>NZ_MCUN01000054.1 GCF_002873455.1 Vibrio splendidus | reverse complement strand
GTTGAGAATCAACAGCAGGAGCAATTGGTTCTGGTATTACTTCAACATCAGCTTCAGCATCGGCTTCTGCCAATGCGTCTTCTTCATTAAACTCAGGAAGTTCGAAGTCATCAAACGAGAACTCTTCTTCGCTGTCTTGTCCTGGAACTTCAGCTTGTTCCGTAGCTTCAATTTTCGGTGCCGTTTCTGCTTTAGGTTCAGCGTCTAGTTGAGGTTCAACAGCAGGAGTAACTGGGTCTGGTATTACTTCAACATCAGCTTCAGCGTCCGCTTCCGCCAACGCATCTTCTTTAGCTGTATCGTCTCCAATCAGCCAATCATTGTCTTCTGGTACACCGAACTCATTTGGAATGATTTCTGGCATATGTGCAGCACGGACTGGCTCTGGCTCTGGCTCTGGCTCTGGCTCTGGCTCTGGCTCTGGCTCTGGCTCTGGCTCTGGCAAGGATTCAACGATATTTTCAAGTTCATCGCTACCTTGAATTTTCGGTTCAAAGTCAAAATCAGAGTCTATATTCGCAGGAGATTCAACATCATCAATGGCTTCGGCTAACCAATCTTCTACCGTTTCTTCATCGTCTTCAGAGATATCATTTAAAGACGACGGCAAAGCTTGATCTTCAGTACTCGCAGCGATGTCTTCACGCTGATCTTGTACGTCGGCTTCTTTCGGTTCTAATTCTTGTTGCTCAGTGTCTTCTTGAGTCGGCTCTTCAAAAACTGGTTTGTCAAAGTCAGAATTCTCAGAGAGCAACGAGTCAATATCCAGTTCATCATCTTTAACAGACGACACCGCTTCTTCTGGTGATAATTCATGACTATCAGAAAGGGACGTTTGTTCTGGCTCCAAAGCACTTTCGATTGATGCTTCAGCTGACTCTTCAGTAGCTTGCAACGAATCGCTGTCATCAGAAGTCATCAACTCATCAATCAATGCTTCATCTGTTGTTTCTAGTGCGTCATCAAGCAACGCATCCGTTGCAGGCGCTACACCAAACAAGTCATCGATAAAGTCATCACGATTAAAGGCTTCATCATTTTCTGGCTTAACATCAGCACCGTCTTGAATCAGTTCCGAATCTAATGAAGCATCACCAACAAGTTCAGGTTGTGGTGTTTCAGTAATGTCCGTTATTTGCTCAAGCTCGGCTTCAGAAGGCTCTGACGTTAATTGAGTATGTTCAACATCTGAATCCTTGATAAGGTCGTCGCCGGCTTTATCAGAACCAAAGGTAGCATCTAGCTCTTTATCAAACGTCTGCTCTTCTGATTCAAGCTCGTCTTCAATGCCACTTGTCAGTAAATCATCAAACGGGTCTAAAGATTCCGATTTTGGTGAATCGGCTTGGTCCGCTGAAAGCGCATCATCCGATAGTTCACTATCAAGGAAATCATCAAGTAAGTCGGTGCTCTCTGCGTCGAGTTCGAAGTCATCATCAGAATCTCCGATTAATTCATCCAAAGTTTCCGTGCTGTCTTCTGCAATGTTTAGCTCATCATCAGTCGATAAACCAGAAAGCTCTTCAAGTTCGGATAAGGCATCAAAACCTAAAGGCTCACTTTCAGATTCATCATCCGATTCATCGCCCAGCATGTCATCAAGGAGGTCGGTCGAGTTACTTAGGTCAACGTCATCCCCTTCCAACTGCTCATCAAGCAGGTCAACGCTGTCTTGAGTCTCTTCATCAACGATTGGCTTATCAAACTGAGACAGGATGTTTTCGATATCATCATCAGACGCCAAACCATTGTTTAGGTTCGTCGCTATCTCATCGTCGCTATCGAGGTTGAAAGGATCATTCGCTTGCTCGTTCTGAGCGGTAACCTGAGCAAAGATGTCATCAATATCATCCTCTACACTAGGAGCTGCAGATTGAGTTGTCTGTTGTTCAGAGATCAGAGCATCAATATCAAAGTCGTCATTGCTTATGTCCGAAGGCGTAGCATCGCTTTGTTGTTCTGAGATAAGCGCATCGATATCAAAATCATCGGTTATTGATGTGTCGACACGAGAAGTAGAATCATTTTGCTCTTCCGAAATCAAAGCATCGATGTCGAAGCTATCATCATCTTCGTCATCGAGAGAAAACAGATCATCTAATAAAGACTGGTCTAATTCGTTAGAGCCTAAATCTTCAGTCTCGGATTCTTTAGATAGCAGTGCTTCAATGTCATCAGCAGACATTGCGTTATCATCTGAGAGATCAAAATCGACTTCATCGGTATCAAGTGCGCTTTCTGCGCTTTTATCGAGCGCGCGCTCCATCTCTTCAAGACCAAGCGCTTTCTCTTCACCATTAACACTGATGCCATTGCTGCTGTCCAAGTCCAGATCATCAAAGTTAGTGTCTAAATCACCATTTTCGCCAATGCTCGCAAATGGGTCATCATCTTCACCGTCGAGATTGAAATCGAGATCAGATTCATCCAATCCTGCAAATACATCGTCTTCTTCAGCAAGAGCTTGGTCGTCAAACAACTTGTTGGCATCATCTTCAGAGCCAAACAAATCATCGTCTAAAGACAGCTCATTAAGGTCGTCCATCTCGTCGCCCAATGTAATAGGCGCGACGCTGCTTGGTTCAGGCTGAATCGGTTGCTCTTGAGTGGTTTGCTGTTGTTCTTCATTTTTAGAACGACGGCCAATCAACATCACGATGATCAAGCCAAGTAGAAGACCCGGAATAATCGCAAGAGCCGCAACTAACCAGCCATTAGATAACAGTTCATCCATGGCACTTGGTGCCATTTTTTCAATTTCGGCGTTCTTTCTACGTTCTTCATCAAGCAGCTTTTCCACTTCACTACGAATGCGGTCTTCATCACTAAGCTCTGTTTTTAGCTCATCCACTTCCAATTGAACATTCGACAACATCAAACGAAGTTGGTGATTTTTTTCTTCAAGTGACAGTAACTCAGTTTCTGAAAGCTCTAACTGCTTCTCAAGGTGGTTCATTTCCTTAGCACCCGTTAGCGGCTTGTTACTCACTACCTCTTGATTACCAATTATCGATTTTTCGACAACTTTAGGTTCGCTAGCCTTGGCTTTGGGTTGTGCATTTTTAGGCGCTACATCTGGTCGACTTTGCGCTACTTTAGGTTTTGAGGCGGTAGGCTTTGTCGCAGGAGCATCAAGCTTAGCAAGGTGCGAGTTCATGATGTTGATGGCTTGCTGCGTCGAACTTGCACGTGCTTGCTCTAAAGAAGGCACACGTAAATTACTGGCAGGCAGCAGGCTATGGATATTCTGGTTTTCAAATGCTTGTGGGTTTAAGCGATAAATCGCCAACAACGTTTGTTGGACTGAAACGGAGTTATCAGGGCGTAACCTTGAAGCAATAGACCATAGCGTTTCAGAGCCACGAGTTGGGCCATAGAAACGAGAAGGCTCAGCGCTATTCAATTGCGCTCTTTGAAGAGGTTCTGAAAACGTAGGCGCTGATTGTATCTGGCCATTAGGCCCTACAACTCGAATGGAATCTGCACGAACAACGGAAATCTGAGTCGCAATGATAAAGGCAAAAGGCATTAACCACGGCTTGAAAAATTGAAACATAAAAGGCTCAGCTAGGTGCTTAAATTCGGAAAAGTGATGATCTATTAAATATATCGGATAAATGACGTAAAACTATAGAGATGAAAACAAAAAATGTGTTGCAGCAACAATATTCGCAGCAATTTCACACAATTTGACTAACAATATTTTCAATCGATTAAAAAAGCCCCACTAAAGAGTGAGGCTTGATAATCAAAGCAATGAAGCTTAGAAGTAATCGCGAATCAAAACTTCAGCGATTTGAACTGCGTTCGTTGCTGCGCCTTTACGTACGTTATCAGCTACTACCCACATGTTCACACCGCTGTGATGGCTAATATCGTTACGAATACGACCAACCATTACGTGGTCTTTACCACCAGCATCACGAACCTGAGTTGGGAAGTCTAAAGCTTGAAATACTTCAACACCTTCCGTGTTCTCTAGAAGCTGAATAACTTGCTCTGCACCGATTGGCGCGCGAGTTTCAACGTGTAGAGATTCAGCGTGACCGTAGAACACAGGAACACGAACACAAGTCGGGTTCACCGTGATTGACGAATCAGCAAAGATTTTCTGAGTTTCCCAAACCATCTTCATTTCTTCACGTGTGTAGCCGTTCTCTGTAAATTCATCAATCTGAGGAATACAGTTGAACGCGATCTGCTGTGAGAATGCTGACTTGTCAGCTGGCATGCCGTTAAGAAGCTTAGCGGTTTGGCCTGCTAGCTCATCGATACCCGGCTTACCTGCACCAGACACAGATTGGTAAGTAGAAACGTTAATACGCTCAAGACCTACTTCATCGTGAATAGGTTTAAGTGCTACTACCATCTGAATAGTAGAACAGTTAGGGTTCGCGATGATGTTGCGGTTACGGAACTCAGCAATCGCTTCAGGGTTCACTTCTGGCACAACCAGAGGAACATCGTATTCATAACGGAAACGTGATGTGTTATCGATAACAACCACACCTTCGTCAGCGGCGATTGGAGCCCAACGTTCTGAAAGCTCGCTACCTGCAGAGAAAAACGCAATATGTACTTGAGACCAATCGAAGTCTTCTACGTTTTGTACTTGTATTGTTTTGCCGTTAAAACGGGAAGTTTTGCCTTCACTACGTTCACTTGCTAGTAAGTGCATTTCACCGACAGGGAATTTACGCTCTTTAAGTACTTCAAGAATGGTTTCACCAACCGCACCAGTCGCACCTAAAATAGCAATATTAAATTCTTGGCTCATTGTTTCTCTCTTTTATAAAGTTGGCTTTACCATAAAACCGAGTTTAGATAACGGCGTTAAATTACAAGATTCATCGCCCGTTAACTCGACTGCACTGTACTCTCTACGGTCCCAATATTCTTTACGCATCTTGTCAAAAGAACCCGGCGTAGAGATATTGCGACGGAATAAGGCGTCGTCTTTGCGCACATCATAGATCAACTGAGTCAAATTGTGCAGTGTTGCTTCATCCCAAGCTCTATCTAATTTCATTTGAGGCACTGGGGCTGTCGGCAGAAGATCGCTTGCATAAGCACGCTGTTCAGTACCTAAAAACTCGCAATAACTGTTGAAGATCATCGTGGTACCACGTGCTTTACCCTCTAAACCGTAGCCCGCTACGTGAGGAGTTGCAAAAGCAAGCAGTGGAAGCAGCTCAAAATCGACTTCAGGTTCAAACTCAAACACGTCAAGAACGGCAGTGAAACCGTCAGCTTTTTGCAGACGAGCTTTTAGCGCTTGGTTATCAACAACAGGGCCACGAGCCGCATTGATCAGAATTTGATCAGCGCGTAAGCTGTTCAGTACTTGCTCATTGATTAAGTGGTGCGTTGGAAACTCACCCGTCTTAGTGATTGGCGTATGCAGAGTGATTACATCCGATTGCTCAAGCAGTGTCTCTAATTCTGTAAACTCACGAGTATCACCCTCTTGTAGTTTGAGAGGATCGTTCAGCAAGACTTTAATGCCAATACCTTCAAGGCACTTCGCTAAATAGCTACCCACTTGGCCACAGCCGATAATACCGACCGTTTTTTCGAATACAGAGAAACCTTGTTGCTGCGCAAGCACCATCATTGCGCTGAAGGCATACTCAGCCACACCCACCTTGTTACAGCCAGGCGCCGCAGTAAAGAAAATGCCACGCTCTTTCATCAATTCTTGGTCAACGTGATCCATACCAGCCGTTGCGGTTCCAACAAACTTAAGCTTGTTCGCTTTGCTGATCAGCGCTTCATTGACCTTAGTCACGGAGCGAATCATCAGAGCATCTACGTCAACAAGATCGTCAGCGGTTAGCGTTCGACCGGACTTCATTGTCACTTCACCTAGCTGGCTAAAAAGCGCTTCAGCATAAGGCATATTTTCATCGATTAAGATTTTCATTGGGAAGGTACTTTCGTTGGGGTCTGTCGACCTTAAATGTGAATTGAAATGATTGTGCAAAATTCCACACACGGTGTCGAGTCGCAATTGGAATACATTATAAATAAAGGGCTGAATCGCCGAGCCTGCACATACAAGAACAGAAATATGAGCCAATATCTAAAATCAAAAAGCAAAAGTCAGAAGACTAAAACGAAAAATGCCCGATTGAATAAACAATCGGGCAAACATCCAGAACAAAAGGATCCTATCTCGCTCTCCAGGAGACAGAGTCTTGCGTCTGTTCAACCAGTACTAACCAAAGTCACTACTGATCAAGCTCTGGAAACCTTTCAACTTTTAAATCTTGATTTAAAAAGCTATTTTCTAAAGCGAAGCTTACAAAGCTAGGGTTTAAAAACACGCTTAAAACCATATTTATAAAAGCTATGTTCTGATGGTCATGATTACTGGGTGACCTGTGCGTGTTGAATCTGCACTCACGTCACCCATTAACGATTAACCTTTTATTAATTTAACCTTGGCTTCAATTAGCCTTGGTATTTTTTGATTACTAGCGTTGCGTTCGTACCACCGAAACCAAAGCTGTTAGACATAACCGTTGTTAGCTCTTGTTCACGAGCTTCCGTTACGATGTCTAGGCCTGCGCCTGCTTCGTCTAGGTTTGCAACGTTAATGCTTGGTGCGATAAAGCCGTTATCAAGCATTAGTGTTGAGTAAATTGCTTCGTGTACACCAGCTGCACCTAGAGCGTGACCTGTCATCGCTTTAGTTGCTGAGATTGCAGGGCTGTTGCCGCCAAAGACTTCTTGGATTGCACCAAGTTCTTTAACGTCACCAACAGGAGTTGAAGTACCGTGAGTGTTCACGTAGTCAACGCCATCAACGTTTTGCATTGCCATCTTCATACAACGAACCGCGCCTTCGCCAGAAGGAGCAACCATGTCGTAGCCATCTGAAGTTGCGCCGTAACCCACGATCTCGCCGTAGATTTTTGCGCCACGAGCAACAGCGTGCTCAAGTTCTTCGATAACTAGCATGCCGCCGCCACCAGAGATAACGAAACCGTCACGGTCTGCATCGTAGGTACGAGAAGCCAATTCTGGAGTGTCGTTGTACTTAGTAGAAAGTGCGCCCATTGCGTCGAACATCATAGTCAGAGACCAATCCAGTTCTTCACCGCCACCAGCGAATACAACGTCTTGTTTACCCAGTTGGATAAGCTCCATTGCGTGACCAATACAGTGTGCAGATGTCGCACATGCAGAACTCATAGAGTAGTTCACGCCACGGATTTTGAATGGTGTAGCAAGACAAGCAGAAACCGTAGAAGCCATTGTACGTGGAACCATGTATGGACCAACGCGCTTAACGCCTTTTTCACGGATGATGTCTACAGCGTTAACTTGGTTTAGAGATGAAGCACCACCTGAACCCGCAACGATACCTGTGCGGTCATTAGATACTTGGTCTTCAGTTAAACCAGAGTCAGCAATTGCTTGCTCCATTGAAAGATAAGCGAATGCCGCTGCATCACCCATAAAGCGCATTTTTTTGCGATCGATATGGTCAGCAGGGTTCATTTTCAGGTTACCCCAAACTTGAGAGCGCAAGCCATTTTCCTTGAACTGCTCTGAAGCGGTAATACCTGATTTACCCTCTTTCAGTGATGCTAAAACTTCTTCGACGTTGTTACCGATACTTGAAACAATACCCATACCGGTGATTACGACTCGTTTCATGTGACATTCCTATAATTCTAAATTCAGCTAGATGATAACTAAGAAGCCTAACAAAAGTGGTCAGCTTTCCTAGAAATTCGTACAATCCCTACCAACATATCGCTTCAAATCACAAAATGATAGATTTTATGACTTCAATTACTAATGCAGAACTGGAATGGAATGAGTCTGGCACGCCAGTTTCAGACCAATTTGACGACGTTTACTTCTCTAATGTTAACGGTTTAGAAGAAACTCGCTACGTCTTTTTAAAACAAAACCACCTTCCAGAGCGTTGGGTTGAACATCAACAACGCCGTTTTGTGATTGCTGAAACCGGTTTTGGTACAGGTTTAAACTTTCTCGCAGTCTGGCAATGGTTCGATGCTTTTCTTAAAGATAACCCACAAGCTATGACCAAAGAGTTACATTTCATCAGTTTTGAAAAATATCCTTTAAATAAAGATGATCTGATCAAAGCGCACCAATCTTGGCCAGAATTAGCCCAGTATGCGACGCAACTCCAAGAACACTATCCGATTGCTCTGCCTGAATGTCACCGCATTGTGTTGGGCGATGGCGCGATCACTCTCGATTTATGGTTTGGTGATATTAAAGATTGTATGCCAAACGTGCCGACCCCGCAGGAAGGTTTGGTTGACGCTTGGTTCTTAGATGGCTTTGCGCCAAGTAAGAACCCTGAAATGTGGAATCAAAACCTATTCAACGGCATGGCCAAACTGGCAAAACAAGATTGCAGCTGTGCAACGTTTACCGCTGCCGGCTTTGTTCGACGCGGTTTAATCGAAGCCGGCTTTGCAATGAAAAAAGTTAAAGGCTTTGGTACTAAGCGGGAAATGATTGCAGGTCGCCTTGACGAAAAGCACGCTCACACCAACATTAAACCTTGGTATGGCCTAGCTCAACACAGTGATTCACAAGATATCGCCATTATCGGTGGTGGTGTTGCCAGCGCTGCGCTCGCAAAAACGTTAAGCCGACGCGGTAAAGACATCACGCTTTATTGTGAACACCAACAAGCCGCTGGAAATGCCTCTGGCAACAATCAAGGTGCCATTTATCCGCTACTCAGCGAAGCGACATCGAATGTCTCAAGAATATTTGGTCCGGGCTTATTGTTTGCCCGCCAATTTATTAATCAAGCAGCACAATCAGTAAACTTCGATCACAACTGGTGTGGCGTGAATATCTTGATGTGGGATGAAGGTTCAACCAAAAAGCTCAACCGTATGTTGGAAGGCAATTTCCACACAGACTTGATTCAGCGCTTAACGCCTGAACAAGCGAACGAAAAGATTGGCTTACCTGTTGATAAAGAGAGTGTTTACTTCCCTCTGGGTGGTTGGTTAAGCCCTCTTCAGCTTACTCAAGGTTTGATTGGTAAGTTAGAAGAGACCAACCGAGTAAGCGCACACTATCAACACCAAGTTACGCAACTTGAATGGTTAGAAGCAGAGCAGCAATGGTTGCTGACGATTGAGACACCTCAAGGTGAGATTAAAACCAAGCACGACCAGGTGGTTGTCGCGAATGGACACAAGTTCACCCAATTTGAACAAACTCGCCCTGTACCTCTGACGCCAGTTAAAGGGCAAGTGAGTCATATCCCGACCACAGAAAATCTCAGCCAGCTAAAAACTGTGTTGTGTTTTGATGGTTACTTAACGCCACAAAATCCAAATAACGGCCACCACTGTATTGGCGCAAATTACGATAAAACCAATATCGACCAAGAATTTGATATTGAGGTTCAACAACATAATGGCGAGCGCTTAAACGGCTCGTTGCCGGATCAAGCGTGGACCAAAGATGTCGATACCAGTGGCAACTTAGCGCGCCAAGGTATTCGCAGTGTAAGTCGAGATCACCTACCATTCGTCGGTAATGTTGGTAATTTTGAATCCATCAAAGAGCAATATCAGAATCTGCACAACTTTAATCCGCAGCGTGACGCTATCGACAGTATCGAACCTGTTACCAGCTATCCGAACTTGTTCTGCTTTATCGGTTTAGGTTCGCGTGGTTTGAGCTCTACTCCTCTTTTAGCAGAAGTCTTAGCCTCACAAATTTGTGGCGATCCTCTACCTCTTCCGGTTGATGTGCTCGAAGCCATTCATCCAAGTCGAATGTGGATTAGAAGATTACGTAAAGGCAAAGCGTTAACAGAAGGTTGGGTTTCAACGAAACAAGCCAGTGCGGAATAGTCGATTCTAAACTAGGTCTAAATATTCAAATAAGTATTCGGCCGTGTTGATCTTACGAGCTAATTTTTGCAGCGAAAGGCCAACATGACCTAGTACGACCCACAAAAAAGCCCGAGCATCTCTCAATGCTCGGGCTTTGTTTTTCTAATCTTGTTTACGTCGCGGCTTCATATTCTAGAGCAGTACGTTACTTTGCAGCGGCTCGTAACTTTACATCAGCTTGCTACTTTGCAGCTATTCGCTTTACTTTCCGCTTTTACAGCTTAGCAATCGCGTCTTTAATTTGAGCGGCAATCTCTTCGTTGCTAATGGAACCTGACTCAAAATCAAAGTTATCGTAGAAGCTAGGCACTGAAAGCGATGCTTTAACGTTGCCACCAAAGTACGGAGCCGAAGCTGTCGCTGCGCCAAGTACTGTTTGTGCGCCACCTGGGCCTGGTGATGTCGCTAGGTAAACCGCAGGCTTCTCACCAAACACTGAACGTTCAATGCGTGTCGCCCAGTCAAATAGGTTTTTGTACGCCGCAGGATAGTGGCCGTTGTGCTCAGCGAAAGAGATAACAAATGCGTCCGCTTCTGCTAGGTCACGCAAAAAAGCTTGAGCGCCTTCCGCTTGGCCAATCTCTTTTTCAGTGTCTTCACTGAACATAGGAACGTTGTAGTCGTTGATGTTTAAAACTTTGACTTCAGCACCTTCAATCAAGTTAGCTGCGTAAGTTGCTAGAGTTTTGTTGATAGAGGTAGAGCTGGTGCTTGCGCCGAATGCGATAACTTTCATGATGTGACCTTTCTGTGATTCCGTTAAGTGGGATTAGAATAACGTAGTCAGAAAATGGAACCATCACAAGGATTGAACGGACTCATTCAAAAATTTCGAATGAGTCTCAAATTATTGGTGCGCTCAAAAATGAGGAAGGAGAGTAGTGAGCGAATAATGATAAATAGCTAGCGATTAAGCTTGGTTTTGTAGCTCAACCCAAAGGTCATTGACGATCGTGCGGTCTGCTGGCGTCAGTTCAGAGCGAGCGTCATCTAAGCTCTTCTCAATGCGAGCTTTTACTTCGGCTACGTCTTCAATGCCGTCTTCTTCACATGAAGCCACTGAAAGAGAAATATGACCACGTAAGTAACCACCTGCAAACAGTTCATCGTCTGATGCGTTTTCAATGCGAGCATCAATTACTTCAAGTAGTTTTTCTTCAAATTCGATAATCATAATATTCTCTTATTTCACAATAAATTGGCTAGTACATAAAGGTGCAACATCATAGAAGCTGCGTAATGCTTCAGAGAGCATTTTCACGCGAGGCGGAAGACCAGCTTCAAAGATACCCATGACTTCGCTGTGTACTTTATTCATAAAGGCCAAACGATCTGGCTCAAAATCGCCGTGTAGATTGTCACAGCTGACATTAAAAGGAAAGCCTGCACTGGTCGCAATGATCCATTCATACGCTTGTGGGCGAATTTCTACTTTTTCAAACTCAGCTTGAACCGACTCAGTTCGGCCATCAGGCTCATACCAGTAACCAAAATCTTCCAATAAACGACGCTCAGGACCAGCCACACACCAGTGTGCTATCTCGTGAAGTGCTGACGCGTAAAAGCCGCGAGCGAATACGATACGGTGATGAGAAACCTCCCCATCGGCTGGCAGGTAAATAGGCTCGTCCGCTCCCAGTTCTAGCTTGGTATTAAAGCTCTCGAAAAAGGTTTGATTGAAAATGTCGATGATATCTGGGTATTGGTGCGTCATAAGATCAAATTTAAATAAAAAGAACTGGGGCATTTTGCGTTTTTTTAAGCGCTCGGTAAAGCCCTATCACGGGCAATGACATTAGGTTCATCATAATACTTTACGGTGACAATCGATTGCTGATCCCAGATTACACCATTTTGAGGTGAATGATTAGTTTAGCTAATCTGAAATGCCTATTCACGGTACAAATATTCATTCGTCAACCAGCGTTTTTACTACTACACTCGCGCTTCATTTTTATATCCCTATGGCCTATAAGACTCTAATTTATAGACTCTAATTTATAGACCTAAATTATAGAGCTACAGCAATGCTACTAAGTGTTTTGTATATCATTGGCATCACGGCAGAAGCCATGACCGGCGCTCTCAGTGCTGGCAAACAAAAAATGGATTGGTTTGGTGTAATGTTGGTTGCAAGTGCAACGGCAATTGGTGGCGGTACAGTACGAGATATCTTACTCGGCCATTACCCTTTAGGTTGGGTTGAAAACCCACAATATCTGGCGATCACCTGTATCGCGGGTGTTATCACAACAGGACTGGCTAAATGGGTAATCAAGCTAAAAGGCTTGTTCATTCGTTTAGATGCTCTAGGTCTTATCGTGTTCAGCATCATTGGCACTAAAGTGGCGATGACCATGGGTCTGCACCCAATGATTTGTATGGTGTCTGCATTAGTGACTGGCGTGTTTGGTGGCCTGCTACGCGACCTTATCTGCCGTCAAACGCCATTGGTTCTGCATGAAGAGCTTTATGCATCTGTCGCACTTGTCGCTTCAGGTTTATACCTAGGTTTGCTTGAGCTTGGCATTAACGACGTAACAGCGACAATTGTTACGCTTGTGGTAGGTTACTTGCTGCGTATGGCGGCCGTACGATTCAAATGGCGCTTACCTTCGTTCCAGCTTGATCCTGAAAGCTCTGTCCATTAGATATGCTCAGATAAACAGAATATAAAAAGGGTTGCTTCATTACGAAGCAACCCTTTTTTGTTTCTATCAAATCAGTTTCAAGTCTGTTCTGAATAAAACGAAGCAGAACTAGATTTTTGGCGTTTCTGTTGTCACACCAAAGTTTTGACCACGGTGACGTAACAAGTGATCAAGTAGCACGATAGCCAGCATCGCTTCTGCAATAGGCACCGCACGGATACCCACACATGGATCGTGACGACCTTTAGTGATTAGCTGCGTTGCTTCACCGTCTTTAGTGATCGTATCACCAGGAACAGTAATGCTTGATGTTGGTTTAAGCGCAATGCTTGCCACAATATCTTGTCCCGTAGATATACCACCTAAGATACCGCCAGCATGGTTGCTGCTGAAGCCTTCTGGAGTTAATGGATCACGGTGTTCACTACCACGCTGATTAACCACATCAAAGCCATCACCAATCTCAACACCTTTTACGGCATTGATGCTCATTAGAGCGTGCGCGATGTCTGCATCTAAACGATCAAAGATTGGTTCACCAAGGCCCACAGGCACTTTAGTCGCAACTACTTGAATCTTCGCACCGATCGAGTTGCCTTCTTTTAGCAAGTCACGAATCAGTTGGTCAAATTCAGGTACTTTGTCGGCATCAGGACAGAAGAAAGCGTTGTTTTCGATCTCATTCCAATCCACTTTATCAATTGAGATATCACCCATTTGAGAAAGGTAAGCTTGGATTTCAACACCAAATTCTTGTTTCAGGTATTTCTTCGCAATTGCACCCGCAGCAACACGCATTGCAGTTTCACGAGCTGAAGAGCGACCGCCGCCACGGTAATCACGTACACCGTACTTTTGATGGTACGTATAGTCAGCATGACCAGGGCGGAATTTGTCTTTAATTTCGGAATAGTCTTTAGAGCGTTGGTCTGTATTTTCAATCAATAGACCAATAGAAGTGCCCGTAGTTTGGCCTTCAAATACACCTGATAAAATCTTTACTTCATCCGCTTCACGGCGAGCCGTTGTATAACGAGAAGTACCTGGGCGACGACGATCCAAATCTCTTTGAAGGTCTGCTTCGGTAATTTCTAATCCTGGTGGGCACCCATCTACGATACATCCTAGTGCGATACCGTGACTTTCTCCGAACGTAGTCACGCGGAAATGTTGTCCGATACTGTTTCCTGCCATTACTTCCTCTAAATCAGCCATCACTCAGAAGGTTTGATTCCTAAACCAACCGGCTAATAGCTTTACTTGTCTATTCTTCGTGAATTCATAGTGGCTTTATTACCAAATTATGTAAACCCCAAAAAACGAACAATTTTAACTTTCTATTACATAAGCCGAATGAAATGAATAACGAGGGAAAATGAGTGGCGCTTTAATAAAAGTACTTTTAATATGGTAGAAATGCAAAAAACCCGACAACTCAGGGAGTTATCGGGTTTCTTTAAATAGTGGTACGCCCTGAAGGATTCGAACCTTCGACCACCTCCTTAGAAGGGATGCGGTCATATTATTACATTAAATTCCCCAAAGTCACACAATCCATCAAAATCAACACCTTACAAGAACCACATAGAATAATCCTATCACTTATAGTTACATTTAGCTACACTGCATCAAACACTAACCCGACTACGTAGCCGACTACGAATTTTAACAAGTAGCGGGGAATGCAAGGTGACTAACATGTTAACTGTAAATCAAATCAAAGCACTACCTGCCAAAAAGACTGCCTATTACAAACCTGATAATACAGGTGAGCGCGGCACTGGACGCTTAACGGTTCAAGTAACTCCCGCTAACTCTAAGATTTTCAAGTTCAAATACCACAAAGAGAAAAAAGAGGTCTTTATCACCCTGGGCAAGTTCCCTGCCCTCACCCTATCTCAAGCTCGTGAGCTAGCTAAAGAATACAGCGCTATGATCTCTCAAGGATTAGATCCCAAAGGTGAACTTGAGAAGCGCTCTAAAGAGCGAGAGCAAAAGGAAAAAGCGAACAATGCATTAGGGACTTTTGAACAGCTTATCGAGTTCCATAGACAAAACAAAAAAGACATAGGAAATCGCAGTTACGAGGACGAATATCAATTGATAGAGAAAAATGTATTCCCTCACCTCGATATACATAGAAAAGCGAGAGACTTTGAAACAGAAGATTTTCTAGACATATTATCAATCCCGATTGAAGACGGATTTGATGATAAAAGTAATAAAATCCGCTCTATTCTTCATGCTGCATTTAACTTTGCTCTAGGGTTCGAAAATAACCCAAAATTTCGAAAAAGAGGGACAAAGTTCGCAATTAAAAACAACCCTATATCAAATATCCCTAAACAGCCTGAGACAATAGGCTCACACTACCTATCTTGGGAAGAAGTAACCCAACTGTTGTATGACATGAAGCATCGATATAGTGATTTGAACTTTGCGTATCAAACACGGCAGGTACTAAGGCTTTGTTTTCATCTGGGCGGGCAGCGTCCACACGAAGTAGTTACTATCAAATGGTCTAATATAGATTTTACTCAACGAACCGTACTCATCAGTGAACATGACCAAAAAAAGAAAAAGAACCATATAGTTCCCTTGACGGATTCAGCAATAGAGATACTCAACGATATTAAAGAGCAAACTCGTGATACTAGTCCATTTGTTTTTTTTAAAAAAACAAACTCAAACGAGCACATGCCAACTAATACCATCGCCCAGGCTCTTTTAACTTACAAAAGAAAGACAAGTATTCGGCAGTTTATCGCTAAAGATTTTCGTAGAACAGTAAAAACCCTAGGCGGGGAAATCAAGATTTCTAAAGAACATCGAGATCGAATACAGGGACACGCAATTAATGATGTCTCTGGTAGACACTATGATATGTATGAGTACATCGATGAAAAACGACTAGGGCTTGAGGCATGGGAAAAAGCACTGAATGGACGTTTGGATGAATATAAGCACTTATACTCTGAAAGAGAACTACCGTGGGTAAAATAGAGAAAGAATACCCTCATAGAGGGTATTGATTCTAAATATCAATCAAGTATCACGTTGATAGACTCTTCATTAAGACAAATTGTTAATGCAGCCTATGAACACTGTTCAACTTTGATATAAGGCTTAAGTAAACTCACCTTTGCTCCAAAGTGTGCCTGTTTCGGTAGAAACAATTGCTTTCTCAAAGCAATATGGCATTACTACGTCCCTACTCCTAACTGTCTAATATTAAGCTTATAATAGAACAATAGCCTCAGGTACGTATCCTCCTGCCTTCGCAATTTTTTGCTTAAGCTTGTATAAATTGTCGCTAGGCATACCGACCCATTTTCTGAGTTCCTCGACTTGTCGGTACAATTCTAAAGAACTAATGTTGGTGATAACTGCGATCCTATCATTTGGTTGAACAATTGGTTCACGATCATTTAATTCAGTCGGATACTCCAAAATGTTTTGATCTTCAAATTCCATAATGTCTGCCGTCATATGTATTAAAAAGTGGTAATTCATGTTTTCACTTAAATACACTTCGCACCTGATATCACCCCATCGATCTGGTTTAGGCTCTTGTTTCTTGGGAGACAAGATAGGTTGGTCTCCGAAAGGACTATTTCTTGAGTGGATGTCTTTGTAACTATGAGCACTTCCTAGAAGCTTTTCTATTTCTTTGTTTATTGGATAGTTAACCGATGATTCGGATTGTAATGTTAGTATGCGATCCCCAGTCATTACGAGAGAAGTTCGATCTTTAGTCGGGTTGATGTTGACTAATCGTTCGCTACCAAACTCATACTCGATTATGTGTTGTTTCAGGCACCACGATAAGTACAAACTATGAAAGATTCTTTCGTCCGAGATTGTTATATTTTCGATTATCAGTTTATCTTTTGAGTTCCAACCTTGTTTCTCAGTATTTGCCCACTTAAATGTCCATGATAGTCCCGAATCTAGAAGGTGTTTTTGATAATTTAGGCAAATACTTTGAAACTCGTCCTTGACTAAAAGGCTGTTAATATTATCAATGGCTTGCTCTCGGCTAAGAGATGTTTCCAAGTTATTATCTTCTCTGGAGCTACAGTGACTGATTATCGAATCCAAGTAATCTGCGTTTGAGAGCATCGTGAGGATCTTTTTGTAAAAACGATTCTCAGTAACTGGTAACAAGCTCAAAAAGAAAGTATCTAGATCTGGGTATAATTCAGCATATTCGAACCTTCCTGGATTTCTACGGGGAGCACCACATAGCTCAGTAATTCTTTCTATTAAATTTGGAGAAAGAGTCCCTTTTCCAGTTTTCATTTCACTTAAACGTGTCGCTTCAATACCAAGCGAGTTCGCTAGATCTTTTTGTTTTTTACCAAGGCTTTCAAAGTGAGCGATTGCATGGGTTACCCACAAAATCAAATCGTTTTTGGTTAGATGTAGCATGTCATTTCTCCATTTGGGTGTTGAAGAAACAGTAGCAACTCGGCGCTTAATTGTAATTACACAAATTTTGTAATTTCCTGTAATTTATTACAAATTAGGTATAGGGATAAGACTTTGGCAGTTAAAATAAATTATGTATTTCAGGTGATATTCATCAATTGCTGTGGTTCACACTTACTGAACTGTACCAGTGATACTGGACACACAACTAAGCAAGTTGCCACACTTCAGTTAATTCATGCTTTATTCAATTAGGAAAAACGTACCTGGAAATGTACAAAAATGAGTTTGAACACTGTTCTAGCGTATTTCATAATACTAAGTGTTTTTTTTGTTTTTGTTTTTGTTTTTAATTAGATATCGATAGATGAATAAGTCAACAAATATTTGAACTGTGTTCTCTGCACTTTTAATCAAAGAACCAGGAAAAAACATTTGTCAAATATATTAAATTAACCCTTTCAGGAACAGGTTCTATTTCTCTCTCTATTAGTGGTTATTATTTATAAAACAAGCCAATCATTAAAGTATTATCGATTAGGTTATTCCTGATAATAAAAGATAAAGTTTACACTTACTTAAATTAAAAATTAAAGCAACATAAACAAAGTGACCGCTTACTACCTAAGCAACACTAGAAGAGTGTCCGCTATCGGGTATAGCAACACTGAATTTTCGATTTAATGTGTCACTATAAGCAAACGCACTAGAAATGCGCCCTAACGCAGTGAAAATGCTGTTTCGCGCACTAGAAATGCGTTCTGACGCACTGCTTTTTTTGAAAATGTTGGCATATTTTGAATGTTTAATAACAAACTTTCTCAATGAGCCTTATATTAAAATTATAACTTTAAAATAGTTATGACAGTTATAATAGTTATAACACATTTATTTGAGGGAATGAAGATGTAAAATAGATCCAACTCTTATTTTATTTATAACCTATATATAAAATATATTTTAAACAAATTCAAATACAGAGGGAATTATGAATATTAATACTTTTTACAGTATTAATTCATACATAATTAAACTTTCATATTTTTAGCTATATTATTTATAGTCGTTCTAGACAGCCCTGACTTTTTAGCTATAAATGAATACGTTATTGAATCATTTGTCTCTTTTTCTTTAAGTAATTTATTTGCAATAGCATGCTTAGCAACATCAATCTGGCTTCCCGCTTTAGATCCTGTTTTCACTTCAAAATTTTCAACTACACACATCGACTCGTATCGGCTTAAACAATTCAATAGCGTCAATGACTTTTGCATTAAATTTGATTTCACTAGCCATTTATCAGAATCTTTATATTTCCACATATTCGCTTCAATCTGTCCACCTAGCTTTTCTGCGACATTGATGATCCAATCATCAAAGCTAACTGCACCAACACCTTTAGGTAATTTCGTAAAAGTATGCGGATAATGCTTCGAAGCAAAATCGAGAATACACTGTACAAAAGCTTGCCAATTATCAGCATCCTGATCCAATTTGCTTAGATCCCTAATTGCTAACGTTGGTGACGCAGCAAACAAATCTAACCACCTATAGAGTGTTTTCGCTTCTAGCTTTTGCTCACCGTTCTTATATCTCTCTAATTTAGTTTGCTCATTTAGATCATTTGAATGTCTATACACTGCCGACATTAGCCTTCGAGTTGCTTGCTTGTAAATATTGGCATTTCGTGATGAGTGGTGTTCTTTGCAATAGTAAGGGGACTGATTTACCCGCCTAAAACACAAAGCACAGAAAGGTAATGCCAGTACTATATAGTCTTTACTCGTCTTATCTGAAGAAGGCTTTTGCGGTGTCTTTCCTTTTGCTTTCACAAACATTTGTTCCAACACATCTATATAATCAATAATTGCTGGATCTTGTTTTTTCAAACCTGGCTTTTTATTTTTTGGATCATACGTACGGTAATCGATCAACCTTTCAATACAGGAACTCAAGCCACCACTGTAACGGATAAAGTCCTGAACCGTTCGGGGACGCTTTCCAACAAAAGAAACTAAGAAAGGTATGTTTTGGGCTAACACTACTGCTACTTGCTCTTCTATGGGGACATCAAAAGCGTCTAATACTGAGACCCCTCCTTTACTCGTCTTTTGAGTAAGCCTCTTTCCTTCCGATCTTGCCAGATCTTCTAACTGATCTAGGTTTCTCCGTAGCTGTTTATTGAGCTTTGCTGCTGCTAGATCATCCATGTGTGTCACCCATTGTGTCTTTTTGTCACTCTACAAGCCCATCAGCATATTACATATGATTACACCAAGACAAACGAACAATCTAAAAACGAGAATAATAAAATGATTGATAGAAAATTTATAAGAATAAATGAGTTAGCAAATCAACTTGGTGTAACAAAGGTAACGATTTGGCGTTGGAGGAAGGAAGGTCGATTACCACCTGCTACAGCTCTAAGCCCCCGAATTGTTGGGTGGAAACGTGAAACTATCGAAGCGTGGTTAGATGAACAAACAACAGAACTGGCGTACTGAGGAATAAGTAAATGAACGTACACACTAACGAACTTACTGACTCACAGGTACGTGAGTCAGTAAAACAAAAATACGTACAAGAAATGCTCAACGCAAGAAAAGACCCAGAAAAAGGGACGAGTTTTGACATCTACCTAAACGCATTTGAAGAAGCAAGAGCGGCTGGAAAGCCATTTAAAAACCCAACTCAGCTCCAAGATGCAGTTGGAGGAAAGTATACAAAAGTTCAGATCGTATTTAGTGTGCTAGATACAATGCAATCAAGAGTAACAAGAAGCTATAGCGAAATCCCCGAATGGTTTTCTGCTCCTATTGAATCAGCCATTAAACTTGATTTAAATGCCTTATGGCAAGCTGTAGAGCAAGATATATCTCAGGTTGTCGAGACTCGGGTTAAAGTTGCGGAACACCAAGCTGAGCTAAAACGACAGCAGGTAATTCAGTCCAGCGAAACGATAGAAGATCTTCAAGACAAGCTAGCAGAGCTTGAACCTTTACCAGATCAACTCTCAGAACTCACAGAAGAAAAAAGCAATCTTTGTGATGAGGTACAAAGGCTAAAAAATCTAGTGCAAGAATTGCAGGTTAGCTCAGACGCTTCCTTTGAATATCAACGTACTAATGCTGTGCTAGCAGTAGAAAAGGACAGGCTACTAGCAGAAAATGACCTACTACGTACTGAGCTAACTCAATGCAGTGACATCTTGCAGCAAACACTAATTGAAAAAGCTAAACTTGAAGGTCGTTTAGCTGAGCGTAATGAAGTATTGAGCAATAATACTTTGAACTGATGAAAGTCACTTCATTTAACTACGATCAATCAGCTCCATGCTTGAGCTGATTTTTCTTCCCTATTTGCACACGCAATTCAATTGGTCGCTGATAAAGCTGAAATTTTATGTATTCTCGCGACCTTTCTTTCGCTTATTACCCCAAATCTGAAGCTGTGGATCTTGACGCTGTGCTTCGAAATCAGTGTTAGCCATAAGCTCTTTGGTATTGAATTCTGGCTTTTCTGTTAATGGTTTAACGACAATTCCGCCACGCTCGCGGACTAACGAAACTTTAGAACCAAGACTTAAATTCATTTCAGCCAGCCATTCGTCAGGAATCGTTAAGCCTGTTGAATTTCCGATTTTGATTAGCTCTTTTTCCATTTTACCCCTCCTGTCATACGCCCTAAATATCTCAATTCTTGCCATTTAGTTCGTTGGTAATTAGTTTCGCTACGATAATGGCTTTGTACTCCAATATCGAGATCTGACTTTCAAGTTTCGATATTTCTTCGTTAAGATACAAAGTATGCGTGGGAAGTTCTTGAAGTAAATCCTTATGGGCTAACACTAATGTTAAAGAGGGTGTCTTAATAAGACACCCTCTTATTAGAGATTACTGACTATTCTGCTAGTTTTTTTTAACGCCTAGTCGTTTAGGTTTTTCGCCAAAAATTTGATTAAACTTAGGTTTGAAGTCATCTTTGTTTGCAGAAAGCTCCATTACCGTTATTAGCTTTGTAATATGCTGATCTAAGTGAGGTAATCCAATATCTTGAGTTAAGTACCAATAGAATCGATTATTATGTCCACCTTTGTTGTTCTTAGGGTTGTCTTTTTTGATATCTTCCATTACTTCTGGTGGCATATAATCATAGACATATTGCTTAGTAAATTTGCCAACATATGGTGGGTTGGCGATACGTAAACTGCCCTCTTGATATTTGAATTCCCAGTCATATAGTCGAAATAACTCAGTATAGAACTTGCGTGGAAATCGTTCGGTCCATTTCATGAGGTCCTTAGAGATATAAGCCGAAAGTAAGCGAGTAAGCTCATTATGTTCTCTAATAAGCTGAAATTCTGTAACTTCATCAATGAGTGCGACAATGCCTATTTTTGCTAATGCGCGCACTAAAAGCTTACATCGCGTTGCTATATGCTCTTGTTTATCTCCTAGTACACCTGATTCTTGTGCTTTTATATAGACTTCACAGACTTCTGGAATTAATGTCGCGTCATACCCCACTTTCAGTTTACCGTCAGCAACATAGCTAACAGGTTGCGCAACTTCCCTTAATTCTTCAGAAATAAATGGCAATAGGTTTTTGGCACCAACGATTGAGGGTAGACCCTCTAGTCTTTTTTCCCCTTTTCGAGGTCTGGCAAAAGCATCAAACAGGGCTGTTTGAGTAATGATACGTTTATGGTTATCGAGCACTGCCACACCAAGCTTTACGTCCAATAAAGGTAAAATGCCGTCATTTAAAAGTGTTGGAGCATCTGAAAACTCAGTGTTTGTTATTAGTTTATTGCTCATGCTTTCTCCTTAGTGAGCGCAACACAGGCTGGTCACCCTGCTTTTGTTTTCTTTGACCTTTATGGTCCTTGTTTTTATTATTGTGCGGACCATAAAGCTTGTCAATAGCAATTTTACGTTAAACTCTGAAGCCAGTATCAAAGCAGGTTTTAGTCGAGGCTATCTTGGAAAAGTTGAGAGAGAAGGTGTAAGAATTACAGTCGAAAAACTGTATCAACTCGCTCGGGGATTAGAGTGTGATATTACCGATCTTTTACCTGCTGATCGCAAAGACCTTTTAGATAAAGCAGAGTAGATTGTATAAAGATTTTTAAACCAATTAATGAACGTGATACGTCAACGATTAATAGAAACTTACCAAAATCCCACCAGTGGGATTTTGGTTTTATGCTTAAAGCTCAAGCGTTGAGTTAAATCGAGTAGGAACACTGTTCTTATGCATTTTACGATTACCACACTGCATTCGCAGTGTGGATTCTCTATTTAAATTAATCGCTTAAATACAATTCTGCCATTCCATCAAGCTGAGACTTAACTTCTTTCCAGTTAGGCATGACACTGGTAAGCAATCGCCAGAATCGCTCGCTATGGTTATGTTCTGCAATATGACACAGTTCATGGAGAATCACGTAGTCGATGCAGTCCCGTGGCGCTTTTATAAGGTGGGGGTTTAGCATCAGATTTCCTTTCGCTGAACAACTCCCCCACTGCTTCTGCATTGGCATGACTCGAAAGCTTGGGATACCATCCACCCATGTAGTTTTAGGAAGTAATTCAGCTAGGCGTTGATGGAAGATTCGCTCTGCTCGCACCATATACCAGTTCCGAACGAGTGCTTTGACCATTGCAGTCTTATCGTCATTAAACCTTGCGAGCGTAACCTGTAGCTTGCCCCCCACCATTTTTGCAGAAGCAATACCGTCACGATCTTCGACAACCTTCAGGACATAGCGTTTACCCAAATAAAACAGCATCTCACCACTGATATACTGCTTCTTCTGAACATATTCTTGATGAGTGCGAAACTCTTTAAGGTTTTGGTAAATCCAATTCGCTCTCTTCATAACTGCATCATGAAGCTCACTCCTTTCGGCATCCTCTGGAGCATACACGATGATTTCACAACTTGGTTCAACACTGATCGTAATCTTACGTTTCTGTTGGGGTGTCACTTTATTCGGTACTAAAACTCTACGAACAACCTCGTAATCAACAGCCTCATCACCATACACAAAGCTATATTCTTCTTTGTTTCGCTCTTTTGATGAAATAGAAGTCACAGTTAATATTCTGCCATACCATAACCATTGATACCTAAACGAGTAATCTTGATGATTTCTTCAATGATCGTTTTGGCATTGTTCATTCCAATGGCTTTAAACAAAACAGGTAGTAACGACTTACGGATTTGGTTTTCGATTTCACTAGGGTTAATTGAAAACTCAGCGACAGCTTTGGTTACGACCGCATCAATTTGCACGGCATAGTCAAATCGCTCTTTTTCACCTAATGCCACGCCATCAACCAGTTTTAACTCAAACAGACCGTAGTAAGCCTGTACGAAGCGTCTAGCCTTAGAATCTAAGTCAGAGAAAAGCTCGTTAGGCATCGTATCTACCCTACGCTCTTTTACTTGTTGTTCAAAGTCAGCAAACAATAGGTACTGTTTTACTGGAGCATCAAACATCTCTTTCGTTTGCTCGATGGCTTGCTTTAGTAGCTTTGAAAAGTACTCTTTCGCATAAGGGTCATCTTCAAGGTCTTGATCAATCATTCTTCGGATTCGACCCGTAATTACATCTTTTTTGTTGGCGGCTTCCTGATCCGTCATTTGCTCAGGGTTTGCATCTTTACCCATATTTCCAACAAGGTAAGCACCTTCAGCCTCTTTAATTTCAACCCCACCAATATGCTTATCTAGCATGGTGCGAATACCGTCTGAATACTCATCGTAATCAATGGTTTCTTCTGCTTCTTGACGAACTACTTTTCTCAATTCAGACATTGATTTCAGCGTTTTCTTATATAGATCCCGTCTATTTAGTGCTGTTTTAGGATCAATCGTATCAAAACTCTTATCTTCAAAATAAGTGGCAGACTGAAGCCCTACTTTCAAACAGTTAGCAAAAGCTGATAGCGCATCATAGAAGTCATGACGCTTCTTCAAATTGAGGTCGGTTAGCTGTCCATCGATCAATTCAATATGAGGAGTGAACACACTGATCATTGCTTGGTGATCACCTGTATTCTTAACCTCACTAAAGAATGACCACAGCTCAGAATATAACCCTGGTAGCTTCTTATATTCTGTATCCATGCTGTGATACAGACCTTTGATATCTTCAATATCGTAGCCACCCAAGGTTCTTTCAGCTAATTGTTGGTAGTTATCTATGGTTGTATCCAGTTCCGTTAATACACCGAAATAATCAATCAAATAACCGAACTGTTTCTTCTCATGGAGACGGTTCACACGAGCAATCGCTTGAATCAAATTATGCTCTTTTAGGGAACGGTCGATGTAAAGAACAGTGTTCTTTGGCTCATCAAAGCCTGTTAGCAGTTTATCAACCACTATCATCAAGTCGGGACCATCATCCTCTGCAAACCAGTCCACCATACGAGCAGTATATTTTTTTTCATCTTCACTACCAACATTATCCTTCCACCACTTTTGAACAATATCGATATCTTCGTCTTCAATAGTGTTATGAGCTTCTCTGGTATCAGGTGGAGACATAACGACTGTTGATGTCACTTTGCCAATTTTATCTAAGAACTGTTTATACTTGATAGCTGTCGTCTTATTTCGGCAGGCTAACTGCCCCTTTAAGCCCTGACGCTTAAAGTTTTGGAAGTGGTCTGAGATATCATGGGCAATAAGCTCCAATCGACCTTCGGTTTGATAAACCTGTCCTTTCTGAGAAAACTTTTTCTTTAGATCGGATTTTTGCGCTTCCGTGAGCTTTTCTGTAATACGGTCAAACCAAGCATCAATCGCTTTATCATTAGTGCTTAGATCAGGAACTCGTTCCTCATACAGTAAAGGCGTAACCGTCTTATCTTCAACCGCTTGCTGCATTGTATAAGAGTGAATGATCTTGCCGAACTTATCTTCGGTTTTATCACCTTTTAACAGAGGAGTTCCTGTGAATGCGACATACGCTGCTTTCGGCAACATTTGCTGCATACGGATATTGTTCTCACCATTCTGGCTACGGTGTCCTTCATCAACCAATACAATGATATCTTCGCTTTCGTTGTAGCAGTCTGGCTGTTTTATTGCGGTACGGAACTTATCGACAATTGAAAAGATAATACGCTCATTACCCTTACCTATTTGCTTAGCAAGGTGACTACCCGTAGTCGCTAACGCCGCTTTCTTGTCTTTTTCTGATAGTGCTCCGCCTGATGCGAAAGTTCTTGCTAATTGAGCTTCTAAATCCACACGGTCAGTTACTACCACGACTCGACATTTAGCAAGTTCCTTAAACCAAATAAGGGCTTTCGATAAGAAGACCATAGTGAACGACTTACCCGACCCTGTGGTATGCCAGATAACACCTCCATTTCGAGCGCCTTTTCGTTTACCCAATAAAGTGTCATCAAATGATGTAACACGCTCAATAAGAGCTTTAATACCAAACACTTGTTGGTAGCGAGCGACTATCTTGCCTACCTTTTTATCAAACAATGTATACAGGCGAGTCATCTCTAACAGACGGTCATGACGTAGCAAAGAAGCAAGCAATCTATCTTGATCGGTAACTTGTAAATCACCGACAGCGATAAGATTAAGGTAATCACTCTTAGCTTTTTCTGGGCGATGAGCAAAAATTAGATCTAGCTGTTTTTCAGTTAGTTTCTTATTTTTAAGTTGATTAAACTTAGATTCTTTAATCTCTTCTTCTTTCCACTTCGCCCAAAACTTAGCTGGTGTACCACAAGTGCCATAACGACCATCATGACCGTTAACAGACAGCAGTAATTGGCTATAGGCAAACAGGTGTGGGATCTCATCACTTTTCTGATTACGTAAATTCTGAGAAATACCTTCCGCTACAGTAGGTTTACCTGAGTGCGATGAAGCTGGTCGTTTCGCTTCAATCACAACCCACGGGAATCCATTAACAAAACAAACGATGTCAGGGATACGCTTGCCCGTACCATGCGCATTGGTCACTTCAAACTCTTCAGTAAAGTGATAGCTGTTGTTTTTAGCGTTTGTCCAATCAATGATTTGAATGGTTGGGCTTGCTTTCTTGCCCCCCACAAATTCGGTAATTCCAATGCCGTAAGTTAAAGCATTATAGAGTTTTTCGTTTGCTGCTCTTAAACCAATATTCATCGCTGGCGTTAGCTCTTGGATGATTTTATCGATAGACGCAGGTTGGAGCTTTCGCTCCTCTCCTTGGAAAGAGTATGTCTTCTTTTGCAAGGCTTTACGAAGAACATCAGAAAGAATAACGGTAGAGAGATTACCTCTTATTTCATTGCACTTTGTAGGCGGAATAAAGGTATATTTTAGATTGGTAAGGAGCGTAAGCGCTGGGATCTTAGCGCTCTGCTCCTCTTTAAAGTTTGGTAAAGGGTGAGACATTATGTACCTGACACTAACGATTGAACTGCCGAAGGAAAAGAAGCTATCTGTCCATTATGTTCGCTAATTTCGGCTCGAACTATATCGATTTGCTCATCTAAATCATCCAATTCTTCAATATCATCTAACACTTCTTTCATACGTTTGTAGCGTTGGTTCTTGAGGTATGGGTGATTGAGATTAAGTAACTTAATAGTGTATTCAGCTCGTTTAACCTCATCACCTTCCAAACCATTCGCAGGCTTGATTTCACCGCTGTGCTCGATGTACACAAAGTAGCGTTGACAATCTTGTTCAGTTGGTGAAATGAATAAAGCTTCGTCAAGCTCATCATCTTTAGCTTTTGCGCCAAACCACAACTGGTGGCTTAGATCTTCTTCGGCTTCCTCGCCTATAAAGAAGTCTTGCTTAAATTTACGTTGGTCTAAATCGTCAAGTACCGAAATAACAATGTTTTCATACTCAAAAGTTAACTCTGGGAACTTACTTCTAGGCTTTATATGCTCTAAATGACAGCCGTGTTTGCTATCAGCTTTCGACTTAAATTCATCGATATTGAATTCAGTCATCGCACACAAAAAATATTGCTGGCTTAATAAACGGTTCCTAATTGGCGTTTTTTTCAAACTGCCCCAGCGTTCGTCTGCTTCTGCTGAGGTTGTTGGTCTGCCAATTCTATTATTCTGCCTATCTAAGGTTGTTGTTCCCAGTTCTGTTTTACTGACTGTTCTCATGATGAACGCAGTCCTTTTCTACGAATCTTACGGTCTGCTTTTTGTAGTTCAGCGTGCTCTTTACCAAAAAATTCGTCTTGCTCAAGTTCAGCCCTGAGAGCAATTCCTTCATCAAAAGTATGAGTACCTAAATCGACCATTTCTAAATACTTCTCAAGCTTAAGTACTCGTTCGATTCTTGGAGTTGGATTAACTTTCATTACTTCCTTAAGAATATCGCTACTCGCAACACCATAAGTATCACCAATAACAGGAACTCTTGTACCATTATCAATAATTTCAATAGAGTCTTTTTTAACAGTAGATAGAACTTGAGGACTATGCGTAGTTACCACAAATTGAAGGTTAGGAAATGTTTTCTCTAGATTTGTAAGAACTGTCTGCTGCCATTTTGGATGAAGATGGGCATCGACTTCATCAATCATTACTATACCTTCACCAACTAATGGATTGTCTAGACTTGGATTAAGTACAGCCATGCGCCTAGCTATATCGCCCACTAAAGCAAGCATGCACTTCTCACCTTTAGATAATTGAGCAACATCTAATACTTCATCATGTTTCTTAATTGACATGTGAAGCCTTGGTTTCCTCTTAATGTGCAATTCCGTGTATTCAGGCATAAAAACACTAATAGCTCTACGAACAGTTTGAAGTTGTGGATCTTTTTTGCTTTCCTGAGCTAGCACTATCTGTTGGTAAACACTTTCTTCAACATTCTTTTTCAGGTCATCTAATGCGGACTGAGACATCAATGACTCATTCTCTACATCTTCTTGATACCTAAACCATTCAAAGAAATCGTTGAAATTAGCGCCTCGTAGCAAGCCATCGGTATAAGCATCAAATTGTGTGTATTCGGTTTTATTTGGAGTATCTACATCAATATCAGCCACAGTTCGATCATCAGGGTAGTAAATTATTAACGGTAATGAGGCATTATCGTCTTTCGTGTAATTCGCCCTGTATATACTTGCTAACTTGGTTAACTGAGTTAATTCACTCGCTTCGTTTTTTTCTTTCCCTTCTCTGCCTTTAACTAACTTCCATGACTGAAACTCTGAATCTTCGCTAGCCCATAGACTTGCTTGTGATTGAGCGCTATTCAATCCATCATGCTTAAAATAAGTCGTAATTGAAGACAATGAAGTGCCATTTTTGATCGCACTTTCATATATAGATGAAGTTGACCCACCTTCTCTTCTCAATCTTGCAACCAACCAATTTAAAGAAGTAGCTAAAGACGTAAGAATTGTTGTCTTACCTGCACCGTTATTCCCAACGATTACTGTTACATTAGATTTAACAGTCTCAGAGGTAGCAAGCGGCAGTACTAAACTTGAAAACCGTCCATAGTTTTCGAGCTTTAACTTCATTATCTTCATTTGCGATACCTAACTTATTCTAATAGTTGATTGATTCTAACATGGATAAAACTAAGTAGAACAATAACACCCTCACTAAGAGGGTGTTGATTTCTAAAGCTTAAGCAGCGTCTACCACGACTCGTCTTTTTCCTGTCAGTAGCTGTTGCATTAGTGCTTTTTTCTCTTGCTTAAAGTGTGCAAGTTTAGCTTCCAACACTTCAATTTCTTTATCGGCAGCAGTAAGGACTGAGGCGATTTTTTGCTGTTCCAAAGTCGTTGGAAGTAAAACAGGAATACTTTCACAATTGGTTTTATTCATATATGGGATCGTAGTTTTAGAAGCGACACTATCCATATAGGGCTTTTGCGATGAAAGCCAATAACTTAGGTACACATTATCAACCTCATCTGGGCAGACAAAAGCATGGAGTTGCTGATTTAAAACTAATGGTTCTGTTGCAATAGCGGTTAACCCTAACTCTCCAACAGCTGCAATAATTACACTTCCAGCGGGAACAATTTTTGCTCCACATTCTTTCACCGCACTTTGAGAGATATAGTTACTCTGGATAAACGATGGAATAAAGCGCCCAATGATTTCAGGTGTCGTAACCCAAGGTATCTCACCTTCAAATGACTTTGGTTTATTTCGTCCAGGAACTATTGATTTACATATTTTGCCTACAGGGTGCTTCCCCCACCCACCCTCAAATACCTTGCCTGTTTCAGGGTTAACCAAACGCTTCTTACCCGTCAAAAGTTGCTGCATCAAAGCTTTTTTCTGCTGTTTACTGGTTTCAATCAGCTTTTCCGTAGTGCTAATCGCTTTGTCCCATGTTGAGAGGATTTTGGCGATTTTGCGTTGTTCTGGGAGTGGAGGAACTAGCATTGGTAACTTTTCAAGTGTTGCTTTATTTAGCTTAAAGCGCCCTGCACCTTGTCTAGAAAGAAAGTTCGTAATATCTCTATGCTTAAAGTAATTAAAGAACCACTCTGAATCACAAAAAGTGGAACTTTCTAGTATATGTGCGTGATTATTAACTGTACATTTTCCTGAAATAAATTGTGTTTGAGCCATCACCCCAAACTTCAGAAAGTGATCACCATCTTCTCCAATCAACGCATAAGTTCCATCTTGCTCATATTCTGAGATATAGCCTTGGATTTTAGTGGGCCCATAATATGGATATTGACCTTTAATTGTTTCTCTTACTTCCTGACTAATAGGTTTTCGAAAGTTATTACGAATATTAAGAGCTTCATCAACTTTACATAACTGCCAGCCAGTGGGAACCTCTGAAATTCGAGCTTGAATTAGATCTAATTGTGAAATCGAATCAGGCACCATAACCTAACTCCTCTAGGTAGCCCATCATCTCTTTTTCAAGATCAGCAAGCTCGCCTTGTAGCTCTAGGCGCTCTTTACGCACAGCAACCAAGTCAATTTCTTCCTCTTCCTCAAAGGTATCAACGTAGCGTGGAATATTGAGGTTGTAGTCGTTCTCTGCAATCTCTTCCAATGTTGCTAGGTAGGAATATTTGTCCGTTGTTTCACGAGCTTTGTAAGTATCAACAATCTTCTGAATGTTATCGCCTGTTAGTTGGTTTTGATTCTTACCAGACTTAAATTCACGAGAGGCATCAATAAACAGTACTTTGTCATCAGATTTCTGTTTTTTAAAGATTAAGATAGCCGCAGGAATGCCCGTGCCGAAGAACAGTTTTTCAGGTAAGCCAATTACGGCTTCTAATAAGTTCTCTTCAATCAACTGTTGACGAATCTTTCCTTCACTTGATGCTCGGAAAAGTACACCGTGAGGCACAACCACTCCCATTCGACCGCCATCACTGGTAGGAGAAGCTGGCTTAAGCGTCTCAATCATATGTGAGATGAATGCATAATCACCTTTGGTTTTTGGCGGAATGCCTCTGCGGAAACGACCATGAATATCATCGGCAGCATCTTCATGACCCCACTTATCCAGAGAAAATGGTGGATTTGCGGCTACGATATCAAAATGAAGTAGGTCTTCTTTGCCCTTTACTTTCAGTTTCGGGTTACGGATGGTGTCACCCCACTCAATACGGTGGTTATCTTCACCATGTAGGAACATGTTCATTTTCGCTAATGCCCATGTTGAGTTGATCGACTCTTGCCCAAACAGTGCATAACTCTTTGAACCACCGAATGATTTACGAACTTGATTACCGCACTTAAGCAGTAGTGATCCAGAACCACATGCAGGGTCACATATTGAATCGCCCTCTTTTGGCTCAAGTAGAACAGAAAGAAGATCTGAAACTTCTGGTGGTGTATAGAATTCACCTGCGGTTTTTCCACTCCCTGCGGCAAAATGCTTGATCAGGTATTCATAAGCATTACCAATCACATCTAGGTTGCCAACGCGACTTGGTTTAAGGTTAAGGATATCCTTACCAAAGTCTTCTAACAGGTGACGTAACAATGTGTTCTTTTGCTTTTCATCGCCAAGCTTATCAGTATTGAAGCTAATGTCTTGGAACACGTTCTTAAGCTTAGTGCCATTTGCTTCTTCAATTGCGTGTAGCACTTGGTCAATACGAGTACCATTCCCTGGAGTGTCTTTACGTTCAAAAAGACTGTAAAAGTTCGCCTTAAATGTCTCTTTAACTTCATTGTTATCACCAAGAATATCAACCATTGGTAACTGAAAACTTTCGTTTTCCATCATCGCAGTGATCAATTCAGGCTCATCACCATACTCCGCTTTGTAATTGTCATAGTGGTCTTGCCATACATCGGAAATGTACTTTAAGAAGAGCATAGTTAAGATGAAGTCTTTGTATGTATCTGCACTGATAATGCCTCGGAAAGTGTCACAAGCACCCCATACTGCATTATTGATTTCATTTTGGCTGATTTTAATGTCTGACATTATTCGTATCTCTAGTAATTCTAAATTTGGTTTAGCATCTGAGTTGCGATGGAATCCAACTCTATATGCCTTAATTCGATCAGGCGTTGATAAGCTTGCTTTTCTTGTTCTGCACTCTTAACTAACTTCATCAACACCCTTTGCTTTTCTAACGAAGGTATTGAAAGTGGTGTTTGCTCTAGTACAGCCCTTTTTATACTGACTTGCGCAGTACCTTCCGCTGACTGTAATAAATACCTTTGAACTAACGACTGGTTAATTTGCCACGCTAAAAACTCTGGCAACACTTTATCGCTGTTAATTCGAAGCTGAAAAAAGTGAGGAGAGCATACTGTTGGCTTATCTAAATTTTCTATATGTGAGGCGAGATTCCTCCCCCCTCTTGCAGCAAAGATAATATCGCCTTTCTGTAACCATTCAGGCTCTTTGCGCCCTACGACCTCAGTTTTGACCAAATTATCCCACTGAATAAGACCTAGTTCATCTTGGTCTCTTACTTGGATGACATAGCCATTTCCTTCATCCGATTCTTTAATCGAACCTCGAAATGGATGCCCTGCTCTTATCTCAGCAATGTCTTGTAGTTTTAACTTCATAAGCACTTGCATCATTTTAGTTGATGCAGAATATATTAAGACATAAAAACAAGACCGTCAACTGCATCAATCCAAATGACGCAATAAAAGTAAGACTTGACGCATGACATCTCACCGATCAAGAATAAATGCATCATTTAAAATGACGTAATTAAAACAATAAAAAGGATATTAACTTGACCAGTACATCTACTTCTATTTATCTATTAAAAAACTCTCTCCCGTCCACTGTAGTTCCAATCAACACGAGTGGATGCTCCGAGTACGTTCTTAACCTCGAGAGTGAAGAAATTAAAGCAAAGCTCTTTATTAAACAACCAACTAGCAACAAACCAGCTTTCGCTAATCTTTTCTCTGAGCAACCAAACTTTAGTGATATGAACTTTGGTTCTAATCAGTCAACTGGTGCAGTCGTATCTATTGATGTTGCAGGTCGAACATTTTATCTAACCTTTGGTCAAGGATTTCATTTACTTGACAAAACATACTTCGAGCCAAACTTTGGACTTCGTGTTGCCTTAAATTCAATGGACACCGAGCAGATCAGAAGCGTAGATACAGCTTCAAACAAAACTGTCCCACTTAATACTCGAAGTCAGAGCGGATTAGGGTCAAAAGTGAATACCTTTCCGATCGATGTTGATGAAGATATGCTCCAAGCAATCGTAGGTAAGTCTGCCGAATCCGTTTTTAATAGTCGTATATCAGGTAAGCGATATGCCCTAGGGATGATGCTGACAGCAGACTTAAAACTGTTACCTACTGTCTTGAAAAAAGCCTTAGCTTACTTTAAAGCACCACTAAAGCCTGAGTTACAGTGGGTTGAAAACATTGTCGAAGTAACCAATGACAAACAAGTTGATCATCTTAACGATGAGTTAGTCAAACGCCTTTCTAACCTCAAGCAAAAGAGCTTTTATTTCATTGAGCCAGAGGTCATAGACATGGACTTAATCGCAGGTTATAGCTATGAGCCACGCAGCACCCAAAATACAACGATGCTATCGATTTCAAGCTACCTAAGCGTAATTCTTGGTAACGAAGTACAACTCGAACTCAAACACTTGAAAGAGAAGTATAAAGTCTATGCTAAAGATGAGGATCACGTAACAGTCAAATCATGGCAAGGTTACGAGTGCATATACGGTGAGCTTACATATAAAGGTGAGCACTTCGCAATTCGTAGTGGCATCTGGTACAAGCTAAATAAGGATTTTGTAAAGGAAGTGAATAATGCTATTAGCAATATCCCTACCTATAGCTATCCTTTACCAGTTTATGACCATAAAAACGAAGGAGAATACAACGCTGCTGTTGCTAAAAATGATAGGAATATTGAACTGCTAGATAAAAAGAACATTCACATTGGAGGTGGGCATAGTAAGTTTGAGTTCTGCGATCTTGCCAACACCAACAATGGTAAAGATAAAATATTCGACCTAATTCATGTTAAACACTACAAGAGTTCATCAGATCTAAGCCACCTATTTAGCCAAGGTCTTGTTTCAGGTGAAATTTTTCGTTCAAGTGAAGAGGCTCGTGAGAAAATTTATACGAACCATCCAAATGTAATGCCATTGAAAGACTCAAAGCAACTTCCTAACACCAATGATTACCGTATAGTCTTTGCTATCTACGGAGTAAAGAAACTACCTTCAAAGCTGCCTTTCTTTTCAAAAGTGAACTTAAGGAATGCTTATAGACGTCTACATGTCACACTAGGTTATGAAGTAGCCCTGGCGCATATTGATATTTCAAAGAAAAAGTTAGCTGAGATGAACCAGAAAAAAAAGTCTAATAATGCTAAAAAGAAGTGAAAGGGTTTCACATGATTACATTGAGCAACACGCTTACCCGACTATTTAGCCGACTACAAACCCCGAAAACGACAAAGCCCTGACAACTTAAAAAGCTGTCAGGGCTTATAGAATATGGCACGCCCTGAAGGATTCGAACCTTCGACCACCTCCTTAGAAGGGAGGTGCTCTATCCAGCTGAGCTAAGGGCGCGCTACAGGAAAGGATTATACGAATTCGAATCAGTAAAGCAACGGCTTTATGTAACATTCTGATCCAAGTGAGTAAAAAAAGGGCAATAGAATTATAAGTGTTGGAAAATAGAACAAAGCAAACGTTTGCTTGATGGTAATCAAAAAGATTTTCTGGAATAATGCGCCAAAACATCAGCCACTAACTTGAATATCAATACTAAGGAAATTCATGACTGCTCAAAATATTGATGGAAAGCTAATTTCTCAAACAGTTCGCTCTGAAGTAGCGGCACGTGTAAAAGCTCGTACTCAAGCTGGATTACGTGCTCCGGGCCTAGCGGTTGTTTTAGTGGGTGAAGACCCGGCATCTCAAGTTTACGTTGGCAGTAAACGCAAAGCGTGTGAAGAAGTTGGTTTCGTCTCGAAGTCTTTTGATTTACCAGCAACTGCCACCGAACACGAGTTGCTAACGCTAGTCGATCAACTCAACGAAGACCCAGAGATTGATGGCATTTTGGTCCAATTGCCTTTGCCTGCTGGTATCGATACTACTCACGTTCTTGAGCGTATCACACCTGAAAAAGACGTTGATGGCTTCCACCCATACAACGTAGGCCGTTTGGCTCAGCGTATGCCTAAGCTACGTTCTTGTACACCTAAAGGCATCATCACGCTGCTTGACCGTTACAACATCGATTTACGCGGCAAGCACGCGGTTGTAGTAGGCGCATCAAACATTGTTGGTCGCCCAATGACTCTAGAACTGCTTCTAGCAGGTTGTACGACAACAACATGCCACCGCTTCACCAAAGACCTTGAAGGTCACGTACGTCAAGCAGACGTTGTTGTGGTTGCCGTTGGTAAACCTAACTTCATTCCTGGTGCTTGGATTAAGAAAGGTGCTGTTGTGGTCGATGTAGGTATCAACCGTTTGGAATCTGGCAAGCTCGTTGGCGATGTTGAATACGATGTCGCGAAAGAGAGCGCAAGCTTCATCACACCAGTTCCTGGTGGTGTTGGTCCAATGACAGTAGCAAGCCTAATTGAGAATACAATGATCGCTTGTGAGCAATTTCACTCGAAATAGTCGGCAATGACAGCTTAGGTAGTAATACCAGTGGCATGAATTGCCTCGCCCTAGAGTAAAATAAGCTAGAGCAAAATTAGAAAGCCGCAGCGTGAAAACGTTGCGGCTTTTTTGATACTGAGCTATTCGTTTTTGATACAAAGCGACTCACTTTAAATACAGAGCACTCGCTACTTATCTGGAGTATCGATACCTTCAATCTCTTCCGAAGGCGGCAATAAACTAATGACCTCACACTCCGTTGATATGAGTTTTTCCAAATCAGAACCTTGCGTCACTAAACGGAAATCACCGCCAGTAATCACACCCAATGGAATCGCTTTAGGATATAGCGCGTTAAACTCATTAAGGTCAAACGCTTCGGTCAAACCCGTGCTCTTAATTTGGCTACCTTGAGCCATCAAGGAGTTAAGCTTAGAATAGGTAATCCCTTCCGAAAACAAACTTCTGTTGCTATCTCGGCTCACTGAATGCCTTTCGTGTTTTGTTTCTGTCGATTCAAGCTCAAATACCTTGTTTTCACCGAACTCCTCTTGATAATGCATGCTGACTAATGGGTTGGTTTGACGATAAGGCGAGACGATCATCGCGCGCCCTATTCCATCCAATTCCAGATTATTTTCCGCGTGGCTTGAGGCTGGGTTACCAAAATAGACATTCAGGTTATCCATACGCGCCAAACGAATGCTTTCCCAGTTGGTATCGGCAAGCACACTATTGATGTTGTGTGTCGCCAGCACCTTGGCAAACTGTCTTGCAAAATGAGTCGCGCCAAAGAAGATAACCCCTTGCGCTTTCTCTTGAGTCACACCCAACCTTCTTGCCCACCAACTTGCGGTAAGGCTTTGAATCACAACCGTACCGATGATGACCAAGAACACCATTGGCACCAGTAAATCTGCCCCTTCGATTAATTGCTTCTCTTGAAGCTTGATTGCAAACAGAGAAGAAACCGCGGCAGCAACGATCCCGCGAGGCGCCATCCAGCTCAAAAACCATTTATCTGCTGAAGTAAGATCCGTGCCGATCCCGCTGATCCACACACTCAGAGGACGAGCCACCAGCATGACGACCGCTAATAAACCAATACCGCCCCAACCTATCGAGAGGAAAGTCCCAGAATCAAGCCTGCTCGCTAACAGAATAAACAACGCAGAAATGAGTAACACAGTCAGGGTTTCTTTGAATTCAATAATGTCTTCGAGATCCAAGCCTTTCACATTGGCGAGCCAGATACCCATGATGGTCACGGTTAATAAACCGGACTCTTCACTCAGATCATTTGAAAAAGAGAACGCCGCCAGCATTAATGTCAGGACCGCCACGTTACGCAAATAGTGCGGAACCCAATGCCCTTGCAGCATCTTGGCAATCAAATAGCCACCGATGCTCCCTAAGCCCAAACCAATGGCTAAAGTCAGCCCCAACGCCGACAGAACATGACTTGTAGGATCGGCTGAAGAGACAATGTATTCGTAAACGAGAACGGCAAACAGAGCGCCAATCGGGTCAATCACTATCCCTTCCCAGCGCAAGATACTGCCTAGCGAAGATTTAGGTTGAATGCTGCGCAGCATGGGAACAATCACCGTTGGGCCAGTCACCACGACTAATGCAGCAAACAGCGCCGCCAATGGCCAACTGAAATCGACAAAATAATAAGCCCCTACCACGATGCACGCCCATGTAATCAACATGCCGAAACTCACTAAGTGAGTCACCATGCGGCCATGGCCTCTGATTTCTTTGAAATTAAGAGTCAATGCACCTTCAAACAAAATGATGGCGACCCCTAATGAAATCAGCGGGAATAGCACGTCACCAAAAATGGCATCGGGATTAAGGATGTTGAGACCGGGACCTAAAAGCAGACCGACGATAAGCAAAGGAAGAATAGCGGGAAGACGCAAACGCCAACCGAGTAATTGGCAAGCTAGGGACAAGAGTCCAATTAACGCCAAAGAAGAAGTGATCGACAAATCCATTTGTGCCCCTAAACATTTGTACCACACCCTGTGGTACAAACTTATTCACTGAAATAAGAAAGCCTACGTTCTTACACTATAGGCTCTCTTTTTCACGCTAACCGAATATTAGTGTGATTAATCAGTCACTTTACTATAGGGGAAATAAAGTGACTGACTCATCCACTCTGTACTTATCATCTAGCTACAGAGAAAGCACCACGCCCGCAATCGCTGCGCTCATTAGGTTGGCAAGCACACCCGCACAAATTGCTTTAAAGCCGTATTGTGAGATGAAAGAGCGACGCTCTGGAACTAAACTACCCAAACCGCCAATCAGAATTGCCATCGTAGAGATGTTTGCAAAACCACATAGCGCGAAAGTAACGATCGCTTTTGAGTGCTCACTCAGTGCGTCTTTTACGTCCATTAACTGGATGAAAGCCACAAACTCGTTCACAACGATCTTGTTACCGATCAGTGAGCCTGCAACAACAGCCTCAGACCATGGCACACCGATCAGCCATGCAACGGGTGCGAACACATAACCTAGGATAAGTTCGAAGCTTAGGTTTACGCCAAACCAGCCACCAACAATACCTAGTAAGCCATTCAGCATTGCAATCACACTGATAAAGGCCAGAAGTGTAGCACCAACTGCAACGGCAATACGAAGCCCAGACATAGCCCCATCTGCCATTGCCTCAACGACGTTTGTTGCTCGTGGAATTTCAACATCAGACTCAATATTTTCTTGAGCCTCATCTGCATTACCTGGTACCAAGATCTTGGCCATCAATAGACCAGCAGGCGCAGACATGAATGCCGCAGCGATCAGGTAGTTCAAATCAACACCAAGCGATGCATAACCCACTAACGTGCCACCAGCTACAGACGCCAAACCACAAACCATCACGGCAAACAGTTGTGAATCCGTCATGTGCTTCAAGTAAGGCTTAACCACCAATGGCGCTTCAATCATGCCAACAAAGATGTTCGCCGTTGCAGATAGAGACTCCGCACGACCTGTACCTAAGAACTTTTGCAAAGCACCACCGATAAGGTTGATCACCTTTGGCATAAAGCCGATATGGTACAAACCTGAAATCAATGCCGAGAAGAAGATAATGATGCCGAGAACGTTAATAGCGAATACAAATCCGTTATTCGTTAGGACACCAAATAGGAAGTTAATCCCCTCTTGACCGTAGTTGATCAAGCTAGACACTGCACCAGTGGCTGCATTCAGCACTTCTTTACCCATTGGCACATACAGAACCAGTAGGGCGAATGAGATTTGCAGTAAGAAAGCCAAAGAGACGGTTCTTAGCGGGATATTTTTTCTGTCCGTAGATAGTAACCAAGCGGTTACTAAAATAGTGATAATTCCAAGTAGGGAAGCCATGTGCGTCAACCTAAAAGTTGTAGGTAGGAAAGGCGACGCATTCTATAGAGGAAATCGTTTGCGGCAAGTTGAGGTTGTTAATGTGATGTTGGTTGAATCGCCCTTTAATAGCAACTTCCACTAAGTCATTGAATTTTAATGATTAACTTTGATTAAAAAACACACTTTTTCCATATGGAAATTATATTTATAGATTGGGAAACAGTTAGCGGTGCAGTTCAACGCAAGTTTTGAGGTTTTTGTCCCAATAAGTCGGCGATCCGATATGATCTTTGATGAACTCAATCACTGCTGAAAGCTTCTTCGGCATATTCTTTCGGCTCGGATACACGGCATAAAATGGCATCAGCTGACTTGCTCGCCATTCCGGTAAAACTTGGATGAGCTTGCCCGTTCTAAACTCTTCTTTAACTAAGTAAGTCGCTAGGTAAGCAACGCCCCAACCTGATACTGCAGCGTCTCGTACCGCCTCGGCCAAATCTACCGAGTAATCGCCCGCCACTTTAACACTGAGATTTTCTTGGCCGTTATCAAATGCCCATGACGTGTAATCACGTTCACGACTGCGATATATAAGGCAGTTATGGTCAATTAGATCAGATGGCACGTGTGGAGTCCCGGCCTTAATCAGATAATCCGGTGATGCGGCCACCACAAACTGGCTATCGGCTAAACGCTGCGCAATGTAACCTTCAGGCAAGTCTTCATTGTTAGTGATCCAGAGATCCAAGCGCTCCTCAATCATGTCCACTTTGTAATCGAACAAATGCACTTCAATTCTCAGCTGAGGGTAAAGCTGTCTAAGCTGGTCAATCGCTGGAATGATATGCAGTGTGCCAAATGACTGAGACAAGCCTATACGGAATATTCCAGAAATGTCGTCACGCTGGCTATCCATGTCCATTTGAGCCGCTTTCACCGTATTGAACAGCTGCTCACAATGCTGATAGAACACTTCTCCAGCTTCGGTTAACGTAAGGCTGCGTGTGGTTCTTTGCACTAACTTGATACCTATCGAATCCTCGAGCAAAGCAATTTGTTTACTGATGTGAGATACCGACACATTCAAGCTTTTTGCTGCACTGGTAAAGCCTTCATGCTTGATCAACGCATGGAATATCACCATCTGTGCGGCTCTATCTGTTAGCACAAAACCACCTTCTTAAATCTCTGAAATATAAAATAAAAAGGACTCCGAAGAGTCCTTTAGTTCGTTCTGCCTATGGTAGGCCAAATGCTATTCAAAGCGACCTAGGTCAATTAATCAAGTTAAGTCTGTTAATCAAATTTGGCCGATTAATCAAACTTAATTCTGTCTGCTAGGTGGCTGACCGCCAAAGCAAAGTAGTAAGAACGATTCCACTTCATTAACACATTGTAGTTGTTGTAAATGAGGTACGAACGACCCGTTTCATCGTCCGGCATGATCAACCAAGCTTTGATATCTTCATCAAGTGTAGGCAGTGGGCGATCGTCATAACGCTTAATTCCGAGTTCAGACCACTCTTTTAGGTATTTCGCTTTGTCTTCGTCTCGACCTTGCATCTCAATAGACACGGTTGACGGAACGTGAACCTGACGCCCCCAAGTATATTTATCATCCCAACCCGATTGGCCAAGATAATTAGCCGCCGAAGCAAACACGTCTTCTTCGGTACCCCAAATATCTTTCTTGCCATCACCACTGCCGTCAGCAGCATAAGCTAAGAATGAGCTTGGCATAAACTGGGGTTGACCCATTGCGCCAGCCCAAGAGCCTTTCATCTCTTTTGGTGCAATATGGCCTTGATCAAGAATCTTCAATGCCGCCATCGCTTCGCTACGGAAGAAGGCTTCTCTGCGACCTTCATAAGCCATGGTTGTTAGGGCATCAATAACACTGTAATTGCCCGTGAACTTACCGAAGTTACTCTCAACGCCCCATAGCGCGACAATGAATCTTGGTTGAACACCATATTCATCACCAATACGCTTTAACGCTGTGTAGTGTTTCTTATAGAGTGACCTTGCCTGCTTCACTTTCCAATCTGGAACTGCACGTGGAATGTACTCATCCAGAGTCAGTTTCTTTTCAGGTTGGTTTTTGTCGGCTTTGACCGCTCTTGGCTTAAACGTCACACCATCAAAAGCTTCATCAATGATCGCTTCAGAAATACCTTCTTCACGGCCTTGTTGCTTTAGTTTTTCTACATATTGCTCAAAGCTCAGCTCTTCAGCTTGAACTGAGCCAATGGTCAGGCTATTACCCAATAGTAATGCCGACACAGCCAATATGGTTTTCGAAAATTTACTCAACGATCACTCCTCCTTGAATTGAGGTGGCTATCACTCTTCGTCTTGACCTTTTTGTTGAGCTTTACGCTCTTTATGAAGCTCAAGTTCATTAACTGGTGGTGGCGGTACCTGCAAAAAGAAACCATCGGTGTTCAGTGATTCTCTCACTTTATCGATGTTCACTTGAGCCAGTTTACGGCCGTCCATTTTAATTACCATTACAAAACTAGGTTTACCAAACATTTGCATCAATGCGTCAGGAACTTGTGAAAAATCATCCTTCTTAGGGATATAAAGGTATGTTCCTTCTTTCTTTGAACTTTTATATATAGAACACAGCATGACAAACCTTTTTTAAATGTTTATGACTACAAAACTCTCACTTGCGAGATCAATAGTTTATGTTAGGGAAATATTGGGAACAAAACGTTCATTTGACAACAAGATTACTTGCTGTGCTTGGTTTGGGAATATAACATGATAAACCTAGTTTCAGGCAATGCCCTTTATTTTATTGATAAAGAAATTGTACCAATCCGCTATTGAGGTCCTGTAGTTTTTCGATGTCTAGTAACCCAGATCTAAAAGGTAGCAGTTTCACGCTATCTGTTTTGCACTTATCCGATGATCAAGTCGAAAATGCAGTGTCTTTTCTTCAAGAGAAGGTAGACCAGGCACCCACTTTTTTCGCAGCTGCGCCTGTTGTTATCAACATTAGCAAAGTCGCGGGCGATATCGATTTTGTGCAACTGAAAAATGGTATATCTCAAGCGGGCATGATCCCGGTTGGTGTAGCTGGCTGTTCAGATAAACGCATGCAAAACCTAGCGAAAGAAGCCGGTTTTGCCGTAATGACAGCAAGTAAATCTCCCTCTCAAGCGCCGGCAAAAATGGCTCCGATAAAAGTGGTGAGAACCCCTATTCGTTCAGGTCAGCAAGTGTATGCGAAAGATGGTGATTTGCTGATTCTTAGCCACGTAAGTGCAGGTGCAGAAGTGATTGCCGATGGCAGCATCCATATTCATGGCACGCTACGCGGTCGTGCTATTGCGGGTGCGAGTGGCCAAACTGAAGCAAAAATAATTTGTAATGATTTACAAGCCGAGCTGGTTTCCATTGCTGGAAATTACTGGCTCAGCGATCAAATTGATAGCGAGTACTGGCAAAAGAAAACCATGTTCAGTATGGCAAACGATGTATTACACGTTGATGTCCTCGCAATATAAGAGAAATAAAAGGAAAACAGAATGGCACGCATTATCGTTGTAACGTCAGGTAAAGGCGGGGTAGGCAAGACGACCTCCAGTGCAGCTATTGCCTCGGGTCTGGCTTTAAAAGGGAAGAAAACCGCAGTTATCGACTTTGATATCGGTCTGCGTAACCTAGATTTAATCATGGGTTGTGAGCGTCGTGTTGTGTACGACTTCGTTAATGTTATCAATGGTGAAGCGACGCTGAACCAAGCGATGATCAAAGACAAGCGTACAGAGAACCTGTTCATTCTTCCTGCTTCTCAAACTCGTGATAAAGATGCACTGACGAAAGATGGTGTTCGTCGTGTGTTTGATGAATTAGATGAGATGGGTTTTGATTTCATCATATGTGATTCTCCTGCGGGTATCGAGCAAGGCGCTCTAATGGCGTTGTACTTTGCTGATGAAGCGATTGTAACCACTAACCCTGAAGTCTCTTCTGTACGCGATTCAGACCGTATCCTTGGTATTCTTGACTCTAAGTCTCGCCGTTCAGAAGACGGCTTAGAGCCAGTGAAAACGCACCTTCTACTGACTCGCTATAACCCAGCACGTGTAACTCAAGGTGAGATGCTCAGTGTTGAAGACGTTGAAGAAATCCTGCACATCTCTCTACTGGGTGTGATTCCAGAGAGCCAAGCAGTACTGAACGCGTCAAACAAGGGTGTGCCCGTTATCTTTGACGAAGCAACCGACGCAGGTATGGCTTACAATGATACTGTAGAGCGACTACTGGGTAACCAAGTGGACTTCCGTTTCTTAACGGAACAGAAGAAAGGCATCTTCAAAAGACTGTTCGGGGGCTAATACGCAATGTCATTATTAGAGTTTTTTAGACCACAGAAAAAGACAACCGCAAACCTAGCCAAAGAGCGTTTGCAGATCATTGTTGCCGAACGACGCAGCCATGACGACCCTGCTCCATCATACTTGCCGCAACTAAAAGAAGACATCTTGAAGTGTATTGCAAAGTACGTTGAAGTCGACCCATCAATGGTTGACCTGACTTTCGAGCACAAAGATGACGACATCTCAGTATTAGAGCTGAACGTTAAGCTTCCAGAAGAAGATCGATAAGTAGAGCCTGATCTGGGTTTATCAATATTCAATAAAAAAGAGAGCCTAGGCTCTCTTTTTTGTGTCTGAAACTTTCATCTCTAAAGCATTCGTTGCTGACTACAATAACTAAAGTTACTTGATTGCTTTATTTAGCTTTTCGCCAACTACGTCTAGGCGCCAACCTTGCATTACATCAGGCATCTTCTCTGGATTACGATCGTACTTCCAAATCCAGCTTAACACTTGGTTAAGTTGCTTCTTCGACGCCAAAAACTCAGTCGCTAAACCACTGTGTTGCGATGCTGTTTTCACTTCATCTTTCAACACTTTGAAGAGTTGCTTGTAACCTGGATAGTCCATTAGACGTTCGACTGGTGCTGGGTACTCTTCTTCTGGCGTATGCTCAGCCAATTTCACAATTGAACTGATCTTCGCACCATGACGACGTACAGAACGGTAATCAAAACCTTCCTGCTCCATATGCTTAGGATCTTTCATTGCGAATCGAGCCACTGCCCATAAGTCTTGTTCTTTAAAAACAAAGTTCAGCGCTAAATCACGCTTAATCGCTTCTTTTAAACGCCAAGTTGCTAACGGTCTTAAAATAGCTAACTGCTGAGGTTTTAGCTGCCACGCGCCTTTAATATCAAGGTAAGCGTTGTCTGGGTTTGCTTTACGGATGCGCTTAGCCACTTGTAAATCAGACTCTTGTTGCGCCGCTTCCCACCAGCCTGCTTCCATCACTTTTTCAAGAAGCTTGTTGTACATTGGCAGTAGGTAATGAACGTCTGCCGCTGCGTAGTCGAGTTGCTTTTGAGAAAGCGGACGCGCTAGCCAGTCAGTACGAGACTCGCTTTTATCTAGGTCAACACCTACAAACTCTGAAACTAGTGCTGCAAAGCCAGTTGAAAGACCATGACCTAAGAAGGCCGCCATGATCTGTGTATCAACCATTGGTGTTGGCGTACAACCAAATGCGTTCTGGAATACTTCAAGATCTTCGCCACACGCATGTAACACTTTCAGTACTGAAGTGTCTTTCAACAATCCAACAAATGGTGTCATTTCATCAAGAGCAATAGGATCAATCAGTGACAGTGTTTCACCATCAAATAACTGAATTAAGCCTAATTGAGGGTAATAGGTTCTTGTACGAACGAACTCTGTATCAAGCATAACAACATCGGCTTCACGTGCTTGTTGGCAAACTCGCTCAAGGTCTTTTACTTGGGTAATGATTTGATAATCCACAAAAACTCTCACTGATTTTACTTTGATCGCCGGATACAAAAATGCCGACATTAACTGTCGGCATTCTAACACCATTTTTCAGCGCTCGCTTAGATTAAGCGCTGCTATGGCTTAGGTGCATCATCTTCTAGTAAATGAGCTCGTTACTCACTTGCGCGTTTAGCAAGCTCGGCATCGTTCTCTTCACGAAGTACTCGGCGCAAGATCTTACCTACATTGGTTTTTGGTAGTTCTTCACGGAACTCAATCAATTTAGGGATCTTATAGCCAGTTAGGTGTTCACGACAGTGCGCGATAATGTCTTCTTTGGTTAGGCTAGGATCACGTTTTACCACGTAAATCTTAACCAACTCACCAGATACTTCATGAGGTTGGCCAATAGCCGCAACTTCTAACACTTTGCCATGCAGAGCCACTACGTCTTCAATCTCGTTCGGGTAAACGTTGAAGCCAGACACAAGAATCATGTCTTTCTTACGGTCAACGATATACAACAAGCCTTCGTCATCAAACTTAACGATATCACCAGTCGATAACCAACCGTCTTGGTCGATCACTTCTTTGGTCGCTTCTGGACGCTGCCAGTAGCCTTGCATCACTTGAGGACCACGGACCTGCAATTCACCGACTTGGTCATTGCCAACCACTTTACCTTCATCATCAACAATACGAACTTCTGTCGATGGTACTGGTAGGCCGATTGCACCCGTGTAGTCTTTTAGATCGTATGGGTTACCTGTGACCAAAGGAGCACACTCGGTTAAACCATAGCCTTCAAGTAGATGGACACCTGTCGCTTTCTTCCATTGCTCAGCAACAGCGCGTTGAACCGCCATACCGCCGCCAACAGATAAACGCATGTTACTGAAATCCAACTCGTGGAAATCTTCGTTATTCACTAGAGCATTGAACAAGGTGTTTACGCCAGTAATCGCGGTAAACGAAACCTTTTGCAACTCTTTAATAAAGCCAGGAATGTCACGAGGGTTAGTAATCAGAAGGTTACGACCACCCATCTCAACAAACAGTAAGCAGTTCACGGTAAGAGCAAATACATGGTAAAGCGGCAATGCCGTTACCACCAATTCACGGCCTTCTTGCAGCACAGGACTGTATGCCCCTTTCGCTTGAAGTACGTTCGCAATCATATTGCGATGCGTTAGGATTGCGCCCTTCGCTACACCCGTTGTACCACCGGTGTATTGTAGGAATGCGATGTCATCACCCGCCATAAATGGCTTCACATATTGTAGGCGACGGCCTTTGTGCAGCGCTTTTCTGAACGAAATAGCACCCGGCAAATCGTACTTAGGCACCATGCCTTTTACGTATTTCACTACAAAGTCGACAATCGTACCTTTTGCTCTTGGCAGCATTTGCCCCAAGCTGGTTAGCACAACGTGTTTAACCGGAGTTTTATCAACGACTTTCTCTAGTGTGCTCGCAAAGTTAGAAACGATAACAATCGCCTTTGCGCCAGAGTCATTAAGTTGGTGTTCAAGTTCACGAGGCGTGTACAGTGGGTTGACGTTCACTGCAATCATACCTGCACGCAGTACACCAAAGAGTGCAATTGGGTATTGCAGCAAGTTTGGCATCATCAGCGCGACACGATCGCCTTTCTTCAGTTTTAGATCATTCTGCAAGTAAGCAGCAAAAGCACGACTGCGCTCTTCAAGCTTACGGAATGTCATGATAGACCCCATGTTCTCGAATGCTGGTTGGTCTGCGTACTTCTGTACCGACTGTTCGAACATTTCAATAAGAGATGGGTACTGATCTGGGTTGATCGTCTCTGGTACGTCACTTGGATAACGTGAAAGCCAAGGTTTGTCCACTATGTTACTCCTCGTTTATCAGCTGACGACTGCTTCGCCGCTTTTTATCATTGCGGTATTACAGCACAGCTTTAGTGCATGAGCACTAAAAGGCTCAAACACTTGTTTAAATTTTGTTAACTACACCAAGAATTAGCTCTGAAACTAGCTCTGGGCTCTCTAAATGGCAATGATGTCCGCCAGGAACAGTCTCTATATTCAGAGAACTATGGGCTGATTTGTAGCGATTATGCTGCAAATGTCGGAATCCATCATTTCCTAAAACTATTAATTGAGGGCATTCAATAGCCGCCATGATCGCTTCAGCATGCGCTTGTGACATTCGATATAACGAGTCACATTTTAGGTTAGGGTCGCATCGCCATTGCCAAGAGTTCTCGAACTCGGCTGCATCTTGATCTACTGTCGCTTCCTCAAAAGCAGCTTGAGTAACAACAGCTCGATCAACATTACTTAGCTCAACGATTCCTCGTTCAACAATAGGAGCAATGAGTTCTGCTTTGATTTGATTGGCGTGAGCTCTCAGCTTAATAGCATCCTCAAGGCTTGCTAGAGGACGTGAAGGCTTTCTTCGCTGTCGAAGACGACTGAGTACCCCATCTCTCAAACGAGAGACTGTTTCGTGGGGAGCTTCTGAAAGAGGTCCATGACCTTCAATTTGAATTAATCCTGACACCTTTTCAGGAAAGGCGGCACTATAGCAACTTGCGATCAATGCACCAAGTGAATGTCCTACCAGTACCAGTCTGTTTGGCGATAATTTAGTCACCAACTGATGCAAATCATCAATATAGTCATGAAATGGGTAATAACTTCCCAGTTTATGCGACGAGAAACCGTGTCCGAAGAGATCGATAGCAACGAGGTGAATATCTGGAGAAAGCTTGGCTATTTGAGGCATAACCTGAGTAAAACTTGCAGAATTATCTAGCCAACCATGAATAAAAACGACCGTCGTTGCGGTCGTTTTTGGGTTGCCAATCTGTTGTGTTGCAAGCGTCCCGCTCGCAAGGGAATATGACTTTTCAATCATTGATTGTATGGTGTCCCTATCGTTTAGTGTGTCGATCTCAGGTTCGACTATTCCACATCTTGAATCACACGACCTGACTTAGGCATGGTTTGAAAGCTGCGACAATGCAAACTGCGGCAAGAGTAATAGGTTGGCGCAAAGTCGTTGATGACCACTCGCTCGGTGATCTGCCATAAGCGTTGGTTGTAGACATTCATTACTGGGAAGGTATAAGGATATTCACCAACGGTGCCATCTTCAGTGCCATTTGATGTTCCAACCAAGGTGATTAAACGGCCTTCAGCAAAGCTCAATGGCTCAACATAACCATCAATGTAAGCGACAAAGCGCCCTTTTGGCTCGGCATCAATATCTGGCTTACCGTTACTTGAGATAGGTAAGTTAACCACTTCCACACGAGTCTTATCTTGTAAATTTGTCACCTTGGCAATCACACCACCTAAACGAACATCACCAGCATCTGGTACTGTGTTTACCCACTCTTGGTAGTCAGTTACCACCTGTTCAGAATTTGCATTAAGTTCTTCAGGTAAAGAGGAGCAGCCCATCACCATCGAAGAGAAAGCGACAAGGAAAAATAAGCGAGATTTAGAAATGAGAGAAAACATAATGCTGGTCCTTAGAACAGGATAAATAAAAGCACAAAGCTAGATATAAATATCGACCCCAATAAGCTTCGCAAGTTCCTCTTTTTTAGCTTGATTCATCACGTCCATATACTCCTCCATCGCACGTCGTCCACGCCCTTCTGGAAGATCATATTGAACCTGAGCTTTGTGAATCTCAGATTCTTTGACTTGCCGAATCGAATGCGAGACAGCATTCGCGACCTTAGTTGGCTGACCAACTGAGGTTTTTGCATCGCCTTTTTTTACCTCGTTCTTTTTATTGGTTCGATTGGTTTTGGATGTATTGCCTATCGAAGAAGGAGGTAAGCCGTTTATTGAAACCATGCTTAAGGAATTTTGTACCTAATCTTAATAATTTTGTATCTGTTTTAATTTTGGCTCTGCAAAGTGAATGCAGAGCCAAAATAATACGTATTTACTCGCGACCTGGCAGTTTCTTCCACGTCACTTTGTCACGCAGGTAAACTGGCTCAGACTCTTCAGCTGCAACCGCTTTGCCTTCTGCATAAGCAAATTGAGCTAGGAACGCCATATCTTGAGCTTCTGGGAACAGGACCTCACACGCTTTAGTGTTGATCGCTAGTGTGTCCATATGCTCTGCATACGCTTCCCAACCGGTACCTACTTTTGCCCATGTCTCAGAATCCACTTCAAGCTGCGCAGCCAATTCGCTTGGAGGTGTGACACATTCAGCATCAACTGCAGTCCAACGACCATCGTCTTCACGGCTGTAACGAGCCCAGTAGACTTCACTCATGCGAGCATCAATCGCTGTAGCTACGTGAGTTTCCCCAGATTTACGGTAGCTGCCTTGCGCCATCGCTGCCAGTGTAGACACACCGATCATCGGTAAATCAGCACCAAAAGCCAAGCCTTGAGCAATACCGATACCAATACGCACACCCGTGAAACTGCCTGGGCCTTGGCCAAACGCGATTGCGTCGATATCGGTTAAAGCGACATTCGCTTCTTTCAGTACTTCATCAACCATAGGTAGAATTTTTTTCGTATGGTCTCGAGGAGCCTCTTCGCTACGTGCGAACACCTGGTCACCGATTACTAGTGCAACTGAACAGTTTTCAGTTGCGGTATCTACTGCAAGAATTTTCGCGCTCATTCGTGTCTCAAATATTCGTTATCTAATCTAAAAATAATGGCTAAGCTCAACAATGCCAATTACTCAGCAGCGGTTGAGTGGTCTTTAGCTAAGAATTCTCTAATGATCCCTAAGTCACGGGTACGTGGGATAGGCGGTAAACTCGCCAAAAACACACCACCGTAATCGCGGGTCACCAAGCGGTTATCGCAAATAATCAAAGCACCATTATCACGCTTATCACGTATTAATCGGCCAACACCTTGTTTCAAGGTAATCACTGCGTCTGGTAACTGTACTTGTGCAAAAGGATCACCCCCTTTTAGCTTACAGTCCTCGATTCGAGCCTTAAGTAATGGGTCGTCTGGAGCTGTAAAGGGCAATTTATCGATGATAACACAGCTTAATGCGTCGCCCCTAACATCGATACCTTCCCAAAAGGCACCAGTGGCCACCAGCAATGCGTTACCTAATTCCATGAATTCGGCTAAGGTTTTTTGCTTACTGGTCTCACCTTGCAATAGAACGGGTACAGTAAGCGTTTCACGGAATCGCTCGCCTAACTCTTTCATCATGCTGTGTGAGGTACACAAGAAGAAACAACGACCTTGGTTTTGCTCAATCACAGGAGCCAGCATTCTGACTAATTTGTCAGCCAAGCCCGGACTATTGGGCTCTGGAAGATAGCGAGGCACACACAAGCGTGCCTGATTCGGATAATCAAATGGGCTCGGCAGTGAAAACTGTGCCGACGGCTTTAATCCAAGTCGAGAGGTGAAGTGGTCGAAATCATCCGACACAGCTAGTGTTGCTGAAGTAAACACCCAAGCACCCGGCTTGAGCTCGATTTGTTCGTGGAATTTATCGGCAACCGAAAGAGGCGTGATGTGCAAAGCAAATTGTCGTGGCGTTGTGTCATACCAATAGGAATAACCGGTAATCGACACATCACACACACGTTCGATACGCGACTTAATCATGGTTGCACGTTCGAAAGCCGTGTCTAACAACTGGCTTCGACCCAATGCTAATTTCAATACATCGACGGCCAGTTGCAACGCATCTTGTAAACGAACCAACTCTCTCGCGATCGACTCTGACTTCAACGCTTCACGCCAATTACCGCGAAACCCTGTGTCGCCGAGAACAATACGTAGGTCAGCAGCTGATTGAATTAGCCTCTCACCAACTTTTTGCAACTGACGCATGTCTTTGGCTTCAGTGCGGTAAGCAATTTCAATGTCTTTAGCTAGTTCTTGGATTTGTCGGCTTGATACTGATTGTCCAAAGTACTGACTGGCGATATCTGGAAGTTGATGCGCTTCATCGAAGATAAACACATCAGCCTCTGGAATAAGCTCACCAAACCCGGTTTCTTTAATCGCTAAATCAGCTAAGAACAAGTGGTGGTTTACTACGACAACATCGGAATCCATCGCTTTTTTACGCGCTTTCAGCACAAAGCAATCCGTGTAGCTTGGGCATTCTTTACCTAAGCAGTTGTCGTTAGTTGAGGTAATGGTTGGAATAACCGGACTATCTTCAGCAATATCATCGCAATCGCCTAAGTCACCAGTTTGAGTCGCCGAAGACCAGCTGCGCACTTTCACCAACTGAGCTAACAATGTTGGATCAGTATGAGTGCCATGACTTTCGATCATCTGGCGGCTCAAGCGGTCTAAACACAAATAGTTTGAACGACCTTTCAGCAGAGCAACCTGACCATAAAAACCAAGCGCATCGACCATTAATGGTAAATCACGATGAAATAGCTGCTCTTGAAGGTTTTTTGACCCCGTACTGATGATGGTTTTCTTGCCACTCAGCAGCGCTGGCACGAGGTAAGCAAACGTCTTACCGGTACCCGTCCCTGCCTCAACAACCAATTGGCTTTGTTGCTGGATAGCTTGTGAGACCGCTTCAGCCATGTCCAATTGAGCTTGTCGTGGTTGAAATCCTGGGATCGCTTTACCCAGAGCACCATCAGCAGAAAACGTTTTAGATATCATAGAGTACGTGGTTTAGAAAAATAGAAGGCGAATTATGGCAGGTTTAGAGAGCCGGTGCGAATCAGAAATGACTGCACACCGGAGGTGTCTATCGAATAGAACATGGTAGGCTAAGCCTTATTAACCAGCCTAGCCCGAAACAAATCAAAGGGTTGTTTAACTACTGCGATTCAAATACCGAGATAACCAAGGCGCACCAGAAAAACCGGAATCACTTGGTTGCATAGCTTTAGCAGCATCAGTCGGCGAAGCTTTGCTTTCCCACATTTCATCAAGAACGTTGCCGTCCACCTGAACATCACCAACTAATGAATTTACACGCTTACAATACAACTTTTTCGCTAGTAACTCTTTATCCATAAATGATCACCTATGCATGGCTGAAATGTTGGCTCGCTCTAGTGGAACTTGACCGAGAATATCGGTTAAAACCGTCAGAAATCTAACCTCTACCTAAATTTATTAAGCCTCTCTATTTATTAATCCCCTAAATGAACGGTAGATTTTGTTGAAACCAAATTGATAATAGATTAATTATAACGGTGATATTGCGGCTCAGTTCACCGTTCGACGGCCTGCATTAAATTTGAAGAATCCCGATTGCATATAAAAAAGTGCAACATTCATGGAAGTAAGATGCAAATGGAAAGAAAAACTTTATTAACACATTGTACTGACGCCCCAGGCCTCATCTCAAAGATCACCAACATTTGTTACAAGCACCAACTCAATATTATTCACAACAATGAGTTCGTTGATAACACTAGTGGTCACTTCTTTATGCGTACCGAGCTAGAGGGTTACTTCAATGACGAAACCTTGCTTGCCGATTTAGACCAAGCATTGCCAGAGAATGCGAAACGTAAGCTGATGGGCTCTTCTCGTAAGCGTGTCGTGATACTCGTGACTAAAGAAGCTCACTGCCTCGGCGATATTCTGATGAAGAACTTTGATGGCAGCTTAGATGTCGAAATCGCAGCGGTGGTTGGCAACTACGATACTCTGCAAAGCTTAACCGAGCGTTTTGATATTCCTTATCATCATGTTTCTCACGAAGGATTAAACCGTGAAGAACATGAGAAGAAGATGCTTGAAGTGATTGACCAGTACGAGGCGGACTATCTGGTGCTTGCTAAATACATGCGAGTGCTGACTCCGGGGTTTGTTGAGAAGTACAACCACAAAATTATCAACATTCACCACAGCTTCTTACCAGCATTCATTGGTGCTAAACCATACCAGCAAGCTTATGAGCGCGGCGTAAAAATCATTGGTGCAACCGCGCACTTCGTGACAAACGATCTCGATGAAGGCCCAATCATCAAGCAAGACGTGATTCCAGTGGATCACAACTTCAGCGCAAAAGACATGGCTCAAGCCGGTCGTGACGTAGAGAAAAACGTATTGAGTAAGGCTCTAAACAAAGTGATCAACGATCATGTGTTTGTTTACGGCAACAAGACTGTAATTCTGTAAGTCGGGGATTCGATTTACAGTAAGACTTTCAGTTAGAACCCAATAAAAAACGCGCAACAGGGTTAACCCGTTGCGCGTTTTTTGTATCTGGTTATTAGACTAGCTTTTAAAGATTCCCAACTACACTCCTTCGTCGCTATCGGGAATGACGAATTTGGCAAGAACCCTCTAACTGTAGACTCTGACATACGCCCTCGAACGCTCAGTTAGCCTCTAAAACTCGACTCTGGCAAACACCATCAAACACCCCGTCATTCCGACGAGCCTAGGCGAGATCAGGAATCTATCCCAGCAATTATCTACTCAAATTAAGCTTGTTCAGACTCTACAATCTTCTTCAAAGAGTGTGGATGCAACTTGATGCAAATCCCTTGATGCTTAAAAGCTACCGTTGGGTTATTCAAACGCTCACCCTCACCTTTTGGGCTCGAGAGTTTTATCTTAACGCCTTGCTCAGCCAAGGTTTCAAACTTAGCAGCAAACTGCGGGTACGTTTCTTTGAGGTCCGCTAGATACTCATCAGCCGTTTGCGCGTGAGAAGGAATCACAAACTCGACATGTTCCCAATCTTGGCTTGGGTAAATTTTGCCTTCTGCAGGGTACGGAAGCTCTAAACACTCAATCTTCCAACCAAGACTTTGCAATGGTTCATCGAAAGCCAACACAACAATTGGACGACCGTTAATCATCGCTTCTGAAATCGTAGAACCGTATTCAGACCATGCTTGATGTGCTGATTTCGCAAGCTCAGTTTCATTGATTCTTAATGCAATATGATCCGCTTGAGCAAAGCTTAAATCTAAACCCAATGTATTTCCTAGGTTCTCAATTTTCGCCATAAACGTATCAAGGCGCGCAATCATTTGTTGTGGTTCTAGTTCAGCTTGCTTCAGGCTCATGGTCATTGTCTATGTTCTCCAAATAATGGCTGCATGGTATCAGTTTTACTTTCAGCAACAAGCGTTGCTTTTACAAAAAAACGTTCAAAAAGTACGGTGTCTTACTTTCCTAAATAGACAAACCTGGCTTGGTCAAAGTCGATTGTCAAAAACCCCTTAGGAAATGTTAATTTTCTATCAATTCGACCTATAAGAAACCCCACAAAATTGGTATGATTAACGCCATTTTTGTGAACTTAAACAGAGTCTGTTGTTCATTTCGGCATTAAATCGTTAACTCGAAGCATAATTAACCAAATTTAATACCCACGAAATAACGGCCACTCTTATTCATCCTTGAATTGAAGGAAACGCGTGTGAATATCCAAGCACTGATTAATGACAAAGTATCTCAGGCTCTAGAAGCCGCTGGCGCACCTGCAGGCTCTCCTGCGGCTGTTCGCCAATCTGCAAAACCACAATTTGGTGACTACCAAGCAAACGGCGTTATGGGCGTTGCTAAACGACTAGGCACTAACCCTCGAGAATTTGCTCAAAAAGTATTGGACGTTCTAAACCTAGACGGTATCGCTTCTAAAGTTGAAATCGCAGGTCCAGGTTTCCTAAACATCTTCCTAGATGAAGCATTCCTAGCACAACAAGCAGACGCAGCATTGGCTGACTCTCGTCTTGGTGTTACAGCGGCTGAAGCACAAACAATTGTTGCTGACTACTCAGCACCGAACGTTGCAAAAGAAATGCACGTTGGTCACCTACGTTCAACGATCATCGGTGATGCTGTTGTTCGTACATTAGAGTTCTTAGGCCACAAAGTTATCCGTGCTAACCACATTGGTGACTGGGGTACTCAATTCGGTATGCTTATCGCAAACCTTGAGCGCATCCAAGCTGAAACTGGCGAAGTTTCAATGGAACTTTCAGATCTTGAGCAGTTCTACCGTGAATCTAAAAAGCTTTACGACGAAGACGAAGAATTCGCAGTGAAAGCACGTGGCTACGTAGTGAAACTGCAAAGCGGTGACGAATACTGCGCTGAAATGTGGAAAAAGCTGGTTGACGTAACCATGGTTCAAAACCAACGTAACTACGATCGCCTGAACGTATCACTGACACGTGATGATATAATGGGTGAAAGTATGTACAACCATATGCTTTCAAACATCGTTTCTGACCTGCAAGCACAAGGCCTAGCAAAAGAGTCTGACGGCGCACAAGTTGTATTCCTAGACGAATACAAAAACAAAGATGGCGACCCGATGGGCGTTATCGTGCAAAAACGTGACGGTGGCTTCCTATACACCACCACCGATATTGCCTGTGCTAAATACCGTTTTGAAGAGTTGGGCGCAGACCGCGTACTTTACTTCATTGACTCTCGTCAGCACCAACACCTAATGCAAGCTTGGACTATTGTCCGTAAAGCGGGTTATGTTCCTGAGTCTGTATCTCTTGAGCACCACGCGTTCGGCATGATGCTAGGTAAAGATGGTAAGCCATTTAAAACTCGTGCAGGCGGTACAGTACGTCTTGCTGATCTTCTGGACGAAGCAGAAGTACGCGCAACTCAGCTGATTGAATCTAAAAACCCTGAGCTAGCAGAAGACGAGAAGAAAACCATCGCGAACACAGTTGCAATGGCGGCTGTTAAATACGCAGATCTTTCTAAACACCGTACAACTGATTACGTGTTCGATTGGGAAAACATGCTAGCATTTGAAGGCAACACAGCACCGTACATGCAGTACGCGTACACTCGTGTTGCTTCAATCTTTGCTAAAGCAGGGATTTCTATGGACTCTCTTGAAGGTGAAATCAAAATCACTGAAGAGAAAGAAAAAGCACTTATCGCAAAACTTCTACAATTTGAAGAAGCGGTACAGTCTGTTGCTCGTGAAGGTCAACCGCACATCATGTGTAGCTACCTGTTCGAACTTGCTGGTCAATTTTCTAGCTTCTACGAAGCATGCCCTATTCTTGTGGCTGAAGATGAAACCGTTAAACAGAGCCGCCTGAAGCTTGCTGCACTAACAGCGAAGACAATCAAGCAAGGTCTGTCGCTTCTAGGTATCGAAACTCTAGAGCGCATGTAAGCGATTCGAGATTCGAGATTCGAGATAATTAGAAAGGTTGATGTGAGAGCATCAACCTTTTGTTTTATCTAACGTATACTGAATTCAAGAAATCGAAATGGATAATAATAATGAGCTTTGAACTTCACCCACAGTTAGCAAAAGACACCACGCTTATCGGCGAATTTCCACTAAGCTTGGCGCTGCTAAGCAAAGACAGCGCAGTGCCTTGGGTTATCTTGGTACCAAAACGTGCCAACCTAAAAGAACTGCACCATCTACCAATGAAAGAACAACAGCAGTTCTTGCTTGAGTCTCAAGCGGTAAGCCAAGCATTAGAAGCTACGTTTCAACCAGACAAGTTAAACCTAGGCGCATTGGGTAACATGGTGCCACAGCTGCACATTCACCATATTGCAAGGTTCAAAGACGACATCGCGTGGCCAGGCCCAGTATGGGGCAACACCAAAGGCGAACAACGAACTGAAGAAGAACAAGCAGCAATTCATACTCGTATTCAAAACGTATTATCGCTGAGCTCTATCTTCAAGAAAGCGTAATTCGAGTTCATCTCATTGAGTTTTCAAGCAAGGCTGTCCGGAAAAGACACATAACAAAAAGCCGCTCACCTAAAATAGGTGAACGGCTTTTTTATTGTCTATCTCGCCGTTTTCAACGAGAGTATGAAGCTCTGAACTACATCATCACATTGAGTGACAGGCCATCTTGTTTACTGATGGTGTAACGAATACGTGTTGTATGACCCTGCTTGTTGGTGTCGACCAAGCGAGATATCTTACCTTTCTTGACCCACACTCCCAGCATCGCATCGACACCGTCTTCACTCATTCCAAACTTAGAGGCGAGTTCACTACGAGCAGCAACACCTTCGTTATCAATATATTGATGAAGTTCAGTTAAAATCATACGACTTGCACCTCTAGCGCTTTTTGCTTGCTGCCGATTTTCTTGAAGATGCGATACGTCACCACAAAACCACCGGCAATTGCCACCATCCACACAGCACTACTCACTGGGTGTACCGCGAAGTTTGCTGCTTGGTAATAGAAGGTTGCACCGAAGTAGCCAAGAGCCATTGTCCATACCGCAATGAAGCGGGCAAACGTCTGACCAAACTCACGTACATAAGCGCCCATCGCAGCAACACAAGGTGTGTAAAGCAGGATAAGAATCAAGTAAGCAAACGCAGCGTGGCCTGATACAAACTTGTCTTTCAAGTTACCAAAGATCGAAGTATCAACCTCTTGTTCTGCAGCCACAGAGCTTGAGTCAGACAAATCGCCCACTTCAATACCTAATGGATCTGAATAGCTCAAACCCGCTAGATTTTCAGGGATGGTCATGACGGCTTCTTGCAAACTTGCTGCTAAATCAAATTCAGCCGCTTCTTCGTCTGATGGCGTTGTGTACAAGCTGTTTAATGTACCAACAACTGCTTCTTTAGCGAAGATACCCGTAATAATACCAACCGTTGCAGGCCAGTTTTCTTCAGTAATGCCAATCGGTTGGAACACTGGAGTTACAACTTGAGCCGCTTTAGATAGCACTGAGCTTTCGCTGTCTTCGTTACCAAAACTGCCGTCCATACCTAAAGAGTTCAAGAAACTCAGAATTGCCACAACCATTACGATGGTTTTACCTGCGCCAAGCACGAAACGTTTCAGCTTCTGCCAAGTTTTCAGCATCACGTTTTGCACGGTCGGCAACTCGTAATCCGGCATTTCCATAACCAAGCTATCACTGCTACCAGGATAGATAGTATTTTTAAGGAATAAACCCGTAAATACAGAAGCGACAATACCCATGATGTACAGAGCGAAGACTACATTTTGCCCAGCACCTGGGAAGAACGCAGCTGCGAACAGTGCATATACTGGTAGACGAGCACCACATGACATAAACGGCGCCATTGATGCAGCCAGTTTACGCTCACGCTCTTGGTCAAGAGTACGTGTTGCCATAATTGAGGGAACGTTACAGCCAAAACCAAGTACCAACGGAACAAACGCTTTGCCCGGTAAACCAATCTTCTGCATCACTTTATCAAGTACAAATGCAGCACGAGCCATGTAACCTGAGCTTTCTAGTACCGCTAAGAATAGGTAAAGCGCGGCAATAACCGGAATAAAGGTCGCTACCGTTTGAATACCACCGCCGATACCATCGGCAAGAATGGTTACTAGCCAAACAGGCAAATGGTCATCTAATAAGTGGTGTCCACCATCAACTAATATAGCTCCAACACCAATATCAAAGAAGTCGATAAACGCACTACCGATATTGATAGAGAACATGAACATTAGGTACATGATGACGAAGAAGAAAGGAATGCCGACCCATTTATTCAAAATGAATTGGTCTGCTTTCTCAGTAAAGTTACGGCTGAGTTTACCTTCGCTGCGACGAACACGTTTACAAAGGTCATGTAAGAAAGTGTATTTGGCGTCAGCAACAGCAAGGTCAATATCGAAATCAGCACCAAGACGCACACTGTCAATTTGAGTGCGAGTTTGTGGAGCCAGTCCATTCAATACCAAATAATCATTTTCTAAAGCACGAATCGCTAGTGCTCTATGCGACACATCAGCATCATCAAATTGTGACTCAACAGAAGGGATAAGAGTTTCTAACGCGGCATCGTAATCAATAGAGATAGGGTCAAGACTCACACCTTGAACAAGGAGTTTATGCAGACGCTCTTTAAAGCGTGCAACTTGGTCTTTGTCGTTTGCAGACAAGCTTAAAACTGGACAGCCAAGCTCTTTCTCTAGCGCTTTAAGGTTAATCACCTGACGCTCACGCTTTAATACATCCATCTTGTTCAATACAACGATCATTGGGCGACCCAACTCTCGTAATTGTAATGTCATGTATAAGCTTCGTTCTAGACAGCTCGCATCGACAACATTGATGATGACATCTGCAGGGTGAGTTAGCACAGCACGAGACGCGATAGATTCATCAATGCTGTTCGCATCATTACCACTGTCTAGTGCGTAGATACCCGGTAAATCCGTTAGCTGAAACTGATCACCAGCGTGCGAATACAAACCCGTCTTCTTTTCTACGGTTACACCAACCCAGTTACCAACGTGCTGCTTGGCACCAGTTAATGCGTTAAATAATGTTGTTTTACCACTATTTGGGTTACCAACAGTAAGAACTTGATAATCCATTTAGATAACCTCGATTTGTTCTGCAATGCTTTCACGAATGGCGATAGAAACACCTCTCACCTCAACTTGAAGGGGGTCACCCATAGGTGCACGGCGGATAAGCGTTACCTCGGTTTTTGGCAACATACCCATAACCATAAGTTTTTTTCTTACGTCTGGTGTTAAGCCTGTTAGTGCAACAATAGAAGCCGCCTTTCCTTGCTCTAGTTGTGAGAGTTTCATAAGTACCCGATTCGTGACTGATAATGAGAAAGATTGTTATTACCGCCATGATACACATACATTCCCACAATTCCATTGTGTGAAATCAATGTTTTCGAAAATATATACTCGTAAATTTCGTTAAAAACGTTTACGTCAAAAACGTTACTTTCAACAAGCAACGAGAACTACCTCACTAGTACCAATCAAGAGATATGGAAATAAATCTCTATATATCAATAAGTTGAAATAATGTCGGTTTTCTAATGGCTATCTGTCGTTAATTTTATAAGTAAAATAAGTGGGCAAACGTATAGTTACTCCATCGAAGAGAAACTACTTCTCTTTAATTTTATTCCAGAGGTGGTGTGGCTTGCCATATCACTCCGGCAGCAAGCGAAGGTGTCCTTGGCACCCGTGGTATAGTCCCCCCGGCTATACCACGATATTTTTTTCTTCCTTTTGTTTATCCCCAAATATTGTCAAACTCTCAAAGCAGCCATATCAATCTCGCATCTCGTATCTCGTATCTCGTAGAAGCATAAAAAAGCCCCGACACGAATGTCGAGGCTAAACTATCTTTATTTATGTGGAAGTAGAGTAAATCCGCAGCTAGCTACTCTTCGCTGTTTTCAGCAAACTTAGATGGTGACATACCAAAATGGTGCTTAAACCTTTGACTGAAATAGGAAGGGTCATTGAAACCAGAATCAAACGCGACGTCTGAGATCTTCTCTCCCGCAAGTAACCGCTCGCACGCATGCTCTAAGCGAACTTCATTCAAATGCTCTTTAAAGGTCTTGTCATAAGCCGATTTAAAGCGTCTCTGTAAGCTTCTCTCAGACATGAACAAGTACTTAGCAGCAGTTGCAGTGCTAAACTCTGCGTCAGCGTAGTTTTCACTCACAAGCTGCGACACTCTGTTTTTCCACTCTTGTTCAGCACTCAATCTTTGCTGCTCTGGCGTTGAGGCGGCAAGCTTAATGGTTTCAATCTGCTCAATTGTGCTGGCTTCCAGATTATCCAGTACTTGGTATTCAATCGGCCACGAAAGCTGAACCTTATTTTGATAGTCAGAAACAAAGGCGTTCAGCTCACCACCATTCTGATTCATCAATAGAGGTAATTTTTCGATGTTTAGATCAGTCGATTTTCCGGTGTTGTCACTCATGCTTGATGCCAGTTTAGGGAAAGGCATCCCATGATCTCGAATCGTAACTACAAGGTGTTCCTTCACTTCTTCAACCAGAACTACCATGTTTTGTGACTTAAAGTTTCTCTTTATGATGCTCGCGACCAAATTGTTCAAAATAATATCGAGATTAAAATACAGTAATGATACGTGTCGTTGTTTAGTATCAACTCTAATATCCAGTTCGATACCAGCTTTGGCTAAATCATCTTGCCAAGCTTTGAGTACCGCTTCCAAGATCAAAATTATATCGTAACAGACCTTCCCCTCTCCTTGAGGTGTATTGCTCAACTGAGCCAAGCCCTTTTTCAACGTTAAGATTGGCGACTTGCCTTGCTCATCATTCCAATTCGGGAGCATCACAGCAATATGATTCACTTCAGAAGAGAGTTCATTTGCTGTGTGAGACACAAGCGCATTCTTAACGAGTAGCTGCTTTTTAAGCTGTTGATTGGTCGTCAACAGAATGCGACTTTGATGCCTCAGTTGATCCGTTTTTAATGCAACTTGCGCTTTTAGGTGTCTGTTGGCAAAAGTGACATAACGAGAACGCCAAAAGACCAAGATAGTCACAACACCAATCAACAACATCAGAGAGCTTGCTGCAGCCCAACTGGTAAGATACCAAGGCTCCGCGATTGAGAAGCTTTGATTCGTTGACACAAAGCGATAATGCGAGTCCTTAATGGGTTTAACTTCCAGTGTGTAGTCTCCAGGAAGAAGGTGGTCGAGCGTTAACAAACCGCCTTCAAATTCACTCCAAGATTCATCGTCGTTCAGGCGGTACTCCATCGCAGGGGCAAAAGTCGCAGGTAGGATACCCAACTTAAAACTCATAGATGAACCATAAGGGATTTCATCTAAATCAGCTGTCTTACCACCAAGTGATACCGTTTGCTGATCGACACTGATCTTACTCAACAATGCGCGACTATGAGGTGTTGTTGATACCAATAACTCATCAGATAACGCACTGACTACACCATACTTTGAACCAAAAATAAGCCTCGTAGATTGGCTCTCTTCACTGTAAAACAGAGCACATGCACCTGCCGCCAGTTCATTGGTGATCAAGCCAAATGGTGAACCGATGTGTTTATGCAGCTGTCCATCCAGTCCGTAATAGCTGATACCCTTCGAAGAACCTAACCACACACCATTGTCATCGCTTATTAAGCAATTTGGGCTAATATTATCTTCAACAAGTGTGATCTCTTGAATAACAGAGCTGTCATAAGAGATTCGATACACGCCATAACTGCTCGCAAACCATTGAGCCCCATCCTTCGCATTTTCAATATCGACCACTTTGCCAAATCGTTCGCTTGAGCGACTAAAGCTAATTCGTTTATCGCTAAAAGAGTAGAAACCGTGGTCGGTGCCTATATAAATACGACCTTGTAATCCTATATTGAGAGCGGTGATTTTTGCTGGCAAAAACTTATCAACTAACCAATCTGTACCGTACCCTGTCAGCTTCATGGTTTCGATAGATAACGAATAAAGGTTTTGCCCCGATGTTATCCAAAGCACGTTATCAGCTTGAAGCGCAAAGTTCTCAACGTGAACCCCCTTAATCGGCCTTGGTAAACCGAGAGCTTCAGGCTCTAATGTACTGGTATTAAAGCTAATAATACCTTCTTTAGTAGCCAACCAAATGGAAGAGCCAAAGATCTCAAAGTCCAGTACCGAGTTAGAGTAAACACGAATTGGATTCTCTTTGCTTTGAGTGTCGACCAAATAGAGACCCATTGAGGAAGCAACCCAAGATAATTGTTCACTAACAGGCTGTACTTTGTTTATCACCACACTACTCGAGTGCATACCCATTCCCGTCAATGGCGTTCTTGAGAATGTCTTACTGAACAGTGAGAAATATCGGATACCGTTATTTGTCGCGACCCACATCCCCCCAGCATGGTCGTTGATTAACGAATATATTTTCTCTCCCGGTAACGAGAAATCTTGATTAGCGGCTTGTTCGAATCGTGTAATTTGACCCGTAATGAAGTTATAACTGATGAGCCCATGCTCTGTGCCAATCCAATATTGATCTGAAGTTTCAGCAAGCGAGAGAACGTGCGACCCTTTTATTTTGTTTTCTTTATCTGGATTCGCGAGATCAACAATTACCGCCCCATTTAAAGTACCAATCACTAACTCTCGTCTAGCATTAGAAAAATAAACCGTCTCAATATGGTGCTTATCTGATGCTGCGATGTGGGTAAACTCTTTCTCCTCGGAAAGGTAAGCACCAGAACTGGTCGCGAGTACCCATTTCGACAATACCCACTCCGCATCGTTAATCGTAATATCGCTGCTATTGTTGTATCGATACAGTTTGAGTAGTGAGTAAGTTGCAAACTCTAAAGAATGAGTATTGTATGTATAAAAATTACTACCATCGGTGACCCAAATATAATCACCTGATGAGCCGATATTCGCGATCTCAGCGCCAGGGCTTAAGCTAAACGCAAGCTCATTGCCAATACCTGGGCTATGTCGGTAAACCTCATTATCAAAAAATGTCCAAAACTCATCGTTAAGAAACGCAACTTTTTCTGAAGAAAATTGCAGAAGGCTACCCTTTCGCGGAAATAGGGTCCGGCCATCATAAAAGAGTACTTTTCCATGGACATCATGAACCCAGAGCCCACCGCCGGCACCTAAGTACAAGTTTTTAGCCGCAAGAAAGTTTCCTTGCGCTTGAACGGGCAAAGGATAAAAAACGGAGGGTGATGTATTTACCGCGAGAGCGCTAAATGAAATGCTCATTAACATGAACATTTTGAAGATAATTCGATACAACTTTTCATCCTGAACAGCAACAACACATAAAATTTTGGTATCTACAACGTCTTATCGCTGCTTAACCAAAAGCTGAGTTTTTTTGTGCTTATTATTATCTTTCTATTTTAGCTGAAATTAACAAAGGAGAAAGGAGGTTTGCTATTTGTTGAAAGGTTTTATCTTAGCGGTCACGAAAATGCCGCAAAAAGCGGCATAATTCATAAATTAACGAGAGCAAAGTGTCGTTAGGAATACTGGTTATTAATTACTTAGCACTCAAACAGCTTGTGTAGCTATCCGTAAGTTGCTGAAGAAAATCGAAATAACTTCCACTCTTCACTTCAACCTGTGAACCGATAGGATCAAGTTGCCCTTGTTTCACGTTGCTTCCGCGAGTCACTGATTCAATCACAGCCGGTGTAAATTGAGGCTCTGCAAATACACATTGAACATTTTCACTGACCAAAGTTTTCTTGATAGCTATCAGGCTTTTTGCACCCGGTTTACGCTCTGGGCTCACCGTAAAGTGACCTAAGTTATTTAACTCAAACTCTTGTTCGAAGTAGCCATACGCATCATGGAATACGTAATAGCCTTTGTCTTTCACTGGCGCAAGTTGTTCATTAATTGATTTCTGCTTTTCTTTCAAAGCAATCAAGAATGAATCTAGGTTCTCTTGATACGCCATTGCGTTATCAGGATCAGATTCAATCAGCTTAGCTGAAATGTATTTTGCCGCTACTTCAACTTGGTCGATACCCAACCAAAAGTGTGGGTCATGGCTACCATGATGGTGTCCTTCATGAGCATCGTGGTCTTCATGTCCAAACTCTCTCAAGTTGATTCCAGGAATCTCACTGATCTTGATAACGTTTTCCTTTGAACCAATCACCTTAGTCAAAAATGCTTCTAGGTCAGGACCGAACCAAATAACCATATCAGCACTATGAACTTTTTTGACATCCGATGGTTTGAGGGCATAGTCATGCGGCGAAGCATTACTGTTCATCAAAACATCTGGCTCACTAACGCCTTGCGTTAATTCTGTCACAATCATTTGAATCGGTTTAAAGCTTGTTAGAATAGTATTGGCACTTGCGACACTTGGCGCTAAAAGCAAAGTAGCAAGTATAAAAGATGAACGTGACATAATCCCTCGATAATAGAAAAGTAGCTTAGGCTTGAGGTAAATGTTACATTATAACATTAGCGAATTGCAAATGAGTTCTATTCATGGATAACTTAATCCAACTAGATTCTGTGAGCGTCGAATTTGACGGTCGGAAAGTTCTAGACAACATCTCTCTAAATATAGAGCGCGGCAGAATCACCACCCTCATTGGGCCAAACGGTGCAGGAAAGTCGACATTAGTAAAAGTGGTACTGGGTTTACAAACCAAATTTTCAGGCACAATAAAAAAATCAAAAAAACTGAGAATTGGCTATGTACCACAAAAATTAAAGCTCAATGATTCACTGCCTCTCAACGTAGAACGCTTTCTCAAGCTCACTGGCAAATTTAGCCAACAAGAGATCCTTGAAGCCTTGAAGCTCGTTGGTGCTGAACATCTGCAAAAGAGCAACATGCACCAGCTGTCTGGTGGTGAAAACCAACGTGTACTGATTGCCCGTTCATTACTAAGAAGACCTGATCTATTGGTTCTTGATGAACCCGCTCAAGGCGTTGACGTGCAAGGCCAAATAGACTTGTATGATCTGATTGATAACATTCGTCACCGCTTCAGCTGTGCTGTATTCATGGTTTCACACGATCTGCACTTGGTTATGGCAAAAACAGACGATGTAATCTGCTTGCACCACCATATCTGCTGTTCAGGTGCACCTGCAGACATAAAACATCACCCTTCGTATATTGCACTCTTTGGCACCGCGACCCAAGAAACACTAGCGTTTTACCATCACCAACATGATCATCACCATCATGATCTCGCTGGCGAGCCTGTCACTGGCGGCGCGCATGAATGTTCAAACCACAAACACGGGCACCACTAATGATTGAGTTTCTTCTTCCCTCTATTTTGGCGGGTTTGGGTATTGCGCTAATTGCAGGTCCATTAGGGTCTTTCGTGGTGTGGCGCAAGATGGCTTACTTTGGTGACACGCTTGCTCACGCTTCTTTGATGGGTTTGGCTCTAGGTTTTCTATTCAACATCAACTTGTATTTTGCTCTGCTGATTTGTTGTTTAATGCTGGCCGTGTTGCTAGTAACGTTACAAAAGCAAAAACTTGTCGCGACCGATACCCTACTCGGTATATTGGCGCACAGTGCACTCTCTTTAGGTCTTGTTGCTGTCAGCTTCTTAGACAATATTCGTGTCGACCTAATGAGCTATTTATTTGGTGACTTGCTTGCAGTGTCTCCGACTGATTTGGTATTCATCTATGCAGGTGCTGCCGTGATTGGACTTGTGCTTACTATCTTTTGGCGACCGCTATTATCAACGACCGTTAACGAAGACCTCGCGGCGGTTGATGGCATCAACATTGATTTGATGCGTCTTATTTTGATGTTGCTTGTGGGTATTGTAATTGCGGTGGGTATGAAATTTGTTGGTGCATTAATCATGACATCACTACTTATCATTCCGGCAGCGACGGCAAGAAAGTTCGCCAATACACCAGAACAAATGGCATTCCTCGCCTCAGTAATTGGTTCTATCGCTGTATTCGGGGGATTGAGCTTGTCTTGGTTCTATGACACACCAGCCGGCCCTTCTGTTGTTATCAGCGCCGCAGCAATGTTTATGCTATCTCAAATGTATAGAACCCGCGCCTAAAGTAAAAAGTCGGAATTCATTCTGGCTTTTAACAACACAACCGTTGATGTGGCAGTCGTTTATAAAAGAATCGTTTACAAACAAATCGGTCACAAAAGAAAAAGGCTTGGTCAATGACCAAGCCTTTCTTATATCGTTCAGTTAGCTTCTATCCGTTAGATAAAAGCCAGCTGATTACCAACCCGTGATTTCACGTAGGCCTTTACCGATGTCAGCAAGAGACTTAACAGTCTTAACGCCTGCTGCTTCTAGTGCTGCGAATTTATCTTCAGCAGTACCTTTACCGCCAGAGATGATTGCGCCAGCGTGGCCCATACGTTTGCCCGGAGGAGCAGTAACACCAGCGATGTAAGATACTACTGGCTTAGTTACGTTTGCTTTGATGAACTCAGCAGCTTCTTCTTCCGCAGTACCACCGATCTCACCAATCATTACGATTGCTTCAGTTTCTGGGTCTTCTTGGAAAAGTTTTAGGATATCAATGAAGTTTGAACCTGGGATAGGGTCACCACCGATACCAACACATGTAGACTGACCAAAGCCTTCATCTGTTGTTTGCTTAACAGCTTCATACGTCAGAGTACCTGAGCGAGATACGATACCTACTTTACCCTTCTTGTGGATATGGCCAGGCATGATACCAATCTTACACTCGTCTGGAGTGATAAGACCTGGACAGTTAGGACCGATCATGCGAACGCCAGTTTCTTCTAGCTTCACTTTAACGTCGATCATATCTGTAGTAGGGATACCTTCTGTGATCGTTACGATCAGTTCGATACCTGCATCAATCGCTTCTAGGATTGCGTCTTTACAGAAAGGTGCTGGTACGTAGATAACTGTTGCTGTTGCGCCAGTCACTTCTACTGCTTCACGTACTGTGTTGAATACTGGAAGGCCTAGGTGAGTTTGACCACCTTTACCAGGTGAAACACCACCAACCATTTGCGTACCGTATGCGATAGCTTGGTCTGAGTGGAATGTACCTTGACCGCCAGTGAAACCCTGACAGATTACTTTAGTGTCTTTGTTAATTAATACAGACATTATTTAGCCTCCGCAGCAGCAACAACTTTCTGAGCAGCATCTGTTAGAGATACAGCAGCAATGATATCAACATCAGAATTAGCAAGTACTTCGCGACCTAGGTCTGCGTTTGTACCTTCTAGACGAACAACAACAGGAACTGTTACGCCAACTTCTTTAACTGCACCAATAATACCTTCAGCGATCATGTCACAACGAACGATGCCACCGAAGATGTTTACTAGTACTGCTTTAACATTGTCATCAGAAAGGATGATCTTGAATGCTTCAGCTACACGCTCTTTTGTTGCGCCGCCGCCTACATCAAGGAAGTTTGCTGGCTTGCCGCCGTGTAGGTTTACGATATCCATCGTACCCATAGCAAGGCCTGCACCGTTAACCATACAGCCAACGTTGCCATCAAGTGCTACGTAGTTCAGTTCCCATTGAGCTGCGTGCGCTTCGCGCTCGTCTTCTTGTGAAGGATCGTGCATTTCACGAAGCTTTGGCTGACGGTACATTGCGTTTGAGTCAATGTTGATCTTGCCGTCTAGACAAAGAAGGTTACCTTCATTTGTAATAACAAGCGGGTTAATTTCTAGTAGAGCTAGGTCGTACTGAGCGAACATTTCACCAAGACCCATGAAGATCTTAACGAACTGTTTAATTTGATCGCCAGCTAGGCCAAGTTTGAATGCCAGTTCACGGCCTTGGTAAGCTTGAGGGCCAACTAGAGGATCGATCGCAGATTGGTGAATCAACTCTGGAGTTTCTTCAGCGATTTTCTCAATGTCCACACCGCCTTCAGTTGACGCCATGAATACAATTTTGCGCGTTGCACGGTCAACAACAGCACCTAGGTAAAGCTCGTTAGCAATGTTCGATGCTTCTTCAACTAGGATCTTTGTTACAGGCTGACCATTAGCGTCTGTTTGGTAAGTCACTAGGTTTTTACCTAGCCACTTTTGTGCAAACTCTTTAACGCCTTCTTTAGTGTCATGTAGCTCTACGCCGCCCGCTTTACCGCGACCACCAGCGTGTACTTGACACTTAACAACTTTCTTGGCTGTACTAATACGGCCTGCAGCTTCGAAAGCTTCTTGTGCTGTGTCACACGCGAAACCTTCAGGTACAGGCAAACCGAATTCTGCAAACAGCTGTTTGGCTTGGTATTCATGCAAATTCATTTTGATATTCCGTTTATTTTCCCTTAAGGGATTATTATTTCCATAACGACACAGTTTCCTGTGGTACGTCTGTAGGGTCTTCTCAAATCAACTGCTGTCCATTTTCTAATGGCTTTACAGTTCAAGTGAAGGCCAGACGTTGAGCAGCCTAGCCTTTGAAACTTTTTACGTCTAGCTAACGGGGTTAACTAGACGTTTTAGAGATACTAAACGTCTAATAGCAGACGTGCAGGATCTTCTAGAAGCTCTTTGATTGTCACTAGGAAGCCAACTGATTCACGGCCATCGATTAGACGGTGATCGTAAGAAAGCGCTAGGTACATCATTGGTAGAATTTCTACCTTGCCATCAACAGCCATTGGACGATCTTGGATTTTATGCATACCCAAAATTGCCGCTTGAGGCGGGTTGATGATTGGCGTAGACATTAGAGAACCAAATACACCACCGTTTGTGATAGTGAAGTTACCGCCCATCAGCTCATCAACGGTTAGCTTGCCGTCACGGCCTTTGATTGCTAGCTCTTTGATGCCTTTTTCGATGTCAGCAAAACCTAGTGTGTCGCAGTCTTTCAGTACTGGAGTCACTAGACCACGTGGCGTAGATACCGCCATGCTGATGTCGAAGTAGTTGTGGTAAATGATATCTGTACCATCAATCGAAGCGTTAACTTCAGGGAAACGCTTCAGCGCTTCTGTTACTGCTTTCACATAGAAAGACATGAAACCAAGACGCGTATCGTGACGCTTCTCGAATTGGTCTTTGTACTGCTTACGAAGGTCCATGATTGGCTTCATGTTCACTTCATTGAAAGTAGTCAGCATCGCTGTGCTGTTCTTCGCTTCTAGAAGACGGTTTGCAACTGTCTTACGTAGGCGAGTCATTGGCACGCGCTTTTGGCTACGAGCCGCTGCTGGCGCTTCAACTGCAGGTGCAGATGCTGCTGCCGGAGCCGCTTTCGCTGCTGCTAGGTGTGCGTCGATGTCTTCACGAGTAATACGACCACCAACACCAGTGCCTTTAACGTCAGCTGGTTGTAGGTTGTGCTCTGCAAGAAGACGACGAACAGCAGGGCTTAGTGCGTCATTGCTTTCTTCTGTAAGTGCCGCTTTGTGGCGCTTATCAGGAGAAGCTTCTGTATCTTCAGTGGTATCTTTCGTTGGTTCACCAGCGACAGCACCAGGTTTGATCTTTGCAAGAAGCTGCTTAGAAAGTACCGTAGCACCCTCTTCTTCTAGGATAGCTTCCAGAACACCCGCTTCAGGAGCCGGTACTTCTAGAACTACTTTATCTGTTTCGATGTCTACAATGACTTCATCACGTGCAACGGCTTCGCCTGGTTTTTTGTGCCAAGTCGCCACTGTTGCATCAGCCACAGATTCAGGTAAATCTGGAACCAGAATTTCAATTGTCATGTGCGTATTTTCCTTTTACTTCTAGTTCTTAAGTAGGGTCAAAGCGTCGTCAACTAACGCTTTTTGTTGTTTCAAGTGTACCGACATATAGCCAACAGCTGGTGATGCTGATGCAGGACGACCTGCATATTGAATATCAGCACCCACTGGGATAGCAGCTCGGAAATTATGTTGGCTACTGTACCAAGCACCTTGGTTTTGTGGCTCTTCTTGACACCAAACGTAATCGACTACATTTGTGTACTGTGCGATTGCAGCTCTCACGTCCTCGTAAGGGAACGGGTAAAGTTGCTCAATACGTACAATAGCGACATCGTCTTGCTCGTTCTTACGTCTTTGATCAAGCAGGTCAAAGTAAACCTTACCCGAACAGAACACGACGCGTTTTACGTTCTCAGGAGCCAGATCATCAATTTCTGCGATAGCTGGTTGGAACGTACCTTCTGCTAAATCTTCCATAGAAGACGTACACAGAGGGTGACGAAGCAATGACTTAGGTGACATTACGATCAGTGGACGACGCATTGGTCGAACAACCTGACGGCGAATCATGTGATAAACCTGTGCCGGCGTTGAAGGAACAACAACCTGCATGTTTTGTTCAGCACACAACTGAAGGTAACGCTCCAGACGCGCAGACGAGTGCTCTGGGCCTTGGCCTTCATAACCGTGAGGAAGCAGCATAGTTAGACCACATAAACGTGCCCACTTTTGCTCACCTGACGAAATGAATTGGTCGATAACAACTTGAGCACCGTTTGCGAAGTCACCAAATTGTGCTTCCCAAAGGGTTAGACCGCTTGGTTCTGCCGTTGCATAACCATACTCAAATGCGAGTACCGCTTCTTCAGATAACACGGAGTCAAACACTTGGAATGGCCCTTGCTTATCATGAATGTTCGCAAGAGGAACATACGTGCTTGCATCTGATTGGTTGTGCAGTACTGAGTGACGGTGGAAGAAGGTACCACGACCAGAGTCTTGGCCTGAAATACGAATACGCTTACCGTCATCAACAAGTGTTGCGTAAGCCAGAGTCTCGGCCATACCCCAATCGACTTGTTTCTCACCATTCACCATGGCAGTACGATCGTTGTACAGTTTGTTTACTCGGCTTTGCAGCTTATGGCTGTCTGGGTATTGACAAAGTTTGCTACCAAGCTCTTTCAGGCGCTCGATATCAATCTTGTTGTCCCATTCGATGTTCCAGTCGTGACCTAGGTAAGGTGACCAGTCCACTGAGTGAAGTGCCATTGGGCGCCACTCTTTAACCACAACTTCACCGTGATCAAGTGCATCACGATATTCGTTAACGAGTTGAGTTGCCGTATCAATACCAAACTCACCGCGTTCCATTAGCACGTCAGCATAAAGCTTACGTGGCGTTGGATGCTTCTTGATTTTTTGGTACATCAAAGGCTGCGTTGCATTCGGCTCATCGGCTTCATTGTGACCGTGGCGACGGTAACAAACCAAATCAATAACAACATCACGCTTAAACGTATTACGGTAATCTAATGCAAGACGCGCTACGAAAGCGACAGCTTCTGGATCATCCGAGTTAACGTGGAAAATCGGAGCCTGAACCATCTTCGCGATATCTGTACAGTACATCGTAGAACGAGTATCGCGAGGGTTAGACGTTGTAAAACCAACTTGGTTATTTACAACAATACGAACCGTACCACCAACACAGAAACCACGAGCTTGAGACATGTTGAACGTCTCTTGTACTACACCCTGGCCAGCGATAGCTGAATCACCATGGATAGTAATTGGAAGTACGCGGCTGCCGTCTTTATCGTCTAGACGATCTTGGCGAGCACGTACTGAACCGATAACCACCGGGTTTACAATTTCTAAGTGAGATGGGTTAAACGCAAGTGCTAAGTGAACGTTGCCACCTGGTGTTGCGAAATCCGCAGAGAAACCTTGGTGGTATTTCACATCACCAGTACCCCAGGAGTCATCGCTGTGCTTGCCCGCAAATTCGTCAAACAGGTCTTGTGGCTTTTTACCAAGCACATTGACCAGCATGTTTAGACGACCACGGTGAGCCATACCAACAACAACCTCACGCATGCCTTGTCCACCTGCATGACGAATAATTTCCTTCGTCATTGGGATCAACGCATCACCACCTTCCAACGAGAAGCGTTTTGCGCCTGGGAATTTAGCACCAAGATAGCGCTCAAGACCTTCAGCAGCAGTTAGCTCTTCTAGGAAAGCTTGCTTTTCTTCTTTATCGAAAGAGGGTTGACCAGAAACAGACTCTAAACGTTGTTGGATCCAACGCTTTTGTTCTGTATTCGTCATGTGCATGTATTCAGCACCAATCGAACCACAATAAGTTTGCTTTAAAGATTTGTACAAATCTCGAAGCACCATCGTCTCTTGGCCAATGGCGTAAGAGCCGACGTTAAACGTCTCATTGAGGTCATCTTCGGTAAGAGTGTGGAAAGAAGGATCCAGTTCAGCGACTGTATCTCTTTCCCATAAACCTAGGGGGTCTAGATTTGCTGATTGATGCCCTCGGAATCGATAGGCATTAATAAGTTGCAGAACCTTTACTTGTTTCGCATCGACATCTGGATCACTAACTTGGACACTGTAATGCTTTGTTTCTTGAGCGAGTCGACGGAAGTATTCACGAACACGAGAGTGTGGTTGTTCCACCGTTTCTGAAGCTTGCACAGGCAATTCTTCGAAAACGCTTCTCCATTCGTCACTTACCGAATCGGGGTCACTAAGATACAGTTCATAGAGTTCTTCTACGTACGTTGCATTGGCGCCAGCCAAGTGTGAAGACTCGAGCCATGCCTTCATCACGCCGTTGTGCATATTTTCCCTTAACCAGTAGTTTTCACGTTTGCTGCGGTCTATGCCGAGCTATTAAAAGGCCGCCCCAAAACTTCTAGGGCGGCAATTTTTATATAACTTAAACCGAACGATTTACTAGCATGGTCTTGATGTGACCAATCGCTTTCGTCGGATTTAATCCCTTAGGACAAACACTTACACAATTCATGATGCCATGGCAACGAAAAACGCTAAATGCATCATCAAGATCGGACAGACGTTCGTCTGTCGCCGTATCTCGGCTATCTATTAGCCAACGGTATGCTGCAAGCAGGCCAGCTGGTCCGATGAACTTATCTGGATTCCACCAGAATGATGGGCACGAAGTCGTACAACATGCACACATGATACATTCATACAAACCATCTAAATGAGCACGCTCATCAGGGCTTTGTAGGTTTTCACGAGCCGGTGGCACATTGCCATCAGACACTAAGAACGGCTTAACTTTTTCGTAGTTATCATAGAACTGAGTCATGTCTACGATTAAATCACGCACCACAGGCAAACCTGGAAGTGGGCGAATTACGATTTTATCTTGGCCAGTAAGAGCAGACAGAGGCGTAATACACGCCAATCCGTTTTTACCATTCATGTTCAAGCCATCAGAACCACATACACCTTCACGGCATGAACGACGGAATGAAATCGTTGGATCTTGCTCTTTCAAAAGAATAAGCGCATCCAAAAGCATCATGTCAGAGCCTTCTTCCACCTCTAGGGTGTACTCTTTCATGTAAGGCTTCTGGTCCACATCTGGGTTGTAACGGTATAAAGAGAAATTCAGTTTCATGGTCATATCTCCTTAGTACGTACGTGCTTTCGGCGGGAATGCTTCACGATGGATAGGTTCCATGTTCACGCCACGCTTAGTCATACTTTCTGATTCTGGGTTGTAAAGTGAGTGGCATAGCCATTGCGCATCATCACGATCTGGGAAGTCAAAACGAGCATGAGCTCCACGACTCTCTGTACGGAAGTTTGCTGCAACCGCAGTCGCGAATGCTGTTTCCATCAAGTTTTCAAGCTCTAAACACTCAATACGTTGCGTGTTGAACTCTGTCGACTTGTCAGAAAGATGTGCATTCTTAAGACGCTCACGAATCACTTTAAGCTCTTCTAAGCCATCAGCCATCGCTTTACCTTCACGGAATACAGAGAAGTTGTTCTGCATACATTGCTGAAGATCTTTACGAATTACCGCTGGGTCTTCACCGTCAGTACTGTTTTCCCAACGATTGTAGCGCTCTAGTGAACGTTCAATGTCGGCTTCAGTTGCAGGTTTTGCTTCAGCTTGCTTGTTCAAAGTCTCACCAAGGTGAAGACCTGTCGCACGACCGAATACAACCAAATCAAGTAGCGAGTTACCACCTAGACGGTTTGCACCGTGTACTGATACTGAAGCGATTTCGCCACAAGCGAATAGACCTTGAATTTCAACGTCTGTGCCGTCTTCAGTTTGTTTAATTGCTTGACCAGAAACCTGTGTCGGAACACCACCCATCATGTAGTGACACGTTGGGATTACAGGAATTGGTTCTTTAACAGGATCAACGTGAGCGAACGTACGAGAAAGCTCACATACACCCGGTAGACGAGATTCAAGCGTCTCTTTACCTAGGTGATCAAGTTTCAGCTTGATGTGTGGACCCCATGGACCATCACAACCACGACCTTCACGAATCTCAACCATCATCGAACGAGCTACAACATCACGACCTGCTAAGTCTTTAGCATTCGGAGCATAACGTTCCATGAAACGCTCGCCGTCTTTATTGAGAAGGTAACCACCTTCACCACGACAACCTTCTGTTACCAAAACACCTGCGCCAGCGATACCCGTTGGGTGGAACTGCCACATTTCGATATCTTGCATTGGAACGCCAGCACGAATTGCCATGCCAACACCGTCACCAGTATTAATGTGTGCATTCGTTGTTGATGCATAGATACGACCAGCACCACCAGTAGCAAGGATTGTTGCCTTCGCTTTGAAGTAGCAAACCTCGCCTGTTTCCATACAAAGCGCGGTAGTACCTAAGATTGCACCATCTTCGTTCTTAACAAGATCCAGTGCATACCACTCAGAGAAAACCGTCGTTTTGTGTTTAATGTTTTGTTGATAAAGGGTGTGAAGCAGTGCGTGACCAGTACGGTCGGCTGCAGCTGCGGTACGAGCCGCTTGCTCACCACCAAAATTCTTAGATTGGCCACCAAACGGACGTTGGTAAATACTGCCGTTATCAAAGCGAGAAAATGGAAGGCCCATTTTTTCTAATTCGATAACCGACTCTGGGCCATTTTTACACATGTATTCGATAGCATCTTGGTCGCCGATGTAATCGGAACCTTTCACCGTATCGTACATATGTTGTTCCCAGTGATCTTCATGCGCATTACCAAGAGCAACGGTGATACCACCTTGCGCAGATACGGTATGAGAACGAGTTGGGAAAACTTTAGAAAGCAACGCACAAGATAGGCCTTGCTCCGAAATTTGTAGCGCGGCGCGCATACCAGCACCACCAGCACCGATTACTACAGCATCAAACTCACGAACAGGAATAGTCACTTACGCACCCCACAAAATAAACAGACCAGAGAAGAAATATCCTAGAAGAACCGCAACAACACCAACTTGAAGACCAACGCGCAATTTTGCACATTTGATGTAGTCAGTTAGCACTTGCCACAAGCCGATCCACGCGTGAACCAAAATTGAAGTAAGCGCTAACATGGTGAAGACTTTAGTGAAGGTACCACCAAAGAATTGCGTCCAAGATGCGTAAGAAATATCACCTGAAAAAGCACAGAAGCTCACTAGGTAGATAGTGTAAAGGGTCATAATGATAGCTGTCGCACGAATCAGTAGATAATCATGCACACCATTACGACCAAAAGTAGAAACGTTGTTTACCATACTAAGATCCCCGCTAGTAGAGACAATACCGCTGTTGCTGCGAATGCAACCTTTGCGCTCTTAGCGCCAGATTCCAGCTCTTCAAAGTGACCAAGGTCCATAAGAAGGTGACGAATACCACCAGCAATGTGGTAAGCCAAAGCGGTTAAAATGCCCCACAGAATAAACTTCACGAAGAAACCGTCGACAATGTCGCTAGCTTCCATAAAGCCTACAGGGGAAGAGAGGGAAATGGATAGTAACCAAAGCAGAATTCCAATCGCAACAAAAGTAATCACCCCAGACACACGGTGTAGGATGGATGCTATTGCTGTGATGGGAAAGTGGATGGTCTGTAAATCTAAATTAACAGGTCTTGTCTTTCTTTCTTTCACGGGCTCGCTCACTCAGCTCCATTGAGCATGATGGTCATTAAATAACCTTATGATATTGTTATGGACAAAATTTGATTGTAAACCCTCAAAATTTAACATTAACTTAACAAATAACAGGGGTTGAGCCGTAGATAATTGTAAAATAATTGTTAACAGCAAGATTATTGAAGACACCTCACATTTCTTCTTAGCCTTGCATTTATAAGGTCTTAACCAAACTTTTCAGCGTCACTATACGACTGGCAACATTCTAATACAATTGATGCAACAAATAATGCTACATAGAACAGATTTTTAACGAATTTAATGTAAAAAACACTAACAAGTGCACACAAAGCTTCAGAAAAATTGACTTTCTCACGTAAGACCAGTAAAAAAATGGCACATAAACATCCTGGACGGATAAAATAATAAACAAAGGAGATTGTTATGGCGGATAAGAAAGCTACCCTTCACATTGAAGGTCATGCGCCGATCGAACTGCCGATTACAGAAGGCGTACTTGGTACACCAGTGATCGACGTTCGTACACTAGGTTCTAATGGTTTTTTCACTTTCGATCCTGGTTTTCTTGCCACTGCATCTTGTGAATCGCAAATTACTTATATTGACGGTGGAAAAGGTATTCTTCTACACCGTGGTTATCCAATTGATCAACTGGCCAATAACGCTGATTACTTAGAAGTTTGTTACATTCTTTTATACGGCGAAGCTCCTTCTCGAGCTCAATACGAAGAATTTAAGACGACTGTTACACGTCACACCATGGTTCACGAGCAAATTGCTAGTTTCTTCCACGGCTTCCGTCGTGATGCTCACCCTATGGCTGTTATGTGTGGCGTGGTAGGTGCGCTTGCTGCGTTCTACCATGATTCATTAGATGTTAATAACGACACACACCGTGAAATTGCGGCATACCGCCTAATTTCAAAAATGCCTACACTGGCTGCAATGTGTTACAAATATTCTATCGGTCAACCGTTTATCTACCCGCGCAATGACCTAGGCTACGCAGAAAACTTCCTACACATGATGTATGCAAACCCATGTGAAGAATATGAAGTAAACCCTGTTGTTGCTCGCGCAATGGACAAAATCTTTACGTTACACGCTGATCACGAACAAAATGCGTCAACATCAACGGTTCGTCTAGCTGGTTCTTCGGGTGCAAACCCATTTGCTTGTATTGCTGCTGGTATCGCTTCTTTGTGGGGTCCTGCTCACGGTGGTGCTAACGAAGCTTGCTTAATGATGCTTGAAGAGATCGGTAGCGTAGACAACATTGAAGAATACGTAGCAAAAGCAAAAGACAAAGATGACCCATTCCGCCTAATGGGCTTTGGTCACCGTGTTTACAAGAACTACGATCCACGTGCAACGGTAATGCGTGAAGCGTGTCACGAAGTACTTAAAGAGCTGAACATTCAAGATCCACTACTTGATGTAGCAATGGAACTTGAACGCATCGCTCTTTCTGATGAGTACTTTGTTTCTAAGAAGCTATACCCGAACGTAGATTTCTACTCAGGTATCATTCTGAAAGCGATAGGTATTCCAGTATCTATGTTCACAGTAATCTTTGCGATGTCTCGTACTATCGGTTGGATTGCACACTGGAACGAAATGCACAGCGATCCGACAAACCGTATCGGTCGTCCTCGTCAGTTGTACACTGGTGAAGAACAGCGCGATTTCCAAGCTCTACATGAGCGCGAATAGTAAGATTTAGATTTTTCTAATCGATTAAAATCGAAAAGGGTTGATGTATTAACATCAACCCTTTTTTGCTCTTTCAATATTTTGTACCACTTCAATGAAGGTACAAATATCCAGACAATCATAAACTCTAAGTGTGGCTACACTGGATTATCGATATCGATAAACTCTACGTCTAAGCCGTGCTCTTTCGCTAACCATTCACCTAATGCCTTCACACCATAACGTTCTGTTGCGTGGTGTCCTGCTGCAAAGTAATGAATATCTTGCTCACGTGCTGAGTAAGTAGTGCGCTCTGAAATCTCTCCAGAGATAAACGCATCAATGCCTTGAGAAGCCGCTAACTCAATGTAATCTTGACCACCACCGGTGCACCAACCAACTGTAGTAATCATTTTGTCTTGGTTCTCTGGAGCAATGTGTAATGGCTTGCGGTTTAAAGCTTGGCCAATCTTTTCTGCGAACTCTGCACCTGTCATTGGCGCACTCAACTTGCCAAACATCGCAACAGATTGTGGGTGCCCTTCTAAACCGCCTTCGACTTCGATATCAAACAACTCAGCAAGCTTGGCGTTGTTGCCTAACTCAGGGTGAATATCAAGAGGCAAGTGGTAACCCAAAAGGTTGATGTCGTTTTTAATCAAGGTACGAATACGCTTGCCCTTCATGCCGCGAATCGCTTCTGATTCACCTTTCCAGAAGAAACCGTGATGGACCAATAAAGCGTCTGCGTTCAGTTCTACCGCTTTATCAATTAATGCTTGAGAAGCTGTCACACCAGTAACAATGCGCTTCACTTGAGAAGCACCTTCAACTTGAAGACCATTAGGACAGTAATCTTTAATCTGCTGTGGCTGAAGTTTTTCATTGAGTAGCTTTTCTAATTGTAAGTTATTCATTTTTCTTTCCAGCTTACTTTATAATAACGTCGTTATATCAATTTACGGGTAGAATGTCGAAAGCCCCAGGGCTATGTCTGTAAAGAGCTACGTTTACAAAGAGCTTATGTTTATGACGAACTGATCTGTTGATGAAGAACAGATAACTGAAGTTTATGAGGAACCGATGACAGCACTGCAACGTTTTTACCAATGGGTCATCGACTCACCACCGTTACTGGAAATCAAACCACCCGTTTCTGATCTCAGAGCCTTCTCAAGCCCTCATACCATCGATGCATCACATACATACAGCGGTAATCCGAGGCTAGGTTTCCTCTACCAGCACTTATGTGAGCAAGTCATCGGTGCTTCGGATAATTATGTAATCAAGTACGATGAGATTCAGATTAATGTTGAAGGTAGAACACTAGGTGCTATCGACTTTATTCTTGAAGAAGAGAGCAGCCAAAAGCTGCAACATTGGGAAGTGGCGATTAAGTTTTACCTACTCCATGAAGACACATGGTTTGGTCCGAATTCTCACGACCAATTAGATAAGAAGCTCGATCGAATGTTGGACCACCAACTGGGTATGTCCTCTTCAGCAGCCTTTGTTGAGCAATATCCAGAGATCGATGTCGACTCAAAACATCTCCTCATGCAGGGTCGTCTCTATACCAACCCATTCTTAGACCAAAAAATACCGACTGAATGTTTGGGCTACGACATTAATTCAAGTCAAGTAAACGGTTTTTGGTGCTATCAAAACCAAGCCCATTTAATTACTGATGTGCTCTACCCTCTCACCAAAGAGCAATGGTCAGCTGGCACTGATGACTTCAACTGTGAACCTATAACCGAGTTTGGTGAACGCTTCGTTCATGGACAAACCAAATCAGGGCAGTTTTGGTTTGTAATGCCACAAAGTTGGCCACACGGATAGGATAACCTACTCATTTTCACAGTAATTCAACCACTTAGCCTTAACCGCTTTACCCACAAACTGATAAAATAAAAGGGCTGATGCTTTCACATCAACCCCTTTCATTATTTACTTGATGACACTACTAATCTGTATTCGATTATAGGCCAGCAGCTGCAAATACTTGGTTAACAATCTCTTGAGCTTCTGCTTCGATTGCTTTCAGATGCTCTTCACCTTTAAAGCTTTCACAGTAGATCTTGTAGATGTCTTCTGTACCTGATGGACGAGCAGCAAACCAACCGTTCTCAGTCGTTACTTTAAGGCCACCAATCGCCGCGCCATTGCCTGGAGCATGCGTTAAGCGAGCAGTAATCGAATCACCAGCAAGTGTTTCAGCAGAAACCATCTCTGGAGATAGCTTCTTAAGCACGTCTTTTTGTGCACCATTTGCTACCGCTTGAATACGGTTGTACTTAGATTCGCCGTGTTTAGCAGCAAGCTCTTCGTAGTATTCTTGTGGGTTCTTACCTGTTACAGCTGTGATCTCAGCCGCAAGTAAGCAAAGAATTAGGCCATCTTTATCGGTTGACCAAGGCGTTCCGTCTTTACGTAAGAAAGATGCACCCGCACTCTCTTCGCCACCGAAACCAAATTGACCGTTGTATAAGCCATCAACGAACCATTTGAATCCAACTGGCACTTCGCAAAGTTCACGACCTAAGTCAGCAACAACACGGTCGATTAGTGCGCTTGATACTAGTGTTTTACCCACTGCAACGTCTTTACCCCAACCTTCACGGTTACGGTATAGGTAGTCAATACAAACCGCTAGAAAGTGGTTTGGATTCATCAGGCCCTTTGGCGTAACAATACCGTGGCGATCGTAATCCGGGTCGTTACCAAACGCTAGTTGATAGTCATCTTTAAGCGCCAGTAAGCCTGCCATTGCGTATGGAGAAGAACAGTCCATACGAACCACGCCATCTTTATCTAAAGACATAAATTGGAATGAAGGGTCAACCGCTTCACTTACCAGAGTAAGATCTAGATTGTACGCTTTACCAATTTGACGCCAGTAATCAATACCGCTACCACCCAGTGGATCAACACCAATCTTGATGTTTGCTTTCTGGATCGCTTCCATATCAACGACATTAACCAAGTCAGCAACGTAAGGAGCAACTAAATCAACTTCTTTCACTAGCTCAGACTGTTTAGCCTGTGCGATAGGAGTACGCTTTACACCTTGCATTTGCTCAGCAATGATGACATTCGCACGATCTTCAATCGCTTGAGTTAGCTCAGCTTCAGCAGGGCCACCGTGTGTCGGATTGTATTTAATACCACCGTCTTGTGGTGGGTTATGCGAAGGCGTGATAACAATGCCGTCGGCCTTTTTATCATTCACTAGGTTATGCGTAAGGATCGCGTGCGAGATACCAGGTGTTGGAGTAAAGCCATTGTTTTCTTGAATAATAACTTCAACACCGTTCGCTACAAGGACTTCGATAACGGTAGAAAACGCAGGCTCAGAGAGAGCATGAGTATCTTTACCTAAGAAAAGTGGGCCTGTTGTACCTTGTTCAGCACGAACGTCAGCAACCGCTTGTGCGATCGCTAGGATGTGGTTTTCATTAAATGTTGATTTGTCTGCTGTACCACGGTGACCTGAAGTACCGAACAGTACTTTGTGGTCTGGGTTAGTAGCATCCGGTTGCTGTAAGAAATAGTTAGCAACTAAAGCCGGGATATTATGAAGATCTTCCTGCTGAGCTTTCTGCCCAGCACGAGGGTGCATAGCCATTTTTCGACATCCTTATATATAAAATTTAAAAACAAAAAAACCTCATAATATCTTCTTATCCATGGATATTATGAGGTTTAAATCAGATTTCGTTAAATTGAACCTGTTACTTTTTCTATCAATTCTGCTTGGAAACTCATGCGGCTCATAAGCTGTTCAACCATCTGTCTTTTACGGCTAGTGTTGTTATTAGTTATTACCCAAAAAGGACTTTGTGGAATGGCTTTAGGCTTAGTTGTGTTGCCGTTTGCTAGCAAGGTCTCTTCGTTGTCTGCAAAGTAAACACGCTTGCGGCCTTTTACTTGAGTTGCTTCTGAAAAGCTTAAAGGGTCGATTTTATGCAGTGTCGATAACACAAGCATGAAACGATCAATGGCTTTCTTCAGTGATGCAAACTCGTCTGATATTAGTAGTGAGCGCATTTCTTTAACACCATCGAACTTCTCTGGAGTAAAGCCTACCTCTTTGCTAACAACGATACCTTTTGGCTCAACGATCTCTTCGATCGGAACCATGCCTTGGCTATCAACCTGTAATAAGCGGCGCAGAATATCTGAAGCGCTTTCGCCAATACGTTCTGTCTGACCCGCAATAAAACGGTATAGGTCCTCATCAACCTCAATTGTTTTCATTCGCTTTTCACAATCTCAATGTTTAAACTCAGGGGGATTATAGCGAGATCCGCGCGGATACTCTACGTCAAACCCACCATGAATAAGATAAAAATGTCAGTACAGCTCAACTATAAATTAGAAGGTGCGGGTCACACCATTGTTTTGATCCATGGATTATTCGGTAATCTCGACAACCTTGGCTTGCTGGCTAGGGATCTAAAAGCCGATCACCAGGTACTTAGCATCGATCTACGCAACCACGGTCAATCCTTCCATAGTGACACTCACAGTTATCAAACAATGGCACAAGATGTGGCTCAACTACTGGATGATCTTGAGTTAAATAATGTCACTGTTATTGGTCACTCCATGGGTGGCAAAGTAGCAATGGCGCTGACACAACATCTTACGCTGCATAAATTGATTGTCTTGGATATGGCACCAGTCGCGTACACCCAAAGTCGTCACGACAACGTATTCGCAGGCCTACAAGCCGTGATAGAAGAAAAACCGACATCACGCTCAGACGCGCTTAAGATCCTCGCAAAACATATCGAAATTGATGGGGTTCGCCAGTTCTTGACCAAATCTTTATTCAAAACCGAACAAGGCATCATGGAGTGGCGCTTCAACGTTGCTTCGCTATTGAGCAACTATCCACAAATTATTGGTTGGGAACCGATCGAGAAAACCTCGGTCAAAACCTTGCTTGTAAAAGGTGGGAATTCAGATTACCTCACAGCTGAGCATCAAACTGCCGTTCAACAGCAGTTTTCCAACGCAAAGGCACATGTTATAGCGAACACCGGGCACTGGTTACACGCAGAAAAGCCAGCCGAAGTACTTCGTGCAATAAGAAAATTCATCGCTTAGATAGGTTGATTAGTCGATATAAATGAGAGCTGTGTAATCACAGCAGATTAACTTTATCTCACAAGAGTGATATAGTGCGCCCAAGCAAATTTGGTATATAAGGTTCCCATGCTTTACGACTACATGAACATCATTGAATCTGTTGGTTTAGATCTTCTGTTTGCCGCAATTTTCTTTCTAATCGGAATGGCAATTAAAGACGTTCTAAAGGAAGGAAATGTTCCTGCATTTGGTCGTCGCATCGTATGGTTAGTACTTTTCCTTGGCTGCGCAGGTTTTATCGCAAAAGGGATAATCCAACTGAGCTGGGAAGGAACTGGAATCTAACGATTTCCTCCGAACTTTATTACACCGACAACAGACAAAATGAAAGGTAATGATTCTATGGCAAGTGTAGGTCTCTTCTTTGGTAGCGATACAGGTAACACTGAAGCTGTTGCTAAGATGATTCAAAAGCAATTGGGCAAGCAGCTCGTTCAAGTTCAAGACATTGCAAAAAGCAGCAAAGAAGATATCGATAACTTCGATCTACTGCTGCTTGGTATCCCTACGTGGTACTACGGCGAAGCACAATGTGATTGGGATGACTTTTTCCCTGAGCTAGAAGCTATTGATTTCTCAACAAAGCTTGTTGCTATCTTTGGTTGTGGCGACCAAGAAGATTACGCAGAATACTTCTGTGATGCTATGGGTACTATCCGTGACATCGTTGAAGCGAAAGGCGGTACTATCCTAGGTCACACATCAACTGAAGGCTACGAATTCGAAGCATCGAAAGGTTTAGTTGAAGGCGATGACAGCCAATTTGTTGGTCTATGTATCGATGAAGACCGTCAACCAGAACTAACTGATGAGCGCGTATCTAACTGGGTTAAACAAATCCACGAAGAAATGTGCCTAGCAGAACTAGAAGATTAATTCTCTAGCGATTGTTAATTGTTACAATTAATGACCGTTATTAGATATGAAAAAACCTCCTTATAGGAGGTTTTTTGCTATTTAAAGTTTATCAATCAACACTCAGCTTCTAATGCTTCGCCATCATCTCTAAATTGTGGCTTCTTTCTAACATATAGAGTTCGCTGAATTTCTGAGACTACATTCCCCTGCTTATCTTTAACGTGGATAATAAATTCGGGGAGACACTTCTCACCAAGCTGTGTCTGACGATAGATATCGTCCAGTTGCCCTTGGCTTATCTCAAAATCTGCATACAAGTCGGATTGGCCCGGTTTGATAAAGTTAATACTCGCTTCTTTATCCCAAACATAATATCGCTCCCCTAGAATTCCCATTAACATCAAAGAGTAAACTGGATCGGTAAGAGAAAAGATACTGCCACCATATTGAGTACGATTGGCGTTTTTATTCCACCAGCGCAGTTTTAGTATCGTCTTAACAACCCTAAAGTCAGGGCTAATGTGAGCTATTCTAATTCCCGCCCCCCAAAAAGGAGGCCAAATATTGAGAGCGAATTTTACGATGCTTGGTTTATATATTCTTGCAAGTTGCTTATTCATAACAACATTCCATGTTCATATTAGAATTACCGCCACCTTGACTGGTCGTACCTCCACTATAAGTGAGATACTTCCAATTTACAAAACAGATTGTGATGTCAGTGAGTAACCCTTTGAAGTTCGTGGTTTATTGTTATGCCTGACTAAACTATAATGGTATTAATATTGAATTCTGTTAATTGCTGCAGATCATCAACAGGAAAGTATATGTCAGACAATAATCAAGCGCTAAAAGATGCTGGTCTTAAAGTGACCCTCCCACGGCTCAAAATTTTAGAAGTATTACAACAACCAGACTGCCAACATATTAGTGCTGAAGATTTATATAAAAAGCTGATCGACTTAGGTGAAGAGATCGGTCTTGCGACCGTTTATCGCGTACTGAACCAATTCGATGATGCTGGCATTGTAACTCGCCACCACTTTGAAGGTGGTAAGTCTGTATTTGAACTTTCAACACAGCATCACCACGATCACCTAGTATGTTTAGACTGCGGTGAAGTTATCGAATTCTCTGATGATCTTATCGAAGAAAGACAAAAAGAAATCGCTCAACGCTACAACGTACAGTTAACTAACCACAGTTTATATCTGTATGGTAAAAGCATCACTGGGGATTGCAAAGGCAACCCAGACACACATAAAGCGAAGAAATAACTCAGAACGCTGGCTTAGGCCGGCGTTTTTTATTTGGGCTCATGCGGTATTAAGATTCACATCAGCTTGTCACATAATTTGTTATTTTATCCAGATACAAAAAAACCGGCTCTAGGCCGGTTTTTTATTAAGTATATCTTGAGAAACTAAGCTTTAAGACGCTAAGCTTTAGGGCTCTAAGCTATAGAAAACAAAGCCATTAAGCCTCAGTTTTACCCCAAGTATCTCGTAGACCAACCGTGCGGTTGAATACTAGCGCGTCTGCTTTAGAGTCTTTCGAATCTACACAGAAGTAACCTGTACGTTCAAACTGGTACGCTTGCTCTGCCACACCTTCGGCTAGGCTAGGTTCAACAAAACCGTTTAGCGTAACAAGTGACTCAGAGTTAAGCGTTGCAGCGAAATCATCAGCAGCGGCTGGGTTTGCCACAGTGAATAGACGATCGTACAAACGAATCTCAGCAGGCAATGCTTTATCAGCCGATACCCAGTGGATAACGCCTTTCACTTTACGGCCATCTGCAGGGTTCTTACCGAGTGTTTCATTGTCGTAAGAGCAGAAGATAGTCGTAATATTGCCTTCTGCATCTTTTTCGATACGCTCAGCTTTGATCACGTAAGCACCACGTAGGCGAACTTCTTTACCTAGAACCAAACGCTTGTACTTCTTGTTTGCTTCTTCACGGAAGTCGTCACGTTCAATCCAAACTTCGCGTGTAAATGGAACTTCACGAGTACCCATTTCAGGCTTGTTCGGGTGGTTTGCCACTGTCAGTGTTTCTACTGTATCAGCGTCGTAGTTTTCAATCACGACCTTGATCGGATCAAGAACAGCCATTGCACGAGGTGCATTTTCGTTCAGATCATCACGGATACAAGACTCAAGTGAACCGAACTCAATCATGTTCTCTTGCTTAGTCACACCAATACGTTTACAGAATTCGCGAATCGAGCTTGAAGTGAAACCGCGACGACGTAGACCAGAGATAGTTGGCATACGTGGATCGTCCCAACCTTCAACTAGGTTTTCAACCACAAGTTGGTTCAGCTTACGCTTCGACATTACAGTGTATTCAAGATTCAGACGGCTAAACTCGTATTGACGAGGTTGGCAATCAATCGTGATGTTATCTAGAACCCAGTCATACAAACGACGGTTGTCTTGGAATTCAAGAGTACAGATAGAGTGCGTAATGCCCTCTAGCGCATCAGAGATACAATGAGTGAAGTCGTACATTGGGTAAATGCACCACTTGTCAGCAGTCTGATGGTGGTGAGCAAAACGAACACGGTAGATAACTGGATCGCGCATAACCATGAATGAAGAGCTCATGTCGATCTTAGCACGTAGACATGCTTTGCCTTCTTCGAAGCCACCGTCACGCATTTTTTCAAATAACGCTAGGTTTTCTTCAGGGCTGCGATCACGATATGGGCTCGCTTTACCAGGCTCTTTCAATGTGCCACGGTACTCACGGATTTGATCAGGACTTAGCTCGTCAACGTACGCTAAGCCTTTATTAATTAATTCCACAGCATAAGCGTAAAGCGTATCGAAGTAGTTTGATGAGTAACAAATATCACCAGACCATTCGAAGCCTAACCAGCTTACATCATTCTTAATTGACTCAACGTATTCAACGTCTTCTTTTTCAGGGTTTGTATCATCGAAACGAAGATTACATTGTCCCTGGTAGTCCTGAGCAATACCAAAGTTCAAGCAAATAGATTTAGCGTGACCAATGTGCAGGTAGCCATTTGGCTCCGGCGGGAAACGAGTATGCACGCTACTGTGTGTACCATCCGCTAAATCTTTATCGATAATTTGGCGAATGAAATTCGATGGACGAGCCTCAGCTTCACTCATCTATAGCACCTCTATGTATTTAGTATTGTCAGAGAAAGTTATCTTTCATATCCGAGACAAAGGCCGCTTTTGCTGCCGGTCAAAGATAGAAAGATCATTGTTACTAATCATCCACAATTCTTCGCCTTTGCACAATAAGAACCATCAGTTAATTGTGATTATTTCCGCTATTCGATGAAGAATAGAACGAACCTTGCTCACTGACTCTAAATGACAAGTACAAAAAAGCCTCCCGTGTGGGAGGCTTTCAATTTGAAACTTACTTAAGAGCCGTTGTTACGTCTTAATAAGTACTTCCCTTACTATGGAAGTTTTACATCAGATAGGTCTTCACCTGCACCGATAGCTTTCATTTCGCCAGCGACGATTTCAGCTAATGGGCCAAGGATAACCTGTAGGTTATTCTCACCTAGTTTAACCACACCTTTAGCGCCAAGTTTCTTAAGAACAACTTCATCAGCGATAGAGCGGTCTTTAAGAGTTAGACGTAGACGAGTGATACAAGCATCGATTGAAGTCAGGTTTTCGTGACCACCTAGAGCTTTCAGGTATTGACGAGCAACTTCACCTTTTGGTGCGTCGCCAGCAGGAGCCGCTACAGCTTCATCATCATCTTCACGACCTGGCGATTTCAAGTTGAAAGCGCGGATTGCGAAAGAGAAAGTGAAGAAGTATAGAGCACCGAATGCTAAGCCAATCAATAGCAGAGTGAATGGTTTAGTTGCTAGACCCCAGTTCAATACGAAGTCGATAAGACCAGCAGAGAAACCGAAACCGTGCAGAGTACCAAACATGTTAGCAACAACTAGAGACAGACCAGTAAATACAGCGTGCATTGCGTATAGAGCAGGAGCTAGGAATACGAACATGAATTCTAGCGGCTCTGTGATACCTGTTAGGAATGAACAGAATGCAACAGAGAACAATGCGCCACCAACTTGGCTGCGTTTTTCAGCAGGAGCGGCTAGGTACATTGCAAGTGCTGCACCTGGTAGACCGAACATCATTACTGGGAAGAAACCGTTCATGAATACGCCAGCGCCTTTATCACCACCGAAGAAACGGTGTAGGTCGCCAGATTTAACTGTTTCAGTCACTTCTTTAACTACAGTAGTAATTTCTGGAGTTACTGAGTTAGCGAATGTAAATGTATGCTCTTGACCAACAACTAAAGTTTTAGCCAGTGCAGGGTCAACACAAAGTTGAGTGATGTTAGCGAATGCGCCTTGACCAGCAACGATGATTTCTTGACACGTACCCATACCGAACCAGAAGTATGAGTTCAACACGTGGTGTAGACCTACAGGGATCAGTGCACGGTTAAGAGTACCGTAAACGAATTGACCGACAGCGCCAGACGTTGATACTGCGTGAGCTAGTGAATCTAGACCAGATTGAACACCAGGCCAAACCACACCAGACACAGCACCTGCAACAAGTGCAAATAGACCAGCCATGATAGGGACTAAACGTTTACCCGCAAAGAAGGCCAGCCACTCAGGAAGGCGTGTAGCATGGAAAGCGTTGTAAGAGTGACCTGCGATAATACCTGCGAAGATACCGCCGAAGAATGACATGTTAACGTCTGCGTTAATTGTCGTTGCTGTCGCTGTTAGTACGAAGTAAGCAACTGCACCAGCAAGACCCGCTGCGCCGTTACCGTCTTTAGAAAGACCAATCGCGATACCGAGACCAAATAGCAATGGTAGGTTACCGAAAATAGCACCACCAGCTTCTGCCATGAATGGAATATCAAGTAGATCGCCTTGACCTAAACGTAAAAGAAGCGCCGCAATCGGAAGCGTTGCGATTGGTAGCATTAACGCCTTACCAAGCTTCTGTGCATATCCTAGAATATTCACCAGTTGTTTCCCCCTATAGGATTTTTTAGAATTCGTTTGAGAAACTTATTTTAGTCGCTCAATTTAGTCCTATTCAGTGTATTCAATTAATTTTGCTCCGCAAATTAAAACCTTACCATTTGTGATCGTAATCACCAGTTTTTACCAAATCCAGAGGTTTTTGCTAGCGAGATCATAAAACTTATTTTATCATTCAAAAGAATGAACATTTATAGATAAAATCCAAACTTAATCATTAGGAAAAATGATGGTATCCCTGGGTTTACACTGCCCAACAAACAATCATTAACAATGAGCCTAAATGTATATAAAAAACTAATTGTTCATATATTTTTCAACAACTTAAATTGCTTTACATTTTAAAGCCGTTTGCCCATAAAAGATAAATCGTTACGTAAATGATGCTCGCAAACTAAGTCCACATTTAGGTAACGAATAAATTTTAAAGATCTCACGAAATAAGGATTAGCTGACTATGTACGCGCTAAGTAACTGTAAAATTTACACTGGTAGTGATGTTCTATCCGATCATGCTGTTGTAATCGAAAACGAACTGATCAAAAAAGTCTGTCCTATCTCTGAATTACCAGAAAGAATCGAGGTTCTCGACCTAAACGGAGCAAACCTAAGCCCAGGCTTCATTGACCTACAATTGAATGGTTGTGGCGGTGTAATGCTTAACGATGAGATCACTGCAGACACAATGCAGATCATGCACAAAGCAAACCTTAAATCTGGCTGTACTAGCTTCTTGCCAACGCTAATCACTTCTTCTGACGAAGATATGCGTGAGGTTATTGCTGCAGCTCGTGAATACCACAACCAATATCAAAACCAATCTCTAGGCCTACACCTTGAAGGTCCATACTTAAACGTTGCGAAAAAAGGCATTCACAGCGTCGATCACATTCGTAAATCTGACAACGAAATGATTGAACTTATCTGTAAGAACAATGATCTTGTTGCAAAAGTAACATTGGCTCCAGAACTCAACGACCCAGAGCATATTGAGCGTCTACGCAAAGCCGGTGTGGTTGTTTCGATTGGCCACACTAATGCGACGTACGCAGAAGCTCGTCAAGGTTTCGAATCAGGAATCACTTTCGCCACTCATCTGTTTAATGCAATGACTCCTATGGTTGGTCGTGAGCCTGGCGTTGTTGGTGCGATTTACGATACTCCTGATGTTTATGCTGGCATTATTGCCGATGGCTTCCACGTTGATTACGCAAACATCAGAATTGCGCATAAAATCAAGGGAGAAAAGTTGGTATTAGTGACGGACGCCACAGCTCCTGCAGGTGCTAACATGGAATACTTTATTTTTGTCGGTAAGAAAGTATATTACCGTGATGGTAAGTGTGTTGATGAAAACGGCACACTGGGCGGCTCAGCTCTGACTATGATTGAAGCAGTTCAGAATACAGTTGAGCACGCTGGTATCGCTTTAGACGAAGCTCTCCGCATGGCTACGCTATACCCAGCTACGGCTATCGGTGTAGAAAGTAAGCTAGGTCGAATCAAAAAAGGTATGGTTGCAAACCTAGCTGTATTTGACCGAGACTTTAACGTTAAAGCGACTGTTGTTAACGGACAATACGAGCACAATTAAGTATGAATGGCGGACAAATAGGTAACGTAGACTTAGTTAAACAACTAAACAGTGCGGCAGTATACCGACTAATAGACCAACAAGGGCCTATCAGTCGTATACAAGTGGCTGATGTAAGCCAACTCGCACCGGCAAGTGTTACAAAAATTACCCGCCAACTTTTAGAGCGCGGCCTAATTAAAGAGGTTGCGCAGCAAGCGTCTACTGGCGGTAGACGCGCGATCTCCCTAACCACAGAAGTAGAGCCCTTTCACTCTGTCGCTGTGCGCTTGGGCCGAGACTACATTCAAATAAGCCTGCATGACCTTGGCGGTCGTGAGTTGGCTTTCCAACAGCAAGACCTGAATTACTCAGACCAATCAGACCTCACCCAAGGCTTGGTCAATAACTTGAAGGCTTTCATTGCTGAACACCAATCAAAGATCGACCAGCTGATTGCCATTGGGATCACCCTCCCTGGCTTGGTTAACCCAACGACAGGTGTCGTTGAGTACATGCCAAATACAGACATCGATAACCTTGCGTTAAGCGACATTATTCGCGACACATTCCATGTTGCTTGCTTTGTTGGTAATGACGTTCGCGGAATGGCACTTGCTGAGCACTACTTCGGGGCAAGTAAAGACAGCCAAGATTCTATTTTGGTTAGTGTCCACCGTGGTACTGGTGCTGGTATTATTGTGAATGGTCAGGTTTTCCTTGGCCACAACCGCAACGTAGGTGAAATTGGTCATATCCAAATAGATCCACTTGGCGAACAATGCCAATGCGGTAATTTCGGTTGTCTTGAAACCGTAGCTGCGAACCCTGCCATTGTTGATCGTGTCCAAAAATTAATTAAGCAAGGCTATGAGTCGTCTCTAACAGAGATTGAACACATTACCATTCAAGATGTATGTGACCATGCTATCAATGGCGACGAACTTGCCAAGCAGAGTTTAGTTCGAGTGGGCAATCAACTGGGTAAAGCTATCGCAATGACGATTAATTTGTTTAACCCTCAGAAAGTGATCATTGCTGGTGATATTACAAAGGCACAAGAGATTGTTTTCCCTGCAATTAAGCGCAATGTAGAGAATCAGTCGTTAACGGCTTTCCATAGCGGCCTGCCTATTGTAGCATCACAGATCGATAAACATCCTACGATGGGAGCTTTTGCCATGATTAAGCGCGCCATGCTCAATGGTGTGTTACTTCAAAAGCTTCTTGAAGACTAAAGAAAAACAACTCTGATTTTCCGCGGGCCGTGTTTGTATAAACACGGCCCGTTTTTTTAAGCTAGGGAACTACTACTACAAGTTATGGAACTTATATTAATATCCACTGCGTTTATCGCAGGATTTATTGCTTTAAAGTGTCACCTTCCCCCATTGGTTGGCTTTTTGGTCGCAGGCTTTGGGCTCTTTGCTCTGGGTTTTGAAACCAATGACACCATCATTACCTTGGCTGACCTTGGTGTTACCCTACTTCTATTTACGATTGGCTTAAAGCTCGATATCAAAACCCTACTCTCTAAAGAGATCTGGGCTGGCGCAACAATCCACAACCTTTTATCTACTCTGTTTTTTGCCGTCGCGCTGTTTGGTTTTAAATTCCTAGGTATTTCATCGCTTGCAGCTATGTCGATGGAACAGATCGTCCTTCTCGGTTTTGCCCTCTCATTCTCTAGCACTGTATTCGCGGTCAAATCTCTGCAAGAAAAAGGGGAAATGAATGCAACCTATGGCACGCTAGCGATTGGCATTCTGGTCATGCAAGACATCTTTGCCGTGGTATTTTTAACCGCATCGACAGGCAAGATCCCAGAATGGTACGCCATCGCACTGTTCGCTTTGCCATTCTGTCGTCCGTTGTTCTACAAAGTCCTCGATTGGGTTGGTCACGGCGAGATGTTGGTGCTGTTCGGCATTTTCTTCGCATTGGTCGTCGGTGCAGGCTTGTTCCAATTTGTAGGGGTTAAACCCGACCTAGGCGCTCTGATCTTAGGTATGTTGCTAGCAGGTCACCCAAAAGCTTCAGAGCTGTCGAAATCGCTGTTTAACCTCAAAGAGCTTTTCCTTGTCTGCTTCTTTTTGAATATTGGATTATCCGAGCAACCGACTATTCAAGGCTTTATGCTCGCCATTTTATTCTTGTTGTTGCTGCCAGTGAAAGGCGTGCTTTACTTCTTGGTACTCAATCGCTTCAAATTCCGTGTTCGGACCTCTCTACTCGCCTCTCTATCATTGTTTAACTACAGTGAATTTGGCCTCATCGTTGGCGGCCTTGCCTTTAAGATGGGTTGGATGTCTGGTGACATCTTGGTTGCAGTAGCGATTGCAGTGTCACTCTCGTTCTTAATCGCAGCGCCTCTAAACAAAGCGGGCCACAAACTTTATCAACAATCGGGTAAGTGGCTAAAAGAGCACGCTGCTGAGAAGCTCCACCAACGCGACAAACGAATTGATCCAGGTCGTGCTCAAGTGCTTATTCTTGGTATGGGCCGTATTGGTACTGGTGCATACGACGAGCTACGTTCACGCTACGGTAAAGTGAGTTTAGGTGTCGAAGTTCGCGAAGACGCGGCACATAACCACAGAAGCCATGGAAGAAACGTTATTTCTGGCGATGCCACTGACCCAGATTTCTGGGAGCGTATCTTAGATACAGCAAACGTGAAGTTAGTGATCTTGGCTATGCCTCACCACCAAGGTAATCAAACCGCTTTAGAGCAATTAAAGTCGCGTAACTTTAAAGGCCAAATTGCCGCGATTGCTGAATACCCAGATCAACTAGAAACATTAAAAGAAAACGGTGTCGATGCTGCTTTTAACATTTATAGCGAAGCCGGTAGCGGTTTTGCTCGCCACGTTTGTGAGCAGCTAAACCCAAACATCAGTAAAATCTAGTCCTAAACATTTGCTGATTAACCTCTCAAAATTGCTGTTCTTTTGCTCTTTTGAGAGGTTTTTGTTTAAAAAACCAACCGTAATTAGACACCACTCACCAAAACAACCTTAAAATTAGATAATTTCTAACAGAAGTCCCTTTATATTATTTTTTTGCTCACATTCGGTTGCTTTTTTTAGCCAGAATGGCAAATTGAATACAGTTGATTTAGAAATTATTTAAAAGGAAGTTCTATGTGTTCAGTATTTGGCATTCTCGACATTAAAAGTGATGCCGCAGCACTTCGCCCTATTGCTTTAGAAATGTCTAAAAAGCTTCGTCACCGTGGCCCAGATTGGTCTGGTATCTATGCCGGTGAAAAAGCCATTCTTGCTCACGAGCGTTTGGCTATCGTTGGTCTTAACAGTGGTGCACAACCACTATACAGCCAAGATAAAAAGCACATTCTTGCGGTGAACGGCGAAATTTATAACCACAAAGAACTTCGTGCACGCTATGAAGATAAGTACCAGTTCCAGACTGATTCTGACTGTGAAGTTATCCTAGCTCTATACCAAGAAATGGGCGCGGACCTTCTAGAAGAACTTAACGGTATTTTCGCATTCGTTTTATACGACGAAGAGAAAGACGAGTACCTAGTCGGCCGCGACCATATTGGTATCATTCCGCTTTACCAAGGCTACGATGCACACGGTAACTACTACGTTGCTTCAGAGATGAAAGCACTCGTTGAAGTATGTAAGACTATTAGCGAGTTCCCTCCTGGTAGTTTCTACTCTTCGAAAGATGCAGAGCCTCAACGTTACTACATCCGCGATTGGAACGAATACGCTGCGGTACAAGGTAACAGCACAAGTAAAGAAGAACTAACTGAAGCGCTAGAAGCTGCAGTTAAACGCCAACTAATGACTGATGTGCCTTATGGTGTACTTCTATCTGGTGGTCTTGATTCTTCGATCACTTCAGCAGTCGCTAAACGTTTTGCTGCAATGCGTATCGAAGATGATGAGCAATCAGAAGCTTGGTGGCCACAACTACACTCATTCGCAGTAGGTCTAGAAAATGCGCCTGATCTGATTGCTGCTCGTGAAGTCGCTGATAAAATCGGTACAGTACACCACGAGATGACTTACACCATTCAGGAAGGCCTAGACGCAATCCGTGATGTTATTTACCACATTGAAACTTATGATGTAACGACCATCCGTGCTTCAACGCCGATGTACTTGCTTGCTCGTAAGATCAAGGCAATGGGTATCAAAATGGTACTGTCTGGTGAGGGCGCTGATGAAATCTTCGGTGGTTACCTGTACTTCCACAAAGCACCAAACGCGAAAGAGTTCCACGAAGAAACGGTGCGTAAACTTCTTGCTCTAAGCATGTTTGATTGTGCTCGTGCGAACAAATCACTAGCGGCATGGGGTGTAGAAGGCCGAGTACCATTCTTGGACAAAGAGTTTATCGATGTCGCTATGCGTCTGAACCCTGAAGACAAGATGTGTGGCAACGGTAAGATGGAAAAACACATCCTACGTGAGTGTTTTGAAGACTACCTGCCAGATTCAATCGCATGGCGCCAAAAAGAGCAGTTCTCTGATGGTGTTGGCTACGACTGGATTGACACATTGAAAGCAACGGCTGAAGAAAAAGTAACGGATCAACAAATGGAAGCTGCTAAGTTCCGTTTCCCTTACAACACGCCAACAACCAAAGAAGGTTATGCTTACCGTGAAATCTTTGAGGAGCTATTCCCTCTAGAGTCAGCGGCAGAGTGTGTACCTGGTGGACCTTCAGTTGCTTGTTCATCAGCGAAAGCGATTGAGTGGGATGAGTCATTCAAAAACTGTGTCGACCCATCAGGTCGTGCAGTACAAGCCGTTCACAACGATGCCTACAACGCTTAACGCGTTTTGAACAAACCTTATTAAAGACTAAAAAAGGCGCATGATGCGCCTTTTTTTTTAAGCCTGTTTTTTTGCTTTGTATTGCTGCATTTATGCGTGAGCTTGTAGTGCTTCATTTTCAATACTGATCGGAACCACTTGGCTGATCATTTTTACTAGCATAATAGATCGAGCTTCACCATCTTTCTGATGGAAAATAGCCTCAACCCCAGCAAACTGGCCACTTTGAATCTTAACCACCTGCCCAGATTCAAACTCAACACAACAATCTTCAACTTCGTTAGTGCAGTACTTCTCGAACTCTTTGAGTTCAAAAACCAAGTCTCCTTGAACCTCATGTGGTCTTGCACCGAACTTAATAAAATCCACAACGCCACGGGTCGAACGAACTGTCGTAAAGCTAGGGCCTTGCTCATAATCAAAGCGAACAAAAATGTAAGACGGGAACAGTGGTTCTTTGACCTGTTTCTCTTTCCCTCTCACTACCTTTTCGACTTCTATTTGAGGGTAAAAGCACTCTACCCCCTGATTTTCTAGGTGCTGTTGAGCGCGTTTTTGATCACCACGCTTACAGTAAAGTAAATACCAACGTTTCATTTAACTAGCCATTTTCTATTTTTAGATATTTTACCACATGCCTAAAACGGTTGAATCGCCATTAATAAAATGAATCGTTACGAGCAAGAAATATTGCGTAGTAGACCAATTTATCAACAAAAAGTTATAGGAGCTGAACTTGGTTAAGCATTGTACAGAGATCATTTAGAGATAAAAAGGCTCATTGTTGTAAGCATATGTACGCCACCTGTAATGAGGATTCCATCCTATTTAACCTAAAACCAATACACCAGATAAATGCATCTAAGCATTTTTATTCAATGCTGCTTTAAAAAAGCTCATTTACCAACCAGCTCAAATCTGGAAAGTTAGTTTGCAGCACACTCCAAATGGTCAACATCAAAAACAAAGAGTTTTAATATCAATAACTTAACAAAACTCAGTTATCGTAACCATAAAATACACCTATTGCAGATTTTTATCCTACTGTGTATACATGAGTAACTATAAAATCTTTTAATACCTAAAATTAGTAAAACTTATGCCAAGCAATCACAACATCTTTGGCCACCCCAGAGGCCTATTTCTACTCTTTAGCACCGAGCTATGGGAACGTTTCTCCTATTATGCAATGCGTGCAATTCTTGTTTTATTTCTTACCGATACCACTATCAATGGTGGTCTTGGTTGGTCAACAAAAGATGCCCTCGATCTTTATGGTATCTACACAGGTTTAGTCTATATCACACCATTGATTGGTGGCTGGATTGCCGATAACTACCTAGGACAACGTAAATCGATTCTGATCGGTGGCCTATTAATGGCACTAGGTCAATTTACACTGGCTTTACCTAACGGCTTTATTGGCTTAGACCAAGTGAACGCTCTTTACCTTGGTTTAGCACTGCTTATCAGTGGTAATGGTATGTTTAAACCAAACATCTCGACCATGGTTGGCGACCTATACCAAGAAGGCGATAATCGACGTGACGGCGCTTTCACCATTTTCTACATGGGCATCAACTTAGGTGCACTACTGGGTGGCTTAATTTCAGGTGCTGCAGTCGAATCTTTCGGCTGGAAAGCAGGCTTCCTAGCCGCCGGTATTGGTATGGTTATTAGCTTGATCATGCAAATGACAATGGCTCAATCTTGGTTAGGTAACATTGGTTCAGTGCCAGCGGCTGCGAGAGCAAGGGCATTGAACAAATCTAAAGAGAAAACACCACTGACTAAAGAAGAGTTCGACAGACTAAAAGTTATTCTGGTTATGGGTCTGTTCGTGATTGTTTTCTGGGCAGGCTTTGAGCAAGCTGGCGGTCTGATGAACATCTACACTCAACAATATACTGACCGTATGGTTGGTGGTTTTGAAGTTCCGGCTGCATGGTTCCAATCTCTCAACCCATTCTTTATCATTACTCTCGCACCTATCATTGCGGCATTTTGGGTCAAGCTTGGTAAGCGCGAACCAAACTCTCCAGTGAAATTTGCGATGGCTTTATTCTTCTTAGCTCTAGGTTTTGTCTGCATGATGGGCGCAGTAATGGAGCAAGGCGGCGACCTAACAGTGAAAACATCAATGCTATGGCTTGTGGGTGCTTTCTTCTTCCACACCCTTGGTGAGCTTTGTCTATCTCCTATTGGCCTGTCGTTGGTCACTAAGTTAGCTCCGCTTCGTCTAGCATCGTTAATGATGGGTGCATGGTTTGGTTTCAACGCTATTGCAAACTACGTAGCTGGCCTTGTGGGTTCACACGTTGGTGAGCTTGGCGCAATGTCTATCTTCAGTGGCATTGCGATTACCGCAACGATTAGTGGCATATTACTGCTGCTATGCGCTGGTAAACTCGTATCATGGATGCACGGTGTAGAAACCAACATGATGCTTGAATCAGAACCAAAAGCAGACCAAGCTACAGAAACTTCTGTTGCTTAATGTCTAAATCTGTTTAAGTAAGAAATATCAAGATCAAAAAAGGGCAGCTCAATGAGCTGCCCTTTTTATTGATTGTAAAATCTACACAGCAGTTAGCGATAAAGCGCCACTAGCTCAGCCATCATATCGATATGCGAGTCTCTGTCGTTCAGGCACATGATATAACTAAAACCAGATCCACCAGCATCAATGAACGTATCTTTACACTGGTCTGAAATCTCTTCTAACGTTTCCAAGCAATCCACAGAGAATGCAGGCGCCATAATATCGATCTTCTTGATACCTTTGCCTGGAAGCGTTTCAAGCGTCTCATCAGTATAAGGCTTTAACCACTCCTCGCGGCCAAATCGAGATTGATATGTCATGGTGATATCTTCCGAAGATAACCCTAACTCAGCGGCAAGCAGTTTGGTTGTCGCTTCACAATGTTTAGGGTAGATATCGCCTTCATCGGCTAACCTTTTAGGGATGCCGTGGAATGAACAAACCAAGTGATCACCCCTACCATTCTCTTCCCAATGGCTGCGAACACTTTCGGCCAGTGCTTTCGCATAGCTGGGGTGAGAGTAATAGTCTCGAATAAAACGATAGCTTGGGATAACCGGCATTTGTTTGAAGGCTTTGGTTAAACCATCAGAAACGGCCGCTGTCGTTGTACCGGAGTATTGAGGATACAAAGGCAATACGATAATGTCTTCAACGCCCTGTTCCATCAACTGCTCAACACCCGTTTTAAGGCTTGGGTTACCATAGGTCATCCCCAAAGCAACAGGCATCTGTAATTTTGCTTGTAGCTTTTCGGCTTGTCTCTGCGAGTAAACAAGTAATGGTGAGCCTTCATCCATCCAAACAGACTGATAAAGCTTAGCCACTTTAGGTGCTCGGATCGGTAAAATCACCCCATGTAAAATAGGACACCAAAGCCAGCGAGTTAGGTTTACCACTCGTTTGTCGTGTAAAAATTCACTTAAAAATCGGCGAACGCCAGCCGGAGTTGCGGTATCTGGTGTTCCTAGGTTGACCAGTAAAACGCCCTGCTTTTTATTATTTTCCATAGCTACCTGAGACCAATGTGTGATTTTCCGGAACGTAATATACTAATCGGCATCAGTTTAAGATCATTGTTACGCAACTAAATTTAAGAATAATCGTTCTTAATCTGGGTTACCGCAACATCACTTTGATCGTTAGCCGCGCGAATCTAAGCCGTACCGCGGAAACAGTGCTCAATCGAGTTTATCTAGATTAGTATATTATTAAAAATTGAAACAAAAAAAGCGACCTTAAAGGTCGCTTCCAATATATCAAATTCTAAAACTGGCTGTTAGCCAATTATGCTAGTGCTTTCTCAAGTTCTGCACTAACTTCAGCAACTTGCTTAGTACCATCAAATTTAAGGTACTTAGTGTTGCCTGCTTCAGCTTCTTTACCGTAGTAAGAGATAAGCGGAGCTGTTTGGTCGTGGTATACGCCTAGACGTGCACGAACTGTTTCTTCTTTGTCGTCATCACGTACAACAAGCTCTTCGCCAGTGATGTCATCTTTACCTTCTTCTTTAGGTGGGTTGTACACATTGTGGTATGTACGACCAGAAGGAAGGTGAGCACGACGGCCAGCCATACGCTCAACAATCACATCGTCAGCTACGTCGAATTCAACAACGTAATCAACAGCGATGCCCATTTCTTTTAGGCCATCAGCTTGAGGGATTGTGCGTGGGAAACCGTCTAGTAGGAAACCTTTCTCACAGTCATCTTGAGCGATACGCTCTTTGATAAGACCAAGGATAATTTCATCAGAAACTAGCTGACCCGCGTCGATTACTGATTTAGCTTGCTTACCAAGCTCAGTACCCGCTTTGATAGCAGCACGTAGCATGTCACCAGTTGAAATTTGAGGGATACCAAATTTGTTCATGATGAAGTTAGCTTGAGTACCTTTACCCGCGCCAGGAGCACCTAGAAGAATGATGCGCATGTTTAATCCTCTTATAAAAATTATGATTTATACCGAAGCTCACTATCCCGCCTTTCTGGTTCAATTTAAGTCAAACAAGAGAGGTTAGGTAACAACTGAGGCTAAGCACAACTGTAAACAGAAGCAAAACGGTAAGTTTCGGTATAACGTTTAAAAATCATACAGCTGGAGATGATAGGTTCATAGTCCCAGCTGATTAGGTCGAGCATTCTATCACATTAATATTCAATTTGGCTGAAATTAAGACTAAAGAATGTATCGATAGCGTTTGCGTTCGTCTTGTTAGCGATTTTAGCTACATTTCGATGAAGTTAAGCGACGTTCATAAAAAAAGCCCGCATTCGCGAGCTTTTATTCGTAATTATGGGCTTAGCCCAAAGTCGAAAGACTAACGTTTTGTCAGTAGTTCGTTAATTGCACCTAAGAATTGTGACGGATCTTCCATTGAGCCTTTTTCAGCCAGCATAGCTTGGCCAAGTAGTAACTCAACCCAACGGCCGAATGCTTGCTCATCCGCTTCATCAGCCATTTGTTTCACCAGTGCGTGCTCAGGGTTAATCTCAAAGATGTACTTCACCTCAGGAGCAGCTTGACCCGCAGCTTCTAGAAGTTTAGCCATTTGAGTACCCATCTCGAAATCATCGGTAACAACAACAGCAGGTGTAGTTGCTAGCTTAAATGTCGTGCGAACCTCTTTAACACGATCACCTAGGTAAGATTGAGTGCGCTCAACAACAGATTTGAACTCTTCTTCTGCCTCTTTTTGCTTCTCTTTCTCTTCTTCGCCTTCGAACTTGCTTAGGTCTAACCCCGCTTTGGTAATCGATTGGAACTGCTTACCATCAAAATCAGTCAGGTAGTTCATTACGTACTCATCAATACGATCGTACATTAGAACCACTTCGATACCTTTTGCTTTGAACTGCTCCAAATGCGGGCTGTTCTTAGCGGCAGTGTAGTTATCTGCTGTTAGGTAATAAATCTTATCTTGACCTTCCTTCATACGTTCAACGTAAGACACTAGGCTGATAGCTTGGTCAGCAGAGTCAACTTCCGTTGATGAGAAGCGAAGTAAACCAGCGATTTTTTCTTTGTTCGCCATGTCTTCCGCTGGGCCTTCTTTCAGTACCAGGCCGAACTCTTTCCAGAACTCTAGGTATTTATCATTGTCATTCTTCGCCATGCGCTCAAGCATAGTCAGAACACGTTTGGTACATGCGCTACGAAGAGACTGAGTTACCTTATTATCTTGCAGGATTTCACGAGACACGTTGAGTGGTAGATCGTTTGAGTCAATCAAGCCGCGAACGAAACGCATGTAAGATGGCATGAACTGCTCTGCATCATCCATGATGAATACTCGCTGTACATAAAGCTTAAGGCCGCTCTTATGGTCACGGTTCATCATGTCCCAAGGAGCTTTAGCTGGGATGTAAAGGAGGCTGGTGTAGTCGTTCTTACCTTCAACTTTATTGTGGCTCCACGTTAGTGGATCAGCAAAGTCGTGAGATACGTGCTTGTAAAACTCTTGGTACTCTTCTTTCTCGATATCAGACTTGTTACGAGTCCAAAGTGCTTGAGCCTTGTTAATCTGTTCCCAATGTTTCTCTTCGGTGTCTTTACCTTCGTCATCTTTAACCGCAGTTAAGATTGAAACAGGGATACCGATGTGATCAGAGTATTTACCAATGACTTCACGCAGACGCCATTCATTTAGGAATTCTTTACCGTCTTCGCGCATATGAAGAATGATATCAGTACCACGAGACTCTTTAGTGATGTCTTCGATGGTGTAATCACCTTCCCCCGCAGAGTGCCACTGAACAGCTTCATTACTCGCTAGACCTGCTGCACGTGTGCGAACCGTTACCGTGTCTGCAACGATGAATGCAGAATAGAAACCAACACCAAATTGACCAATCAATTGAGAGTCTTTGCTTTGGTCTTCAGACAGCTTTGAGAAAAAGTCTGCAGTACCCGATTTAGCAATCGTACCTAAATGCTCAATAACGTTGTCGCGGCTCATGCCGATGCCGTTATCAGAAATCGTTAAAGTATTCGTTTCAGCGCTAAAAGATAATTTTACGCCCAGGTCTGCATCACCTTGGTAAAGGTCACCGTTTGACAAGGCTTGGAAACGAAGCTTATCAGCTGCGTCAGATGCGTTAGAGATCAGCTCACGTAGGAAGATTTCTTTATTTGAATACAGTGAGTGAATCATTAGGTGAAGTAGTTGTTTTACTTCAGATTGAAAGCCACGAGTCTCTTTATTTTGCGTTGCTGTTTCGCTCATTTTTACTCCAAAACATCTATACTTTATGTTGAATAACCATAGGGGCGTAACACTTGATGCCTCTCTTATGTTCATTAACATGAGGATGACAAATGTAAATTCAAGGTCAAAAATCATAAAAACACTGTTTTTTTGATCTGTTTTTATTATCCTTGAGTCTGATAAATATAAAAGAACATAAAAGAAGCCATGATTTGGTGAAGAATTAACGGAACTTCACCTGAGATTTGTCTATTTCGCACTCAAAATCATCCAAAATAGAAGAATTCAATGAGCAATATCGGCACAAAGTTTATTCTCGCACAGCGGTTCGTATTCGACCCAAATAGCAATTCACTTGTTGACCAAATGAGCGACGGCGAAGTCGTGCGCCTTGGCAGCAATGAAAGCCGCATTCTCCTGATGCTGTCAGAAAGACCCAATGAAGTTATCACTCGTAATGAATTGCACGAGTATGTTTGGCGAGATCAAGGCTTTGAGGTTGATGACTCAAGCTTAACGCAAGCAGTATCTACCCTGAGAAAAATGCTCAAGGACTCGACTAAATCTCCAGAATTCGTAAAAACGGTACCTAAACGCGGTTACCAATTTATTGCATCCGTTGAACGCTCTGCACCACTGTCATCAAATGATCAGCCAGCAGCGGCTGAAATTTCAGAAAGTGACGTAGAACCTATCTTAACGTTTGCAACGCCTGCAACGCCTGCAACGCCTGCAACGCCTGCAACGACCGAAGAAACAATTACTGAAGCCGTCGAGCCCGAGTCAATTACAAAGTTTCAAGAAACCAAAGTTGAAGTGGAACCAACAACACCAACTGCAACCCCGATAAAAAGCACCAATAAGTGGTTAACGTTTTCGTTATTGCTTGTAACTTTCATCATGCCAATTCTGGTTTTAACGTTTACTAACCCAGCCGAGTCCGAGTTCAGAACACTGGCTGAAGTGGATGGTGTAAAGATTCAAACTCCAATTAATCACCCTGATCTCAGCAGTTGGCTACCAGCGATAGAGAAGTGTGTATTGCGCTACAACACTAATCACACTGGTATGCTGAAGCCGACAGAGGTGATTGCAACGGGTGGACAAACCAACAACCTAGCCCTCAACTACATTCACCCGCAAGATTACTCTAGTGAAAATGTAACCCTAAGAATTTACGCAAACCAGTCGGATGTAAACGACATTTGTAACGGTGGTCAGTAACATGAAATTAAAAGTATCGATTATTTTACTGGTTCTATCTGCATTTTTAAGTGGTTGGTTATATTGGGGCAGCGATGCAAAAGTAGAGCGTTTGCTCACTCAGCATGAATGGCAATCGAAAATGGTGACTCTGATTAGCGATAACAAGCAAGCTGATTCAATCGGCCCGCTTCGTAAAGTTGAATTGTCATCGAATGCGAAATACCTACCCAATGGTACGTACCTGAGAATGTCAGTGGTTAGGCTGTACAGCACTCAAACTGCACCTGCGAATGTGATCAACATATCCGAGACAGGTCAGTGGGATATTAACGATAACTATTTACTGATTTTGCCAACGGAGTTTAAAGATGTAACTTCTGCTGAGCGCCAAGACTTTTCGGAAGAGCAACTCGAACTGATCACTCAGGTTATTAAAATGGATGCGGAGCAAAGCCGACGCATAGATATCGTTAACCCGAAAGCACTGTTACTAACTAGCTTGAACCATGGTTCTACCGTGTTGTTTTCAAACTAAAACTGGTTCAAGCTAAAACTCGGCAGTTGTTTAATTTATATCAATAGCTGAATAGCATTAAACGGTATATCAATAGAAAGGGGCGTGGTGCCCCTTTTTTGTTCACCGTTGGCATAAAACTACTGGTATAGAATTTAAAGGGATTAACTATGAATACGGAATCGAATCAGCCCAATCCAGCGCAAGCGAAAGAAACCGCAACGAAAGCAGTAATCTCAATACACTATTGCCGTCAATGCAATTGGATGCTTCGTTCTAGTTGGTTATGCCAAGAGTTGCTACACACCTTCAGCGAAGAGGTTGAACAAGTGAGCTTACACCCAGACACCGGAGGTAGGTTCGAAATCTTCTGTAATGGCGTGCAAATTTGGGAAAGAAAAGCAGACGGTGGTTTTCCAGAGGCGAAAGTGCTGAAGCAAAGAGTGCGAAACATCATTGCTCCAGACAGAGATCTCGGCCACGTAGATTCAAAGTAAGCCTTTTCGCAGAAGTGATCAATTCAGCTCCGTCACTCTATGTAATGTTGATGGAACTGACTACGAGAATACTTATAGTTGGCCGCTCACAAGTTCATCCCCTTCAAGGCTAATTACTTTGAACGTATTGTTTTCATATACACCGTAGCTAGGCGCGTGGCCATCTCTTGGGAATGTCACCGAGCTAGGGTTAAAGATAAAGATATCATCTTGGTATTCGGCAACTGGAATATGAGTATGGCCATGCGCAATAACATCGCCCGCTTTCAGTGTTGGTCGTTTATTGGTGTTGTACAAATGACCATGGGTTAGAAAGATACGCTGACCCGATTCCAATAACACCCATGAGTAATCCATCATCATTGGAAAAGACAACAGCATTTGATCCACTTCACTGTCGCAGTTACCACGAACGGCAATGATCTCTTGAGAAAACGCATTCAACTTCTCTGCAACCGCCGGCGGATTGTACCCTTCAGGAATCGGGTTTCTTGGACCATGATTCAGAATGTCACCCAAAAGCACTAAATATTGGGCACCAGACGCTCGGTACAGTTCTAATACTTTTTCTGTAGCGGGTAGCGAACCATGTAGGTCTGAAGCAAAAAATAATTTCACACGTACTTCTCCATAAAATTTATGAGTCTATTGTACGTATCTAAATGCTAAACGTCATCTCTCGCCATACCGTTGATCACAATATTATTGTAACTCACCATACCAACTATCTTATTATCACTGACCACCGGAGCACGACTGATACCAAAGCGTTCAAACAGACGAGCACAATACTTGACGTTCATATCAGCAGACACACTTAAAGCCGGTTTGGTCATAATTTCATAAACATTGGTTCGCTTTGGAGAACGGTTCTTAGCCAGTACTTTTTTGGCAATGTCATTCATCAACACGATACCGTACTCATCATCCTCGTGGCGTTTATCAACAATGATCGCTTTCACTTTGTGCTTTTTCGCCATCTCTATCGCTTCCAACACCGTGGTTAGCCCATCAATAATCACATAAGTATTGGCCATTACATCGGCCACACGGATCTTTTCATTGGTACTCATAGTTCATCCTCCACAACCTTTGTTAACGTCTCAACTTGGTGCGCAACGCCTACTGCATCTTCCACATCTATCTGTACCGCAATACCCTGTCCCGATTCTTGGTCAAACTCTCCCACTTCACTAATTCTTTCGAGAATATGCCTTGCTAGATGCTCCTCGACGACAAACAACAGCACATCTTTTTGCACTTCTAACGTCAATCCGAAAAAGGTGCGCTTCTGGTTTAAGCCCTGCCCTCTGGCATTGTTAATCACGGTTGCTCCGGTTGCGCCTGCATCACGCGCGGCATCGAGCACAGTATCGGTCTTACTCTCTTCTACAAACGCTAAGATAAGTTTAAAGCGCATCTTTGCTCTCCTTAGAGGTGTGTAAACGGTTTAGCCATTGGGTTATTTGGGCGTAGCTCATCACCGAAATAATGGGAAACAAGCTAGCAAAAGCAATGAGCCCGAAGCCGTCTATTACTGGGTTTCGCCCCGGTACGGTTGAGGCAAGTCCGAGCCCGAGCGCCGTCACTAAGGGCACAGTTACAGTTGATGTCGTAACTCCGCCTGAATCGTAGGCCAATGGAATAATCAATTTGGGGGCGTAAAAGGTTTGAATAACAACAATGACATAACCACAAACAATGTAGTAATGGATAGGATCGCCCGCAACGATACGATAGCTGCCCAGCGAGATACCGATGGCGACACCTAATGCCACGGCGATTCTCAGTCCGTTAACACTGATACTGCCACCCGATACTTGATTTGCTTTAATCGCGACGGCTATTAAAGAGGGCTCAGCTATCGTAGTACTAAAACCAATACAAAACGCAAAAAGGTAGACCCAATAATAATCAAACCAAGCTAATGCAAGACCAGAACTGATCTTAAACTCAGTCAAAAAGCTTGGTTCGGTGAGTTGCATTGCCATCGTCTCCCCTAGAGGAAACAGCGCGAGCTCCAACCCCATCAAAAAGAGTGATAAGCCAAGGATGACGTAAAAGAAACCGATGAGCACTTTGGCTAAATTATTGACTGGCTTACGCAATACCGCCAACTGAAAACCAAAGATGATCACTGCAATCGGGATCACATCCATCACGGTGCCGAGAAAGGTGTCGATAAATTGCTGAGCACTGATCATGTCACCACCATCCCATAGACCATCACAAACATCATTGGCAGCAGTGAGGCAAAGGCGATCAATCCGAAGCCATCAATCATCGGGTTTCGTCCTTTAATCGCAGAGGCTAAACCCACGCCTAATGCTGTCACTAACGGAACGGTGATCGTCGATGTTGTGACACCACCAGAGTCATACGCAATCCCAATAATATTTTCTGGGGCAAATGCAGTGAGCACCACGACTCCAATATAACCACCGATGATCATGTATTGAATTGGCCAACCTTTTAAGATCCGAAGTACCCCTAATAGAATGGCAATACCGACCGATAACGCCACGGTAAAGCGCAGTCCATTGGCATATTGCTCCATTTCATCTAAAGAGTTGGGAATAACACCACCTTCAGCTGCCACTTCTGCCGCTTCAGCAGCCACTGCGGTTAACGCGGGTTCGGCAATAGTGGTGCCAAACCCTAAACAGAAAGCAAAGGTCAATAACCAAAACACACTCCCCTTACGAGCAAATGCTTGCGCCATTGATTCGCCAATAGGGAACAACCCCATTTCAAGGCCAAAGATAAAGAAAGTCAGCCCTAAAACCACCAGCACTAAGCCAGTTAGAATAGACAAAAGATGAGGGAGTTGCTCTTGCAGAACAGCAAGCTGGAAGAAAGCAATCACCGCCACGATCGGCAATAGATCCCTTAGGCTACCTAACATGGCTCGAAACAAAGCAAGCACTGCCGTCATCGCCTCTCCTTATAACTGAAATTATGTCTGGTTATTAATTACTAATAATCATGGCAAATCCTTATCATTCCTTATGTGACAAATATTACGCAGTTGGTAACATATCGGAGTAAAGTGCATAAATGTGATAGCGGTATACATACAAGCTAATTGAATTTAATTTCATCTTGAGTAAATTGAACAAGACGTAATTTAGGTATCACACGATTGAAACCAACTGATCGTTATAGTGATTTTTTCGTATTGATTGGCGATTAAAAACAAGCCATGTCTATAATTATGTTTAATAGGGAGATTGGTATGAAGATATTGTTAACGGGTGGTACGGGGTTTATTGGCTCTGAATTGGTCAAAAGTTGGAACACTGACGACGTGACATTATTGACGCGGAGTCCTGAAAAAGCGAAGCAAAACCTAAATCACCTCAACCAAAACAACCTTCATTACATTCAATCTCTTGATGAACTCAGCGATCTCAACGACTTCGATGTAGTGGTCAACCTTGCTGGCGAACCTATCGCTGACAAGCGTTGGAGTGCAGAGCAAAAAGAGAGGATCTGTAATAGCCGTTGGCACATTACTGAAAAGCTGGTCGAGTTAATTCATGCAAGTAGCAACCCACCGGAGGCTTTCATTAGCGGTTCGGCTGTAGGTTACTATGGCGATCAACAGCAACACCCATTTGATGAATCACTACAAGTAGAAGACGACAGTTTTCCTCATAAAGTCTGTGCGCACTGGGAAGAGATAGCCAAGAGAGCGCAATCAGAAAGCACACGTGTGATACTACTGCGAACGGGGATTGTACTCGGTGAAAATGGCGGCGCACTCAAGAAGATGCTTATGCCGTACAAACTCGGTGTTGGCGGACCGCTAGGTTCAGGCGAACAGTACATGCCATGGATTCACATGCTTGATATGGTGAGAGCCATTAACCATTTATTGTCGATTCCTCATGCTCAAGGAGAATTTAATCTATGCGCCCCGCACCCTGTCACCAACAAACTGTTCAGCAGCACACTAGCCAAGCAACTACGCCGACCGCATTTCTTGTTCACGCCGAAATGGGCAATGTCGCTTCTGATGGGTGAATCATCTTGTTTGCTATTTGACAGCATTCGATCCAAACCCAAAAAGCTCACTGAAATGGGGTTTATCTTTAGTTACTCAAGAATCGAACCAGCACTAAAAAACTTGTTACAACATCAAGACTAATTCTTTACCCTAGAGCGGTAGAGACTCTAACAAAGGATTAAGCGTGAACAAGTCGATTCTAATTACTGGTTGCTCAACGGGTATTGGCTATACATGTGCTCATGCACTTCAAAAGCGCGGCTTTCATGTCATTGCATCTTGCCGAGACCCACAAGATGTTCAACGCCTTCAAGATGAAGGCCTCAATTGTATTCAATTAGATCTTTCCAACCAAGAAAGTATCGAGAATGGCGCCAAGCTTGCAATTGCACTCGCACCCAACGGATTGTATGGCTTATTCAATAACGGCGCTTACGGTCAAGCAGGCGCGCTAGAAGACTTACCGACCCAAGGCCTCAGAGAGCAATTCGAAACCAACTTCTTTGGTTGGCATCATCTTGTTTGTCAGATCCTCCCGCACATGCGCGAACGCGGTGAAGGCCGAATCGTCCAAAACAGTTCTGTATTAGGTTTTGCAGCGATGAAATATCGTGGCGCTTATAATGCGTCAAAATTCGCAATTGAAGGTTGGACGGATACCTTACGTTTAGAGCTACATGGTAGTGGTATAGATATATCGTTATTGCAGCCAGGTCCAATAGAAACCCAATTTAGAAATAACGCCCTGAAAGCTTTCAATAAATGGATCACCATTACTGGCAGCGCTCATCAAGACGCTTATCAACAACAAAAAGACCGACTTGAAAAAGAATCATCGAACAACGCTTTTGTTCTGCCACCTGAGAGTTGTATCGAACCTGTTTTTCACGCACTCACGGCTAATAAACCCAAGCTAAGATATCGAGTTACGACCCCCACCAAAGTGTTCGCGGTATTAAAAAGGATTCTGCCGAGTCGCTTGCTAGACCCTATTTTGAGAAAAGCTGCATAAATTGCTAACTTTGAATGCACGATCGCAAACTTTAATGTAACGATGTAATTTTTCCGTAACAATAAGATGTCATCATTTATCCTATCTCATCAATTATTCCCAATTGGTGAATCTAATCTGGATATTTCATGACTTTAAACCGCCTTAATTGGGTAGGTGTGAGTTTGGCGATTACGTTGTTTATTCTGTTTTGAGAATCTCACGCAATACCTCACAGACCACCTCAATAATAACGCTATGCCTTCTATGTAGAGATAAACATTCTACCAACATCGAAGCATAGCGTTTTTCTATTTTTGTCTCTTTTTATCTGAGATACCCCAGTTAGATCTTGAAGTTACCAAGTTATCCCCCCATATTTGCAACGTATCCATAAAACAAACTCCAAGGAACGTAAATGCAATCTCCGCATATTGTTGAACTTAATGAGCAGAACTTTCGTCAAGTATTAGAAACCTCAATGCAGACGCCTGTACTCATCCACTTTTGGGCACCAATGAGCCAAGAAAGTGCTCAGGTGATCCCTGAACTGCAAACATTAACTCAGCAATACAACGGCGCTTTTACCTTAGCTCTGTTGAATTGTGAACAAGAGCAGGCAATTGCTAGCCAATTTGGCGTACAAGCACTCCCTACTATTGCACTGTTTGTTAACGGTCAGCCTGTCGATGGTTTGGGTGGTCCACAAAGCATCGAAGCGATTGTTGAAATGTTAGGAAAGCATCTTCCTAGCCAAGACGAGCTCGCACTGCGTCAGGCTCTCGAGCAAATGCAAGCAGGCGAGCATGCACAAGCGCTCGCAGCAATGCAACAATTGCCAATAGAGCTGACGGGCAAAGGCGAGGTAAAACTGGCGATCGCAGAATGTTTACTAGAAACGCAACAGTTTGATCTAGCTGAAACTCAACTGTCGACTATCCCTCTAGAATATCAAGACAACTACTACAAAGGCTTAGTCGCTAAACTCGAACTGCACAAACAAGCGGCAGACAGCCCTGAAATTCAAGCGCTAGAAACAACGCTACAGCAAAATCCAAGTGATGCTAAAACGGCCTCAGACCTAGCACTTCAGTACCACCAAGTGAACCGCAGCGAAGAAGCAATGGATCTTCTATGGTCATTCTTGGCAAAAGACCTCAATACCCTCGATGGTGATATGAAAAAAGAATTCATGGATATCTTAAGCGCACTTGGACAAGGCAATGCAGTTGCAAGCAAATACCGCCGCCAATTGTACTCTCTGCTTTACTAATTCGAACGCTAACAAGTTGATAAGTACTGAGGAAAAGTCACGCTGATAAATGATAGAAACCTCAGCAATCTTATCGCATAACACAAAGTAAAATGGGTCATAAAATCAAGGTTTTATGGCCCATTTCTCGTTTATAAATTTGCTCGAATTTTAAATATGAGCCAGTATGAGTAAAGAACTATCAAAAACTCACACTTGCAAAGGATTTCGTATGCCTATTGATACATTGATTACTATTGGCGTCTTTACTGCCGTCGTACTGCTCTTTATTTTCGCTGGTGTCAAAACCGTTCCACAGGGCAATAACTGGACTGTCGAACGTTTCGGTCGCTACACACACACCCTCCAACCAGGCTTGAACCTAATCATTCCATTTATTGACAAAGTTGGTCAAAAAATCAGCATGATGGAACGTGTGCTGGATATTCCAGCTCAGGAAGTCATTTCAAAAGACAACGCCAATGTCATGATTGATGCAGTTTGTTTTGTTCAAGTTATTGATGCGCCCAAAGCAACCTACGAGGTCAACGACCTTGAACACGCTATCCGTAATTTGACCCTCACTAACATCCGTACCGTGCTCGGATCTATGGAGTTGGATGAGATGCTCAGCCAGCGTGACATGATCAATACTAAGCTGCTAAACATCGTCGATGAAGCAACAAACCCTTGGGGTGTCAAAGTTACACGTATCGAGATCAAAGACGTGCAGCCACCAGCGGATCTAACCGCAGCGATGAACGCTCAAATGAAAGCCGAACGTAACAAGCGTGCTGATATTTTAGAGGCAGAGGGCGTAAGACAAGCTGAGATCCTAAAAGCCGAAGGTCATAAGCAATCAGAAATCTTAAAAGCGGAAGGCCAAAAGCAAGCAGCAATCCTGCAAGCCGAAGCTCGTGAACGTGCAGCAGAAGCAGAAGCTAAAGCGACAGAGATGGTATCAAACGCGATTGCTCAAGGCGACATGCAAGCCGTCAACTACTTCATCGCACAAGGCTATACTGATGCTCTGAAATCGATTGGCCAAGCAGAAAACGGTAAGATCATTATGTTACCGTTAGAGGCGACAGGGCTAATGGGCTCAGTCGCAGGCATCGCCGAGATGTTTGCACAAAGCAATGACAAAGGCAGTAAGGACTAACTTATGGTCGAATTACTAGAACAAGTAAACCACTGGCATTGGTTGGCGTTTGGTCTAGCACTATTGGCTCTTGAGCTTATCGGAACGGCTGGTTACTTTCTTTGGATTGGTATATCAGCGATGCTCGTCGGGGCTCTTTTGGGTGCATTACCACTGGGTTGGCAGATGCAATGGCTATCATTCGCTAGCTTCTCGCTCATCACCACTTGGTTATGGTGGAGAAGGCAGTTATCTAATGATAAGCAGTCAGACGCTGGGCGAGAGCTAAATCAAAGAGAAAAACAACTTGTAGGGCAAACTGTTTTTCTTACCGAAGACGTCAAAAGAGGCAACTGTCGAATTAAGGTCGGAGACTCTTCTTGGTCAGCAAGAGCCAGCCAAGATATCCCATCAGGCACAGAAATTAAGATTGTGGCCTTAGACGGAATAATTCTAATAATCCATCCTTTATAGTCAATTGATATATAAAGCCTACATTATCGATCAATGTAGGCTTTGGCAGCCTTAGATGACAAAGAATATTCTATTTATCATTATGATAGATTGAATTGAAAAAAAAATAAGTTCTTATTTCGTAAAGCTAAAATGTTTGATTTAGCTAAAAAGGTATAAGAAAGTCTGATTTCCTATCCAATATGCATATGAATATGTTAGCCCGACTCTTGCTTAATTATAATTATTAAAAATGTTAAGTCCGTCCGGTTTTTGAAATTTTCTTTTCCTTGTCCATACTTTCATTTATCTCAATCAGAGATAAACCTAACGGAGTTCGTATGAGACATATTCTAATAATTTTAACAGCTATGTTCAGCCTGTCGTTTGGAAGCGCTATTGCAGGGACTCAGTCCCCGGGCAATGGAAATATGGGGCCAATTGTTAAGTGTTCAGATGGTAACTCGGTCACTCATGTGCCACTGTTGATCTGTAAACATTACGGCGGAAAAGTGCTGTGATAAGTGAGTAAAGTCAGGCTAATAATATAATTTGCGGCCTGACGACTATTTATAACTGAAACAGCCTAACTACGGCCAGATAGATTATTTAGAATCGGACATTCGGTAGAGGTATCTCCTGGGCAATCATGCACCCAAGATTGCAACTGAGCCTTCATCTTATTGAGTTCGGCAAGCTTCAACTCTATTTCATCTAACTTCTGCGTTGCTTTCTTTTTTACTTCGTAGCTTTCTCTGTTGGGATTCATTGCTAGCTCAACAAGCGCCTTACACTCATCAAGCGTAAATCCAACCATTTTAGCTCTAAGCACAAACTCTAACTGTTCGATGTGAATCTCGCCGTATTGCCTATAACCATTATCGGAACGATGCGGAGGGCTCATCATGCCTTTACTTTCATAAAAACGAATGGATTTCGCTGTTGTACCAACACGTTTAGCTACTTCACCAATATTCACTCTATTACCTACAATTAAAACGTTACCGAAAACAAAGAGCGCGACCTAAAACGAAAAACCGCAGTACTGCTGTTATACAATACTGCGGTTGAAAAACATAGCTAGAGACTCACGTTAGAGGCTTACTCTTGCTCTAACAGCCAAATCATAGTTTGAGATTTTTCTTCACTGTCTAGTTTATTGAACCAATATGAAACCATTTCGATTTCTTTTGAGCCTTCAATTGATGCTGGAGAAGCGTTCTTACGATTTTGGAATGCCCAATCTGTTACTGCAGACTGCTCTTCTTTTGTTGCTTGCCCATACCAGTAAGTCACCATATCTTGAGCTTGAGAAGCTTTTGGTTTTTCAGCAACAACCGTTGCTACAGGAAGTGCGACCGGGGCAACCGCGATCGCAGTATGATTATTTGCGCCGTTATAGATTGTGTCGATATACGCTTTCGGCACAATGAAAGTTGTACTCATGACTGAGTTTTGTCCATCAAGCGTAAATTCTAAGTTATTTTCTCTTGCTTGCTGGATGTCAGCTTCGCTCAATGGAAATTTAATGTATTGAGTCTTTGTGCAGTGTTCGCTGCAGCTCTCTCTTGGAACTTGTCTTTCTTCGAGCTCTATTGTCTTACCAAAAAAGCTAACGGTTTCGTACTCTTTGTAACTTTGAAAGTAACTAACGTCCATAGTGATTGAAGATTCTGGTGCTGTATTCTGTGTCAATTCTTTGTTGTATGTAAAATAGAGCGATGACTTAAGTATGTCCGCCCCTACATTTGATCTGTTTTCAGCTACGTAGGATTGACCCGTAACTTGGACGTAACCACCTTTGGGCTGCACATCAGCAACTGAGTCTGCAAAATTACTTTGTGAATCGAGTGAACTACAAGCTCCCAAAAATAATGATAATACAACTACACTAACTTTATTCATTATGACTAATTCCTTATGTTCACTATGGAAAAACGCTGGCAAAAAATTTACCAGCGTTTTGATTCTTATATAACAGTTTAAGCAGATAACTCTAGCTTAGAAACCGTATTCAAGACCGATACGAGTTACGATATCTGATGATACTTCACCACGGTCATTATCAGTAAAGCTACGGCTTGCTACACGTAGGTAAGGTACAAAACCATTGTTTACGTACATAAGCTGACCAGAAATAGTATCACTCTTATCTGTTGCACTAGCTTTTAGCGATGAATTTGAAGCAGTTTTACCAGATAACTCTGCATCATCATTCGCTGCGTAGCCTAGTTTAAAGCCCCATGGACCGTTCCAGTATTGACCAATAATTGAGTATGAATCTTGGGTATACTTACGAGTACCGTTATCAATTTCTTCGCCTTTGTATGCTGCTGCAATACCAAAGCCTGCCGGTAGGCTTGCTTCAAAGCCAACAATGTATGCAAACGTATCATCATCATAACCAGCTACAGCTGCTGTACAATCAGGCGTACCTGGAGCATCAGGGTCAAACACACAAGATTTTGCAGTGTCTGCGGTTACACGAGTCCCAGATTCAACTCCCCCCATGAAAGTTATCTTTTCAAAGCTGTATTTAGCACTTGCGCCCACGAAGCTAGCATCACGTGTCGCTGCACCACCACCGTTGTCATTATCATCACGACCGACAGAAGCTGCAAAAGAGAAACCACCGAATTTTGGCGAATCATAACGTACTTGGTTAGATTGACGATCGTAGTGACCGTTGATGCCGCCCCAATCGAATACAGAGCCTAGACCAGGGTTAGAGTATGGCCAGTCGACAATTTCGTATAGTGGCGTAAGAACACGACCTACACGAAGGTTACCCCAAGAGCCAGAAGCGCCAACGAACGTATCACGGAAACCAAGCACACCACCTGAAACGCCGCCATGACCCCAGTCTGTACTATCTACGTAACCTGACTCGATTTGCATTGTGATTAATACATCATCAAACATATCTTTATGAGCGCGGAAGCCGATACGAGATTCGTTTTCAACCACATAACCGCTGCTCTTGTCATCTTGATCTGTTGTGTTGTAGTTAACTAGAGAGATAGCTGCAACACCGTATACGTCAACGTTGAAATCAGAGTTGATACCAACTTCTTTCGCCATTACGCCTGTCGATAAAAGTGCAACCGTTGCACCTAATAGAGTACGTTTGAAAATTTTGTTTTCCATGGAATAAAACTCCTAAAAATGGATATAGCTGTTTGAATATTTCCCGCCTAAAGTTGGCCGCCGTAGAGAGAAATACCTTTTCTTGTTTGAGAACCCTAAACTCGAATTCTCTATTTCCTTTCTGGTTATACACATCGTGTGCATCCATGGCATTAAGACTAACTTCGCCCTCAAAAAGATCAATGAGAACTTAATTTTCATCTAAAAAAATATGAGTTGGTGCAAATTTATTAGGTACTTAGTGATCCAGATCGATAAATTGCAAAGCTCGCAGTTAAAAATAATAAAAACAATAAAAATCAAATATTTAATGACAACCACCCTTTATAAAGATAGAAGTGACTCGCATTTTTGATACAACTGGAACGACATTTCATTAATGTTGAACGCCATCACTGTCCTGATTTGATAGTTCGTATAGGTACAAAATTCTCAACAATTAAAAAGCCATCATTTTTATATCAGACACAAAAAAGGCACTCCCTTGTAAGAAGTGCCTTTGAGCTTTTTTTACCTTGATTTACTTACGAGATAAGAGCAATTAGATCTTCTTCCGTTCTTATTTCGATGCCTAAATCTTGTGCTTTAGTTAATTTAGAACCCGCGGCTTCACCAGCGAATAAGATATCCGTTTTCTTAGATACGCTACCGGTTACTTTTGCACCTAAAGCCTGTAAAGCAGCTTTCGCTTCACTACGACCTAATTGAGATAATGAACCCGTCAACACGACCACCTTACCTTCTAATGGCAGTTCTTGATCATCTGCAGCTTCTTCGATTGCAGGCCAGTTAACACCAAGCTCTAGCAACTGCTCGACTACGGCTCTATTTTTCTCTTGTGAGAAGAAGCTCGTGAGGTGACTTGCTACGATGTCACCAATATCTGACACTTCAACCAACTGTTCATGGGTTGCAGCTTGAACCAACTCCAGCGTCTTAAAGTGCTGAGCTAAATTCATAGCCGTCGCTTCACCCACTTCTCGAATCCCTAGAGAATAAAGGAAACGCGCTAATGTCGTGTCTTTGGCTTTATTAAGCGCACTCACTACATTCTGTGCCGATTTAGGCCCCATACGATCAAGAACCGTAATCACGCCAGCACTTAACTTAAATAGATCGGCTGGAGTTTCTACCATTTCACGGTCGACAAGCTGCTCTATCACTTTTACGCCAAGTCCATCAACATCCAGAGCCTTTCTCGACACAAAATGCTTAAGCGCTTCTTTACGTTGTGCCTGACAGACCAAGCCACCAGTACAACGCGCTACAGCTTCGCCTTCTACGCGCTCAACTGCAGAGTTACATACTGGGCAAGCATCAGGGAATACAATGTCTCGAGCGGTCTCAGGACGGCGATCAAGTACAACAGCCACAATTTGCGGAATAACGTCACCGGCACGACGAATGATTACGCTGTCTCCGACTTTCACACCTAAACGAGTAATCTCATCAGCGTTGTGCAGCGTGGCATTACTTACCGTCACACCACCAACGAAGATAGGTTCCAGTTTAGCTACTGGTGTAATTGCGCCTGTACGACCAACCTGGAACTCAACATCGTTAAGTAACGTGATCTCTTCTTGAGCTGGGAACTTATAAGCAATCGCCCAACGAGGTGCTCGTGCAACAAAGCCGAGAGCTTCTTGTGCGGCAATGTCATCAACCTTAATCACCACCCCATCAATCTCATAAGCCAAGGCGTCACGACGAGTCATAATATCTTGATAGTACGCCTTTACATCCTCAAGCGAGCTCAGTTGCTTAGTCTCAGGGCACATAGGTAAACCCCAACCTTTCAGTTGTAGGAAACGTTGATAGTGGCTATTTGAAAGCTCCCCCCCTTGCACAACACCGACACTGTAAGCGTAAAAAGCTAATGGACGCTTCGCTGTAATGCGAGAATCAAGCTGACGTAAACTGCCCGCGGCGGCATTACGTGGGTTCACAAAGACCTTCTCGCCTTTCTTCAATGCCAGTTCATTCAATTTGTCGAAGCCCGCTTTTGGCATAAACACTTCGCCACGGACTTCAATACGTTCTGGCCAACCTTCACCTTGTAACTTAAGCGGAATAGAGCTGATCGTACGCACGTTTTCAGTAATGTTTTCACCCGTCGCACCATCACCACGTGTCGCTGCCTGAACTAAAGTGCCATTCACATAGAGTAGGCTTACCGCTAAACCATCAAGCTTAGGCTCACAACAGAAGGTCTTAAGATTCGCGCTTGGTGCTCTATCAGACATTCGCTTATTAAACGCATCCAAATCTTCATCAGAGAATGCATTGTCCAGAGAAAGCATTGGGATCTCATGAGTCACTTGCGTAAACCCATCTAAAGGCTGCCCACCGACACGTTGGCTAGGCGAATCCACCGTCACAAGCTCTGGGTTCTCTTCTTCGATTTTTAGCAACTGTTGCATTAATCGATCGTACTCAACATCAGGAACCTCGGGGCTATCTTCTACGTAATAACGAACGGCATGATAGTGCAGAGTTTCTCTTAACTGCTCTAAGGTAACTTGAATCGATTCTTTCATATCATTCTCTGTCGTGATTGAAATATCAAAAAGGGCTCCCTTAGGAGCCCTTTTCTATAAATATAGATTATTTATAAGGCTAAACAAGACGGCTAGGCGTTGGCTGCCGTCATAAAGTCTCTGATTTGCTTACGGTAGTCAGACAAGCGATTGGGTGTCATTAAGTTACGTGACTCGTCCAAAACGTTTCCGCCCATATCATCAGCAATTTTCTGTGCTGCACTTAGCATTACATTGAAGTTCTGATCAGCTTGACCATAACAAGGCAGCGTCATGAAGAACGAAATACCTTTGGTTGTAAAATCAGCAGGATCATCATGTTCTAGAGTTCCCGGCTGCATCATGTTCGCAATACTGAAAATAACTTTTGGCTCATCGCTAGATTGTGCAAAGCAGTGGTAGATAGACATCTCACCATAAGTTAAACCGTTGTTCTCCATGCTACGGAAAAGTTCAGTACCCACAAATGGGATCTCTCCAGCACAGTGAACATTGAGAACAATAACGTCTAGGCCAAGTTCTTCATCTGGCTTAACTTCTTCTGTAGGCGCGGGGCTTTGTGAAGCAACGACTTCTTTCTCCACAAGCGGTTCACTTGGCGTCAATGATTCACTGGGAGCGAGTGGCTCGGTAACCGAATCAGAAGCTTCTTCAAACGAACCGTACTGCTCTTGAAAACCAGCATGACTTTCTTTTTGCTCGTCAGTCAATTCAAAGCTTGGAACCTCTGCTTCAGTGGCCTCTTGTATGTCTTCAGGTTCACTCTCGATCTGAATGGGTTCTTCTTTAACGCTGAAGGAAGGAAGATCATTCAATTCGATGTCGTCTTCGATAACTTCTTTCGTTTGTGGCGCTGTAAGTGGATCTGAGTCAATCAGCGGATCAATTTCAGATGGTGAGACTGCAAAATCCGGCTCTTTACGCTCTTTTCGGATTATCTCAAAATCGTCTTCTGGGGCGAATGAACGGTTTGGGATCGTTTCGGCTTCATTTAAGCTATCGTTATCAAGCTTACCAAGCGGCTTATCTCCAAACTTTGCTTTCCCTTCTTTTTTACTCGTCCATAGACCATGGAACAATAATGCGGCGATAGCTAATGCGCCAACAATAATGAGTACAAATCGCAATTCCTGCATTTTTCGCTCTCAGCTTTCTTAGTCAACTAGCTATAAACACGCTGTCACTAAGTTGGGTTAATTTGGCTAATCTCACTACTCTATCAAAAGTAGCCACTGTTTTAGAACAACTTAATACAATTAGTTCCTTACATGGTGTGATTTTCGCCACGCTTTTTTTCTTAATTTCGGTCTAGTACACTAGGGATGTTTGCTATTTAACCAAATTCACATGTGACCTAATTTAAATATGATTATTGAATCTGTTCCCCGCTCAGGCTTTGGCTATTTTATTTTCGGAATAAAAATCGCTTTGTCGCCGAGCATTCGTAAGTTTGTACTAATGCCACTTATTGCTAACGTGTTACTCGTTGGTGGTGCCTTGTTTTATATATTCTCCAACCTCAACACTTGGATTGAGGGCTGGATTGGTGCATTACCAAGCTTTTTATCGTGGTTGTCATACATTCTATGGCCACTACTTGTATTAACCGTCTTGGCCACGTTTTCGTATTTCTTTAGTACGCTCGCTAACTTCATTGCCGCGCCTTTCAATGGATTGCTCGCGGAAAAAGTAGAAGAGTTACTAAGTGGCCAAAAAGTGAATGACGATGGTTTGCTGGATGCACTCAAAGATACTCCACGTATTTTAGCGAGAGAATGGCGCAAGCTTGTCTACATTCTGCCAAAAGCGATAGGTTTATTCCTACTTTTGTTAATTCCAGCACTAGGACAAACTGTTGCACCGTTTTTATGGTTCATTTTCACAGCATGGATGTTAGCGATTCAGTACGCCGACTATCCATTTGATAACCATAAAATCAAATTTGATGATATGAGAAACAATTTGAAACAAAAACAAGGTAAGAGCTACAGCTTCGGCGCACTTGTTTCTGTTTTCACAACGATTCCAATTCTAAATCTGATCGTCATGCCCGTTGCTGTCTGCGGCGCTACTGCAATGTGGGTTGCTGAGTTTAAAGACCAAGCTCTGCGTTCTCGTCTATAAGACTAGTTATCTATTTAACAACGCCTATCTTTTTGAAGTTCCGAACACAATAAAGATAGGCGTGAATTCTGCTACATATCTATATGATATAACTTTTTAATCCTTTTACCTTTTTTTCAACTTGTTTAATCTAAATTCAAGCTAAACAAACATCGAAAGACACTAGACGGTAAAGTGATTGATATACTACGTTTAGTTCTGTCATTAAATGAAGGAATATCGCATGAGCAAGATCTACGAAGACAACACCCTAACGATAGGTAACACACCGCTAGTCCGCCTTAACAAAGTAAGCAAAGGTAACGTCCTAGCTAAGATTGAAGCTCGTAACCCAAGCTTTAGCGTTAAGTGTCGTATCGGTTCAAACATGATCTGGGAAGCAGAAAAAGCAGGAACTTTAAAACCAGGTATCGAGCTTGTTGAACCTACCAGTGGTAATACAGGTGTTGCTCTTGCATTCGTAGCAGCCGCTCGCGGTTACAAGCTAACACTAACGATGCCTGAGTCAATGAGCCTAGAGCGTCGTAAGTTGCTTAAAGCGCTAGGTGCAAACTTAGTACTGACTGAAGCACCAAAAGGCATGAACGGCGCGATAGCTAAAGCAGAAGAAATTGTTGCTTCAGACCCAGAAAAATATCTGCTACTTCAGCAATTCAACAACCCAGCTAACCCACAAATTCACGAGAAGACAACTGGCCCTGAAATTTGGGAAGCAACAGATGGCGAAGTCGATGTATTTGTTGCTGGTGTAGGTACCGGCGGTACGCTTACTGGTACAAGCCGTTACATTAAAGGCGAAAAAGGCAAAGCAATCACTTCAGTAGCGGTTGAACCAGCAGAGTCTCCAGTGATTGCACAAGCACTTGCTGGCGAAGAAATCAAACCAGCTCCGCACAAAATCCAAGGTATTGGTGCAGGTTTTATCCCTGGAAACCTAGATTTGGACCTTATCGACCGTGTAGAGCCAGTAACTTCTGAAGAAGCGATTGAGATGGCTCAACGCCTAATGAAAGAGGAAGGTATTCTAGCGGGCATCTCATCTGGCGCAGCGGTAGTAGCGGCGAACAGAATAGCGGAACTACCTGAATTTGCAGGAAAAACCATTGTTACCGTGCTACCAAGCTCTGGCGAACGTTACCTAAGTACAGCCCTATTTGCTGGCATCTTTACGGAAAAAGAGAACCAACAATAATATGTGGTCAAATCAATTTTTCGTCCAAAAAAGCCCCGTTTAGGGGCTTTTTTGTTGATCCTTGCCCCACCTTTGGTAATATCGGGTCTGTTTTATTTTTCGCTTCAAAATAAAAGAAGCAATAAACAAATTCTGAAAGTCATGAGTACTCACTAAAGATGACCATGGCTGGATAAAAATTTATAACCAGTCTAAGTTCTAACACGAACATGGCGTACTAGCCTCTAGCGCATTTGGGCTAAAGCAGTTAAGCTAATCTGGTTACAAACTTACAAAAAATAAATTAATTGGGGTATATAAAATGTACGAGAAGCAAGTAGAAATCACAGCAGAAAACGGCCTTCACACACGTCCAGCTGCACAGTTCGTTAAAGAAGCAAAATCTTTCGACGCTGACATCACAGTGACTTCTAACGGCAAAAGCGCTAGCGCTAAAAGCCTGTTCAAACTACAAACTTTAGGCCTAGTAAAAGGTACTAACGTTACTATTTCTGCTGAAGGCCCTCAAGCTCAGCAAGCAGTAGACCACCTAGTTGCTCTTATGGATCAACTACACTAATACGGTCTCCTTCTTTCAAAGCCATTTTGCACAGCAAAGTGGCTTTGTTCGAAATAGATAGCGATAAGCGCGACATTAGTCGACGACTTAAAGTCACACATTCTCCCGTTTACAGTTGAACAACTAAGGTAAGGCTATGATTTCAGGCATCCTAGCATCTCCTGGTATTGCTTTCGGTAAAGCACTACTACTTCAAGAAGATGAAATTGTCCTAAACACTCAATCTATCTCAGACGATCAAGTTGAAGCAGAAGTTCAGCGTTTTTTTGACGCTCGTAACAAATCTTCTCAACAACTTGAAGTTGTAAAGCAAAAAGCACTTGAAACTTTTGGCGAAGAAAAAGAAGCAATCTTTGAAGGCCATATCATGCTGCTTGAAGATGAAGAGCTAGAAGAAGAGATTTTAGCACTCATCAAGAAAGACAAAATGCACGCAGACAACGCGATCTACACAGTGATCGAAGAACAAGCTGTTGCACTAGAGTCACTTGATGATGAGTACCTAAAAGAACGTGCGACTGATATCCGTGATATCGGCACTCGCTTCGTTAAAAATGCACTAGGCATCAACATTGTATCTCTAGCAGACATCAATGAACAAGTTATCCTAGTTGCTTACGACCTAACGCCATCTGAAACTGCACAAATCAACCTAGACTACGTTCTTGGTTTCGCTTGTGATATCGGCGGTCGTACATCTCATACTTCAATCATGGCACGTTCACTTGAGCTTCCAGCTATCGTTGGTACTAACGATATCACTAAGCAAGTTAAGAACGGCGACATGCTTGTGCTAGACGCGATGAACAATAAGATCATCATCAACCCTTCTGACGCTGAATTAGCAGAAGCTAAGAAAATCAAATCTGATTTTGAAGCAGAAGCGGCTGAACTAGCAAAACTTAAAGACCTACCAGCTATCACGCTTGATAACCATCAAGTAGAAGTTTGCGGTAACATCGGTACAGTTAAAGACTGTGACGGTATTCTGCGTAACGGCGGCGAAGGTGTTGGTCTGTACCGTACTGAATTCCTATTCATGGACCGTACTGCACTTCCTACTGAAGAAGAGCAATACGTTGCTTACAAAGAAGTAGCTGAAGCAATGCACGGTGAGTCAGTGATTATCCGTACTATGGATATCGGTGGCGATAAAGATCTACCATACATGGATCTTCCACAAGAGATGAACCCGTTCCTAGGCTGGCGTGCAGTGCGTATCAGCTTGGATCGTCGTGAAATCTTACGTGACCAACTACGCGGCATTCTTCGTGCATCTGCACACGGTAAGCTACGTATCATGTTCCCAATGATCATTTCTATTGAAGAGATCCGTGAACTGAAAAAAGCAATCGAAGAGTACAAAGTTGAACTTCGCGCTGAAGGTCATGCATTCGATGAAGACATCGAAATTGGCGTAATGGTTGAGACTCCAGCAGCTGCTGCAATCGCACACCACCTTGCTAAAGAAGTGGCTTTCTTCTCTATCGGTACTAACGATCTAACGCAATACACTCTTGCGGTTGACCGTGGTAACGAGATGATTTCTCACCTTTACAACCCACTATCTCCAGCGGTTCTTCTTGTAATCAAACAAGTAATCGATGCTTCTCATAAAGAAGGCAAATGGACAGGTATGTGTGGTGAGCTAGCAGGCGATGAGCGTGCAACTCTACTTCTTCTTGGTATGGGTCTAGATGAGTTCTCTATGAGCGGTATCTCTATCCCTAAAGTTAAGAAAGTAATCCGTAACTCTAACTTCGCAGAAGTTAAAGCTATGGCTGACGAAGCACTATCTCTACCTACAGCTGCAGAAATTGAAGCTTGCGTAGAAAAATTCATCGCTGAGAAAACTCAGTAATCACCAAGAGCTTAATAAAGTTAGACGGCTAAAAATAGTCGTCTAATTTGTTAGATTGGTATAGTATATTCTACAGAATAAAACTAAACGTTAGGAGCATGACACAATGGGTCTGTTTGACAAACTAAAAAAGCTTGTATCTGATGACAGCGCTGATGCTGGTGCAATCGAAATCATCGCACCTCTTTCTGGTGAGATCGTAAACATCGAAGACGTGCCAGATGTAGTTTTCGCTGAAAAAATCGTTGGTGACGGCATCGCTATCAAACCAGCTGGCGATAAAATGGTAGCTCCAGTTAACGGTACTATCGGTAAGATCTTCGAAACTAACCACGCGTTCTCTATCGAGTCTGACGACGGTGTTGAGCTTTTCGTTCACTTCGGTATCGATACTGTTGAACTTAAAGGCGAAGGCTTCACTCGTGTAGCTGAAGAAGGTCAATCTGTTAAAGCTGGTGACACTATCATCACTTTCGACCTAGCGCTTCTAGAAGAGAAAGCGAAATCTACGCTTACTCCAGTTGTTATCTCTAACATGGACGAAATCAAGGAGCTGAATAAGCTTTCTGGTTCTGTAACTGTTGGCGAAACTCCAGTTCTTAAAGTAACTAAGTAATTTCGATTACTTATCTGCTTTAATTAAAACGCTACCTAAGGGTGGCGTTTTTTGTGCCTGCTATATTTGTTCAATACCTCAGATAGGCATTACTGACTATCACACCGAAACCCTTCTCCTAGCTCCCTCAACCAATGACAACTACACTGACCGTTTATCCCCTGCTATCCGACCTAGTTTTTTACTAAACGTTGTTAAGCGCTATTCAAGGCATTTCGCCTATACATCAAATTACACTTGTGAATTTTAACAAACAGAGATCTCTGATATCTCGTTCTACTCGATTCTGAGATGACGACCAACGACTTCGATTCAGGTAGGCAATGAGTCAAATACCTCTCTATAGCCGTCATTCCCTACAGCAAGGAACGAGCATGATAGGGAATCTCGTTTTTGTTCCTTTCAGCACTGCGGCACTTTCTCCAACTACACACTTAGCCAAATAGCGGGCAATAAAAAACCCAGCCGAAGCTGGGTCTGTTTAGCGCTCATCTCTCACCACGAGCTAATTTGTGGAAGCCTAACGTTAACGTTTATGATCAACAATGCTTATGATCAACAGCGCTTATAACCAACGTGGCAACGTGGCCTTTCAATCGATTAACCTAGTAGGCTAAGTGCCGAGTTCGGTGCTTGCTTCGCTTGAGCAAGAATCGAGCTTGAAGCTTGAGAAAGGATCTGAGATTTAGTCATCTGAGTCGTTTCTTTCGCGAAATCGGTATCTTTAATACGGCTCTTAGATGCGTTAACGTTCTCGTTAATGTTGTCTAAGTTGCTGATAGCGTGGTCGAAACGGTTTTGGAAAGCACCCAGTTCAGCACGGTGGCTGTCTACGTACTTAAGTGCCGCATCGATTACTGCTACAGACTCTTGTGCGCCACCAACTGATGTCACGTCGATAGTATCAACCGTTACGTCTTTGCCAGGTTGCATGCCTAGTTCCCCAGCAAGGCTGCCAGAGAATGCCACTTCGCCTTCAACTTTGTTGTTGCCAGTAAACATTTGCAGCTTACCGTCTTCAGTTACAGACGCTTTAACAGAGTCTTGCTGACCGTTGATGTACGTTGCTAGCTCTTCGATGTCGTCGCCCGCTTTCGCAGACACATCGATTTCTTGTGCTTGGCCGAAGTTATCAGTGAACGACATTTTTAGGTCGTTTGCGCCAGCTTGAACGTTCCAGTCTTTGTCTTTCGCGTTCTCAGTTTGGTAGCTCTTACCACCCATCTGAGCGTTATCAGAGCGCATATCTTTCAGTTGAAGCATTACCGCTTCACCGTTATCCGCACCGATTTGGAATGATTTAGTACCGTGAGTACCGTTAAGCAGCTTGTTGCCACCAAAAGACGTGGTTTCCGCAATACGGTTCAGTTCGTCGTTCAGTGCTGTTACTTCTTCTTGAATCGCTACACGCTCAGATTTTGAGTTTGAGCCGTTTGAAGATTGTAGAGACAAATCACGCATACGTTGCAGGATGTTGGTTGTCTCGTTCATTGCACCTTCAGCAGTTTGTGCAATAGAGATACCGTCGTTCGCGTTACGTACAGCAACATCAAGGCCGCGGCTCTGAACGTTCAAACGGTTCGAGATTTGTAGGCCCGCAGCGTCATCTTTCGCGCTGTTGATTTTAGAACCTGAAGCTAGACGCTCCATTGATGTTTGTTGTGCGCTGTTTGCGTTGTTTAGGTAACGTTGTGCTGTCATCGCTGAAACGTTGGTATTTACATTCACTGCCATGGTGACTTCTCCAATTGATTTTCCGGTATAGCGGTTTCCGACGTCTCGGAAAACCAAGTAGTTATCTCTAAGTTACTATTAATAACGGCGTGAATGCTGAAACCTTTAGGAAAAAAACAACAAAATTAAAGAAATAGCGGTAAAGGAGAAGAAAGCGTGACTAGCAGTAAAATTATCAAAAAAAGATGAGAAAAACGCTAAAGTTGTCGGGATGTCAGTCGAGCGAAAAGTTGTATTTTTATTAACCAAAGGGCTTTAGTTAAGCTGAAATACCTTTATAAGATTCGAAGTGATTTATTAACCCAACAAGGTTAAGGCAAGATTCGGCGCTTGCTTTGCTTGAGCCAGTATTGTGGTGCTCACTTGCTGCAATATTTGCTGCTTGAGCATTTGAGTGGTCTCTTTGGCGTAATCGGTATCTTTGATTCGGCCGTTGGATGTCGCCAAGTTCTCATGAACATTTTCGAGATTATTAATCGCATGATCAAAGCGGTTTTGCATTGCGCCGAGTTCGGAGCGATGACTATCCACGTACTTCATCGCTGTATCCAAAATTGAGACAGCACGCTGCGCTCCACCTACATCCGTCACATTGATGTCATCGACTGATTCGTAATAACCCGCCGACATCGAAAGCTCACTGGCTAATGAACCTGAAAAAGAGATCGTGCCTGCAGTGTCTTCGCCAGACATATAAATCTGAAGCTGCCCTTCATCATTCACAGAAGCCGAGACCTGATCAGTTTGACCATTAATATAGGTCGCCAACTCTTCAATATCATCACCCGCTTTCGCGTTGATGGCGATCTCTTGTGGCTGACCAAAACGATCGGTAAACGACATCGTCATATCATTCTGGTTTGACTTTACTTCCCACGTGTCACTTGCCATGCCATTGGCGACATAGCTAAAACCACCCATATTGATGTCATCGGTACGCATGTTTTTCAAACCTATCTGCACCGCTTCACCAGAACTGCCACCGATTTGAAATGACGAGCTACCAAAACTACCGTTAAGAAGTTTTTTACCGCCAAATGAGGTGGTTTCAGCAATCCTATTCAACTCATCATTTAAGGCGGTCACTTCTTCTTGAATAGCGGTTCTTTCCGACTGGCTATTCGAACCATTACTCGCCTGTAGTGACAAATCTCGCATGCGTTGCATGATATTGGTAGTTTCATTCATCGCCCCTTCTGCAGTCTGCATAATGGAGATTCCGTCGTTAGCGTTCCGAACCGCGACATCAATGCCACTCATCTGCGCTTCCAGTCGATTCGAAATTTGTAAGCCAGCAGCGTCGTCTTTTGCACTATTAATACGACTCCCTGAAGCTAAACGCTCCAAAGATTGGTTCAGCATGTTGTTAGCATTCGACAGATTCCTCTGAGCCACCAGCGCTGAGACATTTGTATTAACAGTTATAGCCATAGACCTTCACTTACAAAAATATGAATAAAACTCACGATTGCTCTTATATCGACCAGTTCATGTAAAGCTTTAACAAAAAAAGGAGCCCTGAGGCTCCCTTTCTTTACTGCAGATGAGGCGATTTACTTAATCGTTAATGCACTCAACATGTCAGTCGACGGTGCAAAGTAGTAAGTGCCAGTTACGGCTTTAGTAAAGCGGAGTAATTGGTCTGTTTTACCATCTGTTGCGCCGTACATGCTCTCTAGCATTGCATCAAAGTTATGACGAACATTACAGTAAGCAATGAACAGTAAGCCGTGATCGCCCGTAGCGGTACCGTAAGGTAGGCTGTGGCGAACAATCTTAAGCCCCTTGCCTTCTTCTTTAATATCCACACGACCAACGTGAGACGCCGCTGGAACATCATCTAGTTCGATAGAGTCAGGTTTAGTGCGGCCAATCACTTTCTCTTGTGCTGACACATTCAATCGATTCCAAGCTGGCAGGTTGTGCACAAAACGCTGCACCATCACATAACTACCACCAGCGAATTCTCCCTCAGGAATAATCGCTACTTCAGCACGTTGTGCGTCTTTCGGGTTTTCAGTACCATCAACGAAATCAGTCATGTCACGAGAATCTAGGAAGCGGTAACCGTAGGTTTCATCAACGACTTCAACGTCAGCCGCTACTTCAGATAGCAATTTACGTAAGATAAAGAAGTGCAGATCATGTCGATTTGAATGACAGTGAATCAGAACGTCAGACAGTGTGCTCGGTGCAGTGACATCACCTTCACCAAGCGCAGGGAAATCAATTAAATCAGACGGAGCAGCTTGCTCGAACTTATCCCAAAAAGCCTTTGAGAACGCAATCGACGCCGTTAAGTTCGCATCTGGTTGAGTTTGGTTTAGCTCATCGATTAAAGTCGGAAGCTTTTGAATTTCCGCTAATACGTTAGCAGCGTTCGCATTCACTTTTAATTGAACGTAAAGAGCGAAAGGCCCAGCTTCTGGCAAGATAGCACTTTGAATTTTAGGCTGCTCATTTGAGATGTTAAGCATAGATTAATCCTTTCATTTTTAGCTTCTAAGTATAATTGTGAATGGGGCAAATGTTTTGATGAGAATCAGTCTTCGTGCTCAACCACTTTAAAGCAATCCCTAGCGGCATGGCTATTAGTTAAATAAAGCGCTAACCATAGGAGCAACAATAAAGTGATAGCATTTGACCAACGGAACCATCCGTTATCTAAATAGATTAAATAAAGTGTATGGGTTCCTTGTGCCAAGATAGCCATCATTGAGACCCAACGCCCCCATGAAACCACTTTATTAAGGCGCTTTCTATCTGGCGTTCTAAGCCCAAACAACCACATGAGTAACAAGCTCGGGATACTCAATGCAATCCCAACATAAAACATTTGATGATCTGGATAGATGATTTCGAGAATATCAGTGCCTGACTCTCGGCTTGCACCTGCAACAATGAAAACGACCAAAGCTTTCGCCAGAAATAGCCAACCTAACCATAATAGGATTGGGGCTTTTAAAAAGCCGTGCTTGTCGTATTGTTCTATGGAGTACCGCACAAATTTCACTTTCACTTATTTTCAAACCAACACTTTAACGCAAATCATTCATACTTAACTAGGTTTGCGTTATCTTATTGGTTAATCCGTTTTAATTATCGAACTCAGTATGAAAAAGAAAACTGATACACCGTCTGTTGAATCTCAACAAGAAGCACTGAAGATAGCCAAAGCGACGCAAAAGCCAGCTCAAACCAAAGAACAAACCAAGTTGATTGCTCAAGGTATCGAGAAAGGCATCGCACTTTACAAGAAACAGCAAAAAGAACGTAGCCGCCAAGCCGATAAAGCCAAGAAGCGCGTACAGAAAGAGAAGCAGACTCAACAAGTCAATCTAGACGAAGAGAACAACGTAGACACGAGTGTTGAAATAACATCAAATCACGCCAGTAAATTGCCGTGGTTACTATTGTTCGCTAGCTGGGTAGGCTTCGCTATTTATTTGATGAAATAACAGGATAAGCGTATGAAAAAGGAATTAATCGCTTTTGCTATGAGTGGCATGTTACTCGGTTGCACGACACCGACATCAATGCCACATAGCGAAGCTGACAGCATCAAAATGGATTACCATGGCGTGATTAATATCGATAAATGTGAGTATAAAGGGGAAGTCACGGGCAGCGAGGGCCATTGGTATAGTTACCTGTTTTACCCAAATGACACCTTGATTCAGGGCGCGATGAATGAGCTCAAGTCAAATACGATTGAGTTAGGTGCAGATACCGTGATATTTACACTTCCCCAAGACTTTTCCACTTCCGTGACGATGTTAGGCACTGCCTATCTATGTAGACAAACGGAAATGTAAATAGATGGAAACCGTAATTAGGTAGTTCACCACGCAGGTAAGCTATTACATCTACATCGACTACAAAAAAGAAAGCCAGCTTTCGCTGGCTTATGCACTAAATCCAAGGCTTGTTGCTATATCGCCTTTACGCTGGATAACCCATTGACTGTCAAATGGACCCCAGTCGGATAACTGGTAATAGCCATCATTATGACGTCGCCCATCTTGAACAAACATAAGTTCGATACCGATCCCCGGTAACGCCTTGAGTACATCTTGAATAGTACGACGAGGCCAACCCGTTTTTTCGATGAGTTTAGGCACATTTGGCCTATCAAGGCTTTCCACTAACAATGCTAAATATAGCCGCCTTGCAAAAACAGGACTCAACTCCATTGACACCTCCTATATATGTGCAACTCAATTATTTCTTTTTTCGCTGACAACATGTTGAGGTTGATCAATAAGTCTCCAATAGTGACATTTTCTTACTGTTTTTTTTCACTCTATGAAATATTCCTCACTCTATTTTGTCTGAATTGCAGCTTCCTGATAGGATTCAACTCATAACAACGAAATAAAATCACCCAAAGGAAGAACAATGACTATCACTATGTTTGGCATTCCAAACTGCGACACCATCAAAAAAGCAAAAAAATGGCTAGAAACTGAAGGTATTGAGTTCGAATTTCACGATTATCGTAAACAAGGCATCAACGAAGAGCTGGTAAAAACTTTTTGTTCAGAACTTGGTTGGGAACTGGTGCTAAACAAACGTGGTACGACTTATCGCCAACTTACTCAAGAACAAAAAGACACGCTAACAGAAGAAAAAGCGGTAGCTCTGCTTGTTGAACAACCCGCAATGATTAAGCGCCCAATATTGAAAGTGGAAGGCAAGCTTCACATCGGCTTTAAAGCGGATCAATATGCGGCTATTTTTGCTTAATCAGCTACATAAAATTAAACAATACGCGGTGAACCTCCCCTATTCAGCGCTCAACAATTAATGACTAGACGTTTTATTTAAACAAGGAATTCAAGGATGACAGATAGCCCAACTTTGGCTCTGGCAAAAGACCTCATTAGCCGCCAATCAGTAACCCCTGAAGATGCAGGCTGCCAAGACCTGATGATTGAACGCTTAAAAGCGCTAGGTTTTGAAATCGAAGTGATGGTATTTGAAGATACGACGAACTTTTGGGCTCGCCGTGGTACAGAGGCACCTTTATTTGCCTTTGCTGGCCACACAGACGTTGTACCAGCAGGCCCAATTGAACAGTGGCACACCAAACCATTCGAACCGACCATCGTAGATGGTTTCTTACATGGTCGTGGCGCAGCAGACATGAAGGGTTCTCTGGCTTCGATGATTGTAGCTGTAGAACAGTTCATTGCTAAACACCCCGATCACACAGGTTCAATAGGTTTCCTTATCACGTCAGATGAAGAAGGTCCTTTCATCAACGGTACGGTACGTGTTGTGGAAGCACTAATGGCCCGTGGTGAAAACATCGACATGTGTATTGTGGGTGAGCCATCAAGTACTGAGTATGTTGGTGACGTTGTGAAGAACGGCCGTCGTGGTTCTATTACTGGCGATCTCACGATTAAAGGCACACAAGGTCATGTTGCCTACCCTCACCTAGCGAATAATCCAGTACACAGCTCTCTGCTTGCGATCAACGAACTGGCAACGACTGAGTGGGATAAAGGTAATGACTACTTCCCACCAACCAGCTTCCAGATCCCAAATGTGAGTGCGGGCACTGGCGCATCAAACGTGATTCCTGGTGAATTTAATGTTCAGTTTAATCTTCGCTTTAGCACAGAGTTAAACAACGACATCATCGTTGAACGAATCACAACTACACTCGACAAGTACGATTTCGAATACGATCTTAAGTGGACGTTTAATGGTGACCCGTTCCTAACAGACGCAGGTTCGCTACTTGATGCAATTGTGGATGCAGTTGGTCACGTTAACGACGTAAAACCGGCCCTACTGACCACAGGTGGTACATCTGACGGACGATTTATTGCGCGCATGAAAGGACAAGTCGTAGAGCTAGGTCCTGTTAATGCAACCATTCACAAGGTTAACGAATGCGTGAAAGTGGCTGACTTAGAGAAGCTAACCGACATGTACGAAAGAACTCTAGTGAACCTGTTCGCTAAATAGTTCTTTTATCAGCGATTCATAGCATCTAATTATTGAGAAACGCGTTATGACACCAGAGCAGCTTACCGGACAATCAGATTCTCATCTGGAACCTAACCTGATCGGCACCAAGACATTCTTGGTCCACAGTGATGTCAAAGATGATCTGAACAATTTGATTGAAGCTGCTCAACTCGCGGGCTTTAAAATGGAGGTTGCCAGTGGCTTTCGCGACTATGAAAGGCAATCTCTGATTTGGGACCGCAAGTTTTCTGGTGAAGTACCGATACTAGACTCACAAAGCCAACCGCTTGATGCTTCAACACTCAGTGAGCAGCAAAAGTTGTCGGCAATCCTGAGGTGGTCTGCACTTCCCGGAGCGAGCCGCCATCATTGGGGTTGTGACTTTGATGTCTTTGCTCGAAATCACTTACCTGAAAGCATACAGCTGCGACTTGAACCATGGGAATACCTTACTGGCCACCAGCAAGCGTTTTACCAATGGTTATCTGTTCATGCTTCGCAATTTGGGTTCTTCTTTCCGTACAGCCAAGACCTCGGCGGTGTGGCGATAGAACCATGGCATATCAGCCATCGTAAAGTATCGGAGTTGTGTTTATCACAGTTATCTCCCACTTTACTTGGCAAGCAACTCCAATCTAAGCCAATATTAGGATATGAGATTATTATGGAGCAGCTAGACGAGATCTATGCGCGCTTCGTGGCGAATATCAGTCATTAGGAGCTCTTATGTTGGAGTGGCTTACAAACCCTTGGGTGATCATCATCATTGTGGTTAGCGTTGTGGTGGGTAATATTGCTGCGCTCAAACAGACCGCCAATATGGATCTGACAGGTCGTAATAAAACAGAGAAAGACTTAGACAAGCTCAATCAATTGGATAAACAGAATCAAGAGAAAGCTCAAAAAGATGAGTCTACGGACAACAAAGACGCTTAATTTTGTAGCTCTAATGAGCCAATCTAATTTGCTAACAAGCCGCTGACGACTAATCAACGAATACAAAAAAAGAGGACACAATGTGTCCTCTTTTTTTATTTACTTAGCGAATCACAGAGCTGATTTAACTCAGCTCTGGAACGACTTAAGTTTTACTACTCAGCTTTCGCTTCTTTGTCATCTTTGGTTTGGTCAGCAATATGTGCTAGTACCGGAACCATTGACTTAAGCAGCGCTTCTTCCACAGGCTTACCTGATGCATCCGTTACGTTGATCGACGTACGGTTGCCAAGATCACCAAATAGGAAGTTGTAAGTACCTGGCGCTAAGTCGATAGGCTGTAGGCCAATTTCTTCCCAGAACTCATCATCTGGCGCGGCGTACTTAGCTTTCACTGTACCCTGAGATTGGTTACGCTCTTCAAGCTCAAAGCCCATCGCCGGTAGCAAGGTAGGCAAACGCTGCCACAATACATTGTATGGAGTACGAGCAATGATCACAGGGAAACCGCTGCGGTCGGCACCCATTGAGATTGGAATTCGTTTAACCAGCTCTTGTGCTTTCAATGCCGCTTCAGCACGAAGATTTTCATCGTACTTAGCCATCACTAGGTTCGTTAAGAACGCGTTGTAACGCTCCTTATTGGTTGCCGATACCGGCTTCTCTTCAGAGCCTTCACGCCAATCGATCAGGTTGATCTTGAAGCCATGGCGGTTGTTAGCTTGGAAACGAGAGATAGAGTAACGACTGCCGATCTCTACTTCTTCATCTTCAGAAACCCAAGTAACCCAATCGGTCTCAATATCGTTTTCTGACTGTTCACGAATACCAATGCCACGTTGTGCCAGCATATCTACAGCCGTTTGCCACACGCGGTCTGCCTCTTCAGCACGAAGAAGCCAAAGTGTCACTTCACCATTTTGACGCTCCGCTCGAGCTCCAGGGATCAGCTCAAGAACCTGCTGTGGCGGACGAATATCCACTTCACGGCCTGTACCACCACTGAACTCACCGCTTGGGATGTCAAAATTTGGATAGAACTGAGGCTGAGCATCTTCAGGCAACTGCCATTGTGAAAACTCAGGTGTTTCTAAGTATTCGAAATCATCTTTGGCTTGGCGACGTTGAGTCGGGCTACCAGAACATGCTGTAAGAACGAAAACAGCCAGTGACCCAATCACTAGCTGGTGAGAATACTTCATTTATACTCCTAAATGCCGAAGGTTCACTTCGGCATCACTTCATACGTTTTTAGTAAATGCACGCTTCAGTCATTGCTTGAGCAACAACGGGTTGAGCTGGCTTTGACAATTCAGTCAACGGTAGACGTAAGCCACCTTCAGCAATCAGACCCATTTTATGAACCGCCCATTTTACGGGAATAGGGTTGGACTCAACGAACAAATTCTTATGTAGAGGCATCAAACGCTCATTGATCGCTTCTGCTTCTTCAAACTTGCCTTCTTTCGCTAACTTGAACATGGTTGCCATATCAGCGGCTGCAACATTGTTTGTTACAGAGATCACGCCATCGCCACCACGCTTAACAAATTCTAGACCTGTTAAGTCATCACCACTGAGTAAGATAAAATCTTCGCCACAAAGTTCACGGTGAATTGCAATTCTGTCGAGATCACCCGTCGCATCTTTAAGTGCAACGATGTTTTCGATTTCAGAAAGGCGAGCAACCGTTTCTGGTAACAAGTCAACGGCAGTACGACCCGGAACATTGTATAGGATTTGTGGAACATCACTGACTTCAGCAATCGCTTTATAGTGTTGGTACAAACCTTCTTGAGTCGGTTTGTTGTAGTAAGGCGTTACGCTCAGGCAACCAGCAATACCAGAACCATTCAGCAAACGGCTGAATAGAACAGATTCGTGAGTTGCATTTGCACCTGTACCAGCGATAACGGGAATACGACCATCAGCAAATTCAACGATCTTATTGACGACTTTGACATGCTCTTCAATAGTGAGCGTAGAAGACTCACCTGTTGTGCCAACCGCAACCAGACCATCACTACCTGCAGCAACATGGTACTCAACCAACTTTTTAAGGCTGTCGAAATCCACTTCACCATCTGTATTAAATGGCGTAACTAGCGCAACGATACTTCCTGAAAACATGTCTATCTCCCTTAATTTATTCTTTTTGCATGTTACTGTAAGCTGATCAATAAACACAAGACATTAAAGTAGCTTACTGGCAACAACTGCATTAAATATTGTCGTATGTTTGAGGTAAAACGACTTCTAACGCCGATCTACCTAGAATTTGGGTAACCTGCGCTCAATCTAGCAGATAACACATCACAAGATGTCAGTAACAAGTAAGCTGTGATCTCTCCACTCAATCTCATTTTCTTAACGTTCTCGATATTCTTATCATTGGTTGCATGTTAGAAGCAAGGTGCCTCATAAAAAGCCCCGCACGCACGCTTATTCCACGGGCTAACTGTGCTAACATGCATGAATCAATGGAATATAAAGAGACGTGATTTATGACTCAACATCTAGTAATCACAGCTGTGGGCACTGATCGCCCAGGTGTATGCAACCAAGTGGTTCATTTAGTCACCCAATCAGGCTGTAACATTATTGATAGCCGTATCGCTCTATTCGGCGAAGAATTTACGCTTATCATGCTGCTGTCTGGAAAGGCAAACAACATCACCCGCGTTGAAACCACCCTGCCCTTGCTTGGACAAGAGCACGACTTGATTACGATTATGAAGCGAACCTCAACTCATGATGTCATTGAGAACTCTTACACAGTAGAGGTGTTCGTTGAGTCAGACGACAAACTCGGCCTGACCGAGCAATTCACTCAGTTCTTCGCAGACCGCAACATCGGTCTCGATTCGCTTAGCGCGCAGACCATCAATAAATCTAAAGTTCAGCTCGATAACGACCAATTCCATATCTCTATTACCGCTTCTGTGCAATCAGAATGTAATTTGATGCAGCTACAAGAAGAATTTGACGCGCTGTGTCAGAGCCTATCCGTACAAGGCTCGCTCAACTTTATCAAAAACAGTTTTTAAAAAGGAAATATCATGAATACGCTAACGGCTGGTGTTCCAGCACCTGCTTTTTCTCTTCCTGATCAAGATGGCAATATCGTATCTCTTGGTGACTTCAAAGGTAAAAAAGTCCTTTTCTATTTTTACCCAAAAGCAATGACTCCAGGTTGTATTGTGCAAGCTGAAGGCCTGCGTGATATCAAAGCACAACTTGATGACCTAAATGTGGTTGTTCTAGGTGTGAGTGTTGATCCAGTAAAACGCCTACCAAATTTCGTCGAGAAGAAATCTCTAAACTTCACACTGCTATCTGATGAAGACCACAGCGTTGCTGAACAGTTTGGCGTTTGGGGCGAGAAGAAATTCATGGGTAAAGTGTACGACGGTCTGCACCGTATTAGCTTCCTAATTGATGAAGAAGGCCAGATTGAACACGTCTTCAACAAGTTCAAAACTAAAACTCACCACGAAGTGGTTCTAGACTACTTCAATCCAGAAGCTTAATGTTGTTTCTAGTGAATTAATGACCTAATTTCATACCTAGATGATCTAAGTTCACAATTGACTAAGCCAAATACAAAAAGGCCGAATATCATGGATATTCGGCCTTTTTAATAGTTACTCAACTGTATTGATCTTCAATTACGATTGATGCTCAGGGTCATCGTCGAGAGCATGACTCGGTAAAGCATTCCAAACCGCTTTTACCAGCGTAGCCAACGGGATAGCAAAGAACACACCCCAAAAACCCCACAGCCCGCCAAACACTAACACCGCTACAATAATCGCTACTGGGTGTAGGTTCACGGCTTCAGAGAACAGAACCGGAACCAACACGTTACCATCTAGCGCTTGGATGATGCCGTACGCAAGTAACAGCCAGTAGAACTGAGGTTCTAGCCCCCATTGGAACAAACCGACAATCGCCACGGGTACTGTTACTGCTGCTGCACCGATATAAGGAATCAATACAGAGAAACCAACCGCGACAGCCAACAGAGCTGAATAACGTAAATCTAGAATCGCAAAGGTCACATAGCTGACACCACCGACGATCAAGATCTCAAGCACCTTGCCGCGAATATAGTTCGAGATTTGTTGGTTCATCTCAACCCAAACCTTGGTCGCTAGACGACGATTTTTCGGTAGCACGCCACTCGCCATGCTGATCATCTCTTCTTTATCTTTCAGTAAGAAGAAAATCAAAAGAGGGACAAGAATCAGGTAAACCGCTAGTGTCGCTAAGCTCACAAGAGACGCTAAAGAGCCTTTAACAACGCTTTCGCCAAAGCCTAGCGCTTTATTCTTCGCGTTAGACATAACTGACTCAACAATCTGCAAGTTTGCCAGTTCAGGGTAGCGCTCTGGAATCGTCGCGATGAACTTTTGTAGGCTGCCATACATGCTTGGAATATCATTGATTAGGTTGCCCACTTGCTCCCAAATGGTCGGTACCAAACCAAATATCGCCAATAGCATCACGCTAAAGAACATTAATATCACCAACATCACTGAAGGGGTTCTTGGAACACCGAGTCTTTGGAGTTGGGTAACAGGCCACTCAAGTAAGTAAGCCAACACAATGGCCACCAATAATGGCGCAATAAGGTGACCAAAGAAGTAGATCGTAACAAAGCCGAATAGAATGATGGCAACCAAACTGACAGCGTGGGGATCAGAGAAACGTCGTTTATACCAACGATTGACCATTTCAAGCATCTGACTGCAATTCCTTTTTAGTGACTAGGATATGATGGTAATTAGAGCAAACCTCGGCGATGACGTCATAAGCTTGCTTAGACAAAAAAGTAACAATATCTTTCATCGAGCTATTATCAGAGACATAAATTGACAATGACTGTCCTACTTCTAACTTTACACTGTGACGCTTGGCTAATAATAAAGCCATTGGACATCGCTCTTGGCGTAAATCTAGAATATTAGGTGTCATTCTTGGGCTCGATGCTTATTATAAGGGTCGTATTGTAATCTGTTTTTGAAAACGCGCCATCATTCATTCATCTTCCTTCATGATAGCGCACGCACTCGGCAAAGGTTACATCAGATAAAGAACCAATTTGCATTGCTCTTGTCTTACTGTCAGAAGAAACGGAGTATTACTGACTAATATGTTTAAACGCGCTCGCTCAATTGCTTGCTTATGCATCGCAGCTACATTAAGCACCCCAACATTGGCAAATACCAATGGTTTGGAGCTACCCGATATCGGCACCGCTGCTGGCGGCACACTCACTATCGACCAAGAACTTATCTATGGTGATGCTTACATGCGCATTATCAGAAGCAGCCAGCCTATCGTAAACGACCCTGTTCTAAATCAATACATTGATACGCTGGGCCATCGCCTTGTCGCAAGTGCGAATGATGTAAAGACACCTTTCCAGTTCTTTATGATCCGTGACCGCAACATCAACGCCTTTGCATTCTTTGGTGGTTATGTTGCTTTGCATTCTGGTCTGTTTCTGCATGCACAATCTGAAAGTGAGTTGGCTTCAGTATTAGCGCACGAAATCGCGCACGTTACCCAACGTCACTTAGCACGTAGTATGGAAGATCAAGCACGTCGTTCTCCAGCGACCATCGCAGCGCTTGCGGCGTCTGTATTATTGGCGATTGCTGCACCTGAAGCAGGTATCGCAGCCCTAACTGCTACAACTGCGGGTAACATGCAAAGCCAGATCAACTACACCCGTAGTAATGAAAAAGAAGCCGACCGCTTTGGTATCAACACGCTTGCGAAAGCGGGGTTCGATGTAAATGCAATGCCGCGCTTCTTCGGTCGTTTGGCTGATGAATACCGCTATGCAAGCACACCACCTCCAATGCTGCTGACTCACCCATTACCAGAAGATAGAATTACAGATTCACGCGCTCGTGCTCGCAGCTATCCGCCACTAAAACTGGCTCCATCACTGGATTACCATTTGGCAAGAGCTCGCATTGTCGCGCGCTATGCGGGAATCAACAATGATGCGGCCTTGGACTGGTTTGAACGTAAGCTGAAGAAAGCACCTACAGCCTTGGTTCCATCATTAGAGTATGGCCAAGCACTGGTTTACCTAGATTCTAAAAAATTAGATAAAGCTGAGCCGATTCTGACCAAGCTCATCAACAGCGACCCAACCAACCTGTTCTACTTAGATGCGATCTCAGATCTGCACATTGAACAGAAACAGCCCGAGATAGCGATCAAAGAACTTAAATCGGCACTAATTCGCCAACCAAACAACCCTGTTCTGACCATTAACTACGCCAATGCACTGATTGAAAATGATGAACTTCAGGAAGCCGTTCGTGTATTACAGCGTTACACGCACGACAACCCGAATGACACCAATGGATGGCATCTGCTTTCAAAGGTAAACACTAGCCTTGGTAATAGCGACGAAGAACTGGCTGCTCGTGCAGAGATATTGGCACTGCAAGCCAACTGGAACAAAGCGATTCAATACTATACGCAGGCTAGCCAAATCGCAGAGCTCGGCAGCCTAAAGCAAGCACGTTACGACGCCCGAATTGATCAACTCATGATTCAGCGTGAACGCTTCTTGTCGTTACAGTAAGTGTGTTTATTGGCAGCGAGTTCGCTGTCAGACGAAAAAAAGCTCAACGTTACATAGTTAAAGAAGCCACTCAGATAGCTTCAACTGAACAATTAAATCAAAAATAATAATGAGGAAGAACCATGTCCGTCGTGATTTATCATAATCCACGCTGCTCAAAGAGCCGTCAAACTCTAGAACTACTTGAAGCAAACGGCGTTCAGCCAGAAGTTATCAAATACCTAGATACGCCTTTAACTATCGAGCAACTTAAAGTGCTTTTCACGCAGCTTGGTTTTGACAGTGTTCGCGAAATGATGCGCACCAAAGAAGCGGACTACAAAGAAGCAAACCTTGGTGATGCTTCGGTTACTGATGAAGATCTTTTCGCCGCGATGGCAACCAATCCAAAACTGTTTGAACGCCCTGTTGTTGTTGCGAACAACAAAGCAAAGATTGGTCGTCCACCAGAGCAAGTGCTAGAGATTCTGTAAGCCGATATGAGCATCAATATTCTTGTTCTCTACTACAGCCGCCACGGCAACACACGAGCGCTAGCAAGGCAAATTGCACGAGGGGTTGAATCTATCCCAAACTGCGAAGCCATGTTAAGAACAGTGAACGACGTATACACAGCAGAAGAGCAGCCTGATTCGCGTTATCAGCCGACCGATCCTATCGCGACATTGCAAGAGCTCCGTTCTTGCGATGGTTTAGCGCTAGGCAGTCCAGTTTGGTTTGGCAACATGGCTGGACCTATGAAGCACTTTTGGGACAGCACAACATCACTGTGGATAAATGGCGATCTCATCGATAAGCCAGCTTGCGTATTTACCTCTTCTTCATCACTGCATGGCGGGCAAGAGACCACACAACAAAGCATGATGTTGCCACTGCTTCACCATGGCATGTTAGTGGTGGGCATCCCCTACTCAGAACCTGCGCTGCATACCACTCAAACTGGTGGCACACCTTATGGTGCGAGTAGTACCGGAGAGAGCGCTTCATTAAGCAAAGATGAAATTGAGTTGGCGCAAAACCTAGGCAAACGCCTAGCGCGCATTGCAATAAACCAGAAGGGAATTTCTCAATGATGTATATGCCAGAGAAGGCGATGTCTCCCACAACTAAGCTATTCCGCTACCTTGCTTTAGCGGGCAACTTGTCGCTTTTATTCTGGGTGATTGCTTGGCAGATGACACTTTCGCCGCACCCTAATCTAAGTAATGTAACGCTTGCGATTGCTTGGGCTATACCACTGTTACTGCCATTGCCAGGCATTCTAGCAGGTAAACCTTATACGCATGCTTGGGCTAATTTTGTCTTAATGCTCTACTTCCTACACGCATTAACTATTTTGTATGTAGACGGTGGCGAGCGCTTGTTAGCGGCTGTAGAACTGCTTCTGACGACTCTAGGTTTCGCGGGCAATATCTTATTTACTCGCTTTCGAGCCAAAGAATTAGGCATCAAACTTAAGCGCCTTTCAGAAGTAGAAAAGAACGAAAAAGCTAAGTTCGAGCAGTAACCCAGATTAGGTTATGATCAGCTAGTACCAATAGAAAAAGTAACAACAAAAAGCCCTGCGAGATTTCTCTTGCAGGGCTTTTTTCATGAATTCATTTCAATCGGTCATGTCAGAAGACAATCACTAGCGAACCCATTCGTATACGAGGCTTGGCTTAGCATGTACTGGCGCAACAACTGTTAGCTCTTCCGAGCCAGACGTATTCGTTAGCTCAGCATCCGCTTCAGTTGATAACTCACTACCTTTGATGACTTGAACACCTGGGTCTGCTTCATTAGCCGTCGCTTCTGCGCCATCGTTCACGGTCGTATCAGTAACAGCTGCTGAATCATCGCCTACCGACATGGTGTTGTCTTGCGTTTCAAATTCAGGGCTCACTTCAGGTTCAATGTAAGATTCTTCAACCTTCGCGACTTGGCGAATGCTTTCCACTTCTTGCTCAAACTCTTGTTGAGTCGACAATAAATGAATTCGGAAGGTCACTTCATTGTTTTGAATCTTAAGGATATCTAAGCCTGCAACCGAGTTTAGACGCTTAAGTGCATTCTCCAATTGGAAGAAGTCTTGCGCGTTATTCAGGCTAATAAATTGCGTTAGAATCGACTCTGATGATTCACTTGCTACTGTAACCGCACTTTTACCTGCGTAGTAGTTACTGATTTGGTCGACAAGTTTCTTAGAAGTCGTCGCGCTGTTGCCCGATAGCGAACCACTGACTGGCGATTTTGGTGCGCTCGTCAATTGGTTTGGCTTTTGATCGTATAGAGTCCAACGTAGACCTGAAGATTGAGCTTTTATCACCAGAACAGCATCAACCGGGTAACGCTGACTCGCTTTACTGATTGGCGTAACAAAGCTACCCCAAAGATCAGAGGTCGCAATACCGGTAATATCGTCAAAATCACCAACAGGTAGCGTCAGAGGTAAGCCTCGCTCTTTTGCATTGGCTTGTAAGCTTGCTGCCAACTGTGAGTTAGAGTGTTCCCACACAATATTCTTGTCGTAGTTCTGTTCTTCCACCAGCCAAACAAGGATATTTGAGCGAGTATCAGGCCAGTACGGCAACTGTGCTTGAGTCAATAGCGAACGGATTTGAGCGCCGTTAAAACGCATGCGCAATGTTGATTGGTCATTGCTTTCACCAAAACTCATTTGAGACATGTACTGCGAACTCTTACGCATCGCCTTTTGAATCGTCTCATTCGAAGCGACATCAGTTTGACCAGTCGCACGGATCAATACCTGCTCCATGCCGGTATTTCTTGCCACTTGTTCTGGCTGTTTGTTTTCAGCGTTAATCGCAACTTCAGCACTAAAGATATCTACTAGAGTTAATGCATAACTCGGAGAGGCTAATAGTGCCATTAACAACAATGCTATGTAGCGCATACTGATCCTAATATTCAAATCTTGTGCCTAGATGATAAGCAACTATGGATTGAGGGGCAAGGTCGATAGCGCTCACTGTGTTTAATAACCACAAAATATCACCTGACCATGATAAATCGATCACCTACAAACTGAATTTTTCGCGCTTTGGCGAATGTCAAATATCACTAAGATAAATAAATTTGATCTATTTAGTGTGGCAATCGATTGCTAAGTGATAGAATCCCGCGAATTTTATTTTTCACTTTTCATATAACGACCATTTTTAAGGACATAACATGAAGAATGCTCTGCAAGGTGCGCAAATGCTGTTTGTAGCTTTTGGTGCGCTTGTATTAGTGCCGCTACTGACTGGACTCGATCCCAACGTTGCACTCTTTGGCGCGGGTATCGGTACCCTTTTATTCCAACTTATTACACGCCGTTCAGTGCCAATCTTCTTAGCGTCTTCTTTCGCATTCATCGCGCCTATCATGTTTGGTATTCAAACTTGGGGCGTAGGTGCAACCATGGGCGGCCTAATGGCGGCAGGTGTTGTGTATGTATTAATGGGTGCCTTAATTAAAGTACGTGGCGTAGCCTTCATCCATAAACTGCTTCCACCCGTCGTGGTTGGCCCTGTGATCATGGTTATCGGCTTAGGTCTTGCGCCTGTTGCGGTAAACATGGCGCTAGGTAAAACTGGCGATGGCGCAGTTCAACTTATCGATGCAGACGCCGCGTTATGGATTTCTTCTATTTCATTGCTAGTGACGATTGTCATCAGTGTGTTCTCAAAAGGCTTCCTTAAACTGCTACCAATCTTCGGTGGCATTGTCGCAGGTTACATCACAAGCTTGGTTTACGGTGTCGTTGATTTTACCCCTGTAGCTCAAGCTGCTTGGTTAGCTCTACCTAACTTCACCGCGCCAGAATTCAACATCAACGCTATCTTCTTTATGGTGTTTGTTGCGATTGCACCAGCCGTTGAACACGTTGGCGACATGCTTGCTATCTCTAACGTAACCGGTAAAGACTACCTTAAGAAGCCAGGCTTACACCGCACTATTACTGGTGATGGTGTGGCAACGATTGCCGCTTCTATGCTGGGCGCGCCACCCAATACAACCTACAGTGAAGTAACGGGTGCTGTAATGCTGACTAAAGCATTCAACCCAGTAATCATGACTTGGGCTGCAGTAACAGCGATTGTTCTAGCATTGGTCGGTAAGTTAGGTGCTCTTCTGCAAACGATCCCAGTCCCTGTAATGGGCGGCATCATGATTCTACTGTTTGGTTCAATCGCAACAGTTGGCCTGAACACCCTAATTCAGAGCAAAGTTGACCTACACAAATCACGTAACCTTGTGATTGTCGGTATTACGTTAGTCTTCGGTATTGGCGGCATGGCATTTGGCATCGGTGACTTTAGCCTTCAAGGCGTAAGCTTATGCGGTATCGTGGCGATTCTACTGAACCTAGTCCTTCCAGAAGAATTAGGCGACAACACCGTAGTAGACAAAGCTCAAATCGACTAACTGTACATCAACTAACGGGTTGGCTTGTGATCCTCATTAAAGGGCATCACAACCTAACAAGATCAAAAAAGGGAGAGCATCGAATGCTCTCCCTTTTATTTATGCGGCTAATTAAGCAGGCCCAGTTAAGTTTAAAAAAACTCTTTAAATTAACTTAAACCAAAACTGAATTACTTAGTACCGAAGATCTTATCACCAGCATCGCCAAGACCAGGAACAATGTAGCCCTTGTCATTTAGCTTCTCATCGATTGCAGCCGTGTATAGCTCAACATCTGGGTGCGCTTTTTCTAGAGCAGCGATACCTTCAGGAGCAGCAACAAGCACAAGAATCTTAAAGTGCTTACAACCTTTCTCTTTCATAAGGTCGATAGTCGCGATCATAGAACCACCTGTCGCAAGCATTGGATCTACCACTAGAGCAATACGCTCGTCGATGTTAGATGCAAGCTTGTTGAAGTATGGTACTGGCTCAAGCGTTTCTTCGTCACGGTAGATACCCACAACGCTGATACGTGCACTTGGGATGTGCTCAAGAACGCCGTCCATCATGCCTAGACCAGCACGTAGGATTGGCACTACAGTTACTTTTTTACCTTTAATTTGGTCAACTTCTACTGGACCGTTCCAACCATTAATAGTTACACGCTCAGTTTCAAAGTCTGATGTCGCTTCGTATGTTAGAAGGCTACCCACTTCTGTCGCTAGCTCACGAAAACGCTTAGTGCTAATGTCACCTTCACGCATCAGGCCAATTTTATGTTTTACTAGCGGGTGTTTCACTTCAACAACTTTCATTTCCAACTCCGGCAATATTTAAACAAACCTGTAGATTATACACGAACTGTGGGGTTATTTCAGAATCTTTATTCTATTAAAAAAAACCGCGCAAACGTTTGCTCTTGGTAATCAAGCCCTGTTAGAATAGCGCCGTTTTCACATCCAACTTAAGTTCGAGGACTATCCCGTGAGTGGTAATACTTCTTCTCTAAGCTACAAAGACGCTGGTGTTGATATCGACGCAGGTAATGCACTAGTAGACCGTATCAAAGGTGCTGTTAAACGCACTCGTCGCCCTGAAGTAATGGGCGGTATTGGTGGCTTTGGCGCCCTATGTGAACTTCCAACGAAATACAAAGAGCCAGTACTTGTTTCAGGTACTGATGGTGTTGGTACTAAACTTCGCCTTGCTTTGGATCTGAAAAAACACGACACCATTGGTATCGACCTAGTGGCAATGTGTGTGAACGACTTAATCGTTCAAGGTGGTGAGCCGTTATTCTTCCTAGACTACTACGCAACAGGTAAGCTAGATGTAGATACAGCTGCAGACGTTGTTTCTGGTATCGCTGAAGGTTGTGTTCAAGCTGGCTGTGCACTAATCGGTGGTGAAACGGCTGAAATGCCTGGCATGTACGAAGGCGATGACTACGATGTTGCTGGCTTCTGTGTTGGTGTCGTAGAAAAAGCTGACATCATCGATGGCACTAAAGTAGCTGCAGGCGACGCACTTATCGCTGTTGGTTCAAGTGGCCCACACTCAAACGGTTACTCTTTAATTCGTAAAGTTCTAGAAGTTTCTGGTGCTGATAAAAGTGAAGAGCTAGAAGGTCGTACTATCGGTGAGCACCTTCTAGAACCGACTAAGATTTACATCAAATCGGCACTTAAGATGATTGCAGAGCATGACATTCATGCTATCTCGCACATCACTGGTGGCGGTTTCTGGGAAAACATCCCACGCGTACTTCCTGAAGGCACTAAAGCAGTGATTGACGGAAAAAGCTGGGAATGGCCTGCTATCTTCAACTGGCTACAAGAGAAAGGGAATGTGGAAACATTTGAAATGTACCGCACTTTCAACTGTGGTGTAGGCCTTGTAGTTGCTCTACCTAAAGATCAAGCAGACGCTGCTGTTGAACTGCTGAAAGCTGAAGGCGAAAACGCTTGGGTTATCGGTGAGATCGCAAACGCTGAAGCTGGTGAAGAGCAAGTTGAAATCAAATAAGTGATGCGTTCGCTTACTTAGTTAATCAATGAGGACCTTATGGTCCTCATTTTGCTATTTAGCCCGCATAAAACCTTAGTTTATGTAGGTAAATTGTAAACTCTCTCGTTAATCAACCGCATGACCCACTCTATGAAAAACAATCACTCAAATAAAACCAATCACTCTAAGAAAAACATCGTTGTATTAGTTTCAGGAAGCGGAAGCAATTTACAGGCAATTTTGGATGCCTGCGATACCGATATGATTGATGCGTCGGTTAAAGCTGTCTTCTCAAACAAAGCAGAGGCTTTTGGATTAGAGCGAGCGAAAACCGTAGGTGTTGACGCTCATTCAGTGAATCCAAAAGACTTTGGTTCACGTGAAGAGTTTGATCATGAATTGATTGTTCAGATCGATGCTTACCAACCCGATCTAATCGTACTCGCTGGCTATATGCGCATTCTGAGTTCAGAGTTTGTTCGCCATTACGCAGGAAAAATGGTCAACATCCACCCTTCTCTACTTCCTAAATACCCCGGCTTACACACCCACCAGCGTGCCATTGATGCGCAAGACAAAGAACACGGCACCAGCGTTCACTTTGTTACCGAGGAACTCGATGGTGGCCCTGTGATCTTACAGGCTAAGGTGCCAGTATTTGAAGATGATGATGCTGACATGTTAGCAAGTCGAGTGCTGACTCAAGAACACCGCATTTACCCTATGGTCTGTAAATGGTTTGCCGAAGATCGTTTATCGATGGTAAACGGGCAAGCTGTCTTAGACGGTAAAATATTAGGTAAGCACGGTTACGCAGAAGAGTAGTGCCAAGAATATAGAACAAAAAAGGCCGTTAACTGATTGAGTCAGTGAACGGCCTTTCTTTTATCAGTAAACAGATGTTTAGCTCAATGGCTCAGTCGGTGCTTGACTTGCAACCTTTTTAGGTGCATAAGCAACATCTTCCAATGCTTTATGATTATTGCCGATCAGCTCACCAAAATGAAACAACGCGTATTCGCCCGGCTTCATTCTAAACCACTCTTCATTGCATGTTAGAGGCTGAGTTGCTACCACCGTGACCACATCATTCGGCGTGGTCTCTTCTTGGAAGTTTATCTCAACATCTTCATCAATCAGGCTCGCATTACCAAAAGGCGCTCGTCTTGTTATCCAGTACAAATGATTCGTACAGTAGGTCATCACGTACTCGCCATCACTGAGTAACATGTTGAAGACGCCTTTATCTCTTAGCTGATCACAGCATTCAGCGACAAAGCGAAACATACCTTCCATGTCTTGAGGTGGCTCAGGAAAACGATCTTCTAGTTGTTTCACTAACCAACAGAAAGAAAGTTCACTGTCCGTCTCACCGACCGGTCTAAAGCGACCACTAACCAGATCATCGTAATCCGTTAATTGGCCATTATGAGCGAAAGTCCAGTATCGTCCCCAAAGCTCACGGGTAAATGGGTGAGTATTTTCTAGATTAACGCCACCACGATTGGCTTGACGGATATGACTGACAACAGCTTGACTTTTAATCGGGTAGTTTTGAACCAACTCAGCGATCTTGGATTCACAACTAGGGTTAGGATCTTTAAACGTACGGAAACCCTTTCCTTCATAGAAAGTAATACCCCAGCCATCGCGGTGCGGGCCGGTATTGCCTCCACGCTGCATAAGACCAGTAAAGCTAAAACAAATATCAGTTGGCACATTCGCGCTCATACCGAGCAATTCACACATGGTTTAATCTACTCCCTATCAAAACCAATGGAGCCTAAGTTGGGCTCCAAATGTCTTTAAAACTATTATTCCATCTCTTTTTCAACAAGCTGAATCACAATATGGATGATCTTAATGTGAATCTCTTGGATGCGGTCAGCGTAACCAAAGTGTGGAACTCGGATTTCAATATCCGCACAACCTGCCATTTTGCCGCCATCTTTACCCGTTAGCGCGATAGTTTTCATACCTTTAGCTTGAGCAGCTTCAATCGCTTTTAAAATGTTGGCAGAGTTACCAGAAGTCGATAAACCAAACAACACGTCCCCTTTACGACCTACCGCTTCTACATAACGAGAAAATACGTGGTCGTAGCCAAAGTCGTTACTTACACAAGATAAGTGGCTAGGATCTGAAATCGCAATACCAGCGTAACCTGGACGATTTTCACGGTATCGGCCAGTAAGCTCTTCCGCGAAGTGCATCGCATCACAGTGTGAGCCACCGTTACCACAAGAAAGTACTTTACCCTCTTGCTTAAATGAATCTGCAATCAGTTTTGCGGCTGCTTCAATTTGGGCAATGTTATGGTCATCACTCAAGAATTTGTTAAGAACGTCAGCAGCTTCGTTCAATTCACTTTTGATTAGGTCATGGTACATAAGGCTTATCTCTTATTTTTTGACGCAACTTAAAGTGCGCGAAATGAGAACTGGGGGGGTTCCCCCTCTTTATCACTGAGTTTACCCACAAACATGAAATAGTGTCGACACTTAAGCCCAAAGATTGCCACCTTTATTAACCTCTCACTGTCGATTCGTCCAAATATTCGCCACCAACCTCTCACAATTAGAACTTTAGCTCTATTGAGATCACTTTTTATCCACTTTGGAGTTTTACAAATATTTAATATTTTGTTTACACTTGACTGGTTAGACCTCTTACCTAAACTTAATAACAATAAGTGATCTCTGAAAAGGAAATCGATCATGAACATATTGCTCTCCCTACTCGGCATGACAGCTGTCTTAAGCGTCTGTCTTTACCATAGAGTTAGCCTAGTACGCGCTTTAATCGTATTAACTGGCGCAATGGTAGCATTGACACTGTTTGGCGGCGTAGCTGTCACTGGCTGGCTTTGTTACCTCTTAGCCATTGCGATTTTTGCTGTACCTGCAATTCGTCAGACCATCATCAGTCAAAAATCGCTTTCTTTGTTTAAGAAAGTACTGCCTGCAATGTCTCAGACAGAAAAGGAAGCATTAGAAGCTGGTACTGTATGGTGGGAAGCAGAGCTGTTCAAAGGCAAGCCTGAATGGAAGAAACTTCAAAACATCGCTGACCCGAAGCTGTCTGAAGCTGAGCAAGCATTTTTAGATGGTCCAGTAAATACAGTGTGTGAAATGGTCAATGATTACCAAGTCACTCATGAGCTGGCTGATTTGCCACCAGAAGTATGGCAATACCTGAAAGACCACAAATTTTTCGCCATGATCATCAAGAAAAAGTATGGCGGTTTAGAATTCTCGGCTTACGCTCAGTCTTTAGTGCTACAGAAGCTAACTGGCGTTTCTAGCGTATTATCATCAACCGTTGGCGTGCCTAACTCGTTAGGCCCTGGTGAGCTATTGCAACACTACGGTACAGAAGAACAAAGAAACCACTACCTACCCCGCTTAGCGGAAGGTAAAGAGATCCCTTGTTTTGCCTTAACCAGCCCGGAGGCAGGCTCAGATGCTGGCTCAATCCCCGACTACGGCATCGTATGTAAAGGTCAATGGCAAGGCGAAGAAGTTCTAGGAATGCGCCTAACATGGAACAAGCGTTATATCACCCTAGCGCCTGTCGCGACCGTTTTAGGCTTGGCCTTTAAACTGCGTGACCCAGAAGGTCTGCTTGGGGACCAAAAAGATCTCGGTATCACGTGTGCCCTTATCCCAACCGATTTAAAAGGCGTAGAGATTGGCAACCGCCACTTCCCGCTAAACGTACCATTCCAAAATGGTCCAACCCAAGGTGATGATCTCTTCGTTCCTATCGATTTCATCATTGGTGGCCAGAAAATGGCAGGCCAAGGCTGGCGTATGCTGGTTGAGTGTCTATCTGTTGGTCGAGGTATCACACTGCCTTCAAACTCAACGGGTGGCATTAAATCAGCCGCGCTTGCAACCGGTGCTTATGCTCGTATTCGTCGCCAGTTCAAACAACCTATTGGTCGTATGGAAGGGGTTGAAGAGCCGCTTGCACGACTAGCAGGTAATGCCTACGTGATGGATGCAGCGAGTAACCTAACCGTTGCAGGTATCGACCTTGGCGAAAAGCCTTCGGTTATCTCGGCAATCGTGAAATACCACTGTACTCACCGTGGTCAACGCAGCATCATCGACGCGATGGATATCGTCGGTGGTAAAGGTATTTGCTTAGGCCCATCGAACTTCTTAGCTCGTGCTTACCAAGGCTCGCCAATCGCGATTACGGTTGAAGGTGCAAACATTCTGACTCGTTCAATGATCATCTATGGTCAAGGCGCAATTCGTTGTCACCCTTACGTACTAAACGAAATGGAAGCCGCTTATTCTGAAAGCAGTGATGCACTGGATAAATTTGATTCTGCGTTAGCTGGACACGTTAGCTTTACACTCAGTAACCTCGTTCGTAGTTTGTGGTTTGGTTTAACCGATGGTCGTGGTTCTGATACGCCAACGCCAGCCAATAAAACAGACAAACAAACACAGCGCTACTACCAAAAATTGAACCGCTACAGTGCCAACCTAGCGCTACTGTCTGATATTTCAATGGCAGTTCTAGGCGGTTCACTAAAACGCAGAGAGCGCCTATCAGCAAGATTAGGCGATATCCTAAGTCAACTTTACCTAGGCTCAGCAACACTTAAGCGCTTCGAAAGCGAAGGCAGCCACGCTGAAGATTTACCGTTAGTTCACTGGGGGATGCAAGACAGTTTACGTCAGACTGAAGTTGCTATTGATGAGTTCCTAGCGAACTTCCCTAATCCTGTTATTGGTCGTTTACTTCGTGTTGTGTTGATGCCATTCGGTCGCATTCGTCGTGCACCAAACGACAAACTGGATAGCCAAGTCGCGCACATTCTACAAACGCCAAGCGAAACACGTTCTCGTATCGGCCGTGGCCAATACTTAGAAGCGACTGAATACAACCCAGTAGGCAAGATAGAGAAAGCACTAGAAGTCATTCTTCAAGCAGAACCTCTATTCGACAAAGTCTGCAAAGAGACACATCAAAAACGTGCCTTCTTACGTCTTGATCTTGTCGCTCAATTGGGACTTGAGAAAGGTATCTTAACGGAGAAAGAAGCTGCGTTGCTTGTCAGTGCAGAGGAACATAGACTGTACACGATTAACGTTGACGACTTCTCTCCTGAGAAGCTTTCAGCAAAGTCTCAGTACCCAGACCAATCGATTGATAACGTCGCTTAAGGTTAGAAAAAGAAACAAAAACGGGACTCCTATGAGTCCCGTTTTTTTGTTCATGACATCATTATCACAAATTTTAATGCTTACATTCTCGAGGCTTACTTTCTCGATATTTGTTCTCTCAAGACAACTCTAATGATATAGGCGAGTTACTTTGGCGCCTTAAGTTGCATCTCTGGTTGAGCTTTTTTCTTCGCCGTCACTTTACGAATCACAAACCAGATCAACAAGCCCAATAAAATTGCGACCACATTACCCACCGCAATAATGATCATACTGCGCTGTCTGTCATCTTCACGCTTCTGAAGTATCATCAACTCTGCTGCGATACGCTTCTGCTCAGCAAGCGCTTCTTCTTGCAGGCGTCGTGACTCCGCTAAGTCGATATCTTCAACAACGCTGTACGAGTGCTCGGAAATTGGAAAGATCAGTGAACGTTGGCTTGAGGCATCAGTAGCGTAAACCATCCCCGACCAACTATAGATCCCTAAATCACCATTGTAAGGCACCTCTAAAGTGACTTTCATTGCATCGGCTTCAGCTTGGCTCTGCTTATACATTTCGTATTCATCCGGAGCCTTGTGTTCAACATGAACCGCTAACGAACTCGGCGCAATCATGCCCGGTTCTCCTGATACGACTATCGTATGAGGCTGCCCTTCTTTGCGAGACTGAATAAATGTTGTGGTGAGCGGTGTTGGATAGACTAAGACCTCTTGCTCTTGCGCTCGAAGGAACACACCATTGCCAGAAGTAATACGCGCACGGTATTTACCTGGCTCAATATCAACCGGCAACGACACAGTGAAAACGCCATCTCCGGCTTTTTCATCAAGACCACTGCCATCGTCGGCAAACTCGCCCATCACAACCGGAACTGGGCGCGCCTCTCTCACTAAAGACTCTTCATTTTCAACAAACTTAGTAAAAGTGACCTTAAGCTTCACGCGATCTAAAAAATCACGCAGTACCAAAGGGTTACCATCGGATGTCAATCGAGCTGTGAATTTAATACGTTCTGTTTGATACAACTTATCTGGGAATTCATTGGCATCTAAAACAAGATGAGACAATAACTTGATGTTGTTCTTAGGTGAGACTTTGCCTACCGCTTGCCAAGGGCCTGGCATCGGATTGTCGATAGAGATAATGTCCATGGACGATTCTTCATACCAACGGACATTATCTGCATTACGCCAAGAGTAGTATTTCTTGCCATCCGGACGAACCAAAACGACAGGTTTAGAGTTATCGGCTCGATAAATCACAAAGGTGACTTGTTCAATACTGGGATCAACTCGAAAACGGTTGTCCAATAAACTCATTACGGACTCTGTTGCTGCGTGTAAGCTAAAGCTTAACAGCAATAAGTAACCGGTAGCCAATACCCTTAACATACTTTCTCCCTACTGACGCCAGAGGCAGCTTCCGCTTTTCTCGACGAGATCTAAACGACTTTGATGCGCTTCTACTTCATCGGCCGTAGCTCGTAAAACCTTTAGGGATTTTCTGCCACTTTCTGCTCTTCGTATACTTTCACCTTCACCTTCCTTTTGGCCTGCGTTAAATTGCAGTGAAGTTTGCCCACCTGTCATCAATAAATAGACGTCGGCTAGGATCTCCGCATCGAGCAATGCGCCGTGGAGGGTACGGTGCGAGTTATCAATACCGTAACGATCGCATAAGATATCTAGGTTGTTTCTTTTGCCTGGAAATATCTTCTTCGCCATGGCCAAGGTATCGGTAACTTTACAGTAGTCATCCGTTTTACCTATCGCTGGGTTTAGCTTCTCAAACTCATAGTCCATAAAGCCCGTATCGAAGGGCGCGTTATGAGCTACCAGCTCAGCACCTTTGATAAAGTCGAGAAACTCTTTATGTATATCTTGGTATTCTGGCTTATCAATCAAGAATTCATCAGTAATACCGTGAACGCCAATCGCCTCTTCTTGAATCGCACGATCGGGCTTTATATAGACGTGGAAGTGACGCCCGGTCAGCCTACGGTTGATGATCTCTACCGCACCAATTTCAACGATGCGATGCCCCATATAGTGAGGGCCACCTTCTGTATTCATACCGGTGGTTTCGGTATCGAGTACAATGATGCGCTTATTTTCGTCCGAACTGTTTTTTTCGTTCGTGTTTTGTTCTGGAGTGCTACTGGTATTCATAAGGATAACTGTGTCAGACTATGCCGATAATGTGCTTGAGGTAATAGTATCAAATCATGACGAAACAAGTTGAAATTTTCACTGACGGTTCTTGTTTAGGCAACCCTGGCCCTGGTGGCTATGGCATCGTACTTCGCTATAAAAAAGTAGAAAAGACACTAGCCGAAGGTTTTACACTCACGACCAACAATCGTATGGAAATGCTTGCAGCTGTCATCGCTCTCCAAGCACTCAAAGAACCTTGCTCTGTGATTCTGACCACGGATAGTCAATACGTGCGTCAAGGCATCACACAATGGATCCACAACTGGAAAAAGCGTGACTGGAAAACCGCAGACAAGAAACCGGTTAAAAACGCCGACCTGTGGCAAAGACTCGATAAAGAAACCGCTCGTCATAGTGTTGATTGGCGCTGGGTTAAAGGACACGCTGGGCACCGAGAAAATGAAATGTGTGATGATCTAGCAAGAAACGCAGCTGAGAACCCAACTCAAGAAGATACGGGGTATCAACCAAGTTAACTGTCTTTTAAATGAGATGTGGATTTCAGAAACAGATTTATTCCCTAATCTGACAGATAATTTCCTACCTGATAGATAGTTTCCTAACCTGATTGATAACTTCTTAAACTAATTGACAATTTCTCAACCGAATTAACAGATGAAAAGCCGACAACTAATCGGCTTTTTCTGTTTTTAACGGATACGAAGTTTTAGCTGAATCCATGGTATGCCGCGTATTGGTTCTAAAACTTGCTCCAACCGGAGAGAAACGTCGCTTAAGGTGCCAATGTGGTTTGATAGGCTTAAGTGGGTAAGTACGTTTACGAGCAACAATAAAGTATTGGCTGCCTGCGAAAGATGCACAACCACCTAAACTATTCTCCAACCACGTCCACATTGCTTGATACTTACTCATTGGGAAAAGCGCATAGGTATCGCAATGAATCACTTCATAATTAAGAACGCCTAGCCAGTCTTTGATTCGGTTTGGCGTATACATACGTCCACTCCAAGGCAAGCTGTTCTTTCGCCATGGCATCAAACTGGCAAGCCCAGTTACACTGGTAGGGTTAAAGCCGGTGATAATAATATAGCCATCGTCCATCATCACTCGATCGACTTCTCTCAATAATCGATGCGGGTCATTGCTATAATCTAACTGATGACTCAGCACCACAACATCAAAGCTTTTCTCCAAAAAGGGCAAATTATAGCCATCCGCTATCACATTATGTAATGGGTTCTGGATATCTAGGTTTACTTGATGTTGAATGTTGCATGTGCAGCTAGAAATCTCACTACTGAGGCCGCCAAGCTTGAGCATATGGTAACCAAATAGCTTTGGGCACCATTCATCGAGTCGAGTTTGAATAGATTCTCTCAACCAGTCCCCATTGTGCAATTGTGCCCAAGTGTAAGGACGCTCAAACTTCTTTCTGCTACGCGCTGGCTTCATCAATAACCTGTCTCACTTATTCTGTCTCACTAAAAGTGACTGGAGAATCAATAATGTTACATATCAAAAGCATACCTGCATTTAACGACAATTACATCTGGCTGATTCAAAATAGCGATCGCCGTTGTGCTGTCGTCGACCCTGGTGATGCGGCTCCAGTATTAGAGTACTTAGCACACCATGAGCTAACTTTAGATGCAATCTTGATTACACACCACCACCATGATCACATTGGTGGCGTTCCAGAATTAGTCAGACAGTTTCCAACCATAGATGTTGTGGGTCCAAGAAATGAACCGATCCCGACCTTAACTCACCCTGTTGATGACGGTGACCAATTAGAACTGTTTGGTGAAGTATTCCTCGTACTAGGGCTCAGTGGCCACACTGCTGGCCACATTGGTTATGTGGGTGATGCGAAACTGTTTTGTGGCGATGTGTTATTTTCTGCAGGTTGTGGGCGAATCATGGAAGGCACACCACAACAGATGTTTGATGCATTAAATAAGATTACTGCCCTTCCCCAAGAAACCGAGGTTTACTGTGCGCATGAATACACCGCCGCAAACATCGCTTTCGCATTAGCGGTTGAGCCTGACAACCAACATTTGCAGCAATATCGCGACCAAGTGAATCGACTGCGAGCTCAGAATAAGTCGACCATCCCCACAAATTTGAGACAAGAGAAGTTTGTGAACCCTTTCTTGCGCTATACCGAGCCAAGTGTAGTTAAATCAGTATCTAATCGTACTGAGCAGACTGATCCTTTATCGGTATTTACCGCTTTACGTGCGTGGAAGAACGAATTTTAACAAATACAGACTTGTCACTCATAGGGGGTGGCAAGTATTATCACCGGCCGTTAATTAAAAAGGCTGTAACATGCGAGTTAAGTACAGCTGGGCTTTGGTATTACTACTTTCTGGTTGCCAATTAACTCAGTCAGAGAATCCAGACCAAGCTTCCGAGCAAACCAACACATCTCCTACTAAAGAAGTTTCTCAAGCGAACGCTTCATCAGAAGCCGCTGCCAAAGAAAATCAAAAAGTTGAAGCTCCTGTCGTTACTCCACAAACACAAGAAGATGTTTGGAAACGCATTGCAATGCAACTTGAAATGGAAGTACCCGACCAAAAGAAGGTCGATTACTACCGGACGTGGTATTTAAAGCACCCTAGCCATCTAAAAACTGTCTCACAACGCGCTGAACCTTTCCTTTATCTGATCACAACTAAGATTGAAGAAAAAGGCTTACCACTAGAATTGGCATTGTTGCCCGTTGTAGAAAGTTCTTTCGATGCGTTTGCCTACTCTCATGGCAGCGCGGCAGGTCTATGGCAATTCATTTCTGGTACAGGCAAAGACTACGGACTTGAACAGAACTTCTGGTACGACGGTCGTCGTGATGTCGCTGCCTCTACTGACGCTGCATTGGATTTCCTATCAGACCTTAACCGACGCTTCGATGGCGATTGGAACCATGCCATTGCTGCCTATAATAGTGGAGGCGGTCGTGTAAACAGTGCTATCCGCAAGAACAAAAAACTGGGTAAACCAATCGACTTCTTCTCTCTAGATTTACCGAAAGAGACCAGCAGCTATGTTCCTAAGCTACTCGCGCTGGCTGATGTAATCGCAAATCAAGAGAAATATGGGATTGATATTCCAGCTATACCTAACAAGCCCGTATTAACTCTGGTGAACCCAGATGAACAGCTCGATCTCGCGATTGCTGCTAGCTACGCAGGTATTCCAGTTAAAGAACTGCAAGGCTACAACCCCGCTTATAACCAATGGGCGACGGCACCTGAAAAGCATCAGCAATTATTGCTTCCTCTAGGCTCTGTTGAGAAGTTCAACAAAGAAGTGGCGGCCAATAAAGGCAAAGGTATGAAATTGGTGCGCTATAAAGTGCAATCTGGTGATAGCGTCAGCGTACTGGCGAGTAAATACAACACCACCAGTAAAGTGATTCGCTCTGCAAACGGGATGAGCAACAACAATATCCGTATTGGTCAGCACCTGCTTATCCCAACCTCAACCAAAGACGACAAAACGTATGCACTAAGCGCTTCAAACCGCCTAGCAAGCACGCAATCGAAGAGTCGTGGCCAATATAAGCTTAGTCATACGGTAAGAAGTGGTGACAGCTTATGGACGATTGCACGCGCAAATAAGGTATCTCACCAATCACTGGCTAAGTGGAATGGCATGGGACCACGCGACACACTGCGTATTGGTCAAGAACTAGTCATTTGGAAGAATAGTTCAGACGGTGCCATCATCCGTACTGTCTTTTATAACGTAAGATCAGGTGACACAGTCAGCGGTATTGCATCAAAGTTCAAAGTAAAAAGTGCAGATGTTGTAAAATGGAACACTTTGCAGAACAAGAAATACCTACAGCCAGGACAAAAACTGAAGCTGTATGTTGATGTAACTAAGGTAAGTGTATGAACCCGTCAAGTAACCCACTCGTCATGCTGTTGGATATATTCCGTTCACCAACAGCTTGTTTCTTAGCGCTTTATCAGCGAAGTGCTTGGGGATGGCAACCCTACGTCGTATTAATGCTCAGCCCATTTTTATTCTGGGGTGCTTATTTTTCGAATGTAGATTTTGCATGGTTAAGTGCAGAGTTGTCACAACAACTGGCTCAAACGAACCCTGACCAGTTGGCGTTACTTGACAGTAATACCTTACTCGCGAGTGAAATCATTAGCGACGTGTTTGGCCGAACGCTAACCATCATTCTGTTGGCATTCTGGTTTAACCTAGCAACCAAACCAAGCCAGCATCAACATAGCTTTTGGCGATGGTTTGCAGCGGCATCGGTTGTCATATTCCCGGCTGTTTTAGGTGATGTAGCAAGCTACGCAAGCCTGATACTCAAGCATGGGCACGTCATGAGCTACGCTGCTGATTTGAATAGCTTAAACGGCTTAATCAAGTTACCACTAACCAATGATTGGTCGCAGTTTGCCAGCTCACTACCACTGTTGTTGCCTTGGTACATCGTACTAGGTTATGCAGCGGTATTAACGTGGACTGAATTTGAGCGTGGTCAAGCATTGGTCATCTCTGGCTTGCCATGGGTTGGCTACTACCTAATCTGGGCGATCTACATTTTAATCTTTTAAGTCGCAGAGATAAGGCTAATGAAGCTCACTGGCCTTATCTATCCCATTAGCCTATTTATTCAAAGTAACGACTGTGCGAATAGTTAATGGTTAATGGTTGGAAGCTAATGCGAATAATTAATAGCGAATAACCATTGGCTTCTTACTATTTAGCCTTAAACGTCACTCGCATTGGGTTATGATCAGAAGCGTCCGTGATGGGCGCTTTTGCTTTTTCTACCTCTAACCCTCGATAGAACACATGGTCGAGCACCAATCCCGTCATGAACTGAGTGCGGTCATCTGGGTTAAAAGCAACCTCCATCAAACCGACCTGTTCCAACGCGCCTTTCAACACTGCAAAGCGAGCTTCACTCCAGCTATTAAAATCCCCTGCGAAGATAACAGGCCCACGATACTTTTGCAGATTGTCGGTTAAGCTCTTGAGCTGAGCTTCGTAATCTTCCGTACCAAATGTAAAGTTCACAGCATGGATATTAATAACAGCCAGTTCTTCACCATTACTCAGCTGATAACGAGACCAAAGCGCTGATTTAGGTAATTGAAGCCAAGGTTCTTCATGAGTATAAGCACAAGCTTCGATCGGTAAATGTGTCGCTAAGTTAAGTACACCAGCACTTTGCTCAAAGGCTTCAAACGCATTAACACGAGTGCTTCCCCACTGACCGCTTGTCACCCATTGGCGAAGCCCTTCTGTCATACTCGCTTCTTGCAGCAATACTAAATCGCTTCCTGCCGTCAGTTTGTTCAGTTCACTCTGCCAATTACTGCGATTTTGCTTGTAGATATTCCACACGGTAATGCTTAGTCCATCAGACACATCAATCGCTTTCGGTGCAGAGTTTTGATAGCAGCTGTAGATATCGTTACTGGTACCTTGAGAAGATGTGATCAGGTTGGGCTTGTTCGGGATCACGAAGACCAGATGAAAACTAACGACAACAAGCGTTATCAGTAGCGTGATAACAATGATGGTTTTCTTAAACATACAGCACCCTACCAGAAATGAAAAAGGAGCGATAAACGCTCCTTTTAAGGTAATAGTTTTTTTATACGGCGTCTTCGTCTTCTTCGCCAGTACGAATACGTACCACACGTTCAACGTCAGTAATGAAGATCTTACCGTCACCAATTTTACCGGTTTGGGCCGTTTCGATAATAGTATCAACACATTGGTCAGCTACTTCGTCGGTCACAACAATTTCCAATTTCACTTTAGGTAAAAAGTCGACCATGTACTCTGCGCCGCGGTATAGCTCAGTATGACCTTTCTGGCGTCCAAAGCCTTTAACTTCAGATACTGTCATACCCGTAATGCCCACTTCTGCAAGTGCTTCACGTACATCATCAAGTTTGAATGGCTTGATAATGGCTTCAATCTTTTTCATGTTCATCCCTTAAACTGTGCGAATAGCTCATTATCGGTTAGCTATAGTAAACATTCAATGAAAAAAGCCAGAGCTTTAAAGCTCTGGCTCGAAATTTATCATCTTGCTTAATCAGCGCTTTGAGAAGGTTTTACTTAAGGCTTGCGTAGTAAGCGGCTAGATTCGCGATGTCTTCGTCGCTCAGCATAGAAGCTTGAGCCTGCATCACAGCAGCCAAGCCACCATTACGTTGCTTTGTTTTGTACGCTTTGATTGATGAAACGATGTACTGTTCGTTTTGACCCTTCAGGTTTGGGTAGCCAGGTATCATAGCGATACCATCGGCGCCATGACAAGCTGCACAAATTGCGGCTTTAGCCTGACCCGCAGCAACATCACCCGCCAGAGCGTTACCACTCAAAAGTCCTAAGCCAAGAACTAATCCTAGTGTAATTTTCTTCATTGCATATTCCATTGATTATTTTTATTAAAGTAGTCCAAATTGTGACACAAACTTATTCTACTTGCTCCAAAGCGCTTCACAATCTTGACCTTCGTAGTTTTTATCTACGAATAAGCCTAAAACAGCGATCACTCGATCGCCATCCATTAATATCGGTGTTCTACGTCTTAACCAACTGGGTACTTGGTATTCCTGAAAAAGCTTCTTAAGCTTTCTGCTATGACCGCGTCCAACAGGGTGAGCCGACAACCCTTCCGGATTAAAAACCACTCTTAGTGTTCCGCTTGTATCCGACCAACTAAAGCTTTGCAGATCACGGTTGTTCGATTCGCCATCACTCAGTGTTGAATTTAAGCGTAGCTCGCCTAAGCCATCGGGTAGCGTCAAACTCTCTCCCATTGAAAGATCGCTTTGCCAGTCAGATAGGTCGTTAGTCTCTCTCACTAAATAGAGCTGATGATTAAAGCGTCGAACTTCGGCATCATTCAACACTAGCTTAGGGTTGGCGTCCGCCTGAGCGCATGCGACTTCATCCCAAATAAGCTTGAGCTGTTTTTGACTCGGCATTGATTGCTTACAGTGGCTAAGCCACATTCTTAACAAACGTGCGCGCAACAAATCAGAATGCTGAGATAGCGCCTCAACGCTTAAGCTTTGGTTTTGACTGCTACTTAGCGCTTTCTGGAAATGTGGTTCAAGCAACTCATCGAGCAGTAGCTCTTGCTCTGCGCAAAGCTGAGCGCTGCGACTGACCGACTCTCTAAAACTAGGCCAGCGCTCGGTCAGCGTTGGGGTTACTTGGTGGCGAATAAAGTTACGGTCAAAACGCAGATCTTGATTACTCTCATCTTCAACCCAAGTTAACCCCATGTCGTGAGCCGATGCTTCAATATCAGTTCTAGTCACAGACAGCAGAGGGCGAATAATAAAAGCTTCGCCAAACGACATTACTTTTGCCATTGAAGAGAGCCCTTTCGGACCACTTCCACGCTTCAGCGCTAACAAGAAAGTCTCAAGTTGATCATCGATGTGTTGACCTGTAACTAGAACGTCACCAAAATTCAGGTGCTTCTGGAGCGCATTATAGCGTGCGTCTCGAGCCAGCTTTTCTACGCTCTCACCACTGTCGATATCCAGCGAGACTCGTTCTATAGCTAACGAAACCGACAAAGCATCACACCAGATTTGGCATTGCTCAGCCCATTGATCAGCATTCTTGCTTAAACCATGATGAACATGCACCGCGCAGCATTCAGTACCATGTACTTTGGCGTATTGAACGGCTAATTCCAACAACACTCTGGAGTCAACACCACCACTGAAAGCGATGAGCAACCGACGAGGGTTAAGTGCGCTTTGATGGAGTACAGAAGTAAAAGTTTCGATTAATTGAGTCATGAGGCTTAATGAACCGTGAGTTCGAATGAGAAAGGATAATGTTTTAATAATAAAAAAGGGTTGGCACTGAGTCCAACCCTTTCATCATCTTGTTACTTCAATCTGCCTTGTTTTAAGGCACGCTTATCAGCAGTAACCGTAGCTCATTAGACGTTGGTAACGACGCTCAAGAAGTGCTTCGTTATCAAATTGCTCTAGCTCTTCTAGCTGTTTAACTAACATGTCTTTCATGTTCTGAGCAGTTTGTACTGGGTCACGGTGCGCGCCACCTAGAGGCTCAGGGATGATTTCATCGATAAGCTCAAGCTCTTTAAGGCGAGGAGCAACTAGGCCCATCGCTTCAGCAGCTTGTGGTGCTTTATCTGAATCACGCCATAAGATTGAAGCACAACCTTCTGGAGAGATTACTGCGTACGTAGAGTACTGAAGCATATTCACGTAGTCACCAACACCAATCGCTAGTGCACCACCAGAACCACCTTCACCCACAACGTTACAAATAACTGGAACTGAAAGACCAGCCATCACTTTTAGGTTTTTAGCGATAGCTTCAGATTGGCCACGTTCTTCTGCACCAACACCTGGGTAAGCACCCGCTGTGTCGATAAAAGTAATGATAGGCATGTTAAAACGTTCAGCTGTTTCCATTAGACGTAGCGCCTTACGGTAACCTTCTGGCTTTGGCATACCAAAGTTGCGGATCACTTTCTCTTTAGTCTCACGACCTTTCTGGTGACCAATAACCATAACAGGACGACCATTTAGACGAGCCATACCACCCACAATTGCTTTGTCGTCAGCGTAAGCGCGATCGCCCGCCATCTCTTCAAACTCTGTGAATGCATGCTCCAGGTAATCTTTGGTGTAAGGACGTTGAGGGTGGCGAGCAAGTTGAGCTACCTGCCACGCACCTAAGTCACTAAAGATTTTCTGTTTAAGCTCTAAGCTTTTTTTCTCTAGTTGTTCGATTTCTTTGTCTAGATCTACCGTTGTGTCACCACCGTGACGCGAAACGTCACGTAGCGCTTCGATTTTTGCTTCAAGTTCAGCGATAGGCTTTTCAAATTCTAGAAAGTTCAGGCTCATCTATGAATCCTTGTTGATTCAGCTCCGCATTCACGAAGCTAAATTTTAGTTAAATTCGAGTTCTACTTGGCTATTTCCAAGCAGCTGTTTTAATTCGTCTAGTAATGTATCACTTGGCGTCACACGCCATTCTGTGCCCAATGTTAACCGCGCTCTAGCGTCGGCACGCTGGTAGTATACATTGACTGGGACCGTTCCGGCTCTATAAGGTTCTAAGATTTGACTAAAGCGTTCAAAAAATTGACCGTTAATTTGGGATTGATCGATAGATATCGACACCCCACGAGCATATTTCTCACGGGCGCTTCCTAAGTCCATGACCTCGCGCGCGGACATTTTAAGCCCCCCATTGAAATCATCAAAGCTGACCTGTCCAGAAACGACAACAATTTTGTCTTTTTCGAGCAATTCTGCGTAGCGATCAAGCGCATCAGAGAACAACATCACTTCCATTCGTCCCGATCGGTCGTCGAGGGTCATCAGACCAATTCGAGTTCCACGCTTCGTGGTCATTACCCTGGCAGCAATGACCAAACCTGCAATCGTTAAAGACTGATCACGACGAGTTGGTGTCGCATCTTTCAAACGACAGCTAGTGTATTTGGCTAACTCTTTGATGTAAGCATTAACCGGGTGACCTGTTAAATACAAGCCCAGCGTTTCACGCTCACCTTCAAGCCAAACCTTTTCAGGCCACTTCGGTACTTGAGTGTACTTGTGTTCCACCTCTTCCGGAGCGTCAGTCAAAACACCAAACATATCCGATTGACCAAAAGACTCAGCGTGGTGATGTTGGCTTGCCGCCTTAACCGCATCTTTCAATGATGCCATCATCGCAGCTCGGTGAGGACCTAATCTATCTAAGGCTCCGGATAGAATCAACTTTTCAATAACACGTTTATTGACCTTCTTCAGATCGAGTCGTGCACAGAAGTCGAATAAATCTTTAAAATACCCGCCCTTGTTACGCGCTTCGATAATGGCTTCAATTGGGCCTTCACCAACCCCTTTAATCGCACCGATGCCATAAACAATCGCGCCATCTTCATCCACATTAAAGCGGTATAAACCGGAATTAATATCGGGTGGAAGAAGCTTGAGCTTCATACGGAAACACTCATCGACAAGGCCAATAACCTTTTCGGTGTTATCCATATCCGCGGTCATTACTGCTGCCATGAATTCCGCAGGGTAATGCGTTTTCAACCACAGTGTTTGATAAGAAACCAGTGCGTATGCGGCCGAGTGAGATTTGTTAAAGCCGTAGCCCGCAAACTTCTCTACCAAGTCAAAGATCTTCATGGACAGTTCGCCATCAACACCATTGGCTTCTGCACCTTCTTTAAAGGTACCGCGCTGCTTTGCCATCTCTTCGGGCTTTTTCTTACCCATCGCACGACGCAGCATATCGGCTCCACCAAGCGTATAACCCGCAAGGATCTGAGCGATTTGCATTACCTGCTCTTGATACAGGATGATGCCGTAAGTCGGTTCTAGAGTTTCTTTTAACGATTCGTGTTGCCACGTTTCATCAGGATACGAAACCGCCTCTCGACCGTGTTTACGGTCGATAAAGTTATCTACCATGCCTGATTGCAGAGGGCCCGGACGGAACAAAGCTACCAATGCGATGATATCTTCAAAAGAATCGGGTTGTAGACGCTTGATCAGATCTTTCATACCGCGAGATTCCAGTTGGAACACCGCAGTCGTTTCAGAATTTTGTAATAGGTTAAATGACGCTTGGTCATCAAGAGGTATAGATTCAATACGAACCGGCTCTTTACCCTCTTTCTTCAATCGTGGGTTTACTAGGCCTAACGCCCAATCGATGATGGTCAGGGTACGTAGACCCAAGAAGTCGAACTTAACCAAACCGGCGGTTTCAACGTCATTCTTATCGAATTGCGTTACTGGGAAGTTGCCTTCTGCGTCGGCATAGATAGGTGCAAAGTCGGTAATCGTGGTGGGTGAGATAACAACACCACCCGCGTGCTTACCGGCATTTCGCGTACAACCTTCTAAGATGCGACATTTATCAATCAGTTCGCGTACTTCTTCATCACCGTCGTAGAGTTCTGGCAATGCTGGCTCAGCAAGGAAAGCTTTCTCTAGCGTCATCCCCGGATCTGGTGGAACCAGCTTAGAAATACGGTCAACGAAACCAAACGGGTGACCCAGAACACGGCCCACGTCACGAATTACCGCTTTTGCCGCCATAGTACCAAAAGTGATGATCTGAGAAACGGCATCACGACCGTACATCTCGGCTACGTGATCAATAACTTGGTCGCGTTTATCCATGCAGAAGTCGATATCGAAATCGGGCATAGATACACGTTCTGGGTTCAAGAAACGTTCGAACAGCAAGTCATATTCAAGTGGATCAAGATCGGTGATATCCAATGCGTAAGCCACCAAAGAACCGGCACCAGAACCACGACCAGGACCTACTGGTACGTCATTATCTTTTGACCACTGGATGAACTCCATCACGATCAAGAAGTAACCCGGGAACCCCATATTGTTGACAACTTCTAGCTCGATTTTAAGGCGTTCATCGTATTCAGGCCTGCGCTCAGCACGAACTTTCTCATCAGGGAATAGAAACGCTAAACGACGCTCAAGGCCTTCTTCTGATTTTTTAATCAAGAAGTCTTCAATCGCCAAACCTTCTGTTGGGAAGTTAGGTAGGAAGTACTCACCTAAACGAACAGTAACATTACAACGCTTGGCGATCTCAACACTGTTCTCTAGTGCTTCTGGGATGTCTGAGAACAACTCACACATCTCTTCTTCACTACGCAGGTATTGTTGTGAGCTGTAGTTTTTCGGTCGACGTGGATCAACCATCGTAAAACCGTCATGAATCGCCACACGGATTTCATGGGCGTCAAATAAGTCTTCAGAGATGAAGACCACTTCGTTGGTCGCGACAACAGGCAGGTCTTCTTGTTCGGCAAGCTCTAGCGCAAAGTGCAGATACGACTCTTCATCCGGGCGCCCAGTACGAATTAGCTCCAGATAAAAACGGTCTGAGAAATGTGTTTTGTAAAACTCAACGCTGCTTGCAACCAATTCACGGTTACCTTTCAGCAACGCCTTACCAATCTCACCTTCTTTTGCTCCCGATAGAAGAATCAGGCCTTCGGCATGCTCAATCAGCCATTCTTTATCAATCACAGGTTGATGCTGTACATGGCCGCGAAGGTAAGCTTTTGAAATCAATAACGTTAGGTTGTTGTAGCCTTTATTACTTGTTGCAATAACGGTGAGTTTAGTCAATTCGTCGCCAAACTCAGGAGACTGCATCAGGAAATCAGCACCAATAATGGGTTTAATCCCGCACCCGTGGGCAGTACCGTAGAACTTCACCAAACCACATAGGTTGGTAAAGTCGGTCAGTGCTAGTGCGGGCATACCCATCTCAGCAACTTTCTTAACGAGTGGTGGTACCTTAGAGAGGCCATCCACCATAGAAAAGTCACTGTGTACGCGAAGGTGAACAAATTTTGGATCTGACATTATTTTTCCTGAGTTCTAGACGTGAGCCTAGGATTACAACTGGATGTATTCTATTTTTTTCTACTGCAAGTAGGCAACTTTATTCGATGCCCTGCCCCGTTCAACATGAAATCTAAGCAATATAAAGCTCTAACCAATATTAAGCCCTCATCAATATAAAGCTTTAGTCAAAGAGCTTAATCGAGACCTAAAATGCGCTTTACTGGCTTAAAACTTTTGCGGTAATGCTCGGTTACACCATGTTTTTCAATCGCTTCGAAATGCGCTTTGGTCGGGTAACCTTTATGTTTAGCAAAGCCAAACTCTGGATGAAGTTTATCAAGTTCTTCCATCTCTTGGTCACGAACTACTTTAGCGATGATAGATGCCGCACTGATTTCAGCAACTCGCAAGTCACCTTTCACAATAGCAAGACCATCCATAGGTAATTCTGGAACACGGTTACCATCGATCAGAGCCATGTCTGGCTGAACGCTTAGCCCTGCGATAGCTCGCTGCATAGCAACCATGGTCGCTTGTAGAATATTTAACTCATCAATTTCTTGTGGAGAGCAACGGCCAACCGACCACGCCAATGCTTTTTCTTTGATTTCCGGAAACAGAGCTAGGCGCTTCTTCTCAGACAGTTTCTTTGAGTCGTTCAAACCTTCGATAGGGTTATTAGGATCGAGGATAACGGCCGCAGTCACGACATCACCTACTAATGGACCACGACCCACTTCATCCACTCCAGCAAACAACTGGTAACCTTGAGGGTATTCAAACGGAGGAAGCTCTTTTTTCTCTTTTACTGCCATCATTCTTCTCTTAATGTTTTGTAAACAAGCGCTTTATGACTCAACGAACGGTCGATTTATCAATTTTAATACAGCATTAGCAGCTTGTTTATCCGCGTCTTTACGAATCCAATGATGCATCTCGGTAAAGCGTTCGATTAATGCGCTGTTGTCAGCGGATAGCATCTTATCAACAGACGGAAATAAGAAGTCTGGGTGACACTCTTCAAGAATATGTTCTTTCACAATCTCTTCGCCAGCCAAAATGTTCGGCAGTGATACAAACTCGGTAATCGATAATTTCTTGACAATATAACCCGTCAGTTTATTTACTTTGTAGCCAACGACCATCGGGCGTTTCAGCAACATGCACTCGAGAGCAACAGTACCAGAAGCTAACAGAACAGAATCAGCAGCGGTTATCACATTGGTGGCGGTATCTTCTACCAGCGTAAATTCAAGTTCAGGCGCCGTCGATTGCCAGATTTCAGTGAACTGCTTTTTACGTTGCTCATTAACGAGCGCAACCACAAAGTTGATATTAGGGTATTTCTGCTTAATACGCTGACAAGTCTCAATAAATGGTTGAGCAATCAAACTCATTTCACCACCGCGACTACCCGGTAATACGGCTAACCAAGGCTTATCTTGATCTAAACCTAAAAGCTCGCGAGCCTCTTTTTTATTCGGTTCTAGTGGAATGGTGTCTGCCAATGTATGGCCAACAAATTCACAAGCAACATTATATTTATCGTAGAACGCCTTTTCGAACGGCAAGAAAGCCAATACCAAATCGGTTGCTTTATCGATTTTAAAGATACGCTTTGGACGCCATGCCCATACTGAAGGGCTGACATAATGAACGGTCTTAATGCCTGCTTTCTTAAGATCCAATTCAAGTCTCAGGTTGAAGTCAGGAGCATCAATACCAACAAACACATCTGGTGGGTTTTGAGTAAAATACTTAACTAGGCCCGCTTTCACTTTTAACAAGCGAGGCAAGCGACCAAGCACTTCTACAAGTCCCATCACGGCAAGCTCTTCCATTTCGAAAAGAGACTCACAACCCAACGCTTTCATTTTTGGTCCGCCAATACCCACGAATTCAGCATTCGGATATTGTGATTTGATCGCTTTAATAAAGCCCTCACCAAGCGTGTCACCTGAGAGTTCTCCGACGACGATACCTACGCGCAGAGGTTCATTCGAAACAAAGTTCGAGCTATTGGTTGCTGCTTCTTGCTGTGCCATAGTTTTCCAATTCCCTTCTTGCCTAAAACAAAAAAGACCGCCCAATGAGTAGCGATCTTTTTGTTATACCAATCTGATTAAGTAACTATTGTCATACTTGCACAGATTGGTACACAGTCATATCCGGTATTAACGAATAATACCGCGCTCAGAGTTCTCTAGCATTTCTAGCATAGGAGTAACCGAAGTAAACTCTTTCGCCATTTCAACTAAAGCCGCTTTCGCTTCTTCAAGTGTTTTACCTGAACGGTATAATTCTTTATACGCTTTCTGTAGTGCACGAATTTCTGGTTTCTCAAATCCGTTACGCTTCAAGCCCACTAGGTTAAGACCAAATGGAGCTGCATGGTTACCCTGTGCAAGCACGTACGGCAGTACATCTTGAACAACAGCAGAACAGCCGCCAATGTAAGCGTAAGCGCCAATTGAACAGAACGGGTGAATCGCAGAAAGTGCCATTACACCAGCGTAGTCACCCACAGTTACGTGACCGCCAAGGATAGCATTGTTACCAATATGAGTGTGGTTACCGACAATAACATCGTGCGCTACGTGAGCATTAACACAAAGTAAGTTGTCATCACCAATCACTGTAGTTGCTTTGTCTTGAGTTGTACCACGGTGGATTTGAACCGCCTCACGAATCACGTTTCGATCACCGATCACAACCGTAGTATCTTCGCCACCGTATTTCTTATCTTGGTTCTCTTCACCAATAACAGCATGTGGGAAGATGCGATTTTCTTTACCAATGGTTGTGTGACCTTTGATCACCACATGCGACATCACTTCAGTGTCGTCACCAATAGTCACGTTACCAGCAATGTAAGTGAAAGGCCCAACCGTCACGTTAGCACCGATAGTTACATCACCTTCGATTACTGCTGCCGGGTGAATTTTCGCTGTTTCATGAATCATATTAAAACTCTCTACGAGCACATTTAAGTTCAGCTGAACATACAACCACGCCGTCAACTTTAGCAACACCGTTAAACGATGCAATACCACGACGCTCTTTTAAGAACTCAACTTCGATAATCAGTTGGTCACCTGGCACGACTGGTTTACGGAATTTTGCTTTATCCACACTTGCAAAGTAGTAAAGCTCGTTACCAGAAGGGGCACCAAATGATTTAAATGCTAGAAGACCTGTTGCTTGAGCCATTGCTTCTAAGATCAACACGCCTGGGAATACAGGAAGTTGAGGGAAGTGGCCAGTGAACTGAGGTTCGTTGACAGTGACATTCTTAATCGCAGTCAGTGTTTTTTCTTTTTCAAAGCTAGTCACACGATCAACCATTAAGAATGGGTAGCGATGAGGTAATAGTTCCTGAATTTCAGTAATGTTCATCGTTGTCTGTTCAGTAGTCAAAGTCGTATTCCTATGTATATTCTTTATTTAATTAGAAGGATTATAAACGAAAAAGACTCGCTGTACGCGAGCCTTTTATTAGAAATGCTGGAATTATGATTCCGCGCTCTTCTCGATAAGTTTTTCAACGGTTTTCAAACGCTTGTTCATTTCATCAATACGATGCACACGCGTTGCTGTTTTACGCCAATCTTTATTTGGCTGTAAAGGAATACCCGAAGAGTACATGCCTTTCTCAGTGATGCTGCGCATTACCATCCCCATACCGGTGATTGTAACGCCGCCAACGATTTCAATATGACCATTAATCACACAACCGCCACCAATAATACAGTACTTACCTATCGTGGTACTGCCTGCGATGATAGTACCACCTGCAATAGCAGAACCATATCCGATGTGAACATTGTGAGCAATTTGAAGCTGGTTATCTAAGATAACGTTATCTTCAATGATTGTGTCATCTAATGCTCCACGGTCGATGGTTGTACACGCGCCAATTTCGACACGGTTACCAACGCGAACTGAACCGACTTGTGGGATCTTAACCCATTCACCTTTCTCGTTCGCATAACCAAAGCCATCAGAACCAATAACAGTGCTTGATTGAATCAAACACGCGTCGCCGATCACTACTTCATGGTAAACACTTACGTTAGCCCATAGCTTAGTGCCTGTGCCAATATTTGCGTTTTTACCAATAAAACAACCAGCTCCGATGATCACATCATCACCAAGTACCACACCAGACTCAATCACAGCGTTCGCACCAATAGACACATTTTGTCCAATGGTTGCATCGCTTGAAATTGAAGCAGAATCAGCAATAGCCGCTGCGGGTGCAGGAGTAGTATCAAGCGCTTGAGCAACTTTAGCAAAAGCAACGTAAGGGTCACTGACCACAATAACGTTGGTCTTACACAGTTCGCGCTCACTCTCTTTAACCATAATAGCGGATGCTTTACAGTCACCAAGATGCTTGCTGTACTTAACGTTCGAAAGGAACGTGATGTTACCTTCTTGCGCTTTATCCATAGGAGCAACTGCTGAAACGGTAACCGTACCGTCTCCGTGTAGCTCTCCCCCGGTAATCGTTGCCAATTCGGCTAAAGTCAGGTTCTTCATAAACTTATTTCAGTGATTTAATTACTTGCTCAGAGATGTTGTATTCCGGCTTGCCGTACTGCAGAGCTTGAATATCAACAATCATGTCGTAGCCTTCTTTCTCTGCAACTTTAGTTACAGCATCTTGAATCACTTTGAATAGCTTCTGCTTCTCTTGTGCTTCACGACGTTGGCTTGCTTTTTCTAGTGCTTGAGCTTTGATTTTGTACTTACTGTCTAGTTGACCGACTTCGATACGAAGTTTCTCAACTTCATCAGGGCCTAGTAGTTCGCCATCGCGCTTAAGCTTTTCAATCTTGGTTTTAGCTTCAGCTTGAATGCTCTGCAGCTCAGCTGCTTTATCTTTGAACTCTTCCTGCATTTTTTGAAGAACAACTTCGCGTTGAGGTAGAGCCTGGAATACTTGTGCAGTGTTTACATAACCCACTTTTTGCGCAGCTTCAGCAGCTGTTGCAAAGAAGGAGGAGCTAAGAACTACAAGGCCTAAACCTGCTGCTTTAATCATATTTTTCAAAATATTGTCCTTTAAATATTAGAAAGTTCTACCAATAGTAAATGTGAAGAATTCCTCATCATCACCTTCGTAAATTTTAACGGGTTTCGCTAGAGAGAAAACTAATGGGCCCATCGGCGACATCCATTGAAGGGCTGCACCATAAGATGAACGGTAATTTGTTGGATCAGAGTAATCGTAATAATATTTCCCACCATTAGTCGGCTTACCTCTATGAACAAACTCAGTATCCCACACGCTTGCCATGTCGAAGAAGACACTGGTTCGAATCTGGCTGCGCGCTTCATCAGAGGCAAAAGGCGTAGGTACAATTAACTCTAAGCTCGCCAATGCAACAGCATTGCCACCAACCGAATCATCGGTAGCTGTATCATAAGTTGGGTTATTACCTACACTACTTTCGTAAACAGCTTTTGGACCCGCTGAGTTAGAGCCAAAACCACGTAATGTTGTGAAGCCACCTGCGTAGTAATTCTCGTAGAATGGGAACAAGTTATCATTACCATCCGTTTGACCATAACCATTACCATAGCCTAATCGGCCACGCATCAATAGTGTAAACTCATGCTTTTTGGTCAGCGGGATGTAATGTTTCACATCGTACTGTGCTTTAAAGTATTTAACGTCAGAACCAGGTACCGTCATTTTATAGAAAGCACGTTGGTGATTACCCTCAGTTGGGAAGAAACCACGGTTAAGGTTGTTACGAGTCCAAGAAATATTGATATCGAAGTCATCGGTTAAGATGTTTTCATCGCCAGCTTGATCGATACTCTCCGCAAACTGTTGAGCTTGTACATACGTAGGAACATTACCAATCTTGTTATGCGTGTAACCGACACCAAATTCGATACGATTCAACTCATCCATAGGAAAGCCCCATGTTAGGCTGGTACCGTAACTTTGGTTGGTATAGTCGACAATATCCGCTTCAGAGGCTTCGAATTCGTTGTAGAAGATCTTACCGCCTAAGCTCACACCATCAAGGTTCCAGTATGGGTCACGATAGTCTAAGCTCACGTTCTTTTGGTAATCGTTCATCATGGCACTTACGCCAACACGGTTACCTGAACCCGCAAAGTTATCTTGCTGCAAACCAACTTGGAAGCTGACACCTGATTCAGTACCGTAACCAACACCAAAGTTGATGCTGCCTGAGTTTGCTTCCTTAACGTTGTAAACCAAGTCAACTTGGTCTTCACTGCCAGGAACACGTACCGTTTGCACATCAACCGTTTCAAAGAAACCTAAACGGTTAAGACGACCCTTACCGGTATCAATTGACTTAGAGTTAAGCCAGCTGCCTTCCATTTGACGCATTTCACGACGTAATACTTCATCTTTTGTCGAGTTATTGCCGGTGAATCGAATATCACGAACGTAGATACGGCTGCCCGCTTCTACATTAATAACCAATGACACTTCTTTAGTCTCATCGTCAAATTCAGGAATAGTACGCACTTGTGGGTACGCATAACCAGATTCACCAAGAATACGTTTTACACCCTCTTCTAGTGACGTCACAGAAGAGCCGTTGTACGTATCGCCGTCTTCAAATGGTACTAATGCTTCAAAATCAGCCTCACGGCCAATCAGCTCACCACGAAATGCGACATCTTTAACGGTGTAGGCTTCGCCTTCATCAATACCAAGCGTGATGTAAACGCCTTTCTTATCTGGAGAGATCGCTACTTGTGTAGAATCCACCTTAAATTTAAGGTAACCACGATCAAGATAGTACGATTTCAACGCCTCAATATCGCCAGCTAGCACTTGCTTCTGGTATTTTTCATCCGCAAGGAAATTCCACCATGCAACATCAACATTCAGGTTGAAACGGCTTAGTAGATCAGCGTCAGAGAAAACTTCATTACCGATAAAGTTGATTTGTTGAATCTTAGCGGATACGCCTTCAGTAAATACAAACTTAAGGTCAGAACGGTTACGTGGCAAAGGCGTTACAACCGCTTTTACTGTCGCGTTGTACTTACCAACACTGTAGTAAAAATCTTCAAGGCCTTTCTCTATGTTACTCAGCGTTGTGCGGTCAAGGGCTTCACCTTCACGAACACCAGATGCATCTAGGTTCTGCTGAAGTTGCTCTTCTTTGATCGCTTTGTTCCCTGAGAATGAAATGCTTGCGATGGTCGGTCGTTCTTTTACTTGAACAACTAAAACACCTTCATCGCGAAGGACCTTAACATCCTCAAAGTTACCTGAAGCATACAGTGCACGAATGATCTCAGATACATCGCCTTCATCCACTTCATCGCCAATACGCACTGGCATTTTCAGTAGAGCTGCACCAAGTGCAACACGCTGTAAACCTTCGATCTTGATATCTTGAACTACAAAGTTTTGTGCTCCGTTCGCAGCCACACTAGTGGCCAATAGACTTGCGAACAGAATTTGCTTAATCGCCATACTTATTCTAATTATTCCTTGCTACTACCAATGCCTGTGAGAAACCATTCACAGACGAGTAAAATCATTAAATATTGCCAGAGCCATCAAAGAGAAGAGGATTGCTCCTCCCACTCTGTATCCCATTTCCTGAATTTTTTCAGGAACCGGTTTACGAGTTATGGCCTCAATAGCGAAAAAGAGCAAATGTCCGCCATCAAGCATAGGCAGCGGAACCAAATTAATAATACCCAAATTGACACTAATCAGAGCTAAAAAGCCTAAGAAGTAAACCAAACCGTAATCGGCGGTTGTACCTGCACCTTTAGCAATTGAAATCGGGCCACTCAAGTTGTTTAAGCCGACATCACCAACGATGAGCTTCTTGAGCATTGTCAGCGTCAAACCAATAATTTGACCTGTTTTATCAAATGCTTTTCCTACAGACTCAATTACACCAAATTGTAACTCAAAGCGATAATCTTCTGGCCATTCTGCGACTTCTGGAGCAATACCCGCATAGCCGATTATAGAACCATCAGAAAGCTCTCGACTTTTGGGCGTCATAGATAACGACTGCTCAGAACCATTGCGAAGTACAATAAGGCTCATGGATTTCATCGGGTTCGAGCGAATTAACTCAACAACCGACTGCCACTGTTCAATTGGCTGCCCATTAATCTCAACAATTTTGTCGCCGGCTTCTAGCCCCGCAGAGTATGCAGCGCCATCATCAATGACTTGAGCAAGCACTGTTGATATCTCTGGAGAATACGGTCTAAAACCAAGCGTTGTCATTGCAGACTCAGTTTCTGGGTTGAACGACCAGTCTGAAATATCCAATGTCATCTGTTGCTCAAAACCAATATCGTCTTGAGAAGAAACCGTTACGGTCATGGACTGATCACCAATATGTGATATCAAACCCATATTAACTGATTCCCAATCTGCGGTTTTGATTCCTGAAATAGATTTAAGTTCCATTCCAGTTTCAATTCCGGCTTGTGCAACAATAGATTGAGGGGTCACTTCACCTATCACCGGTTTAACCGCTGGCACACCGATCAAAAAAACCAACCAATACGCAAACACTGCAAAGATAAAGTTAAATGCTGGGCCTGCACCCACTATCGCCGTGCGTTTCCACAATGGCTTCTTGTCAAAAGCGTATTGCTGTTCTTCTTCAGAAAGGTCGTCAACACGCCCATCGAGCATCTTAACGTAGCCGCCCAGCGGAATCACTGACAAGCTGTATTCAGTACCATCACGGCCGATCTTACTCCAGATTGATTTACCAAAACCAATCGAGAATTTTTCTACTTTCACACCACAACGACGAGCAACCCAGAAGTGTCCAAATTCATGAACAGCAACCAGAATACCAAGCGCTACAATAAAAGATGCGAAGTTCCACAGAATTCCACTCATGTTAGCTGCTCTTTAATAAATTGAATGGCTATTTGACGAGACATATTATCTAGCTCAAGCAGGCTTTCCAAGCTATCTAAGCCCTCAGAGCTATATTGTTCACATACTTTGCTCATAACATGCTCGTTAATGACAGCAATATCGGTAAACTTAACTCGATTATTCAAGAAAGCATCAACTGCAATTTCATTGGCAGCATTAATTGCTGTTGTTGCATGTTGCCCTAGGTAGCACGCTTCAATTGCCAACCTTAAACATGGGTAACGGCTCAAATCGGGTTCTAGAAAAGTAAGTTCGCCCACTTTGGTGAAATCCAGAGGTTTAACGCCAGCTTCTGTACGATCAGGGTAAGACATCGTCAAAGCGATTGGCGTCGCCATATCGGGTTCGCCCATTTGAGCAAGCACCGAGCCATCCTTGTACTGGACCATAGAATGAATCACAGACTGAGGATGAATAATGACTTTTAACTGTTCTTGAGAAGCATTAAATAGCCACTTAGCTTCAATGTACTCAAGACCTTTATTCATCATGGTCGCAGAGTCAACAGAGATCTTAGGGCCCATAGACCAGTTAGGGTGTGCAATAGCGCGAGCCGGTGTTACCGATTCTAACTCTGCAACATCCGTGTAGCGGAAAGGGCCACCAGAACCAGTCAAGAGAATATGGTTGATACCGTTCTCTTCCAGATTGCAACGACCTAGATGGGTTTGTACATTTTTCGGTAGGCATTGGAAGATAGCATTATGCTCACTGTCTACAGGAAGTAGTTCAGCACCGTACTTTTCCACGGCATCGATAAACAGTTGCCCAGACATCACCAAGGCTTCTTTATTAGCAAGCAAGATGCGCTTACCAGCCTTAACCGCAGCCATTGTAGGAAGTAAACCTGCCGCTCCTACAATCGCAGCCATTACCGTGTCCACTTCATCTAAAGAAGCAATCTGACACATGCCCTCAGAACCTGAAAGAACTTTGATATTTGGGTATTTCACAGATAACACATCGGTCAGCTGAGATGCTGCATCAGGGCAAGCCATAGCAACATAGCTTGGTTGCCACATTTCAACTAACGCCAGCATCTTTTCAACATTCGAGCCAGCAGCCAGTGCCAAGACCGAATAGAGATCTGAGTTTTGTTCAACGACTTTTAGTGTACTTGCACCAATTGAGCCGGTAGCGCCAAGAATAGTTAGATTTCGCATCACATATGACCGTAGAAATGAAATAAAGGGCAGAATCACTGCCCTTTTTATTAGAATGCTAAATAAAGAAGAGCAAAGACAGGGAATGCAGCCGTTAAGCTATCTATTCTATCAAGTATACCTCCATGACCAGGAATCAGATTACTGCTGTCTTTCACCCCAGAAACACGCTTAAACATGCTTTCAACAAGGTCGCCAAGAACAGAAATAACAACCGTCACAAGGGTAATAACAATCATGTGAAGAGGACTTGAGAATTGGATATCAAACAAGTCAGCAAAAATCCAAGCTATGATCACCGCTGTAATAATGCCACCAATAAGACCTTCAATCGTCTTATTCGGGCTTACCGCTGGTGCCATTTTACGCTTACCAAAACTCTTTCCTGAAAAATAAGCACCGCTGTCAGCTGCCCAAACGAGCAAACAAACAAACATTACCAATTTTGCACCGTGATAAGGATCAACATCGATACCGTTAGCACGCAGGATAACCACACTCCAGAAGAATGGTAGCAGAGTCAGCACGCCAAACGCGTGACGGAGGAGAGAGGAATCTTTCCATGCAGGCATAGACTTAGGATAAGTCACCGCCATACCACTCGCGATTACCCACCAAATAGAGCCAATCGTTAGAATGGTGTAGTGAGCGCTAGATAAGTGATTAAGGCTAAATGCATCAAAAGGGATAAAAGCAAAACTTGCAGCACTGACTACAACCGTTGGAATTAGTGCTAAATAACGCGATTTGCTTTCAACAAACTGAGTCCACTCCCAAAAGCCCAGTAGCGAAATTACCGCTAATGAAAGAATAAACGTGGGAAGTGATAACTCGAAAATACCTAGAATAACTAGGGGAGCTAAAATCAACGCCGTAATAATTCGTTGTTTCAAACCAAAAAATCCTTATTAACTGTCCATCAGAGCTTTAATTTGCTCACCTGTGCATCCAAAACGACGCTCGCGGTTTACAAACCAAGTCACAGCTTCGACTAAGCTGTCTTCATTAAAGTCTGGCCAGAATTGTTCAGTGAAATACATTTCAGCGTAAGCCAACTGCCAAAGCATAAAGTTACTAATTCGGCATTCACCACTGGTGCGGATAAGTAGATCAACTTCAGGAATATCTGCCATAGTCAGGTGCTGTGTAATCATAGCTTCATCAATGTCGTCTACATTAATATCGCCAGACTTTACCTGTTGAGCAATTGAGGTCATTGCCTGTTGGATATCCCACTTGCCGCCATAGTTGGCCGCAATATTAATAACCATACCCGTATTGGTGCTAGTCAAAGCTTCTGCTTCTTCTATCTTCTTTTGTAGTCGATCATTGAAACGACTTTTATCACCAATAACACGCAGTTGTAGATTATTTTTATGAAGTTTTTTTACTTCACTCGATAGCACTGAAATAAACAGTTCCATCAAGATACCAACCTCTTCTTCGGGACGACGCCAGTTCTCGCTACTAAACGCAAAAAGTGTAACGGCCTTAATGCCAAGTCTGGCAGATGAAGAGATGGTTTTACGAACGGCTTGAACACCGTTTTTATGACCAAAGACGCGAGGCTTGCCCTGAGCTTTTGCCCAGCGGCCATTACCATCCATAATGATAGCGATGTGTTTAGGAAGAGAGTCTGTGAACGCTTGAGAATTATGCATAAAAGAGTGAATCAAATTCTAATAGTCGGACAGAGTAGCATAAAAAAACGCTGAACCGTGAGTACAGCGTTTTTCCGGAAAGAAAAGATTATGGAAAGTTAAACTTCCATCAACTCTTTTTCTTTAATTGCTAGAACTTCATCTACGTTCTTAACCGCAGCGTCAGTTAGCTTTTGAATTTCGTCTTGTGCTTTACGATCTTCATCTTCAGAGATTTCTTTGTCTTTCAGAAGTGCTTTTAGATCGCCATTCGCGTCACGACGGATGTTACGGATAGCAACACGGCCACCTTCAGCTTCACCACGAACGATTTTAACTAGGTCTTTACGACGCTCTTCCGTTAACGCTGGAAGTGGTACACGAATAACCGTGCCAGCAGACATAGGGTTTAGGCCTAAGTCAGATGTCAGGATTGCCTTTTCAACTAGAGGCGTTAGTGTTTTATCAAACACTGTAATTGCTAGTGTACGTGCATCTTCTGCAATAACGTTAGCAACTTGAGCCAAAGGCGTTGGTGCACCGTAGTACTCTACAGTAAGGCCAGACAGTAAGCTTGGGTGAGCACGGCCTGTACGAATCTTTTGCAGGCTATTTTTAAGTGCATCTACACTTTTATCCATACGCTCTTGAGCGTCTTTTTTGATTTCGTTAATCACAATTTCACCTTGATTATGTTCTTTCTTCAAGAAAGCTTTTTATTTGGAGTGATAAGGATAAGCTTACCAAAGCATCACACCTCAGTAAGCCCGAAAAATTAGTCAGCGTCGCTGATTAATGTACCTTCAGTTTCACCCATAACCACGCGACGTAGTGCGCCTGGTTTATTCATGTTAAATACACGGATTGGCATTTTGTGATCACGAGCTAGCGTAAATGCAGCCAAATCCATCACTTTAAGTTCTTTTTCAAGAATCGTGTTGTAAGACAACGTATCATACAGCTCTGCGTCTGGGTTTGCTACTGGGTCAGCAGTAAATACGCCATCTACCTTTGTCGCTTTTAGAACTACGTCAGCTTCAATTTCGATACCACGTAGACACGCAGCAGAATCTGTAGTGAAGAATGGGTTACCAGTACCAGCAGAGAAGATCACAACACGACCTTGACGTAGTTGGCTGATTGCATCTGCCCAGTTGTAGTCGTCACACACACCTTTAAGAGGGATAGCTGACATTACACGTGCATTTACGTAAGCACGGTGCAGAGCGTCACGCATTGCAAGGCCGTTCATTACCGTAGCTAGCATACCCATGTGGTCACCAACAACGCGGTTCATACCTGCTTCAGCAAGGCCTGCACCACGGAAAAGGTTACCGCCACCGATAACAACACCTACTTGAACACCTAGTTCAACCAATTCTTTTACTTCTTGAGCCATACGATCAAGGACCGTCGCGTCAATACCAAAACCTTCTTCGCCTTGTAGTGCTTCGCCGCTAAGTTTTAACAGAATACGTTGATATGCTGGTTTAGGGTTCGTAGTCATGGAGTTTACCTTCCAAAGAGTTGATGATTAACAGTCATGGATAAAAACTGAAGAGCTCAGTTTGCATTCATAACAGCTAACAGCCGAAAATAATTCATTATTCATAAAAAGACCGCAGCATTTGCCACGGTCTTTTTCAATCAATACGCTAAGGATTAACCTTGTTGTACCGCTGCAACTTCGTCTGCGAAGCTCATTTCAGCTGCTTTCTCGATACCTTCACCAACTTCTAAACGAACGAAGTTAGTAACTGATGCGCCTTTCTCTTTAAGAATGTCAGCAACAGTTTTCTTAGGTTCCATGATGAAAGCTTGACCAGTAAGAGATACTTCGCCCGTGAATTTCTTCATACGGCCGATAACCATTTTCTCAGCGATCTCTTGTGGTTTGCCTTCGTTCATAGCGATTTCAACTTGAACAGCTTTTTCTTTTTCTACTACGTCTGCAGGTACGTCAGTTGGGTTAACGTACTCAGGCTTAGAAGCAGCAACGTGCATAGCGATGTGCTTAAGCGTTTCAGCTTCGCCTTCACCAGCAACAACAACACCGATTTTCTCGCCGTGACGGTAAGAAGCTAGTGCAACACCTTCAACAAGCTCAACACGACGGATGCTGATGTTCTCACCGATCTTAGTTACTAGAGCGATACGTGCGTCTTCAAATTTAGCTTGAAGTGCAACGATGTCTAGACGTTCAGCTAGAGCAGCTTCAGCAACTTCGTTAGCGAATGCAAGGAAACCTGCATCTTTAGCTACGAAATCAGTTTGGCAGTTCACCTCAAGAAGAGCAGCAACGCCAGCGTCTTCTTTAATGATGATTGTGCCTTCAGCAGCAACGTTACCAGCTTTTTTAGCTGCTTTCGCTGCGCCAGATTTACGCATGTTTTCAATTGCTAGCTCGATGTCGCCTTCAGCAGCAACAAGCGCTTTTTTACATTCCATCATGCCCGCAGCTGTGCGTTCACGAAGTTCTTTAACTAGAGCTGCAGTTACAGTTGCCATTCTCTATTCCTCAGTAAATTCTAAAAAAGATAAAAAACAGGGGCCTAATTAATTGGCCCCTGATATTGACTGTATTCAGTTCTTAAGCCATCGATTATGACCGCTTAATATGAACTAAATATGGCTCAGAGCCGCTATTATTCAGCTTCTACAAAACCGTCTTTTTCAGCAGCTACAGCAGCAACATCTTTGTTACGACCTTCTTTAACCGCGTCTGCAGCAGCGTTTAGGTAAAGCTGTACTGCACGGATTGCATCATCGTTACCTGGGATAACGAAATCAACACCGTCTGGGTTAGAGTTAGTATCAACTACAGCGTAAACTGGGATACCTAGGTTGTTTGCTTCTTTAACTGCGATGTGTTCGTGATCAGCATCGATAACGAATAGAGCGTCTGGAAGGCCGCCCATGTTCTTGATACCACCAAGAGATTTCTCTAGCTTCTCCATTTCACGAGTACGCATTAGAGCTTCTTTCTTAGTAAGCTTGTCGAAAGTACCGTCTTGAGCTTGCGCTTCAAGTTCTTTCAGACGCTTGATAGACTGACGAACAGTTTTGTAGTTCGTTAGCATACCGCCTAACCAGCGGTTGTTAACGTAAAACTGGTTGCTGTTGATAGCAGCTTCTTTAACAGCTTCAGATGCAGCACGCTTAGTACCAACAAAAAGAACTTTACCTTTCTTCTCGCCAACTTTAGCAATTTCAGCTAGAGCTTCGTTGAACATTGGTACAGTTTTTTCTAAGTTGATGATATGAACTTTGCTACGAGCACCAAAGATGAATGGCTTCATTTTTGGGTTCCAGTAACGAGTTTGGTGACCGAAGTGAACACCAGCTTTAAGCATATCGCGCATTGATACAGTTGCCATTTTAAAATCCTCTATGGGGTTAGGCCTCCACACTCCCCATGAATCCGACCCCTAACAACTAACCACTTTTCAGCCGTTATCTGTGTTGTTGAGGCACCCCGGAACATGTGTCGGAATGTGTGTGATTTAAAGAAATAAGTTAGTGGACACAAAGCTTGTTTCGCCAAATGGAGAAAACAGTCCTGATGTCCGGCGCGCTTTATACCATATTTTGTCTATCTATGGCTAGAAAAAAATCTAAAAATGGCGACTGCTATACTGATCTTTGACGCTGTATTTCTCTTATAAATAGTATCAATAACACAAGAAGCAAACCGTCTAAATTTGAACACTATTCAATCATGCTTAGTAATATCCACCAGCATTATATGGGTATCAGAATGTTGCGCTAAAATGCTGCACTGCTAGAATAGCCCCAATATGCACACTTAGGTGCTACCAAATTTAAGAGATATGCAATGGCTGTAAAAATTAAAACTGCTGAAGAAATTGAAAAAATGCGCGTCGCTGGCAAGCTGGCTTCAGAAATTCTAGAGATGATTGAACCTCACATCCAAGTGGGTACAACGACAGAAGAGCTAAACCAAATCTGTCATGAGTACGCCCTAGAAAGAGGCGCATATTCAGCACCACTTGATTACCACGGTTTCCCTAAGTCAATCTGTACATCTATCAACCACATCGTGTGTCACGGTATTCCAGCATCACAAGATGAGACTGGTAGCACCGGTCAATTCAAACCTGCAGTACTAAAAGATGGCGACATTTTAAACGTTGATATCACTGTGATTGTTCCTGATGACGAAAATGCTGATCTAAGTGTTCGTCCACAAGGCTACCACGGTGACACATCTAAGATGTTCCTTGTGGGTGAAGTTTCTCCAGCAAACAAACGTCTGTGTATGGTTGCTCAAGAAGCACTTTACGAAGGCATGCGTCAGGTTAAACCAGGTGTTCAACTTGGCCAAATCGGTACTGCTATTGAGAAGTACATCAAAACAAACAACAAGAACAACCCACGCGCTAAATTCTCTATTGTAAAAGATTACTGTGGCCACGGTATTGGTTCTGAGTTCCACGAAGATCCACAGGTCGTTCACTACAAAAACAGTGACCGTACCGTACTGAAAGCAGGCATGTGTTTCACAATCGAGCCTATGATCAATGCGGGTAAATTTGGCTGCCGTCTAGATGACGAAGATAGCTGGACAGTGTACACAGCCGACAGCAAGAACTCAGCTCAGTGGGAACACACTCTGGTTGTAACGGATACTGGTTGCGAAGTACTAACACTACGCAGCGACGATACGATTCCACGCATCATGAAGAACGCTTAGTTCAAGAAGCTAAATACCTCAGACTTTTAAAAATATCCTCGCATTGTCGAGGATATTTTTTTATCCGCTCAATTTCGATTTTCCATCAGCTTCTGTTAAATTGTTTACTATTCTCATTTGCTTGCACGGATAGCAGACTATGCCTTATCAATGCCCTCTTACGTTCAATGACGAACAGATTGAAATCTGCGAAATAAAAAATCAGCTCGAAATCTTCACGCAGTATCAAAAAAGTGAATTTCTGAATCATCACCCAGTTACCGACTTGGTGCTGCTTCGTTCCGAATACATGGATTTGCTTCTCAATCGTTTATGGGAGCATTTCGGATTCAACAAACTGCCGCATATCGCGCTGGTAGCTGTAGGCGGCTATGGTCGTGGTGAGCTACATCCTTTGTCCGATATTGATATCCTCATCGTCTCGCAAAAAACGTTGCCCCCCGCAATGGGTGAAAAAGTCAGTCAATTCATCACCCTTCTGTGGGATTTAAGATTAGAAGTCGGCCACGCTGTGCGTACTATTGCCGAATGTATGGATATCGGCATCGATGATTTAACGGTTGCGACCAACCTACAAGAGTCTCGTTTACTTTGCGGCAGTGAAGACACCTTTCAAGAGTTAAAGCTAAAGATTCATTCCGATTCATTTTGGCCAAGTGAGACCTTTTACAAGGCTAAGATTCAAGAACAGAGAGAGCGTCATGCTCGCTACCACGACACCACCTACAATCTAGAACCGGACATCAAATCAACACCAGGTGGATTAAGAGACATCCACACCCTGAGTTGGGTAGCACGTCGCCATTTTGGTGCCACATCTCTACTTGAGATGAGCAAATACGGATTCCTAACCGATGCTGAATATCGCGAACTAGTCGAATGCCAAGATTTCTTATGGCGCGTTCGCTTTGCATTACATATCGAACTGCGCCGGTACGACAACCGCCTCACGTTTGCCCATCAAGCTCAAGTAGCGGAACACCTGGGTTACAGTGGAGAAGGTAACCGTGGCGTCGAGATGATGATGAAAGAGTTCTATCGAACACTTCGTCGTGTAGCAGAGCTCAACAAAATGCTCCTTAAACTGTTTGACCAAGCGATCATCAACGGTGGTCAAACGCAAGAAGCGGAAATTCTCGACAACGACTTCCAACGTCGAGGCTCACTGATCGAAGCCCGTAAGCCTGCCCTATTCCAAGCTCGTCCGGAAACGATTCTCGATATGTTTATCCATATCGCGAATGACTCTTCCATCGAAGGGGTCAGCCCACCAACCTTGAGACAGTTACGTACCGCACGTCGCCGATTGAACCGCTTCTTGCACACCATTCCTGAAGCGCGTGACAAGTTCATGGATTTGGTTCGCCACCCAAATGCACTACACAAAGCCTTTAGCTTGATGCACAAATTGGGCGTACTATCGGCCTATTTGCCACAATGGAGCCAAATTGTCGGCCAAATGCAGTTTGATCTGTTTCACGTATACACCGTGGATGAACACAGTATTCGCCTACTCAAACACATCAACCGTTTTGGCCAAATCGAGAACCACGATAAGCACCCTATCTGTTGTGAAGTGTATCCACGAGTTCAAAAGAAAGAGCTGTTGATTCTGGCGGCAATCTTCCACGACATAGGTAAAGGCCGCGGCGGAGACCACTCAGAAATTGGCGCTGTTGAAGCTTACTCTTTCTGTATTGAACACGGCTTGTCTAAACCCGAAGCCAAACAAGTCGCGTGGTTGGTGCAAAATCACCTATTAATGTCAGTAACGGCTCAACGCCGTGACATCTACGACCCTGATGTGATCACCGAGTTCGCTAAGAAAGTTCGCGACGAAGAGTCATTAGAACTGCTGGTGTGCCTAACGGTAGCCGATATCTGTGCGACCAACCCAGAACTATGGAACAGCTGGAAACGTACCCTACTCGCAGAACTGTTCCATTCTACGCAGCGCGCACTGCGTCGCGGCTTGGAAAACCCAGTCGATGTCAGAGACCGTATTCGTCATAACCAGCAAATGGCATCTGCACTGCTGCGTAAAGAAGGCTTCACGGCTCGTGAGATTGAGGTGTTGTGGCAGCGTTTCAAAGCTGACTATTTCTTGCGTCATACACACACTCAAATCGCATGGCACTGTGAACACTTACTTCGCTTAGAAGATCCGAGTCAACCTTTAGTGCTTATCAGCCAAAAAGCGACACGTGGCGGCACAGAGGTATTCGTTTACTGTAAAGACCAAGCTGCACTTTTTGCGACTGTGGTTGCCGAGCTCGATAGACGCAACTTTAACGTTCACGACGCACAAGTCATGGTCAGTAAAGATGGCCACGTTTTGGATACCTTTATCGTACTGGATCAGCACGGCGAAGCGATTGATGAGGCAAGACACAAAGCCGTCGCTAAGCATCTAACTCATGTTCTGGCTGATGGCCGCCCGACTAAGATTAAGACTCGTCGTACGCCACGTAACTTGCAGCATTTCAAGGTAAAAACCTTGGTTGAGTTCTTACCAACCAAAAGCAAGAAACGCACCTTGATGGAATTAAGAGCTCTTGATACGCCGGGATTGTTGGCTCAAGTCGGTGCAACCTTTGCAGAGTTAGACATCAATTTGCACGGTGCGAAAATCACCACCATAGGTGAGCGAGCTGAAGATTTGTTTATTCTGACCAGTGACGCGGGAGGAAGACTGTCTGAAGAACAAGAACAAGCACTAAGAGAAAGGTTAACTGAGCATGTTTCAGAACTCGCACCTTAGAAAACTAATTTAGTACTAAAAGTCAGTTATAACGAGGAAACAAGTTTAGCTCTAAGAACAGCTTTAATAGCCAAATAAGTGTGGGCAAAGATAGAGAGCGATCTTGCCCACAACTTACAATCAATTCACAGATATCAACTATCTAGCTCGTCGTTAGGCTGCTACATTGATCAAGTCAATTACATAAAAGTATTACATTCATAACCTAGAGGTCGCTTATGTATCCAAACCTCACTGGCTTAGGTATCCACGAACCTAAACAGATTGAACGTTACTCCCTTCGCCAAGAAGCTCATAAAGATATCCTGAAGATTTACTTTCGTAAGCAGAAAGGTGAACTGTTCGCGAAAAGCGTTAAGTTTAAGTACCCACGACAAGTAAAAAGTGTGCTTGTTAGCGGCGGCAATAATCAATACAAAGAAGTGACAGAGATTAACCGCAACCTCACTCTTGTGATTGATGAACTCAACAAGATCACCAAACCTACGCCAACCGCTGAGGTCGATGTGAAGCAGAAGATCCTTACCGACTTACGCCACTTAGAGAAGGTTGTATCAAGTAAGATCGCAGAGATCGAAGCCGATCTAGAAAAGCTGAAATGATCCCGCGGTGAGCGACTAACTAACATTAGTTTTACCGCTAAGATTGCATAGACACAAAAAGGGCTGATATCACTATCAGCCCTTTATTTTTATTCTATTTTCTATGTTTACTAGACGCCTGGTCTTTACTTAGACGACCGTGCTTCAGCATTCACCAAGCTGGTATCCCACTCAAAGGTTTCAAACAACCTTAGCCACGTTTCATCTAGGCTGGCCTTCATTACTAGTTCTTTCTTTGTAAAAGGATGAATGAAACGCAACTCAGAAGCGTGCAACAACAAACGGTGCGAATCTAAATCATCGCGGAACAGTCGGTTGTGCTTACCATCACCATGTGAAGTATCACCAACGATTGGATGTCTTAGATGAGCCATGTGACGACGCAGCTGATGTTTACGTCCTGTCTTTGGCATCATCTCGACTAAGCAGTAACGACTGGTAGGAAAACGGCCTGTTGAATACGGCACTTCGACTTTCGCTAACGGCTCGTAAACGGTGACGGCTTCTTGTGGTTCTTTGTCTTCTTTCGCGAACTTATCGGCGATCTTATCCAGTTCAACCTTAAGCGCATAATCGAGCGTATCGCCCTCTTCTATCCACCCACGCACAATCGCATGATAAGTCTTTTGCATCTCATGGTTGGCGAACATCGGCATCACCTCAGAGGCAACCTCACTCGACAGTGCGAACACCAACACACCAGATGTCGGTCGGTCTAAACGATGCAGAGGAAAGACGTGCTGACCAATTTGGTCACGCAGAGTCTGCATCACAAACTGAGTCTCGTGTTTATCCAACCATGAGCGATGCACTAGCATACCCGCAGGCTTATTCACAGCGACAAAATACTCATCTTGATAAATGATCTCTAACATTACGCGCATACCTCATCAATGCTCAGAATCGTCACTAGCAATTCCGCTTTCTCTGCCTCATTTTTCCACACTTCACCAAAATAAGGATGAATAGCAAAGCCTTTAGGTAGGCTCATTTGTGCATCCATCATTGCATTGATCTTAACGATAAAGATCCACTGCAACCACTCTTCCGGTTGTAGCGAATCAATCGCAAAAGGCTCTACGCTCGCCAGAGCTTCATCCGAAGGCGAAACATCGCTCCATAGGGAACATTGGCGCATTTGTTGTTCTAATTGTTGAAGTAAAAGAGGTAACTTTGTGGCAGCTGTCATTTTTCACCAAGTTATTTATCTAGTGACCTTGAAATTGGGGCATAGAGTACCATCTATTTAGGAAAGAAAGTTAGGAGCTTTATTACTATGGAAACGATTCACACGCTCACTCAGTTATTAAAGAATAGCGGTTGCCAATACGATATTTACGACCTAGGTCGCCGTATCCAGAAGATCGACAACACCCTATTCTCTGATGTTGAGCAGGGGAAACAGCCGTACCCATTTCCACTTCAGAAACAAGCTCACTTAGCGATTAGCTACTGGAACGAACACAAGCAACCGTGGATCTGGTTTCTAAAATTCAAACTCGATGAGAGAGGCTTACTGCATCAAGGAGATGTGGGTAATTTCCTCAAGTTTGTTATTGAAGCAATGGGCACACGCTTGAACGGCGAAATCAGCGAAGAGCAACAACAAAAGCTGTCAAACAACCCTTATACCTTCAAGCCTTCTGAAGACAAAATGGCGGTCTTCCATAGTCAAGTAAGATCAGGTTTAGACCTTGCGACGAGCCAATACTACGAACACGCTCAACACTACTTCACGGGTGAGCTAGGTTGGGATAACTGGAAAACGGTTGGGCTACAAGGCATCACTGATATGTGTGCTCGCCTAGGCAGCCAACAAAACGGTGTTGCAATTCGTAAAGCCATCAATAAGCTGCCATCAGAACCGCTATACGCGACACTCGGGGCGCTTGAGCACACACAAATCAATGACAAACTCGCGCAACGCTTACAAGAGATGGCTGACAATGAGATTCACAGTCAAGAACCGGATCTGTTCTTACTCTCAGCACTGGTTCGTGCCCTGTCCGGTGCAGAACAAGGGATCGCGAATAACATCATTAACCAAGTTCTCGCTAGTCCACGCTTGAGCCACCAAGAAGTGTTGATTGGTTTAGCAGGTCGCAGTTGGCACGCACTACAAGACCCTGCTATTGCTGAGCAATTCTTACTGCGTCTCGCACAAACGGGCAATCAAAACCTGTTCAATCAGTTATTTGCAGATTTAGTGATGATTCCGACACTAAGAATGGTATTTTTACCCTTGTTGAATTCGAACCCATCACCTGAGCTCGCAAACGCATTGATTGAGTTACAACAAGCGGCTAAGTCTCAATAACGAACTGACGACTAACTCAGGAACGGGCTTGCTCTATAGCTCGTTGAAATACGCTGTAATTACCAATTGGAATAGAGATAAAAAGGAAGTATGGATTAAATGATAGATAACTTATTGGCTATTTTGATGCTGTGCTTCTTTTGCTTTTTCTTTTGGCAGCAGCGCAGGCAATCAGAGCTTGCGAAAACTGCCATTGCTAGAAAATGTAAAGAGCTCGACTTGCAGCTATTAAGCGTTGCCTTCAGTGGTCATAAATTTAAGATGCGCCATGAGCTAACCACCATTTGGCGCTGGCATACTGTGTACCAATTTGAGTTTTCAGCATTGGGTGATGACCTGTACCAAGGAAAACTGACCATGGTGGGTTTCCGCTCTATGCGGTTTGAGCTACAGCCTCATAGAATGTAACGTCGCAAAACTCGGTATAACGATATTCATGATAAGGGCCAAACTGATCTTGTCTGGTCTCTTTAAATGCAAAGCCTAATTTTTCCAATAGTTTAATGGATGGGTTGTGGCCGACATTCACAGTCGCAACAACATTCGTTAAACGCTCTTCAAAGCGCACCAAACTAAAGAAAGGTTTTAGTACCTCACTAGCAAAGCCTTGATTCCAGTATTTTTTATCCAAAATAAAGCCAAGTTCATGCTTACCCTTTTCCGATGAAACAAAGACATGCCCAAGATATTCACGGGTTTGGTTGTGGATGATCGCGCGGCAGAAGCCTACGTTATCTTGTAGTATTTCTTGAAAAAGATGCTTCGCAGAGGCAAAAGAGTGAGGCCCGTTCATTTCAGCACGATTAATGGGGCAGCAATTTAACTTGATAAAGTCGAGTTGTAACTGTTCGGTATAAGGTACCAACAGCGTTCTTGAGGTTGCTATCGTCATAAAACACTCCTTGTGTTGACCATTAGCAGAAAAGCAGATGTCGCGCTCTTAGATAAAAGCTCCTGAATTAAAGAGAGCCCCTAGATAGAGAAAAAGCCTTAGGAAAAGAAAAGCCCCGACACCGAAGTGTCAGGGCTAGGGTCTTACTCGCAGCAGTCCGGCTACTAATTAATGCTCCATGCATCATCCATAATAGTGGCTGTAATCCTTCAGCTCTTTCCTTTACTTCGCCGTCCTAGCGGTGTCCAATCATCCTAAAAGCTAACAATCCTAGTTAGCGCACATCACTTGTTCCGTGAGCGGTGTCCTTTACATCGTCCTGATGCTAATCCAACCCTTTAAATCCTAAAGGTGTCCATTGTCATTCCGTTGCAGCTAACTTCCTGTTAACTGACTGTATCCCTACAATGTCCTTACGCTCCATGCTTGACTACTCAATCCTAAGTAACCAAATCTTCATCCTGAAGATAACCAAATCCTTGGTGCTTTCCTGTTCCGTGTCAGAATCCTTCCGACAAGGTTTAATTTACGCGATTTAAGATTTCGGACAATAGATTTGCATCACATTTTGAATTCAATAAAGTTGTTAATTATATAAAACAATTAAAATTCAAAAACTTAGCCATATGCATATCAATCTCTCTAGAGAACTATTTGTGTTATCTCACAGCCTTTGTAAGAGATCTCTCACACGCGATGGGCTGTTTTATGATTCGCTATCATTCACTGGAGCGAGTAAAATGACCAAATACTAAAAATGGAGGTCAACATGCTGACAAAAGATGTGTCTGAAGAGTTGAAATCAGTGCTTGAAGGACTGCAAGCACAAGGGAAAGAGCCGACTGTTGCTTTAGTTAAAGCTCGCATGAGCACATCTGTGCCGATGCCAGCTTTGATCACAACCATCAAGAGCTGGAAAAGTGCGAATCGTGTACCTAAAGTGGAAGTCGCGACACAAGAAGAGCCGGCACTTGATCGTGTTAGCCAACTGGAAAAGCAAATCCTTGAACTTACCGCTCGCGTTGCCACGCTAGAAACCAAGTTAACTGATCAATAAATTAACGGAACAATAAGTTAACTGGTCAATAAGGCAACTGAGCAATGAGTTGACCGATAAATAAGCTAACAGAGAAATAGAACACTATGAAGATATGGGTTGATGCGGACGCTTGTCCCAAGGTTATCCGAGAAACAATCGTACGCGCAGCTGAACGCACAAGGGTCGAATGTACCTTTGTCGCGAACCATTTAGTTCCCGTTCCCAAGCGTAATAACATTCACTCAATTCAAGTCCCAAGCGGATTTGATATTGCAGATGATGAAATCGTAAAACGCACTGAACCCGGCGATCTGGTGATTACCTCTGACATTCCTCTGGCTGACGAAGTGATCACCAAAGGTGCGCTTGCTTTAAGCTCTCGCGGCGAGCTTTACACCAAAGAGACCATTAAAGCGCGTCTCAACATTCGTGACTTTATGGATACTATGCGTTCAAGTGGTATTCAAACTGGCGGACCAAGCACCCTTTCTCAAACCGACCGTCGTGAGTTCGCAAACCACCTCGATCGCCTGCTAGCTAAACGCTAACCGTAGCCTTTCTAATGACGACAACTTTAGAAGTCGTCATTTAGTCGCTATAACCCCGATGAAATTTTAATCGACATACTCCGTTCTTGATATTTATTATAATAACGGAGTATTGCTTATGATTCGTCGAATCGCCCTCTCGCTATCCATTGTTTTTGGCAGCACCCAACTTTCTTTTGCTGATGAAGACTTTGCCGATGAGCTCTTTGCTGAACAAGAGTACGGAATCATCGGAGGCAGCATCACCTATGGTGAAAGTGTTTTCTCGACTAAAAGTGCCCCTCAATTTGGTGCGACACCCAACCTATTCTATTCAGGTCCAAAAGGCTTTATCGATGGTAGCTTAGCCAATTGGCAATTGCTGCCTTACGTCGGATTATCTGGAAATTGGCGCTTTGCTGAAGTGTCAGACACTTTTGTAGACCTACCTAACGGCATTCAAAACAGAGATGGTAATGGAGAACTGGGGATAACCTTAGGAACGGTAGGCGCACGCCTCACCTACTTACACGATGTGACTTCAGAACATGATGGCTACGAAGTTCAGCTTCACTTAGGCAGAACGTTAGAAACCTGGACACAGCCATTCACCATTACGCCCTACCTAGAAGTCGATTATCGAGACAAGAAACTGTCCAATCACCTTTATGGTATTTCTAACACCGAATCTTCTGCCTCAGGGTTAAGTTCGTTTGATGCGGGGTCGACCTTTGTTTATCAAGCGGGATTAATCGGGCTTTATGAGTTCACGCCAACTTGGATTGGTATCGCTCGAGCAGACCTAATTCATCACGACAGCGACAGCGCATTAATACAGCGAGATTTAGGCTGGTCATTCGAACTAGGCGTCACCTATCGGTTTGCGGGATTGTAAGTTTACGACTCAACTAAAAAGAGCCTGCATCAATGCAGGCTCTTTCGTATCTCGTCTTTTATTCAGTTGATAAGCGAATCGAAATGTCCGCCCATTACTGTTAACTAAGGCGTGTAGAAAGTTGCCGCGCCTGGACCTACTGGCAGACCGAATACGAAGACCCATAGGTAGAACAAGATGCTCCAACCGAACATGAATACCATGGAATAAGGCAACATGGTCGCGATCAGTGTACCAATACCAAGGTTCTTCATGTAGCGAGTTGCTACAGCAAGGATAAGGCCGAAGTAGCTCATCATTGGTGTAATGATGTTCGTTGTTGAATCACCGATACGGTAAGCCGCTTGAATCGTTTCAGGTGCGTAACCTACTAGCATCAACATTGGAACAAAGATTGGCGCTGTTACTGCCCACTGTGCAGAAGCTGAACCGATCATCAGGTTAATGAAGCCACACATTAGGATGAATGCGAAGAACAACATTGGACCCGTTAGGCCGATATCCTGAAGAAATGTTGCGCCACCTACAGCGACCACTTGACCAAAGTTCGTCCACTTAAAGAAAGCAACAAACTGTGCAGCAAAGAATACAAGAACGATGTACATGCCCATTGAAGACATAGACGTTGCCATTGCATTGATCACATCACGGTCATTCTTCATTGAACCCGTAACTTTGCCGTAAACAAAGCCAGGAATAGCAAAGAATACAAAGATAAACGCGACGATACTTTTCAGGAATGGAGAACCTGAAATCGTACCTGCCTCTGAACGCAGAACACCGTCAGCAGGAACCACAGTCCAAGCTAAAAGCGCACTCACGATTAATACAGCAACACCCGCTAGCTTAAGGGCTTTCTTCTCAATAGCAGTAAGCTTACCCATTGAGTCATTTGAAAGATCTTCAGACGCGTCTTCGTCGTTGTATTTACCCAATTTAGGTTCAACAATCTTCTCTGTTACCAATGCACCGGCAATCGAAATAAAGAAGGTCGAAACAAACATGAAGTACCAGTTTGATTCAGGGCCAACAGAGTAAGAAGGATCAAGCATTTGTGCCGCTGTTTCTGTAATACCAGAAAGCAGTGGATCAACCGTACCGATAAGTAGATTTGCAGAGTAACCACCAGAGACACCAGCAAATGCTGCCGCTAGACCTGCTAATGGGTGACGACCCAATGAGTGGAAAAGCATTGCTGCAAGAGGGATAAGAACTACGTAACCCAGCTCAGATGCCGTGTTAGAGATAATACCGGCAAATACCACGGTTACAGTAACCATGCGCTGAGATGCGCCCATTACCATGCCGCGCATTGCCGCAGATAATAGACCTGAGTGTTCAGCAATCGTAACACCTAGCATTGCAACAAGCACAGTACCAAGTGGCGCAAAGCCAACAAAGTTCGAAACTAGATTCGTTACGATTAGTTGTAAGCCTTCAGCATTAAGTAAGCTTACAACGTGGATCATGCCATCAGCAGCACGACCGCTAGCACCTTCTGGGCGAGGATCCATTACAGACACTTCGAAATAACCAGCAATTCCTGAAGAGACTAGAATTGCGACACAGAAGATTGCGAAAAGAGTGATCGGGTGGGGTAAAAGGTTCCCCAAATATTCAACGCCATCGAGAAAGCGGGTAAAAATAGGTTTCTTTGGCGAGTTGTTTTTTATTGAAGCTGATGAACTCATCAGTTCCCTCCTTGTAGTGATTCCTGTGCAATTGTGACAAAAATGTTCAAATTGCCAGCGCAGAGTACGCGACAAAATTATCAATTAGAAATTCGAAATGTTACAAAGTGTGTAACAAATGAATACTTTTAACTCTATTTGAACAATTAATTAGCAAATAAATCTATATTAAATACAAAAACTAGATTTATAATTCACAAAAACACATTCACTACAAAAATAACTGGCGATATAACTCATTGATTCATTTGAAAATAAAACACAGCATACGCTAATTTAACGCGCGATATTTTGCAAGGTTCCTCTCGAAGGAAAAGAAAAACAGACAAATGAATGAAGTTTGACTTTCCCCTCGTTTTTACACTCGTGTCACATCAATTTGACTGACTATTTCTGAACCGCTTTGAATCTCGGATTGGTTTTGCAGATAACATAATGACGACCTCTGCGCTTTACTATCTGGCAATCAGGATGACGACTTTTCGCACTTTTAAGTGATTTCACAACTTTCATTCTATTTCGCTCCCTTACCTAATTGACCAAAGCGACGAGTAAAGTTAGCAACACGTCCCTCTTTATGTAGCACTCGCTGTTTACCCGTATAGAAAGGGTGCGACTTTGCAGACACTTCAATCGTGAAATAAGGGTAAGTATTGCCATCTTCCCATTCGATAGTACGTTCTGTTTTTAAGGTTGAGCCAATCAAGAAATACTCATCAACACTGGTGTCGTGAAACACCACTGTGCGGTAGTCAGGGTGGATATTCGGTTTCATTGTGTTTCCCTAAATATTAAAATTGATATGTTATAACATATCAAATGATAATTATTATCAAAAGAAAAACAAGCGATTTTATGATATTTTTCTGCCATAGATTGTAATTAGAGAACGTCCACTCATGTACTCCATTGAACCTATTGGCTTTATAGAGTCTCCCTATAAAGAGAAGTTCGCAGTACCCAGGCAGCCTAGATTGGTGCCAACATCCACCTCACGAGTCAGGTTGGTTGACGCAGCAAACTGCCTTGAGTCTGTTCGAGATATTGAGCAATTTAGCCATGTGTGGTTGTTGTTTTTGTTCGATAAGAACCTTGAAGCAGGCTGGAAACCAACCGTGAGGCCACCTCGACTTGGTGGTAATGAACGCATTGGTGTCTTCGCATCACGTGCCACCTTTAGGCCGAATGGAATAGGCATGTCTGCGGTTGAACTCAAAGGTGTATTTCAAGAAAAGGGACAAACTTGGTTGGACTTAGGCAGTGTTGATCTCGTTGACGGCACACCGATCATCGACATCAAACCTTATATCCCCTACTCGGATTCGATTCCCGATGCACTAGGAGGTTTTGCCGCCGATGAACCTGAAGTGTTAGATGTGAACTTCTCGCAGCAAGCCCAAAGTAAGTTGTCTGGTCACCCGCAGGCGCGCCATATCATTCAGGTGATCAAAGAAGTGCTAGGCCAAGATCCACGCCCCGCCTATAAGAAAGGCAAACCAGACAGTAAAGAATATGCGGTAAATTTGTTCGATCTCAACGTGAAATTCGTTGTTGAAACGCTTTTCATCAATGTTACCGACATTGAACGCTTTTGAGATCCCAAATAGGCTGATATTATATGCGGCTATATCAGATTTGCTGTCGTCACTCACTGCAGCAAATTTTCTTTTATCAATGATGAAACGGATACCATAGAATGCGTACCAGTAACTACCTTCTTTCTACTCTGAAAGAGACTCCAAACGACGCAGAAGTTATCAGCCACCAGCTGATGCTACGTGCAGGTATGATCCGTAAGCTAGCTTCAGGTTTATATACTTGGCTACCTACTGGTCTACGTGTACTGCGTAAAGTCGAAAATATCGTTCGCCAAGAGATCGATAATGCAGGTGCCGTTGAAATCTTGATGCCCGTAGTTCAACCGTTTGAGCTTTGGGAAGAGACTGGCCGTTCTGAAAAGATGGGCCCTGAGCTACTTCGTTTCACAGACCGTCACTCTCGTCCATTCGTTCTTAGCCCAACAGCTGAAGAAGTAGTGACGAGCCTAGTACGTAACGAGATCAGCTCTTACAAACAGCTACCTCTAAACCTGTACCAAATCCAGACTAAATTCCGTGATGAACGCCGCCCTCGTTTTGGTGTAATGCGTGCTCGTGAATTCTCTATGATGGATGCGTATAGCTTTGACATCGATAAAGAAGGCTTAGAAAAGTCTTACCAAGCGATGCACGATGCTTACTGTAAAGCATTCGATCGCATGGGCCTTGAGTACCGTCCAGTATTGGCAGACTCTGGCGCAATCGGTGGCAGCGGCTCTCAAGAATTCCACGTTCTTGCTGAAAGCGGCGAAGATCTGATCGCATTCTCTACTGAATCTGATTACGCAGCGAACATCGAGAAAGCAGAAGCACTAGCTCCTACTGAAGAAGTTGCAGCGCCTACTCAAGAGATGGAACTGGTTGATACGCCAAACGCAAAAACAATCGCAGAACTTGTAGAGCAACACGGTCTAGCAATCGAGAAGACAGTTAAGACTCTATTCGTTAAAGCTTCTGATGAAGTAGATGCAGACATCATCGCGCTTATTATCCGTGGTGATCACGAGCTTAACGAAGTGAAAGCTGAAAATCTTCCACAAGTTGCTTCTCCGCTAGAGATGGCTTCTGAAGAAGAAATCCGTGCACTTGTTGGTGCTGGTCCTGGTTCACTTGGCCCTGTTGGCCTAGAGCTACCATTTATCGTTGACCGCTCTGTTGCTGTAATGAGTGACTTCGGCGCTGGCGCAAACGTCGACGGTAAACACTACTTCGGTATTAACTGGGGTCGTGACGTTGAGCTTACTCAAGTTGAAGACCTACGTAACGTTGTTGAAGGCGACCTAAGCCCATGTGGTCAAGGTACTATCCAGCTTAAGCGTGGTATCGAAGTTGGTCACATTTTCCAGCTAGGTAATACTTACTCTAAAGCAATGAACTGTAACGTGCTTGGTCCTGATGGTAAGAGCGTAATCCTAGAAATGGGTTGTTACGGTATCGGTGTTTCACGTGTTGTTGCATCAGCTATCGAACAAAACCACGATAAGTTCGGTATCACTTGGCCAGACGCACTAGCACCATTCCAAGTTGCTATCGTACCAATGAACATGCACAAATCTGAGCGCGTTAAAGAAGCAGCTGAGAAGCTATACGCTGAATTAAAGGCTATGGGAATCGAAGTACTATTTGATGACCGTAAAGAGCGCCCAGGTGTTATGTTTAAAGATATCGAGCTAGTGGGTATCCCTCACACTATCGTTATCGGTGATCGCAGCATGGACGAAGGTAACTTCGAATACAAAAACCGTCGTACTGGTGATAAAGAAGCTATCGCTATGGACACGGTTATCGAGCACCTTAAGGCTCAACTAGCTAAGTAATCCTATTGCTTGCTAGCTAATAAATATTTAGTTAGATATTGAAAGGCTGCCGTTAGGTGGCCTTTTTTGTGCCTGTCATTTCTCTTCAAACTCCCTTCTATTTATCAGTAGAGTAAATAACGTAAGTTAATCCCCTGTTCATCTTTAAATCCGTATATTGGTGCCATCAACTTTTTGGACATGCTCACCATTGGAGGTATCGATGGATATCAAAAGCTTACTGAACCAAGCACTTAAATCAGATCTCGTTAAACAAGGCACTCAGAAACTTTCACAAGGGTCTTCAAGTTTAAGTGGCCTTTCTAAAGGCAGCAATGGCAAGAGTAGCAGTAAAAGTACACTCGGAGCCTTCGGTGCAGGCGCAGTTGGCGGCGGACTCTTAGGTGCGTTAATGGGCTCGAAGAAGACTAAGAAAATGGGTAAGAAAGCCGCAGGTATTGGTGGCGCAGCAGCTCTTGGCGCTCTCGCTTACAAGGTCTACAACGACTACCAATCTAAACAAGGCCAAACACCGAATGCCGAACAAGCTCAATTTGATGAGAACAACTCAAACCATAGTGTGCTGATTCTAAGATCGATGATTGCTGCGTCCAAAGCCGATGGTCATGTCGATGAGGAGGAAATGGCCAAGATCGAGCAAGCGGTCGAAAATATGGGCGCGGACTATCAACTGACTAAATTGGTCTCTGAAGAGCTGCACAAACCACTCGATCCAAGTGAAATTGCTCAGCTCGCTACTTCACCTCAACAAGCGAGTGAGATCTACTTAGCCTCTTTGATTGTGGCTGACGAGCAGAACTTTATGGAGAAGGCCTACCTCAAAGAGCTAGCTAAGCAACTCAACCTTGCTGATGAAGTTACTTATCAACTTGAACAGCAGATATCTGGTTAAACGGTAATATTAGGCTAATCAGTAAATATCACGCTAAGTAGCAAAGTAGCAAGTTAACAAAGTGATATATTGAGCATTAACAGAATGAGATATTGAGCAAGAACAAACTAACTCTGAACTTAATCAGATCAACTTTGTTTTTGCTTATCTCTATGTGTATATTGAGATCAGTTATCATTTGGTTAGGTATAAAAATGAAAGTATACGATTGTTGTGATTTGGTGCGTGAACTGTATTCTCAAATTGGCAGTGGCGACCAAGGCTATATCCCTAAAGCGATCACCTGCGCTGTAAAAACATTGAACGACCTTGCTGCGGATGAATCTCTTCCTAAAGAAGCACGTGATCGCGCTGCATTTGCCGCAGCTAACCTATTGATCTCAGATTTCGAGGACTAATATGAACCTCGCTAACTTTGAAAAGATGGACTCTGTGATGTTGATGAGCATCGTCAACATGAAGCTCCGTGACGACTTCGGCGGTGATTTGGATCGAGTAGTCAACTTCTACGAAATCGACAAAGCAGCATTGGTCGCAAAACTTGCGTCTGCTGGTTTTGAGTATCTTCCAGAAGCCAAACAATTTCGATAATAGTTGAAAACAAGCTTCCTATTAAAAGACCAAACTCTGCTTTGGTCTTTTTTATTGCTGATACGTAATAAATAAACATGCATTAAGCCAGTTATAAATTATCTGTCTACACCTATACTTTTATATCTTAGAGTCAACTAACGCTCCTTGAACCGAAGCGTATTGTTGTATAGGCTACCTCAAATAGCATATAAATCTCATCATTCAACTTGATGATAGCGAAGGATTAACAATGAAAAGACTTGGACTTTTAGCCGTTATTGCAGCCACATTCACCGCCGGTTGCGCTTCAAATACTCAGCAAGACAACTTTCGTGAAGCCTCTTTTGAGCTGTGTAATACCGAAGTCGATATCTACTCAGTAAGCCATGATGAGAGAATTCGTATCGTCTGTTCTGATGGTTCTAAATTCGCTTTGAACAGCGAAGACACACTAGAAGTAATGCGAGATATCAACATCGACTACTGCGATGGCGAAGGCTTAGGAAAATTCAACGAAAGCCGCAGCTACTACTCGTTTAGATGTAAGTCAGGTACTTTACTGAGCATCAAAAAGTAAAATCGATACCAACAAACAGCAAAGGGTTGATGTGCAAACATCAACCCTTTTTAGTACCCGCCTTTCGGTATTCTCAGATAACCCAACGCTCATACCTACAAATACAAAAAAGGCCCCAAAGGGACCTTTTAGATCATTTTTCAAAGTAGCCGTTTGAAATTCTAGGAGAGCACGCGGAGCTTACGGATGTAAGTGAGCATACTCGACAGCGTAGTACCTCAAAAACAAAAAGGCTCCCAACAGGAGCCTTTCAAATCGTATTTTTCAATCAAATAGCTTTAGTTCAAGGAAAAGGCGCGGAGTTTACGAATGTAAATGAGCACCTTTGACACAGAAATTAAGCTAATTGATCCAGAAAAATTAAGCGTAAACTGGTAGACGCTTACAGATTTCTAAAACTTTTGCTTTCGTTGCTTCGATAACAGACTCATCGCCCATGTTATCTAGGATGTCACACATCCAACCTGCTAGCTCTTTCGCGTCTGCTTCTGAGAAACCACGACGAGTAATAGAAGGAGAACCGATACGGATACCTGAGGTAACGAACGGGCTACGTGGGTCGTTTGGTACTGAGTTCTTGTTAACTGTAATGTTAGCTGAACCTAGTGCTGCGTCGGCTTCTTTACCTGTGATGTCTTTGTCGATTAGGTCAACTAGGAACAGGTGGTTCTCTGTAGAACCGGAAACGATGTTGTAACCGCGAGCTAGGAATTCAGCAACCATTGCTTTTGCGTTAGCAACTACGCGTGCTTGGTATTCTTTGAACTCTGGCTCTAGAGCTTCTTTGAACGCTACTGCTTTACCAGCGATAACGTGCATTAGAGGACCACCTTGGCCGCCTGGGAATACTGCTGAGTTCAGCTTCTTGTATAGATCTTCGCCTTCGTTAGAAACTATAAGACCACCACGAGGACCAGCAAGCGTTTTGTGCGTTGTTGTTGTAACAACGTGAGCGTGTGGAACTGGGTTCGGGTAAACACCTGCAGCGATTAGGCCAGCAACGTGAGCCATATCGACGAAGAAGTAAGCACCTACTTTGTCAGCGATTTCACGCATGCGCGCCCAATCACAAACTTGAGAGTAAGCTGAGAAACCACCGATGATCATCTTAGGTTTGTGCTCGATAGCTAGCGCTTCCATCTCTTCGTAATCGATTTGACCTGCTTCATCGATACCGTAAGGGATGATGTTGTAAAGCTTACCAGAGAAGTTTACTGGAGAACCGTGAGTTAGGTGACCACCGTGCGCTAGGCTCATACCTAGAACAGTATCGCCAGCATTCAGTAGTGCCATGTATACAGCGTTGTTTGCTTGAGAACCTGAGTGAGGTTGTACGTTCGCGTATTGAGCGCCAAACAGTTCACATGCACGTTCGATTGCTAGAGTTTCAACTTTATCTACGAACTCACAACCACCGTAGTAACGCTTACCAGGGTAGCCTTCAGCGTATTTGTTTGTAAGTTGAGAACCTTGAGCTTCCATTACACGTGGGCTTGTGTAGTTTTCTGAAGCGATAAGTTCGATGTGCTCTTCCTGACGAAGAGTTTCTTCTTGGATAGCTGCGAATAGGTCCGCATCGTAATCAGCAATGTTCATGTCACGCTTAAGCATCTGTATCTCCTGACTCAGATTGTACTGAAAGTTTCAAAAAAACCACACAACGACCGAAAGCAAACGTTTCCGTCACCGTTTTGATGTGACGCATTCTACATAATTTGATCTAGGTCATAAAGAGCTAATTGCAATTTTATCATGCAGTTTTTTCATAATCACATATAAGATTCATCATGGTTATTAAGCTTATCCAACCAAAGATGACGCTTACTGTCAATTTTACGCTTTACACCCTGTAAAACGCAGATTACATAGGTTTACCTTAATTTTACCCCTCAAGCTACCGAAAGCTAAGGTTTTTCTCTACTATGCACGCCTTTATTGGTTAGGTAATTATAAAAACGATGGAAAAACACTCACGTAAAGAAGATTGGGTAGCGATTCTCACTGGCACGTTTTTAGTGGCGTTAGGCGTCTTCTTTTTACAGTCAGCGAACCTGCTTACCGGTGGTACTACTGGCTTGGCTCTGCTTTTGAGTCAATTCTTACCTGTAACCTTCGGTATTTTGTACTTTGTGGCCAACTGTCCATTCTATCTATTGGCGTGGAAACGATTTGGCCGTAGCTTTGCCATTAGCAGTGCAATTGCTGGTGCGTTAGTTTCTGTGTTTGCCGATCATTTATACCTCGTTATCTCACTAGAAGTTCATAACGAGATCTACTGTGCTGTTGCCGGTGGCTTATTAATGGGCTTAGGTATGTTAATCCTATTCCGTCATCGCTCAAGCTTGGGTGGCTTCAACGTATTATGTTTATTCATCCAAGACCGCTACGGCATCTCTGTGGGTAAAACTCAAATGGGCATTGATGCCTGTATTCTGTTTGCGTCTTGCTTCTTCGTATCGCCTTGGGTAATTGCTGTTTCAGTATTGGGCACCGCAGTATTGAACATCGTATTGGCAATGAATCACAAGCCTACTCGTTACTCGGTGAACTACGCGTCTTAATACCAATCACCCTGTGAATTACTAGCTGTTTTTAATAACAAAAACAGCTAGAATTTAGGTTTTATAAACCATCGCCTTTTCTATGCAAGATTACCTCTCTAGCGCCAAAGACCAACAAGTCTCTATTTACATTGAAAGCTTGGAGTTCAACCCCAATACACGAGTCTTAAGCTGCGACGAGCAGGTCATTGATTTAGAACCTCGTTCTATCGAGCTCTTAGAGTTATTTCTTACCAGCGTTGGTCAGCCGCTCGCTGCCGAGCACATCATTGAATCTGTATGGCAAAGTAACTTCATTTCAAAAAATGTTCTTACTAACCGAATCAGTACCTTACGTTCCGTACTTCAAAAATATTTGCCTGATAGCGACGCAACCAAAATACTGGTGACTTACCCACATAAGGGCTACTTCCTTAACCCCGGTTCAATTAGCTTTGCCACAGGCTCTCCTGAAACCGCACCTAATAATGCCGCCATAGAACCTCCAATCAGTAAAAAAGGGGTTGGCTCCAATCCAGTTAACCCTTGGTTTGTTGTGGTGTCTTTGGCTTTGCTGATCAGCACTGCGGTAATGGGTTATATGCTTTGGCAATCTTCGACTCGTGCTTCCGAAGTCGAACGAGACCAACGATTGATTCCTAAAGTCGAACTTCTGCTGAATCGATTGGACGCCATTGGTGATAATTCCAGAAAATACCGAAAAGTCGTAAAAGCATTATTACTTCAACAGCAGATTGAATACGCCTACACCGATCTTGCTAACCAAGATGCGCCAAGCTACTTCCTTGATCCGATAGACAGCTCTCCCTTCTTTCCGGGAGCCAAAAACATGCGTACCAGTGATTACCTGCTTAATATCCAGCTGAAAGATCAAGAAGTAGATAAACGTCTTATCGCTAAAATAAGCCTGATTTACCCAAACTCAGGGAAGCTGGCGTTTGGTGGGGTTTACTCTATTGATGTTAATAATATCAGCAGCAGCGTTATGGAGATCAACCGCGAGTTAGCTAACTACTTTGCTCTGCCCGCACCATTGTCTCCAGAATGGTCAGTCGACAACACCGAAATCAGCGAATGGCTAAGTGGAAAAAAAATCACGTTTGATGACATCAAGTTCAACACCATGACTTCAACTCTGATTGCGCGACAACTTGCTCTATTTGAAACGGATCAGAAGAAGCTCATTGCCTTCACTAATCTTGTTCAAACTCGATTTAAGTTACTACCGGACGAACTCAAACTGTGGCTTGGTATCATTCATTTCAAACTGAGAGACCTACAAACCGCAAAAGAATTCCTGACCAATACCTCAGGAAACTCTACGATCGAAAATGCGTTGGTTTATATGATGGTTTCTCACATTGCTTATAAGCAAGGCAACATGGAGAAATTCCGCCTGAACTACATGGAGTCTCTGGTTGCGTTATTAAGAGTGGTTCCATCCGAAGATCTATTCGCTCGACTATCTAAACCTGAATCCAAATCGACCTGCCTACAACCTTGGAAGAGCTTAAAGCTAAGCGTTAAGGACCCATTGATCATAAAACAGTGGGAAAGCTTAATGCTGAATTACTGCACCGCCGTTGGTCAACAGATCTCAAACCAAAAAACCATTTAAAATAAATGACTTAAACATAAATTAAGATCTTATGTGACTTTGTTTTTTGCCCTATTTACTCTTCAGACAATAGCATTCCTAAAAACATCAGGCCTATCAAAGGCTTTCAACTTTAGGAATGTTCAACATGAAAAAAACAATGACGCTGCTAGCGACCTCTCTCTTCGCTCTCTATGGTTGTGGCGGCGGAGGTGGCTCTTCTTCTGGTTCAACCGGTGGTAACAAAGGTCCAAGCAGTCAGGTGGATTACCCGATTGCGAGCTCTGCATTTGCCCCTAAACCAGAAACAACATTGGGCTACTCATTTACCAAAGATGATCAGATTGAAGGCGTGAAGACAATGAACTTCACATCTTCAAGCGGTGCACTCATTGTTGCTGGGTTAGAAGAAGAGAGAGGCAATGAAGCGCTCGTTCAAGTTATCAATGACCTCATCAATTACGGCGGCATCACCGAATTTTATGTTTCTAAAGACATCATAACAAACGTTGAAGGTACACAAGAAGACGGCAGCATTTATTTTGCAGGTCCTGACCGCAGTCTGCACGAGATCACCGAGGCCTACTTTATTGGTAGCCCATACATCACAACCGTTATGCGCAGCAGCCCAATTTTCCGTTTAAAGGGTGCTGACGTAAAAGAGAGTGACCCAATCATTGATATCAGTAAGGCAACCGTTTCATTGCAAGTAACGTTAGATGGCGAAGCTATCGCTAACTTGCTGAATGACTTTGAAGACCATTCGTGGGTATCAAACCTTCCAACTGATGCCTCATGCCTAATCTTATGGCAACAACAGATTGAAGAAACAGGCGTGCGTAAGAGTTTCAATATCTCTGATAAATCAATCGAAGCTGCAAACCTAACAGAAAAAAACACCTACAACATCAACTGTGAAGGCATGGATTCAGCAGAATTTGGCACATCATCAGAGCGCTGGTTCAATCCAGGCATCGGCTTGATTGAACAGATTGAATTGATTTCTGTAGAGCAATCTAATATCGAAGAATCAGCAGCAAGACTGACCTCGATTAGCTAGCCTTGACTTAGGTTAACTAAACCTAAGCTTAACCGAGGGCTAACCGCAAACAATAAAAAAGGCTTTGGGAGCACTCCAAAGCCTTTGTTCAAACCTAAATCTTTAGGGGGCACTGAGAATTAGGTTTATTGAAATAGTAACGAGGCTAATCTTCAATCAAGATAATACGAGTCTCGTAAGGTCGTAGTACTTGGTGATGAGACGTAACTAAACTCTCGCTCACTTGATAATTGGATAACAGGCTCTTAGCCTTCATCATCTCAAAACGCTCAGGTAAAACGCACTCGGTTTCTTCGCCATAATAGTTATTAATGCACAACAGAGTTTGCCCTTCACTCTCACGAACATACGCAAAAATGGATGGATGCTCAGGTAGAAGGTCTTGATAGCGACCATGAGTAATCACCGGTACTTGTTTACGTAACTCAATCAAGCTCTTGTAGAAATAGAAAACAGAGTCTTTATCTTCGAGCGCTTGCTCAGCGTTGATCTCAGTGTAGTTATTCGCAACATCTAGCCATGGCTGTGATTGTGAGAAGCCTGCGTAAGCTTCACTATTCCACTGCATTGGCGTACGAGAGTTATCACGAGATTTCTGCGCCAAGATCGCCATCATATCTTGATGAGCCACACCATCACGGTTCACCATGATGTCGTACATGTTAGTGCTCTCTACATCACGATACTGGCTGATATCGGTATAACCCGGGTTAGTCATCCCAATCTCTTCACCTTGATAGATATACGGTGTGCCTTGCATCATGTGGACAGAAGCGGCAAGCATCTTGGCCGACTCAACGCGATATTGTTGATCGTTACCCAAGCGGCTCACGACTCTTGGTTGGTCATGGTTACACCAAAATAGCGCTCCCCACCCTTTGCCGTTCAAACCGGTTTGCCAGTGATTGAAGATCGACTTGAGCTGTAAGAAATCAAATGGTGCATTGGTCCACTTCTCACCATTGGTGTAATCAACCTTAAGGTGGTGGAAGTTAAACACCATCGACAGTTCGCTGTTATCAATATTTGAGTATTGCTGACAATGTTCCAGTGTCGTTGAAGACATCTCACCAACCGTCACGCTACCGTATTTCTGGAATACTGCTTCGCTGATTTCTTTCAGGTATTCGTGCACTCGTGGGCCATCGGTATAGAAACGACGACCATCACCGATATCATCATTTGGGAAATCTTGCTGCTTTGAAATCAGGTTGATTACATCTAAACGGAAACCATCAACGCCCTTCTCAGCCCAGAAGCTGATGACGTCTTTTACTTCTTCGCGTACAACAGGATTCTCCCAGTTAAGGTCAGCCTGTTCTTTGGCGAATAAGTGTAGGAAGTATTGCCCAGTCGCCTCATCCATTTCCCAAGCATTACCACCGAATTTAGACTGCCAGTTGGTTGGTGCTTGACCGTTTACTGGGTCTTTCCAGATGTAGTAATCGCGGTATGGGCTGTTTTTGTCACCTAATGCAGACTGAAACCATGCATGCTCTGTTGAAGTATGGTTGACCACAATATCCATCACGATACGGATGCCACGTTGGTGCGCTTCAGACAATAATAAGTCGAAGTCTTCCATAGTGCCGAATTGAGGGTTAATCGTGTAATAGTCTGAAATATCGTAACCATTGTCGATCATAGGTGACGCGTAAACTGGGGTTAACCAAATCGCATCAACACTCAAACGTTTTAGGTAATCCAGTTTCGAAATGATCCCTTTGATATCGCCAGTACCTTTGCAGCCACTGTCACAAAAGCTCTTTGGGTAGATTTGATAGATGGTTGCGGTTTTCCACCAGCTTTCATCATGTTCAGTCATCGCCATCTCTAACACTCACTTACCAGAAAATATAAATAAAAAATCACCATGCTTACATGGTCGAATAGCCGTTATAACTAAGAGAAAAAGCTATAACTAAGAGAAAAGCGATGACTCACTTGAGTCATCGCTTATTAAATGCATTACGCGTTGGCGGTTTCTAGCTCGCCTTTCATCTGTGCTCGTTTATAGAAGAACAATGTCAACGTTATCGGCAGTACAACCGCCACCAGCATCGCGACTAAGTAAATCGACCAATATTGAGGTTGAATCGATAAGATACCCGGCAAGCCACCAACACCGATACCATTCGCCATCACACCTGCACTACCACAGATTGCAGCCGCTGCGGCACTGCCGATCATTGCGCTCAGCATTGGGAATTTGTATTTAAGGTTGATGCCGTACATCGCTGGTTCCGTCACACCTAAGTACGCAGAGATTGCCGCAGGTACTGAGATGTCTCGTTCACCTTCGCGCTTACTCAAAATGATGATGCCGACAACCGCTGAAGCTTGTGCAATGTTTGATAAAGCAATCAAAGGCCAGATTGGTGTGCCACCTAAGTCTTGCATCAGTTGTAGATCCACAGCGTTGGTTGTGTGGTGAATACCCGTGATAACCAAAGGTGCGTATAGGAAGCCAAATACAACTGAACCAAGAATCGCGAAGTCACCTGTCATCGCCACTTTGGCCGCGAATGCCACACCATCACCCAACATACGACCGAATGGACCAATAAAGGCGTGAGCCAAAATCACAGACAAGATAATCGAGACAAATGGCACGACAACAAGATAAAGATAAGAAGGAACAATGCGCTTAAGGTTGGTCTCAATGAAAGCCAGAGCCACGCCCGCTAACATCGCAGGGATCACCTGAGCTTGATAACCGACTTTCTCAATCACGAACAAACCAAAGTCCCACACCTCTGGTACCGATTTACCTATCATGTAAGCGTTCATCAGTTGTGGGGAAACCAAGGTCACACCGAGCGTGATGCCCAAAATAGGGGTTCCACCAAGTTTCTTAACCGTCGCCCAACACACACCAACCGGTAAGAAGAAGAAAATCGCTTCGCCAATCAACCATAGGAAAGAATGAACGGTTGCCCAGAACTGGCTGATCTCAACCAAGGTTTTGCCGTCGAACATGCGAATGTCGCCAATCACATTACGGAAACCAAGAATCAAACCACCAGTAATAATGGCAGGTAGCAGTGGTACGAAAATTTCGGCTAAATGGGAGATACCACGCTCAAGGAAATTCATATTTTGACGAGCAGCCAACTTCGCCTCATCTTTTGATGATGCATCTTTACCCGTTTGCTCAATCAAAAGTGCGTACACCTCATCAACCTCGGTGCCAATAACCACTTGGAATTGACCTGCGTTAGTAAAGCAACCTTTTACCAGCTTAAGCTTCTCTAATTCTGCTTTGTTCGCTTTTTCTGTATCATTCAATACAAAACGCAGTCGAGTCAGACAATGGCTGACACTCGCAATATTCTCTTTGCCACCGACTAACTCGATAAGACGCGCAACGTCTTGCTTCGCTATCTTACTCATACTACCCCACCCTGGTTTCATTCAATTACTCATCTAAACCATGCAGCTATAACCACTCGGATTTAGATTTATGGGAACATTCCCAATTACGGTTATTATAATGCCCACATGAATGATAAATTAAAATGGGAACAGTCCCATTAATTGAAAGAGATCACACTCTAATTTTAATCTAAGCGGTTCAATTTCGCTTGATTGAGTGGATTATAGAATAGGTGATTGAGTGTGATGAGAGATCTCTGCATTGCCTAAAAGCTGAGAGATCAATAAATTAGCGGCCAACTTACCCGCAGATTGATACCCAGGATCAATGCTAAATACTCGCGGGAACAAGAAAGAGAGAAGATCATTGCCACCAACACCGGTCACCACTACATCTTCACGTTGCAGCTCTTGCAGACGTTTGATTACGCCAAGAGCCAATGTGTCACTGGCACAAACAATCGCTTGAGTCGCAGGATCGAGCACCTCATCCACCAACTGATAAGCACTTTCGTGATGAAGTTGACCAGTACGATAGTTGGCAACTGAGCCTGTGTTTTCACACCACTCGAGATAAGCCTTAAGACGCAGTTCACCGGTTGATTTATCGCTAGGATCGACGCCAATGAAGCCAACATCAGTGATTCCCTGATCCGATAGATGCGTTAACGCACTATTGATCACCTGTTGGTTATCATAGTTAATCGACGTCACGTTTTCGGTATCCAGAGCAATCACAACCGCTTTGTGTTCCCAAGCTTCAATCGCAGGAATATCGCAATCAGTAAAGCCAAACACGATTATGCCGTCTACATTGCGGCGCTTGAGAACCTGAAGGTGCTCATTGGCTTTTTCTCTATCTAGCTGGCTTTCCATGATCACGACATCGTAATCCGCTCGATACAACTCAGCCAACATAGTGCTAACTGCTTTGTTTTCAGAAGGAGAGTCCAAACGAGAAATGATGACACCGATGACTTTTTGACTGCCACCACGCATCGACTGCGCAGACTTTGAAGGCGTATACCCAGATTCTTGAATTACTCTTTCCACCCTTTCACGGGTTTCAGGTTTCACTTTTGGATCATTGGTCAGAACACGAGATACGGTTGACTTACCAACACCGGACAGCTTAGCAATATCGAGAATAGTGAGTTTTTTGCTCATAAAAAGTCTAACGTTAAAGGGAAGAGAAGAAAAAGTGAGGGTGTAATCCCTCACTTAACTGTTTGTAAATCCTAGCAACTACTATGACTTACTTTTGGCAATTTCGATAGACGACACGACCAAGTTCTAGACGTGCGTTGTCACCTTTAGTACGTAAAGTGACGCTGTTAATCAGTTCAGAGGTTCCATCATCTAAGATGTATTTCGTTCCTGAACCTGCTGGAACTTGAGTCAGACGGTATTCATTCTCAGGGAGACGTAATACCGCTTTTTCATTATCAAGGTAAGCCACTTCAAACGAAACGTCAGACTCACATTGATAAGTCACGAATTGATTATCCGATGCTGCGCTCTCAGTCTCAGGAGCTGCTGATTTAGAGCACCCGACTAATGCAACTGAACATAGAGATGCTACTAACATAGCTTTCATACTTCGTTCCTCATCTTTATTCATCTTTATATAGTGGGCAAATATGGTGGACAACACTCATTTGCATACTGAGCGATAGGTCTGTGTTTAGCCTTTCAAATATGCGGGTACATCTTTAATGCTATCCAGCACGACACTGGCAAGTGCCTCGCCCTTTTCAGTCACGGGTTTACCGGTTCTCACCAAGACTCGGGTACCAACACCAGCGGCTTCTGCTGCCATCATGTCTTCAGCTTTATCGCCGATCATGACAGAGTTCGCCATATCAATTTTCAGAAAGTCACGAGCAGAAATGAACATACCTGGTTTGGGCTTGCGACATTCACAATCTTGCTTGTAGTCGCCAATGCCGTGTTCAGGGTGATGAGGACAGTAATAGATACCATCTAACTCAACGCCATTATCGACAAAGTTCCAATCCATCCACTGCGTCAAAGAAAGAAAACGATCTTCGCTAAACTTGCCACGAGCAATACCAGATTGGTTGGTCACAAGTACCAATAAATAGCCCATATCTTTAAACGCTTTTGCCGCTTCAAACACACCATCGATGTATTCAAAGTCATGCTCATCATGTACGTAGCCGTGATCAACATTAATCACACCATCACGATCTAAAAAAACAGCCGGTTTAGACAAAATTCAGTTCTCTATCAACTCTCTATTAATCATTAATTATTACACGCTTTATTTGCTTCATCACTATCTATTTAGTTTTGCGTTCGTTAACGATTTGTTTCTACCCTAGCAACACGATCGACGTTTAGCCGTCTAGACGTAAAAATATCTATTGACTTAGATCATAGAACACCATAGCATCATCTGTAAATCGAACGAGCTATCGATATATTATTCTGTTTTACCTGCACGAGTTTCCCTATGATTAAAGTGAATCAAGTCAACAAGGTTTTTTATCAAGGCACTAAAGAAATCAATGCCTTAATTGATATCAACCTCCACATTCCTCAAGGTCAAATCTTTGGAGTCATCGGCTCTTCAGGTGCAGGCAAAAGTACCCTAATCCGCTGTGTAAACATGTTGGAAGCTCCAACGTCTGGTGAAGTGATTGTTGACGGTATTGACCTAACAACACTCAGCAAATCAGAACTCAGCGAAGCGCGTCGTAACATCGGCATGATCTTCCAGCACTTCAACCTGCTGTCTTCTCGTACTGTATTTAACAATGTAGCACTGCCTTTAGAGCTTGCTGGTAAAGATAAAGCAGCGATTGAAGCAAAAGTGAGTGAGCTACTTGAACTTGTTGGCCTATCAGACAAGCGCGACACCTATCCAGCCAACTTGAGTGGCGGTCAAAAGCAGCGTGTTGCGATTGCTCGCGCACTGGCCTCAGACCCGAAAGTACTGCTATGTGATGAAGCGACCAGTGCACTCGATCCCGCGACTACTCAATCTATTCTTGAGCTACTGCGTGAAATCAACCGCAAGCTGAACATCACTATCCTGCTTATTACTCATGAAATGGATGTAGTGAAAAGCATTTGTCACGAAGTGGCGATCATTGGCGGTGGTGAATTGGTAGAGAAAGGGACTGTCGGTGACATCTTTGCACACCCTAAGACAGAACTGGCACATCAATTTATTCGCTCAACCTTGGATCTTACGATTCCTGAAGATTACCAAGCACGCTTGCAAGAAACTCGCGTAAACAGCAGCTACCCGCTGGTACGCCTTGAGTTTACTGGCGCAACGGTCGATGCTCCGCTGATGACGCAAATCGCACGTAAGTTCAACATCGATGTCAGCATCTTAAGTTCAGACCTGGATTACGCCGGCGGCGTTAAGTTCGGCATGATGGTTGCTGAACTATTCGGTAATGAAGCCGATGATAATGCTGCTATTCAATTCCTACGCGACAACAATGTAAAAGTAGAGGTACTTGGCTATGTCCTTTAGTTTCAACGAGATTGCTGACTGGATCAGCCTTAACGGTAACCTTCTATTAGGCGCAACAGGCGAAACCCTTTACATGGTTGCTGTAGCAGGCATTGTTGGCTTCGCTGTCGGTATCCCATTAGGCGTGATTCTACATACGACTAAAAAAGGTGGTCTGTTAGAGAACACCAAGTTAAACAAAATTCTCGGTGCGGTTGTGAACGTGGGTCGTTCAGTGCCTTTCTTAGTACTGATGGTTGCGATCATCCCACTGACTAAGATGCTGATTGGTACCTTCATAGGTACAACAGCAGCGATTGTTCCACTTACCATTGGCGCTATCCCATTCGTGGCTCGACTTATCGAAAGTGCGCTACTTGAAGTACCAACAGGTCTAGTGGAAGCAGCTCAGTCAATGGGCGCAACACCAACACAAATCATCAATAAGGTTCTGCTTCCTGAAGCACTACCGACTATCATCAACTCAGTAACGATTACGCTAGTGACTCTTGTAAGTTACTCGGCAATGGCAGGAACTGTTGGTGGTGGCGGCTTAGGTGATGTCGCGATTCGTTACGGATTCCACCGTTATGATGTGACTATCATGGCTGTGACGGTAGTGATGTTGATTGTGCTGGTACAAATTATTCAATCAATCGGTGATTCATTAGTTCGCCGTGTTGACCACAGATAACGACTTACAGACCAAACTCAAAGTCGTCTGAACCAAATTAAATAGATTTATTAAAAGGAGATTATTATGAAATTTAACCTTAAAGGTTTACTGACTATCGCAGCAGCGGCATCAGCGCTAGTACTAGCAGGTTGTGGTGATAAAGAAGTGGATACTTCTAAAATCAAAGTTGGCGTAATGGCGGGTGCTGAAGCACAAGTTGCAGAAGTTGCGGCTAAAGTAGCAAAAGAGCAGTACGGCCTAGATGTTGAACTAGTAACTTTCACAGATTACGTAACACCAAACGCAGCACTGGATGACGGCTCTATCGACATCAACGCATTCCAACACGCACCGTACCTAGATCAGCAAGTGGCTGACCGTGGTTACAAGCTAACTATTGCTGGCAACACGTTTGTTTACCCAATTGCGGGTTACTCTAAAGAAGTTAAATCTGTAGACGAAATCCAAGACGGTGCGCGTATTGCAGTACCAAACGATCCAACAAACCTAGGTCGTTCTCTGCTTCTACTTGAGCAACAAGGTCTTCTTGAGCTTCGTGAAGGTGCAGGTCTTCTAGCAACCGTTCGTGACATCGTGAAGAACCCTAAGAACCTAACAATTGTTGAACTAGACGCAGCACAACTGCCACGTTCTCTTGATGATGTAGCACTGTCTATCATCAACACAACTTACGCGAGCTCTATCAACTTGACTCCGCAAAAAGATGGTATCTTCGTTGAAGACAAAGATTCTCCATACGTAAACCTAATCGTTTCTCGTGAAGAAAACCTAAACGCTGAAAACGTACAGAACTTCGTTAAAGCTTACCAAACTGAAGAAGTGTACAACGCAGCTTCTGATATCTTCCAAGGTGGCGTAGTTAAAGGTTGGTAATCAACTAAACGACAGCAATCTATAGATACCCGAAGGGGCTGACATAACGTCAGCCCCTTTTTTATTGAGGATGGTGACCTAAAAAGCGGGCTTTACTAGGTTTAAGAAAAACGAAGTCGATTACTTCAGGTGATCCCAAGAGATGTTTGACACCAAGCGGCAGTCATCACACTTGAAATAGAAAATATCGTGAATAGGCGAATCAAGCAGCCATTCACCACCGCACTGAGGGCATTTACGCTCTTTTTCAGCTTTCAGGCTGATCCCACCGACACGATATAAGTAGTAATAAGTTGGAATCTTAGTCAGAAACTCAATTCGCCCTCTCAAGCCCCAGCCGCGTTTAAACAATACGCTTTTGGTATCGCTAATCTCGGTCAGCGTTGCATGTTCAGCACGGCAACCCCCGCCCATTTGTACTTCATCACAGGCTTGCCATTCAGTCTGCCATTTCAACACGGCCTTGTGGTCCCCATTGAAAGTCGGAGGATTGCGATATAAAGGGATCGGCAGCAAGCTATCGCCACTACGCAGCGGCGAACAGGTATGCACGAATGTCGTGTATAACACCTGCCAACTTGGCGTTTCATCTTCTGCCACTTCTTCTGAGTTCAGATCTCGACCAAGCAGACGCATCTTAGGCGCTAATAAACTCGCAGCTGATAAGCGTTCAAAACAGACCTTTACGAAATCTGAATGATTACGTGGGTGTAAGCTGTCTTGCTCTGGGCACACAACGCGAACATAGAATTCGCCGTCGCCCATCACGATTGGAAACTCACGGCCTAGCACTTGTCCGTTATAACGAAGTGCATCCATCAAACCATTAACTGCCTTATCGACAGCGCTGACCGTTGTGTTATCAAAACACTCAAATTGAAGTTCTAGTACGTACATCTATTTATACCGCTGGTTGTAACTTTTCTAAAAATTCTGCCAATGTCTCGGCTAGTACATCACGATTTTTGGTACCTAAGCGCTCTAGGATCACGTTACCCGTCAGATTACAGATCGAGATAACATCCAATTCAGCATCGGTAGCTGCAATAAACACTGTCGGTTTTAGCTTCAAACGACGCTGAGTCACTAAGTGACCTAAAATGTTTTCTTGCAGGCATTCGAAGTCTTCATCACTCCAAATCTGTAACAAAGTCAGTTCATTGCCGTCAAAAGTCGCGTTCATGTCTGCGCTAAATTGTGCGCCATAGAAAGTCTTGATGTCTTCATGCAGCGTCAACTCGATGCCCGTTTCAACATTGGTGAAATCCGCGAATTGCTCACGTGGATAGTGTTTCCACAACACGGCGTCGCTGCTCTTTTCTTCTACGCATGGCGATATGATGTCCACCAACTCCTCGTTACGAGGTAAGCTTTGGTGTTGCTGCTGCCACGCGTCAACGTATCGCTGACTAAAAGAAAGTAGTGCGTCTTGAGCACGTTGAGTCATGAAAATCTCCTAAACACAAAATAATAAATAGAATCCGAGCCCTTTAAGCATCGATTAAGCGATGACTTAATGACAGGGTAATAGGGATTCAGTAAAATCGACCCCATTCTAATCGAATTTGAAACGAAAGTATGAGCAAATATTCTGACGCAAAAGAGCTAGCGGGTTTAACCCTAGGCCAAAAAACTGAGTACTCTAACCAATACGATGCAAGTTTATTGCAGCCAGTACCTCGTAGCCTGAATCGTGATGACCTTGCGCTAAACGGTGACCTGCCTTTTGTTGGCCATGATATTTGGACGATGTACGAGCTTTCGTGGCTAAACACCAACGGCCTACCACAAGTCGCTGTGGGTGAAGTATTCATCCCTGCAACCAGTCCAAATTTAATTGAATCAAAATCTTTCAAGCTGTATTTAAACAGCTACAACCAGACTCAATTTGAAAATTGGGACCAAGTCACTGAGCGCCTAACCCAAGATTTGTCGGCATGTGCGGGCGAAACAGTAATTGTGAATGTAAACTCAGTAACGGATTACACCAACCAGCCTATCGTAACGATGGAAGGCGACTGTATCGACAACCAAGACATCCAAATCACTAGTTACGACTTTGAAGCGTCACTGCTTGAAGGGGCTGCTGGCGAGCAAGATGTTGAAGAAACACTGCACAGCCATCTGTTGAAGTCGAACTGCTTGATCACTAATCAGCCAGACTGGGGCAGCGTTGAGATCGCATATTCAGGTAAGCAAATTGACCGTGAAGCTCTGCTACGCTATTTAGTTTCTTTCCGTGAGCACAATGAATTCCACGAACAATGTGTTGAACGTATCTTCACTGATATCATGAAATACTGTGGCCCATCGAAGCTAACCGTGTTCGCACGTTACACGCGTCGTGGTGGTCTGGATATCAACCCATACCGTTCAACCGAGCAAGATAGACCAAGCCACAATAAGCGTATGGCTCGCCAATAATCAGGCGTGAACCACCCACACTTATTTGAACCTACCAAATCTTTAAAGGGACATTGAAATGCGTTGGTTATACGTTGTTAGTCTATTTATTTTAAGCTTAAGCACATCGGTTAATGCGTCGGTTTATTCATCGGCGCTACTCAATGAAGCCAATAACTTGGTTGAGATTGAGCCGAGCCAAGCAAAAAAAATGGCCAACAGCTACCTAACGCTTCGTGTCCTTTCTGATCAACGAGAAAAAAGCCCTTCAGCGATTTCTCGCGAAGAGACTGACTCTTCAATTAGAACACCAAATAGCAGTATCGATGCCTATAAGATCTTAGCTAAAGCTGAATACAATCTTGGCAACATTCGTATTGCGATTAAAAACATCGACAAAGCCTCTGAGCTAGCAAAAACCTATAAGCTTAATTACTTAAAACTGGACCTTCAGATCCTAAAAGTTCGCTTACTTTGGCTTAGTGACAGAAAGTCGGCCACAGCAACAGCAGAACTGACAAGTATCGAAGCAAACCTAGAATCGGTGAATAAAACCTTACGTTTAACTGAAGGCATTACCTATCGTTTGATCATGCTGAAAGCTGATATCGCCTCTTATGAAAATAAGGTCGACGAAGCCGAGAAGTTCTATCAAGAAGCGAAGACCTACCTCGATCAGCGTTACTCAGAAAAAGTGACTATCGACTACCACATCGCGGTCGGTGAATTTTATCTGACTCATAAAGAATACAACCACGCACTATCTGAGTTGTTGTATGGCTACTGGAAATCAGTAGAGGGTAATCTGAGTTCACGCTTAGCCAAAGTCAACCGCCTGCTTGCACAGCTTTTCTTTGAACGCCAAGTGTTAGACAAGGCATTAGAACACCTATCTCAAGCTGCTGATTTTTATGATAACTTTGAAAACTCCCCCATATTAGCTCAAGTACTTAAAAAGATGGGTGATGTGTACTTCTTGCAAGGTAAATATAACCTTGCTCTTGTGCATTTTTTCAACGTCCTTGACCACGAGAGTACCGACAGAGATATCCACCAAGTCATCGATATTCGTCTAAGTCTATCGGCAACTTACTTACGCCTCTATAACTACCCTCTAGCTGAGCAGTACTTAACCCGTGCCCTTGAACTACTAGAGTACACCGACATTCCAAAACTGGAAGGTCGTGCTGCGCTATTATCAGCAGGATTGGCTTACCACCTGCAAGAGAGCGAAGATGTGATCAAACATGCGACACGTGCACTTGAGCTCTCACGTCAGGTAGAAAATATGCACCTGTCGCAACGCTCATACTATTTACTTTCTTTGGGTTATGAACAAGCAGGTCGTCCACAGCAAGCGTTGGCAAACCTCAAGCAATACAACAGCCTTGTTTCTTTAGAGCAGCAGAAACTCAACCGTGTTGGGGAAGACGCATTCCGCCAACAAAAGGAGTTTGCCGAACAAACCTTGCACTATGCCGGCCAAGAACAAGAGCTAGAGAAATACAAACTAGAACATCGTAAGTTCCAAAAGATTTCGTTTGCCCTATTCTTGTTCAGCATTGTCTTATTCTTCTTTGTACTGCGCCGAGGCTACCTCATTCAAACCTTAGCCAAAGAGGTCGATTCACTGCGTACTGACCTCTTTACGCATTCGCGTTCTAAGCTTCCTAATCTAAGAATGCTGAATGCGAAACTCTCAAATTCATTGGAACAAACTAGCCAAACCTTTGAGCAGTGGCAGCTTGGTGAATTGATTCATGAACCGCTCAACGACCGTTTACGCTTCGTGATGATTGACTTACCTTTCCTACGTAACATGTACACGCAAAACGGTTACAAAGCGGGTCTAGAACTCGAAGATGCTTTTGGCGATTTCCTCAAATCTAAGCTTGAAGGCCCAGCTCGTGTCTACCATTTCTCGGATGCGAATCTGCTTTATATCGAACCTAACGCTGACCGTGATTTATCACCTGAGGCCCTGTTCAGAAAGATTCAATCTTGGATTAATACCTTCGAACCAGAGCGGAGCATCAACCGAACAGTCCGTATGGGCATAGCTGACTATCCGTTCTTGCCACGCGCTTATACTGCAATTAACGACCAAGAACTGCTCGATGTATTATTGATGTCAACTAACCTCGCGCGTGAGATCAGTCTCAAAGAACGCAGCAGCCAATGGGTATACTTAAAAGCTATCGATAATGCGCCCGCAGCTAGCCTTGCAACGGGTAACATAAGAGAAGCGTGTAAACATGCGATTAATCAAGGGTTAATAAAAATACAATCATCGTACCAGAATGAGGACAACATCAAAAAAATGCTAAAAGATGACTGATTTGCGAGCGGTTAATAGCAGCAAGCCGTGACCTTATTTTTAGTTTTGTTATTATCGGTGTAACGGAATTTCATCAAAATGATCGATCTCGGTCTACGCGGCGCTAATTAATACATCTATGGGCATTCTTGAAAAAGACATTCAGGCGCAACTCCACCAGCTGAAAATTCAGTTGGAGCAGGTTCGTTTGACGCAAAGAGACACCTCGTTCAAATTTATTAGAGAACAAAAAGTTCTAAAGCGTATCGTCACATCTTTAAGTGATGCATGTGTTGGCAGTAACAGCCATTTAGATGAAAACCTCATAGCCCTTCGGGAAGAGCTAGAAAAGCAAAAAGACATTAGCTCGATGATCCCAAAGCTGGCAGTATTAGAAAGGATGCTTAAGCAGAAGACGTTGGCTATGGATAAACAGAACGGATATCTGGACGATAGCATTAAGCACAGTGGGGAAACGCTGCAACGCATAACAGGCCTTCCAGCGCAGCTTAAACGCGACCTACGAAACTTACTTAGCTTCTCCGAATGCAATGGCAGTCAGAAAGTCGACCATGCCATGAAACTTCTCGGTATTTATGAGCGTGCCATTAAGATTATGGTGAATAACTCACGCTCTCATTTTGCCGATGCTACGCATTCTCCAGAACAAGAACTCCTTTCTGACCTATCAAACGAATTACAACATCTGATCACTGAACTCGATTTCGAGGGCGAATCGGGTGATTTACTTACCGATATTCGAGCGAAACTGCTACTTGGTGTTTCCACACAAAACCTGCTTGAGCTGACACTTCAAATCCTCAAACTGGTTATCGAAGGTACCAATCTAGAGCGTAAGAAGTCTGAACAATTTATCGATCAGCTAAACTCCTCGCTGGCTTCCAGTATTAAAACGGCAGACCAAAATGCCGATCAGAGCCAAAGTTACTTTGAGCACCGTCAAGGCCTTAACTCTGAGTTGAATGAGCTTGTCACTAAGAGCCAGAATTCTGTAGAGAAAGCGAAAGATATTGATAGTTTAAAGCGAACAATTAATCCGCTACTCACTGAAATAGCCTCTCTTTCAGAAAGACTGAATCACGCAGAGCAGAAAGAAAAAGCTCTAATAGAGAGGATGAGTTACGGAAAGACTCAGTTAGATTCACTCTATGAAGTCACCCAAGATTACCGCAAGCGCTTAGAAGATCAGGCTCAGCGCATGCTGCTTGATCCGCTGACTAAGGTTTACAATCGCACCGCCTTTACTGATCGCTTAGAGCTTGAGTATCGCCGTTGGATTCGAGCACAACACTCATTACGCGTGGTACTACTCGACATCGACAACTTCAAAGCCATTAACGACAGCTTTGGTTATACTGCTGGCGATAAGGCACTTAAAATCATCGCTAGAACGATTACTAAAGAAGCAGGCACAACCGATACCGTGGCTCGCTTTTCTGGTGAAGAGTTTGTCTTGCTGTTGCCAGAACAAACCGATGAATATTGCCACCAGGTGATTCAAAACATCCAAGCTCAAGTAAGCCGCCTACCCTTTAAGTTCCGTGACCAACAAATCACGATTACCTTGTGTGCGGCAAGTACTCAGTTTAAAGAGTCTGATACGCCTGAAGAAGTATTAGAGAGACTTAATAAGACGCTAAACAAAGCAAAGCAACGCGGTACCAACCAACTTGTTTGGAACTAAGTCAGCCTTAGATTTAATTTATTTCATTTTTTCAAATACTTATCACATACCATTTCCCTCAATGTTTGCTAAGCTAATGATTAACATTCGCTTAACAAGCATTCTTGGCAAGCAATGCTGTATATACGCTCTTAATTTATTTTATATTAGCTCTTAAACATCTATACATCTGCTATTAATCACCCATGTATATACTGTTAAGCACCTGCATATAGACTGTTAAACAAGATTATATAATCCATTAAGCAACGCTGTCGTAACCGTTTCGTCTGGTTAACTCTCTCCCCTTTAACCAAACACTTTCAACGTTTGCTTCTCACTCTCGAGCCAGAGGGTCACTTCAACGTCCCCCTGCTCTTTTCAACAAGGAGGCACTATGATCACTCATATCAGCCCTGCCGGTAGCATGGATTTACTCTCTCAACTTGAAGTTGAGCGTCTTAAGAAAACCGCGTCTAGTGATCTGTACCAACTGTATCGCAACTGTACATTAGCGGTACTCAACTCTGGTAGCCACACCGACAACTCGAAAGAGTTACTCGACAAATATCAATCGTTTGATGTTGAAGTCGTGCGACGTGAGCGTGGTATCAAGCTCGAACTAAGCAACCCACCAGAGCATGCCTTTGTCGATGGTGAAATCATCAAAGGTATCCAAGAGCACCTATTCTCAGTGTTGCGTGACATTGTTTACGTCAACATGCATCTTGCAGACAACCAAAGACTCAACCTAACTAATGCCACTCATATTACCAACCTCGTATTTGGTATTTTGAGAAATGCAGGTGCACTCACACCGGGCATCGAACCTAACCTGATCGTGTGTTGGGGTGGTCACTCAATTAATGCTACTGAATACCAATACACTCGTGAAGTAGGTAATGAACTTGGCCTACGTGAACTCAACATCTGTACTGGTTGTGGGCCGGGTGCTATGGAAGGGCCAATGAAAGGCGCGGCGATTGGTCACGCGAAGCAGCGCTATACTGATCATCGTTACTTGGGGCTTACCGAACCTTCAATCATTGCGGCTGAGCCACCAAACCCGATTGTGAACGAACTGGTGATCATGCCAGATATCGAGAAGCGTCTTGAGGCATTCGTTCGTATGGCACATGGCATCATTATTTTCCCTGGGGGCCCCGGTACGGCTGAAGAGTTGCTGTATATTTTAGGGATCATGATGCACCCAAATAACGTCGACCAACCCATGCCGATTGTATTAACGGGTTCAAAAGAGAGTGAAGCTTACTTCCGCTCTATCGATAAATTCATCGGGGAAACCCTTGGGGAAGAGGCTCAGAAACACTACGAAATCGTGATTGATGATCCAGCACGCGCTGCGAAAATCATGAAACAAGCGATGCCAGATGTACGCTCTCACCGTAAAGAGACCGGCGATGCATACAGCTATAACTGGTCACTGCATATTGAGCCTGAGTTCCAACTACCCTTCGATCCGACACATGAGTCTATGGCGGCACTTGATCTTCATATGGACCAGAAAACAGAAAGCCTTGCGGCTAATTTACGTAAAGCGTTTTCTGGCATTGTGGCGGGGAACGTCAAAGCCGAAGGTATTCTAGAGATAGAGAAACACGGCCCATTCTTGATTGATGGCGACAAAGAGCTGATGACCAAAATGGATCAGCTGCTGAATGACTTTGTTGAACAACATCGAATGAAACTGCCGGGTGGCACTGACTACGTTCCTTGCTATAAAATTATGCCTAGCACTTAATAGCGACAAGTAACTGATAACAGGTCACAAGCATAAAGCTAAACAAGTCATGACGTTTACGTCACCAACGTTTCAACTCACCAAGTGATACGTTACTATAAGGGGCTAGCAGCCCCTTATTTATTGCCTATTTAGTGGAAACTTATGTCTATCCATCTTGTTATTATCGATGCCTTGAACCTAATCCGACGCGTTCACTCTGTTCAGCCGGACCCAACCGATATTGCAAGAACCATCACCACTACTGCTCGTACTCTTAATCGCATCCTAAAAGAATCAAAGCCAACTCATATCATTGCTGTATTTGATCACCATTTACAAGATCGAGGCTGGCGCGCTGAAGTCCTTCCGGCCTACAAGCAAAACCGCAAACCGATGCCTGAACCATTAATGAAAGGGCTTGATGCTATCCAACAAGCTTGGTGGGAGCTGGGTATTGATTCATTGCTTTCAGACGGCGATGAGGCGGATGATCTAGTCGCAACACTCGCGAAGAAAGTCGCTGACCACGGCGAAAAGGTCACCATCATCTCGACGGATAAGGGCTATTGCCAACTGTTGTCACCAACGCTACAGATCCGTGATTATTTCCAGCACCGTTGGTTAGATAAACCCTTTATCGAAGCGGAATTTGGCGTAAAACCTGAACAGCTCGCGGATTACTGGGGGTTAACGGGCGTCAGCTCAAGCCAAGTGCCGGGGATTCCTGGAGTTGGACCAAAAGCTGCCAAAGAGATATTAACAACGTATCCAGATATAGAAGCGGCATTCTTAGCTGAAGACCTGCCGAAAAAATATCGAAAAAAATTCGATGAGCATATTGAATCGGCACGTGTGTGTAAGCAAGTCTCTGCACTCAAAACCGATATTGATCTTGGATTCAACCTGCAAGATATTCGTTACGAAACGAACGCTTAACGTCGCGTTTATTTGGAATGGCCATTATTAGTCCCCAATGTGTAAACACATTTCAGGACGGGACAGACACAGAAACAAAAAAGCCTTAGTGAAGAATGAACTAAGGCTTTTCGTTATTTATGACTGTATCGCGTAATCTAATTCAGTTTGCAAATTAGAAGTTATATGCGATAGAAGCTTTGAAGTTACGACCCGCTTCGTAGCTGGTGTACTTATCTGAGCCCCAAGAGATACCGAAACCAGTATGCTCTGCGTACTTCTTATCAAGTAGGTTATCAACACCAAGATTCACCTCTAGATCTTTAGCAAACGTAGGTGTGTAAGCTGCCCAGATGTTATGAGTTGCGAAACCTGCGCGTTTAATTTCATCACCATCTTCGTCCGTGTAATCATTACCCGGAACAAAGCGTGAATCCCAACCAAACACAAATTCACTGTTTAGACTGTAGTTGAAGCCCGCCTTAAAGTTATGAATCCCGGTTTTACTCATGTGGCTAGTTTTGCCATTTTCTAGGTCTTTCTGATCGCCATCTGAGTACGAGTGGTTAGCGTAAACACTTAACGCATCTAGTTCATAGCTCAATACGGTTTCTACACCCCACACTTCAACATCATACTGGTTTGCTAATGTTGAGTTGTTCTTAGTTGGGTGCATTTGGTTATCAAGGTTGTAGGTGTAAGCTGTAAAACCTAAGATAGCGTAATCCGCTGCAAGTAAACGTGTCAGCTCATAATCAAAGCCCGCTTCGTAGTTGTTACCCGTCATCGCCTTAGTATCAGACTGATCAACATCAGGTGCTGCTTTCATCGTTAATGCTTCAGGTAATGACGCACCTTTAAATAGGCGGCCGTATCCTATACGAAGCTTTAGGTTATCCGTAGTTTGGTATTCACCCTTGAACTTTGGAGACAGCTGATCAAAATCACCCGTATAAACACCGCCCAGCTTGTGAACATCGTAACGCAAACCACTCGTTAAGCGGAAATCGCTGAACTCGTACATGTCTTGCACGTAAAGACCGTAAGCCGTCACCGTACCACCATCCATGCCGTACTTCTTGGATTCACCTTGTTTAGAACCGCTTTGGTATACCCCATCGCCAGCATCAATCCATTGCTCAGCTTTGTAACCATCAAGGCCGTACGTTAACTCATGCTGACCTACCCAAGAGATGTTACGGATATCACCGCCGATGGTCGTCACGTTGTATTCACGATCTGGAATAGCAATCTTGCCGTCTTTAATCCATTTGTCGTTCGCGTCTTTATCCCAAGCGTCATCAACAAGTGCATCACGTTCCATGTACTGACGGTTGTAGTAAACATTGGTTTTCAAGTGTACCAAATCACTGCCCGCGTCATACTCATGTTGCAGAGTTACAGTATCGCGGTTTAGTGAATGGTAGTTATGCTCATCATCAGCATACAGCGCACCGGCCTTCTCACCAGAAAGCTGGCGCTTACCGCCATCGTTGTAACGGTTGAAAGTCAGTTTAAATTCGTTGGCATCGTTCGGGATGAAAACAACCTTAGCCAAACCAGATTTAAGCTCGCCCTGCTTCGACGTTACCGCTTCTTGATCTGGAATATGCAGGTCACCATCTTCCGAGTAATTTGCAATACCCATGAATTGCAGTTTGTCGTTCACTTTTGCATACACAGCGACGTTGGTTGCGAAGCGCTCATAAGCCGTTTGGTAGCTTGTTTTTACTCGAGCACCAACACTTTCACCCGGCTTAAGAAGATCGCTCGGATCTTTGGTTTCGTAGCTAAATGAACCATTAATCGCACCAGAACCCGAAAGTGCTGAGTTACCGCCAAGTTCAATTTCAGCACGCTTAAGCATCGCAGGATCAATCGCCTGATCGCCCGAGTGGTGGAATAGCTGACCTTCTTGACGAGCACCATCAATTGTCACAACAGCAAATTTGTCTTCCATACCACGTACATAAACTTTACGTGAGTAGCGTGCGTTTCCATCGACAGTCACACTAGGCATGGTGTTCAGAACATCTTTGATGTCTGACGCTTGTTTCTTTTCAAGGGTGTCAGAATTGATTTCAGTCTGAACAAGTTGATCTAGAGCGGAACCGATAACAACTACGGTTTCTTGTTCGTCGGCAGCAAGCGCTGTAAATGAAGTTAAGGCAACCGTAACGGCCACTGATAATGCTTTAAGTTTCATATTGTGTTTTTATAGTTTATAGAATTAAGTAAGGAATCGTGAATATTACACACTTTGAATGATAATTCTTATCATTTACATTCTTTACTTACATTCACTTACTTTTAATAAAATTACTTTTGGCTAAGATGTTCTTGTTGTAAAACTTACTTAGTTTTGCCGCTGAATTATTAAATAAACCCTTCTTCGTATCATCCTTGAATTAGGTAGCCGTAAGTCTCGATCTCTTACGGCTTTTTTAGGCTAAAATTGCAGAGATTAATTACAAATCGGCGAAGGTAACCAAACCGTTGGTCAAAAACGCCCCCGTTCACATAACTAAACTGCAGATACAAAAAATGCCCCTTAAAGGAGCATTTTCTTTATCACTGACACACTAACGTAAATTTTAGTACGGTGAGATATTCGAAAGCGACTGAATATGAACCGTGATCTCTTCGCGATCGTGGTAAAGGTGCTTCGCCTGCATTTTGAATTTAACTTTATTATCAATCAGGAACTGTTTTAGGTTCTCGATATCCTGCAGTACTTCATCGTAACGGCCTTTCATTGGCAGTTTAAGGTTGAACAATGCTTCTTTCGCCCAGCCTTTGATGATCCACTCACCCATTAAGTGAGCAACACGAGCTGGCTTCTCAACCATATCACAGATAATCCAAGTCACGTTCTTACGGTCAGGTTCAAATTTAAAGCCATCTACCATATGGTGCTTGATTTGACCCGTTTCCATTAGGCTGTCCGCCATCATGCCGTTGTCAACACAGTGAACGAACATAGAACGCTTAACCAGTTGGTAAGTCCAACCACCTGGACACGCGCCTAAATCTACGCCCCACATACCTGGAGCAAGACGCTCATCCCACTCATCACGAGGGATGAATACGTGGAACGCCTCTTCTAGCTTCAATGTAGAACGGCTTGGCGCATCTGATGGGAACTTCAAACGAGGAATGCCCATAAAGAACTGTGAGTTGTTGGTTGGGTAAGAGTAACCGACCAAGCAATGACCCGGAGCGATAAAACATAAGTGAAGCACAGGCTTCTTAACATTGTCTTTCGCTGTCATCAGACCTTTACCACGCATAGCTTGACGCATTGGCACGGTAAACTTACGGCAGAACTTCAAAAGCTCTTTCGCTTCATTGGTGTCTGGCGTTTCAATACGGATATCGCCACAACGTGGGAAACCTTCTTTCTCAGAAAGCGCCTCAAGAATTGGAGAGATACGATCATCAGTCGGCAGATCTTTAATTTCAGCTGCTACCGCGATCATTTGACGAGCAAAGATCAGCGATTGGAAGTCGATCTCTTTAACCAATTTATCGGCTTCGCCTGCTTGATAACATTCAAACAATACAAAGCCTGTATTGTTCTTTAAGCGAGGAAAACCAAACACTTCCAGTTGTGTTGCCTTGTCTTGAATTTCGCCAGCACATTCTTTTTCAAAACCAGAGCGACAATAAAGTAGTACGTGTTTCACTGAGTTACCTCTTTTATATTCAAAGCAGCGAAGGAGAAGACTCCCCAACCAATGATAAATAGTAGACCACCAAACGGTGTTATAGGGCCAAACCATTTTATTCCTGTCAGTGCTAACCCATAAAGGCTGCCACTAAAACAAAGGGTGCCGATGATAAAGCAAATTGCCGCAATGAAAAAATATTTTTGTGATTTAGCGCCAAGTTTCATCTGTAACAGAGCGCCACACGCCAATATCGCCAAAGTATGGATAAACTGATACTGAACACCCGTCTCAAACACGCCTAGCAGATACTCAGGTAAAATAGCTTTCAACCCGTGAGCCGCGAAGGCACCAAGCATCACAGCAATTGCGCCAGAGATACCTGCAAACGTGAGTAAATACTTACTTCTCATCGAGTACCCCTTTGATAAACGCCGACAGCTTCTCAACGGTTAAGGCAATATTCTGCTGCTCTGTGTAACCAGAGCTCTTACGAGGCTTAAAGCTGTGATCACCGTCTGGGATAAATTCAACACGAATAGAATCCGACAGGTCGAAATCAGCAAACTCTTCACGCTTACCAAAGGTATCGCGCTCACCCTGCAGAATAAGACATGGCTTTTGTAACTCAGCTAAGTGCTCGCCTTTGTACTTCTCAGGTTTGCCCGGAGGATGGAAAGGAAAGCCTAAACACGCCATTGCTGCCACCTTATCAACTTCAGACAAATGGCTCGCCATGCGCCCTCCCATTGATTTGCCGCCAATCACAAGCTTATCGGCATCGCACTGCTCAATGATGACTTGGTAGGCTTCAAGCAGCTTAGGGGCTCTGTCAGGTGGACGACGCTTGCCATCTTCAGCACGTTTAATCATGTAAGGGAAATTAAAACGAATCACTCGTATCCCTTTAAAGGCTAACCCTTTTGCCACCGACTGCATGAATTCATGATCCATACCTGCGCCAGCACCATGTGCAAAGACAAAGGTGATTGGATTGTCTTCACCATCAATGATGACGTTATTCATCGAGTAAATCCTCTTGTTCACTTTGCGCCTTAGCCAGCATCCAGTCTCGGAAGGTGGCGATACGCCCCATGTCAGCCTGTTTCTCATGACAAACCACATAGAAGGCATTCTTGCTCACCAACACTTCGTCGAAAGGCGCAATCAAACGACCCGCTTCGATTTCAGGTTGCGCCAACACGTTGTTCCCCAGAGCAATGCCTTGGCCGTGAGCTGCCGCCTGCAACACCATGGTTGAATGGCTAAAGATGGGACCGTGATTGACGTTTACCCCATCGATGCCATTTTGCTTGGCGAATTGTTTCCAATCCTTTCGAGAAGTATCATGCAATAACGTATGGCATGCTAAATCTCTTAGAGATTCTAATGGTTTTGTACCAAGCAGCACTGAAGGTGAGCAAAGAGGAATCAAGTATTCTTGATAAAGCTTATCGGCTCTAAGCCCCGACCAATTGCCTCGACCATAATAAATAGCAACGTCTACGTCATCGGTCAGCGAGCCTTCATCCATATCAACAGCTTTGATTCGTACGTCGATATCAGGTTCTTGCTGATTAAAGTCTGCAAGCCTTGGCACTAACCATTGAATGGCAAAGCTTGGCGGTAAGCTGATGGTCAATGCGCCCTTCTCACTTCGCTCAAGCACTTTATCTGTCGCTTCTGCCAGTGATGTGAAAATATCTTTGATGTCTAAGAAGTAGCTTTGACCTTCTTCAGTCAGTAGCAAGGAGCGGTTTCTTCGACGAAACAGCTTCAAAGACAAGAATTCTTCAAGCGCTTTAATCTGATGACTCACTGCAGCTTGAGTAACAAACAGCTCTTCTGCAGCGCGCGTAAAACTCAAGTGTCGAGCAGCGGCTTCAAACACTCTTAGTGAGTTTAATGGGGGTAATCGACGAGACATAGGTACTCTCTAAATAAGCATTAGTTTTTTTTATCTGAAACATTATAATTTGTCCATTGCCTAGCGGCCAGAGAAATTCTATATTTCATCCCGCAGCAGCTAGCCTGAACGGCTTGATTCTCTCTAGAATCAATTGGTTTAGCTCCTGCGATGTTGTGTTTGCAAACTCGTTCTTTTCGAGTTGGGTAGAGTTCTACCAAATGTTTTGTTGCAGTTCTACACTGGAACGAGGCATGTACTTCCTGTATTTATTTTGACCTGTCTGTCAAATTTGTTTACACCGCCTTATGGGCGGTGTTTTTTTATGTGCAAAGAAAAATAACAATAAGTTTATCAATAGCTGTGCTAATTAATCTTTATTATTTTTCATCGTTAATCACAGAATTAGACACCCACTCAAATAATCAACTGAACACATACAAATAGAACCATTGAGTAGCACTAAAAAGTAACAGAGTTCTTCAAGATACTCACACTTCTTCGGCTATCCACAAGCCAACTTAGACCTTATCATTTCCATATCATAATCTCATAATCTCATAATCTCATAATCTCATAATCTCATAATTACAAAACAGAGCAGGATGATAATGCACCAAACAGTGCCTCTTATTGATTACTGTAAAACATTCACAATAGAAAATAAAAAAGCCGCTTACTTTTCAGTAAACGGCTTTACAAAATATTCGGCTACTCTATACCACTATGGGCGGTAAACCTTCACGTTATGGAAGCCTTGCTCTTTTAGATAAAGCGCCTGTAGACGGCTCATTACGCCACGGTCACAGTACAACAAGTACTCTTTCGATTGGTCTAGGTCGCCAAATTGAGTCGAAAGCTTGAAGAACGGGATGTGTTTAATTTCAACACCATCGATCTCTAGTGGGCTTTCGTCTTCTTCGTCTGGGCTACGGATATCAAGAACGATAGCGTGCTCAGCAACAGCTTGAACTTGTTCAACTTCCGGCGCTTGCTCTTGGCTCTCTTTCTCTATGTCACGGATATCCATAACTCGAGCGTTCTCGATCACTTGCTCCAGCACTTCAAAGTTAAACTTAGCTTCTTCTGCTTCTAGTTTGCCTTTCTTCGCTTTCACTGTTGGCTTCTTAGAAATAACACCGCAGTACTCAGGCATTACTTTCGCGAAGTCTTCGGTGCCAATCTTACGAGACAAGTCGATGATGTCTTCTTTGTCCCAGTTGATAAGCGGACGAAGGATCAAAGTATCGGTCACGTTATCAATATGGCGAAGGTTAGTTAGCGTTTGGCTAGAAACCTGACCTAATGCTTCACCGGTTACTAGCGCTTCAATACCCAAACGTTCTGCAACCATACCACCAGCGCGCATGAACATGCGCTTAAGAACCACGCCCATTTGGCCATCTTCAACGTTCTCAAGGATCTCTGCGACTACCGGTTCAAAATCGATAGAGATGAACTTCACCTTTGCCGATGAGCCGTATTTATCCCATAGATAGTGAGAAACTTGCTTAACACCAATTTCGTGCGCAGGGCCACCTAGGTTAAAGAAGCAGTAATGCACTTTAGAACCACGTTTGATGTGTAAGTAGCTTGAAACGCCAGAATCGAAACCGCCAGAGATCAAGCTAAGCAGATCTTCTTGAGTACCTAGAGGGAATCCGCCTAGGCCTTTATGACGTTCAATAACTTGGTTTAGCTTTTCGTTCTCGACTTCAACTTTAACGGTAATATCTGGATTTTTCAGTTTTACTTTTGCTGATTCAACCGCTTGGTTTAAACCACCACCTACGTAGCGTTCTAGCTCGATAGAAGTAAAGTCATGTTTACCACGACGCTTAGCTCGCACAGAGAAAGTTTTGCCTTCAATAAGAGCACCGCTTCGTTCAAGAACTTGCTCGTAAATATTGTGCAGGTCTTTAAATTCTGATTGCTGAACCTCAAGAGAGTGATGAATACCCGGAGTTTGCGTCAATACTTCGAGTGTTTCTTTAAAGTACTTGTCGCTCTCAGATGTCACTTCGATGTAGTCACGACGGTTGAAGACAGCCACAGACTCAGTACGACGCTGAAGAATAGTACGAATATTACGTTCTAGAATCTTTGTGAAGCGCTTACGCACCGATTCACTTTTAATAAAAATTTCCGGATGAGGCTTAACAATAAATTTCATAGTACTTTCACGCCAATAAGGTTCACAAATTTTAGTAGGTTCATCACCACGTAAAAGGTCATTTCACATAGTTATTGAAGCAATAATAGATCAATATTAAATCTAAGGGCGCGAATTATACATGAGAAAGTGAAGCAAGGAAAAGAGTGCTTGCTTGAACCCGATAATTAAACGGCCTGTTATTAAAAGTAGCAGGTTTCAAAACGACATAAATACCGCTGAGAGCATCATTGAAGACCAGAAAATAAAAAGCCCAACCTCATCATAAGGTTAGGCTTTCTAAGTCATGTGAGCACTCGATATTATTGAGTAGCCACTGGAACTTCTTCGCTGTATAACGGCTCACCTTGCATAATACTGATTTCTACACGGCGGTTGAGGCTGCGTTGCCACTCAGTATCATTAGGTTCTACCGGCTCTGTGTCGGCCATACCGCGCACTCTCAAGCGTTGATGAGAGAAACCGCGTACCTTTTCCATCTCTTGAGCCACAGACACTGCACGCTGCGATGATAAGTCCCAATTAGAACGATAAAGCTCTGAATCAAGTCGTTGGTTATCGGTGTGTCCTGAGATTCGAACAATACCAGGCACATCTTTAACAAGCTCAGCAACCTGTCTCACCAATGGTCGGAACTTAGGTTGTAGGAAAGCAGAACCCGATGGGAATGCACCCTTCTCGCGAATTCGAATCACAATCTGCTGGCCAAGGTTTTCCACCTCAATCGCACCTTGATCGATCTCTCGCTCAAGTGCTTTCTTGATGCTTTCCATCAAGGTTTCCATCTCTTGCGATTGAGCTTCGGCTTGCTGTTGCTGTTGGTCTGACTCAGAGTTTTGATTGTCGTGAGTTGAAACCTCTGGCGACTTGCCCCCCGTCATCTTGCCTTGGTCACGCATTGTGCCGCCAGCACGCTCAGATTCGCCTTCATGAAACTCAAGCGTTTGCTGCGTAATATCAATGGTCTGCTGCATGATCACATCAATCGGAGTCGGCTCTGGGCGACCAGGGCGAAACTCTTGCGCAATGATACTGGTACCTTTAGGAATATCTTTCACTTCCAAACGGTTTTGTACACCAAACGCAAATTTCATCGATCCTGCGATCTGCTTGAACTTCAGTACATCCATCTCAGAAAATGAGAGCAGTAGTACGAAGAAACACATCAGCAGTGACATCAAGTCAGCAAATGTCCCCATCCATTGAGGTAACCCCGGAGGAGGACATTTACATGGATTTTCTTCATCCATATTCAAATCCTCTTACGCGGGTTCACCATCAATCGTGCGCTTACCTTCATTGAGGTAGCTCTTGAGATAACCATCGATAACTCGTGGGTTCTGGCCATCTTGAATCGCTAATACACCATCCATAACCAAACGACGGTTTAGTGTTTCTTGGTCGCGACGCAGCGCAAGCTTGTCCGCAATTGGGAAGAACACCATATTCGAAAGAATTGCACCGTACAGGGTCGTTAAAAGTGCTACCGCCATCGCAGGGCCGATCGCTTTTGGATCATCCATGTTAGAAAGCATGGCAACCAAACCAACCAAGGTACCAATCATACCCATTGCGGGCGCTACATCACCAAATGCAGAGAACACTTTCGCGCCCTGCTCGTGACGCTCTGTGGTTAATGCGATGTCTTTTTGTAGTGCAGCACGCACCACATCACCATCATGGCCATCGACCAATAGGTCGATGCCCTTTTGCATGAAACTGTTGCTGATTTCCATCTCTTCAAGTGCCAAGAAGCCACCTTTACGTGCTGCATCCGCCATCTCTACAACTTTAGCGATAAGATCTTCAGGCTCATCGGCTTTAAACATAAATGCTTTGCCGGCAATTTTGGTCGCACCAAAGAACTGCCCCATGGTGAACTTCATTAGAACAACAAACGTTGAACCACCCACCACGATCAAAATGGATGTCGTGTCATAGAACATCCCGAGGCTTCCACCTAGGATCATTGCCATGATTACAAAGGCAAATCCACCAATCAAACCTATTAGGGTTGCTAAATCCACTGAGCACTCCTCATGCTTTTTTGTAGCTCTATGTCGACGATAATCTTTTTATCGGCAAGACTATAAGATCTTTTAGTAAATTCTTGGCCTAAATATCACACTTTTCGTTTTTGAATCACAATTATTGGCTTACTTTGCTCTTATCCGTAGCGCATAAACTCGATAAAGCTAAGGTTATTCAACCAAAGTGAGTTCAAGCCCCTTAAAAACGAACTTTCTAGCAAAATTTCTTGGTTACATTTGACCATCTCAGCGGCCTAGGGTAACGTTCGTTCATATTTCCAAACGCAGATTTATTATGGCTACTAAGAAACCTGAAAATATGAGCTTTGAAGCGGCTATCGAAGAGCTTGATGGCTTGGTTGATCAACTAGAAAATGGTGATCTAGCTTTAGATGATGCGCTGAAAAAGTTCGAACGAGGCATCTCCCTCGCTCGGGCTGGTCAAAGTAAACTAAACGATGCTGAACAGCGTGTTAGCATCCTACTGCAAAATGATGAAAATGCAGAACTTAGTGACTTTAACCCACAACCAGAATAACGAATTGTATGAGATCCCCTATGATCGAGACTTTATTGTCTTATCAAGCACGTAATAACGAGCAACTGAACCTTTGGCTTGATCGCCTGCCACACCAAAATCAGAACCTTATCAACGCAATGCGTTATGGGTTACTTTTAGGCGGCAAACGCGCACGTCCATTTCTTGTCTACATTACAGGGGAAATGCTCGGCTGTACCGCCGAAGAACTCGACACTCCAGCTTCTGCAATCGAATGTATTCATGCCTATTCTCTGATCCACGACGACCTTCCAGCAATGGATGACGATGAACTGCGTCGTGGCCATCAGACTTGTCACATCAAATACGATGAAGCAACGGCCATTTTAACTGGCGATGCCCTACAAACTCTCGCGTTTACTATACTTGCGGAAGGCACATTAAGTGCTGACGGTGAAAGCAATCGCGTTCGAATGATTCAACGCCTAGCTGAAGCCTCTGGTGCGCAAGGTATGTGTATCGGACAAGCACTTGATATTGAAGCTGAAAACCGCTCTGTCACGCTAGAAGAGTTAGAAGAGGTTCACCGCAATAAAACGGGCGCTCTAATGAAATGTGCGATTCGTTTAGGTGCACTTGCTGCTGGCGAAAAAGCGTTTGAAGTGATGCCTCAATTAGACAAGTACGCCGATGCCATTGGATTAGCATTCCAGGTCCAAGATGATATTTTAGATATCACCAGCGATACTGAAACTTTGGGTAAACCACAGGGTTCTGACCAAGAATTGAACAAAAGCACCTACCCTTCTTTGTTAGGTTTAGAGGGCGCTCAAGAAAAAGCGCAAACTCTGCTACAGGAAGCGCTTCAAGCTTTGGCTGCAATCCCATACAATACCCAGTCACTCGAAGAGTTCGCCCGATACGTCATCGAGCGCAAGAACTAAGACAATAAGCGCGCATTACCTATGACTCTTGATATATCAAAGTACCCAACTCTTGCTTTGGCTGATAAGCCAGAGGATTTGCGTCTACTTCCAAAAGAGACGCTTACACAGCTTTGTGATGAATTACGTACCTATCTTCTTAACTCGGTGAGCCAGTCAAGTGGTCACTTAGCGTCAGGCTTAGGTACGGTAGAGCTAACCGTTGCTTTGCACTATGTGTACAACACGCCTTTTGACCAATTGGTTTGGGATGTTGGCCACCAAGCCTACCCACACAAGATTCTTACGGGTCGTCGTGACCGCCTGTCGACTATCCGTCAAAAAGATGGACTGCACCCATTCCCATGGCGTCAAGAGAGCGAATACGACACCTTATCTGTTGGTCACTCTTCAACATCGATCAGCGCCGGACTTGGCATGGCGATCAGTGCAAAGAAAGAAGGCAAGAATCGTAAAGTAGTGAGTGTGATTGGTGATGGCGCGATTACCGCAGGTATGGCATTCGAAGCCATGAACCACGCGGGCGATATTCACAATGACATGCTGGTTATCCTTAACGATAACGAAATGTCGATCTCTGAAAACGTCGGTGCTCTAAACAACCACCTCGCTCAAGTTCTTTCTGGCAGTCTTTACACGTCAATTCGTGAGGGTGGCAAGAAAGTGCTATCAGGCGTTCCGCCAATTAAAGAGCTCGTTCGTCGTACAGAAGAACATTTAAAAGGCATGGTTGTCCCTGGCACCATGTTTGAAGAGTTAGGCTTTAACTACATTGGTCCAATTGATGGTCACGATGTCAATGAGCTGATTAAAACGCTGAAGAACATGAGAGATCTTAAAGGCCCTCAATTCCTGCATATCATGACGAAGAAAGGCAAAGGCTACGAGCCAGCTGAGAAAGATCCAATTGGCTACCATGGCGTACCTAAATTCGATCCTGCACATTCAAGTCTGCCTAAGAGCACCAGCTCTAAACCAACTTTCTCTAAGATTTTTGGCGACTTCCTGTGTGATATGGCCGCTCAAGATCCTAAGCTAATGGCGATAACGCCAGCAATGCGTGAAGGTTCTGGTATGGTGCGTTTCTCGAAAGAGTACCCAGAACAGTACTTTGATGTAGCAATTGCTGAGCAACACGCTGTGACGCTAGCAACTGGTATGGCGATTGCCGGTGATAAGCCAATTGTGGCTATCTACTCGACTTTCCTACAACGTGGCTACGATCAACTGATCCACGATGTGGCAATCATGGATCTACCGGTTATGTTCGCTATTGACCGTGCTGGTCTTGTCGGTGCCGATGGTCAAACACACCAAGGTGCGTTCGACTTAAGCTTTATGCGCTGTATTCCAAACATGGTGATCATGGCGCCAAGCGACGAAAACGAATGTCGCCAAATGCTATACACTGGCCACCAGCACACAGGGCCAAGTGCCGTTCGTTACCCTCGTGGTAATGGCATGGGTACTGAGATTCAAAGTGAGTTTACCGCTCTTGAGATTGGTAAAGGTCGTATCGTTCGCGAAAGCGAAAAAGCAAAAGATGGCTCGAAGGTCGCTATCCTAAGCTTCGGTACTTTCCTTGAGAGTGCACTTCAAACGGCTGATGCTATCGATGCTACAGTGGCAGATATGCGCTTTGTGAAACCACTCGATGAAGATCTGATCAAACAACTTGCTGCTGACCACGATGTACTGGTGACTATCGAAGAGAATGCAATTGCAGGTGGTGCGGGCGCGGGTGTGATTGAGTTCTTGATGCAAGAAAAACTACTGATGCCTGTTTTAAACCTTGGCCTACCAGACAAGTTTATTGCTCAAGGTACTCAAGGTGAGCTGCATGAAGAGCTTAGCTTAGATGCGAAAGGTATTGAGAAGTCTATCTCCGACTACCTTGCCAAATAGCTTTCACAAGCAAACAGCATAAGCGACAAAACAAAAAAGGTTGGCCCTAGGGTCAACCTTTTTAGTATCTGCTAACTGATAAACTATCCGTTGTTTAGCTGTTAGTTATTAGCAATTAAGCCTGCTTAGCAACAAGGCTTAAGCACAGGTGCGTCATAGTTCTCTGGTTCGTCAGAGTAGATAGCAACGTTGAAGTTCTCAACCAAGCCTGTCTCTTCAACACACTGCTCTTGGAAGAACTGTTGAATCTCACGACGTTGACAGTGTGCTTCGAATGCTTCGTTGTCCGCCCAGATCTCATTGAATGCAATAGGGAAACTCTCACCCTCTGCAAATGGGCTCTGAATGTGACGAGTCACTGTATATTGGATACAACCGTCTTCACGCATTGTGTTTGGCTCTAGTGATTTCAGAACTTCAAACAACTCGTTCAATTTGCCTTCTTTAGGCTGAAATTGAGCAACACAGTAAACCTTCTTAGACATTGTAATTCCTTGTTTTAATGTATTATTGTTCGTTCTTTAGATATTGATTCTTAAGCGAGCCAACCTGAAAAATGAGCCACTGCATACAGCGAAATCGCCGCCATAATACCCGCCACGATATCATCAATCATGATACCTAAGCCGCCGTGAACTCGCTTGTCTAACCAACCAATTGGCCAAGGCTTTACCATATCGAAAAAACGAAACAGAGCAAAGCCAGCGAATAGCCACTTCCAATCATTAACAGGAATACCCAACAGCGGCACTAGGCCCATTGTGATCCAAAAGCCTGCAAACTCATCCCATACAATAGAGCCATGATCGTGCACGCCCATGTCATCAGACGTCACTTGGCATATTTTGATACCAATAATGCAGCTCACAACCACAAGAATGACATAAATAGGGAAAGGTAACTGAACCAGCAATAGATAAAATGGGATCGACGCAAGCGTGCCCATGGTGCCGGGAATAATCGGCGATAAGCCACTACCAAAACCCGTTGCCAATAAGTGCCAAGGATTTTTAAGAGAGATTGCAGAAAGTGGGTTTGTCATCAATTAACCTTAAAGTGATCGTAACCAGTTAAGTTCCAACTCAGTGGTTCACCATTATTGTGTAATTCAAAATATTCTACAGGTCTTATCTGGCCAATGCAGGTGACTTTTGTTCCAGTGTGTGACAAAGCACTTTCCAATGAGCCTTTATTCTCTTCCGGCACAGTAAAGCACAGTTCGTACTCTTCACCACTGGTCAACGCATACTGTTGAGCCGAAGCAATATCGGATGCAAACTGACGTAGTTCTGGAGAAATTGGCAGCGTACTCACATCAATGCTCGCACCAACCTGAGAACGCTTAAGGATATGTTTTAAATCAGCAATAACACCGTCAGAGATATCAATAGCAGACGAAGCAAGGTTCACGAGCGCTTGACCAGCCAATACTCGAGGAACGCTCATATAGTGCCTTTCTTCAAGCTCAAGAGCATAAGGTTTAACTTTGTTCTGTTCAGGGTCTAATATCACCTCTAGGCCGGCTTTGCTATCACCTAGGTTACCCGTGACGTAAATCCAGTCGCCCACTTTAGCGCCATCTCTACGCAGTGCTCGACCTTCTGGTACAAAGCCTTGTACAGTCAATGTCAGACTTAGTGGCCCCTTGGTTGTGTCACCGCCAATCAACTGAATACCAAAGTAGTCAGCGAGCTTGAAGAAGGAGTCACAGAAGGGAGCAAGCCATTCTTCATCGACTTCAGGCATGGTTAACGCAAACGAAACCCAGGCAGGTGTCGCGCCCATAGCAGCAAGATCACTGATGTTGGAAGCCAATGCTTTGTGTGCCACCCAAGCTGGGTTTGCCTCTGCTAAAAAGTGCGTGCCCGCGACTAAGGTATCCGTGCTAATCGCTATCTCAACATTGCCCGGCGCTTTGACCAAAGCACAGTCATCGCCAGCGGCTAAAAGTACGTCTTTACGTTGTGGTTGTCGATTTACAAAATATTTTTCAATCAGGTTAAACTCGCCAGACATCACATGCCCTATCTTTAGTCTTCATACAAATCGCCGTAATTATTGATATTACAGAAATTTAGTTACAAAAAAGGCCAGCATAAAAGCTGACCTTTAGATTCAATATACGAACGTCTTATTTCTTACGAACGTGCGGCGCTGCTTTATCAAGCACACCGTTAACAAACTTATGGCTGTCTTCTGCTGCGAATACTTTCGCAAGCTCGATAGCTTCGTTGATAACCACTTTGTATGGTACATCTTCGCGACGAGTCATCTCGTACATAGCTAAACGTAGAAGCGCTAGTTCCATCAAATCCAGATCTTGCATAGGGCGAGATACGAATGGACGAAGCTTGCTATCAAGTTCCATGTGGCTAAGAGCAACACCAGTTAGTAAGTCGCGGAAGTATGCAACGTCTGTTTCTGGCATAGCAAGAGCAGGTTCTGCGGCATGATGCTCTTCTTCATCATACTTACCACCAGATAAGAACTGTTCTTCAACGGTAGCAATATTTTCTTTAGTAATTTGCCAAGAATAAATTGCTTGTAGAGCAAATTGACGTGCGTTACGACGTGCGGCTGGTTTCACACTGGCCCCCATTAGGAATCGATTTCAGAAAGAACGTTGATCATCTCAAGTGCGCTAAGTGCGGCTTCTGCACCTTTATTACCAGCCTTGGTTCCTGCGCGTTCAATAGCTTGATCGATCGTATCAACAGTAAGAACACCAAACGCTACTGGAAGAGAAAATTCCAGAGACACTTGAGCCAAACCTTTATTACATTCACTACAAACATAGTCAAAGTGAGGTGTACCGCCACGGATTACTGTACCAAGAGATACAATCGCATCGAACTTACCTGTTTTTGCAACGCGTTGCGCTACAAGTGGAAGTTCTACTGCACCAGGGCATCGAACAACAGTGATGTTGTCTTCGCTTACTTGTCCATGACGCTTTAAAGTATCGATTGCACCAGAAAGTAAACTTTCGTTAATAAAACTGTTGAAACGAGCAATAACGATAGCAATTTTTGCATTTGGCGCTGGGAAGCCACCCTCGATCACTTTCATAAGCCTTCCTTTAACTATTTTCATCAAGTGAGAATCGCCGGATTCTAGCACAAAACTGTGAGCAATATCTAATGCTAATTTAGAAGAACGGATACCGGAGATGTAAAGATGATAACGCAGCGCTGCTCTCGAACATATCGGAGCAACAAGTAGCCAAGCTTGTGTATTTCACACGTTTTGAATCGGGCTTAGCTACTTGGCTCTTTTGGTCTGATTCGTTACCAAAAGAGCAATCGGAGTCATCATTGATTTATGTTGCTACAAACTATTCGGAGAATGACTACTCACCTACATTTTTGCAGCTAACAAAAAGTTTATTCGCAAACGTATTCAACAACATTAAGGCCAAAACCACCCAATGCGTGGTAACGCTTAGTGCTTGAAGACAACAAACGCATATCATGAACGCCTAGGTCTTGTAGAATCTGAGAACCCACACCAACACGACGCGAAGTACCCTGCTTCTTAGCCATTGTTGGCTGCTCGTTCTTATCTTGCGCTTCGAACGTCTTCACTTTGTGAATCAAAGAATCAGACGACTCTTCGTTGCCAAGAATAACCAATACACCGCCTTCTTCGCCAATACGCTTCATCGCTTTATCTAGCGACCAGCTACGCTCTGTACCACGGTCTGAATGAAGCAGGTCAGTGAACGTGTCATGCAGATGAACACGCACTAAAGGAGCGCCTTCGGTTAAGCTGCCTTTTTGCATTGCGTAGTGGATTTGGTTATCGATCGTATCGCGGTAAGTCACCAGTTCGAAATCACCAAATTCAGTTGGCAAATGGCATTGTGCTACGCGTTCAATCGTTGTTTCTGTGTTGTTGCGGTATTCAATCAAGTCAGCAATGGTGCCTAGTTTGATATCGTGTTTTTCAGCGAAGACTTCAAGATCAGGACGACGAGCCATGGTGCCATCATCGTTTAGGATTTCAACGATAACCGAAGCTGGTTCACAACCCGCTAGGCGTGCTAAATCACAGCCCGCCTCAGTGTGACCCGCGCGAGTTAACACGCCGCCTTCCTGAGCCGTCAGAGGGAAGATATGACCCGGTTGAACTAAGTCAGCCGCTTTCGCATCTTTTGCTACTGCCGCTTGAACCGTAACAGCGCGATCTGATGCAGAAATACCCGTTGTTACGCCTTCTGCAGCTTCAATTGAAACCGTAAAGTTCGTCGTGTATTGAGCATTGTTGTCTTGAACCATAGGCGCTAGACCCATGCGATTTGAACGCTCTTTGGTCAACGTTAGGCAGATTAAGCCTCGGCCATACATCGCCATGAAGTTAATCGCTTCTGGCGTCACATGTTCTGCTGCCATGATCAGATCGCCTTCATTTTCGCGATCTTCATCATCCATCAGGATAACCATTTTTCCTAGGCGAATGTCTTCAATAATTTCTTGAGGAGTACTAATTGGCATTGTTCTATATCCTTTGAAATGGTTCTGCTTCCTAGAACCGACACTATTAAACCTGATGATATTGCTTAACTTTTACAAAGTGCTCTTTGGAGACTGAGTAAAAGCTATTAGGCAAAACCATTCTGCTGTAAGAATTCCATCGTCAATCGAGATTCAGGTTCAGACTCTTGTTGCTGACCTTGTAGTAGACGCTCCATGTAGCGTGCTAATACATCCACTTCTAGATTCACTTTACGACCAACATTGAATTGATCAATGGTGGTTTCTGAAGAGGTGTGAGGAACAATAGTCAGCTTAAAGGCATTCTTTCGTAAATCATTCACAGTCAGGCTAATACCGTCAACGGTGACTGAACCTTTTTGAGCCACGTACTTTGAGATCTCTGCTGGCATTTCAACCCAGAACTCAATCGCACGACCGACTTGATTACGCTCAACAATCTCACCCACGCCATCAACGTGACCCGATACGATATGACCACCGAAACGTGTGGTCGGCAGCATCGCTTTTTCTAAATTCACTTTGTCACCTGCTTGGTAATCCACAAAACCCGTTTTTTTCAGGGTTTCAAGCGAAAGGTCTGCACTGTAGCTGTGGTCGTTGAACTCAACCACCGTCAAACACACACCGTTAGTTGCGATACTGTCGCCCAGTTGAACATCGGCCATATCAAGCTTGCCAACATTCACCGTTACCGTGATGTCTTCTCCGCGGGGAGTAATTGCACTCAATGTACCTACGGTTTCTACAATTCCTGTAAACATTTTCAAACTCTTTTTGTTGTCAGCGACATGTATTTGGTTAGCAGAATTATTTCCACTATGGTTTCGTTACTATTTGTTTCGCGACAATAGGTTTCGCGACAATAGGTTTCGCGACGATGCGAATATCCACACCAACCTGTCGAACATCTTTAATTTCTAGATCAATCACATCAGACATTGAAGTGAGCCCTAATGCTCCCATCAAACCTCGTCCGTCACTGCCCATAAGTTTAGGTGCTAAATAGAGAATTAGCTCATCCACCAGCTGTTCTTCAATCAAGCTTTTAGCCAACGTCGCGCCCGCTTCTACCCAAATATGATCAATATGGTTCACTGGCAATTGACGCATTAGATCGTGTAAATCGAGCTGACCTGCCTTTGTGGTTCCGACTTCAATATCAGCAGACGCTTCAGCGACTCTCAATACCGATGTTGGAGTTTGGAATAACTTGAGCTCAGGACGCAGTTGATTTTGACGATCAAGAATCACGCGAATCGGCTGACGCAGCTCGTCTTCAGCGTAATGATCTTTGATACTGCTTGGCAACTCTGCCCAACGAACATTCAACGACGCGTTGTCTTCAATCACCGTCTGGCTAGTTGATAGCACAGCGCCTGATTTTGCTCGGTAGTTCTGAACATCACGACGCGCTTCTGGCGATGTGATCCACTGGCTTTGACCATTATTTAATGCCGTTTGCCCATCAAGGCTAGCGGCCATCTTTAACTGTACGAATGGCATGCCTGTTTGCATACGCTTGATAAATGCAGGGTTTAAATCGAGAGCGTCTTGCTCTAGCAAACCGATTTCAACCTCAATGCCGGCATCGCGTAGCATTTTGATACCACGACCTGCGACTTTTGGATTTGGGTCCTGCATCGCACAAATCACTTTAGCTACTTGAGCCTTAATCAAACCTTCGGCACAAGGCGGCGTTCGGCCGTAATGAGAACAAGGCTCTAGCGTGACATAAGCGGTCGCACCTTTTGCCTTGTCGCCCGCCATTCGCATGGCATGTACTTCAGCATGAGGCTCACCGGCTTTGGCATGAAAACCTTCACCAACGATCTGACCATCAGTTTGTACAATGACACAACCTACATTAGGGTTTGGTGCAGTGGTGTAAATGCCGCGTTTGGCTAACTGAATAGCACGCGACATCATTTGAAAATCTAGGGGAGTAAAATTTGACATGACTGAGGAGTTAATCCTCTAATTTAGCGATTTCTTCGCCAAACTCTCGGATGTCTTCAAAACTGCGATAAACAGAGGCAAAACGGATGTACGCCACTTTATCCAATTCTTTTAACTGGCCCATCACAAGATTACCAATCATTTCACTTGGCACTTCACGCTCACCAGTTGCACGGAGTTGTGACTTAATCGTACTGATCGCAAGTTCAATCGCATCAGCACTCACTGGGCGTTTTTCTAGGGCACGCTGAACACCACCGACCATTTTATCTTCATTAAATGGTTCGCGGTTTCCATTCGACTTTATAACTTTCGGCATCACAAGTTCTGCCGATTCGAAAGTCGTAAAACGTTCACTACATGCAAGGCATTGACGGCGACGACGAACCTGATGGCCATCGGCTACCAGTCTTGAATCGATTACTTTAGTGTCGTTCTCTGAACAAAAAGGACAATGCATATCACCTCCAAATAATTGAATATCAGTGTAACGGAATTGCCAAACGTAAGGAAAGAAAAAGGGCCAATTAAGGCCCTTTTGTGTGGTGATTCATTGATTATTGCTACTCGATAGCTATTTCAAAATGAGCCGAGGAATAAAATTAACGACCAGCGTTAACCACGAACTAAATAGTTCGCTTTACCTACCCATTTGTAGCTTGTCAGTTCTTCTAAGCCCATTGGGCCGCGAGCGTGCAGTTTCTGGGTAGAGACTGCCACTTCAGCGCCTAAGCCAAACTGTGCACCATCGGTGAATCGAGTTGATGCATTCACGTAGACCGCAGCAGAACCCACAGAATTAATAAAGCGCTCTGAGCTCTCTAGGCTGTTGGTCATGATCGCATCTGAGTGGCTCGCGTTGTGTACACGCATGTGGTCAATCGCTTCTGCCACATCCGCGACTACTTTTACGCCGAGCGTGTAGCTTAGCCATTCTGTATCAAAGTCGCCTTCAACCGCATCACGTTGGTCTTCAAAACCTGCTAGCAGCGATTTTGCACTAGCGTCAGCAACTAAGGTTACCTTACCCGCCAAACGCTGTTTCAGCTTAGTTAGGAAAGCTTCAGCAACCGCTTCGTGCACTAATAATGTATCTAACGAGTTACACGCTGATGGACGCTGAACTTTAGAGTTTTCGACAACATCTACCGACTTTTCAAGGTCCGCACTTTCATCAACAAAGATGTGGCTGATACCAAAGCCGCCGATGATCACTGGGATGGTACTGTTCTCTTTACACATCTTGTGTAAGCCAGCGCCACCACGAGGAATAATCATATCAACGTAGTCATCCAGTTTAAGCAGTTGAGATACGAGTTCACGATCAGGTTTTTCGATGTACTGAACTGAAGCTGCTGGAAGCTCTGCTTTCTCTAATGCAGACTGGATAACTTTAACCAGTTCCATGTTCGAGAAGAACGTCTCTTTACCACCACGTAGGATGCTTGCATTACCTGTTTTCAGACACAGTGCCGCAATATCGATGGTTACGTTTGGACGCGCTTCATAAATAACGCCAACTACACCAAGCGGTACACGACGGCGAGACAGTGACATACCGTTTTCCAGTACTTTGCTGTCCATTTCGCTGCCAACAGGATCATTCAAACCAATAACGTTACGCACATCGTTAGCGATACCTGTTAAGCGCTCTTCGTTGAGCAACAAACGGTCCAAAAGTGCATCAGTCAGACCCGCTTCACGGCCAAGTTCGATATCTTTAGCGTTCGCTTCTAGAATATCCGCCGCGTTTGCTTCTAGTTCATCAGCGATGATCGCCAATGCTTTATTCTTTTGCGCCGTAGATGCGGTCGCGAGGTGGAAGGCAGCGTCTTTTGCTGCAATACCCATGTTAGTTAAATCCACGTTTAACTCTCCCTAAATTCTGTCTGTCTTTGGATGTAATAAGGCGCTTTACGATTATGTATATTCGCAGTGCATCGCCTTATCATCGCGAGCTACTCTTGAATCACAACCAGGTCGTCACGGTGAATGACTTCTGACCCGTAATCGTATCCAAGAATGTCGCCAATATCTTTACTGTGCTTGCCTGCAATTTTTGCTAGGTCTTGGCTTGAATAACTGGCGATACCACGCGCAATGACTTTGCCTTTGCTGTCTGTGACTTGGGTAACTTCACCACGCGAGAACTCGCCTTTAACTCGAACAACCCCTTTAGCCAACAAGCTGCTGCCCTTGGTGTTGACTGCGTTCACCGCTCCATCGTCGACTACGATGTCACCAGCTGAAGCAGGGCCTGCTAGAATCCAGCGTTTACGGTTTTCAAGAGCTTCAGCTAAAGGCAAGAAACGTGTGCCTTGTGGGTTGTCACTCAGTGAGTCAAACACCACATTTTCAGCACTGCCCGCAGCAATAATAACTTCAATGCCTGCGCGACGAGCAATATCAGCAGCCTGCAGTTTTGTCGCCATGCCACCGGTACCTAATGTGGTACCACTGCCACCTGCAATCTTGCGAAGTGTGTCATCAATGGTTTTTACTTCTTTGATGAGTTCAGCGTTTGGATCTTTGCGAGGGTCTGCTGTAAACAGGCCTTTTTGGTCAGTGAGTAGCAAAAGCTTATCAGCACCGCACAAAATACCAACCAGTGCCGACAAGTTATCGTTGTCGCCTACTTTAATTTCGTTGGTGGCGACTGCGTCGTTTTCGTTAACCACCGGAATGATATCGTGTTCAACGAGCGCGTTGATCGTGTCACGTGCATTCAGAAAACGCTCGCGATCATCGAGATCAGCTCGAGTCAGTAGCATCTGGCCAATCTTAAGACCATAGATAGCAAATAGAGACTCCCAAACTTGAATCAACTGACTTTGCCCAACTGCCGCAAGCAACTGTTTGCTCGCCATCGAGTTGGGAAGTGCGGGGTAACCAAGGTGCTCACGTCCAGCTGCAATTGCGCCAGACGAAACCATAACCACAGAGTGGCCTTGTTTTTTTAATTCGGCACATTGACGAACCAGCTCAACCATATGAGCGCGGTCTAATGCCAATGTTCCACCAGTTAAGACACTGGTACCCAGTTTAACAACGACAGTTTTACGCTGTGTTGTTGTCCCGCTTTGATGATTTGCTGTCATGAAGTCTTTTATGAATAAAACAAATAAGAGGTGATGTTTTAGCAATCAACAGGGGAATTCACAAGTAGAAAAGGTGCGAAATCGCACCTTTTTGCTTTATAGAGAAGAGTAACCTTTAAAATCAGACGAATTCGACAGACTCTTCGTCAAATTGAACGCTGATTTCAAACTTACTTTGAAGTTCATCAACCAGTTTTTGATGGAAAGCTTCTTGAGTTCGAGTGACCTCAGCGACCGCCTTTTTAGGTAATGGCAAAGAATCCCAGTTACCCTCGATGTTGTATTTACCGATATTGTATTTTGCCGAATATCCCTCTTCCGACTTATCCAATTCCAACCACCAGCCCCAAAACTCACGTTCTTCTGGCGATTTCTTATCGTTCACACACACAGACAAGCAATCAAAAATATAATGGCCTTCTTCTGATTGCGGCTCCCTCAAGTAAGGCCCAATAGCCTTTAAAACGTTTAACAAGCGATAATGCGTAGGTTGTTGTGTCACTTCTGACATATTGAATCTCCATTTTCAATGTTAAGAATGACGTTACTCAGACTACAATACGTAGAAACTACGCAATTAGATTTTATAAATTATCTCTGAGTATCAGGCACTTAGTTTGTACACTTTTCATGCTTAACTAATTTAGAAGAAATGTCATCTAAATAATTCATCCTCAAGCCACTTTATCGCCAATTCGAGGGATTGCTCATACCCCTGTGTAATTGATTTAGTTTTGATTTTCTTCGCTTTGCCGTAATCACTGTAAATAGCAACCAGTTGATTATCCATTGGTGGTGATACAGGGTCGCCCTCTAAGGCCAATGCCAAGATAGGAACAGTGGTTTTACTGTTGGACAACAAGCCTTGTACCTTAAGTGACCACGCCATCAACTGCCCAGAAAGACTATTGATATCAACCGCACCTTTACCAAGACGCGAAGCCAATACGTCTAAGTGCATCTTCGGCATTTGCTTCAGTTTGTCGGCATGAACAAAGATATCGTGAATTGGTGCGCCAAGAGAAATACACGCTTTGAGTTTATGTTGCTCAAGGAAGGATAACCTCACCATCGCGTTGCCACCGAATCGGAATCCAAACAGACCGACTTTATGATGGTCTACCCATGGGATATTAGGCAGTTCATTCAACACGGCTTGATGCAGACAAGACGAGTCTTCCGTTAAAGGCCAATGCGAACTGTGCCCTATCGATGGCATATCAATCGTTAGCATCGCAATATTTTTCGGTGCTAGGTAATCTCTAAACAAACGCCACATATCGGTTTGCAAGCTATCTAAACCCGCACTCACGATCACGACAGGTTGTGGTTTGTCTGTTTTGGTTAGATGTAAGTTCGCTTTAATCTTTTTGTTTTGATACGGAACTTCAATTTGTTTGACGATCAGTTTTGTATGTTTGATCGCTTCAGAATAAGCCGCGTTCGCTAATACTTGAGCCTGAGCGGCAAGATTATCGTTCTTAAGATGTGGGTAGCCTGCAATGCTGAAACACAGCGATGCTGAAAATAGCTCTTCAGCCATTTCTTCACCGTTCTTCTCGTTCGAGCGATTTTGATGCTGCATACCTAGCTTGGTCCACTCGTATGCCCAGTTGCCGCTGCGGTAACCCATAACTGTATCTAGCCACTCGTCCGTCGTGCGAGAGTTATCTGACGACGCGATTCGCGCTAGCACCGCTTCTTGCTCGATTGGGTTAACGCCTTGCCATACCCACTGAAGACGTCTTAGGTTTCGATACCATGATGAGTTCTGCTCTTCACGCTTTTTATCCAACAGCTCTTCAGAGCTTGGCATGTAGCGTGTCAGCATTGAGGTTTCTTTAGCCTGCTTATGCTTTACAAACAAGGTTTCCGAAAGGTTCGAGCTCGTTTCTTCTGATTCAGACATTGGGATACTTAATAAGAAATGGTTGTTACTAATCATATAAAAAAAAATGACCCTATAAAGGGTCATTTCTCAAAAAACTAAGTTTACGCTTATTTTGACTTGCGATTTACTGGCTCAATGAAGCTTAAGCTAGTATCCCAAGGTTGCTCAATCCATGTGTCTTGAGCGATATCAACGATGTACTCGTCTAATAAATGTGCGCCAGATGGTTTTGCACAAACAGCGATCAGTTTCGCTTTAGGGTACATTTCGCGAAGCTTGCGTGCAGTGTCACCACTATCAACAAGATCTTCAACGATTAGGAAGCCTTCACCGTCACCTTCAGGTGCTTTAACTACAGTCATATCACGCTGGTGATCGTGGTCGTAGCTAGAAATACAAATCGTATCTACGTGACGAATACCTAGCTCACGAGCCAAGATTGCACCAGGAACCAAACCACCGCGGCTTACTGCCCAGATGCCTTTCCACTGCTCTGCTGGCATTTGCTTTTCAGCAAGTTGACGGCAGTAAGTCTGCATGTTGTCCCAAGTGATAATGAATTTGTTGCTCATAGTATAAAACCTAATAATTTTGTCATGTTATTAGAGGCTATTTCAAACATAGCCTCTTCAGCGATTAAGCAGAAATCTAGACGATTAAGCGAAAATGTATTTAAGAATAAAGATAGCCGACATTACCCACACAGCAGGTGAAACGTCGCGACCTTTACCACTTAGCAGCTTAATTGCAGCGTAAGCGATGAAACCTAGTGAGATACCCTCAGCGATAGAGTACGTCAGCGGCATAAGCAGACATGTTACCACGACTGGTGCGGCTTCCGTAAGATCACGCCAATCAATGCCAACTAGGCCAGACATCATCAGAATTGCTACATAGAAAAGTGCACCTGATGTTGCGTAAGCCGGAATCATACCTGCAAGTGGCGAGAAGAAAAGAGCCAGTAGGAATAAGATACCAACAACAACAGCAGTTAGACCTGTACGACCGCCTTCAGCAACACCTGCAACACTCTCAACATAAGACGTTGTGTTTGATGTACCTAGCAATGCACCAATAGATGTTGCTGTAGAGTCAGCAAGCAGTGCTTTATTTAAGCGCGGTAATTTACCGTCTTCTTTGATTAGGTTTGCTTTCGTTGCAACACCAACCAGAGTACCCGCTGTATCGAACAAATCGACGAACAAGAATGCGAATACCACTGAAATCATACCGATTTCAAATACAGCAGAGAAATCAAGCTGCATGAATGTAGGTGCAAGGCTTGGTGGTGTCGACATGATGCCGCCGTATTGAACGTCACCGATCGCAATACCAATCGCTGTGATAGCGAGAATCGCGATCATTACTGCGCCTTTCACACCACGGTGAACAAGAGCAATAGTAATGAAGAAACCAAGCGCGCCTAGAATAGGAGCAATCGCGGTAATGTCGCCCAATGAAACTTTAGTCGCTGGATTAGAAACAACGATACCTGCATTGCTGAGCGCGATAAACGCTAGGAAAAGGCCGATACCCGCAGAGATACCTACACGCAGAGACATAGGAATAGAATTGATAATCCATTCACGGATCTTAAAGATACTTAAGAAGATGAAGATCACGCCCGATACGAAAACCGCTGCCAGAGCAACTTGCCACGTATAACCCATACCCATTACAACAGCGTAGGTAAAGAATGCGTTCAAACCCATGCCTGGAGCTTGAGCAATTGGGTAGTTAGCAACAAAGCCCATGATGAAACAGCCAATAGCAGCCGCTAAACAGGTTGCTACAAATACAGCGCCATGGTCCATACCAGCATCAGCTAGAATCATTGGGTTTACAAAAATGATGTAAGCCATTGTTAGGAAGGTTGTTAGACCTGCGATGATTTCAGTGCGCACATTGGTGCCATTGTCACTGAGTTTGAATAGCTTTTCGAACATTATCGAATCCTATAAGGGTAAAAAGTAAACGGTTGCGTAAACGATTGGCTGTGGATTATAAAGTTATCAAATAACAAATTCCAGATAGAATTAAGGCTCTAATCGATATTTATCAGAATGCCGTATGAAACAAAGCGATTAAAAACAAAGGCACTAATGATAAATAGTGATTAAAAACAAACAATTAAAAACAATACACCCAATAAAACCAGTTGGTTATTTTTTCTACCATCGGTTATTTTCATTGAGAATCTAACCAGTAAATTCTGAATTCAAACCCACAATAGTTATGTATTTTTCAACAGGATCAGTAATAAGACGCAAATTGATGTTTTGGCGTTTAAAAAACAACCACGTAGAACGGCAGGAAAGTGACAAGCGAAAGCGGTTTGGAAAAGTAGCAGGCAAAAAAAACGCCACTCAAAACTGAGTGGCGGTAGAATCTGTCAACCAAAAGGGCTGTAAAAGAATTCCAATATATAGGGGTGAACAAAACTGTTCGAGTTACATGCTTACGGTATTAGTAACCAAAGCTTGTAGGGTATGCAAAGTTGCTAGTGTAAACAGAGCTGTTAATCCAGAACATTGCAGATGGTAAACCTTTCATAACTATCACCTTAATAAATCAATAAAAAACGAATTTGATTTCTCGGTTCCTTGGAGGCGATAAAACGGACTCATCCTTTGAGCATTTACTCTTCATCTCAGAAGTTGGTTATTAATATACCCTAAAGAAAAAACATTACAAGTATTTTTTGCTATGCGTCACACTTTTCACCATTTATGGTTATTTTACAAACTAATTTATGTAATTAAATTACAAGATAGAATTAAACAAACGTTTGCCTGCGCCATTTATAAGCACCAGAACGCTTATTGGTGATCAGATAGACAAGATCGCTTTCAAAATTTGAGGAATTTGAGGTTTAGAACCGCTACTCGTCAAAACGCTCAAGTGGTATGCTGTTGCCATCAAAACAGACCCATATTTTAGATTTTTGTTCTAAGTTTTTACCTATAGAAACCCTAAATATATGGTTATCAAATAAAAAAGGAGTCATCCGTGTCTGAATTCCATTCTGAGATCAGTAAATTGTCCCCTGCCCCTATTTGGCAGTTTTTCGATAAAATTTGTTCAATCCCGCACCCTTCAAAGCATGAAGAGGAGCTTGCTCAATACATTATTGCGTGGGCAACAGAGCAAGGCCTAGATGTACGTCGCGACCCAACGGGCAACGTATTCATCAAAAAACCTGCAACGCCGGGTATGGAAAACAAAAAAGGTGTCGTGCTACAAGCTCACATCGATATGGTTCCACAAAAGAACGAAGACACTGATCACGACTTTACAAAAGATCCAATCCAGCCATACATCGATGGCGAATGGGTTACAGCAAAAGGCACAACGCTTGGCGCTGATAACGGCATGGGTATGGCATCTTGCTTAGCCGTTCTTGCTTCAAACGAAATCCAGCACGGCCCTATCGAAGTTCTACTCACTGTAGATGAAGAAGCAGGCATGACTGGCGCATTCGGTCTTGAAGCGGGTTGGTTAGAAGGCGATATCCTTCTTAATACTGACTCAGAGCAAGAAGGCGAAGTGTACATGGGTTGTGCTGGCGGTATCGACGGCGCAATGACATTTGAAATTGCACGTAATGCAATTCCAGCTGACTTCGTAACACGCAAGCTAACGCTAAAAGGCCTAAAAGGCGGTCACTCTGGTTGTGACATCCATACTGGTCGTGCAAACGCTAACAAACTGCTTGCTCGCTTCCTAGCAGGTCACGCAAAAGAGCTAGACCTTCGCATCGTAGAATTCAAAGGTGGTAGCCTTCGTAACGCTATTCCTCGTGAAGGCTTCGTAACGGTTGCAGTTCCGGTTGCAAACCAAGAGAAACTGGCTTCGCTATACAACTACTACACAGAGCTGCTTTCAACAGAGCTAGGTAAAGTAGAAGACAGCATCGTGACTTTCAATGAAGAAGCTTCTGTAGAAATGGGCGCACTTGCGTCAGCAGACCAAGCTCGCTTTATCGCGGCACTTAACGCATGTCCAAACGGCGTGATTCGTATGAGTGACGAGATTGAAGGTGTTGTTGAAACATCTCTAAACGTAGGTGTTATCACAACAGAAGAGAACTCAATCACAGTGCTTTGCCTGATCCGTTCTCTTATCGATTCAGGTCGTAGCCAAGTAGAAAGCATGCTTCACTCTGTTGCTGAACTAGCAGGCGCTAACATCGCGTTCTCTGGTGCTTACCCAGGTTGGAAACCAGACGCTGATTCAGAAATCATGCATATCTTCCGCGACATGTACGAAGGCATCTACGGTCACAAACCAAACATTATGGTTATCCATGCTGGCCTTGAGTGTGGTCTGTTCAAAGAACCTTACCCGAACATGGATATGGTTTCTTTCGGTCCAACGATCAAGTTCCCACACTCTCCTGATGAGAAAGTGAAGATCGACACTGTTGAGCTATTCTGGAACCAAATGGTTGCACTACTTGCTGCAATCCCAGAAAAAGCATAATTCGCTATGTGTTTTTCAGTAAATAGTGTTGCTCAGTAAATGGTGTTTTCCAATAAATGGAGCTCTTAAACAAATAGCTCTTTTCAGTAAACACCGTTTATCAACACAAAACAAAACAGGTACTCAATGAGTACCTGTTTTTGTATCTAATCTTTCTAATCAGATAGACGATTAAGCACGTGAAGCCGCGTAGCTTTCTAGCTCATCAATTGAAGTTTGTGCCACTACTTCGCCGTCGATAAAGTACGTCACCATCTCGCCATCACGAACACCGATCAATGTCGCGCGCTCACCAGACTGGTAAGTGATGTCCATTTGGATAGTGTTTTCGTCGATCTGTTGCATTTGACCTTTCTCAATCATATCAGCACTAGTGATCGGACCCACTGGCGCTTCAGTCAATGATTTATCAAGCTGATCGTTGATGTCTAGGTAAGTATCAGTCTTAGTGTCAAAGATATGCGGAGAACCAGTTAGAGGGTTGCTACCAGTCCAGAACTCTAATGAGTTGAATACCAAGTAATCCGCAGCAACAGTTAAACCGTAAGCTGGAGCTAATAGAATGTTAAGACCACCACGAGCGTAACGGTTATCAACAGCCTTCACGTTAAACTTCATTAAGTAACCTGTAACTGCGTTGCTACCCACACAGCCAGATAGAGCGACAGAAACCACCGCCAGTGCAACGATCTTAGTAATTGTTTTTTTCATTTTTATCTCGATATATGAATTTGGCCGCCAAAAAATGGCGATGGATAATAACAGCTCTCATATCCAGAATTATCAGATTAAAATCAATAAATTGTCAGGAAAATCACAAATAAAAAACCTCTAAGTTATCGTAAATAAAAAATAGAAACCATTACCAAAGCCCCTCCATAAAAAAGTTTTGTCGTCACCTTAAAGCGATTGATTCGTACTAAAAATCAACGATTGATACATTCCGTATTAACGAATTATCACCATGTTGAGAACAACCTAAATGGCAAGACTAAAACCTAATCAACCATTCGAATTACTTGGTTACACTGTTCAGCCAGGGCAGCGAATAGAGATTGAACTGCAAGCAGCTTTGCTTTATACGCACTCTCCACTTTCGATCCCAATTGAAATTATTCACGGTCGCCAAGCAGGCCCAACACTGATGGTAAACGCGGCAATCCATGGCGACGAGCTAAACGGTGTTGAGATTGCACGTCAGTTAACAAATGCGATTGACCCAAAGAAACTGAAAGGAACATTAATTGTTGTGCCAATCGTTAATGTGTTTGGCTTTATCCATAAGTCCCGTTATCTACCAGACCGTCGTGACCTAAACCGTTGCTTCCCAGGTAGTGAGAAAGGGTCACTAACATCACGTATCGCTCACACCTTCTTTGAGAACGTAGCGAAACACTGTGATTACATTCTGGATCTGCACACAGGCGCGATTCACCGTACCAACCTGCCACAGATTCGTGCAAACCTGTCGAACCCTGAAACACTGCGCATCGCAAAAGCGTTCGCAACACCCGTGATCATAGATTCTCCACTGCGTGATGGTTCATTGCGTAGCGAAGCAGAAAAACTGGGTATTCCTGTACTAACTTACGAGGGTGGTGAAGCGCTGCGTTTTGATCATCTAGCAATCCGTGCAGGTTACCTTGGCGTGCATCAAGTGATGAAAGAAATCGGTATGCTGCGCCCTAACCGTAAGAAGTTACCAGAGCCAGTATTGAGTAAATCGACCAGTTGGATCCGCGCTGAATCAGACGGCATTTTGCGTAATATGGTAAGGCTTGGCGAACAAGTTGAAGCAGGACAAACCCTGGCTTACATCAGTTCTCCATTGGGTCACCAAGAAGGCCAAGTAATCACCACCAAAGGCGGTATCGTGATTGGTCAACAAACTCTACCGTTGGTAAACGAAGGTGACGCAGTATTCCACATCGCTTACTTCAAGCAAGATGATGATGAAGTGGGACAGTCTGTTGAGAGTTACATTGAAGAAGTTGCGGAAGACGATTGGCTGACAGCGCTAAACAACTAAGGACCGAATTCGGGTAATTAATGAATCAGATACGTAGCCACCAGACATTAAGTGGTTACGTGAGCCAGACTAATACGCCACAAATGAAAAAGCCCCGATAAGCTTTTAACTAGAAAGAGAAAAGCTATATCGGGGCTTTTTTTACTTGTCCCTTATCTTAAAATTAAGGGACCTGTAAATTAATTGTGCACTGGATTACTCAGCGTCTTGTTGCTCTTCTTCACGAGCTTTTGCGCGTGCTTCACGTGCTTGCTCAGCTTTAAGCTCTTTAGTGTGACGTAGTTCGTCACGCTCTTTACGCTGCTCTGATTTACGCTCGTTACGTTCAGCTTGGTTTGAGATGAAAGATGCTAGCTCTTTCTCTGCCCACTCTTGTGCTAGAGCTTCAGTTTCGAAACCAGACTCACGCTTAGATACTGTTGTGCTGCGAGACGTTACTTGACGAGTAATCTCTGCACACCAACCGTTGCGTTTTTCTGTAAGGCGGATATCAAATTTTTTGTTCTTAGACATGTTCTATTTTTCCTAAGGGAGATCATTAAGGGATCGGTCACTTTGATAACTCCATCTAAGTGAGCATCTTTTAACACCATCCCTTGGTAAGCGCGGTATTAGAGCACAAATCAATGAATATTGCTGCAAATATTTGCAGCGGATCACACTCCAATAAAGCAAATCGTTTGCGGATTAATTCAATCTACTGCGATCACTCTAATCACCACCAATTTACGCCCTGTTTTATCGGCCATTACCAAATGGACTATGCTCAAATGAAGATAAAAAGCGAGATATCTTATGTATTCGGATCTCGTCATCGAAACATCTCGACTACTCCGCCCATAATTACAATAGCTAAGGAGTTGCTATGGATAGCTTTATCAAAAATTTACCTAAAGTTGAATTGCACTTGCACATAGAAGGTACGCTAGAACCAGAACTGATGTTCCAACTCGCCAAGCGCAATAACGTCTCGATTCCCTTTGAGAACCCTGGCCAAGTACGAGACGCGTACCAATTCCACAATCTTCAGTCTTTTCTCGATATCTATTATCAAGGCGCTAACGTACTGATTCATGAACAGGATTTCTATGACCTGGCTTGGGGGTATCTATTGAGGTGCCAACAAGATAATGTGCTTCATACAGAGATCTTTTTTGACCCTCAAACCCACACCGAACGTGGCATTGCTTTTGAAGTCATCATAGGTGGGATTACTCAAGCTTTGAATCAAGCAAAGCAAGAACTAGGGATCAGCAGCCAGCTGATCATGTGCTTTCTGCGCCACCTTGATGAAGACAGCGCTTTTGAAACACTCAAACAAGCCCTTCCTTATAAAGATAAGATCATTGCCGTCGGGCTGGATTCATCGGAACGGGGCAACCCGCCGGAGAAGTTTAAGCATGTATTCCAAGAGGCGATTAACCAAGGATTCCTCACCGTAGCGCACGCCGGAGAGGAAGGGCCAGCACAAAATATTAGTGACGCACTGAGCTTGCTAGGCATCACCCGAATTGATCATGGCGTTCGCTGTGTTGAAGATGAAGACTTGATGGAACAGCTAATCGCTAAACGCACACCGCTGACGGTTTGCCCGCTATCGAATACCAAACTCAAGGTCTTCGACACCATGCAACAGCACAACATCGTCGAGCTGCTGAGAAAAGGGGTTTGCGTCACGATCAATTCCGATGATCCGGCTTACTTCGGTGGCTATATGAATGATAACTTCCTCGCAGTCGCCAATGCTCACCCTCTGACGAAAAACGAATTAGCGCAATTCAGTATTAATGCCATCGAAGCGAGCTTTGTTTCCCCTCACATCAAAGAAGATCTCATGACACAGGTACGCCAATACCTTGCTACGAATACTTGATGAGTTATTGAGGGCTGTACTTTTCAACACGATCAAAAAGGGAAGCTCAGAGCTTCCCTTTAAGTATTCGTCGATAATCAATCGGCTTAGCCCGGGTGACCATCCACCCTTGGAGTTAACAGCATCATGCCGAACTTCCAGATAAATAACCCGAATGCTAACGTCCATATGCCTGCGCTGATGTTCACCATCTCAAATAAGTACGCAGGGAAGAAAGTCACACCTACGCTGCGAACCAAAGCCGCGACAAAAATAGCTGAGAACGCTAACGCCATACTTGGCCCTTTATAGATTGCACGACCGGTATGCCCCATGGTCACGCGCGTAATCATTGCAAGAATTAATCCACTCAAACCGCCAATCGCAAACAAGTGCAGCATGTTGTGATTCGCAAATGGGTTGTCTAACAAGCCTCTTAGCAACAAGCTTAGAGGGATACATAGGTAAGCCGCATGCAGCGACCACACCAAAGGCTCAGATAGCGTTGTCCAAGGCTTCCAGCGGATAAAGCGTACCAACTGAGTCACACCAGCAAATACCATTAACTCATTGCCGACTTGAGCAAAGGTTAATGGGAAGAAGCTCAACACAAATAAACCAACTAAAGGTAGGTTCGCTAACCATTCCAGCCAAACCAATGGCTGTGCTTTTTCAAAATCAAAACGACGCGCAGTGAAGAATGGGATAACTCGCCCCCCCATCACTGATAGCAGCAAAGTAAACCACCACAACATCGCTTGCCATACTGCAGACGATGGGAATGGAGGCATGCCCTTAATGGTCGCGTAACTAGCAAAGTTCGCCACGATAGCCAATATAAACAGCGGTACAAAGAATAGATTCTTCCAGCCTTTCGATTTCACGACTCGGAAACCAATTTCGTAAGCGGCGAAGATTAAGAACAACGCCTCAACCGATGAGATCAGCCATAACGGTGCGGGAGTCCAAAATAGAATACGAGGTGCTAACCACAAACCAACCAGTGCGGCTAATCGATAGTGTTTGGTTCCATTGACACCCGTCCACGTTTGCACCGCAGTTAACACAAAACCGACCACAATCGCCATGGCAAAGCCAAACAGCATTTCATGTACGTGCCACCAAAGCGCCGGTACTTTTAGCATTTCTGGCTGACCTTTTTGGAACATGATGACCCAAGCCACAATCGCGATCACAGCATAGAGACTGCCTAAAAAGAAGAAAGGTCTAAAACCTAATCGAAGATATGCAGGAATCGCATCTTCTACACTTTTATCTGTGATATTTAACAAACTCGTTCCTCATTTCAGATAACAAGCCAAAAGTGGCTTCTGGGAATTGCTATTTCATAGTCAAATTCATGATGCAGTAATCATCACTGCAATATTGCCTAACGTAATGCATGAAACACGCCAAAGGTATAAAGCCAATAAAAACAAGCAACAAGGAGTCTTTAGGCTTCAGAAAAGTGTCAATTAAACACACCCAATAAGGGTCGTTTAGACTCATAAGTGTATAAAATAAAAACTACTGACATTTGATGAAGCCAAACATATAGTAAGACTAGTCTCAAATACAAAAGAACAGACAGGGAACGCGATGTATATTTTTGGTTATGGTAGCTTGATCAACTCCTCTTCTCGTCAACTCACAGGTCAAACAGGACAAGCAATTCCTGCGATAGTGCATGGCCTAGTTCGTCACTGGAGTAAGATCGATGACAGCTATGTTTTGTCACCTTTGATCGTGAACCTCGGCGAGGGACAAGTGAATGGGGTTTTGCTTGAGGTTGATGATATTGCACTGACTGAGTTTGATCGTCGCGAGCGTGGTTATCACCGAATCGAATTAAAGGCCTCTCAGATAAAAAGCCAAAGTGAGTTCAAACAGGATCAATCGATCTGGGTTTACATCAAAGACGAGATTGAAGCACCTTGCGAAAACAGCCCTATCGTTCAAACCTACGTCGATACGGTACTAGCAGGATGTTTAGAAGTGTCTGAAAGCTTTGCGGCACACTTTGTGGAACATACTCAAGGTTGGCACCACCCACTAGAAAATGATCGCCACCAGCCCAAATACGGCAATCTTGCTGGAGTTTCAGCCCACCATCACAGTGTGATTGATGATTTAATCCTGACTGTTCGAAGCTAGTTGATGCTCGTTGTTAATGGATGGGTGTATATAGTTAATTGATCTACATAATCACCGGATCTACATAATTAATTAGTCTACATAATTAATCTGCATAGCGAGTTAACCTAGGTTGGTGAACTCGATCGTTCACCAACTTAAAGCGAGCTTAAACGACGCGAATACCTGCTGGCATCGCACGTTCCGGTGTCAGCAATACACTTTCAGATTCATCTTCCGTTTCGGCACACAACAACATGCACTCAGAAGTGTGGCCTCTCATTTTCGCTTTCGCTAAATTACACAAAACAACAACCTGCTTACCCATTAACTCTTCTTCGGTGTAGTAAGGTACTAGGCTGGTCACTGTTTGTAGCGTCTTCTCACCGATATCCACTTGCACGATGTAAAGCTTGTCTGCGTTTTCATGACGCACAACCTCAATGATCTGACCTACACGCATTTCTAACTTAGCAAAGTCACCATAAGAGACAGTATCCATTTTTCACTTCCTATATTGATTTATTTTTACCTAACAAGGTATTTACTAAAATTAAGTAAAATGTAAATGTTTACACTAGCACTAAGGTCAATAATTACAAGCGGTAAAGATCTCATTACTGGAAGTAAAATGAGAGTTTCGTTGCCTTGCACTCATTGTCGGTGTTAAATAGATACAGCAATGTATAGAGGTTAAAAATGGCAACAATTAAAGATGTAGCAAGGGAAGCTGGAGTTTCTGTTGCAACCGTATCTCGAGTCGTAAATAAGTCTCCGAAGGCAAGTGCGAACTCAATTGAATCCGTCACCAAAGCGATGTCTAAACTCGGCTATCGCCCGAATGCCAATGCTCGCGCACTGGTAAGCCAGAGCACCAATACCGTCGGTGTGTTAGTTGGTGATATCTCCGATCCTTTTTTTGGCACGCTGGTTAAGGCTGTCGATAATGTCGCTCGTGAGAACGGAAAGCATATCCTCGTCGGTAATGGCTCACACGATCGTGAAGAAGAGAGACAAGCGATTGAGTTACTGATCAATAGCCGTTGCGACGCCTTAGTGATCCACTCAAAAGGCCTGACAGACGAAGAACTGATTGCCTATGCAAAAGAAGTAAAAGGCTTAGTGCTGATCAACCGTTATATTGCTGAGATTGCTAACCGCTGTATTTTCTTGGACAACAAAAAAGGCGCGTATCTTGCGACTGAATACCTTATCCGCCATGGTCATAAGAACATTGCCTGTATCGCCTCATCGCACAGCATTGAAGATGCCGATGAGCGTGTACAAGGTTACTTGTCAGCACTCTCGGATTACAAAATAGCGTTATCTGACAGCTATATTGAGTACTCAGCTCCCACCAGTGAAGGTGGTGAATACGCCATGACCAACCTTTTGACTAAATCACTGCCAATCACAGGCATTGTTGCGTACAACGATTACATGGCGGCAGGTGCTTTGTCTGTCCTAGATGAAAACGGTATTCAAACGCCGGACAAAATGTCGATCATCGGTTTCGATGATGGCTTGATTGCACGCTATGTTCATCCAAAGCTAACCACCATTCGCTACCCGATTCAGATGATGGCAGAGAAAGCGACACGACTCGCGTTGCACTTAGCCAAAGGTGAAAACACCTCAACGGAGCCAATGATGTTCTCTCCGACTTTGGTGCGCCGTAATTCGGTAGAGAAAATCTAAGTTCAGGTCAACTCACCAAACAGCAAACAAAAAAAAGCCCTAACAGAAGCGATTCTGTTAGGGCTTTCCTACCTTACTCTGATACCCAACAATCGCGCTTAATAAATCGCACTCTTGTTGAGCGCCACTTTTGCTCATCCCCCAAGAACAACGCGATAACTCACATTGTTCTATTCACAAACAAAAGCAATTGGCATAACCGTTTTGAGCTAGAGCGTACTAGTTTGAATAATCCCCCGAAAATTCAAACTGGTAACAGGTACGGTAGTTATATTCTTGTTCAGGCTCGAGAATACAACTGTCCTGCTTCCACTCTGGGTGGTTAGGAGAGTCAGGTAAGAACTGGGTTTCTAGCGCCAAACCAGCATAGTCTTCATAGCTGCCACCACTTCGGTTTGGTGTACCACCAAGCCAGTTTCCGGTGTATAGCTGCATCGCAGGTTTGGTTGAAAATACTTTTAGTGTGACGAGCGCATCTGGTGACGTTACGGTAGCGGCGCATTGAGTGCGCTTACAGCCATCAGCCAATAGGAAAGAGTGGTCGTAACCCTTTGCTGCTTTCTGCTGTTCATCACCCAACAAACGCTCTGAGATCATCATAGGCTGATTGAAGTCGAAACTGGTCGATTTCACCGATTTAAGATTGCCTAATGGAATACCTACCGAGTTGGTCGGTAAGAATTGATTGGCGTTGATGCTCACAATGTGTGACAAACAATCGTGCCCGGCTTCCGCACCAAGTAAGTTGAAGTACGCATGATTCGTTAGGTTGACCACGGTTGGCTTGTCTGTGGTCGCAGAGTAATGAATGGAAACTCGATTATCTTCGGTGAGTTCATAACGTACCGACACATTCAAATTCCCCGGAAACCCTTGGTCGCCATCAACCGACTCTAAAGTAAACGATACAGATGTATCATTCTGCTCGGCAATATTCCAACGACGTTTATCAAAACCGTTCGGACCACCATGTAAGGTATTGCCCGCTTGGTTGGTTTCTAGTTTGTAGTTCTGACCATCTATTTTAAAGCGACCATTGGCAATGCGGTTAGCATAACGGCCAACGGTTGTACCCATATAGCTGGCTTGTTTCTCGAAGTTCTCCATTGAGTTAATACCCAACAAAACTTCTCTTTTATTTCCCTTTACTGGCAGGATACAGCTCAACCATGTTGCACCAATGTCCATGAATGTCACTTGCATGCCATGCTTATTTGATAGCGTCACTAACTGAGCGGGTTGGCCATCATAGGCTGGAGTTTGTGTCATGGATTGATGCAGGTTTTGCTCTTGTGTCATTCTAAATTCCTTCTAGTGCCAGTAAAAAGCCTCTACATTGGGTAAAGGCTTTACTATTTGGCCTACCATGATCTTTTTACTTGGTAGGCTCTATCTTTTAAGCATTAAATCGCGAAGCGGTTAGATTACTTCAACTAAGCCTGCTCCGTCTTTCGCTTGGCACACATAAATAGATTCTTTTAGACCGGTCGCCGCTTGATATTTCTGCTCAACGGTTGTTTTAATTTCATCAACCAATGCAGGTGGAACCAATGCCACAATACAACCACCGAAACCACCGCCAGTCATGCGCACACCACCTTGGTCACCAATCACGTCTTTGACCATATCAACCAGAGTGTCGACTTCTTTGACTGTGATTTCAAAATCGTCTCGCATTGACGCATGCGATTCAGCCATCAATTCGCCCATGCGTTTCATATCATGAGTACGCAGAGCTTGAGCCGCTTCAACGGTACGGTCATTTTCAGTAATCACGTGACGGGCACGTTTCGCGACCATTTCATCCAACTCAGACTCTTTCGCTTTGAACTGTTCAATTGTCACATCACGAAGTGCAGGAACACCAAAGATACGTGCCGCTTCTTCACACTGTTCACGACGCGTGTTGTATTCGCTGTCGACTAAGCCACGTTTCTTGTTTGAGTTGATGATAACCACAGCCATATCTTCTGGCATAGAAACCGCTTGAGTCTCTAGGCTACGACAATCCAAAAGCATCGCGTGGTTTGCGCGACCTTCTGCAGAAATCATTTGGTCCATGATGCCGCAGTTACAGCCTACAAATTCATTTTCGGCTTGCTGACCATTCAATGCAACTTCAGCTTGGCTGATCTCTAGGTTGTAAAGCACCTTGAATGTCTGACCGATGACCACTTCCAGTGCCGCAGAAGAACTTAAACCCGCACCTTGAGGCACGTTGCCCGTTACAGAGATGTCTGCACCTGTAAATTCAAAACTACGACCTTTTAAGCACTTCACCACACCACGAATGTAGTTCGCCCACATCTTGTCTTGTTGGAATGTGATCTCTTGAGTTAGATCGAATTCATCCACTGCATTACCGTAGTCCACTGATACTACGCGCACGATGTTGTCGTCACGCTTAGCCGCTGCGACTACCGTTTGGTAGTTAATGGCACACGGTAGAACAAAACCATCGTTGTAGTCAGTGTGCTCGCCAATCAGGTTCACACGACCTGGCGCTTGGATAATATGAGTCGCTTGGTAACCAAGGACTTGCTCAAAAGATGCTTTCACGTTTTGGATTAGGTCAGACATAAGTAAACTCTCTGGTTAAACTCTTTGTTCAATTGGTTATGACCCCTTTACGGCGCCACTTTAATTCTTTTAGATCCCTATCTCATTCGTCTCTCACGGTAGGGAATGACAACATCAGCTTCTAAGCTTCCCACTTGTCGTCATTCCAGAATCGAGGGACGAGATATCAGGAATCTCGCTCGTTATCTACGAAGCAACGTATTACTGCTCTTTGTAATGAACGTCACTCAAATCACGAAGACGCTGCGCCGCTTGTTCTGCGGTTAAGTCACGCTGAGACTCAGCCAACATCTCGTAGCCAACCATGAATTTACGAACCGATGCACTGCGGAGCAGTGGCGGGTAGAACAACGCGTGCAGCTGCCAATGGTCTATGTCAGTACCTTCTTCGAAGAACGGCGCATAGTGCCAGCCCATAGAGTAAGGGAATGAGCATTGGAACAAGTTGTCGTAACGGCTAGTCAACTTCTTAATCGCAAGCGCTAAATCATCACGCTGCTCGTCAGTCAATTCACTCATACGGCGGATGTGTGTTTTTGGTAGCAACATGGTTTCAAATGGCCACGCCGCCCAGTAAGGCACCACGGCAATCCAATGTTCAGTTTCAACCACAGTGCGTGAACCGTCTTTCATTTCAGCTTCAACGTAATCCACTAAAAGATTAGAACCTTGTTGTTCGAAGTACTCTTTTAGCAATTTTTCTTTACGCTCAATCTCGTTAGGTAAAAAGCTGTTTGCCCAGATCTGACCGTGCGGGTGTGGCTGAGAACAGCCCATGGTCTCACCTTTATTTTCAAACGCTTGAACCCACAGGTAGTCTTTACCTAGTTCTTCAATTTGTTCATTCCAGGTATCGATGACACCGCGAATCTTGTTTACCGGAAGCTCCGGCAGCGTTTTGCTGTGATCCGGAGAAAAACAGATCACGCGGCTCAACCCACGTACACCTTGAGTCTTGAATAGAGGGTTTTCAGACTCTGGAGCGTCAGGTGAATCGGGCATCAACGCCGCGAAATCATTACTGAATACATAAGTGCCGTCGTAATCTGGGTTTTCGTCACCCGAGATACGTGTGTTGGTTGGGCACAAGAAACACTCTTTCTCATACGCAGGAAGCTGCGCTGTCGATGGTTTTTCATCTTGGCCACTCCAAGGACGCTTTGCTCGGTGCGGTGATACTAAGATCCACTGACCCGTTAATGGGTTATAACGACGGTGCGGATGGTCTACTGGGTTAAATTCAACTTTTGACATGCTACTTACTCAACTCTTTAAAATTCTTTTCTTCACACTTATCAATGAGAAAAAGTGCAGATACTAGATGAAAACACTGCGGCTTCAATTACACTAACTAATAACCGTTTGGATTATTCGACTGCCAGTTCCACGTATCCGCAGTCATCTCCATCACGCTGCGAGTCGCTTTCCAGCCTAACTCACGCTCTGCTTTTTCAGTGCTTGCCCAACATTCGGCAATATCACCGGCGCGGCGTGGACAAAGTTCATAAGGAACTGGTTTGCCTGAAGCTTGTGCGAAGGCTTCAACCATCTCAAGTACACTCGAACCTTTACCTGTACCTAGGTTATAAATATGTAAGCCCGCTTTCTCGCCCACCGCTTTTAGTGCTGCAACGTGGCCGTCTGCTAAGTCCATTACATGAATATAGTCACGAACGCCTGTACCATCGACTGTTGGGTAATCGTTTCCAAACACAGCTAATTTCTCACGGCGACCAACGGCTACTTGAGTAATAAACGGCATTAAATTATTTGGAATACCTTGTGGGTCTTCACCCATGGTGCCTGATGGATGTGCGCCAACAGGATTAAAGTAGCGCAGTAACGTCACGCTCCAGTCATTTTCAGCGTTGAACAAATCGCTCAAACACTCTTCCACCATGTATTTGCTGCGACCATAAGGGTTAGTGGTCGCGCCGGTTGGTGAAGTTTCGGTAATTGGCACCACTTCTGGGTCACCGTAAACGGTAGCCGAAGAACTAAATACAATGCTCTTCACACCCGCTTTCTTCATGCTACGAGCTAACACCAATGATCCATTTACGTTGTTATCGTAATACTCCAAAGGCTTAGACACCGACTCCCCAACCGCTTTCAGGCCAGCAAAATGAATCACCGCTTGGATATCGTTTTCTGAAAACACGCTATCTAGAAAAGATTGATCACGAATGTCGCCAAGATAAAAAGTTGGTCGCTTACCAGTCAATGATTCGATTCGCTCCAGCACTAGCTCTTTGCTATTGCAAAGGTTATCAACAATGATTGGCTCCATACCTGCCTGTATCATTTGAATGCATGTATGACTTCCGATGTAACCCATGCCGCCTGTAACCAGTACTTTCACAATCAACCTCTCTTTGTTGTCATTCGTAGCGTCACTCGAACCAATATTCAATTCAGTAGCACCCTATGACAGAAATAGTAGCAGCCATTTTGACTATATTTCTGTGATCAAAACCACGAAGTGTAAACGTTTACACTAACTCATATCACTATTACTGAACATGACATAGAGAGAATGGACAAGAAAAGCCACCTAATCCATTGAATTTTAATAAGATAATCATAAATAGTTAGATTTGAGACATCATAGAGAAGTTGAACATTTATTTTACTAAAAGTTAATGCAATGACTTCCAGTTTGATTACAATAGGTCGGTAGAATAAAGAGGTGCATTGCTTTTTTACTAAAGATGTATTTTCAAAGCAACGCAATGTTCCAATAACAGGAAGTGAGTATGGCAACGTTAAAAGATATCGCGACTGAAGCAAATGTTTCACTGGCTACAGTTTCACGGGTTCTCAATGAAGATCCAACATTAAGCGTCAAGGAAGAGACCAAAAGGCGTATCTTTGAAATTGCCGAGAAGTTGGAATACAAAACCAGCAGCTCACGAAAAGCCGTTAGTAGTAAAAAACAAAACCATCACTTCCTTGCGCTGTATAACTACAAGCAAGAAGCTGAAGTGAACGACCCTTACTATCTATCGATTCGCCACGGGATTGAAACCCAATGTGACAAGATGGAAGTTAAACTAACCAACTGTTATGAAAGTAAAATACACGTAAATTCAGCACCTATAACAGGTGTATTGTTGGTGGGAAGGATGACACCAGAGGTTATCGAACAAGCCAAAAAGCTAAGTGATAATATCTGTTATGTTGATTTCACTGATCACTCAGAACCTTATGACTCTGTCGATATCGACTTGGCTTTGATCAGCAAAGAAATCACCAACTTCTTTATCAACCAAGGCTATCAACGCATTGGTTTCATTGGTGGACAAGACGACATCAATACTTCAGACATTCGTGAAGTGGCCTTTGCTGAGTACGGCAGCCTTAAAAACGTAGTCAGTGAGCAAGACATCTATCGTGGTGACTTCTCTAGCTCGTCGGGTTACGACCTAGCGAAGAAAATGCTAGAAAGCGAGAATTACCCGAAAGCCATGTTTATTGCATCAGATTCCATCGCCATTGGCGTTTTACGAGCGATTCATGAGCACGGTTTGCGCATTCCTGAAGACATTGCGCTGATCAGTGTAAATGACATTCCAACCGCTAAGTTTACCTTCCCATCTTTATCAACGGTTCGTATCCATTCTGAACTGATGGGAATTCAAGGTGTTAACCTGCTGATAGAAAAAGCGCGCGACGGACGAACCATCCCACTTAGAGTCTATGTCCCTAGTAAACTCAAGCTGCGCGACACAACAAAATAATCATATAAATCAAACATATAAAATAAGGCTACCTTTATTGAAGGTGGCCTTTTTTGTGCCCATCACATACGCCTATTTACATATACCAGCGTCTTTAGCCTGCTTCATAAAACAACCAATAGCATTCTTTTAAGTGGATCACACACCACTGTAAAAAGCCTATAAAAAACGTGATGGAGTTAAAGTAAAACGTTTTCACCAATTTCATTTAGTAAAACTTTTACTAATAATTACCTCAGTCCAAAAATACTCGTATTCACTACGACCCAATTACGCATAAGAACGTCGGTCAGCAAATTGCATCTAGGCCGAGAGAGAGGCAACGTGAACAACTGGGAAAACTTCCTTAACTTACATGAGAACCGTATGGCACCGCGTGCATACTTCTTCTCATACGCATCAGAAAAGAATGCAAAAACGTTTCAGCGTGAACTTAGCAGCCACTTCCAACTATTGAGTGGCCAATGGAATTTCAGCTATTTCACCAATCCACTATTGGTTCCTGAAGAGTTCTACTCTCAAGAAATGAAAGACTGGGGCCACATTACGGTTCCAAACATGTGGCAAATGGAAGGCCACGGCGATCTTCAATACACAGATGAAGGTTTCCCATTCCCAATTGATGTGCCTTTCGTCCCATCAGACAACCCAACAGGCGCATACCAACGCTCTTTCTTCCTTGGCGAAAGCTGGGGCGAGAAGCAAACCATCATTAAATTTGATGGCGTAGAGACTTACTTCGAAGTTTACGTAAACGGTGAGTACGTAGGTTTCAGCAAAGGCAGCCGCCTAACCGCTGAGTTCGATATCTCTAGCCATGTAAAAGCAGGCGACAACCTGCTTTCTATTCGTGTGATGCAGTGGGCTGACTCAACCTACATTGAAGACCAAGACATGTGGTGGACGGGCGGTATCTTCCGTGACGTTTACCTTGTTGGTAAAGAGCAACTGCACGTTCAAGACCTAACGGTTCGCACTGACTTCGACGACGCTTACCAAAGCGCTACCCTTTCGTGCAATGTTGCCTTAGAAAACCTAGCAGCAGCGATAAACGCAACCCTTGAGTACGCATTGCTTGATGGCAGCCAAGTTATCTCGCAAGGCTCAGTAGATAACCTAGCCGTTCCTAATAGATTGACTGACGGCAATGCGAATACTCAATTCTCTATTGATGTGGTTAACCCAGTTCAATGGAACGCTGAAAACCCTTACCTGTACCAACTGTTGCTTACGCTGAAAGACGCTGACGGCAAGGTGCTGGAAGTGATTCCACAACGCGTTGGTTTCCGTGATATTAAAGTTCGCGATGGTCTGTTCTACATCAACAACAAGTATGTGATGCTGCACGGTGTGAACCGTCACGACAACGACCACCTGAAAGGTCGTGCTGTTGGTATGGATCGCGTAGAGAAAGATTTAGTACTGATGAAGCAACACAACATCAACTCAGTACGTACAGCGCACTACCCGAACGACCCACGCTTCTACGAACTGTGTGATATCTACGGCCTATTCGTGATGGGCGAAACCGATGTCGAAACTCACGGTTTTGCTAACGTTGGCGACCTAAGCCGCATCACTAACGATGCAGCATGGGAAGCGGTGTTTGTTGAGCGTATCGAGCGTCACATTCACGCTCAAAAGAACCACCCTTCTATCATCATGTGGTCGCTGGGTAACGAGTCAGGCTACGGCTGTAACATCCGTTCTATGTACGATGCAGCAAAAGCAATTGATGACACGCGTTTGGTTCACTACGAAGAAGACCGTGATGCAGAAGTGGTCGACATCATTTCAACCATGTACTCGCGTGCTCAACTGATGAATGCCTTCGGTGAATTCCCACACGAAAAGCCACGCATCATCTGTGAATACGCACACGCAATGGGTAACGGCCCGGGCGGTCTAACCGAATACCAAAACGTGTTCTACAAGCATGATGCAATTCAAGGTCACTATGTTTGGGAATGGTGTGATCACGGCATTCTGGCGCGTGATGAAGCAGGCACAGAGTTCTACAAGTACGGCGGTGACTATGGTGACTACCCGAACAACTACAACTTCTGTATGGATGGTTTGATCTACCCAGACCAAACACCAGGCCCAGGCTTGAAAGAGTACAAACAAGTGATTGCCCCAGTGAAGCTTCGTGATTTCGATGCTCAAACGGGCACCTTCACCGTTGATAACAAACTGTGGTTCTCAAACATTGATGACTACACCATCACTGCAGAAATCCGCGCTGAAGGTGAGACCATTGCTGTACAGCACATCAAGGTTGAAGAACTGGCTGAAAACTCTAGCCGCGAACTGACACTTAACTTGCCAGAACTTGATGAGCGCGAAGTGTTTGTGAACTTTACTGTTCGCAAAGATTCTCGTACTTCATACAGCGAAGCGAACCACGACATCGCGGTTTACCAATTCCAAGTGAAAGAGAACACAGCACAGCTTGACGCCTTCACCAACAACAATGCAACGGCACTGAATGTTGAAGAATCTCGCCTCGCTTACCTAATCAAAGGCCACAACTTTGCACTGAACTTCTCGAAAGTGAACGGCAAGCTGACGTCATGGCTAGTAAACGGTGAAGAGCTGATTAAGTCAGAGCCGAAGCTGAATTTCTTCAAGCCAATGATCGATAACCATAAGCAAGAGCACGATGGTTACTGGGAGCCTGCACACCTGCAGATCATGCAAGAGCACTTCCGCACGCTAAACGTTGAGCAAGTTAACGGCAAGGTAGAGATCACGACCACCAGCATCGTTGCTCCACCGGTATTTGATTTCGGCATGCGTTGTGAGTATCGCTACCAAATCAGTACAGAAGGTCAACTGAACGTTGAGCTAAGCGGTGAACGTTACGGTGATTACCCACATGTAATTCCCGTGATTGGTTTCGACATGGGTATCAACGGTGACTTCGACCAAGTTCAATACTACGGCCGTGGCCCTGAAGAGAACTACCAAGACAGCAAACAAGCCAACATGATTGATGTTTACCAATCAACCGTGGCTGACATGTTCGAGAACTACCCGTTCCCACAAAACAACGGCAACCGCCAACACGTTCGTTGGGCTGCGCTTTCAAGCCGCGCGGGTAATGGTATTGCAGTAAAACCACAGCAAGAAATCAACTTCAGCGCATGGTTCTACACCAACCAAAACCTGCATCAAGCACAGCACACCATTGAGCTAGAGAAGAGCGGTTACATCACGCTAAACCTAGACCACCAAGTGATGGGCTTAGGCTCGAACTCTTGGGGCAGCGAAGTGCTCGACTCTTACCGAGTTTACATGGACGAGTTCCGCTACGGCTTAACTCTGATTCCATTCCAAGCAGGCGATTGCGATGCGCAGCACCTAATCAATCACAACTTTGGCGATGAGTTTTTTACGGTGAACGCACCGAAAGCTCAACCACAACAGAACGAGGCATAAGCGATGATCGTTTTAGAAAACTTAGAACAATTTAAAGTCGTTTACCGCGACGGTCGTAAATGGCAACGCTGTGTAGAAGCGATTGAAAACATCGGCAACATCAAAGATGGCGTGATGTATTCAATTGGTGACTCACTGGCTTACATGATTGAAGACGGTGTGGCTCGTAACACCGAAAGCTTTACTGGCAACCGCCGTTATTTCGACGTGCATTACTACCTAGAAGGTCGTGAAACGGTTGAATTCGCAGCCAAATCAGAGCTAGAGCAAATCCAAGCTTACAGCGATGAGACTGACCGCGAACACCTAATAGGTAACGGCGAAACTCGTGAAATCATTGAAGGCCAAGTAGCGATATTTGATAACAGCAAAGCTTACCGCTTTCACGGTGATAACCGAGTACGCAAAGTGGTGCTGAAAGTGACTATTGAAGACGGTTACTTCCTTAATAAGTAAGTAACTGAAAGCTAAACAAACGAAAGCAACAACAAGATCTATTCACAGTGTACTGAGGCTTGCCGTTCAAGGCTCAGTCACACTGCATAACGCCTTTACGCTTCTTCCCTACAAGGAAGCTTAAAGAAATAACGACTATAATTACGTGACCCTTGGAGGACACTATGTCTGAATCTGTACGCGGTAAGTTAGGTAAATTTGCCTTGCTCTCCATGACATTTGCAGCGGTATTTAACGTTCGCAACATTGTAAATAACAACATCGAATTGGGATTGAGTTCAGCCCCTATCTTTTTGCTTGCCACCCTTATTTACTTCATTCCATTCGTGTTCATTATTGCTGAATTCGTATCAGCAAATAAAAATTCTGAGTCAGGCATGTACGACTGGCTTAAACAACCTTTGGGCTCAAAAGCGGCCTACTTAGGTTCATTCCTCTATTGGTTCGTTAACCTATTCTGGTTTGTATCACTGCTACCTAACGTTATCGCATACGCATCTTACGCAATGCTTGGCTACGAGTACGCCTTCTCTCCTATTGTGACATCGGCAATCTCAATTGGTCTATTTGCGGCGGCAACGCACATCTCGACTAAAGGCGCGAGCTGGTTAGGTAAGATTGCAGAGATCGTGGCATACGGCGTATTTGCACTGTTCGCGGTTTACGTTATCGGCGCACTAATGGCATTAGGTGGTAACCATGAGCCAGTAGAACCAATCACGCTTGAAGCAATGACGCCAACCATCAACTGGGCAACACTAGGTATTATGTGTTGGATCTTCCAAGCAGCCGGTGGTGCAGAAACCGCAGCCGCTTACCTAAACGATGTTAAAGGTGGTCATAAGTCTTTCATCAAGGTGATCATCAGCGCGGGTATCGCTATCGGTATCATGTATGCAGTCGGTTCTCTGTTAGTGAACGTGTTCGTTGCACGTGATGAACTCACTTATGCTGGCGGCATGGTTGAAATCTTCACTGGTATGGCGAACTACTTCGACATTTCACAATCTCTAACAGGTCGCTTCGTCGGTATCATCCTATTCGTCGCTATGTTCGGTTCGATGATGATGTGGACAGCAGCTCCAGTGAAAATTCACTTCTCTGAAATCCCTAAAGGTGTTTACGGTGAGAAGACGACTGAGCTTAACGAACACGGTGTGCCAGTACGCGCAGCATGGTGGCAGTTTGCGTTCGTATTCCTAATGCTCGTTATAAACGGCTTCGGTTCTGAGTCTGTACAAGACATGATGAACACCGCAATTAACCTAACAGCAGGTACGGCAATGTTACCGCCTATCTTCATCATGGTGGCGTACTTTGTATTCCGATTGAAGCATGACGATACACCACGTGATTTCCGCATGGGTACGCGAGTTCAAGGTATGGCTGTTGTATCTGTGCTTATCGGTATCTTCGTTGTGAGCATGACAGCATCAGCATTCCCAACGGGTGTAGACCTAATGCAAGCGTTCTTCGTCAACGTATTTATGACGGCAGTGTTCTCAGCTATCGCTTGGTGGTGGATCTCTCGCTTTGAAAAGAAGCAAGCAGGTAAAGACGCGAAGTTAGAAGCCGCAAAGCAGTCGTAATCCAAAATTGACATCTCTGATTGAAAAGCGCCTTTATGGCGCTTTTTTTGTTTTAAATCAGAACATTAAACAAGAATAAAAACGTCATTCCGTCAAGGTTTCACTTCACGAAAAACGTTAGTTAGATCGTAATAAAACTCGAACAAAAATACAGGTAAAATATTAACTAAATTTATTTACTCGATATCACATATTTGATCAATTCCGATTAACTTCCCGCCGCTTAATCTTTAATCTTCTTGCTGAAGAAATAGAAAAACTCATAGAACAATAAACGACACAAAGCCCCTACAAGCCTGTTACATCGTCGTACATGAGAAAGCCAATTTCTTCGATGAATGCCTTAATGTTGCATTTGAAATTCAAGTAATAAATTTACTGAAATTAAAAAGATAAACGCCAAGGAATTCGTTCGTAAATCAATACAAAAATAATAAATGAGCCAAACCTGACTTCATGAAGCGGGTGTTTGCCAAACCAACATAACAATAAAAACACGGCCTAGATCTCCCTCTCTAGGACCTAGTAAATAACGATCATCAACGTGATTCACCGGAGAACATCATGTCCGATAATAAACGCAGTACGATAGGCAAGTTTGCCCTACTGTCTATGACCTTCGCGGCGGTATACAGCTTCAATAACATCATAAACAACAACATCGAGATTGGCCTTTCCTCAGCTCCGATGTTCTTTTTAGCAACCATCTTTTACTTTGTGCCATTTTGTTTGATCGTGGCTGAGTTTGTATCATTGAATAAAGACTCTGAGGCGGGTGTTTACTCTTGGGTTAAAAGCTCTCTAGGCGGTCGCTGGGCGTTTATTTCAGCTTACACCTACTGGTTTGTTAACCTATTCTTCTTCACCTCTCTGCTGCCTAGAATCATCGCTTATGCGTCGTATGCATTCTTAGGATTCGAATACATATTTACGCCGATAACCACGGCGATCTTGAGCACCATTCTATTTGCGGTTGCTACACACATTTCAAACAACGGCGCGAAGCTACTTGGCCCAATCACCTCACTAACATCATCACTGATGTTGTTGCTGACTCTGTCTTACATCCTGCTTTCAGGCGGTGCTTTGATCGGCGGTATCGAACCAGCTGACCCAATCACCATTGAAGCAATGACACCAAGCTTTAACTGGGCATTCCTTGGAGTAATCACTTGGATCTTCATGGCGGCTGGCGGTGCTGAATCGGTTGCGGTTTACGTCAACGACATCAAAGGCGGACACAAGTCTTTCGTTAAAGTGATCATCATTGCCGGTATCTTTATCGGTGCGCTTTACTCGGTAGGTTCTGTGCTTGCGAACGTATTCGTTGCTCGCGAAGAACTTAAATTTACTGGCGGTTCAGTGCAGGTATTCGAAGGACTAGCAAGACACTTTGGATTGTCTGAAATACTGATGAATCGTTTTGTGGGCGTGGTTTCATTCACTGCGATGTTGGGCTCTCTACTGATGTGGACAGCGACTCCGGTTAAGATTTTCTTCTCTGAAATCCCTAAAGGTATCTTCGGTGAGAAAACCGTCGCACTCAACAAACAAGGCGTGCCAGAGCGTGCGGCTTGGGTTCAGTTCTTCATCGTGATTCCACTGATGTTCATCCCAACGTTGGCGTCTGACACCGTACAAGACCTAATGAGCACCATCATCAACATGACAGCCGCAGCCTCTATGTTGCCGCCACTGTTCATCATGATTGCTTACCTTCACCTGCGTGTGAAACTTGATCATCTCCCACGAGATTTCCGCATGGGTTCACGCCGAGTGGGTATCACAGCGGTGTCGATTCTTATCGCTATATTTACAGTTGGTTTCTTTGCATCAACCTTCCCGACTGGCGCAGACATCATGACCATCATCTTCTACAACGTGGGTGGGATTGTGATCTTCCTTGGCTACGCATGGTGGAAATACGGTCAATACGAGAAAAGCTTATCTCCAGAAGAGAAGAAACTAGAAGCAAAGCCGGAAACTGCTAACGCCTAGTGTTCACCTTACCTTGGTCTTAATCTTGATTTGAACTTCTTAGGCACTCACTATTTGGCGAGTGCCTTTTTATTCGCTTCCCTTTTTTCTTATCGCCGCTCCTTACATCCTATTTACCGAGTTATTCCTTTCATCAAAATTAGATTCACAACACCGATATATCCCTTGCCTGATATTTGTTTATAAATTCAACTAAAACCCAAAACAAATCAACGGTAAACTTTTACTAAAAATAGATCACACTTTTAAGCTTATTTAATTTTAAACACAAAAATAATCATTAATATTGGTTTTGCGATCGTAAGTGACCTGACCATATACGCCTTGAAGAGCACCCCATATTAGAAGTCAGAACTGCTTACGAAGCTTCATTTATAACCCCGACACAGAAGTGAACAAAATGAAAAGTAGTTTTACTAAAAAGACTCTTATTACAAGTTGTATTCTTGCTGCCCTTACGGCTAATGCGCACGCTGATGAAACCGCGGCTAACCACAGCGACACTCAGCCCCCTAAAACAGAATCAGAAACGCTGTTTAACTTTTACGGTGAGCTTGGCCTTGGTGGTCATGTGGCACTCGAAGGTGATGATAAGGGTCGCTACGCAGACGGCACTTACATTGAAGCGGGTTTAGCTATCGAGCACGGTAATTGGTTTGGTCTTGCTTACATGGAAGGCTGGACGGTACAAGCCGATGACGAAGGTAACGCTTGGGCGACTGGCCACGGCTGGGGCGGCTTCGAAGGTGGTTTTAACCGCTTTTACGCTGGCTACCGCACCGACGCAAAAACAGAATTTATTGTCGGTCGTATGGACTCGTCACTGGATGACGTTCAATGGTGGGGAGACCCAACAGTCGAGTACGGCTACGCAATCTCAAACACGCGTGACGTACATGTCGGGGTGAAGATTCAAAACCTAGAAGGTAAACTTCGCTACAGCGTTTCTTTCGCGCCAGAGTCTGACTTCTCTGAAGACGATGCTCTCGTTCACTTCGGCAAATACGACAGCTTCGCAGACCAATGGAAAGACAAGAATGCCATGGTCAATGGTTACCTCCAATACGATCTCACTGACGACCTGACCCTTATGGGTGGTGGTGAAGTGCGTAACAACGATGGCGGTGAGCTTCTACTATTAGGTGCTGAATACAAAAACTTCGCCACTCGTGTTTGGCATGATACCGATAAAGGTAACCAAGAATCTTTCGGTAGCGAATCAGGTATTCAAACCAGTGCATGGTACGAAGCCGCACAAGGCGTTTACCTATCAGCAGCCTACAACTACGCAAACTTTGACGGTGACAATGGCGACAAAGAGATCACCTCTTACATCAATGCCGGCGTTTGGTACGAATACGGCAATGGCGCGTTTGCGACTGCCTTCGACAGCCGCTTTGGCGTAGGCAGCGACACTGAAATCGGCGACGCGCAAGTGTTCGCAATGCAATACTTCTACTGGTAATAACAGGAACTCATCATGAAACTGAATAAATCATTCGCAGCTCTCGCTATTGGCGCAGCACTTGTTGTTACTGGCTGTACATCAAACTCATTCTCAGGATCAAACTCAATCTCTGGCTCAGGCTCTGACACAGAGCAACTGCAAGCAAACGAATTTAAGAACGTTATCGACCGTACAGGCTCGCCAGAATACATGCGAGATTACGACTTCGATGACCACCAGCGCTTCAACCCATTCTTCGACTTAGGTGCATGGCACGGTCACTTGCTGCCAGACACAGCGGAAGGCATGGGCGGATTCCCAGGTACAGCACTACTTACCGAAGAATACATCAACTTCATGGCTGATAACTTCGACCGCCTAAGCGTGTTCAAAGATGGCAAAAAAGTCGCATTCACCATGGAAGCTTACAGCCTTCCGGGCGCATTGGTTCAGACGCTAAAATCTGACGATGTGACCGTAGAAATGACGATGCGTTTTGCTTCAAACCGTACCTCTCTGCTAGAAACCAAAATCACTACCGACTCACCGGTTGAATTAGTGTGGGATGGTGAACTGCTAGAAAAGACGCACGCCAAAGAAGGCGTGGCACAAACCAACAAAACCATCGCTGAAACTTACCCTGAGTATGACCGTCAAATCGTCGCAACCGACGATGGCCTAAAGGTGACCTTCGGTAAGGTTCGTTCGATATGGGATCTACTGACTTCTGGTGAGTCTGAATATCAAGTTCACAAGTCGATTCCAACGAAAACCACGGTTGATGGTTTAGCGTTTACTTCAACGGCAAACATTGAAACATCGACGACTATCTACACCACATACTCGCATGTTCTAACGGCAGAAGAAGCGCAAGCGGAACAGCCTGAAATCAAAAAGATCATGGCAAACCCTACCGACTTCTTAGCGGCATCGGCAGAACGTTGGGAAGGCTATCTAGAGATGGGCTTAACCAACCCGAACGCAACACCAGAGCAAGAGCGTGTTGCGGTTAAAGCGATGGAAACCCTAAATGGCAACTGGCGTGGCGCTGCAGGTGCGATGGAGTTTGACTCTGTAACACCATCCGTGACGGCGCGTTGGTTCTCGGGCAACCAAACTTGGCCGTGGGACACATGGAAGCAAGCCTACGCAATGGCTCACTTCAACCCAGATGTCGCGAAAGATAACATCCGCGCGATGTTCGCTTACCAAATTCAGGCTGACGACACGGTTCGCCCCTGGGATGAAGGTTACGTGCCAGACCTACTTGCTTACAACCTAAGCCCAGAACGTGGCGGCGACGGTGGTAACTGGAACGAACGTAATACCAAACCAAGCCTAGCGGCATGGGCAGTAATGGAAGTCTACAAGACCACCAGCGACGAAGCTTGGTTAGAAGAGATGTATCCAAAGCTCGTGGCATACCACGATTGGTGGCTGCGCAACCGTGACAACAACGGCAACGGTGTACCTGAATATGGCGCAGCACGCGACAAAGCACACAACACACCTGAAGGTGAAATGTACTTCACTGTGGTTCGTGGCGACAAACATGAAACAGTCGTAGGCCAAGCAGCACTGGATAAAGTTGTGGCTGAAGGTAACTACGATTACATCGAAAGCCCAGCTCAAACAGCCGCATCTTGGGAATCTGGTCGTGACGATGCAGCCGCATTTGGTTTCATCGATAAAGACCAGCTAGACGCGTATGTAGCGAATGGTGGCAAGCGCAGCGATTGGGATGTTGAGTTCGCTCAAAACCGCGCTGAAGATGGCACGCTACTGGGCTACTCACTACTGCAAGAATCTGTCGACCAAGCAAGCTACATGTACAGCGATAACAAGTACCTAGCAGAAATGGCTGACATTCTAGGTAAAGACGCAGAAGCGAAAGAGTTCCGCAAAAAAGCTGAGCACCTATCGAACTACATCAACACTTGTATGTTCGACGAAGGCACTAACTTCTTCTACGACATTCGCATTGAAGACAAACCACTCGCGAATGGCTGTGCAGGCAAACCGATTGTAGAGCGTGGTAAAGGCCCTGAAGGTTGGTCACCATTGTTCAATGCTGCTGCCACTCAAGCTAACGCTGATGCAGTTGTCTCTGTAATGAAAGATACAGAAGAGTTCAACACCTACGTTCCACTAGGCACAGCGGCGCTTTCTAGCCCTGCATTTGGCCCAGATATTTACTGGCGTGGACGTGTTTGGGTAGACCAATTCTACTTCGGCCTAAAAGGCATGGACAGCTACGGCTACCGTGACGATGCAATTGAGATGGCAGGTGCATTCTTTGATCACGCCGATGGCTTAGTGCAAGACGGCCCTATCCGTGAAAACTACAACCCACTAACCGGTGAACAACAAGGCGCGCCAAACTTCTCTTGGAGTGCAGCTCACCTGTACATGCTATACAACGATTTCTTTACTGACGCAGAGTAAATCGAACCTATACCTGTCTTCTGGAATTGAATGAAAAGATAACCTCATAAATTTCAGGCTTTGGCACTCAGTATCTCGCTGAGTGCCTTTTTTACATCTGAAGCCAAATGATCGAACAAACAAGCATTTAGACTATTTGGCCTACTATGATCTTTTTACTCTATTCTCTGTACTTTAACCATTGTTACCACAATAAAAACGCACCTGATAATGATAATACTCTTTCAATAGCTTGAACTCATCATGCACGCTTGGCGTCCAGGAATCATCGCCGCCGACTCCCATATGAAAGCCATCGACGTTCACAAACAGTTGTTGTTTTTCTACTAAATCACAAGTGTGTTTTGCCTTTTGTAACTGCAGTAACCCAAATCGACTGACAGAAAAGTGGAAGTCTCCTTTCAGTTCAAATTTACCAATCTTTGCCTCACGAACATCAGAACGTAAGCCGCTGTCTGAAGGGAAAATATAAGGAGTGTGCATTTGCTCAATGCTCTGCTGATATCGCCCCATATGTGCTGATATCTTTCGGTCTGGGTAATTTTCATGAGGTCCGCGACCGAACCAACTCACGCCATCAGGGACGTTTTTCAATCCAAATGTTAACCCCACTCGAGGTAAAGACGGCAAGCCTTTCGCCGCCTGTACTTCCACATTTAATTCGACCTCACCATCGGCAAACAATTGATACTGCCAAGTCGACAACAAACGAACCTGCTCTTCTACTGCATGAGCAATTCTTGCTGTCACCGACACCCCGTTTTTCTGACTGATGCATGAAAATTCGATGCACTCAGGAGTGAGCCTATCTAACCTCATCGCCTGCCAACGTGCTATCCATGAATTGGGATCGACTCGGTTGGCTTCACTGACACCAATATCGTTGTCTAATGGTGCGCGACAAAAGTTATCTCTAAGGCCACTGGCAAGTTGTTCCACCCCTTTTATTTTCCAGCTCTCTAATGTTCCAGATAATCTGTCAAACTCTACCTGATAAGCATCGCCAATCACTGTCAGCAACGTGTCGGTTTCAATCACTTTCGGTGGGTATTGTGAAAGGTTGGCATCCAACATTAATTGCGGCTGAGTGGGCAGGCTCAGCTGTTCAATCGCCGTCACATGACCTTTACCCGCCCAAGCCGTATCGGCATTTAACACCACTTCTAGATTGAAGTAATTAAGCGCGTTGGCCGTATTCGGAATAGTCACACCATTAAGCTCGATCTGCACACTGGATTGAGCTTCAACAAGCAGTTCAATACTGCCATGACATTGAACAATTCCATCTTGAGTGATATTCCAATTAAGCGTTTCGACAGACTCAGCATCAAATAAATACTCACTGGTAATCTCGATCACTAATGGTGATGCAGAAACTAGCTTGAATTGGTAAAACTGTTGCGCTTTTTTCACTTCATGCAGCGTTGGATGCACCGATCTGTCTGGGAATACCAAACCATTAATACAGAACTGGCGATCATTAATCTCGTCACCGAAATCACCACCGTATCCCCAATACTGTTTGCCGTTTGAATCGGTTTTGGTAATTCCTTGATCGACCCAATCCCAGATAAAACCGCCCTGTAATCTTGGGTTGTCTCTAAACGCTTGCCAGTATTTATCAAAGCTACCCAGACTGTTACCCATTGCATGGGCGTACTCACAGAGAATAAGAGGGCGGTGCTCATTAGGCAGAGCGATGGCTTTGCGAATACCGACGCGAGGTGTCACCTCAGGTTGACTCTCAACCACAGGTAAATCCCAATCAACCCGTGCATACATTGGGCATAAAATGTCGGTCGCGGCTGTATCAGCCCCGCCACCTTCATACTGAACGGGACGAGTTGGATCAGTTTGTTTCACCCATTGATACATCGCATGGTGATTTCGACCAATCCCCGACTCATTGCCTAGCGACCAAATGATCACGCTGGCGTGGTTTTTATCGCGCTCCACTAACCTTGTCATGCGCCTCATGTACGCATTCAACCACGACGAGTCATTGGACAGTCGACACATCGGAAACTGACCATGGGTTTCCACATTCGCTTCATCAACCAGATACAGACCATACTCATCACATAGCTCATACCACAATGGATGATTCGGATAATGGGCGGTTCTAACGGCATTGAAGTTATTTTGCTTAAGTAACTTGATGTCTTGAATCATCCCTTCACGAGTCATGGTGTGACCCAATTCAGGGTGATGTTCATGGCGATTCACACCACGAATCAGCAAAGGCTTTCCGTTGAGCTTTAACAAACCATCACTGATCTCAACAGCTCGAAAGCCGACATCGTGAGCCTCACAATCGACAAGCTCATCATGTTCATTTAGCAATGACACCACGCAACGATATAGGTAAGGTGACTCGGCACTCCACTTGTTCGGATTCGCAACTGAAATACTGTGTTCAGCGACTTCAGACCAAGGTCCTTTTTCATCAACATAGCGCTCACCAAAACCCACAATATGAGGTTCGCAAACCAACAGCCCTTGAGCATCATAAAGTTCAGATCTTAACTTATAGTAGCTTTCTAACTCGTTACTGTGCTTGGTTATTTTCGCTGAAACCTTTAAAACCGCATCGCGATAGCAAGCATCTAGCTGAGTCTCAATACCAACATCTTCAATTGCGACCTTGGGTTTTCTCAATAAAGTCACATCACGGAAGATACCGCTGAGCCACCACATATCTTGGTCTTCAAGATAAGAACCATCCGACCAACGCAGCACCATGACTACGAGCGTGTTCTCGCCTGCTTGTAAGTATTCAGACACGTCAAATTCAGCCGGTAATCGACTGTCTTGCGAATAGCCAACCCACTTCCCGTTACACCACAAATGAAATGCAGAATTCACACCGTCGAAGGTCAGCCTATGAGTGTCTAATAACTCCTGTTCCGTGCAATTAAAACGCGTTCGGTAGAGCCCTGTCGGGTTATCGCTAGGGACGAAAGGAGGGTTATCAGCAAAAGGATATTTCACATTGGTATAGATAGGTTTATCAAAGCCTTGCATTTGCCAGTTGCTTGGCACCACTATCGACTCCCATATCGAGTCATCAAAATGCTCAGACACAACCTCTTCACTGACCAACTCTGGTGAATCGAACAGCTGAAACTTCCAAACCCCATTGAGAGACAAGGTATTCGACGAGTTCTTCGTCACAGCCTCAGCCAACGAGGTGTAACCATTCAAAGGAGCATGAGCCTCAATGACATTGTGATGGGTGATGTGTTGATTTTCCCACTCACGGGCAGATATGATTTGAGAGAAAGTTCTCATGAAGTGTTCCTTGCCAAAAGCCATTCAACGTGAATCATTGCAAGTGATGCTCAGCGCCCCATTACGTTCAAACAATACGAACGCCAACGAAACAGCACTAGCAATAATCCCTGAGAGAAGAAAGAAAAGCCGCAGCCAGAACAGCTGCAGCTATTGGAGTATTACTTAAAGGCGCGTTTACTCACCTTATCGAGTTTCTTCAAGATTTTTTCGATTCGATCAGGGTGAACCATAAACTCTTGGAAGCCCTTCATGCCTTCTTTAGCCATCGCGGGATCGGTGTCTCGGTCATAGAACTGAGCCGTGCCCTCGGTAGAAGCCAGCATTGCTACGCCTTTATCTAAGAACGGGTCTGACTTCGCTTTGGCTTTATTGTTGGTCGGGATCTGTAGCAGCATCTCATTGATGAGTTGCTGATTTTCCGCACGCGCAACAAATTCTAGGAACTTACGAGCATCTTCCTTGTTTTTCGCTTTAGAAGGAATGTGTAACGTATCCATTGGCGCATCTTCAGACATAGGAACACTTGGATCGATCACTGGGAATTGGAAGAAGTCCATCTTGCCATCTAATTCAGCAGGGAAGTTTGGCGTAATGAAATTACCCATTAGGTACATCGCCGCTTTACCGTTGTACAAGAAAGGCTGAGCTTCTTGCCATGAATAAGAGGCGTGATTTTCTAGATAGTAACCAGGCTCAACAAGCTCTGCCCAGTTAGCGAACGTTTTCTTCACACGCTCATCAGAATAAGGCACCTTGCCTTCCATCAATTGAATGTGGAAATCCAAGCCGTTGGTACGCATGTTGATGTAATCAAACCAACCCGCGGCAGTCCACAAGTACTTAGTACCAATCGCAAACGGTGCAACCCCATTTTCTTTAAGCGTTGCAGATGCCGATTTAAGATCATCCCATGTTTTAGGTTCAGCAATTCCATACTGCTCAAAGATGTCTTTGCGGTAGTAGATACCCCATTGATAATACGTGTATGGCACACCAAATTGCTTGCCGTTCACCGTCATTGCAGGTGCGGCTGACGCAAAATCTTGCTTCATATTGTTGTCAGTCCAAATGTCACTCACGTCTTCGAACAAGCCACGGTCAACGAATGCTTTCATTCGGTTACCCGCATACCAAAAAACCACATCTGGCGGCGAAGTGACCAACCAATTACGAATCGTTGTTTTGTACGACTCATGATCGTACAAGTTGTACTTGACCGTAATATCTGGGTTTTCTTTTTCAAAGCGATTGATGATCTCACCCCACGCTTCTTTGGGCGCTGGATCAGAAGCATCAGAGTTGATGACTAAGGTTCCTGCAAACGCTGTTGTAGAAACGGAGGCAGCAAGCACTGCCGTAGCAGCGATATGTTTCACGTATTTCATATTGAGGTCCTTGTTATAGAGCTAAGCTCACTAAGTCCAATTATTATTGTTTTGTCTCGTAGGGTTGTTCGTGTTTTAGTTACTCTTCAATGGTTCATCCATTCGGGATATCGTCAGCAATAACGGCTTAAATCAACCGCTATTGCTAGGTTGTTGTATTGATTATTATCTCGTTGCTTACCCTTTAGTCGCGCCTAATGTCAGGCCAGCAATAAAGTGTTTCTGCATAGTGAAGAACAGCACTACGGGCGGAATGGCAGCTACGACCGCTCCGGCAGACATAAACTGCCAAGACGCCAACCACTGGCCTTGCAGTGAACTAAGCCCCGCGGTTACTGGGCGAACGTCATCACTCTGAACCAATACCAACGCCCAGAAGAAGTCATTCCAAATAAAGGTAAACACCAACACGGCTAGAGCAGCTAATGCAGGGCGTACTAAAGGCAGCACCACATGCCAAAATATTTTCCATTCACTAACGCCCTCCACTCGCGCCGCTTCAATCAACGCATCGGGAATACCCACAATAAAGTTCCGCATGAACAAGGTACAAAAACCGGCTTGGAAAGCGATATGGAAGAAAATCAGCGCCCAATGAGTATCGTAAAGGCCAAGTCCAATCGTTAAATCACGTACTGGAATCATCAAGATTTGGAACGGAACAAAGTTGCCCGCAATGAACATCGCAAAGATCCACACATTGGCTTTGAAGTTGTATTTCGCTAAGGCGTACCCGGCCAGAGTCGAGAGTGCGACAGCACCTGCGACCGCTGGCAGCGTGATGATCAAGCTATTGATTAAATACTGCCCCATCGAGGTCGAGGTAAAAACTTGGGTGTAGTTTTCAATGAACTGAATCTCGCTCGGCCAGCCCCAGTAATTACCTTTGTTGATGTCATCCATCGAACGAATCGACGTCATCATCACGGCAATAAGAGGTAACAACCACATTACGATCGAGATAGGTAACGCGACTCGGTAACTGATATTAGTAAAGCGACCGGCTTTTTGAAGTGGTTGCGGAAACATTATTTTTCACTCCTTAACATGCGCCACAAGAAGTAAGCGATATAGATATCCATAATCAGAAACAGCACCACAGAAACCGCCGCACCGTAACCCATTCGATAGTTAAAAATAGACTCTTCATACATTTGATACGCCAGTACCGTCGAGCTTCCCCAAGGTCCACCAGCCGTCATGGTTGCCACTAAATCGAAAGAGCGCAGGGCACCTATCACGGTCACTACTACAGCAATAAACGTCGCTGGTCTTAGTTGAGGAAGAACCACATACCAGAGCATGCGCCACTTTTTTGCGCCATCCAGTCGCGCCGCTTCTAATTGCTCTGGGTCGAGATTGTTCAACCCAGTGAGATACAAGATCATGCAGTAAGAGATTTGTGGCCATAGGCCAGCAGCAATGATTCCGTAGGTCACATAGTCTTCGTCCGCGAGTATTGACACAGGCTCAAAACCGAACGCACCCAATACCATGTTAAAAAGACCGAATGACGGGTCATAGAACCAAGAAAATACGAGTCCAACCACCACTTGAGAGATAACAAAGGGGAAGAAAAATAAGGATTTAACGACACGAATGCCTTTCACTTGTTGGTTTAAGAAAAGGGCAATCGCCAAGCCACAAGGTGGCGCGAGCATAAAGAATATCAACCAAAGGAAATTATTCGTTAAGGAAGTGTAGAACGCATCTGAGTCAAACAGTTCGCGATAGTTCTCAAGCCCTACCCACTCTTTCTCACCTAGCCCGTCCCACTCAAAGAAACTGAGCCAAATGCTGTCCAAAATTGGATAAACAACATAGAGAGAAAAGATGGCGATAGCAGGTGCCAAGAACAACCAAGGCGATACCTTAGAACTAATACGTCTTTTCTTCTTGGCCGATGGGATGCGATTTTCTGGGTATATCGTTTTCACAGATTGCTCCATTTCCCGGAATTCCTTGTATTCAAAGCTTCATTTACTATTTGATAAATTTCCACCTAGATTTCTAAATTTAATCTAGCAACTCAGCATTTATGGTGATTACGTTCAAATATTAGGCTTATTGATAACATTACGCACAGTTATGTTCTAATTTTGTAAACGTTTCCACAAAAATCAGTATGAATTGTAAAATTTGTATGACCGGGATCAATAATTTACCCGAGGCATCTAACAAATTTCTGATGAGAGCGTATGTTTTAAAGGCAAAGTGATGTAGTCCAACGAAGCAAGGAGAGAGCATGGCTGATATCAGCTTAAAACAGGTCATCAAACGATATGGTGATGTTCAAACGATCCATGGTGTTGATCTAGAAATAACTAACGGCGAATTCGTAGTATTCGTTGGGCCGTCTGGTTGCGGTAAATCAACCCTCTTACGCTTAGTTGCTGGCTTGGAAGAGATTACTGAAGGTGAGATCCATATTGGTGATGATCTTGTTAACGATGTTGATCCTGCCGAGCGTGGCGTGGCAATGGTATTCCAATCCTACGCACTCTACCCTCACATGACCGTTGAAGAAAACATGGGCTTTGGCCTTAAAATGAACGGTGTTGCCAAAGAAACCGTAGAGAAGCAGGTCACTAGTGCAGCGAAAACGCTTCAACTAGAGCCTTTATTGAAGCGAAAACCTAAAGAACTGTCAGGTGGACAACGTCAGCGTGTTGCTATCGGTCGAGCAATTGTTCGCAACCCAAGAGTGTTCTTATTCGACGAGCCTTTATCAAACTTAGATGCTGAACTTCGTGTCGACATGCGCTTACAAATCGCCAAATTACACCAAGATCTGCAAAACACTATGATTTACGTTACGCACGATCAGGTAGAAGCCATGACACTTGCTGACAAGATCGTAGTACTGAGAGACGGTCGAGTCGAACAAGTCGGTTCTCCACTCGAACTGTATCACTCTCCACAAAATGAGTTTGTGGCAGGCTTTATCGGTTCCCCAAAAATGAACTTCTTACCATGTGTGGTGAATAACACCTCGGAAACACACGCTGAACTAACCGTTAATGGCCTAAGTAAAATCATTCTGCCAATACCAGGTGATGGCCTAGCCGAAGGCCAAAAGCTGACTCTTGGTATTCGACCAGAACACTTAGAGATCAACGGCGAGTCAGATATCAGCATTGAGTTCCAGAGTGAAGTCGTAGAAAGGCTAGGAAACAGTACCTATATGTTTGGTCAGTCTTGTGGCGTAGACAGCTTTAAAGTTCATTTACCCGGCGATCAAGAAGTCACACGTTATCAATCTCTAAATCTAAATTTCTCATCAAAAGATTGCCACCTGTTTGATGTCGAAGGGCAGAGAATCAACTAAATCAAAGAATACAGAAACATATTAAGCTGGTGGACAACACCAGCTTTACTTTAACCCTTATCTGCAAAGTACCTTCCTTCTGGTTCGATATCTTTATGAAACTTTCTCAGAAGTTTCATCAATCACGGTCAAGATTGTGGGTAAACGAACTTATTTAAACTTTCTTTATCCTTAACCGCTATCCGGACATTAATTTGATAGTCGTTTACTCAATAATGGCTAAACTATAGTGTCGCCTACCTTTTTTTTGAGAAAACCTAAATGCCTACTGCTGATTCCACCCTAAATAAACGCATGGGAATCGTTGCGCTCACTTGGCCTATTTTTATCGAAGTTCTATTAAGAACAGCCCTTAATACCAGTGATGTATTCATGTTATCGGGATACTCAGACAAAGCCGTGTCTGCCGTTGGTGTTATCTCTCAGATATCCTTTTTTCTGATCATCGTCTCGACCATGGTCAGTAGCGGAACAGGCATATTAATCGCACAGTATAATGGTGCATCTCGCGATGAAGAAAGCGCTCATGTGGGCGTGGCGAGCATTATCTTAGCCATTATTACTGGCGTATTGCTCAGTATTATTGCGGTTCTTGGTGCAGAGTATTTTATCCCGCTTTATCAACTTGAAGCGCAAGTTGAACAATACGCTCAAGAGTACCTATTTATCAGTGGTGCCCTCACCTTCAACGTGACGATTGGCGTTGTGCTAACGACGATTCTGCGCAGCCATGGCTACTCTAAGTCACCAATGGTCATCAACCTAATAGCCGGTGTTATCAATGTGTTTGGTAACTACTGCGCGCTATATCAACCTTTTGGTTTACCAGTATACGGTGTACAAGGGGTTGCTACGGCAACTGTCATTAGCCAAACCATTGGTCTACTAATCTTAGTTGGTGTCGTAAGAAGCAAGGACATAAAGTTACCTCTCAAGCAGTTCCAATCAGTGCCTAAATCTATCTATCAAAAAATCATTAAGATCGGCTCGATGAACGCTGGCGAGGTGCTCTCTTACAACATGGCGCAAATCACGATTACCTTCTTTATTGTGCAAATGGGTACCTCATCATTAGCTGCATTTACTTATGCACAAAACATTGCTCGCCTCTCTTTTGCGTTTGCTTTAGCCATTGGTCAAGGTAGCCAAATTCAAACGGGTTACTACATCGGTAAAGGTTGGGTAGACGAAATAACGAGCCGTGTACAACGTTACTTTGTGGTTGGCTTTATCGCCTCGACTAGCATTACTTGTATGGTCTACCTGTTCCGCTTCGAAATCCTAGATCTGTTCACTCAAGATCCTGAAATCATCGCCCTTGCCGCAATGCTCATTGCGGGTTCAATCTTGTTAGAAGCTGGCCGTGTATTTAATCTGATCTTCATCTCATGTCTAAAAGCGACGGGCGACATAAAGTTTCCAGTCAAGATGGGCATACTTAGCATGTGGGGGATTGGCGTCGCTATGAGTTACTTGCTTGGCGTACATTGGGGTTATGGTGTGTTTGGCGCGTGGATGGCTATCGCTATGGACGAATGGTTCAGAGGAATCATCATGGCGTATCGTTGGCGAGCAAAGAAATGGACTCGATTCTCGTTCTAGAACGTTTAGCCTTACGTTTATCTTCATAAGACCGAAAAACGCCGCTCCCTATTTCCAAGGAGCGGCGTTTTCATTTTAATTATTCGAACTCACTACGCTGTCGCAAGTGCTTTCTTACGCTTTGCTAAGCGAGCCACAATCCCGAACAACATCACAATGCCACATACACCGTAGACTTGCATGATGGTTGGATCATCAGAGACAAAACCGACATCAGAGAACATCACGTAAGCACCTAGCACCATGTAAAGAATGATCGCTGAAGCTTCAAAGCGGAACTCCCAAGGCGTAACATCAATGCTTTCATTCACAGGCATGACGTAATCGTCTTCACGTGGCATGAAATGACCAATGATGAACATCAATGTCGTACACACAACAAACAGAATCGCTAACTGGTGTAAAAAGTGAATTGGCGTTTTGAAGACTAACTGCATTGCAGCGTATGAGCTTACAAATACCGCCAACGCGACTTTTGCAGCTAAGGCAGGCACACGCTTAGAGACATAACCAACAAACACGATAGTAAAGATTGGCACACTAAAGAAACCCGCCACCATCTGTAGGTATTGGAACAAACCTTCCGGTGCATACATGATGAAAGGTGCAATACAGACAGAAATGATGGCAATCACAACGCCAAATATACGACCTTTATCCACCAACTCTTCATCCGTTTTACCTTGACCAAACAAAGGCTTGTATACGTTCAATGCAAATAACGTCGTAGAGCTGTTCAATACACCGTTGAAGGTACTTAGGATGGCACCAAACATAACTGCGACAAAGAAACCGACTAATGGTTTAGGCAACACTTCGTTTACCAAGCGCGTATACATGGTGTCTGGATTACCCGCATCCGCCCCAAACATATGAAAAGCAATGATACCTGGAATGATTAAGAACAGTGGTGAGATAACCTTGATTGCGCCAGCCAGAATTACCCCTTTTTGACCTTCTTTTAAGTTCTTAGCACCCAACGCACGTTGGATGATTGATTGATCCGTCCCCCAGTAATAAAGGTTCACAAGTAGTAGACCAGTAAATAGCGTTGAGAACGGTAGTGGATCGGTCTCTGTACCAACCGACTGCAGTTTCTCTGGCGCAGCATAAAGTAGTGTATCTAAGCCAGCACCAAAACTACCATCACCCAATGCCATCAAACCAAATACAGGGATCATTAAGCCACCAACAATTAAGCCCACACCATTAATTGTATCTGCAATCACAACCGCTTTCAGGCCACCATAAATCGCATAAAAGAAACCAAGTAGTCCGATTGTCGCCGAAATAAGGGCGATCGAGCTGAATTCTGAAATATTCAACAACGCTTGAACATCAAAAATCTCACCTAAAACAACGGCACCGGCATAAAGTGTGGTTGGCAAAATATTGATGACGTATTGGCACAAGAAAAGCAAGGTCACGAACTTCTTCACTGACATGTCGTAACGGCTCTCTAAAAAGTCAGGAATGGTCGTAATCCCTTGCTTCAAATAACGCGGTACTAGCATCAATGCAATAATCACTAAGGTGACACCAGATGCCACCTCCCAACCCATAACACTCATGTTGTGGGTGTAAGCTTGTGCGCTCATACCAACAAAACTGGTCGCGCTCAAGTTAGTTAAGATAAGGGAGCTGGCAATCAAACCACCGGTTAAGCTTCTTCCGCCGAGAAAGAAACCGTCTTGTGAAGTGTTCTTGTCATTTTTAACTTTGTTGTAGGTAAACGCGACAACAAAACCAGTAAATAACAAGAATGACAGCAGAACTGTAATGGACATTTTGTTTTCCTTAAGTTTAGTTATTGCGGCAGCAATTCCTCGCTGCCGATTATATTTTTATATTTAGAATTTTATTTGTAGGGATGATCAGAGTCAGTGGTTCATATCTTTTTTAGATGAACAATCAATGCTGACTCTGGGTCTAGAATCGGTAAGGTCAATCCAATTTCTTTAAGGTTATCGCCGCTCAAAGTTAACGTTCTATCGAGCCATTGAGGGCGCTGTTTCATCAACTGGAAACTGGTTTGTGGCATGTCCACTAACTTCACTTGATACATCGCATTGTCTTCAACGCAACTAATACGAAGTGGCGAAGGCAGAGCATATTCAGGCATGGCTAATTGGCACACGGTGATCAACATTTCATCGTCATTTTCAACGCCATAAATGTTCTGATTTTTGTCCGAAGGATCCATTCGGAAACTACGGCCAGAATGCAAAACATGACGGAACTGTTTATGCAGTGAAATGTAATGTGAGAATGCTTGTTTCTCTTCAGGTGACTCTTTAACTGGGTCAAGCTCAACCCCCATGTGCCCCATGAGTGCGGTTACACCACGCATATTGATGCTGTGACGGCGGTTGGTTGAGTGGCATTCTGCTGGGCCTATGTGCGCCCCCATCACTTCGGGAGGGAAGAAGTAACTCATGCCTTTCTGAATGGCTTGGCGCTCTAAGGCATCATTACAATCCGATGCCCAGAAACGATGCGTTCGTTTTAGAATTTCAAAGTCGATACGACCACCACCCGAAGAACAAGATTCGATCTCGACTTCTGGGTGTTCTAGGTTCAACTCATCAACAAGGCGATATAGCGCTTTAGTTTGACCATGCACAGCAGCCTTCCCGTTGTGACCCGGTTGAACTAACTCTCGGTTCATATCCCATTTAAGGTAAGTAATGTTGTATCGAGTCAGCAGCGTATTGAGGCGTTCGAACAAGTAGTTAAAGCAGTCTTCATTTTGTAGGTCTAACACGTATTGCCAACGGCCTGAGGGTTGATGGTAACCTTGTAAACCAAGCACCCAATCAGGATGGTTGCGATAAAGGTTAGAGTCTTGACTGACCATCTCTGGCTCAACCCAAAGACCAAACTCCATGCCTTGCTGGTTTACATGTTCAATCACAGGTTCTAAGCCATTTGGGTATTTCACTTCATCTAGGTACCAATCACCTAATGCCGTTCGTTCACCATCACGACCGATAAACCACCCATCATCAATGATAAATCGTTCAACGCCCATCGCACTGGCTTCGGTTGCCATCTGCATGATGTAGTCAGGTTTATGGTCGAAGTAGATCCCCTCCCAAGTATTTAAATGCACGGGGCGAGGTTTATCGGCAGGGAATTGAATAATGTTGTCACGAACAAACTGCTGAAAACGTTGAGCAATACCGTTTAAACCAGACTTGCTGTAACAACCATATAACCAAGGTGTTTGATAGCTTGCCTGAGATTCCAGAATAGATTCGCCAGCGAGTAATAGCTCACCAGCTTGAACAAAACGACGGCCATCACTTCGCACATCAGCACGCATTTGATGATTGCCACTCCAACCTAAATGGAACCCCCAAACCAAACCGTTCTGTTCAGAGAAACCTTGCGTGCCCACAAACATACCAGGGAAGTTCTCGTGAGATGTGCGGCCACGACGGTTCTCTTGCATAAAGCCACCGTGTTCAAAGCGTTGACGTTGCGTTTGAAACTCATGACACCAACGACCATGGAACGTCATAAGCTCATTAGCATGATTCGGTAATGGCAGCGTTGAAGAAAGCTTGTTCAGGTAGTATTTATTGTCGCCTTTATTAGTGACTGTCACACGTTTTTGGACCACATCAGATTCGAAATCCAGTTTGATTTCGACAGTCAATTCAAGCTTAGACACAGTGTCTTCTAGCACAAAGGTCGCTTTCTGAACCTGACCTTCTCCATGCTTAGTATTCGCTTCTACGTGGACAGTATGAAAGACGGGAGCCCAATCAAAACCATCACGGTGCCCTTCTATGCCCGGCGCATTAAAATGACCGCTTCCTAATTCAGGGCATAGAGAAAGCGGTACATCGACATCAAGGCGCGCTTGGGAGATCGGTCTCTCGGTTGATAACAAAAGATCTTCATCAATACTGGCAATCTTCGCGCCCCAATGCAGAATCTCAGTAGTACGACCCGATTTGATGATCAAACTGTGGTTTTTACTTGTTAGATGAATAAACTCGCTCATAGCCAATCTCATATTGTTTTCGTAAACATAAACTAAGATTAATACTGAACCCGAAGATTGAAATTAGTACCAATATGGCTAAATAATGTGATCAAAAAGCACTTAATCATTGCTTAAATTTGCACAAGATCGACTGTTTTCGGAAACAAAATTAATGTTTTTAATGACATTTTTTTGAAAGGGAGCCGAGTTTCATTTCGCTAATTTAGATAAGCTTATCGAACGACGGGAATATTCGATGGATTGTATGATGAGTGTAACTTTTAAAGATGTAGCGAAGCTGGCTGGCGTATCAACTCAAACAGTATCAAGGGTAACCAACGGCTCACAAGATGTCGCAGAATCCACTCGAAACAAAGTGAACGCAGCGATAAAAAAACTTGGATATGTGCCCAATAAAGGCGCTCAAATGCTTAGCCGTTCCAAATCCACCAGCATAGGGTTAGTGACTCTCGATATGGCATTACACGGCGCAGCAATGATCGCAAATGGCGTACGAATGCAAGCTCACGATATGGGGTATGGAACCGCTTTTTCAGTGGTATCAGAACCGAACCTCACCAACACCCGCGAAGCCATTCGTGAGCTGATCGCCCAACAGGTCGACAGCATCATTCTGAATGTGCCTTTAAAGAGTACCGACGCTGAGCTGTTAGTGGAACAGTATCAAAATCTCAACCTTATCTTCATTGATGTCCCTTCTAACAGCCAAGTTAACTATATATGCGGAGATCATGCAGAGGGAGCAAAACTGGCAGCTCAACATCTTATTGAAAATAGTCGCTCTGAATACTTGTTGATCAGTGGGCCTAATGAATCCAGTGCATCACAAATTCGTCTTCAGAGTTGGTTAAGTGTGTTGTCAGATGCAAACTGTCAAATACAGTTTCAGCATCAAGGAAACTGGCAAGCACAAAGTGGCTACCTTGGCATTCGAGACGCTGTCGCTAAACAAACCCCGTTTGATGCTGTGCTGGTCGCCAGTGATCAAATGGCATTAGGGGTTTTACGCGCGCTGCAAGAACTGCAGATTCCAGTACCAGAAAAGGTTGCAGTCGTCGGCTTTGATGGCATCGAGGACAGTGCTTTCTTTAACCCACCTCTCACCACAATCAAACAAGATTTCACAAAGATAGGTCAACAGGCTGTGATACTTGCAGAAAAGCTCAACGCCAACTCACAAGATGCTCTACTGCAGCAACATATTGAAACCACACTGATTCCCAGAGAGAGTAGTCAACCTAAGATCACTGCTCACTATGAAAAACAACAGATAGAACAACTCCTGAAGAAAATTCAGATCCTATTACCGGAATAGAGATTGAAAGAAGAAAAGAAAAAGCGCTAGGGGGAGCTAGCGCTTCAAGACCAACTAAGTCCGTTTAGCCTGGTATTTTTTTAGCTATATCATAGGGATATAACCATTATTTTACTTAGGTAAATCAAAAAGCCTATTCGTTACGACTGCTTTAAGTCGTAAATTAAGTATAGTCGGGTTGTGAAATATGGAAGGATTTATTTCGTTTATTTTTACGCAAGAGGCAAGGCCTAAAAGTAGAAAACCAGCTCAAATGAACTAACCTTTAATCATGATAGGAAATCTTGATGAAGGGCAATATGGATTCAGAGACGACCACCGCCAAACCCGCTCCTCAAAAAGAACAATCAAACTTGTTATCGTCTTTGCTTCATGAATTCAGAAGAAACAAACTGATTTTGTATTATGTTGCATTCATTGCCCCGTTCACCTTCATCATCAACCTATTTGTTCCCGAGAATATGAAATATGACATCTATAGCTATATCGATGTTTTGATTACAATTTGCTATGTCACTTTTATGGTTTGGGCTACGTATTACTATTGTTATTTATTGTTTAAACGAGAAAAAAGCCCAACAATACGATTCATTAAAAAAGTAAAATCGCTGCTATTCCCTATATCTAAGCCTATTTATTTTATTCTGTTAATGCTCGTATTAAATATTTCATTCTCGAGTTATACGTTTATAAAATCACTGATACCTCACTTCAATCCATACAACTTAGATCTTACCTTTTATCACTTAGACAAGTGGCTGCACTTCGGTATATCTCCATGGGAAATTACGCATTTTTTTCTGCCTAATGCAGCTTCAACTCTAATGATTAATTTTCTATACAACTTGTGGTTTTTTCTTATGTGGGGGATGTTACTTTTTTTCATTGTCTACAGGAAAAATGATCAACTTCGTAACCAGTTTATCCTCACATTTTTAGTGTCGTGGTTTCTTTTTGGGAACGTCATGGCAACATTATTATCATCTGCAGGTCCTGTATTCTTTCATCATTTCCATCATCAAGATCTCTATCTCGAGCTAATGCAACGCCTGGACATGCAAAACCATAAAATAACTGAGCTAAGTGTATTTTCTTTATGGACATTATCGGCACAGGACATGCTTTGGGATAGCTATGTGACAGGAATAAGAGGTAGAGGAACGGGCATATCCGCCATGCCAAGTTTGCATGTAACAATCGCAGTGTTAATGGCTATGACCGCATTTCGGTTAAACAAAAACTGGGGATATATTGCATGGGTTTACGCTTTCTTTGTCCAAGTTGGGTCCGTTCACTTAGCGTGGCACTACGCAATAGATGGGTATATAGGCGCTCTAATGGTAGTTGCTCTTTGGCACTTAATCGGTTACTTGCTAAGAAGAAACTCGTCATCAATCACTCAACCGCAATGACAATCTCAACCGCTTGAGAGATCACTTTCCTCAAGTGAGTGTTTTTGTCGTCTAATTGCTTTCCCTTACGATAAACAAGCTGTATATCAAAATCAGGAACGTCTATCGGCGCGGCAACGGCTATCAATGAACTATCGGCATTAGGAGCGTTTCTAGCGACTAACTTCGGCACAATACACAATAGCTTTCTGCCACTGATCAATCGCTTTACCGTTAAGAAGTTGCTCGATGCGATTGCCACTTTTCTGGTGTAGCCCAACTCAGACAATTTAATATCAACTGCCGTTTTTAAGGCACCATAGGGAGACACTAAGGCGTGCTCCACAGAAACAAATGATTGTAATGACATAGGCAGCTCAACATCCAAAACGGATGCATCAAGCAAGCAAACATGTTGCTCGGTATAGAGATGTTCAATGCCATACAACTTAGGCACTTCACCAAAGCTGCCTATCGCAATATCTAGCTTAGCCTCTTCAAATACCTGCTGGTAATTGGTTCGATTAACGTTAAAAAATGCGACTTGAGAGTTTGGCGAAGCTTGTTTAATAAAATCGAAGATCATTGGGCCAAACATCTGTTCCGCGTAGTCGGTAAGTCCGATCTTCCAGCTGCCTTTATAACTATCAACTTCGAACCTTTTGGACAACAGAACTTCAGATTGAATAGTATTAAGCAACGCATCGACGGTGCTTGATAATTCAATCGCTCGGTCGGTCGCTTCCATCTTACTACCGACACGCTCAAACAAAGGGTCATCAAACAACTTTCTCAGTCTTTGTAAGCTATGGCTCATTGCTGATTGGCTGACATAACAACGTTCAGCTGCCTTGCTTACACTGTTTGTTTTATATAGAGCTTGCAGTGCAATCAATAAGTTAAGGTCAATTCCTTTCCAGTTAAAATCAGCCACAAATCAATCCCATATTATTCATAGTTACAATTAAAACAATTAATTTGAATCATAGTTTAACTCCACCTAAATTACGCTAAACATTTATCTGGAATCGATCATGCTTTCAATTTTTAAAACCTTTTTCTGGCTTGGCTGGATTAGCTTTGGTGGACCAGCGGCACATATTGGCTACTTCCGTAAAACCTTTGTTGAGAAACTGAATTGGTTATCCGATGAGGAGTACGGTCAAATTGTCGCCCTCAGTCAATTTCTGCCGGGTCCAGGCTCAAGTCAGGTTGGCTTCGCGGTTGGTTACAAAAAAGGTGGCTTAACCGGTGCGATTGCCGCATTTGTAGGCTTCACCTCCCCTTCTGTCATCCTAATGTTGATATTGGCCTTAGTGAGCACCCAGTTGTTAGAAGCACCGCTTTTCATTTCAATCATCCACGGACTTAAACTACTCGCGGTCGTGGTTGTAGCTGACGCCACTTTCGGCATGTACAAAAACTTTTGCCAATCAAAGGTAGCAACAGCACTGTGTGTGATCACCGCGATTGTTCTACTTTTGATTCCTGGGATCTGGCCTCAAATCTTAGTACTTCTATTTGCAGCAATCATTGGCAGTAAGTTCTTAACCTCTCAAGGCTTAAAAACAGCGCCTTCGACACATAAGATATCCATAACACCGCTAGTGATTTTTGTAGCACTACTGGTTGGTTTACCTCTGTTCAGTGCATATTCTCAAGGCATCGAAGTGTTTGGTTTATTCTACCAAGCAGGCAGCTTAGTCTTCGGTGGCGGTCACGTGGTTCTTCCGTTGCTACAGAATGGTATTGGCGACCAACTGTCTCAAGATACCTTCCTAACAGGCTATGCTACTGCGCAAGCGGTTCCCGGCCCGATGTTTACGTTAGCTACTTACCTCGGTTATGTGTTAATGCCATCGGCACCGATTACAGGAGCACTGCTCGCAACAATTGCAGTGTTCTTACCGGGCTTCTTACTGCTACTGGGTGTACTGAAGAACTGGCAGGCAATTGCGAGTAAACCTTTGGTGGCTGGTGCTCTTACCGGTGTGAATGCAGCAGTTGTCGGTTTATTGTTGGCAGCGTTATATCAACCCATCTTCACAAGCGCAGTGAGTAGTGGCTTAGATTTTGCGCTGATCATTGTTGGCGTGTGGCTATTGAAAACAATGAAGATGCCGATTGTAGGTTTAGTTGGTACCTTTATCGCAGCTGGTGCGATGCTTAACTATTTATAATTAGGATCTATCTGCAATTAAGATCGGCTAGTAATTAAAAGCTAAAATACCTAACTGAGCGAAAAATAATTGGCCCCTGATAAGGACACTCATCAGGGGCTAATTCATTTGTGCTATTTACCATAAGGAGAGTAACTTTTAATAAAACAACACTATATTGGTGTGCTCTCCTTCATTTCTCTCACCTCGGCTAAGGCTCGATTTAGGTTTTCATTGGCGATTTTGTAATACGAAGGTTTTTTGTCGATGGCTTGTTGCAAGTAAGGAATCGCTTCATCAGGTCGGCCTTGAATAATTAAAAAGTAACCGACATTATTCAGAGCTTCCGGCGCATCCATATGACGCATAAACACATTTATTGCTTTTTTCACATCACCTGATGCCAAATAAATAAGTGCAAGGTTGTTTTGAGCCTTCTCATTGTTAGGTTCGATCTCTAAAGCAGAACGCGTGTATTGGTACGCTTCTTTGTAGTTGCCGTACATGTAATGGGAGTAACCCATGTTCAGTAGAGCCTTCACTGAAGTCTTATCGATAGTGAGAGACTTTTTAAAATATTCTTGGGCTATCTGATGTTTACCTTCTACATCCTCCAACACCCCAATCCCCATGTAAGCCAATGCAGGAGACATACTGTCAACCTTCAAACTGGCCACTTCACTTTGACTTAGCGCTTGGTAATTTTTGGTCGTTTCACTGCTCTTCAGTCTAACTTGATCCGCATTTATCGCTTTAAAAAAATAACTCCGTCCTTCATCTGTGCGACGCTGCTTAGTGTATAGAACCCCAAGTTGCTCCAACACTTCAGTATGTGCTGGGTTAAAATCTAATGCCGCCAAATACGCTTTTTCAGCAAGTGCATAATTGCCTCTGGATGAGTGAATTCGACCGATCGTAAATAGCGTTTTGTCGTGAAACTCTTGCTCAGGAAAAGACAGAGATCGAATGTACTCATAGAGAGCCAGATCGATGTTGTTGTCTCTAAGTGCTACATCACCACGCATGATTGCTTCTTTTTCACTGACGGGTGGATCATCGCTGGTTAAAGTGTCAATTGGCTTACCCGAATACAACTCGGCATCAAACTGATTAGTTGGCTCATCAGAAGAGGCACACCCGAGAATCAATAGCGGTAGTAAAAGTAAAACCATTCTGTTCATTCGCATCATAAACCTACTCCTGGCGCACTTAATGCGTCCATAACAATCATCATCCCTGGTCCAAGGGCAACAATAAAAAAACATGGCCAAATAAATAACAACATTGGGAACAGCATTTTGGTGGGTATTTTGGCTGCGATTTCTTCTGCTGCTTGTTGGCGTTTATCTCGAAAATCTTCGGTATAGTCACGTAAGGTCTGAGCTAAACTCCCCCCCATTCTTGAAGCATGTGAGAGCAAAGAAACAAGGCCATCCAATTCATGTAACCCCGTTCTTTCTACAAGTTGACTCAAAGCGTCTGGCATCGTGACACCAGCTTGTATTTTGGCAAACACCGTATCAAGTTCATCAGCAAGTTCGGGTTGGGAAATGTATAACTCGTTAGCGACACGCCCTAGCGCAGCATTAAAACCTAGGCCTGATTCCGTACAAACAACTAAAAGGTCTAAAGCATCAGGGACACCATTTCTTACTTTTCTTTGTCGCTCTTTTTGCATTTTACTCAACACAAAATTGGGGAAGAACGTCCCGACAAAAACACACGTCACAATCAATAAATTGTTGTAACTGCCACCTATAGCCAAGTAAAACACCATAAATGCACAGACAAACCCAATTAATGCTGATAGTACCTTGAAGGCATAAAATACTGAAAGTGCGCTCTTTTCATGGTACCCAGCATGCATTAATTTTTCTGAATATGTTTCGTTATCTTTTTTGTTTCCTCGCCCAATGAATGGCGTCAGCGACTCCAAAGTATTGGTAAAATCATAAGATTTACGACTGCTAGTATGATTCCCTCCGGAAATCTGTTTTAACTTTTTATCCAACGGAGAACGGGTACCAACAAAAAGAAACCCTAAAGTAAGAGTGAGTAGCATAGTGGTCAGCAGAATCATCCCGTAAAGCAGAGTCTGGCTAGTGATACCGAACTCAGAGAGTGTTTGTTTCCATACTTCTAAATCAAAGAATTCCATAATCTATATCTCGATATTTATTATTTTTCTTATCCACAATGCCCCAATCGCCAACAAAATCACGCCGACACTGACCATAGATATCCCTCTAGGGTCACTGTACAAAGGCTCGATGTATTCAGGGTTTACGAATTTAAGACCGAAAAATAGGGCAAAAGGAGAAAGCGTCAGTATCCAAGCAGAGAGTCGACTCTCAGCGGATAGAGTTTTGATTTTTCTTTCTAGCTTAAAACGCGCTCTTAATACCTCAGATACTTTTTGCAGATTCTCAGAGAGGTTGCCCCCCGTTTCTTTCTGCAACATGACCGCGCTTGAAAAAGCCAACATAGAAACCGTCGGTACTCTTTCTGTCATTTGTAAAATAGCGAGCCGTAAATCGTAACCATAGTTCAATAAGTTATAGGTGTTCTTAAACTCAACCCCAATAGGCTCTGGCATCTCTTCGCCAACCTCATTAAAAGACTGAACTAATGGCTGACCCGCTTGTAAGGCTCTTCTTATGATGTCCAAGGCGTCTGGCAACTGCTCCTCAAACCTTGCCATTCTGTAGGTCACTCTGTTTTGAACAAACAGATAAGCAACAACCCAAACAAAAACAAAAGCGGCAACACAAATAAACCACACTTGATTGAACATCAAAGCAATCAAAGCCAATAATGTTCCGCACAAAAATACGATCACTAAGAAGCGGCTTAATGTCAGTTTGAGACCTGCTAATTCAAGCATGCGTTTCAGATCGGCAAAAAAAGGAACAACAATTAATTTACGGTCAAAGGGAGAAAGTTCCTTGTTGTAATGGTCTTTTAAGAGCGACAAACTCTCTTCATCAATATTTCTTTGTGTCTCTTTTAAACGGCGGGATAGCTCTTTGTGCTTAGCTTTTTTCCCGGCAGCTGGCAATAACAAAGCTTGCGAAATAAACAATACCGCAACAAACAATAGGGCCAACGATACAGTTACACTATCCATGATCGGCTCCTCAGCTATGTGACTCGGTAAAGATCTCATAAGGCAAATCAAGACCACGTTTAACTAGTTGATCATGAGACTGAGGAACGACACCGGTTGCGGTGTAATAACCTAAGATATTGCCATGCTCATCGATACCTTGACGCTGGAAGTGGAAGATCTCAGACATAGTGATGACCTCTCCTTCCATCCCGTTGATCTCTTGGATACTGACCATGCGACGCTTACCATCTTCTTGTCTCTCCATTTGGACCACCAAATGAATAGCTGAAGCTATCTGCGCTCTGAGGTTTTTCGTTGAAATATTCCAACCCGCCATCGAGAACATATTCTCAACACGGCTTAGTGCATCACGAGGTGTATTCGCGTGAATCGTGGCAAGTGAACCATCATGACCCGTATTCATCGCCGCTAACATATCAACAGCTTCGCTACCACGTACCTCCCCGACAACAATACGGTCAGGCCGCATACGCAAGGTATTTTTTACTAGCTCTCGCTGACTGATCTCACCTTTACCCTCAAGGTTTGCGGGGCGTGTTTCTAAACGAATCACGTGTGGCTGTTGCAGTTGTAACTCTGCGGAGTCTTCTATGGTAATAATCCGTTTATCTCTAGGAATAAACCCAGAAAAAATATTCAGCGTAGTCGTCTTCCCTGAGCCTGTACCACCAGAAATAAGGATATTAAGCTCACCTTTTACGGCAGCTTCAATGAACTTTGCCATTTGTGGAGAGGCTGACTTGTATTCCAGCAGATTATCCATGGTTAGGCTGTCTACAGAAAAGCGTCGTATAGAAACGGAAGGGCCATCTAAGGCTAAAGGGGGAATAATGGCATTCACTCGTGAACCATCAACTAATCGAGCATCCACCATCGGCGACGCTTCATCAATCCGGCGTCCAACCTGACTAACGATACGATCAATAATATTTCTTAAGTGACGATCATCTAAAAACGTATACGGTGTTTTTTCTAATTTGCCTCGGCGTTCGACATAAACACTTTTAGGTCCGTTGACCAAAATATCGGACACCGTTTTATCGGCGAGCAATGGTTCAAGTGGGCCAAGGCCAAATACTTCATCTTCAATTTGCTTGATGACTCGCTTACGCCCTTCAGCACTTAATGCGTGGCTTTGGTCATCCGCCATTAACTGAACGATCGCTTCATGAAGGTCTACTTTGGCGCGCTCTTTATCTAAGCTAGAAAGTAGCCCTAAATCTAATGTTTCGAGTAACTGCTTATGAAAGTAGTGTTTAATCGACAATTCTTGCTCTAAGACTTTTTTCGCCTCATTCATCGATTTCTCTTGCTCTTCACTCGCCTCTAGACTCTTAGCTTCATGGGATACGTTAGCTACTTTCTGAATGAGGGGCGATACAACACCGTCTTCCTCTTGGGAAAACTGTTCTACTTTCTTTTCAAACTCCGGATTAATATTTTTTCGTTTAAAGAACATAACGATCCCTCATATATGCTGTAACAAACGTGTTATGAAAATATTTTTTTAAGCCAACCTTTCTCTTCTTGTTCTGGCGGAGAAAGAATATGAGACAAGTCAATAATCGACCGTGTAATCGAACTCTTTTTCTTCGACTCAACCAACGGCAAACCTAAATTGGCACTCTCAAGAGCCACCTTGAAATCATTAGGCATTAAATGGATGTCATGCTTTCCAACAGTTTGTTCAATGTCCGTTAACTTAATGGTTTGTCGCTTTTCATAACGATTAACAATGATTTCAATTGAGTCCTGCTGCAACCCGTACTCAAACTTGAGCGTTCGAATTAATCGATTACTATTTTTAACCGAAACCAAGGTTTGTTGAGCGACAAGTAACACCTTAGTCGCTGGAGAGATCGCCGATGCGAAAATATGATCCAACCCTCGAGAAAAATCGATAATAATGTAGCGATAGAAGCGACGTAATACGGGCAATAACTTCCCGATTTTCTGTGCATGTTCATAATCATCTGCGTTATTTTCATGCTTGAAACTTAAAACGTGCAACCCTGATGTGTGCTTGTTTACCAAGCTACTCAAAGACATCTCATCTAAATCATTCGAGCTATCGATGGCATCCGAAATACTGTAGGTCGGCGTGATATTCAAATACTCAGGAATTACACCAAACTGAAGATCAATATCAAGCAGCAGCACCTCATTCGGGTGGTAACTTGCTATTTCTACGGCTGTATTGAGCGCTAAGGTTGTCGCCCCCATACCACCTTTAGTGTTGATAAATAAAAATACTTCTCCGTAACTCGAGTTTTCGATTTTCTCCGCTGCTGTTTTCTTCAGTAAGGGGAGAAGACCAGAAATAGAAATATCATGAGACAGAAAATCCGAAGCACCGAGTCTTAACGCTATTTTTAATGACCCATTATCACTTTCATCACCAAACACCACCAAAGATAAATCATGCTCTTCTAACTGCAGATTATAGCTTTGCAAATCCACCATTTTCTGAGCCCAGCAACCACTTGATTCAACAAAGATTAAATCTGGTGCATCGATATTCTTCACATACTCTTCAGTCATACCTAACAAAGAAAAAGACTCAATATGTACGTTCCGACAACGTTTCAATTGCTGTCTCATATGAACATGAAAATTCTCATTGTTATAAATCAGCCATATATTCAAGTTAGTTTTAAGGCGAATTGCATCGTCTTCATTAGGTAAAATATCAATCGCTTCGCCCATATTCCCACCTGTCTTGATTACGGACATCTTGTCCTAATATCATCGAGATTGGTGTACGTTAGACCAATCTCGATGACGACATGGTTCACTGACAACCTTTTCCATTTAATCTCTAGGCTTAAAGCTCAAAACACCCAATTTGCCCTATGAGATTTTCTAAACAGTAATGGTGACTAGATTCCCTATTTGCACTCAGTCATTTACATTAATTAAAGCTATTTAAAACCTGACTACTACTTCCGGAAAGTTCTTCATCACCTTTACCCACATACTTATCGTACCCAGCTTGCATGCGCTCTCCGGTACCATCAGGTAAAACCTGCAAGTTCTCTTGAGTCGCATTAGGGTTGTACGTTTGTTCTGCTTGCAGCTTAGCAACCGACTGACCTAAAGGTGCGTCATTCGCGCAACCCGCTAATAGAATGACGAGAAAGACCATCATTGTTCTAATCATATCTATCTCCTTATAAATCATGACCAAATGAACCTTCACTGCCACCATCAGTTGGCGCGATTCCTTTGTCTGAACTTGTATTGTCGCTGTCTTCAGAACCAGAAGGCTCCGCAATATATGCACTTCTACCTAACAAGTAATATTCCAGATCATTCGGATCCACAAAGGCATCAGTTGGTAGAGTGACTTTACTTCTATCCACTGGCTTCGCGAGCCTAGGCGTGACAAGTATGACTAGCTCGGTTTCACCCGATATGTATTCCTGACTATTAAAAAGCTGACCTAAAATCGGTACATCACCGATACCCGGCATTTTGTTACTGACATCTCGTACGTTCTCACTCAACAACCCTGCAATACCGATGGTTTGGCCATCAGCAAGCTCAAGCGTAGAAGAAGCACTTCGACGTGTAATTGGTGGGATAAAATAAGTCGCATTCGTCGAACCAGGATCGATAGTCAATGAACTGCTGTTAGCAATTTCACTCACATCAACCGCTAGGTTAAGATTGATTTTTTTATCGCTGAGCACGGTAGGTATGAATTTCAATCCGACCCCATATTCCTTGTACTCAATGGTAATTCCATCGTCGTCTGGAACAGGAATAGGGAACTCACCACCCGCTAAAAACTCGGCTTTTGATCCACTCAATGCGGTTAAGTTTGGCTCTGCTAATACCTTAGCCACACCGTTTTGCTTTGCGACATCAAGAGCAAAAGTAAACAAGGTATTACTATCAATGAAAGAACCTAAAATCCCGTAATCGGTAGAGGTTGGAATATCAAAAATTGGCGTTGCACCCAATACACCAGCAGGGACTGATGAAGCGCCCCACGAAAAGTTAGAACCACTGGTTTGGAAGAAATGGAAGTTAGCATCGAACTTTCTCACCAAGCTTCGCTGAACCTCGGCAACCGTCACTTCAAGCATAACTTGTTGTGCGCCACCAATAGACATCAAGTTGATCACACCCGTTGCGGCGGCTTGTTCACTGCCACTCTTTTTAGCATCATCTGCTGCTTGTCCTGCGGCATAAGTTTCAGCAATTCGCATCGCAACGTTCATTTTTTGTTGATTACTGATTTGCCCACTTAACAGCAAACGGTTTTGCGCACTATGAACTTCAATCGTCTCATCAGGAAGAAACTCGTACAGCTTTGACTTTAAGCTATTAAGATCATGAGTAACTTCAATGTTAATCGACTCAATCAACTGACCTCGTGAATCCCAAGCCATCAAATTTGTCGCCCCTAATTTTTTACCAATTAAGAACAACTCATTAGATTTCAAAATCACAATGTCTAAGACTTCAGGATCACCAAGAGAAACCTTCGCCGCTTTTCCCGACAGCACCACATGCGTAGATTTATGATGTGGAACCGTGACCGTTTTTCCCGTCTGTAGTGCAGCAACACTGGCTGCCGAAAAACAAATCAGGCTAAAAACACACGCTAATAATATTTTCATATCTCACCTCAATCCTTGACGCGCACACTAGATGTTTCTGTACCTTTGATAATGGTGACACTTGGTCTAGGCACATACCGACGAACCACTTTTTTCTCTACTTCATGTGGGTTTCTCAAGGTCAGCTGAATACTACCTTTGCTTTTAGCCGTGAGAAGTTTCTCTGCTTCTTTTGGCGTCATCTCAAGTGTTACCGCACGAACGATAATCGGACTGTTTTCTTTCGTTTTAGCCGTTTGGTCGACGGCCAAAACCTTAATATCTTTCAATACCGTTTGAGTAGCTGCAGAATTTTTTCCGTAAGAAACGGTATTGAGAATATCAACCTTATTACCCGGTAATAAGAAACCGGCCACACCAATAACATCATCAACACGTATAGTTACCGCACGTTTATTTTCAGGGATAAGAGCAGCAAGTGTTGATCCTTCTCCTGGCACAGTAAAACGTAACTTGTGAAGCACCTCTCCGGAATAAATAGTATTGGCGACTACTTTTCCGATAAGCTCCGCTTTATCCGAATAGTTGTTTTCATTGATCCAATCAACTTCCATCAACTTGGTTGTTAAATATTGCTCTTCAATTATGGTTCCAGCTTCAATTTCTTGAGATGCCACTACAACCGGATGACGCTCAACTTGCTCGACTTCAATCGTCGGTTGAACTTGATTGTCCATCCATTGTTTAGCGAAAAATACAGCGGCTAAACCGAATACTACGGACAGTAAAAACAGTAGGAAAACTTGACTCTTATTCATTATTCTCTTCCTCGTGTCCATCAGAGGTAAAATAGACTTTCCATGCCATGGCTAGAATGTCGAACGTGATAACGGGTGGGAGTTGTTCAAACGAAAGAATGTCTTTGCTAATACCAACAAGGTCTTTCGGTAAACAAGGGAAAAGCGGTACTTTGTGCAGCGTATGCATTTGAGACAAACGCTCAAAGAAACCATCTTGCAGCTCTATCTCTTTATCAACAGTTACGCTCACCCACAGAGCTTCATAATCTTGCTGATTCAGAGGCTTGAATTCTATTTTGTAGCCCAAGCGACGTAGAAAGGCAGGGTCACTGATCTTTTCAGGATTCAAATTGGTAGAAAATGCGAGCGTTAAAACGAATGGCATGGTGATTTGTTGCCCATTCGGTAATGACAGGTGATCAAAGAAATATTCCATTGGTACGATCCAGCGGTTGAGCAAAGCATCCACTGGCATGGGTTGGCGCCCCAGATCATCAATAACAAAAATGCCGTTATTAGCCATCATTTGTAAAGGTGCTAACCAAACGCGATTGTGCTCGGAGTGATTTACCTCAAGCATATCCATGGTGAGCTCTCCCCCCACTTGGATATTAGGACGTTCACAATTGAGCCATCGCTTATCGTATTGATCTCGGAGTGAAACAGTTTGCTCACTGCCATTACGATCTAAAGGGGTATGATGTTGCGCTGAGAAAACCTTGATGACATTTCCTAACGCATAAACGGCATAAGGGATAAAAACGGAAGTATGAAGCGCGTTGACAATACGAGACGCGACAAAAGTCTTACCTGTACCAGCGTGCCCATACAACAACAGCGCCCTACCCGAGTTTATTGCCGGCCCTAACACGGAGATCATTTTTTGTACGCCGTAAACATCACTCAATGCCGCTTCTACATCAGGGCGAGTAACAAGCTCTGCCCTTAAATCTTGTTGCTCTACAATTTCAGTATATTGTTTGAGAGAAACAGGAACTGGACCTAAATAAGCGTCTCGTTTGAACGCAAGGTCGGCCTCTTCTAAGCCTTTTTCTGACAAGGAATAACGGACATGACTATGAGAAGACGATTCCAAAGACAAAGCAGAAGTAGGCTGGAATACTTCGATAAGGGATTTATTTCTGAGTACCGCAAGTCCGTTTTCAACAATATGTGTCACTACACACAAATAGTTAGAAAGTGCCAGCACATCAGATTTAGGGTAAGCGGATAAGTGCTTGAGCAACAAGTTTTCAACAACAACCTCAGGAACACCAAGCATTTCAATGGAAGTCGGAACCATAGGAGCTGATATTTGAGGCTTTAAATTACTCGGGGAAGGTATCCCTCTCATATCCATATGTCCTCTCCAACACATCGATTAGTGATTTAGTTTGATCTATGTAAAATAGCTATACATCGCTAAACCTATAACAACGGAAGGTGCGAAAGGCATCGTCACCTTATTAGAATACCGAGAATGTGCGGTGGACGAATTTCTTGTATTTGTTGAAACCCCACTAACTAACATTAGTTTTTCTTCAAAATAACTTCTAACGGTTAGAGATTCGCTGTTGGCACGGTTATAAAGCAAATAAAAAGTAGCTATTATCCCTGCGGCAATGAGAATATAATAAGAAGTATCGAGTAAGTTTCCCCATCCGATATATAGACCTATCACACCCAAAAACTTCACATCACCTGCAGACATTGCTCGTAAGAAATATAAAAAAAGTCCTGAAACGAAAAAAACTGCTGACCCAACCAAAGAAATGGCAAGCGAATCCCAAGTAGAGCCATTATTAATTGACAAAATAAAGAACAACAATACAAATAAAATCAGAACTTTATTCGGTATTCGGTTTTCTTTAACATCGAACACTGATACGACAATTAATATCATCCAAAATACTAGAGATTCACTTATCATTCATTTATATACCTGACACAATTATTAAGAATTTACTGAATAATGCAGTAGCTATACCAGAGAATATTGCCCAAGCAAGAAAAACAAGCAAAGCTGAACCGATAATGTACTCAACAATAGTTAACCCTTTCTGCTTATTAATTCCCTTAAAATTCATGATCGCTATGGTGCAGTTGTTGTACTAATCGCACCAACAATCGCGCTTAGTTTCGTTGACAACGCACTGCCTATTCCGCTGAATATGGTCGTTAACCCTAAAACTAACATAGCTGCGCCGATCACATACTCAATGACGGTTAGACCTTCTTCATCATTCATGAATTCTTTAATATTTTTCAATAAGTTGTTCATAAGAATCTCTCCTTGATTTACGTATCAGGTTTTATTTACCTGTAAACTAAATCTAGAGCTGAACAACATATTTGGTTAGGATTTTTTTGCCATTTACTTGCACTTTTTTGTGGTACTTCTAATCTATTTATTATGCATCGTCATTTGTCTGTTTTTAAAAAAAAATAATTAAATATGAAATAGAGTTGATATTTATATGAAATTAACAACGCCATTGTTAACGGATAGAGACAGTGAATTTAATGCAATTATTATCAACAAGATTAATCATTACTTTCCTATTGATAATTTTGGGCAAGATGTATCTATAATCAGTAACTTAGATGTCAGGTTAGTATTCTTTATACTGAACAGAACAGATAAACTTCAATTGCTTACAATAGCTTTGTCTATTTGCGAAAACCTTAACAAACGAATAGTCATTATTTGTTCGAGCTCTTTACCTAATATCGTTCGAAATCATAAGAATGTATTTTTTATCATCGAAACCAACAGTAATCATCTGACCAGTACATTTGAAGAACTCAAGCGTAAAACGCAACATATCTTCGAGCCCCATTTCGATCTCGACAGAGACATGAATAACAACAATCATCTGCCAGCTAAGCTGTTTACCTCAGAAGTCGTCAACTTTGTTATGGACAACATCAACAAAGAGATCAAAGAAATTGAAATTGCAGAAAAATGTCACTGTTCTACTACCTATTTTTCTAAAAAGTTTCATCTACACTTTGGGGTAAGCTTCAGAGATTTTGTGTGCGACAAACGAATCCTTTTAGCCAAGAAGTTAATCGAAGCCGATACTGAATCAAAAATAGCTGTCATTTCTTATCAATGTGGATACAAGGATGTGTCGTATTTTTCGAGAATTTTTAAGAAAAGGACTGGAGTTACCCCTGCAAGTTACAGACGTGCCTGCACGGATAACAGAAAACGCTAATTTTACTCCCTAAAAGAAAAAATCATGGTACATTTAACATGATTTTAACAAAAATAACTTAGCGAAAAACATGGAGTTAGACAATGATTCAGCCTAACGAGTTTAGCCAAGAAAAAGCAACAGCTCTCCCTACACCCAATGACATGATTTTAAAATGGGCAGAAGAACGCCCAAATGAAGTCTATTTAAAACAAATAATTAACCGCCAATTCGTTGAATTCACTTATAAAGAAGTGGCCGACAAAGCTCTAAAACTGGCGTCTGCATTAGAAGGACTTGGAGCCCAACCCGGCGATCGAGTCGCTCTCGTTTCAAAAAACTGTGCAGAGTGGTTTATCTGCGATCTTGCCATGATGTTAGGAGATTTTGTCAGCGTCCCAATCTTTCCAACAGCTGGAGCAGACACCATTCAGTACTGTATTGAACACAGTGAAAGTAAAATTGTGATTGCGGGCAAACTTGACGATCCTAAGGCCACTCAAAAAGTACTCGATGATAACCCGAGTCTAGTCAGTATCTCACTGCCCTACGATACTGCCGCTAAGTGCCAACACACTTTTGAGCAACTTATCGAAACACACGAGCCCTCAACTAAACGACCTCAGCATCACGATGATAAGCTGATGTCGCTTGTTTATACATCTGGTACTTCTGGTTTACCGAAAGGCGCGATGCTCACATATGGAGCCTTTACGTGGTCAGTTCAACGCTTGATCGACCATATTGGTATCCAACCAGGCGATCGCCTGTTCTCTTATCTACCACTTGCCCATATTACAGAGCGCGTTTACATCTTTGGTTCATCAATAATGGGTGGGGTAGTTACTGCTTTCCCTGAATCTTTAGACACGTTTATCGATGATGTAAAAATGCATCGTCCTACTTTGTTTATTTCAGTCCCTCGTTTATGGACTCTATTCCAACAACGAATCCAAGATAAGCTGCCACAGAAAAAACTAAACTTCTTACTTAAAATTCCATTCGTGAATAACATCATTAAGAAGAAACTGGCTGATGGGCTGGGTTTAGACCAAGCTCGAGTTCTGGGGTGCGGTTCAGCTCCCGTATCACCAGCTCTACTCGCATGGTATGAAAGTGTGGGCCTGCACGTTACCGAAGCCTGGGGAATGACAGAGTCTTTCGCCTACAGCACGATTAACCACCCATTTAGAGCCGAAAAAATTGGTACTGTGGGTAATGCTGGTCCGGGCATCGAACTCAAAATTGCAGAAGACGAAGAGATTTTGGTTCGAAGCAAAGGCATGTTCTCTGGTTATTATAAAAATGACATTGCAACCCAAGAGTCTTTTAACTCGGATGGTTGGCTTCATACCGGTGATATTGGTGATATCGACAGCGAAGGCTACCTAACGATTCGTGGGCGAAAAAAAGACACCTTTAAAACGGCGAAAGGTAAGTTTGTGGCTCCTGTACCAATCGAAAACAAACTCTTTGAGTACAGTCGTGTAGAAATGATGTGTTTGATAGGCTTAGGCTTACCTGGTCCTATCCTGCTCGTGGTACCGCATGACTTCCCTAATTTTGATAGAGCTCGCTACGAAAGAACAAGTAAACGCGTGATCGAAAAAATGAACCAACAATTAGCCTCGCATGAAAAAATCAAAGGCGTATTGATGATTAAGGAACCGTGGAGCATCGACAATGGTGTACTCACCCCAACTCTCAAAATAAAGCGACATGTTCTTGAGCAGAAATACCATGAAGTCGGGCATAACTGGCCGAAAGATAAATTGGTGGTTTGGGAAGAGTAACCGACTACAAAAATACACATAGCATTAAGAGGGAGCTTTTAGCTCCCTCTTTTATTTTACTCAACCCTTGATTGAAACTCTCAATATGTAAAAGTGATAAACCAAAAAAAACGTTACAAAGTTAAACGAATAATCACATCCAACATCTCATCGAAACAAGGGCCTAACGCCTCCTCATCGATGGCATGGCAATACACCCCTTCAAGCTGAGCTGGATCATAGTCGGAACTAAGATCAGGATCGTCTAAAAGCGCACTAGAATTTGCCATTCGTAACAGTAAGTCTTCACCGAACTCACTATCAGGTCCGGTTGCCGATGTTAATGATGAACCTAATCCCAAGGTAAAGACGTAAATATCTTCTCCTCTCGCGGCTTCAGCAATGTCTTCCACTAAATTACGTGCCACACGATTCACTCTGGTATAGAGATCATTTGCCGAATGGCTATCAGGATTATATTGCGCTACCGGGCGCACTGAATGAGTCGGATTTAATATATTAAACTCGGTTGCGCTTGAATCATGAGTAGTATAGTAATCGGGCATCTCGCTAATATGATCATCAATATTACGCCCCTCATAACCGCCACTTAAAGTCGTTGCAATCGAATCATGCCTCCAAAGCCCTCGGGGCGTACCACTGCTACCATCACTCGATCGAATAGCTCCCGTATGCGAATCACCATCCTCAAAATCAAACGTTGTCGCAAAGGTATTTGGCGCTCCATCCGTGAAGAACACGATAACTTTCAAGTTAGCTGGGTCTGCAACCGTTCTAAGCTCATTTAAAGCACGATAGATCCCCTCTGATGCATTGGTATATTGTGCATTAGACGTACTACCAAAATTAAAACTGTCTATCTCTGATTTAATGGTACTTCGACTATGGCCACGAGTCGCATTGAACCCTACCGGAACCTCAGCTCCGAAAGCAAATTTAACCAATGAAATCCGATCAAATCCTTCGTGAAAATTTTCAACGAATGACTTAGACCTGTCGATGACGTCTTGTGTCACGTCACCTATGCTGCCTAGCCTCAAAGAGGTTGTGTTATCAATCACCAACACTAGATCGACAGGGCGACGAATAGATTGCGCAGACACTCCAGGATTAAATGTGTCTAACCCGATTAAAGGTAAAAAGATTGTGGGCACTTGTGCCGTCGCCGAGATATCGATCGAGATATTACCGAATGAATCATAGGAGAAATTGACTGCGCCCAAGCTAGGTGTTGCTGAATAAAAGTCGGCCGGAATATTCGCTGTAAAATATTTTTGAGCAGCGGCACGCCCTGCATCTTCGCCATTGGCGACCGCTCTTGCAGCGGCAATACTGGCAGCATCGACTGCTGCAAATAGTTTCGACTTAACGATATAAGCTCGCCCAGCATCAATCGAAAGCCCGACAACTAAGAGAATAAAAGGCAGTGCTATAACTGACATCAAAGCCACAAGGCCCCGGCTGTAGCGATAATTGATTGGAGTTCCCTTATCCATCTTAATCTCCCTTACATGTATGTTGTATCACTCAGAATGTATTCCTCATCGAGTACTCGACTAAAAATCGGCGAATAGTCATAGAATACTTCTACGCTGTACACTATCTCCCCATCATCCAGCGCAACCGCTAGATTATTAATAAGAGGAGGATTATCAGCATCCACATCAGAACACTCTCCATCACTTGTCCAGTTACTACAACTCGACCAAATAGCACTATTTTTGCTTAACCCATGTTGGTTCCATCGGTATTGGCTTTTAATGTAGGGAGAAGCATCTTCTTGACCAACCACCTCGGTAATGTAAATAACGCCGTCTTGCGTCAAATCCAATGTTCCCGATGTCGTTGCTATAATGTCCATCACTTCTTGCGGGGTGTCAGTATTACTCCGAGAAATAATGTTTCCACCTTCTCGACTGATACTGATAATGATGTGATTGGCTTGAATGAGGTGCGTGATATCGACAGCCGCAACAATAAGCAGCATAAACAAAGGTGCTATTAACGTCATTTCGATTGCCGCAAACCCTTTCTCAGCGTTTTTTTTTATCTTAAAAGAAAACATCCAGTCCTCCCTAAAACGATTCGTTTTTCATTGCCGCACTAACGGTAAATTTAAACTTCCCGTCATCGAGCAAAACATACATATAGGGATTTACAGATGGCCACTCGCAATCAAGATGAATAGAAATAATGTCTCCTGAACCGCCAAACCCAGTTACGACGTTACCGTAGACATCTTCAACACGTATGTTTTGGACATCCATCACTTTGTCGAGCAAGCCGCTCGAAGATTGGGATATTTTTTCTAATATTGCCGCTTCGCGGTCGCTTGATGCATCAGGATCCAGATCAGAACGACCTGTAATGGCATATCTTGCGCCCTCTCTTGCCGAGTGTTGCATGGTCAATTTAACAAACCCGTATATACCAAGATCGACAACCGTTAAAAAAAGTGCAAAAAATAAGCTCACCACAATCGTAAACTCGATAATAGCGATGCCTTTTATTTTAGACTTAAAGCCGTTTCGATAACGGCTACGCTCCGAACCTCTTGAAATAGATTTCATACAGCCCCCACCTTCTCGTCTTTCTATTTCCTCTATCTGCCCAATAGAAAAACCTAGGAGATATAGAAAGACTGAACATTAAAGATATAGAATTGATAAACAAGTTGTTCAAGTTTTATTCACTAAGGAAGTTTAAATTAGTAAAGCTAAGGTTTGAGTAATACTAAAAGTTAATTAAGCCTTTTATTTTCCTAAAGTTTAAATAAAGAAAGAATTCCAAAAATACAGTAGATTCTTAATGTTTATTTATTAGTCGTTCAAATAACTGGTTGTTTTATATCTATTAGAAAAAGAAATGAAACATATAATACGAAGATTATTTTCATATAAATCCGAGTCAAAGTCTCAAAAGTAAGACATAAAAATTTCAAAATAAGCATTTAGTTTAGTATTAAATGGGATTATAAAAATACTCGATGATTAATGGATAAAGTCAGACAGAGTTAAACTCGTAAAGATGAATATTGTGACTGAGATAGAACCAAAGAGATCAGCTTTCACACCATTAACTACATAAGCCATGATTATAGATATTTAATATAATCAGAAGTATCGTTGTTCTCATAATCTAACCCTATGTCTTCTTTCATTCGACAGCTCAGCTGTTCAACGCATAAAACCTTATTCTGTTTCGCCTTAACTTCACCTCTTTTTATCTTCTTATTTTTAAATAACTTAGCACCATAAAATCTCGTCCAACTGATTAATGCTTCCATAATTACTCTCTTGTATTTGCTATCGTTCTATCGTTCTATCGTTCTATCGTTCTATCGTTCTATCGTTATTATGGAAATAATCTGTTCGATAAGCGAACAACCATTCCTAACAAGAACTATAAGAAGAAGTTATGGACAATAGACTGCGTCACCTTTCCGGACTTCGTTACTTCGAAGTCGCAGCTCGCTTAAGTAGCTACAGCAAGGCAGCAGAAGAGCTCTTTGTTAGCCAAGCTGCTGTCAGCCAAAATATCCGTCAGTTAGAGGAACAACTAGAATGCAAGCTGTTCGTTAGGAAAGGGCGTAAAATGGCATTGACTCAAGAGGGACGAACTCTATTCCAACATGTCTCGGGCGGGTTCAAAGAGATAGTCACAGGATTGAACAAGATTCACTCTGAACCCCTGCAAGGCGTTATCGTCGTTCGAAGCCCTCCCTCTTTTGCTTCGCGTTGGCTGTTACCGAGGCTTTGGAAATTCTCAGTAAAACACCCTGAGATTCCAATCAAAATCCTCACTGGGTGTGACACTCCAAATCTAAAACATGGTGAAATTGATGTCGCGATTCGGCAAGGGGAAGATCTTTGTGTTGAGCAAGGTTTAGCACTTGAAGTACTGTTCAATGAACCTCTATATCCCTTTTGTTCTCCCGAGCTCGCCAGTTCTTTGAAATTCACATCACCAGAACAACTACTAAAGTGTTGGTTGATTCAATTTGAGGGTGGCCTTTTCCCTTGGGAGGAATGGTTCAGACAAGCGAGCATTCCAATGCAAGACACCGCTGTTCAGTGGATGGAGGTAGGGACATTTGATATGGGGTTAACGACAGTGATGGCAGGTCATGGGGTTTGCTTGGCAACGGATAGCCTAGCCGGAGACTTTATAGAACGCGACCTGCTTGTTAAACCGTTTAATATTGGGATGACACCTGGCGTCCAAGTTAACTTATGTTTTGATCCTAGCTCACCGAGAAAAGAGCGTATTGCGGCGTTTACTGAATGGCTACACGAAGAGGTTTCTGATATCTCAAAGATCTAGCGTTGGTCTTGGTGTAACTCTTCCTAATAAGAAAGAGTTACGTCTGATCATCTGAATCACTCCCAAAATGATTTTCTCACCTCTTCATTCGCCTGACCTCTGGTAATACCAACATCTTCAAGCAAATGATCCGATAATTCAGCTAGGTGCTTTCTCGTTCTACGCTTCTGAAGATAAAGTCTAAATTTAGAATAGAATTTCTTAACTGATAACGATGACAAAAATGAATGGTTGGTATTTTCGGTTACTGTGATCGTATTCATAGCCTTTCTCCTGTTGATCTTTCGCTTTGTTCTGGTCAATAATCGACCAACAGAGCAACATCGACAAACGATAGATACTGGCATTCAGTTAAGGAAAACTAATGTGAGAGAACGAACCCCACCATTTCAAGGGATCTATTACTTTTACACTGCAGCTGAAACTGGCAGTTTTAAACTCGCGGCTGAAAAGCTGTTTGTCACGGCAGCCGCCGTCAGCCAACAAGTTCGCCAACTTGAAGAATGGTTAGGTGCAGACTTGTTTATTCGCCAGCACCGAAAAATAGTACTCACTCACGAAGGTGAAGTACTTTACCTGCAAGCTAAGAAAGGCTTTGCCCACATTCAAGATGGTGTGAGGCGAATTAACCAAGACCCAAACCCTACTCAACTTTCTATTTCAACCGTGCCATCATTTGCCCAACATTGGTTGGTTCCTAGAATTGGTGACTTTCGCGATCGCCACCCTGACCTATCCATGCTGATTGAACCGACCAATAAGCTAGTCACGTTTGAAGATTCTAATGTCGATGTCTGCGTTCGGTATGGTCACGGTAGCTACCCAAATATCGAGTCTCGTTGGTTAATGGACGAGGTGGTTTACCCAGTTTGTCACCCGATTTATCAAGAGAAGCATGGGATCCATGACATTGACGATCTGCATAAAGCTGAATTGATTGAAGATCGATGGCCAGATATGGATTGGAATCTATGGCTAGACATTGTTGGAGCAAAGGCAGGCCGCTCATCACTGCAATTTGATGGCTCGCATTTTGTTTTAGAAGGCGCGTTATCCGTTCAAGGTGTTGCACTGGTTAAGCACAGTTTGGTGTATCGGTATTTGCAGGAAAAGAAACTCGTTCGAATCGGTAACATCGCACTTAAGCCCAAATACAATTACTTCCTATGTGCGCCAGCTGGATACTTTCATCGTGAGAAAATCAAACGCTTTGAAGCTTGGATGCAAAGTCAGGTTCAGTTATTTGGAAATAAAGGTCGAGAAGAACTAACTATTATCGAGACAGATTACCAACTTAAATGGTCTGATAATTCATAAAGCGAAACTGGTATACTGAGCTCAAATAAATGGCGAGAACATCTCATGACACAAGAAAATAACCCGCTTCACGGCATAACACTGCAGAAGCTACTGACTGAATTGGTTGAGCATTACGGTTGGGAAGAGTTGAGTTATATGGTGAACATCAACTGCTTTAAAAAAGACCCAAGCATTAAATCTAGCTTAAAGTTTTTGCGTAAAACAGACTGGGCTCGAGTGAAGGTTGAGTCGATTTACATTGAGCTAAAACAGAACTCTTAAGTCTTAGTCTTAGTCTTAGTCTTCCAAGAGTAAGATAACAAAAAGCCCCGCAAGCTTTCACTTGCGGGGCTTTTTTAGTTAATTTAGAAAAGAGCTAATTACTTACCAGCTTCTTTTTCTGCTTTAACTTTAGCGATTACTTCTTCTGCCACGTTCATTGGACATGGAGAGTACTGTGCGAATTCCATAGAGAATTGGCCACGGCCTGAAGTAATTGTACGTAGGTGACCGATGTAACCAAACATTTCTGAAAGTGGTACGTCAGCTTTAATACGAACGCCAGTTACGCCAGCTTGTTGATCTTTGATCATACCACGACGACGGTTAAGGTCACCGATAACATCACCAACGTGATCTTCTGGAGTAAATACGTCAACGTTCATGATTGGCTCAAGAAGTTGCGCGCCAGCTTTAGGCATAGATTGACGGAATGCACCTTTCGCTGCGATTTCAAATGCGATTGCAGATGAATCGACTGCGTGGAAACCACCATCGTAAAGTTCAACTTCAACGTCTAGCGTAGGGAAGCCAGCTAGTACGCCGTTTTCCATCATGCCAGCAAAGCCTTTCTCAACAGCAGGCCAGAATTCTTTAGGTACGTTACCGCCAACAACTTTTGAAGAGAACGTAAAGCCAGAACCAGGTTCGCCAGGCTTGATACGGTAATCGATCTTACCGAATTGACCAGAACCACCAGACTGTTTCTTATGCGTGTAGCTATCTTCAATTGCTTGAGTGATAGTTTCACGGTAAGCAACTTGAGGAGCACCAACTGTTAGGTCAACGCCGTAAGTACGCTTAAGGATATCTACCTTGATGTCTAGGTGAAGTTCACCCATACCTTTCAGGATAGTTTCGCCAGTTTCTTCGTCAGTTTCAACTTGGAAAGATGGATCTTCTGCAACCATTTTACCGATCGCGATACCCATTTTCTCAGAACCGCCTTTATCTTTTGGAGATACAGCGATAGAGATTACTGGAGTTGGGAAAACCATTGGCTCAAGCGTTACTTGATCTTTAGGATCACATAGAGTGTGACCTGTTTGCACGTTCTTCATACCAACGATCGCAATGATGTCACCAGCTTGTGCGCTAGTTAGTTCGTTACGGTCATCAGCTTGCATCTCAACCATACGGCCAACACGCTCAGTTTTACCTGTGAATGAGTTAAGAATCGTGTCGCCTTTGTTCAATTTACCAGAGTAAATACGAACGAAAGTTAGAGCACCGAAACGGTCATCCATGATTTTGAATGCAAGAGCTTTAAACGTTTCTTCAGTAGAAACGATAGCGTGCTTACCAGTTTCTTCACCGTTCTCATCCATTAGAGGTTGAGGATCAACTTCAGTTGGAGAAGGTAGGTAATCTACAACAGCGTCAAGGATGATTTGAACACCCTTGTTCTTGAATGCAGAACCACAGTAAGTTGGGAAGAACGCTAGGTCACGAGTACCTTTACGGATACAACGCTTGATGTCTTCGATAGAAGGCTCTTCACCTTCCATGTAAGCTTCCATTAGGTCATCGTCTTGCTCTACAGCAGTTTCGATTAGCTCTTCACGGTATTGCTCTACGTCATCTACCATGTCCGCAGGAACATCTAGAATTTCGTAGTTTTCAGGAAGACCAGTGTCATCCCAAACGTATGCTTTACGGCTTAGAAGGTCTACAACACCCACGAATTCATCTTCGCGGCCGATTGGTAGAACCATAACTAGAGGAGTTGCGCCTAGAACGTTTTTAACTTGGTCAACAACGTTGTAGAAATCTGCACCCATACGGTCTAGTTTGTTAACGAAGATCAGACGAGATACTTCTGATTCGTTAGCGTAGCGCCAGTTAGTTTCTGATTGTGGTTCAACACCACCAGAACCACAGAATACACCGATACCGCCATCAAGTACTTTAAGAGAACGGTATACTTCAACTGTGAAGTCAACGTGTCCAGGAGTATCGATAACGTTTAGACGGTGACCGTTCCAGAAACAGCTTACAGCTGCTGATTGGATAGTAATTCCGCGCTCAGCTTCCTGTTCCATGAAGTCAGTAGTTGATTCGCCATCATGTACTTCACCAGTCTTGTGGATCTGACCAGTTAGCTTAAGGATACGCTCAGTGGTAGTTGTTTTACCCGCATCAACGTGCGCGAAAATACCAATGTTTCTGTATTTCGATAAATCTGCCATTGTCTTACTCTGTTAATAGGATATAAAATGCGCGCAGAGTATATCACAATCTGTGAAGACTGATAGCTTTGCATGCATTTGGGACTAAAAAACTTTGCCTTTTTCTAACATATAGAAAAAGGCAATCTGTAGAAACAATCTAAATGATTGTTAAGTTTAGTGCTAACTTAAAGCGAAAATAGCGTTTAAGTTAGACTGAATTTCTGCTGTATAGAGTAGCTGAAGTGAGCTCAATTACAACTCATCAAAAGCATTAATTGCTTCTGATAATTTTTTCACACCGTGGATCTGCATTCCTGGAATGCCCCCTTTTGGCATGTTGGCCGCCGGAACAATCGCTCTCTTAAAGCCATGTTTAAATGCCTCATTTAAGCGCTCTTGCCCGCTCGGTACAGGTCGAATCTCACCCGCGAGGCCTACTTCCCCAAATACCACTACATCTTTTGGCAATGCACGGTCTCTGAAACTCGAAAGTAAAGCGATCACTAATGCAAGATCGGCACTGGTTTCGGTTACTTTAACACCACCGACGACATTCACAAACACATCTTGGTCAGCCATTTGTAAGCCGCCATGTTTATGCAGCACGGCTAATAACAATGAAAGCCTGTTTTGCTCTAGACCAACAGCAACACGACGCGGGTTAGCGAGCTGGGAATAGTCCACCAGCGCTTGGATTTCAACAAGAAGCGGACGTGTCCCTTCCCACACAACCATGACCGAACTGCCCGAGGTTTCTTCTTCGCCGCGAGACAAAAAAATAGCGGATGGGTTGCTGACTTCTTTAAGACCTTGGCCTGTCATTGCAAACACACCCAACTCATTGACCGCACCAAAACGGTTCTTGTGACTGCGCAGCGTTCTAAAGCGGCTATCGGTTCCGCCATCTAACAGCACGGAACAGTCAATAATGTGTTCCAGTACTTTTGGCCCCGCTAATGTGCCGTCTTTAGTTACGTGTCCCACCAAGAACACCGCAACGTTGTTCTGTTTCGCATAGCGCGTTAATGCGGTTGCCGATTCGCGCACCTGCGCCACACTGCCCGGCGATGATTGAACATCAGCGACATGCATAACTTGGATTGAGTCGATAACCATGATCTTAGGTTGCTCTTTCTCAGCGACCTGACAGATTTTGTCGACGTTGGTTTCAGAGAGCATTTTTAAGTGCTCTTTTGGTAAGCCCAATCGAGAGGCACGCATCGCTACCTGTTGTAAGGATTCTTCCCCTGTGACATAGAGAGTCGGTAATTGCGCAGAAAGCTGACACATGGTCTGCAGTAACAGGGTTGATTTACCTGCACCTGGATTACCACCGATAAGAATCGCAGCGCCAGGAACGACACCGCCACCAAGTACGCGGTCGAGTTCTTTGAAGCCGCTACTAAAGCGAGGAACTTCTTGCAGGTCAATCTCAGAGAGTGTTTGAACCGAAGATTCCGTTGTGCCACCCGCATAACCACCACTGAGTCGTTCATTACGTGCAACTTGAGGTGAAGCCGCTAGTCTAACTTCTGTAATCGTGTTCCAAGCACCACATGCATTACACTGTCCTTGCCAACGTGGAAAGTCAGCCCCACAGTCATTACACACATAAGCTCGTTTTGCCTTAGCCATAAAACCTCAATAATTTACTCAGTTACACAATGATGTTGTCAATTTGTGACTTATTTGACCGTACGGGTGAAAATAAAAGTTGCAGTCATACCAGTTATACTTAAAGATCGATTTAAACTAGTCGATAACATAAACGTACCGTCCATTCTAACAAGAAAAGTATGCAGCAATCTGAAATTCTATCTGTAGCAGAGCGACTCATCCCAGCCTATCACGCTGAGGATTTCGACTTCCTTCTTTCTCAAATGACAGAAGGTGAATCCCCGTCTCTGAAATTGCTCGTTAAAATGGAACTTAATCGTATCATGGCTCCGTGCACAAAGAGCATTGATTTACGCGGGCGTATTGATACTGAATGTCGTCAGTTTACGCTAGATGGTCGTAAACACTGGCTTGATGATATTGCTTTGAACGCGTATCAACGTGGTACTAAAAAGTTTAAAGGCTATACAGAGGGCGCATGGGAGTTAGTGATGACTCCGCGAACTCAGCCACTTCGTAATATCGTTAAAACGTCGTCTAAAAATAATCAAGATATCACTAACGCTAATAGCCCGTATGAAGCGGAAGCCATTAACCTCGGTTACGACTTAAAGCGTCAAGAAAACAGACTTAAAATTAGCTCGCAGGTTGAGATCACCACATCTAAAGGGCAAAGCCTACACGGTGTAACGGTTGATATTTCCCCGTCGGGTGCAAAATTCAAGGTACCGAGCGCCTTTAAGTACAACCTCGGTGAGATCATCAGCGTTAAATTCACAGAGCTTATCGAAAAATCACAAGAAAACGATGTTTACCAGGCGGTTGAATTTCGCGTTCTGGGCATTGATGAGTCTTACGAGAATAACGCCGTCAAATTCTTAAGAACGATCAAGGTAAGCAATAACAATATCGTAGCCCGCTTGCTTGATGAGTCTTTGAATAGCTCAAGTAAGAAAACCAGCCATGAAAATCAAGATAGGATCATTCGAACTCGTACTCGAGGTATCGAACACACCTATCTCAAGCACACCTGTAATCTTCCTCTTTTCTTTAGCGGCAGTGAACTAAAGCTTGCTCTACTTACGGATAACAACCACCCGCTTTGGCAATACTGGCACGATGAGCGAAACCAACAAGCTCTGGGTACTCTGTTCAACGAGCAACGAATGAACTTGCTGGCTAAACCTGGCGTAAAGGGAACCAGTAACGTTATCTACTCGTTTACTCATGAGCATCAAGACAAGACCTTGTTCTATTCGATGATGCTCCCTGAAGCCTCTCGTGAACAAAGGCAGTTGTTCTGGCACATCGGCGGTAAACGCAAAAGCTGGAAGGCGTTCAAGTTCTCGGTGTTCGAACTTTCAGACACCGAACAACAAGCCTTGGCCAAGCACTCGGATACGTTAGCTCAAAGCTCAGCAAAACTGACGCATTGCGGGATCTTGCAAGAAATTGGCGATCACGAAAGTGCAGCTGATTATCTATTGAGTGAAAAACCGCGCATTCCAAGCAGTGAACTGAACCGCTTCCGTCACCCGCGTAATGTGGTGGGGAATATTCAAAGTATTTACTTCGACTCTCAAACTCGTCGTAAAGAGCCGAGGTATCAATTTAAGTCACCGTTACAGCTCACCTCACAAGATGGCGCCGCGGCTAACGGACATACCTTAGACATATCGAAACGTGGACTCAGTATTGCCCTTGAGCATCCGATGGTACTCAAGATTAATGACCCGGTATTAGTAAACTTCAATGAACTGCAGCTCTACGACAAAAACCTGCCATTAAGCACCGTGCCTTACCATGTAATTCGAGTCAGCCCGAATGGTCGCAACGTGCAGTTGGTTATCGCCGAGAACACGAAGACAATGCGTACTATCGCCTTTCTCAATGGGCTTATCGATCAGAACCAAAGCAAGTTGATTAAGAAGAAAGAGATACTGCCAACACATTCGCTGCTCGAGTCTCTACACAACATTTTGCTGAGCAAGATGGTCAGCAACCCAATATTCATTGATAAACCGGGCTCAACACTACGTTGTAAGATCATTGGCGTAAACTTCCCGCTGAATAAACACTTAGCACTGCTCGCTAAGCTTGGCCACAATCAAAAGTTCTCACTCGAACCTATTTTCAAAGGACACTCTAACTCGCTGTTGGCTGAACCACTGAAAAAAATTGAAGGTGCTGAGCCTAAACACCATGATGTCTATATTGCTGCGGTTAAGTTTGGCGACAAGATCCAATCCGTACATACGAAGTTGGTCAAAGACTTCGCCTCGGCAAAGGAACGCATCTTGTTCATCAAGAAAGCTCAGCATTTAGGTGACGTGTATGTACTACGAGTCACTACTGCACCTATTTTTAATCCGCTAACGAGTTTATTCCAGTCTGATTTAGAAGAGCTCTCACGCATCAGCATGCACCAAGCTAAGAAGCTAGAGAACGAGGTCACTGCTTTTATTGGTTATGGTGAGATAGAAGATATTACCGATGAAGTGTTGATTCGATTGGAGCTGACACGCTAACCTCCAGCGGCGTCTTAACTTGAACATGAAATAGAAAAAGCAGGCTGATAGCCTGCTTTTTTGTATCCGTTGTAAATACGTTTTTGTTTAACGCTTACCGAATATGACTAAGGCTTCGCTTGCCAGCTGATTTTTTGCTGCTTAGCTAACACACCCGACAAGATACACAGCACGCCGCCTAAACCGGCATAACGCACAGCAGTTTGAGCTTGTTGCTCTACTTTTGGTTTCGCATGGTAGGCGATACCTAAACCTGCAGAACCCATCATCACCAAGTCATTAGCACCATCACCAACGGCAACAGTGTTATGCAGTTCCAATTCGTACTCTTCAGCCAACTCTACCAAGATATCCGCTTTAGTCTGCGCCGAAACAACATCGCCTAAGACTTCACCCGTCAATTTACCATTAATGATTTCAAGCGTATTTGACTGAGCGTGGTCAAGATCAAGCGTATCTTTAAGATAGTCAGAGAAGTAAGTAAAGCCACCTGAAGCAATTGCCGTCTTCCAACCAAGCTTATTCAGAGTATTCACTAACCCAACTAAGTCTGGCATGAATGGCAATGATTGACGCACTTGCTCCAAAATAGATTCATCCGCACCTTTCAGTGCTCCAACTCGTTGGCGTAGGCTCTGTTCAAAGTCGAGCTCACCTTGCATTGCTCGCTCTGTGATTTCAGAGACTAACTCCCCCACTCCAGCCAGCTTTGCAATCTCATCGATACATTCAATTTGAATCGCTGTGGAGTCCATATCCATTACAATCAAACCTGGCTTAGATAAGTCTGGAACCTCGCTAAGGCAAGCATAATCAAGCTTTAAGGCTTGTAGGATTTCTTCGTGTGCTGGCGTTAGATTGCCTGACATCAAAGCCACTTCATAATGCCCCACCTTCCACGTATCAAGAATTGTGTTGTAAGTGCCTGTGAAAAAGTCGATGTCATCGAATGATTGTGGTGATAGGTACTCACCGAATACAATCCAGTTGGCTTTAGCTTTAGCGAGTTGAGAAGCGAAACGAGTCTCGGGGAGTCGAGTTAATAATGTTGTATGCCTTTTAATCGGCAGATATTTCTGAGCGTCCATGTGTATGATTCCTAATTAACTATGCTAAACGTTAACCTATTGCAATTTGAAAACGCAAGTCTCAATATGTCTTAATCATAACATTTGTTTATTTCAGGCTTCGTGAAACATGAATGAATCATTGTTCTCAATACGCAACGCTTTACGAATGCTAGCCCTCATTTTGCTGGCTACGATGTTCGTTGTAACAATTAAAAATACAGTCGTGATCAGTAAAGGTAACGAGAAGATCCAAGCAAAGCAGCTAGAAACGCTGACTAAGTTGCTTATCTCTCAGGCATCACTTTCTGCCAGCAAAGCGATCACACAACAAGACCAAGAGCGACTACTTGATCTCGCCAACCAGCTGTCTCAGGAGCGCTTGGTATTCGATACCACGATATACGATGCAGAGGGGATTCGACTGGCTTCGAGCGAAAAAGCACTCTCCGTACGCGAGGTTCTTGGCTTAGATACGCCACTTTCAACAGCAAGTATCGGCAGACAGCAGTTAGTCGAACCTATTTATTCACCAGAGAAGACGATCATCGGCTTTATTCGAGTGACCTTCGAAACAGGTAAGATGACAGCAATTTCTGATCATCACTACCGAAAAAGTGATCGCTACATGATCGGTATGGTGTTGATGGGGTTTGTGAGTGGCGTGCTGTTCGTTATGCTAATTCGTAGAAGAAAGACGAAATCCGGCGAAAATTTACTGCTCAAAAATGCGAGCTCATAAATGGCCTCGATTCGGTAGAAAAGTCATTCTGTATAGCGAGTCGCTAGTAATATAAATAAATTCGATTGAGTTCTCGATTGAGTCCACAACGAAAAATTTGGTTTGCACTAGATACAATAATCCAATAAAAATTAATCCAATAAAAAGCCCCGAAGCTCAGGCAGCAACGGGGCTTTTTGTTATCTGTTAGTTCATCGAACTATAGAGAAGGACGATTAGTCTTGGTCACCAAGAAGCACAGAGTCGAGTGCAATAATCATCATGTCATTGAAAGTCGTTTGACGTTCATCGGATGTGGTTTGCTCACCGGTTTTGATGTGATCAGAAACAGTACAAATCGTCAGAGCTTTTGCGCCGTACTCAGCACACACACCGTAGATACCTGCCGCTTCCATCTCTACGCCGACGATGCCATATTTGTCCATAACTTCAAACATGTCAGGATCTGGCGTATAGAACAGCTCAGCAGAGAAAAGGTTGCCGACTTTGACGTCTACACCACGCGCTTTAGCTGCATCTTCTGCCGCACGCACCATTTTGTAATCTGCGATAGCTGCGAAGTCGTGACCTTTAAAGCGAATTCGATTCACTTTTGAGTCGGTACACGCACCCATGCCGATAACCACATCGCGCACTTTAATATCTTCGCTCACTGCACCACAACTACCGACACGAATGATCTTTTTCACACCAAAGTCTTTGATCAGTTCAGTCGCGTAAATAGAACAAGATGGGATGCCCATACCGTGTCCCATTACTGACACCTTACGACCCTTATAAGTACCGGTGTAACCAAACATATTACGAACATCACACACCTGAACCACTTCTTCTAAGAAGGTTTCAGCGATGTATTTAGCGCGTAGCGGATCGCCTGGCATTAGAACTACGTCAGCGAAATCACCCATTTCAGCATTAATATGTGGAGTAGCCATTGAAAATATCCTTAATCTCAAAACAAAAAAAGAAAAGAGAGGTTTCCCTCTCTCTTAGTTAACCATTATAGAAAGCTTGTACCGTATCCCATTGGCGATGTGCCAAAGTATGACGCTAAGCTTTGACCGATATCTGCGAATGTATCGCGACGACCTAGAGAGCCTGCTGGAACCTTGTTACCGTAAACAATCACAGGGATATGCTCACGAGTATGGTCTGAACCTGGCCATGTTGGATCACAACCGTGGTCTGCAGTTAGGATAAGCACATCATCTTCTTTCATCATATCGATGATTTCATTGATGCGACCATCGAAGTACTCGAGCGCAGCCGCGTAACCTGCAACATCACGACGGTGGCCGTATGCTGAGTCGAAATCAACGAAGTTAGTGAACACGATAGTGTTGTCGCCCGCTTCAGTGATCGCTTCTTTAGTAGCTTCAAATAGCGCAGGAATACCTGTTGCTTTCGTTTTCTGAGTAATACCACAACCTGCGTAGATATCAGAGATCTTACCGATTGAGTGAACGTTGCCGCCCTTCTCATCAACAAGCTTCTGCAGAATAGTTGCCGCTGGCGGCTCAACAGAAAGGTCTCGACGGTTACCAGTACGTTCGAATTGACCTTTACCTGCGCCAATAAACGGACGAGCGATAACACGACCAATGTTGTAGTCAGCTAGCTCTTCACGAGCAATCTGACAAAGGTCTAATAGGTTTTGTAGGCCGAATGTCTCTTCATGACATGCGATCTGGAAAACAGAGTCTGCAGAAGTGTAGAAGATTGGCAGGCCAGTCTTCATGTGTTCTTCACCTAGATTGTCTAGAATTTCTGTACCCGATGAGTGGCAGTTACCTAAGAAGTCAGATAAACCAGCACGCTCAAGGATGCGATCAGTCAGTTCTTTTGGAAAGCTGTTCTCTTTGTCGGTGAAGTAGCCCCAATCAAACAATACCGGTACACCTGCGATTTCCCAGTGACCTGATGGCGTGTCTTTACCAGAAGACAGCTCTGCAGCGTGACCGTAAGCGCCAATGATCTCAGCGTCTGCGTCCATACCAGGAGCAAAGCGACCTGTAGACTCTTTGTGAGCCATCGCTAAGCCAAGCTTAGACAGGTTTGGCAGCGTTAGTGGACCTTTACGATCCGCGTTGTCTGCAAGGCCTTGTTCACAATGGTCAGCAATGTGGCCCATTGTGTCTGAACCTACATCACCGAATGTCTCAGCATCCGCTGTTTCACCGATACCGAATGAATCTAAAACTAAAATAAATGCTCTTTTCATTTTCTTCACCAACTTATTGCTCTTTGCACCAGAACTCTGTTTATCGGTATACACGAGGTATACCGATATCTGTTATTTACACGTCTTCAGAACGAATCTGACGGTAAACATCTGGCGTTGCTGTATATTCTCCGCCCACAGTGATTGCATTTTGTAATGCCGTCGCAGCTTCTTGCCACTGTTGTTCATTGCGAGCATGAATCATTGCTAATGGTTTCTCATCACTTGCTACTTCGCCAAGGCGAATGAAGCTATCAAAACCGACTGCGTAATCAATGCTGTCTGTTGCTACACGGCGACCACCGCCCATACCAACGACAGCCATACCAATAGCACGCGTATCCATCGCTGATACTACACCGCTTTCGAGTGCGTACACTGGTTTAACAATGTCTGCTTTTTCTAGGTAGTTATCGTAGTTCGTTACGAAATCTGCTGGACCACCAAGGCCCGCTACCATCTTACCGAAGCACTCTGCTGCTTTACCGTTATCCAGTACTGCCATCAGTTTTTCACGCGCTTCATCTGAATCTTTTGCTAGGTTACCCAGCACCAACATTTCCGCACACGACGCCAGCGTGATTTCCAACAAACGTGGATTGCGGTATTCGCCAGTTAGGAATTGAACCGCTTCGCGTACTTCGACTGCGTTACCCGCTGAAGAAGCTAAAACTTGGTTCATGTCCGTTAGGATTGCTGTTGTTTTAGTGCCAGCACCGTTTGCTACTGCCACGATAGATTTCGCTAGTTCTTCAGAAGCTTCATACGTTGGCATGAATGCGCCTGAACCGACTTTTACGTCCATCACTAGAGAATCAAGGCCAGCGGCCAGTTTCTTAGATAGAATTGAAGCGGTGATCAGTGAGATGTTGTCTACTGTTGCTGTGATATCACGAGTTGCATAAACACGCTTGTCAGCCGGTGCTAGATCGCCCGTTTGGCCGATGATCGCTACGCCAGCGTCTTTGGTTACTTCACCAAACACATCGTTGGTTGGTGTAATGTTATAACCAGGGATAGATTCTAGTTTGTCTAGCGTACCGCCAGTGTGGCCTAAACCACGACCAGAAATCATTGGAACGAAACCGCCACATGCTGCCACCATAGGGCCAAGCATCAGAGAAGTTACGTCACCAACACCACCAGTAGAGTGCTTATCAACGATTGGGCCATCAAAGTTCATGTGGCTCCAATCAATCACCATGCCTGAATCACGCATTGCACATGTTAGTGCGATACGTTCTGGCATCGTCATTTCATTAAAAAAGATAGCCATTGCGAATGCAGCAATCTGGCCTTCAGAAACCGTGTTTTTAGCGACACCTTGGATGAAGAAGTTAATTTCTTCTGTGGTCAGTACTTCGTTATCACGTTTTCTGCGAATAATTTCTTGAGGTAGATACATTAGTGCCTCCCAAACTCTAGTGAGTATGGTTTGTAGGGAAAGAGGTAATATGGAGTGACTTAACGCCACTCCATCAAACAGACTTAATTGTTATATACCCGAATGGGTAAATTAGTATGCTGCTGGATCAGCAGTTTGGTCTGTTACTTCTAATGTATTAAGAAGGTTAGTCAGTAGGCTTGAAGCACCAAAACGGTAGTGCATGTTGTCTGCCCACTCAGCGCCTAGTAGCTCATCAGCCATTGCTAGGTAAGCTTGAGCATCTTCAGCTGTACGTACACCACCAGCTGGTTTGAAACCAACAGTTTTAGCCACGCCCATGTCACGAATAACTTCAAGCATCATGCGTGCGAACTCTGGAGTCGCGTTTACTGGCACTTTACCTGTTGAAGTTTTGATGAAGTCTGCACCCGCTTCGATACAGATCTGAGAAGCTTTCTTGATAAGTGCTTCTTCTTTTAGCTCACCTGTTTCGATGATCACTTTAAGCGTGATGTCACCACAAGCGGCTTTACATTGCTTAACTAGCTCAAAGCCAACTTCTTCGTTACCAGCAATAAGAGCACGGTATGGGAATACTACGTCAACTTCGTCTGCGCCGTACGCTACCGCTGCTTTCGTTTCAGCAACAGCAATTTCGATGTCGTCATTACCATGAGGGAAGTTAGTTACAGTCGCGATGCGTACTTCTGGAGTACCTTGCTCACGCAACGCCTTTTTAGCGGCTGGGATGAAGCGAGGGTAAATACAGATTGCAGCGGTGTTACCAACTGCAGTCTTTGCGTCATGACAAAGCGCCACTACTTTTTCAGTAGTATCGTCGTCATTTAGCGTCGTTAGGTCCATAAGTTTAAGTGCACGTAGAGCTGCTGCTTTTAAATCGCTCATTTCTATCTCCGATCAATATATTCAAATAGTTAACTACTTCGCCACCCACCCAGTATAGATGGATATTTTAGTAATGCTCAGTAGTCACAAATGAACGGACTTGGTTCCCTGAAGACTTGATAACTTTCGCTATCAATTGCAATCCTTGTCACCGCACAGTACCAGTTTGGTCTATGGCACAACAAATCAGTCATGTTGTGTCTAACATCTATAGTGTATTGCTAATATAGCGTATCGCTAAGTTTGGCTTAATCCCAGAAGAACAACCTTTAGATAAATCCAAGCAGTTACTTTCTTGCCAACAAGAGACATCCTATCCCTTAAGCTTATACATTATAGGTATCCATCAATAAATTGTAGTGCTCCTTAGAACGCAAACGGTTTGTATCTCAAAAAAACATTCTAGACCCATTTTCGACTTCAAGCATTCATTCATGCAAATGCTCAAAATCACTAGGCCTAAAAACAAAAAAGCCCCGCAGCAATTTCTTGCTACGGGGCGATATTATTATGGCGTCTATATATCGATTTCTAACTGATTAGAAAGACAGGAAGAAGCCAGCAATTGTTGCTGCCATCAGGTTAGATAGAGTACCAGCTACAACCGCTTTAACACCCATACGTGCGATGTCGTGACGACGGTTTGGAGCAATACCACCTAGACCACCTAGAAGAATCGCAATTGAAGAAAGGTTTGCGAAACCACATAGAGCGAACGAGATAATTGCTTGAGTCTTAACAGACATTACTTGACCAGTCGCTTCAACGATTTGAGCGTTGTCACCGATGTATGGTACGAAGTTTAGGTATGCAACGAATTCGTTAACAACTGTCTTCTGACCAATGAAAGAACCAGCAATAGTTGCTTCTTCCCATGGAACACCAATGATGAATGCTAACGGTGCGAAGATCCAACCTAGAAGAAGTTCTAGAGTTAGGTTTTCCATACCGAACCAACCACCGATGCCACCTAGGATACCGTTGATAAGAGCGATTAGACCGATGAATGCTAGTAGCATTGCACCAACGTTAAGTGCTAGTTGTAGACCAACTGACGCACCGCCAGCAGCTGCATCGATAACGTTAGCAGGCTTGTCGTCGCCACCGTCGATGTCTGAACCTAGGTTCTCGTCAACTTCATCAGTTTCAGGCTTGATGATTTTAGCGAATAGTAGACCACCAGGTGCTGCCATGAATGACGCTGCTACTAGGTACTCTAGAGGTACACCCATAGATGCGTAACCCGCTAGTACACCACCAGCAACAGATGCTAAACCACCACACATTACTGCGAATAGTTCAGAGTTAGTCATTTTAGGAACAAATGGACGAACTACTAGAGGTGCTTCCGTTTGACCAACGAAAATGTTTGCTGCTGCAGACATTGACTCGGCGCGAGAAGTACCTAGAGCTTTCTGAAGACCACCACCAAGAACCTTGATTACAACTTGCATCGCACCAATGTAGTAAAGTACAGAGATAAGAGCAGAGAAGAAGATTAGTGTTGGTAGAACTTGGAATGCAAAGATGAAACCGATACCGTCAACTGAGAAGTTAACAAGGCTACCAAATAGGAAGCCAGTACCATCTTTACCGTAGTCGATCACGTTTGCTACACCAGCAGAGAAACCTGCAAGTAGATCACGACCCCAAGGGATGTAAAGTACGAATGCACCAAGTGCGAATTGGATAGCGAAAGCGCCACCCACTGTTCTGATATTAATTGCTTTGCGGTTGTCGGATAGTAGTACTGCGATTGCAATCAGTGCAACCATTCCGACGAGGCTCATAAACAGGCTCATAGTTTATGACTTCCTTATTAGTTATTTATTGGCGTGTTACAAAATGGGGCTATAAAGCGGAGGCAATTATACTCATGCGACCACTAATAAAGTAATGCCGTCCTCACACTTTCGTACAAGATTCATGTACCATTCACACGCAAATGTGAACCAAATCACAAGCTCAGTGCAATTTACGCAAACGATAAACAAAAACCTTCGATTTTATTCACATATACCGAATGCACGATGGCTATTTTGCCAAATTTGCGCTGCAACCGATTGCTTTGGCTCTTTTCTAAGCAAAAATAGTTCATTTAAGATCGTAACTAAATGTTTGGAATGATTAACATTTCCTTGATTACCATACGTTGGCATATCCGGTGCATCCGTTTCTAATACCAGGCATTCAAGAGGCAGTTTTGCGATGGTTGTGCGTGTTTTTTGTGCTCTTGGGTAAGTAATCGTTCCACCGACACCAATATAGAAACCGAGCTTAATCCACGCCAAAGCTTGCTGTTCACTCCCCGAAAAACCGTGAATCACCCCACCCAAAGTGAACTTGTGCTGCTTTAATAGTTCAATGAGTCGGTTATAAGACTTCCTCTCATGGATAATCAAAGGCAGCTCAAATGCCTTCGCTAGCTCCATTTGTTGGATGAAAAAGCGCTCTTGCTTGTCCATATCCACATCAACAAAAAAGTCGAGACCACACTCTCCTATCGCAACGCATTGACTGTTTTTTGATGAGAGTAATTGGTGAAGCTCTGAGAATTGCTCATTATTGGCTTGCTCTAAAAAGTAAGGGTGAAAACCTAAGGCGTAGTAAACATTGGGGTAGAATTTGGCGATTTTATCGAGCTTCGACCAGTTACTTTGGCCAATAGAAGGAATAAGAATCTTCTCGACTTGAGCTTGCTTCGCTTCTTTAAGGTAGCCATCAATACTTTGATCAAGTGTAGCTCCCTGATCAATTACAATATTTTGCTCAAACGCTTCAAAATCCGCATGGCAATGAGTATCAAACAGCGGAAAGTCACTTATTTTCTGTGTCATCTTCCCTACTCTCTGTTTGATTTCCTTGAGGATCACGACGATAAGCAACACAGCTGCGCTTGTTCTCAGGCGTTAAACCAAGCTCTTCACACCACTTATCGTATTTCTTAACCCAAGCTTTAACCCAACCCAACATACTCATACTCATGCTCATGCTCATGCTCAAACCTCAGCCTTTAACCTCAAATAACACGTATTAAAAAACGCCTATTGCAGAACAATAGACGTTTTTGTTTAACTCGAATAGATCGCGGAGAAATTAGTGCTCGCGCGTCGCTCGGAACTGAACGTCAGGGAAGCGTTCAGAAGCTAGGTTCAAGTTCACCATCGTAGGTGCGATGTAAGACAGGTTATCACCACCATCTAACGCTAGGTTAGATTGATTCTTACGTTTGAACTCTTCTAGTTTCTTAGCGTCATCACACTCAACCCAGCGAGCGGTTGCAACGTTAACGCCTTCGTAGATAGCTTCTACGTTGTATTCCGCTTTCAAACGCGCTACAACCACGTCAAACTGAAGTACACCAACCGCACCAACGATCAGGTCGTTGTTCTGCATAGGACGGAATACTTGTACTGCGCCCTCTTCAGAAAGCTGAACCAAACCTTTTAGAAGTTGCTTCTGCTTTAGTGGATCGCGTAGACGAATACGACGGAATAGTTCAGGCGCGAAGTTTGGAATACCCGCGAACTTCAAGTTTTCGCCTTGAGTAAAGGTATCACCAATCTGGATTGTGCCATGGTTATGCAAGCCAATGATGTCACCAGCATACGCTTTTTCAGCTCGCGCACGGTCGCCCGCCATGAAAGTTACCGCATCCGAAATACTTACGTTCTTACCAGTACGAACATGATTCATCTTCATACCTTGGTTGTAAGTACCCGAAACGATACGCATGAATGCGATACGGTCTCGGTGTTTTGGATCCATATTTGCTTGGATCTTAAAGACGAAGCCAGAGAACTTCTCTTCTGTCGCTTCAACATCACGCTCGTTAGCTTGACGAGTTTGAGGGCCCGGAGCCCACTTAGTCAAACCATCTAGCATGTGGTCAACACCAAAGTTACCTAATGCTGTACCGAAATAAACAGGCGTTAGTTCACCAGCAAGGAACAAATCGAGATCAAACTCAGGACATGCACCAATAACCAATTCAAGCTCTTCACGAACACTGCTCGCCAGATCTTCGCCAACAGCTTCGTCTAGTTCAGGGTTATCTAGACCTTTAATGATACGAACTTCTTGGATCTCATGGCCGTGGCCAGATTCGTACAAGATCGTTTCATCACGATGAATGTGATAAACACCTTTAAACTCTTTACCACAACCGATTGGCCATGAGATTGGAGCACAAGCCATACCTAGCTCGCTTTCTACTTCATCAAGCACTTCCATTGGGTCACGAACGTCACGGTCAAGTTTGTTCATAAACGTTACGATTGGAGTATCACGTAGACGCGTTACTTCCATCAGTTTACGAGTACGATCCTCGACACCTTTCGCAGCATCGATAACCATCAAACAAGAGTCAACCGCTGTTAGTGTACGGTACGTATCTTCCGAGAAATCTTCGTGTCCTGGAGTATCGAGTAGGTTTACTAGGCAATCATTGTATGGGAATTGCATTACCGACGTGGTTACCGAAATACCACGTTCTTTTTCCATCTCCATCCAGTCAGATTTAGCGTGCTGGTTAGAGCCACGACCTTTTACGGTACCCGCTTTTTGAATTGCGTTTCCGAATAAAAGAACTTTTTCAGTAATCGTGGTTTTACCCGCATCCGGGTGAGAGATAATTGCAAACGTTCTACGTTTGCTCACTTCTTGTTGGAAAGACATAGTCGCCCTTTGCTGATCTAAAGCGTAAAAAGGGCAAGTAGATAATACTTGCCCTTGAATTCTGTGTGCGGATTATACAGAAAGCGAGTCACTTTCTAAAGGGTCAGTTTACACCCTATTTTGTGGCTAATTCTGTGGTTAGTTATTTAGGGTTAGCTAAAAGACGTAGATTGTTAGCTAAACGACATAAAAAGATAGCTCATAATGATCGCATCTTCGTTGCCTTGCTTGGTTGGGTAATAGTTACGGCGGCGATCGACTTCATTAAAGCCAGCCTTCTCGTAAAGATTAAACGCATTCACATTACTTTCGCGAACTTCCAGCCAAGCACTTTCCGCGTCAGCTTGTTCACACATATCGAGAAAGTGTTCAACCAAAGCCTTACCGTAGCCTTTACCTTGTTGCTTGGGGTCAACCGCTATCGTCAGCAAAGTAACCTCACCGACAATGTTTTGAGCATAGAAATAGCCGACAACCTCTCCATCCACCTCTAAAACACGGTGGCTGCCTCCGCGACTATTAAGATCACGGATCATGTTTTCAGACCAAGGGTGAGAATGCGCGGTCTGCTCAATCTGCCAAATTGCGTCTAGGTGTTGTTCTGAAGTCGGTAAAAGTTGATTAGTCATAAGCACAAATTTGTTGCCATAAGTCGCGGCGATGTTGGTTATTACCGTTAATGTCAGACAGTAATGGAGATTGAAGTGTTTTTACCTTCAGTTCATGTGCAGATTCGCAACCAGCAAACCATACCCATTCAACCGAACCTAAATCCACAGCAGACAAGTGTTGTGGTTGAAGGTGTAAAGCCTGAGATAAGTCGAGTTTGATACTTTTAAGTACGCGTTCAAACATCACGGCGAGATCTTCCTGAGGTTTTTCAGGCGAAACCAGTAGCAACTTGCAGTCGCTCGATAGTGGAATCAATTCAGATTCGTAGCCAACCAAACGCTCTGGGTGACTAAGCTCCCATTGGCTGATGCCCATCTCTTGCAGGTATTGTGCGTTTGTTTGTGACATATCTAGCGGTGTAACCTTAGGTTTGTTGGTATTGCTCTTCTTAGAGCGAACTGAAAGGAGCTCATTGAGGCTGATACTAACAAAAAATAAAGGAGCATCAAGCTCCTTTATTTAGACTAAATCAGTTTGTATCGGATTACGTGGTAAATCAGCTTATAAGTCGTTGAACTCTGGGCTGTAAGCAATCTCACCAGAATGCCCAGCAAACACACCCTCTACCAACTCAATCGCTTGGAAAGCACCTTCAGGTACATCCCAAACACAACTCAGGCCAAACTCGCTCGCAGCCTTAAAACCAAAGCGGCCGTAGTAAGCAGGATCACCAAGCACAACACAGGCTGGGTAACCGAAATCTACCAATGTAGAAAATGCGTCTTCAACCAGTGATTTGGCAATACCTTGATTGCGGTACTCTTCTTTCACCGCGAGAGGCGCAAGTCCCTGCCAGTTATGATCGTCACCATGGAGAGTAATAGGGCTAAACATCAGGTGGCCAACCACCTCGCCCTCATCAGAACAAGCCACCAGCGATAGCGTTAAATGGCTATTCTCACGCAAGCTCATAACCAAATTAGCTTCTGCATCTGTTTCAAAAACAGATTTCAATAAACGATCAATGACAAGTATATCTGCCGGTGCTTCAGTTCGAATAAGCATTCATTACCTCACTTTGTGTATCTGGGGATTGTACTCCCTTCTGCACAAAATCAGCTAATTGATTTAACAAAGTTTTCATAGGAGTCGGCAATACGTCTAAATCTACGCTATCCATCAAGTTTTTGACTTCTAAACCAAGCTCTGTATCGCCCTCAATAGACAGTCTACGTTGAAAGAAAAGCGTATCTGGGTCTTCTTTACGCCCGGCAATCAGCACAAGATCGTTAAGGTTTCCGCTAAAGCTTACATCTTCAACAACCTCGTTATCAGCTACAACTAGTTGCTCATTTTGATAGCTAATACACCAACTTAACCCCATATCTTTTATTGAGACTTTAAGCCACTTGTCTTCTAAGAATTCAAAGTCACCGTCCTCTAAAGCTTCCTTAAAGACATTCTTAAGCGCCTCCAATAAGGCTCTTTTTTGTACTATTTTAGGCAATAACTGGACTGGAGATCGCAAAATTGATGCGGCATTTTGAACTAGTTGAGTGCGAATCTTGTTTATCACGTGACTTATCCGTAACTTTGTCAATAATATGGAATGCATCATAGATGATGTTGAAATCTCAGTTACTGTTATGTATCAAATTAACTTCGGTTTGATACTCGACCTTTAATATCCTGAAAATCACAGTTATAGTTACTCAGGTCATGAGAATTACAGCGGATCGCTGCACTCACAGGTAAATATCGATAGCCACACAGAAAGTAATAAATATTTATCGATAGTGAATATTCAAGCTCTTGGAGAATTGGTAGTACTTTGATGCCTCCCCAGCAACTACAACATTGGTTTACCCAGCTAACAGCAAACAGTCCGTTCTTTTTTGCGGTACTTGATGCCCAACATAACTATTTTATGGTTAATGAGCGTTACTGCGATATTGCTGGTTTGAGTAAAACCGAGCTTGCTGGCATGAATGATCGCCAAACATTAGGTGAGCAATTCTACCAACACCTTAAGCCTTACTATGAGCGTGCATTCAATGGCGAAACGATTGAGGCCGAAGTCACTCTCAACGAAACTGACCTCGATACCAGCCTTAATTTCAGCCTATCTCCGCTGACGAATGGCAACAAAACCGACTACATTGTCTTTCATGCCTTCGACACATCAGAAAACCAAGTACTTGCCCGTTCTTTAGAAGAATCCGAAGCGAAATTCCACAAGCTATCTCACCTACTCCCTGACGGATTACTGTTAGTTGAAAGTGACTACATCTTGTCATCAAACCCAGCAGCAGCACGCTTGCTCGGCTTTAACTCCACCACCGAGTTAATTGGCGAAGAGTTGGGACGATTGTTCATCGATGAACAAAGCAAAACAGTCTTCAATAATAACCTCAGTTCTATTATTTCTGAGTCTGGTTTGGTTTGCTTAACGGGCGCCCGATGCGGCTTTGAACGTAAAGTTCAACTCAACATCGACTCCACCACAGTTCTTGGAAGTAAGACTCAGCTTGTGCTTATTCAAGACGCACAAGAGACCACAAAGCAGTATACGCCTACAAACAGTGAAGATGCCTACATCGATGCACTGACCAAGCTCTACAACCGAGTTGGGTTTACCAAACGTCTTGAGCAGTTCATTCAAAACGATACGCCGGTTGTTATGCTCTACTTAGATATTGATAACTTTAAGAATATCAATGATTCACTAGGTCATCACATTGGTGATAAAGTGATTAAAGAGGTCGCTTCACGCCTAAAACGTTTACTGCCTCGTCAGGCCGTTATTGGTCATTTAGGCGGTGATGAATTTGGTATTATTCTGCCAGAACCAGAGCATCAACGAACACCTGAAATGCTCGCTGAAAAGATCATTTCCCTGATCAATCAACCCTTCGATCTTCACCACTTTAGTAAACGCTTAGCCTGTTCTATTGGCAGCGTGAGCTTTCCTCAAGATGGTACCGATGCTCGTATCTTGCTACAAAACGCAGACACTGCGATGTATGAAGCCAAAGATCGTGGACGTAACCGCCTGATCAAGTTCAACGAACAGATGAACAAAGAAGCGCGTATGCGATTGTGGTTGGAGATAGAACTGCAAAAAGCACTGCAACAGAATGGACTTGAGGTTTGGTATCAACCTAAGGTCAACGCGCGTGATTTCACCATCAACGGCGCTGAAGCTTTGGTACGTTGGAAGCACCCTGTAGAAGGCTATATCAGCCCTGCGGCATTCATCCCTGTAGCAGAACGTGCCGGCCTTATCGAGCAGCTTGGCCGAGTGGTAATGCGTGAAGTATTTGCCACGGTTAAGCGATGGAAGATGCAAGGTATCCTGCCAGGTAGAGTGGCTATCAACTTGTCTCCTGAGCAGTTTGGTAACCCGAAACTGATTGATTACGTTGAAAAGTTACTTCGCTCAACAGAGCTTGATCCTAGTGCTATTACGTTTGAGCTGACAGAAAGCGCGGTGATGAGTGATAGTGAACACACACTTCAAATGCTTAACGCTATAAAGAAACTCGGCTTTGCTTTATCTATCGATGATTTCGGTACGGGCTATTCTTCTCTGTCTTATTTGGCTCGCTTCCCAATTGATGAACTCAAAATAGACCGAGCTTTTATCTCTGATATCGATACGCTACCAAAGCAAATCACTGTGATTGAAAACATCATCAACCTGGGTAAATCTCTCGATTTAACTGTAGTGGCAGAAGGCGTCGAAACCAGTGAACAAGCGACCCTGCTTTCTAACCTCAACTGCAGTTCAATTCAAGGCTTCCACTTCTATCGCCCACAACCGAAACAAGACGTCGAAGAGCTGTTTGCCCAAAATCGTCGCCATAAGAACTAGTACACGATTCAAATATCACCCTGTCAAAAGCCACACCAAAGTACAAAAGCCTTACTAGTCGTACCCCAAACGGAGTAAAAGCAGATTTATCCATCTAAACCTGCCTTACATCAATTCCGTCATTCATAATTCTTCATAAAATACTCGCTTCAATTTCATTCTACTGGTAGTGAGCAAATGGAACTCTTATGCCCAGCGGGTAACTTACCTGCTTTGAAAACCGCTATTGATTGTGGTGCGGATGCTGTCTATATCGGATTCAAAGACGATACCAATGCCCGACACTTTGCCGGCCTTAACTTTGCGGGTAAAAAGCTCGATCGTGCTGTGCAATATGTGCATGACCGCAACAAGAAAATTCACGTTGCCTTAAATACTTTTGCTCACCCAAATGGCTTCGAACGCTGGACAAATGCCGTAGACAACGCCGCAGCACTGGGTGTTGATGCGCTGATCATTGCTGATATCGCAGTGCTTGAGTACGCAGCAAACAAATATCCAGAACTAGAGTTACATCTATCGGTTCAAGCTTCTGCGACCAATGCGGCTGCAATCGACTTCTACCACAAGAACTTCAATGTAAAGCGTGTGGTACTACCGCGTGTATTGTCGATTCATCAGGTCAAACAGCTTTCTCGTAATATCACTTCTGACGTTGACCTTGAAGTATTCGCTTTTGGTAGCTTGTGTATCATGGCAGAAGGTCGTTGCTACCTTTCTTCGTACATGACCGGCGAATCACCAAATACCGTTGGTGCTTGTTCTCCAGCAAAATACGTTCGCTGGCAAGAAACAGAAACAGGTCTAGAGTCACGCTTGAATGAGATTCTTATCGACAAGTACGTAGCCGGCGAAAACGCGGGCTACCCAACGCTATGTAAAGGCCGCTTTGAAGCCGAGATCGATGGTGAGCGTAAACGCTATCACGCACTTGAAGAGCCGACCAGCCTCAACACACTGTCTATGCTGCCTGAGCTATTTGCTGCCAACGTTGCCTCAGTGAAAATTGAAGGTCGCCAACGTAGCCCTGCTTATGTCGAGCAAGTGACTCGTACTTGGCGCGCAGCTATCGACCGCTACTTAGCGAACCCAGAACAATACCAAGTGGAACAAGCTTGGAATGCGACACTGGCGAATGTATCTGAAGGTACACAAACCACGCTTGGCGCTTATCACCGTAAATGGCAATAGAGCCAAATGGAGAACTCAATGAAATACGCATTAGGCCCTCTTCTTTATTTTTGGCCAAAACAAGACGTTGAAAGCTTCTATGAGCAAGCGAAATCAAGCTCTGCTGATATCATCTACCTAGGTGAAGCCGTGTGTTCAAAGCGTCGTGAGATGAAAGCAAAACACTGGATGGATATTGCCAAAGAGCTGTCTGCTTCAGGTAAGCAAGTCGTACTTTCCACCATGGCATTGCTAGAAGCACCAAGCGAAGTCAACATCATGAAGAAGTACATTGATAACGGTGACTTTGCGATTGAAGCCAACGACGTGTCTGCGATTCAATTAGCAAGCGAAAGCAAAGTGCCTTTTGTGGTTGGCCCGGCGGTTAACACCTACAACGCACATACTCTGAACCTGTTCTTGAAACAAGGTATGACACGTTGGTGTATGCCAGTTGAGCTTTCTCGCGAATGGCTAAGCAACGTAATGACACAGTGCGAAGAGCTTAATATCCGTAATAAGTTCGAAGTAGAAGTATTTAGCCACGGCTACCTACCGCTTGCTTATTCAGCACGATGCTTTACCGCTCGCGCAGAAAACAAAGCCAAAGACGATTGCGAAACCTGCTGCATCAAATACCCTACCGGCCTACAAGTCGATAGCCAAGAAGGCCAGTCTGTCTTTAACCTTAACGGTATTCAAACTCAATCAGGTTACTGCTATAACCTAGTCAATGATCTACCGAGTATGCATGACTTGGTTGATGTGGTTCGTTTAAGCCCATTGGGCATCGATACCTTCTCTGAAATCAATAACTTCAGAGCGAACGAACAAGGTGAAAATCCAAAGACCATTGAAAGCCGCCAATGCAACGGTTATTGGCATCAGCTTGCGGGTTTAGACGTTAAGAACATCTAGTTCCTTAAATTGGAAGAATCAGCAACAGATACAGAAAAGGTCTAGCATTCGCTAGACCTTTTTAATTCAGCTCAAAAACAGCGACCTATGCTGTCGCTGTTTCTAGCGGCGCATCGTCGAGCTTCTTTACGTCTTTATAGAGCATAATCATAACTACGACGCTGAGCGCGATGTTAGACAGTGGGTAGGCAATCCAAATCCCCGGCACACCGTACAATTTAGGCATGATGTACAAGAAGGGTAATTGGATAAGCATATTGCCTATCGTCACAAACATCGCTTTGCTGCCTTTGTTCACTGCCTGATAGTAAGCACCCGCTACCACTAAGAAGCCATCAAGCGCCAGTGCAAACATGTGCAATCGGATACCCAACACTGTGTACTCGACTAACTGTGGTTCATCCGAACTAAACACAGAAACGAACTCACGTGGGAATGCGTTCAGCAGCAATACAAACGCGACACCGATCAATACCGAACTCACCATCGCAATCTTAAGTAGCTTACGAATGTTTGCTTGATTACGCGCACCATGGTTGTAGCTCACTAATGGCTGCATGCCGTTGGCGATCCCTTCTGCCGTGAGGTAATAAACCGTCACTATGTAGCCCAAAATAGCGTATGCACCAATCATCAGCTGGTCGCCATATTGAGAGAACAAGGCATTGTGCAGTGCCACCATCATCGAACCGTAAGCGTACATAAAGAAGCTCGAGGTACCAATGGCGAAGATTTCAGGAATCACCGATAACTTTAGTCTCAGTTCATTCCAACGTAAGCATAAGTTTGCTCGACGTGAGAAAAAGTAAGCCAACCCCAAACCTGTTACCACAAACTGAGCCATTGCGGTTGCCAATGCAGCCCCCTTCAACTCCCAACCAAACTGCGCGATAAATAGGTAATCCAATACAATATTAATCACCGCACCGACAATCATCAGGATGGTGGCCAAGTTAGGACTGTCATCATTACGCAGTAAAAACGGCATCGCGATAGAGCCTAAAGTGAAGACACTAGCACCAATCAGAATATGTAAGTATTGCAGGCCAAGTTCATACACTCGCCCTTCAGCACCCTGCCAAAGCAAGAAGTTATCAGCAAACAGAAACAACAATCCAGAAACGATGGGCGTTATCGCCAACAACAATGTTAGACCGGTTGCTAAGATCTGCTTAGCGCCTTTGGTGTCTTTTTCGCCTTGGCGAATCGAGACAAGCGCACCCGTCCCCACTCCCACAAGCATACCAATACCGAGGATCGACCCAATAACAGGCCACGCGACGTTAATGCCCGCAAGCCCATCGGCCCCTACATAACGGCCAATGAAAATACCATCCACCACTTGGTAAAGGCCATTAACTAACATGGCCGCTACGGTAGGAATTGTGTATCGCCAGAATTGACGACTAATTGAGTTACTCATTTCTTACTCTACTTTCTTCAGTGAGTCGCATATCAATGGGATATGACTCGTAAAACTAGTTAACAAGGCTAACTAAATATCTAAATTATTTACTTCAAAGCTTTGTTTAACAATAGGTTAAGCTGGTGAGATTCTTGCTCAGACAAACGGCTTTCCAGTATCTGTGCCATGACCTGATAGATTTTACTTTCTTCTTCCAAACCGACTTCAGCCTTTTGGGTCAAAATCACCAGCTTAGATCTCGCATCTTCAAGAGACGCCTTGCGCTCAACTAGACCTTTTCTTTCTAGCCTTTGAACCATAGTCGTCGCAGAAGGTTTTGTCACCTGCATCTCAATAGCAAGGTCTGTTAGCCGAATAGGCTCTAACGATGCTTGAATGACCTTCAAATAATCGTACTCATTGAAGCTCAGCTGGCAGATAGGATCTTCATTAACTTGAGTTCGCCATATCTTAGAAGCAAAGCGTTCAATTTTTTCTAGATTTTGGTCCAGCATAGATTTCCAACCACAGAATTGACATTTAGTTAGCAAGGCTAACTATTTTAGTGTTGTTTAAATAAAAAGCAATCAGAAACGAGACCTCCGTTTATAAAAAAGAAGCATAAAAAAGGCCATAAAAAAACCGCTGACAGGCAGCGGTTTCTTAAGTTTATAATATGTCGTTTACTTAGCTTTGGCTTCTTCTTCAGCTTCTGCCAGTTTAGCGGCTGCTAATTTAGACTGTGCCAGATGTTCGGCTTTAAGCGTGCTAAAGATGCGACTTAACTCTAAGAAAGAGTAACGGTGTTCTACGTATTCATACACGTTAAAAGAAACCGCTAACTTGTACAAAGAGATCGCATTCGCGTAATCACCATTCATGTGGTGGCGCTTAGCAAGGTAGAAATACGTTTCCGTCAGACGTTGAGCTAGGAGCGTATTGTCACGAGTCCCCGTTAGAATAGCTTTGAATGCCTGCTCTTCGGTAATATCGTCAAGCATGATCGCAACTAATACCCAGCCCCACTGTTCGTCACGGCTCTCGTAACGCTTTTGAAGATCAAGCTTTGCTTGTTCTGGCGTGAGTTCATGCTGAATGATGTAAAGCCACAGAGCGCGAAACGGATCGCTAGGATCATCGGCGTAGTGCTTCATCATCTCTTCGTTAGCTAAGTCATAGCGCTCACCATAGTAGAGAGCGATAGAGCGATTCCTTTCTGCATATGAGTTTGCAGGATCAAGCTCTAACGTAGAATCAAAAGATTCATAAGCGGCATCAAACTCCCCTACTTGCGTAAAGTAAACACCCAAAAGGTTGAAGATATCAGGTTGAGCGGGGTTCAATGAAAGAGACTGATTGAAATCAAGACGTGCTAAATCACGCAGGCCAACGCTGTCGTAGTAGTTACCACGCTCGAACAACATTTTAGCTCGAACTTCATCGTTCAAGTCTGGGCGCTGTAATAACTGACTAAGACGCGCTATTTGCACTTCTTGCTGGACACTTGGTTGAAGCGGCACAGCCATTGGTGGATAAACCCAACGTGAGGTGTTATCTGATGTTGTCGCACAACCAGTTAGTACAAGCAGTAAACACATACTCGCGGTTTGAAACCATTTCACAAATAATTACTCCTGTTATGACCGCAATAAAAAAGGGGAGCGATATGCTCCCCTTTATAACATGCTTTTTTACCAATGGGTTAGAAATCACTAAAAAGCGATAGTCCCATTAATAGGCTAAGAATTACTCAGCAGCAGGTGCTTCGCCTTCAGCTGGCGTTTCAACAGCTTCTTTCATGCTTAGACGTACACGGCCTTGACGGTCAATTTCAAGAACCTTAACAGGAACTTCTTGACCTTCAGTTAGGTAGTCAGACACTTTCTCAACACGCTTGTCAGCGATTTGAGAGATGTGTACTAGACCATCTTTACCAGGAAGGATAGTAACGAATGCACCGAAGTCAGCTAGACGAGCAACTTTACCTTGGTAAATGCGGCCAACTTCAACTTCAGCAGTGATCTCTTCGATACGACGGATAGCTTCTTGAGCAGCTGCGCCTTCAGTAGCAGCAATCTTGATTGTGCCATCGTCTTCGATTTCGATTGTAGTACCTGTTTCTTCACAAAGAGCACGGATAACTGCGCCGCCTTTACCGATAACATCTTTGATCTTATCAGAGCTGATTTTCATTGTGTGGATACGTGGAGCGAATTCAGAGATGTCTTCACGAGCACCAGAGATAGCTTCATCCATTACAGAAAGAATGTGCTTACGTGCACCTTGCGCTTGGTTAAGAGCAATTTGCATGATCTCTTTAGTGATGCCTTCGATCTTGATGTCCATTTGAAGTGCAGTGATACCAGCGTTAGTACCTGCTACTTTAAAGTCCATGTCACCTAGGTGATCTTCGTCGCCAAGGATGTCAGAAAGAACAACGAAATCGTCGCCTTCTTTAACAAGACCCATTGCGATACCCGCAACAGAAGCTTTGATTGGAACACCAGCATCCATAAGTGCTAGAGATGTACCACATACAGAAGCCATTGAAGAAGAACCGTTAGATTCAGTGATTTCCGATACAACACGAACTGTATATGGGAATTCATCAACAGAAGGCATTACTGCTTGGATACCACGTTTAGCAAGCTTACCGTGACCAATTTCACGACGCTTAGGAGAACCAACGAAACCAGTCTCACCTACACAGTATGGAGGGAAGTTGTAGTGTAGAAGGAAGTTGTCTTTCTTCTCACCCATTAGGCTGTCGATGATTTGTGCATCACGTTGTGTACCAAGTGTTGCAGTAACAAGAGCTTGAGTTTCACCACGAGTGAATAGAGAAGAACCGTGTGTACGTGGAAGAACACCAGTACGTACGTCTAGCGCACGAACCATGTCTTTTTCACGGCCATCGATACGTGGGTTGCCAGCAATGATGCGGCTACGTACTACGTTTTTCTCTAGAGAACCAAGCATGCCGCGGATTTCGCGCTCATCTAAGTTTTCGTCTTGAGCTAGAAGAGCAGCAACCGCTTCAGTTTTGATTGCGCCAACTTGCTCGTAACGAGCCATTTTCTCAGTGATCTGGTACGCGTCAGATAGACGAGTTTCAGCCAATTCAGCAACACGAGCTTTAAGCTCAGTGTTAACTACTGGTGCTTCCCAGTTCCAAGATGGAGTTGCAACTTCAGCTGCAAATTCGTTGATCGCTTTGATTACAACTTGTTGCTGGTCGTGACCGTAAACAACAGCTGAAAGCATTTCTTCTTCAGATAGGTTATCTGCTTCAGATTCAACCATAAGTACTGCGCCTTCTGTACCAGACACAACTAGGTCTAGTTTAGAATTTTCAAGCTCAGTATTTGATGGGTTAAGAACAAGTTCGCCGTCGATGTGACCAACACGTGCAGCACCGATAGGACCATTGAATGGTGCACCAGAGATAGCAAGTGCAGCAGACGTTGCGATCATAGTGATCATGTCTGGGTTTACGTCAGGGTTGATAGAAACAACCGTAGCGATAACTTGAACTTCGTTTTTAAACGCACTTGGGAAAAGTGGGCGAATTGGACGGTCAATCAGACGAGCTGTTAGCGTTTCGCCTTCAGAAGGACGACCTTCACGCTTGAAGAAACCACCAGGGATTTTACCCGCAGCGTATGTACGCTCTTGGTAGTTAACTGTTAGAGGGAAGAAATCTTGACCCGCAACAGCTTCTTTTTTAGCAACAACAGAAACGAATACTGATGTATCGTCCATAGTCGCCATTACAGCAGCAGTAGCTTGACGTGCCATTACGCCCGTTTCTAGAGTTACGGTGTGGTTACCGTACTGGAACGATTTTACAACTGGTTTTTCAAACATTGTATATCCTTAGCTCTAAAGTCATGACTTTAGATTAAGTGAAGATTGACTCAAGATATTACCAATCGCGACTAGTGAAAAGAGACTCGGGAATGATGCTTCTTTGTATGAGTTCATACGCCGAATTAAGACCAAATCCGCCTTTGAATAGTCGCGACCTATTGGCCGACATCTGTGACTGTAACGTCTTGAGAGGTTGATTGCCCAGCGTTGAAAACGCATAGGCGGGCGTAGTATAAACTATTTTTATTAGGAGAGATATTTCCTATCAGAAAAAGCCAAATGATATTCTGTGCAACCGGCCAAACATTTTCTTATAGACACAAAAAAAGGAGCATAAATGCTCCTTTTCTTCAAACTGTCTTTGCAGACATCGCTATTAGCGACGTAGGCCTAGACGCTTGATTAGGTCTTGGTAACGAGTAAGGTTTTTGCCTTTCAAGTAATCAAGAAGCTTACGACGGCTAGAAACCATACGTAATAGACCACGACGGCTGTGGTGATCGTGTTTGTGCGCTTTGAAGTGACCTTGTAGGTGGTTGATAGAAGCAGTAAGTAGTGCTACTTGTACTTCTGGTGAACCTGTGTCGCCTTCAGATTGTGCGTATTCTGCAACGATTGCTGCTTTAGTTTCTGCATTCAGAGACATAAATCTCTCCTGATAAGAGTAAGTTTATATTTGTAGCAGCCAATCTCTGATTCAGCCGCTACGCGAGCCGAGGATTATAGGGAAGTTTATGAGCTGGTGCAATAACAATCGAACCGATGAAAAACGAAAAAAGCGAACCATTAAAATTAAGGGCTCGCTTTCTATATCAATTATTCGTACTTAAGGAAGAACGACTAATATTCTGACTCGATTTAAACGCTACGCTTGTGGCTCTTCATCTCTGAAAACCACCAAGCGCTTAGGTGCAACTCGACCATCTTCAGCAATCTGAGCAACGCCAACAAACAGCTTATCTTCGCCACTTGTCATACGAACCGTGCCTTCAGTTGGTGCACCAGAAACCTGAACTGGCATACCGTGCTGAACAAGATCAGTCAGTTCCGCGTTCAAATTAACTTCTGGTAAGTCTTCTACGGCAGTGTCCATTGGCATCAGCAATGGATCAAGCAACTCTTTAGGTGCAATTTCTTGCGCTTGTGCTTGCTCTAGAATTTCGTTCAACTGTTCTAAGGTAACCATGCGTTCATACGGGTACTTTGCAACACCAGTACGACGAAGCATTGTCACGTGAGCACCACAACCTAGCATTTCACCAAGATCGTCGGTAATTGTGCGGATGTAAGTACCTTTAGAACAATGCACTTCCATCTCAACTTCATCACCTTCAAAGCGAAGTAGCTCAATAGAATACACAGTGATCTTACGAGACTCACGAGGCACCTCGATACCTGCTCGTGCGTATTCATACAAAGGTTTACCTTGATACTTCAATGCTGAGAACATTGATGGAATCTGGTCAGTTTCGCCTTTGAAGCTTGCAATGCAGCGTTCAAGTTGCTCTTGAGTCACGTTGATTTCACGTGTTTCAACCACTTCACCATCAGAGTCTGAGGTGTTGGTACGCTCACCAAGCTTAGCGATAACTACGTAGCGCTTATCAGAATCTAGAAGAAACTGAGAGAACTTCGTTGCTTCACCAAGACAAATTGGCAGCATGCCAGTCGCAAGAGGATCCAGAGCACCGGTGTGCCCTGCCTTCTCTGCAAAGTAAATACGCTTTACTTTTTGCAGTGCATCATTAGATGAAATGCCTGTTGGCTTATCTAACAGAATTACCCCGTTTATAGGGCGACCTTTACGACGGCGAGCCATTACTCTTCATCCTTAGACTGAGTTTCGTCAGTGCGGCCAGATTCTTCTTGCTTACGCTTGTCATCGTTCAGTACTTCACTTACTAGGTTAGACATACGCATGCCTTCTACCAATGTGTTGTCGTAAGTAAAACGAACTTCAGGTGTTAGACGGTGGCGAATACGCTTACCAAGAGCCATACGAACTGGCACTTCATGCTCTTTAAGAGCAGCAAGGCATGATTCAGGAGTTTGCTCACCGATACATAGGAAAGTCACGAAAACTTTTGCGTAAGCAAGGTCACGAGACACTTCTACATCTGAAATAGTTACCATACCAATACGTGAGTCACGAACTTCACGCTGGAGGATAAGTGCGAGCTCTTTTTGAAGCTGCTGAGACACACGTTGTGTGCGGCTAAATTCTTTTGACATTTTCTTTTCTCACTTAGAAAGATGGGGGGCTTGGTAATTACCAGCCCCCCATGGTGTATTCAACAACCGATTACTTATTACCTTTACAGGTAATGTTAGTAACCTTAGTCAATATGTCGAGTCGTACTGACTGGTTAGTCTAGAGTACGTTTAACTTCAACAATTTCGAATACTTCGATCTGGTCACCAACGCGAACGTCGTTGTAGTTCTTAACGCCGATACCACACTCGTAACCATTTTTAACTTCTTGAACGTCATCTTTAAAGCGACGAAGTGACTCTAGTTCACCTTCGTAGATAACAACGTTTTCGCGAAGTACGCGGATTGGGCTGCTACGCTTAATCGTACCTTCAGTAACGATACAACCAGCGATTGCACCAAGTTTAGGCGACTTAAATACGTCACGAACTTGAGCAAGACCAATGATCTCTTGACGGAATTCAGGAGCAAGCATACCGCCCATCGCCTGTTTCACTTCGTCGATCAGTTGGTAAATGATTGAGTAGTAACGTAGATCTAGGTTTTCATTCTGAACAGTACCACGCGCAGTTGCGTCAGCACGAACGTTGAAACCAAGGATGATAGCGTTAGAAGCCGCTGCAAGAGTTGCATCAGTTTCCGTAATACCACCAACACCAGAACCTACGATGTTCACTTTAACTTCGTCAGTCGACAGTTTCAGTAGAGAGTCTGCAATCGCTTCTACAGAACCTTGAACGTCAGCTTTAAGTACAACGTTAAGTTCAGCAACTTCACCAGCCGTCATGTTCGCGAACATGTTCTCTAGTTTCGCTTTTTGTTGGCGAGCTAGTTTAACATCACGGAATTTACCTTGACGGTAGTTCGCAACTTCACGCGCTTTACGCTCATCACGTACAACCGTTGCTTCATCACCTGAAGCAGGAACGCCAGAAAGACCTAGAATTTCTACAGGGATAGATGGACCTGCAGTTTCGATGTCTTTACCGTTTTCATCGCGCATTGCACGAACACGGCCGTACTCTTGACCACAAAGAACGATATCGCCTTTGTTTAGAGTACCAGACTGTACTAGTACTGTTGCAACTGGACCACGACCTTTATCAAGACGAGATTCAACAACAACACCAGATGCCATACCTTCTTTAACCGCTGTAAGTTCAAGAACTTCAGACTGAAGAAGGATAGCTTCTAGAAGACCATCGATGTTTGTACCCTGTTTTGCAGAGATGTGAACGAAGATGTTCTCACCGCCCCATTCTTCAGGGATAACGTCGTATTGAGCTAGCTCATTCTTAACGTTGTCTGGGTTTGCACCCTCTTTGTCGATCTTGTTCACAGCAACAATCAGAGGAACGCCTGCCGCTTTCGCGTGCTGGATTGCTTCGATTGTTTGTGGCATTACGCCATCATCAGCTGCAACAACAAGTACAACGATATCTGTCGCTTGAGCACCACGAGCACGCATAGCGGTAAACGCCGCGTGTCCAGGAGTATCAAGGAACGTGATCATGCCGTTGTCAGTATCTACGTGGTAAGCACCAATGTGCTGTGTGATACCGCCAGCTTCGCCAGAAGCAACGTGTGCTTTACGAATGTAATCAAGTGTAGAAGTTTTACCGTGGTCAACGTGACCCATGATAGTAACAACAGGAGCACGACCTTCTGCGATAGCATCGTTATCACGGTCAGCTAGCACTGCTTCTTCTAATTCGTTTTCTTTACGTAGGATAACCTTGTGGCCCATTTCTTCAGCAACAAGTTGTGCTGTTTCTTGGTCGATCACTTGGTTGATAGTCGCCATAGCGCCCATCTTCATCATTACTTTGATAACTTCAGTTGCTTTAACTGACATTTTGCTAGCCAGTTCAGAAACAACGATAGTTTCGCCGATAGCAACATCAGATTTAGCAACAGTTGCTGACTTATCGAAGCCTTGCTGCATTGAAGTTGGTTTAGCAAGCTTACCTTTACCGCCACGACCACGTTGGTTACGACCACCACGGTTGTTGCCAGGCTGAGCTGCAGGAGCAGGTTTCTTCTTGCGACGACGAGGTGCTTTTTCGTCTTTTTTATCAGCCGCATCTTCTGCTTCACGAGCATAAGTAGAAGTAGTCACATGGTAATCCGCAGATTTCTCTTGCTCTTTCTTCTTCTTCTCTTCTTCAGACCAACGTTCTTGGTTCTCTTCTGCTAACTTACGAGCTTCTTCAACAAGCTTAGCTGCTTCAGCTTCGGCTTTACGAGTTGCTTCTTGCTCTTGACGAGTTTTAAGTTCATCCGCTTCTTTTTTCGCTTGTGCGTTAGCGTCTGCATTTTTTGAATTCATGTCTTTTTTAGCCTTTTCAGCTTGTGCGCGTTGAGCCTTCTCTTCAGAATCACGTTTTGCATCCGCTTCACGTGTTACTTTTTCTTCGGCTTCGCGCTGTGCTTTCTCTGCAGCATCACGTTTCGCTTGCTCTTCAGCATCGCGTTGTGCTTTCTCTTCCGCTTCACGATTAGCTACTTCCTCAGCTTCACGTTTCGCTTCATCTTCAATAGTGCTGCGCTTCACGTAAGTACGTTTTTTACGTACCTCTACTTGAACATCCTTACTCTTACCGCCTCCAGCGGCAACACTTAGCGTGCTGCGGGTCTTGCGTTGAAGAGTTAAACGAGTCGGTTCTGTTTCGCCTGAAGTATCGCCATGCTCCTTTTTAAGGTGCGTTAGCAATGTTTGCTTCTCTGAATCAGTCACTTGATCCGACCCTGCTTTCTTCATGCCTGCATCAGCAAGTTGTTCAATTAAGCGGTCAACTGGCGTACCAATCTCTTCACTCAGTGCTTTAACTGTTAATTGTGTCATACCGCTTTCTCTCCTTGCTGAATTATTCTTCGTCGCCGAACCAACAGATGTTACGCGCAGCCATAATCAGCTCGCCTGCTCGCTCTGCAGTTAGGTCTTCGATGCCTTCTAGTTCATCAACGCCTTGGTCAGCTAGGTCTTCCAATGTCGCAACGCCTTTTGCTGCTAGCTTGTAAGCCATTTCACGCTCAAGACCTTCAAGTGCAAGTAAGTCTTCAGCAGGCTCAACACCGTCGAAAGTCTCTTCTTTCGCTAGCGCTAGAGTAGTCAGTGCGTCTTTTGCGCGGTTACGCAGTTCTTCAACGATACCTTCGTCTAAACCGTCTACTTCAAGAAGTTCGTTCACAGGAACGTATGCAACTTCTTCAAGTGTAGAGAAGCCTTCTTCAACAAGCATTTGAGCAAAGTCTTCTTCAATGTCTAGATGCTTCATGAAGTTTTCAATAGAAGCAACAGCTTCTTCTTGGTGCTTCTTCTCTAGATCAGCAACAGTCATTACATTCAGTTCCCAACCAGTTAGTTGAGAAGCTAGACGTACGTTTTGACCGCTACGGCCAATCGCTTGTGCCAGGTTATCGGCTTCAACAGCGATATCCATAGAGTGTGCATCTTCATCAACGATGATTGAAGCAACATCAGCAGGCGCCATTGCGTTAATAACGAACTGAGCTGGGTTATCGTCCCAAAGAACGATATCGATACGCTCACCGCCAAGATCATTAGAAACAGCTTGTACACGTGCACCACGCATACCAACACACGCACCAACAGGGTCAATACGTTTGTCGTTTGTTTTCACAGCGATTTTAGCACGAGAACCAGCGTCACGTGCAGCACCTTTAAGTTCAATTAGCTCTTCACCAATCTCAGGCACTTCAACGCGGAATAGTTCAGCTAGCATTTCTGGCTTAGAACGAGTAACAAAAAGCTGGAAACCGCGAGCTTCTGGTTTAACTGCGTAAAGAAGACCACGAACACGGTCACCTGGACGGAAGTTTTCACGAGGAAGTTGGTCATCACGAAGGATTACCGCTTCAGCATTACTACCTAGGTCTAGAATAACTGTATCACGGTTAACTTTCTTAACTGCGCCAGTTACAAGCTCGCCTTCGTTGTCAATAAACTGTTCAACGATCTGAGCGCGCTCAGCTTCACGTACTTTCTGTACGATAACTTGCTTAGCCGTTTGAGTCGTAATACGGTCAAACGTTACTGATTCGATATCATCTTCAATGAAACCGCCAAGTTCGATCTCTGGGTCATCGTACTTTGCAGCTTCAATAGAGATTTCTTTTGTTGGGAATTCAACTTCCTCAACAGCTTCCCAACGGCGGAAAGTTTCGAAATTACCCGTTTTACGGTCAATTTCTACACGAACTTCAATTTCTAATTCGCTTTTCTTTTTTGTTGCCGTTGCAAGCGCGATTTCAAGCGCTTCAAAAATACGCTCACGAGGAACTGCTTTCTCATTTGAAACAGCTTCTACTACCGCCAAAATTTCTTTGTTCATTAATCTAGCCTCTTAAGCTCTTCTCTCTAGGAGAACTAAAATTTAGGGATCAGGTTAGCTTTCGCAATATTGCTCAGGACGAATTCTTCTTCTTGTCCTTCAACCAATACTTTCACTGTCTCGCCTTCGATAGATTGGATATCACCTTTCCATTTACGACGGTTGCCGACAGCCATTTTCAAAACGATGCTTACCTCGTGACCAATAAATTGTTGGTAATGCTCTGCTTTGAACAGTGGTCTCTCTAAACCTGGTGAAGACACTTCAAGGTTATAAGCCACTGAAATTGGATCTTCAACGTCCATTACGGCACTTACTTGGTGACTAACCTCAGAGCAATCATCTACATTGATACCATTTGGTGAATCGATGTAAATACGTAGCGTTGAGTGCTCACCAGCACGAATAAATTCTAATCCAACTAACTCATAACCTGATGCTGCTACTGGAGCGTCAAGCATTTCAGTAAGTTGTCTTTCTAAACCAGTCATTTAACCACTCCAGAAACAAAAAAAGGGCTCAAAGCCCAATTTAAATTCCAAGCAAACATTATCATCTAAAGGCATTTACAAATGCTTAGATAACAAAAAACCCCGTATAAGCCGGGGTTTTTGTTGCTGGACCCTTATATGTTAAGTGTCATCATATTCGATATCACACTTAACTCACAGTGAGGTTCACACTGTGCAAACTTGCTACCAATACAAGCTATATAATAGCATTGAAATTGGTTGCGGGAGCCGGATTTGAACCGACGACCTTCGGGTTATGAGCCCGACGAGCTACCAAACTGCTCCATCCCGCGTCCGACTTGTGAGCATTATACGCCCAACAAGATGTTTTACAAGTTTGTAAACATGGTGCCGAGAGAGGGACTCGAACCCTCACACCCTAAGGCACTAGCACCTCATGCTAGCGTGTCTACCAATTTCACCATCTCGGCATCAAATCTTTGCAGCTTATTGTGGAATCTCGTCGCCTTGCGTCGGAACTTCACTCACTGCATCTTCAGCTTGCTGAATTACCTGACCTTGAGTCGGGTCAATCCATTGTGACTCAGTTTTATGTGTAGACATATTACCAAGCACTAAGCTAAGGATAAAAAATGTAGTTGCAAAAACTGCAGTCATTCGGGTAAGGAAATTTCCTGAGCCACCAGCACCAAACACAGTGTTTGAAGCGCCAGCACCGAATGAGGCTCCCATATCTGCGCCTTTACCTTGTTGAATCAACACTAGGCCAATTACACCAAGCGCTGCCAACAGGTAAATCACAAGTAGAACTGTAAACATTTTTCCACCTATGTTCCTAATTGTTGAGCCAGCGCCGTTCAAAAAACTATTTTTAAGAACAAGGCTAGCGACCTCCTAACTGAAGGCCGAGCAATACTAGCGAATGCGACGATGGCTGACAAGGGGAATTTGCTAAAAAATAAGCCTTTACCAAGCGAATGGTTAAAAAAAGGTCAAAAGCGACACAAAACTCATTTACGTCTCTTTTGACCGTTATATCTCTTGATCGTTATCTAACTCAATCACTTCTAATCACAGGCCCTATTCGTACGCCTGTTAAGTAATAGGTTAAATTAGCAGTTTGCTTTTACTGCATCTGCGATCTTAAGCGCTGACGCTTGAACAAGCTCAGCATCTTCGCCTTCGACCATGACACGCAGCAATGGCTCAGTGCCAGACTTACGTAATAGCACACGACCTTTCTCGCCAAGTTCAGCTTCTACTTCTACAACCGCCGCTTTCACCGCTTCTGCTTCTAATGGGTTTGAATCACCACTGAAACGAACGTTTTCTAGAACTTGAGGATATAACGTCATACCTTGAGAAAGTTCATTAAGAGTCATTTCGCTATCGACTACTGAAGCTAGAACCTGAAGTGCGGCAACAATTGCATCACCAGTCGTAACTTTATCTAATAGGATAACGTGACCCGAATTTTCAGCACCGATTTTCCAGCCTTTAGCAAGAAGTTGCTCCATAACGTAACGGTCACCAACAGCAGCACGTACAAATGGAATACCTAATTGCTTAAGGCCATTTTCCATACCAAGGTTCGTCATTAGCGTACCAACAACACCGCCTTTCAACTCACCACGACGCAATGCATCACGAGCTATGATGTAAGCGATTTGGTCACCATCAACCTTATTACCTAGCTCATCAACCATGATGATACGGTCACCGTCACCATCAAAACCTAGGCCTAACGCCGCTTTTTCTTCAAGTACTTTAGCTTGCAGAGCTCGCACATCCGTCGCACCCACTTCGTGGTTGATGTTAGTACCATTTGGCTCAACACCCATTGCAATCACTTCAGCACCCAACTCTTTAAACACAGCTGGCGCAATGTGGTAAGTCGCACCATGTGCGCAATCCACCACAATTTTCATTCCTGCTAACGTCATTTTGTGTGGAAATGTGCTTTTACAAAATTCAATATAACGGCCTGCTGCATCATTTAAGCGTACAGCTTTACCCAATACAGAAGATTCCACGCACTCGATATCTTTATCTAGTTCAGCTTCGATAGCCAACTCAATATCATCCGACAATTTAGTACCTTCAGAAGAGAAGAACTTAATGCCATTGTCATAATATGGATTATGCGATGCAGAGATAACAATCCCCGCTTCAGCACGGAAAGTTTGAGTTAGGTAAGCAACTGCAGGTGTTGGCATTGGGCCTGTAAACGTAGCCTGAAGACCAGCAGCAGCAAGGCCAGCTTCTAACGCAGACTCAAGCATGTAGCCAGAGATACGAGTATCTTTACCTATAATCACTTTCTTTGTGCCCTGCTTTGCAAGAACACGACCTGCAGCCCAGCCAAGCTTCAGAACAAAATCAGGTGTAATCGGGTACTGGCCAACTTTGCCACGTACACCATCTGTGCCGAAGTAACGTCTTTTATCAGACATATTGATTTTCCTTAATTATTATTAGTGATTGTTATTCATCACTTCGATTATCTTCATCGCTTCCAATGTATCTTCAACATCGTGAACGCGAATAATTTGTGCACCTTTCATTGCTGCGATAGTAGCGCAAGTTACACTGGCTACCATGCAATCTGCCGGAGCCTTATTCAGTAGCTTAAAGATCATCGATTTTCTCGACATCCCCGCCAAGATAGGCAACCCAAGCGTATGAAATTTTTCAAGGTGCGCTAATAGGTGGTAATTGTGTTCAATGGTTTTACCAAAACCAAAACCAGGGTCCAGAATCAGCTGATCTTTTGAGATACCTACAGCCTCACAAGCTTCCACTCTTTCTTGCAGGAATGCTTCAACATCCGTTAGAACATCATCGTAAGTTGGGCTAGCTTGCATGGTTCTTGGTTGACCTTTCATGTGCATCAAACAAACAGGAACATTAGCCTCAGCGGCTGCTTGTAGGGCACCTGGCTCTTGTAAAGCGCGTACATCATTGATCAAATCAGCACCTGCTTCAACAGCTTGGCGCATCACTTCTGCTTTACTGGTATCAATAGAGATCCAAACATCAAACTTGGCACGAATCGCTTTAATTGCAGGAATAACTCGAGCTAACTCTTCTTCTAAAGAAACCTCAGGAGCGCCAGGACGAGTCGATTCACCACCAATATCAATAATGCTAACGCCGACTTGAATCATTCGTTCAGCTTGCAGCAATGCATTGCCTAATGAGTTGAATTTTCCGCCATCAGAGAAAGAATCAGGCGTGACATTGAGGATACCCATTACATGTGGGCGGTCTAAAACGAGCGTTTTATTATTTGCTTTTAATATCATGAAAGGCAGGTCTTAAAGAGTAAAAAACACCTTGGGCTATAAACAGAAAAACCCTGAGCGTACTCAGGGTTTTAATTTATAGCTTAGCGATTAAGAATCTTTGTTTTGAGCATCATCTGATTCAGATTTAACTTCTTCAACTTTCGACTCTTCAGCTTCTGGTTCGGCTTTAGCTTGTTCTTCAGATTTAACTTCAGCTTCAGGCTTGGCTTCTTCCTTTGCAGGTTCTGCTTTTGCTTGATCACCCCAACCAGCAGGCTCGCGAATCTCGTCTTTACGTTCCATCAAGTCATCAATCTGACCAGCATCAATCGTTTCAAACTTCATCAGCGCATCTTTCATCGAGTGCATGAGATCCATGTTCTCTTCAAGAATCTGCTTCGCACGAGCATAGTTACGGTCGATAAGAATACGAATTTCTTCATCGATAAGTCGAGTTGTATCATCAGAAACATGTTTCGCTTGGCTCATGCCACGACCTAGGAAAACTTCGCCTTCTTCTTCAGCATATAGAAGAGGACCTAGTTTTTCAGAGAAGCCCCACTGCGTTACCATCTTGCGAGCAATATCAGTTGCACGTTCGATATCGTTAGACGCACCAGTCGAAACTTTGTCTTTGCCGTAGATAAGCTCTTCAGCAAGACGACCACCATACAAGCTAGAAATCATTGACTCTAGATGTTGGCGAGACATGCTTACGCGATCTTGCTCTGGTAGATACATAGTAACACCAAGTGCACGACCACGTGGGATGATTGATACTTTGTACACTGGATCGTGTTCAGGTACCAAACGACCAACAATTGCGTGGCCTGCTTCGTGATAAGCCGTTGACTCTTTCACTTCTTCAGACATCACCATTGAACGGCGCTCTGCACCCATCATGATCTTATCTTTCGCAAGTTCAAACTCAACCATCGATACATTGCGCTTGTTACCACGAGCTGCAAATAGTGCTGCTTCGTTCACAAGGTTCGCAAGATCTGCACCAGAGAAACCTGGAGTACCACGAGCAATCAGAGATGGTTCAACATCACCTGATAGTGGCACTTTACGCATGTGTACTTTAAGAATCTGTTCACGACCACGTACATCAGGTAGACCTACCACAACTTGACGGTCAAAACGACCAGGACGAAGTAATGCAGGGTCTAGTACGTCTGGACGGTTAGTAGCAGCGATAACAATAATACCTTCGTTACCTTCGAAACCATCCATCTCAACCAGCATTTGGTTAAGTGTTTGTTCACGTTCATCGTGACCACCACCAACACCAGCGCCACGTTGACGACCTACAGCATCGATTTCATCGATAAAGATGATACAAGGTGCTGCTTTCTTCGCTTGCTCGAACATGTCACGCACACGAGATGCACCAACACCAACAAACATTTCAACGAAATCAGAACCTGAGATAGTAAAGAACGGTACTTTCGCTTCACCAGCAATTGCTTTTGCAAGCAATGTCTTACCAGTACCAGGAGGACCGACCAACAGGATACCTGTCGGGATCTTACCACCCAGCTTTTGGAAACGGCTTGGGTCACGAAGGTAATCTACAAGCTCTTTCACGTCTTCTTTTGCTTCGTCACAACCAGCAACATCAGCAAACATCGTTTTGATTTGTTCTTCACTCATCATTCGAGCTTTGCTCTTACCAAAAGACATCGCGCCTTTACCGCCGCCGCCGCCTTGCATTTGACGCATGAAGAAAATCCACACACCAATCAGTAAGATCATTGGGAACCATGAGATGAAGATAGTGCCAAGCAGGCTCTGCTCTTCAGGTGGTGTACCCTGAACTTTTACGTTTTGATTAATTAAGTCATCAAGTAGCTTTTGATCATAAACAGGCATGTAAGTTACATACTTAGAACCACCACCACGACGTGTGAAAGTGATTTCGCTGTTATTGAACTGTGCGTCTTGAATCTGGCCTTGGCCAACTTCCTGTACAAACGTGGTGTAATCTAGTGCTCTGCCGTTACTTTCCCCAGGGCCGAAGCTCTGGAATACCGACATCAACACTACCGCGATAACAAGCCACAGAATTAAATTTTTTGCCATGTCACTCAAGGTGTAAGCCTCTCGATAACTAATTGTAATTAAAGGTAGGGTACTACAGTTTGTAACCTGTAGCCATGTTGTTAACTCTCACTCTTGGAAGAGAATCGTTAACCTTTGTAACCAGTTGCTACGATAAACACTTCACGAGAGCGAGCTCGAGAAGAGTCGGGTTTTCTAACTTTGACTGTTTTAAACATCTCACGGACGTCCTTAACATATTGGTCAAACCCTTCGCCTTGGAATACTTTTACAACAAAACTACCATTGGTAGCTAGAACTTGTCGACACATATCCAAAGCTAATTCAACTAAATACATAGCTCTTGGCTGATCCACAGAATTGTTGCCTGCTATATTAGGTGCCATATCAGACATCACCACATCAACCATGTTTGGTTGTATACGTTCCAACAAGGCATCTAGCACAGCTTCTTCTCGGAAATCGCCTTGTAAAAAGCTCACTCCAGCAATCGGATCCATAGGTAACAAGTCACAAGCAATGATTTGACCGTTGTCTCCGATAATCTTAGCAGCATATTGAGACCAACCGCCAGGCGCTGCACCCAAATCCACAATGGTCATCCCTGGAGTCAGCAATTTGTCTTTCGTTTGAATCTCTTCCATTTTGAAATAAGCACGCGAACGATAGCCCTTTTTTCTTGCTTCGTTTGCATACTTGTCGTCGAAGTGTTCCTTCAACCAACGGCCTGAACTGGCCGAGTGTTTCTGTTTACTCATTGGATACCTAAATTGGAGGAAAGTACTAATTGCTGAATAAATTATAGTCTTCAGCTTTAGATGGCGTTAAAATAGGTTTTTTCAACCCTAATACTAAATAAAATTGGCCGCGTAATGAACCTAAGTACCAAACAAAAGCAGCATCTAAAGGGCCTAGCTCACAGTTTAAAACCTGTAGTGCTAATGGGCGCAAATGGACTTACTGAAGCTGTTCTAGCGGAAATCGAATTAGCTCTAGACCACCACGAACTGATCAAGATTAAAGTTGCATCAGAAGACCGTGAGACTAAGCAACTGATTATCGATGCAATTGTACGCGAATCTAAAGCTGAAAAAGTACAGACTATCGGTAAAGTTCTAGTACTGTTCCGTCAGTCGGAAGCACGTAAAATCGAGATTCCACGTAAATAAGCTAGTTTGACATCAAGCTAGCTCCACAATAAGAAAGCAACTGTGCTTATCTTTTAGTGTAGCGTGAGAAACGAAAAAGGTCGCATTAGCGACCTTTTTACTTATCAGAAACAAAGAAAATTCAATTAGATATATTCTACTTTGTCGATTTCGAAGTCCTTGTCACCACCAGGGGTAGAGATCAGTACTTCGTCGCCTTCCATCTTACCGATAAGACCACGTGCAATTGGTGATTTCACCGAAATGCGGCCTGTTTTGATTTCAGCTTCATCTTCAGAAACGATTTGGTAGCGGAACTCTTCATCCGTATCTACGTCGATCAGAGTTACTGTCGTACCAAAGATAATCTTACCCGTATTGTCCATCTGCGTCACATCGATGATCTGAGCTAACGATAGCTTGTATTCGATATCTCGAATTTGAGCTTCACAGATACCCTGCTCTTCACGAGCGGCGTGGTACTCTGCATTCTCTTTCAAGTCACCTAGTTCACGTGCTTCACCAATAGCTGCTGAAATAATAGGACGTAGCTTAAGTAGGCGATCTAATTCGTCACGTAGCTGCTGAGCGCCACGTACTGTCATTGGAACCTTTTCCATTTTTTACCTCTATGCCAAAGCTTTCTTTGGCCAACATAAATCCACCCAACATACTTATTGGGTGATAGAAACAAAACGATTTGGCTTAGTGTAAACAAACTTTATGGCTAAATCACCTTTATTCCACTTTGCGTTATAAAAGCTTTATCTAGGTCTAAATTACAGACATCACAAAAATGAATAATAACCTCACCATCAATAAGTTGGCGATGAAATATCTAAAAAAAACAAAAATAAACCAAATAAACACAGATCACACTTTTATAAAAACCACATAAAATCAACAATTTAGATATCGACAAACTCAATAAAACAGTGTGCATAATTTTTATTGATATCATTTTACTACCTGATGGTGGAACTTTAGGGTTAAAAAGTACCCCACGGATTGCTCTGGCAAGTTTCACGCTTTTGTTCTAAGCATGATTATGAAGCTTGATTAATACGAGCAATACACAAAAAGGATTCAAATCCTTGATAAATACCTTTATGGACAGTAATTAGGAATTAATAACATGAACAAGACTATGATCGCGCTTGCTGTATCTGCTGCAGCTCTTGCTACTGGCGCTAACGCTTCAGAGCTATACAACCAAGACGGCACTTCTCTAGACATGGGCGGCCGTGCTGAAGCTCGCCTATCTATGAAAGATGGCAACGTACAAGATAACTCTCGTATCCGTCTTAACTTCCTAGGTCAAGTTGAAATCCAAGACGGCCTTTACGGCGTTGGTTTCTACGAAGGTGAATTCACTACAGCTGAAAACGGCGAAGGTACAGACAAAAACAGCGATAGCCTAACTAACCGTTACGCTTACGCTGGACTTGGCGGTACATTCGGTGAAGTAACTTACGGTAAAAACGACGGCGCTCTTGGCGTAATCACTGACTTTACCGATATCATGGCTTACCACGGTAACTCTGCGGCAATGAAAATCAATGCTGCTGACCGTGCTGACAACATGCTTTCTTACAAAGGTCAATTCCAAGACCTAAGCGTTAAAGCAAGCTACCGTTTTGCTGACCGTACAGAACTAAAAGCTGACGGTACTCCAGCTGGCGAAGGCGATGCTGTTGCTTCTTACAGCGACAACAGCGCTGATGGTTACTCTCTATCAGGTATCTACGCAATCGGTGAAACTGGCGTTAAGCTAGGTGCTGGTTACGCTAGCCAATACTCTGGTGACGAAGCTCAAGACGAATACATGCTTTCTGGTTCTTACACTATGGGCGACCTATACTTCGCTGGTGTATTCACAGATGGTCAAGTTGCTAAAAACGATGGCGACTACACAGGTTACGAACTAGCAGGTGCTTACACTCTAGGTCAAACTGTATTCACAACTACGTACAACAACGCGGAAACTAACAACGAAACGTCTGCAGACAACATCGCAATCGACGCAACGTACTACTTCAAGCCTAACTTCCGCGGCTACGTATCGTACAACTTCAACCTAATCTCTAAAGGTGACCAATTCGGTACAGCTGGCGGAAACCTTCCAGCAACTTCAGCTCAAGCTGAGGATGAGCTAGCTCTAGGTATGCGTTACGACTTCTAATTCTGATTATCTAATTGTTTAATTAGTTAATTGAGAATCAAAACGCCCGCTATCTAGCGGGCGTTTTTTATATCTGTATACTGAAAACATCAGCCATCCAAGAAAATCTTCTATGCGCCTTCTATCCACTCTACTTCTATGTGGCTTATCACTTGGTAGTTACTCACTTACCGCTTTCGCCTACGCCCCTTTAAATAAACTGCCCGATGGCAGTAGCACAAGTTTAATCTTGCAGTCACTGAGTGGCGATTCAAATAAAATGAACACCGACACTGATGGCTTTTATCCACCAGCTAGCACTTTAAAACTGGTTACGGCTTTGGCAGCTAAATTGGAGCTAGGGGATGACTTTCACTACACAACCAGCATAGCTCGTTCTAATAAAGATGTTGTGATCTCATTCAGCGGTGACCCTACGCTACAACGAGAACACCTAAAAAGCCTTTTAGCTCAATATGCTAAGTCGCAATCTAGAACCATCAAAGGCAACTTATACCTTGATAACTCGGCTTATACCGGCTATCAACGAGCGGTTGGTTGGCCTTGGGACATTCTAGGCGTTTGTTACAGCGCGCCTTCTAGCGCCATGACGTTAGACAATAACTGCGCACAAGCTTCTATTTATACAAAAGATAATGGTTCGACACGGGTATATATCCCAGCTCATTATCCAATAGACGTGACAACCACCGCTGCCACTGTAACTCGCACAGGTCAGAAGGCGACACAATGCGACCTAGAGCTAATTACTACCCCAGATAACACTTACAAGCTCTCTGGCTGCTTAATTGAGCGTAAGAAACCACTGCCGCTCAAGTTCGCGATTCAAAATCCAGAGCTTTATACCTACCAAGTCGTAACATCGCTTCTTAAAGAGCTTAAAATCGAAGTTAAAGGCGATGTAATTGTTGGTAAAAAAGCTAAAGCAGACAAAACTACGTTAGTTGCGAGCCACCATTCTGAAAAGCTTCCTGAACTGCTCGATACCATGCTGAAGAAATCAGACAATCTAATAGCAGACAACCTAACCAAAACACTGGGTGCAACGTTTTATGTTCAACCGGGTAGTTTCAATAATGGCACCGAAGCGATAAAGCAAATATTATTGACCAAGGCCAACATTGACCTAAACAAAGCACAGTTGGTAGATGGCTCTGGATTATCGAGAAATAATCGCATGACCTCGCAAACCATGGCTCAAGTTCTGCGTTACATCTGGAATAACGATCAACAACTCAATTTAATTGATGCTATGCCGACCTCTGGAATGAGTGGAACCCTTAAATACCGACAAAGCATGAGAAAAACACCTATCCAAGGCAATATAATTGCGAAGAGTGGTTCTTTGTACGGTAGCTACAACATGGCGGGGTTTGGTTTAGATAAGTCAGGTAGTCCAAATTCGATCTTCGTGCAGTTTGTTCGCGATTATTTTCCTGAAAAACCAAACCCAGATAAACCAGTAGAAGCACCAATCACCCAATTTGAACGTGCTTTCTACACAGATGTCGTCAACTTCAGTCAAACACAGAGCAAATCCAAATAGCGATTAACTTGTTAGAAACTGTCAATTAAACAATAAAAATGGCGCTGAAGATCTTAAATCTTCAGCGCCATTTTTATTTCTAAGATGTATTTTAGATATTTTTATAAGCGTTAAGCGATACCTAAGAACGAGTTCACAACCGTGAAGTAGATCCACATCCCTGAAATATCGACTATCGAAGCTAATACGGGGCTCACCAATACCGCTGGATCAAGCTTGAATAGCCTTGCAACAATCGGTAACCCAGCGCCTAACACGGTGGATATCGTCACTTGAATAAACAGCGCAACAGCAATCGCGTAAGCAATCATATTAATGTCGTAGCCACCCGTTGATTGGTTGTCACTAAACAGTAAGATGCGACCAATCATCACCACAGCAATCGCAAGAGCTAAGCAGATAGCGACTCTAAATTCTTTCCATAGAACCTTGGCCCATTGACGCTTCTTCAATTCACCGGTGGCTAAAGCTCTAATCACCAGAGTCGCAGCTTGTGTTCCCGTGTTACCACCCGCAGCAGCGATTACCGGCATGTAGATCGCCAAAAGTACCAACTGACTGAGAATGTCTTCATATTGAGCAATGATAAGCCCAGAGACAATCCCCAATAGTGCTAGCGCAATAATCCAACCGATACGCTGCCTAACGTGACTAAGCACTCCAGTAGAAAGGTAGCCCTGCTGCGGTTCTACCTCTGAGTAGATCAGCCCTAGTTGGTGAGCTAGATGTCGAGAGCGCTTCTCAAAGCCCTGCTCTTCTAGCTCACTAAGTAAAGTCTGAATCGTACTAAGAGAGCATTGCCCCAGTACTAGCACCGCATCTTCAAGTGGCATTCGGTTCAAAAGGCTAATTTGTTGCTCACGTCCGTACTGCTGAAATGCGTTAGATACAGCTTGGATGTCTTGCTCTGTGTACAAAGCTTCGATAGATAAAAAAGTGTTGTTCATTACCGTCATGGCGAATCTCCCGATTGGCAAAGGTAACGACCATCAAAACAAATAGCATAGGTTTATAGATCTATAGATTTACAGATCTACAGATATATAGGTATATGCGCACCAAGAGCTGAAAGTGGCTGGTGTGTTTACTTGTTAGAATCTAGTGTGTGGAAAAGAATGAGGGGGAAAAACAAAGATACCCTACCTGAACGGCAGGACAATAGATCAATACCGAGACAGGTTATTCTTCTCCATTCAAACTAGGAGGATGGTCGGTATTGTTCATAAAAATCTCCAGAATTACTGTCAATTTGACAGCGCGCATAGTGTAGCAATACGTGTTTAAAAACTTCGTCAAATTCCTGTCAATAAATAAGGGGCAATAAAAAAGGCATCCGTAGATGCCTTTCGGTGTAACTATCACAATTTAATATACAGATTGATATTATTTGATAGTGATTCGAGCAAACTTACGTTTACCAACTTGGTAAACCGCAGTACCTGCTTCAGGTACGAATTTGCTGTCTTCAATTTTTTCGCCTTCAAGCTTAGCCGCGCCTTGCTTAATCATACGCATCGCATCAGAAGTAGAGTTTACTAGACCCGCTTCTTTTAGAACGTTCGCAATTGGCAGGCCAGCTTCGAATTCAAATTCAGGCATTTCATCAGGAACTTGGTTCTTAGCAAAACGGTTAACGAACTCTTGCTCAGCGGCTTCGGCATCTGCTTCACTGTGGAAACGCGCAATGATCTCTTTCGCTAGCAGTACTTTAACGTCACGAGGGTTTTTGCCCGCGTCAACGCCAGCTTTCAGTTCCGCGACTTCTTCAAGAGGACGGAAAGACAGTAGCTCGTAGTAGCTCCACATTAGATCGTCAGAGATAGACATGATCTTACCAAACATTTCACTTGGTGCTTCACTAATACCGATGTAGTTGTTCGCAGACTTAGACATCTTCTTAACGCCGTCTAGACCAACAAGTAGTGGCATCATCAGTACCGCTTGTGGTTTTTGACCTGCTGCTTTTTGCAGTTCACGCCCCATTAGGAGATTAAACTTCTGGTCCGTACCGCCAAGCTCAACATCACTCTCTAGTGCAACAGAGTCGTGACCTTGAAGAAGTGGGTACATGAATTCGTGGATGGCGATCGGTTGACCACCAGCGTAACGCTTTTTGAAGTCATCACGCTCAAGCATACGAGCAACAGTTTGGTTAGAAGCAAGACGAATCATGCCTTCAGCACCAAGCTCAGATAGCCACTCAGAGTTGAAACGAATTTGCGTTTTCGCAGGGTCTAAAATCTTGAATACTTGCTCTTTGTAAGTTTCAGCATTCTTCAATACGTCTTCACGGCTTAGCGGTGGACGCGTTGAGTTCTTACCTGATGGATCACCAACCATTGCAGTGAAATCACCAATAAGGAATGTCACTTCATGACCAAGCTCTTGGAAAGCACGAAGCTTGTTAAAGATAACAGTATGGCCTAAGTGGATATCTGGAGCAGTTGGATCGGCACCCAGTTTAATGCGTAAAGGACGACCTTCTTTTAATTTAGCAATCAGTTCGTCTTCTGGAATCAGTTCTTCTACGCCACGTTTGATCTCGGCTAGTGCAGCTTCAATACTCGCCATTCTTGTTCACTCCCACAGATTTGGCAAAAATATAATAATTAGACATCTTACTTGAATAGCGATGTATTTTGAAACCAGTTACACTATTCCGTCGTCGATTTTCATAATATTTACTGAACGAACCGGAACATGTTGTCTATTTTTGCACGCCTTCCTATTTTGCACCGGGCTTTTATCGCATTTTTTAGTGCCGTAATTTTCGTCGCGATTTTCTTACTCCCCGATGTCAGCAGTTTGCGTGACGATACGGGCGCTTTAGTGGTGGGGAAACATTATCCACTGACTATCAATGCATCAGCACTTGTTAGCTCAAGTGACGCGCCACCGACGGCTGTACTCCATTGGGAGAAATACACTGTTCGTTCTGGTGAAAGTACCTCTGTTTTATTCGAGCGTATTGGCCTCTCATACCGCTTACTGATCACGCTACTTAATACCAATAATGACATTAAGAAGCAGCTGTCTAACCTTAGACCTGGCGACGTACTGCAATTTGGTTTTGATGAAAACAACGACCTTATTCAGTTAAAACGACAACTTAGTGCGTTTGAAAGCTTCAAGATCACGAAGTCTGGCGAGTCGTTTTCCTCAAGCTTCGACAAGAAAGATGTTGCTTACCAGTACAACTATGCCGAAGCCAACATCACGTCTAACTTCTGGAATGCCGGCGTGAACGCAGGACTGACCGCAAACCAAATTATGGAACTGGCGGGCATCTTTGGTTGGGATATCGACTTTGCATTGGATATCCGTAACAACGATAGCTTCAAAATCTTATATCAAGAGAAAGTGGTTGAAGGCGAAGTTGTTGGACGCGGTAAGATCATGGCGGCCGTGTTCAAAAACCAAGGTGATTCGTTTACCGCGGTATTGGATGATAAGAGTGGCAACTATTTCGATGAAAACGGTCGCGCAATGAAGAAAGCCTTCCTACGCTCACCGATTGATTTCCGCCGTGTGACATCGAACTTTAACCCTAACAGAAAACACCCAGTAACAGGCAAGGTTCGAGCTCACCGTGGTACTGACTACGCAGCGCCTGTTGGCACACCTATTTGGGCGGCGGGTGACGGTATCGTCCAAAAGTCGGGATACAACCAATTCAACGGTAACTACGTGTTCATTCGACACAGCAACACCTACATCACCAAGTACCTGCACATGAAGCGACGTATGGTGAAAACAGGTCAGCGTGTAAAACAAGGTCAAACCATCGGTACTTTAGGTGGCACTGGCCGTGTTACTGGCCCGCACTTACACTATGAATTCTTGGTTAATGGCGTACATAAAAATGCGCGTACCGTTAAATTGCCTCAATCTAAGTCGTTAACGGGTAAAGCAAAAGCAACCTTCATAGCCAACTCGGAAATTCGACTCAATAACCTTGAGCGATATGGCCAGTTACTAGCAACTAATTAGGCTGCTAGCGACCAATTAGGTTAAGAAACATATAAATCAACGAAAAGAGCGCCTATCAAGGCGCTCTTTTTATTTCCATCGAACAATGACTTATCTTTCACCGTCGTTGCTTGGGAGCACATCGGGCTTCTTATCTCGCCCTAGCATTAACAGACAAGGCGTCAGAACCAAGGTCAGCACTGTCGCAAAAGCTAAGCCTCCCGCAATTGCCGTAGCGAGTTGCGACCACCATTGGGTGCTGGGCGCACCGAATTCTATCTTTTGATTAATCAGATCGATGTTCATCTCTAACACCATAGGCATCAAGCCTAAAATGGTGGTGACCGTAGTGAGCATTACCGGTCTTAAACGCTGAACACCAGTTCTTAAAATCGCATCTCGCTTGTCCAAGCCGCGTTTTATCAACTGGTTATAGGTATCAATCAGCACGATATTGTTGTTTACCACAATCCCTGCCAACGCAATCACCCCAATACCGGACATCACTATGCCAAACGGACGCTGGAAGATAAGCAAACCAACAAACACCCCAACCGTTGAGAACAGCACCGCACTAAGAATCAAAAACGCTTGATAGAAGCTATTGAATTGAGTAATCAAAATCAAAGCCATTACCGCCAGAGCAACTAAGAAAGCACTTTGCAAGAAGGCCGAAGAGTTTTCTTGCTCTTCATTTTGACCTCGGATACGAAACTCCACGCTACTCGGTAGGCTCAACTCGCTTAACGCTTGCTCGATCTTCGGCAGTTCGAGCGCAAGGTTATAGCCCTCTTCCATATCCGCCATGATGTTCACTACACGCTTTCCATCAAGGCGCTTAATCGTGTCTTGCTTATGGTCTGGTACTATCTGAGCAAAGTTAGTGATCGGCACCAAGCCTGCCGGTGTTTTGACTCTTAACTGGTCAAAGCGACCAATGTCTCTCTTGTCATTCGGGTAACGCACCAAGATATCGACCTCTTCTGATGAATCATCAGGGAGGTAATCACCAATCTTTAACCCGTTAGTCACGAATTGGACGGTATTACCTACCAAGGTCGCGTCTGCTGCAAAACGGGCGGCATCGTCTCGGCGAATATCCACCTTCCAATCAATACCATCTTTGCTCGCAGTATCGCTGATGTTAGTCAGTGCCTGATTACCATCAGCCCAATTTCTGACAATCTTGGCCGCCAGATCTAACTGCTCAGGAGTTTTGGCTGAGAGTTCAATCACTAAGTCATTTTCAACCGGAGGCCCCGCGTCTGGAAACTTATATTCAATTTCGACCCCTGCATATTGATCGGTTTGCGCCTTTAACTCTTCAATGATCGCCTTAACACTGCGGCGGTATTGCCAATCAACGGGAGTAATCGATATCAAACCAATCTGATCATCACCGCCAGTACGCGTGTAAACCGTGTCAAACTCATCATGATTGAGCATCTTTCGTTCAATATCACGCATGATCAAATCTTTTTCTTGAATAGAAAGATCACCATGAGATCGAACTTTGACATTGAAGAACGGAGGATCAACCTCTGGGAAAAACTCTGCACCGAGCCCTGCCTTTGAGTAGGTAAAACCAACGGCGATAGACAATACAATCGCACTGATCAGAATTTTAAATGGATGCTTAATCGCAATCGATAGTGTCTGGTAATACGCTTTCGTTAAACCTGTTGCTTGTGAGAAGTCCCCATTGTGCAGTGCCACCATTCGAGCTTGGTTTTTAGGCGAAACGTATTGAGGTTTGCCGATCAAACCACCTAAAACAGGGACAAATAGCAACGCCATAATCAATGAGGCAGTTAACGTGGCAATCAATGTTAGTGGCAGGAATTTCATGAATTCGCCCGTCACATCAGGCCAAAACAGTAACGGAGCAAATGCCGCTAAGGTTGTCGCTGTGGATGCGGTTATCGGCCATGCCATACGCTTAGCGGCATCTCGGTAAGCAGATTTTCGATTTTCCCCTTCTTGCATTCGCCTGTCTGCAAACTCGGTCACCACAATCGCACCATCGACCAACATGCCCACAGCCATGATAAGAGAGAACAACACCACAATGTTGACGGTTAAACCAAACACCGACAGTACCAATAACCCTGTCAGGAATGAGCCGGGAATTGAAATACCCACTAGCAGAGCGGTGCGAACACCAAGAATCGCGATGATAACGATCACCACCAAAATAATGGCCGACAAAATATTATTTTGAAGATCGTTAAGCATGATCTTTACATCTTTAGATTCATCCCATGTGTACTTAACCAACAAGTTGTTTGGCCAGCCCTCTTGTTGCTGAGCACCTGTCATCACGGCTTTCACTAGTTCAACGGTTTCGATGATGTTTTCACCAGCACGCTTCTTAATATCTAAAACAACCGCTGATTTACCATCCAAACGAGCGAAACTCTCAGGATCTCGAAACGCTCTACGAACGGTGGCGACATCACCAAAGGTGACGACCTGTTTGCCATCCACTTTAATTGGCAGTTCAAGTACATCTTTCAAAGAGTTAAACACTGACGGAACTTTGACAGAAAAACGCCCGTAGCCTGTATCAACAAAGCCTGCGGCTACCACTCGGTTATTCAAAGCGATCAAGTTATAGATATCCGCTTGATCTAGGCTGTAGCTTTCCATCAATAACGGATCAACGATGATTTCAACGATGTCATCGCGATCGCCTGCAATATCGACCTCTAGAATCTGGCGATAACTTTCTAACTTATCTCCAACCTCTCGCGCAATTTGTACAATGGTACGTTCAGGAACAGTACCAAATAGCACAACAGACAAAACAGGTTGTTCAGATGCGAGCGTCACCTCATTAACCGTCGGCTCATCACTGTCTTCTGGCAACTTTGGTTTGGCCAAATCCACAGCATCACGCACATCCGCCATCGCTTTAGTGAGATCGACGCCAACATTAAATTCCAACACAACAGAGGCATGTCCTTCTGCTGCGGTTGCCGTCATCTCTTTTACACCTTCAATTGACCTCAGCTCTTGCTCTATTGGTCGTACCAATAACCGTTCAGCATCGGTAGGAGAAATCCCTTGATGCCCGACTGAAACGTAGATAATCGGGATGGTAATATCGGGGCTCGACTCCTTGGGTATCGTAATATAGGTAATCACACCTGCGACAAGAATTAACGCCAATAGCGAAAGCATTGTTCGAGCTCGAGACAAGGCTGCATCAATAATTGAATACATCGGTTATCTCCTACTCAGCTTTCGCTTTAGAAAGTTCAGTATTTTGCTCTACAGCAATCACTGAATCACCATCACGCACAAAGCCTTGCCCAACCGTGATGATATCAACTTGTTGACCTAATCCAGTGAGCCATACCCCGTCTTGCTCAGCTTTGACCAGTTGAATATTTACAAACCTGACGGTTGGAGAGTCATCAATAGAGACCAAGGTTTTCACCCCTAAGTTACCGGCTTCGTCTAGTGCCAACATAGCGGGCGTAATCTTGATTGCATCGCTTGTTTCAAGGTTAAGCTTTACCTCGGCACTGACACCTGCTGGCAATAGACCTTTGGAGTTATCAATTTCAATCTCTATTGGGAAGGTATTGGTAGAAGCAGAAGAGATTCGAGAAACATAGCGTAAACGACCTTCCGTTTCTTCTCGCCCTAACAAACGAACCAAAGCAGATTGATTAACTAACAGATGTTGGATATGACGCTCACTAACATCGGCCTCAATGACCAAAGGGTCGAGATCAATCACGCCAGCGACCGGGTCGCCAACCCCAACAAAATCGCCCAGTTCAACCATTAAGTCTTGAACCACACCAGAGAAAGGCGATGTGATAACTGTGTTTCTTAAAGCCAGTTCCGCATTGCGCTTCATAGCCTTGGCTTCAGTCAATGAAGCCTCAGCGGTGGTGTAGGCTATCTCGCCTTGTAACCCTCTTTTCTTCAAAGACTGCGCCGCTTTGTACTCTTTCTGCTTTAATCGATATAAAGCAGACGCACGTTCCAACTGAATCTCTAAGTCGCCTTTGTCGATCTGAGCAATGGCCTGCCCTACTTTGACCATATCACCTTTAACGACGTTTAATTTAACCACTTTACCTGCCACTTCAGCCCCCAGACGAGCATGTCTATCTGGCGCAGTTCGACCATAGAGATCAATCGTTTTAAAGGTCGGTGATGAAGTAAATGTTTGAAAGGAAACCTTAGCCAACGGAATTTCTGTCGCTTTTTTTTCAGACGACTCTTCCGCTTGTCCCACTCCTAAACCAAGCCAAATCGACAGCAACACAACCAAAATCAGAGAAACCAGCCAGGGCTGCTTAAGTTTCTGAAAAAGTGGTGAGTTCGAAAATAGAGTAGGCATAACAAATCCTTCTGTTCGGTGTTATTAAGACACGCTAATTAATTTAATACTGTCATATGCAACATCCTGGTGCACAGAGGTAACCTTAACAGACCCACATCCTACGAAGTTGGACGCTATCGACAGTTTAAAAAATATGGCGTTTACTATAAATCACACAGATGAAACAAAGATTACATATAAATACCTTGAATAATCTTTAGCGTATATGGCAAAAATAGATCGACTGACTGTTTTATCTGGTGTGTTTCTTAAAAACAAAAAACGCCGAGCATAGGCTCGGCGTTTAAAATATTTCTAATGTAGCCCTCAGTTCAAGCTACCTTTCAATTCACGTTAGACGCTAAATGATGCACCACAACCACATGTTGTTGTTGCATTCGGGTTATTTACAAAGAAACGTGCGCCTTCAAGGCCTTCTGTGTAATCAACCATACCGCCCATTAAATATTGCAGGCTCATTGGGTCAACAACCAGTGTTACACCGCTGTTTACAATGGTAGTGTCGCCATCATTTACTTTTTCGTCAAATGTAAAGCCGTATTGGAAACCACTACAACCACCACCGGTAATGTATACACGTAGTTTTAGTTCTGGGTTTTCTTCTTCAGCAATTAGCGTTTGTACGCGGGTAGCTGCTGCATCAGAAAAAGACAATGGGATATTTACTTCGCTCACGACAACCTCTCTTACCTGTGTCAAAAACAACATGATACAAATCTAATTCGAGACCATTGTTGTTGAGTATTTTCTTATATTCTGGTGATTATCTAATACCTGACTGAAACGTTCAAGTATTCACCACAGGATCACTCCTTTTACTGCTGTAAACTCGCCAATATCTAACAATTAAAACGTGTAACCACACAAAACAACCAGATTCGGGTGATTATCTGGGCGAAAGCATTCCTACTTGGATTCTGGATAGGTACAATGCGAGCCAATTGGTCCGACAGTCAAAAGAGGATATATCAATGACCAAATCAGCAGAACTGTATCAAAAGGCACAGCAAACTATTCCAGGTGGCGTTAACTCTCCAGTGCGCGCATTCAATGGTGTAGGTGGTTCTCCAATCTTCGTTGATAGAGCTGACGGCCCACTTCTTTTTGATGCTGATGGGAAAGCATATATCGATTACGTTGGCTCTTGGGGTCCAATGATCCTTGGTCACAACCACGCAGTTATCCGTGAAGCTGTCATTGATGCAGCTCAACGTGGCCTTAGCTTCGGTGCTCCAACCGAAACTGAAATCAAAATGGCTGAACTTGTCTCTGAGATGGTTCCATCAATGGAACAGCTACGCATGGTGAGCTCAGGTACAGAAGCAACAATGAGTGCGATTCGTCTTGCTCGTGGCTTTACTGGTCGTGACAAAATTCTTAAGTTTGAAGGCTGTTACCACGGTCACGCAGACAGCCTACTGGTAAAAGCAGGTTCTGGTGCACTGACTTTAGGTCAACCAAGCTCTCCTGGCGTTCCTGCTGACTTTGCTAAGCTGACACTAACAGCAACCTTCAACAATCTAGATTCAGTACGCGAGATCTTCGCAGCAAACAAAGGCGAGATCGCTTGTATCATCGTTGAGCCTGTTGCGGGCAACATGAACTGTATCCCTCCTATAGAAGGCTTCCACGAAGGTCTACGTGAAATCTGTGACCAAGAAGGCGCGTTGCTGATCTTTGATGAAGTAATGACAGGTTTCCGCGTTGCTGAAGGTTGTGCTCAGGCTTACTACAACATCAAACCAGACTTAACGTGTCTTGGTAAAGTTATTGGCGGCGGTATGCCAGTGGGTGCTTTCGGTGGTCGTAAAGACGTGATGCAATACATCGCACCAACAGGCCCTGTTTACCAAGCGGGTACGCTTTCAGGTAACCCTGTAGCAATGGCAGCTGGCTACGCATGTTTGAACCTTCTAAGAGAAGAAGGCAACGAAAAGCGTCTAGCTTCAAAAACTAAGCAGTTAGCAAATGGCTTCAAGCACCTTGCTGACAAGCACTGTATCCCAATGCTAGTTCACCAAGTTGGTGGTATGTTTGGTTTCTTCTTCACTGACCAAGAAACTGTGACGTGCTACGAAGATGTAACTAAGTGTGATGTAGAACGCTTCAAGCGCTTCTTCCACCTAATGTTAGATCACGGTGTTTACCTTGCACCTTCAGCATTCGAAGCAAGCTTTACTTCTCTTGCTCATGGTTCAAAAGAACTGGATGCAACGCTAGAAGCCGCTGACCGCTCTCTTGCAATCATTGCTGCTGAAAGCAAATAATCGAAAGCACTTTATAAGTCGCTAACCGATTGAATTTAGGGCTGCATTAGATGCAGCCCTTTTTAATACATCGCGTTCATCAGTCGTGAATGTGGAAGCTTACCTACCGATCAATCAAGACTAAAACTGAACTAAAAACGCTTAACGTTCCCAAAAAAGAAAAACTAACAACATCAGCGTGCCCAGGAACATTCTGAACCAAGGGATCTCTTTTTTTGTTTGCTGCTCTTCGTCTTGGCATTTCTTATCTTTATTACAGCATCCCATTATCAAAACTCCTCATTGCTAACTCTCTGTTTTGCAGCCATTATAAACTCAGAACGCAAATATAGAGACTATTAACGTGTCAGAAAAACTCAAAATCAATACTAGCCACTGGGTGATCATCATTGCCCTACTGGCGGCGGCTTATGCTTGTTACTTGCTTATCGAACCGTACGTCAACTCAATCGTAATGGCCTTTATCATTTCGCTATTGATGTTCCCAATCCATGAGTGGCTTGAAAAAAGGCTCCCGAATAAAGAAAACATCGTCTCTCTGCTGTCTTGTGTCATCCTGACTTTCATTATTGTTATCCCTTTATTGGCAGTATTCGCAGCAATTGTTCAGCAAGGTTCTTTGTTTTCTCAAAACACCTACCAATGGGTGACCCACGGCGGTATTCAGACTCTGTTTGCACACCCATTAGTGGTCAAAGCGCTATCATTTGTAAATAACTACCTGCCGTTCGACAATATTGAGCCTCAAGCCATCGCACAGAAAGTCGGTGAGTTCGCGACCAGCTTTGGTTCAAAACTGGTTGGTATCAGTGCAAAAATCCTTGGTGACGCGACCAATTTCTTAATGGATTTTTTCTTGATGCTATTTGTTCTGTTCTTCTTATTAAGAGATCACGACAAAATCATCAGTGTGGTTCGCCATATTCTTCCACTATCTCGTAGTCAAGAAGACAAACTTCTAACAGAGATTGAGCAAGTATCGAAATCAGCGGTAATGGGTTCATTCTTAACCGCAATAGCACAAGGTTTTGCGGGCGGTTTAGGTATGTGGATTGCCGGTTTCCCTGGCCTATTCTGGGGCACCATGATGGGCTTTGCCTCTTTCATCCCAGTTGTGGGGACCGCTCTAATCTGGATCCCTGCGGCGACCTACTTGTTCCTAACAGGCGATACAACGTGGGCTGTTTTCCTAACAGTTTACTGTGTGGCGATTGTTGGTTCGATTGATAACCTGCTTCGTCCGCTGCTGATGCAAGGCAGCGCAGGCATGAATACCTTGATGATCTTCTTCTCACTATTGGGTGGTATTCAACTGTTTGGCCTCATTGGTCTTATCTACGGTCCACTAATTTTTGCGATTACCATTGTCCTATTCAATATTTACGATGAAGAGTTTAAGGACTTTTTGAACCAGCAAGACAAGAGTTAAACAACTCAACGTCAACTTGATTGGCGAACCCGTATTAAACACTTCAAGCTTTGGGCGGATTATGCGAAAATCCGCCCTCATTTTTTGCTAACGATTCAATAGAGTGTCCTATGTCAGCTTATATTGCCCCAAGCCAGATTGCTCAACGTCAACTCGCCTACTTTGAAGGCAAACATGTTTTAGTTGCAGGTGAGGCAGAAGACTTATTCCCTGTTGAATTAGCAAAACATTGTGAATCAGTCACCGTGTTTACTTCTAATTACAGCTACTACCGCCAATTAGAAGGCTGTAACACCATCCAACGTTTTTATGGTGCGGAGTTTACCGAAGAAACCAAAGCCGACTTAGTGATGTTGTACTGGCCAAAGGCCAAAGCGGAAGCGGAGTTCTTATTGGCGATGTTGTTTGCCAAGCTAGGTAAAGATACCGAGATTGTCGTGGTTGGCGAGAATCGTTCTGGTGTTAAAAGTATCGAGAAGATGTTCGCTCCTTACGGTAAAGTCGTGAAATACGATTCGGCACGTCGTTGCTCTTTCTACTGGGGTCAATGCTTCGAGCAACCACAAGCTTTTAACCTTCAAGACTGGTTTAAAACCTACACGGTTAACATTGATGAGCAATCACTGACGGTAAAAAGCCTTCCTGGTGTATTCAGCCACGGCCAGTTCGATGTAGGCAGCCAACTTCTGTTGGATACTCTGCCAAAACTCAAAGGCAAAGTACTGGACTTTGGTTGTGGTGCCGGCGTATTAGGCGCGGTAATGGCATCTCGTCATCCTGATATCGAGCTGGAAATGTGTGATATTAGTGCCTTCGCAGTAGCGTCAAGCCAAGCTACGTTAGAAGCGAATGGTTTAACGGGAAATGTCTTCGCCTCAGATGTCTATTCTGACACATCAAAAGACTACAAATTCATCATCAGTAACCCACCATTCCATTCTGGTTTGGATACAAGCTACAGCGCGACTGAGACCTTACTTGCTCAGGCTCCTAAGCATTTGAAGCGTTCTGGCGAGATGATTATTGTTGCGAACAGTTTCTTAAAATACGTTCCAATTATTGAACAAGCGTTTGGAAAATGCGCGACTCTAAATAAGACTACTAAATTCGCGATCTACCACGCAAACAAATAGCCTATCTAGCACAGCGCAGGGTCATTATCTGCGCTGTCTGTTCATATTTTTGTCAAAACTCTATAAAAATGAGCTTTTGCACACGCTTTAAATACCACTTACTTGTCAAAGTAAAAAAACTCGTTAATTTCGTTAAATTGGAACCCGTTAATTCTATTCTCTGTACTTGTTTTCATCCCTTTTAGCAGTACATCAAAGGAAAGTAGTACCCAATTTATGTTTAGATTCTATCGTAAGCAGAAGTTTAAGCGCCTTCAAAATACCCTAATGCTGGCATTTCTTGTCCTCAGTATTACCCCTGTAACACTTATCGCGATATTTTTCCTCCAATCGCACAGTCAGGATCTTCAAGAACAAAGCACCTCACATCTTGTTTCGGTCCGTGATACTAAACAACAACAAATTGTCGATTACCTACAAGCTCAAGAGTCCCAAGTGATGGGCTTTGTTCGCTCAGAACTTGCCAATGCCAGTGGCGGGCGATTCTATGGTTTAATCAATGCATTCCAACGTCTAGGGTTAGATATTGACGAAGCACGCAGTAATGCACAACAGCGTTACATTCAAGGGTCTGGCGATCAAATCAAAACATCGATTCTTCCAGAATCCAGCAGCTTTATTGGCAGCGAGCGTTATCGCCTGCTTCACAAGCGCTACCATAACTCGTATCTAGAATTACTTAAGCGTTCAGACTTTGATGACATTCTATTAGTCGACATTAACGGTAACGTCGCTTACTCAATCTTTAAGCGTGATGATTACGGGACTAACTTACTAACAGGTAAGTACAAAGATTCAAACCTAGGCGTTACCTTTCAACGTTTAGCAAAAGACGTAAAAGACAAGCGAAAATCCAACGAAGACTATACGCCGGTTATTGTTTCTGACTTTAAAGATGAGAACGGCAAGCAGACGGCATGGTTAGGTGCGCCTATTGTTCAACAGGGCTACCTACACAGTTACGCCATGTTTAGGCTGCCAATTAATGGTATTACTAAGCTGATCGCGGATCTCAACAAGAGTTCAAATATTCAAACACTGCTTGTGGGTGATGATCACCTGCCACGCAGCCTCGCTCATTCGCAAGAGTCGATTAATTTAAGCTTGGATGTTGTCGATAAGGCACTTGCCGGCGAAACAGCTGTTGGTACGTTCAACAATACTCAAGATCAAGCGATCATCGCAGCATATACTCCAATTGAGCTCAAATATGCGACTTGGGCGCTCGTCGTTGAACTCCCTGAGAAAGAAGCATTTGCACGCATTCATCAGCTAGAAAAGATCTTCGTGATCGTTATGCTAACAGCGATCATCCTTGTGTTTGTCGCATCGCATTATTTGTCCAATTTCATCACATCTCCACTCCTCAAACTAACGTGGGCTGCCGAGAAAGTCTCTGCGGGTGACCTTGATGAAACGATGATCAATACCGAACGCAAGGATGAAATAGGTCGACTCGCGGTTAGCTTCGAAAGAATGCAGCGATCGATTCGTGAAAAAATGCAGCTCATCAAGAGCCAAAATGGTGAGCTTGAAGACAACCTTAAGACCATTCAAAAGCAAAACGAAGAGTTGCAACTGGCGAACAAACTTAAAGATGAGTTCTTAGCCACCACCTCACACGAATTGAGAACGCCATTGCATGGCATGGTTGGTATCGCTGAAGCACTAATATCTGGTGCTAACGGCCCTATTCCTGCTAACCAGAAGTACCAACTGGATATCATCATCAACAGTGGCCAGAGATTGGCAACACTGGTTGATGACCTGCTTGATTATCACAAGATGCGTTATGGCAGCTTAGATATTAAGAAGTCTGCTGTTGATTTATCTGCTGCCACCAGCTTGGTGCTTGAGCTATCTCATCACCTGTTAGGTAACAAGCCAATACGCATTATTAACCAAGTGCCTAGTGATTTAGGGCTCGTTTCATCGGATCCTCAACGACTTGAGCAAGTGATGTATAACTTGGTTGGTAATGCCATCAAGTACACATCCGAAGGTAAAATTGTTATCTCAGCAAGCGTCATCGACGACAACATTCGTGTGCAGGTTGTCGATACTGGTCAAGGTATACCCGCTGAATATCTTGAACATATCTTTGAGCCATTGATTCAAGCTGGCCAAGACGCAAGTAACTATCACCAAGGTGCCGGCCTTGGGTTATCCATCAGTCGGCAGTTAATCGAGTTAATGGGTGGTTCACTGTATGTAAGTAGCCAGCCGATGCTTGGCACTACGTTCAGCTTCACATTACCTTTAGCTACCCAAGAAGAGCTGGATAGCTACAATGAGTCAGGGAGCTATTCACACTTCCAAGCACCGGATTCAATAGATAGCACTCAGCAAGAAAATAGTGTTATCAGTGAAGACCCAGATGGCCCGTTATTAGTAATTGCTGATGACGAGCCAGTAAACTTACGCGTGTTAGATAGCTTCTTGAAATTGGAAGGTTATCGAGTTCGCACCGCATGTGACGGCCCTGAAACCATTGAGCTGATTGAGAAAGAGAAACCAGAGTTGCTTCTGCTCGATATCATGATGCCAGGGATGAGTGGCTATCAAGTTTGTGAAGCACTGCGTAAACAGTATGACCACGCACAATTGCCAATCATTATGCTTACTGCACTTAACCAAGCAGAAGACCGTGTCCGCGGTTTCGAAGCGGGTGCCAATGACTATTTATCCAAGCCTTTCAACAAACAAGAACTGGCGGCTCGAATTACAGCGCATCTATCAGCAAGCAAAGCTGAGCAAAGACGTCTTGAGAATGACCAACTGCAACTAGAGCTTAAACACAGAGCCATGGTTGAAGCTAATCTACTAGAAACTCAAGGGCGTTTGCTAGAGCAATTAGAATCAGCCCCTGAGGCCATCATCTGTATTCGTGATGACCAACGTATTCGCTTCGCCAACGAAGCGGCAGCTAAGTTGTTTAGACGCGGACAAGAACAACTTAAACGCTCAATGGCCGACGAGATAATTGCGCCTAAATACCTAAAGGTGGAACAAGCTCACTACTGTGGTGATATTGATATCTATATAGACGACACACGTCAGCGCATTCCAAGTGACATCCTTAAGTTACCTGAAGGCTCAGGGCTCGACACCATGTATATCTTCAATGTGGGTGGTGGCGTTAACTCAAACCGAGTCAATAACCTTGAAACGGCGGTTGAGGCTCTTTCAAGCTACGCTTTCGAAGGTGATAAAGATAAGCTTCAACAGCTGAAAGAGCTTGGCGGTGAATTTACTCGTCTTGCTGATAAGGCAACCGGTGAAGGTAAAAACAAACAAGAGCTGATGCGTGAAGTACTAGTCGATGTCATGACCAATGCCATTATCTACTGGGAGTCTGTTACTGGAGAAACCAAGTTTGCTTTCGCAGAAAAGAGTGGCTTGTGGCGAGTCTACTTAGACCGCAGTACCCTGCAAACTAGAACGCTAGACAAATACCTACGCGTAGAAACTTTACCGAAAACACCTCGCTGGCGAACGGTACTGAGCTCTATCGAATTCATACTTGAGCACTGTAAAGAGCAGACACCAGAGAGAACGCATATCGAGATGCTAAGGGATAAACTACAGAAACTACTGACCAGCTAATAACCCTGAAGTAAAATCACGAGACTGTAAATAATGGAGCCCACCTAGCGTGGGCTTTTTTGTGAGTATCATTCACGATCAAAGCACAATAGCGTCTATTCAAATACACTTATTTCACTGTGTTAAACAAGCAAAATGACACGTTACTCAAGCTTAAACAATCATCAGTTCAATCGCTATTTGAAAGCTTATTCTTGGCTGAATTTCACATTCCTTTGACTCTTTGTTGCAGTTTGAGAAGCGAGTCACAACAGAACGGCAGATTTAATTTTCTAGGGAAATTTAACGTAAAATCGGCAAGTGACCGAGATCTACAATTAAAAAAAACCAGACTGAAACCTTATAATAAAAACCCTTAAAGGTTAGTGAACACTTACAACCAGCCGATACCGCAAAACCAAATGCGAGTCACATCACCTTAACAATTGCGCGCAAAAAACCATCAAAGCAACCCATTTTGACGTTAATGACGTGGGATTATGTGTTTTTAACGTTTTTGACGGGAAACGAGTTTGATTAATTCATCGATAAGGTGTTTTCTTACTCCTGCCAAAGGCCTACAGGCCACTCTTACCACTTCTCAGAATCAACGATGAATCTGGAGCAATGAAGAAGAGGTAGACCTTTAACTAGAGTGTGTATCTACTAAATAATTTAGCGACAGATAACATTCAATCCATTAGTGAAATGAAAGCAAATAGTAAGGAACAGCTATGCTTGCCAATATAAAAAAAACAGCAATAGCAACAGCAATTATTGCAACTGCTACAACAGGTTTTGCATCAGTAGCAACAGCTGCAGAACGCAGCGAACTGACCGTTCACCCGAAAGAGTACACTACATTCGTACGTAACTTTAACCCGTACCTTGGTGCTACTAACCTACATACTACAACTGACTTCATGTACGAGCCTTTAGTAGTATTTAACGAAATGCACGGTAACACTCCAGTGTTCCGTCTAGCTGAAAACTTCAAAATGTCAGATGATCTGATGAGCGTTGTTTTCGACATTCGTAAGGGTGTTAAATGGTCTGACGGAGAAACTTTCTCTGCTGATGATGTTGTTTTTTCTTTCAACCTTGTAAAAGAGAAGCCAGAGCTTGACCAATCTGGTATCAACTCTTGGGTAACTTCTGTAGAAAAACTGAACGACAACCAAGTTAAGTTTACCCTAACAGAAGCAAACTCAAACGTACCTTATGAGATTGCAAAAGTACCTGTAGTGCCTAAGCACATCTGGAAAGACGTGAAAGACCCATCAACGTTTACCAATGAGAACCCGGTAGGTTCAGGTCCATTTACAGAAATCGATACGTTTACAGCGCAACTATACATCCAGTGTGCAAACCCGAACTACTGGGATGCAGACAATCTAGATGTTGACTGTCTACGTGTTCCACAGATTGCGAACAACGACCAATTCCTAGGTAAAGTTGTAAACAGTGAAATGGACTGGACGTCTTCTTTCGTTCCAGATATCGACCGTACATATGCAGCCGCTAGCCCGAAACACCACTACTGGTATCCGCCAGCAGGTACACAAGCATTCATCGTTAATTTCAAGCACCCAGATGCTGCGAAGCATGAAGCATTGAGTAATGTTGAATTCCGTCGTGCTTTCTCTATGGCTCTTGACCGTCAAACTATCATCGACATCGCATTCTACGGTGGCGGTACTGTGAATGATTTCGCATCGGGTCTTGGTTACGCGTTCGAAGCTTGGTCTGATGAAAAAACTCACGACAAGTACAAAAGCTTCAACACTTACAACGCTGAAGGTGCGAAGAAGCTTCTTGCTGACGCTGGCTTCAAAGATGTAAACAAAGATGGTTTTGTTGACACTCCATCAGGCAAGTCTTTCGAACTAATGATTCAATCGCCAAACGGTTGGACTGACTTCAACAATACAGTTCAACTAGCGGTAGAACAGCTAAACGAAATCGGTATTAAAGCGAAAGCTCGTACACCTGACTTCTCTGTTTACAACCAAGCAATGCTTGAAGGTACATACGACGTAGCATACACAAACTACTTCCACGGTGCGGATCCATACACGTACTGGAACAGTGCTTACAATTCATCACTACAATCTGGTGATGGTATGCCTCGTTTCGCAATGCACTTCTACAAAAATGACAAGCTAGATGGTCTTCTAAATAGCTTCTACAAAACAGCTGATAAGAACGAGCAACTAGATATTGCACATGGTATCCAGCAAATCATCGCTGCAGACCAAGTGACAATCCCTGTGATGTCTGGCGCTTACATGTACCAATACAACACAACTCGCTTCACTGGTTGGTGGAACGAAGAAAATCCCAAAGGCCGTCCAAACATTTGGGCTGGTATTCCAGAGCGTCTACTTCATGTACTGGACCTAAAACCAGTTAAATAAGTAATCGTTCAATCTTTGCGGCGTAACTTCTTACGCCGCTTATAAAAATCCCCACACTATCAATTGAAAGTATGGCGCTAGTCGTCAGGGGATTTTTCGTTCCAAATTTCGCTAGGAGCGACCTGAATCCAGAAACAGGGAAACAATCTGGGTGAGTAAGGTGTGAGTTATGGGTTATTTTTTAAGACGTTTGTCATTTTATTTTGTCGCGCTATTAGTTGCAGCGACGTTAAACTTTATTATTCCAAGAGCAATGCCTGGTGACCCAGTTACCATGATGTTTGCAAATGCTTCTGTTCAAGTTACTCCAGAACGTATTGCGGCAATGAAAGAACTATTAGGCTTCGTTGATGGTGGCTTACTGGTTCAATACGGCGCATACATGAAGAATATTCTAAGCTGGGAGCTTGGTACATCAATTCAATTCTACCCACTTTCTGTAAATACATTATTGGGTGGAGCATTCGGTTGGTCGCTATTTTTAGCTGGCACTGCCGTTATTCTTTCTTTCTCAATTGGCTCAATCCTAGGTATTTTTGCAGCGTGGAAACGTGGCAGTAAATATGATGCCTTTGTTACTCCAGGGATGCTTATTCTACAAGCCGTTCCTCAAGTCGTTATTGCCATGCTTGCACTATTCACCTTCGCTATTGGCTTAAAATGGTTCCCAACGGGCTACGCCTATACCGCTGGTACGATACCGGATTGGACAAGTTGGGCATTCATCAAAGACGTTGCTTACCACGCTTTCTTACCTCTGGTATGTGCTTCAGTTGTTCAAATTGGTGGCTTCCTAGTAAACATGCGTAACAACATGATCAACCTACTCGCAGAAGACTACATCACCATGGCGAAAGGCAAAGGCCTTAGCGAAAACCGAGTGGTATTCAACTACGCAGCTCGTAACGCGATGCTACCAAGTGTGACAGCCCTTTCTATGTCTCTGGGGATGGCAATCGGCGGTCAGTTAATTATCGAAATCATCTTTAACTATCCAGGTCTTGGTAGCGTACTTTTCAACGCAATTAACGCTCGTGACTACCAAGTATTGCAAGGCCAACTGCTTATCATGACGCTATTCATGCTGTTCTTTAACCTAGTTGCAGACATGCTTTACGTTGTTCTTGACCCTCGTCTTCGTAAGGGTGGTAAATAATCATGAAAGATATTCTAAAACTCATTTGGCGTAATCCGATGGCCCTAACCGGTGTCATCATCCTAAGTATTTTTATTCTTGGTGCTATTGCGGCGCCATTGATCACCAAGCATGTACCAGACAAGCGTACAGGTAACCCACACGAGTACCCAGGCTTCGTCGTTAAGTCTGCACAAACAAGCCCTGATGGCTGGGTTGCTCAAAACTTGGCAGACGACCGTCGCACACTGATCATGTCTAAAAAGGCTGACCACGTACTAGGCACAACTCGTATGGGTCGTGACGTTTGGTCACAAGTGGTATACGGCGCACGTGTATCTCTGGCTGTAGGTTTTGGTGCGGGCCTTACCGTATGTTTACTAGCAACGGTTATCGGCGTTTCTGCTGGCTATTTTGGCGGCCGTGTCGATGACATTTTGACAGCCGCAATGAACATCATGCTGGTTATTCCTCAATACCCATTACTGTTCGTCGTTGCAGCCTTTATCGGTGAGGCAGGGCCACTCACCATAACCTTGGTTATCGGCTTTATGTCCTGGGCTTGGGGTGCGCGTGTTGTTCGTTCCCAAACCTTAGCACTACGCGAAAAAGAGTTTGTAAAAGCCGCTGAAGTTCTGGGTGAATCTTCATTCCGTATCATCTTCGTAGAGATTCTTCCAAACCTTATCTCTATTGTTGGCGCGAGCTTCATCGGTTCGGTGATGTACGCAATCATGATGGAAGCAACGATTTCGTTCCTAGGTCTTGGTGACCCGAACACAATCAGCTGGGGCATCATGCTGTACAACGTTCAAACTTCTTCATCAATGCTAATTGGCGCTTGGTGGGAACTGTTAGCTCCTTGTATCGCATTGACACTACTTGTAACTGGCCTTGCTCTGCTTAACTTCGCTGTCGATGAAATTGCCAACCCGCAACTGCGTTCTCACAAAGGCATGAAGCGTTGGAAAAAACTAGCAACACAAGATAAAGAAGAACGTGAACCAGAACTACCACCACAAAATGCACTTTGGAGCGGAGATAAATAATCATGTCTGAACCACTAATTTCAATCCGTAACTTATGCGTGGATTACATCACAGAGTCTGGCGATGTTCGTGCGTGTAACAACGTAAGTTTCGACATCGCTCCAGGTGAAGTATTCGGCCTAGCTGGTGAATCTGGCTGTGGTAAATCAACGGTTGCTTTCTCTCTTATGCGTCTACATAAGCCGCCCGCTTACATCAGTGGTGGTGAGGTTATCTTCAATGGTGAAAACATTCTTGAATACAGTGATGACCGTATGCAAGCGTTCCGTTGGAGTGAGATGTCGATGGTATTCCAGAGTGCAATGAACGCACTCAACCCAGTACTACCAATGGAAGAGCAGTTCTGTGACGTCATTATGCGTCACACCAACATGACTCGCGAGCAAGCTAAGCAACGCGCTGAAGGTCTACTTGAAATCGTAGATATTCACCCGAGCCGATTGAGTGACTACCCTCACCAATTCTCTGGAGGCATGCGTCAACGCTTGGTTATTGCTATCGCCTTAGCATTGAATCCTAAGCTGATCATTATGGATGAGCCAACGACCGCACTTGATGTGGTTGTTCAACGCGAAATCCTACAAAAGATCTATGCACTGAAAGAAGAGTTTGGTTTCTCAATTTTGTTCATCACCCATGATTTGTCATTGATGGTCGAGTTCTCTGACCGTATCGGCATTATGTACTCAGGTGAGCTTATCGAGGTCGCAAACTCTCAAGATATTCTAGAAAACCCTTACCACCCTTACACCAAAGGGCTGGGTAGTTCTTTCCCTCCACTTACAGGGCCAAAGACAAAATTAGCGGGTATTCCGGGCAACCCTTTGAACCTGTTAGAGATTCCTGAAGGGTGTCGTTTCCAAGCTCGTTGTGACCGTGTACATGAAACGTGTACCAAGGTGCCAACCAAGCTGCGTTCTATCGACCCTGGACATTTGTCTAACTGCCACCTGTACGGTGACCCAATAGTACAAAGGAAGCTATAGCTTGCACGCTGATTCAGCGTGAATAAGGCGGCTCGACCGCCGAATAGCAAGCAAAGCGAATAAGGATTCTGGAGACAATTATGAGCAAAGATTTCGGTCAATTATTGGTAGAAGGCAAGAATGTCGTAAAAGACTTCCCAATAAGCAGTACCACTATTCAAACCCCAATGATGCGTGCGATTAACGACGTGTCATTCAAGATGTACAAAAGCCGTGGTCTAGCGGTGGTTGGTGAGTCTGGTTCAGGCAAATCAACAACGGCAAAAATGATCGCAAAAATGTACGCGCCTTCGGGCGGCACGATCGAGTACAAAGGCCGTGATATCCAAGAGATCTCAAGCAGAAAAGATCTTATGCATTACCGTGAAGGCGTGCAGATGGTATGGCAAGACCCGTTTGGTTCCCTGAACCCAACACATAACATCTTCCACCACATTGCTCGACCATTGTTGATCCACAAAAAAGTATCTCCGGGCAACAAGAAAGAATTACAGGAACGTGTGTACGATCTTCTAGAGCAAGTGGGCTTAGTACCACCGCAAGCAACAGCAGAAAAGTACCCTCACCAACTCTCTGGTGGCCAACGTCAACGTGTCAATCTAGCTCGTAACATCGCGGTAGGTGCAGAAGTTGTTCTAGCGGATGAGCCAACCTCAATGCTTGATGTATCGATTCGTGCAGGTGTCTTAAACCTAATGGAAGAGATGAAATTTGAGAAGCAAATGTCTCTACTTTACATCACCCACGACATCGCAACGGCTCGCTACATCGCTGAAGATCTTTCCGTAATGTACGTGGGACACATGGTGGAATGGGGCGATACCGATGACGTTATTGCTAACCCTCAACACCCTTACACCCAACTGCTTGTTTCTGCGGTTCCAGATCCTAAGAAATCTATCCACGACCAACTAGCAGGTAACAAAGGGGAGATTCCACTTTGGACACCAGTATCAGCAGGTTGCCCATTTGCAGGCCGTTGTACTCACGCAATGGACAAGTGTAAAGAACAACTACCAGGGGTTACACAGCTAGCTGATAACCACTTTGTGCGCTGTTACCTACACGAAAGCTAAGCAATAAATGCCCGTTAGGGTCTGCGGACCCTAACTATTTATCCTAAAAAATTTCAGGTACCTAGCCATAAGAAACTAGGACTTTTGGAGAACATTGATGCTGTTATTGACCAACCATATTGGCTACGAATCCACGGCTCCAAAGCAGGCTATTCTGCAAACGAAGAAAGCTCGCTTATCAAGTACGACTGCACTTTTGGTGTGTGCCGACAACCATATTACCGTGGGTAACTTCGATGTTGTAAAGCAAGGCCGCGTAGCAAATTGGCATCAAGGGCAATTCTTCACTATCGATTTCAGTTCATTCACCGAATCCGGTCGCTACTATCTACGTTTTGACAACCTACGCTCTGAAGTATTTGAGATTGGTAGCAACCTATTAATGAACCACACGTTTTCTGATGTGCTTCATTACTTTAAGTCTCAACGTTGTGGCGGTACTTTCGACAAAAAAGATCGACAAGCACAGATTCTAGGTACCGACAGATACGTCGATGTTCATGGCGGTTGGTACGATGCCTCTGGCGATGTAAGTAAGTACTTTAGCCACCTATCTTATGGTAACTACCTCAACCCTCAACAGATTCCGATGGTTGTTTGGAACATGCTAAAAAGCGTGCGCTTGACTAGCCATAATCCAGACTTCCCGAAATTCTCCATGACTCGTCTAACGGAAGAGGCTCTGTTCGGTGCCGACTTCTTAATGCGTATGCAAGACGTCGACGGATACTTCTACATGACGGTATTCGACAAGTGGAGCAAAGATATCAACCAGCGTGATATCTGTGCGTATGCCACTCAAGAAGGTCATAAATCAACGGACTTACAGGCGGGCTACCGACAAGGTGCAGGTGTTGCTATTGCAGCATTGGCCGCAGCTTCTGAACTTGAAACTTCTGGCAGTTACTCTAGCCAAACCTATCTTGATACAGCTGCGAAAGGTTACTGGCATCTAAAAGAATACAACCTGCAGTACCTAAACGATGGTGAAGAAAACATCATCGATGAGTATTGCGCCCTGCTCGCTGCCAATGAGTTATATCGAGTTACGCAAGATTCTCAATATCTATCAGAAGCAAGATCTTGGGCTAATCGCTTGATCTCTCGTCAGCGATCCGATGACTCGTTTACACATTTTTGGTCGGCAAACTCTGATGGATCTCGCCCTTATTTCCATGCAGCAGAAGCTGGTCTTCCGGTGATTGCGCTGTGTGAATACATCGACAATGAAATTGACCTCAAGTTAAAAGAACAAGCACGAGTTGTGGTTGAACAAGCTTGTCAGTTCGAAATCAACATTACCGACAAAGTCACCAACCCATTCGGCTACCCAAGACAGTACGTTAAATCTGTTGATGGTGATAAGCGCGACGCATTTTTCGTCGCTCAACAAAACGAAACCGGTTACTGGTGGCAAGGTGAAAACGCACGTCTTAGCTCAATTGCGACGATGGCGTACATGGTGCAACCACACATTAAGGACGCAGATCTTCAGAAGCGCCTAATTCAGCTTTCACAAAACAGCCTTGATTGGATCTTGGGGCTCAACCCATATCACATGTGTATGCTCGATGGTCACGGCCATAACAACCCAGACTACCTACCACAGCTTGGTTTCTTCAATGCAAAAGGGGGGGTCTGCAACGGCATCACAGCCGGGTTCGAAGACGAACAAGACATCGCATTCAACCCACCAGCACAGAAAGACGATATGCTTCAAAACTGGCGCTGGGGTGAGCAATGGATCCCTCACGGCGCTTGGTTCCTATTGGCAACGGCTGCGCAATTCAACTTCCTCGCGCAAAGTAAGGAGCAATAATCATGACTCTTTACTACGTAGGTATTGATGGAGGCGGTACATCTTGTCGAGCTCGAATTCGAGATGCCCAAGGCAAATTCATTGGTGAAGCAAAGAGTGGCAGTGCCAACATTTTATTGGGTGTTGATGTTGCGATGAACTCTATCGTTGATGCAATTACCCAAGCTGCTCAGCAAGGACAACTCGACTCAAACCATTTCTCAAACATGCATGTAGGGTTAGCATTGGCTGGTGCAGAGCAAAAGTCGGCATGGCTCGACTTCATGGCACAGACACACCCTTTCGCAAGCATGACACTAAATACCGACGCTTACGGCGCTTGCATTGGTGCTCACAATGGCCAAGACGGTGCAATCATGATCGGTGGCACCGGTTCGTGCGGCATCTACTTAAACAACGGCGAGCAACATGTGGTTGGCGGTCGTGAATTCCCAATTTCAGACCAAGGCGGCGGCGCAGTGATGGGCCTTCGTTTAATTCAGCAAGTTCTACTCGCTGAAGATGGTATTCGTAACAAGACTCCTTTGACCAAACTCGTTATGAATCACTTTAAAAATGATGTGGATGCCATTGTCGAATGGTCGAAAGGCGCAATTCCAAAGGATTACGGGCAATTCTCACCCGTCATTTTTCAACTAGCAAATGAAGGCGATGAACTGGCGATTGAGATGCTCAAGCAAACCGCAGCAGACATCGAAATGTTTGTCTTGGCACTTCATCGAAAAGGCGCTGACAAGGTGTGCTTAATGGGAAGCATTGCTGAACGCATTCTCAATTGGTTATCACCTCCGGTACAGCAATGGATCGTTAAACCTCAATTCGACGCTATCGAAGGCGCATTGATGTTTGCCGGTAAATCACAACACAACTTGTATCAACAGGCTTAGCAGGGAAGTTATATGAATTATCGCATCGACTTAGCTGTTCTTTCTGAACAAAAAAATAACTGCCGATTTGGCCTTACGGTACATAACTTAAGTGACTTCAACGTACAAGATTGGTCACTGCATTTTGCATTTGACCGATTCATCCTGCCTGAGAGTTTATCGCAAGGTGAACTAACTCAAGTTGGAAGCTATTGCTCGTTCAAACCAAGTTCGTCAGTGTTAATGGCCAATAACCATTACTACCTTGAATTTAGTATTCAAAGCGCCCCATTCCGCTTCTATTCGGATGGTCTGAATGATGCATTTATCCAATCACACAATGAAGGCGAAACATCGGTATTGCCTGTCGCTATTTCACCAATTGTTCTGGCATCGCCATATCGTGAACGTAATCAAATACCACAAGTAAGTGCGGCTGAAGTGGCTTTGATCCCTCAACCGAATAAGCTCGAACTGACACAAGGTAGCTTCGAACTAAACAGTAAGTGCAACATTGAGGTTCAATCTCACTTTGCTGATAAGGCGGTATCTTGGCTGCAACAAGAATTACTAACTACTTTTGAAATATCTCTTTCGCATGAGCTTTCAACTGAGCGCTCATCAGAAGAGAGCGGCAATATCGTATTTCGCAGTAACCCAACGTTAGATGAAGCCGAGTACAAGCTCATCGTCACAGCACAGCAGATAATGGTTGAATCAGGTAGCCAGTCTGGTTTCACACACGCAGTCGCAAGCTTGATTCAATTGGTTCAACAACTGGATATCGAGAGTTTTTCTATACCATGTTGCAAAATCGTTGATCAGCCTCGCTTCAAATACCGCGGCATGATGTTGGATTGCGCTCGTCACTTCCACTCAGTGGATCAAGTGAAGCGTTTAATCAATCAACTGGCGCACTACAAGTTCAACGTTTTTCATTGGCACCTAACCGATGATGAAGGTTGGAGAATCGAGATTAAGAGCCTACCGCAGCTAACCGAAATCGGAGCTTGGCGTGGTACTGATCAAGCATTAGAACCGCAATATACCCACCTTACTGAAAACTATGGTGGCTTCTACACACAACAACAAATTCGTGAAGTTATTGAATACGCAGAGCAGCGAAGCATCACGGTTATTCCTGAAATCGATATCCCGGGACACTGTCGCGCCGCAGTTAAATCACTGCCTGAAATGCTAGTAGAGCAAGCAGACACTACACAATACAAAAGTATTCAGCACTACAACGACAACGTACTAAACCCAGGTTTACCAGGCACTTACCAATTTCTAGATACCGTCATTGAAGAAGTGGCTGAACTCTTCCCTAGCGAACTAATTCACATGGGCGCAGATGAAGTACCACCGGGTGTGTGGACCAACAGCCCTGCTGCTCAAGCATTGATGAAAGAGCACCAGTACCAAGACAGCAAAGACCTACAAGGTCACCTATTTCGCTATGCCGAAAACAAACTTAAGCAGTTAGGCAAGCGCATGGTGGGCTGGGAAGAAGCACAACACGGCGACAAAGTCAGTAAAGAGACCATCATCTACTCGTGGCTCAGCGAAGAAGCCGCTGTGAACTGCGCTCGCCAAGGCTTTGATGTGGTGCTGCAACCGGCACAGTTTACCTATCTCGACATGACCCAAGATTATGCACCGGAAGAGCCGGGCGTAGATTGGGCTGCCGTTATCCCATTAGAACAAGCTTATACCTACGAAGCGCTTGCTGAGATATCCGACACCGACCCAATTCGTAAGCGGATCCGCGGAATTCAGTGCGCTCTATGGTGTGAGATCGTCACCAACCAAAAGCGTATGGATTACATGGTATTTCCAAGAATTAGCGCTTTAGCTGAAGGATGTTGGACACATAAAAACAACAAAAACTGGCTAGATTACCTATCTCGCCTAAAGGGTCACTTGCCGTTACTCGACAGACTCAATGTCGAATATCGCAACCCTTGGAAAGCTGAATAAAACGAAACCAAAGCACACTCAAGTCGAGTGCTTGCCTACCCAGATTAAGGTGCTCAGTCAGATAAGATTCAGCACCACTATTTAAAAATTAGCTGCATAGATGCAGTTTGTTAAGAAGGAAATAACAATGAAATACGGCTATTTCGATAACGACAATCGCGAATACGTCATCACTCGCCCTGATGTACCAGCACCATGGACTAACTACCTAGGTACTGAAAAGTTTTGTACCGTGATTTCGCACAATGCGGGCGGCTATTCGTTCTACAACTCTCCGGAATACAACCGTGTTACTAAGTTCCGTCCAAACGGCACTTTTGACCGTCCAGGACACTATGTTTACCTGCGTGATGATGAAACGGGCGATTACTGGTCGATCTCTTGGCAGCCAGTGGCAAAGAGCCTAGATGAAGCGAACTACGAAGTGCGTCATGGCCTTTCATACTCTAAGTTCAAATGTGAGTACAGCGGCATTACAGCGACTAAAACACTATTCGTACCAAAAAGTGAAGATGCTGAAGTTTGGGATGTGGTACTGAAGAACAACACTGACAAACCAAGAACCATTAGTACTTTTTCGTTTGTTGAGTTCTCATTCAGCCACATCCAATCGGATAATCAGAACCATCAGATGTCTTTGTATTCTGCGGGCACGTCTTACCAAGAAGGTGTTCTTGAATACGACCTGTACTACAACACTAACGACTTTGAAGGTTTCTACTACTTAGCTTCAACTTTCTCACCAGACAGCTACGACGGCCAACGTGACAACTTCCTTGGCATGTACCGTGACGAAGCAAACCCAATTGCAGTTGAGAACGGTAAATGTTCTAACAGCGCTCAAACCTGTTACAACCACTGTGGTTCTCTGCATAAGCAATTTACGATTCAACCGGGTGAAGAAGTTCGCTTTGCGTACGTGCTCGGTATCGGCAAAGGAAACGGCGAACGTTTACGCGAGAAGTACCAAGACACAGCCAACGTAGATACGGCTTTCCAAGGCATCAAAGATCACTGGGACGAGCGTTGCAACAAATTCCAAGTTAAATCTCCGAACGAAGGCTTAGACACCATGATCAACACATGGACGCTATACCAAGCGGAAACTTGTGTGGTTTGGTCGCGCTTTGCATCGTTTATTGAAGTCGGTGGCCGTACTGGCCTTGGTTACCGTGATACTGCGCAAGATGCCATCTCAGTGCCTCATGCCAACCCACAAATGACCAAGAAACGAATTATCGATCTGCTTCGTGGCCAAGTGAAAGCGGGCTACGGACTACACTTGTTCGATCCTGACTGGTTCGATCCAGAGAAAGCCGACGTTGAGCCTTCAAAATCGCCAACGGTTGTTCCTACACCGTCAGACGACGACAAGATCCACGGCATTGATGATACCTGTTCTGATGATCACTTATGGATCGTACCAACCATCATCAAGTACGTGATGGAAACCGGTGAGCACGACTTCTTTGATGAAGTGATTCCATACGCAGACGGTGGCGAAGCGACAGTTTACGAACACATGAAAGCGGCACTGAACTTCTCTGCAGAATACGTTGGTCAAACGGGTATCTGTAAAGGTCTTCGCGCAGACTGGAATGACTGTTTGAACCTAGGTGGTGGTGAATCTTCAATGGTCTCATTCCTACATTTCTGGGCACTACAAGAATTCCTAGACCTTGCTAAATTCCGCAATAACGATGCTGACGTTGCTAAATACACAGAAATGGCAGCTAACGTTCGTGAAGCGTGTGAAACGCACCTTTGGGATGACGAGGGTGGCTGGTACATCCGTGGTCTGACTAAAAATGGCGACAAGATCGGAACTGCTCAACAAACTGAAGGTCGAGTTCACCTTGAGTCAAACACGCTAGCGGTTCTATCTGGCGCGGTATCTCAAGAGCGTGGCGAGAAAGCGATGGACGCTGTTGATGAAAACCTTTTCTCTGAATACGGCTTACACCTAAACTCTCCTTCATTCGCAACACCAAACGATGATATCGGCTTTGTGACTCGCGTTTACCAAGGCGTTAAAGAGAACGGCGCTATCTTCTCTCACCCGAACCCATGGGCTTGGGTAGCAGAAGCGAAGCTAGGCCGTGGTGACCGTGCGATGAAATTCTACGACGCACTAAACCCATACAACCAAAATGACATGATTGAAACACGCTACGCAGAACCATACTCGTACGTGCAGTTCATCATGGGTAAAGACCACCAAGACCACGGCCGTGCAAACCACCCTTGGTTAACAGGTACGTCGGGTTGGGCTTACTTTGCGATAACCAACTTCATTCTTGGTGTTCGCACAGGCTTTGAAGGTTTAACCGTAGATCCTTGTATCCCAACTGATTGGCCAGAATTCGAGGTAACTCGTCAATGGCGCGGTGCGACTTACAACATCAAAGTTCAAAACCCGAATTCAGTAAGTAAGGGCGTTGCCTCTATCACGATTAACAGTGAGCAGATTGAAGGCGCAATCCCAGTACAAGCAGAAGGCAGCGTAAACGAAGTCATCGTTGTACTCGGCTAATTACTTAATTTGATGAACAGCTCCTATCTCAAGCATTTACTGGCTTGAGATAGTGAGACTAAAAGGATTTTCTAATGATTAAATTTGGTACTGGCGGCTGGCGCGCGTTTATTGGTGAAGAGTTCACCAGAGAAAACGTCCGCTTAGTGGCACAAGCACTCTCTAACATCATCAATAATGAAGATGCAGCGAAAAATGGCTTCGTTATCGGATATGACCGCCGCTTCCTTTCAGATAAAGCCGCGTGCTGGTTTGCTGAAGTATTGGCCGCTAATAACATCAAAGTGAGCTTTATCGACAAGTTCGTTCCGACTCCTATCGTGATGTTCCAAGCGAAGGAAATGGGATGTGTTTACTCTGCGTGTATTACCGCTTCTCACAACCCAGCGGACTATAACGGCATAAAGATCTTTATTGAAGGTGGCCGTGATGCTGACGAGATCATCACAGAAAAGATCGAACAACAGATTTCGACTTTAACCAGTGAAGATGTCATCAGAGTCGATTTTGAACAAGCATTGAACGACAAAGAAATTGAAATCATCAATCCGATGAACGCCTTTGTTGACTCGATCATTAACGCTATTGATATCGAATCGATTAAACAAGCCAACCTAAGAGTCCTGATCGACCCAATGTTTGGTGTAGCGAAAAACGCACTGCAAACCGTGTTAATCAGCGCTCGTTGTGATGTTGATGTAATCAATGATGGTAAAAACCCAGACTTTGGCGGCTTGATGCCTTCTCCAAGTGCAGCAACGCTGTATCGCTTGAAGCACTTAGTTGCGGCTGAAGGTTACGACATTGGTATTGGTACTGATGGCGATGCCGACCGCTTGGGCATCATCGATGAAAAAGGTCACTTCATTCATCCTAACGAAGTGCTGCTACTTCTTTACTACTACTTGCTTGAATACAAGGGCTGGAAAGGCTCTGTAGTACGTAACATCGCAACCACACATCTACTTGATAAAGTCGCTGCGGATCATGGTGAAAAGAGCTTTGAGGTTCCTGTAGGCTTTAAGCATATCAGTTCTCAAATGGAAGCCGACGACTCACTGATTGGTGGCGAAAGTTCGGGCGGTTTAACCATTCGTGGTCACATCAAAGGTAAGGATGGCGTATTCGCATCAAGCTTATTGGTTGAGATGATCAGTGTCACAGGTAAGAAGCTCTCTGAGTTGCTTGATGAAATCTACTCTAAGTATGGTTATGCGTATACGGCGGAAGGGGATTGCAAATTCAAACCTTCAGAGAAAGAAGCGCTCTACACCAAGATCTACGTAGAGAAACAACTGCCTGAATTTGAATACGAAATTGAAAAAGTCAGCTATGAAGATGGCGCTAAGGTGTACTTCAAGAATGGCGGCTGGGTGATTGCTCGCTTCTCAGGGACTGAGCCATTACTACGAATCTTCGCAGAAATGGAAGATAAAGACACTGCAGAACATGTTCTTCAAAAAGTGAAAGACTTCCTCTCTCTATAGGCTTATAGAGTGCAGCAGTTTTGTATAGGATTTAACAAATCACTGCCTTGTTAACGCCTATAAGTGAAGAACTCTTGCCCAGTACTTGATTAAAGTGCTGGGCTTTTTTGTCGCTGTAACTTCTCGCTAGGCTTTGTTAGAACGCCAATACGCCTTTGGTGTCGACTTTAACCGTTACCGGCATGCCGAATTCAAGCGCTTCAGAGGACGTTGCTAGCAATTTCTGGCCATTCGCTTCAATCACGTAACGACAGTGGTCACCCATAAACTGCTGTTCCAATACAGACAGGTTACTATCGACATCGTGGCTCGCCACAATATGCTGAGGTCTTAACAACAACGCACATTCAGCACCAATTTCGATCTGAGTCTGCGCTTTCGCTTCAATCAAACCTAAGCTTGTCTCAAACTCATGTTCAGAAATACGTTGTGCACCTAAATAACTACCGCCGCCCAAGAAATCTGCAACAAACTTGCTTGATGGGTGGAAGTACAATTCTGACGCCGAGCCGTACTGTTCGATGACACCATGATTCATTACTGCCATCTTGTCAGCAAAAGCAAACGCTTCTTCACGACTGTGAGTCACAAAAATAGCCGTCACACCCTGCTTCTTAAAGATTTTACGAATCTGAGAAATCAGCTCATGACGTACTTGGGTATCAATGTTAGAAAACGGTTCATCCAATAGCAGCAGGTCTGGCTTATATGCCAAAGAGCGCGCAATCGCGACACGTTGCTGTTGTCCACCAGATAGTTGATGAGGATAACGATCGCCAAATTGGTCAAGATGAACAAGCTCAAGCATCTCTTTAACTTTCGCAGCCTTATCTTGCTCAGACATATCACGCAGACCAAATGCCACGTTCTGATTCACAGTAAGGTGTGGAAACAGAGCATAGTCTTGGAAAATCATACCAATGTTACGCTGCTCTGGTGGTAACCAATTCGCAGCGTCATCAATAACTTGGCAATTCAAGCTCATGACACCACTGCTCAATGGAAGCAGGCCGGCAATCGCTTTAAGCAGCGTCGTCTTACCACAACCACTGGCACCAAGCAGACAAACAATTTCACCATGCTCAACTTCTAAAGAAAGAGATTCCAAAATAGTTTGGGACTCGTACTTACAAGTCAGATCTTTAATTGATAATGCACAACTCATTAGTGTTTCTGCTCCAAGGAACGGTTTACGATGATCAGCGGAATTAAACCCACCAAGACTAACAACACAGCAGGCATGGCTGCTAATTCAAGGTGCTCATCTGACGCATAGTTATAAACATAAGTCGCGAGCGTTTCGAAATTGAAAGGGCGCAGCAACAATGCCGCATTCAACTCTTTCATTGATTCGATAAACACCAATAAGCCCGCAATCAGTGCACCACGCTTAATCAGAGGGAGATGCACACGACGTAACATCTGATTGGTATTACAACCCATGGTTTTAGATGCCATATCCAATGACGGTGACACCTTACTTAAGCTACTTTCGATACTACCAATAGCAACAGCAGAAAAACGCACCACCATGGCAAATATCAGTGCAAACATAGAACCAGAGAAGATCAAACCAGGTCGGCCCCACTCCATCGCTTTCGCTATGTCATTAACTAAGTGGTCCATGAACAGTACAGGCACCATGACACCTATCGCCAACACGGTTCCAGGAACCGCATAGCCCATAGATGCGAATCTCATGTAAGCTAGGTTTTTCTTACCTGGGCTAACACGTTGATTAAAGTTAACAATCAACGCAACGAGCACACCAATAATCGCTGCAACAACAGAGACATAAAGGCTATTAAGCGCATACTCTCTGAACTCTGGGGTCCAGCTTTGGGCAAAATACTTGTAGGCATATATGATCAACTGCGCGAGAGGGAATAAGAACGCAATACACACCAACCCCCAACACCAAAATAATGCCAACCACTTCTTCCAACCAATTAGCTCGTAACGAAAGTCTTCACGGCTACTGAACTGATTCTGAAATAATTTCTGCTTACGACGGCTGTATCGCTCGGTACTCAACAATAGAATGACGATAACCAGCATTATTGCCGATATTTTTGCTGCGGCCGTTAAGCTCGAGTAGCCCAACCAAGTATCGTAAACCGCGGTCGTTAATGTGTTTACAGCAAAGTAACTCACGGTACCGAAGTCACCGATGGTTTCCATCGCAACAAGAGACAAACCTACCGCCATCGAAGGGCGCACGAGCGGTAATGAAATACGACGAAAGCTTTCCCAAGGAGAACATTTTAATAAGCGAGCAGATTGTAATAGGGATACGTTTTGCTCCATGAATGCCGCACGGCAGAGCAAATAAATATAAGGGTAAAGAACAAGAGACAGAACAATAATGGCACCGGACAAGGTTCTAATATCGGGGAACCAATACTCACCAGGCCCCCAGCCCGTTAGATCTCGCAAGAGAATTTGAACAGGGCCCGCAAAGTCAAACCAGTCGGTAAAGATATAACCCACGATATAGCCAGGCATTGCTAATGGCAGCACGAGCGCCCATTGCAAAACACGCTCACCCGGCACACGGCACATTGCCATAATCCAAGCAGACGGAATACCAAAAACTAAAGACAGGAACATGGTTCCTATGACTAAAACCACCGTATTGTAGGCATAGGTGGGCATTACTGTGGACATCAGATGAGAAAATAGCTCATCTGTTTCTCCAACAGCAGTCGTGAATATCGCTAAGATTGGTAAAACGAGTAGTACAGCGATTATGCCGCTACTGGTGTTCCATAAATAATTCTTTTCTTTCATCGCCTAACTACAACGAGGCTTAATGAAATACATATGCATTTGCAAATACATCTCATGTCCTTTTAATGGTGGGGTTATTTATACCCATATACTCTAATGACTTCAAGGTGAGATGCACATAACTCAAGGGATCAACAGAGAGCTTTGTATCAAAAAGTGATTTCCCAAAAACAAACAACCCCAAGTAGCCAAAAAGTAGCAACTTGAGGTTGTAATTTTATGCGGGCCGAAGCCTACAATAATAAATTATAGATCGAACTTAACTTCATCTAATAGTTTGATTGCAGCCGCGTGGTGGTTTGCAATTTCATCTAGAGAAATAGTATCTGCTTTGAACTCACCCCATGAAGCAACAAGCTCAGAAGGTTTAACGTCTGCTTTCACTGGGTATTCGTAGTTCACTTCTGCGTACATGCTTTGTGCAGTGTTACCAGATAGGAATTCCATTAGCTTAACGGCATTCTCTTCATTTGGAGAGTATTTAGCCATTGCCATACCAGAGATATTCACGTGAGTACCTGTTGTCTCTTGGTTAGGGAAGTTAATGTAAACAGCATCAGCCCAAGCTTTTTGCTCTTTATCGTTAACCATCTTACCTAGGTAGTAGCTGTTGCCAAGAGCAACATCACATAGACCTTCTTTAATCGCTTTAACTTGTGCGCGATCGTTGCCTTGAGGCTTACGTGCTAGGTTCGCTTTTACGCCTTCTAGCCACTCTTTCGTTTCAGCTTCGCCTTTGTGAGCGATCATCGAAGATACTAGAGAAACATTGTATGGGTGCTTACCGCTACGAGTACAGATTTTGCCTTTAAATTCAGGCTTAGTTAGATCTTCGTAAGTGAACTCTTCACCTAGGCGACCAACACGGTCACGTGAAGAATAAACGCTACGTGTACGAGTTGTTAGAGCAAACCACTCGTTAGCAGTATCTTGGTACTGAGCAGGGATATTCTTTTCAAGCACATCACTTTCAACAGATTGAACTAGACCTTGTTTAGTTAGTTCAGATAGACGACTGATATCGACAGTTAATACAACGTCAGCTGGGCTGTATTCACCCTCTTGAGCTAACTTCTCTGCTAAACCTTTTTTAGCAAACTTAACGTTCACTTTAATGCCAGTCTCTTTCGTGAATTCCTTGAACATAGGCTCAACTAGGAAAGGTTGACGGTAAGAGTATACGTTCACTTCTTCCGCAGCCATTGCTGTCGGGGCAATCACACTACACGCTAGAGCTGAAAGTGTTAGCAGTTTTTTCATTGTAAAATCCTTCATATCGAAATGATAATCTATATCAGTTGCGTTATTATATTCATCAGTAACATAATTACAATGATGTCCGACAAAAAATTCGTCTACTCAGCACCATCAAGCTCGCACTTTTGTAACAATGTATTTCAGAGGATATTCATATCATCTCCCATTCAAAACACTCGCTCACTCTCTATTGAAGAATCATTGTTGCTTAGACATAAATAAAAAAAACACCCCATAACCGATAGTTATGGGGTGTTTAGATCTAGCTTACTCTTTGTTTAATTAAGCTTTTTGTTCTTTGATTACTTTACTGATACAAACTCAGGATATGCGCCTACACCACAATCGTGCATATCCATACCTTCTAGTTCTTCATCTTCGGTTACACGGATACCAATTGTTGCTTTAAGCACAGCCCATACCGCTAGGCTAGCTCCAAATACCCATGCAAAGATTACTGCTGCACCCAATAGTTGAGCACCAAATGTTGCGTCCGCGTTGCTCAGAGGCACAGCCATAAGACCGAAGAAACCACATACACCGTGTACTGAGATAGCACCGACTGGATCATCAATCTTCACTTTATCTAGAGCAATGATACTGAATACAACCAAGGCACCAGATACCGAACCAATCGCTACAGCAAATAGAGGTGATGGTGATAGAGGGTCTGCAGTGATTGCAACTAGGCCAGCTAACGCACCGTTAAGAATCATTGTTAGGTCCGCTTTACCCCAAGTTGTTTTACATACTAGTAGTGCTGCGATTGCGCCTGCTGCTGCTGCTGCATTAGTGTTAAGGAAAATTTGGCCAACCGCTGTCGCGTTTTCAAAGTCTGAAACCATGAGTTGAGAACCGCCGTTGAAGCCGAACCAACCAAACCACAAGATGAATGTACCTAATGTGGCTAATGGCATGTTTGAACCAGGGATTGGGTAGATTTCACCATTTTTACCGTATTTACCTCGACGAGCACCGAGTAGCAATACGCCAGCAAGCGCAGCCGAAGCACCAGCCATATGTACGATACCTGAACCTGCGAAATCACTGAAGCCTGCTTCTGATAGGAAGCCACCACCCCATGTCCAGTAACCTTCCATTGGGTAAATAAACGCTGTTAGTACAACAGAGAAGATAAGGAATGACCAAAGCTTCATACGCTCAGCCACCGCGCCCGAAACGACCGACATAGCCGTTGCAACGAACACTACTTGGAAGAAGAAGTCAGATTCTAGTGAGTGGTCTGCTCCGTCACCTTGAGTACCAATTAAAGCACCAAATGAAGGTAACCAGCCACCTTCACCGTTATCTACGTACATAATGTTGTAGCCAACCACTAAGAAAGTCGTACAAGCAATGGCGTATAAACAGATGTTCTTAGTTAAAATTTCGGTGGTATTCTTTGAACGAACTAGGCCAGCTTCAAGCATTGCGAAGCCTGCTGCCATCCACATGACCAACGCACCTGAAATGAGGAAGAAAAAAGTGTCTAGTGCGTAACGTAGTTCCATTACTGTTGTCGAAAGTTCCATATTAAAGTCTCCAGTCCTTGTAATTCTTTAAAGTGCTTCAGCATCCATTTCACCAGTACGAATACGTACGGCTTGGCTTAAGTCATATACAAAAATTTTGCCATCGCCGATTTTTCCGGTGTGTGCCGCTTGGCTAATCGCTTCAACAACTCGATCAACATTTTCAGCTTGGGTAGCAATCTCTAGCTTCACTTTTGGTAGGAAATCCACTTGGTACTCCGCACCACGATACAATTCAGTGTGTCCCTTCTGACGACCAAAACCTTTCACTTCAGAAACTGTCATACCTTCAATACCCACATCAGAGAGCGCTTCACGTACATCGTCTAATTTGAATGGCTTAACAATGGCATTTATTAATTTCATATTCGTTCCTTAAATTCTTCACTTAATCCGTTAATTCTCTTATTACAATCCAAGTAGCGTGCCAGAAAGTTAAGTTGCTGATTTTAAATAAAATTAAGATTATAAACCCGTATAAACGAAAAAGGCCGCACCAATATGGTGCGGCCTTTTCACTATCTTAATGCGTAGCGCTATTGTTGCTCCAGTTTTGGGCAACCGAGCCTTCAAAGCTCTAAATGACTCAAGAATAAGGGTTAACTGGAGATTAGAAAGTTAGATCTTAATAGCCTAAAAAGTCCATCCAGCGTTCGATAAGTCGCTCGAAATCATCGATTCCACAACTTGCTTGGCTTTCACAGTTATAGAAGTCGAATTCACTGCCTTCTTCCATCTCTTGCTCATGCGCTAATACGTTTTCTTGGATCGTTACGTCATCTTCATTAATAGCAAGGCTGATCTCTTTGCCAAGCAGCGTCACTTCATTACTCAGATCCTGTCGAGATTGTTCAATCAACGCCATCACATGATCCAGTTTCTGCTTATCTTTCCCGATCTCTTCTTGAAGCCAGCGGCCAACAATCTCATGGCCCATGCTGCATTTCACATAGTATTCACCCATTAGAGTGTTTCTAGTAAATTCGAATTCCATAAGGCTCCAAAGCTCTAATAAAAAGAGGATTCAATAAAGAAGGTGTAGCAAAAATGAGGCGAGAGTATATAGCTAAGTCTACGAGAGATCGAGTGTGTTTAATGCTGCACTAAACCACCAATAAAAAATCAGCAAGAACAAATCACCAAGAACAAGCCACTAGCAACGCGCACAAACAAAAACGCCCTCTCACATAGAGAAGGCGTTGTATTAGCAGCGAGTACGTTACTGCAATGCAGTAGCTACTGACTGATTATCTATAAAGCGCTTATGCAGGCTCTTGGAAGATAACAGTGTCTGCTTTTTCCGTGTACTGACCCATTTTATGGAAGTTCAGGTAACGGTATGTATCAGCAGCGGTTGCATTAATCTTCTCAGCATACGCTAAGTACTCTTCTTTAGTTGGGATACGGCCAAGAATCGCACCAACAGCAGAAAGCTCAGCAGAAGCTAGGTAAACGTTCGCACCATTACCCAAACGGTTCGGGAAGTTACGCGTTGACGTCGACATAACCGTCGAAGCATCAGCAACACGAGCTTGGTTACCCATACATAATGAACAACCCGGAGTTTCAATACGAACTCCAGCACGACCGAAGATGCCGTAATAGCCTTCTTCTGTCAGTTGGTCTTTATCCATCTTCGTTGGCGGAGCAACCCATAGGCGAGTATTCAAAGAGCCGTTAAACTCTTCTAACATCTTACCTGCAGCACGGAAGTGACCAATGTTGGTCATACAAGAACCGATGAACACTTCTTGAATCTCTGTCCCTTGAACATCAGAAAGAAGACGAGCATCATCTGGATCGTTTGGCGCACATAGGATTGGTTGGTCAATATCAGCAAGATCAATCTCGATAACATGCGCGTATTCCGCATCTGAATCAGCAGATAGCAACTCAGGGTTCGCTACCCACTCTTCCATTGCCGTGATACGACGCTCAATCGTACGAACATCACCGTAGCCTTCAGCAATCATCCACTTAAGCATAACGATATTCGAGTTCAAGTACTCATCGATAGACTCTTGAGATAGCTTAACAGTACAACCTGCAGCAGAACGCTCAGCAGATGCATCAGAAAGCTCAAATGCTTGCTCTACAGATAGGTGCTCAACACCTTCAATTTCTAGTACACGACCAGAAAATTCGTTGATCTTACCTGCTTTCTCTACTGTCAGTAGACCTTGCTTGATACCGTAAAGAGGGATCGCATGTACTAGGTCACGTAGCGTGATACCTGGCTGCATTTCACCTTTGAAGCGAACCAAGATAGATTCAGGCATATCAAGAGGCATAACACCTGTTGCCGCAGCAAATGCGACCAAGCCAGAGCCCGCTGGGAATGAAATACCTAGAGGGAAACGAGTATGCGAATCACCACCTGTACCTACAGTGTCAGGAAGAAGCATACGGTTTAGCCATGAGTGAATAACACCATCACCCGGACGAAGTGAAACACCCGCACGGTTCATGATGAAATCAGGTAGCGTATGGTGAGTGTTTACATCAACTGGTTTAGGGTATGCAGATGTGTGACAGAAAGACTGCATTACAAGGTCTGCAGAGAAACCAAGACACGCTAGATCTTTAAGTTCATCACGAGTCATAGGACCCGTAGTATCTTGAGAACCCACTGTCGTCATTTTAGGTTCACAGTACTGACCAGCACGTACACCTTCAACACCACACGCTTTACCTACCATCTTCTGAGCTAATGTATAGCCTTTATCAGAAGCAGAAGGGTCGATTGGTTTAGCAAACAGCTCCGTTTCAGCTAAACCTAGAGCATCACGAGCACGGCCAGTTAAACCACGACCAATGATCAATGGAATACGACCACCAGCACGCACTTCATCTAGAAGCACCTTGCCTAGCTCAAAACTTGAGATATCTGCGCCGTCTTTGCGAACAACACCTTCATAAGGGAAGATATCAATGACATCGCCCATGTTCATGTCTTGTACGTTTAGTTCAATTGGCAGTGCACCAGAATCTTCCATTGTGTTATAGAAGATTGGCGCGATTTTACCACCTAGACAAACACCGCCCGTGCGCTTGTTTGGTACGAATGGGATATCTTCACCCATAAACCAAAGCACTGAGTTAGTTGCCGACTTACGTGAAGAACCTGTACCAACAACATCACCAACGTAAGCCAGTGGAATGCCGTCTTTTTGCATTTCTTCAATTTGATCAATTGGACCAACATTGCCCTGCTCATCAGGAATGATACCTTCACGTTCCATTTTCAGCATCGCTTTAGCGTGTACTGGAATATCAGGACGTGACCAAGCATCAGGCGCTGGAGATAGGTCATCGGTGTTTGTTTCACCTGTAACCTTGAATACTTTAACGGTAATTTTTTCCGCTACTTTATCTTTGGACGTAAACCATTCGGCATCAGCCCAAGATTGAAGAACTTGCTGGGCAGAAGCATTACCTGCTTTCGCTTTCTCTTCTACATCATAGAAAGCATCGAACATAAGCAGAGTATGAGACAGAGCTTTAACAGCGATAGGTGCAAGCTCAGCATCGTCCAGTAGAGATACTAGAGATTCGATATTGTAGCCACCTTGCATAGTGCCAAGCAGCTCTGCCGATTTTGCTTTGCTTACTAGTGGAGAGGCTACTTCACCTTTCGTAATAGCCGTTAAAAAGCCTGCTTTGACATAAGCGGCTTCATCAACGCCTGGTGGAATGCGGTTTTCTAGTAGGTCAAGAAGATACTCTTCTTCACCTTGAGGTGGGTTCTTTAGAAGTTCAACTAGGCCAGCGACTTGCTCAGCATCTAGTGGTCTTGGAACAACTCCCTCGGCAGCACGTTCTTCGACGTGTTTACGGTAGGCTTCAAGCACGACTTTTTTCCTCTCATTGCGGTTCACTTCTTACCTTCATAATTATTAGTAAAATAAAGAAGTGAACATCCTTGGAAACTTGGCTCTCCATTGCCATTTTTGTCATTCAATTTGTATTGATGAGCGGCGTCATAGAGGCCAAACTGTGGGCGGTAGAATAGCAAATTTAACGTTAAATTAAAATCTTATCATTTTGACCAACATAGCAAGTTAAGACGAAAGTCCTACGATTTTTGCCTATTTAGTCGGAAAAAGAGCTATCCCACGCATGTTTATTTGTAAGACGTTCCGATAATTAAGTAGACCGAGTCATAATTATCTTCGGTTCTACCATAAGCCAAAATAATCGGCCCTAATGGGGAGTCGACTCCCGCAAAGACCGAGCCAGCGGTGAACATTGGCGCTTCGTCAATGCTCAGATCATTGTTTGACCATACACCACCATGCTCAATGGATGCACCCACGTAGAATGGCGATTTAAAGAGGCCGAAGTCATTTTCAAACCACTTATAACGATAGATCAAACTCGTATAGGCTAAGTTCTGACCTATCATGCTGTTTCTTGGAATACCGGACAAGTTAAGGAAGCCACCGAGTTCTTTAGGGTCGATAGGAAACACCGAGTTTTTACTTTCTACAATGCCGTAATCCAACTTTGCGACTAAAGTATGCTTCTCAATACTTTGTGCCGCCATAAAATTAGCTGAAAACTCATAGACGGTATCGCTTTCTGTCGTCAACGCCGTATCAGAAATCGATGTATCTGAATCAAATTCATCATGGGTAATCAGGTATTCCAGGTCAACAAAGTAACCTTCCGTCGGCAAGCTAAAATTATCTAGGGTATCTAATCGATAACTCATAAAAGCACCGGAACGTTGATAAGAGCCACCACCAAGTGAAGGCAAAGATGCAACTTCAATCTCACCATCCGTATATCGAAGACCTACTTTCAACTCTTGCCATAGCGTTGGCTGATAACCTAATGCTAACTCGCTAATAAATTCTTTATACGTCATCGGCAAATAATCTTGAGTTACTTCAAGACCCGGCTCTTCGATATCGTCAATATTTGCAGGCAGGTTTCGTTTTTGATTGCTATAAACAAGCGATGCCGATGTAAACAACTTGTGACTTGAGAAAAAAGGAGAAAACAGCTCTGCCTCGATGAGCTTATCTGTACCCATTTCTACATTCGTTCTTAGCTCCGCACCGTGTGAATTAATATCAGTAAAGTTCGCAGACATCCCTATTGAATATTGGCTCTCGGTAGCAAAATCATCTTCAAGATAAAATCGAAAATTAAGGTAATTAGGCCCCCATGATTTTTCATTCACATCAACCTGCAGTTGATCTTCACCATCGACATTTTCAAACTCATAGGTAATCAATTCAAAACGATCTAATGCGTAGAGATCTTTAACCTGAGATTCAATTTCACTGGTTTTAAGGATTTTTCCAGAATCGAGGCGCAAACGATTTTCAATCAATTTATCGGAATAGTGGCTGTTATTGTTGATAACAACCTTATCAACCACGGTTTGATCACCGTGTTTCAGTTGTTTTCGAGCTTGTTGTTTGTGTTCAATATACTTCTGATAATCCGCATTAGAGAGTGATAGCTTAGAAAGCTCAGAGCTGTACTCGTGCGCTGCATCATAACCCGCTTGATAAGCGCCCGGCATTTTATCAAATTCAGTGGTGTCCATTTGCCCAACATCAGGGCGTAGGAACACATCGTCGTCCGTTAATGTCTCGGCTTGCTCTTGAGTGCTACGACGAACAAGGTAATTGGAAAGTTGATCAGCTGCAGATAGAAAGGTCGTGAAGTCTTCTTTGTCTTTGTAGTTCGAACTGATATCGACCGCAATAACGATATCGGCTCCCATCGCTCTAGCAACATCAACCGGCATGTTATTAGTGACACCACCATCGACCAGCATTCGCCCATCGACTTCATAAGGTGGCAAAGCGCCGGGTACAGACATACTCGCCATCATTGCATCAACAAGGTGACCATGGTCGATAACGACTTCTTCGAGTTTGATAATGTCTGTGGCAACCGAACGGTAAGGAATTGCAAGATGATCAAAGGAATCAAATGGAGATAAATTACCCGTAGTTTCACGCAAAATACGCAACATATTCTGACCTTGAACTACACCTTTCCTTGCTTTGATTTCGCCCCAACCTAAACCGAGATCGGTGTTCAGTTGGTAACGGTCTTCATACTCTTTGTCACGCACTCGGCGATCACTACGGTTAACACGATCACGGTAACCTCGATTCCAATCAACCGTATATATAAAGCTTTCAATCTCATCGGCACTCATCCCTGTCGCATAAAGCCCACCAACGTAAGAACCCATGCTAGTACCGGTGATGTAATCGACCGGAATTTGCATCTCTTCTAAAGCTTTAAGTACACCGATATGAGCTGCACCTTTGGCACCACCACCAGCAAGAACGACAGCTACGGTAGGTCTTTTATGAGCGTGTTCAGCTTGCTGAGATTGATCAACCAGTGTCACGGTAGATGCAAACAGCTGAAAACTGATCACTGTACCGACAATACCTAAGCCGCTCACTATCCAACGAGAAATCATTCTTTAAACTATCCTTGTCATTCTTTTCTGTTACGACTTTACCACTGAAAAAGCTTTTTTAGCCACTGTTTTGGTTGACTTTCACAGCCCTTTTTAATATTTCCACTCTCATCCCATACGGGTAATTTAACGGCACCATCGCAGTCTAACTCTAAAGCCCCTTCAGGCGTTCGAGTAAAGCTGGCTGTTACGATTCCAGTTGGCCAAGGCAACAGTAACTGCTCTGGCGTTCTATGCTTCAGATAATCGGCATAGACACGTAACGCCCCACTAGAGCCGGTTAATTTGGTCGGCTTATTATCATCACGCCCTAGCCAGATGGTTGTCACTTCACGCCCATCTACGCCAACAAACCAACTGTCTCGGCTATCATTACTGGTACCTGTCTTTCCGGCTAATCCTGCCCATGCAAATTGACCTTGTAAGAAACGTCCCGTACCTTCCGACACACCACGTTTCATTGCATAAGTTGTCAACCAAGCTGCTTGCTGGTCAACGCTTTGTGATACACGAGGAATCGACTGATACAGAACCTCCCCCTCATTATCGATAACCGAACGAAGCGCGGACAAAGGTGCGATACGGCCAGAGTTGGTAATGGTTTGGTACATCTGAGCGACCTGAAACGGTGTCAGTGAGAATGAACCCAAAAACATCGACGGTACCGGGCGAATCTCATTTTTATCAACCCCTAGCTTTCCTATCGTATCCGAAACGCTATCAATGCCTAACTGCATCCCTAAACGAACGGTGGGGACGTTATAAGACTTAGAAAGCGCCACATACAAGGGGACATCTCCGCGGAACTTGCGGTCAAAGTTTCTCGGGCTCCACACACTGCCTTTACTGCCTTTCAAACTCAGTGGTGTATCCATCAAAGTTGTCGCCAGTGTGTATTTCTGGGGTTGTTCTAATGCTGTTAAGTAAATCGCTGGTTTAACCAAAGAGCCAATAGGACGACTGGCATTCAAGGCTCGATTAAAGCCGTCGTAGCCAGTGCGTTTACCACCGACCATCGCACGAATTTCACCAGTATTTCTATCCACGGCAATCGCGGCCGCTTCGAGCTTGTTGCCTGCTGTTTTCGATAAATCAGGTACCTTGCGAGCAATCGACTTCTCTAGCTTATCTTGAGAAACAGGATCTAGAGAAGTAAAAACTCGAATGCCTTTCTGCGCTTCAAATCGGTCGCCTACATACTTCTTAAGCTCAATGTTTACTTGCTGGAAATAAGCTGGCTGACGGCTAGCTATTCGTGGGTTGTCTTGAATATCCAAATCACGACTCGCCGCTTCTTCGTATTGTCGCGAAGTTAATATGTCTTGCTGCATCAACAAGCGAAGAACCAGGTCTCGTCGGGTCTTAGCACGTTCAGGGTAACGAACGGGGTTGTAATACGAAGGTCCTTTGACCATACCGACAAGCAGTGCGAGCTGATCGATACGGAGTTCTTGAATCGGTTGACCGAAGTACAAGCGAGACGCTAAACCGAAGCCATGAATCGCTTGCCCACCATTTTGCCCAAGATATACCTCGTTTAAGTAAGCTTCTAAGATACGGTCTTTGCTGTAACGATGATCCAAGATAAGCGCAATATAGGCTTCACGAACCTTACGCCACAATGTACGTTCACTGGATAGGAACAGGTTCTTCGCCAATTGTTGAGTCAGCGTACTACCCCCTTGCACCGTTCGCCCGGCTTTAACGTTAACGACCATTGCACGAGCAATCGCTAATGGTGATACCCCATCGTGCTGATAGAAATTTCGGTCTTCGGTTGCCAATAAGGCATCAACCATCACTTCTGGGAACTGATTACGTTTTAAGAACAGACGCTGCTCATCGTTACTTTTCTCAAGCATACCAAGCATTTTAGGTTCAACACGCAGGTAACCCATATCGCCTTTCTTCTCTAACGACTGAATTCGAGTTAGCTCATTCCCGTTGAAATGCAGCATCACATGACGATCTGCTTCCGGCCCATCGACAAACTCAAACGGACGACGAATCATTTCAATCTTAGTGGATGAAGAAGAGTATTCGCCAGGGTGACGGGGAGCATTCACCTTGCGATAATTAAGTACATCCAGCTCATTCTTAACCTGTACCAAGCTCACCTGAGTTCCTGGAGAGAGATCCAGCACGCGTGCATAAACCACGGTTGGCAAATCAAACAGCTGACCTTCAAAACGCTGCTTGACCACAGAGTCGAGATAAATACCGACGAACAACAGCAATGCGGCAAGTGCCAAGCCTGCTTTCCAAGAAATGCCCCACAGGATCTTCAACCAACCTCTCTTGCCAGACGGCTTAGCCTTGGGTTTGGTCTTTTTCGTTGCTGCTCTTGGCTTTCTAGGCTTGGCTTTGCTCGCTGGTGACTTCTTTGCTGGCGCTTTTTTAGGTGGTGCCTTTTTTGGCGTTAACATTTTGGTCATCATCGATTCAACTGTCGTTTGGTTTTAGTGGTTGCTACATGGTTAGCAGGATCATCTGGCCAAGGATGTTTTGGGTAACGGCCTTTCATCTCTTTTTGTACTTCTTTGTATGCGCCAGCCCAAAAGCCAGCTAAATCTTGAGTAATTTGTAGTGGTCGCTGAGCTGGAGAAAGTAGCTCAAGCACCACTTTTTTACGCCCTTGCGCGATCAATGGCGAGTCTTGTTCACCAAAAACTTCCTGCATTCGTACTGAAATCACTGGCTCAGACTGATACTGGTAGCGAATTGCTTTTTTACTGCCCGTCGGCATTAAATAGTCCGTAGGTAACCATTGATCAATTTCTTGATTCAAAGGCCAGCCAAGATACGCCGACAAAGCTTGCTCAATCGATACATTCGACAGCCCTTTAGCAGACTTAATGCCATGTAAATACGGCGATAACCACTCATCAAGATGTCCAACTAAACTCGCTTCATCCATCGCTGGCCAATCATGTTCAGGCATCCAACGTTCTGCACAACGTACACGCTCAACGAGCTGTTTAGCCGAAGGCGTCCAATGTAAGCGATCCAGTCCGCATCGAGCGATATAATTGAGTAGCGCTTTGCTCGCCTGATTCACATCTGGTTCAGGTAAAGCTTTGGTGCTAATAATCAGTTTCCCCAGAGACACTCGCTGCTCGGCAACTAAACGGCCACGCTTTTCATCCCAATCGGCGTAATCTGAACGCACAAACAGTTTGGGGAATTCAGCTTCTAGCTGCGCAATATCAACCGCAGTGGCTAAGAAAATCTGACTGGCTCGCCCTGTGCTCCGCATCAAATCAATCACTACGATATAGTCATTGTTCGCCAATGGGTCATCATCACGAACCTCAGCACCGTGGCCGTTAGCAAGAAGGAAAGCACTGCTGGCTGCACCTCTCACTTGTGCAATTCGGTCTGGGAATGCAAAACAAAGCACTAATGGTAGCAATGATTCGTCAAGTTGTGACAAATCTAAGTGATGTTTGAGTTTGCTGGCGAGACTTTTCGCTCGCTGCATCACAACGCTATTTTTTGAATGTTTTCTTTGCTTCAGTCGATGCAACGAATGTTGAATATCCGTCACGTTACGTTCTGGCTCTTCAAGCAAAGCGGCGGTAACAATCGCGACATTCAGTAGTTCTTGGCTACTTTGCTGCGCTTTAACCAACATACTAGCGATGCGAGGTTCAAGACCTAACCGCTGAGCCTGCTTGCCTAATGCCGTAAATTGTCCATTACCATCTAACAATTCCAAGTTTTGTAAGAGTTGCTTAGCTTGCTCTGTTGAAGCTTTCGGTGGGACGTCTAACCATTGCAATTCATCAGCACTTGCCGCACCCCATTGCGTCAATTCAGACACTAACGAAGATAAATCAGAATGAAGAATTTCAGGTTCAGGCACCGCTGGTTGTTGCATGAGTTGTGTTTCACTATACAAACGAACACACAGGCCCTCTTCAATTCGTCCTGCTCGCCCTGCCCTTTGTTCAGCAGAAGACTGCGAGATTTTCACTTGCTCAAGCTTAGTGATACCCGTTTTCAAATCAAACTTTGCTACTCGTTCTAACCCTGAATCGACGACTAATCGAATGCCTTCAATCGTCAAAGAGGTTTCCGCAATGTTGGTTGCCAACACCACTTTTCGACGCCCTTTCTCTGATGGCGCGATCGCTTTTTGTTGTTGAGGAAAGCTGAGTTGACCGTACAAAGGACATACATCAATATCACCGGCAATCTGCCCAAGTTGTGATTCCACTTGTTTTATCGCCGAGACACCCGGCAAAAAAGCCAAAAGTGAGCCTGACTGTTTCTCCATCAAAGAACGAATCACGCTTGCCATCTTAGGGGCTAAATATTCATTCGAGCCTAATGGTTGATAACGGAAGTCGACCGGGAAAGTTCGCCCTTGAGATTCAACATACTTGGCATCAGACAACAAAGATTGCAGCGCTTGTTGATCTAACGTCGCCGACATCACCACCACTTTTAGATCATCACGCAGTGCTTCTTGGATCTCGAGACTAAAAGCGAGGGCGGTATCTGCATGGATACTGCGCTCATGAAACTCATCAAAGATCACCATATCAACCCCAATCAATTCAGGGTCGGTTTGGATCATTCTCGTCATAATCCCTTCGGTTACGATTTCCAAGCGCGTCGCACTGCTGGTTTTAGATTCACCACGAACTCTAAAACCTATGCTCTCTCCCACTTTTTCTCCCAATTGGCTGGCTAAATAAGTTGCAATATTCCTTGCCGCCAAACGCCTCGGTTCAAGCATGATGATTTTGCCTTGAACGGCATTGGTTTTAACGAGCTGTAAGGGGAAGAATGTTGACTTACCCGCACCGGGAGCGGCCTTTAGAATAAGTTGAGTATGCGTTTTTATACCAGCGAGCAGATCTGGCATCACAGCTTCTATGGGCAGTTGTGGCAATGGGAGAACCTTGTGGTGTAATGTTGGCAACATTGTACATAAAAACCTACCTGTCTTAATAAGTAATATGCACTTCAATCCTCCATTAGAGCCAGCGACTCTTATTAAACGCTATAAACGCTTTCTCACTGACATCCAACTTCCAGACGGCAGCGAACGTACTATTCATTGCGCTAACACTGGAGCGATGACGGGATGTGCGACTCCTGGCAATACGGTGTGGTACTCAACCTCAGATAATGCAAAAAGAAAATATCCAAATAGCTGGGAGATCTCAGAAACAGACAAAGGTCACCGTATTTGTGTAAATACTGCGCGAGCAAACCAGTTGGCAGTGGAAGCAATTGAAAATAATACTATAGTTGAACTCTTAGGCTATAACGCGTTACGAACCGAAGTGAAATATGGCAGTGAGAATAGTCGAATTGATATTCTGCTTGAAGATAACGAAAAGCCGCCTTGTTATATCGAAGTAAAAAGCGTCACTTTGCTCGACGAACAACAAATGTCAACTAAACAACAAGCGTCAACCAGAGGACAAGGTTTTTTCCCTGATGCAGTCACAACTAGAGGCCAGAAACATCTGCGTGAACTCACAGAAATGGTCGAATCTGGAAATAGAGCCGTACTTTTATTCACTGTTTTGCATTCAGGTATTGAAAAAGTGTCTGCGGCACACCATATAGACGCCAAATATTCGTTATTACTAAAACAAGCACAAGACGCTGGGGTTGAAGTGCTTTGCTATAAAGCAGAGCTCAGCAGTACTCAAATACAACTAAAACAAGCCGTTGAATTTATCAATAGCTAAGCAAAAATGCTGAACTATTCACATTCATTGCAAGTTTGAACAAGAGTATTTGCCACCATTCGTTCTTTCTGCTATAGATACCCGCCTTAAAATTAGCTGCTTTGCAGTTGACTAGGTGTAAATAGGAGATGCTGTATGCCAGAATCTAAGAAAAAAGCGCTAGGCATCCTAGCCATCGCAGGTGTTGAACCGTACCAAGCAAAACCAGGTGAAGAATACATGTCACCTGAGCAAACGGAACATTTTACAAAAATTTTAGCAGCTTGGCGCAACCAGCTCAGGGAAGAAGTTGATCGTACTGTGCACCACATGCAGGACGAAGCAGCAAATTTCCCAGACCCAGTTGACCGTGCTTCTCAAGAAGAAGAATTCAGCCTAGAGTTACGTAACCGTGACCGTGAACGCCGTCTTATCAAGAAAATTGAGAAGACGCTAGACAAGATCGAAGAAGACGATTTCGGCTTCTGTGACTCTTGTGGTGTCGAGATTGGCATTCGTCGTCTTGAAGCTCGTCCAACTGCTGACCTTTGTATTGACTGTAAAACACTTGCAGAGATCAAAGAAAAACAGATGCAAGGTTAATTCTTGCGGATGTAAAGAAAGGGAGCTTTGGCTCCCTTTTTTGTTTGTTATCCAAGTTGGATATTTCAAGATTTTGATAGCAAATCAACAGCTTTAGCTTGTTTTTACGTATAAATACGATGACAAAACGAACCAAAGCAATAGATAAACGTCTTAAGAATCGGCTACTGCGGTACCATCAAGATTAGGTTTTTCACTTATGAATTATATCGGGCGCTTTGCACCATCACCGTCAGGTCCTCTTCATTTTGGATCACTTGTCGCAGCTCTTGGTAGCTACTTTCAAGCGAAATCTAACCAAGGACAATGGTTAGTTCGTATGGAAGACCTCGATCCACCAAGAGAAATGGCCGGCGCTGCAGACCTCATTCTTAAGACGCTTGAGGCTTACCATCTATTTTGGGATGGTAAAGTCGTCTATCAAAGTCAACGCCATGACCTGTACCAAGCTCAAATTGATCAATGGGTCGCTGACAAGCAAGCCTATTACTGTCAATGCACCCGCAAGCAGATAAAGTCTCTGGGTGGGTTTTATAATGGTCACTGCCGAAACGCTGGTTTGATTGATTCAGGTGAACAAGCGGTGCGCTTGCGCATGGATTTTCCAGTAGAGTCCTTTGACGATGTTCGTCACGGCACGATTCAAATCCCTAAAGCACTGGCTGAAGAAGATTTTATTATCAAACGCAGAGATGGATTGTTTGCCTATAACTTGGCCGTTGTCCTTGATGACATCGAGCAAGGAGTAACAGAAGTCGTAAGAGGCGCTGACCTGATAGAACCTACAGGTCGACAAATCAGTTTGTATAAGACACTCAAACAAAAAACCGTGAGTTACTTGCACTTACCATTGGCAACCGATGGCTTGGGGAATAAACTGTCAAAACAGAACCATGCCGCCGCGATAGATCTCGACAACCCAAAACCAACGCTGCTCGACGCTATGCGATTCTTAGGTTTTGATATCCCACATGCCCTCAATGAGGCTTCAATGGGTGAGATTTTGTTGTGGGGAAGTCAGCAATGGAACGTCAGCCAGTTACCTGATAGTTTACAGAAAGAGCACAGCGATTAGCTCAAAACTAACGGCAAATAGCAAAAACGACACATAAAAATGCCATAACCAGTAACAGTGGTTAAGCAGACTATGTTCTCAAATGGCTCGCGCTAAGCTATCATTAGCCGCAATTAAACTCTGCACTACCACTTTGGACTAAGAGAAAAACAAAGTTGGCGATACCTACTTTGTTCTAAACTAATGAATACAAACGACAATACCCCAAGCGAACAACGCGGATTCCACGAACTAGCTCTGAATATTTATACTCGTCAAGAGCACAATATTTCACGCAAGCAGATCAGCGACAATGCACTAAAAGTGCTATATCGCCTGAATGGTGCGGGTTTTGACGCATTTCTAGTCGGTGGTGGTGTTCGCGATATCTTATTAGGCTCACAGCCAAAAGATTTTGATATTGCGACCAACGCAACACCAGAACAAATCAAAAACCTCTTCAGAAACTGTCGCCTTATCGGTCGCCGTTTCCGCTTAGCACATATCATGTTTGGTCGTGACATCATTGAAGTGGCGACTTTCCGTGGCCACCACCAAGAGCCATCGAAAAACGTTTCTGCGCAATCTGATGAAGGCATGCTGCTACGCGATAACGTGTACGGCAATGTTGATGAAGATGCAGAGCGTCGTGACTTCACTATTAATGCGATGTACTACAACATTGCAGACTACAGCATTCACGATTACGCGGGTGGTGTGGAAGATTTAGAAGACAAGCTGATCCGCTTAATTGGCGATCCAGAAACTCGCTACCGTGAAGATCCGGTACGTATGCTTCGCGCAATGCGCTTCGCCGCTAAACTGGATTTCGATATTGAAGAAGACACGGCAGACCCTATCGAAGAGCTGGCACACCTGCTAAAAGATATCCCAGCAGCGCGCCTTTACGAAGAGTCTCTGAAATTACTTCAATCAGGTCACGGTTTAGAAACCTATCACCTAATGCGTGAATACAATCTGTTCCAACAGATGTTCCCTGCAATTGCAGAGCACTTCACTGAAGGTTACGACTCTCATACAGAGCAGATGCTTGACTTAGTACTCGACTCAACCGATCTTCGCATCGAAGATGGCAAGCGAGTAAACCCTGCATTTATGTTTGCAGCCATTCTTTGGTACCCAATGAACAAGCTTGCAGACAAGCTTGTCGCTGAACAAGGTATGGCGCATTACGATGCGATCATGGAAGCGAGCAACATCATTCTTGATCAGCAGGTTAAGTCTATTGCTATTCCTCGTCGTCACACAGCAACCGTTCGTGAAGTTTGGCAACTGCAATTGCGACTGCCTCGTCGTAACGGTAAACGTGCCGTTCGTCTTATGGAGCTGAATAAGTTCCGTGCAGGTTACGACTTCCTAGAAATGCGTGGCGAGATTGAGGGTGGCGAAACCAAAGAACTAGCAAAATGGTGGGAGCGTTATCAGACCGCGGGTCGCAACATGCGCCAAGCGATGGCTAACGACGTTGCTGCACCATCAAAGTCTGGCCATCGTCGCCGTAAGACTTACCGAAACAAAAAGAGTAAGCAGTCCGAATGATAACGGCTTATATTGCGGTCGGCAGTAACCTTGCCGACCCAGTTAGCCAAACAAATTTGGCTATCGAAACGCTAAAAAGCTTACCGCGATCAACGTTTGTTGCGACCTCTCAGCTATATAGTAGCACTCCAATGGGTCCGCAAAACCAACCTGACTACATCAATGCGGTAGTAGCAATCCAAACCGAATTAACGCCAATTGAACTACTTGATTGCACTCAAAAAATCGAGCTAGAACAAGGGCGCGTCCGTAAAGACGAGCGTTGGGGGCCAAGAACCTTGGATCTCGACATTGTGTTATACGGCAATGAGGTGATCGATTCAGAGCGCTTAATCGTTCCTCATTACGGAATGAAAGAACGAGAGTTTGTACTTTACCCGCTTGCTGAAATCGCACCAAGTTTACAACTCCCTGATGGGACTGAGCTGACAGAACTACTCAAAATAGTTGATAAGAACGGGCTCAATGTTTGGCAACAATAGCCAAGCGCATTAAGGAAAACCAATGAAAAAAGTAACCATTAACGACCTGATCAAATGCAAACGTGAAGGCCGTAAATTCGCGACTTCGACAGCTTATGATGCGAGCTTTGCTCAATTATTCGAAAGCCAAGAAATGCCAGTTCTGCTTGTCGGTGATTCACTGGGTATGGTTCTACAAGGCCATAATGATACATTACCAGTAACCGTTGAAGACATTGCTTACCATACTCGCTCAGTGCGTGCTGGTAGCCCAAACTGTCTTCTTATGGCTGACATGCCTTTCATGAGCTACGCAACGCCAGAGCAAGCCTGTGAGAACGCAGCAATCTTGATGCGTGCCGGTGCGAACATGGTAAAAATCGAAGGCGGAAGCTGGTTGGTTGATACTGTGAAGATGCTAACAGAACGTGCAGTACCAGTATGTGCTCACTTAGGCTTAACGCCTCAATCTGTGAATATTTTTGGTGGTTACAAAGTACAAGGTCGTGATGACGAGCAAGCCGACAAAATGGTTGCTGACGCTTTAGCACTGCAAAACGCAGGTGCTCAAATCGTTCTCCTTGAATGTGTGCCAGCTTCATTGGCAAAAAGAATTACAGAAGCTTGTGACGTACCGGTTATCGGCATCGGTGCAGGTAATGTTACCGACGGTCAGATCTTGGTTATGCATGACATGTTTGGTATTTCTGCGAACTACATGCCGAAATTCTCTAAGAATTTCCTAGCTGAAACAGGTGATATGCGTAAAGCCGTCGCTCTATACAAAGAAGAAGTAGAGAGCGCACGTTTCCCTGATGATGCTCATACAATCGCTTAGGAGTAACTATGCAAACTTTTGCTGAAATAGCGGCTCTTCGTGAGCAGATTAAACAGTTTAAGCGTGATGGACGTACGGTTGCTTTTGTCCCGACGATGGGAAACCTGCATGAAGGTCACCTGACTCTGGTCAAGAAAGCTCGTGAACTGGCTGATATTGTTGTGGTAAGCATCTTTGTTAACCCAATGCAGTTTGATCGTACCGATGACCTGAACAACTACCCTCGTACGTTAGAAGCTGATTTAAGTAAGTTAACAGCCGAAGGTGTTGAGCTCGTGTTTACACCGACACCAGAAGTCATGTACCCAGATGGATTAGATAAACAGACGTTTGTTGAAGTTCCAGGCATATCTCACATGCTTGAAGGCGCGTCTCGTCCGGGTCACTTCCGTGGCGTATCAACGATTGTCACTAAACTGTTTAATATCGTTCAGCCAAATTTTGCATGCTTCGGCGAGAAAGATTTCCAACAACTTGCTGTTATTCGCCAGATGACAACAGATTTAGCGTTAGACATTGAAGTTGTAGGCGTAGCGACCGTTCGTGAAATGGACGGCTTGGCAATGAGCTCTCGCAATAGCAACCTGACGATTGACGAGCGTCAACGAGCTCCAGTTTTAGCGCGTACTATGCGTTGGATCAGCAGCGCTATTCGTGGTGGTCGTGATGATTACGCGTCAGTAATTGAAGATGCGACAGACCAGCTACGCGCAGCTGACTTGCAACCAGATGAGATCTTTATCTGTGATGCGAAAACGCTACAAGCAATCACTTCAGAAACGACTCAAGCTGTGATTCTGATGTCAGCTTTCCTAGGTAAGACGCGTCTTATCGATAACCAAGTTCTAGATCTGGTTACGGAAACTAAAGAAGAAGTGAAAGAAGAAACGGCGGAGTAATCAGCCTCTAGCTTGAACGCAAGACATAAAAAAGGTCGATATAATATCGACCTTTTTCTTTATCTGTCATTCCGAGCTTTATCCGCAGTACATTAACTACGTAAACCGATACCCTTTGTCACTAGGTAATGTGCGACGCCATACAGCGCTACGATAAACACACCCAATACACCAAACGACGTGGCAATACCGACATCAGACACACCTAAGAAGCCATATCTGAACGCGTTTACCATATAAACGATAGGGTTCAACTTCGATACCGTCTGCCAAACTTCAGGTAGCAGACTGATTGAGTAGAACACACCACCAAGATACGTCAACGGCGTTAAAATGAAGGTCGGGATAATAGAGATATCATCAAACGTACGTGCAAATACCGCGTTAATTAGACCGCCCAATGAAAATACAACTGAAGTCAGAAACACAGTCGCAATAATCACGCCCCAATGATCAACTTGCAGATCGACAAAGAAAAGCGATACGAATGTGACTATCGTACCCACTAACAAGCCACGCACCACACCTCCCATTACGAAACCAGCGATAATCACATAGTTAGGAACAGGTGCAACAAGTAGCTCTTCAATATTCTTTTGGAATTTGGCACTAAAGAACGACGAAGCAACATTGGAATATGAGTTGGTGATCACCGACATCATGATCAGCCCGGGAACAATATATTCCATGTAGCTAAAACCGTTCATTTCACCAATACGCGCACCAATAAGGTTGCCAAAAATGATGAAATACAGCGTCATGGTAATCGCAGGCGGTACCAACGTTTGCACCCAGATACGCGTGAAGCGATTGATCTCTTTGGTTAACAAACTGCAGAAAGCTGTCCAATATAGGCTGTACATATTATTTACTCCCCTCACGGACGATACTCACAAATAGCTCTTCTAAACGGTTTGCTTTGTTACGCATAGAGAGGACTTTCACTTGTTGCTCACTCAATTGAGCGAAGATGGTATTCAAACCTAAGTTCTTATCGATTTCGATTTCTAACGAGCCATTGACCATCACTTGGCTATTCACGCCTTCAAGTTTAGGTTCAGTCGCCCCTTCTTCAAGATCAAGAATAAAGGTCTCAGCACTCAACTTACCCAGCAGCGACTTCATTGTGGTGTTCTCAATCAACTCACCACGATTGATGATACCAATGTTGCGACACAGCATTTCTGCTTCTTCTAGGTAGTGCGTCGTCAAGATAATGGTAATGCCCTGTTTCTCATTGATCTCTTTTAGGAATTCCCACATAGAACGGCGCAATTCAATATCAACACCCGCCGTTGGTTCATCAAGGATCAGCAAATGAGGCTCATGCATCAGTGCACGCGCGATCATCAAACGGCGCTTCATACCACCAGATAAGTTACGTGCGCGTTCGCCACGCTTTTCCCACAAATCGAGCTGAGATAAGTATTTTTTCGCTCGCTCTTTCGCAAGAGCTTTTGGCACGCCGTAATAACCCGCCTGTTGCAGCACGATCTGCTCAACGGTTTCGAACGGGTTAAAGTTAAACTCTTGAGGCACTAGACCTAAGTTCTGTTTCGCCAACTCTAGATCGGTATCAATGTCGTAGCCGAACACTTTAACCTTGCCTGAAGTTTTGTTAACCAGCGAAGAGATAACACCAATGGTGGTTGATTTGCCTGCGCCATTTGGACCAAGCAGTGCGTAAAAATCGCCTTTTTCTACTTGTAAACTAACGCCTTTAAGAGCCTCAAAGCCCCCAGCATAAGTTTTTCTTAATTGTTCAATTTCTAATGCATACATAGAGATAGACTGCCATTTGCTATAGATAAGATGTTGATGACCGAGCTTGAGGAAGAGAGTAATGCTTAAAACGAGCTAGCAGAAAACTAACCCAAACTTGTTTACTCGGCCATTTTGCAGACAAGTCTATCGTTGATTGACGATTAATACAAATATCGAGTGAGAGTTTCTTTCGAAAACGAACAAGAATATTAGCTACGTGAAGACCAATTCAGTGTTCAGTAAACATAAAAATGCCGTTAAGTTATTCACTTAACGGCATTAATCATCAATACTAGATATGGTGTCTACCACTAATTCATGTCAGTTTATTACTGAAAATTAGACTGACTCAAATTGATGTTCATCTCTATCAACGTAGCTTGTTGCTGCTGTCAGGGCCTCATATCTAAATCGATAGGTGTTGGATTCCGGCACAAGATCAAGCACGTGGAATTTCTCTAGCTGCTGACGAGTATTCTCATTCGGACACAGTAGGTACACTTCACATTCTGCATCCAACGCATCTTTAATCGCATTTTCTAGTGCTAGGCCAACAGTGACATCAATCATAGGTACATCTGTTAGATCTAGAATCATCGCTTCGTAATCAGAGATACTAGAGTGCTGACGTGAAATTGCCTTTGAAACACTGAATATCATCGGCCCAGAGAGGTAGAAGAACAACACCTTACCATTGGCACTATCCAGTAGCTGACGTTCGCTATCGGTTAGTGGGATATCATCTTCATCATCACCATCACTGATCGCCTTAACTTGTCTGGCTTGTTCTCGGCTCAATCTTTCAATTATCAGGATGTTCGAGATAAAAACACCCAGTCCGACAGCAATAATCAAATCAACAAATACCGTCAGAAACATCACGCCGTACATTACGCCCATGCCGGCATAACTTACTTTGTGTGCTCGCTGGATAAAGCTCCAATCAAGAATATTGAAACCAACATACATCGCAATGCCAGCTAATACCGCCATAGGGATCGGTTCGGTTAAGCCACCAGCAACCAATACCACCAATGCTAAAACTAAGGCTCGAATAACACCAGAAAGTGGAGAACGAGCACCCACCTGAATATTGGTTACGGTACCCATGGTTGCACCCGCACCGGGTAGAGCACCAAACAGACCAGAGATCATATTCGCGATGCCTTGGCCGCGAAGTTCTTTATCTGAATCATGCTCTTTACGAGTCAATGAATCTCCGATAACCGCAGTCAAAAGCGTATCAATACAACCAAGAGTGCCTAGCACTAAGGCATCAATAACCATGGTCGTAAACTGTTCAGCGCTAATAGTCGGTATGACAAGAGAGGGTAAGCCAGCAGGTATTTCACCGATACGGCGAATAGAATCGGTATCAAAAATAATGACTGATAAAAGGGTGACAGCAACCAAAGCAACCAGTTGAGCAGGCACATACTTACGATATTTAGCAGGAAAACCAAAAAGGATACCGAGTGTTAGTCCTCCTAAAAACAGCTCGCTTATTTTTAGATTGGCTAAAGTATCAGGCAATGCGGAAAGCGTGCCCATCACCCCACCTGATGGAGCAGCATGTCCTAACAATGGTGATAACTGCAAGATAATCAGAATAACACCGATACCTGACATAAATCCGGAGATCACGCTATATGGCATCAAAGTGACGTATTTTCCGAGCTTTAATGTACCGAGTAAGATCTGAAAAGCACCGGCCATCATTACCACGGTAAAGGTCATTGCCATTCCGGTTTCCGGATACTTGGCCACCATGCTCGTCATCACAGCTGTCATGATCACCGTCATCGGGCCGGTAGGCTCTGATATCAAGCTGTTTGAGCCACCAAATAATGCGGCAAATAGGCCAACCATAATAGCGCCCCAAAGGCCAGCTTCCGCGCCCGCACCAGAAGCAACACCAAATGCCAACGCTAAAGGCAGTGAGATGATGGCTGTGGTTACACCGCCAAACATGTCCCCTTTGAGACTGATATCTGCAAAACGACTTCCAAACAAAACACACCTTCCTGATGATGAACTGACAAACCTTATTACTTTAGCAAATGAGTTAATCAGACAGAAAGTGTTAATTCAATCACATTATTCATGACTTATAACCAGATGGTGGTTTCTGTGCTAAGTTAATGATTTTAACGACTAGAACACGTCAGATGAGTGCGTGTTGACGCAGTTTTTACGGGATTGAATTTGTAACATTGTGTATAGTTACAATTCTTAATTAAGGGATGTAAGACGCAAAATGCCAGAGATTAAACAGCTTTTTGAAAACAACTCTAAATGGTCTGAAGAAATTCGCTCTCAAAGACCTGAGTATTTTACAACGCTTGAAGAGGGTCAAAGCCCTGGCTTTCTATGGATAGGCTGTTCAGATAGCCGAGTGCCGGCCGAGCGTCTCACTGGTTTGTATTCTGGCGAACTGTTTGTTCATCGAAATGTGGCAAACCAAGTGGTTCATACCGATCTCAATTGCCTGTCCGTTGTGCAATACGCCGTTGACGTACTCAAAGTTAAACACATTATTGTATGCGGTCACTATGGCTGTGGTGGTGTTAATGCTGCGATTGATAATCCAAAACTTGGCCTTATCAACAACTGGCTACTCCATATTCGCGATAACTACCTTAAGTACCGTAAGCAAATTGAATCTCTACCTCGTGAACAATGGGGTGACAAGTTATGCGAAATTAACGTTGCAGAGCAAGTCTACAACCTTGGTAACTCAACCATCATGCAAACCGCATGGGAACGTGGACAAGATATTGAAATCCACGGTGTGGTTTATGGTATTGGGAATGGCAAGCTGCAAGACCTTGGCGTTCGTTGCTCAAGCAATGACACTTTAGAAAATAGCCATTTAGAAGCGCTTGAAAAAATCTTATCATCTCCAACTCTTTGTTAAAAATTGACTTCTAACCCGTTGATGTAAGAAAGAATAGATATAAGAAAGGCTCGCATTATGCGAGCCTTTTGTTTTCTTCACAGAGCCGTTATTACTCTTGAGGTACAACTTTACCGATGTACGGCAAGTGACGATATTTCTGTGCGTAATCGATACCAACACCGACTACGAACTCGTCAGGAATTTCAAAACCAATCCACTTCGTATCGACAATCACTTCACGGCGAGAAGGCTTATCTAGCAAAGTACAAATCTCGATAGATTTAGGGCCACGTAGGCTTAGAATCTCTTTCACTTTAGTCAGTGTGTTACCTGTATCGATAATATCTTCTACAAGTAGAACATCTTTACCTTGAATGTCGTCATCAAGGTCTTTCAAAATACGCACATCACGCGAACTTTCCATGCCGTTGCCGTAGCTAGATGCGGTCATGAAATCAACTTGGTGAGTTAAATCGATAGCACGAGCAAGATCCGCCATAAAGACAAAAGATCCACGTAATAAGCCAACTAGAACTAGATCTTCACTACCGTTGTAGTGTTCCGTGATCTGTTTACCTAGTTCATTCACTCGATCCTGAACTTCTTGCTCGGAGATCATGACTTCAACTGTATGCTTCATACTGCTCTCATTTTATTTGGTGATTGCGACAAGTGTAGACAGTTTGCCATTGGTGCCGCTCAATTTTGTGGGTAAGTCTAGCATTGCTCAAATACCCACACCACCTTCTGGCTCGAATTTACTCATACATTCTCAACGAAGTGTGCGCTGATGCCCTATCCAATATTCGCTTCCTTTCACATCAATCCTGATCACGCTTTATGGATCAAGTTTGATGTAACTGCCTATAAAACAAGCTCAAAGGATTGACCATTTGCATATGCACCATTACACTCATCTTGGCTTAAATAATAATAAAATCATTAATATAAAAAATTCGTTGGCAAGGAAAACAAAATGGACTCAATCTCTAAGAGACCTAGAACTAGGCTTTCACCCCTAAAAAGAAAACTGCAATTGATGGAGATCGCTCTTGAAGTCTTCTCTCGTCGAGGCATTGGCCGTGGCGGTCATGCTGACATCGCAGACATTGCTCAAGTATCGGTTGCAACGGTATTTAACTACTTCCCAACCCGAGAAGACCTGGTTGATGAAGTGCTTAATCACGTAGTTCGCCAATTCTCTAACTTCCTTTCAGACAATATCGACTTAGATATTCACGCAAAAGAGAACTTACATAATATTGCGACTGAAATGGTGACGTTAGTGGCTCACGATAGCCATTGGTTGAACGTATGGTTTGAATGGAGCGCTTCGACTCGTGATGAAGTGTGGCCTCTGTTTGTAACCACTAACCGCACTAACCAGATGTTAGTACAAAACATGTTTAGCAAAGCGATTGAACGCGGCGAAGTTTGCGACGATCACGATCCTAAACATCTAGCGAACCTATTCCACGGCATTTGCTACTCGTTGTTCATCCAAGCGAAACGTGTAGATACTCAAGAAGAACTTTCGACCTTGACGGACAGCTACTTGAACATGCTGTGCATCTATAAATAGCTTCAAGATTCGAGTAAATAATTTAAGGGTTGGCCTAATGGGTCGGCCCTTTTTTTGTGGAGTGTAGTCGCTCTTCGCATTCCGAAGCGCAGCGTACTCGTATCTCGAATGAAATGTTTCTGCTCTTTTCTTCAGGCATAAAAAAACCGCTGACGAATCAGCGGCTTTTAAAACATTAGCGAGTGGCTAAAGAAGAGTTACTTCTTCTTTTTCACTGCTTTCTTATTTGGAAGGTCAGTGATTGAGCCTTCGAATACTTCCGCAGCTAGACCAACAGACTCATGTAGAGTTGGGTGAGCGTGGATAGTCAGTGCGATATCTTCAGCATCACAACCCATTTCGATTGCTAGGCCGATTTCACCAAGAAGTTCACCACCGTTAGTACCAACAACAGCACCACCGATTACGCGATGAGTATCTTTATCGAAGATCATCTTAGTAACGCCGTCTGCACAGTCAGAAGCGATTGCACGACCAGAAGCAGCCCAAGGGAAAGATGCAACTTCGTAGTTGATGCCTTCAGCTTTCGCTTCTTTCTCAGTCTTACCTACCCAAGCGACTTCTGGCTCAGTGTACGCAATTGATGGGATTACTTTAGGGTCGAAGTAGTGCTTCTTACCAGAGATAACTTCAGCCGCTACGTGACCTTCATGCACACCTTTGTGAGCAAGCATTGGTTGACCAACAACGTCACCGATCGCGTGGATGTGAGGAACGTTAGTACGCATTTGCTTATCAACATTGATGAAACCGCGCTCATCAACTTCGATACCCGCTTTTTCAGCGTCGATAAGTGCACCGTTTGGAACACGACCGATAGCAACAAGAACAGCATCGTAACGCTCAGCTTCAGCTGGTGCTTTTTTGCCTTCCATTGAAACGTAGATACCGTCTTCTTTCGCTTCAACAGCAGTCACTTTGGTTTCAAGCATTAGCTTGAACTTGTTCTTGATACGTTTAGTGAAGACTTTAACGATGTCTTTATCCGCTGCAGGGATAACTTGATCGAACATCTCAACAACTTCAACTTTAGAACCTAGAGAGTGGTAAACCGTACCCATCTCAAGACCGATGATACCGCCGCCCATGATAAGCAGTTTTTCTGGTACTTCGTTTAGTTCTAGTGCATCCGTAGAATCCCAAATACGTGGGTCTTCATGTGGAATGAACGGAAGTTTGATTGGGCGAGAACCCGCTGCAATGATTGCATTATCAAAGTTAATTGTTGTCGTTTCTTCGCCAACAACTTCGATGCTGTTAGGACCAGTAAACTTACCGAAACCGTTAACAACAGTAACATTACGCATCTTAGCCATACCGCCAAGACCGCCAGTCAGTTGATCAACTACTTTGTCTTTCCAGATACGAACTTTGTTGATGTCCGTTTGTGGCTCGCCGAATACAACGCCGTGCTCTGCCATCGCTTTTGCTTCTTCAATTACTTTAGATACGTGAAGAAGTGCTTTTGATGGAATACAACCAACGTTTAGACATACACCACCAAGAGTGCTGTAACGTTCAACTAGTACTGTTTCTAGACCTAAATCCGCACAACGGAATGCCGCTGAGTAGCCAGCAGGACCTGAACCAAGTACAACAACTTGGGCTTTAATTTCTTTGCTCATTGTGACCTCTTGTAGTCATTATCCCTAACAGGCTGAGTAGATGTTCTTAAAATTATTGGGCTTTCAAACAGGAAACATTTTACAGAGATGTTAACAGTGTGAAAGTAGCTTTAAGTTAGCCTGTGAGCTAGACAACAATTCCCCCGCAGTTTATGAGAAATGCCGGAAACTGTTCTCTAAAAATAGTCTTTATATAAAGAATTAAGGTGACCCGAAAGTCACCTTAATAATTACTTTCTCAATTACAGTACTAGACGACGAATGTCAGATAGTGCGCTGTTTAGGAAAGTAATGAAGCGTGCACCTTCAGCACCATCGATCACGCGGTGATCGTATGATAGAGACAGTGGAAGCTGTAGACGTGGTTGGAACTCTTTACCATTCCAAACTGGCTTAATCTCAGACTTAGATACACCTAGGATACCTACTTCTGGAGCATTTACGATTGGAGTAAATGCAGTACCGCCAATACCACCAAGGCTAGAGATTGTGAAACAACCGCCTTGCATGTCTGCTGCTGTTAGCTTACCAGAACGTGCTTTCTTAGAAACAACCATTAGTTCTTCAGATAGTTCGTAAATACCTTTCTTGTTCACGTCTTTGAAGACAGGAACAACTAGGCCGTTTGGTGTATCAACAGCGATACCCACGTTTACGTACTTCTTAAGAATAATGCTTTCGCCATCGTCAGAAAGAGACGAGTTGAATGCAGGGAATGCTTCTAGCGCTTTAGCAACAGCTTTCATGATGAACACAAGTGGAGTGATCTTCATGCCAGTGTCTTTCTTCGCTTCGATTGCGTTCTGTTCTTTACGGAATGCTTCTAGCTCAGTGATGTCTGCGTTGTCCCACTGTGTAACGTGCGGGATCATTACCCAGTTACGGTGCAGGTTAGCGCCAGAGATCTTCTTAATCTTAGAAAGCTTCTGAACTTCAGTTTCGCCGAACTTGCTGAAGTCAACTTTTGGCCACGGTAGTAGACCAAGAGCAGAACCGTCGCCGCCTTTGCCAGATGCTGCAGCACCAGACTCTAGACGCTTAAGTGCATCTTTAACGTAAGACTGAACGTCTTCTTTAAGGATGCGGCTCTTACGACCAGTACCTTTAACCTTAGAAAGGTTAACGCCAAATTCGCGAGCAAGACGACGAACAACTGGAGAAGCGTGTGCGTAGTCACCGTTCTCTTGGAAGTCGCCAGTTGCTGGAGCTACTGCTTCTGCTTTAGGAGCAGGTGCTGCTGCCGAAGCTGCTGCTTGTGCTGGAGCTGAAGCCGCTACTGCTACTGGAGCTGCGCCTTCAACAACGAAAGTCATGATTGAAGAGCCTGTTGACACTTTGTCGCCAGCTGCAATCTTGATTTCTTTTACTGTACCAGCGAATGGTGCAGGCACTTCCATTGAAGCTTTGTCGCCTTCAACAGTAATTAGAGATTGCTCTTCTTCTACTGTATCGCCAACCGCTACCATGATTTCAGTAACTTCTACTTCGTCGCCACCGATATCTGGAACGTTCACTTCTTTCTCAGCAGATGCTGCTGGAGCTGCTGCAACTGGTGCCGCCACTGGAGCAGGAGCTGCTGCAACTGGAGCGCCAGAACCCGCTACTTCAAATACCATTACTAGAGAACCAGTAGAAACTGAGTCACCAGAAGCGATCTTGATTTCTTTAACGATACCTGCGAATGGTGCAGGAACTTCCATTGAAGCCTTGTCACCTTCAACAGTAAGAAGAGATTGCTCTTCTTCTACTGCGTCGCCGATAGCGACCATGATTTCAGTTACTTCAACTTCATCACCGCCGATATCAGGAACGTGAACTTCTTTAAGCTCAGCGGCCGCTGCAGGAGCAGCTGCAACTGGTGCCGCCGCTTCAACTGCTGGCGCAGCCGGTGCTGCTGCAGCACCTTCCGCTTCGAAGATCATGATAAGAGAACCAGTAGAAACAGAATCACCTTCTGAAATCTTGATTTCTTTAACGATACCCGCTTGAGACGCAGGAACTTCCATTGAAGCTTTGTCGCCTTCAACAGTGATCAGTGACTGCTCTTCTTCAACCTTGTCGCCAACGTTTACAAGAATCTCAGTTACTTCAACCTCGTCAGCACCGATGTCTGGTACATTAATTTCGATTGTCATTGTATTTACCTACCTTAATGCCAGTCTTATGCGTATTGCGGGTTAGTTTTTTCAGTGTCGATATCGAACTTAGCAATTGCTTCAGCAACAACAGACTTCTCGATATCACCACGTTTAGCCAGTTCAGTTAGAGCTGCAACTACGATGTAGCCAGCGTTAACTTCGAAGTGACGACGTAGGTTTGCACGGCTGTCAGAACGGCCGAAACCATCTGTACCAAGTACTTTGTAAGACTCAGTTGGCATGTATGCACGTACTTGCTCAGCGTAGTTCTTCATGTAGTCAGTCACTGCGATTGCAGGTTCTTTACCAAGAACAGTCGTGATGTACGGTACTTTCTCTTCAGCTTCTGGGTGAAGCATGTTGTCACGCTCTACCGCTTGGCCGTCACGAGTTAGTTCGTTGAACGACGTTACAGAGAATACGTCAGATGCTACGCCGTACTCTTCGCTTAGAATTTCAGCGGCTTTACGCGCTTCGTTCATGATAGTACCAGAGCTCATTAGTTGAACTTTGCCCTTAGCACCAGCGTGAGATTCAAGCTTGTAGATACCCTTACGAATGCCTTCTTCAGCGCCTTCTGGCATTGCTGGCATTGCGTAGTTCTCGTTCATTACTGTTAGGTAGTAGTATACGTTCTCTTGGTTCTCACCGTACATGCGACGGATGCCGTCTTGCATGATAACCGCTAGCTCGTAAGCAAACGTTGGGTCGTAAGAGATACAGTTAGGGATCGTGTTCGCTTGAATGTGCGAGTGACCATCTTCGTGCTGTAGACCTTCACCATTCAGTGTTGTACGACCTGCAGTAGCGCCTAGTAGGAAGCCACGAGCTTGTTGGTCGCCTGCTAACCAAGCCATGTCGCCAATACGTTGGAAACCGAACATTGAGTAGTAGATGTAGAACGGGATCATCGGTAGATCGTTTGTGCTGTATGAAGTTGCAGCTGCAACCCATGAAGCCATAGAACCTAGTTCGTTGATACCTTCTTGAAGAACTTGACCAGACGTTGCTTCTTTGTAGTAAGAAACGATGCCTTTATCTTCAGGTGTGTATTCTTGACCGTGTGGGTTGTAAATACCAACCTGACGGAATAGACCTTCCATACCGAATGTACGAGCTTCATCACAGATGATAGGAACAATGTTCTTACCAATGTTCTTGTCTTTAAGAAGGATGTTTAGCGTACGTACATAAGCCATAGTTGTAGAGATATCACGCTTCTGCTCACCTAGTAGAGGTGCGAATGCGTCTAGCTCAGGAACCTTGAACTCTTGAGTAAACTTAGGAAGACGTGCAGGCGTGTAACCGTGTAGAGCGTTACGACGAGCGTGCATGTATTCGTACTCAGGCGTGCCTTCTTCTAACTTCAGGTAAGGAAGTTCTGTGATTTTTTCATCAGAAAGAATGTCTTCTAGGCCTAGGCGATCACGTAGGTGTTGAACATGAGTCATGTCCATTTTCTTAACACCGTGCGCAATGTTCTTACCTTCAGCTGCATCACCCATGCCGTAACCTTTAACAGTCTTAGCTAGGATTACAGTTGGCTTACCGTTTGTTTCTTTTGCATTGTTGAATGCAGCAAACAGCTTAGAAGAATCGTGACCACCACGCTTAAGAGCGAAGATTTCGTCATCAGTCATGTCTGCAACTAATGCAGCTGTTTCTGGGTACTTACCAAAGAAATGCTCACGTACGTATGCGCCATCTTTAGATTTGAATGTCTGGTAGTCACCATCGATAGTTTCGTTCATCAGTTGAAGAAGCTTACCAGTCGTGTCTTTAGCCAGTAGTGAATCCCAGTTGCTACCCCAGATAACTTTAACAACGTTCCAACCTGCGCCTTTGAATAGGCCTTCAAGTTCTTGAATGATGCTGCCGTTACCCATTACAGGGCCGTCTAGACGCTGTAGGTTACAGTTGATTAGGAAACATAGGTTGTCTAGCTTCTCACGCGCAGCGAAAGAGATAGCACCACGTGATTCTGGCTCATCCATCTCACCGTCACCTAGGAACGCGTATACGCGTTGCGCTGAAGTTTCTTTCAGGCCACGGCCATCAAGGTACTTAAGGAAGCGCGCTTGGTAGATCGCAGAGATAGGACCAAGACCCATAGATACAGTAGGGAACTGCCAGAACTCAGGCATCAGTTTCGGGTGCGGGTAAGAAGGGATACCTTTACCATCAACTTCTTGACGGAAGTTATCTAGCTGTTCTTCAGTTAGACGACCTTCAACGAATGCACGAGAGTAGATACCTGGAGAGATGTGACCTTGGTAGTAAACTAGATCGCCACCGTCCGTCTCATTTGGAGCACGGAAGAAGTGGTTGAAACATACTTCGTAGAACGCTGCAGCTGACTGGTAAGAAGCCATGTGACCACCAAGGTCTAGGTCTTTCTTAGAAGCACGCAATACAATCATGATTGCGTTCCAGCGAATAATCGAACGAATACGACGCTCAAGAGTTACGTCACCAGGGTAAGCTGGCTCTTGTGCTGCTGGAATTGTGTTGATGTAGTTTGTGTTGATGCCTGTAGCCATATCAACACCATCTAAACGCGCTTTATCTAGAACTTGTTCTAGTAAAAACTGTGCACGTTCTACACCTTCTTCACGTACTACTGACTCAAGAGCTTCTAACCAATCTTGAGTTTCCAGAGCATCAACGTCATGCTTCATGTCAGACATGGCGATCTATCCTTTTTGTTAGTTGGATTCTACTAAACACGTAAAAAGCCGAAGTATTACGGCTATTTACCCTGTTGGATTCGACGTAAAGAACGTTCGCGGCGCGATTCTTCTTTAGTCAAATCCATCAATGTTTCTTCGATGTAAGCTAAATGAGAGTGTGACATTTCACGCGCCTGTTCTGGCTGTCCTGAAACGATCGCATCCACAATGTTAGCTCGATGTATACTCACTTTCTCCACAACGTCTTTACGACGATGCAACAGCTTTAAATTTTCTAAGACGTTTTGTTCGAGTAACGGAGCCAAGCTACGAACAATGTGCAATAACACCACATTGTGTGCTGCCTCTGTTAAAGCAATAAGAAAAGCCATCACCGCTGCAGATTCGGCTTCAATATCACCTTTATCTTGCGCACCGCGAATTTTTTCTTGGCATGCTTGAATTCGAGCAAAGTCTTCATCAGTGCCACGCAATGCCGCGAAGTAAGCCGAAATCCCTTCCATCGCATGACGCGATTCCAACAAGTCTAGTTGGGTTTCAGAATGGGAGGACAACAAATTAAGCAAAGGATCTGAAAAGCTTTTCCAGATATTTTCACTAACAAACGTACCTCCACCTTGACGGCGAGTAAGCAAGCGTTTTGCTTCTAAACGTTGTATCGCTTCTCGGATTGAAGGACGAGACACATCGAACTGTTTCGCCAGTTCGCGCTCAGGCGGCAGCTGCTGCCCTGGAGCCAGTGTTCCTTCCACTATCAACCTTTCTAACTCTTGTTCGATAACATCGGAGAGTTTTGGCTGACGAATCCTTTGATAAGCCATAGTTTGTTATTCTTCTTTTTCTTCTTCGCTGATAATTGGTAATACCAATTTTAAGTTGGGCAGAAATTAACATAATTAAAACGCCACTGTCCAGTGCAAAATTGACCTGCATCATAGAACACAGCATGAATTAACCATGATTTAACAAATGAAATTTAAAACAGCAACGAAATTGGTCTTACCATTTACAGGGGTAATACTTTTGGGGAGTATTCGTGCTAGAAAGTTTCAGGATAAAAATGGATTGTTTCAGAAAGATTAGTGCCACTTGTTTAAAAATCAAACCAAGCGCACATTTAGGATGGAAATTCTGTTCATAAGTTTTAATAAATTAGCGTTTGATAAGCTCGTCACACTCTCGATTTATTGATGCTCTCCTCTCCACCACTTTCTTTACATAGCAACAACAAAAATTCACAAATCATTATGCCAGGCATTGACTATTCAACGCCTAACAGCAGTAATGCTATCTAAAGTTGAGGCTTAGCCCTTGAGCTTTTCTTTAAATTTCTGCCAGTCGAAAACCAAGCCAGGATCGGTTTTGCGCAAAGGCGCAATATATTGGTGGCCTGTGATTCGTTCAGTGGTAATTTGAGGGAAGCTCGATACCAGTGTTTCCGTTAATTGGGTAAGCGCTTGATACTGCTGCTCGGTGTAAGCCACAAAGTCACTGCCTTCCAGTTCAATACCAATCGAATAGTCATTACACCTTTCACGGCCGGCAAAGCTGGACTGGCCAGCGTGCCAAGCTCTATCAAGGAACGAAACAAACTGCACAACCTCACCATCACGACGAATCAAGCAGTGTGCAGAAACACCCATTTGGTGAATCACCTGAAAAAATGGATGCTCTTCTGGGTCAAGTTTGCCCGTAAAAAACTGTTCGATGTAAGGCCCACCAAATTGCCCCGGAGGTAAACTAATGTTGTGAACCACCAGCAGAGAGATATCGTCGACGCTAGGTCTAACATCAAAATACGGGGAAGGAACATGCCGAGCGTTGTCATACCATCCGTTGAAGCTAATCGTCATCTTGGTCTCACTTTCTTTTCTGCTAGCACAATAAGATGTGACCTTACCCATAGAGCAGTCACGCTAGCCTCTTTAATTTGAAGTTAAGCAAGAGTATCATTCCATTCCCACTCCCTTTCAAGATTAGATTTGCGATGAAAAACACACATAACAGCCACCAACGCCTTGACTACTTAAAAGAGCAACTGCCTCTCGAGATCACTCGCTCAGTGGCTGAGACCATCAAAGAAGATCTAGGCGGAACGTTAGATCCAGCGGCTGATATTACGGCAAGTCTAATCCCAGCAGACGCAATCAACAGCGCTACCATCATTACCCGTGAACACGGTGTGTTCTGTGGTAAAGCTTGGGCTGATGAAGTGTTTAAGCAATTGGGCGGTGAAGTGACTATCGAGTGGAACGTAGAAGATGGCGACAAGGTTGAACCAAACCAAACGCTTTGTTCGTTAACAGGCCCTGCTCGAGCACTATTAACCGGTGAGCGTAATGCCATGAACTTCATTCAAACGCTATCGGGTTGTGCGACTACGACAGCCATCTACGCTGACAAAATCAAACACACAGAGTGCCGCCTGTTAGACACACGTAAAACAATTCCTGGCCTTCGCAGCGCACTAAAATACGCAGTCGCTTGTGGTGGCGGTTTCAATCACCGTATTGGCGTTTTCGATGCTTACCTAATCAAAGAAAACCACATCATCGCCTGTGGTGGGATTGAGAAAGCTATCTCGACGGCAAAAGAACTTAACCCGGGTAAACCTGTGGAAGTTGAAACGGAAAGCCTAGCAGAGCTAGAACAAGCGATCAGCGCTGGCGCAGACATCATCATGCTAGACAACTTCACTACCGACATGATGCGTGAAGCCGTGAAAATCAACGCTGGACGTACAGCTCTAGAAAATTCAGGCAATGTAACATTAGACACTATCACAGAATTCGCTGAAACGGGCGTTGATTACATCTCTGTTGGTGCACTAACTAAGCACTTAAAAGCGATGGATTTATCCATGAGATTTAAAGCGTAATTAACTGAATAGTAAATATATTTTCGTCAAAGGCATTGTTGATAACAGTGCCTTTTTTATTACCTAAACTATCAGTATTTCAATCACTTATTTAAGTTGGTCGCATAATTTTGCGCGCCATATGAAACATCACACTAATAAACACGAAACCACTCGCGGCCAAACCTGAACACCATTCCACTTCCCCATTCCGACTTCTATTCTTTCCATCAACCAGTGCTTGCGCTGAAACAAACTAAACAATGGAATAGAACAATGAATAACAAAAACAAAAGAACAAATCAGAAAGGTTTTACGTTAATTGAATTGATGATTGTGGTGGCTGTGATAGGTGTTCTAGCCACAATTGCAGTCCCCCAGTACCAAAATTACGTAAAAAAATCTGAAGCCGCATCAGGGCTTGCAACTCTACGTGCATTAGTAACAAATATAGACAATTTTCATGCTGAAAATGGTACTTTTCCAACAGATGTTGGGGATGTGGGCGGAGCTTCAGATATGAATAAATTAGGAACTATAGCTCTTACTGCCGCATCTGGTTCTACAAGTTCTCAAGCTAAGTTTACTTTTGGTGCCAATAGTACACTTGCATCTACCGAAACGATTATTCTAGAAAAAGATGGAACATCCGGGCTCTGGACTTGTACCGAAACGACTGATATCACAATCAAAAACTGTCCATAATGCTCACCAACCTCCCAACGATTCTCCGTCAGGCTAATTTACTTAGTCAGACTCAAGAACAAGCCGTTGCGGAACATGTACATGCTTCAGGTCTTTCTACGCCTGAAGCTTTACTCGTTCTAGACATCTTCACCGGCGAGAGTCTCGCAAATAACATTCAGGCCATCTTCGGCTTGCCGTTGGTACAACTTGGCAATACGGACTACGAAGCTTTATGCGAACAGTTAGGGCTTCGTGAGCTGATCACCAAGTATCGCGCCATTCCAATTTCAGTTTCTAGCTCAACTCTGACACTCGCTTCTGCCGATCCGACCGACTTACAGGCTGAAGATGACTTCCGCTTTGCGACAGGATTACAGATTGAATTGGTTGTCGCTAATTACTCTGAATTAGAAGGCGCAATACGAAAGCTGTATGGACGTTCTATTTCCGGACAAGATTCCAAGCGCAAAGAGATCACCCAAGATGAGCTCGCTAACCTTGTTGAGATATCTGATGACGAGATAACTTCGATTGAAGACCTCAGCCAAGATGACTCCCCTGTCAGTCGCTTTATCAATCAGATTCTAGTCGATGCTGCACGTAAAGGGGCATCAGACATCCACTTCGAACCTTATGAAGAAAACTACCGCGTACGCCTGCGTTGCGATGGCATTCTTGTTGAGATCCAACAGCCCGCTTCTCACTTAAGTCGTCGTCTATCGGCGCGCTTGAAGATTCTCGCCAAACTCGATATCGCCGAGCGCCGCTTACCTCAAGATGGTCGTATTAAATTACGTTTAAACGACGAACTGGCGATTGATATGCGCGTATCAACACTGCCAACATTATGGGGAGAAAAGATCGTTCTTCGCCTTCTAGACAGCAGTGCTGCCAATCTCGATATCGATAAGCTAGGTTACAGCGAGGATCAAAAAGCACTTTACCTTAATGCATTGAAACGCCCGCAAGGAATGATCTTAATGACCGGGCCAACTGGCAGCGGTAAAACGGTTTCTCTTTATACTGGCCTTCGCGTTCTTAACACTACAGAACGAAACATCTCAACAGCCGAAGATCCTGTTGAAATTAACCTGCGTGGCATCAATCAGGTACAATTGACGCCTAAGATCGGCTTTGGATTTGCTGAAGCGTTGCGATCATTTTTACGACAAGATCCTGATGTGGTGATGGTCGGAGAGATCCGTGATTTGGAAACCGCAGAGATCGCGATCAAAGCTTCACAAACTGGACACTTAGTTCTTTCAACATTGCACACTAATTCCGCCGCAGAAACCGTGACTCGCCTCTCTCATATGGGGATAGAACCTTTTAACCTCGCTTCATCATTAAGCCTGATTATCGCCCAACGACTGGCAAGACGACTGTGCAACCACTGTAAAGTAGCTGATGACTCACCTGATATATTTCTACGCCACTCTATTCCCAATAGCCAAATCATCTACAAAGCCAACTCACAAGGGTGTAATGAGTGTAATCAGGGATACTCTGGGCGAGTCGGTATTTATGAAGTCATGCCGTTTAGTGACCAGCTGAAAAGCCGCCTGATCGACAAACCGAACGCGTTAGCCATTGAAAACTTAGCGCGCCGAGAAGGCATGCGAACACTGCAAGAATCAGGACTAGATAAATTGCTGGAAGGCACCACCAGCTACCAAGAACTACAACGTGTTCTGTACCTATAATTCACGGAGCGAAAATGAGTGGTAAAAGCAAACAATCACAACTAAAAAACTACCATTGGAAGGGAATCAATAGTTCTGGCAAGAAAGTGTCTGGGCAGAGCTTAGCGCTCACCGAATTAGAAGTGCGAGAGAAGCTCAAAGAGCAGCACATTCAGATTAAGAAAATCAAAAAGAAAAGCATCTCAGCAATCACTCGTTTAACTCATCGAGTCAAAGCCCAAGACATCACTATTTTGACTCGACAATTAGCTACCATGTTGGCGACTGGTGTGCCCATCGTGCAAGCCATCAAGTTAGTGTCAGACAATCACCGCAAAGCAGAAATGAAATCGATTTTATCGCACATCTGCAAAGGCGTAGAAGCAGGGACTCCGATCTCAAAAGCCATGCGAACCGCAAGTCGTCACTTTGATGATCTGTATACCGACTTAGTTGCGACAGGCGAACTTTCCGGCAACCTTGCACAGGTCTTCGAACGTTTGGCTACCTACCGTGAAAAGAGTGAGCAACTAAAATCCAAAGTTATAAAGGCGCTCATCTATCCTGCAATGGTTGTTGCGGTCGCTCTTACCGTTTCCTACTTAATGCTGACCATGGTCATCCCGGAATTTGAATCGATGTTTTCAGGCTTCGGAGCAGACTTACCTTGGTTCACCCAGCAAGTGCTTTACCTTTCCCACTGGATGCAGGCTTATAGTTTCTATAGTGCCATCGGTATTGGTTTATTAATTCTGTCTTTCCAACAGCTGCGTCAGCGGTCCTACTCAATTCGGCTTTCAACCAGTCGCCTTGGCTTACGTTTTCCGATATTGGGTGCTGTCATCACCAAAGCATCGATTGCAAAATTCAGCCGAACACTTTCAACCAGTTTTAGTTCTGGGATTCCTATTTTAACCAGCCTAAAAACCACAGCAAAAACCGCAGGCAATCTGCATTATGAATCGGCGATCATTGAGGTTCACCGTGAAACTGCCGCTGGCATGCCGATGTACATTGCAATGCGTAATACCAACGCCTTTCCTGAGATGGTTTTGCAGATGGTGATGATTGGCGAAGAGTCAGGAAACCTAGATGATATGCTCAATAAAGTCGCTTCCATTTACGAGTTCGAAGTAGACAACACCGTCGATAACCTAGGTAAGATTCTAGAGCCACTGATCATCGTATTTTTAGGCACCGTAGTTGGTGGACTTGTTGTCGCGATGTACTTACCGATCTTTAATCTTATGAGTGTGTTAGGATAGTTAAAAGCAACTAAACACCCATGAGCAGCCAACCTCTGCTCACCTTGATTAAGTGGTAAAGGACACTATGGAAGTATTTCACTACTATCCTTGGCTATTCCCCGTATTAGCTTTTATTTTTAGCCTTCTTATCGGCAGCTTCCTCAACGTAGTCATACACCGTTTACCTATAATGATGGAACGAGAGTGGCAACAAGAGTGCTCGGAGTATTTCTCTCAATATAAAATTCCAGCACCAGAGGGAAAGTTCAATCTCAGTATCCCTCGTTCTACCTGCCCGAAATGTAAAACCCAATTAAGAATCATCGACAATATTCCAGTATTAAGTTGGTTGTTCTTAAAGGGCAAGTGCCATAGCTGTGCTAACCCAATCAGCGCTCGTTACCCATTGGTCGAACTGCTTACGGCGATACTTTGTACCGTAGTCGCGAGCCACTTTGGTTTCAGTTACTACGCCATTGCTTTGATTTTTTTCACGTTTGCATTGATTACCGCAACCTCTATCGATCTCGATACTATGCTGTTGCCTGATCAAATTACCTTGCCTTTAGTTTGGTCCGGTATCGCGTTAGCTCTGTTTAATATCAGCCCAGTATCTCTTCAAGATTCAGTGATTGGCGCAATGGCAGGCTACCTAGCACTTTGGTCGGTTTATTGGCTGTTCAAGCTGTTAACAGGCAAAGAAGGCATGGGTTACGGTGATTTCAAGTTATTAGCTGCGCTTGGCGCGTGGCTTGGCTGGCAGCACCTACCAATGATCATTCTTTTGTCGTCACTGGTCGGCTTAGTTTTCGGATTAATTCAACTTCGCTTAAAACAACAAGGTATAGATAAAGCCTTTCCATTTGGACCTTACCTTGCAATTGCGGGTTGGGTGAGTTTGATGTGGGGTAACGACATCATGGGCTGGTATTTCACTTCTGTACTAGGAATTTAACCATGGCAATCATTATCGGATTAAGCGGTGGTATCGCCAGTGGAAAAACCACAGTTGCTAATCTCTTCAATGAGCATTTTAATATTGATATTGTCGATGCTGATATCGTTGCACGCGAAGTCGTCGCAGTAGGCAGTGACGGCTTAAAGCAGATTACCGACCATTTTGGTGAGGCTATCTTACTTGAAGATGGAGCACTCAACCGAAGTAAGCTGCGTGAGTTAATCTTCTCGGATCCCACAGAGAAACAATGGCTCAATGACCTGCTGCACCCCATGATTCGTAACAAAATTGACAGTGACCTGTCTAAAGTCACATCACCTTATGCTTTATTAGTTGCACCGCTATTGGTTGAAAATCAAATGCAAGGCATGGCCGATCGCGTATTAATCGTTGATGTGCCAAAAGAAGTGCAAATAGAGCGTACGATGAGTCGTGATAATGTTTCTAAGGAACAAGTTACATCAATTTTAAAATCACAGGCTTCAAGAGAACAACGCTTAGCAGTTGCAGATGACGTGATTAAAAACCATACTAAAAACCAAGAACTTTTGCCTCAAATCACAGATTTACATCAAAAGTATCTGGCAATCAGTACTGTAGATCGGTCAAAATAGAACAATGTTGAATGAAGGTTTGCTCGATGATCACCCATAAATTTGAACATCCTCTAAATGAGAAAACGCGCATCTACTTAAGAGTTGAATCACTCTTGAGGCAGCTGCATTTGTCTTCTACATTTTCCGATGCTCAACAGTATCAACTCTTTTTCCGTTCCATCTTTGATCTGATTGAAATCTTCGAACAGATCCAACTAAAGAGCGAACTCGCAAAAGATATTGAGAAGCAGCGTGTAACCTACAAAAGCTGGTTAGATGTTGAAGGTGTCGATCAAGAGATGCTGACTTCACTACTCAACGATATTAGCAACATCTATCGTGAACTGATGCAGGCGGAGCGTTTTGGGCAATCACTTAAAGAAGACCGCTTCTTGAGTGCCATACGTCAGCGCTTTAATTTACCAGGTGGCTCATGCTGCTTTGATTTACCCGCACTGCATTATTGGTTGCATCTTCCTCTAGATAAGAAGGTGCGAGATGCCAAAGCTTGGATGGATAGCCTACAGCCTCTGTATGAAGCGCTAACACTATGGTTAAAACTCACCAGAGAAACTGGTCACTTTAAAGAGCAAATGGCTCGCGCTGGCTTCTTCCAGAGCGATGCTGATGAAGCGAATATCCTTCGCCTTTCTATTCCAATGCAATACGGTGCCTACCCGATGATTTCGGGGCATAAAAACCGTTTTGCAGTTAAGTTCATGAGCTTTGAGACTGGACAAGCCTGCACTCAGGACATCGAATTTGAATTGGCTGTCTGCAGCTAATTAATTTCCTTTTATAGTTTGGCTTGAGCCCTCACTCGAGCCTAAACTCTTTCTTACAATACCCTCTAATTAAGAATCACTATGTCGAAAAAAATCACCATCGTTAAATGCCCTCAATGTAATGCCGACGTTGAATGGGGCGAACAAAGCCCACACCGCCCGTTTTGCAGTAAGCAATGTCAGATGATTGATTTCGGTGAATGGGCAGACGAAGAGAACAGCATTGCTGGCGCACCAGACATGTCAGATAGCGATGGTTGGTCGGAAGATCCGCACTAAGCGAGTAGCGAGTAGCGAGTAAATTTTGAAGGGTTGGCGTTTTACGTCAATCCTTTTTTATTGCATATAGCATGGTACTTAGAGATTCCCTACTCCTTCCTTCGTCAGTCTAGGGAATGACAGCACTGGTTGATTCAAAACTCCCTCAGCGGTTCGACAGCCTATCAAGGCCTGTCATTCGTCACCCTCAAGAGTGAGGGACGAGCGAGATGGGGATCTCTGGCTTTCAAAAATCCAAATAGCAGGCACAAAAAAGCGGAGCCAAATGGCTCCGCTTTTATCGATAGAATGCAAAAAGAATTACTTCTTAGTAAGCTTCTCTTTAATACGAGCTGACTTACCAGAACGCTCACGTAGGTAGTACAACTTGGCACGACGTACTGCACCACGGCGTTTAACTTCGATGCTATCAACCATTGGAGAGTGAGTTTGGAACGCACGCTCTACGCCTTCACCGTTCGAAATCTTACGAACTGTGAATGCAGAGTGTAGACCACGGTTACGAATAGCGATTACAACGCCTTCGAAAGCTTGTAGACGCTCACGGTCACCTTCTTTTACCTTAACCTGAACTACAACAGTGTCACCTGGTGCGAATTTAGGAAGGTCTGATTTTAGTTGCTCTTCTTCAAGAGCCTTGATGATGTTGCTCATTTGTATAAATTCCTAGAATAAACTGATACTAAATTTAATAGGTTACTGCTTGCTTTTCGTTACAGAGCGATGCTCTTTAATGAATTCAGCCAGTAATTGTTCCTGTTCGTCAGTCAGAGCTAGGTTTTCCAGGAGTTCTGGTCTTCTTAGCCAAGTTCGGCCCAACGATTGTTTCAACCGCCAGAGACGAATATCCTTGTGGTTTCCAGATTTCAGTACGCTAGGTACATCTTTTCCATCTAACACTTCAGGACGCGTATAATGAGGGCAATCTAGCAAACCATTGGCAAAAGAATCCTCTTCTGCTGACGCGAAATCTCCAAGTACACCCGGAACAAACCGAGAAACTGAATCAATCAACGTCATGGCTGGTAGTTCACCACCCGTCATCACAAAATCACCAATTGACCATTCTTCGTCAACTTCAGATTGAATGATACGCTCATCTACCCCTTCGTAGCGCCCACAAATTAGAACGATGTTCTCATTTGTAGCCAGCTCTTCAACACCTTGCTGGTCGAGTTTACGACCTTGAGGTGAAAGATAGATAACTTTCGTCTTACCCGGTGCTGCTTGCTTGGCAGTTTTGATAGCATCGCGCAAAGGCTGAACCATCATTAACATGCCAGGACCACCACCGTAGGGTCTGTCATCAACAGTGCGATGTTTATCATGAGTGAAATCGCGAGGATTCCATGTCTCAATAGATAAAAGACCCTTCTTAACCGCTTGACCTGTTACTCCAAAATCAGTAACAGAACGGAACATTTCAGGAAACAGGCTAATTACGCCAACCCACATGTGTTCTCTCGCTCTGTAATTTGGAGTTAGAATCCAGGATCCCAGTCAACTTCGATCCGGCGAGCTTCGCGATCAACTTTCTTGATCACTTGCTCTTCAAGGTACGGTACTAACCGTTCCTTTTGGCCAAAAGCATCTTTAAGATTTGCTTTAATTACTAGAACATCATTCGAGCCAGTTTCTAATAGGTCAGTGACCTCACCAAGGTCGTAACCTTTAGTGGTAAAAACTTGCATACCGAACAATTCGCGCCAGTAGAATTCATCTTCTGACAATTCAGGTAACGAAGCAGGGTCAATAGCAATTTCAAAGTTAGTCATCAGTTGCGCGTCTTCACGAACATCTAATCCCGCTAGCTTACATACATAACCTTGGCCATGACGTTTCCAGCTCTCAACGTTGTACTCAACCCACTTGCCCTTTTGGTTTAAATACCAAGGGCTGTAATCAAATATGCTTTCAGCATTGTCTGTGTAGGAGAACACTTTAAGCCAGCCACGAATACCATAGGTAGACCCAAGTTTACCCATGACAATTCTATTGTTTTGCTCGCTCATCGTTTCTTTACCCTTCATCGACATAAGCTATTTCTCTTTAAAAAAGAATTAAGCCGCTTTTTGAGCGTCTTTAACTAGCTTAGCTACACGATCAGATAGAGATGCGCCTTGACCAACCCAGTGGTTAACACGATCTAGGTCTAGACGTAGACCTTCTTCTTGACCTTGAGCAGTAGGGTTAAAGAAACCTACTTTCTCGATGAAACGGCCAGTTACAGAGTTACGGCTATCCGCAACTACGATTTGATAAAATGGGCGCTTCTTTGCACCGTGACGTGCCAAACGAATGGTTACCATGTCGTCCTCTTTGCTTTCTTAATAAAATAATTAACCCCAAGTATACTAAATAGCTTGGGGTCTCGTGCCAAATTAAAGCCCCGGAATTTTACTCTTATTCCGGGGCAATGCAAGGGCTTTAGCTATTTTTTCACCAACATAGCAACCGTACACTTTCTGTGACACGGCTAACACTATGAAAAGTAACGTAGCTAAAGCTTACATTTGTAGATTATCGACCAAACGGGTTAAAACCACCACCCATTCCGCCCATACCTCCACCGCCGCCCATCATGCCTTGCATGTTGCGCATCATGCCTTTCATTCCACCTTTCTGCATTTTCTTCATCATCTTCTGCATTTGGGTGAACTGTTTAAGCATGCGGTTTACATCTTGTACCTGCGTACCAGAACCTGCAGCAATACGCTTTTTGCGTGAGCCTTTGATTAGATCTGGACGCTGGCGCTCTTTCATTGTCATAGAGTTGATGATTGCTTCCATTTGCTTGAACATCTTGTCATCAACTTTATCTTTAACGTTGTCTGGTAGCTGAGACATACCTGGAAGCTTATCCATCATGCCCATCATGCCGCCCATGTTTTTCATCTGACCAAGCTGCTCACGGAAGTCTTCAAGGTCAAAGCCTTTCTTCTCTTTGAACTTCTTCGCCAGTTTCTCTGCTTTCTCGGTATCAACGTTTTTCTGTAGATCTTCAATAAGAGACAGTACATCGCCCATACCTAGGATACGAGAAGCAACACGATCTGGGTGGAATGGTTCTAGTGCGTCAGTCTTTTCACCAACACCTAAGAATTTAATCGGTTTGCCTGTGATATGACGAACAGACAGTGCAGCACCACCTCGCGCATCACCATCAACTTTCGTCAAGATAACACCGGTTAGTGGTAGCGTATCACCAAAGGCTTTAGCCGTATTCGCAGCATCTTGACCTGTCATTGCATCAACAACGAACAGAGTCTCTACTGGTTTAATGGCAGTATGAAGCTCTTTGATTTCGCCCATCATCTCTTCATCGATAGCCAAACGACCGGCAGTATCGACAATTAGCACATCGTAGAATTTCTTCTTCGCGTGGTCGATTGCAGCGTTTGCAATATCGAGAGGCTTTTGATCAGCTGAAGACGGGAAGAAGTCGACGCCAACATCACTTGCTAACGTTTCAAGTTGTTTGATCGCCGCTGGACGGTAAACGTCGGCAGACACAACCAAAACTTTCTTCTTGTCACGTTCAGTCAGAAGCTTAGATAGCTTACCTACCGATGTGGTTTTACCCGCACCTTGTAGACCTGCCATTAAAATAACGGCTGGCGGCTGTGCTGCTAGGTCAAGAGCCTCGTTAGACTCACCCATCACCGCTTCAAGTTCAGCTTGAACGATCTTAATGAATTCTTGACCCGGTGTTAGAGATTTAGAAACCTCAACACCTACAGCGCCTTCTTTTACGCGCTTAACAAAATCGCGGACAACTGGCAGTGCAACGTCGGCTTCAAGTAGCGCCATACGTACTTCACGCAGCGTCTCTTTTATATTGTCTTCGGTCAGACGACCTTTACCGCTGATGTTCTTCAGCGTTTTGGATAGACGATCCGTTAAATTATCAAACATAGTTTTCTCTTCGCTCAAAACTGCGACTATTACTGTGAGTATACATTAGCGCGGATTAGAGTCATACCCGTTGTAGAGCGTTAATCATCCACGCTTGTGATGTGAGACATTATTCACTTGGAATTGAATGAGGTTCACCATAGCCCCAAAGAGCGATGCGAGGTATAATTCGTCAATTAGTAATCATTTAAATGGATACCATGGACAGTCTTATTGCGATCGCAGCAGCCTTTCTTTATACAATGGCGATTTCCACGATCATTCCAGGTCTCGTGCACCAAACAGGAATCCGTGTAAAAACGGTGTTTATCAGCGCATTACTTGCTTTAGCTTTCCATGCTTGGTTGCTTGGCGATTTGATTTTTAATGCCAGTGGTCAAAACCTCAGTATCTTAAACGTTGCTTCATTAATCAGTTTAATCATATCTCTGGTAATGAGCGGTGCTATGCTCAAAACCCGTTTGTGGTTCATCTTGCCAGTTGTTTATAGCTTTGCTGCTCTAAATCTAATGGCTGCCACTTTTCTTTCAAGCACGTTCATCAAACATCTAGAGAATGACCCAAAGCTGCTACTGCACATCTCTTTGGCTTTGTTCTCATACGCGACACTGACTATCGGCGCGCTATACGCTCTGCAACTCGCGTGGCTAGATCACAAACTTAAAAAGAAAAAAGCGTTAGTGATAAACCCTAACCTACCTCCTTTAATGATGGTGGAAAGACAACTTTTCAAGATCATTCTGATCGGTAATGGCTTATTAACAGGTACTTTATTGACTGGCCTTATCTTCGTACAAGATATGTTTGCTCAAGGAAAAGCACACAAGGCTGTATTGTCTTTTATTGCTTGGGTTATCTACTCTATCCTTCTATGGGGTCACTATCAAAAAGGTTGGCGTGGACAAAAAGTCACTTGGTTCGCACTTGCCGGTGCCAGCATGCTCACATTAGCCTACTTCGGTAGCCGCTTCGTTCAGGAAATCATCCTGAATTAGTCTGTAAAATGAAGGCAAGGTCTCACACACCTTGCCTTTAAAATATTGAGTCCGTTAGATTCAATTGACATCTCGACCATGTTCGGTCATAAATTAATCAAGATACACAAATAGGAAAAGAATAGTTTTGGACGACATATCAACGGGTATCTTATTTGCGCTACTCGCGTGTCTCATTGTAATTTCTGGTTATTTCTCAGGTTCTGAAACGGGCATGATGTCCTTGAACCGCTACCGTTTAAAGCACTTGGCCAATACGGGTCATAAAGGTGCCAAACGCGTAGAAAAACTTCTGAACCGCCCAGACAGATTGATCGGCCTTATTCTCATCGGCAACAATCTCGTCAACATTCTTGCGTCTGCGATCGCGACTATTCTTGGTATGCGCATCTACGGGGATATCGGCGTAGCGATTGCTACCGGTGTCCTGACTCTCGTGATCCTCGTGTTTGCCGAAGTAACCCCAAAAACTATCGCTTCTCTGTTTCCAGAACGTGTCTCTTACGCCAGTAGTATCCTTTTGATGATACTGATGAAGGTACTGTCACCATTGGTGATATTGGTGAACTTCATTACCAACGGTTTTATTCGTATCTTAGGTGTCAAAGCCAGCCACGATGCGACCGACCACTTAAGCTCTGAAGAGCTCAGAACCGTGGTAAATGAAGCGGGAAGCCTGATACCTCAGCGCCACCAAGATATGTTGGTTTCTATTTTAGATTTAGAGCACGTGACCGTAAACGATATCATGGTGCCTCGAAATGAAATCACTGGCATCGACATCAATGATGACTGGAAATCTATCGTTCGCCAATTAACTCACTCGCCTCACGGTCGTATTGTGTTGTATCGTGACCAGATAGATGAAGTGGTTGGCATGCTTAGGTTACGAGAAGCTTACCGCTTGATGCTTGAAAAGAACGAATTCAATAAAGAGACACTATTGCGTGCAGCAGATGAGATCTACTTTATTCCTGAAGCGACACCACTCAACATTCAACTGCTTAAATTTCAGCGTAATAAACAACGTATCGGATTGATTGTGGATGAGTATGGCGATATCAACGGCTTGGTTACCCTTGAAGATATTCTAGAAGAAATCGTTGGTGAGTTTACGACCTCAATTGCACCAAGCTTATCTGAAGAGATCACACCGCAAAGCGATGGCAGCTTCTTGATTGAAGGCAGCGCCAATATCCGTGACATAAACAAAGGCTTGCAGTGGACACTACCTACAAATGGCCCAAGAACACTTAATGGTTTAATACTGGAACACCTTGAAGACATTCCTGAGAGTCACCTGAGTGTTCAGGTTGCGAGTCATCCAATGGAGATTGTTGAACTCGAAGAGAACCGTATCAAGCTCGTTCGCGTGTTCCCACAGATCGTTAACGGATAAAAGTGGTTTGCAGGACTGGGATAATAAGTGAGTAATCACAAACTCACATGCGACAACTGCCTAGATCTAAAATACGTTGACGAAAAAGGCCCGGTTCATTGAACCGGGCCTTTTTAATACCTAACTCGCTCTATCTCTAGAATGAAATGTATCTAGAGTGAAGCGCATCTAAAATGAAATGCGTCTAAAGTGAAGAAAAGTGATTAATCGATTTTAAGCTCTTGAAGCATCGACTCTGGCAATGCCAGTTCATCATTTTTGTTTACAGAGATACCAGCAGCAATGATCGCGTTGGCGATATCTTTCGCTTCATCCAAAGAGTGCATTGCCGCAGTACCACATTGATACTCGTTCAGCTCAGGGATCTTATTTTGATTCTCAACTTTCAGCACATCTTGCATTGCAGCCAACCAACCGTCTGCCACTTGCTGCTCTGAAGGCGTACCAATTAGGCTCATGTAGAAACCAGTACGACAGCCCATCGGTGAAATATCGATGATCTCTACATCCGAACCGTTCAATTGATTACGCATAAATCCTGCGTATAGGTGCTCTAGAGTATGGATACCTTTCTCAGATAGGATATCTTTGTTTGGCGCAGTAAAACGCAGGTCAAACACAGTGATGGTATCCCCTTTTGGGGTTTGCATTGTTTTAGCTACACGAACTGCAGGTGCGTTCATGCGCGTGTGATCAACAGTGAAACTATCTAATAAAGGCATTGCTATTCTCCATGACGGTTGGCTTTAGAAAAACCAACTTCTATTGTCTTCTAGTTCTTTACGACACTGTTTAAGCTGCCATCCATAATCTTTTGCTTGCTGTTCGACTTTGCGCGCCACCTTAATCAATGATGGTTTGCTATTGTATGACTTGCGCTTATAACCACCACGACCTTCATGATAAGCCAAATATTGGTTATACGGATCCCATAGTGAGATACCAAGCTGACGGCGCGTCTCGCTGGTGTACCAACCGATGAACATCAATGCATCATCAAAGTTAGTTCTTGAGCCACCGTTACTCGTCGCCTTTTGGAAGTCTTCCCAAGCAGGGTCTTGAGCTTGTGCATAACCGTAAGCACTACTCACGCGTCCCCACGGAATAAAGCCAAGAATGTAATCTTTAGGCGGGCGCGCATCATGACGATAGCTACTCTCTTGTTTCACAAAAGCCATCGCTACGTTGATCGGCGTACCCCACTCTTCTTGCATATCGAGAGCATCTTCATACCACGACGGGTGTTCTCTGAAGATGCTACACAAGTTATCTTGCTGCTTTGGCGGTGGCGTTGCACATCCAACCAACAGGCTAGAGACAACACCAACAGTCACAACAGGCAACCATTTTCCACTTACGCGTTTAGGCTGGCCTAATAAGGCTTGCTTCCTTTCCACCAAAGTCTCGCTATGCTTTTAAATACGAAAAATAATCCGTTAAGAAGCTGTCAAAATCTTGAGTGCTTGCTTCTTCACTTTGTTGCTGAGCAATCACAGAGCGTTGAACTTCCGCTTCCATCAACTCAGCTGAGTAAACTTTATATTGGTGCGCTTTGTGTTGCTGAGCGTAGGTTTTTCCTAACGCACAACCCACTTTACCCAAGCCACCTAATTTCTTGGTCTCTTCTAACAACTGGCCAGAAATGGTCAGCTCTGGGTTATCAATCCAAGCTTCAAGCGTATCGCATGTTTCTTGGTATGCACGACCACCTTGCTCAGCATCCATCAACTCAGCGATAGCACGAAGATCTTTGAATACACGTTTAGCCCAGTCTTGCAGAGACAGTCTCTCACCATCACAACCAATCTTGAGCTCTAAACCAACCTGACGACCTTCTAAGATCACCTTATTCCAGTTATCGCGCCAGCATTCAAGCTCGCAGTTATCCATCTCAGCAGAGTCAGATAGAACACTCCAAGTTAAGAATAGATCGAGGAAGCGAACTTGTTGCTCATTGATACCAATTGAGCTGAATGGGTTTACGTCTAAAGAACGAACCTCGATGTACTCGACACCAGCACGAGCCAGTGCTTCCGATGGTTTCTCACCACTTTTAGCAACACGCTTAGGACGAATTGGCGCATAAAGCTCATTCTCAATCTGCAGGACGTTGCTATTTAACTGACGGTACTCACCATCAACCTTAGTGCCAATCTCAGCAAACTCTTCTGATGGTGTACGAATCGCTTGATTCAAGCCTTCAAGGTACTGGTCTAGGCTATTAAAACCAATTTTCAATACACTTTGAGCACTGTTGGTGTAGCCCAGATCGCTCAGGCGGAGTGCCGTTGCTTTTGGTAAGTACAGTGTCTCGCCAATCTTTTCAAAAGGCAGTTTCGTCTCTCTTCCTTTGATGAAAGAAGGACAGAGTGCAGGTGAAGCACCGAAGAAATAAGGAATTAACCAACCAAAACGGTAGTAGTTACGAATCAAACCAAAGTAAGCATCGGACTTAGACTCACAACGCGCTTCTTCTGTTTGCTCTCCAAATAGGCTATCCCAAAAACTATCAGGGAAAGAGAAATTGAAGTGAACACCTGAAATGATCTGCATCAGGCTACCGTAGCGACGCTTTAGGCCTTCACGATATAGAGTCTTCATCTTGCCGTTGTTAGAAGTGCCATATTGCGCTAGCTGAATGTAATCTTCGCTGCCTACGTAACAAGGCATAGAAAGCGGCCACATTTTTTCGCCGTCTAACTTGGTTTGTGTGAAGTGATGGATATCAGACAGCTGATTCAAAAGAGTCGGAACGTCGTTAGAAACAGGCGTAATAAACTCCAATAGCGACTCGGAAAAATCGGTCGTTACCAATCCGTTCATCAACGCAGATCCCAAAGCCTTTGGGTGCGGCCCTGTAGCAAGATGCCCATCTTCCGTGTAGCGTAACGTTTCCCTTTCAACACCACGACCAAATTGAGAGAAGGTCTTAGGGTTGGTTGCAACTTGCTTTAGTCGCGCAGCAAAATCAGTCAAAATTCAGTTCACTTATCTTATATTGTTCTGATTAGAACTATCATAAATTAGGTTGGGGGAGAAAAATAGAGTCTTTTCCCTCCCCCTTTAATGTGTACTCTAACGAATGATTTCAAGCTCTTCTATTGGAATATCTAACTTTTCTAGTTGAGGACGAAGCGAAGCCGCGTCGCCAACAACTATTATTTGATAATCATTCGGGTCAAACCATTTCTTAGATAGCTTGTTTAACGTCTCTTTTGAGACCGTTTCAACTATCTGATTACGTTGTTGCAGGTAATCTTCGTCAAGGCTCAGCGCAACAATATTACTCAACAACCCAGCCTTTTGACTTGGTGTTTCGTATTTAAGCGCATCTTGTTGACCGACGGCAAGGCGCATAAATTTCACCTCTTCGTCTGTTAATCCACTCTGACTAAATTCATTTAGCTCAGCAATAAACTCTTGAATCGATGGAACCGTCGCATTGGCTCTCACTTGAGCACTAAATACTACCGCACCAGTTTCACGTGTACTCGCGAAGTAACCGCTCGCACCGTAAGTGTAGGCTTTGTCCTCACGTAGATTCTGGTTGATACGGCTATTGAAGTTACCGGCTAAATTGAAGTTAGCCAACTGGCTCAAATACAACTCACCCGTCGCATCAAAAGGTAGACCTTTACGCACCAAACGAACAATACTTTGTGGCGCACCCGGCTTATCGACTAAATACAGATGTTGTCCTGAAAGCTCTTTGATGATCTGCGGACGCGTAAGTGGTGCCGCATCGCCTTGCCACTGTTCAAAGAATTGTAGCTGTTTCCCCACCTCTTTCTTCGAGATGTCTCCCACAACAACAATATTGGCACCTTCTGGTGTGTAGTGTTGTGCATAGAATTGTTTCACATCGTCTAAGGTTAGCTCCGATAGAGACGCCTTGGTGCCATCGCTTGCTCGAGCAAAAATGCTGTCGCCAAATAGCACTTCACGGGTTGCTTGAGAAGCCATCCAGCTTGGCTGTTGGTGTTGATAGACAACGCCTTCAAGCATCTGCTTCTTAACACGTTCAAAGTCTTGCTCATCAAACTTAGGCTCAAACAGAACCTCTTGTACGATCGCTAAGGTTTGAGGCAGGTTTTTCTCTAGCGTTGAAACCGAGATATCCGTGGTATAACTGCCTGCGCCAATGCTAACGCTACTGCCAAGCTTATCTAAGGTCGCCTGTAGTTCTTCAACCGTTCGTTTAGTCGATCCCTCTTCCATCATCGAAGCCGTTAGATTCGCTAAGCCTTCTTGCCCTTTACGAACATAGCGTTCGCCTGCAGGCAGTTGAATTTGCAGCTGTACTGTTGGCGTTTCACGGGTCACGGTACCAATCAAATCAGTGCCATTCGCAAAATGCATGCGGTACAACTCAGGCATGGTCGCTTCAACACCAAAGTTCACTTCTGGCATCACGCTGCGATCAAATGTGTTTGGCGCCTTTCTGAAATCCAGTTGGTCTTCCGTCACCTTGCTGTATTCAGGAAGGGTACGTGCAGGTGTGGTAAAGGTAGCCTCACTAACCGCTAAATCGAGTTTTTTCTTAGGAACCACACTCAACGTAACCTTGTACTTACCTTCGATGAAATCTTGGTATGCCTTGCTTACGCTTTCTGGAGTAACCGCTCGAATTTGATCGAGTTGTGATTCAATGCGATCCGGTTGGCCGTAGAAGGTTTGGTTAGACGCGAGCTGTGAAACCTTGCCTTTAACACTTTGCAGTGCAAAAACTGCATCCGCTTCTGCCATACCAGTGATCTGATCTAAACGCTCTTGTTCAACGCCCTCTTTCGAGAATTGATCTAAGGTATCCATCAGCTCTTTATTTAAAACCGTCAAATCCCCTTTTTCACCTGAATTACCCATAGCATACACATACATGGTACATGCAAGCTCAGCACAATCATGGAAAGAACCCGCGCTCACTGCTTTTTGTGTCTTAACTAAATTTTGATATAGGTAACTGTTGGTACCAGAACCTAAAACGTTAGACAGTGCATTTAACGAAGCTTGTGTTTCTTCACCACGATAAGTCGTTGGCCAACCGACTAGAACCATCGGCTGACGAATATTATCTTTTAAGGTGATGTACTTGTCCTCAGTCAGCACTGCAGGTTGTTTCTCAGCAGCCTTAACTTCAGGACCTTGAGGGATTGGGCCAAAGTACTTGTTAACCCACTCTAGTGTGTCATCAACATCGATATCACCACCGATAGTCAACACCGCATTATTTGGGCCATACCAGCGTAGGAAGAAGGCTTTAAGATCATTCACATCTACACGGTCTAAGTCTTCCACATAACCAATTGGTTGCCACGAGTAAGGGTGACCTTCTGGATACAGTGCTTCACCCATGCGTTCCCACATCAAGCCGTAAGGGCGGTTTTCGTAGCTTTGCGCTCGCTCATTCTTAACCGTGCCTCTTTGCACCTCAAATTTCTTTTGAGAAACTGCATCTAACAAGAAACCCATTCTGTCCGATTCTAACCACAACATTTTTTCGAGTTGGTTAGAAGGAACGGTTTCAAAGTAATTAGTTCGGTCACGGTTGGTGGTGCCATTTAACGAACCACCCGCTTCGGTGATGATCTTGAAGTGCTGTTGATCACCGACGTTCTCAGAGCCTTGGAACATCATGTGTTCAAAGAAGTGAGCAAAGCCTGATTTGCCAATCTGTTCACGAGCAGAACCCACATGATAGGTCACATCAACATGAACAAGTGGATCAGAATTATCAGGAGAAAGAATAACGGTCAAGCCGTTTTCAAGCTGATACTTCGCATAAGGAATCACCACTTTATCTTTAGAAGGGTTAACCTCTTCTAACAGAGTGACGCCTTCCGGTAACGAGGAAAAGAAGGGTGTTGAGCTAGGTACATTGTAAGAACAGCCAGCAATGGCGATAAGAGAAAATGTACCAAGTAAAACCTTTTTCATAGGTTCTCCTTAGAAAAAACCGAAGTAGATAGCAGCAAGTAAGCTGTAGCGAGCGGCTTTGCCAATCGCTATCAAAATAACGCTAGGGATAAATTTCATTCTCAGCCAACCCGCAGCCAGACATAAAGGATCACCAATGATGGGTACCCAACTGAATAACAATGTCCAGTAACCATAACGGCTCAGCCAAGCCATAGCCTTATGACCATGCTTTTCAGATTGAGTTCGATTAGGCAACCATAAACCAATCCAATAATTGGTCAGGCCGCCTAAGGTATTGCCAAGTGTCGCCAGCAGAATAATCGATGATGTTGAGAACTGCTCTAAGCTCAAGGCTGCCACGAGGCTTGCTTCTGAACCGCCGGGCAATAACGTGGCACTCAAGAAGCCACTAATAAAGAGTACCCACAGCGCCGAGTCAGAGAACCACAGCGCTATGTTTTCAAATAGAGAATTAAAAAACTCTAGCACTGCATATCAACCTTCTTGCATTTTAAGTAGTACCTTGCCTCTGGTATGCCCAGTTTCTACTTGTAGATGCGCCGACTGTGCTTCATCTAACGGGTAGATACTTTGAATTTCTGTTTTGAGCAATCCGACACTGACCATATACAGCATAGTGTCCATTTGCTCTGGGTTTGGCTCAACCAGCATACCTGATGCAGTAAAGCCTAATAATGTCGCTTTCTCACAGATCAATTCTGCAGATAGAGTCGGAACGGTCACGACTCTCGCGCCATCTTTCAAACACTTCAATGCATCGAGAGCCGTATCGCCACCCACTAAGTCAATCAACACATCAACATCAGAAACTCTTTCCGATGCTGGTGCAAATTTATAGTTAATCGCATGAGCGCCTAGCGTTGCCAAGTAATCAAGATTGACTTCACTACAAGTTGTATAAACCTCGGCTTTTGCTGCTACTGCAATTTGAACCGCAAGATGACCAACGCCGCCCGCGCCCGCTAAGATAAGCACGCGATCGCCTTCTTTCACTTCGGCTTTGTTTAATGCTTGTGCTGCTGTTTGGCTAGCGAGTGGTAGTGTGGCCGCCGCTTCTAAGGTGACAGAATCAGGAACCATGCTTAATGCAGCTTCTGGAACACATACATATTGGCTGTAACCACCACCTTGTAGTGGAAAACCAATAAAGCCTGCCACGTTATCACCAACCGTAAAACGCTCAGCTTGTTCACCCAGCGTGACAATCTGCCCTGAAATATCGTACCCAGGCACCCAAGGTAGGTTGTCTTTGTTCTGTGCTGCAGCCCAACCAAGACCAGCACGGGTTTTAACATCAATCGGATTAATGCCCGAAAAGGAAACTTTGACCAACACTTCCCCAGCCTTAGGCTTAGGAATCGCACGGGTTTGAATACTTAAGTTTTCGACACCGCCGAATTGAGTAATCGCAATCTGTTTATTTTCCATTTTCACATTTCCTTGATTGATAAAAGCCCTAATGAGCAAGCACCCTAACTGATAAAAAGAAAGGGATGCGAAAGCATCCCTTTGACTATAAACCATTTAATAAGGCTAAGTTAACCGCTCATTCGTAAATTGACGACCAATTAACGTAACGATACATGACCCAACAAATCCTCTAACCCACGAGAGCTAATAGAATACCCGCCGCAACCGCACTACCAAGTACACCAGCTACGTTGGGACCCATCGCATGCATCAACAAGAAGTTCTGAGGGTTTGCCTCAAGACCAACCTTGTTCACAACACGGGCCGCCATAGGAACCGCTGATACACCAGCCGCGCCAATCAGTGGGTTGATGTCCTCTTTCGAGAAGCGGTTCAACACCTTAGCCATCAATACACCACCCGCCGTACCAATGCTGAACGCGACTGCACCTAAACCTAAAATACCTAGGGTTTCTAAGTTCAAGAATTGATCGGCTTGCAGCTTAGAGCCCACACCAAGACCTAAGAAGATCGTCACAATATTGATCAGCTCGTTTTGCGCTGTCTTTGACAGTCGATCAACTACGCCAGCTTCACGCATTAAGTTACCCAAACAGAACATGCCGACTAGAGGTGTCGCTGAAGGTAGGAACAAGATAGTCATCAATAGCACAGCTAGAGGGAATAAAATCTTCTCTGCTTTACCGACGTGACGTAACTGCGCCATCTTAATCTTACGCTCTTCAGGAGTCGTTAACGCTTTCATGATTGGTGGCTGAATAATCGGAACCAAAGCCATGTAGCTATAAGCTGCTACCGCAATCGCACCGAGTAAATCAGGAGATAACTTACTTGCCAAGAAGATCGCGGTTGGGCCATCGGCACCACCAATAATCGCAATTGACGAAGCATCTGCCATTGAGAATTCCATACCTGGAACATAGTTCAGTAAGATCGCACCAAATAGCGTTGCGAAGATACCAAACTGAGCCGCAGCCCCCAGCCACAAAGTTTTAGGGTTCGCAATCAACGCACCAAAGTCCGTCATTGCACCAACACCCATAAAGATCAGTAGCGGGAAAACACCTGTCTCAATACCTATGTAATACACGTAATAAAGCAAACCACCGGGATCGGTAAATCCTGCATTTGGAATATTCGCCAACACAGCACCAAAACCAATCGGTAATAGCAGTAATGGTTCAAACCCTTTGCGAATTGCCAAAAACAACAGTAAGCAACCAACCAGCATCATACAGATCTGGCCGAACTCAAAGTTAGCAATCCCTGTTTCAGACCATAAGGTCATCAATCCTTCCATGGTACTCCCTTACGCTAAGCTTAGTAGTGGAGCGCCTACAGTAACTGCATCGCCTTCTTTAACATTCAATTCCTGAACGATACCACCACGAGCAGCACGAACTTCCGTTTCCATTTTCATCGCTTCCAAGATAAGTAACACATCACCTTCAGCCACTTCAGCACCTGGCTGAACGATAACTTTGAAGATGTTGCCTGCTAATGGAGCTGGAACCGCTTCTGCATCAGAAGCTGCTGCTTGAGCCACTTGTACTGGTTTAGCGGATGGAGATACTGATGTAAGTTCGCCTTGCGGGCCAACTTCAACATCATAAACTTGACCATCAACCTTCACGCTGTAGCTTTCAATACCGCTAGCAGCTTGTACTGGTGCTGCTGTAACTGGCGCCGCGGTTTCTAACGTTGGTGCAGGTTCAAATGCTTCAGGGTTACGACGGTTCTTAAGGAACTTAAGACCCACTTGTGGAAATAGTGCGTATGTCAGCACATCATCAACGGTATCTTCAGCGAGTGAAATGCCATCTGATTTCGCTTTTTCTAAAAGGTCTGTCGTTAACGTATCCATTTCAGACTTAAGTAAATCAGCAGGACGACACGTGATTGGCTCAGCACCATTTAACACTTTTGCTTGTAGTTCAGCATCAACCTCAGCAGGAGCTTGACCGTATTCACCTTTCAGTAAACCCGCAGTCTCTTTAGTGATGCTCTTGTAGCGCTCACCCGTTAGAACGTTGATAACAGCTTGAGTACCAACAATCTGAGAAGTAGGTGTTACCAAAGGAATGTAACCCAACTCTTTACGTACGCGAGGGATCTCTTCGAGCACTTCGTCCATACGGTCGGCTGCGCCCTGTTCTTTAAGCTGACCTTCCATGTTGGTTAACATGCCGCCAGGAACCTGAGCAATCAAGATACGTGAATCAACACCTTTTAGCTGACCTTCCCATTTCGCGTACTTTTTACGTACGTCACGGAAGTAAGCCGCGATAGGTTCGATCTGATCAAGCTTAAGGTTGGTATCACGCTCTGTACCTTCTAGCATCGCAACAACCGTTTCGGTTGGCGTGTGACCGTAAGTACAGCTCATTGAAGAAATAGCGGTGTCCAGAATATCGATACCCGCTTCAACGGCTTTAACCGCTGTTGCTGTCGATAGACCTGTTGTCGCGTGGCTATGTAATGCTAGAGGAACGTCACACGATGCTTTGATGCGTGTAATCAGTTCTTCCGCTTCATAGGGTTTCAATAAACCTGACATATCTTTGATACATAGAGAGTGACAACCTAGGTCCTCTAGGCGCTTAGCCAAATCAACCCAAGTATCTGAGTTGTGAACCGGACTGGTTGTGTAAGACAACGTACCTTGAGCGTGACCACCAACATCAATCGTTGCTTTCACTGCTGTTTCAAAGTTACGTACGTCATTCATCGCATCAAAAATACGAAATACGTCCATGCCGTTCTTATGGGCACGTTCAACAAATTTCTCTACTACATCATCCGCGTAGTGACGGTAACCCAATAAATTTTGACCACGCAGTAGCATCTGCATTGGTGTGTTTGGCATCGCTTTTTTCAGCTCACGCAAACGCTCCCACGGATCTTCGCCTAGAAAACGGATACACGAATCAAACGTTGCGCCGCCCCAAGTCTCCAAAGACCAGTAACCGACTTTATCCAGTTCTGCCGCAATTGGCAGCATATCTTCGATACGCATACGAGTAGCAAATAGTGACTGGTGCGCGTCACGAAGTACCACATCTGTGATAGCTAGTGGTTTAGACATGCTCATAAACTCCTTTTTAATCCTTTAAATGCTACTTAGCAGTAGACACACGGTATTGATGAACCGCGGCCGAAATTGCTGCCACTACCTGTGGACTAACAGCTGAAGGGTTTGATTGTGATTTTTGAATTTTTTTAGGTGCTGCGATCGGCTCTGGTACTTCTTCTGGTACCAGTTTTGACATCAACCGAACGAGGTAAACTAGAATAGTTAGGAAAATAAAGACAACGGACATCCCCGTTATCATTAGAGTCGCCGCATCTCCTAGCAGGCTTCCAATATTAGTCATGTTGCTTCCTTTCTTCGTCATCCTGACATAGGTGCAGGATTTCAGCGAATAGTGATCCCGACCTATGGATTATCTCGATTGGTAAAAGTTTGTCAATTTTGTTTAAGGTTCAGTTACGGATAACGCACACATAAGGTTAATTATTCGCCTATCAGATCACATAAATCTGTCAAATACGTCATTTATAGATATTTAAACTGTGACTTAAACGGGGCTTTTCTTGGAAATGATATGAGAAAGGTGGAATAACAAAGAAGCAATCAAGAATTACTTTAAATACAACAAGTTAAATAATGACAAAATTTAACATTGTCGCAACAAATTTACAGCAGACATAAAAAAAAACCTCGTATAAACGAGGCTTTTTTTAATAAGGTGGTGCGCCCTGGAGGATTCGAACCTCCGACCGCCTGGTTCGTAGCCAGGTACTCTATCCAGCTGAGCTAAGGGCGCAACGGTTTCGATATTAAGCTGTTAGTTAAGGCAATAAGCAGTTAAGGCTATAAAACAAAACTAACATTCAACATCAGGATCTGTGAAAACCCTAAATAGTGGT
>NZ_MCUN01000053.1 GCF_002873455.1 Vibrio splendidus | reverse complement strand
TAATGAATTGACTGTGCCAAAATTAAGTAAACTTAACTTTGTATTGGTCACTCAGTTCATTGAAATCAATTTTGATTCCGAAGAATCTGTTTTATCTAACGATAAAACGTTTTGATATTCATCAACGAGTGCCCACACAGATTGATAGGTTTAAATTGTTAAAGAGCGCTAGCGTTTTGTGATTTACATCTCAGTCGCTAGGGGTGCGTACTATACCTGCACCACTTAGAGAGTCAAGGGTTATTTTCAACTCCTTTTTCTCTACCGATTTCGCTGTGTGACTTTCGTCTCACTCCGTGTCGGTGAGGCGGCATTATAGAGAGATCGACATAGAGCACAAGGGCTTTTTTGAATAAAAGTTTTGTTCGCCTAAAAAGCCACCAGATCCGCATTTTTCGAATAAAAACTAAACATTTGAGACGTATCACAGCAATACATTGGCAAAATGGAAACCATGAACGTAAGATTCATGTATCTATTTTGTTAAGAGTAGATGCGTCTATTTCGTTTATTAATATGTAGTATTCCGATATGAACTCAAAAAAATCGATGTTGTTAATTGTCGCACTAGCTGTTCTAGGTGGCATTGTTTTCTCTCAGGTAGATATATCGCCTGCAATTACCTTTATCCTTGGTGTCTTGGCTTCCGCTTTTGTTGTTAACTTTTCAAGCACCGACTCAAAATCAGACTCAGAACCTAAGGCATCAACAAAAACACTTTATGTAGGTAACCTTCCATACAAAGCGAATGAGTCACACGTACGTGAATTATTCTCAGAGTATGGTGAAGTATTTGCAGTACGCTTAATGAAAGACAAACGTACTGGTAAAAGAAGAGGCTTTGGATTTGTCGTAATGGCTAGCAATGATGTAAATCATGCTATTTCAGAACTTAACGATAAAGATTACATGCAACGAACTTTAAAAGTGCGAGTTGCAAATGATCCTAAACATCCAGAAACGGACGAAGCTGAACTGAGCTAAATCCTAACTGCTTTAACATGCTATTTAGTGCACTTTCTTTCTTAGGAAGTGCACTACAAAAAACCTCACGCACTCCCCCTTCTTTATCACTACTTTCCAAATCCAATAAATCTTGAACTCGCTTCGCAATCGCTTTACCAGAATCAACCAATAAAACACTCTTACCTAGGACTTGTTGAATCTCTGATTTTATCAGCGGGAAATGTGTGCATCCTAAAACGGCTACATCAATTGTATTGATCATCGGTTGAAGGATTTGCTGTAACTCTTCAAGGTTAATCGCCTCACCTCTGAGTTTATCTTCGGCCATATCCACTAGCCGAGTAGAACCTAAAAGTTCGACTCTTTTATTACTTGAGAAGTTTTTGATGAGCTCGTGTGTGTATTCACGAGTAATCGTTGCGGGAGTAGCAATGAGACCCACCGCTTTATTGGCAAGTAGGGATGCAGGCTTGATTGCCGGAACAACGCCAACAATTGGGATTAGATTATTAGCACGGAGTGTAGGTAATACAATCGTACTTGCTGTATTACAGGCTATCACTACGATATCTATTGCGTGAGTAGCCACAAAGCTGGCGACGATGCTTTGGACTCTGCGAACAAGGACTTGTTGATCGAGTTCACCGTATGGGTAAGCCTCGTTATCGAATACATAAGTATAGTTATGATTCGGTAGTAACTGGCTTATCTCCTTATATACAGATAGGCCACCCACTCCAGAATCAAAGACCAGTATATTTTTTTGCAGACTATCCGACACAACGATTACCTATAATAAGTTTCGCTGCAATGATACTCCTTCGCTTAGTTTTCGCCAATCCTCACTCTATATAATGCAAGCTTGATAACGTTGATGAACAAAGCGCTCACCTTGCTCTACATTTTCTAGGTCTATCTTGAGCTTACCTCTAAAGCATGGCGCTGACGTCACTAAGGTATGGAACTCACCATCTTCACCACATGGATCGACATGACTCGGAAAACTATCTATTAGCTCAAGCGTGTATTCTTTTCCGCAATAGCTCATGTCCAATGCATCGCTATCGACTGTGACGAGAAAGGTTTCGATTCCTCTGTCTATTATTTCACTCGCAAGTGCCTGACTGCTCTCTCCCATTAGAGGAAATACACATTCCCAACCTGCTGGTTCTATATAGCTTCTTCGGTAATCAGCAATGCCATTACAGAACATGTCTCCAAACGCGACCGCATCAATTGATAAGCCAGAACCTTTAAGTGCGGAGACAATAGTACTTTGATAAATCTCATTACTCGGAAAGACTTCTGGAAGCTCAATCGTGATTAATGGCAACCCGATTAATTGAGCCTGCATGGCAACAACATCAATCGGAGTCACTTGGAAAGGAACTTCATCTCCAACATATGTCGTATAGAGAGCAACAACTTCATATTCGGAGCTTTCAAGTAGACGCTCTAGCGTTAATGTCGAGTCTTTACCTGACGACCAACTTATGACGACTTTCTTTTTCATTGATATACCCAATAAGAAAAAACCGCCCGGAGGCGGTTTAGGTGTAAATTAGAATTTATAGGCGCCAGTCAAAATGACTTTCCTACCATCACCAGGGTAATATGCTCCCCAATTATTGGCATTCGCAGGGTATTTTTCGTCAAATGCATTATCTATACGAAGTCCTGCCGACCATACATCTTGAGAAAAATTAACAGCGATGTTGCTCAACCAATAGGCAGGAAGCTTTGCCAAACTATTTGATGTATCACCGTCTTTAAATCTAGTACCAGTATAGACACCTTCAACAAAAACTTGCCAGTTGTAATTAATGTCATAGGTTGCAAATGCACGCCCTGAATTTCGGGCAACCCAAGGTAGCTTCTTACCTTTGTCATCGCCAGAAGAGAATTCAGCATCAATGAAACTATATTCCAAACCTAACAAAACCGAATCGGTAGCATATAGATCACCACTTACCGTAAAGCCATTTCTCTCCGATTCATCTGCATTCACATTAGCTCCAGTAAAAGCGCCCCCAATAGGAGTGGGAGCACTACTATCAAAAATAATTTCATCTTCAAGCTGTAAGTTATACACATCAACTCTGAGACTATAATTGTTCTCAATTAACCCCCAACCAGCTTCAATTGATTTACCCGTTTGCGGCTTTAGACCAAGGACGCCAGGAGAGGTATAGGCTTGTTCATCAATTTTAGCGAACCTAAAATTTGTCTCGCCTCGTAGATAAATGCGTTGTGATTCGCTAACGTTATAATTAAGCCCAAGTTCATAAGCATCCTGTGCCTCTGTTAATTTCTCTTTATTTGGGTATATAGCTGCATCAAAAATCTTATCTTCAACTGCACTATAACGTGCGCCTGTTGTAAGAGTTAAATCATCAAGAAGTGGGTAGTTAACTTGTCCAAAGACGCTGTAAGTATCTTGTTCATTCGAACGATCGGTGGAAGATGATTTATAAGAATGATCACGGTTTGCCCCTTCAAGTCCTAATAAAGCATTACCTTCGCCGGATCCTGTTGAAAACTGATTTTCCAGCTTTATTGAACCAAATAATTGCTTACTATCGCTGATCGTTGAGCTTCCCCATGCAGAGCCTGAACCAGACGTATTATCGTAAATAACATCAGTCCCTAAGACCCAAGATTCATTCACATCTTGCTTATAACCAGCTCTAAATGCTTGGGTGATTTCATGAGAATAATCTGTTTGATTCGCAGAAGCGGCTTGTGTCGGATCATTCTTGTACTGCTCCTCTGTCAATGAGCCGGCATACTCTCGATTATTATCGTAGTAACTAGCCTCTACAAAAAATTCAGTTGAATCCTGCTTATAATTCAATCGGCTTAATAATGCTCCAGTCTCACGAGCATTATGATCTCTATAGTTGTCACTGTTATCTTGACTAGCACTAAAGAACAAACTCCATTGCTCGTTTAGTTTTCTAGAAAAATCAACGTTGCCAGCAAAGGAATCAAAGCTACCAGCGCTAACTGACAAATTACCACCATCTTCTGAAGCCCCTTTGGTGATTATATTAATAACACCACCTACGGCTTGATCCCCATAAAGCACACCAGCACTACCCGACAGTATCTCAACTCTCTCTATCTGAGAGATTAATATTGAACTAACCTGCGGAGCTGACAAATCTTGCTTATTTAGACGACGTCCATCAACTAGGATCAGTGTATTGTTAGCAGCTTGCCCACCAGTAAAACCGCGTAATGAGAATGATGGCCCGCTGTTAGTATCAGAAACTTGAATTCCTGCTCTAGCTCGCAGCAATGTATCTAAGCTTTTAGCTCCACTCGCAGCTATATCGTCTGATGTAATAACAGTTACATTGGCAGGTATATCGTCAATTGAATTATTAAAATCACTACGAGCTAAAACCACCATGGTTTCGTCAGTAGATGCTTCTTGGGCGTGTAAATTGGGGATAGGTGAAAGTAGCGATGCTACAGCAACCGCTAAAAGGGATTTGTTCATGTTGTGATCCTAAATCGCGTAAAGTCCTACCAAACCACATTGTATGGCTTAGCCGCTGGCAGGTATTCGGACTCAAGAGCACAACCTTATGGTTACCTGATATTCGACTTCCCACAAAAAGCTATTTGCAGTGTCTTATGAATACTCGTTCTCTCTTACCGCTGCGCGTCAGTTCTGGATTTACACCAGATTCCCTCTTCAGCCATCTATACATCTAAATGGCACCAGCTTGCGGGAGATAGTATTAACCTATGAATCATTTGTCTAGTCTAAGATAGTTATAAGCTATAGTTTTCATGCTCGATTTACATTGAATAGCTCTCAACACTGGACAAGCGCCTGTGATTGAATAAAATCTGCGCTCTTGATTTAAAAGCACGACAGCAAAAGGCATAACAATGGCGAATTTAGATGTAAACCCGCAACGCTACCAAGAACAACTAGCAGAAAAGACTGAACGTCTTACTGAAATGTTCTCACAATACGATGTGCCTGAGTTGGAAGTGTATGAATCTCCAGAACAACACTACCGCATGCGTGCTGAATTTCGCGTGTGGCATGAAGGTGACGATATGTATTACGTCATGTTCAATCAAGAGACCAAAGAAAAATACCGTGTAGACCAGTTCCCAGCGGCTAGTCGTCTTATCAATGACTTAATGCCTCTACTAACAGATGCAATGAAAGACAACCACTCTCTACGCCATAAGCTATTCCAAGTAGATTTTCTTTCTACGTTGAGTGGTGAGATTTTGGTATCACTGCTTTACCACCGTCAATTGGGTGAGCAATGGATTCAAGATGCTAAAGCACTTAAGCAGCAATTGAATGATGAAGGTTTTAACCTAAACCTGATTGGCCGTGCGCGTAAGATGAAAATCGTCCTTGATCGCGACTACGTCATTGAAAAGCTAGACGTGAATGGTGACAGCTACATCTACCAACAAGTAGAAAACAGCTTCACTCAACCAAACGGCAAAGTCGCAGAAAAGATGCTTGAGTGGGCTGTTGACTGTACCCAAGACAGCAAAGGCGACTTGCTTGAGCTTTACTGCGGTAACGGTAACTTCTCATTAGCGCTGGCACAAAACTTTGAACGTGTACTCGCAACTGAGCTAGCGAAGCCATCTGTAGAGTCTGCTCAATACAACATTGCGGCAAACAAGATTGATAATGTTCAGATCATTCGTATGTCTGCGGAAGATTTTACCGTAGCAATGGAAGGCAAACGTGAATTCCGTCGCCTACAACAAGCGAACATCGATCTAAAGAGCTACAACTGCAACACTATCTTTGTTGATCCACCGCGCTCAGGTATGGATGTTGATACTTGTAAGATGGTGCAAGGCTACGAGCGCATCATGTACATCTCTTGTAACCCTGAGACATTGAAAGAGAACCTAGACATTCTAAGCGAAACACACGACATCACTCGTTTTGCTCTATTTGACCAGTTCCCTTATACCCACCACATGGAAGCCGGTGTATTCCTGGAGCGTAAAGCGTAAATCTCGCTCTCTAGGCCGTACAGCAGATACAAAAAAACGAGCCAATTGGCTCGTTTTTTTATTTATACGTTGGTTTAAGCGGTTTTACCGATAAAGCCTAGCTTCTTACCTACCCAAGCGAGTAGTAGCATAGCGACGATAATCGCAAAGAAGTTTGATCCTGCATCAGGGTATTGTGCTTTCACAAAAGCCGAGTGGCCAAATGCACCTACAAAGAAACAAGCTAAACCCACTAATGGAATATCTTCAGATACTGGATTCGTTAGGTATTCTTGGTAAAGCGCTTGTACAGCCAAAACTAAAGCAATTAGTGGGAAAATAGAGAAGCCCACTTCGCTCATTGTTACCCAAGATAACAGTGCATCACCACACACACCTGCAACAACAGCAAGTACGAGTGTCTTTCTTTCAGAACCACGGTTTACAGTATTATTTTCATTCGACATTATTCAATCCCGCCTTTTAATCGGTTACGTTCACGTTCTTTACGATACCAAAAAGCACCTTTGGCCATCATTCGCAATTGCATGATCAAGCGATCAGCCAATTCATCTCGCTGACGTCGATCTAAATCTAATGCTTCTGCCCCTGAGTTGAAGACCAAAATGACGGAGGCTTCAGCTTGAGTAAAAGCTTCATCTCGTGTCATGCCAGTCGTTATCAAATATTCGGTTAACTCAGCAGAGAAGTGCTGTATCTCACGAGCTACCGCAGCACGAAACTCAAAAGAGGTTCCTGAGCGCTCTCGCAATAACAGTCTGAATACGTTTGGGCTGCTTTCAATGAACTCCATAAAGGTTTCAACCGAGGTACGAATCACACTGCCTTCTTTTACTATGCGTTGCCTAGCTTGACGCATTAGCTGACGCAACAGTAAGCCACCTTCATCAACCATGGTTAAGCCAAGCTCATCCATGTCTTTGAAATGACGATAAAAGGAAGTCGGCGCTATTCCAGCCTCACGAGCAACTTCCCTCAAGCTTAGGTTGGAAAAGCTACGATCGGCACTGAGCTGGCTAAATGCTGCATCGATTAAGCTGCGACGAGTTTTTTCTTTTTGCTGCGCGCGAATGCCCATTGGTTTCATACTTTATCAAACTCTTCTTTTACAGCCAAAACAGGCATGCCTAATACTCTGTTCAATATAACGCGAATCACATGTTTATATAAGGCACTCTGGTTATATAAGACACTAAACACACCTCTTTGTTCACGTACCGAAGTAAATACGTTCGAAGAAAAAATTTCAATATCCACACTGTCATTTGGAGACATACAACATACCAAATATTATTTTTTCGATAACACTGCGTGATCCCACCGACTCTCTGATGCCCTTTTCATGTACCCAAGAACAGAATCAGTTAAAATCTCGCTAAAGCAATGTTAATCAAATATAACAAGGAAGATATCTATGCCACACTCCAACCACTTTGATGTAATCGTAATTGGTAGTGGCCCCGGAGGCGAAGGGGCAGCGATGGGATTAACCAAAGCCGGGTTGAACGTTGCAATCATTGAAAAAGAGAGCAGCGTTGGTGGTGGTTGCACCCACTGGGGAACGATTCCTTCAAAAGCACTGCGTCATGCAGTAAGCCGCATCATTGAATTCAATAGCAACCCGTTGTTTTGTCAGAATAATAAAAGCATTCATTCAACCTTCTCCAACATTCTAGGTCATGCTAAATCAGTCATCGACAAACAGACTCGATTGCGTCAAGGCTTCTACGACCGTAACCAGTGCACATTGGTGTTTGGTACTGCGCGTTTTATCGATACTAACACTATCTCTGTCATGCAGAGCGATGGTACTGAAGAACATTACAGCGCAGACAAATTTGTTATCGCAACAGGTTCTCGCCCTTATCAACCAGACAACGTCGACTTTCTGCATGAACGTATCTACGACAGCGACTCGATTCTTTCTCTTAAACACGACCCTCAACACATCATCATCTATGGTGCCGGCGTTATTGGTTGTGAATACGCTTCGATCTTCCGTGGTTTAGGCGTTAAAACCGATCTTATTAATACTCGCGATCGCCTGTTGTCATTCTTAGACAATGAAACCTCGGATGCGCTTTCTTACCACTTCTGGAATAGTGGCGTTGTTATTCGTAACGATGAGACCTTTGAGAAAATTGAAGGTACTGACGATGGCGTGATCATTCACTTAGAGTCTGGTAAGAAAATGCGTGCTGATTGCCTACTGTATGCCAATGGCCGAACGGGTAATACCGACAAACTTAACCTTGGTGCCGTTGGCTTAGAACCAGACTCTCGAGGACAAGTATCAGTCAACAGCAACTACCAAACCAGTGTTGAACATGTTTACGCTGTTGGTGATGTGATTGGGTATCCTAGCCTAGCAAGTGCTGCTTATGACCAAGGTCGATTCGTGGCCCAAGCCGTGGTGAAAGGTGAAGCAGAACGACACCTTATCGAAGACATCCCAACAGGTATCTATACCATTCCTGAGATCAGCTCTGTCGGTAAAACAGAACAAGAGCTTACCGCAGCTAAAGTACCTTATGAAGTGGGACGATCTTCATTCAAACACTTAGCTCGTGCTCAAATCGCAGGTAAAGATATTGGTAGCTTGAAGATACTTTTCCATCGTAAAACTAAAGAGATTTTAGGTATCCACGTGTTTGGTGAGCGTGCTGCTGAGATCATCCACATCGGTCAGGCGATCATGGAACAGAAAGGCGAAGCCAATACCATCGAGTACTTTGTGAATACTACCTTCAACTATCCAACAATGGCCGAAGCGTATCGTGTCGCAGCGCTGAACGGACTTAACCGTTTGTTCTAAACAAAGAACCAATAGGACTATTTGACCACCTGTAGGCCAAATACATAAACAGCAAGCCATGAGCTTGCTGTTTTTATTTAAATCACTGAATTATATAGTTATGTGGGCAATTAGATCATGATGTTCTAAATGCCACTTTACCTGCACAGCTTCTCCTTTTCGGTCCCTGAACTAATCTATCTAAGCTAAGCTAAGCTAAGCAAGAAACTCCCCTTTCTTCCACTGAGAGATAAATAAAACACCAAGACCAATCCCACGCATTGCCATAAAGCTCAACATTGCTAGCCACAGCGCATGGTTCTCTAAACCTGATGCTAAGTAGAAAATCGCAAAGAAACTGCAGGTGGCCACAAACATACTGTTACGCATATCTTTGCCTTTGGTAGCGCCCACGAAAATACCGTCTAGCAAGAAGCACCACATAGAAACGAGCGGCATCGCAATCAGCCATGGCAGATACACCTCAGCCTGACTCTTAACCTCTGGAATTGTAGTAATCATATTAATCAAACTAGACCCAGCAATCGCGAACGCTATGGTCAGTACCAAACAAATATTGAAGCTCCAGAAAAAAGTGCCAATCAAAGACTGATTTAACTCTTCTTTATCTTTCGCGCCAATCGCCTTTCCGACCATGGCTTCCATTGCATAAGCAAAACCATCCATCCCATAAGAGATAATCATCAAGAAACTCATCAATACCGCATTGGCTGCCACCACATCATCACCAAAGCTTGCGCCTTGGAAAGTCATAAAAGTAAAAGTGGCTTGCAAACATAATGAACGTAAAAAGATATCTCGATTCAGTTTCACAAAACGGCTCAAGCCTTGACTGGTTTTCTTAAGCAGATCCCATGGTGATGGCAATTGCCTCTTTGCCCAGATTCGATAAACACAAACCAAGCCAAACGTTAGCCCGGCATAATCTGCTATCACCGATGCCAATGCCGCACCTTCAACTTGCCATCCAAGGCCAATAACAAAAACGATATCCAAAACGATGTTGGTGATATTAGTGATAATCACCATCCACATTGGTGCTTTAGCATTTTGGGTTCCGAGCAACCAACCTAAAATTACAAAGTTAGTTAGCGCAGCAGGTGCACTCCAGGCACGGATAGAGAAATACTGCAGGCCATAATGTTTGACTTGCTCGCTGGCACTGCTCAATGAGAAAACTGCATCCGCAACAAAGCTGTGTAAAAGCAAAAAGACACCAGCAAACCCTAAGGCCATAGTCACGCCTTGCACAAAGACTAAACCAAGCTGCTTACCATCATTCGCACCATAAGATTGCGCGGCCAATCCAGTCGTCGACATACGCAGGAAACCAAGCAACCAGAAGGTCACACTGATCATGGTGCCGCCTAATGCCACACCACCTAAATACCAAGAATGCTCTAGGTGACCGATAACCGCGGCATCAACCAAGCCCAGCAAAGGAACCGTAATATTGGAAAGAACCATGGGGATCGCGAGCAACAGCACTTTTTTGTGCATCGCCTGATTGGATAGAGTTTGAAAAATAGTTTGGGGATTAAATAACTTCACGATCACCTCTTTGATTAGAGGCGATAGTTTAACCTAGTGAATGTGCTTTCACTATGTTGTGTACTTTGTATATTGATTAGCTGTTACCAAACTATCCGTTGATAGAAGAAGCTAGCGCTACCATTTAACGAGTACTAATTGAGGAGTTAAACGCTTTTTAAACTGAGAAATCTTACACAACAATCGCTGCCACAACTTCCAACGATTACATTGCTGCTCTAGTGGTGAAAATGACTTAACCCATTGTGCCCATGGCAACCAATTGAGAACACTGTCTATTGGTGAAGACAATCCGTGAGCATACTCACCAGATCCTAGCTTCTGCCCCAACGTACTTGAGCTCTTATCTCCGGCCAAGACTAAGCAGGCGTGGGCGTGAGTAAAATAACGACTGAGAGACTGAATAAAATGTGCCGTCTGCTGTTCATTGCAATCAAGCAAAGCATGTTCACACACCACCATCACTGAGGCTTGCTCTGGGATGTTCAGTTCATCGAGCCACGTTAGATCGTCAACCGAACCACATTCCAAACGGTAGCGTTCATTTTTGTGAAATAAGCGTTGGCGCCAAACTAGGTTCTCTGTCACATCCAATTCAACCCAATGACAACGGCCATTATCTAAACGGTAGAAACGAGTATCGAGGCCAGCCCCAACATTGATAATCCAAGCATCTGGGTTATGAGATAAAAATTGTTGAACTTGAGAGTCACAAAGCTGAGTCAATGTTGCGTAGAGAAGTTGTTGTTGGTCGAGTTCACCAGTAAGACATTCAGGCGCTAGTTGGCAACGCTTACAGGCTTGAGCTGCAATAGGATCGTAAACTAGGCCATCATCGGCAAGGCTTTCGCGACTGCGAAACCAAAGATGTTGAACGAGATTGGTCGGAACTTGAAATTCTTGATGTGCAGACCCTCGATCAGAAGAGGCCTTTTGATCAGAGGAGCACGGCTTACGAACAAGCGGCTTCATTTGAGGTTTGGTTGGGTTTGGCATCATCATCTTCCTTGTATCTCGACAAAGAAGATGATAATGAATATCAATTACAATAACAAGTTATTGAGAATAAATATCAATAAGCTGTTTGTAATGACTACATCCAGTCCGTGTTACGAATAATACCAACCGCAAGCCCTTCAATAGACAAGTGTTGGGATTCTAAGTCCACGTGAATTGGAGAAAACTCTTCATTTTCAGCATGTAACAGAACAGTAGAACCTTTGCGCTCTAGGCGTTTTACCGTTACATCATCGTCAACACGAGCAACGACAACTTGTCCATCACGCACGTCTTGTGTTTTATGCACGGCCAGTAAATCGCCATCCATAATACCGATGTCTTTCATACTTTCGCCATTTACACGAAGTAAGAAGTCAGCTTGTGGCTTAAACATACCTGGGTCAACTTGGTAATGCATTTCTACATGCTCTTGAGCCAAAATAGGCTCGCCAGCGGCAACCTGACCAATTAATGGTAAACCTTGCTCTTCGTTCGCTGCATCTTCAAGCAAAATACGAATACCGCGAGACGCACCCGGGATAATCTCAATCGCTTCTTTACGAGCAAGAGCTTTCAAATGTTCTTCTGCTGCATTAGCAGAACGGAAGCCTAGTTCACGTGCAATTTCTGCGCGTGTCGGTGGCATACCGAAATCGTCAATCTTACTTTTGATAAGATCGAAAACTTGTTGTTGGCGGGGCGTTAACGGCTTCATGATTCACCTGTCTTTTTATACAGTTGACTGTGAGTATATCCAGTAACCAAACAAAAGCAAAGCAATTGGTTGTTTTTAGTTCATTTTTCAAAAATCACAAAAATAAAATGTCTAGCCAAACATAACCCGCCAAACCTAAACAGACAGAAACCGCAGCAGAACCGGCATCTTTAGCCATGCCCGCTAGCTCATGATGTTCACTGCCAATCCGATCAACGACCGCTTCAATCGCCGTATTGATCAACTCGACCACGACCACTAATACAACAGCAGCAATCATTAAGATGCGCTCTACCTGGCTCACATCTAAGTAGAACGCCAGTGGGATTAACACCGCTGCCATAAATACTTCTTGGCGAAATGCCGCCTCGTTTTTAAATGAGCTAGTGATGCCTTGCCATGAAAAGCCTGCTGCTTTCACTATGCGTTTGAATCCGGTGTTTGATTTTTTGCTCATTTTTAACCCTATACTCAATCAGTCGATGAATGATTTTAAACAAACTTAACGGCAATATGACTATTTCCATTAAAAGGTTAGACCAGTTTCTGGTATTCTTGCATCGATTAAATTTACGCCTAGGCTTATCCCTATTTCACTCACAGGATTTATCCTTTCATCATAGAAATAGAGATACGCTTAAGCACATTGAAATAACTATTGAGGCAGTGAACCTATATGTCTTCTGGACAATCTTTTTCACGTTCATTAATGAAGCTACCTTTATCCGTTTTGGTAAAGGGCACATCAATACCTTCGAATCCGGTTGAGGATTTGAACATTGATTTAGGCAAACCGATTGTATACGCCTTACCATTTCGCTCAAGTGTCGACCTACTTACGCTGCAAAAGCATGCGCTAGAATTGGGCTTACCCGATCCTTTTAGCAAGCTTGAAATAAACGGCAAATCACTGCAACGCTTCGTGTTCATCTCTTCACGTAAAACATTGCTGCAAGATGATGACTATGTTCCAAGCTCTTCAATTGAAGTTTTCTCTGAGCTGCTTTCACTGCATGCTGAAGACTCAGAGCTTGATGTTCAAGTTATCCCAGCAACCGTATTGTGGGGACGTAAACCAGGTAAAGAGAATAACCAGAAACCTTACCTACAAGCAATGAACGGCTTAGAAAAATCAAAAGCGGTATTACTGGCTGGTCGTGATTGTCTGGTTCGCTTTAGCCCGGTTGTCTCTCTACGCTACATGGCCAACTCACACGGCACCGATAGCACCATCGCGCATAAGCTTGCTCGCGTGGCACGCATTCACTTCTCTCGTCAAAAGCTTGCAGCATCAGGTCCTAACCTACCAAGCCGCCAAGCTCTGTTCGACCGTCTGCTAAAGTCAGAAGCTATCAAAAAGGCGATCGAAGACGAAGCTGAATCAAAAAATATTTCCATAGAGAAAGCGAGCAAAGAAGCTCAAGACATCATGGATGAGATCGCAGCTAACTTCTCTTACTCACTAATCAAGCGCGGTGAGAAGATTCTTGGTTGGTTGTGGAATAAGTTGTACCAAGGCCTGCATATCAGCAACGCTTCAACGGTTCGTAAGCTAGCTCAAGACGGTCACGAGATTGTTTACGTGCCTTGTCACCGTAGCCACATGGATTACTTACTACTTTCTTATGTGCTTTATCATGAAGGCATGGTGCCTCCGCACATCGCTGCGGGTATCAACCTCAACTTCTTCCCTGCCGGTCCTATTTTCCGTCACGGCGGTGCGTTCTTTATTCGTCGTAGCTTCAAAGGCAACAAACTGTACTCTACGATTTTCCGTGAATACCTAGCCGAACTGTTCGCTAAAGGTTACTCAGTTGAGTACTTCAGTGAAGGTGGTCGTTCTCGTACGGGTCGTCTACTGCAAGCGAAAACGGGCATGCTAGCGATGACCATTCAAGCAATGCTGCGTGGTATGAACCGTCCTGTAACTTTGGTTCCTGTGTACATCGGTTATGAACACGTAATGGAAGTAGCTACTTACGCCAAAGAGCTGCGTGGTAAGCGCAAAGAGAAAGAAAATGCGAGCCTTGTGATTCGTACTCTGCGTAAGCTGCGCAACTTTGGTAAAGGTTATGTGAACTTCGGTGAGCCGATCCAACTAAACCAATACCTGAACGAGCACGCACCGGAGTGGACAAAAGACATCGATCCTATGGGCACCAGCAAACCACAATGGATGAACCCTGTGGTTAACGATCTGGCGACTAAGATGATGACGCACATTAACGATGCAGCAGCGACCAATGCACTGACACTCTGTGCGACCGCGCTACTCGCTTCTCGACAGCGTGCATTGTCTCGTGATTCTTTGGTTTCTCAGATCAACTGTTACCTGTCTCTGCTTAAGAACGTACCTTACTCTGATACATTTACGGTACCAAAAGACAGCGCTGAAGATTTGGTAAAACATGCTGAATCACTGAACAAGTTCTTGATTGAATCAGACTCAATGGGCGACATTATTTCGCTAGACCGTCACCAGTCAATTCTGATGACCTACTACCGAAATAACATCATTCATTTGTTTGCTCTACCATCGTTAATTGCTCAAATGACCATTCGTCAGCACGGCCTAACCATTGACGCGATTCAAGAGAACGTTGCTGCTATCTACCCGTTCTTGAAGAAAGAGTTGTTCTTAAGCTACGACGAAGCTCAGCTTGAAAGCGTGGTGGCGAGCATCATTGGAGAGCTTGTTGGCCAAGGTATGCTTGTGGTGTCGGACAACCAAGTCACCATCAACCAGTCAAACAGCCAAGCACTGATGCTGTTAGGCCGTACGATCTCAGAAACGCTACAGCGCTACTCTATTGCTTTGAACCTATTGGCAGAAAACCCTGATCTGGATAAATCTGATCTTGAGCAGAAGAGCCAAGACATCGCACAACGATTGGGGCGTCTACAAGGTATTAATGCACCAGAGTTCTTCGATAAAGGCGTGTTTGCATCGATGTTCGCAACTCTGAAACAGCAACAATATCTGGATAACGATGGTAACTGCGATTTAGAAAAGACTCAGCAATTCGCTAAGCTTCTTTACTCAATGCTTTACCCAGAGGTCCGTCTGACGATTCAAGAGAGTATCCACCAAGCAGAGTAATCTCTTGGTTAGCAATCGCTTTAATCGCGAGACTGAACACGATCAAAAAAGGCAGCCATTGGCTGCCTTTTTATTGAGCGTTCGTTTAACAAAAACTCGTGCTTACCAGAAGGTAATGAATAAGCCTGCTGTCACTGCCATTCCAACATAATTGTTGTTTAGGAAAGCTTGGAAACATAAATCTCGATCACGGTGGCGCATCAGATGTTGTTGATACACAAACAAGCCCCCCGCAACCAGCAGTGCCCAATAAAAGGTATCTCCTAATTGGTAATGCATGCCTAACGTTATCAACATCGCCAGTGTCACTAGCTGTAAGAAGCCAACGATCAGCTTGTCGAAACGACCAAATAGAATCGCCGTCGATTTGATGCCAATTTTTAAGTCGTCATCTCGGTCAACCATTGCATATTGTGTGTCGTAGGCGATTGTCCACAGCGCATTAATCACGAAAATAAACCAGACCACACTAGGTAGCTCATTAGTTTGCGCCGCCCAAGCCATTGGTATCGCCCAACTAAACGCTAAACCAAGGAATAGCTGTGGGAGGTGGGTAAAGCGCTTCATGAAAGGATAAATGAAGGCTAAGCCAACACCGATAACAGAAAGCTTAATCGTCAGCGGATTCATGGTTAGCACCAGTAAGAATGAAACCATGGCTAGCACTAAAAAGAGCAGAATAGCTTCCTTACTGGAAACCAAACCTGAAGGTAATGGGCGCTGCTTAGTGCGTTTTACATGACCATCCACTTTACGGTCAGCAAAATCATTGATTACACAGCCAGCTGAACGCATCAATACCACGCCGAGTACGAAAACCACCAAGACATCAAAATCAGGCATGCCTTGTGCGGCGATAATCAGCGACCATAAGGTCGGCCAAAGGAGTAACAGGGTACCAATCGGGCGATTCATTCGCGTTAATTGCCAATACGCCTTCGCTTTGGTGGCAAGCATTTACACACTCTCCTTAGAGTAAATGGGGGATGTTGGCAAAAACAGTTCAGCCACAAGCATCGGTTTATGGTTCATCCATAATCGAGAACGACGTGCGAGCAGTCGCTCATCACCTGCGATAACCCAACCGACTTGCAGCGCATCTCGCTCCACGTTCTCAGCACTGAACACGGTCAATCCAAGCGGAACATTGCCTTGTTGAGAAAGGTCAGAATGCTGATGATCTTCTAATGTGACTCGAGGAATCAAGGTTCGCCCTAACACCCACGGCTCATCATCACCCTTCAAAATCACTTTACGTAGTAAGCAATCAAATGATGATAAAAGAAGTTCCTCGTCTTGTTGTAGCATTGAGCGTTCTACAACTTGATTATGAAGCAACTCAACAGACAGGTGCTGACAGCTCTTGCCCAACTTACGGGAAAGAGAACCTTGCTCCAAAAGCCACTCTCTGGTGATTTTATTAGGAAAATCAAATGTTTCTGTGCTTTGCCAATCTACATTCATTAACGAATTAAGATACAGCGATATTGGCTGATTCATACTAGTATTCAATAGGTGACTTTACACGTACAATAAAGCTTCAACTTTCGAACAAAATTAAAGCGTTCTTCGAATTGTAAACGTATTTAGATTTAGACCGCTCATTGTAACAAGACTAATGCGTTTCGAATATCGCGAATAAACTAAAGAAAAGTCACAAATATGCACAAACGTTATGTAGCCCAAATATTTCTTGCGATTACCCTACTCTTTTCAGCATCAAGTTTCGCTGAAGAGGAGTCGGCACCCAAACTAGCCTACTTCACACTAGAGCCTGACCTGACCACCAATTTTTACACTAAAGGTAAAAAACTGGGCTACATTCAGGTTCGCCTCGATATTATGGTTGCGAATAGTAACGACCTGGCAGCCATTGAGCACCACCAACCACTGATTCGTGATGCTGTGATTGAATTGCTCGGTAAACAAAACGAAGAAACCATTAAGTCTCTGTCTGGTCGTGAAGATTTAAGAAAAACCTTAGTTGAGCACCTCAACAAAGTGTTACTTCCTGAGACAGGCAAAACCCTCATTGCTGACTTACTATTTACCAAATACCTTTATCAGTAATAATGATGTAAAAACGAATCCAAATAAAAAAGCGGCTCATCTGGCCGCTTTTTTGTCTCTATCATTTAACTACTGCCAAAAAGCATCTACTCGCTTCGTGCTGAACTCGGTGCTTTCATTGCATCAATCCAACCAATAATGACACCAGCCGCTAAGCCAGCCAAATGAGCTGTGTTTGCAATGGCCATGAACGGCTGCATGTACCCAAGCACTAACCACACCAACATAAAGCCGACGATCTGTCTTGGAATACCTAAGCCAAGTTGTGGAGCCTTCACACCGACAACCCATAAGTAACCAACCAGGGCATACACAACACCAGACAAACCACCGAAATTCGCCCCTTCAACCCAATACTGCCCAGCACCTGAAAGCGCAGAAGAGACAGCAAAGATCTGAAGTAGCTTAAGACCGCCTAACTTTTTCTCTATATCTCCGCCCAGTTGCCACCACCACAAAATATTGAATGCGATATGCATAACAGAGAAATGTAAAACAGCGTGACTTAACCAGCGCCAAAGCTGCCATTGTTGTCCATCAACCGCAGGAAAGTGTAAGGCGTTAAAAATAGCCTGACCAAAACCTATCTGCTGCAGAGCAAAAATAACGACACATACCAGCATAATGCTGAGTGTTACTGGGCCTGCTTTTGCTTTTATCATGCCCATGAAGCTCGGGGTATGATAATGAAAGTTGCTCTTTCTGGTCTCTGCCATATCCCAAGACGCTGCTTGATAGCGCTTATGATTGGGTTCAGCGAGAAAACGATTCAGCTCAGCCTCGGTTTCAACCTGATATTGACCATCAAGAAGCCAAAGAGCAAAACGTCCTTCTCCCTCAGGTGACATCTGAATAGGGATCTGACGAGAGGCCATAAAATCAATAAACGCTTGAGCAAGACGTGGATTGTCTAACACCATCAATCTAATCATTGGTACTTCCTATTCATGCTATGAGAGATGCTTGAAGCGGTTCAAGTGATAAAGGCTATTAACCCACGATCACTGGAAGTTCAGCACGATGCCAAGCTTCAAACCCACCATCAACACTATATACCTCTTCAAAGCCTTGGTTCACTAAATATTGTGCCGCACCTTGGCTACTAATACCGTGATAACACATCACTAAGATTGGCTGTTCGAACTCAACCTCATCCATGAACGACACCATCGTATCGTTAGTAAGATGGTAAGCGGTTTTTGAGTGAGCTACCGCAAAAGACTGCGGGTCACGTATATCGACAAGTCGAGCTTCGCCTTGTTCAATAAGGGCTTGAGCACCTTTAACATCGATATGTTTAAACTGGTCCATGACTTTCTCTTTTATACTGATTTGCTTTGCTGCCATTGTAACCTATCCCAAGGCTAACAATCACATCCACTTAATAAGGTTATCCACCAGCGATCACTTTTACACCATTTGTGGATAAACCTGTGAATTGCGTGAATAAAGTGCTTTTTTAAAAATAGATCCACAACATGTAGTAATGATCCTGATCTAGCTGTGGGTTAACTGAAACATATCCCCACTCGAAAAACCCCTTCAAAGCCTTACTACACCCTGCTTTTAGACAGCTGACGAATAAACTTCTCACAGAGTTATCCACAAAATCACTTTGCAAATTTCGATCGCAAAAATTGAGAAATCGATCCAAAACAAAAAGGCCGAGATCTCTCGATCTCGGCCTTTTAAATTCTAATTTTTATGGTGCAGTTAGTTTAGTATGCTTAGAAATCGCCAACGGCTTGTTTCAATTTCTTCATCGCATTCTTTTCTAACTGACGAACACGTTCTGCAGAAATGCTGTAAGTATCAGCTAAGTCTTGCAGGGTCGACTTGTTATCATCCAACCAACGTGAGCGCACAATATGCTGGCTGCGTTCGTCTAAGCTCTTCAATGCGAGCCCTAAACGATTATTGGTATGAGATTCCCAGTTAGCCGCTTCAACCGTTTCTGCAACGTCTGATGCTTTGTCTTCTAGGTAATAAACTGGAGCCGTGTAAGCAGAACCACCGTCATCGTCATCCATCGGGGCTTCAAACGTAGCGTCTTGTGCCGCTAAGCGAGATTCCATCTCACGAACTTCTGAAGGCTCAACACCCAACTCACGTGCAACCGTCTCAACTTCGCCGTTATTGAACCAACCTAAACGCTTTTTAGACTTACGAAGGTTAAAGAACAATTTACGTTGTGCTTTCGTTGTTGCGATCTTAACGATACGCCAGTTACGCAAAACGTACTCATGAATCTCAGCTTTGATCCAGTGAACAGCAAAAGAGACTAGACGAACACCAACTTCTGGATTGAAGCGCTTAACAGCCTTCATCAAGCCGATGTTACCTTCTTGGACGAGATCAGCCATTGGTAGCCCGTAGCCAGAGTAGCCTCTTGCAACGTGTACCACGAATCGTAGGTGGGAAAGGATCAAGCCTTTCGCAGCATCGATCTCACCTTTGTAATGTAATCGCTCTGCAAGTCCACGTTCCTCTTCAGGCGTCAGCATTGGGTAGCTGTTCGCTGATCGGATATAGCTATCTAAACTATCTTGTGTGACTAAAGCCATTTGATACGCTTGGTTTGCCATTCGGTTCCTCATCAATCTCTGATCTGGAGTAATACATCTATTAAAACCCAACAATCTTGAACCTAAAATGAACAGGTTTCAAGGAGGGGGAAGTAATTATGCATAATCAATTCGTCTATACAAGGCTAAAACTGGTTAAGAAGTGCCTATTTTTCGTCTAAATATGACTCTATTCACCTAAACTGGTTCAATTTCTTTTAGGTGACGCTGTGCGGAAAGCTTCGCGGCCACACTACCAAGCAGGGTTCCGACGATCAAAAGCAATAAAGATTCATCCCAACTCAGGCCAATTAAGCGGAAGTGACTATCATAAAGCTGAGCCAAGTCATCCACTGCACTGTTGAGCAATACGGTAATCAATGCCGTCATTACCCAAGCGCTAATCGAACCTAATACCCCAAACCACATCCCTGCATAAAGGTATGGTCGAAGAATGTAGCTGTCGGTAGCACCAATCAGCTTCATGGTTTGAATCTCGTCTTTATGCGCCAACACATTAAAACGTAATGTATTGCCGATAATCAAAAATACCGCGCCCAACATCAATACCGTTAGGGTAATAACGATGACAGCTGCTAATGCTTTGATCGCATCTAATCGAGCTAACCAATCTTCGTCTAAACGAACATCGGTCACTAGCTCTTGCTTTTTAACGTTGCTTGCTAATTCTTTGATTAAGACATCACTGTGCACGCTTGGCGTAATCACCAACACACCTGGCAATGAATAATCATCTAGGATAGTCAGGGCATCTTCAAAACCAGAATACTGGCTTAGATCCGCAAGCCCTTGTTGCGGTGAAATGTATTCCACCAGCTCGACTTGATCCCAACTTTCAATTTCATCCTTAAGCACCATTACTCTCGGCTCAGGAATGCCATCCTCTACATAAGCACTTATTTGTGACGGGCTGGTGACATCTTGAGCCACTTCACCAACGTTCTTGCCCAGCAGGTACAAACAAGCTGGCATCGCCAAAGCCATTGAGATCACCGCAAGGGTCAACAAGTTACCCAACGGACGTTGCCACATTTGCGAGAACGATGACTTAGCTTGTTTCCAATGAACAACAAAGAAACCGTCGCTTGAAGCCCGGTTTGCTGCTCGATTGGATTGAGGTTTCTTAATGCGCTTATTCGCGGCCATAGTCTTCAACCTCACTCAAAAAGCCTTGGTTTAACTCAAGATGACGGTACTGAGGGCGAGTGTTCACTAACCCGATATCGTGCGTCGCTAGGATGATCGTGACACCCGCACGGTTGAACTCTTCAAACAAACGTAATACACGGTTAGATAATTCAGGATCGAGGTTACCGGTCGGCTCATCCGCTAAAAGCAGAGTTGGACGGTTAACCACAGCGCGAGCGATACCCACACGTTGCTGCTCACCACCAGAAAGCTGGCTTGGCAAACAACGGGCTTTGTCTAGTAAGCCGGTTTTATCCAACGCAGCACTGACTCGGCGTTTTATTTCATTTTCAGAAATAGATTCAATACGCATAGGCAGTGCGACGTTATCAAAAATCGAGCGATCCATCAGTAGGCGATGGTCTTGAAAGACAATCCCGATGTTACGACGTAAGAAGGGAATGTCTTTAGCTGGAATACGAGTGATATCGTGATCGTTAAACCAAACACGTCCGTCAGTTGGACGCTCGATGGCGCAGATCAACTTCAGTAAGGTACTTTTACCAGCTCCAGAGTGCCCACCCAAAAAAGCCATCTCTCCACGTTTAAGGTGAAAGTCCACTTTTTGGAGCGCTTGTCGTCCGCCTCGGTAGGCTTTGCTCACTTGCTGAAATTTGATCACCGAAAATTCCTCTTACGATCACTCATATCAAATTTAAAACGGTAGCAGGTTAAGGATAAACCACTTTGCTACACGCGTTACTCTTCGCGGCTAAATAGTGCTTCAATAAAGTCTTTCGACTCAAATGGACGCAGGTCATCAATACCTTCACCCACACCAATGTAGCGGATTGGAATCTGGAACTGGTCAGCAATTGAGAAAATCACGCCACCTTTCGCTGTACCATCTAGCTTAGTTAGCGTAATACCCGTTACTGGTGCCACGTCACTGAACAGCTTCGCTTGGCTGATAGCATTCTGACCGGTACCTGCATCTAGCGTTAACATGATTTCGTGCGGTGCAGAGTCATCAATCTTCTTCATTACACGAACAATCTTACGCAGCTCTTCCATCAAGTTGCTCTTGTTCTGCAAACGACCTGCAGTATCGGCAATCACAACATCAACACCACGTGCTTTCGCCGCTTCAATGGCATCGTAGATAACAGACGCGCTATCGGCACCTGTGTGCTGAGCGATCACAGGAACATTATTACGTTGACCCCAAACCTGAAGTTGTTCAACCGCTGCCGCACGGAAGGTATCACCCGCCGCCAACATCACTTTCTTGCCTTCACCTTGGAATTGTTTAGCCAGCTTACCGATGGTGGTTGTCTTACCGACGCCGTTCACACCAACCATTAAAATAACGTAAGGTGTTTTAGTCGTATCAACAACCAATGGCTGTTCCACTTGGCTCAAGATTTCTGACATCTCTTCTTTGAGCAGACCATATAGAGCTTCACCGTCTTTTAGGTCATTGCGAGATGCTTTTTCTGTCAGATTTTCAATGATCTTAACCGTGGTATTCATGCCCACGTCAGCGATCAGAAGTTGCTCTTCTAGTTCTTCAAACAGATCTTCATCGATTTGCTTCCCCTTGAACAAGCCAAAGAAGCCAGCACCGATGTTTGCTTTAGTGCGGCTAAGGCTACGCTTAAGGCGCGCAAAGAAGCTTTCTGTCGGCTTATCTTGAACTTCTTCAACCTGAGCTTGAGGAACAGCAACATCTTCCTGTTCTGCTTCTGCTTCTACTTCTACTTCTGCTTCTGCTTCTGCTTCTGCTGCGACAGACTGCTGCTCTTGCTGATTCTCTTCAAGCGCTTGCTCTGAATCAACTGGCTTAGATTCAACCGGCGTAGTTGCCTCTAGTTCAGACTCGGCTTGTTCAACCTCGACTTGTGATTCAACTTCAGTTTGCTCTTCAACGTTTTCTACGTTCGCTTCATTCTGAGTTTTTGGGCTTTGTTCTTCTTCACCAAAACCAAGCCACGATAATAATCCGCGCTTCTTTTTTTCCGTCATCAGAGGAGTTTCCTAGATTTACTAATTAGCTGTATTGACTTAATACACGTCGACTCTTTGCTATTGTTATACAATACAAGCTTGTACAAACGAATAGTAAAGAAAAATGACAAAGCAGTGATAAGTTTGCTTTTAGCTTGATACACTTTGTCATTGCAAATTTATTAAATATTCGAACCCACTTAAATTGGGCTCGGTATAGTATCACTTTATTAGCGGTCAAAAAATCTATGGTAAGACGTCGCCAGCAAAACACATCACAAAAAAAGCCATCCGGAGGCTTTGTTCGAATTATTAGTGGCTCATGGAGAGGTAGAAAGCTACCTGTTCATGATTTAGAGGGATTACGCCCAACCATTGACCGAGTCAAAGAAACACTCTTTAACTGGGTGGCTCAAGATATCCCACATTCAACTTGCTTGGATGTATTTGCCGGTTCTGGCGGTCTAGGTTTTGAAGCAGCTTCTCGCCAAGCAAAAATGGTGACACTGCTCGAAATGAATCAAAAGGCGGCCAAACAGCTTTCTGATAACGCGAAAGAGCTCAAGGCAGACAACATCAATGTCGTGAATACTGATGCTATCTCTTTCCTTAAGAAGCCTGGTACTCCTTACGATATGGTTTTCCTTGATCCACCATTTCGTAAAGGCTTACTTGCAGAAACTGTACAACTGCTTGAGAGCAATGGCTGGTTGGCAGACAACGCCATCATTTACGTCGAGACAGAAAAAGAGCTGCAGCTTGAGGCTATGCCAGAGAACTGGGAATTGCATCGCGATAAGACCACTGGCCAGTCTAGCTACCGACTTTTTAATCGAACCACTGAAGAATAGGAGTTATTGAATGAAGTTCTTACTTCCACTAGCAAAAGTAGCCATCGCCTTTGTTTGGTTTATCTTAATCGTAAATATTTTCTACCCATTCCCGGGTAATGCTGCGATTGCGCTTTACATCATGACAGCATTCTTGTTCTTCATGCACGGCCTGCAGATGCTGATTTTTATCGGTGCTTTCGGCGATAAGATCGAAATGTCACGTTGGGAGAAGTGGTCAATATTGATTTTCGGAGTCTTTGCCCTCCTCGATATCCGACGCAAACACATGATGTAATCAAGCTTAAGCTCAGATATAAAACGCTTAGCTACAGAAAACATCATGACAGAAACAGTAAAGACAAAAACGCCGCTCATTTGAGCGGCGTTTTTTTATTCATCGATAATATTAACCAATGTAGCCTTTCACACCATCTAGGAACATTTGCGTCGACAACATAACCAGCAACAAGCCCATCAAGCGTTCGATGGCTTTAAGGCCTCGCTCACCCAGCACTCGCAGGAAGAAACCATTAAACATCAGAATAAAGAAGGTAGCGCCCCAAGCCAGCATCACCGCGGCTGAAAGCTCTAACATGTTGTCAGGGTGCTGTGTCGACAGCAAAATCAGTGCAGCAATCACCGACGGGCCTGCAATCATCGGAATAGCCATCGGCACGATAAACGGCTCTTCACCCGCCGCTAGGCCAGTAATACTGCCTGCACTTGGGAAAATCATCTTAATTGCGATGATGAACAGAATAATACCGCCAGAAATACTCAACGTTTCAGGCTGCACGTGCAGGAAGTTCATAATGCTTTGGCCAGCGAACAAGAACAACAGCAGGATAATCAGTGCAAACATCAGTTCACGAACAAGAACAATACGGCGACGTTTCGGATCAATATGCTTAAGGATAGAAAGCACGATTGGTAAGTTACCAAGCGGATCCATAATAAGAAACAGCATGGTTGCTGCAGATAAAATTTCCATAAGTTTGTCTCGAAAAGCGTAAGTGCGCGGAGTATAGCAGCCTCAACATTGATTTTCGAACGCAGTAATAAAAGGATTAATTTACGTAATTAAAAGGGAATTTTGCGAGAGCAGATAGAAAGCTAGAAGAGATAATTTAAAGAGTGGAGCCGAAAAGCATCGCATCCACTCTTCTTATATAAAAGTCAAAGGGCTCAAAAAACCAATTGTTACTCGAGATTAGTGGTTACACACGCGTTCGCGATTGGTGCAAAGTTTATCATCAACAACCACGACCTTTTCCATCTTCAGGAAAAATTTCAGCAGGTCATCCAAATCCAGACCATTTAGCTTACACGTATGGAAGCGAGCTTCTGCGCCATATGTTTGATCGAGCTCTTGCGTCAACTCTTCACGAGTCAGTGGCTTTTCACTCAGTAGGTTTAAAACGTTGTGTGCATGAATTTCGGTAGTCATAACTCTATCTCATGTTTAATGAAGTAGACGTAGAGTACCTACTTTCATCTTAGCTGCCTTGATGTAGCTCAGAATTAAGATAGCTCTACCCTAAATGGTAAGGGAAGCAACAATGAGAGCGTGCGCCAGAAAGTAACTGCCAGTCACCCAAAAGTAGGCACCCTTAATTGGGCTACGATAGCAATTCAAAGCGTACGCCAATGCCGAAAGCAGCAACACGGCACAACCAGAAAAACCCACCGCATGCGACAGTTGAGGATCAAGCAACCAGACCTCACCAGAAGCCCATGCAAGCTGAATAAGCACGATACCCATGATAACCACAGGAAAGACGAGCTTGTCTAAGCGAGGCAGTAATAAGAAGAAAGCAACGATACAAGCCGCTAATAGAAGTGCAAACAACCACCAGACCATTTCTCCTGATAGTTGTAACCAAAATGCTTTGCTGTAACAGAGCTGAGCCAATAGGAAGCAAACAAAATGCAAAAGGCGTTTCTGAGTAACCGTATGAAGGACATCTGCGATCGCAGAGATCGTCAACCCAGCGACTATCCAATAGGTAAAGTCCGCAACTACAGATTGAGTTAAAGCAATGGTCGCTAATAATACAAAGGTAAATACCTTATACGACAAGGCCTGCCCGATATGTCCATGTTTCGTTCCTGCTATTGCTCCGATACCAGATAAGGAAACCGCCAACCAACTCCACATACCATTTGCCCTATTGCTTTAAATCGTCGTCAGTCTAGGCACACGAGTGTTGATGTAAAGCCTCAGCCCCTCAAAATTGGATCTTGATTACGCTTCCACTAAAAAGAGTCTCTTTAGATTGAAGTCGTAACAATTACCATGGCGATTATGGCTATTCTTTTAAAACTAGAGTGATTCATCGTAAAACTTATTTAAACTGGCATTAGAGCGCCCTGACTTGAATTTTGGTCACTTCTAACCTATAGAATCCTTATGAAAACCCCATATATCGTAAAATATCACACTTATAAAGTTAAAAATACTTCAACTAAAACCAATATTAACAATAACTTAAATAAACAAACCTAGAGTTTACTGGAAAATAAAAACACGATATCGCTCTAGACTTATAAAGTAAGTAGATTGATTTCTTAAAACCCAACTTTGTCAGTTTTTCTCAAGCTCTCTGTAAAAATCGCCACAAAAACCAAGCCGAAAAATAAAAAACAGAACCAAATCAAAGTCAGAAACCACCAACCCCCATTAATACAGTTTAACAACCTTTAACAATATAAATCACACAAAACAACCATTATAAAACAACAACTTAAATAAAATAAGAACAAACATGAATCACAACGAACAAAATAAGAACACACCATAAGACACAGTTAAATACAGCCAAACAAGCCAAAAACTCATAGTTTTCTACTACTTTTAAAGCTTTCGAAAGTAATTCTTGATCTAAAGCCATAAGTAGTGCTATTGTTTAAAACATAGCGAGAGACAACCAAATTTAGGAGTAGTGTTATGATTTCATCTTCGCAAAGACAAGGACTTGTAATGATCGCGGTAGTTGTAGGTCTAATGACACTACCGATGATGTACTAAGCAAGTTACAGATAAAAAAAGGGACGCCATGAGCGTCCTTTTTTTTTGTTCAATTTTTTCACTTCGAAAACAGATGCAGTGTTAGCACATCCCAGTTTGCATAATAGAAACCCGCGGCAGCTAAAGTCATTGCCATCATCAGTAAGATCGCAACTCGCCAGATAAAACGACCACTACGTGGAGTCAGCTCCTTCTCACAGTCGTTACACATCATGATGAACTTATGTTGGTCTTCCAACTTAGCCTCATGTTCATTGACTACCTTATTACGACACGTTGCTATATAACGCAGCTTGCTCACCATATCGTGTGGTAGTCTTTCTTCACAGCTTGTTACAAGCTCATGCAATCCTTCGCCTTCGGCATGATATTGAAGCCTCAATAACTTCTCTATATTGCGAGTTCTTGTCACCACTTTTTCAATATCGGTCATCTTAGCCCTCCCACTCCACACTATAATTCTAGTCGAGCATTTCCTTATTCTTATACAAAATCACTGTTATTTACGAGAGAAAGAGACAATAAATAACAATGCTTTATCCCAAACCAGTCATTAAATGTGATGTCTGCCGAAAAATAATCAGCTTGGCTTACAACAGTTCACGAATAACGGCTTTAAACACATATCCCTATTGCTCGAAAGACTAGAATAACCATCACGACTACATGGAGGTTATATGCCTAATTCACTCTTTTTTGCCATTTTTGCACTCGCCGGTCTAGCGGCTTGGGTATTTATTGGTTTCTATCGAAAGCACTCGCAAGGTGAAAATGCGCCAGAAAAGAAAGTGAACGTCACGGTATTAGACAAACAATCCATCGACCTTCCTGACGCAGAACCAGGCCAAGAAGATCAAGAATACTGGATTTACGTTCAACGCGGTGTCGTTGGTCCAAAACGAGAATTCCAAGTTGGTATCCACTACTTCCACGCCCTGAATCCTGGCGACAAAGGAACCTTAACCTACCAAGGCGAAAAGTTCTTACACTTTGCATTGAAACGCTAAACGTTCGCCTCCTCTTAACAAACCACCAGTAAAAGCCTTAGCTCCAATCGCTAAGGCAGTAACCAACGTGTTTTCTCTGATTTAGAGACCAACCAGCTCATCCATAACGCGCCAGCTCCACTGATCACGATCCATAATGGAATAACCCAAGCAGGGTGTCCTTGATACCAACCGAACTCTTTCATTGGCCATAAAAAAATCGGGTGCAGCAGATAAATACCTAAGCTGTGTTTACTGATAAAACCAACCACTTGATTGCTCTTCTCAGACAACCCTTCACCATAATAACGGCACAGCATGAACACCATGCTCGCCGCTAATACGGTATTCAACGTCTTGTAAGATAACCAACGTCCTACTGTGTACTTTTCTGCTACCAAACTTGCATCAACCACCATATAAACAGTGGTTAGTAACGCTAGCCCACCAAGTAACACACTCACGCCAACTGTCAGCTTGTTAAGTGGAACAATCTTATACAGCAGGTAACCCAACGGTAAGTACCCGGTGTACAACCACAATTCATGGCTCCAAGGCCCATCGATTTTCAACAAGAACAATAACGTTGTGAACAACCATACAGCTGTAAATGCATAGACAGATTTATCACCGTACTTTCTCACCATGATCTGTAAGAAAGGAATCACAAAGTAGAGTGGGATGAAGTAATAGAAGAAACCAAGATGGTAGTAGGTATAATGATGGTAGCTATTGAGCAACACGTCCCAACTGACGTCGGCATCAAAGCCCATTGCCGACCAACCCGACAGATAGGTATAGAAAAGCGACCAGACAATGAAAGGTATCAGTACCTTGCCCAGACGACGCTTGAGGTAGTATTTAGCGTCAAACGGGCGCTGATCACTGAGCATCAGTGCGCCAGTAATCAAGATGAACACCGGCACCGCCCAACGACTGAAACCGTTCACCGTAATGGCAGTAAGCCACTCACCGAAAGGAATGGTGCCTAATTCATTCCGATAAGGCGCCAAAACATGAATCGCGATAACTGCTATGGCCGCGACACATCGTGCTAAATCAAAAAAGAGAATTCGCTGCTTCATGTAAATGCCTGATTAATATTCAATCATTCTACTATAGCAATAAAAAAGCTGACCGGAATAAATACCAAGTCAGCTTAGTGTTAAAGGAGAGGCTTATCGCTAATTTAGCTCGTGCGGCTAAAGCTTATGCGACTTTCACTCTTACAAATGAGGCTCATGCGGTTGAAGCTCATGCTGCTGAGATTTGCGGCACTTTAGGTAAACGCAGAGAGATCACCGTCGTTATCGCTAAGAACGCAAAAGATACCCACAGACACGCAGACAAACCGGCCATTTGGAATACCAACCCTGACAAAATAGTGCCAATCAAACGGCCCATTGCGTTTGCCATATAATAGAAACCGACATCAAGAGAAACGCCATCGCCTTTCGCATAACTCACAATCAAATATGAGTGAAGTGATGAGTTCACCGCAAAGATGGCACCAAACACCATCAAGCCACCGATGATAACTAACTCGGGTTGCCAGCCAATTTGCACCGCATAGGCAATACCGGCAGTCACAATAGCCAATGCACCCGCCCATAATAGCGCCGCATGCCCATCTGGCACCTTGCCTTGAGCTTTACCAGTAATCTTAGGTGCGATGCCCTGTACAAAGCCATAAGCGATGGTCCAAACCGCTAAGAAGCCACCTACCCATGAGTGGTCCCAACCAAACACACTGCCGAGGTAAATCGGCAAAGCAATCACAAACCACACGTCACGGGCACCGAATAGGAACATACGAGCTGCAGACAAGATATTGATGGATTCAGATTTAGAGAAAATCTGCTTAAACTTGGGCTTGGTTTTCGCTTTACCCATGTCCGCTTCTAAGCTCACCAAGCTGCCAATGAACACCAATGTCAGCACAGCAGCCATCGCAAGCACTGCATATTGGAAACCAATGGTTGAAAGCAACAAACCACCAATAAAGAACCCTGCGCCTTTAAGCGCATTCTTAGATCCGGTCAGAATCGCAATCCACTTATAAAGTGCACTCTGCTGTTCATCAGGTACCAGTGTCTTAATCGAGCTCTTGGCACTCATCTTATTGAGGTCTTTAGCGATACCAGACAAAGCCTGCGCCGTCATTACCCAAGGAATGGTCAACATGGCTGATGGCACCGCGAGCATACCCAAAGCAACGACTTGCATCCCTAACCCGATGTTCATGGTCTTATTGAGGCCAAGACGCGCCCCTAACCAGCCACCGATTAGGTTGGTCACCACACCAAAGAATTCATAGAACAAGAACAGTGAGGCAATTTCTAGAGAACTGTAGCCAAGGTCGTAAAAATACAAAACCACCAGCATGCGAAGTGCACCATCAGTAATAGTGAAGTTCCAGTAGTTGAAAGTCACCAACATGTATTGGCGAACGCTCTTACTTAGATTTGAAAACATAATGCTATCTCTGCAATCTAAACAAAAAGAGCTTTTGGATCATGATAAGTTCAACACTCCAAATACCAAAAGCCCCTTGTATAACAGCAATGGTTTATTAGCTGTTCGCTACGCCACTAATGTATTCAACTTGAATCGGCTTAGTAAATGCCCCTGGGCGAAGCGCCTGCACTTCTTGAACAATCTTACCCATGTCCCAGTTCTTTTCTAGCAATAGGTGTGCAGCTAGTAAGCCAGTGCGACCAGAACCGCCCATACAATGCATCGCAACCTTGCCGCCATTATCAACCACTTGATGCAACGCAGGGCTAGCCGCCTGCCATTTCGCAGCAAAATCGGCACCCGGAGCACAATCGTCTTCGATTTCGATTTGGAACCACTGCATGCCTAGTGCTTGCGCATTCTCGCCTAGCTCAGATACGTTCTTGCTCGCCAGTTCTTCACTGTCTAGAGCCGTCACAATCGCTTCTACGCCTTGCGCTTTTAGTTGAGCTAGAGATGCATCTAGGTCAGCCTCTTTGGTGCCTGGGCACGGAGTAAGCACTAACGCACCAGTTTCTAAATCTAGTTGCCATGTTGGATGTGTCATAATTATCAATCTCTTAAAAATCTTGTCTATGCAAACCGATACTCAAAATAATTGGAGTTACAGTGAGGCAACGTTTTCCCTACAAAGAAATGAAGTTCAGCCCTATGAGCATAGGTTTTCTATGTGATTAGGGCGGCCGGCGTTCCGGTGAACTTACGCAGTTAACAACGCTGTAGCTTCAAGTATGAAGAGTATGGATTATGCTAAACCAACTGTACGTACTAGCTCTGCCGTACGTGTTGCGTAACCCATCTCGTTGTCGTACCAAGCGTAGATCTTAATCATGCGCTTACCTACCAACATAGTTGATAGTGCATCCACGATTGTTGAGCGTTGGTCGCCTTTATAATCGATAGAAACTAGTGGACGCTCTTCAAAGCCAAGAATGCCTTTCAGTTCATTCTCAGAGGCTTCTTTCAGCATCGCGTTAACTTCTTCGGCTGTGGTGTCTTGCTTCACTTCAAAGATGATGTCAGTTAAAGAAGCATTCGCTAGTGGTACACGAACCGCGTGGCCGTTGATACGGTTTTCAAGCTCTGGGAAGATCTCAACAATCGCTTTAGCACTGCCTGTCGTTGTCGGGATAAGACTCATACCACATGCACGAGCACGACGTAGGTCTTTGTGCGGAGCATCTAATATAGTTTGTGTATTGGTTAGATCGTGAATAGTGGTAAAGGTTGCGTTCTCGATACCGAGTTTCTCGTTGATCACCTTAACTACTGGTGCGAGACAGTTGGTTGTACAAGATGCTGCGGTTACGATTTTGTGTACCGCTGGATCAAAGATGTTGTCGTTCACTCCGACAACGATGTTTGCAATGCCTTCTTCTTTCACTGGCGCAGAGACCACAACGCGCTTCACGCCTTGCTCTAGGTATTTGTTTAGGAAAGATGTTTTACGGTGAACACCTGTCGCTTCAATAACTACATCACAGCCAGACCAATCGATCGCATCGATGTCGCGCTCTTGTGTGGTTTTAATGCGTTGACCGTTAATGATCATCTCATCGCCTTCAACCAAGACTTCGTGGTTCCAACGCCCTTGCACTGAATCGAATTCAAGAAGGTGAGCCAGTGTTGCTGCGTCGCCTGCTACATCGTTAATTTGAACGAATTCTAGCTCAGCCCAATCGAATGCTGCGCGAAGTGCTAGGCGGCCGATACGACCAAAACCATTAATACCTACTTTGACTGTCATATTCTTTTCTCTCAACTAGTGATGAAACTTAAATTAAAATTTAAACGCAACATTGAGGGCGTGAAGTCATCGCTTCTAGGCGCTCAATATCTTGCTGGTATTCAGTTTTCAAACAGTTCGATGCGATAAGGTCATCAATTAACTTGAGCATCCAACCGGGTAAATCTTGTGATAAGCGGTAAAACACCCACTGCCCTTGGCGAACATCCATCAAAATGCCATTTGAACGTAACTGCGCTAAGTGACGGGAAATCTTTGGCTGACTTTCTTGTAAAGCCTGAGTCAACTCACCAACAGAGAGACACTCATTGCGCACAATCAACATTAAGCAACGCACTCGCGTTTCATCCGAAAGTAATTTAAAAAATCGGTGAGGAAGCATAAATACATACTCATATATGGATATGCATATATGTTAAATGTAAAAAAACGCACGTCAAGGCGTGCGTTTTAATTGTCATAAAAGTTTAACGAAGATAAATCAGAACTGGTTGGTTACGTTATGACTCCAGCGTCGAGCTTCGGTGAGCTCAGTTTTAACCTGTTCCACACTCAATCCTAAATGAGCACAGTGCTCATCCATCTGCTGCCAATCAGCATGTTCAAAGCTTTCTTCAAGGGCCAGCAAGGTTCCATATGGCCCTTCTCTACGTAGTAAAGCCACCTTGATACTTTTACACAAAGGCAGTTGCTCAACTAAGTTCTCTAACGACAAATCAAGCAGCGCATCAAGCAACGAGAACAAACCAATCATAAAGGCTTGCTCGGCATGCCCTTCAAATGCCTGATAACGAGACATACGTTGGCAGAACTGAGCTCGCTGAAGCGATAATCCATATAGCTCTTTTGGTTTCTTATCAGAGACATAAGACGCCACCGCTAACGAGACAAACATTTTCAGCTTCTCTTGCCCCAGATAAACCAAAGCCTGACGAAATGAAGAGATAGTGACCTCAAGGCGAGGGGACATGGTATTCACAAAACGCAGTAACTTATACGACAAGGCGACATCTTTCGCGACGATGCTTTCAACACGTTGGAAGTTAACTTCGGGCTTACACACTTCTTGGAACAACTCCATAGCAATCACTTGCTCAGGGCTGATGTACTTAGTCTTTATGATTTCAGGTTTGCTGAAGAAATACCCTTGGAAGAACTTAAAACCCGCCTCTTTCGCTTGCTTAAACTCTTGCTCAGTTTCGACTCGTTCAGCCAGAAAGCTAAACTTCTTCCCTTGGTGAGCCCTGACAAGTTCGCACGCCTCATCCAAGCCCATTTGCATGATATCGAGCTTAACAATATGAGTGTATTTAAGGAATCGTTCCCATTCAGGCGTCGAGGTAAAGTCATCTAGGGCAATCATGTACCCCGCTTGATAGAGCTCTTTGACCGCTTCTAACAACTCATCAGTCGGTTGGCAGGTTTCAAGAATCTCGACCACAACCTTGTCTTTCGGCAAACCTAAAGGAAGCCGACGAATCAAGCTTTGATGAGGAAAATTAATAAAACAACGCGAAGATGGGATCGAAGGGTTGTGTCCAACCGACAAGAAGTTTTCAACAATAAGACGATACGTTGCTCTATTTGACTCAATATGTGCTGGGTAGGCATTCCTTTCTCCGTCGCGAAACAACAACTCATAACCGAGCGTGTTTTTGTTACGATTTAAGATAGGTTGTCGAGCAACGTACGTAGCGGTCATTTATCTATAACTCTATTAATTTATCTATAGCTGTATTGCTTTACTAAGCTTTAGCGGCAGCAAGCAAAGCACCGCAACCCATGAACATACCACCAAATATTTTATTTATCTTACCCATTATACGATCAGAACGAATAAAACGTCCCATTTGTGACGCTAATGAGGTGTAACCCAACATAACAACACTATCAATGAATACTGTTGTAACTCCTAGCACTAATAACTGCGGTGCTTGCGGTTGTGTCGGATCGATAAATTGAGGAAACAGAGCCACCAAAAACACGATAGATTTTGGGTTGGTTAGATTGATAAGCACGGCATTTCTAAGCAGCTTACCACTCGATAGCGTTAAGCTTTCTGCTGAAGCCACCAAGCTAGAATTATCACGCCACTTTTGAATACCCAACCAAAGAAGGTAAACCACGCCCACCCATTTGATGATGGTAAACGCCAATGCAGATTGAGCGACTAATGCGCCAATACCCGCGCCCACCAGCATAATATGAAATGCAAGACCCAGCTGTAAGCCAGCGATCGACGCAAGTGACTTCTTGGTACCATAACTTAGCCCATTGCTGATTGAATTAACGGTACCTGAACCCGGAGCCAAACTAAACAATATCGCAGTGACGACATAAGCAAGCCAAACATGAGTATCCATTTGCATTTCCTTACTAGTTCTTTAATCTAACAACATTAGTAGCAATAAAGCTCTCACACGCATCAGTTCAGGTAATTTCCCATGGAAAACCACAGTGCCGCCCCGTTTTCGTACACGCAAGAACCTGAGTTCGAGCAAGCGATTAAACACCCGATCCCTGCCCTTTGGCAACAACGAAAAGATGGGTATATCACATCATCTGGTAAAAAGAAGCTGTACTGGTGTAGCCTAACATCACCAACGCACACCAAAGCCATTGTGATTTCAAATGGCCGCATTGAGTGTTGCTTGAAATACCAAGAACTCTTTTATGATTTTTATCAGCAAGGCTATGACGTTTATTCATTTGACCACCAAGGTCAAGGCCAGTCGGAACGTATGGTAACAGACTCTGACATTGGTCACATTCATGAGTTTGATGATTACGCATCAGACATGTCTGATGTCATTGCCAGTTTTGACCTCAGCCGATATGCCAATCGCTACCTACTGGCACACTCAATGGGCAGCACGATAGCCACTCGCTATCTACAAACTCACCCCGATCACCCGTTTGACAAAGTTACTCTGTGCGCTCCGATGTTTGGGATTAAGACTGAATGGTATTTTAAACCTATTGCGATGATCGTCGGACAAGTGTTAACGGCTCTTTACGCTAAACCAACCTACGCTCCGGGCCAACAAGCTTATTATTCAAAGCCTTTTGAGAACAACTTACTCAGCCACAGTAAGGTTCGTTACCAGTGGTTCCGTTGCTTGTATGACGGATCCCCTTCTTTGCAGGTTGGCGGGCCAAGTACTCGCTGGGTTTGGCAAGGGTTAATGGCATCGAAGCAGGCAATCCAACAAACTCGTCAAATCAAGATCCCACTATTACTGATTCAAGCAGGGGAAGAGAAGATTGTCAGCAACAGCGCTCAAGTGAAGTTCATCAATAAGCTGAAGAAAACCAACTCAGACTGCCAGTTTAAGGTCATTGAAGGGTCTAGGCATGAGGTGCTGTTTGAGCAAGACGAATATCGCAATCAAACACTGAATGCTATCAATCAGTTTTTTGCCTAGAGCTAATAAACTAATAAGCTAATAAGCTGAGTAACCTACCGAGAACATAAGCGCTAAAGAGGAAGAGAAGTAAGTGAGCTTTGCCCTCTTTTCTTGCATGAAATTGGCATACAATTTCTACCTAGAGATATTGTAGTTAAAACGATTCTAGCGTTGGCTAGAGTCAATATTGGTTAAGCATTTTACAATGAGGGTTAAATGAGTATTCCTGCACTAAAAGATTCCGTGAAAATTGTCGCTTCTGATTTAGATGGTACGCTTTTGGCTCCCAACCATCAGTTAAGCGATTTTACCAAGCAAACACTCACGAAGTTACACGGACAAGGTTATACCTTTATCTTCGCAACAGGTCGTCACCATGTTGATGTTGCCGGTATTCGCAAGCAAACGGGCATTCCTGCTTACATGATCACCTCGAATGGTGCTCGCGTACATGACCAAGACGACAATCTAATGTATGCCAAGAACATCCCTGCCGAATTAGTGCAAAGTGTTGTGGATGTGTTTAAGAAAGACCCAGAGATCTTCATCCATATCTATATGAACGATGAATGGTTACTGAATCGTGATGACGAAACAATGAAGAAGTTTCACGATCAAACAGGCTTCACATACCGACTGTACGATGCAGATAACGCACCGAGTGAAGGCATTGCTAAAATCTTCTGTACTCACCCAAATAAATCACATGAAGACCTTGTTCCCTTTGAAGATGAGCTCAACGCTCTGTTTGGTGAAAAATTAAATGTCGCTTTCTCAACACCTTGGTGTTTGGAAGTGATGGCTGCAGAAGTGTCTAAAGGCGACGCGCTACAAGCCGTGGCTCAATCTATCGACCTTGAGTTAGAAAACTGCATTGCTTTTGGTGATGGAATGAACGATGTCGAGCTACTATCAATGGCAGGTAAAGGCTTAGTAATGGGTACATCCCATGAAAAAGTACTTAAAGCACTGCCTGATAATGAAGTGATTGGCAGCAACGCCGACGATGCGGTTGCGCACTACTTAGAAAAGCACCTGCTTTAATCTAATTTAGTAAAAAATCTGAATAAATAAAAAGGCAGCCAATGGCTGCCTTTTTTGAACCTTACGCTAAAAGCTTCCTCTAACGCTAACGAGAGCCGAGTACTTCTTTTCCTAAGATCGCCTGCCACTCTTGCTCTGTAACCGGCATGATGGATAAGCGATTGCCTCGTTTAACCAATGGCATTTCAGCTAACTCAGGCATTGCTTTAAGTGTTGCTAAGGGAATCAAGCGCTCAGTCACTCGCACAAATTCAACATCCACCATTATCCAACGCGGGTTGTCTGGCGAAGACTTAACATCATAGTAATCACTCTCGGGATCGAATTGGAAATGGTCAGGGTAGGCTTCTCTGGTTACTTTAGCGATCCCCGCGACGCCCACTTTTTTACATGATGAATGGTATATCATCACCAGATCGCCAAGCTTAACGTCATCACGCATCATATTTCGAGCCTGATAGTTGCGTACACCCTCCCAACAAGAGGTTTTTTGTACTCTCAGAGTTTGAATAGAAAAGGTGTCGGGTTCTGTTTTAAATAACCAATATGCCATAATAAATCCAATTAACGGTTGCTCCGAGGAAGATATAACATGAAGGTAATGAAAAACCCAGTGACATGGCTAGTCGCGTTCGCTCTACAAGGCTGTGTCACAGCGCCAGATGCACCCCAAAAGCCAGAACTACCACCAGCAACCTTGGATGAGCCACTGAGCATTCAACCGCAAACCTTCATCATGCGTGGTCAGGTTGTGGTTGGCCATGAAAGCCGAACCTTCACTCCTTGCGGTAGCCAGCAACAATACTGGTTAGATTTAACGCCAGAACTAGCATTAGAAGCGCAAGGGCTCTCAACAAGACCTTACCAAGCCTTATACGGCGAGCTGATTGGTCATCTAACCGTACCAAGCCAAACTGGGTATAACGCAGATTTCACGGCACGCTTCGTGGTTGATCAAGTGAATATCCTGACAGCAGAAAACCCTGATCGTTGCGACCAACCCCTACGTTCGACACGTGTATTCGGCAATGAACCTTTCTGGTCAGCAACCTTCGATAAAGATCAGCTGAAATACGCCAAGATGGGCGAAGAGCCACAACGCCTTAATATAGAATCAAGCCGTACTACACCAAACAGTCGTGATTACCAATTAGAAGGTAAAACGGCGCAAAGCGAACTCAATCTCAAGAAAGAGAGTTGCAGCGATGGCATGAGCGATTCTATTTATGGATGGGAAGCCAAACTTAATCTCAATGACAGCAGTTACAATGGCTGTGCGACGGTATCTAATCAAGATCCAACACTGAACTGGAGCGGGCTCTACTTCGCTAGCTCAACACAGAACACAGGATTCTCTATCAACCTTGAGCTCAATGATGACCACAGCGCTATTACGACATACTCGTACAGCAACGGAGACCCTTCGATTGTTGAGCAGGGCTTCTGGCAGCAACTGAACCAAAATCAGGTGCAAGTGGTAATGACTCGCCACCAGCAGCAATATTTGATCTCCGAGCGTATCTTCACGCTTGATAACGGCAAGCTGGTCGCTGAAAAAGAAAAAGTGGGCAACGTTGTCTACCCGATTGCCAATGGCGGTCTGGTGCTATTCGAAGCTAAGAGTGCACAATCGCAAGTAAACACGACCACTAACGTTGATCTAACCGCAAAGCAGGTGAACTCCAGTGATCAACTTGATCAAAAAGTCGACCAAGCGATCCGCAAATATTTTAAGATCAACAACAGCTCACCTGACGATACTAAATACCGTTGGTTAACCTACGACTTAAATGGCGATGGTAAGGAAGAACTGTTTGCCCAGCTCGATTGGTGTGGCTCTGGTGGCTGTACACTGCTTATTTTTGAAAATCATCAAGATAACTGGCGCTTCAATAGCCGAGTGACATTGGTTAAGGGCGACATACGCTTAGGTAAGTCACACAATCATGGCTGGCAGAATCTAATCTTCAATGTCAGCGGCGGCGGTGCAACACCTGCGAAACACACATTGTCATATTCTGGTGTCAGCTACCCACTCAACCCAAGTGTTGCTCCAATTGCAGATGATGCTGATATCAGCGATGTGGTTTTGTTTGCTGATGGTGTATCACCTGCACAAAATGGAGTTAAGCTGTAAGGATGAGTAACCAACAAGCTTGCCATGGTTGTGGCTTCACTCACCAGTGCGTTTGTCATCTAATACCGACGGTTGAAAGCCAAACCGATCTTGTCCTACTGACTCATGAGAATGAACTGTCGCGCGATACCAATACCGGAAAGCTGCTTCAGCAATCCCTTGAGCAGTGTCAGTCCTTGATATGGCAAAGGAAAACACCACCAGCTGAGCTAGTGGCTCTGCTTGAAGATGAAACACGACAACCGTTTCTTTTGTTCCCGAGTGATAAAAGCATCGAATGTCAGCAAGCAGTGATGACCCAAGCCATGAGTCGAAAACCGCTATTCATTATCTTAGATGGGACATGGCGAGAAGCGAAGAAGATGCTTAACAAGAGCTCGTGGTTGCAAACTGTCCCACAGATTCACCTCAGCATCACCAGCGAATCCTCTTACACCTTGCGCCGCAATCAAGACAGTGGCCATCTGTGTACTTGCGAAGTGGGCATTGAGTTACTCAAATCTTTAGGTGAAAGCGAACCTGCCAAACTGATTGATGACTACTACCAACAGTATCTAAAAGTATTCCATGCCGACAAATGTGGCCACGCTCTCAAATAGATCAAGCAGGAGCGCTGGAAGGCAATAAACACATTTTAGGACGGGACAGATACTAAAAACAAAAAGGGTGAGCCATAAGCTCACCCTTTTCACATCTGACTTAAATCTATCGACCAAGTGAGTGTTTCACGTGAAACGCACACACTGGCTGTTCGCTGAAAAGAGATTTTACTCTCCCTATCAGAATAATCGCTGAGGTTGACCGAAGTAGTAACCCTGCAGGTAATCGACGCCCATATCCTCGGCGATTCGGCACACCTGTTCATTATGTACAAACTCCGCCACCGTCTTAGCATTCAGAATCTGGCATAAACTCACCAGTTGTTGGGCTATCTTGCGTTGCTTTTTATCTTTATCGATATTGCGAATTAAACTGCCATCAAGCTTTATCACTTGTGGTTCCAGTTTCAATATCTCATCAATATTCGAATAGCCCGAACCAAAGTCATCGACAATAATATTCACACCAAGATCTCGGAAGTGATTACACACCTCGATCAAGCGACCGTAATCCTGAATTTGCTCGGTTTCCAACACCTCTAAACCAATACGCTGCGGGTGACTGATTTTCTTAATCGCCTGTTCAAGGTGCAAAATGGTTTTCTCATTGCTGAAATCTTGTGGCGCCAAGTTAATCGAGAACGAATCGGTTCTCTGGCTCATAAAATCAAAGGTGCGCGTTATCATCTGGCGACTTAAACGCGTATAGAGATGAGTACCCTCAATGATCGGCAAGAACTTACCCGGTACAATCAGCTGACCGTCTTCTTCAATTCGAACCAAGCACTCATAACTTTCTACCTGATGGCTATGCGCCGATACAATAGGTTGAGAGCACGCAACAATATTTTGATTGAGCACTGCGCGGCTCACACAAGACAACCAACCGAGTTGTTCTTGGCGATGCTTCTCCAGTTGAATTAACGTCTTGGCACTCACCAGATGTTTGTTCTGGCTCACCGCACTGCGTCGAGCTTCAATCGCTTTCAGTAACAAGTCATCAATCGAGGTCACAGGAAAATCTCGGCGACTCGCGATACCCGCACAAACTGAAACCGAAAGATAATCGATATCGGGTAACCCCATCGGCTCAAAATTGACATGCTCGGTCTGGTCGGAAAATTCAGAGAAACGTTGATGAATGTGTTCTTGGCTGGCCCAACTATCAAACACCACCGCCCACTCTCCAATACCAATACTATAGAGTTGGCAACCCTCATCAAAAAACTGCCACAGCGCTTTCTGAAAATATTCACTCAGATCATGCAGAAGTTTGTCACCCACTCGATAACCATACTTCTCATTTATTTGACCAAATGTGGTGACCTTTAAAGCCAACAAATGACTGTCAGAGCTCATTTGTGACAGCTTCTCACGCAGTACACTTCTATTGGGTAACCCAGTGCGACGATCAATTCGGTAGCTTGCCGTCAATGCGGTCGCTTGTTGCTGAATCTTACTCGCCATGCTGTTGTTCATGTCATCAACATCAAGCAGTGCGTTTCGAATCAATGAAAACAGAGGAGAAATATTGGTCTCGGGTTGTGTCTCTAATGGCTGTACAGCCTTGCCTTCACCTTCTCTAAGCGCAAGATAAGTGAGGCTATGATGTAGAATTCGTTGTTGGCCACGCTCTTGATAGAGTTCTCCCATGCAGTACACACCATAAGTGTCTGCGAGATTCTGGAAAACCTCAACTTCTTGGTTACCATCAATAAAATCGATACGAGAGGTGCAGTTGTAAATAAAAAACTGCTCAGACTTATGAGAAGCAATCTGTTGAACACCAAGTCGAATCTGCTCTAAGGTCAGTGAAGGGTGGTCATAACAAAACCGTACTTCATCGCCGACCTGAAACTCGCCACTAAATTCAATATCTCCCTGTTCAGCTATTTTGAGCGGCAAATGAATTTTCTGCTCTTTCGGATCGCTTACCATCAGAGGGAAGTTGTGCAACTGTTCGAAAGGTACTTCAAGACCATCACCTAAGTAGCGATTGTAAACCTCACGAGCTGGCATTCCATCCAATTCAGTCAACCGATTATTTTGCGCGCCAGTAACGCGAAAAGTTCGCCCAATTGGGTTCCATTCCGTGTAATAACCTTTGGCGATCGAGAGTTCAGAGCTATGCAAGGCCACCATGACATAAGCATTTTCATAACAACGACCATCCAACATCACCCATCGCCCATTATCGGTACTGGTTGATGCCCCCCCACAAATGGGCAATGAGTATCGAGATTGTTCGAATTCAGCAAATAGAGCCCTGTCATTTATCTGCAAGCGATCAGCAAAACAGATGATACTTTGAGTTTGAGAATGACACTTAAGTTGCTGCCACATGGAATGGCTATCGCGTAAAGGTTGGTTGCTGTATTCCACAACACCACAAGACAATGAAGTAGCATCGAAGCGAGTCACAATAAGATATAAGCCCTGATGCAAAATAGCACCTTGGCTGATGTAATGATTTGCGCTACAACCAATGAGCTTAGCGTTTGGAAAGATCGATTGAATCACTTGGCAGGCAGCCAAAACAGAGTCTTTCTCAAAAGATGAAAATACCTGAATCAGCAAGTTTTCGTTTTTACGAAAAGCAAGCTTTGGCAATTCATTATGGATTTGCTCAATGTCTTTTATTAAGAGAGAGGTCGACTGCATATTCACATTAATCGTTACGTTAATGATTTGTTATTGTGCTTACTATCGATAAGGCTTGCACGCAATATTTGCGATCATATTGTGAATAATGTGATGTTAGTTAAACATCATTCATTTCAATGAAAACAAGCGGCGAGCCTTAATTACCAACCGTTTCATCCAATATATCGTATGGCAGACTAATATTATATTCTAAAACAATCGCTTAGGTTCACCAAAGTAATAACCTTGCAGATAATCGACACCCATTTGCTCTGCTATCTCACAAACCTGTTGGTTATGGACAAATTCAGCGACGGTTTGTGCATTAAACACCTGGCATAAGCGAACCAACTGAGAAGCGATATTTCTTTGCTTTTGGTCTTTGTCAATATTGCGAATCAGGCTACCGTCAAGCTTGATAATCTGCGGCTCAAGTTTAATGATCTCATCGATATTAGAATAGCCAGAACCAAAGTCATCAACAATGATTCTCGCCCCGAGAGCACGGAAGTGATCACACACCTCAATCATGCGACCATAATCTTTAATCTGCTCAGACTCTAGAACCTCTAGGCCAAGTCGAATGGGATCGTTCATAGCACTGATGGCAGTCTCAAGCACCTCAAGCGTCTTGTCGCTCAAAAAATCTTGCGGGGATAGGTTAATAGAAAATGGGGTTTGTTTATCCGCCATATAACCTATGGTGTTCTTAATCATGTGCCGACTGAGACGAGTGTAAAGATGCGTGTCGGTAATAATAGGTAAGAACTTACCTGGTGGCACAATGGTACCGTCTGATTCCATGATTCTGACCAAGCACTCTTGGCCAATCATTTCGTGAGTACCGGACGCCACAATGGGCTGTGAATAGGTAATGATATTCTGGTCTAAAATCGCACGGCTCACACAGCTCAACCAGCCTAGTTGCTCTTTACGATCTTCTTCACTCACCTGAATGTCTTTAGCATTGGTGATGTGAGTGTTATTCCTGACCCCATAACGTCGAGCTTCGATCGCTTTCAATAAGATCTCATCGCCATTATCGGTGAGGAAATCGCAACGACTAGCGAAGCCACCACACAGAGAAACTGACAGGTAATCAATATCAGCCAATCCATACGGCTCAAAATTGATGTGCTCAATATCATCAGCAAACTCAACGAAACGTTGTTCTATCTTATCGCAGCCAACATTTGCGTTAAAAATAATCGCCCATTCGCCGACGCCAATGCTGAACAGCTCCACTTTTACCTGAGATTCCTTAGCCACACTAAGGTGTAAGCGCTCAACAAAATGATTAGACAGATCGAGTAACAACTGGTCACCCACTTGGTAACCATACTTCTCGTTAACTTGATGGAAATTAGTCAGCTTTAACGTCAGTAAGTGCTCACTGAAGAGAATCGTATTGAGGCGCTCTTTTAACACGATACGGTTGGGTAGCCCGGTGCGGGAATCAATGCGGTAGCTTTCGGTTAAACGACGCGCCTGTTGATGAAGTTTTTTCTCCATCTGCGTGTTCATACTGTCGAGATCAGCCACCGCATTTCTGACGAGATTAAGCAGTGGCGATACCGTTGAGTCACGCTGGAAATCTTCACAACGAAACTCATTAATCTCGTCCGACTCTCTCATCGCAATATAGGTGAGGCTGTGATGCAGTATCTCTTGGCGATCGTCGTTGCGGTATAGCTCACCCATGCAGTATGCGCCGCACGCATTTACTATCCCCTCAAATGGCTTTAGCTCAAGTTTACTGTCGATGAATTCAAGTCGAGAGACGCAGTTATAGATGATCACCGATTCAGGCTGATGCATGGCAAGCATCTCAGCGCCGTGACGCACTTTTTCTGCGGTCAAAGACGGGTGATTATAACAAAACTGTGCCTCTTCGCCGACATGCCAAGGACTATCAAACTCGATACTGCCATCATCATTAATACGCAGCGGTGTCGATATGCCCTTCTTTCTGCCAAGCTCTCGATAAAGCGGAAAGCTCATCAACTGGCTGAAAGGAAGATCTTTACCGTCAGCAAGGTAGTGTTTGAATACATCGATAGCAGGCTTATCATTCAACGCATACAAACGATTACCCACGGCATGAGTCACTCGCAGCTTCATCCCAATCGGGTTCCACTCAGAGTACGCGTCCGACCAAACCTTCAATCTTGGGTTAGTCAGAGCCACCGCCACGCAAGCGTGTTGGTAAGTCTGTTCGTTATGCATAACCCAACGCCCGTATTCATTCTCATGACACAAGCCACCAGCAACAGGCGTTGTATAAGGTAGGCTTTCAAAGGCGCTATAGATAGGGTAATCACGACCCTCAACCTGATCGCAAAGGCTGATGACTGTTTTAGCATCTTTCGAGAGGTCTAGTTGAGAGACGAGCTCTTGACTGTCTTGGTTTGGGTTGCCTGTAAAAGGCTGAACTGCGGAGGTTAAACAGGTTTCATTAAACTCACTGATAATGATTAAGGTACAACTACTCTCAAGACAATTGTTACAGATAACATGGCGAGCACTCTGGCCAATTAAGGTGGCATTGCTTAGGCGATTGAGAGCAACACTCGCGATTCGACGAGCCACATCAGAAGATTGGGCTGAGAAAAGTTGAATAAGATATTGCTTGCTGTCACACCACTCTCTCTGATCAAATTGAGATTTAAATAGCTCCTCAGTATTTGCGAGAAATGTAAATGTTTGCATGCCAACCCTTGATCGAAATAGAGTGAAGTGAAGAACCCGCAACCACAGCTATGACTGAAATGAATCGCTAAAAAGTAGTCGCCAATTATCCTAGCCTAAACAGGCATTTAATTGCGACTAATGTAACAATTCAATATCATAAATGCGACACAATAAGCTTACAGAGGTCTTTAAATTAGTCGCATAAGATCGCTAAGTTGCTCTATTTCAACATCAGGCAGCACACTCGCCTTCGAAGAGAGGTATAAATTGGAACCAATGTCATTAAACCAGCATGCTTGGAAGCCATTTTGCTTAGATCCGTAAACATCCGTTCTAAGATGATCGCCAACATGGAGAATGTTGATGGCATCAACACCTAAGTATTGCTGCGCTTTATCAAACATATCTGGGTAGGGTTTTGCTCTGCCGTTTGGGCCAGCTTTAAGGATTAGTTGAAAATACTGTCCTAAACCAATTTTATATGGATCGACATTGCCATTGGTAATCGCAACCAAAGGAATCCGTTGGCTAAGTTCTGCCATCACTCGATGCGTTTCTTGAGGAACATCGACTTGATTGCGTAACCACAAAGCATGTTCTATCCCCTCACGAGCCGCCTGTTCAGCTTGCTGCTGAGAATAGCCCAACTGTAACAAGCCTCTCTTAATCTGTGTTTCACGCCAAACGGTAACATCATTCTTTAAATTTGGGTTTTCAGAGGCAACTTGCTGCTTAATACCCTGCCACTCTTCGAGCGATAAAGAAGCCGACACTGGGTGCTTTTGGTAAAGCCACTGCGCCATCTCTTTTTCTACTTTCATGATCACAGGCCAGTTGTCATACAGTGTGTCATCCAAGTCAAAGGTCATGGCTTTGATGGGCTTCAACCCTCGATAAATTCGCATAGTAAAACCTTTAATCTAATCTTTATTCTTCTTACGTGCTCTAGGGTGAGCCTCATCGTACGCTTGAGCTAAGTGTTGAAAGTCCAAGTGAGTATAAATTTGGGTTGTCGAAATATTTTCATGCCCCAGCAACTCTTGGACAGCACGAAGATTCTGGCTCGACTCAAGCACATGAGTTGCAAAGGAGTGACGCAGTTTATGCGGGCTGATATGACTCGCGACGGATTGCTTCTTACCCCACTCTTCCATGCGCTTTTGCACACTGCGGTGAGAGATCCGGGTCCCTAACTTGGACACAAACAGGGCTTTTTCTCCCGAAGAAGCAAGATCACCACGCACTTTGAGCCATTTATCGACCCACTCTTTCGCCAAACCGGAAAACGGCGCTTTGCGTTCTTTGTCGCCCTTACCAATCACTCGGATTTCGCCTTGCCGGCCCAACACATCTTTAAGATTGATGCCAACTAGTTCAGCGAGACGTAAACCTGCACCATACATCACCTCCATCATCGCCCGATCACGAATCGATAATGGGTCGTCTTCATTCACGTCAAGCAACTGTCCGACTTCATCGACATCGAGATTTTTAGGTAAAGGACGCTGTTTGCGAGGTGCAGAAACCCCTTTGGCTGGGTTTGCAGTCATTTCGCCACGTAATACAAGGAAATCAAAGAAGCTGCGTAGTGAAGATAAGCGCGTCGCGATACTGCTCGCTTTCATTCCTTCACGCATGCCTTTACTGGCAAGTTGTCTTACCCACGCCGCGTCTACTTGCCCCCAATCTTTCAGTCCAAGTGTGACCAAATGAGCGGCCATAGTTTCAAGTTGTTGTTTGTAATTACGTTGGGTGTGTAGGCTGAGTCCCTTCTCGCTTCTGAGATATTCATAGAAGCGAGAAAGTGGCTTTTGAAGGCTGTTAGGAAGAGGTATTTTGGGCTCTAGGCTCATTATTTATCTGCCAAGGTAAGGTGTCCGCCAAATGAGACACAACAAGTGCTAAATGGCGTAAAAATAGCGTATCCATATGAGGTTGGAAATGTCCGCCATCTTCACTAGAAAAGGCAAGCAAACCCAATGGAGACTGCTTAGCAAGTGGTAGTACTACATAAGAGCCTAGCTCTGGAACCTGGAAATCACCAAACAAATCGTGTCTGTCGGCTTTTCTCAAGCGCCCTAGATAAGCATCTTTGCCATTGAAGTGGTTGAGCGAAAACTTCGAATAGTGCTCTTCACTCAGCTTATAAAAGCCAGGTTGCGAGAGAATTCGTACATGAGCCTTCAGCCCTAAATCTAACGCTTTTTGTTCAACAGCTTTGATAACCTGCATAAAGTCACTGCATTTCAGCACGTGAGCTTGCAGATCCATAAATTCATAGAAGGTTTTGTCGTTATTCGCTGCCAACGACATCAAGCCAGTGATTTCTTCCTCTAGCTCTTCGATTCGATGGCGTTGGCGTTTAAGCTGAACCTCCACCAGAGATACAGCGCCCTGCTCAACGTTATTGATAGCAAGGCGATCAACCAAACCTTTCCTGTCTTGGAAAAAATCTGGGTTATCACGTAAATATTCCGCGACCACTTCTGAGGTGAGCGCGTCGGCTTCAACGTAAGACAAAACCTATCCTTTATTTTTATGAATCTATTGGTTATGAATGCTTATTAGCAAGAAAGTTGACCATCAAACACATGGGTTGCAGGGCCAGTCATAAACAGAGGTTTACCCGGACCTTGCCAGCTAATCTGTAGATCACCACCAGGTAGACGAACTTTCACGTTCTCAGCCAGCAAGCCTTGATTGATACCAACCGCAACCGCGCCACATGCACCGCTGCCACACGCCTGAGTTTCACCCGCACCGCGTTCATAAACACGCAAGCGAACTTCTTCACGGTTAATCACTTGCATAAAGCCAGCATTAACACGCTCAGGGAAACGTTCATGTGATTCAAGAAGCGGACCTAAGGTCTCCACGTCTGCAGTATCGACATCATCAACAACGGTAACCACATGTGGGTTACCCATGCTTACGGCACCACAGAACAAGGTATGTACATCCGCTCTTAAGATATACGTCTTCTCAGGCTGCTTTGCCTTGAATGGAATTTTGCCAGGTTCAAACTCAGGAATGCCCATATTGACAGTGATCTGATCATTGTCTTCAATCTTGAGAACCATTTTACCTTTCTTGGTGCTCACGTTGATGCTGTACTTATTCGTTAAGCCTTTCATACGAACGAATCGAGCAAAACAACGCGCACCATTACCACACTGCTCCACCTCACTGCCATCCGCATTAAATATGCGGTAATGGAAGTCAGTTTCTGGATCATATGGAGCCTCAACCACAAGTAGCTGATCAAAGCCCACACCAGTGTGACGATTCGCCAAACGACGGATCAAATCTGGAGAAAAGAAAATATTTTGAGTAATGCAGTCCACGACCATGAAATCATTGCCCAAACCATGCATTTTAGAAAAGTGGAAGTGCATAACGCTTAAAATTACTCCGGAAGAATGTTTTCAAGTTCCCACAGACTCGTAAGCTCTTCACGCTGACGAACCAAGTGAGTTTTATCGCCATCAACCATCACTTCAGCCGCACGCGAACGAGTGTTGTAGTTAGATGACATAGCAAAGCCATAAGCACCTGCAGAACGAACGGCCAGTAGATCGCCTTCTTCGAGAACAAGGTCACGATCTTTACCAAGGAAGTCACCCGTCTCACAGATAGGGCCAACCAAGTCGTAAGTTACCGCTTCACCCTGACGCGGACTCACTGGCACAATATCTTGCCAAGCTTGGTAAAGTGCCGGACGCATCAGATCGTTCATTGCCGCATCGATGATGGCAAAGTTCTTATACTCTGTTGGCTTCAGGAACTCGACTTTCGTTAATAATACACCAGCGTTAGCAGCGATCGCTCTTCCAGGCTCGAAAATCAGCTCTAGATCAGAATGATTGTCTAGGCGAGCCAACAAGGCCTTCGCGTAATCTGATGGTTGTGGTGGTAATTCATCACGGTAAACCACGCCCAAACCACCACCGACATCAAGGTGTTTGATGTTGATATCGTTGGCACGTAGTTGGTCGATCAGTGCAAGCAAACGATCAGTGGCATCGATAAAAGGTTCGATATTCGTTAATTGGGAACCGATGTGGCAATCAATACCATGGATAGACAAGTTATCGAGTGTTTTTGCAAACGCATAAACAGCAGGAGCACGGTCGAAGGCGATGCCAAACTTATTATCACGCAGACCCGTAGAAATGTAAGGGTGAGTGTTTGCATCAACATCTGGGTTGATACGCAGTGAAATCGGCGCTTTAACACCAAGCTCACCAGCCACTTTATTCAGTCGCTCCAGTTCTGGCTCCGACTCTACGTTGAAACATTTAATGTTCAACTCAAGCGCACGCTTCATTTCAGCCGCTGTTTTTCCGACACCAGAGAACACAACTTTAGCCGGGTCGCCACCTGCAGCAACCACACGCTCTAGTTCACCACCAGAAACGATGTCGAAGCCAGAGCCCAAACGAGCCAAAGTATTCAGCACGCCAAGGTTCGAGTTAGCTTTAACGGCATAACAGACCAAGTGTGGATGCTCACCAACCGACGAATCAAACGCATTCCAATGGCGTTCTAATGTTGCACGAGAATATACATACAGCGGTGTACCATATTGCTCTGCTAGTTGTGAAAGTGCGACGTCCTCAGCCCAAAGCTGGCCATCTTCCTGATAGTTGAAGTAATCCAAAGTTCTTATCCCTTATAAATAACGATTTCTGCGTGTTTTCACTTATTCTGACTGTTCAGTTTGCTGTACTGCATCAGGATCGTACAACGGACCTGTTTGACCACAACCAGAAAGTCCTATAACGGACACCATAAACAGAGCGGTAATTAATTTTTTCATTTTGCATATCGTGATTATTGACTCAATGCCCCCTATAATCGCACCACACTCAGGAAAAGCAATAGGATAGAAAGGATGAACGAGACTGAATTTCATCAACTGGTCGATATACAGATGCAAAACATCGAAGAAGCTATCGATGAATCAGAGGCAGATATTGATTACGAAGTGACTGGTAACGTAATGACGCTGGAGTTTGAGAACCGCAGCCAAATTATCATCAACCGCCAAGAACCAATGAAAGAAATCTGGTTAGCGTCTAAATCTGGTGGCTTTCACTTCAAGCTAGTTGATGACAAATGGACATGCTCAAAGACGGGTGTGGAATTGTTTGAGATGGTCAAAGAAGAATGCGAAAAGCACGCAGATGAAGAGATCAATTGGGTCTAATCATTTGTAAGCAAAACTAAAAAGGAGTGAATCAATCACTCCTTTTTTAATACCAATCAGTCTTAGTAAGCCTAGATGTTAACTATCTTTGAGCTTCGAGAAGCTAAAGTCGCATCGTTACGGTAAGGCACCACGTAAGAATTACCTTCTTCAGGATGAACGATTTGGTAGTACTGAGGTAGATTGAAATTAATCAACTTAGACGACACCTTCGACTCATCTTTTACTGAAGTGTAGAAAGAATTCACGCTCGCGATCATCTCATCTTTTTCACCGCTGTATTGGTGATATACCTCAACTTGATTCGACTCGTCCAATACATAAATATTGAAACCTTTGTCGGTATCCTCAAAGAAAAATTGAATTAAACCTTCACTCGCAAAGCCATCAACCACCTCTGGTAGCTGATACTCTTGCTCTTTATCGAGCATCAGTAAAGGTGAGCCTTTCAACTTATTTGTCGAGATACTACGATAGAAATCAACTGAGTTTTCGAGCATCTGCACCGAAACACCACGACGTTCAAAGAACAGACCAAACATCTTGTTTGCCAAACGAATAGCCTTGAAGCGGCGACGCTTCTCTGGCTCAATCGGTTTTAATCGCAAGTCGATACACTCAGCAAGCAGTTGGTACACCATGTTACGCATCACACCACGTAAGTTTTTGCTGTAACAGAACACATCGACCGATTCTGGCGGCAACGCATCCTGGTGCATTTTGCCAAGTACCGTCTTCAGCGCGTCTAGCATTGCAGTATCACCTTGGAAATGAAGCGTACGTACTTCATGCCAAGAGTTACGATAAACCAGATCAACACTTCCGACTAAACTCTTACCCTCTTCGCCGAAACTGAAAATGTCGGCATTCTTAAGATCAACCTTCAATGCACGACCACTCAATTCAGAAGTTGGGTCACTTTCAAAATTGATAAACATCGCCAGTTGGCTTATTTCACACGGGCTTGCCAGTGCTTGCATACTCGGGCGGCGCTTACGTAAAGAAAAAGTATTGCGTAGATCGCTCACCATTTGATAGAACTTATCGATATCAATGTGAGCATCACGCACCACAGAATGCAAACGCGTAGACTCCGTAATCAAGCCATTAAAGAATGACCAAGCAACCAGTTTACTCAAGTACTCATGGTGCTCAAGTGAGGGCTGACCAAGAATACGATGCGCTACCAGCGGCTGTTTATATAGATACCACCCAGCTTTGTTGGACTGACCCTGACGAACTTCAATAAAGCTCAAGTCTGGTTCATGCAGATCCGGTGAAATTTGCGGGTTCAGTAACGTCACTTTTCCTGGCAATACCTCAAACGCAGCGTAAAGCTTACGAGCCAAGATACTGATATCTTGTGGGCTAATTGCAGAAGTGATGTCGTTGCGACGCGCAAATTGAATCAGGTTACGATAGCTCAGCATCAAAGCATCAAGCAGTGCATGGTGCACCACTTTAACCTGCTCAACCTTCCAGTTACGGCGGTTGTCGAGCTCAGCTATGGTTTCCTGTCCCCAGTTCCAGGACTTTGTCATCTGAGTTAAGGCTTCACGACGCCATTCGACAGAGCCAATGCCCGCATCTCGTGACAATTTCTCGTGGGTCTTAAGGTAGAAACAACGTCTCACCAAGTCCAAACGAGTGTGGTCGTTAATGCGTTCTAGGTAGCGCGTTACCTTTTCTAGCATCAAATAATAGCTATCCATGCCATACAGATCAGGTTCATCCGCGAAGAAGCGACGCTTAGTATCAATACTAAGTAGCTGGGTATTTGGGTATTCCCATGAGTAAGCTTCTAACAGGATCGCCTTCAAAACCGATTTATACGGTGAGTCGATACTCTTATAGAGCTGCCATAGGTTTGAACCAAAGTACTCTTCAGCAGGAATACGGTTCAGCTTGCCGAAATCGATCCACTGCGAGCAATCAAGATAACCATCCTGACACAGACCTTGGACATATTCGTCGTAACACTCTTCCATTTCTGGCGGGATTATTTGCCACAACAAACGCTGGCCTGCCAAACGAACGGCAGAACGATAGAACTCATCAAGCAGTAATAAGTGCTGTGAAGAACCACAGTTATCACCGGTCATCTCTTCAGAATGGTTTGAGCGGAAACGCTGTTCATCCATCAAGAAAAAGTTAGCTTCAACCCCTAAGGTTTCAGCCCAGTCGGTAATCAACAAACATTTGTTGGTCAGGCTGTCGCGAGATGCGCCATCCATATCCGGAGAAACACATACCCAGATATCGAGATCACTTGAAGTGCTTTGGCCAATAGAAGAAGTACTGCCCATGGTGTACAAGCCCAGGATTGCTGGTTCAGCAGCCTCGGTGAGTTTTCCACCCAGCGTTAATTCGGTATCAGAGACAAATTGCTTTTGGAATTCATTAGGCGTGAAGCTACGAATTCCAAAAGGAACTTGTTGGTCATAATAACCAGGCATCATGGGATGATTGAAGTGAAGTAGTGCAGGAATAAGGTTGAAAACTCGCTGACCTTGGACATTCATCAACGCCAACGCACGATCAATGCGCTGCTGATTAAGATTGTCTAATCGTTGAATCAAAGTCTGAGTGTAAGCCTGCAAGGTAAGTCCTTGGTTTGAGATTAAATGCACTTCTGTTTAGTTACTGAACGAAAGGAGCAACAAAACGTGATCAATTTAACACTTTTACCCTTAATGGTAAAGTAAAGGAACCTGTCATACTGGCCAATGCCTTGATGAGAAAAAGTTAAACTCACGGCGCCGTAGTGTCCCCTTTATTACCTATTTCTAATAATAGCCCATGTTTCAAATGAGATACCAATCACACTATTTTGGTGAACTCATGAAAATCCCTCAGCTATCAAAGCATGGAATGATCAAACAGTAAGAATTTTCGCCTCACAATGGTAGGATTAGCCTATTACAGAACCAATATCGGAAACACCATGACAAATTCAGCACCAATCCGTATCGCGACCAGAAAAAGCCCTCTTGCCCTTTGGCAAGCATACTTTGTAAGGGATGCACTTCAAGCTGCTCACCCTGGTTTAGAGGTTGAGTTGGTAACTATGGTGACCAAAGGTGACATCATCCTAGATACCCCGCTGGCTAAAGTGGGTGGTAAAGGGTTGTTCGTTAAAGAACTCGAAGTGGCAATGCTAGAAGGTCGTGCTGACCTAGCAGTTCACTCAATGAAAGACGTACCTGTCGACTTCCCAGAAGGTCTAGGTCTGGTCACTATCTGTGAACGTGAAGACCCTCGTGACGCTTTCGTTTCAAATACCTACAACAACATCGACGAGCTACCACAAGGCGCTATCGTTGGTACATGTAGCCTGCGTCGTCAATGTCAGTTGCTAGAATACCGCCCAGACCTCATCATCAAAGAACTGCGCGGCAACGTTGGTACTCGTCTAGGTAAACTCGATGATGGTCAATACGATGCTATCGTGCTAGCTGCTGCTGGCCTTAAGCGCCTAGAGCTAGAAGAACGTATTCGTAGCTTCATCGAACCAGAACAGTCTCTACCTGCTGTAGGCCAAGGCGCTGTTGGCATTGAGTGTCGTCTTGATGATGAACGTCTAATCAAGCTTCTTGAACCACTGAACCATAAAGACACAGCCGATCGCGTACTTTGTGAACGTGCAATGAACCTTACTCTGGAAGGTGGTTGTCAGGTTCCTATCGGCAGCTACTCACTATTAGATGGCGATAATATCTGGCTACGTGCATTAGTAGGCGAACCAGATGGTTCTAAAATGGTTCGTGGTGAGATCTCTGGCCTTCGCAAAGATGCAGAAGCGCTTGGCGTTACTCTGGCAAATCAATTGCTGGATGATGGCGCGAGAGAAATCTTAACCAAGCTCTACGCTGACCAAGAATAATCATGACAGTGTTGGTGACACGTCCCGGCTCAGAGGGACAATCGCTTTGCCAACAACTAGCGGATGAAGGGATTCAAGCAATCCATCATCCGCTTATTCGTATCGTTGATAATCCACACTCATCGGATTTAAGCACCCTGCTTAATAACAGCGATATCATTATTGCAGTCAGTCACCATGCCGTGACCGCTGCCCAAAGCATCCTTTCAAAAACTTCATCTATTTGGCCAACTTCGCCACTTTATCTTGGCGTTGGTCAAAAAACTGCGCACGTTTTAAGCAAAATCTGTAAACAAAAAGTAAACTATCCCCAAGTGAGTGATAGTGAACACCTTCTCAAACTTACTGAACTTAATGGCGTAGATAATAAATCTATTTTGATACTGCGTGGAAATGGTGGGCGTGAGCTCATTAGAGATTCTTTACTCAATCGAGGTGCACAAGTCTCTTATTGTGAGACCTACCGTAGAGAATATATTCCCATTAACGATCACAATATCTATCAAACATGGATAAACAAAAAAACGTCCAAAGTTGTCATCACTAGTCAGGAACAATTGGAGTATCTCTGCTCAATTACCCCTGATGAGTATTTGGCTTGGCTTTCAACAAGACAACTATTTGTCCCAAGCCAGCGCATAGTAGAACGAGCACAACAACTCGGTTTCTCGAACGTGACCAATACTCACAGTGCTACGAACCAAATATTACTGGCTGCTCTCCGGCCCTAGCTAGAAACAGGAAATAAGCATGACAAGCAAAAAAAATAATGAGCATATTGAACCTGAAAAGAAACAAGACACTCAGCCAGTAGTTGTTGAAAACGAAAAAGCTGAATCTACAGAGACAAAACAGCCCGAAAAAAAACTTGATGCTTCTACGTCAAATACTGCTCAAAGTGAACAACCTCAAGCTGAATATAAAGAGCAAATCGAGAAAGCAGAAAAGCAAGGTAAACGCGGTGTCAAATTAGGTGCTATTGCGATCGCTATTTCTATTATTTTCAGTGGTGGTATCGCATTTCAAATGCAGCAAAAGAGCGCTGAGTACTCAGCTCAAATCGCAGCTCTTCAAACACAACTGCAAAATACCCAATCTGCAGTAAATAAAGACCTGCAAACCATCAAGCAAGAGACTATCCAAGAAGCTTCTCACGCGGTGGAGAAAACTCAGGTCGTACAGTCTCAACAGCAAAAGAGCATTCAAAGCCTGCAGTTAGCAGTGGCTGACGTTAAAGGCCGTCGACCGAATGACTGGTTGCTTGCTGAAGCCGATTACCTAGTAAAACTTGCTGGTCGTAAACTGTTCCTTGAGCATGACGCTGTTAGCGCAACCAAACTAATGGAAAGTGCCGATCAACGAATCGCAGCACTGAATGACCCAAGCTTAGTATCACTGCGCCAATCAATGACCAATGATATTACTAAGCTTCGCACTATCCCTCTTGTCGATCGCGATGGCTTAGTTTTACGCATCACAAGCCTACAACAGCAAGTCGATACGCTACCGCTTGCCAATGCAATTCTTCCAGAAGCTGCGATTGTTGAGAAAAAAGCGGTATCGCAAGATATCAATGATTGGCAGAACAACCTGATGACGTCGATGAAAGACTTCTCAGAAAACTTCATCACCTTCCGTAGTCGTGATGGTGAAGTCATCCCTTTACTCTCTCCTGAGCAACACTTCTACCTACGTGAAAACATTAAAGGCAAATTAGAGACCGCAATTCGAGCTGTCTACAAAGAGCAAGGTGATGTCTATAGTGCTGCACTTAATACCGCTAGCGAGTGGTCGAAAGCGTACTTAAACCAAGATAACAACTCAGTGATTGAATTTGAGAAGGCGATTAAACAGTTAAGTGAGCAGAATATCTCTGTGAAATACCCTGTAAAACTTGAGTCTCAAAATGAGTTGTCAGATGTTATACGTGAGCGCTTACGTCGTGAAGTGACCGTCATGAACACGGAGGAAAAATAATGATTCGTTGGATTTTTCTTTTTCTCGTTCTAGGTACTGGATTAATTGTCGGTACCCAGTTCTCAGGTCAACAAGGTTATGTCCTGATCTCGATAGCAAATAAGACCATTGAGATGAGTGTGACAACACTGGTTATTTTTGTCATTGCTCTTCTAGCTGCTCTATTCGGCTTGGAGTACCTATTTAAAAAGCTTATGTACGCAAGCTCGACAACTTGGAATTGGTTCAGTGTTCGTAAACTAAAACGCTCTCGTCGTTATACCAATGAAGGCATCATCAAGCTTCTTGAAGGTGATTGGAAAGGCGCAGAGAAGAAAGTAACTCGTTGGGCTAACCATCACGACATGCCTCTGCTTTGTTATTTAGTCGCTTCTCAAGCTGCTCACGAACAAGGTAATACAAGCGAGCGTGATAAGTACATCGAGCTTGCTAGCCAACAAGAGGACTCTCTACTGGCCGTTGAGCTAACTAAAGCAAAACAACAAATCAGTGAGTCGAACTACGAATCCGCATTCGATACACTTTCGACTTTAAAAGGTACATACCCTAATAACACCGCTGTACTTGGCTTACTAAAAGCCACCTACATGCAGCTTAAACTTTGGCAGCCATTATTAGAGTTAACGCCTAAGCTAGCTAAAAACAAGCTTCTTACGGCTGATGAGCAAGTTGAGTTAGAACAAAAAGCACAATGTGGCTTACTTCACGATGTGGCACAACAGCAAGGTAGCGAAGGTTTAATCAGCCATTGGAACAAGCTTTCAAGAAAGCAGAAGCAAAGCGCTCACCTTGTTTCTTGTTTTGTGAAACAACTGATCGCTCGGAAAGCTAACTCAGAAGCCTTCACAGTGATCAAAGAGAATATTGCGAAGAGTGGCTCAAATGAACTCTACATGTTGCTTCCTGAGCTTAATCTTGCCGATCACCATCCCGTAGTGGTAATGCTAGAACGCGCTATCAGTAAAGACGGTGGCAATGCCGAAGCACACAGCGCATTGGCTCAGTTCTACCTAAGAGAACAGAAGTGGGCAGAAGCGCAAAGTCACTTTGAAAAAGCACTAGCACTTCGCTCAAACGTATCCGATTACGGATACCTGTCTGATGCACTAGAAAAGCAAAACTTAACGAAGGCAGCACACGAAGTTTCTCGTAAGGCACTCGCTCTCGTTCAACCAGCGTAATTCAAAATGACTCAAACTAAGCCGATGTCTAGCATCGGCTTTTTTGTATCTGTTACTTGCCCCTAGATAACTTCTACAACACCTATAAACCCAACTCATCGAACCCTTACCCTCCCAACACCAGCAAACCTAGTGCACAAAAGTAACTATGAAATAGCGTAATAAAGCCTCCCAAACACACGGAGAATTACTTTAATTGTGTCTACACTTAGTTTTGCGATTTTTATAAACAAGCTCTAGGAAGAGGCTCGAGAGGAGTCATAGAGAAAAGTGGCACCTCTAAGCTGAAGAGTAAAAGGAGCTCACCTTGAGAGAAGACGTTTAAAGATGTTTACCCGCAGACAGATACCCACTTTAAGTCACGCTGAATTAGCAATTAAATAGCCCTCAATATTCCACTATAAACCTTTATGACAGGGCTTCACGTAACAGCTCTGTAGATTCATCTATTAAGTAGAAGGGATATTGCAAGAGTCGCCGGTCAACAAAACCTTGTTATTAATAACGAGGCATATTTATAAGCCAGTTCAAATTAGTAGAAATTAGAGCTGTCGAAGACGTTCTGGAAAGGTTGGTCATTTAGGTGATGCACAACATCAACTCAAGCTCTACTAGAAATAGCAGACTTTGTTATAAGTGTCGGAATGTCAGAGCCCGAGATCAACGGCCAACGCATCTACAAAACTCGAAGTTGAATAATAAGATTCATATGCCGGAAACGACAAAAGCCTAGTCGTCAGACTAGGCTTTCTAATATGTGCCGGAATAGCGTGAAGTGTAGGGTCTCGATGCCTTTACAGCACTCATACAATCTACAAGCAAAACTCTTTTCTTCAAATGTAAAAAAGCCCTGCTATTTCTAGCAGGGCTTTCCCAATAAGTGGCGGAGTGGACGGGACTCGAACCCGCGACCCCCGGCGTGACAGGCCGGTATTCTAACCAACTGAACTACCACTCCGCAGTGGTCAACTCACTAAGTGAGCGTCCATATCTCCAGGTCGGTCAACCTAAAGATTTAATTTAAAGCCTGGCGATGTC
>NZ_MCUN01000052.1 GCF_002873455.1 Vibrio splendidus | reverse complement strand
ATTTTAGTTGACCACTACAAAATCAGGTAATCGTTAATGTAGCTATTAATAAGTTCACTGGGCATTGCAGTATGATTCGTCAAGGATAATTGACTTCCAGAAATATTTTGTTCTTCAACCCACTCCAAAAATAATCCTATTTGATTAGATCGTACATATTGTCCATTTGTGCCTATTTCAACTTCTTCAAAACAATGTTCAGTTTTGGATGAAATTCGATCAAATTTGGACTTCAACTCTATAGACACCCCCTTATGAGTTGTATAGCGAGCATACAAAGAAGGCAAGAGTATAGGTGTATTCGAATCATCCAAATAAATCCAGTGACCATTAAAAACTTTGTCGCTGATTCTCTGCATACACTCTCCTACACAAGACAATACCTAAAAGTTTAACAGTAGCAGAGAACAGTCTACTTACAACCTGCTACAAATGCGCAACACCCTCAAGTTTAAAAGCAATCCATATCAACATGGATTATTTTTCTAACTTTCTCTTCGCCCGCACTACACATCTAGGAATAACTCAACCTTACAACTGTATCTATGAACAGTATAATCAATTATTCTCAAATTTAAAATGATCTGGAGTCCAGCTCAACAGGTTTCTCTTCAATAGCCGCCTACTATTCTGATAGTATTGTTAAGGAGTATTTAGTCTATAAGTAGGGATAGCTTTTGAGTGAGAAAATACTAGTAGTAGAGGACAGTCGTGCATTCAGAAACTACCTGTACCAACAATTTAAAAACGATGGCTATGATGTTTCACTGGCTGAATCTGTAGCAGAAGCCAAAGCTATCTTAGAGCAAGAGACGGATTTCTTGTGTGCGGTGCTCGATTACTGCTTACCCGATGGCCAAGATGGTGAGATCATTGATTTGGTACTCGGCTATCAACAAAAAATCATTGTGCTCACGGGCATGTTCAACAACACACTTCGAGAGCAAGTACTCGCAAAAGGTGTGCTTGATTACATCCTCAAAGACAGCATGTCGTCAGTCAGTTACTTACTTCCTCTGGTTAATCGAATCTCGAATAACCGATACCATAAAGCCTTAGTAGTTGATGATTCTGCTGTGGTTCGTCGATATGTCGTCCAACTTCTTGAGCATCAATATATTCAAACGATTCAAGCGGAAGATGGAGAGCAAGCACTAGAGCTCCTCCAAAACGATCCTGATATCACTTTTGTCGTTACCGACCATGACATGCCGAACAAAGATGGCATTTCGATGACTCGTGATATTCGAGTCCAACACGATCGTAATCAACTCGCTATTCTTGGTCTATCTGGCAGTGATGATCGTACAATGACAGCTCGCTTCCTTAAAGCTGGCGCCAACGACTTCCTTTATAAGCCATTTAACCAAGAAGAATTTTTCTGCCGTATTCACCAATTACTAGACATGAAAGAAGCGACCAATGAGCTGTTTCGTCATGCAAACGAGGATGCTCTGACCGGACTTTGGAACCGTCGCTACCTATTCAATAAAGCATGTAAAGGCTGCGAACATCGTAGTATCGCTATGATGGATATCGATTTCTTTAAAAAGGTCAACGATACCTACGGCCACGATGGTGGCGATGCGGTACTCGTTGAGGTTGGAAAAATCATCAAGGAACATTTTAAGGATGATTTAGCGGTTCGCTTCGGTGGCGAAGAGTTTTGTATTCAGTCATGCGGGCCATATGAAGATTTTGTGGATCTCTTAGAGTCGATGAGAGTCGCAATTGAAAATAATGAAGTGCTGCATGATTCACATGTGATTAAAGTGAGCATAAGCATTGGCGTGACCGACCAAGTAGGCTCTTTAGACGAGCAAATCAAAGCAGCAGACGAACTGCTTTATGCCGCGAAAGAGCAAGGTCGAAACCAACTGATATGCGCTCGTAACAACCTTCAACGCATTAATGAGTAGTTCTTACTTTCCTAGAGCACCGAACCTCCTCAACTTTTAAAACGAAAAGAGCCCAAGGCATTAACCTTGGGCTCTTTGTTTTTTGGGGAGCCTGTTTCGCTCCTAATCATTATTGCTATTAATCACTATCACAACTGCAACTAAGTACTGTCGCACTTGCAACTAAACACTTTCGTAACTAAACACTGTCGCAATTAAGCACCATCGAAACTAAGCAATACGATCTTTATTCCAAGAAGCTTCTTTTTGCTGACGCTCAGCCAGTTTCTCTTCGCGGTATGCTTCACGTGCTTCACGCTTTTTGCGCGCATCACAAGGTTCAGGACAGTTACATACTTTATCAATACCAACAGCACCTAAGCCACCACAGCTACCCTTCACAACTTTCTTTTGGATAATATAGCCAATAGACATCGCTGCGATTACTGCAAGAAAAACACCAAATGTAATCAGAAATGTATTCATAATTATCTCGCTTACCTTATTTACCTAAGTATGGCTTAAATGCTTCAGAAGCAATTTCTTTAAAGCCATCTGCTGTTTTTACCACCATGAACACAGGGATGTTATGTTGGTTCGCGACTTCCAGTCCTTTTTCTTCACCTAAGACCATAATGCCTGTAGATAAGCCATCTGCAGTCATTGAAGACGGGTTTAAAACAGTTACAGAAACCACTTTATGATGAAGCGGCTTACCTGTTTCTGGGTTGATAATGTGTGAATAACGAACACCATCGCGCTCAAAATAGTTACGGTAGTCACCAGACGTTGCGATCGCCATGTCACCCGGTTCGATGATCTCTTGAATGTTGCGCTCATCGACTGTTGGCTTCTCTATGGCGATACGCCAACCCACATTCTCACGGTTTAAGCCTTTCAAGCGGATTTCACCACCAACTTCGACCATGTAATTATGGATACCAATTGAATCAAGGTAATCAGCAACCACATCCACCCCCCAACCTTTTGCGATAGTTGAAAGATCAACATACAAGTTAGGCAAATCTTTGCTTAGCTTATTACCTTTAACGCTTAAGTGGTGAATACCAACCTTAGCCTTGCGAGCCGCAAGCTCTTCGTCCGATGGAACCACCTCAGGACGAGCTTCAGGACCAAAACCCCAAAGGTTAACTAATGGACCAACCGTAACATCCAACGCACCTTCAGTAAGACCGTTCAAACGAATCGCTTCTTTCACAACGGTAGCAGTTTGTTCAGACACCTCGAATGCGTCGGCACCTTTATGCTGGTTAAAACGGCTCAGCTCTGAGTCCTCACGGTAGGTCGACATTTGATCGTTCACTTCTTCAAGCAGACGGTCGACCTCGGTATGAACCTCATTAGACTCCGGAAATTCATCACCATTAATGTACTTAATGTTGTAACTAGTACCCATTGTAGGGCCACTTAAATGCACTTGCTCTCTTGCCTGCTCACAGCCCGCAAGAAAAATCAAAGAAGTTAATGCAACAAGCCAAATTCTCACTTGCTTACTCCTGTCTAATGTTGAGGATTTATATAAGGAAAAATAAAAGTAAAAAATAGGTATTTTGAATGCCTTACTCTTTCTTATATAAGCCAGTATGTTGTCAAAAATAGTCTTAGAAAAACAAATGGCTGACTCGCAAGAGTCAGCCATAATATCAATCACTTAAATGGATTAACCACCGAAGTCATCTAGTAAGATGTTTTCATCTTCTACACCAAGATCTTTCAGCATGCCGATAACAGCCGCGTTCATCATTGGTGGACCACACATATAGTACTCACAGTCTTCAGGAGCTTCGTGATCCTTCAGGTAGTTTTCGTACAATACGTTATGGATGAAACCTGTGTAACCGTCCCAGTTGTCCTCTGGTTGAGGATCAGACAGTGCACAGTGCCACACGAAGTTCTCGTTTGCAGCCGCTAGGCCATCGAAATCTTCAATGTAGAACATCTCACGCTTAGAACGGGCACCGTACCAGTAAGACATCTTACGAGTAGAGTTAAGACGCTTAAGTTGGTCAAAGATATGTGAACGCATTGGCGCCATACCTGCACCACCACCGATGAATACCATTTCATTGTCTGTGTCTTTAGCAAAGAACTCACCAAATGGACCTGAAATAGTACATTTGTCGCCTTCTTTAAGAGACCAGATGTATGAAGACATCACACCAGGAGCTACATCAGGGTTGTTTGGTGGCGGAGTTGCGATACGCACGTTAAGCTTAATGATGCCTTTCTCTTCTGGGTATGAAGCCATAGAGTAAGCACGGATCGAATGCTCTTTAACGATAGACTCGTAACGGAACAAGTTGAACTTATCCCAGTCACCACGATATTCATCAGGAATATCGTAATCTGCGTATTTCACGTGATGTGGTTCAGCTTCAATCTGAATGTAACCACCCGCGCGGAACGGAACTTCTTCACCTTCAGGGATAGCTAGAGCCAATTCTTTGATGAAAGTAGCTTCGTTATCGTTAGAGATAACAGTACATTCCCACTTTTTAACACCAAAGATATCTTCGTCTAGTTCAATCTCCATGTCAGTTTTCATAGCAACTTGACATGCAAGACGTTCGCCTTCGCGAGCTTCACCTTTTGTGATGTGATCAAGTTCAGTTGGTAAGATGTCGCCACCACCAGACTTCACTTTCACGCGACACTGACCACAAGAGCCACCGCCACCACAAGCAGAAGATACAAAGATACCAGCGCCAGCAAGGGCACCAAGTAGCTTGCTACCAGGTTGAGTAACGATCGCCTTTTCAGGGTCGCCGTTTACTGAAATAGTGATGTCACCTGATGGTACTAGCTTAGACTTAGCGAAAAGAATCACTAGTACTAGAGCCAATACAATAATGGTAAACATCGCTACGCCAAGAATAATGCTTTGCATTTGTTATTCCTTATTACTGGGTGCTTACCCTACAGTTGAACACCAGAGAAAGACATAAAGCCTAACGCCATCAGGCCAACAGTAATGAACGTGATACCAAGGCCACGTAGACCTGGGGGTACGTCAGAGTACTTCATCTTCTCACGGATACCCGCAAGAGCAACGATAGCTAACATCCAACCCACACCAGAACCAAAGCCGTAAACAACGGATTCAGCAAAGTTGTAGTCACGAGTTACCATGAAAGATACACCACCAAAGATTGCACAGTTAACTGTGATCAGAGGAAGGAAGATACCTAGTGCGTTGTACAAAGGTGGGAAAAAACGGTCTAAAACCATCTCTAGGATTTGTACAAGTGCTGCGATAACACCAATGAATGCGATGAAGTTAAGGAAACTTAAATCGACACCGGCAACAAGTGCATTTTCTTTTAGAATGTGCGTGTAAACAAGGTTGTTTACAGGAACAGCGATTGTAAGTACTACAACTACCGCAACACCAAGACCAAAAGAAGTTTTAACTTTCTTAGAAACCGCTAGGAATGTACACATACCTAGGAAGAAAGAAAGCGCCATGTTTTCGATGAAAATCGATTTAACTAGCAGACTAATATAATGTTCCATGACTACCTTACCCCTTCGCTTCTATTTGCTCTGGTTTGAACACACGAATTGCCCAAATCAAGAAACCAATTAAGAAGAATGCTGAAGGTGCTAGAAGCATCAAGCCGTTTGGCTGATACCAACCACCGTTGCTCACTAGAGGTAGAACTTCCATACCAAATAGTTTGCCAGAACCTAGAAGCTCACGGAAGAAACCAACAGTGATAAGAACGAAACCGTAACCAAGACCGTTACCAATACCATCGATGAAAGATGGGATTGGCGCAGACTTCATTGCGAACGCTTCAGCGCGACCCATTACAATACAGTTAGTAATGATTAGGCCTACGAATACAGATAGCTGCTTAGAGATATCGTATAGGTATGCTTTAAGCACTTGGTCTACCACGATTACTAATGATGCGATAATTGCCATCTGAACGATGATACGCACACTGTTAGGAATGTGGTTACGGATCAAAGAAACGAAGAAGTTAGACAGAGCAGTAACGAACATTACTGCGATAGTCATAACAAATGCTGTTTCTAGCTTAGTGGTTACCGCAAGAGCAGAACACACACCAAGAACCTGTAGCGCGATTGGGTTGTTATCCAAAACAGGCGCTAAGATGCTCTTTTTAATTTCTTTTGCACTAGACATTAGTTCAGACCTCCGTCACGAACTTTTGCTAGGAACGGACCAAAGCCCATATCACCTAACCAGAAGTCAAATGTATGTTGAACACCAACGCTAGTCAGTGTTGCACCAGAAAGGCCATCTACACCGTGCTCAGAACCTTGAGGAGCGCCACCTTTAACAACCTGGATTGCAGGTTTGTGGTTTTCGTCGAATAATTTCTTACCAACGAATTGAGCGCGCCAAGTTGGGTTCTCAACTTCACCACCAAGTCCAGGAGTTTCACCTTGCTCGTAGTAAGTGATACCAGAAACTGTGTTGCCATCAGTTTCTACCGCAACGAATGCGTACATCATTGACCAAAGGCCGTTACCGTGAACAGGGATGATAACTTTAGAAGTTTCAGCGCCATCTTTCACTAGGTATACAGTACCCGTGTTAGCACGACGAATGATCTTAGCGATGTCATCTTCAGCTGAAAGCTTGATTGACTGAGCTGGATCTTTTGCCGCTTTACGTTGGTCGTATGCAGCAGCGTCGCCGTCCACGAAATCGCCAGTAGCGAAATCAACTAGACGAGGTTCAATGTTCTCTGCGTACAGTGCTGGAATATTACCCGCAAGTTCAATGCCCGCAACTTCAAGGATCTTAGTTTGCTGATCCAGAACTGCGTTAGCTTGTTGCTTAGGTTTAAGAACAACTGCAGCTGTTGAAACGATGATTGAGCACACTAAGCTCAATGCGATAACAACAAACAGCGTCTTTTTAATGCTATCGTTATTACTTGCCATAGCGCGCTAGTCTCCGCTTAATGTTCTTCTCGATTACAACGTGGTCAAACAGAGGAGCAAATAGGTTTGCGAATAGAATCGCAAGCATCATGCCTTCTGGATATGCAGGGTTAACTACACGAATCATCACACACATTGCGCCGATTAGGATGCCGTACCACCACTTACCTTTATTGGTAAATGAAGCTGATACAGGGTCGGTCGCCATGAAGAACATACCGAATGCGAAGCCACCTAGTACTAGGTGCCAATGCCAAGGCATGCTGAACATTGCATTAGTGTCAGAACCAATCACGTTAAATAGTGTTGATACTGCAATCATACCGATCATTACACCTGCAATGATGCGCCATGAAGCAATGCCCATGTAAACAATCATTGCTGCACCAATCATAAGTGCAAGCGTTGAAACTTCACCGATAGAACCTGGAATGTTACCAATGAATGCGTCCATCCAAGTGATTGCTTCACCCGATGTTACGTTCATTAGTGCACTACCACCGCCTTGAGCCCATTGGCTAAGAGCAGTTGCACCAGAGAAGCCATCTGCAGCGGTCCAAACTACATCACCTGAAATCTGTGCAGGGTATGCAAAGAATAGGAAAGCACGACCAGCAAGCGCAGGGTTCAGGAAGTTACGACCTGTACCACCAAAGATCTCTTTAGCTACAACAACACCGAAGGTAATACCTAGTGCTGCTTGCCATAGAGGAAGTGTTGGCGGAACGATAAGCGCGAATAAGATAGAAGTAACAAAGAAACCTTCGTTGACTTCGTGCTTACGCACCATACAGAACAGTACTTCCCAGAAGCCACCGACGATAAACACCGTCGCATAGATAGGTAGGAAGTAAGTCGCACCGAGTAGCATCTTACTGCCAACACCTGCATCGGGCCCTAAGGAGGCTCCAAGCATTTCGGTTAGCCAGTAGTGCCAGTTGCCACCAATAACAGAAACTAATTCAGTGCCTGCGTACATGTGGTTAAGTGCTGCGATAGCTTGACCACCTGCGTTGTACATACCCCAGAACATTGCTGGGAATACCGCAAGCCAAACCATGATCATGATACGTTTTAAATCAACGCTATCACGGACGTGCGAGCTTTTCTTTGTAACTGTACCTGGTGTGTAGAAAAGTGTTGCTGCTGCTTCGTAAAGCGCAAACCACGTTTCGTGTTTACCACCTGGTTCAAAATGATGCTCGATGTCTTCAATAAACTTTTTAAGGCCCATGAAAATTACCCTTCCTTCACAATTGTATCTAGGCATTCACGAAGTAACTGACCGTACTCGTACTTACCAGGACATACAAAGGTACACAGTGCTAAATCTTCTTCATCTAGCTCTAGTGCACCAAGTGCTTGTGCACTATCGACGTCACCAGCGCATAGATCGCGAAGCAGCAAAGTAGGCTCCATATCCAATGGCATTACTTTCTCGTAGTTACCAATTGGAACCATAGAGCGATCACTACCGTTTGTCGTCGTTGTCATGTTGAACAACTGACCTTTAAACACGTGACCAAGGAATGAACGAGTAACAGAGAACTTGTTCTTACCAGGCATAGCCCAGCCGAATAGTTCTTTATCACGACCTTCACGAAGAACCGAAACCTGTTGATGGTAACGGCCAAGGTAAGCATGTGGACCTGAAGCGTGAACACCAGATAACACTGAACCTGAGATCAGGCGAACTTCACCTGGCATCAACTCGCTGTCCGTTAACTCTTCAAGGCTAGCACCAATTTGAGTACGAACTAAACGTGGGTTGTTCACTACTGGACCAGCCAGAGAAACAACACGCTCAGAGTAGATCTCACCAGTAAGGAAAAGCTTACCGAATGCGATAACGTCTTGGTAGTTAATGCTCCACGCTACATTTTGTGCATTTACCGGATATAGGTAATGCATATGCGTGCCTGCAAGACCTGCAGGGTGTGGGCCATCAAAAACATGTTCTTCAACGTTAGACTGAGCTGAACGAGGTAAGCTAGTACCTTTTTTACAAACGTACACTTTACCGTTAGTCAGAGTTGAAAGAAGATCTAAACCAGCAACGAAAGCATCAGACTGCTCGTTAATGATTAATTCTGGCTCAGCTGCTAACGGATTAGTATCCATAGCAGTAACGAAAATAGCCTGAGTTTCAGAATCAACTGCTGGAACCTTGCTGAACGGACGAGTTCGCAAAGCGGTCCATGCGCCAGACTCAACTAACTGAGCTTTAACCGTTTCACGGTCAAGGCCTGTTAATTGGTTAGCTTCATAGCTATTGAACGTGATTTGCTCATTGCCTGCTACTTCAATCACTACTGATTGAAGAACACGCTTAGCACCACGGTTCACTTCAATAACTTTACCGCTTGCTGGAGAAGTAAATACAACACCTGGGTTCTTTTTATCTGCAAAAAGAACTTGGCCTTTCTTCACTTCATCACCAACGCGAGCATGCATCGTAGGACGCATACCAACGTACTCTTCGCCAAGCAAGGCGACTTTAGTGATGGACTTACCATCATTAATCACCTGGGATGGAGTTCCTGCGATAGGAAGATCCAAACCCTTCTTTATTGTAATCATACGCACTTGCACTACTTTATCGGGAAAAAGATTCTTTTAATTGCGTAAATTCGGGACGTTTTAAAATCGCCCTTAGACACGACATTACAGTGTCCGGTTTTGGTAAATTTGAGATACCAAAATCGCAACATTACGTTAATAAACTCATCACAAAGATTATGTGAGATTTATCAGGTGCCGTATTCTAGCATTTTTTGACAACTTGATGCCATGACCAATAACTTGAATACGGCCTTTATTTGGTGAGATTTGAAGCATATGGACTCTCAAATATGTATAAATTTGACGAGCCGCACAGATAAATTGGCTTTTGAATCGTGTTTTAAACAAGAGATTAATACTCTGTCACAAACTAATATTTTACGAGTTATGTTGAAACACTGTTAATAAAAACATTACTCATTATAGGTATTTTTAGTCGTTCGATTTACCATCAGTTTGAGTGATATAACAACAACCAAAAGAAAAATTTGACGACAAAAAAGGCGGCATAGCCACCTATTTTAAATTCGTGAGTTCTATTACTTACCACCGCCCATGCACATAGGGCTATCTGGCACGTTATCTAGCTGCTTCATCCATTCATCTTTTGTATAAGTGTGAATGGACAATGCGTGAATATTATTCGCTAGCTCTTCTGAAAGTGCTTTATTTATCGCTCGATGACGAGCAATAAGACGCAAACCTTCAAACGCATCGCTGACAACAATCACTTTGAAATGACTCTCAGAACCAGCCGGAACATTGTGCATATAGCTCTCATTGACCACGTTTAAATGACTTGGTGAAAACTCATTGTGCAATTTTGTTTCGATAACTTCTTGGATCATTGTGATTCCTTAATAACGTATTGGCATTAACCGTGAGGTGAGTATAAACCCTAACAGGTCGAGTGTCTGAGTATTTGATAGCAAATGGCGTAGGTTTGGTTGAGTTTTTTCTATCTTGTTCAGCCTGCATTTGAGACAATATCTTTGTTATTTCTTACATAAGTATCTCAAGCAATGAAAACCGAACTTACCCTTCACGATAGAACTTTAACCCTAAATCGTTTCCCTAACCGTTCAAATGAAACCCTTCAAGCTTGGGATGCGGGCGACGAATACCTAATTAGCCATGTTGAAAAGATGAATCTTGAACCTGGTAAACACATCCTGATCATGAACGACAGCTTTGGCGCCCTATCCGCTTGGTTCTCTAAAGATCATGACGTGACTATGATGAGTGACTCTTTTATCTCTCATCGCGGAACGCTAAAAAACTTACAGCGTAATCAGAGCAACCGCGTGAACTTTTTAAACACTATGGATGATATCCCACACGGTATCGACCTTGTCATCATGCAATTGCCAAAAACCAACCGCCACCTAATATGGCAATTGAGCCAGTTGCGCCAAGCATTGCCTGAAGGTTGCCAAGTGATTGGTGTGAATAAAGTAAAAGAGATTCACACTTCAACACTGAACCTGTTTGAAAAATATCTCGGTGAAACCAAAACCTCTCTGGCTAAGAAAAAGCATCGCCTTGTGTTCTCTTCTCCAAACTGCCAACCGATTCAAACAGTAGAACCTTATATTGAATGGGATGTAGACGGTGAAGATATCCGCCTGAAAAATTTACCAAATGTTTACTCAGGGGAAGCTCTCGATCAAGGCGCTCGTTATATGCTTGAGCACATCCCTCAAGATCCTGAGCTACGTCATATCATCGACTTAGGCTGTGGCAACGGTGTATTGAGCGTAAAAGCAGGGCAATTGAACCCACAAGCTCGTATCACCTGTGTGGATGAAAGCTTTATGGCGGTGGAGTCGGCGCGCCAAAACGTCAAGGATAACCTTGGTGAAGAAGGTAACTTCCAGTTCATCGCCAACAACTGTTTAGATGGCTTCAAGAAAAACAGCACATACTTAGTTATGTGTAATCCTCCGTTCCACCAGCAACAAGCGATTACAGACCACATCGCATGGCAAATGTTCTGTGATGCAAAGCATGTTCTTAGTAACGGAGGCAAATTAATTGTTATTGGTAACCGACACCTCGGATACGATGTCAAACTAGCAAGATTATTTGGTGAAGCTAACGTTGAAACGCTTGAACTAAACCAAAAATTTGAGATATTACAAGCAACAAGAGAGCCTGCGAATTTTAATAAATAAGCAGAAACGACTTCACAAGAATTTAAGATACCGAGCTTCTGGTGTGAATTTAGAAAGGATAAAGGAATGAAAAAACTGATTTTGGCTGCTTCTATTATGGCATTGACAGCATGTTCTGCCCCTCAGCAAGAACAGATCAATGTAATGCCAGAAGCTTCACTAAGCTCAAGCAACCTTGTACAAGGCAAAACATACACACTAACCAGTAAAGATGTTCGTGCAGCTCAATATGTAGCATTGGTTGATAGTGGCCGTTCAAATATTCAGCCAATTCATGCTAAGCAAAACATGCGTATTTCTCTAGAAAACGCTGTAGCTCAACAGTTAGAGTCTCAAGGTTTTCGTGCAAGCGTTAACAGTGAAAACTCAATTGTTTTAGAGATTCAAGAAGCACTTGTTACCGTAGAACACACCATTATGGAAAACAAAATGGACGGTAAGGTAACGCTTGAAGTAACGGCCGAGACACCTGAAGGTAAGCTCGTTAAAACATTCAACGGTACCGCAACTCGTACTGGTGCATTAAGTGCTTCAAACGACGACATCTCAATGGTTCTTAACGATGTGATCAACTTGGTTCTTACTGAAATCGCGAATGACCCTGAACTACAAAACTACATGAAAGAACGCTTCTAATGAGCCGTATTCTAACTTCTATAGTATTAATGCTGGTGAGCGTGAGCGTTTGGGCAGGTCCTAAAGTGAACGTTGAAACAACATTAGGCGACTTCACGATTGAGCTAAACCAAGAACAAGCTCCGGTTAGTGTTGATAACTTCCTAAAATACGTGGCAGACGGTAGCTACGAAGGCACTATCTTCCACCGTGTTATTCCTGGCTTTATGGCGCAAGGTGGCGGCTTCGATCAAGACATGAATCAACAGGCGACTTATGCCCCTATCAAAAATGAAGGCAGTAACGGTCTGAAAAATGATGTCGCAACGATCGCAATGGCTCGCACTAACGCTCCAGATTCTGCGACTCGTCAGTTCTTTATCAACTTTTCTGATAACGATTTCTTGAATGCAAAAGGTGGTAACCCGGGCTACGCTGTTTTTGGCACTGTGACTGAAGGATTTGATGTCGTACAAAAAATGGCGACCATTCCGACTAAGCGAATCGGCCGTATGTCAGATATCCCAGCTGACCCTATCATCATCAATAAAGTAACACTTCTTAAGTAACATCATACAGCGCCCTTAACCTCTTAAGGGCGTTTTTCTATACAAGGACGCCCCATGTCATCTGGCACTCCCTCCCTTTCTTGGATGCAGACCTTCCGTAGCTACCTAGATAAACGTCTACTTTGGGTGTTTATGTTGGGTTGTTCGAGTGGCTTTCCTTGGGTTCTTATCGGCTCTAACATGTCTGGTTGGCTAAAAGATGCTGGCTTGACTCGTGCTGCCATCGGTTATTTTGGTAGTGTGTTCGCCGTCTATGCGATTAATTTTCTTTGGGCACCACTAGTAGACCGAGTCAAATTACCGATTCTACATACGATATTAGGCCAACGACGCAGCTGGATATTTTTGTGTCAAAGCTTTGTGTTGATCTGCACACTGTTCATTGCCGGTGTTAACCCTGCCAATGACTTAATGTTCACCTCAATGCTGGCTCTTGGAATTGCGATTGCGTCTGCAACCCAAGATATAGCCATTGATGCCTTCCGTATTGATTCATTTCCTAAATCTGAATCGACCAAATTACCGCAAGCATCCGCAATGGCAGTGATGGGATGGTGGACTGGCTACTCTCTTCCTGGCTACCTCGCATTTATCAATGCCGACACAATAGGTTGGAATGGCGTGTATTATGGTATGGCTGGTGTCGTCGTCATTCTGATGCTATTCACCCTGTTTGTCGGTGAGCCAACAACACAACGTGAAGCATTACAAAAAGAGGCACAACAGCGCCATAACAAGGTTGTGGGTTCTAAAGTTGTGGCCTGGCTAAGTGTTACAGTGCTAGAGCCTTTCTACGATTTCTTTAAGAGAAACGGTGTTCAAGTTGCTATTACGCTTCTGTTGTTCGTATTCCTGTTTAAGATAGGTGAAGCTTTCTTAGGCAGAATGTCGATTCCCTTCTATAAAGAGATCGGCTTTAGCAATGAACAAATCGGACACTACTCCAAGTTAATTGGCTGGGGCGCAACAATATTCTTCACCTTGCTCGGCAGTGTCTTCAATGTGAAGTTTGGTATTGTACGTGGGTTAATGATTGGCGGCGTAGCAATGGCAGCCAGTAACCTAATGTTTGCATGGATTGCTCAAGTAGGACCGAATGAAAACTTATTCCTTGCAACGATTATTGTCGATAACTTCACAACCGCCTTTTCGACAGTAGCATTTGTCTCTTTTTTAACGCTACTAACCGGGCAAGCTTTCTCGGCAACGCAATATGCCTTGCTAGCCTCCTTAGGAAATTTCGGTCGTACAACTCTGGCTTCATTTAGCGGTGAACTGGTCGACTTCCTCAATGATTGGTCAACCTTCTTTATACTAACGTCATTAATGGTGATTCCAAGTTTGATCATGCTCTACTCGTTACGCCACTTTTTCACTGATTTATTAGAGAAAGCCAAAAACAACCACGAATAAGAGTAAAAGAAAACAAAAGGGAAGAGGGTAGCTCTGGGCTACCCTCTTTTACTTTCTGCCAGCAGATACTTAAACGCTAATCTGTTGTATCACTCACAATTAAGTTAAAGCCAGTTCCCATCGAATCATCAATCGCCACGACTTGATAGACAACACCATCAGCCAAAGTTGCCGGCGCAGAATCAATCGCAACAGTAGATGGATCTCCTGCTACAGTAATCGTCACGTAGTAAGATCCCGCAGCCACATAAATACCATTAGCGTAATCTTTAAATTTCACATCACTCAGCGCAGGAGTACTTCCAGAGATCCCCACATTTTCTGTTAAAAATAGATCAAAGACAGGATTGAGAGTTGGGTTGAGTTAGTCATTTTTTACAAGAAAATGCTTAGAAAGGAATACTGTTGATTTTGATATACATGTCACTCTATTCAGTGGAATCGTTTGCTTAGGACGGTATTTCACCAATTTATCCACAAAATAATCAAATTTCACAAAACCAATAGAATTGGTAGTGCATCAAGATGCATTGATATCTTAAAGTTCCATCATTTAGATCATTAGTGTGACCAATCTCACCATAATAATTATAGTTTTCACTCTGTCTCACTTTTATTTGAGAACAAAATCGCTATTATGCTCGGCATTCGGACATCATAAGCACGCACGGATTAGCGGGTTATTCATTTTTAACATAGAGAGTTCCATTATGCGTAAATCACTTTTAGCTCTTGGCGTCGTTGCAGCAGCAACAGCAATTCCTGCTCAAGCAGAATACTTATACGGCTTTGGTAGCATGTATGCTGACTACCAAGTTTGGGACCAAGGCTTTGGTAACGATGATGATAACTTTGGTGGCGACATCTCTGATCGTAACCAAGCAGTTATTGGTATCGAAGGCGGCGCTGCATTTGATTGGGGGCAGATCTACGGCTTCTACGACTACGAAGGTGTTGATCGTTCTGGTGATGATCGCGGAGCTTCAACTAAAGGTACTATCCACTACAACCTAATGGATACAAAAGTTAGCCTTTACGCACAAGTTTACAACACTGATGCAGATAGCGGTTTCCATGAGCAAAACCGTGTTCTTGGTCTTGGCTATACAGGTCTAAGCGGCGACGGCTGGGCATTCACACCATTTATCGGTGCACACCAAATTAACTCTGGCGATATCAGCGGTTCTAACGGTGGTATGGCTGGTTGGGTTGGTTACTACAATACTGATATTGCTGGCCAAAACTTCACATTCTCAACTTGGGGTGAATACGAATTCGCTCGTAACGATGAGTATTCAGCAGTTCAAGGTGGTGACTACGGTCTAAACGGTAGCATCAACGCACTTTGGAACTTCCACCAAAACTGGTCAACAGGTGTACTTTACCGTTACACAGTAAACAAACTAGCACGTGAAGATTACCAAGATCTAATCATCTACCGTCTACAGTACAACTTCTAATCAAGTTAAATCTTCATTAGATAAAATGGCACCCTTGGGTGCCATTTTTTATTGCTTTCATTTAATGCCTCGCTATCCTTGCAGCATCACTTTCTTATCTCGGTATTGCTGTGAACATCACTATTGTTGGGCCAGGGGCCATCGGCTCTTTATGGGCAATAAAACTACTTCAAGCTGGTCATAATGTGTCTTTGTGGAGTCGTTCCACTGATAACTCAATTGACTTATCACTTGATGGACAAGCTTCCCTTTCCTTCAGTAACAACAATATCGAAAAGCTATCAGCGAGTGACTTGGTTATTTTCACGGTCAAAGCTTGGCAAGTAGCAGAAGCCACGACTCCGTTACTTCAACATCTCGATCCCGACACCATTCTTATGTTCATGCATAACGGAATGGGCGCGGTTGATGAGATAGCCACTCAAATTGATGCTTACCCAATAATATTGGCGACGACTACTCAAGCTGCATTCAAACCCGACCGCAACAATGTGTCTCATACAGGATTGGGCCAAACTCAATTGGGTGCTTTCAACCAAACTGGCCAACAGTGTACGTTTTTAGTTGATGTCTTAGATGATGCTCTCCCTGCTGTGCGTTGGAACCCACAAATAGAAACCGCGCTTTGGACTAAGCTCGCCATCAATTGTGCGATCAACCCGCTCACGGGCCTTGAACAGATCAAGAATGGCGAACTCGCAGATAAAAGGTTTGAGGATATTTTGAGTTCTATCGTTAAAGAGCTCACGCAGGTTATGCAAGCCGAAAGGATCGTTTGTTCATTCGATGAATTGGAAACAAGCGTCAAACAGGTTATCCAAGCAACGGCACAGAACAATTCATCTATGAAGCAAGATATGTTTTACCAACGTAAGACAGAGATCGACTTCATTAACGGCTACCTTATTAAGACTGCACTCAAGCATCATATAGACGTTCCCGTTAACCAAAGACTGTTCGCTCAAGTCAAAGAGCAAGAAAATCGCTGGAATCATCAAGATTAGTCAGCAACGGTTAACAAGTCGCGATAAAATAACAATACCGCTAAGCACAACGCTAGCACCAATTCCCAAGATTTTAGGTAAGAATAGATGCTTGATATCAATCACATCCGAGAGCAGTTTCCTGCGCTATCACAAACCATCAATCAACAGCCGTTGATTTATTTAGACAGCGCGGCAACGACACAAAAACCTCAGGTGGTTATTGATGCCATTAGCCAATATTACTCCAAGCAAAATGCCAATGTTCACCGTGGTAGTCATAGCTTAACAGCGAACGCGACCAGTCAGTTCGAAGCGGCAAGAGACAAGGTCGCTCAGTTTATTGGCGCAACATCGTCAAAAGAGATTATTTGGACTCGCGGTGCAACCGAAGCACTTAACCTGATCGCACAAACTTACGCAAGAAGCACGCTTCAACCTGGCGATGAGATATTAGTCAGCGAAATGGAGCATCACGCCAATATCGTACCTTGGCAAATTGTTGCTGAGCAAACCGGTGCTAAAGTCGTAAAAGTACCAATGACATCAGATTACGAATTTGACTTAATTACATTTGATACGCTTTTAACCGAACGAACCAAGATAGTTGCTCTGGCTCAGATAACCAATGTCACGGGTTCTCGTCAGCCGATTGAAGCTGTCATAGAAAAAGCACACAAAATGAATGCGATTGTTGTGGTCGATGGCGCACAAGGTATCGTTCATGAGCCAGTTGATGTTTCATCTTTAGGTGCGGATTTCTACGTATTCTCAGGGCACAAGCTCTATGCCCCTGCAGGTATCGGTGTGCTTTACGGCAAGCTTGAATTGCTCGAAGCGATGCCACCTTGGCATGGCGGTGGCAAAATGGTCGAGCGAGTTTCGTTCTCTGGCACTACATTCTCTGAACTGCCGGGGAAATTTGAAGCAGGCACGCCAAATGTAGCCGGAGCGATAGCTTTGAGTACTGCAATCGAATGGTTAGAGACATTTGAGCAACAAGACGTAGAAAGCCATATCCACCAGCTACAGCACGAAACCTACATTGCACTCAGTAAACTGGATGATATTCAGGTTTTGGGGTATCAACCCAACGCAAGTGTGATTACCTTTGTGATGGATGGCGTTCACCACCAAGATATTGCAACTCTGTTGGATCAACAAGGGATTGCAGTACGAGCAGGGCATCATTGTGCTCACCCATTAATGGATGCGCTTAATGTGAAAGGAACGGTACGGATCTCATTTGGTATTTACAACAACATGGATGACGCTGAAAAGCTTATAGCTGCGATAGAAAAAGCCGTTGATATGCTTTAGATAGTAAATAATAACGAGTAGCGAAATTATTTAGGGTTGGCGTTTAGCGTCAACCCTTTTTGTTTCTGTGTACCTAAGAGATATTAAGCACATAGTTCTTGGATTTGAGCAACAATCGCTTTTAATCCATTACCGCGAGATGGGCTAAGGTGAGTAATTAAACCGATTTTTTCAAAGTAACCATCAATATCAAACGCTTGAACCTGCTCTGATGTTTTTCCATCATACGCAGCCATCACTAATGCAATCAGACCGCGCACAATACGAGCATCAGAATCAGCACAAAAAGACCAAACACCATCGATGTTCTGAGAAACTAACCACACTTGGCTTTCACAACCAGACACAACAACCTGCTCACTCTTCAGCTCATCAGGCATGTTGGGCAGTTTCTTTCCCCATTGAATCACTTGGCGATAACGGTCTTCCCAGCCGCTGAATGTCTGCATTTTTGCGACAATATCATCACTGGTAATTTCAGCACCAAATGGAGAACTTGGGAATGACATCATTTTAATATCCAATAGATTATGACTAAATGTACAGGTAACAATGGTTTAGTGTTCTAAGCAAACAATAGAGAACTACTTAGAGTGCTTTTGAATGATCTTTTCTACGATACGAGAAACAGCCACAAAACCAAAAGTCGCGGTGACCACTGTCGCAGCGCCGAAACCCGTCGCACAATCCATGCGTTTTGGCCCTTCTGCAGTCGCTTTCGCAGCACATACACTACCATCAGCTTGAGGGTATTTAAGCTGTTCAGTAGAGAACACACAATCAATACCAAATTTACGATCTGGATTCTTAGGAAAATTGTGATGACGACGTAAAGTATCTTTAAGCTTCTTCGCGAGCGGATCTTGAATTGTCTTAGTCAGATCAGCCACTTTAATTTGAGTTGGGTCGACTTGCCCACCCGCGCCACCCGTGGTGATCACTTTGATTTTGTTGCTACGACAATACGCCAACAGCGAAGCCTTGGCTTTCATGCTATCAATCGCATCTAACACAAAATCGAACTCTTTCGATAGGTATTCAGCCTGATTGTCAGGACCGATAAAATCGTCAATCAGGTTCACTTTACACTCAGAGTTGATCAGCTTAACGCGCTCTGCCATCACTTCGATTTTGCTCTTACCGACGGTGCCCGACATTGCATGGATCTGACGGTTGATGTTAGTCACGCACACGTCATCCATATCGATCAACGTCAGCTCACCTAAACCAGTACGAGCAAGCGCTTCAACAGCCCATGAACCTACACCGCCAATACCGATCACACACACATGTGCAGCTCTAAGTATGTCGACTTCACTATTGCCATATAGGCGACGAGTGCCACCAAATCGTTGGTCATAGTTTTCTGAAGCTGGAGTGGTCAATTCACGCATTGTTGCCGCCAATTTATTTCTGAGAAAAAGAAAAGAGTGCGTTTTATACGCACTCTTGAATTAAAAGTCTAGGGGATTAGCGATTCGCTTTCAATGCCCCATTTTATTGTTGTTTACTCGACCTTCTCAGGAGGCAAAGCCCAAGGTGCTTCGGTTGCACTGCCATCTAAGCCAAGCTTCCATACACGACCAAAATGCTTGTAATGACCCGCTTCAGTTCCCGCTCTTGGCCCCATACCGTGGTAGAGATCCAAATGGTTCTGCTTAACTGCGCCACCGGTATCCAAAACCAGTAACAGTCTTAGCTGGTGCGCACCGCTCCAAGTACCGTCTGCATTCAGTAATGGAACCTCAGCCAGAATTGGCGTCCCCATAGGCAATATAGAGCGATCACCCGCGACTGCTGCCATAGGTAATAGAGGAATGCCAGCGCTGCCCATTACGGATAGATCCTCTCTCGCGCTAAAGAAAACGAATGATGGGTTTTGCTCAAGCAGCTCTTTTACCACTTCAGGATCGTTTGCCAACACCCACTCTTTGATTGCTTTCAATGACATTTTTTCGCGTGGGACTAAGCCTCGCTCGATCAAAACACGGCCAATGCTCACATAAGCTTTATTATTTTTACCCGCGTATGCGAAATACTGCAACGTATCGTCATCACCGAAATGCACGAACCCACTGCCCTGCACTTCCATCATAAATGGATCGATACGGTTCGCCGAGTAACCTAGCTCAAGGCCCTGGCCTTCCAATGCGCCGTTGTAGATCTCTTCGCGTGTTGGACACTCTTTGTCACACTCAGGAAGTCCATAAACAGGGAAACGGTATTCTTCACTCGCTTCGTGGCGTAGCTCCATTACAGGAGAAAAGTACCCCGTGAACAAAACATTGCCTTGCTTATCACCACCACCAAGTTGAGCTGTTTGAACGCCAAAGTTAGCGAGCTTGCTTGGATCTCCACTTTGCATCGCCCACTCATTGAGTTGCTGATAAAGCGGCTCATAGATTTTAGCCATCGAAGGGGATTTAGAAACCACCATTTCAGCTTGCTCTGCAAATGCGGTGTAGTCTCTTGGTTTATTGGATTCAACCTGATCGACCTTATTTAAGGTGCGGGGAAATTCGTCATCAAGGTGTTGTTGAGCAAGATCAGTCGGTTGAGCACAGCCAAATAAGAAAGAGGCAGCGACAAGGGGAAGCCATTTTTTAATCACAAGAGTCATCCTAAAAATTCTATGCATCGAGGATGACAAAAACGGTTAGATAACACAATCGTAGATTGTAAGAGTTTACAATAAGATAACCTATCGGACTGAGTTCTCTATATGGCCTTTAAGGCGGAAGACGGGATTGTAGTGATTATCAGAATCGAGCACCATTTCTGTGTTGTCAGAATTGGTCATACGGAAGCGATAGGTTTTATCACCCGCTTTATATTCGAAGTAGTTACCATCAAAGTCAAAGCTCGTCGAAACAACAGACCCACGCACTGACACTCCATTAGCATTTAGACGAAACTCGTCCGTCGCATAATGTGCAACGTCCTGCTCTACCCAAGTGCCGTATATCAGATTGTCGGGTGTCGCCGCATCTTGTACTCGGGAAAGTACATCGCCGAACAAGGAAACCACAGCAAACGATCCCACCAAAGCTAAAACCATTAAACAACGTTCAATAATCTTACGCTTCAACTTAGATTGATTGCGTTGCTCAGCTTCACTGTAGAGGCCTTGGGTAATCTCATCGATCTTGTTCTTTGTTGCTGGAGCTTGTTGCATTCGGTTACGACTCATAAAGATGCTATGTGCATTCTACACTGAGACAGTTTATATAATGAACCCTAGATGAGAATAGTTTGCGCTTTATTCCAAAAAAGGTGTTGTTTATTTTTGAATTTAAATGCTAAATTAACGAATAAATAAACACAAATGGACTTGTTCTGTGAAATTAAGAAGTACAGCGCTAGTAAAAGGTTTCAGACAATCAACCCCTTACGTGAATGCTCACCGTGGCAAAACCATGGTTATTATGCTTGGAGGCGAAGCCGTTGCCGATAGGAATTTTGGCAATATTATTAATGATATAGCCTTACTCCACAGTCTAGGGGTAAAGATTGTTCTCGTTCACGGAGCAAGACCACAGATCAACCAACTATTAGCAAGACAAGATTGTCACACGCCTTACCATAAGAATATTAGGGTCACTGACGAATATTCTTTAGGTGTAGCGATGCAGGCTGCTGGCCAACTACAACTGGCTATCACAGCTCGTCTTTCAATGAGCCTTAACAACACCCCAATGGCAGGTACTCAGCTCAATGTGATGAGTGGTAACTTCATTACAGCTCAACCGCTAGGTGTCGATGATGGCACGGATTACTGCCACAGCGGACGCATTCGTCGAATAGACATCGAAGGGATTAATCGCACACTCGACCAAGGTTCCATCGTCCTTCTTGGACCTATTGCTAGCTCCGTGACTGGCGAGAGCTTTAACCTGCTTTCTGAAGAGGTCGCAACCCAAGTTGCTATTCGTCTAAAGGCCGACAAACTTATTGGTTTTTGCTCGGAGCAAGGGGTAACCGATGAAAGCGGCAATGTACTCGCCGAACTTTTCCCTAAAGACGCGAAACAAATTCTAGAACGCTTAACGGAATCTCAGAACCCTAAAGAAGATATGAGCACAGGAACACTGCGCTTCTTAAAAGGAGCTATCTCTGCTTGTCGTGCCGGTGTTCCTCGTTGCCACTTAATCAGCTACAAAGTGGATGGCGCATTAATCCAAGAACTGTTCTCCTTCGATGGTATTGGTACCCAAGTGGTGATGGCGAGTGCTGAGCAAGTAAGACAAGCTCAGATTGATGACATCGGTGGCATCTTTGACCTCATTCGCCCACTGGAAGAGCAAGGCATTCTCGTTCGTCGTTCAAGAGAGCAACTAGAACAAGAGATCCATCGCTTTACCATTATCGAAAAAGACGGACTAATTATTGGTTGCGCTGCGCTATATGCTTATCCAGAAGATCACATGGCAGAAATGGCCTGTGTTGCTATCCACCCTGACTATCGCGATGGAAACCGTGGCCAGCTACTACTTGATTACATGCGTCATCAGTCCAAATCTCGTGATATCGACCAAATCTTTGTCCTTACTACACACAGTCTTCACTGGTTCCGCGAACAAGGTTTTTACGAGATAGGCGTGGACGAGTTGCCGATGGAAAAACAAGGTCTGTACAACTATCAGAGAAACTCAAAGATCTTAGCATTGAACGTATAATTAAAGTTTTGGAGAAAAATCCCACTTTGATCGAAAATTAATTGAAAATGTAATCGTTTACTATATGAGATTTATCAAATATGCACTTTCACTCACAGCAATAATTGTATAGAATTTGCACGTTTTATGAATATTGACAAATGTTTTTATTGGAATTGCCATCTCGATAGTCATATCGAACTCATTGAGATGGTCACTGCACGGATTGCTATACCCGTTGACGGTCAGCACGCTAACCATTAGCTCTGCTCGTTAATATAAACAGCAAAAAGAGCAACATTGATATGAGAACCATTGTTTGTAACTCGCTGCAAAGTTTTTGGGATATGGCTGATAACCAATTCTTAGAAGGGCTAGACGTACACTGCGTGTTCCCTGTTAGCGAGAATCTAAAAGAGTTTATTTTGAATTGCCAAGCAAAATACAAGATAAACCAAATATCGTTTACTCGAGCGTTTTTAAGCGAAGAATCTTAATAACGTTCAAAGCAACCAGGGATGGTTGCTTTATGTGTACGCTTCTGTCCCCTACGACATCTCAATTTTACCTATCGCAATACTCTATAAAAACCAAATACAATTAATTACTTAACCGACTCTCTAAACCACTAACCCTCTCTGTTTTGACCTTAATCCCACGCTTCAATACATTGGTATCATTGAACATCATCAGTCGTTTCTTGGCGCGCGTTATACCGGTATAGATCAGCTCTCGCGTTAGAATTGGACTGAAATCTGGCGGCAATATCATTAAGGTCAGATCAAATTCACTACCCTGAGATTTGTGTATCGTCATCGCATAAGCGGTCTCATGATCGGGTACTCTACTTGGAAGCACAGCTTTCACACTGCCATCGGGCAACTCAAAATACACCTTTAGTCGAGGTGCGGAATTCGCACTATTTGACTCTAAAGTCGTTGAATCGGCTTCGAGCATACAGATACCAATATCACCATTGTACAAACCTAAGCCATGATCATTGCGCGTTACCATTACTGGTCGCCCGTGATACCACAATTCATCGTTGTGTGGGTTCACTAATCGTCTTGCAGAAAGCGCCCTTTCGATTCGATGGTTGAGGCCTTTAACACCAAAGTCCCCCTCACGAATTGAACACAACAATCGGCATTGGCTGAACAGGTCGAGCACTGATTTCGCTCTCGCGTCTTGGGTCTCTAATTCTTCTAACGGTACATTCATTCGGTTCAGGTACGCACCATACTCATTGACCAACGTGCGCAACATCAAGTTATAGCTGTCGCTCGACAGCGGGTGGTTTTCAATGTCTCCAAACCCTTTCGTAAGCACTTGATCGACCTGATTAGCAGAGCCGTTATTGATCGCTTTTGCCAGTTGCCCGATACCTGAGCGCGCATCGAAACGGTAACTTTTCTGCAGCATACACAAGCTATCCGCAATCGCAGGAGGGTTAGCCGAACCGGCTTTAACTTGTCTTGGTGTAGCTATCGTGTCAAAGCCTGTCATTTCCGCAATCAAATTACCTTGCGCTGCGCTGTAGCCAGTTGAATTAAAAGAGCAAACATCACCCAACACAGCACCGGCCTCTACTGAAGCGAGCTGATCTTTATCCCCTAGCAGAATCAGTCTTGCGTGTTCAGGGAGTGCATCCACCAGCTTATACATCATGGATAAGTCGACCATCGATGCTTCATCCACCACCAAGATATCAAGGTGAAGTGGATTGCGTCGGTTGTGTCTAAACTCTGCTCGATTAGGAATCGCGCCGAGCAGTCTGTGCAAGGTGCTCGATTCAGTTGGTATGTTGGCTTTTACTTCAGGAGCTAGAGGCAGTTGTTCTATCGCTTTACCAATCGACTCGGTTAAACGCGCTGCCGCTTTACCTGTCGGTGCCACCAACTTAATCGTCGGTGTTTTGCCTTGGCTTAGTGATTGATCGACCATAGCCGAAAGCAACTTAGTTACCGTGGTCGTTTTACCCGTACCTGGCCCGCCAGAAATCACCGCGAAGCGACGACTTAACGCCACCGCTGCCGCTACTTTTTGCCAATTCAAACAGACAGATAACGGCACTAGACTATCCAGCACATCTAAATCGGTCACTTGTTTTGCTTGAACAATCGCTTGATCGATAGAACCCCAATCCAAAGCCTGTTCATCGACGATATCTAGATGGTCACACACTAACTGCTGACGCAACACCTGAGACGTTTGTTGGTTTGCTTCAGCCTTTGTTAAGGCATTAAACAGAAAATGGTAACTGCGTGCGAATAACTGATTCAACGTTTCAGTCAGCGCTTTTTTCTGTTCAATATTGAACTCTACTGGCTTACTTAAACGGTTTAACGTTTCAGCCAACACAACTTCGTAGTTCCAATAGCGCTGTAAATAAACTCGCTGTCCATCAAACATCAGCGGCTTAACGCAATCATTCGTTGTGCCAACTAGGTTTGACGATTGAAGTACCGCCACCCAATCAATACCTAATAACTTTTGATTCAGTTGCAGTGCCGTTTCACCGTACAACCCAAGTAACTGAGCAAGATCCGCCGTTTGTTCAGGGCCTACCGTATGCTGCTGTATAAGCTGAGTACAGATATGCCCCTTGCCTAATTCATGGCTCACCACCCCAGCTAGAAAGCCGATCTCTTGAGGGTGACTCGTCGCTTGTTGAGTAATAAAACGAGCAAACTGATAATCCAATTGGCGAATCGAACCCTTGTCAGCAAAGAACTTGAGTACATCCATGAGCTGCTCAGGGATAAGTGAAACTGGCTTAACAGAGTTCGCTGTTTCTATGCTGGTATTAATGGTCGTTGTTGTCATTATAGAAGCCCCATCTGTCCAGTTTCATCGTCATTCAATTGAGCTGAACGTCTGTCTATCACTTTACCGTCAATCAATTGATCCATTTCATCGAGCAAAGCCAATGTAGGTTTAGCCGAGAAAATACCTTGTTGAGATTGGCCGTCCATTCCTCTTAAAAACAAGTAATAAACCCCACCAAAATGCTGCTCATAGCTGTAATCGGCAACGCGGCTGCGTAAGAAGCGATGCAAAGCCAACGCATATATTTGATATTGCAGATCGTAACGGTGGTCGGCCATCGCCGATTTCAATGCTTCACCATGGTAGACAGCAACGTCATCACCTAGATGGTTCGATTTCCAATCGAGTACATAATATTTACCTTGATGCTCAAACACTAAATCGATGAAACCTTTCAACATGCCTTGCACGGTTTGGAAGCCTAGATCACCCGCTTTTGCTGATAGCGGATCATGGTACTGAATGGTTTGATTCAATTCAGATGCAGCGAGCACTTCGATCGGTAATAAGAACTCCATCTCAACTAATCGTTGCGTTGAGTCTTTCTCACTCAGCTTTAGATTTTTGCCATCCAACGCGGTGTTCAACACCGTATCGACAAGCTGTTGAAGCACCGGTAACCACTCTAGTTCGTATTGCTCCGACTCTAATAAGTGAGTGATTACTTGCGTGTTATGTTCGCTGGTTGCTGGTTCGGTAAATTCAACATCCTCAAACAAGGTATGTAAGAAGGTACCTGGGCGAGCACCGCGAGGGAACGTGAATATAGAACGTTCAGGCTCAATCAATTCCGACTCGTCTTGTTCGTCAGCCGAATCAATATCAAAACCAGAAACCTCAATGGTCGCATCATGACTCGCGCCGTGACTGCCCTGTTTTACTAACCCTGAGTAACTGGTAATGCGCCAAGCTCGGTCAATTGAAGCCTTGAGTTCACTGGCCTGTAAGTCGTCACTCACTTGCTCTGTTTGCACAAAAACTTGTTCGTGAGCGGTAGGCGTTTCAGACAGTAGTACGCTTGAATTCTTACCCTCAATCGCTGACAAAGCTTGATTCAACTCAGCAATACCTTGCTCTTGTCCGTTTTGAACCAAGTAGCCCATGGCACTTAAGTGAACGCCAGTTGGCTCTTTGGTGGAGCGCCCTTTACGTAAAGGAGCCATACCAATAAAACAGCCATAAACCGCACGAGTCAACGCTACATAAATCAAACGTAAGTCTTCCGCCAATCGCTCTTTGTCGGCTTGCGCTAAGGCACTATCGCTACCCGTAATATCAAGCACTGTGGTATCTGAGTCGTGATCGTAGAACTTACCTTCACTCGCTTCACGGTAGCTCGCCACGAACGGCAGGAATACTAGGTCATATTCCAAACCTTTCGATTTATGAATAGTGACGATTTGAACTAAGTTTCTTTCTGATTCAAGGCGTTGAATGTCGTCTTCACTGCCACCTAAACCATTTTGCGCATCGGAAATCGCTTCTGCCAACCAACGCAACAAGCCATAGTCGCTGTCGAGATCCTGCCTAGCTTGTTGCAGCAATTCGCCAATGTGCATCAAATCAGTAAGTGAGCGCTCACCATTTTCTTCTTCTAGTAAGCGTTCCGCGAGATGTCGTTTACTGATCACGCTGCGAAGCATTGGTAATACGCCACGTTGCAGCCACAACTTGCGATATTCTCGAAATTCGTTAACGACGTTTTCCCAAACCACTTCATCGTTGTTGAGTTCGTCCAATGAGGCCGCATCCAGAGCAAACAATTCCGACGCTAAACTCGCACGCAATGCACGGTCGTTTTCAGGTGTCAGCACCGCTTGTAGCAGGCGTTGAATATCTTGCGCGACCAAGCTGGTAAACACACTGTCTCGGTTCGACAGATAGACACTCGCAATGCCTTGTTCCGACAACGCGTTCTTAATCAGGCGACCTTCACTACCGGTTCGAACCAAGACAGCAATATCACCCGCATTCACCGCATGTTGTTTTTTACCGTTATCAAAATAGGCTTGCTGGTTTTGAGAAGCGGTCAGAATGGTTTGAATTTGACTCCCAGTCGCCTCAGCCATAGCCTTGTGATATTCGCCTTTCGGTAAGGGCTTATCTTCAGCATCTTGCAGCCAAAAGGTCAGTGCGTGCTGAGTTTGACCATTCATCAGCCATTGGCGTTTATCGGCCGATGGACTCGCAGCAACAGGCAAAAATGGAATGTCTTGATCGTAGATAAACGGGCTATCCGAATTCATAAACACTTGGTTTACCGCGCTGACCATATCAGCACTCGAACGCCAATTAGTGCCTAACGTATAGTGAGCACTAACTTGGTTTCTCGCCTTGATATAGGTAAAGATATCTGCACCGCGGAAGCCATAGATAGCCTGCTTCGGGTCACCGATCATAAACAGGCCACATTGCGGGTTATCTAAATAGATTCGGCTAAAAATACTGTATTGCAGCGGGTCGGTATCTTGGAATTCATCAATCATCGCCACTGGGTATAAGGTGCGGATCCTCTCCACCAACAGTGATTGCTCATCCACATCAATGGACGCGGATAACTGAGTCAGCAAATCATCAAACGATAACCACTGCTTTTGTTGTTTAGCTTTGGCTAACATGGTTCGACAATGAGTAATCGCATGTGCCAACAAGGGGGCTTTCAGGTCTGCAGGAGAATTTAAGAACTCCTCAATCGCTTCGAAAACGGCGTGCTGAGGAGCCGTGCCTTTCGGTGTTTTTTCAATTAGAGTGGCTTGAGAGAATTTCTCTAATTTATCTGGGAACTGGTAATCATGGGTGTCGCTCTGCGCCCATGCTGTTACCGCTTCTAACCATGTCGGCAAAGACTTCTTGGTGTAGCTGCGCTTGTTCACATCTGAACCTGAAATCAAAGCCAAAAAGTCCGCTTCAGATTCACACCACAGCGCTTTAAGCTGCTTCACTTTATCTAAGTTCTGGTTGTGCAGAGTTTGCAAGTCGCCCGACATCGCATCTACCGTCAACTTGAGCGGAGATCCGGTCAGGTAACGATTTACGTCAGCCAATAACGCAGCAGGGGAGCCCCAAATATTACGGACCTCACCTGCCAGTTGAATCGGCAGCGGGTAAAACTGTTTACGCCAATAGTCGGCAACCACTTGCGCTTTCAGATGGCTTTCATCGGTCACAAATTCATTATCAAAACGGCTTCCAGACTCGAAGGCATTTTGGGTCAACATGCGCTGACAGAAGCCATGAATGGTGTAGACCGCCGCTTCATCCATTTGTCTTTCGGCATTGAGCAGAGTTTTCGCCGCGCCAGCATGATCATCGATGGCTTGTAACAAAGGAGCAATCACTGGGTCGTCACTTTGCCCACGTGCAAACGCAATACGAGCATCATGAATTCGAGCACGAATACGATCGCGCAACTCTGCCGTTGCCGCTTCAGTAAAGGTCACAACCAAGATTTGATCTACGGTCAACGGCTCATGATGTCGAGTAGCTTCCGCCAGATCGCCTTGCGGCGCATCAGTGCCGTGCCCAAGCAGTAAGCGCAAATACAAGCCAGCAATAGTAAATGTTTTACCCGTACCCGCTGATGCTTCAATTAAACGCGCGCCATGAAGTGGAAACGTCATGGTATCAAGTGTTTGTGGAACGATTACCTGAGCACTGCTTGTAGTCGTCATGCCTTACTGCCTTCTGATAAATGTGTTGTTACAAATGTGACCTAGCGTAGAAAATGTCATTCAATTTACGTCCTACGCCAATTTGTTAATAGTTAGTGCGATCTCTCTCACGGATCAATTCAGATCGCCTCGCTACTATGCGCCCACGAGTTCAGGAGCGCCTACGAGTTTTATACTCATGCGTTACTTTGAACCACAGAATAATGGTCCCTCTGACCTGTGGCCGTACAGCGAACGCCCTACACTAATAATGATTTACTGGCGGCCACTTTATTTCCTGTACCTTGATTCCTCATAAACGACTTCCTCTCGTCATTTTATAAGCCCTGCACACCAAATTTACATCTAACTCTTTATTTTCCATATTTTTATTCAAGCGTATCTCTTTGATAAGCATATTGTTGGTGATCTTGCTGATCACTGCCGATTATTCCTGATCTTCAAGATCGGCAGCGGCGAGTCTTGCGGCCTGCAGCACAAGTGTCGAATACATTCGCGACTCAGCAGCCAATTCATCGTCCCATTTAGGCCAGATTCGATTGATGTAAGTATCTCTGCCCTCGCCCGTAAAGGCGAAGCTGTCATTAAAGGTATCGGCCATTTTCTTAAGTGACCTTTCTTCGTCATCAACCCACTTACCACGGCTAAAACCAGCCTCAACGCCAGCCAATGCGGTTTTCGGGAAATAAGGAAGTGGTGCTGTCATGCCTTGATAAAACAATCGTACTAACTCAGCCAGCAAACTCTTCGCCTGCTGCGCATCGCCGATAGGTTGTAACGTTTGGTGAACTACGCCCTCTTTTCTGTCGTAGCCAATAATATGGGTCGTTTTTCCGTGTCCCATTACCGCACAACACAAGTGATCAATCCATGCTGCCAAATAATCTTGAGAGCGTATTTTTCCGCTACGGAAACGAACTAGACCTGATTGATAGTTTTGAGTTAACCAACCCATCAAACGAACAGGTTTGCCTTCGCCTAACACATCAAATTCGATATTCACTTCGAGATCTTGTTGCGGTGATCCGCTCACAAATCGAATCTCTTTAGCTAAGTCTTCCGCTTGAACACGATTGGTTTCAAATTCAATATCACCAAAGGCGCCGACCGGTAATCGGCCCTGTGCTTTTTGCTCAGAGACAAATAATCGAACCGCTTCGTCTGCACCTTCAGGGTGGTCCAGCAACACTTGCAGCAAAGCATCCTTAAGTTGGAAACTCTCTAAACCATTAAGTACGAACGGTTCGTCATCTTCCATCACAGGAAGTGGCGGTTCAAACACCACTTTTAGGCGACGATTAAAGAAGTACTGAACGGGTAAGCGCCAGAAACGTTGAAGTTCAACCAGATCCAGTTCCAACGGATACGTTGCACCCAGCAAATAGTCATCCAATGCACGGTTGAATTCACCACTGCGTTCACCGGAACGGTTAGCCGCAGGAAGCCACTCTTTGGCGTAACTCAATACATGGCTTACGTCACCTTGAGTAAACGCCGCAGGGCTGAACGGTGTCATGGTGTGTTCAAAGCTGATCGCTTGAGTCAGCTTGATACCTGAATCATCACTTGGTAGTGATTGGTCTTCACTTAAGCAGTAGTTCTGTTGGCAGTACTCAATTAACTCTGAAACCAATACCGACGGCACTCGCTCGGTATTATCTTGAATCGAACGGCCGACATAGCTTATGTATAAGCACTCTTGTGCTGACAACATCGCCTCTAAGAATAGATAGCGGTCATCATCACGACGAGAACGGTCACCCGGACGAGTGCGTCCGTTCATTAGATCAAAACCTTCTGGTGGCATTGAGCGAGGATAAACACCATCATTCATACCTAACAAGCAGACGGTTTTGAACGGAATAGAACGCATCGGCATCAAGGTACAAAAGTTAACTTGGCCAGCTAAGAATCGCTGGCTAATACGCGCGCCAGATAACTTATTATTGAGGTACTGGTAGATAATGCTTGGCGACAACTCTTGTTCATACAAGGCATCATCAAGCTGTTCATTCAGTTGCGAAAGTGCATCGCGAATCGATTTGAGCACCACCTCGCCTTCCAGTTCAACCGCAAAGAAATCATCAATCATTTGCAGCAAGGTTTCACGCCACATATCGATAGATTGTGTTTCAGTTAAGCGTTGACGGTAATGGGCAATACGATCAATAAAGTGCGCTAACTTACCTGCAAGTTCGGCGTTAATGCCTTGAACTTCGTTATAAGCGGCAATCGGGGAGTGTTCGGTTTCAAACAAACCTGCAGAGTCTGACATCGCATAACCCAGTAGCATTCGCTGGACACCAAAGAGCCAGGTATTTTGCTCAGTAGCAGGCAAGTCAAACTCCGTTGCGGTAGACGAGTCGACGCCCCAACGAATACCCGCTTCTTCAACCCACTGCTTAGCTTGCTCGAATTGAAATTCATCGATACCAAAGCGTGCCATCATCGCTGGAATTTCTAATAGCTCTAACAATTCAGAGGCTAAACAGCGCGTGCTCGGTAGCGCGACCAACTGCATGAAGGCGGTCAAGATTGGGCTTTCTTGGTCTGCGGTTCTATCAGAGATCGAGTAAGGGATATAACGCTCACCCGGAGCGTTACCAAATACCGCCTGAATCGCTGGGCTATAAGCATTAATGTCAGACACCATCACGATGATATCGCGTGGTTTCAGTGTCGGGTCTGCATCAAACATTGCCAACAGTTGGTCGTGGAGGACTTCCACCTCGCGCATTGGGCTGTGACAAGCGTGCACGGTTAGAGAGCGATCGCCAAGCTCAACCACCTGTTTATGGTTGCTGGAATCTAATATGTGGTCGTCTTGATGCTCTTCTAACTGGAGAATATCGGCTTGCAGTTGATGCAGCAGGTTGTCCCTCTCAACACCAATAAAGAACTCGTGCTCTTCACTGTCTGATTGAGATAATAAGAACAGGTTATCCCTGCCTAATTTACCCATAGAAGCCAACAAGCTATTCCCGACAGCTTGGCTGGTGTGTAGTTCGTCTTCAATGTTGGCCTCAATGCCATCTTTCAATGGTGAAGCTTCACCTTCCAATTCAGGTAAACCATCAACCAGAGCAAACTGTTTACGACGCTGGGCTTCAACTCTTGCCAAATATTTACGGTCGCGGATATCGCCCCAGTAATGCTGACAAGGGTTGGTAAACATCAAGTGCACATCAATCTGCTCACCGAGTGCTTTCAACGCATCCATGTAACGAGGTGGCAACGAAGAAATACCAAACACAAATAAGCGTTTAGGCAGATGCTGCAATTGGCCTTGTTGATTAGCTAGCGCTTCAATGAAGTCGTGGTACAAATTGCCACGGTGGTATTTTGATTGGCCTTGAGACAGGGTTTGCTCATAGAGTGCTTGCCACAAAATCGGTTGCCAAGGGTGCTCTTGCAGCCCTTCATCATCGACCAACTCAGCAACGGGCTCTCCCACTTCCCACATCGCCATCCACTCCGGTCGATACACCAAGTAACCATCGAAGATGTCGGCAATTTTCTCTGCCAATTGGTACAACTTCGAATCATCTTCGTCGTTTTCAAGATAGCGCTGTAAAGGAAGAAAATCAGGGTGGTCAAGCTTAGCGGGTAGCAAACTCATCAGCTTCCACGTCATTGCTTCTTTGTTAAACGCACTGCGTTTAGGGACATCAGGAAGCACTTGGGTAAACATATCCCAAATGAAGGTTGCTGGAAGAGGAAAGTCTATATTTGCTGCTACACCAAACTCTTTGGCGAGTTCCATCTTAAGCCATTGAGACATACCTGGGCTCTGAACCAAGATCTGCTCTTTTTCGAAAGGATTGGCTAAAGGGTCACTTTTGATTAAGTGAACGAGAAGGATTTTTAAAGTATCGACTTTATTGGAATGGTAAACAGTAAACAAAGTGCACTCACGCTAATCTTGCCACAATATAAAGCCAGATTAGCATAAGTGCCGAGTTTGGATTAGGAATATAAGCTTATGAAATCCTGAAAACTTAAGGTCCGTTTATCTTTTGAACTATCGCTACTTACAATCTACCTGCTACCGCGCCTAAAACACGGTGAGGTTTGTAATTCATGTAGTAACGAACCGCCACATAACCCACCACAAACGTTGCCACAATCAATTCTAAATACGCTAAGTTGAATACTTGTTTAATGTAATAATCTTCCACCCCGACGGTTTGCATCCAAGCTGCCAATTTAAACAAAGCGGTCGCACCAATAACGATAGGGAAGGTAAACGCCGCATAACCTGGGCTGAAAGGCAGGCGAAGTAGTTTGAAAAACGCCACATAGATAATGAACGTCATTAATACTGCGATACCAAACAACAACCCAATAATCACTGGCGAAGGTGTTGCGGTAACAGTTAAGTAGCCCGCTAAAGACAGACTTGCTGGTGCCGCCATAATCGCAATCGTTGGTTTTGCTGCGTCAGGCACTTCATGAGAGAAGATCAAACGGTAGATCATGAGAGGTAGCATTACGGCATAAACGATTAAGCCAAAGACTAAAGTCGCGTGGGCAACGGGTTCTAAGATCGGATTACCGGAAAAAGAAACGTCTGCCACGATAACACCGATTGGTGGCACAAACCAGCTTGGCACCATGTGGTGAATCTCAAAGTTTTTAGCTCTGTGGTATAAGAAGCTCACCAAGAACACGACATGTAAAGCAACTGAAGCTAGCCACATTGCTTCTTGCAGAAACTGAGAGATTGGGGCCAACGAAGCAGACACCACCATACAACCCATCGCGAATGTAGGTACAACACTGCCGACAACAGGATGAGCAAGATCTTCACGTAATAAGTGGCCGTGAATCAAAAATTTCACAGCTAAAACAATAAGTAATACAGCAGCAATACCTGCACTGATCCACTGCACTAAGCCTGGAGTGTGTAAAATACCTTGTGCGACTAAAACACCATCCCAACACCAACCTAAGCTTGCAATTGCGAGTGCTAACCCTGCCATGGGTGTTGGAGCTCCTGTTAATCTATATTTAATACGTTGAATCATGTCAGCCTCTCTTAAACTTAATTCACTAAACTTGTGAACTCATCAGCTTGTTGAAGCCATAATACGCTTGCGCTTCGTTAAACAATATCCAATTATATATAACAAGTGTTCATTAATACTGAACAACGCCTTTCCACCAGCAGCGTAAAACTAGGAACCTGATGGCTAATATTTCAATCAAACAACTCAAAGTGTTTGTCACCATTACCCAACATTCGACGCTTACCGCCGCATCGGAAGCACTGTTTTTGTCTAAGGCTGCTGTCAGCATGGCGCTGGGCGAAATGGAGAAACAATTGGGCCACTCTCTATTTGACCGGGTCAACAACCGATTAATTCTCAATCAAGAAGGACAAAAGCTACTTCCTTTGGCTGACGAGATTCTTCATAGAGCCGCAGGCATCGATGTTTTGTTCCGAGATGACCAACCATTAAGTGGCAATTTAAAGGTTGGCGCGAGTGACACGATTGGTAATCAGGTCGCACCGTTTATTCTGTCTGGCTTTCGCGATCTAACTCAGCATCAAGATCAGAGCTTGTTCATTTCAAACAGTGCGCTGATCTGCCAAAAGTTGGTGGATTATGAACTGGATATCGCGCTAATTGAAGGAAAAACACTCCATCCAGAACTCATTTCGAGTCAGTTTAGCAGCGATGAAATGTGTATTATTGTTAGTAATCAACACCCTCTCACTTCAAAAGAAAAAGTAATTTTAAGCGATTTAGAAGATAGTCATTGGATTTTACGTGAGTCTGGTTCAGGCACTCGCGAGTTTTTCCTGCGTGCTGTCGCACCTCGTATTGAGCATTGGTATGAGTCCTTTGAACTCAACACCACCGAGGCCATCATCAATTCGGTTTCTGCAGGGCTTGGACTCGCCTGTTTATCACGGTTAGCCGCACAACGAGCGATTGATTCCGGCCGAGTAAAAGCACTCGATGTCCCGCTCGACATGAAACGCAGATTCTGGATGCTGGTGCACAAAGACAAATATCAAAGCCCACTGCTGAAATCTTTCATGGGTTATTGTGAAGACTGGGCTACACATCAAGATTGAGGCCGCATAGTTAGGTCATCAACTGGACTTTTTGCATCAGAAACTGTATAAAAAGCCAGTAAAATTTATCAAACTTAGAGGATTAACCATGGCTGTTATCGTCAAGTACGTGGTCGAACGCAACGGAGAAGAGAAAATGACTTTTACCTCTAAAGCCGAAGCTGACGCATACGACAAAATGCTGGATATGGCTGATGAGCTTTTTGAACTGTTAAGCAAAAGCGATTTAGTTGAAGATGAAGGCAAGCAAGAAGAACTTGCAATGTACCTAGCGAAGAATAAAGAAGAAGTTCTTTACGCACTAGGTGCTAAGCGCAAACCAGCTCCGAAAAAAGAAAAGAAACTTGAAGCTGTTGAAGACGCAGAAGAAGATGCAGCATAACTAGCTGATACCTTTATAAAAAACGTCAATAATGCCTCTAATAAGAGTCCGTTATTGGCGTTTTTTTTATACTTATTGAAATATAATGAAGCTTGTTTATAGTCGAAATCGCTCTAAACATTCGCTTGCACAAAAGTGTGATAAAGATCTAATCTATAGTCATCAGGTGATGGGGTTCCACCTAAGCTTTTGCTTCAACCGCCCGTTCTTTTCGAACAGTGCTAATGACTCCTACAGAATCGAAAACAGGTAATACTGTTGGATGTATCGCTATTCCTCCATTTTGAAATGGACTTAGTCTATTAAGACCGAGCTTCATGACACCTTTGGATTACCGATACTCAAGATCTGTAGTGAATTAGCCGCACCTCTTCCAACACGTCCTGTTTTCTCAACGCCCTAGGCCTTAAATGGCTCTAACAGTGAGAAAACATTATGCACTACTCTTCAGAAATTCAATCAATGTGCCCTATTCAAAGGGGTGATCTTCACACTTCAGCGCCAATTCCAGTTGAAGGCGCTATGGTTAGCCCAAAAGATGTCATCGCTATTTCTGGCTTAAGCCATGGCGTAGGCACTTGTGCACCACAACAAGGTGCGGCAAAACTAACGCTAAACGTAAAAAACGGCATCATCGAAGAAGCACTAATCGAAACGATTGGTTGTTCAGGCATGACTCAATCAGCCGCGATGGCAGCCGAAATCCTCACAGGAAGAACCATTCTTGAAGCCCTGAATACTGACTTGGTGTGTGACGCTATTAACGTAGCCATGCGCGAAATCTTTCTGCAATTTGTTTACGGTCGAACTCAATCCGCATTCTCTGAAGGCGGCCTAGAAATTGGCGCTGCATTAGAAGACCTAGGTCAAACACAACGTAGCCAAGTAGGTACTAGCTATTCAACCTCAGCGAAAGGCGTTCGTTACCTAGAGCTTGCAGAGGGTTACGTGACCAAGCTTGCACTTGATGACCATAGCGAAGTAATTGGCTACGAATATCTCAACCTCGGCAAAATGATGAAGGCGATTAATCAAGGTATGTCAGCTAACGAAGCAGCAGACCTTGCTATGGGAACCTACGGTCGCTTCGATGAAGCTGTAACCACTATTAACCCACGCCAACAATAATTTTTGCCAATTTAGAGGAAAGATATGATGAACACTCAATTTAATGAATCAGTAACTCGCGTATTGGCAGAAATGAACTTCGACTCTTTAGAGCAGGCGAACCAATACTGTCTATCACACAATGTCGACCCAAAAGCGTTAGTGATGGATACCCAACCTATTGCTTTTGAAAGCGCTGCCGATGCTTATATCCTTGGCTCAGCACTGGCGCTATTTCGCAAAGCCACCAGCGCAGAACAAGCAGCAAATATCATTGGCGAAGGCCTTCAAGCATTCACCAAACCCGGTAGTGTTGCTGAGCAACGCCAAGTGGGAATCGGCCACGGTGCACTAGCTGCGCGTCTTCTCAATGAAGAAAGCCACTGCTTTGCTTTCCTTGCGGGCCATGAATCTTTTGCTGCTGCAGAAGGTGCGATTAAAATCGCACTCAACGTCAACAAATCACGTCACAACCCATTGAAGGTAATACTCAATGGTCTAGGTAAAGATGCAGCTTACTTAATTTCTCGCATCAATGGTTTTACCTATGTTCGCACTCAATACGATTACCAAACAGGCGAGCTTGTTGAAACAGAACGTCGCCGCTTCTCACAAGGCCCTCGCGGAGAGATCTTGTGTTACGGAGCTGATGATGTACGTGAAGGCGTGGCAATCATGCACAGAGAAGAAGTGGATGTGAGTATTACGGGTAACTCAACGAACCCAACGCGCTTCCAACACCCGGTTGCGGGTATCTACAAAGCAGAACGTACTCGCCAAGGTTTACCTTACTTCTCAGTTGCTTCAGGCGGCGGTACAGGTCGAACATTGCACCCAGATAACGTGGCAGCAGGCCCAGCGTCTTACGGCATGACAGATACCATGGGCAGAATGCACGCTGATGCTCAGTTCGCCGGTAGCTCTTCTGTCCCGGCTCACGTGGCAATGATGGGCTTCATCGGTATGGGTAACAACCCAATGGTCGGCGCGACGGTTGCATTGGCTGTGGCAGTGAGCGAATCTCAAAACGCATAACGACAACGTTGAGCGCCACGATCTATCCATAGAATAGAATCCGTTAACTGAGAAACAAGCAATAACAGACGACCAAAACTCTACACCTATCACTAAAATCAAACAGCCAGCCTTATGCTGGCTGTTTTTTATTCACACTTGCTCTACTATCTATTTCTAATAATTATTTGTATCTAAGATTAAATACACCTATCGCTAGGTATTTAACTGCATCTTTTCAAAGGAATAATATGAAAGAGCTCATCATTCATACCATTACCGTGTTCATGGGCTTTTTTGCCATTATGAACCCTATCGCTAATACGCCAATCTTTCTTGGATTAACCGGTGATAATGACAGGGAAACGGTTAAATCTATCGCATTCCGATCGGTACTTATCGCCTTCGTTATCGTCAGTACTTTTGCGATTTCTGGCAAACTGATCTTTGACCTCTTTGGTATCACGCTGTACGCACTGCGCATCACAGGCGGCATTCTGGTCTTTTTGATTGGCTTTCACATGCTGCAGGGTGATTCAACACATTCAAAAGCAAAAGAGAAAGTAAACTCAGATGCCCAGCGAGACGCAGCTCTAAGTATCGCCGTATCACCTTTAGCCATGCCAATACTGGCTGGCCCGGGCACCATTGCCACTGCGATGAACTTTGCCAGTACCGAAGGAATCTACGAGACCATCATTACCATCGTGGCATTTGGCCTCCTCTGCACCCTAACCTATGTCTTATTTGTATTCGGCGAACGCTTCGTTAAAGCTGTAGGACCAAGCGCACTGAACGTAATTACTCGAATGATGGGTTTAATACTCGCAGTTATCGGTATGCAGATGTTGATTGAAGGGATTGAACAGGCGTACAAGGCGCTGTTTATCTAGAGTACGACCATAATTATGTTGAACTGCATCATTTTCTCATTGCAGAAAACTATCGCTAAAAAGACAAGCAATATCATTTTACAGACTTTATCCCGATACGCCCTTTCATAACGAGGGCGCTCTCTTTATGATGAACGCAATTAAATTAACTTTGCTAACGGCAGCGCTTGTTATTCGAGCCGCTGTTATTGAATAGCAAAATCAAGACTCAACACATGGAGATTCAACATGGCTTACTTTTCACTAGCCTTCGGTACGGCAACCAAAAACCGCGACAATAAAATCATTGAAGCGTTCTTCCCTAACCCACTTCTAAACCCAAGCGATGCTCTTGTAGCAGCTGTGGCAGAAGTTGCAGGTTACACTGAAGGCAACCAAGCTATCGAAATCTCTGCTGCACAAAGCGCAGAACTAGCGAAAGCATTCTCAGCAAACGATGATGCAGCAAACGCATCTTTCGCAGAAAAAGCAGCAGCATCTGAGCAGCCACTTGTTCTTGTTGTTCTTGCGGCTGACGAGAAGCCAGCATCAGTTGCTGAAGGCTTCCTAAAACTACAACTTATCTCTAACCGCCTAGTACAACCGCACGGTACAGTACTGGACGGCATCTTCGGTCTACTGCACAACATCGCATGGACAAACGAAGGCCCTATCGATCTTCCAGAGCTAGCTGAGCGTCAAATCGAAGCTCGCCTTGCTGGTCGCGCTCTATCTGTAGATTGCGTAGACAAGTTCCCTAAAATGGTAGATTACGTCGTACCAACAGGTATTCGCATTGCTGACACTTCTCGTGTTCGTCTTGGCGCACACGTAGGCGAAGGCACAACAGTAATGCACGAAGGTTTCATCAACTTCAATGCAGGTACTACTGGCGTAAGCATGGTTGAAGGTCGTATCTCTGCGGGTGTTGTTGTGGGTAACGGTTCTGACATCGGCGGCGGCGCTTCTATCATGGGTACTCTGTCTGGTGGCGGCACTATGGTTATCTCTATCGGTGAAAACTGCCTACTAGGCGCAAACGCTGGTCTTGGCTTCCCAATGGGCGACCGCTGTACGGTTGAGTCTGGTCTTTACGTGACTGCGGGTACTAAGGTTCGCATGTTAGATAAAGAAGGCAACGAAGTAGAAATCATTAAAGCTCGCGACTTAGCTGGTGTTTCTGATCTTCTATTCCGTCGTAACTCGATTACTGGCCAAATTGAGTGTCTAGCGAACAAGTCATCTGTTGAACTGAACAGCGAGCTACACAGCAACAACTAATCTAACGTTAGGTGCTAAATTACTAGTTACTAAAAACTACAAAGCCGCTGGGGTTTAATCCAGCGGCTTTTCTTTTATATCGGTAAAGAATTGAAAGTTATGCTTTTTCTGCTGCTAGCTGTTCAAGAGCCTGAATTGAGGTTTCTGAGACTAACGTGCCATTCATGTAGTAGCTGACTTTGTCGCCATCACGAACACCCAACAAGATTGCTTTTTGTCCGTCATTGTAGGTGATGTCCATACGTATCGTATTTTCATCAATTTGTTGCATTTCACCTTGCTCAATATGACGATTGTTGAAGCCAAGTGGGGCCTCTTTCAGCGAATCATCTAGGCTATCGTTCACGTCAAACATGGTATCAACTTTGCTATCGAAAATGTGAGGCGCGCCAGTGAGTGGGTTTTTACCCGCCCAGAATTCGATCGAGTTAAATACGATATAATCGGCTGCGAATGTTAAAGCGTAAACTGGAGCAAGCAAGAAGTTGACACCAGCACGAGCGTAACGGTTGTCTACAACCTCAACGTTGAACTTCATCAATTTCCCAGTAACCGCATTACTACCCACACACCCAGCTAACGACATGACAATCGCTGCCACTGCAACGGCTTTTGTAATTGTTGTTTTCATAGTTCCCTCTTATGCCACAATGATTGATTCAGTTTTTGCATAGCTGAACAAAACTCTCCCTGTTTGATTACAGAAATTATCCGCCTAACAAATTGATTCCATAACATTTAGCGTAGTGGAGTTTTTTAGAACAGCAAACTGCAAACCTCAATTATTTCGCTCTGGTTCATAAAGTTAGAGATATAAAAAAAGCGCAGACCTTTCGATCTACGCTTTTCTCATGTTGTTGAGTCTATCTGCTTAAAGAACCAGATTAACCCACATTCTTACGTGCATTTTGGAACATACGCATCCAAGCGCCGTTCTCGCCCCAACCTTCTGGAGACCAAGAGTTAGCAACCGTACGGAATACACGCTCTGGGTGCGGCATCATGATAGTCACGCGGCCGTCTGTAGTCGTTAAACCTGTGATAGCGTTTGGCGAACCATTAGGGTTATTCGGGTATTGCTGCGTTTGGTTACCGTTGTTATCAACGTAACGTAGAGCAACCGTGCCTGAATTTTCAATCGCGTTTAGGTGGTCGTTGTCACGCACTTCTACGCGGCCCTCACCGTGAGAAACAGCGATTGGCATACGAGAACCTTCCATACCGTTGAAGAATACAGAATCAGATTTCTGAACTTCAACTAGGCTGAAACGAGCTTCAAAACGCTCTGATTCGTTGCGAACGAAACGTGGCCAGTATTCAGCGCCAGGAATCAATTCACGTAGATTAGACAACATCTGACAACCGTTACACACACCTAGAGAGAAAGTATCTTCACGCTTGAAGAAGTTTTCAAACTGGTCACGCGTAGAGTCGTTGAACAGAACTGATTTAGCCCAACCTTCACCTGCGCCTAGTACATCACCGTAAGAGAAGCCACCACAAGCCACAAGGCCGTTGTACTCTTCTAGAACTGCTTGACCCGTTAGGATATCGCTCATGTGAATATCGGTTGCTTCGAAGCCTGCACGGTCGAATGCTGCTGCCATTTCAACGTGAGAGTTAACACCCTGCTCACGTAGAATTGCCATCTTAGGCTTAGCGCCCTTATTAATATAAGGAGCAGCAATGTCTTCGTTCACATCAAAGCTTAGGCTAACGTTTAGACCTGGGTCTGAGTTGTCTTTCTTCGCTTCATGCTCTTGGTCAGCACACACTGGGTTATCACGTAAACCTTGCATCTTATGCGTCGTTTCAGCCCAGATAGTACGTAGTTCAGTACGGTTACGTTGGATTACAACGTCTGCGCCTGACTTAATCACTAGCTCATCAGAATCAGCAACAGAGCCGATTACATGTGAACACGCTTCTAGGCCATTGGCTGCAAGAGTAGAAAGGACTGCATCTAGGTCGTCGTTACGAACTTGGATAACTGCACCTAGCTCTTCGTTGAATAGTGCTGCTAGTGTGTCTTCGCCTAATGCTTCGATATTAGCTTGAACGCCACAGTGACCTGCGAACGCCATTTCAGCTAGCGTTACAAATAAACCGCCATCGCCTTTATCGTGGTAAGCCACAACTTGGTCGTTTGCTACAAGCGCTTGAACGCCTTCATAGAAACCTTTTAACTGTGCTGCGTTGTCTACGTCTGCTGGCTTATCACCAAGCTGCTTGTAAACCTGTGCAAGAGCTGTTGCACCCATACGGTTTTTGCCGTTACCTAGGTCGATAAGAACTAGAGAAGTGTTGCCTAGTCCTTCAAGGTTATCAGGGGTGCGTAGTTGAGGAGTAATCGTCTTACGAACATCTTCAACACGAGCAAACGCTGTGATAACAAGAGATAGCGGAGACGTGACTTCTTTCTGCTCGCCGTTCTCTTCCCACTTAGTCTTCATCGACATTGAGTCTTTACCCACTGGGATAGTTAGACCCAGTGCCGGACATAGTTCTTCACCAACCGCTTTAACCGCTTCGTAAAGACCTGCATCCTCACCAGGGTGACCCGCTGGAGACATCCAGTTAGCCGACAGTTTAATGTGTTTGATATCGCCGATGTTGGTTGCTGCGATGTTAGTGATCGCTTCACCAACCGCTAGACGAGCTGACGCGCCAAAGTCTAGAAGTGCGACTGGCGTACGCTCACCAAGAGACATTGCCTCACCGTGGTAAGAGTCATAGCTTGCTGCCGTTACTGCGCAGTTTGCTACTGGAACCTGCCATGGGCCAACCATTTGATCACGAGCTACAAGGCCAGTTACCGAGCGGTCACCAATGGTGATAAGGAATGTTTTCTCTGCCACTGTTGGTAAGCGAAGAACACGGTCAACCGCTTCGTTCAGTTCGATACCAGAACGGTCGATTGCAGGGTTATTAGCTTTCAACGTTTTCGCGTCACGGTGCATCTTAGGTGTTTTACCTAATAAGATGTCCATTGGCATGTCGATTGGCGTGTTGTCGAAGTGTGAATCTTCTAGTTTAAGATCACGTTCTTCTGTCGCTTTACCAACAATCGCGAATGGAGCGCGTTCACGCTTACAAATCGCTTCAAATGTCGCTAAGTCTTTATCAGCAACCGCCATTACGTAACGCTCTTGAGATTCGTTACACCAGATTTCAAGTGGGCTCATGCCCGGCTCATCGTTTGGCACGTCACGTAGGTTAAAGATACCGCCACGCTCGCCATCGTCTACTAGCTCAGGAAGTGCATTCGAGATACCGCCCGCGCCCACATCGTGGATGAATGCGATTGGGTTCGCATCACCAAGCTGCCAACAACGGTCGATAACTTCTTGGCAACGACGTTCCATTTCTGGGTTTTCACGTTGTACTGAAGCGAAATCTAAATCTTCAGAAGAAGAACCAGAATCCATTGAAGATGCCGCACCGCCACCAAGGCCGATGTTCATTGCTGGACCGCCAAGAACGATTAGGCTTGCACCTACTGGGATCTCTTTCTTCTGAACATGATCATCACGAATATTACCAAGACCACCAGCAAGCATGATTGGCTTGTGGTAACCACGCACTTCTTCACCTGCGTGAGAGTTTACTTTCTCTTCGTAAGTACGGAAGTAACCTAATAGGTTTGGACGACCAAATTCGTTGTTGAATGCTGCGCCACCAAGAGGACCTTCAAGCATGATATCCAAAGCAGTAACGATACGGCTTGGCTTACCAAAGTCAGTTTCCCAAGGTTGAACGAAGTTCGGGATCTTAAGGTTAGATACTGAAAAAGCAACTAGACCCGCTTTTGGCTTACCACCAATACCAGTCGCGCCTTCATCACGGATTTCACCGCCAGAACCTGTTGATGCGCCCGGCCATGGAGAGATTGCCGTTGGGTGGTTGTGCGTTTCAACTTTCATCAAGATGTGTGTTTTCTCTTGGTGGTAGTTGTATTGGCGAGTTTCTGGATCTGGGAAGAAACGACCGACTTCAGAACCTGTCATTACCGCTGCGTTATCTTTGTAAGCAGACAAAACGTGCTCTGGTGTCGTTTCAAAGGTGTTCTTAATCATCTTGAACAATGATTTTTCTTGCTTAACGCCATCGATAGTCCAATCAGCGTTAAAGATCTTGTGACGACAGTGCTCTGAGTTCGCTTGTGCAAACATCATTAGCTCGATGTCAGTCGGGTTGCGACCTAGCTTCTCTGTGAAGCTTTCAAGAAGGTAATCAATCTCATCTTCTGCAAGTGCAAGACCTAAGGTAACGTTTGCTTTTTCAAGCGCTTTACGTCCACCAGTTAATAGGTCAACTTCCGCATAAGGAGCAGGCTCAGCAACTGTGAATAGTGCTGCTGCCGATTCGAAGTCAGTGAAAACCACTTCCATCATACGGTCGTGCAGGATCGCTTTCAGCTCAACAAGTTGAAGCTCAGAAAGTTCAGAAGAGGTTTCAATGTAGAAAGCAGTACCGCGCTCTAGACGTGACACTTTAGCCAGCCCACAGTTGTGTGCGATATCTGTTGATTTTGAAGACCAAGGCGAGATAGTGCCCGGGCGTGGCGTTGCAAGCAGCAACAAACCTTCAGGTTCATGCTCTTCAATCGTTGGACCGTAAGTCAGTAGCTTTTCTAGCTTCTCAACTTCAGACGCATCTAGGTCTGCCGTTAAATCAGCAAAGTGGGCAAACTCAGCGTAAATACCTGTAACAGGTAAGCTTAATTCACGACAAAGCTCTAAAAGCTTGTTAACACGAAACTCAGATAGAGCTGGGGAGCCACGCAAAATTCTCATGTGCTTAGGTCTCTTATGCAGTTGATTAAGGTGATATTGGAATAAATTCAGTGGGTTATAGGAACAACCTAACTGTTTTCTTCGAAGCTATTCCCGAAGGTTAACAAACCTATGCCGATTCCACCTCTTCAATGCGAGCGCATTATAAAGCATTTCTTTTTGTGACGTAACACCAAAAGCAACCGTTTGCGTTATTTTTTTCATCTAACGATATAAATGACAGTTTTGCTGCATTTATCAGCACTTTTACAACTGTTTAAATAAACCTGCTTTGCCAGCCTTGCGGGGTTTGGTATAAAGGGGCTTCCACTTTTCGAGATTTCATTTTGATGCCTAAATTTACGCTCATCTTTTCGTCTAAGTTCCTTCTGCTTGCTATTGCTCTTTTTGGGCTAGCTGGATGCCAGATTGAGTCTGAACCTAAAAGTGTCCTTGAGCAGATACGAGATCGCGGTGTTCTTCGTGTCGGCACCCTGAATAACCAACTCTCTTATTACATTGGTCCCGATGGCCCAGCAGGCTTGGATTACGAGTTAGCTCGCGAGTTTGCGCAAGAGCTTGGTGTAAAGCTTGAGGTTAAACCTGCATACCGCTTATCCGGCCTATTTCCAGCCTTAAAGAAAGGCGAAATCGATCTTATCGCGACCGGGTTAACTCAAAACAACAACCTGACACGTGCTTATCGCGCTGCGCCAGCTTATTACTATGTAAGCCAACAAGTCGTGTACAAAAAAGGTCAATGGCGACCAAGAAACCTCGATCAACTGATCAAGTTTGAAAATGATCGTCAAGCTGAATTTACAAAAACGCAAGCTGAATCAGAAGAAGCGGCATCAAGTGAAGCACTGACGTCGTCTTTAGTTGTAGTGAAAGATTCACACTTCGAACCAACACTAAAACAGCTACAGAACACGCACGATGACTTTATCTACGATTCAGTTGGTAATGCAGACATCAATGACCTGCTAAAAGAAGTGTCGACCGGCGAACGCTTGTTTACGGTAGCGGACTCGATTGAGCTATCACTAGCACAGCGTTTGTACCCAGACGTCGCTTTGGCATTTGAGCTGACAGAAGACCAACCTATCTCTTGGTATTTAGAGCGTTCAGAAGATGAAAGCCTGTATGCATTGCTGATTGAGTTCTTTGGTAACCTAAAACAATCTGGTGAACTAGCGTCATTGGAAGAGAAGTACATCGGTCACATTGGTACCTTTGATTATGTTGATACGCGTGCCTTTATCCGAGCGCTAGACAGCAAGCTACCAAAATGGTCGCCACTGTTTCAGAAATACTCACAAGAATTTGATTGGCGCTTGATTGCTGCTTTAGCATACCAAGAGTCACACTGGAACCCTGTTGCACGTTCTCCAACCGGTGTTCGTGGCATGATGATGTTGACACTACCAACAGCAAAAAGTGTGGGTGTAACCAACCGTCTTGACCCGAAACAGTCGGTACAAGGTGGTGTAGAATACTTGCGTCGTATCGTAAATCGAGTTCCAGACTCTATCACCCAACATGAAAAGATCTGGTTCGCCCTCGCATCATATAACGTAGGTTACGGTCACATGATGGATGCACGCCGCTTAACCAAAGCACAAGGCGGCAACCCTGACGCTTGGGGTGATGTAAAAGACAGGCTGCCTCTACTAAAACAGAAGAAGTACTACAGTAAAACTCGTTACGGTTATGCGCGTGGTGATGAAGCAAGGAATTACGTTGAGAACATTCGTCGTTATTACCAAAGCATTATTGGTCATGTGAATAAACGTAACAAAGAGGAAGAAGCTAGCCTTGAAGGTTTGGTGGTTATCCCTCCTTTAGAGATCTCCGGCGCTGAATCAACAATCAGCGCGGCAGAACCCGCTATGAGCAATACCGAGTCTTCCAAGTAAATGAAAAAGAGCAATGCAATTTAGCATTGCTCTTTTTTTTGTGCGTTAGCGACTGGCTCGTATTGGCTGGTTCGCATTTAGATATTGAACAAACAACGTGACCATTAAACTTGAGGTGTCATATTGCAGTAACAATCGAACTTTATAACGACACACCATAAGCGATATTCTGCTCTGTTGCGTTCAGATACTGACCGTTGCGATAGTTACTAAGAAAGTATCGCTAAGTTCGCGACAGAGCTCATAAACAAATAGCCACTATAATTAAAACTGAAGTCATAATTACAAAGCCAGACGACCAATAGGAAATCGTTGAAATGATGAAGAACAAACTGAAATCGAAGCGCCTTGATAAGACCGTTGCTGCAAACCGTCGTAAGCGTATGCTTTCAAATAATAAGAAAAAGATCATTTGGCGCAACCGTGCTTTCATGCAGATACTTTCTGAGTAAACATCATTTCAGAATCAGTTTTCTGCGGCACTCTTACGATAGAGAGTGCCGATAACTTGCTTCTATTTTTTGTTACAGGCTTTGTTCTTGTTACTAACCTTATTCTTGTTACTTGCTTTATCGGCAGCTAAACGCTGCTCTTCCACCAGGCGTTCTTGCTTTCGTTTCTCTTTGATCTCTTTTCTACGACGTTTAAAAAACGCCTGCAACTGCTCACGGCATTCTTCTTCTAACAGACCATGCTCAACATCGGCATAGTGGTATGAAGCTTGGCTTTCAAAGAGGTTCAATACCGTACCCGCCGCCCCCGCTTTTAAGTCAGGCGCACCAAAAACAATGCGCTTCACTCGGCTGTGCAACAACGCACCAGCACACATAGGGCAAGGCTCGAGCGTAACGTATAACGTGGTATCAAGTAATCGATAGTTTTCCAAGGTTTGGCCAGCTTTACGCAAGGTTTCGATTTCTGCATGTGCCGTTGCATCGTGGCTGCTAATCGAACGGTTCCAACCTTCAGAAATAATCTCCCCATCTTTCACCAACACCGCACCAACAGGAACCTCTCCCTCTTTCTCTGCTTGCTTTGCAACCTCGATGGCGCGTCGCATGAAGATTTCATCTTGAGAGCTGAATTGATGGTCTGACAAAGGGAACTCCAGAAAACAAAGGATAAGAAACAAAAAAGGTATGCGGTGAAGCATACCTAATCTTCGAGATAATGAAAAATAAAGAGATAATGAACAATAAGTACGAGCTTATTCGTTAATATCTAGCTAGCGGCTTATCTAACTGACAGCATCACCTAAATCATTAGCTATCTGCGTCGCTTTAACACTCACGATACGGTTGTTCTCGACCGAGATGATTTCAAACTGCCATTGCTGACACTGAACGACTTCTCCCGTATCGGGTAAACGCCCGATTAACCAAGTGATAAGGCCATTCAATGTTTGGAAGCCTTCGCTTTCCCCTTCTAACTCTGACAGCTCTAAGCGGTTCTTGAGCTCACTGATAGGGATCAATCCATCCACCAACAACCCGCCTTCAACTTGCTCTGTCCATAGGTCATTCGGGTTATTGGATAGCTCACCAGCAATCGCCTCGAGAATGTCATAGTGAGTCACAAGGCCTTGCACATCGCCATACTCATCAACAATGAATGCCATCTCTGTACCCGATTCTTTAAAGTAGCCAAGTAAACGCAGTGCCTTCATCGATTCTGGAACATAAATCGGAGACTTAGATAGCCCCATGATCACTTGGATACTTAAATTGCCCGCCTGATTAAGCAAGGCTTTGGCCGACACCGTTCCGACCACTTTATTGAGGTGATCTTGGCACAGTGGAAACACACTGTGCTTTGAAGAGCGCAGTTTCTTAAATATCTGCTCTACAGGTTGCTCAATATCCAAAAAGTCGACGTCTCGACGTGGCGTCATCAAAGAGCTTACAAGACGATCATCAAGCTGCAAGATGTTACGAATCATCTCTTGCTCACCACGTTCTATCACACCAGATTCAGAGCCCTCTTTCACGAGTGCATGAATATCGTCTTCAGTCACACTGTCTTCTTCGCCACCACGTCCCATTAACTTAAGAATACCTTCGGTTGATGCTGACAACGCAAAAACAAACGGCGTCGCAATTTTTGATAACCAGAAGATAGGCAGCGCTACCAGCACAGCAATATTTTCAGCTTGGGATTGAGCAAAACGTTTTGGCACCAACTCACCCACAACAATCGCGAAGTAAGTAATACCGACAACGACTACCGCAGTAGACAAGATATTCGCTTGTGTTGGGTCTAATCCCCACAGCTCAAGTTGAACGGCCAGTGGCGCAGATAGCGTCGCTTCGCCCACAATACCGCTGAGTAGGCCGATTACCGTGATACCGATTTGAATGGTTGAAAGGAAGCGGGTTGGGTTTTCTTTGAGATCAAGAGCAACCTGAGCGGAGCGATGTTTTTCGGCTAAGCGTTTCAGCCGACTATTCTTTGCTGCTACCAGTGCAATCTCTGACATGGCAAACAGACCATTTAAAACAATTAACCCTACTAAAAGCAGAATTTTCATGTGGATTGGATTTCCTAATTTTACCGGCCAACAATTAGCCGTAATCCGGAGTATAAGCTGAGTGCCTTTATTTTGAATATAAAAAGTTTTGGATATAAAAAGTTTTGGATATTGAAAGTCTTGGCTATAAAAATCTTGGATAAAAAAGTAGAAAAGGATAGCAAAAAAAAGCCCGCACATTTCGGTGCGGGCTTCGATGATTTTATCTTACTAAATTTTGCTTTTAGTACTTAGCTTACATTGTGTAAGTGTAAGGAGCTTGGATACCTAGTGGGATACCAAGAGCCCAGTAAGCTAGCAAGAAGATTGACCAACCGATTAGCATAGCAATCGAGAATGGCATCATTAGAGAAGCTAGTGTACCGATACCTGTCGACTTAACGTAACGTTGACAGTAAACAACAACCAGTGGGAAGAACACCATTAGTGGAGAGATGATGTTAGACACTGAATCGCCTACACGGTAAGCCGCTTGAGATAGCTCTGGAGAGATACCCACAACCATTAGCATAGGAACTGAGCACAGAAGAACGACATTACAATGTATGCGCCCATCGTTGCCATCGTCTCAGACATTGCTTTGATAACATCATTACTATTCTTGAAAGTACCCGCTACACGGCCGTAGACGATACCCGGAATAATAAACAGGATGAAGATCAGAGGAACGATAGACTTCATCACTGGTGCAGAGAATGCTGTTAGCTCACCTTCAGGCGAACGAAGTGCTGAATTTTCAGGAACCAAAGCAGCGATAAGCAGACCAATACCCGCAACCATTGCCCAACCAGCGAATTTGAATGCTTTAGATTCAATCGCCGTGAACGTACCTAAGTCTGGTGCTTGTTCTGCATCTTCATCGACAGGTGTGTTAGCAAGGCGAGGCTCAATAACTTTCTCTGTTACATACCAACCAATTGCAACAATAAGAATTGAAGACAAACCAGTAAAGAAGATGTTGGCTAGAGGATTAATCACGTATGCAGGGTCAAGAACGTTTGCCGCTGTTTGAGTGAAACCAGCTAGTAGCGGATCAATACCTGAAGGAATGAAGTTCGCAGAGAAACCACCTGATACACCAGCAAATGCTGCTGCAATACCCGCTAGAGGGTGACGACCCGCTGCGTGGAAGATGATGCCGCCAAGAGGAATTACTAGAACGTAACCTGCATCTGCTGCTGTGTGAGACACGATAGCAACAAGAATTAGCATTGGTGTTAGTAGTTTAGCTGGCGTGAAGTTCAGCATCTTCTTAAGGCCAGTCGTAATGAAGCCTGAAGAGTCAGCAACGCCAACACCCAGCATAGCAACAAGTACGATGCCTAGCGGTGCAAAGCCTGTGAACGTGGTAACCATATTCGCTAGGAAGCTAGCAAGCGCTTCACCAGTTAATAGGTTGTTTACTTCTAGAGCAGCACCCGTTTGAGGGTTGATTAGATCGAATGAAAGATTCGACAAAAGTGCAGATGCTACCCATACAATAACTAGAGCCCAGAAGAACAGGATTGCTGGATCTGGGATTTTGTTGCCGGCGCGTTCAATGAAGTTTAGAAAGCGGTCCATCCCACTGATCTTCTCAGTCGATGGTGCTTTTTTTACGGCTTGGTTACTCATGGTAACTCCATATGTGATGTTGTTTGTTTAGGCCTAATATAAGTTGGGACCATGGCCTATTGGTACAGCACATATTCTATTAAAGTCGTCATTAAAAAGCACAAGATTCCACCTTATTTTCCATAAATGGAGACATATTTTGCAAAAATGCCATGCAACGGCAACAATATAAAAACACAAAAAACACCATTCTATATACAGACTTTTAACCAGTAAGCAAACAATGTCCGATGAGTGAAAATTATCAGTAAAAGGGTGGGAGGGAGCCTTAGCATGCAGTAAACGTTTGCTTCGGGATCAGTCAAACTCACTGTATTTGGAGAGCATAGTTTCAAGGTAAATGCTTTGCGATTTATTCATACGATCTTGCCATGCAACAGTCACCGTAATGTTTTTCAAAGCGCCAGACAAAGCACCATTGGCATTTATCACTTCGCATGTCATCGCATAGGCAGAGCCGGATAAACCGGACAAGGGAACTGAACTTGCCGTGTTCAGACAGTAACTCGCTTGATTGAGATCCGAAAAAGGGATTAATCCGACCGCCCCACTCACGTCCGATACTCGAGTCCGATAATATTCCATCTGACTTTCAGCAAAATGCAGAGCCTCCACACTGTGAAGCGCAAAGTCCGATTTTTGTTCCGCATAGACCTGCAGTTTAACCAACCCCAACGAAGCCACACCGATAAGCAAAAACGAGATGAGCACCTCTATCAAACTGAAACCTTGATGTTTAGAAGTCATTCCATGATCCTCGCTTCCACTGATAAATCGAAGGCGGATCGCTTGGATTAGACTCTGAACGAAAATCCAAATCCATATCACCCACAATCGTTGTCACACCAAGTGGTGAATCGAAGATCAGGCCACCTGAAGGTAAACCAGAAGCAAATTGAATCCCGACACTTTTTTTCAGGACGGTCGCGTCATCGATGTCTTTGATAAACGGTGCAAATACATTGGGAGTAACAAGCGCTTCCCAGAAGTCATCTATACGAGTTTTAACATGGCTCTTTTGATAATCGACCAAATGATAAATCACACCGTTGTAAGTCATGGCACCATTTAACGCGAGCACACCATCTTGAATCACCAGAAGTTGAGATTGATTGTTGGCGGCGGCAACCGCTGAATTGATATGGCAATTTCCCTCAACCCACAACCCCTTGGTTTGCCCAGAAGTAAAATGGTCCATGATTTCGGTGCCACACTCTGTCGCATTCAGTATCTGTACGTGCTTAAAAAGGTCAGTGTCTTGTGATAAGTCGACAATATTTTGATCCGTTTTCGCGATACCAAAGAAAGTATAAAACGGGTTCATATTTGGATCAGGATTAAAGTCTTTTTGGAAGGGAGGCGGATTCGTTCCTTGAGAGGAGTCAGGTGCATAGATTGAATAGCGACTTCCCGAATTACCTTTGGGTATCTCCGTTTTATATTCACTGTCACACACGCCATCAAAACCAGAAAACGGACCATCCGCACTTGGGTCGAGCACTTCTAAGCCTAACGTTTGTCCTGAATCACCATGCGTTGAATCGTATTGGTAAGTAAAAAGGTCGGCAAAAGTAACACTGACGCATTCATATTCATTACCACTGATCGGTTCTTCTTTTACTGTCGGCTTCAGACTTAATGTACCAATGATCTCAATCGGCCCTGTTGATTGAATCGCCCCACTTCCAAGTTGGGAGCTTTCTCTTATTGTCTTAAAAAGAGACTGCGCATTCGAGGATGACGCCACAACGTAAGCGCTAGAAATCGCACTATCAGAGATTTCAATTTGCGGTTGATTTTCGTATGGGGAACACCAATCAGAAAAATCTGCAGGTCGGGCACCCGCGTCTTTGATATCAGCAATGGTTTTATCTAATTCAAGTAAGTAGGAGTAGGTACATTCTAAGCCGCCTTCCGAACGCCAATGTTCTTGTCTTCCCTGAACCTCATTCTGAGCCACTTTAATTTGATGGAATACACTGCGGTACGTGCCTAACGTCACCACTAAAGCACCGATTAAAAGCACTGATGTAATCAATAAAGTCACCACACCACTCTGCTTTCTAAACATCATCATTGCCAGTTCCTCTGCTTAACGGAAACCGAAATCGATTTGGAAACACCTGCAGTTGGAATGGATGCCGCAATGCTGATATCAGTCAGCATAGTTTTAACTGAATTTTGCTCCAATACCCGAGAAGAAATATTGAATTCGTCTACCTCGAGAATACTTTCATCAAACAACGAGTAACATCCAGTAACCTGACTAAATGTGAGGACCGCCTCGGACACAGTAGTGCCCTTTTCACAAATTTGTAGCCTAGTGCCATCTTTCCGATAAACGATATTTCGATTATCTTTGTTATCGTTGGAACCCTCTCTGAAATAAACAAAACCAACCGCAATACCGCCACTCACTTGGATGGTGTTACTCGCTCCAGATAGCTTTATGGAATCACCGTTTGAACCATCGTAACCCGCTCGCTGGATATCTTCTTTCATAACCTGCATGGTGCTGGTTAGGTTTTGCAGCAGCAACAACTCAATGCCTTTATCTTTAGCGATTCTTTGTCCCGTAATAAACACACTGCCAATAATCGAAATAGCGAACACGCCAATCACAGAGGCCACCATTAATTCAATCAGTGATGTGCCTTGCTGCTTGTGAGGAGCTGTGACTATTGCCTTAACACGCATCATAGCCATACTTCGCACTCGACTCGCCACACACCTTAATACGCCCCGGAGGACTGGATAACTTGATCAAAAGTCGATCGGTTGAAGCCGTATTGGGAGCCAGAGAAAGAGTCCCTCGAGAGGGCCTTCCACGAACGCTCTCAAAACTGATTCTATCTCCGGTGTAGTTATGAGAAAAAGAAAGGTCACGAAAAGGTTCGCCCGACAACTGTAATAGGGTCTCACCTGACAAGTCTTCGGTAGGTTTTAACCAAATAGTCCAATCTCCAGCTGACTGCATTTCATTCTTTTCCATTGAGAAGTGAACCCAAAGATCTTGATTCCTTTTTACTGACTCTGACTTAGCCTGAATAAGAAAACCATTCAACTCGCTAGCCAATCGTTGCATCTTCACGGTTTGCGTTACTGAACTAAAGTTCGGGGCAGCCGTCGCTATCAGTATCGATAACACCGACACCGTGATTAACAGCTCTAATAAAGTAAACCCGCGAGTCATTTCCCAATTTCCTATGTAATACCGTTCGTAACCGTATTTAATCTTGCGCCGATGCTACCACCGGAGAAAAATAGGCAGAGATATCAAAGGAAATTACTCGTGATGATTCGAAAAAATATATGTAACAACAACAAGTTAAGCATTAGAGGGATGACATTGATCGAATTATTGCTCGCTGTTGTCATTATGGGGATACTCGGCGCCATAGCTTACCCAAGTTATACAAGCCATGTAATCAAAGCACATCGAGTCACTGCTTTAGCCGATATGACCAAGATGCAACTGGAGATAGAAACCCTATATACAGGAAACTATGCATCCGCAGCGGAGAATATTATTTCAGGAGGGACATGCTTGTTTTGCGATATCGACACTAGTCGCTACACGTTAGCAATTTCGGCCAGTAGCACTACTTATTCCATTCAAGCTGAACCACTTTCGCAACAAGTGAATGATGGATGTTTAGATTCAATTACCGATATCTTGGAATTGCACCACTCAGGTGTTTCAAAGCCAGAAGCGTGTTGGAAGTAACAAGAGCAACCACCAAAGGGCTCGATAATTTATCTGAGAAATCTCGACTTTTTCTTCTCTGAGCTTCTTTTCTCCGATCTACAGATACAAAAAAGCCTGCACACTGGCAGGCTTTAAAATGTTCAAATTACTATCAATTACTTAGTTAGGTCATCGAAGAAGTTTTTCACACCGCTGAAGAAACCTTCAGATTTTGGCTTGTGCTTGCTTGCCGCTTCACCACAACATGTTTCTTCAAATTCACGCAGTAGTTCTTTTTGACGAGAGCTTAGCTTAACCGGAGTTTCAACCACTAGCTTAACGATTAGGTCACCCACACCGCCGCCACGAACGCCTTTCACGCCTTTGCCACGCATACGGAACATACGGCCCGTTTGTGTTTCTTCTGGCACTTTAAGGTTTACACGACCATCCAGTGTTGGAACTTCAACTTCACCGCCTAAAGCAGCCATAGAGAAGCTTACTGGCACTTCACAGTAAAGGTTGTTGCCGTCACGCTCAAAGATGTTGTGCTCTTTTACGTGTACTTGTACGTACAAGTCGCCAGCTGGAGCGCCGTGCTCCCCTGCTTCGCCTTCGCCAGATAGACGAATGCGATCACCAGTATCAACACCTGCTGGGATCTTAACGTTAAGCGTTTTCGTCTTCTGTTTGCGACCTTGACCATGACATGAGTTACATGGGTCTTTGATGATCTTGCCTTTACCGTTACAAGTAGGACAAGTCTGTTGAACCGCAAAGAAACCTTGGCGCATTTGTACCTGGCCGTGGCCATGACAAGTACCACACGTTTGTGCAGAAGAACCCGCTTTCGCGCCGCTACCGTCACAAATGTCACATTCAACAAGTGTTGGTACTTCAATCTCTTTAGATACACCACGAACTGCTTCTTCTAGAGAAAGCTCCATGTTGTAACGTAAATCAGAGCCACGTTGTGCACGCGCTTGACCACCACCGCGACGACCGCCGCCAAAGATATCGCCAAACACATCACCGAAGATATCGCCGAAGTCACCTTGGCCACCGCCGCCGTAACCGCCACCACCACCCATGCCGCCTTGTTCAAAAGCTGCGTGGCCGTATTGGTCGTAAGCTGCTTTCTTTTGAGAATCGGTTAGGATCTCGTACGCTACTTTTACTTCTTTAAATTTGTCTGCTGCGCTGTCATCACCCTGATTACGATCCGGGTGGAATTTCATCGCTAAGCGTTTGTACGCTTTTTTAATATCGCGCTCTGATGCATCGCGGCTTACGCCTAATACTTCGTAAAAATCACGTTTTGACATGTTCTAGGTCACCAAATAATTGCTACTACCGAATGATCACTTCAGTAGTCTGTGTATCAATCTAGATAAAAGTTCTGCCGGCTGAAACACCGAATAAAGCTATTATCTAGATCGACAAGTCTAAATACAAATTTACGGGCGTGAGAGTTACCTCTGACGCCCGCAATAATAAGTCTTTGAGACAATGAATTTCTAAGCAAGTAGCTTGAGTTCTAGGAGGAAGCGCGGAGCCTACGCTAGTAGGTGAGCACTTCCGACAACGAAATCAGGCTACTCTGCGACGAAATTATTTTTTATCGTCTTTAACTTCTTCAAACTCCGCGTCTACCACGTCGTCGTCTTGCTTAGGTTGTTCACCAGCGTCAGCACCAGCTTGTTCAGCTTGAGCTTTCTGTTGAGCAATTTCCATTAGCTTTTGAGCAGCTTGCATAAGTTCTTGAACTTTAGCGTCGATAGCTTCTTTGTCGTCACCAGACTTAACTGATTCTAGAGCTTCGATAGCGGCTTCGATTTTAGCTTTCTCGTCTGCAGGTAGAGCTTCACCAGCTTCTTCTACTTGCTTCTTAGTGCCGTGAATCATTTGGTCAGCTTGGTTACGTGCAGTTACTAGCTCTTCGAACTTCTTGTCAGCTTCTTTGTTAGCTTCTGCTTCTTGAACCATTGCTTCGATCTCTTCCTCAGACAAACCGCCTGATGCTTGGATAGTGATCTTCTGCTCTTTACCTGTCGCTTTATCTTTAGCAGATACGTTCAGGATACCATCAGCATCTAGGTCGAATGTTACTTCAACTTGTGGCATGCCACGTGGTGCTGGTTGGATACCTTCTAGGTTGAACTGACCAAGAGACTTGTTGTAAGTCGCTTGCTTACGCTCGCCTTGAAGAACATGGATAGTTACTGCGCTTTGGTTGTCTTCAGCTGTAGAGAACACTTGATCCGCTTTAGTAGGGATAGTTGTGTTTTTCTCGATAAGCTTAGTCATTACGCCGCCCATCGTTTCGATACCGAAAGATAGAGGAGTAACGTCTAGAAGAAGAACGTCTTTAACTTCACCAGCTAATACACCACCTTGAACAGCAGCACCCATTGCAACAGCTTCGTCAGGGTTCACGTCTTTACGTGGCTCTTTACCGAAGAATTCAGTTACTTTAGCTTGAACCATAGGCATACGAGTCTGACCACCAACTAGGATAACGTCAGTGATTTCGCCTACAGATAGGTCAGCATCTGCTAGAGCAACTTTCAGTGGCTCAAGAGAACGTTGAACTAGGTCTTCAACTAGAGACTCAAGCTTCGCACGAGTCACTTTGATGTTCATGTGCTTAGGACCAGTTGCATCAGCAGTAACGTAAGGTAGGTTTACGTCAGTTTGAGTAGTAGAAGAAAGCTCGATTTTCGCTTTTTCTGCTGCTTCTTTAACACGCTGCATTGCTAGTGGATCAGCTTTAAGGTCGATACCTTGCTCTTTCTTGAACTCATCTACTAGGTAGTTGATCATGCGGTTATCGAAATCTTCACCACCAAGGTGAGTATCACCGTTAGTTGAAAGAACTTCGAAAGTTTTCTCGCCTTCTACTTCATCGATTTCGATGATAGAGATATCGAATGTACCACCACCAAGGTCGTATACAGCGATAGTGCGATCACCACCTTGCTTGTCTAGGCCGTAAGCCAGAGCAGCAGCAGTAGGTTCGTTGATGATACGTTTAACATCTAGACCAGCGATACGGCCAGCATCTTTCGTTGCTTGACGTTGTGCATCGTTAAAGTAAGCAGGAACAGTTACTACTGCGCCAGTTACTTCTTCGCCTAGGAAGTCTTCAGCTGTTTTCTTCATTTTCTTAAGAACTTCAGCAGATACTTGAGGAGCAGCCATTTTTTGGCCTTGCGCTTCAACCCATGCATCACCGTTATCAGCTTTAACAATGTTAAAAGGCATGATTTCGATATCGCGTTGAACTTCTTCATCTTCAAAACGACGACCGATTAGACGCTTAATCGCGTATAGCGTGTTTTGAGGGTTAGTAACTGCTTGACGTTTCGCAGGTTGACCAACTAGCGTTTCGCCTTCAGTGTATGCGATTACCGATGCTGTTGTGCGTTCGCCTTCAGCATTTTCTAATACGCGTGGTTTGTCACCGTCAAGAACAGCAACACAAGAGTTAGTAGTACCTAAATCAATACCAATGATTCGACCCATCAGGCTTTCTCCGAATAAATTCTATTTAGTTTTTTGCTATACCCACTATGTGGGGGGTAGTAATCAGGGATTCAACCCTAATACACAAAATTTAAATGCAAATGTATTTTGCTTTCGTATGCACCATAGATAAGGGCTGCAAACTAGTTTTCAAGGGAAATAGGTAAAAAAAATCTATTTTTCCCCCTATCTTTCAACTTAAAGATAAAAAGTGGCTCACCCCTTACTACTTAAGGCTCGAAAGTTGACATATTCACGCAGTAACCATCATAAAGAAAATGTCCCCCCGATCCTCTTTCGCATAAAAAAGACCTTCAGATGGAAGGTCTTTTTTCAAATCACAGCGAGTCGAACCGTTATTGATTCTGCACTATTTTTAATTCTCAATATTATTGATTAAGAATTAACTGGTAGAAACTTGCTTGTGTGTAATCACCCGCTTCCATACCACGCCACTCACAAGCAGAGCTAGACTTCTTGGTATTACACTGGTTATAAGCACCCGCTTTGAAGTACATCCAGTCTTGACCATAACCAAGATCCACGTCGTGTCCTTGGTATTTACCTTTCGCTAAATCAACATCATACGTCTTCACAATTGGTTCTGTTGAATTTGGATTCTTAGTAAAGGTTAAGTGCATGATGTTATCTTTGATATTCACATCGTATGAGAACACTTCACCTAGCTTGATACCATCAGTAGGATCCGAGCTGCCTTTTTTCAGATTGTATTGGCCAAATACATCATGGCGAATATCTTTACGAAGTTTCTTGCCGTTTTCGTCTTTGGCATCTTTCAGCTCTTTGGGTGGATTTAATTCATAGTTCCACGTTAACGAACCATGCTCATGCTCTGGTAACTTACGGTAAACAATTTTCAGAGGTTCATTATCCGAACCGTGGATTTGACCAATTACGACTGAAAATGCACCTGTTTTTTTATAGTTGCCGCTGGTGCTGACCTGATCAACAGAAAGTGTCGCCGTCATTTGCCCACCGATAGAACCAAACTCTTCTGCGTTCTTATGGCTTGAGATCGCGAAATTGTTGCTCGGAGAAGAGTAGCTATCCGCTAGCATCGCTCTTAGCTCACTACGCGTGTTTTTGCTGTTTGGCGTCGTTGGAGCTGTATTCGGAGCCACAAACACCATCGCACCAGATTCGGCATCCGTGTAAAACCATTTAGGGTGAACGTAAGGCGTGTCTACATTCGACAGTTCCTTTTTACCAATCTCCAGCGTTTTACCTTTTCTAGACCCTTCAGTCGTCAGCTCCGGTAAGTTAATTTTCCATTTAGATAGATCAAAGTTTTGTGCAGGTGCTTTTTCTGGGTCAAGGTCAAACTGTTGACCAACATCGTGATTAGAAGCAAGAGCCGGAGCCGCTAAAAGACTCGCCGTTAATAAGCTAAGGTAAGACAACTTCATTATTTGGTTTCCTTTACGTCGTCATAATGTAGGTTGCCAGAACAATAAAATAATATTGTATTATTATATGTGATCTATATTAAAAATTGAAAACAGATGGCCAATTCGGCACGAGTAAAAAGAAAAAATGAGACTTAACACCAACCAACGATTTTTTTGACTAAGTAACCAGATAACCCAAAGCACTTATCATCAGAAACAAAAAAGCCCCGCTCTCATTGAGCGGGGCTTCTAATTATCGAATCCTAATTAAGAATTATGCTTCTGCTTTCTTTAGCTCAGCTTCTTCGCTAGCTTCAACACCGATTTCGTTTTCAGATTTCGCTACGATAGTGTTAACCGCAGTATCACCAACAACGTTAGAAGAAGTACAGAACATGTCACAGATACGGTCAACAGCAGCAACAATCGCTAGACCTTCTGGTGGCAAACCTAGTTGGTGTAATAGAACACCGACCATAACAACACCGCCACCCGGAACACCACCAGCACCAATAGACAGTAGCAAGATAGTTAAACCTAGAGTAAAGATGTCAGCAGTGTTGATTGGCTGACCAAATGCGTTTGCGACGAACATAGTTGCTAGTGCGATGTAGATAGATACACCAGACATGTTCATTGTTGCACCTAATGGTACACCGAAACCTGCCACTGACTTAGATACATTCAGTTTGTCAGTAAGAGTACGCATTGTTACTGGAATTGTAGCGTTCGAACTTGCAGTCGATAGTGAGAAAAGGATTTGCTCACGAGTTGCACGTAGGAACTGCTTTGGAGAAATACCAGTGAATGAACCAACCATCATTGGGTAGAAGAAGAAGATCCAGAACACAAGCATTGCTACAACAAGCGCTACATAGCCAGCAACTGACATTAGCGTGTTTGCATCAAGTGTTGCACCTAGTTGAATCATCAGAGCAAATACACCGTATGGCGCAAGGCTCATTACTAGGCCGATAAGCTTCATCATGATTTCGTTAGCCATCTTGAATGTCTTGATAGCAGGGCCACCACGAGAATCAAGAGCTTGGATAGCAAGACCTGTCAAAATAGCCATGAAGATGATTTGCAGCATGTCGCCACTTGCAAATGCTTCTACAGGGTTACTAGGAACAATGTTAACAACAAGAGAGAAGATATCTGGTGTTTCAGTTGTTGTAAGAGCAATTGTCTCAGAAACTGTACCCGCTAGATTCGCACCAGCACCCGGTTGGAAAATAAGACCAATCGTTAGAGCAGCTGAAATCGCGATGATGGTGTTAATAATGTAAAGACCAAAGGTTTTACCACCAAGACGACCAAATGAACGAATATCTTTTAGCTCAACGATACCGCAAACAATAGATACGTATACAAGAGGTACTACGAGCAACTTGATAAGTGATACGAACATACCACCAGCACCTTCTGCAGCGCCGAGCAGGTACGTATCAAAAATAGCAATGCCGCTGAATAGGTACTGAATAGCAGTACCAATAATAAGGCCGGCAAACAAGCCTACAAAAATCTTACCTGAGAGCGATTTGTCCATCGTTCTTCTCCAGTTTGTTGTGTTTAAAATTTGTACTTTTATAGTTATATATGCGACCTAAATCGCTATATTGCAGTGGATTTTACATACAAAGATAACAATTAAAAGCATTTATTTACAAAAACATTACAAGTGTGACATCGAAACATTTCTTTAATAACAACCAGTTTCATAATATAAAACTCTAAATTGTTGATCTGAATAAATTAAAAGGAACGACATTCTTAATGCGATTTTGGTGACTATTTACGTGGAGTCTCAAGTTACAGGCATAAAAAAAGAGAAGCATATGCCTCTCTTTTCATTTTACGTTAACCAGTGAATTATATTGTCGCCATCACTTTCTCGCTTCGCGGCTTCAATAATCAACTGCTTAGCAAACGGCTACTCAATTACTTAGCAACCATTACCATTGCAGGGCGAATAACACGGCCGTTAAGCTCGTAGCCTTTCTGCATAACAAACATCACAGTGTTTGACTCATGATCTGGGCTTTCTTGAATAGACATTGCTTGGTGGAATTCAGGGTTGAATGCTTCACCTTCAGGGTTGATCTCTGTAAGACCAAATTTAGCCACTGTATCTACGAACGTTTTGTGAGTTAGCTCAACACCTTCAAGAATCGGCTTAACCGCTTCGTTCTCAGCATCTGCAGCTTGTACTGCACGCTCTAGGTTATCGATAACAGGTAGTAGGCCTTCAGCAAATTTGTTTAGCGCGTATTTACGTGCCTTATCCACTTCTTGCTCAGTACGACGACGCATATTCTCAACTTCAGCCTTTGCGCGAAGAACAGAATCTTGCTGCTCTTTCACTTTAGACTCACTAGAAAGCAGTGCGGCTTCTAATTGAGCAATTTTTGATTCCTGCTCATCAGCCGCATCTTCATTCAGTTCAGCTTCTTCAACTTTCTCAGCTTCAGCAATGATCTGATCTAGCTCTTCTTCGGTTACTTTGTTTTCTTCGTTGCTCATGATATCTCCAGAATTCGTTTTCAATGCCAGTGACAGGCGTGTTTGCGCCTCAAATTGATATAAAACACTCGCATAGACGTTCAACTTGCCTTTATTATGGGGATGAAGAATTTTGATTCAAGCCTAATTCGTTTGGAAACGTTATGAAAAAGCCATTTGAAGTCATCGCAATTATTGGTAAACCTCGAGATCAGCAAGCAATTCAGACTCATAGAGAGATCTATCAGTGGTTAAGTACTGAGGGTTATCAAGTGTTTGTTGATGATAGACTCGCCACTATTTTAGACGATATCCCACAAGAACATTTTTCTAGCCTGATTGAATTGGGTAAACGTGCTGATCTCGCGATTGTAGTGGGTGGTGACGGAAATATGCTCGGTGCCGCTAGAATCTTGTCACGTTTCGATATTTCAGTCATTGGTGTTAACCGAGGTAACCTTGGCTTTCTAACCGATCTCAACCCTGAAAACTTCCAGAGTGCGCTTACTGATGTGCTAAAGGGAGAGTTCATGGAAGAAGAGCGATTCTTACTTGAAACTGAAATTCACCGTCATGGTCAAATAAAAAGCCACAATGCGGCACTTAACGAAGCCGTACTTCACCCCGGCCAAGTCGCACGCATGATCGAGTTTGAAGTGTATATCGATGACAGCTTTGCCTTCTCACAACGTTCTGATGGCTTAATCGTCTCAACACCGACCGGTTCCACCGCTTATTCACTTTCCGGTGGCGGCCCTATCCTGTCATCAAGCTTAAATGCAATTTCATTAGTACCGATGTTCCCGCACACTCTTTCAAGCCGCCCACTAGTGGTGGATGGAAAGCGTCGTATCAAGCTGATCGTATCGCCTGATAACCGCGGCACTCAAGAAGTCAGCTGCGATGGCCAAATCTCGTTACCTGTTTCTCCTGGTGATGAGATCCACATCTACCAAAGCCCGAATGTGCTCAAGCTGATCCACCCTAAAGATTACAATTACTACCATGTTCTACGTAACAAACTAGGTTGGTCGAGTAAGCTGTTCTAAAAGGATAAACGCTCCAGTGGCAATCAAAAATTTGAAAGGCTGACGACATTCGTCAGCCTTTTTTATTGCCAGTAAAAAGCCCTTCGGCTCTCGCTTCTCTTCAATTCCTTATACCTCCACTCCCGCCAGGGAGGAACGACTGAGTTGGGAATCTATAGCGGTTTCAGTGATCTACGGACGCACTCAATTCTGAGAGCTATCGCAAAAAAATTTCGCCCACCGACTTTACTGTATAAAGAAACAGTATATACTGAACTTATATACAGTATTGTTCAGTTATACAGGTAAATAAAAATGCTGGCTCATCTAAGTGTTAATAATTTCGCTATTGTTAAGTCTTTACAGCTAGAACTCTCTAAAGGCATGACAACAATCACCGGTGAAACGGGTGCGGGTAAATCTATCGCTATCGATGCTTTAGGCTTATGTCTTGGGGGAAGATCCGATGCAGGAATGGTTCGACAAGGTGAAGAGAAAACCGAAGTCAGTGCCGCTTTTTTACTTGAGAACAATCTGCACGCTACCCGCTGGTTAGAAGACAACGAACTGCTTGATGGCGGTGAATGTATCTTACGCAGAACCATCTCAAAAGAAGGTCGTTCTCGTGCATTCATCAACGGCAGCCCAGTCCCTCTTTCACAATTAAAGTCTCTAGGCCAACTGCTGATTAACATTCATGGTCAACACGCGCACCATCAGTTGATGAAAAGCGACTACCAAATGGCGATGCTTGATCAATACGCAGGCCACTTGAACCTGTTGAAATCGACACGTAATGCTTACCAAGCCTGGCGACAAGCCGATAACCACTTGAAAGAGTTACGTGAAAATAGCCAGCAAAATCAAGCTCAAAAACAACTTCTTGAATACCAAATCAAAGAGTTAAATGAGCTGTCTATTGGGGAGGAAGAATATGAAGACCTCGAACAAGAGCATAAGCGCCTCTCCAATAGCGGAGAACTGGCCACAACCTGCCAACAAGCTATTGAGCTTATTTATGAAGGCGAAGAAGTTAATGCGCTTGGTATTCTGCAATCGGCCAATAACTCCCTAATTCAGTTAGCTGAGCTTGATGAAAGATTGGCTGAATTGCCGAGCTTACTGTCTGAAGCCATTATTCAGATTGAAGAGACCAACAACGAATTAAGAACATACCTAGACAGTATTGATGTTGATCCCGGTCGTATGGCTTACGTTGAAGAGCGTTTCTCTAAAGTGATGTCGATGTCTCGTAAACACCACGTATTACCTGAAGAACTTTATAAGCACCATCAAGACTTACTACAACAAGTTGAAGCGCTAGATTGCTCTGATGAAAAACTAGAGGACTTAGCAAACGAGGTAGAAAACCAATACCAATCGTTCGTTGCTAAATCAGAGAAGCTTCATAAATCTCGAACTCGTTATGCAAAAGAGCTCAACAAACTGATCACGCAAAGCATGCATGAATTGAGCATGGAAAAAGCGCAGTTTGCCATTGAAGTAAACAACACCAATACACACCCTTCTCCATTGGGTATGGATAACGTGACCTTCATTGTTTCGACAAACCCGGGCCAACCAATGCAGCCAATTGCTAAAGTGGCCTCTGGTGGTGAGTTATCACGAATCTCACTGGCGATTCAGGTGATCACGGCGCAAAAAGTGGATACACCAAGCCTGATTTTCGATGAAGTCGATGTGGGTATCAGTGGACCAACCGCTGCGGTTGTCGGAAAAATGCTACGTAAGCTGGGCGAATCTACGCAGGTGATGTGTGTGACTCACTTACCTCAAGTTGCCGGTTGCGGTCACCAACAGCTGTTTGTAGCGAAGAACACGAAATCAGGTAAAACTGAGACTCAAATGCACACGCTGGATGAGCAACAACGCGTCTCAGAGCTTGCTCGACTGCTTGGTGGCAGCCAAATTACCGAATCGACACTTGCCAATGCAAAAGAGTTATTAATCGCAGCTTAGGTTACATATTCAGCAACTTTCTGATAATTTACCGAAAAATCTTGGCAATTTTGCAACTTAATTCAAAATTGCCAGTCATAACAAGCTCAAAGCGCAAGGAGCTTTTTACTTCTTGCTGGAGCTTGTTTATTATCAGGCAGTATTTTAGCGAAGAAAGATCTCAAACTATGCGAATTAAAAAGTGGTTAGTTGCAGTTCCACTTGCACTAACAATGTTGACCGGTTGCTCTCTACTAGAGAAGTTGGTTTATCGAATTGACATCAATCAGGGTAACTATGTTGAACAAGAGGCTGTCGATCAGCTAAAGTTTGGCATGACAAAAACACAAGTTCGTTACGTTATGGGCTCACCAATGCTTATCGAAAACGGCTACCCAGATACGTGGTACTACATTTACCACCACCAAAAAGGCCATGAAGACCCGATTCAGAAAAACCTAGTCGTTAACTTTGATGCCACAGGCACTCTAGTAACGATCAACGGTGATTTTGAAGCCAGTGATGAGTTCTTCGAAAGCCTTCGCTAGCTTTCAACCAACAAAGCTTTCCAGTCAACAAAGCTCTTAGCCGATAAAGCTATCAGTCGACAAAGCAAGAATCGCAAAAGCCTGCTCACGAGCAGGCTTTTTAATATCTGCTAACAAATTATCTGCGTTGTCTAACCAACAGGCACAAAAAAGCTCGCCAATTTAGCGAGCTCTCTTCTTAGTCGAACTTGTTTAGCATTACGATTTAGCAGCTGCTGCTTTCGCTTGCTCAGCACGCTTACGGCGAATCTCTTTTGGATCGGCTAACAGTGCACGGTAGATTTCGATACGGTCTTTATCACGAACCGTCGCATCTAGCTTAACGTTGCGGCTGAATACACCAACCTTGTTTTTTGCTAAGTCGATCTCAGGATACAATTCCAAAACACCAGACTGTGCAATAATCTCTTCAACAGTCGCATTTTTATTCACCACCAAGGTAAACACACGCTGCTCATGTGGAAGCGCAAACACAACTTCTACGTGGATCATATCCGATTCAATAGTCATGACTTAATAAACCTGTTTCGCGCGCTGAGTAAAAGCACTGACCATATTGCTCGTCAGATCGTTGAAAATCTTCCCAAATGCCATTTCAATCATTCGACTAGAAAATTCAAACTCTAACTTAAGCTCGACCTTACACGCTTGCTCATCGAGCGGAGTAAAGTACCAACCGCCCTGCAGCTTTTTGAACGGGCCGTCCACCAGCTCCATCAAGATCTCCGCGCCATCCGCTAAGCGGTTCGATGTGGTAAATGTTTTGCTGATACCCGCTTTAGATACATCAACCGAAGCCACCATAGTTGAATCTGAAGATTCGATCACACGTGAACCAGAACACCCTGGCAAAAACTCGTGATAACGAGCAACATCATTGACCAAGCTGAACATCTGGTCGGCACTAAACGACACTAATGCTGAACGAGTAACCTTTGGCATATAGACTCCTGTTAAAGACAGCGTTACATTAACACAAACTGCAATTTTAATTGTATTGGGCCAGAGCGCAAATAAAAAGGATTCCCCAACTAGGGTGCAATCCGTATAATGAGGCCATTATGGCAAAGAATAAATCAAAATCAAAAGCCGGTAGCAATACCATTGCGCTTAATAAGAAAGCTCGCCACGAATATTTCATCGATGATGAGATAGAAGCGGGGCTTGAGCTACAAGGCTGGGAAGTAAAATCCCTACGTGAAGGCAAAACCAATATCGCAGAAAGCTACGTCTACATCAGAGACGGCGAAGCATTCATCAGTGGTATGACGATCACTCCGCTAACTCAAGCGAGTACTCATATCGTGGCGAACCCAACACGCATCCGTAAACTACTAATGTCGAGAAAAGAACTCGACAACCTTATCGGTCGTATTAACCGTGAAGGCATGACACTTGTCGCAACCGCGCTTTACTGGTCTCGCTCTTGGGCGAAGATTAAAGTTGGCGTAGCGAAAGGTAAAAAGCTGCACGATAAACGTACTGATATGAAAGAAAAAGATTGGGCGAGAGATAAAGCACGAATTATGAAGAGTAATTTGCGTTAATTTTAAGCACTTAAACGCACAGTGCTAGACAGGCAAAGCTTTTCTGGTACTATGCAAATAACACTTGGGGCTGATTTAGGATTCGACAGGAATTTTGAAGTCTGAGGTGCATGCCGTGGGGCGGTTGGCCACGTTAAAAGCCGCAAAAAAATAGTCGCAAACGACGAAAACTACGCACTAGCAGCTTAATAACCTGCTCAGAGCTCTCTTACCCTAGCTTCCGCTCGTAAGACGGGGACCAATAAGAGATCAAACCCAAACTAGCTAGCGCGGATTCTCCCACCTGAGAGGAAAAGCGCGAATAACAATTCAGGTTAGCCTTTAACTAGCGTGTCGGTTCGCAGGTTGCTGGTGAAATTAAAGATCGACTAAGCATGTAGTACCAATGATGAATGATTTTTGGACGCGGGTTCAACTCCCGCCAGCTCCACCAAACGTTTGGAAAGGGCCAACTCGAAAGAGTTGGCCCTTTTTTATTCTATAGTCATCAATTATGTTATCGGTACTAAACGCGCAACCTTTCACTCACAGGGTGACGCACGGTGTAAAGTGCTTTTGATTCCCATGACTTTAGTTTCGAACCATCTCATGCGCTTCAAAGTCAGTATTTCTAATTAACTTTTGTGTGGCATATTTGATCTACTTACGTGTAACCATCACCTCACCTTACCCGCACGGATAATCGCCAATCGTAGAAGAACTTAGCGACAAGTCTAATAAAGGCTGGTAGCCACCTTCTTGCAATACCTCTTTAAGCTAAAGGCTTTGATAATCCTACTTTATCCTCTACAAGGTATATAGCTTGCAATATCCCCCACAAGGTATAAAATTACATATATCCCTTTGTTGGGATAGCATGGCCAATATCCTCTCATGGGGATGAAACTTCATAGTAAGGAGTGACAACTTGTGATTTATAGCCCACAACAATTAGCTAATACTTTACTACTAATACGCCAAAAAAATAGGTGGACTCAGTCTGAGCTGGCAAAAAAAGTAGGGATAAAACAAGCAACCATTTCGAACTTTGAAAATAGACCAGAAAAGGCAACTATTTCAACAATGTTCAAGCTCATCCAAGCATTAGATCTCACCCTTAAAATCGAATCCAAAGATGCAAAAAATAGTCAACGCACTGTTGATGAGGAAGATTGGTAATGCAGCAACTTAATGCCTATATGAATGGTGAGTTAGTCGGTACTCTAACAAAACAAAACAATGGCTCTCATGAATTTAAATATAACGAGTCTTGGCTAAGTAACGACAAATCTCGCCCATTATCTTTATCTCTTAAGCTACAAGTACCTACGATAACTTCTGATGCCGTTATCAACTACTTCGACAATCTACTACCAGACAATATTGCTATACGTAATAGGATTGTTGCTCGCTATCAAACAGCTTCAAACCAGCCTTTTGACCTTCTAAAGGAAATTGGTAAAGACAGCGTAGGTGCCATTGCTCTGCTCCCACCAAGTCAACCCTATATCGAGAACAAACTATCATACGAACTTCTTGATGAATCTCGGCTTGAAAAAATCTTAGCTGCCCATCATTCCGATATTCCATTAGGTATGATTAAGGAAGAAGATGATTTCCGAATATCGGTTGCTGGCGCTCAAGAAAAAACAGCATTGCTAAGGTTGAATGGAGATTGGTGTTTACCTAAAGGAAATACACCTACAAGCCATATCATTAAGCTACCTATTGGTGAGATCAAACAACCCACCTCTATTTTAGATCTGACTGAAAGTGTCGAGAATGAGTTCATCTGTATTGAGTTAGCTAGAGAGCTAGGGTTTGATGTTCCGAAAGTCGAGATCATCACAACCCATAATTATAAAGCCATTGCTGTTGAGCGTTTTGATAGACGTTGGATTAAGGATCGCACACAACTATTGCGCCTTCCTCAGGAAGATATCTGTCAAGCTAAAGGGATCCCTTCATCTATAAAATACGAAAGTGATGGGGGACCAGGAATAGCCGATATTATGAAGCTACTTGAAGGCTCATCAAATGCACTGGAAGACAGACATAACTTCATGAAGTTTCAAGTTTTCCAATGGGCTATAGGCGCTATTGATGGACATGCAAAGAACTATTCAATATTTATTGAAAAGCAAGGTAGTTATCGCTTAACACCATTTTATGACATTTTGTCTGCTTACCCTATCACGGGGAAAAAAGGACTAAACATAAGAAAATTAAAGTTAGCAATGGGATTAAAAGCAAGTCGTGGTAAGAAGTACCAAATAAGCAAGATCTACTCTCGCCACTTTCTTGATACAGCCCATTCAGTTGGCTTTAATTCTGGTAGCATGCAAAGCATATTGGATAACATGCAAACTGAATTGCCTAAAGCAATTGAGCGCCTCGCTGCACGCTTACCTGAAGACTTCCCAAAACACATAACCGAAGCTATCTTTGATAATTCTATTTCTATGCTTAACAAGTTAAATTTGAGCAAGAACTAGATCATTTGCCCCCCAAGAGAGGGTAGAGCTTGATGTGCTTTGTAGAGCACTCAATAGAAAACCACACATCCGAATACTGAAATGTGTGGCTGTTTGGAACTGCTCTACTGCGAACTTAAGCTGGTTTGGGGTTTACTCCATATCGCCCAGTAAGTAATCTTCATCGCTGCTCACTACCGCGCCGTGCTTTAAGAAGTTCTTGCCAAGGATCATGCTGTATTCAAAGCGTGAGCGATCTTGAAGGTTTACTCTCACTTCTTTCTCTAGGTCTCCGAGCTTAACCTTCATTTCTACCACTGGGCGAATGTTCACCTTCTCGCCTTTCTTGGCTTTGATACGCATGACATCAATCACTGGCTTGGTGAACTCTTGCTTATCGCCTTGGTTATTTTGGTAGGTAAAACTCACCATGTCTTGGCCGTCTTTCTTAAATCGTTTGATGTTGACTGCGTTCATTGAGCTCACATCTGCGCCAGTATCCAACTTGGCCGGGAACGTCATGCCGTTTACTTCAACAACTTCTATATGCCCTACTTTAAACAAAGGCTCCGATTTCAAAAGATAATCAGATCGAGTATTCACATATACCCCATCTTTCGCCATCTTCTTACCTAAAATGAAATAGGCCTCTTTCTCATTACTGTTAAGCACATCGATAGCAAACTCTTGTTGGCGAACTTTACCAGCGCCCAAAAACTCACCACTTACCACCGGACGAGTATCATCACCGACCTTAAGCTTCTTAATAATTGGCTTTGTTATCTTCTGCTTCTCACCATTTACATCTGTAAGATAAAATTCAACAGAAGCATCTTTGCCTTTACCTGTCATTTCAAAACTGTCGACCTTCAACAAAGGCGTGTTGACAGTAAATGAAGCAACAGCCTTCATAGGGAAACCATCTAATGTGATATCTTCTTCCGGTGAGATAATCAGTGGCTCAGTCTTTTTCGCGACCTCGCTGAAATTCTCAGATCCTTCAGAAAGAATATTCTCAGCGTTGGTATCAATCATGAAAAGTTCGCTAGCGGTGCTTGTACCAAATCTCAACTGTGACTCGCTACTGGAGCGGTCACGTAGGTACACCAGAACGTCTTTGGTTGTGTTTTCATCGAGTTGGACTGGTACATATACCAGAGGTCTCTTTTTACCACTCACGCTTAACATACGAACTAATGGCAGTGTCATCTCTTTCTGTTTGCCATCGTTATCGACCATATCAAACGTGACTTCGTTGTTTTTCTTGTCTACATCGATATTTTTTGAATGCAAAATACTGTAGCGATTATTTAATGAGAAGGTCGCATTCATCGCCATTCCCGAGATAGAAACGATCTCTTTTCGGCCTACTACTGTCGCATTTTCCTGTTCTTGCAAGTAGTCATAGCCTGCAAACACTAAAGCGTTATCAGCAAGAAAAGTTTTACCAATCAACACTGGTGCTGAAAAATTGCTTCTGTCTGTTAGGTTGACGTCTGATTTTAATTCTTGATCCGCAATAGTCAGTGACATCTTGACCGTAGGACGAAGCAAAGGTGTACTGCTGGTGCGGCTACGTATCATGCTGACACGCTCTAAAGGTGCTTCGATTAATACCATGTCTCCAGTGCGCGGGTTTTGAACCTTAAAAGACACCACAGCTTCATATTTCGCAAAGGTACTGCCATTCCAATCATCGTAATCAACATCGGAATTATTCAACAGGTCTTCGGTTAACGCCGCCATCAACTCTTTGTCTTTGAGGTTTTTGTAGTCGGCATTTGAGCTCTTCACGTGAATGTCTTCCGCATGCATAGAGGTGGTTTCTGCACCGGTATCAATTTTACCGATGAAAGGAATATCTTCTAGCCCTTGAACATTAGAGAGATACACATTCTCAGTACGGCCTAATACCGCCTTGCCATCGAGTTCGTAAGTTGGGTTTTGAGTCGTGCGCGAAGTGTCTGTAGCCAAAGAATATTGTGAAAAAAGTAGAGTGCTTAAAAGAGTTAGAGCCAAAGGTATCTTTTTCATTAGTTGGTCCGTTGTGATCAGTTCACTAATAATACTGGCGATTCGGTAAAGAGTTCCCCCACCAGCAATGGTTCTCACATAACGTTAACGCTATGAGTTTTTCAATGACAAACCGATGACTTTGCGCTGCATTCGCTTATCGATTATTGACTAATGGATACCCAATAACCTTTTCAATACGTGGTGTTCTATTGAAAAAATGAATACAAAAAAGGCCAACGACAAGCGCTGACCTTAGCTATTCAAAACACACCTGAAGCGAGTTTAACTTGCTAAAACACAAACGGTTCTAGATAAACATAGCACTAAAAAGTCCCGACTGTTTTCTTTGCACAGATAGCTCGAGCTTTTTCTGCGTTCTCACCTTTATTTTTGAGGTAGCACTGTCGATAAGATTCGACGTAGCGCTCAAATAACACTTTGGCTTCAGGTTGTGGTTTAGAAAGCAGTTTGTTAACGAATTTTCTTGAGCCGACCTCAAAATGCTGAGTATCGATTGGGCTATTCCAATCTCCTCCCCAGATCATAAATCCGTGATGAGCAAACAGCTCAACCACATCTTCTGCCATGCCTCGGCGTTCAATTTCATCACGAGCACGAAAACGAGTACGGTTCACATAGCGAGTCGCAGATTGTGAAGGCTTTACCGTGATTCTTCCGTTGCTATCAAACTCTAAGAAAGGGTTTTGAACTGGGTTGATGTCGATTGCCACACCATAGGCATGTTTCGACCAACCTCCTCCGCCTGTAATAGGACGAGCGTTAAACGCGCTACTGTTGTTCGCGTCCATTGAGGCGTTATCGTCACCTCTGAATTCACGCATTAAACGAGCGGAATGAAGAGGGAAATTGCGCTGTTTAAGCTCTGAAAAGATTTGTTCAACAGCAGGCGCAATAACATCAAGCACGATCATATTGCCCTGTTGTGTCTCCCCTTTGAAATTAATGAAATCGAAATCCACTTTGGATAGTCGCTCACAACCAACGGGCGCACCATTACTCAAGACATTGTTCTTTTTCATCATGTCGCATTGCCATTGAGATATAGGAGCAACTTGAGCATAACTCGCAGCACTGAGCACAGTGGCCAGACAGCCGACAATAAAACGTTTCATATAAAAGACTCAAAAATAGTAAGAGTGGAAAGTAGCAGAAGTTGGAAAGTAACATATTAAGCCAAGTTGAGCGCACGCTTTGTTAGCGCGTTTTGTTCCAATAAACAATCTCTCTAACTCGTCCGTTCTGATCCTTGTCAGCTTCTCCACCAACATCAGAAAGTTCAGGTAAGGTCGATAATTGCGGAGCGTAATAGGCGATCAACATCAGTACAAAAGCATCGTAAATATCATCTATCGCGACGTCTTTACGCTTGGTATTTGAAATGGCCAACGACAAGCGGTCACACCATTGAGGGGCGAGTTGCTGAATAATAGAAAGCCGTTCCTCTTTGCCTTCTAGTGTTCGTTTGGAAAACGTCAGCGGTTCGCCTTTCAAAGCTGCAAACACCACCTCAGGATGTGATTCCCTGATAGAAAGATTGGGATGAGTTTCAATGAGCTCATCAAGCTCGCGGATTTTGGGCACAATTCCCCAAGTCTGTTTAGAAAACTTCTTATCAAGCTGCTGCACATTGGCATTACACCCCGCAATGTAATCTATTTGGTAAACCGCCTCTCGGCACGGAACGGGAAAAACGGAAGAGCCACGCTTACTGGTGAGAAAACGTCTTGCCGCTTTGTCGCATAATCTATCTGGAGTAAGCGAATCGCTAAAGCCAATAGGCATGTCGATTAACGTTGTTGCTCCCGTAAGATCGTCAAGCAACTCATCGAGGGTGTTTACCACTTTAAACGCAGGTATCTCATTGTCAGAGACAATCCAAGCGATCCAACCCGACTTGCAGCCATCAATTCCGATGTATTTCATTATGTTCTCGATGATTAGTTTGTTGAGGGTTATTTGGGATAACTAGCCCACTTAATGATCAGTGCCACTCACTAATCAGCAGTCTGCTTTTTACACCACGTACCTGCAAGCCCATTGCATCGAACACCTCTTCAAAGTCTCGACACTGCGCAGGGATGTTAGGTAACGAAAGCGCGGCTTCTGAAAAGAATTGTTGTTCAAAATGAGCCGAATCGTTCCAAGCGAGTTGCCACCACTCTAGAATCCTCGACTTAGACGAGCGCAGCTTTTCAGCCGTAGGAACTTTATCACTTTTACTTAAGTTCTCTTTGCTTGTAGTAGGAAAGAGGTTCCACTTATCGTTGTTTGGCCAGTAAGCGAAAGGCAAACAGTGATCAACGTGATACTCATTTTTTAATGATTTTCCACTCCACACGCTGACAATGTCGGCACGATCAGATCTAAGTTGCTCGACACGTTTACGCACATCGCGAGTATCATGGTTTTGATCGATCCATACCAAGCAGTCGTGATAAGTCTGTAGTGAAATGCTTCGCTGTCGGTTCAACTCGAAACGCTGCATCTCCATGACCCATTGATTCACCACCAGCGGTTCAATCCAAGAGTGGTAGATTCTAAAGCACTCCCAAAGGCTTTCATCAAGTGTGAAGTAACCAAAACTTTCTAAGAACTCACTATCAATGACCAGCGATTCTTGGCTCCTCCGTCGTTTCTGAGGAGGGTATATATCGAATAGTCTGTTGTCTTTCGAACCTTGATAAATAAACGTCACAGGCCCTGATTTAATGGTGCTGATCGTCTGTAAAAATAGCTTTTGTAAAGCCTTGGCTTCCTCGCCCAAAAACATAGTTCCAATAGCTAGATCATCAGCACTTAGATGTTTGAGTTTGTTCCAGCCATCTTCTTTTACAAACCCAAGTCCCTTCGTTGTGTTGCTATTTTGCTGAATCCCAGTGCCTTCTATATCGATATCAATCAAGCGCTTAAACTGTCTAACCCAATAAAGAGCGACCAAGCCCATTGGAAGTGAAATTTTCCCATCAGTTCGATCAATCACAGCGCCTGAATGAGCATCAGCTATTCTCAGTAAGGTTCTTAACAAGGCCAACTTGTATGTCGCTGACTTATTGTCATTCACAATAATGTGTCGCACCTTGTTCAAGTCACCGGAACCATCATCTGGTAATGTCATCACAACGGTTTGCCACCACACTTCACTGCGGTTCAATGTATCTTGGCTATCATCAACATGACGAACCAACAAGGCGCTGTTTTTTGATAAACGCTCGAGCTCTTCAACTGAGACTTCATAGCCTTGTCGACTGTCTTGAAACTCCCCATGACGCAAACTAATCACCAACTTGCCATTTGGAGCCAGCAAGTTAGACAACTTTCTAAATGCACGCTCTCGATGAGACGAGGCAAGATGCATCCAAACCGCGCTCACCAATATCAAGTCAAAACGCATTCCGAGGTTTTCAGTGCGGCTAAGCGAGGGAAGTGAATCATCAATCCAGGTAACACTTGGGCTTGTATATTTCGAGCCTTGTTCGCGTAATGAAGCACTTGGTTCTATCGCAATAACATCAGCTCCGGCTTTGTGCATCCATAGCGCATCACGACCACTTCCTGCACCAACATCTAGCACTTTATCGCCCTCTAAAGGCCAATAAGCTTGCCAACTTTGATGCACCGTCTCGAACGTCACTGAGTTGTACTGCTCACAAAGTGTGTGGGCATTTTTATCGTAAAAAGGAATCGATGAGGACATATGCGCTATTGGAGTAAGGAGTCTATGTCAATAGTAATGGGGAGCTTGGGCGATTGCTAGTAGCTCATATAAGTTCAGCCACACCAATCAATATTTATCGTTAGTGACTGTTTTATATCAACATCCACCTAATGAGCTCATCAGGCGAGTCACATCACGAATCAGTTTCGTCAGCAAAACAAAAACAAACAAGGTGCAAGCTGACGCGCGAACAGGGATAATTGTTTTGATAATTAAACCAACCTCAAGCACCCAGCCGATAAAAGACTAATGACCACATACTCACACATAGATATCCCATTTAACCTGCGCCACACCTGTTGGTTTTGTGGTGAACCTTCCAATGATGTTGTTGAATTCCCTAAGACTGCACAGGCTATTGCCAAGATAGACTATTCACCGATTGCACTGCCAGCTTGCAAGGAGTGCGCGAGTGTTAGGTATGCAAAGGATCTAACCTCAATTTGGGCTGTGCGCGATCAGATAAAACACGCACTCATCGATAAGTACGCAAAGCACTTAGGGATTGGTGAAAATTGGACGGAACAAGAGCTTATTGATTCTGATTTTTCAGGTTCGACACTTGGCGGGTTTGGGCGCAGTGCTTGGAAGATGTATCAAATCGCCAAGCAGCGAGTCGACTATAAAGGTTGGCCTTTGTCGGTTGATGACATTGTAATAGAGGTCTACGACGAAACCAGTGGCTTTGAGTTTGACGGTACTCGTTATGCCTCAATCAATTCCTGTATCGACTATTTCACCAAGGCTGCGGGCGTAGACAAAGACCTGCTATCGCAACTTGTCGACATCGTTTCAACAGACCGTTTTAGCTACGCGCTTCGAATCGCCAAGCTGAACAAGAATGTCTCTAATACCAAACGCTCAGAGATCATCGAAGAGGTGTTACAGCAAGAGTCTGAACAAGAAGAAATACAGCTTAAGCAAGCCAATTCACTGTTCAACCCAAATGTCGAAGAGGTGAGTATTTCAGGCTCAATAGCGCCTGTTTTTGCCATTCAATGGGCAATGATGAATAACGTTAAAGATTTAGCCCACCTTTGTGTTCTCGAAGATGAGTATTTTGACTATTTCGAGCACCTCGGCGGCCCTGCAGCTTTCATGTCTTATAACGGCCTACAACTCTATTTAGAGTCGCGTCAAGATCCGGAATGGGTAGAAAAGTCGGATCCAAATAAACAGTATTGGTGATCATCAGCCATTACTGGTGAACACGTGTAAGCTCGATAACTGTGTCAAACACCCATTGTTAGTCCTTGTTTTATATAAAGATCTAAAAACAGAACCCTATAACAGTTAATTGTTGCAATTCGGTTAAATAGAGTGAAAACTTCAAGCATCTAAAACTATTTAATCACTGCAATCTTGCGGTGAGTAAGGAGTGAATTGTGCTTGCTGTTCTTCGTATTATTTTGGCTACGGTGTTTATTATTTTCACCACTCTATGTGCTTTTGTTTACTGCTTGTTTAGCCCCAAGAACCCTAAGCATGTGTACGTTTTCTGCCGTTGGTTCAATCAACTCCAAAAGATCGTCGGTGTAAAACTGGTGCAGCGCGGCCTAGACAATGCGCCAACGTCAGAAAAAAGCGTCTACATTTCTAACCACCAAAGCATATTAGACTTTGTGACTGACCCTGGGATGCTAAGGCCTCGCACGGTTTCTTTAGGCAAGCGCGATTTGTTGTATGTGCCTTTCTTTGGGCTGCTGTATTGGATCACCGGTAACATCATGATTAACCGCGAAGATAAGTCCAAAGCACGCGATACCATCAAGCAAGTGGCGGAAGCTATTCATCAGCGAGATCTGTCTGTTTGGGTTTACCCTGAAGGAACGCGTAGTAAAGGGCGTGGGCTACTGCCATTCAAGACGGGCGCTTTTCGGATGGCTATTGAAGCCGGTGTGCCTATCACCCCGATGTGTACCAGCACCACACACAATAAGATTGATCTCAACCGAGTTAATAATGGCATTGTGATCACCGAGATGCTTGATCCTATAGAGGTATCCGGATACAAGCTCAGCGACGCAAGAGAGTTAGCTAATCGCTGTCATGCCTTGATGGCAGAAAAAATAGCAGAGCTTGATGCCGAAGTGGCTCGTTTAGAGGCGCAACAAGACCCAGAACTGGATTCAGACGGTTCTTCTACGAACTAACTCGCAACGAATACACTGAGTCATCGCTCAATTACTTAAAAAGACACTCAACGATCGCAACTCTCATTATTCTTGTTTTACTTGCTGGCGCTTATCCGCAAAATAAAAACAGGCGTTGAAGGCTTTATAGAGGAATGGGAGTAAACGATGGAAGTGATTCATCATGGCGGCAAACATACCGTCACAGGATCTTGTCACGAACTAAGAGATTCAGGCCAAGCGGTGCTTATCGACTGTGGCCTTTTTCAAGGTTTAGATCTTCAAGGCAAAAAGCTTCAAGGTTTAGATCTTCAAGGCAAAAAGCTTCAAGGTTCGGACGCACGCCCTCTTGATATTGAATTTGAAACTTCCCACCTCAATGCTCTTCTGCTGACCCACACTCACATTGACCATATCGGACGGTTACCTTGGTTGCTTGCCAGTGGCTTTAACCAACCGATTTATTGCACTCAGGCGACGGCTGAACTCGCCCCTTTAATGATTGAAGACGGCCTAAAACTGCAAGGGCTCAGTCATAAACAATCCAAACTCATCCTTAAAAAAATTCATTCGTTGATTGCTCCTAAACCTTATGGGGAGTGGTTTCCAATTGTCTCTAAACAGCAAAATAACAAAAAGGATCATCATAGGCCAAACACTCTGTATGCTCGTTTTCAACCTGCAGGGCACATCTTAGGCTCTGCCTATATCGAGATTAAGTTACCAAGCCAAGAGATCGTAGTCTTTTCAGGTGACTTGGGCCCAAGTAACACACCACTGCTGCCGGATCCGAAACCACCACAACAAGCCGACTATCTGTTTATCGAATCCACTTATGGCACCAGTACACATGACGATATTGCTACACGCTCTGAACGCCTCAAAGCAATTATTGACCGTTCGTTACTCGATGGTGGTGTCATCCTGATCCCGGCATTTAGTATCGGTAGAACACAGGAGCTGTTGTTTGATATCGAACACCTGATCTTTGAGCATCAACTCAGCAGCGATATTCCTATCATCCTCGATTCGCCTATGGCAGAAAAGGTAACGCGATCCTACCGACGCTTTAAAGAGTTATGGGGGCAAGAAGCCAAGCAACGCCTAGAGCTGAAACGTCATCCACTCGCTTTTGAGCAATGCATTACGGTTGATGGGCATAGAATGCATAAGAAAATCGTCAATCGCCTGCGTTCGACAGGTGAACCCGCAATTGTGGTCGCAGCTTCTGGAATGTGTCAAGGCGGCAGGATCATGAACTACTTATCCGCCTTGCTTCCCGATAAACGAACCGATGTGATTTTAGCGGGCTATCAAGCGCACGGAACGCTCGGGCGAGAGCTGCAACAAGGCGAAATGCAGGTTTCTATTGATAACAAAGACGTTGAGGTTAATGCTCAAGTTCATGGCATGTCTGGCTATTCTGCCCATGCTGATAAAGAAGATCTCTGCCGATTTATAGAAGGCATCGCAACTCCACCGAAAGAGGTGCATTTGATTCACGGTGAGCCAAATACTCAGTCTGAGTTCGCTCAAGAACTAGAGGAGCGAGGGTTCGTGGTTGTTTGAAACAACACCCAGATTAGCAATTTCTACTAGGTAGGCATTAAAGCCAAAATTATCGATCCTACAAGAAACACAGTTTCTTAGACCTGCTCGTTCACTCTACACTGGTGATATATTCTAGCTTGCCTTACTCCAAAATTCATATATCAGCCGTTCATGCCAAGCGGCTTTCAGTGCTGTTTTCTCAATTTAGTCTCTTCTGCATGGCTAAAACTTCCATTTTTGTATTAATCACTATTTATTCACTCTACAAAACACCCAATAAATTAAATTAGTTGCATATTAATTTAAATGGGACAATTATCGAACTAGCACTAAGCGTTAACAAACACCCTCTGTAACTTGCTTTATGTCACAGTAATCCTAATGGGCAGTTAAATAATTTAACACTCGGGTTACAAGTGAAGTATTGTGTTGTTCGAAAAACAATCATAAGTAAAACTAACAGGGAAAATACTCATGCAGTCATTCGTTGATTTTTTGAATGGAATAATCTGGAGTCCAGTACTTATCTACCTATGTTTAGGTGCAGGTTTGTTCTACTCCATCATGACTCGATTTGTTCAAATCCGTCACTTCTTTGAAATGTGGCGCTTGCTACTATCGGGTAAAAGCTCATCAAAAGGCATCTCGTCTTTTCAAGCTCTGGCCGTTTCGCTATCTGGTCGTGTCGGTACAGGTAACATTGCTGGTGTTGCTGCCGCTATCGGTTTCGGTGGCCCGGGTGCCGTATTTTGGATGTGGGTTGTTGCCTTTTTTGGCGCCGCGACTGCTTACGCAGAATCTACGCTAGCGCAAATCTACAAAGAAGAAGACGAAGGCCAGTTCCGTGGTGGTCCGGCTTACTACATTGAAAAAGCAATGGGTCAGAAGTGGTACGCATGGATCTTCGCTATCGCGACTATTTTTGCATGTGGTATTTTGCTTCCAGGAGTTCAGTCAAACAGTATTGGTAATGCTGTAGAAGCTGCATTTGGCTCAGGAGATATGATTGAAACAGCTATCGGTACATTCAGTTTCGCTAAAATTTTCACTGGTACTGTTGTTGCTATCATCCTTGCTTTCATCATCTTTGGTGGTGTTAAACGTATTGCGAACTTCACACAAATCGTTGTTCCATTCATGGCATTGGCTTACATCATCATCGCGTTCGTTATCATTCTGCTGAACATCGGACAAGTGCCAGCTGTTTTCGGAATGATTCTTGGTGATGCATTCACACCTATGGCGGGCTTTGGTGCTGCAATTGGTTGGGGTGTTAAGCGTGGTGTTTACTCAAACGAAGCGGGTCAAGGTACTGGTCCTCACGCGGCAGCTGCTGCGAGTGTTGATCACCCTGCTCAGCAAGGTTTGGTACAAGCATTCTCTATCTACATCGATACACTTCTAGTATGTTCTGCTACGGCGTTCATGATTATCATCACTGGTGCTTATAATGTTCACGGCGGTGCTGAAGGTGTCTTCCTTGTTCAGAACCTAGCTGCAAATATCGGTGCTAATGGACCTGTATTTACACAACTTGCTATTGAAAGTGCGCTACCAGGCATTGGTAAGCCGTTCATCGCATTTGCGTTGTTCTTCTTCGCATTTACAACGATTCTTGCTTACTACTACATCGCAGAAACGAATATTGCTTACCTACGTCGTACCATCAAGATCCCTGGCATGATGTTCGTACTTAAGCTTGTTCTTATCACTGCGGTTTTCTATGGCACAGTCAAAACAGCTAACCTTGCATGGGCAATGGGTGATGTTGGTGTTGGCTTGATGGCATGGTTAAACATCGTAGGTATTCTGATCATTTTCTTCATGTCTAAACCTGCGCTTAAAGCTCTAGCAGACTACGAAGAACAGCAGAAACAAGGTGTGACTGAGTACACGTTCAACCCTGTAAAACTAGGCATCAAAGGTGCTACTTACTGGGAGGAAAAGTACAAGCGTAAAACAGGTAAGTCTCCTGAAGCAGAAGCTGCAGACGCTAAACCTGTAGAGCAACCTTCATCTTAAGATTGCCTTAGCAAATAGATTGCTTTAACAAATAGATCGCTTTAACTGGCTCTATTAATAACGCATAAAAAAGGGGTTAGCCATTTCGGCTAACCCCTTTTTCTATTCATAACAAACCAATGTTTATAACGAGTTCATTACTTATAACGAACTGACTGCTTATAACAAACTAACTGTTCCCGAGTTAGAGCATTACGCAGCGATTTCTTGTGTTGCCATTTGAGGTGCTTTCTTCTCACCGATAGGCAGTACTGTACGGCCGTATTCGTTGTTGATTACTTGTGCCATTGCAAAGTAGATAGCTGAAGCGCCACAGAAAATACCTTCAAAACCAGCGATAGTGCCGATTAGTTCGCTGCCAGTGAAATCACGAGCGGCTAGTAGGAAGAACAAGATAGTTAGTGAACCGAATACTACCTGCTTCGCTACTGGGTAGCATAGAGAACCGATGAACATGAAGCCTGTGAAGATACCCCATAGTAATAGGTACCAACCCATGAATGCAGCAGGGCTTGCTGGAAGGCCCATGTAAGGCATCACGATCAAACCAACTAGAGATAACCAAAATAGGCCGTATGAAGTAAATGCTGTCGTACCGAACGTGTCACCACGTTTGAAACACATAGTGCCCACGATAACTTGGCTCAGACCACCGTAAAAAATACCCATAGCAAGAATCATTGAATCGATTGGAAAGAAACCTGCATTGTGGATATTAAGAAGAATAGTGGTCATACCGAAACCCATTAGGCCTAATGGCGCTGGGTTAGCTAGTTTGGTCGACATTGCGAATTTACCTTATTAAAGTGGTTGATTAAAAAAAATCGATAAAAATTATCAGAAAATTTTAATCTATAAACCGTACAACTAGGTAATCCAGTTATCGCAAACTAAGATTGTACAAATGATCTTATGGAAAATTAGTTTCATAACCAGTCTGTTTAATTCACTGAGACTATCAATAAACAAATTCCCTATCAGCTCGTTGCTCACTGTAGGGAATGACGAGAGAGGTAAGTGTCGAGGCAATTAGATAGAGGCTAGTGCTACATTATTCCAGAATCGAGGGGCGATATATTGGTATCTACTCTTCGATATAAACTCTTACGGCACATACAAGAGATTCCCTATCACGTTCGTTCCTCACTGTAGGGAATGACGCGTGAGGTAAGTGTTGGGGAATTAGATAAAGGCTGGGGCTACGTCATTCCAGAATCGAGGGACGAGATATCAGGAATCTCACCCCTGTTTGGTAATCTTAAATTACGCTTGTTGTGTTTTAGATTCAGACACTTGAGATTGAACTTCTGAAGAAGCGCTTTTACTCGCATCACGCTTAGCTAATAGAGTTACAAGAATAAGCTGAGCAACAAGCGCACCTAGAACCACCAATGCACTTCCAGTAAAGCCTGCCACAACAAAGCTAACCAAAGCGATAGAGCCGTTCATCAATGCATAAGGAAGCTGAGTCTTAAAGTGTTCAAACTGATCACACCCTGCCCCTGTTGAAGAAAGAATCGTTGTCTCAGAGATAGGCGAGCAATGGTCACCGAACAAGCCTCCCGATAACACCGCACCAATCGCAACGAGAAGCGGAGCATCTATTGCCACAGCCGTAGGAATAACCAATGGCATCATAATCGCGAAGGTTCCCCACGACGATCCGGTAGCAAATGAAATGATAGCCGATAGTAAAAACGCAACGGCAGGTACTAACCAGTAAGGGAAGCCGCTCTGTGCTTGATCGGCGATATAAGCCGCTGCGCCCAACTCTTTACCGACTGTGCTTAACGCCCAAGCCAATACCAAGATGATCGCCACTGGCATCATGTTTCCCATGCCTTTTAAGTAAACAGAAACGCCATCAGACAGCTTTCTTACACCGTAGCACGCCATTAGCGAGATCAAGGTGATCGCGGCAAAGAAATAAGCCGATGATAAAGCCGCTCTGAACGAGGAACCCGCGACCTTTTGGAATGGGAAGCCTTGAGGAACCAACATGGCACACAACACCACCAGCATCACTAACAATGGAGCCCAAACAAAAGAGGCCTTTGCATTTTTATGCGAGAACGGATTCAGTGAGTCGCTATTCACGCCAGTATCGATTCCCGCTTGGCAATCACGCTCGGCTTTTGCCATTGGCCCAAAGTCTAAACCTTTAACGGACACTAACGGGACGATGAAAATCGCTAGGAATGCGTAGAACTGAAAAGGAATTGCACCGATGAACGCATCCCAATCAGACATGTTGACGTTCAACGTCGTAAACTCTTTTTGAATTAGACTCATGATGTAAACGCCCCATCCAATGAAAGGGATAAGAATAGCGACGGGCGACGAGGTTGAGTCGATGATGAATGCTAGCTTCTGTCTTGAGAGTTTCAGTTTATCGAAAAGGGGACGAAAAACAGGGCCAACAATTAACGGAGTACCTAAGTCTGAGAAAAATATAACGATTCCACCCAACCATGCTGAGATTTGAGCTTGGCATTTGTGGCTTACCCATTGAGTAACACGTTTTGCAAACGCAACACCACCGCCTGATTTCTCCATCAAAGCAACAAAGCCACCGATGAACACCAACAGCATGATCACACCAGCGTTATAGCTGTCGGTAAGTTGAGGGACTAAGTAACCTTTCACCATGGTACCAAACGTATCAAGCGGGTTAAGTTCGCTAAACATACCAGTGAGCATTGCCACACCACTCAGCACGCCTGCAAATAGGCCTATCACTACATTCCTTGTCGCCAACGACAACACCAAAGTAATCACAATGGGGATGAGTGACGTGATATCTGTCTGTTCCATAGGTACACCTTAACCCTAAAATAAAAAGAATAAATATAAATTAAATTTGAATATAAATTCACAATCATCATTTGTACAGAACTTTATCCTCTAACTGGATAATTAGTCTTTAAATACGCTTCAACATAGCCAAATAGACCAATAGCCCTCCTTAGATAGCCAAGTTCGAAACGAAAAAAAGCCGAAAGTAGAAACTTTCGGCTTTTGATTATTTATATCATTATGGTCGTACTACTGAACTCGTCGGTTAGACCGATTTTCAGTATTCAGACGATCAATTACAGCTAATTTCATCCCAGAACCAATTCGACTGAACAGGGCTTTCCCATACACCCGGGCCGTTTTTCGCTACGAAGCACTTGCCGTTATGAGTCACTTTATCACCGTTACTCACTTGGCTAACGCCCGCTTGCCATGTGATAAACACCGATGGGTCAACGACGACAGGCGGCTCGGTAACAGGTGGTTCAACTGGTGTTGGGTCAACCGGATCAGGATCGACAGGTTCAGGGGCAACTGGCGATGGGTCTGTCACGGGTGGTGTTGGCTCTCCAGCAACCAATTTCCAAGGGCCGCCATTGGCCGGGTCATCCCCTTGTGTCCACCATTTCGCTTCGTAGGTTGCACCGTTGTGAGTAACTTGGTCACCAGCGTTGTAAACCTTGGTCGCACTCCAACCATTACCCCCCGGATCAGTACCAGGGTCTACTGGATCAAGCTTATCGACCACTTTCACTTCAGGCCAACTCGCATGTGACCCATAAAAGTTGGTCACACACTTCTCATAATCGCCAGCCACCAGCGCTGAATATGCCGTTTGGAATCCAACCAACTCACATTCAAATGAGTAGCCTTCTGGGCGGTCTGCGTAGTATTTCCAGTTGCCATCCCAGTTGGTGTACAACACATCGGTTGCGCCGTTGAGGTTCAAACTTCCGTAAGGCGTTTGCTGCCAACAAGTATTGGCTTCATCCGCTTCTACCGGAATTTGATAGTGTGCCGCTAGCCCTTCCCAGTAACGAATACGGTTAACTGGTTGGCCTTTGTCTTTGTTCTGCTCACCACACTCGATACCACCATTAATCACGTTAATCGTGGTACCAAATCCATAACCAATACCTGCATCCAATTCGCGTTGAGATGGCGTCCAAGTACGGTCGATAACATGCAGCATTGCTGGTTTAGGTGCTTGAGGCGTAAGGAAGAACCAGATAGCAGAAGCCAAGTTCAACCAAGAATCCGCCACTAAACCGGGATTGTTCAATAGAACCGTTGCATCGCCATCAAACATCACTTCCGAGAACGCGCCGTAGTTAAAGTGATAAGAGAGCTGTTTAGCACCACGCCCAAAGTAGCCCTGCCCTGCAGCACAAGGCCAGCGTGCATTCTGCCAATCATTCTGACCACAACCGGTGGTGTAACCTTCTTGACCTTCAGACCAACCCATTTCACGAACATGCACCAGCGCTTGCTGCCACTCTTCGAGAGCTAATGGGTTATCAGAGGTGTTGTCTATCGCGATGTGACCGCCCGTCTCTTGTGAGAAATGAGCAAAAGCGGTGATGATGGATTTCTTACAGATGGCGTCGGAGTCACGGCCGTCAGTGTACTCTCCACAGAAAGCGGGAAATTTACCAATCGCACGTAAGAAACGAGTGTAGGTGTATTCTGGCGCCGCCATTTGAGTGAGGAAGTCCCATTCAGATTGAGGGAATACACGCTCGACTCGTTTTACGTTTTCAGGATTCGAGGCTAAACCCGGCTCAATAGCTTCAACAATACTATTGGGACGAGTTTGTAATGCTTGTGACCAGATCGCATACATAGGATCGGATGTTTTCGCTTGTTCAGCAGCTTGTAATGCCGACTTTTCAACAAGGTAGCCATTCGGGTTTTGCGGATCAGGTTGAATGTTCAAAGACGCGTAACTGTGTGCTGCTAAAGTGCAGCCAACTACTGTCGCCAAATGTTTGATTTTTAACATGATGGATTCTCTTATCTGTCCTTAATAAGTCCATCAAAGAGTATGTGGCACATGGGAAATAGCCTAGCTGTTGCGATATGAATTTATAAAAAGTGCGAGTGATAGTTTTATGTATAGTTAAACGTAACAACGCGTCTCATGCTTTCTTGAGCTGATATCTAGTTTCCAACTGATTTGGTTTCTAGCGGTTAGATATGGCTCTTTAATACCCTGAATCAGAAAGAAAAAAGCCCCGAACTGAGTTCGAGGCTTAAGATCTTAATCAAAACTGGTTAAATCTCTAAGAGATTATTCCCACTCGATAGTTGCTGGTGGCTTACCAGAAATATCGTAAACAACACGTGAAATGCCGTTAACTTCGTTGATAATACGGTTAGATACCTTACCTAGGAAGTCGTATGGTAGGTGTGCCCAGTGAGCAGTCATGAAGTCGATAGTTTCTACTGCACGTAGAGATACAACCCAATCGTACTTACGGCCATCGCCCATTACGCCAACTGAACGTACTGGTAGGAATACCGTGAATGCTTGAGATACTTTGTGGTAAAGGTCAGCAGCGTGAAGCTCTTCAATGAAGATAGCATCAGCACGACGCAGTAAATCACAGTACTCTTTCTTCACTTCACCAAGTACACGAACACCTAGACCTGGACCCGGGAATGGGTGGCGGTAAAGCATGTTGTATGGAAGACCAAGCTCTAGGCCTATCTTACGTACTTCATCTTTAAACAGCTCACGTAGAGGCTCAACAAGGCCCATTTCCATATCATCAGGAAGACCACCAACGTTGTGGTGAGATTTGATTACGTGTGCTTTGCCAGTCTTAGATGCTGCAGACTCGATTACGTCTGGGTAGATAGTACCCTGAGCAAGCCATTTAGCATTCTTCAGTTTCTTAGACTCTTCATCGAAGATATCTACGAATACGTGACCGATGATCTTACGTTTCGCTTCTGGTTCAGCTTCGCCTTCAAGAGCGTTAAGGAAACGTTCTTCAGCATCAACTTTAATGATGTTAAGGCCAAATTGATCACCAAACATGTCCATAACCTGCTCGCCTTCGTTTAAACGAAGAAGGCCGTTATCAACAAATACACATGTTAGTTTGTCGCCGATAGCGCGGTGAGCAAGCATCGCTACTACTGATGAATCAACACCACCAGAAAGACCAAGGATAACTTCGTCGTCACCTACTTGTTCTTTAATACGAGCAACTGCGTCTTCAATGATAGACGCTGAAGTCCACAGACCTTCACAACCACACGCGTTAAGAACGAAGTTCTCAAGCATTTTTAGGCCGTTTTTAGTGTGCGTTACTTCTGGGTGGAATTGAACACCGTAGTATTTCTTATCTTCGTTTGCCATTGCTGCGTATGGGCAAGTGTCTGTCTCTGCGATTTTCGTGAAATCAGCAGGGATTTCAACCACTTTGTCACCGTGGCTCATCCAAACGTCTTGAGTTGTCTCAAGGTCAGCGAAAAGTGCAGATTCACCCGTTACTTGTACAGCAGCGTAGCCGAACTCGCGCTCAGTAGACGTTGCTACTTTACCGCCAAGTTGCTCAGCCATCGTTTGCATGCCGTAGCAGATACCGAAGACAGGAACACCTGAATCAAATACGTACTGAGGTGCACGTGGAGAGTTCTCTTCCGTTACACTTTCAGGGCCACCAGATAGGATGATACCGTCTGGATTGAATTCACGAATATCCGCTTCTTCTACGTCCCAGCTCCAAAGTTCACAGTAAACACCGATCTCACGAATACGACGAGCTACTAGCTGTGTGTATTGAGAACCGAAGTCCAGAATTAGAATACGTTGGTCATGAATATTTTTAGTCATTGTAAGCAGTCTTATTGGCTATGTGATAAAACGGAGGCGAGTTTACTCACCTCTGATTAACTCTTCAAGAAATAAAGCAAACGTTTTCGTAAGTTATCTATAAGGCAATGTTTTGCAAAAATCATACGTTCAACAAAACAGGCTTTAGATATAATACCAATCACAGTAAGTAAGTGTTCAGGAATAGCGCAGGAAAAAAGCTTGAGAACAAGGCAGAATTTTCTGATAAGTAGTTATTCTACAATCAAAAATTCTAACGAAGTTATCGAGTTTTTTAACAAGCTAGGATGACCAGTTATTTACTACGATTGGTATAGTAATGTGCCGACTAAATCAGCACATTATTCAAACGTTTGGACGTATTATTAACCTAAACGGTAGTTAGGTGCTTCTTTCGTGATTTGAACATCGTGTACGTGAGATTCTTTCATGCCCGCACCAGAAATACGAACAAACTCAGCTTTAGTACGCATGTCTTCAACAGTTGCAGAACCCGTTAGGCCCATGCTTGAACGTAGACCGCCCATCTGTTGGTGAACGATCTCTTTTAGACGACCTTTGTATGCGATACGACCTTCAATACCTTCTGGAACAAGCTTGTCTGCAGCGTTGTCAGATTGGAAGTAACGGTCAGAAGAACCTTGAGACATAGCGCCAAGAGAACCCATACCACGGTAAGACTTGTAAGAACGACCGTTGTAAAGGATAACTTCACCCGGTGCTTCTTCAGTACCCGCGAACATTGAACCAACCATCACACAAGATGCGCCAGCAACGATAGCTTTACAGATATCGCCAGAGAAGCGGATGCCGCCATCTGCGATTACTGGGATACCGTATTCATTTGCTACTTCAGCTGCGTCTGCGATTGCTGTTACTTGAGGAACACCAACACCAGTAACGATACGAGTAGTACAGATTGAACCCGGGCCGATACCCACTTTAACCGCACTAACACCCGCTTCGATAAGAGCACGAGCGCCAGCGCCAGTTGCTACGTTACCACCGATGATTTGTAGATCAGGGTATGCAGCACGCGTATCACGGATACGGTTAAGTACGCCTTCAGAGTGACCGTGTGAAGAATCGATAAGTAGAACGTCTACGCCAGCTTCAACAAGAGCAGCAACGCGCTCTTCGTTACCAGCACCAGCACCAACAGCTGCACCTACACGTAGGCTGCCGCGCTCATCTTTACAAGCGTTTGGTTTACGTTCTGCTTTGTGGAAATCTTTTGCAGTGATCATTCCTGTTAGTTGGAAGTCATCATTTACAACAAGAACTTTTTCAACACGCGCTTCGTGCATTTTCTCTTGAACTTCTTCACGAGTTGCACCTTCTTTAACAGAAGCAAGGCGAGCTTTAGGCGTCATTACTACGTCAACTTTCTTAGAAAGGTCAGTCACAAAGCGAACGTCACGGCCAGTAATAATACCAACAAGTTCGTTTGTTTCAGTAACAACAGGGAAACCGGCGAAGCCGTGTTTTTGAGTAAGAGCTACAACATCAGCGATTGTCGCGTCAGGGTTTACAGTAACAGGGTGAGAAACCACACCTGCTTCGTAAATTTTAACCTGGCGAACCATTTCAGCTTGTTGTTCAATAGACATGTTCTTATGAATGAAGCCTATTCCGCCTTCTTGTGCCAGTGCAATCGCTAGGCGAGCTTCTGTCACAGTATCCATCGATGCAGAGATCATTGGGATGTTTAGGGAAATATTCTTCGTCAGCTGAGTGCGAAGATCAGCTGTATTAGGGAGAACGGTGGAGTGTGCTGGCACTAGCAGTACGTCGTCGAATGTCAGCGCTTCTTTGGCAATTCTTAGCATTTGCAATATCTCACAATAATAGGAGTAAAAAGAAACAATCCAATCTCATCGTTTCGCCTAATGAGGGCAGCCAATTAAGGAAAATCAAACTGCATTTGGATTAGATATTGCGGACGGATTATACGGCCAACGAAATCGCTTGGCTACACATTTTTGTATTTTTAATTTGCATTTACCCCCTTGCTATGTATTATATTGCCGCTATCTTCCATACTCACGCCCTGTGAGATTCCAAGAAAGACCTTCCTTCAAGGAAAGATAGTGCTTCTATGACTAATCCAAACATCTTTACTGTTTCTCGCCTCAACTCAGAGGTTCGTCTCCTATTAGAAAACGAAATGGGAATAGTCTGGCTCGTTGGTGAAATCTCAAATTTCTCTGCACCTGTCTCTGGTCATTGGTACCTCTCGCTTAAAGACTCTCGCGCTCAAGTTAAGTGCGCTATGTTTCGTGGCAATAACCGTCGTGTGACTTTTAAGCCTCAGAACGGTAATCAAGTTTTAGTCAAAGCACGTCTGTCTCTTTACGAGCCACGCGGTGACTATCAGCTGATCATCGAAAGTATGCAGCCAGAAGGTGACGGCAAGCTTCAGCAAGAGTTTGAAAAACTTAAGATGAACTTGGCGGCGGAAGGCTTATTTGCTCAATCCAGTAAACAAATTCTGCCAGAACACCCTAAGTGCGTTGGTGTTATCACATCTAAAACAGGCGCAGCCCTCTTCGATATTCTCGATGTACTGAAAAGACGCGACCCGTCATTGCCAGTCATCGTGTATCCGACCATGGTACAAGGTGAAGGAGCTTCGATTCAGATCGCTCAAGCGATTGGACGTGCCAATGAGCGTAACGAGTGTGATGTATTGATCGTTGGCCGTGGCGGCGGCTCATTAGAGGACTTATGGTGTTTCAATAACGAGATCGTTGCTCGCACAATTGCAGCAAGTCAGATCCCGATTATCAGCGCCGTTGGACACGAAGTTGATGTCACTATCGCCGATTTCGTCGCAGATATGCGTGCTCCAACGCCATCAGCAGCCGCTGAATTGGTTAGCCGTGACAACAGTCATAAAGAGCAAGCTTATGCCTCTAAACGTGCTCGTTTAGTGAGTGCGATTCGTCATGTGTTAATCAAACAAGCGCAATCAACTCAAACGTTGAAATACCGCTTAGAGAAACAACACCCGAGCTACCAACTGCAAAAGCAGAGTCAGCAGCTTGATGACTTAGACATGCGTTTACGTCGTGGTATGACTCAATACTTAAAGCAGCATGCGCAGCGTGTTGAACGTAAACAACATCAGCTTCAGTTGAACTCGCCAGTGAAGCGCCTTGGTGAACAGAAGCTGCATCTGCAACGTTCAGAGCAAAAACTATTGGATGCAATGGATAAAACACTACTAACCACTCGCCACCAGCTCGCTATGGCTGCCGAGAAGCTAGAAACAGTGAGCCCGCTGGCAACTCTAAAGCGTGGCTACAGCATTACTCATTCCGCATCGAGCAAGACTGTGTCATCAATCAACGATGTTGAGGTGGGCGAAGTGATCACCACCCAAGTTGAAGATGGTGTAATTGAATCGCAAGTAACAACAAGAGTTGCTAAGAGCGAGCTTTAGCTTCGACTAGAACGTTAAAAATCCTTTAAACCCAAAAGCCCTATCGATAATAAAAAGGGCTTTTTTGTATCTATTGGCTTCAAAAGAAAGCGAACGTATTCAAACTCTACTCAATCGTAGAAGGCTCCTTCATGGTTAGCATGCCTTCTGTCACGATAAAGTTGATGATGAAGTCTAAGCCTTGGCTCTCTTTTAGGTTGGTGAACACATATGGCTTGGTTAGTCGCATGCGCTGCGTATCTTGCTCCATCACCTCAAGTGACGCACCAACATACGGTGCTAAATCGATCTTGTTGATGACTAGCAGATCAGAACGCGTAATACCCGGCCCGCCTTTACGTGGAATCTTTTCCCCTTCCGCTACATCAATCACGTAGATAGTAAGGTCGGCTAACTCAGGGCTGAACGTCGCACTGAGGTTGTCGCCACCGCTTTCGACGAATACCACATCAAGGTTCTTATGCAGCTTAGCAAGCTCTTCTACTGCCGCGAGGTTCATCGACGCATCTTCACGGATCGCCGTGTGTGGGCAACCACCCGTTTCTACACCAATGATACGATCTGGTTCTAGAGCCTCTGCTCGCGTAAGTATCTTGGCATCTTCTTGGGTGTAGATATCATTTGTTACCACGGCGATATTGAGCTTGTCGCGAATCGCCTTACATAGCACCTCTAATAGCGCTGTTTTACCTGACCCTACCGGGCCGCCAATACCAATTCGAAGGGGTTGCTTATAACTTTCCATTGTCTACTTCCTTATATTCTTTTTACTACACCGTTCTAGCTGACCGCTACGAACGAAATAGTCGTGTGTATTGTGTTTCGTGCAGTGAACTTGCTAATGCCATTGATGGCGAAAAGCTGCCTATCATCCAATCTTCTATCGAGCCTGCCTTTTCGATTACCTCAGGAAAGGTGTTGGTGATATTAATCAGTGCCAACTGACCATCGGTTTGACCTAAAGGCACCAGTTTCACGCCTGCGGTAACAATATTTTCAAGCCAGCTCCATAAGTAACCTTGCTTGAGATTTTCTAAATCAATACCCCAATGCTGAGCCGCCATACACATGCCCAACAATTGGTTTGGATGACTATCAACAGAATCCACCAGCGAAATATCGATATCCAAGCGCTTCAACAAGGTGTTCAATGCCTGCCCACGCTGCTTTTCTTCCGCTCGCAATTCACTGGTTTCACGGCTTGAGTATAAATAGTTACACCAATGCTCAATCTCATCGATTTCACCCTTTTCTAGCGCGTGATAAAGACGCTCTAAGATGGGCAATTCCAAGGTTGCGATACTGGAACTGACGATGGTATTGAGCCACTGTTCCATGCTATCGCGATCGGTCACCCACCCCGCTTCAACCGCTAACTCTAGGCCTTGCGAGTAAGTGAACCCACCAATCGGCAATGACGGACTGATCAATTGAAACAGACGATAGATGGCGACATTTTCTGTTGTAGTCATAACCGTGCCCTCAGTCTTCTAGAATCAAATAAGTTCGAGAGCCTACGCGACTAACAGCAATAATGCGCTTGCTGAAGCCACGCCGACTGACAACCATTTAGAGTAAACCGCGCGACCAACAAAAGTACCGATAACCATCAGAGCCAAAGCACTGATACTCATGCCTGTTGCGAACTGAGTCAGGTTGCTCGCGGCTTCAACGCCGTGTGCGTAACCATGGAAAAACAACATAGCAATCGAAGCAACTAATACGCTGTTTACACGCTTGGTTGATGGTGAGAATACATGCCATAAACATAAGCTGACGACAAACAGAGAAGCGATAATGGCAGGCTCAACAATCACAGAGAAACCTAGGGCTTGGCCTGCGATAAGCCCTACCACTAAAGACACCAATCCACCGCAAATCAGAGCTGCTTTTGTCTTGGTGGAAAATGAAAGTGCGCCAATTAGCAGACCAAAAGCGATCAGCATGATTAGGTGATCCATGCCTGTCACTGGGTGAGTTAAGCCAGACATAAATGAGTGAGACTCATGAACCGAATGCGAACCGTGCCCCGGGTGAGCCAATGCCAATGTCGATGTTGTTAGAGAAGCTATTGTGAAAGTGCATAAGCCTGCAGCTGTTTTAAAGTTCATCGCGAGTTCCTTGCTTTATACCAATCGTAGTAAATAATTGCTCACCCTAGCTTGCTAAAATGCTCGATAACTGCGTTATAATTTTTGATTGTAGAATAACTACTTATCGAAAAATTATGCCTTGTTCTCAAGCCTTTTTTCTGCGCTATTGTTGATCACTTACTTACTGTGATTGGTATTATTGTTATTAATATCGTGGTTGTATCTATAAATGGGTGAGTCTCAAATGACTCGATTAATGATGGTGATGATGACCACCCGAGCGACCGCCATAAGCGCCACCTTCAGGTTCAAAAGGTTGTTTTTCGGTCGTCACTGTCGCGCCCAAACCTTCAACCATTTCATCCAAAACATGGTCATGTTGATAACGCACCCAGCCCGCTTCCACTTGCAACGGAACATGTCGGTTACCAAGGTGGTAAGCAACACGAGTTAATAGATGCGAGTCTTTACAGTAAACAGTCGACACGGTTTCCGGTGCCGCTTTCACTTCGACAGTTAAGCCACACTCACTAGTTAATTGTTCACCGCCACGCAAGATATGGCCGCGTGGTAGAAACAGCCCTGCGTCTCGACCGTCATCGAGTGTGACTTTAAGACGACTCTTAATACGGCTATCAATCGGTAGACTTAGAAAGCCATCTGGAGCCGTGTTCAACTCGGCTTGAATTTGAGTAAGTTCAATCATGCTATTACCTCAATCTCCTTGTGAGATTTATAACGTTCAAAATAGTGTCACTAGAATAAGAGACTTCTGTCAAAGAGCCCTCAATTGAGAGTTAAAATAGAGCCCTCAGCTAAGCCTTTAAACAAGAGCCTTCAGCCAAGCTCTTAAAATAGAAAGTACCGCTGTGCCATTGGCAACTCTTCAGCAGGCTCACAAGTTAGCAATTCACCATCGGCGCGTACTTGATACGTCTGAGAATCCACCTCAATCTTCGGCATCCAATCATTGAGCTTCATGTCGGCTTTGCTGATGTTTCGGCAGTTGCTCACTACGCCAATCAAACTCTGCAAACCCAATTTCTTATCGATGTTCTGCGCTTTGGCTTCCTTAGAGACAAACAGCATTGATGTGTTCTGACACGCCTTACCATAGCTACCAAACATAGAGCGATAGTGAACTGGCTGAGGAGTTGGAATAGAAGCGTTTGGATCACCCATTGGTGCCATGGCGATCATGCCGCCTTTCAAAATCACGCTTGGTTTCACACCAAAGAAAGCAGGTTTCCACAACACTAAGTCAGCTAATTTTCCGGCTTCAATCGAACCGATTTCATGAGACATGCCATGAGTTATCGCTGGGTTAATGGTGTACTTAGCGACATAACGTCTTAGACGGAAGTTATCGCTGTAGTCTGAATCTTCTTTTAGGCTACCGCGCTGAACTTTCATCTTGTGCGCGGTTTGCCAAGTTCGAGTTATTACTTCACCCACTCGCCCCATCGCTTGAGAATCCGAAGCGATCATAGAAAACGCACCTAAGTCATGAAGAATGTCTTCTGCGGCAATGGTTTCACGGCGAATACGCGATTCAGCAAACGCGACATCTTCAGCGATCGATGGTGAAAGGTGATGACACACCATCAACATGTCTAAATGCTCATCGACCGTATTGATGGTGTAAGGTCGTGTTGGATTGGTTGAGGAGGGCAAAACGTTCGGTTCGCCTGCAGCGCGAATAATATCGGGAGCATGACCACCGCCTGCACCTTCGGTGTGATAGGTATGAATCACGCGATCGCCGATTGCACCCAGTGTCGATTCAACAAAGCCAGATTCATTCAAGGTATCAGTATGAATCGCCACTTGTACGTCCATCTCGTCAGCAACGCTCAAGCAGGTATCGATTGACGCAGGTGTGGTTCCCCAGTCTTCGTGCAACTTCAAACCAACTGCGCCTGCGGCTACTTGTTCACGTAGTGCTTCCGGTTGGCTAGCGTTCCCCTTACCGAGCAAACCAAAGTTCATTGGGAATTGATCGAGCGATTCCAGCATGCGGTGCATGTTCCAAGGCCCCGGCGTACATGTGGTTGCGTTGGTACCCGTATTTGGCCCAGTGCCACCGCCAATCATGGTGGTAACACCTGAAGCTAGCGCTTCTTCAATTTGTTGTGGGCAAATAAAGTGGATGTGTGAATCAATGCCACCAGCTGTCAGGATTGAACCTTCACCGGCTAAAATCTCTGTGCCCGGGCCAATCACAATATCAACGCCCGGTTGAACATCTGGGTTGCCCGCTTTGCCCAATGCCTGAACTCGACCATCTTTGATGGCGACATCGGCTTTTACGATACCCCAGTAATCCAACACAATCGCATTAGTGATCACCAAATCTGGAGTTTCGGCACTTGGACGTTGGCTTTGCCCTTGTCCATCACGGATAACTTTACCGCCGCCGAACTTCACTTCGTCGCCGTATACGGTGTAATCCTTTTCAACTTCTAGCCATAAATCGGTGTCAGCAAGACGCACTCGGTCTCCAACTGTTGGCCCGAACATTTCGGCGTAAGCCTGTCTGGATATCGTCGCCATGATCAATCCTTTGTTATTTTAATTATTTCCGTGAAGAGCGCTTAAAGCTTGCCCATCACCTTTCCTTGGAAGCCATAGATCTCTAACTTACCGGCGTAACGCACTAACTCGACGCTACGCGACTGACCCGGCTCAAAGCGAGTTGCAGTACCAGCAGGAATATTGAGTCGAAAGCCTTTAGTGGCTTCTCGGTCAAAGATCAGTGAAGGGTTTGCTTCATAGAAGTGGTAATGAGAGCCAATTTGAACAGGACGATCGCCAATGTTTTGAACCTTAACGGACGTTGTGTCGCGGCCTTCATTGAGAGTGATGTCACCGGGAGCGGTTTCGACTTTTCCGGGAACGAATCCTGAGTATTGTTTTGTGGAACCAGCCATATTACTTCTCCCTACACGATAGGTTCATGAACGGTCACCAACTTGGTGCCATCAGGAAAAGTGGCTTCGACTTGTACATCAGGGATCATGGAAGGGATCCCCTCCATAACGTCATCGACAGTAAGCAGTGTGCGTCCAAAATCCATCAACTCTGAAACGGTTTTACCCTCGCGGGCACCTTCGAGAATGGCACTGCTGATCAGTGCAATAGATTCTGGATAGTTGAGTTTTAAGCCTTTTTGTTTGCGCTGCTGTGCCAGCATTCCTGCGCAGAAGATAAGTAGCTTATCTTTTTCTCTTGGTGTTAATTCCATTTAGCCGCCCGCTGTTAGTGTTGTTTTCTTAGTGCTCAAAAACGCATGAACAGTAAGTGAGATTCAAACACAGCAAGCTTTAAAAAATGTACCGAGGGCCGGAAGTCGCCCTCGGTACAAAAAGGGCTAATCGCTAAGTCGCCCAAATCCTTGGTAAATCAGGAGTCGTACCACACAAATGAGAGCGAGTTGCTTGCCATACCTGACCAAAGGCCTGGAGGATATCTTCACTCCAATTACCCAAGGCTCGCACCACAATCAATCCCTCTATTTGCGTCGCACCCATTATTAATGTGGGCTCATTCGGCACTTTCGATGTGACTGATTGCTGTGAAGCTTGCTGTGTAATAGATAAGAGCAAGCTCTGTACCAACTCTAAATCTTGCTTCTCATTTGACGTAATATAAAAGGTTCCCATCATTGAGAAATCAAGTAACCCCATATTTATCATTAACTTATCGCCACCATGAAAATTAAAACCTTCAGTGAGAAGCCTTTGATTATCAAGATAGATTTCTGTTTTCCCTACAAGGTGACCATGCTCAAATCCCTCATTCTGTGCAGGTCGCCCAAAACAGTGCATCTCCCAACCCCAAAACTGAGCGCCCTTTTCTAGCCGAATTTCAGTGTCTAAACGTACGTGTGCATTAGGGAAAAAAATGTTCTCTTGCGGCATCCATTCCAAGCGTGCATCTTTCTTCACTCGCAAGGTCTGCTTCTGCTTGGCGTACTTATTATTAGAACGATAAAACTTAGTGGCACCGGGGGTGGTAATTAGCGCATGAGCGCCACTTTCTATGGTCGCTTCAATATTGAGAGTGTCACCACCTACTACTCCACCGGGGGGATGGAGTAAGTAGGTGTGACACGTTTCCCCATCAGGATACAAGGGGCGTTGCACCGCAAGCGGACCAGACTGCTGACGATTCTTTAATACAGTTTTATCACCACGGTCGACAAAGGTGAGGTTTAAGCTCGCTTGCCAACCGTCTCGAATATCTTGTTCAATGGTTTCATTAAGAGACAAAGCGGCCGTTAGAGAAGCATTTCTTACTTCACCCGGAGAAAAGAGAGAATTCATACGGTCAAGTACTCCTTGATCAATGATTCATTGAGCCCTTTCATTTCTCCTTCCGCAACCTGACGTCCGCGATCTAGAATACAGAAACGATCACCGACCTTTCGAGCAAATGGTAACTTCTGTTCCACAAGCAGTACCGTGAGTCCCATCTTCTCGTTAAGCATACGAATGATGTCACCAATCTCTTGCACAATATTGGGTTGAATACCTTCTGTCGGTTCATCCAAGATCAATAGCTTAGGGTTAACCACCAACGCACGCCCAATCGCGAGTTGCTGCTGCTGACCACCGGATAAATCACCACCACGACGATGCAGCATCTCTTTTAACACTGGGAATATATCGAAGATGAATTCAGGGATATTACGGTCGCCTTTTTCGCGAATCGGTAAACCTACTTCTAGATTTTCTTGCACAGTGAGCATAGGAAAGATCTGACGTCCCTGCGGCACATAACCGATTCCTTGGCGAGCCCGATCTTCGGCATCGGTTTTCAAAAGCGACTCACCCGATAATGAGATGTCACCGCTTTTGACTTTAACCAGCCCCATAATGCATTGCAGCAACGTCGTTTTACCGACACCGTTTCGCCCCATCAACACCGTGCATTTACCTTCTGGGATCTGCATGTCCAAATCCCACAGCGTATGGCTCTCACCGTAAAATTGATTAACTGATTTAACCTCTAGCATCCTATTCTCCGAGATAAACTTGTTTAACTTCAGGGTGAGCTTGCACTTGATCCATGGTGCCTTCTGCTAACACGTGACCTTGATGAAGTACGGTGACATGGCTAGCGATTGAACGAACGAAGTCCATATCGTGTTCAACAACGACCACTGAGTGTTTGCCTGCCAATGAATTGAGTAACTCCGAGGTACGGTCCATTTCTTGGTGAGTCATACCCGCAACAGGTTCATCCACCAGCAACAGCCTAGGGTTTTGCATCAGTAACATGCCAATCTCCAACCACTGCTTTTGTCCGTGAGACAGGTTACCCGACAAATTAGCGGCTTCGTCTTTTAGGTGAATCAACTCAAGTACCGAGGTAAGTTTGTCTTTCTGCTCGCCAGACATCACGGCTGTATAGGTCGCCCACACAGAACGGTCACCGGCCATGGCTAACTCAAGGTTCTGCCACACGGTTAAACACTCAATCACGGTCGGTTTTTGGAATTTACGCCCAACGCCTGCATTGGCGATTTCGGCTTCGTTCATCTTCAATAAGTTGATGTTCGAACCCAACCACACTTCGCCAGTATCTGGCTTAGTTTTACCTGTGATGATGTCCATCATGGTGGTTTTACCTGCGCCATTAGGACCAATAATGCAGCGAAGCTCTCCCTCATTGATGTAGAGATTAAGATCGTTTATCGCTTGGAAACCATCGAAACTTTTGTTGACACCTTCCACATACAACAGCACGTTATGACGAGTATCTATGGCTGGGTGAATATCAGGTTTGAGGTAGTCAAAGACTTCGTCTCGACGAGTGAAAGCCTGGATCGATTCCTTAACGCTATTAAATGTGGTCATGCGATCACCTCCTTGGCTTCTGGCTGATCATTCTTATCTGATGTTCCTCGTCCCTTGCCTCGTGAACCCGAAGCTTTACGCAGTTGTTGCCATTTCTCACTGACAAAGCCAATCACACCTTGTGGGAAATACATGGTTGAGAGTACGAATAGACCGCCCAGAGCAAACAACCACACCTCTGGAAATTCAACCGTGAACCAACTCTTGGCGTAATTAATAATAAGCGCACCAACAATGGCACCAAACAGAGTGGCACGACCGCCTAAGGCAACCCAAACCACAATCTCAATCGAATTAAGCGGTGCAAACTCTCCCGGATTGATAATGCCAACTTGAGGAACATATAAAGCCCCGGCAATACCCGCGATAACCGCAGAAAGAACGAAGACCCACAGCTTGATGCCATCGACGTCGTAGCCCATAAAACGAGTGCGTGATTCCGTATCGCGAATCGCTAGTGCCACACGACCTAAGCGACTGGTCACTACCATACGACAGGCGATGTAACTAAGGATGAGCGCAATGCCAGTCGCGACAAATAGACCTATCTTGACCGCATCACTCTGCAAGCTCAGACCTATGATGTCTTTGAAATCCGTCAGTCCGTTGTTACCACCAAAGCCCATCTCGTTACGGAAGAATGCCAACATCAATGCGTAAGTTAACGCCTGAGTCATGATGGATAAATAAACCCCAGATACGCGAGAGCGAAAAGCAAGGTAACCAAACAAGTAAGCCAACGCGCCCGGCACCAACACCACCATTAGGCAAGCAAACCACAACTGATCAAAGCCCTGCCAGAACCACGGCAACGCAGACCAATCAAGGAACACCATAAAGTCAGGAAGGATTGGATCACCATAAACTCCACGGTCACCAATCTGGCGCATTAAGTACATGCCCATCGCATAACCACCAAGGGCAAAGAAAGCACCATGACCTAGACTTAAGATCCCGAGATAGCCCCACACAAGATCGAGTGCCAACGCCAACATCGCATAACTCAGGTATTTACCCATCAATGAGATAGTGAAAGTCTCAACATGGAATGGGTGTCCACTTGGCAACATGGTGTTAGCCAGTGGAATAAGAATCACGGCCGCAAGAATGGCAAGTATGGTCAGTTGGCCACCCTTGTCACCACGCATCACCGAAAGTACAAATGATTTAGACTGCATGATGTTGTCCTTAACCTTCAGCTGCACGACCACGTTGTGGGAATAATCCGCGTGGACGTTTTTGAATAAATAGAATGATGAAAACCAGTACTAGAATTTTAGCGAGCACCGCACCAGCCCATGGTTCTAAAATCTTATTGAATAAGCCAAGGCTTAAACCTGCGACTAACGTGCCCCATAGGTTGCCAACGCCGCCGAATACCACCACCATAAATGAGTCGATGATGTACGCCTGCCCCATATTCGGTCCAACGTTAGTCAGTTGAGAAAGTGCCACACCCGCGATACCAGCAACGCCAGAGCCTAAACCGAAGGTCATCGCATCAACTCGCTCAGAACGAATGCCCATCGCACGCGCCATGCCACGGTTTTGAGAAACCGCACGAACCTGTAAGCCTAGTGGTGTCTTTTTCAAAACCATCAATAAGCCCATAAACACTAAACCACAGAACAAGATGATATAAAGTCGGTTATAGGTCAGAGACAACATTGGGTTTAATTGAAGTGCGCCAGACATCCATTCAGGCGTGCTTACTGAGCGGTTCAATGGAGAGAAAATCGAGCGAACGGCTTGTTGTAAGATCAAGCTAATACCAAAGGTCGCGAGTAAGGTTTCCAATGGACGACCATAAAGATGACGAATCACGCTTCGCTCAATCACAATGCCCACTAAGCCAGAAACAATGAATGCTGCAGGAATAGAAAGTATCAACGCTAAACCAATATGATTGGGCATCAACAACTGCATTACATAGGTGGTATATGCGCCAATCATGATCAGCTCACCATGAGCCATGTTGATAACGCCCATTACACCAAAGGTAATCGCCAAGCCAATGCCCGCCAGCACCAATACCGAACCTAAGCTCAAACCAAAGAATACGGTTTCTACCCCCGAATAGAGTGCTTGGCTCTGTTGATAACCGTCCATCGCACGCTCTGCCGCTGCCAAGACTTTTGGGTCTTGCTCACTGCTCAGTAGTTGATTAAGTGTTTTCAGAACCACGGAATGTTTGAAGTCGCCAACTCGTTCAATTGAAGCCACACGATCTTCAGTGGTGGCACTGTTATTAAGAGAAGTGAAAATGGCTAACGACAAATCCATTAGCTCGGCTACTTTGCCATCTGATTCATTTGTTCTGAGTTCAGTTAGTCGTTCGATGATGACAGAATCTTTGGTTCCTAACAGATCCAGAACCGCTTTATAGCGCACCTCTGGGTTACTGCTGTTCAGTCCAATCGAGGCTATTTCCCCGCGCAAGATGCCGCGAAGTTTGTTATTCACACGAACCTTTTTAAACTGTCTCGCATTCTCGATATTAAGCGTTGAATCATCCCATACTGACTGAGCTGACGTCGCTGTTTTGATGTTTTGAATGAGATAGAGCTGTTTATAATGTTCGTTTTTTTTATCATTGAAGTAATAGAGATTGCCGTTTAGCCATCCATCTAAAATAGGTTTCGACACATCTTCCGTTTGCGTCTCAATCACCCAATCGATAGCTAATTCTTTATCCGATGTTTTCTTACCAACTAGCGCCTTGGTAAAGCTAGCTTCATCCGCTATTCCTGCAAAAGCCAACTGAGCACTGACAGCCATGAGCAACAGCGCCTTAAATACGTTCAATACGTTTTTCATCCCTGCTTCCTTAGTCCACCTAGCTAGATATTGTTATTTTTGCTTGATGGATACGTGGATAATTATTGTTACCTCAAAATTGTGAGCCTTTCCTTAGCTATGTTTACCAAGGGCAAGGCTCACAATTAATGATTCTAGTTACCGCCAGAACACTTCTTAGTTTCAACGTTGAACGCACCGCACGAGAATGGCTTAGACCAACTAGAGAACAGTTTTGCTGATTCCGGCAAGTAGTTAGACCAAGCATCACCCGCAACTAAGCCTGTGGTTTCCCAAACGATGTCGAACTGACCATCATCTTGGATTTCACCGATCAGTACCGGTTTTGTGATGTGGTGGTTTGGTAGCATGGTTGAGTAGCCACCAGATAGGTTAGGAACAGACACACCAATCAAGGCATCTTGCACCGCTTCAGCGTCGGTTGTACCCGCATTTGTCACGGCTTGAGCCCACATGTTGAAACCAATATAGTGTGCTTCCATCGGGTCATTCGTTACGCGTTTGTCACTCTTAATGAATGACTGCCATGTTTCAACAAACTCTTCATTGGCTTCCGTATCGACGCTCATGAAATAGTTCCACGCAGCTAAGTGCCCAACAAGAGGTTCAGTATCCATACCCGATAGCTCTTCTTCACCAACAGAGAATGCAATAACTGGGATATCTTCAGATGAAATGCCCTGAGCGCCAAGCTCTTTGTAGAAAGGCACGTTCGCATCGCCGTTCACAGTAGAAACTACAGCGGTTTTCTTGCCTGCTTCGCCGAACTTTTTGATGTCTGAAACGATAGATTGCCAATCAGAGTGACCAAATGGCGTGTAGTTGATCATGATGTCTTCTTCTGCGACACCTTTATCTTTTAGGTAGGCTTCTAAGATCTTATTGGTGGTGCGTGGATAAACGTAATCAGTACCAGCAAGTACCCAGCGCTCCACTTCCAGTTCATCCATTAAGTAATCAACGGCAGGAATCGCTTGTTGATTTGGCGCGGCGCCAGTATAGAAAACGTTTTTAGAAGACTCTTCACCTTCATACTGTACTGGATAGAAAAGGATGCTGTTGAGCTCTTCAAAAACAGGCAACATGGATTTACGTGATACCGATGTCCACCCCCCGAACACCACATCCACTTTTTCTTTTTCGATAAGCTCGCGCGCTTTTTCTGCAAATAGCGGCCAGTTTGACGCAGGGTCAACAACGACAGGCTCTAGCTTCTTGCCAAGCAAACCGCCCTTTTTGTTCTGCTCTTCAATGAGCATCAACACGGTATCTTTTAGCGTTGTTTCACTGATAGCCATAGTGCCAGAGAGTGAATGTAGAACACCGACCTTGATGGTCTCATCAGCAGCAAGCACTGTTGCAGAAGAAAATGAAAGTGTTGTACACAGTGCAGCTAGCGATAAATTGAACACCTTGTTCATGATATTACTCCATAATTGTATTTTTGTTATTCAATTACAGAGTTACAAGAAGAGTGCCAAACTTAAAAAGCGACCAATAAATTTATAAGCTATTGTATTAATGGAACTTAAAATCAAGTCACACCAATAGAGTGCATAGTAATCATGTCACTATGTTTTATATTGGTGCAGTGACGATGAGAATGAACCAAGATGACACAAACGTATTCGCCAGAGACAAAAAAGACCCAATATCTTCATATTGAGCCTCTAATAAACATCACAAATTGTCATCCAACCATACCGCTACAGATTAATCGGCTTGTTGAAATTCGAATTTCACTCTCGACTTAGATTTAAGCTCGTTGCAATCACCATTACAAAAATAGCTCGCTGAACCACAGGCTTGAAGCTTCTCGAGTTGACCATCGCACTCTGGGCAAAATCCAACTTTAGTAAAGTGAACCTGACAGCTTTCACAGTGGTATTTGCCATCCCAAGCAAGATCAGACTGGCACTTAGGGCAGATATTTTCACTCATTAGCATTTCCTAATTCACTACTATTTTTACAATCTACTACTGCTAAGACTTAGCTTGCTTGATTTGATACATGTTCTTGTCAGCTTGTGCGATCAACTGGTCTAATCCTTGAGGGGCTTTCTCACAAGACAGGCCAACACTCACCGAGAACTGCACATCATTAATATAAAGAGCTTGTTGTAAAGCTTTCTCTAAGTTGTGGTAAAAGGTAACAACACTTTCATTATCATCAAAGCAAGCAAAAACCACAAACTCATCACCGCCGTAACGGCCGATCTTGGCGCATGCAGTGGTCGCCTCATCAAGAACTTTTGCAACAGTCAGTAACACTTCATCACCAAAACTATGGCCATAAGTATCGTTGATCGACTTAAATTTATCGACATCAACAAACAGGCATGCCATCACTTTGTTTGAAAAACATTGTTTAACCAGAACTTTCTCAGCTTCACTTAACAACGCTCGACGATTCAAACAATGTGTCAGGGAGTCATGACTGGCAAAAAAGTTAAGTTGGTTTTCAAGTTCAAACTTCTCTAGCGCCACCGAATACAAAGAAGCAAGCAACTCTAAGATCTCAAGCTCAAATTCGTGTGGCTCAGAGGTGTACTGACTATAAACGGCGAAAGTACCCAATACATGACCGTGCGATGAGATAATTGGCACCGACCAACAGGCATGCAAATTGGCTTGATTAGCTAACGCTAAGAAAGGTGTCCAATTTGGGTGTGCATTTATATTGGAGACCATCACCGCTTTCTTAAGCGCAGCCGCCTCGCCACAAGAACCAATGCCTGCACCAATCCCTACCCCTTCTATCTGTTGATTGTAAAAATCAGGCAAGTTTGGGGCATATTCAAGGTGTAAAGTCTTCGACTCTGAGTTAAGCAATAAAATTGAAGCCATACGCTGCCCAAAAAGCTGCTCGGTAAGCTGAATAATCTTGTGGTTTAAATCTTTGCGATCCAACCCAAGAGCAAGCTTCCGCAGCAAGCTATTGACGGCTCGATGACCTTCTAATAAAAATTGTTGTTCCATTCACTAAAGCTTTCAATTGTGTAATCGGGCACAGCTTGTTCTTATGCAAGCTTACTATTGGTTAATAATAACACACTAAATAAGCGGTACACACAATCGAAGATCATAGGTTGATCTTTCGCTTTATCTATTTTGATCAGCGATCTACCCCAAAAAGAATATTTATATCACCACACACCGAAAGCATAAGTTACATGTGCTGCATTTCAATTTTAAATGGTCATTTATATTAAAAGTTACATATTAAAACAAAATAAACAGCATAAGCCATTTCGATCTGTAGTCTAAATCATCGTATTACATGCGTCAGCATTTCAATATGCTGGTCATCTAACTGGGTTAAATTAACCGATAAAGACTTAAGTTCTGACGTATTCTCGATGTGAGTACCACCACACGGAATAGACACTAAGGTATCGCTATCCAGCTGCCATTCCCAATAGCGAGAGTCTGTTAATGCCTCACCTTCCAGTCTCATTCCTACTAGCGTCGACTCTGCGAGCCAGCTTGAAATCATCTGGTTGATATCGGCTTCAATACCATCAAGGTTCGCTAGCATGTCTGCAACGTTCAAACCACGCTTCTTCAAGGTTTTACCCAAACGATACTTGTCTGTACATAACTCTGGAGTCACAAAGCTAGTCACTTGTGCGTAGCTATTGAAGTCGTAGCTGCCGAGTGGATCTTTTCTATCTGCATCTTTACGCCAGTAACTCTCAGCCAATACCTTATTCAGCGCTAAGAAAGCGATGTGGCCAGCACTGTGACCGCGGCTAAGGCTTGCTTGGTACTCTTTATCTACCGTCAACCCGACTTCGTCGTTAATGTTAATCATAGAAGCAGATGCGGGGAGTTGATGAACAACCACAAACGCCCAACCTTCCGTATCTCGCTTAACAGGGATATCTGCTGCGATATGAAGTTTTCCAGTAGATTGCTCCACTGCACCAACAAGGCAATCTTCAACAATATACTGTTCACCATTTACGCTGACAAAACCTCGGTCTGCTGGGTGATCGGGCCAAATATGACTAACAGGGTGGAAAGGTGTCATGTCGGTGATCAGGTAGGTTTTGCTGTCATCGTTTTCAACGTACAACGCCTTGGCATTAAGCTGCCAAGCCTGGTGACAAAATTGAGTGATGGTTGGGGTGATTGCTGACGCGGATGTATTCAAATCGCTAGTGGTCATATCATTCTTCTTTTTGAATCTAGTCTGATTCGTTAAGCCATAGCGATACGAAAGCGTGCAGTTATGGCTTAACGTGAATTTTGCTTAAAAAAATACCCGAGACAGGCTCGGGTATCAAATCTATTGGAAAGGTTTACTTACGACCTTTAACCATGCTCATCATACGCTTACGTTTACGTTCTTGAGAGATTGTCAGCTTGGTTGTCTTAGCTTCAAATGGGTTCTCGCTGTTCTGGAATTGAATGCGAATAGGTGTACCCATAATCTCTAGTGAACGACGGTAGTAGTTCATCAAGAATCGTTTGTATGAATCTGGCAAGTTACGTACTTGGTTACCGTGAATAACGATAATCGGTGGGTTGTAGCCACCAGCGTGCGCGTATTTCAGTTTCACACGACGGCCACGAACCATAGGCGGTTGGTGATCATCGGTTGCCATCTTCATGATACGAGTTAGAACAGAAGTACCAACACGAGTCGTTGCTGACTTGTAAGCTTCTTGAACAGATTCAAACAAGTGACCAACACCTGTACCGTGAAGTGCAGAGATAAAGTGAATACGTGCGAAATCAACGAAACCTAAACGACGGTCTAGTTCTTTCTTAACGCGATCTTTAACATCGCTGTCTAGACCATCCCACTTGTTTACTGCAATAACAATTGAACGACCAGCATTCAACGCAAAGCCTAACAAGCTTAAATCTTGATCAGAGATGTTGTCTCGAGCATCAATAAGCAGCAATACAACGTTAGCATCTTCAATTGCTTTCAGTGTTTTAACCACTGAGAACTTTTCTACTGTTTCGTTGATATTCTTACGACGACGAACACCAGCAGTGTCGATTAGAACGTATTCACGCTCATCACGCTGCATTGGAATGTAGATAGAGTCACGAGTTGTGCCCGGCATATCGTAAACAACCACACGTTCTTCACCAAGAATTCGGTTAGTTAGTGTTGATTTACCTACGTTCGGACGACCAATGATCGCTAGCTTAATCGGTTGATCTTGAAGACGCTTGAACTCTTCTTCCGCTTCTTCTTCAGTGAAATCAACTTGCTCTTCTTCTTCGTCTTCAAACTCAGTCAAATCGCTTACTTCGCCATTCTCAGCTTTTAACGCTTCTGCGAACGGGTTAAGAGCAAGATCAATCAACGCTGTTACGCCACGACCATGCGCTGCAGCGATTTGGTACATGTCTTCTACGCCTAGTTGCCAGAAATCAGCACTTGCAGCATCAGGGTCAATACCATCAACCTTGTTTACGACTAGCATTGAAGGCTTTTCTAGTTGACGAAGGTGCTTAGCAATCGCCACGTCTGAAGGTGTTAGACCCGCGCGGCCATCTACCATAAATAGAACGACATCAGCTTCATCAATCGCCGCTAGCGACTGTTCAGCCATTTTAGTTTCAACACCTTCTTCAGTACCGTCGATACCACCAGTGTCAATAACAATAAAGTCATGCTCGCTAAAATGAGCATGACCGTATTTACGGTCACGCGTTAAGCCAGGGAAATCCGCAACCAATGCATCACGAGTTCGAGTCAATCGGTTAAATAACGTAGATTTACCTACGTTCGGACGCCCTACTAGAGCAACAACAGGTACCATAACAACCTCTACAATTTCTTCTCTAAATGTAGTTATAGGTAAGCACTTGATCGCAAGTTTAAACTCTTACCTATAACCACACGGTTTATTAATTTATAACAACAAAACGGCTCCTAGCTGTTACCAACCAGGAGCCGACTGTGAATTGTATCACGCTTTTATTGGCTAATCGTTAGTTTCTTTACATCGCCATTGCGAGTCGTCACTAAGTAGCCTTCAGGCATTTCAATTGGCGCAACCGCAAAGCCGCTATCATCGACGAGCTGTTGAGCAACAAACTCACCCGATGAACGATCTAACCAGTGCAGATAACCTTCTGTGTCACCCACAACGACATAACCATTAATAATAGCAGGTGCTGTCAGTAAGCGGTTTTCTAACAATGGAGTGCTCCAAAGTTCAGTACCACTACGCGCATCAACCGCAACCACATGATCTTTGTCGGTAACGACAAACAAACGGCTACCATCACTCGCTAAGTCAATCGCTGACGAGTAGTTACGCTTCCAAATTGGCTTACCAGAACGAAGATCGATAGCGATTAGCTGACCATTGATACCTACGGTATATAAGGTTCCGCCAAGAACAATCGGTGATGCATCAACATCAACCAAGCGATCGATTTCCGTTGCGCCTTTTGGTGTACCTACTGGCTGTTGCCAAATCAGCTGACCACGGTCAACGATTGCGGCTGCTAAACGACCATTTGCCGTTCCCCAGAATACACCGCCAGAAACAGCAACAGGCGAGCTATCGCCACGAAGTGTTAGGCTTGGAACTTCAGTACTGATGGTCCACTTCTGTTCACCGCTTTCTTGATCTAACGCGACCAACATGCCGCGGCTAGTATGAACAATAACCATGTTGCTTTCAGTTGCAGGGGATGCAAGCACCTCACCATTCACTGATACACGCCACAGCTCTTCACCGGTTGATTCATCCATCGCGATCACTTCGCCATTTTCAGAACCAACAAATATTTTGCCGTAAGCCGCCGTTAAGCCACCCGATAAACGAGCCAGTACTTCTTGCTCAAGATCGACCTTCCACAGCTCTTTACCTGTTTCAGGATCAAGCGCTTTAACCATACCTTCACGGCTCGCAACAAACACTTTGTCGTAAGCCAATTCTGGCGTTAGTTTTGAAAAGTAGTGACCAACACCATCACCAACCGACGTAGACCATTCCTGGCTAGGAGTGAACTCGCTATTTACTATTGGTACTGGCGCCATGATTACGGTGTCTTCTTCGCCCGCACAGCCAGCCAATAGGCCAAGAGCAATCGCACACAACGCCGCTTTTGGAAACATCTTCTTCATTCAAAGCGCCTTATTTAGCTAGGTCGTCAAGTTTGATTTGAAGCGTTTGGCTCGCATCAGCTGCTTGTTGTGCTTCAGAATAAGCACTGTAAGCCGCATCTGTATCGCCTTTACGAAGTGAGATATCACCACGCAGTTCAGCAACACGGCCAGTCCAAGATTCGTCAGTCATCGCTTCAAGATCAGTCAATGCTGCGTCAAATTCACCTTGCTCAGCTTTGATACGTGCCGCACGGTAAGTCAGTAGTGGCGTAAGTGCCGCATCCTTAGTTGCCGATTTTGCCCACTCAAGCTGTTCAAGTGCTGCTGCAAGCTCACCCGCTTGAACTTGCGCTTTTGCTAATTGCATAGCAGCAAGTACAGAGTATTCAGCGTCTTTGTTAGCGTCGATAAAAGCTTGAATATCAGATTGAGCATCAACGCCCTTAGCATCAAGAGCTGAAATTACAGAGGTGTAGCCTTCTGAAGCGACTTCACGCGCTTCAACGACTGAATCTTGGTAATAGCGCCAGCCAAATAGACCGCCTAAACCAATAACTGCACCAAAGATTACGGCTTTACCGTTCTCTTTCCACCAATCTTTAATGGCTTCAACTTGTTGCTCTTCGCTATCGTAAAGTTCCACTTCCTGTCCTCTTTAATTCTTTAAACGCCAGCATAGTGCTGACGTTGATATTCATGATGAGCGTTTGCTCAATGGCTAATTAGATTAGCGCAGCAACTTTCTCTGCAACTTCCGTTTGAGACACGGTTTCTTGCTCGCCGCCAACCAGATCTTTTAGCACAACTGTATTGTCAGCAACTTCGTTCTCACCAAGTACCAATGCTACAACAGCACCTACTTTGTCAGCACGCTTGAATTGCTTCTTGAAGTTACCACCACCGAAGTGGTTCATTACGCGTACGCCTTCAACGGTATCGCGTAATTGATTCGCTAACTGCATGCCTGCGATCATAGTACCGTCGCCAGCCGCAACCACGTATACGTCAACGCTACGGCGAACTTCTGTTAGCTCTAACGTTTCCATCATAAGAACCAGACGCTCTAGACCCATTGCAAAGCCAACAGCATTTGTTGCTTTGCCGCCTAGTTGCTCAACAAGACCATCGTAACGACCGCCGCCACAAACTGTACCTTGAGCACCAAGGCTATCAGTGATCCACTCAAATACTGTGCGGTTGTAGTAATCTAGGCCACGTACTAGACGCTCATTAACTTGGTATTCGATACCAACAGCGTCAAGAAGTTCACACAAACCAGCAAAATGTTGCTTCGATTCTTCACCTAAATATTCAGATAGTCGAGGTGCGTCACCTAAGATCGCTTGAACATCCGGGTTCTTAGTATCAAGTACACGTAGAGGGTTAGTGTGCATGCGACGTTTGCAGTCTTCATCTAACACATCAATGTGTTGCTCAAGGAAAGCCACTAACGCTGTGCGATAGCTTACTCGATCTTCTTGAGAACCGATTGAGTTCAGCTCGAGGCGAACGTGCTTATCAATGCCTAGTTCACGCCATAGACGTGCTGTCATCATGATAAGTTCTGCGTCAACGTCTGGACCGTCTAGGCCAAACACTTCAACACCACATTGGTGGAATTGACGGTAACGACCTTTTTGAGGGCGCTCGTGACGGAACATTGGACCCATGTACCATAGGCGCTGCTCATCACGGTTGATAAGGCTGTTTTGAATACATGAACGTACACAACCTGCTGTGCCTTCTGGACGCAGCGTCAGGCTGTCGCCATTACGGTCATCAAAGGTGTACATCTCTTTAGAAACAACGTCTGTCTCTTCACCAACGGCACGGCTAAATAGATTAGTTTCTTCAACGATAGGCATACGTACTTCGTTGTAACCGTATGCACTCACCACACTTTTAACTGCGCTTTCTACTTTCTGCCACAGTGGTGATTGAGTTGGAAGGCAGTCGTTCATGCCTCGAATTGCTTGGATATTTTTAGCCACAGTATTTATTCCGTAATGTCTCGCGACCAGGTGTTAGTGCGAATAGACAATCACACCCCATCGCGTTGTATTAATCTTCTAAGTTTTCTACATCAATGCGATTTGCTTTATCAAGCACCGATGCTTTCGCTCGGATCCTAGCTTCAAGCTTGTCGACAAGATCATTGTTATCAAAACGCTCTTTCTGACGCTTGCCATCTTCGTAGAAGGCACTCTTACGTGCACTACCCGCAAGGCCTAAGTGAGACACTTCAGCTTCACCAGGGCCGTTAACGACACAACCGATGATAGAGACATCCATTGGAGTCACTATGTCTTCTAAGCGCTCTTCAAGAGCATTCACGGTGTTAATAACATCGAACTCTTGGCGAGAACAGCTTGGGCATGCAATGAAGTTGATGCCACGTGAGCGAATGCGCAAAGATTTAAGAATATCAAAGCCAACTTTGATCTCTTCAACTGGATCTGCCGCTAGCGAGATACGCAAGGTATCGCCGATACCTTCAGAAAGAAGCATTCCTAAACCTACCGCTGACTTCACTGAGCCTGCACGCGCACCACCCGCTTCGGTTATGCCAAGGTGAAGAGGTTGATCAATCTGCTTAGCAAGCAAACGGTATGAGCCGACGGCTAGGAATACATCAGAAGCCTTAACACTGACTTTGAATTGATCAAAGTTCAGACGGTCTAGGATATCGACGTGACGCATTGCAGATTCAACCAGTGCTTCTGCTGTCGGCTCTGTGTATTTCTCTTGGATCTCTTTTTCAAGAGAACCGCCGTTAACACCAATACGAATCGGGATATTCATATCACGAGCACAGTCCACAACAGAGCGAATGCGGCTTTCGTTACCGATGTTACCAGGGTTAATACGCAGACAGTCGACCCCATACTCTGCCACTTTAAGAGCAATACGGTAGTCGAAGTGAATGTCAGCAACCAAAGGAATAGAGACCTGCTGCTTGATGAGCTTAAAGGCTTCAGCGGCATCCATAGTCGGTACAGATACGCGAACGATATCAGCCCCCACTTTTTCCAAAGCTCTTATTTGAGCGACGGTCGCGGCGACATCTGTTGTTCTTGTGTTGGTCATGGATTGCACAGCAATTGGTGCACCATCACCGATCGGCACATCACCCACATAAATACGGGTTGATTTGCGACGAATAATAGGAGATTCGTGTTGCATATTAACTCTAAGGTAAGGTTATTCTAGCTACTTTGCCTGAAGTATACCCAGAAAGGTCGACAGGTTCACTTGCAAATGTCATCGATACGCCTTCAGGCGCACCCAGAATCACTTTATATGGTGCAGTTCCAGAAAGATTTAATGTCTGACCTGCTTTTTTAATACCGGTAGATAACGTTTTACCCGAAGCATCTTTCACTTGGATCCAGCAATCAGCAGAGAACTGCATCACTAGCTCATTAGCCACAGCTTTGGGTGCAACAGTCTCTTGTTCCGCAGTAACCGAAGCAACGTCTGCTGCTTCTGGTGCTTCTGGTGCTTCTTCCATAACTTCAACAGGGTCAAGAGTTACTGAATCTTCAGCTGAACTCACTTCAGTAAGTTCATTAGAATTTTCAGTAACAGGAGATGTTTCTGTGTTTTGCTCTGCTTCAATCACTTCTAATGAAGTCAGCTCAGGATCAAGCGACTCTTCTACCACTAGTTCTTCCGAGCTTTCAGTATTGGCCAAAGACTGAGATAAGGTGTCTTGCTGTTGATTCTGCCACCACCAAAGAGAGGAGATACCCGCAATCACAGCAAAGATGCTCCAAGTAAGGATCATAATACGGCTGTTGTGCTTCTCGGTTTTAGTCTTACGAGAGAAGCTCAACATTTCTTGTTCTTGATGTTGAGCATCACCAGAATGATGAAGCGCGTTCAACACGGCTTTTTCATCAAGATTAACGTATTTCGCATATGAACGAATGTAACCACGCATAAAAGTGGCAACCTGATCTGACTCGAATTGATTTTCTTCAATTTGTTGGATAAGTGTAATGCGCAACTTCAAGCGATCAGAGATCTGCTTTTGTGTTAAACCAAGAGATTCTCGTTTATTTTTGAGCAGCGTTCCCGCTTCAATTGCTGGAGCGGCAGTTTCTTTCGTTTGTGTTTCGTGTTCTGTGTTCATAGAGAGTGAACTTCTAAAGTATTATCGCAGGTTGATGAGAGCATTTTTTGTTTTCGTTTAAGCTCAATCTTACAACCTACTATGTGGAATTTTTCCTATCACCCGGTTCATCAACCCTTAAAGTAGAAAACCACACACTGTTGGTGAGCGACTTTCTCAGGAAGCTAGTTTATCAAGTAGCCAACCTAAATAGACACATTGACGATTATCGGGTAACAAGCGAGCACTTAAATTAATTTAAGATTATTTAATCATAAGCTAATGCCATTACAAGGCAAAAACACTTTCGACAAAATTTACCGTCAGCTCATGGTTTTGTCCAAAATTTAACGAAAAATGTAAGAAAGCGTGGGGAAAAAATCCAATTTTTGGAAATTCACCTTCCAGAAAAGCAACAAGCCAGAAGGAATCCTTCTGGCTTGTTTAGATCTAAATGGTATTTAAACCGCTTTTACTTGAATCACATCACCTGCGATTAAGTTAGCTTCAGAGGCGGCTTTCAGCATTTTAGTACGCTTGGTTCTATCAATGACATCACCCACCAACTGACCACATGCGGCATCAATATCATCGCCACGTGTTTTACGAACCGTTACTGTGTAGTTGTATTCCATCAGCGTTTTTTGGAAGCGATCAATACGAGAGTTGCTTGGCTTCTTATAAGGCGAACCTGGGTACGGGTTGAATGGAATCAAGTTGATCTTACAAGGCGTATCTTTCATTAGCTCAGCAAGTTCACGAGCGTGGTCCATGTCATCATTCACATGATCCAATAGAACGTACTCAACCGTTACTTTACCGCGGTTAGCATTTGAAGAAGCAATGTAACGACGAACCGATGCTAGGAAATCTTGGATATCCCAACGGTCGTTGATTGGCATAATTTGGCTACGTAATGCATCGTTTGGTGCGTGTAGAGAAATCGCCAGAGCTACATCGATGTTGTCTGTCATCTGATCAAGACCAGAAACAACACCAGATGTTGATACTGTCACACGACGCTTAGACAGCGAGAAACCTAGATCATCCAGCATCAGCTCTAATGAAGGAATTAGATTCTTCATGTTAAGCAGAGGCTCACCCATACCCATCATTACGACGTTAGTTATTGGACGACGACCCGTTTCTTTTTCTAAACCGATTTCACGTGCAGCGCGCCAGATTTGGCCAACGATCTCTGAAACTTTTAGGTTACGGTTGAAACCTTGTTGAGCCGTAGAGCAGAATTTACATTCTAGTGCACAACCAACCTGTGAAGAGACACATAGCGTTGCACGGTCACCATCTGGGATGTATACCGTTTCAACGTCTTGGTCGCCAACGCTCATCGCCCATTTAATAGTGCCATCCGCAGAGTGCTGAGCTTCAGAAACGATAGGTGCAACAATCTCACAGCGGTGCAGTAGTTTCTCACGTAACTTTTTGTTGATGTTGTTCATTTGTTCGAAGTCATCGACACCGAAGTGATAAATCCACTTCATCACTTGCTCTGCTCGAAACGCTTTCTCATTCAGTTCTTCTGTGAAAAATTTACGAAGACCTTTACGATCAAAATCGAGTAGATTGACTTTAGCTGTGGTCATGATGCCTCTCAATGACGGAACAATAATTAAGGGCGCGAATTGTACAGGCTTTACGCAACTTCAACAAGCGCTGTAAAACCCTGTGTTTATTAAGACATTCAAAGTTAAGCGATTAAAACTTGAACAATTGGTTTGTTCGGTCTGAGAATAACTAGATTAAAGAAAAGATTCCCGATTACGCTCCTTCGTCTCTCTCAGGAATGACGTAAATAATCACTAAAAGTTCGCCAATACTTACCACGAGGGTGTGACACCAAAACTCTCCACAATTCCAGAATCGAGGAACGAGATATCTGGAACTTCCAACAGCAAGCAGAGATTCATGATTACGCTCCGTCGTCACTTTCGAAAATGACACTAACACTCATCAGAAACGAAAAAGGCCTCACCGAAGTGAAGCCTTTTTTTGATACTTGCTGTTGCCTGCTTATTTAGCTGGACGTGAGCAAATTTCAGATTCTGGGAAGAAGAATTCGATTTCGCGAGCTGCAGACTCAGAGCTGTCGCTGCCGTGTACTGAGTTGTAACGCATGCTGATTGCGTAGTCAGCACGGATAGTACCGCAAGCCGCTTCTTCTGGGTTAGTTTTGCCCATTAGTTCACGGTAACGAGCGATCGCATTTTCGCCTTCAAGCACTTGAACCATGATAGGACCAGAAGTCATAAACTCTTTAAGTGGTCCAAAGAACTCTTTACCTTCATGTTCTGCATAGAAGCCACTTGCTTGCGCTTCAGTAAGAGAAACCATTTTAGCAGCAATAATCTGTAGGCCTGCTTTTTCAATGCGGTGGTAGATTTCACCAACAAGGTTACGCTTAACTGCATCCGGCTTAACAATTGAGAACGTTCTTTCTAGAGCCATAGGGATTCCTTCACTTCATTTTTTTGTTATTAAATACTGAAATTACTGAGATCATTCGATCTTAGCTTTATGAATGAGCGCTATCGAAATACCGCTCACTCTTATTATTATTTTGCTTGGTCGATAAGAAGACGAGCCAGTGTACGAACACCCATACCGGTCGCGCCTGCAGCCCACTTATCACTAGATGACTTACGGTAAGTACCCGCGCAGTCCATGTGAATCCAACCTTTTTTGTAGTCGTCTACAAAGTAAGAAAGGAATGCAGCAGCGGTACTTGCACCTGGCGTGTAATCACCAGAGCTGATATTTGAAAGATCAGCAAAGTTTGAAGGCAGCATACCACGGTGAAAATCAGCAAGAGGCAGTGGCCATAGGCCTTCTTTCTCTTGGTTCGCAGCCGTTAGCGCTTGATGAGACAGTTCATCGTCGAAGCTTAATAGTGCATGGTAGTCGTTACCTAGTGCATTCTTCGCTGCGCCAGTTAGCGTTGCGCAGTCGATGATCAATTCTGGGTTTTGTGCGCTTGCGAACATCAGGCCATCAGCTAAAACTAAACGGCCTTCAGCGTCAGTATTCATGATCTCAACCGTCTTACCATTTTTGTAGGTAATGATGTCGCCAAGCTTCAATGCACGACCAGAGATCATGTTTTCTGCACAACATAGAATAAGCTTAATACGCTTGTTCAGGCCGCGTTCAATCGCTAGACCTAAACCACCCGTAATAGTTGCTGCGCCGCCCATGTCAGCCTTCATTGCTGTCATGAATTGACCTGGCTTGATGCTGTAACCGCCTGAGTCGAAAGTGATACCTTTACCGACTAGACAAGCAAACACAGGTGCGTTTTCATCGCCAGTTGGGTTGAAGTCAAGTTGAAGCATTGCAGATGTGCGTTCAGAGCCGCGGCCTACCGCGTAGATGCCTTCCCAACCTTCAGTTAGGAGATCTTTGTCTTTAACGATTTTCGCTTTAACTGTGCCTGCAGGAGCCACTGACTTGATGTATTCCGCAGCCATCGTCGCTAATTGGCGAGGTGCCACTTCTTCAGCAGTTTTGTTGATAATGTCACGAGTCCAATCAGTAGAGCGAATGCGAGCTTCTAGCTCTGCTTGGTCGGCTTCTGAAAGTGCATCCCATTCCAATACATTCTTTTTCTTTGGTCCACGGTAGCCTTGGTAGAAAGCCCAAACGCTTTCTAGATCCCAACCTTCACCACGAAGTGAAACGAATGCGATACCTTGTCCGTCAAGCGTACGTCCAGAACGTTGAACTGCGCCTAAATCGTGGCCTTCACCAATGTGAACTGTCGCTCCCGCTTCAGAAAACGATAAAATAGCTCTTGCTCCCCACTGAGGCTGGGCAGCTTCTTGACTTAAAAATACTGACATCTGTGTAGACATGATTTCTCCTTGTCATGAACCACTTTGAGAGTGTGATTCAGATTATTTTTTATTAGCGTACTGATGTTAGCATTATGTAAGAGTAAAATGTCATTTTGATAAAAAAACGGACCATAAGGTCCGCTTTTTTTAGTAAGAATTGTTAACTTGGCTGTATTTTATATTGGATAAATTCCAACCAACAGCCAAATTATAGAACAAGAGGGTTAGTCCATCTCATCCATCCAGCACAAAATAATGGCCTCTAGAATTTTCTCATTCGAGTTATTAGGCTCATCATCAAAATCTTCAAGATCTAATACCCACTGATGCAAGTCCGTGAAACGTACAGTTTTAGGATCGGTATCTGGGTATAAATCACATAGTTCAATCGCAATATCTCGCGAATCAATCCATTTCAAGCTCATAACACTTCCTTATATTTATCAGCGATGATTTATCATCTTCATGATTTGTATTCTATGCCAGTTTTACTAACAGTTTTAGTAGAGCTGAGTTCTTAGTGCTCTTCAGAAGCTAGGTTCAATGTGTACTTTGGAATCTCAACAACAAGGTCAGTATCAGCCACTTTAGCTTGGCAACCAAGACGAGATTCCATTTCTAGACCCCATGCTTTATCAAGCATGTCGTCTTCTAGGTCATCACTTTCTTCTAATGAGTCGAAACCTTCACGAATCACAACGTGACATGTAGTACATGCACACGACTTTTCACATGCGTGTTCAATACCAATACCGGCCTTCAGTGCAACATCAAGAACCGTCTCACCAGCTTTTGCTTCTAAAACAGCGCCTTCTGGACATAGATCTTCGTGAGGTAAAACAATAATCTTTGGCATGTTTATCTATTCTCTAACTATTAAATATTATCGACTGACTGACCTGACAGTGCAGCACGAATTGATTTATCCATACGACGAGAAGCAAAGTCTTGGCTCGCTTTGTCGGTATTCTTAATTTCGAGTTCAATGGCATCAGCATTGTCACCATTGCGCACTTCAATCAGTGCTTCAATCGCTTGAACAAGTTGTTGCTTGCCTTGTTCATCTAGCAGCTCATCGCCGTCGGCTTGCATTGCAGCAATAAGGCCTTCGATAACGCGATCCGCTTCTACGCGTTGCTCAGCAAGAGCACGTGCTTGCATGTCTTCTTTTGCAAACGTCATCGAATCTTTCAGCATACTAGCAACTTCGTTGTCACTTAGACCGTAAGAAGGCTTAACTTGGATTTCAGCTTGAACGCCAGTGCTCTTCTCCATCGCGGTAACCGATAGCAGGCCATCAGCATCTACTTGGTAAGTTACGCGAATATGCGCAGCACCTGCTGTCATTGGTGGAATGCCTTTCAGAGCAAATCGAGCCAATGAACGACAGTCGTCGACCATTTCACGCTCGCCTTGCACTGTGTGTACTGTCATTGCAGTTTGACCGTCTTTGAACGTGGTAAATTCTTGTGCGCGAGCAACAGGGATCGTGGTGTTACGAGGGATGATCTTTTCTACTAAACCACCCATGGTTTCGATACCAAGTGACAGAGGGATAACATCCAATAGCAGCATCTCAGAGTCAGGCTTGTTGCCGACTAAGATATCCGCTTGAATCGACGCTCCAATCGCAACCACTTCATCAGGGTTAATGCTAGTTAATGGAGTACGACCAAAGAAGCCACCCACCATTTCACGAACAAGCAAGGTGCGAGTTGAACCGCCAACCATAACCACTTCTAGAACTTCGTCTGCGTCAACTTCAGCATCTTTCAATGCACGACGACATGAAAGTAGCGTTTTCTTAACCAGCGGCTTGATGATCTCTTCGAACTCTTCACGAGTTAACGAACCAGACCAACCCAGTACTTCAACATCAACACTTTCAGCTTCAGACAAACCAATTTTAGCTTCAGTTGCAGCGTCTAAAAGAATACGGTTTTGTTCTGCTGTGAGCTCTGCTAAGCCCATTTTTTCTAGGAAATGCTCCGCAACTAAATGGTCAAAGTCATCGCCGCCTAATGCAGAGTCACCACCCGTTGCTAAAACTTCGAAGACACCTTTAGACAGGCGTAGGATAGAGATATCAAACGTACCACCACCTAAATCATAAACAGCGATTACCCCTTCTTTACCTGAATCCAGACCGTAAGCAATCGCAGCGGCCGTAGGTTCATTAAGAAGACGTAACACGTGAAGACCAGCAAGTTGCGCCGCATCTTTCGTACCCGCGCGCTGTGCATCATCAAAGTACGCAGGAACGGTAATAACAGCACCAGCTAGCTCGCCACCTAGTGTTGTTTCAGCACGTTGACCTAGCGCTCGCAGAATATCTGCTGATACTTGAATTGGGTTCTTGTTACCTTGCTCTGTGCTAATCACAGGCAAACCATTATCACTTTCTTCAAACTGATATGGCAGAGACGGGTATCGCTGTTGAATATCTGACAGTGAGCGACCGATTAATCGCTTAACTGAGATAATGGTATTTTTAGGATCAGTCTGCGCGTTAGCACGAGCTTCATCACCAGTAGTGTACGAATCTGTCGTATAGTGAACAACGGAAGGAAGAATACTTCGACCTTGTTGATCAACGAGTGTGCTCGCCTCGCCACTGCGTACTGCAGCAACCAACGAGTTTGTTGTACCTAAATCAATACCCACAGCAAGCTTATGCTGGTGAGGAGCGGCGCTTTGCCCTGGTTCTGCAATCTGAAGTAGTGCCATGGAGGTATCCTTGTTATACAAACTAGCCGATCAAACGATCTTCAACTAATTCGATTTCATTCTTTAATTTTGCAATAAACTTAAGCTTTCTTACTCGGTCTGCAGCTTCTAACCAAGCTTCACTTTCGAGTTCTTGTTGGATAGCGCTTAATTGTTGTTTATACATTTTGCTAACCTTGCCTTCAAATGCAAATAGCGCATCTTCAGGGTCAGAACTGTCTGCGATGTCTTCCAGCTCTTCACGCAATTCCATCTGCTCCATCAGGAACATCGGATCTTGCATGGTTTGTTGTTCGCCACGAATGTCTTCACCGTGTTGAACTAACAGGTATTCTGCTCGGCTGATTGGATTCTTCAATACCTGATACGCATCATTGATTTGTGCCGCTTTTTGCACAGCTAATAAGCGATCACGCTCAGAAGCTATCGCAAATTTATCAGGATGGAATTGGCGTTGCAGATCTCTAAACTGAGAAGAAAGAAGGCTACCATCCAGTTGAAACTGAAGTGGTAGCCCAAATAATTCGAAATGATTCATGTAAAGGTGGTCCTAAGTTTAGGCTCTTTGTTCAGAGCCTAATTTTATTCTTCGCTTACAACGCTTAACGATTCAAGCGTTTAAACATTGAAGCTCTCACCACAACCACATTCGCCTTTCGCGTTAGGGTTGTTGAATTCAAAACCTTCGTTTAGGCCTTCTTTTACATAATCAAGCTCAGTACCATCTAGGTATACTAAACTCTTTGGATCAATGATGACCTTAACACCTGAATGCTCAAACACTTCGTCTTCTTCGTTAAGCTCGTCAACGAACTCTAGTACATACGCCATACCCGAACAGCCAGTAGTTTTTACTGCTAAGCGTAATCCGAGACCTTTACCACGGTTATCTAGGAAAGCTTGAACTCGGCTTGCTGCCGTATCTGTCATGGTGATGGCCATACTACAACCTTGTGTTTTATATAAATTGAGAACTCAGGGGGAGCACAAAGGGTGCTCCCAAATATTACTTATCTTTCGTAGTGATTACGGTATTGAAGCGATTAGTGCTTCTTTTTGTAATCTGCAACCGCTGCTTTGATTGCATCTTCAGCAAGAATTGAACAGTGAACTTTCACTGGTGGCAACTCAAGCTCTTCTGCGATTTCAGAGTTTTTGATTGCAGCCGCTTCATCAATACTTTTACCTTTAACCCACTCAGTTACTAGTGAGCTAGAAGCGATTGCGCTACCGCAACCGTAAGTCTTGAATTTTGCGTCTTCAATAATACCTTCTGCAGATACTTTGATTTGCAGTTTCATCACGTCACCACAAGCTGGTGCGCCAACCATACCGCTACCTACACTTGGGTCTTCTTTATCAAACGAACCTACGTTACGTGGGTTTTCGTAGTGATCAATTACTTTTTCGCTATATGCCATGATAGTTACCTCGAATCCTCTATTTCCGTGAGATTAGTGATGAGCCCACTCAACAGTGTTCAAATCAATCCCTTCTTTATACATATCCCATAGAGGAGACATGTCGCGTAATTTGTTTACCGCCACGCGGATTTGAGCAATCGCGTAGTCGATTTCTTCTTCCGTTGTAAAACGGCCGAATGAGAAACGTACTGAGCTGTGTGCCAGTTCATCGTTCAAACCAAGAGCACGTAAAACGTATGAAGGCTCTAGGCTTGCTGATGTACATGCAGAACCTGATGATACTGCTAGGTCTTTTAAAGACATAAGCAGAGACTCACCTTCAACGAAAGCAAAGCTCACGTTTAGGTTGTGTGGTACACGTTGGTCTAAGTCGCCGTTTACGGTTACTGCTTCTAGATCTTGAACACCTTTAAGTAGGCGTTCACGAAGAGCTAGTGCGTGATCGTAATCTTTCTGCATGTCTTGTTTAGCGATAGCAAATGCTTCGCCCATACCCACGATTTGGTGAGTAGCAAGCGTACCAGAACGGAAACCACGTTCATGACCGCCACCATGCATTTGCGCTTCTAGGCGAATACGTGGCTTACGACGAACGTACAAAGCGCCGATGCCTTTAGGGCCGTATGCTTTGTGCGCAGAAAGAGAGATAAGGTCAACTTTCATCTCTTTTACATCTAGTGGGATTCTGCCCGCAGACTGAGCCGCATCAACGTGGAAGATGATCTTGCATGAACGACATAATTCGCCGATTGCAGAGATATCTTGGATCACACCAATCTCGTTGTTTACGTGCATGATAGAAACAAGAACAGTATCTTCACGCATTGCTGCCTGTAGCTTGTCTAGATCGATGATGCCGTTAGATTCAGGTTCAAGGTAAGTCACCTCAAAACCTTCACGCTCTAATTGGCGACATGGATCAAGAACCGCTTTATGTTCTGTTTTACACGTGATTACGTGCTTACCTTTCTTCTCGTAAAAGTGCGCTGCACCTTTGATAGCAAGGTTGTCTGACTCAGTAGCACCTGACGTGAAAACAATCTCACGTGGGTCTGCATTTAGTAGATCGGCAATTTGCTCACGAGCATTATCTACTGATTCTTCTGCCTGCCAGCCGTAACGGTGTGAACGAGATGCAGGGTTACCGAAGTTACCGTCCATCGTCATACACTGAACCATTTTTTCAGCAACACGTGGATCGACTGGGCATGTAGCTGAATAGTCAAAGTAAATAGGCAGTTTCATTTTCTACTCCAATGTAAAAACTGACCGCTAAGAGCGGGCATTAACACCGTGAGGTGCTGCACTAATCGTTGTAGTGCTCGTATTTTTATGTGCAAAACTATTATTAACCGCAAGATCGATATCTTGACGATCAGAAATCTGTAAAACTTCGTTATCTTTCATTAACTCACCGAGCGTAATGTCGTTTAAGAAGCTGCTGATTCGGGAGCTTAAATCACGCCATAAAGTGTGAGTTAAACAACGACTGCCACCTTGGCAATCTGCTCGACCGTGACACTTAGTTGCATCAACTGATTCGTCTACTGCAGCAATCACAGTTCCGACAGCGATGTCGCTCGCTTCAGCACCTAGACGGTAACCACCGCCAGGACCACGAACACTAGCAACTAAGCCAGCCTTACGTAACTTAGAAAATAGTTGCTCTAAGTAAGATAACGAGATGCCTTGTCGCTCTGAAATGTCAGCCAGAGGAACTGGGCTCTTTTGCGAATGCAGTGCTACATCTAGCATAGCTGTTACCGCATATCTTCCTTTAGATGTAAGTTTCATATCACACCGTATCCACATTGTTTATGTGGTTGGAATCTTCCCATACCCGACTAAATTGGTCAAGTATTTAGTTGACTATTTTAGTCAGGTATTCATCCCTACAAGTAGGGTGGATTTTATTTGTCGTTTTTGATCTTCTCAATTGAAGTCAAAATACCACGTAGAGTATTGATCTCTTGCAGTTCAGGACGAGCTCGGCTGAATAAACGACGTAGCTTGTTCATCACCTGACCCGGCTTATCCTTAGAGATAAATTGGGTATCAATGATCACTTTTTCAAGGTGTTCATAGAACATTTCTAGTTCTTCGTGACGAGGGTAGTCATCTTGTTGCTGCGGCTGGTACTGGCTAGCCACCATATCAAGGTGTGCCACGCGAACTTCATAGCTCAGTGTCTGTACTGCCATCGCTAGATTTAATGAGCTGTACTCTGGGTTAGCGGGGATACATACGTGGAAATGACACTTCTGAAGCTCATCGTTCGTTAGCCCCGTACGTTCACGACCAAAGACTAATGCGACTGGGTGCTTTTGACCTTCAATTGCAAACTTTTGTCCGCACTCACGAGGCTCAAGCATTGGCCATTCAAGTGTTCTTGAACGAGCACTTGAGCCGACCACCAAACCACAGTCTTTTACTGCTTCATCCAGTGTAGACACAATGGTCGCGTTTTCTGCGATGTCACCTGCACCCGCAGCCAGTGCTAAGGTCTGCTCGTCAACTTCACATTGAGGGTCTACAAGAACTAATTGACTCAAACCCATCACTTTCATTGCGCGAGCTGCTGATCCGATATTCCCTGAATGAGACGTACCAACCAGAACGACTTTTACATTGTCTAACATGCTATATGACACCACTTTAAAAATAATCGCGAGATATTAACACATAGCAAAGTAAAATGGTCAGACCCTTCTCGGAATGTGAAACTAAGAGTTCAAAAAATAACCACTTCCATTTTGGGGAAACTTTGGTATACTCGCCGCCGCTTTAAATTGTTCTTTAACATCTTGTGGGAAAAACCATATGCATCCAATGCTAAACATTGCGATACGCGCTGCGCGTAAAGCTGGCAACCATATTGCTAAATCTCTAGAAACAACTGATAAGATCGAATCGTCTCTAAAAGGTAACAACGATTACGTTACTAACATTGCTCAAGAAGCTGAGTACATGATTATTGAGACAATCAAATCATCTTACCCAGAGCACAGCATTATTTCTGAAGAGTCAGGCCTAACTGAAGGTAAAGATTCTGACGTACAATGGATCGTTGACCCACTAGATGGCACCAACAACTTTGTAAAAGGTTTCCCTCACTTCTCTGTATCTATTGCTGTTCGTATGAACGGTCGTACAGAAGTTGCTTGTGTTTATGACCCAATGCTAAACGAGCTATTCACAGCTCAACGTGGCTCTGGCGCTCAACTTAACAACGCTCGTATGCGTGTTACTCAACTTAAAGACCTTCAAGGTACTGTTCTAGCGACTGGTTTCCCATTCAAGCAAAAACAACACTCTGAATCTTTCATGAAGATCATCTCTGGTCTATTCGTTGATTGTGCGGACTTCCGTCGTACTGGCTCTCCAGCACTTGACCTATGTTACCTAGCGGCTGGCCGTGTTGACGGCTACCTAGAACTAGGCCTTAAGCCATGGGATCTAGCAGCTGGCGATCTAATCGCTCGTGAAGCTGGCGCTATCATGACTGACTTTGCTGGCGGTACTGATTACATGACGTCTGGTAATGTTGTTGCTTCAAGCGCACGTGGTGTTAAGTCTATTCTTAAGCACGTTCGTGAGAACTCTAACGAAGGTATGCTGAAGTAATTCAGACCTTACGTTAATGCTCTTTAGTTAAGAGCAGAAGATTTTCAAAGCCTCGCTATTGCGGGGCTTTTTTGTATCTGCGATACGAGCAAGATGGCGGTTAGTTGCGATGAGCACAACGCAATTCGCCAATAAGTTGCGTAGAGCTTATCGACAGAATACAGACGTAAAAAAACCGCTAGTTGCCTAGCGGTTTTTTTGGTTCAGCGAAAATTGTTAAGCCAAGGCCTAAGGCATTTCGTCAAACTCTTCACCTTCTTTATCCACTTGTGGTGGCATTAGGTGTTCACGCGTAATACCCAACTTCATAGCGAGTGCAGAGGCAACGTAGATAGAAGAATAAGTACCAACGGTAATACCCAATAGAAGTGCAGTCGCGAAGCCGTGAATCATAGCACCGCCCTGAGCGAACAGCGCGATAACTACGAATAACGTTGTACCAGAAGTAATCAGTGTACGGCTCAATGTTTGTGTGATTGAGCTGTTCAGTACTTCAGGAGCTTCACCTTTACGCATCTTACGGAAGTTCTCACGAATACGGTCAAATACTACTATGGTATCGTTGAGGGAGTAACCGACTACCGTTAGCAAGGCTGCTACGATAGTAAGATCTACCTCAATTTGCATTAGAGAGAACACACCTAGAGTGATGATAACGTCGTGCGCCAGTGCTAGTACCGCACCTGCCGCCAAACGCCATTCGAATCGCACTGACACATAGATCAAGATACAGATCAGAGAAACAAGGATAGCAAGGCCACCCGCTTCTGTTAGCTCGTCACCTACATTAGGGCCAACGAACTCGATACGACGCATCTCAACTTGCTCACCAGTGCCATCTTTAATTGCAGACAGGATCTGGTTACCAAGCGTTTCGCCAGCAACACCGTCACGTGGACGTAAACGAACCATTACCTCACGTGCAGAACCAAAGTTCTGTACCGTTGCATCACCGAAACCTTCCGCTTCTAGTGCACTACGGATATCAGGTAGGTTTGCTGGTTGCTCAAAACCCACTTCAATCAGAGTACCACCGGTAAAATCTAGACCCCAATTCAACGATTTCGTTGTTAAGGTAAAGATGGCAGTACCAATCATCAAGATTGAGAATAAAAAGGCAACCTTTGACCAACGCATAAAGTCGATCATTTTTTCTGCTTTTAGAATCTGAAACATATTAATTCCTAGCCTTAGATCGACAGTTTCTTAACGCGTTTGCCGCCATACATCAGGTTCACGATACAACGTGTTCCGACAATAGCTGTAAACATTGAAGTTAAGATACCGATAGACAGCGTTACCGCGAAGCCTTTAATTGCACCTGTACCTACAGCAAATAGAATAATTGCTGTCAGTAGTGTGGTGATATTGGCATCGGCGATGGTGCTAAATGCGTTCGCATAACCTTGGTGAATCGCTTGTTGTGGACTACGTCCATCTCGAAGTTCTTCACGTATACGCTCAAAGATAAGTACGTTGGCATCAACCGCCATACCAACCGTCAATACGATACCGGCAATACCTGGCAGAGTCATAGTAGCCCCCGGAATCATCGACATAACACCGATAATCAACACCAAGTTAGCCATCAGAGCAACGTTCGCAATCAAACCGAAAGTACGGTAGTAAAGCAGAGTAAACAACATTACAGCAGCCATACCCCAAACCATCGCCATGATACCCATATCGATGTTTTGTTGACCCATAGATGGACCAATCGTACGCTCTTCTACAATCGAGATAGGTGCAATCAATGCACCAGCACGTAGTAAAAGTGCCAAGTTATGAGCTTCAGCCGTTGAGTCGATACCCGTAATACGGAAGTTACGGCCAAGCGCAGATTGAATCGTCGCTTGGTTGATCACTTCTTCGTGCTTACTTAAGATCACTCGACCTTCTGGTGTTTTACGACCACTGTCTTTGTACTCTGCAAATACCGTAGCCATAAGCTTACCGATATTCTGACGAGAGAACGTAGACATCTTGCTACCACCTTCGCTATCTAGCGAGATGTTAACTTGTGGACGACCATATTCATCAACACTTGAGCTTGCATCAGTAATACTTGAACCGCCTAGAATAACGCGCTTCTTAAGTACCACAGGGCGACCATCACGGTCTTGCTTGATTTCGCTACCCGCAGGGGCACGACCAGAAGCGGCAGCGGCTAAGTCAGCACTACTATCAACTTCACGGAACTCAAGCGTCGCCGTTGCACCAAGAATTTCTTTAGCGCGCGCCGTATCTTGAACACCAGGCAATTCCACTACGATACGGCTAGCACCTTGACGTTGAACCAAAGGCTCAGCAACACCAAGTTCGTTAACACGGTTACGTAGAATGGTAATGTTTTGCTCTACTGCGTAGTTACGGATTTCTTGAAGGCGAGCGTCTGTAAAACGAGCAACCAAAGAGAAACGACCATTAGATTCTGAATCTACGAACGTCATATCTTGGTGCTTAGATTGCAGTAGCGATTTCGCTTCAGCAAGCTGCTCTTCGTTACGTAGAATTACTTCAACGGCATCTTTACCCGATGGGCGAATAGCACGGTAACGAATTTTTTCTTCACGAAGTTCACTACGGAAAGCTTCTTCTTGTTGGCCAACTAGCTTTTGCATCGCAGCATCCATATCCACTTCCATTAAGAAGTGAACACCACCACGTAGATCAAGACCCAGTTTCATTGGTGCAGCACCAATAGATTCAAGCCAATCTGGAGTTGAAGGCGCTAGATTCAAAGCAACGATAACGTCATCACTTAGTGCTTCTGTGATGATATCACGGGCACTAATTTGCGTGTCTGTATCGTTAAAGCGAACAAGAATAGAACCGTTTTCGAGAGCAACGGATTTAGTAGAAAGGTTTTCTGCTTCAAGAGCATTGGTGACAGCATCCAGCGTAGACAGATCTACAGAGGCGCCACGCGCCCCTGTAACTTGAACTGCCGGATCTTCACCGTATATATTCGGAAGTGCGTACAACGCGGCGATAGCGATGGCAAACACCACCATCAAATACTTCCATAACGGATAACGGTTTAGCACAGCGAGGATCCTCTAGCTGTTTATAGTGATTTCAGAGTACCTTTTGGTAGCACTGCTGTAACGAAGTCTTTCTTGATAACTACTTCGTTATTTGCGTTCAGTTCGATAGCAACGTAGTCGCTGTCTTCTGCAATCTTAGTAATTTTACCGATTAGACCGCCGCTTGTTAGAACTTCATCGCCTTTACCCATAGAAGACATAAGGCTCTTATGCTCTTTTACGCGCTTAGCTTGTGGACGGTAGATCATGAAGTAGAAGATCACAGCGAACATACCTAGCATGATAAGCATTTCGAAACCGCCGCCTGCTGGTGCACCTTCTGCTGCTGCGTGAGCTTGAGAAATAAACATTTAAAACATCCTCTATTATATTTTAGTAATTGTTTGTCTAATTGGGTCGCATCCCTTTATTTTCAAGCCCCATCACTCGGAAGAGAGATAGGGCTCGCAAAAAAGAAATACTAAGATTCTTTACCTAGTGGTGGCACTTCACGCCCCATTCTTGCGTAGAACTCTGCAACGAACTCTTCAAAACGGTCTTCATCAATAGATTGACGAATGTCTGACATAATTCGTTGGTAAAAACGCAAGTTATGAATAGTGTTCAGTCGAGCACCTAGGATTTCATTACAACGATCCAAATGGTGTAAGTATGACTTGCTGTAGTTCTTACAAGTGTAACAGTCACAATCTGAATCTAGTGGTGTTGTATCCGTTTTATGCTTCGCATTACGGATCTTGATCACACCTTCAGTGACAAACAGGTGGCCGTTACGTGCATTTCGCGTTGGCATTACACAGTCAAACATGTCGATACCGCGACGAACACCTTCAACCAAATCTTCAGGTTTACCTACGCCCATTAGGTAACGTGGTTTATCTTCAGGCAGTTGAGGACATGTATGCTCAAGAATACGGTGCATGTCTTCTTTTGGTTCGCCTACTGCTAGGCCGCCAACAGCGTAACCGTCAAAACCAATTTCTGTTAGGCCTTTAACGGATACGTCACGAAGGTCTTCGTATACGCCACCTTGAACGATACCGAATAGTGAGTTCGGGTTTTCTTGCTTGTCAAAGTGATTGCGTGAACGCTGAGCCCAACGAAGAGACATCTCCATTGAGTCTTTAGCTTCTTTATGCGTCGCAGGGTAAGGCGTACATTCGTCAAAGATCATTACGATGTCTGAACCTAGATCCTTTTGGATTTCCATCGACTTTTCAGCGTCCATGAAGATCTTGTCACCGTTTACAGGGTTACGGAAGTGAACACCCTCTTCAGTGATTTTACGCGTCGCACCTAGGCTGAATACTTGGAAACCGCCTGAATCAGTCAGGATAGGTCCTTTCCAGTTCATGAAATCGTGCAAGTCACCGTGTAGTTTCATGATTTCTTGACCAGGACGTAACCACAAGTGGAACGTGTTGCCTAGCAGGATTTCAGCACCTGTGTCTTTCACTTCTTCAGGAGTCATGCCTTTAACCGTACCGTAAGTACCTACTGGCATGAATGCTGGTGTTTCAACGCTACCACGTTCAAACTGAAGTTGACCACGACGTGCGCCGCTGTTTGTTTTTTTAAGTTCGTATTTTAATTTCACGAAGCCTCCAATATGCCAGAGAAACAATCTGACTGATAATTCAGAACCTTAAGCTAAATATAAGTTCAATCTAGCAAGTTCTATGAGGAGCGGTCGCGTATTCCTTGCGAGAGATTAGACAGACACCCTGCCCGACTCCTAGCTTACTGCTAGCACCCGTAAATTCTGCTTATATCGTTTATAACCAGCTTAAATTAGTTGGTTTTCTTGTTGATGAACATCGCATCACCGTAGCTGAAGAAACGATATTCGCTCTTCACTGCGTGATCGTATGCGCCCATCACATTGTCATAACCAGCAAATGCACTCACCAACATGATCAGTGTTGATTCTGGTAAGTGGAAATTGGTAATCAAGCAATCCACCAACTGGTATTCATAACCAGGGAAGATGAAGATTTCTGTATCACCAAAGAAAGGAACTAACTCAGTGCCTTTTTTTAAGGCATCTTGAGCTGCACTTTCTAATGAACGTACAGAGGTGGTACCAACGGCGATAATACGTCCGCCACGCGCTTTCGCTGCAGCAACGGCATCAACCACTTCTTGTGGTACTTCAACGTACTCAGCATGCATGTGGTGATCATTGATATTATCTACTTTTACCGGTTGGAATGTGCCCGCACCTACGTGAAGTGTCACATAAGCAAACTCGACACCTTTTGCCTTCATGTCAGCCATCAGCTTATCATCAAAGTGAAGACCCGCTGTTGGCGCAGCAACGGCACCTGGTTTTTCATTATAGACAGTCTGGTAACGCTCTTTATCTGCATCTTCATCAGGGCGGTCGATGTAAGGAGGCAGTGGCATGTGACCCACACTGTTAAGAATCTCTAAAACGCTTTGATCGGAGGTGAAATGGATTTCAAATAACGCATCATGACGCGTCACCATTTCAGCTTCATATTCATCGTTTTCACCAAGGAATAGCTTAGTGCCCGGCTTAGGTGACTTAGAACAACGAACATGCGCTAGAATACTTTTTTCATCGAGCATTCGCTCCACTAGCACTTCAAGCTTACCGCCTGATGCCTTGCGACCGAATACACGAGCAGGAATAACTCGAGTGTTATTGAAAACGACAAGATCGCCTGGCTCAACCAAGTCTAAAACGTCTTTAAACGAACCATCAGCTAGGTTACCGCTGTTGCCATCTAATTTAAGCAGGCGGCTTGCTGTACGCTCCTCTTGAGGGTAACGAGCAATGAGTTCATCTGGTAGGTCAAAGTGAAAATCTGAAACTTGCATGTGTCTAGTCTTGTCTTAGTTGATGAGATTTGTGTCGTTGACGAATCATAAATCGCGGCCGCTAATAAACCGTTACAGCAAGGAAATAGTTACCGTAAGTGGATCACTGGCGCGACTAAAAATTTCGCAGTGGGCTAGTATAGGCACACGAGCCGCAATAGCAAGGTTTACGACAACGGATTATTGTAAAGAGGCGTAAAATAATGCTACCGATTAGACTCTTTAATTTCGAGAATTAGTTGCATAAAACTCGCCCATAAATGCGTTAGCTCTCAGTTATGTTTTAGATAAAAAACTATAGTAATAGCAACAAATAAAAAATAAGGAGGTTCGTATGATCAAGGTTGAAGATATGATGACTCGCAACCCTCATACTCTATTGCGCTCACATTCACTGGCTGATGCTAAACACATGATGGAAGCGCTTGATATCCGCCACATTCCAGTGGTTGATGCCGACAGAAATTTATTAGGCGTTGTCACACAACGAGACGTTCTTGCAGCTCAAGAATCTAGCCTACAAAACATACCCCAAGCTCAATCATTTACTCTTGCTACACCACTGAATGACATCATGCACAAAAGTGTTATGTCGGTAGAGCCACGAGCTGGATTAAAAGAGTCGGCTATTTATATGCAGAAACACAAAGTGGGTTGTTTACCTGTCGTAGACAGTCATGAGTTAGTGGGCATTATCACTGACAGTGATTTCGTCACGATAGCGATTAATTTACTAGAACTACAAGAAGAGGTAGAACCAGAAGAAGCTGAAAGTTAATCAACGTTGTTCTATCCTCTTCACTCCTAGAGCCTTTCAAACCAAGGCTCTTTACACGTTCAACTATCACATATTCATTGTGAAACTCGCTACATCCCTCATTTCTTTTTTGAGACTAGTTCCAATGTTTAAGCCTCTTAATAAACCGCCCTCACTTATTATTTTTATATATGAGAATGTAAGGCTCCAATTGGATTTATTGATATATTTCTCGTTGGAATAATGTAAGAATTTGTTAGAAATGAAAACAAGCTGCTTCATTAGGAATGATATTTATGAGTTTAAAGAAATTGCTGTCCTTAGGTTTTGGCGTGATTCTCGCGCTGATCTTAGTTATTTCAATCGTTGCTTCATTACGCTTTTATCAATCAAGTGATGGATTCAATACCTACCGTTCTCTCGCACTCACGAGTGTATCTACTGGACGAATTCAAGCCAATATATTGGAAGCTCGTTTATCTGCGTTAAAATACATAAAGAACCCTGGTCCATCTCATGCATCAGAGTTAGATAAACGTATCACGACATCAATTCAATTGGTCGAAAGTGTGTTGAACTCTCATGTTGACGACCAACATAAAAATGAATTTTTAGCGATAGAGAAACAGCTTAAGCAATACAGCCAAGGATTCAAAAAAGTTGTTCAACTGGTAAACACTAGGAACAACTTAGTCAAAGAAGATTTAGACCCATCAGGTTTAAACATGCGAAAAGCAGTAACTAACCTGATGAACCAAGCTTCTACTGAGGAAGATTTAGAGGTTGCTGTCAGTTCAGGACAACTTCAGCAACATGTATTGTTGTCTCGACTGTATGCTTCTAAATTTCTGACTAGTAACAAAACAGAAGATGCTCAACGAGCTGAAAAAGAGTTTGCGTCAGCTGAATTACTCGCAGAAACCATTGAGTCTCAGTTAATGTCAACACAGCAAATTCAGTATTTAACTGATTTCAATAACGCCTTTAAAACCTATAGCACTACATTTTCAAAAGTCGTTAACACAATAAATGAACGAAACAGTATCGTTTCTGGGACCCTTGATATTGCTGGTAGCAATGCAGCAAAAACAATTGAAGAAATAAAACTGTCTACCAAGTCAAAACAAGACTCTGTTGGTCCAAGCATGGTTGAGCGATTTTCAAATGCTCAATTTATCTTGGGAGCGCTTTCAATCGTTGTTATCGCCATTGCCCTTGGTATTGCAATTTCGATTTACCGTAGCGTCTGGAAAGTTGTAGGGGGAGAGCCTAGCGACATTCAAGCGATTGTAGAAGAAGTTGCTTCCGGTGACCTTTCAAAGCAGATTCCAATTACAGGTAAAGAAACGGGTATATACGCAAACATTTTAGAGATGCGCCAAGAACTACGCCGTATCATCGATGGCTTCCATCAAATTTCAGATAATGTTTCAGCGGCTTCAGTCGAGCTAACGGCCGTGATGAGTCAAACAGAAGGGAACGCTCAACAAGAACTGAGTCAAATGGAGCAAATCGCAACGGCCATCAATGAGCTTTCTAGTACGGCGAATGAGGTTAGCCATAATGCAGCTAGTGCTGAGAACGCAGCAACTGGTGCAACTTCCAATGTCAAAGAAGGAGGGGTTTCACTCGATGCCTCAGATGATATATCTCGCAAGGTTGAAGATTCAATCGAAGAGACATCAAATATCGTCAATCAACTACAAGAGTACTCGGTAGAGATCGGCACGGTTATTGAAGTGATCAACTCCATCTCCGAGCAAACTAACTTGTTAGCACTCAACGCCGCCATTGAGGCCGCTAGAGCTGGTGAGCAAGGGCGAGGCTTTGCTGTCGTTGCTGATGAAGTTCGTTCTCTGGCCGCTAAAACACAACAATCAACTGTCGACATTCAAGAGATAATCTCTCGACTTCAAGCGCAAGCGAAAGATGCCAACCAGTTCATGCAATCTAACCTTTCCCTAGCCGTCGAATCTCGTAATTATAGTGAGCAGCTTAGAACGGCATTTGCATCAATTACGGAGTCTGTTGGCCTGATTTCAGATATGAATACACAAGTAGCAACAGCATCTGAAGAACAATCTGGAGTCACACAGGACATTTCACAAAATGTTTCTTTGACCTTTGATATCGTTCACCAAAATGTCTCAGGAATTGAACAAAGCAAGCAAGCGAGTGAAGAGCTATCTTCATTAGCAGTGAAACAAAAAGACTTACTGAGTTTTTTCAAAATTTAACGCTGTAAATAAATTTCCAACGCCACAGTTTGTGGCGTTTTTCTTCTCAAATGAACAAACAAATAGAGCAGCAAAAATGGCCGCTCTTTTTGTTTGATGTTCTAAATTTTTAAAGCAACTCAGAAACCACATCCGCAAGTTGATGGAATGTCTCTAGACGAGATGAGCTTGGTCGCCAAACCAGGCCTATATCTCGGTACGCTTGCTGACCTGGAGGATCAATAACCACTAGGTTTTGATTTTCCAGCAAACCATGATCGATCGCCATTTGTGGAATAAAGGTAGTTCCTAAACCATTGGCCACCATTTGTACCAATGTGTGGAGGCTTGTGGCGGTGAACGGGTTTATCTTCTCTTTGTCGGTTAGCTTACACGCTGATACCGCGTGCTCGGTTAAGCAGTGCTCGTTCTCCAACAAAAATACAGACTCATCTGGCAAGTCATCGTATTTAATCGGAACACGAATACCATCGGCTTGATTACGACTGATCACCATTCTGAATGGGTCTTGCCCAACAACTTGGCTCTCCATGTTGTCGATATCGACAGGCAAAGCCAAAATCAAAACATCCAACTCACCATGACGCAGCGCTGCTAATAAGTTAGTTGTTGTATCTTCACGTAACAGCAAATTTAGCTGTGGAAAGCGTTGGTTCACTTCTTGTACTAAATCGCACAGCAGAAATGGCGCTATGGTAGGAATACACCCTACTCGTAGCTGACCTTGCATCGCATCCCCGTTACATAAATTTCCGAGCTCAACCAGATCTTGTCCTTTCGCCAGTAGCTCTCGTCCGTGCTTAACCACTAGTTCACCCGCTTGCGTAAATACTAATGGGCTCTTTTTATCTTTCTTCTCATAGAGAGGACAACCGATAAGCTCTTCGAGATTTTGAATACCTTTACTTAGCGTGGATTGGCTGACGAAACAGCGATCAGCAGCATCGCTAAAATGGCGTGTTTCGTGAAGAGTAACGAGATAATAAAGTTGCTTAAGACTTGGCCATTTATTCATGAAATTACTTTGTAATATGAGTAGGATAAGTTGGGCAAAGGTCAGCAGACCTAAGGACTGAGCAAAGAATAAGCTTATCGCTTTTTTCGATTAACTTAATCTATTTAATTCGCTTTTTTCTATAGTACCGATTGTACTATAGTTTGTCCCGTAGAAACGGAGCCCAAACAAAGATGTGTTGGGCCAACTAATTTTTTAGGAGATTCCAAATGGTACTAGTAGGTCGTCAAGCCCCTGACTTTACTGCAGCAGCTGTTCTAGGTAACGGCGAGATTGTTGATAACTTCAACTTCGCAGAATTCACTAAAGGTAAGAAAGCGGTAGTTTTCTTCTACCCACTAGACTTCACTTTCGTTTGTCCTTCAGAGCTAATTGCTTTCGACAACCGTCTAGAAGATTTCCAAGCTAAAGGCGTTGAAGTAATCGGTGTTTCTATCGATTCACAATTCTCTCACAACGCATGGCGTAACACTGCTATCGCTGATGGCGGTATCGGTCAAGTTAAATACCCTCTAATTGCTGACGTTAAGCACGAGATCTGCAAAGCATACGATGTTGAGCACCCAGAAGCAGGCGTTGCTTTCCGTGGTTCTTTCCTAATCGACGCTGACGGTCTTGTACGTCACCAAGTAGTTAACGATCTTCCACTAGGTCGTAACATCGACGAAATGCTACGCATGGTAGACGCACTAAACTTCCACGAGAAGAACGGTGAAGTTTGTCCTGCACAATGGGAAGAAGGTAAATCAGGTATGGACGCATCTCCACAAGGTGTTGCAGCATTCCTATCTGAGCACGCTGACGACCTAAGCAAGTAATTACCTCTTAAGCCCGAACTCAACGCGGGTTAATGGTTGGAAGACTCTCTATAAAGAGAAATAAAGCATAAGCTAATAGCGCAAAGCGCACCGCCAATCAGTTAAGAAGTAAAGTCCTATTAAAAGCCCGAAGTTAACGCTTCGGGCTTTTTCATATCTATTCGACGGCCTTTCATTTCCGCTAGTCTCCCTCAGAATCACTTAATTGAGGTAGTTACAAAAACAAACTTTACCCCTATTTTCCTCTGCTACCACCTATTCATATCCGTATCTAGGTTGCTATGATTTCATCAGTATCTTTTTAAACGGATAAACATGATGAACATCGAAATTGAAGTCTGTATCGATAACTTAGAATCTCTACACAACGCGCTGTCTGGCGGCGCAAATCGAATTGAGCTTTGCTCTTCTTTAGCACTGGGAGGGTTAACTCCAAGCTTCGGAATGATGAAGCAAGCGGCAAAAATTTCTCCCGTTCCTGTCTACGCTATGATACGACCAAGACAAGGTGACTTCATTTTTGATGATGATGATGTGCTCTGTATGCTCGAAGATATTGAAGCTTGTGCAAGCGCAGGATTGAATGGAGTCGTACTTGGTGTGTTAGCGCCTAACGGAACTATTGATATGCCAAAAATGCAGCTACTGGCTGACAAAGCGAACTCATTAAAGCTTGGAATTACGTTCCACAGAGCCATTGATCAAAGCTCTAATTACCAAACCACATTAGAACAGGTCATCACACTTGGATGCGAAAGAATCCTAACATCAGGGCTTGCTGTTAATGCTGAGCAAGGCATCGATGTATTAGCGGCAATGGTCAAACAAGCCAATGGCAGAATCGATATCATGGCGGGGGCTGGCGTCAACGCTGCGAATGCCAAAATGATTCAAAGCGCTACCCAAGTACCCGCACTTCACCTTTCAGGTAAATCGACAAGACCGAGCTTAATGGAAAGCAATTCAAGCGCTCAAATGGGCAGTGATGATATTGATGATTATCAGATCCCAGTAACTGATGCTAGTAAGATATCCGATGTAAGAGCAGCTCTCACTGTTTAGGGCCGGAGTCAAAAACCAAAATTAACCCAGTTCGATGAATACGTTACTTTAAAGCGTCATCTAGACTTTGATCACCTAGGTGACGAACATCTTTGCCTTTCACGAAATAGATGATGTATTCACAAATATTCTGGCAACGATCGCCCACTCGCTCAATCGCCCTTGCAGACCACATCACCTGTAAAATATTTGGGATGTTCTTAGGATCTTCCATCATGTACGTCATTAACTGACGAATAACTGCCTCGTACTCCGCATCCAACTTATCATCAAGCTTGTGCACTTCTGCCGCAGCATCGACATCCATACGAGCAAAAGCATCTAATACTTGGTGAAGCATGGTGATTGCCTGACGACAAAGAGGCTCTAACGAAACATGGAATTTTTGTTCTTTGGTTGAAGGGATCTCTATCGCGCCTTGAGCAATTTTAGAGGCAACATCGCCAATACGTTCTAAGTCGGTAATGGTTTTGATGATCGCCATAATAAGACGTAGATCTTTCGCTGTCGGCTGACGCTTCGCAATGATACGAGTACATGCTTCATCGATTGAAACTTCCATCGCATTCACTTTGTGGTCATCACGAATCACTTTCTTGGCCAGTTCCGCGTCATCTTTATGAAGAGCTTGCATCGCAAAGGACAACTGCTGCTCTACCAATCCACCCATAGTTAAAACATGTGTGCGGATAGATTCTAATTCGACATTAAACTGTCCTGAGATATGGCGACCAAAATGCATGTCAGCTCCTTAAAAGAAATGAATAAAGCCGTTTATTTCAGAGTGACTTAGCTCTAGATGGCACAAACTTGAACGTTAGCCATACCTACCAGTAATGTAGTCTTCCGTTTGATTTTTCAATGGTGAAGTAAATATCGAGTCGGTATCTGAGTACTCGATCAACTTACCCATATGGATAAAAGCAGTATGGTCACTCACACGCGCCGCTTGTTGCATGTTATGAGTAACAATAACAACTGTGTATTGGGTCTTCAGTTCATTGATCAACTCTTCAATCGTCAATGTCGAAATCGGATCGAGTGCCGATGTAGGCTCATCTAATAAAAGCACTTCAGGTTCGATAGCAACCGCACGAGCAATAACCAAACGCTGCTGTTGGCCTCCCGACAAACCAAAGGCATTCTCATGCAAACGGTCCTTCACTTCATCCCATAACGCGGCAGCGCGCAGAGAGCGTTCAACTGCATCATCAAGATCTCGGCTGTTGCTCACACCTTGCAGCCTCAAACCATAAACCACATTCTCATAGATAGATTTAGGAAAAGGGTTCGGGCGCTGGAACACCATGCCGACACGACGTCGTAAGGTCGCGACATCCACCTTAGGGTGATAGACGTTCTTGCCATAAAGCTTCACTTTCCCGGAAACCTTACAGCCCTCAACAAGATCGTTCATACGATTAATGCAGCGTAATAGGGTCGACTTACCACACCCAGAAGGACCGATGAAAGCTGTCACTTGCCCTTTAGGGATCTGCATTGAAATATCATCGAGTGCTTGGCTCTCTTTATAGTAAAGATTCAGCCCTTCAATCGAGATCGCGATTTGCTCATCCTTCAAGTTATGAACATCAAGTGGTGCTTGGTAACCCAACGTTTCATTAATCGAGAACATTTAATCTTGTCCTAAGGTTCGGTATTTTTCACGCAAGTTATTACGGATATTGATGGCTGTTAAGTTCAACCCAACAATCACCGTAACCAGTAAAAATGAAGTCGCATACACTAAAGGCCGCGCCGCTTCGATATTGGAAGTTTGAAAACCAACATCATAGATATGAAAGCCTAAATGCATGAACTTTCTGTCTAAATGTAGATATGGAAACTGACCATCCACTGGCAAACTTGATGCTAATTTCACTACCCCCACCAGCATAAGTGGGGCAACTTCCCCCGCAGCTCTCGCGATTGCCAATATCAAACCGGTGATAATTGCAGGGCTTGCCATCGGTAAAACAATACGCCAAAGCGTCTCAAATTGAGTAGCCCCAAGCGCTAATGAACCGTGCCTCACCGAACTAGGAATACGCGTTAAGCCCTCTTCCGTAGTTACAATAACAACGGGTAATGTTAATACCGCTAAGGTCAGAGCAGACCATAATAGGCCCGGCGTACCAAATGTCGGAGCGGGTAATCGCTCTGCGTAAAACAAAGAATCGATTGAGCCACCGATGGTATACACAAAGAATCCTAAGCCGAATACGCCATACACAATCGACGGCACACCCGCTAAGTTAATCACGGCAATACGAATCAAACGTGTTAGTGCATTGTTTCTTGCATATTCATGAAGATATATCGCAGCAACTACGCCAAGAGGCATCACTACGATCGACATGAGAATAACCAGCAGCACAGTGCCGAAAATTGCAGGAAACACGCCGCCTTCAGAGTTTGAGTCTCGTGGGTTCTCTGATAAGAACTTCCAAACTTGTTTACCCCAATGCCCAACCTTTTCAAGATAAGACATATTATTCGGATACCAATAATCCAAGATATGACTGAGCGAAATTTCAACCTGCTCTCCTGTCATATCCTCCACCAGCAAACTTTCGACATTGAGTTGTGTTCTAAGGTGCTCGAGCTTTACTTCTGCGTCAGCTAACTGGTGGTTTAATTTCAGTTTAGTTTGAGTATAGGTTTTAAGATATTCATCGCTCACTGACTCATTGAGTTCAAGCTTACGTTTTTCTAAGCGCAAATTTTCCAGTTGCCAACTGATATTGCGGATTTCTTGGTCCACAACGCGCGACGTTTCTTTACGCAATGTATCAGCGAACGCCAAGCCTTGTTCGAGCTTTTGGTCTATGTTCGAATCAAAGGTGCCAGAAGCGGTTTTAAAACCCACCGGTTTACCAAAGAAATAACCACCTCGACTTCGTTCAATCACAACCCAATCAAGTGGGGTTGTTGGTTCACGTAAGTTAACATCCAGAATCGAAACAAAGTCCGCTGGGTAGAGTTCTCTGTTGGCGACTTTAATACTTAAGCGCTGAATTAGTCCCGTCGACAGGTTTTGAGGCGACAAGAGATCGTGCACTTGTGGAACTTGCTCTATCGGAATGTATTTACGCTCATACAACTGACCAATCAATACATCTTGCTTTGATACCGCTTCGTCAAGATCAACCACTAACGATAAGTCTTTGGAGTCGACTTGCCATTGATACAAAGGAGCAGGCCAAAAATACGTTAAACCCTTCCAGCCAATCAACAGCATTAGGCCAAGAACAGAGAGCATACTGATGCTCACCGCACCGCCCGTAAGCCAAATCCACGGAGAGCCTGATTTAACCCAAGATAATAATGACTTCAATTTATTCATCATGATTGACCTTGCTCTGGACGCGCTGAACTCAAGAAACTTCGAAGATCACGGAATAAGCTAGCCATACTACTAATAGCCATTGATAAAGATTGAGGTGAACCTTTAAAACTACAGCGCACGATATTTATCTCTCAGTCTTTGTCTAACCCACTCAGCGACTGAGTTCACCGCAAACGTGAAAATAAACAGTAAGAGTGCAGCTAAGAACAACAAACGGAAGTGAGAACCACCCACCTCTGATTCTGGTAGTTCGACGGCAATCGTTGCGGATAGCGTCCTCATCCCTTCCAAAATATTCCAGTCAAGAATTGGTGTGTTACCTGTGGCCATTAAGACAATCATAGTTTCGCCAACCGCTCGCCCTAGTCCCATCATGACCGCTGAAAAGATACCTGGGCTAGCCGTCAATAACACCACATAAATAAGGGTCTGCCACGCCGTCGCACCCAACGCTAATGAGCCATCGGATAAGTGTTTAGGCACAGAGAAAATAGCGTCTTCGGCGATAGTAAAAATCGTTGGGATGACAGCAAAACCCATAGCAAAACCAACTACCAGCGCATTACGTTGGTCAAAGTCGATGCCATAGTTAGCCAAGAAAGTACGAATATCACCACCAAACAACAAGGCTTCAATACTGTTTCCACCAGCAAAGACGGCCACCACTGTAATCACTAATACCGGGATCAATATTAAGGCATGCCAACCGTTAGAGAAACGACTCGTCACCATCTTCGGCAAGCAGAACCAAACAAACCCCGTCAACAATGTACTCAACGGTAATAACACCATTAATGAGAAGACTGCCGTTAAATGCGTTTCGACAATTGGAGCAAACCAAAGCCCAGCCAAGAATCCGATGATGACGGTTGGAAGCGCTTCCATCAGCTCTATCGAAGGTTTAACCACTCTTCGCATTCGTGGAGACATGAAGTATGCGGTGTAAATGGCTCCGAGCACAGCAACCGGCACGGCAAACATCATCGCAAACAGAGCGGCCTTAATGGTACCGAACGTAATGGGTACTAAACTGAATTTCTCTTCAAAGTCATCATTCGCCGAGGTTGATTGCCAAACATATTGTGGCTCAGGGTAGCTTTCATACCAGACTTTTTGCCAAAGCGATGAGAATGATATTTGCGGGTATTCATTATCGACCTTAGCCACACTGATGGTGCCATCAATCAGCGTCGCCAGATGCAGTTCATTGGCAGACATAGCCGCTAATTGTGGTGATTTATCAAATGCTCGCTCGAACAGCGACAGCTTTTCACTGGTCGTATAGTGGCTTTGTAATGTGCCGTTCTTATAGAAGCTATAAAAACCCTTTCTATAAGTATCAGGCAAAATAAATTGCACTTGTTCAGCAAGTTGGAAGTCTCGAATATGGGTCAGGCTACGCTTTTCATCTTTGAGTACATCGAACCACTGAGAAACCTGTCCATCCTCATGCGTAACCAACAGGGAATAAGCCCCAGACAGTAAATCGATACTTTTCACCGAGTGCTTGGCATCATTCAAACTAAGATCAATCACTTCACGAACATTAAAGCCACTATCTGACAGCTTCAAAACTACTAAATCCGATTGTGCTCGGAGATATAAAGTTTTCCCGTCGGGTGTGACTAACAATTGCTGCTGTAAGCCCAACTTATCCGACAGCCATTGGCTTTTCTGAAAAACATACTGACCCGTAATATCACTTTGGTACCACTTCACTAAGACTCGTTGGTCACTTAGTTGAGCGGCAACCGTGATACCACGTCCATTTTTAGAGAACGCGAACTTGTCGATCGTCGCCCCAATTGAGGATTCATCATTTAAAAACGGTTCAGGGAGAGTAATTTGCTCAATTTTAGGTTTAGCTTCACTGCCCTTTTGCATCACGGGCGCACTATACTCAGGATAGAAAAAAGTAAGATGGCTTGCGCTATCGGCAAAGGCAAACCAGTTTTCAGATGGGGTATTTCGAGAAAAGGCAACTGGGTTGGCCAAAACACTACGCTCAAAGTAAGAGTGTGTATTTTGAGACTCTAAATCCCAAAACTGCACCAAACCAGATTTTTCGATAGTAAATGCATGCTGACCGTATTCATCAACCGATAAGGCGATAGGCTTTTCTACAGCAACGGTCTTAACGGCTTGGTCAGTCTCTAAACCAGTATCAGAAAATACCGGTAAAATGACCATAGCCAAGTAAACAAAAATCAATACCAGAGCAGCTAGAACACTGACGGCACCACATGTCACTGAAAAACGGACGAGACGATCTTTCAACCATCTTTTTTTGTCACGCTCTTTCAATGAAAATTGGGTTGAAGCCATCTGTTTATCTACCTTTTTTTAGCTACTGACATAATATGTACGTTAGATGACAATTATATTACAAGTTACGTTAAACAACTGAAACTAATAACAAGTTTGTTGACCATGTTTCTTAAAGTAAGATCATGGATTTTGTGAATTTTGTCATTCTAAATTAAAGTAATCAGCTCTATAGCCAGCACTCAAGGATTATCATCGCGATGGAAAAAGACTATGTCACAAAAGAACTTAGCTGGTTATCCTTCAATGAAAGAGTGCTCCAAGAAGCAGCTGATAAGTCAGTCCCCTTAATCGAAAGAGTTCGTTTCTTAGGTATTTACTCAAAAAATCTCGATGAGTTTTACAAGGTCCGATTTGCTGATGTGAAACGAAAAATCTTACTTCAAAATCCACAATTGCCTGTTAACTCGCAGAAAACCTTACTGACCCAAATGCAGAGCAAAGCAAGTAAGCTCGATGTTCGATTCCATGAGCTGTATAACGACCTATTGTTGGAACTGGCGCGCAATCGTATTTTTTTGGTCAACGAACAACAAATCAACGAAGAGCAAAGTGAGTGGATCAAAAAGTACTTTAAGAAAAAAGTGCTGCCACATTTAACTCCGTTTCTCTTGAACGAAGATAGCCAGTTGCTCAATATTATGAAAGACGAGCAAAGTTACTTAGCCATCGACATCGAGCATGAGGCATCTTCTCAATATGTCTTACTCGAAATCCCATCAGAAGCTCTCCCTCGATTTGTTAAGTTACCAGACACTTCTGGTTCACAGCGTACGACTTTGATCTTATTAGATAATATAGTTCGGTTTTGTTTAGATGACTTGCTTAAAGGATTCTTTGAGTATGACTCCGTGCGTTGCTTTGCTATAAAAATGACTCGTGATGCCGATTATGACCTTCAAGAGAGCAATGAAAATAGTCTACTAGAATTGATGTCTTTAGGTTTAGAACAGCGCTTAACGGCACTACCGATACGCCTTATCTATGAGTCAGAAATGCCAGCTGAAATGCTCAGTTTCTTACAAGTCAGACTAAGGCTGTCTGACTATGACAGTGTCATTGCAGGTGGTCGCTATCATAACTTCAAACATTTTTCTGAGTTCCCAAGCCTTAATCGACGTGATTTAGTTAATCGTCCACTACCCGCGATTAAGTGCGCGCATTTCAGCCACTACCCAAACTATTTCGACGCGATCAAAGCTCGTGACATCTTGTTGCATTACCCTTACCACACCTTTAATCACATTACTGAACTCGTGAGGCAGGCTTCCTTTGACCCGAAGGTCACCTCCATAAAAATAAACGTTTACCGTGTTGCAGAAGGCTCAAAGCTCCTTAGCTCGATCATCGATGCGGCACACAATGGAAAAAAGGTCACTGTGGTTGTCGAGCTACAAGCCCGCTTTGATGAGCAAGCCAATATTCAATGGACTAAGAAACTTCAAGAAGCGAGAGTAAAAGTAATCCATGGTATTCCGAGTTTAAAAATCCACTCCAAGCTGCTGCTCATTAAAAGGAAAGAAGGCAAGCATACAGCGCATTACGCCCATATTGGCACCGGTAACTTTCATGAAGTAACAGCGCGCGTATATACCGATTTTTCTCTGATCACTGCGAATGAAGATTTGACCCAAGAGGTGAGGCAAGTCTTTAAGTATATTGAAAACCCTTATCAAAAGTCCCAGTTCAAACAACTGATTGTGTCACCAAAGAATACAAGAAAACGCCTGTATCAGTTGATAGATAATGAAATACAAAACGCGATAGAGGATAAGCCGGCAAGCATCACTCTAAAACTCAACAATTTGGTCGACCGAGAAATCATTGAGAAGCTCTATCAGGCTAGCCAAGCCAATGTAAAAGTGAGAATGGTCATTCGTGGTATGTGCTCTCTTGTCCCTGGCATACCCAACATCAGTGATCAGATTGAGATTGTCAGTGTGGTCGATCGTTTTCTCGAACACCCAAGAGTGATGATCTTTGGTAACGCTGGAAATCCAAAAGTCTATATCTCCTCTGCCGACTGGATGACGCGAAACTTCGATCATCGGATCGAAGTCGCCACTCCAATTTTAGATCCAAATATCAAGCAAACCATTATCGATATCACCGAGTTTCATTTCGATGACAGCAACAAAGCTCGAGTGCTAGACCAATCGATGAGCAACCCTTACATACAACCACCAGCCAACCCACTAAATTACCCGACGTCGCAACTCTCCACTTACCACTATATTAAACGTATGGAGAAACTTGCTCGCAAGAAGTACAAACAAGAGAAGAAATCATGCCACTAATGGATAACAAATATTCTCGATGTATTGCCGCTATCGACTTGGGTTCGAATAGTTTCCATATGGTGGTTGCTCGAGTATTCGACCAACACCTGCAATTAGTCAGCAGACACAAACAGAAAGTGAGATTAGGTGATGGGTTGGATGAGCACAGCTTCTTATCCGAAAGCGCTATCGAGCGAGGTTTGGAGTGCCTCAAGGTATTCGCAGAACGACTAGCGGATTTTGAACTTGATAATGTCAGAGTCGTTGCGACTCATGCTCTAAGAAAGGCCAAAAACGCCAAAAATTTCTTAGAGCAAGCTAAACCACTCTTTCCTTTTCCAATAGAGATCATTTCAGGGCAAGAAGAAGCCCGAATTATCTATAACGGCGTAGAGCACACACAAGCCGCTTCCGAATCCAAATTAGTCATTGATATCGGTGGAGGAAGTACTGAATTAGTCGCTGGACAAGGCTTTACCCCCCAAGTCATGCGTAGCTTACCAATGGGATGTGTCAGTTTTACTCAGCGTTTCTTTGCCGATGGAGAGCTGACATCACAACACTTCTCCGATGCTTATGTCTCTGCTACTCGCCTGCTGATGCCATTAATTGAAGAATACCAAAAAAACGCTTGGGAAGTCGCCTTTGGCTCATCAGGTACTACTAAATCAATAAAAGAGGTACTCATTGGCTTAGGGTTCACCGATGGTCTCATTACGCCGCAACGCCTATCCTATTTGAAGAACCACTTATGTGAATTTCCATCATCTAAGGGATTAGATCTTTCAGGTTTAAGCGATGAAAGAAAGTCGGTGTTTGCCGCTGGTGTCACCATTCTTTCAGCAGCGATGGATATGCTAAACATCAAAGAATTACATTTCTCCGATAGCGCCCTAAGAGAAGGGGTTCTTTATGATATGGAAGATCGGTTTAAAGATATTGATGTTCGAACAAGAACTGCCGAAACGCTAGTCTCTCGATACCATGTTGACGTAGTTCATGGCCAAAAAGTCAAAGTACTCGCCCTTGCCTTATTGAAGCAAGTGCAACCTCAGGTGAGTACTGCGGTAAACAATGAACTTTATGATCTCATTGGGTGGGCTGCATTGCTTCATGAAGTTGGACAAAGCATTGCATTCCAAAGCTATCACCGTCATTCAGCTTATTTACTTAAACATACGACTATGCCCGGTTTCAATACTGAGCAGCAGCGCCTGATCTCAACATTAGTTCGCTATCAAAGAAAAGCGATTAAGCTTAGTGACTTACCGGATCTCACGCTATTCAATACAGGGCAGGTAACGTTATTAATTCAAGTATTGAGGATGGCAATCCTACTCAATCGACAGCGAAACCAATCACCAATACCGAATGTAAAGTTAATCATTGAGCAAGATGAGAACTGGTACTTAGAAGGAGATGCAACCGACTGGTTAGCTCAAAACCAACTGCTTGATTACGAACTCAAAGAAGAACAACAACGTTGGCAAAGTGCTGGATGGTCGTTGAAGTTTGAATAATAGGTAACCTCAATAAAACAGCCTGCGATTTAGCAAGCCGTTCCTAGGTTCGTTTTCTATGTTAATCGTACCTAAATCAGAGTCCTATTTTTGCCAACTCTTGTTCAGCGAACTCAGACGGTATCGCTAAGTAGCCGTCTTTCTCTACAAGCTCTTGCCCTTGCTTTGAGAACACAAAAGTAAGGAACTCTCTTTCAACAGGAGAAAGCGGTTTATCAGGATGCTTATTCACATACACATAAAGAAAGCGAGATAATGGGTAATCACCACTCAAGATATTCGCTCGAGTCGGCTCGACATAATCAGAACCCTGCTCTGAAATAGGAATTAACTTAACACCAGCCACTCGATACCCAATACCGGAATACCCTATCCCGCTGATTGATGAAGCGACCGACTGTACAACCGATGCAGAACCTGGCTGCTCATTAACTCGGTTCTTAAAGTCACCGCCGCACAGTGCGTTTTGTTTGAAATAGCCGTACGTTCCCGAAACAGAATTACGACCAAACAGTTGAAATCGATGTTTTGCCCACGGCTGTTCGATACCTAAATCTTGCCAATTATTTAGCGACTTAGTCGCGCCGCAGCGCAATGTCTCTGAAAATATGCTGTCAATCTGGTGAAAGTTAAGCCCTTCAATTGGGTTATCACGATGCACAAAAAGCCCAATAGCATCGATAGCGACTCGCAGCGCTGTCGGCTTGTAACCATGTTCTCTTTCGAACGCTTCTACTTCTCGTAGGCGCATTGGTCGACTCATAGGCCCAAGCTGAGCTGTACCTTCCGTTAAAGCTGGAGGTGCCGTTGAAGAACCAGAAGCTTGAACCTGAGCGTTAACGTTAGGGTAGTAAGACTTAAATTCTTCAACCCATAATGTCGTCATACCCGCCAAGGTATCCGAACCAACAGACAGTAAGCTCCCTGAAATACCCGGAACCTTAGCGTAATCAGGAAGTGAGTCGACACCCTGTTCGGCATGAACTGGGTTAACCAAAGCAATTGCTAACAATGAGCTGGCGGGTAAACGCATCCTGCGTGTCAAACAACTCATGACACTGTCAATCGGTTAGGTAGCGTGAAATGGAATCGGCTACCAACACCCACTTTACTTTGAATTTCTAAATGTGAGTCATGATGACTAAGTGCATGTTTCACAATCGCCAGTCCAAGACCACTACCACCAGTATCGCGAGAGCGTGCTTTATCTACACGGTAAAAACGTTCTGTGAGTCGATGTAAGTGTTGTGGTTCAATACCGTCTCCGGTATCTGACACATCCAAACACGCGCCTTGACTAGTTTGATACCAGCGAACCTTAACCGTAGCGCCCGGTGGTGTATATTTCACTGCGTTATAAACCAGATTCGATATCGCACTTCTCAGCTGATCTTCATCAGCGAGAACTCGTAGACTCTTATCGATATCAAATTCAAGCTTATGTTCTCGGTCACCGCTTAGGCTTGCCGCTTCTTTTTCAAGAACCTCAAGCATAGCCGGAACGTTCACCACTTCATCAAGCTCATGCATCGGTGCTGCTTCGATTTTTGACAGTGTTAAAAGCTGATTCACCAGACTGTTCATGCGATTCAGTTGCTCAGTCATCACACCATGAGCCTTAGGCCACATAGGCCCAACGACCATGTCTGGATCTTCCGTCATTTCAAGATATCCCTGAAGTACGGTCATTGGAGTGCGTAGCTCGTGAGAAACGTTAGCAAAAAAGTTCCGGCGCATGCCTTCTAGCTGCTTTAGCTGAGTAACATCACGTACTACCATTAGGTGCTCGCCCTCGGTATACGGCACGATACGAAGCTCGAGCATGCGCTCCACATTCAGTGGCGAAGGCATCTCTAACGGCTCTGAGAAATCTTGTTTATTAAGATACTTGATGAAGTCCGGCGTGCGGATCAAGTTAGAAATCGGTTGTCCTGAATCATCTGGCCAGCGAAACCCCAGTAAATACTGAGCAAGCTTATTACACCAAACGATATTGCCTTCACCGCGAAATACCACAACGGCATCGGGAAGGGATTCTGCACCGTTTCTGAAACGGCGGATTAGGTTGGTCAGCTCTTTTCTTTTACGACGCTGTCTCTGTTGCATACGGTAAATACCGTTAAACAGAGATTCCCAGTTTCCAGAACCTGATGGTGGTGTTAAACGCTTTTCATCCCATAACCAAGCGGACAAACGCATTTGATTATGTAGATGCCAGCCGAGCTGCAATATCGTAGCAGCCAGCAGTAACCAAGGTAAGTAGCCGAACATCCAACCGACTAAAAACCAAGGTGCGTAAAAAAAAGCCAGCTCCCAAGCTAGCTTTTTCCAGGTTAACTTTTCAACCATTCAGGACTCCGTAAACTGCGTAGCGAAGCCACATTAAGCCTTTGTAGAAAAACGGTAGCCCGCGCCGCGAACCGTTTGGATTAGCTTATCGTGACCTGCCGATTCAAGTGCTTTACGTAGGCGTCGAATATGTACATCAACAGTACGGTCTTCAACGTAAACGTTGGTACCCCATACGTTATTCAGTAGTTGCTCTCGACTATACACACGCTCTTGATGAGTCATAAAGAAATGCAGCATTTTGAACTCTGTAGGCCCCATATCAACTGGACCTTCGCTTGCGGTAACGCGGTGAGATACAGGGTCTAATTTAAGCCCTTGTACATCAATCACATCTTCTAGCGCGGTAGGCGTTACACGGCGGATAACCGCTTTCAGGCGAGCAACGAGTTCTTTTGGTGAAAATGGCTTGGTGATGTAATCATCAGCGCCCACTTCTAAACCTCGAACTTTGTCTTCTTCTTCGCCACGAGCAGTCAGCATCACTACTGGGATGTTGCGAGTTAACTCTTCACGCTTCATGTGCTTGATAAAGTTTATCCCGCTACCACCAGGTAGCATCCAATCTAGTAATACTAGATCTGGGAAAGGTTCGCATAGCTTGTTTACCGCTGTATCGTAATCTTCAGCCTCTACTGCTTGGTAGCCTTTTTGTTCAAGTACAAAACACAACATCTCACGAATAGGTGCTTCATCTTCAACGACCAGAATCCTTCTCGACATAATTGAATAGCCTTAGTATTTAATCAACGCATTGCATTATCTGGTTTAATTATGACACTTTTGTGACCTTTGAAAACAAATTTTCATATAACTGTCTCAAACATTTCACTTTTAATTTTTATTGCAGGTATAAGACAAATGGATCGAAATCTCCTATGATGAGCGTCTTCAGATAAAGGTATGAGAAATATTTATGTGGTTTAAGAATTGCCTCGTCTATCGCTTTAATCGTGATATAGACTTCAACGCAGATCATCTAGAGAAACAACTTGAAGAGTTCCGTTTTACCCCTTGTGGTAGCCAAGACAAACAAAAGTTTGGTTGGGTAAATGCGATGGGTAGACACGGCGATATGATGACGCACGTATCAGAAAACCGCATTCTAATCTGTGCAAAGAAAGAAGAGAAAATGCTTCCTGCTTCTGTGATCAAAGATTCATTGAATGCAAAAATAGAAACGCTTGAGGCAGAGTCTGGTACTCCTCTGAAAAAGAAAGAGAAAGACAGCCTAAAAGAAGACATCATCATCGATCTTCTTCCTCGTGCTTTCAGCCGCAGTAACTTCACTTACGCGCTGATCATGCCGAAAGAAGGCTTTATTGTGGTTGATGCTAGCAGCTACAAAAAAGCTGAAGACGTATTAGCATTACTACGTAAAACTATGGGTAGCTTGCCAGTAGTGCCTGCTATTCCAGAGCAAGCAATTGAGACGACTCTGACAGAGTGGGTTAAGTCAGGCGATACTCCTCAAGGCATTACGATGCTTGATGAAGCTGAGCTTAAATCAATCCAAGAAGACGGCGGTATTGTTCGAGTTAAGAAACAAGAACTAGAAGCTGATGAGATTAAAAACCACATTGAAGCCAACAAAGTTGTGACTAAGCTTCTTATCAACTGGCAAGACCGTATTGAATTTATTCTTGCAGAAGATGGCAGTATCAAGCGTCTAAAATTCAGTGATGAACTAAAAGATGAGAACGACGATATTCCTCGTGAAGATCAAGCTGCACGTTTTGATGCAGACTTCTCTCTACTTTGTGGTGAGTTCAGTGTTTTCCTACCAAACCTATTCGAATCATTAGGTGGGTTAACTCAACCTAACGCTTAATCAGTCATACTCAAAGCTCAGATGTCGATGGCATCTGAGCTTACTTCCCTCAAACTTCTGCTTATATTCATCTCTCCACCCTATTCTTAATATCATTGTTATCTTTAAGGCTATCAACCAAGCTCATTTTAGCGTAAAATTTGCGCCCCTTTGATATCACTTGGTGGTATCAACCTGACTTGAGATCAGATTAGAGAACGAAGCAATGACTACACAAAAACCATTTGTACCTGAACTATTATCACCGGCAGGAAGCCTTAAAAACATGCGTTACGCATTCGCCTACGGCGCAGATGCAGTTTACGCAGGCCAGCCACGTTACAGCCTTCGTGTTCGTAACAACGAGTTCAATCACGAAAACCTACAAATCGGTATCGATGAAGCTCATGCTCAAGGCAAAAAGTTATATGTTGTATGTAACATTCAGCCACACAACTCTAAATTAAAAACATTTATTCGCGACCTTAAGCCAGTTGTTGAGATGGGCCCAGACGCACTTATCATGTCAGACCCAGGTCTTATCATGATGGTACGTGAATCATTCCCTGAAATGCCGATCCACCTTTCAGTTCAAGCAAACGCAGTAAACTGGGCGACCGTAAAGTTCTGGTCAACTCAAGGCGTTGAGCGTGTGATCCTATCTCGTGAACTATCTCTTGAAGAAATCGAAGAGATTCGCGAACACTGCCCAGAAACAGAGCTAGAAATCTTTGTTCACGGTGCTCTATGCATGGCTTACTCTGGTCGTTGTCTGCTTTCTGGTTACATGAACAAACGCGATCCAAACCAAGGTACTTGTACTAACGCTTGTCGTTGGGAATACAAGACAGAAGCTGCTAAAGAAGACGAAAACGGTCAGATCGTTGAAGCTAACCCTACAGGCGTTGCTATTCAAGAAGTCGAAACTCAAGGTATTGAAGTTCAAGACGAGCGCCCTGACAACACACTAGGCCTTGGTAAACCAACTGATGAAGTCGTTTTACTTTCTGAATCACACAAACCTGAAGAGAAAATGGCGGCGTTTGAAGATGAGCATGGTACTTACATCATGAACTCGAAAGATCTTCGCGCAATCCAGCACGTTGAGCGCCTAACGAAGATGGGTGTTCATTCATTGAAAATTGAAGGCCGTACCAAGTCTTTCTACTACTGTGCACGTACAGCTCAGGTTTACCGTAAAGCTATCGATGATGCTGTTGCAGGTAAGCCATTTGATGAGAGCCTAATGGGTACGCTAGAGAGCCTAGCTCACCGAGGCTATACTGAAGGCTTCCTACGTCGTCACACTCACGATTCATACCAAAACTACGAATACGGTTACTCTATCTCTGATACTCAACAGTTTGTTGGTGAATTCACAGGTAAACGCCGTGGCGACCTAGCTGAAGTAGAAGTGAAAAACAAATTCCTAGTTGGTGACAGCCTAGAAATGATGACACCGAAAGGTAACATTGTTTTCAAACTAGAAGTTATGGAAAACCGTAAATCTGAAGCAGTAGACGATGCGAAAGGTAACGGACACTTTGTGTTTATTCCAGTACCTGCTGATCTTGACCTAGAATTTGGTTTATTAATGAGAAACTTGAGCGCAGGCCAAGATACACGTAACGCTTCAGGTAAGTAACTTTACTTAGAAGCTCTACTGAGAAGAAAACAATGGCCCTGTTAATAACTGACAAGTGCATAAACTGCGATATGTGTGACCCAGAATGCCCAAATGGCGCAATCACTATGGGTGACAGTATCTTCGAAATCGATCCTGATTTATGTACTGAGTGTAAAGGTCACTATGAGAAGCCAACATGTCAGTCAGTGTGTCCCATTACAAAATGCATAATCACTGACCCAAACAATATTGAAACTGAAGACGAATTATTAGAAAAGTTTGTCATCATTCAAGGCTTGACCTAAAAGAGAAAAGGTTCAACTTAGTCATCAAGTTGAACCTTTTTTTTAACCCGATTTTTCAATAGGGTATATGTTGCAAAACATCTCTTTCTCAAATTGATATTCGAGTTGTTCTCGCCAGTTTTTGGATTGAGATACAGGTACCAAATAAAAATTCTCCCGACTGGTATCAGTGACAAATGCCAATCCATGTTGCATCAGTTCATAATGAACATCATTCACAAAGTTAGGGTCTAACCGTTGTCGACCTGTTAGCTGGTTTATATCTTCTCTAGAAATTGAAATACCGATATTCTCACTACTGAATCTATGTCTTAACCATTTAGAGAATTCCCTCGCGCAAATCATAGTCATTGACTTATCCTTGATTTTTTATAAACGGGTATCAGACTCTGATTTTCATATACTGCACATAAGCCGCATCTTTCACCCAAAAAACACGCCATCCCTGACTAAGCATTATCAAATTGATCGTTGTTTTTGCTCTTGTCGTTATTCGTTTGTTTTGATATCAAACGATGTTCTTAATTACGTGTTTATAAACTCTAGACAAAAGTGTGACATTTCTCCAGTTTTAGAGTCGAGAAAACCAGTGGCATTACCACTGTAAAACGCCTCGATAAGCACGTTATTTATTCGATATCAAAGCCAAACACTGGCTAGGCATCACTTTAACTTTCTTTTTTTTCTTACTTTTAGCAACTTTTTTAGGTGGCGGAACTGGAATAGTCTGTGGGGCCCAACTAGCAAGCTCACCTCCACAGCCATCACCTTTTGGAGGGGTTGCTTGAGCTATGCAGTTTGAACTGCCTTTAGGGCATTTTAAACGAACATGAAAATGGGAATGATGCCCCCACCAAGGCCTAATTTTGCCTAACCAAGTTCTATCATTGGCGTCAGAATTTTCTTGTTCACAAAGGGCTTGCTTAATCACTGGATGAACAAAAATACGTACCACTTTTTCATCTTGGGCTGCATAACGAATCATTTGAAAATGATTATCGGTCCAATTAGATTTACGCAATTTGTAATTGGTAAGGTCGACAACGCTGATTGGCTTAGGAACTGCGAGTTCATTTTCTGAAAGTCTCTTGTCAGTGAGCCTTAACCATATATCAATATCCAACCCAGTCTGGTGACTTGAATGACCAGAAGAAAAGCGCCCACCTCGAGGTAGGGAGATATCGCCAACTAACAAGTTAGTGTTGAGTTGTTCGCTTATAGTTACACCAAGCCTTTCAATAAACTGAATGGCCTCTGTATGTCCATAGTAGCGCTCTCTCTGAGGACGAATAACTTGGTAACCTTGACCGTCAATGGGTAACGCTTGTCCACCATCTAAACAGCCATTAGCGTAGCTACCTATTGATGAGGTTGAGTTTGTTGTCGGGCTCTTCTCTTTTTCCCATGGGGTTGCTGATACGTAAAACGAACATAAGATAAGAGCTGTTGCACAAAATAACCTCATAACTATTCCAAATGAATGATATCTACTTTTTATACTAGTCGGCATTGGGGACAGGTGCATATCGAGGATGATATTTAGGAGATAAAAGTGGAGTTTCACTTGGAGAAGGGCGCTAATGTTCAAATCATAGAAAGCAAAAAGGCTCTAGTCTTTCGACTAGAGCCTTAAATATGGCAGGGGTGGAGAGATTCGAACTCCCAACACGCGGATTTGGAATCCGCTGCTCTGCCAATTGGAGCTACACCCCTATTTTCAGTTTTAAAGAGCTGAAACTCTGAATAAGTGGCGGAGTGGACGGGACTCGAACCCGCGACCCCCGGCGTGACAGGCCGGTATTCTAACCAACTGAACTACCACTCCGCAGTGGTCAACTCACTAAGTGAGCGTCCATATCTTCAGGTCGGTCAACCTAAAGAT
>NZ_MCUN01000051.1 GCF_002873455.1 Vibrio splendidus | reverse complement strand
ACGTATTTTAGGACGAGACAATTGGCTGTATCAGAGGTAAGCGATAAAGTTAGTACTTACTATAATCTAGTGGCATTGGAATCAATGCTATATGCAGAACATGTGAGGGCTAAATCGCTTGGTAAGCATCAATGATGTGCTTCACTTCGCTAGGCTTACCTTGCTTCTCTTGTCCTTGATGGATGCGCAGATAATGCTGCAATGTTTTGGCTTTGTATTGCTGTGATACCTTCACTTTCTCATCACTACTTGGTGTCCAAATCTTGTCACCGACGTTTGATATTTCGCTAACGTTTTGGCTTTTTTCTGCATCACCTTGGTTATTACTGACCAATAAAATCTCGTAGTAACGACGGTTTTCTTCAATCAACACTTCATCAATAAGGCCGAACTTGAGCGCTTTTAAATGGCTTCTTAGTTCGAATTGCTGATGCACTGGGCAAAGCAAAAAATCAATATCTTTGTCTGGATGTTGGCGATGGATATCATCAACGAGCTTTTGAGTAAGATCGCCACCGACGCCCGCAATAATAACCAGGTGTTTGCCAGTATGTTTCTCAAGCGGAATAGCGGCGACATCCATGCAGTAGACTTGCCATTGGCTGGTAACCGGTTGTTCGGCTTTACTATCTTGAGGAAAATAACGCGTTAACTTGCCTTCAAGCTCACTCATCAGAGACGGAACAATATCGACAAAGTGAATCTGAGGCGCTTTATTATCCGACAACAGTTGAACACCCAAAAAGCCATGATCACAGCAGCAGTCCCAAATATGCTGGTAGTCATTGCTGACAAGAGAGTGGAGAGTTTGCAGTCGGTTACTTAGCTTCATAAGGTTCGTGTCGTTAGAAAGGGAATATTGTCGTGTCGAAGGCGCATTGTAATGACTTTCCATAAAAACAAAAGCACCTAGGGTGTGAATCCTAGGTGCTTTGTGTGCACATACTAATCTGCGGCGTGTTATGAAGCTTGCGCGACAGCTCTTATATGTCCTTCCACTCGGTTCTTTCCGAGCTGCAGAGCGATGAATTTCGCCTGTTCGGCAAGCGCTAAAGCCGAATCTATTTCACCTTCTATTTGCGAGAATCCGACGCTGACACCTAATGACAACGTGATATCTGGCGTGGCAATGGCTTGCTCACTAACTCCAATTCGACATTGGTCTAGCTGGAATTTGGCATCATTCACATTATTTGCCTTGAACAATACAGCGAACTCCTTGCCTCCAATACGTGCAAGACAAAGCCCTTTAGGCTTAGGGAAGTATGAGCGTATCGCTTCTGCAGTCAGCTTGATCATCTTGTCACCGACCGCTTCACCATAAGCGCGATTAACGTGATCAAAGTTATCGATGTCGAGCAGAGCAACATAGGTATCTGGCTCGTCGGCGTAGTTTTCCAGTGCGATATTGAAACTGCTTTTGTTGTCTAACTGTGTCATCAAATCTTTACTGCTCAATTGATGGTGGAGCAGTAAGTTAGACAGCGAGACCTCGGTGTAATCTCTGATCATACGCAGAATACTCTGGCTGATCGGTAAGTTTGCGTTTACATAAAGCACTGCGATCAACTGTTTGCGAGAGTGTAAAGGAATGCAGTAGTGACGCTGGTGTATTTTGAGTTTACGTGCCAGTGGATCGGCGTACTTACCACTTCGATAAGCCATGGTGTCTGGTGTAAATCGTTCTGCAAGGGCCTTGTCACAATGTACCGTTGATTTGTTTCCGTGATAGTCGATGGTACTGAATGCGTGGTTCTCAGGCTGATAGAGACAGAATTGAATGCCTTTTTGGTAGGTAAAGCTATCCAGTATGGATTTCAACTCTCGCTTAAAACTTACGAGATCATCAACCTTATTTAGTTGAGACAAAGATACGTTCAAACGATAAGACAAATAGTTTGCCCCAACCCACAACAGAATCAGCGAACCAAGTACGACGCCAGTTAATGTGAATTGATATGAACTGGTTAGGATGTCGTGACGATCTGTGCCCGCGATGAATACCCAGTTCAAGCTGTTGTCAGCGTCAAATACCGATATTTTGAAGTTATCTTGATAGTAGTATTCGTGTTTACCGACGGTTTCTCCTTGCGAGAGTTGGTGGCTTATTCCAGCGTGATAACTGATAGACTTAGAGCCGATACGTTTCGGATTAGGGTGAAAGACAAGTCGTTCTGTTGCTCTATCAACCACAAAGACATAGCCGTGATTAAGCGTTTTTAAGTCTTTTAATCCTTGTGTAGTGTGCAAGAGATCAAACTCAATCCATATTTCTTCGTTCAACCTTTCCGCTGTATGTTTAACCGCGAACACCCAACGACCATCAGGCTTTTGATAAATAGAAGATATATAAAAATCTTCAACAACACTGTCTATTGGGTTCCATTTGATGGAATCGACTTGTTCGTTGGAAAGAGGTAAGCCACGACTTGATATATATTGTTGGGATTGAGGTTGGTATCGAACGATATCGGAGAAGTTAGGTGTTCTTTTTAGAATATTATCACTAAGTTCCCTGAACTTTTGATTACCGATTGGGGCCGTTTCAGGTGAGCCTAGACTGGTTTCTAAAAAATAGAGCTTGCCAAATGTGGCTTCGATGTTGGAACGAATCGTAGAGCTCGCGATACGAATGTTTGATGATGATTGTTCTGTTGCTGCTGTTTCTACTTTTTCAAGCTGAGCCACAACAAGGTAGAGCATCCCTCCAGTTAATAAAATAATGTATGGTTTAAAAAGCCGAATTAATGTTTTAGGTAAAGCCATGATATCCAAAGACGTTATAGATTCATTTTTATAGTACGGCCATACTAAACAGTTTTCGTAATCACATCAATGCAAATGATTCCATATAAAAGAATGATTTATGCGATATTCAGCTAACAAAAAAGCCAGTTATAAACATAGCTGGCTCTTATGGTTTTTGGCGTTTTATTAGTCTGACTTAGCCTTTTCTGGCGCATAATGCAAAATTGCCATTGAAGTCGGCGATAACAACATCTCACCTTCCGCATGACCTGGTTTTACATTTCGCAAGTTGGTATCACAAATGGTGACCCAGTTTTGGTCGCGATCCGTTGGTAATGAAAAGCGAGCGGGTGCGTTGGTTTGGTTTATCAGGTAAATCAATTCGTCACCGTCTTTACCAATACCTAAGTGCAGCGCAACAGAGCTTAAACGGTTCCAGTCATCATGCTCCATGAGTGTGCCATCGACACGGCTCCAGAAGATGCGGTTAGAATTGCGCTTTTCTCCACTGAACGCCTTAATAAAAGGCACCATGTATTGCTGACGCGCGGAGATCATTTCAGCTAACCAAGTTTTGAAATAGGTCTTTCGCTCAGAATCTTCCCAGTTAATCCAGCTGGTTACACTGTCTTGACAGTAAGCGTTGTTGTTGCCTTTTTGAGTATGAGACAACACATCACTGGTCAGAATATGTGGAATACCAAAGGCAAACAATAGACTCGCCATGAAGTTACGTTTCTGTTTCTCACGCGTCGCAACAACCAACAGGTTTTCGGTTTCGCCTTCAACGCCATAGTTTTCAGAGCGATTGTCACCGTGCCCATCGCGATTGTTCTCACCATTCTCTTCGTTGTGCTTATGCTTGTAAGAAACAAGGTCCTGCATGGTGAAGCCATCGTGATAAGTGATGTAGTTGACGGTCAATTTGTACGGCCAATGAGCAGCACTGTAGATGTCACGCGATCCCATCAAGCGAGTTGCAAACTCTTTCAGATAGCCTTGATCACCGCGCCAGAAGCTGCGTGTAATGTCTCTGAGCTTGTCGTTACACTCATTCCAACCTAACGGAAAATTACCGACTTGGTAGCCATTCGGGCCGATGTCCCAAGGTTCTGCAATTAACTTAGTTTCTTTAAGTACAGGATCTTGAGCAACGGCTTTGAAAAAAGCGGCCTCAGGATTGTAATTATCGCCTTCACGGCCTAGCGTTGCTGCTAAATCAAAGCGGAAGCCATCAACTTTAAACTCATTAACCCAATAGCGAAGCGTATCCATCACTAAGTTGAGTGCTGGCTGGTGGGTTAGGTCGACCGTATTACCGCAACCAGTAAAGTTCGCATAATGACAACCATGTTTAATGTAGTAGCGACTATCCAGTGCTTTTAGGTTGAAGGTAGTTCCACCTTCACCGCCTTCTGCTGTGTGGTTGTACACGACGTCTAGAATGACCTCGATGCCATTACGGTGCAGTTCGCGAATCGCAGTTTTGAGCTCATTCACGGCGTCCTTTTCGGCGTAGCGTGGATCAGGCACCATAAACAAGTATGGGTTGTAACCCCAATAGTTCACTTTGCCCATGTCTAATAGGTGTGGCTCATGCATGCATGCGGCAATAGGTAAAAGCTGCAGAGAGTTGATATTTTGCTGTTTGTAGAACGCGAGCATTTCAGGGCTAACTAACCCTAAGTAACGGCCTTTAGTATGGGGCGCGACTTCAGGGTGAAGCTTAGATAGGCCTTTTACATGGGTTTCGAAAAGAACGGTCTCTTCTCGGCTAATACGCGGCTTGTCTACATCTTGCCAGTCGAAAGTGTCATCAATAACAACACATTTCGCCATCGAAAAGCTTTTTTCATTGGTATACGGCGTGACGTAATCGAGCGGTTCGCTGATTGCTTTAGCGTAGGGGTCGGAAAGTAGGATAGGGCCATTGTCAGTTTCTGCAATGAAGCCGTATTTTTGCCCAGCTTTTATACCGTCGATAAACACATATCGAATATCAGCGTATTCATTTTCCAATTCATAAGTGGTGAACTCATCGTTCTCGTCAAAGAGCGCGAGGGAAAGGGATTTACAGTCAGGAGAATAAATAGAGAAGTTACAGCCAGTGTTACCTAGCTTTGCGCCTAGTGGATAAGGGCGAGCGAGCGTTCTAGTCATTGCTTGATTTCTTGTTCGTTTATCAACATCAGTGAGCTATAAGTAAAAAGCTTTGTCACAATAAGGTCAAGCAACTTCACAGATTAATTATTGTTAAAAAAATAATTTACCGATTAGGTTCAAATTATATATTTGAAGTAGATCTCACTTAAGGTGAATAATTAGATCTGTGTGCTGTCTACTCCTCCTAGATTAAGTGATCTAACTCCTGTAAACACCGTTCTGTATAGTTTCTACTACCTTCTCATCCCCCTTAATTTAGTTCAGGGCGGAGGAAGTCAAACTTGTCACCCCCTCTTAATATTGGCTCCGTTGAAACGAATCAGGGGAAACCCTAAACCTCTCTATCTTACGTCTACCATTACTGCCTTTGGTTGTCGCAAGAGAGCAAAAATATAAAACCTAAAAATAAATCGTCCTTAATGGAGTTAAGAATGAAAAAAGTAAGTTTGATTGCTGCTGCAGTGGCTTCTGCACTCGTCGCTGGTTCAGCGTTCGCAGAAAATGACGTTGCACTTGATGTAACAAGTGGTGACTCTTCAATGGAAGTAGAGGTGAAAAACCCTACTGACGTTATCACTGACGGCTGGGAAGTGCACGGTTACATGTCTTCTAACGTTCGTGTTGTAGATGGCAAAACAGTAGACACTGAATTCGGTAAGCCAGATTACAAAACAGCGGGTACTCACGGTAAGAGTACTAACCAAGTTGAATTTGTAATTAAGAAGCACTCTGAGTACCAAAATGGTGTGTGGGCGGATTACGTTCTTCGTACTGAATATGGTAATGGCAACTCATACGCTTATTCTTCTGAAGGCGGACAAAAGAAGAATGATGATTCTCAATTCGAAGTAAAAGAAGCTTTCGTTGAGCTCGGCGGTATTTTAGGTGAAGACACTTCTATTTGGGGTGGTCAACGTTACTTAAACCGTGCAGCAGGTCTTTTATCTGGTGAGTTCTGGAAACAATCATCTGGTATTGGTGCCGGTATTCAAACTAAGCTTGCAGGACATACTGCTGGTATCGCATACGTGATGGCTGATCCTGATGCAGGTTCTGCAGATTCTTACGCGATTGACTGTAAACAAGATGATGGCACTACATCGACAGATCCTAGTAAATGTAAAGTGAATAAAAATGGTGCAAAAGAAAGAGAGACACTCTCTTCTATTGACTTGTACTACTACGGTGTGGATGCGGGTATCGGTAGCCTAGACTTTGACTTTAAATATGGTCAGAAAAACATCAGTGGCGGTGAGAATGAAGACGGTATCGGTGCAGCTGTAACGCTTAATACAAGTTACTATGGCCTAGACGGTTGGACTCAAAACGTAATTGCTTACGGCTCTGGCGTAATGAAAAACCGTGGCGTTAACTTCGGTGGTTGGTCTGGTGGCGGCGATAAAGAAGAATCACTATTCTTGACTTCTTACGGTGTGCTTAACATCTCTGAAAGATGGCAACTAGGCACGGAAGCAGTGTACTTTACAGCTCTTGACGAATTGTTTGGTGCTGACGGTTTGACTCGTTACATGGTTGCTGCTCGTCCTTCTTACAAACTGAACGACAACGTTCGTTTGGAAGCAACGGTTTCATACGGACATGAAGAAGGCGATGAAGGCTACTTTGGTGGTCGTACTGGCGATGCTGTAGAAAGTAATATCATGAACCTTGAAATTGCAACGGCATTTACAGCAAACTCTGACTACTTTGGTCGTCCTCAAGTTAAGCCTTACATCAGTTACATTAAAGCTGATGATGAAGCAAGTGCAGGTATTATCGGCATCAATGACGGCGATGATGAATTTGTATTCGGTGTACACACTGAAATTTGGTTCTAAACCGTTTAAAGTATAAGGCAGCCATTGGCTGCCTTTTTCTGTTTCCCCCAACAACAACCAATAGTGAGAGAGATTACAATGACAAATAAAAGCTCTATGTTAGCCGTGGTACTAGGTGCCTTGCTAAGCGGTTGTGCTTCCGATGCTCAGGTTCAAACTAAACTCGATGCACCTACCAATGCAGAAGTATGCTGCAGCGATTTTTCGCAGTTCCCATACGCACAATTGAATGATAATGAAGGTTTAAAGTTTGATATCGATTTGGGATCACCTGTCGGTACATTTACAACAGGCAATAGCCACTTTGCAGCGTTCAAGTTCAGCGAACGCTCAGGGGAAATGGTCGTTAAGCTATCGAGCTTGATGATCGATGATTCAGTTTTTGCTCCAGAAGCCATGCTTCTAGATGAAAACTTTAAGCCAGTGCAAACATTGAAGTTTGAAGACTTTAAAGTTCAAGCATCCGACGCTTTTACTCGCACGAGTTACATTGAACGCTTGCGTGTTGATGCGAGCAAAACACCTTATATTGTTATTTACACGCCAGCAGATGAGCTTGGTAATAAGGTGAAAGTTGATCACCCAGCAAAGGTGCGAGCGAAAGAATTTGGTGAAGTGATGCCTATGGTCACCGATCCGGTATACACGAATCAACTAGGTGGTCGTTTAGAGTTAGAAATCGAAACATTAAAACTTCGCCCTTACCGTGCTAAACCTGCCGTAGCGCCAGTCGCGACTCCTGCTGCTGCTTTGGCAACGACTACAGCTGTAACGGCGACGGCAGTAGCAACGAATAAAGCAGACACACAGATACGTGTGCAGCAAGAGACAAAAGACTTCTATTTGTCTGCTATACAAAATGCGGTGAAGTCAGGTGACATACCGAAAGCTTTAGGTTTGTTAGATGAAGCGAAGGCGCTTAATGTTGAAGGTGCACAAGAAGCTTTTGTTCGAGCCGTCAACGCAAAATAGCTTGTTAGTTAGTTCGCTTATTGACCTACTAACTTAATAGATTAGTAGGCTGAATGGTTTAGCAGTCCAGTATCTTAGTCGCTTAGATAAAGATAAAGACAGAACGCTCCTTTAAAGGGGCGTTTTTTATATCTGAATTTATAGACGCTTCAAGTCTAGAGGTCGTAATGCAATCTGAATTGATTATTATCGATGAGTTCTTTATTCCACAGTTGAATCGAACTCGAACGCTCCGCATTTACCTTCCTGCGGGGTATCACCAAGCAGAGCACGCTTATCCTGTCTTATACATGCATGATGGGCAGAATGTCTTTGAGAAGTCTACAGCGACGTATGGGATGTGTTGGGATGCACAAACGACACTTGATGAGATGCAAAGGAGCGGTAAGTTATCAGGGGTAATTGTTGTCGCAATCGACAGCAGTCATGAGCTTGATGGCATGGAGCGTTATAATGAGTATTCGCCTTGGCGCGCAAATCAAGAGATAAAAGAGTTGGGTGTTGGTGATGAACTACTTAAATTTGGTGGTGAAGGGGATGAGTATATGGCGTTTATCTGTCACATATTGAAGCCTTATATAGACCAAACATACAGAACAAAGCCGAACCGAGAGTTTACGTACCTTGCTGGCAGTTCCATGGGCGGACTAATTAGTTTATATGGTGGCTCACTGTACCACAATACCTTTGGCGTGCTTGGAATTTTCTCTCCGGCTTTTTGGTTTAATAAATCCTCATACTTCGAATATATGAAAGAGTTTGATTTTCAGTATCCAACGAAAATATATATGGATATAGGAACGAATGAAGCTCGTGAAGAGACATGCGTAGATTTTGCTGACGTTTATCTGAGTGGTTCAAGGGAGATGAATACGTTGCTCGCTCAAAAGCCGAACGTGACGCTGTTTTATCAAGAAGGGCGAGGCCATAAACACAATGAACTGGCTTGGTCGTTGCGATTCCCTGATTTTATCGACTTTGTTTTTAGATAATAAAAAAAGGCCTAACTCCGCTCTTTTTCTCGTAATCGGTGTATTAGGCCTGTTTTTTTATCGCTTTATAGCTGTATCATTTTATACGTCTATAAAGCGATAGGTTTAATATCAGGGAAGTTAGTCCTTGGCAGCCGATAATTTTTGCTTATTGCGTTTATTCAACAAGTAGTCATTGCTAATCAAGCTGTTGTGTTGCCTTGCAAAGTCGGGCTTGGCAAATTGTAAATCGCGTAAGATGGCGTTATTTGGCTTTGGCTGAATCTCAAACTGCACTTGTTTGTCGTTAATCGTGACCTGTTGTTGGTGACTGTCGGTCATGATTTCTAACGATTGTGTTAATGGTGTCGAGATTACGGCAACAGACTCATGGTTGATGTCTAGCGTAAGCACCAATGAGATTTCGGAACTTACCGTATCTTCAAGATTTGACTGAATCTTGTAGCGAGAAATACCACATTCAGATTCAAATGACAGCCGTAGCTGGTTTCCTTGGCCAAAAGGCAGCGAAGCCACTAATTCACTCCAACAACTTGGAAAATTTGGTGTTAGGTGTATCTCTTTATCTAATAAGCGTGGGCAGTATCCCAAATAGTCCTGTTGCGCGTTACGAGCATATTCGGAAACAGACCAAGCTTGAGCGAATGTGCCTGATTCTACAAGGTCGCGGTCACCTTCTTGGAAAGCATCCAAATTTTCACTCATTGTCCCTCTACAGCCTTGTGTAAGGATCTGTTTTGCCAAGTTTTTGGATAGCTGGTAACTGAGATCTTGCTGCTTAAACTTGTTGAGCGCAGTAATGGTAAAGCCCGCATTCCACCCCCAGATCGTCCCGTTGTGATAAGCCGCGTCTTTATGGTACATGGCTTGATTATCGTGATAAGGGTGAAAATCGACATGCTCTTGTTGTAACGAGCAGATCCCCCATGGGAACAATAGCGTTTCTACCGCGTTCTTGACGATGTATTGCTCTCTTTCATTCTGATTAAGCTGACTTTTCTGAGGAATTGAAATCGTCATCAACTGATTCGGGCGCACGCTATAATCAGGCACATCACCTTGTGATAAATGATCGGCTAGGCGATGGTTTTTATCATCCCAAAACTTGGTGGCGAAATTCTCTTTCACTTTTTCTGCTTGGATTGTCCAGCTCTTTTCTGATTCAGAGTCACCGACCAGAATAGCGAGTTGAATAGCGCAGTTTAAGCTTTCAAACCACAAAGCTTGGATGTCATTGGCTTTAGGACCGCGAGGAGACCAAGGTGTCATCCCATCAATTTTTGCATCCATCCACGTATCAGGGTGGCGATGTGCCATCAGGCTATCTTCATTCAAGCTACCTTCATTCAAGCCATCATTATTCAAGTAGTGTTTTTCGACACCCGTGATGAAACGCTTGAGAGTGGGATAAATGGCCTTAGCGAACGCCACATCGCCAGAGTAGTTGATGTACTCAAGGGCTTCACGAATCATCCAAGGAGTACCATCGGTGGTGTTATAAATGATGTTCGTTTTACTCGTCACTCGATTCGGGATTCGTCCGTAATTCGCGGAATTTTCGTCGAGCATCTGCATGGACGCAAAGTTTTCAATGATCTCTTTTGCTTCACTAAACAGCCCATTAACCAAGCTTGTGCCCGACAAGGCGATAAAGGTGTCGCGGCCCCAACAGTCCTTGAACCAAGGTAATCCAGCCCATATGCCCGTGCCGAACTCATGACTCACAAAGGTTCGGCTTGCAAGGCGCGACCACATAACCGCTCGGTTGTATTCAAGGTCGTTGGTCCACAAATAATTATGGGTTAAGAACTCATAAATCCGCTGTTGGTGAAGAACGTGTTCGTTATTTGTTACAGCTTGATTAACCAATGAGCTAGCGGTTTCAAGAGTTTCAGCAAAGCCGAGGTAGACGACGAGTTCAGTTTGTTTATCTGACGTCGTGAGCATTAGTTTTGCGTTGCTCTCTGAGAGCTGAACTAGATCGCGAAGTTCAGGGTGAGCGTCTAGCGATATCTCTCGCGCATGTACTGCATGGTTGCTCGCGATTGCGACAAACCTTGGGCAGCCGTCTGGGCAAACTTGAGGGTTGAGTTCTATGACGATATTTGAGTCTGAAATGTGAACTTTAGAGTGAGTCGTCGGTACGTTGAGTTCTGGAATTAGGCTTAAAGCGCTCGGTTTGTTTGACGACACAGTAAGCGATACGAGTCTGGAACCTTGAATCAGGCTCAGGGACTCTCGACTATTCTCATAATGATGTTCAATACCATAAGGCGTCAGGCTGGCACGCTCAGCCTCTAACTTATTATTGAATTTGCCATTGGTATAGCTGGCGAAGGTTCCCAGTATCCAACCTTGGTGGTGACGATATTTACCACCGTTTACATAGCTATAGGTTGCTCCATGATAGTAACCATCGACATTATCCCCGAACACAAACGGAAATGACTGTGTCTCTGAGATGGTGAGCTCTTGGTACAGTTGGTCATGTGGCATTGCAAAATCAGGGTGTTGCCAGCTAGGTAGCGCTCCCTCTATATCTATCAGACGTGTGTTAACAGGCTCTCGTTGAGGTGTTGATAGATCATTGTATTCCCCTTTGGTTACGGTGATCGTTGGCGTCGAAGAGCTGAATTGAACCTTCAAGGAGTATTGACCAGCGACAGTAGGTGAGATCAGTAGATCATTGCCAATACCTTGTGTGTTGATAAGCGGCAATGCTTGTTCCAATTCGCAGATCGTGGCTTCGCTTTCATGCCCTGAAAGCGTCCATTGCTTGGTGCCATCTAAATCCGAAATTTTGAAGCGATAAAGGTCGGTAGATAAGCATAGGTTTGCTCTGTAGGAGCCGTCTTGCTCTTTGAAAAATGGGGTGTCTAACCCCCAGCCATTGAACGTACCTTTTAGGTAAAGAGTAGGGATTTGCATAGCGAGTTGATTTCCAAAACAAAAAAGGCACAGCATGCGCTGTGCCAAAGGACAATAGGATATTAATATGAGGAAAGGGTTATTAATATGAAGAAAGCTTATTTGGTAATTTGCTTAGCTGCTGTGTCTAATGCTTCTCTAACGGTTTGCTTACCCTGCATTGCGTTATCAATAGCCGCACCTTCAGCGAACCAGTAAGCCGTCATTTGCGGGATGTTTGGCATGATTTCGCCGTTTTCAGCATTCGTCATGGTTGATTTGATGCGATCATCGCTCTCAAGAATTTTTTGGAATGATTTTAGTGTCACCGCGCCAAGAGGCTTGTCATCATTCATGGTTTTCAGAGCGTCGTCTTGGAATAGGTAGTTTTCTAAGAACTCGACAGCAAGATCAGTATTTGGACTCGCAGCATTGATACCAGCACTTAGGATTCCAACAAATGGGTTACCTTTACCGCCATTTAATGTCGGCAGTTCAGCAACGCCATAATTAACACCAAGTTTGTCTAAGTTACCCCAAGACCAAGGGCCATTAATGGTCATTGCCACATTGCCATTGGTGAACTCAGCTTCTGCTACTGAGTAATCCATATTTGGGTTAACTACCCCTTGGTTTACCATATCAACTAAGAATTGAAGGCCGCGAACACCCGCTGCATTGTTAACACCTGTGCTTTTAGCGTCATAGCCTGTCGCTGTTTTTTCAAACGCAAAGGCACCACCTGCAGAGATCATCGGCCATGTGAAGTACGCGTTTTTTACATCCCACATGATGGCTTTTTTGTCTTGCTTAGCCATCTCTTTCTGAATGGCAGCAAGCTCTTCCCATGTTTTTGGTGGGTTTGGAAGTAGGTCTTTGTTGTAGATTAGAGAGGGTGCTTCGATTGCTAGAGGATAGCCCACAACTTTACCGTTGACTGTCACCGCATCCCAACTGAAGTCGACAAGCTTTTCTTTGAATTCTTTACTTGGATTAAGTTCGTGAAGTAGGCCTGATTCTGCGTAGCCACCAAAACGGTCGTGTGCCCAGAAAATGATGTCAGGACCACCGCCAGTTGCTGCGTGTTGTTGGAATTTAGCTTCCAGTGAGTCTGGATACTGAACGTTAATTTTTACACCAGTATCTTCTTCGAATTGTTTACCAATTTCAGCAAGACCGGCATAACTTTTATCGCCGTTGATCCAGATTGTTATTTCACCTTCTTCCATAGCAAAAGCCGGTGCATTGAAAAGAGCAGCAAGGGTACAAATAGACAGTGTTTTCAATAGAGGTTTCATAGTTTTATTCCATATTCAGAAGGTTATCCATAACGATAATCACTTCTATCAGTTCTTATTATCTAAGAGTGATCTTAGCGATTTCCTCTCTTCTTGAGAAATAGGTAAACAGATAAGAGATATAGTAAAAATCTATATCATTATTGTGAGCCTAGTGTTTTGGAGGCAGCGGGTAGCTTTTGTGATGTTGAACGTGAAAAGAAATGTGAAGACGGGCTCAAACAAATTGATGGTGATTTGGCTATCGTTCGCTAAGAAGAGCGTTGCCTAAATTGGCTTGTTCGATGTCGGATTCAACATACGGATATGTCGGCTAGGTATGCGGCTTTGACAGTTAAGTTTTCGCCCTAAAGAACAACGAAAAAGGCAAGGGGTTACCTTGCCTTTATTCGGAGATTAGCTCTTATCGTGCTATAGCTTCATAGCTTCATAGCTTCATAGCTTCATAGCTTTAAAGCGAATGCTTCATAAGGGGCTAAGTTGAGCTGCGCGTCGAGACTCGAAACCTCACCATAATTGTTGATTAGGCAAGTTGCTGTTTGAGTGTGATATTGCTCTGGGACGTCAAGCTTTAATGAGTCACCAGAGAAATTACATACGACAAATAGCTGCTCACCATCCAACTCACGTACGTAGGCGAAAACTTTGTCGTGTTCTTCAAAAACAGGAATAAATGAACCGTAGACAATCGCTGGATGAGCTTTTCGTAACTCTATCAATGTCTTGTAGTGGTAAAATATTGAGCCAGGATCGGCCAACGCACTTTCGACGTTTATCTCTGGGTAGTTTGGATTCAGCTCAATCCACGGTGCTCCCTCAGAGAACCCTGCGTTAGTTTGGTTGTTCCAGTGCATTGGTGTTCTAGCGTTGTCACGGCTGTTCTCGTGAATGGCGTCCATCATGTGTTCATGAGTGACACCCGATTCCGTTTTTACTTTGTAGAAATTGTGCGTTTCAATATCTTTATATTGGTCTAGATTGTCAAAAGCGACATTGGTCATGCCAATCTCTTCACCTTGGTAGATATAGGGTGTGCCTTTTAAGAAGTGCAAACACGTCGCCAGCATTTTTGCTGACTCAACTCGGAAATTTTTGTCATCACCGTATTTTGAAACCAAACGTGGTAAATCGTGGTTGTTCCAAAAAAGCGAATTCCAACCACCATCGGCCAGCTCAAGCTGCCACTTGGTCAGCACATTTTTGAACTCTCGAAGATCAAGCGGAATAGGGTTCCATTTGTCACCGTTTTCCCATGTCAGGGTGATGTGTTCAAATTGGAATACCATCGAAAGTTCATTTCTATCTTGTCCGCTGTATAGCTTGGCTATTTCTGGTGTCGCGCCCCAAGTTTCTCCTACGGTTAACAAATCCTTGTTACCAAAGGTCGCCTGATTCATTTGTTGTAATAGCTTGTGCAGCCTTGGCCCGTTCCCAGTGATTCCTTTATCGATCTCTTTACCAATAAGATCAATCACATCTAATCGGAAGCCGCCGATGCCAAGGTCAATCCACCAGTTCATCATAGTATGAACTTCTTCTTGAATCTTCGGGTTTTCCCAGTTCAAATCTGGCTGACGTTTCGAAAATAGATGGAAGTAATATTGTTGTGTGAGTTCATCCCATTGCCAAGCACTTCCGCCAAAGATAGAGCCTTGGTCATCCGGTGCACTGCCATCCGGTTTTGCATCGCGCCAAATGTAATAGTCTCGATACGGATTGTCTTTTGAAGAGCGTGCTTGTTCGAACCAACGGTGCTCATCTGACGTATGGTTTACCACTAAATCCATAACAATCTTAATGTCACGTTCCTTCGCTTCATCCATCAGGTGTTTCATCTCTTCCATCGTGCCAAACTCTTCAGCAATCGCTTGGTAATCCGAGATGTCGTAGCCATTATCATCCATTGGAGATTGATAAACTGGAGATAGCCAAATGACATTAATGCCAAGTTCCTTTAGGTAATCCAGTTTGCTGATGATTCCATTTAGGTCACCGATACCGTCATTATTCGAGTCTAAAAAGCTACGCGGGTAAATTTGGTAGACCACTGCGTCATGCCACCATTTCTGTTCCATTTCAATGTCCACTTAATGATTTAATTGACTTTACTATAATGATTTCACCTTTCTGTGGGAAATAGCATTACTAATGCTCTCTATAGAAAAATCCTATATCATGAGTTCTATCCACTGCGCGCTGTGTTCAGTGGTTTAATTCGTTGAATTTCTAACCTCGCATTTTGTGATCGAATGCAAACTAAGAGAATCCTATGAACAAGCTATACCGATATTTTCTGATGGTTGCGCATACAGGCAGCATTAAAGGTGCGGCGGAAAAGCTGAATATTAGCCAGCCCTCCTTGACCGCGGCGATCAAGAAATTAGAGAGTGATGTTGGTGTTGCTATTTTTACTCGCAAGTCAAAAGGCGTTGAACTTACCGAGTATGGGTTGTTGTTTCAGGAGTTTGCACAAGAACAGCAAGAAAAGCATCTGTCGTTGATGCACCGCTTTACTGATATGCAGCAGCGACAATTAGGTAAATTGAAGCTTGGAACCGGCGAAGCTTGGTGGGAACAATTTGTTTGCAAGGCGGTTGAGGAATACAAGCAACAAGAACAAATGGGCTCGCTACATTTAGAGTTCGGTAACAACTTGTCTTTGATGCACCACTTGGTTCAAGGCGATATCGACTTGTTTGTAGGCCATGAAATCTACGGGCTGCATGAGCGATGTAAAGTGACGTTTTACCCACTTTTTCAAGACAAAGAAGCGGTGTTTGTTCGAGTCAACCATCCATTGTTAACGAAGAAACATTTAGACCCGAGCTTGTTAAGGCGTGAGATGTTGGCGTTTCCAATACTCCAAGTGACCCCCGATCACTCTAGACATAACTCTGTGCTGTCTGATCACGTAAATTCACAGCCTGGCGGGCGTGATACCGAGGTGGTTGGGCGAGATGTCTATGATGTTGACTCTCTTTTTGCGAGCTTAGATATGCTAAGAATGTCTGACGCTGTCATGCCATACAGTCATAAAATGTGTAACTGGATGAAAGACAAAGGCTTTGAAACGTTACTGATTGACGATTCTAAGCGCGGGAACGTTGGTCTTTACGCGAAGCAGGGAGCGGACGATCTGAAGATTAAAACCTTCATTGAAATTTTACAAAAGGCTAATTTTGATTAGGCTTTAAAAACTAATAGGATTTTGTTAATTGTCGATGGTTTAACATCTCTACTGCTCATGGCATTTAGGTACTTAACATGTTTGATATTTACGTTAAGTACCGTTTATCCTTATTTCGATGCAACAATAATTAATGACTTCGAGAGCCAGTATATTAGATAGCTAACACCCACGCGAAAGCGGCTAGGGGTTTTAATTCTGCACTGAAGTAACCGACACCATTTTCCACATACAGCGTCTGTTGTTGGACGCCTTCAATATGTTCTTTGAGCGCATAGCTTCCGTCAGTAATGCCTAGTTTTTGAATAACCTCTGCCGTCACCTCCAACTGAATGTGGTCTGTTTTGCTTTGGCTGAAGTTAGCCGCGGCGATAACCAGTTCTTGATTATCAAAACGCAAGAAAGCATAAACAGAATCACTTAGTTGATTGGATTGGTGTAAATCTTGGTATGCTCCGGTCATCGATGAATGATTCAGTGAAAAGGTCATCACTTGTTTGTAGAAGAGTCTGAGCTGCTTTTCGTCATCGTTGAGTTGCCCACCATCGAATTTTCCTCCGTTCATCCATTTTTGATGTTGAGGAACACCGATGTAGTCAAATATAGACGTGCGAGAAGGTTGCCCAAAGCCTGCGTTCTCCGCGCCCGGCTCGCCTACTTCTTGCCCGAAGTAAATCATAGTGGGAGAGCTACTTAATAGCGCACTGACTAACATTCCTGGTTTGGCTATGTGTGGGTTACCAATAAACTCAGGAGACGCGACACGCTGCTCATCGTGGTTGTCTAAGAAGTGCATCATGTGGTGTTCGATGTCCATCATTTGATGCTGGATCTCAGGAATGATTGCCGTTGAAGCCTTACCTTGCATGACTGCTTTTAGGCCGTCGTAAAGATCGACTTTGTCATACAGGTAGTCCATTTTACCCAAGCGAATGTAATCACGATAAAGATCCGGTTGATACACTTCCGCCATCAAAAAGGCGTCTTGATTCTTTACTTTGATTGACGAATTGAGATAGCTCCAGAACTCGACCGGTACCATTTCTGCCATATCGTAGCGAAACCCATCGACGCCTTTTTCTACCCAATATAATGCGATGTCTCGAAACTTAATCCATGAATCCGGCACATCAACGTGCTGCCAGAAATGGTAGTGGGCGAGGTGATCACGCATCGCATAATCATTCGGTAGTTCAGGGAAGTCTTTTGAACCGTCTGGTCGCACGCCATAGTTAATTTTTACGGTTTCATACCAATCATCAAAGCTCGGCTTACTTAAGCGAGATCCATTCCCTGTCCATTTGGCTGGTGCTTCTAGGAAAGGGGAGGTTAAAGCTGGATGTTGCTCACCACCAAGTGGAACAAATGCAGGAGCGATCTCTGGTAGTTCGAATGAGCTGTTAGGGATGTAATAGAAATTGTTGTTACGATGATACTCAACGTCTATTTTATCTTGAGCGCCAAAATCGCTGATGCCTTCAGGGTTATTCAAACCTTCGTAATTACGAGCGATGTGGTTAGGGACGATATCGATGATGACTTTTAAGCCATTGTCGTGACTTCTTTTTATCAAGGCTTCGAATTCCTGTAAACGCTGCGCTGGGCTGTCAGCAAGATCTGGGTTTACGGAGTAGTAATCTTTGACGGCATAAGGTGAGCCAGCCCGTCCTTTCACAACGCTTGGATGATCGTCTGAGATGCCGATGTGCTTGTAGTCGTTGATCACAGCATGATGTGGTACTCCGGTGTACCAAATATGAGTGATGCCGAGTTCTCTAATTTCTGTGAGCGCTTTATTGGTGAAATCACTGAACTTGCCCACGCCATTTTGCTCAATGGTTCCCCAAGGTGTGTTCTGTGTATTCTGATTGCCGAACAAACGTGTAAAAACTTGATAGATTGAATGTTTCTTGTTGTACATACTTATATTCCATCTTGAGAAGTGGAGGTGTAGGGCTTTGTCGTTCTTGTTGTGACTGTGTAGACGTTATATTTGGTATAGACGTTATATTTGATATAGAAGTTATCGTTAGGAGGCTAGCTCAATCAGAATGTTGCTTTATCCTCCTTAGGTAAGAAAATCGGGGCGTAGTTGATGTGGTATGTGAGCGGCTGCTCAAAATAGGATGGTGTGAGGCTTATTTCACTGCAATCTCATGAGAGTTAATATAGAAAAAGGGAAGCTTAATGCCTCCCTCTAAACCTAGTTTTTTTCCTGTATAGCTTACTGCTTGGCCACAGAAACCACGGCCTTATCCACACTGCTGTTTAACTCATGAATCGCATTCAGAGTGAATGTGTAGCTGCCAGCTTCAGTTACGCTCAATTGGCAGTTACCACCAGTACCAAGATTGATAGAGCCATCTGCAAGTTCAACAGAGTCGCAGCCCAAGTTAGGTGTTTTCCAATCTGCATCCGCAAATTTGAAGCCATAGTCACCTGCTTCCAAAGTGGTTGTTACGGAATAAACCCCATTAGCAATAAAGCTCATCGCCCAATCATCAGTTGCGCCCCATCCGTTCATAGTACCTTGAACATAAACAGTCGTTTGGCCGTAAGGGGGAATGCTAGATACATCCTTGTCTGAGTTATCAACTGGCAAACCAGCACCTTGCGCACCGTCTTGAGCTTGCACAAATACTGCAGTGGTTAGTGCTGGTACAGTGAAGGTTTCAGCGGTAAAGCTTGCGCCTTTCACTCTGTCATCAGCGGAGCTCTGTTGAACGGTATGAAGAGCAAACCCCGTCGCTCCTGTGATTTTGAATGATTGAGATTCATTGGTGGAGTTTACAACCGCGACAATCGCATCGTTCGCTGGATCGAGGTTTGTACCTGCGGATACACCATCATCGATAGACATCACGATTAGGCCTTCGACTTGATCCTCACCAACATTACGGAAGTCGACACGCTTCATGACTTCGTCTGCTGTATCTAAACGGAACAGTTCGCTTGAGCTACGGATTTTCAATAGCTCTAGGAATTGTTGTTTAGTTAACTTAATGTCCTCTTCTTCTGGTTTAGCCGTGCTATCAGCTATGATGGTTTTGATCAAATCCCAGTTAGCACCATCTTTATCTTCACGTGGTAAGCCAACGTTCCAGTTATTGTCCGTACCATCGAACATGACGCGGTTGTACCAATCACCAGAGTCGTAAGAATCGCGCTGCATAGACTTAGAACGAAGTAGTTCAGAGCCCATATGGATGAATGGTATACCTTGACCTAACATCACAGTAGAAAGCGATACAGACTGCATGCGAGCACGCTCAGCAGAGCTAGTACCAGTGGCGATCTTGTAAGCGTTGTTGTCCCAAAGCGTTTGGTTATCGTGTTTGGAAACGTAAGAGATGTTCTCTGAAGGCATCTTGGTATAGCCTGCGGGTGCACCGTTGTAATCGACGTTTTTACCCAGTTTGGTGTCGCCTTTGTAGTCAATCAACACGTATTCTGCGAGGTTACCTGCCATCCCTAAACGAACAAGGTCTTGGTTGTGTAAACGACCATTGATAGAGTCTTGGTCGGACTTTGTTTCTTCGTTGGCAATCGCTGCGTTACCAAAGCCTTGGTTAAAGCGAAGTGGGTGGTTGCCTTCTGAATCGACGCCACCATCAAACGGGCTACCGCCACGTACGGCGTCACGCAGACGGTCCGAGAAGGTACCGATCTCAGTGCCTGCCATGTTGATTTGGTTCGCTTGATCGAAGCGTGCGTTATCCGCTACTTCGCCGAAATCCCAACCTTCACCGTAGAACAGTGTGTTCTCGTCGATTTTACGAACTTCAGCAAGAGCTTCTACCATTACGTCTTTTGGCTGGTGGCCCATCAGGTCAAAACGGAAACCATCCACTTTATAATCGTCAGCCCACACCTTAAGTGAGTCGACCATCAATTTACCCATCATTAGGTTTTCGGTCGCGGTGTTGTCACAACAGGTTGAGTTTTCGACGCCACCTGTGTTGACGTTAAGGCGGTGATAGTACCCAGGGACAATCTTATCCAGTACTGATTTATCGTTCACACCAGACGCATTGGTATGGTTGTATACCACGTCCATGATCAGCTTAAGATTCATGTCGTGCGTGGCTTTCACCATTTGACGGAATTCGAGAATACGTTGAGAACCGTTTGGATCTGTCGCGTAGCTGCCCTCTGGAACTGTGTAATGGAATGGGTCGTAGCCCCAGTTGAAGCTGTCGAGCATGCGCAGGTCGTTCATTAGTGCTTGCGCATCGCCTGTTGAAGGATCATAACCATCGAGTACATCTTCGATGATTTTGTTTTCGTCTTCGTTTCCACACAAGGTAGCAGCAGGTTTTACATCACATAGTTTACCAACGGTGTCAGTAATATCGACACGGCTCGTGGCATCTTCATCGACGGTAGCGATATCGAATGCCGGTAAGATATGCAGTGTGGTTAAACCTGCTTTTTGCAAAGCTTGTAGGTGCTTGACCGACTCACGATCTGCTTCTGTGAGAGCGAGGTATTTTCCATTTAAGTTAGCTGTGCCGAGCTTATCGCTGAAGCTAAAGTCACGAAGGTGAGACTCGTAAAGTACATGGTCTTCGTCTTTTTCTACGGTTGGTCGTTCGTAGTCGTCCCAGTTCGTTGGTTTCAAGGTTGAATCATTAAGGTCGATAACTTGAGAGTATGCAGAGTTCTTTGACAAACTAAGTGAGTAAGGGTCGGTTACTAGGCGAGTTTCGATATTGCCTGTGGTTGGGTGGTAAACCTTCACTTGGTAACGATAGTAACTGTTGACTGCATGAGACACAGCATCAGTCGCCCAAATACCCGTCTCAGTGCTTTCTGTCATCGGATAAACTTGTGAGCTTTGTAGATCTTCGCTGTAAAGAACGAGTTCTACATCTTGCGCTGTTGGTGCCCAAAGCTTGAAGGTAGTTGCACTGCCTTCAACAACCGCGCCTAATTCTTCACCCATTGCATTACCAGCATCTTCGCTAGCAAATACGGCATCAAGCACACCAGGTTTTTGAACCTCAGTTGAAGAGATAACATCGCCATTGGCATTGTAGGCAACAAAAATTATCTGAGATTTTAAGATGGTGCGTAACGTATTGCCGTCAACGTCGATAGCAAGGGCAGGTAAGCTTGCAAGGTGGCGGAAACGCTTTTTCAATTCAGAAGACAGCTCCCCGTCTTTACTTAGTTCAATTGCAGTGCCGCCGACAATTTCTTTGTCGTCGTTCATCGTGATGCTGTTATCTAGTGCATAGAAGAGTTTTACAGAATCGGCATTACTAGCGGCTTCCCAAGCAATGGTGGTCGCGTCTAACCAATGTGCCTTTTGGCCATCAATATTGACTGGTCGTTCTGAGATTGGGTCGTAGTATAACTCGCTGCTACCATGGAACCCGAATACACCTTGTGAATCACCAAGCTTGGTTAACTCGATTTTTGAGTTGGCACTACCAAACGCTTTTTCGTCGCCATTGTGTAAGATGAAATTCATGCATTTATGTGGGTCAGAAGCACCTGGATCGACTTTCAACACATAGTAAGCGCCGTAGGTATCACTGATACCATCAAATTCGTAAGGTGCTTCCCAGTTAGTACCACTTTCGCTCAATCCCATACCGATTAAGTCTGTGCTGGTACAGCCATCACCATTCCACAAGTGTAGCCCCCAGCCGTCGTAAGTAGAACCCGAAGTGCTTGCAGCTGCAACATCACGTTTGTAATACACAACGACTTCGTTTTCGCCTGCTTCATATAGTCCGCTGTTTTCTGGATCTGTATTCATACAACCACTAACTATCGTTGTTGTCAGAATGGGTAGAATTGCTTTCGTTAAAGCTGAGCGTTTGAAACTTCCTACTCTTTTGAATTTTTCTGTATTCACGTTTGGTATCCATGTTTTGTTTTTATTAAGGTGGATATCGTAATACTTCTAACAACAAGCCATTTGTGATGTTTATGTATAAAGTTTATTAAATTTGATAAATATAAGAAACTCAGTGATGAAATCACACTTTTAGTAAGGTCCTCCCTGTTTTATTGGCTCAATAGCTCATAAAATACAGTTAGTTAACGATAGGCGTAGAGGGTGGGAGTAGTGACTAGGGATGATAACTCATCCTTATTAATGTGATCTCAGTATCTTTTTATGTACCAGCTATTTTTTATCTAGAAATAAGTTAGTGTTAATCCTCAACCATTAGTACTTTTAGTTCTACAGGGCGTAACTGCTACAGTATGTGAGCTGTTACCCAAAAGGAGTTGATGTTGTCCTCATCTATTCAAATCGCTATCACTTATCTGGTTCTGGTGGCGGTGTCTGTGTTGTTTTCAGAAAGTTCTAAAGCGCTTTTGGTGTGGTATTTAGTTATCGGCGCAGTGACGTTTGTTGTATACGCGAAGGATAAGCGAGCGGCGATTAATGGCAATTGGCGTGTGCCAGAGAAAACCCTGCACATATTTTCTGCTGTTGGTGGCTGGCCAGGGGCATTGATTGCTCAAGATAAGCTGCGTCATAAAACACAAAAACAGCCGTTTAGATCTATATATTGGCTCACCGTTGCTGTGAATATAGCGGCGTTTGTATGGACGTTAACACCGATCGGACAGTCAATATTTGGTCGTTGGTTAAGTGAGATTATTGGATATCTTTAACCATAACCATAACCATAACCATAACCATAACCATAACCATAACGATGACTAGCACTTGTGTACTAACCATCGCAAAGTAAGAAACTATTCGATTAGAGCATCGGAATCGTCGAGGCTATCAACAAGCCCGCCATACCGTAGTTAAAGCTTTTAATGCGCACTGGTGTTGTTAGCCAGTGCTGGAGCTGTTTACCTGCCGCCGTCCAAAATGTCACTGATGGCAAGTTGGCTAGCGTGAAGATACCTGCGATGATGGCAAGCTCCCACCATGAACTGCCGCTGCTATACACTGAGATTGCAGTTAGCGCCATTGACCAACCTTTAGGGTTCACCCATTGAAAACTCGCTGCGCCAATGAAGGTCATCGGTTTATAAGCCTCGGTACTTTTGGCTTTGCCGCTCAATGCAATCTTAATTGCTAGATACACAAGGTAAGTCAGGCTTAGATATTTCAATATTTGGTGAGAGACAGGGTAAGCGTTGAAAATGCCCATCAAGCCAAAACCAACTAATAACAACATCGCGGCAAACCCTAGAGCTACCCCAAGCATGTGCGGAATAGTACGGGCAAAGCCAACATTGGCACCTGATGTCATGAGCATGATGTTGTTTGGACCCGGCGTGAAGGTCGAGACAAACGCAAACAAGGCAAGTGCGCTAAGTTGTTCTAAAGGCATAATGGTTCTCCAGCAATAAAATGAACGAAGTGACTGACCGATCATGACTTTCACGTGTTGAGAAACATAGTAGGTGGAAAGTGAGGCAATTATGTGCTTTTATTTCACTTATTATCACTAAATGCACAATAATAAGTACCTATGAATAGATTTGACGAAAGGATATTGCAAGAGCTTAAATTGGACGGCAGAATCTCCAACATTGAGCTTTCAGAACGAATTGGTTTGTCGGCTTCAGCGACCTTAAGGCGAGTACAGGATCTCGAGCGTAAAGGGATCATTCAAGGTTACCGTGCGGTTCTGGACAGTGGCTTGATGGGAGTGGGTTTTATTGCTTACGTTTCGATTGGTTTATCGAGCCACAGCAAAGCAGCACAGTTGGAGTTTGAACAGCACGTCAGTATGGAAAAAGAGGTGGTGGAGTGCCACAACATTACTGGTGCCAACGAGTACTTGCTACGGGTAGAAACTAAAGATCTACCGGGCTATAAGAAGTTTCATGCCGATGTGCTTGGGGAATGCGCTCAGGTTCAATCCATCACGACCATGGTTGTGATGGACACCCCTAAAGACGAACGCTAGTCGAGTTTTATTTCAGGAGAGGCGCAGTGCCAAATACTAATCAGTTGTTATTGTTCTTAGATGTGGTTCAACAAGGGTCGTTTACCAAAGCGGCAACCTTGCATGATATGGACAACTCGTCGCTCTCTAAGCAGATAAAAAAGCTCGAACAAGATTTAGGTGTTCAGCTGCTTAACCGTTCGACACGCTCGTTTTCTTTGACGTCGGCAGGGGAAGATATTCTCGCGCAAACCTACGTGCTAAAAGATACTATCAATCAGATTCAAGGCATTGCAGATTCATATCAGTCTGAACCCAAAGGTGTGCTGCGAATTACATCGCCAATTTATTTTGGACAGCAATATCTGCAACCTATCATCACTCAGTTCATGAGAAAGTACCCGGATGTTCAGATCGTGTTGTCGTTGGACGATAAGATCGCCAATATTATCTCAGGGCAATTTGATATCGCGTTTCGCTTCAGTAAGCTTGTTGAATCCAACTTGATTGCAAAGAAGATTGCCGACAGTAACTTCATGCTCGTCGCGTCGAATGACTTTGTTAAGCAGCATGGTGAGCCTAAGACGCCGCAAGACCTACTCGCGTTACCTGCCGTGATTTATACCAATGGCGATATGACGGTCGATCATCTACGTATCAGTGAAGAGCCGCATGGCAACACTTTCCAAAGCCTGACGATTCGTGGCAACTATAAGGTGAGTGATGTTCGCACCATGGTCTCTTGTGTTAAGGATGGTTTAGGCTATGGTTTCCTTGACCAATCAAACCTGTATGCCTCAATGAAAGAGTTGGGCTTGGTTACTTTACTTCCAGACTATCCAATCTCTACTGCTGATACCGCTATTTATGCTGTTTACCCGCACCGTAAGCAGACCAAGCTGGTTAAAGAATTCATTACTACGGTTCAAGATTATATTGGCTCTCCCACGATTTGGGAGAAGATGCAGCAAGCACAATTTCCCTACAATAAAACAAGTTAAAAAGGGAGCCAGATCGTCACACGAACCGGCTCCCTCTTATTATTTCGACCATCACTAATTTACAATGTAAAGCACAGCTATAGCTGGCGTAAGCGATTATTTCTGTCTACGAAAGTACATTATCATCGAGACATGAAATTAGTGGTCCTGAATCACTTCTTTGCCACTAGGGTAAGCTTTTGACCCCAATACATGGCCGTCGACTTCTTTGCCGTAGTAGCCTTGATGGTTGTGGTAACGCCTAGACCTTATAGATCTTAGCCGGAAGCGCTTGTCTGGCTGCTGCGCCGACAACCCAATCTAACATGACGCCTTTTCCTTCTCTCGTCGGATCAATCAAGCCAATATCATTGATGTTAACGCCATCGTTTGACTTCATCTTCACAGGTTGTTGTGTGTCACCAATCCAGTGTGCACGCTCACCGAGTTCTTTATGACCAAAGCCGTGTTCAAAGCCTAATGTTCCCGGTTTGATGCCATCAATCACCATCGCCAACGCATATGTGGTTGAGCTCGGTGTTTCAATGGCAAATACATCGCCTGTTTTGATGCCAGCAGAAGACGCGTCTTGCGAGTGAATGTAAACCGGGTTCACGCCTTTAATCGACTCTAAACGTGGTGACAAGTTAGACACCGCACTGTGAATGTTGGACTTAAAGTTGGTTAGCGTAAATGGCCACTCTTTGGTCGGGAACTGCTCTGCTAAAAGTGTGCCGTCTGCCAGCTTCTGTGGATACCATGTCGGGCAACCCATGTACTGTTCGCCACTGATGGTGTTGCGAGAGGTACCCAGCTTTTCATTCCAGATAGCCAAAGGTTTGGTCCATTTGTACTTCATTGTTTCGTTGGTGTAGGCATTGGTTGCGTCTTCAAAACGACCGCCACGCGCAAAGATATACGCCACTTTGAGCATCTCTTCTGGCTTAAGCGTTTTGTTCATCACAGGCACTAGGCGCTCTAGACCAGACCAAACGATATCTTCGGCATCTACATTCGGCACTCCGCCTATAACGAACGCTAGATTAGCCGCAGAGCGTAGGTAGAAATCTTCCGCACTATGGATGCCGTGCCAGTTACCTTGGCTGTCTTTAATTACGTTGTCGCCGAAGCCACCCAAGTCGAGTGTTTTCGCTAGATCAATAAAGAAGTTTTCTAGGTTGATGGCACGTCCGTCTTGAGTGCGTGAGGTTTTAGGCTCAACTATCGGCCAACGAGCGGTGATCGCTTTAGTTGCGACGCCGTGCCACGGTGTTGCCATGCCCCAGCTTTCGTAGGTTACTGTGTCGGGTACTAGGTAATCTGATAATGCTGTTGTCTCATTGATGAAGGCATCGATAGACACGATCAAACCCAGTTGCTTTGGATCTTTAAGCTTCTCGCCCAGCAGGTTGTCTAAGCCAGGAACGCCATAAAGTGGGTTCGCCATGTGGTTGATCCATGCTTTTGCACGATAAGGGTAACCATCAATCGCAGCTGATAAGTGCTCGGTTAAAAGTGGCGCAGAGATTGGGTACCACGGAGCGCGTGTTGGGTAGGGTGATTCACCGGCTGCAACACGACGTTTGTACTCGCTGGTCTTGTGGTAAGGGAACTTGCTGCGGGACAAGAACACACCTTGCGGCTTAGTCTTACCCTTGAACTTGGTAAAGTCGTAACGTGGGCCTGCAACCGAAGTTGGGTAACCGCCCGCTTTCGCCATCGCACCGCCTTTTGCATTGATGTTACCGATCAGCGCGTTCAGCATTAGGATAGAGAACGAGTTGTAGAAGCCGTTGGTGTGCATGTTTCCACCGTGAGTATCCACGACTGCTTTCGTTCCGTAGCTGGTGAAGCGTTTCGCCAGTGCAATAATCTGGTCTTGTGGAATTTCACACTGCTCACTGTAGTAAGCAAGGTCATATTTGAAGGCTTCTTCCTTCAATCTTTGTAGAGAAGACTTAACACGAACGGTTTGACCATCGATTTCTACGTCTTGATCGACGAACAAAGCCGCTTCATTCACCTGAATATGCGATGATATTAGTGACGTTGTCACATCTAGTGCGATAAATCCATCATCGTCAGACATCGGTTCGCCTGTTTCTAGCAAACCCATATCCGATGCACGAAGCATACGCCCGTTCTGAGGGTGTGTTTCATCGCTGATCACAAGGTGAGATGCATTACACCAGTGTGTGGTGCCTGCTTTCTGCATCGCTTGCGCACTTGGGCGAGACAAGAAGTCGTGATTGTAGCGTTGGTTTTCGATGATCCACTGGATCATACCCAATACTAGTGCTGAATCAGTGCCCGGTTTGATTGGAAGCCAGTTATTGCGATCGGCCGCTGCAAGGCTTGAAGACCCGGCAGGAAGGCTTGGTGTCACGATTGTGTAGCTCAGTTTCCCGTTAGTACGAGCCTCAGCCAGTTGTCTTGCTTGACGCTTAAATGGATTACCCGCTTGAGCTGGAGACATACCGATGAAAAGAATGAACTCTGCGTTATTAAAGTCGGGCTTTAAGTGCGAGAACTTGTCTAGATCGTTCATGATCGCGCCTGAACCTGCACGGAACGCGTAGCCACAGTAAGAACCGTGATGACCAAAGTTACGAGTGCCGTAGCTGTTAAATGCAAAGCGCTTCAAGATGTCGTCACGACCTTCATTACCGGCATTGGTCACAAGCAGTTGGTTGGCTTTTGGTCCGTATTCAGGGTTGTTTGGATCTAGTGGTGTTTCAATGTCGCGAATCGATCGTAAGCCTTCAACTTCGCCTTCACCGAACAAGTCACCACCTTCGGTGATCTCAGAGATAAGTTGCTCGTAGCTGATCTGTTCCCACTTACCTTCACCACGTTTACCAACACGTTTTAACGGTTGAGTGATTCGGTATGGGCTGTTTTGAATCTCTAACATGCCGTTGCCACGGGCGCAGGCTGTCGAGCGGTTATTGATGCCTGACTCGCCAGACAAGCCAATGTAGGCATCTTTTACGGGCGTTTTGAACGGGATTTGCTGGTCACTTGATAGCGGATGGTACGGATTGCCTGAGATACGTAAGATCTCGTCATTGCGATTATCGATACGTACACGCAAGCCACACAGTGTCCAGCAACCAAAACACATTGATGGTGCAACGCGTTGGTTTGGATTCGGCGAGATCTTACCTTGCTCATCCACACTGTATTCCGTCTCTAGTGAGTTACCGTGATGAATGTGATTGGTTTTCGTACCTGCGGTGCCATCAATAGCACCGTGAACCATATGCTTTGTGGTTGTCGCATAACCTGCAGCAAAAGCTCCAACACCACCGGCAGCAAGACCTGTTTTCAAAAATTGACGACGTTTGTTATCCATGATGATTCCTCAGACTACAAGCTATGTGAGCGGTTAAGTGGTGACGATGTATTTTGGTTTGGCTTAGATGCTGTTTTTGTCGCAGAGCCAGTTGTTCTTTTAGATCCAGTAGACACGATTTCAGAAGCAAACAACGCAAGCGCAAGCCATAGGCCACACATACCAACAATGCCGAGTAATCCTGCGCTACCCATAGGCAGTTCATAAGGGAATGGACCCACATCAAAACGGGGAATGGTTTGAACCTCCATCATGGTGACCCAACGTACCGCCCATGCGGAAACGATGGTCGCTAACGCTACGCACACAATTCCTAGCTTGCTTTGAGGTAGACGTTGCAGTGGTAAAACTAAGATCATGCATAGCAAAATGTTGGTGGTCATGATGCCTAAATTAATGCCCCAAGCGTCGTTCTCATACAGGTTGAAGTGGCCATGGTTAGATGCCCAAATCGACGTAAGAATGATGGCAAGGCCACCCGTTAACGTAATAGTTCTTTGCACTATAGCGAGGTCTGTTGGTTTTAAGCTTGGCTTACTTGAAGGCAATATAGCCCAAATCAGCAGAGTCAAGCCTGTTGCAGCAAAGAACGCGGTCGTGAACCAAAGCAGTGGAGATGCCGGTTGATGCCAAAGCGGACGGCTCGCCAAAATCGCAATCTCTGCGCCAGTGTAAAGCGCGATACTTAAGCCAGAAATAGCCGTCGCAGCAGCGAGTGCAATCATCAGCTTTGTCGATACCTGCCATTGCCCTAATGTTAGCCAAGACAAGCGTTTTAGAAGCGGGCTTTCACTCTCTTTAAGCTGTGCGATGTCATCGCGTAGGTAAACCCAAGCGGTTGCGACAGACAGGCCAGAAAACAAAGGTAGAAACAGAGAGCCTAACGACATCCATGACCAAGGCGTGACGTGAGCGTAGAAGTGCCACGCACGTCCTGGTTGATGTCAGTCACCAGTTAGAGCCAATGGCCCAACAATTGCGCCGATGGCCATCACAAGCACAAGCGCTGAACGGAATTGGTGGCTGGTTGAGTTCTTGAATATAAGTGCAATCAAAAACAGAATAGCGGCCGCGTAAGCCGAACCAATGTAGAAGAAATATTGAACCGCCCACGGTAGCCAAGCGATCTCTTGAGCGGGAACTAACACCTCAGTGATATTCATGCTGTCTCTCCTTGTTTGTCTTGTGTCGCGATTGCCAATTCTTGTTCGCCAAAGGATGAGTTATCAATGGCAGCTGGATCATAAATCGCAGGCTGACCTTCGATATGGCTAACGAAACGCTCGTTCATGCCGATATAGAAAACATGTGGGTTGGTATTCTGCTCTGGCTTAAGCACCTTGATGTCGTCTTGGTTTTCATTGAGCAGACGGTTGATCTCGCTGTTTGGATCTTTAAGGTCGCCAATGACACGCGCGCCACCGACACAGGTTTCTACACAAGCAGGCAGTAAGCCGTCTTCAAGGCGGTGTGCACAGAAAGTACATTTGTCAGCGGTAAGGGTGTCGTTATTAATGAAACGAGCATCGTAAGGGCAAGCTTGAACACAATAAGCACAGGCTACGCAGCGTTCGTTGTCGACCATCACTATCCCATCTTCACGCTGGAAGGTCGCTTGAACAGGACAAACCTTGATGCAGGGTGCGTTGTCACAGTGATTACACAGGCGAGGTAACATGAATGACTTCACGTCTTGTTGAGCAGTCGAACCATCATCAAGGGAGACTTCATACTGTTTCACGGTGGTTCTGAACTGGCCAATCGGCGCTTGGTTTTCAACGCTGCAGCCAACGGTGCATGCCTGACAGCCAACGCACTTGCGTAAATCAATCGCCATCGCGTAGCGTTTGCCTACTTCGCCCTTGCGGTCCGGCTGGTTGTTATTGCGAATGGCTGTGCTTGCGACTGCGGTGTTGATTCCGGCAATGGGAATAAGCGCAGCACCAGCGGAAACCTTACCGAACTGGCTGAGAAACCGTCTTTTCAATGAGTCCATGTTGGTACCTATAAATGGGTATTCAATCTGTTGGGCTCATTGTCAGATTTTAGGTGTACGCGGGGTATTGTGGATTTCCACATACCCAGATCAAAGTTGATCTAGAACAAATGTGGTTTTCGCTATCTAGCTGTTATGCTTTGTTTTAGGGGCTTGTTTAAGGCGATCAAAAGCATAAGTTAAGCTTAATCATGTCGTCAGCGTAAAGGCGAAGTGAAATGACGAGAGAATCAGTTGAATAAACAATCTGCTTGGAGAAAGAGATTTCAGTGACCGTTCGAAACCTAATGACAGTCGTTATCCTTTGTTGGCTGAGCCTAACCGCAGGAGTGTGTTTTGCGGCTCAATCGGAGCAAGAGATTGCAACGACAAGCACTGTTGAGTCGGAGCAGGTTATTGAGGTCGGTGTGCTGGCGACTCGAGGTAAGCTTTCCGCGCAACAGCGTTGGCAGCCGACAATGGATTGGTTGTCGGAGCGCATTCCTGGAAAGCACTTTGTTCTCAAACCTTTCAACTTGGAAGAGATGGCCGAAGCGGTGAAAGGTGTCACAGTCGATTTTGTTATTACTAACCCAGGTCAGGCGGTTCGATTAGGACGTCAGTATGCGCTTTCTTGGATGGCGACCATGACCAGCCATAACTTTGAAGCTCAAGGCGCCAGTAATACCCGCAGCATTGGTTCCGCTTTGGTGGTGAGAAGAATGTCGCCTTATATATCTCTCGAACAACTCAGCGGTAAGCCGATTGCGGCAGTATCTGAAAATGCTTTTGGTGGTTACCTCACGATGCGTTACCAAGTGATGCAACAAGGACTTAACCCCAACCATTTTTTCTCTGATACTCAGTTCTTAGGTTTCCCTATCGATGCCAGTTTGTACCAACTGCGAGAAGGGCATATTGAAGCGGCTGTCGTTCCCGCTTGTTTGGTCGAGAGCATGATCAGTGAAGGTTTGTTGATCGCTGGGCAATATCGAGTGATTGAAAACCAAGCTCCGGAAGGATTCCGTTGCCAAGTATCTACCCCTTTGTATTCCAACTGGTCGTTTGCCAAAACAGAGCGGGCTTCTTCGGCACTGGCGAAACAAATGAGTCAGGTGTTACTTGCGATGCCAAAAAGCAGTGCGCCAGCCATTGCAGCGAATGCATCGGGCTGGACGTCACCGACAAGCCTGCTGTCGATCGATAAGCTATATCAACAACTCGACATGCATCCACTGCAACAACCTTGGTGGAAAGAAGCGTTAATCTGGCTCAAATACAATCAACAGTGGGCATGGGCGTTCTTTATTCTTGTGGTGTCGCTGAATGCTTACCACTTCTGGCTGGAATACAAGTTCAGTCGCAGTAAAAAGCAACTAGAAGCGACGCTGTACAAGCTGAAAAATAAGAGTGAACAGCTAGAGCACTCTCAACGTATCGCGGTAGTTGGTGAGCTGGGCAGCAGTTTGGCACACGAGATTAATCAACCTTTAGCAGCAATTCGGAATTATAGCGAAGGTGGTTTACTGCGGATTTCAAAGAACAAACCGCTGACTGACATAGAACCTGTATTTGAGAAGATCCAGTCTCAAGTGGATCGTGCTGATGCGATCATCCAGCGCTTAAGAAACATGATCAAAAAACGCTCATCAGAGAAATCTCAAACTGATATAGAAGTGCTTCTTACAGAGACCATTGAGTTGCTGCAATTTCGATTACAGAAGCACAAGATAACCATTGAACGCTATGCCGTAGGTAAGCCTATTAAACTAAATGTTGATCCTGTGGGCTTGCAACAGGTGATTGTAAACCTGATCAACAATGCAACGGACGCGTGTAATGCACAACAGTATCGCGAACAAAGTGCTGCGTCTGATATTGATAATAAAACCAGTGAGTCAGCGACAATTAAAGTGATTACCGAGTATCAACCGGATAAAATGATGCTGTCGATTATCGATAACGGCACCGGTTTAGATTTTACTGAGCAACAAGTCACTCAAGCCTTTGTGAGCAGTAAAGAAAACGGCTTGGGGTTAGGGCTTGCGATTTGCCAAGACGTGATTGAAGACCACAGCGGCCAAATGGTCATCAAATCATTGACTCCTCATGGTTGCCATGTCGCGGTGACACTGCCTTTCTCTCTTTCAAATGATTCATAAGGAATCTTGTTATGTCTGAACTTCATCAAACGTTGCCGGTTTATGTAGTTGATGACGATGAGTCGGTGCGTGACTCATTGGTGTTCTTATTGGAAGAGCATGATTTTACGGTATCAGCCTATCAAGATGGCCGGAGTTTTTTGGATTCGGTTGATTTGAGTGCACCTGGGTGTGTCGTTTTAGACAGCAGGATGCCTGAGATGAGAGGGCAGCAAGTTCATAAATTGATGGTGAAAGCGCAGAGTCCATTGTCGGTAATTTACCTGACGGGCCATGGCGACGTGCCAATGGCGGTTGAAGCCTTACAAGCCGGTGCGGTGAACTTCTTTCAAAAACCAGTTAAAGGCAGCGAACTGGCTACGGCAATCAAGCAAGGGCTAGAGGCTTCTGAAAAGCATTTACACATGAATGTGTACCGTCAAGCGTATGCGTCGTTAACTGAGCGTGAGATAGACATACTAAAGCAGATCATTGATGGCAAACGTAACCAGAAAATTGCCGATGAATTATGTATCGCCATGAGAACGGTGGAAGTACACCGAGCGAGTTTGATGAAGAAGTTTTCTGCGAAAACGGTTGCCGAGTTGGCATACATTTATGGACAGCTTACCTAATCACGATTGTACGAGATGAAGGATGGAAAATCAGTAACGTTACCATTGATTTTCTGATGAAAGGTGGTCTTCATAAGTAATCGATATTGAAGCAAGATCACACCATTTATGGAGTGCATAAGGATAGGTCTCAGTAGACTTTTTATCGCTATGTATTCCTGAGATACTGAACTAAGTTCATTTTAGGGCGGAACGTTTTAAGAACGGCGCTTTTCCCTGTAATTCGAAACATTCACTATAGGTTGATAGCACCTCGACATCGAGGCTGATATCAACCGAGTTAGGTTAAAATATTTTATGAGTACAATGGGAATCGCAATTGGTGCAACGGCTCTTTCGTTAATACTGGTTGCCGTCTGGCTGATCTCTTTATCGTTAAGAAAGCAGCGCTTGGAACAAGAGCGTAAGGCTCGCGCTGTCGCTTACCGAAAGGCGATTGAAAAAGCACGCATCCAAGAGCAAAAAGAGCGTCATTTCAAAGCTGAAACCGGACATGTACCGTCGATTCTGTATTTGGCGAAAGAAGCCGAACGTAACAATATTAAAGAAGCTCTGTATTGGTACGATAAAGCAGCGCAACTCGATAATATCAATGGCATGTACGGCATTGTGCGTTTGAGTATGAAGCGTAAAGAAGACCTGATTTTAAGAGAGAAAGCCAACTTTTGGCAGCTTGCGATATCCGCATTGGACAATGACGTATCGGCGAAATTCGAGATGGGTAAAGCGCTCGTCTTTGGTCGCGGAACTGACAAGAATATCCCTAAGGGTTATACCTATATCGAAGAGTCTGCGGCTGGTGGTAATACCGAAGCGATGCTGTTTATTGGTGACTGGTGTCTAGATAAAGAAAACCCAGACTACTCTGCCGAAAGCTCTGTCGAGTGGTACCAAAAGGCCGCGGAAAAGAATAGCTTAGATGGCAAGATCAAACTCGGTATGAGTTATTTAAACGGTGTTGGTGTTGAGCCTAACCATGGTGAGGCTGTTTACTGGTTTGAGACGGCTGCAGAAAAGAACAGTGCAGAAGCGATGTTTAGAGCGGGTGAAGCTTGGATCGACCATGGTGAACACGGCAATGCTATTGCTTATATCTGGCTATTTCTATCGGCTCATTTTGGTTACTCCGAAGCCAAGCATTTGAGGGATAAAGTTGGTGGGGAGCTTGGTGTGGATGCTGTCGTGGGCTTACAGGCTCTAACTAAACCGATAATGACCAAGCTGACCCAAGAAGCGATCACTAAGCACTCAATCATTAAGGCGCTCAACAAGCTCTACAAACGCAATGTCCCTGTCCCTAAGAAGGTTAAAGAAGCGTCCGGTGAAGAAAGTGATGAGTTAAATGTCGATGGTAGTCATTTAGAGACCAAAGCGTCGAATGAGCAAGGCTCTAACGTCGATTATAGGCAACAGGCGACGTCAAACCATGATAGCGGTGCTGCGAGTCAAGGGTCACCCAGCGATCAAGCAACGCATAACAAAGAAGCAAGTCCTAACTCTCTAGACTTCAGTCAGGCAGCAGTGGATCCAAGCTGGAAAAGCAACCACTAAAACGTATTGGTTAGCTTTGATGAGTTGGACAATAATGACTGAAGCTATAAAGCTATAAAGCTATAAAGCTATAAAGCTATAAAGCTATAAAGCTATAAAGCTATAAATCTATATAGCTTCTAGCCGTAACCTAGGAAACCAAGACAACAAAAAGGGAAGCAGATGCTTCCCTTTTTATTTGTGTGCTATTTGCTTTTAGAGCTTAGAGCTTAGAGCTAAAGCCTAATACCCAAGAGTTGTTAAGCTTTGTTTTGCTCAGCTTTACATACAGCCGCAGTGAACACTACGTCAGTTGAGCTGTTAAGCGCTGTTTCAGCCGAATCTTGAATCACACCAATGATGAAACCAACCGCTACAACCTGCATCGCTACATCGTTTGAGATGCCGAATAGGCCACAAGCTAGAGGGATAAGCAGTAGTGAACCGCCAGCAACACCCGATGCACCACATGCAGAAATTGCAGCAACAAGGCTTAGTAGAATCGCAGTGAAGATATCAATCTCAATCCCCATTGTGTGCACAGCTGCAAGTGTTAACACAGTGATGGTGATTGCAGCACCAGCCATGTTGATGGTTGCGCCTAGAGGGATAGATACAGAGTAAGTATCTTCATCTAGCTCTAGTTTCTTACAAAGGTTCATGTTCACTGGGATGTTCGCAGCGCTTGAACGAGTGAAGAATGCCGTTACACCAGATTCACGAATACATTGCAGTACAAGTGGGTATGGGTTCTGTTTTGTCTTTACAAAGACAAGCAGTGGGTTAACCACAAGAGCAATGATCAGCATTGAGCTTAGTAGAACCGCTAGTAGTTGACCGTAGCTTGCTAGTGCATCAAAGCCCGTTGTTGCGAATGTAGCCGAAACAAGGCCGAAGATACCGAATGGTGCAAGACGAATAATGAAGCGAACAATGTGTGAAACACTGTGGCTTAGGTCTTCGAAAACCGCTTTTGTTGTTGCTGATGCGTGGTGCAGAGCAAGGCCAAGACCGATTGCCCAAGCAAGAATACCGATGTAGTTCGCGTTCATTAGCGCGCTTACTGGGTTATCTACAAGCTTGAATAGAAGCGTATGAAGAACTTCTGCAATACCTTGAGGAGGGTTAGCACCTTCAGCGCCAGCAACCAGTGTCAAAGTGGTTGGGAACATGAAGCTCAATACTACAGCAGTCAGAGCAGCAGAGAACGTACCAATCAGGTAAAGCACAATGATTGGACGCATATGAGTATGCTGACCTTTCTTTTGGTTTGCGATAGAAGCTGCAACAAGAATGAATACTAAAATTGGGGCAACAGCTTTCAGAGCACCAACAAACAGACTACCTAATAGGCCTGCATCTTGAGCTGCTGAAGGAGAAACCATGGCGAGAACGACACCGAAAACAATACCAGCAAGGATCTGTAGAACGAGATTTCCACGAGCGATGCGGGCGAACATGTTGTGATTTTGCATAAAATACCTGCAATTGTTAATTTATTATAGTGATGTATCTTTTTATAAAGTTGTACCAAATCCAACTATACACTAGTGGAATGGGCGGTCATATTAGCGGGATCTAAGAGGGTGTCTAGGAATAGTTTACTTTTAGGGTGATTGTTTGCGCTACGTGGTGTTTTTAGAGCTAAATGTTAATTTTTTGTACTCTGATTGAGATATAAATCTGTGTGACAATGCTCATTAGGGTCAATGTTCTGGCATTGGTGCCGTCATCGCTGATTAGCAAGATCATTGTGTGCAGAAATGATCCCATTGAGTTCCTGTTGATACAAAGAAGCCCAACTGATACAAAAAAGCCCCAGCCTAATGCGTGAATAAGCTAGACAAGCTAAGGCGCGATAGGGACATGGGGCTTAATTATGTGTTGCGAAACTAATCTAAGAAACGGCTATTTAGACGATTTCTTGATTTTACGATTCTCTGACTGCACGGTTTTGTACATTTTAGAAAGTTGTTTGCCGTTTGCTCTCTGCTCTGCCAATGAGGCTCCATTCCTTGCTTGCTCCCTGAGTAGCTTCTCATAGTTAGAGAAGCGTCTTTGAGAAAGCTCACCGCTTTCAATAGCTTTACGTATTGCGCATCCCGGCTCTGATTCATGATGACAATCAGAGAAACGACATTGCATCGCCAATTCTTCTACGTCTGAAAAGGTTTCACTTACTCCATCAGCACAGCCTGCGAGTTGTAACTCTCGCATACCAGGAGTATCGAGCAATAAGCCGCCCGACCTTAGCAAGTGCAGTGAACGCGATGTCGTCGTGTGTCGGCCTTTGCTATCGTCTTCACGAATGCCACCCGTGGCTTGCTGAGCCTCCCCAAGTAACGAGTTGACCAGCGTGGATTTTCCGACACCAGATGAACCCATCAAAGCAACAGTCTTGCCTGTTTTACACCAAGGCGACAATGCTTGAGTCGAATCTTGATCTAGGCTATTGACGGATTCGATCATTAGCATCGGATCTAAGCTTTGCACTTGTTGTACTTTGTCTTGGTAGTCATCACACAAGTCTTTCTTGGTGAGTACGATAACCGCTTCAACCTGTGCTTCGTTGGCGAGCGCTAAGTAGCGTTCGATACGGCTTAGATTAAAGTCGTTATTTAACGAGACCACGATAAACACCGTGTCGATGTTCGCTGAAATATATTGCTCAGCTACGCGACTGCCTGCTGCTTTACGGCTGAAGAGCGATTGACGGCCTAGCAAGCGGTCGAACTGCAGATCAGAGTTCAAAATCACCCAGTCGCCAACGGTCATTGCTGGTTGGTTTTGATGGATGGGCAGAACAATTTCGCCTTGCTCTGACGCTAATGTATAGCCACTACGGTGGTGTGCGACGATACGAGTAATGACGGAGTGGTCATAGTCTTCGAGTGTCAGTTGTTGTTGGAAAACAGGTTGCCATCCAAGTTGTTGAAGTGACATTGGATGAGAAAATGCGTTTTGTGAATTCATGTCTATTTACCCAGACGTGCGAGCTTTCTTTTCTTGTGAGAGCATTAAAGTCTTATCAGTGCATTAAAGTCTTATGAGAGCATTAACTTCTTGTGAGATCTCTTATTGTTGATGAGATAAAAAGAGTTAATGAGACCAAAAAGAGTTGCTGAAATTAAAAAGCGTCGAGACGTCAAAAATGTTTTGAGCTTGGGTCGAATTCAATTAGATAGGACCCCGGATTTAGTCATGCGCTGTTGGCATGAGAGATTGATCACTTACGGATCAATAGCAAACCGGGTAAAAGTGTGCGGTAGTCAACGGGTGACGAAATGTTGGTCTATCGATATTTAAGTTGGATTAACCATACAAATTAACGCGTTACTTTTACTGCCAGTTTTAGTGTGTTGATTACAATCATCTTCTATTCTCCTTGGGTTATTAATGTGTTCAGGCTTCGAATAAAAAGCGAATCCAGTTTAACAAAAAGCCACGATGGCGAGAAGTCATCGTGGCTTAATTTTGTCTAATTTTTGTCTGATATTCACTTCTACTTATAATCAGTATCGTTGAACATCAAGTGGTACCAAATTAGTGATGATCGTGATCCGTCTTTTTCATGCCGCTCATTACTTTCTTCACTGGTGCATCGAATGTCTGAGTTTCACCGTTTGCGAAAGTTAGAGTCATCTCGATTTGCTCACCTTCTTTTAGGCCATCTTTTAGGTCGAACAACATGATGTGTAGGCTACCTGGTTTTAGTACCACTTCACCATTTGCAGGGATGGTTATCTGTTGAATTTGGCGCATTTTCATCACATCGCCATCGACGATAACATCATGAAGTTCTACTTTACCTGCTGCAGGTGTCGTTGCCGCTATGATAGAGCGTTCTTTATCGCTGTGGTTCATCAAAGTCGTGAATACCGCACTGTTAACCGCTGAAGGCGGCGTTGCACGAGCGTAAGCGTCATGAACCATAACGTCGTTATTTGCCTGAGCTAGAGGAGTGAGCAATAAGCCTGCTAAAGCGAGTGCTTTTAACTTCATGTTGTTGTCCTTATTATTTATGTTTTTGGTCGGGGACCTGACTTTTTTGTTCGAACTTTACTGAGTAAGTTCTTTATTTTTGTACACGTTGTTCTTAGTCGTTGATGACTTGGTACGCTAGCGCGTTAACTTGTTGATGGCTTCAACAATCGGCGCAGGTGTCAACGTGTGCGGTACTTTGGTAATCAAGGTACCGTCGGGCTTTAAAAAATAAAAGTACGAGCTGTGGTCAAGGGTGTATTCCAACTCTGAACCTTCAAGCTTGGTCTTTCTGAAAATAACACCATAGTTATGTGCCAGAGTGGTGGTTACATCCAATGGGCCACTTAATCCTTCCATCATCGGGTGGAAGTATTGCGCGTATTCGTATGAGGCTTCAGCTGCATCACGTTCTGGATCAAGAGAAACAAACATTGGGCGAATTTTCGCTTTTGCTTCATCAGAGACTTGGTTAAGTGCTCCGGCTAGCATAGCTAAAGAAGTAGGGCACACATCTGGACAGCGTGTAAAACCGAAATAAACAATACGAATTCTGTCATCGGTTTGGTCAAAGATTTCCGTTGGCTGGTTGTCTTTGCCGAAAAGAGTCGTTGCGGAGAACTCTTGTCTTGCTGCGTGTTGTTCTTGAACTTCGTTTTGCCCATCAAGATAGCTTTTGACACCAAAGCCAAGTACAAAAGCGACAACCAATGCTAACGACCAATTTCTACTCATCTTGCCATCCTTATTGCAGGGTTTACAGTATCGACACCATCAGTGAGTTCACCGATCCATGTCATTTTATCTAAAGTACATACAGGTAAAATCACATCACCTTCATAGGTATTATTGCCAATGCTCTTTAATTGAAAACGCGCTGATCCCATTTCCATTTCTAAACCTGTGAGTGATAACATCAATGTCTCAGATGCAGCACCTTCCCAAACTACCTTTATCTTCGTGGGTAGAAGAGGTTGCGCGGTTTCTCGGTCAAGCGACATTGAAATGGATTCCTGCTCACACGATGTGGTTGAAAGCATGCAGTAATCATTTAAGTTTACGTCAGCAGAGGCTTGCTCCATCGCTGATTTAAATTGCTGAATTGCTTGCGGCCCATAAAAACCTGCCACGAGAGCAATGCCAAGAGCAGCAACTTTTAATGCTGGGTGCATGTCGTGTTCTCATCTAATTTTATAAGAGCGGCGATGTTATCATACCCACCAATACGTGCTTGTATCAAAAAGCAATTTTGTGCGTATGGTAGAACTAAAAAAGCGAAGCCATTGGCTTCGCTTTTGTCTGTTTATCGAGAGGTGAGCATAGTATTTCTAAGCATTATCCGTTCTAAACGCTTTCCAGATGTTGGTTGATTAGTCAGTATTACGCTCTGCAAACTTCTCTAGTCCTAGAACCAATGCAATCGCAACAAACATCATCACAATCGCCATGACAAGCTGAGAAGGCTGAGAGGTTACGGCTTCAAAATCAAACGGTGACAGATTTTCTTGAAGTAGAGGAACTTGTTCACCTTTTGAATTTGTACGCCAGCTGATCGTTTCTTTCCACGGCCAAATCTTAGGCAGCGTGCCGATCATCAAACCAGTTAAGAACACTAATGTAAAATCACGGAATGAACGTAATAACCAAGAGAGTACGTGCGAGAAAGTCAGTAGGCCAATCACACAGCCACTAAGGAATAGCGCAAGCACATCGATTTGGAACTCTTTAACCGCACCAAGAACCGGACCATACATACCAATTAATAGCAGAATGAAGCTCCCCGAGATACCCGGCAAAATCATCGCACAGATCGCAATTGCACCCGCAATGAGAATATTGATGCTGGTAGGCTCCATTTGCAGCGGCTTAAGCACGGTAATGCTGTAAGCGAAGGCAACACCAAGCAACAAAAACACGAATCGAATCATATCGCGCTTTTCTACTTGCTTAAGAATATGGAAAACCGACACCAAGATCAGGCCAAAGAAGAAAGACCAAAGAGGCACCGGGTGAGTGACCAATAACCAAGAAATCAGTTTTGCGAATGTCGCAATACTCGTAAATACGCCAGCGAACAGTGAAATCAGGAAAAACCCGTTGATGTGGTTAAACGCGGCTTTGAAGCCCTCACGTTTCCACAAGCCAAGTACGCTCGGGTTAATTCTGCGAATGCTTTCTAGCAGAGTATCGTAGATACCAGTTATGAATGCGATGGTTCCGCCCGACACGCCAGGAACAACATCTGCTGCGCCCATTGCCATGCCTTTGAAAAAAGTACTTAAGTAGTTCATTGCTTCATAGAGTTGAGGGTAATTTTGTGCAGTATACAAACTTTAGTGTAAAAAAAGTATGAATATGCCTTTGGCGAGGTGCTTTTATTACCTTCTTAATTGTAAGGCAATAAGTTGAAGTGAACATTTGCCTAATATCTAAAATACAATCACTTAGTGATTTGTCATTAAGAGTATCGGTGAAACTGGTCCCTTATCAATATTGCATTTTGGTTGCATTATGCAAATGCACTTTGCAATTCGCATGATGAATTCATGGTTTTTATGCGATGCAGGGCTTATAAAACGCCGAATTAAAGTTGGCACGCTAACTGCATTATGTACATTGACCCTTCTTAAGCCGAGGGTCACCTAGCCAACTGACGTTGTTAGTGAACCTATTGATTTGTTCACAAATATATAGAGCCAATCGCGATTATTGCGGTTGGCTATTTTTTTGCCTGTCGTTTGGTGATTGTCTTTTTTCTTTTCCAGTTGCTACATTTTTAAGCTCTAAACTTCAGATGAAAAAAAAGCCAGCCACCATTAGTGACTAGCTTAAGCTTTTCTCGAATTAATCTCGAATCAATCTCGAATCCGTTTTAGTACCCCATCAACTGCAGCAAGTTCTCAGCAGTGCTGATTGCTTCTTTGCGGTTAGCAATGTTCAGCTTTTGATAAAGGTTACGGATGTGAGTTTTGATCGTGGTTCCCGCTACATCGAGTTCTTGAGCTATTTGCTCATTACTGAACCCTGAATAGATCAGACCAAGTACTTGCCATTCACGCTGGGTGAGTGGGCTAGTGCGCACAAGCTCAGGAATATTCGGGTGATTAACCAGGTTTTCGACAAAGTCTTCATCGAAATGAACCGAGCGGCTGCGTTGGGTCGTTGAGATATCTTTCATGATTTGTTGAGCACGATGGCGTTCTAAATCACCTAAGCCGGGCTTGTTGCTCAACTTATCCAAGATATGCCCGATAGTTCCACCATCTACCAAGAAGTTACCGACCATACCGGTCTGGTTAGTCATATGAAGCGCTTCTTCAAGTAGGACGCGTGCGTTGTCTTCATCGTTAATTTGTGTACGCAACACTGCTTCAACGATCAAGTTTCGGTTGGTGTCTGTAATCAGATGTGAACGCTGCGCTTCACTCTTAAGGAAAGTCAGTGCTTCTTCTGCATCTTCATACTGTTCAAGGATGATGTGAGCACGGACGATGTTTCTCCATTGCAGTTGGCAGAAGTGATTACTTGCCGATTCAGGTCGAACAGCCACACTCAACCAATCACGAATAGCCTCTTTATCGCCTTTTACTTGCCAGAACAAAATTAAAGAAAGAGAAGCGTTTGCGGTCCAATCTACGTGGTAAGTTGATTGACGTAGCAAGTGTTGAATTTGGTCGATAAATTTCGACGCTTTATCAATCTCACCGCGACTCAATGAAATACGAGCCAGCATTGAATAACTGTGTAGGTGTTTACTTGGGGAGTGATGACCAAGGATATCTAAGCCCTTGTAACAACACTCTTCCGCTTCATCTAATCGGTTCCAACACCAGAAAATCTGAGCTCGAACACGCAGCAAGAACTCATGCAAAGGCACGTATTGCAGTTGATGCTCTTCAATCAATTTGAATGCACTGTCTTGCAACTCAAATGCCGCTTGAACATAACCTTGAGCAATCAAGATTTCACTTTGTTGCAGAATCGCCCATAACGCCTGATGATAAACTTGATACTGGCGAGCCAGTTTTTCTGTTTGTTGCATCATCGGTAGGGCACGGCTGAGGTTCCCCATCACGTGATTGACTTCACCAACAACCGACGTTGCCACAATACGGCTACGATAGACGGTGGTGTTCAGTTGGCTCAGCGAAAGCTCAGCCAATTCCAATGCCTTTTCAGGTTCATTGCTGTTGATAGCAACTTGCGCGCGTAAGGCGTTGTATTGACCTTGCTGCTGAGTATCGAGTTCAATGTTTCGAGCTTGATATTGAGTCTCAGCCTCTTCCAACAAAGTTCCTACCTGATCGTAACGGTGCTGACTTTGTGCAAGCCACGCGCGCAGCATTGATAGCTTAGGTTCACTGTAAAGTTGATCGGTTGTTAGTTGCTTGATCGCCATCTCTAGTGATGAAAGCTCACCTTGGTTGAACATCGGCCAACCGTGCTCAGTCAGGATTTGAATGATCAGCTCTGGATCTTCAGCGCGTTGTGCATGTCGTAGTGCTTGATGAGGTGTGTTTTGCTTGATCCATGCTTTCGCGGCACTTCGATGGAGTTCTGCTTCTTGTTGAGGGATGCGAGCTTGGCGCTCGTGGGCAAGGAACTCACCGAATAGATTGTGGAATCGGTACCAGTTCTTCTCGCCTTCAAGAGGGTAGATAAATAAGCCGAATCGGTTGAGTGATTCGATCATGCCGAGCGCGTCTTCACGCTGTGTTAGTGCACATACCAATTCGTCATTGAAGTGATCAAGCACTGAACATTGCATTAAGAACTGTCGAGTTTCTTTGTCTAGTAGGTCGAAGACTTCTTCAACCAAGTAGTCCCAAAGGTGGGCATGGTTAAAGTGAGAGAAAGACTCTGCCGATTGCGCCAACGTGCGTTTTTGATGTTGGGCTTGCAGCGCAATAAGTTGAAGAGCAGAAGGCCACCCCTCAACATAAGTACAGATACTGTCAGCGGTGGTGTCATCTACGCCATCAGCGACACGTTGATTGAAGAAGCGTGTGGTTTCTTCAGTATCAAAAGCTAGAGAGTCGTTACCAATCTCTATCATCAAATCACGAACGCGAAGGTTTGCTGTGCCAAGTGGTGGTGTCCCACGGCTAGTCACAACAAGCGTTAGGTTGTCGGGCATGTGTTTAAGGAAGAAGCGCATTGCTTCGTGGATGTCGTCATTGTTGACCAAGTGATAGTCATCCAACACCAGAAAACATTGGTGGTGGAATTCAGACATCTCAGCAAACACTTCACTTAACAAAGAATGCAAAGATGAAAACTGTCGTTTTTCTGCCAGCTTTTGAGCATTAGGGCAGGCATTTTGAGTCGCTTTATTGAGTGATTGCATTAGGTAGTTGATAAAGCGGAAGGCATCGTTGTCACTATCATCAATGCTGTACCAACCCACATTGGGTTTATCTACCAGCCATTGTGCAGCCATGGTGGTTTTGCCGTATCCCGCTGGAGAGCGGAATAATACAAGCTTATAGCAATCTGCGTGTTGGAGCAGATCGAGAACCCTAGGTCGTAGGATTGCATTGTGTAAGCGGCCGGGACGAGTCAGTTTCGAAGGGATCCACATGTCGAAGTTTTTCACCTATTCCGTGGCTTATGTTCTGGATTACCCCAATCTATCGTTGAGTGTAATCAAATGACATCAGCCTAATTACTTAAGTCTTCAACCATATTACGTGAAGCAAAACGGCACAGACTATGATCCTCCTCAGAAACCTTGCACTCCTGCATGTTTTTAGGCTTCTACGCCCTTTATTTGAGATATTGCTCACATTGTGGGTTGGTTTGTGAATGTGACTTCCTTCATCCCTACACGTAAATTTATGCAAAAGATGATTGGTAGAAATTATTTTCGTGATCTGAACACCAAATTTGACAATGACTTTAATCCGGTTAAATAAAAGTCACATCAATTGAATGTAAGTTATCGAACGGGAGCTTGTGATCTTAGTCACTTCAAGTTTTTGTTCGAAGTCTGAACATGAGAGTCAGATCACTAACCCTATCTCGGTACGCCCCCTACGCCCTCCCATCTACTCCTAGTTAGTCGTATTAGCGGGAGGATGTTTAGTTAATGGTGTCCATGCACGATATGTAACAGATGAATTAGAACTATTAAAAGCGAGATTTCTGAAATGAAACCAACTCAGCAAAAAACTTTCGATAAAGTGTCGTTCCAAGAAAGCGTTAAGAAGCATTTATCTGCAACCTACGCAACAACGATTGAAAACGCAGATAGCCGCGCATGGTACCTAGCAATGGGGCGTGCGCTAGCAGAATTGACAACATTTGACCTGCTAGAAACTGAAAATGATGAAAAAATTAAGAACGCGAAGAGCGTTAACTACCTTTCATTAGAGTTTTTGATTGGTCGTTTAACAGGTAATAACTTGATTAGCATGGGTCTGTACGAACAGATCACTCATGCAATGGAAGAGTTAGGTCAAAACTTAACTGATCTTCTAGAAGAAGAACGCGACCCATCACTAGGTAATGGTGGTCTTGGTCGTCTTGCTGCATGTTTCATGGATTCTTGTGCCGCTCAAGAATACCCAACAGTAGGCTACGGTCTTCACTACGAATACGGTCTATTCAAACAGTCTTTCCAAGACGGTCGTCAACAAGAAGCACCAGACGCATGGCGTGGTGTTGAAGGTTACCCATGGGAAGTCGCTCGTCCAGAACTAGCACAACACATTGGTTTTTACGGTCATGTAGAAGTTGAATACATCGACGGTAAAGAAGTTCGTACTTGGGTTCCAGGTATGGAAGTAAAAGCAATGCCTTGGGATCTACCTATCGTAGGTTACGAGTCAAACACGGTTTACCCATTGCGTCTTTGGGAATGTCAGGCAATCGCACCATTCTCACTAGCAAGCTTTAACAACGGTGACTACTTTGAAGCGCAACACTCTCTAATCGATGCGGGTAACATCACCAAAGTACTTTACCCGAACGACAACCACGAGAAAGGTAAAACTCTGCGTCTAATGCAGCAGTACTTCCACTCAGCAGCGTCTGTTCGCGATATTCTGCGTCGTCACGAAGCGGCTGGCTTCTCTCTAGAAGACCTTCCTAAGCAAGAAACAATTCAACTGAACGATACGCACCCAACTATCGCTATCCCTGAATTGATGCGCATTCTGATCGATGAGAAAGGTTTAACTTGGGACCAAGCTTGGGAAATCAGTGCTCACACGTTCGCGTACACGAACCACACACTACTTCCAGAAGCGCTAGAGACTTGGTCTGAATCTTTGATCAACCGTCTTCTTCCTCGTCACATGGAAATCATCTTTGAAATCAACCACCGCTTCATGCAAGAAGTTCGCAAGATGTGGCCTGGTGACGGTGAGAAGCAAGCGAAGCTTTCTATCATCCAAGAAGGTTTCCACCGCATGGTTCGCATGGCAAACCTATGTGTGATTGGTTCTTACAAAGTAAACGGTGTAGCTGCGCTTCACTCACAACTGGTTAAGAAAGACTTGTTCCCTGAGTTCAACGAAATCTTCCCAGGCAAACTGACTAACGTAACGAACGGTATCACGCCTCGTCGTTGGTTGAAGTTCTGTAACCCAGGTCTATCTACGCTAATTACTGGCAAGATCGGTACTGAGTGGCCTGCGAAACTTGAGCAGCTAGAAGGTATTGCTAAGTTTGCAACAGACGCGAAATTCCAAAAAGAATTCATGGCTGTTAAGAAAGAAAACAAACAGCGCCTTGCTGATTGGGTTCAAGAGAACATGGGTATCGAGCTAGATACTAACGCTATCTTCGACGTGCAAATCAAGCGTCTTCACGAATACAAGCGTCAGCACCTAGATTTGCTACACATTCTATCTCTGTACCACCGTATTCTTAACGAACCTGGTTTCGAGTGTGAGCCTCGCGTATGTTTCTTCGCAGCAAAAGCAGCACCGGGTTACCACCTAGCGAAAGAGATCATCTTCGCGGTTAACAAGATTGCAGAGAAGATCAACAACGACCCTCGCATTGGCAACAAGCTGAAAGTGGTATTCATCCCTGACTACCGTGTAAGCATGGCTGAAATCATTATTCCTGCGGCAGACGTTTCTCAGCAAATCTCACTAGCTGGTAAAGAAGCATCGGGTACGGGCAACATGAAGATGGCTCTAAACGGCGCGCTAACTATCGGTACGATGGATGGTGCAAACGTTGAGATTCGTGAAGAAGTTGGCGATGAAAACATCTACATCTTTGGCCTAGACGTTGATGGTGTAGTGGCATTGCAAGCTCAGGGTTACAACCCATACGATTACTACAATGCAGACCCACTGCTGAAAGCATCTCTAGACCTACTGACTGGCGATGAGTTCTCTCCAGGTCAACCAGGCCTTCTACGTGCAACGTTTGATAGCCTACTAGACGGTGGCGACCCGTACCTATGTCTTGCTGACTTCGCATCTTATGTGAAAGCGCATGAAGACATGGGCAAGCAGTACAAAGACCAAGCAGGTTGGGCTAAGAAAGCGATTCTTAACACAGCATTGGTTGGTAAGTTCACATCAGACCGCTCTATTCGCGATTACGTGAACAACATTTGGAAACTTGAAGCGGTTAACCGTTAATACTTCCAAAGTAGCCAAGGCAGTTTCTGCCTTGGCTCAATTAGCTTGTGAGCAAATAGATGGCTTATAAAGATAGCGATGCTTACAAACTGATTGTCACAAGCTAATTGATTAGTAACAAATTAAATAACAACCCTACAAAATTGAAAGCGTCAGAACGTTTTCGGAGAGAGCGATGAAAGAACAGACCGTATTAAAACAAGTCGCAGAAATGGCAAATATTGCCGACAGTTACGTTAGTGCGTGGGGCGATGAAGCACAAGTATCAAACGAGACGATTACGTCTCTATTGGCTTCGTTGGGCTACGATACAAGCAGCGATGATGCACTGCTTAAATCTGCAGAAAGAAAACACAAAAAAGATGTACTAGACCCAGTTCTTGTCTTGCGTGACGGTGAGCCAGTAGAAGTGGCGCTTAATCTAGGTGTAAGTGCTCGTGAAAGTGAGTTCAGCTGGCGCTTAGAAACCGAGCAAGGAGAGGTACTTGAAGGCTATCTTCAATCTCAAGTCGTTCGTGATGAGCGTGCCGAGGGTGGCCCTTTAGTGTTTGCACTGCCAAGTGATTTGGCATGGGGGTATCACAAGCTCATTGTGAGCCGTAAGCGCCGTAAGAAGCCTTACGAAATGACGCTGATCATTACGCCAAAAGCGTGTTTTAAACAGGCGCCAATCGAGCAAGGCAAAAAGCTTTGGGGCCCGAGTGTTCAGCTTTACACGTTAAGAACTCAGCATAACTGGGGTATTGGTGACTTTGGCGATCTAAAACAGCTTGTTGCAGATATTTCATCTCGCGGCGGCGATTTCGTTGGCCTAAACCCAATTCACTCATTGTTCCCTGCGAACCCTGAAGGTGCGAGCCCATACAGCCCGTCGTCACGTCGTTGGTTGAACATCTTATACATTGATGTGAGCTCAGTACCTGAATTCGCATTAAGTGCTGAAGCACAACAAACGGTAGGCAGCGCTGAATTCCAACAGCGCTTACAAAAAGCTCGCGAAGCGCACTGGGTTAACTACACCGAAGTGTCAGAGCTTAAGATGAGCATCTTGCCTCTGTTATTCGCTGAGTTCAAGACTCGTCATTTAGACAAGAATAGCGATCGTGCACAAGCGTTCTTAGCGTTTGTTGAAGAAGGCGGTGAAAGCCTGATGCATCAAGCGGCGTTTGATGCGCTGCACGGTGAATTACACGCTGAAGATTCAGGCATGTGGGGATGGCCGGTATTCCCTGAGAAGTTCCGTACATTCGATAGCCCAGCCACACAGAAATACATCAAAGAGAACCAAGAAAACGTTCATCTATACATGTACCTGCAATGGTTAGCTGATTGCCAAATCAACGATGCTCAATCGCTTGCTGAAGAAAAAGGCATGGCGGTTGGCCTATACCGCGATTTGGCTGTTGGTGTTGCTGACTCAGGTAGTGAGACTTGGGCTGATGAAGGTAACTTAGTGATGGATGCGAGCATCGGTGCTCCGCCGGATGTTCTAGGTCCTCTAGGTCAAAACTGGGGCTTACCACCGCTTAACCCTGAAGTACTTCAGGAAACAAGCTACGATGCTTACATCAAGTTACTTCGTGCCAATATGAAGCACTGTGGTGCACTTCGTATTGATCACGTATTAGGCCTACTGCGTTTGTGGTGGATTCCAAAGGGTGAAAACGCAACCAAAGGCGCGTACATCTATTACCCAGTACAAGATATGTTGTCGATTCTGGCGCTTGAATCTCATCGTTACCAATGTAGCGTTATCGGTGAAGACTTAGGTACGGTACCGGATGAAATTGTCGACATCCTGGCTGATGCTGGTGTGCATTCTTACAAAGTGTTTTTCTTCGAAACATCAGAAGACGACGGTGGTTTCATTTCACCTAAACACTACGCATCACAATCAATGGCGGCACTGTGTACCCATGATATGCCAACGCTTCGCGGCTTCTGGCATTGTGATGACTTGAAAATGGGTCAAGAGATTGGTTTATACCCAGATGCAGAACAGTTAGAAACCTTGTTCGATGACCGTCTAGAGTGCAAACAAGGTATCTTAGATTCTGTAGCATGGCATGGCTTCCTGCCAGAAGGTGTTGGTCGCGATGCGGCTCATGTACCAATGGATTCATACTTAGCTGAAGCGCTTCAACTGCACGTCGCTGCTGGTGGCTCAACATTATTGAGTGTACAACTTGAAGATTGGTTGGAAATGGACAAGCCGGTTAACATTCCAGGCACGGTTGATGAGTACCCTAACTGGCGTCGTAAACTATCAATGAACTTGGACGAAATATTTGCTCACGAAGGGGTAAATCGTATCGCTTCTAAGCTGACTGACGTTCGAGAAAAAGCAGGTAAGTAATGATGTCGAGTGGCTTGAAAATAGGTGGTTTTTTGCTTACGCCGTACGAAACCACAACCTCGATCACTCAATAATGAATGCTCATCTGGTAGAATAAACCGTCGTTATATTGCCCGCACTAATAGCGGGCATTTTTGTATTATGTTTTTTGGATGTTTGGTTAGGGAGAAGCGTTTTGGAACTAAGTTCGATTTCAAAGCAAAAACAAATATATACCCAACTATCACAGGCTTGTTTCACTGACCCATTTGCGTTTTTAGGGCCATACTTACCTTCTGAGCAAGGTGCATTACGTGTGTGGATTCCTGGGGCAAATAAAGTCGAGTTGATTGTTGGAAAGGAACCTCGTATTGAGTTAGCGCGAGAGGGTGAAAGTGGTTTCATTCTCAAGCAAGAGAGAGACTTACGTTTTACTCACTACAAGCTCGCGGTTGATTGGGCTGGAGTAGAACAGATCATCGACGATCCATACCAGTACCACGATCTGTACGCGAGTTATGAAGATCTTCATACACCGAAAGACATGTATCATCATATGGGGGCTCAGTTTATTACGCTAGAGCGTGATGGACAGACAATTTCCGGTACGCGTTTCTTGGTGTATGCGCCGAATGCAACAGCGGCAAGCTTAGTGGGTAACTTCAACGCTTGGGATGGCCGTCGCCACCCAATGCAACGCTTAGATTATGGCATGTGGGGCCTATTCATTCCTGAACTGGAAGAAGGCGCTCAATACAAATTTGAATTAAAAGGGCCTGATGGCGAAGGCTTACCACACAAAGCTGACCCATGGGGTTTTTACTCTGAGCAGTACCCTTCATTTTCTTCTGTAACTTATGATCACGCTCGTTATGAGTGGCAAGATACTCAGTGGCAGAATCGCCCAGTAACGCAAAAGCGTAAAGAAGCACTTTCGTTCTATGAACTGCATGCTGGTTCTTGGAAGCGTAACGCTGAAGGCGAATTCTTAAACTACCGTGAACTTGCTGCTGAACTTATTCCATATTTAACGGACTTGGGTTACACGCACGTAGAGTTAATGCCGGTTTCAGAGCATCCGTTTTACGGTTCTTGGGGCTATCAGCCAATAGGCTTGTTCGCACCAACGAGTCGTTTTGGGTCTCCTGATGACTTCAAATTCTTCGTCGATCAATGTCACCAAGCTGGTTTAGGTGTTGTTCTGGATTGGGTTCCAGCGCATTTCCCTAGTGATGATCACGGCTTAGCTAACTTTGATGGAACACCTTTGTTCCATGATCCAGATCCGCGTCGTGGTTGGCACCAAGATTGGAATTCATACATTTACGACTTAGGCAAAGAGCATGTGCGCCGTTTCTTGGTAGCAAACGCACTTTACTGGTTTGAACAATTCCATATTGACGGCATTCGTGTTGATGCGGTTGCTTCGATGTTGTACCTCGATTATTCGCGTAGCCATGATCAGTGGATTCCGAACGCAGACGGCGGCAACGAAAATTACGATGCCATCGCAACCCTTAAGTGGATGAACGAAGAAGTTTACAAGCATTTCCCTAATGCGATGACGATTGCTGAAGAATCGACGGCTTTCCCTGGTGTTTCGGCCCCAACCTTTATGGGTGGCTTAGGTTTTGGCTTTAAGTGGAACATGGGCTGGATGCACGATAGCTTGTCTTACATCCAAGAAGATCCAATTAATCGTAAATATCACCACGATACAATCACCTTCCCATTGGTTTATGCACACAGTGAGAACTACGTATTGCCTCTATCTCACGATGAGGTGGTTTATGGTAAAGGATCTATCCATGAAAAAATGCCTGGTGATGAGTGGCAGCAAACGGCAAATCTACGTGCTTACATGGGTTACATGTATGCGCAACCGGGTAAAAAGCTGAACTTCATGGGCGCTGAGTTTGGTCAGACGGCTGAATGGAACCACGATGATCAACTGCAATGGTTCTTGCTAGATTATGAACGTCATCAAGGTGTTCAGCGCTTGACGAAAAATTTGAACAATCTGTACCGCTCTGAAGCTGCAATGCATGATCTTGATTTCGACCCGAAAGGTTTTGAATGGCGTTTACAGGACTCTGCTGAAGCGAGCATCTTAGCTCATGAGCGTATCAGTGAATCAGGCGAGCGTGTATTGGTTGTTTCTAACTTTACACCCGTTCCTCATGAGCACTTCCGCTTAGGTGTTCCAGCGCAAGGTCAGTACTCTTTGTTACTGAATACAGACTCTGCGGATTATGCGGGCAGTGGATTTGAAGTTAAACAAGTTGCAAACGTTGAACCAGTGGCAAGCGAAGGCCTAGATACATCGATAGAGCTACGTATACCACCGCTATCGACGGTCTTTTATAAACTGAATTAACCGGTCGTTAAAATAAAAATGGGAGCATTAAGCTCCCATTTTTATTGCTTCAAAACTAATTAGATGGTGTTCCAAAGTTCGTTAGATAAAACATTGAACGTCCTATTGCCGTTTCAAGGATACGAACAGAGTCTGCTCCAAAGCTATCAAACATTTTTTCACGAAACAGACCATCAGAACTGACATTGAATACTTCTGGGCTTTTGACTTGTGAGGCATGGAAAAACATCAATTTAATAACGTATCGGAACTGTTCATTATCCAAAGCATTTTGCCAAGATTGAAGAAATACCTTTTCCGAAACGAAGTCTAGGTTATCTATAACAATCGACAACATGTGCTTGTGAAGTACAGTTCGGATAGCCCGTGTTGATGGATAATAGCCCTGAAGCGTCGTTAAACTAATGCCAATTTCTTGAGCAATCCTTGCATAAGTTAGAGCTTCATGTCCTTCAGCTAGAAAAAGGTTCAGTACGATTTCATCGTAGTTCTTTTGATTTTCTAGTTTCTGTAGTTGAGTTATTCGAGCCATTAAAAACCCATATTAGGTGTGACATTCTGTATAGAAATTACGGATGGGAGATGTTAACAAAATATCCTCCTATCGACCTCAAAAAACGTCTGAAAAGATATAATCAACTCACATTTTAGACGTAATTTATTGTTTTTTTATTTATATTGCTTGCTGATCGGTACCGCTTAGAAAGGGTACCAAAACAACTGTTCTTCGAGTGCTCTCTTTGTGATTGCGAGTATCACGACTAATGCAATAACCGTTAAGCAAACAAAGTCGACACGCTTCAACGGTGCATAACTATACCAAGTTCGTGCCTTGTGTCGGCCAAAGCCTCGTAGCGTCATTGCATTTGAAATCTCGTCTGCGCGGTCCAAGCTAGAGAAAATGAGCGGACCTAAAACCTTAGCCACGTTTTTGATTCGAGTAATAAGGGGCGCTTTCTTCGAGAGCTCTACACCACGAGCCTGCTGAGCGTGCATGATGTTGATGAAGTCTTTTTTAACTTCAGGTAAGTAACGTAGCGTTAAGCTTACTGCATAGGCGATCTTGTACGGAACACCGATACGGTTGAGGCTTGCTGCAAACTCAGTCGGATGCGTTGTGAAGACAAAGATTAGCGCTATTGGGAACATACTCATGTACTTCAGGGTCACGGTAACCAAGTAAAACAGCGTCTCTTGGCTCAATGAGTAATTACCAGGAAGCATTAGCAATATGGTTTCACTACCGATGAGTTCAGTACCTTGCTGTGGAGCAAGTAAGTACATAAACAGAGCATTTAAACTTAGGACACTTGCGGTACCCAATAGCAAAGGTTTATAGACGTGCACGGGCACTTTGGTGAGCTTTAGCAGGTATAAACCGATCACGATAAGTAGAGTAATCAATCTCAAGTCAAACGTAGTTAATACTACAGTTACCCAAGCTAAGAAGAGTGCAAACTTAGTGATGCCATTGAGGGCGTGCAGAGGGGATTTAGTATCAATGTAGTTGATACCGAATTTTACTTTTGATGCGTTCATAGAGAACTTCTCTCGTAGTCGATGAAGTGCTGCATAAACGCATTGGTATCGTCGATTTTCATCATAGTCGCGAGTTCATAAATACTGGTGGTGCATAGGTTGGCACGTTCTAAAAGCGATGGTTGGCTAAACACTTCGGTCATCGCTGCATTGGCAATCAGTTTACTGTCTGCAATGACGATTGAACGTGTGGTGTATTCTAAAACCAAGTGCATATCATGGGATATGATTACTACCGTAATACCTAAATCACGGTTGAGCTTCTGGATAAACGCCAACATAGATGTGTAGTTACGGTAATCTTGACCAGCAGTTGGTTCATCTAAGATCAGAAGTTCAGGCTCCAACACTAAGATAGAAGCGATCGTTACACGCTTTTTCTGACCGTAGCTCAAAGCTTCGATAGGCCAGTGACGAAACTTACTCAGCCCACACAGGTCAAGAACGTTCTCTACTTTTTCTTTTACTTCATCTTCTGTAACGCCACGGTTACGAAGACCAAAAGCAATCTCGTCAAAAATCATATGATGCGAGATCATATGATTGGGGTTCTGCATTACTACACCGACTCTCTGACTTCTCTCAAATATGGAAAGCTCAGATAAGTCTTCACCATTTAGGTATGAAGAACCAGAATCGGCATCTATCACACCCATGATGAGTTTGGTGATGGTAGATTTGCCTGAACCGTTCTTGCCCAGAATCGAAACAAACTCGCCTTTGCCGATCTTGAAGCTCACATCTTCGAGTGCGTTCTTCTCGCCGTCGTAAGAATAAGTCAGCCCATGAACTTCGAGTATAGGTTGATACTGTTTCTCTGCTACCGGAGTTGGACGATCAGCAAACCAAGCTTGAACTGCTGGGCGGAACCTTTTGTAATCCAAAGCTTTGAGGTTTGACAGTTTATCTTCGTTGGTCAGTGGGGCTTTCGCCGCTTTAAGCGCAGATAAGTAAAGAGGCTCACGAATACCATGCGTATCTAGTAACTTAGACGCTAAGATTTCATCGGGAGTCATATCCGCGACGATTTCTCCGCGCTCCATTAAGATCACACGATCGATACCGCGATGCAGAACATCCTCAAGGCGGTGTTCGATAATCACGATAGTCTTGTTGGTTTCTTTATGAAGTTGGTCGATGATCTCAATCGTTGCCTTGCCTGTTTTAGGGTCAAGGCTTGCTAAAGGCTCATCAAACAACAAGATGTCAACGTCATCAACCAAGATACCGGCTAATGATACGCGTTGTTTCTGGCCACCAGATAGATCATGTGGAGAGCGCTCAAGCATCTCGGCTAAGTCGACCATTTTTGCCGTCGACTTCACTAGCGCGTACATGTCAATGTTCGACATCAGCTGGTTTTCTAATGCGAATGCGATATCTTCTCCGATACTCAAACCTACAAATTGGCTGTCAGTATCTTGCAATACTGTGCCTACCTGCTCGGTATAGTCGTGCATCGAAAATTCAGAGATATTTTTGCCGTTGATCTCTAAAGAACCGGTTACCTCACCTTTAATCGCATGAGGTATTAGACCGTTGAGGCATTGACCTAGGGTCGATTTACCGCTGCCGCTTGGTCCAATAATGACGATTTTCTCTCCTTTCTCTATCCTTAGATTGATATTTTTTAGCGTCGGTTTATCCAGCGACTCATATCTAAAAGAGAAGTTCGAAAATGCTATAGTCATTGGCGCTTATGCCTCAGTCAGGTTGCGACTTTGTTTGTTACGTTTAGCAACTGATTTCAGGATTAGGAAGCCTACAACAGCGATCAGAACGGTGTTACCCGCTGCGATGATAGACAGTTGAGTGAAGACTTTAGTAAACGGTTCTGCGTATAAAATGGTATCTAGGAATGCAGAACAGCCGTAACCCACGACGTTACCCGCGAGAGCCAGAACCACAAACAACACAAAATCTTTCATTGGTAGATCGCCTTGCTGAAGGCGGTTTTTGGTCATCATCGGGAACAAACCGATAACCATCCCTACGATACCTGAGCCTAATACCCAAGTTAACCATACGCCCCAACCAGCAAATAAATCCGTTACCCAGTGACCAATAAAGCCAACCAAGAAGCCAACGATAGGGCCGAACAAAACAGAAAACAGTGCTAAGACTGCCATTGCTGGTTTCAATGTCGTGTTAGCAAACACTGGGACACCAAACATAGGTAAACCACCAATGCCGTACAGTGCCGCACCAATAGCGATAACGACCACTGTTTTAGCTGAAAAGTTCATAGATAACCTCAAATACTGAAAGATAAAGCATAATAAAGAATGAATATTCACCATTATTAATATGTGTCTCAATGAGAACGTTTTTTGGGCAAATATAAAAAATAAGGCGCGCATTATACAGTAGAATCCTTCCATAAGGGAAGGTAAGTGTCTAGATGTCTAAAATTCCATCCGAACACTCAAATATCATGTACAAAGCGCACTTTTACGGTTAATCAAGCAACAAAAAAGCCAGAACGGGTCTGGCTTTTGATTCATCTTAACAATGTGTTAAACGGGTTCGTCGTATATCTACGACCATTTAGTGGCTCAGATATAATTAGTGGTCTAGGTACAGTTAATGGTCTAGGTATAGATAGTTTTGCCAGCTCTTCATGCGAATAAGGACCTTACGCATGATAGACACGTGAGTGAAGCTGTCAGAATAAACGGCAACTTCAACTGCGGTACCCATAGGTAAATGGTAATCAGACAGGTCATCTGTGATGCTTAGTGTAACAAATACACGACCGCTAGTACGCAGGGCATCAGTACCAAGTAACGCACCTCGAGCTTGGAATTGACTCTCGCCGATAGCCGGAATCACTTCATTAATACGTCCCTTAAACACCTTTCCTGGTAAAGCTCTGAACAAAAACTCAGCTTCGTAACCCGGTTGTAGGCGTTGTAAGGAATTCTGTCTAAACGCAGCGGTATAGAACTGTTTCTCTGTGTGAACAAACGTCATCACAGGAGCCAAAGGAAGTGGTACTGCCATTACACCTGGGCGCAATGCTAGTTGTGTAACGTATCCATCAGTGGGAGCTCGAACCACGGTTTGTTCTAAATCAAACTGAGCTTTACGTAATTCCGCTAATAAACTTAAAACCGCTGTATTCTCGCCACCTATTTCAGAGTTCAAGGCTATCTTTGTTTGTTCTAGATTTGCATCTGCAACTTTCACGGCCGCTTCCGATGCTTTATAAGCTTGTCTGCGAGTGTCTAATTGTTGCTCGGTAAAAGCGCCACTGTCGTAACCGCGCTTGTAACGAGAAAACTCACGTTGGGCTTTATCTCTTTCCGCGATGGCTTTAATTTTTGCAGCTTCGGCTTCAGCCACTTCAGATTCCATTCCAAGAGCACCTTGGCTTGCTTCTTTTACCTTGGCTTCTAACCTTGCAACCTCAGCTTCGAACGGAACAGGGTCGATTTTGAAAAGAATATCCCCTTGCTTTAGAGGTTTGTTTGCTTCTACAGGCACTTCAATAACTTTACCTCTAACGCCTGAAACGACAGGTGTGGTTGAGTAAACTTGGTTACCGATTTGCGTAAATGGATGGTTGTAGTTCATTAGTAGGATTAGGGTACCTACTATGATCACACCTCCAAGTACGGCAGTAGGCACTGTCCATTTATTTAGCGGGATATTGAACACCTTGAAAATGGTGATACAAAGCGCCGCATAGGTCATTATCAGCAGTAAATCCATTACTTAACCTCCTGATCTTGAGCGTTGTTTGCTTTTTTCTCTGGGCTTTTTTGCGTAGTACCCGCTTGTTTGAGCTGAGCGATTTCTTCCTGAAGAGTGCTAACTTGATCAATTAAAATATCGACGCGATGATGAATGTCGTGTTGCTCTTCCTCAAGCTTGGCAAAACCCCAACCGCGATCTTTACGCCAGAGCGTGGCCCAAATCCAAAGAAATGGCCAAATAGTATGTAAGGTGAATAGGCTAACCCAGCCTGAAACATGAATAGCATCTTGATGAGGGTGATTGCGTTCTTTCGCTATTTCGTAAGGAATATCGTGAATAACGATGATGCCGTAAAAGATAACCAATGCTACGAAAATAAGTAGACCGAGTGCAAAATAGTCTAAAAACATAACAGTTCCTTGTAATGTTAGATATTAGTTATAAATATACTACGCTATCATCCAAGTAATTGTTATAAAAATGATTTACCCAGTTATAAATAATGTGTTTTCGCTTCTAATGCGAACAAAACCACTGTTGTATCTTATAAAATCCTAACCATATTTGAAGAGGTTTTAGGGATTTACATAGGAAACTTAGTTGATGCGATCTAGGACTCGATTCTATATGACGAACACAACCACAAAGGATAAACACAGATGTATATAGGTGAATTGGCGGCTATTGGTGCTGCGATTGTGTGGGCGTGTGCGACATGGATTTATGGGCAGTTTGGACACCGCTTCTCTGCGATGCAATTGAACATTGTTAAAGGTGTCGTGGCGTCTGGCATGATGTTACTCGTGATGCCTTTAATCCCAATGCCCGAATTTGAATTGAGTACCAACCATTTTCTGATATTGGCGATTTCAGGTGTTATTGGAATTGCGATTGGAGATAGCGCCTATTTTGCGGCATTAAAAAGAATCGGAGCGAATAAGACTTTGCTGCTGGAATCATTAGCACCACCGCTTTCAGGTGTGCTGGCAATAATGTTTCTAGGTGCTGCATTAACATTGCAAAGTTGGCTCGGGGTCGTGATAACGACATTAGCGGTGACCTTTGTGGTTTTTCAGCCGTCGAAATCTGCGAACGGTAATAACCTCTCCAATGACAACGCACAATGGGGGGGGATTGGTTATGGGCTTGTGGCGAGTGTTTGTCAGGCATCTGGTGTGGTTATTTCTCACTACGCATTAGTGGCGGGTGATATCCCACCATTATTAGGTGCACTGATTCGCCTGACGATTGGTGTGTTTGCCGTAATGCTGATTATCCCTTTCGTTGAAAAGAAGCCGTATTCATCGATAAAAAGAGATTTATGGGAAATGACCAAGCTCGATAAACTTTGGTTATTAGGGGCAATCTTTGTCGGAACCTTTTTGGCATTGTGGCTTCAGCAAGTTGCATTGAAGAATGCGAACCCTGCGATTGCACAAACATTGATAGCGACCAGTCCGGTCTTTATTTTGGTGATTTATGCGATTAAAGGGGAGAAGGTGTCAAAGCAAAGCGTCATAGGGACGCTTGCTGCCCTTGTTGGAATATCTCTGTTCTTTTATCAATAAGATGCAGGCTTACCTACAGACCTACAGACCTACAGACCTACAGACCTACAGACCTACGTGGCACTATTCTGTACACACTTGATTACGGCCATTGGCTTTAGCTCGGTATAAGGCTTTATCTGCGCGATAGAAGGTACGTTGCGTATTCTCTCCCTCACGATGTAAAGTGATACCGATACTCACGGTTAAACCGCGCTCTCCGAGTATTTCATGCCATCCGAATTGGAAGATGCGCTCTCGATAATTTTCAGAGTGCATTTGTGCCTTAGCGAGATCACTGTTCTCCAGGATGACCAAGAACTCTTCTCCACCAAATCTGACACATGACGCGCCTCTAAACTTAAAGTATGAACGCAACTCTTGAGAAACGCTTACAATTGCTTTATCACCCACTAGGTGGCTTAGTTCATCATTGATAGACTTAAAGTGGTCGATATCAACAACCATCAAGGCGAAAGGTGTTTCGTGAAGTAACAAGTCTTTTAGCTTCACATCTAACCATCGACGGTTGTGTAGCCCTGTCAGTGGGTCGGTGAAAACATCTTGTTGTAGTTGAGCTACTGTATTCTTGTGTTGTTCAGTCGTCTCTTTGAGTTCTCTATTTTCTTGTTCAGATAGAATAAGTTTGAGTTGTAACTCAAAACGCGATAGGCGGCGTAGTTGGCTTGCACCGAGTTCACTGATTGGGATCTGCTTCATCAGATCCGTTTCAATTCGGTAACCTTTTTTCTCATAGCTCAGTGCTTCTTGAAAACGCCCCTGATTCATACATACATCACTCAAAGAGTCATAGAAACGCTTCGCAAGCACCGGCGATGAGTAGGCTTTTAAACGTTTGTCTGTGCTCGACAAGATCATGCTTGCATAGTCTTGCTTTCCGGTTGCGCTTAGGCAATGTGCTAACTCGAGGCGAGTCATGGTCGCAAGCCAACTTGCTTGAGCGCTGTTGGCTGGATATTGGACCTTTGACAGGCAACGTAGCGCTTCACGGTGTTTTTTCTTAGCACGAAGTACTTTCGCTTGGTAAAGCAATATCTGAGCGGTGAGTAACTTGTCACTCACTAGAATACTTAACTCTTCGCACTCATTCAGTAAATCGCTGGCCGCGGTAATGCGGTTGAGTAGTAGTAGGCTTGCTACCATATGCAGCTTGAATTTGAGGCGAAGTGAGCGACTGCTTATCGCGTGGTCTATGCTGCTGATTTTTTGGTAGTAGCGAAGGGCTCTGTTGTGATCACCGTAGGCATCGCAAAGGTTCCCCATACCTAAAATTGCTAATACATACTCATCGATATGGCCATGTTCAACCGCGATTGTCGATGAACTGACGAATTCATTCAGTGCCGACGTGTAGTCACCAATTTCAACTAAGCGGTCGCTTAGGCTGGTCTTTACTGTGAGAATGTCTTCGATATCTGCTGGAAGGTGGAGTAGGTCGAGTGCAAGCCTGAGTTCTTCGATACTGGTTTGATTTTGTTGTAACTCGGCACGGTACTCAGAGCTGATGATATAGCAGTGCGCTTGCTCTGTTTGCGTAGTCGAAACGTGTTGGCGAATGTGGTTCCAGAATATGATCGCTTCTTCACCCGATACCGATGAAGGGTCTAAACCAGCATCTGTGATCTTGCGTAATAGGGTTTCCATTATTCTGTTACCTCAGCATCGTCTTCTTCTAATTGTTCAAGAGTGAACGGGAACGTCAAAATATCATTGAGGCTGACGCTAGGTCTTGAACCTTTTAATCCTTTTCTATGCCATGGATATATTTCTAGCATGGTGCTGAGAGTTTGGAAGGTTTGTTGTGCGGCCTCGCCTTTCTCAGAAAGCATCATAGCAACACGTTCTGAACTCAGCCTAGCGATGAAGTCGTTTTGATTACATAAGGTATGAGCAATCTCGGTACAGACATCTAAGTAATCGGTATCGACATGATGGAACATAATGATGCTGTGGTTCGAACGCTTAAGCTCTGTCTTAAAGAGGACCAGTTTCTCCCACCAAAAGGTTTCAGAGACGACATAAGATAGGTGCTTTTCAGGATCGTACTCATGCTGGCCACGAATGCGGTTAATCAGCTTTCGTGCTCTCTGTTCAAGCTGGCGTTTTGAACTGCGCGCTTTATCTAAACCGACACGATTAGTTTGCTCTTTAAGCATACCGATAGAATATTGACGGTACTTTTTAAAAGCGACCAACGCAGCTTTGAAATCTTGGTTTTCTTCTGCAACCAAGGATTGTTGGTAACAAATTTGGCTAAGCAACTCACCATTATCGAATTCATTTGCAGAGTGTTCAGCGAGTTTCAGCAATTCTGCCGCTTGTTCTGGTCTTTTTCTCAAGAGCTCCAGTCGAGCTCGACTGATGTAAGAGTGTGCTTTCATCCAGACGAGGTTATGTTCTACAGCTAGTTTGTGCGCTTTGGCTGTAGCGCGCTCTGCATCATCTAAACGTTCAAGGCCAAGCAGGGCAAGGCCTCGAAAGTCCCATACTTCTGCATGCCAAGTGTTATCTTTATGTTCTTTTAACGCTTCTTCTGCACCGTCGAGTACTGATAGCATTTCAACATAGTTGTTGAGCAGGTAGTAATCCCAAGCGAGCAGTATTCTTGCTTTGCCTTCTAGCCAACCAATGCGGCTGTTGTTAGCCACTTTAACAGCAAGCTGGTGGGTAGAACGTGCAAGCTTATATTCATGAGTCATTCGCCAAATGTTGCCAAGCCCAATGAGACATTCAATTTGAATCTCGATTTCATCAACCAGTGCAGACTGCTCTAAAGCATTGATCCAGTATTGTTGGGCGGAGTAATACTTGGCTTGTCCCCAGTACTGGAGCGCGTGTAAATGGAGGATTTCAGGGAGGAAAAGGTCGGTATCTAATCGGCTCTGGCGCTTGTAGGCTTCCTTGATGTATTTCAAGCCTTTCTGGTAATCCATCAGGTTCCAACAGCATTTTGCCATTAACATCAACGACTGGATCGCCCCCTCTTCAAACAGAACTTGCTCTGATCTGACTAGGCACTGTTGAGCAATCTCTAAGATCACCGATGGCTCAGAGTCGACACGAGTTTTGAGCTGTTCTAGTTCTGTTTCAAGAAGGTACTGATTTTTGTCCAAGAGTTAGATCCATAATTATCGAACATATTGATAACACAATCATTATAAGAGTGTGATTTGAGATAAGCACCAATTATCTTTCTCAGGACCTTAAAGGAACATGTATCTTTTCCAATTATGGGTGTTACCTCATGTTGTTGCTTTAAAATCAATGAGTTCCCAAATAATTGTCTAGAGGTCCGTTTCTATGAGAGTAGTTGCTTTAGGGTCAATGGCAGCTCTGCTACACCTAAGCGCTGCGCTGCCGTGAGCCCTTGCTTATCTTGGTAGCACAGATTGTGCCAAGCTCTAAATATGTCGAGTAATGGAAGAATGCCCCCAGGACGAAGCTTGCGTCTGGGTTCATTAATGAAGCTATCAAATAGCAGCTGGAAGCGTTGTTGATAGAACTTGGTTTGCTGAATTGAGGCGGTGTTAAACCACTGTTTTGGTTCTGGATTGTTACCCGTTAGGTAGCAAATGCCTTTCTGGTTATCACCTTGATTTGCGATAGCCCAACGATCGCGCCACCAACTCATGTGAACGATATCGATCTTTTCGAAACCGTGATCGTCTTGCCAGCCAGAATCTTCCTCTACATACATAAGGTCAATATTTTGACGCTGAATGCGCGGCAAACAGACACTTAAAGCGGCAGATCTTAGTAATGGATCTTGTGGCATATAGATGGTGACATGTTTGTCTTCATTACACATATCAAGCACATGTAGGAAGTGAGCATAAGAGGTATAAGGCGGTCGAATTAGCGCGCCTTTTGAAGGGTAGTTAAATGTGGTGAGGTTACCCATAGGGTCCTCAACATTACCTCTCGCTAGAATTACTTGGTACTGCTGTTCAATACGCTCTTTCAACTTGTCAGATGGCTGAGGTTGTTCTAGGTTCGCTTCTGACGAGTGCTCTTTGGATACAAAACGTGCAATATCATCGTAAGGATTATGATCAGCATTCCCTGAAGGCACTTCGTTTTGAGAATAGTTGACGTGTTGGCAAAGGATGTAGCCAGAATGCGCTTCACCAGTCGCTATCCAAACCACACCATTGTTGCTTTGCGGTTGTAGACGTTGATAGTGAGAAGCGAATTGATAATCTTTTGCATGGTTAACCCATCGTGCATCGATCATCGCTAATTTACGACGGCAACGGCTCGCGATATGGTCAACATGATCATAGAAAGTCTTTGGGTTGATTTCTAATTTTCTGCAGATTTCACGTACGGAATAACCCATGAACAATAAGCCCATGAGGTTTTCTTGAAACTGAAGTTTTTTATTGGATCCAGACCACTTGTCAACGAAGGTTGATTGGCAGTCTTTGCATCTGTAACGCTGCCTATCACCACTGTAGCCGAAGGCATGATAAAGATGTTTGTGGGTATGAACCGATAAACCGAAGTTATCGCAATCATTATTACGACAAGCAGGGAGCCCGTCGCTGTGAAGTTGTCTTAGGCGATGAAGTTCGCTTAACACTTCACGATTGTTAAGTAAGGGGGGGAAAGCTCCACATTCACGACAAACCATCGCTGGACGCTTGGGGTTTGCGTGTTGCAAAACATACCGTTTTGCATCGCTCAAGCCAAAGTTGTCACACGCCAATGTTTTACAAAAGTTGAGTTGCAAACCATCCGCATCTTTTGGCAGCTTGTCGTTAGACACGATCTCCCCCTCGGGATTATTTGAGCAGCCAAGTAAGCTTGGCTGCGGGGTAACGCTTTTCAATGTATCTTATCAAATCGTTAGATGTTGATTGCAGTCTCTAGAGCAACTTTCATCATGTCGTTGAAAGATTTTTGACGATCTTCAGAGCTTAATTTCTCACCACGGATGATGTGATCAGACACTGTTAGGATAGTTAGTGCTTTAGCACCAAGATCCGCAGCAACGCCGTAGATACCAGCCGCTTCCATGTCAACACCAAGGATGCCTAGCTTTTCCATTTTCTCGAAAAGGTCAGCTTCTGGAGTGTAGAAAAGGTCTGCAGAGAATACGTTACCAACTTTTACTGGAACTTCTTGTGCACGTGCTTGGTTTACAGCTTCTTCTAGAAGACCGAAATCAGCGATAGCAGCGAAGTCGTGGTTGTTGAAACGAATGCGGTTTACTTTTGAGTCTGTAGAAGCACCCATACCGATTACAACGTCCATTAGTTTAACGTCGTCACGTACCGCACCACAGCTACCTACACGAATAACGTTTTTTACGCCGTATTCAGCGATAAGCTCGTGTACGTAGATGCAGCATGATGGGATACCCATACCGTGGCCCATTACAGAAACTTTCTTACCTTTGTAAGTGCCTGTGTAACCAAACATGTTGCGAACGTCACACACTTGCTTCACGTCATCAAGGAATGTTTCTGCAATGTATTTTGCGCGAAGCGGGTCGCCCGGCATAAGTACTGTTTCTGCGAAATCACCAGCTTGAGCATTAATATGAGGTGTAGCCATGGTCGTTCTCCAAAGTTTAAACGGTAATGATAGGAACAGGATTTAATCAATTACCGATTCTGTTGAATTGAATTCGTTTTGTTGAGGCAATATTAGCGAGTTAAAACGAGGCTCCATGAGACTTTAGTCACAAAATGGCTTTGCCATTATAGTTTTATTAATATTGATAACCAAATATGTTGAAAGCGTAAAGGCAATCGATTTTGTATTGGGTAAATTGCGGCATATTCAAAGAGAAAGCTCGAAATTTAAATCTGTTGCATATTATCTTCGAAGCAACAATACGTTGTAGAGATGTTTGATCAGCGATAATCTAAACTTTGATAAAGAGACAAACCAAGGAATTGTATGTCGTATTGCGCTAACTCGATGTCTTTGCACTCGATGACAACACCGTTACAGACGAAAACACAATTACAGACTAAGACAAAGTTACATAAGCTAGCGTTGATTGCTGTTAAGTCCACACTGATTACTGTTAGAACTACGTTGCTTACTGTGAGATCTGCTTTACTTGCTCAGGTAGTAATTTTGCTTGCTGGCGGTATGGTTTCGTCGTGGGTGTTTGCTGCAACCTTTGAGTTGCCACCAACTGAAAGTCGTATTGTGGGCAGAATACAACAGCATGAAGTGGTCGCGGGTGAAACCTTGGCCATCATTGCAAAGCAATACGATATTGGCTTTCTCTCTTTAATGGCGGCAAACAAAGGAGTTGATCCTTTTCTTCCTGCTGAAGGTTATGTGTTAAGCATTCCTAGTCGTTTGATTCTGCCGGATACTCCGAGAAAAGGCATTGTGATTAACCTTGCAGAGTTGAGGTTGTACTACTTTGAGCCTGAGAAAAACCAGGTGCATGTATTCCCTGTCGGTATTGGTCGAGTAGGGCGTGATACTCCCGAGATGATCACTAAGATAAGCCAAAAACGTCCAAACCCGACTTGGACTCCTCCAAACTCAATCCGCAAAGAGTACTTAGAAAAAGGGATTGAGTTGCCAAGAGTTGTTCCAGCTGGGCCAGAAAACCCTTTGGGCGAGTATGCATTACGACTTGCTTATGGTGCAGGTGATTACCTGATCCACGGTACCAATAAAGATTTTGGGATAGGCTTGCGAGTCAGTTCCGGATGTATTCGGATGGAACCGAAAGATATTGAATGGCTTTTTGAACAGGTTAACCGCGGTGAGCAAGTCACAATCATTGATGAACCGATCAAAGTCTCTTTAGAACCCGATAGAAGTGTGTTTGTTGAAGCGCATGAACCATTGACGCGAAGTGATGGTTCTAAGAAGGCGTTGCAGATTCCGGTTGAACTACAATGGTGGCTTGAAGATGCTGATTTGCCAAATTCGAAGGCTAAAGCGGTTATTTTTGCTCAAAATGGTGTGCCGGTTGAGATAGCACCACCGCACCACCTGTGATTAGGTTTTAGTTGGAAAGGTTCTTTGAAAAGCATCACTGCTGTTTACTTTCTCTCACTTTTTTTATCCTTTCTTTTTTCTTTATCCCAAATAAAAAACACCACCTCTATTTGGAGGTGGTGCTATCAATTTACTGCATTTTGCGACTGATATAATCTACAGCTTAATTGCGTATGTCTTTATTACTTAGTGTAAGACTCAGCAATGTTATCGATACGATCGTTAGCTCGATCCGCTTCTTCTTTTGCTGCCATAGCGGCTGCAGATGCTTCTTGAGCCTTCATTTCAGCGGCTGCTTTGTCACTCTTAAGCGCTTCAACTTCGCTGCTTAGTTCTGCAACTTGGTTAGTCAATTGATCCATTTCTGACATTGCAGCTTCTTCTGGCTCAGAAGAACAACCAGCTAAAATGAAAACTGAGGCTGCAGCTGCGATTAACGTCTTATTCATAAGAACTCCTTGCTTATTTATCATCAAAAGATGCGCTATACATTCTTTATCATATAGTCGCTTCATTAATGATTGTAGCGACTAATTTTTTAACTGCAAAAACAATAACTAAAGAAATTGCTAAATTTTTGAGGTAATTAGCTAAGCATCACGTTCTGTCTCATTTGTGAGATGGCGGGATTAGAATCAATTTTTGCCTTATTTGGAAGACCTATCCCTTTAGTGCCAGTGCATACAATATCCTAGGCAACTTGAGATATAAGGATAAATTTACTGTGATCTCTATCCTTATAAAGTACTTTCGCGGTATCATGTCACGTTAAATTAATTTTATTCAATACCATCATGACTGGAGAGTCCTTTGCACTTTAAAGATTTAGGCTTAGATAACCGCTTACTGAAGAACTTAAAACATTACGACTTCAAGAAAGCGACAGAGATCCAATCAAAAGCGATCCCTGTTGCTATTGCCGGTAAGGATCTATTGGCTTCATCAAAAACGGGATCAGGAAAAACGTTGGCGTTTGTGTTGCCAATGATACACAAAGCATTAAAAACCAAAGCGTTTTCTGCTAAAGATCCTCGTGGTGTAATTTTGGCTCCTACTCGTGAGCTAGCAAAGCAAGTTTACGGCGAACTGCGAAGCATGCTTGGTGGTCTGTCTTACGAAGCCACACTTATCTTAGGTGGTGAAAACTTTAACGACCAAGTTAAAGCTCTGCGTAAGTACCCTCGCTTTATTGTTGCGACTCCAGGCCGTCTTGCGGATCACCTTGAGCACCGCTCATTGTTTTTAGATGGTGTTGAAACGCTAATCCTTGATGAAGCTGACCGTATGCTGGATTTAGGTTTTGCACCTGAATTACGTCGCATTGCGAATGCAGCTAAACACCGTCGTCGTCAAACGTTGATGTTCTCTGCGACGCTTGATCACGCGGAAGTGAATGGCATTGCAAATGAAATGCTAGACGCACCTAAGCGTATTTCTGTTGGTGTTTCTAACGAACAGCACCTTGATATCACTCAGAAGTTCTACCTGTGTGACCATCTAGATCACAAAGAAGCGATTTTAGATCGTGTGATTGAAGAAGCCGAATACCGTCAGGTGATGATCTTCACTGCAACTCGTGCCGATACTGATCGTTTAACGGATAAGTTAAACGAGAAGAAGCTTAAAGCAGTTGCATTGAGCGGCAACCTAAACCAAACGCAACGTAATGCCATCATGAGCCAGTTCGAGCGTGCGGTTTACAAGATCTTGGTAACAACCGATGTTGCTTCGCGTGGTATCGATATTCCAAACGTAAGCCACGTTATTAACTTTGATATGCCTAAGCATACAGAAGAGTACGTGCACCGTGTTGGCCGTACTGGTCGTGCGGGTAACAAAGGTGATGCAATCTCTTTGGTTGGTCCAAAAGACTGGGACAGCTTTAAGCGTGTTGAGCTTTACCTTCAACAAGATCTTACTTTCTCTGTGCTTGAAGGCTTGAAAGGTAAATTCAAAGGTATTAAGCCTCGTAAACCTGCTTTTGCTAAAGGCGGACCTGCGAAGAAGAAGACCAGCACTCAAGTTAAGAAAACACCGAAGAAACCAGTTAAGCGCGATAAGAGCTTCCACCAAAATGTGGCGGTGGGTGATACCGTGTTTATCCCTAAGAAGAAAGTCGCACCAAAAGTGGATGATGAGTAATCATCTCGCGTGACCTAAAGTCGATGTTTATAAAAACAGATCTTTATAAAAGTTGACGTAAATAAAAACCGCCGGTGATGGCGGTTTTTTTGTATCTGTATTTTGTCCAAATTTTTTGTTTCTCATATTTGCAGACGGTATCTGATGATACTGAAAAGAGCTCGTTAGCTAGAAATTAAACGTCGAGAACGAGTACGCCAAGATATGGTCTGCGATGTATTTGTGAGTGGCAGTCGTTGGGTGTGTAACGCCCCAGAATACATAACTGTCTGAACCATAGGTCGCGCAATCATTAGTTAAGCTGTGGCTTCGTAAATAGTCAGCTGCTGAGCTTCTATTGATATCAAGACAAGCATCACTCGCGTTTCGAAAACCATGTTGTTCTGGATTGTCGGTAATGCTGGCGAATAGTGCGCTCGCGTCGAACAGCACCACGTTTTTCCCCATACCTTGGTAATACTCAGCTTGGGATTTGATGAACTGGTTGAATTCTAAGATTTTGCCACGAACTTTAATGATTTCTTGCTCAGTCGAGTATTTGAACTGAGGTGCCTTTGTAGCATCAGGTAATGTGAACAACAAAATGTTGTTGGCGCCAGATTCTGTTAAATGAATTAAAGCACTGCTGAAATCTGCTTTTACATCGGTGACTTCTCGGTTGTAGTTCATGAAATCATTTAGGCCGAATTCTAGAGTAAATAGTGAATTCTCAGGGCGATAGTTTTTAGCCATTTTCATGTAAGTTAAATACGACGCTACTTGGTCTTGAACGCCTGTCAATGCTACATATTGATTCGTACCTGCTGCGCCGCCTACGGCCCAGTTATAAAGAGGAAGATCTTTGGCTTTTGCTAAGTATTCAGTCCAAACCAAACCGTTTGAAAAGTGCCCTAAAAACCATGAATTCGCATTTGGAAAAACCCATTGAGAGCCATTAAATAGGTTCCCAGTATCAGAGAGACTGTCACCAAAAGTGACAATGCGATTAATCGAATTGGCTTGAGTAGCGTTATCGTTGGTCCAGATGGAGTGATTGTAAGAAAAACGATTGTCTGCGGCAAAATAGGTAATATCTGCTGCGTCATGTTGGATGCCGAGAGTCTGTTCACAACGCTTTTTGATTTCAGATTGTGGGGCATCACTGTAAAACATGTTTTTGAAAGAAACGGAAGACCACCAATATCCGTTGATGGTGTAATCGTCACCGTTTTCTTTTTTTGCCCACTTCCAATCCGTGGCTGCAGAGTCGTGTGATGCATCGGTTCGATACCAACATCGGACATAAGAATAGGTCTCTGACCCCTGCGTGCTGAAGACTTGTGCAGATGTAATGGATTCTGGTGTGGGTATTGAGTCTTCTGCAGCATATGCCCCAAACGGTATGGTTAACGCGAGTATTAAAGCCGTATTTTTCATCACTGTATTCTCTTTTATATTTAGTGAGCCAAACAAAACGTTGTTGCTTGTTGAGTGTTGCTATTGTTTGTTGCCTATTGTTTGTTGATAAGTGGATAAGTAAATATCTGGTACGACCTATATCTAATATTAATAATTTTCGTCAACACATTCAGGTTGTTAGTGTTTGATAACTGGCATAAGTATCAAACTTCCAACGACTTTTTGATTGAAAAACAAGCAACTCAAAGCGAGAGATTTATCATTAAATATTCGATTTCAGTGAGTTATGACTCGCCATTTCACCGTCGTAGATCTAAACGAGATGAACCATCCTATAAATTTCGAGGTTATATTTGGTTAAGACAATTGAAGTTGTAGCTTGATGTTTTTCATTAAATGGCATTTAATCAATAGCTTATGGTGTCGGCGTTTGGTCTGGTTCTATTTATCTAATGTTCATCACAACTGTTTAATTCAAGTTCAATATCACAAATATCGAGTTGATATTTTCTGTTTTATAAAATCATCAACTACGGTTCTCTTTACTCATCAGAGGTCTAATCTGTTTAAGGAAAGAGCATTGAAAAAGATATTAATTTGGACGATAGCCTGTCTATCCAGTTTTGGTGTCTATGCCGGAACGAGCGCATCTGCATTAGAAGTCAGCGGATATACGGAAACGAAATACCCCATTATGTTGGTACATGGTCTGTTTGGTTTCGATACATTAGCGGGTGTCGATTATTTCTATGGCGTACCTGAATCCCTAACCAAAGATGGTGCGAGCGTCTATGTAGCGCAAGTATCAGCGACCAATAGCTCTGAAGTCCGTGGCGAGCAATTGTTGGCTCAAGTTGAAACACTGTTAGCCGCGACAGGGGCAAGTAAGGTCAATCTGGTCGGTCACAGCCACGGCGGACCAACAGCGCGCTATGTGGCATCAGTACGTCCTGATTTGGTTGCTTCGGTGACGAGCATTGGTGGTGTTCATAAAGGCTCGAAAGTCGCTGATCTCGTGCGTGGAACTGTATCGGAAGGTTCAACCGCGGAAGGTATTGCGGTTAAGCTGGCTGGTGGGTTGACTACGCTCATCAACCTATTATCTGGCGGGACGGATCTTGATCAAGATGGCCTTGCTTCTCTTGAAGCGTTGACCACCGAAGGCTCGCTTGCATTCAATCAGTTTTACCCTGAAGGCGTACCGACGTCAGAATGTGGTGATGGTGAATGGCAAGCCAATAACGGTGTTTATTACTATTCATGGACAGGGTCTTCCACTTTTACCAACCTTCTTGATCCTACCGACGGAGCGATGACAATCCTTGGTTTAGCCTTTAATGAACCTAATGACGGGTTAGTGGGCGCATGTAGCGCGCATTTGGGCAAAGTGATTGGTGATGATTACAAAATGAACCACCTAGACGAGATTAATGGGTTGTTGGGTATCCATCATCTCTTTGAGACTGATCCCGTGACGCTATATCGCCAACACGCTAATCGATTGAAGTTGGCTGGCCTTTAAGTTGCACTGCCCATTCATAAAGAGAACAAGGAAAGTATGATGAAAAAGACCGCCATTTTGTCGATAACCACGATAGCCCTGATGAGCACAGCGGCGGTCTTTTTATATCTAAAGAAGGAAGATACAAGTTCATATAATAACAACGAACAAAGCGCTTCTTCATTGAAAGTTAGCTCTCAGCAAGACACCGCAATCGATAGTGCGTCAACTAAAGACATGATGGAATATTTCGTCTCAGGCAATACAGAATTAACCCTCGAAGAGATTCGTGACAATGTGGCAAAACATCACGAGCAATCACAAGCCGCGGTGGTCGATGAAGCATTGTTCGCAAAGTATCTTGAGTACAAGTCGGCACTGACAGCATTGGATGTTCAATTCGACACCACCTCAATATCTGCAGAGGACTTACGCGCACTGAATCAAGCTCTGCTTGACCTTCAAACTCAATTTTTCAGTGAGAGCGAGATAAGTATTCTGTTTACCCATGACAATAAAATGAGGGAAATCGCTTTAGAAAAGTTACTTCTGAAACAAGAAGGGCTAGACGAGTCGGAATATCAGCAAAGGCTTGAATCTTATCTATCGGAACAACCCGATTATGTTCAAGCTAGTCATCAAAATCAGGTATTGCTCCCACGGCTATTCAGTTCAGAAGGTCTAGACGAACAAGGTAAATACCTGAAGAGAAACGAACTGGTTGGCGAAGAAGCGACGCAGAGGCTCGAAGCACTTGATCAACAAAGGGCGGACTTTGATGGAGCTTTAGAGGTCTACTTTGTCGAACGAAATGACATTTTGAATGACTCAGCACTCTCTGAAATTGAACAAAAAGAGACGATTGCCCAGCTTCGAGAAGCTCATTTTCAGCCCCAGCAGCTTAGAAGGGTAGAAGCCATTGAGAGAATCAGAGCTGCTGAGTCTAGTCAATAATGTCTAGCGATTAAAAAGCCAACTACTGATGACTCAATAGTTGGCTTAATAATGAAGGTCTGTTACTGCAATCTATGCATGCTAAGTAAGTCCTAACATATTAGCGGCAAGGTTTATATCTGAGAGCCTGTACCATAAGCCCTTACACCTTAAAATAGTCCAACTGCTGCTTTTGCTGCTCGGCTAGGTTCGATAGCTCGTGACTTGCTGCAGCGGCTTGGGTAATGCCAGTTACGTTTTGGCTTACTAGGCTGTAGATGTTTGAGATATTGCGGTTGATGTCTGCGGTCACTTGGCTTTGCTCTTCTGCGGCAGAGGCAACCTGAGTGTTGATTTCCGTCATGTCGGTTACTGAGTTAGCAATGCCAGAAAGGGCTGTGCTTACCTCGCCCGAGAGCGTTTGGTTGTGCTCTAACATCGACAATGAACTGCTCATACTCTCATTGGCATTACCCGATTGAACTTGCAAGCCTTCGATAATCGCTTGGATTTCTTTGGTTGAATCTTGGGTGCGTGCCGCCAGCATTCTTACTTCATCAGCAACAACCGCGAAACCACGACCACTTTCTCCAGCGCGAGCCGCTTCAATCGCTGCGTTAAGCGCAAGAAGGTTGGTTTGTTCAGAGATGCTTTGAATCACCTCAATCACGTTACCAATCTGTTCTGAGTGTTCTTTTAGCGTGCCTACAACGTTTGCCGCTTCGCTCAGCTGAATCGCCATTTGCTCATTGGCTTGGTTGCTTTCATTGAACAAGCTCATACTGTGCGTTGCCATTTGATCGGCTTGTTTAGACGCTGAGTCGGCCTGTACTGCATTTTCGTTAACGTGTGCTGCTGTGCTCTCTAGTTGGTTCACGGCAGAAGCAACCTGTTCCACTTCTTGCTTCTCTTGGTCTGAGTTGGCACTTGATTGTGTCATTACCGCTGCTAGTTCTGTCGATGCAGACGCTACTTCGATACTGATTCGAGACAGTGAGCTTACTGTCTCGCGCAATTGCTCAACCGACTTGTTTACGTCTTGGGCAAGACGCGATATCTCGTTATCACCATATTCTTCAGCTTTAACCAACAGATTACCTTTCGCCACTTCACGCATGGTTTCTTGAATATTGCTAAGCGGCTTCACAATGATGCCAGCAAGCGTCCAGCTGATGACTAATGCGATAGAAAGAATCACTAACAAGGCAATGGTTGCTGTATTAAGTGTGCTGGTGTGTTGTTGGCCATTGATGTCGACTTCTTGAGTGGCAAGCAGGTTTAGCTTTTTAGAAAGCGTGTTGATTGCCTGCACCATGTCATTACCTGCATGACGGTATTGGTCGATTGCAATCTGGTAGCGGTTATCAAAATCTGAAGCGAGTGATGCATTGCCGTGTTTCGCTCTTAATAGAGGGAGCATGGTAGTTCGAGAAAAGTCGACATAGTGATTCATCGCCTTGTTCATCGCCGCCACTTCATCTTGCATGCCTGGCACTGTGTCTAGTGAATTCAGTAGGCGAGTATTTTGGTCACGTTTTTGGTTTAGCGTTTCAACCAGTGTTTTTACATCGTCCGCATTAAATAGGCTGTAAATCGCTTTAATACGCATACCGTAGCTGTTGTCGACGATTTCACTGAGTTCTTCTTTATGTAGAATGAGTTGATCTGTTGCTGTTGATACATCTTTGAAGGCATTTTCCAGTTTGTCACCACCGATAATGACACCTGTCAAAAGTAGTACGACGGAAAAGAGCACTGGGATAAGAATTTGTATTTTTATAGATAAGCCACTGAGAAGTTGTCGCATGTATTGTCCTTCTTTAAATAAGTAAATGAGCAGAAGCAATTGTTATTATTGTTATTAGCTAGTGATTCTAACTATTGAGAATGACAATTCAATCAGTAATGGATGCTATTTTTATATATGCGATAGGTAATTCATAAATTCTGATTATTTATTGTACAAACAAGGCGTTAGCCCTTTTTAAGATAGGGTTATTGGCACGGAACTCTGTGTTGTATTCGGCATGAAAGGTGTGGTGAGATATTGAGCGGTTTAGTTTAAATAAGTTGAATTGAATGTTCAGTGTCTATGAATCAGGCCGATTTATTACTTTAAGGCTATCTGGTAGGGGAAAAGCGAGAAAATAAATTGCAGTTGTCATATAGGCTTCAATTAAGTGAAACACAACTGTCATATTTGGATTCTAAAGTGGGCACCGTTCAAGCAAAACACAACATTACGGCAATAACGCCATTAAAGGAAATTTGTGATGAAAAAGACAGTTATCGGTGCAATCGCTCTTCTAGGTGCACTAACAGTGACTCCAGCTTCAGCTAAAGAAACTATTTCAGCAGTTGGTTCAAGCAGCGTGACTCCACTGATGGAAGTTTTCTCTGAAACATACATGAAAACGAATTCAAACGTATTTATTGAAGTACAAGGCCCTGGTTCTTCTGCTGGTGTAAAAGCAGCTAAGAATGGCAGTGCAGATTTAGGTATGTCTTCTCGTAACCTTAAAGACAGCGAGAAAGAAGCAACACTCGTTGAAGAAGTTGTTGCTCGTGACGGTATTGCAGTTGTCGTTAACCCGAAGAACGGCCTTGAAGGCTTAACAGCTGAGCAAGTAACGGCTATCTACAAAGGCGAAGTAACAAACTGGAAAGATGTTGGCGGCGCAGACAAGCCAATCGTAGCAATCACTCGTGATACAGCGTCAGGTACTCGTGGTGCATTTGAAGACATCATGTCTTTAAAAATGAAAATTTCTGGTACAAAAGTATCAGCAATCTCTCAGCGTGCTCAAGTTGCAAATGGTAACGGTGCACTAAAAACAATGGTTGCATCTAACCCTTACGCAATTGGCTACATCTCTCTTGGTACAGTAGACAGCTCAGTTAACGCACTTGCTATCGACGGTACTGAAGCATCTGTAGACAACGTTAAGAACGGCTCTTACAAAGTAGCTCGTCCTTTCCTAGTCCTTTACAAAGAAGGTAAGCCTTCTTCTGAAACTCAAAAGTTCTTAGATTGGATGCTAACTGACGAAGCTCAATCTCTAGTTGAGAGCAGCGGCTACATCGCAATTAACTAATCTAAACCCTAATAAACAATATTGCTCAGCCTACCTTTTCAGGCTGAGCCTTTTCTATCCCACTTCGAGTTAATCCAACGCTCACGTAGCGTGTTAAGGATTATCGATATGTGAGACTTGTTATGACCATCGCAACGAATAGTGAACAGCTTATGAATAGCGAAGCGACTCAACTGAAACGCAGCTTACGTCAAAAGAAGCGTGTAGATTGGAAAGAGCGTATTTTTCACGGCTTATTTCTAACAAGCGCAATTATTGGTATTGTATCCCTTGCTGTTATTGCTTACTTCATCGTTAGAGAAAGTATCCCTGCATTCCGCGAAGCGGGCCTATCGGGTATCGTTTTAGGGCAAAATTGGCTACCACCAGCACTTTACGGTGTTGCTACCATGATTGTGGCATCTGTCGTATCGACATTAGGTGCGGTAGTGGTTGGTGTGCCAATTGGTGTATTAACGGCAATCTTTATTGCTGAAATCGCGCCAAAGCGTCTAGCGGATATCATTCGTCCTGCCGTTGAATTGCTAGCGGGTATTCCTTCGGTAGTTTACGGGTTCTTCGGCCTAGTTATTATCGTTCCCCTGATTCAAAACGTATTTCAAGTGCCTGCGGGTAACACGATCTTGGCTGGTATCATTGTACTGGGTGTGATGATCCTTCCGACGGTAATCACGGTTTCTGAAACCTCAATCCGCGCTGTACCAAGAACGTATAAAGAAGGCTCTTTAGCGTTGGGTGCTTCAAAGGTTTTTACCATCTTCAAGCTTCTCGTTCCTGCTGCTCGTTCTGGCATTATGACGGGTGTGATTCTTGGTATTGGTCGTGCGCTAGGTGAAACAATGGCAATCATCATGGTGATGGGTAATGCACCAGCAATGCCTGAAGGTATCTTAGATTCAGCTCGTACACTAACCGCAAACATTGCAATTGAAATGTCTTACGCAAGTGGCATTCACGCAAGTGCACTATACGCGACGGGTGTTGTTCTTCTTGTTTTCATCATGTCTCTTAATGCGATTCTCCTTTATTTAAACCGTGAGAAGGCGAGGTAAACATTATGTCTTTAGAAAATAACGTAACACCTCAAGCTAATCCTACGAATTCTCAAGGTAAGACGATGAATAAAGTCGCGTTAAAGAAAGCTCGTGCGCGTAAAGACGCCGTGTTAAGCGGATTCATCTGGGCTGCTGCGGCCCTAACCGTGGGCTTCTTGTTCTGGATTATGTGGTACATCCTTTCTAACGGCTTACAGCACGTTGATTGGAAATTCATTACTGACGATTACACTCGCACTGGCGATGAACACGGTATTTTTCCGATGATCATCTCTACGATCTATATGGTTTTTGCTTCGATAGCGGTTGCCGCACCATTGGGTATCATGACGGCAATCTATCTGACTGAATACGCAAAAGTGGGTAGTAAACTTGTTAAAATTATTCGCTTTTGTACCGAGTCATTAGCGGGTATCCCGTCGATCATCTTCGGTTTGTTTGGTATGACATTCTTCGTCGCTATTTTAGGTCTAGGTTTCTCTATCCTATCTGGTGCGTTGACATTGAGTATCCTGATTCTTCCTGTGATTATTCGTACTACTGAAGAAGCCTTGATGGCGGTATCTCAAACTTATCGCGAAGGCTCGTATGGTTTAGGTGCATCTAAAATCTACACGATCTGGCGTTTGATTCTTCCAAGTGCAATGCCGGGCATCATCACTTCAATTATTCTAAGTATTGGTCGTGTTATTGGTGAATCAGCACCCGTATTTTTGACCGCTGGTATGGTTGCTCGTATCCCAGATTCATTGATGGATTCAGGCCGAACACTAACTGTTCACTTATATAAGCTAACCACAGAACTGTTTACCATTGAAGAATGGAATCAAGCATACGGCACAGCAACAGTACTGATTGTTCTTGTACTGCTGATCAACACATTTACCAAGTTGATCGCAAGACGTTTTAATACTGCAACTTACTAAGCAGGGTTTTCTTGAGCTAAATGAGCTCTTAAAACAAACACAGTACAGACTTTGACGAATTACGAGATTACGAACATGAACAAATTTAATATCAAAGATTTAGACCTTTTTTACGGCGACAACCAAGCACTTAAATCAATTAATTTACCAGTGCCAGAGCGTCAAGTGACTGCTTTGATCGGTCCGTCGGGTTGTGGTAAATCAACATTATTGCGTTGCTTGAACCGCATGAACGATCTTATCGAAGGTGTGAAAATCACAGGTCTTCTTGAGATGGACGGTACTAACATTTACGGCAATATCGATGTTGCTGACCTACGTATCAAAGTGGGCATGGTTTTCCAAAAGCCAAACCCGTTCCCAATGAGCATCTACGAAAATGTAGCCTATGGCTTACGTGCTCAAGGTATTAAAGATAAAAAGCATATTGATGAAGTGGTTGAAAGCTCGCTTCGTGGAGCTGCATTGTGGGATGAAGTGAAAGATCGTCTTAAAGCACACGCATTTGGTCTATCTGGTGGTCAACAACAACGTCTGTGTATTGCTCGCACGATCGCGATGCAGCCTGACGTGATTTTGATGGATGAACCAACTTCAGCATTGGATCCAATTGCGACTCATAAAATTGAAGAGTTGATGGAAGATCTGAAGAAAGACTTCACTATCGTTATCGTAACGCACTCAATGCAGCAAGCGCGTCGTATTTCAGACCGTACTGCTTTCTTCCTAATGGGAGAGCTTGTAGAGCACAACGAAACGAGTGTTATTTTCAGCGAACCCAAAGATGATCGTACTAAAGGTTACGTAAACGGTGACTTTGGTTAATTCGATTAACTAAGTGCTGTTTTAGTTTTTTCTAGACAGTACGCTAACTGAAACGCAGGTTAGATAATCGAATCGATCGACAGAATTATCACTATAACTATAAGCGATGGAAGTTTTGCCCCACTTTATGTGGGGCTTTTTTATGTCTTTTTAACAGTTCTAATGTCGATGAAATTTTGGGCAGGAAATCCCATTTTTGTCGTCCTTCTCATGCTTGTGATAATGTAAAAAGTGAAATTGCGACCCGCTTAACATCTCATTTTTAGTTACATTGATTGCATATCAATGCTTCGGTATTTTTGCGTTATTCTCAATAGCCAATGGACGGAAGCTGTGCCTGTTAAAGCCTTTGCAAAACAAATATCTGCTACGCGCGACCATCGTTTGTTGGCAGAATTTCTTTTTGGTTACCTGGTTGAGGTACTTGCCCCAAAAGGGATTGGAGTATTTGCAGAGCCAACACCGGCAGGCGATTCTTTTCCCTTGTTTTCTTACGGCGAGCTAAGCTCTCTCGACAAGTATCCCTCAACATTTTGGCCTTGGGTTTCCCAGTTTGATACCGCGGATGGTGTGCTCCCAATGTCTATCAATACTTGTAAGTGGGAACACATGGAGGTGTTGGGTGGAGAGTCATTCATCATGATGCTAGATAACGCGCCAGCCTGCAGAACCTATTTGATTGTTCAAAATTGTAATGCTCAGCAGCTAAGCCAAACCTTCGAACAAGATCTTGATGTTCTTCAGCTCGCGGCCGCTCGTTGGCAGTGTATTCGCGCAGAAAAGAACGCTGCATTAGAGATTAAGCATAGAGACACACGTGAAGCGCAGTATCTTGATGAAATTAAGCAGCGAGAGCTATTTGTCGAGAACATGAAACTAGTCCATCAAGTTGCGTTGGAGCTTTCGAACCCTGACTCTTTGGATGCTTTGTATAAGGCTTCTGTTGAGGCAGTGCGCGACCGTCTAGGCTTTGACCGTGCGATCTTCATGTTACTCGATATGAAAAAGCGCTGCTTTAGTGGCACCTACGGCACTGATGAAGCGGGCAAGACCAACAGCGAGCATCATACTCAGTACGATTTACACCAACTTGAAGCTGAATACATTGAGGCGTTGTCTGACAATCACATCAGCCTAGTTATTATTGAGAAAGCGCCGTTATACACTGAAGGCAAGGTTGTAGGGCAAGGGTGGAATGGCATGCTGATCTTACGTGAAGGGGATAAACCCGTCGGTTGGATTGCTATGGACAATTACATTCACCGTTCACCCATCAGCAATTATCAAAAGCAGATGCTTGAATCCTTTGGTTCTCTGCTTTCTCAGATCTACATTCGTAAGCGCCAAGAGCAGAATATACGGATGTTGCACTCAAGCATGGTGGAGTTGTCTCGCTGCGATAGCGTCAGTGAAGTGTGTAAATCGGCAGTGAGCTTTGCGATTCAGCATTTAGGCATCGACCGACTGGCCGTTTTTCTCACCGATAAAAATTGCAGTTACATGCAAGGCACGTGGGGCACGGACATAAAAGGTGACATCGTCGATGAATCCTACTATCGCTCTGAGCTGGTGGAGCGTGACATTGTTGCTGCTGCACGTGCTTGTCCCAATCAAGTCGCTTTTGAAGAATCGGTGCCTATCTATCATGATTTCAATATTGTGGGAGTTGGTTGGACGGCAATGACAATGCTCACCACCAATACGGGTGAGCCGATCGCGTTTATTGCCGCGGATAACTTGTTAACCCGTAGCCCTTTAACCTCACAACTGCGTGAAGTGATACGTATCTTTGCTTCTAGTTTAGCTGAGGTGCTACAGAGAACCATGGCGCAAGAGGAGCTTAAAAAGCTTAATGAAACGCTAGAGCAAGAGGTCAGTAAGCGCACCCAAGAGCTTGAACGAGCCAATGAGCAGTTGGATATTATCTCTAAGCTTGACCCGCTGACGCGTCTTGGTAATCGCCGTATGTTGACTCAGGTGTTAGAGGACTTGAATTGTCACGATCAAGGGGCATTTTCGACTCAACATGAGATCACTTTTGGATTGATTCTCATCGACCTTGATCACTTTGGTTTATACAACAGCGTTTATGGTCATACGGAAGGTGACGCCGCTTTGCGCACTATAGGCAAGATACTTAATGCTCATGTTCATAGCGATAAGGAAACCTTTTGCCGTATTGGTGGTGAAGAGTTTATGTTGTTGATGATCGGCACTCATCACTCTGAAACTAAACAGCGTGCGGAGTCGATCAGAAAATGCATTGAAGAGGCGAAGATCCTTCATTGTGAAAGCAGCACCAGCCAGTATCTAACAGCATCCGTCGGCTACGCGTCGATAACTTCAGATCAGCATCAATTCGACTTTGATCTTCTGTATGGCAAGGCCGACAAAGCCTTGTATCAAGCCAAGGATTCTGGACGAAATCGAATTGTCTCTGCTCTAAAGCGAAGAAAGGTCGCGACGCCACTGACTTAGTTTTGCGTTTATTTTTCTCTATCTCAAAAACGACGGAAGCCGCGATGATCACAATGTGGTCATCACGGCTTCGTTCTTTTTTGCTTACTTAAACTTTTAGCTTACTTAGAACGCCGGTTAATTAAAGCCTTTCTAATGTGCTCTTGTGTGTTTTGTTCGAGATGCGTTTTGGTTTCTTAACCGCTTTGATTGCTAGAGATGGATCCCATGTCTGACTTGGTGACCCAGCTTCTGCATAGAGGCTTTGGTTGAGCTTGGTTAGCTCGACTTCAATTGCTTCTATCGTCTCACCACTCAAGTCTGAGTTTTCTGTTTTCCATTGCTCAAACAAGGTTCTCGTCATCACACCATCTTTCGCTTTCAGCGCGGCGATAAGTGCTTCTGCCGTATCGGATTGACGTTCATCTTGGCGCTTTGGTTTTACTGCGGTACCGCGGCGTGACCAAAAGTAGAAAGCAAACGCCGAGCTGATTAACCATAATGTTGCAAATAGCGCCGTTAGATAAGGCCACATTCCTGGTTTTTCAACGGTAACGATCTTCGGGCTAGCTTGCTGAGTTGGTGTCTCTATAACAGGCGCTGGCGAGCTTGAGCTAGCGCGTTCACTTGCCTGAACTGATAACTCAAGACCAAGAGCTTTACTGGTTTCTTGTGATTGTGAGTCAGTGTTAAACCAAGCTTGAGAAACATCTGGTAGAGAGATGCTTCCAGATTCCTTAGGGATTAGAACCTGCTTATAAACAACGATAGCATTACCGGATTGGGTAGTACCAAATTGCGGTTTCTCTTCATAAACTCGCACCGATTTAGGGTAGGTGATATTTAGTTTCGGCAGTTGATGTTGGGTCAAGTTGCTGGCTGTCATGGTGATGGTTCGAGTTAACGAATCACCGGCTTCCATTTCAATCTTTTGCTTGTCGTCACCTAAAGCATTGCCATCTGTTAGCTCGTTGCCTTGGCTATCTGACCATTGTTGTATCAACTTGAAGTTCGATGTTGGTAACCACTCACCTTGATAGCCTTTTGGTACAGGATTCACTGTTATATCTAAGGTTTCAACAGGCGTGTCGAGCTGGAAAAGGCGTGTTGTGCTTGAGTTGTTGGTTGAGTAAACAGCAGCACCGGTTAACTTTGGCCCTTGAAGTTGAAATTGTCCTGCTTGCTGTGACGATATATGGAAAGATTGCTGAACAACCGTGACTTCTTGTCCGTTGATAACATCTTGAAATTGCTTAGACTCTCCAATTGGTTCCACGTCTAATTGCGCTGAACTTGGTGGCGCAATTTTAGGATCTTGAAGTCTTCTCGGATCAGCCTTAATGATGAGTTTTACATCAAGCTCAGCGACCTCTTGAGGGTATAGCGAGTCTTTACTGAGATTAAGTTGAAACTCGGCCATATCACTCTGCTTTGGAGCGGCTTTATTAACCGAAACGTTGATGGTGATCGGTTGGGTTTTTGCGCCGTCAATATCAAAGCTAGGTATCTCAAAGCGGCCTAATCGAAGTGGGGCAAGGGTAATATTCCATTCGCTAGACACCGAACGGCTGCCATTGACGATTCGCATCGACGACCCAAATCTTGGGGTGCTGACGTAGAAGTCTTTCTGAAGGGGGGATAGATCTAAAGCACCGGACGATACTTTTTCATCGGTCGCCACTCTAAGTAAGAAGACTTCATCTTTGGTAACACTGTTTTGCGAAACACTCGCAACAGCGGTTGCTGCGAATACAGAATGTGACGAGAAAACACCGATTAGCAGTGTCAGTAGTATTGATAAAAATGGCTTGTTTAAAAATTGCATGGTTACCACTTTTTGTTTTGGTTGTTAGGAGCACTTTTTTGTCGTGCTTGTAGAATCATTTGCGCTTTAAGCAGTTGGCTCGGATCACGGGCGCTTTCTACTTGCTCAAGTTTTCGCATATCAGGATCGCTCGACGTAGGTTGACCTGATACTTGCGTTGCGGCTTGTTGAGCGCTGCTATCACTGTCTTCCTTAGCAGTTTCTTGTGCTTGGGCAGTCTGAGATGCTGAGTCATCTTTATCTTGTGACTGCTTACCTGCTTGACCCGCTTTGTTTTGTTGCTCAGCTTGCTTGTCGTTTTCTTCATCCGTTTTGGAATCAGAGCGGCTATCAGCTTGGCTTTGGTCGGTATTCTGCTCTTGGCTTTCACTTTGATCTTGTTTGTTGCTTTGATCTTGGCTGCCGCTTTGACTTTGCGACTTGCCATTGTCAGCAGAGCTTTGTTGTTGATCCTGCGAGCTTTGCGAAGAATCATTTTGCTGACCTTGTTCGTTTTGGTCTTTGGATTCAGAATCGTCCTGTTGCTGTTGCTGTTGCTGTTGCTGTTGCTGTTGCTGTTGCTGTTGCTGTTGCTGTTGCTTCTGAGCCTGTTCGACAATCTCTAGATTCTTCTTCGCGTAAGCATGTTCAGGGTTACTTTCGAGAATACGTTGATACTCTTTTATCGCTTGGTCGTACTTACCTTGCTTTGCTTGTGCATTGGCGAGGTTGTAGCGAGCATCTTCGCCAGAAAAACCTTGTAGCGTCTGTTCGGCCGCTTCGAAATCACCGGCTTTGTATTGCGCGATGCCTTTCCATTCTTGCTGTTCGAACTGTTCTGCGGCTTGTTGAAAGTCCTCATCTTGATACAACTGATAACCCATTTGGTCATCGGTTTTCCAAGGGCTCGCAAACGCCGTATTCGGTTGGCTGAACGAAACAAGTACAGCTAGGCCACACCAAATGACCCCTTTTCGAAATAGCCCAAGTGCAGGAAGTAACAGAAACGGCAATAACCAGAAACCGTTATTCACTCTGGTGTTGAGTGAGTTATTGGTTTTAGTCACCTCTGACGTTGTCGCAATGCGGTCGAGGTAATTTGCGATGTGTTCAACGTCTGAGTTATCAAATTGCACTTCAGTAAACGTGCCACCAAAATGACGAGTCAGGTCGTGCATATTGCCTACGTTGGTTTTCGCAACCACGGTTTGTCCTGAGCCGGTTTGTAACATCGAACCTGTAGGTAACGAGATCGGCGCGCCGCTTTCCGTGCCCACAGCCAAGACTGATAATGTCCAATTACTACCAGAGAGTAGCGAGTCTATATCTTTCTTCTCTTGATCATCAATATCATCGCCAATCAGTACCAGATCGCCTTGATAGATATGAGCACGAGTCATCATCTCAATGGCAAGTTTAACTGCCGATGCTGCATTGCCGCCTTGGAAGGGCATGATATCTGGTGATAGGTTGGGTACGAGGTTCTTGATGGTGTTGATGTCAGACGTTAGCGGACTGATGGTGTAAGCATCTCCGGCGTAGGCCACCATTCCCGTCAGGCCTTCTTTCCAGAGTGATAGTAGATCCAGTGCCTTGTATCGCGTCTGTGTTAAACGGTTTGGTTTAATGTCAGTGGCATACATAGACATCGACATATCCATGATCACAACTCGTGCCTGCGTTTTTTCAAAGCTTGGCTGTTCGTTTTTTTCAAAGCTTGGGCCGGCCAATGCGATGACACCGACCAACCACCAAACACCGAAATAGGTGCTGCGGTTTTTTGATGGCTTGCTCGATTCAGGAGCCAAATAACGGGCGATGTGTGACGCCAATAACCCTTGCTTGGGTTGTCTCTTGCTAAGCCACCAAATAGTGGGCAGCACGGCAAGAGCCAAGAACCAATATGGGTAGATAAAAGTAAAGTTAGACATTGTTTCTCCTAATGGCTAACAGCATAAATGCGAAGAACATTGCCGCAGACAGTGGCCAGACAAAGCACTCTTGTTGTGGTCGCCATATCTTAGTGGCATTTGTCACGGGCTCTAACTGGTTGATGGTGTCGTAAATCGTTGCCAGCTCTTTGCTGTCACGCGCTCGGAAGTACTGACCGCCAGTGCGTTTGGCGATTTCCATTAGCGTACGTTCATCCAAATCTTGAGCGGTATTGACCTTACGAGTCATGAAGAACTCTTTGACCATCATTTCACCCGCACCGACACCTACGGTGTAAATTGTGGCGTTGTATTTCTTTGCAATATCCGCCGCTTCAAGTGGATCTAATACGCCCGCGGTATTACTGCCATCACTGAGTAGAATCATCACGCGCTGAGGGGCATCACTGTCGACGAAGGTTTTGGTGGCAAGGCCGATACCATCACCGATCGCAGTTTGAGTACCAATCAGCTTTAGCACTGCCTGATTGAGTTGCTGTGACAGCGTGTCTCTATCTAACGTCAGTGGCGTCTGCAAGTAGGCGTGATCAGCAAATAGCACCAATCCAACTCGGTCGCTTTTACGGCGATCAATAAAGTCACTCAATACGCGTTTCACAGCCGACAAGCGGTCGATGTATTCGCCATTGAACTGCATGTCTTCTTGGCTCATCGAGTAGGAGAGGTCGACAACTAACATCAAATCACGATGCTTCGGCTGAAACTCCACCGGTTCGCCGTACCAAACTGGGCGTGCCATCGCCGTTACCAATAAAAGCCAAATGATGACGGACAAAGCTTTGGGTAAGCGGCTGCTCGGCGTTTTGGTATTGCTGTCCTCTGGCAAAAACGGAAGCCTTAGAGCGCTACTTGATTCTGATTTTGGTGAAAACAAGTAAACAAGGATCGGCAAGGGCGCTAGGAACAGCATCCACCACCAAACGAACTCAACGTTTAGTATGCTCTTGCTTAGAAACATAGAGTTTAGAAAACCAAAGCTTAGAAAACCAAAGCTTAGAAAATCACTCATAACGACCTCGCTTTGGAGGAAGGGCTTTACGAAGCCAGGTTTCGCAGTCATTAACCAATTGCTGTTGAGCCTTTTTCTGTTCGTCGCTCATTAAGGCTGTATCTTGGTAGAGCGCTTGTTGCCATTGCGATTGTTTTGCGGCGAACAACGGCTTCGCCAATTGCGCATCTAAGAACGTCAACCAATCATCACCAGATAAGCCTGCCACTTTGTCGCGTGGAAAATAGCTCAGTGCAGCCTGACGAACGATGTTTTGAGCTGCGCTCGGAGACAAAGCATTTGAAGGCTGACTATTACGAAAGCAAGCAAGTGCCTCGTTCTTAGCGCGTTGGATCTTTTGTCTGCGTTTTATAATGAAAAACACTAAGGCGATCAGAGCAATAGCCGTGATAATCAATACCCACCAACCCCATGCCAAAGGCCACCATGACGGTGCGCTTGGCGTAATAATAGGGCTCAAGCCGAGAGGTTGATTCATGACTGAACTCCTGATACTTGGCTCATTAACGATTGCGCACAAGACAATGAACTGTATGGGATAGCGAGAGAAAGGCTCATTTTCATAAGCTGTTGTTGCTTCTGATCAAATGCGAGACTTAGCTTTTCCTTTTCCTTCCTGGATGAAAAGTTAAACCATTGGGTTTTATTGCCGTCGGTGATCTGTTTTGAACCTTTGAATGCAGTAACACCTTGCTCTAGTGGATCGTAAAAATGCACTAAGCGAACTCGATTATGTCGACGTATTTGATTGATAAGTGAGTAATTACTTTCGTTATAACGAACAAAATCACTGAGCATAATGATATCACTGCCTTTCGGGCAAAGTTGCTGTAGAGACTTCAGCCCATGCTCTAAGGTTGTGTCGCTGTGATTGTCTTGGTTGGTCAGCGCTGCATTATTGATTTCTATGACTTTTTGTAAAATACGCAGCGGAGCGTGGTTGCTAGCACTTGGTTTAATCTCAATGATCTCTTGGCCAGTATCTATCACTGCGCCTATACGGTCTTTTTGAGCGACGGTTAACCAGCAAAGTTGGCTGGCAAAGTGTGCGAGTTGAACCGATTTAAGCAACAAGGTTGAGCCGAAAATCATACTGCTCGACAGATCTAAGAACAAAATCACAGGCTGTTCTCTTTCTTCAGAAAACAGTTTGGTATGCGCCTTGCCCGTTCTCGCCGTGACGCGCCAATCAATGCTGCGGATATCGTCACCCGCCTGATATTGACGAACCTCAGAGAAATTCATCCCGCGACCTTTGCGATTGCTCTCGTGTTGACCGTTAAGTTGCGACCAAAGACTCTTTGCAGGAGGTAACCATCGAACAGACTGCGCTTTATATTGCAGCAGTTCGTCCAGATTTAACGTGACACCGTCACTGTGGTTGGGTAATTGATTATTCATGCGCGTATCCCTATGCGCTACCAACCAACGAGATAAGGTGTGCGATCACTTGGTTTGCAGTGACCCCTTCGGCTTGTGCGTGGTAGCTACGAAGCAGGCGGTGGCGTAATACAGGGAATGCCATCGCTTGAACATCTTGTGGAGTAACATAGTCGCGGCCAGCAAGCCAAGCGTGAGCGCGGGCACAACGGTCTAACGCAATGGTTGCACGCGGGCTAACACCCATGTCTAACCATTGGTCAAGTTGATCGCTGTATTGCTTAGGCTGGCGAGTCGCCATTACCAGTCTGATGATGTACTGCTCAATGGTGTCTGCCATGTGAATGTTGAGTACTTCTTGGCGAGCTTCGAAGATCGTTTGTTGAGAAATAGGCTCTGGTTGAACAGGTTGATTGCCTTGAGCTTCGCCTCTGTTTAGGCGCAAGATCTCCAGCTCACTTTCCATGTCTGGATAAGCCACTTCTAAATGTAGCAAGAAACGGTCTAATTGAGCTTCTGGTAGCGGGTAAGTGCCTTCTTGCTCTATCGGGTTTTGCGTTGCCATTACCAAAAACAGATCGGGTAAGGCATAGGTTTTTCGACCTGCGGTCACCTGTTTCTCAGCCATCGCTTCTAGCATTGCGGCTTGCACTTTCGCCGGAGCACGGTTGATCTCATCCGCTAGAATCAACGAGTTAAAAATCGGGCCAGATTGGAAGGTGAACTCTCCCGTTTCTGGACGAAATATATCGGTACCCGTTAAATCAGCGGGCAATAGATCTGGCGTGAATTGAATGCGATGGAAGTCCCCCTCAACGCAATCAGCCAGTGATTTTACTGCGCGGGTTTTTGCCAACCCTGGAGGCCCTTCAACAAGGATATGACCATCTGCCAGTAAGGCGATCATCAGTTGTTTTACGAGCTCTTGCTGACCAATGATTTGAGACTCTAAATAGTTTTGAAGGACTTCGAAATTTGTTTTGTGCATTTTGGACTCTCTGGGTATCCATTTGATTTTTATTTTGAGTATTGGTCACTGATTACCATGAAAAAGTTCCAGTACATTTGCGGAATTTATTTTTTCAAAATTGGAAAGATTTACAAGTGTTTAGCTAGAAAGTAACTGAACATTGGATTTTTACCATATCAATCGCTATTTATACAATAAAGCGCAAAGGTGTGATGTTGCCTGACTTAGATGAAACTTAAAGATTTGGATAATAAGGGTGAATGTCAGAAGGAGTTCGCATTTAGTTAACTAATCTCTAACCAAAAGAAAATGATTGAGTTGTTACACCGCATTTGCAAATTTTTGAGAGAACGCTCTCTAGTTCTATTAAATGTGGCCGATATATAGCTCAGGTTGTGCATCACTTTGTTGGGACGCACTAACCAAGTCCTGTTTCAGGTCTACTAATAATGAGCGATTCTTTTTAAAGGTCCAAACATGTTTAAAGCTAAATCTTTGAGTATTAAGCAGAAAGTTGTACTCGGTATTACTTTCGCGGTTCTTGCATCTACGGTTATCGTTGGTGCGATGGCGCAACAGCAAGCAAGAGATGTATTGAGTCATCGATTGGTTAATATTGAGCTTCCTGGGATGCTTGAGCGAATCAATGGTGAAATTGACCGTGAAGTCTCTCAGTTATTATTAGCGGCGGAGCAAATTGCTTCAAATGAATTCATTTCTGATGCTATCGAATCGACCGATCGCGATCCGGAACTAGAAAATAAGCTGGTTAAACAACTGAACAATGTTCGTCACCAATATCAGTTGAATGATGCCTCGGTAGCGAACCGTCAAACCGCATATTACTGGAACCAAAACGGATTCTTGCGTCAGTTAAACCAACAACAAGATGGCTGGTTCTTTGGTTTTACCCAGTCAGGGCAACCAACAATGGTGAGCATGTTCCAAGAAGCCAACGGCGAAGTGAAGATGTTTGCTAACTACCAGCAGCCTTCTGGTTTGGCAATGTCTGGTCTATCAAAGTCTATGGATGACATGGTGAGCTTGCTTAATGGTTTTAAAATCGAGAATACAGGCTTTGTGTTCTTAACCGATAGCCAAGGTGATGTTCAAATTCACCGTGAACGCTCACGCAGCGACTCCTCACTTCAACAACTTTACGGCCCTCAAGCAAGCCAACTATTGAACAAATCAGGCTTCAACTTAATTACTACTGAAAGCCAAGGCCAAGAGCTGTTTGTCGCGAGTTTGTATGTGTCGTCAATGGACTGGTTTGTTATTGGTGTTGTTCCAACTGATGAAGTATTTGCAGAGTTAGATGAGACAGCGCAAAAGATGCTGATCATGACAGCTATCGTGGCTTTAGTCTTTATCCTAATGGGCGTAGTGTTAGCAAACAGCATTACTCAACCTATTAAATTTCTTGCGAAGCGATTTGGTGACCTTGGCGAAGGTGATGGCGATCTGGCGCAGCGTATCGAAGTGAAAGGCGACGATGAAATTGCACAGCTTTCAACGGGTTTCAATGGATTCATTGAAAAGATTCACGAGTCGATGAAAGAGGTGTGTTCTACGAGCCAAGCACTTCAAGTAGCGGCAGAGAGTGTTTCTAATAAAGCACACATCACCCACGACAACAGTCAAGAGCAGCGTGATCAAACTCTTCAAGTGGTTGCTGCCATTAACCAAATGGGTATGACCATCAGCGAGATTGCATCAAATGCGGCAACGGCTGCGGAAACGGCAACGCAAGCTTCGGGCAATACTGAAGTGGGCCGTTCTGTGGTAAACAAAGCAAAAGACGCGATCAGTCGTTTAGCTCAAGATATTGAGAGTACGGGTCAAGTGGTTGAGCAACTGGCTTCAACAACACAAGACATTGGTTCTATTCTGGGTGTTATCCGTGATATTTCAGAGCAAACTAATTTACTCGCATTGAACGCAGCGATTGAAGCAGCGCGGGCTGGTGAGCAAGGCCGTGGCTTTGCCGTGGTAGCTGATGAAGTACGAAACCTAGCAAGTCGCACAGCAGACTCAACGGAAGAGATTCAGAAGATGATCAACCAGCTGCAAAGCGATGCTAAAGATGCAGTAATGGCAATGAGTACAGGTAAAATTATTACGCTTGAAGGTGTAGCAGCATCAGATGAAGCCGTAGATGTACTGGGTGGTATTTCAGACCGTATCGTGGATATCTCCGACCGTAACACGCAAGTAGCAACGGCAACGGAAGAGCAATCAACGGTTGTGCACACCATCAACCAGAACATTGAAGAGATTAACGCAATCAACGAAGTGACAACGGGTACCGCAGAGCAACTTGCAGAGGCGAGCCAAGAACTTCGAGATCTGTCTTCTCGTCTAGATAAGATGGTAGGTTCGTTTAAGCTGTAACTTGTATAAGCTTTAATTTAGATTAGGCCTGTGGCCATATACTTAGAGTTGGATTCATTTAATTATGAATCTGGCTCTTTTTAATTTAAAGCTTGTCTTGTGTTAACTGACGTTCGCTTGATCTGGTTTCGAGCTTTGCACTTAATCGCTCTAGCATCACAGAGCGTAAATGAGTAAAATCTGATTAGGTTTAATATTTAGGTAAGTATCATGAGCGATTTTGAAAAAGAACTAGAGCAGATGACTCAAGGGATGGGCGATGAGCCAGAAGTAAAACTGCCATCAATTGAAGAGCAAAAAGCGATCGTTGCTGAATTTAAGCGACTAGAAGCGGAAGGCAAACTAACACCAGAAGTGTTAGAAAAGCATTTTGGCCAGTTCAACAAAACAAGTGATACGCCAATTCACTAAGTTTCTGCAGGGCCAACCTATATTGTTTAGATAGGGTGGCTTTTAGCTCAAACAGATAAAGGTCTAGCATCCGCTAGGCCTTTTTTGTTGCCGCTCGAAAAAGCTGATTGAGCGGTGCGCAAAGTTAAACAATCAAAGCGAAAGTAGTTGGTGTCTTTAAACAAAAAAATCCCCCTTACTTGGTAAGAGGGATTCGATATGGGCAAGTTATATCTTAAAAAGGCGAACCGATTAGTCGGTGCCGTACTCTTTGTACAAGCGACGACATGCGCGACCATCGCTATGGAACAAGTGACAACGGTGCGCAGGAATACCAATCGCTAGTTTATCACCAGACTCAATCGTCAACGTGTCTGGTTGGCGATAAATAACGTCAGCATCAGCACTTTCGAGGTTTAGGTAAACCTGAGTTTCGTTACCTAGTTTCTCGACCATCATCACTTCAGCTTCAATCGTCGCATCACCTGTTTCAGCAGACAACAAGTGTTCAGGACGAACACCCAGAGACATACGGTCACCAGCATTGACAGTGGTACCATCAACTGGGATCCAGAAAGTCATACCGTTAGAAAGTTGAACTTGTACGCGTTCTGCTTCAGCTTGCTCAATGTGAACCGACATAAAATTCATCTTCGGTGAGCCAATAAAGCCTGCCACGAAACGGTTTTGAGGGTAGTGGTAAAGATCAAGAGGTTTACCCACTTGGGAAACATAACCGCCATCAAGAACAACAATCTTATCGGCCATTGTCATCGCTTCCACTTGATCGTGGGTAACGTAGATCATGGTGCAACCAAGTTGACGTTGTAGTTTAGTGATTTGCGAACGCATTTGAACTCGCAGCGCAGCATCTAGGTTAGATAGAGGCTCATCAAGTAGGAATACGTTTGGTTGAGAAACTAGAGTACGACCAATAGCAACACGTTGACGTTGACCACCAGAAAGTGCTTTAGGTTGACGCTCAAGAAGGTGACCAAGCTGAAGGATTTCTGCAGCATGCTCAACACGCTTGTCAATTTCAGCTTTGTTTGCGTTTGCTAACTTAAGGCCGAAAGACATGTTGTCGTAAAGGTTAAGGTGAGGGTAAAGCGCGTAAGATTGGAATACCATACCTACGCCACGCTTTGAAGGCTCAACGTCATTCATGCGTTGGTCACCAATGTACAAATCACCAGACGTAATGTCTTCTAGACCTGCGATACAGCGTAATAGCGTCGATTTACCACAACCTGATGGTCCAACGAATACTACGAACTCACCTTCGTTGATGTCTAAGGTTACGTCCTTAGAAATCTGTACATCACCATATGATTTATAAACGTTTTTTAACGTGACACTCGCCATCTAGCTAGTCCTCGATCGATCAAATTTTAAGTTTTACTGCTTATCATTATAAGAAATTTTTGGGTCAGCAGTAACTGTAGGAATTGGTAAGTATTGAATGAGTAAGAAAAAAGTGGGTGAGACTTGGATTCTTTAACCAAGCCCACCCGTCATAGCCAAACTGGTGCCTATTTCCCCCACATCCAGCTAAATCTCCCCCGTGATTCAATCACAGATTTAGCTCGATGCTTAATAAAGACAACAGCGTGCAGTGAAGCCAACTAAATGAACAGTGCGGTTATACACGACATTCGCTGGTAAAGGGTTCTTACTATCCACTCTTGGATGAATGCAGTTTCGGTGAATTGGCGCAATCGTACATCCTCCCAATGAAAATTTAACGAGGGGGAGTAGGAGGGGAGGAGTAGATAAATTGGGTTGCTCTCAATTAGCGATCCAGTTCAAATAAATTCACCACATAACGGTGATGTGGATCACGATGAGTATACACTTTGTGACTTCGATCTCCAATCTGACCGGATGACGATCACGAAATTAAGCCATAATAGCTAGGGCGTAGTGGCTAGGATGATGAGTTAGGGGCTGTTTTCTCAGATCATAACCTCGAAAACTGGCTCGTCTTAATTGAATGCGCCCTACGTATAAATATAAAAAGGATATTGACATGAAAAACGCTCTAAGCGCTGTAGCTCTAGGCACAATTGTGGCTCTGGGTTCATTTGGTGCAAACGCTGCTATCGAAGAAGGTCAACTAACTATTTGGGTTGGTGGCGATAAAGCTTATGAAGGAATGGCTGAAGTAGGCAAACGCTTTGAAGAAGACACTGGTGTTAAAGTAACAGTAGCTTTCCCAGATAAACTAGAAGAGAAGTTCTCTCAAGTTGCAGCGGCTGGCGATGGCCCAGACATGATCTTCTACGCTCACGACCGTTTTGGTGGTTTTGCAGAAGCGGGTCTTCTTGCTGATATCAAACCTTCTAAAGAGACTAAAGACGGTATCGTAGATTTTGCATGGGACGCTGTTTCTTACGAAGGTAAAACAATCGCTTACCCAGTAGCGGTTGAGTCAGTTTCTCTTATCTACAACAAAGCACTTGTTCCTAACCCACCTAAGTCTTGGGAAGAAATCCCAGCACTTAACGCTGAGCTTCAAAAAAACGGTAAGAAAGCGATCATGTGGCCTCTACGTGGCGGCGCTTACTTCACATGGCCTCTACTAGCAGCTGACGGCGGTTATGCATTCAAACAAACAGCTGAAGGTTACGACATTAAAGATGCGGGCGTAGCGACTGATGGTGTTCAAAAGTCTCTAGGTTTCATCGAGAAGATGGTACAAGACAAAGTTATCTCTGCAGACATGGACTACTCAGTCGCTGAGTCTGAATTCGTTGCGGGTAACGTTGCAATGACAATCAATGGTCCTTGGGGATGGGCAAACATCGAGAAAGCGGGCGTAGACTACGGCGTTGCAACACTACCTAAGTTCAATGGTAAAGCTTCTAAGCCTTTCGTTGGTGTATGGGCGGGTGGTATCAGCACTGCTTCTCCAAACCGCGACCTAGCTGTTGAGTTCATGGAAAACTACCTACTAACTGATGAAGGTATGAAAAGCTTGAACGATGACAAACCACTAGGCGCAGTTGCTCTTAACTCTTTCCAACGTCAACTAGACAGTGACACGCGTATTGCCGCAACAATGGACAACGCGATGAACGGCGAAATCATGCCTAACATCCCTCAGTTCACTACATTCTGGTACAGCATGGAAGAAGCGATCGGCAACGTTGTTGATGGCCGCCAAACTGTTGATCAAGCGCTGAAAGGTGCAGAAGCTCGAATGACTAAGTAATACTCAAGTTCTACCTTTAAGGAGGGGGCAACCTCTCCTTACTTTTCTATTTTTTATCTATATCGTTAGCAGGTTCCTCTATGCAGTCAGTTCAAGGTTCAGATGCGATCCCGGCACCATCAAGCCTTCCAAGCAGTAAAAGCGTCTTCATCAAATGGGGGTTGCTTGGTAGTGTTGGCTTAATTAATGGCTACGCTACAATTTTAATGTATTCTCGCGGTGAGCTCGCATTTGCGCTTCTTACTGTGATCTTAACGGCTTTGGCACTTTACATTTTTGGTAGTAAGAAAACTTACGCCCACCGTTATATTTACCCAGGTATTGCCGGAATGATTTTATTCATTCTTTTCCCACTGGCATACACCGTAGGGCTTGCGTTCACTAACTACAGCGCAAAAAACCAGCTCTCTCTAGAGCGTACTCAAACCGTTCTTTTAGACCGTTCATTCCAAAGCGGTGAAAGTTACCCATTTACTTTGTACAAAACAGATAACGGTCACCAGATCGTTGTGAAAGATGGCGACCAGCTGTTAGCAACTGATGTATTTTCTCTGGAAGGTATGACAGCAACAGAGATGGACCTATCTGCAATCGAATCTGTACAAGGTGAAAAAGAGAAGATCAAAGCGATCATCCAAAACCGTTCTGCGATCAGTGGTGTAGATTTCCACTTGCCAGATGGTAATGATATCCGTATGAGTGGTTTGCGTAAGTTTGCTGCTGTCGCACCGCTTTACACCCTTCAAGGTGACGGTGAAACGTTAATCAACAATGAATCTGGTGAAGTATTGAAACCAAACATGGAAGTGGGTTTCTATCAACCGGTTGACGAGAAAGGAGAGTTTATTGGTAATACAATATCTCCAGGCTTTGTTGTAGACATCGGTACGGCTAACTTTGAGCGTGTTTGGAAAGATGACGGCATTAAAGAACCTTTCATCAGCATCTTCATCTGGACCGTTGTATTTTCTATTTGTACGGTTGTTTTCACACTTGCCATTGGTCTGATTCTTGCGAATATTGTGCAGTGGGAAGAGTTAAAGGGTCGTTCAATCTACCGTGTTCTACTGATTCTGCCTTACGCAGTCCCAGCGTTTATCTCGATTCTTATCTTTAAGGGCCTATTTAACCAGAGCTTTGGTGAGATCAACATGGTGCTTGAGAGTATCTTTGGCTTAAGCCCAAACTGGTTCTCCGACCCGATTCTTGCGAAAACCATGGTGTTGATTGTTAACACTTGGCTAGGTTTCCCTTACATGATGATTTTATGTATGGGCCTATTAAAAGCGATTCCTGAAGATTTGTATGAAGCGTCAGCAATCGATGGTGCTAACTTTATTGATAATTTCAAGCGAATCACATTCCCATTGATGATTAAGCCGCTTACACCGCTATTGATTGCAGCATTTGCCTTTAATTTCAATAACTTTGTAATGATTCAACTATTGACGAACGGCGGCCCGAACATGATTGGCACTTCAGAGCCCGCGGGTTACACAGACCTACTTGTAAGCTACACCTACCGAATCGCATTCGAAGGCGGTGGCGGTCAAGACTTTGGTCTAGCTAGTGCTATCGCAACGCTTATCTTCCTATTGGTTGGTGCACTTGCGTTACTAAACCTACGTTTCACTAAACTGACTCAAGATTAAGGAGCACGACAATGGCTATGGTACAAGGTAAAGGCCTTAAATACCGAGTGTGGGCAACGCATGCAGTGTTGTGGTGCTTCTTAGCGCTAATTATCTTCCCACTATTAATGATTATTGCTATCTCGTTCCGTGAAGGTAACTTCGCGACTGGTAGTTTGATTCCTGATAATCCATCACTGGAGCACTGGAAATTAGCTCTGGGTATGTCAGTGACCAACGCTGATGGTTCGGTAACGCCACCTCCATTCCCTGTACTTACTTGGTTGTGGAACTCGATAAAAGTAGCGGGTATTACGTCTATTTTGATTGTGGCGCTGTCTACTACATCGGCTTACGCATTTGCTCGTATGCGCTTCAAAGGTAAAGAAACTATCTTGAAAGCGATGATGGTTTTTCAAATGTTCCCTGCAGTATTGGCTTTGGTAGCGATTTACGCGCTGTTCGACAAACTTGGTCAATACATCCCGTTCCTAGGCTTGAACACGCACGGCGGTCTAATCTTCTCTTACCTTGGTGGTATCGCACTGCACGTGTGGACGATTAAGGGTTATTTTGAGACGATTGATAATTCTTTGGAAGAGGCCGCTGCATTGGATGGTGCGACGCCGTGGCAAGCGTTCAGATTGGTTCTATTACCACTCTCTGTGCCAATCCTAGCGGTTGTGTTTATTCTATCTTTCATTGGTGTTGTTGGTGAGGTACCTGTTGCTTCAATCCTATTATCGGATGTGAACTCTTACACGCTAGCGGTAGGTATGCAGCAATACCTATATCCTCAGAACTACCTATGGGGTGACTTTGCGGCAGCAGCTGTACTATCAGCACTTCCAATTACGATCGTGTTCTTACTGGCTCAACGTTGGTTAGTTGGCGGTTTGACGTCGGGTGGTGTAAAAGGATAAGCTGTACCCTATAAAAAAGACAAAGAGCGACCTTCTAGGTCGCTCTATATTGGCATTTTTATTACATCATTTGGTTTGGCCGCCGATCAGTAATAAAAATAACCCTCAGGTTACGCATAGCTGGCTACTAATCAGGTTCCTTACGCTATTAATGATTAGTGGTTTTTGTAACTCTAACCCAAGTATTTACTTGGGTTTTTTTATACCTGCTACTTTTTGTTTTCTACTTTGTCCGGATATTCGTTTTACCTGTCAGTTTTTGTGCTCATAGCTACTTTAGCCATTAAAGTTTCGAGTCACTTCTCTCCCGAATCTCTCCTGCCTCATTCCTCTTACAGGGTGACATGAACGAGTCTCACAAATCAGACACTCAGTATAAGGGGCAGTTGCTCTATTGATAGTTTGCTAATATTTCAATGCGTGATACTTCAATGATTTGTATGCAACGATTAGCCGGATTGCACAGAAAATGTCTATAACGGCGGGCTACTGTTGATGTGTTGTGAGTAGCTATCACTTGTAGTTACTGGTTTGCTTGGAAGTATCTTTCGATTCAAGGGTAAGAGGGGGATCGGATGTTGAGGTTAGAACTCTCTACTAGAAGGAGCACAGCCTAGGTGTTGCAACAACACATAGATGCTTTCTTGATCGAGTGCGACACGGCGAAATAGATCCGCAAACGTCTGGTCACCACCAAAACAAGTTTGGATGTAGTGGTTAATTTCATTGCTGTCGTAGCCTTCGACGTACAAAGTTCTAACCCATTGGTACTCAACAGCCTTTAAATTGTTCAGTGTAGATTCGCTAAGAGTGGGGCGTGTGACGCTCAAAGGTGGCTCCAGGAAATTCAAATACATCCATTATGATTGGCGGTATTTAACCAGAGCTAAATGACGACTTTATTACAGTCAAAATAAATCAGCGAATAAGTGCTGACTCATTTTAACCTTTGGCTGGGTATCACGCTCTCATAGATCGTATTAGATGTACTAGGACTTTGCTTGTGCAGAGTGGGCCATTAGATAAACCAATGCCAAGCAGGTGCTTGGCATTGTAATATGGTTTTGTAGCGTAGTTGGTAAAGTTTACTTAAGGTACTTAACGTGTGCTTCCATCTCTTCACCGATCTGTTTTCGCATGTTCATTAGGCGAATAGCCGAATCTCTTAATTCGATGTCTTCTGGTGTTTCTGGAACCCACTCCGGCACCTTAGTCGGGTTACCATTTTCATCAACAGCGACCATAATAACGATACAGTGAGTCGTTAGGCGGTTGTTGAGTTCTTTAGGGTCGCTGGCTTGAACGTCGATAGCGATGTGCATAGAAGATGAACCGGTATAGATGACCTTCGCACTTACCTCAACAAGGTTGCCAACATGGATCGGCGCTACGAATCGAATCCCCCCTGCGTAAGCGGTAATACAATATTTACCACTCCACCCAGCAGAGCAAGCATAAGCCGCTAAATCGACCCATTTCATTACTGCACCACCATGAACTTTACCACCAAAGTTCACATCCCCAGGTTCAGCTAAAAAACGCAGAGTAACGTCTCGTTTACCATCTGGTCGGTTATTGTTACTGCTCATCTATCTTCCTTCATTATTGTGCTGTATAACATGCTTGTTACTTGCTAATAACAATATACTTAAGATGACATAAATTAAAGCGGTGTTTCTCACGATTAAGACTATTTTTTCAAACGGGTGACGAACGGATGAATATTGATGTTTAAAGGCGGTAGAGGCGAGTGGAAAACGCGGATGAAGCAATGCTGAGTAGGTGCCCAGCCATATTGAGTAAGAACCGATAAATGTTGAGTTGGCAGTTGAAAAGGTCGATTGCAAAAAAAACACCTAGCGCAGTGCTAGGTGTTTCTAAGCCGTTTGGTACTCATTGCGGTACCTTATTTTGTTATAGCCAACTAACCGCTGTTAATCCGGTTTAGTTAAATTATTCTAGTACCTTTACTACTAAGGTGGTAGTAAAATTTGTTTATTATTTAGCTCATTTTTACTCTTGAATAAAGTATAGGTCCTTCGCGTAGATATTTCCTTTCGGATTATTGTTCGGGAAGCCTTTAAGTGTATTTCGCACTAATCGAGTGTGATTGTAGTGGTATAAAGGCATAACTGCTGCAGATTCGTTCAGAAGCGATTCAGCATGCTGATATAGAGCGAAACGTTTAGACTGATCTTCCGTTTTGCTCGCTTGCTGCAAGAGCTCATCATAATCAGAGTTACAGTAGCCACTCTCATTGGCCGTGTGCCCGCAAGTGAAGGCTTCTAACAGAGCTGAAGGCTCTGGATAGTCCCCAAAGGCCCAAGAACGAGCAAGCTGATAATCTCCCGCTCCTTTAGCTGCGACATACGCTTTCCACTCCATGTTCTCTAGCTCTACCTTCACGCCAAGTGGTTTCCACATTGATGCAATTGCGATGGCGATCTTTTTGTTGTTTTCACTGGTGTTGTACGTGAGTGTAAATTTAAGAGGATTCTCTTGGTTGTATCCAGCTTCTTCTAATAGCTGCTTGGCCTTGGCTTGACGTTTTGAGCTATCTAGCGCTTCGAATAAAGACTTAGGAGCTGTGTAGTTCGGGATGTTATTAGGCGTCACGCTGTAGGCTTCAGGCTCTCCTTGTCCCGTCACTTTATCGACTAAAATCTCTCGGTTTACTGTCATGCTTAATGCTTGTCGAACTCTTACATCATCAAACGGAGCTTGACGCGTATTGAACGAATAAACATATGACCCTAACAAAGCCTGTGCCTTAATCTGTTCAGGGCTTTCTTTGACAAGCTTTTGGTAATACTCAAGTTGCACGCGATTCGTCATGTCAATTTCACCAGACTGATAGCGAATTAACTCTGCGTTTTGAGATGATAAACCAAGGTAAGTGACCTTATTGATGACGGTTGAAGCGTTATCCCAGTAATTCGGGTTTCTGGTCACTTCTACGTATTCGTTAGGTACCCATTTACTCAGAGTATAAGCGCCGTTGGTTGCAATGTTCTCTGCGCGAGTCCACTTGTCGCCTTTCTCTTCAACCAACTTAGTAGGCAGAGGGAAGAAGGTTTTGATGCTCATTAAACTCATGAAGTAGGGCGTAGGCTTTGAAAGCGCAATTTCAACCGTGTGTTCATCCAATGCTTTAATGCCCAGTTCCGACGGGTCTTTATCTCCTCGAAGAATCTCACTGGCGTTAACGATATTCGCAGTCGAGAAAACAAACCCTGTATTGTTGCCCGTTTTAGGTGACACGGCACGCTGCCAGCCAAAGACAAAATCTGATGCTGTCACTGGCTCGCCGTTTGACCATTGAAGATCCTCTTTCAACATAAACGTGACGGTTTTACCGTCTTTGCTGAACGACCATTCTTTAGCTTGTCCTGGGATGATCTGCCCATCGCTGTTCTCGATCACAAAGCCTTCAAACATATCATTGACGATAATGTCGCCGGGCATACCAGAATTAACAAAGTTTGGATCGAGAGTGTTGGGCTCTGCGCCATTGCCACGCACAAAATGTTGTTCTTTAGCTAATGGTGTATCAGTAGGAACTGTGGCAGCAAAGCTTGAGGCTGAAGATAGAGCAAGCAGTGACGATATGATCACTGGGATCCTTGATTGAGTCATTGTAATTCCTTTTACAACTTAAACAGTACCCAATGCATTAAACATGAGTCGGCTCAAGGTTGCAACAACAGTCAGTACGCATTAAAGGAATTTGAAAACGGTGTGAACAGAACAGTTGAACAAAATAGGAAAACAACAATACCTGCTGAGGGAGCAGGCATTGTAAGGAGAGGGTGATTCGCGAGTTTTCGTTCGTCTAATCTAAGAAAAGCTAGCTTTGCTGAGGTAGAGCAGCCTCAAGCCTTGGTTTTCTTTTGATTTGAGCAAGAATGACACCCGAAATAACCATCACACAACCAATGATATGGAACTGATTAATCTCTTCGCCTAGCCAAGTGGAGGCTAATACGATCGCGATAACGGGCATCAAGTTCATAAACATCGCACTTGAATCTGCACCAATGGTATCAATCGCTTTCACCCACATCCAAGGTGCCAAAATAGAAGCAGCAACCGCGGCATAAGCGATCAAAGGAATAGCTTGCTGTGATGGTAATAGTTGTTCGCTCGTTAACCAAAGAGGAGTCAACATCGCGACAGCAAATAACCCTTGAATATAAATCACAACCCAACTGCTGATTGGCATTTTCCAGCGTTTGAGTAACACGCAGTAAGAAGCGTAAACACAGGCCGCGATTAACATATAACCATCGCCTTGGGTAAGGTTTTGATGGATAAAGAACAGAGGATCGCCTTTACCTAGCATTAACGCCAACCCAGCCAGAGACAATACACCGCCCACAATACTCAGGCTAGAAATAGACTTGTTCAACAAAGGCACACTAAGGAACACACTGATGAGTGGAACCAAAGACGTAATTAATGCCATGTTAGAAGCGGAGGTGGTTAGGCCTGCGTAGTAACCCAAAGATTGGTTTAACACCATGCCCAAAAAACCAAGGAAAGCTAATTTAGACAAGTTCGGCTTAATGATTGGCCACTGTTTAATCACAGACCGGATGCAGAAAGGCGTCAAAATTAACATCGCAATAAACCAACGGTAAAAACTCATCGCACTTGGTTCTATCGTGCTCGCTGCTAGCTTGTTGACGATCGCATTTGCACCCCAGATACAGACTGTGAAAAATGGTAATAGATAATACATGTGAATTCCGTCGCAAATGACTTGATGCGGCTAGTTTGACAGGTCGTTATACTTACAGATATCTTTAAAAAGACATCAGACGCGATAGGAAGACAAGTTTGAAAAAACACTCAAGAAACCTTCACCCGTCCTTATCAATCGATAAGGCACCATCCAACGTATTTATGAATTTCGAAGCTTTCTTATCGAACACCGAAACTCGTATTCACAGCCACCCTTGGGGACAGGTTCAGTTGATCAGTGGTGGGATTCTTGAAATGGAAGCAGAAGGCATACGCTTTCTCGCGCCGCCACATCTCGCTATTTGGGTGCCAGCTGGGGTCATGCACTGCAGCTACAACCGTAAGCCATTGGATTACTGCTCACTGAACATTGCTCATGAGTTAACTCAGCATCTGCCTGAGAAAACCAGCCTTATTAAGATCACCCCAATCGTGTCTTCGATTATCGATGACTTTCGCCAACGCGATATCAACGTTGCACAAAGCGAACAAGATCAAAGGCTTGTTCAGGTACTACTCGACCAACTTGCGCAGCGTGAAGTTGAACACCACTTCTTGCCTTCAACCGACAATAAGTACCTAGCGCCTATACTGGCTTCTGTGGAAGAAAACCCAACCGATGAAGTGACATTGAAAGATTGGGCTGAGCGTGTCCACACCACGGAAAGAACCCTTTCTCGCCACTGCCAGACGGAGCTTGGGATGAGCTTTACAGAATGGCGATTGCGAGTGCGCTACCTCTACTCAATGGACTTGTTGAGAAACGGCCAATCGGTTAAAGAGGTCGCTCTTACATTGGGTTACAACCAAGCAAGCCCTTTTATCACCATGTTCAAACGTTACGCGAACCAAACGCCAGAACAGTATAAGAATCGTTTGTTGTAACCCGAGCTGATCTCGCATGGCTAATATGACAAGATCCTCTGATATAGCTATCAAGTCGTCAAAGCCGCGCACCTGCTACCTAAAAGCGTACGCTTAATATCACACTAAATATAAATCGTATAAAGACGATACCGTAAGGTTTAACTATAAACCCCGTTTATAGCAAATGTAATCCCCACCAACTATTTAGACCAAAACTGAACCTATAGAATAGTGGAACACACTTATATGGACCGTTTTCATTAATGGCCAAGTCGACGGGTTCTGTTTGTTATTTTGGTTGCAACTCCCTTTTCTATTTCGAAACACACCAACTCTGTCCTGGAAACCCAATCAATTGTTAAATGAGTGATGACACGTTAAATGCGGATATGAATCGGGGCATCGAAAATCTACAAGTGAAATTGGTCTAAGTTAAACGAAATCCAAGACAATATTGAGTTTTGTGGCTGAGTTGAATGACAAGAAAGGTTCGGGCGCGACTTAATTACTAATTACGTGAACGCTCTAGCTTTTATTGCGGATGGTTCAAGTGTGGGCTTGTTGCATGTGTGCAATACGCCGAAAAATTCTCTCGAAACATCCTAAGGAATCTATAAAATGAAGATGACGCAAGTCGCTCTCAATGTTGTGGTTGCATGTGCCACTCTCTCCCCCTTTTGGGTCAATAGTGCTGGCTTAAGCATGTCTCAAATAGCGACAACCAAAAGCGTTGCAACAGCAGGGGCCGCCAACGTTACAAACAGTTCTGATTCTTCTGCAACAATCTCAAATGCTGCTGCACTTTCTGGCATTGAAGATCGATCGTATGTTTCGGGCGCTCAGTATATCAATGTATTCAACCAGTTCACTCGTGATGATTCAGGAGAGAGCACTGAAGCCTCAAAGGGATTAATCGCACCTCACGCTTCTTATGCTAAAAGAGTGAATAAGAAAGCGGTACTTGGAATTAGTCTTCATTCCGCGGGTGGCTTAGGTGCTGAATATAGCAATGGTGTCGGCGCCAATCCAATCAATGCCATTTCAGAGAACGCTATTGCTGTCGTCGATATTACAACTGGTGTTTCATATCAAGTTACAGACAAGCTCTCCCTTGGCGCTTCTTTGATTCTTCAATACATGAAAATAGACGTCGTTGGTGGCGTGAACACTCAATTGGAAGAACTTGCTACCGGTGACAGTGTTGCTCCTTCTTTTGCACTGAGCTCGTACTACACTTTGAGCGACAATACACACTTGGGTCTGCAATATCGCCATAAAACAGACCATGAAATTGATATTGAAACGTCGCTAGATGTGAATCCAACAGCGAATTTATCTTGGGTTACTAGTATCGACTTGGGGCTTAAGCATGCTCTTTCCAAACAAACCGATGTAATGGTTAACGCTAAGTTTGAAAACTGGGAAGATTATGACGACAAATATACATGGACCTATTCTGTAGGCGTTAGCGCAGCGCATAAGATGGATAAGTTTACGATTTATGGCGGCGCTAGCTACGACTCTTCTCCAGTGAACGAGAATGAGCGAGACGTACTACTGCCCGTTGACCAGCAATGGCGCATTGGGTTTGGTAGTGAGTATGAGCTTGAATCTGGCAACAAGTTAGGTTTAGCGTATCAATATCAAAATAATGGAACCGCGGATATCACAGCCGCCAACGTGACGCTCCAGCCAACAGGAAGTTATGAAGATAACCGTGTTCACTTTGTGACCCTTTCTTATCGTCACTGATTCGTTTAACAAGCCTAGATGCCGAGTTATACACTTTAAACTCACCCAGAACCAAAGCAGAAGAATATAAGAGTAGAGAGCAGAAGAAGGCTTTGGTTAATCACTAAAATGTGTCGATATTTGTCGGTGGTCGTGGATTTGAGCTATTCAGAGGCATGAACTATAAATCCTGTTTATAGTAAATGTAACCACCACCGACTATTTAGCCAGAAACTCAACCTATAGAATGGTGATACACACTTATGGACGCTTCTCACTAATTAGCCACAATGGATGGGCTGACTATAAGGTTCACTTATGCAAGCACCGAATAATTGTCACGTAATGGCCAAGCCGACCGGCTCTGTCTGTAACCTTGATTGCAGTTACTGTTTCTATCTTGAAAAACACCAACTCTATCCTGAACGTCAAACAAACTGGCGAATGAGTGATGACACACTAAGTTCCTATATAAAGCAGACCATTGAAGCTCAAAGCAACAACCATGTTCAATTTACTTGGCAGGGTGGTGAGCCAACAATGATGGGGCTCGCGTTTTTTGAAAAAGCCATGCAGTTATGTGAACAATACGGGAAGGGAAAAAAACTTGAACACACCTTTCAAACCAACGGCATTTTGCTAAACGATGCTTGGTGTGAGTTTTTCAAAAAGCATCACTTCTTAGTAGGTGTGTCTATTGATGGGCCACAAGACCTACACGATGCCTACCGAGTTACCCGCTCGGGTAAACAAACACATGCTCAAGTCATGCAAGGTATCGAATTGTTAAAAAAGCATGGTGTTGAGTTTAATACGCTTACCGTCGTCAATGGTGTAAATGTAAAACATCCAAAGCGGGTGTATCAGCATTTGAAAGAGATTGGTTCAACTTATATTCAGTTTATTCCGCTGGTCGAACGAACGAAGCAATCATGTTTTCAAACGGATTTAAAACTCGTCTTACCCGATGAACCTTTGGCGGAAGTGACATCATGGTCAGTGCCTTCGTTAGCCTATGGCGAATTTCTTTGTGATATTTTTGATATCTGGGTGCGAAAAGATGTGGGCTCAATTTTTGTGAATATGTTGGATAGTACGTTGAGTGCATGGTGCGGACAGCAGTCTGGAATGTGTCATTTTACTGAACGTTGTGGTCATGCTTTTGCTCTTGAGGCAAACGGGGACTTATACAATTGCGACCATTATGTATACCCTGAACATCGTTTGGGCAACATACATCATAAATCAATTTCTGAATGCAATAACAGCCAGCAAGCCATTGAGTTTGGATTACAAAAACAAACAACATTGACTCCTGACTGTAAAAAATGCCCATTTCAGTTTGCCTGCAATGGAGGGTGCCCCAAACATCGTTTTGAGCGCAGTTCAAGCGGACATCCAAGGCATAACTATTTTTGCCAAGGCTATAGAAAATTCTTCGCGTACAGCGCTCAATACATGAGAGAAATGCGTAGGCTATTATCTGTTGGTCGTTTTGCAGATGAAATCATGTGGGCATTGGCTTACCAAGATGTGAAGCTTACGACAGTGGCAAGCAAAAATTCAGTGACAATGGGTCGTAATCAATCATGTTCTTGTGGAAGTGGTATAAAATACAAGCATTGTTGCGGTGTAAGAAGGTAGACCATGGATTTTGATTTAAATTTGATAAAAGTATTTTTAGAGGTTTACCAATATCATTCTTATACCAAAGCGTCTGAAACTATAGGTATAACACAACCTGCGGTGAGCGCATCTATAAAGCGAATGGAACAAGAAATTGGCGAGCCCCTGTTTTATCGAGAAGGTCGGACGATGAAACCGACCGCGATGGCCATTCGTTTAGCCGCTCGATTTCGCGTTGGGTTTGATGAAATACAAAATGCCTTGAGTGAACGTTTTACTTATTCGGTTTATGTGAACGAGGCGCTGGCTTTGAATTTACCCGTTCTACCGTCAATGGTGATAGAACATACTCCATTAGATCAGGAAATATTGCTGCACCAACTAAAATCATTATCTGTCGATTTAGCAGTGGGTATATTTATGATAAAAGACCACTCTATAGTGACTGAGCCTTTGTTTAGTGAATCAACCGTTGTTGTGTGTCGTCGTGACCATCCAAGAATTCATGATCATATTTCACGGAATCAATTTTATGAAAAGGGGCATGTCGCACTAGCCACCCAATGGAAAGGAATGGATGGTTTTGAGCATATTCGCTTGGAAAGTCCGAAAAGTAGGAACATCCAGTGCAAGACCCATTCAATTTCAGCGATGCTGCTTGATGTCACCACCAGCGATAGAATTGCGATCGTACCTAGGCATCTTGCTCTCAATTGGCAGGAACGTCTAAATTTTCAAGTACTAGAAAACCCGATAGAACATAAGCCATTGGAATATTGTCTGGCTTACCATCGACGCTATCAAAAAACAGAAAACCACATAAAAGTTAGAGAAGCTATTCGAGCACACCTAAGATGCGTGAATTAGTACTATAAACCCCATTTATTGTTGATATAAACACCACGCTCTACCTGCATATCCCCCTTTTGAATAACCTTAGCACTGAAAAACTACATTGGTGCTGAGGCTGTTTTCTCTGTTCCCACGCCATTGAGTTTTACATCTCTGATCTATTTTGCTTCGCTAAATGACGGTGTACGGATGTCTTTAGCACAACAGGTAGGCCGGAGTTTATTCCTGTTCTCAAAGGTGTCCGAATGAAAAAGCTTAGTGCCATCATGATGTCTTGTTTTGCTGCGGGTTCTGTCGCACAAGAGGTATTACCGTTTCCTAGTCAACCATCAACCTCGGTGGCTAACCATATTCTTGCTGAATCTACCCATAACAAGCGACCTGTTTCCAACCATTTACCTGAAGATGCGCCCAATATCGTCATTGTGATGATCGATGATGTCGGCCCTGGCCAAACGTCGACCTACGGCGGTCCAATCAATACGCCTACGTTAGATGAAATCTCCGGTGAAGGTATTTCCTACAACCGTTTCCATTCGACAGCGATGTGTTCGCCTACGCGAGCTTCATTACTGACTGGTCGTAACCATCACCGAGTGGGTGCAGGGGTTATTGCAGAATACGCTAACGATTGGGATGGTTATGCAGGGGTTATCCCGAAAACCAGTGCCACCTTCCCAGAAGTGCTTAAAAACTATGGTTATTCAACCTCTGCTTTTGGCAAATGGCACAACACTCATCCGTTAGATTCCACTGTAGCGGGGCCTTTTGATAATTGGCCTACGGGTTACGGCTTTGAATATTTCTATGGGTTTGTTGGTGCAGGTGCATCGCAATATGAACCGACCATGGTGGAAAACACCACGTTTGTTGATCCAGAAAAAATCCACCGTGAAGGCTATCACATGAGTGAAGATCTGGCGGATCAAGCGATCAAATGGATGCGCCAACACAAGTCTTTGCAGCCTGACAAACCTTTCATGATGTACTGGTCTAGTGGTGCGGCACACGGCCCTCACCATGTAACCAAAGAATGGGCTGATAAGTACAAGGGTAAATTCGACGCTGGTTGGGATGAATACAGAAAAGACGTATACGAAAAAGCCAAGAAAATGGGCTGGATTCCTGAAAACGCGCAGTTAACACCAAGGCCAGAAAGCATGCCTGCGTGGGACGATGTGCCTGAAGATGAAAAAGCCTTCCAAGCCCGTTTGATGGAAGTGTACGCGGGCTTTATTGAACATACCGATGCTCAAGTGGGTCGTTTGGTTGATGAAATCGATGAGCTTGGCTACAAAGACAACACTGTCTTCTTCTACTTGTGGGGTGATAATGGCGCGTCATCGGAAGGACAAAATGGCACGCTTGCTGAATTGCTCGCTCAGAACGCCATTCCAACCACGACAAAGCAACAAATAGAAGCGATGAACAAGGTCGGTTCAATTGATGAATTAGGCGGTCCTAAATTCGAGAACATGGCGCATGCAGCATGGGCTTGGGCTGGAAGCTCACCTTATAAATCAACCAAGTTAGTTGCGGCTCATTTTGGTGGCACACGTCAACCACTCGCGGTGCGTTGGCCGGCGAAAATTGAACCCGATGCGACGCCACGTTCGCAATTTCACCACGTTAACGACATCGCGCCTACTATCTACGACATCCTAGACATTACACCACCTAAAGTGGTCAACGGTCATGTACAAGATGAAATCGATGGTAAAAGCATGACTTATTCGTTTGACGATGCGGATGCTAATGGGCAAAAGAAAACCCAATACTTTGAGATCTTAGGCAGTCGCGGTATCTATCATGATGGTTGGTTTGCGAGTGCGTTTGGTCCTAGAGCTCCTTGGGTTCAAGGTATGCCTGAAGGATTCAGAGAATGGAGCGCAGACACTGACCAATGGGAGCTTTACCACATTGATGAAGACTGGTCTCAAGCGGTTGACTTAGCAGAAAAGTACCCTAAAAAACTGGAAGAAATGAAGGCGATTTTCAAACAAGAAGCGCAGGATAACAAAGCATTCCCGATTGGTGGTTCATTATGGTCTACCGCAGCACACAGTCCACAAGATGCGCCAGAGAGTAAATATACGCAATGGACGTATCCTGATGAAATCACCAGAATCCCTGAAATAGCAGCGCCAAAAGTCGGCAACCGTTCTACGCTCGTTGAATTTGATGCGGTGGTTACCCCTGATACAAATGGTGTGCTCTACGCGGTCGGTGCATTCTCCGGTGGTATGACGGTGTACGTGAAAGACGGAAAGCTTAACTATGAGTACAACCTGTTTTTGATGGAACATACCCATATCCAATCTGAGAAAGTGTTGCCAAAAGGTGAGGTGACGATAGAGGTTGAATCTAAAGCTACTAAGCCGGGGCCGTTTACGCCTTTCGATATCACCATCAAGGTGAATGGCGAAACGTTCGCTTCTGGTGTGGTTCCAAAAACAGCGCCTTCGTTCTTCTCATTCAATGATGGGTTTGATATTGGCTCTGATTTAGGCTCGCCAGTATCACAAGCTTACTATGATGATATGCCGTTCAAATTTGACGGTAAAATCAAAGAAGTTCGTGTTAAGTACCTAGAACAATAATGTGTATGCCGTCTATTGATACCGATGACAATGGGTATTGATAGGCGGCTTCTTTCGTTCATTCCGGGCTCAGTGCTTAAGTGCGTAAGTATATAAGTGCATAAGTACTTAAGTGATTGGAATAGTCCCAATGGCTTTGACTTAGAGGCGGGATGATAAATTAGGAAATCGTATGAAGATTCATCCTACTACCTTGGTTTACGATGCGTATCCTTCGGTCTACAACATTCTAGAATCGACGTTGTTCATGTGGTTCATTGTGGTCGTCACATTGGGCATCCTTGTATGGACACTGAGCAAGCTATGGTATGTCCATTCTATTCCCAAACACCTTGCAAAAGAGCGTGGTTTGGCTCAGGCCAAGTTGATTTTTTGGTTGTGTATATTGGGCATGTTTTACAAACCTCTTTGGGTTATTGCGGTGCTCGCGATTGTGACGGACTGGGATAAATTACAACAGTGGATTAGAGGCGCTTCGTAATGAAAGAGATCATGCTCCCCTACATATTAGTGGTTTGGTTGTTATTCAAATTTAACGTGCTCAAACGAACCCCAAAGAATTACTTTGCGTCTGTTGTCATTGGCTTGCTGTTACTGGTGAGTTTGTTTGTTGGTCATCGTTTCTATTCGCCGATTGATTTGACCAACTCGACCACGGTTAAAGCACCTCATGCAGTACTCTCCCCAGCGCTAGGTCAACATATCGACAAAATATACGTTGACCATAATCGCGATGTAAAAAAAGGCGAAGTGCTTTACACTCTCAAAGATGATCTGATCTCTGCGTCGATTTCTGAGGTTGATTCTGGTCTGATTGAAATTGAAAGAACCATTGAAGCTCAAGAAGTGAAAGTGGCCCAAGCTAAGCGAAACCTGTCGCGCAATCAGAACCTAGAGCAGCATGTCAGCCTTAAAGAGTTAGAAGAAACTCAAGACAACGTTGAGTTTTTTATGGCTGAGTTGAACGTGTTACACGCCAAGAAAGATGGCTTGCTCGCCAAGAAACAAAGCTTGATGTTTGACCTTGATCGCCTTACGGTTCGAGCTCCGTTTGATGGCATGATCACTCATGTTTTTATTGCGGATGGGTCTCGAGTCGGCTCCCTGCATGTGTGGGATACATCGAAGAAATTTGTTGAAATGCGTATCCCTGATCAAGCGTTTGCCAATATCGAAAAAGGTCAGTTTAGCGAATTCTTTATTGATACCTTTCCAGGGCAAATTTTCCGGTCTCGTGTTCACAGTAAAGTAAAAGCAACCGGTGAAGCTCAAGGAAATTTACTACCACAAGAGCAGCGAGTTTCGACGCACATTCAAAGGGGGTCTCCAGCCATTGGCCGAACGGTTATTTTAGAAATTGATGAAGAAACGATGAAAAAAATACCGATTGGCGCCACAGGTTCAGCATGGATCAGTGCGTCTAAACCTTACCCTATACTCGGTTTTATAGACATCATTGGTGGGGCAACTTTACGTCTCGCGTCTGTTAAATCCTATTTATTGGCGATTTAATCTTTCCATTTGTTAACTTTGAATTGAGTGATGAAGCAGCATAAAGATGGATAGCTCTTTACGCTGCTTTGTTGATTAATACCCGGTTAACTCCATATAACCAGATCCGGAATGAGAACCCTTAATCACGATTGGCCCCTCCCAATAGGGAACCGACAGCGGCATTTTGGCATTTGGATCGAGTGCCGAGACGGTCAGTTCTATTTGCTGACTTGGAATCGAAACTTGCCATTCTGTTGGGTAGTCACGTCCATCGATTTCCGTTTGCTTGATGGCGGTTAAGCTGATGTTTTGTTGTTTAATTGTGATGCCGGAGCCATCTTGATTCATCAACCTCGCATGGGAATAACTGGCTTTGCCTGTTGTTGAGTTTCGAAGTTGAAACACCACCAAGCTGGTTTCATCACTCAGTCTTAGCGCAAACCAATCCCAACCTTGTTGCGAGTCGAGTAAAAACTGCGAGCTCCATTCTCTGTCTATCCAACCTTTACCGGAAACCTGATGTGTGACGCCATCAATGGTTACGTTGCCCGACACATTAATGAATGGTTGGCTGTAGTAATAGGAAGCCACTTTGCCATCGCCACTTTTGATGCTGTAACCTTGCTCGCCTTGTTTTTGATAAGGCGCGTTGTTGGTTAACTTGAGTGAGTATCCAAATTGTTCGGAGCTAGCGTTCAATGTGGCTGGGAACAGGTCATCGGTAGTCGACGTCCATTGCCAATCATCAAGGTAAACTCGAAAGGGTGAAGAATCGACACCCGCGAGTTCGTCTTGTCCGCGAGACCACTTTTCATCGGCGTAGTGTTTGTCTTTGTTCGTGACTGCACTGTGTGCCATGTAGATTTGTTGACTTTGCCACGTAGTTTTCTTAGTACCATTGCCACTGTCCTGCGGTGCAGCCGCAAAGCGAAACTGTGTCCATTGCACGCCGAGAGCATTGCCATTCTCATCGATAAGGTTAGCGGTTAAATACCACCATTCATGACGAAAACTTGGGTGTGCTTGGTGATCGGCAGGGAAGGTGATGTCGATACCTTTTACTACCGGAGAAAATTGCGCTTTATCGATTGCCGTTTCATTCTCGGTTTGTGTTTCAGTACCGAGTATCGAACCCATATTTTGAGCTGATGGTTGAGTAGACTCGTCGCACCCTAAAAGGAGCAAGATGCCAAGTGTGAGAAGGAAAACTCTTATTGGTCGATTCATCACAACACCTCGCTCTGTAAGCTGGATACCACGGGTTTGCTGACCAAACGCCACAGTGGAATCAAGGTCGCAAACACAGCAACTAAAATGGTGATGGCTGCGATGCTGAGTGCGTCACTCCAATTCCATACGTAATTTAAACTCCAACCAAAGGCGCGCAGGGTGACAATGTCCGTCAATACATAACCGACCATAGCGCCGAGTGGTAAGGCGATAATCAGAATAAAGGTGACCAGAACTACGATTTGCCCGATTACCATCGCCATCAATTTTTGCTGGCTAACGCCGAGCGCATACAACCTTGCAATAGCGGCTTTGCGTGCATCGAGCAACATGAAACAGGCGCAGAACAACCCAATCACCGCGACCATTAATGTGACGCCATTAAGCGCCCGAGTGATGGCAAAGGTTTGTGAGAAGATATCCAAAGCGATCGATTTGATCTGTGCTTGATCGTAAAGCTGGCTAGGGTGCAAATTGAGTTGTTGGCGTAGCTGTTCATATACCACTTGTGGGTCGCCAGAGACTTTGATCCCTAAGCTAGTGGGTAGGTCAGTAAAGCCGCTTTCAAGCCATAAATCAGGTGCAAGCAACACTTCACCATTCGGTGAGCCGTAATCGTGGAAAATCGCCCCGACGACGAGTGTTTTGTCTTGGATCGCATCGAGCTTGAGTAGGCTTTGTAGGGACAAGCCTAGCTTCACCGCAGTCGGTTCGCTGATCGCCACCACCTCACCTTGGTAAAAGCGCTGCCAGAAGTCATCAACGCGGGACTGGAACACCATGGTTTGTTCGAGTGTGTCTTTGTCTTTAGTGCCTAGCAAAGTCGGTAAGCCCTGCAAGTTATCATCGACGTAGTATTGCTTGTAGACGGTTTCAACGTTCTTAAATTGCTCTAACGCACGCTCCACATTTGCTATTTCACCTTGGGCAGGGCTAACGTAAATATCGGCATGTAAGCGCTGTTCAAGCCATTGTTTTAACGTGGATTCAAAGCTACCAACTAAGGTATTCATCCCTACATTGGCGGTAACCGCGAGAAGCAACGCCATCATGGCAAGGGAAAGAGGGGAGATAAGTTCACGTAGCTCAGCAAATAGGTATTGTATTAATCCCGATTGGGTGCGCTTTTCGCTCCAATTTGCTAACACGCTAAGCGTTTTGGGTAGATACAAGGGAATCGACACCACTAACACACCGAGCCAGGCCATAGTGAAGCGGTGATGTTCGCTCAACCATAACCCTGCTAACGCTAGAATGGTTAACGCCGTACCGACAACAAACAACTGATTCTCGTTAGACGTTTCCGGCGCTTGATAGAAACCACCATGGGAAGAGAGTGGTTGTCGCACTCGCTGTTTAAAGTGTTGCCAACACGCGATAAGCGTTGCGGCCAACGTGAGTAGCAATGCCTGCACTAACCATTGCCACTGCCATGTGCCGGGAAGCAGTGTTGCACCATAAAGTTGCTCAAGCGTTATTGCGACGGTTGGATGCAGCCAATGGCTGAGTTGAATACCGAGAATGAATCCAAGCGAAGCGCCCAGTGTGACTAAAAGGATCAGCTCGACTAACAGAGCTGAAAACACGATGCTTGGCGCAACCCCGGCTTGCTGAATTTGTACTAACAGCCGATTTCGTTTGAGCAAACTGTATTTCACACCGTTGTAAGCGATGAATAATCCAACCAAAAACGCCAACAAACTCATGGCGGTGAGATTGAGGTGAAAGCTATCGGTAATTGAACCGAGATTCGTGCTTTGGTTGTTGGAAATCCATTGCCCTTGATCACCGATGAGGCTTTGCCACTTATCCTGAGTATTGCTGTTAGTGTCGCTCTTAGTATCGCTCTTAGTATTAAAAACAGCGATGTAGCTCAGTTGCCCTTGTTTGTTAAGCAGTTGCTGAGCGAACCCAATGTCCATCAACATTCGGCTACCCAGTTGCCATTCATCTGGCAATACCACAACTTGGGTGACTATTTCATCGAGAGTAAGTGTGTCTACGTCGCCAAAGCTTTGATGTTGCGATTGGCTCATCATCACGATGGGCTTGCCAGCTAAAAGTTGAGGAAGCGGTAATGCGCTGTCGAACAAGGATATGTTTTGACTGTCTTCTGACGTTCTATCGTTTTCGGCTGGCTTGTCGCTAGAATAGCGAGATCTTGAGGTGAGAGCGGCGATCAACTCACTGCCTTGTACCGACCAACGTTGGCCTTGTTCGTCTCTCACTCGTCCTTCAATCACGGGCAGTGCTGCGCTTAATCCATTCTGTCTTAACTTGAAGTAGAGCGATTCTGATAAATAGTTTTGCCCTGCTGGTGGAATGATAAGGTTCTGCGCTTGGGCGCTAAGTTGTTCGGTCGACTCTGCATAACTGCGCTTGGCATTGAGGTTAATGGCTTGCACCGCGACAAACAAGGTCACCGCCAGAACAATGCCGATTAGAATCGCCGCAGCTTGTAGCGGTGATTGACGATAGTGCGCCGCGAACAGATTTAGAGTCAGTTTGATATGGGTGAACTTGGTGTTCGCAAACCTAGCTTGCTTCATAGGGCTGCTCACTGTTTTGCGACTGAGCCTTTTTTAAATCTACGTTCTTTAAACAACCATCATCTAAAACCAATTTTGTCTGCATAAAGCTGGCGCATTCCGGGCTGTGCGTAACCAAAAGCACGGCAGTGTTACCTTGTGTCGTGATTTCACTCAGCAGTTTCATTACTTCGATGCCTGCTCTGTGGTCTAGGTTGCCTGTGGGTTCGTCTGCAAGCAGCAGTTTCGGTTTATGAGCTAGTGCACGTGCGATTGCCACTCGTTGTTGTTGTCCGCCAGAGAGCGCGGATACGTGTCTTTCGAGTAGCTCGCTGATGCTCAATGCATCAACTAAATAATCGCACCAGTCACTCCATTTTTGTTGATTTAAATGGAGAGGGAAGGCGATGTTTTGTTTTACGTTGAGTGGGGTTAACAAGTTGAACTGTTGAAATACAACGCCTAGTTTTTGATGGCGGAATCGGCTCCACTTTGGATCTTTCCAGTCTGATGTGTTCTCGTCATCGAGCCACAACGTTCCACTGGATAGAGGTTCGAACCCCGCAATTACGTTCAGCAGCGTACTTTTTCCGCTGCCACTCGCCCCTGTCAAAGCAACACTTGCCCCTGTCGCTAAAGCGAAGTCGACATCTTGCAACACGTGATGGGTATCTTTGCCATCAACAAAGCTTTTGCTGGCATGTGTGAGTGTGACAATTGGGCTTTCCATTTCCTCTCCTTATAACCAAAACTAACCATCAAAAGGTGTCGTTACTTGTGGCAATTACCGAAATGGTAAGCTCTATAAAATTTTAGACAACAATTTGAAAAAGAAAGCGATTTATATCGAATTATTAATAACTTGTACTTCGAAAGATGGGAAATAGATCAGTGTGAGGAGGAATACCGATGTTCGCGGAAGCTTTGAGTCACCTCGGAGGCTTTTGGATTTTTCGTTAGATGGCTCGTGACCACGTTTTAAGTGCAATGAATCATGCTTTAACGTATTAAAGGTTTTCTTCATGGAGATGAGGTAGGTTAGTACGTTTCCTTAGCTGTTTTCTGTCTCTTTACGAGTTATGGGTATAGTTAGGTATTTTGCTGGCAGCCGAAATTCCCCACAAATAATGCTAATGTGATAACTATTAATTTGGTGGCTCTAGAGAGCGATATTTTCATAAATGTGTTCATGTTTTACATTTTACTTGGTTGAGACAAGTGAACTGGTATTTCGACACGGTGTTATCGGTACTACAATAAAACGTAGTAAATTGATTTGTAAATGGAAAGCGGCAGGAACTCAATGACTCGAGATGGTTTTTCTAATGAACTAAAAAGGCTTCGTGAAGAGCAAGGCTTGTCACAAGAAGAGTTAGCAACCTTGCTTGCTCATTCCCATCGAGCTTTTGAGGGAGTGAATCAAGTAATGATAAGCAAATGGGAAAGGGGAGAAACCAAAACGAGTTTACTGAGACGTTTGGGCATTGCCAATTATTTTGCCCAAGTGTATGAGTTTGATGCAAAAGAAGTAGACGTAATTTCACCTTCAGTTAAGTTGGGTGAAATTCCAGTGAATCAAGATATATCCTATAGTTACGCAATCGACAATGTCGTTAGCTACACAGTCAAATCGATTCCTAGCGAGTTATGGACTGATATACTATCGCTTCACTCAAAACTCTATTCGTTAGACTTTTTGAAATTTTATAACGCTGACCACCTCTCAGTTGATAACCTCGTCATTCTCAGCTTTTACTGCAAAGGGTTAATTGTGGGTCATATCGTTTATGACGATCAGACGGATATGCTGTTAAGTGTTGGCTCGATCAGCTTATCGATTAGAAAACAGATACTTCAATATATCGCTGATGATTTAAAAAAGCCTTCATTCGTTATTCCAGTCCACGACCCCGCGATGGCACAATTTTTATACGATTTGTACTTGACGCCTAAGCGTTCTATGTTTGGTTTGTTTCTTTTTAGGGTTGATCCACTGCCGCTCGTCAATAATCCTTTTTATCAAAATATGTCGGCCGACCGTGATCAGTCGTTTAAGTATTTTAGCTACTATAGCCAAAAGATGAAAAAGAAAAGTATCGAGTTCACTGTGTAATTTGCCAATTAATCGCGCGATATACCATTTGTGTTTATTTAACGGACAAACAGTATAGAGCTTGATGTTGTTTCCTTGTAAATTGCTCTTCTAGACTTTTTATTCATTTAGCAACAGGCAATTTCAATGTTCAAAAATCACACTAATTTACTGTTATCTTTACCATTATTTTTTTTACCACTTGCTGCACTTGCCTCTGATTGTTCAGAAAAAGTGGGCTGTGATAAAAAGGCATGTGAAATTCAGCACAAAATGGAGATCGCAAAAATTAATGGACACACAGAGAAACTTAATGGATTGAGTGATGCGTTAGAGCAAGTGAATGCGTACTGTAGCAACGATGATCTTAAAGACGAGCTATCAGAAAAGATTGAAGACTCTCAAGATGAAATTCTAGAGTATCGTTCAGACCTTAGTGAAGCCGTAACTTATCAAGAAGAAGATAAAATAGTTAAATACAAAACAAAGATCGAAGAAGAACAGCGTAAAATTGAACATTTTGAAAAGGAATTGTCACTACTTCCATAGCATTTCTGGTAATGGATGTCCGTGTACAACGTAATAATCAGTGTTCTATGTTCGTGTGGATAAATAATAAATAATAAATAATAAATAGAAGCTAGGTGGCTCTAAAGAAGAGGGATTCAAACGTTATTTTGAATCCCTCTTCTTTAATTACATTGATTTCTATGGGACACCTCTAGTAGTTCACTAAATTTCACCACGCTTATGCAGATAGACCATATTTTTCCATACGAACGATATCAAATCTAACTCTATTCGTAATAAGGTAGTGTCCAAAATCTTCATAGGCTGAATTTTATACGTGACACTTTCTAGCTCGAAAGTGCCCCAATATAAGCTTAATTAATAACACTGTGGCTTTCATTATCACAATTTTGGCCGACTTTTTCTAATACGAGCCTTATGAATTACGGTGTAAGCTCAAACCAGCCCATAACCCAGAAATAAGAGGCGATTGCTAACCTCTTATTCGGTAAAACGGGTGATTTTAATTAAAGTAACTTGGTTACACTCGATTGATTAGTACTATCGTTAACTTGATATCCCAAAGCTCGAATTTGCTCTCGGATTGTGTCTGCTTCATCATATCGCCCCTGTTCTTTCAAACATTGACGTTGTTCAGCGAGCTGTTGAACTTGTTTGGGGATTGTTAACTGTTCAACCTTATCAAGGTTAAGGCCAAATACTTGATCAAAATAAAGTAGTGTCGCTTTTTTATTGGCAGGCTCTATGGAACTATCAGTGACCTCCCATAATAAGGCGAGTGCTTGCGGCATATTTAAATCGCGGTTGATACGTGCAAGAAATTCAGCTTTGAACTGGTTGTCAACGTTACCACCGTCAGGCATATCAGTGATTTTCTTTCTTAATCTACGCAGTGCCTTTTGTGCGCCATTCAACCCTTCCCAAGTAAAACTGAGCTGGCTACGATAGTGACTGGTTAAGGTTAAATAACGATAAGCTAAAGGATCATAACCTTTGTCGATTAGGCTTTCTAAACGCAGTGTAGAACCCGACTTAGATATTTTCTCATTGTTAATATTTAAGAAGTAACCATGCAACCAAAAGTTTGCTTGTACATGTCCGTTTTTAGCTTGGCATTGTGCAATTTCATTGGTGTGGTGTATAGGAATGTGATCTTCACCACCGATATGTATATCGAAGGTTTCTCCCAAGTACTTCTCTGCCATCGCTGAACATTCAATATGCCACCCTGGGAAGCCATTTCCCCATGGACTTGTCCACTCCATTTGCCGTTTCTGTTCGCCAGTGAATTTCCATAGTGCAAAATCTGTAGGATGCTTTTTCTCCGCCATATCAACGCGAATGCCAGCTTCCAAACCTTCCATATCTAATCGCGCAAGCTTTCCGTAGTCGGGTAACTTCTCTGTATCAAAATAAATACCATCACTGGTTTGATAGGTATAGCCTTTAGCTTCGAGTGACTGAATAAACGAAATCTGCTCTTGAATATGATCAGTTGCTCGGCAAGTGATAGAAGGTTTGAGAATGTTAAGCCTTTCAAGATCAGTAAAAAATGCGTCTTCAAAAAAAGTAGCAATATCCCAAGCTGATTTTTCTTGTTTGCGTGCACCTTTCTCCATCTTGTCTTCTCCAGTGTCACCATCTGATACTAGATGTCCGACATCGGTTATGTTCATGACATGATTAACTTGATACCCATTGATCTGTAGTACGCGTTTTAGGACGTCAACGAACAAATAGGTACGTAGATTACCGACATGTGCATAGTCATAAACGGTTGGGCCACATGCATAAAGGCCAACCTTACGGGGTTGAATCGTATAAAACGGACTCAGTGTTCTATTAAGGGTATTAAAGAGCTGGAGTGTCGGTTGGGTCATAAATCATATCCTTATAAATACAAAAAGGCCGTGGATGAAAACATCAACGGCCTAGGTAATAGTGCGATAGGTTTGCTACGTAATAGCTACACGAAAACGGCCGTAAATAAGGTATTTACAGCAACAACATAGAGTTTGAGTGGAAGTAGTTATTGGCGTCATTTTTTTAAATTAAAATAGATGATTAACAAAAGCAATACATTTATTCGATGATTATGTTGAGCATCATCGTTGGTAGTAATGGACGTCACCTGCGCTATCAAAACAGGGGCGTTAAACTTAGCTACTTCCCATACTATTAGTTATCCATGAATTGCTAATTTAGCTGAAGCTATAGCTCATTTATGTCCAAAAACATCACAACCTGAATTTTCACGCGTGGCATTTTCTAGCTCGAAAATGCCCCAAAGTGAGCCAGAGAGGGATTGAACTCAGTTTCAAACCCTGCAACTTGCCTTACTTTTCCTCATACCTAGAGATCCAACAACGTAGTTAAATTTTCTAATCCATAACAGACTGACCTTCAATCACAGTTACGTACGAATATGTTGCTCACTATTTCTAGGCTGTTGAATAGTAGAAAACAAAGGGAAGTTTTTGATTGATAAAGTGCCTTGAATCGGAAGCAATATGTGCTCGCACGCTTTTTAATTTAAAATTAGATATAAACTGAATTATATGCATACTTTTCAGTTGGTTAGAGAGAGTGCTTGCGATATGCTGAATACATCAATTCGTGCTGGCACGATATTAAAATGTTATATTTTTTTGGAGTAAGAAGTTCATATGTTTGAAATAGCGATGAAGATTTTGTTGGCTAGTTCATTTCTTGTTTTTGGCCTGTCGCTTACAGCTGGTCCTCTAATAATATCAAGATACAAACTTCATAAAACCAGTTGGTTGAGTCATTTCGATAATTTTCTGATTATCTTTGACAAAAAGGTCGCTCTTTCGGATACGGGGAAAGCAGTTCAGAAAAAAGTGCGTTTGGTGTTTTTCTCCTCTCTTTTAGTCTTCACTTCTTTAGTGGCTTTTTTGCTTTCTATTAAATAATCTTTCTGGGTTAAAACGGGATTAACTTAACATAAAATATAACAAAACAATCAAGGTGATGCGTTTTACTCGGCATTTTTGGTATGGATTTCGGTGTGCTTTGTTGGTTCATTGGGGCACACCTTATTGTGGGCGTTAGCTTAAACATGGAAGTGAGCATGAAAATATTTAGTTTTTTATTTAATACAAACCAAAGTGAAATCGGATATGTAGTGAAATCATATCTATTGCATGCTTGTGTGACTTTTCCTTTAGTATTCGCTGCGTCATACGTTTGGGGTTCTGAACTTGTTGCTCCGGATGATAGACAGGAATCGTCATTATTGTTTTTGATTATTCTAGCTCCGGCTGTCGAAACGCTTCTAATGGTTCCAATATTAAAGCTTATACAAATGTTTAATTTTGAAGTAGTGATGACTTCAGTAATTAGCGCGCTGACATGGGCCGCAGCACATACTTTTAACAGCGTGCTAAACGGATTTGGCGTACTTTTCTTGTTTTTTATTCTTTCAATATCCTATTTAATTTGGCGTCAAAAATCATTTAAATCGGCATTTGGGGTTACATTTGGCATTCATGCCTTAAATAATGCAGTGGTGTTTTTAAGCTAACAAGAGACTATGGCGTCAATAGTTAATTTTTGGCGCTACCTTTATCCCACATTACGCCGTCTCTGATCATTGAATTAAGTATTACAACCATCTTTCTCATGCAGGCAACGATTGCGACTTTTTTTGGTTTACCTGCCGCAAGTAATTTAAGGTTTCGAGATACTTTGTCTGATCTTGTATAAACAATTTAGAGGTATAGATCTAAATCGTTTATGTCCATGAGCTTGCTAGCCCAGCGATGAACGAATGGCTAAAAGCAGCCAACGAAAAGCTCTACAACGCTCTGACATACGGTAATTGCAGCTCTTGCTTAGTTAAGACTTACTGAAATTGCTTCATCAAACGTTGTAATGCTTTTATTCGATCAACCAATACGCCCGTGCGTTCGATTGATGTTTGAGAGGTCGCTGAGGTTTCGTTTGCTAGTGCTTTGATGTTTGAAACGTTACGATTTACTTCCTGAGTTACTATCGCTTGTTGGTCAACCGCTGTGGCGATTTGCATGCTACTGTCTGAAACCATGTTTAGCTTATCAGAAATAGCTTGTAAGACATTACCACTCTCATTTGCTTGCTCTTTGCATCGAACTGACAACTCACCACCTTTCTCCATTGAATTAACGGCACGGTTTGCTGTTTGCTGAAGCTGTGCAATCATAAAGTGAATTTCATTTGCAGACTCGCCTGTTATCGATGCTAGGTTCCGTACCTCATCGGCAACAACTGCGAAACCACGACCAGCTTCACCAGCACGGGCAGCCTCAATTGCAGCATTTAGAGCAAGAAGATTGGTTTGCTCTGAAATAGTTGTGATTAGTTTAAGAATCGTTTCAATTTGTTGGCTGTCTTGTGCAAGTTGGGTGATGATAGAACGAGTCTGTGCAAGTTCATGGGTTAATGAGTTGATCTCATTAATTGTGCTCTTGATACTTCGAAGTCCTTCTTTTGATTCATTATCTGCTTCCTCAGCTAGTTTGGAAGCATTAGCCGCTGATTTGGCCACATCATCAATCGAATGGCTAAGTTCTTCAATAGCAGTAGCTACTTGTTCAGTTTCATGGCATTGGCGGTCGAGGCTTTGTCCTACGGATTGAATGGTGCCGAACTCGTCTTCAGCAGAAAGTAGGATATCACCTGAAGTTTCTGTTGCTCTGGCACAGACCGCGCGAAGTTCAGCACTTTTCATCATTAGTGCTAATTCAAGGCGCGAGTAATCATCAAAGTGATCTGTGTAAAGCATTTCCATCAGGGGGTTGTCATAGATCGACTTTGCCAACTCTTTAGCGATGTTGAAGCGGTATCTCTGTATAAACACCAGTGACATTAAAGTCGCACTGATAAGCGCTATCGCTAAGGCAATAATGGTCGGTTGTATCGTCGCTGATGCTATAGAAATAAGAGCGAGAATGGTACTAAAGGCAGCTGCAATATTGTGAAATGCGACTCTTGGCTTAACTTTATATGCGCCAATATTTATTTTTTGATAGAGCTTGGTTGCTCGATCGGTCTGCGCTTCGGTAGGCTTAGTTCGAACAGATTGATACTCAATTGTGGAGCCATCTACACCTTTGATAGGGGTGACGAAAGCAGATACCCAATAGTGCTTTTCTCCCTTACATTGATTTTTTACTAGTCCCATCCAGCTTTTGCCAGATTGAAGATAGTCCCACATCTGTCTAAATGCCGCTTTTGGCATATCTTTGTGGCGTACCAAATTGTGAGGGTTGGCAATCAGTTCTTCTTCACCATATCCAGATATATCGCAAAACTCCTGGTTAGCATAAGTTATGTAGCTTTTAGGATCGGTGGTTGATATTAAATTTGCTGATTCTGGATAGTCATTGTTGAGCTGTTTGTCGTTCACTATTAACTAGTCTCTCTATTTCTTATATCTAGAACATCTGCGTCATCGGAATATATGTCTTTACCATTTGATGCTTGCTATATTCATAATCTATAAGAATTTATGTTACGTTATACATAAGTGTTTGAAATATGATGTAGATCAAATAGTAGACTTATTTATAAAAAGCTTAATGAATCACTGTAGTGGTCAACTAAAAT
>NZ_MCUN01000050.1 GCF_002873455.1 Vibrio splendidus | reverse complement strand
TGTCGCATGACGATAACATCGAGTTTTTACCGTCATATCTAGGGCCTTCACAACATCGCTCGCTTTCATTTCATTGCTGACTTCATAACCCATGATTTTACGACTGAAGGCATCGGTAACCAATGACAAGTAATGAACGCCCTCATTCGACTGAACATAAGTGATATCGCTCACCAGAACTTCTTCTGGTTTGGACGGAACGACTTCTTTTAGC
>NZ_MCUN01000049.1 GCF_002873455.1 Vibrio splendidus | reverse complement strand
ACCCACCATTCTTTCTCCGCGTAAAGGATGGCTTTTATTTTCACTTTTATTAAAAGTGAAGACAAAAGAAACTATCGTGGGCGATTAGCTCAGTTGGGAGAGCACCTGCCTTACAAGCAGGGGGTCACTGGTTCGAGCCCGGTATCGCCCACCATTCTCTAAATATTCTTAGTTATTAAAATCTCCAAACCACTTCTTTTGTCGTTGGTTGGTATATTTGACCCTGAGAGTCTTTAGAAAATGTGAATTTTAGAACACTGGTTCTTAAAATCTCATGCTCTTTAACAATTTGGAAAGCTGACTGATTGATTACTTACGAGTAATTCAATCAAATTTAAAAGTTCTCAATGTTTATCTTTCATTAGATAAACACAACAAACACATTCAAGTGTCTTGTATTCGAATCAAACTTTAGTTTGATTCACAATTGAGTCCGG
>NZ_MCUN01000048.1 GCF_002873455.1 Vibrio splendidus | reverse complement strand
AAGGTAACAATCAAATAGATGGTGCCCCGGGCCGGACTTGAACCGGCACAACGCGAACGTCGAGGGATTTTAAATCCCTTGTGTCTACCAATTCCACCACCAGGGCACGCAATTCTTTATTGCGATGCCGATTACTGAAAAGTAAAACACCATCTTAATGTCAAAATGAATCAACATTACAAAATTTGGAGCGATACATCGGGTTCGAACCGATGACCTCAACCTTGGCAAGGTTGCGCTCTACCAACTGAGCTAGTATCGCATTTTCATTCTTCTTACCTCTTCTCATTAACTAAGAAAAAGAGAGAATGGAGGCGCCTCCCGGAGTCGAACCGAGGTCCACGGATTTGCAATCCGCTGCATAGCCACTCTGCCAAGGCGCCTT
>NZ_MCUN01000047.1 GCF_002873455.1 Vibrio splendidus | reverse complement strand
AAATTCACTATGCCACTACAAGCCAGATAAATGCAAGCAATGGAAGTGGTTTAAGTTAGATGAGTTACCCGAACCATTGTTCCTTCCTTTGACGAATCTGTTGAACGATCCGTTAATCCTTGGGAAGCTATCTTAGTCAAACCGGCTCTTAACACGGTGTTATGTGAATATAGGGAATAATCGAATGGAATTAAAGTGCCACTGTGGAAACGTGAGTTTAGAGCTAAGCTCGCGTCCAGAGGAAGTCGGGGAGTGTAACTGTTCAATCTGTCGTCGTTATGCTGCCGCTTGGGCGTATTTTTCTCCGGAGCAAGTTCAAATCAACTTGAGCGATAAAACTGAGTTTTATTGTTGGGGCGATAAAGAAGTCGAATTTCATCGCTGCAAGTTGTGTGGATGTTTAACGCATTACGTGACGACAGAGAAATGCTCCGCAGATGTATTGGCTGTAAACATGAGAATGGCCGAAAATGAAGTGCTTGCAAGCATCCGAGTTCGTAAGATCAATGGCGCAGCTTACTAAATTAACTAACAAAGTACTTTCTGTGTATCTTGCAGTATTAATAAATAGAAATCTCGAACAGGTTTTTCCTGTATTTCTAGATATTCAGTGAATAGGAAAATAATGACATTACGAGTAGTTCCAGAGCTTTATTGTTTCGATATTAATGTGAGCAAATCCTTTTTTCTCGATGTGTTGGGATTTGAAGTGAAATACGAGCGCCCAGATGAAGAGTTTGCTTATCTAACGCTCGATGGTGTTGATGTGATGCTTGAAGGGATTGCGGGCAAAAGTCGAAAATGGCTTTCAGGTGATCTGGAGTTTCCGTTAGGGCGTGGTGTTAACTTCCAATGGGATGTTATCGATATCGAACCTCTATATCAGAGAGTTAACGAAAGCGCCGCTGATTCTATTTACTTAGCGTTAGAGTCAAAATCTTATCTATGTGGTGATTCCATCGCGACTCAGAAGCAGTGTAGTGGCATAGTGAATTT
>NZ_MCUN01000046.1 GCF_002873455.1 Vibrio splendidus | reverse complement strand
GCACGGCGACCATCACCGATGATGACGATGCACCTGATACTTTAAACTCTCACGTTGTGGGGATAGAAGATACGACATACATATTTAAGTCGTCAGACTTTAATGTGACAGATCAGGACTCGTCTAATTTAACGATTGTAATTACAAGTGAACCCGCTTCTGGAACTCTTTACTATCTTGACGGGAACTTGTGGGTAGAACTAACAGGGTCGGTTATTGGAGCTGACGGGTATGAAATTACTCAATCAGAAATTGACTCAGGCAAGTTAGTTTTTGTTCCTATTTCGGACGAATCTAGTACGTCAATGTTTGATAACGAAGGAACTTCCGGGAATAATTTAGGTGATTATACCGAATTTAATTTCTATGCATCTGATGGGGTAAATGTCAGTGGCGGTTCGACAATGTCTATTGATATTTCTGCCGTTGCAGACGCTCCGACTTTGACTGTAAATAGCGATAACGTTACAGCGGCAATTGACTTTGATGATACAAATTATTCCGGAAGTTGGGGTAGTGTCAATATCAACCAAGTATTCGGCCCCGGAACTGTAGGAGAGTGGCATAGCAGTAATGGTAACCGTGTCGAAGTTGGTAGAGAGTCAACATATCGTTCTGGTGGTGACTCAACAAATACTGTTTTAGAAATAGAATATAACAACGTTGATGACGTTGTTTATACGGATATCGATGTGGAACAGGGGCAATACTATTCGTTCAGTTTTGATATCAGCGGTCGTGATAATTCAATTTCAAATGGCAATTCCGATCTCAATGTTGTTTGGATCAATATGGATACAGGGCAGGAGACAGTTCTTTATGAATTTAGACCTAATGATGAGGATTGGTTGAGAGATCAAACAGTGGTACTACCGTCAGATGTTGGCGGTAATTATCGTCTATTACTCGTTTCCGCAGATACACAAGCTAGTAGCAGTGTGGGTGCAATTTTAGACAATTTGGAAATTGTTAAAGCTGACTCTCAGGGGTTTGAAGATAGCTTTATAGCTCTGCCTGACTTTGATGCTGCATTGAATGATATCGATAGCTCGGAAGTATTATCGCTATCATTATCTGGTCTTCCAATTGGCACACAGATTACCGATGGTTCGGTTATATTAGTTGTTACTTCAAATGGTGGCGTTGATATATCTGGCCTAGATATGGACAATTTATCCGTAATTGTAGATGTTCCCGGGGTTTATAATTATTCAATAACCGCTACTGCTACTGAAGTTAGTAATTCTGATACAGCATCAACCACTGCAGACTTAGTCCTTACAGTGTTAGAGTTACCACAAAGGCCTGAAGTAGGTACTAGTGCAGTAAGGATTGCCGAAGAGGGCTTATTGGCTGGGTTACAAGACGATATTGGTATTACCAAGGATTCCGATTTAACTAATAACTCGTCATATTCTGGGGTAATTTCATTACAAGATAATAATGGCGATATGTTAGAAGTGAGTTTGGGTGAACCAACAAGCAATATTTATACTAGTAATGGAACCTTAGTAGAGTGGTCTTTGTCGTCAGATGGACAAACTTTAATTGGTAGTGCAAATACTGACGCTAATAATTCAACGCTAAATGAAACCATCATCACTGTTGTAATTGATGACGATGGTAACTATAACGTTGAGCTTAGTTCAGGGCTTCAACATGATGACCCATCAGGTGAAGATATAATGTCATTTGAGATACCAATTAAGGCTTCTGACGGAGCTCTTACAGGTAGCGGCTCAATTTCTATTATTGTTGAAGACGACTCTCCAGAGTCGCAAAGAGTCCACCATGACGTTGTCGCCGAAACTAAATCGGGTGCTAATGTTCAGTTAGTTCTGGATGTTTCAGGCTCGATGAAAGAAGACGCAGGTAACGGAAAATCGAAACTTCAAGTGATGAAAGAGTCAACGATTCAGATGCTTAAGCAATATGAATCACTTGGCGAAACCAGAGTACAGATAGTTGCTTTTTCAGATAACTCTCGCGGTAATCAAAATGTAGCGAACTACACAGATTGGATCTCCGTAACCGCTGCAATTAGTTATGTTAATGGATTGAACGCTGGCGGAGGTACCGACTATGATGATGCTTTATGGATTGCAAACCAAACCTGGGATCAATCAGGTCGCTTGTCAAACGCCAGTAATATTAGCTATTTCTTATCTGATGGCGAACCAACAGGTTCAGATGACGGTAACTCAAATTTAATTAGCCAGGTTGAAGAAGGATGGTGGAAAACTCATCTTGAGCAGCACGATATTACAGCACAATCTTATGGCATCGGTAATAATGCTCCTGCGGAATACCTCAACCCTAGTTCCTATGATGGGCTAACCGATCAGGATACGGAAGCAATTATTGTCCCCGATGTTACACAGTTACCTCCAGTGTTGCTGCAATCGTTGATACAACCGATTGGCGGGAGTTTACTATCAAATAACCAAGGGGCCGATGATGCGGTTGTAAGTCAAATCGTCATTGAAGGTGTGACGTTTAACTATAACGGCAGTAATGTCACTTCGATTGGTTCGAATTCAAGTATTTCTTACACTTTTGATACTGATACAAAGACTCTAACCATCTATATTGATTCTAAGCATAGCTTATTAATTGATCTAGATGATGGCGGTTACCAATTCTTTGGTGCAGCGGATAATAAACCTGTTCAATTAGACTTTTACTACACGGTGACTGACTTAGATGGTGACAGCAGCAACAGCTTGCTATCATTTGAAATCGACGGTGTTAATGTAGTTTCAGATGTGAAGTCTGAAGGTGATATAGTCGATCATGTTCGCTTGAATCATTATGGGCATTCATCTGAAGAGCTGCTTTGGAGCCAAAATCCGGCAGGAAAGGACAATCAAAAAGTCGACGGACATAAAGATGGAATAGTAATTGATGTAGGCGCCGCAGGTGACGATGTATTCCTAGGTGAAGGTGATGACACACTGTATTTGGGCGACAGCCATACTACTCTCGACAATAATGCTAACTCTGCTGCAAGCATCAACGCAGCTAACAATGACATGAAAGCGTTTATGTCTGGTGGAGATCTAGAACATCTTCAAAGCCCTTCAGATGAAAACAGCGCCTTGAATAGTTTACAGTTTAGCAGTGCACATATTGATGTTGGTCATAGTGGCGCAGGTGGCGATCATGTATATGGTCAAGGTGGTGTTGATATTATCTATGGTGCGGCAGGTAATGATGTATTAGATGGTGGCGAAGGCAATGATGGTTTAAGAGGTGGATCTGGAGAGGATCGCTTAACTGGTGGATCTGGAGAAGACATTTTAATCGGTGGTTTGGGTGATGACATCTTAACCGGTGGTGGTGATGACGACATCTTCAAGTTTGTTGACCAAGATACGTCTAACAGCAAGATTGATATTCGCAATGGAGAGCAGGATATAATCACTGATTTCACGAAGGGCGAGGATAAAATTGATATTTCAGACTTATTACATACTGACTCAAACGACACCATAGATAGTTTACTTCAAGCTAATAAGGTAGATCTAACACTTGAAGCCAGTGATAATTTATCAAATGCAGACCTAAAGCTCACAATCAATGATGGTGGCAACAGTCAAGAAGTTATTATTCAAGGTGTTGGTTCCCAGTTCAGTGATTACATTGAAAGTGGGAGTATTACAAACGTTAGTGGTTTATTAAACGATATTATAAATATTCCTGACATAAACAATTAGACAAAAGGGCCGAAAGGCCCTTTTTTAATGCGTCTGTTTTGCTATAAAAGCTAGACTCTAAAGCACTAGAATTAAAGCACCTTACAAGCAAAACCTTTCAGATAGAAACCTTCTGGGTAAGCGGTATCGATCAAGTGATCGGCAGCTTGCTCGAAGCGTTCAACAAACTTCACTGTTCTGCCCGCATCTAGAGCGGCGTCAGCGATGATTTTTTGGAATAGGTCAGCACTCATCAAACCTGAGCAAGAGTAGGTGAGTAGTGTTCCACCAGGCTTAAGGATTTGCATCGCTAGCATGTTAACGTCTTTATAGCCGTTAGCACCTGATGTTAGGTTGTTCTTGCTTGAAACAAACTTTGGTGGATCCATAATAACGACATCAAACTTAGTGCCTTGGTCTCGGTATTCGCGAAGTAGTTTGAATACGTCTGCGTTTAGGAATACAGCACGCTTTTTCGAGATATCAAACTCATTCAGTTCAGCGTTGAACTTAGCCGTATCCAGAGCGAGTTGAGATACGTCTGCGTTGATTACACGCTTTGCGTCGCCTTTAAGTGCGTAAAGGCCAAAACCACCGGTGTATGAGAAACAGTTAAGGACATCTTTGCCTTTAACGTATTTCATAGATTCTTTACGGCTATCACGTTGGTCCATGTAGAAGCCAGTCTTGTGGCCTTCCATGATGTTTACGCTGATTTTCACGCCATTTTCTTCTATGACTACTGACTTAGGTGGCTCTTCGCCATGCAGTACGCCGACAGTTTGCTCTAAACCTTCTTTTTTACGAACCGCTACGTCAGATCGTTCGTAAATATTACATTCAGGGAAGCATTCAACTAACGCTTCAACGATAACGTTTTTGTTGAATTCTGCGCCAGCACTCAGTAGTTGGCAAACTAAGAAGTCTTGGTACTTGTCGATAGTAATACCTGGCAGGCCGTCAGATTCAGCTGCCGTTAAGCGGTATCCTGTTAGGCCATCGCGTTCGATAATATCTTCACGTAATGATTGTGCGTCTTTAAATCTTTTGATGAAAAACGCTTTATTGATTTCTTCTTTTTCAAATGTCCAAACACGAGCGCGAATTTGAGATTCTGGTGAGTAAGCTGCTTTTGCGAGCCACTGACCATTTTGAGCATATACGTCTACAGTTTCACCTTGTTGTGGTTCGCCTTCGACCTTATCGATACCGCGTGAAAATACCCAAGGGTGTTTGCGGCGTAGTGATTTATCTCGGCCTTTAGCTAGATGAATTGAAGGAGTCATAATTTACTCTGTTTGTTGAATTTGAAGGAGGGGTATTGTCGGGGAAGTACAAGGGAAAAGCAAATAAGAAAGGGCTGCAGAAGCAGCCCTAGCAATGATTAATTAACACATAGTGGTTAGATATCAGTATTAAGCTTTAAGACCTGTCAGCAAACCTTCCATCGTATCGCTTTGCTTACGAAGTTGGTCAACATTGGAATTACTCTTACTGATCATTTCACAGATGCTGTCTGATTGATGGCGGATCTCTTCAACACTTTGTGCAATGTTGTCAGCAACAACGCCTTGCTCTTCAGCTGCAGTAGCAATCTGAGTACTGCTATCAGAAATAGACTGGTTCTTTTCAGCTAACGAGCCGATCTCAACGTTCACTTCTGACATCAATGTTTGACCTTCATTTGCGTTGCTCACCGTCACTTCCATTAACTTAGTTAGTGATTGGCTGTTACGTTGTAATGATTCAATCATGCTTTGGATTTCAACGGTTGCTTGCTGTGTTCTTCCAGCAAGAGCTCGGACTTCATCGGCAACAACTGCGAATCCACGACCTTGCTCACCGGCACGTGCAGCTTCGATAGCTGCGTTTAATGCCAGTAGATTTGTTTGCTGTGAAATACCATTAATGGTCGCGACCACTTCATCAATTTGCGCTGCGTTAGCATCAAGCTCTTCTACCGCTTGCGAAGCTGATTGAATTTCTTGAGATAGGCTCGAGATAGATTCCAGTGTATTTGAAACCTTAACTTGACCACTCTGTGCAACACCACGAGCGTCCATAGTTTGAGAGCTAGACTCATGAGCAAGAGTTGCGACTTCGCGAATAGTTGCTGCCATTTGTTCTGTTGCGCTCGCTAGGCTATTCAAATGTTCTTGTTGATTACCCGAGATGTCAGAGCTTTGTTGTGTCGACTGGTTTAAGTCAGAACTGATCTGTTGCATGAGTGCGACAGATTCTTGAATGGAAAGAACCATGTTTTGTTCACGTTCTGCCACTTTATCAATAGTAATTGCGATTTCACTGAACTCATCACGAACGAGGAAGTAGTTCATACGACAGGTGAGATCACCACTCGCTAGTGTGCTTAACGCTTTGTTCATAGAGAACATTGCGCCACCGATGAAAGTCATGATGTAGTAAACACCTAGCGCGATAAGCGTTAGGGTTACTGCGATAATCGAAACCTGAGTCGTGGATAGAGCTGACCATAAGTTTTGGTCATGGTTAGCAACTAAGCTGAATGCACCGTTCATAACTGAGACGGAACCAATACCATAACCTAAAGAGATGGTGCCAGAGTTACTGACAAGCTGAGCCACTTGGTCTTTAGTGAGTTGACCTGCCTCGATTAGCCCTTTCATCAAGAGCATTTCTTCTTGATAAAGATGAGCAAGCAAAGAGTCCGCGGCGCTATCTAAAACAAGAGTCAATATAACCAGGGCGAGAAGAGGTAATAAGAAGAGTAGATAGAACTTTTCTTGGATTTTTAGGTGAATGAGATATTTATCAATCCAACGAAATGGGATTTCTTTCATAATCGTTATACTCGAAGTAAGTCCACCAATAAGCGGTGAATGAATAGAATCGCAACGATACCATTCATGCAATTTATGAGGCAACGTTATGGAAAGTTCACAATATATTTTTGTCGTGTCAGGCGTAGTTCAGTGTGTTGGTTTTCGCTATCACACTAGTAGACAGGCACAAGCTCTGGATATTTCAGGCTATGCAAAGAACCTAAATGATGGTCGAGTTGAAGTGTTAGCTGTCGGAGAGGGTAAGCAAATAGAGAAGTTACACGCGTGGCTTAATATTGGTCCTTCGACAGCAACAGTAAGCCGTGTAGTGATGCACCTAGCTAAAGACAATGAGCTACAAGATGTACGTATAGGGGACTTTAAAATACTGTAGCTAGCGCACTACAGTATTTCCGCTTTACCTTGAGAGTAAAGTAACCTAAAGCTGTTTAAGAGTTACAAGCATTTTGCTGGTTTAGGTAAACCAGCGAGCTTGGTTGCTTGTTTAGCGGGGCCTTTCTTGAATAACTTGAACAGGTACTTACTGTTACCTTTCTCTGGGCCGTGCGCTTTTTCCATCGCTTTAACGAGCATACGAACAGCAGGAGAGGTTTTGAACTCTTCGTAAAAGCTTCTTACAAAATGTACCACTTCTAAGTGCGCATCAGTCAGCTCAATCGCCTCGTCTTGAGCAAGAATCTCAATCATACCTTCTTCCCATTGTGTGTAGTCCAATAGGTAGCCTTGAGCGTCGGTTTCGATTTGCTTGCCATTATATTCAAACATGTATAATCCAGAATCCAATTAACTATGCAGATAGGGTACATGACCAAGTTTACATTTCTCAATAGATATTGTGACTAACTATAGAATTATTGCAGTTATAGATGCAAAAAAGCCCAAGAGCAGGCTCTTGGGCTATATTTTCATCGACAGGTAGATTAGTCGTTGCTGTTCATAACGCCTAAGATACTTAATAGGCTGATGAAGATGTTGTAGATAGAAACATACAAGCTAATCGTTGCTGAGATGTAGTTCGTCTCACCACCGCGGATGATGCTTTGCGTTGTTAGCAAAATAACACCAGTCGAGAATAGGATGAACATACCGCTCATTGCTAAAGACAGTAGAGGCATTTGTAGGAAGATGTTTGCAACCATCCCTACTAGCAGAACAACAAAACCAGCCATTAGCATACCGTTAAGGAATGAAAGGTCACGTTTAGTCGTCAGTGCGTAAGCTGATGCACCCATAAAGGCTAATGCTGTACCACCAAGTGCAGTAAGGATGACATCACCCATGCCTGCGCCAACGTACATGTTTAAGATTGGACCAATGGTGTAGCCTAAGAAACCTGTAAATAGGAATGTGAAGACTAGACCCATGCTGTTGTCACGGTTTTTTTCTGTTAGGAACAGTAGGCCGTAGAAACCAACTAGCATAATGATAAGACCAGGGCGAGGAAGGTTCATCGCCATAGATACGCCTGCTACTACAGCAGACCAAAGTAGTGTCATAGACAGTAGTGCGTAGGTGTTACGCAACACTTTATTGGTTTGCAGAGCACTTTCTTGAGATGCTGTGCGTGAAAACATAGGGCTGTTCATAATCTTCCTCGTAAGGTGACTTCAATAGTTATTAGTACATTTATGGGGCTGAAAGTTCGAAAAATCAAGTCTTTCATTCCTTTTGTATACTTAAAATAATAATCAAAATAGTCGGTTAAGTGTTTCTTAAGGTGTAACAAAATGTTTCCAATGACTTACAAAGAGTCGCTTATACTCGATGTTCAAACTTTTATAGTTACTGGCTAATGATTTATAACCTTTGAAAACTATCTACAATCTTGAAAAATATAGAGGCGACCTAAGCCGCCTCTATAGTTTATGCATCATAACACATTAATGGTGCAAGATTTGGCTCAAGAAGTTCTGCGTTCTGTCCGATTGTGGGTTTTCAAAGAAGTCGACAGGGTTGTTCTCTTCTATGATTTCACCTGCATCCATAAAGATGACGCGGTCTGCGACTTCTTTAGCAAAACCCATCTCGTGCGTTACACACAACATTGTCATGCCTTCTTCGGCCAATTCAACCATTACATCTAATACTTCACGAACCATTTCTGGATCGAGTGCCGATGTTGGTTCATCAAACAGCATAACTTGCGGGTTCATACATAAAGAACGAGCAATTGCTACACGTTGCTGTTGACCACCTGAAAGCTGTCCTGGGAATTTATCCGCTTGCTCTGGTATTTTCACACGCTCGAGGAATTTCATCGCGATGGCTTCGGCTTCCTCTTTCGGCATCTTTTTCACCCAGATTGGTGCTAAGGTGCAGTTTTCTAATACCGTTAGATGAGGGAACAAGTTGAAGTGCTGGAAACACATACCGACATCGCGGCGAACGGCTTCAATGTTCTTCAGGTCTTCTGTCAATTCATTGCCAGAAACGAAGATATGACCTTTTTGGTGTTCTTCTAATCGGTTGATACAGCGAATCATCGTAGATTTACCTGAACCAGAAGGGCCACAAATTACGATTTTCTCGCCTTTTTTAACTTCCAAATTGATGTTTTTAAGAACGTGGAACTCACCGTACCACTTGTTCATGTCTTTTAACTCGATCATAAGACCTTGAGAGTTGTTTTCTGTTTGCTGCGTCATAATACGTCCTTGATCTTGTTAATTATCGTTTGTGACCGGTGTGAAGTTTGTTTTCTAGCCAAATCGAGTATCTCGACATGCCAAAACAAAACACCCAGAACACTAACGCGACAAATACATAACTTTCTGTGGAGAAACCAAGCCATTCAGGGTCGGTATTCGCGGCTTGGCCAATCCCTAGTACATCAAACATACCGATAATCAAAACAAGACTGGTATCTTTGAACAAACCAATGAAGGTGTTCACAATTGAAGGGATTGTGATTTTTAGAGCTTGAGGCAGAATGATAAGCCCTGTTTTTTTCCAGTAGCTTAATCCTAGGGCATCAGCAGCTTCGTATTGACCTTTTGGTATTGCTTGTAAACCACCACGAATTACCTCTGCCATATAAGCAGCACTAAAAAGTACAACCCCGACAAGCGCTCTGATCAGTTTATCGGTTTCCATTCCTTCAGATAAAAAGAGGGGAAGCATTACCGAAGCCATGAATAAAACCGTAATCAGCGGTACGCCACGCCAAATCTCGATGTAAACGGTACACATACTGCGGATAATAGGCATCTCTGAACGACGCCCAAGTGCAAGTGCAACACCAATAGGGAGTGATACTACAATACCAACAAGTGCGATGATCAGTGTAACCAGTAGGCCGCCCCATTTATGTGTATCAACGACCTCTAGTCCAAATATCCCACCGTATAGTAAGCCAGCAATGATAAACGGGTAGATGTTTACGAAGAACAACCAAATCCACGTGCGCTTAGGTGTTTTTTCGTAAGCTAACAAAACGACAAAAATAGCTAACGTTGCGTAGAAAAGGCGAGGGCGCCACAGTTCAGCTTCTGGATAGAAGCCATACATGAATTGGTCCCAGCGAACACTAATGAAAACCCAACATGCCCCATCACTTGTACAGGCATCTCGAGTTGTTCCTATCCAATCAGCATTAATGAATGCCCAATCTGCTATTGCCCACAATAAAGTGAAAGCAAAATAACCAAGCACCACAGTGACGACACTGTTAATTGGTCCATTAAATAGATTTTTTCTTAACCAACCGACAGGTCCAACAGTATTCGCTGGAGGCGGAAGATCAGGTTGAAATTGATGTGTACTCATCTTATCTCTCCACCAACGCTACTTTGCGGTTGTATATGTTCATTAGAGCGGATGTTAATAGGCTTAGAGTCAGGTAGACGCCCATAGTCATCGCGATTACTTCAATAGCTTGTCCTGTTTGGTTCAATGTTGTGCCTGCAAATACAGAGACAAGATCGGGATAACCAATGGCCATCGCAAGTGATGAGTTTTTGGTCAGGTTTAAATACTGACTGGTTAATGGTGGAATGATAATTCTTAATGCTTGCGGAATAATCACCAGCTTAAGGGTTCTTGTTCTTGGGAGGCCCAGAGACATCGCAGCTTCTGTTTGCCCATGGTTTACCGCGTTGATACCTGAACGCACAATCTCAGCGATGAATGCTGCTGTGTAGATACTTAAAGCAAGCATCAATGCAGCAAGTTCAGGGATAATGCTGATACCACCTTTGAAGTTAAACCCTTTTAAAACAGGGTACTCCGCAGAGATAGGCATTCCCATAACAAAGTAAGTTACCAATGGTAAGCCCACAATCAACGCCGCAGCAATTCGCAACATTGGTGTTTGTTGGCCAGTTAGCTTTTGTTTGTTATTAGCCCAGATGTTGATAACAAAAGTAGCGATGACACCAGTAATCAATGATGCGATCACAATGCTACTGCCTTGCTCTAACACTGGTGCAGGGAAGTACAAACCACGTACGTTCAAGAAAATGGCTTCACCAAGGCTCATACTTTGACGAGCAGAAGGTAAGGCTTGTAGAACGGCGAAGTACCAGAAAAAGATTTGTAACAGAAGAGGGATGTTTCGGAATATCTCAATATAGATAGCCGCAAATCGGCTAACCAGCCAGTTTGAAGAAAGTCTTGCGATACCCATACTAAAACCCAGTACCGTGGCTAACATGATGCCGAGTACAGAAACCAAAGCGGTATTGAGAAGACCGATAAAGAAGGTACGACCATATGAGAATGTTTCGTCGTATTCAATCAGTGTTAAGCCGATACCAAAACCAGCTTCTTGGGATAGAAAGTCAAAACCAGTGGCGATACCACGGGAATCTAAGTTAGTGAGTGCATTATTTACGATCGTGTAAAAGAAAGCACAAAGCGCCCCGACGGCGAGAATCTGGAAAACAATTGAACGAAAAGTTGGGTTGTAAAAAAGGTTGGCACTTTTGGGCTGTGGCTTTGCCTGAGCTGGAGAAATAGTTTCATTAGGTTTCATACTGCTATAACCTCAAATCCATTTAATAAATAGGGCGGAAAAGTCCGCCCTAATTGATGCTTGTAAATTTATTAACGGATTGGTGGAGCGTACATAAAGCCGCCCGCATTCCATAGTGCGTTTACGCCACGAGAAATCTGTAGTGGTGAACCTGTACCAACAGTACGTTCGAAGCTCTCACCGTAGTTACCAACTTGTTTAATGACTTGGTAACCCCAATCGTCGCGAATACCTAGGCCTTTACCTTTAGGACCGTCAACACCAAGAATACGCTTAATGTTTGGATCTTTTGACTTAAGCATTTCATCAGCATTCTTAGAAGAGATACCGTACTCTTCTGCGTTAATCATTGCTGAAAGTGTCCATTTAGCAACATTGAACCACTTGTCATCATCTTGACGAACAACAGGGCCTAGAGGCTCTTTAGAGATGATTTCAGGAAGTACCTGTGCAGATTTAGGATCAGCTAGGTTTAGGCGAAGTGCGTATAGACCAGATTGGTCAGTCGTTAGCACATCACAACGACCCGCGTCGAAACCTTTAGATGTTTGTGCTGCCGTATCGAATACCACTGGCTTGTAAGACATGCCGCTGTTACGGAAGTAATCGGCTAGGTTAAGTTCAGTTGTTGTACCTGATTGAACACAGACAGAAGCGCCATCAAGTTCTTGAGCAGTTGTAAGACCGAGTTCTTTCTTAACCATGAAGCCTTGACCATCGTAGTAATTAACGCCTACGAAGTTCAGACCTAGAGCAGTGTCACGATGTAGTGTCCATGTTGTGTTACGAGATAGTACGTCGATTTCGCCAGATTGAAGCGCGGTAAAACGTTCTTTAGCAGTAAGAGGTACATACTTAACTTTAGTTTTGTCACCGAGTACAGCCGCTGCAAGAGCCTGACAATACTCAACATCGATTCCTTCCCATTCACCTTTTGAGTTAGGGTTAGAGAACCCTGGAAGACCGGTACTTACACCACAAGTTAAAAAGCCTTGAGATGTGACTTTGTCCAGAGTGCTTTCTGCCGCTGATGCTGATGTTGCCATCATCGCAGTTGATGCAGCTACTACTGAAGCAAGAAGTGTTAATTTATTTGTCATTTGTATCCTTCCTTGTTAACCAGGTGACACCTGATACTCGTGCTCATTTGAGTTTTTCTGTATGTGTTGCGTTTTTTATGACCTTGTTACTCAAATCAAACTGGTTGCATTTTGCAAATGAAACTGTGTGCGATTTAAACAACTATTTATAAGGTTAGGAAAGGATCCGTACTTTCACAAATGTATAATTTAAAAAGAATTTTGAATGAAATCACAAATCCGAACACAATTAGAATGACCAAATGTTAACTTAATGTAAATAGTGCAGCGGTTCACACTGTTGGTGCAACGAGATTTAGATTTTTATATTGACAATTGACTAGGTTAATATTCTGAATCAGCATCACAATGATGAAACATTAAACTTCAGAAAGATTGAAATTTGGTGAATAAATATTTTTATTGCACTTGGATAGTTATTAATATGCTCCAAATTTGGTAGCATGGCTGAATAGTTATCGAAGTCACCTCAAGGAAGAACATGCGTTATTTCCCAATGTTTTTAGATGTAGAAAATAAGCCGATCTTAGTGGTGGGTGGGGGCGAGGTTGCTTGCCGAAAAGTAGATAGTTTGTTAAGAGCAGGGGCTGATGTCACTTTAGTGTCCCCCAAGGTAGAGCCTTACTTAAAGCAGCTTGTTGATGGTAATAAATTGCATTGGATTCAAAATTTTTATTCTTCACAACTTATCTCGAAAAACTACTTACAAGTGTGGGCAACAACAGACAACCCAAACCTAAATCATCAAGTACATAATGATGCAAAAAAAATGGGTATTCTTGTCAATGTGGTCGATGATTTACCCTATTGTGACTTCATCACTCCCTCAATGATAAATCGCGGAAGAATCCAAATTGCGATCTCAAGTGGGGGCGCATCGCCTGTTTTGGTGAGAAATATCAGGGAAAAACTCGAAACTGTATTGCCACAAAACATTGGTTTGATTGCGGACTTTGGTGCATCAAAACGCAATTCGATTAAAGAGTCCTTTTCTACGGTTGATGAACGCCGAAAATTCTGGGAGCGTTTTTTGTCATCCAGTTTTATTGAGCAGGTTTCAGACAGAGAACAGCTAGAGTCATACTACCAACAAGCGTTGACTGAAGGTATTGATAGCGAAGGGCAGGTAACTTGGATCGAATTTGAGCAAGACGTTGAGCTATTGGCTATGAAAGCCCTACGTTTGATGCAAGAAGCAGAGTTAGTGCTTTCACCGAGCGATTGTCCATTTGAATTTGTTGACCTGTGCCGCCGAGACGCAGAAAGAGAAGGTTATGCTGACAGTGGAGAGTTGTCGACTAAGCTTGAGCAAGCGAGAGCCGAGAAATTGCGAGTGTGTGTCTTTATTCCAGCAGCGAGTGTTGAGTTCAATTTATTGGCCGGCAAAGACCTTAAACTGTCTGTTGCCAAAATGCTCAGTTGATAGTTGATAGTTCATAGATTTTAGTTGAAGTGAGCGCTTTCTAGTTGTTTGAAATTGGCTAGACACCCTGACAAAATTGACCAGATAAATAAAAAGCCACTTCCCAAAAGAAGTGGCTTTTTGCTATTGCGAACACGACATTGTGCTGATGAATGAGCAACCAAATATGCGGTCGCTCAAACTCAAAAATTAGTCGCGGAAGTTATCAAATTGGAAAGGTTGACCAAGTTCACCGCTACGAACTAGAGCCATAACAGCTTGTAGATCATCGCGCTTCTTACCTGTTACGCGAACTTTTTCGCCTTGGATAGCAACTTGAACTTTCACTTTGTTGTCTTTGATTAACTTAACGATTTTCTTAGCAACATCCGCTTCGATACCTTGCTTAAAAACAACCGTTTGGTGCCAAGTACGACCTGTTTGATCCGTCGATTTCGCCTCCATCGCGTTAGGATCAACATTACGCTTTGTTAGGTTGCTGCGAAGGATGTCGCGCATCTGCTTCAGTTGGAAATCGTCTTGAGCTGTCAGTTTTACTGATTCATCTTTGTAATCAAAGCTAGCGTCTACACCGCGGAAATCGAAACGAGTCGAAAGCTCACGGTTAGCGTTATCTACAGCGTTGCGCAGTTCTACCGCTTCTACTTCAGAGATAATGTCAAATGATGGCATTGTTTTGTGTCCTTAAGCTAAATTTCTATCTTTAATTGCCGTTGCAAGCATGTCTAGCATTGTTGCAGTATCTTCCCAGCTCAGGCATGGGTCAGTGATAGACTTGCCGTATTCTAGGTTATTGATGTCTGTCATTGGCTGGTTGCCTTCAACAATGAAGCTTTCCGCCATGATGCCTGCAATTTGATTTTTGTTAGATTTGATCTGTTCACAAATGTCTTGTGCAACATCTAACTGCTTACGGTGTTGTTTTTGACAGTTAGCGTGACTAAAGTCTACAACCAAACGTTGAGGTAGATCGACTTCAGCCAGTTGCTTACATGCGTTAGCTACAGATTCAGCATCGAAGTTCGGGCCTTTATCACCACCACGCAAAATTACGTGGCCGTATGGGTTACCAGAAGTACGGTAAACCGTCATGCGACCATTCTTATCTGGAGAGTAGAAGTAGTGTGAAGCATGTGCAGCACGAATCGCATCAATAGCAATTTTGATGTTACCGTTAGTGGCATTCTTGAAGCCTACAGGGCAAGAAAGCGCAGAAGCCATTTCACGGTGAATCTGAGATTCAGTCGTACGAGCGCCAATCGCGCCCCAAGTGATAAGGTCTGCAATGTACTGACCGGTGATCATATCAAGGAACTCGGTCGCAGTAGCAAGACCAAGCTTATTAATATCGAGCAGAAGCTTACGAGCTTTGTTTAGACCCGTTTCAAGTGCGTATGAACCATCAAGATTAGGATCGGTAATCAAACCTTTCCAACCTACAACAGTACGAGGTTTCTCGAAGTAGGTTCTCATTACAACGAACAGTTCATCTTTGTACTGGTCTTGAATCTGACTTAGACGCTCAGCGTAATCAAGTGCCGCTTCTGTATCGTGAACAGAGCAAGGACCTACGATAACCAATAGGCGGTTATCACGACCCGTTAGAATATCTTCGATTTGGCGGCGAGAATTTTTAATGCGCTCAGCAACGTCGTCAGTAATAGGATGTGCATTGCCTAGTTCGGCAGGAGTTGGCATAGGACCCAGAGCTTGGGTTCTCAACTCATCAGTTTTTAATGGCATGTGATGGCTTTTTTATTCTATTGCGAAGTGGTTAAGATAACGGAATTGAACAGAGGAATAAACTCTCTTAAGTCAAAGTTATCTCTGTTATTGCTAATATTCTTGTTTTTATCAGCAGGCCAGCGTCAAATAAGGGATTTTCACTTGTATTAACAGGCAGCTATCGGTATTTTCGTTTGAACACAACATAAAAATGCTGGAGCAGCAATGACTCAAGAAAATCAAAGCACTTTGCACCCAGAACTAGTCTTAGGTGATGTGCTGCCTTCTTACAACGATAATAATAATTCTAACCACTTATACGTTTCATTATCTGAATTGGTTATGGATCGTATCTTCTATCACCCAAGTATTGAAAGTCACTTAGATACACTGACTGATATCGAAAAAACCTCTTTAGATGCGATCCTTGGCGATAAAACAGTCGATGAGCATTTTGTTTCGACCTTAGTGATTGCCATTCAAGCTGCCGTTCAGCCAAATCATACTTCTGTTCGTATCGCGTTAAGTAGTGCTGACAGCTATGGCTTCCGCTCGCTACTTGGTGGTAGCTGTGAAGCCGAAGAGACAAACCCAGCACTAGGTGTTCGTGGGGTTGCTCGTTATGCAACATCAGAGTACAGCAAAGCATTCGCTTTAGAGTGTCAGGTAATTAAAGCGTTGCGAGAGCAGGGTATTAACGTTGAAGTGGTTGTACCGTATGTACGAGCATTAAGCGATGCCGCTAAGATTATTGATTTGCTTGCAGAGCAAGGCTTACCGCGAGGTCTTAATGGTTTGAAAGTACTGTTCTCGTGCGATGTGCCGTCTGCAGTGCTTTTGAGCGAACGTTTACTGCATTACTTTGATGGTGTTGTGGTGAACGTTGATAGCTTAGCGTCTTTCACTTTAGGTGTAGACAAGCACAATGAAGCTCAGCAACACGCTTTTGATCCACAAAACGAGGCGGTTATTACCTTGTTGAGTATGATTGTTAAAGCAACGCTGAACGCGAAGAAGCCCGTCCTGCTTGTGACTCAAGGCTTGGTGGACTACCCGCGTCTACAAGGCTTCATCGCTGATCTTGACGGTGTAGAGACAGTTGTTACTGCATAGACCAGCTTATTGTCTAAATAAATCAACTTGCTGTATGAGTTTATTTAAAGCAATAAAGCTTTGAGAATGAAAGAGATATCATTATGCGATGATATCTCTTTTTTGTAACATTTTTTTGACATGTTGAGCGCTAATCGATTAACTGGTCTGATGACTTATTTGACTAGGTAACTCGAATGTTGACCCCTCTACAAAAAGCAAATTTCTATTTGAGCATGTTTGGCTTTTTCAAAGTGCCTCTAATCTGGCTATGCCGACCAAAATTACTCGCTCTGGATAATCAACATGTTGAAGTGAAAATTCCTCTCAAAAGGCGAACTAAGAACCACCTCAATAGTATGTATTTTGGTGTATTAGCAGTAGGTGCGGATGTGGCGGGTGGCTTTCTTGCAATGAGTAAATCTCAGCAGCAAGGCGAAAAGATCTCGTTGGCATTTAAAGAGGTGACGGGCAACTTCTTAAAACGGCCAGAAGGTGACGTACACTTCACTTGTAACGATGGTGAACTGATCAACACTATGCTGGCTGAAACTATGTCTACTGGCGAGCGTGTGAATCAACCCGTGACCATTATCGCGACTTGTCCGTCTTTGCATGGAGACGAGCCAATGGCTGAGTTCACGTTAACGCTTTCGATTAAAAAAGTTCCTTCCAAAAAATAGCTCGGAAGTACATGGCTGGTCTGAACCTGACAGTTCAGCAGAAGATAATCGTCGAACAAGTGGAAGAGCGGTATGTGAATGGAGTATTCACATACCGTAGCAACGCTAGGATTCTTGAGTGATTTGCTCGATATCAACGATCTTTGAACGGTTCATTACGATTTTCCAACGGTAATACGTCGGTTCAGTATCGTGATTGTTTTCTTTAATGATCAGGTTGAGTAGATGACGCTTTTCTACAGATTCACGACTAACTTGCCCTTCCTTTAGGCGATATACGTTATTTGACCCTTTGTCCATTAAGCGTGTCAGTGCTCTTAGGCTGATCGATAGCGTTTCACGCGTCTCTTCGTAACCACTCATGAATGTTGACGTCGACATCTCGGTATGTGAACGATAATGCAAAACTTGCTCTTCACGTTGAACGACACGTTTCTTGCGTATTGATTGAATACGGTCAGCTAACTTGGAAAAGTTCGCATAGTCCAACCATTCAAGCTTGTGGCCGACAGATTTATTGGTTGTTGGGTCAAAGTAGCGACGCTTCCACTTGGGTTTGCCTTTACGAAGCCAACGCCAAAGGATGTCTCTCAAGTCATCTTTAAATATTTCACGCAGTGCGTAGATAAATGACATGGAGACGATGAAAGAAGCGGTAATCTCTCCTAGAAAATCACGAGCCAATATGACGGTTGTTGTCACGACCACCATGACTAAGCCTGTCGCAATACCTTTAACGGCACGCTTCACGTTTTTACCCATGGAGGTGGTCTTCTCCTTGAGCACGATAGGGTGCTCTATCAAACGTCGCAATAGACGCATCTTGTTACTCAAACGGGTGACGTCTTCACGCACCTTAGCAGAGTTGTAGCGATTAAGTTTACGATGGGCCGTCTCTTTGTCACAAAGTGTCAATAGTCGCTCTTTTATCGTCGAGTATTCACTGCCACGCGGCATATGTGAGACCAGCGATAAGAATTTTTGTTCTGTGTACCAAGAAAGGTAGTTATCAATGTTTGCGTAGTAGCGTTTGAGATTTTCTTCATAAGGAATACTTCGGCGAAGCTTCTTCAAGATGTCTAACGCTAGCTCAATGACTTCATCAACTTCATCAGCTGTTATGTCGTCACTATCAGTCTTATTTAAACTGCTCACAGCTTTATCTAAAGCAATAACATATTGATATGCGAACAAACTCAAACTGACACGATATTGTGTCGTCGATAAGCGCCCACGTTTTGCTAAGCGACTGTGAACCAAAGGCAACAGCGTTTTGTCACTGTAGTAGGCGCGCTTTTGAGTAATTGAGCTGTAGAAAAAGGCACTTTCAGAAAGTACTTCGGGAGTGAGTCCGAGTTCACCGGGGATGAATAGATAAACGTCCATGTCGAGCTTTTTGGTCTTCGCCATCGCATGGTTAATTTTAAGTGTTATCGCATCTTGTTTATCAACGGTGATCAACGATGTCTCCTAGAATGTAAAAATATGAATGAAACTAGCGAAAGCATATCAGAGATCACGTATAATCACCGCCAAATTTAAAGTAGAGACAATCTTGATGATTAATATTGGTCAAATAAACAACTTAGAAGTAGTAAAGCAAGCCGACTTCGGTGTATTCCTTGACGCTGCCGACTATGGAACCGTGTTGCTGCCAAAACGATTTACTCCTGAAGGTGTTGAAATTGGTCAAAAACTGGATGTTTTCTTATACATTGATTCTGATAACCAGATTGCTGCAACGACTGAAAAACCAATTGCTCAAGTGGGGCAGTTTGGCTTGATGACGGTTGAAGGCGTAAACAGCACCGGTGCATTCATGAGTTGGGGCGTGAAAGGTAAAGATCTTCTTGTTCCTTTCAGCGAGCAACGTGGCCGTTTAAACGAAGGTCAGTCAATCTTAGTATATGTGTATATTGACAAAGCATCTAGCCGCATTGTAGGTACAACAAAGTTCAACAAATGGTTAGACAATACGCCTGCGACTTATAAGCAAAACGAGCAAGTGGATCTCATTATCGCTGAGCGCAGCCAATTAGGTTATAAAGCGATCGTGAACGGTGAGCATTGGGGCATGATTTTCCCATCAGACATCATCGGTAAGCTGTTCATCGGTAAAGCGTTAAAAGGCTACATTAAAAACGTTCGTGAAGAAGACGGTAAGATTGACTTGTCTCTTCAGAAGATTGGTGTGGCTAAAATGGATGACTTAAGCACTAAGGTTCTCGATCTGCTTGAGAAGAAAGGTGGTTACTTACCTTTGAATGATAAGTCTTCCCCGGAAGTTATTTTCTCTGCATTCAGAACCAGCAAAGGTACGTTCAAGAAGACAATTGGTGGTTTGTACAAGTCTGGCAAGATCACTATCGACAAAGAAGGCATCAGCCTAGTTAAATAAGCGAGCTTGTCGGTCAAAAAAAAGCCCAAACCTTCCTGTTTGGGCTTAGGGGAAAGGGCTCCGAAGAGCCTACGCTAATCGTTTTAATTTTTTAACTATTAGACTGAAGTCTAGTTTAAATTCCCTATTAAGCGATTTTTGTAATTGGAAATAGTGACTTGAATTGATATTTGTGTAATTAAGTGTTGATTTTTCAGTGCTTCCCTTGAAATGAACTAGCCGACAAGAATAGAAAAAGCCCAAACAATGAATGTTGTTTGGGCTTTTTGTTTTTATCAGTACAGTGAGAGCTTTAATCGAACGACTAGAAAAGGTTTTTGTCGCGTACTAGCTCTCTTGGTAAGCCATTTTTCACTCGGTTACCTACCCATTTACCAAGGCCGATGATTGCACCGTTGTATTTCACTAGCACTTCGCCTTTGCCTGACAAGCCTTCTGGGCGAACGTCTCGACCCATGAACCATTCTCGAGCATCTTCGATGCTGAGGTCTACAATATTAGCCTCACGACCTGTCGCGAGCGTTGTCGCGACTTGGTGTTGCCAGCGGTAACCTTTTTTATGGGTTTCAGCGATCTTGATGCCCATGCGAGAGAAACGGAATTCGCCAATCATCGGCTCTAGTGCTTCAGGGAATAGCCAAACGTCTTTGTCACGAATCCAAACTTGAGCATCGCTTGGCAGTTCAATATCGAGAGCACTAAGCAGATGTTCAGCGACTTCTTGCTGAGCTTTCTTTGACGCTTTTTCAAATGGGAATTTCCCCATTCGTTTTTTAACTTCTGGTGGAGTCACAGACGCTAGTTTACGGATACGGGCAACAAAGAAACCTTCAGAGTCATACACCTGAGGGAAGATGTGAAGAAAGCCTTCTTCAGTCGTCGTTGCTTTTGCGTTGTCGAACAGTGATTCAAGAGATTCAAACTCAACCGCATCACCAAAGGTTTCTTTTAGGTGATGGCACACTTGTTGGTTCTCTTCCGTGCTTAACGTACATGTTGAGTAAACCAAAACACCATTAGGCTTAAGAGCATGGAATGCACTTTCAATCAGGTCTTTTTGCGTGTCGGCAATATCGACTACAGATTGATACGTCCAGTTCTTCATCGCATCAGCGTCTTTACGAATGGTACCTTCGCCAGAGCAGGGTGCATCCAGCAAGACAGCATCAAACTGTTCTGGCAACCAACCACCGAAAACTCGACCATCGAAGTTACTGAGTGCGGCATTACGAACGCCACAACGTTCGATGTTGGCGTGAAGTACTTTCACACGGCTTGCAGCGTATTCATTGGCAACCAACACGCCGCGATTATTCATTAGCGCAGCGATTTGTGTTGTTTTAGAACCGGGTGCAGCAGCAGTATCTAGCACGGCTTGGTAATCAGCTTCGCCTTGGAAAAGTGCCGAAGGTGGCATCATAGAACTGGCTTCTTGGATGTAGAAAAGACCAGACATGTGTTCTGCCGTATTACCTAGAGGCGCTTCACTTTCATCGGCTGTAATCCAAAAACCTGTTTCACACCAAGGTACAGGTTCCAGTTCCCAGCCTTTCTCTTTTGCTCGTACTAGGAAGTCTTCCACACTGATTTTTAGTGTGTTGACTCGAATACTTTTACGAAGTGGTTTTTGGCATGAGGCAACAAAAGAAGCCATATCTAGGTGACTAGGCATGATCGCTTCGATGTGCGTTAGGAATTCTTCAGGAATATATACGTTAGCGTGCAAAAGAGTATCTCGAATTATTGCATTAATGCGGGGAGTTTAAAGCAAAATGAGGTCGTCCTAAACCATATTTACGGCAAACAACAAAAATGCAGCCGAATGGCTGCATTTTGATGAAGAATTAGTCTTCGTTAAGCTGTATTAATTTGCTTGGAGTTTCTGAGGATTCACTCTATGGGCGAGGAATCGCGGTTCTCCATGACTTCCACTCATCTTCTGCTTGAGGGTATAGGTAGAAAGACTGATCTTCGCTTGCCACAGGCTGAAGTTCACTCGTCGGTGGCGTTGAGAAGGTAATTCCGCCTCTTAATAAACTGTCTACCGTTCCGGCTTTGATGTTTGCACCAGAGAGGCCGATAGAAACATCGACACCTGACACGTTCCAGAACACAGTGTTTGCGCGGATCAGATACGCGTAGTTAGGTTCTATTTGAATCGTAGAGATGATGCGGTCAGCAAACTCGCCTAGTTGAACATCGATAACACTACCGATTTCTAGCTCACGGAATAGGATAGGTGTGCCTTCAGACACCGAGCCTCGCGTTTCGCTTTGTAGCTGGAATATCTTGCCTTCAGGCTGCACTGGTCCTTTACTAAGCTTAAATTTCGTATTTCTGTCACCACTGCCCGGATCTACGTTGATGTGCTTAGAGAGAAGCGCAGAGACGTTTTTGATGCCATTAAGGCCGATCTCAGGTTCTGCCAACCAGAAGTGACTGTTCGCCACGGCAATCTTGTCAACGTACTCAGGTAAGATTCGCGCGGTGATTTCAATGCCACCTTTATTAAAGTTAGGAATCACCAAAGTGACCTCACCAACAGTGACACCTTGGTATTTGATAGCCATACCCTTGCTGACTTCTTGATCGCCCGAAGAGGTAATCGTAATTGCGCGGCCAAATTTTCGAGCGGATTTAGAATCTTTGTAAAGCTTCCACACATCACCGAGCTTATTGTCGATACCAGGAAGCGAATCAAAAGCAATACCACCTTGAATTAGCGTTTTAACGGGGGCCGCTTTAATACTAATACCTGATAGCGAAGCATCAATCTCTACACCTGAGCGGTTCCAGAAAACAGTATGTTTATTGAGTAAGTGTGTGTAACGATTTTCGATCGTGACTTTGATTCTTACACCACCATCTGCAAGCTGAAAATCCGAAATGCTGCCAACTTGTAGGTTACGGTAGAGTAATGGGCTGCCTTTAGAAATTGAAGGTAACTCACTAGCAAATAACGAAAGCGTCTTTGAGCCTGACTGATTAAATTTAGCAATTTCTGCTAGCGATTTGCTTTGGAAAAGCTGGTAGTCAGTTCGAGCTTCAGGTTTACCTTCACTCACAAAACTAATCGAGCCAGTAAGAAGCTGTTTTGCTGGTGGAACCGTAACACTTAAACCTGATTCGGTCAGCTCTGCGGTCGCACTACCAGTAACAAAGAAACGGTTGTGGCTTTTGATAAGGTGAGCATATTCGTTATCGATAAGCGCATCCATAAACACTTCGTGCTTGTCAGAGCCAGTGCCAACACCATCGACTAAGCCAACTTGAATGATAGAACCAACAGCAATGCCTTTGTAGAGCAGTTGTGTGCCGACATCTAATCCGAATGAATTGTTTGATGTTAAACGAATCGCGACTGTCTTCTCTTGTTCTTGACTGAATTCGTTTTTACGAATGGCAGTAAATCGACGTGCCTTTTCACCTTCGCCCGGTACCAAGGTTAAAAAGTTACCTGTCACTAAGTTGGCAATGTTTTTCATACCAGTGAGTGATAGTTCAGCTTCTTCTAAAACGAATTTACTACCGTTATTTAAAAAGTCACTGAATGCCGGTTGGATAGCTGCAGATGCAACCACGTTTTCGCGGCCTTCGCTTAAAGATAAATCAGTGATCTGACCGATTTCGATGCCTCGATACATGATCGGAGCGCCTGTTGCGCTGATCTTGTTGTCATCTGGCACGGCGATCTTGATAGAGATACCACGACCGGCGGTTTTCAAATCTGGGTAGAGCTTGAACTTGGTGTTCATCTCGACGGGCTGACCTTCTCCTGGAGAATCAACCGCAATTGAACCACCAAGCAGTGCGCTCAGGCTCTCTAAGCGCACGTCGACGCCTGAAAATCCAATACTGGCACCTAAGCCACTCACATTCCAAAAGCGGCTTTGATCGGTAATGATATGGCTGTATTCATCTTTAATCGATGCTTGAATCGTAACGGATTTAGCGTTGTCGTTTAGCTGGTAGTTGTAAACCTCACCAATAGGGATTCTACGATAAACTATTTGAGAGCCAACAGACACACCGCCCAGATCTTTGGTCGTCAGTGAAATGTTCAATCCTTCAGAAGCGAGTAAATCAGAAGGGGACGATTCTAGGGCTTGGAAAACGGTTTCTGGTTCTTCTTTCGTTTCGCTAGGATGAATAGCAATGTAGTTACCTGAAACAAGCGCGTCTAACCCTGAGATACCGGACAAACTCGCCGTTGGTTTTACGAGCCAGAAACGTGTGCCCTTTGAAAGTAGCTTCTTGGCTTCTGGGTAGATGTCAGCATCGACATAGATGCTCGATAAATCTTTGGACAAGGTGATGTCGCGCACCATACCCACCTCTAAGCCTTGGTAACGAATCGTTGTTCGACCTGCGACCAAACCTGCGGCATCTGAGAAGTATATCTGCACACGTTGCCCTGCATCGTGTATCGATTTCATGACTAACCAACCGGCTAATGCGACGGTTAATATCGGCAGAATCCACAAAGGAGAGATGCCTTTGTTTTTCCTTACTTCTGGTGAATATGACGTTTGTGATTGGTTATCGTTGTTCATTCACTGACTCATCTTTAGAGGTGTAGTTATCCCAAATTAGCCTAGGATCTAAGCTTTCCGCTGCCAGCATCGTAAGAACAACAACGACACCAAAAGCGACTGCACCATAACCTGGTGTAAAGTTTAAAATTTGTCCACGGTCGACCAAGGTCATCATGATAGAAATAACGAACAGATCCATTACCGACCATTTCCCCACCCATTTCACAATGAAATAGATGGTCATGCGCTGCCTGTGGTAAACCGCGCGCTTCATCTTTATACAAATCAATATGTACGTTAAGCCAAGTATTTTCGCGACAGGTACGACGATACTGGCAATAAAAATGATCGCTGCGATACCATACATATCGCTATTAATTAACGAAGCGACACCAGAAATTATTGTGTCTTCTAACCTTTGTCCGTTTGTAATAAGGATAGAAATGGGAATAACGTTGGCTGGTACGATTGCTACTGATGCAGCAAACAGCAAAGCCCATGTCTTCTGTATAGAGTAGGGCTTACGGTGATATAAGTCATGGTGACAACGCACGCAAGTATGACCGTCAGGTTGAGAAAGATGGCAGTTGTGGCAGTGTACTTTCTTACTTTCAGCAAAAGAGTAATCAGACTCTTGAGACCAAGCTTCCCAATAGCGACGCACACTGATACGACTTACTAGTAAGACACTGAAAAGCTGTAGCAGAATAAGGCCGACTAAGCCCGGGCCGACAAAAATATCGGAATAATCTTGTAGTTTGAAACATGAGACCGCCAAACTTACCAGAAACACATCCAACATCATCCAATGCTTTAATGTCTGGATAATGGCTAACGCATACCTAAATGGTGTGAAAATCTTAAAACGCAGTGATGCATGAGTGACGAGTACAGAGGTACAAACGAGTAATGGGGCAATCGAACTGCAGAATAGGATGAGTAAGCCAAGTAGAGGGAAGCCTTCACCCATTAAAGTAAAGACGCCTGATGGCAACGTCGCAGGTATCATGACGCCAATCAGACGAATACTGATAAATTCAAAAAAATGTGAGGGGATAAACAGCAATAAACAGGTAATCGCGATGGCTAGATTCCCAGACAGGCTAGGAGTACCGCCTCGGTAAAGCTGGGTGCCACATCTTGGACAATATGCGGATTTCCCCAGAGGGATGTCCATTTTATCAATGGGGATCTCGCAGCCCTGACACAGACGTACTGAGCTGCTATCGCACTGGTGCCCGGTTCTTAACGGAGACTTAGTTGTTGACGGAGACTTAGTCGACAACTGGTGTTGAGTCGATAAAGAGTTGGTTACGGATGGGGAGGTCACGCGACCTCCCAAGTTGAAACACTAATCAGGCTGTTAAACTGATTGAAAAGTCCGGAATAAAACTGATTTAAATCCTTAGAACAAAAAACATCAGGCGTGCGATTGCACACTGCCATAGAGTGTTTGATATAGTCCTTGTTGTTCAACCAATTCACCATGTGTTCCCGTTTGTGTTACTTGCCCATCTTCTAAAACATAGATTAGATCGGCCTGTTTCACCGCTGATAACCGATGAGCCACTATCAAAGTTGTGCGATCTTTCAAAAACTCGCTCAGCGCTTTATGCAGTGCTGACTCTGTTGCTGTATCAAGTGCCGATGTCGCTTCATCAAGAATAACAAATTTAGGATTACTCAGCACCATGCGGGCTATCGCTAAACGTTGTCGTTGACCGCCAGACAGTCGAACGCCATTCCTACCAATTTGCGTATCCAAGCCATTACTCAGTTGTTTGATTACATCTTGCATCTGAGATACTTCAAGCGCGCGCCACAGCGACATTTCATCGTATTCAGCACCAAGGGTCAGATTATGCCTTAATGTATCGTTAAAGAGTATAGGTTGTTGTAAAACAACGGCAATTTGACTGCGTATCACGTCAAAACTGATGTCGTCTGTTGTTTCACCGTTAAAGCGTATACAACCAGAGTCCGCCTGATAAACCCCAATTAGTAACTGGATCAACGTTGATTTACCACCACCGCTAGCACCTACCAGAGCGACTTTCTTGCCTGCAGGTATGTGTAACGACAGCCTATTTAAAACAGTGTTTTCTAATGTGTAAGAGAATGTAACGTCTTCAATGTCGACTGTCACTTCTTGATGTTCATTGAACGGATTTACTTTACTCACCGGACGATGTTCTTCTTCAAGTAACAGTAGGTCGTTAATACGCTGAAGCGCTGCCTTCGCGCTATACCAAGAGAATTGAATTCCTAGTAATTCTTGAACAGGGCCTAACATGAACCATAAGTAGCCGAATACAGCAAAAATCTGACCAATGGTTAAGTCACTGAATAACACCATTAGCATAGCGACGGCACGGAAAAGCTCGAAACCTAATAAAAACAGTAGAAAGGAAACACGGCCTGCAGCTTCAGATTGCCACGCGTATTTATCGGCATCGATTCTTACTTGGTTTGCTTGAACTTTAAGTTCATCCAGAAAGATACGCTCTTTATTAGCGGCACGAAGTTGATAGATGCCATCTAAGGTTTCGACAAGGCGATTTTGGAAACGCTCAAAAGACTGGTTCTCATATTTTTTGAGGTGTTTAACTCGGCTACCGAGTTTACGAGAAAAGTAAATAACAACAGGATTGACCAGTAGAATGAACAACCCTAAACGCCACTCTAACCATAGTAGGACGATAGCGGTACCGAGCACCGTTAAGAAGCTGATGATAAACTTAGAAAGGGTTGATCCAATGAACTTATCAATGGTCTCAATGTCTGTAATCAGATGAGCATTAATACCGCCGCTGCCTTTGGTCTCGTATTGTCGGATGCTAATGCGGCCAAGTTTATCGATCATCTTGCTACGCATCTGGTAGGTGATCGTCTTGGAAACCAAAGTAAACTGACGACCTTGTAGAATATTCAGCGCTTGGCTGGCCGAGCGCATTAAGATAACCAACAAGAGAGTAAGAGCAATATAACCAGTCGGTGTTTGCAATGATACTGGAAGTAGGTGATTCATCATCTCTAACCCTGAAGCTGGCTTATCAAGCAATACTTCATCGACCATGAGTGGCATAAGCAGAGGGATAGGGACGCTAATCAGGGTTGCAAGAATAGCAACAAAGTTAGCAAACAGTAATTTGGACTTGTGTTTTTTTACTTGAGTTATCAACCAAGAACGGCTAATAGTGTCTTCTGAATTGTTCATTGTAATGAGAATGAGTCCTATTTAGTTTGATGGCCGCATTTTACTGCGTTCTCTTGATAATGGAAGTCTCAATTTAATTGGAAGTTAATATGAAAATAGAACATTACCAACGCTTAACCAAACAAGCCGTTGCATTAATTGAATCAGAAACCGATCTAATTGCAAATCTTGCCAATATTAGTTCATTATTATTCATGGAATTGGATGAACTGAATTGGGCGGGTTTCTATTTAATGAAGCAAGACCTAGCTAAGGAAAAAGACGAACTTGTACTGGGTCCATTCCAAGGTCAACCTGCTTGTGTTCGAATTCCGGTAGGGCGTGGTGTGTGTGGAACTGCGGTTGCGACGAATACAGTTCAGCGCATTCATGATGTGCATGAATTTGAAGGTCACATCGCTTGTGACGCTGCAAGTAACTCAGAAATCGTCATTCCATTCTCTATTGATAGTAAAGTCGTGGGTGTTCTTGATATCGATAGTCCAAATATTGGTCGTTTTTCTCAAATAGATGAAGACGGATTGACATTTTTTATGGCTGAAGTGGAAAAGGTGCTTAATTCGCACGCGAACAAGGCATAAATTATTCTCTTACTGTGGTTTTTCCCAAGCATCTCTCTATAATACGTAAAAATATTTTCTTAATGCTCGCGGAAAACCGCAAAAACCAGGAACCCACATGGAAAACACTGAAAAGTTAAAAAACAGCAAAGAAGTTATCGCATATGTTGCTGAATGTTTCCCTAAATGCTTTACTCTAGAAGGTGAAGCAAAACCACTTAAAATTGGTATTTTTCAAGATCTTGCTGAACGTCTAAATGAAGACGAAAAAGTAAGTAAGACTCAGCTTCGTGCAGCGTTAAGACAGTACACATCATCATGGCGTTACCTGCACGGCGTAAAAGCTGGCGCAGATCGTGTTGACCTAGACGGCAACGCGTGTGGCACATTAGAAGAAGAGCACGTTGAGCACGCTAAAGCTACACTTGCAGAAAGCAAAGCGAAAGTTCAGGCTCGTCGTAAAGAACAAGCACAGAAAGCTCGTGAAGAAGGCAAAGCGAAAGCTAAGGCGAAGAAAGCTCAACAGCCTCGTCGTCAAGCGCCTAAAGCACCGAAAGTAGAAAAGCCTGTAGAAACACGCGCTTTGAACGCTGACGAATTCATCGCTGGCAAAGAAGTAAATGTGAACATGGGTACAGGAAACATGGCTGCGACCATTGTTGAAATCAATAAGGAAGATGTGCGTGTTCAGTTAGCAAACGGCCTACAAATGGTTGTTAAAGCGGAGCACTTGCGCGCTTAAAGGAGATACTCCTACGCATGAAATGCCGTTTAAAATTGACACTGATTGCTGCTAGCTTTTGTCTAGCAGCTTCAGCTCAGGCTCTTGAAGCCAAATTAGATCAGGACGATTTACCTCTACTCGTTCCTGAGGCCCAACACGAAACTGCTAGTAAACGTGTTACTTCTCGATTCACTCGTTCTCACTACAAGCACTTCAATCTCAACGATGATTTCTCTCAAGCTATCTTTAATCGTTATTTAGAGATGCTGGATTATAATCGTAATATCTTCACTCAAGCTGATATTGACTCTTTCTCCTCATCATCTGTTCAAATTGACGATCAGCTGAAAGCGGGTAATAACCAGATTGCTTTCGATGTTTATAATCTTTCTATGCAGAAGCGTTTTGAACGTTTTCAGTATGCGCTGTCTTTGCTAGACACTGAGATTAAGTTTGATACCGATGAAAGTATTGAGCTCAATCGCAATGAAGCGGAATGGCCGAAAGATATCGCCGAAGTGAATGAGCTTTGGAGGAAGCGTGTTAAATACGATGCGTTGAACCTAAAACTTACTGGTAAAGAATGGCCAGAGATTCAAGAAGTTTTGGAAAAGCGTTACAACAATGCGATGAAGCGTATCACGCAATCGCATAATGAAGATGCTTTCCAAATCTACATGAACGCATTTGCACGTGAAGTTGATCCTCACACCAGCTACCTTTCTCCAAGAAATGCAGAGCAATTCCAATCGGAGATGAATCTATCTCTAGAAGGTATTGGTGCTGTACTTCAGATGACTGACGACTACACCGTTATTCGATCTCTCGTTGCTGGTGGCCCTGCGTCAAACAGCAAACAATTGAGCGACGGCGATCGTATTGTTGGTGTTGGTCAAGATGGCGAAGAGATTATTGATGTTATCGGCTGGCGTTTAGACGATGTAGTGCAATTAATCAAAGGACCGAAAGGGACCAAAGTTAAGCTACAGATCTTGCCAGATGGTAAAGATGCAAAAAGTCACGTTGTCACAATTGTGCGCGATAAGATTCGTTTAGAAGACCGCGCTGTTAAATCAGAAGTTATCGAGAAAGATGGCAAGAAGATTGGTGTACTAGAAGTACCAAGCTTCTATGTTGGTCTTTCTAAAGATACAGACAAACTGATCACTGAGCTTAAAGGGCAAGGTGTTGACGGTATTATTGTTGATCTGAGAAACAATGGTGGTGGTGCACTCACTGAAGCAACTGAACTCTCTGGTTTGTTTATCAAAGAGGGACCCGTTGTTCAGGTGCGTGATAGCTACGGTCGTGTCAAAGTGAACAGTGATACTGATGGTGAAATTAGTTACCAAGGCCCACTAACGGTATTGGTCAATCGCTATAGTGCTTCAGCCTCTGAGATCTTTGCGGCAGCGATGCAAGATTACGGTCGTGCAATCATCCTTGGCGAAAACTCTTTCGGTAAAGGAACGGTGCAACAACATCGCTCTTTGAATCATATCTATGATTTATTCGATAAAGAGTTGGGCTACGTTCAATACACAATCCAGAAATTCTACCGAATCAATGGTGGGAGTACGCAAAACAAAGGTGTAGTACCTGATATTGCTTATCCAACACCAATTGATCCTGCTGATACTGGTGAAAGTGTTGAAGATAATGCTCTGCCTTGGGACAGTATTGATAAAGCAAATTACGCAGTGTTACAGCGTAACGATGAAGAAGTTATTGCTTTGACTGCCCAACATCAAGCTCGCATTGCTACTGACATGGAATTTAGCTTTATCGCGCAAGATATTGAAAAATATAAGGCAGATAAAGACGATAACGACCTTTCTTTGAATGAAAAGGTACGTCAGCAAGAAAGTGATGATGCGGATGTGCTTCGTTTAGAGCGTATCAACCAACGTCAAAAAGCCGCTAAATTAGAGGCATTTAAAACGTTAGATGATATTCCTAAAGACTACGAAGCCCCAGACGCCTATCTTGATGAGTCAGTCGCTATCATGGTAGATATGATAAAGAAATAGACCCTAACATACCTTGTTAAAGATGGCATTTGGTAAAAAGCGAGCTTAGGCTCGCTTTTTTTTGTATCTGAGATTTGACAAAAATAAGGTGTTTCTTTGTTAATTTAAGCTTGAAAATATTCTGAATTACTCATTTTTAAGAGCTGTTTTTGCGAGTGATTATGTCACCCAGTTACTTCGTATTTAAAATCTGGTTACTTCGCACTTAAAATTTAGTGACTTGGATCATATTTTTTCGCTTTCTATTCATTACGTGCCTAAGCTTAAAGAAAACGAGGGCGTGCGTATGAAATGGATTCTACTATTTTTATCTTGTTTAAGTTTTGTTGCTTTTGGGAGTGAGGTCGCTCCAAGCGATCAACAATCAAAAAGTGATAGCAATCTATCTCATTTTGACCTTCCTTTGTTACTTGGTGATTGGTATTTGATGAACTCAGCCCCTGAAAAAGGTACTGAAAATTTTAGAGCAATCAAGCTTACCCTCGATTCAAACTACTCATTCTCCATTGATATTCAAAAGAAAGACTATAGTGTCGACCATTGGGAAGGTTTGTATAATGCCAATGAAGACACAATTATTTTGGGTTTGAATACCTCAGAGCCTCAAGTTTACGCCTACAGCAGTAACCATAATATGTTGAACCTCAATGGCGTCATGTTTACTAAAGCCTTACCGAATGCACTGGCTGGTATTTGGTCGAGTGCTGAACTTTCAGGTAGTGATTTACGTGCAAGTAATATCCAAAAAATGGATCTAGTACTCCAACCTGACTTTGTGTTTATGTTCCGAGTGTCTGATGAAGTGGGCAGTGAAGTGGTTCGTCGTGGAGTGTATTACACGGAAGGCGACCAGCTAGTACTCCTGTATGAAAATGGCGAACATGGTACTCGTTACACATTAAACAGTGATGTGTTGACGCTTCAAGGTGAAGAAGGTGATATGTTTGCGGTGCTCAATCGCATTCGTTAAGCACCTTATCTCGCTATAAAGTCGGGTTCGTTGATAATATGGTTCACAGTTCATTTCTTAGCCGTTCCTGTCTGATTTGATTGATAAAATAGCAAAACATGGAGGCATTTTCCTGTAATGCCTCCTTTTTTCAATAATCCTCTTGTGTTCTTGGCGCTCAACCTTTAGATATATACAGTTAAAATATAATTACGTATAACGATCAAAAGGAACCCGTCATGGCACATACACCTCAAGCCAAATATCGTAAAGATTATCAATCACCATCTCATACTATTTCTGAAATCGATCTTACTTTCGATTTGTACGATTCGGCATCTATCATTACCGCTGTTTCTAGTGTTAAGCAGGAGAAAGAAAGCTCGACATTAGTACTTGATGGTGAAGGCTTGAAGTTGGTGTCTGTTTTGGTAGAAGGTACGGAATGGACGCAGTTCGAACAGTCTGAAACTCTACTTACTTTGAATGATCTTCCGAAAGAATTTACGCTAACGATCGTGACTGAAGTTAACCCTGAGGGGAACAGTGCTCTTGAAGGCTTGTACAAGTCGGGTGGTGCGTTCTGTACTCAATGTGAAGCTGAAGGTTTCCGCCGTATTACATATTACATGGATCGCCCAGATGTGTTGGCGAAATTCACGACAACGGTGATCGCAGATAAAGCAGAGAATCCATTCCTACTCAGTAACGGTAACCGAGTAGACGAAGGTGAAGCTGAAAACGGCCGTCACTGGGTGAAGTGGCAAGACCCACATCCAAAACCTGCATACCTGTTTGCTTTAGTTGCGGGTGACTTCGATGTACTTCGTGACGCATACACCACACAATCTGGTCGTAATGTTGACCTAGAAATTTTTGTCGACAAAGGCAACCTCGACCGCGCAAGCCACGCGATGGTTTCTTTGATTAACTCAATGAAGTGGGACGAAGAGCGTTTCAACCTCGAGTACGACTTAGACATCTACATGATCGTGGCCGTTGATTTCTTCAACATGGGCGCGATGGAAAACAAAGGCCTGAACGTATTTAACTCTAAGTTCGTTTTAGCGAATGACCAAACAGCAACCGATACTGACTACCTAGGTATTGAAGCAGTCATTGGTCACGAATATTTCCATAACTGGACAGGTAACCGAGTCACTTGTCGTGATTGGTTCCAGTTGAGCTTGAAAGAAGGTTTAACGGTATTCCGTGATCAAGAGTTCTCTTCTGATCTTGGTTCTCGCGCAGTAAACCGTATCAATAATGTTCGAACTATACGCGGTCCACAATTTGCTGAAGATGCGAGCCCAATGTCTCACCCAATTCGCCCAGAAAAAGTGATAGAAATGAATAACTTCTACACATTGACGGTATACGAAAAGGGCAGTGAAGTGATCCGAATGATCCACACATTGTTGGGTGAAGACGGTTTCCAAAAAGGCATGAAGCTGTACTTTGAACGTCACGATGGCACGGCGGCAACATGTGAAGACTTCGTAACGGCAATGGAAGATGCATCGGGTGTTGATCTTTCTCAGTTCCGTTTATGGTACAGCCAGTCTGGTACGCCGACGCTGTCTGTTGAAAGCCATTACGACGCAGAGAAAAAAGAGTACACGTTAACGACTCGCCAAGTAACAGCGGCAACTCATGAGCAAACCGAAAAACAGGCTCTGCATATTCCTCTAGACATCGAACTATACGCAGCGTCGGGTGACGTGATTGGGTTACAATGTAACGGTCAGCCAGTTCACAATGTATTAGATGTGAAAGAAGCGGAACAAACGTTTGTGTTTGAGAATGTAAACGAGCAACCAGTTCCATCTCTGCTGCGTGAGTTTTCTGCGCCAGTGAAACTTGAATACAACTATTCAGACGAAGAGCTGATCTTCTTGATGGTTAATGCTCGCAATGAGTTTTCTCGCTGGGATGCAGGTCAAATGCTATTGGCTAAGTACATCCGCAGTAACGTTGAAAAAATTCAACAAGGTCAAGCGTTTGAACTTTCAGCTTCTGTTGTTGATGCATTCCGTGGCGTACTGCTTAGTGATTCTTTAGAGCCTGCGTTTATTGCAGAGATGCTTTCTCTACCAAGTCATAATGAAGTGTCAGGTTGGTATGAGCGTGTCGATATCGATGCTGTTGCATCTGTATTGAAAGCGATGAAAGTGATGCTAGCGAAAGAGCTCGAAGATGAACTTTCTGCGGTTTACCACAGCAACGCGTTGACAGAATACACGATCGACCACGATTCAATTGGTAAGCGAACTCTGCGTAAAGTTTGTCTAAGTTACTTAGCTTTTACTGAGCAGGGGAATGACTTGGTTGTTGCTATGTATCAGCAAGCGAACAACATGACAGACACCATGGCAGCAATGGGCGCGGCGAACAGTGCACAACTCCCATGTCGTGAAACTTTAATGGCGGATTACAGTGACAAGTGGAAACACGATGGTCTTGTCATGGACAAATGGTTTGCTCTTCAAGGAACAAACCCGAGTTCAAACGCACTTGAGGTGATTAAGGCGTCTATGTCACACCAAGCGTTCAGTTTGAAGAACCCGAACCGTACTCGTAACTTGGTTGGTTCGTTCTTAAACATGAACCCGGTTCAGTTCCACGACAAGTCAGGACAAGGTTATGCGTTTGCTGGTGAGATCCTACGTGAGCTGAACAGCAGCAACCCGCAAGTGGCTTCTCGTTTGATTGACCCTCTACTTAAGTTCCGTAAGTACGACGATGCCCGTCAAGTTCTGATCAGAAAAGAACTTGAGACGTTAAAGAACATGGACAACCTAGCAAAAGACTTATTTGAGAAAGTGACGAAAGCACTCGAGGCTTAAGTTCGCGATCATTCACGTAACTATTTGCTAATAAGCGGTTTGCTAGAACCTGTTTATTAATAACGAAAAGTCATCAGTGGTAGAGAATCTCTGCCGCTGATTTTTTGTTTCTGGTTCATCGAATTTTCGATAAGCTAGAGCAGTTTCAAGCTCAGTTTCACATTCAGACATCGTTAAGTGCCAAAAAATACCGGCACTGTATGTTTATACAGGTATCGTATGAATCGCTATATTTTCCAACTTAACATCTCATATCAGCAGTTTTTGGCCAGCTATTCTGGTGCGGCAAGTAAAGTCCAAGTGATCACAACAACTGGATTACGTTTACAGTTACCTGCAACTCGGTTCAGACCATTTCTTACACAAATAGGGGTTAGAGGGCAGTTTAGACTGACAACTGACCAAAAAAATAAGTTTATTAAGTTAGAAGCTCTGTAAACCTTGGCGTGCCTAGTGAGTTAAAAGGAATCTTAATCACATAATCAAACATTTCACCTCCTACCACCTCCAAAACAATTAACTATTTCTCAATAATGCTTTTACAATAAATGAATGCATTACCTTTGCTTAACTCGTTAGTAGGAAAGAGCTTAACGGCTCAATTCAAACACCAGCTTAAGTAAGCCCCCTAATAATAAAATATAATTCTAATTGTGGAGTGTGACTATGACCGCACGTGAAACTGTGGTTCCAGTTTTACTTGAAAAAGTGTACAAACTGATTCAAGACAAACTTGACCTTGCTCATCGACCTCTCGTAACTCAACTTGCTCAACACTTGTTTAGTAACGTTTCTCACGACGACCTAACTCAGAGAAACGAATCCGATTTATACGGTGCTGTAGTTAGCTTATGGCATCACATCAATGAAAAGAAAGCCGGCGAAATTTCTGTCCGCGTTTTTAACCCGACAGTGAGCCGCCAGGGTTGGCAATCGACTCACACCATCGTTGAGATAGTGGTACCAGATAGCCCATTCCTCGTTGATTCTGTAAAAATGGCATTAACTCGCCTCGATCTCTCTTCTCACCTTATGCTTCATAACCCAACACAAATCTCACGTTCTGATAAGGGGAGTGTTGTTGGGGTAAGTAACAATGAAGGTGCATTCCAATCGCTTTTCCATATTGAAGTTGACCGTCTTAGCAGTAAATCTGAAATGGCAGCGCTTAAAACGGAACTGCTAGATATCTTTACCGATACTGACTTAGTTGTGAACGATTGGTTGAAGATGGTTGAAAGACTTGAAGAAGTAACGAATCAAGTCGAAAAACAAAAAGAGAACATCCCAGTAGACAGCCAACGTTTTGATGAGACGCTAGCGTTTCTTCGTTGGTTAGGCGAACACAACTTCACATTCATGGGTTATAAGGAATATGACCTTGTTTCCGTTAACGGCGACACTGAACTGCAACCGACCAATGAGCAAGGTCTTGGTTTGTTTGCGAATTCAGATCGCGTACGTAACGTTAAGCTGTCTGAGTTTTCTGACTCGGCGCGCTTAGAAGCGAAAAAACCGTATGTATTGATCGTAACAAAGGGCAACACGGCTTCACGCATCCACCGTCCAGCTTACAACGATTACATCGGCATCAAGAAGTTTGATAAAAACGGCAAGGTAATCGGTGAGCACCGCTTTACGGGTCTTTATACTTCTGCTGTTTATAACCAAACCGTTGAAACCATTCCACTGGTTCGCGAGAAAGTAGAGCGTATCTTAGATGCAAGTGGTTACCGTAAGGGTTCATATTCTTACAAAGCACTGCACAATATTCTAGAAAACTACCCACGTGATGAACTGCTTCAAGCTCGAGAAGAAGAGTTACTTGAAGTCGGTACGGGCGTAGTTCAAATGCAAGATCGCGATCTTCTGCGTTTGTTTGTTCGCAAAGACCCATTTGGCCGTTTCTTCAGCTGTATGGTTTACGTAACAAAAGATCGTTACAACACCGAACTTCGTCGTCAAACGCAGCGTATCTTGAAGCAATACTTTGGCTGCGAAGAAGAAGTTGAATTCACGACTTACTTCTCTGAAAGCCCACTGGCAAGAACGCACTATATTGTTCGTGTTGATAACAACAACATGGATGTGGACGTGAAAACAATTGAGCAAAATTTAATGGAAGTATCGTCTACGTGGGATGACCGCCTGTCTGAATCAATCGTTGCAAACTTCGGTGAGAGCAAAGGTCTTCCGTTATCGAAAGAGTACATGCGTGCATTCCCACGCTCGTACAAAGAAGACATGATGCCAGGTTCTGCTGTTGCAGACATCGAGCGTCTAGAAGCACTAAGTGAAGATAACAAACTTGGTATGCTTTTCTACCGTCCTCAAGAAGAGGCGGCAGACTCTAAAGCTGTTCGTTTGAAGTTGTTCTATCACAGTGATGAGCCGATTCACCTGTCTGATGTTATGCCAATGCTTGAAAACTTTGGCCTGCGCGTTATTGGTGAATCACCTTATGAAGTGCGCAAGACCAATGGGGTGACTTATTGGATCCTTGATTTCTCGATGCTGCATAAGAGTGACAAGACGATTGATCTTCGTGAAGCTCGCGATCTATTCCAACAAGCCTTTGCTGCGATTTGGGCGGGTGAGTTAGACAGCGATGGCTTCAACCGCTTAGTGCTGGGTGCTGGTCTTTCAGGCCGTGAAATCTCAATATTACGTGCATATGCGCGTTACATGCGCCAAGTTGGTTTCCCATTCAGCCAACAATACATTGAAGACACATTGTCTCATTACCCAGATCTAGCGAAAGGGTTAGTGAGCTTATTCGGCAAGCGTTTTGATCCTAAATTAAAGGGCAGCGCGAAAGGCCAACAAGATCTTATTAAGAAGATCACTGAACAGTTGGATCATGTAGAAAGCTTGGATGATGATCGTATCATTCGTCGCTACATGGAAATGATCACAGCAACGCTTCGTACTAACTACTATCAGTTAGACGACAACAAACAGTCTAAACCTTGGTTGGCTCTGAAAATGAGACCAAGCGAGATTCCAGATATCCCAGCGCCGGTTCCTGCGTTTGAGATCTTCGTTTACGCACCAGACATTGAAGGTGTACATCTACGTGGCGGTAAAGTCGCTCGTGGTGGTTTACGTTGGTCAGACCGTCAAGAGGATTTCCGTACTGAGATTCTAGGCCTTGTTAAAGCACAACAAGTTAAGAATACAGTAATTGTACCGGTTGGTGCAAAAGGTGGTTTCGTTTGTAAGCGTCAGCACATGATGTCTGGCCGTGATGAAATTTTTGCTGAAGGTCAACGTTGTTACAAGCGTTTCATTCGTGCACTATTAGACGTATCAGACAACATTATTGAAGGCGAGGTTATCCCACCTAAGAGTGTTGTTCGTCACGATGAAGATGATCCGTACTTGGTTGTTGCTGCCGATAAAGGCACAGCAACGTTCTCAGATCTAGCAAACTCAGTATCTGATGAATACAACTTCTGGTTAGGCGATGCATTTGCCTCTGGCGGTTCAAACGGTTACGACCATAAAGCCATGGGTATCACCGCGAAAGGTGGTTGGGAATCTGTTAAGCGTCACTTCCGTGAAATGGGCATCAACTGTCAAACAACGGACTTCACCGCTATCGGTGTAGGTGATATGGCGGGCGATGTGTTTGGTAACGGCATGCTGTTGTCTAAGCATATTCGTATGCAAGCTGCGTTTAACCACATGCATATCTTCATTGACCCGAATCCAGAATCAGCGTCAAGCTGGGTAGAGCGTGAGCGCTTGTTTAATCTGCCTCGCTCAAGCTGGGAAGATTACAACAAAGATCTTATCTCTCAAGGTGGTGGTATCTTCTCTCGTAGAGCGAAGTCTATCCCTTTGACGCCTGAAATTCAGAAAATGCTGGGTACCAAGAAAGCATCAATGGCACCGAATGACTTGATCAAAGCGATCTTGTCTATGCAGGTTGATCTTCTTTGGAATGGCGGTATCGGTACATACGTTAAGTCTTCAAACGAGACTCATACTGATGTAGGTGACCGTGCAAACGACGTGCTCCGTATCGATGGTCGTGACCTGAAAGCTAAGGTTGTTGGTGAAGGCGGTAACTTGGGTATGACTCAATTGGGTCGTATTGAATACGCGCTTACGGGTGGCCGAGTTAATACCGACTTTGTTGATAACGTTGGCGGTGTAGACTGTTCGGATAACGAAGTAAACATTAAGATCTTCTTGAATGGTTTGGTGTCTAATGGGGATCTAACCGTTAAGCAACGTAACCAAGTGCTTGAATCGATGGAAGATGAAGTTGGCGAAATCGTACTAGATGATGCATATTGCCAAGCTGAGTCTATTTCGGTTACTGAGCATCAAGGTGTTGGCTTAGTCAAAGAGCAAATCCGCTTTATTCATACAATGGAAAAAGCAGGGTACTTAGATCGTGGTTTGGAATACATCCCGGATGATGAAACATTGCTTGAGCGTGAGAAGCAGGGCCAAGGCCTAACAAGACCAGAGCTTTCTGTACTTGTTGCTTACGGAAAAATGGTGCTTAAAGAAGATCTTGTTAGTGATGATATCGCTAATGATGAATTCCATGCTCAACAGCTTATGCAATACTTCCCAACAGCGTTACGTCGTAACTACTCGCAGCACATGGATAACCATCCACTACGTTCTGAAATCATCGCGACGGCACTGGCTAACCAAATGGTTAACGAGATGGGTTGTAACTTTGTCACTCGCCTGCAAGAAGAGACTGGCGCAAATATCGTTGATATTGCAAATGCTTACGCGGCATCACGTGAAATCTACGGTCTTGGTAAAGTTCTGAAGAGCATCCGTGAGTTGGATAACGTTTCAAGTTCTGAAGCTCAATATGAATTGATCTACCATGTTCGCCGTACACTTCGTCGTTTGGCTCGTTGGTTGCTAAGAAACCGTACTGGTAAACAGTCAGTGAAAGCACTGATTGAACTTTACCAAGGTGATGTTCTTACTATTACAGAGAAACTGGATGAAAATCTAGTGGCTTCAGAAGTAGAAGAGCATAACGCAATGGCACAGTTATGGATTGACCAAGGCGTAAACGCTGAGTTGGCCAATTCAGTCGCGCGTTTGTCTAGCTTGTACTCAGCACTGGATATATCCACAGTGGCTCGTGAAACGGGTAAAACAGTACAACAAACGTCTAAGCTTTACTTCAACCTTGGTGACCGTTTGTCTTTGCACTGGTTCTTGAAACAAATCAATGGCCAAGCAGTAGACAACAACTGGCAAGCGCTGGCACGTGCAGCATTCAGAGAAGATCTGGATTGGCAACAACGTCAACTAACTGGCCAGGTGCTTAACTGCGGTTGTGCTTCAGATATTGACGTGATTAAAGCGCTTGATGATTGGATGGAAAGTAATTCTGTTTCTTTACATCGTTGGGAAAGCATCTTGAACGAATTCAAAGTAGGTTCGGTTCATGAGTTTGCTAAGTTCTCAGTGGCACTACGTGAATTGATGCTATTGAATCTAAACTGCATGTCTACAGACTAGCGATTAGATAAACGAAAAGAAACAAGGGCAGGCCATTAGGTCTGCCTTTTTCGTTTGGCTGAATAGTAAATGACGTGTCCAATTATTTCGTTGAGTCACTTATGCTTGTCCAAGTTAGCTTATCCCTAGTCGAGTCAACCTATGCTCGTTACATGAATGATAGTCAAATAGGCTGTTCGCGAGAGGAAACGGTAACGTTTGCTTAATAATAAACCTCATTCGTTAGCAAACTTGATTATCTTACCCTTACAGACAGTAATAGATTGAATAGTTGAGTAAATAAGTAAATAATATCGCCCCGTTTACACGGCGCTTTTTTCTATCGGAGGCACAATGCTTTACCGTCTAGCCAGAACTGGCTTTTTTCAACTTGATGCCGAAAAGGCTCATGATCTTGCAATTCAAAATTTCAAACGCTTCACAGGTACGCCTATTGATCTTTTGTATCGCCAACAATTACCTCACCGACCTGTAGAGTGCATGGGGCTTACTTTTAAAAACCCAGTTGGCCTTGCAGCCGGCCTAGACAAAAACGGTGAATGCATCGATGCATTTGGCGCAATGGGTTTTGGTTTCGTAGAAGTAGGGACTGTTACTCCTCGTCCACAGTCAGGTAACGATAAACCTCGTTTGTTCCGTCTTGTTGAAGCTGAAGGTATTATCAATCGCATGGGTTTTAACAACCTAGGTGTAGATAACCTAATTGAGAATGTTAAGAAGTCGAACTATGACGGCATCTTAGGTATCAATATTGGTAAGAACAAAGACACGCCAATTGAAAAGGGCGCAGAAGATTACATTATCTGTATGGAGAAGGTATACCAATACGCAGGTTACATTGCGGTAAATATCTCTTCACCAAATACTCCAGGACTTCGTTCGCTACAATATGGCGAAGCACTTGATGATCTGTTGTCTGAACTAAAAACCAAGCAATCTGAATTAGAAGCGAAGCATGGCAAATATGTCCCGCTTGCTCTTAAGATCGCTCCGGATCTAAGTGATGACGAAATCAGCCAAATTTGCGAATCATTGATCAAAAATAAGATCGATGGTGTGATCGCAACTAACACGACACTTGATCGCAGTATCGTTGAAGGCATGAAGCATTGCGACGAAGCGGGTGGCCTAAGTGGACGTCCAGTTCAATCTCGTAGTACTGAAGTTGTTCGCAAACTTCACGAAGAGCTGGGTGACCAACTACCGATCATCGGGGTAGGTGGCGTTGACTCTTACGTTGCTGCAAAAGAGAAAATGATGGCGGGCGCTAAGCTTGTACAAGTTTACTCTGGTTTCATCTACAAAGGTCCAGGCCTTGTGGGCGACATCGTCAAAAATCTATAGTTCGTAAAAACGATCTTAGTTCAAAGACTACAATCTGGCACCGTCTTACTAAAAGAGACACTGTAACTCACTGAGTTGTAGAGAAAAGCGATAAGAAAGAGGAATTCATTTCCTCTTTTTTTTTGCCTATCGCACAGTAAAATTACTGTAATTGAAGGTAATTTTGCGTTTTACCTAATGGAATGGTTCAACAGTGTGAGACGAAATGATGCTTAAACCTAGCGATACATGGAGTTGGTATTACGATGAGCAGCAATGTTCATTGATGCTAAACCTCGGAGAGGATATGATTTTTAAAACGAATCTGGTCCGCAATAAGCTGGTGGACTGCGCTTTTAAAGATAATGAATTCACTGTTGATGATGCATCTTCTTACCAAACCTTCAAAGAACAAATTTCTGGCTTAGAACTGTCTGAGCCACGCCAAGCAGAGCTTGCACTTTATTGTGTGGCTGCAAAGCGTTTCCATAAGCCTGTACAGCCTAAAAGCTGGTTCTTCGACTCACAAGGCACTGGCCATGAATATCCTCAAGAAGGGGATATTGTACAAATGAATAACGAGCATAGTCTTGGTTACTTCATTGTATTGGAAGTAGGAGAGTGTGCGAGCCTATGTGCATTTGTAGACTTAGAAGAGTTCCTCTTAACGCCTTCAAAAGGGTTACGCTTTGGAGACTCGATTAAAGTCATGCACGATAGAATGACTGACGCAAATGCCATCCTTCATCAAGCGCATATTGCGATGGTGGGTTAACCTCTATTCTCTAATCTAGAGCATCACTAGAGCATCACTAGAGCATTATTTCGACCAACCATCGCTACGAATAAACCTGTAATACCTTCCCCATAATCGGCTTAATAGCCGATTTTTTTGTGTCTAAAAAAGCCTATCTCAATAAATACGACGTAGTTCATTCATTTGAATGACGTTGTTCACTTATTTAATTTGTAAAAAACGTATCTTTTTTAACCTCAATTTCGATCGATTCTCTTATTATCGATAGCGGATTTCCTCCGTTTATTCCCTGTTTTGGGTCTTTTGTTGCTAAGTTTCAGCTTGAATTTATTCTTGGTATATACCAATTTATAGGTGAATATAAATGCACTTGATGGTTTAAGCCTAATGATGAGTATTATTTCTGTGAGATTGAGATTTGTTGTGTTGTAAGGGGATGCGAGTAAGCGATCGCTTCATGACTGACCATTTGCTAAGCAGTTAGTCGAAAGATTCAATGAAAAGACGAGTTTAGTGTGATGCTCTAATAGCAAATTCAGGTATAATCGAGCTCATTTTTATCAATAAAAGAACACTATGAATCAATATCTAGCGGTTACCTCAAATGGCCTTGAGAATTTATTAGTTGAAGAACTAACCCAACTAGGGATTACAAACGCAAAACCTGTTCAAGCAGGTGTTAAATTCAAAGCCACCAATGAGCAAATTTATCGTTGTTGTTTGTGGAGCCGTTTGGCTTCTCGATTTGTACGTGTCCTTTCAGAATTCACTTGTATGGATGACATGGATCTTTACCTATCGACCACTGCGGTTAACTGGGTAAATCAATTCCATAGCACTAAGCGTTTCGTTGTTGATTTCAATGGTACGAACAACGAAATTCGTAATAGCCAATACGGTGCGATGAAAGTAAAAGATGCCGTTGTAGATTGCTTCGAGAAGAAGTCTTTACCGCGCCCATCTATTAGCAAAGAAAATCCAGATATTCGTATTCACGTTCGTCTGCATCGCGACAAAGCGATTCTTGGTGTGGATATGGTAGGTAGTGGCCTTCATCAACGTGGCTACCGTCCAGAATCCGGTCGCGCACCACTGCGTGAAACTCTTGCTGCAGCGATTCTTCTTCGTAGTGGTTGGGATGCAACGAAACCTTTCCTAGACCCTATGTGTGGTTCAGGTACGTTAGTGATTGAAGCGGCAATGATGGCTGCAAACATGGCGCCTGGTGTGAAACGTCAAAAATGGTGTTTTGAATCACTAGAAGATTTCGAACCAGAGCTTTGGGCTGAAGTGAAAGCAGAAGCTAACGTTCAAGGCCGTCGTGGCGTTAAGAAAGTAGAATGTAAGTTCTTCGGTTACGATAATGACGAGCGCATGATCAAAACGGCGCGTGATAATGCACGTCGTGCTGGCGTTGAAGAGTTGATTGAATTCGAAGTAGGTGACGCTGCAAAGCTTAAGCGTCCAGCAGAGTTTACTGATGGTGTGATTGTGTCTAACCCGCCTTACGGTGAGCGTCTAGGTACAGAACCGGGCCTGATTGCACTCTACACAGCATTTGGTGCTCAACTGAAGGCTGAGTTTGGCGGTTGCAACGCTTCTATCTTCTCAAGTTCTGATGAATTGCTTAGCTGCTTGCGTATGCGTGCAGACAAACAGTTCAAACTGAATAACGGTGCGTTACCGTGTCACCAGAAGAACTACTCAATTTCAGACCGTCCTATGTCTGAGCGTCCAACTGGCGAGCAAGAACAGCTGATTGCTCCTGATTTTGCGAACCGTCTTAAAAAGAACATCGGCAAAATCGGTAAGTGGGCTAAGAAAGAACAACTAGATTGCTACCGTATCTACGATGCAGACTTACCTGAATACAATGTAGCGATTGACGTATACCCAGGTCACCTTGTGATTCAAGAATACGCAGCGCCTAAAGATGTGCCGGAAGACAAAGCTAAGCGCCGTTTAACCGATATCATCCGAGCTTCGATTCAAGTGACTGGCGTTGAAGCAAACAACGTAGTGCTTAAGGTTCGTCAGAAGCAGAAGGGTCGTTCTCAATATCAGAAGATGGCTCAAGACTCTTCTAACCTAGAAGTAAACGAATACGGCGTTAAGCTGATTGTTAACCTTCATGACTACTTAGATACAGGCTTGTTCTTGGATCATAAGATTACTCGCCGTCGTATTGGTGAGATGGCTGGTGGTAAAGACTTCTTGAACCTGTTTGCTTACACAGGCAGTGCTTCTGTTCATGCTGCAGTAGGTGGCGCTCGCTCTACAACGACAGTTGATATGTCGAACACGTATCTCGAGTGGGCAAAAGAGAACATGGAACTGAACGGCCGTGTTGGTCGTCAACATCAATTTGTTCAAGCTGACTGCTTACAATGGCTGGCGAAAGAGCAAGGATCTTACGATTTGATCTTTATTGATCCACCAACATTCTCAAACTCTAAGCGTATGGATCAATCTTTTGATGTTCAACGTGACCACATCCAGTTGATGGAAGACCTAAAGCGTCTTCTAAGAGAAGAAGGCACAATTGTGTTCTCTAACAACAAGCGCCATTTCAAGATGGATATGGAAGGTCTGGAAGAGCTGGGTCTTAAAGCTCAGAATATCTCGTCTAAGACGTTGCCTCTGGATTTCTCTCGCAACAAGCACATTCATAACTGCTGGTTGATTACTCATAAGTAATTAAGAGATTGTATAAGGATATATAGTGCTGACTCTCTACAGTACAGAAGGGTGCCATCTATGTGAGATGGCATTCAAACTCACGGAACAGCTGAATATAAGTCATCAGATCAATGTGGTGGATATCGCATTAGATGATGAGCTCTTTTCCCGTTACGGGGTCACTATTCCGGTGCTCAAATTTGAAAGCTCTGATTTGTCTCAACACTCAGAGCTTAACTGGCCATTTGGCTTGTTAGAACTTAACGATTGGTTAAAGAAGAATGGCATTACTTACAATTCATAATGGGCAATTAGCGTTTGGCGATCACCCGTTATTAGATGGTGCGGATTTCGCACTGCAAGAAAACGAACGTGTGTGTTTGGTTGGCCGTAATGGTGCAGGCAAATCAACGTTGATGAAGATTTTGTCTGGCAACATCATCATGGATGACGGCAAGATGCAGATCACGCAAGATGTGGTTGTATCTCGTTTAGAGCAAGATCCTCCTCGTAATGAACAGGGCTCTGTTTACGAATACGTATCTGGTGGTTTAGCTGAGATAGGTGAGCTGCTTAAGGAGTACCACAACTTACTTGATGTTATTGCAGAAGACCCTAGCGAAAAGAATTTAAACCGTCTTACTCGCGTGCAAGAAAAATTGGATCATGCCAACGCTTGGCGTTTTGAAGATCGCGTAAGTAATGTTCTTGCCGCTCTTAAACTAACAGCAAATACCAAACTGACGGAACTGTCTGGTGGTTGGCAACGTAAAGCAGCACTTGCACGCGCGCTTGTATGTGACCCTGACGTATTACTACTTGATGAGCCTACCAACCACTTGGATGTGGCAACGATCGAATGGTTAGAAGCTTTCCTAAAAGACTTCCGCGGTTCAATCATCTTTATCTCGCATGACCGTGCTTTCATCAAATCAATGGCAACACGCATCGTCGACCTTGACCGTGGCAAGCTAAGTTCTTTCCCTGGTGATTACGACAACTATTTGTTAGAGAAAGAAGAAGCGCTGCGTGTTGAAGAGATGCAAAACGCAGAATTCGACAAAAAGCTAGCACAAGAAGAAGTTTGGATCCGTCAAGGTATCAAAGCGCGTCGTACGCGTAATGAAGGCCGTGTTCGTGCCCTTAAAAAGCTTCGCGAAGAGCGTCAAGATCGTCGTGAAGTACAAGGTAAAGCGAATATCCAAATCGATACGTCTGCACGTTCAGGTAAAATCGTATTTGAAGCCGAGAACCTTAACTTCGCATTCGAAGGCAAAGAGATCGTTACAGACTTTAGCTTCAACATCATGCGCGGCGATCGTATCGCACTTATCGGGCCAAATGGCTGTGGTAAGAGTACGGTGCTTAAACTGCTTCTTGATCAACTTAAACCCGATTCAGGTCGTTTGCATTGTGGTACTAAGCTTGAAGTGGCTTACTTTGATCAATACCGCGAAATTCTAGACCCTGAGAAGTCGGTGATTGATAACCTGGCTGATGGTAAGCAAGAAGTAACTGTAGGCGGACGTGAGCGTCACGCACTGAGCTACTTACAAGATTTCTTGTTCTCTCCTAAACGTGCTCGTACACCGGTTAAAGCGCTGTCTGGTGGTGAGAAAAACCGCTTGTTATTGGCTCGTATTTTCCTTAAATCGAATAACTTGTTGATTCTCGATGAGCCTACTAATGATTTAGATATCGAAACATTGGAACTTTTAGAAGATTTACTTGCCAACTATGAGGGTACGTTGCTTCTCGTGAGCCACGATCGTCAGTTCGTTGATAACACGGTAATGACGAGTTGGATATTTGAAGGTAACGGTGTAGTTGAAGAGTTTGTTGGTGGTTACCACGATGCTCAGAAGCAAAGAGCACAAGCACTGGAGTATCGTCAGGTTGAAAAGCCAGCAAAGGCGGAGAAAGTTGTTGAGGAAACTCCCAAAACTGCGCCAGTTAAAGCTAAACCTAAGAAGTTATCGTATAAGCTACAACGAGAACTAGAAACGTTACCTTTGCGTTTGGAAGAATTGGAAACCGAGATTGAAACTCTGCAGCAAGAAGTTAATGATCCAGACTTCTTCTCAAAATCTGTAGAGCAGACACAACCAGTTTTAGATAAGCTATCTGCAGTAGAGCAGGAGCTTGAAGTTGCTTTTGAGCGCTGGGAAGAGCTCGAGGCACTACAACAGGAAAGTTAAGAAGTAATAATGACTTGTACTAAATTTAAATTAACAACAGTTGCAGCATTAGTATTTGCTGTAACTAATGCGAATGCAGCGCTTTATACGATTATTGAAGTGGACAGCCCTGTATCAGGTAATGAAGTTCATGGTGTTGCAATTCAAGATTCTAGCAATAGCACTCTTGGTACACTTGGATGCTTTGATGAGAATGCGACAGCGTCTGAGTGTGATGGATATTTGCTCGCAGGTGAAGCTCGTCAAGGTGTTGAAGGGTTGAGCCATAGAGAGGAAGTGCCTTTTGGTTCGGATAATGCTTTTTATTACGCACAAACTGATGATGGCTCTGATTATTTTCGTTCGTATTGTAGAGATTACTTAGGATATGATAATTGTGATACATCGGGGGGCTGGGGTGATCAATATTGGTATGCTTATGAGCGTGAAAGAAACGGCCAATCTAATTTCAAAGCTTTTGTTGAAGGTTCGACTGGCCAAATTGAGCCTTCGGGTCTTAATACGGTAATCAACTCTCTAGATTCCAATGCTCAAGCTATAGGGAACAGCAGTACTTCTGTTGTTGAGCGTAACCAAGCTTTCCCTTCTGTTACTGTTGGGGGGGATGTGACAAGTACTCCCGTTCAATCTCGAGCATGGGCTACTGATGGAGTTTATACTGTAGGAAGCGTTTCGACGGCTCGTTCAAACGAAAACGAAGGTTCCACACCATTCAACACCTATAATTCTAAAGCTGCGATTTGGGACTCATCCTATACTCAATTGCTAGATTGGGATTCCAAAGCTAAGGAAGAAGAAGATGAACTTCTAGCACAAGGAAGCTTGAGGGACTTTGCGGTTGACGGGACTAAAATCTATGCGGTTGGCTACAATACTTACGATGATCAGCATATGAATGCGACAGTTTATATTTCTGATACTAACGCACTTCCTGCATCCTGGACCAAGAGAGTGATTGACGGTTCTCAGGTTGGTGATGATGACACATATGCTAATTCGACGGGAAGTTCTATTAACAAGCACCTTAATATTGTTGGACAAGCTAAATTGTATAATAAGAGTAATGCGGAGAATGGCGCTTTTCCTGATAAATTGTTTGTGTCTACGTATGAAGGTAATGATACATGGAGTCGTGCTAAGTTCTTAAACGATGGGTCACAATCTATTTTCTTTAATGGTGCGGGAGGGAAAATCGGTAGAATTAATAACTTCAATGAAATTGTTGGTCAGATTGACTCAGAAACTATCCGTGAAAGCGGTGGTAAGCAGCGACGCCATCGAGGCTTTATTTATCCATATCAAGCGACTGGTACAGAAGCAAGCAGAGCTAGCTTGTTTAACAATAAAGCTTGGTGGCTGGATGATTTAACAAACGACGGCAATGCTTCTGGGAATAATAATAGATATCGAATTATCGATGCTTCAGATATTAATGATGCTGGTGTAATTTCAGCGACTGCGATTAGATGTACCGTCAACGGTTCCGCACGTCCTTATGACACAACGGCACACAATTCTTATTGTAATAATGCAGAGTCTTCGTCGACTACTGAAGAGATCGTTGCTGTTAAATTGATTCCTAAACAAGGGAGTGACGCTTCTAACATTCAAGCTCGTGGCACGGATGAACATAAAGTTGATCGTCAAGGCGGTAGCCTAGGTTGGTTGGGTTTGACTGTACTTGGCCTGTTAGGGTTCCGTAGAAAATTTAAATAATTTTACCTCTTGAGCCCGAGTTCACAATTCTGAACTCGGGCTTTTTTTCGCCTTGAGAAAAGTTCAAAAGTGGTCGATTCTTTAAGTTGGAGTCAACAAAACTCCACGAAGTTGTAATCATTGTATGTTAGTAAACGAACACCCGTATGAGGACTGCACTATGAAGAGACAAAAGCGTGATCGCCTAGAACGAGCACAATCTCAAGGTTACAAAGCTGGTTTAAACGGCAGGTCACAAGAAGCTTGCCCATACAGCCAAATGGATTCTAAATCGTATTGGTTAGGTGGTTGGCGTGATGCCAAAGATGATAAGCATTCAGGTCTCTATAAGTAGATAGGGCGAACATATTCAAAGGTCAAGGCTCCATGTTGTATAACAGCTGGAGCCTTGTTAGTTTCTGATAACCATACAAGGCCTTATAAACCGAGAACTGGCTGATTAGAAAGTGATTTAAGGTTGTTCCGCTGGTGGACATATAATTGATGACTTTACTTAATTACCTTTGATGCACTATAACTAAATGAATTGGAATGAAAATAAAGCAACCATTGGCTGCTTTATTAAAAATTTAACGATTAAACTAGAACGCTGACGTGTCTTGGAAAAGACCAACTTTCAAATCTTTAGCAACATAGATCTCTTTACCATCAACAAGAACGCGACCATCTGCAAGGCCCATTACTAGGCGACGGTTAACAACACGCTTCATGTGAATTTCGTAAGTTACTTTTTTAGCCGTAGGTAAGATTTGGCCAGTGAATTTAACTTCACCAACACCTAGAGCACGGCCTTTGCCTTTGCCGCCAACCCAACCAAGGTAGAAGCCAACAAGCTGCCACATTGCATCAAGGCCTAGACAACCAGGCATTACTGGGTCGCCAGGGAAGTGACAGTCGAAGAACCATAGGTCAGGAGTAATATCCAGTTCAGCAAGAATCAAACCTTTACCGAAATCACCTTCAGTCTCAGACATTTTAGTGATGCGATCCATCATCAACATGTTCGGTGCTGGTAGTTGAGGACCTTCTGGCCATAATTCGCCTTGGCTTGATGCTAGAAGATCTTCGCGAGTGTAAGAATCACGTTTGTTTTGCATTATCAATTACTCCGATTTTTGATAGGTGCATATTAGTGAACAGGTGTACGCTAAACAAGTCCGATCAGTACTAGACAAACCAGTTTTTAATGCGTCCAACGATTCCAATAGGGTGCTCATGTCTTTCAAAATTTTCAATACGTTCCGCGATTTTACTCAGAACGCTTTCTTGTTCTTCGTCCCTAAATGGTGCGTTCATAATAAGAGGAATCGCTTCATCTACATTAGACACAGACCAAATATGGAATTCTTCGTTTTTGATGCTTTCAATTAGGTCTGGTTTCAGAGCAAGATGTCTTAAGTTAGATCTTGGAAGGATCACACCTTGTTCGCCAGTTAGCCCGTTGTGTTTACACACATGGTAGAATCCTTCGATTTTCTCGTTTAGCCCACCAACGGCTTGTACACGACCGAATTGGTCGACAGCACCGGTTACCGCTATTTGTTGATTGATAGGGTATTCCGACAAAGCACTTACCAGAGAGCAAAGCTCAGCAAGAGAAGCACTATCGCCATCAACTTCGCAGTATGATTGCTCAAACACAACAGAAGCAGCATATGGCAACGGATCTTCAAGGTTTAGCGCGCTACTTACAAACGCTTGCATGATCATCATGCCTTTCGCGTGAAGGTTGCCACCAAGCTCTGCTTTTCTCTCTACATCGGTAATGTCGCCATCGCCAAAGTGAATAACACAGGAGATACGAGCCGGTTCACCATAAGAAATAGGGTGTCCAGGAACGTCGATGACCGTCAGGCCGTTAACTTGGCCGACTTGCTCACCCTCAGTTTCGATAATGACTTGGCCATCTCGAATATCATCGAGGGCACGTTCAGGAAGGTAAGACTCGCGGTTGTATTTGTGTTGTTGAGCTTGCTGAATATGGTGAATATCAATGTCACCACCATTTGCTTCGATGAGCGCTTCATTCAACAGCGCGTTATGCCAAATCGGACATAGCGGTATGTAGCTTTGGTCTTCCGTTTCTCTTGCGCCTGCCGTTAGGATTCCTACCAACGCTTCTTGAGTGATCGTTGGAAGGTTATAACGACGCTGTAACCACTTAAGATAGCCAAGGTATTGCGTTAGGCTTTCATTGGAGAGCTTAATATCTTGTTCTATTTCACTGAATAGACAAAACCCTGTTTGAATATCGCCATCTAGATAATCCAGATCACCAAGTTGAGCGCGGTCTCCGACAACAATCAACTTAATGTTGTATGTCAATGCTTCGATAGGTGCCTGATTTAGATGCTCAGGAAAACTGCTAATTGGCTCAACAGCTTCACCGAGAAGCGCTGATTTCAATAATAGCCAGCTTCCTGGGTTTGCCAGGATCAGATTGGCTGAAACAACCAGATAGCCATTGTTTGCTCTAGAAAGTAGGCCTGGCTTTGTTGCTACAATTTCACCATTTTTAGACTGAACTTGGTCAAACAAAGTGGCTGCATTTAAAGATTCGGTTTTTATAACAGGCTGAGCTTCGTTGTTTAACTCCGCCGTTAAAGATTCAACGATAAGTTGACGATAGATCGAATTGTCAGGCGCATTAACAAGTAGAACTCGTGAAAGATTGGATAGGCGTACAAAACGGGTTAGCGCATCTCTAAACCTATGTTGAATATCTGAGAATGTGAAAGGAGAGATGTCAGGGAATTGCTCAAGTTGAGCGCTATATTCATCGTACTGAGGCGTTACATGTCGCCAATCTACTTGAGTCATTTAAATGTCTGATTATGATAATAAGGTAGGGAGTATATAGAAAAAGCGGGGAGTCATATAGGTCTATGTTGTAGTTACTAAACACTAAGCTAATATAAGTATGATCTTGGTCTACTCTTTCAAGACAATAATTGTTAAACAACCCATTATGGGTTACGCTGTCACTAGGTTAACTCTCGAGATTAGACATGAAATATCAGCAGCTTGAAAATTTAGAATGTGGTTGGAAATGGAACTACCTGGTAAAAAAATGGAAAGAAGGTGATTCGATCACCTGCCATATTGATTCAAGTGAAGTTGATGTTGCCGTGCAAGCTTTGTTGAAGCTAGAACACCAACCTACAGGCGTTCTTGAGTGGATCTCAAATAACATGTCGCCAGAGCTTGATAACAAGCTTAAACAAGCGATCAGAGCCAAGCGCAAACGTCATTTCAACGCTGAACAAGTACATACTAAGAAGAAGTCTATCGATCTTGATTATCGCGTTTGGGAGAAGCTATCTCAACGAGCAAACGAACTTGGTTGTACGTTATCTGATGCCATAGAGTATTTGGTTAGTGAAGCGTCTCGAAGTGAGCAGGCCAGCAAAACAGTAACCAGTCTCAAAGAAGATTTGAGTAAACTTCTTTCCGACGACAAATAAGCAGCAATAGTGGTGGCATTATGATGTATGTAATCTTAATCGGAGCCGTATTGATTTTTTGGCTCGTCGCAATTGATAGACCCGTATTAAAGATCAAGTTCAACGAAGGTGAGATTGAACAAGTAAAAGGGCATTTACCGCCTAGTTTTAAGCACAATCTTCAAGAAATCGGTCACAACAATGCATTTCAAGGAGAGCTTAAGGTTTACGCAAAGCGTTCTGGTTATAACTTGAAATTTACCAAAGAGATTCCCAAGAATGTTCAACAACGTATTCGAAATGTATTTCCTCATAATGGCTTCAAATCTAAAGGTTCCAAGAAGGCATAACTTTTGAAAGCATGGTTCGTTTAGCAATTTTTAGTACTAATTTAATCTCATACATTTCTTAATAATTTGCATACTGTTTTCAACGCCACATAATTGAGAACAGTATGAAATATCTCGCATTTCTTTTGTGCCTTACGTCTCCAAGCATACTAGCCGATGATGCATTAATTAACCCTGTAGCCAAAAAAATCAAAGTCACAGTGCTGAAAGGGCTTAACAAGAGTAATGTTGATTTTGATGGTTATTGCGACCTGATGATAGAAATGAAGCACTCTAAAGGTTATGCCATAATTAAAAAGGTTAGGGCATCAGGCGACAGCAAAGCATGCAAACAAGCTAAAAAGCACTTACCGAGGAAGAAAAAATTCAAATACAGCTTTCCTGAAAAGTACATCCGCCTCCATATCACAGAATAATTAAACATAATGCACTATAACTAAATAACCTTAATTTTATTGAAACAAATACGTGAACCAATCTCTAATTTCTATTAATATTAATTTTATTATAAAAGCTGAATATGCACGCAAAAATGCATTTAGGGCAAGGGAAAGTCACGGTTGTTGTTAACAAAAAAAATTACACCCCTGAAGTGATTGAGATATCTAGAAAGGTCTCAATCAATGTTGAGGCTCGCTTTAATCGGTGGCTAATCTCGCCTGAGTACAAGCTCGAGCAATCTTCGGTAGATACATTATTGAGTTTGGAAAATAGATACTGTGATAGCGTCATATTTGATGAATCTGACCGCATATCTCACAATCAGCGTATTTTATTGCGTTGTGAACAAGATAGAGTAAACGCTCATCGTGAGAAAGTTGTCGCGAAACAACAAACATTGCGCTACGTGGTCGATGATGTAAGTAATGCAGCCTCGGATCTTATGCTTGAGAAGCTTCAAGGGACTTTAATAAGCACATTGTTCTCAGAGCTACCAGACTACAACCAGTTCGCTGATGTTGGCTATTCGCCATCCTTAAACTTTTCTAAGCTTCATGAAATATCGACCAAAAGTAGTGTATTGAGTTCAAGTCTAATCGAGTTTGTTTCCAATCGTGAGTTCACTGAAAAGTACGGTAAAAAATCCAGGGTAATTCTCGACCCTAAAGTTGCAGCGCGTCAAATAGGTATCGAGAACTGTCGCTTGTTGTTTCCATTGCTAATGAGCCAGCAGCTTATTAAATGGAGTGATAGCAACATCAAGCACATTACACCTAAGGTTTGGCAGCATTTGATGGTTACTTCAAACGCGACTCGAATTCGACTTCAAGAAACGTCGGTAAAAGATCCTAACGTCGGTATTCTACTTGGGGTTTTGAGAAGCTTACCTTTGTTTTTGATTTGTAACCATTTTTCTTCAGTTTTTGAAGATGCATTAGTAAAAACGATGCTAGGTTATCGTGAAGCAAGCGACAAGCATGATGAATACTATGCTTGTACTGAAGTGATGCCAAACACACAGTTTCTCGAAATAATGGTAGAGAAATTAGACCTTATGTTACTAAAAAATCTCGTTGAATTTGTAGATTGGAGCCCAAGTAATCTGTTCATCAAGAGGGCGCTTTTGGAAGAAGTGAATGATATCCCCGTACTTGAGCGAACAGTTTATGGCGCAGCTCTTGCTCAAGGTCGAAAGTTTTCTATTTTCGAAGCATTAGATAACAGCGAGTTGTTTAACGTTAAGCATCGCCCTTATTGGTTTTCTACAGTTCAAATGTCTATAACGACAATTGAACAAATGCAGGATAGGGTGCTTGGAAAACTGACGACGAACATGTAAACAAAAGGGAGCTACATTAAATATAGCTTCCTTTTTGCTACAGTGTAACCTTTAATAAGTCGTTATTTTTCGATATCAATCAGTTGTTTGTGTTATTTTAACTGACCACTTCGAATGTAAACGACTCTTGTTTGGCTATTGCGTGTTTAACGGGAATTCCAAGGCGCTGGCAAGTCATCAGAACTTTCAACTTCCTGTCGGCAGGAGCGTGTTCAGAGAGGATCACAGACCTTAGGCATTCTCTATTAAGGTACAGCTTATTGCCGAGCATCTCCTCGTTAGGTAACACCCAGCGATATTCCTTTTCGTAACGCCAATTAGAATGCTTGATCTTAAATATTTCTGCTTCCAATCCTGATGCTTGGATTTCCGTCAACGATTCTAAGTGGAACATGCTTGGGTCGTCTTCATACTGGACTTCAAAGCAATTGAGCTTGGCCTCACCATTGTAACAATTGAGATCATACTCGATACACATGCCTTTAAAGTTATCGCCATACTGAGACCAGAGTATTGGATGGTCATTCGACTGAGAAAAACACATAACTTTGAAATCGTTCTGAAGTTCGTTGTCGAGCAGATAGTTAGACTCAAAAGGGTTATTAAAGCTCTTAGCGTAATCAAACCACAACGAACACTCGGAAATAGATTGTATGTTTCTGTCGTGGAGAGATCTGAACTTATAAAGTTTAGGCAACATATCAAACACCTAGTTTACAACATCGTCTGATGTTAACACTTTAATCCATAACTCATACCCGAATGCATAGCATTTGATTGCTCAATCACCAAATTTATTGGTACAACTGTTTGATAGATCAAAATTTAAACACGAAATAGTGGCCGGTTTAAGTGGTTTGTTTTGCATCAAGCTACGCTTTTAAGTTGTAGCTCTTAAATAAGATACAACGTAACTTTATTTATGGTCAAATTATCTTGTTAAAGCAGAGGTCGAGGTGGGAAGGTGAAATAGGCGACCAAGATTAAAGCCGAACTTTAAAAGGACGGCTTTACTTGTATCGAGCCTACGTATGAATAAAGATTAGAAGTGGTACCTTGCGCCTAGGTAAGCTGTTTGTGGTGACACGTCGATTGATTCTATTTCAACGTTTGCATAGCGGTATCCAATATGGATGTCGACGTTGTCTGCCACTATCGCACCAAGCTCAGCACCAACTTGGTAGGCTGCTTCAGACTTAGAGCCTGAGACTCCAAAAGCTTTCGCTTCCATATCCATAGAGCCAACACCTGCTAATAGAGATACATACAGATCTAATACGTCACCTTTAACAATGAACTTCGGTTTAACGTTTAAAAAGAAAGCTTGTCCTTCAATATCCATTACATCGTTAAAGTTAACTTTACCTATTTTTCGGTATTCAGCTTCTACTCCTAGTTTTACTACATCGTGAGTATCGAATTCATAACCTCCAATTAAGTTGTAACTAAGGTCGGATAGGTCAGATGAATCTTCAATGGCACTACCGCGATATTCCAATTCAGTTTCATTATAAAAGCCGATATCAACACCAGCATAAAAATGACCATGTTCTCTAGGTGAGTTTTCGTTTTCACTAGCAAGCGCCTGCGAGTTGATGCCAAAAGCGGTGAATAGCGATAGGGCGATTGTACTTATTTTCATGTAAGGCCTTCTGAGATAGTAAGTTATTCAATTCCAGAATATGTTAACAAACAAAAGATACTCTAACTAATTGAGAACTGGTCTAAATATCTGATTTTAAAGACTTGTTGGTAATAGAGTTATCACTATCGCAGTTGTAAGACAAAGTACTACAATCAGAAAGTGGCGAATAGTATTTTTTGTTGCACTGTAAATTATTATCAAACTAAGCTGTCATATAAGTACGTTTTGAATGGAAACGTCTGGTAATAATGACAGTTGAGCATCAAGCAAATCAAAGCTTGTGGTTCGAGAGTATGTTTGGCTTATTGCATAATTATATCTAGCGAAAAAGAGTAACCAAGTCTTCTCAGTCTACAAACGCGGATTCTGTCTCACTGAATCTTAGGTTCATCAAACGACCAGTCGCATCATCAATGAGCACCAATAGACAGCATTTGTCACTGCGGCCTTCAAACCCGTTTATTTGGATAAGTTCACCTAAGCAATCACGGCGGTAACGAGACTGTTAGATCCGAGGTTTACGTTGTGAATGTGGAAGCCACAGTCCGTCGGCAATCATCCATTGACGCAAAGTTTCGTTTGATATAGGCAAGTTGTGCAGCTCAGATAACTTTTCTTGAGCGAGTGTTGGTGAGAAGTCGTTGTAGTTTTCACGGACAAGACTTAGCACCGAGTTTCGATAATCACTTGAATAACGATGATTGCTAGGCTTACCGCGAGCGCGATGAGCCAATCCGCTCGCACCGTATTTACGAAGTCGGTTCATCAGGCGTTGGATGTGACGGACACTCAAGCTGAGGATCTCGGCAGCATCGACTCGACGTATCCGTCGCTGACACACATCTTCAATTACTTTAAAACGATTGATCTCTGAATCACTCATAGTCACCAGCATGTTGTTATGTCCATAGCGTTTACCAATATCAATTAAGCCTAGTGGTGATGAGCTAGAGGGACAGTTTAACTTTGGAAAATAGTGACATTACAACTTTGCGCTTACAAGCCAACTGCGTATTATGGGTCTAAATTATGTTGAGTGGTTTGCTTTGCTTAACTGAATAAGAACGTGGGTGAGTAACATGCTCAATGAGGAGGTCGGCTTGTCCGGCCTTTTTGATGCCCGTTAGGAAAATCGTTGTTAGAAGTTAACCCGTAACATAATTTGCACAATACGCATTGAACCACCCCTGTATTCGCAAGCATAGCGCGCCAGTGTTTGAGATTTATCGAGTTCTTTTGCCCCGCAGGGATAAGGGCACTCGATACCGTTCTTTGGCATGACTCCCCTAAATGCCCGAAAAGCAGCGAAGCGTTACTCCCTCAAAAGAAGAGCACAAAACTAGTTCTTCATCTTGCCAGAATAGCTTTTTGGTACAGGGCACTGCCAACTTCCGGTTCTATCGATGATTTTCTAACTGCAAAAAGCCATTCGTAAGAATGGAGGGGCCCCGTTTCGCCGGGGAGGAACCATTCTCTAGAATGGCTCTTTTCTTATGCGATTATTTCGAAGATAAGGTTGGGGTTCCTGTAACACCCCAACTAACTGCGGACATCCGCATAAACTCCGAGTTTATTTGTCTTCCTCTTGAGTGTCTCTTTTTAGATCTTTCATCTTTTGGCTAATTATTTTGTCGCTGATTTTTACAACGGCCTTTAGTAGTTCTTCAGCGCCATTGTCGATGAAGTTATTTTTTTTTTCACCGTAAACGATGTAATTTAAACTTGTGTTGGTTACTTCAGATATGCTCACCGCATCCCTTAGTTTTGGTTCGGTTTTTCCTTTGGCAATTCTGACTAGTGTACTAACACTGATTCCGGTCTTTTGGCTAATTTCCTCATATCCACCGTTTTCTTTTATTGCGGCATGAAACCTTTCAGCTTTGTTACTCATCATTCTATTCCTGATATTCATTTGCTCTTATTGTACACCCACTTTTCCAGTTGTGACCTCTAAATGGTCAGAAGTGACAATTTAACATTGTTATTATTCGCACTTCTGATATATCATTTGTGACTTAATTATTATCACTAATGACCATTGACAGGGTTTTCATTTGTTCTTTATTGACCAACTATTCATGCAACAAGATCACCATGAGGGGAATCTTCCTCTTGTGGGGCGTCATGTTATCGAAAGGGTTGAGTTGGAAACTGGTGAAAATCTTCCTCCGACGGTTAATCAGAAAATATTAGAAGGCTCATACAGTACCAAGTTAACCATTCGATGTAATGGCACCCGTGTTCGAGTTGAAGGAAACCCGTCACGATGGCAGCGCATGGACAATCTCTTCGGGTTACAGACGCTCGATGAATGCGTAGCAATTTATAACCATATTTTAGCTTCGTATGACTTACCTCCGTTTACTAAAAATACTCGCTTTGCTCACCGTCAATCTGCTGATGGTAAATCGTCTTCATTGATTGGTAATGGTGCTGAAATCACATCGATAGACTGGACTCGGAATTTAGCTGTAGGGAAGGGCAAGGAACGCTCTTTTATTCGAGGTCTTTCTTCTATGCAGATTGGTCGAGGGCGGAAACCTAAGCTTTATCCTGATGGGAATACCTGTAACTGGGGAGAGGGTTCTACTTGGATAATGGACAAGCTCTATGCAAAAGCAGTTGACTTACAGAGACATTTATTAAAAGACCAACGAAAAAAAGAAGGGGTATCACAAGAAGCATTAGATTATGTGAACAAACTTATTGATTATTGCGAATCATCTGGCGTAGTCCGAGAAGAGCACAGTTTAAGACAAGCATTATTAAAACGACACGACTTACAATTTTACGGCATCACTACAGAACAAGACTTTCACAAACACTTACAAGATATTGAGAATGCTATGAAAACAACACAAATATCATACGACGAACATCAATCTTTTGCAGATCAACTTTTATCGCTGGGCGTAGTTAAGAGCCGACAAGCAGCCAATGCAACGCAGAGTTACGCCATTATGTGGCAGCATGGAACAGACTTAAGGAGTGTTTTAAAAGATCGTCAATTTTACGAACATAAAGCGCGCCTAAAAGCGATTGGTATCGATATTGGTCAACAATTCGATGTTAGTCGTATGTGCCCAACACTTAAACGCTCTGAAATTATCGAAGTTCAGCCACTCGAAATTCCGCCCTGGTACAAAATGCCAGTCGTAGCCGAAACCAATATTTTACCTTTCAAAGCCTACGCATAGGAAAACACCATGTTAAAAATCGAAGTATTCAAAGAAGACGTAAAAGTCATACCTAGAACCATGCCAGGGAAAGACGGCAAGCCACCGCGTACTATTTATGAACAAGATGCTTATGCACATCTACAAGGTCGTTTCCCAACGCTCACCAAGGTTCAACTTGAAGAAGGTCAACCACCTTATGAAGCCGGATTTTATACCTTTCATAGCTCTTCTTATATCGTTAATAACTTTGGCACTGTGGAGCTAAAGAAGTACGGGAAAATCATCACACCTCTGGAGCTGGATTTATGATTTGGAATTTACCGAAACGTACCATTCTCTATAAGGGGGGATTTATGATGGTGAGCCGTGAAGATGACCCTAAATATCAATGTACGTCTTGCTATAAATTATTCTGGGATGAGGAAGTCTACATTAGTGGATTCTTATCTAAGATTGAGTGTCCCAATTGTGAATCATCGTTACGAACGCTAACGGAAGAAGAGCCAATTATTACTGATTAAAACAAAGCCCGTAACTGATGAGACAGCTACGGGCTTCTATCACAATCAACTATACGAGAGTTAATTATGAGTTTCCAAGAGTACACGCTAACGGATGTTTCCGACAAGGTTAATGATCTTCACAACATGTCTACGTTCTTAAACTCCGGTGCTTACACTGAAGAAATAGGCGACAAATTGACATTTCACATGCTTGAAGAAATTGAGACGTTACAGAGCATGCTTAGCTTTATTCGAATCTACCCACAGATTCAGGCTCAAGAGCAGCTAGACAGCCCTCAGAAAGAACTTACGCCTTAGTGCGTATTATGTATATTATGTTAAATTAATTCTAGCGTTTATGAAATTAGTGTCTTTTCATAGTGCCCTGCGTCTTGTCTATCGAATTAATTGTCGTTCTATTTAACAGTAAGACTATTTACCATAAAATACCTAATAAACATATATCCTAATCTTCGATTAAGAATACGTTTATTAGACTTCAAGCATTAATCGATCAATAGCCTCTGTAATCTCTTTGGTTCTTACTGGTTTGGTAACGAAATCATTCATGCCTACCGCTAAGCATGAACATTTGTCTTCTACTGATGTGTGAGCTGTTAGCGCGACGATTGGCGTTTTGATGTTCGCGTCTCTCATATATTTGGTTGTGGTTAATCCATCCATTACCGGCATCGACACATCCATTAAGATAATATCTATCGAGTCATTGGATCTTTCAACAAAGCCAATAGCTTCCTCACCGTTGCTTGCGATGAAAACTTCATGGCCTTGTCGCGTTAGGATTAATTTAATCACCATTTGGTTCGTTGGATTGTCTTCGACAACTAACACTGAATACCGGCTTCTTAACTCTCGTGCACATTCATTATTTTCATTGTTAGACAAATTGTTCATGACTCTGGTAAGCACTGGCAACTGTACTTCGAATTTAGAGCCTTTTCCTGGTTCACTTTCTACCGATATGCGCCCACGCATTAGCTCAACAAGTCTTTTTGTGATCGCCAGGCCCAAACCTGTACCACCAAATCTGCGTGTGATTGTGCTATCAGCTTGCACGAATGGACTGAACAGCGACGAAATTTGTTGTGAGCTGATACCAATCCCAGAGTCTTCTACTGTTATATAGAATGAGCTCTGCTGGTACTTGATAGAAACGTGTACATGTCCACGCTCAGTGAACTTAATCGCATTGCCAATTAGGTTAAAGAGGATCTGTGCCAGACGGCTTGGGTCGATATAATGAAGTTCACCTTCAGGGATATCGCTGGTTATCGTTAGCACCAATCCTTTATCGTCTGCTGTCTTCTTTTGTTCAGATAATACAAAAGTTACAGTGTCTCTTACGTTGCTCCATTGAGGCGCAAGCGAAAAACATCCTGACTCGATCTTAGAAAAGTCCAATACATCACTGATAATCGCCAGTAGAAGTTCAGATGATGTGCTCATATTGAGCAGTATAGACTGTTGTTCGTCGTTCAGATGTGTGGATTTCAGCGTGTCAATTAAGCCAATGATGGCATTTAACGGTGTTCTTAATTCATGACTCATCATTGCTAGGAATTCAGACTTTGCCCTGTTGGCTCTCTCTGCATCTTTCCTAGCTGTGACGAGTTCTGCTGTGCGTTCTCTAACCGTAGCTTCAAGCTTTTCTTTGTTTTCAATATCGAAAACAGCACGCTCAATCAATGGTCTAAAGCGGTTTAGGGTTGCTTTGGTTTCAACACTAAAGTGCTTGGTATTGGAATGGATAAAGATGATGACGGACTGCGTTAGCCCACTATCAATACCAGTAATCAAAACGGAGTTGATTTGGTCGAGGACAATGGGATGCAGAGAGTTGAATTCCCCAAGAGACTTGGGTTCAAAAAGGATGGCGCACTCTCCATTGATCACTCGCGATAGCTTGCCGCAATCGCTCCAATTCATCTGTTCGAAGACTTTGTTATTGGTTAGTAGGGTCTTAAAATTGCCTTCGTTTCCTACCCTAGATATTACGATAAAGTCATCAAATTTAATGTATTTTTTGAGCACAAATTCAAGGCTATAAAATATCTCAGATATGTTACTTGCCTTACTGATCGCAGAGATGGTTGATAAGATCACCCTATTCTCTTCAGCCAACTTTCGCTCTCGGGATTTTAGTTTTTGCAGTTCAATACGTGCTTCTTGCAGCGCTTCTTGACCTTCAGAACCCATTACTTTTTCAACCTATAAAACGTTGCAGACGATACCATTAAGTTTCCGTGCGCACTCTCACCGCCAGATAGCCTTCCTTGTTCACCAAAGGTGAATGGACATATGTATGGGAGTCCATTAAGTGCTTGATTTATTTGATCACAAACCTCGTCCATATCTTGCTTAAGGTTCAACATTGGCCCAGCGCAGAAGATATTGATCGCCCCTAGTTTCTCTTCTAAATCCATATCGTTGTAGTAAGAAGAGTGAATAATATTAGCGGCACGGCTTATCAATTGTTGCTTAGAGCCCTGCATCAAATAGATGGTGTCGCCCTCACTGATGTCGGTGAATAGCTCGATTCCATTACACTCTGTTTCTCTGATTGAATGGGACAGTTTGAAATATGGGTAATCGTATGAAGAGCCAACTTTTCTCCCTAGCGGATACACTGACGACTTTTCGAATATATAACCATCATCACTGCCACCTAAATGGAAATTGGTCCATTCGTTATAAACGGTAACGGCTGGCCTATGGTCAATCTCCAACAATATTCGATTTCTTACTTTTGTGACGTTCCCAGAATAGCGCGTGGGCGTATGGCCTGCACTAAAAGACGAATAGATGGACTGAGAAGCAAATACCACAGTTAAAGACACGCCATTGATAGAGAGTGACTCTTCGGTAAAGATGCTCCAGTTTCCAGAAACCTGATTGTCCGCTGCGCTACCACCAATAACAGGCACCTCAGTGCCAAACTTCTTATCGATAGCTGCCATGACCTTCTCTTCATTCCCTGGAGTGGAATGTAGCAAGATAAGATCGGGGATTTCACCTTCTCGGTTGGCGTTCTTAAGTGCTTTATCGATGGCGCTGAAGGTACTTTGGTTTATGGAGTCGCTAAAATGCTCGATACCCGTACCATAGGCGTTGATCCCAGAGTCATAGATGATGAGTACGCCTATAATTGGGCCTGAGTGGAACCCAGTTTCGGTCATGATACCGTGACAAGTGGTGCAGCCATGTATTGGGGTGTTAGGGAGAACATCTACGAAGTATCTCTGCACAGCGAGTGTTGAGTACTCTTCTGTGCAGTAGCAAATAAGACAGGCAATATCGTCAGGGTTTTCTACCCCATTGAGCAACTCATCTACTGCGATTTTATCGTCTAGGGAATAAGAGACTTTTGATAGAAATTTCATAGATTCCGGGAAACTTTATTAATGTCCTCTTTATAACACTTTAATGCATGGTGTTTCACTGATTTGGTACATATTTCTATCAAAAGAACCGAGGCGTGACTCAGTTTTCCCTCTATTACTCTTTAGAAAGGTTTACGGAAAACGTGTTTATCTGTTGTGGAAATGTAACTGTTATTGAGGAGGTCTTATCATTAGTTTGTAACAGCCAATTCGATGGCCCTTTTTCTTCTAGAATTCCACTCTCATGGTAGCTAATGATAAATTTGCCAGTTTTAGATGTTTCGATTGAATACCCTGATCTATCGCCCGAAATTAAAACATTATGATTATCAATGCTAAATTCACACGGTTTTGAAATTATACAGCTTACTGTTTCGTTATTATCGTATGTTACTGTTCTCCAAGTAAATGCCGCTATTAAAATAACCAACATGACGATAATTTGAACAAGCCTGCCTTTTGTTAGCTTTTGTGCCGCCATTATAATCTTTACTCCTTGTTACAAAGTTCAAAGTTTTTAAATAAAAATCCAATTCCAGACCAAGCGTAAGGTTACTACTCTGTCATTGATTTGTTAATTCAAGTATAGTGTCGCGTTGAAAATGCCACTTTTTTTTAAAATCAGCAAGTGGAAATAAGGTCCTGAATAGGCTGAATTTCCCTTTCTAATTTGGGTGGCATTACGACGTGAGTCGTGTTGGAAGTAAAGTGTAGTAAATAAGAAATTGGAAGCATGCAAATGAGCCAAGAAAAGCAGCTTGAACAAAACTACAACTATACGGTCGTCCGTCAATTTACCCTCGTTACAATTTTGTGGGGTATTGTCGGTATGGGCGTTGGTGTTTTGATTGCCGCTCAATTAGTTTGGCCACAGCTAAACTTTGATACGCCGTGGCTGACGTACAGTCGTTTACGTCCCCTGCATACTAATGCGGTTATTTTTGCGTTCGGTACAAGTGCGCTGTTTGCAACATCATATTATGTTGTACAACGTACCTGTCAGACGCGTCTCTTTGGTGGCCCTCTCGTAGCCTTTACCTTTTGGGGTTGGCAAGCGATTATCCTGTCCGCTGCAATTACTTTACCGTTAGGTTTAACCTCTGGTAAAGAATACGCAGAACTTGAATGGCCAATCGATATTGCTATTACTCTTGTGTGGGTAGCTTATGCGGTCGTGTTCTTCGGAACCATGATTAAGCGTAAGACATCGCACATTTATGTAGCTAACTGGTTCTTCGGAGCCTTCATCATCACGGTTGCCGTGTTGCACATCGTTAACAGCCTAGCTGTTCCTGTATCTGCGTTTAAATCGTACTCGATTTATTCCGGAGCGATCGATGCAATGGTGCAATGGTGGTACGGACACAATGCGGTAGGCTTCCTATTGACAGCTGGTTTCCTAGGTATGATGTATTACTTCGTTCCTAAACAAGCTGGTCGCCCTGTTTACTCTTACCGTTTGTCGATTGTTCACTTCTGGGCTCTTGTGTCACTGTATATCTGGGCTGGTCCTCACCACCTACACTACACTGCACTTCCAGACTGGACTCAGTCTCTAGGTATGGTTATGTCTTTGGTTCTGTTTGCTCCATCTTGGGGTGGCATGATCAACGGTATTATGACTCTATCTGGTGCGTGGCATAAGCTACGTTATGACCCAATCCTACGTTTCCTAATCGTTTCTCTATCATTTTACGGCATGTCGACGTTCGAAGGCCCTATGATGGCAATCAAAACGGTTAACGCACTATCTCACTACACGGACTGGACTATTGGTCACGTTCACTCTGGTGCGTTAGGTTGGGTTGCTATGGTTTCTATCGGTTCGGTTTACCACTTAGTTCCTAAACTATTTGGTCAAGAGCGTATGTACTCTGTATCTCTAATCAATGTTCACTTCTGGTTAGCAACGATTGGTACGGTTTTCTACATTGTTGCAATGTGGATCTCTGGCGTGATGCAAGGTCTGATGTGGCGTGCAGTTAACTCTGACGGTACATTGACTTACAGCTTCGTAGAGTCTGTAGAAGCTTCTTACCCGTTCTACTTTGTACGTTTCTTAGGTGGTTTCATCTTCCTATCTGGTATGTTCTTATTGGCATACAACACGTACAAAACTGTTTCTGCACCTAAAGATAGCCTTAAAGCTATCCCTCAACCGGCTTAAGGAGATTTAGAATGAGCTCAAATTCAAATAATCGCCATGAGTTGGTCGAGAAAAACGTTGGTCTACTAGCGATCTTAATCGTTATTGCAATCAGCTTTGGTGCTTTAGTAGAAATCACCCCTCTTATTTTCCAAAAGCAGACGACTGAACCTGTAGAAAACCTACGCGTTTATTCTGCTCTGGAAATGGAAGGTCGTGATATTTATATCCGTGAAGGCTGTAACGTATGTCACAGCCAAATGATTCGTCCTTTCCGCTCTGAAACTGAACGTTACGGTCACTACTCTGTAGCTGGCGAAAGTGTTTGGGAACACCCATTCTTGTGGGGCTCTAAGCGTACTGGTCCTGATCTAGCGCGTGTTGGTGATCGTTACTCTGATGAGTGGCACCGTGTTCACCTCCTAGACCCTCGCGAACTTGTTCCTGAATCAAACATGCCTGGTTTCCCATGGCTTGCTGAGAATGTACTTGATGGCAAATTGACTAAGCAGAAGCTTGAACTCTTCCGCAATCAATTTGGTGTTCCTTACACAGACGAACAAATTGCCAACGCTAAACAAGATGTTGAAGGAAAAACAGAGATGGATGCAATCATCGCTTACCTTCAATCGCTTGGCCACGCAATGAAATAAGGAATAATTATGGACATTATTACATTTCAAAGTGTTTGGACTGTTACTGTTTTTGCTTGTTTCATCGGCATCGTTTGGTGGGCATATGGCAAGAATCGTAAAACACGTTTCGACGAAGATGCGAACCTAGTGTTTGCAGACGACGAGCCGGCAACAAGTTCTAAAAATCAAGGAGTGACAAAGTAATGAGTACATTCTGGAGTATCTGGGTTAGTGCGATTACGATTGGTACCCTAATTGGTTGTGCGGTTTTACTTCGTTGGTGTTTTAAAGACAAAACAGGCGTAGAACCAGGTCATGATATGGGCCATGAATACGATGGTATTCGTGAGCTTAATAATCCACTGCCAAAATGGTGGACATACCTTTTCATCAGTACAATTGTGTTTGCAGCGGTTTACCTTGCTCTATACCCAGGCCTTGGCAACTTTAAAGGTCTACTAGGTTGGACAAGTTCAAATCAAGAAGTTCGTAGTATCGAAGAGTCTCGCTCTGCAATCGCTACGGCTCAAGCAAACAAACAATTGGACGAGTATGCGAAAGAGCTTGATGATGCAAACACCTACTTTGGTGAAGCGTTCAAAAAGCTAGCTCACGACGAAAATGGTCTACGTTCTGTTCCTGACATTGCATCAGATGCTGACGCAATCAAAGTGGGTCAGCGTTTATTCCTGCAAAACTGTTCTCAGTGTCACGGCTCTGATGCACGTGGTCAGAAAGGTTTCCCTAACCTAACTGATGATGCATGGTTATATGGTGGTGAACCACAAGCTATCGTGACTACGATCATGCACGGTCGTGTCGGCCAAATGCCAGCGTGGAAAGACGCTCTAGGCGAGCAAGGTGTTAAAGAAGTAGTTAGCTACACTCTTAGCCTTTCTGGTCGTAGCGTGAATGTGCGTGAAGCTGAAGCTGGTAAAGCACGTTTCGTCGTATGTGCTGCGTGTCACGGTACAGATGGTAAAGGTAACCCTGCTGTAGGTGCACCTGACCTGACAGACCGCGATTGGTTGTTCGGCGATTCTCGCGCTGATGTAACTGAGACAGTAATGAACGGACGTTCTGGCGTAATGCCTGCTTGGAAAGATATTCTAGGCGAAGACAAAGTTCAGCTTGTTGCATCGTACGTGTGGAGCTTAAGCAACTCAGATAATAAGTAACATTTCAATAACAGCCTCTTTCTAAGAGGCTGTCTTTCCTTTATTTTATAACCCCTTCTTTTTATTCTTTTTTGAGATATTTTTTATGGTAAAGCCTTGGTATAAACAGTTTTGGCCGTGGTTCTTAATCGCGCTGCCAGCGACAGTAGTTATTTGGACCATCATGACGGTTATTGTGTTTACACAGAACTCTGTCGACCTTGTAACTGAGGATTACTATAAAAAAGGAAAAGGCATTAATGTCGACATTTCAAAAGTAAATATTGCAAAGGAACTGGGCTTGTCGGCGACGGTTAATGAGAGAGGTAACTCCGTTATCATTACTCTAGACAAAGGCAAGCTTGATCACTTCCCTGCTATCAGCGCAATGTTCGTTCACAGAACACTACCTGATCGTGATTTCACGCAGCTTCTTACTGCTGATGCGAAAGGTAACTACACGTTGACTTTGGACCACGAAATGCAAGGTCCATGGTTTATTGAACTTTCCCCGCACGATACTGAATGGTTGGTGCAAGGTCGCATGAACTTCCCTATCGACACTCCTACTCAACTAACGAACTAAAGCTTATGTGTGAATCCTGTTATCACTGCGGTGAAGATGTACCAGCGGAAACGGATTTTGAAGTAGAGATCTTAGGAGCGACTCGTAAGATGTGTTGTCCTGGCTGCGAGACCGTAGCTCAGACAATCGTTGATAGCGGTTTGGTCTCTTATTACCAATATCGTACCGCTCCGGCTGAAAAAGCGGATCTAGTGCCAGAGCAACTTCTAGCACTCAGTCATTACGACAACCAAGATGTTCAATTGGAGTTCGTTCGTAACTCCGAAAACACATCAGAAGTGACATTGTCACTAGAAGGCGTCTCTTGTGCTGCTTGTGCATGGCTTATTGAGAAGCAAGTCTCTTCAAAGTTAGGGGTTGTTAGTATCCGTGTTAATACCACGACTAACCGTGCCCTACTCAGCTGGGACAACACCCAGGCTAAACTGAGCGAACTGTTGTCTGCAATCCATACCCTAGGTTACAAAGCGGCACCTTTCGAAGCAGACCAACAAGAAGCAGCCTACCATCGTTCGATGAAAAACTACCTTTATCGTCTTGGTGTCGCGGGTTTAGCGACCATGCAAGTCATGATGCTAGCTGTGGCGCTCTACCTTGAAGTTTTTGGCAGCCTTGAACCTGAATTCAAAAGTTACTTCCGTTGGGTAAGTTTGATCTTCGCAACCCCTGTTCTCTTATACTCTGCGTTGCCTTTCTATATTAATGCATGGCGTAGTATTAAAGGCCGAACATTGGGAATGGATGTACCTGTGTCGATTGCTTTGTTGTTTGCCTACGTCGCAAGTTTGATAGCAACGGTGACAGAGAAAGGCGAAGTGTTCTTTGAATCTATCTCGATGTTCACCTTCTTCTTGCTTTTAGGGCGCTTCTTAGAGATGAGAGCTCGTCGTAAAGCGGCGGCTGCGAGTGGTAACCTGCTTAAGCTTGTTCCTGCAATGGCGACAACGCTAGACGGTGATCAAGTTCCGGTTAAAACTTTAAAGGTTGGCGACCAAATCCGCGTTCTTCCTGGTGAACATATTCCCGCAGATGGCGAAGTATTGTCTGGCAGAATTCATATCGATGAATCCATGCTGACTGGCGAATCTATCCATGTGGTTAAGAATGAGGGTGACACGGTCTTTGCTGGCACATTGAATGGTGATGAATCGTTTGAATTGGAAGTAATGACCTCCAAAGCGGATTCGGTTATTTCTAATATCGTTCGTCTACAAGATGAAGCGCAGTTATCAAAGCCTCGCATTGCTGAAATCGCCGATGTGGTGGCTCGATACTTTGTCGCGGTTATTTTAATCATCTCATTCGGCACTTGGTTCTACTGGCACCAAACACGTCCAGAAGATGCTTTCTGGATCATGCTCTCAGTGCTCGTTGCTACATGTCCCTGTGCTTTATCACTTGCAACACCAACGGCGATTACCTGTTCAACCTCTCGTATGGGTAACTTCGGTATCTTGCTGCGTAAAGGTCATGTGTTTGAAACCTTGTGCAAGGTGAACCACTTGATCATCGACAAAACAGGTACCTTGACTGAGGGTGATATTCGTATCAGCCAAGTTGAAACCTTTGCAAAGCTTGATAAAGACACTTGTTTGCAAGTTGCAGCAAGCCTAGAGCAACATGCTAACCACCCTATCGCTAAAGCGTTTAAGGCCTATGTTTCAGATAATATTGAAGTAGAGTCTGTTAATAATGTCATTGGTTCAGGTATCACTGGTGAATGGAATGGACAAGAAGTCGCGATCGGCAGCAGTGAATTTATTCTAGGCGAAGATCAAACGTCGGAAAGCAATGGTATTTACTTGTCGATGTCTGGTCATCATATAGCTACATTCACTTATGAAGACCCCATTCGTAAAGAAAGTATCGAGCTTATTAAGCAATTTAAAGAAGCCGGAATAAAAACGACTTTGCTAACTGGCGATTCCTTAACTAACGCGAAACCTGTTGCTGAAGAGATCGGTATTACTGACATTGTTGCTAATGCGAAACCAGAAGACAAGCTGGCCTATCTTAACTCTAGAGACGCAAGTGATATCACCATGATGGTTGGTGACGGTATTAATGACGCTCCTATTCTTGCCGGTGCTCATCTGTCTGTTGCTATGGGCGGCGGTACTGATGTGGCGAAAGCCTCTGCGGATATGGTGCTATTGGGAGATAAGCTCGATAGATTGCTTAAGTCTCGTACTTTGGCGCTAAAAACGCGTAAGATAATCCGTGAAAACCTAGCTTGGTCATTAGGATATAACTTACTTATTCTTCCATTGGCTATCGCAGGTTTGGTTGCTCCATACATTGCTGTTGTTGGCATGTCTGCTAGCTCTATTATTGTAGTATCTAACTCGTTAAGGCTTTTAAAAGAGCAAGGTAAATAATGGAAAGTTTATACATACTCATTCCAATTGCGATCGTACTTGTATGTATCGCAGTTGGAATCTTTCTATGGGCAGTGAAGAGCGAGCAGTTTGAAGATCTTGAACGCCAAGGTCACAATATTCTTTTTGATGAAGATATTAACGCTCATAACAACTCTGACAACAAACCTTCAGCAAGCGATAAGCAAAGTTCGCTTGAAGATCAATCTAGCGTAGAAAATAAGAACAATGACGCCTGATTGGATTGGAGCTTTTCTTGTTGGTCTGATCGGCGCAGGCCACTGCATGGGAATGTGTGGTGGTATTGCTTCACTTCTTTCGATTGGTAATACCAAACCTTCTCCTGTTGTTCCTCTGCTTTATAATCTAGGTCGTTTATCAAGCTATGCCGTAATTGGTGGTTTAATTGGTGGTGCCATTTCTTCAATTGGACAGTTAAGCGATTTTAATACTCTGTTAGCGTGGCTTCGTTTGTTCGCTGCCGCCTTCATGATTATCTTGGGGTTGTATATTGGCAAGTGGTGGTTTGGTCTGTTGTTCTTTGAAAAAATCGGACAGAAGCTATGGCGTTATATCTCTCCTTTAGGTAAATCATTTCTACCATTGAAACACCCTAGCCATGCTTTGCCGTTTGGCTTTATCTGGGGCTGGCTTCCATGTGGCCTTGTTTATTCAATGCTTACGTGGGCAGCCGTGTCAGGAAGTTGGTATAACGGAGCGGGTATCATGCTTGCTTTCGGTTTAGGAACTCTTCCAGCGATGCTCACGGTTGGAATGGGTGCCAATTTCCTCAAAAAACTGCAACAAGCTGACTTATTTCGCCAGTTTGGCGCAATTTTAATCCTCATTTACGGCTTCTATACCGGTTATATGGCGCTACAGTTCATTGTTTATACCGTATAGTGGTGTCTTTAATCCGGTTTTTTTACTACCCTTTAGGATTAAGGAATGCTAAAATATTGACGTATATCAAATAGTGAAAGATTGTTATGATTTCTGAAAAGCCTGTGACGAAACGAGTTCAGTCTGGTGGCTGTGCGATCCACTGCCAAGATTGTAGTATTAGCCAACTCTGTATCCCATTTACTTTGAATGAATCTGAGCTAGATCAACTTGATCAGATCATTGAAAGAAAGAAACCTATTCAAAAAGGCCAAGAGCTGTTTAAAGCGGGAGACGAACTTAAGTCTCTTTACGCTATTCGCTCTGGAACGATTAAAAGCTATACGATTACCGAGCAAGGTGATGAGCAGATTACTGCATTCCACTTAGCGGGCGATCTTGTTGGCTTTGACGCGATCACGGGTGACGAACACCCTAGTTTCGCTCAAGCTTTGGAAACTTCTATGGTATGTGAAATTCCATATGAGATTCTCGATGACTTATCAGGGAAAATGCCTAAATTGCGTCAGCAGATTATGCGTTTGATGAGTAATGAGATTAAAGGTGACCAGGAAATGATTCTGCTTCTTTCTAAAAAGAACGCGGAAGAGCGCCTTGCGGCATTCCTTTACAACCTTTCAACTCGCTTCTCTCAGCGTGGCTTCAGCCCTCGTGAGTTCCGCTTAACGATGACTCGCGGCGATATTGGTAACTATCTTGGTTTGACTGTTGAAACAATCAGCCGTCTGTTAGGTCGTTTCCAAAAAGCGGACATCTTGAGCGTTAAAGGCAAATACATCACTATCGAAGATCACGATGCGTTGATGGAACTTGCTGGCGTATCAAAAGAATAGTCTAGATATCAATGATGTAGTTCAATAATGAGCTACATCATGTTTCTCTCTTAAAACCTCTTATATTTCTCTTATTCTCTCCATAACTACGCTACATTATTTATATGTTCGGTCTGAAAAGTAGGCTTAGTTATGAGTATCTATAACAAAATTTTAGTTGTCGCAGACATTAATCACGATGAGCAACCTGCTCTAGTTCGTGCTATCCAACTTGCCAAGAAAAGCACCTCAACAAGCCACATCACTTTCTTTTTGTCGATCTACGACTTCTCGTATGAAATGACATCTATGCTCTCTGTCGATGAGAGAGACGCAATGCGTAAAGGCGTAATTCATCAGCGTGAAATTTGGATGAATAAGGTTGCTGCTCCTTACCTTGATGATTCTATCGAATTTAACGTACAAGTGGTTTGGCATAATCGCCCGTATGAAGCGATCATTGCTGAAGTTTACAGTGGTGAGCATGATATTTTGATCAAAGGCACGCGTAAGCACGACACTCTAGAATCGGTCATCTTTACTCCAACCGACTGGCACCTATTGAGAAAGTGCCCTAGCCCAGTGCTATTGGTTAAAAATGATTTCTGGCCAGAACACGCGAAGATCTATGCTTCCGTTCATGTAGGCTCTGAAACAGAAGCTCACTTAGAGCTCAATGATACGATGGTCGACAGATTACTTGAGATCACTGGGCGTTTGGATGCTGAACCGTTCTTGGTGAATGCCTACCCGGTGACACCTGCAAATATCACCATCGAATTGCCAGAGTTTGACCCAACCTCTTATACAGACGCAGTTCGTGGTCATCACTTAACGGCAATGAAAGCGCTGCGTCAAAAGCATGGTATGTGCGAAGAACAAACGGTTGTTGAGCAAGGTTTACCAGAAGATGTGATTCCACGAGCCGCGTCTGAGAATAACGCCGCTATGGTGATTTTAGGAACGACAGGCCGTACTGGTTTATCTGCCGTTTTTATTGGTAATACCGCCGAGCACGTTATCGATAAGATTAATTGTGACGTTCTGGCTCTTAAGCCATCGGGTTATGTGAGCCCCCTCGATCCTAACCTTGCTAAAGGCTAAAAGGTTTAAACGTTCAAAAATCGACAATCTGAATATGTATTTCAATCTACATATTTAACCCATAAAAAACGCCTCAAGCATTGCTTGAGGCGTTTTTATTTATCTATACGTTATAGCGACTCTTCGACGAATAAGGCTTAAACGTTGGTTACATCAATGTACAAAGACTCATCGATGTTTGACGACGAGATTTCAGCTTCTTCGAATTCGTATGCTTTACGATCTTCGCTACGATCCAGTGGGAGGTTAATGAAATCAAACAGCTCACGGTCAGCCAATTGGCTTGGGCTCACGTTCTGAATTGACTTAAAGACCTTCTCAACACGGCCTGGAGTCTGTTTATCCCAATCAATGAGCATCGCTTTAATGTTTTGACGCTGTAGGTTTTCTTGAGAGCCACATAGATTACATGGAATGATTGGGAACTCTAAGTGCTCAGCGTATTGGATTAGGTCCGTTTCACGACAATAAGTCAGTGGACGAATAACAACGTTGCGACCATCATCAGAGCGCAGTTTTGGAGGCATTGCTTTCAGGCGAGCACCGTGGAACATGTTCAGGAACATAGTTTCAACAATGTCGTCTAGGTGGTGGCCAAGTGCGATCTTAGTTGCCCCAATTTTCTCTGCAAACGAGTACAACGTACCACGACGAAGACGAGAACATAGACCACACGTTGTTTTACCTTCTGGCACTTTCTCTTTCACTACTGAGTACGTATCTTTATCTACGATGTAGTAAGGAATGTTCAGAGTTTCAAAGTATTCAGGGAGAATGTGCTCAGGGAAGCCTGGTTGTTTTTGGTCTAGGTTTACAGCGACAACATCAAATTTGATAGGTGCTGCTTCACGTAAACGTAGCAAAATGTCTAGCATCGCAAATGAATCTTTACCGCCACTAATGCACGCCATTACTACGTCATTCTCTTCGATCATGTTGTAGTCGACGATGGCATTTCCAACATTTCTTCTCAGGCGTTTCTGAAGCTTGTTGAATTCAAGTGTATCTTTTTTATTTTCGTTTTGGTTCATTGCGACTCTCACACCGTCGAGTTATCGACTGTAGATTGCTAGTGGGACTGTTTTAGGGCGTGGATTATACGGATTTTTATTTCATGTTGAAATAGTAACGACAGGATAAACAAGCCAGGCAAGAGAAAGATTCTGCCTTATTATACGATCTGTCCTTTAGCGGTGAGAAAAATAGGTCGCAATAAGAGGTAAGAATCAAAGATGAAATGCAGTGAGATATGCGACTTGGTAAGATTTAGGTGTTTAGATTTAAGACTATAAACGAAAACAGCCTATTCAAAGAAGAACAGGCTGTTTCGTCACGATCTTAAGCTGAGCATAGAACTCCTGGCTAGCCGCTATTATTGCGCTGGGATGTAAGGCAAAACGCGAACTGTGGCTTCTGGTAACGTGATGCTGTCACTTCCATGCAGTTCGTCCAACGTGAATTTCGCACGTCCTTCTTCAATTGGGATTTGTTTACCATTAGACAGAGCAATGTTGCCTTTAAGTTTATTATCAAACTCTAGCGTCAAGCCTTGGATATCTGGAGTGAACCAACTAGAAAACATGCCGCTGACGTCTTCTAGCATCGCTTGCATCTGTGGTAATAGATTTTCTAACTGTGCAACTTCAACCGTTCCAGCCAAAGGCTCCTGAGTCATTACAACGAGCGAATACGCACATTCTTGTTCTTGGGTTTGGACAAAGATAAGCGGGTTTGCTGAGCGCAGGTTTTTGTCTACCGGTAGAAGCAGTTCATTCGCAGGAGACACTTTTAGTTCTTCGTAGTGCTCCTCTTTCTCCATCCAAGCTTTACTGATATGACAGGTTTTTTGTGCTTGTTGGTCAACAAAGAAGACCGCTACTTTGACATCATCGTGTCCTTCTTTGGTGTTGTTTTTCAGCTGAGTATAGAGTTTAGAATACGTGAACATGTATTCTTGTGCCGAAGCCGGAAGAGATACGCCAAGGCTGAAAGTGGCTAATAGAGCGAGTACTGTCTTTTTCATTATTATAGTCTTGTTGAAGTTGAGCGTTTATAAATAGAAAGAGCAGCCAATGAGCTGCTCTTTTAGTGATATTACTTGTTGTAGGCCGACTATCGAAGGTAAACAAGTTGGTATCAAAATGAGTTACTTTTTCCAGTATACCTTGTTGTGACGGATCATAGCTTGTAAATCAGTCACATAGTCTGAACCTCGCTCAGAATATTTTAACAAGCCGTTGGTTAACTCCATCGCTGTTTCTGTGGTCAACAAATCGTCACCTTTAGCTGCAAGCTCTGTACGAATGGCTCTTAAATCTGAATATGCACGGTTTCGGTTAAGGTTCATGAAGTAACGATGCACAGATTCTTGGCTTGAAGAGAATGTTGCTACTTCATGCGAGCTACCTTCGTTACGTTGTAGCGGAACAAGTCCACAACCTTTGGTATAACACCAGTGTCCGAAATAGTTGTTTGCTTTGGTGGCGAAACGTGACGTCCCCCAAGCCGATTCATTAGCAGCCTGTGTCAGTACAAGTGCCTCTGGCAGTACGTTGACGCGACTAAGCATTTCAGTTAGCCATGTCTGATCTAAACCTTCATTAGGCACTGGTAAGCTGTACAACTTCCCTAACCTTTTCGCATAAGACGCGTCTTCAGAATCAATATTGCTTAAACCAGATTCAGATAGCTTAGTTAAAAACGCACGTTCTTTGGTGATACGTTTGTTTTCAATATTGATACTTGGGCGAAGGAACGAAAAGAATGTGTCTTTTTTTTCGTTCACATCTTCGATGGCCGCAAAATTTGGTCGATCTGAAGCGACGGTCAAATCACCAAACTCACTTGATGTATTTGAACTTTGGTCTGCCGTACGTCGGCGCTCTTCTTCTTGGTAAATGTACGGGCCAACCAGTGAGATAGAACCCACGATCGCAAGGGCAGTTACCTTTAGCGCAAGTGATTTACTTGTGCTGCCTTTGACGTTATTACGCATCGAACACCTGAGGATTTTTGTTTTTGTTACCATCGTTACTGTTGTTGCTGTCGTTATTATTTTCGCCGTTGCCGCTATTATCGTCATCACTATTCGGTCGATCTGACGCAATAACCTTCAGTTTGATACCAAACATTTCACGGTAGATGATACCTTTCACATGGAAAAAGAATGGTAGAACGAAAATCAAACCAATGCCGTACATCATCGCAGCGACGATGAACATCAACATAACCATTAAGTAGATAGATGCGACGACGAAGATTTTCTTATTTACCGCTCTTAGAGAAAGCAGCAACGATTGCATTAGCGGTACTTTCTTATCACAAATCAGCAGAATTGAATTGCTGAATGCGAGTGAAAAGTAGATAGACAAGAACGGCAAAAGCATACCGGCGATGCCTTGAAGCATTAGGCTGAACAAAGTGACTAGAATGACTGGAACCGTGAACTGTAAACCTTTCCCTATGTGGCGCACTTTGGTTTGTAGTCCGGCAGCGTGGCTCATTGCCATTAAACAGATACCAGCATAGATAGGTGCGCTGACCACTTCATAGCTGAAGTTAGCAATAAAAATCGATTCAACGATTTGTGGTGTAAATGCTTCTGGGTCGATAACCGCGTCTAAGATAACCGCGGGGTCACCAAGCTGCAGTTTGAGTGCGATATAAAAGATAGCCAGTTGCACGAACATCAATGCAACGATCGCAGGAGAAAACGAAAGAAAGTGACTTACAGTATGTTTCCATGCTTCTTGGAATACAGCCGTTGCTTTGAGCTCATAATCGCCGGAAAGTGCACGGTCGATACTACCGCCCAAATTAAAATCTTTTTCGATGTCGTTGTTCATATTGATACCTAGGTGCGCCAAGTAAACGAAGCCACCTAACTTATTGATAAAAAATTGCCTCCATTATACCCATATGTAGACTGCAAACTAAAATATGAATCTGTAACAAGGCTTGCTTTTGCGTCTTGATGGTTAATAATTAGACACTTGTTAAGGTGTGAACCTGATAAATAACAGTATGGTAAAGGATGTTTACTTTTACCTGCGAATTTTTTTATCCCTGAATGGTAAAAAATGCTTTGAATTCACGTTTTTGGTGATTATGATGCGCGCCTTAAAGGTGTATAGCAACAGGTCTCAAATAGAACCAAGGTGGAGAAAAACAGACGTTGAACGCTAAAAAATCAGTAGGAAAGCCAGTCGTACAGTTAACTGGCATTAGTAAAAGTTTCGATGGTAAGGAAGTCATCGGCAATCTTGATCTAAACGTAAATCATGGTGAGTTTCTCACGATATTAGGCCCGTCCGGTTGCGGTAAAACTACGGTACTAAGAATGATTGCAGGGTTTGAAACGGCAGATAGTGGTGAAATACTATTAGCCCAACAGAATGTAACCCAAGTTCCTGCTGAACAAAGGCATGTTAACACTGTATTCCAAAGCTATGCCCTATTCCCACATATGACCGTTTTTGACAATGTGGCATTTGGTTTACGCATGCAGAAAGTGCCAAACGCTGAGATTGAACCTCGTGTTATGGATGCTTTAAAAATGGTGCGCCTAGAACAAATGGCACAACGAAAGCCACACCAGCTATCCGGTGGCCAACAGCAACGTATTGCAATAGCTCGTGCTGTCGTTAATAAGCCTAAGGTTCTTTTGTTGGATGAGTCTCTATCTGCTCTTGATTACAAACTACGTAAACAGATGCAAATTGAGCTTAAACAACTGCAACGCCAACTTGGTATTACGTTCATTTTTGTAACGCATGACCAAGAAGAGGCGCTGTCTATGTCTGACCGTATTATTGTTATGCGAGATGGCGTGATTGAACAAGACGGAACACCAAGAGAAATCTACGAAGAGCCTAAGAACTTATTTGTTGCTCGTTTCATTGGTGAAATTAACGTATTCGAAGCGACAGCGAAATCTCGTCAAGATGAAAAGCGCATTGTTGCGACAATCGAAGGTGAAGAGTCCATTATCTATTACGATAAAGACGTAACACCGGGCCAAAAACTACAAGTACTACTTCGCCCTGAAGATCTTCGTATCGAAGAAATTAAAGAGTCGGACCAAAGCGGTATTGTTGGCCACATTGTCGAGCGAACCTACAAAGGCATGACATTAGATTCAGTCGTAGAACTTGAATCAGGTATGCGTGTCATGGTTAGCGAATTCTTCAACGAAGATGACCCTGATGTTGATCACTCACTGGGCCAAAAAGTTGCAGTAACTTGGGTTGAGAGCTGGGAAGTGGTGTTAGAAGATGAGCAAGAAGTTTAATTTACAAAACGCGATTGTTGCTTTAATCACAGGTTGGTTGGTGCTGTTCGTGATGATTCCAAACATCATGATCATCGGTACTAGTTTTCTAACTCGTGACGAAGCGAACTTGATCGAGATGACTTTCACTCTCGACAACTACCTGCGTTTGGCTGACCCGCTGTATTTTAAAGTGCTGATGCACTCTTTCTATATGGCAATTGTCGCAACCTTACTTTGTTTAATTATTGGTTACCCGTTCGCCTACATCGTGGCAAAAATGCCTGCGAAATGGCGTCCAATCATGTTGTTTTTAGTGATTGTGCCATTCTGGACAAACTCTTTGATTCGTACTTACGGATTAAAAGTGGTTCTGGGTACTCAAGGTGTGTTGAACAAAGGCTTGTTGGCGTTAGACATTATCGATAAGCCACTTCGTATTATGTATTCAGAAACGGCAGTAATGATCGGTTTAGTGTATATCCTCTTACCTTTCATGATTTTGCCGTTGTACTCAGCGATTGAAAAGCTAGATGATACTTATTTAGAAGCAGCGAAAGATTTAGGTGCGAACAAACTGCAAACGCTATTGAAGGTTGTTTTACCGCTAACGATGCCTGGCATTATCGGCGGTTGCTTACTTGTATTGCTTCCTGCGCTTGGCATGTTCTACATTTCAGACTTGTTGGGCGGTGCTAAGAACCTATTGATCGGTAACGTAATTAAGAGCCAAGTACTCAATGCTCGTGATTGGCCGTTTGGCGCAGCAACTAGTATTGCACTGACCACGGCTATGGCCGTGATGCTTTATGCCTACTACCGTGCAGGCAAGTTATTGAATAAGAAAGTGGAGCTAGACTAATGGGTCGCACAGTTAAGTTCAGCTTTATGGCGCTGGTATACGCTTTTCTATACCTACCTATTATCGTATTGATTGCAAACTCGTTTAATGCCAATAAGTTCGGCATGAAATGGGGTGGCTTTACCACTAAGTGGTATGACGTGTTGATTAACAATGACAGCCTCATGCAGGCTGCGTGGCACTCTATCAACGTAGCGGTGTTCTCAGCAACTGCCGCAACGATTGTCGGAAGCCTGACTGCTGTTGCCCTATTCCGTTACCAATTTAAAGGTAAAGGAATCGTCAATGGCATGTTGTTCATCGTGATGATGTCACCAGATATCGTAATGGCGATTTCGCTTCTTGCGCTATTCTTGGTAATGGGTGTGCAACTTGGGTTCTTTACCCTACTTGCAGCGCATATTACTTTCTGTCTGCCGTTTGTTGTTGTCACGGTCTACAGTCGCTTGAATGGCTTTGATGTGAAGATGCTAGAAGCCGCAAAAGATTTAGGCGCAAGTGAATGGACGATTCTAAAACAGATCATCCTGCCTCTTGCTAAGCCAGCGGTTGCTGCGGGTTGGTTATTGAGCTTCACTCTGTCTTTGGACGATGTGATCATCAGCTCTTTTGTTACAGGGCCAACCTACGAAATATTACCACTGAAGATTTACTCGATGGTTAAGGTCGGTATATCTCCAGAGGTCAATGCCCTAGCAACAGTGATGTTAGTGGTGTCGTTAATACTGGTGATTATTTCTCAGTTATTAGCGAGAGAGAAAATCAAGTAAGCCTTCTGCGCTTTACTGAGGCTAACTTGATAAGAAGTTAAGATACTTCAAGTTCAATAAAGTGTTAATCATAAACAGAATGGTAAATTGCCATTCTGTTTTTCTATCTACTGCCTTTAGGCAACGTTTAGTTTGGAGCTAACGTCAATGAAAAAATGGGCTACTCTATTAGCTGGTAGTGCATGTGCGCTTTCAATGTTATCTGCACCATCGTTTGCAAAAGATAACAAAGAATTGGTATTCATGAACTGGGGACCTTACATCAACAGTGAGATCTTAGAACAGTTCACTGATGAAACTGGTATCAAAGTGATTTACTCGACTTACGAGTCGAATGAAACACTGTATGCCAAATTGAAAACACACAATAAAGGTTACGACCTTGTGGTTCCTTCGACCTACTTCGTGTCTAAAATGCGCGATGAAGGCATGCTTCAAAAGATCGACAAAACCAAGCTAAACAATTTTGCGAATCTAGATACAAACTACCTAGATAAGCCATATGATCCGAACAACGACTACTCTATTCCACATGTTGTCGCTATTACGGGACTTGCTGTTAACACGGACATGTACGATCCAGAGGATTTCCAAAGCTGGGCTGATCTATGGAAGCCTGAGCTTGAAGGTCAGTTGATGATGATGGACGACACGCGTGAAGTGTTCCACATCGCACTGCGTAAGTTAGGTTACTCAGGTAACACGACCAACGAGAAAGAAATCGACGAAGCTTACGCAGAACTGCGTAAGCTGATGCCAAATGTTCTTGTGTTTAACTCAGATAACCCTGGTGCGCCATACATGTCTGGTGAAGTGGGTCTTGGTATGCTTTGGAACGGTTCTGCTGCTGCAGCACAAAATGAAGGCCTACCGATTAAACTGGTTTTCCCTAAAGAAGGCGGCATTGGTTGGGTTGATAACTTTGCTATCAGTTCTGGCGCAATCAACGTAGAAGCCGCTCATAAGATGATCGACTTCCTACTTCGCCCGGAAATCGCAGAGCAAATCTCTCGTGACACAGGCTATCTAACAGCAGTTAAAGCGTCTAACGAGAAATTTAAAGACAGCCCTGCTCTGTTCCCGTCTCAAGAAGACCTCGACCGTGTTGAATGGCAAGCGGCGGTGGGTGATAAGACGGTGAAGTATGAAGATTACTTCATGAAGCTTAAAGCGGGTCAGTAAGCGAGTTCGTTATCTCATTGCTTCGGTCAATAGACGCTAATAAGTAACGAGTTTATCTCACAAGCCTACTTAGGTAATCAACCAGTTAAAAATAAGAATATCAGTGAATAGGCAGCTTAGGCTGCCTATTTTGTTATATCGCTGCTATAATCTAGCGCGATTTTTCGAAATCCTTTTACTTTGGGTTCACCACCCAGCTCCAAATCAAACAAATGAACGGAACAGTAATGAAAAAAACACTGTATACCGGCGCATTGTGTGCTGCTACTTTACTTTCTACACCCTCTTTCGCAGCTGACCAAGAACTGTATTTTTACAATTGGTCTGAATATATCCCTAATGAAGTACTAGAAGACTTCACAAAAGAGACGGGTATCAAAGTCTACTACTCAACTTATGAGTCTAACGAGAGCATGTACGCTAAGTTAAAAACTCAAGGTACGGGTTATGACTTAGTCGTTCCTTCTACTTACTTCGTTTCTAAGATGCGTAAAGAAGGCATGCTTCAAGAGCTTGATAAAACTAAGCTAAGCCACTTTGCAGATTTGGATACAAATTACTTAGATAAGCCATTTGACCCAAACAATAACTACTCGATCCCGTACATCTGGGGCGCAACGGGTATTGGTATCAACTCAGATATGCTAGACAAATCTTCAGTTAAAAACTGGGGCGATCTTTGGGATACACAGTGGGAAGGTCAACTGATGATGATGGATGACTCTCGTGAGGTTTTCCATATCGCTCTGTCTAAATTGGGTTACTCTCCAAACACGACGAACCCTGAAGAAATCAAAGAAGCGTACGAAGAACTTCGTAAGCTAATGCCAAACGTATTGGTGTTTAACTCAGATTTCCCAGCGAACCCTTACCTAGCGGGCGAAGTGTCTCTTGGTATGCTCTGGAATGGTTCGGCTTACATGGCTCGTCAAGAAGGCGCAACGATTGACATTATCTGGCCAGAGAAAGGCACTATTTTCTGGATGGACAGCTTAGCGATCCCATCTGGCGCTAAAAATGTTGAAGCGGCACATAAGATGATCGACTTCCTTCTTCGTCCAGAAAATGCAGCGAAGATTGCGCTAGAGATCGGCTACCCAACTCCAGTTAAAACCGCTTACCCTCTTCTGCCTAAAGAATTTGCTGAAGACAAGAACATTTTCCCTCCACAATCAGTGATGGATAATGGCGTTTGGCAAGACGAAGTTGGTGAAGCGAGCGTTATTTATGACGAGTACTTCCAAAAGCTTAAAGTGAACAACTAAGTTATTGTTAGTGTTTCAGTACAATAAATGAATAAAGCGGCGTAAGCCGCTTTATTTTTATCTAAATTTTTTCAGACTCAGACTCAGACTCAGATGTGCTTTCTCAACATTATGCCTAGGCCGTTAAAGACCCTTTCTCAGTGCACAACAATTCCTCGACTAGTTTCGGCACCTCGATACTCGCTTTGCCATAACGCTTCTCTTCAAACTCACTCTCAACCGCACTTGGCTCTAAGTTAATCTCTATAGTGTGTGCACCATGCATTCTAGCGTCATGCACAAACCCTGCGGCTGGATACACCACTCCGGACGTACCAATCGAGATAAACAAGTCAGCTTCTTCTAATGCAGAATAGATGTCTCCCATCCTCAGTGGCATTTCACCGAACCAGACAATGTGAGGGCGCATCTGAGCTGGGATCTGACAACAATGGCAAAGTTCACCGGTATGAATGTCGTCTTTGTGCTCTAGAACTTGGTTTGATTCACTGCAGCGTGCTTTAAGAAGCTCACCATGCATGTGAATAATATGACTACTCCCGCCTCTCTCATGCAGGTTGTCGATGTTTTGAGTGATAACGGTAACCTTACCATCTAGTTTGGCTTCAAGCTCACCTAACGCCTTGTGAGCCGAGTTTGGTAAGATAGTTTCGCTCTGTAATCCATGACGACGTTTGTTGTAGAACGCCTGTACGAGGTCAGGATCTTTTGCAAAACCTTCTGGTGTCGCGACGTCTTCGATTTTATGGTTTTCCCATAATCCGTCTTGTGCTCGGAATGTTTGTATTCCCGACTCCGCTGAGATGCCGGCGCCAGTAAGAATTACGATATTTCTATATGGGAAATGCATATAACGTCCTTTTCAATATGTCACTTGGTAACAGCTTAGCACTGTTCAAATTCCAACAATAGTTTTAGGGATTAGACCATAGTCTTAGCCAACTGAATTCATTGGGTTATTTGTGACATAACTCGCTTGTTAGCTGTGGCTCCTCTTTTTAATCAATGTCGTCTTGTTTTCTATTTTTATTTTCAATAAGCAAAAAAAAGCGGCCGAAGCCGCTAATTTTTTCAAATATTGAGTATGACGTTGTTCTGAAATATCGAAATAAATCAAATCATTGAATAGCTTAATCTTCGTTGATAGAAGAGATCTTATGGATTGAAAGGTCAGCTCCGTTAAATTCGTCCTCTTCGCTCAAACGTAAGCCTGTCACCTTGCTAAGAATACCGTAAACAACCAATGCGCCAGTCAAAGCTACCGTAATGCCTGCTAGTGTACCAATCACCTGAACGGTAAAACTAACGCCACCTAGGCCCCAAAATGCTTGTTGGCCGAAGATACCAGCAGCAATGCCACCCCAAGCGCCACAAACACCGTGCAATGGCCAAACACCCAATACATCATCAATTTGTGTTTTGTTTTGCATGTATGTAAATAGGTAAACAAATAACGCTCCCGCTACACCACCCGTTATCAAGGCGCCAAGTGGGTGCATTAAATCTGAACCAGCACAAACAGCGACTAAACCGGCTAAAGGACCGTTGTGGATGAAGCCCGGGTCATTTTTACCTGCGACTAAAGCTGCAAGAATACCGCCAACCATCGCCATTAATGAGTTCATCGCGACTAGGCCACTGATGCCATTAATTGCTTGAGCAGACATCACGTTAAAACCAAACCAACCCACACATAAGATCCAAGATCCTAATGCTAAGAAAGGAATGTTCGATGGTGCAAAGTTAGTGTGTTTACCTGCGCGGATTCGACCTTTACGCATACCTAGGAAATAAACTGCAACTAAAGCAATCCAACCCCCAACACCGTGAACCACAACTGAACCTGCGAAGTCATGGAAACCATACCCGAATTGCGCCTTAAGCCAATCTTGAAAACCAAAATTACCATTCCAGATGATGCCTTCAAAGAATGGGTAAACAAAGCCAACGGTGAACAGTGTTGCGATGAGTATTGGATAAAAACGTGCACGCTCCGCGATACCACCAGAAACGATCGCCGGAATTGCCGCTGCGAAGGTCATCAAAAAGAAGAATTTGACCAGTTCGTAGCCATTCCCTTGCGATAACGTTTCTGCATCTGCAAAGAAATGCGCACCGTAAGCAACCCAGTAACCGATAAAGAAATAGGCAATTGCAGAGACGCCGAAATCCGAGAGGATTTTAACCAATGCGTTAACTTGGTTTTTCTTTCTTACTGTACCGACTTCCAAAAATGCAAAGCCTGCATGCATTAAGAAAACCATTATGGCGCCTAACAATAGAAATAAAGTATCCGAACTCTGCGTCAAGCTCTCTACTGCGCTATGAACTTGGGTAACCGTTTGACTCATTAAAGCTCTCTCCCTTAGCTTTGTCTCAATTGCACTAGAACCGTGCGAATTGATGTCGTAATTAATTAAAGACTCAACAATCAACGCAAGATGCGTTCCAACTTGGTTACGCAAAAAACGTGCAACAAAGTTCTATTTTAACCTATTGATTATTAATGGTTAATTTCTAAAGTGCACTTTGTTGGTTCTCAAGGAGAGAAAATATTCGATAACTGATTGCACCAATTGAGGGAGTTGCACCATATTGATGCGGTTAATATAAGGCATTAGATCAGTTACCTAGCGACCAAACGACAAAAGCCCAGTGAAATGAATCACTGGGCTTTAAATGTCTTTCGCTGTTTCGAGTAAACTCACGACAAAGGAGTTATTATCGAGTTTGGTAACCCAAACGACTTTCATTTAAACGCTTAAAGGTTTGGACCTGTTGTCGGATTTTGCGGTAGGTTTTGGCTTAAACGCTGCATACCTTGATACATACGTATAAACCAAACCACAATCGCCACACCACCAAATAACATGCCCACATATGGAATGTAGTAAGCGATGTCATCGATAATATGGTTTTGATACCAGTAATCGTTCACACCAATTAACACGCCGTTTGAGGTCGCTACCGTGACGATAAGCACAACAAAGAACGTCAGGTTCAAGAAGAACGAGCGAATCAAGCCGTAGTAATGGGTATCCACTACTTCGCCGTCTTCGCCTTTATCTAAACGGTAGCCCGCGTAGATAATCGCAACCACACCCGAGAGAAGACAAGTAAATGGTGTAAAGCAGCTTAGGATGTAAGCAACCCAAATACCCTTATGAGGTTTGTTCATTCTTATTCACCCCTTCTGTTCTCTCTGTTGCTACGTTAGCGCTTTGTTCAACGCCGTTTTTCTCTTGTTCCATCACTTCTTTGTACCAAAGGTCATGGTGCTCTTTAGCCCAGGTTTCATCGACTTCGCCTGTTACCATACCTTCTAGTGCGCCTTCCATACCGAACAAGCCAATATAGATGTGGAACACAAAACCACAGATAAGGATCAGAGCAGCAAGCATGTGAACTAAGTTTGAAAGCTCCATATCACGTCGTGTTTGGCCAAAAATTGGGAAATCTAACACCAAACCACTGATCGCAGCGACACTGCCCATAACGATAAGCAGCCAAAATAGCGCTTTTTCACCCGCGTTCGAAAACTCTGCCGATGGATGAGAACCTTTATGTTTCCCGACCATACCACCTAGTTTGATGAACCACTGGATATCCACCATCTTGAAGATCGACTTGCGCCACCACTTGATAAGAACAGCCATCAATAGCACATAGAAAATCGGGCCTATGTAGTTATGGTATTGCTTGGCCAATAGAACGATGAAGCCCCAAAGGTCAGTTGGAATGTACGGCTTCAAGAAGTGCTTGCCGTAAACCAACATCAAACCACTGAACGCGAGCGTTAAGAAAGTAAACGCCATGCTCCAGTGCAACGCACGATCCAGTCGAGACCAACGTTTGATCTTACGGCCAGTTCTTGGCGCACTCAGCATTAGTGGGCCAATCACAACGTACATTAAGGTAACGAAAGCAATACTGCCAAAGATAGCGACTGCACCGGCTGGTGACATCCACTTCTCTTTCAATATGTACCACGTTTGGCCTGGAGTACTGATCAACACACCGTGCTCAGCAGATTGAGATGTGGTGTAACCTTCCTCACCGTTTCTTACTTGTCGCCAAAAATCAGCGCCAGCAAGTTGTGTGACTTCTCTTTCTGCACTACTCGATTGAGTTTGTGAAGCGTTAGTCTCTGATGCATGGCTCATAGGAGACAGCATTGTTAGTGCTGCCAACATTGGCAGCACAACAAGGAAGAGACGCTTAAACATTGTAAGCATATGTCTCTCCTAACTAGCTCTTCATCGCATCGTAAGAAAGGTCATTGCCGTCTGTCCAGCCTGCACCTTTCGCACCACGCTCAACAACACGCTGACGGAATACATCAGAGACTTTCTCTGCATCACCCGCTAGCAGTGCTTTGGTTGAACATAAAGAAGCACACATTGGTAGCTTGCCTTCAGCAATACGGTTCGCACCGTACTTCTGACGTTCTTCCACAGAACCTGGCTCTGTTTCAGGGCCACCGGCACAGAAAGTACATTTGTCCATTTTACCGCGCTCGCCAAATGCTTCCTGTTTAGGGAATTGAGGTGCGCCAAACGGACAAGCAAACAAGCAGTAACCACAACCAATACATAGGTCTTTATTGTGAAGTACGATGCCGTCTTCTGTATGTTCAAAACAGTCTGCAGGACAAACGGCCATACATGGCGCATCAGTACAGTGCATACATGCTACAGAGATAGAGTTTTCACCCGGCTCACCATCGTTCAGTGTTACAACGCGGCGACGTTGAATACCCCATTCAAGAGCATCATCATTTTCATTCTTACATGCAGTGACACAACCGTTACATTCGATACAACGTTTGGTGTCACAAAGAAATTTCATTCTAGCCATTTTAAGACTCCTTACGCTTTACGAATATTACAAAGGGTTACTTTCGTTTCCTGCATCAACGTGACAGGGTCGTAACCATATGTGGTAGCTGTATTGGCTGCTTCACCAATAACGTAAGGATCGGTGCCTTCAGGATATTTAGAACGCAAATCTTCGCCTTCAAACTTACCACCGAAGTGGAACGGCAAGAACGCTAAACCCGGTTTAACACGACGAGTAACCATCGCTTTCACCTTAATTCGACCTTTCTCAGCACCTTCAACCCAAACATCATCGCCATCTTTGAAGCCAATGTCGTTTGCATCTTTCGGATTCACTTCAACAAACATCTCTTGTTGGAGTTCTGCTAGCCATGGGTTTGAACGTGTTTCTTCACCACCACCTTCGTACTCAACCAGACGACCAGAAGTCAAAATAATCGGATATTCACCAGATTTATCTTGGTCTTGAATCGACTTGTACAGTGTAGGAACACGGAAAATCGCTTCTTTGTCATCCCATGTCGGGTAGTCGGCAACTAGGTCGCGACGTGGTGTGTAAAGTGGCTCACGGTGCAGTGGTACGCGATCTGGGAATGTCCAAACAATCGCACGTGCTTTTGCGTTACCAAAAGGAATACAACCGTGCTTAATAGCGACGCGTTGAATGCCGCCAGAAACGTCAGTCTTCCAGTTCTTACCTTCAGCCGACACTTTCTCTTCTGCGGTTAGGTCGTCCCACCACCCCAGTTGTTTTAGTAGCTTGTCACTGAACTCTGGGTAGCCATCTTTGATTTCGCTGCCCTTCGAATAGCTGTCTTCAGCCAGTAGGCTTTGACCTTCAAATTCCACACCGAAACGAGTACGGAAGTTACCGCCGCCCTCAGCAACCGGTTTAGACGTATCGTAAAGGATATGCGTACCTGGGTGTTTCATTTCTGGGTTGCCCCAACATGGCCAAGGCAGACCATAAGTCTCGCCATTCGCTGGACCACCTTCTGCAGCAAGCGTTGTTTTGTGGAACGTGTGCCAGTTTTGTTGGTGTTCTTTCAAACGTTCTGGGCTTTGACCTGTGTAACCGATCGTCCACATACCCTTATTGAATTCACGAGTGATGTCTTCAATAAGCGGTTGATTATTATCAACACGGATGTTTTTGAACAGCTGATCAGAGAAACCAAGCTTCTTAGAAAGAAGGTACATGATTTCGTGATCAGGCTTAGATTCGAACAGAGGATCAACAACCTTGTCACGCCACTGTAGAGAACGGTTTGATGCCGTTACACTGCCGTAGGTTTCAAATTGAGTGGTTGCTGGAAGCAGGTAAACGCCGTCGGTGCGATCGTTCATTACCGCTGCAACGGTTGGGTATGGGTCAACAATAACCATCATATCCAGCTTCTGCATCGCCTTTTTCATCTCTGGACCACGAGTCTGAGAGTTCACTGCGTGACCCCAGTAGAACATGGCACGGATATTTTCGCGTTGACGAATCTTATCTTTGTCTTCAAGCACGCCATCAACCCAACGAGATACAGGAATACCTGCACTGTTCATTGGCTTTTGACCGCCGTATGCGTTGTCGTCGAAACGTCCTTTCACCCAGTCAAAGTCGATGTCCCAAACTTTAGACCAATGGCGCCAAGAACCTTCAGACAAGCCGTAGTAACCTGGAAGCGTGTCAGACAGTACGCCAAGGTCAGTTGCGCCTTGCACGTTATCGTGACCACGGAAAATGTTTGCACCACCGCCTGATTTACCAATGTTACCTAGAGCAAGCTCAAGTACACAGTAAGCACGCGTATTGTTGTTACCCGTAGTATGTTGAGTTCCACCCATACACCAAACAATACAACCCGGACGGTTTTCAGAAAGTAGTTTTGCTGTGTGGTAAACGTCTTCTTCGCTAACGCCAGTTACACGCTCAACTTCTGCAGGGCCCCACTTCGCGACTTCTTCACGGATCTCGTCCATACCGAATACACGTTGGCGGATGAATTCTTTGTCTTCCCACTTGTTAGCGAAGACATGCCATAGCACGCCCCAAATGAAGGCTACATCTGAACCTGGACGAAGAGAAACATAGTGATCAGATTTCGCAGCAGTACGCGTACGACGAGGATCTGCAACAACGATTTTACAGTTGTTCTTCTCTTTCGCGATTAGGATGTGTTGCATCGCAACCGGGTGAGCTTCTGCAGGGTTTGAACCAATGAACAGCATTGATTTACAGTTGTGCATGTCATTGAACGAGTTTGTCATCGCGCCGTAACCCCAAGTGTTCGCAACACCGGCTACTGTGGTTGAGTGACAAATACGTGCTTGGTGGTCAACGTTGTTCGTTCCCCACAAAGACGCCATCTTACGGAACGCGTAAGCTTGTTCGTTACTGTGTTTTGCACTACCTAGGAAGTAAACGGAATCAGGGCCAGACTCTTTACGAAGTTCTAGCGCCTTGTTACCGATCTCTTCTATCGCTTGTTCCCAAGACAGTTTCTTCCACTTACCGCCTTCCAATTTCATTGGGTACTTAAGACGACGTTCACCGTGGCCATGCTCACGCAGTGCTGCACCTTTCGCACAGTGTCCACCAGCGTTGAATGGGTGATCGAATGCAGGCTCTTGACCCGTCCAAACACCGTTTTGAACTTCAGCGTAAATACCACAACCCACAGAACAGTGAGAACAGATAGTGCGTTTCACTTCTGTTTTCGCTTCAGGGTCGACTGACTTAGCTTGCGCCTTTTTCATCATACCCGGAGCGAATAGACCAGCGCCTACTACCGCACCACCAGCCGCTAGAGAGGTGTTTTTCATGAAGGCACGTCGAGACACACCCAGTTGATTGGTTTCTTTGCTCACACGATCGGAGCGTTTGACAAGTTTCATCCGTTATCTCCTAAAGTGTGTCGTAGTAATCGCGAATATGTTGTGTTTCACGATAGCCCGTCTTCTTCATGTCTTCTTTCGGCATTTCAACCGTTTCTGAAGCAGTTGCCACTTTAGTTGTACCCGCGACAACGGCACCAGCGACGGCTGCAGTCGTTAAGCCTTTGAGTAAGTCCCTACGGCTTGTGTTTATTTCTTTATTATCTTTCATCATTGCTTCCTTACCTTACGGTAGATCTTTTTGGAGGCTTAATGCCCCTCTATCGATATAATCGCGTACTGCTCGATTACTCGTAATCAGTGACGTTTTTCACATCAATCTTTAATTTGTGCTTACTGCTTTTTGTATTCACGCTAAAACGCACTTGTTCTAACGTTAAGAATGCTTCACACAGCTGTGCTGCGGATTTATAGAAGTTGGCACTTTCTGCTCCTTCAAGCTGACGCGTAAAAGAGTTAAACCAAGGGCCAAGGTGCTTATTGAAAACCGCTTGTTGTAGCGCTTCTTCTTCATTGCTTAACATTGCCATGACTTCACAAAGCGCAGCAATATGATCTTCTGGCTCTTTCACTTGATCATCACGCTCAATGCCTAAAAGCTCTAGGTCATGACGAATCTCTGCTAATGGTTTTTCCATCATGGCGCCAGTGCGATGCCAAGAACCGAATGGAACAATCTCTCCACGGCCAATGCCAATGAACAGATCTTGATATTCGTCTTCTAACGCTACGCGATTTGATTCAGTTGCCGCTTGTTGAATGGCAATCCAAGCTTTTTGCATTGCACTCTCAGACGCTTCAATGTCTAACGTCTTTAGGAAATCAATGACCTCTTCAGAAGGTGCGCTACGGAACAATGCAGAAAGAACCAAGTAGATTTCAGTTCTTAGTGTTTGTTCTTGCTCTAGCTTTTGTTCTTGATCTAAATGAGTATCCAATGCCAACTCCTAGTATTTCAATTGATTCAATGGGTCTTGAGCCATTGAGTCGAACATGTCCACTACACGACAGTCTTCACACATCGCAATACGATTAATCGCAGTTTCATCTGAAAAATGAGAGTGACCGCGTAACTTGTTCTGTAACATGTCAATCATAGACTGTGGAGCGAATGGCTTATGGCAACGTAAACATTCCGCCGCTTTCTCTTCATGAATCACAACTGCTTGTTGACGTTCTTCTTTAACCCAATTCATGCGAGGTGTCAGAGTGAGAACATTCTCAGGACATGCCTTTTCACACAGACCACATTGAATACAGTCTTGTTCTACAAACTTAAGTGATGGAGAAGCACCGTTGGTATGAAGAGCACGTGTAGGACAAACCGCTACACAACTCATGCATAACGTACAATCTTTGCTTTCACACGAAACCGTGCCGTATGGCGCATTCGAAGGTAGCTCAACAATGTTTTCAACCGGAATACGAGATGAAGACATCGCATCAAGTGCTGTGAATAAACGTTGACGTTTATTGCCTTGAAGATCGCCAAGTGCAAGGTCGAATGAATCAACACATAGTGTCGGAGGGCCTTCGCGAAGCGATTCTAGGTAAAGGATATCGATGGTTTCTTTCGGAATACCAATCTGGTCAAGAAGCTCTTGAGCGATCCCGACTTCGTTATTCAGAACGCGAATGATGGTTTCTGGCATAAAGCGAGAAGCTGCAAACAGAACTTGAGTCGCCCCATTCACTAGCGCTGCAAACCAAGTATCGATACCAATAGACGGAAGTTCCTCAACAACGATTGGAATAACGTTATCTGGCAATGCTTTTAGCGCCATCACATTGTAGGTTTCATGACGAGAGCTACAGATAAGTACGATTGGATCCAGACCGCCCGCATGTTCATAGTTAGCTAGCGTACGTTCAATGAATTTTTGAGTATCGTCAGGGTTTGGAAGCGCATAGGTAATCGCTTCTGTAGGACAGCTTGTTGCACAAGTTCCGACGCCTTGACATAGATAAGGGTTAATCTCGATCTTGTGACCTGTTTTGTCTGAGCCTTCACTTGATAGCGCGCCAGCAGGACAAGCATCAACACAACGCTCACACCCTTTTACGCCACGAGAACTATGCGCACAAAGGTCAGTGTCTAAACGGAAGAACTTGGGCTTATCGAATGTGCCCATTAGCGTTGGAATCTCTTCCAATGCTTCGGCCAGTTTTGGATAGCCACGGCCTACTGGGTAATAACCAGGAACAGGCACCTCTTCTGTCATGCAGCTATTCAGACATAGATCTAGAACAACATCGAAACAATCGTGATTAATCGCGACTTTCGCCAGGTTGCTTGATGTGCCTTTACTCTCAATCACAACTTCAAACGTGCCAAGGAAACCGGATACTTGAACCGAGTTCGCGAAGTACAGTTCTGGGTTTTTGCCCTTTTCGCCGTCTGTCGACAATAAGGTTAAGCTCGTCAATTGAGGTAGTTGAGCCGCAGCACTTTCAATGATCGCAGTTGGACCAATAACAAGAGTATTACCGCCGCTTTCGTAGCTAACAGTAGGTGGAATCAGATTTGTTAACTCAACTGTATTTTCAAATGCATACAGTCTTGCTTTAGCGTTATTTGAAGTTGCTTGTTCTAATAATTGTTTAAGCATTGCTCAGTTCCATCTTTGGACATGGATAATCTGTTCAACCTTCATTGTAGTAAGCGATAGAGAACTTGCTGAGTAATCCGTTAACAACTAACCCTTTAGCCAGTGTTCTATTCGTCAGACTATGAACTCGTCTATCTACAAAAAAGTTGATAATGAACGTTATTTAGCAAATGCCATGCCAATATAATAAGTCTTGTATATCAGTGGTTTAATTCGTTATAGCGTTTATTGTGCGTATAAAAAAACCGCTTGGGACATTTTGTCGCAAGCGGTTCATTGAGTATTTAGTCAAAATGTACCTATTCTTTGTGTGGTATATTTTGTCCCACCTCTTTTAGATCTTCTTCAGTTGTTAAAGTATCAAACCTCTCGGGTACTGTATTTTTATCCAGTAGTTCTTGTTGTTCCTTGATTTCGGTACTTTCAGAAGATTCAAGCTCTACCTCAGAAGTGTCTGATTCAAGATTTTCATTATTACTATCAGTGAGTTGTGCTTCTTCTTCAGGATTTTCTTCTTCTGTCTTATCTTTTACCCAATCGCGAAGAGTTTCTGCAACACCTTCAGAAAGAGTCTTCAAATTGCTGTAATCGTCGTCATAATCATCTAAACCATCACGGACGTTAAACTCTTCGGAGAGGAATAATTTACGTAATGCGGCTTTTTTTACGCTTTCTGAGGCCTCTGATACCAATAATTGGGCAACAGACAAGTTTTCAGTGGCTTCTGGCGCTAGACCTTGAACATCAGTCGCGTCTTCTGATGACAACGTCGTTTCAGTAGAAGCTTCAGTATCAACTTGTTCTATCTCAGAGGGTGCATTTGACTGAGCTGACGAAATCTCAGAAGAAGATTCAGTGGTCTCAAGCGTTTGTTCTGTTTCCAGAGACTCGTCAGTAGATTCATCGAGCTTACGTTGTGACCAACGGCTAAAGAAATTAGTTGCCATTTGATCTGCCCGCTCCTTTGCGTTTCTTACGTCGTGCTTCTAACAACTCACCATGACGGCCTATAAAAGCTTCCATCCAAGCTTGTACCGGGAGTGGTATGTCGTAAGAAAGCACTTGGTTATCTCCGTCCATGTATTGACCAGCAACCGTTTGAGAGGCTGTAAGGAGTTGAATTACAGGCCTAACATCGGAATCAACGTTATCCATCACCAAGAATAGCTTGGGCTGCTGCGAGCTTAAGTTGAACCGGTAGTCTGTACGCTCATCTTTGTGTAATTGAAGTAAACATACGTCTAGAGTCTCAATACCAGGCGTCAATTCAAAGCCAGTCAATTCCCATTGAATCATCACCCATCGGCCCGTCGAAATTTCTTTCTCTAATCTGTTTACACCTATCGGCCAAGTTGCTTCTGTTTTTTCATATTGTTCTTTGAATTCTTTTATCTCAGACATACTTCACCCAATTGATTTTCTTTGGTCTGAATGCACTTAGGACATTTTGTACTGTGCGCAATCATATACACCCTATAAAGCAATAAACACGCCAATACAGGTTAACTTCGAGAGCGTATCTACAGCGCTCGCTATCAAGTTGTCACTATAACGTTAGTCGATAGCGGTTATTTCAGACAGCTCCACCCGGTGAACTCTCATATTTTGCGCTATTTTAATCTAATGCTTCATGTTTCCATCAATCCCCGTTATTTTGGAATAAGATTTGCTTTAGCTAGTTTGCTAATGTTATTCACAAGCTATGTATTTACAAATCTATGTATCTATAGAGTTAAGGGTATTTATAGAGTTAAGGCATGTTCGAGAACGATAATCGAAACTAGGCTTTGGCGACACCAACAAACTAGCGCATTGATGAATGAGAGCTTTATTGCTCTTGTTGACTTCTTATCTCATAAAATCGCTCTCTCATTAAGTAGGAAATGACTGTGGTAAAACCAAACATAATAAAAACCAGTGAGAACCCACTTCAGACAATCGAAGTTGAAGTGTTTGATGAATATGGCGAAAAGCTAACAAAACAGATCGCGTGTGAGCGCCCTCTTACCGTGATGTTGAACTGGAAAGAGATTGTGACGTTAATGACATTGGGCTCTCGTCCTGAGTCATTAGTATTAGGTTATTTGAAGAACCAAAGCTTTCTTTCTGACCCTGAAGCGGTTGAATCTATCATCATTGATTGGGAAACCAGCTCTGCAGCGGTTATCACCAAAGAAGATACGAGCCAACTTGAGCAAGCGCTTAAGAAGAAGACGGTGACTTCAGGATGTGGTCAAGGCACCATGTTTGGCAACGTGATGAAGCAATTGGAAGATTACCAAGTGCCTCAAACCAAGATTAAGCAATCTGAAATCTACACGGCTCTAGAAGCGTTGACTCATTATAACGATACCTATAAGAAAGCCGGTGCGGTACATGGCTGCGCGGTTTGTAAAGATGACAAGGTTCTATCGTTTGTTGAAGATGTTGGTCGTCATAACGCCGTTGATACGCTGGCTGGTGAGATGTGGCTTAATAAAGAGTCAGGTGATGACAAGATCTTCTATACAACAGGTCGTTTAACGTCAGAAATGGTTATCAAGGTCGCACAGATGGGTATCCCAGTTCTGCTATCACGTTCTGGTGTCACTCAAATGGGCTTAGATTTAGCGCAGAAGTTCGGTATTACCACGATTGCTCGCGCGAAAGGTTTACGCTTCCAGGTATTCACTGGCGCTGAAAAGATGGACTTTGATGTGAAAGGCGAACAAGCATCAAGTGAACAACAAGCATAAGTTCGATTTTATGATTAGTTAACTTTTTATAATTAATTAACTTCTTATGATTTGAAGAGTTAGCGACTCAGAAGAGAGTAGATACAAAAACGCCGTCATACTGAAAAGTATGACGGCGTTTTTTAGTTTAAAGCTTAATTCTCAACGAGTTGAGTTGAAAATTTAAGTTGCTTTAAGCTTAACCGCGAGATTTCAACAGTTCAGCGTAAGTGCCGCGGAAATCGTTGATCTTGCCGTCTTTGATCTCAAGGATACGAGTTGCTAGCGAGTCTACGAAGATTCTGTCGTGAGATACGAAGAACAATGTGCCTTTGTAGTTCTCAAGAGCCAAGTTAAGCGCTTCGATAGATTCCATATCCATGTGGTTTGTTGGTTCATCCATTAGAAGGATGTTTGGCTTGTGCATCATGATCTTGCCAAGAAGCATACGACCTTGTTCACCACCAGAAATAACCTTTACCGATTTCTTAATGTCGTCTTGACCAAACAACATACGACCTAGGAAGCTACGAACAACTTGCTCGTCTTCGCCTTCTTGGCGCCATTGGCTCATCCAATCAAACAGATTTAGGTCTTCTTCGAAATCATGCGCGTGATCTTGAGCGTAGTAACCGATGTTTGAGTTTTCAGACCACTTGTACTCACCAGTGCGAGCTTCAAGAGCACCCGCTAGCGTATTAAGTAGTGTTGTTTTACCTACACCATTCTCACCGATGATAGCTACACGTTCACCAACTTCGAAGATCGCATCGAACTTGTTGTATAGGTCTTCTTCAAAACCTTGAGATAGATTTTCAACCACAAGTGCGTTACGGAATAGTTCTTTCGACTGTTCGAAACGGATGAATGGGTTTTGACGGCTAGACGCTTTAATATCGTCTAGTTGAATTTTGTCGATCTGTTTAGCACGAGACGTTGCTTGCTTCGCTTTAGATGCGTTAGCTGAGAAACGAGAAACGAACGATTGAAGTTCAGCAATTTGAGCTTTCTTCTTAGCGTTATCAGACAGTAGACGATCACGAGCTTGTGTCGCTGCTGTCATGTACTCATCGTAGTTACCTGGGAAAAGACGAAGTTCACCGTAATCAAGGTCAGCCATGTGTGTACAAACTGAGTTTAGGAAGTGACGGTCATGCGAAATGATGATCATTGTGCAGTTACGTTGGTTTAGCGTATCTTCCAACCACTTGATGGTGTCCATGTCCAGGTTGTTCGTTGGTTCGTCTAGAAGCATGATATGCGGGTCTGCAAACAGTACTTGAGACAATAGAACACGAAGTTTCCAACCTGGCGCTACTTCGCTCATTAGCCCGAAGTGCAGTGATTCTTCAATACCTACAGCAAGAAGCAGCTCACCCGCTTTAGCTTCTGCCATGTAACCGTCCATTTCAGCGAACTGAACTTCAAGGTCGGCTACTTTCATGCCGTCTTCTTCGCTCATTTCTGGAAGCGAGTAAATACGGTCACGTTCTTGTTTGATTTCCCAAAGCTCTTTGTGACCCATGATAACCGTGTCGATTACCGTGAATTCTTCGTAAGCAAATTGGTCTTGGTTTAGCTTAGCAACGCGCTCATTTGGATCGTAGCTTACGTTACCGCCAGTCGGCTCAAGTTCACCAGATAGAATCTTCATGAACGTCGATTTACCACAGCCATTCGCGCCGATTAAACCGTAGCGGTTGCCTTCGCCGAACTTAACTGAAATATTTTCGAAAAGTGGCTTAGCGCCGAATTGTTGGGTGATATTTGCTGTGGAGATCAATGCCGTTACCTTTTTAATGTGAAAAACGCCGCAACGTTACTTGTTCAGGGCTTTAACTGCAAGTATTGATTGCAATTACTCGACATTAAGTGAGTGATAACCTAACCAAATCATAGTTTGAGCCAACTCACACTTTTGGTTTTCTATTTTGCTATAAAAAAACGTCTTTTTTCATGATAAATAAAATAACGAACAACCGCTGGTATTAAGATTTATATAACAGCGCTTATAATGCTTCTAAATGAATATATCGCACGGCGCATCGTTACAGTTGAACCTGCTTCTGGCTCATCAATATACGATCTAGCTAGATGCTCAAATACTAGCCTAATCCCTGACAATTTCATGACAATGAAGAGAGAAACAGGAATAAAGTACTCGGCCCTGAAAAGGGGTTGGATTTCACAAAGTAAGATTAACTAACTATAGTAATCCTAACCTCATAATTCTAAGAGACTTTTATGCGTTCACTATCGCGCTTCTTAATCTTCACTTTGGCTATTCTCTCTTGGCCTAGTCACGCCAACTTGGAATATGACTTACAATCACAACCTCAAGTATCGGATCTCGCCCAAGACTTGAATAATCGCATCAATGCACTCCCCGACCCTTTATTCATGAATGACTCGGATAAGCATAACGTTAACATCTTATTGGCCGAGGTGCTTCGAGTTCAAAATCAGCAAATAACGACATTTGATCAACAGCTATTCGCTTATCGAGAAAACAACGATGTTGATCTGTGGTTTGATGTTGAATCGAGTTACGTGACGTTAAACAGCTTAAACGTCAGTAAGCAGCACCTACTTGAACAGACCACGACTTCGAACAAAGATCGCCTAACGGGTTTTGGCCCTTATGGCGTGACTCAGTTTAAACAAGAGTGGGAATTAACGAAGCTGAATGTTGAATACCTTGTCTATTTCCAGATACGCAGCTTCAAAGCCCTGATTAAAGATATCTTTATTTCACCAGTGCCGGTCATTGGAGCATCATTAAAAGTCTTGTTCATTTACTTTGGATTAGCATGGTGGCTTGCCAATAGCACTCGTTTGATCGAAGCGTTTCGAGTCAACTTACTTGAAGCGAAACAAAATCCGCCTTTTCTGATTCGTGTCATTTGGTATATCAGCCGAGCCGATCGAGCGATTGCTTGGTTGATTGCCATTACGCTATCGTTGAGAGTGTTATCCAGCATCCCTAGCCTGCAACATCTGATTTTCCTCGAGATCTTTACTTGGTGGATTCTTGGTGGCTCGATTGCGATTAGCTTTATCCTCGAATTTGCTTATCGTTTAGGTCGCACGTCAAATCAAGAAGTGATTGCTCTACGTTTATCGACTATTCGTCGTTACGTATGGAGCTTCATTGTTGCGGGTGTGATTCTTCAAATATCGAGCATTACACTGGGTAAAGGTACTATTTACAGTTGGATTTATAGTGCCCTGTTTTTCTGGTTTGTATTGGTTACGATTTCAGTACTCAGATTATGGCGAGCAAAAGTCTTCGATACGCTGCAACACATTTCCGACCGTCCGGTATGGGTGAATTGGGCAGTAAACCGTAAGGATACCTTTTTACTTAATATACTGGCGACGGCGATTGGTATCGTATGGCTGAGCGTTTACAACTTCCAACACCGCATCATGGCATTGCTTTCCAATTACACATTGTTTAGCCAAGCCTTGGCTTATCTCTTTAGAATTGAAGTAGCCAAGCAATCTGATCTTGATAAAAGCCAACAGAACTTAGTAAGAATCAAAGGTGACCAGACTTTTGAATACATCCTCCCCGGATCAATCGACAGTACCCTCATTGATTACGCCGGTGATGAGGTGAAACAACTTTCTCGTTACTTGATGTCTGACAGCCCTGCGATTTGTATCGTTTCAGGCGAACGTGGTGTAGGTTCAACAACGTTGCTTTATACCTTACTGCACAAGGTATCGAATGCAGAGCCGATTTACGTAAGCTGCCCTTATGCTGGATATAGAGAATTCTTGGCCCATCTAGCCGTTAGTATTGGTTTAGATGAAGAAGCCACTGAAATTCAGATCTTGGCACATTTACGTAAGAGTGAAACCACCTATCTTATTGCGATCGATAATGCCCAACGCTTAGTCAAACCTATGGTTGGCGGCTTATCTGATCTTATCCGCTTAACTAACTTGTTACGTCGTTCTAAAAAGAATCACCGAGTCGTGATGTCGATTGCCAAGTCTAGCTGGCGCTTTGTTGATAGAGCTCGTGGTGAGCGTTTGTTGTTTGATTTGGTTTGCTTCCTTCCACGTTGGACGGAAAAGCAAGTCGGTGAACTTCTGACAAGCCGCATCAACACAGAATTAGAAAAGCCGTTGTCGTTTGATGGTTTGGTGGTTCCTAAACAGTGGGACCAAGATGACATGACAGAAGAAGAACGTGCCCGTAACGGATTCTATCGAATCCTATGGCACTACTCAGATGGCAATCCGACCGTTGCCCTGCGTTTCTTCCGTTTATCTCTGAATCGAAATAAAGAGACAGACCAAGCTGTGGTGCGTTTGTTTCATGTACCAGAAGCTCAAGAATTAGAGAACATGCCTAAACCCATGTTGGCTGTGCTGCGTTCGATTGTGCAGTTGGAAATCGCTTCCCCTGAAGTGTTGTCTGAATGTACTCAATTGAGCATCGCTGAAATTACCGGGATTCTGCGCTACTTCGAAAGCCGAGGTTACATCGGTTGGAATGAAGACAAGGCTAAGATCTCTGATCACTGGTTCCGTCATATTACCAACGTTCTCGACCGTCAACATTTATTGGTGAAGTAAAATGAAAAAGTTATTTGTCCTATTACTTGTTGGCTTAGCGACTGCGGTGAGTTTCCCGACTTACGCAACTGAAGAGTTAGCCAACGTAGAAAACATATCAAAGATAGCAAGCTTGGTGCGATGGAGCGGTGTGTTCTTCTCCATGATTGTTATTGCGGCGATGTGGCTGTTACTCAAGTTCATCAATTCGTTGGTCACTAGCTTCGGTAGCCAGTTTGTACAATATCGTATGTTGCTGCAAAAGCTTCAGTCGTTTACTCAGTTCTTCATCTATGTGAGCACGGGGCTTATCGTGTTCATGATGAGCTTTCGTATTAACGATCAGATCTTAGCGTTAATTGGCGGTACCCTCGCCGTGTCGGTCGGCTTTGCTCTTAAAGATTTAGCGGCGTCGTTCATTGCCGGTATCACAGTGATGATTGATAGACCATTTCAGGTTGGTGACCGCGTAACGTTTGAGGGCAACTATGGAGATATCATTACTATCGGTTTACGTTCAGTACGTATGAGAACTTTGAATGACGACATCATTACCATTCCAAACAACAAATTCTTAAACGAAGTCACTACCAGTGGTAACTATGGCGCGTTGGATATGCAGGTGGTGATTCCATTTTATGTAGGAATGGATGAAGACATCACCCTAGCCCGTGATTTGATTCAAGAAGCCGCTTCATCAAGTCGTTATATCCACTTACCAAAGCCTGTTACGGTTCTAGTCAAACAGACGATCACGGATAATTATTTGGCGATACAGTTAACGTGTAAGGCTTACGTTGTCGATACGGCGTATGAGAAGCTGTTTGAAACCGATATTACCTTGCGTGTGATGAAAGAGTTTAGAAAGCACAATATCAACCCACCGAAGATTTCAGTGGCAGCGCATTAGTCGAGATTGGCTTAACGCTCATTCTTGTCTATGAGTGAGTTATCTACAAAAACACCTCCGCACTTATGGTTAAAGTTCGGAGGTGTTTTGTTATGGGCTTCTTGGATTCATCTCTTGAAGATAAGAAACCGGTGACTGGTATAGTCCGTTATGAAAAACCTTAGCGGTTAAACCTTAAAGTATTTCAACTGATCGGTTAGGTGCTCGGTGGTGTTCGCCATTTTCTGACTGTCTTCTGCAAGCGATTGTGAGGCCTGCAATACTTCATTTGCTGCAAGATGAATCCCAGTGACACTTTCACTCATTTCGGTTGCTACCGTGCTTTGCTGTTCCGAGGCAGCAGCGATCTGCGCGACCATGTCGTTAGCGTTGTGAAGTTCATTCACAATTACATCGAGTTGTTGGCGAGTTTCGTTAGACGCGACAACACTATGGTCAACTTTCTCATTACTGCTTTGCATTGCTTTAAAGGTACGCTCTGCTTGCTGAGTCAGTTTTTCAATCGTGGATTGCACTTCATTGGTTGAGTTTTGAGTACGACTCGCAAGATTGCGCACTTCATCGGCCACAACTGCAAACCCTCTTCCTTGCTCTCCTGCTCGGGCTGCTTCTATTGCCGCATTAAGCGCTAACAAGTTAGTTTGCTCAGATACATCACGTATCACGCTCACCACTTGGCTTATCTCTGTGACACCAGATTGTAAGTCTCTGACAAGATCGTTCGCGGTCGAAATGTTTTCTGAAACTTGAGATATCGTCTTAGACGTTACTTGCATGTTCTGGTCGTTCTGATTTGCGTGCTCAACAACCTTATTGGTGCTTGCGGCAGTGTTTTCAGCATTAACGGCGACATCAGAAATGGTGGCACTCATTTCTGTCATCGCTGTCGACAACAATTCAAGTTGAGCATGTTGTGAGTTAACACTGGTCGCAGCCTCTTCACTGGCTTGTGCAATGTGACTCGCCATGTTGCTGGATAAACCTGCTGATTCATTCGCTGTACGAAGCGTGCTTTGTAACTTGTTGAGCATGGTATCAATTTGATTACTCATATCGCCCAGTTCATCTTTACGTGTCATGTTCATGCGTACACGAAGATCCCCATCTGCAATCTTATGGGTGTTTCCGATAAGCTTGTTAAGTGGCACAAGGATGTTGTTAGAAATTGCGTAGCCCATCGCAAACAACAGGCCTGACAATACAACCGCGACCAGTCCCTCTTTAAGTGCTAGTGCATAGAAAGCGTCTTGAATATCTGCAACTAAGATTCCCGAACCCACAATCCAATTCCACTCAGGAAATAGCTGTACATATGAAATCTTGTCTTTGAGCTCACCTTGCGGGCTCATCCATTGATAATCAAGAAACCCCTTTTTCTCTGGGGTACGGGAAATGGTGACCATCTCACGCCAGTGGTGTTTACCCGCGCCATCTTTAAAATTGCCCGCGTTCTTGCCATTTAGCTCAGGCTTCAATGGGTGGATAACAACGTTGAGCTGTTGGTTTAAGATCCAGAAGTAATTGGTGGCGTCGTAACGAAGCGTTTCAATCGCTTGCAGCGCTTTTTTCTTTGCTACTTCTTCACCGAGCACGTTACGTTGGCTGTAATAGTAGCTCGCTAAGCTGACCGCGGTTTCGACTTGAGCACTGAGTTTATCTTGGCGCTCTTGCATCGAGCTGTCACGCTGTTGCATTAGGTTGAAAGATGACGCCATTACCAATAGAACGACCGATAAGATGACGATGGAGATAAGTTTTGATTTAATAGATAGATTGCTTAATTTCATAGCTGACTGACTTTATTACATTTTTTGATTATGAATTTTGGGTCAATGTATCAAAAATCCGTACGGTTCAGATGATATGCATCAAGAACAAGGGATATACACTGTGTTACATATTCAAAAGGAGGGGCGCGTCAAGCGGCCAAAGGTTGAGGTTTCGCTCGCAATGGATTAGTAGAACGAAATTTGCGTGCTTGTGCTGAGAAATATATACAGCAACACAAGCACGTGAGAGAGGTTAAAAGATAATAATTGAGGTTGTATGGGTTAAAGGTTAGACACCAATAACTGCGGTGTGGCTTTTTGTTGAAGATAGATACTAAAGCGACTTCCTTTTCCTACTTCCGACTCGACACGTATCTCACCGCCCGTTTGGCTTAGGATACTTTGAGATACTGACAAGCCTAAGCCTGTACCGTCACGTTTGGTGGTGTAGAAAGGCGAAAAGATGCGTTTCAGTTGTTCTTCTTTGATACCGCAGCCTTCATCTTCGACATGAACGATTGCACCATGGGACACGCCATTCTCTACCCAGTCTTCACTTGAGATAGTCAATGTGCCCTGTCCGTCCATGGCATGAATAGCGTTCATCTGTAGGTTAACCAGAATCTGCAAAAGTTGGTTGCGGTTAACTTCGACAGACGTTCTAGCATGCAATTGTGATACGTAGACAATGCCTTTCTTTTTCGCGCCTGTTTTTACTAACGTAATACTCTCATCAACGATTGGGTTGATGTGCTGCCAAGTAATTTCGTCTTGTACGCCGCCATGTCGGCTGTATTGAAGCAAGCTTCGTGTGATATTTCGGATTCGGTCAATCTGCTCCATGATGGCGTGGACTTCTTCATCTACACGAGCCACTTCGTCACCGAGCTCAAACTTCATCAACTCTACATTGCCAAGAATCACAGCCGTTGGATTATTGATCTCATGAGCAATCCCCGCGGTTAATTCACCTAATGCGGCTAATTTCTCGTTGACCACCAGCTTATCTCGAGCTTGATTCAACAGCTTAATATGCAGTTCTAGTTCTTCGGTTTTCTCTTTCAAGCTAGCAGTACGAGAATGAACCTTACATTCAAGCTCTGAAGCGGCTTGTTGGATTTCTTGATTACGTTCGTGCAGCAAGTCCAACATCTTATCGAATTGCTTAGCGAGTAAAGTGAGTTCGTGTTGATCGTTTAAACCCAGTGTGCCAATTCGCTTGTCTTGGCCCATCTGTACAAGCTTGACGACTTTATGGATGCGTTCAATGGGGTCAAAAAGATCACGCGCTCCACGATGAACGATCAAGCCAGAAGCCAATAATAGTAGAACAATGGTAATGCTGATCTCACCAAGGTTAGTCAAGTACGTTTCCACTAATGGCCAAATCAGATAACCGGTATAGAGCATGCCGATGACGTTATCGAATTGGTCATGAATCGGCTGATAAGCGGTGATGTACCAAGCGTCGTAAACATACGCTCTGTCTAGCCACTCCTTCCCTTCATTCAATACTTTAGAATGAACCTCGTGAGAAACACGAGTACCAATTGCGCGCCCTGCACTTTCTTCGCTGCTCAACGGTACATTAGTGCTGACACGTAGGTCGTCAAGGAACACCGTGACGGTACCAATACGACGATTAAAACCATCGCGTTGCGGATAAATTAGGTTGCTGATCTGATCAACCAACTGTGTGCTGTTATTAAGCAGGATCCCACCATCAAGAAAACCAATCACGTGGTCATTCTTGTCTCGAATCGACACAACGGTGCGGCTAACTAAACCCCGAGTTTCAACATTTTGACTATTGAGCATTGGGACCTCGGCTTGCCTTGCAAGGTTTTGGTCTAAATCGTTGAGTTCGTTTTGGCTCAATACACTAAAGAATGACTCTTTGTGTGTCAGGTTGAGGTATTCAAGCTTTTTCTCCATGCTCTCGACGCTCCGCCAGCGCAGGAAATCGAGTTCATAGCGAGATTTGTTTTCCGAAACCCAACGTGTGAGCTCTTCTTTCGAAATATCACTCGTTAGTTTGATTCGGAAATTGTAAGACTCAGCAAATGCTTGAACGTTATAAGCCTGTTGGTTTTGAATTAGGTGAATACTGTTGTCGGCAACATCCAAACGCTCATCGACATCAATCAGAGCGCCTTGCCACGTGTAATGTACTGACCAATACAGTGTTATAGCCACAAGCGCACATAAGGTCAGAATGATGGGAGCGGATGTTAGAAATAGCAGGCGATAACGCACCATGGTTTTGAACCGGAACGCCCATTTTGTCCACCAATGACGTCTAATCGGCATATTCAGAGCCTTCTGTATTCCACTCTTTGTATTTACGCTCTAGTGTTTTACGTGCCACGCCAAGATCTCTCGCAGCTGCCGATTTATTGCCATCATGAAAACTCACCAGTTGTTCTATGTGAGATTTTTCTACTTCTTTGAGTGTCCAAGTGTTCGGGTAACCCTCAGCAGCGTCTACGTTGATTAAGTTTGGTATCTCTGCCCCATGTGACACCGTCACTGAAATGCTGGTTGGGGTTGGATCGCCATTAACTTCACGCCAATAGTGTGCTGGTGGCTTATCTAAAAGTATGCATCGTTCGACTAGGTTCTTTAGTTCACGAATATTTCCCGGCCATTCGTATTCATTCATAGCCAGGATATCTTCATGTGCCCAGTTCGGAACAGGCATACCAAGTTCATTTGATAAAAGACGAGTGAAGTATGGAACGAGCTCTATCAGATCAGACGGACGTTCTCTTAGTGGGACAACGTCAATCTTAAGAACATTAAGTCGGTAAAACAGATCACGGCGGAAGTGGCCTTTATCGACCTCTTCTTGAAGGTTTCGGTTTGTTGCTGCGACGACACGTACATCGACAGCGATCTCTTTCTCACTGCCAACGGGACGAATAGTACGTTGCTCTAACACACGTAATAGCGCAGCTTGCATTGGTAACGGCATTTCACCGATCTCATCAAGGAACAAGGTGCCACCACTTGCGACTCTGAATAGACCTTCACGGTTTTTCTTTGCGCCTGTAAATGCGCCAGAGGTATGGCCAAACAATTCACTTTCTAGAAGTTCAGGGGCAATTGCACCACAGTTGATTGGCACAAATGGGCCAGTACGTTTGCTGGCTTCATGTACACCACGAGCAACTAACTCTTTACCCGTACCCGACTCACCTTCTATAAGAACTGATGCTCTCGACGGTGCAAATTGACTGATCAGCAATTTAAGCTGTTTAGTCTTGTCTGAATTGCCAATCAATTCGGTCTTAATATGACGGCTAACATCGCGCTTCAACGCGTACTGCATTCTTTGGTCAAGGCGCTTATCCATACAACGCAGAACCGCTTGTATCATTTGTTCGAGGTTGAACGGCTTAAGAATAAAATCTGACGCACCAAGCTTAAGTGCAGATATGGTCATCTCTAGATCAGCGTAGCCTGTCATGAAAATCACATCGGCACGTTTGTCGTTGTCGTTAAACGCCTCTTCCCACTCAATACCAGACCGACCTGGCAGGTTGATATCAAGAACAATGAGATCAAAATGCTCGCTCGAACGCAGTATTTCTGCTTCTTCAACCGACCCCGCACTCGATACCTTGCCAAAGAACTTACCCAGTGCTTTCTTTAAAATAGCCTGCATACCCATTTCATCATCCACAACCAAGACGGAGAACGCTTGATATTGAGTCAATGTGCTCGGGTTGAGATTGGATGCAGATGAACTAGTTAAAGACATAATGATTAGCCGGTGGGGAAAGTTGGGACAGAGTGTACCAATTAACCTTTTGTGCAACAGGGACAATGTGCGACATTTTGTCCTAGCTCATGTTTTGATTCATTTTATAGGGTCAAATGATGCAGTTTTGTTCGATATAACAGCAATTTAATGAGATCTGATGCATGATTTTTTGGCATTAAGTTTGCTTATAATGTGTAGATTTCTAATTACAACAATTAGCGTCTTATGCACATGCCCTTTTTGAGCCCTTTAAAACTGAAGGCATGTCATTCATTTATAACAGAATGGACATAATAATAATGAAAGCAATTCCCTTAACTATTGCAGCTCTATCTATCGTCAGTTACACGGCTAGTAGCGCGGAAGACACCACTCATATTAAATTGGCGACGACCACAAGCACCTACCACTCAGGTTTGCTGGACTACTTATTACCTGAGTTCGAAAAAGATTCTGGTATCAAAGTTGATGTTTTAGCTGCGGGTACAGGTAAATCACTTCGCATGGGTGAGAATGGCGATGTAGACCTAGTGATGACTCACGCACCAAAGGCTGAAGCGAATTTCGTTGAGCAAGGTTACGGGGTTCTACCTCGCAAGCTGATGTACAACGATTTTGTCATCGTGGGTCCTCAAAGCGATCCAGCGAAGATTGAATCTCAAAAAGCAGTAACTGATGTGTTCAAAGCCATCGCGAACAACAACGTGACCTTTGTTTCTCGTGGTGACGACTCGGGTACTCATAAAAAAGAGATGGGTATTTGGGCACAAACTAAAATGGAACCAAACTTCGGTGGTTATCGCAGTGTTGGTCAAGGCATGGGCCCTACTCTGAACATGGCGTCAGAGATGCAAGGCTACACCATGACAGACCGTGGTACTTGGTTGGCTTACCAAAACAAATTGGACCTTAAAATCCTTTTCCAAGGTGACAAGAACCTATTTAACCCTTACCAAGTAATTCTTGTTAACCCAGAACGCTACCCAAGCATCAACTACCAAGCTGCGAAAGTATTCAGTGATTGGCTGGTTAACCCTAAAGGTCAGAAATTGATTAACGACTTTAAACTGCACGGCAAACAGCTATTTGTTGCAAGCGCAGAATAGTTGGTTGCAAGCGCAGAATAGTTCGTTGTAAGCAATGAGTCGTTGGTTATAAGTAAAGCGTAACGTTGAAGGTGTAGCCAAAACCAACAAGCACTACACTAACTAAACAGTCAACGAAACACTCTTAAAAACAATAGCTGACCAATACAGGCTCAAATAGTTTGTGTCAGCTATGATTAACATCAGTCATTACCGATAAAAACCTATTATCGATTCACACGAGATACTTCATGACCTTATGGCAAACAACGGTTGATGCAATGAACCTACTAGTGAGTTTTGACCACGAATTGTGGAAAATCGTCGCGGTATCCTTCAGCGTATCTTTGTCCGCCATCTCATTGGTGATTGTGCCTGCAATCCTTCTGGCTTTCTTATTGGCTTATACTGAGTTTCCCGGGAAGTGGGCATTGTTATCGGTGATCAACACCTTACAAGCGATCCCGACCGTCGTTATTGGTTTGTTGATGTACATGATGCTCTCTCGTTCAGGCCCACTCGGTGATTGGCAATTGTTGTTTACCCAAAAGGCGATGATTCTAGGTCAGATGCTGATCTGTTTTCCAATCCTCGTTGCGATGATGCACGGCGCTCTGCAAGCCAGTGATCGCCGAGCGGTGGAAACAGCACGCACGCTTGGCGTATCAACGACTCGTGTGGCATGTACCTTAATCTGGGAAACGCGCTTCCCTCTTTTAGCTGCAACTATCGCTGCCTTTTCTCGTATCGTCACTGAGGTAGGTTGTTCTATGATGGTCGGTGGCAACATTATGGGGATGACAAGAAACATCCCAACAGCTATCGCTATGGAAAGCCACAAAGGCGCATTCGCTCAAGGCGTCGCACTTGGTATGGTGTTATTAGCATTGGCATTAGCCCTTAACTTTTTCCTTTCCAGTGTGAGAGGAAAAGGCTATTTAAGAACTTAGGAACGCTGTCATGAGTATAAAAATAACAACACAGCAAATTTCAATGCGCTACAAAGAGCGTGTTTTGTTCCATATTCCCGAATTGTCGATCGGCCCCAACGATGCCATTTATCTCAAAGGAGATAATGGTGTGGGCAAAACGACCCTACTTAAAATATTGTCTGGATTGATTCAGCCAAGCTCTGGCCGCATTCAGTCTCCGACACAAAGCTGGCAGCAGATCTTATTCCCTAGGCTTAAGTTCAAAGACATTATCTATCTGCATCAAACCCCATATCTTTTTGATGGTTCGGTGTACCAAAATGTCGCTTATGGCATTCGCTTTAACAAAGAGAGCCAAAAAGATAAGCGAGCTCAAATAATTAATGCGTTGAGAATGGTAGGTTTAGAAACCCTCGCAGACGAGCATATTTCTGTTTTGTCTGGTGGTGAACGTCAACGCGTTGCAATGGCAAGAGCTTGGATTCTTAAGCCTTCAATCTTGCTTATGGATGAACCAAGTGCCTCTTTAGACAAAGAATCTATTGAAAGATTGGTGATTATGGCCGAAGATCTTCTTCAAAGAGGCGCGAGTTTAGTTATCACTAGTCACCAAACTAATGCGTTAACCGACTTATGTAAGAAGCAATGGTGGATCAAAGACAATACTTTGACCGAATCGCCGCTTCTGCAAGTTATTCAGAAAGATAAAGCACAAGAGAATATTTATGCTGCTTCCAACGCAAACTAGTTGGGTTATTTTGGCTGGCGGACAGGCCAGTCGCATGGGCGGAAAAGATAAAGGACTTGTTGAGCTCAACGGTTCTCCGCTTATTGAATACGTTATAAACAAGCTGTCACAGCAAGATGTCAGCATCACTATCAATGCCAACCGCAACTTAGACAGTTACCAAGCATTTGCTCCGGTTGTTTCTGATTCTTTCCCTGATTATCCCGGTCCACTGGGCGGCATTCATGCTGGCCTCAAAAACGCGAGCACAGATTGGGTCGGCTTTGTCCCTTGCGACAGCCCACAAATCAGTGACGATCTTGTTGAACGCTTTTGTTCTGCGGTAAAAGAAGACAGTGACATCCTTGTCGCGCATGATGGCGAATTTAAGCAACCTGTGTTCACCCTATTCCACAAACGTGTTCTGCCAAAGTTAGAGGCGTTTTTGGAACGTGGTGATCGTAAAATCATCTTGCTATACAAAGAGTGTGTTACGGAATATGTCGATTTTAGCGATTCACCTAACTGCTTTGTTAATCTCAATACGCCAGAAGAACTCACCCAATTTGGAACGCTTCAATAATGAAAGATTCAAAACAACGCCCTAACCTTCCTTTATTGGGTTTTGCTGCTTACAGCGGCACAGGAAAAACAACGGTACTTGAAGCGCTGCTGCCCCTGTTGACTAACGCGGGTTTAAAAGTGGGTGTTCTTAAACACGCTCACCACGATTTCGATGTCGATAAGCCAGGCAAAGACAGCTACCGCCTACGCAAAGCGGGCGCCAATCAAATGCTGATCGCTTCGCGTAATCGTCACGTGATGATGACAGAAACGCCAGAAGCCGAAGCTGATTTTGATTATCTACTGACACGTTTCGATACCAACACGCTGGACTTGATTCTGGTTGAAGGCTGCAAGAACATTGCCTTCCCAAAAATTGAATTGCACAGAGACGAAGTTGGCAAACCTTGGTTGTATCCAAACGATGACAACATTATTGCTATCGCTGCAGATAGCCAAGTGGAATCCGAACTGCCACAAATGGCGATCAGTGATTTGGAAGCGATTCGTGATTTCATCATTGAATATGCTCAGTCGTTTGACCCTTCATCGACAACAAGCAAAACCGCGTCGTGTTCATCTTCAAACGACGATACACCTGTTGTGTGTTGTGACTCCTTCTCTCCTGCTGGCCTAAGCGTTACGCAAGGTCAGCAAAAGATTGTTGATAGCATTGATGCGCTTGACCTAACAGAGAGTGTTGAATTACTACAAGGCTACGGACGTGTGCTGGCTGAAGATGTTATTTCACCAATCAACGTACCTCAGAATACTAACTCTGCGATGGACGGCTATGCGATCCGTAGCGAAGACCTAGAATTGGACAGCTACAACATCGTTGCTGAAGTCATGGCTGGTCACAGCTACGAGCAAACCGTTCAACAAGGTGAAGCCGTTAAGATCATGACTGGCGCTCCAATGCCAGAAGGCGTTGATGTCGTCGTGATGCGCGAACAAGCCGTTCAAGAAGGCGACACAGTTAGCTTCCCTGACGCTAAAATCTCGGTTGGACAAAATGTCCGCATGGCGGGTGAAGACTTAGAAATCGGCCAACCTGTCTTTACACGTGGCACACGCATCGAAGCACCTGAAATGGGCATGATGGCGTCGTTAGGTTTTGGTACCTGCCCTGTTCTACGCAAAGTGAAAGTGGGTGTGTTCTCTACGGGTGATGAAGTTCAAGCTCCGGGTAGCGAGCAAAAACCAAACTCTATCTACGACTCAAACCGTTTCACTATCATCGGCATGCTGCAAAAGCTTGGTTGTGACATCGTTGATTACGGCATTATCGAAGATGACGAACAAAAGATGATGGATGTACTTCATGCTGCGTCGTTAGAGACCGACATGGTTCTGACTTCAGGAGGCGTGTCTGTTGGTGATGCTGACTACATCAAACTCGCGTTAGATAAGTTGGGTGAGATTAACTTCTGGCGTATCAACATGCGCCCGGGTCGCCCTCTTGCTTACGGTAAAATTGAAGACAAACCTTTCTTCGGTTTACCTGGCAACCCAGTAGCCGTGATGGTGTCGTTCATTAACTTTGTAGAACCTGCAATCCGCAAGCTACAAGGTCAAACTAACTGGACACCAGTGAAAGCGATCGCGATAGCAACTGAGCAATTACGTTCTCGTCAAGGTCGTACTGAGTTCAGTCGTGGTGTGTTCTCAATGAACGAATCAGGCGTACTTGAAGTGAAAACAACCGGTAAGCAAGGTTCAGGTATTCTGCGTTCAATGAGCGAAGCGAACTGCTTAATCGAAATCTCGCCAGCGGTTGATACCGTGAAAGTCGGCGAAACAGTGACGATTATCCCTTTGCAGGGGCGCGTTTGATTCAAAGCTCAATGAGCTAAGTTGACTTACCAGATCTTTAATTGACTTAGCTGCTTTTTAATTGACTGAGAAGATCTTCGCCAAAACATAGACGAAGCCCCTATATAGATTTTTCGATGTTATGGGGCTTTTTGTTCTTTTCGCTTCGTGAAAAACAACCTGTTCGTTGCCTAAAAGACAAATAGCTTAGATTACGCTAAACGTTAGAACGATAATCTTAAGATTTTTTATCATAACCTTGAGCCACGTACTGTTTTTATGTAGAGTGCGCGCAAAGTAATAATTCTATTGGAGAGCATCATGGCTCGTACCATTCTGTACACTTACAAAGACGAAGACAAAGAGTTACTGTTTTCGAAACAAGAACACCGCACGATCCAAGAAGCTGTAGCTGCAGCTGAAGGTATCGACATCACTGAGTATCTAAAAACTGAGCAACAGCTTGAGTTTATTTCTGATACTAAAGCGGTTCGTAACTACCAAGACAACTATTTCCGTAAGCTAGGCTTTACTAAGCTTACGTTGAAGCAAAAAGACAACCTTGGCGTTGGCAAAAAAAAGAAGTAAGCCCTCTGGCTTCTTTTTCTCAAAATTTAGCTTCTAGCTTCTAGCTTCTAGCTTTTCGTTTAACTTGATAGCTAAGAGTTAAGAGCTAAAGAAACGAAAACAATGAACAATAAAAAATGCCGCAACCTCTTTCGAGATTGCGGCATTTTTATTTGTGCTTTTTAACTAGCTTAACGTTAAGTTTCGATTACTTAATGTTAAGGAATGCAGCACCACGAACGCCGCCTGAATCACCGTGTTTCGCTTTGATGATCTTAGGACACTTCGCTACAGACAGTAGGTACTTTGGTATACGCTTTGGCATTTCTTCGTAGATAAGTTCGAAGTTTGAAAGACCACCACCCAGTGCAACAACATGTGGGTCAAGACCCGTAAACAGGTTCGCAAAACAGATAGCCAATAGCTCCATGAAGCGATCTACGTGCTCAGCCGCTTTTGCTTCACCTTCGTTGTATGCTTGGATGATTTCAATCGCTTTCTTCTTCTCACCGAAGTAGTGCTCGTAAATCAATTCGAAACCACGACCAGATAAGTAGCTGTCTAAACAACCTTTTTTACCACAACCACAACCTAATAGCGGTGCGTTGTCACCAAGGTGGAACCATGCATCAATAGGAAGACGCATATGGCCGAGCTCGCCTGCAACGTGGTTACGACCAGAGAAAACTTTGCCTTCATAAACTAAACCGCCACCGAAGCCAGTACCTAGAATTAGGCCAGCCACTGATGGTTCATCTTTAAGTTCATCATCCCATGCTTCTGAAAGCGCAAAACAGTTCGCATCGTTCTCGATTTTTACACTACGACCAATAAGCGCTTCTAAGTCTTTACGTAGTGGCTTACCTGTTGAAGCTGGTACGTTAACAACAAGCATTGTGCCGTCGTCTGCGTTTTCCATGCCAGGAAGACCAAGGCCAATTTTGCCTTCGCAAGAGAATTCGCTATCGTACTTTTTGACCAAACCAGCAATCGTATCAAGCAGTAATTGATAATCGTCTGTTGGTGTAGGAACACGCTCTGTTGCTACTCGCTCAAGTTTCTCATTGAATGCACCAAACTCAATTTTTGTGCCGCCAACATCGAAGCCGTAATACATGAAATCTCTCCAATTTTTCCCTAAATTCGGGCAAATAAAATTTTTAAATTAAACAACTAAGGAGCATTATCCATAACACTCCCCCTACAAACCGTGATAGATAACAAACTTATCTCGCGTTCGAATCTGTTTGAACAACAAGTCAGCACAAAGCGGTTAAAGGTTAGAGTGACGTCTCACTTTTAGTATGCTCTATGAATGCATTCAGGCTTGGTTTGGTTGGATCGGACTTAAAACGCGTCTTGCTTAGCATGTAGCTTTCGCGAAATACTTCAAACCATAGCTGTAAAGTCTTAGCACCCTGCTCTTCACCGGCTTGTTTTAAAACTAAGCTCGCGACTTCGGCCGTTGATAGATGTTGTTCGTTGTCTGACTTACGCATCATGTATTGAGAAACCGATTCCGGTTCAATAGACAACACAGGTAAATCTTGCAGATACTCTGAACGACGGAAGATACGTCGTGCTTCGCGCCAACTGCCATCAATGAAAATCAGCAGCAGCTTTTTATTTGGGTCACGCATTTGTGGCAGATCTTGAACCACTCGCGTTTTGTCATCGGTATAATCTTCAGGGAATACGATAACGGGTTGGTATCTGTCATCTTTGAGAACATCCAACATCTCTTGATTTGGTTCAGTGCGATGCCAAAGGTAGGCGTAACTGTCTTTAACCGTATCAATAATCAAACGACCAGTGTTACTTGGCTTTAAGATTTCGTTGTCTGACAAGATCAACATAGTCGCGACGTTCGTATTAACGTTAGGTTGATGCTCACAGATACAGCTGTCTTGTTTGATTTTACAAAACTCACATCGCACTACTTTACACCCGCGCGCATTAAACGGCTTGGTAGCAATGGATAAACGGTGTTGATATAAACGGTGAAAAGCGTGGATTCTCATGGACAATAACGATAAATCTAGAAAAGTGGCACGATTGTACTTACAGTGTCTTCAGAATGATAGAAGGAATTCCTATGCAAGACCCATCACTGCTTCGCCTTGTTTGTTTTATTGTCGTTTTTGGATTATGTGCGCTTTGGGAGCACCGTTTTCCGCGTAAAGTGCTGACTCAAAGCAAATGGTTTCGTTGGGGGAACAACTTTGCGTTGGTAGCTTTGAACAGCTTTCTATTAGCCACATTGATTCCTATCGCGGCATTCCAAGCCGCGGTTATCGCACAAGAAAACCAGTGGGGTCTGTTTAACACCCTGTCACTTCCAAAAGAACTCACGGTTCTGCTCTGCGTGCTGCTGTTGGATTGCGCCATTTACCTTCAACACTTGGTGTTCCATCGTATTCCTTGGCTATGGAAATTACACCGAGTTCACCACGCAGACTTAGATATTGATGTTACAACCGGAACCCGCTTTCACCCTATTGAGATGATTGTTTCAATGCTCATCAAAGTGAGCTTGGTAATCGCACTAGGAGTCCCTGTCATTGCGGTCGTGATATTTGAGATTGTCCTTAATGCGAGTGCGATGTTTAACCACAGCAATGCACGTCTTCCGCTATGGATGGATAAGCGATTGAGAAAAGTGATTGTGACCCCAGACATGCACCGCGTTCATCACTCGGTCATTGTGAAAGAAACCCACTCAAACTTCGGCTTCTTTTTATCTGTGTGGGACATCTGGTTTAAGACTTACCGCGCTCAGCCAAAGCTTGGCCACGATAACGTTCAGATTGGCGTTCCAGAGATTCAAGATGGTAAAGAACAACGGTTAGATCTGATGCTACGTCAGCCATTTACTCAATTCCCGGCGACGAAAAACTAGGTTTGCAGTCGTTTGAGGCTCAAGTTTATATTGAGACTAAATTTATCTCAAAGCCAAACTTATCGTAATACGGAAACAAAACGCCCTCAGATTCTTGTGAGAATTTAAGGGCGTTTCTGTATCGATAGTCGTTAATTGCGTAGTGGGTGATTGAGTGCTGCTAGTGCTTAAATTCTTGCGCTATCTAGCTTAACTCCGCGCACTTGTTTACCTCAGTACCTCGTTTATTTCAGTACGTATTTGTGAAGCATGGCTTGTTGGTGCCCTGCTATCTCGCCGACTTGCTCTGAACTCTCGATCATAGATTCAAGTTGCAGCTTAGTATTCTCACCCTGCTCTGATACTCGGGTGATAGAATGCGTTACATCGACAGTCGCACGTGCTTGTTGCTCGGTAGCCACCATGATTTGCTCTACTCGTCCTTTGATCTGGCTAACCGCGACTTCGATTTTCTCGAAGGCTTGTTTTACATCGCCACTGGTTTCCAGTGCATTTGCCATTTCGCGTCTAGATTCCGTAACAGAAGCACGAGAGCGATCAGCCGCCGCAACCAATTCGTTCATCATATTTCGAATATTAGTGGTTTGCTGGGATGTACCACTCGCCAGTTTTCGTACTTCATCGGCAACCACTGCAAACCCGCGACCTTGGTCTCCTGCTCGCGCTGCTTCTATTGCAGCATTCAATGCTAGTAAGTTGGTGTTTTCAGCTATACCACTGATCATATCAACCATTTCACGAATCTGTTTAACGCGGCCATCCAAATCAGTCATCGATTCTTCATTCAGGCTAAGAGATTGCTCTAGTGCTTGTAACCGCTGTTGGTTAATGCCGACCACTTGGCTGCCATTGACTGATTCGTCTTCTGCCATCTGCGCGTCATCATTCGATGCATTCGAGATTCGAGCAATCTCACTAATGGATGCTTCAAGTTCTGTAATTGTAGCGATCATATTCTGTAGCGATTCATTTTGCTCGTTCAAGCTTGAATTGGTTTGCTCGGCAGCGTCATGGCTTACTTCAGCGGTTTGATAAAGCGTTTCACAGTTGCGCGTTACCAAACGAACCGAGTCAGCGGTTGAATCTACGACCGTATTTAGCTTCGAAGTAATAGCCTGCAGCTCTCGCGGCCCCAGCAGCTCACTCAGTTTAGAGAAGTCATGATCTGCGAGTAAACTTAGTTGTTGAGTAATGTTTTTAAGCCCTTTATTCATCCAACGACGTAATACAAACCATGAGAGCACGATAATTATGGCAATCACCAATCCACTTATAAATAACACACGACCAATATTGGCAATGGTTTGATTTACGACGAGTTCACTTTCATCAATCAGTTGATACGATGTAGAAGATAACTGATTTAGTGTATTGATAACCGTGTTCGCTAAGGTAATGGCTTTCTCTAAGTTCTGCTCTTGCTGCTTAACCAGTTCGAGCTTTAAGAGGATCTGTTTAATCACGCCATGTTCCGTGAATCCCTCTTTCACCATATCATAAGGCGCGGTCAGGCTAGCAAACTCAGCAATATCTGGGTGCCATTCTGAAAAGTCATCGTAAGCGAGGTTAATCCCAGCAATGCGGTTTCTTAACTCACGAAACTCATCTTCCGCTTTATTTAAGTCTGATTGCATCAATAGCATTAAGAAGGTGTTAGCCATTGCAGAAGCGCTTGCCGTAAAGCGGTTGGCAGCATCATGTGCTTCAGGGTTGTTTTGAACCAGAAATGAGCTAATACGGTTCATCTCAGGACCAATTGAACCCACACCATAGCGAAAACCACCAATTTGGCTATCGATGACGTTTTGCTTACCTTGTATATCAATCTGCGCCAGTAACACGCTGTTAGTCATTCTTTGTAGCTGAGCCATATCATCAATCAGGTTTTGTTTTTGTTCTAGAGAGATCGCATCGGGGAAAGATCGGGAGATAAAAAGGAGTTCCTCGAGCGTTGTATTACTCTCTGTCGCGAGTCGGTCAATTAAGCCCCTAGTCGAATTCAGTGTATCTAAGTCGGTTGATTGGGTGCTGTAAGTGAGAAGTTTCACTTGCTCTAAAACGCTTTGCGTTAATTCGGCGTTGTGTAAAGCAAGGGGTAATGCTTGTTCTGAAAGTGCCTCAAAATATCCTCCGACCCGTTCAACTCCCCGAATGCTAACCATTGATAAAAAACTAACGAGTAAAAGAATAGAAATAAATACAGCAGTGATGGTTTGAATGAGCGAGAATGTATAACGTGAAGGTTTTATTGATAAATTTGTGTCGGGCATGTGAAATCCAGTTTGACTACGAAAAGAGATATCCTTAAGTTAGTCCGTATACTAGAAGTCCTTGATGACGTTTATATTTCAGTTTTTTGTCAGAAGAGTTACATATGAAAATCAGAAAAATAGCTGTAGTTACAATAACTTTAGCAACATTGGCTGCTTGTAGCTCGACTCCATCCCCTTCTCAACTTAGTCAAACCGCACAAAAACCTTTATCAAAGTCGGAAAAATTGACCACCAACGCGTATATGAGTGTGTATGAACAGTGGAAAGGTGTGCCATACCATTTTGGTGGGACATCGTTTCGAGGCATAGATTGCTCCGCTTTTGTTCAAATTGCCGTCCAAAATGCGACTCAACAAGCCCTTCCAAGAACCACAAAAGATCAGAGTAAAAAAGGAAAAGAAATAGCGTATGGGCAGGCAATAAGCGGTGACTTGGTGTTTTTCAAAACTTCAATGACGGTGCGACACGTAGGTGTGTATTTAGGAAACAATCAATTCCTACATGCTTCTACATCGAAGGGTGTCATTATATCGAGGTTGGATAACCCTTATTGGGCTTCCAAGTTTTGGCACTTTAGGCGTTTATAGCGGTTTAAAGTTTTAACCGCTAAACAAGGTCATTTCTGAAGGTATGACTTAAACGCCTAACATCGTGAGCATAATCATCGTGACAAATGACTAACGAAGAAAAAAGTAGCTAACGAAGAAATGGACAAATAGTTAGTCGTATTTAGCGACAGCAGTATCAAATAGATTCTTCACTAGTGCGATGTATTCATCTAGAAATACAATTTGCTCGTTGGTCGCTTTCTTAGCCCATACACCCGCTAAAACTTCCCCTAAATCCGCTACCACAGCGTCAGCTTCTTTCAAAAGTTGAAAACGGACACTCGAATGCAACTCTGGATTTTGCTCAAATATAGCCATGATGTTTGTTGAAATCATGTCGGTGATGATGTCTTCAACACTCTCACTTCCTGTATCGCCATTACTATTGGTAAAGACATCCAGATTAAATGATAAGTGTTCGATCAGAGCCAAATAGCCATCGGTTTCTACAACCACAATAAATCTCCGTTTTAAGCTCAAGAGCAGATTAATACGTACTTGCTTAATACTATGTAAATGAAGCGATTTGTCATCACTTTATTACCAAAAACCGTATTAAAATGATCCTAATTAGTATTTCAGCTTAAATATTAAACCAATAGCTGAATATATACGTGTCGCTAGATGTCTGTTGGTCAAGATATTTGAAGACTTAACACACCATTATCACTCGGCTATTAAAGAGCTATTCAATAGTGAGTAAGAGCTAGGCTGCTCAAATTTCACGTACCCTATCGTTAACCATAGTCGTTTCAAGCTACTCTAAAAGTACATTTAAGTTAATGCGTAGATAATAACAAGCTCCAACTACTTTTCCTGTTTGTTTCAATCAAAACCGTTTCGATTGTGATGCCAGTTCCAAACAATTCTATAACGTCGCTTACCAATTTCTGTTTGTATTTCAAAGAGCTTGAATCAGTTCAAGTTCACAAATTGACCAATTGATTCTACATAAGGTGAATAAGAGCTAAGAACATTGACGAGTGCGTCTATAAATTGCTCAGATTTATCCTAAACTATGACTATCAAACAAGATTTTTAACCTTCATTCTTTTTAACTTTCAGTCTTTGAGGATTTCCTATGTGGCAGGCCATTTCTCAACAACTTTCAGATACTCTTCTATTTAACTTTCAGATTACTGAACGTACCAAGGTTTCTGGTGGCGACATTAACGATTGCTATATGATCAGCGATGGTAATGAACGTTACTTTGTGAAAGTGAATCAGCGGGAATTTCTACCTAAATTTGAAATCGAAGCTGAAAACTTACGTTTGTTAAGAGAAACCTCGACCGTTTATGTTCCTGAATTGGTTCTGATTGGTAAAACCAAAGAATGTTCATTCATTATTCTCAATTACTTGCCAACTAAGCCGCTTGATACGGGTAATAACAGCTTTGATTTCGGAGTACAGCTTGCACAACTTCATAAATGGGGCGAGCAAAAAGAGTTTGGTTGTGATCAAGATAATTTTATCGGTAGTACACTTCAGCCTAACCCTTGGCATAAGAAATGGGGTCGGTTTTTCTCTGAGCAGCGCATAGGCTTCCAACTGCAGTTACTAAAAGAGAAAGGTATCGAATTCGGTGATATTGACGACATCGTTGATGTAGTAAACATGCGTCTAGCAGGCCGCAACCCTCGTCCTTCTTTGCTTCATGGTGATCTCTGGAATGGCAACGTCGCTAACTCAGCCTTCGGGCCAATCTGCTACGATCCTGCTTGTTACTGGGGCGACCATGAATGTGACTTAGCGCTAACCGAATTGTTTGAAGGGTTTCCAAAAGAATTTTATGAAGGTTACCAAAGCGTCAACCCACTCGACGTTGGCTATACTGATAGGAAGGACATTTACAACTTGTATCATCTTCTCAACCACTGTAATCAATTCGGTGGTGAGTATTTAGCACAAACTGAGGCGTGCATTAAGAAGATACAGGCCGTTTAATACCAATCTCGGGGTCGGTTTAGTTATTTATTACGAGCTATATAAGCGACTTATTACGCGATTTAAGCTACTACGATTGGAACAAGTTACAGTGAGGAGAGTTTGCCATGCATAAATACACAGAGAAACATGTCTCGTGCCCCCACTGTGGGCATGCAATCAGCATAACGCTCGACGCTTCGAATGGAAGCCAAGATTTTTATGACGATTGCCCAGCGTGTTGCAATGCCATTCACCTCGACATGCAGGTAGATGAAGTAAGAGACAGAATTAGCCTTTCGATTGATGCAGACGACGAACAAGTCTTCTAAGCTTCGCTTTCTCTATTGAGGCAATCCTAGAGTTCGACCAAGTAAAATACAAAAAAGAGCACATTCGATGCTCTTTTTTAATATCTTCGACTTTTTACTTAGTGTCGCTGTATAGGCAATCGCTATTTATAAACCGTCACTAATGCTGCTGGTTTGCTAATACGCGTTCAACAGTATCAACAATCGCTTGTGTTTGAGGATCAAACTCAATATTTACTTGGTCGCCTACTTCGCGGCTGCCAAACAAAGTGCGATTCAGCGTTTCTGGAATCAGGTGAACGGAGAAACGGTTCTCTTCTACTTCACCAATCGTTAGCGAACAACCATCAACGCCGATGTAACCTTTGCTCAATACATACTTCATTGATTCTTGCGGTAGTTCGAACCATAGCGTTCGGTTGTTTTCTGTCTTGATTACATCAACGAGGTTAGCCATCAGAGTAATGTGGCCAGACATGCTGTGCCCACCAATTTCATCACCGAACTTTGCTGCACGCTCAACATTCACTTTGTCACCAACATTCAGTTGGCCTAAGTTCGTTAATCGTAATGTAGCTTGCATTAAATCAAAGGCAATCTGGTTGCCTGAAATTTCCGTTACCGTTAAGCAGCAACCGTTATGAGCCACAGAAGCACCAATGGCTAATCCCTCAACCATTTCGTCAGTTAACTCAATGGTATGAGTCTGAAATAACTCTTTCTTATTTATTGCAACCAGTGTTGCCATGCCTTGAACGATACCTGTAAACATAAGATTCCTATTTAGCATTCTAATAACAGTTTTTCATAGCAGTTATTGTGACATTTCTTTATGATTCGTCCAGTGGAAGCTTAAGATCATTGTCTCTGATTCCTTCAGAATGCCCTTTCCTACACTATTATTCTAATTTTTCCTCTTATTTGGAGTTGTTTGTGCATCGTTACAAAGAAGAATCCTCGAATCTAATCAAACTTGCTACCCCAGTTTTGATCGCATCTGTTGCACAAACTGGGATGGGTTTTGTTGATACCGTGATGGCCGGTGGCGTAAGTGCTATCGATATGGCGGCGGTTTCGATTGCAGCAAGTATCTGGCTACCATCAATATTATTTGGTGTAGGTCTTTTGATGGCGTTGGTTCCTGTTGTTGCACAACTGAACGGTTCAGGCCGCCAAGTCAAAATACCATTTGAGATTCAGCAAGGTGCATTTTTGGCACTCGTCATCTCGTTACCTATCATTGGCGTGCTGTTCCAAACGCAGCTGATATTGGAATGGATGGACATTGAACAACTGATGGCAGATAAGACCATTGGTTACATGAATGCGGTGATGTTTGCTGTACCTGCGTTTTTGTTGTTCCAAACATTGAGGAGTTTTACTGATGGTATGTCTTTAACTAAGCCTGCCATGGTGATCGGTTTTATTGGCTTGCTATTGAACATCCCGCTTAACTGGATGTTCGTATACGGAAAACTAGGAGCTCCTGCTCTTGGTGGTATTGGCTGTGGCGTTGCAACGGCTATCGTCTATTGGGTGATGTTTGCGCTGCTGTTCGCCTATGTTCTTACCTCAAAGCGTTTAGCGAAAATTAACATCTTTGGAACGTTCCATAAGCCTCAACTTAAAGCTCAAATTCGTTTGTTCAAACTTGGCTTCCCAGTTGCTGCCGCTATCTTCTTCGAGGTAACGTTGTTCGCAGTCGTTTCCCTATTGGTTGCCCCATTAGGTTCATTGGTTGTTGCCGCACACCAAGTCGCGATTAATTTCTCTTCTCTTGTGTTTATGATTCCAATGAGTATCGGTGCCGCTGTTAGTATTCGTGTTGGTCATAAGCTCGGTGAAAACAACACGGAAGGCGCGAAGATCGCTACGCACGTGGGTATCATTGTTGGTTTAGTCACTGCTTTGATGACCGCGACATTCACTGTTTTGTTCAGAGAGCAGGTTTCGTTACTGTACACAGAAAACACGGCGGTAATTACCGTTGCAATGCAGTTACTGTTGTTCGCTGCTGTTTATCAATGTACCGACGCAATCCAAGTGATCGCTGCAGGTGCTTTGCGTGGATACAAAGACATGCGTTCGATCTTCAACATTACTTTCGTTGCTTATTGGTTGCTTGGTCTTCCTATTGGCTACATCTTAGGAATGAAAGATTGGATTGTTGAGCCTATGGGCGCGCACGGCTTCTGGGTTGGTTTCATTATCGGCCTAACGTCAGCAGCCATTATGCTGGGTATGCGTTTGCATTGGATGCATAAACAAGACGATGATGTGCAGTTAGAATTTAGCTCTCGTTAGATTCTCACTGCTACGCCGGTATAACCGATATCGCATACAAAAAAAGAGCTCTGACTTTCAGAGCTCTTTTTCGTTTACGGGTGCGTATAATTTAGGGCGCGGTAGTTTGTTTTAGCCGGTAAATTAGTGTGCCTTAATATTCACTTTTCTCTCGAACGAAGCGCGCAAACTTTGGTTTTCCGTTTTGAGTAAAACCATTGTAGCGAAAGGTAATACGGCTGCCGATCTCAGGCGGTGCGAGCCTCATTTGGTCACTGAATCCACTACCAATATAGAATTCAACGCCCTCTTCTGTGTGGACTAAGACAGAACCCATCATCCCTTTATACTTCCCTGTCCCGCCTTTGTAGCCAATAACCGTGGCTTCTGCATCGTGATGTCTTTTCAGCTTTAATAAATCATTACTTCGGCCTGCTTGATAACGACTGGTGATTTTTCTAAGCATCAAACCTTCACCATTACGTTCATCGACATTGTCTAATTGATAAAACAGAGCTTCTTCATTGTGAATAGGCACATGTTCGATGTAGCTGACATGAGGTTCATCAATCATACTTACCCAATGCAAAATGTTGTAATAGCGCTTTTGATAATCACCTGCAGCTCCTGGCATATCAAACAGCATTAAATCTATTTGGCGCCATGCTACGTCGCTAGGCGTATGATCCAGGACGGTAGATTGGACCAAATGGAATTTGCCTCTTCCTGCCCACAGTTCCCCTTCAAGATGTACTTTAGGCAAATTTTCTGTAAACCACTTCGGTGAGTAAATGCGATTCCCATTTCGAGTATAAAGATGTTCTCCATCCCAAAGAGCGCGAATCCCATCTAGTTTTTCACTCTTCCAGTATTGGGAAACATCAATGCCTTGTTGGTATGTATTAGCCAGCACCAAATGGTCAGGTGGTAAATAGGATGAGTGAGAAGAAAGCGAACACGCCCATAAAGTTGCTATCGCCAATTTAGTTAATCTCATCATCTGCTCCGTATTGATATCTGTAGTGGTCAACAAATGCCTTTAATCCTAAGCGTTCTGATGCGTAGGTAGACAACCTTTGTTAGAAGATGCGATCCACACGCCAACCTTATTTAACTTTCAATTTCATTCATATAATTAATGACTTATGGATCTCAAATGTTCACCCGTTTTTAGTTCTCATATTGAGAAACTGACTTTTTCAATATGAGATAAAGATTAGCCAATTCATTAAGCTGTTGAAAAATAACAATATAAAAGTTGGCACATTCAGTGCAATTGTTCATACATACTCAAAAGGAGATATCGCTATGGAACTACGTAAGATTGATTTGAACACAACCACACTGACACTTTCTATTTTTGGTAATTTAGATGCAGCGGGCAGCCGTGATGCTCAGACCGATATTGATGATGTAATCTCAAACGATGGTCATCCAGAGATCGAAGTTGATTTCAGCCAAGTAGAGTTTTTGGATTCATCGGGTGTTGGCGCAATTGTTTACATGTTCAAACGCCTAACTGAACGCGAACGCAATATGCGACTTGAAAATGTGACTGGTCAGCCTCTTGAAATTATGAACCTACTACGTATTGGCCACGCTATCCCAGTAAATTCAAAAAATCCTGCAAATTCATGAAGATCCACTAAGCTAGAAGTAACAAAACATAATAATAAAAAGTAAAAACATAGGACGTTGGCATGAAAATACTGAAAAATCACATAGCCCTTTCTCTGTCTGCTCTGGTTCTAGGTGGCTGTACTAGCTACCCTGAACAAGGCACAGGCGGTTTGGCTGAAAGTTATGATTCCATCAATTATCAAAATTCTGACTTTTCTCCTGTCATGCCAGACGAGCCTCTTGGTCCTGAGCATGGATTGCGTTTTGATTGGCAACTGGCTAAGTTACATCTTGATGCCTTGATTCAAGAAGGCGCTCGTTGGTGCTTCCCCGCTGCTGTTGTACAAGCGATAGAGAAGCAAAATCGTATCGCTCGTGAACTACAAGGTGGCCTACTTCTAGATGCGGCCAACGATCTAGTCATACAAAGAAAACGCCTAAACGAACTTGAAGTCCAACTCGATTACGTAACCTCACAAGCTCGCTGTGAGCCACCAAAAAATGAAAACCAATTTAGAATGCAATTGTCGGTTATCGAACAATTGTATGACCTGCTTAATGTTGATAACCAATTCGCTGCAAACTCTATTGAAGTAAATCCTAAATACATGGGAAGACTTGCAGAGGCGACAACTTTATTGAAAGAACATAAATCTCTAGACTTAGTTGTTACAGGCCATGCTGATGCTGCGGGTGCTGAGGGGTATAACGATAAATTGGCACTTGGACGGGCTAAACAAGTTGAACGCTATCTTACTATTTTTGGTTTGGGTGCTCAGCGAATCAAAGCAGTATCTGTTGGTGAAACTGTCCCTCTTTTTGAAGGCGAATCAGACGGTACTCGTTTAACTAACCGTCGAGTTAGTATCGAGGTTATCTCCCCTAAAAATGCCGAGAAAATGGGAGGTGGATTATGAAATCATTGATCGCTTTTATCATCACCCTGTCGTTATTCGTTTCGAACGTCGTAAGTGCTAACGAAGAGTTTTCAGATGCGGTTCAAGTCGGCGATCTTATCCAAGTTAACGTGCCCGGAGAAAGCACTCTAAATACTGGGTTTCAAGTTGATAAACGAGGCCGTATTACCCTTCCTGAAGTGGGTGCAGTATTCGTGGCAGGTTACGACAGTGAGCAGCTAAACAAAGTCGTTCTAGAGTCACTAGCTACCGCTTATAAAGACCTTTCGAACGCTTCTGTGTATGTAAAAGAACAACAAATCATCATCTACGTTCAGGGTTATGTAGAACAGCCTGGCGAATACACGCTGGCATTGGGTTCTAGCATCCAAATGGCGCTTTATGCTGCGGGTGGATTGCGCCCGGGAGCACAATTGGACAAATTGATTCTTAAGCGAGGCGCTGACAAGAAAGAGTTTAACTACAAACGATTCCTTGATTCAGGCGATGAGTCAACATTACCTATTCTGCAATCACTGGATTCGCTGTTTGTTCCTGCATCTCCACTTGTTGGTAACATCGAGCAAGAATTCGATGCTGCGAAGCTTGCTAACTCTGGTGATAGTGCTGATTCTCGCAACTCTATTAAAGTGTTCGGTGAGGTAAACGCACCGGGCTCATTCACTTATAAAGAGAGCACTGACCTTGTCGACGTATTAATGCGTTCAGGCGGTGTGACTCGTTATGCGAGTGTTGAACAAATCCGAGTGATTTCAAACAACACCCCTACGTTATTTAACCTTAAACGTTACTTAGATTCTGGTGACGAAAGCCTACTCCCTAACTTACGCCCAGGCGCGACCATTTTTGTGCCGAAGCAAGAAGAAGAGATCAAATCTGGCGCTAATATGGTTTACGTAATGGGTGAAGTTGCGGCTCCCGGTGCTTTTGAAGGAAAAAGAGACGCAACTTTCATGGACATCCTTGCTAACGCTGGCGGTCCGACTCGATTTGCTGAGTCACGACAAATACGTGTCATTAAAGCAGATGGTCGAGTGCTTAAATTCGATTTAGCGGCTTACACAGAAGGTCTGCCTAACTCTAACCCTCCGAGCATTAAAGCAGGTGACGCGATTTTCGTTCCTGAGAAAACCGATATGAACGAAAAGTCTTGGTTGAAGATTGCGCCAGACAGAGCGGTTAACGTCATTGGTGAAGTAAACCGACCTGGACGTATCGAATGGTCAGATGAAATGAACTTCATGGGACTATTGGCTCACGTTGGCGGCCCTACACTACGCGCTGATACATCAAAAATTGAAGTTGTGACAGGTAGGAAGTTAGTTGTGTTTAATCTTGATGATTTCATCAGAAATGGCGCGCCTCGAGATCTGATGCCGCAAATTCGCGCAGGCTCTATCGTCCGTGTTCACGACTTACCACAAGATCCTTCAGACAATAAATCTCAATGGGTACGTCAAAGCTCTGATGCTTCGATATACATCTTTGGGCAAGTTAATGCGCCGGGTCGTTACCGTTTCACTAAAGACATGCACTTTCTAGACATTTTGTCTGCGGCAGACGGTCCTACTAAGGATGCTGACATACACAACGTTCGTGTAACGCACCGTGATAAAACCTACTCTAAAGTAAGCAAACTCAATTTATCGCTGTACTTTGAAACCGGTGATGAATCACTACTGCCAAACGTAACCACTGGTGACACCATTTATATCCCAGAGAAAGGTAAAAACTGGCTAGATACACCGAAAGAAGAAACCGTTCGTGTACTTGGTGCGATTAACAATCCGGGTCGTTATGTATTCAACGACAACATGACCATCCTAGATATCTTGGCAGAAGCGGCAGGCCCTACTGACAATGCTTACGTAGAGAAAATCACCATCGTAAACATGTCTTGCTGCCAAGGCCAAGCCCGTACTTTCGACCTTGTTGAATTCAGCAAAACAGCTAACATTTACAACCTACCTGTGCTACGCGCTGGTGATACCATTTATATCCCAGACCGTCGTGAAAGCTTTATTGAGAAAGCACGTGTCGGACTAGATGACATACTACGTATTACGACCACCATCGTACTAATAGGAGCTTTATAATGACTATTTCAGCGACCCATGCCGAAGTCGAGCAGCTCTATTTAGCTTCTGAACTTAACGGCCACAAATCAATTTGTGTGACGGCTTGTCATTCAGGTGACGGGGTAACGTCTGTTGCGGCAGCATTAGCGGAACGTTTCCTTCTTGCTGGTCATTCTACGCTTTATGTTGACCTCAACTTATACAACCCAGCTTTCAAAGATTTGAACATGTTAGAAGACAATCAACAGGGACAATTAATAGAACATGTTGAGTCTCATCGTTTATTCATTGGTGTACCAGCCCCTCAAGTGGCATCAACGCAGCTCGCTTATAAAGATCCGACAACGCTACAAAACGTAGTGAAGAAATGGTTAGAGAAATACGATAGAGTCATCATCGACACCTCACCGCTTCTCAATATAAATAAAGGGAATATCCCCGCGCAATCTGTTGCGAGTGCCTGTGACAGCACATTGATGGTTATCGCCTATGGTGAAACGTCGAGTCACCACTTAGAGCAAGCGAAAAAACTGCTTGATGCACAAAGCATCAACCTAATGGGCAGTGTAATGAACATGAAACAAACACCTAGCTTTGCACAAGACTTGGTAAGACAAATCAATCGAATGAAATTCCTTCCAACTAAACTTCGCGATAGCTTGACAAATAAGCTGTATCAAAATGAGTTTTTAAACCTGCCAATGTAACTTTTCTCTTCCACTATAGGTTTCTTGTACAGCTATAACTTTTCTGTGCCGTTTTATGGCTGTCATTGATACCAAGACAGCCTGCTATTTTATTAGAACTCGATCTTAGCCTTCCAGAACTAAATTGGGTGTTTTTGGCGAAATTATTGTTAAAAATACGATTTTAAAAACCATTCAACGCATTTCACACACGTCAATTATGGTCTTACCACCTTTAAATCCCTTCAAAAATCAACAGCCCCATGCCTAACTTTAGCGGTAATGTGACACAGACGGTTAAAGTGCCATGTAAAATGCATCAAAGATGGAATTCGTACGATTATTCCCTAAGATTATAACTAGAGGTGGTTTTTGACGAATTTGTAATAGTTTGACAAAGTTATCCGATGGCTGTTGAAACACAGTGGATGAATTGGCAAATCACACTTCACAGACTTTGCACGTTTATCTATTCAAACTTCACCCATCCCTCCTTCTGCTCAAATGGTTCAAATACACGGAAAGGATCACCATCGAGCAATTTAGATAATCAATTTACCTTGGTTACCTTAGTTGTATTATTAAAGAGAAAGGAAACTCAATATGAAATACAAGTTAAGCTCCGTATTTTTGTTAGTAGCAGCAGCCAGCGGTAATGCTAACGCTGGAGAATGTGGCAGCGTAACAATCGCAGATATGAACTGGAACTCTGCAACACTGATCGCCAATATTGACCAATTCATCCTAGAACATGGTTATGGGTGTGATGCCGAACTTATCCCTGGCGATACGATGCCAACTGGCACATCTATGATCGAAAAAGGCCAGCCCGATGTCGCCCCTGAACTTTGGAGCAACAGCTTAAAAGACGCATTAGATAAGGGTGTTGCAGAAAAACGTCTTCGCTACGCAGGTAAAGCACTTGTGAACGGCGGCGAAGAAGGTTTTTGGGTTCCGGCTTACCTAGTTAAACAGTACCCTGAAATCGCAACTATTGAAGGCGTGCGCAAGAACGCTAGCTTATTCAAACACCCTGAAGATCCAGATACATCTGCATTCTACAGCTGTCCAGCAGGCTGGAACTGTCAGATCAGCGCTGGAAACTTGTTTAATGCTCTTGAGTTAGAAAACAGTGGTTTTACCATTGTTGACCCTGGTTCGAGTGCCGGCTTATCTGGCTCTATCGCAAAAGCTTATGAACGTGAAGAAGCTTGGTTTGGTTACTACTGGGCACCAACCGCTGTTCTAGGTAAATACGACATGGTTAAAGTTGATTTTGGAAGTGGCGTTAATGAGGAAGAGTTCCTTAACTGTACCACCAAAGAAGATTGCGACTCACCTAAAGCAACCATGTACCCGCCTTCACCTGTCCACACTATTACTACTGAGAGTTTTGCATCACGTGCACCTGAAGCTTATGACTACTTTACTAAACGTGGTTTCACTAACGAAAAAATGAACTCACTTCTTGCATGGATGGAAGACAACCAAGCTGATGGTGAAGAAGCGAGTATTCATTTCTTGAGTGAATTCCCGGAAGTATGGCACCCATGGGTTTCTCAAGAAGTCGCTAAGAAAGTTGAAGCTGAGCTTTAATTTCAGCATTCCAATAGTGGCAGTATTTTGATACTCACTGCGCACTAAGCATTACGCTTCAATAATACGGAAATAACGTCGCTATACTTGATGTTATTCATGATTCGGAGCCCTTTTCATTGGTGAACACCTCATCGCATGAACAAGTGGCTCCGAACTATAAGGATATAAAATGGCTGACAGCAATTGGTTATCAAGCTTTCCAGAGATGGAACGCGCTGATTTACGAACCATAAAAAAGACGCTAGATGGCGCATACCGTGAATTCTCTCGTGAATACGGTGAAATGATTGAATCTCTATTTGACCCTCTTCTCTCATTCCTTGTTTGGTTTGAAAAACTTCTTATCTCAACCCCTTGGATTATCGTCCTCGCAGTGTGTACAAGCCTTGTCTACGCCGCGAGCCGTTCTTGGAAGTTGGCTTTGGGTTGTGTGGTTTCCCTGCTCCTTATTGGTTATTTCGGAATGTGGGAAGACACCATGCGGACACTCAGTATTATCACAGTATGTACCTTGGTTTCGATATTCCTAGGCATTCCAATTGGCATCGCGATGGCACGTTCAAATCGAGCTCAATCAATCGTTACGCCTATGCTTGATATTATGCAGACCATGCCGGCATTCGTTTACTTGATCCCAGTCGTGATGCTACTCGGAATCGGTAAAATTCCAGGGCTGATCGCCGTGGTTATCTACGCTATCCCACCAGTGATTCGTTTAACCAACCTCGGAATACGCTTAGTCGATAAAGAAGTACTAGAAGCCGCTACTGCCTTTGGTGCTAGCAAGAAACAACGTTTATGGGGTGTTCAACTTCCTCTAGCGATGCCAACTATCATGGCGGGTATCAACCAAACCATCATGATGGCACTGTCTATGGTGGTCATTGCCTCTATGATCGGTGTTAAAGGCTTAGGCCAACCGGTTCTTAAATCTATTACCAACCAATACTTCACATTAGGCCTGATGAATGGTTTTGCCATTGTTGCCCTCGCGATCCTTTTTGACCGAGCTTCACAAGCTTACGCGAGAAGAACCAATGCGCACCTTGGAGGATTCAAGCATGACTAAACCATTGATTGAAATTAGTGGTCTATACAAAGTGTTTGGACCAAAACCTTTATCTGTTATGGATCGAGTTCAGAACGGTGACCAAAAAGACGACATATTGGCAGATACCGGGCACACCGTCGGTTTGAAAGAGATTAACCTTGAGATTAACCGTGGTGAAATCTTCGTTATCATGGGGCTTTCTGGTTCAGGGAAGTCCACTTTGATTCGCCACTTCAACCGTTTAATTGACCCAACTCAAGGGAAGATCATGGTTGAAGGCATCGATGTTATGAGCCTGAATACCAAGCAATTAGAAGAGTTCCGTCGCCATAAAATGTCGATGGTATTTCAACGCTTTGGGTTAATGCCTCATCGCACTGTGGTAGAAAACGTTGCGTACGGGTTGGAAGTACAAGGCATCAAAAAAGAAGACCGTTTAGCAAAAGCCAATGAATGGTTAGAAACAGTGGGGTTGAAAGGATACGGTAAGCAATATCCTGCTCAGCTTTCTGGCGGTCAACAACAACGTGTAGGGCTTTCTCGTGCACTGTGTACTAACGCAGAAATATTGTTAATGGATGAAGCGTTTTCTGCGCTCGACCCTTTGATTCGAAGTGAAATGCAAGATCAACTCATTGAACTGCAGGAGAAACTTCATAAGACGATTGTTTTCATCACCCATGATTTGGACGAAGCACTCCGCCTTGGTGATCGAATCGCAATCTTGAAAGATGGCGAGTTGATACAACAAGGTACGCCACATGAAATTCTACTGAATCCAGCCGATGACTATGTAGAGGCGTTCGTTAAAGACGTAAACCGTGCTCGTGCATTGACGGTTGAAACGGTTATGCAGCCCCCTCTTTATCGAATCACCTCAGAAACGATTGAAGGTGCTTTGGCACAAATGAAGATGCTGAAAAACGACTACGCTTACCACGTAACGGACGAAGGCTATCAAGGTTTAGTGACTCAAGAGAGCCTACAAGATGCGGTTGAAGATGCCTCTGTCCACGACTTCAGCGACGAGATTTACGAAGAGGTACCTGCTGTTTTACCTGATGCGGTAATTGAAGAAGTACTTCCAGACACTATGTCCTGTGACTACTCCCTTCCAGTTGTCGACGAAGAAGGCAATCTAAAGGGTGAATTAGAGAGAAGCGCCGTTGCAGATATCTTCTCTGAAAGTAGCGAGGAAGAAGTTGAAGTCGACCCAAAGCCAAAAATTGATAAAGCTTCTTAGTTCCATTCGTCGTTATTTTAATCTGATACAAATCTCTTAATATGATCTAAGGCCACTGTTGTTATCTAACCTCAGTGGTCTTTTTTATGCGTATCGCCCGAGTTTTCTCATGCACTCTATGCGCACTTTACGCTTTATAGGCACCTAAGTTTATATTTAATAAGAGAAAACAGCGTTAAATCAGTTCGTTAGGTTTGTCACAAACATAGTGACAACACGGGTGATAAGGCATTTAATTGCTCTATTTATACGGCAAGCAGTTGAAATTATTCTAGAAAATGACTAAAACTTAATAGGGGCTGTTGACCTTTCGAGCTGGGTTTTGCAGCATCTTGTGGAAAATTAATACAAGGAAGAGGCTTTGACGTGTAGCTGGCCTACATGAAAAGTCTCTAACGCAGTAGAAATGAACCACAAGGGCTGCCCGAAGGGTTCGAGCTAGGCGCCCCCACAAAAATCGTTTTATGCTTTGTTGAAGAATATTTGCTTAGAATGACTAGGCTACATACTCTTCGCCGCACCTAAAACGATTTTATCTCGAACAAAACTTAACCACGAAAGGTCAACAGCCCCTTTACTCACGGATATTAGGCTCAAAAAAGGACTTAGTTTGATGAATTCCACTTTAACGTCAGACACACCTGCAGATCTAAACTCACAAGAAGTTAACCGGCTTGTTGATGAAAGCGTTCTGGAGCAAATGATTCGAGATACAAGTGCGGAGATTATCCCGATCTTGATCGACCATTATGTCGAAGAATCACAAACACGATTGGTTGCTATAAAAGAAGCGGCCAATCAAAAAGACGCTCAAACACTTGAATTTGAGGTCCACACGCTCGGAAGCACAGCGCTATCACTAGGTAACCGTCCCTTGGGTGAGTTATCTCGCGATCTAGAAAAACAATGTTTAGAACAGTCTCATGATGCCGCATTTCTTCAAGTTGAAGAATTACTTGAACTCGCCGAACGTTCAATCAAAGCCTTACTTGAAAGAAAAGAGGCAGGGTTCAACTAGTTTGGGATGTTCATCATGGGTCAGGTTAAAAACTCAACATAGTGGTTATTAATACACTTACCGTTATTAATGGATTTATCGATTTATCGTTAAGATACGTTCCATCATGACTAACAACGCGAGAAAGTACACCGATAGCTTCTTAACAGATTGCATGCGGTAGATAACAAAAACACAAAACTCGTATTGATGGATACATACCACTATGTTATTGATTGGTTAGGATAAAGTTTCAAAAGGAATACACAATGCGCCCTAAGGTATTGTTAGTTGAAGACTCCACCTCACTCGCCGTACTCTACAAGCAGTACGTAAAAGACGAGCCTTACGATATTTTCCACGTCGAAACTGGCGCGGAAGCTAAAACCTTCATTGAAAGACATTCACCACAGCTTGTTATTCTCGATCTTAAGCTACCCGATATGCCAGGTGAAGAAGTATTAGATTGGATTAGCGAGAATGAAATACCAACCGCCGTCGTCATAGCAACAGCACATGGATCAGTAAACATTGCTGTAGACCTCATCCAGCGCGGTGCGGAAGATTTCTTAGAAAAACCGATTCAAGCCGATCGACTTAAGACCTCTGTTCGATTGCATTTAAAACGAGCTAAGCTAGAGAATCTCGTTGATGACATGCAAAGTAAGTTTGATCGTGACCGCTTTCATAATTTCATCGGCTCTTGCCTACCCATGCAAGCGGTTTACAAGATCATTGACTCTGTAGCGCCCACCACTGCTAGCGTGTTTATCAATGGCGAAAGTGGTACGGGTAAAGAAGTGTGTGCGGAAGCGATTCACCAAGAGAGTCAGCGTAACAGCAAACCTTTTGTAGCCATTAACTGTGGCGCCATCCCACGAGACTTGATGGAGAGTGAAATCTTCGGTCACGTTAAAGGAGCGTTTACCGGTGCAACAACCGACCGTAAAGGTGCTGCAATGCAAGCGCATGGAGGCACCCTATTTCTCGATGAGCTTTGTGAAATGGAATTGGAGATGCAGAAGAAGCTCCTGCGATTTTTGCAAACGGGTACTTTTACTCCACTCGGTGGTAATCGAGAGATTAAAGTTGATATCAGAATTATCTGTGCAACCAACCGTGACCCCCTAGTTGAGGTAGAAGAAGGGCGTTTTAGAGAAGACCTTTACTATCGTGTTCATGTTGTTCCTATCGAGATGCCACCGCTTCGTGAACGAGGAAGTGACATTGTCACCCTATCCAATCACTTCTTGAAGCTGTACGCGAAGCAAGACAAGAAGAAGTTCAAATCAATAGACAAAGAAACGCAGAATCTACTCAAACGTTATGCTTGGCCAGGCAACGTACGTCAGTTGCAAAACATCATCCGCAACATCGTGGTGTTGAACAATGAAACGAGCGTGACCAAAGACATGTTACCGCCTCCGATTAATAAGGTGGACGTTGCGACACCATCGAAATCAGTGACGCCAATTCGAGTAGCGGCGCCCCAAACTGCTGTTGTGGAAGCACCGGAAGCTAAATTGTCACCTATTACTCCGGAAGAGTTGGAACAATCGTCAGTTGTTCCCGCTAACAACAACCAGATAACGCCCGTATTTACAACAAGCCAAGGTGCTATTCGTCCGATGTGGCAAATAGAACGTGAAGCGATTCAACACGCGATCAATTATTGCGACGGAAATGTGTTAAACGCAGCTGTGTTGTTAGAACTTAGCCCTTCTACTGTTTACCGTAAGAAACAGGCTTGGGAATCGGAAGATGAGTACAATCAAGCCTAACCATGGTGTACTCAATGTAAACCTTCATGAGGTTTGGCTGTTAATCGACAGCCAAACTTTTGGAGGTATAGAAACGCATGTTTTAGAATTAGCACAAGGCCTGATATCTGAAAGCAAACAGTATTCAGATGCTGTTCGAATCGTTCTGTTGACCAAATTTTCCCCTCAAGCGATCATCGTTGAAAAGTTGAATGCGCTGAACATCCCTTTTAGTTACCTCTCCGATTTAGCCTCATGCTCTGCAGATATAAGCGGCAACAGCGCGACACAGCTTAAAAGTGCTGTCCAACATTATCAGCCCAGACTTATACATGCTCATGGTTATAAAGCCAGTTTGGTCAGCAAGCTAATAAAGCTCCCACCTCGTTTAAACAACACCAAACAAATCACCACTTATCACGCAGGTGAAACCCCAACAGGAAAGGTGTGGTTCTATGACTGGCTCGACCGTTACAGCAGCTTCCTTTCGGATCAATCTCTTGTAGTCAGTGAGAAGATTAAGGCGAAAGTGCCGAGTAAAACCCATCAATTGAATAACTTTGTCAAAGTTCCGACCGGATTAACACATACTCCTTCATCAAGCTCATTCCATGTCGGCTTTGTCGGAAGGCTTAGCCACGAAAAAGCGCCTGATCGATTTGTCGCATTAGCTAAACAGTTTCCCGAGGTTCAGTTTGAACTTTATGGCGACGGGCCCGAAATGGAGGCTTTAGTTAAATCGCAGCCTGATAATGTTACCTTTCATGGGCATCAGACCAATATGGATGATATCTGGAGCCAAATCGATCTATTAATCATCCCTTCCCGCTTCGAAGGCTTGCCGATGGCAGCATTAGAAGCCATGATTCGCGGCATCCCCGTTCTCGCCACCTCCGTTGGTAACTTACCTCAACTCATCGAACATCAAGTTAATGGCTACCTCGCCCATTCTGAATCTGATTCAGAAATATTATTAATACTAGAACAGCATTTATCCTCGTGGATGTCATTGACGAGCGAACAACGTGACTCTCTCAAGAGTAACGCGATAGAAACCGTCAAAAACCAATATTCGCCACAAGCTGTTGTGCCGCAGTTGTTGGAAATCTATCAACTCGACCGCTAATACTGTTAGTTATAATCGATATCAGTTATAAGCGCTATTAGTTATAAACGCTAATGGTAATAAAGAACTGATCGCAGTAAATACCCGTTTATTTTAGATTGACGATTTAGCCGTTCTAGCCAGTTTTATACTGACTCTCAAAATGACAACCCTCAACTCAAGATTAAAGCCTGAACCAACAATAAATAATTAAATCAATTAGTTATAGTGGATTTATAACTGGCACTTGCTTTGCAATCTTTAACATCAGGCGTCAATGCGACTATCAAATGTATAACGACAGCGAGCTGCCATGAATAGTTTACTTAGTAATCGAGGTTACAATGATCACCCACGACACAAATAGATTACCGATCATCATAACGATCAGCGTCTTGTGCGTTGGACTTGGTATTGTTTGGTACTTTGTGCCGCACCCTGCTGTTATTGTTGCGCTAGCACTTCTTCCTCTTGCTGGTATGTTTGTCATTAACAAGACCTTTTGGATGGTGATACTGTTCGTAGTCTTTTCATTTTTCCGAATCCACGAAGCGATACCCCTGCTCTATTCGTTAAAAATACCGCTATTACTCTCGTTAGGCGCCCTTTCCGCTTTGCTCTGGCACGCTTTCATCAGCAAAGAGCTTAAAATATTCTGGCATCCTACATTAAACTGGCTTGCCATATTTTGGGCCCTCGTCTTTATCGGTCTGATCTTTGCGTCTAACCGTTCAATAGCAATCGCTGAGTTTAAAGGTGTGTATTGGAAAATAATGGTGATGACACTCGCTATTGTGTGGCTAGTAAACAGCGTCGAAAACTTAGCAAAGACATCGACGATCATAATGATGTCGGGTTCGTTAGTCGCACTTATTGCAATCAATAACTCAATAAATGGTATCGGATTAGTAGAAGGGTCACGTGTCACTATTGGCCGTGATTTTGGCTCGATGCTAGGAGACCCAAATGATTTGGCCTTGGTTCTTTTGTTCCCACTCGCGTTTGCGCTCAGTCAGACGACCACACAAGGCATTCATACTTTAAAACGTTTATTGAGTATTGGTGTCGCTGTATTGTTACTTGCTGCTATCGTTGCAACCCAAAGCCGTGGTGGATTACTTGGTGCGCTAGCAGTGGTCGGTATTTTTGCGTTAAAAGTAATACGTTCAAAATCACTGTTGATCACTTTGGGCGTTATCGGAGCGATTGGCCTTTACTTTGTCGCTGGAATTTCAGACCGAGTATCAGGTGGCGCAGCTGAACAAGGGGTCGATGAATCAGCAATGGGTCGGATTTACGCGTGGGAAGCCGCGTTTAAAATGGCACTGGATAATCCTTTAACCGGAGTCGGCCTGGACAATTTCTTTTCTAACTACTTCTTCTACAGTTCCCATTGGGATGGTTTAAACCATGCGGTTCACAGCACCTGGTTTGGCGTGCTCGCTGAAACCGGCTTTCTAGGGTTGATTATCTTTTTGATATTGATTGGCTCACTGGTCAAAACAATACGCTCGACGCTCAAACAACTTTCAGAGACGGCCAACGCAATCGACCCAAACCTGAATGCTGCAGCTTACGCCGTATATGCCGGATTAATTGGCACCATCGTTTCGGGTACCTTCCTGACACAAGGCTTTAACTGGCCTATTTATATTCTTTCCGCATTAATTGTCGCTGTTGCGAATATATCTCATACTGCTTGTCAAAATGATAAAATCTAAAATCGATTTTTTAACTAACTGAAAATTATAACTTTATTAGATGGCACAATATATGAAAGTACTTCTATATAACAAAAAAGAGGATTTTCATTATGACGTCAGTAACTATTCATCAATTCAAACATTGGCTTAAGTTTCATCCTAATTCTCGAATTAGAAATGTGTTTTTCATTTTGAAAGACATCAGAAGCATAGAGCTACCTACCCCTCAAGTGCTGAATCGCTGCCTGTACCAAGCACATAAGCTTGTCGTAAATTTGGTTTCTGGCTTTACTCGATTCTTCTACTGGACACCTGCGTTCAAAGGACGTGTCGCTCAATGTGGCAAGCGCCTGTACTTATACGGTGGTCTTCCTTTTGTCAGCGGTCCGGTACAAATCACAATTGGCGATAACTGTCGCATCTCTGGCCACACCACGTTTTCAGGCTGCACGCAGCCATTGGAAGGCTTAGAACACCCACTGCTGACGATTGGTAACAATGTCGACATCGGCTGGCAGTCAACTATCGCGGTTGGAGGTAAAGTGGTTATCTCTGACAACGTACGCATCGCAGGTGGTGCATTCTTGTTTGGATATTCTGGACACCCACTTGATGCAAAACGTCGAGCACTAGGTGAAGGCGATGACCCTCAGCAAATCAGCGACATCATTCTCGAACAAGATGTATGGCTAGGCACCAATGTTACCGTCAAAGGTGGCGTAACCATCGGCGAAGGCGCAGTAATAGCCGCAGGCAGCGTGGTAACAAAGAACATACCTGCCTTTGCCATCGCAGGTGGTAACCCAGCTCGAGTTGTTGGTCAGATTAAATCCGTTGAAGTGACAGAATCCGATGTATTCGACTCGTTAGAGACTCATGGAGGTGACCATGCGTGATTTAATCGTGTTTGGTGAAGACTTCGGCGGCCTACCTTCATCGACTCAACACTTAGTTCGCCACTTGGCTAAACAACACAAAGTCTTATGGGTTAACTCTATTGGTCTAAGACAACCGAAACTGTCCGCTAAAGATGCAACACGAGCGTTCAACAAGTTGTTCGGCAAAACCAAAGCCGTGACTCAAAACATGCTCGACTCTGAGGGACACGACAACATTACAATCGTTAACTTAAAGACCATTCCTGCGCCTGCTTCTAAATTATCGAGAAAACTGGCTCAGCAAATGATGTTACGTCAATTGACGCCAGTTATTGCTGAACTAAAACTTCATAGACCTATTCTATGGACTTCACTTCCGACGGCTGTCGACCTATGTGGCCATCTTGGTGAGTCAGCGGTTGTTTATTACTGCGGGGATGACTTTAGCGCACTCGCGGGCGTTGACCACAAAATTGTTGCACAGCACGAATTGGAATTAATTGAAAAATCAGATCTGATTTTCGCTGCAAGTGAAAAGCTGATGGGCAAGTTCCCTAGTGAAAAAGCTCAACTCTTACCACATGGTGTCGATGTCGGTCTATTTTCTACACCAGTACCAAGAGCACATGATTTGCCAAGTAACCATCGTCCAATTGCGGGCTTTTATGGCAGCCTATCTAAGTGGCTTGATTATGAAATGATTGGTCATGTTGCGAATACGATGCCGGAATGGGATTTTGTTTTCATTGGTCCGAATGAGCTCGATACGCTCATGCTACCGAAATTAGATAACGTACATTACCTTGGGCCTCGTCCACATCACACATTGCCAAGTTATTCTCAGCACTGGGATGTGAGCCTATTACCGTTTGTTGATAACGAGCAGATCCGAGCTTGCAGCCCACTCAAACTAATGGAATACCTTGCGGCTGGCACGCCAATTATTACAACACCGTTCCCTGCTTTGGTTCCATATCAAGAGCACGTAACAACTGTCGGAAGTGCAAACCAAATGATTTGGGCGCTTGACCATGCACGCCAACTGCGCAATTCACCTATCTCTGTCGTCGAACAAGACAGCTGGCAGAACCGCGGTAACTTCGTACATTGGATGTTGGAGCTATTATGAATAATCTAAAAATGCGTTTGCTTGTTATCATCAATGCTATGTGGCGCCAACGATATGTCATATTAGTGCCTATTCTTATTTTGCCTTTTGTCGGTTTTGGCGTAAGCAAACTTGCTCCAACAAAGTATGACGCACACACCAGTATGTTGATTCAAGAAACGGCTAAAATGAATCCATTCTTGGAAGACATCGCCGTTTCTACCATGCTTAAAGACCGCCTAAATGCTTTGAGAACATTGCTTCACAGTCGACATGTTCTTTACTCTGTAGCGGAAGAGCTTGAACTGACCACGCCAGATATGTCTGAAGTAGAGAAACAAGAAATTATCACTGACCTGTCTCAGCGTTTATCAGTAACACAACTCGGAAAAGATTTTCTTAAAATTAGTTTAACGTCAAACACGCCAGATGGAATGGAAGCCATGCTTCGTTCAGTAAGTGAGCATTTCGTTGAGCAGTTGTTGGCCCCTGAACGTTCTTCGATCGAAGACTCGAGCAACTTTTTACAAATTCATATAGATAAGCGCAGTGCTGAACTTGAAGTAGCTGAAGAAGCCCTTGCCTTATACATGAATGAAAATGTCCATTCGACGCCTGAGGTACAGAGCCAAAGTCTCAATCGTTTAGCATCTTTAAAGCAAAGCCTTGCTGAAAAAGACGCTGAATTGTCGGGTGTAAAAAAGAGCTTAGGTTCAATCGACCAACAACTTTCAAGAACCAATCCAGTGATAGGCAAACTCGAAGATCAAATCATTGATATTAGAAGCGACCTTACCTTGCTACAGGCAAAATACACAGACCAACACAGTGCTGTGCAAGCCAAGGTACGCGAACTAGACAGACTTGAAAACGAAAGAAAAATGCTACTGGATGTAAAACAACCAACCATGAATAGCGACAAACTGTGGGACATTGCAAGCAGCACGACTCTGAACAAACTATCGGATACTCAACCGCTTTTAGTGACCCAGTTACACAGCTTACAACTGGTTCGTGCCCGTTATGAGTCTTTGACAGAAGAGACCAAAAGCCTTCGTACAATGATCTTTGAACTAGAACAAAAGGCTAATAACTTTGGCGAAAATGCAAAAGAAATGTACCGCCTTCAACGTCAAGTTAATATCAAGCGTCAGCTATACGATGAACTGACAGAACGTTATGAAATGGCTCAGCTAACGGGTTCGTTGGGCGTGTTCGAGCAAAACAAACGGGTGAAGATTATCGATTTACCCTTCACGCCTAGTATCAAATCTAACATACCTTCTTTTGTGTTTGTTTTGGCTGGTTTCGTTGCAGGTATCGGCCTTGGAATTGGACTAGCGATACTGTTTGAGCTGTTCGATTCAACAATCAAGCGTAAAGACGAAATCGAGGACATCTTAGGTGTTCCCGTGATTACCGTAATCCCTAAAATGAGTTAATGAGCTCTATAAAATCAAAGCTTAACTTAGATTTATTTCCTTTCAGCAAACGCCAACATTTGATTGGCGTTTTTCTTGTTTAAAGATCCAACAATTAATCCCACTGTCTATTTCCACAAGTACCACTGTCTAATTCCCCAAACACCAACATTCAAACTGCAATTCACTCATATTTTGTTTTGATTCCCATTTTGAGAAATGAAAACCACCCTTGGGCTGCACTCCATAACCTTATGATAATTAATAACTATTTATTTGGCACAACTCCTGCAGACTCCTTGTGTAGTCAAACGTTTTAAAGAAGCCACTTCTAGGTAAACGTCAGAAAAGCGAAACAAGATTAACCAAAGCAGGGACCAAATTATGAATAACCAGATAACAAAGCATGGCAAGAAGATCATACACGTTGTTCAACACCTTGCTCCGGGCGGATTAGAAACGCTAACGTTAGATTTGCTGCGCCTTGCTAAGCCAACAGATCAAGTGTTGATTGTCAGTTTAGAAGGAACAAAACAAGACTCGATCAACAATTGGCCTAAATTGGAGCAGTATCAAAATCAAATCGTCTTTTTGGATAAAGCGCCAGGCGTACAATTCAACGTCATCATCAAACTCATTAAAGCATTCAACTCGATTCGACCAGATGTGGTTCACACCCACCACATTGGTCCCCTACTTTATGCAGGCTATGCGGCTCGCGTCACCGGTGTTCCAACTCGAATTCATACTGAACATGATGCTTGGCATTTGAAAAACAACAAACGTCGTCGCCTACAAGCACTAGCGTTAAAGGCGGCCCAACCTACATTGGTTGCCGACGCAACACGTGTTTACAATCAACTGCGTAGTGCCTTTTCATACAAAAACATAATCACGATTAAAAACGGCGTGGATTGTGAGAAGTTCAAACCGATGTCAAAAGCAGACGCGAGAACAAAGCTCAAACTACCGACCGACAAACACATCGTAGGTTGTGCTGGTCGTTTAGAACACGTGAAAGGTCAAGATCAGCTGATTAAAGCACTTGCTCTACTTCCATCTAACACCGTTGTTGCATTGGCAGGCGATGGTTCAAAACGCAAGCAATTGGAACAGCTCACTAGTCGCTTAAATCTCAGTGACCGCGTCATCTTCCTTGGCCTCGTCGAGGACATGACCACCTTTTACGGCGCGTTAGACACCTTCTGTCTACCTTCTCGTCATGAGGGCCTTCCTCTTTCTACACTCGAAGCTCAAGCTTGTAACGTTCCAACTGTCGCGATGAACGTCGGTGCGGTTGACGAAACCTTATGTCCAATCAGCGGAACTCTAGTTAAAAGCGGCAGCATTGCGGGATTAGCCAGTGCGCTATTAGAAAAACAAAATGAACGCTTTTTGTCACCTCGTCGTTACGTACTCGACAACTTCGACATTGTGAAAATGGTTGCCTCATACAACGATATTTCAGAAGGAGTTTGCGCATGATCGACTGGTTGCTTGCAGGTCTTTGCTTATTCTCTGGTGCGCTGATTGTCTACCATCACGCCGCCTATCCACTGTTACTGCGCTGGTACGCTAAAAGTCACCCCGCGCGTCAAATTGAAGAGAGTCATCGTTGTTACAAAGACGAACAACAAGATTGCACACTACCGAGCATTACTATTCTTGTACCTGCGTTTAATGAAGAGCAATGGATAGCAGACAAGATTCGCAACCTCTCAGCATTAGACTATCCAAAAAAGAAACTGCAAGTGATCATCGCTTGTGATGGCTGCACTGATAACACGGTAGAAATTGCTCAAATGGCGATTCAAGAAGCGATGTGCAGCGATATCTATTTCGAGATACATGACCACAAGGTCAACCGAGGAAAAGTTGCCGTTATCAATGAAGAAGTGACAAATATAAACAGCGACATCACGGCGTTAAGTGATGTGTCAGCCCTTATTTCATTGGATGCACTACTTATTGCAGCTGCTCATTTTGAAAGTGACAAGGTTGGTGTGGTCAATGCAACATATCAGCTTTGTCCAACAGGGAACGAAGGAGAAAACACCTACTGGAAGTACCAAACCGCCGTTAAAGAGTCAGAGGCTTCGTTAGGCTCTAGCTTAGGTTCTCATGGCGCGTTCTACTTGTTCAGAACCCATTTGTTTGAACTACTTCCTCTAAATACCATTAACGATGATTTCATCCTACCGATGCAAATCGTTAAACAAGGTTACATTGCAGAATACGAAACACAAATGGTCGCATTAGAGCTAGAGGAATCAAACCTAGAAACTGACTTCAAAAGAAGACTTCGTATTTCAGCGGGCAACATGCAACAAGCGATTCGATTGTTTGGCTTGTTCAGCCCGAAGTTCAAAGGTATCGCATTTGCGTTCTTCTCTGGAAAAGGACTTCGCCTACTCACTCCATATTTAATGATTGTGTGCTTGGTGTGCTCAATCTTACTTAGCGACTACTTGGTGTTTGAAGCCTTGTTATGGGCTCAAGTTGCCGTTTATACCATTGGCGTACTTGGCTGCATATTGCCAAAGCGTCTACTTAACAAACCTATTTCACTAATTTCATATTTGATAGTTGGACACTATGCCAACTTCATTGGTGGCATTCGTTACCTAATCGGACTAGAAAATTCACCTTGGACACGAGCGAATCATTAAGGACTTATTATGACCAATATTGAACAGCTATCTACTCAAAACCTATACCAATACAAAATCTCGCGAGCTAAGCGTACTTTCGATTTCGTGAGCTCACTGATTGCTTTGATTTTGTTAGCGCCGGTATTTCCATTGATTGCGATGGCCATAGCGCTTACTTCTCGTGGTCCTATTTTCTACCGTCAACTGCGTGTTGGTAAATCTACACCAGAGAAAATGGAGATCTTTGAAATTATGAAGTTTCGTAGTATGTATGAAGATGCAGAAACTCGCTCTGGTGCCGTTTGGGCAACGGCGAATGACCCAAGAATTACGCCAGTTGGCCGCTTCTTAAGAAAGACACGTCTTGATGAGCTTCCACAACTTTTTAATGTATTAAAAGGCGAAATGTCTCTTATTGGCCCACGCCCTGAACGCCCTACTTTTTACACCAAACTAGAGAACGAAATCCCTTACTTTGCCGATCGTACATACGGTGTAATGCCTGGCATAACGGGCCTAGCACAAGTTAATCAAGGTTATGATACGTGTATTGACGATGTACGTCGTAAAGTCGGCTTTGACCACAGCTACGCACTGAGTCTATGTTCTGTAAAATCTTGGATTGCGGCGGACTTAAGCATTATTACGAAAACGATTGTTGTTATGGTTGATGGACGCGGTCGTTAACCCTAACGATATGTGTATCTTTAGAGCTCACAAATCTTCAGAGCACGTTCGCCTTGAGAAGCATTAGTATCGAAAAGCGCTAGTATTGATAGTTATAAGTATCTGGAAACAGAAGTGTCGGGAAACAAAAGCATCGAAAAACATAAGTATTGAGACGCTCCCCCTAGGCAATAGTTGATTCAAATCCAACCACGACCGATGAGTACACAATTACTCATCGGTTTTTTCGATTTTATATACCATTTGGTATACGATACGTGCCAATCATTCCAAATCCACAATCCAAGCCGTTCATCATTATGAAAATCGAAGACCTAAAACTATTTACTACCGTTGTTGAGCTTGGCAGTTTTACCGCCGCTGCTAATGCACTCGATCTGCCAAGAGCAAATGTAAGTCGACGAATTAATGATTTAGAGAAAACGCTCAACATCCAACTTTTCTTCCGTACAACTCGTAGCTTATCCGTGACTAAGTCTGGCGAGCTCTACTATGACGAGCTGTTAAAGGCGTTGGGTGCGTTAGATAAAGCAAATCGCATGGCTTCAAACTTACTCGAAGTCCCTCATGGGCGTGTGAAAATTGGTTTACTTCCTGAAACCAGCGACATGCTTCAAGATACGCTCTTCCAGTTTCAAGATATGTACCCGGACATTGAACTGGACGTGCGCAGCATCAACAACGGCTTTCTCGACATGTACCGACAAGGGCTTGATCTTGCTATGCATGGCGGGCGTTTAAGTGACTCTAACGTAGTAGCGCGTAAGATGATGGACTTACAACGTATTTTTGTTGCGACTCCTGAATACATTGAGAAATCAGGGCAACCTTCAAACCTCGAAGAACTCTCTAAATTCCCATTTGTTTGCTTCCGTTGGCCAAGTGGTGACGTAGACAAGGAATGGGCAATATCCGATCAAGTGATTAAAGTCGAACCTTCTATCGTCAGCGATAGCATTGGTTTCGTTAAAGGTGCATCTACACGGCACCGAGGCATCGCTCTATTGCCTGAAATAATGGTGAGACAAGAGCTCAAAGACGGCTCTTTGATCAACCTTTTTCCTACCGATACCATTCAAAAAGAAGAAGCATGGCTGTTGTACCCACAACGTAAAGCATTGAGTCATGCAAGCCAATTATTGATTGATTTCTTGTTACAAGAACTGCCAAATATTTAATTATTGTCTCGAATATCGTGACAGTGTTTTACCGTTTACGCTGATTATCTCTTGCTAACATCTCGATAGAATTACTCCATAAATTTTTAGGAGCAATTCATGATGTCTATCTATCGCTACTCCCTACTTGCTGCAACTCTTCTGCCTCTTATCGGTTGCAACCAATCAGTTGCTACTGCGCCCGCACCAACCAAGGAAGAGCGTCCTATTCAAGTCATCCAACTTGAACCATTAGCGAATCAAACACAGAAATCATTTACCGGCAAATTGCAATCTTCTGAAACCGCGGGGGTAGCATTCCGCGTTCCTGGCACTATCCAAAGCATATTGGTTTCTACGGGTGACACTGTAATTAAGGGCCAACCTTTAGCAGAGCTTGATCCGCACGATTATCAAGTCGCGTTAGAAGAGTTACAAGCGCGTGCATTAGAAGCGAAATCAGCACACAAACTGGCTAAAGCTGAACTCGCACGCGTACAACAAGCAATTGATGATAACGCGATTGCCGACGTGAATCTCGATCGAGCAATCAGTGGTTATGAACGCAGTGAAGCGGCTGTAAAAGTCGTAGAACAAAATATCCGTCGAGCTAAAGACTCTATTCGTTACACCCAGCTACTCGCGCCTTTCGACGGTATTGTGGCATCTTCAAACTTCGACCAATACGAGCAAGTTTTACCGGGTGTTTCTGTCTTTACTATTCACAACCCAGAACAATTAGAAGTTAAAATTGACGTTCCTGAAAACCTTATTCATCAATTCAGCCCACAGCAACAATCACACATTAGCTGGTACGGTTCACAACAAGACCTAACGGCTTACGCGACCGAAATTTCAACGCAACCTCATCCTATCAAACAAACGTATTCGGTAACGTATCGCTTGGCACCTTTGGACACTGACAAAGCAACGGGTAACCTTTTACCGGGTAAAGCCGTGACCTTATCTACGCATTTAGGAGAACGTTCTAACAACTTCTGCTTGCCTTACTCCGCCATTGTTAACCAATCCGGGATCGAACAAGTGTTCACTGTTGAAAATGAACAGGCGCAAGGCGTTATGGTTAATGTCGTATCACTAAATAAAGATACCGCGTGCGTAGAATCTACGTTGAAAAAGGGTGACTACGTTGTCGTCAGCGGTTCTCAATACGTGATCGAAGGCCAACATTTCTCCAATATCCAAGTTAAGACCCTGTAGGAAACCATGATGAATCTAGCTGATTTTGCGATCAAACAACGCACCTTCATCCTGTTTTTCACTGCATTGAGTGTTATCGCAGGCCTGTTCTCTTATTTTGATTTGGGCAAACTTGAAGATCCAAGCTTTACGATTAAAACCGCCGTCGTTGTCACGCTGTACCCCGGCGCTTCTGCTGAAGAAGTTGAACAACAAGTAACGGATACCGTAGAAACCAAGCTTCAAGAGATGGCGTCGTTAAATCGACTGCGCTCACTTTCTCGTCCTGGCATGTCGATGGTGTTCGTTGACCTGAAAGAGTCACTGCAATCAGAACAGCTGCCACAAGAGTGGGATCTACTGCGTCGTAAAGTGTCTGACATGAAGTTGCTTCTTCCTAGTACTGCGCAAATCAGTGTCGTTCAAGACGAGTTTTCTGAAGTATATGGAATGCTTTTCTCAATACACAGTAACGATGCTTCACCCGTGGAACTTCGTCGTTATGCAGAAGAGCTGCAACGACGCATTAAAACCGTTGATGGTATTAAGAAAGTGGAATTACACGGTGTTCAACCTCGTGTCGTTCATATAGATATCCCAGATGAACGATTAGCTCAATACGGCCTATCAATGGCGCAAGTTTGGAGCCAACTGAATACACAAAATACTACATTTGATGCTGGTAAGTTTGCGGCGGGTAGCGAACGAATCCGCGTTCAACAATCCAGTGAGTTTTCATCTTTAGATGACATAAAAAACTTGATGATTAAAGGCGGTGTGAGTGAGCTAGGCACAGGCTTGATTCGCCTGGGTGACATTGCTGAAGTTACCATGGGTTACCAAGAACCAATGATGACAGAAAACCGCTACAACGGATCACCAGCCGTGACCTTAGCGATGAGCCCTGTTACTGGCGTCAACGTTGTTTCATTAGGCGACGACATCAATCGTATTGTCAACGAGTTCCAAGCTACTCTCCCACTCGGTGTTGATATTGCCACCGTAGCGAACCAACCGGAAGAAGTACAAAAATCAATCGACAACTTCGTCAACAACTTGGTTGAAAGTGTCGCGATAGTATTCATTGTTCTTGCCGTTTTTATGGGCTTGAAGAGTGCGACTATCGTTGGGACCAGTCTTATACTGACTATCCTACTCACTCTAATCTACATGAACTTAGCGTCTATAGACCTGCATAGGGTGTCGTTAGGCACGTTTATCTTAGCGTTAGGTATGTTGGTTGATAATGCTATTGTTATCACCGATATGATGATCGTAAAGATCAACAAAGGAATTGATCGCACTCAAGCGGCGATAGATTCAGTAAAAGAAACAGGAACGCCTCTATTTGGTGCGACCGTTATCGCTATCATGGGTGCCAGCCCGGTTATCTTTTCGAAAACAGATGCCGCCGAGTTTTCTAGCTCTGTATTTTTGATCATCGCCTCTTCGTTACTGTTGTCTTGGTTTGTTGCCATGACTTTCACGGCGCTAATGTGTTGGATATTCATTAAACCAACCAAACAGAGCGAAAACACCAAAGTCAGCTTATACCGTAAGAGTGTTAACTGGACAGTAGATAACCCACTGAAGGCGTTGAGTGCCTTGGTACCATTGATATTAGTGACCGCATTTGCAATCCCAAGCATTGCCGTTAACTTTATTCCACAAGCTGACCGACCAATCCTGTTCTTGGATTACTGGTTACCGAATGGCGCTAAAGTGGAACAAACATCTGAAGACATGAAACGCATTGAGGCTTGGTTATTAGAACAACCAGAAGTTGAAAGTATCTCGACTTATGTCGGTGCTGGTGCTCCTCGTTTTTCTGTGACGATCGAGCCAGAACCATTCGATCCAGCTTACGGCCAGATCCTAATCAACGCGACAGACTTCCCGTCATTGAGTCCATTGATTGCCCGCGGTGATAAATGGTTAACGGAAGAGTTTCCAAGCGCTGATCCCCGCTTTAGAGGCTTGAAACTCGCCACCTCAGATAAGTTCAGTGTAGAAGCCCGCTTCTCTGGCCCTGATGTAGACGTTCTACACGATCTATCTGAGCAAGCAAAAGTCATTCTAGCTGCTCACCCAGATACCAAGTACGTTCGCGACGATTGGCGCCAAAAGAGCAAAGTATTAGAGCCGATCATTAACCAAGACAAGATTCGTCTCGCGGGAATTAACCGAGCAGACATTGCCTTTGCTATGAAGCGCGCGTCTGAAGGCATGCCTCTTGGTCGCATGAACTTGAACGATGAGCTGGTGACTATTCAACTGCGTGGCACTGAAAGTTCAATTGAATCACTGGAAACATTGCCAGTTCGCTCATTGCTTGGATTGCACAGCGTGCCACTAGGCCAAGTGATTGATGGATTTGAGTTGACCAGTGAAGAAACGATGATTTGGCGTCGAGACCGCGTGAAGACCATTACCGCACAAGCTGGCGTTGGTCGTTACACCACGCCGGCAGCGGTGAGGAATTCAATCAAAGATCAAATTGAAGCGATTCACCTACCTAACGGTTATAGCCTTGAATGGGGTGGCGAATACTATGACGAATACAAGGCTGTCAGCGATATTCTCAAGCAGCTTCCAAAAGCAATCTTGTTGATGGTGATTATCTTGGTCGCGATGTTCAATGGTTTCAAACAACCCGTGATCATCTTTACTACCCTGCCGTTGGCAGCAACAGGTGCGACATTCAGCTTATTATTATTGGATAAACCATTTGGCTTTATGGCCTTGATTGGCGCGGTAACACTGACCGGTATGATCATTAAAAACGGCATTGTATTAATGGACCAAATTGAGCTCGAACGTAACAATGGCCGAACGCTTTCAGATGCAATCAAAGAAGCGACCGTTAACCGTACCATGGCAATTTCTATGGGCGCACTGACTACGGCTCTGGGTATGATTCCTCTGCTTAGTGATTTGTTGTTCGACCAAATGGCCGCAACCATTATCGGTGGGCTAGCGGCGGCAACCGTGTTGTCTTTGTTCGTTATGCCTGCGCTGTACAAGCTCTTCTATCGTTCAGAAGAGAAGACCACTACGGTCGGCGAAGCCATTCAAGACGCGATTGTGGTCCTTGATGCAACACCGAATGGTTCTTCAAACACCAACCAATCTAACATCACTCGATAAGGAGCAATAAACATGTATCTATTACCTCGGTTTAAAGTGGCTCCTATTGCCCTTGCGTTGTTACTGACTGGTTGTGCGGTGGGCCCTGATTACGAAGAGCCACAAACCACCATGGCGGAAACCTTCTTGTATAGCCAAGACGGTGTAAGCTCAAACGAGACTAACGAACAACACAATCACTGGTGGAAGCAATTCAATGATCCAACGCTTAATCAATTAGTCACCGATGTTCAAAGCCAAAACATCCCCTTAAAGTTGGCAGCAGAACGCATCAACATGGCGAATTCATACAAAAGCGTGGTTGAATCTTTCAAAGTGCCAACGGTGAATGTTGGCGGTGGTTATTACAACTATCAACTGAGTGAGAACGACTCCCTACTCGGCCCTGTATTTGGTGCATCTGACGCGGTTCAATCGGCGACAGGAATGTCGCTGTTGGAAGCGCAACACGATGGTGGTTTCTTAGGGGCGAGCATCGCATGGGAAATGGACCTGTTTGGCCGTATCGACAGACAATCTAATGCGGCAACAATTCGAGTTGAACAAGCCGAGATATTCCAATCAGGTTTGAATACCCTGATCACGGCAGATCTGATTCATAACTACCTACAATATCGAGGTGCACAAGAACGAAAAGCCATTGCGCTTGAGAACATTGAAGACCAAACGCAAACGTTAGAGTTAGTCACTAAGGTAGTACGAAGCGGCTATGGCTCTGAGCTTGACCTTGCGCAAGCCAAAGCCATGCTGGCAGGAACAGAATCTATCGTGCCTCAATTGGAAATTGCTGAACAAGTTCATAAGCAACGCATGGCGGTGTTGTTAGGCGAATCACTCACGAACGTGGATCAACGTTTAGCGGGTGAGTTTACCTTGCCAAGAATGACAGATGTTATTCCTACTGGTTTACCGTCTGACTTGTTAGAACAGCGCCCGGATATCCGAATTGCAGAACGGGAAATGGCAGCCATCAATGAAGAACTCGGCGCAAGCATTGCCAATCGTTATCCAAAGTTCTTCCTAACGGGTACGCCAGGTGTGACGGCGGGAAGTTTTGATGACTTGTTTAGCAGTGACTCATTTGGTTGGGCAGCATCAGCAGGCATCAGCTGGAACGTGTTTGATGGTGGTCGCGGTGAAGCTTTAGTCGAGATGAACGAAGCTCGATTTAAATCTGCAGCACTTAACTACCAACATTCGGTAGACAGCGCATTCGCAGAAGTTGATTCAACACTGTTTGCCTATGGCAGAAGCCAAGAAAACCAAAAGCTCATTGATGAAGCAACAGATGCGGTCGATAACGCAGTGAGCAAAGCTAAATCGTTATACAAAGCTGGCCTGGTGGATTACTTATCGGTGTTAGATGCACAAAGACAACAGAAAATGATGCAAGACCGCCAAGTGGCAGCCAAACTTCAAACCGCCAATACCACCATTGCGGTCTATAAAGCGCTAGGTGGCAATTGGAAAGTAGCCAATGAAGCAAAATCTTCAAGATCTACAGAAGCGACAGAAGCGACAAAAGTAAACTCTAATGAGCAAAAAGGTGAGATTGAAACAGTCGATTTAGCTTCAATCAACTAAGGGCAACAGCCCTAAGAACATGAGCGATAAGCTCAATAACAAATACCGCCGATATTATCGGCGGTATTTTTATGGGTAGGTCTTTTAGTGTATTCACGTGAAGCTTAACTATCGACTTGATTGCGTTTCGCCCACTCTTGCAAGGCATCACCCATAGTCAATCCTGTCGCATTATTCATCCACTGCATAAAATCACGGTCGAATTTAAACTGTTCGCCAAACTTAGATTTAAAATATCGACGCACATTCTGAGTCGTTTTGTAGCTGTTCGTAATCACTGTATTGTCATCAATCTGATTTTTGTGCCAATCAACCTTTTCCATGGTTTTAATCTCTTCCTGTCACTTAACGCACGAGTTACGCGTTTCGTGGGCCAAACATAATAATCGCCATACCTATGAGTGCGATCGAGCCACCAACCAAATCCCACGTTGTCGGCTTTTCGCCATCAACAAACCAAAGCCATATCAGAGCAACTGAAATATACACACCGCCATACGCAGCATAAATCCGCCCTGTCGCGGTTGGATGAAGCGTCAATAACCAAGCAAATAACGCAAGGCTTATCGCAGCAGGAATCAATAACCAAATGCTCTTATCTTCTCTTAACCAAAGGTAAGGGAGATAACAGCCTACAATCTCAGCTACTGCCGACCGACCGTTTTAAATTCAATCACAACTTACCTTTATCTATTTAAATGCTGAATACCCTCTGACGTCTAGGGCCGACAAACACGACAACCTGTGATTAAGAGCTAGAAGCTTCGCTGGTATCACTATCTAGAGCCTTGATCAATAGACCAGCGCACTCGATAAAATCACCGATATCAGAAAGTATCTGGTGTATCGGCTCCGCCCGTCACACCAAAACTGCCTTTCACCGTTGGACACTTCTCAGTTTTATCTGCGTCTAAAATGATCTCTACTTTATACGTATGACCGTCAGGAAAGAGTTTGGCACACTCCTCCAATGTTGAAATACTAAAACCGAACAAACGCACCGTTGGTTATACATGAACGTTACTTTGGCGCTTCTGATGCTGTAAAATTGGTTTTAAAAGTGAAGGCATACGACGTATCACCGATTTCTCTGAGGCGTTCAAGTCGCTCTATCGCTTCTTCGAGTGTGGGAGTATGGTCTTCTTCAATCCACCAAAGAACATAAGTATCTTCAGATAAACGATGAAACCAGTCCCCCTTTCTGCGCATGAAATCACGGTGATGAGTGCGGAACATGAAGTTCTTTAACGAATCCACAGAGTCCCACACCGACATGTTCACAATCATATTAGGATCATCGAAAGCTTGGATATTGGTTGCGTCACCAGATTCATCTTTCAGACGCCAAACAAACCCTTCACTGCTTTCTGCGATTCCATTAACCAACTCTAAGTTATCAACAAACTCTTTGATTTCCGGCGCATCTAACGGGTACTTCGCCAGAGCGATATTTAACTGAGCTAATTTCATAACGTTTCTTCCTTGATAAATTATGATTAGAAAATTTCAAACACACCGACTGATACTAAGACAACTAAAGAACCGTCACGCCTTCAACTTCAATCACTGAGTTAACATTAGCGCGTTCAATTATCTTGAGTAACGTCGTTTGGATTAGCTCATTATCTCGAATTTCTGTGTCACAAGAAAAACGCTCCTCTTGGACACCATCGCCCTCACCCAGCATAAATTGAACTGCGACTTCCGTTGCGAGATCTTTGGTCGCACCGTAATACGCTAACGTGATTTTTGGGTATCCGTGGTCGCCTTTTTTAACCTGCTTTGCGATACGTTTCTTGGCTTTATCTAAATTCATACAACTTCCTTTTAAGTCTGAAACTAACATGAACAAACGTCTGATATTTCTTAGCTTTACTATAAAGCATTACCACATTCACTACATGATTTAATGGATGAAAATCCACTTTTTCTTCCGTTAGTTTTTCCACAAGAACCACAAAATTTCAAAGAGTGGACATTGTAAATAGACATTAAAGTAACAAGCGGAATCCAGACCAACAATTCTGGCCCATTACCACCTGAACAATAGATAAAACCAATCGCGAAGATACCAAACATAACAGACTCCAAAGTCCACAATGTTTGTTTGTACTTTGCATCTTTGATAATAAAAAACGTAAAAAATCCGATTAAACTACTGATAACCCCATAGACCGCAAATCCTATAAAGGCTTCTTGTTGATTCATAACTTTCCCTGTCCACATACCACTTTACGGTCCGAGCAACGCCACTAACCTAAACCATAAGACGTTAAACACTAACCTACATTAAACGAGAAGTGCCAAGCCTTGTAAATCAGTGGCAGGCGTACTTTTCAAATTCTAATCACATTCAGTTAAGCACGTGACAGCACGTAAGAATTACGCGCCAAGAAGCGGTAGATGTTTTCGTTGTTGATAAGTTAAGGTTAGCTCTAAGCACTGCTTAATCGGTGCCTTGGGAAGTGGTTCAGTTCGGTTCAAGACGATTGCCCTATTACCCTGAAATGTCAGCGTACCATCGTGCAATTCTCTGAATGTGTCGATTAGCTTCGTTTGACAGTTAAAGAACAAGTAATACTTGTTTGGTGATTTTAATTTCCAGTCGATTCGAATTGGACTGCCCGTCTTAACGCTGTAACTCGGCTCGCCCCATTTCAGAGACTCTTCGACTTCACCTAGTTCCAAATCAAAGCAAAGCTCAAAGATTAATGAACGCAACTCTTCAAGCCGAGCTCGAACATCATCGGGATACTCGTCGAAATGTGTTTTGATTGCTCTGTCCATTCAATCTCCGATTCACTTATTACGATATTAAGGTGCTGCTAACTCAAACTAAGCTTGGTTATATAACTTGTTAAGTGTCTTGTTGAACCCAAACAACATTTTCATTTAAAGTGGGAACCTCAAACCAAGACCAAAACAGATCTAACATTTCAGGTGTCATTTCATAAGACTTACCATCCAGTTCAGAGTTACGGCTAAATGCTCTCTGCTTACAAGTCTCAAACGGAACATCAAGGTAGTGAACTTCGCTGTCCACGCCTAGGTTTGATGCCCAGCTTATAAAAGAATCTCGGTCGGACTTACGCCAAAAACCAAAGTCAAAAATCACCGGAACACCCAAAGAAAAGAGCTGCATTGCAGAGTCCTTGAATAAACCTTGAAGCGTAGCCAGCCGGCTATCAAAAACTTCACGCTCCATATGTTCGCCATACAAAGGAATCATCCACTCATCAATCGAGAAACGAAAGGCGCCATGCTTTTCTGCAATCGCTTTAGAGTAAGTCGTTTTACCCGAACCAATAAAGCCACATACGAAATAGATTTTAATCATGATGCTCCATTAGTCTCCTTGTTACGCATGATTCTTTCTTTTAGAAGTGTACCAATACTGCTCACTACAAACGTAAAAGCAAACGCCACAATTGGCCGATAGAAATCAAACGCACCATCCGTCATAAAAAAGTACTGATGAATGGCAACACCAAAGCCAACCCCTAATGCCAACTTCAGATTCTTGAAAATTCCTTGTCTCATGTTCATTCCCTCGTAGAAAGCAACACTATGTATGGGTGTGAGTGAGTTTATGATCAGATCTTAAATCAATGCGAAATATGCGCTTAAACTGAAGTAAGCCGAAAATGTCCAGCGTTGGACATTCGTCTTAAACGCTTTGTATGTTTAATAGTTGTGCTCTTGCGTACGGTGATAAAAGTTAGAAGATAAGTTCACTCGTTTGAAAAGATCGCTAGTCATAATAAGCCCTAGTAAAGTCTGCATTACGACTCCATATTCGCTTAACTTTTGATCATCGCCACTCAATTCATAATGCTCATCGTATGCTGCTTCATCATAGCCAGGCATACCATAAAGTGCGACAGCATAACGGTTACTCCAATCTCCGATATTTTTCCTGACTCGTTCGCGGGTCTCTTCGGACCTATATGTGTCCTCTAACCTGTTACTCTCGCGCTCAGCGTTAATCAACTTCAACAACTCAACTTTATGCTTAACGGTCAACTCAGATTCATTTGCCTTAACTTTCTCTTGAATTTGTGTATCTATGATTCCATCCAAATCAGACCAAGTATCTAACTTATCCTCTTCGTATTCTTCAAGCTCTTCCCAACTGTCTAAGGGCTTGTTTGCCTGATCCCACCAGTTAATGTACTCATTGAGAGTTTTGTTGAGACCAGCTTCTGTATGAATGTAAACAACGCCTTCAGAAATCACTACCGCGTAAATACTTTCACTCTCATAGTTATCAATTAATACTTTTAGCTTAGGCTCAAGCTCCTGAAAAATTAAATCCGCGTTTAAACGCCTTCTCATAAAGTTTCCCTATTAAACTAACGCTTAGTTAAGCCGCCACAACGCTGATGGCACTACAATTCGCGAAGCAAGAGTGCCATGCGTTTGAGGTTGGCTTGAACGCCTTGTTATGTGACTATTAAAACATCGAGTTATTGTTGGCTGACTCTTTTGGGACCACTTGAATTGAATCCCAATGCTCGACTATTTTTCCATTTGAATCGAAACGAAAAAAGTCCATCGTTACGTACTCTTCACCAGCAGGCCATGTTTGCCTTGTATGCAAAGCTACCTGATCACCTTCAGCTATAACTCTCAAAAACTCTATATCCTTTTTTGGATAGTCCCGAGACATTTCTTCAAAGTAATCTATAAAGCCCTGCTTACCATCAGCAACAACTGGATTGTGCTGGATATAATCATCACCAACATACAACTCTACTGCTTTAGCTGGCTCGCCGATGTAAGCAGTTCTATAAAAAGCAATAGCATTATCTTTGTTTTGTCTAAGTTGATTCGTCATAGCAGCCTCATGAAGGGAAGTTTCACACTAACAATATGAAATATCGAGTGCTTTCGCCAGCGATGGATTAACGCTTGTCACATAATGAATGACACGGATTCCCCCTACCGAGGTTCTGCCACACTTATGTGGTACTTAAATACATCGGAGGCACCATGTCTGATTATTCTTATTTCGGCGATATCGACCTAGCCAAAAAACCACTTCAGTGTTCATGCCGTAGACCAAAATGCTAAAGTCATACTTCATAAGTCGGTAACTCGCTCTGAACTACTGACTCCAATAGCAAATATGCCGATCATGGGTGTCGCTCCAATAACACGCGAAAGTGGGCGCTACCAAGGTAAGCGCGTGATTCAAGGTGGTCGAGCACAAGTACGCATAATGTTTTATATGGCAATGATGTCAGCCATGCAATGTAACCCCGTATTCAAAGCAACTTATGCTCGACTTGTAGCTGCCGGAAAGCCTAAGAAAGTCGCAATAATCGCGTGTGTTCGAAAGATGGTTGTGACCCTAAACTCTATGCTGAGAGATGGCGCTATGTGGAATGAAAGTACAGCCAAAAACTAATCATTGACGCCATAGTCGTTTGTTAGCCGTACATTGCCCAACGAAAATACGGACGCTGATTATCTATACGCTCGACTTCTGCACCTAACTTTTTGTAAAACTCGTGTGCTCTGGTGTTATAAGGGCTAGCAGTCCATGAAATGTGAGAAGTTAACGACTCTTCAGCAACCATTTTCAAAGCATGCATAAGTTCAGCACCGTACCCCTTTGAGCGATTCTTACCAACAACTAGAAGGTCATCAAGCCAAATAGACGGCTCACCACGAAAGGAGGAATAACGATAATGAAATAAGGCGAACCCCTGAGCTTCGCCATCGACCTCCAATAACAAAGCGTGAGCAAACGGATAATCACCAAATAAGGTTCGTTCAATCTTCTGTTTAGTCGTAGAGATTTCGCCGTCGAACCCTTTCATACTTCGGTCAAACTCTGCTTTGTATCCAATAAGTTCTAACAACTTACCGGAGTCTTGCTTGATCGCTTTCCTTACGTTCACTTTGTTCTCCATAACTAAAATTTGTGCTTGTCGGCTAACGCTTTGCTAAGCGGCAATAAAATAGCTGGCTAAAATTAGCGAGGAACGAGCAAAAGCCAGCTGTTTTTTGTCCGTTTAAGCAACTTGTTATGTTTAAACCTTCTTTGCTTCCCAGTTATCAATTAAAAATAGAACTGCACTATCTTCATCTTGGTTCCATACAGTACGCTCTAAGCCCCAATAGAAAAAGTATGTTTTATTACCTGATTTGTTTTGTTTGATAGAGTCGGTTCCATCTTTTGTGTAAATAACAACCAAAGAATTTTTTTCCACCGATTTATCCGGTATCCAGAATGTATGCCTAACCTTATTAGATACTTCATTATCATTAATGTAAGTAGTATCTGCTAGCATATAATTACCCACATTTACATCATCGATTGCTTTTAAGATAATACGTTCTGACTTTAAATTGCCGTGCTCTTTAACTGATTGGATTGCTAATTTCATTTTTTCACCAACTTAGCTACTATCGCTCCAGCAACTAGAATCAAACCTATACCGCCGATAACTAGTGGTTGATTTTTTGTAGAATCTAACGATGGAGAAAACCCTAAAAGGACTGCGCCTAGCGTTAAGCTCACCGAGTATAATATTTCGGAAAATTTATGCGTTTTTTCCTTTTCTAGCGAAACGGCTAATTTTTTATCTGCATCATAAAATTTATCCCTAAACTTATCTATGCGATTGATAAGTGTTTCTAATCTAGATATTTCAGCTAAAAACATCTTCTGAACACCAGACGAACTTAATTCATCATTAGTTAACTCAGTCGCTAACTTCGAATATTCTTTTCTCGCAGGCTTAGTCGTAGCATTTGTAGTGCTTGGTTCAATATCATCACCTGGCTCTACATCGTCAAACTCATTACTCATAAAGATCTCTTAATTTAAACGGGAATTGATTAATACTCCCGAGGTGAACATTAAACATAACGCTTTGCTAAGAGGCGTAAAATGCTTGGCTAAAATTAGCGACGAAGGAGCGTAAGCCAAGCGTTTTACGTCCTATTGAGCAACTTGTTATACATCTACTTGCTTGATTTATCTGGGCTTTTCTCATTAAAAGACAATCTACTTACTGCCTGAATTACATTAGCCGCACTTTCCAGTGTTTTAGGGTCAAATGAATCAGGAGAATTTGCGCAAAATGCAGTGTTGCTGGAAATATTCCAATGTTCAAATGCTTCTTTAATTTGAGCCCAATCAGCGTCTGCACCATATGATTCAAGGTAAAACTTACCAAAATTTATTGCGTGCCGCCTTTCACTGCTCTTTAGTGATTCATGCATATACGACTGGCTAAAAGTAAACGAATATTTTGCTAACGCGATAAACAACCCTACAACTATCAAGCCTTTAAACGTAATCAGAACGAGGAAGCTCCAACTGACAGCATCTTTTTGTTCTAGAGTATTAAAGCTCTCAACCCCAAGATATGACAGAATAAATATCCCTGCAGCAATAGAAATGGCTCCAAACACCGACCAAATCCGAGAGATTAGGTGATATTGTTTCTCTTTTGTTTCTAGGACCTCTAAGGCATCGTTTACATAGACTCCTGATTTTTGCTCAATACTTTTACGACTCTCCTCGCGATATTTTTCCTTATCTTTTTCCAACTGCAAGTACGACTGCTTGAGTTGTTTTTCTTGCTCAATTATTTGAATTTGAAGTTTTTTTGCATCCTCTCTTTCTTTTTGAGCCAACGCTTCGATTTTATGCAACTGTTCTTGCTGTTGCATAAACATCACTTTCCTTTGCTCTTCTTCTTCTGCTAATCGACGCATACTTTCTTTTTGCTCATCACTTAATTTAGCCTGATAAGCGTCTAGTTGAGCCTTTTGATGTTCGATTTGCATTCGATAATTATTTTCTCTTTCAAATGCTTCTTTTTCTCTAACATTTAATTCATTTTGGTGTTCTTTCAACTGCTCGAAGAGTAGCTTAGTTCTGTAGTGCTCGTTGTCAGAGATAGAATGATTAAATTCATTTTTAATTAGCATTAAATTTTCTAAGTCTGAGCTTCCACCCTTGCTTCTAGGTTTTATGTGTTCAACGGCAAGTTCGTCAGGGTGGTTAACTTCTTCCCCTGTTACAGCACACCTAAGACCATCTCGTTCAATCAATTTTTTCTTTATATTAGTAGATACCATGATGGTTCCTGATTAGATGTATAACGCCCAATTAAGTAGCTGACAACGCTACCAATACACTCAAATTTACCACTAAAATCATTGAAGCTAAACCAAGCTGAAAATGCCAAGCGTTGGCAGTGATCTTCACCCGATAAAATGGACACCCTATCTTCTTTAACCCGTCATGACTTCATATTCATGCGGGCTTCGATATCCAAGACTTGAGTGCAGTCTATAACGGTTATAAAAATGCTGGATATAACCGGCAAGTTTATCTCTAAGCTGCTTCTCACTTTTAAAACTATTTTTCCTAATTATGTCGCCTTTGAGCGTATGGAAGAACGACTCCACCTCCGCATTATCAGTGCAATGACCTGGGCGATTCATGCTTGGGACAATTCCATTTTTTGATAACAAAGCTTGAACTTCATGGGCTCGATATTCAGAGCCTCTGTCGGTATGAAACAATAAGCGCTCTTGTGGCTTTCGATTTCTAATTGCCATTCTCAACGAACTCATCGTTAGCTGTGTACTCTTCTTACTACCAAGCGACCAACCGACGACTTTACGTGAGTAAAGGTCGATAACGACGGCTAGATACATCCAACGTTTGCCTTGCCTGATATACGTTAGATCTCCAGACCACTGTTGATTAACTGCCGTTGGTTTTGGTGTGTCTTTTTTAATATTCTTAATCGATTGATAGAACCGATGTAGCTTGGCCATTTTCATGTAAATGCGATAACTTCGTGCTCTTAGCCCTTGCTCTCTCATGATCCGAGCCACACGCTTGCGGCTAACCAAAACTCCTTGGCGCCTCAGTTCTGCATGAACTCGTGGGCTGCTGTAAGTCTCTCGACTCTGGGTAAACACTTTAATTATACGCTTCTTCAAAGCCTGCTCTTCTTGTTCGTAGCGGCTTGGTTCTCTATCAAGCCATGCGTAGTAACCCGACTTAGAAACAGATAGAAAACGGCACATCAATACAATGGAATAACGCGTTTTGTAATGGGCTATGAATCGGAATTTTGTCGATTTTCTTGGGCAACGAATCGTTGCCACTTTTTTAGCAAGTCATTCTCGAGCTTAAGTTGTTCGTTCTGACGTTCGAGCTCTGCAATCCGACTAGACTCAGTTTTCTGGCTCGGGATCTGAGTCCTTTTCTTACGTTTATCTTCCATAATAACCCCTTCTCTATAGTCCTTTCGCCATTTAGAAAGCATATAAGGGTGGATATCTAATGATAGCGCCACGCTTTTAACTGTAACTCCTTCTCGAAGCGAAAGTCGGACAGCAGTTACCTTAAATTCCGTAAGATATTGTTGAGTTTTTTTACCTGATTTATAAGCTGGCATAATCACCTCCAATTACAATTGAAGGTGTCCATTAGATCGGGTCAACTACACAGTCTGCTTAAATTGCTTGTTAGTTTTATTACAGCAAGCGATCTTTGAATACACTTAACAACTGACAATGCTGGTCTTGAAGTCTGTCTATCGACTCTTCCATATACTGCATGTACTTCTCCGCCTCTTTAGCTTCCGCTTTGTTTTTATAAGCCAAGCTAATTTCTTCGTAGTTAAACCAACTTGAAGCATTTGAATCAACATTAGTTAGCCAGTCAATAATGCCCTCATCAAAGTAAAAATCAGCCAGAGCAAGTGCCTCCTGAAAATTTTCATACAGCTTGTGATCGACTTTACGAGTGTTATCAGTGTTCCGCAAAAGTCTTTGCACTGACATATATATCTGTAGTCTTTCAGACTTACTATCACGTTTTTCCTTAGCAGCATTCAACTTCCATTGCTGATAAGCAATATAAGCGACTGAAACAGCAATCACTGGACTAAGTAGCGCAGAAAAAATGTCAATTACTTGTTTTATTAGACTTAGATTATCCAACGATTTCTCCCGTAAAACTAACGCCCAATTAAGTAGCTGACAACGCTACCAATATGCTCAACCATAACACCTAAATCACTGAAACCAAATTGGAAGTAAAACTGCCGCGCGTTGGCTGTCTGCTTAAATTGCTTGTTATGGCGCGTTACTGGTAGTGTTGCTTACACCAATTTTCCCAACTTGTTTCACCCAAGAGCTTTCGTGCCTTAATGGTGCGAAACACGTTAATAAGCGCCATACAAATGCCAAATAGGGATGATGTGATAAGATAGGTTATCCAATGGTCAGGCTCTGAATGCCAAAATAATATCCACATTAGCGCCCCCCACAACCCTCCCATGAACAAACCATTTGTTATTAGTATTCTTATAGGAGACTGAAAAACTATTGGTTTTTGGGACGGGTCTTTGTATTTAGACCAAATAAAAGTTGTTGGCTTGGTTAAGTCTGCTGGTACACCCTTTTCAATGAGGTGCTTTTGAATGAATTTCGCCTTTTCCATCTTAGCCTCTATGCATGTATATCAACTTCAAGTCTAAGTCCATATCACGACTTATCGAGAATAGTGATTAAAGTGCTGCGACTGACTTCAAAGTCTGGCTTGCGCCATAACGAATGACATGGATTCCCCCTCCCGAGGATCTGCCACACTTATGTGGTACTTAAATGCATCGGAGGCACCATGTCTGATTATTCTTATTTCTGCGGTATCGACCTAGCTAAAAACCACTTTAGTCTTCATGCCGTAGACCAAAATGGTAAGGTCATACTTCATAAGTCAGTAACCCGCTCTAAACTACTGACTACAATAGCAAATATGCCACTCATGCGTATAGGCGTTGAAGCGTGTGGTGGTGCACATTATTGGGCAAGAACACTCAATAAACTCGGTCACGACGCCCGTATTATGGCCGTTAAATACGTAATTCCTTATCGAACCAAGGGAAAGAACGACCTTAATGATGCTGTTGCCATATGCGAAGCTGTTCAGCGACCATCCACTCGCTTTGTACCCGTAAAATCCCCAGAGCAACAAGCCATCTTATCGGTACATAGAATGAGAGAGCATTGGGTTCGTGAACGCACCGCGCTTATGAATCGCATGCGTGCCTTACTCTCTGAATTCGGGTTGATCATTCCTGTTGGCCGCTCTTCGTTAATGAAACACGTTCCCTTAATGCTGGAAGACGCAGAAAATGAACTGCCGCACCTCGCAAGAACTGTGATTGCCGATGCCTATCATCACCTTGGAGAATTGAATCAACGTATCGCCGATACTGAACAAGTCTTCGATTCTTTTGCTAAGGTCAGCACCAATGTTCAACGAGTGATGAAGGTTCGAGGAATTGGACCGCAAACCGCTACTGCGATACTTGCTTCGATAGGCAATGGTTCTCAATTTGATCAAAGCCGTGATTTTTCTGCTTGGCTAGGACTCGTACCAAAACAATATTCCACAGGAGGAAAACCTCGGTTAGGCCGAATAACCAAACACGGCGACAAATACTTACGAACACTATTAGTTCACGGCGCAAGGACCGTGATTGCCAACCTTGGCGACAAGCAAGATAAGTTAAGTCAGTAGTGTCGCGGCGTTCTAGAACGAAGAGGAATGAACCGAGCGATAGTTGCACTTGCCGCGAAGAACGCACGGATTATATGGTCGCTTTTACACAATCAAACAGAATATGAAAACTATGCTGCTTAAGTAAAAACTTAAGCAGCATAAAGAGTTAAACCCACCGGGTCATTGCAGACGCTAATGATGGAGATAGGTTAAGACCACTTGCGGAGAGCCTGTTAATGCGGCGGACACACTAGATGTCATCTAACGAATAAGGCACCGCAGTCGCGCAAGTCATCAGGGCCACGACGTATGCGAATCGTCGATAAGTAGGCCGAATGTAGAGCGGCAGTCCAAAACCCATCAACATAAGTTTAGCGGATGTTTGACAACCTGGGGGGAATCCATGTAGCCGCATTAAGGTGTGAGCAACGCTACCACGGAACGAAACCATACCACCGTAAACACAAAACCCAACGATGGAATGAAAAATGCCATGCGTTGGGAATCACTCTTAAATGCTTTGTTATGTGCGTGTTATTTCAATAGTTTAACTGAACTTTTTCACGACATACGGGATTAGTTCATCAGGAGTTATCACTTCACTAACGCTATCCACTGCACCTAAATCTAAGAAAACTGGTTCATTGAGTTTCTTTGAACTAATAGCTTGACTAGCGAAACGAAATTCAAACTCTTCGGCATATGATTCATCTTTGATGAATGGGCACAAAACGCCCTCTGCTCGAGGAACAACTCCCTGAGGTAAATAATATACCTCACCAAACTCCATATGTTCATGCAACGCTAGTACCTGAGATACAAATTGTTTGGGGTTATTAATAACAATGACGCTATATTGTTTACTTTTGTCATCCTGAAATTTCTCGATATCGTACTCATTTAAGAACCGTTCAAGAGTATGTCGGGTAACAAAACTAAAGCAAAGAATACTGTACAGCCCACCAATAGAAAGCTCCATCAACTGTATGTCAACACCTGGCATTTTTACATTTTCAACTTTAATAGCTTGGTGTGGACGATTTTCATTGAGATCATACCAAGGTCCCTCACTCTTAGGTTTTCTGTAATTTTGTGTTGGCGCGAACCTACCGACTTTATCCTGCATAAAACTGTCGACGTATTTAGTTTCTACAACACGAAATAGAACCGAGTCCTCCAAGGAGGATAACCCATTATTTTGATAAAGTTCTCTGTTTATAAAAGTTGTAAACTTTTCTACGCCCTTTTTATGTCCTAATTCTGAAGTCAGAGAATTGTGCAAACCTTGCCACACACCGAGCTTAGTATAGTCGGACAATATAGACGTTTTAAAATGTTCTACTGCTCTATCCCAAATTCCTAGATCTTGATAATGGCGCCCCAATAGGTAATGTGTGTAATAACAGGTAGGATTAATTTCCAACTGTTCCATACAAACACTTAGTAATAAAGGTGAGGAAAATTCTTGGTTTTCAATGAGCTTCTTTATTTTCTTTGTTCTTTGAAGTAGTACATTTTTCTTGTTCCAGTACTCTTTCAGCTTTCTGTTTCTACGCCTTTTTTGTTCTAAGCGCTTTCTGATATTCATTTTTCCTCCTAGCACATAACGCTTAAGTATTTATCCGTTGTCGTAGCACAATGGATAAATACCTGTTGGACTTGGCCGCTTCTATCTATGGAATTTGCTTTTTAGGACTGACTTGCGTTCTACTCTTATCATTAAGACCGGTACCCCGTCAGCCGTCCATTTTCCACTTCTAGCCGCCAATTTATCTACAGCGACTATACCCGTTGCATAATATTTTTAAAAGCGAACAATGCCCCTCTCTCGCCATAACACAACGATAATTTTATTCATTATAATCAGACAACTAGGTCAGTCGGTGCTCTGAAACGACTATCCTAGGTCTAATATTGATGCACACGAGTACCATGCTGTTGCTATGGCAGTTCGGACAACACGGTTTCTCTTTCAGCACTTCCGATTTCTCTGCGGGTCGCTCTCGTAAGCTATGCCTAATTTCCGCTATCGCTTTTACCCGTACAGCATTAGCTAAAAAGCCATAGTAGCGTATTCGCATTAGCCCTTTAGGCAACACATGTAAAAGTAAGCGTCGAAGTAACTCGCCCGCATTACAACACATTCTTTGCGTCCCATTTGTTCGGTAGTCTTTGTAACTCATCGTGATACGGCCATCCACGTTATAACTTAATTGGTTGGGATTTAACCCGATACGATTGCAATACCGAGATAGATAACCCACTACCGCTGTAGGCTCGTGGAGTACAGGTTTACTGTACACAACCCATCTCTTACTAGCGGCTTCCTCTAATAAATTACTGTGCGTTGCTATCAACTCGCTTACTCGACATAACATCTCTTTCTTAAAGCGAACGGATAAGGCTTTAACCGGAAGCAGGTAACTCTCTTTTCTTGTCGGTTGCCATTGCCGATCTTTTGTAAGCACCCCACTCGGTAGTAGGCAATGAATATGAGTATGTTGACTCAGGTTTCTTCCCCAAGTGTGAAGAACCATTAATGCTCCAAGTTGACCGACAAGGTGATGCCGCTCATTAGCAAACGCGCATAATGTTGCCCACACGGAATGAAACAAGCATTGATAAACCACCTTAGGATGCGCTTTAACCAGAGCATTGAACTCGTGCGGTAAGGTAAAAACCATATGATGATAGGCCACGGGTAAAATATCTTGGCTTCGCTTTGTTAACCATTGCTGCCTCATCTGCTCTTGGCAATTGGGGCAATGGCGGTCTCGACAAGAGCAGTACCAACGAGTTTCATGACCACATTGCTGACAACGCCAGTCGTAACTGCCCATACGCTCCGTTCGGCAGTCTCTTAAATGGTTAAGTACTTGCCACTGTCTCGGTGTGACTTTGCTTTTATCAAGCTCTTCTAAACCTTGGGTTAATACGGCTTGGTAAGGAGATAATGCGTTCATTCGCTCTCCTCCCATAGTTGAGCAACTAAGTCGAACTTACTTCCGCCCGAGCTTTCGTTGTGATGACCTATCCAATGGGTGTACCTCAATGTCGTTTTGATATTCGAATGCCCAAGGTAACGCTGCAGAACATTCAAAGGCATGCCCGATTCAAGCTGATGTGTCGCATAAGCGTGCCTCAAGGCGTGTATTCCTCCTAATTTTCTGACGTTTGCCTCAACTTTCGCTGCTTTGAAGCACTTCTGCAAAGAGCTAATACCCAATGGTTTTTCGGGCTCTAGGCTGGGAAACAGCACTACGGTTGGGTGATAATGACGCCAGTAATTTCGAAGATGATTCAGTTGGCTATCACCCAGTGGAACAAAGCGATCTTTTTTACCTTTACCACAATGAATGTGCAGTCGTTTCGCCGTACCATCAATGTCTTTCACGTACAAACCCACGACCTCACTGACACGTAGGCCACATCCATAACACATTTCAAGTGCGGTCTGATATTTAAGACTTCGACAATGACTAATGATACTTCTTACTTCCTCGCGATTAAGCAGCTCCGGTATTTTACTGGCGCGTTTAATCGGGGGAACCAGTCGCTCTTCAAATTCTCTATTCAAAACGGCACGATAAAAGAACAAGATGGCATTCAAAGCTTGAGCACAAGTACTACTACTTAAGCTCCGCTCTGTGGTGAGCGTACGTAAATACGCACTAATCTGTTGATCGGTGAGTAAATTGGGGGACAGATCGTAAGTAGTAGATAGATCTTTAACCCAACGTAAATAGCTTGCATGGGTTTTCGGAGAAAAACGGCGAACCGCCATTTCATCGATAAGTTGTTGTCTTAATGGGGTCATGATGTATTCCTTAATCTATGGATACATCATAAGTTTGGTCTATCGGGTAAGTGAGAGGAAAGTCCTCCGCGAAGCGGCTTAGTTCAACAGCTCTTAGACAGAAAAATTCTACATTTAAATATAGAATTTTTCTATCTAGTTTCATATACGCAGCACTCTACCATGATTAATCACAGTATTTCAGTGACTTAAAACATAGATAAACTCATTGAATGACAAAATGCAGAATATTTCTATATAGTATGATTTTATCGAAAACCTCACTAAACTGTACGTAAAAACAGTATTCACCTTACATACCCCAAACACAAAAAAGCCTGCCATCTATGCGAACATAAATGGCAGGCTTTATACGTTAGTTAAGCTTGTAAATTGCTAGCTTATGCCGCTTCGAATACGAGGGCTTTCTTCTCTACTTGGCGGAAGATCAGTGTTAATACACCATTCACTGCTAGGTAGAATGCACCTGCAATACCGAACACGGTGAGCGTGTCGTAGGTTTGGCCGTTGATACGCTGAGCGTAGCCCATCAAATCCATGATGGTGATGGTGCTTGCCAGTGACGTACCTTTGAAGACTAGAATCACTTCGTTCGAGTAAGCTGGAACGGCGCGACGTAGAGCGTATGGCAGTAACACTTTAAGCGTTGCGACTTTGTCCATGCCAAGTGCGCGACACGCTTCCCACTGCCCTGCTGGAATGGCGTTGAATGCGCCTCTGAACAGTAGCGTGCTGTATGCGGCGGTGTTCAAAGCTAATGCTAACATTGCACAGAACCAAGGTTGGCTAAGCCATGTCCATAAGAAGCTTTCACGAATCCAATCGAATTGACCCGGCCCGTAATACACCAAGAAGATTTGCACCAATAATGGTGTGCCAGTGAACAGCGTGATGATGCCACGAGTTAACCAGTGAATCACAGGTATTCTTAGGATTAGCGTTACCGTCATCAGCAGTGAAAAGATACAACCAACCAGCAATGAAGCGCCTGTGAGTTGAAGACTGGTCACTAAGCCTTCAAGCATTTGAGAGAGGTATTGTTGATTCATGCCATTGCCCCTTTGTTACCCAAACCTTGAATAGAGAACTTACCATCAATCACTTTTACCAATCTTTGTGTGATTAAAGTGATGACCAAGTAGATTGCTGCTGCTGTCGCGTACCAAGTGAATGCTTCGTGCGTTGCCGCTGATGTTAGTTGTGCTTGTTTCAGCAAATCCGTTACGCCAATTAGCGATACTAATGCGGTGTCTTTCAGTAACACTAACCATTGGTTGGTTAACCCAGGTAGCGCGTGTCTTACCGCTTGAGGTAAAACTATTCGAAAAAATGAACGTGACTGAGAGATACCAAGCGCGCTTGCTGCTTCTCTCTGCCCTTTGCTTACTGCTTTCAAAGCACCACGGATGGTTTGTGAAGCGTAAGAAGCAAAGATAAGTGACAGTGCAACAACACCAGATAAGAACGGGCTCACTTCGATGAAGTCACCAGTGATCATAAACAGAACTTGTGTCGAGCCAAAATAGATAAACAGCACGACCAGAATTTCTGGTAAACCACGAACAATCGTCACAAATGCAGTCGTTGGCCATTTTATTGCAATACGACGAGACATCTCACCACTTGCAAAAAAAACTGCTAGAACCAATCCAACCAATAGGCTTACGAACGCAAGCTGAACAGTCATCCAGCTTGCTTCGACGAGCCCTAAAGAGTAACCCGTTAACTGCATATTACTTACCGAAGTACTTGTTGAAGATCTTGTCGTATTCGCCGTTCGCTTTCACTGCTGCAAGTGCAACGTTAAGCTGGTCTACAAGTTCTTGGTTGCTCTTGTTTACAGCGATACCAAAGCCGTTACCGAAGTACTCTTGGTTTGTTACTTGGTCGCCAACGTACGTTAGGTTGTCTTCTTTCTTGAACCATTCTGCTACAACGGCTGTGTCACCGAATACAGAATCGATACGACCGTTTTTCATGTCGATGAATGCATCTTGGTAGCTTGAGTAAGGTACCGCTGTAACGCCAGTCATTTGCTCAAGTAGAAAGCTTTGGTGAGTAGAACCATTTTGAACACCAACACGCTTACCTTCTAGTGCTGCTTGGTCTGCTACTTTGCCCTCGAAAGAGATGAATGCTGCAGAGTTATCGTAGTATGCGTTAGAGAAGTTCACTTGTTTAAGACGCGCTTCAGTGATATCCATTGCTGAAATAGCGGCATCGTAACGTTTGAATTTAAGCGCAGGGATCAAGCTATCGAATGCTTGGTTGTGGAAAGTACAGGTCGCTTTCATCTCTTCACAAAGTGCGTTTGCTAGGTCTACGTCAAAACCTTGAATTTGGTTGTTCTCATCCATGTATTCGAATGGTGCGTAAGTTGCTTCCATTGCGAATTTGATTTCTTCTTGCGCCGCTGCGTTGAAAGAAGCAAGGCCGATAAGTGAAGCTAGTAGAATCTTTTTCATTTTGTTACTCCGAATACTGTTTGATAGCGGCCTGTGGCCATTCTTATAATTTGATTGTTTTGATTGTTTTGATTGATGTTGTGTTTAGCGAAATCTAGTGAGTCAACTTTCTTTTAATACGTGACTTACTTAATGAGTCAAATACTCGGCAAACTCCGGTGTCTGCGGATTGACGAATGAATCGCTGGTGCCGTGTTCAACGATGTACCCTTTCTCTAGGTACAGAACGTGGCTCGCAATCTTTTTCGCGAAATCGACTTCGTGCGTCACGACCACTTGGGTAATGCCCGTCCCGCTCAATTTTTTAATAATGCTCACGACTTGGTTGGTGATTTCAGGATCAAGCGCCGCTGTTGGCTCATCAAACAACAACACATCCGGTTTCATCATCAGTGCACGTGCAATAGCAACACGCTGTTGTTGACCGCCAGACAGTTGAAGTGGCCAAGCGTCTGCTTTGTCTGCAAGTTGAAGTGTCTTTAGTACTTCTTGAGCTTGCTTAATCGCTTCTTGCTTATCCAAACCCGCAACTTTCGTTGGTGCTTCAATCAAGTTTTCCATCACCGTCATGTGTGGCCATAAGTTGTATTGCTGGAACACCATGCCGACTTTACGACGAAGTTTAAGCCCTTGCTTATCTTGGATCTGACCAGCAAAGTCGAATTGCTCGTTAGCAATGTCTAATTCGCCGTTGTCCGCGATTTCTAGCAGGTTCAAAACTCGCAGTAGTGAACTCTTGCCTGCGCCGCTTGGGCCAAGCAATACCAAGGTTTCGCCACTCTCACAGTCAAAGCTGATGTCGTGAAGAACTTGGGTATCACCGTATGATTTGTTGATGCTCTTTACTTGAATACTCATGCCACAATACTGCATTAATTGTCATTTGCTGGTTATTCTATTCAATCCGAGGTTTTATGCAAGAAAAATGTATAAAAAACTACTTTGTTGAATTTTTGTAACAAATATTTCGCAAAAAACAGTCGCTATAACTGGTCTAACAACCAAAAATTGCAAGCCATTGATAAAATTAGTATCGAGATAAAAAGCAAACGTTTTACTTTGAGTTTATAAATCATTGCTCGGTTGCTAGTTTATGAGCACACTCTCCTATCACCCACTATTTACTTGCATAAAAATTAAGGTTAAATGGCCACTTAATGTATCAAACTGACTAGATAAGAATGCTTAATTTTCCTTTAAGGTCGTTTCGAACTATGCACTTAGTGATGATGAAGTATTGGAAATTGAGTTTCCTAGGGAGCGTCACAGCGCAATAAATGCTTTAATGGGTTCTATTCTCAACAACAATTACTTCCCAGCGAACAACGCGCAGTACAGGCAACAAGCCATCTAATTTTAAAGCGACAACACATTAAGGCAGTCATATGCAAAACGATGTCTCTTCTACGCTCGACTCTACTCAGCGACCGACTCAACGATCCACTCAACAAGCGCCAGACCCCAAACCTGAGAAGAAAAGCCTCAGTATTCTGTTTGAACTCAGCAAATTTATTCAGCCCTATAAAGGTCGTGTGCTCTTCGCACTGCTCGCGTTGATCTTCACAGCAAGCTTAACGCTCTCGGTTGGACACGGTATTCGCCTACTTATTGACCAAGGGTTTAGCCAGCAATCACTCTCAGATTTAGGCAGCGCGATTCAGTTCATCATGGTGGTGGTAGTGTTGATCTCGATTGGCACCTTCTTCCGCTTCTATTTGGTCTCTTCCGTTGGAGAACGCGTGAGTGCGGATATTCGCCTCTCGGTTTTTAATCATGTTGTGACGCTGCATCCGAGTTATTTCGAAACCAATGGCAGTGGCGACATCATGTCACGCATCACGACAGACACGACTCTACTTCAAAGCATCATTGGCTCGTCGTTCTCTATGGCGATGCGCAGCGCGTTAATGTGTATTGGCGCAATCATTATGTTGTTTGCGACCAACATAAAACTCACGCTGATCGTATTGGCCTCTGTGCCATTTATCTTAGTGCCTATTTTGTTCTATGGCCGACGAGTCAGAGCGCTCTCTCGCCAAAGCCAAGATTCTATGTCTGATGTGGGCTCTTATGCAGGCGAAGCTATTGAACACATCAAAACGGTACAAAGCTACAGCCGAGAAGCGCAAGAGAAAGCCTCATTTGCTGTTGAAGTGGAAAAGGCTTATGAGATTGGTCGCCAGCGTGTGAAACAGCGCGCGATTCTTATCTCTGGTGTGATTGTTATCGTGTTCAGCGCAATATCTGGGATGCTTTGGGTAGGTGGTAGTGACGTGATTAACGGCACCATGTCTGCCGGTGATCTGGCTGCCTTTGTCTTCTATGCGATCATGGTGGCCTCATCACTCGGTACGATCTCTGAAGTGATGGGCGAACTGCAACGTGCGGCAGGCGCAACAGAGCGATTGATTGAAATACTACAAGTCGAAAGTCATATTGTTGCGCCAGTTGAGAATCCAACATCGCTTGATAAGCTAACGCCAGAAGTCGCTTTCAACGATGTGACCTTCAGTTATCCATCAAGACCCGATCAACCAGCAACAAAGAACCTCACACTGACCGCGAAAGAAGGCAAAGTGTTAGCACTGGTTGGTCCGTCTGGCGCAGGCAAAACCACCCTGTTCGAACTTCTGCAACGTTTCTATGACCCGCAAGTGGGTAAAGTCACGTTAGGCGGTGTTGAATTAAATCAGTTTGACCCAAACGAACTAAGAAAGCAGATGGCTCTGGTTCCACAACAACCCGCTCTGTTCAGCAACGATGTGTTCCATAACATTCGATACGGAAATCCAAAAGCAACGGACGAGCAAGTTGTAGAAGCCGCTAAGAAAGCACATGCGCACGAGTTCATTCAAAACTTACCTGAGGGCTACAACAGCTTTCTTGGTGAACGTGGCGTAAGGCTTTCTGGTGGGCAGAGACAACGTATTGCGATTGCACGAGCCATATTAAAAGATCCTAACATTCTATTATTGGATGAAGCGACCAGCGCGCTAGACAGCGAAAGTGAGCACCATGTTCAACAAGCTTTAGAAGAATTAATGCGTGGCAGAACAACGATCATTATCGCCCACCGTTTATCAACAATTAAACACGCCGACCAAATTGCGGTACTCGATCAAGGACAACTCGTAGACATCGGCGACCACCAGTCGCTCATCAATAGCTGCGAACTGTACCAACGCTTAGTTGAACTGCAATTCAAACACCTCAGCAGCTAAGTTATAAAGTAAAGGGAGCGTAAGTGATTAACTCAGTGAGAGAGTAATCAGTAAGTAAAAGAGAGTTAAGTCTCTGACATTGTGTGATTTCAAGCTTCAAAAACTTAAATCACACGTGTTGCAGTTTTGTTAATTTAGCGGTAGTGTTTTTATTCCAATAACAACTTATCCCGACGAAGGATAAGCAAATAACGTTAATTACCCAGATAACATTAACTACACAGATAACAATAAGAGAGTTCGCATGGAAGCACTATTGTCTGACTACCCGGTAGTAACAGAAATCCCTGTCGCTTGGGGAGAAATGGACGCGCTCAATCACGTTAACAACGCCGTATATTTTCGCTATTTCGAAACCGCTCGCTTAGATTTTTTCAAGCACGTTGAGCTGATGGAAGAGATGGCGATTACCAAAGTTGGCCCTGTTCTTGGTGACACTTACTGTAAGTATTTCCGCCCAGTCACGTATCCAGATACGTTGTTGATTGGCTCTCGCGTTACGGATATCCATGATGACCGATTTACAATGGAATACGCGATTGTCAGCAAGGCACAGAAAAAGCTCACGACAATTGGTACCGCGACCATCGTGATGTTCGATTTTGCTTCGAATCAAAAAGCGCTGCTCTCGCTACGCTTAACGAGCGAAATAGAAAAGATGAATACATTAAAAAGCCCCTGCTTTAAGCAAGAAGCCGTGGCGGAATAACGCTTTCACTGATTCATAAAGCACAGACATTAAAAAGGCCACTCGACTGTTATAGACAGTCAAAGTGGCCTTTTGTTTTTCTGTTTACTGGTTCGTATTAATGAATACGATTACAGACTTTTCAGCTTATAAAGCTTACAGCCTATAGACCTTGAACCCTATAAGCCTTGTACGTACTGAGCATTAGTTCGAACTTCAACCATTTGCTCTAGGTTCTGTTGTGAACCTTCGACGCCGTTGATCAAACCTTGGAAGTGTTTGATCAACTCAACCTTGTCTTGTACTTCTTTCGAACCAGCACCAATGTTGGTTAGGTCGATGAAGAACTCGTCAAACAAGCCAGAGAAATCCGTTACAGCGTCATGGTTTAAGAACTGTTCGTGGTTGTAAATGCTTGGATAGCCACCCTTCTGCTTATCAACCGCAAAAGAAATACCCTTCACGTTGGTAATCGTGGTCGCTTTCTCACACTTCAACATACAACCCGCTTCGATGCTTGGCTTGTTACAACCCACTGTTCTTTGGAAGAAACACTGACGACTGGTCATCATCAAGATTGGGTGGTAAATGCTGTAGAACAGTTTGAAGTTTTCTGGGCGGTTGATATGACGAATTTGACCTTTGTTGATCTCGTTCGAAATGAATGCGCCCGCACAGTTCAATTCTTCTTTCAACGTCACAAGTGCGTGCGAGTTAGTTGTGTTCATGAACGGACCTGCTACCCATTCAATACCCATCTCGTAAGCCTTGTAAGCAATACCGGTGTTGTTGGTCACAATGCGAGCTGGTTTGATTTCTTCAAGAATTCGAACCGCCTCATCGTAATCTTTGCCGATCAATACCGCAGGGAACCAAGGGATTAAGCGAGGGTTTGCCGCCAAGATATCGATGTACTTGTTACAACGCTTCTTGAAGCTTTCAGGCAATTTGAAGTAAACGTCAGCGTCCGTTACATCACACAAGTGTAAATCTTCAACGTCTGCGATCAACATAGATAATGTTGGCGTTTCATTCACTTTAGGATGCTTAGGCAATGCAGGTACTTCAACGTGCTTAATGACTTTTACAGAACCGTTAAGAATGAAGTCGATTTCGTCTTTTAAGACAGACACTTCTTTTAGAGGAAGAATCAGGCCAGCATCTAGATTGTCGTAATTGTAGCTTTCTAGCGTATGCACCGCACTCTTCACTGACTTGAAACGTTTTTCTAGTAACTCTTGAGTAATCGATGTTTCAGCCGCAGTTTCTAACAGAGACTTAGACTGAACTTCAAAGCTTTCTTTGTCTGATGTTACCGTCACAGTCAAGGCTTGGCCTAATTTCGCATTGAACGAAAGTGACACTGCTGTTTTACGGATATCAAGGAACTCAATCTTGTCGCGCATTTCGCTACCCAGCGCGTTTTTAGCTTCGTAGAGATCGCTGGTCACTTCTTGAATCTGCACAACAGAGATTTCATTGTTCTCTTTGGTCGCTTTATCAACGGCATAGTTCATGCTGTTGTCACGCGGGTTATCGATGAACATGTCTTTCGTTAGGTTGCCCTTAAGGAAAGAGTTGGTGAAATCACGGTTGAATACTTTGTGCAGGTTCGAATCGTCTTCGATCAACAAACCACTTTCTACAAAGCTATCAATCTGTTTACGCCAGGTATCTATTACTGTGTAAACGTAATGTGCGCCTTTAATACGGCCTTCTACTTTTAACGAGTCAACTTTAGCGTCAACCAGTTCAGGTAAGTCGTAATATGCCGAGTTATCTTTTAAGTTCAATGGGAACTTGTTACCCGCATCTGTGATTTCGTATTCATCACGACACGCTTGGCTACAACGGCCACGGTTACCAGAGTTACCCACACTTACAGAACTTGAGTAACATTGGCCTGAGAATGCGATACACAAAGCACCATGCACAAACACTTCGGTCAGTACGTCGTGATCGTGTGCGACTTCCGTCAGCATTTTGATTTCAGGTAGGTTCAATTCACGAGACAAGTTAACGCGTGTTGCGCCAATCTTAGACAAGAACTTAATCTGACCTTCGTTATGCGTGGTCAGTTGCGTAGACGCGTGAACATCTAGCGATGGGAAATGCTTTTTCACCAAATCGAACAAACCAAGATCTTGAACGATGATGCCGTCTAGTTTGGTGTTCACCAGTTGGTTCAGTAATTTAGTGATGGTCTTAATTTCATGCTCCAGCAGCACAACGTTAAGAGTCAGAAACACTTCACAACCGTATTCATGAGCAAGGCGAATCACACCATTCAACTCATCTAACGAAAGGTTAGAGGCTCTGTTACGAGCGTTGAAGGTGTCTAAACCACAATAAACCGCATTGGCACCGGCCACGATAGCGGCTTTAATCGCCTCGACATCGCCACCTGGGGCTAATAACTCAATCTTTCTGCTCATTTTTGAAGTCGCTCACTTACTTATAATTTTTAAGCCGCGTATTCTACCTACATCACGATCTCTTTACCACCTAACAACACTTTTCAAACTAAATGACCTCAATAATGCCAAACGAATCCGATTTACCGATCCTTTATTCTTTAAGACGCTGCCCTTACGCGATGCGCGGGAGAATGGGGATCGCCTTGTCCCAGCAAAAAGTGTTACTTAGAGAAATCGTGACCAAAGATAAGCCTAGCGAACTATTGGCCAGTTCGCCAAAAGGTACCGTCCCGGTATTGGTTTTGCCACAAGGGACAATCATAGAGCAAAGCATCGATGTGATGAATTGGGCGTTGGAGCAAAACGATCCTCAAGATCTTCTGCGTTCGAGCAATCCCACCTTAAGTGAGTCGATCCACCAGCTTATTAAAACCAACGACAATGAGTTTATTGGTCACTTAGAGAAATACCGCGCTTCAGTACGTTATCGAAACGATGATAGTGAACAACGCAGGCACAACTGCGAAGAATTTATATCTGAACTCGAAAGTAAACTGACCCTTCATCCCTACCTGTTCGGCGACACACCAAGCCTAGCCGATTTTGCAGTGATGCCATTCGTCAGCCAATTTGTGCGTGTAGAAAAGAAGTGGTTTGTGCAATCTGAATACCAAAGCGTAGGACGTTGGTTAAGAGCGCACCTAGAAAGTAAGCTCTATACCCAAGTAATGAAACAATACCCTTTGTGGAATGAAACCAAACAAGATTGTCTTTTTGGGTAGTGCTAAATCGTTCTATATGAGCGTAATGAGCTCTGAATTGTTACGAAAATCGTGACACTGAATTACAGGCAGCGCCATTGATGGCCTATCTAATATCAACGAAAATAGCATTTCACTCAACAACACGTCAGTTTGAAATGCACTATGTCGAAAACCAAAAGTAACGCATTAGACAAACCAGAGTATTGGCTGAAAGGGTTAACGCAAATATCATTGTTAGTAGCCTTCTCACTCAATCTTTCTGGTTGTAGTGCTAAAAATAAAACAACCAACACAAGTCAGTTAGACGAACCACCGAACCAATCCTACACCGCTGAAAACTTCCATAAACAAGACGACAAAGTCACCTTAATCCTCTCTTTTTCTGGAGGTGGTACACGTGCTGCCGCGCTTTCTTATGGCGTATTGCAGGCATTGCGCGATACAAATATGGAAATCGATGGCGAAAGTATCAATCTATTAGAAGAAGTAGACATGATCAGCTCCGTGTCGGGAGGGAGTTTTACAGCCGCCTATTACGGCTTATATGGCGACAAGATATTTGAAGATTACGAAGAGGCGTTTCTTTATCACGAAGTCTCTAAAGACCTACTCTCTATCGTGTTGTCTCCTACCTATTGGTTCTCATACGCGACAAGAACCGACAAAGCGACAGACTATTACGAGGCCAACATCTTTGGTGATAGTACATTCGCTGATATTCGACGTGATGGCGCACCATACATCGTGATTAACGCTACTGATATCTCAACAGGTTCTCGCTTTTCATTTACACAAGAATACTTTGATCTCATTTGCTCAGACTTAAACAGTTATTCAGTTTCGAGTTCAGTGACTGCATCTTCTGCCGTCCCTTTTGTATTCACCCCTGTTGTACTTGAGAACAAAAAAGATTGTGACAAAACAGAGCACTTGCAGCCTTCATTTGATACGACAAGCTACCGCAACCGAAATCTGATCAAATCGCTGAAGTCATATAGCAATAAAGACGACGTTAATTATCTTCATTTGGTTGATGGCGGGATTACGGATAACCTCGGTTTGTTGTCAGTCTACGAGATATTTGAATACTTGCGGTACAACGACAAAGAACAGCTAAAAAGTTTACATGGAAATCAAAACGCTCGCCCTATTGTCATCATTTCGGTTGATGCCGCAACAATGCCAGAATCCGGAATTGGTCGCTCTCTTGAAGCACCAAGCATGAAACAGACGGTAGACGTCATCACAGACATTCAACTGCACCGTTATAATGATACGACCAAAGATCTCATCGTTGACGAATTAGAATCTTGGTCAGAATTTGCCTCTTATCAAGATCACAAGGTTACCCCTTACTTCATTGAGGTCAGCTTGAACAAAACCAATAACAGCGCTAAACGCTACCTACTCAATCAAATCCCGACAGATTTCATGATAGACAAAGAAAACGTCGACATACTCATTGAGGAGGGAAACAAACAACTTATCTCAGATACTGAATTTCAAACATTCTTATCTTTTGGCAACCAAAAATAATGCTAACCTAGTTGCTTATTAAATAACGTATAGACAGTCATAACACACGTCAGAATTTTACTTATACAGGCTTATTATGGAATTTGAAAACAACGTCTTACACCTAGGGTCATTCTTTGCGGTGACCATGGGTATTGTGGTTCTATTCATCGGTCGAAGGCTTAACCAGGTCATTGGCTTTTTAAAAGAGTTTAGTATTCCAGAACCCGTATCTGGTGGGATCTTAGCTTCGTTGTTGTTTGCTTCGCTTTATGCAACAACATCCATTGAAGTTCAGTTTGACCTATTGGCTCGCGACGTTTTATTGGTTTATTTCTTTACGACAATCGGCATCAATTCAAGCTTGAAAGACCTGTTCAAAGGTGGAAAACCGTTAGTCATTCTGCTCGCGATCACCATCTTCTTTATGATCATGCAAAACATCGTCGGTATTTCTGTCGCGTCTATGTTTGGTTTAGAGCCTGTTTTTGGCCTACTAAGCGGCAGTATTTCATTAATTGGTGGCCACGGTACAGCTATCGCTTGGGCACCAAAAGTGGGTGAAGAATTTGGATTAGAAAGCGCAATGGAAATCGGTATCGCTAGTGCAACATTCGGACTGATCCTAGCCAGTTTAATGGGTGGGCCTATTGCAAAGTTCCTTATCAAACGACACAACCTTAAACCTAACGATGACCAATCCAATTCGCAAAATTCAAGTAAGACTAAACAGCAACAAAGTCTGACATCATTTCAGTTCCTAGACGCCGTTTTAGCCATCCATATCTGCGTTATCGTCGGTGCGTTGCTGAATGAATTGATCAGTCAAGCAGGCTTACAATTACCATTGTTCGTGTCTTGTTTGTTTGCTGGTATCGTCATTACTAACTTAATACCGGACTCTTACCCAAGAATCTCTGGAGCGAAATGGCCGACACGCTCTCCTGCGATAGACCTCATTGCCGAAATTTCTCTGGGTACGTTTTTGGCAATGTCGTTAATGAGCATGCAATTATGGACATTAATTGATTTAGCCGGCCCAATCTTCGCAATACTGGCAATGCAGCTTTTGTTGGCTGTCATCATCAATATCTTTGTTGTTTTCCCGTCGATGGGTAAAACTTATGATGCCGCCGTTGTCTGTGCCGGTTTCGGTGGGATTTCACTGGGTTCAACACCAACAGCGATGGCCAACATGTCTGCGGTCAGCCAAAAGTATGGTCACTCAACACAAGCCTTTATCATCGTACCTTTAGTGTGTGCGTTCTTCATTGATTTAGCGAACGCCCTGATTATTCCTTACTTCATGAGAATGATGTAGTTAGTTTTATTCTGGGCAAGGTAGCCTCAAAAAAAGAGCCACTCATATAGAGCGGCTCTTTTTTATTCATCTGTTACCACTAGCTTTTATAGTCAACAAGCTACAAGCAAAAGCCTTATTTAATCGCTATAGAAATCTCGACCTCAGTTTCGCCTTTATAGAATTCAAAGTCTGTCGTGTAAGCACGAATATGCGGACAATCGGGAGCGTTAAAATACGTCCAAACGTCACCCCATAGATCGATCACGGCTTGAGGTAGCTCACCTTCAGCAGAAAACGTTAAGTACTTGCCTGCTTGTATTTCGGTTTCTACAAAGTTATCCGCAGTTTTGAATAAGTCATCTAAATTTTGATCTGCAAGCACATTGGTACAAGCAACAACATCAAATTCACCCGTAGAGTCAGACTCGTAGTTGGTATAGACACCATACACTTTTGAATCTGGAGTCAATTTAGGGAAAACCTGATCAAAAAAGCCCTGCCATAATTGGCCTATCTTAGCTTTGGCTGGGTCAATCTCATCGGTATTATTGGTTCTTACTGAAAAACCATACGCCTTAACGGCTTCAATCATTTCTACTTTCATTTGTTTATTCCTAAGCCAATCAACACTGTAACTATATAGAGTCTTAACTAATCTTGTATCTCTTTATGACCACACTTTTCACAGACAAGATGACGAGAAAACTCATCCATTGAAGCGATAAACGGACCAAGGAACCAACCTTTTATCATGCCAGCCCAAAACTCGCTTCGCTTTTGGTTAGGTTTGTCTGCAAACGCACTCGTCTTTCTGACCAACACAACAACGTGTTGTGTGTCTTCTCGGCATACGGTGCAATAGCATTGTTCTATCGTGTTATTCATTTGAAAACCTATGACGTTTTGAATGAAATCTGCTGAAAATGAGGATTGTCGACACAGACTTCTAGTGTGGAAAGATCAGTGAGTACGACAAGTTGTTCTGTCCCTTGAACACTGACTTTAATACACTCTTCACGGCTATCATTGCGTTGAGTATCTAATCCGACACATTCAATCTGTTCGCCAGATTTCAGCGTTAGTTTGATTGGGTATCGGTGCATACACACAATCTCAATATAATCGTAATCATTGCAACTAATCATAATACCCCTCCAATTCATCCACCACGCTAATGCGACATGCCATACTATGCAATATGCATATAATCAATCATTTATCTAAATCACGTTGATGTTGGTTCGCAACTAAATTTATTTTTGAGCTTACTTTTAAATTTAGCTTAATCCCGCTTTACCTATTCACGTTTCTTCTACTCGCACCAGTTTATTCTTTCATTGTTAAATAATAATCGAGAGCAAAACAATGCAAACCATGAACCATTTACACGTATTAACTTTCTTGGGATTAGTCGCTTCAATGATGACTTTAATGCGAGTGCTGCTTCAAAAGTCGATGCCAGCCACTTCGCCAATGGTAAAGCCAAATATCAGCAGCTTTGTCAGGTGTGCCATGGTGACAAGGGTCATGGAGACGGCCCCACAGTCGCTTCATTACCAAACGAACCCGCTAACATCTCAAATGAACTTGGAGGATTTTTTACCAGTCCAAGTTCTTTGGCGGATGACATTTTAGAGGGTGATGTAGAACAAGGTATGCCAGCGTGGGAAGGGGCTATTACCAAACAAGACGCATTGGATATCTTGTCGTACATAGATTCAATTCAGTAAGTTTTCGCTTGTTTGAGTATTCTTGTATAAGCATCAAGTGGCTAAGTTGGGACAGCGGTAACTAGAGCGTCTTCCAGTATTGGTAAAGCCCGTCGATATCTGAAGAACACATCAATGACATGGCACCTTTGATTTGCTCTTCGCTCCACTCCCACCATTTCATTTCTAGCAACTGAGCGATTTCGGACTCATTGAAACGATAGCGGATGTGACGCGCAGGGTTTGAACCAACAATCGAGTATGGTGCCACGTCTTTCGTCACAACGGCTCGACTTGCGATAATTGCACCATCACCAATCTTAACACCACTCATGATCATGGCTTCTGTGCCAATCCACACATCGTTACCAATCACGGTATCACCAGAGCGTTCGAAGCCGTCTATCGCATCTTCAAACTTCTCGTCGTCTTGGTAGAAGAACGGGAAGGTACTCACCCACTGATTTTGGTGGCCTTGGTTACCCGCCATCATAAACACAGCGCCAGAACCAATTGAGCAATAACTACCGATGATCAATTTATCGATGTCTGTTCTATCCGGTAATAGGTAACGCGCGCAATCATCAAAACTGTGGTTATGGTAGTAACCCGAGTAGTAGCTGTGCTCACCCACAATAATATTTGGATTGGTCACTTGTTCTTTGAGTGATTTTCCGACAAACGGACTTTCAAAATAGTTTTGCATGTTTGTACTCTTAGTTTCATTCTTTTAGTTGGGTACGTTTAATAGCGTTTTTATGGATCTATCTGATTTATCTGAGTGTAAAGGCTTCAGAGCTTTATCGCCCACCCGCAATGTCAATAAATGAGCCAGTTACATAAGAAGCTTCGTCTGACAATAGCCAAGCGATTGAGTTAGCCACTTCTTCTGGCGTGCCACCTCGTTGTAGCGGTAGTTGCGAGGCTAGTCTATCAACTCGCCCTGGTTCTCCGCCGTCAGCGTGCATTTCGGTGTAGATACAACCCGGCCTTACACCATTAACTCGGATATTACGTGCAGCCAATTCAAGCGATAAACCTTTGGTGAGTGAATCCATCGCACCTTTAGATGCCGCATAGTCCACATATTCGAACGGCGCACCCGTTCGAGAAGCGGCAGACGATACATTTACAATCGAACCCGCACCGTCAGCTTGTTTAATAAAGGCTTTACTGCACAGGAAGCAGCTAGACACATTCGACTTCATTACCTTTTCAAAGCGATCCAGTTCAATATCAACCAATGCCGATTGGTTAAACAAGATCCCGGCATTATTAACCAAATGAGTGACTGGGCCTAGCTTGTTACGAGCAATCTCGAACAAGGATTTTACATCCGATTCAACAGACACATCAGCTCTTACACTGATAGCGGTTCCGCCCTGCTCACGAATCTCATTCACCAGATCTTCAGCTCTCGATTCGTTGTGTATGAAATTAACACATACGGCATAGCCTTTACTGGCCAACAATTTAGATGTCGCTGCGCCAATACCTCGGCTTCCGCCTGTTACAATCGCTACCTTGTTCAATGAAACCTCCTAATGCCACTTGTTTGTTATAACCTGATTTTTCGATGAAACCTGATTGTTCGATATAACCTGATTGTTCGATAAAAACTGATCGTATCGATACAAACTAATTATTCGTCACAACCTGAACCCACTGCGATCGCCACACCGGCGCTTCGAATGGGTCTGGCCAAAACTCAGTTTGCTTTTGAATTAAACCATCAACAACCGTGTGAAAGGTAATCACTCGATCTTTCAATACGCTGTCAGTAACTGAAACATCCGTCACAACGGTATCCCCCTCACAAACAATCGAATTGAGGGTGAATTCCCAAACACCATTGGCTGGGTATTCAGCATTGATTGCAGTGAAGTTGTCACGCCCTACCGTCAGTTCAGACGACTGAGGCCAATATCCTTCAAAATCTTCCGCTAGCCATTCACTCGCCTTTGAAAAATCATTACTGCGCATTGCATCCCAAAAACCTAATACCACTTGTTTTGGTGTCATTATTCTTCCTTAAATTAACTAGATTTAATCAAACGATACTGATTAACCGTATTTGCCAATGATCATTAAAAGATCTCAACACTGTTAGCAATATAATCGGGCTTGGTTTACCAATTTTCAGGTTCAGATCGGTTGTAGCCTGCAGCCACTGCAATCACATTTGCGTTCTTACTAGGTCGGCTTCAATATTACGAGTAAATTGCGTATCCGCTTCGTAGGATATCTCGTTGTTTAAATTGATGATTTCAATTTATCACTCGAAGCCCAGTTAAGGGAAATCTTATTGTCCTGAGTTTCAAAATTGGTCTAATGAGCAAAAGCAATAGAACAAATAATTGCTAGTAAACAAAAACCCACAACCTTTAACCACATCACTGCTTTATCAATTGGAATATATGCGTATAATCCCCCGCTCTATAACGCTACCCAGTATAGGAATAGCGTCATCCCAAATTTTGTGAGTACCCAATGTCGAAACTATTTTTCAAAGGCCGTATAGAAACAAGACAGAACCACGTTCTTGCTGGCTACAATGTAAACCGCGATGTTAAAGTGGGTACTGAAGAGTCACCAGTTGCGGTAATGGTTCAAACTGAAGCTCGTAAAGCAGAAGTTGAAGCAATCGCGGCTGAGCATTCAATCTTTGTTACTGTATCTGTTGATGCAACCAAAGAAGAAAATACGCTTGAGTTCGACACGTTGCTAAACAAGCCAAAAACAATGACGTTCGAAAAGACACCTAACCGTAACGACCCATGCTCTTGCGGTAGCGGTAAGAAATACAAGAAGTGTTGTGCATAAGGCATCTCACTCAAACGGCTAACAGCACGATGAGTTAAACAATATCTGACGGGAAGATCATTGAGGTCTTCCCGTTTTTATTTGTCCAGACCAAACTCACAAACTCAGTCGAGGTTGTCTGGTGTATTCAGATATGTTCCACATTGGGTACATTTGTAATCACCTGTCGCGCCCGAACCTGTTACACCAAAAGATAGAAGCTCCGATAAAATTCGTTGGAGTAAGCTCGGTTCTTTATCTTCAGCTTGTGGTGCCTTTTGCACTTGGCTACTGAACATCGTGTACCTATGCAGTGTAAGTTCCTTACAGTTACAGCAGAACGCTCTCGTCTTCTCACTTCCATACATAATATCTATAGCCTTAACTAAAAGCACAAATTAAACACATGGCAAATATGCCACATGTTGAATTAAATCTAAATATTTTCATGAAGTTATGAGCAAATTAAAGCGTTTCAAAGAAAGGTAAGCTCTCACCTGTTAAGTGACGTGTTGGCGGACAAAGTTATTCAATTCACTCACGCTTCTGATGATGTGAACCTCTTTCTCTTTGGCGCGTAATTCTAACCGTACTCTAAAGTCGTCATTCCAAAATTTCGGGCACAGTTTTAGTGTCTTATAACTTTGTATCGTGCCTTTTATAACTGAGCTTCCATCAGGCCAGCCTTCAGGTTTAACGAACAACCCTTTGAGCATTCGCTTGGTGACAAACCAGTAGCTAATTGGATAAGGAAGGTCGATATAAATCAAGGTATCAGCTGCATCTAAACGTGTGTTGAATGAACCTAGCGGGCCAAAACCATCGATGATCCAGCTTTCAGAATTGAGTATGTTGTCGTGCGCGAGGTCGAACGCTTCACGTTCAACAAACTCACCATTGGCCTTATAGACGATCGAATCTAACTGGTGAAGCTCTAAACCTGTTGCTAGTGCTAACGCTTTGCTGATTGTGGATTTTCCACTACCAGGCTTGCCAAAAACCGCGACCTTTTTCATATGACTTCCTCTATTCAGATAAAACCCATAAGACAGCTACAAAAAAACCCACCTTACGGGTGGGTTCGATAAACAAAGCGCATCAACCATCCCACCATTCCTATGGAATGATGATAATTCGTTGGTTAGATAGCGCTAAATTCAGTTTCATAACACTACTTTTATATATTGAACATTCGATGTCAATGCAGTGAGCGTATAATTCAAACCAATTTTTCTACTCATTTGCCATCTAGGGCGACCGACACAAGATGCAATCTATGGCTTCACTAACAAGCATTCTCAAGCTCGTTCTTCATGCACCATTAACGCTCCCAAGATCTAAATTCAGAATGAGAGACTTTTATGTCATCGTACAACCAAACCATTCGGTCCAAAAACCACAGTTTCAGAACCAAGATCCAGAAATTGCCGAACGCAATTAACCAAAGGTCGTTAAGGTATAAGCCGTAGAACAAAATAGGCAATCCCGGAACCATTGATAAAGTAATCAAACGAGCAGCCGTTAAATGATGTTGGCGAATATCAAGCGATGCCTTCTGCAAGTAAACACGTTCACCAAATACAGCTTTGGAGGCCCAATTATCTGTATGTTCAGGTACACCAAATGCTCTTGGGTTGTACCAAATCCAGAACAAAGCAAGCCCGATGGGGAAAATGGAATATAGGCCAATGTGCTCTCTCGACCAAAGCGCAAGCGACAGAATCGACAAACAGGGAATACGAGTATAAACACTGAGTGGGTTTGAGTGACGCGCCCAACTCTGCTCGCTCATCACCATCATTTTTTCAAATAACTTCATAAAAGCACTCGTACTGTACCTGTTCCAGTGCCATACAGTTAGAATATAGCACCGATTGATATTTAAATTTCTGGTTCAGCCACGGCTATTTTTTCGCCACTGTCGCTTCTGATAGTTTGCTTAGAACACCCGATATCTTCTTAACCACTTCGCCACAACCATTGATTGCGTGACGCTCTACCAAGTAATTAGGATCGTTGTAAGATAGCCATACTTCTTTATTTGAGTCTTCAGTGACTAACACTTTCTGCGGTAAATCGATCGCGACTTCTTGAGCACATTGCATTAATGGTGTCCCTACTTTCGGGTTGCCAAATATAATGACTTCGGTTGGTCTCAATTCAAGACCGACCTTACTCGCGTTTTTCTGATGGTCGATTCTCGCAAACAAGGTCAAACCTTTGCTTTTGGCGATTTCTTCAAAGCGGTCAGCGGTTTCTTTCACTGAGTAATTACTTTGGTATTTAATCAAACCATCAGAAGCCGCGGCTGAAAATGATGCTGAAAGTAAAATGGCGCATAGTGGTAGTAATTTTTTCATCGTCACCTCTGAGGTTTAACCTAATCAAACTTGCATTCATAACGCCACTTATTAATTCAGTGACGTAACCAATGTCAGTATAGACGTGTTTCTATTCTCAGTTTGCAGAGAGGATCACTTTTCTAATGCGTCTTATTATCATCAGTTTAGGTAGGAATTGTTTCAAAAGCTAAACACACGATCAATGCCACGACTTAGTCCCGCATTTTTCACACTGGTATTCGTAATCACTGTCGACATAAAAACCGGGAACATTATGGTCATCTTTAAACAATAACGTCATCAGGTACTCCATCAACACACCTAATTTCCATTGTTTCTTTTCAGATTCAGCTTTAGATTGAGCACCGGAAGCATTAACAGCAAGGTGCGGGGTAAGTGCGTTGCACTGGTTACAATGGTACGGGTGTTTAATGTATTTATTATCAAGCATTTATATAAGCCAACCAACATTTATAAAGTTAATCGCATACTAACAAGTTCTTATTGAATACACTAACTTATTATTTTAAAAGCTTTTTTAGGAAAACAACACATGAGACAACACCATGTGTTGTGTATCTACTTTGATTGGTATTGCAGTTGATTGATATTGCGGATGTCCGATAGCAAAGCAAAAAGAGTAACCCTGTATCGTTTGAAATTTAGTTAAGCGCTTTAACTAGAACCGTGTATTTCCATAGGTTTGCTTGATCTTCTCCAAGCTCGATACTTGCTTCTCCACCCTCTTTATCAAGAATAAAAACAGGCATCTGGTCGCTAGACTCACCATTTTCATAATCACATGACATTTTGGCCTCTAATAGAATAGCGTTAGCTTCATGCTTAGAAAGAACACCCGAATAAATGCACTTTTCAGTTTGAGATGTGACTTCCTGACCGAAAGAGTGGAACTTAAAGGTTGGGAAGCTGAGTTTTGATTCAGAATCCTCGACAGTGACCGACACTTGGTAATCGATCGCTTCAATATTGGTATTGGTTGCAAATGCACTACCAGAAACACTAAGCAACAATAAAGCTAAAGCAGTGGTTTTCATGTGGTTCTTATTCCTTTAACAATGGGTTTGCTACGCTGAAGTAACACTATGAATTCCCGAGTTTAATTTAAACGTTGTTAGGTTGAAACTTCTTTGTCATTACTTGGCAAGACCGTTAATTTTTACTTTAATAACCCTTTGTCCGCAGCCCCTTCAAGTTGCACTTCTAGCTCTTTCCATAGAGCACGACTGCCTTTAGAAATACGCTCGCCATTAAAGGTCAGTACTTTATCTTTGGATATGTTATGCATCTTCCAGCTGTGACCACCACCATGGATGTTATGAAGCAAAGGCGGCACTCTATCGATTGCCTTACCGAATCTGGCTTCCGGTGATTCACCCGCTTCGAACTCAAGCCATAAATCCAAATACTCAGTTCTTAAATGATTCGGCAATGATTTCAGTAAGCGTTCTACACAGTTTTTCTCTTTGAGCTTGTTTTCTTCGGTTTCACTGGCATAAATGATGGTGTCTCCGGCATCGATTTCTCCAAGATCATGAATCAGCAGCATCTTCATCACTCGCGTAATATCAATTTCTTCATTGGCATAGTCTTTTAACATGAGTGCGCTCAAACAAGTGTGCCAACTGTGCTCAGCGGAGTTTTCATATCGATCCAATCCAACCGGTTTTGTTTGTCGATGAACATCCTTTAATTTTTCAATTTCCACCATGAATTGCAGAATGCCTTTGATTTCTTCCACGATGAGCTTCCTTAACTTAAGTTGTGATTTAGCGGTGCGGAGGGTTAACCTAACGAAAGAGAAGCGTTACTCCCAATGAACCGACATTTTATAATACGCAACACCCGATTTTTCAAATTCAGAGCCTTCTACAGCCATCCCAAACTTTTGATAAAAACCTAAAGCCGTTGTACGCGCATCGCACCAAAAATATTGGATGTTTAAATCTTTGAGGTTAGAGATAGCATGATCAATCACGTTTGAACCGATTCCCTGCCCTTGGAGTTCAGGCAGCGTGGCAAACTTTCTCAGCCTAGCTCCATTGTCTTGAATATAGATAGACGCGACACAAACCAACTGTGCACCAAAAAACGCCCCATAATGCGTTGCGTGTTCGTCATCTGGCACCACACAAAACGACATCGGTTTATCAGGCCAAAGCACTTGATGCCTAACCGGAAGTACCTCAATCGCTGAAAGCTGTTTTATTTCCATATTCTCGGTTTAAACTCCCGACTTGATTACCCTTGTTGTAATTGTAGGGCTTGTGATTGCTATGGCTGTTATCACTAAGCTATGGTTGATATTACAAAGCTTGGTACGTCAGTAAGTGATAACGCTCTAATCCCTCTCCCTCTGTGGACGAGATAACAAAGCCTTGCGACTGATAAAAGCCAATAGCATTTTCATTAGCAGTCAGACACTTCAATGTCAGAACAGAGTAATGTTGTTTGCAGGTATTGAGTAAAGCAGAGCCTACCCCAGAACGTAGAGTTCGCGGGCAAACATAGAGGTGATGAATGAAGCTCTCAGGTTTCCAAATAGAGGCAAAACCTAAAACCTTATTGCCAGAAACAGCCACCCATATTTCTTCACTTTCTGTATCTAAATCGAAATCGGATAACTTAAAAGCGTCGGCATCAGCCCAATGAAAGGTGTTCTGTCTTGATTCTAGATAGAGCACCTGTAAAGCGGTTAAATACTTGAGTTGATACCTTGTGACTTCCATGTCGCTCCTGCAAATCCGTATGACTAGAATTAAGGTTGTAGGCTTGGCTTATCTACCTGTTAGCCATAGGGTGTTCAGGGTTTAACTGAAGCAGATCCCACAAGTTACCGTAAAGATCTTCAAACACAGCAACCGTACCGTAGCCTTGCTCCTTAGGCTCTCGAACAAAGTTAATGCCCAAAGAAGTCATGCGTTCGTAATCACGCCAGAAATCATCGGTGTTTAAGAATAGGAATACGCGTCCACCAGCTTGGTTGCCGATGAAATCAAGTTGCTCTGGCTTGGAAGCTCTAGCAAGTAACAGGCTCACACCGGTTGAATTTGGTGGCGCAACAACAACCCAGCGCTTATCTTCTTCTGGTAGATACGTATCTTCGATGAGATCAAACTTAAGCTTGTTTACATAGAAATCAAGCGCTTCATCGTAGTCTTTTACCACGAGTGCAATGTGGACAATATTCTGTTTCATAACATACCTTGTTGGGGTTTTAGCTGCGTGGAATGATGCCATGAAGAAAGCAAAGACACTAGGTGTTAACGCTTAGTTCAGTGTTATGGCTAAATCAGTCCAAAGAGTACTCATGCTTTAGTTGCTAACAAAGCACCGCAAGTCGCCAAAAAGCCACCTGATAATCTGTTCAATAGCGTCTTTGCTGAGCGCCCTTGAAATACAAAACGAGCTTTAGAGGCAGTGCAAGCATAGAGACTCAATACTCCACCTACAGCTACAGTTGAAATCACCAAAATCATCACCACATCTGTTGTGGTAAATGTTTTTAGGTCTATGAATGCAGGAAAGAAACCCATGTAAAACAAAATCGCCTTTGGGTTTGAAACTGTCATCAATAAGCCGATAATCACGCTTGAGGCTTTCGTTCCTTGCTCCGAAGATGTACTCGATGATTCACTAACATCTGACGTCCATGTTGTGTAAGCCAACCAAAACAAATAGGTAACGCCTACATATTTAATTACCGTAGCAAATTCACCCATTGCGCTAGCTAAAGCTGATAAACCAGACAAAGCTAAGAATACAAAAATGTAATCCGCGATTAGTACGCCAAGCACCACTAACAAGCCTTGTTTCCAGCCATAGCTTAGAGACCTCGACAGAACGGCGAGAACGCTGGGTCCTGGTATCGCTGCAGATAGTAACATCACAACAAACAGAGCTATTCCTGATGTAATTGACATGATCCCTCCTTAGACCGTTTGTCGTTCGACAATTAACCTGTTTATGTAACTAAACGATTTGACCGCGCATGATAAATTGCGGGCCTGCTGCGCCACCTAGATACTGTTCATTGGTATCTTCGAAGCCGCCTTTCTTATAACAGTTGAATGCTGCGGGATTTTTGCAATTCACGGTTAAGTAAATCGACTCATACGCTAAATAATTCGCTTTTAAATACGGAAACAAAGCCTTCACCGTGCCTGTTCCTAAACCTTTACCTTGCTGGTTTTTATCAAGCACAAAAGCTCTTAGCCCAATGCTTCCTTCAGGGCAAAACTCATAAGAATCTGCGTAAGCGATATCCAGCTTAAAGAAACCAACAACTTTGTTATTAGACTTAATCACGTGCAAGTGCGTCGTTTCACTGCCATCTAATAAAAACTCTGCAGCTGTGCCAGCGAACTTGACCTGTTCATCGGCGAGTTGGATGGCCTGAACTAACGCCACATGTGATTCTTCAAGCCTTTCGATAGTTATCATTGTTCTTCCTTCTGTATAACACGCACGAAAAACCGACTAAAACTCATCGCTAGTGTCTCGAGAACCGTAGTTTGGGAAGTTGATATTAAGAACGTTATCATCCTCAAGTGTGAATAGAACGCTTCCATTCTCTACACCGGTTTCGTTCCTATCCGAACAACCTAGAAACAACTCCCAATCAAACGAATATTGAAGTCGGTATTGATTCGCATTGATGTGTAGAACGTCTTTGATTTTAATGCCGTTCACCACATGTGCCATATCATCGATGTATGACAGATCGGGGATTAACTTTTCTTCGAAGTCACTCTTGTGCTCGGTGAAGAAATTGAGCAGCTCAGAACATAACTCGGAGCCATGAACCAATGATTTAGACAGACTAGAAAACAACATTTCTAAATACTCCAAGGATTGTTTTGATATTGGGCAGATGCGCGCGAATCTGTTACAGATTCAAGGTCAGCCAGCGCGAACTTATAAGGCTAAACGTTACTATTATCCGAGCTATTAAACGAGTACATTCGAACTTCATCTCGAGGAAACCAGCCCAACTTTTCGTAAAACTGTTGAGCATTGATGTTGTCGTTATAGACAAACAAGTGGGTCTTCGGGATACCAAAACCTGCAAGTGCGTTGACCGCCTCTGCGACAAGCTTACAACCTAACTTTTGCCCTCTGAATTTGGCCGAGACAGCTAAGTGTTGTAAATACCCACGACGTCCATCCGTTCCAACCAACACAGCGCCAATGATCTCGTTGTTACTTTCAGCCACAAAACTCAGACCAGGGTTACGATCTAAATAGCTCGCAATACTTTCTTTCGAATCGGCATCGCGAATACTCATGCCTTCTGTCTGGCACCACAACGCGATCACGGAGTCGTAGTCTGAAATTGCCATTTCCCGAATGTTTACCACTCTACTCTCCTTGTTTATACAGGGTCTTTATTTGCTACTTTTTGACTAGCGACTTGGTGAGAAACGATAGCGAGGAATCTACAGGGTAATTTTCTAACACCATCTGGCATTCATACCCTCGTTTCTCATAGAAAGGCTTAGCTTGGAAACTTAATGTATCGACCAATGACGACGTACAACCTTGAGACTTCGCATACTTTTCAATACGCTCAAGTAGTTCACTTCCGACTTGCTTTCCTCTCATCGAATCATCGACCCAGAGAAACTTAATCAGTAACCAGTTTCCCCAAAGATCAGCAATAATGCCACCGACTTTGTTACCTTCCTCCATCGCGTAGTACGCAACTTGAGACTTGGGTATCCCTTCCAGAAACGGCGTGTTGTGTTTGATTAACCCGCCTCGGACTTCATTAATGTCGTCATCGGAGGGCTCGATATCTAATTGGTATTCCATTGACTTCCTATCTCTGGATTAACGGCTTATGTAGCAACAAGTAAGTGGCCAATAAGATTTATGTGTTAAAGAATATCTTGGCAAAACCTAAAGAGGTAACCGGCTGGGGTTTGGACTATGAACTGTGTAGTGGTCAACTAAAATTG
>NZ_MCUN01000045.1 GCF_002873455.1 Vibrio splendidus | reverse complement strand
CTTTTCCTTTTTGAGCTTCGCTCAAATCGGACGGCCATTTTAGCTATTTAAGTTTTAGTGTCAACCACTATTTTCAAAACTTTTTTCAAGCGCTTAGCTTGGCTAATTTGACCTGCTGATTCGTTTTGGTTTCTTACGAAGCCTTCCCGTTTCAACGAGGTCGCATTATAGAGATTTCGATCACACTGGCAAGCCCTTTTTGAAGT
>NZ_MCUN01000044.1 GCF_002873455.1 Vibrio splendidus | reverse complement strand
CTAATGAACCATTTTTAAATACTCTGATAGAAGAGAATACTTAAAGATGGTATCCCGTAGGGGAGTCGAACCCCTGTTACCGCCGTGAAAGGGCGGTGTCCTAGGCCTCTAGACGAACGGGACACTAGTATCTCTTTTACTTTCTAAACCTAATCAATCTGTGTGGACACTCATCGTAAGTATCTTCGTATAAGGAGGTGATCCAGCCCCAGGTTCCCCTAGGGCTACCTTGTTACGACTTCACCCCAGTCATGAACCACA
>NZ_MCUN01000043.1 GCF_002873455.1 Vibrio splendidus | reverse complement strand
GGCGTTGTTGCCTAAATCAGTTGAACCTTTTTCGAGTCTTGCGATCTGATCCTTTATGATGGTTAGAGCGGTGGTGACATGGGTAAGGCAAAAAAGAAGATAACTAACTGGGCGGAGTACAATAAGGCTCTGTGCAAACGGGGCTCGGTTACGTTCTGGATAGATGATTCAGCCGTAGATGCATGGCGATGCAAAGCCCATCATGGTAAGCGTGGTAGAGGCTTCCAGTACTCTGATACAGCGATTGAAACTGCATTGATGATTAAGGGGATATTCTCTCTACCATTGCGGGCTCTTCAAGGTTTTATCGACTCTATCTTTGAGCTACTGGAGGTTCCACTGACGTCCCCTGACTACACGTGTATCAGCAAACGCTCGAAGACAGTTCAGGTCAAATATCGTAACAAATCCAGAGGAGCTATTCGCCATATCGCTATTGACTCGACTGGTCTCAAAGTCTTTGGCGAAGGTGAGTGGAAGGTGAAAAAGCACGGCGCCGAAAAACGCAGAACTTGGCGCAAACTGCACTTAGCCGTTGATGTAGAAACTCATGAGGCCATTAGTGCAGAAGTCAGTCTTGTAAGTGTTGGCGATAGCGAAGTGCTGCCAACATTACTCAACCCTTTACGTAGAAAGGTAGATACCGTATCTGCCGATGGAGCGTATGACACAAAAAGTTGCTATGAGACCCTGCAAAATAAGGGCAGTACTCCGTTGATACCGCCTCGAAAGAATGCGGCACTTTGGGAAGAAGGGCATCCCAGAAATGAAGCAGTAAAGGCTTTGAAAAACGGAACAATAGCGGAGTGGAAATCTGAGTCGGGTTATCACTATCGCTCAATATCTGAGACCGCAATGTCTCGATATAAAGGACTAACCAGCGGTAAATTGAGCTTGAGATGTTATAACGCTCAAGTGGGAGAAATCATGGCGAATGTCAAAGCTATAAACAAAGTCATAGGACTAGGTATGCCTGTTCGAAACTAACGGCGAGTCACATATGGCGTCGTTGGTCTTTAAACCGATTTGATCAACAACGCC
>NZ_MCUN01000042.1 GCF_002873455.1 Vibrio splendidus | reverse complement strand
TTCGAGAATAACTTCAGAGGGAAAGTGACAACCTTTAAAGATTAAAAATCAGTACCATGAATAGAAATTAAGCAAATCTTAACTTAAAGACTCAAAGTTTGCGACAGAACCCTTCTTTCTCTTTGGTTGGTTTCCCCAGTCCAATAATTGGACTAGGGCCTATCTTAATAATGGTTGATGTAATTAAAGCGGCCACGTACAGCAATGAACGAGACAGTGGTAAGGATTGCGAAGGGTGCAAATAACATAGTGAGTAGTTCTGCATTACCACCTGAGATAACAAGCGACACAACCGCATTGACAGCAAGTGTGAGCACCGTCATGCCTTTGTAGTTAGCGAAGCTCTTCGAGGAGAACTCTTGACCATCCGATGTGAGGATTAGAGACAGCGAAGCGGCCATCCAGACTAGCGTGATACCCACCGCAATATAATCTAGAGTGCTATCCAAGGTAACAAGACTAGCGAGGGTAGAGAACAAGTTAAGGGCCAGTAATAACATAGCTAGGTAACGTACAAGACCGTGAATAAATTTCATGAGAATCCTTAAAGGTTAAAGGTGGTGATGATAGAAGAATTAAGATTTGGACAGCCTGCATTTTTCTGCTGCGCTAACATGTAATCTAGAGGCATGCGCTTATAGTTACCTACGAAGGTAGGTAGTAGCATCTCTACTTTGTCACCATGCTTCTTGTCTACACTATCCACATAGAACCAGATAAGGCTATTCATGGCGTTAATCTTGTCTGAGTTGGTCTTATTTACACTTGGGTTACTTGCTATCACTGTGTTAGCAGCAATGCAGATAGCAGCCGATTGAGGGTTATGGATAGTCTTACTTGCCATTGGGTTGTTACTTAGGAACTTGTCAGCCGCCATCGCTCCGGTAGATGAAAGGATAAGGGCCGCTAGTGTTAATACTTTTTTCATTCTGTTTACTCTTGATTGGGTGAGTCTAATAATTAGACTGGTTAATTGTTTTCGACGTATCGTTTTGTCATAAGGAAAGGCAGTAGGACACTGCACAGCATCATAGCCACACCTACTAGGGCCATGATTGAGCTATTGGTATCAACAAGGACTGCACCAACAATACAGAGGATAATCCCTGCAATACCCCACAAGGCAAAGGTCATAGCCGCGCCAATAAATAATTTCATGAGAGTTAACCTATCTATGGTTAGAGGAAAAACTGCTTTCCGCTACTCGCTTCACGGGTGATTTGTAACTACAAGGCTCAGCACCTTTATAGTGCTCAAAGTGGGCAGGTTGACGACCGCAGCGCGAAGCTTTATGAGGTCTTATTGGTTGGCCGCACCCTATGCAGGTAAAGAGAGCGCCCTTATCTAACTCTTTCATTGAGATAGCATCTTCTACACTCAACGACTGGCCTCCACTGGCAGGTCTAGCCCGTACTATCGCAGCCATTACTTACATACCTTGAAGTCATTACCTAAGAACTTACATTTGCCGTTGTATTTCTTGTCGCAAGCCTCCCATGCTTTCTGTGGGGTTTTGTAGCAACTCGTCTTAGATAGCCAACCGATGCAAGCGATAATAGCGAAGAATATAAATACTTTTTTCATGATAAATGTACCGTGTAACTCTCCCCTATTTTGGAGAGAGTAGAGTGATAAGAAAGGGACTAGTCTATTTATTAGACTGCTTAACTGAAGAATGAGCCTATTGCCATCTTGAAGCCTTCAAGACGCGCCTTGTAATACTCGTCATCCTCATAAGCAATTAGCACACAGCTCTGATAAGCCGCCTTGCCTTCCTCGGTGTGAATGATTCGAGTATAGGTAACTGTGCTGCCCTCTTTCAGTGGCTTCTCTATGCGCTTGGTATCTGGTCTCGTATCTAATCGAGCGTGACAGACCTCTCTTCTTTCGTACAAGCGCATGCTGCTTTCGCTCTTCTTGTTAGCCACGAAGACATAAGAATCAACCGCGTCTGTGATGTAGCGGTCTGCCGTATTAAAGACCGTGAGACCCAGCACTACAGACAGGCTAACCAAAGCAACTAATTTGATTTGACTTTTCATTAATCCATTCTCACTACTACGGTTTGAGCTGAATCCTTAGGGCCACAATGCCGTAAGGATACTGATAGATATGCGTTCCACTAATGACAGTAGATGCGTAAGGATAAAGCGGCTCATCTTGAGGGTAGAGATAAACCCCACTGTCTGACACTGTGCCGCCTCCTATCTTCGAAGCAGGGAAACCGTATACGGCCTCAGCCTCATCGAGTAAGTTGGTAAGACTAAGCTCAACACCTGCAAGGACAAAGCTCAGACCTTTAAAGAAATGAGGCACAAGGCCCATGTATTCCGCTGCGTTCTCTTCTAGGTGTCGGTCATGCTTGCCAGTCGGGTTGATAGTCCAGACTATGCCCTCTTGCTCATTGATAAGCATCAATTTTTCCATGGTAAAACTCTCTTTGGTTGGGGGTAAATCTATTGAAGAGGCGATAAACGATAACTAAAACATATAGTACCGTTTAGCCTGTGCTTGATTGGTTATAATGGTTATAATTTAAAGCTATGAAAAAGTATTTCGAATCGCGTCACCATCGACCGGATATTCAACGTAAGCACCTGATATATAAAGACTTTCCTGTAGTCTATCTATGTCAATGATGCGGGTATTTGCGGCAGTCTCGAAGTCTGCAATTGGGTAGGTTGTTAACATTCTCTTACTCTCTTTATTGGTTGGGGTTAGTCTATTTATTAGACTGGCAAAGTGACTGCAATCTGATCCGCACCAGCAGTTTTGGACACTGAGTTAAGTGAGTACAATCACTAATGAGGTGAACCATGACAAGTAAGAAGAAACGTATTATCCATTCTCCTGAATTTAAAGTAGAAACCCTGAAACTAGCAGAGAAAGTGGGAGTCGCTGCAGCCGCAAGACAGCTCTCGTTACATGAATCTCAGATCTACGGTTGGCGAAAAGCCACAAAGAAGAATTCTAGTATTAGCCAACGAGAACAAGAATTGGCCGTTGAAGTCGCTAAGCTAAAGAGGCAGTTGGCAGAGCAAGCAGAAGAGCTAGAAATCGTAAAAAAGGCCGCCACCTACTTCGCGAAAAATCTAAAGTAAATTGCTATGAATTTATGATCGAACACCTGCTGAGTTTCAGTATTTCCCGTATGGCTAAGGTGTTCAGAGTTTCTCGAAGTGGGTTTTATTATTGGGATTGAGAATCGCCACAAGGCGATTCAACGTGAGACAGAGCGCCAAAAGCTTGATACCAAAGTAAAAGAAGCCTTTGACGTTAGCAAAGAGCGAGATGGCTCAATACGTATTCAGAAAGAGCTGGCAGAGAGCGGTGATAATCATAATGTTAAGACCATTGCTGCCAGTATGAAACGTCAGGATTTAATAGCGAAAGCAGCACGCAAGTTTAAGTGTACAACGGACAGTAAGCATAAAATGCCCGTTGCTCCAAACTTGCTCGCTCAAGATTTTAGCGCAACGGCTCCGAATCAAAAATGGGCAGGAGACATCACCTATGTTGCCACAAGCGAAGGCTGGCTGTACTTAGCTGTCATTATTGACCTTTATTCAAGGCAAGTTATTGGTTGGTCTATGGATACGAGAATGACGGCCTCACTGGCCTGTGATCTGCACCAGTAATACTGGACACTCGGTTAAGCGACATTCTGTTTTTCAAAGTTAATTGGACTTAGATATCCAAGGGCACTGTGCCTTCTTGTTTGGTTATAATCAACTTCAATATATTCAAAGACGGTTTGACGCATCTTTTCTCGCGTCATAATTGGCTCATATTGGATCGCTTCGACTTTAAGCGAGTGGAAGAAGCTTTCAACACAAGCATTGTCCCAACAATTTCCTTTTCGACTCATACTTTGTCTTAGTTTATAGGCGCTTATGAGTTCACGATAGTCATTCGAGCAGTATTGGCTACCACGATCACTGTGTAAAATGGCATCCTCGGGAAAACCTCGACGGGACAGTGCCATTTTTAACGCATCACAAACAAGCTCCGCGGTCATACGCTCATTCATAGACCAACCAATGACTTGCCTTGAATAAAGATCGATAATTACGGCCAGATACAGCCAACCTTCACTCGTTGCAAGATAGGTGATATCTCCCGCCCATTTCTGGTTTGGCTCAGTGGCATTGAAGTCCTGAGCTAAAAGGTTCGGGGAAATGGCTTTAGTATGATTGCTATCGGTTGTGCATTTGAATTTCCTTGCGGCTTTGGCAACCAAGCCTTGCCGCTTCATACTTTGCGATATTGTCTTGATGTTGTAAGGGTTTTCATCAGCTTCCAAGGCCTTCTTAATGCGACGAGCACCATCACGCTCTTTGCCGTCGACAAAGGCTTTCTTGACGTGGTTATCAAGGGCATGACGCGCGAGTTCACGTGGTGAAGCAAAGCGGTTCTGTCGCAAACTTTGAGTCTTTAAGTTAAGATTTGCTTAATTTCTATTCATGGTACTGATTTTTAATGTTTAAAGGTTGTCACTTCCCCTCTGAAGTTATTCTCGAA
>NZ_MCUN01000041.1 GCF_002873455.1 Vibrio splendidus | reverse complement strand
GGTTCTGTCGCAAACCTAGTTAGAGGCGTGACAGACCAACCCTGCAGATACAATTATACTGCGAGTGCGTAGAATCGTTCAAAGACCGTCTGACCTTCAACATCTATCTGCTCTTGTTTCAACATCGTCCACACTTCTCGTCCATGCAAACTTGCCAGGGCTCCTTCCATTGACTTCCAACCTAGTGCTTGACGTGTTTTCTGCTTCACCCAACGGTGACTTTGCTCAACGATATTGTTCAGATATTTTATGTTATAAATTTCTACCAGTGAGAGCATAAAGTAACCGGTTAACCAAAGCTGAACATTCATCGAATCAAGGGCAGCGTAGTTACTTTTACTTCCATCGATAACCACTTTTTCTGGCAACCCATTTTGCGCAATGGCCTTATTCAGAAAGGCTTTAGCCGCGGACTCGTCACGGTTCGGGCTAAGATAATAATCGACCACGTTTCCAAATTTATCGACCGCTCGGTAATAGTAGACCCACTTACCTTTTACTTTGATGTAGGTTTCATCCATTCGCCACGAGCCGGATACAGGCTTCTTTCTACGCCTCGCTCTCTGCTCTAATACTGGCGTAAATTTTATAACCCAACGATTAATAGTGGCGTGATCCACAACAACTCCGCGCTCCAGTTGTATCTCTTCAATTTCACGATAACTGAGTTTATAGGCGAGATAATAACGTACGGTTTCGAGAATAACTTCAGAGGG
>NZ_MCUN01000040.1 GCF_002873455.1 Vibrio splendidus | reverse complement strand
ATTGGTAGTCCAATCCATTTTGCCATGCTTTCTTAACCAAGTAAGAACAGTCGAACGACCTTGTATGCCGTAAATTGATTGGGCTTGTTTATAGGTCATGTCGCCTTTTTCAATGGCGTCTACAACCTGTAATTTAAAGCCTAGTGTGTAATCACGCTGAGTGCGCTTAACGTAGTGTTTATTTGGAATGGTCATCATTAGTCCTCAATGTGTAAACACATTCCAGGACGGGACAAA
>NZ_MCUN01000039.1 GCF_002873455.1 Vibrio splendidus | reverse complement strand
AGAAGAAGTTCTGGTGAGCGATATCACTTATGTTCAGTCGAATGAGGGCGTTCATTACTTGTCATTGGTTACCGATGCCTTCAGTCGTAAAATCATGGGTTATGAAGTCAGTAATGAAATGAAAGCGAGCGATGTTGTGAAGGCCCTAGATATGACGGTAAAAACTCGATGTTATCGTCATGCGACAATCCATCACTCAGATAGAGGGCTTCAGTATTGTTCTAGTCTTTATCAAGAGAAGCTTAAAAAGCATGACATAACACCGTCGATGACGGATGGTTATGACTGTTACCAAAACGCGTTAGCTGAGCGCGTCAATGGTATCCTCAAGCAAGAATTCTTGCTTACTCAGTGCAAAGATCTTCGCGAGTTGAAAATGCTTGTTGATGAGTCGATATATACGTACAACGAAATGAGGCCGCATCTCAGCCTAGGTATGAATACGCCAAATAAGATGCATGAAAAAAGCCAGCAACTTGCGTTACTGGCTTACTAAAATCGTCAACGTATTTTAGGACGAGACAAGAAAAGTGTTTTTTTTCTGAATGAGTTCCATAGAGATGTTGTCCTCATTTATCGGCCCTACATGAAACGCTCCCGCTATACCGGAACATATTAGAAAGCCTAGTCTGACGACTAGGCTTTCGTCGTTTCTAGGCCGATATTTGACGGATTCCTAAAAGGTTTAGCATTATCTTTACGTGTAGGAATAAAAAAGAGCAAAGTCTGAAATGGCAAATAACACCATGCCATCATGTATCAGAAAAACTTGTAAGAATAACGGGGCCTGTTTGTTTAGCTCTGACTAGGTATTGGATTTCTAACGCTTCCACTGTTTAATTGGCTATTGTTTTTATGTTCGTATTATTTGTGATACACAAAGACAAAGGTTTAGAGCAAAAACATCTTACTGCTCTCTTTCGCCCTAAGTGCTTTTGAAGGGTTTTGTTCAATTGCTTGTTAATCTACGTTTGACAGATATAAAAACGCCTAGCGTTGCTAGGCGTTGATAAATCACGTTGTAAAATGATTTGCTACAGTATTTGTTTGAGCACTCTGTCTGCTTTTACACGAGTGATTTTTCGAAGCAGCTTTTGTACTTCTATTGGGTAGCTATCTATCTTATCTAACTGCTTGTAAGTACATATAAGCTGAGTATGTTGAAGAATATTATCGACCTCAACTTGGAATTTATCGGTTAGATGGTGGTAGTTATCTTGAATAAAAATACCATTCTCTAGATCCAGTTTCCAAGCTCGAGGATTTAGGTTATTTCCTGTTAGCAACATATAACGCTTATCGACCCAGATACCCTTGAGATGGAAGCTATTAGAGTCGTGCTGCCAAAGTCGAATAGATAGATTGCGACTGGCAATATGGGCTTCATTTGCTTTAGCAAAACGACGTAAGTTCAACTCGTAAAGGTAAGGTAGTCCACCAATCGTTTTAAACTCTTCTTCAGGAGAGATAAAGAAATCGTTCGCTGTTTTATCCCCAACAACGATGCTGACCTTTACCCCACGCCTAAGCGCTTTTTTTACTTCTTTCGCTAAACTCGGTGGGAAGTTGAAGTAAGGCGTACAAATAAAGATTTCATCTTTAGCTTGAGCGACAAGTTGATTGATTCCCTGATTCAGGCGGTTACGCCTCTTACCTATACCGACTAATGGTGTCAAGGCTACTTGGTCAGGTGAAACATCTTGATTATCGAATTGGTATTGAGATCTTGCCAATGATGCACGAAACTGGCGAATGGCTGGTTTTAGTTCTTTGGTAACAGGTTTGTTCTTATCCGCTAAATCATAAACAGCACTATCTGCGACCATTTGTTCGTGCACATAAGCAAACATTGAATCTGCAAGCGCTGCATTGTTTAAAACATGGTAGCGATCAAAGCGATAGCGGTCATGGTAATTTAGATAGATATTGTTAAGGCTTGCGCCACTGTATATTACGCTATCATCGACAATAAAGCCTTTTAGATGCAATACACCGAAAACCTCTTTACCACGAACAGGGATGCCATAGACAGGAACTGAGTACTGATACTTTTCATCAAACTCTTTGTACATTGCTGCATTGCCTTCTGAAGACTCTGCACCAATTAGTCCGCGTTGTGCTCTATGCCAGTCGACACAAACACTCACGTCCAATTCTGGGTTCTTTTGCTTTGCTTCATATAAGGCAGTTAGGATCTCACGGCCAGCCTCGTCATCTTCAAGATACAAAGCGACTAAACTAATACGAGTCGTTGCGCGCGATATCTCATCAAGTAAGCGAGTTCGAAACTCTTGCGCTGATAGTAGTACTTCAAACTTGTCAGGATTCTGCGCTATGGTTGGCAACTGTATGAATGGATTCCTACTGGCAATCATATTGACTGTTTTACCTTAAAAATATGCAAAATTGCGAACCTTTAATTTTACCAAAGGGATAGCATCAAATACTAGATAATCGAGGCATTCTCTAACAATTTTGCTGATAATGCATAGGAATGAGATCTTTTCCGCTATTCGAATAGCGTTCGTACAAAACTCTTAGGCCATTAGGAAGATCTTTAGGGTCTACTTGCATGAACTTGTGTCGAGAGTAAAAGTTGGTGAGATGAGCATAAGCAAAGCAATAATCGCTTTCTGTTAGCGTATGTTTCGTACAATAATCCATAAGCAGAGATCCTAATTGCTTACCACGATGTTGTTTTGATATCGCCATACCAGTAAGTAAGCGATTATCTTCAATGGTGCGAAAACGCACGACACCACAAAGCTCGTTATCTAGTAACAGCGAATAGATCAGTTCACTCTTGTTCGCTTTTCCCGTTGGATAATGTTCCTTATAGAAACGTTTAACTAGGGGAACCTTTACTGGGTCTAATTGAGTAATGATGACATTGTTCATTCAGTCACTGCGCCATTGGTTTATCTGCTGTAGAATGATGGCAGTGTAAGTTAATTGAATATCGCCATGCAATTCCATCTCAATGCTAGTTTAAAAAATGTTCATACTTTTTCTATCGATCAGACCTGTGATGCGTTGGTTGAAGTAACTACGATCGACGAACTGATTTCGGTTTATAGGAATCCTAAATGGTCAATTTCACCTAAGTTAATTCTGGGTAAGGGCAGCAATATGCTTTTTACCAAGCATTTCGCTGGTTTGATCATTGTGAATAAATTAGCTGGGATTGAGCTGACCGAGACGGACCGTCATCACCTTCTGCATGTGAGTGGTGGTGAAGATTGGCCAAGCTTGGTTGAGTGGAGTGTTGATAAAGGGCTAGGTGGACTAGAAAACCTCGCAATGATACCTGGCTGTTCAGGCTCTGCTCCGATTCAGAATATTGGTGCGTATGGTGTTGAACTGCAAGACGTATGCGAGTATGTCGATATTCTGTGTCTGGATACTTATACAGTTAAGCGATTAAGCAAAGAGGAATGTCTCTTTGGCTACCGAGATTCTATTTTTAAACACGCTCTTTATGGCAAAGCGATTGTTGTTGCGATTGGTTTGATCCTACCTAAAGAGTGGAACCCATGTAATCACTATGGTCCGTTAAAAAGCCTACCGGCTGAGACTCTCTCTCCTCGTACTATATTTGATGAAGTATGCGCTATCCGTTCAAGTAAGTTGCCAGATCCTAGAGTCCAAGGCAATGCGGGTAGCTTCTTCAAAAACCCTGTGATCACCAAAGATCATTTTGATCGCTTGTTAGCTCTATATCCCAACATTGTCGGCTATGAGAGTAATAGCATGATCAAAGTAGCTGCAGGCTGGCTGATTGATCAATGCCAGTTCAAAGGCGTGACAGAAGGCGGTGCTCAAGTTCACCCAAATCAAGCATTAGTTATCATCAATTATGATGAAGCGTCTGCTACGGATATCCTCAGACTTGCAGCACGAGTACGTCAAGCTGTCCTAGACAAGTTCGACATATCATTGGAACACGAAGTTCGCTTCATGGATCAAGACAGTGAGACAAACCTGGATAAAGCTTTGGAGTCATTGGTATGAGAGAGCACAGTACCAAGCTTGCACTATTGAGATGTCTTGCCGATGGAGAGTTTCATTCTGGTGAAGACTTAGGTGAAATGATCGGTGTATCACGAGCGGCTATCAGTAAGCACATTAAAGGTATCCAAGAGTGGGGGTTAGATATCTATCGAGTACAAGGCAAAGGTTACAAGCTAGCCAGTCGTTTAGATATGCTTGACCAAGAAAAATTGTCTGCTGTTAGTCGTGATGCTTCTCTTGAACTCATTCCGATCATAGGTTCAACAAACCAACACCTATTAGAGCGCACCAATACCCTCGAATCGGGGTCTGTCTGTATTGCTGAATATCAAGCTGCAGGTCGTGGACGTCGTGGAAGAGAGTGGGTATCGCCATTTGGTGCAAATCTCTATCTTTCAATGTATTGGAGGCTCGATGCAGGTATGGCTGCCGCTATGGGGTTAAGCCTTGTTGTGGGTGTTGCTGTTGTTGAAGCCTTGGAAGAGATGGGTGTTGAAGGCGTTAAACTGAAATGGCCAAATGATCTTTACCACAATGACAAGAAACTCGCGGGTATTTTAGTCGAGTTGTCAGGACAGTCTGGTGGCGCTGCTCATATTGTTATTGGTTTGGGACTAAATCTATCCATGGACCCGACAACATCAGGTATTGACCAGCCGTGGACGTCTCTCAAAGAGGTCTGTGATGGACAGGTGCCCGACCGTAACCAGTTAGCACAGGCTTTGATCAATGCTTGGGACAAGTCACTTGCCGACTATGAGTTGAAAGGAATGTCTAATTTTGTCGAACGGTGGAACCGCTTAGATAATTTCTTAGGTCGCAAAGTAAGGTTGATTATTGGACCTAGAGAAATTGAAGGTGTCGTTCTGGGGATTGATGAACAAGGCGCCGTGCTGCTCAAAACTGATAATGGTACAGAGAGCTATATCGGGGGAGAAATCTCGCTGAGAAAAGGAGACTAAGGCTCTACTATTTTCTTAGTAACACTTCTTCGACCATATGATCTGCGCCCTTACGTAGAATCAGGTGAGCCCTTTCTCTGGTCGGAAGGATATTTTGCTCTAGGTTTAAACCATTAATTGATTGCCAAATACCTTCTGCTTTTTCCTTAGCGGCTAGATCAGATAATTTAGTGTAGTGCCCGAAATATGATCCAGGTTTAGCGAAGGCACCTTCACGAAACTTCATAAAACGATTTACATACCATTGTTGAATTTGAGTGCTTTCGGCATCGACATACAAAGAGAAGTCGAGGAAGTCTGAAATGAAAACTCTATGAGGCTCATGTGGGTAATTCATACCGCTTTGTAAAACGTTGAGCCCTTCAATAATGAGCACATCAGGTAAGTCGACCTCTTTTACGTCCTTGGTAATATTGTAGGTAAGGTGAGAGTACACAGGTGCTGTCACATTACGCTTACATGCTTTTACGTCTGAAACAAAATTGACTAGCGCTTTAATATCATAAGACTCTGGGAACCCTTTCTTACTCATTAATCCTTTTTCTTCTAGTATTTCATTTGGATATAAGAAGCCATCTGTCGTAACTAGTTCAACTTTCGGGTGGTTTTCCCAACGAGATAACAAGGCTTTCAATAGACGAGCTGTTGTGCTTTTTCCTACAGCTACACTGCCGGCAATACCAATGATGAATGGTGGCGCAGTTTCTTTCTTATCCAGAAATTGATGAAGCACTGAGTTTCTATTTTGTCGAGCGGCCACATAGAGGTTTAACAGGCGCGACAACGGTAGATAAATCTCTACTGCTTCTTCCATTGTCAGCTTTTCATTGATGCCTTGAAGCTCTTTCAAATCGCTCTCCGAAAGTGTCATCGGAACTAAATTCCTTAGTTCAGACCACTGCGCGCGGTCAAATGACATATATGGGCTCATACAAAACTCTATAGTGGATAACAAAACAAGTGCATGGAAAATACATCAAGCGATAGATAAATTAAATATCTTCCTTTACTAGATGCGGATTAAAGGCAGAAACCTTGAGCTAAATAACCGTATATAGGAATTTGATAGGAGAATTTTCCACTTTTTTTCAATTTACTATTGCAAGGTGGAAAATCATTCAATAAAATGCGCCCCACTTGTGCCGACTTAGCTCAGTAGGTAGAGCAACTGACTTGTAATCAGTAGGTCACCAGTTCGATTCCGGTAGTCGGCACCACTTTCTCCCCTCTATTTATAGGGAGCGAGAGAAAGATCAAAATTTGGAGGGGTTCCCGAGTGGCCAAAGGGAGCAGACTGTAAATCTGCCGGCACTGCCTTCGATGGTTCGAATCCGTCTCCCTCCACCATATTCTAAAGGTTAAATAGCTCAAAAGAGTTACGTGTTGCGTGCATCGTATAATGGCTATTACCTCAGCCTTCCAAGCTGATGATGCGGGTTCGATTCCCGCTGCACGCTCCAACTCATTTTTGTGTGCTGATATAGCTCAGTCGGTAGAGCGCACCCTTGGTAAGGGTGAGGTCCCCAGTTCGACTCTGGGTATTAGCACCAGTCTAAAGCTTCTTCTCCTTTAATAAAGAAAACCATTTTTTTTGGTTGCGTGGTCTTATTTTAAGCCACCTAATCCGTACCTAGAGGGACACCCCATGTCTAAAGAAAAATTTGAACGTACGAAACCGCACGTAAACGTTGGTACTATCGGCCACGTTGACCACGGTAAAACAACTCTAACTGCTGCTATCTGTACTACACTTGCAAAAGTGTACGGCGGTGTTGCTAAAGATTTCGCATCTATCGATAACGCTCCAGAAGAGCGTGAGCGCGGTATCACAATCGCA
>NZ_MCUN01000038.1 GCF_002873455.1 Vibrio splendidus | reverse complement strand
ACCAAATTAAAAAGGAGGTCATCATGGTAGTTTTCAACAAAACGAAACGAAGTGGCGTCAAAAAGCCTTTTCGGCTTGAGGAAATTTGGCGGATCAGAACCAGATTAGAAATTGAAAATAATTTGATGCAGCTTGCGTTGCTCAACTTAGCTATTGATAGCAAACTTAGAGCAAGTGATTTGCTCGTTCTCAGAGTTTGCGATGTATCTTCGCAAGATAGGATATTTAGCCGCGTTAAGCATATCCAGCGCAAAACAGATATTGAAGTTCAATTTGAGATAACGACAAGAACTCAACAGAGTCTAATGAAATGGATTTTGATGGCTTCGCTACATGACAGCAATTTTATTTTCCCAAGCCAAAGGCGAAAGCAACAACCGATTAGCTATTCGTACTATCGATACTTAGTGAGGAGATGGGCTTCTAATCTGGGGTTGGATCCTAACTTGTATGGCACTCACTCGATGAGGCGAACAAAAGCGACGTTAGTCTACGCAAAAACGAAAAATATCCGAGCGGTGCAGCTACTACTTGGTTATACCAAGGTAGATAATACAATCCGCTATCTTGGGGTTGAATTAGAAGATGCATTGTTGCTTTCAGAAGGTACTGAGTGTTAATCGAAAAGGAACCTAAATACTTAGGTGTTTCAATTGCTATTACGCTGAAAGTTGTTACCCATTCACCGCTATACTTGATCATTTTCAATACGTTAAGTGCAAATACTACTAATCTGTCCAAGGTTTAGAGGACCTTGAACAGATTAGGTATACACAAGCTTAAATTA
>NZ_MCUN01000037.1 GCF_002873455.1 Vibrio splendidus | reverse complement strand
CCACTCTGCCAAGGCGCCTTTGTCAACATAAAAATATATTGAAGTGTTTAAAGAGAACCACTCTTTGTTCAACACTCTACTTAAAGTAGAAACTAGATAGATGGTGCCCCGGGCCGGACTTGAACCGGCACAGCGCGAACGCCGAGGGATTTTAAATCCCTTGTGTCTACCAATTCCACCACCAGGGCAACGCAATCATGCGATGCTGATTACTGAAGAGTAAAACACCATCTCTCTGCGACCTAAGCCGTGAGAACGAGGTGTACTTTAACGGATAGAAAAAATTCGTCAACAGTAAATTTTATCTTTCAATTCAAGTGATTAATTATCGAACTCAAACGAATGAATTTAATGCAGCTTGTACGGTTCTTATACGTAGATTTTGAGCTTTAACAGGAACTCATAAGCCGAAATCCAGTTTGAAGATTCACTAAATACTGCTGATTCCATTGAATGAATGAAACACTCCCTCGTTTTCATGTGCTTTTCACATTCAAAGACTAAAGTTTTAAGTAACGACTATTACGAAATAAAAACGTGAAACCACTTAAACGATACCAATATGAACGCTATGCCGTGCTCTGTAACCTCGCCTACCCCAGAGTTTTTAAACAAACTCGTTATGGTTTTGACCCTAATGGACAGCGCATCATAAAGAATCAGTTTGGCAAAACCATGATTCGAGTCTTATGGAGCAGCGACAAAGATGAAGTGGTTGTGGTCATCAAAGGATCGCATAGTATCTCAGATTGGTTGCTTACCTTTGCCTTATGGACAAAAAGCTGTAAAAGAATTGGGTTCAACTATCGTATCCATGCGGGTTTCTATCATCTTATGTTTCAAGAAAGCCAACCGAGTCGTAACGAAGACAAGCTTGGGCAAACCGTTATCGAACGTTTAGAGGCCACGCTCATACCATTGTTAGAACAAGGAAAAAGGATTTCTATCACCGGGCACTCTTCTGGCGGCGCGATTGGCTGCGTATTTGCTGACTACCTAGACCAAAAGTACCCAGGCTGTATTAAGCGAATAGTAACCTTTGGCCAACCCGCTATTGGTGACTGGAACTTTCGAAAGCACTATCGTTTGAGCAAGAAGACCTACCGAATCTGTTGTGATATCGACATCGTGACTTTCATGCCGCCAGTGCCTTTGCTCTATTGGCACGTAGGTAAAGTACTCTGGCTTTATAACGGACGAATCTACGAGAACACACCGACATTAATCCGTCTTGGTCGCTCTATCTTTAGCTGGTTAATAAGGCCTTTCTCTTACCACTTAATGAGCAAATATATCCGTAACAAAGATTTCTTTGATAAGCACTGAGACAGTAAATCAAGTTGATGCTGGCTGCATAAAAAAGAGCACAAGCCTATAGTGACTTGTGCTCTTTATGGTTTTAACTGAACTTAAAGTTTAAATCTTGATAGTTCCTGTTTGAGATCGTTAGCTAAATGGCTGAGTTGATCGGCTTGCGACACTGCATCTGTAGCATCAAGCGCCATTACATCACTCACTTCGCGAACCGACTCGGTATTTGCATTGATTTCCGCGGTGACCAAAGACTGCTCTTCAGCAGCTGAGGCAATCTGAGTCGCCATATCACTAATCATCTGAATCGCTTCACGGATTTGAGCCAAGCTCTCTCCGGCCATATCCACGTCGTGCACGCTTGTTTTCGCCATATCGTGACTTTGTGTCATCACTTTAACCGCACCATTAGTCGCTTGCTGTAGGCGTTTGATCTTGTCTTCGATTTCTTCTGTTGAAGCATGAGTACGTTGAGAAAGCACTCGAACCTCATCAGCAACCACAGCAAAACCTCTGCCTTGTTCGCCTGCCCTAGCCGCTTCAATGGCCGCATTGAGCGCGAGTAAGTTAGTTTGCTCCGCTATTTCACGAATCGTCGCCAAGATAGACGCGATTTGCTGACCATGTTCTTCAAGCTCGCTGATGATAGACACAGCGCTTGTTAGCTCAGTTGCAAGCTCATTTATCGATGATTGGCTTTTAGCCATCTGTTGGAAGCCTTGTTCGCTCAATTCCACTGAGTGAGTCGCACTTTTGGCCGTACTCTCAGCATTCGTAGCGATTTCTGCTGTTGCAGTCGCCATTTCAGTTACTGCGGTTGCAACCATAGTTATCTCGTCTTGTTGTTTGCTGACGCTATCGCTGCGTTTTAATGCGCTGTTGTTGGCGTGTTCTGCTCCGCTATTCATTGCGGTAGAAACGTCAGTCACGTTCTTCATCATTTCATGAAGTCTATCCACGAACACATTAAACTTATCGGCAAGTTGTCCTACTTCATCTTTGCTCGACACTTGAAGGCGCTGTGTTAAATCACCTTCCCCTTCAGCAATATCAGCTAAAGCTTCACTCACGCGTCCTAGTTCAATCAATTGGCGCGCCACAAACCACGACGTTGCCGCCGCCATAACGATCAGTACAATTAGGCCCGTCGTTATCTGACTGATTAGCATATCGAATAACGGCTGCTCTAATACGTCTTTGTCCATCTCAATCACAAGAAGCCAGTCAGTGCCTTTAATAGGCTCGGCCATAATTACGCGCTCGGCACCATCTACTTGTGTAAAAATTGTCGTTACGTTTTGTGCGGCACTGTTTAACCCAGAAACACTTAATTCAGGTGCTATCTCTTTTACTTGCTTGAGGATGAAATCTTTATTCTTATGGGCAACTACCGTGCCTTGCTTATCAATGAGTATCGCTCGTCCATTGCCTGGAACCTGAATAGCCAATACATCTTCAATGAGCTTATCTAATGCAAGGTTAGATGCGGCAACGCCAACAATCGAGCCATTCTCTGTAACCGGATCGGTCAGTGTCACCACTAAGGTTTGCATCGTCACACTCACATACGGCTTGGTTGTCACCGCTCGATTCTCAGCTAAGGTTTGTTTATACCAGCCTCGGACTCTTGGGTCATAGCCCGCTTTATTCAATGAAGGATCATGGCGGAACATTTCTCCTTCTTTGTTACCGTAATAGCTCAGCCCAAAACCACCAGAAACAAGGGTTTGACGCAAATGAGGAACAATATCTAATGACGGGTTCAGTTGAACTTGTTGCTTCAACCCGTGTACCGCTTGTTTCTTATCGTAAAACCAGTCACTGATGCCCTTTGCATGGGCTTGAAGTGTATTGCGACTTTCACTTTCTATTGCTTGCCAACTGTTATTTTGAAAAGTCTTATAACCCATGAAAAGAAGAATGGCAGATGTAACAGCAATCGCCAAAACTACAGAGAAAACCATTTTCCTCTTTAGACTAAATTGCATATTTAAGAACCTCTTATAAAACAATTAAAGAAATATAAAGAGGGACACTATCACTCATACGCATGTTTTAATAAGGGTTATCCCATAAAACAATGAAACAAATTGAGCATTATGGTTAATTGTGACTTTGATTTATTTATCGGTCTATCAACAAAGGTTCAATTTAGGATCTCATCAAAATTGAGTAGGTCTATGAAAGGTAAAGGGGAGAAGTGAAGAGGCAAGGATGAAGAAATAAGAAGTAAAGAAGCCAGAAACGAAAAAACCAGCCACTAGGACTGGTTTTTTCTAAATGATGGAGGCGCCTCCCGGAGTCGAACCGAGGTCCACGGATTTGCAATCCGCTGCATAGCCACTCTGCCAAGGCGCCTTCAAGTCGTGTTTTAAGAGAACAACTCTGTTGATTACTACCAAATAAGGTAACAATCAAATAGATG
>NZ_MCUN01000036.1 GCF_002873455.1 Vibrio splendidus | reverse complement strand
ACCCACCATTCTTTCTCCACGAAGGAATTAAAACTATCGTGGGCGATTAGCTCAGTTGGGAGAGCACCTGCCTTACAAGCAGGGGGTCACTGGTTCGAGCCCGGTATCGCCCACCATTCTCTAAATATTCTTGGTTATTAAATGTCCAAACCACTTCTTTTGTCGTTGGTTGGTATGTTTGACCCTGAGAGTCTTTAGAAAATGTGAATTTTAGAACACTGGTTCTTAAAGTCTCATGCTCTTTAACAATTTGGAAAGCTGACTGATTGATTACTTACGAGTAATTCAATCAAATTTAAAAGTTCTCAATGTTTATCTTTTATTAGATAAACACAACAAACA
>NZ_MCUN01000035.1:124111-227600 GCF_002873455.1 Vibrio splendidus | reverse complement strand
GATGGTCGCCGTGCCTGTCGCCGTGCCTGTCGCGCCAGTGCCGCCCTCAACGCTCACGCTGAACGTCTCGTCGCCTTCATACACGTCATCGCCTGTGGTTGCCACGCTCACTTTCAGCTCGGTCTGACCCGCTGGGATTGTGTAGCTGCCGTCATCGTTCGGTGTCACGACAGTCACACCACCTGACAACGTCACTACCATATTACCGATGTCGTCCGATTCCGCTGTATTAGCACCTGCCGTTGAGCTCGTCAGGTTCACCGTCACTGCCGTGTCCGCCTCCTTGTCTAGGCTCACGGTGAACTCGGCCGCTGAGCCTTCACTCACGCTCACGGCTTCTGTGATGCTCACGCTCGGAACAGGACTAACCCCAACATCAACCGTGATTGTGTCAGTACCGCCCTGACCGTCATCAACCACAACCGTAAAACTGTCGCTGCCGTTGTAGTTTTCGTCTGGGGTGTATGTCCAATTACCATTTTCGTCAACGACTACAGAGCCATTCGATGGTTCTGTGCCTTTGCTAAAAGTTAATTGGTCGTTATCTGCGTCTGTTGCAGTGAGTGAGCCACTTACTGGAGTATCTTCATCTGTGGTGACTGAAATATCTTCACCAACAGGTAAGTCATTGACTGGAGTAACGCCGACATTGACTGTTATGGTATCCGTACCACCGTTGCCATCAGAAACAACAACTGTAAAACTGTCATCGCCGTTGTAGTTTTCATTAGGTGTGTAGGTCCAGTCACCGTTTTCATCGACAACAACAGTTCCGTTTGAGGGATCAGTGGCTTTGGTGAAAGACAGAGAGTCACCGTCTTCGTCTGAAGCTGAAAGGGTTCCGTTTACTGGGGTATCTTCATCGGTTGTAAATGAGAGGGTGTCGCCGACAGGAGAGTTATTGTTATCAACAAAGGTAGGTGCGTTGTTAGGTTGCTCAAAAGATCGGAAAGCATCAAGTAAACTTAAGCTTTGAGTTCTGGACATGCCTAACGCTTCAAAACCGGAAGTTACAAATTCAGTGCCTGGAATGGTTTCTTCACCATCACGTTCAATTGTTCCGCTACTTACTAAACTCGAGCCACTTTCACCAGCGGCTGTTGCGAACTCTTCTCCGAGCTCGGCAGGGTCTTGACCTTCTTCTAAAGCCGCAAATATATTTGCAATGTCTTGGTCAAGTTCTACTTCACCGCCATCTTCAGGCGAAAAACGTTTGACTGAAGTCTGAGATTCAGAACTTCCATTTTGGGACTCTAAAACTACATCCCCAGCTTGCAATGGCTGGCCATCTTCTAGGACTTTGATTGTACCATCTACCGAAATAACAATGCGCTGACCAAGTGCTAGTGCACCGCTCACATTCAATACTGTCATGTCCATATAAACCCCTAAAACTCATTTTCAATCAAAACGTCAAAATCGTGACATTATATTTATAATATTAGGTAAAATATAACACTTAAAACCATATAATTCATAGTTATGAATGCATTTTTTAACAAAGTGATATACCCCACAATAACAAGGGTCACACAGAACAACATTTAAAATACCCTCAAAAGTGAGATAAGTTATTGTGCTAACGTAAAATAATTGAGATATTAATAGACGTTTCAAGTGTTTCAAAACATCATAAAACGCACAATAATCGGTAACAAATTAACAACCATTTACGAGCGCCATTTTAGCGATCGTGATTTTTTTGGCGGTTCATCTAAATTTTGTATATTATCTAGCAAAATTAAAACTCAGATGTGACTCATTTTGGAGAGATGCAAATTGAATAGGATTCAAACAACTACATTAAGTTTAGCCATTGCAATGGCCTTTCCAGCTGCGGCACAAACTCTAGAGCAAGCCGTCGCTTTTACGTTGGAGAGCAATCCTGACATTAAAAGTGCATACAATGAGTACGTTAGTAAACGTTATCTTAATGACGCTTCAGGTGGTGCTTATCGTCCAAGTATAGACCTAGATGGTGGGATTGGTTACGAGCATACCGATTTAGTAACAAATCAAAGCTCAACAGATCTGACACGCAAAGAAGCGACGATTACATTGACTCAATTAATTTGGGATGGTGCCAACACCTCTAATGACATCGACCGTACCGCAGCTGATGCAGAATCGGTTCGTTATCAACTGCTCTCAAATGCCCAAGATATCGCTCTCGAGGTTACTAAAATATACCTTGACGCTGTGAAAGCTTATGAAGTGCTCTCTCTTTCCGAGAATAACTTGGCGACTCACAAGGAAATCTACAGAGATATAAAGAAACGTGTTGAATCTGGTATTGGTTCTACCGCTGACATGTCTCAAGTAGAAGCTCGTATTGCCAAAGCTCATGGCAATTTGCTTGCCGCGCAAAACAATTTGTTCGATACGCATACTCAATTTCAACGGATTGTTGGTCAATCTCCTCTAGGATTAACTTTCCCGCGAGCAGATGCCGGGGCTATTCCTTACACAGTAGATGGCGCTCTCGCAAAAGCTTTTAACCAACATCCAGTTATTAAGATTGCTCAAGCTGACGTTGATTCGGCTAAGTTCCAATACAAGCAATCAAAAAGCACGAACTACCCAACAGTTTCTTTCGAGGCGGCTCAAACTTGGCGCGATGATGCCGGAGGTAACGAAGGTAGTAGTGACGAATTTTCTGCAATGGTTCGCTTGAGATACAACCTTTATAATGGTGGTTCTGATCAAGATCGGTCTGAAAGTGCCGCTTACCAACTGAACAAAGCAAAAGACCTTCGTGAAAGTACGTTCCGAAACGTAGAAGAAAGTTTACGTCTTTCTTGGAGTGCCCTTGATTTAACTGTTCAACAAAAAGAGTTCTTGTCAGATCACGTAGATTCAGCGTCAGATACGGTTATATCTTACGAGAAGCAATACCGCATCGGCAAACGTACCCTTCTCGATTTACTTAACACCGAGAACGAACTATTCGAAGCCCGTAAGGGCTATCTAGATGCCAAGTACGACGAACAATACGCGAAGTACCGAGTAATGAATGCAACAGGAAACCTGTTAACTGGCTTACGCGTCGAAACCCCTCAAGAATGGAATGAAAAGGTAGAATACTAATGAAGCTGATAAAGACTGTATTTCCGCTTTGTCTTATGATTGTCTCTGCCAACGTTTTAGCCGAAACAAGCAATGAAGAATTTGAATATAGAGATCTTCCAGACATCACGCAAAGTTATGATCTCGAAGATGATGACAATGATGGTGTCATCAACGCTCGTGATCTATGTATTGATACACAAATAGGTGCAGAGATAGATAACGATGGCTGTGGATCGTATTTCGAATCTACGGAAGAGAAAGCACTTCATATTCTATTTGCCAACAATTCCACAGAAATTAATCCTGTATTCCTTGGTCAAATCAGACAAATGGCCGCGTTTCTTAAACGCTATGAAAACACCAGTATTCAATTACAAGGTTATGCGAGTAAGGTTGGTAACGCGAAACATAACTTGATGTTGTCCAAAGAGCGAGCATCCCATGTAAGGCGAGCGTTGATCAGTAATGGTATTCAACCATCTAGAATCAACATAGTTGGGCATGGGGACAGCTCCTTTAGTAGTAATGACACTCAAATCAACCATGCGCTTCATCGAAAAGTTGTCGCTACCGTTGTCGGGTTTAAAGGCAATATCAAAGAAGAGTGGCATATCTTCACAAAAATTGGAAAGTAATGTAACTCTATCAACTCAAACTGAAACGTTACCTTTAGGTAGCGTTTCAGTCTTCTTATAAATCCTTAAATAGCATATACCTAAGCCGTCTATAATGTTAATCTTGCCACGTTATCAACATAGAGAATTAATCCATGAGCAAACTAACCGCTGATACTCAAGCAAATCTAGAACTTTTCGTTTCTGAAACACAAGAAACTAAGCTGGTATGGGGCCTTCGCAACGATGAGGGTTGGCTAGCATGTGACTCAAGTGAATTCGAAAGCAGCGAAGTAATGCCTTTTTGGTCTTCAAAAGAAGATGCTCAGACTCACAATGTTGAAGAGTGGGCTGACTTCGAAGTATTAGAAATTCCACTAGATATCTTTGTAGAAGATTGGTTACTGACTCTAGCTGAAGACGGCGTTCTTGTTGGTACTAACTGGAATGCAACATTAGAAGGCAAAGAACTTGAGCCTTCTGACTTAGCGAAATTATACATCTAATTTCCGATATCGGTCGTGCGAACAGTACGACCGATATACCTCTAATAAATATCAAGAAATTAGAGACTTACCTCGCATAACCTTCTACCTATCCCATTCAAAATTTGAAGCAATATCAAACTAATAATAGAATATCGTTCTTTATCTAGTAGATAGTTTCTTGTGACTCACTCTGTTTTTATTACCCTTCTGCTGCTCATTAGCTTTTATTCTCATAGCCAAATATCAACACAAGATCGTCACCAGGACTCTCCTCTTGGCTCATCCAATTTAGATTCAAACACGACTCCAAATGCTGATTGGAATGCACTCTACCTCTCGACTCTAACTCATTCCCCATTAAGTGCATTAAACATGCTGCAAACCCGTTACATTAGCTCAAACTTCTATGGGGATAGGCTTTACCTTTCATCTCTGTTGTACCAATACATGAGCCACCGAGATCAACCATTCTATGGAATTGCTTCAAACGACAGTGAATACCAAGCGATTGAAGAAACGTTTATTTCTGCTTTGATGAAAGATGGTCAAGGCCAATATGAAGAAGCGCAACAAACCTTTCTGACACTATTGGCGAAAATGCAATCACGCGGTGATTTAACTGGAAAAGCCTTATTAAAATACCAACTATGCCGTTCTCTTAACGAGCAAGCTAAATATCATCAAGCGAACTATTATTGTTCTGCACTTCACTCAAATTTACATGACATTGCTGATCCTGTATTACCAAAATTTGGGACTTATCGAGTCATCGCTAACAATCACCATTTCCGCAGTGACTATCAAGCCGCGCTAGATACCTACCTGTCACTGATTAACGTGTTCCCACAAGGACACGATATTTCGGGGATCTATAACGATGTGGGTAATTTGCTCAAAGAGTTAAAGCAATATGACAAATCGGCTGAATACCTTATAGAAGCACTCGCTCTCAGATCGGATGCTTCTGACTTGATGAAAGCACAAGTTCATCATAGCCTTGCAGACCTCTACCTTAACCAAGGACGAAGTGATTTAGCAATTAGTCACTTTCAAAAAGCAAAAACACTGCTGACTACATCATCTCATAGCTACGGTATTGCTCTAACAAGTCTTGGCTTAGGAAAAGCTTACACTCAAATTAAAGACTATGATTTGGCGAGAGGTTACTTAGTCAACTCTCTGTCAGCTTCGAATGAATTAAGTAACGACGTCATTCGTATTAATGCTTACTTGGCGATCAGCGATATGTTCAAAGAGCAAGCGCTGACAACAGAGGCGCTCAATTATGCTCAGCAAGCTCTAGAAGTATCCGAGCAAGTCAAAAGACACAAGTACATCGCTCAATCACTTCTGCAACTTTCCGACCTTCATCAAGCGCTCAGCAATTACCAAGAAGCTTTTTATCTCTACCAACGATACTCGTCTATACAAATTGAAGCACGAGATATCGATAATAGGTTAGCTTTTGAGGCACTGGATCTGACCCACGCAAAATATGAGCAAGAATTGGAAAATTCTTTCCTTATAAATCAGACAAAGCTCGACCGCGTCCAAATTGAAAAAATGGAACATCAAAGATGGATGTACAACGTCATTGTCATTTTGCTGCTGTGCGCTGCAAGCTTCATGATATTGGCAAACAAGACGATTCGCGCAAAAGCTGCAATCGATGCTATGACAAAAGCGTATGGTCGGACCGAGATAATACGAAGAATCAAACGAATTAGACGTTGCAAAGGAACGGATAAGCAACACGTGCTCGTTTTGCTCGATCTAGATAAATTCAAGAAGATTAATGATAAGCATGGACACCCTACCGGTGATAGAGCGCTCGTCCATATTAGTCAGCAAATACGAAAACACTTAATGGATGATGAATTGTTCGGTCGCTTAGGAGGCGAAGAATTTATCATCATGCTAACCAATACCAAACCAATAGAAGTGCGAGAACGTGTCGAAGAACTGCATTACGCCATTTCGAGCACAGTCTTCTTAACAGAAAGTAAAAAGCCACTTAATGTAACCGCGAGTTTTGCTTATCTAGCAACCTCAAACGCATTAAGTGACTTTGATGACTTGTATTCAGTACTTGACCAAGCACTGTATCAAGCAAAAAGTAACGGCCGAAACTGCATCATTGATGCTTACAACGAGCCAATTGATTGACCTGAGGTTATTTATTCTCAGTCTGTTTGCGAACCAATTCAGCCATAATACTTTCGCGATCATCTAGGTAATCGTTAAGGCCAACTTTACGCAGTTCACACGCTGGGCAATCGCCACAACCATCACCGACAATGCCGTTGTAACAAGTCAGTGTTTTATTTCGAACAAGCTCGAGTGCTGAGTACTGGTCTGCCAACGCCCATGTTTCAGCTTTGTTGAGCCACATCAGCGGTGTTTTGATATCAAGCGGCCTGTCCATACCTTGTACAAGTGCAGAATTCATCGCTTTCACAAAGTTATTACGACAATCAGGGTAACCCGAGAAATCAGTTTCACACACGCCCGTGATTACGGTATTTGCACCGATTTGGTAAGCGTAAATACCCGCCAAAGTTAAGAACAGGATATTACGACCAGGAACAAAAGAGTTTGGTAGTCCATTCTCTTGTAGTTCGTGAGACACTGGGATATCGTCACGAGTCAGAGAACTGATAGCCAGTTCATTCAGCAGAGTCACATCCATTACTTTGTGTGCCTTCACACCAAGCTCTTTCGACAACGACTCAGCCACTTCAATCTCGAGTCTATGGCGCTGACCATAATCAAATGTGATTGCATGAACTTCATCATACTCTTTTAAAGCTTGAACAAGACATGTTGTTGAGTCTTGACCACCACTGAATACTACGACTGCTTTTTTCATCTTAAATCCTTACGAGAATCTTCTACTAGCGACTTATCTAGGCCAGTAAACAAATGCAACCTATGCGATGCTCAAATACTTGTGAGTTTGAATAGATAAGCGCCAGTTACGTTCGATACAAGTATCAATACACAGCTGCGTTGCACGTTCTTTTTGGCTAATCGGCTGAAGTGCAATGACTGTATTTTCAGGAACATCGGCTCTAGCAATAAGAACATCTAGTTGCTCGATATCTTTACTTGTACCAACAGGGTGCTTGATTTCATTCGCACGAACGAGTGCGCTATCAAGGATATCCAACTTAGCTTTCATTGCAACTTTTGGTGACACCGTAACCCAAGTGTCCGGTGTAACTTTTACTTCTGATGTTCCGCTGGTCTCAATCTGACAGTGACAACCGTGCTGCTCAAATGCTTCAGTGAGAGGGACAAGATCATAAATGCACGGCTCACCACCGGTAATCACAATATGCTTCGCGGTGTAACCTTGCTTGATGTATTCATCCACGATTCCTTGCGCATCAATTGCTGACCAAGTCGGTGAATCCTCTGTCTTAACCATAATATCGCCAAGGCTCGTTTCATCTTCAGGCAACGCTTCCCAAGTCTGTTTGGTATCACACCAAGAACAGCCTACAGGACAAATTTGCAGACGAACAAAAACAGCGGGAACGCCAGTAAATACGCCCTCGCCCTGGATGGTTTCAAACATTTCATTAATCTTGTACAACTTTCCCTCAGCTCAATCATTTGATGAAATTAATCAACCGCAGACCTTAAAGCACTTCCCCCTTTTGGTCAAACAAATGAGTACTGGTAAATGAGTTGATCAAAGCCCTAGCCTGAAGTTTCAAGTTCCCTTATCCTTTCGCCCATTAGATTTTGTTAGCTTTTAATTTTTTAGTAAGGAACAACATGTACAAACTGATTGCTCTTGATATGGATGGCACACTGCTCAACAGTGACAAAGTGATTTCTCAAGAGAACAAAGACGCGATTGCCAAAGCACGTGCTGCAGGTGTTAAAGTGGTTCTGGCTTCTGGTCGCCCTTTAGAAGGTATGCAAAGTAAGTTAGACGAACTTTCGATCAACAGCGAAGATGACTTTGTACTCTTCTACAACGGATCTATGGTTCAGAACGTTTCTACAAAAGAGCTTATCCACAGTGAGATCAGCAATGGTAAAGCCGCGAAAGAGATCGCAGTGCTTGCCCATCAGCTTGGTGGTTATGTACATGCCTTCAGTAAAGTTCATGGTTTAATAACCCCAGAGAACAATGAGTACACAGCGATTGAAGCGCGTATTAACGGCTTAGAGATTACCGAATTCGACTTTTCTCAACTAGAAGACGACCACGAAATCATCAAAACTATGATTGTCGCTGAGCCAAGCAAGCTGACTGAGATCATCGGTAAGTTGCCACAAGAGCTTAAGACTCAGTTTACTATCGTGCAAAGTGCACCTTTCTTCTTAGAGTTCTTAAACCCTAACTCAAACAAGGGTGTCGGTATTGAAGCAATAGCGAAGCACTTAGGCATTACAGCGGAAGAAGTAATCTGTATGGGTGATGCTGAAAACGATCACCATATGCTTGAATACGCGGGTCTTGGCATCGCTATGGATAACGCAATGGAAGAAACCAAGAAGCTGGCGGATCACATTACAGCGAGTAACGACAACCATGGCGTAGCAGTCGCGATTGAGAAGTTTATCTTCAACTCGTAAACGCTCAACAAGCTCTAGTGATAATCACTTTTTTCTTGTTGCAGAAATGACAAAGGCTGTGCATTGCACAGCCTTTTTTGATTTTATGTTCGTCGGTTCGCCTACTCTCTTTTCCATGGCAGACGAAACGCCACGACACCAAACAGAATCAAGATGGGGAAGCGTAACGTTTCAATAATAAATGATGCAATACCACTGAAAGAGACAAAACTCCCTGCCCAGCTAATCAACAGGTTCCCCGCTAACAACATCGCCATCACTCCAAACACGATCTTAAATGAGAACTGACCGACCAAAGGCTTCGAGTCCGTTAACGTTACTAAGCATGCAATCGTCATCAAAATGGCCACCCAGAATGAGAATGTTGGCAATGGCCAGATAACCGTGAGAACAATGGACAACAAGCATAATGCCCACCAGACACCTTTAGAGCTCAGTAAGGCACTAATATCAACATCAGGTTTCGCATCTAATCTTACGATATGCCACGTTGTTAACGCGCCCAATACGCCTCCCATTAAGACATCACTAAAGAAACCACTGCCTGAATAAGACTTGAATAGCATGATCCACAGTAGGCCAGCGAGCACTATCAAAATCGATGTTTGATCCGAGAGGCGCTTTAGTTTCCAAAAGACTAACAAGGTTAAACTCACCCACAAAGCCGCCAATAAACTTGGAAAGCTATACCCACTGCTCATCACTAACTTCAATGTTGGCAGGTAGGCATGCGGGCGAGGAAAACCAAAACCTTGATGTGCGATTAAAGTGAGCAATGTCACCGAGATCAAAGTGAAGCCAAACTTCAACGCGAAGTTACGACCAAAATGCCAAGCAATTAGTGGCAATATCACGATGAAAACCCATGGCTTCGCTAACAAGTCAGTCGAAAGCACCGCGCTCGCAAACCCGCTTGGCATCTTATCGAACGCATTTTGAAGCAACACAATCCAACTTAATTCAACTTGATGGACTTTGGGTGCCGCGCCCACCAGCTCAGTCACATACGTCACAGGTTGATCTGTCGCAGATAAAAACAGTTCGTTAATCTCTGACCATTGCTCTGGGTAGCGGTATTGGTGATCTTGCAGTTCAGTAGGAGGAAGCAGCATCGCTCTGCTGACTTCCACACCATAATGAGGGGCAAACCAAATGGGAAGCTCAAAGCCACCTAACTCATTTCGAGCTTTGTAGCTAATCACTTCAGAATCAGAGACGCAATCATACACAACGGCACTATCGGTATACCCCAAAACATCACCGACCGTTACCGACAAACCCGCCTCTTCCCAGGTTTCACGTTGCGCCGCGACTGCTGGCAGCTCACCAGAGACAACAGTTCCTCCCGGTAGAGACAATTGCCCCGTAATCAATTCATCAACCAACACGATTTGGTTATCAGCACGTACTACACACAAAGCGCCTGCGATATGATCGGGCAAGGTGTTGTTCGCCCAAGCGGAAGTAGTACTCAAAAGAGATAATATGAAAACTAATAAATATCGAATAGCCAACGAGTTTACCTAAAAATAAGAGAAAAGTTAAAGACTGCTCTAGTGTAATCAAACACGCACAAAATCGCTGTCTACGTTTTGTGCAAAGCCTTCCTCATCCATTGAATGTGAGGTGTGAACCCCATTTTTTGATAGAAGTCCTTGGCAGGCGAATTAAAGTCCCAAACTTCTACAAAGACTTGCTCAACCCCATAATCATCAAAAGTACTTTCAACTTTGCTAAACAACTTTTCAGCAATCGATTCTTTTCGATAATCCGGTAAAACAAACAGCTCATCGACACTCCCCATCGGCACCGGTTTACTCACCGTTGAGATAAGCTCACAAAAATGTCCGGAGATAAAGCCAACAATGAGCTCACCTTTTAATGCCACATAAACTAAGCATTCAGGATCATCCAAATAACGTGCAATACTTTTTTCCTGCTCAATCTCTTCTGCCGTTTTAAAGTGCTCTGGGCTAGCAAGATGGTGATGATGGTGGAGATCGAACATTAACTCGTTAAGTTGTTCCAAATCCGTATGCTTTGCAGCCCTTAATATGACATTCATGACTATTGCGCTTCTCAAACCAAATTAATATCTAAACTGAGTCTAGTTTACTTGCCGTGAGTATCTATACAAGTGGTTGAATTAATTCATTGTTTGAAGTCCGTATTTTAGATACAAAAACGGCCACATTACGTGGCCAATTTTTTGATTAGGGTTGACTGAAACCGACTAAGTGATGACCAAAGGCACAGTTAAGCGCCACCGATGTCTTTCTCAATTTTAAGTTCAGTCAATTTAAGTACGATTAATCTCAGTCTTTACTTCCGCCAATCGTTTTTCAGAGTTTATATCTTTCATCGAACGCTACTTACCGAGCTTTTCAGCAATTTCCGTTAAGCTAGTGGGGTCGTCAATCGTCGAAGGCACCACATACTGTTCACCTTCTGCGATCTGTCGAATGGTTCTACGTAAGATCTTACCTGAGCGTGTCTTAGGTAGTCTCTCAACAACCAAAACTTGCTTAAAACAGGCGACCGCGCCAATCTCATTGCGAACTTTACCTACCAACTCCGCTTGTAACTCAATACCATCGACTTTTACACCATCTTTCAGCACAACTAAGCCAAGAGGTAGCTGTCCTTTTAAGTCATCGTGAATACCGACTACCGCGCATTCTGCAATGGCTGGGTGACCACCCACAATCTCTTCCATTTCACCGGTAGAAAGACGATGGCCCGCTACGTTTATCACATCATCAATACGCCCCATGATAAATAAGTACCCATCATCATCAAGATAGCCACCATCACCCGAAACATAATAACCCGGGAATTGGCTCAGATAACCAGATTCAAATCGATCATGATTGCGCCAAACTGTTGGTAAACAACCGGGTGGCAACGGGCGTTTAAGAGCCACAAATCCTTGTTGATTAGGCTGAGCTACTTCACCGAGTTCATTGAGGATCTCCACTTGATAACCTGGGACAGGCTTGGTTGAAGACCCCGCTTTTACAGGCAAGGATTCAAGCCCTGTAGGATTTGCAGAAATAGCCCAACCTGTCTCCGTTTGCCACCAGTGGTCGATAACCGGTTTATTGGTATGAGATTCAACCCAGTCTAATGTTGGCGGGTCTAAGCGCTCTCCCGCCATAAAAATCGACTTAAGAGATGATAAGTCATACTTGGTGAGCAACTCGCCTTCAGGATCTTCTTTCTTGATTGCTCTAAACGCTGTTGGCGCGGAAAACAACACATCAACGTTGTATTCTTCACACACACGCCAGAATGCGCCTGGATCGGGTGTTCTTACCGGCTTACCTTCAAACAGAATAGAGGTGCAACCGTGAATCAGTGGCGCATACACAATATAGGAATGGCCTACAACCCAACCCACGTCAGATGCCGCCCAAAATACGCCATCTTGCGGCATATCGTAGATAGTGCTCATCGAATACTTCATCGCAACCGCATGGCCACCATTGTCACGCACCACGCCTTTTGGCTTACCCGTGGTTCCCGATGTATAGAGGATATATAAAGGATCGGTTGCCAAAACGGGAACGCAGCTATGTGGTAGCGAATCCGCAACGGCCTGCTGCCAAAGTACATCTCTATCTTGGTTCAATTCAGCCAGACATTGCTCTCTTTGAAATACCACGACTTTTTCTGGCTTCCAACGACTGTCCATGATCGCCCTGTCGACCATAGGCTTATATGGCAAGACTTTGTTTATCTCTACACCGCAGGATGCCGTAATCAACACCTTCGGCTCAGCATCTTCGATACGAACGGCAAGTTCATGAGGAGCAAAGCCACCAAAAACCACAGAGTGCACAGCCCCCAAACGGGCACACGCTAGCATTGCCATCGCGGCTTCGGGAATCATTGGCATATAAATCACCACACGATCACCCTTCGTAACCCCTTGGGTCGCCAACATCCCAGCGACTTTTGCCACTTGATCGCGTAATTCGTTATAAGTATAAGACGACTGAGTTCCTGTTACTGGCGAGTCGTAAATCAACGCCACTTTGTCACCGCGACCATTTTCGCAATGATAATCCAACGCCAACCAGCATGTATTCATCACACCATCAGGAAACCAACGCTCAATACCGTTATCGTCAGTTTGTAATATCGTTTTTGGTGACTCAAACCAATCTATCGCTTGTGATTGTGTTTCCCAGAACGAGTTTGGATCTTCCCTCGCCCATTGATACTCGGTGATGTAATCTGTTTTTCTAGTCATTCGATTCGTAGCAGACATAGTGCCTCCTTCATGATTTATCCATTTCTCCAAGTGCCTAGCCTTTGGCAGTAGCACTTGATAGCACTCTTTTCTCAGCGTTGTTTTCGGAACATTTAACCGTTCACGACAATCGCTTTACTTAGGAAAAGGCACACGGATGGCACCTTCCATGATCACTCGGGCACTACGACTCATAATCGCCCTCTCAATGTTCCACCCATTTTCTGTTTGTATCGCTTTAGCACCCACTTTTAGCGTTCCTGATGGATGACCAAAAGTCACAAAATCTCGAGAACCCTCACCGGCTGCCAAGTTCACTAACGTACCCGGAACACTCGCCGCTGAAGCAATGGCGACTGCAGCTGTTCCCATCATGGCATGGTGCAATTGCCCCATAGACAAAGCACGCACCAGAAGGTCGGTGTCTTTGGCTGCGACCGATTTACCACTGGAGGCTTGGTACGCTTGAGGCTTAGCAACAAACGCGACTTTTGGAGTGTGTTGGCGTGATTCAGCTTCTTCTAAGGAATCGATTAACCCCATCGCTACTGCGCCATGTGCTCGGATGGATTCAAACAGAGCCAAGGCTTTAGCATCACTATTGATATCAGATTGAAGTTCGGTGCCTTGGTAACCAACCGATTCAGCATCAACAAAAATGGTTGGTATTCCTGCATTGATGTATGTCGCTTTGATGCAACCCAATTCGGGAACATCTAAAGATTCGACAACATTCCCTGTTGGAAACATAGAGCTACTCGCATCGGCGGGGTCTAGGAAATCAACTTGGATTTCAGCAGCGGGAAAAGTGACACCATCGAGCTCAAAGTCACCCAACTCTTGGACTTCCCCGTCCACGATAGGCACATGAACAATGATGGTTTTCCCTATGTTCACTTGCCATACTCGCACCTCGACCACACCGTTTTCTGGAATACGATTCGAATCAACCAATCCACTATGAATAGCGAACGGACCGACCGCTGCAGACAAGTTCCCACAGTTACCACTCCAATCGACAAACGGCTTGTCTATCGCCACTTGACCAAAGAGATAATCAACATCGTGATCAGCTTTACTGCTTTTCGAAACAATCACGGTTTTACTGGTACTGGATGTTGCGCCTCCCATCCCATCGGTTTGCTTACCATACGGGTCTGGACTGCCAATGACTCTCAGTAACAACTTATCTCTGGACTCTCCAGCAACTTGCGCTGATTTAGGTAAGTCATTCAAACTGAAGAAGACACCTTTGCTCGTCCCGCCTCTCATGTAGGTAGCAGGTACTTTGATCTGTTTATTTGTCATCATGAGCCCCTACTGTGCGAGAAAGTCTTTGGCGAAACGTTGCAACACGCCACCAGCGCTGTACACATTCACTTCGTCAGCGGTGTCTAATCGGCAGGTTACTGGCACATCCAGCTTTTCACCATTTTTACGAGTGATCACTAAAGCCAAATCAGAACCTGCTTGGATGTCACCATAAACGTCGTAAAGCTCGGTACCGTCCAGTTCTAAAGTATTTCGATCCGTTCCCGCTTTGAATTGCAGGGGCAGCACGCCCATACCGACTAAGTTGGTTCTGTGGATTCGCTCAAACCCTTCAGCAACAATCACTTCAACGCCCGCTAAACGCACACCTTTGGCCGCCCAGTCGCGTGAAGAGCCTTGTCCGTAGTCTGCACCCGCCACCACTATTAGAGGCTGTTTACGGTTCATGTAGGTTTCTATCGCTTCCCACATTCGCGTAACTTGACCCTCGGGCTCAACTCTTGCCAATGAGCCTTGCACGACTTCTCCAGCGTCCTTCACCATTTCGTTAAACAGTTTAGGGTTGGCGAAGGTTGCTCGTTGTGCGGTTAAGTGATCACCTCGATGGGTCGCGTAAGAGTTAAAGTCTTCTTCTGGCACTTCCATTTTGGTGAGGTATTCCCCCGCTGCGCTCGAAGCGAGAATCGCATTTGAAGGGGATAAGTGATCCGTAGTGATGTTGTCACCCAGAATCGCTAAAGGCCTCATCCCTGAAAGGCTTCGTTCTCCCGCAAGAGCCCCTTCCCAATAAGGCGGTCTGCGTATATAGGTACTTTGAGGTCGCCAGTCATAAAGCGGTTCAGTAGTCACCTGTTCCTCGTCTGGCTGGAACATTTTTACGTAGATTTGTTGGAATTGCTGAGGCTTAACATGCTCACCGACAACAGCATCGATCTCTGCATCACTCGGCCATAAATCACTTAAATAGATTGGCTTACCATTGCTGTCAGTACCTAAGCTATCTTTCTCGATATCAAAGCGAATCGTGCCAGCCAAAGCGTAAGCAACCACCAATGGCGGTGAGGCTAAAAACGCTTGTTTGGCATAGGGATGGATTCGACCATCGAAGTTTCGGTTCCCTGATAACACAGCGGTTGAATACAGGTCGCGGTCAATGATCTCTTGTTGGATTTTAGGATTCAACGCCCCGCTCATTCCGTTACAGGTCGTACACGCATAACCGACGATACCGAAGCCTAATTGTTCAAGTTCGGGAAGCAAACCTGCGGACTCGAGATAGAGCTTGGCAACTTTAGAACCTGGAGCAAATGACGTTTTCACCCACGGCTTTCGAACTAATCCAAGCTGATTAGCTTTCTTAGCCACCAAAGCAGCGGCAACGACATTTCTTGGATTACTGGTATTAGTACAAGAGGTAATTGCCGCAATGATTACGGCACCATCTGGCATTTGGTCATCGGAATATTGCTCAGCGTGTTGCTCTTTCCAAGATGCTAGACTGATCCCTTGCTTGGCAAGTTCGCTGGTTGGCAAACGACGATGGGGATTGGATGGCCCTGCAAGGTTGCGTTCAACTTTAGACAAATCAAACTCAAGCACACGTTCGTATTGAGCGGAATCTAAGTCATCAGCCCAAAGCCCAGTTTGTTTGGCGTAGCGTTCGACCAGTTCAACCTGTTCGGGTTCACGGCCTGTAAGCTTGAGGTATTGAATGGTCTGTTCATCGATGTAGAACATACCCGCAGTCGCACCATATTCTGGAGTCATGTTTGATATTGTTGCGCGGTCGCCAATGGTCAGTGCGCGTGCACCTTCACCAAAGAACTCCAAGTAACTAGAAACCACTTTTTCATTGCGAAGAAACTCGGTAATTGCGAGCACGATATCCGTTGCGGTTATCCCTTCTTGTCTTTGACCTGTTAGCCTCACGCCTACAATGTCCGGTAAGCGCATCATCGACGGACGACCGAGCATCACCGTCTCGGCTTCCAAGCCACCAACCCCAATCGCAATAACACCTAAAGCATCAACGTGCGGTGTATGGCTGTCGGTGCCGACACAGGTATCTGGGAACGCAATGCCTTCTTTAGATTGAATAACCGGAGACATTTTCTCTAAATTAATCTGATGCATAATCCCATTGCCTGCAGGGATTACACTCACATTTTTAAACGCGGTTTTACACCATTCAATAAAATGAAAACGGTCTTCGTTTCTGCGCTCTTCAATCACGCGGTTTTTATCAAAGGCTTCGCTATCAAAGCCTGCGTGTTCCACTGCCAGAGAGTGATCAACAATCAATTGAGTTTCGACAACGGGGTTCACCTTGGCAGGGTCTCCGCCTTGGTCGGCAATCGCGTCTCTTAATCCAGCCAAATCAACCAAGGCTGTTTGACCAAGAATGTCATGACACACCACGCGCGCAGGATACCAAGGAAAATCTAAGTCGCTCTTACGGTCAATGATCTGTTTTAAGCTGTCTTCAAGGGTTTCAGGATCACAGCGTCTTACTAATTGCTCTGCCAATACTCTCGACGTATAAGGCAAGGTTTTATAAGCGCCCGGAGATATCGATTCTACCGCTTCGCAAGCATCGAAATACTCTAAATGGGTTCCGGGTAAAAGTTTCCGGTACTGATTTTTATCAAGGTACTGAGTTTGTTCAAGTTTTACATCAGACATACATCCACCATTATCTGTTAAATTCTATTCGTTGGTTCTCGAGGTCTTATCATGTGAAGACAAAGTCGCCTCGAGATATAAGTCGGTTCGATATAGAGGGCTAACGTAGATGAATAGGCAGCCAGTCTTGATGCTCTGGGCCGGTGTAGTCTGCACTTGGACGAATGATGCGATTATTTTCTCTCTGTTCGAACACGTGCGCCGTCCAACCCGTAAGGCGGCTCATCACGAAGATCGGAGTAAATAATTTGGTTGGAATATCCATGAAGTGGTAGGCCGATGCGTGGAAAAAATCTGCGTTACAAAACAATCCCTTCTCGCGCTTCATTACCGCTTCAACACGTTCTGAAACGGCGTAAAGCTGTTCATCTCCCACCTCTTGAGCTAGCTCTTTTGACCAACGCTTGATTAGAGCATTTCGCGGGTCGCTTTCACGATAAATGGCATGACCGAAGCCCATGATTTTGTCTTTGTTAGCAAGCATCTGCATGATGTGAGTTTCTGCTTCATCAGCGGTTTGCCAATCTTGGATCATTTCCATCGCGGCTTCATTCGCTCCGCCATGTAAAGGACCTCTCAACGTACCAATCGCTGCGGTGACACAAGAGTGGATATCTGACAGTGTGGATGCACACACACGAGCAGCAAAAGTAGATGCATTAAACTCATGTTCCGCATACAGGGTTAACGAGCAGTGCATGACCTGCTTATGAAGGTCAGTTGGGGTTTTGTCAGTGAGCATTTTCAAGAAATAACCGCCAATACACGCTTCACTTTGATCTTCAGTATCAATGCGCACGCCATCATGGCTAAAGCGGTACCAATAACAAATAATCGCAGGGAAAAGCGCGAGCATGCGTTCGGTCGCAGGCAATTGCTCAGAGAAGTTTGACTCTTGCTCTAGATTACCTAGCATTGAACAACCCGTTCTCATCACATCCATTGGGTGAGCGTCTGCGGGAATCAACTCTAGTGCTGCTTTCAAAGGTTGAGGCAAGCCGCGCAGCCCAACCAACAATGTTTTGTAGTCATCAAGTTCTTTTTCAGTGGGTAAATGACCTCTTAGTAACAGATGAGCCACTTCTTCAAACTGAGCGTGATTGGCAAGGTCGGTAATGTCATAGCCGCGGTAGGTCAAACCCGTTCCTGACTGGCCTACCGTACATAGCGCGGTGACTCCTGCGCTTTGTCCACGTAGACCAGCACCTCCGATTGCAGGAGTGCTTACTAGTGCACTTGCTGTTTTTGCGCTTTGTTGTTGGTTTTCTGTTGAAGCCTTATCGACAGCTGCTTTATCACTCAAAGATACAGACATGGTGAACTCCTTTTCTGTGTTAGCCGCCTGCACTCTTTGGTACTGCCCGTTTATATGCCTGATGATCTTTATCATCGGTACTGGATATGGCGACTAACCATTTCACGTTATTGGATTAAGTTGATTTTTGATTAATTGAAACTGGTTTACCCTTCACTTGAAAACAACTGATCAAGCTTGTTTTCGTAGTCGTGGTAATTCAGGTGTTCGTAAAGCTCTTTACGGGTTTGCATTGAATCCAACAAAGCTTCTTGATTGCCTTCAACTAATAGGTGCTTATAGACATTTTCCGCCGCTTTGTTCATCGCGCGGAACGCACTCAATGGGTAAAGCACCATATCGACACTTGATTGGGCTAACTCGTTACAGTTGTAGAGTGGCGTTTGGCCAAACTCAGTGATGTTCGCGAGAATAGGCACGTGCTTGCCTGTTGCTGATTTCAGCGCCGCCGAAAACTTCACGTATTGGTCGAGTTGATTCATCGCCTCAGGGAAGATCATGTCAGCGCCCGCTTCAACACAAGCTATCGCTCGCTCAATTGCGCTGTCGATGCCTTCAACCGCCAATGCATCGGTACGAGCCATAATCACAAAACTTTCGTCGGTTCTTGCATCTGTTGCCGCTTTGACTCTATCGACCATCTCTTGCTGACTAACAATTGCTTTATTTGGGCGATGGCCACAACGTTTCTGAGCTACTTGGTCTTCCGTGTGAATTGCAGCAGCGCCCGCCTTTTCCATCGCGCGAATCGTACGCGCGATATTGAATGCGCCACCAAACCCCGTATCGATATCCACCAGCAATGGTAAATCACACGCGTTAGTAATACGTTCAACATCCACCAACACATCGTTCAATGTCGTAATACCTAAATCAGGTAAACCATAAGAGGCATTAGCAATACCTCCGCCAGATAGGTAAATGGCTTGATGCCCCAAGTTCTTTGCCATCATCGCGCAATACGGATTCACCGTGCCGACGATCTGTAATGGGTCGTTGTCTTGCACAGCTTGTCGGAACTTTGCTCCTGCTGATAACTTCATAATGACGCTCCCTGTTAATTGTTTATTTCTGTCTAATTTTTATGACTCATGGATGCTTGGTTATCGCCAGCACTGAACGGCTGGCAAATAGCAATAACCGATTAATCAAGATCCTTGGATTGGATTTGTTGCTCAATAAGCAATCGACTGCCCGAGATGTGTCTCCGCATTAGCATTTCTGCTAGCTCTTCATCCCGATTGCGAATCGCTTGTAGGATGTATTTGTGTTCATCAAGAGCCTCTTTAGGTCGAGATTGCGCTCTTGGTGATTGATAGCGGTACATGCGTAATAAGTGATAAAGCTCGTCACACAACAGCGAAATGAGTTTGCTGTTGCGGCTGGCTTTGATAATGCGGTAATGGAAATCAAAATCCCCATGTTGATGAAAGTAAGAAGAACCTTCAACTTCATCGATGTGCTTTGAGTGTGTCGACAATAATCCTTCAAGCCCGATAAGCTCTTCTTGTGTGATATGTCGCGCTGCTAAGCGAGCCGCCATGCCTTCCAATGCCTCTCGCACCGCGTAAAGCTCTAGCAGTTTGTCTGCCGAAAAAGTAATAACTCGTGCGCCAACATGAGGGATACGTTCAATTAGGCCAAGCCCCTCAACACGCATTATCGCTTCACGTAATGGTCCTCGACTTACCTCGAAGCGTTTAGCCAGTTCAGGCTCCGAGATCTTACTGCCCGGTGGTAATTCACCGCTAACAATCGCCTCAACGAGATACTCTGTCAGATTTTCCGACTTGGTGTTTTCTTTGTCGCTCACACGTGTTTTCGTGTTTGCACTTAAGGTGAGATCTTTTATCGCAGTATTCATATTCACGCTGCTCACTTCTGCTTGCTGAAACTTAATTGTCAACAACTCCATAACATGAACATAAAATACACGATTAAATTGTCGACAATCAAGCAAATTGTCGACAATTTAGACTAAGGTAGTATTTAAGAAGGAGCGAATTACAACGATAAAATCAGAGGAAAAAGGATTGATATACCCTTGGTGTTACTGCCACTCTCCTCTTAAAATTACGCTGAAAATGCGCTTGATCAGAAAAACCAAGCGCGTTTGAAGTGTCGACAATTGTTTGCCCTGTCTTAAGCATGGACTTCGCACGTTTAATCCGTTCATCAAGTAAATATGCATGCGGTGATAGCCCATAAAACTGTTTGAAACTACGAATAAGATGATATTGACTAACGCCTACCTCTTCCGCGATCTCAGACAAACGCAAGTTGTCTTCAACGTTATCGAATAGTTTTTCTTTTACGCGCTGAAGGTGAGGTAACACGGACGTTGCACGCAAGGTATTGGTGTTCGGCTGCTGGAGACATTCTTCAATAAAATCATAAAAATGAGTTTCGGCCTCAAGATAGGAGTGACCGTTAACAAGAGAAGTGTAAAGCTGTTGAAAGCTGTTTCTAACCTCGCACCCTCTCTCGTAATCGTGCAAAAACGCACAATAATCGTATTGTCTATCCCCTGTTATTTGCTGTTGGATATTACCCATCCAATGAGTATCCACAAATAGCATGTTGTAAGACCAACTTACCGTAGCAGGATTGCAAGAATGAATATCTGAGGGGTTAATAGTAACAATATCACCACGCCCTATTTGGTGTTGGGAACCTAGGTTGCGGTACTGAGCAGCGCCTTGCTGAATAACACCAAACGAAAATTCATCGTGAGAATGCGCGACATAGCATGCGCTCGATCTATCCGCTATTCTAATTTCAATGTTCGGCAACAAGGTGCTTTGCTTAAAAGCGACCGTGCGATCCTTTGCCATATCATTCTCCTTATCATACCCAAATACTTACTATCGAAACGACGAGTAGTCCAGCCATACCCCAGTTGAACATTGTTTGCTTCACCTCAGATTGTAATGCCTTTCTTATCGCCTGCCCTAAAAATGCCCAACTCGCCACCCCCACCAAACATGCAGCTAGAGATATCAAAGTAAAGAGCAGCAGCGCGATGGATGACGATGGCTGATCGACAACATATAAACTAATACCCGACATCGCAACTAACCAAGCCTTGGGATTTATACATTGCAAAAATGCGCCCTGCCACGCTTTAGGGGCTTTGTCTTGCGAAATAGAGTTAATGCTTTGATATGGCGCAAGAGCTATTTGTTTTGCGAGATAGAGTAAAAATAGGGTCCCTACAATTTTCATCAACCACGCAATATTTGGAATCCCACTTGCTAACAATCGCAATAAGCTTCCTGAACAAAAAACGATGATGGCATAAGCAATACTCGCTCCTACTACATACCTCAACGCAACCTTTAAGCCATAATTGGCCGACGTACTAGTTGCCACGATATTTACCGGTCCAGGTGACAAAGCTCCAATCATCGCAAATGTGAACATAGCTACCCATAGTTGTTCCATGACAGTTCCGTTTATTCTTTTGCCAAAACACTAAAGTACCTAAACTTCAAAACCCGTTATTGAACAAAATTGCTATGGTCTCATCTACTGTCTATGCTTCTTTCAGTTTTTAAACGCCTTACCGGTATAACGCCTTTACATGTAACCCTCAGATGAAAAAATTCGCATTTATCTGCGCCTTTCATTCATCGTCTACTCTACAACACAGTCATTCTAGATCTCGTCATCTAGCACGTGACCTCGAGATATTTGTTTACATCAACATACGTGACTCTTTTATAGGTAAGAGAGAGTGACCAATCCGTGAACTTTATGAACTTTATTTACCCAATGTTCTTTATCCTCAATATTACCGCATTAAAGACAACCCATTAACATATCGTTAACTTTGAATTTATCTACTAAGCAATACCCTACTCATGTGTTTGGTAGTTGGATATAAAACATAAGTTTCTCTCCATTGAAGAGATCTCCACATAAGGAACGTGAACCATGTTCAAGGCACTGAAACCTACTATTGCGGCTTCTATCATCGCAGCAACCTTTTCTTTTAACACTTTTGCTGCTGACGTAGAAAAAATCCACTTCCTAATCCCTGGCGGCGCTGGCGGTGGTTGGGATATGACGGCGCGTGGCACGGGTGATGTATTGGTGAAATCAGACATCGTAGAAAATGTCTCTTTCCAAAATCTATCTGGTGGTGGCGGTGGTAAAGCAATTGCTCACTTAATCGAGACGGCTCAACGTCAAGAAGACACGCTGATGGTGAACTCAACACCTATCGTTGTGCGCTCGCTGACCGGTATCTTCCCTCAATCTTTCCGTGACCTGACTCCGGTAGCAGCAACTATTGCCGACTATGGCGCAATCGTTGCGTCTGCTGATTCGAAGTACAACACTTGGGAAGACGTAGTAAAAGAATTTGAAAGCAACCCACGTAAAGTGAAAATCGCAGGCGGCTCGGCTCGTGGCAGCATGGACCACCTTGTTGTAGCGGCAGCGTTCAAAGGCGAAGGTTTTGATGCGAAGAAAGTGCGATACATTGCTTACGATGCAGGTGGTAAAGCAATGGCGGCTCTATTATCTGGCGAAACGCAACTGCTTTCGACAGGCCTTGGTGAAGTGCTAGAAATGTCTAAATCAGGCCAAGTAAAAGTATTGGCAGTAACGGCACCAAAACGTCTTGATGCGGCACCAAACATCCCAACACTAACTGAGTACGGCAACGAAACAGTATTTGCTAACTGGCGTGGCTTCTTCGCTGCACCAGGTACTAGCCAAGCAAAAATCGACGAGTGGAATGTAGCGCTTGGCAAAATGTACAAGACTGATGAATGGCAGGTGGTTCGTGACCGTAACGGTTGGATTGACAACTACAAAGCTGACAAAGATTTTTACGCCTTCCTAGAAGACCAAGAAAAACAGATGGGCGACCTAATGCGTGAGCTTGGTTTCTTGAAATAACCAGCAACCATAGAGGGTCTATGTGCCCTCTTACTCTTTCCTTGTTTCGCCGTACATGAGTTAACTTCAAACTCCTTTGTTTATTCGTAGACGTATTACTAACGCTTGCCGATTCGTTGTAAACGCAAGTGGCTGATAAACCAGTACCGTAATTCGCTTACCTTTGGTTAGTGATCCCAGACATTTCATTGACTCGCTCATGTACGGCTTTTTTACTTTCTATACCATCCCAAATGGAGTTGGATATGTCGGACTTACCAACCAAATTTTTGAGTAAGGAATCTTTGCTATCGAAAGATCGCATCGGAGCCATGATCTTTATGCTGGCGTGCTTGTGCTATGGCTACCAAACCACGCTAATTCCTTTGTTTCCCGGTGACGAGTACGAACCCTTCACTGCAAGAACTTTACCTACCCTATTAACGTTTATCGGCATCGGCCTGTCGTTGATCCTACTAGTTACAGGACAACCGGACCAGAAGGTTTCATGCGACACCACGCCGCTGAACTGGAAGCTGCTTATTGGCTTTTTAGTGTTAATGGCTTTGTACGGTGTTGGACTGACTTATCTTGGCTTTGTTTTAGCAACCAGCTTCTTCTTGCTTGCTGGCTTTTACCTATTGGGTGAGCGCCGTAAATCTGTTTTATTTGGCGCGTCATTTCCTTTCGTTATCGCGTTCTTTTTATTATTAACTCAAGGCTTAGATATCTACCTAGAGCCTGGCTTAATCTTCACTCTTTGGTAGGGATAACATTATGTTAGACGGAATTTTACAAGGACTTTCGACCGCTGTGATGCCAATGAACATCATGATGGTAATTGTGGGCTGCTTCGTGGGTACCTTCATCGGTATGCTTCCGGGGCTAGGTCCAATTTCAGCAATCGCGTTGATGATCCCGATTACATACGGCCTAGATCCTTCTTCTGGCTTAATCTTAATGGCAGGTGTGTACTACGGCGCAGTATTTGGTGGCTCAACGTCATCAATCTTAATCAATGCTCCGGGTTGCTCTTCAACGGTAGTAACCGCATTCGACGGCTACCCAATGGCACAAAAAGGCCAAGCTGGTAAAGCGTTGGCACTAGCAGCCTACTCTTCTTTCACTGGCGGTACGCTATCAGCAATCATGCTTTTGATTGCAGCACCGGCTCTAGCAAGCGTCTCATTGAGCTTCCAGTCGTCAGACTACTTCGCATTGATGTTGTTAGGTCTATCGGCTGTAGCAGCGTTTGCAGGCCCAGGTCAGGTAATAAAGGCATGGATGATGACCATTCTTGGTTTGATGTTATCTACTGTTGGTATCGACAAAGGCGTTGGTGTTGAGCGTTTCACGTTTGGCCTAACAGACCTAATGGATGGCTTTAGTTTCCTACTTCTTGCTATGGCAACCTTCGCTTTAGGTGAAACTTTAATGGGGATTTTGAAACCAGAGAAAGACACCAGCGGCGAAGAAAGTCAAAAAATGGCTGATATTGGTAGCATGAAAATTACCAAAGAAGAGTTCAAAGAAGTAGCACCGGTTTCGATTCGTTCTTCAATTCTCGGCTTCTTTACGGGTGTTCTACCCGGTGCTGGTGCAACTATCGCAGCGTTCTTGAGTTACGGTATGGAACGTAGCCTTGCGCCAAAAGATAAGCAGAAAGAGTTTGGTAAAGGCAGTATTCGTGGCCTTGTCGCTCCAGAATCAGCAAATAACGCAGCATCAAGTGGTTCATTCGTTCCGCTACTGACGCTTGGTATTCCAGGTTCAGGCACAACGGCAATCATGCTTGGTGCCCTAATCGCTTACGGCATTCAGCCGGGCCCTCGCTTGTTCGTTGAGCACCCTGATGTATTCTGGTCAGTGATCATCTCTATGTACTTTGGCAACATCGTATTGGTTATCTTAAACCTACCGTTGATCCCTTACATATCTAAACTGCTAGCGGTACCAAGGACGGTACTACTACCAATGATTATCTTCTTCTCAATCACAGGCGTGTACTTAGTGTCTTTCAATACAATGGATGTATTTGTGATGCTCATTGTTGCTATGGTTGCGATAGCGTTGAGGTTAGCTAATTTTCCACTTGCCCCATTACTTCTAGGTTTTATCCTTGGTGGGCTAATGGAAGAAAACCTACGACGAGCACTGATGATCAGTGATGGCGAACTGAGTTTCCTTTGGGAGCGTCCAATCACGATGACGTTCACTATTCTGGCTGTGCTGGTACTGTCTAGCCCAATCCTAGTAAAGCTATTTAGAAGCTTAAAATCGAAGCCGGTAGAAGTGTAAAACTCTAGCAAAGAGACTCGAAATCAACGAAAGGAGCCATCGGCTCCTTTTTCTTTTCAGTAAAACAAAAAACCAATGCCCAAAGGTGATAGCAAACTCACAAACTCACACTTTCAAGACGCACAGCTCTGATATCCATAACAAATTCAAGTAAGGTAACTCGTTAGTTAACGTATTGGATTCTAAAACTATGGATTGGTTGATTCTATTCTTATCGGGAGTGGTTGGCGGTGTACTTAACTCCATAGCAGGAGGAGGCAGCTTCGTCACCTTCCCCGCTCTCTTGTTTGCTGGCGTGCCTCCAATTGCGGCCAACGCGACCAATACCTTTGCTTCATGCGCTGGCTACATTAGCGGAGCCTACGCTCTACGCCACGAAATTCAATCTGGTACTAAGCAACTAAAACTGACCATTAGTTTGTGTGTAGTTGGTGGTGGCATCGGAGCGTTTCTACTGCTGCACACACCAGAAGCCCTGTTCACTCAATCCGTGCCTTGGTTACTGCTATTTGCTGCTTTGCTTTTCACGTTTGGTGGCACGCTCAATAAGTGGCTTAAGCAAGCAACAGCAAAACATAAACACGCCACCAGCGCAGGGGTATTCTTTTCAGCTGTATTGCTTTTGATCGTGTGTATCTATGGTGGTTATTTTAATGCAGGTTTGGGGATAGTGACGTTGAGCTACTTAGCTCTGGCAGGGTATACCAACATCAACGTGATGAATGGCATCAAATTGTTGGTATCGGCATGCGCATCACTCGCGGCAATCGTGTTCTTTGTTGTGAATGGTTCGATTGATTGGCCGTCAGGCATGGCCGTATTATTTGGTACATTGGTAGGTGGTTACTATTCAGCAAAAATCTCTCGCCGCATTCCTCAACAATATGTTCGCACCACAGTGATTATTGCGAGCTTTTTGATCACCGCTTACTTCTTTTATACGATGTAGGTTCTATACCAACTAGGTTTGTACCAACTAAGTTCAATGCTAACTAGGTTTATGCTAACCAGGTTCTATACCAACTAAGTTTTACGCGAAATAGGTTCTATGCTGACTAGACATTCGGTTCAATAAGCTTGCAACTGGAAAGGTGTCCAAAAACTCACCCTCTCAATATCTATCCCTTTATTTTATTGCTTATAAAATAGCCAAATTAAAATGTGTGAGGCGAGTCCTTCAATTAGCTAATTTGATAACAATTTAGACTATTTTTTAGCCTTTACTCTGCCAAAGGTGGGATAATTCTCCTGTCGAAAGTGAGACTTCATTAGGAGGCGTTATGAACATTAAACTCGGTCATGTCATGTCATCAAGTCGACTCATTTGCTTTGTCGCTTTTCTTGCTGCCACATTCGCGTGGATCCTAAAAATGCCCGCTCTGTTTTCTGTGTCAGCGCTATTCTTACTGATCAGCGCTATTGTCTATGTCGTTGACCTTTGGAAGAATCAAAGAAAGAACCGCGAAGCTTAAGGCGAGCGACTAAAGCGACACGCATTAAAAAAGGAGCACTTAGGCTCCTTTTGTCTTTTGCAGTCAAGGCTTCATCTATCTGACGATACTCGACTTACGCCTTTACATAGTGACGTTAAAACTAACGGCGCCCTTTTACTAGCGACGCATTTCTATTAACGACGCCCTATTATTAACGACGAAAGTTACGACCGTTGCCGCCACGACGCTCTTTAAATGCAGATGCCGCTTTAGCTTGAGATGCTAGAATCGATTCAACCGTCAATTCCATTGGCTCACGAGGCTCTAACCCATGACGGAATGTGCGTGAACGCGGAGGCATCTGGTATTCAATGTCCGATGCTTTAGGCATACGCTTGAAACGGTAAAGGTAGAAGTTTTCAACCTTCTCACGAGCCCATTCCGTTTTCTTCAGGTATTTAACAGCACTTGCCACAGTCGGCTTAGTGTTAAAGCAGTTCATGCGCATTGCTGCATCCAAAATTTCCCAACCGTAATGATCCACTAATTCAGTGATCATAGTATCTAGCTTCAAGCCGTGCAGTGGGTTGTTTTGTTGCAGTTCGATTCTTTCTTCTTCAGTCATATCTTTACCTTTTCCAAGGCAACTAAAGGCCTTGAATATACTCTAGAACACCGTCATCACTGACCGCTTCTAGCTCAATCACTTGGGCATTACATCCATTGCCCTTATCTATGCCTTTATGATGGCATAAAGCATGCTCGTGATCCTATTTATCTTTCAATTTAATTTTAAAATGGTCACTTACTATCCTAATGTTGCGTGCAACACCGCCATGCTATACCGACGAGTGCTCTTCTTAGATATCGACCAAATTCGTTCAAGTTAACAAAAACCATGATAGAAGCATGAAATATCCCCATTTTAAGTAATGAATTATAAACTTATTAGAACGCAGTGTTGCTAATCAACAGCACGATGCTATGTTATAAGTGGTATATAAACCTACAAATAACGATACTAAACAATGATATAATTATAAATAAAGGTTGGCTTTGACCATGTTTGACTACTCCCAAATCAGCAGAGTAGCCGCCCAAGATAAAGACATTATCGCCATCGTTGATGATCTCTTTCGGCTAGCTCGCGAACACTACCCCATTCTGTCTAGGCTCTCGGTCGTACTGTGCAATGAAAATAGAGCGTCGAATTACTTTGTTTCGGACACTCTGTGCCAAAAAGCAGAGCATCGCCACATTGAGCAAGAACTTACGCCAGAATCGGCTTTGTCTCGCATGGCAGAGTCTTTAGATACTCGAATCATTAACGACCTCACCACCATTAGCTCAACCAAACAAATATCTCACCTACTCAATCTCGGTCATCAAAGCAGCTATACAACACCTATTCATCACCAAGAAAGTAATCTTGGGTTTGTATTTATCAATGCTTCATCAACAGGATTTTTTGCTAACCAAATTATTCAGTGTGATATCGCCTACCTCACTCAAGTCATTTCTAGCCTTTTCGTTCAATGGTTTGAGCGCCAGCGTCACTTTCAATCCTCTTTAGCGATAGCATTAAACATGGGTCATGCACGAGATCCAGAAACCAAAGAACACCTAATCCGCATGGGTAAATACAGTGAACAAATTGCTCGTACTCTGTCGCACACCAAAAGAGAAATCACCCACCAATTCATTCATCGAATTCGGTTGTATGCGCCCTTTCATGACATAGGAAAGTATCGAATTCCAGATAAGGTGCTATTCAGTAGCGCGCGTTTCAATGAAGAAGAAAGAAACATCATGAACAATCACACGTTGTATGGCGAAGAAATGATTGATGATGTAGTTGCCCTTTCCCACCACAGCTCGATGTGCAGTGAGGAGATTCAATTCATTAAGAATATTGTGCGCCACCATCATGAATACTTTGATGGGTCAGGACTACCTGATGCTTTGAGTAACGCAGAGATACCACTAGAGGCTCGAATAGTGACATTAGCCGATGTATTCGATGCGCTGATGAGTAAAAGAGCCTATAAGCATGCGTGGTCACTCGATGAAGTGATGGAATACATTGAAGTGCAGAACGGTTCAATGTTTGACCCAGAGTGTGTTGAGGCTCTTAAGCAGAACCTAGACGGCTTTATGGCAATTCGTGAGCAATACAACGACGATGCTCAGCCGCATTTAATGACAGCTTAAACGATAGCTTCTTTGTTATTCGGGCGAAGAGAACGTGAACCAACAAAAAAGGATGCCCATTGGCATCCTTTTGTTTTCTAGTTTACAGCGTAAAGAACAAACGTGCTCTTAACAGCTCCTAACTAACGATTATACGTCGTAAGTTGTAGAAGCAGTGTCGCCGCCTGTACCAGTCCAGTTTGTGTGGAAGAATTCACCACGTGGACGGTCAGTACGCTCATAAGTGTGAGCACCGAAGTAGTCACGTTGAGCTTGTAGAAGGTTCGCTGGAAGACGAGCTGTTGTGTAGCCGTCTAGGAACGTTAGTGCAGAAGTCATGCATGGCATTGGGATACCAGATTCCATAGACTTAGCTGCAACTTTACGCCAAGCGCCCATGCAGTTGTCTAGGATGCCTTTGAAGTATGCATCTGAACCTAAGAATGCGATCTCTGGGTTCGCTTCGTAAGCATCACGAATATTGCCTAGGAATGCAGAACGGATGATACAACCACCACGCCACATAAGTGCAACGTTACCGTAGTTTAGATCCCAACCATTTTCGTTCGACGCTTCACGCATTAGCATGAAACCTTGAGCGTAAGAAATGATCTTAGAAGCAAGTAGAGCTTGGCGAACTGCGTCAACCCACTCTTGCTTATCACCTTCGATTGGAGCAACAGTTTTACCGAACAGTTTCTCAGCTTCAACACGTTGGTCTTTAAGTGCAGACAGGCAACGAGAGAATACAGACTCAGTGATTAGAGTCAGTGGGATACCCATGTCTAGTGCGTTGATACCTGTCCATTTGCCTGTACCTTTTTGGCCAGCAGTGTCTAGGATCTTCTCAACTAGCGCTTCACCGTCTTCATCTTTGTAGCCAAGGATGTCAGCAGTGATTTCTACTAGGTAGCTATCTAGTTCAGTTTTGTTCCAGTCAGCAAACACAGCCTGCATTTCGTCGTGGTTCATACCTAGGCCATCTTTCATGAACTGGTATGCTTCAGTGATAAGCTGCATGTCACCGTATTCGATGCCATTGTGAACCATCTTAACGAAGTGACCAGCACCGTCGTTACCAACCCAATCACAACAAGGCTCACCCGCGTCAGTTTTCGCAGAGATACCTTGGAAGATAGGCTTAACCGCTTCCCAAGCTTCAGGAGAACCGCCTGGCATGATAGAAGGACCGAAACGAGCACCTTCTTCACCACCAGAAACACCTGTACCGATGAAGTGAATGCCTTTTTCACGAAGAGCGGCTACACGACGGTTAGTATCTGGGAAGTTAGTGTTACCACCATCAATGATGATGTCGCCTTTGTCTAGAAGTGGTACAAGCTTGTCAATGAACGTATCTACAACGTCACCAGCACGAACCATAAGCATCACTTTACGTGGCGCTTCTAGTTTCTCAACTAGCTCTTCTAGAGAGTAAGCACCAACAATGTTAGTCCCTTTAGCTGGGCCTTCTAGGAACTCGTCTACTTTCGCAGCAGTACGGTTATGAGCCACAACTTTGAAGCCGTGGTCGTTCATGTTTAGGATAAGGTTCTGACCCATTACTGCTAGGCCAATTACACCGATATCACCTTTCATTATTTTATCTCCTTGCGGCTATTCGCACTTATGCGATAGCACTTGCTGCATTTGAATCTAGGAACCACTCTGTCTCACCAGTTTTAGACTGGATTTTCGCTGCCGGGTAAGGCAGTTCTGAAGCAGAAGTTGTATGAATTTCTTTAACGATCTCAACTTTACCTGCACCCAGTACTAGGTAGCTGATTCGTTTTGCTGCTTCTAAAACTTTCGCTGTTTTAGAAACACGGATCTGGCCCGACTCTGGGTGAGAAGCTAATACAGATAGGTTCTCATCTTGGTAGTCAGTTGCACCCGGAAATAGTGAAGCTGTGTGGCCGTCTGCGCCAACACCTAGCAGGATCCAATCGAAAACAGGCGTGCCGTTTTCTGTTGGAATCACGTCTGCCATTTCTTTCGCGAAACGCTCTGCTTCTGCTTTTGGCTCATCTTCACCACGGATGCGGTGGATGTTTTCAGCAGGAAGGTTTACTTGAGAACATTCTCTTAGTTTTGAAAACAACAGCGTATTCGCTTCACCGAAATTGCTTTCAGCGTCATCAGGTGCAACGCAACGTTCGTCGCCCCACCAGAAATGAAGGTTATTCCATTGAATGCCTTCTGCGTATGGCGCTTGAGCTAAAAGCTTGAAAAGCATTTTTGGCGTGCTGCCACCCGACAATGAAATGTGAACAGGTTTACCCTGCTCGCTGTATGCTTTCATTTCGTTTGCTAGGTTTTCAACGACCAATTCTGGCGTTGCAAAGATCTTGTGGTTGATCATAGTTCGCAGTAATCCGTGTCTGTTAGGTTTTTACATGGGAAACGCCATGCGCGGCCATCACGTTGCAGAAGCTCATCCGCTTCTTGCGGGCCCCAAGTACCACAAGCATAGCCAAACAGTGCTTGAGGATCTTGTTTAAAGTCTAAGATTGGTTGAACGTACTTCCAACATGCTTCTACTGCATCGGTACGCGCAAACAGAGTCGCATCACCGTTCAGTGCATCAAGAAGAAGACGCTCATAAGCCGTTAGCATTTGAGTTTCAGGCAAGTCAGAGTAAGAGAAGTTCATTTTCACTTCTTTTGCTTTGAAACCTGCACCTGGCTCTTTCAAACCAAAGCTCATCTGAATACCTTCATCCGGTTGGATACGGATAATCAGCTTGTTCTCTGGCGCATCTTGACCAAATACTGGGTGTGGTGTGTTCTTAAAGTGAATCACGATTTCAGTCACACGTGTTGGTAAACGTTTACCCGTACGTACGTAGAAAGGAACCCCATTCCAACGCCAGTTGTTGATATGTGCTTTAAGACCAATATACGTTTCAGTACGAGAGTCGTCTGCTACACCATGCTCTTCGCGGTAACCAGGTAAGTGCTGGCCACGAACGTCTGATGTAGTGTATTGACCTAGAACCAGATCTTTACGCAGGTCGTCTTCTTCCAGTGGTTTCAGACACTGAAGTACTTTAACCACTTCGTCACGAATTGAATCCGCATTGATTTGAGCTGGTGGCTCCATTCCAACCATTGCTAGCACTTGTAGCAGGTGGTTTTGGAACATGTCACGAACTGCGCCAGAGCCGTCGTAGTATCCGCCACGCTCTTCTACGCCAAGGAACTCAGCACCTGTGATTTCAACGTATTCAATAAAGTTACGGTTCCACAGTGGTTCGAACATCGCGTTTGAGAAACGAAGTACTAGAAGGTTTTGTACCGTCTCTTTACCAAGGTAATGGTCGATACGATAGATCTGGTGTTCTTGGAAGTGATGATGGATCTCTTCATCTAATGCTTGAGCTGATGCTAAATCGTAACCAAATGGTTTCTCGATGATCAGACGACGCCAGCCGTTCTTTTCATCATTCAGGCCATGCGCAGCAAGGTTTGCTGGAATCACACCGTATAGGCTTGGCGGGGTTGCCAAGTAGAACAATGTGTTATGGTTTTCGAATTGGTAGTCTTGCTCAAGCTTGTCTAGACGTTGTGCTAAACGAGCGTAGTCGTCTACATCTGAAGTGTTGATCGCTTGGTAATGCAAATGTTCAATAAATGCATTCAGCGTCTCTGGTTCAGTTTTTTCCATTTCCTGAAGAGACTTCTTCAGCTTCTCACGGTAAGACTCATCGCTGTACTCAGTACGGCTCACTCCAAGAATCGCAAAGGATTCTGGTAGTTGATTGCTAGCATACAGGTGGTACAAAGCAGGAATTAACTTGCGGTAAGTTAGATCTCCCGATGCACCAAAAATAACGATGCTGCTGTTTTCAGGTATTACCATCATCTTTCCTATAAAAACAAGGTTTTTAGTATTCGCCAAAGGTATCAGCGACATACGAAAATAGATAATAGGTCTTGGCTATTACATCAATAGCGAGTGCCTATTACACTTGAGAATGCGTTTGGTAAACGAGGGTGAAGACTATCACCTCTATTCGGGACAGTATTGTCTATGACTATTTGATTTACATCAACCACTGTGAAAGCAATCGATTAAATATTGACTCATTTAGAACAAATTCTAGTCGATAACGAAGTTAACAAAGGTAGAAATAGACGTAAATCAGTATTCTCAAACATTGTAGTAAAGAAAGAATGCTATCTGGCCTGTGGAGTAGGATGTGAGAGGTGATAAGTAAAATCAAACCAGTTTATTCAACTGGTTTTACATTTTAACTTTAATATAAACACGGCTTCGAGAACGTTAATATGAAAGCTGTCTTTTTACTTCATGTTATCTTTTTGACTGATTATAACAGCGCTCAGGACGGCCTACTGTTCCATAATTTAGATCAGCAACTAGTTCACCAGTGGTTATGAGAAACTCTAAATAGCGCCTTGCTGTGGTTCGGCTTGCTCCAATGCGTTCGCCGGCTTCATCTGCAGTGATATCAGTCGCATCTGTTTGCTGGAAAATGGCTCTAATTTTATTGAGCGTCACCCCGTCAATCCCCTTTGGCAACGTAGAAACCTTAGCAGGATCCGCCTTAGCATTTGCTTGCAGCATCTTATCCACCAACCCTTGGTTAAGATCGGACACAGTTTCAAACTCTTTTTGTTGCGATTGGTATTTTTTCAAAGCGGCTTCCAAGCGAGGAAACATCACCGGTTTAAGTAAATAATCTACCACTCCACCACGCATTGCTTGTTGCAACGTATCGACATCTCGAGCTGCGGTAATCAGAATCACATCACAGCCCTGATTACTGCCACGAACGTGGTTCAAGATATCAAGCCCGCATCCATCCGGCAGATACACATCCAATAAAACCAAGTCAGGCTTTAAGATGTCTAATTGCATTAACGCTTCAGACTGCGTGGTCGCAATCCCCACCACGTCAAAGCCACCCATCTGTTGTAAATAACGATGGTGTAGCTCTGCAATCGCAATATCATCTTCAATGACCATGACTCTCGTGATTGCATTCATTTATGTTATTCCTTTAACCATGCTTTTCCCGTCACGACGATCTTCACAAGATCGCTTCGTGCTTAATTATTATTGTTCTTCTTTGGGCAGATAAACCGTCATTCGTGTACCAAAGTCTTCGTTGTCGACCATTTCAAGCTGTCCTTGATATCGGTCTGCCAGTTGTTTAATCAGATACAAGCCAACACCGCGATTTTGCTTCGCTTTGCTCGATACGCCTTTTTCGGTGAGTGCTTTTGTAGCCAAGTCTTTAGGTAAACCACACCCTTTATCTTCTACTTCCACGATGATTTCATTGCCAAAATCACTGATCGACACATCTATGATGCGACGAACTGGTGTTATTTGTCCCCCTTGCTTGATAGCCGTCATGGTGGCATCAAAAGCGTTATCTATCAGGTTGCCTAGAATGGTGACAACGTCATCCGCGTTCAGCCAGCTAGGCAGCGCTTCAAGCCTTGTGCCTTCTTCTACTTTAAGCTCCAAGCCAAGCTCGCGAGCTCGTTCTGTTTTGCCTAAAAGCATGCCTGCAATGAGCGGATCTTTAACGGTCTCACGCAAGAACTCGATCAAGCTTTGATAATGCGCCGTTTCTTGACCAATCAGCTGTTGTACTGAATCCAACTCGCCCATTTGAATCAAGCCACTGATCGTGTTGAGCTTGTTTTGATGCTCGTGGGTTTGTGAACGCAGTAGATCAGCATACTCTTTGGTTTGTGATAACTGGTCGGTTAAATCGTTAATTTCATCTCGTAATCGAAAACTGGATACCGCACCAACGACTTCACCCGCCACTATAATTGGGCTGCGGTTAGCAACGATTCGCTTATTATTCAGGTACAACTCGACATCATGGTCAGTGTCACCTGTTGATAAGAGTTGTTCTAAATCACTACCTGCTAATACATCAGAAAGGCGCTGTTGGTTGAGTACAGACTCCCTATCTATCGACAAAATATCGCAGGCACTTTTGTTTATTGAGCGCAAAATCCCGTTCTTATCAATGCTCAAAATACCTTCTTTCACGGTACTCATAGTCACATCAAGCTCTACGTACAAGCGACCAATCTCTTCCGGTTCAAAGCCCAAAATAGCGCGTTGAAAACGACGAGACACATAGCTCGAAATCAACGCATTAACCGCAACCACCAGCAAAGCCATCACAATCAAAAAGGCTAAGTAAGGTTCAATTCTGTCTTGAAGCGAATCCAGCAAATAGCCAACGGAAACTACGCCTATGACAGTACCATGCTCATCTTTAACCGCAGATTTTCCACGTACAGAAAAACCAAGCGACCCTTTAGCCGTAGATACATAAGACTCGCCTAATATCAGTGCTTTTTGGTTATCACCACCGCGCATTGGCTTACCGAGCCTGTCGTCATAAGGGTGAACTAGGCGAATGCCGTTTTCGTCACCGACAACAATAAAGGCAGCGCCAATCAGTTGAGTCAGGTTTCGGAATTTGATTTGAGTTTCTTCGGATACAACATAAGGAGCCCCATTGGGATCAATGGTTCCATTTTGTTGGATAGCACGTAAGACAACTGGAGATTCGGCAAGAAAATCGGCAACACCTAGTGCTTTCAAACCCATCTCTTGCTCTTGAGATTGTTTGATATAAGAAAATCCGGCTGCTGAAAGTATCAATAGTTCAACAAGACCAGTGACCGTCATGATAATCAGCAACCTTTTACGGAAGCTGATACTACTCCATTTCATATTCCACCATCCCTAGTGTTAGACGAACAATGTTAACACCAAGTTAATTAGATGACCTTTCTACGTGCGTGAATCTGTGACTGTTACTCAACTAAATAATTGAGCAGATTGTTAATTGATAACCCTTTATATTGTACGACTCGATCAATCGTTCATTTTTAGAACGGATTAGCTTAAAAACCAAAATAAACGGATAAACATTGAGCTAGATCACTAAGCTTTTAGGTGTTTTTTAGGTTGTTTAAAATAAATACAATTATAATGGTTGCATATGAAAGAGTTTATTGTTGCCAAGCTATAAATCGCTTTTTTAAGAGCGCTATCTCAACCAAAAAATCGATTAACAAAAAGGCAACAATCATTTACTCACTGGACGTATCAATAATTAAGAAGTTACTCGCTCGCCGCTACGTATGTTGAAAAGATAAGGGTAGTCATAATACAAACCCAAACACACCGTAAGCCAGCAGACAACTCAGAGGTAGTTGATGAAATCAACACCCAATAATAAAGCATTGATGAGCAGGAAGGATCAGTGGCAACGTCCAACAGAAACAGGATTAAAAACATAACGTACAAACATTGTTGAAAAGGAAACCAGGCAATGAAACGCGATAATTTTGGAATTTGTCTTACTAAGACTATGCTGTTCAAACACTTACAATCGACTTTTACTCACGTAAGAGCCTATGAGAAGGATGGCACCTCCCCTCTCGATCTCAAGGTATTGTTAGCATTCCCGCAAATGTCAGGTAGAGATTTATTACAAACAATGCAAGGTTCAAGACAATTGGTTTGGCGCGCCGATCACCATTGTCCTAGCTTTAAATAAGCCACGTCATTTTGTAAAAACACTTCTATACTGAACTTAAAGAGCACGCCTTGTCGTGCTCTTTTCGTTTCAGTGATCTTTGTTGTCTACATCACGTACTTTATTTCATTAACTTAACAAGTTATGAGTGTTTCTAATCATGTGAGACAATCAACTCAAGACAAATGACTATCGCCCTGTTAACATTAGAGTTAATGCTCTAATCTGGTATTTAATGCAGATGACCAAACCAAAATTCCGATATCTTGCGATTGCCAGTGTGCTCCTCAGCACATTTGCTTCGCCAAGCTATGCTGCCCCGCTCACTTTTTCTGAAGCTTGGCAAATATTACAAGAAAACAACAACTCACTGGCGGCTCAACAAGCCAATGTTGAACGCTATCAACACCTTCAAAACTCGACAAGTAGTCTCAACCTACCTTCTATCACCTTAGGGGCTAACTATACGCACCTTGATAGTGATGTGACGATTAATGGTGAACAATTCACCAATAGCTTAAGTGGAGTTCCTAATTTGGGGGCTATCGGGGGAATCCTCCAGCCAATATTAAGTGGGCTTGGTGGCGTAACCTCAACCATCACCGAACAAGACATCTTTAGCTCTTCCATTCGTGCAGTGTGGCCTATTTTTACGGGTGGCCGAATTACCGCAGCGCAAAATGCTGCAGAAGGAAAAAGCGAAGAAGCGCAAAGCCAACTGTTGATGGAGAAACAAGCTCGTTACGAAGACTTAAGTAAATATTACTTCTCAGTGATTTTAGCGGAAGACGTCGTGAAAACGCGTCAAGCCGTCGAAGCAGGATTAACTCAACACCGTGATTTCGCTATTAAGCTTGAACAGCAAGGACAAATCGCACGAGTAGAGCGCCTACAAGCCGATGCATCCCTAGATAAAGCCGTTGTTGAGCGTACTAAAGCTCAAAACGATCTCAAGATTGCTCAATTAGCGTTAACTCAAATTCTCGGCCAGAGCCAAAGTGTAGAACCCTCAGAGCAACTGTTTATCAATAAGAACCTGCCTCATATGGATGTGTTCATTGACCAAACACTCATGACCTACCCCGGCCTTAAGATTCTTGATGCAAAAGAGAAACAAGCGAGCAGCTTAATTAAAGCAGAGAAGGGTAAATACTACCCAGAGGTCTATCTATACGGAGATTACAGCCTATATGAAGATGATTCTCTAGCCAGCGAAATGAAACCCGATTGGTTGGTTGGTATTGGTGTGAATGTTCCACTGCTTGATACTTCAGGCCGTTCCGACAAAGTCGCCGCCGCTCACAGTGCTGTATCACAGGTTCAATTCCTCAAGTCACAAGCCAAGCAAGACTTAACCGTGTTGGTACAGAAGACTTACCTTGAAGCAAACCAAGCGATAGAAGAAGTTCAAGGCTTAAACTCAAGCTTGTCTTTGGCTCAAGAAAACTTATTGCTTCGAAAAAAGGCCTTCACACAAGGGCTCTCTAACTCGTTAGAAGTGGTTGATGCCGAGCTCTACCTTGCGAGCATCAAAACCCAGCAATCTGCTGCGCGATTCAAATACCTAATCTCTCTTAATAAGCTATTAGCGCTAACCAGCGAAATGAATGCTTACTCGAGTTACTTAACCTCTTCTGTTCCGTCTGATTTCGACTCAAAAACAGACACTGATAGCCAGTCAAAAGGATAATTCATGAAACCTATTAAGCCCCTTCTTCTATCTTTAGTTGGTATCGGCATTATTGGCTGGGTCGGATACAGTTTTTACCAAGCTTATCAACCTCAACCAGTTAAGCTTCAAGGTCAAATCGATGCACAGCAATACAGTATCTCGTCGAAAGTACCTGGTAGAATTGATGAAATATTCGTGCGTAAAGGTGATTCGGTTGAAAAAGGTGAATTGATCTTTTCTCTACTTAGCCCTGAAATTGACGCGAAGTTGGAACAAGCAAAAGCAGGCCAGAAAGCCGCTGGTGCATTAGCGCAAGAAGCAGAGAATGGCGCACGTACTCAACAGATTCAAGCCGCTAAAGATCAATGGTTGAAAGCAAAAGCAGCGGCCGATCTCATGGACAAAACTTACCAACGCGTAAACAACCTTTACAACGATGGTGTGGTTGCCGAGCAGAAGCGTGATGAAGCAAAAACTCAGTGGCAAGCGGCGAAGTACACAGAAAGCGCTGCATTCCAAATGTATCAATTAGCGCGAGAAGGTGCCCGTGACGAAACCAAAGTGGCAGCCGCTCAAAAAGCGTTAATGGCGGCGGGCGCAGTTGCAGAAGTTGAAGCTTACGCGAAAGACACACAGATCCACAGCTGGTTTAATGGCGAAGTCTCTCAAGTTCTATTGAACAGCGGTGAGCTAGCACCACAAGGTTTCCCTGTTGTGATTGTTATCGACACCAACGATGCTTGGGCGGTACTCAATGTTCGTGAAGATATGCTTAAGCATTTCGAGAAAGGCAGTCAGTTTAAGGCATACCTTCCAGCTCTGGATAAGTCACTAACTTTCCAAGTCACACACATTGCCGTAATGGGTGATTTCGCGACTTGGCGTTCAACAGACGCAGCACAAGGCTTCGACCTACGTACTTTTGAAGTAGAAGCGCACCCTGTTGATACTAGCGAAACACTGCGTATGGGCATGAGCCTTGTGGTTGAGCTTTAGGTGACGTATGTCTGCTAACTATCGATCTACAGGTTCGCAATCTAAAGGCTCGCAATCACCTGAGCATCATAGAACGAAGAATACCTTGCTTAGGCAATGGGCGATTGTTCGTAAAGACAAATGGTTGTTGTCTTCTCTAACTTGGATACCTTTGCTTCTTGCTGCCAGTATTTGGCTGATTTTTTCACAAGGGATCGCTCGTGACTTACCGGTTGCGGTTGTCGATCTTGAACACAGCCAAATTTCGCAACAGTTCACACGCCTTGTTGATGCATCACCAACGCTGCAAGTCACTCAAAAGTACAGCTCGGCGAGTGAAGCGGCTCAAGCGATGATTGAACGCAATATCTACGGCTATGTTGTAATTCCAAGGCATTTTGACCGAGACCTTTTCCTAGGTTTAAACCCGCAAGTGTCTGTGTTCTACAACAGCCAATTTATCTTGATCGGCAAGCTGGTGAACTCTGCCTTGCTGCAGGCTCAAGGTACTTTTAACGCGCAACTTGAAGTCGTGAAACAGCTGTCACACGGTGATACCACGGTTCAATCAGCATTAGGCCAAGCAGTAACAGTGCAAAGCCAGATCACGCCACTGTTCAACAAGAACACCAGTTATGCTCAGTTCTTGGTGTCTGCGGTTATTCCAGCGCTATGGCAGATCATGATTGTGGTGGGCACGATATTGGTTTTGACGGCAAACGTTAGAGCTCGAGGCCTTCAGGCTTGGTTATCCAACGCGCCTATCAAGTCGTTAGCATCAACATTAACGCCTTATGTTGTGTTGTTTTTGATGTTTGGTATCGCGTTTAGCTTTTGGTTCTATGTCCTCTTAGATTGGCCGTTTAACGGCAGCTTTGTGGCACTCACCGTCGCCCAACTACTTACTGTCATCAGTTGCATCATCATGGGTTGTTTGTTTTTCTTCTTAACGCTTGATCCAGCAAGAGCAATGAGTTTCGCTGGCGCCTTTACAGCACCAAGCTTTGCGTTCATGGGAATTACCTTTCCAGTAACTGACATGAATACAGCGGCTCAAATCTGGAGAAGCTTGTTGCCCGTGAGTCATTACATCGAAGTACAAACGGCACAGTCTAGTTATGGCGCGAGTGTGGCACAGTCACTGATCAGCCTCTCTTCTATGTTGTGGTATGCAATTCCTGCTTTCGTGGTGATGTTGTTGATTAAGAAACACTTGGCGCAATCAGCTCTGTCTGCACAAACGGATCTAACAGCCCAAGCAGCTCTATCTGCAAAAGTAACGCCGTCAACACAAGCAACACAGCAAGAGAAACCAGAACAATCAGCACCACAAGGAGTTGAATAATGAGCTTTACTCAACTGCTCAAGCAAGAACTTTTAGCGGTACTGCGTAACCCTGTTGTACTTCTAACGGTATTTGGTGGTGTGGTCTTCTATTCGTTCTTGTACCCATTGCCTTACGCGCACCAAGTTCCTCAACAGCTTAAAGCTTCGGTAGTAAACTTGGACAAGAGTCAAAGCAGCTACCAATTAGAACGAATGGTGGATGCCACCTCTCAAATCGAATTGGTACGTCGGGACTCCAGCATCGCTGATGCAAAACAAGCCGTACTTAACCAAGAGATCGGTGGCTTCCTCGTCATTCCAGAAGACTTCTATAAAGACTTGCTGCTCGGTAAGAGCCCTACTCTTTCTTACGCTGGCGATGCTTCTTACTTCTTAGTTTACGGAACCATTGTAGAAGGGCTTGCCAAGGCAGGAGGCACGTTGGCTGCGCAAGTTAAGGTCAGTCACTTGTTAGTTGAAGGTGTGCCTTTAGAATCCGCAGCCAAAGGCTACAGCGCATTTAGTTTAAACCTCAAGCCAACTTTCAATAGTCGCATGGGATACATCGATTACGTGGTTCCAGCCGTCTTTGTGTTGATCCTGCAACAAACCTTAGCCATGGCTTCTGGATTAGTTGGCGCGACCCAAAACGCTCGATCTACGTTTGGCTATTGGAGTAAGACCTCTCCGGCAAAACTGATGCTTGCTCGCTGCTGTACCTTAGTCGGCATTTATTACTTGTTGTCGATGTACTACTTCGGCGCGAGCTTCTCGATGTATGGAATAAACTTACTCGCCTCAACGACACAGATTTTGACCTTACTACTGCCCTTCTTGCTGGCTAGCTGTTTGATCGGAATTTTTATCGGTGAATTAGTACCAAGAAGAGAGTTAGTCACGGTTGTAGTGTTAATCAGTTCAATGCCGCTCATCTTCTCTTCAGGTTTTATCTGGCCCGTTGAAATGATGCCTGAATGGTTAGTGTTGCTATCACAGTTATTCCCAAGCACACCGGCTATCCAAGGTTTCTTAGCGCTTAATCAGATGGGTGCATCTTGGCAGGAAGTGGCTTCTCAATGGACATTACTATGGGGACAAGTCGCTTTATGGGGTTCGTTATTAGCACTTAAGCTCTACCACAAGTCGAGTAAACGTATCACCGGTTCTGTTTAGCTTTGGCTTTGCCTTCTAAACGCTAAGCCTCATGTTCATCGTAAACCATTAAAAAAGCTCTGATAAAGAGCTTTTTTAATGCCCTTTGGTTTAATACCCTCTGGCCTGATTGCATCTTCAGCCATCAGTTATTTATTCCTCCAAGCACATATCGAGTACTCAAACTCGCCGACTTCCCTATGACCCCTTCTATCATTCACCTTAACCCGTCACTATAACAGCTACTGCATATGCTTTTTCAGCCTAAAAAGCATCGACTTATTCCAAAACAATGACAAAACCCGAACAATTGTAAATTTATTGTAAAAATTTCTTTAAGGGTATTATTTTTATGTATAGGATTATCAGTAGGACTTGGTAAGCCGAACACCATAGTCTTATTGGTTCACATACCAAGAGGATATCCATATAAAGCAAGATCAGTACTTATATTTATTTCGTTTTTCGACTTAGCTTCAGCCGTTTGTGTTGCCGTCGAATGAAGTAAATGAATCACTGAAACGTAAAAAAAGTAGAAAAACAAATAGAAACAAACACAACAGCAACAAACATAATTTAATAAAAAGACAGGGAAAACCATGAAAAACATACGTGAATTATTTTTTGGGTTTATATTATTGTTTAGTTCCAGTGCATTTGCAGAAGAAGGATCATTTAGTCAAAGTATCAGCAACTTGAGTCAAAGTGTTGATGGTTTTTTCAATGACTACACAGGGTGGTTTGTTGGATTAATATTTAAAAGTGTCCCACTTGGTGAAGCAAACTTCCCAATCATTGTTGGTTGGCTATTGCTCGCCGCGATTATCTTTACTGTTTATTTTGGCTTTGTTCAATTTAAACGTGTTGGTATGGCCATAGACATTATCAAAGGTAAGTATACCGACCCTAACTCCAAAGAAGATGGCGAAGTTTCTCACTTTCAAGCGTTAACAACCGCGCTTTCTGGAACCGTAGGGCTTGGTAATATTGCCGGGGTTGGTGCTGCTCTTGCGATTGGTGGTCCGGGTGCGACATTCTGGATGATCTTGTGTGGTCTTCTAGGAATGGCGTCTAAATTTTGTGAGTGTACTTTAGGTGTAAAATACCGAACTATCTTACCTTCAGGTGTCGTTTCGGGTGGTCCAATGTACTACCTCAGCCAAGGTCTGAGCGAAAGAGGACTTGGTGGATTAGGTAAAGCCCTTGCTATTGGTTTTGCGTTAATGTGTATTCTAGGTGCATTGGGCGGCGGTAACATGTTCCAAGCTAACCAAGCACATGCCATGTTAACTTACGCATTCGATGTACCAAGTGAATATGGTGTTATCACTGGCCTTGTACTCGCTACTTTGGTTTTCTCTGTAATTGTTGGTGGTATGCCTTCTATTGCATCGGTAACGGAAAAAGTTGTTCCTTGGATGGCTGCTCTGTATATCGGTATGGCTCTCATTGTTATCGGTTCTAACCTTGATCAAGTTGGCGATGCATTCAGCGCTATCTTTACGGGTGCATTTACTGGCGAAGGTGTGGTTGGCGGATTTATTGGTGCCTTAATCCAAGGTCTGAAACGTGCGACATTCTCAAACGAGGCGGGCGTAGGTTCAGCAGCAATTGCTCACTCAGCAGTAAAAACAAAAGAACCAATCACTGAAGGTCTTGTATCACTACTAGAACCATTCGTTGATACGGTAATCATTTGTACAATGACTGCATTGGTAATCACTATCGCGGGCTTAAACACAGGTCCATATGATGGAACAGGTTTAACAGGTGTAACGCTTACTGCTGCATCGTTTACTGAAACTGCAGAAGTGTTTAAATACACACTTGCTCTCGCAGTAATCATGTTTGCATTTTCGACAATGATTTCTTGGTCATACTACGGCCTGAAAGCGTGGACTTACCTATTTGGCGAAGGCAAAACAACGGAACTGATTTTTAAAGTCATGTTTTGTGTGTTTGTTGTTATTGGTGCCACGATCCAATTCGGCGCGGTAATCGACTTCTCTGATGCGGCTATCTTTGCGATGTCTATCTTCAACATTCTTGGTCTGTACTTCTTAATGCCTGTTGTGAAGAAAGAACTGCAATCATTTGTTGCTCGTGTTAAATCTGGCGAAATCAAAACTTACGATAAATAACGTTTAGTGGAATGATGTTACTCTAGTAGCTAACTCAATTCTAAGAAACGACACTGTTCTAAAAATTTTTGTAATACCCTTTGCTTGAGAAAGCAAGAACAGTACTGCAACTTATCTAAAATCCCTACTGGTTATGCTTGTGGGGATTTTTTCTGTCTAAAGCAGAACTTGGTAGCATGCCGAGAAGTTCTATTTATAAATTTAGATAACTAACGTCTGTAGCTTCTTGTGTAAGTTGTTTAGATACTTCACCCTTTTTCTCAAGCCCATCCGTTTTTCCTTCTGTTAGTTCTTCCAATTTACTTTCTGCTTGTTCTTCAATGTCGATAGTTTGTTGACCTGCTAGTGGTGAATGGCAGTCATCGAAACAATAGATTATTGGGCAGTTTTCGCACTCATATTCTGGCATGGTTTAACCCCTCCTTATCAGCACAGTCTCAAATCACTTAAAGTAAGTGCAACATAGACTGCGAATTCATCCTAGAATATCGCCATTATGAGTTTTTTATTATTTCTAAAGATGCATGCAAAGTCACCAAAATAAGCAATCAATTACATATTAAAATCATTTTCAGTGCTAAATCACAAATTCTCATGAGACATACGCAAAAACGCCCACATCATAAGCATGATGTGGGCGTTGAATTAGTAGTTGGTGATGAAGTTTGTTTTAGGTGTATCCGACAGCAGGTTCGCTAGGTAAAACAAAGAGCGTCAAGTTAAGCACTTGAGCTTATAGACCCATCTCTTCAGTGAGCGTTTTAATCTGCTTAAGATCCATAGTGTGAACTTCAATCATCTGTCTGACATCACTCAGGCGCGAGTTGGCGTTATCTTGCTTCTCACACGCGTCAGATTTAGCATCCCATGACGTGCCATCTAAGAAAACGTCGCACGCTTTCTTCAAAGCACCAAGGTTCTGCTCAAGTTCATCTTTTTCTTTCTCAAGCTTTTCAAGCTCTTGAGATATCTGCAATTCTTTTCGGAAAACCTCACGCGAACGTTCAAACAAGGTTGATTGCATGTCTGCCTGACGATTAAGCTTCTGGTTATCTTGCTGAGTTTGCTCTAACGTTTGCTTCTGCTCGTTTAGCTGCTGCTCTAACGAATAGTTCGCCTTCTCTAAAACCGAAGACTGCTTCGCTAGGTCTTGAAGCTCTTTTTGATGTACTTCTGTCTGTTTCACTAGAGCTGCTTCTACTTTTGCATCGATTTCGGTATCGACTTTTGCCACTTTAGTTTCAACGGATGTCATCAACTGTGTTTTACTGTCATTCAGCTCTTGATAACGAGTTTCGAGTACCTGATAAGTGGACTCCCACTTCGAAGCCGTGATTGTAGAACCGATCAAGCCACCTAACGCCAAACCTATAACCGCAGCAATGCCGATATAGAGCTGACTGCGCTTATCGCGTTCTTCAATAACAACCACTTCATCTTGTTCGCTTTGTCCAGATTGCTGGTTCACTAGCGGGTACTCCCAAAAATTTGTTTAACGTTACACGGTCACTGATACTGATACTGATACTGAAGGCTCAGTTAAGCCAATTACTCAAGCCAGAAGCGCTCGAGCTTTGCTAACACGTTCATCCTATCTGCTCACAAACAGGTTTAACGAGTTAACTCCGAAATCATCAAGCTGGCCGTATATAAAAGGAAGCTGCTAACGATAACGATCACCACCCCTTTTTGCAGTTTTTCGTTTGTCCGGTAGCGAAACAGTACAAATGCCAAAGCCAATAAAAAAACAATCGCTATTAATCGAGTCATAACTCCTCCTTGTTTCTCTATTTTATACCATTTAAATAAACAAGTTACGTCAGAGACTCGTTGTTTGATCATTTAGTTGAACAACATTTAAGCAAACAGATATTTTGTAGCTGACATCACATTTTATATGATCTAGGATACGCGTACAGATTACCTAATTCTTTAGGTAATTGTTCCGATGAAGACTGCAGGAGAGTGGTTTTAACTAAATATTAACATTTAGTTAGATTGACCCGCCGAAGAAGTAAATCTTTCAGGTGCTTTATGCTGGAGAAATCCAGAAAAGTGAGGACTGTCGTTGGAGGAACCTCTGGAGAGAACCGTACTACTTTATTTGTAGCAAGCGGTCGCCGAAGGAGCAAGCTTAGTGCCCGTTACTTATCTATAAGTGATTCGCTAAGTGAAACTCTCAGGCAAAAGGACAGAGGAGTGGAAAGCAACAGCCTTAATTAACAAAAGAATTCTATCTAGAAATCCGTCTGTATTAAGTAGTGCTATCGATCCCTGTGATCTGCACTGCCTTCCCTCTTCTCCTTAAATTTTATATTTATTAAGGGGAACCTATGAACCACCTACAAGCTACACTACAAACCATCAACCAATTCGTTTGGGGACCACCACTGCTTATTCTGCTAGTGGGAACGGGTATCTACTTTACTTTTCGCTTAGGCTTACTCCAGTTTAGACACCTTCCAACTGCGCTAAAAATGGTGTTCACCAAAGATAAATCCGGCACAGGTGACGTATCAAGCTTCGCCGCTTTGTGTACAGCGCTTTCTGCAACGATTGGTACCGGTAATATCGTAGGTGTAGCGACCGCAATCAAGATTGGTGGCCCTGGTGCCCTATTCTGGATGTGGCTTGCCGCTGTCTTTGGTATGGCGACCAAATATGCAGAATGTCTACTTGCCGTTAAATACCGCAGAACCGATAGCAATGGCGAAATGGTTGGCGGTCCAATGTACTACCTGCAATACGGTGTCGGTTCACGAATCTTAGCGGTAATGTTCGCTATCTTCGCGTTAGGTGTTGCCTGCTTCGGTATTGGTACCTTCCCACAAGTCAACGCTATCTTAGACGCAACTCAAATTTCATTCGGTGCTTCTCGTGAGATGTCTGCTGTCGTTCTTACGATATTGGTGGCAGTGGTAACCCTGGGTGGTATTCAATCTATCGCGAAGGTTGCAGGAAAAGTAGTGCCTACCATGGCCATTATGTACATCGTCGCGTGTTTAAGCGTTCTGGTTTCAAATGCAGACCAACTACTCAATGCCATCACCCTTGTTGTGACCTCTGCGTTTACCAACACAGCAGCAACAGGTGGTTTCTTTGGTGCGAGCATCATGCTTGCTATCCAATCAGGTATCGCTCGTGGTGTATTCTCGAACGAATCAGGCCTAGGTAGCGCTCCAATGGCGGCGGCGGCGGCAAAAACGGACTCATGTGTGAAACAAGGACTTGTCTCTATGACTGGTACTTTCTTTGACACCATCATCATCTGTACGATGACGGGCTTGGCACTTATCTTAACGGGTGCTTGGCAAACCGACCTCTCTGGTGCTGCGATGACCACTCATGCATTCGCTGTGGGTTTAAACGCCGATACTTTAGGTCCAATGTTGGTTTCGATTGGTTTAATCTTCTTTGCGTTTACAACGATTTTAGGCTGGAATTACTACGGTGAGCGCTGTGTTGTTTTCTTGTTAGGTACTAAAGCAGTACTGCCTTACAAAATTATCTTTATTGCCTTGGTTGCTTCTGGTGCATTCCTAAAACTCGACATGATCTGGTTGATGGCTGATATCGTGAACGGCCTAATGGCAATTCCTAACCTAATCGGCCTTATCTTGCTACGCCACGTTGTAATCGAAGAAACAAAGCTATTCTTCAAACCGTTAACGTCTTCCAATGATTGCGAAGCCGTTAAAGCATAACTTGAATTGATTGAATACCAAGCCCGCAATAAAATGCGGGCTTTTTTATATTAATTCAATCGTTAAACTGAACAAATCATTACTAACACTTATACCCCTACATATAGCAGGACATTAATTAGACCGTTGTGCGAATTAATATCCCAGATAGAAAGCTAATAAAAGAGCCACTAATAAAACCAACACTTAATTAGATATTACTTATATTTAGCTGGTCATGTATAATGGCAATTTTTTAGTCATAAACGAATAAATAACATTTTGTTTCAACCACACAAAAAAACACCAGATTGAAAAATGTGACTTTAATTCATATATTAGTAAGCTTATAGTCATCTACATTGTTGAGAGAATTATAATAAAAATAAAACGTTGGTTATATGATCAGATTCGACCCAATTAAAAACCGTATTTATAACGATGAACGTTCTATTAAAATAGGATATCGTGAGACTCGCGTTTTAGAGTTATTACTTAAAAATTCGCCCGAAATTGTTAGCAAACAAGATATTATTAATTTTGCATGGGGAAGCGAATTCATAGGGGATACTTCACTTGCGAAAAGCATAAGTTTAGTTCGCCAAGGGTTTGTTAGACTAGGTATCAAAGAGACGCCAATTGTAACTGTGCCAAAGATCGGTTACCGCCTTATCGATGAATGCGTATTTATCGACTCGCAAGTAACTAGCGTAACCTATATACCTCTCGTCACCGTAAGCGACCATGTACCAATCGATACTCACGAGATTGACGCTCTTAGTGTTGAGCAGACTTTATCTGACCACCAGCAATCCGTATCCAACCGAAATAGACTGTGCTACTTCACAACGGGTTGTTTACTGCTAGCATCGGCACTGCTGGCTTTTGCTAAAATTAACGATAGAAGCCTCGGTGATATCTATCCCGTCAACCGACTCAATGAACAGTGGATTGGTCAGATGCAGGTTTTCCAAGAACACGATATGGTGCTAAGCCCTGAACTAGAAGCCATTCTCTATAAGTATCAATGCGATTGTGTGGCTTATATTAGCGAAGAACCGGGGCATTCTGAACTTTCCTTACTCGATAAAGCTACACGTCAATCCGTCAATATTTTTTACACACCTGCGCAATCGGACAGAGTCAGTGCTGAAATAGCATTATTCCTAAAGAGAGGCCAATTATGAAACCATTCGTTGCGCTATCTTCAGCGTTACTTTTATTCGTTGGCATATGGCTTATCCCTTCAGCTCAACCACAGAAAGAGCACCGCTATCAGCATAGTGTGGTAGACCTTATGCTAGAGGGAAACGTATTACGTACCGATGGATTAACAAAGATAAGCAATAATACTGTCTTACATCTTGTATCAGTTCAAGACGACCACATGCCCGATCCCATCGTTTTTCGATTCAAAGGTAGAGCAAGGCCTTCTCAATCATTATATTTTTCTATTTTAGGCACCATCGACTTAGTCTCTGTACAAAAAATAGAGAAAGTGATGAATGACACTCAATTCTCGCCTTACCTCCTGCTTAATGATGATCCATTAACGTTGAATATTGATGTTTTAAGTTCAAATGATTTATTTGCCATAATAAAAACGTGTAATACAGGCCGAACACAACTTCTAGCTAAGCGATAATTAGGCATAGTTTAGCCTCCAGTAACAGCTATTTCATTACCAAAATGACGAACCTCGTCGATATTGTACATAGAAAAAGAATGGTTATTTTATGATTCTATCAGTAATACAATTACACTTTATCCTTACTTAATGTGTTCCATGTTGAAAAACTGGTAGCACATCAAAATATCCAATCTATATTTAGACTCCTTGTGGCTAAATACCTACCTTAAAGCTACGAACATTGTGAATGGTTATATCTCTCTTTCTAATTAACCATTCATGTCAATCGTCACAAAATAACGTCAAAGATTTTGATATCTAATCCAAATAATAACGCTCCATTTTCTAAAAACGGTTTGAACCCCATCAAATATTTTCCTTTCCGTTTCATGAAATTTCATCACATTGACAATTCTAGTAACGCAACCAATTGAATTTAAAAGGTAAATTAATTCAACCCTTTTCAGTATCTATCTATTTATCAACATGAAAAAGTGAACTTGTCTTGTTCACTACACGGCACACAAAACATTATCAAAATAGAAAAATTACAATAGAGGGAATTGTTAATGATTAGTATAAACAGAAGTCTCTTAGCAACCGCAGTGTTGTCTGTTCTATCAACCGGTGTAAACGCAAAGGTTTACCCAGACCAAATAGTGTTTGACCAACTTGGTGAAGATGTATGTCGCTCTGGTTATCGCCCTTTAGACCGTTATGAGGCTGAAGAACAAAAGAGTGCTTTGGTCGCTCGTATGGGCACTTGGCAGATCACAGGGCTGAAAGGAAACTGGGTGATCATGGGGCCTGGCTATCATGGTGAAATTAAACAATCAAACAGCAGTTCAACGTTCTGCTATCCGAACAATGACCAATCTGAAATTCCAAACTACTCTGCTAAAGCCGTCACAGAAGGCAGCGAGATAGATGTTGAATATGACTTAGTAAACAACCGCAATGATTTTGTACGCCCTCTTAGCTACCTGGCTCACAACCTAGGTTATGCGTGGGTTGGCGGGAATAACAGTAAGTATGTTGGTGAGGACATGACGATCAACCGCTCAGGCGACTCTTGGGTAATACAAGGCAACAACAGTGGTTCTTGTGATGGTTATCGCTGCAACGAAAAGACTAAGATCACCGTCGACAACTTCACCTACACCGTTAACGACAATAACTTTTGGCACGGCGATATAGTAGAGTCCGATCGTGAACTGGTTAAGACCGTTTATGCAACGGCCAGAAACAGAAGTAACATCGCGCAACAAGTCGTTGTCGACCTTAAAGTTGATGAGTCAACAAACTGGTCTAAAACCAACAGCTATGGGTTCTCCGAAAGTGTTCAAACAGAGAATACATTCAAATGGCCTTTAGTTGGCGAGACTAAGCTAACGATTAAGTTAGAAGCGAACCAAAGCTTCGCTGAAACCAATGGCAACTCCACTAGCGAGCAAGTAACACTTCAAGCTCGTCCTATGGTTCCTGCGAATTCAGAGCTTCCGATTCGAGTTGAGCTGTATCGCTCAACCATCTCTTATCCTTACCGATTCAACGCCGACATCAGTTACGATGTTGAATTTAACGGCTTCCTTCGTTGGGGTGGTAACGCATGGCACACTCACCCAGACAACCGCCCGTACAAAGCTCACACCTTCACGATGGGCCGTAGTAGCAATGAATCAGCCGATATTCGCTACCAATGGGATCACCGATACATCCCAGGCGAAACGAAATGGTGGGACTGGGGCTGGGCGATCAAAGAAGCCGGTTTATCAAGCATGCAGTACGCGACTGGAGGAAGCTTACGCCCATTCCACTCTTACGTATCCGGCGATTTTAACGCTGAATCTCAATTTGCAGGCACCATTGAAATTGGCCAAGCAACACCAATTACCAACAGTGTTCGTAGCAAAAGAAGTCTTGATTCAGTCAACGAGACCACTGAGCGCATTGGTGATATCGAAGTTACCACCAACTTTGATGCAGATGAGTTGAGTGACTTAGGTTTCGAAGGCGCTGAGATGAACATTAGCGTTGTTGAATAACGCAGTGGCTCACATCTAACACTCGGTTTACCAGTAACAAAAAAGCCCACGGCAGTGTTTATATACAAACCTAACGTGGGCTTTCTTCTTTTTAATTCAATTGTGTAGAGCCTTTAGGACGACTCTCAATAACCTATACCCAAAACGGTTCAGGTTATACTGGCTCTTCCAGCAGAAGCTTCACGCCCAGCCCCACTAATACCATGCCAGTCACACCTTCCATCCATTTCATGAAACTCGCATTCTTGAGCAAATTTTTAGCGGAGTTCAATGCACCTGCTAGGCTACATTGCCACACCATCGCTATCATAAAGTGCACCGAAGCCATCACCATGGATTGCAATAAAGGTGAGCCTTCTGGGTTTACAAATTGAGGCAAAAAAGCCAAATAGAAAACCGCCGTTTTAGGGTTCAGCACATTAGATAAGAAACCTTCACGCAAAGACCGTTTGGCACTGTATGCTTGCTTGGCCTGCTCCCCGACCTTCATCCCGCCGCCATTTTTCATCAAAGCGCGTAAACTGCTTAAGCCAAGCCAAATCAGATAAACCGCACCCACCATTTTCACGGCTTGAAAGAGCTCAGCTGATTGAGCAAGAATCGCGGAGATTCCGACAGCAGAGAAAAAAGCATGCACATAAAGGCCGCCACAAATACCAAAGCTGGTCATAACACCGTCAGCTAAGCCAGAGCGGCTAGTATTGCGAATCACCAACGCAGTATCTAAACCCGGCGTTAGCGTTAAAATAGTGATGGCAATTAGAAATGCCTCAAAGTTCAAAATATCCATATCATTGTCATTCCTGTTCAGCGATCTGTCATCAATACCGTGTATCTGAACAATTCGCAAGCAACAATTGCCATCGGCTATACAAGTCACTGATTTTGTGCACAATAGAACAGTTTAATTTGTTAAGAAATAGTAAATTCAAGGCATCGTACCGCCTTCGGCTTTTATCGCTATATCTTCGACTACGAAGGTCAGCATCATTAAAAGCAGAGCCGTAATCAAAGTACACGAGAGATGAACCTTAAAGCTGACGCTGTCCTAAGGATCATTTAAAGAAACCAAATTAAGAGTAGTCAAATGAGCGCATTCAAAAAACTAGTCGAGCACTCTCAAAAATGTTCACGCTTTCAACACCTAGCCTCTATTTGCGGTTGGGACCAGGCTTCAATGATGCCTGCCGGTGGTAACCAAGCTCGTAGTGAAGCGATGGCCGAGCTTTCGGTTCATATTCACGGGTTGATGACGCAACCACAGCTTGGCGATTGGATTTCAGACGCTGAAAACGAAGCGCTAAATGGCGAGCAACAATCGTCTCTGCTTGAAATTAAACGCCAATGGCAACAAGCTAACCTACTTCCAGAAAAACTGGTTGAAGCGAAATCTCTAGCGGGTTCAAAATGTGAACATGCGTGGCGCAGCCAACGTGGTAACAACGACTGGATTGGATTCGAAAAGAACTGGCGTGAAGTGGTTGAGTTATCTCGTGAAGAAGCGCAGATCCGTGCCGACGCGGCTAACCTAACACCTTATGATGCCATGCTTGATATCTATGAGCCTGGTACAAGTTCGGCTTCACTTGATATCTTGTTTGCGGACGTTAAGACATGGCTACCAAACCTGATAGATGAAGTCATTGAAAAACAGTCAAGTGAGCACTTTAACGCGCCCTCTGGTATCTACACGGCAGAGAAACAGAAAGCACTGGGTTTAGAAGTCATGAAGCTGCTTCAGTTCGATTTTGAACACGGACGATTGGATGAAAGTGTTCACCCCTTCTGTGGCGGTGTTCCTTCAGACGTGCGTATCACAACGCGCTACGACGAAGCGGAATTCGTTCAAAGCTTAATGGGCATAGTCCATGAAACAGGGCACGCACGTTATGAGCAAGGTTTACCAAAGCACTTAGCAGGCCAACCAGCCGGTGAAGCGCGCTCTATGGGTATACATGAATCTCAATCTTTGTTCTTCGAGATGCAAGTTGGCCGCAGCGACCCATTCATAGGGCACTTAGCAAACTTAGCGGGACAGCAGTTCTCTGGTTCTGAGTTTGAGCAGAAGAACTTCCAGAAGATTTACACTCGCGTGAAGAAAGACTTCATCCGTGTGGACGCTGATGAGCTAACTTACCCTGCGCACGTTATCTTGCGCTACGAAATCGAGCGCGACTTGATCAACGGCAAGATCAAACACACCGATGTTCCAGAACTGTGGAATACTAAGATGCAGTCATACCTCGGTTTAAGCACTCAAGGCAACTTCACTAATGGCTGTATGCAAGATATCCACTGGACAGACGGCGCATTTGGCTACTTCCCAAGCTACACATTAGGCGCAATGTACGCGGCACAGTTCATGGCTTCAATGAAGAAAACGGTCGATGTGAACTCTGTGATTGAAAGTGGCGATCTATCCTCTATCTTCACTTGGTTAGAATCGAATATTTGGAGCAAAGGCAGCCTGCTGAGCACCAATGATTTGGTGAAAGGCGCAACCGGTGAAACCTTGAATGCTCAGTACTTCAAAGACCACCTAAGAAGCCGTTACCTTTAATGGAATAAATCGATAGAGGCTGATCAGTTTATTGATTCAGCCTTTTTAATCACATTTTCAAAACATACTTAGGTTGATTTGAAGGCTTTATCCCTTCATCGAACTTAACAATCACAGAATATCCTGATACCGGCTAGCACGGAGTTGGACATAAATGAGCTACAGCTTTCACTAATATTAGCAATTAACGGATTAGCCGAGGTATTTCAAATGCCTCTAATGTAGTGGCCAAGTTCATTCAACCACTACATTTCCTCAATACGCTTTTAGTGATAGCGCGCGTATAAGCGTTCAGCTATTTTAGCTGCGATCAACATCTCTACCCAGGCGATCGGAATCAAGACAAAAGCCATGTCCCAAGTTCCCAAACCTGAATTAACAGAACCAACCCAAAACACGCCTATAGTCGCTAACGTTGTTACCGTTGCTGAAATGAAGATAGATTTCAAATTCCGACCGAAAACTTGAGCACACAGCCAGTATATGAACACTAGTGTACTCGCTATCATGGTGTCCCATACCCCCCAAATAATTGCGTTACTGACTCCCATTGGCCCGATATCGATCTTACCTGCGTAGAACTCTTCCATCATTGGAAAAGCAACCAGCATCGCTCTTGCCACCTCTGCAGCATGTATCCAGATGCTTGTTAGTAACATTACGATTATAAAATTTTTCAGATTGAAGTTTGAGTTCACGACTTGTCCTATTCTAAAGTGATCGTTACATAATTGACATTCTGAAGTGATCACTTCAGAATGTCAATTATCCAAATCTGTCGTTGTTTTAGGAGACACAAATGAGCGCGGGTAGAAAAAGAGCATTCGACAAAGAACTAGCACTAAAAACAGCAATGTATGTTTTCTGGAGCCGAGGGTATGGAGGGACGTCTGTTGCTCAGCTCTCAACAGCACTGAACATTAATACCTCAAGCCTTTATGCTGCATTCGGAAGTAAAGATAAGCTTTATAAATCCTGTCTTGAATACTATTTAGAGCACTACATTTTACCTGTTTATGCGGAAATTCAGTCCCCTAACGATGCGACTGGAATAAAAGGGCTTAAACGTTATTTTGAGTCTCTAATCGATTTGTTTATGAACTTAGAGACCCCAAAGGGCTGCTTGCTAATTAAAAGTACAGGTGAAACTGAAAACCCTTTGTTTCCATCTGATGTGAAAGAGTTTTTGAAAATACAAAGTGAGAGGATATATCAAATAACGTTGTCATTTGTGCAAGTATCCTTTGCTGGACAAGATAGCGAATACCAAGCATCGCTCGCTAATTTGGTCACAATAGTAAGCAATGGAATTGCTGTTCAAGCAGCCGCAGGGCAGCCTAAAGAGACGTTGAATAAATGTGCTGATCAGTTCACTAGAATTTTACAATAGACACAACATGGCTGTAGCAATGCACGTTAGGACTGAAGTGATTTAGAGTTGGAGCACCACAACCAATCTCTGAGTTTTATGATAATGGTTGAGCGCTATCAGTGAAGAGGTCGAAAATCGATTTACCTATTTCGACTATTGCCAGATTGCGCTGTTCCATTGAAACATCAGTATGACTAACATAATGTTAACAATGAAATCACGAATTAGCATAAGTATGGAAAGTCACTAAGATTGATGGTGCACATCACTGTCTTGCTTTTACACAAATCTGACATTGATGAATACCATAATCTATCGATATAGACATCAATATATTGTATTATTACATTTGTATTTATACTTATTAGGATTTTCTATGTTGATTCACGAATTTTCGAATAAGGACGTTACCGCTGAGCATGTAATTTTAGCTCAAGCAATACTAGCAGGGACTGCTCAAGGTGATAAAAGTAAAGCACAGCGCTTTATGATTTTTGTAAATGAGATTCCCGATGCNNACCTGATTCCACGCTTTAGTCAATTTATGAAGCGCTTTAAAGTCAGCTGACATTCAGAATACTTTACACAGGGATGTGTAATTAAGATCACCAACTCCCCTCTAACCACTACCTACTTTTAAACTCTATCTGACCCTATGCTCACTCTATATCTAGCCATTGTTGTCAGAGGACAATAGAGTTTGATCAATTTTAAAAACGTTTCTGGACAGAAGCGCGTTAGAGTATTGGTTCTAACATGCGAGATTGGGATTAGACAAAGTATCTTGAAACCTTAAACGCTTGTATGTGTAATTTTCTATGTACTTCCTTAAGGACTCTTTCGGTTCAAACAAAGGGCTAACTGGAAGTTTAAGATTCAGTTTTTCTATTTCTACTGCCGAAAAGCCAAAGATATTTTCAAACTCACGCCAATTACTTTTGCTGACTTTTTTTATGATTCGAGAGTCCAGCAACAACTGGGAAAACTCTTCAGGGCTATACCCCTTAGTCTCGGCAATAAAATGTTGTGCTGAGGAAATTCGACCTTGCACCAACGATAAATAAAACCTTGCGATGTCATTGACGTGGATGTATTGGTTATGATCTTGAGATGGTATAGCTACTTGAATCGTTTGGTCAGATAAAGAGTCGACAATTCGCTTTAGCTGACAGTTTTCACCGCCATAAACCAAACTAGGACAATAAACTACATGCCACTTCTTTTTAATAGCACGACCTATTGTAACTGCGTCCAGTTTCACCACATCTAAAGGCTTCAACCTAAACACTTTGAGGTCGTTGTGAGACGCATTACCGAATAGCCAAACGCCCGAAGTGTGAATTTTGGTCGCACCTTCAGCCGCTAGCCTATCCAACTGCGTTAGCAGCTTGGACTCTATATCAACTATTTCCTCTGGCGAAAATTCTGACCAATGTGGACGAGCACAATTTACAACAATATCAAAGTAACCAGATAAATCTGCGGGCACTTTAGTGAGCTTTCTAGCATCAGGTAGGATACCGCTAGCCCTGCTGTATGTCGAAACTTCAAAACCACTTTCAACAAACATCTTCGTCACGTGGCTACCAATATATCCATTGGCTCCTGCAATAAGTACTTTCATTCTTTCCCTGAACTTTGGATTACACATAACGCTTTTTATACTCCTATCATGCAGCCTTTTTAATCATTGATCAATTTACAATCAATGGGTTAATGATAGATATTGTGTATTAGATTGCAAAATGACGCATAATTTTTAAAAAGCTTACTTCGACACTCCCTCGGATAACTACAGGTAAGGCAAACGTACAATCACAGATTGTGAGTAAACTTTCGCGCTGAAAAGGAATGGGGCATTTTCGAGCTAGAAAATGCCACGCGTGAAAATTCAGGTTGTGATGTTTTTGGACAAAAATGAGTTTTGGCATATCGAACATTAGCAATTAATGAATAACTATAAGTATGGCAAATCACTGGGTTTAGTGGCCAGTATTGATGTTACAGGCCACGTCTATTTCTTGGTATTTATTCTGGTGAATATGTATCTAAAGTAATTCTTGCAATTCTTAGACCCTGTAGATCGCTTTGTGTATTCGATTCACGAACGATCACTTGTGTCTCATTCTATCTGTATGTTAATTCCGCCCAACGCCCGAAGGGAAAGCTAGACCCTACGTCTTGCAATTTCTCTACACTAATGGAATTTGAAGGCTGATCAGTATTAAAAAAGTCATAAGTCCAACGATAATCAAAACCCAATTTCGCTACCTCATGGCGATCTGACGCGATGTATATTCTGTTTATTCCTGCCCATTTCGCGGCCAAGTAGCAAAGACCACAAGGCTCACCTGACGCATACAAAATGGCTTCTGATAGGTCAACACCGTTAGTTAGCTTGCACGCATCTCTTATGGCTAGAATCTCTGCGTGTGCAGTAGGGTCGTTCAATTCCTTTACCCTATTTACACCTTGTCCCAATACTTTTCCCTGTTTATCAACCACAAGTGCAGAAAATGGAATTCCTCCTTTGTGAACGTGATCAAGAGAAAGCTCTACGGTTCTTTTCATGAGCAATAATTCAGACACATTCGTGATTATTTTTGTTTTCATGGTTGCTTCTCTTCATTTTTGTCCGAGCTTTTTAAACCGAAAGATGTGTTACTAGCGTATCAATAGAGCTATAAGCTTCAATTAGAGATTGCTTGTGCCTCTCGTCAGAAAACTCTTGGTATTCAGAGGCGATTTCATGGAATTCGTCGACGCCAAGGTATTTGCTTAAGGTCTTAACGTGGGGAGCAAGGTGATTCATTGCTTCTCGAACTCCACCCACTTCAAAGCCAAATTCACCGCTCGATGATATTAGAACAAGTGTTTTCCCTGACATAATTGGTTCGATCGGAAAGTCACCTCGTTTCAAATCGAAGGTAAACGTTTTATTGATTCTGACCACTTGATCAAACCACGCCTTCAGTACTGCGGGCATTCCGTAATTATACATCGGTGATGAGATTACAATGATATCAGCTCGCTTTAACTCATCAATCAACGTATCAGACAGAAACAATAAAGCCTTCTGCTCGAGTGTTCTCTTTTCTTCTGGTGTGAAAACCGCCGCGATCCAATCTTGGCTAATAAAGTCAGGTGGATTTAGCCCTAGATCTCTATAGATGACTTTATCTTTACTGTTAATTGTTATCCATTTATCGATGAATGAAGTAGATAGTGTTTTGGATATTGAATTATACCCCTCAATCTCGTTGTCCGTTCTTCTAGCACTTGTGTCGATTTTCAATATTGTTCTCATTGTTGCCTCTCTTGTTTAACGTTCAGCTTAGAAAACATTTTGTGCACTTTTTCTGATGTTGACAATTGATAAAAACTACCTTATAGATGAATTTATCTCATCTATAAGGTAGTTTTTATATGCACATTCATCTTCCACCACTCAATACACTAAATGTGTTCAATTCCGCAGCCAGTTTGAAAAGTTTTAAACAAACTGCGGAAGAGTTACATGTCACCCCAACGGCTGTTTCTCATCAAATAAAGTCGTTGGAAGAAGCCTTGAAAACATCACTGTTTGAAAGAAAAACACGAGCAATTGAGTTAACGGTAGAGGGGGAGAAACTGGCAGAAGTAACGCACATGATTTTTCAACAACTCACGAATGTGGTGAACGAAATTTCGAACAACAAAAATGTGGTTACGGTCAGTACAACATCATCCTTTGCCTCTATGTGGTTGATACCAAAGTTAGAAAAGTTCTATGCGCAGCACCCAAATATTGAAGTGGCCGTTAAAACAGGAGAGGAATTAGTTAATCTTGAAAAAGACAAAAGAATAGATTTAGCGATTCGATACGGTGTCTACGACGAGTCGGAAAAAGACACCATTCCACTGGTCACAGAAGAGGCAGGAACATACGCAACACCTTCTTACCTTTCAAAAGTCGACATATCAAAAGAAATAAACCTGTTAGAAACAAAGTGGCAAAATAAAAGTTTACCCTCAATTTCGTGGCGCACTTTACTTAATGGTACTAATTCAAATATTAAGACAAATATACGACAGTTTGATCAGGAAAATCATGTCATTCAAGCCGCATTGGCTGATCAGGGTGTTGCACTGGTGAGTTCACTCCTTGTTGACAATGCACTGAAACAAGGGTGGCTTGAACACTATGAATTCGCGAGTATGAGTAAAGAAATCAAAGGGCTAAGTTATTACTTGGTAATACCAGAACACAATGCAAGAAATAAGAGTCTCGAAAAGTTTAAACGATGGATTATAGAAGAAATGAATAATCAATTTTATTAAATTTATGGGCGCTAAAGTCACACATAAAAAAGAACTATTGCTGGTAACTATAAGCCTATGGGCTCTTCTCCGCTTAGATGAGTCTATAAATTAACAATAAAACCAGTAATACGTTGATTTATAATCACTTCCCCTTTTATATCTTAGTGTTGTAGTTTGTCGTTATTATCTTCCGCTCTATTTAATTTTAAAGGTCAATCCGTACAGTCTGTAACGCTCGAAGAGTGCACTCATTCAGTACTCGTCAAATGCAAGCGAGACAGACGCTGTAAAGTCGTTGACCCTGAGACTGGAGCACCGCGTACCGTCGACCACTATGTTCAACGTCGCCTGTCAGATTTTCCTGTAAGTGGTCACCCTTGCGTAATAGAAATTGAACTAGCTCTGACGAGAGATAAGCTCGGCCGAAGATTGATTGAAGCCACTGATTTTGTTGATAAGGGTGGTCGCTATACCAAGAGATTCTGTCACTTTATTAGTGGACTATGCCGCTATATGAGCATCCATGCAGTGTCTAAGCATTTAGACATACGCTGGGAAAACGTGAAAAATATCGATAAAGCATTTCTGTTATCTACCTTGCCCGCTTTAGAGCCTAAGAAGTTGACCAACCTTGTTCATATTGGCGTTGATGAAGTCTCTAGGGCTAAAGGCCATGACTATATGATCGTCGTTTTATGATCTCGTTTCAGGACAACTTATTTGGGTTGACCATGGGCGGAATGGGGCAGATCTGAGTTGGCTGGCACTTTTGATAAAAGTGCCGCGAGTAAAACTTCAGGTCTATGAAGCCTCTGGGCAAAAACGCTTGTTAGTACGCAAGATCTAACAGCATTGGAATATCAATCATTCCTTGCCGATTTCTGATGCCCTCAGTGCGTTTAAAACCAAACCGTGAGTATACGCTTTCTGCATTTACCGCCGAGTTAACCGTAAAGATACCGCTGTTCCCATTTTTTATTGATTCTTCTTTAACCGCTTCCCATAATTGGCGGGAAAGCCCATTGCCCTGAAAATTATCATCGACAAAAAGGTGATATAAATGAGAGTTGTCTCGAACTCCAGCCACGCCAACCACTTCATCATTCGCAGTCACGGCAATAACATAGTTGTAATTGGTGGATAAATACTTTCCTACATTTTCCTCTGACATTGAATTGAGCAAAATATCGTGTGCAGACGCATCACAAGTAGGACAAACATATTTTTTTGCTAAAGGTAAGATTAATTCACTGATTGCCTTCGAATCACTGATTTCTGCACTTCTGATATTTACACTCATTGTTTCTCCTGATTACTAAGCGGCGTTTGTATTCTATGATCACATAATGCAGCCTTTCTTTTTACGCTTCAACAATAAATCAATAGGTTAGTGATAAAGATAATGGGGGCGGTTTTCTGTGTGGCATAACTTTGACAGCTACCGAATTTGGATAACTTTTCGTAGGGTAAAACGCACGCCCCTAAATTGTGTGGAGCATTTGCTCTAACGAACTTTGGGGCACAGACGTGCTAGAAAATGCCACGGGTAAAAATTCAGCCTACGAAGGTTCTGGACAAAATCTTGTTAGAGTAGCCACTTAAATTAGAAAACTACGGATAAGTTTTAGTACTGCAAAATGCTGTATTACACTCTTTGCTGAGGTGCTAACCGTCAACGAAAACAAACAGAAGTAAACACTGAGTGCTACGCAGTTAAGATGACGTTATTACTTGTTGATATGGCAGTTAAGCATACCTATTAGCCCTCCATAAACTGTCTACTACCCGTCATCTAGCAATTTCAATCAGGCATAATAAAATCTTCTTGGGTATTATCATTTCTAAGATTTTTAAGTTGGAGTATAAAAAGCAGTGAGCGTGATTAAACATCATGAACGACAAATAAAAAAAGTGTGCGATTTTATAGATGGTAACCTAGATGGCGAGTTCTCACTTGAGCAGCTAAGTTCTGTAGCTGCCAGTTCAAAGTACCACTTTCATCGTATCTTTAAAGCGTTTATGGGGATTAGCGCTATGCAATATGTGTTGCTGGCACGAATGAAACGCGCTTCTTTCAGGTTAGCATTCGAGTCAGAGTACAGTGTTACTGATATTGCCTTTGAAGCTCACTTCACAAGCCTAGAAGCCTTTAGCCGTGCTTTTTCTAGGATATTTGGACAATCACCTTCCCAATTTAGAAATCAGCCTGAGTGGCGTACTTGGCACTCAAGGTATGAATATCATCCACCGATAACAGGAGAAAGTGTAAAGGACGTTCAAGTCGTAGACTTCGAAAAAAGAGAAGTTGCATTAATTGAACATAAAGGTAACCCAAGACTGGTATACGAGACAGTAGCCAAGTTCATAAATTGGCGAAAATCAACAGGTTTATCTCCAATAAAAACCAGCGAAACATTTGGTATTCCTCACTCTGACCCAAACGATACGCCTGATGATGAGTTTCAGTTTGATATCTGTGGCTTGCACAGAGGAGAGGTTCTAGCAAACGTCTATGGAATAAAATCTGGAACAATACCAAGTGGCAGATGCGCCATGGCTCTCCATGAAGGAAGCCATGATAGTATTAGTAACACCGTGTATCACTTGTACCATAAATGGCTGCCAGATAGTGGCAAAGAATTAAGAGACTCCCCTTGTTTCTTCCGTTACTTAAATTTTGCTCATGAAGTTAATGAGTGTGGGTTGTTAACAGAGATCTACCTACCAATTAAATAGTAAATGCAATTATGGTAAATCAACCACCTACGCACAACGAGCGTTACGTAAAATCTACACTCAATTAAGGAAGAGTCATATTACCATCTAAATAGACTAAACCGTCTTTTAAGCCCTTAAATTTATATTGACTGTCCAAAAATAGCTCAAAACGAAAGAACGGCTCATCGCCGAATATAAAGAGCTAAGTGTATCCACAATAGCAAAGCCTAGGAGAAATTTTATGCAAACCAAGATAATACAAGATGGCGGTGAACCATTTAAAGTTTTGGTACACGAGTCTGGTGAACAAAACAGTCCAGTTATACTGTTTTCTGTCGGCTCAGGTGGAATGCCTGGACGATATTCAACTCTTTTGGATACACTAAAAAAATCAGGGTGTACAATAATTGCTCCATGTTTTGAGATGCTTACAAATCATTTTCCTAATAAAATTGAATTATCTCTTAGAGCAAGACGACTGTCCCTCTCTCTAAAAGCATGTACACAACCTAATTCAAAAGTGATAGGAATAGGGCACTCGATTGGTGCTGCTACACTTATCGCTTTAGCTGGCGCAGAGATGCAAACGAGATCAAGAGAAATAGTTGATATTTTACCGGACAACAGACTTGTGTCTTTGGTAATTTTGGCTGCGCCAACTAAGTTTTTTTATGCTCCAGGTTCGCTTGACACAGTTAATATTCCCATTTTTGCGTGGGTTGGCTCAGAAGATGAGATTACACCGAGCGCCCAAACGGAATGGTTGGCTCAAACCATTCCTAATCCGCAAATGGTGGAAATGAGAGTTGTTGAAGGTGGCGATCATTTCTCATTTATGGATCAAGTACCACCACATATCGCCGAGCCTCAGATCGATAAGAATAAATTTTTGCAGGAATATTCTGAAGAAATTAGTAAGTTTGCTTTAAGTCAAAAATATGTTTTGGATTAATCACCGTGAAAATACGGCTAACAACGTTTAAGACGGATTCGTAATTTCGGCATAATATTTAAACCAAATTCTAAATTCAGTGTTCATTATTCCTATTATGACAAATGTGCGATTTTGCTATCCAAAACAACCCTCAGACCGCCTAAAACGCTCTAAGCGGATATTTGGGACGCTTTCAGTGCGATTTTCAGGGCAAAAATCAGCAAATTCATTTGAGCTAAGAACAACACTATGACGGCCACTTTTCGGACTTTGTGAGTTTTGGGTGTCAGATTAGTTATATGTGGTCAAAACCCACCCGACCGAGAACGTAGGCTTTTTGGCGAAACTAAAAATGGGGCAGAGGCGTGTTACAAACTTTAAGCTCCCCCGTAATGACAAACTTCAGTAGATAGTTAGATTTCGGATAATCACTACTAACTGAGTTTGAAAGGTTTACATTGCGTACCTTGATGATATCTGAGCTTCCAACAAGTGCCCGTAAATGTCCAAATTGAACAGCGTTTGGCATAGTCACTAACTTCTCCAGATTCACTTACAAGAGCAGACTCATACTTTAAAAGCTGTATAGAAGGCTCAAGTTGAATACATTCATACTTTTGAGAATGAACGCGGATATCTGAAGGCTCTTCCAAATCCATCATTTGAATAATGGATGTAAAGTCGTAGCTATCTCCTGACTTACCAACTTCAGTAAAACTAGGGTGTATTAAACGATCAAGGTCAGCTTTGTTCTGACGAGTTTGGTATTGATGGAGTTCTATTTCTTGTTCGATCAAAATGTCCATTTTACCTCCTAAACTGATATGGCATATAAGGCCTTTTATAATCCATTTAAACCACTTGCAACGTCGTCGCCCCACGCAAGCCAATTAAGTTGCCAAACGGATCTTCGATTTGACACATAAAAAGCCCATTTTCAATTGCCATTGGGCCTCTATACAGTTTTGCACCAAGTTCTTCAAAATGATCCAGTGCTTTATCCAAGTTGTTTACCGACCAATATAAAACTGTCCCGCATTTACCCGAGCCTACTTTTTCGTCTGCTTGCACTATCTCAAGAGAAAAACCGTTTAAATTGAGCACGGTAAAGTCGAAACTAGGATGATAAACAGATTCAGCTGTAGGAAAGGCTTTTTGATACCACTCGATGCCTAATGCGACATTTTGAACATGAATAAGAATCGCTGTTGGAATCATAGTCTCCCTCCTACTACTTAACAGTCACTAGTATGGTGTGCCGTTTTTTCTAGAGGGAGTCCATTCACCAGAACTTTCAACAACCCATTTGAAATCATCATCTGGATAATGGGCTTCGTCTTTTGCAACTCGGCTCCCTATAACTATAAATTTACTTTGTTCGCTACTACGGTTTATTAAATGATGACCATTTTCGACCCTAGCAGGGAAGCCAATACACATTCCTGCAAACAATGTCTGCTCACCGTCATCACTGACTAAACATAGCTCACCACCGAGTACATAAAGAAACTCATCTGACCTTGTGTGCCAATGGCGAAGAGCCGACTGCGCATTCGGTTCTAATACTTCCAGATTCACACCGAACTGAGTGAGCCCAAAAGAATCACCTAAACTTCTGCATTCAGATTGACCAAGGCGAGATTTAAATGGCTCTGGAAATGGGTTAAACGTATCACCTTTTATGCTTAACGCTTGTTTCGCTTTCGTCATTAATTGCCCCTATGCATAACGCTTTTCAGTCGGGATATAGTCATTTGCTTCTGGCCATCTTGCTCAACCTTTTTAAGCAACTCAAGCCATATATGGTGGTTATGTGATTTTTGTACGCACACGAGTGATGGGTTACGAAAAAAACACCTGCACTCTAGGGTTGTTAGTTAGCATATGTATTACAAAATCAACTCACCATTAATTAGTCAGTCATCGGTCGTGACACACTTTGGGGCATAAATGAGCTACAACTTCCCCTAAATTAACAATTAAGAGATAACTAAAGGTATGGAAAGTCGCTTAACGTAGCGTCCAGTATTGATGGTACAGATCAATGCAACATCGACCTGTTAAATAAACGAATAGAAAAGGCTGAGCAGATTATCTGACTCAGCCTTTTACTCTTCATAACGAGTCATTTATCGCCAATGAGCATATCGAAGAAGATCTGTCTCGACTCTGGTGTATTGTCTCTGTGCGTTTCGTATTTCACGTGTGTACCTGCATCGACGGATGGCGATAGCTTAATACTCCAGAGCGCTTTCAGTTGGTTCGGTACAATTGAATACCTAACATCAATAATCCGCAGATCATCTGATGGGTCCTGTGCAATATAACCATTTGAAAACCAGCGGAAGCGCTCAATGTCTTTGGCTTGTTGAGAATCAGGGTCAAGCCAAGGTAAATCACTGTTAACGTTCAGCTTAGCGATCGACTCTCCTGGATATACGTTTACCGATGTGCCAGCCCGCACTGCGTCTACATGGTAATGAGCCTCTGTTTCGTACACCACTTTCCAAACCAAGATATTAGCAAAGCTCGGTTTTGCCTCTAATCGAATCGGCGTATGTTGTCTTTGTTCCGCTAATTGCCACCCTATCGCCTCTGCCCTGTCTCTTTGTATCATTCCTAATGTTGGATAAATTAGAACCCAAGCAAACGCAACACGCGCTAACCAAGGTGCTCGCTTCAATGTTGCAACCACCAGCAATATTAAGATGGGAAGCGTATAGACAGGGTCGATGATTGATATGGTATTCCAAGCAAAACGCGCATTGGTGAAAGGCCAAAGTAACTGCGTGCCATAAGTAGTACAAGCGTCTAACAATGCATGAGTGCCATAACCCAGAGCACAAAAAAACCAGCTTTGTTTGAAAGAGAGCCCACGCCTTTTTGCAATGAGCAGATGCAGAACCAAAGCGCAGATCAAACTGCCAATTGGGATAAAGAAGAGTGAATGGGTAAATTGTCGATGAAATTCCAAAGCCAACAAAGGATCACTTTGAGACTTAATCAGTGCATCTAGATCTGGTGCCAATCCAGAGAGCAGCCCTAATACCCCAGCAACAACCAAATGTTGTTTTTTGCTTGCCGACTGTGCCAAAGAAGCGCCTAACACGCCTTGCGTTAAAGGATCCATAAATCACTCATTGATAGCATTCCGTTGAATCAAAAAAGATACATTCAGCTATAGCAGTGAATTGGGGGAAATAACAATGTTTTACCGAGATACTCATGCACATAAACGTATAAAAGTCGGCTGACAGATATAAAAAGAGCAGCCAAATGACTGCTCTTTTTCATTCGTTAGTACTAAATCGATCTGTTCATACCCAACACATCGTATCGAACAACAAAAAATTAACGAGCAACCATGCTTGCTGCGATAACAACCAACAGTACTGAGAAAATCTTCTTAATCGTTGGGACAGGTAAATGGTTGGTGGCTTTTGCACCCATTGGAGCCGTAAACCAAGAAGTGCACACAATACCAAGCAACGCAGGTAGATAAACAAAGCCAGCAAAACCGTCGGTTAGCGCAAAGTGGCTGCTGCCTGAGCTGATGTAACCTATCGAACCAAATAGCGCGATGACAATGCCACAAGTAGACGCACAACCGATGGCCTTTTTCATATCGACAGAGAAAAACGTTAATAGCGGAACCAGTAATGCACCGCCACCAATACCTATCATGGCAGACAAGCCACCCGTAATGGTTGTCAGCACAGTTAGCACGCCCTTGTTCGGCAGTTTACGTTCTTTAGGTGAATCATTTTTGCTGCTCAAGAACATCTTGATCGCAATGAGAACCACGCTCACAGCAAACACAATGCGAACGACTTTTTCCGGCAACAGAGCCGCCATAAAGCCACTAACTAATGCGCCAAGAGCAACACCGAGCATGATCCAAGGCGCCAGATCCCAAGGCACGTTGCCATTCTTGTGGTGAGCAAGTGCAGAAGAAGTTGAGGTGAACAGTATCGATGCCAACGAGGTAGCGATGGCCGCAACAACCACTTGATCCGCAGGTAGAATCTCTAAGTGAAGTAAAATACTGCTTAGCACCGGAACAATGATCAGCCCCCCGCCAATCCCCAAAAGCCCGGCAAGAAAACCAACACCACAGCCTAATAATGCACAGTATAAAATCAACAACAGCAACTCACTCATTTCATCCATCTCTTAATTAAATTAATTGTCTTAAATAACGCACTATTAATGTGGTTATATTTCCATCAAGCTAATTAATATAACTGACACCGACTTAAATATTCAAACAGAATAGATCATGAATATTCCTCATGTTCAATGTGAAGTAATACCATTGTTAATGGTGAACCTATCCACGTATAAAAACCTTAAGCGATTAACTTTATACGACAGTAATGCTACTAAGCATTAATTTCAGACAGCATAGCTTTCGATTCTTAATCTGGTCACAAGCAAAAAATAAAAGCCGTTTTAATACTAAAGACCGAGAGAATCAGAAAAAAAATTGGGATACCAAATTAGCATGAATAAAGAATTTAATTTTACGATTAAGAGCATTAGTCTCGACGAAAACTACCAGCCTGCAGACAGCACGCGTATCACAACCAACTTTGCTAACCTGGCTAGAGGCGACAGCCGTCAAGCGAACTTGCGTAATGCACTACAAATGATCGATAACAGTTTCAACGCGTTAGCGCACTGGGACAACCCTAAGGGCGACCGTTACTCTGTTGAGCTTGAAATCATTTCTGTTGATATGGACATTGAAAGCAACGGTGAAGCATTCCCTTCAATTGAAGTACTGAAAACCAATATCCTGGACCGAAACACCAACGAGCGTATTGAAGGCATTATCGGAAATAACTTCTCTTCTTATGTTCGAGATTATGACTTTAGCGTACTTCTGTTGGATCATAATAAAGGCCAAGATAAATTCAGCATTCCAGAAGATTTTGGTGATTTACACGGCAAGCTATTTAAATATTTCGTTAATTCTGACGCTTACAAAAAGAACTTTAATAAGCCACCTGTTATTTGCTTAAGCGTGTCAGATAATAAAACCTATTACCGCACTGAAAACCAACACCCAGTATTAGGTTTTGAATACCAACCGAATGAGTCTTCTTTAACTGAGCAATATTTCAAGAAGATGGGCTTACAGGTTCGTTATTTCATGCCGCCAAACAGTGTTGCACCTTTGGCTTTCTATTTCTTTGGTGATCTGCTGAACGATTACTCTAACCTAGAGCTTATCAGCACCATCAGCACCATGGGTACGTTCCAGAAGATCTACCGACCTGAGATTTACAACGCGAACGCGGTTGCGGGCAACTGTTACCAACCAAATTTGAAAAACTTGGATCACTCGCTAACTCAAATCGTGTACGACCGTGAAGAGCGAGGCCAGCTAGCAGTTGAGCAAGGTAAGTTCGCAGAAGAGAATTTCATTAAGCCATACCAATCGGTTCTCGATAACTGGTCGGCAAATTACGCACTTTAATCGTCTATTGCGCTCTCAAACCACCCAAGGATAGGCAGTATTATTATGAAAACACTTTTACCGACTTCAACAGCGGGCAGTTTGCCGAAACCGTCTTGGCTTGCACAACCAGAGACGCTTTGGTCGCCATGGAAACTGCAAGGCGATGAACTCACAGACGGCAAACAAGATGCGCTGCGTGTGTCTCTACATGAACAGCAGCAAGCAGGCATTGATATTGTAAGTGACGGCGAACAAACACGTCAGCACTTTGTAACGACCTTCATTGAACACCTGAATGGCGTTGATTTTGAAAAGCGTGAAACCGTTAAAATCCGTGACCGTTACGATGCAAGTGTACCGACAGTCGTTGGCCCTGTTTCTCGTCAGAAATCCGTTTTTGTCGAAGATGCTAAGTTTTTACGTCAACAAACGGATCAACCTATTAAATGGGCTCTACCGGGGCCTATGACCATGATTGATACACTTTACGATGCGCATTACCAAAGCCGTGAAAAGCTCGCGTGGGAATTTGCAAAGATCCTTAACGAAGAAGCGAAAGAGCTAGAAGCTGCAGGCGTTGATATTATTCAGTTCGATGAACCTGCATTTAACGTGTTCTTTGATGAAGTAAATGATTGGGGCATTGCTTGCTTGGAAAGAGCCATTGAAGGGCTTAAGTGCGAAACAGCTGTGCATATTTGCTATGGCTACGGTATCAAAGCGAATACGGATTGGAAAAAGACGTTAGGCACAGAGTGGCGCCAATACGAAGAGGTATTTCCTAAGCTGCAGCAATCGAATATCGATATTATCTCTTTAGAGTGCCACAACTCTCATGTACCACTTGAGTTACTTGACCTGGTTCGAGGCAAGAAAGTGATGGTCGGCGCGATCGATGTTGCAACCGATTCCATTGAAACACCAGAAGAGGTAGCTAACACTCTGAGAGAAACACTTAAGTATGTTGATGCAGATAAGCTCTACCCTTGCACCAATTGTGGCATGGCCCCCCTACCTCGCGAAATTGCCTCAGCTAAGCTTAATGCGCTAAGTGCTGGCGCAGAGATCGTTCGTAAAGAGATTTCAGCGTAACGTTTTCTCAAAAGGATCTACAAAGTTAAGATCTTAAAGCCTAAGTGTCACATTGATGCTTAGGCTTCTGTACTCTTCTCAACTTCCACTCTCTATTTATCTATTTATCTATTTATCTATTTATCTAAGAAGATAGCCATCTTCTTCAGAGTGCTTAGCGCCTTATCAAGCTCGTCTCTTTCAATGCCTTCAGCGCCACTTTCTGCCCATACTTCCTGTTTTTGATCTAATCGGTTATATGCATCCCTACCCTTTTCAGTCATGTTAACCAATTTTGCTTTTTTGTGATTTGGGTTATCAAGCCAAGTTAGTAAACCATCTTTCACCATGATGTCGGTAACACGCTGAGTCGCTTGTCTGCTTTGCCCCATAATACGGGCAATTTGAGAAACCGTGACCAGATCATCGGACTTTTCGATCGCACCCATCACCTTCCATCTGGCACTGCTTAACCCTAACTCTTCGGTTAATTTGTCACCCTCTGCATTCAATAGACCACTGACCTTAAAGATCTCTAGTGCGATCTTTGTGAAAACTTCTCCATTCGTATCCATAACACTCACTTTGACAACATGCTGTCATTAAATTAGACTTAAACTAAATTGACAACATGTTACCAAATTAAAGGCGCAAATGATATGAAACCAATAATCCACAAAACAGCGGCATTAACAGCAACACTGTGTGTCGCGACATTCTTTACCAGTACATTGTTTGTAGAACTGTTTGGCACTTTGGAATCAGTGAAGCTAGTCAAGTCGATGATCGTTTTTCCGGGCTTGTTTATTCTTGTCCCAGCCATTGCTATCACTGGTGCAACCGGTGCAGCTATGGCAAAACAACGTAAAGGGAAAATAGTTGAACGTAAAAGTAAACGCATGCCAATTATCGCGTTCAACGGGATCGTTATTTTGATTCCGGCCGCTTACTTTTTAAATCAGTGGGCAAGTTTAGGAGAGTTCGACTCAGTGTTTTATGGCGTTCAGGTTTTAGAACTGATAGCAGGCGCGACCAACCTAACACTGATGTCTTTGAATATCATGGACGGCAGAAAGTTTCGCCCTAAGAAGGTAAAACAAGGCTAAGCTCATCGTGTTTAAGCAAACCGATGAGCTTTATACGCGGCTGTTTACCAGGTTTTATCTAGGTCTTGGGCATATAAAGAGATCGCTCGTTGGTACTCTTTGATCGCCTCGTTATTCGTCGTGGAAACTAAAAGCTCAAGTAACAGCGACGTCGCCTCTTTATGGCGGCCTAAATTGTACAGGCACATTGCATAAAAAGGCTTCACTTCTATCGAGTCAGGATATTCAACCATCGCCTGCTCGAAATAGTCTAAAGCTTTTGTATAAAGGCCAAGGCTTCGATAAGTACTCGCCAAGCCGAACAGCGCATCAAAACGTTCTACTGAAGAAAGCACACCAGACAGAGACAATACATAGTGCTCAATCGCCTGTTGCTCTTTGCCTTGGTTGTCGTAAGACCACGCAATCTGTAAATGTGCTTTCGCTGCATAACTTTTATCGCTTAGCAGCGTCGCCAATAAGTCACGAGACTCTTGATACTTTTCTTCTTTTCGCAATTCGATTGCTTGTTTGATAACGGTGTCCATAATTCTCCCTGACGCTAAGCGCTGTGCTTTGCGTTCATTTCCTCGAACATCTGTTTATAAGACTGAGTTTGCAGTGCCGATTGAGTCAACCCGAACTTACTGGCTAACAACTCAAGCTCACTTTTATACACAGACAACTTAGATTCATCGTCCGTCATGATTGCAAATTCGGCAAAATCACCAATACCCGCAAGAGAATCGACCGTGATATGGAACTCTCCAACAAAGTAAATACTGCGAGTTTTCTGCGCTTTAAGAATCACTTCGTATCCCAAGTTCTCTAGCATGCTCTTGGCGTTCGTCGCATCGGTGATATCTGTCGCTTCGCATCGATCAGGCTCAGGGCCTTTTACAATCCATAACTTGATACCCGACGGATCCATAGTGCGAATACACAAGCTTTTGTTGTGAGCCTGTAAGCTTCTATCAGGGCTATCGAAATACCAATCACATTCTAGGTTGTCTTGCAGCATGACTTCATGAGGAATTAGGTTTAAAGTTTTCAAGAACTCAGACTTAGAGCCAAGTCGATACTTGAGCTCAACCTCATATTTGCCTTTGAAATGCTCGTTAGTCATAGATTAGCTCGATGCAAAAAAGGCGATACTAGCACACGAACCGCATCCGAAATACAAACTGACGCACAACACAAACTAAAGCCGTAAAACTATGTCCGACATGCTAGAACACGCTTCCATTCTTCTTGGTTCATAGCACCTTTCGGAAGGTAAATGTTGCGTTTTTGCATCGTACCTTTCGTGTATGAAAGCTTGATAACTGACCCGATGTCAAAAGGAAGAATATTTCCCTGTAACTTGATATCGCAAGCGTAACCATCGAAACAGACATGATTGTTCGATATTTCAAAAGAGCTATTGCGAAACTTCCACCATAGCGTCACGACTTTTAATACCGCAACAGAACTGAGCATCAACTCAATAGTTGGCAGTGATTGAGGGTTACCATCAAATAGCCAATAAACAGACAACAATAAGAACGCAGCGAGTGCGAACTCAAGCAGTGTATATTTAACTAAATTTAACTGGATACGGTTATCCATGACACCCTCTCAATGATGATCCTAAAAGCAGTTCCATTTCAACGAGCCCTTCCACTTCATACAACTTAGTAAAACCTTTTGATTGATAAAGCTTAATGACGGGACTCTCACTGAACACACGCAGCACTAATTGAGCCGATGCTTGATTGTTCGCATGTTCAATAGCTAGATCGAGACACTTAGAGCCAAAGCCTCTACCTTGATATTCAGCTAATATCTGCAAGTCCCTAAGAAACGTTGTATCACTGGTGTAACTGAAGCGGATAACACCAATACGGCTATCCCCTACATAAATTTCATAGTTATCCAGTTCATCCCAGCTACGTAAAAACTGACTATGACCCCAAACGATGCCACGAGCTTGGTAGTAACTCGCCATATTCGTTTTGGTGATCGATTCTGCGAACTTAGGATCGGAACCTTTGACTAACCTTACTTCCATATTGTGTCCTTTGTTTCTAAATCAAACATTGAGCAATACGTAATTAAAGTACCAAGAGTATTGCATAGTGTTTGAACCATCCTAATCAATCTGATTCCTTGTTTAACGCCTTCTCTAACCACATTGAACTGATGTATTGACCGTTTTTCTTCGCATATTCATTGAACACTCCGACTTCTCGAAATCCAAAACGTTTATGAAGTGCTATTGAAGCCTCATTAGGTAAAGCAACACCTGAGAGTACGCGGTGAACACCATAATCACTAATCGATGCAAATAGCTGAGAATAAAGCTTAGAGCCTAAACCTTTACCTTGAGCTTCTGCCGCAAGATAAATAGTGACCTCTGCAGTGTCTTCAAATGCCGACATAGCCCGGTATTGCTGAGAACACGCGAAACCTAATAACACACCATTTTCTATCGCTCCATAAAGTTGATGTTTGCTGTTGTTTGAAAACTGAGCGAACCACTGCTGGCGATTTTCCAACGAAAATTTCTCTTCTTCAAAACGCGCGTTGGTGTGTTGAATATAGAAGTTAAAGATACCGGTGATGCCCGCAACATCAGGTAATGCCCCTACTCTTATTTCCATGTAATGTCCTTTTTAATTGTTGCGCTAAACACTAAAACCAATACATAGATAAATGCCACATATATTGAATCATCTTTGGAATGTTAGTTTTGTGTATTCCTACCAGTTGTACTCCATTTGCCGAGCGACTACCGTGGCAAATTCTAAACCATAGCGCTCAGACATCAGATGTAAGCTCATATCTATACCAGCAGAAATACCTCCTGAAGTTGTGAACTTCTCCGATGTTACCCATCGTTTATCACTAACCACATTTAAATCAGGGAACTGGTAATGCTAAGTCGGAAATATCTTCCCAATGGGTAGTGACTGTTACCCCCTTAAGTAAGCCAGCTTTAGCCAATAAAAACACGCCAGTACAAACTGACACAACTTGTTCAGCATTTGGCTCAACGGATACCAACCAATCCAGTACATTCGGCTTGTTCATCTCGTCAGTATGCACACCGCCAACTACCATTAACAAATCTATCTCTGGATGATTTTGTAACGAGTAGTCAGTCAGAACCTTAAACCCACCACGGGCGGCAACTGGCTCGGCGTGCTCAGAAACCATGAATACATTTAGATCTTCAGCACCTAAGCGCTTTGCCGTACTAAAAACCTCAAATGGACCAGAGAAATCGAGAACTTCTGCTTGATTATAAATATATATACCGATGTTCATTGTACCTCCATGTACAAAATGATGAATATTTTGGCCTACCTTCGCATCTTATTTAGCTAATTAACACACCTATTTAAAAACTCGAACATGTAGATAATTGACTTGTTTACAGCTGTCTATTTTCAACTGCGATAGAAAGAAGATGTGCCTGTATAACAGAGATCGTGAACACGATTAACGGCACGACTATTGAAAATAACGAGACGAAAATTATAAAGCCAGACATAAACAACTTCTCAATGTAACCAGTGCTATGAGCCCAATCCGCAACGTGGCCGTCTGCAAAAAGACCGAATGCACCATAATAATAAAATGCATAAATCACAGCAGACTTATGCCATGAACCTCGTTGAAGGTCATCTATTGTATAAATAGATGCGAAGCCCGCTAAAGCAACGCCCAACCATAAGAACACAAAGTCGATCGGGTAAACTGACGCTGTGGCTAAATAGTCTCCTCGAGAAATTAGCCATACAATTCCAAATCCTATAGTAAGCGTAATGAACGCATTTTTAATTATTAACCATCTCATACTTTCCTCCTGGATTCAGTATGGATAGATGCCAATATAGGATTGTATGAAAACCCGATCTTTTCGAGCTGCCTCAATGAATTTTGGGGGAGAAGTCAACGTGCGTTAAGAATTGGGCAACACCAAGCACGTTAACCATAATCACTGTGCATTCAATATTTGCGATTCAAAGAATCGAAGATCGATTAACTTGTTCGCCCTTCTGAATGCGTAGGTAAGTCTGGCTGTAATTCACACCAGCTCGCTTTGTAGTTGGTGTAAATTTGAGCATCAATTTTGACTGGAATTTCCACGTCGAATGTCGATATTGCTAGTTCGATGTTTTCTAAAGGTTCACCTTGTACTCTGAAGCCTAAACTTGAACCACAGTTGGAACAGAATGTTCGTGTTGTGCCGTTTGATGCCACAAACTCTTTGAGTCGATCTTTACCTGAAAGCCAGCTCAACCCTTGAACACCAACTAACGTACCAAAAGCTGCACCGTGAAATTTTCGGCACATTGAACAATGACAGTTGGCTACCTTTTCACTGAATCCATCAACCGAAAAGCGAACACTTCCACACAAACACGAACCTTTAAAACCTGTACTCATCCTGAGTCTCATTCCCTTTCATATACTGTGTTAACCCACTGGTTAAATTGGACTTCTAACCATTTAACGCATTACGCCAATATTGCACTATTTTATCTGAGACAAGTGAGCTGTTTTTAATGCTTATGTGATTGTGGGTATTCTGTTGGCTATTGAGCCAACTACACTAAAACTTGGCGAGTGTTCCTGATGAAGTAATGCACCTGACGTTCAATTTTTAGATCGACCATTTCTACTGGACGGCATCCGTTTGGACATGCCATACGAGGTGTTGTACCAAACAATCGACAGATTAATGGTCGCTCTTCATATACCTCACAACCATTCGGGCCTAAATGCACACAGTTGTATTCATCTAAGGCCGCTTCATGCTCAGCGTCAGATTTCCTTGGTAATCGCGACATTTCTTCCGAAGAAGTCGTTACTGGCCCACAACAATCATGACAGCCCTTAACGCATTCAAACGCAGGAATACTCTCGCGGAGGTATGCAATTATCTCTCTATTATCGTTCATCAATATCTTCTTCTCATGTAATACACGACTATTATAGAGCAATACATAATTCGCTAGAAGTTTAGAACTAACCTAAATCTAAAGCACCGCCGTATGGCGAAGTCATCAGGACCACTCCGTATGCAAATCGTCGATACGTAGGCAGAGTGCAGAACGATAGTTGTACCAATTACACCAAACCAAGTTAGAACAACAAACATTATGCATGAACTGTCAGCCTGAGTTTTCTTAAGTTCACTTTCCAAATTTTACGGGTTCAATGCCCTTATTTGTTGGTCTAACAACGACTGTATTGGCAATTAAATCATGCCAACCTTGTTTCTTTCCGCTAAACGCAATCCAAACAAAGCCAAAACACAGAGGAAGAATACTTATGTAATACGCAAGGTACCTTAAAATTGATTTACCTGTAGAAAGCGCCTCTCCGGTCTCCGCATTCACAACTTGAAGCTTCAAAGCAATTTTGCCTGGAGTGCCAGATCGATAAACCCAAAAGATGACTGTTGCGATAAAAGGGAGCACCCAGTTTAACAACACATCCCAGCCGCCTAAGATGAACTCATCTGAATCAAAATAATAGTCACCATATACCCAATACAATAAAGGCATGGTTACCAGTAAGAACAGGAATGTATCAATTAACGCAGCCCCTAATCGCACCCAAAAGCCTGCATACTCTAATTGCTCATTGTCCATAAAATATCCTATCTGTTTTGTTTAAATCACATTACAGCCGAGCGCTCTGTTGAATTGTGATGACGACTACCAACTAAAACGATTAGCACCCAAAGTAAAAGTGCCAAACGTTGTGAATCTTACCAAATCAATGCCTAGCACACCGATTATCGCTGCTTCATAAACGCCACAGCTAACCCAGAAGAAACGAATGTAATACCTGCACCAATATTCAACCCTGACACTAACTTAGGTTTGTTCCTGAACCACTCTGATAATTGAGACGAGAAGACACCCATTAAACTAAAACCAATTGCTGTTAATAGAGCAAACCAAACGCCATAACCGATCATTTGAGTTGTCACTGACCCTAAGTTTGGGTTTACAAATTGAGGTACAAAAGCAAGAACAAACATACCTGGCTTTGGATTAAGCGCGGCAGATAGAAAACCCGTAGAAAAGATAACTTTTAGAGACTGTTTTTTCGCTGGTTCCAATGTGAACAAATTTCTCGTACGAAGCACTTTCACACCCAACCAAATTAGGTAAGCTGCACCAACGAGTTTGACAACATAAAACGCTACTTCAGAAGTTTGAATGAGAAGGGTAAGCCCAAACGTCGCGGCAACGACATGAAATAGAATGCCCACTCCAGAAGACATACCTGACATTATTGCTGCCAATCGGCCTTGGCTTAAACCTCGACCTATAGCGAGCAAATTATCCGGCCCAGGCGAGATAACTAACAGTAAACAAGCCAGCGTGTAAGTAACAAATACCTCTAATGGAAACATAAAACCTCCTTGTAGTATGGCTCTTAGTGCTAACGTCGCGTTAATGAGTGAGTGAGCGACACATCCACATAAACTATTTCATCGTAAACACAAAACTCGACTGGGACGTGAGGCCACATTACGCAAGCATGAGTTAGCCTATTATGAATCCCACTTCACTTCAAAGCATATATATCGGCGTTAATGTGGTAAGCCATCGAAAGAAATTCACATCCGTCCACCAGACTTATTTTTACTCGATAGAACAAGTACAAACTTCGAATTGCTCGCGTCAACCGAAGGTCGCTTGTCATGTTTCCTTTGTGAAACCGATGCGAAATAAATGTGGTTGTTATGTAATTAGCATCTTTGATAGGCATATTGGCTTAAATGGTTCTCTATAAACTCGATATCTGCACGATAAAAATCATCAAGAGGAATAGCTGAGAGCTCTAGCCAATAGAAAGCTTGCTGTCTTTCTGCGTCGACCATTTTCGGTTCATCATTCTGAACCGCACGCAAAACTACATAATGAATCTCACCGCTGAAGTTATTCAAAGCTTGATGAGTGCCGAGAAGCTGTAAATCTTTAAGGCCTGTTTCTTCCCACAATTCTCTAATTGCGGCTTGGCTACCCGACTCACCGGAATCAACGGAACCTCCAGGGAATTCAAAAACCATACCTTGACCATGCCTAAACCTCGTAACAAAACGACCAACTGGAAGCAATACAACCAATCACTCATTAACCGCGGATCTCTGACCGTTTGGATTATTGAAGAAGCGATAAGCGGGTGGGCGAAAAGCAAACATAATATGCACGGGAGGCCACGTCGGTTCAGTGATTTAGCTATCACGACGGCGCTCATGGTGAAGCGAGTTTTTTCTATGCCACTGAGAGCGCTGAAAGGATTTATCGACTCGATACTTAGACTTGCCAATGTTCCATTAAGTTGTCCACATTACACCAGCATCAGTCTTAGAACCAAGCAGGTTTAGGTCTCATTTAAGACTAAAACGAGAGGAGCAATATATGCACCGAAAGATTACGCCTTGCAAAGACAAACTCCTTCAGAAAGCGTCCTTCGGTGCATATAATTTCAAGCGACTGACAGAAATGACTATCGCTAGAGACTAACCTAAATGGCTAACGCAAGAGACTAGCGTAAGCGTCTCAACACAACTTGTTGGTCGAGCTCATTCTGATAGTCCGTGTAATCAAGCCCTTGATCAAATATGTACTCAGTGACAAGAGTGCGAATGCATTCAACTAATGTGCTTGCTTGCCAAGGCTTCTCAAAGTAACGGTCGATGCCTGCTGCATTAATCGCATTGATGGTATCAGTATGAGTGGCCTGCCCCGTAAGAAGAATTTTCTTTGTATTCGGAAAGCGGCTGTCATGGAACACGTCAGTGAGTAACTCCACACCCGTTTTCCCTGGCATCACATGATCAGACACGATGACGGTAATGTGTTCGCCTTCTGCGTCAAGTTCATCAATGAGATCAAGCACTTCTTGTGCTGATTCACAATCTTCAATATTCAGCCAACTCGCCAGCGGCTCTAAATCTTGTACCACTGCGCTCAGTACTTCTCTCTGGTCATCGACACAGATTAAATTAAGCTTCTCCATGTTCACCCTCTACTGGTAACTTGATTCTAAATACAGTTTTAGAAGCATCGCTTTTCACAATAACACTTCCGCCATAACCCGCCACAATCCGCTTAACTATTGATAAGCCCAAGCCCAATCCAAACGATAAACCACCTTTTTTAGTGGTGAAGTTGGGCTGAAATACCTTTCTACGAGTCCCCTCGTCTATCTCAGGGCCGTTATTCGTGATCGTAACTAATATTCTTTTCTTACTTAATCTGGTTTGAATTTCTATTGCGGCATCATCTGAATTCAACATCGCATCGCAAGCATTCTTTACAATGTTGACCCAGATTTGAACGAGCTCTGTTTTCGAGCCTTTAAAAGGCGGCAAATCTGCAGGGCTCAGTCGCACAGAAACTCTACGCAACTCACTTTGTAACAACGATAAGGCATGATTAATGGAGTCATTAATATCCACCGCTTCTTCGGTGTCAATATCAACTCTGCCAAGTTGTTTAACCGATTTTACGATGCCAACGGTGTGTCTAGACGCCAAACGTAAATCATGTAAATCACAGCCCATCTGCCAAAAGCGAATCGCTTCTTCTGGGTTTTTCAGCCAATGTTTTGAAATAACGTCTGTTGTATATGAAGCGTCAATTGGAATCGCCTTTGCAAGAGAGCGTGCAATGTTTTTGTCTAAACCATATTTTCTTTCAAATTGTCGCCCACGTGTTCGTGCTTCTGACGACGACGTTTTCTGACCATGCATTAACCCAAAATCGAAAAATTGACTGGCTTCTGGATGCACTTCTTCAAGTAGTTCCATTATGACCGTTTCAAGTCGGCCAGATTTACTATTTACTACACCAATAGCGTTGTTAAGCTCATGGGCAATCCCTGCAGCCAATTGACCCAAGGTCGTCATTTGCTCAGCAGTATGTAACTTCTCTAGCGCTTTTTGTTTCGCTATCGCTTCTTGTGTTGCACGGCGTTGACGACGCGACAACTCATTGACAATCACAGGTGTGAACTGTGCGGTAAGAGGGCCAAATTTACGTTCATCTTCTGCCGGCGTGTCTTTATCGATCCACGCTAACTCAACATCGGTTTTGGCAACAACCGTTGAAGATGCTGTCCAATTACCTGAAAAGAAGCTATGAACACCTATAAAAGCCCCACTACCCGCGCTAAACACTCGCACTTGCGGTGTATTCGCTTCGGAATAAAACCCTTCCAGTTCTCCACTAAACACATAATATAAACGAGTGTTTAACGCTGATTGTTCAATAATGGTGTTACCGGCACGGCACGTCACCCGACGTTCTGTCTGATTAAAATAACGATCGATAAGTGCTTCTAGCTTTTGTTGATACACGTATCGTTATCCTATGTGACCAATTGAATGTAGCACCCACACCATAACAAAACTCAGTAGCACACCAACCACACCCAAAATAATACCGATTCTGGCCATTTGATTACTTTGCACATGACCAGTAGCATGAGCCAACGCATTTGGTGGCGTACTGATTGGCAGCGACATACCTAATGAAGCGGCAAAAGTCACAACCAGAATTAACGTTAATTCACCGCCTAGCGGCGTGAGTGAAGCCATAGACGAACCTAATGCAGCCATAATTGGCATCAACAAGTTAGCCGTTGCGGTATGTGACATAAAGTTTGCCATTACCAAACACAAGAACGCTGCTCCAAACAACACCACATATGGTGAGTAAGCATCAAACGGAATGCTGTGTACCACGAGCCTTGCTAAGCCAGTTTTATCAAGAGCTAAACCAAGCGCAATACCACCTGATACAAGCCACAGTACGTCCCAAGAAATCTTTTTCAGGTCTTCTTTATTGATGATCCCTGTGAGTGAGAACACAGCGACAGGAATCAGAGCGACGGTATAAGAGTTCATGCCATGGCTTGAGCCCATTAACCAAAGAATGATGGTCAGCGCAAAAGTGACGTATACCGCAATAGCTTTGGGCGTTTTAAGGAATTTACCTTTGATGCTTAGCTCGATTTTCTTTTGGTCAGCTTTGTACATAAAGCCTATTAAAAACCACGCTAACGCCATCATAATAACGACAAACGGCACACCAAATGCCATCCATTCGCCGAACGTAATGAGGTTGTCACCAACTAAATATTTAAGTGCAATAGCGTTCGGCGGGGTGCCGATTGGGGTACCAATTCCGCCGATGTTTGCTGCAACAGGGATACAAAGCGCAAACGCTATACGACCGGGGTCTTTCGGGCCAAACACAGCCAGTACCGGCGTTAAAATAGAGAGCATCATTGCCGTTGTTGCCGTGTTAGACATAAACATTGAAAAGATACCAGTGATCAACATTAAGCCGAGCATCACAAATTTTGGGTCTTGTCCAAATGGCTTCAATAATACACGGGCTAAGTTTACGTCTAATCGATATTTAGTGGCGGCCATCGCTAAGAAAAAACCGCCCAAAAACAGCATGATGATTGGGCTGGCGAATGTCGCCATGATGTCGCTGTATTTTAACAACTCACCAAAATGTTCTTGCCCATGCTCAAACCTTAAAAAGATCAGCCCTTTATCCGACAACATCAACAATTGCAGAACGATAATAACAACAGACGTCGCGTAAATCGGGATAGGCTCGAACACCCAGCACAATGCCGCTAATAAAAAGATCGCGATAACGCGTTGTTGAATAATCGTAAGGCCTTCAAATGGAAACGCTGATAGCGGCATTACGAGGATAATGAAAGGAATTAAAATAGGGATAATGTATTTAATATAGGGGCGCATAGCACAAAAACTCTTCCTGAGATAACAACTACTTAGAAATTAGATTTAAAGTTCTAATTCAGATCCGACAACGAATTATCGACCTCTTATCACTATTTCACTATCGGCTAGATCAATGATTACGTAATCGCGATATCCCCTTTTTCGATTCTGTGCGCTACCTCTACGTTTGTATGTCATTTACTGTTGCAATTAAATTCCGAGAAACAAAAGGCAAACGTTCGCCTTTGCGTGGGAGATCCGTAATATGCGAGCCATCTTTGACACCTAACTGGTTTTCAGAAGTAAAGAGCACAGCTGCATTATCGAGTAGCTCTTTTTTTCGATTTGAGATCTGATTAGCGTGTAAGTTGTACTTCTGCGCTAACTAGACTGATAACGTTGCATAAGTTAAATGCAACGTCCTAATTAAACTCACTTTTCTAACAGACGACACTGATACTCTGCAATGTGTTTTAGCTCCGATGTATGCGCAGGGAATCGTTCGTGAAGAAAGCACAATGCATCCGCTAGGGTTATCTGGTGTAGATTCGACGTATACCCAAAAACCAATCGGTGGACATTGTCATAGAACTCATCTGAATTATCCGAGCTTTGACACTGCGCCAAAATAGCTTGATCAATCTCATCGTCAGGATCTTCTAAAGGGCTATTGGCCTGTCGATAAAGATTAGAAAGCATTGCGTCATATTGCTCTTTCGACAGCTCTTCCTTGCAACGCAATATCCACGTCAGCGTAATGAGGTTATGCCCAAAGAAACCAAACTGTTTGAAGCACGCATGTAATACACGATTGAGATCTACGGCTTCGCTTGTGTCAGGGCTTCGTTCACCATCAGAACGGGTCGATGTGACAAATTCAGTGAAGCGGTTAAGGAATGCGGGAACTTGAGACGGCTCTAACTCACGGTAAACAAGGTTCAGCGCCAATAAGATTGTTACATTGTGGGAAAGGTATTCGCTGGTTTGAGAAGCCTGCGAAACGTAATACGCGAAGATGTCTTGAAAGCCCTTGTTCTCATGCCACTGCATTAAAGCAGCATACGCCGCTGGGTATACCCCGTTATCCAATATCCTTTGAATACGAAAATCTGAGAACTTTGGCGCTTGTAGCGTTGCAGAGTACTCACCTAAAACTTCAATCTCAGTTTGGTCTATCAGCTCACTCGTTTTAAGCCACACATTGTCTGTTTTAGCGAAATAGTTATTAAGGTGATTCGCAGCCAAATAAGCTTTTAAAGAATGAGGTTGATGGATGCTGGCACTGCTATAAAGTGCCTTTTCCAATAGTTGGTCGCTTGTCATGTTTCCTCCGTGAAACTGATGCTGAATAGAAGTGAATAAAACGCTCATGTCTGAAAATTGTACCCAAAGCAATGAACCCAACCTTTAATTCAAAATGTAAGGTTTTGAGAATCACAACAGATAACTTTGTTACACCAACACTTCATCGTAAGTACTGATTGATTTTAGTGCGCCACTTAAATCATTTCTCGTATTAAACTCATGCTTAACAGCAATAACGTCGCAACCACTAGATCTACCAGCACAAATACCAGCAGTTGAATCTTCAAACACGACTGCATGTTCAGCTGATACGTTTAGATTTTGGAGTGCAAGGTTATACGCTTCAGGGTCTGGCTTGTGCTTAGTTACGTGCTCTTGAGTGATTACAAGATCAAAAACATGGTCCAGTTGTAACGAAGTCAAAATATTATCGACCATCCATGTCGCAGCCGAGCTTACGACACCACATCTCTTACCTTCTTTTTTAAGATGTTCAATATACGATTTAGCGCCAATATTTAGCTCTAGCTCTTCACCTAACATCCGTTCGTAGTGGGTTCGAAAACAACGGCTAAATTCAGCTAGGTTTGGGGAAATCCCCGCATGGTCGAAAAAGTGCCCAGTCACTACCTGCCAATTTTCTCCCATGACATCTTTGTATATGTTGTAGTCCACTTGAACGTCATAATCTGCACAAGCTAGTGCCAATGCTTTGCCCTTTAACGGCTCTGAATTTACTAATGTTCCATCCATATCGAACAGATAAACTTCATAATCTTTCAATTTATTCTCCATGTTAACTTGTACAAAATCGCTATACGTGAAAGTCCCATTTAAAGCATCTAGAGGAACTTAAATAACAGCTCATGCAGTAATATGTCTACTACATAGTAAATTAAATATTCAAACCAAATTTGAACTATGCATATCTACTCAAATAGTTATCTATAAACTCAATATCTGCACGATAAAAGTCACCAATAGGAATCGCTGAGGGCTCTAGCCAATAAAAAGTTTGCTGTCTTTCTGCGTCGACCATTTTAGGCTCATCATTGTGATCCGCACGCAAAACTACATAATGAATCTCACCACCGAAGTTATTCAAAGCTTGATGAGTGCCGAGAAGTTGTAGCTCTTTAAGACCTGTTTCTTCCCACAACTCTCTAATTGCGGCTTGGTTCCCCGACTCACCGGGATCAACTGAACCTCCAGGAAACTCAAATACCATACCTTGGCTATGTCTAAAACGCTTTTGGATTAAGACTTTCCCTTCTCTTACAACCACGGCCATAGCAATATTTTTCATGTGAGCTTTCCTTGTACTTTAAAAAGCACTTTAAACAAAATGAACCAAGAATAAGGAGTTTGCTTTAGGTGTGCCGTTGTATTTGCACCAACGATTACTTAGCTTAAAAGAGACTCGCACTGGCTTAGCGATTGCTGCCTCCTGAGCATTAGGTATAAAACCCATGTAATCATTGCATCTAGAGTTATACCCAAGCCGAACATCAAACCGATAGTTTGAAGGGTAGGAACAAATATACTGGCTTGATAACACACAAAAGCACCGCCATAAAACACACTATTAACCACCAAAGATTGATAGAGCATGAGGTCTGTTCGACCAATACCATAGAAGTAACTGTCTATGACATTGTTGAAGCTAAACACAACATAAAATCCGACTAACAACCATACTAAATCGATAATTGGACCTGAGTTCTTAACCCCCATTACACTTGATATAAAGCCATCCCACATCGGTATTGTGATAGCCCAGGTGACAATGACCCCCACAGTTAGCCAAAAGTAACCATTGATTCGTTCAATCGATAACCCTTTGTTGGTTGCAGCGTCTTGCTTCACTAACTGACCTAAAGCTAATACAGGAAGTAACAACCATCCCCAAATAAATTGATTCGCAACCCAAAACGTTCCAGCTTGTTGTACTTGGTTCACTAATTGCAAAATCATGATGATAAAAGCTGTATTACGAACAAATGACTCTAGGCCTGACTTCCAACCAATAGCTACCCACTCCTTTAGCCATTTCTTTTGGCTGCAAAAACTATTTTCAAACTTGAGAGATACTCCTAATCTTATAAGATAAGTAATAGCGGCGGCTGCAAGTGTTAAATTGACGATAATATTGCTAAAAGCGATACCATGAACGCCCAGTTCAAAGGAAATTGGCAACTGGCTAACAAGTAGAATGTCACACAAAATAGTTAATATCATTTGTACGACTAACAATTTGTACAGAGTCTTCTTCTGATTTTTCAACACTAAAACTAACGATAAAAAGGCATAAACACTAGAAAGTAATATAGCTAATGATTCCAACCGGATATACTGTATCGTCGTAATAAATAGTTCTTTTTGTTGTAGCATTGCAGCGACAAAGGTTGGTGTAAACCACAGGACAACTACAGTGACTAAAAGATAACTCAATACTGTAATTTTTAGTCCAAGACTAACCCTCTCTTGAAATTTCCTATCATCACTTACAACCTTACCAAAGATAAATGCTAGCGGAATGAATAACGCTTCATGGAGTACCTCATAACCAACATTTAACCAAGCTACTTGCGCCGCGATGCTATATGTCCAAGGGCTTTCAATACTTCCTAACAAATGAATTCTAGTTGTCGCATAAATCAAGGGAATAAAGCTAGTAAGCATCAACACTAACCAGAGTTGATAATTAATATTTTTATTCATGTTCACTCTCTTGAAGTTAATTTGATACGACAACATTTCGGATTTCAGTCAAAACATAGCAACAAATTAAGAAATGTAAGGCACACGGCTGTTGAAGTTTGAATACTCTTCGCAGGCATGGAAATACCATGCCTCGTAAATTGCACTCAAACAGTTTTATTAGTTGATAAATGAACTATTCTTTTCATACTGCGATATCATTTTGGTTGAGTACGACTTTAGTTCTAATAAATATTGAGAGATATTCTTAGATTCTGGTGAGTCTGAATCATGAGTTATAGTTGTTTCATCAATTGTAAGAACAAACTTTGGGTGAAACTCTGAATGATACGTTACTTTTGTGATCAGGCTAATTGTGACATCTTTAGTCCAAGACACACTGTCAATTTCTAACGGCTCTTCCTTATCTGCTACCCTGTTTTTATTAATTTTATCTAACATCTCACGTAGATCTTCACGAGCAGAAGAATAAAGATCTTTTGTATTCGCATGGACAGAAGTGGAAGCACGTTTATCACCGTCAAAAGTAACTTCATATGTAGAACTAAGCGTCTCTCGATAGACTTCGCCGAGCCTAATTTTTCCAGATGTAAGTTCTAAGACATTCCCAAATTGCCTGAAACTATTGAGTTGTTCTATACCAAGAATACCCGAAGCAACTACAATAGAAGCACCCAATACCAACATACGTTTCATATTTTTCACCTTATATACAAATTTCAATCCAAATAACTAATTCTGCGTGAATGGCAGATAACTCCACCACCTTACCTAGACCACCGAATATTTAATACAAAACTCCACCTTTAACCGAGAGTGCCACGGGTTAGTTGTCAGCTTAAAGTGCTTGTTAGAGGCTTGATTTAGCTTGCGAACAGATCTCCTTGCCCTTTTTGTAAAGTCCTTTTATGCCTATAAACTAACCCTTGAGAGGTCTGGTTGATTTCCCGCCCATTAATATTGTCGAGTACAGTCTCAACTGAATACCCAGTTGTTACGACTTCACCCACTTCATCCAATTTACTATGGATGTTCAAAGCACACTTTATAGATGAACCATGTTGGAAGCTAATTCGCTCATCATGTACGTCTTGTTTAAAAGTTTGGTCTTTCATTGAAAAACTAATGGCTTCACCATCAAAAATACCTTTCCATTTGTAATTACCTCGCTTCAGGACAGGCGAAACAATTTCAATGATAGCCTCATCAACGGTTTCAACTGGTAGCACATTTGAACTTAATATGAAGCGTCTAAAGTTGCCGCGAGCAATTTCAGACTCTGGATTCGTCTCCTGCCCATTAGGTAATAAACTATTAACACCTAATTTAGTAACCTTATTATAAGTACTTAAGTGTTTAAATAAATTGGAACGTCGAGTGATAACCTTATAGTTTTCATTTACTACTTCAGCGACCTCAGCAACTGTTTCAGTCTGAACACTATCAGCTTTGATCTCAGCCTTAAGCTTCTGAACCCTTAACTTGCGCTCTTCGATACTTAAGCGCAAATCTTCTTTTTGCAGCCTTTCTAATTCGGAGTCGGATTTAGGGAGCAATGGGACAGCAATAGCGGCAATACCGACAATGACAGAAAGTACTCCAGCATTAGCATTAGCTAATTTCCATATATCACGCAGTCCGCCTTCTCTATGTGCTTCACATTCAATGAGGATTTTTTCATCTAATGTTTTAGCAATTTCCGTAAGTATTGCGATGATTTCAGCTTCACAACGATTACGGACTAAAGCATCCATGGTGTGTGAGTCATCACCGAAGTAATAGTGCATTTGAAACTTGTTAGCCAATAGCGATTTCTTCATATTCTGCATCCCGAAAACCCCTAACTGCTATTAAAAAAATTCTGTATTTAAATGTAGAGTTTTTCTGTCTAGCTCTTATGCAGCCTATCTTAAGCGACTTACTTTATTCATAACAATGACTTATCGTTCTTAGTTTGTGATTGAACATGAAAATGTAGATGTTTTCCTATCTAACGAGACTAAGTGTTAAAAAAGGTGAGATATGTACTTAGTGGTATTGTTAAAACAACTTTACTATTGATAATAAAGACAATATCCCCACTTCCAAAACCCTCTTATTTACTACTTTGTAGTTAAGATAAAAAGCGGAAAATGTCGGAGTTAACTTAGATACTTTCATTCTATAAATTAAAACAAAGCGTATTTTAATAACTCCCGCCCCTTCATACGATTACGATAAATAATAAAATTAGATTTTATAAAAACAATTTTATTAATAAGAGCTTTTGTAAACTTTGAATTACATACTCTAAAAATAAATCTCCCTGACAAACTTGTCATAAATCTAAATGCTCTTCCAATCTTGATTCGCAACACATGGCATAGTCGTGTTGCATATAGACTTCCTATAAAGCCGTTGGGAAGAAGGAGTTTATATTAAAATCAGGAACGAATAATGAACCAACAACGTCAACTAAGCTGGAAAATAGCCGCTATTCTAGGTACATCTTTTGGCTTTAATGCACACGCTGCAGAAATAGTCAGAGTCGATAATGATGCATTACTACAACAAAGCCTCGTCGCTCAGTCGAAGAGTGTTGCCCCACTTGAATTAGGTTTTTCTGAAGTTAAACGGGTGGTATTGCCCAATGGAAAAACGAAAGTCCGCTACCAACAAACTCACTTAGGTTTACCCGTCTTTGATACTTCGGTCGTGGCCACTATCTCTAAGAACCACCCCACTCAAGTGTTCGGTTCCATGGCACAGGGGATCAGTGGTGACCTATCCAGCATCGCACCAAAACTGAATCAGGAACAAGCGATAGAAGCCGCACTGTCCGTTCATCGCACGTTTACCGTCGGCAAAAAGTCGATTGAAAATAAAAACGCGAAACTGATGGTGAGATTGGATGAAAACCAAGTCGCCCAAGTGGTGTATCTGGTCGATTTCTTTATCGCGTCATCTATGCCAGAGCGCCCTTTTTACTTTATTGATGCCACGACTGGCAATGTCCTCCAAAAATGGAATGGGCTAAACCACGCCAAAGCATTAGGTACTGGCCCCGGTGGCAACCTCAAAACCACTCGATATGAATATGGCAGTGACCTCCCTAGCTTTCCCATCGATAAGACAGGTACAACTTGTACGTTAGAAAATGACTCGGTTAAAACTGTAGACTTGAACAACGGAACCTCTGGCAGTTCAGCTTACAGTTACGATTGTAGCGACAACACCAATTATACTGACCACAAATACGTTAATGGCTCCTACTCGCCTCTTAACGATGCGCACTACTTTGGTAATGTCGTGTTTGATATGTACAAAGAGTGGATGAACACCTCGCCGTTAACTTTCCAGCTGACGATGCGTGTTCATTACAGCACGGATTATGAAAATGCTTTCTGGAATGGTACATCCATGACTTTTGGAGATGGCAAAAATACCTTTTACCCATTGGTCGATATCAACGTGAGTGCTCACGAAGTCAGCCACGGGTTCACTGAGCAAAACTCCGGCCTTGTTTACCGAAATATGTCGGGTGGTATGAATGAAGCCTTCTCCGACATTGCGGGCGAAGCGGCTGAATACTACTTGCGTGGCAATGTGGATTGGGTGGTCGGTAGCGATATCTTCAAGTCTGAAGGTGGCTTGCGTTACTTTGATCAACCTTCAAAAGATGGTCGCTCGATTGATCACGCCTCTCAATACTACGATGGTTTGAACGTTCACTTATCTAGCGGTGTTTATAACCGCGCCTTTTACCTTTTAGCGAACAAGTCTGGCTGGGATGTGCGTAAGGGTTTTGAGATCTTCACGGTCGCCAACCAACTGTATTGGACGGCAAACAGTACCTTTGACGCTGGAGCTTGTGGCGTAGCTAAAGCCGCAGCAGACATGGGTTATGTGGTTGCCGATGTTGAAGATGCCTTTAACACGGTAGGCGTGAATGCGAGTTGTGGTTCAACGCCGCCAACTGGCAATGTGCTGACGAAAGGAACGCCAATTTCGAACTTAAGCGGGAATCAATCCTCAGAGAGCTTCTACACGTTCACTGTTGATTCTGCATCTAGCGTGACGGTTTCAATGTCTGGTGGTTCAGGCGATGCCGATCTTTACGTGAAATCAGGCAGCAAGCCAACGACATCGAGTTACGATTGCCGCCCTTATCGTGCAGGAAACAACGAGCAGTGCAGTGTGAGCGCTCAACCGGGTGTGACCTATCATGTGTTACTGCGCGGATACTCGAACTACTCAGGGCTAACGTTACGTTTAGATTGAGTTAGAGCGAGCCTCTCAAACAAGTTGTAAATCGAGAACTAGCGGTTAACCGCGAAATAAAAACCTACTCACTTTGAGTAGGTTTTTTATGGCACATCGTAATAGCTAATAATATTGTAAGTTATTTACTGATACGTTTATTAATTTATAAACATCAAGGTTACTTAGGTGTTATTTTATAAAAACAGTTTAAATTGAGATCCTGTGCTGCACAACGAAAAAAAAACAACTGACTAACTTTTGAACACATTCACGTTACTGATAGGTTAATCCTTATAGGGCAAATGCTCTATTAATGATAAAAATTAAAATAAGGATTATTTATGAGACCATCTTTTCCTATCAGCATGGTGCTTGCAACGACAGTGGTTGGCTTCCAGTCTTTTGCGCAAAATATTGAGACAACTGATTCATTAGGTATTGCAGAAAGTAGCGCAGCGCAAAAGCAATCTCTGGCGTTGCAAATCAGCGAGCGTTATTCCGATCTTGAGCTTTCATTGAGGGCTCAGATCTCAAAAAAGAACTTATCCGCGCCTGTAGATAAATTGAGCTCTACTCAGCCCTACTCTGCATTTTCAAGCAGAATGCAGAAAGCTGACCTTGGTTATCGCAAGATGAAAGGGATCAACGACTTCAGCGACTCTGTGTTAGAGGTTCGCATGGCCGATGAAACGATGATTGAAGCCTGGAAAAACGGCGAAAGCCCATTATTCGCATTTGAACCGTCAGGTGATGATTCGAATTGGCAATACATTGAAGCGTATGACGTGTACGGACAGGTTCATGAACTAGATGTGTACCAAATGCCAGACGTCCCAGTGTTTGTGGTTGATAGCAATGGTGCAGAAGAACTCAAAGCCGGCTTAATGGCTATGCAAGCTGAGATGCAGAAACTGGGTACAACAACGCAGATCAATGCAGACAGTGATGGTAGTAAAATCAGCAACAGCAAAAACAAAAAGGCTCAAAAACAAACCTTTGCGACTAGAGCAAGTCGCTCGATGGCCTTGTCTGAGACTCAACCATTAAACACTACTCAATTGACGAAAATCCGTTTAGCTGTTGACCAAGAACCTTGGATCTCCGGTAAAGCGGAAATCTACGCCATTGTGACCGGTGTCGATTCAAGTCGTTTAGAGCCCCAAATAGACCTCGTTGAGATGCCATATCTGGATTACGACAAACAGACGTACTACCCAAATCAAACCGTCATCTTCTGGCCTCGCTACCGCTGGGGTGCTGCAGATATGATCTTGATGGAACACGATGATGGCACAGACTATAAAGCGCTAGCAAAACTCTTGGTTCAAGCTGCTGAAGAGATACTTAAGATGATTCCTGATCCAGAAGTTCAGGGTTATGCGATCATCCCGCAGATTACTGGCAAGATTATCGATGTGATTCCTGATGGCGTATTAGTCAATGATGATGACTTCGTGGATGTGTACTACACCTTAATGCAAAACACGCCATATGTTGATCGCCCAGGCGCAGGCGGAAATGCTGTAGCCTCGTTTGCACCATTAACGATTTCACCTACAGAATAATAGGTTTGCACTGGATAGGGCTTCTCTATCTTCATCCCTAGCCTGCTCTTTATTACTCGAGATAGCTAAGCGTATATGCTTTAAGTACATCTACTTTCGGTATATACGCTTTATCAAGTTGACCTTTAGGCATTTGGCATAATGCTTTGCCCTTTAAGATCAGACATAGCCAAGCTGATTACAATGAATAATCAAACACGATAATGTCATCTAGCAACGGACGAAACACATCTTTCAGCGCATCATGCTCTGGGTGCGGAAGGTAGTTCTGACGCCCCTTTTCATCCGTAAACGTCATTAAAACTGAATGGGTATAACCTTGATTCTTGTTTTCAGGGCTGTCGTTTAATCCCCATTCGACTGAAGTTACTCCTTCAACTTTACTTGGCATCGCTTCAAACAGCATCTTTAATTTTTGAACCTCTGAAGTGTCAGCGTTTTCTTTAAACTTAATCAGTAAAATATGACGAATCATTCCCGTTCCTTTTCGAATCTTCGCTTAAGTACGTGTAACAACTAGCCAACAGTTAATGGCAAGCTAAAACTAATAGAAAAACAAAATGCCACACGTGACACAGCATGCCAAGGTTAGATTGTTACAGTTTATAAAATAATTCAAACCTCAAAACGAAAAATGCTGCACCCGAGGGCACAGCATTTCTCATGACAATGGTAAGCACTGATTAAGCGTTAGTCACGACGACCTGTTAACTGAATAGCTTGGTCTTGTGGCGTATTCGTTTGGAATTTCAAACCACCGTAAGCCGCTTCATTTCTTCCTTCAAGAGTAAGGTCAGACTCGACACGCTCTACGTTTACCTGATTGCCTTGGCTCGTTGTCATGTCGATAGTACCTGTATACGTACCGTCGGCAGCAAAAGCGGTATTCATTGAGAAAGCCATTAAGCCTAGTGCGATTAGTTTTTTCATACATCACCTCGTATTATTTTTAATTATTTGTTCGTTTGGTATCTGTGTTTCTTTGTTGAAATAACTTTAACAACCGAATACCCGTGATTCGAGGAAAACCAATATTTACTAAATGGAAACTCGTTGATAAATAGAAGAAATAGTTCGCATCTTGACGTTGTGCTGTCTTAAAAACTGGCAGTGATGACTATGATATTGGAGTCAGATGGTCTTTAGGCTTTTACTGCGCCAAAGATTAGCATCGTTATCATCTAAACAATTCGGAGTGCTTGTGGACATCAATCTCGATATTCAGAATATCTTGGTCATCAAACGTATGTATGAGCTTCGTAATGTTGGCTTAGTTGCAGAATCGCTAGGAAAAACCCCAGGGGCGATCAGCAAGAACCTTTCAAAGTTAAAAGTACAACTTAACGATCCACTGTTCATCCAAACCAAACATGGATTCGAACCAACGACATTTATTGAAAACAATATTGATAATTTTGAGCAGATACTAAGCAGTGTCGAAGCGATAAAGCATCAAGAGTTCTGCCCTGAATCTTATCAGGGAGATGTAAAAATCTACGCTAATACACTTTTTTGGGAACGCTTTGGTTCTAAGCTGTACCTCACTCTGAGTAAAGAAGCTCCGCATGCTCGCTTCTCACTGGAGAGATGGGGAACCAATGTAAAAAACAGAATCATCGAAGGTGAAGACGCAATCGCCGTTCACTACTTTGATGAAAGCCTGCCTCAGTCCATTTCACAAAAAGAGATTGGAAAAGGAAAAGTCGTATTCTTTGTGAGAGAGGATCATAAAGCACAAAGCTTTAAATCGCTCGTCAACTATCCAATCATCCTTTTTAGAACCCCGGGTTGGAATGACAATAAATACCCTATTCTCGATCGCCTTCGAAATATCGGATTTAATGTCGATCCAAAAGTGGAATCCGATCACCCAGCAATGATCCACGATATTGTGCTGAAGTCAGATTATTTCGGAATCACCCTAGATGGCAGTGTGCCAGAGGGTTGTCGTAGTATTGATTTGCCAGAAAAACTCACTATTGATGTGAGTTATGTGATGAGTTGCCGTCGCTCTCAGAAAGATGCACCATTGAATAAATGGCTTTTTGATACGCTGAGCTCAGTATTAAGACAATAGTAATCCTAGGACTTTAGTTCTGTTTGCTCAAAAAACAAAGGCTCTAACAAGAGCCTTTGTGTTAATAGCTGTTTAGATTTCACTGAAAATCAGTTCGAAAATTCAACCAGCCTTACTGTATATTCTTGGACTTTAAGCTTCTTCTAGCTCTGGTTTACTCTTTTTTATAGGTTGTTTAATACTGGTTTCAACCTCTTTCAAGCGTGCAGTAAAGTGCCTCAACACTGGCGGTTCATAGGTAAAATCGAGCCCTTTCACTTGCCCAGCATTCTCTTTCACTTTTTCGAATGCTTCGATGATGAAGTCCATGTGTGTTTGTGTGTAGGTCGCGCGAGGAATGGTAAGGCGCAATAACTCTGCAGGACACGGGTGTTGCTCGCCTGTTGCCGGGTCGCGACCTTGCAACAATGAACCAATCTCAACCGCTCTGATACCCGCAACCTTATAAAGTTCGCACGCTAAAGCATGAGCAGGAAACTGACCCGCCGGAATATGAGGAAGCATTTTACCTGCATCCACAAACGCAGCGTGACCACCGGCTTGTTGGCACACCACACCTATCGACTCCAAACCATCAACTAAATACTGCACTTGACCAATACGATACTCTAACCAATCTTGGCGCATACCGTCATAGAGGCCAACCGCTAAACGCTCCATCGCGCCACCTTCTAAGCCACCATAGGTTGGGAAGCCCTCTTGCACCACACACAAGGTGCGACACTCTGTATACACATCCATGAAAGAGTCGTCTTTAAAGCACAACAACCCGCCCATTTGTACCATCGCGTCTTTCTTGGCTGACATGGCTAAGCCATCCGCGTATTTGTAAGACTCACGCGTGATTTGCTCGATTGTCCAATCTTGATAACCCGTTTCACGCTGTTGAATGAAGAACGCATTTTCAGCGTAGCGCGCAGAATCCATGATCACTGGAATATCGTACTTCTGAGCGATTTCATATACAGCTTTCAGGTTGGCAATAGACACTGGCTGCCCACCAGCAGAGTTACAAGTAATGGTGCTCACAATATAAGGAACGTTTGCAGCGCCCGCTTCCAAGATCGCTTCTTCCAATTTCACAACATCGAAGTTACCTTTGAAGTCTGCATTCACTGACGTGTCGAATGCTTCTTTGGTGTAAACATTCTTCGCCACACAACAGTTCACTTGTGTGTGGCCTTGAGTGGTGTCGAAAAAATAATTAGATAAGGCAACCATTTTACTGCGATCGAGTCCCTTCTCCATTTCACGCTTCTTAATAAGAACAGGAATGTAGATCTGCTCTGCGCCGCGCCCTTGGTGTGTTGGAATCGTCAATTTGTAACCGAAGATGTCCTTAACCGCATTCGACAATGCATAGTAACTTCGGCTACCACTGTAAGCTTCATCCCCCATTAGCATCGCGGCTTGCATGCGTTGAGTAATAGAACCCGTACCGCTGTCTGTCAGCAAATCAATGAACACATCGTCACTATCAAGTAAGAATGGGTTCATACCCGCTTCAACGATCGCTTGTTCACGATAGGCACGAGTTGTTCTTTTTACAGGCTCTACAACGCGAATACGAAATGGTTCTGGTAGATGTTTGAAGTTTTCCATAATAATACCTTTCAATACATTCCGATCAGGTCAGAATATATTTTCTTTAGATGTCACGAATTCCCACCATTAAATTATTTTTTCCGTACAAATACACACAGAAAAATTAACAGTAAAAATAAAAAAGTTAAATAATGACTTATTAATCAAACCTAAACAGAGGCTAAGATAAATAACAAGAACGATGAAACAACGAATACTCAGCACGGAATAATAAGTGCGACATTCATGCGTTCAAAGGTCATCAAAGCTGCTGATAGGTAAACAAAGCACGCTGCTTTGTTGGCGCGTGACGCCTAGAAGGTACTACTCTGAAGAAAGACGGAACGAGAGCTGGTGGTCTAACGTATACCAAGCTAACAAGGTTAGCCATGTTGTTGATTGCCATTTCAGATACATGTTCACAATATATCCCTACGTTGAAATCAAGATGATCCGAAATTTAAATATAGTGCAATTGTTTTATAAATAAAGCTTAGACAAGTATAAATGTGATCAACATTTAGAATGAAAATTAAATACGATAGCATGTTATATAAACTGTGAATCACAGCAGTTTATATACTATTAAACTAGTTCAGCGAGATATTTAATAATAGCGGCGATCTTTTAAATTCAATGCATCTCTAATATAGAACGAAGAACTAGAACACTACGTTCTGATGAGAATCAAACCTCACCAGAACGGCATTATAGAAACTGTCGTGGATTACTTTTTCTTAACGACTTGTTTAATGGCCATTTCAGCGATCTTCGGTGTCGCTGCTTTCAATGCACTAGGGGCAACCTTCTTACCCGCCTTGACCGCTTTATTCAGTTGGCCTTTAACCGACGTCCCTCTTTTCATGGCTTCTAAACGTTGGCGATTTCTCTGCACGTTATTTGCGTCAGCGATACGCTCAATCAACGTCTGCCTTAAAGTATCTAAACCAAACTGTACCTTTTCTGGCGCAATCGCCAGCGGTAACACGATATCGGTTTTCAGCAATATATGATTGTATTCGAGCGCTTGAACAATGATCTTTGCTTTGGCCGATGTTGGATTCTCTAAGTCATACGGCGGTTGCCAATCGTCTACAGGCTTTAATCGGTCTACCTGATTCACAACCGACACCACTATCTGCTTCTTGCGTGAGATGTTCTTAGGATCGTCATAGAAAGCATCAAATCTATCTTTCAGCTGCTTATCCAAATCACGCGCAGATTGATTGGCTTTAAGCACCCATAGCACCACATCGGCTTGGGTCATCTCTTTCAGCATTAAGGCTTCGGTTTTAGGATTGCCATCAAGCCCCTGAAGATCAACAACTCGAACATCATTGTCGTCGACAAACGCGTTGTAAACCGTTGAAGTGTCCGTTGATGGCAGTACATCCACTTCAGCTACCAACTCTTGCTTAAGAGCATTGATAAGCGAAGATTTACCAGAGCTGGTTTGCCCCACCAGCACGATTCGCACAGGCTCTAATTCAGGAGCAAAGCGTTGTTCGTCGAGTTCAGATACGTCCGACGCTTTCAATGCTTCATCTTCAATGCTGAAACGTCCGCTATAGAGGTCAATCGCCACCGCCGCGACTTCATCTAATAAGGCTTGTTTAGCGGCGTACTGCATGTCGTCAACCACACCTTTTGTCATTGAAGATGTCGCTTGCTCTCGACCTAAATCAGAAACAACTTTTAACGGGTTCAAATACAGGTCTTTGAGGTGATTCCCCCAAATAGCGGCCTTAACGATCTTCTGCCCTAGCTCGCCATATTTGTCATAGGCTTCGTAGCCCGCCTTAATGTAAGAAACCTTGAGATACTCAATGCCCGGTATATGCTCTCGCACTACCAGTTTGTAACGTCGGCTTACCTCTTCGAACAGCTTTAGCCCTTCAGGAATCGAGAAATCGAGCGATTTCTTATCAAACTTTTTCGCCACAAACTCAAGTACTTCTAAACCGGTTTGGTCTAGGTTGCCCCACTCTATATCGTCCATTAATTGTTGGCGTACATAGTGTTTTGATTCATTCCAGATCGACAGTTCTTTTTGAGACCAATCAGTCGAAGCCTTAACCAATGCATCGTTGATATCAGCTTTTTTATGGTGTGATTCAGAACCTCCCTCGCCAATGTCTTCACTTTCTTTATTTGAGAAAGACTCGTTATTTGAAGAGTTGCGTGAAGAACGCTGAGAGGATTGACGAGAAGATGGATGCGAAGAACGGCTAGACACATACAAAGGAATGGTGAACACCAAAGTACTCACCGCAATGGCAATCGACATTTCCAGTAGGTAACCGTATTTTACCGCTAAGAAAACACCAAAGCCCATCATGATAACGCTTGGGAAGATGGCCGAAATAAGAGCAATACCCCAACGTCCGCCCGATAGCACCGCCAGTAATCGAAATAGGTTTCTAATTTTCTTCATAGCCCGATGCCGCCTTTCCTTTTTTCAGGGATTCTTTGTAGATCTTCTGCATCTCTTGTTCAGACACTTCTTCGCCTTTGTTCTTATGATAGAAGTAAAAACAAGCCGCACGACCTAAACCATAAGAGGTTCCGAAGCTCATGGCGGCTGCAGCAACTGCCCCTACCGTTTGACCATAAACCGGTATCAGCTTTATCAACTGTCGAGTGCCTAACTTCATTCCGTATTGCAAAGCAAAACTGCTTCCCAAAGTACCTATCAGCTCACTGAAGACTCTCTTGTTCCACTCGACCCCATATTGATTCGCCAAACTATGAAGCATTTTCGCTTGAATCGCAGGTACAGACACCAAGCCAACACCCGGAATCAGGTCGCTTGCCGCAGCGCTTCCTGCATACCAAAGCACTTCGTTTTCTACTTGATCAAAGTTGACTTCTTCTTGTGTGGAATGCTCTTTGTCTTGCACCATCATCCCTATAACAGGAAGAATACTGGTCAGCTTTTCTAACAAGCTGTCATAGTTGTAAACCGCTTTGCTGTTAGACATAGCGCTGTCATCGACTTCAAAATCGACCGTTACCGATTCAAACCCTTTACCCCAAACCTTTTCTACTTGGTTGGTGTTGAACTGAACCTGCCTTGCTCGGTCTGTTTCACTGGAGGACAAGACCGCAGTATGAACTAGCAACAAGTGTTTAATCTTCTTCTGTTTCTTAATCTGTTTTAGAGCTGCAAGCACGGCGGATTGTTCAGGTTCGTCTGCTTTCATTACAACGACTAACGCATTACCTGCCTGGCCAATCTCTTCTAGATCCTCTTTCGCATCGTAATTCGCTTCGCTTAGTCCTCTGGTATCGAGAAAACGCATCACAGGTTTGTCTTGAGGAAACTCATACGACATCGCCGTCATGGTACACGGAGCGAAGCCATTCCCTACTTCAACAGAAGAATCACCCGTAACCGCTTGAATAAATGATGACTTACCCGCGCCCGTTTTACCTAGCAGCCACAAGGTAGGCAGGTGCTTGCGTTGATATTCATGGGCCTGAGTAAGATCGGGGTTCTTGCTCGGATTAATGAAGTCTTTTATTTGATCAAACATGGTTAGAGTAACGCTCACTTGATGTTGAGATTCGGGTGATGACAAAGCAATACTGACTTATATAATCACAAATCATATTTAACTAATGTTTGTTCAGTCGTACAGGTTTACAATGCCTAAACGCTTGTTTTTATATGGGTGCTGATTTTTATGTGCACGCTTATTTTTATAGGTGCTTTTTCATACATGCTTGTATCACTATATTGATTCATGCACCGAACGAACATCAACAAACACTGAAGGCTCAAAGAGAAGTATGGAACAAATTTATTTAGCTGGCGGGTGTTTATGGGGCGTACAAGAATTTATTAAGTACGTTCCTGGTGTTATCAGCACAGAAGCAGGCCGAGCCAATGGAAGCGCCCAGCTAACAGAAAACGGGTCGACGCAATGCGATAGCACGCAATGCAATGGCACACAAAGCGATTACGATGGCTATGCAGAGTGCGTCCAAATTGAATTTGATCCAAGCATTACTTCAGTAACGATTCTGATCGAACACCTGTTTGAGATTATCGACCCTTACAGTGTCAATAAACAGGGCGTCGATGTGGGTGAGAAGTACCGTACTGGCGTATACAGCACCAACACAAAACACTTAACAGAAGCCAAGCATTATGTTGCATCTCGTGACGACGCAGACCGTATCGCACTCGAGCTATTGCCGTTAACTCACTATGTTGCGAGTGATGATATTCATCAGCATCACTTAAGTCAGTTTCCTGAAGACCATCACTTATGCAATATCCCTTGGGATCTACTGCATAAATATAAAGCACGGTAATCACGGCGTAAGATCGAGATAGTCACGACGTAAGATCGATAAAGCCTCAACAGACATTAACCGTTGAGGCTTTTTAGGTGCTAATGACCAAGACAGCTATCGTGAACTTATTTGATAGCTCAAACCATTAAGTAGTACACATTAAATATTGGCTTTAAAAATTGACGGCCACCCATTTGGGTGGCCGTGATGTTATTTAGGATACCTACTAAATTAGCCTTCGGCTGGCGTCACTTCGTCTTGTTGCTCGACTTTGTCATCAACCGCTTTTACAAGTAATAGACCAACAGAGAACACAATCAAGCCACACAGAACGAATACCATGCGTCCCCACATTGGGTTTGGCAGCACGAACATGGTCATTACGCCCACACCCGCAACCGCGATAAGTGAACCCAACATACGACGTTGCTTGTTATCCAGTTTCTTCTGTTCACTACTTTCAGCAACTAGTGGTGTCGCTAAGTTGTTGAAGAACTTGTCTACGTCTTTCTCACGGTGTTCTGGTAATGGCTTGTAGAACAATGTTGAAAGAACAAAGAAACCAGCAGTAAATACGATGTGACCGATAAGGCCGATAGCCACTTTCAGGTCAGCCCACTCACGGCCCGTTAATTCGTTTAGACCGAACCAGTTTTGAATCATATCCGCTGTGATAACGAAACCAACGAAGTAAGAAACCACACCACCCACAACTAGCGTGCCCCAGCCAGCCCAATCCGGTGTTTTACGGATAAAGAAGCCACAGAATGCTGGAATCGTCATTGGGAAGCCGATCAACGCACCGACATACATCATGGTGTCGAACAGGCTCAAACCTTTCAGAGAGTTGATGAACAAAGCAACCAAGATGATTGCGATACCGAAGAAGGTAGACGTTAGCTTAGAAACAACCATTAGCTCTTTCTCTGTCGCTTCAGGGCGAAGAATCGGCTCGTAGAAGTTCTTAACAAAAATACCTGAGTTACGGTTTAGACCCGAGTCCATTGAAGACATTGTTGCCGCAAACATCGCTGCAATCAGAAGGCCAACCATACCAACCGGCATGTACTCTTGAACGAAGTATAGGTAAGCGAAATCAGCCGCTTTGCTGCCTGCTTCTGGATAAGCGGCAGCTAAGTCAACACCTTGACCCGCCATGAACCATGAAGGCATGAACCAAATGATTGGACCCAGTGTCATCAGTACACAGGCAAGCAATGCCGCTTTACGCGCGTTGTTTGAATCTTTCGCTGCAAGGTAGCGGTAAGAGTTCAGCATGTTATTGGTAATACTGAATTGCTTTAAGAAGATGAACACAGCCCAGATGCTGAAGATGCTTAGGTAATTAAGGTTATCACCTGTGATAAATGAATCGGTTGGGAAATCACTGATAATTTGTGTAACGCCGCCACCGTGGTAAACCGCTACCACTGCACACGTTACGGTCACTGCCATAATGATAACCATCTGCATAAAGTCAGAGGCGATTACAGCCCAAGAGCCGCCCGTTACCGACATTACCAGTACTACAAGGCCTGTTAGGATGATCGTGGTTGTCATGTCGAAACCAAAGATCCCTGATGCGATGATCGCAAGGCCGTTCAACCAAATACCCGCGGAGATAACACTGTTTGGCATGCCAGACCAAGTAAACACTTGCTCGTTCACCTTACCAAAACGCATACGAATCGCTTCAATCACCGTCACAACACGCAACTGGCGGAACTTCGGAGCAAAATAGAGGTAGTTCATTAGATAACCGAATGCGTTAGCGATGAAGATAATCGCTACGGCAAATCCATCGGTAAAGGCTTTACCTGCTGCACCAGTAAATGTCCACGCACTGAACTGGGTCATAAATGCCGTAGCACCTACCATCCACCACAGCATGTTACCTCCCCCACGGAAATAATCACTTGTCGTGCTTGTAAACGTTCGGAACATCCACCCTATTGCAATTAAGAATAGGAAGTAGATGCCAACTATCAGGGTATTGAGTTCCATCTTGAGACCTTTTATTTATGTTTTTTTGTTGGGGTCACTATAAATAGATGGCAAGCATATTTGTACTACAATAATCCAAATGCGTGACGGCGATCTTACACTCTCACACCCAATTAATCATACAAGTGATCGAGTTCAAAGTTGCACCACCTACGAGCATAATTCCTCAAGTGAGTGCAGTCATCCGTACCAAATCTCGACAAAAACCTCAGAAAACATGAACAAAGTCTCCAAAAAACGAAAATTTATCGACAAAAACCATCATTCGTCACGATCAAAGCTCGAAGGGAGGCAACAGAAATATCGCTAAATATAATTTATAAAAATGAATAACACTGACATATTTGTAATACAAATATAAATTAAAATTTGCTCTGAAAAGTTCCCTATATGAGTCCGTCATTAATGCAAACTTGAAAACCATTATTAGATACTGACAGTGGTTCTCGGAAGTGAAATGCTTTTAACACACCAGTTACACTTTCCCCTCGTCCATTAAAAAGGTGTCATTATGAAGAAATACGTTCCAATCTTAATTGCTCTTAGTACGGTATCTTCTATGAGCTATGCAGCCACCAGCGATGATGCTGTTGACTACTTACAAATGCGCAAAGGTGTGGCTTATCAAGTAAACCACTCAAAACCCTTTACTGGTCAATTTGAAGAGAAGTTCGATAACGGCCAAGTCGCGACCCAAGCTCAATTTGCCGATGGCCTAGAACTTGGGTTAGAAACCAACTGGTACCCAAATGGCCAAGTTGCTTCTAAGGTGAATTACGTTAAAGGTGAGCTGCAAGGCAAAGCCGAGACCTGGTATCCAAACGGACAGAAAAAAGCAGAGCTCAACTATAAAGACAATGAGCTGTCGGGTGTTGCCTCGCGCTGGTATCCGAATGGCGAACAAAGCCTAACAGCCGAATTCAGTGACGGGCAAAAAGACGGATTAGTGACGGACTACTACCCTAATGGTAATAAGGCCAGCCAAGCGAAATTTGATGAAGGCGAAGTAGCAAACGGGAAACTCACTCGCTGGAATAGTAACGGTGACAAGGTTGAAGAACTGACCTTTAAAGACCACAAAGTCACGTCAAAACAAGTTTGGATGCCGACAGAAAGCTAATACTAACGTAAGTAGAGCCTCAAACTGGCTCTTATACACAAATTTCAGATAAAAAAAACGCTCATGTTGCCTGTATCAACATGAGCGCAAGGGTAGTTCTTCACTACCGTCTCCTACCTTTCTAAACGAAAGCAGAAGTTATAATTAGAATAGTTGGGAGCAATAATCAAAATGCTTTCGCAAGCACTTCAACGATTTCTTTGTAGCCGATTGGAACAAATGGGAAACTATTCGAACCCTGTTCACTCCTATCAAGTTCATACTTACATAGCAGGCGATGTCACTGCCTTGTCTACTACATTTCAAACCTTCTCTGATTGAGCTTTAAATCACCTCAAGCAAATGCCTCATGTTCTTAAAGCAGTTGGTTTTAATCCACTTAGCTTCAAGACCATTCTTACTTATGCGGCTTCACACCGTCAGTTCATGCAATCAACACAGCAAAGTTATGTGTTACTACAGAAAGCTAGTAAATAATAATGTATTACAAATAAAAATAACATCTAAAGATTCAATTTTTTGCTGTAGCGCACATTTATTGATGAACAAAAGTCTTAATAACCATAACTAAAAAAGAAACAAATCACTATAAAACAGCCACTTATTTGAATTCATTTACTTTGTAACCCTTTGTTAATAGTGATTTCGTCCCTACAACACGATCCAATTCACAGAACCTACTCCTTCAAATCGTTAGCATATTTGTATTATTTAAATGCAAAACAAAGTTGAAATAACGAAACAATAATTTCAAAGACAAAATGCATTGAAGACAACAACGACTCTATTTGGCTTGCAATTATGGCCAATACTCAACCTATAAATATGGAACGAATACCATGAATAAAACGAAAATCCTGATTGCTGTGGCATCTGTACTCGCTGCTGGCTCTGTATCTGCGGCGTCTTTCGATATGAGACACGAATACAAGAGTCATACAGATCAACACGCTACTCGTGTAAAACTAGGCGATAGCATTGGCAACTTCCTTGTAGATATTGAAGCGAAATTCAAGGGAG
>NZ_MCUN01000035.1:0-124082 GCF_002873455.1 Vibrio splendidus | reverse complement strand
AAATTCATGGAAGATTTGAAGAACAACGGTTGGGAGCTTGGTCTAAATTACCGTCATGTACTAAACGATAACTGGACAATGACTTACGGTATGCCTATTGAAGGTCGTGAATCTGGTATTACGTACAAACCTCAAGTTCGTGCGACATACAGCGTTGATAGCATCGACGGATTAAGCCTAAGCGCACGTTACCGTTACGATATGAGACAGAATACAAAATCTATCGCAACAGACTCTGATGGCAAACCAATTTTAGACGACGGAAACCTTACTTATGAAAATGATAGTAATCAACGCCGCCACCGTCTAACGGCAAACGTTAACTACTCAATGGAAAACTGGCGCTTTGGTCTAGAAGGTAACTACTACAAAGCTGATGGATATGACATCTACGACAACGACGATACCAACTACGAGTTAAACGCTAGTATTCGCCACATGATGGGCCAGTGGGCACCATATGTAGAGTTTGGTGATGTGAGCACTTCATCGACTAAAGCGACTCGTGAACTGCGTAGCCGTGTTGGTCTAACTTATAGCTTCTAATCGATAGCTATATGAATAATCTAAGATAATTACTGTCCTAATTTTCTAAGACCTAAACAAAAGCCAGCTCAATCGCTGGCTTTTCTTCTTTCAAATCAATTCATTCAAATAAGAGCCGAGTACTTAGCTCCTCACCCTAATGGCTGATCCGATAGAGGAATGCAACTGTCACTTCATCGTTAGGCACAACTCTCTTTTGTTGAGCTAAAAACAATTCTGCTGTTGAGACTGCATCCGCTAAGGCATTGTGATTGTTGTACTCAGGAAGCCCATACCTATGTCGCGTACCCGCTAGAGTTAAATCCACCTCTTCATGGTTGCTGATCGCTTTCTCCATGCTCTTCTCAATGCATAGTGTGTCTAGCCAAAGTAGAGGCAACTGCCTCAAACCATAGCATCTAAGTAGATACTGGCTAATGAACTTCTCTTCGACCACACAAGCGTGCGCCACGATGATCTTACCTTTTGCGGCTTCGAAAAACGTCAGCATCGCATCATGAATTGAAGCGCCCTCTTCCAACATTTGTGGCGTGATGTGGTTGATAACAGCGGTTTCAGCGTTGATCTGCGAATCGTTATTGAGATAGATATGCTTGGCCGACGCCAAGTCTATTCGCCCCTTAACCACATCAACCCAACCCATGGACAAAATCAGATCTTGCTCGCTATCTAAGCCCGTCGTTTCAAGATCCAACACAATGTAGTCACTGTCTTTAGCCTTATCCGTCATGTCTGGACAAGGCTGTTCAACAAGATCGTGCAACGCTTCCGGTAACTTCACCGTATTAAGGTATTGCTTACGCTTACGTTTAACTCGCTCAAGAGGATGAAAATAATTTAAAAACGATTTCATTAACGCGCTCCGAAACGGATTTTCGCCGCTTCTTGAAGATCGGCAATGATCCTAAAGGCATCTTTCAAGTGTTTACGCTCAAAGCTACCAAAGCTATCTGGATTGATATTGTTGTCGGGTACATCTCCGTTCTTCAACGCTTCAAGTTGATGGCCAAAACGGAAAGAGAGAATGAACTGGTAAGCGCCCAGAATGTTTTTGAATGCGTCGTCACTCAGCATGCCTTTTTCATTGGCTGCCGCAAAGCGTTCATCAGTGGCCGACAAGTCACACTCCACTGCAAGACCATAAATGCGCGCTAAATCAATAATCAAGTTGATTGCGTATTTCTTCACGTTCAAGGTTTTCTTGTTCTCACCCGATTTCTCTAACACTAAACTGTTGAAGATACCCAGTGGCGGATTGGTATTGACCGCGTCTTTCACGAGAGTACTTAGGAACTCTCGGTTGCCACGAATATTGGTATGCAGCTCATCACGAAGAATGCCTTCGAACTCACTGTTGCCATAAATAGTACGGATCTCTAGGAACACACTGATGTTGAGTAGGCGTTCGTACTCAGGGTTGGCAACCCACTTTTTATAGTAGTGCTTCCAAACATTGAGTGGCTGACACCATTTTGGCGTCGCTGCCATGAATTTCCCTGGGCATAACGGGTAATCGCAACTTGCCAACCCGTTGGTCACCATCATCGCTAAGTGTTTGAAGTAAATACGGTCACTGTCTGTCGCGTCGTCTGCCAGTACAATTGCACTGTCTTGATCCGACAGCATGTGAACTTCGTTACGCGCGTGTGAGCCAGCTACGATCCAAGAGAAATCACACGGTGGTGGGCCTAATTTATCAATCGCGATCTGAATCAATCGGCGGGTGTAGGCATCCATGATCATGGTCATTACCTTACCAACGGTTTCAGGAGCAACTTTACCTTCCACCAGCGCTTCAAAAATAGCTTGTCGCTCAGGGGTAAACGAAGACATGGTTTTCACACTGCCCGCGTATTTGATTTTCTCGATCAAGAATATCGCTTGGACACGGTGATTTTGAACCAAGTGCGATGTAGTAAGAAGGCCTACGACTTTGTTCTCTTTCACAACGGGTAAGTTACGGATATTGAACTGCATCATGATAGACGCAGCATGCAACACTAAATCATCCGGCTTCACTGTAAGTGGAGAGTGTGTCATCACTTCAGAGATCAAATTATCGGTGCTGACACCGTGGGCGATCACTCGCTTAGTCATGTCACGGTCGGTAATCAAACCAACGATGGTTTCACCCTCATAGATCACCGCACAGGGTGAGCGTTGATGAAGCATTTCCACCGCTACCGATTGGATGGTTTGCTCAGACTTAACAATGGCGACCTGCCCGCTTGCCACTTCTTCAACCTTACGAATGAACAAGCCTTTCTCTTTATTTGACCACACCACATCAAGTGCTGACTTCAAGCGAACTTGAGCCTGTGAAGCAAAGTGTTCTGCACAACTTGGAAAAGCCTTAAAGAGTGTTTGAAGTGCCGAGTGTGGAATCACATAAAGTAAGGTGTTCTCAATTGCGATGGCTCTATAACCTTTCTCGTCATTGACTTCAGAATCTAAGAACGTGAAACCGAACAAATCTTCGCTACCTAAACGTGCACGAAGCACACCGTCCGATTTTCTTTGCTCCATAGAGCCAGTTCGAATGATATAGAGCGACTTCTCCTTGCCCGATTCACACAGATCAACCACATCCCCTTTGCCGAGGTAAGTGATCTGAACATTAGAGGCAAGTTCACGAAGCGCTTCTTTAGGGATCTTATCAAATGGGTCTATCTGACCGATAAATTGAAGAATATTTGGTAATAGAGACTGAGGCATAATCACACTCGCAATAATTTGATTAGTATTATTATATAACTAACAAGACTGGTTGCTAGTGGTTTTAACAAAACAGCAAAGAATAGGTTAAATATTGGACATCAGTCAGGTTTTCATCAAATTTAGATACAAAAAAAGCACATATTAAACGTGCTTTCCTAGTGTGCCTTTTAGTTCCAATGAATGAATTCCAACAAAGATTCAAGGTGAAAATCTTTTTAAAACAATTAACTAGCGATTGGCAATCTGTGGTTCCTTTCAAGTAAGTGACTTGCTGAAACTTGACGCGCTTTATCACTGTTCCCCGCCATGATTGCTTCATAAATTTGACGATGTTCTTCAATACAGGTACTTCCCTCTTCAGAAGAGTGAGAAATAAAGTTAACAAACATAGTCGTTAAGATATTGCCGAATGGTAGGTAAAAGTCGTTACCTGTCGCGTTGAAGATTAGGCTGTGGAACTTCATATCAATATCTAGCCAACGCTCTTTATCAAGAATCTCTTCGCTAGATATCTCAACCATCTTTTGGAAAATTTCTGATAATTCAATTCGTTGATCAGCAGTTGCAAATTTGGCGGCCAATGCACAAGCTTCAGGTTCGATGGCACGACGCAAGCCTAGAAACTGATGGCAGAATTGATCTGTATCCGCCAAACCGTCCATCCATTCAATAAGCTGTGGATCTAAGAAGTTCCAGAACGCACGGTCGACGACACGAGTACCAATTTTAGGTCGAGATTCGAGTAGGCCTTTTGAGGTCAGTAGTTTAACTGCTTCTCTTAATGCTGTTCGACTGATGCCAAATTGCTCACACAGAGACATTTCACCAGGGATAATAGAACCTTGAGGCAAATTGCCCGACAAAATACCACGAGCGATTTCACGCGCTACTTGCACATGAAGGCTTCGCTTAGAGCCTGAAATAGAATTGAAAGGACCAGCCATGTGTCTACTTACTTATTGGATATGTATTATTTAATTCAGACTATAACACTGATTTATATCTCTACCAACTCAGCATAAGAATAACGTGAGGTCACTACCAATATAGGCTAGAGCATTATTTTGACAATATTGTAAGAATTAAAACCATCAAACAAAATAAACCTATTTACTCATACAAATAGTTCTTATTTACACATCCTTTGTTTGCGTTAACTCACAAAACCACTATTACTCTCACTATTTATGTTGTTAATGATCCATTTTGAGGTGAACACCCTTGAATATGCCAAGTGTTATTGTATGATTTATTCAAGTGAGTAATGTACAATATAGGCGACTTTGATGTTTAACGATTTAAAAGGTAAACGCATTTTAATTACTGGCTCTACCGCTGGTATGGGCTTAGCTACCGCACGTGTTTTCGCAAAATACGGCGCAAAGATTGGCATCAATAGTCGAGCTTTCAGCCCAAAAGTCGATGACGTTCTCACCGAACTCACGGCATTGGGTGGCGATGTTGCGTTTTTCCCTGCAAACCTAATGGACACATTAGAGTGTGAAAGATTAGTTAAAGAGTTCACCGACCATTTTGGCGGCATGGATGTGTTGATTAACAACGCGGGTGGCCTCGGTGGCCGCGCAAATCTAGAGAATATTGATGATGAGTTTTATGAGCGAGTAATGGATCTCAACGTTCGCTCTGCATTAATGACAACCAAGTTCTCTATTCCCCATTTGCGTGCATCTGCCGCTGAATCGGGGCAAACATCGTGTGTGATCAGCACAGGCTCTATTGCCGCTCGCGAAGGTGGTGGTGTGGGTGCTGGCATCTATGCCGCTTCAAAAGCGTGGTTACACGATATTCACCGTAACTGGGTAAAAGAGTTTGCGAAAGACAATATCCGTTTCAACATTGTTTCTCCTGGCACTATAGATACCGCATTTCACGATGGTAAAAGCGATGAGTTGAAATCGAACATTGCCAATAACATCCCAATGGGACGCTTTGGCAGTATTGAAGAAGTCGCCCCTACTTTTGCTTTCTTTGCGTCACACGCTTGTAGCGGTTACATCACGGGGCAAATCCTTGATGTAAATGGCGGACAAATAGCGCCCTAGCGAACTGTTTTACATAAGCTCACTAAGTTATATAGAATCGTTAAGTTATATAAAGTCGTTAAGCTCGCCACACTAAATAAGGTCATCAGACCGAAGTAGATGAGGAAAAACCTCACACTACATTAGACGTATACACTGACACCAAAACGCCAGATTCGTCTGGCTTTTTTATATTTAAAATTTCAATTTCAGGTGGTTTAAATGTCAATATTTACATTGGTGGAAGATTCAAGCCGCCGAATTCATGTTCAAGTCGCGAGGCAAATTGCTCGCAAAATCTTGTCAGGCGAGTTAGAAGAAAATCAGAAGTTACCTAGCGAAATGGATTTGTGCGAAATCTTTGGAGTCAGTAGGACTGCCCTTCGAGAATCCACTAAGTTGCTTTCAGCAAAAGGGTTGATTGAATCCAAGCCTAAAGTGGGCACTCGTATCAAGCCAAGAACGCAATGGCACTTTTTAGATCCGCAATTACTGTATTGGATTCAAGACCTAGAAGACACCAAGCCCTTCTTATCTCAATTTTTAGGCTTAAGAAAAGCGATTGACCCAGAAGCGTGTGCGCTTGCAGCATCCAACGCTACGGTAGAGCAACGCAAAGAGCTTTCGATTCTTTTCCAAAAGATGACCATTGCCGCAAACGGCTTTGATTATGAAGAGTGGACAACCAACGATCATCTGTTTCACCAAACGATTTTCTTATCGACGGGGAACCAGTTTTATATTCCGTTCGCGAACATTCTGTCGACGATTTTCAAGCAGTTTATCGACCACTCTGCCGAAGGCGGCCGCTTCTGTCTAGAAGAGCACAAAGCGATATACGATGCGATTATGTCAGGCAATGCGAATCAGGCTCGAATCGCCTCTCAAGCTTTACTTGATGATGAAAATCAAAAGCTGTCTAGGGTTGAATTAGCCATCGCGTAATCAAGATTGACCAGACTGACTCGTGTATTCAGATACACGAGTCAGTCATATTTTAGCGCCCATTTTCTAACCATCCATTACCGTAGTGTTTGATCTTTAAATGTTGAACTCAGGTCCTCTCAGAGAAAACTTACGGTTATACATATAAGGTGTTGTTTGTGTCTTCGCAATCGTATGTAAGGAAAAACTTCTCTCTCGCCTGGCCCCTAGCCTTTAACGGTATTTTGATGCAGTCAATGTTGATGATCGACACACTGCTTGTTTCCCCACTAGGTGAGATTCCGCTCGCAGCCATGGGCATTGCCACTACGATTGTTGCGTTTGTACTCGGGATACAAATGGCGTTGGCGAATGGCACACAACTGGTATTAAGTCGTGCTGTGGGTTCTGGTATTGCAACCTCTTTGTCAAAAGCATTCTGGGCAGGTCTATTCATCAACTTAGGCATAGCGACAATATTTTGGATTCTCCTTACCTTTTTCGAACAACCTCTAATCCAAGCCTTAACTGACGACAGAGCCCTTCACTTAGAAATAAGTCACTATCTTGATATCTCTAAATACTTGATAATTTTCACGGCATTAACGCAAGTAATTATCGCCCTATTTAATGCATTGGGAAGAACCAAGATACCGTTTAAAGGGTATTTGATTGAATTGCCGATCAACGCTGTCCTTTCTTATGGACTCATTCACGGCTTTTCGAATTTCGAAGGCATTGGTGTTCAAGGCGCCGCGTTAGGCAGTGTTATTGCGATCACCATTCGCCTTGTCTATCTGGTTCTTTGCGTGCATTACGATTCATCTGTATCACTGAAATTAGATACAGAAAAATCAGAGTTTCTCACCAATATTCGCCGTCACTTCATTGAGATATTTCCTGTAGCAGCGAATGTGACCATGCTATTGATCGGTGCAACTATTTATCAGCTGTTGTATTCACAACTCAATATCAACGCTTATGTGGCGATCACCCTGGTGATGCCTTGGATAAGAGCTGGCTCTCAATTTATTACCGCTTGGGCCCACTCATCCGCTATTACTATCAGTCAAGCAATCGGCTCCAAAAAAATGGATGACCTCGTTAAAAACGTCGATACCAGTATTGATATTGCGGTCGTTATTTCTTTTGTATGTGCAATCTTATTTGCTGGCTTAAGTATGGTGATTGGTGACATTTACCCGAACTTGGACGTGTCGACCTATCAAGCATTGGCGGTTATCGCCCCACTCTACATCTTCTTACCGATTGTCCGTGGCTACAATACAGTCCACGGAAATGTATTGAGGGCGCTAGGAAAAACAACAGCTGTCTTCAAAATCAACTTTACTGGTCAATGGGTTATCTCTATACCTTTATGTGCCCTTATTATCTTTGGCTTAGACGGCTCTATTTTTTGGGCATTTGCCATCCAACCATTCGAAGAAGTCGTTAAAGCTTTTCCATTCCGTCACTTGGCTCGCAAGTCTCTTAAAGAATTTGATGCCGACAAAGCCAAAGAACTGATGTATGACTAATCGCCGCATCAGATTTCCATTCTAGGATCTTCCTATATTCTCTGATTACAACCTTGCCCTTTGGTAAGGTTGTACTACTTTCAAGGTAGGAATTTATTGGGTCACTGGCTAAGGCATTTCGGACAGTAAACGACTCATCAATTCAGCGTCGATTAATCGTTAAGAGAATTGGGTGAACACATTATGCATGACATTCTTCAAGATCTTCGTAAACGCTACACCGTCAAAAAATACGATCCTAGTAAGCGCATTTCTTCAGAAAAAATTGAGGTCATCAAAGAAGCAATCCGCCTTTCCGCTTCGTCTATTAATTCACAGCCGTGGAAATTTATTCTGATTGAGAGCGAAGAAGCCAAGCAACGCTTCCATGATACTTTTGCTATCAAGTTCCAATTTAATCAACATCACGCGATTGAATCATCACACATCATTCTTTTTGCCTACGACCCACACTACAGCAAAGAAAAATACGCTCATCGCGTAGATGTTGAAGTTGAATCGGGTCACCTACCCGCAGAGATGCACGATAACATGCTTAATGGTGGCTACGCGTTTGCAGATCTCAATACTGATGACACTGGCTTTAACGGCAACTGGACCAAAGCGCAGCTTTACCTAGCGATCGGTAACGCACTCCACGTTCTTGCAAGGCTGGATATTGGTTCTACACCAATGGAAGGGGTTGATATGGACTTGATCGGACAAGAGTTTAGCGAAGAGCTTGATGGCCACGTTTGTGAGGTTGCATTAGCAATGGGTTACTTCTTAGAGGTGAAGATTACAACCACGGGCTACCAAAAGCGCGACTCCCTCTCGATGAAATATTTAGAGTCATATAACGAGCACTTCGAGAATCGAGCTTTAAAGATACTAAAAAGCCACTTAACATTGAGTTAAGTGGCTTTTAAAAATACTTGATTGAGCTAGTTTGTTACCTGCTCTATTCCGTATCTATTTACCGTTTAGTTTAAGGGCCGAGAAAGTAACACTGTTGTAATCGCCATTCTTTTTATCGACAGCGAAATCGCCAGTACCGCCACAACCAGGACCCCATACAGGATGAGAGTCGCTCACACTGCATTGGCCATATGCGCCGGCCTTGTAGTAAAAATCATCTTCAGCATAGCCCGTTGGAGAATCAAGCTCATCAATGCCTTTGCTCAGGTCGATTTCATACTTAACAGTATCGTGACGCTCTGTTTCAAACGTTAGGTACATCATGGTGCCTTTCACTTCCACTTTGTAACTAAATTCTTCACCGAGAGCAATGCCCGCTTCACCCGGCTCCGCTGGGTTTTCCCATGTGTTACCCCAAACTGGATAAGCAATATCGGCACGATTAGGATCTTTCTTCTCTAGGTTGCGCTCATAGTTCCAGAATACTGAGCCCATCTCTTGGTCAGGAAACTTCTTGTAGAAGATCTTCAGCGGTTCATTACCATGTCCGTAACCGGTTCCAGCTTTGATTAGCTCGTTGTGTTTCTTAGCGTGAATCTGGCCAACCACAACAGAATGCGCGGGGTATTTTTCTGGGAACTTAGCATTAACTGAGACGTGATTAACTTTTAATGTCGCTTCTAATGTTCCGCCAACCGCACTGTACTCGCTTGCTGATGGATGGCTCGACAATGCCCATTGGTTTCCTTTATCTGCAGTATCGATAGAGAAGTCAGCGCCTCGTGGCATTTGTCGTAATTCAGAGCGTGCATTTTTCGAGTTCTTGGTCGTAATAGCTTGGTTCTGCACTTCAAATACAAGATTGCCATCTTTATCCAGATGGAAGAAGTCGCTATGTGAGTAGCTCATCATTGCCACCCCTTCTATTTCATCAACACGACCATCTTCATTAATATCTGAAGGAATGGTTATTTTCCAATTGTGCATATCGAATTTATCGGCAGGCACGGGGGAAGAAACACCGTTATTTGCGAAAGTAACCATTGGTACAGTCGCTAATAACGCCACTGCTAATATGTTTTTCTTAAACATGACTCATCCTTTATTATTAACCGATACTGAGTACACTCTCAGTACAGAAACCACTTTTGAACACGAATTAGTGCTAAATATTTTCTCTTCGACTTAAATAAACCTACTAATAAATAGAATTTACATTTAGCTATCTTTTAACTTTTATTAAACATCTAGCTAGGGTTTATATCTATATCCCTCAATATGCTCCGCTGTGTCTGAACAACAATAACTCAATCATCGATATGCACATGTGGAACATCTTATATTTGTATTATTTTAACACATGCAAAAACCCAATCCCTCAAGGTTTGTTAATATGAGAACTGGGTCATGATTGATTTGATAAACATGCCTTAAATTGAGATATTCATAACATTTAGCTATATAAATAGGCCATTAGTCGGAACTTTTGATAGATCTCACAGAAATTTGACCCAAGAATAAATACCATATTTGTCATACATTAATTTAATACCATTTAAGGTATTGGTTTGTGAGCCAGGGGTACATTGGATGTATCCGGAATAAAAAAATAATAGTGAGACAAAGGTATGAATTCTGTTACAAAAATTGCTGCAGCTGTTGCATGTACTCTTTTAGCGGGCACAGCTACTGGTGCATCTCTTGATTATCGTTACGAGTATCGTGCTGCAACGGATTATACAAAGACCAATGGTGATACGGCTCACGTAGACGCTCGCCATCAACACCGAGTTAAGCTAGGTGAAAGCTTTAAGTTATCAGACAAGTGGAAGCACTCAACTGGTCTTGAAGTTAAATTCCATACTGACGACTCTTATGTTGAGGATGATGGTGATATTAAGGCTGCTAACAGCCAGAGTTTTTACGATGGTAACTGGTACATCTATGGTATGGAGATCGATAACACTGCGACATACAAAATAGACAACAATTGGTATCTACAAATGGGTATGCCTATTGCTTGGGATTGGGATGAGCCTAATGCTAACGATGGCGACTGGAAGATGAAGAAGGTCACGTTCAAACCTCAGTTCCGCGTTGGCTATAAAGCAGACATGGGGTTAACAACCGCGATTCGTTACCGTCATGAATATGCAGACTTCCGTAACCATACGCAATTTGGTGACAAGGATTCAGAAACTGGCGAACGTTTAGAGTCAGCTCAAAAATCAAAAATTACGCTAACCGGTGCCTACAAAATAGAATCGCTACCTAAACTTGGCCTTTCTTACGAAGCGAACTATGTAAAATCTTTGGATAACGTACTTCTTTATAATAGTGATGACTGGGAATGGGATGCTGGCGTAAAAGTAAATTACAAGTTCGGTTCTTGGAAACCTTTTGCTGAGATTTGGTCATCTGATATCAGTTCATCTTCAAAAGATCGCGAAGCAAAATACCGTGTTGGTGTTGCTTACTCATTCTAATTAGAAATAGTCCATTTATAAAATACCCCTCTCCTCTTGAAAATTTTTGGGGCATATCTTAATTACTTTATTTAAAAATAGGATGATCTAATAAATATTAGCTTCATCCTAATAAATATTAGCTTCATCCTAATAAGTATTTAACGACTATTCATTATCTATTTCTTATGTGATTTACATATGGATTTAATATCATAAAGAGAATATTTTATGCAGATTTCTAAAGTCGCTACAGCTGTTGCTCTTTCGACAGGTTTATTATTTGGTTGTAACAGTGACGGTTTACCTATTCCGACGGATGGTTCTACCGATCCTGCAACACCAACTTCGGTACTATTAAATGGTTATTGGGAATTTTCTGATACCGCAGCACTCTCAGCAGCCTATTCATCACCGAGTAGTACTGATCTACCCAACGTATATCGCTTCTCAGCAGATGGTGAGACACTTTATTACTACACTGACAATTCACCTGATGCCACACTTGGTGAATACGAACGATTTGAAACTACTTGCGAAGAGACAATTGAAGATGAAACTTCAGGTCAAGTCGCGTTCACACTTTTCAATGATGACGGTACGGTAAGTACGATATCTGTAGATGGCGACTACTCCGCTACTGATGGTGGTCTTGCTATCGACGGTAACATTCCGGTCTCAGGTACTGACCACAGCGATGATACAGCAGTAACCGGCCCTGCTGATGCGGCTGATGAAGCTTCAGGAGTTGATAATGCTGCACAAATTTTAGATACGTTGACCAATGATACCGGTGAGCTACGACTTAAAATCATTGATTCGAGTTCTACCGTTGGAAAAACGATCTCTTCAGGAAAATTAACTGTCGACTTAGTTTACCAACTTGACGAAAATAGTGAAGAAGCGGATGTTGGCGAGAATAACGCCTATATTTCCCTCTACTCAACAAATGATGAGAATGATAAAGTAAGTAATAATTATCATCATGGCGATATAGCCATTGGTGGTGGCATAATTCAGGCCCGAAATTCGCTGGGTTCATTAGAGTCAGTTGGTACTTATGAAACGGATGTAAATGGTATCTTTACGGCTAAAGTAGAAGTCATTTGGACTGCTGATTCTCATACCTTTACAATTAATGGAGAGCCCTATACCGGAGCGGTATCTTCAAACGAAGGTAGCTATAAAGAAGTTCAAGTCGTTGCGCTTCGTCTAGGAACAAACGATGAAACAACACCATTTAAACTGATTGCTGACAACCTTAAAGTATATTCACTTGATGAGTCTACTGGAGAGTATGTTGAAGAGTTCAAAGACACCTTTAATGACTACTCTGTTGGGTATGACTTAAACAACAACCCATATAACAGCAGCACTTCTGAAGCTACCGTAATCAGTTTGACTGGAGAGCCTCCTGTAGATCCAGAGAACCCAGAACCGCCAGTAGGTGACTTCCCGGTTGCGTTAAATGAGTACACATTTACAGGATCAAGCGAATCCGAATTAGAAACTGATTCTGGCTCTTCAAACAACCAAATTGGGATTACTGGCGGTAAGAATTATTCAGCTGCTACTGGAGCAAAAGGCGCTGAGAATACTGCAATATCGATTAGCCAAGACCTAGCTAATGAGGGTGACGAGTATACCTACCTATATTACAATCGTAATTCAGATATACCTACAGGGGTTGAATTGATTGATAGTTCATTCTCAATCGAAGCTGTGATAAATCAACAGGCCCGCCTAGACGGTACTTTCTATGGTGATGACGTAGCTATATTCGATTTTTACGATAAAAACTCTTCAAATAATAATTTTGAAACCGGTTTTAAATTGTATATCGAAGGTGACGACAGCTCAGAAAGCAACTTAAACAAAATAAAACTTAAACTTTATGGCGGCATTTCAACCAGTACAGAAGCTAAATCAGATACCTCTATCTTAAATAATGAGTGGCACCATATTATGGCTATATATGATGCCGAAGCTGCAGATGCGGGCGAGTACGGAGAAATGCGTATCTATATCGACGGAACACAAGTTGCGTCGAAAGATGTCGATATCGAAGTATTACCTAATGCTGATACAAGTGACAAACTTGTTTTATTAGGTGGCTCAACAGGAGATGATAAAAACTTCAATGGTTTAGTCGATAATATCGCAGTTTGGAATACAGTTCTGACTGATGTACAAATTCAAGAACGTGTAACTCAATTTACTGCTGAGTAATAACTCTTTGATTGAATCAATAGCCTCTAGTTCTACTAGAGGCTTTTTTATAACACGCTATTCAATTATGTCGTTATCCATCATACCTCTTACCACACGTACCAATCCAGGCTAAGCAAAGCCTTATGGATACCACACAACTCTAACCACTTACCCGTTGTTCTTCAGTAATCCGGGCTTCGATAATCAACAACTGAATCCGTTCTATGACGGTTTACAGAAAGTGCCTGTGTATCAATACTGCGTTCAGTACCCTCTCGTTTATACATCTATCTCTAATTGCTCTTGAGCGATGAAGGACATTTAAGGGCTATAAACTGACTTTTAAGATTGGGGGGCTGAATATACCTATTGATAGAGATACCCCTGTCTATTTGATCAAGCCGTAAACAACCTAGAACAATATTTGGCGCTAACCGTAGGTTTGATTGGCCATACCTTGCACTTACAGTCTCATCAACGAATTGGAGATGATGAACTGTAGATTGCTTGATAAGTTGGAAGCATGATTTTTAAAGTGGAATTGTGTTAAGAAACCAGTACCTAAACTATACCTTCCCTTTGATGACTGATTGTTTTTAACCTAAATACCAGACACAAAAAAGCCTCCGAACCCTAAGGCTGGAGGCTATTGCGATATCTTTAATATTAAGTGTTATTCGGTTAGATTACTTTTTGTATTGATCATGCGATACGTCTAACTGGTAGAAAGTCGCTTGTGAGTAGTCGTCTAAGTCGCCGCTGATGTTTTGGTTGTAAACACCCGCTTTGAAGTACATGTACTTGCCGCCTGCGTCGTAGCCGCTGTTGCTCATATCAACTACTTGTACAACGTCGTCTTTACCTTCGCGCATTAAAGTAACAGTCATCGTGTTGCCTTTCACGTCAATGCGGTAGCTGAACACTTCACCAAGCGCGATACCATCTTCACCCACTTCAGCCGTCATATCGCCCACTAGAGGGTAGAAGTCCTCTTTTGTTGCGTCTTGGCTTTCGTGTGCAAAGTAAACTGCGCCCGTTGCTTGGTTTGGCAATTTGCGGTAGTACAAACGAATCGGCTCATCGTTTTGATCGTGAATCTGACCAATGATAAAGCGACCTACTTCATTCGCATTACCTGTCGTTGTTGCGTGGTCGATTTTCAACGTCGCTTCTAGAACGCCGTCAATACCCGCCGCTGACTCTAAGTCAGACTCAGGAGCGCTTGAGAATACCCAGTTGTTCTTATTAACACCTTTAGTGCTAATAGACTGATCGCCACGACGCATCATTTCACGAAGCTCTGTACGTGCGTACTTAGTGTTTTTAGATGTACGTACACCTTTAACGTAAGCTTTAAATACTAAGCCACCGTCATCAGCTGTGTAGAAGATTTCAGGGTGTTGGTAACCGTTTGCAAGGTTCCACTCTGACACATCATCTGGCTTGCCGTTTTTGTCATGATCGAATGGTTGAGATAGGTACCAGTGAGTCATGTCGAAGTTTTCGCTCGGTGCATTACCTGCAACCGGTGTCGCTGGTAAGCCTGTCGGTACTGGCAGTGCGCTACGAGTGTCACATTTAACCGAAGTCTCACAAGGGTAAACCGCTGCTACGCCGAAGTTACCAGAGCGTAGATCTTTGCGTGCGGCCTTATGGGCTTTCTCTGCCGCTTTCATTTCAGCGATCATTGCCGCTTCTGCAGCAACAACGTCTGAAGTGATGATATGGCTACTAGGACATGCGTTAATGCTACAGTTAACCGCAGCTAAACCCGTCACACTGTTCCAACCGTTTTTGGTGTTACCGTGACCAACGTATCTTACGTAACGTGCTTTAACCGCAGGTTCAAATTGGAAGCGCTCTAAGCCGATCGCTTCACCTGAACTTAGTTGGTTTTCAAGTACCGTTGTCCAGCTTTCGCCATCAATACTCACTTGGATATCAAATTTAGATTGGCGCTGATTACCTTTGCTGAAAGAGGCTTGAATCGCGTCAAATTCTTGCACTGAACCATAGTCTAACGTGGCCCACTCGCCGTCACCCGCTGAAGACCAACGTGTTGTTAGATCTTGGTCAATAAGACGATCAGGGCCATTACCATCATGGCTACTAGCGGCAACAGCAACTGGCGTCAGAAGCGCTTTACCCGTTTCTTTGTTATTTGGAAAATCAGCAGTAGACGTGCTCGCACAACCAACCGCAAGTAGAATAGAAGAAGCGAGCAAAGTTTTTAGAGTAATTTGTTTCATATTTAATCCATTATTATAATACAAAGACAGCATTCATAACTGAAAGAAAAAATTAGCAAACACGAGCTATAAGGCAATTCCTCTCTCAGTATTTGCGATAACATAAAAATATTACGTAATCTTATAATACAAATAAAACACTTCGTTTAATAAATGAGACTAGGAACACTTTCCGTTTTTTCCATACTTTAACTGGATCACACTTCCTATTGATAAAAGACAATCTATAATAATTTGGAATGCGAAATGAACGAGTAAGCGCAGACCAACCGCTCCGAAATAGTGAATATTTGTATGGCTCAAGCAGAACTTTTGTCGTTCAAAACACATTATTGCAAACGTCCAAAAAGCAAAAAAAAGACCACATTGTTAGACATCAATATGGTCTTCTTCATTACCGAAATGTCTATTCAAACATCAGGGACTCAGTTGTGCTCTGCTCGTAGAGAACTAAAGCTCACATCAAACACTTCACCTACATAGTCACTATCTGGCTTAAATTGGGGATAAATACCCGCCTTGAAATAGAAAGCGATATCTGTCGATGTCCAATCTGATGTTAGTGATACCCTGTCTCCATCTTTGTCTGTGTAGTCTTGTCCCCAAAGGATTGTGTGAGAAACAGTATTGGTTCCATCAGAATCATGGGTCGCCAGGTAAACACCGTCTTCGTCAGCGCGAATCGTATATCGCCACTCTTCACTGGCTGCATATGTACCTAATTCAACACTGAACGGTTCGCAACCGCTACAGTCTTGATTATTGCGCTCAAAATCGGAATTGAGTATCACTCTTACTGGCTTATTCTCACCTTCCCATAGCAACTTCACCAATGCTTGATTGATCTTCCAACCGTGGATTTGCCCAAGTACCACTTTCGGATCTTGGTTATTAATGTTCGGATAGTCTTCAATTCGCAGTGTTGCGGTTAACTCATGACTGGTTGTGTTAGTTCTTGTGTCGTTCAAATACCAGCTTGTGTCTTCATCACTGGTGCTGCAATCCGGTTGTGTATTGCTTTGATACAGCTCCCTTAATTCAGAACGAATATAGCTAGAATTTTCGGTAGAGGTGCCATATCCCATGTCCGATCTAAAGTGCATTCTCCCCTCATCCGTATTGAAATAAGAGAGGTCAATATTGCTATGATAAACATCGCTATCATTTGCGAGAAGGTCTTTGCTCGACTCACAACGTTCAGGCTCTAATTCAGCAGCGCTATCGCCGCCACTGCCATACCAAGTATCTTTGCTCGCAGGAATCGTCAACTTCCAGTCATTAATATCCCAATCGTTTGAGCCATTGATTTGGGTTGTTGTGTATCTTAACGCTTGGAAATATGCCGTGGCTTCACCATTTTCAAACTGGTTATATATACCGGCTTTGAAATAGCTCAGGAGATGTTCCCAATAGCCGATATCTCGGTTCACTTTTACTTCGTCATTCACTTTGATCGACAGTGTGTTCTCATAAATTGAAAGATCAAACTTAGTGAAACTATCAAGATCCGCCTCTCCCAAATCGTAACGATCATATGAAGTGGCGTAACAATCCGAAGAGTCTGAAGCACTGCTGCAGTCAATGGCGTTGTTTTTCATTACAGCCCAATAGTGGCCTGTGATGCCATCGCGTTCTTGTTCCCAAATCACACGCAATAATGGATGAGGGATATAACCAGTTCCGTTCTCGTCCGTACCTTTATTATGTATCTGTAACATCGTTACTTCATCGTGATCAGCGGGTGAACCTGCCATCGAATGTTCGATATCAGGTAAGCTTATTTCTGCATATAAACTGCGTCTCACGCCCACTTCATTGATATCAAAGTTTTCCCCTTCACGAACTTCTGAACGCATCTTGTAGTTGGTCATTTTGAAAACAAGATTCTCAGTCTCTTCATCAGCGTAAAAATAATCACTGATATAACCATCGAAGTTTCCGTCTTTGATTTCAGAGGTTTTATTGCCCTCCGCTCCGTTAGGATCAGAAACCTGAAGATCAGAGCTCGAAAGGATACTTTGATACTTGGCGATATTATAAGGTGCAACAACGCCATAAGACGTTCCTGGATTGCTGTTATCAGAAGGGTCATTGTTGTCACTTGAACTATTTGAACTGCTTCCACCGCAGCCATACGTAAGCGAAGCGAGCACTACGACAAAGATTGGCTTATTCACATTTATCTCACTTATCCATAAGAGTAGAGTGATAATGTATATTTGTACTATTTTATGTCAATTATCTATTTATCAGAATGTGAGATACGGCAAATGAGGTGAAATGAGAAGGAATGTCGCAAAATTAGTGACACGAAAACAACGCAGAAAGGCCACTCTAAAACCGAACGTTATTGAGTGGCCTTTATTAAAAATAAAAATTTAACACATTGATTTTTATAAATTAATTCTAGTAAAGTTAAACTTTAAAACTACTCATTAATTCATTAACACTGCCGTTAAGTGTTTTGATTTCTGCAGTTCCAGTTAACTGATCTTGGCTTAGCTTATTGAGCTCCTCAACGAAACTTTCAATCTTATGCATGTTCTTAGCGATACTTTGAATCAGCGCATTCTGCTCGACAGAGGAACCCGAAATATCATTATTAAAACGACTTACTGTTTCCATCTGCTCCGTTAGCTTCGCCAGCATGTTTACAGCCTGAGCAACTTGGGCCCGAGTCATCTCACAATTACTTTTGGTCAACTCAATAGATTTAACCAAACCGTCCGATTTGGACTGCAAACCTGATAATGCTTCTTCAATTTCAGACGTGCTAATTTGCGTTCGACTGGCTAGCGCGCGAACTTCATCAGCCACCACGGCGAAACCTCGACCGTGCTCACCCGCTCTTGCCGCTTCGATTGAAGCATTCAACGCAAGTAAGTTGGTTTGCTCAGCGATACCACCAATCACAGATACTATCGACTGTATACTCTGTGTTTCGTTGGCCATAGAGCGAATATCATCAGACGTCGTACAGACTTGCTTCTCGAGATCACTGATATAGGTTTCCGTCACTGTATTGATTTGTTTCGTCTCATCACTGAACACAGCTGCCTCTCTTGCTGCTTCTGCCGCCGACTGAGAACTCTTCTCTACTTCATTCGATGCTTCAGACAAACCATTAATCGCTGAGACCACTTGAACGGTTTCATCAGTATGGACTTTCAATACATCGCTGGTTTCTTTACAGCCTTCTCGAATGCTTAATACCTTAGTGTCGAGATCCGAGTTCTTGAATTTCACGTCCTTAACCATTTCTTGTAAGCCGATAATGAACAAGTTGATGTCTTTTGCGATGTGTCCAAGGTCGTCCTTGCCTTTCTCAGCAAGCCTTTGAGTCAGGTCTCCATTACCTTGAGAAAGGCCATGCACTATTTTGCGCAGTGACACGATTGGGCGGTAGAAACGATTCAGAAGTAAAATCATCAATATCACCGAACCGAACACACAAGCCACGATAAGGATACGCGCACTCGACATCACACCATTCAACTGATTGAGCGCGAGTTCAGGGTCGATGCTAGAGATCATATACCACTCTTTCTGGCTACCAATATCCACTTTCTTGGCCATCAATATTCTCTGGTTACCATCTATAACACCCTCAATGAATTGATCAGGTTGTTCAATGGCACTGTTGAGTTTCATCTGGATGTCTGCAGAAGAGATATTGGTTTGTGGAAGCACATTCTCTATTGTGGAAGCGACAATCATCCCTCTTTCATCAACGATGATCCCTTTAGCTTCGTAGATGCTGTCCAACTGTTTAAGCTGCGTTTCCAAATCATCAAAACGTATATCAGCCATGATCACGCGATCTTGGTACGAGTACGTCACACCAATCATAGGCACTTGAGTACTCTTAGTGAAAAACAGATCACTAAAAGATAAGCCTGATTTCAATTTCGCTTGTTGATACCAAGGACGAGTAGTTGGATTATACTTTTCTTTTATCCCAACACCGTTAGGGAAAGATTCTGAAGGGCGAGAGGTATAAGAACGGCCGTCGTCAAAACCTACCACAATCTTGTCAATACCACCGAGCTTAGCAGCGTAATGCATAAGTGCTTCGTTCGGCACTTGGTAAGGGGACTTCATGAACTCTTGTGCAACAGAATTAACGGTATCGATGGTGCGCTGAACGGTGCTTTCTATTTGATTAATTTCTATCGTTAGCGAGTGGTCAATCTCGTTATAAATCGTTTGGTTTACTTGGTCTGTTGCCAAATCAAGCGTAAACCAGTTCGTAAATGCCAAAGCACTAGAACTGACGATCGCCACCATTAAAATCAATTTTCCTTTAAATCCTAAAGACAGTTTTGAATTCATCAAACTCATCATCCATACAACCTATGTCTATTATTTTTATCCGAATGAAATGGTCGTCCTGTTTACACTATCAAAGATACATGGACACGAAAGTTGTTCATGTCGATCCATCGTCACAACCATTAATTTAATTAATATTGTATGCTTAATTGCAAGACCTTTCTGTGAGCGATCTTGATATATTAAAACTGGTTAAAATCACCCTGTGACATAGGTATCATTTATGAGTTTAGACTTTCACTGAAGTTAGAGAAAATAGATAAAACATTAAAAATGTTCGATTTTTAGATAGTTAACCCCTATTCCAGCGATAAAGCCCTTTTTTAAATTCTTCATTGCGATGTCACTTGGTCGAGTAAAAAAGTGGGCTTTAACTCACACTCCCACCAACCAATTATTCACTAAAGGCATTTAATTTCAAAATTTATTTGTAATACAATAAATCCTAATATAAGGTGTATTTGAATCATAACTTAAGTTCTTTCTGGATGCTTTTGTTCAATTAAAAGTGATGATTGAAGCAGCTTGCTTTGAGGTCATTGAACACGTTTAACGTAGAAACTGTCGGGGGATCTCGTTATTCGTTTTTCACTTACAATTGTTTATTTGTTTTTCCAGACGGCTCGTCCGAACATGCCCACACAGTCACCAGCTGTGTGGGCTTTTTTTTTGATTTTTATTGACGATTGAGGACATGATTGCTTAGCCGCGCGAATTATCACGCGTCAACGCTACTTTGAAAAATATGAGAGTGACGAGTCGACTTATGTCCAACAAAGTGTGGTTAGAACAGAGGTTTCTAAGAAGGTGAAGTGTTAGCTAAAAGCTTTGTAGCCTTGAAAGGCCGAGCTTAAATGAGAATAGAAACAGGTAGAGTTTGACTCAGGTAGAAAAGAAAGAAGCAAAAAAGTAGATCTAGAAGAGCAGGACTAAATGGTAAAGGGCTTTGCGAGGAAGAGTGAAACCGTGGGAACAAACAGGGAATGGTAGATAAAAACGAACCTCGCTGAGGTATCGCCGCCAAAACGACAAGCAATACCCTAGCGAGGTCGTACGTCGATTACTTCTCTAGTTTAGCGAAGTAGTCGAAGATTACTGGTACGTCATTGTTACCCATGCCTGCATCAACAGCAGCTTGTAGGCTTGTTGCAGTACCTTGAGCGATTAGAGACTCAGTACCTAGTTCTTCACATAGTGCAAGGAAGTAGCCAAGGTCTTTGTTAGCGTTAGCAACAGAGAAACCTAGCTTCTCTTCGCCGTCTACAGCGTAGAACTTACAGAATTGCATGAACGGAGAGTTAGATGGACCTGCAGACATGATGTCAAACAGTTGTTGGCCATCAACACCAGCGCGTTGAGCAACAGCGAAAGCTTGAGACATAGTCGCAACAGTTGTCATACCCATGAAGTTGTTCACAAGCTTAGTCACGTGACCAGAACCTAGAGCACCTAGGTGGAATACGTTTTCGCCTTGCTCTTCAAGAACAGGTTTAACTTTGTTGAAAGTTTCCATGTCGCCAGCAGCCATGATGTTCAGAAGACCATCTTTAGCGTGTGCAGGAGTACGACCTAGAGGTGCGTCGATCATGCCCGCGCCTTTTTCAGCAAGAGCTGCGCCGATTTTCTTAGTAGAAGCAGGGATAGAAGTACCGAAGTCTACTAGTACTGCGCCTTCTTTGATGCCCGCTAGAACGCCGTCTTCGCCGTAAACGATTTTTTCAACAACAGCTGAAGTTGTAAGACAAAACTCAACGATGTCACTTGCAGCTGCTAATTCTTTAGCAGAAGTGAATGCAGTCGCATTGCCGCGATCTGTAACGCGAGCAACAGCTTCAGCGCTTAGATCCATTACGTTTACGTGGTAGCCGCGCTTTTGTAGGTTTTCAACCATGTTGCCGCCCATAAGACCTAGGCCAATGAAACCGATTACAGGTTTAGTCATGTTCAAACTCCAAATATAGTATTGTATGATTATATGCTCATTATAATAACGACGTCTTTCTCGTTACGCAATAGTTTTAGGGCATTGATTTGATGGTTCGATCCAAGTTGTGACAGGGATTCACTTTACGAAAAAATATGGGGCACGCTTTGTACTTACAGGAACTATTTGCCACTTAAAAACTGTCTATTGATGAAATAACGTACGTTAAATGTCATACGATTAGTAAGCACAAGCTACGCCTTTAACTATATATAGTTCATTACCTAGGTATAGTTCACTCCTCCCTTACTGAGCCAATGATTAGGCCGTTCACGCAGAAGTAAGTCATATCAATTTTTGGGAAACAGGTGTTGGCGCCCTATTCTTCTAACAGAGCGATACATGTGGGTCTCGCATTTCATTGAGCATAGTGGCTACGTACATGCTCGGTCTTTGTGTATCAGCTTCCAGGTTCAGCTATTTAGCTATTTAGCTATTTAGCTATTTAACTATTTAACTATTTAACTACTGGCTTATCATCGAGGAGCTATTGAACTTAGAGCCATTTAGTTTTCTTTCAACCTGATGGGTTTGCCAACTTATCCAACTAACTAACTAGACAAACAAAAAAACTCCGAGCTTTCACTCGGAGTTTTTAGTATCTAGCTTCTGTTACTTCAGCGGATTACAGTTCGATTGAAACCGTTTCGCCGTCAACATTGAGCAGTAGCGTGTTGCCTTCAAGCTTGTGAGACACTTCAACTTGCTCGCCTTCGTTCTTATTAGGAACGAGAAGCGTCAGGATGTTGTGCTCTTTCGATGGCTTGAATTCCACTTCAACGTGACGGTGGATCTCAAGATCTTTAAACTCGTATGGGTCAACTTCGCCAAAGCCTTCAACGTTCTTAACTGAAGTGATGTTCTCAGCAGACTCGTTGATGAAGTTTACGTCTAGGTGCGCAACTTCGCCGCGGATAGTGAAAGACTTGTCTGCCACTTCGTTTGCGAAAGTGGTGTGCATTAGCCAAGTCATGTCTTTCTCTTCAGAAAGCGTTGCCTTGTCTTGCATTACGAAGACTTTACCTTGAACGAACCAGACTTTACGCTTGTAAGATTCGATTTCAGGAACGAAGTACTTGTAAGATTCCGTTGCATCACCTTCAACCATCTTCACATCAGATTCTGTGTCGAAGTCAGAGATAGTGCCGCCCGCTTCGATACAGAAGCGATCTTGGTGGTTTTCGTAGCCTGTGTTCTTGTTCTCGCCGTACTGACCTTTACCACCAAACAGTGGAAGGTTTTTAGAGAACGTTTGACGACGCCACTTAGTGTGCATGTCTACACCGAAACCACCGTAGTAGCCGGTTACTGACGCTAGCGTTTCACCAAATGCATGAAGTGTAAATGCGTTTTGGTCACCGTGAGAGTGGCTGATTGAGCCAAACGGAGAACATTTGAATACCATGTGGATATGGTTATCACGCTCAGTCATCTTGTTGTGGAATGCAGCCCAACCCGTGATTGGGAATACCTTCAACAGTGGATCATTCGATGGTGCTTTCTCTTCAGGTGCATCCCATAGGAAGTTAAAACGAAGATCGTCGTAGCCGAAGTCCCACCAACCAAAGTTGTAGAATTTGGTGTGTGCTTCAGTATCACGGCCTTTCAGTTGGTTGTAGTACCAAACGTACTCAGGCTTCTGATTAACACCCGCGTAGTGCTTGATGTTGTAAGCCAGTTTTAAACCTGGGAAATCACCGATTGAAGACTGGTCACAGAAGCTCGCGCGCTTAGAGTGAACCGGCATACAGTAAAGTGGGAAGTCACCTGTGTTTTCATAGAATGTTTTGTTAAACATGTCTACGCCACAGTATGCTTTCAATAGGTCGAATGCTTCGCCTAAGAATGCAGTTTGTGTGTTCCAGTAGTCTGGACCTTCAGCCCAACCGCCGTCTACACCGCCCCATGGTGGGTAGTGTACTGCGTAGTATTCTAGAGCGTAAGCGATGTACTCGCCTGCTTTCGGGTGATCGTGGTAAAGCGCGATACACGTTGGGATGATAGCAGAAGAGATAGAACGAACACCGTGGCTGTTCAGCGGGTTGTTTAATAGATCAACCGTCACTTTCAGGTGGTGCATGATTTCGTCTAGACGCTCAATCAAAGCATCTTGAACTTGCTGACGTTCTTCATCTGTGAAGTAGCCGTGTAGCCAGTCGTAACCCCAAGCCATAGCAGCGATGACACGGAAAGCCGCTTCATCGTTATAGCCACGAGAAGTCACGCCTTCTGGATCGTACGTAGACAGTTTTAGAGTCCAAGCTTTAGCTTTAGCGATTAGCGCTTCATCTTCTTTTACAACACCAGCAATCGCTAGGTTACGTGTCGCGTTCAGTGCCATTTGGCAATCAACGTACATTTGACGCCAATAAGGACGCCATAGAGAAGCTTTACCTACCGTCTCAGCTGGGTACGCTTGAGGCTCTTCAAAAGGAGCAGTCTCAAGGAACTTAACGGTAGAGTTGTTGTAGAAATCATCAAACATGCAGTGAGCTTCATCAGCTTTCACTTTCGCTTTGAATTCTTCTAGCTGATCAGCTTGAACAAGAAGACGCGGACGTGCTTCGCTCAAGGTGTCTAGGAATGATAGGTCGAAGTCACGTGTTTGAACTTCGATAGGGAGTAGGTCTACAAGATTACCTGCTGAAGTATCGTTTTCCAGCTTCATCTTCCTGATTGCATCAAGAGATTTTTGGTCGCTCATTCTAACTCACTTATTTTTCAAGTTGATTGAAAGGAATTGCGATCAATATACGTCTTATTGTAGGACAATTAAATGTATTTCGATTCAATCGTACAATTTTTTACAGTTTTCGTGATTTAGGTCTGATGTTGTAAGCCCGGCGCGTTTACTCACTTAGCAAAACTAAACTAAACAAAGTAAAACAAAAAATGCGACGCCCTTTCGAGTCGTCGCATTCTATTTAAACGTTAGCTAGTTGTTAGCTTTCAGTTACTGCTTTAGCTTGCTTGCCGCCATCATCGACCGCTTTCACAAGTAGAATACCGACACCACCAACTATCACACCACATAAGATGAAGACTAGGCGTCCCCACATTGGGTTAGTCAGAAGAGCCATCAACATAATGCCAACACCCGCTACCGCAATCAATTTACCAAGCATTTGACGTTGTTTGTTATCCAACACTTTTTGCTCTGCTGATTCAGCAACCAATGGTGTCTCTAAGTTGCCAAAGAACTTATCAACATCCGCTTGACGTTCTTTTGATAAAGGCTTGTAGAACATCGTAGATAGTACGAAGAAGCCACCGGTTAATGTGATGTGAGCAATGAGGCCAATCGCAACTTTAACATCAGACCATTCACGCCCTGTTAGAGTATCAAGACCAAACGCCGCTGCTACCATTTCTGCATTGATAACAAAACCAACTACATAAGATACGATGCCACCAACAACTAGCGTACCCCAACCAGCCCAGTCCGGAGTTTTCTTGATGAAGAAACCAAGGAATGCAGGAATCGTCATTGGGAAGCCGATTAACGCACCCACGTACATCATCGTATCAAAGAGGCTCAAACCTTTTAATGAGTTGATGAACTGTGCGATTAGGATAATAGCGAAACCAAAGACTGCTGAAGTAATCTTAGATACGGTTACTAGCTCTTTCTCTGACGCCTGACCTTTACGAACGATTGTTTCGTAGAAGTTCTTAACAAAGATACCTGAGTTACGGTTTAGACCTGAGTCCATTGAAGACATTGTCGCTGCAAACATCGCGGCAACTAATAGACCAACCATACCTGCTGGCATGTACTCTTGTACAAAGTATAGGTAAGCAAAATCACCCGCTTTTTTACCTGCATTCGGGTAAGCCGCTGATAAATCGACACCTTGACCAGCAATGAACCAAGAAGGCATGAACCAGATAAATACACCACAAAGCATAAGTACACATGCTAACAGTGCCGCTTTCTTTGCATTCTTTGAATCTTTAGCTGCTAGGTAACGGTATGAGTTAAGCATGTTGTTCGTGATTGAGAACTGCTTAACGAAGATGAAGAATGCCCAAATCGTAAAGATGCTTAGGTAGTTGATGTTGTTGCCCCAAAGGAACGAACCACCATCTTGCACTGGGAAGTTGTTAACAATCTCACCAACACCACCACCTTGAACAACCGCGACAACCGCACAAGTTACCGTTACCGCCATGATGATAACCATCTGCATGAAGTCAGATGCGATTACCGCCCATGAACCACCTGTTACCGACATCGCCAATACCACTAGGCCAGTCACCCAGATAGTCATGTTCATGTCGAAACCGAAGATACCCGAAGCGATGATTGCTAATGCGTTTAACCACACACCCGCAGATACCACTGAGTTCGGCATTGAAGACCAAGTGAATACTTGCTCGTTTGTTGCGCCAAAACGCATACGAATCGCTTCGATTACCGTAACAACGCGAAGTTGACGGAATTTCGGCGCGAAGTACGCGTAATTCATGAAGTAACCAAAAGCGTTGGCTACGAAGATGACCGCGACTGCAAAACCATCGTTATACGCTTTACCTGCCGCACCGGTGAATGTCCATGCACTAAACTGGGTCATAAAAGCGGTTGCACCAACCATCCACCACAACATATTACCGCCCCCGCGGAAGTAGTCACTGGTGGTACTTGTAAATGTTCTAAACATCCAACCTATCGCAATCAAAAATAGGAAATAAATGCCAACAATAATCGTGTTGAGTTCCATCGTGTGTCCTTTGTCCGTTTTAATTTGTTACGAGGACTATAGGAAATTCGACCTCTTATTTGTAGTACAATAATCTAAATAAGTGATGGTGATCTTATTTTGATTGATTAAGTTAATTATATATATGACATAGGATGGAATATGGCTAATCCATTAAGGAAATTGTTAGAATTTTAGGTAAAAACCCAAAAGATCAAACACTTAAAATAAATTAATCTTTAAAAACAACAACTTAAAATAAAAGTAAGACTTTGCACACTTATTAACGAATACAACCAAACACATATAAACATAAAGACCTCAAAAATAATAGAAGAGAATCCGTGACTAAACCCACATCATTCATCACACAATAAACCAGTGTTTTTTATCGAAATCGAGCGGGTAATATCATTAGAATTCAATTCAAATTTGTGTAGTGCTCTTATCTTTAGATCTAAATACAAATTCACCTCTATTTAGACCATTTCCTGATGAGTTAGAGAAGGAATTTAAGATGCTGTCTCTGAGAGTGATAAAGAGAACGCACAAAGATTAGGGGGGCTTGAGCAACCCGAATAGCTAAAGAAAGATGGAAAAATGATTGAACCAAAACAGTGCAACACGCTTCCTAAAAACAAACAGGTTAGCTCGCTAGCATGTACGTATGTATCTCATTATTTTATAGGGTGCTCTATTATCACGCCAAAATTTTCGCCGCATGAATTAACAGAACGGTGGCCATATGATGGTGAGTTTATACCTAATAAATAAGCCAAAATAAACTGGAGCTGAGTGCATTTATATCCGGTTCAAAAAAAGACCAGAATCACACTATTTTCGACACAATATGGTTAAAACAAGATCGGAGTCTAGTTAGCAAACTTCCGCTTGTGATCGCTCCCCACTTCCAAGCTTTCATTAATTGAAGAATTATTGTCATACAATATTCTATATACATCTAATGAAACGTAAGGACATGTAGCATGCGATCAATGAAAGACATCACTCAAGACGCTATCGACATCGTAAAGCCCTCTATCGAAAAGCTTTTTGAAAGAACCAACAGAAAAGAACTGCATATTGTCGTTATGAACCCCCACCTCAAACCTTGGGAAGCCTCTTTCGAAGACGCCATTCTTTATGAAGAATCTTTAGGGAACCCCGGTAATTGGACTATCAAATTTGATCACCTTGCTCGTAAGAAAGCTCAACAAGCATGGCGAGAATCGACAAGTAATCTAACACTACACTCACAACACCCATCCTCACTACGTGACGAAGACTTATTGTTCTACGGCTCATTTGTTTACGGAAATGTGGTTGTTGCCTGCAGTGGCGTTCAACAATGGTATGACATGCTAATCAGTGGCTGGATAGCGGTGGCTATTGAACAGTTAACAATGCACGAATACCAAACAGAAAAAGCAGAAAACCCTACAAAATCATATCGCTAATAATTAGAAACAAAAGGAACTTACTATGAGTAAATTATTGAAATCCATCATGCTGGCAGCTGGCATACTTGTTTCTGCAACGTCGATTGCAGCAGACTACCCGAGCAAAAACATTCGCTTAGTTGTCCCATTTGGCGCGGGTGGCGGTACAGATGCCGTTGGCCGTACTCTTGCCAATAGCGCCAAAGACATTCTGGGACAAAACATTTCAATCATGAACCGTACAGGTGGTGCTGGCGCCGTTGGTATGAGCTTTGGTGCTCAGCAGCGTGCGGATGGTTACACATTAACAGTAGTAACACGTGAAATTGCTTCACTTCCTCAAATGGGTTTAATGCGTCATACCGCTGATGACTTTAAACTCATTCGTTTAGTTAACTTAGATCCAGCGGTCGTATTGGTTGCAGCAGATAGCCCATACAACACCATTAATGATCTGATTAAAGAAGCCAAAGAAAACCCTGGTAGCGTAAAATTTGCTTCAACCGCTGCGCCAAACTTCTACCTAATGTCTCTTGAAAAAGACCAAGATATTAAACTCAACGCAATCCCTTACAACGGTGCATCTGAAGCAATTCCTGCAGTACTCGGCCACCACACAGACGTAACAATGGTTACACCGGGTGAAGCTATCGCTCAGCTTCGTTCAGGCCAACTAAAAGCATTGGGTGTCATGTCAGAAGAACGTATTCAGTACATTCCTGATGTTCCTACTTTGAAAGAACAAGGTATTGATGTTGTAACAGGTACATGGCGTGGTATTGGCGCTCCAAAAGATACACCTGATGCGGTAATTGAGAAACTAGGCGCTGCATTTGATGAAGCAATGGCAAGTGAGGAGTTCAAATCTTTCATGGCGAAAGGTGCGATGACAATTCACAATCTTGATGATAAAGCATTCACGGCATTCGTTGCAGAAGATACAAAGTCGCTTACTGAATTAATTCAATAATCTTAACTCATAGGCACAACGACAAGTTGTGCCTTTTTATCGGTTTGTATCTTTCCCTTGCTTTACTTTTTAGGGGCAAATTCTATGTCTAACGCCAACTTAAATCGAAATGTCGTTTTCCCTTCCATAATCATCATTCTTAGCGCAATTGCACTCGTGTTGATTACTCAGTTTGATCGCCCTATGTATCAAGATGCTAGTGTCGATGCAAAGTTTTTTCCAATGATGATTGTGATTGCTCAAATTGCTATCTGCATTGTTCTCATCGTTCAACACAAACTTAAAGGCGTATCAGAACAACAAGAAGCGATGGTCAGTAAAATGTCCATCTTCGGCGTTGCTTATCTTATCGGTTACGCATTACTCATCAGTGTCGTTGGTTACCTTTACGCTAGCTTGATTGCATTTATATTTTACCTTGTTTATTTCAAAGTTAAGAAGCCAATTTATTACGTTGTTGCCGTTGTTTTTGTGTTTGCGGTTTACTACTTATTTGGCGAGGTGTTCTACATCGCGCTTCCTGAAGCAATGTGGTCATAGGAGGTCATAATGTTTGAATATCTAATTGATGGTCTCGCGACAGCTGTGAGCTTTGCTGTGCTTCCTGTCCTTGTTTTTGGTGTGCTCGGTGGGGTTATTTTAGGTGCATTGCCAGGCCTAACCGCAACTATGGGTGTTGCGATACTCCTTCCGTTTACCTTTGGCATGGAACCAACTTCCGCCCTTGTGATGTTAATCGGTGTGTACATTGGTGGTATTTACGGTGGTTCGATTGCCGCAATATTGCTTAAAACACCTGGGACACCCGCTTCGGCAGCAAGTGTACTCGACGGTCACACAATGGCTGTTAGAGGACAAGCCGCCAGAGCATTAAGTATTTCTGCTGTGGCTTCATTTATTGGCGGATTATTAAGCACTATCGTTCTTATCGCAATTGCACCCAAATTGGCAACATTCGCACTGCGTTTTAATGCACCAGAATATTTTGCCCTCGCTTTGTTTGGTTTAACTATTATTGCGAGTGTTTCTTCAAACAACATTTTCAAAGGATTATTAGCTGGTACTATTGGGTTGTTGGTTTCTACCGTTGGACTCGATCCAATCAGCAGCGTACCAAGATTCACTTTCGACATTATGGATCTCTACAGCGGAATCAATGTCATCCCCGTTTTAATCGGTTTGTTCGCTCTTTCTGAAGCGTTAAACCAACTAGAAAAGCTGTTCTCTGAAAAGAAAGTCGTTGCGCCGAAATTTGACCACAAACTATTGAGCAAAAGCGATCTAAAAGAAATGCTACCAACTGCCATAAAAAGTGGTTTGATGGGTACAACAATCGGATCTGTACCAGGCGCTGGCGCTGATATTTCTGCATTTGTTTGTTACAACGAAGCAAAGCGTTCGTCTAAAAATCCAGAAGAGTTTGGCAACGGTTCTGTTCGTGGCCTAGCGGCTGCAGAATCAGGAAACAACGGTGTGACGGGCGGATCGTTAGTTCCATTGTTAACACTGGGTGTTCCTGGAGATGCCGTCGCAGCTGTTCTATTAGGCGCACTCATTGTTCAAGGTTTAACGCCGGGGCCTCTGCTGTTTGCCCAAAACCCAGAAGTGGTTTACGGCGTTTTCAGCTCAATGTTAGTCGCTAACCTTGTGATGCTGGTGATTGGTTTATTGGGAATCCGATTCTTTTGCCGCATTATTGAAGTGCCAAAGATCATCATGATCCCAATTATTGTCTTCCTATCGATTGTTGGTGCTTACGCGATTAATAACTCGATGTTTGATATAGGGATTGCGATCGGTTTTGGCTTACTTGGGTTTGTCTTAACTAAACTGGATATACCTTCTTCACCGATTTTGCTTGCGATCATCTTAGGGCCAATGGCAGAAACCAACTTAAGAAAATCACTATTGATGTACGACGGCAGTTGGTCTTTCCTTTATGAGCGCCCTATTGCTCTTGCGTTTATCGTGTTGGCTGTATTCTCTGTTTACTCAACGTTAAAGATGAAGAAAAAGCAGAAACGAAAGCAAACTGAAGAACATCCATAATGAGCCGCTCGTTTGACCTTGTCTCGTCCTAAAATACGTTGACGATTTTTGTAAGCCAGAGACACTAGTCGCTGGCTTTTTTCGTACACAAGAATCAATAATTTTCGTAATCAACAGACAACAAAAAAGGCATGCACTTGGCATACCTTTTTAAGTCGTTTATCCGAACGCGAGACTGCTAATCTCAATGTGAGATAGTTCAGATGAGCTTTAAATCGTTTCTATTATGCTGTTGCCAAACGGTGGTTGGCGTCTTGCAAGTGAACGGCAGAAGCAATTCTAGCCTTATCACAATCACCGGCCATAATAGCTTCATAGATTTTACGGTGTTCATTGATACACGTACTTCCCTCTTCAGAAGAGTGCACAATGAAGTTGATGAACATCGTCGTCAGAATGTTACCAAATGGCAGGTAAAAATCGTTGCCTGTCGCATTGAAGATTAAGCTGTGGAAACGAGTATCAATGTCTGTCCAACGCTCTTGGTCAAACACTTCAGCATCATCCACCTCTACCATCTTTTGGAAGATCTCTGAAAGCTCGATACGTTGCTCAGCGGTCGCAAATTTTGCCGCCAGTGCACATGCTTCAGGTTCAATCGCACGGCGAAGGCCTAAGAACTGTGAACAGAACTGGTCTACGTCGGTTAGGCCGTCCATCCATTCAATCAGTTGAGGATCAAGAAAGTTCCAGTATGCGCGGTCTACTACACGAGTACCGATTTTCGGGCGGGACTCTAATAGACCTTTAGAGGTCAATAGTTTAACTGCTTCACGAAGTGCCGTTCGGCTGATACCAAACTGTTCACACAACGCCATTTCACCAGGAATAATAGAACCTTGCGGCAGATCACCAGACAAAATTCCACGAGCGATTTCGCGTGCTACTTGCACGTGCAGGCTACGCTTCGAGCCCGAAATTGAATTAAAAGTGCTAGCCATAAGTTCGCTCTTATTTATTTGTTATGTTTATGTATTATTTAAGGAGCACTATAACAGTATTTCAACCTACAGCCAATTGAGTAAAATCAAAGTGGATAGCACCCTATTAATTTATTTAACTAATCAAATACTTAGAAAGTATCGAATTTCACTTAGCTAGAAACACTATGTTACACCACTCATTAAACCCTCGCCGAAGCGTGTGGGTTCTGTCATTCTCGTTTTCTAGTCTCGCTTCTAATAACATCACTCAATTGAATTAAAATAAGGGAGCCGGAAAACCAACCTCACGTGTAAATGCACTATTACCGCTGCGTTGATATATCTGATTTTCCATCAACAATAGAATGACGATACAAAGATTGCTCTGACAATTTGATTGCAGGATTCCCTCAAAATGATCGTGAGAAGTTAATCCAAACACGCTAACTTTACTTTTGCTTACATGTCAGTTGAAGGTTTCGCAGTATACGCTGAAGTGTGGAAGAGGTTTTTGAGCCACCTTGAAAAAACAACCAAAAAACGGTTAATTATTCACTACGCAAGTTAACGTAGTTCAAATTAAATCAATAGGTTCAAGTCGTCTACATACAGTCATCTACATACTTTAGATTTAGACGCAAGCTCTGTAGATCTAAAGCTAATTCAATACCATCAGAACCGCACTTCGTTGACCACCGTCCCTACCCCTTCAATCGTGACACTCACTTGATCTTTATCGGACAGAGCATAGGTTCTTCCTGGCGTCCCCATGAAAATAAGATCGCCCGGTTTGAGCGTAAAATAGTGGCTCAAATAGCTAATGACTTTTCTAGGTTTGTGAATCATAAACGACGTGTTCTCTTGTTGAACCACCTTGCCATTTACACGCGTGGTTAATTGCACGTTGTTATAATCGATACCACGAACAATCGTATTACCTATCGGGCCAAAGCCGTCTGAAGCTTTCGCTCGTAGCCATTGTAAATCCGTGCCTTGCCAACTTCTCTCTGTAATATCGTTGCCCACCGTCACGCCAAAGATCGCTTGTTCTGCTTCCTCTTCACTGGCTTGACTGAGCTCTTTCCCAATAACAACCACCAGCTCACCTTCAAAATGGACATTCCTCGCTTCAGGTGGCACTTGAATCGCTTCGTCTGTGAGAATCAAAGAAGAAGGAAGTTTAAGAAACATCGGCGGTGGTGCATCGCCAGGTGAAGCTAAGTGGCTAACGAAGTTCATCCCAACGGCGAATACCTTCTCTGGTTGTGTCGGCAGCAACACCTCAACCGACTCTAACGGTATCGAAGTTTCCACTACCGAATGTTCGCTAAAGATATCGCCGCTGATCGGCAACACTGCGCCTTTATCTAACTTTCCATAACTAATCTTGTCTTGATATTGATAACGCACGAACTCCTCAGTTTCAACGCTGCTATCAGACTCGTCATTTGCTAAAACAGCGTTAGCAAAAACAAAGGTAGAACAAGACACTGCAAGTATTGATACCAAACCTTTCATTAACTTCATGGTTCACTCCCTAACCGTTTATTCCTATCAGTTACTGTAGTCTAAACACAGGCGAACATTAGCTATTTCCCTTCGCTTGGGTTAACTCTTTGTTCCTTATCCTTTCTAGCAAGCCGTTCTATTCTGTTTCCTACACACATAAAAAACCGAGCAACTCGCAGTGAGTTACTCGGTTTGACTTATTCCCGATGTTTCAGTCGTTGTTGGTATCAACGAACGATTTTTCAATCACGACTGAATTCAATGTGATACTTCGTTCCCGCAAAGCACCACATCAATACATGCCATCGTTAAACGACATGTATGTTAATCATTTACAGTTGAGCAAATGATCCTTCCCACGAGTATGTCTCACCCGCGAACTCAACAGTGTGAGTTGCTTGCTGCGTGTCTTCAGCTTGGTTTGAAATACCGTAGTGGTAAGTGTTGCCAGATGTCGTTTGAATGCGCACAACAGTCCCGACACTGTTATGGCCTACAACAGACACTGATTTAACCAGACCACGAGCGCCTACAGAGGCTTCGATAGACTCGTTAAAGTAACCATGCGTTTCTAGTACAGAAGCAAACACGTGGTTTTGACCAGACTGACGTAAGATGAACGCAGGTTCACTCTTAAGGTTGAAGTCTGGATCGTTAGCACCAGTGCGAGCAAAAATCACTTCGCTGCCCGCATTCGCGCTGGTTACTAGGCTGTAGTAGCTGCTGTCATGTAGCCAGCTAACTAAAGAACCTTCTTCGTTCACTTTGCCTGAAGCCACGTTCCACAGATGTTGGTAACCGTTATCTTCACCTAATGGCTTAAGCGTTTTTTCCATGTTGTAATCAAAGTCAGTACGGATGATTTGGCCAGAGTGGTGAACGGGCAGGTCGTACTGGTGCTCAGCGTCAGCTTCAATGCGGTATACATCGATCACTAGTGGCTTCTCGAACTCAGGAAGTTCAGCAAGAATCACGCTGCGTTGCATGTCTATGCCTGTGTAGTACTCAGAAATGGTTCCGCTCATGCCCTGTAGAGACTGGTCGTCTGCTACGAAGAAGTGCTTCTGACCAAACTTAGACTCAGCCAATGCTGTGTTGAAGTTGTTCTGCGTTTTCTGATCAACCGTTACTGTGTTGTGAGCAACCGTCTGCTTACAGTAAGACTTGTTCTCTGGGATGTAACGACCGCCAAACTTAGGCTCAACGTTTACCCAGCGACCAAAGCCGTAATCGTGCAACACTTCGTGGCCACGGTTGAATACGCTTAGGTGCAGTCCATCGTAGTGACCGTGGTCTAGTGCAGAGTGGTACTGGTGATCGCTGCCGTGTTGACCAAACCAGATCAACGCCATCGTGTCGTCGTCTTGTTCGTCACGGTGACGAAGGATGCTTACGCCGCCTTTTTCGCCTTCAGGGCCGTCGGTTACAAACAGGCTACCCCAGTTAAATGCTTTGATGTCGTCTGCTGCATCAACAGCGTCAGACAATGTTTTACCTGAAGCGTGAACCCAAACGTTTTGTTGGTGGTTAGCCATACCAAGCAGAGTTTCAGTCTGCTCGTAACGGTGGTAACACACAGACGTTGCCATGATAACGCCTTCATCGTTGATAGAGATTGTCTTCGATGAATCGTTCAGAGCTGGCAATGTGCCGTCTGGGAATGCCGTTTTGAATACAGAGTAAGACGTTGTCTTGATCACTGAATCGTTGAATTCATAGATACCCACTTCAGGCTGACGACGTTCAATCGCTTCTGCGAACAGGTAGATTGGACGTAGAGAGAAACGGTGGTAGTAAGGACCTTCCATGTAGTAGCCGTCTGGCGAAAACAGTTGGTCAAGTTGCGCTAAGAAACCGCCGCTTACTTTGTCTAGTTTCAGGCCGTAAAGCGCTTTGTCTACAGACTCTTGGTCGTTGATCGCGTAACCACAGATACCTACCGCTGCCACTGCCCATAAGCCGTGGTTGTGTACGATATCGAAGTCGTGTGCGTAAGTCACAACGAACATCTCGATCATTTGCTTAAGAAGATCGTCTTCGATCAGACGCTTTTGCTCTTCAGAGATAGTGTGGTAGATGCAGCTGTACGCACAAGAAGCGTAAAGCATCCACATGTTCTCGTTCAACGTTTGGTGGAACAGCTTACCCGGAGGGTTAGAGTCACGGCTTACGTTGCTTTCAAGTGTTGGGTACACCGTCGCGTACGCTGTTAGCATATCAACGATGTAATCACGGTACTTTGTTTCCTCAGTGATAAGGAACAAACGGCCCGCTAGATCCATGTGAATGTAGTTTTGCTTATGACGGTTATGTTCGTAACCGCCGCCTTCACCGTGACCTGGTACTTCAATGCCAACTTCAGCCATGTAAGCGTCAGTTTGTTTAATATCGCGAGTCAGTGCGTTACCTAAAAGGCTATCCTTGCCAAGTTCTTTACGAAGCTCTGCTGCTTCTTCAAAGTTAAGTAAAAGTGGTTGATAGCTCATTATTATTTCCCCTGCTCTGCTGTGCTTGCTAATTCTGGGTTTAAAATTGTTTCTACTGAGTAGAAGCCCGTCCAGCTGTATACTTTGCCGTTCAGTTCTACTTTGTGTTCAGTGTTGTCAGTCGCGCCAAGTTGGTTGCTGATCATCACTGTCACGTTTGATTTCTCTGTCGTAATCTCTACTACTGAACCGACATTCGTGTGAGCCACTACATTAATGTTTTCCACAACACCACGAGCGTTTACTGATTGCTCGAATTCTTCGTTAAAGTAACCGTGTGTTTCTAGAACAGAAGCAAACAATGTTGTTTCGCCTTTGCTGCGTAGAATGAATGCAGGCTCAGAACGTAGGTTGAAGCTTGGATCGTTAGCACCAGTGCGAGTGAAGATGATTTCTCCGTTCTCGTTTGAACTTGTACCCAACCAAGTGTAGTACGTGTTGTTTTGTAACCAGCTAACTAACGCAGTGCCATTCACTTCACCACTTGCTACATTCCATAGGTGTTGGTAACCGAAGTCACTACCTAGTGTATTTAGCTCTTTGTTTGCTTGGTATTCGAAGTTAGTGCGAACAATTTGACCTTGATATTGATGAGAGTAGTCGAATTGGTGATCGCCTTCGCCGCCTTTTGTAGAACCTAAACGGTACAAGTCTAGCAATAGCGGAGACTCAAACTCTTCAAGATCTAGCATGAACACGCTGCGTTGCATGTCAAAACCTTCGTAGTGATCGTTAGCAAATGCGCTCATGCCAGTGATTTTCTCGTCTTCAACTTTGAAGAAGTGAGGTAAACCGTGTACCGCGTCTGCACGTTCAACGTCAAAGTTGTTCTGACATTTTTCATCAATCGTGACGGCATTGTGAGCAATCGTTTGACGAGCGTAAGATTTGTTTTCGTCTAGGTAACGGCCGCCGAATTTTGGCTCAACGTTAACCCAACGACAGAAGCCGTATTCACGTAGCACTTCTTGACCACGGTTGAAAAAAGAAATACCCAATGTATCAAAGTTGCCGTGACCCATGCCGTGTTGACCGTAGTTCATCACTAGCTGAGAAACGTCGCCTTTCTTATCCTGCATACGGATAAAGCCTTGTGCGCCGTTGTGACCTTGAGGGCCTTCGCTCAATTCAACACTTGGCCAGAAAGGCATGCCGATTTCTTTCTCTGCAGAAGCGGCTTCGTAGGCTTTAGATAGCTCAAGACCACATGGATGCATCCATACTGCGTCTTGAATCTTAGCCATACCAAGAATGTTTTGATCTACGCCGTTTTCAGAAGAGTAATGCTTGCTGTAAACACTGACGGCAACCTGAACACCCATGTCTGTGATACCCATAGTACGAGAAGCATCATTCAGAGCCGGGAACTCACCGTTCGGATAAGCCGTCGCCAGCATTGCTTGTACTGTGTTACCAATCACGCCGCCTTTGTAGTTGTAGATATCTACTTCAGGCATGTGACGGTGAATCACTTCAGCGAAGACACACGTTGGGCGAATCGCATAACGGTGGTAGTAAGGGCCTTCCATATAGTAGCCAGAAGGTGCAAACAGTTGAGAAACTTGCGCTAAGAAACCGCCAGTGTCATTACGGTCGATGCCGTACACTGACATTTCAAGGTACTCACGCTTGCCTAAAGCAAGACCACAGATACCCACAGCGGCTACTGCCCAAATACCGTGGTTGTGAATACGGTCGAAGTCATGTGCGTATTTAACGGTGAACATTTCTAACATTGGTTCGAAAATGCGAGACTCAATGTTGTCACGTTGTTCTTGTGTCAGTGTTGAAGCAACACAAGAGTAAGCTAAGCTTGAGAACATTAACCAGCAGTGTTCGTTCAGGATTTGGTGGAACAAACGACCTGTAGGGTTGGTGTTTTTCTGTACGTGGTAATCAAACGTTAGATATTTGTCTGCATACTCTTCTAGTAATTCTGTAACAAAGTCAGCGTACTTTTGCTCTTTCGTGATCAAGAACATGCGACCAGCTAAGTTCATGTACGTGTAATTTTGCTTGTGGCGGTTATGTTCGTAACCCCCAGCTTCACCGTGACCTGGGACATCAATAGGTAAACGCATGAATGCTTCTAGGTCTTTCGCGTTCGCTGCAATGGTTTTGCCCATTAAGCTTGAACGGCCCACTTCAAGATGAAGCTGCTCTATTTCAGCTTCAGTCAACAATACTGGTTTAGTCGTCATATTCTTTGTCACCCTCAATAAAGAGTTTATCTGCTTAAACTTTGATTAAATTTTCAAACTCCACATAAAGTAATACAATAAGAGCTTTAATTATACCTCTACGTCGCCAAATGATGAGTAGAGTCACATAATTTACCGTAAGCCATTGATGTAATTAACTAATGCTAGATACCGAGCATTCCTTAAGTTGTTGATTTGTTTACGCTATATAAAGTATCGCTTGATCAATATCACACAAATTTAGATATATTGTATTACAATTGGGCTCATTCATTTATGATGAATGTAAGTTAAGTAACACTTAAAAAGATTTAAACAGATTAGGAGATACACAATGAACTCTTTCTTTATCCTAGATGAAAACCCATGGGAAGAACTTGGTGGCGGCATTAAACGTAAAATCGTTGCTTACACTGACGATCTAATGGCAGTACACCTATGTTTTGATAAGGGCGCGATTGGCCACCCTCATACTCACGAAATTCACGACCAAATCGGTTACGTAGTTCGTGGCAGCTTCGAAGCTGAGATTGAAGGCGAAAAGAAAGTCCTTAAAGAAGGCGATGCTTACTTCGCTCGTAAACACATGATGCACGGTGCGGTTGCACTAGAGCAAGACAGCATCCTTCTTGATATCTTCAACCCTGCGCGTGAAGACTTCCTAAAATAATGAATAGCGCAACCTCAGTTGCTAAGGTAAGCATATGAAATCATTAAACATCGCGGTCATTGGCGAGTGCATGGTTGAGCTACAAAAAAAACAAGACGGGCTTAAGCAAAGTTTTGGTGGCGACACACTGAATACAGCACTTTACTTGTCACGCTTAACAAAAGAACATGGCATCCAAACAAGCTATGTAACAGCACTGGGCACTGACCCATTCAGTGCTGACATGTTAGAAAAGTGGCAAGCTGAAGGTATCGATACAAGCTTAGTTGCTCAGCTCGATTACAAACAACCAGGGCTTTATTACATCGAGACCGATGAAACTGGTGAGCGTAGCTTCCACTACTGGCGTAGTGATGCTGCAGCGAAGTTCATGTTTGATCAGGAAGACACGCCAGCTCTACTTGATAAGCTGTTCTCTTTTGATGCGGTTTACCTAAGTGGCATTACGCTTGCTATCTTGACAGAAAATGGTCGCACACAGCTGTTTAACTTCTTAGACAAATTTAAAGCTCAAGGCGGTCAAGTATTCTTCGACAATAACTACCGTCCTAAACTTTGGGAAAGCCAACAAGAAGCAATTTCGTGGTACTTGAAAATGCTTAAGTACACCGACACGGCTCTACTAACGTTTGATGATGAACAAGAGTTATACGGCGACGAAAGCATTGAACAATGTATTGCGCGTACGTCTGAGTCTGGTGTGAAAGAGATCGTGATCAAACGTGGCGCGAAAGACTGCTTAGTCGTCGAAAGCCAAAGTGCTCAATACGTAGCTCCAAACCCAGTTGACAACATCGTAGATACTACGGCTGCTGGCGACTCGTTCAGTGCAGGCTTCTTAGCCAAGCGTTTGAGCGGCGGTAGTGCTCGTGATGCTGCATTTGCAGGTCATATTGTGGCAGGAACCGTGATTCAGCATCCAGGTGCTATCATTCCTGTAGAAGCGACGCCTGATCTGTCTCTATAATTACGCACTTTAACTATTAATCAAGGGTTTGCTTAGTTGAAAGCAGGCCCACATTTAACGTGAGAAAGAATTCATGACGACATTAAATGAACAACTAGCAAACCTAAAAGTAATTCCTGTAATCGCTATCAACCGTGCTGAAGACGCTATCCCTCTAGGTAAAGCGTTGGTTGAAAACGGCATGCCATGTGCAGAAATCACACTACGTACAGAATGTGCAATCGAAGCGATTCGCATCATGCGTAAAGAATTCCCAGACATGCTAATCGGTTCAGGTACTGTACTGACCAACGATCAAGTTGACGCATCTATCGAAGCGGGTGTTGATTTCATCGTAAGCCCAGGTTTTAACCCACGTACTGTTCAGTACTGTATCGACAAAGGTGTTGCGATCGTACCGGGTGTTAACAACCCAAGCTTAGTTGAGCAAGCAATGGAAATGGGCCTTCGCACGTTGAAGTTCTTCCCAGCAGAGCCTTCTGGCGGTACTGGTATGCTTAAAGCACTAACAGCAGTTTACCCTGTTAAATTCATGCCTACTGGCGGCGTAAGCTTGAAGAATGTTGATGAATACCTATCGATCCCTTCTGTTCTTGCGTGTGGCGGTACTTGGATGGTTCCAACTAACCTTATCGATGAAGGTAAGTGGGACGAGCTAGGCAAGCTTGTTCGTGACGCAGTTGACCACGTTAACGCTTAATCTGTTTTAGATTTGTGATAAAGCCTCACTTCGGTGGGGCTTTTTGTTATCTGAGGTTTCCACTGTTTGAAGGTTTTTGATGTTTAAAATTATTTGATATCTAAAACCTGGTTTCCTAGGGTTGTTGCTTGAGAAACGCGCCCCTCAAGCGAGTTAACACTTCGACAATACATTCCCATGCATTAGGCAACCCACCAGCTTCGTGCGCGATGGTTTTGTGCGCTATAGTTTCGTGCAAACGTGAACGAACTGAACTAGAACGATTTACACGACCTTGCAAACACTCTAAACGTCCACTTAGGTTATCTGACTCTATTCGATTCATATCAGGTATCGAGCCCTGTATCGATGCCTGCCCCTTATTAGTTCGTACGCATAGCATAAGCGCGCTGATCTCTTTCATATATTTAAAAGCCACTATTAAGCAGTACAGCGTCTGCGGTTCTTGGATATGGGTACAGTTATCGCTATGGTTACCACTAACACCTACTCCAGTTATGGTCGGTAGACAAACCAAGAATCTAAGCACTAGAGCAACACACCCATTTAGCGGCTAAATCGTGTAGATAAATAATGCTGATCGATAATAAGCAATCAAGGACGTAAAATAGGAAATAGCGACACGAAAACAATAAGCTACACTTAAATTTCAAAAACGATACATTGTAAATGAGTGTTGGGGTTTAACGTGAATTACATCGCACAACCACACTCAGTTGTAGCACACTTGTTACGGTCATCACTAAAATCTTATAGATTCTTACTTTTATAAGCGCACCGCTTATATTGTAATACATATGAACGTTTGAAAGGTTATTTAGCCTTGACCTGAAATAAATTCAACACCCCATTGAGCCCAATAAAAACAATGACTTAAATTAAAAAATTACAATACACCAAAAATCAATGCGACCTAGATCATACTAAAGACATATTGTAGTACAAATAAACCTTTGAACGCGTTAATCTAAGCACAGTTAATTATGATATTTAAAAGGCTGAAAAGATGACTATCGATACTTTTGTTGTTCTCGCCTACTTCTTCTTTTTGATCGCAATTGGTTGGATGTTCCGTAAATTCACTACCTCTACCAGCGATTATTTCAGAGGGGGCGGCAAAATGTTGTGGTGGATGGTTGGTGCAACTGCCTTCATGACACAGTTTTCAGCATGGACGTTTACAGGTGCCGCAGGACGCGCGTTCAATGACGGTTTCGTTATTGTAATCCTATTCTTGGCCAATGCTTTTGGCTACTTCATGAACTATATGTACTTCGCACCAAAGTTCCGCCAACTTCGCGTGGTAACGGCGATCGAAGCTATTCGTCAGCGCTTTGGTAAAACGTCTGAACAGTTCTTCACATGGGCAGGTATGCCTGACAGCCTTATCTCAGCAGGTATCTGGCTGAACGGTCTCGCTATCTTTGTAGCAGCGGTATTCAATATTCCAATGGAAGCAACCATTGTGGTAACGGGTATGGTTCTAGTCTTGATGGCAGTAACGGGCGGCTCTTGGGCGGTTGTTGCTTCTGACTTCATGCAAATGCTTGTTATCATGGCGGTAACCATTACTTGTGCGGTTGCAGCTTACTTCCACGGTGGCGGCTTAACTAACATCGTTGCTAACTTCGACGGCGACTTCATGTTAGGTAACAACCTAAACTACATGAGCATCTTCGTTCTTTGGGTTGTGTTCATCTTCGTGAAGCAGTTCGGTGTAATGAACAACAGCATCAATGCTTACCGTTACCTATGTGCAAAAGACAGTGAAAACGCACGCAAAGCGGCAGGCTTAGCATGTATCCTTATGGTTGTTGGCCCACTAATCTGGTTCCTACCACCTTGGTACGTAAGTGCATTCATGCCTGACTTCGCAGCTCAATATGCGTCAATGGGCGACAAAGCAGGTGATGCGGCTTACCTAGCATTCGTACAGAACGTAATGCCAGCAGGTATGGTTGGTCTTCTTATGTCAGCAATGTTCGCTGCAACAATGTCTTCTATGGATTCAGGTTTGAACCGTAACGCTGGCATCTTTGTAATGAACTTCTACAGCCCGATTCTTCGTCAAAACGCGACTCAGAAAGAGCTGGTTATTGTAAGTAAGTTAACCACTATTATGATGGGTATCATCATCATCGCGATTGGCCTATTTATTAACTCTCTACGTCATTTGAGCTTGTTCGATATCGTAATGAACGTGGGCGCATTAATTGGCTTCCCAATGCTTATCCCTGTACTACTCGGTATGTGGATTCGTAAGACGCCTGACTGGTCTGGTTGGTCTACGCTAATCGTTGGTGGCTTCGTTTCTTACATCTTCGGTATCTCGCTTCAAGCAGAAGACATCGAGCACCTATTCGGTATGGAAACAGCGCTTACTGGCCGTGAATGGAGCGACTTGAAAGTAGGTCTTAGCCTAGCCGCTCACGTCGTGTTCACTGGTGGTTACTTCATCATGACTTCTCGCTTCTACAAAGGCCTATCGCCTGAACGTGAGAAAGAAGTTGACCAACTATTCACTAACTGGAACACGCCGCTAGTCGCGGAAGGTGAAGAGCAACAAAACCTAGATACTAAACAGCGTTCAATGCTTGGTAAGCTTATCAGCACAGCAGGTTTCGGTATCCTAGCAATGGCTCTGATTCCAAATGAACCAACAGGACGCTTGTTGTTCCTACTATGTGGTTCAATGGTACTAACCGTTGGTATCCTACTGGTTAACGCATCTAAAGCTCCGGCTAAGATGAACAACGAGTCAGTTGCTAAATAGCTAAACAGCTAAACAGCTAAATAGGCAGCTAACAAGTTAAACCAATAATGAAGCCCATGTTATTCGATAACATGGGCTTTTTGTTTGCTTTCTGTTCATCAAATTAGAATATGAAGTGCATCTCAATCAATGCTCACAAACCCATCGAAGTCCCTGTCTCCTGCCCTCGTTTTATCTTCTTTTACAACCTTTCCAATGGTTTGATCTCTTTCTCTGATTGTTTCTGTTACTTTGAATGACAACACAAACACAACAGATAATTACAATGAAAAAAACATCACTATTACTTGCTTCCATTACTCTGGCTCTTTCTGGTGTAGCACAAGCTGACCAATTAGAAGACATCCAAAAATCAGGCACACTTCGTGTCGGTACTACAGGCGACTACAAACCTTTTTCTTACTTCGACGGCAAAACCTACTCTGGTTATGACATTGACGTAGCCAAGCATGTTGCTGAACAGCTGGGCGTTGAATTACAGATTGTTCGTACCACATGGAAAGACCTACTGACCGATCTAGACAGCGATAAATACGACATCGCGATGGGCGGTATCACGCGTAAAATGCAGCGTCAGTTAAACGCAGAACAAACTCAAGGCTACATGACCTTTGGTAAGTGTTTCTTAGTTGCGAAAGGCAAAGTAGAACAATACAACAGCATTGAGAAAGTGAACCTTTCTTCTGTTCGTGTTGGCGTGAATATTGGAGGGACTAATGAGATTTTTGCGGATGCTAACTTGCAAGACGCGAGCTTTACACGCTACGAGAACAACCTAGACGTTCCGCAAGCCGTTGCGGAAGGTAAAGTTGATGTAATGGTGACAGAAACTCCTGAAGGCCTGTTCTATCAAGTGACAGACGAGCGCCTTGAAGCAGCTCGTTGTGAAACACCGTTTACCAACAGCCAATTCGGTTACCTGATTCCAAAAGGTGAACAACGCTTGTTGAACACAGTGAACTTCATTATGGATGAGATGAAATTGAAAGGCGTTGAAGAAGAGTTTCTGATTCACAACTCTCTTAAGTAACCTCTTTTCGATTTATACCGTAAAAAAATAGGCCAGCATTGCTGGCCTATTTCGTTATCGTTTAATGGTTCGCTTGCCCTCAGCCCTCACTATCGAACACGTAGCTGGCGCTCACCTATTTAGTATTAGCCGTGAGTGATGACATTCTGCTGAACTAATGCATCGAGAATATCCGAAGGCATGGTGCCGCTTAACGTTAACTGAGGAGCAAGGTCTTCAACCACAATCACCTGCTCTGTAGTGCCGATTCCATCAGGATTGATGGTTAGCTCTACATCATTCCCATCGACTTTCGCATCGATATGTTGCAACAGCGTCGTCATGTTCACAGTGGCATCTTTCAGTTCAGGTAACACTTCACGTAGATCAATTTGATCACCTTCAGATAGATTGAAATCAGTAATCGTGTCTTCAACACCGTCTTCAATATTGAACCACACAAACGAATCCATTCCATTGCCGCCCGTCAGGATATCGGAACCGCCGCCACCAATGAGCGTGTCGTTACCATCACCACCAACAAGTGTATCATCACCCGCTCCACCTTCCAGTCGGTCATTTCCAGAACCTGCTGTTAGGTCAGTCGCATTCGCACCAGCCAACAGCTGAACATCATTAGTTTCCGAAGCTAGGTTAATATCGACCGCGTCAGACACAATGTTCAAGTTAAGATCGATTGAAGCCGATGTCGCCGTATCGTTGTTGTCAGTCTCTTCAGAAACCGCCTCCACTTTAAGTGTGTAGCTACCCGGAGTTTGAGAAAGCCCTACAGCCTGTAAGCTATCGATCGCATCCGACGTTGCCATCCAAACACCGCCACCGAGATCAGTCACAGAACCGGCATCACTGGTGATCTGAGCGCCAGTAGGTACATCACTGATATGCAACGTTAGCTCCTCTGTAATGTCCGTTAAGGCCGCGATAATGCCAACCAAAGGAATGCCACTCGCACTGACTGACTGACTCGCAGTAATGTTTCTCACGTAGTTAGACGCAGTGTCAATCGACAAGGTTGGCGTATTCGCCACTGGTGTCACCGCGATGTTGTAAACCACAGGCGTCGTCTCTATCGCGATACCAGAAGGGTTTCCACTGTCTTTAGCGACAACTTCTAACCCAATGCTATTGGTTGGAGACAGGCTCGCATCAAGGTAAACACCATTTGGACTGGTTGGCGTATCAATCAGTGCATTTAATTCACTCAGAGTACCGACTAAGATGACCGAACCGGTGTTGTTCCCGTTGATCACTACCGTCGCCCCTGCAGGAAGTGATACATTCAGCGTACCGTAATCCACTGTCAGCGTGACGGTCATTAAGTCACCTGAAAATGCATCAACATAATCAGGGTCACTGAAATTGATACCACTCAATAGCTGACCAACATCCTCGTTAACATCCGTGGTGACACTGTCACCATTAACAACAGGTGTATCGTTCACTCCATCGACAATCGCAGTGATCTCTGCAGTATCCGTTAGGAAGTCATTAGCGCCGTTGGTTGTACCATCATCTTCGACGGTATAAGTGAACTTAACGTTACCGTTGTATTCGTCAGCCGCGGTAAATATCCAGTACGGGCCAGTAATCGTAGCGTCATCAGCTCCACCTAGATTTTCAAAGCGCTGTAATTGACCTTGGCCCTCGTCGAGCACCAGATTAGTCACGGTAATCGTGTCGTTTTCCGGGTCGCTCGTCGCAGCGATTAAGTCTTCTTCTTTGATGATCAACTGACCTTCTTCAAGGATATTTCCTAAGTCGATATCCGTTGCCACGGGCTGATCATTCACTTCCGTAACAACAACACTGATTTCCCCAGTATCCGTCAAGAAGTCATTTACGCCGTTAGTTGTACCATCGTCCTCAACGGTATAAGTAAACTTAACATCACCGTTGTATTCGTTGGCGGCGGTAAATACCCAGTACGGGCCAGTAATCGTAGCGTCATCGGCTCCACCTACATTCTCGAAGCGCTCCAACTGACCCAGACCTTGATCAAGCACCAAACCGTTCACAGTAATCGTGTCGTTTTCCGGATCACTGGTTGCTGAAATCAGGTCTTCCTCTTTAATGATCAGCTGACCTTCTTCAAGCATGGTGCCCAAATCAATATCCGATGCCACTGGCTGGTCATTGACTTCAGTAACTACAAGGCTAATTTCAGCATTATCAGTTAAGAAATCATCCACACCGTTGGTGGTACCGTCATCAATGATGTCGTAATTGAACTTCACATCGCCATTGAAATCATTGGCTGCAATGAATATCCAGAATGGTCCCGTAATCGCCGCGTTATCAGCACCACCAGCATTTTCATAGCGTGTAAGTTGACCTTGCCCTTGAGTAATAGTCACACCGGTTACTGTGAGATTATGGTTTTCTAGATCAGAACTCGCTGCAATCAAGTCACCTTCAACAATCACGATTTGACCATCTTCCGCTATCGAGCCTAAATCCACATCAGTCGCCACTGGAGCGTCATTCACTTCCGTCACCTTAATGGTGAAAGTAGTTTGATTACTTTGAGCGGTATTCGGATCACCCGCGTCAATCAAGCCGTTGTTGCCACCGTCGTCGAGCGTTGCATTGATTGTGACTAAACCACTTTGGTTGAGGTAGTTCTGGTCTGGGTCTGGTTTGAAAGTCACCGCTCCATTAGTCAATGCGGTATTGATGTCGGCCTCTTTACCTGTAATCACAAGCGAACCATCAGGCTGCAATACAAACGTCACGTCAGGTGAGCTCGTAAACTCAAATACACCTTGCGCTCCTGGCAGTGTTTGATCCACTTGTAACGTAAGAACATACGGCGCATCTGGGTTATCAAAGTTAGCGTCAACATCGTAGATACTGAAGTTGTCGATAGCGATGCTAATATCTTCCGGCGTTTCAATGTTGGTCACATTCACAAACGTCGGTTGATCGTTGATAGGATCAATCACCAAATCAACATCGAAGCTGGTTGGCGTACCCAAGTATTCGGTGCTGTCAGCGTCTGTATCTACCGAACGCACCGTAATCTGCAGTGGACCATTGATACCTAGTGCATTGCCTGTATCACTATTATGTTCTCCAGAGTTGAATACGATCTTGTCTAGCGACTGTGCGGGAACATCTAAGGTCCAGATCTGCGTTGCTGGATCATAGCTACCCAAGGTCGTTCCATCTGGATAGTAGATAGAAGCATCTTGAGGAACGTTCGCCACTTCAACTCGAAGCGTTTCTGGTGCGTTTTCGGTAGACGTTACGCTTCCTGTCGTCGAAAATTCCTTGTCCAAAATAGTCGCATTGATTTCAATATCAATGTTTTGGCCTTCGTTACCCGCTATAGAATCCGTCGGGTCGGTATCAACATCATCGCCAACAGGCACCACATGCAGTTTGAAACTTGGCAAGTTTGCAGCGGCGGTAGGCACACCCAACAAAGATTCTTGAGTGAAGACTTCAACGCCAAATTCAGCAGTACCACTGAAGTTTTTCGGTGGTAAAACTGAAATCTCACTCAGGTCGAACGAAAGTCCCGATGCTTGAGGCAGTTGAACACTCCACTCACCGCCACCGTTGTTTTTCACCGTGTAAGCTGAACCAGCATCTACACGCATCTGGAAGCCATCAGGTACATCTGTGAACTTAATCGATACAAACTGTTCTGAGCCATCAAGATCAGTCAGTGCAATCGATACAGGCCCTGTACCTGACAGGGAAATAAGCTGGTCCTCGTTGCCAGTAATCTCGATAATATCAGGATCGCTACCCGGCCCAGTGACAGACACGTCATCTACCACAGGAACGACTTCAAAGCTGACACTTGTCGAGAAATTATCGGAGTCTGTTGCTGTTCCAACAGGAGAAGCAGGATCATTATAGGTTGCGGTATCTGTGACTGTACCACTGACATTAACTTGTACTTGGTTAATATCATTTCCAGTTGGGTAATTTAGTGCAGGTCGGAACAACACGTTATCTAGAGCACCTGCGTTTATCTCCGATTCATCGAAGGTCACCGTTGTACCAAGAGATACACCCGCGCTGGTATAAAACGCGCCGACACTCGTGTCATCCAAAGTCAGCGTAATAGAAGTGAATTTTTCCTCACCACCTTCAACTCCGCTAACTTGATCTGTAATGGTTGAACTGAAATCAAGCTGAATATAGGTATCTTCATAGCCAACTGGATCTTGCCCAGCTTGACCGTCTGTATCGACAGGATTAAATGCATCATCAAGAGAGCCAACAACGTTCACCTCAATCGTTGGATCCGTCTCCGCGTCAGGCGCGACTTTGATGATAACTTCGGTCACTAAGGTCTTTTCATCGCCAGATTGTAAATCTTTGGTCACTATGGTCATCGGCAACCTAAAGTCACCAGAGTAGTTTGGTGGCAGATTCAATAACAAACCCGAGGAATCGACAGTTACGCCTTGTTCGACTGTCGTCTCGTAAACATATTTCCCGTTAACAAAGTCAACATCACTGCTTCCCGAGAGGCTAATTGGGAATGAAGTTGTCGCATCAATAACTAGAATACCATCAATGATCACCGTCACTTGGTCAGTAGAATCATCGCGGCCAGTAAAGCTTAGAATACCGTTTAGAGCCGCACCAAGATCAAGCTGAGTATCTTCTACTGCATCGATAACGCTGTCTGGCACAATAGAGATCGCGGCTGCAACTTTATCCGGAGCAACGAGTACTTCAGGATAAGAAAGCGTTACCTCTCCAGTACGTTGCACTTGGACGGACGTTTCATTGTTAGCATCCCCAGAATCTGATACCAAGGTGAAAATTGTCATCTTGATATCATTGAAATCAGTAGCAACATCATCTGCATCATTTGTAGGGGTGAAATCTAATCCATTTGGCGCACTGACGCTAAAGGCATCTTCATTGGTCACAACCCAACGGCCACCGCCTTCATAAGAGGCACCAGTTACCAAAAGTTGCCCTAAAATATCATCAGATAACGCGCTTCCATCGGTGTTAGTCAGCTGAACAATCACTTCATCAACTTGCTCTTCTACTGTACTTAAATCTGTTTCTTGGTATCGGACGACGTATTCACCGTCCCAGATTTCGTCTCCGTTAGTATCAGTCGTTTGGTTATCACTGTTGGTTGTAAATTTAATAACGCCATTAGCATCAGCCGTAATCGTAGTGAGATCTCCAGAGCCATCTTCGTTCGAAACGACAATCTTGTTGTCGGTATCTCCGGGTTCAACGACGGGTCTTACACGCACATCAATCGTACCTGTAATCGTCGCCGTCACTATGCCTTGCCCTGGGTTTGAGGCATCAACGTATTCATGATCTCGCTCTTCGAGCATCACAACGGTATCAAGCGCGAAATCGGTACTTGAATCTTGAGCTGGTGTGATTTGGATAAAATTATTGTTCAGTGCAATTTGAGTAAACTCTTCTGCCGTCTGTCCCCCCTTCGGAGTGATGGTTAAAGTACCTGCGGCCGCGTCGTAAGCCCAAGTCACATCGCCATTAATTACAACACTTTCGACATCAATTGGAATGTCACTGATGACAATCGAAGTGAAATGCTCATCAGAATCAATATAGTCTGCGCCTTCAGGATGCCAATCGATATTGATAGCAGTATCTTCATTTCCGTTTGTGACGTTGTTGTAGGTTGCTGAGGTGTCGATGATAGGTTCAACCAACACTCGAATTTCTTGATCAAACGTAAGCGTGTGACCATCATTCTCGGTCACAATCACTTTACCTTGAATGTGGATATTCTCTGTCGATGAGTCGACAGGTCGAATGCGAATGCCTGAGGTTTTACCTGCCTCAGTAATGTTCGCTTCGTAGATAGGTTTCGATAGATCAGGACTACCGCCCGGTCCAGTTTCGTAACCGACAAAGTTAAGATCGATCACCGTACCGTCACCGTCTTCGAGAATAACGCCATCAGGAATACCCGAGAGGATAACGGTTATGGATTCTGAACCGTCGTCAGGCAGTGGGGTTTGATCTACAGCTGCCGGATCAGGTCTTCTTTCTCCAGATAACACAGTGAAGTCAAGCAGAGCAAAGTTATCACCGTTTTGACTTTCTTGAATCGTGGTTTGAACGCCGGTTATGCCACCTTCGTTAAACGTCGTCCAATCTGTACCATTCGTCCCACCATAAGGCGTGTCGGCAACACCTTTGACCTCGACGTTGACCGTCTTAGTACCCAGTATTTCTTCATCGACTTGCGCACCTGAAGAAAGGTTCGCGGTGTCTTTAACCACACCGGTGACATCGAAAGTAAAATCCACATTGCTGTGTTTGGTTGGAACAACTTCCACGTTAGCCAAATCGGAATACGCGATTTCTTGATAATCCACACCATTGATCGTGATGGTCGGAACGACTGTCGTGGTGCCTAAGAAGTAAAGCACTGCTCCTTCCGTAACATTACTGATGCGCACAAACAGTTCTTCAGAACCATCGGTATCCACTGACCCAGTCATAGTGATGACTTCATCTAGCGTGAATGCATCTTTGTTGTCCAAAGGACCGATGTAATCAGGGTCATCGATGTTGTCTTCGTTGATCCTAATACGGCTCACACTGAATTTGCCCGGGTCGGCGTCAGCAGTGACATCAATGATAATATTTTGCTCTACAGAACGAGCTGTCGTCTTATCGTTTGCTCCACCGTTGGCTGCATCATCGAATGGGTTACGTGTCTCTTCGGTAATAGCTGTCGCTTTAAATTCAATTTGCCCAGAGAAGTTATCAATAGGGTTAACCACGGTGCTATTGATATCACCAGCAGCGATAATATAAACACCCCCAGTCGGTGTAAGCACATTGCCATTTTGATCGAGGAGCTCGAACTTACCGATCCCCTGCACAGCTTCTAATTCATAAGTAATGGTTTCAGTGCGGCTGTTATCTTGTGATTCTGCATTCAACTGTAACGTGACATTGTCTTCATCTTCGTTCACTTGATACTGATACATGCTGTTGGAATCATCCCAAGTCGCAATATCAGCCACAGCTTCAATCTCAATTCTGAAGTTTGAATTAACGGTGTGATCAGGGGTGCCATTATTATCAATTTCAAGTTCATAATTGATTCGCACACCGTTGTTATTTGACCCAAAGTTTTGGTCAGGGACAAAGAACAGGTTGTCGATCGTCGCAATGGTTTGTCTTGCTTCATTTGGGTTTGGAGCAAAACTTTGGTCCATCACAGATGCATCAAAGATGATATCGCCGTTAAGTTCTGGATCTAACTTGTGATACTCCATGCCATCAAAGTAATAGAACGTACCTCTGTGGTTGCTGTTTTGAATCGTCAGTTGACCGATAGACTCGTTGTTATCTTGGTCATACAGACTAACTTGTAGCGCAACTTGAGCTGGTGCATTAGGCAAACCACTCTGGTTGTCTTGAACGTTCTCAAGAGTCGGTGCATCGCCTGCCGCGTAAGGTATCGTTGAATCTCTACCCGCGTCCTCGAAGGTCGTCACTTTCAGCGCAATTCTTGTAGAGTCCCTATCAGTAATCGTAATATCTAACGGAGTTTCAGAGGTGTCTAAGTCTCCATCCGTCGCGATCACATTAATCGAGAAATCGATGGTATCTAGGCCGTCATGATCGAGATAGCCATTAGCTCTAAATTCCACTTCACCATTTGAGTTGATACGCAGTCGGCCAAGCTCACGAGTATCAGCACCGCCATTTGTTTGCTCGTAGACTCGAACTTGTTGGCTACCACTGTTTAAATCGAAACCGCTACTGTATGGCCCATTGTTCCCGCTACGGAAAACAATATCTGCACCATTATTTGAGATGCCCTCAATTCGACTCAGTACCGCGCCATCAGCCCCTACATCTGTTGCGTTGGCAAACATGTCGACTTTGGAGTTGCCATAGCCCTGACCTTCAAGACGAGTAATCGATTGAGTTGTCACCAATGGAACATCATCCGTCACTGTGATTGTCAGATCAATCGCGTTTGATTGGTCTTGGTCAAAGTCTTCAGCCACAACTGAGAAACCAAGTTCGATGTTGTTTTCATCAGCGCCATCAGGGTGCTTAAGTGGTTTAAACAGTTCAAATTGATAGCTGTTATCCGAGGTATCGAAAATAATCTCGAACACCGCTTCATTACTCGTTGCAGTTTGAGCAACGTAAGTAAATGTTGTGCCAATCTGTGAAACAGCTAGCCACTCTAAGTTTTCTCCATCGGAGGTTAAGCCCGTCAGAACCAAATCTTCGTCAACCAGTTCATACTTAACAACGCCATCGGCACCTTCATCGACGGTAAACAGCCCATTAATAATGGTGTCTTCAGATTGTTCTGAACCAATCCCGGTAAGATCGTCTTCATCAACAACTGTTTCACCGGTTGGCGCCGACATTACCGGAGCATCATCTAGCACCTCGATTGGCAATACATATTGGTTAGAATCATCACCATCACCATCAACCGCAACAACATCAAATGGTATTGTTAATGTATCGAGGTTACTCGGTGTCGTAGCGTGATTGAGAGGGCCAAGCAAGGTAAAGGTGTAAGCTCCATCATCAGTCAACACTAATGTGAAAATTGGCGTTCCACTTGGGTCGGTTGCCCCTTGGTAGGTAGTCGTATTAGCAGCACCAGTGATTTCGGTGATCTTAAGACCTTCACTGCCCGACGATAGTGTTGCTTCCAGCGTTAAGATATTACGTAGTTCGTAAACCTCAACTTGGTCTGCACCTTCAGTGGTTACAAACGAACCCGTCGCTTGTGCCAGAGTGCCCAAATCATCTTCATCAACCACAAACGTACTCGCGACAGTGGTGTCAGTAATGGTTGGTACATCATCGGTAATCGTCACCGTAAGAGGTTTCATCACTGAGTCAGTGTTGTCTTTGTCGACTGCTATAACTGGCAAGGTGAAGATTTGATCATTGTTACCTTGTACTGGCAGGTGATCTAACTCTTCCAACAAGGTGAATGTGTACTCTCCTAGAACCACGCTGCTAAACGTGATGGTGAAGATATCCGTTTGGACACCGCCGCTCTCAACGTAACCAATATAATTATCGCTGTTCAGAGGATCTTCTTTTAGTTGAACCACCAAACCATCCGCTTGCAGATCACCTGATGTGTTGAATTGAGCCGGATCAATGCGGAAGTAGCTAACATCATCACTTCCTGCTGTGAAAGTAATGGTTTCAGTTTGGCTCACAGGTAAGCCCGGTGAAGAGCCATCAACCAGATTTGCTTCAGCCAACTCGACAGTCGGTACGGTGTCGATAGTTGGTGGCGCGCCATCGGCAATAGTTAACGTCACTGTAGACGTCACGATATCGCCATCTTTATCTTCAGATGTCACCGTAATGGTCTTGACGATATCGCCACCAGAGTGGTCTAGATTGCGGTTAGGTTCAAAACGTACATCCCCTTCAAGATTGATAAACAAAGAGCCCTCGGTGAATACAAACTCTTGCTCGCCAGTATTCGTTTGTACCAAAGCCATCTCAGGTTGATTGTCATACACAAACTTAGTAATTGTCGCGCCATCTGCACTTTGCGCAGGCATAACATCGAAGACTGCTGTAGTAGGCGTTCCCGTGGTTGGCTCAGTGATGTTGAGCGCACCCGATTGCATCAGTTGAACATCATCGGTGATGGTGACAGTCAGCGGTTTAGACGCTGAAACATCACCGTCGGTATCTTCTGCGTAAACAGAAAGATCAAAGCTCAGATCTTTATTTCCTAAACCATCAACATGATCTAAACGTTCAAGAAGAGTAAACGTATATTGGCTCGGATTCGTGTCATCAAAATCCAGAGTGAATATGACTTTCTCGGTACCTGAACCATTAGTAGTAAACGCAATGTAGTCGCCAGAATTTACAGGGTCTTCACGTAAACTCAGTGACAAACCATCCGACTTCAACGCGCCATTGGTATTGAACAGCCCTACTTCCACCACTATTTCAGCAATATCATCACTGCTTGCAAGTGAAGTAATGGTTTGAGTCATACTTACTGGGTTTAAGCTAGGCGTAGAACCATCAGCAAGTAAACTTTCTGACAATGCCACACCCGGCACAACATCGATTGTTGGTCCATCACCATCAATAATGGTGAGCGTAACCGTCGACGAAAATATATCGTTATCGAAATCTGAAGAGGTGAACACAATTGACTTAACAATGTTACCTGCAGAATGGTCTAAGTTGCGGTTTGGTTCGAATCTTACATCACCCGTTAACGTCACAAACAATGAACCTTCGGTGAAAGTAAACTCCTGTTCGCCATTGTTGTTTTGATTCAGGGTAATCGGAGAGCCACCGTCGTACGTGAATTGCGTAATGTTCGCACCGTCTGCACTTGGTAACGGCATCACATCTACCGTAGCAGTTGTGGGTGACCCTGAGTTTGGTTCGGTAATGGTTAAGAAGCCATCTTGCATTTGCTGGATGTCATCTTCTATCGTAACCACCACATCGCGTTTCGTTGATTCAGAATCATCTGTATCAACAGCGTAAACCGATAGACGGAAAGTTAGATCGTTATGCAGTACACCATTAAGGTGATCAAGCGCCTCAATCAAGGTAAAAGTAAACTCACCTTTGTTGACACTATCAAAGCGAATTGTGAATACGTTAGTGACATTGCTTGCCCCATCATCAGTAAAACCGATGTAATCACCTGCTGAAGCCGGATCTTCTTTGAGTTGAACGACAAGACCACTTGATTTCAGCAGATCGCCAGGATTGAATTCGTTGGTAGCAATTCTAAAATGACTAAAGTAATCACTTCCTTCGGTATAAGTGATTGTGTGAGTCGAACTTACCGCAGAACCGCTTGGCATCGAGCCATCTGCTAGGTTGACTTCCGATAAGTTAACATCTGGAACCACGTTGATAACTGGATCGATACCGTCTTTGATCGTCAAAGTGACATCCGCAGTATCGGTATCGTTATCAAAATCACTGGTGGTGACAACAATCGTTCTTACGATATCGCCAGATGAATGGTCGAGATCTCGGCTCGGTTCAAAACGAACCTCCCCTTCAATGGTGATATACAATAAGCCATCGGTTACAGTAAATACTTGTTCTGTGGAAATGCTTGGGTCTAATGTAACGGCAGTACCACCATCGTAGGTAAACTGTGTCACTTTCGCGCCATCAGCACTCTGCGTTGGCATAACATCAATGATTGGCGTCGTTGGTGGTATACCCGATGCCAAATCAGCTAGTGAAGGCTCAGTGATACTTAAAGTACCATCTTGAACACCTTGTACGTCATCGGTGATCGTAACCGTCATAGGCGACATTGCAGAATCATCACCATCCACATCAACCGCTAAAACAGGTATATCGAAGCTTAGTGTATTGTTTTGTAATCCATCTACATGATCTAACGCTTCAAGCAGTGTGAAGGTGTATTGTCCTAAATTACTCGTCGAGAAGCTGATCGTGAAGACGTTGGTTTCTACGTTAGAACCGTCTTTAACGAAGCCAATATAATTACCAGAATTAGCTGGCTGCTCTTTTATTTCGACATCTAGGCCGTTCGATTTCAAAGCCCCAGAAATATTGAACTGAGTAGGATCAATTCTGAAATGGCTTAAATCATCGCTGCCCACTGTGTAGGTAATGGTTTGTGTCATTGTCACTGGGTTGCCCGTTGGCACAGAGCCATCAGCCAGATCCACTTCAGATAACGTAATTCCGGGAACAAGGTTGATAGTAGGAAGGTCACCATCAACAATCTTCAGTGTCACGGTCGAAGTAACAATATCGCCATCAAGGTCAACAGACGTCACCTCAATAGACTTGGTAATATCACCACCTGAATGGTTTTGATTACGCACAGGTTCGAAACGTATCTCACCTTCCGTCGTAATGAATACCGAGCCTTCCGTGAAAACGAACTTTTGTTCACCATTTACATTTAAATCAAGGCTTTCTGCAGTATTACCATCGAAAACAAATGAAGTGACTTTCGCTCCGTCGGCGCTTTGACTTGGCATCACATCAAAGGTATTTGATGTTTCAACACTTGTTGCAGGCTCACGACTGGTGATTGTGCCGTCTTGCATCAACTGCACATCATCACCAATAGTCACGTCAAGCTGAGAAACTAACGAATCATCACCATCACTATCAACCGCATACACTGGTAGATTAAAGCTTAAATCGTTGTTACCACGCGCATCTTGATGATCCAGGGCTTCGATTAACGTAAATGTGTATTCGCCTAAGGTTCCAGCGTTGAAGTCCAGCGTAAATACTGTCGTCTCCACATTAGACGAACTGGTAGTAAAACCAACATACTGACCAGAACCTTGAGGATCTTCACGCAGTTCGACCGCTAAGCCATTCGATTTAAGTGCATCGTTAGTGTTGAACTCGGTTGGTTCCAAACGGAAGCGAACCACATCATCACTTTGGTTGGTGAAAGTAATCGTCTGTGTTGAGCTGACCGCGCCAGCATTTGGTGCAGAACCATCAGCTAGGTTTGTTTCTGAGATCGTAACGCTTGGCACAGCATCGATGGTTGGAATATCACCATCGGTAATAGTCAGCGTAACGGTTGAAGTCACCGGATCGTTATCAAAATCACTTGAAGTAACGACAATCGACTTCACGATGTCTTCACTTGCCGTGTGGTCTAAATTACGATTTGACTCAAATCGCACTTCACCTTCCAGGGTGATAAACAGTTCGCCTTCCGTGAAGCTGAATTGCTGCTCGCCAGTGTCATTTTGGTCAAGCGTTCGTAGCTGACCATCATAAGTAAACTGAGTGATTGTCGCGCCATCGGCACTCTGATTTGGCATCACATCAATGGTGTTGGTTGTGATTGTTCCGTCTGCAAGATTTGGCTCAGTTATATCTAACGTACCGTCTTGCATTATTTGGACATCATCACCAATGGTCACATTGAGTTGAGACACCAGTGAATCATCGCCATCACTGTCGACAGCATAAACAGGCAGATCAAAACTCAAATCGTTCTTATCTAGGCCATCTACATGGTCTAACGCTTCAAGTAAGGTAAAGGTGTACTCACCTAGCGTGGTTGCCGAGAAACTAATGGTAAACACTGGGACTTCAGCGTTCGAACCATCGGTAATAAAGCCGATGTAAGTGCCTGGATTAGCAGAGTCTTCTTTTATCTCGACCGCAAATCCATTCGATTTCAGAGCACCGCCCACATTGAACTCGGTTGGCTCAATACGGAAACTGGTCACATCATCACTTTGATTGGTGAAAGTAATCGTCTCAGTTTGGCTTACTGCGCCGCTACTCGGATCAGACCCATCCGCAAGGTTGGTTTCAGACAAAGTAACGCTTGGCACTGCGTCAATGGTTGGAATATCACCATCGGTAATGGTCAGCGTAACGGTTGAAGTCAGCACGTCATTGTCTGAATCGCTTGAGGTCACCACAATCGACTTCACAATATCTTCGCTAGCTGTGTGGTCTAAATCGCGATTTGGCTCGAAGCGTACTTCACCTTGCAAGGTGATGAACAGTGAACCTTCAGCAAAGACAAACTTTTGTTCACCCGTATCGTTTTGATCGAGCGTTATTACCGCTCCGTTATCGTAGATAAACTGAGTGATTGTCGCACCATCGGCACTTTGACTAGGCATCACATCAACAGTGGCTGTCGTCGGAGTACCCGCAGCCAAATCAGCAACCGTTGGCTCAATAATATTAAGCGCTTGGTTTTGCATGACCTGTACGTCATCACTGATGGTCACATTCAGTTGAGACACCAGTGAATCATCACCATCGCTATCAACGGCATAAACAGGAAGATCAAAAGTCAGACCATTCTTCGCTAAGCCATCTACATGATCTAATGCTTCAAGTAAGGTGAAGGTGTATTGGCCTAAATTGGTATCCGAGAAGCTAATCGTAAACACGTTAGTTTCAACATTCGGAGCCGTTGTCACAAAGCCGATGTAGCCACCCGGCGTGGTTGGGTCGGCTTTTAACTCGACTGCCAGGCCGTTTGATATGAGAGCACCACCAACATTAAATTCAGTCGGTTCAATACGGAAGCTCGTCACATCATCACTTTGATTGGTATAGGTAATGGTTTGAGTTGAACTTACCGCACTTGTATTCGGAGCAGATCCGTCACTCAGATTCGTTTCTGACAGCGTAACGCTTGGCACAGTGTCAATCGTTGGGATATCGCCATCGGTAATGGTTAGCGTTACCGTTGAAGACACAAGATCGCTATCAGAATCACTTGAGGTTACGACTATCGACTTAACGATATCGCCACCAGTATGGTCTAGGTTACGATTTGGTTCGAAACGAATATCGCCTTGTAGGGTGATATACAATGACCCATCAGCAACCACGAACTTCTGCTCACCCGTATCGTTTTGGTCAAGCGTTAATACCGCCCCACCATCGTAAGTGAACTGAGTAATGGTCGTCCCATCAGCACCTTCTTCATCAAGAACATTAACGGTGGTAGTTGTCGGAGTACCTGCTGCCAAATCTGCAACCGTTGGCTCTTCAATTGTGAGAGAGTCATTAACCATCACTTGAATATCATCAGTGATAGTTACTGCCAGCGGAGACATCAGAGAATCATCACCGTCGCTATCGACAGCGTAAACTGGCACGTTGAATGTTAGGTCGTTATTACCTTGAATAGGCGTGTGGTCAATGGCTTCCAGAAGCGTAAAGGTATATTCACCCAAAGTAGTGCTGCTGAAATTGAGAGTAAACACCGTGGTTTCGACATTCGAAATATCCGTCGTGAAACCAATGTAATTGCCTGAGCCTGTTGGTTCTTCTCGAATCTCAATGATCAAGCCATCGGACTTGAGCGCATTGTTAGTATTAAATTCACTTGGTTCTAAACGGAATTTCTCGACATCATCACTTTGATTAGTGAAAGTGATCGTTTCAGTTTGACTTACTGCGCTACCACTTGGCGATGAGCCGTCAGTTAAGTCAGCTTCTTCAAGTACAACGCTCGGCACCGTATTAATAATCGGATTGTCACCATCAGTAATGGTTAGCGTAATGGTTGAAGTCACCGGATCGTTATCGAAGTCACTTGAGGTCACGACTATCGACTTCACAATATCTTCGCTCACCGTGTGGTCTAAATTACGATTTGGCTCAAATCGCACTTCACCTTCAAGGGTGATAAACAGTTCGCCTTCCGTGAAGCTGAATTGCTGCTCGCCAGAGTCATTTTGGTCAAGCGTTCGTAGTTGACCATCATAAGTAAACTGAGTGATCGTCGCGCCATCGGCACTCTGATTTGGCATCACATCAATGGTATTGGTTGTGACTGTTCCGTCAGCCAGATTGGGCTCGGTGATATCTAACGTACCATCTTGCATGACCTGAACATCATCACCGATGGTCACATTAAGCTGAGACACCAGTGAATCATCGCCGTCCGTATCAACCGCATAAACAGGCAGATCGAAGCTCAAATCGTTCTTATCTAAACCATCCACATGGTCTAACGCTTCAAGTAAGGTGAAGGTGTACTCACCTAGCGTGGTTACCGAAAAACTAATGGTAAACACTGGAACTTCAGCGTTCGAACCATCGGTAATAAAACCGATATAAGTCCCCGGGTTAGCAGAGTCTTCTTTTATATCGACCACAAATCCATTCGATTTCAGTGCTCCACCCACATTGAATTCGGTTGGCTCAATACGGAAACTGGTCACATCATCACTTTGATTCGTGAAAGTAATCGTTTCAGTTTGACTTACTGCACTGCCGATTGGCGCAGAGCCATCAACAAGGTTGGTTTCTGACAAGGTAACGCTTGGCACCGCATCAATAGTTGGAATATCACCATCGGTAATGGTGAGAGTAACAATTGAAGTCAGTATGTCATTGTCTGAATCGCTTGAGGTCACCACAATCGACTTCACGATGTCTTCGCTAGCCGTGTGGTCTAAATTACGACTGGGTTCGAAGCGTACTTCACCTTCAAGAGTAATGAACAACTCACCTTCCGTGAAGCTAAATTGCTGCTCACCATTGTCCGTTTGATCAAGCGTTCGAACTTGACCGTCATAAGTGAACTGAGTAATTGTCGCGCCATCAGCACTCTGATTTGGCATCACATCGATGGTATTGGTTGTGATTGTGCCGTCTGCAAAATTTGGCTCAGTGATATCTAAGGCACCACCTTGCATGATTTGGACATCATCACCGATGGTTACGTTAAGCTGAGACACCAGTGAATCATCACCATCGCTGTCGACAGCATAAACCGGCAGGTCAAAGCTCAGATCGTTATTTGCAAGGCCATCCGCATGGTCTAATGCTTCAAGTAAGGTGAAGGTGTATTGGCCTAAGTTCGTATCTGAGAAACTAATCGTGAAAATGTTAGTTTCAACGTTCGAGCCATCAGTAACATAACCAATGTAACCGCCCGGAGTGGTTGGGTCAGCTTTTAGCTCAACCGCTAATCCGTTTGATGTGAGAGCGCCACCAACATTAAACTCAGTCGGTTCGATACGGAAACTCACCACATCATCACTTTGATTGGTAAAGGTAATGGTTTGAGTTGAACTTACGGCACTTGCATTCGGAGCAGAGCCATCACTCAGATTAGTTTCTGACAAGTTGACTGTTGGCACATTATCAATGGTTGGGATATCACCATCGGTAATGGTCAGTGTGACGGTTGAGGTCAGCACATCATTATCAGAATCGCTAGACGTCACCACGATCGACTTCACGATGTCTTCGCTACGCGTGTGGTCTAGATTACGATTAGGCTCAAAGCGCACTTCACCTTGAAGAGTGAAGAACAGTTCGCCTTCTGTGAAGCTAAACTGCTGCTCGCCGTTGTCATTTTGGTCCAGCGTTCGAAGCTGACCATCATAAGTGAATTGCGTCACCGTTGCGCCATCGGCACTTTGATTCGGCATCACATCGAAAATAGCAGTCGTCGGTTTGCCTGCTGCTAAATCAGTGACCGTCGGCTCAGTGATATTGAGCGCACCGTCTTGCATGATTTGAACATCATCACCGATAGTCACATTGAGTGGCGACATCAGTGAATCATCACCATCACTGTCTACCGCGTAAATAGGTAGATCAAAGCTGAGGTCGTTGTTGCCACGGGCATCTTGGTGGTCCAAGGCTTCAAGCAAAGTGAAGGTATATTCACCTAGGGTGGTGCTAGAGAAACTCAGTGTAAATACCGTAGTTTCCATATTCGTCGCACTGGTAGTAAAACCAATGTAGTCACCCGACCCTGCCGGGTCTTCACGTAATTCAACGGCTAAACCGTTCGATTTAAGATCATCGTTAGTATTGAATTCCGTTGGCTCAACACGGAAACGAACCACATCATCACTTTGATTGGTAAACGTGATGGTTTGAGTTGAGCTTACCGCGCTGCCACTCGGAGCAGAGCCATCGCTCAGGTTAGTTTCAGAAAGGGTAACACTTGGTACCGCATCGATGGTTGGAATATCACCATCGGTAATCGTCAGTGTTACAGTTGAAGTCAGGGAGTCGTTATCGAAGTCACTTGAAGTCACTACGATCGACTTCACGATGTCTTCACTTGCCGTGTGGTCTAAATTACGATTTGGCTCAAATCGCACTTCACCTTCTAGGGTGATAAACAGTTCGCCTTCCGTGAAGCTGAATTGCTGCTCGCCTGACATGCTTTGATCGAGTGTGTTTACGACTCCGTCATAAGTAAACTGAGTGATCGTCGCGCCATCAGCACTCTGATTTGGCATCACATCAATGGTATTGGTCGTGATTATTCCATCAGCCAGATTTGGCTCGATGATATCTAACGTACCGTCTTGCATGATTTGGACATCATCACCAATGGTCACATTGAGTTGAGACACCAGTGAATCATCGCCATCACTGTCGACAGCGTAAACAGGCAGATCAAAACTCAAATCGTTCTTATCTAGGCCATCTACATGGTCTAACGCTTCAAGTAAGGTAAAGGTGTATTCGCCCAACGTACTTGTAGAGAAGGCAATCGTGAAAACTGGAACTTCTGTGTTCGAACCGTTGGTAATAAAACCGATGTAAGTACCTGGGTTAGCAGAATCTTCTTTTATCTCGACCGCAAATCCGTTCGATTTTAGTGCTCCACCCACATTGAACTCGGTTGGCTCAATACGGAAGTTTGCTACATCATCACTTTGATTGGTGAAAGTAATCGTCTCAGTTTGACTTACTGCACTGCCGCTTGGAGCTGACCCATCCGTAAGATTAGTTTCCGAAAGCGTAACGCTTGGCACTGCATCAATGGTTGGGTTATCACCATCCGTAATGGTCAGCGTCACTGTGGAAGTCAGTACGTCATTGTCTGAATCGCTTGAGGTCACCACAATCGACTTAACGATGTCTTCGCTAGCCGTATGGTCTAGATTACGATTTGGCTCGAAGCGCACTTCACCTTCAAGGGTGATGAACAACTCACCTTCCGTGAAGCTAAATTGCTGCTCACCATTGTCAGTTTGGTCCAGATTGCGAACTTGCCCGTCATAATTAAACTGAGTGATTGTCGCACCATCGGCACTCTGATTTGGCATCACATCGATGGTATTGGTTGTAATTGTGCCGTCTGCAAGATTTGGCTCAGTGATATCTAAGGCACCACCTTGCATGATTTGAACATCGTCACCGATGGTTACATTTAACTGAGACACCAGTGAATCATCGCCATCGCTGTCAACCGCGTAAACAGGAAGATCAAAGCTCAGATCATTATTTGCCAAGCCATCAACATGGTCTAACGCTTCGAGTAAGGTGAAGGTGTATTGACCTAAATTGGTATCCGAGAAGCTAATCGTGAACACGTTAGTTTCAACGTTTGAACCATCCGTAACAAAACCGATGTAACCACCCGGAGTAGTTGGGTCGGCTTTCAGTTCGACTACCAGGCCGTTTGATGTCAAAGCACCACCGACGTTGAACTCAGTCGGTTCAATACGGAAATTTGTTACATCATCACTTTGGTTGGTAAAGGTAATGGTTTGAGTTGAGCTAACCGCGCTGCCGCTTGGTGCAGAGCCATCACTAAGATTAGTTTCAGACAAGTTCACAGTTGGAACATTATCAATGGTTGGGATATCACCATCGGTAATAGTCAACGTGACGGTTGAGGTCAGCACATCGTTATCGGAGTCACTAGACGTCACCACGATCGATTTCACGATGTCTTCGTTCAGCGTGTGGTCTAGATTACGATTAGGCTCAAAGCGCACTTCACCTTCAAGAGTGATGAACAGCTCTCCTTCGGTGAAGCTAAACTGCTGCTCGCCGTTATCATTTTGATCAAGTGTTCGAAGCTGACCATCATAAGTGAACTGAGTGATCGTCGCGCCATCGGCACTTTGATTTGGCATCACATCAATGGTGTTAGTTGTCACTGTGCCAGCGGCCAAATCTGCGACGGTTGGCTCGACGATATCTAACGTACTATCTTGCATGATTTGAACATCATCACCGATGGTGACATTTAACGGAGACATCAATGAATCATCGCCATCACTGTCTACCGCATAAACAGGTAGATCAAAGCTGAGGTCGTTGTTGCCTCGAGCATCTTGGTGATCCAACGCTTCAAGTAAAGTGAAGGTATATTCACCCAATGTGGTGCTAGAAAAACTCAGCGTAAATACCGTGGTTTCGACATTCGTCGCACTAGTAGTAAAACCAATGTAGTCACCCGACCCTGCCGGGTCTTCACGTAACTCAACGGCTAAACCGTTCGATTTAAGCGCGTCGTTAGTATTGAATTCCGTTGGCTCAATACGGAAACGAACCACATCATCACTTTGATTGGTAAAAGTAATGGTTTGAGTCGAGCTTACCGCGCTGCCACTCGGAGCAGAGCCATCGCTCAGGTTAGTTTCAGAAAGCGTAACACTTGGAATAACATCAATCGTCGGGTTATCACCATCCGTAATCGTCAGCGTTACGGTTGAGGTCAGAGAATCATTATCAAAATCACTTGAAGTCACCACAATCGACTTCACGATGTCTTCGCTAACGGAATGGTCTAGATCGCGATTAGGTTCAAAGCGCACTTCCCCATCAAGGGTGATAAACAACTCACCTTCCGTGAAGCTGAATTGCTGTTCGCCAGTGTCATTTTGATCAAGTGTTCGTAGCTGACCATCATAAATAAACTGAGTGATCGTCGCACCATCAGCACTCTGATTTGGCATCACACCAATGGTATTGGTTGTGATCGTGCCGTCGGCAAGATTTGGCTCGATGATATCTAAGGTGCCATCTTGCATGATTTGAACGTCATCACCGATGGTCACATTAAGCTGAGACACCAGTGAATCGTCGCCGTCCGTATCAACCGCATAAACAGGCAGATCGAAGCTCAGATCGTTGTTATCTAAACCATCCACATGATCTAACGCTTCAAGCAGAGTAATGGTGTACTCACCTAATGTGGTCGTAGAGAAGCCAATGGTGAATATCGGAACTTCAGTATTCGAGCCATCAGTAATAAAACCGATATAAGTGCCTGGGTTAGCAGAGTCTTCTTTTATATCGACCACAAATCCATTCGATTTAAGTGCACCACCCACATTGAACTCGGTTGGTTCAATGCGGAAGTTTGCTACATCATCACTTTGATTGGTGAAAGTAATCGTCTCAGTTTGACTCACTGCACTGCCGCTTGGCGCAGAGCCGTCAGCTAGATTGATTTCAGACAAAGTAACGCTTGGCACTGCATCAATGGTCGGAATGTCACCATCGGTAATAGTCAGCGTAACGGTTGAAGTCAGCACGTCATTGTCTGAATCACTTGAGGTCACCACAATCGACTTCACGATGTCTTCGCTAGCCGTATGGTCTAGATTGCGATTTGACTCGAAGCGCACTTCACCTTCAAGGGTGATGAACAACTCACCTTCCGTGAAGCTAAATTGCTGTTCGCCGGTGTCATTCTGATCTAGTGTTCGTAGCTGACCATCATAGGTAAACTGAGTGATCGTCGCACCATCGGCACTTTGCTCTGGCATCACGTCAATGGTATTGGTTGTAATTGTGCCGTCTGCAAGATTTGGCTCAGTGATATCTAACGTACCACCTTGCATGATTTGAACATCATCACCGATGGTTACATTTAACTGAGACACCAGTGAATCATCGCCATCGCTATCGACCGCATAAACAGGAAGATCAAAGCTCAGATCATTATTTGCCAAGCCATCTACATGGTCTAGTGCTTCAAGTAAGGTGAAGGTGTATTGACCTAAATTGGTATCTGAGAAGCTAATCGTGAACACATTGGTTTCAACGTTCGAACCATCAGTCACAAAACCGATATAACCACCCGGAGTGGTTGGGTCAGCTTTCAGTTCGACTGCCAATCCATTTGATGTCAAAGCACCGCCAACATTAAACTCAGTCGGTTCAATGCGGAAGCTGGTCACATCATCACTTTGATTGGTAAAGGTAATGGTTTGAGTTGAACTAACCGCGCTGCCGGTTGGTGCAGAGCCATCACTCAGATTCGTTTCAGACAAGTTCACAGTTGGCACATTATCAATGGTTGGGATATCACCATCGGTAATGGTCAGCGTAACGGTTGACGTCAGCACATCGTTATCAGAATCGTTTGAGGTCACCACGATCGATTTCACGATGTCTTCGTTCTGCGTGTGGTCTAAATTACGATTGGGCTCGAATCGCACGTCACCTTGAAGAGTGATGAACAGTTCGCCTTCTGTGAAGCTAAACTGCTGCTCGCCATTGTCATTTTGATCCAGCGTTCGAAGCTGACCATCATAAGTGAATTGCGTCACCGTTGCGCCATCGGCACTTTGATTTGGCATCACATCAATGGTGTTAGTTGTCACTGTGCCAGCGGCCAAATCTGCGACGGTTGGCTCGTCGATATCTAACGCACCGTCTTGCATGATTTGAACATCATCACCGATAGTCACATTGAGCGGCGACATCAGTGAATCATCACCATCACTGTCTACCGCGTAAATAGGTAGATCAAAGCTGAGGTCGTTGTTGCCACGGGCATCTTGGTGGTCCAAGGCTTCAAGCAAAGTGAAGGTATATTCACCTAATGTGGTGCTAGAAAAACTCAGCGTAAATACCGTGGTTTCGACATTCGTCGCACTGGTAGTAAAACCAATGTAGTCACCCGACCCTGCCGGATCTTCACGTAGCTCAACGGCTAAACCATTCGATTTAAGATCATCGTTAGTATTGAACTCCGTTGGCTCCATACGGAAACTAACCACATCATCACTTTGATTGGTAAACGTGATGGTTTGAGTGGAGCTTACCGCGCTGCTACTCGGAGCAGAGCCATCACTCAAATTAGTTTCAGAAACAGTAACGCTTGGAATAACGTCAATCGTAGGGTTATCACCATCCGTAATCGTCAGCGTTACGGTTGAAGTCAGAGCGTCATTATCAAAATCACTTGAAGTAACCACAATCGACTTCACGATGTCTTCGCTTACCGAGTGGTCTAAATTACGGTTCGGCTCAAAGCGCACTTCACCTTCAAGGGTGATATACAGTTCGCCTTCTGTGAAGCTGAATTGCTGCTCGCCTGAAATACTTTGATCCAGTGTGTTTACGACACCATCATAAGTGAACTGAGTGATCGTCGCACCATCGGCACTCTGATTTGGCATCACATCAATGGTATTGGTTGTGATTGTGCCGTCTGCAAGATTTGGCTCGATAATATCTAACGTACCGTCTTGCATGATTTGAACATCATCACCGATAGTCACATTGAGTTGAGACACCAATGAATCGTCACCGTCCGTATCAACCGCATTAACAGGTAGATCAAAGCTCAACTCGTTATTATCTAAACCATCCACATGGTCTAGCGCTTCAAGCAGAGTAAAGGTGTATTCCCCTAATGTGGTCGTAGAGAAGCCAATGGTGAATACCGGAACTTCGGTATTCGAGCCATCAGTAATAAAACCGATATAAGTGCCCGGGTTAGCAGAATCTTCTTTTATCTCAACCGCAAATCCATTCGATTTTAGTGCACCGCCCACATTAAACTCGGTTGGCTCAATACGGAAACTCGCCACATCGTCGCTTTGATTGGTAAAGGTGATGGTCTCAGTTTGACTTACTGCACTGCCGCTTGGTGAAGAACCATCTACAAGATTCGTTTCAGACAAAGTAACGCTTGGCACGGCATCAATGGTTGGGATATCACCATCCGTAATGGTTAGCGTCACTGTGGAAGTCAGTACATCGTTGTCTGAATCGCTTGAGGTCACCACAATCGACTTAACGATGTCTTCGCTAGCCGTATGGTCTAAGTTTCGATTTGGCTCGAAGCGAACTTCACCTTGAAGAGTGATGAACAACTCACCTTCTGTGAAGCTAAATTGCTGCTCACCATTGTCCGTTTGATCCAGAGTTCGAACTTGACCGTCATACATAAACTGGGTGATCGTCGCACCATCGGCACTCTGATTTGGCATCACATCGATGGTGTTGGTTGTGATTGTGCCGTCTGCAAGGTTTGGCTCAGTGATATCTAACGTACCACCTTGCATGATTTGAACATCATCACCGATGGTTACATTTAACTGAGACACCAGTGAATCATCGCCATCGCTGTCAACCGCGTAAACAGGAAGATCAAAGCTCAGATCATTCCTAGCTAAGCCATCCACATGGTCTAACGCTTCGAGTAAGGTGAAGGTGTATTGGCCTAAATTAGTATCCGAGAAGCTAATCGTGAACGCGTTGGTTTCAACGTTTGAACCATCCGTAACAAAACCGATGTAACCACCCGGAGTAGTTGGGTCAGCTTTTAGCTCAACCGCCAGGCCGTTTGATGTCAAAGCACCACCGACGTTGAACTCAGTCGGTTCAATACGGAAACTTGTTACATCATCACTTTGGTTGGTAAAGGTAATGATTTGAGTTGAGCTAACCGCGCTGCCGCTTGGTGCAGAGCCATCACTAAGATTAGTTTCAGACAAGTTCACAGTTGGAACATTATCAATGGTTGGGATATCACCATCGGTAATGGTCAACGTGACGGTTGAGGTCAGCACATCGTTATCGGAGTCACTAGACGTCACCACGATCGATTTCACGATGTCTTCGTTCAGCGTGTGATCTAGATTACGATTGGGCTCAAAGCGCACGTCGCCTTGAAGCGTGATGAATAATTCGCCTTCCGTGAAGCTAAACTGTTGCTCACCAATGTCATTTTGATCCAGCGTTCGAAGCTGGCCATCATAAGAAAATTGCGTCACCGTTGCGCCATCAGCGCTTTGATTCGGCATCACATCGAAAATGCTAGTTGTTACCGTGCCATCAGCAAGATTTGGTTCAACGATATCTAACGTACCGTCTTGCATAATTTGAACATCATCGCCGATAGTGACATTTAACGGCGACATCAGTGAATCATCGCCGTCACTGTCTACCGCATAAACAGGTAGGTCAAAGCTGAGGTCGTTATTGCCTCGGGCATCTTGGTGGTCTAATGCTTCGATGAGCGTGAACGTGTATTCGCCTAATGCCCCAGAATTAAAGCTTAATGTGAATACTGTAGTTTCTATGTTTGTGGCACTGGTCGTAAAACCAATATAGTCACCCGACCCTACAGGGTCTTCACGCAACTCAACAGCTAGACCGTTCGATTTAAGATCATCGTTAGTATTGAACTCTGTTGGCTCAATACGGAAACGAATAACGTCATCACTTTGGTTGGTGAACGTGATGGTTTGAGTCGAACTTACCGCGCTGGTACCTGGAGCAGAGCCATCACTCAGATTAGTTTCAGAGAGGATAACGCTTGGAATAACGTCAATCGTAGGGTTATCACCATCGGTAATGGTCAGCGTTACAGTAGAAGTCAGAGAGTCGTTATCGAAGTCACTTGAAGTCACAACTATCGACTTCACGATATCTTCACTCACTGAGTGGTCTAGATCGCGGTTCGGCTCAAAGCGCACTTCTCCTTCAAGAGTGATAAACAGCTCACCTTCTGTGAAACTGAACTGCTGCTCGCCTGAAATACTTTGATCCAGTGTGTTTACGACACCGTCATAAGTTAACTGAGTGATCGTCGCACCATCGGCACTCTGATTTGGCATCACATCAATGGTATTGGTTGTGATTGTGCCGTCTGCAAGATTGGGCTCGATAATATCTAACGTACCGTCTTGCATGATTTGAACATCATCACCGATAGTCACATTCAGTTGAGACACCAAAGAATCATCGCCATCGCTGTCTACCGCATATACAGGAAGATCAAAACTCAGATCGTTATTCGCTAGGCCATCTACATGGTCCAACGCTTCCAACAAAGTAAAGGTGTATTCGCCCAACGTGCTCGTAGAGAAGGCAATAGTGAACACTGGAACTTGAGTATTCGAACCATCGGTAATAAAGCCGATGTAAGTACCCGGGTTAGCAGAGTCCTCTTTTATCTCGACCGCAAAACCATTCGATTTCAGTGCACCACCCACATTGAACTCGGTTGGTTCAATACGGAAGCTCGCCACATCATCACTGCCCGCGGTAAAGGCAATCGTCTCGGTTGCGCTAACAGTACTTCCGCTTGGCGCAGAACCATCAGCTAGGTCTGTTTCAGATAAAGTGACAGGTGGAATAAGATCTATTGTTGGGTTCTGACCATCGGTAATACTCAGTTCAAGTGTTGCAGTATCAGTATCGCCATCACCATCTTCAGCCAAAAATGAAAACTGTTTGACGATAGTTTCGCTGCTTGAGTGGTCGATATCACGAGCGACTTCAAAACTGAGATCACCATTCAGTGAGATAGTGACCACACCCTCTGTAAAACTGAAGATCTGATCAGCATCAGGCAATAAACTTTGATCTAATGAATAATCAACACCGTCGTAGTTGAACGATTGAATTGTCGAACCATCGGCGCCTTCGAAGTTGAATAGGTTATACGAAACAACGGTATCGCCCGCTAAGGTCGGCTCGGTGACTGATTCAACCTTATCAACTAACTCAACGACATCGTCTTTAACGTTGACGAGAATCTCAGCGGCTTCTGGTGTGTTCGAACCTCCGGACAGTGCAGAACGATCTCCATCCGCATCAACGGCATAAATAGGCAGAGCAAAAGTTAACAGCGCATCTTCAGCACCTTGATGTGAAAGCTCTTCATACAGATTAAATTCGTAGCTCCCTAATGAAGGGCTATCAATTTTAACGTCAAAGACTGTAACTCTCGAACCATTGACCTCAACATAACCTTCGTAAGTTCTTATACCGTTGGTTTCATCAATAAGCTCAAGTAGGACGGCCTCACCATTTGAAACCAAGGTGCCACCAGTATTAAATTCTGCCGGTTCGAGTTCATAGTGGTCAATGATGTCACTTTCAAAAACATCTGCCGTAATACTGCCGCTGCCAGACACTTGCGCTGTGCCCTCTTGTGAGCCACCAACAATGCCCGCTTCATCAACATCAACACTGTCAACATTAGTGATAACAGGGCTATTGCCATCAGTAATGGCAATATTGATCGTATTGGTTACAACATCTTGGTCAAAATCAGTAATCGTGATCGGCAAAGCGAACGTCAGTGATTCGGTGCCAACTTGCTCTATCGGATTAGACTGTTCGAATTTATAGGTGCCATCGGTGTCGAGAGAAATAGTGAGAACAACCTCACCTCGGCCTTGGATGGACACAGTAATCGATGTTCCATCATCAGAAAGTCTGGCAAGCGTATTTTGATTGTCACTGAGCAACCCATCAAACTGGTCGAGTGCACTTACATCAAATACGGCTGATTGAAGGTTATCACTACCAATATTCGAGAACGTCCCTTCGATTGCCGCGCTGCTAGTTTCAACATTAGTGATATTGACACTTTCAGCAGACGGATCTATCCCGTCAAATACTGAAACTTGTGCGTTGACGGGTGTTGCTAGCGGATTCCCAGCGCTGTCTTCACCTTGAATATCGAAGGCGATATCGATTTGATCGCCAGTGTAGGAAACTTGACCACCGCCAACAGACGGTACATGGTCAACCGGCTGAGAAATCGTTGTAGTTAGAGAAAGCTCCAGGTTATTGCCAACACTGACGGCATCAATGTCGATACGTAATACTTCGTCGGTACCTTGAACACCAACGATAGAATTCGTTGCAGAATCATAAGTAAACGTGACAGGTTGACCGCTTGAAGTAATGTCGCTATCTAGTTCACTAAGCAGTGAAGTAAGGGATAAAGCTTCTGGAACAAAAGAATCAGGTGCGAGCGCTAAACTACCAGCAATAATCGTTTCTGTCGTTGTTATAGATTGGGGATAGGTATTGCCAGAAATGGAGCCTTCAGTAAGCACTTCACTGATTGATTGACCGCCCGATGAACGAGTGATCGTTCTGAATTCTTCTCTGTCTTCATCGACAGTTTGTACTTCTAGGCCTGCGGTCTCAAAGAAAGTCGATGGCTGAGTCTGTGTGTAGTTATAGTCAATCGTCACGAAGCCGGCGTTTGCGGAACCTAGTCCGCCACCAGCAGCCGTTGCTTCTAAAATTTGAGTCGGATCGGCACCACCTAAAATGGCTTCTTGGATAGCAGCAAGGTCATCATCAGTAAAGGTTCCTGCGTCCGCTTGCTCTAAGTCAAAATTGACTTCACCTGCAATTGGCGCTTCTACCCACGCTACATTATTGTCAACACAACCGATACAATTCTCGCCCACTGGAATAGCAGCGTTTTGAACACCTAATAGAATTTCAGATCCGTTCGAAGTAATAACGATCTCATTTGCACGGATAATATCACCAGCTGAAATCTTTCTGGCACTGCCGTCAGGCTTAACTACGACAACATCTCCACTCACTGCTTCAACTACTGCCGCCTGGCGCGAAACTTCAATATCCATACATCCCCCGTTGTCACAAAACACTGTTCTTCAGAGCTGTGAGAATTATTTGTATTAGTAATTTCAGGTTTTAATCGAATTCATACTTAGCTCTTTTCAACGGCAATTCGTTCTTATCTCCAAACCACCCTTAAAGAGAGATGTATTTCACCTGTTTTATTATAGTTTACTTACCCTTAAGCCTAGTCTTCCCCATAAAAAATGCCATGTCCGTGCTTAGAGACACCTTTTCTAATATCTAAGCATTCTTTGAAAGCTTGAAAAGACTAGCTAAAAGTTAGTAGGACGCTGATTGATATGCAAGAGATATCACAATGTAATTGCACCTTTTCATTCTATAAATATATACAGCAATAAAGTGGATAAATCATTAGCGAATACAGGGCATTAACTGAGGTGAGCTATGCATCCTTAGTAAAGAAGAGGTAAGTCCCAGCTTTGAGACATCACTCGAAATTAAGGTGATGATTTTTGGCTCAAAAACTATGCAATTACTACATGTTACGTCTTTGCCTGCACATTAGTTCACAGAAACGGCAAGACGATTCGCACAACTCTAAATCTATGGTTTTAGTTCTCTTAAAAACAAAAAGCCCATCAAATTTAACCTGATGGGCTTCTAAATAAATAGGTGACACGTTCGGTTAGCTAACTAATACAGTTAACCACCGTTGTCATTTTGTTAGACGATTCGCTGTCCAAACGTAAAGCAGCTCAAGTGCGATAGTTGCGCCTGCCAGGGCTGTAATTTCGCTTTGGTCATACGCGGGTGACACCTCAACAACGTCCATACCAACCATGTTGATACCCTGCAAACCGCGGATAATTTTCAGGACTTTATCTGAGTTCAAACCACCGCATACAGGAGTCCCTGTACCCGGTGCAAAAGCAGGATCCAGACAATCGATATCAAACGTTAGGTAAACTGGCTTATCACCAACAATGCCTTTCACTTGAGCAATGATCTCATCCACGCTCATGTCATTCGCTTGCATCGCATTGATGACATTAAAGCCGTGACCTTCCTGCTTGTACTCTGTACGAATACCAATTTGCACTGAATGTTCAGGCGAAATTAAACCTTCATTTGGCGCATGGTAGAACATGGTGCCGTGATCGTAGCGACTGCCCTGACTGTAAGTGTCAGTGTGCGCGTCGAAGTGAATCAGAGCCATCTCACCGTACTTCTTGCCGTATGCTCTTAGCAAAGGCAATGTAATGAAGTGATCACCACCTAAACCTAACAATGTTTTACCACTGTTTAGAATCGCATCAGCGGCTGCTTCTAAACGCTGAGTTAAGTCTTCAGCATCACCGCAATCAAACACAAGATCGCCAGCATCAATCACCGAGGTATGTTCAAATACATTGAAGTCCCACGGAAATTTCTTGCCTTCCCACGCCAAGTTTACTGACGCACGACGAATCGCATCAGGTCCCATGCGCGCGCCCGGACGACCCGACGTCGCCATATCTAAAGGCGCGCCCAACACAACCACATCAGCGTCGTTATCAATTGGGTTCTGTACCAATGGACGACGCATGAACGTCATTGCATTGGAGTACAGTGAGTAATCAGGTTTAGTAAATAGATCGTTCATTAAAAATCCTCAAGATAGGTGTAACCCATCAAGCCTTGCTCTAACTCTTCAAGTACACTTTGTTGCTCTTGCGCTGATACTTTCGCCGTGACCAAATCTTTGTAGTTCTGACGAATCAGATCCGTATCGATGTGAACATAACGCATCATGTCTTCAACAGTATCGCCTTCGTTGATGTAGTCGATATTCGCTTGACCACTTTCATCAACATTCACCACAACACTATGCGTATCACCAAATAGGTTATGCATATCACCCAAGATCTCTTGGTATGCACCCACTAGGAAGAAGCCCATTAGGTATGGTTCATCTGGGTTCCAAGCAGGTACTGGCAATGTTGTTTCAATGCCTTGACCATCAACATACTGGTCAATCGTACCGTCAGAGTCACAAGTGATGTCCAACACCACAGCACGACGCTCATCCGCATTATCCAAACCACTTAAAGGTAATACAGGGAATACCTGATCGATACCCCAAGCATCTGGTAACGATTGGAACAGCGAGAAGTTCACGAAGAACTTGTCTGCTAAACGCTCGCTCAACTCGTCCAAAATAGGACGGTGGTAACGGTTCTTAGTGCTCATACGAGAGCTAAGTTCGTAGTTAATACGCAAAGACATCTGCTCAGCCCAAGCACGGTGCTGAAGATTCAGCATACCTGTTGCAAATTGGTTGTGCGCTTCTGCGATATCGCTCTGCGTGTCGTTGTAGATCTCGATCAACGCTCGGTCATCATTACCCGCATCTAGCTCTAAGAAGTTCTTCCACATGTTGTTTAGCAACATTGGTGCGTCAACTTCAGGAGCCGCCATATCTTCCGGAGAATAGCTTTCTGTACCGATCACGTTAGTAACAAGCACAGCGTGATGCGCAGTCAACGAACGACCAGATTCAGAAATGATCACAGGTTGTGGCTGATTGTAGAGCTTACAAATATCGCCTACTGTCATCACAATGTTTCGAGCGTATTCAAGCAAGCCGTAGTTCATTGAGTTTGAAGACTGGCTACGTGTACCGTCGTAATCCACAGCCAAACCGCCACCAACATCTAAGTACTTCAATTGAGCACCGATATCGCGCAGTTCACAGTAGAAACGAGCCGCTTCGCTCACACCATTTCGTACATCACGAATATTGGCCATTTGTGAGCCAAGATGGAAATGCACTAACTCTAGAACATCAAGCTGATTTTCTGCTTTTAAACGTTCAATAACGGTCAGCACTTGTGATGCAGACAAGCCGAACTTCGACTTCTCGCCACCACTTGCTTGCCATTTACCTGCGCCTTGAGAAGCAAGACGAATACGTAAACCTAAACGAGGTTTCACGCCAAGCGCTTTCGCTTCAGAAAGAACAAGATCAAGCTCTGATAGCTTCTCTAGAACGATAAATACTTTATGACCCAGCTTTTCGCCAATCAACGCAAGACGGATGTATTCTCTGTCTTTGTAACCGTTACACACGATCACTGAGCTTGCTTTTTGAGCCAACGCCAATACTGCTAATAGTTCAGGTTTGCTGCCCGCCTCTAGTCCCAGCTGCTTCTGCTCTAATTGAGCTTGGCTCGCTAAGATCTCGTCAACCACTTCTTTCTGTTGGTTAACTTTAATCGGGTAAACAAGCAGGTAACGGTTGTCATACTGATATTCGTCGATCGCTTGGTTAAATGCGTTACAGATATTGTGCACACGTTGGTGCACTATTTGAGGAAAACGCACAAGAGCAGGCAAACCAATATTTCTCTGCTCTAACTGTTTTACGATCTGACTAAGCGGAACTTGATGATCCGTTTCGCTCGGTGAAACATACACCTCGCCATTATCATCAATTCCATAAAAACCTTGGCTCCAGTGCTTTACATTATACTCAGCACGGATGCGTTCCAAATTAACCGAATTTTCCAATTCTAGAGACCTCACACTATAGGGCCATCGACAGAAGATACCTCATTGGAATAGCGAGGTATAACCCAACAAAAAACGTTCGAAAACGATTTGTTGGCTGCATTAACCGATATTATTAAGAGTGAGTCCAACCATTGATATTTGTGGTTACGATTGCGTTTTTTTATCGTCGATCCGACTTAAAGTGACAGGTAAGGTATTACAAGGTTTTAGGCCAAAAAACAGGCTGAAGCGTATTAGATTTAAAGCACTTTCTAACAAAAAATTAGGTCAATAACATACCAATAACACATAAAATTCTTAGCTACTATGGTCAAGTTTAGTCAGGGTTTCGCCAAATAGAACCACTTCTCTATCACAACTCTCGCTATCACCGACATAGCTTGTATCCTGTGATTTAATAGCGACTAATACTTCGTTATTCGAACTAAACATCACTCACTTCAATGCTGTAGCCGCTCAGTTATTAAACTCTTCTCGCGTATATCTTGTATTCGATAGGATATTCTTGTAAATTCAACTGACCGACCAATCGGTCAGCTTTCGAATTTAGGGGATGCTATGAGCCATAATCTAGACCTTGAACCAACCACGTCGAACACCAACGACATGGATCAAATATTCAACCGACAAAAAGATCACTACCGCAATAATGTTAATCCAACGCTTGAGCAGAGAAGAAAAGATCTCTCAGTACTAAAAGCGTTGTTAATGCGCTATCAAGAACAACTAATTGAGGCGTTGTCTGAAGATTATGGCCACCGAGCAAAGCACGATAGCTTAATTGCTGATATCACCCCTTCTCTTCACCAAATCAATTACAGTGATAAGAACCTAAAGAAGTGGTTAAAACCATCTCATAGAAAAGCAGGCTTAATGCTGACACCCGCGAAGATCACCGTTCATTATCAACCAGTGGGTGTTGTGGGTATTATCGTTCCTTGGAATTTTCCTATAATGCTCTCTTTGGGCCCTTTAATCACTGCGTTGTCGGCGGGCAACACTGCGATGCTCAAGATGTCGGAGTTTACCCCTGTGACTAACCGAGTTTTAAAAGCCATGTTAGCTGAAGGTTTTAACGAAGGTCAGATTGCGATTATCGAAGGTGAAGCTGACGTTTCCGCGAAATTTAGCCAACTCCCGTTTGATCATATTCTATTTACTGGTTCAACCTCTGTGGGTAAGCACGTAATGAGAGCAGCAGCCGACAACTTAACGCCAGTAACTTTGGAGTTAGGCGGCAAATCTCCAACGATTATCGCCCCTGACTTTGATATCGCTGACGCCGTTGAGCGTATCCTGTTTGCAAAAAGCTTAAACGCTGGCCAGATTTGTGTGGCGCCCGATTACATCTTATTGCCACGAGAAAAAGCCGACGCGTTCATCACAGCTTATAAGCAATACTTCAAAAAGCTGTATAAAGCAGGCATTGAAAGCAAAGACTTAACCTCAGTGATCGATATGCGCCAGTACAATCGCTTGAAAGGTGTGATTGCAGATGCTCAAGCGAAAGGGGCGGTGGTTCACACTGTCAGCGAGCAAGCACAAGACGATGTGAACCATAGAATGACGCCGCACCTTCTCACCGAAGTGAATGACGACATGGTCGCAATGCAAGAAGAGTTGTTTGGCCCCGTGCTGCCTATCGTTCCTTATGATTCTATTGAAGAAGCGATCAACTACATCACGGCAAAAGAACGTCCACTTGCTTTGTATCTGATGAGCCATGATAAGCAGACTCAAGACCTATTCTTATCGAATACGCATTCTGGCGGTGTTTGTATTAACGACTCGCTAGTGCATGTGGCGGCAGAAGATGCGCCGTTCGGTGGCATTGGCCCTTCAGGCATGGGACACTACCACGGCATTGAAGGCTTCAAGACCTTTAGCCATGCCAAAACCGTTCTAAGTAGAGGAAAAATTAACTTCACCAAGTTAATGCACCCTCCTTACAACAACCCAATTAAAAAGATTCTGTTCAAAGTACTAAATAGATGATTACGAAAAGGCAAAAAATCCTAGATGCTGCACTCCTGCTCTTCTCTCAGCAAGGGCTAGAGGGCACATCTACCGGACAAATAGCGAAAACGGCAGGCGTAGCGAAAGCGACACTGTTTCACCACTTCGAGAATAAGTCGCTGTTAATTGATGAACTATTTCGCGAACTGAAACTTGAGCTATTCACTACGCTGGCTAAACACACAGATGTCTCTGAACAAGATCGCTATCAAGCATTGAAGTTCATGTGGATCACAGGGCTTGAGTGGGCGTTAGAAAATCCAGTTGCGATGAAGTTCTTCACCAATGTTCATTTTGATCCGACGACTCAAACTCGAGAAGTTATCGTCTCACAGATGTTCGCATCGCTAGATGAAATCATTTTGAAAGGGCAAGAAGCCTGTGAGCTGATGGTGTTAGACATCAACCTTGTTAGGCACTTCATCCATAGCCACTTTCTGATTTGTGCAAACTGGCTTGTTGAGCAAAACGAATCTCCGCCAGAGCAGACATCAAAGTACATCAATGATAGCTTTGATATGTGTTGGCGAGCCGTCGGTGGACAAAACCTATAATTTGCACATTATTTGAAGCTCTTGCTTTCAAAGAACACTCTAAAGCGCCTCATGGTTATATATAGGCGCTTTAATTATTTGGACAAATTTTAATCACATCACCATATTGACTTTAAGCACCCTCTTTCAGTAACATCACACCATCATTTCAAAAGAGAATAACGCCATAATGAAGTACTAACATCCTGACATCCGATTTATTTTTATAAAAATCATTTGGACACTCGGGGTTAGTGGGCGTTACTTCGTCATCTATTTTCGCGACAAATCAAGCTCTTAAAGATCCGCATTTTGACAACATGTATCTTGCAGAACTGTACTTCAAAGACAGAAATTATCTCAGCGCAGCTTTTCTATCTTTGATTGGTCATCTACCTAAGTAACGTCTTGGCGATCTATTCTTAGAGTCCTACATTGGAGTCTATGTAGAAAAGCGCCTCACCCCTTTTACTCGTTTACACGTAAAGGGAGGTATTTCTATGCCTACTATATTAGCCAGCAATCTCTCATTCCAGCTCGATACTGGTGAGTGGTTATTCAAAGACATCACCTTTAATTTAAGCACTCGCCTCACCGGCCTAGCCGGAAGAAACGGGGCTGGAAAGTCATTGTTGCTCTCGTTACTCGTTGGAAAAAAGCAGCCCACGTCAGGCAGTGTTTTGCGCCAAGGATCGATCGGCTTTTACTCTCAATTACCATCAACGCTACTGGATACCAACATCACCATCGCTGACTTCTTAGGGATAACCGAAAAGTTAGACGCATTACACGCCATAGAACAAGGCAGTTGCGAACTGCAGCACTTCAATATCATTGGTGAAGATTGGGATTTACAAGCGAACACGAAGCAACTTTTAGCCACATTGAAAATAACCAGTGGGTTAACCACGCCGTGCCATACATTGAGCGGTGGGCAGCTCGCCCTATTGCAGCTTCATCAATTATTCACATCAAACAACGACATACTGATTCTCGATGAGCCTTCAAACCATTTAGACAGTGACGGACGCAATTGGGTACTCGAACAATGCAAGTTGTTTGAAGGCAAGGTACTTATCGTCAGCCATGATCGAAGCTTATTGAGACATATGGAGGGGATCTACCACCTAAACAGCTTGGGCCTACGTTTCTATAAAGGAAATTACGATGATTACTTCAAACAAATTTCTAGCCAAAGCGAAGCGCTAGACAAACAGATTGCTCATCATCAATCCGAAAAGAAACGACTCGATCGCCAAACTCAAGCCAACAAGGAAAAGGCGCAGCAGCGAGAGTCTCAGGGAAATCGACTGAGAAAGACAGGTAGCCAACCCAAGATATTATTGGATGCTATGAAAGATAAAGCAGCTCAAAGCCAAGCAGCGTCTGCGACAAGCCAAAGGAACCTCATTGACCAAAACCAACATAAACTGCAGTCGCTTAAAGAACAACAAGAGCAACTGAAGCCGCAAGCGTTGTACCTACAACAAGCGAATAGTTCTAAAAAACACTCACTATTAACCGTTGAAGAGTGTCGCCTAAGTTTTGGTTCCGGTGATCCTATTAGCTTCTCTCTATCACAAGGGGAACGATGTTATCTAACCGGGGCTAATGGGTGCGGAAAATCGACGCTATTAAAATCCATTCATGGCCAACATTCGAACTATATCGGTTCCATTAAGCGCTTAGGGGCGACGGTATACTTGGATCAACACTTTGGCCTGTTAGACACCAATGACACCATGTTCGATAGCCTGATGACACACAGTTTTGGGTTAACAGAAAGTGACGCACGAACCCTTTTGGCAGGGATTGGGTTCAGACGAGACTCTGTATACCGAAAAGTCGCTCACCTCAGTGGTGGCGAGAAAATGAAACTGGCGATGTTGATCGTTAGCCATAAGCAAGACACCCCGCTTCTATTGCTCGATGAACCGGACAACCACCTAGACATCGACTCAAAGCAAATATTGGCATCCGCTTTACGTGAATACCAAGGCGCATTTATCTTGGTGAGTCATGACAGCGACTTTGTTGAGGAGGTCGGTGTTAGCCAAAACCATATAGAGCTTTAACCTTCGCAAATTCGTTCACTTAGTTTAGTTAAGCGAGCATCGTTCCGGTGCTCGCCTTTCTCGATTGAGACAAGTAAACTACGCGCCTCGAACATCTATTCATAAGGCTAAGGTTTGCATACTCTAGAACAACTAAAATCAGGGCAACTTAAAGGTATTAAACGCTTACAACTGTCAGAAGGTCTCATCGAGTTTCCTCTAGAAATCATGGAGCTTGCAGATTCTCTTGAGATTCTGGACCTCTCAGGAAATCAGCTATCAGACTTACCAGCTGAGTTATCGCAGCTGACCAATCTGCGTATTATCTTCGCGTCAAATAACCTGTTTACGCGCCTGCCTGATGTTCTGGGGTCGCTTCCCAAACTTGAAATGGTTGGCTTCAAAACCAACCAAATCAAAACCGTTAGCGAGCAATCTTTGCCAGCTCAATTACGTTGGTTGATCCTGACAGATAATGCAATCGAGGTTTTGCCTAGCTCGCTAGGTGAAAGACCACGCCTACAAAAACTCGCATTGGCGGGTAACAAGATTCGCGTTTTACCAGAAAGCATGGAAAACCTATCAAGCCTTGAGCTAGTTCGCCTGTCTGCAAACCAACTGACTGAATTCCCTGAGTTCCTCATCAAACTACCAAAACTGGCTTGGTTAGCGTTTGCGGGTAACCCGTTTTGCAAACACCCAAGCAGCTTAGATAGCGTGCCTGCCGTGAGCTCACAATGCTACTCACTCAATCAAGTGCTTGGTCAAGGCGCGTCTGGCGTAATTTCTCATGCTAACTGGTTAAACGATGATTTTGATTTCCCACAGGAAGTCGCTGTTAAAGTATTTAAGGGTGAAGTAACAAGCGACGGCTACCCCCACGATGAGCTCGAAGCTTGTTTGCAAGCTGGCCATCATAACAACCTAGTGAAGTCTATCGCTCAAGTTGACGAGTCAGACTACCTAGCGTTAGTCATGGAACTTATCCCAAGCAACTATTACAACCTAGGCTTGCCCCCTACTCTTGAAAGCTGTACTCGTGATACGTTCAACGAAGGTTTCGAGCTTCCGATTGCGCAAATCGACAACATCGTTACTCAAATGATTAATGTATTTAATCACCTACATGACAACAAAGTCTGTCATGGTGATCTATACGCACACAACACCTTAGTCAATGAGCAAGGTCAGATGATCTTTGGTGACTTTGGCGCTGCGACTATCTACGGTTACCTGACTGAAGAGCAGCAACAAGGCATTCGCAGAATTGAAGCGCGTGCTCTCAAGTACTTTATTGAAGACCTATTGACCGTATGTGCAAAGCAAGACCAAGACAGCGAGCTTTATACTAAACTGGCGAACTTCGAAGCTTAATGGCTTAACTTAATAGCGCGTTGATTAGAGATACTCGGTCGAATTGAAAACAACAAAGCCAACATCACTGTTGGCTTTTTTATTCTTGGAACATCACTCATTTTAATGGGCGAGCAAGGTCGACTCAAAAGGATTAGCGTTCAGCTTGCACCAATTTCAGATACGAATGCAGCTCACCATTTTTATATTCCACCGCAGAGTGAATATTAAGGTCAGCACGAGCAACTACTGCAAACTGGTAGCGGTTCTCGCCCTTCAAAATTTCAACGTGCAACAGACCTTCTTTTAACTTCCATTGCCCTGTTGTTTCAAATCGGTCGAACAAACGATATTCAATCAGAGAACCATCGGCATTGAAGTGTACTTCCGTGATATAACCGCCGGGGCAACTTTTCACCCACACTCGCTCCTGGATATCACTAACAGTAAAGTCACGCTTTGTTTTACGCCACGCTAAAAAGCTTCCACTCTCATAAAGACCAGTGTCGAGATCAGTTCTAGAAATTAACGGCAACTCCGTTTGCTCACGACAATAAAGTTGAAGCAATATTTGCTGAGTTGCGCCGTTCTGTAATTCGCTCATTGTGAATCCCCTTTCTTATTCCAAGTAAACATTGCATTGATCAACGAAATCCTTTTAAAGCGGGCTACACAAGCTCGTAAGAAACCACATACAGCTGAGAGATACCCGGATAGATATCTTGAATCACATCTTTCAGTGCTTGCAGCGTCATGTTCTCTTGCTGAGCATGGAACTCACCTAAGTCATCAAACAGGATTGGTTCAACGCTGATGATCTTAAGATTACAGAACACACGGCCTTGCTCTAGCGTCGATACTTCCACAACGCTACCCGGCTGGTAGTCGCGTTCAGATTCATCGCGAATAGTAATGGTCTTTTTGCCAGAAAGGATGTCAGTATCAAAACGTTCGAAGAACGTCATCGTGGTAGGTGCGGTCATTTATCTCGGTCGCTTAACATTAGAGGTTAGGTAGATGTTTATATACCAGAATGCCTGCTCAAGCGAATAAAAATTAGATGCGAAATTTCACCTCGTCATTCCCTAGACTGACGAAGGAAGGAGTAGGGAATCTCTAAAGAGCCAAATTACAGGCAATAAAAAAGGAGAGCCGAAGTTCTCCTTTTCTTAAACCTTTAAGCTAACTCTAAATTATAGAGATGCTTTCGCTTTTTCAACTAGAACAGCAAATGCTGCTTTGTCGAATACTGCGATGTCAGCAAGAATCTTACGGTCGATCTCGATAGATGCTTTCTTAAGGCCATTGATGAAACGGCTGTAAGATAGACCATTTTGACGAGATGCCGCGTTGATACGTGCAATCCAAAGTTGACGGAATTGACGTTTCTTGTTGCGACGGTCACGGTAAGCGTATTGACCAGCTTTGGTAACTGCTTGGAAAGCTACACGGTAAACACGTGAACGTGCTCCGTAGTAACCTTTAGCTTGTTTTAGAACTTTCTTATGACGTGCACGAGCTTGTACACCACGTTTTACGCGAGGCATTATGCTTCTCCTAAACTAAACGAATTTATAAACTAAAAAGAATTAAGCGTATGGCATCATACGTAGAACTGCAGCCACTTCACATTTTGGAAGGATTGAGTTCGGACGAAGCTGACGCTTGTTCTTAGTAGTACGCTTAGTCAGGATGTGACGTTTACCAGCGTGCTTAAACTTAATACCACCAGCAGTTTTCTGGAAACGCTTAGCAGCACCTTTGTTGGTTTTCATCTTAGGCATGATGAATAACTCCGCATTGTTGAGTTGTTAATAACATAGTAATTAGGGCGAATAAAACCCTACAGCCTATGGCTGCAAGGTTTAATTACTTGTAAAGCCGTTAATTACTTCTTTTTAGGGGCCAACACCATGATCATCTGGCGACCTTCAATTCTCGTTGGGAAAGATTCGACAACTGCAAATTCTTCAGTATCGATTTTCAAACGATTAAGAACGTCAACACCGATTTCTTGGTGAGCCATTTCGCGGCCACGGAAGCGAATTGTTACCTTCACTTTGTTGCCGTCTTCAAGGAAACCAGTCAGGTTGCGTAGTTTTACCTGATAGTCTCCAATATCAGTTCCAGGTCGGAATTTAATTTCCTTGATCTGAACCTGCTTTTGCTTTTTCTTCTGCTCTTTCGCAGCTTTGCTCTTCTCGAAGAGGAACTTACCGTAGTCCATCACACGACAAACTGGCGGCTCGGCGTTAGGGCTGATCTCTACGAGATCCATACCAGCTTCATTTGCAGCTTCCATCGCTTCCGCGATTGTTACTACACCAACAGCTTCGCCGTCTGCGCCAGTTAGACGCACTTCACGAACGCCACGAATGTCACCGTTTAAACGGTGCTGGTTTTGTTTGGCCGGTTGTTGGCCACGTCTTCCGCCTTTAATAGCTATTCCTCCAGATTGAGCTTACGGCTTGAAACCTCGGCTTGGATGTATGAAATAAAGTCATCCACTTTAAATTTGCCAAGGTCCTTACCTTTACGTGTACGTACTGCTATTTCGCCGGCTTCCATTTCTTGGTCACCACACACAAGCATGAACGGTACACGTTTCAAAGTATGTTCGCGGATTTTAAAGCCAATCTTCTCATTTCTCAAGTCTGCTTTGACTCTAAATCCACTTTTTTGCAGTTTTTTCGCAATTTCTTGTACATATTCAGACTGTTTGTCCGTAATGCCCATAACAATTGCTTGTTCTGGCGCCAACCACGTTGGGAAGAAGCCAGCGTATTCTTCAATAAGAATACCGATGAAGCGTTCTAGTGAACCTAAAATCGCGCGGTGGATCATAACTGGCGTGTGACGCTCGTTATCTTCACCTACGTAAGTTGCACCTAAACGTTCTGGTAATGCAAAATCGAGCTGCACTGTACCACATTGCCATGCACGGTCCAAACAATCATGCAAAGTAAATTCAATCTTAGGTCCGTAGAACGCACCCTCGCCTTCTTGAATCTCGTATGCAATGTCCATTGCCTCTAGCGCTTGCTTAAGGTCAGCTTCTGCACGGTCCCACATTTCGTCTGAACCTACACGTTGTTCTGGACGAGTAGATAGCTTAACAACAATGCTATCGAAGCCGAAAGTTGTGTAAGTATCGTAAACCATTTCAATACAAGCTTTAACTTCTTGCTGAACTTGGTCTTCAGTACAGAATACGTGAGCATCATCTTGAGTGAAGCCACGAACACGCATAATGCCATGAAGTGCGCCAGACGGCTCGTTACGGTGACATGAGCCAAACTCAGCCATACGTAGCGGTAGATCACGGTAAGATTTCAAACCTTGGTTAAAGATTTGAACGTGACCAGGACAGTTCATTGGCTTAATCGCGTATTCACGGTTCTCTGAAGAAGTAGTGAACATCGCTTCAGCGTACTTATCCCAGTGACCAGAACGTTCCCAAAGAACACGGTCCATCATTAATGGGCCTTTTACTTCTTGGTAATCGTACTCAGTCAGCTTCTGGCGAATAAATACTTCTAGCTCACGGAAGATAGTCCAACCGTTGTGATGCCAGAACACCATGCCTGGTGCTTCTTGCTGCATGTGGAATAGATCTAAGTGCTTACCGATTTTACGGTGATCACGCTTAGCCGCTTCTTCTAGGCGCACTAGGTGAGCCTTAAGCGCTTTCTTGTCGTGGAATGCAGTGCCGTAGATACGTTGAAGCATCTTGTTGTCACTGTTACCACGCCAGTAAGCACCCGCTACGTTAAGTAGTGTGAAGTGTTGGCAGAAGCCCATATGTGGAACGTGTGGACCACGACACATATCGATGTATTCTTCATGATGGTACAGGCCTGGACGATCGTCTTTAGAAACGTTCTCATCCAAGATTTCGATTTTGTAAGTCTCGCCGCGAGCTTCGAATGCGTCACGCGCTTCCTGCCAGCTAACTTTCTTCTTAACAACCTGATACTTGGTCTTCGCTAGCTCTTTCATACGCTTTTCAATCTTTTCTAGATCTTCTTGCGTTAGAGAGTGCTCAAGGTCGATATCGTAATAGAAACCGTTATCGATGGTAGGACCGATCGCCATTTTCGCTTCTGGAAAAAGCTGCTTAATCGCGTGACCTAAAAGGTGAGCACAAGAGTGACGAACGATCTCAAGGCCATCAACTTCATCTTTAGCTGTGATGATTTCTAGGCTTGCATCGTTTTCGATAAGATCACAAGCATCAACACGCTCGCCGTCTACACGACCAGCAATGGTTGCTTTCGCAAGACCAGGACCGATTGATAGGGCAACATCTAGAGTTGATACAGGGTTGTCAAATTGACGCTGACTACCGTCAGGAAGAGTAATAATTGGCATTATTTGTCCTTTACAGTGGTGTTGCACACCAAGCAACACATGAAAATGTTTAATATATGTTTTTCAACCAACAAGTATGTTGATCGGAGATATATGCATAATAAAGATACCCACATAGAAGCAAATACAGATGCCCCATCTGTGAGTAGCCAAACATTGTAACGAAATTATATGAAATGACAATGACAGAGAGAATCTGCCCGCTCTCCAACCACTTCGTTTCATAAGGTTTTATCGTAATAGTGTTAACTTCCCTACCCCTTCGAACCCTCTTTCCAATCAAGCTGTATCAACTCAATTAATTCTCCTATCTCTTTTAAGTTCGCTCTTCCAACTTATCTCTTACAAACGAGTATTTAGAACTAAGCTATATAGAAGCAACGGAATACGGATGAGATGCATATGGGAAAACAGGCTACTGTTATATCGTTCAAACCACTTTTACCATTACTAATAGCAACGGTTGTTTTTGCTCCAACCGCATGGGCCAACAAAGATTACGGACCGCTAATCAGTTATACCCAAGCACCATTACAGTCCGTTCGCCTTACTCCAACGCTCCGCTCTGGCTTTCCACTCGAAGAAAGTAAGGTTGAAGTATTTGCTTCTTTAACCGCTGCGAGTATCTGGGCCAATTCCCACGACTATCATTTAGACTATTATCAGAACCAACTTCAAACAGGCCTGAAATGGCAACTAACCACAGCATGGCAAGTCGAGTTCAATTATCGCTGGCTATACGCTGCTAACAATCACATCGATAAAATAACCATCAACTACCACGATTTACTTGGCCTCGACCAAGCAGGGCGAACTCGTAAAGAGCGACACCAATTTGATATCTACGCACCAGACCACGACATAAATACTAGAGACTTCTCCGGCGACACACTGACTAACGCTTTCACCCTCTACACCCAATACCAAATCATAGACCTTGAAAACCACGGTTTATCCTTTGGTGTATCCCTTTATCACAACAATGTCAGCCACGGCGCCTTCGAAGGAAACAGCAACGAGCAAAGCGCTCAATTCAACTATGCATACCAACTAGACATCAATACCTTTTACACAAGCTTAGGGTTTGCCAATCAGTCTAATCGACAGGTAGAAAATGGCTTTTCACACAAGAAAACAACATGGTCATGGATGGGAGGATATCAACTCACGCTATTTGAAAATCATGAGTTACACCTAGAATATCGTTGGTATGAAGGTGCAGAAGGTAGTGACACTGAGTTTTCAGAAGCCGCGAATGAGATGATGTTTGGGTATCGGTATCTCATGCAACGCTCAGCGGTCGAGATATCCATTATCGAAAACATCTTCAATATGGATAACTCTACCGATGTTGCCTTCCAATTGGCTTATCGTCATCAGTGGTAAACCTATTTAAGGTCGGGATAGTAGGAACAAAAAAGCCGAACGGATAAGTTCGGCTTAGGGAGTCTATGTTGTTCTATATAAGTCAGAGCGACTACGCACTCATGATTCTTGATACAGCGTTGCGGATATCTGAGTCGGCAGCGTTAACTGGCAAGCTGAATGAGATGTATTGGTCGCCGCGAAAGCTCATTGATCGGTCGATTTCTGCTAGGCAGTGAACCATTGAATCTTCTACGATGAATGACAGCTCGATCTCTTTGTTATTCATGAAACCGCCACTGCGAAATTCAATCTCTTGGTAACAACCAGAGCGAGAAGCAAAGCTGTTGCCTTTCAAGAAGCCCTTCTCTACATCAGCTTTCACCATTGCCATGCCCGAAGCTTCAACACCTTGGATGATTTTAGCGACCGTTGGTAGTGGGTGTACGGAGATAAAGTCGCGGTCTTTAGGATCAATCGCGAAGCCGATATCTAGGTTGGTTTCAATCCACACATGGCATTGATTCATTTGTGCATTCAACGCGGTGACTGGCGTTTCGTCATTTAACTTAAGACGGAATGGAACCAGTTTGGTTTCACCCGGTTGAATAACGAAAGGCTCTACCGCTTGAATACGACCCAGTGAAAAGGTTTCGTAGTTGGTACTGTCTTCCGTTTCTACTTTTACTTCTGTGTTGAGAACCAAGTTAATCAAGTCGATTTGTTGCTCAACGTCGCCACCAACAATGTGAACATTGCCAGACAACTCTCCACCTTGGAAAACTTCAATATTATCTAAGACAGTATCAACCTTTGCTGCACCGATGCCCAACGAGGCCTTTAATTTCTTAAACATATTATTTCCCTTTCTAATTATCTGATTTACGAATAGTTATTGCGTGACAATTTGCGACACTTGCCTCACAGAATCAAGTAATTTGCCCCATCTATGTTGAATAGGGTCACATTGCCCGAGGAAATGTTGAAATCGTGAAAAATTCCGTTACTCTATTTGTATAGTCAAATAAGGTTTCATTATGTCGAAAGCGCCGCTCTACCTTCAGATAAAACAGTTCATAGACGATAATATCAACAATGGTCACTGGCCAGTGGGTTACCAAATAACCACAGAACTCGAACTCACAGAGCAGTTCAATGTGAGTCGAATGACGGTCAATAAAGCCATTCGAGATCTGGTGTCTGAAGGCAAGCTCATTAGGAAGCCAAGGCTAGGTACGTTTGTTTGTGAACCCGACGAAAAAGCGCAATCTCCGCTGCTTGATATCAACAACATCGCACAAGAAATCAAAGACCGTGGCCAAACGTATACTAGCCAAGTTATCAAACACGATAGCATTAAGGCTGATGAAAGCACCGCCACACGGTTAGGTGTAATGATTAACGCCGAAGTATTCTATAGTGAAATCATCCACTTTGCTGACAATACACCGATACAATTGGAAGCGCGCTGGGTGAACTCTCAAGCCGCTCCAAAATACCTAGAGCAAGACTTTTCAACCTCGACACCCAATGAATACCTTTCAAAAAACTGCCCGTTAAGTGCTATCGAGCACACGGTTGAAGCCATTATTCCAGACTTACAAATCAGAACGTCACTAAAGCTATCAGAATCAGAGCCTTGCCTACTTTTGAATAGGAGAACATGGAGTAAAGAACGCCTCATCAGCTTTGCATTGCTCTACCATCCTGGCTCTAAGTACAAATTAAGCTCCAAGATACTTCTAGATTAAAGAACATCATCCTGATCGCCGATCACATTTTTGCAACATCAACTTGATTCGGGTCAGCGTTTAGCCTATTTATTTGTATATACATTTAATGTTTAGCAAAGATCTAGGTGATTATGAATTTGATCCTCAAAAACGCACGAGTGGTCTTCATGAGTTCGGGAACCGACGGTTATCAGCCCTCTTCCCCTCAAAATATCGTTATCGAAAGCGGTAAGATCGTGTCCATCTCTTGTTCAAACCACGAGGCACTTGCTTCTGAATTAGAACAAGTAAGTGTTGATGGTTCTTTGGATTACGTCACCTATGACTGCAAAAACAAACTCGTCACCCCTGGGTTAATTGATTGCCACACTCACCTTGTATTTGCAGGTAATCGTGCCAATGAATTTGAGCAGCGTTTGAATGGTGTGTCTTACACCGACATAGCCAAGCAAGGCGGCGGCATTCTGGCGACAGTAACCGCGACCCGCGCAGCGCAAGAATCCGAACTGGTTGAAATGGCTTTGCCTAGACTTGATGGCCTGCTAAGAAGTGGCGTAACCAGCATCGAAGTAAAATCTGGCTATGGTTTAACACTTGAAGATGAGCTCAAGATGTTACGCGCAGCTAAAGCGTTAGAGAATCATCGCCGAATTAAGATCACCACCACTCTCCTTGCAGCCCATGCTGTGCCACCTGAATATAAAGAACAACCGGACAGCTATATCGATCTGGTTTGCCAAGAGATCATTCCTAAAGCTGCAGAGCAAGGCCTAGCCGATGCGGTTGACGTGTTCTGTGAATCTATCGGCTTCAACCTTGAACAAACCGAACGTGTATTTGCAGCAGCCAAAGAACACGGACTAGCGATTAAAGGCCACACAGAACAGCTTTCAAATATGGGCGGCAGTGCGCTCGCAGCTAAATACGGTGCACTCTCTGTCGATCATGTTGAGTACCTTGATGAAACCGGAGTCAAAGCGCTGGCAGAATCAGGCACAGTTGCGACATTACTGCCCGGCGCTTTCTATTTCTTGAAAGAGACTCAACAGCCGCCAGTCGCCCTACTTCGTGAACACAACATTCCAATGGCGATCGCGACCGACTTAAACCCCGGCACCTCCCCTTTTGCAGACTTAACGCTGATGATGAACATGAGCTGCACCCTGTTTGGTACAACACCTGAAGAAGCGCTGCGCGGTGTAACTTGTAACGCTGCTGCTGCCATTGGCGACTCACAAACCAAAGGTAAAGTTGAAATTGGTTATGCCGCTGATTTGGCTATCTGGAATATCGAGCACCCAGCAGATCTGAGCTATCAAGTTGGTGTTCCTCATCTGCATAAACGCATTGTTAACGGCGAGGTGTGTCATGACTCAATCTAATTCTAACGGCATTCAAAAGAACTCAGAAACCGTACATAACTTCGTGTGGACGGGACGCAATGATCTTGAAGATGGCGCACTCGGCACACGCGTACATAACATTACCAAGCAAGTGCAACATAGTGACTTAAGTAATGAGCTTAATGACCGAGCCATCGCCTTGGTAGGCTTTGCCAGCGATGCTGGAGTTGCAAGAAATAAAGGACGCGTAGGCGCGAAACAAGCACCTAACCTGATTCGTCAAGCGTTGGCTAATATGGCTTGGCACAGTGACGCGCACATCGCGGATCTTGGTGATATCGAGTGCCATGATGGTCAACTTGAAGTCAGTCAAAAACAGTGTGCTTCGGTTATTGCCTGTGCTTTATCAACCAACAAAGTGATTACCCTTGGCGGCGGTCATGAAGTGGCTTGGGCATCTTTCCAAGGCCTCGCTGAGCATCTACATAAAACGGAACACCGACATAAAGCGGAACGCCTTGATAAAGGTCAGCCTGTACACAAACCAAAAATAGGCATCGTCAACTTTGATGCTCACTTTGATCTTCGTGAATTTAAAAGCAACATCACCGACGTTAAACCCAGTTCAGGCACGCCTTTTAACCAGATCAGCGATTACTGCCACAAACATCAATGGCCATTCCAATACGCTTGCCTTGGTGTGAGTGCAGCCAGCAATACCAAAGCGCTGTTTAACAAAGCTGACCAACTGGGTGTTTGGTATGAACACGACCGCAACATGACCCAAATAAACCAAGTCGCTCAACTAGTTAAGTTACAAAGATTCATCGCTGAGTGTGATTACCTTTATCTCACTATCGACTTAGACGTATTCCCCGCCACTACGGCACCGGGCGTAAGTGCACCAGCAGCAAGAGGTGTGAGCTATGAAGCGCTCGCTCCTTTTCTAGAACAGATTTTCAAACACAGTGAAAAACTCATTATCGCGGACATTGCGGAATACAACCCAGACTACGACATCGATGGCCAAACGGCTCGATTGGCGGCGCGTTTGTGTTGGGACATAGCCAGTGCAATGGCCAGCGACTAATCCAGCTATACCGATAACTACAACTACAACTACAACTACAACTACAACTACAACTACAACGATATAACGTGAAACAGAAGGAATTCCAAATGACGGAACACCACAACAGTGACCCTCGTCTCGACACGACTCGCGAAATTCGCGCACCTCATGGCACCACTTTGCGCGCTAAATCTTGGTTAACAGAAGCACCGCTACGTATGCTGATGAACAACCTAGACCCTGATGTGGCAGAACACCCACATGCACTGGTTGTGTATGGCGGCATCGGTCGCGCGGCGCGTGATTGGAAATGTTATGACAAGATTGTTGAAGTATTAGAGCGTTTAGAAGACGACCAAACGTTGCTTGTTCAATCAGGTAAACCTGTGGGCGTGTTCCCAACTCATAAAAACGCACCTCGCGTACTGATCGCGAATTCTAACCTTGTTCCACACTGGGCGAACTGGGAACACTTCAACGAGCTCGATAAAGAAGGCTTGATGATGTACGGCCAAATGACAGCAGGCAGCTGGATTTACATTGGCTCGCAAGGCATCGTTCAAGGCACTTACGAAACATTTGTTGCTATCGCGAAGAAACATTTCCAAGGTGAAGCCAACGGCAAATGGGTTCTTACTGGTGGCCTCGGCGGTATGGGTGGTGCTCAACCTCTTGCTGCAACAATGGCAGGTTTCTCGATGATTGCGGTTGAATGTGATGAATCACGAATCGATTACCGCTTGCGTACTGGTTATGTCGACAAAAAAGCCACCAGCATCGATGAAGCGATGGCAATGATTAAAGAATCAGACACGCCAATCTCTGTTGGCCTACTCGGTAACGCTGCAGACGTATTCCCAGAACTAGTTGAACGCAATATCACACCTGACGTAGTGACTGACCAAACCTCTGCCCACGATCCACTAAACGGCTACTTGCCGCAAGGTTGGACGATGGAGAAAGCAGCGCAAGAACGTTTAGTTGATGAAGCGAAAGTAGTGAAAGCCGCTAAGCAATCAATGGCTATTCAAGTTCAAGCGATGCTAGACCTACAATACCGTGGTGCTGCAACCGTAGATTACGGCAACAACATTCGCCAAATGGCATTGGAAGAAGGTGTGGAAAACGCATTTGATTTCCCAGGTTTCGTTCCTGCTTATATTCGTCCTTTATTCTGTGAAGGCATCGGTCCGTTCCGTTGGGCTGCCCTTTCTGGTGACCCAGAAGACATCTACAAAACAGACCAAAAAGTAAAAGAACTGATTCCAGATAACCCACATTTACACAACTGGCTAGATATGGCGCGTGAACGTATTCAGTTCCAAGGCCTACCCGCTCGTATTTGTTGGGTTGGCTTGAAAGATCGTGAACGTTTAGGCCAAGCATTCAATGAAATGGTTAAAAATGGCGAACTAAAAGCACCCGTTGTTATCGGTCGTGACCACCTAGATTCAGGTTCAGTGGCAAGCCCGAACCGTGAAACAGAAGGCATGATGGATGGCTCAGATGCCGTTTCAGATTGGCCTCTATTGAACGCTCTGCTGAATACTGCAGGCGGCGCAACATGGGTTTCTCTGCACCATGGTGGCGGCGTTGGCATGGGCTTCTCACAACACTCCGGAATGGTGATTTGTTGTGACGGCAGTGAAGATGCATCACAGCGTATTGCTCGTGTACTTCACAATGATCCGGCCACTGGCGTTATGCGTCATGCTGATGCGGGTTACGATATTGCCAAGCAGTGTGCTAAAGAGCAGAAGCTTGATTTACCAATGCTAAACGAAGAACTTCGTCGCCTTTAATTTCTGGAGAAAACATGTTGAATTTATTACTTAAACCAGGACTTCTTGGCCTACCTGAACTGCGTAAGATTAGCCGTAGCCCTGTAAATTTATCACTCGACCCTGCTGCAATCCCTGATATTGAAGCGAGCATGCACGTTGTCGAGCAAGTGATTGCTGAAGATCGTACTGTGTATGGCATTAATACGGGTTTTGGCTTATTAGCGAATACCAAAATCGCCCCAGAAGATTTAGAAGTACTCCAGAAAAGTATCGTGCTTTCTCACGCAGCGGGCATTGGTAAATTCATGTCTGATGAAACTGTGCGTTTGATGATGGTGTTAAAGATTAACAGCTTGTCTCGTGGTTACTCGGGTATCCGACTCAAGGTCATCAACGCTCTTATCGATCTAGTGAACGCGCAGGTTTACCCATGTGTTCCACAGAAAGGTTCAGTAGGAGCTTCTGGAGATCTCGCTCCCCTCGCACACATGAGTACAGTTCTACTAGGTGAAGGCCAAGCACGTCACAACGGAAAAATCATCACAGGCTTAGAAGCAATGCAGATCGCAGGCCTTGAGCCAATCACGTTAGCGCCGAAAGAAGGCTTAGCGCTGTTAAACGGCACACAAGCATCGACAGCATTCGCATTAGAAGGTCTGTTCGCAGCTGAAGACTTGTTTGCATCTGCAACCGTGTGCGGTGCAATGTCTGTAGAAGCCGCGCTAGGTAGTCGTCGCCCATTTGACCCTCGTATACACCGCGTTCGTGGTCACCGTGGCCAGATGGATGCAGCGCTTGCTTACCGTCATATGCTTGATCAAAAGAGTGAGATTGGCGAATCACACACTTGTTGTGAAAAGGTTCAAGACCCTTACTCACTGCGTTGTCAGCCTCAAGTGATGGGTGCGTGTTTACAGCAAATTCGTAATTCAGCAGAAACCTTAAACATTGAAGCAAATGCGGTATCCGACAACCCACTTGTTTTCGCTGACGATGGCGACATCATTTCTGGTGGTAACTTCCACGCAGAACCGGTCGCAATGGCAGCCGACAACCTTGCATTAGCCATTGCCGAGATCGGTAGCTTGTCAGAGCGAAGAATGGCACTACTGATTGATAGTGCACTAAGTAAGCTTCCACCTTTCTTGGTCGATAACGGCGGCGTGAACTCGGGCTTTATGATTGCTCAGGTTACCTCCGCAGCATTGGCAAGTGAGAACAAAACATTGGCTCATCCTGCGTCAATAGACAGCCTGCCTACTTCTGCAAACCAAGAAGACCACGTATCAATGGCCACCTTTGCCGCTCGTAGGCTTAGATACATGGCTGAAAACACCCGTGGGATATTGGCAGTAGAATATTTAGCAGCAGCACAAGGGCTAGACTTCCGCGCTCCGAATCTATCTTCTCCTCGTGTGGAAGAAGCGAAACAGATTCTGCGTGAAAAAGTGAGCTTCTACGACAAAGACAGATATTTTGCACCGGATATTGAACAAGCTAACCTGTTACTCAAGTTATCCGTTCATAATCACCTAATGCCAGAAGGCACTTTGTGTAGTTTTTAAAGCAGAAACACTCTAAACAACACCTCATAAAGTGTTGTATAAACAAGGGCTATTGATTAGCCCTTGTTGCATTGAGTCAAAGACCATATCCTCTTAAAAATCGTCACATACCATCCAACGTATTTATCTAATTGACTGATATATAAACAAAGTTAACTGGATAGACCATTAGATCGAAGTTAGTTAGCTATAATCCACCCCAGATTTGATGACTAATAGCGATACTATGTTTCTGAGACCTTACTTTTCTACTGAAGACAATCAATTTCAATTCACTCGTGAACAGGCTAGCCACTTTGCTAAAAAAGTAGCCGCTGACTTCAACCCAATTCACGATGAAGACAACAAGCGCTTCTGCGTGCCTGGCGATCTTTTGTTTGCAGTGCTTCTGCAAAAAAAAGGTATCAGCCAAAAAATGCGTTTTGATTTTTCTGGTATGGTGGGTAACGGTATTGCATTAAGCGTTGACAACAAATGTGAGAAAGAAAGCTCACTGGTTGACGAGAAAGGCAAAGAGTACCTACACATGTCTTGTGAAGGTGAAAAGAGCCAAGATCAAGCGTTCATCGAACACGTAGTAACAAACTACGTTAAGTTCTCTGGTATGAACTTCCCACACATCATGGTTCCTCTTATGGAAGAACAACAAATGATGATCAACTGCCAACGCCCTCTTGTGATTTACGAGAGCATGGAAGTTGAATTTACTCGCCTAGATCTTTCTCACCCAGAAGTTGAATTCTCTGGTGCAACTTTTGATGTTGAAGGCAAACGTGGCATCGTAACGCTGAACTTCGACTTCAAAGAAGACGGCGAAGTAGTAGGTAAAGGCGTAAAACGCATGGTAGCAAGTGGCCTTAAGCCGTACGACCAAGCTTCTGTAGACGACCTAGTAAACCGCTTCAACGAGCGTAAAGAGATGTTTCTAGCTCAGTTCGCAGCTGCTGCTTAGTCAACATCCTTATTTACACCACTTGATGTAAATAGCTCTAGAACAAGATCAGTAAAGCCCAACTTGATATCCTCAAGCTGGGCTTTTCTTTTTAGATTCCGTTCACAAAAAACATTCAAAATAGGCTCAGATCCAGCGCCTAACCTTTTGTTTGTAATCAACATATTCAGCGCCGAATAACTGCTCTAGAGCGCGTTCTTCTGGCTTAATTTGGAACTGATTCATGTAGATTACGAAGCCAAAGCTGAGTAGCACACTGAAGATATTCTGGAAGAAGTAGCCAAAGCAAAACAGTAGGATGAATAGCCCTAGATACATTGGGTTTCGTGTGTAACCAAAGATTCCACTGTCCACGACTGTAGAAGCGGTCTCGACTTTGATCGGATTAACAGTGGTTTTCTGTTTTCGAAACTCCCATATACCAGCTAATCCAACCACACCACTCAATGCAATTCCGATCCCCAAGACGATGAACTTATAAGGCAATAACACCACTCCTGCATTCAGCTGATGGGCACTGAAATAAGATGTTGAAAATACAATAATGAACAGCGCAACGGGTGGGACTTTTAATTCTAGAGATTTCATACTTTTCCTTTTTAACATTCCTTTGTTAGTTTAGAAAAAAGCCCAGCAATTGCTGGGCTAAATGTATTAAAGAATTTTGGCTAGTGCCTGTAATGGGTGAGCAAGCTTTTCACCTTCAAAGCGCTTCACTTGACTACGACAGGAATAACCCGTCACTAAGCAACGCTCTTTCGGTAAATCTTGCATTTGAGGTTTCCAGCTTAAACCGTATATGTCTTTCGACATTTGCAACTTGTCAACTTCGTGGCCAAAGGTACCAGCCATACCACAACAACCGACAGGAACGCTGGTTAACGCAGCACCAAAGTGTTTAAAGATAGCGCCCCACTCTTTTTCAGCGTTCGGCATTTTGGTCTTCTCAGTACAGTGGGCAAACAAGTACCACATCTCTTCACTTGCAGAGCGCTCTTCGAACTCACCTAACGATGGCATTAACCATTCATGCACGGTCAGTACATCAAAGTCGCCACGCTTGTCACCTAAGATCTCGACGTATTCATCACGGTAGCAAAGTACCAGTGCAGGATCGACACCGACCAAAGGGATACCAATATCCGCTACCATCGACAAGAAATCAGAGGTCGACTTAGCTTCACGTGCAAAACGATTTAAGAAGCCCTTAATGTGCAGCGCTTTACCATTTGGTTTGAACGGCAGTAGCACTGGTGTTTTACCAAGCTTTTGAGCCAGAGTGACGAAATCTTCAATCACTTCTGCATCATAGAAGCTGGTAAACGGGTCTTGAACGATCAATACATGCTGTTTCTTCTGGTCAGAAGAGAGCCCTTCTAAATATTGAAGATCGAACAGTTGCAGCTCTTTGCTCGCCAGACGATTTTTTAGCGTAGGCACCGACATCAGTGGTGCATCGACATAACCGACCGTTTTCGCCGTTGCGGTTTGAATCCACTTTTGACCCAAGGCAGCGTTAACAACTTTTGGCGCTTTCGCCATCAGCGGCAGCATGGTCTCAATGTTAGCGACCAAATAGTCTTTTGCAGGGCGTTGGTAACGCGAGTAATAAATGTTTAAGAATCGAGAACGGAAACTCGGTACGTCGACTTTAATCGGACACTGGCTCGCACACGCTTTACACGCAAGACAACCGTTCATCGCTTCGTGAACTTCATGCGAGAAATCGTACTCATGGCGTTTGTTCATCGTGTTACGAACACGCTCAACCATGGTTTTGACCGGAGTATTATCCTTCAGCGCTTCTTGCTCTAAATCGAGAATATCGACGCCTTGTTCCGTTAGCTGACGCAACCACTCTCTTACTAAACCTGCGCGACCTTTTGGAGAATGACGACGGTCAGCCTTGACTTTCATCGAAGGGCACATTGGCGAGCTAGTATCGTAGTTGAAGCACAAGCCGTTACCATTACATTCCATGGCTTGTTTGAAGCTGTCACGAACTTGTACGTCGATCTGGCGATCATAGAAGCCACGCTTGGTATCGGTGACTTTCACCAATTCAGCGTCACTTTCTAATGGCGTACAGATCTTGCCTGGGTTCATCTTGTTGTGCGGGTCAAACGCTGCTTTAACACGTCTTAACTCAGTAAACAGCTCTTCACCAAAGAAGTCAGGGCCATACTCAGAACGGAAACCTTTACCGTGCTCACCCCACATCAAGCCGCCGTATTTCGCCACCAGCTTAACCACTTCATCAGAGACTTCATGCATTAATGCTTCTTGCATCGGGTCACACAGATCAAGTGCCGGACGAACATGTAACACGCCCGCATCCACGTGACCAAACATGCCGTAGTTCAACTCTTTTGAATCGAGTAAGACTCTAAATTCAGAGATGAAGTCGGCCAAGTTTTCTGGTGGTACACAGGTATCTTCAGCAAAAGCGACCGGCTTAGCTCGACCTTTCGCCGCACCTAATAAACCCACCGCTTTTTTACGCATGTTGTAAATTCGGCCAATACTCGCCAAATCACTGCACACTTGGAAGCCAATCACACCGGCTTCTTCGGTTTCAAGCATGCTTTCAAGTTGTGCAGTCAGCGCTTGAACTTGTTGTTCAACTTCCGCTTCATCTTGGCCTGCAAACTCAACCATGTTGATGCCAAGCATCTCTTTATTAGGAACATCCATAAGCAGGTCGCTCACGGTGTGCCAAACTATGTCTTGCTTCGCAAGGTTCAATACTCTTGAATCAACCGTCTCAACAGACAGTGCTTTCGCTTCTACCATAAACGGAGCATTGCGCAGCGCAGAATCGAACGTGTTGTATTTCACGTTGACCAGCGTTCGCGCTTTGGGAATCGGCGTTAGATTAAGCTTTGCTTCCGTGATGAAAGCTAGTGAACCTTCAGCGCCACATAGGACGCGAGTCAGGTCGAAGCTGTCATCTTGTTCATTGATTGCGTTCTTTAGGTCGTAACCTGTTAAGAAGCGGTTCAATGGTGGGAATTTATTAAGAATTTGAGCGCGCTTGTCTCGACAAACTGCCTCAGTAACCATAAGTGCATGGTGAGCAAACTCACCCTCAACTGGCAAGCCATGTGATAAATCAGACTCCAAACACGAACCATCCGCGAACACCGCTTGTAGCGACAACACATGGTCAGACGTTTTTCCGTACTTCAACGACCCTTGGCCCGACGCATCGGTGTTGATCATGCCACCTAGGGTTGCTCGGTTACTGGTAGAAAGGTCTGGAGAGAAAAAGTAACCATAGGGACGTACCGCATCATTCAATTGGTCTTTAACGACGCCAGACTGAACTCTTACCCAGCCCTCTTTCTCGTTAATCTCAAGAACCTGGTTCATGTATCGTGAAAGGTCAACCACGACACCTTTTGTTAAAGATTGTCCGTTGGTTCCGGTACCGCCGCCACGAGGGGAAAAGGTCACGCGTTCGTAAGCGGATTTAGCACCCACCTGACCGAGCAACACAACGTCTTGAGTTGTTTTAGGAAGGATGACCGCCTGCGGCAATTGCTGATAGACACTGTTATCAGTCGCCACAGCCAAACGGCTAGAATATTGAGATTCAATGTCGCCAGTAAAGCCCGCTGTTTTTAGTTCATCTAAAAAGCGTACGACTACTGGATCGACATCAGCATTGAGTTGAAGTCTTGGTAACATTTGCTTCCTGCCCCTACTTCGCTGATCCTATCAGCATTGGGTTATCTGGGATTTTTAGTAATTTTCTTTGAATTTCGTCACTTTACTACTATTAAGATCATATAAAAAGGTGATCAAATCAGAATCTCAATGCAAGAATGGAGAAATAGTCACTTTCGTCTTGATTCAGTAACAATATACTGAATAACATTTTGTTAAAGACATCTCCATGAGCGCATCACAATGAAAAAAAACAAAACAGTCACAACTGAAGATATTCTTCTTAAGCTATGCCAATCAGTCTCAAGCGTACTCACTTCAGCGACGGCTTCTCAGGTGTCCTATTCAGCTATGGTTCAAAAGATCAACAAGACAAGTCTGAAGCCGGACTTTGGTTGTTTCGTCTTATTTGACGGTGGCTTTTCTGGTCTTGTTGTCATCAATTTTACGTCTAAAGCCGCGCTAGAGATCTACACTAATTACATGCGTAACATGGGGATGCCAGAAGATGAGTTGGCCGTACTGCACACTTCAGATGAAGTGGGTGATGTTTTGGGCGAGCTAATGAACCAGTTAGTTGGTGATTTCACTAATAAGATCCGTAAAGAACTGCAAACCAACATCACACAGAACCAACCGAAGATGCTGGCACTCAACAAGCAAGTGAATCTTTCTGTTGATACAAATCTAGATCGCCCACAAGCTCGCCGTGTGACTTTCTCGACTGCAAATAACAACATCTTCTACCTAGAGCTTGCAATGGATAAGACAGAATTCATCCAATTGGAAGAATTTGAGATCGCTGAAGACGAATGTCCAGACAGTATCCTTGAGGCAACTCAGAAAAAAATGCAGGAAGCGAATAAGCCAGCACAAAGCTCAAGCAATGACTCTGCAGCCGATCTACTCGATGAACTAGGAATCTAGTGCCCTAAAGCTCTAGTCATTCTGAAAAATCATGTCACTAACGCCGTCAATACTCTTGATGGCGTTTTTGTATTACCCAAAAGCCGTCTCTTCTATCCTTTATAATCGCTCACCGCGTAATAACAAATGACTTTTGACTTTGCTGTTACCTGCCAAAACATGTAAAATGTCGGACTTTTCAAAATTTGCGGTAATGATTAAGTAGTCGATGGATAAGAAAAAAGCCCTAAAGAAAATTGCCAAGTGTCTTGAGCTTGGAAACTCTGCGAACGTCAATGAAGCGGCCAATGCGATAAAAATGGCGCATAACTTGATGCTGAAATATGGTCTCGAGAAAGACGATATTGAATTTATCAAGATGGGAAAAACTCAGTCCAGTCATCTGTTACCTGCAAATATCAGCTCTACACTGCTGCGTGTTATTCGCGGAATTAACACCAAGTTTGGCGTAGAAGCCGTATTACTGAACCACAAAGGCCTTAAGCGTGTGGAGTTCATTGGTGAAGCCGATCGAGCGATCTTTGCTGCCTTTGCTTTCGATATCATTTATCGCGAATTGAACGAGCATACCGGTCAATTCAGAAACAGCTTTGCAGGCTCTGGTACAGGAACTCTCGAAGTCACTCGTCGTGTGAATTCTTACGTCTCTGGTTGGGTAGAAGGAGCGCTTGAAAAGTTGCCAACCATTACCCCGGACGACGAATCAAACAATAAAATCAATAACTACATTGATAAAGAATTTGAAAATATTGACCGTGAAACTTTCAAACAACAACTCAGAGAAGCGATGAAAAACCTCACCGCTGACTATGAAGTTGGTTTGAAGAAAGGTCGTAAGCTTTCGGTAAATCGCCCAGTTGGCGGAACTCAAGCAGTTAAAAAAATCACTAAATCGTAGAGCATGTCATTTAGCTAAATCATAATGCCTGCTCTTTACATTTCCTCAGCACATTGTTAAAACCATCAATAATACTTATAGGACTATATGTTTGTCATTCGCAATCCATGCGTTTGACAGAAGTACATGATGGAGAAATACGTTGAAAAAAATCACACTAGCCCTAACGCTTACTGTCGCTCTAACGGGTTGTCAGGCAACTCAACGCCAAAATGCGACAACAGGCGAATCTGAGACTAACTCTGCAACTCAAGGCGCTCTAATTGGTGCAATCGCTGGTGCCGTTGCTGGTGTTGCTACTGGTGACGACTCTAAAGATCGTCGCAAACGTGCACTCATCGGTGCTGCTGGTGGTGCTGCAGTTGGTGGTGGTATCGGTTACTACTTCGACCAACAAGAAGCGGCACTTCGTGAAGAGCTTATGAACTCTGGTGTCCAAGTTGAACGTGTTGGTGAGAACCAGCTTCTACTTCGCCTAGAAAACGGCATTGGTTTTGATTCAAGCTCTTACGCTTTAAAGTCTAGTATCCACAACACACTACGCGGCGTTGCTCGTATCTTAGTTGAATACCCAGACACCAGCCTAGTGATCGACGGTCACACTGACAGCACTGGTAGCGAGTCGTCTAACCAAATCCTTTCTGAGCGTCGTGCTGAATCTGTTCGTGCATTCTTGCTCTCTCAAGACGTTGCAGCAGGCCGTGCCATTGCTCGTGGTAACGGTGAACGTTACCCTCTATGTGACAACAACACGTCTCAAGGTCGTGCTTGTAACCGTCGCGTAGAAATTCAAATCTTGCCGCTTAAGTAGCACGATTAAAGCCCAGTTACCTTTATCTATTGAATTAACCACTATATAGTTGCTTGTTAATCGTATGGCTTATTTTAAGCGGTGCGATCTAACATTCAACCACATAGCGTATTAACACTGATACATCGGCACTGGGCTTTTTTACGAGACTTATCTTTTGCTTATCTTATCCAACTTCTGGTCATCGTCACTTCTTAGAACTCTATTTCTGACCCTCGTCTTTTCCACGATACAATTGTTCGCCCCACATTTCGTTCAAGCACAAAGCAGTGATGAGTTTTCACTGAAGTCACAACCTCAAGACCCTGATTCTCAGTATCAATTAGCCCAAACGTATGAACTGGGTACTGACGTAACTAAAAGCACTGATGAGGCCTTCTACTGGTACTCGCAATCAGCGGATAACGGCAATGCAAATGCGCAATTTAGGCTGGCTGAATTGTATTTATCTGGGGCAGGTGTAGAGCAAAGCAACAAGCTAGCTTTAGAATGGTTTATCAAATCAGCATTGCAAGGTAACAAACGCGCCTCAGTTGAGGTCGCAAAGATCTATGAGTCCTCGCTTGAGAAAGATCTACTCCTACCATTAGATGCAGCACAGCTATGGTATGAAGCGGCCCTAAAAGACAACCCTGATGCAGAAGATGGTTACAATCGCGTTCTGGAAGCACAATTTAACCAACAACGCGCCAAGCAGATCTCTTCGATTGAGCAGCTCAATGACAACGTCAGTGCAGAAGCCAATACGAATCAACCAAGTACCTCCCCTTTGGCACTAACTGCTAGAGACCAAGCAACACGTTCTAACCTAACAAACTCTGACTATATGATCGGCGCAGTACTGGCCGTTTTAATTGCAATCGTGAGTATCAGCGCGACTCTGGTTGTATCGCGAAAGCGACAGATTCTGAAGTCTGGTGAGTTAAATCAGCAACAGCAGACACTTGAAGCGCAACTTAGCGCGAAAGACTTCACCATTAAGCAGCAAAAGCGCCAACTTCAGACTATCTATAACGAACTGAAGAAGCAGAAAAACAACAAGAGCTTGAACAATTTTCAGGTAGCTTGTGCGCTATTTGGCTACACGCCTAGCTCAATTCCGGACCAGAAAAGCATCAAGATACGATACAAACAATTATCAAAGATCTACCATCCAGATGGTCACGGATGTGACGAAGAAATGAAACGTTTGAACAATGCGCTAAAAACCATTTTACAAAATGTTACAAAACCGTAAACAACTACACATATTAAATTTGCAAGGTCGCAAAGATATCGATTTTATTAGTGTTGCAATCGATCCCCCTCTCAAAAACGGGTAACAAACTATTAACTAATGGGTCTTACTTGTGTCATAATTTGCGCCGAAAATACACCTGACTTAAACAGGTGAGGAGAGAATATGTTCACAATAGAAGGCGTTTGTGATTGGTGCAAAAAGCCAAGCCTAGTTAAAAAGCACGACTACCTAGATGGTAAGTGTCATCATGCATGTAAAGAGTGCAATGATATTGCAACCATTGATGTTCGCCAGTTCAATATTGGTGAAATGGAAATGAGAGCAAAACTCTCCCAAGCGACATTGAGATAAGCAACACCGTTGAAATATAAGAAAGCGCCTAAGGCGCTTTTTTTGTGTCTGTGGTTTTAGATCTTCTATCTTCTATCTTCTATCTTCTATACAGGTGTATACAGTACTTTTCTGTCAAAACCACTGTATACACCTGTATAAAGCTCACATTTTTTCAACTTATGAGACAAAACCGCAAATTCATTCTAATTTAATTTATCAAATAATTTCAGTAACTTAACAACATTACACCTATAACTCCAGACAAAATCGTCCAATAATCCCGCAAAAAACGCTTGATCTTATAAGCAACTAAAACTACTGTATACACATACAGCATGTATATAAGGACAGCAAAATGATTCAAGCACACGTTAAAGCCCAACACTCTAGCCCGCTAGTTCACTGCGCATTTACATCAGTTTCTCGTAAAAGCAAAAATTCAAACGAGGAAGCGCTATTTGCAAGAATGGCGTTGCTGTCCAACCAACATCAGTGGCTACTGTTTACCGCTCAAACACCGAGACCATCGGCTAAGCAGCTTAAGCAACATAATGTTTGCTGCGACCGAGTTATTCATATGAAAGCCTCTCATCAAATGACTGAGGTAGAAACCGTCGAGAAAGCCATTCGCTCTAAGAATGCGAGTGCGATTGTGGCAAGTGCATCGATTGATCAATTCAGTCAGCAATACCTAAGAACATTAGGAATGCGCTTTCAGTGTGAAGTCTTCTTTATGGATGCGAATTCAGAGCGTATTCACTAAGCCACCTTGCTTAATAACATTGTTGGCTCAAAAACATAGCCCATACACATAGCTTAATCTTTTAGCTAACAAACTTAAGTTAACTTAACAGCATAGCTCCAAAACACAGTCCAAATATACTGCCTTCCCCTGCCCTACGATTCGCCTATTTTTTGGCGAATTGTTAGGCGGGGGTTTTTATTTAAACAATAGATTTAGCAATCGTTTGCTTTTTATCTGGAAGGAAATAGTAGATTGAGTATAATGCCCGTCTAATCATGTGCACACCGCACTTCTCTGTATGACGTTTGATAAAAGATAGGAATGTCTAAATGAGCCTTGCTGATCAAGTTCTTGCCGTAAATGATGACCTACCAATCCGTACTGACAAACCTGTCCACAGTGGCAAAGTTCGCTCAGTCTACTGGTTAACTGAAGAAGATAGTCAACGACTAATCAAAGAGAAAGGCTACGATGTAGCACCAGATGCGCCTTTAGCAATCATGGTGATCAGTGACCGTATCTCTGCATTTGATTGCATCTGGCGTGGTGAAGGTAATCTTAAAGGTGTTCCAGGTAAGGGAGCGGCTCTGAATGCTATCTCTAACCACTGGTTCAAATTGTTTAAAGACAACGGACTTGCTGACAGTCATATTCTTGATATCCCTCACCCGTTTGTATGGATTGTACAAAAAGCTCGCCCAGTCATGATCGAAGCAATTTGTCGTCAATACATTACTGGTTCAATGTGGCGTGCATACGCAAACGGCGAACGTGAATTCTGTGGTATCGAGATGCCTGAAGGCCTCGAGAAAGACAAGAAGCTACCAGAGCTACTGATCACGCCTTCGACAAAAGGGATTTTGAAAGGAATTCCTGGTGTACCAGAAGCTGACGATGTGAACATCTCGCGTAACAACATCGAAGATAACTTCGCAGCGTTCAACTTTACTCAAGCAAGTGATATTGCGCACTACGAGAAGTTGCTAAAAGAAGGCTTCAACGTTATCAGCCAAGCACTCGCGAAAGTCGACCAAACCTTTGTGGATACAAAGTTTGAATTTGGTTACGTCAACGATGCTCAAGGTAAAGAAAAGCTGATCTACATGGATGAAGTGGGCACGCCAGATTCATCTCGCATTTGGGATACTCAGGAATACGACAAAGGCAACATCGTTGAAAACTCTAAAGAGGGTTTCCGTCAGTTCTTGCTTAACTACTTCCCTGATGCCGACATTCTTTTGAACAAAGAACGCATGCCAGAACGTGAAGCATTAGCTCGTGACAATGAGCTGCCTCTTGATTCACTGATGTCTCTGTCTCGTACTTATCTTGATATCGCAGCGAAAATCACAGGTGCAGAGATCGTACTGAGCGAGAATCCTAAGCAAGAAATCATCGATGTACTGCGTGCTGACTATGGTCTAGTTGACTGATTGCATTCTAGAAGGCTAAAAAGCTTCTAAACACAAGTTCCAGATACTAAAAGGGCCTCATCATTATTGAGGCCCTTTTTACGTGTGCGATTTTTAATATTCTTTGAGCTCGCATCTAAGCGATATGTTCTAAGCAATAAGCTCTAAGCTCTAAGCTCTAAGCTCTAAGCTCTAAGCTCTAAGCAATAATGAGAGATTACAGCTTGATAGTAAACTCTTCTCCAGTATTCTCGGCGATCACCAAATGACTGCGCGTCTCGATGTACTCTATCTGCTCTTCTTCAAGAGAATACGGCATAACAACTTTGAGCTCATTGATCCCTTCCAGCCTAGCTAGCTTAAGTAAGGTAACAATGTTTGACTCATCACTTTTACGCGTCGACATTGATTTTAATGCCATCTGCCATAAACGATCTTCAGGGCTTGCTAGCTCTTTAATGCTATCTCGCCAGACGGTACTGAATACTGGCGCAATTGTGGTTAGTGCTTCCAGAAAAGTCCATTTTTTACTGCATGAGGCGCCAAGAAAGGTTGTGTAATCGAACTCTACACGCGTCTCTATCTGTTTTTCCATGATGTCCCCCGACACTTTGACAACACAATATACTCAATATCTATCAACTCTTTCTTTATAGCAATAGGATATAGAAGAATAGTCTTTTATGACCTTTTGATTGGTTAAAAAGGCATATAAAAATCAATTTTGTAACAAAATAAGCACTGAATAATCATATATGCACCTATTTGATTAATATTTTAGAGATAAAACTTATCTATCTATTTTATATCAATTATCCGGCTCGCTTTTTTGTATTGAATACGCCAGCCAGACCATGTTGGCAGCTCCCAACGTTTTGGTGATAACTTTCGGCTACCCGATTGATAGTGCACGTAAATCAGCTTTCGTGCGGGCAAGTATTCTACATCGAGTTGTAAGTCGGCAAGGCTCAGTGCAAACGGGTATTTTTCAGAGAACTCTGAATAGAGCCAACTTGGAATCCCATCGAAAGGTATGTCTGCATGGTCGAACATTTCCAATTCGCTCACATCAGTGACACCTAGCACCTCAAGCTGCTCTATCAACCATAGCTCAAAGTTAATGTTCTCAATTTCTGGTGTGTATTGGGTTTGTTCATCGAGACCGAGTTTCACATACAGCTGCCAATGCTTGATTTCTCGAGTTCGCATTTCAGCAAAACCTGGAAGCTGAACACCACCCAACACAAGATCGACAATCGGCTTTAATGATAACTGCCCCTCAGCGGCCACGAGCTTGGTCGTGATCGTACGGCCTGCGTACACCAACGCCATCTCGGTAAAGACGCCGTCATCATTTACTCTTGTTTCACCTTGCTCCCACTCTCCTAGTTCAGCTTCAACAATAAGCTCCAGAGGAATAGGCGCAGTTGTAGTGGCTAAGGTCAGTGTCTGTTTAACGCCTCTTCCCGGTAAACTATGAGTGTCTAACACCAACATCGCTTGCGCATTATCGGGGAAACGATTCTGACGACCAAGTACTACTTCTAACATCCCATTGGCAAAGGCTTCTTTCCGTTTCAGTCTGCGTACGAACACCAGTTCTGGGTGAAGTTGAATAATAGTGTTAAGCAGTTCGACACGTTGGTAACGAGACGCAACCTCTAACTGCGGAAGTTCAAACACCTCACGCATTTGCTTTGCCAGCCCTTGTGCTTCATTCAGTGCCTGTTGGTCGATTTCTAAATGCGGATAATCGCGACCACGAACAATCTGAATTAACAGGCTTAAGTCACACCCTTCTTTCTCTTGTTGAGCGAGTGCTTCAAGATGTTCTGCATTGCTCGGCAACTGATACAAACGAGCAGGAACGGACAACGCCGCGGTGAGATCGACCATCGCTTCTTTTAATGCTTTGGTTTTGATTCGAGTAACAATATCGGCATACAAAGCATCAATCGGCAGCGGATACAGCTTTTTGCCATGCTCGGTAATTTGATGGTCGCTATTAATCGCCTCCATCGTGAGCAAGGTTTGAGTCGCGCTGTTTAATGACTTCTCAGGAATAGGATCAAGGAAGGACAAGCTCTCAAACAGAGCACCACAACATGCCGCGGCCAACATAGGTTCTGTCAGCTCTTCACGCTGCAATTCAGGTGGTGTGACTAACTCTAACGCCGCATGTTCGCCATATAGACGGACACAAATGCCATCCATCACTCTACCCGCACGGCCAGCTCGTTGTTTGGCACTCGCTCGTGATATGGATTTAAGCATCAGTGTGGTTCTTCCGTTTCGTTGAACGGTGCGTCTTTCTAATCCTGAATCTATCACCACACCAATATCAGGTATGGTGAGGGAGGTTTCAGCAACGTTGGTCGCAAGTATGACCTTTCTCAGGCCATTACCTTCAGTATTGATATTACGACCCGATAACGCTAAATCTCGTTCTTTTTCACTGACTGACGCATGCAACTTCACCACTTGGATATCTGGATTCTTTGCCAAGGCTTGCTCACATTGCACGATCTCTTTTTTACCCGGTAGGAAAACCAAGATATCGCCATGTGAAGCGATCAGTTGATGATTCACTTCTTCAGCAATGCGTTGCTCTAGATGTCGAATATCGGGCAATGCTCTGGATTCATTCGCCCTGTGTTCAATAGCAACTTGATAAGTTCGGCCTTCACAGCTAATTCGATTCGCATCCAAGTAATGAGCAAGACGCTCCCCTTCAATGGTTGCTGACGTGATCACCAAGCGATGGCTCTCTTTTTGCTTCAGAATCGCCACCAGCAGATCAATGTCCCAGCGCCTCTCGTGAAATTCATCCACCACAATCACATCAAAACTGGTTAATCCGTCCTCTGATAACCAACGCAGCGCGATACCGGGCGTCACAAACACAACGTTGGTTTGCTCGTTGTATTTCGATTCAAGCTTAATCGCATAGCCGATCTTGCTACCCAGTTTTTCACCCGACTGCTGCGTGAGATATTTGGCCAATGACGTACAAGCGATTCTTCTCGGTTCCACCACCAAGACTCGACCATGCTCAGAAGCCCAAATAGGTAGGCGTGTTGATTTGCCCGATCCAGTTTCTGCTTCGACTACAAGATGAGAATTGGCGATTTGTTCGTGGAATACGTTTTGATAAGAATCGATAGGAAGTAATGACATAAAAAGGAGAAGTCGCGAAAAAGTGTGAGCGAAGTATAACCAATTATGGCGCTAGAATTCGATAAGTGTGGGACATGGGTAAGAATATCATTTTGTTTGCAAAGATCGGAGGGAAACTATTTACAATTGAATAACTAAACCGTTATCATTTTTCGGTTACCCTTTCTCCCATATTAGGCATCCAATGAACAACGATAAACGCCCTCTATATATCCCTTATGCTGGTCCTGCTCTACTAAGTACCCCTCTTCTAAACAAAGGCAGCGCATTCTCTGCTGAAGAGCGCAGTTCTTTCAACCTTGAAGGCTTGTTACCGGAAACAACCGAAACAATCCAAGAGCAAGTAGGACGTGCATACAAGCAATATTGTAACTTCGAAAGTGATATGGATAAGCATATCTACCTTCGTAACATCCAAGACACTAATGAAACGCTTTTTTATCGTTTAGTTCAAAATCACATCTCTGAAATGATGCCTATCATTTACACGCCAACGGTTGGCGCAGCATGTGAGAACTTCTCAAATATTTACCGTCGTGGCCGTGGTCTGTTTATCTCATACCCGAACCGCGATCGTATCGATGACCTACTGAACAATGCGACAAACCACAACGTTAAAGTAATCGTGGTTACGGATGGTGAACGTATTCTTGGTTTGGGAGACCAAGGTATCGGTGGTATGGGTATTCCAATTGGTAAGCTAGCACTGTATACAGCTTGTGGCGGTATCAGCCCAGCTTACATGCTACCTATCGTACTCGATGTCGGTACAAACAACCCGCAACGTCTTGCTGACCCAATGTACATGGGTTGGCGTCATCCTCGAATCACAGGGGCTGATTACGATGCGTTCGTTGAAGAGTTCATTCAAGCCGTTCAACGCCGTTGGCCTGATGCATTAGTTCAGTTCGAAGATTTCGCACAAAAGAACGCAATGCCTCTACTTGAACGCTACAAAAATCGCCTATGTTGTTTCAACGATGATATCCAAGGTACAGCAGCCGTAACGGTTGGTTCTCTATTAGCGGCATGTAAAGCAGCAAATAGCAAACTTTCAGATCAACGCATCACCTTCTTGGGTGCGGGTTCTGCAGGTTGTGGTATTGCTGAAGCTATCATTGCTCAAATGGTGTCTGAAGGTATCAGCGATGCGCAAGCACGCTCTCAAGTTTACATGGTTGACCGTTGGGGTCTGCTACAGGAAGGCATGCAAAACTTGCTTGATTTCCAACAGCGCCTAGTACAAACCAACGCGAACACCAAAGATTGGGAAAGTGACGGTACTGGCTTCTCTCTACTCGACGTTGTTCGTCACGCGAAACCTACAGTATTAGTTGGTGTATCTGGTGCGCCGGGTCTGTTCAGCAAAGAAGTTATCAAAGAGATGAACCTTCATTGTGAACGCCCTATCGTGTTCCCGCTATCAAACCCAACAAGCCGTGTTGAAGCAACACCAAACGACATTATTCGTTGGACTGATGGTCAAGCACTTGTTGCGACCGGTAGCCCGTTTGAGCCAGTCACTCATAACGGTACCACTTACCCAATCGCTCAGTGTAACAACAGCTACATCTTCCCAGGCATTGGCCTTGGTGTATTGGCTGTGAATGCTTCACGCATCACTGATGAAATGCTGATGGAATCAAGCCGTGCTCTTGCAACATGCTCTCCACTAGCAATCAATGGTTCAGGCGCTCTACTTCCACCATTAGAAGAGATCCACACCGTATCGAAGAAGATTGCCCTCGCTGTTGGTAAGAAAGCAATTGAACAAGGTGTTGCTCTAGAGATCACTGAAGAAGCATTACAACAAGCGATTGACCAGCACTTCTGGCAGCCGGTTTACCGTCGCTACAAGCGTACTGCATTCTAATAAAGCGTGCTGCGCTTTGAAGAATGCGTACTGCGCTCTCAATAAAGCGTACTGCGCGTTGAATAAAGAGCGTTAACGACTCTTATATCAGCCTCTGCAACTGCAGGGGCTTTTTTCTTTACACTGTCTTGTCTTTTTAGCTGATTTTTCTCATTTTTATTTGGTATTATCGAGCACTCAAAAATTAATGCTCAGCCAAAGGACCATACCGAGAGTGAAATTTGATTCTCACATTTTCCGTAGCTACTTATTAAAAGCTTACAAAAAACTGCAAGGTTTTCTGTTTGGCGCTTTCCTCGTGTTCTTAGTAGGCAGCGCTGCGGTTATTGCGATCGATTATTGGGTTTCATGGCAAGCGGAAGATCGCATCATCTACGATATTGATGAAGTGCCCGAGCTTGAGGTCGCGGTTGTGCTTGGCACAAGCAAATATCTGGGCAGAACACTCAATGACTATTATAAACACCGAATTGAAGCTGCGATTGAGCTGTTCGATCGTGAAAAAGTAGACCAATTTCTACTGAGTGGCGATAACGCTCATCGCTCATACAATGAACCGTGGACGATGAAACGCGACTTATTGAAAGCGGGTGTCCCCGATGAACGCATCAATCTAGATTATGCTGGTTTCAGAACCCTAGATTCGATTGTTCGCGCCAAGAAGATATTCGATACTGATAATTTTCTGATCATCACTCAGAAATTCCACTGTGAAAGAGCGCTCTTCATCGCCAATTCTTACGATATTCATGCGCAATGTTTGGCGGTTTCAGGACCGACTCATCACTCAGGAACCTCAATACGTTTACGTGAAGTGTTTGCGCGCACCAAAGCGTTTCTTGATCTGTATATTATTGGTACTGCGCCAAAATTCCTTGGCCCTAAAGAGCCGATTCAACCCAGCCCAAAACCAGGATCATTGCCGATTCCTAACCCAATTGCAGACCCCACTGCAAACCCTATTCTAGCCCCCTCAACAAGCCCTATTGAAGACCCAGCAGAGACCGATGTGTAGAAAACTACACATTTTGAATTTGTTGCCTCACACTTCCCCATTGTTAAGCAAAAACACACCAACACTCCTTTATTAACTTGAGTAACATTCTGCCAACAAAGTCTGACCCTACATCAAGTCTATATACCTCGAAGCTTTTTACTTTAAGAGCGGTATAACTTGAAAACAAGATACCTCGAAAACAATAAGCACCGCTTTTGAAGTTAGTGCACCAATAAAACGAGGATAAACAAAAGGAGCGTCTTATGACGGCACTTGTTACTACACTGAAACACTGGTTGTTTACCCGCAACAGCATGATATTAATTGGTAATTTCACGTTATTTGCACTTTTGCTCAATACCCTGCCATTCGAAGCGCAAGTGAATACAGGTTTAAGTATTCTCGTGTTCGTTGCCATTTTATGGTTAACAGAAGCTATTCACGTCAGCATCACCGCTTTGCTCGTTCCCCTATTGGCTGTCTTGTTTGGTGTATTCAACACGCCCGCTGCGCTGGCTAACTTTTCGAACCCAATCATCTTCCTATTCATGGGTGGCTTCGCATTAGCAGCCGCACTGAATAAGCAAGAGCTCGATAAAGCGATCGCTGACAAAGTCCTGTTGATAGCAAAAGGCAGAATGTCGGTCGCCGTGTTCATGCTGTTTGGTGTGAGTGCAGGTTTATCAATGTGGATCTCAAACACAGCCACCACAGCGATGATGCTTCCTCTTGTTCTTGGCATCATGAACAAGGTTGACCAAAGTGAAGACAGAAACACCTACGTGTTCGTTCTACTTGGTATTGCTTACTGTGCATCCATTGGTGGTATCGCAACCTTAGTTGGTAGCCCACCAAACGCAATCGCTGCTGCAGAAGTTGGTTTAAGTTTCACAGAATGGATGGCGCTAGGCCTACCTATATCAATGATCTTATTGCCAATCACGATGATTGTTTTGTACGTGATGACTAAGCCTAAGCTCGACCATAAATTTGAGCTAGACCATGCTCCAGTTGAGTGGACAAACAGCAAAAAAATCACACTGTCTATCTTCCTTTTAACAGTCACGCTTTGGATATTCGGAAAACCAATCAATGCAATGATTGGCGGTTTCTCTAAATTTGATAGCTTGGTGGCGATTGGCGCAATTGTACTGCTTGGCGCTTCTAGAGCAGTGGAATGGAAAGACGTTGAGAAGACAACGGATTGGGGTGTACTGATCCTGTTCGGCGGCGGTATCTGTTTAAGTAACATTCTGAAAGCGACTGGCACCAGCGTATTTCTAGCACACTCATTAAGTGGCTTTTTAGAAACAGCAGGCGTGCTTCTTACGATTCTTGCAGTGGTAGCATTCGTGGTATTCCTAACGGAATTTGCAAGTAACACTGCGAGCGCAGCCTTGCTTGTTCCTGTATTTGCAACCATTGCTGAAGCGTTGGGTATGTCACCTGTTATCTTATCTGCACTGATTGCGATTGCCGCATCTTGTGCCTTCATGCTACCAGTGGCGACACCACCTAATGCGATTGTATTTGGTTCTGGTCATATCAAACAAAAAGAAATGATGCGAGTCGGTATGGTGTTGAACCTAGTTTGTATCCTAGTACTAACACTGTTCGCTTGGATCTTCTGGTAAGCACGAACGTCTTTCGGAAAATGCTCCAACTGAACTGGCTGCAGTTCCCCCGCTGAACCAGTAAAAAAATGTCCGCTCAGCTAGCAAGATCAGTTTATCTAACAAAATCAGCTAAACGGGCATCTAAAAACAAGAAACGTTTTCCCTTTTGGTGGCCCCGCGCCACCTTTTTTATATCAACTTACCACCAACCACTCATTACCGTTCTAAGATCTGGCTCTCACGCCACACTTGGAACCAAACGAGTCCAACCTAACAGCAGCATAGAAGCACACATAACCCAAACGACAGTGGCTAAAGAAAGCGTCGATACCAAATTGCAGCGATAGCTGAACACATAAACCGCGCCAAGATAAGCCGCGTACGGCACAAGCGAGAACAAACCAAAGAGTGCCGTGGTACGTAGCTCCACCATGGTTTGTTCCGTACCAACAATGTAGTGAGCAATCAGAGCAAAGGTTGGAAACAACGGCACTAAGCCAGCGATGTAAAAGCTCTTACTTTTCGACAACAGCGCAATCAACAGAACAGCCGCGGCACCCAGCAGACATTTAAAGAACAGTGAGATCATTTTTTATACGTTATCCAAGCAAATCAACAAACGCTCTAGAGAGTAAACTCATATAGCACCCATAAAAACGCCACACGTCACATATGCACGTGTGGCTTATAAACTAACCAAAACAATTTTCAGATTAATGACTCAAGATCACCTGATTTCGCCCTGAATGCTTCGCTTGATACAAGGCTTCATCAGCGCGAGCAATGGTCTCTGTTACACGCTCTTGTTTCATCTCAGCAATACCGATACTGCAAGTGAGTGGGTCGCCATGAACCCAAAGGTGTTGGCTGACTAAAAGTCGAATCTTCTCAGCCTTTCTCTGTGCTTCACCAGACTCAGTCTCTGGGCAAAAAACAATAAACTCTTCACCGCCCCAACGTACCAATTTGTCAGTCGCACTAATCGAACTGCCAACCACCATGCTGAATTCTCGTAAAATATGATCACCCATTTGGTGTCCGTATTTATCGTTAACGCTCTTAAAGTAATCAATATCGAGATACAACATGCTCAGCTTTCCATGACCTTGTTTCACCTGCTGCGACTGCATTTTCAACCAATCACGAATCGCGTGTCGATTGAGTATCCCAGTCAGTTCATCACGATGGGCCTTTTCTGAGAACTCAAAGTTTTGCTCTCTCAATGCTCGATTGACGTTCTTTAAGTGATGATGTCTTTTCTCTGCAATCACCATGCGTTTTCTTGAACGGTGCAACTCTGAAAGCAGAAACACTGTGCCCGTACCTACCCAAACAAACAGCAAGATAAGGAACAAGCTTTCGCCTGAAATATAAGATCCCTCGAACTCAATACTACGGATAACAATTCTATGGTGGCCAAGCTTTGCACCAGATGCGGTAGCAAACTCGACCATATTCACGTTCGAATACTCAGGAGCCGAATGTTCTAGCGCGATATCGTTATCGGCGAGCCACCATGTCATCACTTGTAAATTGTCGATTGGAATCTCAATAACGCCGCCATCCACGCCAGGCGAAAACTCCATGCCGTTGTACTTATGCGTGTACTCGTCATCAGGAATTGAGTAAGCGGGATTGTAATTGCGTAGATAGGTTCTTAAACGGCCACTAGAATCCGCTTCCGCATGGTAATCAATATTCACTCTAAAGGTGTGGTACTGGGAAAGGTCAAGACCAACCGTGATGTCTGGGTTGATACGAATCGACAATCCGCAATAAGGCCACGGATACTCAGACTCTTTAAGTTCACAGTCGAGAATATACTGCCCATTTTGATAAGATAATTGGGAGGTACTGACACCCCTATCAACTTGATCGCTGGTCGCGATAAATTCATATTGTTCAGGCGTAACTGCCGTTATCACACGATTTCCGCTCACACGGTAATACTGCACAATGGCAAGTGTTGCGATAACTAAAAAAACAACAATTTTATGGATCCACTTCACGTCTAAGCTTCCGGCTTAAGGTCCCTATAGTTGGGATTTCACGATAAAAAATAAGTTGGGTGAATTAGTGATCTTAATACCAATAAATCACTGAAAAACGTTATATCACGCTCGAACAAAATGTCATACTATATTTTTATGCACATATTTAGTGCCAATTATTCACGCCGAGAATCAAGTAATATTGCGTATAAAAACAGGCTCTATTTGTTATACTCATCGCATAATCATCGTTAACCGTAGCGCCTGCTTACAGAGCGTCCGAGTCGACGAAATAATAATCAAAATACAACGAGTAATGTCATGTCTTTATTAGCAAAAGGAACACTCAAGAAAATGAGTGCTTCGCTTGATGGTGCGGTTACCTACCGTTTACCTGTCGGTGAAGAGTTTGTAGAACTAAACCCTCTGATTGGTAAAACCATCAACCTCACTCACACCGGTAATATTTTTTGCTGCTCGTGTGGTAAGAAAACCAAGAAAAGCTACTCTCAAGGCCACTGCTTTGTGTGCATGAGGAAGCTAGCAAGCTGCGACATGTGCATCATGAAGCCAGAGACTTGTCATTACGATGAAGGTACTTGTCGTGAGCCTGAATGGGGGGAAGAGAACTGCATGGTTGATCACTTCGTCTACCTGTCGAACACTTCAAGCCTTAAAGTGGGTATCACTCGTCATACACAGATCCCTACACGCTGGATCGACCAAGGTGCCACTCAAGGCCTGCCTATCTTAAAAGTGAAAACACGTCAGATTTCTGGCCTGATTGAAGTTGAATTGGCGAAGCACATTGCAGACAAAACCAACTGGCGCACGTTGCTAAAAGGCGACGGTGACGATATGGAGTTGGTAGAAAAAGCCAAAGAACTATTGCCACTAGTAGAAGATAAGATTCAAGAGATCAGAGCAAAGTTTGGTGACGATGCTATCGAGATACTCAGTGAGAACATCACTTCACTAAGCTACCCAGTTGAGCAACACCCGGTGAAAATTGTATCGCACAATTTTGATAAGAACCCAGAGGTAACAGGTGTACTTCAAGGTATTAAAGGCCAATACCTTATCTTAGATACCGGCGTGATTAACATCCGTAAATTTGGCTCTTACGAAGTAGAAGTTTCTGCTTAGTAAGCTTACGGTTTTGAGATGATCGCTGTTTTGATAAACCAAAGCTAAACGGCTTTGATGAGCTAAACGGTTTTGATGAACTAAGATCAAAATGCCCTCAGCAATTGCTTGAGGGCATTTTTGTATCATGACCAGACATTAAAATGGGGTGACACTCTAATTAGCTTTGTTACTTAAACTTCTCGGTTGATTGGAGTTATTAAAGTGATTGAGTTCGTTTAGTACGGTAATGCTTGGCTTATATCGCTAACAAACACTTCACCGCACACGCAGTTCTTTCCATTTGCTTTAGCTCGGTAAAGAGATTGGTCAGTCAGATTCACAAGCGTATCGATGGACACTTGTCCTTCGCAAGATCGACTATCACTCACTCCGATACTCACACTCACATTAAAACGAATCTGTTCGCCCACTTTGAACTCGATCTGATTAAATTGCTGCCGGATCTGATCAGAAACTTCTCGCGAAACTTGAGGTGACGCATTGGGAATAAAGAGAATAAACTCTTCTCCACCCCAGCGGCCTGCCACACCACCGACTCTCTCAACATTACGTTTAGTAATGTTAGCCAATGCGCAAATAACCTCATCACCCACCATATGTCCGTAAGTATCATTGATCGATTTGAAGTCATCGATGTCAAGCAGCATACTAACGACATGAGTATCAGAGGCAATATGCTCCCTTAACCACTCATATATAGCTCTGCGGTTGAGTAAGTCAGTCATTTCATCGTAATTCGCTTGATGAACCAATTGCTTTTCCAACATCACCTTTTGAGTCACGTCTTCGAGCACAACCTGAACGGCTGGCTGACCTTGCCAAGTAATCGCATTATCGTAAATATTGAAGAATCGATGAACGCCATCGAGCCCAATGTTTTCAACCACGGTGCTGGTTCCAGACAACTCACCAGACACGATCGCTTGATAGTGCTTACTGATGCCATCCGCATTCTGTTTTGGCACCAATTCGAGGATAGAGTCCAGCTTTAAAACTTGCTCGATAGAAGTACCGCCCTGCATTTTGACCCACGATTGATTGACCATCAGCGGTTTGAAATCTCGGTGAACCAAGATGCCCTGCCCTGATTGCATGATCATATCGTGGTACATCTTATCTTGCTCACGCACCGCATTTTGTAGCTGGATCGCGGGGGAAAGGTCGATCACCGTGACTTGCAGTGCAGGCCGGCCTTGCCACTCTGTTACATGGTCAATAGAGAACACAGTGAACTCTCGACCATTGCGATCAACATTAACATAGGTGTGGACCTGCGGATCGCGTTGACCACTGGTCGTTTCAAGGTAATTTTGATAGGCTAAAACATGGTATTCTTCTGAGATTAGATCTAGGAAGCTATCTATATTAATAAGTAGTTCTTCGGGTGATTGGTATCCATAGATGCGAGCATAATTAGCGTCAACACTAACTACATTCATATCTTGAATAGTTATTACACCGTACGTGGATTCGAAATTTATTGAAGACATTGCCAACTCCGCACTCTCGCTATACTCCACAAACTGGAGCATAACAACACATCCAGCCAACGCTTCCACACAATCTATCTCGCGCTAGGGACATTAATATGCTATCTAGTATATCGTACTGTTGCAGGCTTCTCTACAATTCAATCGCTAACACGAGTTATCAAAAGTAGACAAATATCTCAATCCTATTATTCGCGTCAAAAAACAAAAAAAGATAACGTATAGCTATGTAAACATTATCTTTTCTTTTTACTTTGAACTGACTTGCCACTCTAGTGCTCGCCACCTCAAACTCGTTCACTACTCTTGTTAGCCTGTGCGTTATTCATTCCAATCGGAAAAATAAGAGACTAAGAAGTCGATGGCGAGCCGTGCTCTCTGTGGAAGGAAGCGACGGTTTTGATATACGATCCAACTGCTTGTACCGGCTCCCCAATATTCTTCTAACACGGGAACGAGTTTTCCATTGCTAAGGCCACCATTGAAGCTACTTTTGGGAAGGTAAACGATGCCAAGCCCCTCTTCACACGCTTTAAGTACCGCACTCGAGTTATTACTTTTCCAACGTCCATGCACTCGCACCGCATTTAATGGTTTTCCGTCTTTCTCAAACAACCACTGATCACTGTTGGCAATAATACAACTGTGCAACTTCAACTGTTCTGGCTGTGTTGGAGAACCAAATTGGTCGATGTAGTCCTGACTCGCGGCCGCTGCCATCGGGCGATCCACTAACTTTCTCGCCACCAAGCCAGAATCATCAAGTCGACCATAACGAATAGCGAAGTCGATGCCGTCTTCAATGAAATTAACCATGTTGGTATTGAAGTTCATTTCGATGGTGAGTTCAGGATGATCTTTGGCAAATTCCATTAGCGCCGCAGCGACATGATTCTCGGCAAACGCCCCCGCCGCACTCACTCGTAATGTGCCACTTAACTGAGCTTGTTGAGAAGTCACTTGCTCATTTGCTTGTTGCAGCCCAATAACCAGATCTTTGCATTGCTGATAATACGTATGGCCAGACTCGGTCAAACTTACCATACGAGTAGAGCGAGCAAGTAACGCAACACCCACTCTCTCTTCTAACCTTGAAACTTGGCGGCTTACATGACTGGTACTGCAACCCAATTGTTTTGCTGCCGCTGAAAAGCCGTGACACTCCGCTACCGCCACAAACTCATTAATACCTTCAAAGCTATCCATACTTCACCTGCTTATATCTAACTCATTCGCGTCCGATTAGTTCGCATCCCACTGGTTCGTATTCCACTAGTTCAAATCCGACTCATTCATATCTTCATACCCAACTATTGCTATATAGCAATAATGTTTTGCGTATTACCCATATTATCACTCATACGATTTGCAATTAATATAACGACATCAGCAATTCAACTATGCTTAGACAAACATCAGCCCTGAAGGAACGAATCATGAAAAAAATACTAATCCCAGTGACTAACCACGCAACACTAGGCGATACAGACCAAGCGAACGGTACTTACGCTCCAGAACTGACTCATGCATTGAAAGAAATCATTGCGGCAGGTTTTGAGTACGACATCGCTTCTATCAAGGGTGGTAAAGGTCCACTGTATGGAACCGATATTGAAGGTGATTCAGTAAACGTGGAGATCTTGGCTGACGATGACTTCCAGAACCGCATTAACAACACGATTCCTGTTAGCCAAATTAACGTAGAAAGCTACGATGCTATCTTCTACCCAGGAGGTTTCGGCCTACTGTCTGACTTAGCGACCGATGAGCAATTCGCAACCATCGCCGCTAAACACTATGAAGATGGCGGTTTGATCGCATCAGTATGTCACGGCCCAGCAGCGCTGCTTCCTATTACATTAAGCAACGGTGAGAAGTTACTGAGTTCTAAATCGGTGACCGGCTTTACACGTGAAGAAGAAATCGACTTTGGCACCATCAATGACATTCCATTCCTATTGGAAGAATCTCTTGCTCGCAGTGCAGCACGTTTCAACAAGGTTCAACCTTGGCAAGAGCTTGTGATTGTTGATGAGCGAGTAATAACAGGCCAGAACCCAACCAGTGCGCACGCAGTAGGTGCAGCTCTAGTTAAGCACCTGTCTTAGTTAAATCAAGGGCTTATTCGAATAACTGGCGTTGATCAAATAAGCTCAATCAAACAAAAAGAGCATGCTTCCTACTCAATATTATTGAGAGAAGCATGCTCTTTTCTAATTCTGTAGCTATTAAAGTGCTAGTGACTTCTTGCTAATTACTTCTGCTAGTGGCTTCGCAAGATCCCTTCAAGCACATTAAACAACAAGTCGATCTCTTCAATCGAGTTGTAATGCATACAACCAATACGCACCACGCCCTGCTCTTCAATACCCAACTGCTTCACCAGCCCTAATGCGTAGAAGTGACCATTCCAAACACAGATATTGTGCTCACCTAGCTTCTTAGCGATGAACTCTGGAGAGTAGTCATCAAAGGTAATCGCAAAGGTTGGGGTTCTTAGATTCGAATCAAACTCGGTTTTCCCGTAAAGCTTTGCTCCGTCAAGATCGGATAAGCGTTTAAGGAAGTACTCACTGAGTTGGCTTTCATGCTTATTATACAGCGCGTAACTTTGCTCTAAACGAGAACGTAATGAATCAGCTGGATCACCTAACTGCGCCAAGTAATCCACCGCCGCAATCACACCCGCAAGGCCTTCGAAGCTTTGCGTGCCTGTTTCAAATCGACCTGGACCGATATTGGTTGCAGGTTCTACCTTGTAAGGCTTTAAAGTATGCAGCCATTGAGGCGCAACATATGCAATGCCAACATGCGGGCCGAAGAACTTATACGCAGAACACGCTAAGAAATCACAATTCAGCTGCTGAACATCGATCAAATGATGCGGTGCGTAATGAACCGCATCGACATAAACCTGAGCACCGTGCTGATGTGCAAGCTCGATAACTTTTGCCATATCAACAATCGAGCCAGTGGTGTTCGACGCAAACGTCACCGCGACAAGCTTGGTTTTCTCGTTAAGCAACGATTCAAAATGCGCCATGTCCAAACTGCAATCCGACTCATTGACGCGAACTTGGCGAACAATCGCGCCTTTGTCGTCTGCCGCTTGCTGCCAGCTCGATACGTTCGAATAATGGTCGAGCGCCGTGACGATAACTTCATCGCCCTCTTTCCAATCGCGGCTGATCGCTCGGCTAAGTTGGAAGGTCAGAGATGTCATGTTCGCGCCGAACACAACGTTGCCAGAAGACTCCGCATTAAGCAGTGCTTGCGCCGCTTCTCGCGCTTGCTGCATTAAGCTTGTGGTCTTTTGGCTAGAAAAATAGTGCCCGCCTAGGTTTGAATTGAAATGCCCTAGGTATTCCGTCATCGAGGCTAATACACTCTCAGGCACTTGAGAACCGCCCGGACCATCAAAGAAGGTTACAGGTTTATCATTATGGTACTGACCTAAAGCACTAAACTGCTGGCGTACATCATTAAGAATGAAGGACATTGCGCGCATCCTTAGCCGTTAAAACAAACACATCCATGTAACCCTTCTCTTCGTGGTCTATGGTGCGGATAGGTTGTGCATTGTGCCAAAGCTTACTGTCTGCAAGCATCGCAACCTCGCCATCGCCTAACACTTTTCTAAAGAACGGTGCTTCATGGCTTTCTTGATAAAGCATCACTTCACCACCAACAATGTTGTGACGAGTAACACCAATAATGGCGATGTGGTCAAAGCCGTCTTGATGGACACCTTCCGGTGCAACCTGTGTTTCTTCGTAAATAGCAGCAATACGGATCTGATGGATTTCGATTTCTTGCCCGTCTTCAAGACCATTGGTTTCAATAAACAGTTCACACATTTCCTGCATGCCTTGACCGTTTAAAATATCTTGTTCAACGGCTTCAAATTGGCGAACCACATCACCTTGAAAATGATTGATGTTTTCAGACTGAACAAAGTTATGTTTGTCTAGCTCAACGACCTGTCCATTACTGAATTGAACCACCGAGTACCTTCTCAATCGGAATTGGCCGTCCGCATGCTCTGTGCTCGGTAGCTTAGAGAATGATGGTGACAACTCCTTAACTGCGTGGTTACTGAGGTGGGTAATATGTAGGGTATTTTCGTGAGCATGTAACATCATCGACTCCTTAATGATTGTTAATTTACTTTCGACATTTAACGTTTTATTTACATAAAGGATACTTGAAGATCTCGCCAAATCAACATTAAACAATCATTTATCCCGTCAGATTTAATAATTCAGATTCTAAAACCAACTTGAAAATCAAAAGCAGTGTATAACACCAGAATAAAAGATGACCAACTCTTAAAACTAGCACACTCCACTAGCTAGTTATAAATCCCTAAAAATTTAAATTTAACGATATTATTAACTGGCAAGCCATGTTTCATATTGTGTCAGCCCTTTCGCTTCAATACGCCAGCCTCCTTACATGAGCTCAGCCCTCACTCTCGCCATCATTCATTTCTATGCTTTTACACAGCAAAATACGATCTACCTATCAGTTGCCAAGCTATTGATTATTTACACAACAAACTGAAATTGGTTAATTTATCAGTAAGCCAGAAACCAAACGCCTTTGCTTGCGCGTCTGGAACAGGTCGAGTTCGGGGGGAACTCGGCCGCCCCAAATGGCTGCTAAGACTTCACTGATTGCCTCGAAAGCATTTGAAGTGACATGTTACGAAGGGATTTACTCAGTGGTATCTGAGATACCAGAGCGTGAAGTATTTGAAATCCATTACGACGAAGGACGTTACTTCGAGATTGGCGGCATGTGTTCACAAATGTCAGACAGTTTTCGCTAACACGTTTATGCCGCAAAATAGCTATGCTGATCACTTAATCAATTGTTTCCACTCTCTTTCATATTCCTAATAAACGTGCAATTGGGTACACTGATGTAATGAGTTATATATTGCATATAAGGTAGTTGTATATGAAGCTTAACTTTAGGAGGTATAGATTTTAGCTGAACCTCCAAAGGGTTTTGTTGTATAGAAGCATTTTCTACCGGTACCGTCATTTGTAACTCAGGGGCAAAACCTTAAAGAGATGGCCTATCGTCGAGATGGCATACTAGCTTAAAGCTTTATATTGATTCATGGCTCAATAAAAACAAGCCTTTCAATGTTAGAGAATGGGATTAAAAGAATGAATAATGAGCTATTTGTCGTTATTAGCGATATACATGCAAGTGAAAATAACTGTGATGAAGTTAATAGACGACTTACTGAACTCAAAGAATGGATAAAAAGAAAGTGTATATGTGGTGAATATAGTTCTGTAGCTATACTAGTAGCTGGTGATATTGCTTATAGTGGCTCTAGTGAAGAGTACGACCTAATACGATCGTCTTTCAAATCTCTTTCAAATGAATTCAAAATAATACTCACTCCAGGAAACCATGACCATGATTTTTCTAAATATACAGGCGGAGCTCGTGATGTATTGATCAATTCAAAGGGTGTTCCTTTTGACAAATCTGTCTATCAAATTGTAGCAGCTGGCCAACAAGATTATTTTGATTTTGAATCTGATATTTGTAACGTTGAGGCTTCGAGCTCAACTCTGCTATCCAAAGAATTTAAACTTAGCAATAATATATCTGTACAAACAACAAATACAGCATGGTGCTCGAAAATTAATGAAAAGGGTGGAGACCTCACAGTCCCCATTGACCAGTTAATAGAGCCTTCTGGCAATGAAGAAATCAAGGTTTCGTTCTTTCATCATCCGCTAAGCTGGTTAGAACCAAATAACCATAAAGAAGTTAGAAACTTCCTTAATAGCAATAGAAATATCATTATATCTGGTCACGAACATATCGAACGCAGTTTTAAAGTTGAAACTGATAATAACAAAAGGCGTTGTTGATCAAATCGGT
>NZ_MCUN01000034.1 GCF_002873455.1 Vibrio splendidus | reverse complement strand
GGTCGTTTTTGTAACCGTTTAGGAAATCTTTGGTGGTACGAATGTCTTTCGATTTTCCTGGTACGTTAGTATCCGGTTTCAGCGCGTCGCCATAGCGTTTAAAGTCTTCCTGTAGTCCTTTAAGCACTTCGCCCGCCTCTATCGCCGCTTGCTCTGCATTGAACAAACCCGAGACAATTTGATCCGCGTACTGACTCATCAAGCGATTGCTTGCTTCGTGTCCATAGAAGGTTTGTTCACCCGTAACGTTGTGGCCTGCAATCGCGAGCTTGGCACGAAGCTTCTCACCCTCATCACCTAAACCTTCACTATCGGTCAAGAGCATGATCGGCGTATCTTTCGGTAAACCTTTTAAGTTTTTCTCTACGGAGAACTGGCCATTAACCGCCTTAGACAAAGCTCCAACAATTCCTGCCGGATTCACCACTTCATGTGCAGTGATCGCTTTAGTCATGCTTGGCATCGGTCTATCCAATAATAAGCCAGAGACTGCTTGACCATTTTGTGCAGCAAAACGCGCAAGGTCGGCGGCAATCGGACCACCCATAGAGTACCCATGAATAATGATGTTACTTGGGTCTATACCCTTATCATTCACGAGATACTTGAACATAGTGCGGGCATCTTGATAGAGACCTTTTTCACTCGGCCCACCGTCGCTTTCGCCATAACCACGCATGTTAACAGCCAACATATCGATATTTTGTTTGTGATAATGACTGCGAATAGCGCTCGCTTGCTCTTCTGAGGATGAACCAGAACCGTGTAGGAACAGTACTACTTTGCCGTTTCCTGTACTCTCTTCGCCTTCAGGTGCTTTCGCTCCCTTATGGAAGTATCCAGACAAACGACCGGCTTCGCCTTTCAGAGTAACCTTTTGAGACTCACCTTTTTCAACAGCAAACCCTAGCAATGTTTCTGTGGTATCACCAATCTTACGGCGAGCGTCTTTAGCACCGAACAACTCATTGTTTAGGAATCGATTTAACGGGCTGAGAGACTCTTTGTCTTGTGGCGGCGTGCCATCATTTTCAATCGCCACGTTTTCTTTGTGCTTATCGTTGCCTGATAGGGCATCATTGACTTCCGGCTTGCTGATTGGCGTCGCATCAAACACAGGCAAATCAAGAATCCCCTGCATGGTG
>NZ_MCUN01000033.1 GCF_002873455.1 Vibrio splendidus | reverse complement strand
TGTCTCGTCCTAAAATACGTTGACGATTTTAGCAAGCCAGTAACGCAAGTTGCTGGCCTTTTTCATGCATCTTATTTGGCGTATTCATACCTAGGCTGAGATGTGGCCTCATTTCGTTGTACGTATATATCGACTCTTCAACAAGTGTTTTCAACTCGCGAAGATCTTTGCACTGAGTAAGCAAGAACTCTTGCTTGAGGATACCATTGACCCGCTCAGCTAAAGCGTTTTGGTAACAGTCATAACCATCTGTCATTGATGGTGTTATGCCATACTTTTTAAGCTTCTCTTGATAAAGACTAGAACAATACTGAAGCCCTCTATCTGAATGATGGATTGTCGCATGACGATAACATCGAGTTTTTACCGTCATATCTAGAGCCTTCACAACATCGCTCGCTTTCATTTCATTACTGACTTCATAACCCATGATTTTACGACTGAAGGCATCGGTAACCAATGACAAGTAATGAACGCCCTCGTTCGACTGAACATAAGTGATGTCGCTCACCAGAACTTCTTCTGGTTTTGACGGAACGACTTCTTTTAGCAAGTTCGGATGTTTTTTCATCCAGTGCCTGCTGTTCGTTGTTTTGGTGTAACTTCGTTTCGGCTTAACGAGTAAGCGCTCCTCTCTGAGGTAATTAAACAAAGCATCACGGCCAAGTTTTATTCCCTTAGCTATCAACTTCGGCTTCAGTAAGAAATAGAGTTTACGAGCTCCCAGCCGAGGCATGAACCGTCTTAGTTCAAGCACCATCCCTTTCACAGGAGCAAGCTCAGCCTGACGAGTGGTCTCACGCTTTTCTCTCTGATAGACACACTGACGAGATATATTGAGCAATGAACAAGCTTTGCTTAAGCTTACTTTCTTCTCTTTTTGAAGGCTTCTTGCTCCTTCGCTATATACTTTTTTCTTAGCGACATCCCGTGCTCAGCATCAAGAATATCAACAACCCTATTGAGAAGAAGGCATCTGAGACGTTCATCTTCGAGCTCTTGTTCAAGTCGTTTTATTTTTTGGGCAGGCGTTTCATTCGCTCTCGGTGATTTAGGCATCGTGCTCTTCCTTGGATTGGTAGTCCAATCCATTTT
>NZ_MCUN01000032.1 GCF_002873455.1 Vibrio splendidus | reverse complement strand
CGCGGAGAAAGAATGGTGGGTCGTGCAGGATTCGAACCTGCGACCAATTGATTAAAAGTCAACTGCTCTACCAACTGAGCTAACGACCCAATGGTATCCCGTAGGGGAGTCGAACCCCTGTTACCGCCGTGAAAGGGCGGTGTCCTAGGCCTCTAGACGAACGGGACACTGGATATTGAAGAACTTGGGAGTTCTTCGTCTCTTTACTTTTCTAAACCTAATCAATCTGTGTGGACACTCATCGTGGTATCTTCGTATAAGGAGGTGATCCAGCCCCAGGTTCCCCTAGGGCTACCTTGTTACGACTTCACCCCAGTCATGAACCACAAAGTGGTGAGCGTCCTCCTCGAAAGGTTAAACTACCCACT
>NZ_MCUN01000031.1 GCF_002873455.1 Vibrio splendidus | reverse complement strand
ATTCGAATACAAGACACTTGAATGTGTTTGTTGTGTTTACCTAATGAAAGATAAACATTGAGAACTTTTAAATTTGATTAACTTAATCACAGCCTTGGCCGTTTTGTTTTACTTTTTAAAAAGTAAAAATAATTAAGCTAATCAGTCAGCTTTCCAAATTGTTAAAGAGCTTGATTCAAACTAATGAACCATTTTTAAATATTTTCAAAGAAAAACACTTAAAGATGGTGGAGCTATGCGGGATCGAACCGCAGACCTCCTGCGTGCAAGGCAGGCGCTCTCCCAGCTGAGCTATAGCCCCATCTGGAAAAGTATTTCTACTCTTAACTTTTCTAAACCTAATCAATCTGTGTGGACACTCATCGTGGTATCTTCGTATAAGGAGGTGATCCAGCCCCAGGTTCCCCTAGGGCTACCTTGTTACGACTTCACCCCAGTCATGAACCACA
>NZ_MCUN01000030.1 GCF_002873455.1 Vibrio splendidus | reverse complement strand
ACACATTTCAGGACGGGACATTATAAGAAGCAAATAAGCCCATTGTCTTTGTTATACAAAGCATCATGGGCTTATTAGCTTCTGTGGCTTAAGCGATCATGCACTCGAGTAACTGGCTTTCTAGATCGTCATCTATTTCATGCGCGATCACTTCGATTCTGGTTTCGGCACACTCATCGAGCTCTGATTCCGTCAAACCATCCTCTGTTAAGTTGTAGCCGAAAATACCACTTTGAGTAATGAACACCGCTTTCATTCGTTCAGCTTTCAATCCAATTAAGAAGTTTCTCAAACGCTGGTGGTCAAACAGTTTATCTGCTGAGAATCGCCAACCTACGCTTTCAAAACCTTCACCTTGATTTGTCGCTTTGATCATGCCGCTTTCTGGCATGGGTAATTCTGAAGCGAGCGGTTTTTCTTGTTGGTGATGATGATGATGGTGATGGTGCGCTTGATGACCGAAGAAGCTAGTGTCTCCTTCGAACTCTTCAAAAGAAATTTTACCATGATGAGCGAAGACCAATTTGGTATTCGGGTGACAAATCTGGGTGACGTACTCAGCTAGCCTTTCTGCGTCGCCATCTTGGTACAAGTCGACTTTGTTACCAACCACGGTATCGGCAATGGTGATTTGCTGATTGAAGGTATCGTGGTCTGAGTAGCGTGAATCAGAAAGCTTACGCGCATCGACCAAGGTAACGTTCTTCTGCAGTGATAGCACTTTACGGTAGTGTTCAGAAGATAAAACTTGTAGCACTTCTTTCGGGTGACCAAGCCCTGTAGGTTCGATTAACAAGCGATCTGGTTTTGTTTCGGTAAGCAGTTGATTGAGCGCTATTTGCATCGGTAAACCTGCCGCGCAACACATGCAACCGCCCGGTACTTCACGAATGAACACTTGTTGTTTGGCCTGATTTCCTTGAATCAAGCTGCCATCAACGCCGATTTCTCCAAACTCATTCACTAACACTGCCCAACGTTCATTTGCTGGTTTGTTTTTCATCAGGTTGAGAATCGCAGAGGTTTTTCCTACTCCAAGGAACCCGGTAATAATGTTGGTTGGAACGCCTAATATAGGTGACTTATCAGAGCTCATTAGCAATTCTCCTATAGCCTTGAACTAGGGTGTGGTTTGCTGAAACCACAGACTCTGAAAATGCAGAGTATTCAGGTGGCACTTTTGAGATGCTATTTAAATCAAACCCTGAGCCAATATTGGTCATCGGTGGTACGTGGAAGTTCTCAGGTAAGTCGTGCCCATCTACCACACAGTTGTGGCGAATTACGCAATCTTTACCAATCACAGCATTGAATACCACTGAGTTGAAGCCAATAAAGACATCGTCACAAACTTCACAAGGCCCATGAATTATGGATCGGTGAGCGATAGAAGAGCGCTCTCCGATGGTAACAGCAGCCCCTGCTTTTGAATGTATGACGACACCATCTTGAATATTGGTATCGCGCTTAATCACAATCGCTTCCATGTCACCTTGTTCGTTGACCTCGTCGGCACGAATGACGGCATAGGGGCCAATAAACACATTATCTTCAATGATCACCTTTCCGCAGATGATAGCAGTCGGATCAATGAAGGCGGTTTCTGATACGTTCGGCATATGGCCACTAGGGTTTCTTCTTAACATATTGAGCTCTTTTGTTTTCTAATGCCGCTGGGTCTACCTTTACAAGTGGGCAGCGATTTATTTTGTTGTTTAGGTGGTGGTCTGTTCTTTAATCGAGGCTTTAGCGTTCAAAGGAAAGCCTCATTGCCGGCGTTGGCTGGATGCTTTGTCTTTCATTACCTTGAGTAGTTTGCTCTACAAATGCCTCAGAATGGCTATAAACTCTGTTTCCATTTACCCATGTGTGTTTTATCTGAGCGGAGAACTCATGCCCTGAAAATGGTGACCATTCACATTTGTATAAGATGTTTTCATCGCTGACTAAGGTTGATGTTTGCGAGTCGACTAAGACTAAATCGGCGTAGTAACCTTCACGGATAAAGCCTCGTTCGCGTATTGCATAACGCAGTGCTGGGTTGTGAGCCGTTTTCTCTACAACCTGATCGACTGTCAGTCGTCCTGACTTCACATGGTCAAACAGGGTCAACAAAGCATGTTGAACTAAAGGCAACCCCGCAGGTGCTTGCTCGTAGGGAACCTGTTTTTCTTCCCATGTATGAGGCGCGTGATCCGTCGCAATAATGTCTATTTTCCCTGAATTCAAAGCCGCTATCAGCGACTCACGATCATTTGGGTATTTGATGGCAGGGTTACATTTAATCTGGTTACCCAACGCTGCGTAATCTTGGTTGCTAAACCAAAGATGATGCACACAGGCTTCCGCAGTAATGCGTTTGTTTTGAATTGGACCCGCTTCGAACAGAGCGAGTTCTTTCTCCGTCGTGATGTGTAATACGTGAAGTTGACTATTGTGCTTTTTGGCCAGCTCTACTGCGTATGATGAAGAGGCGTAACATGCATTGGCGTCTCGCAGGGCCGGGTGGTCTTCAATTGTGAATTCGGCTTTCTCTATTCTCAGTTCTTCTTGATTTTGGGCAATGACCGGTCCGCTTTCACAGTGGGTAACAATAAGGACGGGAGAATCTCGGAAAATAGCGTCTAATGCTTGAGGATCTTCAACTAGCAGGTTACCTGTGGAAGCGCCCATAAACACTTTCACCCCACAGTGTTTCTTTGGATTAAGCTGTTTTATTTGTTCAAGGTTGTCTTCGGTCGCACCAAGATAAAAGGAGTAATTTGCGAGTGAGCTTTGTGCTGCGATGTGAAATTTTCGTTCTAACGCATCAATAGTTGTGGTCGCTGGGTTTACATTCGGCATCTCCATATAACTCGTAATACCGCCAGCAACAGCAGCTCGTGATTCTGTGGCTATTGAGCCTTTGTGGGTGAGGCCGGGTTCTCGAAAATGAACTTGATCGTCGATCATGCCAGGAAGGAGGTAGCAACCTTGAGCGTCAATAATCTCATCATCTGATTTTGGTTCGATATTGTTGGCGATTCTTTCTATTCGCTGGTTAACGATTAATAGATCCGACTCAGTAATGATGCCTTCATTAACCAAGCGTGCATTCTTGATGAGTGTTGCAGACATAGCGGTTCATTCTTCCTTTTTGATTAGTGCTAATGCTGGGAGAGTGTCTAAGAAAATAGCGTTACCATTGATGGATCTCAGCGCTTATGTATCGACGCATTCATCACATACGCAGCTAATCTCTAACTGGGGACTTATTACGGTAAAGCCTTCTTGTTTTGCGTGAGATTGAAGATCGCGAATGATGGAAGGGGCGATGGTTTGCTCGCTGATTTTGTCGCACTTAGAGCAAATCAAGAACTGCGGGATGCCGTGCTCATGATCGCAAAGGATATGGTCGCAAAGTATGTACTTATTTGAGACTTGCAGTTTGTGTGCTAAGTGCTGCTCTTCAAGAAATTCCAACACTCGATAAACCGACATCGCTTGAACGTGCTGATCAAAGTGTTCCTTACAATATTCAACGATTTCATACGCAGACAGCGCTCTGTCGGCATGAACCAATGCACGCAGTATCAACAGTCTTTTAGCGGTAAACTGTTTTCCGTTTGCTTTACAGCCTTGTTTTACGTGCTCGATGATCGCTTCGATGTCTCTCATTCAATCCACAAAATTAGTAATAATGTGGATATGTTATAACATAACAATCAATTGCGGGGAACGAACTTTTTGTTTTGTCATTGTGTAGGATTACTACTCAGTATGACCAATACATGTTCTGGGTTGGGTAGGCTGTGGGGATACTCGCCAAGTAATGATGTTCTGGTCCTGCTGCGAGTTTTTTTCTGGATAAAATTGGTACGTAGATGGAACATCGACCAATCATGTTTAAGACTAGCTGTGTTAGCTGGGCTGTTTATGCAGAAGTGAGCTTTATTGTATTGACCTCTCAACAAGTAACTCAGTGGGAAAGCGTAACTCAGTAAGGTTTTATTCAGGCTAATTCGAATTAAATGCTGAAATGATATAAATCTCATATTTAATAACGCTTATTTAGTAACCTCTGTTGAGTTCGATATCAAATCAAGTGGCTGATTTCATTGGGTATCGGAGAAAAGTCTCAAAAATTATCATTTAGACACCTAAAGTATTAAATCCTATTTTTAGTTGGATGGGTGGTATGTTGTTCTATTTGATGGTGGTTAAGTAGATGTTTTTTAGCCATATATGTGAGTTTGCAAGTGACTTATCGTTCTGATTTGAAAGAATAATTAAATAGTTGAGATAAAAAAGTTGGCGAAAATCAGAAGCTTGGCATACACTTTCCTTGTAAACGACCTTATCTCATTGATTGAATAGGGTAAATGCTTTGGCGCTACTGGCGATGGTAGCAATGTATAACATAGCTTTGAGGAAAGTTTTATGGCACTCACTAAAGCCGATTTGGCTGAGAACCTGTTTGAAACACTCGGATACAGCAAGCGGGATGCCAAGGAAACGGTTGAAGTGTTTTTCGAAGAAGTTCGTAAGGCACTTGAAAATGGCGAACAGGTAAAACTGTCTGGTTTTGGTAACTTTGATCTTCGTGAGAAAAACGAGCGACCTGGTCGTAACCCGAAAACTGGTGAAGACATTCCAATTTCTGCTCGACGTGTTGTTACTTTTAGACCGGGACAAAAACTAAAGGCCCGAGTCGAGAATATTAAAATCGAGAAGTAGCCAAGCAATAGACCACGCCTAGCGTGGTCTTTTTGTATCTATCCCAAGGAAAACACCCATTCAACTTCTAACGGCCTTAAGCTTCCAAATTCCAAGCCCAATCCTAGATTCACCATTCACCATTCACCATTCACCATCATTATGCCCATCTCTTAAGATTCGTTGATTTCACGGTTGGTTCTCTCAATCCCACTGCTTAAGACTGATGTATTTCTGCTTCTGTCATAACTTAATCTGCACCATATACTTTTAAAGTTCACCCAATTGTCTAGTTTGCTTCTTATGCTTGTACTAGGAGCTCAATGTAAACAGATACAAAAAAACACTAGACCGATCGGTTTGTTTTGTTTATTGTGTCAGCAATACAGAGTGAAAGGGTGACTGAAAATCAGCGCATTTCTGCACAGAGCCTTTCAAACAGGTAGTTCAAAGAGAGAATCGCATCTATGACACTAGCATTGGAAAGTTATCTATTCATTGGGTTTTCAATGGCGCTATTGAGTCTTTGGAAAACGTATTCAGGGCCAGCTCTGGCAGCGCTCATGTCATATTCATACCCTGAAATGCTATTATTTAATCTACTTCCCGCATTACTGGCAGCTTATGTTGGGTGGAAGGTCGCGCCAGTTTATTCGAGCATTTTTAATCGACATAAAACCGTTGCTTTTAAGCCCAAGCTGAGACGCTTTATGAAGCGATGGAATAAATACGGTCAACTCACGATGGCTGTTTTAGCCTCTGTTCTGGTGGGAATTCCAAGCTACACCTTTGTTTCGAAGCGGCTGAATCAAGGTTGGAGAAAGACGTTCGCTATGCTGACGTTGTCGATCTTAGGTTGGAGTGGTTTGGCTTATGGCTGTTTCTTGTTACTCGATGTTGAGCAGTACATTGCCATCGAAAGCATCATACCTAACGCAATGCTTGAAGAAATTAAATAGTACACAGTAAGTGTTAATCGACTAAATGGTGAAACTAATATGAACAAATCAATAATTATTGCTGGTGCGAGTGGCCTAGTCGGTAAAAAAACACTTGCTGCACTGCTTAAAAGTGATGAGGTAAATCGCGTTTATGCATTGTCTCGACATCGATTGGCTGTTGAAGGTTCTAAGTTGACTCAAGTGATTGACGAAGCGCTGTCAGTCTCTCCAGACATCACAATGGAGAGACCGCCTGAGATTGGCATCATTGCTTTGGGTAGCACGATTAAGAAAGCTGGCACGAAAGAAAAACTGCGCGAAATTGATGTCAATTTAGTCACAGCGACCGCTGAAAAAATGCAGCAGCTTGGCGTAGGTCACATCATTGTTGTGTCATGCCTTGGAGCGGATATTAACGCTCGTTCCCATTACCTTCGTTGCAAAGGTGAAATGGAAGCAAAGGTCGAATCTCTGGGTTTTGAACAAACGACTTTTTTACATCCCGGGCCTTTAGCGGGCGACCGTGATGAGAAAAGAACGGATGAAAAATTTCTGCAAGGTTTATTGAAAATTGTTAAGCCGCTAATGATCGGCAATCTAAGTAAATATGTCCCGATTGAGTCGTCTGTTATTGCTCAAAGCATTTTGACGATATCGATGATGCCTCATTCCAATCAGGTTGAAAGATTGAACTCGGTTGCGATGAATCAGCTCATTTCTTAGCGTGAATCTGCGTTCACTCTACTGATACTGATACTGATACTGATACTGTATAGGTATAGCTTTGTTGGGCATGTGATTAAAAATTAAGAGGTTATCAATGAAAAATCGTTCTTTAATGATGTTGTTGGCGTTACCTTTGATGGGATGTGAGTCAACAGTCGATCCCATTGCTTATGTCTCTGACCTACAAGCCGTCGATCAGAATGCTTTGACCGTCGAAGCTAATGCGCAAGGGCAAAGTTTGGATCATGTGTTGACTATCGACCATTCTCGTTTAGCGGAACAAGCAGGAGAGTATTTGGCTCCAAGTCGTGTGGATTTCTACACCAATGACGCTCTTAATACCGCATTATTAAAACTCAACCCGGAAGTAGGACTCGATCTGCCTTTTCGAGTTTTAAACTACATGGAAGGCGGGATTCAAAAAACGGTCTACACAGACGCAGAGTTTATTCGAAAAAGACATGGGATCACAGATGACGCCACGCTTACACAATACCAATTGCAGATTGAACAGCTTGTTCGTGGGCTAGACAACGCTTCTGCGGTTAATAGTGACACCTTAGAGCAAGGGTATGGCATTGAAGCGCTTGAATCTGATTATGACTTTGAGACGACGTTAAAGAACATTGAGCGAGATGTTCTTGAACAAGATGACACGGTTTGGTTTATGAACTGGGACTACAAGGCTCGGGCCGAATCGATTGGAGAATCGCTTCCTAAAGCAACTTTGTTGGTGTTTGGAGGGCCAGCGCCTGGCGCGACCGCAATGACTGATTTTCCTAGTATTGGTTTAGATGCTTTTGGTCAAAAGGTTCTTGTTATCGAGCAAGAGGGCAAGGTGATTGTGCTCTATAACGACATTGTCGATATGTCGGAACTGCATTACGGCGATAACGCAATATCTCACAAGATCATTAACTTTCGATTAAGCAAAACCCTTGGCGGAGCAGTATCGAAGTAGGGGCTGTTTTTACTAGAAGCGCTATGTGTTTGCTAAGCGGTTCCAGTAAGTCTGTATATCTATATCTATATCTATAGTTTACCAATTACCATCGCATGAGCTCTGTTTACGCCCGTCAAGCAGAGCTCTTTTGTTCTAGTGACTCTCCACAGTCGATCAATACCTACCATTTCAGCTCAGTCATACAACTTTGTTCCCAGCACCTTATCTTGTCTCCATACATCGACGCCCGTCTTCATTTATTACCCGTACATTTAAAATGGACAGCTAGTCAGTATGTATTCAACGCACCTTATTTGTTTTTGAAATCCGTTCAGTGAAATTGAACAGAGGTTAAATCTAATTGAATTCAAATCACTCGAGTGATTTGCTGTAATACGCTCAATAAAAAGCTAGTTAACCTATTTTGTTGATCCTAAATCTAAGGAGAAGCTTTGCGCAAGTCCGCTTTAGCTTTGATATTACTCTTTGTACCGACTATCGCGTCGGCAGCGGAGTACCAGCAACTTGCCAATATGTGCATTGCTTGCCATGGCAGTAACAACGACACCTCGTTTCCCTCTATCCCCAACCTTAAATGGCAAAATCAAGTCTATCTCACTGAGCAACTGACTGACTTTAAAAGTGGCAAGCGTGAGGACAAAACGATGTCCAAAGTCGCGCAACTATTGTCAGAAGAAGACATCAAGAAGTTAGCCAATTACTTTTACCAACTGAATAACACAGGGTCACCGCAATGAGTTTAGATAGAAGACAGTTCCTTAAAGCCGCGCTTTCAGCAACCGCAGTATCGGCATTGCCAGTGTCGTGGGTATTTGCCGCGAATCGCCCTGAAGGTTTAGCAGCACTGGATATCAACGCATTAACGTGGGCAAAAGCTGAAGATTTGCCGGATTACTACACTGTTTTAAATACCAACCCTTTGAATGCGTATCCGCCAGAAAGTATGCTTGCGCCCGCTGTGACTCCTGCTGATGTTCCCTTTGTCCGTTGGAACGGCTTGATGCCAGATTTTACGGAGATGGATCCTGACTCCTGGGCATTCGAAGTGAAAGGTGAATCGGTAAAACAAAGCAAAACCTATACGATCGCAGAGTTGAAGTCGAAGTTTAAGCATCATACTCAAAGCTTGGTTTTAGAGTGTGGTGGCAACAGCCGTAACAACTTTTATCCAAGCACCAAAGGCAACCAATGGAACAACGCGGGTGTTTATTGCTCACAGTGGACGGGTGTGTTGCTGAGCGATGTGCTTAAAGATTGCGGCATTAAAGATGATGCGGTTTACGTTGGTAACCATGGCTTTGATAAGCACTTGAGTGGTAAAGGTGAGGCGATTTCACGTGGTGTTCCTATTGCAGCGGCGATGAACGATAACGCCTTGATTGCATGGGAAATGAATGGCGAGCCAATTCCTTATCTCCATGGTTATCCGCTACGAACGGTATTTGGCGGCCGACCGGCTTCTGTTTCTCAGAAATGCACGACCGGCATCAGTATTCGAAATAAGATCCATGATGGACACAAGATGGCAGCTCCTGCCTATCAAGTGCCTAAGAACCCAATCGCACCGGGTGAGAAAGTGGATAACAAAGATTTCCGAATCATTGAAGAGATGATTGTGAAGTCGCTGATTACTTCTCCAAAAAGCGGAACAGAGTTTGCGCTTGGTAAGAAGGTCAAAGTCAGTGGTCATGCTTGGGCTGGCTTGAGAACCGTTGAGAAGCTGCAAGTGAGCTACGACTACGGTACTACTTGGCACGATGCGAAACTGAATAAGCCAGTAAACAAAGGCGCGTGGCAACAATGGGAAGCCGAATTAGAACTTCCTATGACAGGTTATTACGAGATTTGGGCAAAGGCGACCGACAGTGAAGGGGATAGCCAGCCGGTGGTGCAACCACAATGGAACCCTAAAGGGTATCTGTTTAATGGTTGTCACCGTATTGCGGTAAGAGTGTCGTGATGCCGTCTATTTCTAATGGCCGTTCTAAACTCATCAATTCAATTAGTGGCGGCTCCATTCACGCCGACTTAATTCCTGTTAACAAGCGTAGTTACCGTAAAAGCATAATGAGAGCGGCATTGGTGTGTAGCTTGTTAACGTCGATGCTTGTTCATGCTGATGTTCCAGACAATCCGAAAGAGTACTACGGCGTAGATAAAGCATCGGGTTTGATTATGGCTCCCGGTTGGGAAACAGTGAAGGGGCAATGTAATGCTTGCCATACCAGCTTAATCGTTGCTCAGAACAGCGGTAACAGAGAGCAGTGGCGTGAAACCATTCAATGGATGGTCGACACTCAAGGGCTGTGGGATCTGTCGGATACTTGGGACCCAGTATTGGATTACCTCAGTACCTACTATCAAGACAAAGGCATCGATATGAACAAGTATCGTCGAAAGCCTATTGATAGCGCCTTGATGCCACCTATGTCGGGAGATAACCAATGAGCGTCAATCGATTAAAACGGGTCTCTCTTGCGAGTGGAATTGTTGCGAATAGAGCTGTTGCAAATACAGTTATTGCGATAGCCGCTGCAGCAGTAGTTTTGTCGTTATCGGCGTGTACTGATGAACAGCCGAGCACTGAAGATAAAGTTGCCTCGCGAGTCGAATCATTGGGCATGGAGTCGGAACCAGCGCCAAAACTTAAAGCGGAAGCTAAAACCGAGGTTGAAACTCTTGTCGATAGCAAGGTCATCACTAAGGGGTACATACCTAGTTTAGTTTCAGGTGAAAAGTTGGTTCAGAATCTCTGTAGCCAGTGTCATGGTGACAAGATCATCCCCTTCGTACAATCTTATCCAAACATCAAAGGCCAGAAAGCTAGGTATATTCTTAAGCAGCTGCGTGATTTTAAAAGTGATGAGCGCCAAGATTTATACATGCAGTCGGTGGTGAAACATCTTTCGGATGAAGATTTACAAGATGCGGCGGCGTTTTATAGCACGTTGAAGCCATTGGATTTATACAACCGCACGAAAGAGTACTATCACCAGTAGGTGACGTTTTTTGGTATTGGTTAATGTGGTCTGTGCGAAGTTTGATACACAAAACAATAGATAAAAGAAAGGGTTGCGATTATGCAGCCCTTTGTCGTTCTTGTTTATGATAAGCGCTTAGCGAGTGGTTAAGCCGCTTTAATGTGCGTGGTAATGTATGGTTGCCACGCTTGTTGATAAAGCTCTAAAGATTGGCGTCTTAGGCTATTAATTTGTGCCGCTTCAATGTCATTGATTGGGCGTTGTTCTGCAATTGCGTGACGCTCAATACCTTGGATGATTTCGTAGAGCTCGTGCTCAGGGCCACTTTTCACATCAGCAATCGCTTTTAAGTGAAGTTGAACCTCTGCAATGATGTTGGTTTTAGGTAAACGAACCAACAAGTTAAGGTCGCGGTAGCCAGAGTCAGCGGGTGATTTAAACTTATTTTTCAGCTTAACAACGTCAGCTTCACGGCTTAGTGCTTCGTAGACTTCAACCAAGCTCTCTACATCGTTCGCGATGATAGTTGCACGAGCTAAGTCGGTAATTTTTGTCACATCACCATCAAGTTCAAGGGCGATTTTTTCTTCTGCACGAGCTTGAGATTTAACGCCAGCAAATAGCGCTTCAGAATTGGTGAGTAGGGCAGTACTTTTACAGATAGTTTCTAGTTCAGCTTGGCCTTGATGTGCTTTGCTGTACAGAATATCGAAGTCGGTGTAAGGCTGAGTCGGGCGCGAGTCGAAGGCTTTGATGCCGTAAAGGCCGCTCAAACTATGACGGAATACGTTTGATGAAACTTGGTTTTGCGCAGGGGTGCGCGTTTGATCAGTCGAACTTGTTGAAACAGGTGCTGCTGCGAATGCAGGCGCTCGGCTCAATACCAAAAGCATTAGGGCCGTCGTGCGGAGAAATACACTCATTCAAACTCCAAAATACAAGGTTACAAAAACGGGTAGTCAAAAGGGGTAACCAGTAACGCATAAGAGTAAAAAAGCTTAACTAAACTCACTACATATTAAATGGGGCTAGCTAAGACAGAAACCAACTCTAACGTTTAATATTGCTTTAAAATGTGAACATATAGACAAATAATTCAAGCGTTTGTTCCCCGGTTTTAAGAATTTTGAACTCAGCCAGTGTTTAACTTTTAGCGAGAGCACGATGAACTTTAAACCAAGGTAAGGTTGCTCTTACCTTTCTATACTGTACCCTTGCATTATGACTGTTTAACATGAACGAAAGATGAATAATCCTGAATTTTGGCACAATAAATGGGCAGCCAACCAAATTGGCTTCCACCTTGAAGATGTGAACCCACTTCTGATTGAATTTTGGAAAAAGACGGAACCTAGCTACGAGAAGAGTGTGTTTGTTCCGCTGTGTGGTAAGAGTGAAGATCTGATCTGGTTGGCGACAAAGCATAGTGATGTGCAAGGTGTCGAACTTAGCCAGATTGCGGTTCGCGCATTTTTCTCTGAGCATTTATATACACCAACGGTCACCCAGATTAACGGCCAACACGAGTTGTACCAGTTTGATGAGCTGAACGTTTACACAGGTGATTACTTCTCAGCGCCGATTCAACCTGTCGACATCATCTATGATCGTGCCTCTTTGGTTGCTTTGCCTGCTGAGATGCGTGTGCAATATATAGAACGCCTAAAGCAACTGTTAAAGCCAGGCGGTAAGATTTTACTTGTGACGTTAGATTACGATCAAAGCGAGATGGCGGGGCCTCCGTTTAGCGTACCTAAACTAGAGATCGATAAGTTGTTCGCGGGCTACAAGATCACATTGTTGAATCAAGATATTGCGGACGATGAACATCCGAAGATTACCAAGAAAGGCTTGTCTCGATTCAGTGAAGAAGTGTATTTGATTGAGTCAGAAGCTTAAGCTCAGTTAGCTTTCAAGCGAAAAGACTGCTGCAATATGAAGATGATACCAACACAAAGACGGGCTCAATAGCCCGTCTTTTTATTGTTCAGATTTGAAGTCGTGATTGTTCAGAATCGAATCGCTGGTTAGTAAATCACTTTTACTTTAGATGCGCTCTCAATTGCATCTTCAATCGCTGTCTCTGTGCTGTTGCGACGAGTCAACGCCACACCTAGACGGCGGCGACCATCGATATCAGGTTTACCAAACAGGCGAACTTGCGTTTGTGGTGCGTCTAGTGCTTCTGCAAGGCCATCAAAGCAGATGTTGGTTGAAGTGCCTTGACCCAAGATAACCGCAGATGCACACGGACCGTACTGCGTGATGGATTTAATCGGCATACCGGTAAACGCGCGTACGTGCAGTGCGAATTCAGATGAATCTTGAGACATCAAAGTCACTAAGCCAGTATCGTGTGGGCGAGGAGATACTTCGTTGAAGATTACATTATCGCCTTTAATAAATAACTCTACACCGAAGATTCCGTGACCACCTAGTGCATTAACTACTTGTTCAGCCGTGTATTGCGCCGCTTTAAGTGCGTTGTCTGACATCACTTGTGGCTGCCATGATTCACGGTAATCACCATCTTCTTGGCGGTGACCGATAGGTGCACAGAAGTGAACGCCATCAACAGCGCGAACGGTTAATAGAGTGATCTCGTAATCGAAATCAATAAAGCCTTCAACAATCACGCGACCAGCGCCAGTACGACCGCCTTCTTGTGCGTAGTCCCAAGACTTCTGAATGTCTTCTTCTGTTTTGATAACGCTTTGACCTTTACCTGAAGAGCTCATTACTGGCTTAACAACGCAAGGCATGCCCACGAATTCAACAGCGGCTGAGAAATCTTCAAAGGTGTCAGCAAAGCGGTATGGAGAAGTGTTCAGTTTTAGCTCTTCTGCGGCTAAGCGACGGATACCTTCACGGTTCATTGTCAGTTTCGTCGCGTTTGCTGTTGGTACGACATTTAAGCCTTGTGCTTCTAGCTCTACCAGTTTGCTGGTGGCAATAGCTTCAATTTCAGGAACGACATAATCTGGTTTTTCAAGTTCAATGACAGCTTGCAGTGCATCTCCGTCTAACATGTCTAATATGTGGCTACGATGCGCAATTTGCATCGCTGGTGCATCTGCATAACGGTCACATGCAATAACTTCCAAGCCTAAACGTTGGCACTCAATAGCAACTTCTTTACCCAGTTCACCTGAACCTAATAGAAGTACACGAGTAGCATTTTCACGAGTAGCAGTACCAAACATAGAAATTCCTTCCGATCTTTTGAACGATTGATTTAAAACGGGGTGATCATACTTATTTTGATGGCAAAAGCAAACGTTTGCGTGGGTTGTTGCGTAAATTACAGGCATAAAAAAAGCAGCCCTGAAAGATAGGGCTGCTTATTTGAAAATTTGTTAATTAGATGTGCTTAGATTGCTAAGTAAGTCACTGGGATGTCAGGGTTAATTGCTTCTAACGTAGATTGCGTATCCGCCAGGTGACTGATGCTACCTTCGGCGATTTCAACCAAAGCAGCACTTTCAATTTGTTCAAAATCAAAGCCGGCAAGTTTAAGTTGAATCAACGCCACTTGTAGAGGGGGTAGGCTCGGGTTAAACGCTGCGTTTTCAGCGTAAGCTCCAGTGAAAATCTCACCCGACGTCAGTTGTAGTGAAACACCACTTAGGTTTTTGGTGTAAGGCGCATGGCTGCGGTTTAGTGCTGCTAGCGCTTCTACAACAATAGGTGTTGTTTCTTCAGTCGTGTACTTATGATCAAGCTTAGTCATTAGGCCAGTCGTCACACCTAAATCAGCAGGACCGAAAGAGTCTGGCAGGTATTCTTGCAGTGACATCTCATCACGTTGCGGCAGCTGAACTTTAAGCTCTTTCGCTGTGGTCAGTTCATTCATAAACTGACGACAGTGACCACAAGGACTGAAGTTGATAGTGATATCTGAGATGCCTTGTTCGCCTTTCATCCAAGCGTGGCTGATTGCAGATTGCTCAGCGTGTACTGTTTGGCCAAGTTGAGCACCAGCGATTTCAAGGTTTGCACCAAAATACAGAGTACCAGACAAGCCACGCACGATTGCACCAACATAAAAGTCAGATAACGGAGCGTAAGAATAGGCTGCAGCAAAAGGAAGTAACGCAATACGTAGCTCGTCATCCTCTAAACCGCTTGTTTGCAGTAGGCTTGCAAATTGTTCTGGAGACAATGTCGCGTCAAAGTTGTCTGCTAATACGATGTCACTCAAAAGTGCTTTGGTTGCTGTTGGAGCACTTTCCAGCGCCAGGGTAATACGACTGTTCATGTTGAATCCTTAATTGACCTTAGGCTTTAATTCTATGCAATGCTCAGGAATTTTCTGTGATATTGGTCACTGCTGTGTTGATGTTGTTACATTGGTTTGCATAATTAGAGTGAGGTCACAGATGAAATCGATTGCAAGAGCAAAAACTTCAATTGATATCCCACTTATTGGCTTAAACAGAGCACGATTTGATTGCTATTGCTGAATAAATGCGAGAAAAAAGCCCAAACAATGGGTGTCCAACTATTGAGGGGCAATTCAATAGTCAGAGTTTTGTTTGGGCTTCTTGGATGCTTACAACGCTTTAAATCGCGAGTTGGTCTATTCGAGTGTGTCAACTAAGTGGCAAGTTGCCTGACTTAACCAAATTACTGGCAAGCGTTTAAATCGCAATCAAAGTGGTTAAGAATAGAACCAAACTACAAGCGAAAATATACTCGGCGCGATAATCGAGGTAATTACGCCGCAGAGTACAAGTGCTAGAGAACTGAATGCAGCATCTTCCTGATTCTTTTCAGCACATGTCGCAGTACCTAAAGCGTGAGACACAGTACCCATGGTTAAACCACGTGCGATAGGGCTCTTAATGCCAATCAAGTTATAGATGGGGTAAGCAAAGATTGCTCCGAACAGACCAACGATTAAAACCAGAATCGCTGCAATCGCAGCTTCACCACCTAAATGGCTCGATACTTCCATAGCAATTGGCGTGGTGACTGATTTACCTAGCAAACTCGCAATCAAACTTAAGTCCGCTTTAAAAGCCACGGCAATTAACGCCGTTGTTGTCATCGACATCACACTGCCTAGCGTGCAAGCAAAGGTTATGATGCGCCAGTTTGCTCTGATTTGAGGTAACTGTTCATAAAGCGGGTAAGCAAGCGCAACAACCGCAGGCTGCAGCATGTAAGTAATCCAGGTGTTATCTGCATAGTAAGTCTCAAACGGTACTTTGAAGAACATGAGTATCGGGATGATGATACTAATACTTATCAGCAGGGGATTACATAATGGTGAGTTTACTTTTCGACTTACCCAGCGAGCAAACAGGAATACCACGATGGTGAGTAGAATCCACATGATCAGTTACCTCTCGAAAGTAAGCGGTCTAAGAACCATGATAAGGACACCAACACCAGCAACGTACCGCCAACGGCGCTCGCCATAATTGGCAATGCGTTCGCGATGAGCATGTCGAAGTGATCCATCAACCCAACACTGATCGGAACAAAAAGTAAGATCATTAGGCGGATAATCAAGCTTGCACCGGGTTGAACCCAGTGCGAAGGAACAATACCAATCACCATGGCGGCAAACAGAATCAACATGCCAAAAATACTGCCTGGGATTGAGGTATCCAAAAAGTGCTGTAACGCGTTACCTGCTGTAAGTGCACCTATGATTAAGGTGAAGGAGATTAAGCAGTAAACCAGTTGGATCAATCTTTCTTTCAAAGTGTTACGTCTCTTGATAGTGGAATTAGCTAGCTAACTTTTCTACGTATTGATAAACCGCCTTCAAGATAGCCATTTTCTTCTCGTCGCTTTCATGTTCATGCGCGAGGTTTTCAAGGTTGAGCATGTATTCTTCTAAACGGCTCTCATAAAACTCACGGCAATGGTTCGCCCATTTCAATTGCTCAGCTTCGTCGAGCGTCCACGGGAAATTACGTGCACGGTAACGAAAGAGTAACGGTTTAATGCGTTCGTCACTGAAGGTGATATCCAAAGCTGCCAAGTTATTTGGATCCGTTTCGCGAATGATGTTCATCGCTGTTTTATCAGCAGGTGAAAAGAAACCGTCGTATAGGTGCGTATCAACATCATCACTCTTCTCGTACTCTCGCTCTTGTGAGTACAGGCCAATCAGTTTTTCACGGATCTCTGGGTGTTCGCGCAGCAATGTCAAGTTCTTCAAGCATTGTTGGCGATCGATACCGATGGTTTCGGCATTTTCAGCCGTCAACGTTTTGGCTGGCGCAAGAATAGGGCACTTGTTGAGTTGAACCAATTTAATGGGTACAGGTAGCTCGTCTTCCCCAAGTTCACTGCGTTTGGTGTAGAGTCTGTTTCTGAGTTCATCAGTGTCTAGTTCTAACAGTGGACTTGGATCTTTAGCTAAATCAACCACGATCACGGCATTTTGATTGGTTGGGTGCCAAGCCATAGGTACAATCCAACTTGTGTAGTTGCAGTCACGGCCAAACATGCCCGAAACGTGCATCAATGGTGTCATGTTTACGATATCAACCAGGTCATTTAGCTTACGCTTATGACGCATGTTGTAAAGGTAATCGAACATCTTAGGTTGTGCCGCTTTCAGTTTCTTCGCCAACTCGATGGTCGCAATAACATCAGCCATTGCATCGTGCGCGTTCTCGTGTTCAATACCGTTTGCCACAGACAGGTTTTCTAGTTTGAAGCTTGGGTAACCTTCTTCGTTTTCTGGCCAGACAATACCTTCAGGGCGCAGTGCATGAACAGCACGCATTACATCTAGTAGATCCCAGCGTGAGTTGCCGTTCTGCCAGCTCCACGCATATGGGTCGATGAAGTTTCGGTAACAGGTGTAACGCGTTACTTCGTCATCGAATCGAATACTGTTGTAGCCAAGGCTTGTGGTGTTTGGTTTCGCCAACTCAGCATGGATCTTAGCGATAAACTCTGGCTCAGGAAGACCTTGTGAAGCTGCTTTTTGTGGTGTGATGCGGGTGATCAGTGCAGCTTCAGGCGCAGGGAGGTAATCAGCAGGAGGTTGGCAATAGATAACCAGAGGCTCTCCAATAACATTGAAATCTTGGTCGGTACGAACACCCGCAAACTGACTCGGGCGGTCTTTTGCTGGGCTAACGCCCCACGTTTCGTAATCGAAAAAGAAGTAGGTCGGCTGATTATCTGAACTCATTGAATTTCCTGAACAGCAAGCGCGGAACGTTTACTGTGGCTGAAGGTTAGTTTTGTTCAGTATCTGATAGTATGCGGTACGCGTGCAACCCAGATCACAAATAAATTGCCGGAAAACGGTGCTTTACTATTCAATCGAGTCGATGGGAGTGCTTTTGAATCCAATTGCGTCTATTACACAGTAATAATTGCGTCTGTTTACCCTTCTTCGTCATCTTTACCACTGTGTTGCGATTTTACCATTGTGTTGCGGACGAGTTGGACTCGTAGGTGTTTCGCAAACGAGTTTGCTTGTCTTTTCCTCTTAAGCTCTGAGGTTAGAGACACGATCATTTTTCTGGATAGATTTTTAGACGCTGTAGCGATGTCTAAACCGTAGCAGCGACGTTTAAGCTGAAGCTCCGATTTTTAATGAAGCACCTATGTTAATTAAGAATCCATGTTTAATTAGTAACCTATGTTTAGAACCTATGTTTGAGTTGCTGATCTGGCGTTTAAACTGCGGCATTTTCCTGTCTAACACTTTGCCTAATTAAGGAGACTATTTTCAATACAATCCTCTTGGCATTAATTGGTTTTGTGGTGTTTATGGTTGTAATGGTTAATTTAGTTAGAGCGTTCTACTTATCTCATTTTGAAGACTTGTCAAATTTCATGTTTGAATTGGATATTTCGAGTGGGAAATGTTTCAAATTTATTACAATTTGAGTCTAATTTAAGAGTGTTTCATTTTTGAGACTATATTGCAGCATGACGATCTATATAGTTGATTGTAACGTTTAAATCAGCAGTTGTTATTCCATATTATCTTGTGATTATTTTTAGATGGTTGTTATTTATAGGAATAATTCCCTTTAAAATATGAGAATTAAATGCAAACCAGTTTCATATATAATTGATAGAAACGCTCTAATACCATTGTTATTGTTAATGTTATTTATATCAATTTGCGTGATCTTATTCTCACTGCTCCTCATTTCTTTATAAATAAGTGTCAATGTATATATTTTCTAAATAGGATTGTTGTTACTTAATTGTTAACTTTGATTAATGGTTAGGTAACTCTAATAATAAAGTCGATTTTTATAAAGGATTAAAGAAATGAACAAAGTCTTTAAGGTTGTTGCTGTATCTGCACTTTCTATCTCTTCTGCGAACGTTTTCGCTGTGAGTGACACTTTTGATGCAACACTAGAAGTAAAACAAGCAATTACAATGACAAAAACCAGTGATCTAGACTTCGGTATCATCACTTCAGACAACACAACAGACGTTGTTATCGCTCAAGGTGATGCTGGAGCTGCGGCATTTACTCTTTCTGGAGAGTCTGGTGATGCAGTAACAGTAAGTATTTCTGATACTAACTTGGTTAACGGCGTAAATACGATTGCAGCTGAATTTGACTTTAATAATGCTATTACTCTTACCGGCGGTACAGCGGCTCTTAATATTGGCGGCACTGCACGTACTTCAAGTGCGACATTAGTTGCTGGTACATATACTGCTAATGTTGCAGTAGATGTAACTTACCAGTAATTAAATGAAACCAGTATAATATTACGGCTGTTATAAAGCAGCCGATTTTACTATGAGTGTTCTATTAAAATACGCCATTTATATCGGTCTAATTGTTTATTCCAGCCCTTTTCACGCGCTAGAAATTATTCCTGAAAACATGGAAGTTAAATTTCCGGGTATGTATATCTCTGGGTCGGGTCAGAATGCTGATTCAAATCCAGCCAATAGTCAGGTTTATGTGGTTCGTTTTTATGTTGAAGGTGAGCCTGGTAAAAAAATCGTGGTTTCACTCCCTTCAAAGCAATACCTAAACCATTCTCGTCAATCCAAACGCCTTCGTATTAGAAAGTTCTATTTTGGTTGCGGCTTATCAAAGCGCGGTAGAGCGAAAATCAAAGGGAATGGAAGAAGCAAATTATTGTGTATTGGTGCCAAAGTGAAAATCGGCGCTAACCACCCAGCAGGCCTTTACACCAGTACAATTCCTTTTGAGGTTAATTATAAATGAAGTTGTTTATCTCATGTGTTCTCGGCTTAATCTTCACAACACAAGCCTATGCTCAGCTACTCATCGCACCGACTCGTTTTGTGTTGGATGCCGACACTTCGGTGACTGAAAAAATCGTCGTCGAAAACAATTCAGATCAACCGATTCGCTTGGAGATAAAACCGATTTATCGCCCTGTAAAGGCGAGTGGCTTAGTTCGAACAGACTCCAATATCGCGCAATCAGAAAATATCGCGAGTTGGATTAAAGTGTCACCACCGATAATTCGTGAACTCAAACCCAATCAAAGACGTACGGTTCGCTTACGTATGAATGCTCTACCTGCTGATATGGCTGATGGTGAGTATCGTGCCTACTTGTGGTTTTCTCCGATAGCAAAAGCCGCAGATCTGTCAGACATTGCGTTGTCTTCGAGCAAAACCAACAGTGATGGTTCAGCTTTTCAACTGAACTTTCACATCAACAGTTATGTGCCTGTTTATGTTCAGAAAGGTGTGCAGGTGCAAGATGTTAAGTTTGCGTGTGACAACCAAAGCATCAAGATTCGCAACGACGGTAACTTTCAATTTACTGCGAAATTGAATGTTGATGAGCATAGCGAAAAAGTGGTGCTACTTCGTAATGCGGAATTAACCAAGCCTTTTCCTAAAGGCTCAAAGATCTCACTGGTTCAGAACGAACAACCTCTGTACGAATGTGTTCTGTAGTGCTCTTTTCATTGAAGCGAACTCTGTAAAAGCCAGTGTTCAATTGCATGGTTTGGCTACTTTTGTTGCTCGCTTCACTGTTTCCTTTTGCTGCGTATTCGCAATTTAACACCGAAAGTGAGGCGAGTGAACTCTATCCTGCCCATGTTGAAGTTCGAGTCGGGAAAGTGGGGGATAGCTTTTATCGTGTCATGATGGATGATTATGAAGAGCCTTTCATTTCGATATCCAATGCCGCTTTTTATCTGCTCGAAATGAATGGTCAGTGTGATGAAGGCGGATACTGTGAACTGTATTTGCCACAAGACGTTGGAAGAGAATCGCCTCCGTATATTCTAGATACCGAACAAGCCATCTGCTATCGAGATGACGACAATATCCAGTCGATCAAATATCAAGTCATCGATTCAGAAACTTTCATCCATTGGTACAGCTTACAAGCTTGTATCCCGGCAAAAGTGCGTTGGGATATTGATGATTATCGGCTCACCGTTACTCCAGAATTCAGTTCATTGACTGAACTGGAAGCCGCTATTTCCAAGATGAAAAATGAATCACGTAAGAAGGCCGAGGATCTCAAGCGAGCTGAAAACACACCAGCTTTCGAACCTGTTGCCGCTGTGGGTGTAGCGACTCGATTAGCGACTTCGGTTTATCACGACAGTGAAACTGGCGGTGATGTTTACGCGATCTCAGATACCATATTAAGCACTGAACATTCCTTGTCTCGCTTGTCGATTGATTCGCGAGAAGATAACCCCATCGTTTATTACAACATTGCGGTTGAAGCTCATGACGGTGAAGGCTCTTTGGAAGTCGGCCATGTGCTATTAGATGGCAGCGTCTTTACCGTGAATCAAACCCTCGGAGATGGGCTCTACTACACTAATCGAAAGCGTCAAACGGAGTTCGGCAACCTTCAACTCGAACGAACTACTCAACCTAACATCAACATCGATGTCTTGGTCAATGGCATTTATCAAACCACTTATCGCTCTGATCAGTTTGGACGCTTCGTTGTTGAAGAAGATAACATTTCCCCCGGTGACACCATCAAGTTTCGCTACTACTTATCGAAAGGTGTCTGGCAGGAAGAAGAGATCACCGTCGCCGGTTTAGAAGATGCATTTCTTCCAAGTAATGAGTGGGGCGTGCAAGTGGTAGGCAATGAAGGTGCAGACCGAGCTGGCGCTGTGTCGCTCGAATATGGGCTTGCTGATTACTTCACCGTGGGTAGTGCCTTTATGAGGCAAAATGGCAAAGACTTGATTGGTGTTCAAGGACGATACTTACCGGCGCATTGGTTTGCGGGCCATATCGGTTGGTTGCCTGAGTTGAATCGGTTTCCAATGGAGTTTGATATTTTGATCAATGGTGATCAGTCGGCATCTATAGAGCTCAATAAAACCGATGAATTGGACTTAGAGTCGATGGAGTACGATGTGTTCAAATATAACCTGTCGCTTGCTAATCTAACGGCCTTTTTGACGGTAAGGGATGATGAAGATGAGTTGAGCGTTGAACCAAAGTTGAACTCGAAAGTGGCTCGTAATCTGTTTGTCTCATACGCCGGTGACTATCGATACACCAAAGCTTCTCATCAAGAAGACTATCTACATACGATTGGATTGGCTAAAAGCGGGTTTTCGGATACATCGTGGAATATTTCTGGAACTGTTGATGGCTCTGGTCATCATGAACGAACGGAATTATCCCTAAGGAATGCCTGTAAAGAGTGCCTGCTAGATCCTCTAGAGGTTTTTCAAGAGCTCACGACGAACGTATCGGCTCGCTATCAAAAGCAGGAGGTTTCGTTTTCCGCCTCTTTAGAAGCTCGTGTGAACCCTTATTTACTCTTTAAGCTAGAAGGAACCGAAGACCGATACGGTGTTGAGATGACGACCGAATTCGGCGCTAAAACTTACTTTGATGATAGCATTGGTGAGTTTGTTGAATGGAATCGATACAACCATTCTAAGCTCACGGGCGTTGTCTACGATCACCATAAACAACCCATACCAGGTGTAAGCTTACAAATCTTGGACCAACGAGCGGTCAGTGATACAAAAGGCCGATTTGAATTCTCAAGTGTTCCAGCTCGAGATAATCTGCCTATCTATATTGATGAAGGGGCACTCGATCTTAACCTAACACCGATTCAAAACCCTGTGTTTGTCAATACTAAGCAGGTAGGGCTGACTCATGCACACATCGAAATGATGGTGTCATTTGGCGTTGATGGCACGGTAGAAGGCGACCTAGAAAATAGTGCTTATCTGCACTTTAAACATATCCAGAAAGGTACTGAGTATTCGAGCGAGATTGAGAGCGATGGCTTTTACATGGTAGAGGGGCTTATCGCGGGCAAATACATTGTGACTCTAGAAATGGGAGACAAGCGATACGTGCAAGGTGCCGACTTGAACGGCGATTTCTGGGTAAGCGACCTCACATTCAACCTCATTGATTTTCATAAGGTATACTAGATCCGGTCGCTTTGATTAGTCTGATGGGGGTGAGAGTATCAATTGGACTTTCTGTTTCATGGTCAACTCTCGGTTCCTCAAATCTTTGAATATGGCCTTCCATTCTTGAAAGGTGACCACTATCGGGTTAAAACTGTTTACTGGATTAGTGACGCCGTAACGTACTGTTTCCACTTCAGGTTCGAACGTACCAAACAACTTATCCCAAATGATCAAAACACCGGCGTAGTTCTTATCTATGTATTGCGGGTTTTTGCCGTGATGCACACGGTGGTGTGACGGGGTGTTAAAGATGTATTCAAGTGGCCCCAAGCTTCGTATCCATTGTGTATGGACGAAGAACTGCAAACCAAGATTGAGAAGTACCACAAAGATGACCCATTTAGGGTCGAAACCTATGATGACGAGCGGTACCCAAAATAGCCACATGCCTGCAAGTGGGTACATTAAGCTTTGACGGAAAGCCGTACTGAAGTTCATCTGTTCTGAGCTGTGGTGCGCGACGTGTGCTGCCCACATCCAGCGAACACGATGGCTTGCTCTATGGAACCAGTAATAGCAAAAGTCTTGCAATACCATCAACACAATGAAACTCAGCACGCCCATTTCAATGTCCATTAAACGCCAACCAAACATCAAGAGATACAACTGCACGACCAATAACCCGGTGATCAAATCGGAGAGTTGATGCATTCCCGCAAGCGTGAAGTTACACATCACTTCCGACAGTTTGTAGCTTGAGTTTTCTGGCAGTCGACCTTGCTTTTGACCGATAAAATACTCAGCCAACATGCATGCCACGAACAAGGGCGCTAGTACCAAAAGTAGCCATTCTGGGTGATTGATTAATGCATCGATATTCATGTGTTAATCCTTGTTGTGCCTAAGTTTGTTATGGAATGTGTATTGGCTATTGGCTATTGGCTACTGGCTGTGAACTTTAAACGCCTATGAATAGCAGCTTGGTTGTTAGCTACTGCTTCGCTGTGGGCTACGAACTATAAGCAACGGCTCACCAGCGAGCAAAGTGATCTTCCGTAAGGCCAAGAACGGCATCGAGTTGATGTGTCACTCCATCGTTGTCTTCAATCGAGCCAGAAAAGTGACCAATGAACTGACGAAAGTTACTCTTTAGCAGCCATAAATCGAGCTTTTCGCTGCGGTTATTTAAGGGCGTAAAGGTTAAGTTTATACGTCCATCTTGTGATGTTATTTGCCAAGGAAAATCCGTGTCTTGACGACTAAATGTAAACTGCACCGGATTAAGTAAGTGTCTGGTTCCATTCACCCATAATACGTTTTCGCAGCCTCCAGTTTCATTCACGCCTGCCGCGAGGTTCAAGCCAATATCAGTGCCATTAGATTGCGTGTTGAGGCTAGCCCAACGCCAACTGGTTTCACGTCTCATGTAGCCCGCTGAAAAGTCATAACCGGCACGAGCTTGCTCTAGGGAGATAGGCTGTTGATTAATCTCAAGGCTGCCCGTTACTTTTAACGCGTTATGCTTTTGGGTATAGGTCCAGCCCGAGTAACCCGTAGGGCTGCACATTGCCATGGGTAAGCTGTCGCACTCTGATTCTAAATAAAGCTCAGCGTTGATGATTTTCGTGTTCAGTGAAACTTTCCATTGTCCGTTCTCAATATCAAACACAATGCTTTGCCCTGCGATGTTTGTCGTACCTTCAAATGGTGAGCTCGTTACTTGTTTATCAAAGCCCAATGGTCGTAACCATGAACACTCTTCTAACTCGTTATTCTGGATACCGTAGACGTAACAAAACGCAGAACCTAAGTAGCGAATATCCGCGATAGCGACACCAACAATGTGTGTGTCGGTGACGATGCTGGCAAACTGGAATTGCTTGTAGTGGAAGTGCTTCTGCCAAGGCGTTGCTTTTGCATCCATCGAATTTCGGTAGTCAAAGTTCTCGATGTTCAGGTGCTTTGGGATGCCATCGAAATGTCCAATGATCGGCTGACCATTAGAATCAATCAAACTGTGTGGAGCCGGATTCGTTTTTATCATTGCGATAGTTCACATAAATTTAACAACTAAAGCCATTGTGCGATGAGTAGCGTAGAATTGGGAGGTCATATTCGGACAAGAGCGCGTTACCAATCACGATTTTGTCAGCAGTGTTGTTAAAGCTGAGTAGTCATGTTTATGGGAATGGGTTAGATATAAGGAGAGACGCTTGGAGATTATCGCAGAGTATAAGCCGACCGGGCATCGGCATCAGTTGGGTACATTAGATATCGCGTTGCTGTTGAATACACTAGAGCAACGAGGTATCGATATTGAAAGGTTACTCATGGATGTGAGTTTAGAAACCATGGATTGGCGAGACCCGAATGGAAAGCTGACTTACGCTGATAAGCTTGCGTTGTTTAGCGCGGCTAATCAGAGTTTTCCTCACGATGGCTTGGGGCTTTGGTTGGGAGAGCACGCAAGTCTGAGCCATTTTGGCGTGTTGGGTTATGCGCTATCAACCAGTCAAAATGTCGGGGAGGCCATCAAGTCGGGCTTCAAGTATTTACGCCTGAATGGTCCTATCTTCTCGGTTAAACTGCTTTTAGATTCCGAGCAAGCGGTGATTCAGATTGAGAACACCTTGGAAGTGGGCGATCTGCTTCCTTTCTGCAGTGAGTACTTCTTGAGTTCAATCGTCTCTTTGTTCAAAGAACTGACTGGTCATGAGTTAGCTATTCATACTTTGTTTTTGCCTTATGCTCGCCCTAATTACGCCAAGCTTTATGATGACCGCTTCCAGTGCCCTGTAGTTTTTGAGCAAAACCATTGTGAACTGCGTTTTGAAACATCTGTTTTGTCGCAAACCTTATTGACTCATGATGCCGCAACACTGAAGCGCTATCTCGCGTCTTGCCAGTCGATAGTCGATACGTTGGACTCGGAACATTTGCTGACTAACCAGATCAAAACGATCTTTTATCAAACCGCAGGAAGTTTCCCGAATATAGAACAACTCGCGGACGAGTTTGATTGTAGCTCTCGTACACTCAGGCGAGAGCTAGTGACCCATGATTCCAGTTATCAAGTATTGCTTACCGAAGTTCGAGTAGAACTAGCCAAAGAACTGTTGCTCGGCACAACCATGAGCATTGATGATATTGGTGAAAGGCTCGGTTATAGCGACCCTGCAAATTTCAGAAGGGCGTTTAAAGGTTGGCTCAATAAGACGCCCGCGCAGTTTCGTGATGGTTTAAGTTAAAGCGTTACTTGCTAAAAAACTGTTCCCTGAAATCGGTTACTTGTTGCTGATAGTAACTGTTCCAATCTTGTTGAGCCCAAGTGGCATAACTTGATGATCGCTGAGAATCTAAGGTCGCTTTGAGTTGATCCAGTTGCTCATGATAAGTCATCACGGTTTGTTGCTGTTGTGCGACTTGTTGTTCTCTTGCGGCAATGTTGCTGGCCTGCGTTTCATCTAAGTAGGCCTCTTGAAGGTCGGCTTTGACTGATACTATCTCAGCAGGGCTATAGCTGTTGGGTATCAAAGAGACTGCCAGTTCATATTTTTGAAGCGCAGTTTCGGCGTTTAACGTGCCCGTATTGTTTTGCCATTCATTAAGCAAATCTTGATAGTTGGCCAAAAACTGGCTCGCTTCGTTCTCTTTAAGGGTGTTGGCGTCAAGCGTAAAATCTTGATGCGCAAACTGGTCTGCGAATAGCTGGTGGGCCAACTCTCCCCATACTTGCTGTGCAGATTGTTTGAATAGGGTAACACGCTCTTCAAGAGTTTCTAAGGATTCAAGTGGGATAGTGCTTTGGGTTAATTGCCAGTCGACTGATAGTTGCGGATAGTCGCTCAGTAACTCAAACCATATGCTCGGCAATTCTGATTTCAATCGTGCGAGTTGCTCTGCGCAGCCATCGCGTTTTTGGCACAGCACCCAAAACTCATTGAGTTCATCGAATAAAGCCTTGCCTTGAAGTTCGCTCAAGTTTTCAGCATACGTTTTCCCGTCTAGTGATTCAGCTTGAGCTTGTTTGCTTTGCAATGCTGGATTTTCCGTACTGGCAGTTACGGTTGGTGCAGAACTATCGGCATCAGTTGTCGCAGAAATACGCGACTGAGCTTCTGTGTGTCGAGCAGAAGATTGCGGTGTTTCGTTCGATTTTGATGACCATGAGTAGCCAATAATGCTCGCCGTTAAGACGAGCATTAGGATTAATATAACTCGATGCATTATGTGTTCACCGCGCTACTTGATGACAGCACTGACAGGGAAGTGGTCTGAAAGGTTGTAGTGCTTCCATAATTCACTGCTTGTTGACCTTGGAACATCCACGCGATTGTCGTTATGCGTTTTGGCTGCATACTCTGAACTTACTACCACATAATCAAGGTATTCGACATTCTCGCCACCCGACATAGGTTCACCCGCAAAGTTGTTGATGCGTGGGTCAAACGTAGACGCGGTGTAACCAGAGTATTGTGGTTCATCAGCCTGCAGGTTAGCGAACATCTGTTGGTAGTCGTCTGGGAACTTCAGTTTGTTAACGTTGAAGTCGCCGCTGTAGACCACGGTTTCAGACGCGGGGATATTCAGAGACTGCGCCAGTGCACGCATCTGCTTGAATTGACGTTGTCGGTAGTCGCGAGCTGTGTCTGTATCGAACGATGCCGTGTGGGTGCCGAATACATGGTAAGCCTGACCATTCTTGATAACCTCCGCGTAGTTAACGCCTTTATCAGCAAAGCAATCTGTGCCCGTACAATCCGGGAAAACATACTGAGCTTCGTTAACGATAGGATAGCGGCTGACAATGACCACGCCGCCGTCATAGATGTTGATCCCATCTTTATCTAGCATCTTGGTTTGGTAAGGATACTCTTTCGAGAGTTCACGCAAGAATTCATCTCTGCCGTTGGCGAACACCTCTTGTAGCGCCAACACGTCGTAGCCTTTTACATATTGAGGGAGAAGATCGTAGCGGTCGCCAATATGTGAAGCGATGGCAGGCAGCGCCCAGATGTTATAGGTCATGACTTTGAGTGTATTGGCATCCGGCTCTGGTTGCTCATCCACTTTTGGTGGGGTGATGGTGTAATAAATATCATCGTAGCGTGCCGTAGAATCGGCTTTAAGTGCTAGCTCTGCATTAACCCCGAATGCACCGGTCGTGCTGCGATGAATATTACGATCGTCATGCAGCGTTAGGTTGACGTCTGCGGCACTTAAACCATGTTGCAGTGTCGAGTTATACCAATGACCTTTCATGGTTTGGTTGAACGTGACACTCTCACCAACCGCGTTCGATACCACAGTGTCAAACTCATAGGTCTTCCCAGATTTTACACCCGTCCAGCGATTGAAACTGATCAGCTTCTTTGTCTCCCAAGGGCCAATCTGTTCAGCATGCTGCAGCCACTCACCACCGAGTTCAAGCAGGTCGGTACCCGTATGACTAGATTGAATCGTCATCACTTGATTGGTGTTATTGGTGAGGTACACGTCGGTATCTGCAATAGCCGAGGTTGAAATGAATGAAGCTGATGCAAGTATTGCACTCAGGCAAGTCCATTGAGTTTTCATTTTCACGTTATCCTTACTGATTGGTTTAAAGAATAACGTAGTAAAGAGTTATGACATTGGAGTTATAACTCTATGGGAATTATCCAAATATTAGATATATGCCATAGTTTTATAAATTAGATTACTCATTGAAAATTAACATATTGCTTTGCCTGAATGATAAGTGATACGCGCGCACGCTAAAAAATAGAAGAACGATTTGAATCTTAAAATTAGTCGTGGGTGGTGTGTCTCGCGGAATGCATAGGTCGGAAAGTAACCAAAAGTGGATGCTGGGAATCACGAAAAGGGAGAGCGCTTATAACCTTGCTCTATCAATATAAATTTTGCCATTGTTCAGTAAACAGATTCCTCAAAAACAGGTATGATAGTGTCGTTTTTAATCCTTAACTGGGAAAGTCATGGCAAAGTTAACACTCCAAGAGCAAATGCTTAAAGCTGGCTTGGTAAATGAGAAAAAATTAAAGAAGGCGAAGAAGGGCTCTAAAAAGTCTCGCGTTCAGTCTCGTGAAGCAAAAGCGGCAGCAGAAGAAACTAAACTGGCGCAGCAAGCGAAAGACAAAGAGTTAAACCAACAGTTGAAAGAACAGCAATTGAGCAAAGAAATTAAAGCTCAAGTGAAGCAACTGATTGAGATGAACAAGATCGAACAGAAGAATGGTGAGATCAAATACAACTTCACCGATGGTACGCTAGTTAAATATCTTTACGTAGAAGATCTGACTCAAAGGCAACTAAGTAAAGGTATCTTAAGTATCGCGCGTCAAGGCGAAAGCTATGTTGTTATCCCTACTGCGGTAGCGAACAAGATCGCGATGCGTGACGAAGAGTCTATTGTTGATACTCAAGCTTCAAGCTCTGATGAAGTTGACGAAGATGACCCGTACAAAGACTTTGTGATCCCAGATGATCTAATGTGGTAGTCCTCGACTAAACCACTATCTAATTCGTCAATTACTTGTGGCGTTGAAGTGTCTCGTCCTAAAATACGTT
>NZ_MCUN01000029.1 GCF_002873455.1 Vibrio splendidus | reverse complement strand
AGTGGGTAGTTTAACCTTTCGGGGAGGACGCTCACCACTTTGTGGTTCATGACTGGGGTGAAGTCGTAACAAGGTAGCCCTAGGGGAACCTGGGGCTGGATCACCTCCTTATACGAAGATACTTACGATGAGTGTCCACACAGATTGATGGTTTAGATTTAGTTAAAGCCAGAGCTTTAATTAATAACGTAAGTTATTGATTAAAGCTTTTTGCTTTATGCTCTTTAACAATTTGGAAAGCTGACTGATTGATTACTTACGAGTAATTCAATCAAATTTAAAAGTTCTCAATGTTTATCTTTCATTAGATAAACACAACAAACA
>NZ_MCUN01000028.1 GCF_002873455.1 Vibrio splendidus | reverse complement strand
GCGCTTAACTGTAATGTGGTTGCGGGAGCCGGATTTGAACCGACGACCTTCGGGTTATGAGCCCGACGAGCTACCAAACTGCTCCATCCCGCGTCCGGATGCATTGTTAAGTACAATGAGACTTGACCATATTCTTCAGTGCAAAGCACGAGAGAGAATTTGGAGCGATACATCGGGTTCGAACCGATGACCTCAACCTTGGCAAGGTTGCGCTCTACCAACTGAGCTAGTATCGCATTAGTTAATCGCAGCTCTTACTGCCTTGGGCAACTCTTACCGCCTTGAGCAACAGATAGCGCTTAACTGTAATGTGGTT
>NZ_MCUN01000027.1 GCF_002873455.1 Vibrio splendidus | reverse complement strand
CACCATGCAGGGGATTCTTGACTTGCCTGTGTTTGATGCAACGCCAATTAAAAAGCCTGCGAGCGATCTCGAAGCATTGGGTCATAAAACCAAGGTAGTGGTTGATTTGTCGCAAATCTTTACGGCGCATGACCTGAAAGAGAGAGCCAAAGTTTTTGCTAAACCGATTGGTGCTTCTTATCAAGCCATCTTGGATCAAGTTGAATTAGTGCATAGTTCTATTGGTCGAGATCAGGTGGGGGCGAGTTTTGAACTGAACAAGCAGATCAATAATTATTTGGCTGAACATCCAACCTCTGGACGTAACCTTGCGTTGACGACATTGAAAGAGCAAGTAAACACGGCGCTGTTCAGTGGAAAAATGAAAGTAACCCAAGAGAGCATTGATGCTATTGCACAGACGCGAACTGACTTGGCCGCTCGTATTTATGTTGTTGCTATGGAAGAAGCAAATGGCGAGCATGTTGGCCTAACGGACATGATGGTGCGCTGGGCCAATGAAGACCCATACTTATCGCCAAAACAAAGTTATGCAGGAGAAACTCCGAGTGACTTGGGCTTTGACGCGAAGTATCACATCGAGCTTGGTGAACAGTATTCTGACTTTAAACAATGGTTAGAAAAATCACAGTCCGCTGGTTTGCTTAGCAAAGCCGTTTTGGATGATGCAACAAAAACCGTTCACCTTGGCTATAGCTATCAGGAGCTTCAGGATTTGACTGGGGTTGAGTCGGTACAAATGGCTTTCTACTTCTTGAAAGAAGCTGCTAAAAAGTCTGACCCAATGACCAGTGATTCCGCTGAAATGATATTGCTGAAAAAATTCGCTGATCAAGGCTATATATCTCAGCTTGAGACAGATCGTATGGATCAAATTGAGGGTATATATCGCAGCAGTCATGAGACCGACGTAGACAGCTGGGATCGCCGTTATTCTGGTGCTGGCTATGATGAGTTGAGCGATAGGCTTGCGGGTGCGAACGGCGGTGTTGAAGAGCAATTGTCAGTACTTCTCAACGAGCGTAAAGGCCTTCTAATTGGTGAAGTTCATGGAAGCGATGTGAACGGTTTGCGCTTTGTTAATGAACAAATGGACGCGCTTAAAAAGCAAGGTGTGACTGTCATCGGCTTAGAGCATCTCCGCTCAGACCTTGCCCAACCTCTACTCGACAATTATTTGTCCACAGGCATTATGTCTAGTGAGTTGAGTGCAATGATCAAAACTAAGCATTTAGATATTACGTTGTTTGAAAACGCCCGTGCTAACGGGATGCGTATTCTTGCTCTAGATGCAAATAGTACAGCGCGACCTACGGTTCAAGGTACAGAGCATGGCTTGATGTACCGTGCTGGTGCTGCGAACAACGTTGCCGTCGATGCATTGCAAGCTCTTCCTGATGGTGAAAAGTTCGTCGCTATCTACGGGAAAGCGCACTTGCAGTCACATAAAGGTATCGAAAGCTTTGTTCCAGGTATTACCCATCGTTTAGGGTTGCCTGCACTTAAAGTGAGCGCCTCGGACCAGTTTGTCATCGAACAAGATGATAAGACTTTGCGTGCTGTCTACGATGATGTAGCAAATAAACCTAATATTGATTTCCAAGTGAGCTTAAATGGCTCGGATGACACGGTTAAATACAAAGACGTTAACAGTTGGGAACGCCTCGTAGTATCCCCTCAATCTGACGGCGGTGAAACGCGCTTTGAGGGTCAAATCATTATCCAAATGGAGAATGATTCTGCGGTTTCCAAAGCTGCTGAAAATCTAGCTGGCAAACATCCAGATAGCACTGTGGTTGTACAGCTTGATTCAGACGGCAATTATCGTGTGATTTACGGTGACCCATCTAAGCTACCTAAAGATAAGTTAGCTGGACAATTACGTTGGCAACTTGTTGGTCATGGTCGAGATGAATCTGAAAACAATAATACTCATTTAAGTGGTTACAGCGCAGATGAGTTAGCCGTGAAACTGGCAGCGTTTGATAAAGCGTTTAGTGAAGCTGAAAATGTGAAGGCTAAACCTGATCATATTAGTGTGGTCGGTTGTTCGCTAATCAGTGATGACAAACAAAATGGCTTCGGAAGACTTCTTATTCAATCGATGGGTGACAACGATATCTTTAGCGATGTTTCTGTCCGTAGCTCAGAAGTTGCTGTTGGCTCGAATGGTCGTAAACATACCCATGACGAAAATGGTAATTGGGTACAAAAAGAGAAAAGTAACAAAGTGACACTTAGCTGGGATGAACAAGGCGAAGTGACCGAAAAACATGAGCGTATAAGGAATGGTATCGCAGAAGGAGACATCGATCTTTCTCGCGTAGGCACCAGCGACGTTGATGATACCGCTCGCGGCGCAATTGCTGAAAACAGTGATGTGTTTAATGCCCCAGAAAAACGCAAAGCAGAGACCGAGACTTCAACTTCATCTGCAAACAATAAACTCAGCTACTCAGGTAACATTCAAGTCAACGTGGGTGATGGTGAGTTTACTGCAGTGAACTGGGGCACATCGAATGTGGGCATTAAAGTCGGTACAGGTGGCTTTAAATCTCTAGCTTTTGGTGACAACAACGTGATGGTTCACGTTGGTGACGGAGAAAGTAAACACAGCTTTGATATTGGCGGATATCAAGCTCTAGAAGGCGCACAGATGTTCATCGGTAATCGTAATGTGAGCTTCAATTTGGGGCAAAGCAACGATCTTATTGTGATGATGGATAAATCAATTCCTACGCCTCCTCTGGTTAATCCGTTTGGCGGCGCCTCTCGAATCTCCGGTGTGTTAAAAAGCATAGCGAGTTCAGGTGAAGGTCAAGATTGGTTAGCTGCTCAAGAGCAGCAGTGGACATTATCTGGGGCTAAAAAGTTCGTTAAAGATATGTCTGGCTTAGATCAAACTAGCAGTGTTGATTACACAAGCTTGGTTGACTTGGATTCTCAAAATGAACGCAGTAGCCGCGGCTTGAAAAATGACGCTGAAGCGACGTTAAACAAGCAATACAACCAGTGGTTAGGCGGAAGTGATAACTCTGACTCAAGTAAAATGAGTCGTGCAGATAAGTTCCGTCAAGCGAATGAGAAGCTAGCGTTTAACTTTGCTGTTGGTGGCCAAGGTGCTGATATTCAAGTGACGACGGGTAACTGGAACTTTATGTTCGGTGATAATATTCAGTCGATTCTTGATACCAATTTGGGGTCGTTGTTTGGTCTTATGACTCAACAATTTTCCAAAACGGGGCAAGCTAAAACAACGTTTACTTACAGCCCCGAAGATCTTCCTCGTCAGTTAAAAAACAAGCTTCTAGGCCAACTTGCCGGTGTCGGTGCAGAGACGACGTTAGGTGATATCTTCGGTGTGGATTACACAGCAGCAGGACATATTGTGTCTCGTACTGGCGAATCAGTAGATGGTGTCGCAATCCTAAAAGAAATGCTGGAAGTTGTTGGTGAGTTTAGTGGCGATCAATTACAAGCCTTCGTTGACCCAGCTAAGTTGCTAGACAGCCTAGAGTCGAGCGTCAATATGGGTGCTGACGGCATTAAGACGTTCGCAGAAACACATGGCTTGAAAGAAAAAGCCCTGGAAGAGGAAGAAGATAATTCATCCGTTTCTGTCAATGGCGCTAATGTCGCTGGAGCTCAGGATAACGGCGATGCAATAACGGCAGATAGCTCCGCTAAAGAAGATCGTGCATTTGGTTTTAATTCGCTAAATCTACCTAATTTGTTTGCGACCATTTTCAGTGAGGATAAGCAAACAGAAATGAAGTCTCTGGTGGAAAAATTAAAAGAAAACCTGACGGCTGATCTACTGAATATGAAGGAGAAAACATTTGATTTCCTTCGTAATAGCGGTCACTTGCAAGGTGATGGAGACATCAACGTTTCTTTAGGCAATTACAACTTCAACTGGGGTGGTGATGGTAAAGATCTCGGTGCGTACCTAGGAGATAATAATAACTTCTGGGGTGGTCGAGGTGATGATGTCTACTATGCGACAGGAACATCTAATGTCTTTACTGGCGATGAAGGCAATGATTTGGGTGTGCTAATGGGACGTGAAAATATGATGTTCGGTGGCGAAGGCAATGATACTGCCGTCGTTGCTGGACGAATCAATCACGTGTTCTTGGGCGCGGGTGATGATGAGTCGTTTGTCTTTGGTGAAGGTGGCGAAATTGACACTGGAACTGGCCGTGATTATGTCGTCACATCTGGTAACTATAACCGTGTTGATACAGGCGGCGACCAAGACTACTCAGTTACGATTGGTAATAATAACCAAGTTGAGTTGGGAGCTGGTAATGACTTCGCCAATGTTTTTGGCAATTACAACCGTATCAATGCTAGTGGCGGCAATGATGTTGTTAAGTTAATGGGCTATAACGCGGTGCTCAACGGTGGCGAAGGTGATGATCACCTAATTGCTGCCGCGCTTTCTAAGTTCAGCCAGTTCAATGGTGGCGAAGGAAGTGACATGATGGTACTTGGTGGATTCCAAAATACCTTCAAGGGCGGTACTGGCGTAGATAGCTTTGTTGTAAGTGGTGACGTCATTGACAACCTCGTTGAAGACATTCGCAGCGAAGACAACATTGTTTTCAATGGGATTGACTGGCAGAAATTGTGGTTAGAACGCAGTGGCTATGATCTTAAATTGTCAATACTGCGCGATCCTGAAAGTAGTACTGACCAAGCCAAGTTTGAACACATTGGTTCTGTAACTTTCAATGATTACTTCAATGGTAACCGTGCGCAAGTTGTTGTTGCGATGGGAGATCAAGGCACATCGCAAGATCATACTGTGTTGTCCAATAATGCGGTTGATGCATTGGTTCAAGCTATGAGTGGCTTTGAGCCTCAGGTTGGTGATAATGGTTTTATCGATAACCTTGATAGTAAATCTCGGGTTGCGATTACAACAGCATGGTCTGATGTATCTAGAGGGAACAGTGCTATTTCGTAGCAAATAATCTCTACTTTGGATAAATAATATGAGCCGTCTTCTTTGAAGACGGCTTTATTAATTCAGTGCACTTACTTTCCCTTTCGCAACCAATTGATCTCGAACCGAGTCATACGCCCAGTTGAACGCAATCGCGTAAAGCACGAAGAAGATTACAATCCCTATATCCATTACCAATACAGTCCAGAAATCGAGTTGAAGTACCCACATCAGTAGTGGGTACGACACCAACATCAAACCCAGTTCGAAACCTAAGCCGTGAAGAATACGTGTTTTCTTGGTTCGTTTGCTGCGGTCAGCACCGTAAATTTTATCGTAGCCGTAGTTGTAGACGTAGTTCCAACCCATTGCGATCAGCGACAAAGATAGAGCTAACCCTGCCATTTTTACTGCTCCGCCACCGACAATGTAAGTTGCCGCTATAGCCATAAAAATCAAAGCAACTACTTCAAATAGCACCATGTGCAACATGCGTTCTTTATGTGACATTTTTCTAACTCTCTTTACGATTAAATAGCCGCGATGGGCGAATGACTTGGCTAGATAATATCTAGTTAAGTGATAATATAAAGATAGTTAGCATCATATTCAGTGATGGTAAGTTTTGGGAGACACCGAATGTACAACATAGAACAGCTGAAGATGTTTGTGTATGCCGTTGAATTAGGGTCATTTTCTGCCAGTGCTCGCGAGTTAGGTAAGGTGCAGTCGGCGGTGAGCCAAGGTATCAGTAATCTTGAAATAGATTTTAATGTTCAACTTTTTGATCGTTCGACACGCAAGCCAACGCTGACGGCGCAAGGTCATCAGATTTTCAAGCAGGTCAAAGCGATTATTCTGCAGGTGGAAGATCTGAACTCATCAGTTAACGCCATCAATAATCAAGAGGAAGGGCTACTGCGTATCGCTTTAGATGATGCCTTGTTGCTTCCTTCATTACCTAAGGTGTTGGATAAGTTCAGCCGAACATTCCCAGCTACAGAAATTGAGTTAATGGCAGCGGCGAGTACCGATGTGAACCGCTTGGTGTCACAAGACCGCGCAGATATCGGCCTGATGTTTACTGACCTCGCTTTTCATGCCGATTCAGAGCCGTGCTTTATCGGTAATCTGCCTTTTGTTGCTGTGTGTCATCCAAGCCATGCTTTAGCTGAAGTGTCGGTTGCGAAGTTGCCCGATTTTATTTCTCATCGACAGCTTATTCTACGAGGCAACAAAGGTAAGGTGATTGACCATTTTCCAGTGGTCGCGGGCAAGGTGTGGTGGGCGAACAGCTTTGTTGCCATCAAGGAGATGATCGTACATAGCTCAGTGGGTTGGGCATATTTACCGAGTTACTTGGTGGAACATGAGATTCAACAGGGAAAGCTTAACCAGATTAATGTCTCGTTTGACCATAAAACATGGTCGCCACCTGTCGATTTAGTGATCTCCAAGAAAGCGATGAAAGGGCCGGGCTTGCTGTGGTTGGAAGATAACCTCAAAACCTTACTCGATTGATCTTTTCCAAACCGTAGACAAATGAAAGGGCTTACCCCGAAAGGTAAGCCCTTAGTTTTTCTAATCTCCTGCTAGATGCTAGATGCTAGATTTAACCGTCAGACCGTTGTAGTACTTGTCTTTCATCTTAAGCGCAACGTTCACTAGGTAAATCAGCACGGGTACTTCAATCAGTGGGCCGATAACGCCTGCAAACGCTTGGTCTGAGTTGATACCGAATACAGAGATAGCTACGGCAATCGCTAGTTCGAAGTTGTTGCCTGTCGCTGTGAATGCGATTGACGCGTTCTTGTCGTATTCAATACCCATCTTCTTACCAATGAAGAAGCTGATGAAGAACATCGCGGTGAAGTAGATAGTCAGTGGAACCGCAATCAACAATACGTCCATTGGCAGTTCAACAATCATCTCGCCTTTTAGGCTGAACATCAGAACGATAGTGGCCAGTAGTGCAATCAGTGTTATTGGAGAGATGCGAGGAATAAACACGTCGTTGTACCACTGCTCGCCTTTCATTGACACAAGGATCTTACGACTTAAGAAACCCGCTAGGAATGGGATACCTAGGTAGATAAGTACACTGTGTGCAATATCGATCATTGAGATATCAACCATCATGCCTTCGTAACCGAATACTGGTGGTAGAACGCTGATGAATAACCACGCCATAAAGCTGTAGCTCACTACCTGGAATGCACTGTTTAGAGCAACCAACGCTGCGCCGTACTCTTTGTTACCGCCGCCGATGTCATTCCAAACCAGAACCATCGCCACACAACGAGCAAGACCAATCAGAATTACACCCACCATGTAACCGGGGTGATCACCCAAGAAAGTCAGTGCCAACACGAACATCAGAATCGGGCCAACAAGCCAATTCATGATCAAGGATAGCTTGATGGCTTTCTTATCTTTGACCACAGTGCCTAATAGGTTGTAGTTAACCTTAGCAAGAGGCGGGTACATCATTAAGATAAGGCCAATTGCCAGTGGAATGTTGGTTGTGCCAACATACATTGATTCGTTCCACTGTTCGATTTGTGGAAACAAGGTGCCAAGCAGTACACCAATACCCATGGCGATGAAGATCCACAGCGTTAAGTAGCGATCGAGAAAACCTAATTTTGGTTTCATTATATTATCTCTTTGGTTGCTATCGTTAATCGTCGAAAAGCGATGTTTAAGGGCAAAAAATACGCTTAGTTTATTGTGTTCGACAAACTAAGCGTGGTTAATCTATTTTAAAATGGTGTCGATAAGCGATTCAAATTGCTGAATATTATCTCGGTTAATGCGATAGCACATCTTCGGTGGTATCGATTCAGCAGTGATGAAGCCTGAGGTCTTCAAGATTCTTAAGTGCTCTGATACAGTTGATTGCGCCAAACCTAATTCGCTAACCAGATCGCTGTTCAAGCAGCCACCAGACTTTTCTAAAGCGGATAAAATACTAAGTATGCGAATTCTCGCTGGATGCGCGAGTGCTTTTGCTAACGCAGCCATCTCTTTTTCTGCTTCAGCATTACTTGGCGGAAGAGGAAGAGAACAGCTTTCTGTTACTTGGCATGTTGTAGTCATACTTAAGTGGCTCACTTTACGCTAATCGTTAAAAGACGATTAATAGTAAGCCTATTTCTTTTAGTGGTCAACGCTAATTTGTTTAATGCCTGATAGGAATGGCCAGTTCTAACATTGATTTAAGATTTTCCTACCCAATATAGCGGCCACTTTTGCTGTGCTGACGTGTTATTGAGCATGGCCCCAATACAAACCAATGCAATGCTACCAATCAAAACTGGGGTAAATAGGAAAGTCCAATCCACAGCCGATGTGCCAGATAACGCGATGACGATTGGGTTAGCTCCTGCTGGTGGATGAACTGCGCGGAAATATTGCATCAACATGATTGCCGAGCCTACTGCCATCGCCATTACTAAATAAGAATCACCAAACCCATACAGTGCGATCAACCCAACCGCAGCAGAGATAAAATGACCAGCGATGATGTTCCTTGGTTGAGCGAGAGGCGATGTTGGAACGGCAAACAAGAGAACACAAGTCGCGCCAAAAGGTGCCATCAACCAAGGAACTTCAGATTGCTCTGCGAGTAAACATAAAAACAAGATGCCTACCGTGCCACCAACAAATCCCTTTATTAACTGACTGAGCGTTGCCCGTGGTGGAAGTTCACCTCCGCCGATTAGTTTTTTCATCATCGCGACTTACCTCTTTCAAGATTAAAAATACAAAGCGTACAGATCTGTACTGGTTGAGTTGGATGATACAGATCTGTACACTGTTGGCAATAGGTAATTTAGTCGCGGTAAATTTAGCAGCATCAAATTTTCCCGATTTGAAAGAGTAATAGGCATGAGTAAGAAAGAACTGATCTTGGATGTAGCCGAATCTTTGTTTAACCAATTTGGGTATACCGCCGTTGGTGTAGATAGGATCCGAGATGAGGCCGCGGTTTCTAAGACATCGATGTACCGTCACTTTGGGTCAAAAACTAAGTTGATTGAAGCGGTGTTGGAAAGGCGTCATCAGCGTTTCGAGTCGAGTTTAGAAGCGGCACTGGCATCGGTTTCTGGCTCACAGAATCAGCTAAATGCATTATTGGATTGGCACTTTGCTTGGTTTGAGCAACCTGACTTCAAAGGCTGCATGTTCATGCACGCGCTAGCCGAATTCAAAGAATCGGACGATAACATTGCGATGCTTTCACAGAAGCATAAGGGTTGGCTTAAGAACACGATTCACAATGTGGTAATCGGTGGCGAAGAGGTAGACGCAGCAACATTAGAATTACGCAGTGAAGCAGTCATGACCTTCATGGAAGGGCTTATCGTGAGAAGTGAATTTGGTGAGTTAGATACGAGCTTAGAGTCAAACTCAGACTCAAGCCATGACTCGAAGAAAAAAGCCTACCGAAAAGCATTGTATTCACTGGTTACTCTAACGATATAATCGAACGTAGAACCGTTACCCAAGATAACGAATAATCATAATTTACACTTTAATTTTTACTTATAGGTAAGCTCTGAAATGCCACAACAGAACATCAAATTTATCGCGGCTGATATGGACGGCACTCTCCTTAACGAGCACGGAAAGTTAGACCCTGAATTCTTCAACCTTTATGAGCGATTAGAAGCTCAAAATATTATTTTTGCTGCGGCATCGGGTCGTCAGTATTACAGCCTGATGGAGACATTTGCTCCGCTAAAAGATCGCATGATGTTTGTTGCTGAAAACGGCACATTAGTGATGCACAAGGGCCAAGAGCTTTACAGCTGTTTGCTTGATACTGATGCTATCAAAGATATCATCAAAGAAGCTCGTGCTATTGAAGGTGCCCATGTGGTGCTATGTGGTAAGAAATCAGCCTACATCGAAACCAAAGACGAGCGTGCTTTAGCGGAGATCTCTAAGTACTACCATCGCCGTGAACAAGTAGAAGACTTACTGGCGGTAGAAGATGATTTCATCAAAGTGGCTATCTGTCACTTCGACGGCTCACAAGAGAAAGTGAACCCAACTATTGATGCCAAATTCGGTGAGAACTACCAAGTGGTGGTAAGTGCAAAAATTTGGTTGGATGTGATGAATGCTGAAGCTTCAAAAGGCGCAGCGATTAAGCATCTACAAAACACATTAGGCTTCACTTACGAGCAGACCATGAGCTTTGGTGATTACCTAAATGACTTGGAAATGCTTAAAGAGAGCTACCACTCTTACGCGATGGAAAACGCACATCCAAAACTGAAAGAGATCGCTCGTTTCGGTGCGCCAAGTAACGTTGACGCTGGTGTATTCCAAGTGCTTGAGAAGTTGCTAGCGTAACGCTCTGTATCATTTTTAGATTTTTATCAAAGCCGACTCACTTACATGAGTCGGCTTTTTTGTTGGCGGTTAGCGTATTTATCTAGATTGAACGATTGTTCAAGGTGGTGTAACTTGTAGTTAATCAGTAGTCTTAGTGACAAAGATGGGTATTCACTTGTATTGAGTACGCCTTATCAACCACATTTGGAATGACGATGAGCAAGAAACTTCAACTTGATATTATTTCTGACGTAATGTGCCCATGGTGCGTGGTCGGCTACAAAAATCTAGAGCAAGCTATTATAGAACTTGGTTTAGCGGAGCAAATTGAACTTGAATGGCAGCCGTTTGAGCTTAACCCTGATATGCCGCAAGAAGGTGAAAACCTGCGTGACCATATCATGAGAAAATACGGCTCTAGCGCAGAAGAGAGTCAAAGTTCACGTGAACAGCTTGCGGCACGTGGCAAAGCGGTTGGTTTCGATTTCAATTTCTATGACAGCATGAGAATGGTTAATTCACGTCATCTGCATGTGCTGCTCGATTTTGCTCTAGCGCACGGTAAACAGACGGAGTTAAAGCTTCGCTTCTTTACAGCTCACTTTTCAGAGCAGAAAGATCTGTCTGATCTTGAGGTTATCGCGCAAGAACTTGAAGCAGTTGGTTTAGACTCAACCAAGGCACTGAAACGCTTGAAGAACATCGACAACTTAAAGCAAATTGAAGCGCAAGAGTTTGAATGGCAACGCATGGGGATCTCAGCAGTTCCTACCGTGGTATTCAATCGTAAGAGTGCAGTCACTGGTGCGCAGACGGTCGAAACGTACAAACAGATTCTTCAAGAACTTATTGCTGAATCATAAGCCGATTATTGGTATCAATTAGAGTCTGAATTACATGGAATCATTGTCACTCGCTCAAGCGCAAAAAATTGTACTGCTTTCGCAAAAATTGCCACCTAAAAAGCAACGCAATGGAGGCTCTTTGGCGAACACGCTGTCTGCGATTGAAAACCTTGGGTATGTTCAAATTGATACCATCTCTGTGATTCAGCGAGCTCACCATCATACGCTGTGGAATCGTAATCAAGACTACAAGCTTGATCATCTCGACAAGCTGCTAGAGCGTCGAGAAGTGTTTGAGTATTGGTCGCACGCTGCTGCTTATCTACCTATGCGTGATTACCGCTTCAGCCTGCATCGAAAGAACGGGTTTGCGACCGGTAAGCTTAAGCATTGGTATAAAAAGGATGATGCACTGATGGCGCATGTTCTCAAACGCATTGAGAGCGAAGGGCCATTAATGGCGAAAGACTTTGAAGGGGATAGACCAAACCCTGGGGAATGGGGCGGTAAACCTGCCAAACAGGCACTAGAGACTTTGTTTATGCAAGGTGACTTAATGGTGCCGAGCCGAGTGAACTTCCATAAGGTGTATGACCTAACCGAACGAGTTTTGCCGAGTGGTATTGATACCTCAGAACCAACGGAACAAGAGTACATCGAGCATCTAATTACGCGTTATTTAGAAGCTAATGGTTTGGGAATAGCGTCGGAAATGAGCTATCTACTCAAGAACACAAAACCTCTGATTCAGAAAACACTCCAGCAGATGCTTGAAGATAAGCAGTTGATGAAAGTAGATATTCAAGGCTCGGATTATTATGTGCTGCCGGATGCTTTTGAGCTCTTGAATCAACCTCTGTCTAGAACCAAGTTAAAGATACTGTCTCCGTTTGATAACTTGCTGATTCAACGAAAGCGAATGCAATCATTGTTTAATTTTGATTACCTTCTTGAGTGTTATGTACCTGAAGCTAAGCGTCAGTTTGGTTATTTTAGCTTACCGATTCTCTGGCAAGGTGAGTTGGTGGCACGAATGGATTGCAAGGTCGACAGGAAGAGTGGTTTGCTCAAAATCCGTAACTTGGTTGTGGAAGAGCGAATTAAAAACCATGAGTCGTTGGTTCATGCTTTATGCGATGAGCTAAAACACTTCATGGTGTTCAACCAATGTGATGAGATGATCGTCCATAACACCACGCCCTCTGACCTTGGCAAGCGCTTGATGAGTCATTGGCAAACGGTTTAGCGTTCATAGTTGCTTCAAATACCCCTGATTACTTAGGTCACCTTAGTTATTCAGCAAGCTCGGCTAACAAAAACTCGACAAAGGTTCTGTTCTTCAACGACAGTTGCTTGGTTTTGTAGAGTAAGTGAATCGGCTTAGGGAAAGGTGCCATGCCGGGCAAGATCTCCAATAGCATTCCACGCTCAATTTCTTCGGCAACTAAGATAGTCGGCTGTAACAACACGCCTACGCCTTGAAGGGCAGCATATCGCAACACATCCCCATTGTTCGACATCAAACGCACTTGTCCTTTGTTCCCCGCGCTATGCGTTGCTTGGTGGTTCTGAGGGGCTAGGAGTTGCGACTCACTGTTTTGATTGTTACGTACGTGAGTATCACGACCATTCACATCACGACGGCTGCTATAGCTGAATCCAAGCGATGGGTGTTGCGCAAGGTCTTCCAACATACGAATCTCAGCATGTTGATTAAGGTACTCAGGAGCCGCGCAGTAACACATCTCATAATCCCCTAAGTATCTGGCGACTAAACTGGAATCAGACAGGTCACCAATTCGCACGATCAAATCAATATCGGATGAATAAGGATCAACAAGATCGTTGTTCAGTACGAGTTCGACATTAATCGTTGGGTGATGCGCGAGGAACTTAGCCACAATCGGGGCAAGCACCTTGTTTCCGTAGGTGACTGGGCAGTTTATTTTTACCGTGCCTTGAGGCTGGTTTTCTAAGGTTTGAATCAGGTTTTCAGCGTTGCTGATGTCTTCGAGAATTCGCTTACATTCTCGATAATAAAGCTGACCTGAATCGGTTAAAGACTGCTTACGCGTGGTGCGATGAATCAGTTGAGAGTTGAGGTTCGTTTCAAGATGATGGACATGTTTACTGATCATGGTCGCCGACAGGTTGAAGTGGTTGGCGGCACTGCGAAAGCTGCCTTGCTCCACTACGTAAACGAAGACTTTCATGCTGGTTAACTTATCCATTAAACACTCCTAGTTGATAAACAATAAACAAAAGTTGAGTTTATCAATTATTAGGGGTTAATTATATTAATGGCAAACCGATAATTAACTAAAATAAGAGCGTGAAATGCCTCAAACGAATGAAACCATCTTTGTTACTGCTGAACTTAAGATTAAAACCAACATTGATCGTGAGGCTGCGATTGAAGCCATCGAACAGTTTTGCCTAGATATGCAGAGTGAGCCGGGCTGCTTACAAGCGATTGCAACCTATGATCAAAACCAAAGCGATCGCGTGATCTTGCTGGAACAATACGTTAACCGCGAAGCAATTAATCAGCACTTTGGAATGCCTCATACGCAAGCATTTATCGAGCGTGATATTACCGAATTGGTTCAAGCGTTCGAAACGCAGCTTGAATCACAAGAGCAGGAGAAATAAGCAATGAAATGGGGAATCCTAGGAACCAGCTTTATCTCAGGCGTAATGGCTGATGCGATCAAAGGCGATGCTCAAAGTGAACTGTATGCCGTCGCAGGGCGCACAGAAAAAACACTCAATGAGTTTGCTGAGCAGTATCAACCAACACGAACCTTCAACAGCTATGAAGCCCTGATTGAAGATGAGTCAGTCGACATTATCTACATCGCTCTGCCAAACCACGTTCACCACGAATACGTGATTAAAGCGGCTCAAAAAGGCAAAGCGATCCTGTGTGAAAAATCGTTATCGGTTGATATGGAAAAAACCGAGCAAGCTCTGCAAGCGGTAAAAGAAGCGGGCGTATTCTTCGCTGAAGGTTTGATGTACTTAAACCATCCATTGATTGCCAAGCTTCATCAAGAATTAGCGACAGGTGAGATTGGCGAAGTGCGCTCAATCCAAGGTTCCTACGTTGCGGCGATTGATCAGTTCGTGAATCCTGCGAGCAAAGGCGCGTTGTACAATTTGGGTTGTTATCCAATGTCGCTGATTCATTCTGTTGCGCAGCAGCAATCTGGCGAGAGCGTGTTCGATGATGTACAGATCTCTGCAATCGGTCGACGAGGCCAAGATGGCAATATCTGTGAATCATCTGCAATGATGCGCTTCAACGACCACTTCACTGCTCAAATCCATACAGCAGAAGACCACGGCTTAAAGCATGGCTTCACGATTCTAGGCAGCAAAGGCTGTATCACACTCGACACCAACCCATGGCTACCGACCGAAGACAATACATTCACGGTTGAGATCTATGAAACGTCGACACGTGAAGTGAAAGTTGCAGCCCAAGGCGACGGTTTCCACTATCAAGTTCGTAATATTCGCCAAGCAGTTGAGCGAGGTGACACACAACTTGCTGCGCCAATGGCGACCCATCAAGACTCGCGCGTAATCATGAAGCTATTGACCGATTGGGAGCTCGCGGCGAGTTAGTGTCTTAGTCAATTCTATATTCGCCTCATGCTTGATAGCCTTGTCAGTGATCAAGCAGGAGGCGTTTCCTCTATATCTTCTAGCCGACTCTCCCAATAAATACTTTGCATTTGAAACCGCCACAGTGTCCAATGTCGGTTAAGACAATATTGACAGAAAAACCTTATTTTTTAAGGTTTTAAATAGGAACTTTGCCGCATGCGTAAATCAGACAAGAAGATCGAAAATCAAATCAGAGATGTGTTAAATGATATTTGTGAAGATACGCTGAAAGGCTTCGATGGTTTTTTGTGGGTGACTCACTCGGTCAACTTCTCTTCATTCCCACAAAGTTTGAAAATTGTCTGTGTATTCGATACCAACCAAAATAGAACGAACTTCTTAAATGGCGAAGGTCAACAGAGTGTCTCTGCGGCAATCCAACAAGCGTTCAATCAAGTTGGGATTCAACTGAAGAATATCGATAAGCATGTTAGCTACGATACACAGGAAAATTGCGACCGAGACCATCAAGGGAAGTGGAACAGGAGGCTGTGAATAGCCTTTATAGATACCAGTTTTTAGTGGTTAGTTAATATGACGTTAAGCAGTTTTCGTCTTTCGTATCTTACTTCCAGCTTTTTAGACGTCGAGCTTTCAGTTAGTAGAGCATGGTGCCAATACTTGAGTGTTTTCTCAGAAACGGTGCCAACTTGTATGCTAAAACTTGATCAAGGTAGTGCCCAAAATGACCAGCTTTTTCTCTCAATATGAAACAGGTCATTCATTGTCCTAGAAAGTTGAGTGTGTATCCTTTATCGAACTCTGCCATCTCATTTAGAGCGTGTATTCTCATTTTGAGAATAAAAAGCCGCTGACCATTATCTAATACCATCACTTGGTTCATTACCGAAATTAAAATCACAAATATTTAGATTTTTTTAATGCTTTGATTCTTAGCAGGTATTAAGTGTGATTTGCCGTTACGAATGAAACTAAGCTGTTTGATTCTTGAAGAATATAACTTTCTAGACAATACTTTTTTCGTATTTTGATTCCTAAATTGACACGTAAGTTGGCTGACTTTCCGTCTCATATTTTGAGTAACGATGGTATCGATTAGGAAGTTTAAATGATGAAAACCTATATTTTATGGTTACTAGCACTCATTCCTTCATATCTCATTGCCAATGGCTCTTCCGCTGCAGGCACCGCGATTGTATTACCCGGATTACACGAGCAAGGTGTTGATCTAAGCGATTCTCCAATATCGGAACATGACGTCATTGATTGGGAAATAGAAAACAGTGACATCGTATTTGGTTCTTACGCAAACAAAGCCGACAATGAGCGTACAACAGCGATTGGCTACATGTATAACCAAAAATTAGACGTTAATTCTGGCTCGTTAGAAAATGCTCTTCGTAATAGCGCAGAACTAGATGGTGCTAATTTTGAAGACTTTTTTCTGCACTTCTCTGAAGACTCTGTGATTGCTGAAGTTGATAAAGCCCACGGCGAAAACACTCTCCTTAATCGTAAACCTATGATCGTGGGCTATACCGCAAGTGAAGATCATGCTGGTTTCTGGCTCTATCAAGCACCACCGTGGGACGCTGATGTATTTGAAAACTTCGAACAAGGCGGGGCGCTTTATGTCTATCACGCTGAGCAATTCGATAGGTTGACGTTGAAGTTCTCTCAGTTTGCAACTGGTGGTGAGTTTTGGCTTGAATACCCAACCGCGATTGATGCCCATGGGCAAGTATCACAGTGGGCTGTGTTGGATTTGAAGAAAGATAAAACGCTCAACATGAGCAAGAATCAAGCTGTACTTTGGAATCCGCCAGCGGATTGGGTGAGAGCGACAACGCATGATGGCAGTGGTGCAAGTTATGGTGGAGGCCAATACTTTGGTTCAACCTTCGTGCGTGACGGTGGGCGTTTGTATGTGGTGAGAATTCGTTGGCAAGGCGACAATATTGAAGACAGGCCTCGTCTTAAGGAAGTTAAGCTGAAAAACAGTTTTCCAGTGGTGAAATTAACGGCTGCTCCTGTTACAACACCTGATGGTATGGCTATTAGCCAATGGCGTAAGATCCGCGGTTTTGATGTATCGGCCGATCTAAATCAAGACAATTACTTGTCACAAAGTGAATATAAAAATCGCACTAATAAGAATGCCACCGCTCGATTTCGTTGGGAGTCACGCGTCATTCCGTTTGGTCGAATGTGGGACCAGAACTCTTCATGGGCATTAACTAATGTTGCTAACTCGGACTACTTGGCTGCAATGCATGCTTACTACCAGGAAACCTGGGCTGAACAAGGGCTCAATGGTGCTTACAATGATGATACCAATAAACTGCTCGGCGAAAATCAATTCTATGTTCACTCTGGTGGCACCATTCAAGAACTGGGTTCAATCGTAGGGTCGACACAAACAGATAAACTCTACAAAACGCAGTTTTCTAATTTCTTGAAAAACCTTTCATCTCTAAATAGTGATGCGTTGATTGCATTGAACATTGGAACCGCCAACCTACTTGGCCGAAATGGTCAATCCCACCTTACTGAAGCAGGCTCTTTGTACCTGAGAGAGCATTATCTGTTTCCATCTTCCGGTTTCAGTGGTTACTCAGGTATCTCAAAATCTTGGGATAACTCTGCGTTGGCGTATGCTGGTCAGAGCGTGATTTATCAAGCAACGACCCGTTTCGGAAAGGTGCATTTCTTTGGTAATAGCGAACAAAATTGGAAACAAGATCAGTACTCAACCCTTGCCATTTACTACCTTAATCACCACTCGCAATACAGCTTTTTCCATCAATGGAACAATGGTTATGTCTATGGAAGTGAAAATACAACGCCAGATAACTTCTGGAAGAGTGGTGTACCGAAAAATGTGGCTTACCAACCCAGTTCGTTATTGGCCATCGATTTAGGTGAGCCTAGCGGTCTAATACCTGAAGGTTTTAATGCGATCCCTTTGATGATGTCAACCAATACACCTGAGCCAGCGGACTACACGATTGTTGGCGACGCGTCGATGAATGAAGTGGTGCACGCCGACCTACCCAATGGGTTGACAAACCTGTCTGCCACTTACACTTATTTCTTGTATCAGTCTGAGCGCTCGGTCGTAGCTGGTGGCCCTGAAGATATGGTACTTGCACGAGAATTTGACAAGGGGCGAGTGCTGTATCGTACCGATTTCAATGGTAAGAATGTGAGCTTTTATAATGCGCCAAAACTGACTATTACTCTGGATGTTCCAATGAAGCCTGTAGATGCAAACGGCAACATCGGGGAATATGTGAATGAAATAGAGATTGGTGGTTATGAAGGATTGTTCTTGCTCTATTAGATAAGTGTAAGCTGGTGAAATGGAGCAACGATATTCGGAGAAAAACGAATGGGTAACAGAAGGCGGAAAGCCTACGCGAGGTAGGCTTTGTTACTGAATTTTGTTTTGTTATTTAATAGCAGTGCAGAAGCTGACGTCTGAATGTTGAGTTTGCGGATCGTAGCTGTGGTAGAGCTCAAAACAAGGTCGGTCTTCGGTTTCGATGCCGGACTCAATGACATTACTCATTAGATCATCCCATGCTTTGGCGTATTGGCTTGGCTCGGTGATGTTTTGTCTCATCACTGCATATTGCCCACCGGGAAAATCTTTCAATTCGATCCCACTTGGCACTTCAGTGTCGTCTGAGACCATCAAGCAGATGTCTGTTCGGCACTTATCTGTTGGGGTGATTTCCGGATTGTCATGATAAATAAAGATGCAGCCGTTGCCCGCTAATCCTTTCATTTCGGCCCATTGGTAAAGACGACTGCTTGCTTCGTCATAACCTTGCCCATAGGGACCAGTCACTCGTACATACGCTAGTTTTGATGGTTCGAATTGTTGCGTTTTCATTGTCATACTCCATGTTGAAAGTTCGGAGTCAGTATATGAATTGCTCTCGGTTATTACGTTTCCATTCTTGCGCAATGAGTGTCCAATCTTGCTACTTCGGGTTAGCTCTGAAAATGCTTGATAATCCACACAATCCCGGAATGCGGTAGGTGTTACCCCAAAATGTTGTTTGAATGCTTTGGCAAAACTTTGAGACGACGAAAAACCATAATTCAACGCGATGTTGATGATGGGTTGTTTGGTCTTAAAAAGATCATTAGCTGCAGCTTCTAATCTCAGGCGCCGAATAAAGTCTGCTAGCGTTTCACCTTGTACTGCTTTAAACGTACGGTGGAAATGGTAAGGGGAAAAATTAGCCAATGCGGCGACTTCTGGCAAGTTCAGTGGTTCGTTGAAGTGTTGTTCAAGATAACGAGTCACCGGAATTAAGCGTTTACGATAGTCTACTTTCATTGCTTTGCTCAATATCTCAAGGTCTATTTATTCAGTATAAACAGAGCGTAACGTATCTTAATCAAGTTTAAAAACTGTTGCGTCGAATTTGAGAATAAGGGCAGAAATGACGATTATTGGAAATTTCGGCAGATTTTGGACGGAATATCGTCATTGAGTGAAGTATAAATGGCCATCGTAAACTAAACCGCTTGGGTGTAATGCAGATACTACGGCAACTCCATGTTCTATATGTTTTACTTAGTTCTATTTGTTGCGTCGGTAGTTTGGAATATTAAAATGTCCACTGGTTGCTAGGTGGTATGCAGTAATATGCCTATCATGCTGATGCCGCAGTTCAGCTGTAACTTTGCAAGGTGTACCATTTGATAATGAGAATTTATGAATAAAGGTTTTTATCTGGCTGTTAAGTGGCCTGGTTGGGATTGTGTTTTAAAGGAAACTTTAGCGTTAGGGTTGAATGCACTAATAGGTATCGCTACTGCTATCATTTCATTTTTGTGGATTCTGACGATCTCGCCTTTTGATGACCCTTATCTATCTCAATTTGAATATCAACGCCTCGCGGAAAAAGAAGACTTGATGTTGGCATTGTGGGAGTGGGGTGGAGGGATATATTTCGTTCTAATATTTTTGCTTTACTTAGCTCGAGTGTTTATTCATAAGCGTAAATCCTGAAATGAACTGATGGCTTATTGTATGGTTTTATTTAGCTAGTTAATAAGTGCGTAATTTCTAGTTGTCGATCTTTGATTTTTATAAGTAAGTGAATTCTATTTATAGCTGCGTGACGTCGATGGATTGATACGTGAAGCCTATAGAGTTTGCTGCGTTGAGCAGTGCCATTTTTGTCTTGAACATTCTTGGTTGCATCTTTCTATCTGACTCTAAGAAGCTGTTTACTCCCCATTTACTGCTTCGTACCATCAAGTAGTACCCATCATTATTGGGAGAAGTAACGGCGATGGCTGATTCTAGGTCGCCACGTTTGAAGTGATCTTTAAATTCACGCAACAACATAAAAAATCCATTTTAGTGATATAAAAAAGGGAGCGACTGCTCCCTCATTGATTCATTTTCTATTTATAGGAACGCGCGGTAAGGCAGTTCAGGGTCGTTCTTGAAGATGTCAGCAAACCCACGGAAGTGTTGGTAGTGCATGCGACCTTTATCTGTTGGGTAGGTGTATCGGCCACCGACTTGCCAGAAGAAAGGTGCAAATCCGTATTGCAGACGCTCTTTCTTCATGTTCCAAAGCATTTCAATTTCACGTGGATCATTCTGGAAGTTAGCCCAGATATCGTGGTGGAAAGGAACTACAACTTCACAATCCAAAGATTCAGCGGCACGTAAGATATCTGATGATGTCATTTTGTCTGTTACGCCACGTGGGTTCTCACCGTAAGAAAGCAAAGCAACATCAATCTTGTGGTCATTACCGTGCTTAGCGTAGTAGTTTGAGTAGTGAGAATCACCAGAGTGATAAACTGAACCGCCTGTTGTTTCAACTAAGTAGTTCACTGCACGGTCGTCCATGCCGCCTAAGATCTCTGTGTCTAAAGAAGAAGTACCTTCAGGCAATGTCACTAGTGCAGTACGGTCGAATGCGTCTAGAACTTTGATGTTGATGTCTTTGATCTTAATTTCGTCGCCAACTTTTGCGATAACACAACGATCTTCTGGCACACCCCATTTCATCCATAAATCGACACATGCTTTAGGGCCAATGAATTTAACGTGCTCGCCACAGTTTTGTAGAACGGCTGCTGCAACGTTGATATCAATGTGATCGCCATGGTCATGAGATGCCATAACTGCGTCAATTTCTTTAATCGCGAATGGGTCCAATGGGAAGATTGCAGTACGTAGGTTAGGTTGAAGTGCTTCAACACCACCCATACGCATCATTTGGTGTTGGTTTTTCATTTTTTGAACAGCTTGTGTTTTTTTACCAGTACCACACCAGAAGTCCATTGATAGGTTTGCACCACCTTCTGACTTTAGCCAAATACCAGTACAACCAAGCCACCACATAGAGAACGTGTTAGGTTGCACTACGGTTTGCTCAATCTCTTCATTTAACCATGTACCCCACTCTGGGAATGTATTTAGGATCCAAGACTCGCGAGTGATTTCGTTTACATTGCTCATGATAATACCTTTTATTTCACTAATTTGATTAATTTTGGATGTAGGGAGCCGAGCGCCTTAATTTGGACTAAGGCACTGAGCTGAATTTATTATTATTTGTGGGCTAGTTTGCCCTGCGATTTAAACTAGGATGACTTGCGTCCCCTGAGCTTCAATCAGTTTTACGACTTCTGGATTAGCGTCTTTACCCGTGATGACAATGTCTATTTGCTTGGTGTTGCAAAATAGCATTCCTGTACGTTGTCCAACCTTTGAACTGTCGACCACAACAACAAGCTTATCGACCTGCTCTAGCATTTGTTGTTCGGCCACTGCCGTTAACATATCTGCTTTATAGAGCCCAGCATCTGTTAAGCCTTTGCCCGAGGTAAACATCCAGTTTCCGGCGTAGCCACCTAATGAATTTGGAGCAGGGTTAAGAAAGATGTTCTGTGCTTTGTTGTATTGACCGCCAATGATGATGACATCGTCATGATCTTCGTTGATCAAGTAGCTTGCTAGTGGGAAGTAGTTCGTTACGATTTGAACGTCTTCGCCACACAGTTGTTGACCAAGTAAGAACGCAGTAGAACCGCAGTTGATCACGATTGTATCGCCAGCTTCGCAAAGCCCAGCAGCTGCTTGCGCTATCTCAGCCTTCTCTTCGTAAAACTCAGTGCTATTGATATTAAGTGGTGACCACTTTCTTTTTTGGGTCTCTACTCGTTCAGCACCATTTCGAACTTTTCTAAGTCTGCCAACTTCATCTAGTTTAGCGATATCACGTCTTGCGGTAGCAGGTGAAACACTAAACTTATCAATAATATGCGAGACGTTGATTGTCTGCATATCTTCTAATAACGACAAGATGCCGTTATGTCTTTGTACTTCATTCATTTTTATCACTCTTTATGTCGTTGTGACAATTTGATGATTACTTTTGATTTGTTTTGATTCTAATAATCACCACCGTGATTGTCAAATACCATCACCATAAAAATCAGATCTTAATCGCTATTTTCCTAAGTTATTGATTTTTAATGGTTTTATTGTTTTGTGTGTGATCTAAAGCTCAATTAGGCACATTCTAGGTGTGGTTAATTGATATAAATCAAAGTAATCACAAGCGAGCATTGAATGATTACTTTTGATTGGTAAAGTCTAGTTCGTGAGCAAAAATAGACATCATCACATCCTACATACCATTAAAATTAAAAATTAATCAGGGGTAAAGATATGGAATTCTTATACGATATTTTCTATATTTTTTACAGTCAGGTAATGACCAAAGCACCGTTGCTACTCGGTCTTGTTACTTGTCTGGGTTACATTCTACTCAAGCGTGACGCAACAACTATTATCTCCGGCTCTATCAAAACCATCGTTGGTTTCATGATAGTGCAGGTAGGTGCAGGAACATTGGTAGCGGGTTTCAAACCAGTGATTCTGAAAATGAGTGAGATTCATGGATTGACGGGGTCAGTGATAGACCCGTACACAACCATGATGTCTACCATGGAGACCATGGGAGATAACTATTCTTGGGTTGGATATGCCGTATTACTGGCACTTGGTCTCAATATTCTTCTTGTTGCCTTCCGCCGCATCACGGGCATCAGAACCATCATGCTTACGGGACATATCATGTTCCAACAAGCTGGCCTAATTGCCGTTTTCTACTTCGTGCTTGGTGCAGGTATGTGGGAAACCATCATCTATTCAGCAATATTGATGGCGTTGTACTGGGGTATTTCGTCTAACATCATGTTCAAGCCTACCCAAGAGGTTACTGGCGGGGCGGGTTTCTCTATTGGTCACCAACAACAGTTTGCGTCATGGGTAGCGACAAAGGTTGCTCCTAAGCTTGGCGACAAAAATGACAGCGTTGACCACATCAAACTGCCTAAATGGTTACACATTTTCCACGATAGCATCGCAGCGACAACGCTAGTCATGACTGCTTTCTTCGGCATTATTCTTCTTTCATTTGGTCTTGATAACCTTCAAGACATGGCAGGAAAAACACACTGGTTTATCTATATTTTCGAAACTGGTTTGAAATTCGCAGTAGCTATTCAAGTTATCGTAACCGGCGTCCGTATGTTCGTAGCGGAATTGTCTGAGGCATTTAACGGTATTTCTCAACGCCTTATTCCTAACGCTGTTTTAGCAATCGATTGTGCGGCTATCTACGCATACTCTCCAAATGCAATGGTGTTCGGTTTCATGTGGGGCGCTGTTGGCCAATTCACAGCCGTTCTTGCAATGCTAGCCTTCGATTCTCCTATCATGATCATTCCTGGCTTTATCCCAATGTTCTTCTCGAACGCGACGATTGGTGTGTTTGCGAACCACTTCGGTGGTTGGAAAGCGGTAATGAAGATCTGTTTCGTGATGGGCATCATCGAAGTGGTTGGTTCTGCTTGGGCAATTCATATCTTTGCTCAATCGGGTGCAGAGTTTAATGGCTGGATGGGTATGGCTGACTGGGCTCTCGTCTTCCCACCTATCATGCAAGGTATCTCTAGCTCTAATATGTTCTTCTTCGGGATTCTGGCTTTAGCTGGTGTCTACATGTACTTCGCTTCTAAACAACTACGTGCAGAAGAAGACGCTGAGAAGCAAGCTGAAACAATGACGGCAGTTACGCCAGAAGGCATTGAGGTTGAAGTCGCAGTACCACAACAATCGACAGCAACCGCTCAAGCACCTTCTGTTTCTACAACGGCAGCTTCTACAACGTCAGAAACTCGCGTGTCACCCGCTGCCGACCAGAAACCGGTTCGTGTCTTAGTGTGCTGTGGTTCAGGGCAAGGTTCTTCAATGATGTGCTCTAAGAAGATCAAAGAGTACTTGGACAAGAAAGGCATCCCAAGCTCGACCTTTAACAGCGCCATTACTGATTATAAATCGCACCTTGGTTCATTCGACATCATCGTTACTTCGGTTGCTCTTGCTGCGAAGATCACGGGGCTGCCAGAAGGTAAGCAACAGTTAGCGGTTAAGAACATGATTATGGTGAAAACTTTCGGCGACGAGCTTGTTTCCATCATCGAGAACAACTTCCACAAATAATTATAAACGGCTCAGTGGTATCACACTGCTGAGCCAATAAAAACAATTATATAAGTGAGCAATAACATGAACTTAAAAGAATCTCTTATCAAGAACAACTCTATCCTACTGAACGCAAAAGCTGCTGACTGGAAAGCGGCGATCAAGCTTGGTACTGATGCATTGGTGAAAGCCGGTGTCGCTGAAGAGCGTTACTACGATGCGATTACCAAAGCGATTGGTGAAGAAGGCCCTTACATCTGTATTCACGATGCGTTCGCGTTGCCTCATTGCCGCCCTGAAGATGGCGTGATTCGTACCGGGTTTGCGTTAACCGTGCTTGAAACACCGATTACTTTTGAAGGTGTTGATGAGCCTGTTGATGTACTGATCACGCTAGCGGGTAAAGATTCAGAAGAGCACATCGAAGGTACTATGCAAGTGGCGAACTTAATTGAATTCGATGAAGACTTCTCAAAACTACGCGCATGTAAAAGCCCTGAAGAAGTGGCGCGTTTAATTGATGCTGCATTGCTGCAAGCGGAAGCTGCGTAAGGAGACAACTATGTCTAAATATAGCCAATTGAAACAACGTGTTCTAGAAGCCAATTTGCAACTTCCGAAGTACGGTTTGGTGACATTCACTTGGGGAAATGTCTCTGAGTTTGACCGTGCTAATGGCGTAATAGCGATTAAACCGTCAGGTGTCGAATACTGCGACATGACAGCTGAAGATATGGTGGTCGTTGATTTAGAAGGCAACATTGTTGAAGGGAAACTTAATCCTTCAAGTGATACCGCAACTCATTTAGAGCTCTACAAAGCTTTCCCTGAGGTCAGTGGCATTGTTCACACGCATTCACGCAGTGCCACTATTTGGGCGCAAGCCGGCATCGATATTCCAGCGCTGGGTACCACTCATGCTGATTATTTTTACGGTGACATTCCATGTACACGTCGATTATCCCACTCTGAAATTGCTGAAGAGTACGAGAAAAATACCGGCTTGGTGATCATTGAAGAGTTCAAGCAACGCCGAATTGATCCAATGGCCGTTCCAAGCGTGATTGTTGCAGGACATGCGCCTTTCTCTTGGGGCAAAGATGCTAACGACGCCGTTCATAACGCCGTGGTATTAGAAGAAGTTTCTGCAATGGCGTTGGCAACGCGCACCTTGAACAGCGGCATCAAAATTCAGCCAGAGCTATCAGACAAACACTACCTGCGTAAGCATGGTGAAAATGCTTATTACGGCCAACAGTAAATCGGCGTCTCATTTAAGTCTGCCGTCCAACTGGTTTCAATTCTAAGTAGTTTCAAAGCTATGGTGTTTCAAAGTTAAGTAGCTTCATATTGATTAGGCCTGATTTCAGGAATAAGTGAGAGGACTCTATGTATAAAGTGCTGGCGTTAGATCTCGATGGAACCGTATTAAAGGATGATCACACTATTCATCCAGAAGTGAAAAAGGCGATTCAAGAAGCCAAACAAAGCTGTCATGTCGTGATTGTGACTGGTCGACACCACACAGCAGCACGACCGTATTACTATGAATTGGACTTAGATACGCCAATCATTTGCTGTAATGGCACTTATGTTTATGACTATCAAACTGAAACGGTCTTGACTCAAAACGCTATCGAGAAAGACAAAGCATTGACTTTCATCGATATGGCCGATGAGTTTCAGCTCAAAATGGTCATGTACATCACGCATGCCATGACGTACTCACAATACAACCCATTTGCCTACATGTTGGCATTAGAAAGTTGGGCAGAAACGGCACCAGAGCAACATCGCCCTCAAATTTACCAAGTGGAATCATTCATTGAAACGGCTCAACGAGCCGAACACGTTTGGAAGTTTGTGGTGGAAGGTAGCCAAGACTCAGTAGACCGTTTAATGCAACACCCATGGATAGAAGAGAACTTCAACGGTGAGCGTTCTTGGTCTAACCGAATAGATTTTGCTGCGAAGGGTAACAGTAAGGGCCTACGCCTTGCTGAATACATCGCAGAACTCGGTTATCACGCCGATGACGTCATTGCCGTCGGTGATAACCACAACGACATATCCATGCTTAAGTACGCCGGGTTAGGCGTAGCGATGCTCAATGCTGATGACATCGTCAAGTCACACGTTCAATGCGTGTGCTCAACAGATAACAACCATGATGGCTTAGCCCGTCTAATACGTGAACAAATTAAAGGATAACAACATGACTAAACCAATGATTCAGATCGCCCTAGACCAGACAAATCTTCCTGCAGCAATTGAAGTGGCAAACAACGTTGAAAGCTTCGTTGATGTGATTGAAGTGGGCACTATCTTAGCCTTCGCTGAAGGCATGACAGCAGTTTCAACACTGCGTAAGAACCACCCAGACCACATTTTAGTGTGTGATATGAAGACCACTGATGGTGGCGCTATTCTCGCGCGTATGGCATTTGAAGCGGGCGCAGACTGGATTACGGTTTCTGCAGCTGCACACATCGCTACCATTGGCGCGTGTAAGAAAGTCGCCGATGAATTTAACGGTGAAATCCAAATCGAAATTTATGGTAACTGGACAATGGATGACGCTCAATCTTGGGTCGACCTAGGTATTTCACAAGCGATTTACCACCGCTCTCGTGACGCTGAATTAGCCGGCGTGGGTTGGACAGAAGAAGACCTTGTGAAAATGCGTGCATTGTCTGAAATGGGCATCGAGCTTTCTATCACAGGCGGTATCGTGCCTGAGGACCTTTACCTATTTGAAGGCATTAAAGCGAAAACCTTTATTGCAGGCCGAGCACTTGCGGGTGACAAAGGTAAAGAAACGGCAGAGGCACTTAAAGCTCAGATCGATCGCTACTGGAACTAGGAGGCGCTATGTATCAAAACTTATTACGCCACCGTGTAGGGCTTTATGAGAAAGCTCTACTTAACGAACTCAGTTGGGAAGACAAGCTCGCAACGACCAAAGAGCTTGGGTTTGATTTTCTTGAAATATCGGTAGATGAATCGGACGAGCGTCGCAGCCGCTTAGATTGGAATGACGATGAAGTGTATGCTTTGCGTCGCCTTTGCGAAAAGCATGGTGTCCCTCTGCAATCCATGTGTTTAAGTGCGCATCGCAAGTTCCCATTTGGATCTGCTGATCCGGCGATTCGTGAGCAAGCTGTCATCCATATGGAGAAAGCGATCTCGCTCGCTTATAAGTTGGGTATTCGTACCATACAGTTAGCGGGTTATGACGTTTACTATGAGCCAGCCGATAAGGTAACCCATCAGCGTTTTATTGAAGGGATGAAGCTTTCAGCGCAATTGGCAGAAAGAGCCGGCGTGATGCTTGCTGTTGAGATCATGGATACGGACTACCTGAATTCTTTGAGTAAATTTGAAGTACTGAGTCGCGAAGTCAATTCACCATATTTCACCGCGTATCCTGACGTGGGTAATATCTCAGGTTGGAATTATGACATAGTGACAGAGCTGAAGTTGAGTAAACCTCATATCACTCAGATTCACTTGAAAGATACTTATAAAGTGACTGACGAGTACAAAGGGCAGTTCCGAGATCTCGTGATTGGTGATGGTGAAGTTGATTTCAATGCGATTTTTGAAACGTTGAGAGAGACAGAATGTGTTGTGCCACTTGTGATTGAGATGTGGGCCCAAGATGAACATTGGAAAGAGAATATCCTCACTGCGCAAAAGCGTTTGAATGAGGTTTGTGCTCAAACCGGTGTTCCGACATTATTCGAACAATAATTCGTTGCTACTCGTTAACTTGTCGTCACTCGCTAACTAAGCGCGGTTAAAGATCCGTCGATTTCTCTTTGCGTTCTACATGCTCAGGACAAAAAGAGAAAATGCAGCATATTGCCCCCAATATGCTGCATTTTTATATCAGTAAGATGCTATTTTCGTTTCTAACTTAACTTATTAAGTCACTTTTAACGTCCAAACCGATGGTGTTTAAAAAGCGATGATTAGACCGCAATTGTCACGTGGTCACGACCTACTTCAGCCATCTGAATGAGATAGTCGGTGTGGTACTTCTTCTTAATGGTAATTTGACTACCAATTTCAGCAACAATCTTTACCACTTCCAACGCATCAGAAGGATGCAATGAAGAGTCTTTTGAAATTTCGATATTAACGCCCAAATTTGCCAATTTAATGATGTCGCTAGAATGCATAATAATGTCCAAGATGTTTGATTTTCGTGGACTATATCATTTTAAATTTATGCAACTCTACTCTGCCATGTGTAAAGTTCAGGAAGTTGTTCTCAAACTATGATTACAATATGCAAGTAGTCGATCTACATCACAAATTGTACGTATTGAACTCTTCAATGTGATTGCTGAGCAACCTGTCTATTATTCCCTTTATATACTGCCCATAACGTGTGATTTTTGAACTGGTCTGTTATTAAGACATTTGTGGACCGATGACTAAAAAAACAATCTTTGGAACGACACTATGAAAATTGTTATTGCACCAGACTCGTTTAAAGAATCTTTATCTGCTGCATTGGTGGCAGCGTGTATTGAAACCGGCTTTCGTGAAGTCTTCCCTGACGCTGAATATGTGGCTTTGCCTTTAGCTGATGGCGGCGAAGGGACTGTGGATGTATTGCTACAAGGTTTAAAAGGGCAAAAGCGAACGCTTCAAGTGGAAGGGCCGTTGGGAGAATTGGTTAATGCTGAATGGGCGATGTTAGAACCGTCGGTTCAGAACCCAAATAAAACGGCTTTGATAGAGGTAGCTGCTGCGTCTGGTTTGGACTTGCTGACGCCTGAGCAGCGTGATCCTTTGGTTACTTCGTCTTTTGGTACAGGACAGCTGATATTAGAAGCAATAGAGCAGGGTGCTCAAACTATCATTCTTGGATTGGGTGGCAGTGCGACCAATGACGGTGGAGCAGGAATAGTGCAAGCACTTGGTGGGCTGCTATTGGATGATAAAGGTCTAGAGTTAACGCGCGGTGGTGCTGCTTTAGCTAACCTTACATCAATAGATCTTACAGGCTTAGATTCGCGCTACGCAGATGTCGAGTTGATTGTGGCGTGCGATGTTGATAATCCATTATGTGGAAGTAATGGAGCAAGCCATATATTCGGCCCACAGAAAGGAGCGACACCTGAACAAGTCTTGACGCTTGATAAGGCGCTCGCGAATTTTGCGCAAATCGCTGAAGTGCGTAATTGTGTTCGCGGCAATGAGACTATTAACCAACGGGCTGGTTATGGCGCAGCTGGTGGTACGCCTATGGGACTTAGTTTGCTATTTAATATGCAGATCAAACCGGGTATTGAGATGGTGCTTGATGTTTTACAAGCCGATGATGTGTTGAAAGGTGCCGACTTTGTGATTACTGGCGAAGGGCAAATGGACAACCAAACTCTGCAAGGGAAAACACCTTATGGCGTTGCTAAGCGAGCAAGCCTCCAAGGTATTCCAACCATAGGCATTGCTGGCTCATTGGGAACTGAGGTAGAAGCACTTTATGGAGAAATGAGCAGCTTGTTCGGGACGGTTCGTTCTCCTCAGTCACTTGATCAAGTCTTACAGGAGGCGGAAAAGAACCTGACAAGAACAGCTAGGAATATTGCAGCGACACTCAAGCTAGGAAGTAAAATTATTGATTAGTCAGTGTCTTAGTGCGTGACGCTTAAGTTACTCGCTTAATAGGTTTTATAGATTATAACGATAAATAGAAACGATTATATTTTATGCCATTAGGGGTCTATTCTATATCCATAGTATTTTAGTGGCTCTTGAAAGGAAGCCAGTACAAATATCAAGGTGCACTCACTATTGCTGCACCTTTGGACCTTAAGGAATAGATCATGAGTAAAAAACTAACTACAGCTGCGGGTTGTCCTGTTGCTCATAACCAGAATGTTCAAACTGCGGGCAAACGTGGCCCTCAACTTCTTCAAGATGTTTGGTTTTTAGAAAAAATGGCGCATTTTGACCGCGAAGTCATTCCAGAACGTCGTATGCACGCGAAAGGTTCGGGCGCTTACGGTACGTTTACGGTTACACATGACATCACCAAATACACCAAGGCAAAACTGTTTTCTGAAATAGGCAAAAAGACTGACCTGTTTGCGCGTTTTACTACGGTAGCGGGTGAGCGTGGCGCAGCCGATGCTGAGCGTGATATTCGCGGTTTTGCATTGAAGTTTTATACCGAAGAAGGTAACTGGGATATGGTGGGTAATAACACGCCAGTATTCTTCCTTCGTGATCCTCTTAAGTTCCCAGATCTAAACCATGCGGTTAAGCGTGACCCGCGCACCAACATGCGCAGCGCGAAGAACAACTGGGATTTCTGGACCTCTCTACCTGAAGCACTTCACCAAATCACCATCGTAATGAGTGACCGTGGTATTCCTGCGACTTACCGTCACATGCACGGTTTTGGTAGCCACACGTTCAGCTTTATTAACGCAGACAACGAGCGTTTCTGGGTTAAATTCCACTTCAAATCTCAGCAAGGTATTAAGAACTTGTCTGATGCAGAAGCTGGACAATTGATCGGTAATGATCGCGAAAGCCACCAACGCGATTTACTAGACAGCATCGACAATCAAGACTTCCCTAAATGGACGCTGAAAGTTCAAGTGATGCCAGAAGCGGATGCGGCGAAAGTGTCTTACAACCCGTTCGATCTTACCAAGATCTGGCCTCACGCGGATTACCCATTAATCGAAGTGGGTGAGTTTGAATTGAACCGTAACCCACAAAACTTCTTCGCTGAAGTTGAGCAGTCGGCATTCAACCCAGCAAACGTGGTTCCGGGTATCAGCTTCTCACCAGACAAAATGCTGCAAGGTCGCTTGTTTGCTTACGGTGATGCGCAGCGCTACCGTTTGGGTGTTAACCATCAACATATCCCAGTGAACGCACCTCGTTGCCCAGTACACAGCTACCACCGTGATGGTGCGATGCGTGTTGATGGTAACTTTGGTAGCACATTGGGTTATGAACCAAACAACGAAGGCCAATGGGCAGAGCAACCAGACTTTGCAGAACCAGCATTGAATCTGGATGGTGCAGCAGCGCACTGGGATCACCGTGAAGATGAAGATTACTTCTCGCAACCAGGTGACCTGTTCCGCCTGATGACACCAGAGAAACAAGCGATTTTGTTTGATAACACAGCACGCAACCTAGGCGGCGTGCCTAAAGAGATTCAACTGCGTCACCTAAGACACTGTTACAAAGCAGACCCAGCATACGGTGAAGGCATTGGTAAACTGCTTGAAATCGATGTAAGCGAATTTAAGTCGTAATCAATAAGTTTGATTAGTTAAATGAAAGGCCGTTGAGTGAATCACTCAATGGTCTTTTTTGATCATGCTGTGTATTAGGTGAGCCATGTAAGTAGTACTAATCACTTGAAACTTAGCACCATTTCTATTGATAGTTTTTACCTATTGAATTGATAAAAATATCCCATTATCTTTATAAGACGGGCGGGATTATTCTACGGCTATCAGTTTATAAAGTAATAGAGTTTGAGATGAGTAAAAGCGCATTAATCGTTGAAGGTGGGGCAATGAGAGGCATCTTCGCTGCCGGAGTGTTGGACGCCTTTATGCAAGACGATTTCCGTCCCTATGATTTTGCTATTGGCGTATCTGCTGGCGTGTCGAATCTGGTTGGCTACTTATCTCAAGCACCGAAACGTAGCTACAGTGTGATTACGACCATGGCGACCGACAAAACCTTCTTTAATCCAGCACGCTTTGCTAAAGGCGGTAACTTGGTGGACGTGAAGTGGTTGTGGGATGAATCTAACCAACGTTATCCGCTCGATTGCGGAGAGCTGTTTTCAAGTATTCCACTATTAGCAGCGGTTACTAATGTCGATACTGGCAGTGCTGATTACTACCACATTAAACCTGAAAACCTATCTAATGTGGTTGAAGCAACAACGGCACTACCTATTGCTTACCGTGAAACGCCGTGTTTCTCAGGCGGTTGTTACACCGACGGTGGTGTGGCCGATTCGATTCCAGTTCGCGAAGCATACCGTCGCGGTGCGCGAGACATTACCGTGATTCTTTCTCACCCATTAAGCTACCGAATGAAGCCACAGAAGTATCAGTGGATGCTGAAAAAACTGCTAAAGAAATTCCCTAATATTGCAGAGTCGATGGCGGTGCGTGCTGAAAATTACAACCAGTCTCTTGAGTTCATTCGTAACCCACCTAAAGATGCGACCATTAAGGTGATAGCACCACCTGAAGCGTTCGCAGTTAAGCGACTAACCATGGATCATAGCATCTTGGATGCGGGTTACGAGATGGGCGTGAAAGCAGGGGAAGAGCACCTTGCTATTAGAAAAGGCGTGTATGGTTTAGATACTGAAGACTGTCACTTCTGTGTTTAGTATCTGCTTTCGATAATGGACTCAACGAAAAAGCCACGCTGTTTATTGAGAACTAGCGTGGCCTTGTGTTCTTGGAGCGAGCTTGATGTCAGTCCGTTATTAAACCAGTTCGTTGCCGCTGGTGTTGCCAGTAAAGAAGGCATCGACGCTGGTTAGCGTTGTGTTCGCAATATTGAACAGGGCATCTTTAGTTAAGAATGCTTGGTGACCTGTGAACAACACGTTGTGACAGGCAGATAGGCGACGGAATACGTCATCCACAATCACATCGTTAGATTTGTCTTGGAAGAACAACTCTTTCTCGTTGTCGTAAACATCAAGCCCCAATGCACCAATCTTGCTTTGTTTGAGCGCTTCAATTGCTGCCGTTGAATCAAGCAGCTCACCGCGACTGGTGTTGACGATCATCACGCCATCTTTCATTTTCTCAAATGCTGTTGCATCCAGCAGGTGGTAGCTCTCTTTGCTCATCGGGCAGTGTAGAGAAATAACATCAGACTCTTGGTAAAGCTCGTCGAGTTCTACGTATCTAGCGCCTAATTCTACTGCCAATGGGTTTGGATATGGGTCGTAACATAAGATGTTCATGCCTAAACCTTTCAGAATACGCATAGTTGCTAAGCCAATTTTGCCTGAGCCGATCACACCTACCGTTTTACCGTGAAAGTTGAAGCCTACTAAGCCCTCAAGAGAGAAGTTCGCGTCACGAGTACGCTGATACGCTTTGTGTAGCTTGCGGTTCAAACACATCATCATACCAACGGTGTGTTCTGCTACAGATTCTGGTGAATAAGCAGGAACGCGAACCACTTGTAGACCAAACTCTTTAGCTGCATCTAGGTCGACTTTATCAAATCCGGCACAACGCATTGCAATCAGCTTGGTGCCGCCTTTCGCTAGAATCTTTAATACATCTCGCGATAGGTCATCGTTTACAAACGCACAAACGACTTCGTTGTCGTGCGCCATTTTTGCTGTTGTCGTAGTGAGTCGAAAATCGTGAAAATGAAACTCAGCATTGAGTTTGCCTTTCGCAAGTTCGAATGATTTTTCGTCGTATGACTTTGAGCTAAAAAAAGCAATGTTGAGCATAGCTTCCTCTCTTACCTAAAAATGTGAAGACCCAAAATTTTATTATTTAAAATCGGGTTCAAACTAATAACTTTATTCAGTGTGCTAGAGTTTTTTTGTCTTGTCCATCACCATTAGCCATTGTAATTATTATGGTTAATTGGATTTCTTCTTCGTTTTTTGAGCATTGAAAATCACATTACGAAGTAGCTAGCTCATAAGTTCATCCATATTGAATCGATATTATTTTCGGGTATTAAACATTTTCTTGGTCTCTTTTTCTGACCAAAAGTTGATATTAAATTGAGCATCGTCACTCAGTTCTATACGGTGCCAATATTGCGGAGGACTTGTCGCAAATTGTCCGGCATTGATGACAACGGTGACTTCTGGTTCTGTTGCTTCTGCGTCTGCAAAACCGTGGTAGGTAACCGTACCTTCCATAACACATAATTGACCGAACACACCCTCAGCAGTGTTGTGATGGCTTATTAACGCGGCAGGCACGTTGTCTTTAGTAAAGAATGGCGTTGAACGTTGAATTTTCCAATGTGAAGGAATACGTAAATGACTCATATAAAACCTCTTAGATTTTCATGTTTTATGTAGTGGGCGTATCAAGTGCACTATCGCCCCTTAATACTTCTTAACTTTATTACCAGTAGTTTTCGCTACTAAATTGGCCTGGCTTTTTGCGCAAGTGTTTTTGTAATCCCAATGAGATCAGTGCTTCGCTCGTGTCTCGAACCATTTGGGGATTACCGCAAAGATAGAAGAAACTATGTCTTTGGTTGATAGTGATAGACGAGGCTCGCTCGAGGTCGCCTCCAAGTAACAAGCTTGGGATTCGTCCGCGCAAAGTTCCGGTGACTGATTCTCTAGAAATAATTGGCACATATTGTAGTTTCCCTTGGAAGTGATGAACGAGTTGAGCGATACGGTCTCGATAAGTCAGGTCTTGTTCTGTTCTTACGGCATGGATCAGTACAAGGTTTTTGAATGACATTACTTTTTCGACATCTAAATCATTTTGCTGCTGTATCTTCATGCTTTCGAGCATTGAGATAAAAGGCCCGACGGCAGTTCCGGTTGAAAGCATCCATAGGTCGTCTGCGATCTCCGGGATCTCATCTAGCGTCATAAAGCCGCTTGGATCTTTACCGACAAAGATCTCATCGCCTACTTTTAACTCATGAAGTTGAGGAGAAAGCTGACCGTTCTGATCCTTAACAATCAAAAACTCCAAGTGCTGATGGCCTTGTTTGTGCTCTGGCGCATTCACCATTGAATAAGCCCGTCTTACGAACTCATTCTCACTGTTAAGCAGGCCAAGTTTCGTGAACTGACCCGCTTGATAGAAAGAGACAGGAGCACTGACTTGAAGCGAGAACAGTTGATCAGTCCATTGTGTTTTATGTAAGACTTTACCAGTCACCAAACCATGAGGAATATCTGTCATATCATCACCTTTACTTAGAGAAGTTATCTCATTAAGGATACTCAACTATTTACACTTTGGAGTTGCATGTAGCATGCCAGTAATGAGAATGCTTATCAATACTGGCGTTTTGGTGAAAATGAACTTAAATAATGTCAAATAGACTCCGCAATTATTGAGTCTAAGTGACACATAAGTTTCTTTTTGATGTAATTACTTCTGATTCAGAACGATGAATTGATCTATGGACACAGACCTAAATTAGTACAGTGGTTTGACCCCTAGGATATTCAACCAATTACTAAAGAGAATATTTTACAGATGAGTATAATGTCGGCTTTCGATCTCAATATAGCCGTGTTTTATGCTTGATAATCTTCGTATGGTCTTGAACGTATTGTTCGTGACTATCAATACCGCAATGACTGCGTTTACCGTGAGCTTCTTTGGCCTCATCAAACTGATTCTTCCAATTTCTATTGTTCAAAAGTCATGTACTCGTTTAGCGAATTTCACGTTTTGGTGTTGGGCTTCTCTTAACTTGTGGATGCTCAACGTTAACAACAATATAGAGTGGCAAGTGGAAGGCGGGGAAGACATCTCGACTAAACAATGGTATTTGATGATGTCGAATCACCTAAGCTGGGCGGATATCGTGATCTTGTCTTCAATCTTGAAAGACAAGATGCCGATGACTAAGTTCTTCCTCAAGCACGAACTGTTGTATGTTCCTTTTGTTGGATTGGCCTGTTGGGGCTTGGATATGCCGTTCATGAGACGCCACTCGCGTGAGTTTTTGATTCGTAACCCTGAGCGTCGTAATGATGACTTCGACGCAATCAACAAGGCATGCATTAAGTTCAAATGGGCACCAACAACATTGGTCAACTTTGTCGAAGGGACACGTGCCAATCACGAGAAACTGGCGACAGCGAAAACACCGTATCGACATCTACTCAAGCCAAAAACCGGCGGTGTGGCGTTTGCTCTGTCTGCAATGGGCCCAATCTTAGATGGTATTGTTGATGTCACTCTGGCTTATCCTGAAAATCAGACTTCTCCGTTTGAAGACATGCTGAAAGGTAAGATGAAGAAGGTGGTCGTGCGTATTAAGTTGCACCCAATGGATGAGAACGTCAACGGTAACTACTTTGAAGATAAAGCGTTTAAACGCCGTTTCCACAGTTGGTTGAATAACACGTGGAAAGAGAAAGACGACTATCTTGATACGGTTTATGGGGTTGATAAGGTCTGTGAGGTTGAAACGATTGATGAGCCTGATGCGGTTCACAAGAAACAAGAGCAGTAAGCTCAAACCAAATTGATAGCAATAAAAAAGCCGATAGTTCACTGAACTATCGGCTTTTTTATTGAATTTGTCCCGTCCTGGAATGTG
>NZ_MCUN01000026.1 GCF_002873455.1 Vibrio splendidus | reverse complement strand
TGACCTCCTTTTTAATTTGGTTATCACGATTGTAGTTGGAAGGAAATGGACAAAAGCTTGTTACGATCTACGGAGCACACTGTATTTTCTGATTACTTCAGGTATAGAAAACATGGTTAGGCAAAAGGCAAGACTTGACCCCATTAGTTCGTTCGTGCTGCCCAAAGGGCTGCAACGGGTTCGAGACTATGGATTTATGCATGGCAATGCGAGGCGGTTAAGGCTGGCTATCTTACTCTTGCTGGCACCACAGTGGATCTGTCCGATGCTAACGTCTCTCCCTGTGCGCAGCAAAGCCGTACGAACGTGCCCTTGTTGCGAGCACGAAATGGTGTGCGTTGGGATCACCCGACCGAGCTAGCCAGCTGACGAGCCGAAAGGTGCTCGCTTATAAGGATAATGGTGCAATGAACACCGCGGAGGTCTAACACGTAAAAGAGACACAGGACAACTATCGGCTTGGGCAGGTCGTCAATGATCGGCTCAATGGCTTCATTCGGCTTGAAGACGCGAGGGGAGCCTAAACCCCTCTTGCTCAGACTGAGCAAATCACTAATAAAGGTGTCACCGTGACGGGCTTGTTCAACAACCAGATAAAGTGTCGGCTGGGCGACACTTATCCTTATTTGTTATAAGCGTGCCAGAGATTCGCGCAGTTTTTCTATGCTTTGAACTCCAATCTCACTACTTTTCCACCCAAATTTGTCACCATTAAACCTAGGAAAAATATGGAGATGGTAATGTGAAAGCTCATTGAATTTACCGTTATTTTGAATAAAAGATATACCATCTGGTTCAAAAGTTCGCTCAATACGTTGATAGAGGTCTCTGGCCACCGATTGAATTTCTGTAAGAACTTGGTCTGGTAATTCAATGTAACTTTCGTAAGGGTAGGTTGGGCAGATCAGTATGTGTCCAAAGTTAATAGGATCATGATCAGCGAAGGCTATAACATCACTAGACTCATATACGATTACAGCTTCAATTTCTCGATTAACTATTTGCTCTACTATTGTCATTTGACCTCTCTCGACCAAAGCTTATAACGCTTATTAGGCGACAAATTGTCGTCTTTCATCTTTCGGCAATGCCATCATTTTAATATTAACTCAACTGACAATCAATAAGTTATGACACATGAAGGGAAGTTAGATTGCAAGATGTAGCCTAATGACGAGAATGAACGGTTATCAACTCAATCGAATAAGTTTTAGTAGGGTAAACGCACGCCCTCTAAATTGTGTAGAGTATTTAATCTAAATGTTTTTGGGGCATAAACGATTTAGAAAATTAATTCAGTTTGTATATCTCTAGATAAGGTTTTGTATTGAAAACGTCTTAGCAAGTCGCCATCTTCACTTCACCACTGAATTACACCAATAATCATTAGTATCTTAAATATTTCTAGTGATTAAATGTGTTAGTCTTGGCGAAACAAAGCAAATATGGAACCTGTTTTATGTTGGGCAAGTTCACAGAGGTGACTGATTATTTTTCTGATATGGGTGTTCCGCCTCAAGCGGTTAAATCCCTGTCAACTCAGTTTAGATTGCTCTCACTGAACCCATCAGATATTTTGCTCGCACAGGGATCTCAGCAGGACTATGGTTATTTTATCATGTCCGGTATACTTAGAGCTTGTCATTACGGTGAGAATGGTCAGGAGCGATGCAAAGAGTTTTATTTTAAAGGTGAACTATGTTTCCTCTATTCAAGTTGGTTACAGGAAATGTCTGCCCAATATCAAATTGAAGCAATTACAACAGCAGAAGTGATAAGAATCCCCTTGAATTTACTGACATTGCCTTCGTTCTTACAAGCCAAAGTCACACTGTTACAACAACAGTTAATATTCAAAGAGCAAAAAGAGGCTCTGCTATTACTCCACACCCCTGAGCAAAGGTACCAGCATTTACTGCAGTATTGGCCAAATTGGTTAATCAAACTTAATAACATTCAGATAGCTAGCTATATCGGTATCAGCCCTGTCAGCCTATCGAGATTGAAAGCCAGAATTAAAAACTAAATATAAGAAGTAGGAATTAACTTTAGTTAATTCCTACTTTGGGATATGTACGCATAATCCCACCTCCATATTTATCATAAATTTTGTAGGAGGGAAGCATGTCGGCATTTCTTTGGTCCCAAGTATTGATAGCAATCGCCATTGTATTCGATCTGATATCATTTCAATTTAAACAAAGACAAAAAATTGTCTGTTGCTTATGTATATCAGGCATCCTGATTAGCACCCACTTTGCTCTACTAGAACAATGGACCGCTGCAAGCTTAATGTTACTCGCGAGTGTTCGCTATTTCACTAGCATTTTTACTACATCAAAAAAATTGATGCTCCTATTTTTAACATCTGCGGTAGTGATCACTGTGGTGACCTTTGTTGACTTTATCAGTTTGCTTAGTTTTGGCGGAACGCTATTTCAGACCACTGCTGCATTTTGTCAAAGTGATCAACGTTTACGTCAATTAATGATTTTCGGAACTTTGCTCTGGCTAATACACAATTATCTTGTAGGTTCTCCTACCGCTGTGCTGATGGAGTTGTTGTTTATTGGCAGCAATATTATTGGTTATTATCGTTATTATGGGATACATCTGAGTATGTTGAATCATAACAAGTCCATATAAATATATTAGGCAATACTTAAGTGACAAGCATCATGAAAACGGAGCATTTTTAGCAGGAGCGATTCATATTAATATGACCTAAATGACTACTAACTCTAAATCATTTGGGGCGTACGACGTGAGGTCGTACAGATATAAATGACTTAGAGCAATTACTCCAAATTGTTTAAATCTGATTAGAAAAAATAAGTTGATTGTCTTAAGCGCTTAAGAGCGAACTCATCAGATTGAACGATCGACTCATCGAAAACTATCACCTTTTGGCCTGTCATGACCTTCAAGGACTTCAATCAGCAGGTGTTGATATCGAAGAAGCAGATTTCGGTGTGAAACTTGAGGAGGCGATTCGTTCTATTCTAGAGCAACTAGGCATGACTGTTGATGAGGATTTGAGAAAAGATATCAATACAGCTAAAGACAAAGCTAACATCATCATTTCGTTAGAAAATGATGATGTTATCGTTGGTGAAACAAAGTCATTGAAAAATTGACAATTTTCCAAATGCTCTTCAACATCTAGGCAAGTTAAAGCATATGTTAAGCGCTGTGAAGCCAACGGGCATCGAGTCGATCAATGTTGCACCTGCATTTCCCGATGACTTCGTTGCTGCAGCTGATATGGATACAGAGATAAACATTTATTTACTAGAAGCTGAGGGATTACATAAAATTCTATCCGCATTTAAACAGCGTAGAAACCCCCAATTTTTCACCTAAATTATTGACTATAAGGTGGGCTACTGAAAGCTGTGCTTGACCTCAAAATTGCTCTAAACACTGTTTATTGTCCGTTGAGACCTAGGGGGGACCGCTAGGCATTTAATTTCTCCATCATTTAAAATTCTTGATGAACTAGAGCCAGATGGTTCACCTTCGCTAAGTCTAATATTGATGTATATGGCAAGGCCTGAAACAGCTAGATACTCTACTGGCATTAGGAAAAAGTTGGTCAAATGATGCTTAACAGAACTGTAAGGTCAACCCATCGTAAGAAAATTTGGAGCAGAAGTGCTTCATAGTGATTTTTGCAACAGGCTGTTGCAAAACTGGGATTGGAACTTGCAATGCAGCTTGTTGCACAAATAAATCTCACATTGGTTTCATGCGCTCTAAACACGTCTTGGGGCATTTTCGAGCTAGAAAGTGCCAAGGGTACAAATTCAACCTAAGAAACTCTTGGACATTTCTGTGTCAGTGGTTTTGTTAAATTAGCAATTAATGAATAACTACAGGTATGGTAAAGCTAGTTGTAAAGATCTAGTACGATGCATCAAATTGTACCGGAAAGAGGTTAGGTTAACGTGCGGGTCAAGTGGATTTTCGTTAAACTCCGTTTAATCATTAATCGAGATAATCTTCTCACTACCCGTAGAATCCAACCAATTTGAATGACCTCCTACCAATAAGAATCAATTGAAAAAGCTTATCCGAGAAGAATTACAACCAACTTGTTTTGATAGCAAATCAGCAACACCAGATATGTCTTGGATAACGCCCACTGTGCTTGAAATCTTATTTACTGAGTTGATAACCCACGCGGCAACCAATCAAAGGCCACTAGAATCTTGGGTATCAATAGAGGCAACTTCAGTAAAAAATTAAACAGGAGCACAAGTCGGGAGTTTCAACAAAGCCCCTTCACGGCGACGGCCTAAATGGTCACCGGAAGTCGTCGTCCGAAAGGAACTGCACCCGTTTTTTTGCTCTCATTAGCCTAATACGCATCATGACCTCAAACACATCATAATCTCAATACACAATAAAAATACCACCTTCTTTACTGCCCTCTTATTAACCGAATGCAGTATAAAGGCAGTAATATCACAACTGAAAACAGTAAAACATAATTGGAATAAAGAGCAGCGAAAGTACAGTGGATATCACCAACGCTAAAGAAAGGCTTTGCTTCATTTCATGGCTAGCACCTACGGTAAAACCCATGGTATTCAACCCAATTGGTAGTCCTGCCAACATTGCCATTTGAACCGCCATAGAGAAAGAAAAAGGAACCAGAGCAATGAAGAAAAACGCTGGCATCACTATCGTTTTTGCCAATGTCATCGACACTGCTGACTTGAAGCAATTACAATCAAACTTGCCCCGTGTTAAACGAGAACTCAGCACCCAAATAGAGCCTAGCTGTAATGTATTCACGATATAGGACTTAGCATTTTCCATATCAACCCCCATCCCATACATGTAACTGTGACAATACAACGCCTACTAGCATCGCCCACGACAAAAACGGAATGCTCTGAATACTCAAACATCGCTGATTACCCTGATTCTGAGCCGCTTTCATCAAGGAGGCAAAAAGAAACAAAACGATCGAATGCAAAGGGATAATCATGTAGATCAAACTAATCAAGAGACTTTCGTCTAACCAAAGAAATAAAGGTACTCCGACCAAAACCAAATTAGAAAAGCTAGCACTAAAAGCCATACTCAATGCTTCGCCCTGTTCAACAGCTTTCTGCCGCTTAAAAAATACATTCACGCAGATCATAAAGGCTAAAGCAAGCAAATAATAAACCCCAGAGTACCCAAGCGCAGCCCCCACATTTACTTCCTTTAACGACACTAAAAATAGCATTGCTAATGGAAGAAAATAGTGAATAAAGACTTTTTCGGTACTATCACGATATTTTTCCAAGGCATGGGATGCATTACTCCCACACGGCGTTGTTGCCTAAATCAGT
>NZ_MCUN01000025.1 GCF_002873455.1 Vibrio splendidus | reverse complement strand
TGTAGTGGTCAACTAAAATTGGCCACGGTTTTAGAATTTTCCCAATATAATCGTTCTGATTCATTGGGAGTTAGACCACCGTTATACTGATGTGGTCTGAGTTGGCAGTAGTATCCGATAATGTAACGGGTGATCTCTTGTTGAGCCTCAGCGAAGCTACGATAACCCACAGTTGGCACCCATTCCGTTTTCAGACTTCTAAAGAAACGCTCCATCGGCGCATTATCCCAACAATTTCCTCGGCGAGATAAACTCTGTTTTATTTGAAAACGCCACAGCAATTGACGGTATTTACGGCTAGTATAATGACAGCCTTGATCGCTATGGAACATAACACCTTTAGGCTTACCACGTGACTCATAAGCCATCGAAAGAGCTTTGCCTGTTAGTTTAGAATCAGGTGATAGAGACATCGACCAACCAATCACTTTTCGGGCAAAAAGATCGATAACAACGGCTAAATACATCCACCGATTACCTGTCCAAATATACGTCACATCACCAGCCCAGACCTCATTTGGGGCGGTAACCGCAAACTGACGACCTAAGTGATTTGGAACGTCAATATGTTCTTGTGAAGCTTTTCGGTAACGATGTTTTGGCACTTGGCAACTCACTAAACCAAGCGTTCTCATAAGTTTTGTTGCTCGGTATCGGCTCAGCTTTACACCCTGATTTGTGACTATATCTGCAATGGTTCTCGCTCCCGCAGAGCTATTGCTTGCAGCGTGAGCCTCACTGACCAAGCTGCGCAATTTTACTGTTTCAGCGTTAATTACCGTTGGGCGTTTAAGCCAATAGTGATAACTACTTCGATGAACATTGAAGACTTCGCATAATGTTTTTACGCTGTAGCTCTGCTTGAGTTTCTTGATTATCAAGAATTGTTCAGTGAGTCCGACATCAACAGAGCCGTGGCTTTTTTTAATATTTCATTATGCTCTTCAAGGCGAGCCAACTTCTTTTTTAATTCCCGAATTTCTATTTGTTCAGGGGTCATCGGTGAAGCTTTCGGTGTTTTTCCTTGGCGCTCTTCTCTAAGCTGGCGAACCCACTTATCCATCGTGGACTTGCCCACATTCATGGCTTGGGCTGCTTCAGTCACTGAGTAATTTTGGTCTAGGACTAACTGAGCTGCTTCTAACTTAAATTCTGCGCTAAATAGTCGTCTTGTACGTTTTGTCATAGTGTCACCTGTTAACTTATGAGGTGATGATATCACCTCTAACTAAGTGACCAAATTCACTATGCCACTACA
>NZ_MCUN01000024.1 GCF_002873455.1 Vibrio splendidus | reverse complement strand
TGGTGTTGTAGCTAAAATCTTTGCATAAGATTTGACGAACCACTAGTAAAAAGGGCATCATTTGATGCCCTTTTTCTGCGCTGAAAAAAGAGTTGGGTGTTTTGGCATCAATTTTAGCTCTTAGCAAAGAATTAAACGGTCTTTTTGACTAAAATGACTGTTAGATGTGTTGTTTTGCAACGCAAAGGAATGTGCCCTGCAACAGCGGGGTTATTGTCGTCTATATTTAAGACTTATCACAGGTTGGTTTTATGAAAGCAAACGCTGAAACTCCTGATAGCTCAGGTGCAGCAGATACAATGAAGTGGGTAGTCGCTTTTGTACTGTTGGCTGCTGCTGTTGTGGGTAATTACCTGTATGGTGAATTGTCTGTTGTAATTCGCGCTGCAGGTGTAGTTGTGCTGATTGCTGCCGCACTAGGCGTTGCAGCAACAACAACTAAAGGTAAAGCTGCGATCGATTTTGCAAAAGAATCTCGTATGGAGATTCGTAAAGTTGTTTGGCCTACTCGCCAAGAAACTATGCAAACTACATTGATCGTTTTAGCTGTATGTATTGTTATGTCTCTAGTGCTTTGGGGAATTGACGGCATTATGGTCCGTTTAGTTTCTCTAGCGACTGGGGTGTAGAGGGTTCTGATTCATGAGTGAAGCTCCAAAAAAACGTTGGTATGTAGTTCAAGCCTTTTCTGGCTATGAAGGTCGTGTATCTCAATCGTTACGCGAACATATTAAAATGCACGACATGGAAGAGTTCTTTGGTGACGTTTTAGTACCTACTGAAGAAGTAGTGGAAATGCGTGCAGGTCAACGCCGTAAAAGCGAACGTAAGTTCTTCCCTGGCTACGTATTAGTGCAAATGATCATGAATGATGAATCATGGCACTTAGTACGCAGCATTCCTCGTGTTATGGGCTTCATTGGTGGTACCTCTGATCGTCCTGCACCAATCACTGACAAAGAAGCTGATGCTATCTTGAACCGTCTAGAGAAAGCGAGCGAGTCTCCACGTCCTAAGACAATGTTCGAAGCGGGTGAAGTGGTTCGTGTGAACGATGGTCCGTTTGCTGATTTCAACGGTACAGTTGAAGAAGTAGATTACGAGAAAAGCCGCATTAAGGTATCTGTATCGATCTTTGGTCGTGCAACACCGGTTGAGCTTGAATTTGGTCAAGTTGAAAAGCTGGACTAAAACTCTAACTTTTGAACAAGCTGTGGATAAATGCTTCATAAGTTGTTCAAAATAAAAGAGTATAAAAAACCACCTTTTTAGGGTTGTTAAAGGCGCGAATTATGATTATAATTTCGCGCCTTTTTGCTTCTATCGAAGTAATAAAGAGTTAATTGAAATTAAGGGGAGCTTGCCTTAGGGCTAGCGCATGTACCCAAAAATTAGGAAATATCATGGCTAAGAAAGTTGAAGCTTATATCAAACTGCAAGTTGCAGCTGGTATGGCAAACCCAAGTCCACCGGTTGGTCCTGCTCTAGGTCAACACGGCGTGAACATCATGGAATTCTGTAAAGCGTTCAACGCAAAAACAGAATCTGTTGAGAAAGGTCTACCTACTCCAGTAGTAATTACTGTTTACAACGACCGTTCTTTCACGTTCGTAACTAAGACTCCACCTGCTGCTGTTCTTCTTAAGAAAGCTGCTGGCGTTAAGTCTGGTTCAGGTCGTCCAAACACTGAGAAAGTTGGTACTGTAACTGACGCTCAAGTTCAGGAAATCGCAGAAACTAAAGCTGCTGATATGACTGGTGCTGACATCGAAGCAATGAAGCGTTCTATTGCTGGTACTGCTCGTTCAATGGGCCTAGTGGTAGAGGGATAAGATCATGGCAAAACTTACTAAGCGTATGCGCGTAATCCGCGACAAAGTTGAAGTAACTAAAGAATACGAAATCAACGAAGCTGTTGCTCTTCTTAAAGAACTAGCGACTGCTAAATTCGTTGAGTCTGTAGATGTTGCTGTTAACCTAGGCATCGATGCTCGTAAATCTGACCAAAACGTACGTGGCGCAACTGTGCTACCTCACGGTACTGGCCGTGAAATCCGCGTTGCTGTGTTCACTCAAGGTGCAAACGCAGAAGCAGCTAAAGCAGCTGGCGCAGATATCGTTGGTATGGAAGATCTTGCTGAGCAAGTGAAAAAAGGTGTAATGGACTTTGACGTTGTTGTTGCTTCTCCTGATGCAATGCGCGTTGTTGGTCAGCTAGGTACAATCCTAGGTCCACGCGGTCTAATGCCAAACCCTAAAGTTGGTACTGTAACTCCTAACGTTGCTGAAGCGGTTAAGAACGCTAAAGCTGGTCAGGTTCGTTACCGTAACGACAAGAACGGTATCATCCACACTACTATCGGCAAAGCATCTTTCGAAGCTAACCAGCTTCAAGAGAACCTAGAAGCACTTCTAGTGGCTCTTAAGAAAGCTAAGCCTTCTTCAGCGAAAGGTACTTTCCTGAAGAAAGTAAGCATCTCTACTACGATGGGTGCTGGTGTTACTGTTGATCAAGCTAGTCTTGACACTCAAGCAAACTAATTTGCTTTGGCGCAGATTTGGTGTATACTTCTGCGCCTAATATTTGTGGTTGGGTGGTTTTTGAAGCAATTCATAACCGTCTATCCCAAGACCGTAGGCGCTAAACCTTTTTAAGGTGAAGCTTAATAAAACCTACGTAGGCGATGTTGTCGTTTGAAATGAATTTATTCATTTTTGAATAACATCGTAAACGCTCAATGTATTTTATATTGAGTGCTGTAATCACAACCAGAGGTTAATCCAAATGGCTTTAAATCTTCAAGACAAAAAAGCAATTGTTGCTGAAGTCAACGAAGCAGCCAGTGGTGCACTTTCTGCAGTTGTAGCTGACTCTCGTGGCGTTACTGTTGGCGCGATGACTTCTCTACGTAAACAAGCTCGCGAAGCGGGTGTTTACATGAGAGTTGTTCGTAACACACTAGCACGCCGTGCAGTAGAAGGTACTGAGTATGAGTGTCTACAAGACACATTTACTGGTCCTAGCCTACTTGCGTTCTCTAACGAGCACCCTGGTGCTGCAGCGCGTCTTTTCAAAGACTTCGCTAAAGAGAACAAAACATTCGAGATCAAAGCTGCTGCATTTGAAGGCGCAGTTACTGATGCTGATGTACTAGCGACACTACCAACTTACGACGAAGCTATCGCACGCCTAATGATGTGCATGAAAGAAGCTTCTGCTGGCAAGCTGGTTCGTACTATCGCTGCTGTTCGCGACCAAAAAGAAGAAGCTGCGGCATAAGCCTTGCTTTTCACTGGTTGCTATTTAAACTTATTGTTGACTTAAAAGAGAATTGTTATGTCTATTACTAACGAGCAAATCCTAGACGCAGTTGCAGAAATGTCTGTAATGCAAGTTGTTGAGCTTATCGAAGCTATGGAAGAAAAATTCGGTGTTACTGCTGCTGCTGCAGTTGTAGCTGGTGGTGCTTCTGCTGAAGCTGCTGCTGAGCAAACTGAATTCGACGTTATCCTTACTGCTGCTGGCGCTAACAAAGTACAAGTTATCAAAGCTGTACGTGGCGCAACTGGCCTAGGTCTTAAAGAAGCTAAAGGTCTTGTAGACTCAGCTCCTGCAGCGCTTAAAGAAGGCGTTGACAAAGCTGAAGCTGAAGCTCTTAAAGCACAGCTAGAAGAAGTTGGCGCTTCTGTTGAAATCAAGTAATTATTACTTAATTTCCTAGCCGCAAGGCTATTGGCTGGTGGTTTATTAACCACCGGCCTTTTTGCGCTGTAGGGCTATGACGAATTTCCCGCTGTTTAACCGTCATAATCCGAGCAAAAAAACGGTCATTTTTTCGAAATGACTGTTCAACTACAGTAAACAGCTGTTTGTCACCGCCCCCTCTGAAGAGTGTTTTGGGTGGTTTGGGTCACTTATCAGCGAGCTGAGGAACCCCATGGTTTACTCTTATACCGAGAAAAAGCGCATCCGTAAGGATTTTGGTACTCGTCCACAAGTTTTGGACATTCCATACCTGTTATCGATCCAGCTTGATTCTTTCGATAAATTCATCGAACAGGATCCTGAAGGTCAATACGGTCTTGAAGCTGCTTTCCGTTCTGTATTTCCAATTCAGAGCTACAACGGCAATTCTGAGCTGCAATACGTTAGCTACCGTCTTGGTGAGCCAGTTTTTGACGTTAAAGAATGTCAAATCCGCGGTGTAACTTACTCAAAGCCACTACGCGTAAAACTACGTCTAGTTATCTTTGATCGAGACGCACCAGCAGGCACTGTAAAAGACATTAAAGAACAAGAAGTCTACATGGGCGAAATTCCGCTTATGACAGACAATGGTACTTTCGTAATTAATGGTACCGAGAGGGTTATCGTATCCCAGCTGCACCGAAGCCCAGGCGTGTTCTTCGACAGTGATAAGGGTAAGACCCACTCATCAGGTAAAGTTCTTTATAACGCACGTGTAATTCCTTACCGTGGCTCATGGTTAGACTTTGAGTTCGATCCTAAGGATAACTTATTCGTACGTATCGACCGTCGTCGTAAGCTACCAGCATCGATTATTCTTCGTGCACTTGGTAAATCGACTGAAGAGATCCTAGATCTGTTCTTCGACAAGGTAAACTTCGAAGTTAAAGACCAAACTCTACTTATGGAGTTGGTTCCTGATCGTCTACGTGGTGAAACTGCGTCATTCGACATCGAATCAAACGGTAAAACTTACGTTGAGACTGGTCGTCGTGTTACTGCTCGCCATATCCGTCAACTTGAAAAAGATGGCGTTGAGCACATCGAAGTACCAGTAGAGTACATCGTTGAAAAGATTGCTGCGAAAGATTACATCAACGAAGCAACTGGCGAGATCATCGTTGGCGCAAACCAAGAGATTAGCCTAGAAGCTCTTGCTAACCTGTCTCAAGCAGGTCACAAGACTCTAGAAGTGCTGTTCACGAATGACCTAGACCATGGTCCATTCATGTCAGACACTCTACGTGCGGATAGCACAGTAGATCGCATCTCTGCATTGGTAGAAATCTACCGCATGATGCGCCCTGGCGAGCCACCAACGAAAGAAGCTGCAGAATCATTGTTCGAAAGCCTATTCTTCTCTGAAGATCGTTACGACCTATCAACTGTAGGCCGTATGAAATTCAACAGCTCTATCGAGCGTGAAGAAGAAGAAGAGCGCGGTACTCTGGATGAATCAGACATCATCGAAGTGATGAAGAAACTGATCGGCATCCGTAACGGTATTGGTGAAGTGGACGATATCGACCACCTTGGCAACCGTCGTATCCGTTCTGTAGGTGAAATGGCAGAAAACCAATTCCGTGTTGGTCTAGTTCGTGTAGAACGTGCCGTTAAAGAGCGCCTAAGCCTTGGTGACCTTGATGCAATCATGCCTCAAGATCTTATCAACGCTAAGCCGATCTCTGCTGCAGTTAAAGAATTCTTTGGCTCTTCACAGCTTTCACAGTTTATGGACCAAAACAACCCATTGTCAGAAGTTACGCACAAACGTCGTATCTCTGCTTTAGGTCCTGGTGGTCTTACTCGTGAGCGCGCAGGCTTCGAAGTACGTGACGTTCACGTAACTCACTACGGTCGTCTATGTCCGATCGAAACGCCTGAAGGTCCAAACATCGGTCTAATTAACTCGCTATCTGCGTTTGCACGTTGTAACGATTACGGTTTCCTAGAAACTCCGTACCGTCGTGTAGTAGATGGTGTAGTAACAGAAGAAGTTGATTACCTGTCTGCAATCCAGGAAGGTCAATTCGTAATCGCGCAAGCAAACACTATTCTTACAGAAGAAGGTACGTTTGCAGATGAGCTAATCACAGCTCGTCAAAAAGGTGAATCTGGTCTTCACCCACGCGAGCACGTTGACTACATGGACGTTGCGACAAACCAAGTAGTATCTATCGCTGCTTCGCTTATCCCGTTCCTAGAACACGATGATGCGAACCGTGCATTGATGGGTGCCAACATGCAACGTCAAGCGGTACCGACACTTAGAGCTGATAAGCCTCTAGTCGGTACTGGTATTGAACGTAACATCGCAGTTGACTCTGGTGTTACAGCGGTTGCTAAACGTGGTGGTCAAGTTCAGTCTGTAGACGCTTCTCGTATCGTAGTTAAGGTTAACGAAGATGAATTGGTACCTGGCGAAGCTGGTATCGATATCTACAACCTAACTAAGTACACGCGTTCGAACCAAAACACATGTATTAACCAACGTCCAACTGTACTTCCTGGCGAACCAGTTGCACGCGGTGATGTTCTTGCTGATGGTCCTTCAACTGACCTTGGTGAACTTGCTCTTGGCCAAAACATGCGTATCGCATTCATGCCTTGGAACGGTTACAACTTCGAAGACTCGATCTTAGTATCTGAGCGCGTAGTTCAAGAAGACCGTTTCACGACAATCCACATTCAAGAACTATCTTGTGTGGCTCGTGATACTAAGCTGGGTTCTGAAGAGATCACAGCTGATATTCCAAACGTAGGTGAGTCTGCTCTGTCTAAACTAGACGAGTCAGGTATCGTTTACATTGGTGCTGAAGTTAAGGGTGGCGACATCCTAGTTGGTAAAGTAACCCCTAAAGGTGAAACTCAACTGACTCCTGAAGAGAAGCTACTACGTGCTATCTTCGGTGAGAAAGCATCTGATGTTAAAGATACTTCTCTACGTGTACCAAACTCTGTTTCGGGTACTATCATCGATGTACAAGTCTTCACTCGCGATGGCGTAGAGAAAGACAAACGTGCACTTGAAATCGAACAGATGCAGCTTAAAGAAGCTAAGAAAGATCTAACTGAAGAGTTCCAAATTCTTGAGGGTGGTCTTCTTAACCGTGTTAAAGCTGTACTTCTGTCTGGTGGTTACTCTGAAGCTAAGCTTGATACTATCGGTCGTAAGCAATGGCTAGAGCAAGTTCTAGAAGACGATGCGCTACAAACACAGCTTGAGCAACTTGCTGAGCAGTGGGATGAGCTAAAAGCAGACTTCGATAAGAAGTTTGAAACTAAGCGTCGTAAAATCACTCAAGGTGATGATCTAGCGCCTGGCGTTCTTAAGATTGTTAAAGTTTACCTAGCGGTTAAACGTCGTATCCAGCCTGGTGATAAGATGGCCGGTCGTCACGGTAACAAAGGTGTAATCTCTAAGATTAACCCTGTTGAAGACATGCCATACGATGAGAAAGGTCAGCCTGTAGACATCGTACTTAACCCGCTGGGTGTACCATCGCGTATGAACATCGGTCAGATCCTAGAAGTTCACTTAGGTTTGGCTGCGAAAGGTATCGGTGACAAGATCAACCAAATGGTTAAGGAACAACAAGAACTGCATAAGTTCCGTGAGTTCCTACAGAAGGTTTATGATCTTGGTGATACTCGTCAGAAAGTTGATATTGCTGAACTGTCTGATGATCAAGTTCGTACACTGATTAAGAACCTACGTGGCGGTCTACCGATTGCTACTCCTGTGTTCGACGGTGCTTCTGAGTCTCTAATCAAAGAACTACTTAAACTGGGTGATCTGCCAGAATCTGGTCAGCTTAAACTGTTTGATGGTCGTACTGGTGATTCGTTTGAGCGTCCTGTAACTGTTGGTTACATGTACATGCTGAAACTAAACCACTTGGTTGATGACAAGATGCATGCTCGTTCAACTGGTTCTTACAGCCTAGTAACTCAGCAACCACTTGGTGGTAAAGCTCAGTTCGGTGGTCAGCGTTTCGGTGAGATGGAAGTATGGGCACTAGAAGCATACGGTGCTGCATATACTCTACAAGAAATGCTAACAGTTAAGTCGGATGACGTTAACGGCCGTACTAAGATGTATAAGAACATCGTAGATGGCAACCATAGCATGGAACCTGGCATGCCAGAATCGTTCAACGTACTGTTGAAAGAGATTCGCTCGCTAGGTATCAACATCGAGCTAGAAGACGAAGAGTAATCCCTCTTTTTTATAAAGAAGATTGGATTACTTGGTAAAGGGGGCTCACTTTAGTCGGTGAGCTCCTTTAACTCCTTACAGGAGCTGAACGTGAAAGACTTATTAAACTTTCTAAAAGCACAGCATAAGACCGAAGAATTTGATGCAATCAAAATCGGTCTATCTTCACCAGACACGATCCGTTCGTGGTCTTTTGGTGAAGTTAAAAAGCCAGAAACAATTAACTATCGTACGTTCAAACCTGAACGTGATGGTCTGTTCTGTGCACGTATTTTTGGTCCAGTTAAAGACTACGAATGTCTTTGTGGCAAATACAAGCGCCTGAAGCACCGTGGTGTTATCTGTGAGAAGTGTGGCGTTGAAGTTACACAAACTAAAGTTCGTCGTGACCGTATGGGCCACATCGAGCTTGCTTCACCAGTTGCTCACATCTGGTTCCTAAAATCACTACCGTCTCGTATCGGTCTACTAATGGATATCCCTCTGCGTGATATCGAACGTGTTCTTTACTTCGAAATGTACGTAGTAACTGAACCGGGTATGACTGATCTAGAAAAATCTCAGATGCTTACTGAAGAAGAGTACCTGGATCGTCTAGAAGAGTGGGGTGACGAATTCACTGCTAAGATGGGTGCTGAAGCGATCAAAGATCTGCTTTCAACAATGGACCTTCATCAAGAAGTGGAAGAAATGCGCGAAGAGTTGGAAACAACTAACTCTGAAACTAAGCGTAAGAAAGTTACTAAGCGTTTGAAGCTAGTTGAAGCGTTCATCTCTTCAGGCAACAAGCCTGAGTGGATGATCCTAACTGTACTTCCAGTGCTACCGCCAGATCTTCGTCCTCTAGTACCTCTAGATGGCGGTCGTTTTGCGACTTCAGATCTGAACGACCTTTACCGTCGTGTGATCAACCGTAACAACCGTTTGAAGCGTCTTCTAGAGCTAGCGGCTCCAGACATCATCGTACGTAACGAAAAACGTATGCTGCAAGAGTCTGTTGATGCCCTTCTAGATAACGGTCGTCGCGGTCGTGCGATCACGGGTTCTAACAAGCGTCCTCTGAAATCTCTTGCTGATATGATCAAGGGTAAACAAGGTCGTTTCCGTCAGAACCTTCTAGGTAAACGTGTAGACTACTCTGGCCGTTCTGTAATCACAGTAGGTCCATACCTTCGTCTACATCAGTGTGGTCTTCCTAAGAAGATGGCACTTGAGCTATTTAAGCCGTTCATCTACAGCAAGCTAGAAACTCGTGGCATGGCTACGACAATCAAAGCTGCTAAGAAAATGGTAGAGCGCGAAGAAGCGATCGTTTGGGATATCCTAGACGAAGTTATCCGTGAACACCCAGTACTGCTTAACCGTGCACCTACACTTCACCGTCTAGGTATCCAAGCGTTTGAACCAGTACTAATCGAAGGTAAAGCGATTCAGCTTCACCCACTAGTGTGTGCGGCATACAACGCCGACTTCGATGGTGACCAAATGGCTGTACACGTGCCTCTAACTCTAGAAGCACAGCTTGAAGCTCGTACCCTAATGATGTCGACGAATAACATTCTGTCGCCAGCATCAGGTGATCCGATCATCGTACCTTCTCAGGACGTTGTATTGGGTCTTTACTACATGACACGTGACAAGATCAACGTGAAAGGTGAAGGTATGTACCTTGCTGGCCCTGCTGAGGCTGAAAAGGCATACCGTACTAAGACTGCTGAGCTGCATGCTCGCGTTAAAGTACGTATCACTGAAACAGTAGTAGACGAAGACGGCAATAGCACAACGAATACTGGCCTAGTTGATACGACTGTAGGTCGTGCAATGCTATGGCAGATCGTTCCATCTGGCCTGCCGTACAGCATCGTTAACCAGAAGTTAGGTAAGAAGCAAATTTCTAACCTACTAAACGAGTGTTACCGTAAGCTTGGTCTAAAAGATACAGTAGTATTTGCTGACCAAATCATGTACGCAGGTTTCGCATACGCGGCACTTTCTGGTGTTTCTGTAGGTATCAACGATATGGTTGTTCCTCAAGCGAAATACGATGAAATTGAATCTGCTGAAGAAGAAGTTCGCGAAATCCAAGAGCAATTCCAATCTGGTCTTGTTACTGCGGGTGAGCGTTACAACAAAGTTATCGATATCTGGGCGTCTACGAATGACCGCGTTGCGAAAGCAATGATGGATAACCTTTCTTCTGAAACAGTTATTAACCGTGACGGCGAAGAAGAACAGCAAGAATCGTTCAACAGCATCTACATGATGGCCGATTCAGGCGCACGTGGTTCTGCAGCTCAGATTCGTCAGCTAGCAGGTATGCGTGGTCTGATGGCGCGTCCAGATGGTTCTATCATCGAAACGCCGATCACTGCGAACTTTAAAGAAGGTCTAAACGTCCTTCAGTACTTTATCTCAACGCACGGTGCTCGTAAGGGTCTTGCGGATACAGCACTGAAAACAGCTAACTCGGGTTACCTAACTCGTCGTCTAGTAGACGTAGCACAAGACGTTGTAGTACACGAACATGACTGTGGCACGCATGAAGGTATCGACATGATGCCTCACATCGAAGGTGGTGACGTTAAAGTTGCACTTTCTGAGCTTGCTCTTGGTCGTGTAGTTGCTGAAGATGTTCTTAAGCCTGGTACTGAAGATGTACTGATTCCACGTAATACTCTGATTGATGAGAAGTGGTGTCAAATCATGGAAGACAACTCTGTAGATAGCATGAAAGTGCGCTCAGTTGTTACCTGTGATGCAGACTTCGGTTGTTGTGCACAGTGTTACGGTCGTGACCTAGCACGTGGCCACCTAGTGAACCAAGGTGAAGCAGTTGGTGTTATCGCTGCACAATCTATCGGTGAACCGGGTACACAGCTTACAATGCGTACGTTCCACATCGGTGGTGCGGCATCTACTGCAGCAGCAGAGAACAGCATCCAAGCTAAGACAACTGGTACTGTGAAACTTCACAATGCTAAGTTTGTAGTTAACAAAGATAAGAAACTGGTTATCACTTCTCGTGCATCTGAGATGACGATTATTGATGAATTCGGCCGTACGAAAGAGAAGCACAAACTTCCTTACGGTTCGATGCTAACCAAAGGCGACAACGCAGCAGTTACTGCTGGTGAAGTTGTAGCTAACTGGGAAGCGCATACCATGCCAATCATCACTGAAGTGGCAGGTCGTATCCAATTCGTAGATATGATCGATGGTATTACAGTTTCTCGTCAAACTGACGATCTAACGGGTCTTTCTTCAAGTGAAGTAACAGACGCAGCAGCTCGCCCAGCAGCAGGTAAAGATATGCGTCCAGCTATCAAACTTGTTGATGAGCAAGGTAACGACGTAATGATCCCTGGTACTGATATGCCAGCTCACTACTTCCTACCTGGCAAAGCGATTGTAAACATCGAAGATGGCGCTGAAGTTGGCATTGGTGACACACTATCTCGTATCCCTCAAAAATCGAGCGGAAACAAAGATATCACCGGTGGTCTACCACGCGTAGCTGATCTATTCGAAGCTCGTAAGCCTAAAGAGCCTGCGATCCTTGCTGAGCACACAGGTACTGTGTCGTTTGGTAAAGAAACGAAAGGTAAGCGTCGTCTAGTAATCACTCGTGAAGGCGGTGACGCTTACGAAGAGATGATTCCTAAGCATCGTCAATTGAACGTGTTCGAAGGTGAGAAGATTGAACGTGGTGATGTAATCGCCGACGGTCCTGAAACTCCACACGATATTCTGCGTCTACGTGGTATCCACGCAGTAACTCAGTACATCGCGAACGAAGTTCAAGAAGTTTACCGCTTACAAGGCGTAAAGATTAACGATAAGCACATTGAGACTATCGTTCGTCAAATGCTACGTAAGTGTACAATCACTCATTCTGGTGACTCTCCGTTCCTACCTGGCGAACAAGTTGAGTACCACAATGTTAAGATTGCTAACCGTAAGCTAGAAGCTGAAGGTAAAGAACTAGTACGTTTCGAACGTGATCTACTAGGTATTACTAAAGCATCTCTTGCAACTGAGTCATTCATCTCAGCTGCATCGTTCCAAGAAACGACTCGCGTACTAACAGAAGCTGCGGTTTCTGGTAAGCGTGATGACCTTCGCGGTCTGAAAGAGAACGTAATTGTTGGTCGTCTGATCCCAGCTGGTACTGGTTTCGCATACCACCAAGAGCGTCAAAAGCAACGTGAAGAAGAGCAAGAAGGTCCTTCAGCTGAACAAGCTACTGACAATCTAGCAGCACTTCTAAACGCTGGTTTCTCTTCAGAAGAGTAAGCTCTACGAGTAGTCTCTAAGAGATAAGAAAAAAGGCACCTTCGGGTGCCTTTTTTGTATCTGGCGTATAGGTGTTTAACGAGAGGCTTATAGATTAGAAGTTGATAGGTATGCTTGCTTATTGATTACTTGTCGATTGGTTGGCTGGTGGACTTAGTTGATAGTACTCTCTCGAAGGCTGTTTGCGTGTTTACAGGGAGCCGCTGAGGATGAAACCGGTGAGAAGTGTTACGTCGGGTTATCGCGAAACATCAGAGTAGGGACGAACCAATAGGCTCTGGTAAAAGAGTTGGATGTGTTAGGTAAGGCTACAGACAAAACAAAAAGCTTGCACAGAGGCAAGCTTAGAAGATGTTAAGCCATTAAGCTCCTGGTGGAACCGCTAGGCTGTCGGCAATTTGTTGTATCAGCTGGTCTTCAACCGCAAACCTCGCCTCAAGAATCTCACCAACGAGTGATAGCTCACTATCAAAGCTCTCTAATGTATCGCTAGCTTCAATGGCAGCATATTTATCGGTGAAATTTAGTAGTGGGTCTGTGGTGAGAACGATATGACCATAAGACTGGTTGATTTCGTCTGTTGCTTTGAAGCCCGTAGACTGCCATTTGTCCATCACCATGTCATAGATTTTGAAATGACCTTCGGAGATGTAATCAACAAGATGTTGGCTGAATTTTTGGAGCGCTTCTGGAGAAGGCAGTTCGGTGATTGCAGTTGTTTTCGACGATGAAGGCTGTAGAGCGGCAAGCCTACAATACTCAACGATTAGGGACTGTCGAGTTTCGAGCCAATGATCGATGACCTCATTAGAGCCACCCCATTGTTCTTGTACTTGTTTGAATTTATTTAGCATGACCATGTCCTCATGATCTGATCACAACCTTGTGATCAAGTAATTGCCTAAGCAGGGTCCATTTTATTGGTAGCTACTAAAAGTAATAGGTTTGAATTATTCTCTGCTACAACTCTAGTATGAAATTAGATTGCCAGTAAAATGAACGAACTGCAAGCAATGAGGTATAGGGATGTTAAAAAAAAGTGATAACAAAATGACAGAGCAAGCTTATTGGTGCGTCGTTTCAGGTAGTGATATTTGGGTTAATAATGATCAGTTTCCTTTTGGTTCAGCTGAAGAGCTAGAGCTGAGTGTTGAACATGCAATCTGTATTGGTCAGCATCAAGGTCGTAAGGTGTATTGGCTCAACGACTGTGATGTTGAGAGTGAGCTGACCATGATAAACCTACGTGAGTTATTACACTGGCCTGAATCGAGTTTTCTGATTGCAAGCAAAGCTATCCAGTATGGGCACATGACACAAAGCATGCGTTTTTGTCCTCAGTGTGGCGGTCGTAATCACCTCAATCATAATCAGGTGGCAATGCAATGCGGAGACTGCCGAACGCTTCATTATCCTCGTATCTTCCCATGCATCATTGTCGCTGTACGTAACGACAACAATATATTGCTTGCACAGCACCCTAGACATAAAACTGGTATGTATACCGTGATAGCGGGCTTCCTAGAGGTTGGAGAAACCTTAGAGCAGTGTGTGGCAAGAGAAGTCAAAGAAGAGACCGGTATTGATGTGAGCAATATCCGTTACTTTGGCAGCCAACCATGGGCGTTTCCGTCGAGTATGATGATGGGCTTTCTCGCTGATTACGCTGGTGGTACGCTTAAGCCTGACTACAGTGAGCTCTCAGATGCTCAATGGTTTGATGTGACACGTCTTCCCGAAGTGGCTCCTGTTGGAACGATTGCGAGACAGTTGATTGAAACAACCGTTGATGACGTGATGAAAGATAGTGTGACGGAGCAGACGATAGAGTACTAATTTACCTATGATAGTATTTGGCCTATAGGTGGTCAAAAGCTAAAAAAAACCCTCCACAAGTGGAGGGGGTAAGTAAGATGTCGTTATGAGATGCTGAGTAGTGACTACTCAGATGTTATAATTGTAATTTTCGCTAGCGAACAAATTTTTAACATGCTCCTGCAATTGGGTGCAAATTAAGCATTGATTTAAAAGTTAATAACTTGATCTAGGTTGCAAAGCACACAGCTTTTACCCTTCAATCAGTGTTAGAATACTTGCCATCAAAACTAGACAAGATTGAATTGGAATTTAACGGAATGACCGAATTAAAAAACGATCGCTATTTACGCGCACTTTTAAAACAGCCTGTTGATTACACACCAGTATGGATGATGCGCCAAGCTGGCCGCTACCTTCCAGAATACAAAGCAACGCGCGCTGAAGCGGGCGATTTCATGTCTTTGTGCAAAAACGCTGAACTAGCATCAGAAGTAACACTTCAACCTTTACGTCGTTTCCCGCTTGATGCGGCAATCTTGTTCTCTGACATCCTAACTATCCCTGATGCAATGGGCTTAGGCTTGTACTTTGAAACTGGTGAAGGTCCTAAGTTTGAACGTCCTATCACATGTAAAGCTGACGTAGAGAAGATTGGCCTACCTGATCCAGAAGGCGAACTTCAATACGTAATGAATGCTGTTCGTCAGATCCGTAAAGATCTGAAAGGCGAAGTGCCATTGATTGGTTTCTCTGGTAGCCCTTGGACATTGGCAACTTACATGGTTGAAGGCAGCAGCTCGAAGGCGTTTACTAAGATCAAGAAGATGATGTACGCAGAGCCACAAACACTGCATTTACTTCTAGATAAGCTGGCTGACACTGTTATTGAATACCTGAACGCGCAAATTAAAGCGGGTGCTCAATCGGTAATGGTATTTGATACATGGGGTGGTGTACTTACTCCGCGTGACTACAATCTGTTCTCACTGCAGTACATGCATAAAATTGTAGACGGCCTAATCCGTGAAAATGAAGGTCGCCGTGTACCGGTTACTCTGTTCACTAAGAACGGTGGCATGTGGCTAGAATCTATCGCAGCGACTGGCTGTGATGCGGTGGGCCTAGACTGGACAATCAATATTGCGGATGCAAAAGCGCGTATTGGCGATAAAGTGGCTCTACAAGGCAACATGGACCCATCAGTGCTTTACGCACAACCTGAGCGTATTCGTGAAGAAGTCGGCACTATCCTTGAAGGTTTTGGTGACGGCGGTACTGGTCACGTATTTAACCTTGGCCATGGTATTCACCTAGATGTGCCACCAGAGAATGCTGGGGTATTTGTGGACGCAGTTCATGACCTATCTAAGCCATACCATAAGTAATTAAGTATGTGTTTTTAGAAAAAGCGCTGTCGAGAAATCGGCAGCGCTTTTTTATTACCTTTTATCCGTATCCAATATCGGCTTCATCATCGTGGGTGTGCAGCTAATTAGGTATTTGGATCATAGTAGGCCAAATGCTCCGAGATGTGCTTTTGGATGTAAGGAATAACGTCACTCTCAAACCAAGGGTTCTTCTTGAGCCAGATATTATTGCGTGGTGAAGGGTGGGGAAGTGGCAAAAAATCAGGTGCCCACCTTTGCCAATTATGCACGGTTTCTGTCAGTGTGCTGGTGGTTTTATTTGTCAGGTAATAGTTTTGTGCGTATTGGCCTATCAGCAGTGTCATTTGGATGTTGGGTAACGATTGCAGCACTTTGTTATGCCAAAGCTCCGTGCACTCTTTACGTGGTGGGAGATCGCCACTATTTCCCTTTCCCGGATAACAAAACCCCATAGGAACAATCGCGACTTTTTGTTCGTCATAAAACGTATCGCTGTCTATCCCTAACCATTCTCTTAATCGTTCGCCACTGGCATCATTCCAAGGGATCGATGACTCATGAACCTTGATACCGGGTGCTTGCCCAATGATAAGCAAGCGCGCGTTTGGATGCGCTTGAATCACCGGGTTGGCACCGTGTGACAGGTGAGCCTCACAAGCTCGGCATTGTCGAATCTCTTTGAGTAACGATGAGGACATCAGTAGCCTTTATCAAAATCGATGACATGGTTAAGTTTAAAGCCATCTCGCCACTGTTGGTAGTTCTCGGCGAAGATCCCTACCACCTGCCTTGGCTCACTCAGCGCTGCAATGTGCGGGGTGATGGTCACTTGCGGCAATGTCCAGAAAGGGTGTTCCTGGGAGAGGGGCTCACTTTCAAACACATCCAAGAAAGCGTGCTCAACCCATTTATTCTTAATCGCAAGCAGCAAGGCTTTGTTATCTAAGCTCTCTCCTCTGCCAACATTAAAGAGCAGCACATTCGAGCAGTAACTTAAGGTCGTTTGATTGAGTAATTGATAGGTTTCAGCGGTTGATGGCAAGGTGTTGACCACAATATCCGCTTGCTTAAGGGCAGCCTCTATCTCATTGATGTGGAAAGTGTCTTTAAAGGTCTCTTGCTTTGATGGGATGCCGGTACGGTTGACTCCAATGGTATGAATACCAAAGGCAGTTGCGGTTTTCGCTAGATGACTTCCGATTGAACCTGTTCCTAAAATCACCATGGTTTTGTCAGTTAGGCTAGTATATAGCTGTGGCTGCCAGCTTCGTTGTGCTTGTTGCTGGTGGTAGTGAGGGAAGTGTCTAAAGTGGCTGATCGTGTAACCTAACACGTATTCAGCAATCGCAGAGCCGAAGATGCCTTTGACGTTGGTCAGCGTATAATCTTGACGCAGATCCGGCTGAGTGAGTCTATTGATTCCTGCGTAGGTACTTTGTACCCAGTCTAGATGTTTAAACTCATTAAGTCGCTCCGCTATTAAAGGAGGAGAAGCCAGCACGATCTCAGCTAATTCGGGGTTTTGAGTGATTTCGAGGCCAGGTAACCCTTGGTTTAGAATCAGTTGCGTATAAGTATCGTCATGCTCAGTAAGAATATAGAGCTTATTCGTAAAATTGTTCATCGGCCTACCTTTTCCATCCTAGGTTTATCAAGTACACTTTCGCTGTCTTTTTCTGCAATTATTGAGTGACTATGCTTCAGAATCCACTGCAGGTTCGTCTAGAAAAGTTAGAACCTTGGCAACAAATTACCTTTATGGCGTGTCTATGTGAGCGTATGTACCCTAACTATGCCATGTTTTGTGAGAATACAGAATTTGCGGAAGCTCGAATCTATCGTGATGTTTTGGATAGCATTTGGGAAATCCTAACCGTTAAAACGGCAAAGGTGAATTTTGAGCGTCAGCTTGAGAAAGTCGAAGAGCTATTCCCAAGTGGAGATGATTTTGATTTTTACGGTGTTTACCCTGCTATGGACGCGTGCCAAGGCTTGGCAACGTTAATTCATGGCTTACTTGATCGTGAACATCTGCTTGAAACTGTAATTAAAGTGAGTCAACAATCGGTGAAGACGGTTGCTGAGCTTGAGTTTGCTCAAGGCGCTGAAGAAGTGACAAACGAAAACCAGAAAGAAAACGAAGCGGTGTGTGAAGAGTGGGATGTTCAGTGGGCCATTTTCCGACCTCTACGTGAAACGACTGAGCGTGACCTAGAGCTGATCAAAGATCTACGCCACGAACTGCGTGAAGATCCAGTAAGTAACATTGGTGTCGCGTTATAATTCGCTATCGCATCAAAGTACGAATAAAAACAAAGGCTCCCTAGGGAGCCTTTGTTGTATCTGACGGTATCAAATTGAGATTAAGCGTCTTTGCTGTCTTCTTTTTGAACCTTGTCTTCATCCGCTGACTTTGAGTCTGAGGTGTCGTTGTCTGTTAGAGTTTTTTCCTCTAGCTCGTCCTCTTCATCGCGGTTTTCGATAACACCGTGTGTTTCTTTCCATTGTTCCCAACGCTGAAACGCCAGTTCTTGCATGTCAGTCGTCTTATCTGCTTCGTCGACGATCTCTTCGCCCACTAGGTGCTCAAAGATATCTTCTAGGGTGATGATGCCCTGAATCGTACCGTACTCGTCTACCACCAAGGAAAGCTGCAGGCGGTTTGCCATCATTTGGTCAAAGGCTTTAGCCAAGCCCATATTGTTCAGCAATACGTGGATTGGGCGCATTACTTCACCCAGAGCTTTCTCGCCACAACCCGCTTGTTGCAATCTAAACAGCTCCAGACGGTGAACAAAACCAATGATGTTGTCAGTTTGCTCGCTGTAAACCAATGGGCGCGAGAATGGTGTATCTTTGTGTTGCTCTAGGAACGTATTCACGCTCATTTCGGCATCGACGCGGAATACAACAGGGCGCGGCGTCATTACTTGAGTCACGGGCACATCTTGAATGCCTAATAGGTTGCTCAGAATTTTTGATTCGCCTTCAGCAAACTCACCACTCTCTTTTGCCAAAATAGCCATTGCAGACAGCTCATCACGCATTTTTGGTGCTTGGTGGCCACGAGCAAGACGTTTGGTGATCTGTTCTGAGAACCAGACAAACGGTGTAAGAAAGAAAACCATCCAGCGAAGTACGTTTGATGATGCTGGGGCAAGTTGACGCCAGTAGGTTGCACCAATGGTTTTTGGAACAATTTCAGACAAAACCAAAATACCCAAAGTCAGTACGGCAGAGAATACACCCAACCATTGGCTACCAAAAACCACAGCCGCTTGTGCACCTGCCGTCGCAGCACCGATTGTGTGCGCGATGGTGTTGAGCGTTAAAATTGACGCGAGCGGGCGGTCAATGTCTGTTTTCAGTTTGTCTAAAGACTCTGCTGCAGGGTGCCCATTTTGTTTTAGTTGAGCAATGTAGCTCGGACTAATACTCAAAAGTACAGCTTCTAAAACAGAACAAATGAAAGAAACTCCAATAGCAATGGAGACGTAAATAGTTAGCAGCAGCATGTTTGCCCTTAAATTAAATTGTACGCTTTAGCAGCGATTCAGCGTGGATTATAGAGATAAAGTAGTAGCTAGGTCATCATTAATTTGCCTCTCAGCCCCTTTTAAACAAGGGCTTGCTCAATAAAATCAGTAACAAATTGTGAGTTATTACTCATATTATGGCTAAAACTACGGCATTAGAGCTAAAGATCGACGACAAACCTTTGCCAGATGGGGCATTTATGTTTTAGAGTAAATTGAATTCAAAAATACAAAGAAGGGAAACCTAAAATGAACAAGACTCAATTAATCGACTTTATTGCTGAAAAAGCGGACCTTTCTAAAGCACAAGCTAAAGCTGCTCTAGAAGCGACTCTTGGTGGTGTTACAGATGCTCTTAAAGATGGCGATCAAGTTCAGCTAATTGGTTTTGGTACTTTTAAAGTAAACCACCGTGCAGCTCGCACTGGTCGTAACCCAAAAACTGGTGATGAGATCCAAATCGCTGCTGCAAATGTTCCAGCATTTGTTGCAGGTAAAGCGCTGAAAGATTCAGTGAAATAATCTAAACTGTACCGAGGTAGTCGTATTCCACCTCGGTACAGGTTTTTATGAAAAAAGCATTTCTTCTCGTTTCACTGTTATCTACATTTCTCATTGGCTGTTCATCAACCAGCCCTCGCAAAAACCTAGAGCAATTTGAAACTCACACCGGCGGCCAAGTCATGGGCGACGCGACAAGTTTTTACTGGGTTACCAATAAGCTAACACAACCTCATACTTCAGCTGACTACGTCACTGTTGGCGATTACGGCTGGTACCAAAGTGACTATGCTTGGTCGGAAGGTATACTTCGTGAATTCGTTCGTGAAGGTGAACAGCGTAATTCATCGAATAAGCTAGTGCCTTATCGTGTTCATGTGCGCTTCAACAAGTCAGGCGAGGCTGTGTATCAGCAGTATCGTATTGACAGTAAAATCTTACCTATCCAAGCGAAGCAGCTTGAAAACTATCAGAAAGAAGCGACGTCGGTTTTAGAGACCACAGCGAAGCAGCATGATGAAGGGCTTAGGCTGATTCAGGGTTACTGGAATGGCAGCTCTTTTAAAACGTGCGCTGGTGGTGAGTTTGATCGCATTGAATTTAACCAGACCTTGCCTGGCTTCGTAATTGATCGATTGGCGTCTGTGGAAAGCTATGCGGCGTTTCTTGGCGGTGATTTACTAGGTAAGATGAGTGTAGAAGAGTTACTGATGTTGGCTGAAGACAGTCATGATTGTGTCGTAAGACCATCATTGCTGAAAGAATAGAAAGCAATCAAAGAATTAAGAGTATTTGGCCTACTGTAGGCTAAGTGCTTATTTGTCTGTACATGTACAGATTCCTAGAACGATTGAGTAATAAAAAGGCGCCTATCGAGGCGCCTTTTGCTGTTATTCGCTTACTGTCATTTGAAAGTAAGTGAGCAACAAGAGTGATTACTGCTCTTGTTCGCGTGCAATCGCGCGGTAACCAATGTCATTGCGGTGGAACATACCATTCCAGCTAACTTGCTTAGTTAACGCGTAAGCGCGCTCCTGAGCTTCAGAAACCGTATTGCCCAGTGCAGTTGCACATAGCACGCGGCCGCCGTTTGTCACAACGTCGCCAGCTTCGTTATTTGTGGTACCTGCATGGAAAACCTTTTGGCCTTCAACTTCGCTTGTAGGTAGCGAAATAACGTCACCTTTTGTGTAGTCAGCAGGGTAACCGCCAGCTGCAAGAACAACACCGATAGAAGCGCGTGGATCCCACTTCGATTCTGCTTCATCGAGTTTCTCGTCGATAGCCATTAGGCAAAGCTCAACAAGATCTGACTCCATACGCATCATGATAGGTTGTGTTTCTGGATCGCCGAAGCGGCAGTTGTATTCGATAACTTTAGGTGTGCCGTCAGCATCGATCATTAGGCCAGCGTAAAGGAAACCTGTGTAAGGTGCGCCTTCCGCGTCCATGCCACGTACCGTTGGATAGATAACTTCCTCAAGGATACGGTTGTGGATTTCTGGAGTCACGACCGGCGCAGGAGAGTAAGCACCCATACCGCCCGTGTTAGGGCCTGTATCTTTGTCGCCAACACGCTTGTGGTCTTGGCTGGTGGCCATAGGCAGTACGCTAGAGCCGTCAACCATCACGATGAAGCTTGCTTCTTCGCCTTCAAGGAACTCTTCGATAACCACGCGGCTGCCTGCTTCGCCAAATGCGTTGCCTGCTAGCATGTCTTTGATTGCGTCTTCAGCTTCTTCAAGGGTCATCGCAACGATAACGCCTTTACCTGCTGCAAGACCGTCAGCTTTTACTACGATTGGAGCGCCTTGCTCACGAACGTAAGCGATAGCTGGCTCAATCTCAGTGAAGTTTGAGTAGTAACCTGTTGGGATCTCATGACGATCTAGGAAGTCTTTAGTGAATGCTTTAGAGCCTTCAAGCTGTGCTGCGGCTTGAGTTGGGCCAAAGATTGGCAAACCTACTTCGCGAAATGCATCAACCACACCGATAACCAAAGGCGCTTCAGGGCCAACGATGGTCAGTTCGATTTTTTTATCTTGAGCAAACGCGACTAAACCAGCGATGTCTTCAACGCCGATGTTTACGTTCTCAAGTTTCGGTTCAAGTGCAGTACCTGCGTTACCTGGAGCAATGAATACCGTTTCAACATTTGGGTTTTGTGCCGCTTTCCAACCCAAAGCATGTTCTCTACCGCCAGCACCAATAATAAGTACATTCATGTTTTAAAATCCTTATAGCTGCTTCAGGGCCTTTATTTCGGTGTCAAACATGCTCACTTATGGTCATAAGCTCCGCGTGTTTTCCTTGAACTAAAGTCGCTGACTTGCTCTACGTATTTCAAATATCGGAATATTTAAAAAACAAAATTATAAGTTTTGCTCAAAGTAGTTGGTGATGTTGCTAGGCAGCAATTGAGCCCATCCCCGGGAGCATATCCACTATGTGACCGGGGTGGGCGAAAGCAGCTAACGACGCCACATTGCCAAATACGAAGAGGAAATTAGTGGCGAAAGTGACGCATGCCCGTAAAGATCATCGCCATGCCGTGTTCGTCTGCTGCGGCGATAACTTCGTCATCACGCATAGAGCCGCCCGGTTGGATAACACACTTGATGCCCGCTTCTGCTGCCGCGTCGATACCGTCACGGAATGGGAAGAATGCATCCGATGCCATTGCACACCCTTCAACAACTAAACCTTCGTCAGCAGCCTTGATGCCTGCGATTTTCGCAGAATAAACGCGGCTCATTTGGCCTGCGCCGACACCAATCGTCATGTCGCCTTTCGAGTAAACAATCGCGTTAGATTTCACGTATTTCGCTACTTTCCAGCAGAACAGTGCATCTTTTAGTTCTTCAGCTGTTGGTTGGCGCTTAGAAACCACTTTAAGGTCATCTTCAGACACCATGCCTTGGTCGCGGTCTTGAACGAGCAAGCCACCGTTAACGCGTTTCACGTCAAAGCCAGTCGTCTTAGTTGTCCACTCACCACACTCAAGCAGGCGAAGGTTTTTCTTAGCCGCTACGATTGCGACTGCTTCAGCAGAAACAGATGGTGCAATGATAACCTCAACGAATTGACGCTCAGTGATAGCCGTTGCTGTTGCTGCGTCTAGCTCACGGTTGAACGCAATGATGCCGCCAAATGCAGACGTTGGGTCTGTTTTGAATGCACGGTCGTAAGCTTCTAGGATGTCTTCACCTAGTGCAACACCACATGGGTTAGCGTGCTTAACGATGACACATGCTGGCTGGTCGAACTCTTTCACACACTCAAGTGCTGCGTCAGTGTCAGCGATGTTGTTGTAAGAAAGTGCTTTACCTTGAATTTGGCGAGCAGTAGAAACAGATGCTTCTTCAGGGTTCGCTTCAACGTAGAATGCTGCTGCTTGGTGGCTGTTCTCACCGTAGCGCATGTCTTGTTTCTTCTCGAACTGCTGATTGAAAGTACGTGGGAATTTACTCTCATTGTCACCGTCTTTGTTCTCTCCGTAAGAAGGAACCATGGTGCCGAAGTAGTTAGCGATCATGCCGTCGTAAGAAGCAGTGTGCTCAAATGCTGCGATAGCGAGGTCGAAACGAGTCTCTAGCGTTAGAGACTTCTCGTTAGCGTCCATTTCAGTTACAACGCGCTCGTAGTCGTGTGCGTTTACAACGATAGTCACGTCTTTGTGGTTTTTCGCTGCAGAACGAACCATTGTTGGACCGCCGATGTCGATGTTCTCAACAGCGTCAGCAAGGGTACAACCTTCTTTAGCAACGGTTTCTGCGAATGGGTATAGGTTTACAACAACCATATCGATAGGGTTGATACCGTGAGTTTCCATCACGTCATCATCTTGGCCACGACGGCCTAGAACACCACCATGAACTTTAGGATGCAGAGTCTTAACACGGCCATCCATCATTTCTGGGAAACCAGTGTAGTCAGATACTTCTGTAACAGAGATGCCTTTTTCAGCAAGCAGGCGAGCAGTGCCACCGGTAGATAGGATATCTACACCACGGTTAGCAAGAGCTTGTGCAAATTCAACGATACCAGTTTTGTCTGATACGCTGATGAGAGCGCGGCGAATTGGACGAGCGTTATTCATGCTTCCATCTTCCTCAAATTCATGGGGTTAAAATAAAGATATTTGCCAAAAAAGAACTTGTTTCTATCTTCTTAGCGTGGATTATCTTAGATACCAGTAAGAGATAAAATATTGGCCAGTTTTGGTAAAGACCTTTTGGGTTAGTCTTATGATTAAGCTATAAGATAACCAACTCCAAATTTGATGGCGCAGATTCTAACTAATTTATTACAAAAAAGCTCGCGCAATCGTTTGGCATCTCAAAATTAATTATGAAAAGTGCCATTTCAGCCTGAAAAGTAACGATAAGGTTAATTGTGGAATGGACGGAACAGTAGGAAAAAAAATGTTTCAGATCGGTGAATTAGCGAAACGATGTGGTGTGACAGCCGATACCTTACGATTTTATGAGAAGAATAACCTGATCGCGCCAGCCAGCCGCAGTGAGTCAGGTTATCGACTATATGATGAAAATAACCAGAAACAGGTGACGTTTATTCTCAAATCTAAAGCGTTGGGACTGAGTCTGGACGAGATTAAAGAATTGCTTGAGATTCGTCTCGAAGCCACACAGCACAGTTGCGCCGAAGTGAAATCAATTACCTCAGCAAAACTAGAGATGATCGATGAGAAGATTACCGAGTTAACCAAGATTCGCACTGCACTTAAAAAGATTAATGATGCGTGTTGTGGCCACGTAGACGATGATGCAAGCCATTGTTCTATTCTGGCAGCCTTGGATTCAGCAAACGTTGATAAAGAGCGCTGCTGTCGCACTGGAGAGTAATCAGTCACCTATTACGGTTCGACAAGCCAAAAAAAAGCCAAACTCAATAAATGAGCTTGGCTTTCAATTCAATTAATTACGAAAGAACGATTAGTTCATGCCGTATTTTTTAAGTTTCTTGCGAAGAGTACCGCGGTTAATACCCATCATGGTTGCTGCGCGAGTTTGGTTACCGCGAGTGTACTGCATGATAGTGTCTAGTAGTGGCTGTTCAACTTCAGCTAATACTAATTCGTATAACTCGCTGACTTCTTGACCGTTTAATTGAGCAAGGTAATTTTTCAATGATGCTTTAACTGAGTCACGTAGTGGTTTCTGCGTGATTTGGTCTTGTGATGTAACTGTAGTTACTGTCAATGCTTCTGAAGTCAGATTTTGTTCGAACATATTCGGTCTAGCTCTTCTCGTAATTATGGTGCAACGTTATCAAAAAAACCTTCTAGCGCTTCAAGCTGCAGATCACCTGCTTCGAATGCGTTGAAGGTACGGCGAAACTCACTCGCCTGTTCATGTTCTTTTAGGTACCAACCCACATGCTTACGAGCAATACGGGGGCCTAAAAACTCGCCATAAAATTCATGTAGAGCGTTAACATGGCCAAGCATGATGTCTTTCACTTCCGAAGTCGGGAGCGGGTCCATCGTGGTGCCGTTTTCCAAATAGTGTAGGATTTCGTTAAAAATCCAAGGGCGTCCTTGGGCAGGTCGACCTATCATTAAAGCATCAGCGCCAGTGTACTCCAGCACAAACTTAGCTTTTTCCGGGCTATCGATATCACCGTTAGCGATAACCGGAATAGATACTGCTTGTTTTGCTGCTTTAATGTGTTTGTATTCTGCCTCACCTTTGTACATACAAGCGCGAGTTCTCCCGTGAAGGGCAAGAGCTTGTATGCCGCAGTCTTCGGCTATTTTAGCGATTTGGACACAGTTTCTATTGTCTGTATCCCAGCCTGTGCGCGTTTTCAACGTTACTGGAACGTCGACAGCATTTACCACAGCTTTCAGAATATCTTCAATGAGTTCTGGATGCTGAAGTAGGGCTGAGCCCGCAAGCTTCTTATTCACTTTTTTGGCTGGACAACCCATATTGATATCGATGATTTGCGCACCGTTAGCAACATTGAATTGAGCAGCCTCGGCCATAAGCTGTGGATCTGCACCAGCGATTTGTACTGAACGAATGCCCGATTCGCCTTCATGTACCATACGCTGCTGAGACTTTGACGTTTTCCAAACTTTCGGATTGGAGGACATCATTTCACTGACTGCCATCCCCGCACCGTAACGAAGACACAACTCACGGAATGGTCTATCCGTTACGCCAGCCATAGGAGCGACGATTAGATTGTTCTTAAGTTGATAATTTCCGATTTTCAAAAAATGTCATCACAGTTCTGTACCAGCAAGGGCGCGCATTTTACGCATTTTTTCGCTGCGTGAAAAGACTAATATTTGAGCATTTACAATTTGTTTTTGTAATTTGCTTAAAATTCAGTCAATTAGCGCCCAAAGTCTTGTCTAGCCTTGCTTGCGACCAGAGATTCGACACCATTCTTGTTGTTCAATGATTGGATCAATGTGAAGCTCATCACGATAATAAGTCGCAACATCTTCTGCTTGTGTATCCAAAACACCCGACATCGCAAGCACGCCAGTTGGCTTAATTAGGCCTTTGATGATGCCTGAAAGGTCGCGTAATGGACCAGCAAGAATGTTGGCAACAACCACGTCAGCAATCAGACCTTCAGGTTGATCTTGTGGTAAGAACACCTCTAGTTGCTCTGCCACGCCATTGCGCTGTGCGTTGTCTTTTGAAGCCAGTAGAGCTTGAGGATCAATGTCGATCCCGATAACTTTTGCCGCGCCAAGTTTGATCGCAGCGATCGCAAGAATGCCTGAACCACAACCGAAGTCGATCACGGTTTTGCCTGTAAGGTCTAAGCCTTCCAGCCATTCAAGACACAATGCTGTTGTTGGGTGAGTACCAGTACCGAATGCAAGACCAGGGTCTAGCATGACGTTCACAGCGTCAGGCTCTGGGATATCGCGCCAGCTCGGGCAGATCCAAAGACGCTCACCAAACTTCATTGGGTGGAAGTTATCCATCCATTCACGTTCCCAGTCCTTGTCTTCAATTTGCTCTACTTTATGAGCAAAGTCTGCAGGGAACATGTTGCTTGCTTTAATTTGCGCTAGAACGACACCAGTATCAGTCTCAGCGTCGTAAAGCGCGAGAATGTCAGTATCACCCCAAAGGCGAGTTTCACCCGGCAGAGGCTCAAATACAGGGGTATCTTGTGCATCCAGGAAAGTTACGGAAAGAGCACCTGTCTCTTCCATTAACATGTCGCCGATTTGTTCGGCATTTTCATTGGTCGCATTAAGCTTGATTTGAATCCAAGGCATGGCTGCATCTTCTATATGAGAAAAATTGGATGGCGAGTCTAGCAGAAAATATGAGCAAATTCACCAAAACACCGCGGATTATAAGAGGGATTATTGATTGATTTTTGCGAGTGTTTAAAAACAAAAATGCCCACCGAAGTGAGCATTTATTACTGTTCTACAGAGAACGTATTATGGAAGACCTGCTTCTGTTGCAGACCAAGCTTCTATTGCAGACCAAGCTTCTTCTCAAGGTAGTGGATGTTTGCACCACCGTGTTGGAAGTTTTCGTCGTTCATAATAGCCAATTGAAGTTCAGTATTAACGTTAATACCTTCAACAATCATTTCACCCAATGCGTTCTTCATACGAGCGATAGCGACATCACGGTTCTCACCGTAAGTGATCAGCTTACCAATCATTGAATCGTAGTGTGGTGGTACTGTGTAGCCAGTATAGATGTGAGATTCCCAACGAACACCCATACCACCTGGAGCATGGAAGCGCGTGATCTTACCTGGAGATGGTAGGAAACGAACTGGGTCTTCCGCGTTGATACGACATTCGATTGAGTGGCCGCGCAGCTTAATATCATCCTGTGTGAATGATAGAGGCTGACCAGCAGCAATGCGAAGTTGCTCTTTCACTAGGTCGATACCCGTTACCATTTCAGTAATCGTGTGCTCAACCTGGATACGAGTGTTCATTTCGATGAAGTAGAACTCACCATTCTCGTATAGAAATTCAAATGTACCTGCGCCGCGGTAACCAATCTCAAGACATGCACGAGTACAACGGTCACCGATGTACTTACGCATCTCTTCAGTGATGCCTGGTGCTGGAGCTTCTTCCACAACTTTCTGGTGACGACGCTGCATTGAACAGTCACGCTCACCTAGGTGGATAGCATTGCCTTGCCCATCTGCAAGCACTTGTACTTCAATGTGACGTGGGTTTTCTAGGAATTTTTCCATGTAAACCATGTCGTTATTGAAACATGCTTTTGCTTCAGCACGCGTCATTGCGATAGCTTCTGTTAGTTCTTTTTCAGTACGAACAACACGCATACCACGACCGCCGCCGCCGCCAGATGCCTTGATGATTACAGGGAAACCAATGCGCTTAGCGTGCGCTTTGTTTTTCACTTCATCATCATCAAGAGGGCCGTCAGAACCCGGTACACAAGGTACGCCAGCTTTCTTCATTGACGTGATAGCTGACACTTTGTCACCCATCATGCGAATGGTTTCAGCTTTAGGGCCAACGAAGATAAAACCACTGCGCTCTACCTGTTCTGCAAAATCTGCATTTTCAGACAGGAAGCCGTAGCCAGGGTGGATAGCGACTGCACCCGTTACTTCAGCAGCGCTGATGATACGAGGAATGTTCAGGTAGCTATCGATACCACGAGCTGGACCGATACAAATGGTTTCGTCAGCAAGCAGTACGTGCTTAAGATCGCGGTCAGCTGTTGAGTGAACCGCTACCGTTTTGATGCCAAGCTCTTTACATGCTCGCAGAATACGCAGTGCAATTTCACCACGGTTCGCGATTACTAATTTATCTAACATAATGAGTGCTCTCTATTATTCGATAATTACTAGAGCTTGGTCGAATTCTACTGGTTGACCGTCTTCAACTAGGATAGCTGTTACAACACCAGATTTATCAGCTTCGATTTGGTTCATCATTTTCATTGCTTCAACGATACATAGCGTTTCGCCAGCAGTTACAGATTGACCAACCTTAACGAATGGTTTTGCATCTGGGCTTGGAGCGCCGTAAAAAGTACCAACCATTGGAGAAAGAACTTGGTGACCAGCTGGAACCGCAGGAGCTGCTGCTTCTGCTGCTTCTGCTGCTTCTGCTGCTACAGGTGCCGCCGCAGGTGCTGCCGCTACAGGAGCTGGAGCCGCTGCATATTGAATAGGCGCTGCAGATACAGGGCTGTTACGACTGATTCGTACTGACTCTTCACCTTCAGAGATTTCTAGCTCAGAAATACCAGACTCTTCAACCAATTCGATTAGCTTTTTGATTTTGCGAATATCCATTGTTTCTTTCTCTTTATCTGTTGATTGAACTTACTCTTTGACTGAGTAGGTTAGTAATAGTTCGTTGTTTTTATTTACTTTGCGTTGAGCTTGTTGAGCGCCGCCGTCAAAGCAAATTGATAACCTTGGGCACCTAAGCCACAAATCACACCTTCTGCTTTATCAGATAGGTAAGAGTGGTGACGGAATGGTTCACGTGCGTGAACATTCGATAGATGAACCTCAATAAATGGGATAGCAACACCAAGTAGTGCATCACGCAACGCCACACTGGTATGTGTAAAGGCCGCTGGGTTGATAATAATAAAATCAACATTTTGATAAGCACTATGGATAGCTTCAATCAGTTCATACTCACGATTTGACTGTAAGTGAGACAGCTCAACATCTTGTGTTTTCGCTTGCTCGGTCAAAGAGCTAATAATCTGGTCAAGTGTTTGAGAACCGTAGTGTGCAGGCTCTCTAAGGCCTAACAGGTTAAGGTTTGGGCCATTTAAAACTAGAATGCGAAACTTTGTAGACATTGTGGGGCTATCTTCCTTTATCGTGTTTACGAATGTGAATGTTGCCATTTTATTGAAAATTTGGGGTTAATTTCCAGTAAGAAAAACCCAAATTTAAAAATTAGAACCAGATTATAGCTAATTCAGCGCAAATCGCAGCAATTTACTGGTCTAATCTCCTATAAGTACGGCATGGAATTGTTATCAACTTAACAAAAAACCGCGATTGCCTTAATTTTATCGAAGATATTTGAGATCAAGATCAGCCATAAAAAAACCGCCACATAGGTGACGGTTTATTAATGGCTGTTTTAAACAGTGATAAGCTAATGTGACGGGTTGCTTATGCCAGTTCTGCTTTCTCAGCAATCAGCTTATCAACTACGCTTGGGTCTGCCAGTGTCGACGTATCGCCTAGGTTGCCAGTATCGCCTGTGGCAATCTTACGTAGGATACGACGCATGATTTTGCCTGAACGAGTTTTTGGCAAAGAATCTGTCCAATGCAGTACATCTGGTGTTGCGATTGGGCCTATCTCTTTGCGTACCCAGTCTTTCACTTCTTTATGAAGTTCTGCGGTTGGGAACTCACCATCATTTAGCGTGATGTAAGCGTAAATTGCTTGGCCTTTAATATCATGAGGAATGCCCACAATCGCTGCCTCTGCAATCTTATCGAATGCTACTAGTGCCGATTCAATCTCAGCGGTACCCATACGGTGACCTGATACGTTAAGTACGTCATCCACACGACCCGTAATCCAGTAGTAACCATCTTCATCACGACGAGCGCCATCACTGGTAAAGTACATGCCTTTAAAGGTAGAGAAGTAAGTCTGCTCAAAACGGTCATGATCGCCGTGAACGGTACGCATTTGGCCCGGCCAAGAGTCAAGAATCACTAGGTTGCCGTCGGTCGCTCCTTCAATGATGTTGCCCATGTTGTCGACAAGTGCGGGTTGCACACCGAAGAATGGACGAGTCGCTGAACCCGGTTTTAGATCTGTTGCGCCCGGTAGCGGTGCGATTAAGATGCCGCCTGTTTCTGTTTGCCACCATGTATCGACAATCGGAGACTGCTCATTACCAATCGTTTTGTAGTACCACTCCCACGCTTCAGGGTTGATAGGTTCACCTACCGAGCCCATGACTCTTAGGCTGTCACGAGAAGTCCCTTCAATCGCTTCATTGCCTTTTGCCATTAAGGCACGAATCGCCGTTGGTGCAGTATAAAGAATATTAACTTGATGCTTATCGACCACTTCACTCATGCGGCTTGTGTTCGGGTAATTCGGCACACCTTCAAACAGGATGGTTTTCGCACCATTGGCAAGCGGACCGTAGACAAGGTAAGTGTGACCAGTAATCCAACCCACATCCGCAGTACACCAGAAGGTTTCCCCTTCTTGGTAATCGAATACGTATTTGAAGGTCATGGCTGCATAAACTAGGTAGCCACCTGTGGTGTGCATAACACCTTTTGGTTTACCTGTAGAGCCTGACGTATAAAGGATGAATAGTGGGTCTTCTGCGTTCATCTCTTCTGGTGGGCAATCTGCCGATACGTTTGCGATAGCATCATGCCACCACACATCACGGTGTTCGTGCCACGCAACATCGCCGCCAGTACGTTTGAATACGACAACTTTCTCGATATTTTTCACTTCAGGGTTCGTTAGTGCTTCATCGACATTCTTCTTCAATGGAACAGCACGGCCGCCACGCACGCCTTCATCGGCAGTGATTACGACTTTAGAATTTGAATCGATAATACGACCAGACAGTGCTTCTGGTGAGAAACCGCCAAATACCACTGTGTGAACTGCACCGATACGGGTACATGCCAGCATGGCAACAGCAGCTTCTGGCACCATCGGCATGTATAAACACACCACATCGCCTTTGCGTACACCTTGTTCTTTTAGAGCATTTGAAAACAGGCACACTTCTTTGTGTAGTTCATTAAAAGTTAGAGTTTTGTCATCCGTTGGGTCATCGCCTTCCCAGATGATAGCGACTTCATCACCGCGCTCAGCAAGGTGGCGGTCGATACAGTTAGCCGAAACGTTAAGCGTGCCATCTTCAAACCAACGAATATCAATGTGGCCAGGGTCGAAAGAGGTGTTTTTTACCTGTGTGAAAGGTTTAATCCAATCAACGATTTTTCCGTGTTCACCCCAAAAGCCTTCAGGGTCAGAAACAGATTGCTGGTACATGGCTAGGTAAGTGTCATTATCCGCGTGTGTGGTTGATTTAATATTTTCTTTTACCGGATAAACGTGGGCTTCACTCATTGCATCTCTCCTTGTGCCAACATTCTTAATGAACTGGCAACTTCCTTTGTGTTCAGTTTCTAAGTCTTTTACAGGACCGTCGTTGTGCTATCACTCTCGGCTAGGACGGCGATTTCCACAATTAGACTTTAGGATGAGACGCCGCTTTTCACTTACAAAATAGCGAGTTAAGTTCATTTTTGCGATATTGCTCTCTATGTCGAGAGGCAAAGGTTGAATTAAGAATAAGAAGAGTTGAAACGGGGTAAATCACCGTGTTTAAGGCGTACAAAAATTAGTGCAGCGGAGATAGCGTCTTGTAATGCATCATGTTTATTGACCGGTATAGGCAAATCCAACTGGCGACATATGGCGTCCATACTGAGATCAAAATAGGCATTGGGCAGCTGTCTTTCGAGTTTTTCTTGATAGAGCAGGCTCACTTCGACTAATCGGTTAGGCAGTGGAAATCCAAGCTGTTTTAAACAGGCACGGTCGAGAATCTTTTTATCATAGCGGATGTGATAGCCGACTAAAGGACGGTTACCAATAAAGTCGAGCAGCTCGATCAAAGCCTGTTTTTCTTCAATGCCGTGCTTTAGATCTTGATGGCGAATACGATGGATTTTTATTGAATTGCAATCGAGCGATTGAGGAGCTCGTAATTGGACTTCAAAAGGCTGACTGGTAATGATTCGGTTACCGATGATCTTGGTTGCGGCAATAGTGACTAACTCCGCTTGATTAGGGTCGAGGCTGGTGGTTTCACAATCGAGCGATATATATTCATTATGCGTAGGTGTAGTAAACAGAGGCTGATAAGCAGAGCCTTTGAGCTTGTGATGCCAGTAATAACGAACCAATCTATTCATCGTTGAGCCGCCTAATCTCTGATTTGATAGTGGTAGCCGAGCCATTGCTTGAATTTTTTGACCACATGTAGGCTATGACGAAGTAAGTCTCGGTCTGCCCGCTCCATCAGTTTGACGTTGATCTTATTGCTGCTGTGTTGTTGTGAAAGTCGCTGAGCTAAACGCCATTTTAAAAACTGTTTGAGAGCTTCACTGAGGTTGTCCGCGGTACTTTGCTCTAAGACCTTTTTACTAACGAGCTGTTCAATGCGTTCAAAGGTGTTGTTCACCGTCACACCATGTTCAAGACAAAGTGCTCTCACACCATGCACTATCGGGAAAATACCGCCTTGTTTGATATCGAGACCTGACTTGGACTGTTTAACATTACCAAACAGAGTGAGGGGAACCGAAAAGTTCAGGGCAGGGCGACAAAATTCAGTGAGGATTAACTCTTGTCCCAACATTAAATCACTGAGGTGTTGTTTGACTGGCTTTAAGAGCTCTCTATTGCCTGCTACTGCATGGGCATCCGCCATGATGGCGATGTCCATTACGGTTTCTGGCGTGGCTTTTTTTACCCAACGGGTGAGGGTTTGTTTCCACTCTTTTTCTGAATGTACCCATTTCGGATTGTTGACCATTACGTTGCCTGGGCAGAGAGGATAGCCCAATTGCTGCAGTGTGTGGGTGAGATCGTTCATGGCACTTTGGCATTGATGCCATTCTAAGCCGTCTTGAATTATCAGTGCGTTGTCTTGATCGGTTTTGAGGATCTGCTCTCCCCGACCTTCAGATCCCAATACGATCAGGCAGCAATGATTATGCAGTGCAGGTGGGATAACCAACTCAAACGCTTTCTCTATTATTTGCTCATTAACGGCTGATATTAGCTCCATGATGAAGCGCGTGCGAATGCCGTTACTGAGCAGGCTTTCGACTAATTGACGCTGTTTGTTGGAGGCTAATGCCAGTTCTTCAATGCTGGTGGCGCGAGCAATACGCAAAGTGAGAACGTGAGAATGAGTAGAGAATGCACTCAGAATCTGTGTCATATCCACCATACCAACAGCATTTGGACCATCACAAACCATCAGCCTTTTTACTCGATTTCTGGTCATGGTAATCATGGCGTTAAATAAGAAGTCGCCCTGGTTTACGTGCATCACTGGAAACGTTGCTATCTCGCCGACAGGCGCATCCAATGGGAAGTTATCGAGCATCACAGCATGCAATAAATTGGTTCGAGTGACGATTCCATACGGTAGGGAACATGATGATCCAAAAGCTTTTTGATCATCATGTTCCAAATGAACTAGAGCCGAGTCCAACCCTTGTTCTTTAAGGGTTTGAGTGACTTGATTGATAGGTTGGTAGGGTTCCAGTATCAATGGAGGGTGATAGATTGATTCGTCCACTTTAGTCAGTATGAACTCGGCAAGATTCTGCTGCTGTTGAGCGGCTTCAATTAGCGCTTTTCGTGTCGAAAGGTTGCTATCAAAGTAAGCTGCAAACTGGCCATTGGCGTGGTAAAGCTCGAGAAAGATGTCTGTGGGTAGTAGATAACTTAATGTATCTTCGAGCGCGATGTACTGGTGTTTGGTGTGAGGTTCAAACTGGCTTCTGACATCAAAAATATCGTCATTGGCATAGTGTGCGTAAATCTCGCCATCACTGCTCGCGCGCTCTTCAACAGCCCCTTTGATCAAAATGTGCAGGTGTCGGCTCGGCCTATCGGCTTCCAGTATGACTTCTTGAGAGCGGTAATACACCACGTCTAATGAAGAGCGCAGCTTCAACTGTTCGGTGTCGGACAGGCTATCGAAGGGTGGGTGCTGCATATTAAATTTGTCAGGCATAAGCATCACAAGAATAAATGGGAGTCTTTAATCAGTCTGACAAAATACCAGCGAAGCTCCAGACGACTTTAGTCTATATGCGAGTATGGGTATCGATGAGCGTGAAATCTTTCATTGAAATGCGATATCCAAACCAATTGAATATGGGAATACTATCCCAGTAATAATTCCCTTTTTCATCGTATGCGAGATAGGCATAATTGGTGCTGCCTTTTTCCGGACACTTTTTATAGGTTATTTATGTTTAGCCCTTCCCCTTATGGCTGGATCTCCCAGTATTTTCTTGGTTTCTTTTTTGCCTATGGTGTTTATTTACCATTTTGGGCGCTGTGGTTTGAAGACCAAGGCGTTTCTGCGGGTGACATTGGTGTCCTAATTGGTATTGGTTTTGCGACGCGTTGTGTTGCTAACCTAGTGATTACGCCACGTATCCATAAAGTTGAACACTTGATGCCAGCTTTACGCTGTTTGAGTTTTGCCGCGCTGTTGTTTGTAGGTTTCCACTTTTTCACGGGTGGCAGTTTTTTATTGATGCTGCTTGCTACTGTGCTGTTCAACCTGTGTTGTGGGCCAATCATTCCATTGTCTGATGCGATGGCTAATCACTATAGTCGTCTTAATATGCTCGACTATGGCCGAACTCGTTTGTGGGGGTCGATTGCCTTTATTGCAGGTTCAACTGTCGTTGGTTACTTGGTTGCGAAATTCGGTACTGAAATGATTTTGTACACGGCCTTTGCTGGTGTACTGATGTCATTAGTATTGGCGATGAGAAACCCTAACGTGATGCCGGTGACACACTCTGAGCAACAAGCGGTACGACCAAGATTAGGTGAGTTGCTGCGTGAATCGTCAGTCGTTAAATTTTTAGCCTTGATGGCGCTGCTGCAAGGTAGCCATGCGGCTTACTACAGCTTTAGTGCAATTTATTGGAAAGAGGCGGGTCACTCAGAAGCGATCATCGGTTATTTGTGGAGCCTTGGTGTTGTCGCTGAGGTGGCCGTATTTGCGTTAAGTAAGCGCTTATTCTCTGGTTGGTCACTGCGTACTCTGTTCGTGGTAGCGGCAATTGGGGTGATGGCTCGTTGGGGGATTACCGCTTCTACCACAGCGATTTTCGCACTGGTTATGGTGCAACTGCTGCATGGTGTGACGTTTGCTATGGCACACATCGCAGCGATTCAATACATCCAATCTGAAGAGCAGAACAAGATGGTTGCGCTACAAGCTCTGTATAATGCGATTCCATTGGGGGCATTTATCGCACTAATGACCACCTTAAGTGGTTGGGGATATGAGCTTTGGGGTGCCAATATCTTCTGGGGTATGGCCGCAATGGGAGCACTTGCCTTGTTTATTAAGGTCGATGAAAGAAGCTCAGTGGTTGAGGTTAATCAAACAGCCTCAGCTCAATCTGATGCTCAGAATTAAAGCCTAAAGCACAGAATTTAAGCGATGCGATTGAGTTAAACGCACTTCCCTAGTTAAATGAAACCTCTCCCTTATGGAGAGGTTTTTTTATGGATGAAAAAGGGTTTTTAATGCAAGGATGGATAGTAATTCCAGTCTCTTTAGCCTATTTGGGCGTGTTGTTTTTGATCGCTTGGTATGGAGACAGGCAAGTTCGTTGGCTATCACGCTGGCGTCCATGGATCTATAGCCTTTCTATTGCGGTGTATTGTACCTCTTGGACCTTTTATGGAACGGTCGGACAGGCGAGCAATAACCCATGGTCCTTCTTGCCTATCTACCTTGCCCCTATTTTGGTTTTCACGTTGGGGTGGCGGATCTTAGCTCGGTTGATCCTCATCGCGAAGCGTGAACACATCACCTCTATTGCCGACTTTATCGCGGCTCGTTATGGAAAATCTCAAGGTTTAGCGGTGGCTGTTACCATTATCGCTGTGGTTGGCATTCTTCCTTATATCGCTCTGCAATTGCGCGGTATTACCATGGGATTGGATATTGTTGCGCCAAACCTAGCCACTGACTTTGGTTATCAGGACTATCACGTGTCTTGGTTTGTGGTCGGTGCGTTGGCCATTTTTACGATGTTGTTTGGCACGCGACACATCGATAACACTGAACACCACCGTGGCATGATGATGGCTGTAGCGTTTGAATCCATTGTTAAGCTCGCGGCATTTTTGATTGTTGGCTTGTTCATCATGTACCTGGCGGTGAGCAGTGACAAAATCGACCTGCTTGATGTGGCTGCTTCCACTTATGAATCGCCCAATATTCCGACTCTAATCATTCATACCGTTTTAACCATGTTGGCGATTGTCTGTCTGCCGCGTCAGTTCCACACCATGGTGGTTGAAAATGAACGACCTCAGGATTTGCACACAGCTCGCTGGTTGTTTCCTCTTTATCTCATTCTGATGGGGTTGTTTGTTCTGCCGATTGCTTGGGCTGGTCAGGGATTACTTACTGGCATGCCAGCAGATACCTATGTGATCAGTGTGCCGATGGCAGAAGGGGCCAATCACATTGCTTTGCTAGCTTTCCTTGGGGGGACCTCGGCGGCGAGTGGCATGGTGATTGTCTCGACCATTGCATTGGCGATCATGGTCTCGAATGATCTTGTGATGCCATTATTGTTGCGTCGTATGCGCTTGACACAAAGAACCCACAAGCACTTTTCTGGTTTGTTATTGGTGATTCGTCGCGGGTTAATTCTACTGCTTTTACTCGGTGCTTGGGCGTTTTACCAGGCACTGGATACAATCCATTCATTGTCGGCGATCGGATTTCTTTCATTTGCCGCAATTGCGCAGTTTGCTCCCGCCTTGATCGGTGGCTTGTATTGGCGCCCAGGGAATCGAAAAGGGGTGTATGTAGGTTTATTGGTAGGCTCAGTGATTTGGCTGATTACCCTGATGAGCCAAACCAGTATGTTGGCGGGCGATAGCGACAGTAATTTATTGCTGTGGATTATTACGCCGCCAGAGTTGTTGAATAGTTGGGAGGTCAGCAGTTCAAACTGGGGTATCGTGATGAGTATCTTACTCAATACCCTGTGTTATGTGGTGGTCTCGATGACGACACGACCAAGCCTAAGTGAGCGCTTACAATCGGCGGCATTTGTGGGTACACCATTACCTGAAAATGAAAATATTAGTCTTTATCAGAACCGAGTCACGGTGGCTGAATTAGAGATGCTCGCCTCGCGTTTTGTAGGTCGCAAGCGAGCGAAAAGCGCCTTACACAGCTATTGGCAACAACACGGTCAGCCACTGCTTCCTAATCAACAAGCGCCCGCGAGTTTGATTCGACATGCAGAGCGTGTACTCGCAGGGGTATTCGGTGCATCTTCCGCTAAGTTAGTACTCACTTCGGCTTTGCAAGGCAGAAATATGCAGCTTGAGGAAGTTGCGACTATCGTTGATGAAGCGTCTGAGTTGTACGATTTCAGTCGAGGTTTGCTGCAAGGTGCGATTGAACATATAGGGCAAGGCATTGCGGTCATTGATAAACAAATGAGGCTGGTGGCGTGGAATCAGCGATATCTTGAGTTGTTTGAATTCCCTGTTGGTTTGATTCAAGTTGGCCGACCCATCTCAGATGTGATTCGGCATAATGCCCAACAAGGTTTGTGTGGTCCTGGTGACCCAGAAGATCACGTTCGACGTCGTGTTTATCACCTTGAACAAGGCACACGACACACCTCATCTCGTATTCGCCCTGACGGCCGAGTGATTGAGGTGCAAGGTAATCCAATGCCAAGTGGTGGCTTTGTGATGAGCTTTACCGACATCACGGTTTTCAGACAAGCAGAGCAAGCACTAAAAGATGCTAACGAAAGTTTGGAATCGAGAGTTCATGAACGAACTCAAGAGCTTGAAAAACTTAACCAACGCTTGGTTAAAGCGACGCAAATCTCTGATCAAGAATCTCAATCGAAGAGTCGTTTCTTAGCGGCGGTGAGTCACGATTTGATGCAGCCGCTCAATGCTGCGCGTCTGTTTGCTTCGTCACTGTCTGAGGTGGCAAAAGAGCAAGAGGAGAAGCAGCTTTCTTCTCATATCGAAAGTGCGTTGGGTGCGGCTGAAGATCTGATTGGTGATTTGTTGGATATCTCTCGCTTGGAATCCGGCAAGTTAGAAACCAACATTCACGCAATTACGGTGCACGATGTATTAACCCATTTGAATGCTGAATTCAGTGCGTTGGCCGTGCAGCAAAAGATTGAATTTAAAATGATCCCTTCGTCACTGTTTATTCACTCGGATCCTAAATTATTGAGACGTGTGATTCAGAACTTTTTAACTAATGCGTTTCGCTATAACCCAGAAGGTAAAGTGGTCCTCGGCGCGAGGCGAGTGAATGGTCAGGTTCGAATTGATGTGTGGGATAACGGAACCGGTATCGATGAAGACAAGCAACAGGAGATCTTCGAAGAATTTACTCGTGGTAGCCAAGTGCGCGCTGATCAGGGGTTGGGGCTAGGATTAGCCATTTCCAAAGGTATTGCCCATGTGCTTGGGCACCAAATATCGATGCGTTCATGGCCGGGGCAAGGGAGCGTCTTTTCTATCACCGTAGCGAGAGCAGAACAGGTAGCTCCGGTTGTGCAAGCTTCGACGCCAATGGCGACCAGTGATATCGAACACCTGAAAATACTCTGTGTCGATAATGAACGAGAGATTTTAGTCGGAATGGAGAACTTGATAGGACGGTGGGGTTGTGAGGTTAAGACAGCCGTCGACTTGGTCGAAAGCTTGAAGTGTCTCGATAATGATTGGCAGCCGGATGTGATTTTCTCTGATTATCGTTTAGATAACGGTCGAACAGGACTGGAGGTGTTGCAACAGTGCCGCTTGCGTCTTGGGGATTCTTTTGAGGGTGTCATCATCAGTGCCGATAGAACCGATGACATGTTGGCTGCAATAAAAGCCAACAGCTTTAGCTTTATTGCCAAGCCAGTGAAGCCACTCAAGTTAAGAGCGGTTTTGAATCGAGTGAGCTAGCTTTAATTAACAGGTTCGGATTGGTAAGCGGATAGTGGAAAGGCCTCGGATGAGGCCTTTTTTGTCTCTGCTATTTCAACGAGTTGCATAAAATGCCTGTCAGCTTTCTAACTAACCTGCAATGCCACCCTGTGTCAGTGTGGTTGGATTGAGCAATTTGCTGAGCTCTTCTCGGCTTAGGTCTGTTTCTCGCTCGGCAACATCAAGAATCGGTAAGCCCTCTTTGTAGGCTTTCTTGGCAATATCAGCGGCTTTTAGGTAACCAATCACAGGGTTAAGTGCCGTCACCAGAATTGGATTCTTTGAAAGTGCTAAATCGAGGTTTTCTTGACGCACCGTGAACGTGGCAATCGCTTTATCAGCCAATGCGACTGAGCTGTTGGCTAACAGTTCTATGCTTTCTAGAACGTTATGAGCAATAACCGGCAGCATCACATTCAATTGGAAGTTACCCGATTGGCCTGCAACTGTAATGGTGGTGTCATTACCAATTACTTGCGCTGCCGCCATGGCAGCTGCTTCTGGAATTACAGGGTTCACTTTGCCAGGCATGATAGACGAGCCCGGTTGGAGAGCCTGCAACTCAATTTCTCCTAAGCCCGCCAACGGACCTGAATTCATCCAGCGAAGATCGTTTGAGATCTTCATGATCGCAACTGCTGCAGTTTTGAGCTGACCTGACAACGCAACGATCGCGTCTTGGCTGCTGAGGTTAAAAAAGAAGTTTTCACTTGAGGTAAAATTGATCTTTGTCGATTGAGATAGGTTGCTTGCAAACTTATCGGCAAAGCGTGGGTCGGCATTGATCCCCGTACCTACCGCAGTGCCACCTTGAGCAAGTGCCTTGATTGCTGGCAAGCTGCTTTCTATCGCTTGCTTGGCATGTTCAATCTGAAACTTCCAACCGCCAAGCTCTTGGGCAAAGGTAATCGGCATCGCATCCATTAGATGGGTACGGCCTGTTTTGACTACTTCAGCAAGCTCATGTTGTTTGACGGTAAGCGCTGCAGAAAGATGAGTAAGTGCGGGAAGCAGCTTATTTTCAGCCATCAAAGCGACACTGACTTGAATGGCTGTTGGCACTACATCGTTACTGCTTTGGCCCATGTTGACGTGATCATTCGGGTTCACATCTCCTTGCAGGCTTCTTGAAGCAAGTGTCGCGATCACTTCATTGGCATTCATGTTAGAGCTGGTGCCAGAGCCCGTTTGATAGACATCAATAGGGAATTGCTCGAGGTGCTTACCCTCAATGATCTCTTGGCTGGCTTCGGCTATCGCGTTGGCAATATCACCTTCCAGTAAACCTAACTGAGCATTAGTATCGGCGGCAGCTAGCTTAATTAATGCCAGTGCTTGAATAAAGCTGGTTGGCATCTTGTGTGAACTAAACGCGAAGTTATCCGCGGCACGCTGAGTTTGTGCTTGGTATAGCGCATCGGCAGGCACTTTCACTTCGCCCATGCTGTCTTTTTCAATCCGAAATTGTAGGGTCATGTTCTATCCTTGTTAGCCAAGTGGGGCTTGGACTTGTTGTAGTGTTTGGCTGAGATTTAAAAAACGCGCTTGGCCTTGTGGTTGCTGGCAGTAGTGGCGTTTCAAATAAAATAATGGAGAGTGAATAGAGTCTAGGCAGGTATGACGAAAGGTGAAACTGCGGTCAGGAGATTCAATCGCTTCAATTAAATGGAAGAAAACTTGGCGTAGGTACAACTCACACAACAAGATATTCTCTTGGGCAGCGTGCTTTTCATAGTAAGCCGAAAGCGTTAGGCCACATTGAATATAGTCTCGAATGATATTAGGTTCGTTGCCTTGAACTTGTTCTATTGAAGCAAAGCGATCCTGTGCTTTGTAAAACCTTGAGTAGAGACTCTGCTGCTCTTTCATCATCATTTGCATCTCTTTAATGGATGTTAATGATAATTATTATCAAATGAAATTTTAAAAACAACCCTTTATTTTGTCTTTTTATAAAATATGAGGGCAAAAGAAAAAGCCGATACAGAATGTATCGGCTTTCTTGGAATCAGTACCTAATCCCTACAATGTAAGCACTGATTTACCTTATTGTGTCGCGACTCTTATGAGTGGCTTTTTGTTGTTTAGTGGTCGTGAGCTTCACCAGCACCTTTCGGGTAACGGATGTTCTCAACCATCTCTTGTACATCTTCAGGAACTTCTGCTGTCACTTTGTTCACTGCAATTGATACGATGAAGTTTAGACACATACCTAGCGTACCGATACCTTCTGGGCTGATACCAAACCACCAGTTTTCCGGTGTGCTTGCTGCTGGGTTAATGAACTTGAAGTAGATGATGTAACTTGCTGTGAAGGCAATACCTGACAACATACCTGCAATAGCGCCTTCCTTGTTCATCTTCTTGTAGAAGATACCTAGGATGATGGCAGGGAAGAAGGATGCTGCGGCTAAGCCGAAGGCAAACGCTACTACCTGAGCTACGAAACCTGGTGGATTAATACCTAAGTAACCAGCACCGACAATCGCGACCATGGCTGCCAAACGAGCGGCTAACAGCTCCTGCTTGTCGGTCATGTTTGGTCTAAAGCCTTTCTTCAACAAGTCATGTGAAATCGACGTTGAGATTACCAATAGTAGACCTGCGGCTGTTGATAGTGCGGCTGCTAGGCCACCGGCTGCGAGTAGTGCTACAACCCAGTTAGGTAGTTTTGCTAGCTCTGGAGAAGCCAGTACGATGATGTCACGGTTAATCTTCATCTCGTTGCGTTCATCGCCCGAGTAGAACATTTTGCCATCGCCGTTCTTATCTTCCCAACCTACTAGGCCCGTGCTTTCCCAGTTTTTATACCAGCTTGGTGCGTCTGTTGCTGCGACACCTTGCATGTCTGGGCCGTTAATCGTTTCGATCATGTTTACACGAGCGAAGGCTGCAACGCCTGGTGCTGTTGTGTATAACAATGAGATGAACAGTAGCGCCCAACCTGCTGAGATACGAGCATCACGTACTTTTGGTACCGTGAAGAAACGAATGATTACGTGTGGAAGACCGGCAGTACCTACCATTAGAGCCGCACAGATGAAGAATACATCTACCATGCTCTTGTTACCTTCGGTATAGGCGGTAAATCCGAGTTCTTCGGTGAGTCCATCCAGTTTATCAAGTAGGTATACATCTGTACCTGATAGCGTTGAACCCATACCAACTTGTGGAAGTGGGTTACCTGTCATCATGATTGAGGTAAAGATTGCTGGAACAAGGAAGGCGAAAATGAGGACACAGAATTGAGCTACCTGCGTATAAGTGATGCCTTTCATGCCACCAAGCACTGCGTAGAAGAACACAATACCCATACCAATGATGATGCCTAGGTTAATATCAACTTCTAGGAAACGAGAGAATACAACGCCAACACCACGCATCTGGCCTGCAACGTACGTAAATGACACGAAGATTGCACAGAATACCGCTACCATACGTGCTGTTTTCGAGTAGTAACGCTCACCGATGAAATCAGGAACCGTAAACTGACCGAACTTACGTAGGTAAGGTGCTAAACATAGCGCAAGTAGTACATAACCACCTGTCCAACCCATTAGGTAAACCGCACCGTCGTAACCAACGAATGAGATGATACCTGCCATTGAGATGAATGATGCTGCCGACATCCAGTCAGCGGCTGTTGCCATGCCGTTTGCTACTGGGTGTACGCCGCCGCCAGCAACGTAGAATTCACTGGTTGTTCCAGCGCGAGCCCAGATTGCGATGCCGATATAGACTGCGAAAGTAATACCGACGAGAATAAACGTCCAAGTTTGAATATCCATGTTCTAGCCTCTAGTCTTCCTGTACGTTGTATTTTTTGTCCAGCTTATTCATGCGAACAACGTAAATAAATATCAACGCCACGAAGGTATAAATTGAACCTTGTTGAGCGAACCAAAAACCTAGCTTAAATCCGCCAAATTGAATGGTATTTAGGACATCCACAAATAAGATGCCAGCGCCATAAGACACTACAAACCAGACTGCTAGTAGTGTGCCCATTATTCCCAAGTTTTCCTTCCAGTAGGCTTGAGCATGTTCCGTAGATTCGAACGCCATTGCCTTCTCCTTTAATTCCATTTCAGTAGAAATCGTTTCTGTGAAACCGTTTTTGTAAAATAGCTGTGTTAACGTAATGTTACGATTTAGAATGTAGCAAGGATAAGTCAAGGGATCTGTGCAACTTTAGTCGGGACGCTATTAGCGCTAATGTACTGAAATATGGGAGCTAGGAGACATAACCATAGAAAAACGTGATGTTGCAATGATGTTAAATTAGCCAAAGGTCTAACAAAAAGGGATGAATTAGAGTGCGAGTCATAAAATTTAACAACTAAATGACTGAGAAACGGTATTTAGTCCTGCCTATGACACGAAGCGAAACATAAGTTTGTTATAGTAACTACGGTACTTTCACCGGCCGTGACTTGCTTAACGCTAGAAGATCAACAAGCTAGTGGCAAAAGATCAACAGGCTTAAAGCTCGAGTTTTATTCTTTGGGGGAACGAATTGGACGCAATAACCATTAATCACTTATTTTTGACTGGTGCCGTACTCATCGCCATCAGTGTACTTTTCTCACAAGTGTCCTCTCGATTGGGCGTTCCGATTCTTTTAATCTTTTTGTTCGTTGGTATGTTGGCGGGCGAAGATGGCCCCGGTGGCATTAACTTCAATGATTACTCGCTGACCTACTTGGTGAGTAATTTGGCGCTTGCTGTGATCCTGCTTGATGGTGGTATGCGAACCAAGGTCGCGAGCTTCAAGGTCGCTTTTTGGCCGTCGCTCTCGCTAGCGACGATAGGCGTCGCATGTACCGCAACCCTAACGGGCTTAATGGCCGCTTGGCTGTTCGACCTGTCATTGATGCAGGGTATCTTAGTTGGTGCGATTGTAGGTTCGACCGATGCCGCTGCGGTATTTTCTTTGTTGAAAGGGCAGAGCCTCAATGAACGTGTTGGCTCAACCCTAGAGATCGAATCCGGTACTAATGACCCAATGGCTGTTTTCCTGACAGTGACTTTAATTGCGCTACTGGGCACCCCAGATGCCGAGATGGGAATGAACTTTCTACTCAAAAGCTTTGCGATGCAGTTTGGTATCGGTACTCTTGTTGGTATTGGCGGCGGCTGGGTTCTATGGAGCTTAATCAATCGAGTACAACTGGCTGATGGCCTTTACTCGATTCTGGTACTCAGTGGGGGCGTGGCTCTGTTTGCGTTCTCTAACATGCTTGGCGGCAGCGGCATCTTATCGATTTACCTCGTGGGTCTATTCATTGGTAATCGTCCAACGCGTTCTCGACACTCTATTCTTAATGTCCTAGACGGTATGACGTGGCTAAGTCAGATCGTGATGTTCTTGGTTCTGGGGCTATTGGTTACGCCATCGACATTGATGGACATTGCACTTCCTGCGTTAGCATTGGCTTTCGGTATGATCTTGTTTGCTCGCCCGTTGTCTGTTTGGTTGGGTTTGCTGCCGTTCAGAAGCTTTACCACCAAAGAACGTTGGTTTGTTTCTTGGGTAGGTTTACGCGGCGCTGTGCCGATCATTTTGGCGGTGTTCCCGATGATGGCTGGCCTGCCTAATGCTCAGCTATATTTTAATATCGCGTTCTTCGTGGTTATGGTTTCGCTGATTGTTCAGGGCGGCAGTTTAATGAAAGTCGCGAGACTCGCTAAAGTGACTCTACCGCCAACGCCGACACCGATTTCTCGTACCGGCATTGAGATCTACCCTACCAGTGAGTGGGAGATGTTTGTCTATAAGTTGAAAGAGGAAAAGTGGTGTGTCGGTGAACCGCTCAAGCGTTTATCGATGCCTGAAGGGACGCGCATCACCGCACTGTTTCGACAAGATGCCTTGCTTCACCCATCGGGCAGTACCATATTAGAGGCGAACGATATTCTCTGTGTGCTTGGTCAAGATAAAGCTCTAGATAGCCTAAGTGAGCTGTTCAGTGAGGCACCTTTGGCAGAAGAAGCTGCTCGATTCTTTGGTGACTTCTTCTTAGATGTTGGATTATCGGTTGCAGCGGTCAGTGATTGTTATGGTATTGAACTGGGCTCGGAAGAAGAGCGAGAAATGACGCTAAAACAATTGGCTGAGCGAGAGCTTGGTGTTCATCCTGTATTAGGTGATAGCTTTGTGTGGCATGACATTACTTGGGTGGTTGCAGAGATAGATGATCATAAAGTCGTCAGGTTGGGTTTATGTTTACCAAAGACGACTTTAGAAGAGGATATAAGCGAAGTTTAGTTGTGGACTTCTTGTAGCAAGATAACTGCTTGAGTTCGGTTTTTCACATCCAGTTTACGGAAGATGGCTGTCATATGTGCCTTGATAGTCGCTTCCGACACATTCAATTCATAGGCGATTTGCTTGTTTAGCAGGCCGTCTGAAAGCATCCCTAACACCTTGTATTGCTGAGGCGTCAGTGTGGAAATCTTTTCCGCAAGGTCGCTACAGGCTGCATTGTTGGTGATAAGCCCTTCAGGAAAGAACGGGTCGCCATTCAGCACTTGATTCAGTGCACTCACCAATTCACGCATATCACTCGACTTAGGAATGAAGCCAAAGGCACCGTGGCTCTTCACTTGAGTGACAACGCTGGCATCCTCGCTGGCTGAGATCACCACAATCGGTAAATCTGGATATTCAGCACGCAGTTGAATTAAGCCCGACATCCCGTTTGCTCCCGGCATTTTAAGGTCGAGAAGCAACAGGTCTGGTTCATCTTCTTTTTTTAGTAGAGTCAGTAAGGCATCGAGAGAATCAGCCTCAAGCAGGTTCGCACCGCTGATCGCCATATGAACTGACTGAAACAAGGCGTTGCGAAAGAGAGGGTGGTCATCAGCAATGATGATGGTATAGGTCGAGTCCATGACGTTCATACTTTTAACAATTTAGTTAATATTTATTATCATCCTGATTGAGTATGTGGACAATATCTATGCATGAAAAGTCTGAACCATATCGACTTTTATCCCCGGAATAAGAAAGCGTTACTCTGAATAGCAAAAAAGCCGCACTGCCATCTCGTTACGGAGGGGCGGTGCGGCTTTCGTTTAGGCGGATATTCCGGTGAATATTGTCGTTATAGCTGGTGGTCTTGCATGTGTTTTAAGAATACATCTGCCGGCATAAAACCAGTGACACGAGCATTTGGAACATGGTTACCCTCGCCATCCCAGAACTCTATGGTTGGCAAGCCGAGTACCTGCAATTGTTTAAGCAGTTCAATGTCTTGAGGCATGTTTCTCGTTACGTCAGCCTGAAGCAGGACGAAATCAGAAAGCTTGTTCTCAACATCAGCTTGATGGAAGGTGTACTTCTCAAACTCTTTACATGCCACACACCAATCGGCGTAGAAATCGAGCATCACTGGTTTGCCGAGTTTCTTGGCTTCGATGAGCTGGATTTCTAACTCTTCCACCGTGTTGACGCGTGCAAATTGGATTTGTTGCTCAACCACAACGCTCTTTTCTGCAAACCAGTAATTCAACGCAGGTTGCGCAGAAGCGAATAGGCCGAGCATCGCGATGATACCCACAGCGCTTTGCTTCCAGCCGCCGAATGGCAGTGCATTTTTGCTGTGGTAAAGCCAACCAAAGGCGATGAAGCCAAGGCCAGACCAGAGCACAGTTGCCCATAACTCAGGAATAATTCGCTCTAGCAGGAAGATAGGCGCTGCCAGCAAGATAAAGCCGAATACGATCTTCACCTTGTCCATCCAGCTGCCTGCTTTCGGCAGCAGCTTATTACCAAACACTGCAACCAAGATCAGCGGGATACCCATACCCATCGCTAAGGCATACAGAGCAATTGCCCCCGTTAATAGGTCACCACTTTGAGCCACATACAGCAGCGCACCCGACAATGGAGCAGTGGTACAAGGTGAACACACTAAGCCAGAGATAGCGCCCATTGCGAACACGCCCAAGGTATTGCCACCTTGTTGCTTGTTACTTTGGTTGTTAAGCCAAGTTTGGATACTACTTGGTAGTTGTAGGTTATAAACGCCGAACATCGACATGGCTAACGCAACGAACAGAACACTTAGTGCGATCAACACGTAAGGGTGTTGCATGGCTGCTTGGAATTGCATACCCGCAGAGGCAACCACTAAACCCAATAGAGTGTAGGTTAACGCCATACCTTGCACGTAGATGAAAGACAGCATCAGCGCGCGACCTTGGCTGAGCTTACCGCCACCTAAAACGATACCCGTTAGGATAGGGTACATAGGCAGAACACACGGCGTAAAGGCTAAACCAACACCGAGTGCTAAGAATAATAATGGAGTCCACCAACTATCACCGAGCTTATCGGCTAAGCCTGCTTCTTTTGAAACGGGAGCATTGGTTTGTTGAGTGGTATTACTTGCTGCGTCAGCTGTAGGAGAAGAGGGTTGTACTGAATTATCAGATTCACCAACTGCATCAGAAGAACCTTGCGAGACACTACTGTTTTGCACACCACTGTTTTTCATATCACTGCTTTTTATATCCCCAGGGTTCGTCGCAGTAAACGGTTCAATGTCGATCACGCGAGTTTCTGGTGGGTAGCAAAAACCAGCATCTGCACAGCCTTGATACTTAACGATCAGCTGTGAGCCATCTTGGTAACTCTGTAGAGGAACTTGCACGAATAACGGCTGAGTATAAATACTCACCTCACCGAAGAATTCATCTTGGTGTGGTTGGCCATCTTCCATTTCAACATTGCCGATAGCGAGATTTTGGCCAGTGAACGAGAGGCTGTGTTGATAGAGGTAGTAGCCCTCTTTTACTTGCCAATCGAGAAGGACTTTGCCGTCTTGCTGGTAGTAATTGAAAGGGAAAGCTTGGTCTACAGGGACAAAACCATTGTTATTGCCCCCGAAACTTGGCTCGGCGTTGTCGTTCCCAAAAATCGCCCACGCAGGCTGGGTGAATAGGGAAATACAAACAAAAAGTAATGTGGCAAGTCGTCGCATACTATTAGTCATCAAAATGGAGTTAAAGGTATCTTAACTCAATCAGACCGTAATAGTTTGTGATTAGTTTCATCGACCAGCAAATATCCGCTAGGGCGGGTGAGCCACTTTTTTGGGTAGTCGAGAGAGGCTAAGTCGCTCGGCTTGAGTGAGGAGCCCTTGGTAATAAGGCATCTAGGCAACACCTAAGCGTGCTCTTACTACTTGCTCGCAAGCATCAATATTCGTCGTGTCTTTCGGAATAATTAACACGGTGTCGTTACCGCCAACGGTTCCGATAATCTCGGTATGTGGATCGATATCAACCAATCTAGCGACCAACTGTGCGCAACCAGGGTTTGTTTTTACGATGACCATTGCTTGGTTGTGAGTAATCAATTCGATTTGTGATGATATTGACGCATCGACACGCACAGGTGCGCTTTCAACGGTTATACAGTAGACTTTTTTACCACAAGCATTCTGAATTTTTACGACGCCAAGCTGCGACAAGATGCGTGATACGGTCGATTGGCTAATACCTGTATAGCCAATGTCGACGAGTTTCTCGCGCAGTTGATTCTGGGTCGAGAAGCTCTGTTGTTGTAGTAAGCGTTTGCACGCTGCAGTCAGTGTTTTATCTTCAGCTGAATACAAGCAACCGTGCTCAGTGATTTGGTTCATGAACAACTCCTTAAGGCCAACATGTGGATATCGCTTGTCCATAGCGCAGAACGCACTCCCAAAGCCGTAGAGTACGATTGTTAATTAGGGCTTACCGATGAATCCCGAAATAAATAGGAAGGGTATGCGTGATGTGTGATCTTCTATTCATTCAGTCTACCACTAAAGGATAGTTATCTTTTTGAAGGCGATCACCAAACAAAATTCTGGTTAATTGCTTTTTTTGTGGAGTTTTATTCTTTGGTTGAATGGATATTTATTCCAGGTTGGGAATAAATATCCATATATTCTGAGCGGGTTTTATTGCGGAGGTAATGGCGCTAAGGGTTAGCGAATTTCACTCATGATCTCGCGAGAGAATACTTTTTCACAATAGTGACATTTTAACTGTACGTTTTCGTGTTTTAGCTGCACATTAAAGCTACTTTCAACCGGCTCACCGTGTGAAATACAGTTGCTATTTGGGCAGGCGAACACACTGTTGATTTGCTCTGGCAGTACAAGTGTTAGCTTGTTGACCACTTTGTATTCTTCAATCTGATTCACTGTCGCTTGCGGAGCATACAGAGCCAATTGGTTGGCTTGTTCCTTAGTCAGAAAGATGTTCTCAATCTTGATGAGGTCTTTATTGCCAAGCGCTGATGATGGCAGATTTAACCCCATGGTGATGCGCTGTTCTGTTTTATGCAGCTTGAACAGTTTGAGAATTTTAATCCCAAGATGAGCAGGGATGTGGTCAATAACGCTGCCGTTACGGATCGCTTCTACTTGTAGCTGAGTTTGTTTAACCATGACTGTTTCTCCTGCTTATAAAGTGTCGTTAAGAACTAGGGCTAATAAAGCTTCACGAGCATACACACCGTTTTCAGCTTGTTCGAAGTAGTAAGCGTGCGGCGTTTTATCGACATCGGTTGTGATTTCATCGACACGTGGCAGTGGGTGAAGCACCTTCATGTTTTGGCGTGCATCTTTTAATGTCTCGGCGGTTAGAATGTAAGCCGACTTCATGTGTGCGTATTCCGATGCATCAAAGCGCTCTTTCTGTACGCGAGTCATGTACAAAACATCCAGTTCAGGCACTACTTCTTCAATGCTGCTGTGTGTGCTGTATTGGATACCCATCTCTTCCAATTCTTCACAGATATAATCGGGCATTTCTAACACTTCTGGTGCGATAAAGAAGAAACGCACGTTATTGAACTTTGATAGTGCTTGCGTCAATGAGTGGACAGTGCGGCCATATTTTAGGTCGCCGACGAACGCTACATTGAGGTTATCAAGCGTGCCTTGCGTTTCGTAAATCGAGAACAGATCCAGCAAGGTTTGAGTCGGGTGTTGGTTTGCACCGTCGCCACCATTTACCACTGGAACCCCATTCGAAAATTCAGAGGCCAAACGTGCTGCGCCTTCTTGCGGATGACGCATCACAAAGGCATCGACGTAAGATGAAATAACCTGCACGGAATCGGCAAGTGTTTCGCCTTTCTTCGCTAGCGATGTGTTTCCGCCATTATCAAAACCGATGACCGTGCCGCCAAGACGTTGAACTGCGGTTTCAAATGAAAGGCGAGTTCGAGTTGAAGGCTCAAAGAAGCAGCTCGCAACGACTTTATTTTTCAGCAGTTCTGGGTTTGGCTCAGCCTTGAGCCTTGCTGCGGTGTCGACGATAAGCTCCAGTTCATTACGAGTGAGCTCAGGTATGGAGATGATGTGCTTGTTAAATAACGAATGCGCCATAACGGGTCTTCCTTTTATGCATACAGTCAAATTGCGGACAAAAAAAAGCCCCCTAAAAATAGGAGGCTTCGAAACGATCAATAGAACAAAATAAAAATGATACCAACGCCACTCTAGGGCGTGTTGGTTGACAATCATGTGCGACAAAATTGCGGTTCATTTTTTGCTCTCTTAAGACAAATTGCGGAGGATTATACTTAGATAAAAACGCCATGCAATACTTTCTGTAAAGTATTCATTTAATGGATTTTTATGCGAAATAACATCTGCTTTTAACTTCTATTTAAGCCTTTGTTGAAACAGAAAAACTTGTGATTTTTGGGGCGGTAACCTCTTCAATCTAATGAAAAAAAATGCGGGTTTTATCCAAGGGCTAAATCCCAAGTATGCCACCCGCATTTCCCTGTCATTACACTTAACTTGTCAATGTCTTGCCAACAAGTGAGTGCTTAACTTCTTAGTTGTTTAGATTCTTAGTTGTTTAGATTCTTAGCTGTTTAGCTGTTTAGCTGTTTAGCTGTTTAGTTTCTTAGGTAATTAACTGCCTAGTGTTGCAACCATCACTGCTTTGATGGTATGCATGCGGTTTTCAGCTTCATCGAACACGATAGAGTATTCAGACTCAACCACTTCATCTGTCACTTCTACGCCGTCTTTTAGCTGTGGATATTCAGCAGCAAGTTGTTTACCTACTGTTGTGTCTTCGCCGTGGAAAGCCGGTAGGCAGTGCATGAATTTCACATGTGGGTTGCCTGTTGCCTTGATCATGTCCATGTTGACTTGGTAAGGCATCATTAGGTTAATACGCTCAGCCCATGCTTCTTTTGCTTCGCCCATTGATACCCAAACGTCGGTGTATAGGAAATCACAACCTTGTACGCCTTCTTGAACATCTTCTGTTAGCGTGATTTTGCCGCCTGTGTGCTCTGCAATTTCACGACATTGAGCTAATAGCTCTTCTTGTGGCCAGAATTGTTTTGGAGCAACAAGACGAATGTCCATACCCATTTTCGCTGCACCAACCATTAGAGAGTTGCCCATGTTGTTGCGAGCATCACCTAGGTAAGCAAACTTGATTTCACGCAGTTGTTTACCACGGCCGTATTCCGTCATAGTTAGGAAGTCAGCCAGGATTTGAGTTGGGTGGAACTCGTCTGTTAGACCATTCCATACCGGAACACCAGCGTATGCGCCTAGCTCTTCAACGATTTCTTGACCGAAGCCACGGTATTCGATGCCATCGTACATACGGCCAAGAACGCGAGCCGTATCTTTCATTGATTCTTTGTGGCCAATTTGAGAACCCGATGGGCCTAAGTAAGAGACGCGAGCACCTTGGTCGAATGCTGCCACTTCGAATGCACAGCGAGTACGAGTTGAGGTTTTCTCAAAGATAAGCGCAATGTTTTTGCCAGTCAGTGTTGGCTGTTCGTAACCGTTGTACTTCGCTTTTTTTAGCTCCATAGAAAGATCTAACAAGTGTTGAATTTCGCGTGGAGTGAAATCTAGTAGTTTTAGGAAGTTACGATTGCGTAGGTTAAAAGCCATGATGTATTCCTTCTTAGATTTAGGCGCTTTCTTGCTACAGGGAAAGAAAATTCAAGAAAGCGCGATTCAATTTTTTAGTTAAATTTGTTTGGTTCTGTTTGTTTCGTTTAATTCTGTTTTCGCAAAGTTTAAAAGCTCTCAAAGTTTAAGGCTCTCAAGCTTTAAGGTTCTCAAACTTTAAGTTTTTCAAGATGATAAAGCTCGCTAGTACGTTAACCTTTGGTGATATTGGTGCCCGCTTGACCTTGCAGAATTTGCAAGCCATCTTCGAGTGCACCGATACCCACTACTTTGCCGCCTTGCTGAATGAATTCGCACGATGCTTCAATTTTTGGCCCCATTGAGCCGGCATCAAATGTGAACTTCGCCAATTCGCTTGGTGTGGTGCTGCGCAGTGCGTGTTGAGTTGGTTTGCCCCAGTCAAGGTACACAGCGTCCGCGTCGGTCAGAATAAGCAGCGCATCCGCATCCAGTTGTTTCGCTAAGAAAGCCGCTGACATGTCTTTGTCGATAACCGCTTCAACACCAATTAATTTGCCATTTTCTTTTTTCACTGGGATGCCACCACCACCAGTACAAATAACTAAGTGACCCGCATCGATAAGTTGGGTGATCGCTTCGTGTTCAACAATGCCAGTAGGTCGTGGGCTTGGTACTACGCGACGGAAATGTTGGCCGTCGGGTTTTACGATCCAGTGGAATTTCTCTGCTAGCTCACGGGCTTCTGCTTCTTCGTAGATCGGGCCAATCGGCTTAGTTGGATCCGTAAATGCTGGATCGTTTGGATCAACCGTCATTTGCGTCAACATGCACGAGATGTTGCGGTCAGGCAGGTAGTTCTTGAACTCTTGCATCAGCATGTAGCCGATCATGCCTTGAGTTTCACTGCCCAATACATCCAGTGGGTACGGGTTTACTTTCTTGTACTCCAAACCTTGCAGAGCAAGTAGGCCAACTTGTGGGCCATTACCGTGTACTAGGACCACGTTGTACACTTTCGCGATTTCAGAGATGGTTTTAACAGCAGTTTCAATATTGCGGCGTTGAACATCGGCTTCTAACGGTTCACCGCGACGAAGTAGGGCGTTACCGCCGAGTGCAACAACAACAGTTTGCTTAGTCATAATTGTGTTCTCTCATTCTGGCCAAGCTGAGATTATTTAAGATCGTTCAACTTGGCCGTTTTCGTCTTAGTGATTAGATACCATCACGCTCAATTGGGCAGCTCATGCAGCGTGCGCCACCGCGACCACGGCCAAGTTCGTCTCCTGGAATCGGAAGAACCGTGATGCCTGCTTTGTCGTATTTTTCGTTGGTGTAGGTGTTGCCTTCGTAACCAATCACGACACCCGGTTTAACGGTAAGAACGTTGTTTGCGTCGTTCCACTGTTCACGTTCTGCATGGAAGTTGTCGCCACCTGTCGTGATTAGGTTTAGCTTGTCTACGCCAAGTGCTTTTTCGATAGCCGTTACGAAGTAGCCTTCTTCTTTCACTTTTACAGCGCCAGACTCATCGCCAGTTAGGTTCCAGCACTGCACGTCTTTACTTACCACTTCAGGGTAAACAGAGAACGTATCTTCGTTCATGTGAGTCATTACGGTGTCTAAGTGCATGCAAGAGCGGTGTTTTGGTAGCTGCATTGCGATAACTTGTGTCGCTTGACCGTGTTTGAATAGGCTAGATGCTAAGTGTTCAACACCTTGTGCTGTTGTACGTTCAGACATACCGATAAGCACCGCGCCACGACCAAGTACAAGAACGTCACCACCTTCAATCGTAGAGTTGTCGTAATTGATTTTTTCTTCATCGCCGAAGTATTTAATGAAGTCTTGGCCTGCGAATGTTGGGTGCCAACGGTAAATAGCACGAACGTGGTTTGTTTCACGTTGACGAGCTGGTTTCGCCATTGGGTTGATAGATACACCGCCATATACCCAGCAAGATGTATCGCGAGTAAATAGGTGGTTTGGTAGTGGCTCGATAATGAAGTCGGTTGGTGCGTGCATGCCTTGCATCATTGAAGATGATTTCATTGGCATCTCAGCGTAAGACAAACCGCCCGTTAGGATTTTTGCTAACTCTAGGTTTGGTAAATCGCCCAAGTAGCAGCGCACATCATTAGCAAAAGTTTTACCTAGGCGGTAATCAGAAACTTGATGATTCAAAAGCCAATCTTTCGCATCAGACACTGCTAGTGTGTCTGCTAGCAAGTCAGTAAGAAGAAGAACCTCAACACCTTGATCACGTAGCGTTTGAGTAAATGCGTCATGCTCTTTACCTGCACGCTCAACAGCCAGTACGTCATCAAACAGCAAATCGTGACAGTTAGAGGGTGTTAGGTGAGTCAGTGCGCGTCTTGGACGGTGAACTAGAACGCGGCGTAATTGACCTATTTCAGAACCTACATAGAACTTACTCATGATCGTCTCTCTCTTATATATTTGAATTACTTTTATTGCTAAGAGTAATTATTTATTTTCAGTTGAGAATAATGAATTATTTATTCATATCTCTTGTCTGGAATTAATATTACGCCTGCTAGTCAGGTATTCTTAGAGATCTATCACAAATCGTTTTTTATCCCTCAGCCCTTTAAAAATAAGGGTTTTAACAAACTTTATTCACTTTTGAGTGTTGCTAGATGATTCTAAATAGTTAGCGGTTAGGGAATTTTATGCATGCTTTTTAAACTAAACTTACTATAATCTAATTTACGGGGGATTATATGCATAATAGTTTTATTGATAAGAGTGTGCTTAGTTTGGAAGTATGCAGTGTTTTTATTTATATATTTAATTTTGAATATTAAATTAAACATTTGTTAACAAAGTAAATGTGAATAAAGCTGTTGTGATCACATTTTATAATGGGGTGTTTTTAGTTGATTTTCTATAAAAATGGCTGCTATTTCTCCTTCGTTTATTACGGAGTAAATAACTTTAAATATAATTAACGCTAATAAATGACTAAATATTTTTCTAAACATAATAGCGAAGAATAGTTGGTCTATTATTCGCTTTAACATCGATGTTTAAATGTTGATTTACTCGTTGTAGTCGGTGTCTTTAGCTCGTTTAAGCTTTGCTACTGAGATAAACCAGAGAGAGGCTTTAAATGAAGCGTGTGCAGCTCGGCAGGTTGTTTTGGTGATTGGGTTGGAATTGGATTAGATAGCAATAAAAAAAGCCGCTATGGAAGCGGCTTTGGATGAGAACGGAGTGAAGTGCTTTAAGTTAGATAAGCGCACCAATACTTAGCACAACGATGCAGAACACCATCAAGATACCGATTAATGGCATTACCCATTTAACCCAGCGTACGTAAGGGACGCGAGCAATCGCCAAGCCACCCATTACTACCGCAGAGGTCGGTGTGATTAAGTTCACCAAGCCAGAAGCGGATTGGTACGCTGTGATAACGAGGTCACGACCTACGCCAGCAAAATCGGCCAGTGGTGCCATGATTGGCATAGTCAGTACCGCTAATCCAGACGTCGACGGGACTAAGAATGACAATAGAATCTCTAGGAAGAACATCACGTTAATAAAGATAACCGAAGACAGCCCAGTCACCATTTGTTCTGCAGAGAAGAGAATGGTGTCGGTGATCATACCGCGGTCCATTACGACGACGATACCACGTGCAATACCAATGATAAGTGCTACGCCCAATAGGTCTCGAGCACCGTCAATGAAGCTAGTGGTAAACTCTTCTTCGCTCATGCGAGACACAATACCGACGATGATTGTTGCTGCCAAGAACATCGCGGAGATCTCTGCCATCCACCATCCAGCAACCGATACACCGTAAATCATCACAGCGAAAGAGCCACCAAAAATGGTCAGAATCAGTTTGCGAGTCGCGGTGAATTCAAGTTTTTCACCACTCGCGTTACCAAGGAAGTGCGCTTTGTTCTCTTCGTATTTGTCGTAAACAATTGATGTTGTTGGATCAGCTTGTACCATTCTTGCGTAACGCATGACGTAGGCGACACAGATACCCCAACCAATAATTAGCATTCCAACACGCAACGCGATACCGTCGGTAAATGGAATACCAGAGGCGTTGGCAGCAATAACGGTAGCGAATGGGTTAATGGTAGAACCGAGCACCCCAATGCCCGCGCCAAGCAATACTGTCGCAGCAGCAACCAGAGGGTCAAAGCGAGCAGCCATCATTACAGGTACTAGCAGCGTATAGAATGGTAGTGATTCCTCCGCCATGCCGTAGACGGTACCGCCAGCAGCAAACAGCGCCATTAGTATCGGTATCATTAACTCTTCTCGCCCTTCTAAGCGGGCGGTGACACGTTCGATACCGGCATCAATGGCACCCGTTTTGGTTACTAGTCCTAAGAAGCCACCAATGATTAAGATGAACAGCGAAACGTCGATTGCTGCAGCTTCATAGCTATTGTGGTCGTAGAAACCGTCGATAGGCGCTAGCAGTACATCGATCACGCCTTGAGGGTTACCTTCTACCGCTTGATAGGTGCCAGTAACCGGTACTTCTCGACCTAACTCTTCATTCATTGCTCGGTCGTATTGGCCTGCTGGAACAACCCAGGTAAGCAGGGCTACGAATGCAATTAGAATAAATAGAATAGTGTAGGCAGAAGGGAATTTAAAATTGGCAAAGAAGCCGCCCTTTTTTTTCTCGCTTGGTATCGTTTGAGTCGTCATGGCTATCTCCTTACATCATCTTAAATAAAAGTGATGTGAATTAGCGACTAATGATTTATAGATTGTAAATACACTTACATTTATAAAGTACCCAACGATATATAGTTGATGACTTTAAATTAAAGTTGTTTTTATATTTACTAATCCGAATGAAATAGATTTAATTTAGCTGTGGCTATTTTATTCCTTACCAAACTATTTAAGTTTGGTGCTGTTCACAAAAATAGTGGCTAATGAGAGGCCTTAAAAATGGCATAAAAACAGCAAGGTTTTTTGGTTAGTTAGCTTGGATTAATATTCGATGTGGATGAAGGGGGAACGAGGGGAGATTGACTTGGCAGGCATTCCTAATTAATAGCTTGAATAATCTTGGAATTTTATTCAAACTTTATTTTTGGATGGTTTTTAAAGTTTATAATGGTTATTTGATGTGTATCAAATAACACATTGAACAGAAAACAAAAAAGGAAGCCGAAGCTTCCTTTTAGGGTTTGGTTTTTCAGCGAGTGTTAGATAAATAGACCGCCGAATGCGAAGCCGAGTGCTACCGCTGTACTGATTGTTGCCACACCAGGAATGAAGAATGGGTGGTTAAATACGTACTTACCAATACGAGTTGAGCCTGTGTCATCCATCTCAACCGCTGCAAGTAGCGTAGGGTAAGTTGGAAGTACGAACAGTGCACTTACTGCAGCAAAAGAAGCAACGGCTGTTAGTGGTGCTACGCCAATCGCTAGAGCAGCTGGCATTAGTGCAACCGTTGTTGCGCCTTGAGAGTAAAGCAGCATAGAAGCGAAGAACAGAACAAGAGCCAGCATCCATGGATAGTCAGCCAGTAGAGCGCCTGCTACGTCTTTGATTTCTGCTACGTGCGCGTTTACAAATGTAGAGCCCAACCAAGCTACACCAAGTACACATACACACGCTGTCATACCAGAGCGGAATGTTGGAGCAGATGAAATTTTCGCTGCATCAATCTTAGTGAACATAACAATTGCAGCAGCGGCTGCTAGCATCACAGACATGATCGCTTCGTTACGACCCAGTGCAGGGTTTTCAATTAGGCCAACAGAACTAGAGATAGCGGCTGCGTAGCAAACAACGAAACCAATTGCCGCTAGGAAGATGTAAGTCGCTTTCTTCGCTGTTGGTAAAATTTCGCGTTTCTCTTCTGTTGCTAGCTTAATTAGACCTTTCTCTAGACGTTCTTGGTAAATTGGATCGTCTTTCAGTTCACTGCCCATGTAGTTCGCGACAACTGCGCCAACCATACAAGCGATAAAGGTCGTTGGAATACAAACCATTAATAGCGTTAGGTAATCAACACCAAAAGGTGCCAGCATTGCTGCGAATGCAACAACGGCTGCTGAAATTGGTGAAGCTGTAATCGCAATTTGGGAAGCAACAACCGCAATAGAAAGAGGACGAGAAGGACGTACACCTTGGCCTTTAGCTACTTCTGCAATCACTGGAAGTGTTGAGAAAGCAGTGTGACCCGTACCTGCCATTAATGTCATGACGAAGGTAACGATAGGCGCATAAAAGGTAATGCGTTCTGGATGCTTGCGTAAAAAGTTTTCCGCAATCTGTACCAACCAATCCATACCACCAGCAACTTGCATTGCAGCAATCGCAGTAATTACCGACATGATGATCAAGATTACATCGACCGGAATGAAAGATTGGCTTGTTGGAACACCAAGAATAAGTGAAAGGGCAATAACACCAGCACCACCGGCAAAACCGATACCGATACCGCCAATTCTGGCCCCCAAGAATATAAAGAGTAGGACAACAAAAAGTTCTACTGCAATCATAAGTAACACCTCATTTTAGATTTTATTATGTGAACATTCGTCGATGGAATATTCACATAATAGTTCTATTGTTTAGATTCAACTGAGCAAAAAGGCAATTAAGGGAAGTCCACAAATTAAGCAAGGTTAACCGTATTAGAGCCTAAAAAAGGGCTCCGTTTGGAGCCCTGTTTGCCAGATTTACTCGTAGCGTTTTGCTTTATACTGAGGATGCATCAAATTTTCAACAGAGAAAATGTCATCAAGTTCTTCTGCGGTTAATAAACCGCGCTCTAGAACCACATCGCGAACGCTCTTACCCGTTTCTGCACAGATCTTACCTACAATGTCACCCTCATGGTGGCCAATGTATGGGTTTAGGTAAGTAACGATACCGATAGAGTTGAATACGTGAGATTCACATACTTCTTTGTTCACAGTAATGCCGTCTACACACTTGTCGCGTAGGTTCACACATGCGTTTGTTAGGATGTCTAAAGACTCAAACATGCTTTGTGCGATAACAGGTTCCATTACGTTCAGTTGAAGTTGACCACCTTCTGCTGCGAAAGAAACCGTGTTGTCGTTACCTAGAACTTTAAAGCAAACTTGGTTCACTACTTCAGGTACAACTGGGTTTACTTTAGCAGGCATGATTGAAGAACCCGCTTGCAGTTCAGGTAGGTTTAGCTCGTTGAAGCCAGTACGTGGACCTGAAGAAAGAAGACGTAAGTCGTTACAGATCTTAGACAGTTTAACGGCTAGACGCTTAAGTGCGCCGTGCGTCATTACGTATGCGCCACAGTCAGACGTTGCTTCGATCAAATCTTCAGCGGCTACACACTCTAGGCCAGTTACTTCTGCTAGGTGTTTAACGGCTAGGCCTTGGTAGCCAGGTGCTGCGTTCAGACCCGTACCGATAGCTGTTGCGCCTAAGTTAACTTCAAGCAGTAGCTTTGAAGTGTATTCTAGGTTTTTGATTTCTTCATTGATGGTTACAGCCCAAGCGTGGAATTCTTGGCCAACCGTCATAGGTACTGCGTCTTGAAGTTGAGTACGACCCATCTTCAGGATTGTGTTGAATTCTTGGCTCTTAAGCTCGAATGCACCTTTTAGGTATTCGATAGCGTCAATCAGTTTGCGAACGCTGTTGTAAACAGAGATACGGAAACCCGTTGGGTAAGCACAGTTAGTTGATTGGCTGCGGTTCACATGATCATTTGGGTTGATGAACTCATATTGGCCTTTTTCTTTGCCCATAAGTTCAAGAGCCACGTTCGCGACTACTTCGTTCGCGTTCATGTTTACAGAAGTACCAGCGCCACCTTGGAATACATCCGATGGGAACTGATCCATGCACTTGCCAGTGTCTAGAATTAGGTCACAAGCTTGGATGATGTATTTAGCTACTTCGCTTGGGATTACACCTAACTCTTTGTTTGCTAAAGCCGCGGCTTTCTTTGTCATCACCATACCGCGAACGAATTCAGGTACATCTGAGATCGTTACATTTGAGATGTTGAAGTTTTCAACTGCGCGGAGAGTGTGGATGCCGTAGTAAGCATCAGCCGGAACATGACGTTGACCTAGTAGATCTTCTTCGAGACGAGTAGCTTGAGAAGCTGCAACTTGAGCTTCTGATAGATTAGCCATAACAGGATCCTTAGAGAATTATTCTGATTATATAGTTAGTTATTAGCCTATTCTGTGTGCAAATACTCCGTTCGCTAGAATATTGGGCTGATAAATCCGTCCTGACTTATGTGGCACATGATACTGTACTTAGCGCATAAAAATATTAAGTTGATCACCTTTTTCGTTTTTGTTTCGTCAATATTCAGCAAACTTATTCCGGGTCAATAAACACGCTTATTTACAGGATAAATTTGAGATTGGTAGGGCTTTCAGCGTAAACTGGACGTAACAAAGGAGGGCGTGTGTTTCCTATCTTATTATTACTATTTATCTTCGTACCCATCATTGAGATTGGGCTATTTATTCAAGTTGGTGGCTTCTTAGGATTGTGGCCAACTATCGCGTTGGTTCTGATCACTGCATTTTTTGGTGCATCGCTGGTTCGTAGCCAAGGCATTCAAACACTTATGTCTGTTCAAGGTCGATTGCAACAAGGCGAAATGCCAGCACAACAGATTCTTGAAGGTGTGATGCTTGCGGTTGCAGGCGTATTGTTGTTGACTCCAGGCTTTATGACGGACGCACTCGGTATGTTGGTATTGCTACCAGCACCAAGAGCGATAATTGCCAAGAAAATGATGGAAAAAATGGTGGTAACCAATATGTCTGGCGGTTTCCATGCGGGTGGACAAGCTGGTTTTGGCCAGAGTCCATTTGGACAAGACCCTTTCAATTCAGGCTCGTTTAAGCAAGATCCATCTGATCAATCAAAAGACGGCAACACCTTTGAGGGTGAGTTTGAGAAGAAAGACGATGACAACGATCGTAACCGCTTGAACTAATCCGTTTTCCCTCTTCTCTATGTTTTCCCTCTTCCCTATATAGAGGGAAAAACAGAAAAGGCTCTTACCTTTATCCTTCGCAAGAAAGTGATAATGGTAAGAGCCTTTTTTATTGCATGTTACCTGCTATTTACGATTGCTAGCAGGAACAGGTAACAGGCCGAGTGAGCGGTTATTTACTGAGATTGATTTACTGAGATTGGGTTACACCGCGCCTTCGAAGCCCATTTGTCGCCACGCTTCGAAAGCAATAATAGCAACCGCGTTAGATAGGTTGAGGCTTCGCGCATCCGGCATCATTGGAATACGAATGCGTTGCTCCATTGGCATGCTTTCAATGAATTCAGCAGGCAGGCCGCGTGTTTCCGGGCCAAACATCAACACATCACCTTGTTGAAATTTCGCATCAACGTGGTGACCTGTAGTTTTGGTCGTGCAAGCGAAGATACGGAAATCACCTTCGCGTTCGTTTTCTAGGTATTCAAGAAATGCTTCTAGGTTCTTGTGACGCTTTACTCGCGCTAGGTCGTGGTAATCCAAGCCTGCACGACGAACTTTCTTCTCTTCGAAATCAAAGCCAAGCGGCTCGATAAGATGCAGGTTTGCACCGCAGTTAGCTGATAGGCGGATGATGTTACCCGTATTGGGCGCGATTTCTGGTTCGTATAGAGCGATATCAAACATGTTGGTTCACAAGAATAATCAAAGATAACCAGAGTATACGGTGGCAAGCTGAGTGAGTACAGTTCGCCACTATCACCATCATTATCGGCTTAAGCTTGGTTTGTTAGTGCCTGCGCGTAGTTTTCAGATACCGTATTCCAATTCACTACGTTCCACCATGCATTGATGTAATCAGGACGACGGTTTTGGTAGCTGATGTAGTAGGCGTGTTCCCAAACATCGAGTGCAAGAATTGGTTCGCCATTACTGGCAACGGTATCCATCCACGGATTATCTTGATTTGAGGTCGAGATGATCTTCAGTTGTCCTTCTTCAACCACTAGCCAAGCGAAGCCTGAACCAAAGGTATTGATTGCCGCTTGAGCGAACTGATCTTGGAATGTCTCGAAATTTCCGAAAGTACTTTTGATAGCCTCGCCAAGCTCGCCCGTGGGTTCACCACCACCGTTTTGCGACATGCAGTTCCAATACAAGATGTGGTTGTAGTAACCGCCACCATTGTTACGAACCGCTGGGCTGTGCTGAGAAATGTTAGCGAAGATCTCAGTCAGAGACTGTTGCTCTAGCTCGCTGCCAGAAACAGCCGCAACAAACTTATCGTAGTAGGTTCTATGGTGCTTACTGTAATGCACTTCCATCGTCTTAGCATCAATGTAAGGTTCTAGGGCATCGTAAGCGTAGGGTAAAGCAGGGAAAGTGTGTGACATGGTAAATCCTCCTTAATTAGAGGATTTACCATAATGATAATGACAATCATTATCAACTGTGATCTTTGTGGGGGTATTATACCGGTAGGATAGGCAAGGTGATTTCGAGTTGTAATCCACCTAGCTGGCTACGGCTTGCAGTGATGGTTCCGCTGTGTTGGCGAATCGCACTTTCTGTAATGGTGAGGCCAAGCCCAGTGCCACCTGAATTACGATCGCGTGCCGTTGAAACCCGGTAGAAAGGTCTGAAGATAGAGTCCAGTTCATCCTCCGGTACACCATCACCGTTGTCATTGACGCAAATCGTCAGCTGATCTTGGACAATATGGAATTGCACATCCACTTGGTCTTTACCGTAGTAGATAGCATTGCGCGTAATATTGTCTAAGGCACTCATCAGCAGCTTAGGATTCCCTGAAATAGAACGTTCTGGGATCTCTGAAAACGTCAGTAATTTACCCATCTGTTCAGCTTCAAACTCTGCATCTTTTAAGATCTCTTCCCATAAGCTCGAGATAGGCTGAACCTCACGAGTAATGTGGCTGTCGACTTGCATACGAGATAGCGTCAGTAGTTCACTGATCATTTGTTCCAGACGCTGCGCTTCGGTATCGATACGCTCTAGTTCTTGGCTCTCACCTTGCTTACGAATTGCCAGTGCATTGGCCATGCGTAGGCGAGTCAATGGCGATCGTAGTTCGTGTGAGATATCAGAAAGTAGGCGTTGTTGCCCCGAAATCATCTGGTTTACCGCTTCGACCATTTGGTTAAAGCTTTCTCCCGCTTGTCTGAATTCTGAGGTGCCTTTTTCTAGTTGGGGATCGACCTCAAATTGCCCTTTTGCTACGCGTTGCGCTGCGCGCTCTAGCCTACGTGCGGGTTGGCTCAACGCCCAAGCTAACCATAATAATAGCGGGGTACTTGCTAGCATTACCGCAAGCAATAGCTGTAAAGGCCTATCAAACAATCGCAGTAAGAATGGTGGTGGTTGGTTCCACTTTACTCCGGCATACATCAGTAATTCTTCACCCGCGAGTGTGATAGGTACAGGCCCTGCCACCATGTAGTGTCCGTACAGCTTCTGTTTTGGCACTTCAGGGTTGTCAATCGAGGTTACAAAGTTGCGAATCGCCTTAAGCTTATAGTCCGAATGTCTTTTCGACGTAAGGACGGCACCTTCAAGGTCGGTTAAATAGATACGAGCACGAGAATCCTTGCGGCTACGTGGAGCCTCAAGTTGGAACACAATTTTGCCTAGATTAGGTTCTTTGGCGTAGCGTTTTTCTGTGATTTTAGCGAGACGCTCGAGTTTATTTAGATGATCGGCAGGTACATCGCGCGCTACTCGAGGGTCTAAATGGGGAAGTGACAGCACTGACAAAAGCACCAGTAACATGGTGAACCAAAAGATAGCAAAGATACGTCCATATAAGCTGGTGATTTTAGGGATACGCATTAATCTTCCTCTACCAATAAGTAGCCACGGCCTCGCAAGGTTTTGATGCGAGCCTTACCGTCGCTGCGCTCTGGAATCTTCTTACGCAGATTGGAGATGTGCATGTCTATCGCGCGGTCAAACGCCGCCAGCCTTTTGCCTAAAACATCCAAGCTCAATGCTTCTTTGGTGATCACTTGTCCTGGGTGTTGGATGAGGTGGCTCAGCAAAGCGAATTCTGTGGTAGTGAGGTCGATAATCTGTCCATTACAATAAGCCTCTTGTTTACCAGGGAAGACTTCAATGTCTTGGTATTGAATGGTGTCGCTGGTTGATTTAGGCGCGGTGTTAGTCTGTGTTCGACGTAAGATGGCACGAATACGAGCCAGCAGTTCTCGGTCACTAAAAGGCTTTGGCAAGTAATCATCGGCGCCAAGTTCAAGGCCAATAACACGGTCGATCTCTTCGCCCTTGGCAGTCAGCATCAGTACTGGCGTCTCCCAATTTTCTCTCAGTTTCTTTAGCGTTTCCATACCGTTAAGGCGCGGCATCATCACATCCAAAAGAATCAGGTCAATCTCATCATTGATAGCGTCAAGCCCTGCATAGCCATCATTGGCTTCGGAAACAGTGAAGCCCTCAAAGCTCAGGATATCTTTAAGTAAGCTGGTTAGTTCTGTGTCGTCATCAATAAGAAGAATGTTCGCCATTGGGAAGCCTTAATCGGTTATCTACTATTTACACGTTAATAATACTGCTAATTATTCGTCAACTTTCACTCTTTACGATTCTTTACGCTTTCTAAACGTCACTTTACGAGCGAAAGACTAATCTATATCTAAGCGCTGAGAAACAGACGCAATACATGACTTATTATACCGAATTGAGGCAACAATTATGAAAATGACTAAGAAACTTGTACTAGTAGCTGCGGCACTTCCACTTATGTTAGGTACAGCGAGTGCGTTTGCGTACGGCGGTGGCGATAAAGGCGATCACAAAGGTATGCACGGTAAGTGTGGTGGCTTCGATAAGAAAGTGATGCGTCAACTAGACCTGACAGATGCTCAAAAAGCAGAACTAAAAGAGATGCGCGAAGCGAGCCGCGCTGAGATGAAAGCAAAACACTCAGGCAACAAAGCAGATAAAATGGCGCAAATGAAAGCGCACCACGAGAAAGTTCAAGATCTAGTTCTAGCTGATACATTTGATGAAGCTGCAGCAAACGACCTAGCAAGCCAAATGGTAGAAAAACAAACTGAACGTCGCGTAGCAATGCTTAAAAAACAACACCAAATGATGAGCGTACTAACGCCTGAGCAAAAGACTCAGCTGAAAGAAATCCAACAAGAGCGCATGGCGAAGTGTGCTGACAAAATGGAAAAACGCATGAACAAAGACAAGTAATTCATGGCTTGAGAAAGCCGAATTGATTGAAAGTGTTTAGAAATAAGCGGCCTAGTGCCGCTTTTTTGATCCTTAAAAATGAATGTATTACATCATGGCTGTCATATTCAATCGGTTGTTTGCGGGTTATACTTTGTGCTATCAGTCACTTTATAGCCAATTTATGAAACAAGAATATGCACGTTTAGTTACGCTCGCCGCTTGGGCTGCCACCATCATTGCCTCCATATTATTGGTTGTGAAGGTTGCTGCGTGGTGGGTGACAGGTTCAGTCAGTTTATTAGCTTCTGTGGTTGATTCGCTGTTGGATATCGCCGCTTCTGTCGTAAACCTAGTGGTGGTTCGCTACTCTCTTCAGCCTGCCGATAAAGAACATACCTTTGGTCATGGTAAGGCAGAATCTCTTGCTGCATTAGCACAAGCGATGTTTATTTCCGGTTCTGCTTGTTTCCTTATTCTTAATGGTATTGAGCGTTTTTTCCGACCGCATGAGCTGAACTCTCCTGAAATTGGTATTTATGTCAGCTTGTTCGCGATCGTAATGACCTTTGGTTTGGTTCGATTCCAAAAACATGTTGTCAACAAAACGGGCAGCCAAGCGATAGCCGCCGATTCACTGCATTATCAATCAGACCTTTATATGAATGCCGCGATCATGCTCGCGTTAGCACTGAGCTGGTTTGGCATTGGTCAAGCGGACTCGGTATTCGCGATTGGTATCGGTATCTACATTCTTTACAGTGCCTACCAAATGGCAACAGAAGCCATTCAATCTTTGCTTGATAGAAAGCTGCCAGATGAAGAATTAAAACAGATTAAAGAAACATCGTTGAGTGTGGAAGGTGTGCTTGGTGTACATCAACTAAGAACGCGCCGTTCAGGGCCTGTTCGCTTCATTCAATTGCATTTAGAACTCGAAGATAATATCCCACTTATTGAAGCGCACCGCATTTCTGACGAAGTAGAAGACAAGCTTATCTCCGTTTTCCCTGATGCTGATGTATTAATTCATCAAGACCCGTATTCGGTCGTATTTGGACCCGAGAAGCAGCAGAAATTTCACTCATGGTAGGCGAGCTAAAAAGGGTTGGTAAATGGTAAGTAGGTGGCTTTTGAACTAAAGTGAGTAAAAATTACTAATTCTTCGGTGATTCAAAAATCACCTTAGTAACAATTAATGTTGATTCTGATGTGAATCAACAAAGTTACTGAGTAAAACTGTAATACTCTTACAGAAGTAGAAATGTTACATAATTTTACGCGATTTAAGTGCTATTCCTATTGAGGAAATGTAACATAACGCACAAATATAGATTTAAAATCTTGTTGATATACAATCAGCAAGAATAAGAATTGAATAATAGATTCCCAAAAATCGAGGGTGAGCATGATTAAGAAGATCGGTGTTTTGACCAGTGGTGGTGACGCTCCAGGCATGAACGCAGCAGTTCGTGGTGTAGTTCGTACTGCGCTATCAGTTGGCATTGAAGTTTACGGCATTTACGATGGCTACCAAGGCCTTGTTGAAGACCGTATCGAAAAGCTTGACCGTTCAAGCGTATCTGACGTGATCAACCGTGGTGGTACTTTCTTAGGTTCTGCACGTTTCCCTGAGTTTAAAGACGTAGCTGTTCGTGAGAAAGGCATCGAGAACCTTAAGAAGCACGGTATCGAAGCACTAGTTGTTATCGGTGGTGACGGTTCTTACATGGGTGCTAAGAAACTGACTGAGATGGGTTACCCATGTATCGGTCTTCCAGGCACAATCGATAACGATATCGCCGGTACTGACTACACAATCGGCTACCTAACAGCGCTTAACACTGTTATCGATTCAATCGACCGTCTACGTGACACGTCTTCTTCTCACCAACGTATTTCTATTGTTGAAATCATGGGCCGTCACTGTGGTGACCTTACGCTTATGTCAGCAATCGCAGGCGGTTGTGAGTACATCATTACCCCTGAAACTGGTCTAGACAAAGATCAGCTAATCAACAATATCCAAGATGGTATTGCGAAAGGTAAGAAGCACGCAATCATTGCTTTAACTGAGCTAATGATGGACGCGAACGAACTAGCGAAAGAGATCGAATCTTCAACTGGTCGTGAAACTCGCGCAACGGTTCTTGGTCACATCCAACGTGGCGGTCGTCCAACTGCATTTGACCGCGTATTGGCTTCTCGCATGGGTAACTATGCTGTCCACCTTCTTCAAGAAGGTCACGGTGGTCGCTGTGTTGGTATCGAGAAAGAAGCGCTTGTGCACCACGACATCATCGATTGCATCGAGAACATGCAGAACCCAGACCGTTCTGAGTTGTTCCGCGTTGCAGAAGAGTTGTTCTAAGCCACGCTTAGTGTTCGCTTAAAAATATAAAAAACCGCTGATTTATCAGCGGTTTTTTTGTGCCTGTCACTTGGCTTTAAAGCTTGAACCTCAAACGATAGGCAATAAAAAGGCCAACCTAAGTTGACCTTTCATTCAATCTAAACAGTGACGTTTAAATTAAGCTTTTGCTTCAGCTGCTGCTTTAGCGATAGCTGCGAAGCTTTTCGCGTCTAGCGCTGCGCCGCCAACTAGAGCACCGTCGATGTCTGGTTGTGCGAAGTAAGCTGCTGCGTTTTCTGGTTTAACAGAACCGCCGTATTGGATAACAACTTTCTTAGCAACGTCTTCAGATTTCTCTGCGATGTGTGCACGGATTTGAGCGTGGATGCGTTGTGCATCTTCAGCTGTAGCTGCTTTACCAGTACCGATAGCCCAGATTGGTTCGTAAGCGATGATAGCGCCTTCAAGAGCTTCAACACCTTGAGTGTTGATAACAGCGTCAAGTTGACGAGCACATACAGCAACAGTTTCGCCTGCTTCGTTTTGTGCATCAGACTCACCGATACAAAGAACTGGAGTTAGGCCGTTCTCTTTTAGGAATGCGAATTTCTTAGCAACGAATTCGTCAGACTCAGCGTGGTATTCACGACGCTCAGAGTGACCGATAATGATGTGAGATGCGCCGAACTCTTTAAGCATTGCTGGAGACATGTCGCCAGTGAATGCACCGCTGTTGTTTAGGTCAGAGTTTTGAGCACCTAGGATGATTGCGCTGCCAGCTTCAGTAAGCGTACGCTCAGCAAGGTCAACGAAAAGTGCTGGTGGAGCAACTGCAACGTCTACGCCTGTAACGCCTTCAAGTTCAGCGTTAAGACCGTTTAGTAGATCAACAACCATTTCTTTGCTGCCGTTTAGTTTCCAGTTACCCATAACTACAGGATGACGCATAGGAATATCTCCAAAGTATTTAAATAAATCGAATGTAAAAAAGTAAACTTTATTACGAAATAATATAACAGAATAATATCAACAGATCATGACTGTGGTCATGACTTTCTTGGATCTTACTCAATGGTCAGAGTAGATTTTGAGCAAATATCAGTGATCCGGCAGACAGAATAATAGCTAACTTCTCGGATTTTTCATCGTTAGTTGCTATTAAGGGACAAACGATTGCGTTAACAATAGGAAGTAATAATGCCGAATCTAGTTCTAGAGTACTCAAATTCAGTGGATGAGCGAGTGAATATCCAAGGTTTACTGGAAGACCTTCATCAAGTTACATTAAACTGTGGCTTGTTTGATGTGCCTTCTGTTAAGTCTCGCTCACTGCGTTGTCATAACTGGTTGGTCGGTGATGAAGAAGACAATGTGGATTTTGTTCATATTAGCTTCGAGTTACTTTCAGGACGTACCGAAGAACAGAAAAGAGAATTGTCGCGTTTGTTGATGCAAACCCTACAAGAACAGGCAAGCCATATCCGTAGCCTAACGGTCAACATACGAGATATGGATAAAAGTTGCTTTCAGAAAGTGATGAATTAGCTTAAAAGAATCAACTAACTAAAAGTGATTAACTGACTATTTACTGCTAACTTTTTGGTAGTGTATTAATTTTTTGAGTATTTAAGATGTCGATGAAAGATTTACTGCTCTCTTTCAAGGGGAGAATTGGTCGTAAGACTTACTGGATTTGGAATATTTTCTACTATATCGCGATTACTGGTTTTGCTACCGGTATCTCGGTTTTGTTCCCAGCATACTCCTATCTCCTGTTACCAATCTTCCTTCTATTACTTGTTATTCCAGATCTTGCCGTTACCGCTAAGCGCTGGCATGACCGCAACAAGTCGAACTACTGGCTATTGCTGAATGTACCGCTCGTACTCGGGCGACTTGCATCACCTATGGCAGCTACTACGACAGAGCCAGTATCGCCTATTCACATGGTGGCAACGGTTGCTGCACTAGTGTGTGGTTTGTGGATCTTGGTAGAATGCGGTTTGATGAAAGGCACTGAAGGCCGCAATGATTACGGTGAAGACCCAGTTTAAAGGTTGAATGATTGATAAGTAAGAAGGGAGCCTTGTGCTCCTTTCTTCTTTTTAAGGCATTTTTCTTTCAATGTGTTTTTGTCGCTAATACATTTCAACAGTTAGTACATTTTAACGGTTAGTATATTTCAACAGTTAGTACATTTTTGGATCTGTATTTGGCCTGAAAGGCACGACATTTTCAGGCAGAGGCTCTTCAAAACTGCAACGACCTTGAAGCGCGTCTTGGAACTTACACACTTGGCAGCTTAATTCTTGCATCAGCACGACATTGGCATGATGCGGGTTTTTACAACGACTAACCACTAAGTCTATGTGGCTCTGTTGGGCTCGAAGCCTGTCTTGCATGGTTTCAGAGGACGAACAGATCATCTGTTCGCACATCTCATGTTTAAATTGATTGAATGCTTTTGGATCGCTTTTCGCGAGTTGGACCAGTTCATCAAAAGGGGGCAGTTTTTGATTGGGCTGTGGATGTGCCATGATTCCTTCCTTAGCATTAAGCATGTTTCATATGCTTTAAGCTTAAGAAAGAAATTTGTACAAATTTTAATCTATTGGTGTTTTCTCAATATTGAGACGGCATCGACAGCTTATCGTTAGATAATCGGCCTTGGCATTATGATACAAGCGTGGGTGTTAAAGTATAAGTACAACGACGTTCGCCAGTAATGATGTGCTCAGTGCGGCTCACATGACATTCATCTTTGAGTAATTCTTTGAAAACATTGAGCTCAGATTGGCACAGGCTGGGGCAGCGAGTCGCAGCCTTGCAGATAGGGCAGTGGTTCTCGATCAAGATGTAGTGATCGTCATGCTCTTGAAGTTCAGCCATGTAGCCTTCGTCTTCACGCAGCTGGGTGAGTTTTTTAAGCTTGCTGATCAGCGAGTCACAATCAGAGAGCGCGGTTTGATATTGCTTAAGGGTGTGTTGTTCGCGCTCGGCCGCAACCTTAGCTAACCCCTCTTTACCAAACAGATTCTCGACAGCGTCGATCACTTGAATGGTGAGTTCACCGTGTCGATCTGAAAATTGACCATGGCCTTGTTGAGTCAGGGACCAGTGGCGAGTCGGGCGACCCACTTTTACTTTAACATCATGAAACGCAAGAATGCCGTCATCTTCCAGACTTTGCAGATGTTGCCTTGCACCCATTGTCGTCATGCCAAATTCTTCTGACAGTTGTTTCGCGGTTACCGCGCCTTGACGCTTAATGGTCTGTAAGATTTTGTCGCTTGTTTTCATACTATCTCTACCTAATGAACCTTACTATTATGAGGCAAGGTGTTTATAAAGCAAACCATTTACTATGGTGTAGGTGAAATGCACGGGTTATTGATGGCCAATAAAACAAAAGGCTGATACTTGGTATCAGCCTTCGCGTGTTCTGTTGGACCTAGTTTAGGTCTACAGGATGTGACCGATTACTTCAGGGTCTTTACGCTCTAGGTAGTGGATAGATTTGATGCGGCGAATCGTACGGCAGCGACCACGGATAAGCAGTGTTTCTGTGGTTGCGATATTGCCTGTACGAGTAATGCCTTCTAGTAGGTCACCCTTAGTAATACCGGTTGCTGAGAATACAACGTTGTCGCTACGAGCCATGTCTTCCATCTTCAACACGATGCCCGCCGTTACGCCCATTTCAGCACAACGCTCAAGTTCAAGCTCACCGTGCTTGCGGTTCTCTTCTGTATCACCTTTTACTTCATGGCGAGGAAGCAGACGTGCGTGCATGTCGCCGTCGAGTGCGCGAATAACCGCAGCTGAAACGACACCTTCAGGTGCGCCGCCGATGCAGTACATTACGTCTACTTCGCTGTCTGGCATACACGTTAAGATAGAAGCTGCAACATCACCGTCTGGCACTGCGAATACACGAACGCCCATCGCTTGCATGTCGGCAATTACTTGATCATGACGAGGCTTGGCAAGTGTGGTTACGACTAGTGTATCGAGTGTTTTACCTAGTGCTTTTGCAATGTTTTCTAGGTTTTCTGTCAGCGGCAGTTCTAGGTCAATCACGCTTTTTGCGCCTGGGCCAACAACCAATTTTTCCATGTACATGTCAGGTGCTTTTAGGAAGCTACCTTTTTCGCCAGCAGCCAATACAGCCAATGCATTTGATTGGCCCATTGCTGTCATGCGTGTCCCTTCAATTGGGTCAACGGCGATATCTACTGCATCACCACCAATACCGACGTTTTCGCCGATGTATAGCATAGGTGCATCATCGATTTCACCTTCGCCAATAACGATCTCGCCGCTAATTTCGGTTTTGTTCAGTAGACTACGCATTACTTCTACAGCAGCGCCATCTGCAGCGTTTTTATCGCCGCGGCCTAGCCACTTGTAACCAGCTAGTGCTGCACCTTCAGTGACACGAGAGAATGACATTGCTAAATCGCGTTTCATGCGGACTCCAAAATTTTCAAAGGGGGAATAGAAATTTCGCGGCGAATTTTACCATATCCCAAAGGAAACGTTTGCCTTTTTGTTTTTTGGGGATTGCTCTCGATCAATTTGCAGGTGAAAACAGGTAATATTCATCAAAATAATCAGTCTGTTGTCGCGGTCGTAATAATTCACGTCAATATTCGGTAAAAAGCGCTGTTTTTTTCATCGAATGGCGCAAAATATCGAATATATAGAGTGTTTATCCTTGCTCTGCTGAGTAGAATGGGGAAATAAGTGGAGTAGACCTTCACCATCAAACGGATAACTTAAAGGTAGGCCAGAATGTCTTTTGAAGTACTAGAGCAGCTAGAAGCAAAAATTCAAACAGCAGTAGATACAATTGCACTTCTTCAAATGGAAGTGGAAGAGCTTAAAGAAGAGAAAGAAGCGCTAGCAACAGAAGCTGGTGAGCTAAAAGCAAGCCGTCACGAGCTAGAGCAAAAAACTCAGCAAATGCAGGAAGAGCATTCAGCGTGGCAAGATCGCATCCGTAACCTTCTTGGTAAAATGGATGACGTAGAGTAATTGACTCTTCAGATTTAAAAAAACGCCCGCTACTGAGTAGCGGGCGTTTTTGTTTGTATTCTTATGCTTCGTGTTCTTATGGTTTGTTTTATTATTTGAAGCTGAGTGAGTTACTCGACCTCTTCTTCAACATCCAAATCAAGTTCAACATCCAAAGGCTCTGCCGAAAGAATAATACCCGTATTGTCTGCGTAGAGATAATCTTCCGGTAAGAAAGTCACGCTGCCAAAGTTCACAGGTACATCCAATTCGCCGACACCTTCTTGGCTCGCACCAACAGGAATAGAGGCTAAGGCTTGGATTCCTAGGTTCATGTCTTCAAGCTCATCGACTTCACGAACGCAGCCGTAAACCACAATACCTTCCCACTCATTGTCTTCGGCAAGTAGGGCAATCTCAGCATCGATCAGCGCTTTGCGTAGTGAGCCGCCACCATCGATTAACAACACACGTCCCAGACCATCTTGCTCTAATACGGAGCGAATCAAAGCATTGTCTTCAAAACACTTTAATGTCGTGACTTTTCCTGCGAAGGATGCACGTCCACCGAAGTTGCTGAACATTGGCTCTACGACATCAACTTGATCCAAATATATGTCGCACAGTGCTGAAGTGTTGTATTCCATTAGTATACCTTTTGAACAATGAGCTTACTTTGAGTATATCGGTGCTTGATCCCTTTGCAATGATTAGTCTTAATTAACTCAATAGAGTTTGAGCTACGACAACCCCTGCAAACAATAGGTTAGTGACCAGTGAGCATTTCACAATCACTGGCATCATTGGTGCAATCTGCGCTGGTTTTTCGGTTTCCCAAACGGCCTTGCCATGTTTGTAAACAATAACAATGCTTAATAAAAACGGCAGGCTGATCCAGACCGGTTTTTCTTGAATAAGTAGGTAGATAGCGAAAGAAGCAAGGGCGAGCCCAAGCAGTGCAAAATGATAGTGCTTGGCTTTGCGCTGTCCTAGGCGAACAGCCATGGTGCGCTTGCCACATTCGCTATCATTTTCGATGTCACGCATGTTGTTGATGTTAAGTACCGCAACCGCCATCAGTCCGCAACCTAAGGCCGGTAGAAATAGGCTTGGCTCAACATGACCAGTGTGTAAGAAGTATGTGCCTGAAACGCCTAACAAACCGAAGAAGATAAATACCGACAAGTCACCAAGGCCAATATAACCATAAGGTTTATTTCCCACTGTGTAAGCGATGGCAGCCATTATGGCTAATACGCCTAACGCGATAAAAGACAAGATGCTTTCAATCGAGCTTAAGGCGTGAAAAATAAGAATCAGCCCTGCAATTACGGTGAACACTATGTTGAGGATGATGGCTTGCTTCATGGTTTTCGCGGTCACCGCGCCAGATTGCATTGCACGTGTTGGCCCTAGGCGGTTTTCGTTGTCTGTACCTTTTACTGCATCGCCATAATCATTGGCTAGGTTCGACAGGATCTGTAACAAGGTGGCCGTTAAAAACGCCAGTAGGGCTATTGATAGAGAAAACTGACCGCCGGCGAACGCTAAACTACTTCCTGTAAGAATAGAGACGAGTGCGAGAGGCAGAGTTTTTGGTCGTGCGGCATCAAGCCAAATCAGTAGAGATTGTTTCATCGTAGGTCTAATTCTTTGTAAGTCTTCGTTTCAAACTGTGATTTGAGTATACGCCCATTTTTCGGGTAATAAAAAGCCCACTCGAAAGTGGGCCTTGAATTCGCTTATTAGCTGCTATTTCTTTGAGATAGAGCAATAAGTTGGAGTTTCCTGTGCTACAGGATGAAGCGACTTAGGTCTTCGTCTTCTACGAGCTCGCCAAGCTTAGATATTACATAAGCTTCATCAATCATCAACTTGCTGCCTGCTCGGTCTGTTGCGTCGAATGAAATCTCATCCATCAAGCGCTCCATGACTGTGTGTAGACGACGCGCACCGATGTTTTCAGTGGTTTCGTTCACACGCCATGCTGCGTCAGCAATTTGGTTGATGCCATCTTCAGTGAACTCAATACCGACATCTTCTGTTTTCATCAGGGCAATGTACTGTTCTGTCAGTGATGCCTTTGGCTCAGTAAGAATACGTTTGAAGTCATGTGCAGAAAGCGCTTCAAGTTCAACACGGATTGGCAGACGACCTTGCAGTTCAGGGATCAGGTCTGATGGCTTAGCCACTTGGAATGCACCTGAAGTGATAAACAAGATGTGGTCAGTTTTAACCATACCGTGCTTCGTTGATACTGTGCTGCCTTCGATAAGAGGAAGCAGGTCACGTTGAACACCTTCACGAGATACGTCTGGACCTGAGCTGTCGCCACGTTTACAGATTTTGTCGATCTCATCGATGAATACGATGCCGTTGTTTTCAGCGTTGAAGATCGCGCTCTCTTTTAGCTCTTCCTGGTTCACAAGCTTCGCAGCTTCTTCTTCAGTCAGTGCTTTGAATGCGTCTTTGATTTTCATCTTACGCTTTTTCTTGGTGTCGCCAGCGAGGTTTTGGAACATACCTTGCAGCTGGTTAGTCATCTCTTCCATGCCTGGAGGTGACATGATTTCAACGCCCATTTGCGGCGCAGCTACATCGACTTCGATCTCTTTGTCGTCTAGCTTACCTTCACGCAGTTTCTTGCGGAAAATTTGGCGAGTGTTTGAAGAGGTAGTGTCTTCAGTTGATTGCTCATTCTGACCCCAAGCATCACGTGCTGGTGGTAGAAGGGCATCAAGAATACGTTCTTCAGCTTGTTCTTCAGCGCGGTATTGTACTTTTTCCATCGCTTGTTGGTGTGTCATCTTGATCGCAACGTCCGTTAGATCACGGATAATGGTCTCAACTTCTTTACCAACGTAGCCAACTTCGGTGAACTTAGTCGCTTCTACTTTGATGAAAGGCGCGTTAGCCAGTTTCGCTAGACGGCGAGCAATTTCAGTTTTACCCACACCCGTTGGGCCAATCATCAGGATGTTTTTTGGCGAAACTTCAACACGCAGGCTTTCTTCAAGCTGCATACGACGCCAGCGGTTACGCAGAGCGATAGCCACTGAACGCTTAGCGTTGTCTTGGCCGATAATGTGGCGATTGAGTTCGTGAACAATTTCGCGAGGAGTCATCTCAGACATGGTTTTTCCTTAATTCTTTAATCACTGTTGAATACAACGTTATTGATGGAAGCGGTCGTTACTCTGGCTTTGGCAGCTCAACGGTGCTTTCTAGTTCTTCAATAGTGTGGTGATGGTTGGTGAATACACAGATATCGCCAGCAATGTTCAGCGACTTTTCTGCGATTTCACGCGCATCTAAATCAGTATTTTCTAATAGTGCAGTCGCTGCTGCTTGAGCGAAGTTACCGCCCGAACCGATCGCAATCAGGTCGTTCTCTGGTTGAACGACGTCACCGTTACCAGTAATGATCAGTGAAGCGGTTTCATCCGCTACTGCTAGCAGTGCTTCTAATTTACGTAGAGCACGGTCGCTACGCCAATCCTTCGCCAGCTCAACGGCAGCTTTGGTTAGGTGGCCTTGGTGCATTTGCAGCTTGCTTTCAAATTTTTCGAATAGCGTGAAAGCATCAGCGGTACCGCCAGCAAAACCGGCCAGTACTTTATTGTTGTATAGGCGACGTACTTTACGGGCATTGCCCTTCATTACAGTATTGCCTAGAGATACTTGTCCATCACCCGCGATGACGACTTTATTATTACGACGTACAGATACAATGGTAGTCACGAGTAGGGCCTCTTAATATTTCTTATCTTTGGGTATAAAAAGTATATGAGGATGGTGCTCGGATAATTCAAGGAAGGGCGAGTGATGTCGCGCAACTTATCGGCGGAAGTTGTAAGGAAAACTGGCTAAAGGGGATAAATAAAAGAAAACCTCCATAATGGGAGGCTTTCGGAGTTTGGTTTTCGGCTTTTGCTAAGATTAAGACTGCGACTATCGCTAAATCTAATCGGTGTCTTTCCAAATAGCGCAAGGTTCGATTTTCGCCCGTTGCAGCTTATGGCGATCGCGCTCGGCGTCACGCTTCAACTTGTATGGCCCTAGAACCACACGGTACCAGCTACTGCCGTCTTTTTTACGGATTTCACTCGAGATACCTTGGAACGCAATATCCAACTTACGTGTTTCTGCCTGTGCTGACGTTTTGTAAGCGCCACACTGCATCACGTAAGGGATCTTAGATATCTGTTGCTCTTTGGCTTTAACTTCAATCTCGCGGCTTGGTAGCGTTTCAACGTAGTCCCACTTCTCTTCAGGAGGTGGCGGAATCACTTTCGCTGGTTTTGGCTTAGGTTTTGGTTTGGTTACCACTGGAGTTGGCGGCTCAGGATCATTACTCAATAAGTAAAGTCCGTAACCAAAACCACCGGCAAGGAGGATCGCCAAAAGACCACTGCGCCATGGTTTACGGCGAGGGGCTTGTTTCTTGGTCGGTTTTTTCGCACCACGACCGCGCTTTACATAATCTCTATTAGCCACAAGACAATTCAATAGTTGATGATTCTGCTCTCATGGTAATCCAGATTGAGTGAGGATAATAGTGCAGAAATGGGAGCGGCACATCAAAATGTGCCGCGGCTTGATATCGGTATTTTGTGCTATTAAATTCGTGGTGGTGCAGTGCTGCCTCTAACGACTAATTTAGCTTCAAGCAGACGCGAACCTGCTTGCACATCGTTACCTTTCAGTAGGTCAAGCATCATCAACATTGCTTGGCGTCCAATCTCATAACGAGGCTGAGATATAGTGGTTAGCGGTGGATCGCAGTATTGAGCGAATTGGATGTCATCGAAGCCGACAATCGATAAGTCTTGAGGGACGCGTAAACCTAGCTTCTTCGCTTCTTGAATCGCGCCAATGGCCATTGCGTCGTTATGGCAGAAAATGGCGGTTGGTTGTTCAGGAAGTGCCAATAATTGACGAACCGCTTGAGCTCCCGCTTCAAAGGTGAAGTCGCCCACAGTGCTGTAAGCTGGGTTCATTGATACTCCAGCGCGGCGCAATGCTTGTTGGTAGCCTTGTTGACGGAACTTACAAAGGGTTGCAGTCGTTGGTCCTGAAATTTGAGCAATGCGTTTATGACCTAACTGAGCCAGGTAATTCACGGCTTCAAATGCAGAAGTCAGATTATCGATGTGTACGGTAGGCAGTTCAAGCTCAGGTGCGAATTCACACGCCATAACCATTGGCGGTAAATTCTTTTGCTCAGGCTTACTGACATCAAACGGATGATCGGTGCCAAGCAATAGCATACCGTCTGCTTGTTTGGTGAAGACCAAGTTAACAAATGAAGACTCACGCTTCTTTTGTTGACCACTGTCACCCAGTAGAACGAGGTAGTCATTCTCAACAGCGGCATCTTCGATACCACGAATGATTTCGGCGAAATAAGGGTCACAGATATCAGGAACAATAGTGATGATGGTTTTTGATTCGTTGCGACGTAAGTTTCTAGCTAATGTATTGGGTGAGTATCCAGCTTCAAGTACTGCTGTCTCTACTCGTTTACGAGTCGAAACTGAGACTTTCTCAGGGTTCATCAATGCACGTGATACCGTTGCGGTTGAGACGCCTGCTAGCTGGGCAACATCCTTCATTGTCGCCATAAATTAAACCCTCTTTTAAGTTCCTTTGTCGCCTCTAAGTATCTAAGGCGTGAATAATTAATACAATCGGATAGATATTGTGAAAGTGTTGCTAACACTTTTTTTATTGCAATATTTTATTCGTTTCATCCGTGTAAAGTTACGGCTAGATTAACAAAAATCACATGACTAGTGTGAGGTTGCTCACGAGAAATATGAAATATTTGTGAACAAACTTATCATTAGTTTTAACCCAAGTAGGTTTAGCTCAAATCTTGCGGCTCAATATCGAGTGACCAGCGGACTTTTTTCGCAGCGGGTAACATATTAATTGCCGGCTTCGCACTCATTAATAACTTCTGCATTAACGAACGAGTCTGAGTTTGTAGAATCAACTGCCAGCGTGATTTACCCGCTCGCTTGGCCAGTGGCGCTGGGGTGGGGCCTAGTACCATGCAATATTGGTCAAACAAGGGGTGCGATTCCAATGTATGACGAACCTGACGCAAGAACTCTTCCACCAAACGTGTGTCATTTGCTTCAGCTCGAAACAGAGTCATAAAAGTATAGGGTGGCAACATCGCTTGTTTACGCTCTGCTAATGCGGTTTGGGCAAAGTGGTTATAGTTTTTGTGTAGCAACGCTTGTAACAGACCATGTTCTGGATGGTGAGTTTGTAAGATAACTTCACCCGGCTTACTGGCACGTCCCGCTCGACCGGCGACTTGAGTGAACAACTGAGCTAATCGTTCAGAGGCGCGGAAGTCACTACTATATAAAGAGGCGTCAACATCTAATAACGCCACAAGTGTCACGTCAGGAAAGTGGTGACCTTTAGCAAGCATCTGTGTACCGATAAGAATTTGGTATTCACCTTTGCGAATCGACTCTAGTGCGTTTTCTAAGCTGCCTTTGCGGCGGGTGCTGTCTCGGTCAATACGAATGGTTTTGTATTCAGGGAATAGCTGACCAAGTTGAGCTTCTAACTGTTCGGTACCCACACCCACTGTCACTAAGTTTGCCGAACCACAACCTTGGCAATTGTGTACGATATGCTGCTGAGAACCACAGTGGTGACAGCGCATCTCATTGCTGTATTGGTGATAGGTGTAGTAGGCATCACAACGTTTACATTCCGCTGTCCAACCACAATCGTGACACATCAGTGCTGGAGAGAACCCACGGCGGTTGAGAAACAACATCACTTGGTTGCCCGCTTTGAGGTGTCTTTGCATTTCAGCAATCAAAGAAGCAGACAAGCCACTTTCTAGATATTCACCCTTCACATCCAACACTTTATTGGTGGTCGGCAGCGCGACACCCGCACGTGAGGTCAGGGTGAGGTAACTGTATTTACCGATCTGAGCGTTGTGCAGCGTTTCAAAGGCCGGAGTCGCCGAGCCTAACACAACCGGAATCTGCGCTTTATGAGCACGCATGATGGCTACATCACGAGCGTGGTAGCGTAGGCTATCTTGCTGCTTATAAGAGGCGTCGTGCTCTTCATCGACAATGATAATGCCCAGATCAGCGAAGGGGGTGAACAGAGCCGAGCGCGTACCAATCACAATGCCTGCTATTTTGTCACGTGCTGATAACCAAGCATTCAATCGTTCAGAATCGTTTAATCCAGAGTGAATCACCTCAACAGGCACATTAAAACGACGCTTAAAGCGATTAATTGTTTGTGGAGTGAGGCCTATTTCTGGTACCAAAACTAACGCTTGTTTACCTTGGTCGAGAATCGGCTTGATCATATTCAGGTAGACTTCGGTTTTACCTGAGCCGGTAACACCCTCTAACAAGAAGCAACTAAAATCGTGTTGGCTATTTACTGTCGCAATCGCGATCGCTTGCTCAGCATTGAGTTTCGGCTTGTCGTGGTCGTTTTCAAGTTCACTTGGCCACGGTTGGCGCTTTGGCTTTTTCTCTACCGATTCAATCCAACCTTTCTCTTCCAAAGTCTTAAGCACCGCGCTACCCACTTCTTCATCAATGAATTCTTGATGAGGAACAGGGCCGTGCTCAAGCATGTGCATCACCTTAGCTTGCTTAACCGCGCGACCAAAGCCTTGCATCAGTTGATCTCTGCCTGATGGGGTCAATTGCCACTCGATAAGCGTTGCGAAGTCGGCCGCTTTGCCTTTTCGTAAAGCGCTTGGCAGAGCATTCGCTAAGGTTTCACCCAATGGATACTGATAGAACTGGCTGCACCATACCAAGAGTGAGTAGACCGATTCCGGCCAAACGGGTTGGTTGTCTAATAAGGCTTTAATAGGTTTGAGCTTGTCTAGCTCGAATTCAGATTCGTTAACCAGAGCTGTAACAATACCGGTTAAGGTTTGTCGTCCAAAAGGCACAGAGACTCGTCCACCAATAATTGGGAATAGGTGGTTAGGAATCTTGTAATCGAACTGCTTGTCTAGTGGAACAGGCAGTGCCACGCGGGCAATCATTGGACGCATAAAGGGACAGCTTTATCTGAATTGACGAGAGCGAACAGTCTAATGGATAAGGGCGTTAAATTCGAGGAGCAGTTTTGATGAGCGTATCGAGTTAGCGTATGAAGAGAATGAGAGCCTGAAATCTCAGGCTGACAAAGGGAATAAAGAGGCTATTGGTGAAAAATGTATCAAATCAGTTGATCCTACCTTATAGATTCATTACTATACTGCGCCTTAAAGGTATGGCTTTATCGCAGTTTAGTGATACAGCGGTGTCTTTATTTTATTTTTTAACTACGTGTGGTGTGCGGCTTAGAATCGTATAGCGACACGGCCTACTTGAGGTTATCCCATGAAAACTGGTATCCACCCAGAATACAAAGCAGTTACTGCAACTTGTTCTTGCGGCAACACATTTGAGTTCAACTCAACGCTAGCAAAAGAATCAATTCACCTAGACGTATGTGACAAATGTCACCCGTTCTACACTGGTAAGCAACGTATCGTAGATACTGGCGGCCGTGTTGATCGCTTCAACAAGCGTTTCGGTGCTCTTTCTAGCAAGAAGTAATTCTCGCTATTTAGACATGAAAAAGGACACTTCGGTGTCCTTTTTTATTGCCTGCAATTTGAGAAAATACTGATTCCTATTCCGCCATCAGTTTATTGAAAACGACAGGTAACCCGCTTGAGTTTTGTTTCATAACTTTACCCCAATACTCTATTCTCGAAATCCGCTCGAAAGTTCAACAAGCAACAGTAATTTCAACTGCTCACTGGTCTTATTAGTAGTGAAATCTCGTTTTTTAATGAGACAGAGGCTTTAACCACCTAGGAACTTTGAAGTACATCTATTAACATGAACAAGATCCCCCAAATAATAATATCCTAGGAACCTACACCTATGTCTGAAGACAGCCGCCAAGATCAATCCTCTCAAGCGTTATCATCTGAAAAATCGTTATCGCCTCAAGAACAATTCCGTCAGCAAGCTCTTGATTACCATGAGTTCCCTATTCCAGGCAAAATTGCCGTAGAACTGACGAAGCCTGCAAACTCTGCAGAAGACCTAGCACTTGCATACAGCCCAGGCGTGGCCGAGCCTGTTCGCGAGATCGCACAGAACGTTGATAACGTTTATAAGTACACAGGTAAAGGCAACATGGTTGCAGTTATCTCTAACGGTACAGCGATTCTTGGTCTAGGTAACCTTGGCCCTATTGCTTCTAAACCTGTTATGGAAGGTAAAGCGCTACTGTTTAAGCGTTTTGCTGGTTTAGATTCTATCGATATTGAAGTAAAACACCGCACAATCGATGAGTTCGTTGATACGGTTGCGAATATCGCAGATACATTTGGCGGTATTAACCTAGAAGACATCAAAGCACCAGACTGTTTTGAGATTGAGCGTCGCCTGATTGAGCGTTGTGATGTGCCAGTATTCCACGATGACCAACACGGTACAGCGATTGTAACGGCTGCGGGTATGCTGAACGCAATTGAGCTTCAAGGTAAAAAGCTTGAAGAGTGTAAGATCGTTTGTTTAGGTGCTGGCGCTGCGGCGGTTGCTTGTATGGAACTACTGATTAAGTGTGGCGCTCAGCGTGAGAAGATCTACATGCTTGACCGTAAAGGTGTGATCCACACTCGTCGTGAAGACCTTAATGAGTACAAAGCGCTATTCGCAAATAACACGGACAAGCGCACGCTTGAAGATGTTATCGAAGGCGCTGACCTGTTCTTAGGCGTATCTGGTCCTAACCTGCTACCAGCTAAAGCTCTAACGCTAATGGCTGATAAGCCTGTTGTGTTTGCATGCTCAAACCCAGATCCAGAGATCAAGCCAGAGCTTGCACACGAAGTTCGTTCTGACCTTATCATGGGTACAGGTCGTAGCGATTACCCTAACCAAGTAAACAACGTACTTTGTTTCCCATTCATTTTCCGTGGTGCGCTTGATGTGCGTGCGAGCGAAATCAATGATGAAATGAAATTGGCTGCTGTTAAAGCAATTCGTGAACTGGCGAAAGAAGAAGTTCCGGCTGAAGTATTGGCTGCTGCGGGTGAGACTGCATTGGAGTTTGGTACAAGTTACATCATTCCCAAGCCAATGGACCCACGTTTACTGCCTCGCGTAGCAAAAGCGGTAGCAGTAGCGGCCGTTGAATCTGGCGTAGCTCGTATAGAGATGCCTGCTAATTATATGGCATAGGTACATATGCCATAGACACTGGGTGGCGTAGCCGCTTGGTATCGTTGTTTCGTTATTGAAGCGAAAAAGAATAATAAAAAACCGACTCATCAAGAGTCGGTTTTTTTATGTCTATCATTTACAGCGTGGTCATAGAAAACGTAGTGCCGCGAAGTGACAAATAAGGTTCAGTTATAGCGAATCAATATTGAAGGCAGTGACTGAGTGGTTTTTATTCTTCGTCAAACGCTTCGAATTCGATACCCATCTCTGTCATCAGCTTTTTCACTTCAGTAGGGATGTCATCTGGACGGTCTTTACGGAGATCTTCATCCGTTGGCAGTGGTTGGCCTGTGTACGCATGTAGAAAGGCTTCGCACAGTAGCTCACTGTTTGTTGCATGGCGTAGGTTATTAATCTGGCGACGAGTACGCTCGTCAGTAAGAACCTTTAACACTTTTAGAGGGATAGAAACTGTAATTTTTTTTACTTGTTCGCTTTTCTTTCCATGCTCAGCATATGGGCTTATGTATTCACCATTCCAGTCGGCCATTGCGTACCTTCATCACTTTAGTTGTTAGAATAAATTAATAGTGGTGATTTTAGCGGGATTTACTGCCATAAGCAAAGACATATAGACGTCTGGAAGTGTTGACGTCTCACATTTATGAAAGTAAAGTGAATAACATATATCTAACACAGCCGCAGAATGCCGACAAGCTGCTGTGATTCTCAGACGCAAAACTTGTAAGGAAGCACCTATGAGCAGCCGGAAGCCAGCAACAATCGCAGTACGTACTGGTATCGAGTCAGACACGCAACACCATGCCGTTGTCCCACCCATTTATCTTTCGACTAACTATGGTTTTCCCGCTTTTGGTGAAGTGCCAAAGTATGATTACACCCGCTCTGGTAACCCAAACCGTGGTTTACTAGAAACGGCACTGTTTGAGCTTGAATCTGGCAAAGGTGCGGTTGTCACTAACTGTGGTACTTCAGCACTTAACTTATGGGTATCCGCTTTCTTAGGTGGTGACGATCTTATCATCGCCCCACACGACTGCTACGGCGGCACTTACCGTCTGTTCAATACACGCTCGCTAAAAGGTGACTTCAAAGTTCTATTTGTTGATCAGTCGGATCAAGCAGCGCTGGATGCGGCGATCGCGCTCAAGCCAAAGTTGATCTTGATCGAAACGCCATCGAATCCACTGGTTCGTGTGGTTGATATTGCAGAAACTTGCCGTAAAGCGAAAGAAGTTGGTGCTCTGGTCGCTGTCGACAATACGTTTTTGACGCCTGTATTCCAAAAGCCTTTAGAGCTAGGTGCTGATTTTGTTATCCACTCAACCACCAAATATATCAACGGACACTCGGATGTTATTGGTGGCGTTGTAGTGACGAAAACTGAAGAGCACGCTGAAGAGCTTGCATGGTGGGGCAACTGTATTGGTGCGACCGGCACACCATTCGATAGCTACATGACTCTACGTGGTATTCGTACGCTAGGTGCGCGTATGCGTGTTCACGAAGAAAGCTCTCGTGAAATTCTGGCGGCTCTGCAACAACAAGATCTGGTGGGTACTATTTACCACCCAAGCCTTCCTGAACATCCAGGTCATGAGATCGCGAAGAAACAGCAGTTGGGCTTTGGTTCCATGTTGAGCTTTGAGTTTGCGGGTTCATTCGAGGCGCTTAAATACTTTGTCGATAAATTAGATTTGTTTTCTTTGGCTGAATCACTGGGTGGTGTTGAAAGCTTGATTTGTCACCCTGCATCTATGACTCACCGTGCTATGGGCGAAGAAGCGTTGGCTGAAGCGGGCGTTTCTCAGCAACTACTGCGCCTTTCTGTTGGCCTTGAAGATGCGGAAGACCTAATTGACGATCTCAAACAAGCTTTCGAAAAAACACAACGCTTTATCGCTGAAGGGGAGGTTTAATAATGGCAACCTTTCGCCAGCTACATAAATTTGGTGGCAGCAGTTTAGCAAACCCTGAATGTTACCAACGCGTGGTCAATATTCTTAGAGAATATTCATCAGCGACGGATTTGGTGGTGGTATCGGCAGCAGGAAAAACAACCAACCGCTTAATTGAATTTGTCGAAGCGCTCGACAAAGATGGTCGTATTGCTCATGAATGCCTGCAAACCCTTCGTCAGTTTCAACTTGAACTGATTGAGGCTCTGCTTGAAGGTGAAGCCGGCTCGCAACTAACGGCAACCATTCAACAAGAATTTACCGCTTTGGGTGAGCTCACAGCTCCCTTGAGTGAAGCACAAAAAGCACAAGTACTTGGTCATGGTGAGGTTTGGTCTTCACGTTTGTTGGCGACGTTGTTGTGCCAGCATGACTTACAAGCAGTTGCTCAAGATGCGCGTGCCTTTTTACGTGCAGAAGCGGGTGCTCAACCTGAAGTTGACCGCGCACGCTCTTATCCTCTGATTAAAGAAGCCTTGGCGCAGCATGCACATTGCCGCGTGGTCATTACTGGCTTTATGGCTCAGAACTGTGGAGGCGAAACGGTACTGCTTGGTCGTAACGGTTCGGATTACTCTGCAACCGTGATTGGCGCTCTGGCGGAAGTTGAACGCGTGACAATCTGGAGTGATGTGGCGGGCGTATATAGCGCAGACCCTCGTTTGGTTTCGGATGCGTGTTTATTACCTCTGCTTCGCCTTGATGAAGCCAGTGAATTAGCTCGTCTTGCGGCTCCAGTGCTACACAGCCGAACGTTACAGCCTGTCGCTCAAAGTGCTATGGATCTGAGCTTACGCTGCAGCTACCAGCCGGAGGCGGGCTCTACACAGATAGAGCGAGTACTGGCATCGGGGCGTGGTGCAAAAATTATTACCTCCTTGGATGAAGTTCTTATCGTGCAACTGACCTTTGGTCACGGCCATGATTTCGACCGTCTAGAGAGTGAAGTCCTTGAAGGGCTTAAGCGTGCTCAATTAGAGCCGCTTGCTTATGAATTAGAACCGGATCAACACTGCTTGCGCCTTGCTTATACGGAAGAGATCGCTGGTGGTGCATTAGAATATCTACAAGACCATGCGATTGAAGCTGAGATTAAACTGAAAGAAGGTTTTTCTCTGATTGCTGCAGTGGGGGCGGGTGTGACTAAGAACCCGAACCATTGCTACGGTTTCTACCAGCAGCTTAAGAGCTCGCCGGTTGAGTTCATTTCAGAAGCGAACTCAGGCTTAAGCTTGGTGGCTGTGATTCGTAAGAGTGAAACATCAAGCCTAGTGAAAGGCATTCACTCTCAACTGTTCCAAGCACAGAAGCGTGTTGCAATTGCCTTGTGTGGTAAAGGCAACATTGGCTCAAGTTGGTTAAGCCTGTTTGCTGAGCAAAAGGCGGAACTCGAAAAGCGCCGTGGAATGAACTTTGAATTGGTTGCGGTGGTTGATAGCCAAACCTATTGGTTCGACGATCAAGGCATTGATGCGACTTCTGTTGGTAAGCGTTTTGATGATGAAGCGATTGCTAATAATGGTAACGACTGGCTAGAACGTTTGGGTTCTATCCAGGGCTACGATGAAGCGGTTGTTTTAGATGTTACGGCAAGCCCTGTGCTTGCAGCAAAATACCTGCAAGTCGCACAACAAGGTATTCACCTGATCTCGGCTAACAAAGTGGCAGGTTCTGCATCGAGCGAGTATTACCATCAGGTACAAGATGCTTTCGCTAAGATCAGCCGTCATTGGTTGTACAACGCGACAGTGGGTGCTGGTTTACCAATCAACCACACGGTACGTGACCTGCGTGAAAGCGGCGACGACATCATTGCGCTGTCTGGTATTTTCTCGGGCACTTTGTCTTGGTTGTTTCAACAGTTTGATGGCACGGTGCCATTCAGCGAGCTGGTTGATTTAGCGTGGCAACAAGGCCTGACGGAACCGGATCCTCGTGCTGACCTCGATGGCTCAGACGTGATGCGTAAGCTGGTGATTCTGGCACGTGAGTCGGGTTTAGATATTGAACCTGAAAACGTGAAAGTTGAATCGCTAGTACCAGCAGAGCTGCAAGAGCTATCGGTGGATGATTTCTTTGATAAGGCTTCTATACTGAGTGAAGAGTTAGCTGAGCGTTTGGAAAAAGCGCACTCTCAACAAAAGGTTCTACGTTACGTAGCGCGTTTGGAGAAGAATGGTAAAGCTACCGTAGGCGTTGAAGCGCTATCTAAAGAACACGCTCTGGCGAACTTACTGCCTTGCGACAACATCTTTGCGATTGAGAGCAAATGGTACAAAGATAATCCATTGGTTATTCGTGGCCCGGGTGCAGGTCGTGAAGTAACAGCTGGCGCAATTCAATCTGACCTAAACAGAATGTCTAGCCTGTTTTGATATTCAGAGCGGTTGGTTTAATACTCAGAACAATTGGGTTGATACCCAGATCAATTGTTTTAGTACGTAAATAGCATACTATTCACTAAGATAAATAAGGCTGAAAGCACGATGTGTTTGTCAGCCTTTTTTCTACCTTATTTCTGCTTTGCGACCCATCTAACGACTTGAGTTTTGCTCACGATCTACTTGAGAAAAATTCATAATGGATCTGTTGACATTAAATCGTATTCAATTCATTCTACAGACATATAGACGTCTAAACGTCGTTTGAGGATTTGAGTTTTAGTGGTTGCATTTGCCACAGGGAGAGTAAGATGGGTTACACACACGCAAGTCATATCGACGCTTTAAATCAGAATATCGCTGAGCTTTCTGACAACATCAATGTGTCATTTGAGTTTTTTCCACCAAGCAGTGAAAAGATGGAAGAGACTCTGTGGAATTCTGTTCACCGTCTTAAAACACTTCAACCAAAATTTGTATCGGTAACTTACGGTGCAAACTCGGGTGAACGTGACCGTACCCACTCAATCATTAAAGAAATTAAGAGCCAAACCGGCCTAGTGGCTGCACCACACCTAACATGTATCGATGCGAGCCGCGAAGAGCTGATTCAAATTGCTGACGACTACTGGGCAAATGGCATTGAAAGCATTGTTGCGTTGCGTGGTGACATTCCAGCAGGAGGCGGTGCGCCAGATATGTACGCATCTGACCTGGTAGAGTTGCTTAAATCCCGCCATGACTTTGATATTTCAGTAGCGGCATTTCCTGAGGTTCATCCTGAAGCAAAAAGCGCTCAATCTGATCTTATTAACCTAAAGCGTAAAGTAGATGCCGGTGCTAATCGTGCAATCACTCAGTTCTTCTTCGATGTAGAAAGCTACCTACGTTTTCGTGACCGTTGTGTGGCGGCTGGTGTGGATGTTGAGATTGTACCGGGTATCTTGCCGGTTTCTAACTTCAAGCAAGCGTCTCGCTTTGCTGCGATGAATAACGTAAAAGTACCGGGTTGGATGGCCAAGCAATTCGAAGGCTTGGATGATGATCCAACGACTCGTCAGTTAGTCGGTGCGAGCCAAGCGATCGATATGGTTCGTACGCTGAGCCGTGAAGGTGTGAAAGACTTCCACTTCTACACGCTAAACCGTGCAGAAATGACCTATGCACTTTGCCATACATTAGGTGTTCGCCCACAAGTTGCAGCGCTGTAATTAAGCTTAAGTCTTGTTAAAGCGCCATTTGCTGTAAATCTCAAATCCGATAGATACAAAAAAGGCTTGGACTCTAAGAGTTCAAGCCTTTTACTTTTCTAGCGTCTAGCTTAACTTAAGCAAGAGCACCAAGTTCAAGCAGTACTTCGTCAGCCCATACAATCCATGCTTCACGGATAAGTAGGTTACGACGAAGCGTTAGACGCTCAAGGCGTGCTTGCTTGTCTAGTGTAGATGGCGTTGCGTAGTAAGCCGCTTCAATTTCTTTGTAGTGAGAAACCAGCTTGCGAGACTCTTCTACTAGTTCAGCAAGTTGTACACGGTACGGGTCAGATGCTTGAACAGCACAAGCCATTAGCTTAGCTGAGAACTCATCACGAACCGTTGGGTGTGCAGTCGGCTGTTCAAACCATTCACCTAGAGCGCCACGACCAGCGTCAGTGATAGAGTAAACTTTACGATCAGGTTTGCCTTCTTGAGGTTCAAGCACGCAAGTTACTTGGTCGTTCTGAGCCATTTTATTTAGCTCGCGGTAAACTTGTTGGTGGCTAGCTTTCCAGAAGTAACCAATGCTTGCGGAGAATTCTTTTGTGATATCGTAACCAGTAGCATCGCGTGTACTTAAAACGGTTAGAATTACGTGTGGTAATGACATGTCTGAAATCCAAATGGTAAACAGTAAACAAATACTTAGACAACAAGTGTGCTTCTAATGGCACGTTATATTGGTTATGTCTAAGTAGCACCAACTCGGCGGTTGGTTATGTCACCTTACAAAGCCGTTTATCACCTAGGTTGACCAGTTTATTGGTCAAGTTGCTGCAGATTATTTTTTTGGAGTGTTTCCGCAGCGGAGCAGTAGTATATCTAAATAATAAGCATAAAGTAGAATACATGGACAAAATAACCCAAAAAACTGACAAAATACTTATTAGTGGTTATCTAGCAAAATAAAAAGGTCGCACATGGCGACCTTTTGTTCTTTTTGTGGATGTAAACACTGATAAGGTTATAGTAGGAATCACTAATTAACCAGTATTTCGCATACCTGCTGCAATGCCTGCAATCGTCACCATTAGCGCTTCTTCTAGTTCTGCTGGTGGTGTTTCACACTTACGAGTACGGTAAAGCAACTCAGCTTGAAGCATGTTTAGTGGCTCAACATAGATGTTACGTAGGCGAATTGATTCAAGCCCCCAAGGGTCACTCTGCATCAGGTTCTCGTTATTTTCTACATTCAGCACGGCTTTGATGTCTTTCTGCAATTGTTCACGCAGTAATTCACCTAACGGCAGCAGTTCTTTATCAACAAGGCGTTGATCATAGTACTTAGCGATTTCCATGTTGCACTTCGAGTACACCATTTCCAACATACCCAAACGAGTTGAGAAGAATGGCCATTCGCGACACATCTCTTCAAGTAGCGCTTGATGGCCTTGGTCTACTGAGTATTGAATTGCTTCACCTGCACCTAACCATGCTGGAAGTACCAAGCGGTTTTGGCTCCATGAGAAGATCCATGGAATCGCACGTAGGCTTTCTACGCCGCCGTTCGGGTTACGTTTCGCAGGGCGAGAACCAAGGGGCAATTTGCCTAACTCTAGCTCTGGCGTAGCTTGACGGAAGTAAGGTACGAATTTCTCTTCACCGCGAACCACGTTACGGTAAGCCTCACAAGAGACTTGAGACAGCACTTCCATTAGGTCGCGCCATTCTTGTTTTGGTTCAGGTGGTGGCAGAAGGTTCGCTTCTAGAATCGCACTTGCGTAAAGGTTGAAGCTGTTTACTGCAACATCTGGCAAGCCAAGTTTAAAGCGGATCATCTCGCCTTGTTCTGTTACACGTAAGCCGCCTTTCAAGCTCTTAGGTGGCTGAGAAAGAAGAGCAGCGTGCGCTGGCGCACCACCACGACCAACTGTACCTCCACGACCGTGGAATAGAGTCAGCTCAATGCCTTCTCCTTCACAAACCTTAACCAGCTTGTCCATCGCGTCGTACTGAGCCCAGCCTGCAGACATTACGCCGGCATCTTTTGCTGAGTCAGAATATCCAATCATCACCATTTGGTGGTTCTGGATAAAGCCACGGTACAAGTCGATGCTCATTAGCTGTTTCATTACCGCTTCTGAGTTGTTCAAGTCGTCTAGCGTTTCGAACAATGGACATACGTCCATGCGGTACGGGCAACCACATTCTTGCAGCAGCAAGTGAACAGCCAGCACATCTGATGCTGTACGAGCCATAGAGATCACGTAAGCACCAAAGGCTTCACGAGGTTGAGCAGCAACGACTTTACAGGTGTCCAAAACCTCTTTGACCTGTTCAGATGGCTCCCAGTCGCGCGGTAGCAGTGGGCGTTTTGAGCTTAATTCATTGGTTAAGAAAGCAACCTTGTCTTGTTCGCTCCACTGGTCGTAATCGCCAATGCCTAGGTAGCGAGTCAGTTCAGACAGCACATCTGAGTGACGTGTACTTTCTTGACGAACATCGAGACGAACTAAATGTACACCGAATGCTTTTAGGCGACGTAGAGTATCAAGCAGAGAACCATCTGCGATTACGCCCATGCCGCATTCGTGCAGTGATTGGTAACACGCATAAAGTGGTGTCCAAAGTTGGTCGATGTTCTGCAATGTTTCTTTCTTCGGTACTTCTGCGTCGTGCAGTTTTGCGTCAAGCACTTCTAGCGTGTTGTTGAGCAGAGTACGTAGGCTCTTGAGGATTGCACGGTAAGCTTCGTGCTCATCACCTGCTAATTCACGAACGGCATCATTACACTTGGTCATCGACAGTTCGGTTATCAGCTCGTTCACGTCACCTAGGTAAAGATCAGCGGCTTTCCAGCGAGATAGGCGCAGTACTTCTTTGGTGATGGTGTGCGTTACGAATGGGTTACCATCGCGGTCGCCACCCATCCAAGAGGAGAAATGTACTGGGCGAGCATCGATTGGTAAGCCTTCACCAAGGTAGTCTTTTAGTCGGCCGTCCATATCACGTAGGAAATCAGGCACGGCTTCCCATAGAGAGTTTTCTACAACCGCAAAGCCCCACTTAGCTTCATCAAGTGGTGTCGGGCGTTGCTGACGAATGACATCAGAGTGCCAACCTTGAGCGATAAGCTGCTCTAGGCGACGTTCTGTTTTCACGCGTTCTTTGTGTGATAGATCGCTTAATTCTAATTTAGACAGACACTCGTTGATCTTAACCAGCTTGTTGATCATGGTTCGGCGAGTGATTTCTGTCGGGTGAGCGGTCAAAACGAGTTCAATGTTCAGGTCGCGAACGGCTTGAGCCGCGTCTAGCTTGCTGATGTCATTTTGATTTAGCTTAGAAAATAGAGATTGCAGCACGTCTGGTTCGCAAACATGCTCCTCACAGTGGCGAGAGATGGTGTGGTATTGCTCTGCCATGTTAGTGAGGTTGAGAAATTGGTTAAATGCACGAGCAACAGGAGTGAGTTGTTCGTTCGGCAGGTTTTTGATTTCTTCAACTAGGCTGTCACGGTCAGCTTTGTTGCCTGCGCGGGCGGATTTGGAAAGTTTACGGATAGTTTCCACTTTCTCTAAGATAACGTCACCATGTGCATCTTGGATTGTGTTACCTAGCAAGCGTCCCAGCATGCTTACGTTACTCTTGAGAGCGGCGTATTTCTCGTTCATTGTCATCCTGCCTCGTAAAAAAATTACATCCATTGTTCCTTGTTAAGTACACAATCTAGCGAAAAGTGCTGTATCTAGTCAAATAAAGCATTCTAAGTTTGCAATTATTAGGTTTAAAAATGCGGGAGAAGTAAATCTTTCAAAACTTAGAGAAAAAGTGAAATTTAATTACAAGATCAGGCTGTGTCAGGGATAACAGAATAAAAGCCGCCTTTTGGGGGGGCTTTTATATGAAAATATTGGAAGGGAAGAAATAACTAGAAACAATATTTACGGATAGATTTACTCAGAACATCAATTGTTGGGTCAATAAAATCGAAGCTTAAGAACTCATCCGGTTGGTGAGCTTGGTCGATTGAGCCCGGGCCCAGAACTAAGGTTGGGCAAAGTTCTTGAAGGAAAGGAGCTTCAGTACAATAGTTCACGGTTTGTGATTCAATTTCACAAACTGATTCCATTCCACCGATAAATGGATGGTCGTGTTGGCACTCATAACCCGGGATGGGTTCGTGCAGTGGCGTGATCTCAATTCGGCCTGGCCATTTTGCTTCTACTTCTTTAAGCGCGCTACGCAGCATGTTATCCAAGCCATCTAAGCTAATGCCCGGTAAAGGACGAACATCATAGTGCAGTTCACAACAACCACAGATACGGTTAGCACTGTCGCCACCGTGAATATGACCAAGGTTGAGAGTAGGGCTTGGAATCGCAAAACCCGGGTGATGATACTCTTTTACTAACTTGTCACGCAGCTGCATTAAAGCAAATAACACTTCATGCATGATCTCGATAGCATTGACGCCTAAAGCGGGATCTGAAGAGTGACCTGATTTACCCGTTACTCGCACGGCATTGGCGACATGGCCTTTATGACCACGAATAGGTACAAGGCTGGTTGGCTCACCAATAATGCAGTAGTCCGGTTTAAACGGTGCATTTTCAGTGAAATGACGAGCACCCAGCATAGTGGTTTCTTCGTCACAGGTTGCTAATACATAAAGCGGCTTGGTTTGCTTGTTCCAATCCATCTTCTTCGCAGCTTCATAAACGAAAGCAAAAAAGCCTTTCATATCAGCCGTGCCCAATCCGTAGAAGCGGTTGTTGTGCTCTGTCAGTGCGTGAGGGTCGAAGTTCCAACGTCCTTCATCGAATGGCACCGTATCGCTGTGCCCTGCAAGTAATAAGCCTCCCTCGCCAGAGCCCATCTTTGCGACCATATTATGTTTGCCGGGTTCGACCTCTACCACCTCAACGTTAAAGCCTATGCCTTTAAACCATTGAGCCATTTTTTCGATCACTTTCTCGTTGCCATGATCCCAGCTTGGATCGGTCGAGCTAATGGAGTCGGTGGAAATCAGGCCTTTATAGACCTCAAGAAAACTCGGTAATTGCATAATAACTTCACTTCTACTATTGACAGGAAAACCATAAGTCGGTAAAACACATATTAAATCATATTTAATGCATAAGAAATCAAATAAAGCTAAAAATTAAGTATGAATAGTCAAATTTGAAATGTAACTTACCTCAAGAATGGATGTGTTGAGATGTTGAAAACCACGATCATTGGCGCAAGCGGCTACACAGGAGCAGAACTGGCTCTAATGATAAACAGACACCCTGAGCTCACGCTATCAGGTTTATATGTCTCAGCCAATAGTGTAGACGCAGGCAAACCTATTGCGGCACTGCACGGTAAGTTAGCTGGCTTGATTGATATGCCAGTACAACCTTTAACAAATCCGGAAGAAATGGCTAAACAGTCTGATGTGATTTTTTTAGCGACAGCACATGAAGTCAGCCACGACCTAGCGCCTATCTTTCTTGAGAACGATTGCCAAGTATTCGACCTATCGGGTGCATTCAGAGTTAAAGGCGAGAACTTTTACCAAGAGTTTTACGGTTTTGAACATCAACACGAACAATGGCTAGATAAAGCGGCTTACGGCTTAGCCGAGTGGAACGAGCAAGAAATTAAAGAAGCGCAGCTTGTTGCAGTAGCCGGTTGTTACCCAACAGCTTCTCAATTAGCGATTAAACCTTTAGTTGAAGCAAAGCTACTTGATACAAACCAATGGCCAGTGATTAACGCGACCAGTGGTGTCACTGGAGCAGGCCGCAAGGCGAGCATGGTTAACAGCTTCTGTGAAGTGAGCTTACAAGCTTATGGTGTATTCAATCACCGTCATCAACCTGAAATGGCTGCCCATCTAGGATGTGATGTGATTTTCACTCCGCATCTGGGCAACTTTAAGCGTGGCATTTTAGCGACCATTACCATGAAACTGGCTGACGGTGTGACAGAACAACAGATACAAGAGGCCTTCGAACAAGCTTATCAAGGTAAACCAGCTGTGAGATTACTCGAAGAAACATTGCCAAAAATTCAAGATGTAGAACAAACACCTTTCTGCGATTTAGGTTGGAAGGTACAAGGTCAGCACATCATCGTTGTTTCAGCGATTGATAACTTATTAAAGGGTGCATCTAGCCAAGCGATGCAGTGTTTAAATTTACGTTATGGTTTTGCACCATTAACTGCGTTAGTGTAAAGGAATCTAGATATGAGCCTTAATAATCAACCATTAATCATAAAGTTAGGTGGCGCTGCGCTATCTTGTGGTGAAACACTTAGCAAGTTATTTGGTGCTATCTCTGCTTATCAACAACAGGCACAACGACCAATCGTGATTGTTCACGGTGGTGGTTACCTTGTTGATGATTTGATGAATCAGTTGAACCTCGAAACGGTTAAGAAAGAGGGGCTACGTGTTACTCCTTATGATCAGATTCCAGTTATTGCCGGTGCGTTAGCAGGCACGGCCAACAAATTACTTCAAGGCCAGGCGATTAAAGACGGCATCAACGCCGTTGGTTTGAGCCTAGCTGATGGTGGCCTATGTAAAGTCAGCGAGCTAAACCCTGAATTAGGTGCAGTAGGTAAAGCTGAGCCGGGCGACTCAACCGTTCTGCAAGCGATCCTTAATGCTGGTGCATTGCCAATCATTAGTTCTATTGGTCTCACTGAGCAAGGACAACTGATGAACGTTAATGCCGATCAAGCCGCGGTTGCCGTTGCAGGCGCACTTGATGCTGAACTGGTACTGCTTTCTGATGTCAGTGGTGTATTGGATGGTAAAGGCCACTTGATTCCAAGCCTTAATCAACAACAAGCTGATGACCTTATTAAAGGTAAAGTGATTACCGACGGCATGATCGTGAAAGTGCAAGCCGCACTAGAAGCCGCTAACGACCTCGGACGACCAATTGAAGTCGCTACTTGGCGATACCCAGACAAGCTGACACAACTTTTTTCAGGTAAGAGCATAGGAACACAGTTTTTACCTCAGTAGGCCTTACACCGAGTGACTACTAAAGAATTTAGATAAACAGATTAAACATATAATTATTAAAGTCATTTCCAACGCTGACCGCCATGTGCAGTATGGAAATTAGGAGAAAGAAAATGAGCAAAGTTAACGTAAAGAAAGTTGTAGTAGCCTACTCTGGCGGTCTAGACACATCAGTAATCATTCCATGGTTAAAAGAGAACTATGACTGTGAAGTTATCGCATTTGTTGCTGATGTAGGCCAAGGCGATGAAGAGCTGATTGGTATTGAAGAGAAAGCAAAAGCTTCTGGTGCGTCTGAGTGTTACATCGCTGACCTTAAAGAAGAAATGGTGGCAGATTACATCTACCCAACGCTTAAAACTGGCGCTTACTACGAAGGTAAATACTTGCTAGGTACTTCAATGGCGCGTCCAATCATTGCGAAAGCACAGGTTGAAGTTGCACGTAAAGTGGGTGCAGATGCACTATGTCACGGTTGTACAGGTAAGGGTAATGACCAAGTTCGTTTTGAAGGTGCATTTGCTGCACTAGCACCAGACTTACATGTAATTGCACCTTGGCGTGAATGGGATCTAGTGAGCCGTGAAGAGTGTCTAGACTACCTAGCTGAGCGTAACATCCCTTGTACCGCTTCTCTTACTAAGATTTACTCGCGTGATGCAAACGCATGGCACATTTCTACAGAAGGTGGCGTTCTAGAAAATACATGGAACGCACCGGATGAAGATTGCTGGGCTTGGACTGTAGACCCAGAGCAAGCGCCAAACGAATCTGAAACAGTGACGCTTAAAGTTGAAAAAGGCGAAGTGGTAGCGGTTGATGGCGAAACAATGACGCCATACAACGCACTGGTTTACCTAAATGAGAAGGGTGCGAAGCATGGTGTTGGTCGTATCGATATCGTAGAAAACCGTCTTGTTGGCATGAAGTCTCGTGGTTGTTACGAAACTCCGGGTGGCACGATCATGATGGAAGCACTGCGTGCAGTAGAGCAACTGGTTCTGGATAAAGCGGCGTTCGAGTTCCGTGAAGAACTGGGTGTTAAGGCTTCTCACCTTGTATACGACGGTCGTTGGTTCACTCCGCTATGTAAGTCAATTCTTGCAGCAACAGATGAGCTAGCACAAGACGTGAATGGTGAAGTGGTTATCAAACTTTACAAAGGCCATGCAACGGTGAATCAGAAGCGTTCTGACAACAGCCTGTACTCAGAAGAGTTTGCAACCTTTGGTGAAGATGAAGTTTACGACCAAAGCCACGCTGAAGGCTTCATCCGTCTTTACTCGCTATCAAGCCGCATCCGTGCTCTGAATAGCCAAAAGTAATCCTAACAATGAGTTAGCTAGCTAGCCTTTAGCGAAAGGTTGAAGGCCAGTAAACAGACATAATTATGCAAAGCCCATTGACTATTGACTAGTGAATGGGCTTTTTGCTTTCTGTTCGTTTAATAAATCAGCTTCGGTTTTTACTGTCGAATGGCATATAATTCGCGCTCCACGCTTAAAATAAGTAATGGAATGATCTCTTGGTGAATAAATATGTGAAAATAATGAATTAATACTTTATTTTCATTTTGAATTGCCGTAAGTTTAAACCATCAGAAAAATACTGAATCTTAATCAGAATTATCATTTGCAAAAACAGTGAGCACTGTGCAATTAGGAGATACACAATGGCATTATGGGGCGGTAGATTTACCCAAGCAGCAGACACCCGGTTCAAAGATTTTAACGATTCTCTTCGTTTTGATTACCGATTGGCTGAGCAAGACATTGTGGGCTCTATTGCCTGGTCAAAGGCTCTTCAGTCGGTCAATGTTCTAACAGAAGAAGAGCAACAAAGATTAGAGCTTGCACTGAATGAGCTAAAACTCGAAGTGATGGAAGATCCTGAACAGATTTTACGTTCTGATGCAGAAGATATTCACAGTTGGGTTGAGCAACAACTTATCGGCAAAGTCGGTGATTTGGGCAAAAAACTGCATACTGGCCGTTCTCGTAATGACCAAGTAGCGACGGACCTTAAACTTTGGTGTCGTCAGCAAGGTAATCAGCTGCTGTTAGCGCTTGATCGTCTGCAAAGCCAAATGGTAAACGTTGCTTCTCAGCATCAAGAAACCGTGCTTCCTGGTTATACTCACTTACAACGTGCTCAGCCGGTAACTTTTGCTCACTGGTGCTTGGCTTACGTTGAAATGCTTGAGCGTGATTATTCTCGTTTGAATGATGCGATTAAGCGTCTAGATACATGTCCGCTGGGTTCTGGTGCCCTTGCTGGAACGGCTTACCCGATGGACCGCGAAGAGTTAGCTCACAACTTAGGTTTCCGTCGTGCAACGCGTAACTCTCTAGATTCAGTGTCTGACCGTGACCATGTGATGGAGCTGATGTCGATTGCATCTATCTCAATGCTTCACCTTTCACGTCTTGCTGAAGATATGATTTTCTACAACTCAGGTGAATCAAACTTTATCGAGTTAGCCGATACCGTGACGTCAGGTTCATCTCTGATGCCACAAAAGAAAAACCCGGATGCGCTAGAACTTATCCGTGGCAAAACTGGCCGTGTATACGGTTCATTAGCTGCAATGATGATGACAGTGAAAGCTCTGCCTTTAGCCTACAACAAAGACATGCAAGAAGATAAAGAAGGTCTGTTCGACGCTTTAGATACTTGGAATGACTGCATGGAAATGGCAGCACTGTGTTTTGACGGCATCAAAGTGAACGGCGAACGTACACTAGAAGCGGCGAAACAAGGCTACGCGAACTCAACTGAACTGGCTGATTACCTAGTAGCGAAAGGCATTCCTTTCCGTGAAGCTCACCACATTGTCGGTGTAACAGTAGTGGCGGCGATTGCTAAAGGCTGTGCATTAGAAGAGTTAACCATCGCAGAGATGAAAGAGTTCTCTGAGGTGATCGAAGAGGATGTGTATGACATCCTAACCATTGAATCGTGTCTGGAAAAACGTAGCGCGCTAGGTGGTGTATCACCACAACAAGTAGCTTACGCGGTTGACCAAGCTGAGAAGCGTTTATCACAGCGTGATACTTCCATAGTGAAAGTTCGTTCCGCTCGTCTGACGGATATTGAGGCGTTGGAAGGCATGGTGGCCTATTGGGCGAACATGGGTGAAAACCTACCTCGCTCTCGTAATGAACTGGTGCGTGATATTGGCTCGTTTGCTGTTGCAGAACATCATGGTGAGGTGACAGGTTGTGCATCACTCTACGTGTATGATTCTGGCTTAGCGGAAATACGTTCATTAGGTGTTGAAGCTGGCTGGCAAGGTCAAGGGCAGGGTACCGCGATTGTGCAGCATTTGGTTGAGAAAGCGCGACAAATGGCCATCAAGAAGGTGTTCGTATTGACTCGTACTCCAGAGTTCTTTATGAAGCATGACTTCTTACCGACATCGAAATCTCTGTTACCTGAGAAGGTGCTGAAAGATTGTGACCAGTGTCCTCGTCAACATGCGTGTGATGAAGTGGCTTTAGAAGTGAACTTGGTCGAGCAGATTATCGCTAAGGTGAATGTTGCATAACGCATTGATTTTATAGCCCCTAAAAAAAAGATCAAAAATCTGATCTTTTTTGGGAACAAACTAAGAAAAGTCCGGTCTATTAAAGTACCACTGCTTTTTCTTAGAATTTTCTAAGAAAGCCCTAGAATCGATTGGTTCTGGGGCTTTTTTCTATCTGCTGTTTGGACAATGATGATGATTTACTAAGCAGGGTTATTTAACTGAGCATCTAACCTCTATCGCTTATCTAGCCTTTATCACTTATCTAGCAAAGTCTCTATTAACGCTTTTTGTTCCTTAAAGGCAGCACGACAAACTTCATTATCCAATGCAACGATAGCAAGCCACTGAATGCGAACGCAGCCATCATCAAAGCGATGGCATTGATGGTTTTTGGGGCTTCTTTGAAAAACAGCCACCATACTCCCCAACTTAAAATCGACAACACCATCAGCTGATTCATGCAACGCTGGCAGCGGCCGAGTTTGTTACGGATTTTTTCACTTTTATTGCAATGAATGCATGTCATCTTGGGTTTGATTCGCGTTATGCTTGTTGCCTTGATAATAACACGTCACAAGATATTGGATCATGGTGACACAGATAGAGATGAAGTTGATGATTGAGCGCCAAGAAACCAAGCAACGCATGAGCCGTATTGTTAAACACAATGGCACTATCTACCTATGTGGCCAAGTTTGTGCTGATGCAACGAAAGACATCACAGAACAAACACAGACGATGCTGGATAAAGTGGAAGCCCTACTTGAGCAAGCAGGCAGCGACAAAGAACACATGCTGTCAGCAACGATTTACTTGAAAGACATGAAAGACTTCCAAGAAATGAACGCAGTATGGGATGCATGGGTTCCGGAAGGTCACGCTCCAGCACGCGCATGTGTGACTGGCGACATGGCTCGTGAAGCGCTACTTGTAGAGATCTCTGTGATTGCAGCTGAAAAGTAATAGCTAAATCTTTAGCGACAGGCAATTGCTTCAAGAGATTCCAGATACCTCGTCCCTCGGTTCTGGAATGACGGTTAAGTTTTGGTTTAGTTGCATAAATAAAGCAGCGTCATTCCCGAAAGCGACAAAGGAGCGTAATCGGGAATCTGTTATTTGCTCGTTGCCAAAAAAAAAGGAAAGCCAATGGCTTTCCTTTTTAGTATCTAGCGTTTGCTCATTGCTAACGATAGCCTGAGATTAACAACCAGGACCACAATCTAGACAGTGTTTCACCGTCTCTGGACCAAGGTGCAGTTTCGCATTGAGGTCACGCAGCGCTGTTCGCACACCCTCTTCGATTACTGGGTGGTAGAACGGCATATCTAGCATTTCCGAAACCGTCATCTTATTTTGATGCGCCCAAGCTAATAAGTGAGCCAAGTGTTCCGCATTTGGCCCCATCATCTCAGCACCAAGGAAGCGACCGGTGCCTTGTTCGCCGTAGACGTGCAGAATACCTTTGTTGCGTAGCATCACTCGTGAACGACCTTGGCTCTCAAACGACACTTCTCCTGTTGCGAAACAACCACATGTGCCCAAGCGTGTTGTTATCTCTTTGTATGTTTCGCCAACCATCGCGATTTGCGGGTCAGAGAATACCGCTGAGATTTTAGAGCGGCGTAAGCCTGCTCGAATTTCAGGAAAGCGACCTGCGTTGTCGCCCGCAATACGCGATTGGTCTGCTGCTTCATGCAATAGAGGCAGCTGGTTACTTGCATCACCAGCAATAAAGACTGATGATAGCGATGTTTGTAGCGTGTAGTGGTCGGCAATTGGAACACCACGCTCATCAAGTTCTAGAGAGGTATTCTCTAGGCCAAGCTTATCTGTGTTAGGACGGCGGCCTGTTGCTGCCAGCACATACTCAACGATATTGGTTTCTAGTTCACCTTGCTTATTGATGAACTGGATTTCAACGCGAGCTTCACCCGACTCAATAGTAATACGCTTCATGCTTTCGATTTTTACGTCAGCATCTAGGTAGAACTCTTCATTGAACGCTTTATCTGCGTAAGCCATGATCTCTGGGTCGGTCACTGGGCCAACTTGACCACCTAGACCGAACAGTTTTGTTTTCACACCTAGGCGGTGCAGTGACTGACCAAGCTCTAGGCCAATAACCCCTGGGCCAAATACCGCAACCGATTCTGGTAAATCATCCCAGCTGAACACGTCATCGTTAATGATCAGACGGTCACCCAGTTCATTCCAAACTGCAGGGTATGCAGGGCGCGAACCTGTCGCGATAACAATACGTTTAGCGGTGACAACCGTGTGGTCATCGATTTGTAGCGTATTGTCGTCTAAGAACTTTGCGTAGCCAGAGATCTTGTCTTGCTCTGGGATTTCATCAACACCTTCTAAAACAAAACCAACAAAACGGTCACGTTCAAATTTCACTCGGTCCATCACTTCACGGCCGTTAATCACAATATCGCCTTGTGGGTGAACGCCAAAAGCCGGAGCCTTCTCGATTTGGTGTACGCTTTCTGCAGCTGCAATAAGCAGTTTAGATGGCATACAGCCAACACGAGCACAGGTTGTACCGTAAGGGCCGCCTTCAATCATCACGACACTGTCAGTGTGTGCTTTTGCAGCGCGGTAAGAACCTAGACCTGCCGTACCGCCCCCGATAACTGCTACATCTACATTGACTTGTTTCATAATAATTTTCTCGCAATGGCTAAATTTAGTTTGAACGAACCCCTCCAACTCTGGTGATTTTTTGAGAGTCAGGATTGCGGGTCTGTTTTGTGATTCTGTTTTACTAGGTTTCGCTTGTGATTCAGCTTTTTGTTACTAACTGCTTCTTGTTACTAACTGCTTCTTGTTACTAACTGGCTTCTGCTTACTAAATATAGATTAGTTAAAAGTCGGCGAGTCCGAAGCTATAATCTTTTTCCAAAGCTCAGATAAGAGTCGTTTGGAATAGCTAACCCACAAGAGGGTGGGTTAGCTGGTATTGCTTAAATTATTTAAAGATTTAAGCTTTTATCGACGACTTAGTGATTAACCTAGGAACGTTTCTAGTTCTTCGCTGCCACCGATGTGTTTGCCACCGATGAATACTTGAGGAACGGTTGTGCGACCAGAGATTGCACGTAAGCTTACGGTTGTTGCATCTTTACCTAGAACCACTTCTTCGTAGTTTAGACCTTTGTCGATTAGGTTTTGTTTCGCTTTCATACAGAAAGGACAGCCTGGCTTAGTGAATACTGTGATTGACTCTTGCTCTTTGTGCTCAGGAGCAAGGTAGTTAAGCATAGTATCTGCATCAGAAACCTTGAACGGGTCACCTGGTACGTCTTCTTCGATGAACATTTTTTCTACCACGCCGTTTTTAACCAGCATGCTGTAGCGCCATGAACGTTTGCCGAAGCCGATGTCATTTTTCTCAACTAGCATACCCATGCCGTCTGTGAAATCACCGTTGCCATCTGGGATGAATGTGATTTTTTCAGCTTCTTGGTCTGCTTTCCATGCGTTCATTACGAACGTGTCGTTTACAGAAACACAAAGGATGTCATCAACGCCGTTTTCTTTGAATACAGAGTGCAGCTCGTTGTAACGAGGCAAGTGGCTTGAAGAACATGTTGGTGTAAACGCACCAGGAAGGCTGAATACGATAACTGTCTTGTCTTTGAATAGCTCTTCCGTCGTTACGTTAACCCATGCATCACCTTGGCGAGTTGGGAATGTTACTTGAGGGATTGATTGACCTTCTTTAGATGCAAACATATTGATTTCCTTAAATAGTATTTTTAATTTTGTTCTATCAGAGCTTAACGTTTTTCTTTGCTCTGTTTCGTTTCGTTGAGCCCATTATTAGATAAATCCTTTGATAGCTCTAATCGTTTGATGTTATGGTTTTGATAGGTAAATTCTATCAAGAGCATTTTTCTTTTAAATGTTTCTATTAAAACCCTTGTTCTTATTAAAACCTGAGGTAAGAGACTGAGCATGAACATTCGTGACTTTGAATACTTGGTGGCGCTCGCTGAGCACAAACATTTTCGAAAAGCAGCAGAAGCGTGCTTTGTAAGTCAGCCGACATTGAGCGGTCAAATACGCAAACTGGAAGATGAAATTGGACTTCAGTTAACCGAGCGTAGCCCAAGGAAGGTAATATTTACAGAATCAGGTTTACAACTTGTTGAACAAGCCAAGCGCATTCTCAATGAGGTAAAGACGTTTAAAGATATGGCGAGTGGACACGGTGAAGCGATGACGGGCCCAATGCACATTGGTTTTATCCCGACCGTTGGCCCGTACATTTTGCCCAAGATTATTCCTTATCTAAAAGAGAGTTTCCCAGATCTTGAACTTTACTTGCACGAAGCGCAGACGCATCAGTTAGTGAGTCAGTTAGAAGATGGCAAGCTTGATTGCTTGGTGCTGGCTGCTGTTGATGAAACGGCGGCGTTCAAAGAGATTGATGTCTATGACGAGCCATTAAGTGTTGCCGTCCCGTGTGACCATGAATGGGCACAGCAGGACACTGTCGATATGCTGCAATTAAACGGACAAACTGTACTTGCGCTAGGTGATGGTCACTGCTTACGAGACCAAGCCTTGGGCTTCTGTTTTGCTGCGGGCGCAAAGGATGATGAACGTTTTAAAGCGACCAGCTTAGAAACGCTGCGTAATATGGTAGCGGCTGGAGCTGGTATTACCTTGCTGCCTCAGCTATCGGTACCAAAAGAGAAGCAGAAAGATGGTGTGTGTTATGTGCCTGCAGTGAACCCAACGCCTTCACGTCGCATTGTTGTTGCCTACCGACCAGGCTCTCCGCTAAAGGGGCGTTTTGAGCAATTGGCTGAGTCTATCCGAACTCAATTAGATAAAACGGCTTAACGGGCAAACTAAGAATTGTAGGTACAAAGTAGTTTAAACTGTAGATAAATAAAAAAGGGTTGATATGAATTCATATCAACCCTTTTTTGTTGGTTTAGCTATCGATTAAAACAGCTCTTCTACGGCTTCGCCTGATGACGTTGAGTAGATGTCATCATTGAAACGTTCAGTGATGTACTCTGTTGGCTCTGTGCCTTTCTCGAAGTACTCGAACATTGATGAACTATCGAACTTGTTCGTCAGTAAGCCCGTTTCACGGTCGATACGAACCCGGATGATGTTTTCTGGAAGCTCTTTACGTTGTGCAGGAACGCCTGCTAACGCTGTACCCATGAAGTCAACCCATGCAGGCTCTGCCGTTTTAGCGCCCGCTTCGGCACCGGTAATCTGGCTCTTGCCAAGGTTAGAGTTCGCTTTAGTTCGACCTAGGTTACGGTTGTGGTTATCAAAACCAACCCATACCGTTGCAACCATGCCAGGGCCGTAGCCGCTGTACCATGTATCTTTCGAGTCATTGGTGGTACCGGTTTTTCCGCCAATGTCACGACGTTTCAACGGCTGAGCACGCCAGCCTGTACCATTCCAACCAGTGCCTGCACTCCAATCACCGCCGCCCCAAATGTTGCTGTACATCATTTCACGAACTAGGAATGCGTTCTGCTCAGAGATCACTTGAGGTGCGTACTGTACTTTCGCGTCGACATCTTGCTCTGCAAACTCATCGGCCATTGGGTCTGTGGCAACCTTATGCTCGCAATTGTCCTTACAAACCACTTTCGGTGTCGCTTCGAATTCAGTCTCACCAAATGGCGTTTCAATACGGCTGATGTAGAAAGGTTCAACGTAGTAGCCGCCATTAGCGAATACTGAGTAACCTTGAGCTACCTTCATTGGCGTTAAGCTACCCGCACCTAGAGCAATGGTTTCAGAGCGAGGTACTTCGTCAATATCAAAACCAAAACGAGTTAGGTAATTACGAGTATCATCTAAACCAACTTCACGCAGCACACGCACAGCCATTACGTTTTTAGATTGAGCTAAGCCAATACGTAAACGCGTAGGACCCACGTAGGTCGGTGGTGAGTTCTTTGGTCGCCATGCGGTACCTTGGCTCTTATCCCATTGATTGATAGGCGCATCGTTGATCAGGGATGCTAACGTTAAGCCTTTATCAATGGCCGCTGAGTAAATAAATGGTTTGATACCAGAACCCACCTGACGAATAGATTGCGTCGCACGGTTGAATTTGTTGTGAACAAAGTTAAAGCCACCCACCATCGACAATACCGCGCCGTTGTTCGGGTTCATTGCAACAAAAGCAGTGTTCGCATTGGGTACTTGGCTTAGTCGCCATTCAACAGGTGTTTCTGACTTCGCCTCTGCTGACTCTTCTGTCGGTTCTTCAGATACTTCGTCTCCTGTAATTGCTTCATGGCGAACCCAAACTTGCTCACCAACAGCAAGAATCTCTTTCGCTTGAGAGGGGGCTGGCCCTTGGCGATTATCCGTTAGGAATTTACGTGCCCAGTTCATGCCTTGCCACTCGATAGTTCCTTCGCCTTGGTTCTTAACCCAAACTTGAGCGCTTTTCGAATCAACAGCGGTAACAACAGCAGGGACTAAGTCACCATAGGTTGGTTGAGACTTAAGGTGTTTAACGATTTGTTCTTGATCCCAAGCTGATTGTGCTGTTTGCCACAATACTTTTTCCGCACCACGGTAGCCGTGACGCTCATCGTAACCAAGTAGGTTCTTAATTGCCGCTTGGTTCGCTGCTTTTTGCAGTTTCGAATCAACGGTTGTGTAAACCTTCATTCCTGATGTGTAAGCGGCTTCGCCATAGCGTTCAACCATCCAAGCTCGTGCTACTTCAGCAACATATGGCGCGCTCAGTTCAATCTCGGCACCGTGATATTTCGAGATAAGTTCTTCACTGCGAGCGTCATCGTACTCTGATTGAGTGATGTATTTTTCGTCTAACATACGACGTAATACCACGTTACGACGGTGAGTCGCGCGCTCAATCGAATAGATAGGGTTCATCGTGGACGGCGCTTTTGGCATACCGGCTAGCGTAGCGATTTCACTCAGAGTCAGTTCAGGGAGGTCTTTACCAAAGTAAACACGCGCTGCAGCACCAAAACCGTACGAGCGGTGACCAAGGAAGATCTTGTTTACATAAAGTTCCATGATCTCTTCTTTGCTAAGTAGCTGCTCAATATGGATCGCAATGAAGATCTCTTTGATCTTACGCATGATCTTTTTCTCATTAGATAAGAAGAAGTTACGCGCAAGCTGCTGAGTAATGGTACTAGCCCCTTGTTTTGCCGAACCCGACATAGCAACGACGAGCGCTGCACGGGTGATACCGATTGGATCAATACCTGGGTGTTCGTAAAAACGGCTATCTTCGGTGGCAATCAGGGCCTCAACTAAGTGGCGAGGAATCTCGTCATAAGTCACTGGGTTACGACGCTTTTCGCCAAATTGAGAGATCAACTTACCGTCTTGACTGAAGACTTGCATTGGCGTTTGGAGCTTCACGTCACGCAAAGTGGCAACATCAGGTAATTCTGGTTTTACGTAATAATAAAACCCAAAAATTGTACTGACTCCAAGAATCATGCAAATCAATGTAAATATGAATAATCGCTTTATGAACTTCACCGGATAATCCCTGATTAGTTAAGGCTGATAAGCAGCAAACCCTTGTACTCTAGGCTAAAAACTTAGCTTTCGTTTATTAACGCTTATTTAACTAATAATCACAACCCCTAGATAATCAACGAAATGCTTGGCACTTCAGGAGCTAGGTCACATGGGTTCATCATTAATTACAGGTATAGATATAAATCATCACAGCATCAAAGCTGTGGTACTAAAACCCGTGGGGGAGTTGTATGCCCTAGTGGGATACAAAGAGCTGCCGATTTCGGACGACATTTTTACAGCTAACCATACTCTGGAGTATCAGAAAACTGTTAAGAAACTCAAAGAACTTAGGAAAGGACTGCCTTTTGGCTGTTGCAACGTCGCCATTTCAGTACCTGATAACACGGTGATCAGCAAAGTACTGCAAATAGAGAGTGAGTTAGAAGACAGAGAAAAAGAGTTTTCGATCTATCAAACCTTTGCTCATCAATCTCCCTTTCCGATAGAGGAGCTGAGTTTAGATTTTGTAAAGCTGGAAGACAAACGATTTGGTAAAGGTTCGACAAGCAGTTATCAGGTATACGCCACTCGTAAGGAAGTCGTCGACAGCCGAGCGGAAGCTTTGACCAAAGCTGGTTTTAAACCGGTGGTGGTAGACACGCAGGCGCATGGGCTGCTTAACATCTGGCAAATGGCATCGCGCCTTTACCCCGAAAAGAAAAACTGGCTGCTGGTGGATGTGGGAATCGACCAAACGTCGCTAGGCATTATTCCACAAGGTTTGGCACCGTTTTATAAAGATATCGCTTTTGGTACCAAAGACCTTCGCTGTAATAGTGCTGCAAATGATATCGAGAGTGTGTTCGCCACCACGGAAGATACACATCAATTTATTGTTAATTTGATTGAGAAGCTCAAGCGTCAATTACAGCTCTATTCATCAGGAAATGCACAGCAACCTATCTCAGGGATCTGGCTGATGGGCGAGGGCGCCAGCATTCCTATGGTAACCGAAGAGCTAGAACGTCAATTTCAGTTGAGTTGCGAGTCACTGAACCCTTTGTCTCTGTTTGAGAATAAGGTGGCGAAGCGATGTCGATTACCAACGAACTGGCAGCATTTCGGTATTGCGGCGGGTATGGCGATGAGTGGACTCAAGTGGCAGGGAGAAAAGCATGTTGCATCAAATTAACCTGTTGCCGTGGCGTGATGAGATTCGTGCTCAGCACAAGAAGCGCTTTATCCATCTGATCATTCTTGGTGTCATCATCGCGCTTGCAGGGCAATGGGCGGTTGGTCACTATTTTCACGACCAACAAGCCAAGCAGCAAGCACGTCTTAGTTATCTCAATCGATATATTGCCAAACTCGACCGACAAATTAAGTCATTAAAGGTCGCGGAGCAGGAGCATAAAGCGATTCTGACTAGGCTTGATGTCGTCGAAACACTGCAGCTTGGTCGCAACAAGACCACTGACTTTATGAACCTGATGCCGGAACTTATTCCTGAGGGCGTGTATGTCGACAAGATAAAGATGAATGGTCAGGAGATTGAAATGTCGGGCATCAGTGACAGCACCGCTCGTCTCGCCACCATGTTGGACAACCTAGAGCGTTCTGATTCTCTGGAAGGGGTCGAGATGCACTCCATCGTTCATAACCGCAAGCGCTTCAATAAAGAGTTTCAGACCTTCAAGGTTTCTTTTGTGTTTAGCCCTGTTTCTTTAGAAAACACAACCGCAGAGGGCACAACCGCAAACATAAAAGATAAGGGGGCGAATCATGGCTAACTTTCAAAATAGGATTAGTTGGCAAAATAGGATGAACTTGCAAGATCTTGATGTTGATGAAATCACCGAATGGCCGTTACTGCCTCAATTACTTGTGATTTTGGCGTTGATCATACTTATCCAAGGGGTGGGTACTTGGCTCTATGTTTTGCCACTTGATGATGAGCTACAACAGATGAAGCAACAAGAGCAGACCTTAAAAGCGACCTTGCGAATAAAGGCTAATAAGGTTGCAGCCTTACCTAAGCTTCAGAGCCAGTTGGATGAGTTAACTAGCCGTTACGACTATTTATTGGAGCAATTACCCGTTCAAAAGGAGTTGGCCAGTATGTTGGCCTCAGTGAACGAGCTTGGGTTAGATAATAAGCTGACATTTACGCGAATTGACTGGGGGCAGAAGCAGAACAAAGCGTTTCTCTATCGTTTACCACTCAATATCGAACTGACGGGTGACTACCACGAGATTGGTGATTTCTCTGCGGCCATTGCAAAACTGCCGCGCATCATCAGCTTTGATGATGTTAATTGGCAGCGAGTGAGCCAAGAAAGTAGCACGCTGCATTTTCGGGTTCGAGCTTACACCTACCAATTTAAATCGGAGGTGAATGATGAAACCCATTAGCATGTTTTATTCCCTATTGTTACTGCTCGCGTTGTCAGGCTGTAAAGCCAATCAGGAGTCGTTAGAAAACTTTGTGGTGCAAGTGGAAGCTAAGGCAAAAAAAGAGGTCGATCAGCTTGTCCCAGCAACGGAATTTGCAGCCGCTAGCTATCAACGAAGAACATTTCGCCCTCCGTTTGAGCTTCCTAAAGAAGCCATCGTGCAAAATCAGCCTTTAGTTAAGAAAGACTGTTGGCAACCTAGCGCACGTTCTCGCAATGGCAAATTAGAGAAGTACCCGCTGAGTAAGCTTCGTTTAAGAGGCGTCATGGGAAGCGGAACAAGTGTGTTTGGGTTAGTGCAAACACCCAAAGGGAACGTGGTAAACGTAAAGAAAGGCCAGTTTATTGGCTTAAATAATGGCCGAGTTACTAAAGTGACGAGCCAGTACGTTCAGATTAATGAAACTCTTCCAGATGGCTTAGGTTGTTGGCATAAGCGCAACGTTAGACTGGCTCTGAAGTAAACCAATGTCACATGATGTGGATATGAGATGTAAATATGATCAAAGGAATAAGTGGGTTAATAAAAAAAGGGCTGCAAGGCATAATCGTGTCTCTGATGCTGGTCTTTAGTGTGCTCAGTCACGCCGAGAGCTTACCTAATCAATTGGAGAATATTGATTTTAGGGTAAACAAGGATAAAGACGCCGTCATTGTTATTGAACTGGCAACCAGCACCGCTGTGGTGGATGTGCAACGTGCTCAGGAAGGTTTAAGTATCGAATTACTCAATACTCAAGTTAATGACGATAAGCTTTATCTTTTGGATGTGAAGGATTTCGCGACCCTAGTGGAGGGTATCGAAATCTATAAAGAGACGCCCAGCACGCGACTGTTGGCGACGATCGCTGGTGACTATCAGTATGAATATAACTTAAAAGGTCGTTTCATAGAAGTGGTGATCAGCAAACCTGCTATCAATGAAGCGACCAAAGAGAAAAGCGTTTTAGAAAAAGAAGGCAAGCTGATATCGATTAACTTCCAAGATATCCCGGTACGAAATGTCCTGCAGCTGATTGCTGACTACAACGATTTCAATCTCGTCGTGTCTGACTCGGTAGCTGGTAACTTAACTTTACGTTTAGATGGCGTACCTTGGCAGCAAGTTCTCGACATTATCTTGCAAGTTAAAGGACTAGATAAGCGCATTGATGGCAATGTTATTTTGGTGGCGCCAAAAGCAGAACTCGATCTTCGAGAGCAACAAGCGTTAGAGAAATCTCGCTTGGAAGAGGAGTTGGGGGAGCTTAAGTCGGAAATCATCAAGATTAATTTTGCTAAAGCCACCGACATTGCCGACATGATTGGCGGTGAAGGTGCGGTGAGCATGTTGTCTGATCGTGGCTCGATTACCATTGATGAACGCACCAATTCCCTATTGATTCGTGAACTGGAAGAAAACATTGCCGTGATACGAGGCATCATTGAATCTTTGGACATCCCCGTAAAGCAAGTCCAGATCGAGGCGCGCATTGTAACCGTTACCGAGGGTAACCTTGATGAGTTAGGGGTGCGCTGGGGTGTTTCTTCCACCAACGGTAGCTTCAAAGTTGGCGGCTCGATAGAGGGCAACCATCCATCGCAAATTACGCCGTATGACGATAATGGTGGGAATAGTGCGATTGACGATTTCCTCAACGTTAATCTAGGGGCTACATCTCCTAATGCATCAAGCATTGCGTTTCAGGTGGCTAAACTGGGTTCAGATACCTTACTTGATCTTGAGTTGTCGGCACTACAACAAGAGTCAAAAGCTGAGATTATTTCTAGCCCACGTTTAATCACCACCAATAAAAAGCCCGCTTATATTGAGCAGGGTACTGAAATTCCTTATTTAGAGTCATCTTCAAGTGGTGCTACTTCGGTCGCATTTAAGAAAGCAGTATTGAGTCTTAAGGTGACACCACAAATCACGCCCGACAATCGTTTGGTATTGGATTTAAGCGTGACTCAAGATAGACCAGGGCAAGTCGTGAAAACGGGAACGGGTGAGGCTGTTGCCATTGACACTCAACGTATCGGTACGCAAGTGCTTGTTAATAATGGTGAAACAGTCGTACTTGGCGGGATATTTCAGCACAGTGTGAGCAGTACAGTGGATAAAGTTCCTCTGTTAGGAGACCTGCCAGTTTTGGGGGCATTGTTCCGTCGTAGCTATGAAAATGTGGGTAAAAGTGAACTACTTATTTTTGTTACACCCAAAGTTGTGATTCAGTAATGAACAATTAGATTAAAAATAAAGTTGCATTAGTGGCACCTAACCTTGATAATTTCGGGTCTTATCACGAATTATCTGTGAGGAATCGGTGCCACAGGCCTTTTAATTTCAGTACTTGTACTGACCTACCTTGTGGCGATGTCATTGAATTAACGTTGTAAATTACTGCTAAAAACATGGCTGAGAAACGCAATATTTTTCTTGTTGGCCCAATGGGCGCCGGCAAAAGTACAATTGGTAGACACCTAGCTTCCCAACTTCATATGGAGTTTCTAGACTCTGACACTGTGATCGAAGAGCGCACTGGCGCAGACATCGCATGGGTTTTTGATGTTGAGGGCGAAGATGGTTTCCGTAAACGCGAAGAATCTGTAATCAACGATCTGACAGAAGAACAAGGTATTGTTCTTGCGACAGGTGGTGGTTCAGTGCTGAGCAAAGAAAACCGTAACCGTCTATCTGCACGAGGCATTGTTGTATACCTAGAAACAACAATTGAAAAGCAACTTGCTCGCACTAACCGCGACAAGAAACGCCCTCTACTTCAAACAGACAACCCGCGTGATGTGCTAGAAGATCTAGCTGTATCTCGCAACGCACTATACGACGAAGTGGCGGACTACACAGTTCGTACCGACGATCAAAGTGCAAAAGTGGTAGCCAACCAGATCGTAAAAATGCTAGAAGAACGTTAAGTTCATTTTTTCGGAGAGCAAACCCATGGAACGGATTACGGTCAATCTAGCTGAGCGTAGCTACCCTATCTCTATTGGCGCCGGGTTATTTGAAGACCCGGCGTACCTTTCTTTTTTATCAGGCAAACAGAAAGTTGTTGTTATCAGTAATGTGACAGTAGCGCCTCTTTATGCCGATAAAATTTTATCGCTGTTGGATCAAGTAGGCTGTCAAACTTCTCTTTTAGAGTTGCCAGACGGTGAGCAGTACAAAACACTTGAAACGTTCAACTCAGTGATGAGCTACATGCTTGAAGGAAATTACAGCCGCGATGTGGTGGTGATTGCTTTAGGTGGTGGTGTTATCGGTGATTTGGTCGGTTTTGCTGCCTCTTGTTACCAGCGCGGTATTGATTTCATTCAAATCCCGACGACCCTTCTTTCTCAAGTGGATTCCTCTGTAGGTGGTAAAACTGCAGTGAACCATCCCCTTGGTAAGAATATGATCGGTGCTTTTTACCAACCAAAATCTGTCATCATCGATACTAACTGCTTATCAACGCTTCCAGAGCGTGAGTTCGCAGCGGGCATTGCTGAGGTGATCAAATACGGCATCATTTACGATGAAGTCTTCTTTGATTGGTTGGAACAGAATCTAGAGAAACTTTATCAACTTGATGAAGACACACTGATTACCGCGATTGCTCGTTGTTGTGCAATTAAGGCTGAAGTGGTTGCTATAGATGAAAAAGAGTCAGGAATCAGAGCGTTATTGAACCTAGGTCATACATTTGGTCATGCGATCGAAGCAGAACTAGGCTATGGTAATTGGCTACATGGTGAAGCTGTGTCGTCAGGCACTGTAATGGCAGCGAAAACAGCTCAATTACAGGGACTGATCTCTCAGCAGCAACTTGAGCGAATTATTTCTATACTCAAGAATGCGAAACTGCCAATCCATACGCCAGAAAGCATGTCTTTTGAAGACTTTATGAAGCACATGATGCGTGATAAAAAAGTGCTGTCTGGTCAGTTACGTTTGGTATTACCAACAAGTATTGGTACCGCTGAAGTGGTCGCTGATGTGCCTCAAGACATCATTAAACAAGCGATTGATTTCTGCCGTACTCTTTAAATTTGGTTGTGAGGTTGCCTAGCTAAACCCTAGGCAGCTGAAGCGTTTTACTGATCGATCTTATCAGTAGGGATACCCAATGAGTTTGGCTCATGAATTAAGAGTATTAGAGTTAGAATCTCAAGTTGAGCTGCTAGAGCGCTTACAGCTTTTGACTAACTTTGGTTCAAACCTTGTAACGGTTGCGGGCAAAGCTGGCTCTGGCCGATCTTGGTTGGCTCAACGTTACCTTGAAGCATGGTCGACAGAAAAAAATCAGTGTTTACTGCTTTGTCACCCAAGCCAAGACGATCAACAGCGTCGCGCGCTTATTCTTAGCCAAATTGTTTCTGATCCCCTGTTTAATCAACATGATTCTTTATCAGATAGCCTCGCAAGGCTACTGGATGGAGAGTCGTGTAATGTGGTTATCGTTGTAGATGATGCCCACCGACTGTCTGAGCTATTGGTATCCGAATTATGGATGTTGGTACTTGAAGCTCAATCAAACCCTCAATGGACGATCAATATCGTTCTCTTCTCGGAAATTGGCCATCTAGACACGCTACTAACACGTCTTAGTTACGGGCAACCACACAAGCCTATCGACCTCGAGATCGATGATCTTTCTCAACCAGAAGCGGAACATTTCTTTGAATCCCTAGTGATTCGATATGTTGATGATGAGTCTGAAACTCGCGTGCGACGTGCGTTTAATAAAGCACAACCTTTGCCCGGTGAGTTAATGGCTTTAGGAGAATTGAAAGTGGAAAAAAGGATTATTATTCGCTCAATTATTGGCTCACCCATCAATATCGCGATTGTGGTGGCCTTGTTGTTGGTTTTAATTGGTGGTGGCTATTGGTGGATGTTTAGTCAACCAACCCCTGACGATAAAGCGCAATCACTTATCGCTCCCATTGAACAAACAGCTATCCCAACGTTTGAAGTGGAAAGTGGTACTGAGCAAGCCGGAGTCGACGGATCTTCAGATTCTGAAGCCGAAGCTGACATGAGCTATCAAGGTGCTGACGATGACAGTTCATCTTTACCACCGGTTGTGGTGGAAGGTACAGCCAGTGTTGGCGAGGTGAAACAAGAGCAGCAACGTGTGGTGATTACTTCTGATGTGGTTGATGCCTTGCTTGATGACAAGCCGAAAAGTGCCGATACCAGTGCGATTGATGCTGCCGTAGAAGAAAACACAGGTGCCGTGGTTAGCGCGCAACCTGATGCGGCGAAAAACGAGTCACAAGCTTCAGTTGATGGAGATACTGACCTAACGGAATCAACACCGCCGACGAAAAAGATCACCTTCTCATTTGCTCGCGAAGAGTTACAAGCTATCTCGCCACGCGCGTATACCTTACAATTGAGCGCGATGACGTCATTAGAAGATGTTCAGTCTTTTATTGAAGAATATGACGTCGAGGACAAGGTTCGTATTTATCCAACACTTCGTAACGACACCAAGTGGTTTATCATCACTTATCAAGATTACCCAACGATTCAAGTAGCGCGAGACGCGGTAAGTGCATTATCAAAACCACTTCAACAGTTGGAACCTTGGGCAAAATCGATGAATCAAGTACATCGAGAGATAGAACGTGCGAAATAACCCTGAGCTTAGCCTCAAAATATGTTACATTCCGCAGCCTTATTTTTGAGTTGATAGATAGAGCAGTAAATGAAAAAGCAGCGTGCCTTTCTAAAATGGGCTGGTGGTAAATATGGCCTAGTTGAAGACATCCAACGTCACCTGCCACCTGCTCGAAAATTGGTAGAACCTTTTGTCGGTGCCGGCTCAGTATTTCTGAATACTGATTTTGAACAGTACCTGCTTGCAGATATCAATCCCGATCTTATCAACCTATACAATCTACTTAAAACCGATCCTGAAACCTATATCACTGAAGCGAAGCGTTGGTTCTGCCCTGAGAATAACCGTAGAGAGGCGTTCCTAGATATTCGCGCTGAGTTTAATGGTACAGATAACGTCATGTATCGATCGTTAGCTTTCTTGTATATGAACCGATTTGGCTTCAATGGCCTATGTCGTTACAACAAGAAGGGCGGTTTTAACGTTCCATTTGGTTCTTATAAAAAACCTTACTTTCCAGAAGTTGAGTTGGAATTTTTTGCTGAGAAAGCGAAGAAAGCGACGTTTGTTTGTGAAGGATATAGCGAGACCTTTAGCCGCGCCCGTAAAGGCTGTGTGGTTTATTGTGATCCTCCTTATGCGCCATTGTCTAGTACTGCTAACTTTACCTCTTATGCGGGTAATGGCTTCAGCTTAGATGATCAAGCGGCCTTGGCTGATGTTGCAGAAAGAGCGGCAATGGAACGAGGCATCCCTGTCTTGATTTCAAACCATGACACCACCTTAACGCGCCGTCTATACCATGGTGCGGAATTGAACGTGGTCAAGGTTAAGCGTACCATTAGCCGTAATGGCGCAGGGCGTAATAAAGTTGATGAGTTACTGGCACTTTTTCATAAAGAGAAAAACCAGCAACACGCTTCAACAGAATTGTAGTCGTCAGCATAACCCTCGAACTCATTAAAATGAGTGACCAACGGGTACTTTCATAAACTAATCTTTCGAACTGCTAGAATCTACTTAGGTGCTTAGGTAGAATTGCACACCAAATAGTCTTGGGATTGAGTCTTGTATTTGTGTACGAGATGTCACAAGGCGGTGATATTCGCAATTTACTCACTCTTAAGAGGTTTGGTATGAAAGATTTTCTAATCGCTCCATCGATTTTGTCTGCAGATTTTGCTCGTCTTGGTGAAGACGTAGAAAAAGTACTCGCAGCCGGTGCCGACGTTGTGCACTTCGATGTGATGGACAACCACTACGTACCTAACCTGACTTTTGGCGCTCCTATCTGTAAAGCGCTACGCGACTACGGCATCACAGCTCCTATCGATGTTCACCTAATGGTTAAGCCAGTAGACGGCATCGTACCTGAGTTTGCTAAAGCCGGCGCATCAATGATTACCTTCCACGTTGAAGCGTCTGAGCACGTTGACCGTACTCTACAGCTAATCAAAGAACACGGCTGTAAAGCGGGTGTAGTATTGAATCCAGCAACGCCACTTTCTTGCCTTGATTACATCTTAGATAAAGTAGATATGATTCTACTGATGTCTGTGAACCCTGGCTTTGGCGGTCAATCTTTCATTCCTCACACTCTTGATAAGCTGCGCGCTGTTCGTAAGCTTATTGACGAATCAGGCCGTGATATCCGCCTTGAGATTGATGGCGGCGTGAAGGTGGATAACATCCGTGAAATTGCAGAAGCGGGCGCAGATATGTTCGTTGCCGGTTCAGCTATCTTCAATCAACCAGATTACAAAGAAGTGATTGATGAGATGCGTGCAGAGCTTGCAAAAGTAAACGCATAATCGTAAAACTACAGATAGATTGAATATTAAGGGGCTCATTAGCCCCTTTTTTACGTCTTATAGCTCAACTCATAAGGCGAAAATTATAAATAGGAAAGTAAGATGTCATTAAGCTCAATAAAACTGATCGCCTTTGATTTGGATGGAACCTTATTAGATAGCGTGCCTGATTTAGCTGTCGCCGCTGACCAAGCTTGTCAGGAATTGGGGTTTTCTTCAGTAAGCGAAGAACAAGTTCGCGACTATGTGGGTAATGGTGCTGATGTTCTAATCGGACGTTCATTGAGCCGCAATTTGACGGTTGACCCAAGCTTAGAGCCTGAGCTTCTGAAGAAAGCGCGCATCCTGTTTGATGATTTCTACGAGCAGGGCGGTCATAAGCTAAGCCACCTTTATCCATCAGTAAAAGAAACGCTCGCTGAGTTGGATAAAGCAGGTTTCACTATGGCACTTGTTACCAACAAGCCATCGAAATTTGTACCAGACGTTCTGGCGCAGCACGATATCGATAAGTACTTTATTGATGTGTTGGGTGGCGACTCTTTTCCAGAGAAGAAACCGAACCCAGTGGCGCTGAACTGGTTGCTAGAAAAGCACAATGTGAAGGCTGAAGAGATGCTGATGGTTGGTGATTCAAGCAACGACATCAAAGCGGCTAAGAATGCAGGCTGCCACTCGTTTGGTCTGACTTACGGCTATAATCACGGTGAGCCGATTTCAGTATCAAACCCTGACTATGTCGCAGACAACATTGCACAATTACTAGATGTCGTTCTAGTTTCAGCATAAAGCGGACAAAAGTTAGCTAACCTACTAGCAAAATACTTATCAATGAGTACACTGGATGAGCCGTACAGAAGAGCTGTGCGGCTTTCTATTTTAAAGTTAAGAAGCTAAGTTTTTCAGATACTACGTTAAGAAACTAAGTTAACGAGCTTAGCGAACAAGCAAAGGAATTAAAAGCATGAGCAAGCCCATCGTATTGAGTGGTGTTCAACCATCTGGTGAACTAAGTATCGGTAACTACTTGGGTGCTCTACGTCAATGGCAACAGATGCAAGATGATTACGATTGCCAATACTGTGTTGTAGACCTTCACGCAATTACGGTTCGCCAAGATCCGAAAGCACTGCATGAAGCGACTCTAGACGCATTAGCAATCTGTCTTGCTGTCGGTGTTGATCCAAAGAAGAGCACGCTATTTGTTCAGTCACACGTACCAGAGCATGCTCAACTTGGTTGGCTTCTTAACTGTTACACACAAATGGGTGAATTGAGCCGTATGACTCAGTTTAAAGATAAGTCTGCACGTCACTCAAATGACGTAAACGTAGGCCTATACGACTACCCAGTGTTGATGGCTGCAGACATCCTGCTTTATGGTGCTCACCAAGTGCCAGTAGGTAGCGACCAGAAACAACATCTAGAGCTAGCGCGTGATATCGCAAATCGCTTTAACAACATCTACGGCCCTGAAACGCCAATCTTCCAAGTACCAGAACCTTACATTCCAACAGTGAATGCACGTGTGATGAGCCTGCAAGATGCGACTAAGAAGATGTCTAAGTCTGATGATAACCGTAAGAACGTGATTACTCTGCTAGAAGAGCCTAAGTCGATCATCAAGAAGATCAACAAAGCGCAAACGGATGCAGAAACGCCACCACGCATTGCCCATGATTGGGAAAACAAAGCGGGTATCTCTAACCTAATGGGTCTGTACTCTGCGGCGACGGGTAAAACGTTTAAAGAGATCGAAGCGCAATATCAAGGCGTTGAAATGTATGGTCCGTTCAAGAAAGATGTCGGTGCCGCATTGGTTGAGATGCTTGAGCCAATCCAAGCTGAATACCACCGTATCCGTGCTGATCGTGCTTACATGGATGCAGTAATGAAAGCGGGTGCAGAAAAAGCCTCTGAGCGCGCCGCAGTCACACTGAAAAAAGCATACGAAGCAGTTGGTTTTGTTACTCGCCCGTAGGGTTAACTAAAACAAGCTGTTTGAAAATTTAAGCCCAAAGTGGATTTTGTTTACTTTGGGCTTTTTAGTGCCCGCCCTATTTGAATTCCCTATAGCCCCCCTTGTTTGAATTGATGATTTACACATTGTCGGACTAACATATTCATATTGTTAATGCTGTGTTATTGATCTTATTCACTGATTTTAAGTTTTATAAAATTAAGCTCATTTCTATTTGTGTTGGAAATACATAACGTGCCAAACAATTGATAATCCCTAAGTGATAAGTTCCTCATTTTCTTGCCAACTGACTTATTCCTTTCATAAATAAACCTGATAGTTACCACAAAATACATGACTGCCAATAGACGGCAGTAACTATAAATCGATGAACTCAGGTGAAACGGATGGCTCTTTTACACAAACCTTCATTGCTAGCAGTGGCAATTGGTAGCTTGCTAACAGCAAGTGCACACGCTGATTTGTTTATTTCACAATATGTGGAAGGCGGCAGCTACAACAAAGCGGTTGAGATTGGCAATAACGGCGATAGCAGCATTAATTTAGATGGTTATTCACTGGCTAAATCAGCAAATGGCAACGGCTCATGGGGTGCCACTTTACCTTTAGATGGCCACGTTTTAGCACCTGGTGAGGTGCTTGTTGTCGCTCATACGAGTGCGAGTGATGAGATTAAGGCAATCACTGACATTCTAAATGCTTCGATTGCTAACCATAATGGTGATGATCCACTGGCTATCTTGAATTCAGATGGTTCGGTACACGATGTTGTTGGTTTGATGGGCGATGTAGACTGGGGTAAAGATGTTACTTTGGTTCGTGCGACACAAACACCTTCTGCGACGTTTGATGCTTCACAATGGGTATCGCTACCAAAGGACAATATTGAAGGGCTAGGTTCACTAGACAGTGTGGAACTGCCAGAAGCGTTCACTTGTACACAAGATGGCTCTGATCCAGTATTCACAACCATTCAAGAGATCCAAGGCGAGGGCGGAACATCACCGTTCATTGATGGCTACCCGTACATCACCGACGATGAGTACTTCGTGAAAGGTGTTGTGAGTGCGGTGACAACGGGCATAACCAAAGGCTTCTACCTGCAAGCACTTGAAGATGACTTCAATTCAAGCACTTCTGAAGGTCTATTTATCCACACGAATCAATCGAGCTCAGAACTGGCTGCGGGCGATGTGGTGTGTGTGAAAGGTAAGGTTCAAGAATACTACAGCCATACTCAGCTTAAAGTTGAAAACAACCAATGGCTAAAACAGGGCGAACAACAAGCACCTGAAGCAACGGCGATAGAAGCGCTAGACAGTGATGAGAACTTCGCTGCAACGCTTGAACGCTACGAAGGCATGTTGGTGAAAACGACCGAAGCGCTTGATATGCGTGTGACTCGTACCTTTGGTTATGACTACTCAGGTCGTCGTAACAACATGGTACTGGCACATGAGCGTATTAACATGCAGCCGAACCAGCTTTTCGCAGCAGGTTCTGAAGACGCGAAACAACAAACGGAAGATAACGCAGACCGTCGTCTTTTCGTTGAAACCGATCAAAAAGCGGGTGACGGACAGGTTCCTTTCTATCCAGACTTTGGCCGTACCGATATTGATCAAGATGGTTCAACAGAAGACTACATCCGTATTGATGACACCATTGTTGGTCTAGAAGGCGTACTTACCTACAGCTACGGTGAGTACCGCTTAGTGACAACTAACCAAATCTCGGCTGAAAATTTCGTTCGTAACGATCCGCGTACCGACAAACCAGGTATGGATGAAGGCGACCTTCGCATCGCGACTTTCAATGTTTTGAACTACTTCAACTCTCCATTTGGCGGTGACGCGAACCAACACGGCAACAACCGTGGTGCGAACACCATCACCGAGTTTGAGATGCAACAAGAGAAGATAGTGAACGCGATTCTTCGCTTAGATGCAGACATCATTGGTTTGATGGAAATTGAGAACAACGGCTTTGGTGAAGGCTCTGCAATTGGGCAGCTCGTTAACCAACTTAATGACCGCATTGAGCGCAAGAAAGACCGCTATACCTTTGTGGCTGTTGATTCTAATGAAGATGGCGTAACCGACGAGATGGACTCGATTGGTACCGACGTTATTACAACAGGCGTTATCTACCGTAAGAAGGTGGTTAAGCTTAAAGATAGCCGCGTTATCGCGATGCCAAGCCAACAAGCCCCAGAAGTATTAGACGATTCAGGCAAGGTGATTGAAGACGGTAAGAACTACCAACGTGACTCATTGGCGCCAACCTTTAAAGTTAAGGGCACCAAAGAGAAACTCACCGTTGCGATTAACCACTTTAAATCGAAAGGTTCTAAGTGTTGGGAAGATGCAGCACCTGTTGAACAGGGCGGCCAAGGTGGTGTTGACGCCGATAAGCAAGGCTCATGTGAGAACTTCCGTGTGGCAGCAGCAGTTGCTCTGGGTGAAGCGCTAGACGGCATCAAAGGCCATAAAGTGATTCTGGGGGATATGAACTCGTACGGCATGGAAGATCCAATGCTGGTGCTTACGGATTACTCTGAAGAGAAATACGGTAAGCAAATTAAAGCGGCTCGTAACACTTACATTGATGGCGCTGAGCAGTTTGGTGACAGTGGTGCGGTGATCACTAAGAATTACGGCTACATTAATGCTGTGGCTCAAAAGCACCCGGACAGTTGGAGCTATTCATACAACGATGAAGTTGGTGCTCTGGATCATCTGTTGATCAGTGACAGCTTGAAAGAGATGGTAGTAGATGCAACCGACTGGCACATTAATGGTGGTGAGTCGACGTTGTTTGACTACAACGAAGAGTTCAAAGGTGACCTGCCTAAGTATCAAGATCACTTCCGTTCATCGGACCATGATCCTGCTGTTCTTGAACTACGAGTAGGCGGTTCATTTGGCTTTGGTGCACTGATGTCATTGTTTGGTTTAGCAATGTGGCGTCGTCGCAAGTAGCGACATCGTTAACTGCGCAAGCCAACTGATACAGGTAACTGAAAGTTATCTGTAAACAATTAAGGTCAACTTAGGTTGGCCTTAATTGTTGGCGAAATGCAGTTTCCACTTGCCTTTCGCCATGGGTATTGCACAATACCGCCCCTATATCCCCCAATTATTTAGTATTTAGCAAACGATTTCGACCCATGTTACTTATCATCGATAACTACGACTCTTTTACCTATAACTTGTATCAGTATTTCTGTGAGTTAGGGGTCACTGTGAAAGTTGTTCGCAACGATGAGATTGATATTGCGGGTATTGAAGCGCTGAATCCTAGCCATCTTGTTATCTCGCCGGGACCTTGTACGCCCGATGATGCGGGAATCTCTCTGCAAGTCATTGAACACTTCGTGGGTAAGTTGCCGATCTTAGGTGTGTGCCTTGGTCATCAAGCCATTGCTCAAGTCTTTGGTGGTGAAGTGGTTCGAGCCAGACAAGTGATGCACGGTAAAACCTCTCCAATCCGCCACAATGGCAAGAGCGTTTTTCATGGGCTTAATAACCCTCTAACCGTGACACGTTACCATTCTCTAGTGGTGAAAAATGGCACGCTACCTGACTGCTTTGAACTGACCTCTTGGACGGAATTTGAAGATGGCAGTATGGATGAAATCATGGGTTATCAACACAAAACCTTGCCGATTGATGCCGTACAATTTCACCCTGAGTCGATTAAAACAGAGCAAGGACATCAGCTCCTCGCTAACTTCTTAGCGCGTTGAGTGTTTAAATTTGACTCTTTCTGTGTCTAAATAAGCCAGTTGAACCTGTTAGCCCATTCGTTAAGCGTTTAAATTCGGGCGCTACGCGTCTCTTACTCCTCTGACGCCGATCACTTTTTATAACATTTCTCTCTCTTCAGGCTAAGTTTTTAGCCTATGCAAAATTATTCGCCTTATTTCGTCTCGAACCCTATATACCGCAATGCCAGTAAGGCTTTGCTATTACTGGTTATGCGTTTAGGTAAAAAAAGCTTCATAAAACAGATTAATTGATGCATAAATAGTCATAGGTAGTGACGTTTAGCTGGTTGTTAGGGATGGCTAAAGAATAATCTACTATTGAAAACGTTAATTAAATGTAAATATAATGCTGCAGCGGGATTATGGCGAGAGAAAATATCTTTGTCTCACTTATGAACCAGTACGCTTATTTGCGAAGCTTGCGGTATCGAAAAGGAATGTACGATGACAGTGGAAAAAAAAGTAGAACGTAGTCTGTTTAATGAGGTGATGGTGCCTTGTTATAACCCAATGGAAATGATCCCGGTAAAAGGGGAAGGCGCACGCGTTTGGGACCAACAAGGTCGAGAGTATATCGACTTTGCTGGTGGTATCGCTGTGAGCTGTTTGGGTCACTGTCACCCAGCAATGGTTAACGCAGTTACTGAGCAAGCAAACAAGATTTGGCATTTAAGTAATGTAATGACCAACGAACCTGCATTGCGTCTTGCGAAAAAGTTAACAGACGTATGTTTTGCAGAAAAAGTATTCTTTGCCAACTCTGGTGCAGAAGCGAATGAAGCAGCATTGAAGCTAGCTCGTCGTTGGGCAGCGGATGTTCACGGTCCTGAGAAATCTGAAATCATTGCATTCAAACAAGGTTTCCACGGTCGTACTTTCTTTACCGTAACGGTCGGTGGTCAAGAAGCTTACTCTGATGGTTTCGGTCCTAAACCGGGCGATGTAACTCACCTGCCTTACAACGATATTGCAGCGCTAGAAGCGCACATCTCTGATCGCACTTGTGCAATCATGATGGAACCTCTGCAAGGCGAGGGCGGTATCATCTCTCCAACATCTGAGTTCGTGAACACGGTTCGTGAACTGTGTGACAAACACAATGCGCTGCTTATTTTTGATGAAGTGCAAACAGGTAATGGCCGTACGGGTAATTTTTACGCTTACCAAGGTCTAGGTGTGACACCTGACATCCTAAGCACAGCGAAATCACTAGGTGGCGGTTTCCCAATCGGCGCAATGCTAACAACGTCTGAACTTGCGACGCACCTTAAAGTCGGTACGCACGGTTCTACTTACGGTGGTAACCCACTAGCGTGTGCCGTTGCTGAAGCGGTTGTTGACGTAGTAAGCCAACCTGAAACGTTGGCTGGCGTGAAAGAACGCGAAGCACTATTCCGTGATGGTTTAGCTAAGATTAACGACAAATACCAAATATTCAGTGAAGTTCGCGGTAAAGGCCTATTGCTAGGCGCTGCGCTTAATGAAGCATGGCAAGGTCGTGCTCGTGATGTATTAGTAGCAGCAGGCGAACAAGGCTTGATGGTACTGGTTGCGGGTGCCAACGTAGTTCGTTTCACACCATCACTGGTTATTACTACACAAGAAATTGAAGAAGGTTTATCAAAACTAGACAAAGCAATCGCTACGCTAGTTTAGCCTGAGCGGCGTCATAGGTATGATCGCCATTAGAGCGATCCCATGACGTACTGCTAAAGGCCCAAGCTTCTGGTTTTGGGCCTGTTTTGCATCTGGAGGGAATATTGATGCTAGTTGTTCGCCCAATAAAATTATCTGATTACGATGCGCTGCATACCTGCGCGGTTGAATCTGGTCACGGATTCACATCTCTTCCGGTTAACGAAGAACTGTTAACCAACCGTATTACTCACTCTGAATACAGCTTTGCTAAACAAGACGTGACTGAACCCGGAGATGAAGGCTACCTAATGGTTGGCTTCGACACTGAAACGGGAGAAGTTGCAGGCACGACAGGCATCGAAGCCTCAATTGGCTGGGACGTACCGTTTTACTCTTACCACATCAGTAAAGTGGTTCACTCATCGCAAAAGCTTGGCGTGAATAACGTCGTGAAGTTGCTGACTTTCGGTAACAACTACACCGGATGCAGTGAGATCTGCACACTGTTCTTGCGCCCAGCTTTCCGTGGTGGATTGAATGGTCGTTTGATGTCGAAGTGTCGCTTCCTGATCATGTCTGAGCACCCAGAGCGTTTCTCGAAAACGATTTTTGCTGAGATGCGTGGTGTATCCGATGCGGAAGGTAACTCACCTTTCTGGCAATGGCTGCAAGAGCACTTCTTCTCAATTGATTTTACGCTCGCCGATTACCTAACGGGTATTGGTAAGAAAGGCTTCATTGCTGACCTAATGCCGAAGCTGCCTATCTACGTGAACCTACTGAGCAAAGAGGCTCAGGCGGTGATTGGAGAGGTACATGATAATACACGCCCAGCACTTAAGTTGCTGGAACGTGAAGGTTTCACTAACCGCGGTTATGTCGACATCTTTGATGCAGGCCCAACGGTTGAGTGTGATCTAAGAAACATTGAATCAGTGCGTAATGCGATTCGTGCTCAAGTGAAAATTGCAGAGCACTCTAGTTCTAAAGACTTCCTAATTGGTAATACCTCGTTTGAGAACTTCCGCGCAGTAGCTGCGAAAGGTGCGTATGACCAAGCAAGCGACACAGTGATTTTATCATCTGAAGTAGCAAGCGCTCTTGAAGTAAAAGAAGGCGAATTCGTTCGCATGTTGGCTCAATAAGAGCGGCGATTATCTGTCGAAGATTTTAAGGATAGAAGTATGACTCAGTGGATAGCAGGACAGTGGGTGGCAGGTCAAGGCGACGCCATGACATCAGTAAGCCCATACAACAATGAAGTCGTGTGGCAAGGCGATAGTGCAACACCAGCACAGGTTGAATCTGCAGTAGCAGCGGCGCGTGATGCTTTCTTAGTTTGGAAAAAATTGAGCTTTGCAGAGCGTGAAGCGATCGTGTTGAACTTTGCTGAGAAGGTAAAAGAGAACAGCGAAGAGATTGCACAGATTATTGCAAAAGAGACGGGTAAACCGATTTGGGAAACTCGCACTGAAGCGGGCGCAATGGCGGGTAAAATCGCTATCTCTATTCGTGCATACCACGAACGTACGGGTGAAGCTTCGCGTGAAGCTGCAGGTAACCAAATCGTACTGCGTCATCGTCCATTAGGCGTTATGGCGGTATTTGGCCCTTACAACTTCCCAGGCCACCTACCTAACGGTCATATTGTTCCAGCACTGCTATCGGGTAATACCGTGGTATTTAAGCCGTCAGAGCAGACACCTTGGACAGGTGAGTTTGCGATGAAGCTATGGCAAGAAGCTGGCCTTCCTGCTGGCGTGATCAACCTAGTGCAAGGCGCTAAAGAGACAGGTATCGCACTAGCCGATGCTAAAGGTCTTGATGGCGTGCTATTCACGGGTAGTGCGAATACCGGTCATATCCTTCACCGTCAATTCGCAGGTCAACCGGGCAAGATGCTGGCGCTAGAGATGGGTGGCAATAACCCGATGGTGATCAGTGACCAATTTGGTGATGCTGACGCGACGGTTTATACCATTATTCAATCGGCTTTCATCAGTGCGGGTCAACGTTGTACATGTGCACGTCGCTTGTATGTTCCTGTTGGAGAGAAGGGCGATCAACTGCTTGATAAGCTCGTTGCGGCTACCTTGAAGATTCGTGTCGATCAGCCATTCGCTGAGCCAGCTCCTTTCATGGGTCCACAGATCTCTGAAGCGGCGGCTAAGTTCATTCTGGACGCACAAGCTAATCTGCAATCGCTAGGTGGTGTAAGCCTAGTAGAAGCAAAAGCGGGTGAAGCGGCGTTTGTTTCTCCGGGTATTATCGATGCAAGCAACATTGCTGAATTGCCAGATGAAGAGTACTTCGGCCCATTGCTGCAAGTAGTTCGTTACCAATCGCTAGAGCAAGCTGTTGAATTGGCTAATGACACGCGCTTTGGTTTGTCTGCAGGCCTAGTTTCAACCGACGATTCGGAGTGGGAATACTTCGTTGACCATGTCCGTGCGGGTATTGTTAACCGTAATCGCCAGCTAACAGGCGCAAGTGGTGATGCACCATTTGGTGGCCCAGGTGCTTCAGGCAACCTGCGCCCAAGTGCTTACTATGCGGCTGACTACTGTGCTTACCCTATGGCATCAATGGAAGGTGGTGAAACTCAACTGCCAGCGACATTTAGCCCGGGCATTGAGCTTTAGTTTCTGAACGACAGATTTATGAACCATAGGTTTATGAAGTATAGGTTTATAAGCTAAAGGCTTTTTGACTTAGGCTTATGAAGTACAGGCTCATTCGTTAAGTTTGAAATAGGGAAGTGGTGTTATCGCTTCCTTTTTCCATCACGTCCGACACCTAGATTGGGCGGTACATAATAATAGAACAAGTATGTCACAGGCTGATGGCTGCTGACTCTGTGTCCAGCCTCTCCCTTTCTAATCCAAATTACTAGCTTGCTAGAACCTCTGACAAGGAGTCACCATGACGCCCGATCTACTCTTTAAATCTCTATGGGACGATTACATTCACAGGCTTTGCCCATCAGCTGAGAAAGTTCAACATCTGCTGAAAGAAAACGAAGCCCTGATCAATGACCATATTGCACTGCGTACTTTCAATGTTGCCCCTTTGGGCATTGAAACACTAGCTAAGCCTTTCCTTGAGTTGGGTTATGAGGCGTGTGGCGATTACTTGTTTGAGAGCAAGAAGCTAGTGGCTAAGCACTACGAGCATTCAGATCCAAACCAACCCAAAGTGTTCATTAGTGAATTGAAGGTAGAAGAGTGTTCAAGTGAGCTACAAGCCATCGTTACTAAGCTGGTTGAGCAAGTGGATGCAAGCAAGCTTCAAGGTCATGAGTTCCTATTTGGTGGTCGTCTTTGGGATCTGAGCTTCGCTGATTTCCAAGTGCTGGCGAAAGAGAGTGAATACGCGTCTTGGTTAGCGGCTCATGGTTACGGTGCAAACCACTTTACAGTAAGTGTGAACCAGCTAAATGAGTTCGATGAAGTACAGGCTGTGAATGACTATTTGAGTAATTCAGGTTTCACTATCAATGCATCTGGCGGTCAAGTTAAAGGCTCCCCAGAGGTCCTGTTAGAGCAATCATCTACAATGGCAGATAAAGTCCCAGTTTCATTTATTGAAGGCAATGAGGTGATTCCTGGAGGCTTCTACGAGTTTGCTAAGCGGTACGCGATGGCGAATGGTGAGCTTTATACAGGTTTTGTGGCAGCATCAGCTGATAAGATCTTCGAAAGTACCAACGGGTAGCAAGAGGCAAGAGACTAATCTTGTTGAACTAAGTCCTAACTAGGCGTTTAGTTTTCTCGTATCTGCTTTCTAGATCTCTAGAAAACAAAAAAGCCACCAAATTTGCATTTGGTGGCTTTCTAATTTTTGGCTCAGTTAATCGAGATTAACGAGTGCCGTATACCACGATAGTTTTACCGTGTGCAGAAATTAGGTTCTGCTCTTCAAGCATCTTCAAGATACGACCTACTGTTTCACGAGAACAACCAACAATTTGGCCGATCTCTTGACGAGTGATCTTGATTTGCATGCCGTCAGGGTGAGTCATTGCATCTGGCTGTTTCGCTAGGTTTAGTAGCGTTTGAGCGATACGACCTGTTACGTCAAGGAACGCTAAGTCACCAACCTTTTGGCTAGTTACTTGTAGACGGTTTGCCATTTGCGCTGAAAGACGCATAAGGATATCTGGGTTCACCTGGATAAGTTGACGGAATTTCTTGAAAGAAATTTCAGCTACTTCACAAGGAGATTTTGCACGAACCCATGCAGTACGCTCTTGGTCTTCTTCGAAGAGGCCAAGTTCACCAATGAAGTCACCTTGGTTTAGGTAAGAAAGAATCATTTCCTTACCTTCTTCGTCTTTGATAAGAACTGCCACAGAACCTTTAACGATGTAGTACAAGGTTTCTGCCTTTTCACCAGCATGAATCAAAGTACTTTTTGATGGGTACTTATGAATATGACAGTGTGAAAGGAACCACTCTAATGTTGGATCGGTTTGGGGTTTACCTAGAACCATAATATCTTACTTCCTCTGCAGGGTATGCTTGCCGCTTTCCGTATTGTAGCTAAGCCTGGATTGACTTGTAGGGTAAGTGCACTTGTTGAGTGCTGCAAGCTATCTTGTGTTTCGTTTAAGAATAGTATCCTTTTTCAGGTACTATTTCTTGATTTTAATCGTGACCAAGCTACGATTTTTTACGCAAAATTGTGCACATGATCACGGTATGAAAAGTAATCAACCAGAATGATGATCTGTTAACCTATTTTTCCGGTTTCGATGAGTTGTTGTAGGATTGGCCTTACAATGAGCTCCATAGCAAAACTCATCTTGCCACCTGGCACCACAAGCGTGTTATGACGAGACATAAATGAGCCATCAATCATAGCCAAAAGGTAAGGGAAATCGACGTTTTTGATGCCACGCAAACGTATAACCACGAAGCTTTCATCTAAGCTTGGTATTCCTTTGGCGTTGAGTGGGTTCGATGTATCTACGGTTGGAACTCGCTGAAAGTTGATATGAGTACGCGAAAATTGTGGAGTAATGTAGTTAAGGTAATCATCCATTGAGCGAACAATTGAGTCCATTACTGCTTCGCGTGAGTGTCCACGATCACGAGTGTCACGAACGAATTTTTGGATCCACTCTAGGTTTACGATAGGCACCATGCCGATCAGTAAGTCGACGTGTTGAGAGACATTGATGTCGCCATCAACCACACCGCCGTGTAGGCCTTCGTAAAACATCACATCAGAATTTTCTGGGATCTCTTGCCATGGCGTGAAGGTGCCCGGCATTTGATTGTAAGGCACGGCTTCGTCGAAGGTATGTAGGTAACTACGGACTTTACCCGTGCCTTCATTACCGTATTGACGGAAGAACTCTTCTAATGCGCCAAAATCGTTGGCTTGTGGACCAAAGTAGCTGATGTGCTTACCTTGCTCGCGAGCCTTACGGATTTCGACATCCATCTCTGGTCGAGTGAAACGATGGAAACTATCGCCTTCAACCCAAGCAGCCTTCACGTCCATCATATTGAACATTTTACGGAAGGCTTCTGAGGTGGTGGTGGTGCCGGCTCCAGATGAACCCGTCACCGCAATAATTGGATGTTTAGCGGACATGACAACCCTTGTCTTTTGAGTAACTTACTTGTTAGCAATCGTTTACCACTATAACACGGCTCCTTTATGAGCGCAGCCTAGAAGCGTTTTGTGACTTGAATATCAACGGTTTCATGGAGCTCAGAAAACACGATGCTGACTTCCTTTGAAGCTAATTGATGTTTCACTTGGTCAATCTTGTTTTGCAGTGAAACCTCTACGTCACCGTAGTCTGTGCCTTCACGAAGCACGAACTCTTTAATGAGATTTTCTAGCGTTTCTGGTGCGATGTCTTGCCATGGGATGATCATAAATACTTCTCTCTTTTATGTTCATGGATATGTTCATTGATGTGAAGCGGGTGTGCTTAGTAATGTTTTTGCTTCTATTCTTGCTTACTTAGGCTCGGTCATTATGCCGAATTTTGGATACTTTCATAGTAAGCCGGCAACGCTTCTTCTAACCAAAATCTAGGCTTGAGTGTGCTGCCAGTAATAAACCCAACATGTCCGCCTTTTTGAAACAGTCGATAATCGATGTTATCAGGCAGAACGAACTTTGGAATCACATCATCAGTCATGAAAGGGTCGTCTTTGGCATGAATGATCTGAGTCGGCAGTTTAATCTTGTTGAGCTTAGGCAGTGCAGAACATTGCGCATAATAATCTTGGGCATTTTTGAACCCATGCAGAGGCGCAGTAATTCGTTCATCAAACTCATACAGCTTGGTGATGTTTTTAATGGTTTCAGCGGTGATACCTAGCTTTTCCTGTAACAGGTTAACTTTTTTCAACGCGTTTGATTTTAGCGAGTTAAGTAGATACTTCTTATATAGCTTGGAGAAGCCCCGTTCAATGCGACTAGAACAACAAGCTAAGTCAAAAGGAGCCGATACTATGGTCGCCGCCGACAGCAATGGGTCGTCCGCATATTCGGCCAAATAGTTCGCCAGCATGTTACCACCTAGAGAGATACCAACCGCAACCTTGGGGTTGTTGGGGAACTGCGCGTGCAGATGTCTTAGGAAAAAGCGCGCATCTTCGACTTCACCGGAATGGTATGCACGCGCTAAGCGATTCGGTTTTCCGCTACAGCCTCGGAAGTGCATCATCACGGACAACCAACCGTTTTTAGCAAACGCATTCATTAATCCATTGGCATAAGGGCTCTCAAAGCTGCCCTCTAAACCATGGAACAAAACGAAAATGGGTTTTTTACTCAGGTTATCTTTGCTTAGGTTATCACTGTTTAGGTTGCGACTACTTGTGCTGTTACCATCAGGTGATTCGCTCCAAGCAAGATCGAGAAAGTCACCGTCGGGTGTTTCTAAGGTTTGCCATTGAGGATCAAACAACGCCTGCTTTCTAATAAATCGTGGCACTAAGGTTTGTAAGTGCGGATTAGAGAGACCAGCCGCTGCGGTAAATATTGTCATAAAACAGTCCATGCTTTTTTTATGGGCTTTGATAAAGTGTTGAGCTTTTAGTGAAACGCCCACGTTTTTATTTGAGCTTGGTTGATTCTCGGCATAAGCGCAAGAGTTTCACTTATACAGGTTACAAAACAGGTTATAGGTAACTGGTTGAGTAATATCGAGATTAAGCTCTATATATTGCTAATAATCCGAGCCACCATCGCGTGAACACGAAGAACGATAGTCCCCAATAAGCTTGGATCTTGATCTAACAAAAGGAAAAGGGAATGCCTTAGGGCTGAGGGGCTGGTTCAGAAAAAGCATCATAGAGGTTTTCTGCCCCTAATAATCGACAGTATTGAAAAGCGAGAGGCGCTTGTTGGTTTGCGAAAAGCTGAAGAGAGTTTATGCAGTCGACGAGATCAGATTGTTGTTGTTTCTCTAGTTGTAATTCGAACTGCAAGGCTTCACGGTAGAGTGAATCGACAACGTGTGCTTTGAGGTGTTTACGCAGCTCCCGATAACTATGAAGTAAGGTTTCAGAGCGGCTTAAGCACTGTTGTATCTTGTGCCACTCTTCTTCGGCAAAAGACAATTGCTGCTCATCAAGCCATTTGAGAAGCAGCAGTAGATTGACGTTGCCGTGGAACTGGTTTTGCAAAGCTAAGCACGCATCCTTTACACCGCGCACACTGTAATACTGAAGGCTAAACTGCCATAGTCGTTCCAGTGTTAGTGATATTGGGGCGTGCTCTGGGCTCATAAGCTATCCATATCCTGTTCCATCTGCTCAAGTTCTTCTTGAGTGGACATCCAATCCATTTCAACTTCTTCTAGCTGTGACTTACTGCTCGCTTGTAGAGCGAGTACTTTATTCAGTTTAGCCTTATTTTCAGCTTCATACAGTGAAGTGTCGGATAATTCTTGTTCAGCTTCTTCGAGAGATAGCGTTAACTTATCCATCTGCTTTTCGAATTGAGTCAGCTTTTTACGAAGTGGTGCCGTCAGTTTACGGAACTCTGCTTCTTTACGTTTCTGCTCTTTTTTCGCTGCTGCACTGTTGGCTCCGTCTTTTGCTGGTGCCAATGCTTGTGCTTCTTTGCGCTCAACTTTCTGTTGTTCGGTTAGCCACTTGTAGTAATCGCTTAGGTCACCATCAAACGGTGCAACTTGACGGTCGTGCACAAGGTATAAATCATCAGTAGTCGCACGAAGTAGGTAACGGTCGTGCGATACGATAACCATTGCGCCTTCAAACGTTTGTAGGGCGAAGGTCAACGCCTGACGCATGTCGAGATCCAAGTGGTTGGTTGGTTCATCGAGTAGCAACAGGTTTGGTTTTTGCCATACCAGTAGTGCTAATACCAAGCGCGCTTTTTCACCACCCGAGAATGGCGCCACCTTGTCGAGTGCTTTTTCACCTTGGAAGCCAAAGCTACCGAGGTAGTCACGCAGTTGTTGCTCGGTGTGTTTCGGCGCAATTTGCATCATGTGCTGAAGTGGCGTTTCTTCTGGGTGCAGCGTCTCCAATTGATGCTGAGCGAAGTAACCCATCTTAACGCCTTGCGAATAGCTCAGCTCACCGCCTTGCTGTTTCAGTTCACCTGAAAGTAGCTTGATTAGCGTGGATTTACCGGCACCATTTCGACCAAGCAGACCGATACGGCTGCCGGGTACTAGATTTAGGCGAATCTTCTCTAGAATCAGATTGTCATCATAGCCCGCTGATACCTCGTCCATCATCATGATTGGATTTGGTAGCGCGTCTGGCTCTCTAAACTCAAAGCTAAATGGGTTATCAAACTGAGCGGGCAGCACTTGTTCCATTTTCTCTAGCGCTTTAATACGGCTTTGCGCTTGGCGAGCCTTTGAAGCTTTGTAACGGAAACGGTCAATGTAGCTCTGCATGTGAGACATTTGTTTCTGCTGCTTTTGGAACATTGCTTGTTGCAGGATCAGCTTTTGAGCTCGTTGAGTTTCAAACGATGAGTAGTTACCGGTGTATTCGTTGAGCTGTTGGTTTTCAACATGCACGATACGGTTGACGATAGGATCTAAGAAGTCTCTATCGTGCGAGATAAGAACGAGTGTACCTGGGTAGTTTTGTAACCAGCGTTCTAGCCACATTACTGCGTCTAAATCCAAGTGGTTGGTTGGCTCATCGAGTAGCAGTAGGTCACTGCGGCACAGTAGGGCTTGTGCTAAGTTCAAACGCATACGCCAACCACCCGAGAACTGGGTGAGGTTCCATGTCATTTGTTCTTGGCGAAAGCCTAAGCCATCCAATAGCTCAGCAGCTCTTGCTTTGATGCTGTAACCACCAATGGTTTCAATCTTGCCGTGGATCTCTGCTACTAATGTGCCGTTGTCGGCTTGTTCCGCTTTCTCTAGGTGATCTTCAAGGCCACGGTATTCACGATCACCATCAATCACGTATTCAATGGCTGTTCTTTCTAATGCTGGTGTTTCTTGAGCAACCCAAGCCATTTCCCAATGAGCAGGTTTACTGAATGAGCCAGCATCAATAGACAGTTCGTCCTTAATTAGGGCGAATAGCGTAGATTTACCACAGCCGTTTTTACCAACCAAACCGATCTTGTCGCCAGGTTGAAAAGTCGCAGATGCTTGGTCGAGGAGTGGCTTACCGCCGCGGAGCAATTGAATATCAGAGAAAGTAATCATAATTGAAGTAGCATAGAAATTAGAGGTGAACAGACGCCTGCATAGTAGGCTGAAACCAGATAAAAGTCGATCACAATGCAATTTGCGTTATGATGCCAATAACATATTAATAACTTTTGCTTAAATTCTTGTGGCCTTGCCACCGTTTAGCCCTCAAAGGAATGTTTCAAAGGAATGAGTAATACTCCCTCGACAGACAAAGCCATGCCAAAGGTGTTAATAATCTACGCACACCCAGAGCCGCACACCTCTATTGCTAATCAGATGATGATTAAAAAGGTCGAGTCGCTCGGTCATGTCAAAATTCACGATCTCTACGCCATCTACCCAGACTTTTTCATTGATGTGCCTTATGAGCATGCATTGCTCCTTGAATATGACGTGATCGTGTTTCAACACCCTCTGTTTATGTATTCCTGCCCTTCGTTATTGAAGGAGTGGTTTGATCGCGTGTTAGGCAAGGGTTTTGCGTTTGGTGAGCAGAGCGTACTTAAAGGTAAACACTGGCGCAGCGTTATTACTACTGGTGGTAAAGAAGAGGCGTTTGGCGCTGCAGGCTATAATAAATACCCATTACAAGAGATCTTACAACCTTTCGAGCTAACGGCTTCTTTGTGTCAGATGCATTGGATATCACCTTTGGTTTTACACTGGGCGAGAAATGTTTCGGATATGACGCTTTACCAACATGCAGAAGCGTATCGAAATTGGTTGCGAGACCCGCTACAAGATATAGGAGCGAATGATGGCTCTGACTAATGATTTTCTACAAAGTAGCGTTATATTTTTAGCGGCTGCTGTGGTTGCGGTTCCTATCGCTCAGCGAGCTGGATTAGGTTCAGTTCTCGGCTATCTATTAGCTGGTGTGGCGATTGGCCCTTGGGGGCTTGGTTTAATCAGTGATGTCGAAGCGATTCTGCATTTCTCCGAGTTCGGGGTGGTACTCCTCCTCTTTCTAATTGGTTTAGAACTTAATCCTAAAAAGCTGTGGCAGATGAGAGCGCCTATTCTCGGGCTGGGTGGCGCACAAGTGTTGATTACGACCCTGATTATTACCGCTATCGCCTGTCTGTTCGGTTTAACTTGGCAAACCAGTCTGGTCATCGGTATGGGTTTAGCGCTCTCTTCTACTGCCATCGCCTTACGAGTTATTGAAGAGCGAGAGCTCGGTGGTAAAGAAGCGGGGCAGTCAGGCTTTGCTGTATTACTTTTCCAAGATATTGCAGTAATCCCTATGTTGGCGATGCTGCCTTTGCTTGCGGGTAATACGGGCGGCAGTTGGGCTGACATGTTGTGGATGCTAGGTGGTGTCATTGGCTTGCTTGTCGGTGGTCATTTCTTATTGAGGCCATTGTTCCGATACGTAGTGATGAGTGGCGTACGTGAGTTGTTCACAGTCGCAGCTTTGTTACTGGTGATTGGTATTGCCGTCATCATGCAACAGATTGGCCTGTCGATGGCACTCGGTACTTTTTTAGCTGGCGTACTTCTGGCTGAAAGTGAATATCGACATGAGCTTGAAATCGCCATTGACCCATTCAAAGGGTTACTGCTCGGTTTGTTCTTCATTTCGGTTGGTATGGCGGTGAACTTAGGTTTACTGGCAGAAAGCCCATTTGCAATATTGATCGCTGTGTCATCTCTGGTCGTATTGAAAGGTTTGGTTCTTTATGCACTGGCTCGTATTTTCGGAACTCAAGCCAAAGCGCGTAGCCGAATGGCGATGATTCTCAGCCAAGGTGGTGAATTTGCTTTCGTTATTTTTACTGCAGCGAGCGCGCAAGGCATCTTGAGTGGTGACCAAGTGTCTTTCTTACTGGTTGTTGTGAGCCTTTCTATGGTGACCACACCATTGATGCTCAAGCTGCAAGATCGCTTCTTTGCTCGTCAACTCAATCAAATTAGTGAAAGTGCGATGTCTTCGGATGTTGTCGATCGCAGCCCTCGAGTGATTATTGCGGGCTTTGGTCGTTTCGGTCAGATCATTGGTCGTTTGATGTATGCCAATAAGATTCGTATCACCGTCCTTGAGAGTGATGCTAGTCAAATACACATCCTTAGGAAGTTTGGCTACAAGGTATTTTATGGTGACTCAACTCACCTTGAGCTGTTACGAGCTGCGGGAGCTGATAAGGCAGAGGCCATTGTGTTGTGTACCGATTCTCCTGACGAAATCATGAAGACTGTCGATTTGTGTAAACAGCACTTCCCACAGTTGAAGATTTTAGCGCGAGCTCGAAGCCGTGTTGAAGCGTATCAATTACTTAACCACGGTGTGAGTAACTACTCTCGTGAAACCTTCCTTGGAGCACTGGATTTAGGTCGTCAAACATTGACTGAACTTGGCATGCATCCATATAAAGCCAAGCGAGCAGAAGCACACTTTAGAAAGTTGGATAATGGTATGCTGAAAGAGTTGCTCCCTCAGCATAACGAAGATGCCGAGTTAGCCCAAAGAGCGAAAGAGGCTCGTAAAGAGCTTGAAGAGATCTTTGGACACGAGATGGAAAACGATCACCAATCTCGAAACTATTGGCAGTAGCCTGAGTTAAAAACTAATAGCTTGATTTAAGAAAAAGCACCTAAAAGAACCAATCTAATAATAAACGCGGTCTCTGCTTAGTCTTTAATAGAGCATGTGGGAAGAACTGCGAATCCAGAGTAGTAAAGGATATGAACGTGAAACAGAAAAAACGCTTTATCGCTGGGGCGAGCTGCCCAAGCTGCAAGACTCAAGACACACTCCGCTGGTGGGTTGAAAATAATATCGAGCTGGTGGAATGCGTCGATTGTGACTTCACAGAGCAGCGTAAACCGAAAACTGTAGAGAAATCTGAACACGCGAATCAAGAAATGATCGGTATTTTTAAGCCAGAATGATTGAGTTTCGTTAATTGATCCCCATAATATCCCGGTACAGAATTTTTCCTAAGCTCAACTGTTCGAGCTTAGTCCAAACCTCCTTGGAGCTCTCATGAAAATTGAAAAGAACGTAGTAGTTAGTGTTGCATATCAAGTGAAACTTGAAGATGGCGTAGTAGTTGACCAATCAACTGCAGAAGCTCCACTAGATTACCTTCACGGTCACAACAACCTAATTACAGGTCTTGAAAAAGAGCTTGAAGGCAAAGTAGCTGGCGACAAGTTCTCAGCAACTGTTACTCCAGAAGACGCATACGGCGAGCACAACGATGACCTAGTTCAACGTGTTCCTGCAGACGTATTCCAAGGTGTTGAACAAATCGAAGTTGGCATGCGTTTCCTAGCGGATACTGACCAAGGTCCAATCCCAGTTGAAGTGACTGAAGTAGATGGCGACGAAGTTGTTGTTGATGGTAACCACATGCTAGCTGGCCAAACGCTAACGTTTGACGTTGAAGTTGTAGCGGTTCGTGAAGCGACTGAAGAAGAAGTTCAACACGGTCACGTACACCAAGAAGGTGGCTGTGGCGACCACGATCATGACCACGAAGGCGGTTGTTGTGGTGGCGAAGACCATGACCACGCTGAAGAGAAAAAAGACGGCTGCTGCGGCGGCGGTAGCTGTGGTTCTCACTAATACCGAATTAACGGTTTAGTTTAAGAATATTGAAAGCCTCCCTTGTGGAGGCTTTCTTCGTTTAAGAGCCGAGCTTTCTGAGCAGGCTTTTAATCTAGCGAACTAAGTGTCTGCAAATCTAAGTGCCCGCAAATCTTAGTATTCGTAAAAAGTTTGGTTTTCGCTATCAGACATCAAACCATGGATGTGGTATTGATAGCACAACATTATAAGACGACGTCAGTGGAGAGTTCGCATGTCACAGCCTTTTTCAATTGCCATTCATGGTGGTGCAGGCACCATCTTACGAGAGCAAATGAGCGATGAATTAAAAACGGGTATTACCGAGGCTTTGGAGAAGTCGGTTTTGGCTGGCTATCAAGTTTTGCAATCGGGTGGCGATGCGTTGGATGCAGTGGTGGCATCGGTTAAAGTGATGGAAGACAGTCCGCATTTTAATGCCGGTAAAGGTTCGGTTCTGACTCATGATGAATTTGTTGAGATGGATGCATCTGTGATGCACGGTCGTGAAATGGATGCGGGTGCTATTGCAGGTGTCCGCCATATCAAAAACCCAATTGAGCTTGCGCGTGATGTGATGCTTAAAAGCGACCACGTACTGCTGATTGGCGAAGGCGCAGAGAAGTTTGCGTTTGAGCATGAATATATCTTCACCGAGCAAGATTACTTCTTTACTGAGCGTCGTTATGACCAACTTCAATCGATGAAAGAGAAAGGTATCTTTGCTTTATCTGAAGCGAAATATGATGAACAACAAGCCCAGAAATATCCAGACGATAAAAAGTACGGCACAGTTGGCGCGGTGGCGTTAGACCAAGCCGGTAACTTAGCGGCAGCAACCAGCACCGGTGGCGTGACCAATAAGAAATATGGTCGTGTGGGAGATTCTCCGATCATCGGCGCGGGAACCATGGCTGAGAATGGTAACGTGGCCGTTTCAACAACGGGTATGGGCGAGTTCTTCCTACGTAAAATGGTTGCCAGTGATGTGGCAGCACGAATGCGTTATCTGAAAGAAGATGTGCACACGGCTTGTGAAACGATCATTCAAGGTGAATTGAAAACCATGGGCGGAGAAGGCGGTTTGATCGCTATTGATGGCCAAGGTGATATTCACTTCGGTATGAACAGTTCAGGGATGTATCGTGCGAGTGTTGATACTAACGGTTATGTGGAAGTGAAGATTTACGCCGATGACTAAGATTGTATTGGCTTAATAGACTTTAGCTTAATTGGCTTTAGTTTGTTTATTCCGATGAAATAAGCAAAAGGGCGACAGATAAGTATCTGTCGCCCTTTTTAGTTTTCTATGTCCCGTCCTGACATGTGTTTACACATCGAGGGCGAGAGACTAGCGATGTGTGTCACTAGAATCAATTTGTCATTTTGAACGGCGCTTAATAGTGTGGAGGTGGCGTCTCTTCTGATGCATCAGCGAGGTTTGAGCCATCCATATTCTTCACTTTGCCTACCACGAACTTCATTTGATCTTGCATTCTCGTGATCAACATCTGTTGTTGGCTAAGCGCTTCATTGAGTTCTTCAATGGTTTGTTCTTGGAAAGCTAGCTGACACTCTAGGTCATTCACGCGGCTTTCTAGTTGTTCAACTCGCTTTTCTGTCATCGTTCTTAATCCACATTCCAAGCTTGGGCGATGCCCGCAGAGGTGCCCGATATCACACGGTTCTTTTCATCAAAGGCTGCATCATACACTACCGCACGGGGAGGGCGAGCATCTTTTAATGGCTCAGCATCGTGACGAGAAATTCGTTTTCCATCTTGAGTATTCCACACGCTCACTTGGCTTGATGGCGTACCTGTCACCAACATACTGCCGTCGTCAGAAAAGCGAGCACTGGAGAATATCAGCTGTCGAGACCAACTCTGCAATTGCGCTTGGGGTTCACCCGTTTCTAGATCCCAAATCATCGCTTGGTTGCCGCCATCGGAAGTAAAAGCCAATTCTCCATCCCGTTGTAGTGCAACGCGTACTACTCTTTGTTCATGCTCGAAAGTACGTAACACCAAGCCTGATTCGGTATCCCAAAGGTAAGCTTTGTAGTCGTTACCACCCGATAATGCGTAGCGTCCATTAGAAGAGAGGGAGACTGAATTAACTTTTTCTCGGTGAGCAAGGAACTCAAGACGGCGTCCGGTGACTAAGTCCACATAGATTGCTTTGCCGTTAGACAGGCCAAGTAAGACTTTTTCACCATTGCTGGATATGTCGACATCGCGAATCAAGCCATCGGAGATAGACCATAGTCCTTGTGCTTGAGTCCAAGATAAGTCCCAAACAGCGAAATTCATCTGGCTAGCGGTAATGGCAAAGCGACCATTGTCAGAGATGCGAATCCGCGATACTTGGTTTTCTAACTGATCTTGTGGGCCAAGCTGAGCGAGTTCTTTATCTTGGACGAGATCCCAGAGTAACAGTTGTTTTTGCTGAGAGTAGAGCAGGGCGAACCGTCCATCTCTGCTTAGGGCAAAGCTGGTGGCGCCATTGGGTTCAATTTCCCAACGTTGCTCATCATCTTGAAAGAAAAAGCAACCATTTAACAAGGTGATGACAATCGTACATAGCAATGAGTGGAAAAATATTCGCATCACATCTAATAATCCGGTTTGTGTCGAAAGACATATGACTAGTATATTGTTATAACTAACGTATTCACACCAATCTAATCATTAGATTTGTGCACAATAACCAATGGCTTGGCCATTAATTGGAGAATTCAATGAAATCAGTTTTAAAAGTATCACTGCTTGCCGCAACGGTTATGCTAGCAGTTGGTTGTCAGAAAGAAGAACCAAAGGCAGAAGCTCCACAGGTAGAAGAAGCTAAAGTTGCAGCAGTAAACTTTAAAACAGAAGATGACAAAGCGGCATACGCAATCGGTGTATCTTTCGCGAACTACCTAAGCACAAGCATTGATAAGCCAAGCGAGCTAGGCATTAACCTAGACAAAGATATGGTTCTTCAAGGTATCGAAGACGTATTCGCAGAGAAAACAGCACTTAACGAAGAAGAAACTCGTGCAGCTCTTGAAGCTCTGGACAAGCGTGTTGCTGAAACAATGCAAGCACAAGCGGCAGAGAAATCAGCAGAAGTGAAGAAAGCTGGTGATGACTTCCGAGCTGAGTTCGCTAAAACTGAAGGCGTAAAGCAAACTGAATCAGGCCTACTTTACCAAGTAATGACTGCAGGTGAAGGTGCTTCTCCAAAAGACACTGATACCGTTCAAGTACACTATAAAGGTACGCTAACAGACGGTACTCAGTTCGACAGCTCTTACGATCGTGGCGAACCAGCAACATTCCCACTAAACCGCGTAATCCCAGGCTGGACTGAAGGCGTACAACTTATGCAAGTTGGTTCTAAGTACAAGTTCGTTATCCCGCCAGAGCTAGCATACGGTGAGCAAGACACACCGACCATCCCTGCTAACTCAACGCTAGTATTCGAAGTTGAACTACTAAAAATTGATAACGCTGAAGCGGCTCCTGCTCAGTAATATCGGTTAAAAGCTTCTTACTAAAATACGTTGATTGAATAAAAAGCCTAACTTTGAGTTAGGCTTTTTTTATGATTTGAAGGTGAGTATTTGATTTTTAAACTTGTTCTAAATCACTAGTTGCAATGTTAGCTAGGTGTGCAATTAAAATTTTCTGATAAACTTACATAAATTTGTTGATTTTTCACACGAAGGTAAGGAATAAGTGACTACTACAGAAACAGTCAATGCAGATGTGTTACTTGAAATGGAATCAGTCCACGTCATGCCATTCAGTGAACACGATAAAATCATTCTAAGATCTTATGAAGCCGTGGTTGACGGTATTGCGAGTCTTATCGGCCCGTTTTGTGAAATCGTTTTACACTCTTTAGAAGACCTCAATACTTCTGCGATTAAAATTGCCAACGGCGAGAATACAGGTCGTCAGGTTGGTTCGCCGATCACCGATCTTGCATTGAAGATGCTGAAAGATATTGAAGGTTCTAAGCGTAACTTCTCACGTTCATACTTTACTCGCGCTAAAGGCGGAGTATTGATGAAGTCGATCACGGTTGCTATCCGCAATGGTGAAGACCGAGTGATTGGTTTGTTGTGTATTAACGTAAACTTAGATGCGCCATTCTCACAAGTTCTGCAATCTTTCATGCCTACGCAAGACGCAGACGAAGCAGCATCATCTGTAAACTTTGCGAGCGATGTTGAAGAGCTTGTTGACCAAACGGTTGAGCGTACTATTGAAGAAATCAATGCAGACAAATCAGTATCGAACAATACTAAGAACCGTCAAATCGTGATGGAGCTTTACGACAAAGGTATTTTCGATATTAAAGACGCGATTAACCGTGTAGCTGAGCGATTGAATATCTCTAAGCACACCGTTTACTTATACATCCGTCAACGCAAAACAGAGGATGAAGAGGGTTGTTAAGCTACACACTCCTAGTTAATGGGCCCGTTTACGGCTCACAATCCGCAAGAAGTGCTTATCAGTTTGCCGTGGCTCTATTGAAACAGGGCCACAAACTCCACAGTGTGTTCTTCTATCAAGACGGTGTCAGCAATGGCTCCGGCATTACGGTGCCTGCTAATGATGAATTTGACTTGGCTTCCGCTTGGCAAAAACTGGCGTATGAGCACAATGTTAGCCTAGAGACATGTGTGGCTGCTGCGCTTAGACGCGGAGTGATCAGTACGGACGAAGCCACACAACATCAATTGAGTGCCTCTAACTTGGCGGCTGGGTTTACCCAAGCTGGCTTAGGGAGCTTATCTGAAGCACTTTTAACGCAAGATAGGGTTGTGCAGTTTTGAGCAAATTGGCCTTTGTATTTAACACTTTTCCTCATACGACGGCTGCGGGTAGGGAAGGGCTAGACGCACTGCTAGCGGCTTCAGCCTATAGTGAAGACATTACCGTATTCTTTGTCGGTGGTGGCGTTACACAGCTTCTCAAGGCTCAACAGCCAGATGAATCCCTATCACGTGACTATATTTCTGCATTCAAGCTCATGGACCTCTACGACGTAGAACAGGTTTACGTGTGTCAACATAGCCTCAATCAGTTCGGCCTCTCAACAGATAACTTGTTGATCGATGTGACTGCGCTAGAAGTGAGTGAGTTGACGCAGAAGTTAGCTCAGAGCCAAAAAATACTGACTTTCTAGGGAACGTTATGCTTCATATTGTAAAATCAGTAGATAAACTCAAGCTTGCATTGGCGTACTCGCAACAACAGGATCACATCCTTTTGGTTGAAGATGCGGTGTATGTTTGCCTTCCAAATCATGAGTTATTCAATCAAATCTCAACCGTTGATCATGTGTCGGTATTAAAAACAGATCTCGATAGCCGAGGTTTACAACAACTTGCTTCAAGCACTCTGAATCAAGTGGACTTCGATGGATTCGTCAAACTGACGGTTTTGAACGCTAAATCAGTAACTTGGTAGCTGTATTTTATCAGCATGGTTAAAAAAAGACCATCCTGAGCTCTAGACGGCTAAAAAAGATCTGTATATTTCTTGACACACATCCCACTGCTGAATAGAATTTTGCGTCCCTATTTACACTATGTGTAATAGGGCTAGATTTTTCATCAAGCTTACTTTCAAGTAAATCAGGAGCTAGTTAATGGCAACTATTAACCAGTTGGTACGTACTCCTCGTGTAAAGCAGGTTGTTAAAAGCAACGTGCCTGCACTAGAAGCGTGCCCACAAAAACGTGGTGTATGTACTCGCGTATATACTACTACTCCAAAAAAACCGAACTCAGCACTACGTAAAGTATGTCGTGTTCGTCTAACTAACGGCTTTGAAGTTACTTCATACATCGGCGGCGAAGGTCATAACCTTCAAGAACACAGTGTTGTTCTTATCCGTGGTGGTCGTGTTAAAGATTTACCAGGTGTGCGTTACCACACTGTTCGCGGTGCACTTGACTGTGCAGGCGTTAACGACCGTAAGAAAGGTCGTTCTAAGTATGGTGTGAAACGTCCTAAGTCTTAATGCGTCTTTTTTAAAAAGAAAGCGTTAAGTAAGGCCAAACACTATTTATTTATTATTCTGAAAAGTTTTGGAAAAAACCTGAAGAAGACAACGGAGAAATTCCATGCCACGTCGTCGCGTAATAGGCCAGCGTAAGATCCTTCCAGATCCTAAGTTCAAATCTGAACTGCTGGCAAAATTCGTTAACATCCTTATGGTTGACGGAAAAAAATCTACTGCAGAGAAGATTGTTTACACTGCACTAGAAACTATGGCTGAGAAATCTGGTAAAGATCACTTAGCTGTATTTGAAGAAGCTCTTGAAAATGTTCGCCCAGCGGTAGAAGTTAAATCTCGCCGTGTGGGTGGTTCAACTTACCAAGTACCTGTAGAAGTTCGTCCGGTTCGCCGTAACGCTCTTGCTATGCGTTGGGTAGTTGAAGCTGCGCGTAAGCGTGGTGAAAAATCTATGGCTCAACGCCTAGCTGCTGAAATGCTAGACGCGTCTGAGAACAAAGGTACTGCGGTTAAGAAACGTGAAGACGTTCACCGCATGGCTGACGCAAACAAAGCGTTCGCACATTACCGCTGGTAATACCTTTTTAGTGCAGCAAGGTTCCTTGCTGCACTTCTTTAGTTCCTATGCTTATGCTAGGAACTATTGCTATTTCTAGGGCAAGCACTTTTGAGCGAAGCGTCGCTTTTAACGCGTAATCTAGACATAGCAATAGTCCCTAAGTCTCTAATAAGAGGATTCAACCGTGGCTCGTAAAACTCCTATAGAGCAATACCGTAATATCGGTATCGTTGCTCACGTAGATGCAGGTAAAACAACCACAAGTGAACGTATTCTGTTCTATACCGGTCTTTCTCACAAAATCGGCGAAGTTCACGATGGTGCAGCAACCATGGATTGGATGGAGCAAGAGCAAGAGCGCGGTATTACGATCACTTCAGCAGCAACGACTACGTTTTGGCGTGGTATGGAAGCTCAGTTCTCGGACCACCGTATCAACATCATCGACACTCCTGGACACGTTGACTTCACAATTGAAGTAGAACGTTCTCTACGTGTACTTGATGGTGCAGTTGTTGTGTTCTGTGGCTCATCTGGTGTTGAACCTCAGTCAGAGACAGTATGGCGTCAAGCTGATAAGTACCAAGTCCCACGTATGGTTTTCGTTAACAAAATGGACCGTACAGGCGCAGACTTCCTACGCGTAGTTGAACAGATCAAGGATCGCCTAGGCGCAACTCCTGTTCCCATTCAACTGAACATTGGTGCTGAAGAAAACTTCCAAGGCGTTGTCGATCTTATCAAGATGAAGGCAATTAACTGGAACGACGCTGACCAAGGCATGACTTTCTCGTACGAAGATATTCCTGCCGATATGCAAGAAATGGCTGAAGAATATCGTACTGAACTTGTTGAAGCTGCTGCGGAAGCAAATGAAGAGCTGATGGATAAGTACCTTGAAGAAGGTGAGTTGTCAGAAGCTGAAATCAAACAAGGTCTTCGTATTCGTACCCTCAATAATGAAATCGTACTTGCCACTTGTGGTAGTGCCTTCAAAAACAAAGGTGTACAAGCTGTTCTAGATGCAGTGGTTGATTTCCTTCCTTCTCCAGTCGATGTACCTGCCATTAAAGGTATCGATGACGAAGAGAATGAAATTGAGCGTCACGCGGACGACAAAGAACCGTTCTCAGCGCTAGCATTTAAAATTGCAACAGACCCATTTGTTGGTACTTTAACTTTCATCCGTGTTTACTCTGGAGTTGTTGAAAGCGGTAAAACAGCTTACAACTCTGTGAAGAAACAACGTGAACGTTTAGGTCGCATTGTTCAAATGCACTCAAATAAACGTGAAGAAGTAAAAGAAGTACGAGCAGGTGACATCGCAGCCATTATCGGCCTTAAAGATGTTACTACTGGTGAAACTCTATGTGACCAGAACCATAAAATCGTTCTTGAGCGTATGGAATTCCCAGATCCAGTTATTCAGATCGTTGTAGAGCCTCGCTCTCAAGCTGATCAAGATAAAATGACTATTGCTCTAGGTAAGTTAGCAGCAGAAGACCCATCATTCCGCGTTGATATGGATGCGGAAACTGGCCAGACACTGATTTCTGGTATGGGCGAACTACACTTAGATATCATCGTTGACCGTATGAAGCGTGAATTTAGCGTGAACTGCAACGTTGGTAACCCGCAAGTAGCTTACCGTGAGACTATTCGTGGTACAGCGAAAGCGGAAGGTAAATTTATCCGTGAACATGGTGGTAAAGGACAGTACGGTCACGTGTGGCTGAAACTTGAACCATCAGAAGTTGGCGAAGGCTTTGTCTTCGTAGATGAAATTGCCAATGGTATTGTACCAAAAGAATTTATTACCTCTGTCGCTAAAGGCGTTGAAGAGCAGATGAACAATGGTGTACTTGCTGGCTATCCAGTTTTGGATATCAAAGCTACACTATATGATGGTTCTTACCATGAAACAGATTCAAGTGAGATGGCGTTTACAATCGCTGCCTCTATGGCTTTCAGAACAGGTGCAATTGAAGCGCAACCTGTACTGCTTGAGCCTATGATGAAAGTTGAAGTAACTACTCCAGAAGACTGGATGGGTGACGTTGTTGGCGATATTAACCGTCGTCGCGGCATCATCGAAGGTATGGACGAGGGGACAGCTGGCCTGAAGATAATTCGTGCACAAGTTCCGTTGTCTGTCATGTTCGGTTACGCAACTGATTTACGTTCTGCGACACAAGGTCGTGCTTCTTACTCTATGGAGTTTAGTGAGTACGCTGAAGTGCCTAACAATGTTGCAAAAGCAATCATTGCAGAGCGTGGTTAAACAAAAGGGACGCATTTTTTTCATTTTTTGAAAGATCAATGCGTCCAAATATTGCGCTAACGAGAGTTGGCGCATAAAATAGCAATTTCTGGCGCGTCTCGCTCAATAATGAACGTGGCGAATCATAACTAGGAAGGAACACGATTGTGTCTAAAGAAAAATTTGAACGTACGAAACCGCACGTAAACGTTGGTACTATCGGCCACGTTGACCACGGTAAAACAACTCTAACTGCTGCTATCTGTACTACACTTGCAAAAGTGTACGGCGGTGTTGCTAAAGATTTCGCATCTATCGATAACGCTCCAGAAGAGCGCGAGCGCGGTATCACAATCGCA
>NZ_MCUN01000023.1 GCF_002873455.1 Vibrio splendidus | reverse complement strand
CGATGTTATCGTCATGCGACAATCCATCACTCAGATAGAGGGCTTCAGTATTGTTCTAGTCTTTATCAAGAGAAGCTTAAAAAGCATGACATAACACCGTCAATGACGGATGGTTATGACTGTTACCAAAACGCGTTAGCTGAGCGCGTCAATGGTATCCTCAAGCAAGAATTCTTGCTTACTCAGTGCAAAGATCTTCGCGAGCTGAAAATGCTTGTTGAGGAGTCGATATATACGTACAACGAAATGAGGCCGCATCTCAGCTTGGGTATGAATACGCCAAATAAGATGCATGAAAAAAGCCAGCAACTTGCGTTACTGGCTTACTAAAATCGTCAACGTATTTTAGGACGAGACAAACAGTCAATAATCAGTATGAAAAGTGATTTAGAACTTGCTTTTGCAGCTCTCTCTTAGCAACGTATCCATAAGAATTCCCCTCAACATCCAACTTCATCCATGACATGAGAATATACGAGGCCAGAGGCGTAGTTTCATTCGTAAACTTGTAACCTTTTTCTAAATAGCGTCTTTCTTTCATAGCAATTTGGCTCATTGCATATACATAAGGACCATACTTAAAACCTTCAATGTTATCCCCAAGATAAGGCCCATAGCCATCGTCCGCAATCGAGTTAACTAACTTGACTACTCGCAGAACGGTTTTCGGTGGCAAATTGGCAAAGTCAACATAACGACTCCAATCACGCTCTGTTTCTATCTTAAGGGCTTCGGCTGAAAAATACGTCTTAAGTTCATTTACATACGGTGTTATGTCGTACTCACTAGACATGAATCCGCCTTTTCCGTCTGACTCCTTAAATGTTACAGTGGAAACACCGATGAGGTTTGGGTAGCGACGAACTAAGAGTTGTTGGTTTATAGGATCAACAGTAACAACTGCCAGACCATCAATACCGACACCCATAGCGTGATAATCTACAGACTTAGTTAAACCAAAAGTATCATACTTCGAGGTACCACCACTTTTCTTAGTAAACGTATGGTTTACAAAATCGATGCTAGCTACATCATCAATGTAGGTGTAACCATAGTCGCCAACCTGCTTGCCATTTTTTACCCCTAAGTGTATCAGTTCTCGATTTCGAATAGTTCCAACCCTAAGGAAATCAATGGACTCTCCGCTGTCTAGAACAAGAGTTCCACTTGGGCCATTCAATAGCTTCAATTCTTCAATTTTAGCGCTTTCAAGTTCTCTTTTTGTATTGCTTTCTTCTTGCTTCAACCTCGTGCTTGGGGTTGACGGATAAATACTGAGCTGGTTGTTGTTGTAAAGTTTGTAAGAAACAGCAATGTATGGTTGAGCTTCTTTGGAGCACACATACTTTTCGCCATAGCTAACTTTTTCTATGGCAAGCGAGCCACGGATATAATCACAATAGCGTTCGAACCCGTTTGTCACTGCATTAATCGCATCGGTTCGCGCTGCTAAGGACGGGAACTCGTAAACACCAAGAGTGTTCTTTTCTTGCTTTGCTGCTATCCATTTATCGAACACCTCATCAAAATCTTTGCTATTAGAAATTACTTGATCCTGAAGGTAGAGGTAGTGGTTTTCAGTAATGTTATTGGTGCTCTGACATGCTGTCAGGCCAAAAGTTGTTATAAGAGTAATTGAAATAATGCTTTTATTCATTTCTTCCAGTCTTAATCTCTGATTTAGAAAAGTATTTTTAACTTTATACACGATGAATTTCACCATTACTAGAAAGGGCTGTAGTCAAGCCTTACACCGTGATGTCTAGCTGCTAGTTATATCTCTCCGCAGACTTGCATAACAATGCAGACGATAGTTGCAGGTCAAGAACAACATTTTTGCACGGTTCTGGGAGTTTTTTGTCACGGTCTCTCTGCGGGTAACCATGAGCAAAAGTACTGTGATTCCAGTGGTGTGATCTGCCACTGAGTAAATGCGTTAACAAACTTTGGGGCAATTTTGAGTTACATGAAGTTGCTAAGCCGAGGTTAGTTAGCTTTGCAAAACAGAATATTGGGGCTTAATCTAGGCAAGGCTTCTCTAGTACGCTCTTTTGGGGGATGACTCTTTTCAAATGCTTTACGTCCGAAATATATACATAAAAACGGCACAGCATCCGTTTTTATCATGTTTCCGCTCCAAAGTTGGGATACATAAAACGATGTAACTCAACTCCTGCGGATTCCTAGCTAGTTAATTGAGAATCAATATGCACATTGAGCTTAAGTGCAGAAACGATCTAGATTTGCACTTTAAGCCATCGTTGGATGAGCCCGAGCTACGTTCCATAGAACGCTATGCCTTTTCGGATCACTTCTAGTGTCGCAACCATTTATCAGGATCAAAGTTATCCTATCAACAGGGCTCTCTAATCCAATAGTCAGAAGGGGGGTTCCCGCACCAAATGAAATCATCTATTTGAACACTTGATTCCCCCTTTAATGCCAACTCTTTTGTTCGCGTGATTAATGCACTTGCTGGTAGCTCGTTATAACGCTCGTGATCAAATCGGTACCTCGCAATTGGCTTTCCGAATGTGTTATCTGATAACGCTACATAGCACATTGAACCATCCTTTTCGTGTGTGTTCACATAGCAAAAATAATCGTAGCCATCACTGAGTGCCCACTTTCGAAGTTCAAGAGTTAGGTATGTCCAGATGGTCTCTTGTGGCTTACTGAGCGACCATGACTCACCAAGTGACAGCGAACGATACTTTCTTGATGCCATTTCGTCTCTACCAAGCTTTGTCCTAGTGATCTGTTTATAGATTTTCGAAATATCACTCTTTGAATAGACTTTAGCTACATGCTGGGGGTAAATGACACCAATGAACGGTGAGAAGATAGCCATAACTTCCGTTCTCTGTTTTTCCGTCAAAACGTTCACATCTAATATATCGATTCCGGCACTACCAATTGGGTCATCTAACCAAACGTCGTTAAGTTTAAGGGTTCTGCCCTTCGGCTTCTCGTATTCATAAATTGTAATAGCACCCATGCTCTCAAGGAATGCATCCTTAAATTGCTCAGGGGTAATGGTTGTTGTAGAGCTACCATTGTTAGGCACATATAAAAATGTCCCGTCCCTATTTGCTCTGTATTGTTCAATGCCAGCAAAAATTGCAAGTGCTCTTGTGATCGCAACATCAAGCTCATCTGCATAATGTTGGAGCGTCTGAGTAACGTTCTCAAATCTAGCCGCTCTAAACATACCTACCTCACTTCATCGATAACTATCTCGCCAGTCATTTGTTACCAAACTACCTTAAAGATGGTTGGTATTAACATTAATTAGTAAATGTAATCCAATCAGATTGTTAACTGACAATCAAAACTTGGTTATATTAAATAGTGATATCACCTCGCTCAACAGCACCGCAAAACTCGTCCCAATCCTGTATGTAGATATAGATGGGATGGCTGACGGTTTTACCACGCATGTATCTATCTAATGCCGCCAACGCATCAACAGGTAGCGTACTCGGGTCAACTACTAGAAATGGAATTCCGTTGAATCTAAATGCTTTTAGGTTTGGTGGTGTTTTTTTCATCTAACTACCTAATTTTTAATTTAATATGAGGGTGTTTGGTTACTAAAAAGTAAAAAGAAAGCCCCAACCTAAATTAGGGCTCAGTATCAGAGTTTAGTCAAATACGCTTAAGTCCTATTTCTCACATTCGAAACTACCAAACAATAAGTGGAAAATTTCATCTTCGAATAGGTCTTCAAGTATGAAGGCTTTGCCACCCCAGCAATGTAACCATTTTAAAAGTTCAACAGCTCCATTAATTATATAAACCACCTCTTTTAGTTCATTCCTATAAAAATCTATTAACATGTTTGTTTCTACTTGTTGTGATGGTTGTCTTATCTCTAGTGTTTTATTCTCGTTATCTCTTTCCCAGCGACTCATAAGAGAGGATAGTTTATAGTCAGGCACTAATTTAAAGAGCCAACGCTCATTTGTTACCTTATCTATCTCAATTTTCGGTCTAATATAAATTTTACTTTCAAGAGCATAATATCGACTATTGATGTCAGGAATACATTTTGAAGAATTATCCCTTAATAATTCATCTTCAATTCTTTCAAACTCAGTCGACTGAATAGCATTCCAAAAGTTAATTTCTTCAATTGATTTCAAATCAAAGCAATCCATCAAAAATTCTATTTTACTTTCAAAGCACCTATTATCATTCTTTGATTTTAACAGAACTGATTCAACATCAATTTCTTTTTCCATACTATCGATGCCCCCAAAATGGGGCAATTCATTTCCCACACTTACCTTCCAAAACGATTATTAAAGATACATTCCACCTGTGAAGTCAATAATCCTAACTCTAAGTTCGATCGCTTACAAGCGTTTGATTTCTAGTAGATATGCCGAAGAAATCCTTGCCTACTTGTTTACTTTCGATAATTAACCTGAAAAATATGATGGGTGTTTTTTTTAGTTTTTTAAGATATATGATTTTATTTTAATTTAATCACTGAGATACAGAAAATACACCCTGTTTACTTTTGTTTTATTCGTATAAAAATTATAAGACTTCAGCGCGTTCGATAACAAAATAAAATTGATTATCAATTCCTAATGGTAAAGTTAGTTTTTTCAAATTAAGTTTTTCATGTTTTTTTAATATCTTTTTTTCATAAAAAAACAATGTATATACCTAAAAAACCGATTGATTTTTTTTAAGTTTATGAATTGAGAGGGTGAGTGATATTTTACACCGCCTAAGTTACTTGATACTTATATCTACAAGTAAACATGTAAATACATAATAATTATTAGTGTGCTAACTTTGTTCTTGTATTCGTACCGTTCGATAGCATATAGGATAAGAACTATGAGCAATAACCTAAACGTAAAATTAAAATTATCTAAAGATCTAGAGTCTAAGTTAAAAAACATCATTCTATGTTTAGAGGAACGAGAATTTAATAAAATCTTTGTCCACTCTATTTCACAATTTCCTAAAATCAAAAAGGGAGCTAAGAAATGAAATGCGTCGCTTATATTAGAGTTTCCTCAGAATCACAAGTAGAAAAAGGAGACTCACTGGATGGACAAAAGTACCATATAGATAAGTGGTGCAAAGAACAGGGGTATGAAATTGTAAACTACTACGAAGATGCAGGTTACAGTGCCTATAGTGGAAAAAGAAGGCCTAGTTTTGAGGGGATGCTCCAATTTATACAGAGTGAGAATCAGCATGAAAAAGTAATTGATGCAGTTGTGGTTTACAACCTATCAAGACTGACAAGAAGAGTAGAAGAGCAGGTAAGATTGATCGGCATATTTAAACGATTTGATGTGGAGCTGAAATCAATAGCAGATAATCTGATAGATTGGGACTCAACAACCACTTTACTATTCAATATCTTAGGCTCCGTGAACGAACATCAGAGTGCACTAAACGGCAAGACAGTGACAGACCGCCTCTACGATACTGCAAGAAAAGGCTTCTTCACAGGAGGAACAGTACCGTTCGGATATAAATCCATCAATGCTGGAAAGACTAATGATAAACAGAGAAAAAAGTTAGTTGTCGATGATAGTGAAGCTGAGTACGTGAAACAGATATTCCATTGGGCAAAGGGGGATATTTCGAATCAGCCAATGGGGGTCAAGAAAATCGCAAACAAGCTCAATGAACTAAAAATAACCAATCGAATGAAACTTTGGAATAAAAACGCAATTGGGAAGCTTTTAAATAATCCTATTTACATAGGCCAATATATATATGGAAAAACCTCAAAGTATGAAGAGAAAGAGCCAATTGTAGTCCCAGTTCCTCCTATAATCGATGAGGAGCTATTTAACACAGTCAAGAAGGGGTTGAGACAAAGAGAGCTTAAGAACCGGGAGCTCGCAGCATGGAACACTAAATACCTTCTTTCAGGAATTTTAAAGTGTCCAAAATGTGGTTCAAAACTGGTTATGATGACTGGAAAGTCTGGGAGTTACAAATACTACGATTGTGGCAAAAAAATTAGAAAGGGTAAAAGCCTATGTAGCTTTAAACCGATTCCAAAAGACAAAATTGAATGTATTGTGTTAGATAAGATATTTGCTGAGGTATTCACGCCAAAGAACATTATGGGTATTAGTAAGGACTTGAGGAAAAGGTATTCAGAGTGTTTTGCGAAAGATGCAAATGAGCTCACAAGGCTTACTCGTAAGCTCAAGATTGAGGAAGACAAATTACATAGGTTTATACAAAAATTCTACAACGAACCCACTGAAGTGCAGTTTTCATCAGTTTCCGATTTTATCAAGAAACAGGAAAAAGAAGTTCTAGAAGTAAAAAAAGCAGTCATGAAGCTTTCTAAAAATTCAAAAGAGCTCCCAATAATGAAATTCGGAGAGGCTCAAGCTCAGTTATTTTGTACTAAGCTAAGTAAGTGCTTAAGAGAATCAACTGATAGTAACGCGAATTGGTTACTTAAGAGCCTAATCACTGATATTAAGGTGGAATGGAACGAAAAAAAGAAATTGAGGATACGAGGAAAGAAAATCGTACTTCTTAATTGCGTATCAAAAACAAAAACGGGAGCTGATTTCTCAGTTCCCGTTTCCGTATCAAGGTGGTGGAGGGATAGGGATTTGAACCCTAGAACCGCTATTAACGGTTGCCGGTTTTCAAGACCGGTGCTTTCGACCACTCAGCCATCCCTCCAACAAATTGTCATCAACAGATTAGTACACTGGTGATGTTGTTACATGTATACACAGGTAACGATATTTAAAGCCTGGCGATGTCCTACTCTCACATGGGGAAACCCCACACTACCATCGGCGCTATTGTGTTTCACTTCTGAGTTCGGCATGGAATCAGGTGGGTCCACAATGCTATGGTCGCCAAGCAAATTTTAAAATTCGGAAAGCTGATTTAAAAGTTATTTCTCTTCAAACGCATTCAAGGTCTG
>NZ_MCUN01000022.1 GCF_002873455.1 Vibrio splendidus | reverse complement strand
CTTTTTCAATGGCGTCTACAATCTGTAATTTAAAGCCTAGTGTGTAATCACGCTGAGTGCGCTTAACGTAGTGTTTATTTGGAATGGTCATCATTAGTCCTCAATGTGTAAACACATTTCAGGACGGGACAGTTCATTAAAGAAACAAGAGGTCGCAATTTAAAGCGACCTTTTTGTATTAGATGTAAGAGTTCTGTATCTTGTCACACAGTTAAATGTAAAAAGATCTGTGGTAAGACTTATTCACCCCCAAATATCGAATTCGCCTAAGATATAAGCAAGTAACTGCATTATTTTTATCATATTCCGCATGAATATTTCTGGTACGAAAATCGTAAGTGATAACTTTTGTCCAGAAACGTTCATCGACGGCACCTCATCAAGTGGTGTCGTTCGCTGTTTAGCAGTACTAAAAGTTATTCGTACTCATATAAATTAGCAAAGCCACTAACTCAGAAATGTCCAACTATGAGTCAGTCTTTGCATCTCATTCATCCAATATCACCCGTTTTACTCAGTACAGATATGATGTTGCAGGACGGGAACGATAACGACCTAACCACGCTCTAAGCGTCGTTAAGTCGTTAAGTCGTTATTGGTTGAGGTTAGGGATTAATTGAGCGCTTCAATCAGAGTGATTTCGCGTTTGATCTGCTTACTCTGTTGCTCAGTCGTCTGCGCCAGTTTCTTTTCGCGTGTGGTTATGGCTGTTTGTTTGGCTTCGTCAGATTTGAACATCAGTTCTTTCACGTTGATAGAAGCGATGTTTGTGTAACGGTTATCGTCACTGGTTGGGATTGATATGGTTTCATCATTAATCAGTGACTTCACTATCTCTCGCTGTTCGTTGTAACGGCTATCTAAACCAGAAAGTGTCCAACGTTGTTGAGGTTTCCCTTCATATTTGCCGTTCTTTTCTTCTTTAAGATACTTGATGGTCATATTACGGATCGTGCCTGCTTCTTCTCCATACTCGGCTTCTGTATCAAAGAGTACAGGGAACGTTTCACCTTCTAGCACGCCGCCTTTCTTGGTTAGATGACCCATTCGATAGCTATTCATACCAATACGGATTTCTGTTTCATCTGCAACCGGTGTGCCATCAGCAAACGCGAGGTTGGTGATGCGTGTACCTGTAGGCTGAGTAAGGTCGATGGTATAAGTCACGCCTGCGAAGAAGTCATTAGTCGAGTATTTTGATGCTCTGCGCTCGGGATTAAAGCTATAGGTCACATCACCAGGCTGCACTGAGTTGAAGTAGCCCGCAGACCATTCCATGTAGGTTCTCAGCTCTTTGCCTGTCATCTGGTAGACAGTGATTTCGCCACCTGCGTATTGGTAGTTGTACGCGATGTCTTTGGCTTTGATTGGGCCAACATCGAGCTCTGCATTGTCGTTGTCTATTTGAAGTGCGATGACATTGGCTTTGGGTGCATAGAAGAAGCTCGCTTCTTGGTATAGCGCACTGATACCTGTGTCTTGAACGTGGACTTGAGGGATACCGCGGATTTCGTTTTCTGGGACTAAATCAACGCCGGTAAGCTGAGCGACAGGACGATTCGCCATTTCTCGGAGTTGTTCGTGATACGGTTGGTATAGCGCGTCCATATTCTCATCAGAATCTAGACCTTTAATTTTATAGGTGAAACTGTCTTTGTTGACGAGAGTGAATGTGCCATCGCGCTCTTCAAATTGAAGATCGATACGAGATAGGGCGCGACCATATTTGTCGGGCTCAGTAATGATAACGCCATTCACAACAGCTTTATCAATGCGAGTGTGCATGTGGCCTGCGACGATGGCATCAAGCTCTGGGTTTGCATTGGCAATGTCGGTGACACCGGTGTCAGCAATGTCATTCTCGTTCTCAATCCCCATATGGGCGACCAATACGATGGCATCCACTTTATCATCAATTTCTTTGACGATTTTCTTCACTTCCAAGGTTGGGTTCGTGAAAGTAACGCCTTCTAAGCGGTTGGTGCCTTGCGCAAAAACCTCCGTCATCGGTGTATCCATTCCGATCACGCCGATCTTAATGCCACCGCGTTCTAGAATGGTGTAACCAGGTAGGAATGGATTACCATTTTTGTTCTTGATGTTGCCACCGAGAGACTGCCCTTTAAATTGGGTAACGGCTCTGTTGAGGGTTTTAAGGCCAAAGTCGAATTCGTGGTTACCCAATACCCACACATCATATTTCATGTGATTAAAGCCCAGCATCATTGGATCAACAGGCTCGTCTTTGAATGTTTCGACGAAGTTGCCTTGGATGGTGTCGCCAGCATCGACAAGGATAATGTTAGATTGCTCTTTGCGGATATCACCAACCTTGGTCGCGATTTGACTCAAGCTACCACGAGTGTTGAGTTTATCTGCCGCGTAATCCCATGCCATAAAATGACCGTGGATATCTGAAGTACCCAGTATCGTGACATCGTGTATGTCGCCATCAGCTGCAAAGGTGGGAAAGGCTAGAGAGAGTAGGATGGCGCTTGATAGTATGTGTCTTTTAATAAGTATGTTCACATCGTGGTTTTAAGTATGACGCTACCATATAGAATCGAGGTTATTTTATGGGTGATCAGTGTCATATTTCTAATGGTGTAAATCATTGATGTTTCAAATAAATGTGACTCATGACCATCTCGTTACCACTTAAGTTATGGTGAAACGCACCACAACTCTTCGCTCTCTTTTCAATCCTCGATTTTTTAATCAAACTTCTCAAGCGAATCACTTTTCTTAAGCACGATAGTCTTTATTCAAGGTGATTGGATTATCCCGCGATTCCCATTACTTCTTAGAGCGGTCTTAATATTTCTATTAATAACTATACCTTTAATTTATTGTTATGTTATAACATAACAATAAATGTTGTTTTTGGATGTTCGGTGGGAATTTGAATAAACCTGTATTGTCTGTGCGCGGGCTCTGTGCTGATGGCTTAGCTAGCTGGAGAGCGGTCTCAGACGTGACATTTGATGTGAACGACGGTGAATGCGTTGCCATTATTGGCCCCAATGGAAGTGGAAAGTCTAGCTTACTGAAAGGTATTACAGGCGAATATAAAACCGTCGCTGGTGAATTGTTGTTGTCTGGCACAGCGCTTGGAAGCCTTGAACGACAGCAGATAGCTAAACAAGTCGCGGTTGTTACTCAACATGAGCATGTTGATCCTCGTTTGAGCGTTGCTGAGTATGTTGGCTTAGGTCGTACTCCCCATACGTTTTGTTGTAGCGCAAAAGAACATAAGCGAGCTGTTCAGCAGGTGATGCAAGATGTTGGGCTTGTTCACAAAAGCGAGCGGTGCTTTGGTGAGTTGTCCGGTGGTGAACAGCAACGTGCAAGTATTGCTCGCGCATTTGCACAAGAGCCAAGATTGCTGCTTTTAGATGAGCCCACAAACCACCTTGATCCTCTCGCTCGTCTCGAACTTCTGAGCTTAATTAAACTCCGTGGCATTGCGTCTGTTGTGGTGCTGCATGATTTACCTTTGGTGGCGCCATTCGCCGACAAAGTCCTGTTGATGTCAGACCAAACAATGGTGGCGTTCTCAGTCCCAGGCACGGTCATGCAAGACCGATACATGATCCCCGTTTTTGGATTGCGGGTTCTCACGTTCAATCATCCTAATATGTGCAGCACCATCCATCATTTTGAAGCTGCATCAACTCACTCTAATCACTCTTTAATAGGAGCAGCCCAATGAAGTGGCCTGTCATTTCCAGTCTTTTGTTTCTTTTACCTCTTTCTTTTGCGCGTGCGACAAGTACTCAATACCCAGTGACGGTTGATAACTGCGGGAGCCCGCTGACGATTGAAAAACGTCCGTCTCGAGCTGTTGTGCACGACATCAATATGACCGATATGGCTTTTGCTCTTGGTCTTCAAAAGGAGATGGTGGGCGTTACGGGTATTACAGGTTGGTACAAAATGTCGAGTTCGTTCGAAGAACGTTTAGGAGACATTCCTGAGCTAGCACCTAAATATCCCACACTAGAAACGCTGATTGCAGCGGATGCTGACTTCTTTTTTGCTGGCTGGAATTATGGAATGAAAGTGGGTGGTGAAGTGACGCCTCAAACGTTGAAGCCATACGGGATTGATACCTTAGTGCTCTCTGAAAGTTGCATTCATACCCAAGACCAAAAAGAAGGCGCGACAATGGATCTGCTTTATGGCGATATGAAAAAGTTAGGTGTTATTTTCGACAAGCAACCAGAGGCCGAGGCTTTGGTGAAAAACTGGAAAGAGAGAATTGAAAAAGTAGCAGAAAAGCAAAAAGCATCAGGAAAGCCGAGTCCAAAAGTGTTCTTGTTTGATTCGGGTGAAGATAAGCCTTTCACCGCGGGTAAGTACGGAATGCCAAACGCAATGATTGAAGCCGCTGGTGGCAAAAATATCACAGGCAATATGGAAGCAAGCTGGGCAAGAACGTCTTGGGAAAATGTTGCTCGTGAAAATCCAGATGTGATTATTCTTCTTGATTACCAATCGGCGAGTGGTGCTGATTCTTTGCAACGTTTCCTAGAAGCCCATCCGTTAATGAAATACACCAATGCGGTCACTTCTGGTCGCTATGTCAAACTGCGTTATGAGCAACTCACACCAGGGCCTGCCAATATAGATGCGATTGAGAAACTTGCATCGGCGTTCGCCGCTGAGTAATCGGAAAGCTTTTTATTGATAAGAGTAGTAGTTCTTTGATTTTAATTGATAAATATCGAGCAGCTTGGTTAACAGGTATCACTGCCATATTGCTCGCTTTCATGATGAGTTTGCAGTTTGGCTCGGTTGCGTTGTCTTTCAAGGAAGTGATTATAGGGCTGAGCTCTTTCAATGATCCAACGCCGGATATGACGAGTCGAATACTGATCGATTTGAGGTTACCGAGAGCATTGTTAGCCGTTATCGCGGGTGCAGGTCTTGCTATGGTTGGGGCGTTGCTTCAAACCTCGACACGAAATGATTTGGCGGATCCGTTTTTGTTTGGGTTGTCATCTGGCGCGTCTGCTGGTGCCGTGTTGGTGATCACCAAAGTGGGCGATACTTTGGGTGTTTGGTCACTGCCACTGGCTGCATTCTCGGGTGGTATTGTTTCGGCGACCGCCGTTCTGATTCTGTTTTCGATGCAGAAGAGAAAGGGCAATGACAACTTGATCTTGTGTGGTTTGGCGATCTCATTTCTATTCGGAGCCATCACGAGTTTTTTGATTTATTCAGGCGACCAGAGAGCGGCGAGTTCGATTTTGTTCTGGACGATGGGAGGCTTGGGGCTTGCTCGTTGGGATAACTTGATTTTTGCCTTGGTGGGTGTGTTGTGTCTTACTGCGTTAATTTTCAAACGTTATCGCGAGCTCGATACTTTGTTGGTAAGTGAACAGACTACAAGCTCATTGGGAATAAATGTCCATCGCCTACAAAGTGAGATTTTTCTTTGTTGTGCGTTTTGCACTGCATCCATTGTATCTATGACCGGAGTGGTCGGTTTTATTGGCTTGATGGTTCCCCATTTAGTACGACCATTTTCAGGTGTCACTCACAAGCGAGCTCTGCCTTTGGTCGCCTTGTGGGGAGCTGTCCTCTTACTGTTTGGGGATGTGATTAGCCGAACCATATTAGCGCCACAAGAACTGCCTGTAGGTATTGTGACGGCAGCTCTTGGCGGGTTATTCGTTTTGTATCTTGTTTGGCGTAAATAGTGTGTGCTCAATGTCACCAAACTACACTGGCAGTAAGATGATCTTGCCATCTAAGCGTGTGGTTTTCGATTCAATGAGATCAATCGCGGATTGAACTTCATCGAATGGTAGATAGCGGTCAACGTCGAGCTGAATGTCGTTTGTGATGAAGTGATTTAGCATGGTTGTGAACTTTTCACGGCGAACATCTTTACCTTCCGTTTCTTCCCAATAACGTAAGAAGAAAGTGCTGAAATTAATGTCTTGGCTTTTCGCGTACTCAAAGAAGCGTGGTTCGTAAAAATCCAGTGACATCGTCCCATAGTTGATAAAGCGCCCTTTGTTGCCAAGGGTGTGAATAAGGTCAGTTCCGGGTGAACCGCCAATCGCATCAAAGGCGACGGTTGGTATAGGCAAGCCTAACGACTTAATTTGAGATGCTAAATCATCGTTCGCGTTTAACACCCAATTTGTGGCAGTTGGGTATCGCTCAGTCTGCGATGTGACGACAATGATTTTAAATCCGAGTGATACTGATAACTGGGAGAAGATCTTACCGATGGCAGAGTTGCCTGCGTTGATGATTAACACATCTTCTTGGGTCAGCTTGGCTATTTCTGTGGTTAGTACCCATGCGGTTAGCGCATTAATGTACAACTGACAGGCGTAGCCATTTTCTAGATGCTGAGGAATTTGGAATAGGTCATCTGGTGATACATCAACATAGCTCTGCCATGCTCCACTGGTTGCCGCGAGCACTCGCTGATTCACTGTAAATTCAGTATGACTGGACTCTACGATCCTTCCGACTGCTTCAAATCCCGGTACTCTCGGCGGCTGGTGACTGTGTTTGTATTGCCCCACACCATAAATCGACAATAGATCACTAGGGTTGATGTTGGTCGCTTCAATTTTTACTCGAACTTTATCTTTATCTAGCATTCCCAAAGCGACATGCTCTAGCTTGAGAGACTCTTTCGGCTGACCGAAACGGAACTGGCTAATTCGGGTATTTTTCTTAGGGTCAGTCATAGTTCGGTGCCTTTATAGATTATGAGTACTGCATCGATTTTAAGTGTAGCGTATTCATAAACAGTCTTGGATCGTTAATATTGCTCAACATCAATGGTGTCGGTAAACAATCGTCATCAACGTAGTCGACATAGTCTGCCGCAGAATCAAAGATCAGAATATCCAAAGCCAAACGATCCAGTCCGTAGCGACCTCGATGGATCATATCTGCTGAAAATACCAATAAGTCGCCTGCAGCTAACGGTATTTGCTTACCGCCAGAGATATCATCACTGCTCACTTTACCGTTTTCTTCTTGGCGAACATTGTATTCTTCTTCATTGTCCCAGCGCTTGTGTGTGCCAGGGATAAGCTCCATACCTGGCTCATCAAAAAGGGGCACTCGCAGATGCAATACTTGGGTTTCCATGATGACTTTCATCTGGTCATCAATGTCATAGTCGTATTGACAGTCACGATGCCAAAAGTCTTTTTGCTGCGGATTTACTGGGTTGAAGAACAGCTGTGTATTCATGAATGCCGGTTTGTTCGGAATCACCGCATCAACCACGTCCATCACTTGTTTTGAGCTGATGAAGTCGAAAAGCACACTTCTATCGTCGGCAGGCAAGTACTCGCTTCCCGTAATTAAAGACGAGTTAAATGCTTCTTCTTTATAGAATTCTTCGTTGTCTGCTTTCCATGATTCATGGAACTTCAGCACGACTTTTCTAAGCGATGCAATTTGAGCTTCATCGAAATAATTTCTGATAACAAAGTAACCATGTTCGTCGTAACGGTCACTTAATTGTTGGCTGTTTTCTACCACTGACTACCTTCGTTCATTCTTTTCTGTGTAATAACTAGGGGCTGTTGACCTTTCGTGGTTAAGTTTTGTTCGAGATAAAATCGTTTTAGGCGCGGCGAAGAGTATGTAGCCTAGTCATTCTAAGCAAATATTCTTCAACAAAGCATAAAACGATTTTTGTGGGGGCGCCTAGCTCGAACCCTTCGGGCAGCTCTTGTGGTTCATTTCTACTGCGTTATCGGCTTTTCATGTAGGCCAGCTACACGTCAAAGCCTCTTCCTTGTATAAATTTCCCACAAGATGCTGCAAAACCCAGCTCGAAAGGTCAATAGCCCCTAGAGATTTCTTAGGCGCATAATGCCAGACACTAGTGATTCAACCAAGTAACGAGTGCTGAAGTCTGTAGATTCCGTGATGCTATGAAGCCATGTGTGGACGAGTTTTACATGCCGATCCATGTGTGGACTCATACGACAAAAATCTCTGCATATGTGACGTATCCCTTATTTTATAAAGTTCAATAATTCATATAGTGAATGTTTTTATGGTTTGTATGATTATTAACCATGTTGTAATTTGGTTTGCGTATGGAAGATAGAAAATCATGGATGGTTTTTCGCTGGATATGAGAACACTTAATTTTATTATTATTTTGTTCTCTTTCATTTACTGTATTGGCTTATTGTTATTTCAATTCACTCAACAGCCGATTAAAGGGCTTTCAATCTTTTCCATTTCAATATTTGTTATCGGAACTGGGCCGTTGATGTTGAGCCTAAGAGGGGAATTCCCTGATTGGGTCACTGTTATTAGTGCCAATATGGTCATTGCGCTTGGTTTTCATCTCGCCTTGTATAGCTTATGTCTGTTTCGAGAATACTCTCTTAAATGCACCTACCTCAGTAGTCTGATGATGTTGGCTCTTTTGCCATGTTTTATTTACTTCACGTATTATGAGCCTTCCATCAAAGCTCGAATTATCCTCATTAGTTTATATTTGGCCTTTGTGACACTTTGTACTGCCTTTGCGGTATTAAAGGGCCGGCGTGAAGACTTGCCCTTAGGTATTCGGATGATGGCCTTGTCATTTACGATATATGGCGGGTTTATGGTCTTTCGAGTCGTGGTGACACTATTTTCAGCTGAGCTGCAGGATTTCATGGCGGCCACACTCATTCATCAACTTGCCTTTTTAGTGAGCATCGTTCTTATCGTGTCCATGAGTTTCACTATGCTTTGGCTGATTAATGCAAGGTTGCTGAGTTCTATTCACCAACTGTCCCACAGCGATCCCTTAACGGTACTTGGAAACCGCAGAGCATTAGATGAGATGGTTCCAGTTATCATGAAGCAAGCGGAGACTGTTCCTGTCAGTGCCATTATGATGGACATTGATAACTTTAAGTCGATTAATGACCAACACGGACACATTGTGGGTGACCTGGTCATCAAGTCTTTTGCTGAAATGGTTCAAAGTGCGATAAAAACATCGCCCAAAGCCAGTGCGTTTCGTTTTGGCGGAGATGAGATAATGATTTTATTGCCTAATGTCGATTTCCAACAAGCTCAGGTTATTGCCTGTAAGTTACGATTGTCTATTTCAGAGGTATCAGCAGTACAAAAACATGAGATGTCTCTGACATCGAGTTTCGGTGTCGCTCAGCTTCACCCGCATGAGAGTTGGGATGGGTTTATTAGCCGAGCCGACAAAGCGTTATATCAAGCAAAAACAAACGGTCGCAATATGACGTCAATTTGTCCTAGTCATATTAACCAACTCATCACTGCTTGATGATTACAGATCTCTTGTGGTTCTGTGCCATCGTAAAATTTATACGATAGATGAATATTTAGTTTGAACATGATTCGCCAATTATCATATTGGCCAATACCCAATACCCAATACCCAATACCCAATACCCAATACCCAATACCCATGCATGACTACGTTCAGCTTATTGCCACATCACCAAGACCGCTGCGATAGAAAGCAAGACTAGTGCTGCGATGTCTTTGCGCGCGATGCTTTGTCCCAACCAGAAGTAGGATATCAATACCATGAAGATCACTTCGACTTGCCCGAGTGTTTTTACGTACGGCACGGCTTGAAGCGACATCGCGCTAAACCAACCCAGAGAACCGATAACACTCGCTAAGCTTGTCATCACCACCAGTTTCGATTTCTTGAATATCTGGCGTAGCGTGTCTCGTTCTCTAAAGAAAAGATACGTACAGATAATGCATGTCTGCAGAGTAATCACCAGAAACAGCACCCAAGCAGCGCTATGAGGGAAGGGAAGCCCTATGCTCAAGCTTGCTTCACGTACCCAAAGAGACGTTAGAGCAAAAGCAGTGCTACATGCCATACCTAACAAAAATACTTTTGGAGACAAGCTTCGCCAGCCGGAAGAGCTGCTCATTATTAGCACGCCTAACGTGCCAATAAGTACTCCTATCCAACCTGTCACCGTTAACGCGGTGCCAAAGAACAACACAGAAAGCACTGCCGAAACGGGAGCTTCACACTTAGCAAGTCCGGCTCCAATCGCGTAGTTTTCGAGTTTAAATAGCATCACCATTAAACCGGTCGCGAGGATCTGCATAATGGCTGCTGCAACGATAAAAAAGCCAAACTTGCCGGAAAAACTAGGAACAGCGACTGGCTGCCATTGATAGAGTGCACAGAGATAAATAAGCGCGATTGGGCCTGCCCAGATAAAACGTGCCAGCGTTACACCAGCCACACTCATGGTGCCACTTAACTTACTTTGAAAGGCATTGCGCCAAGATTGGCTGAACGCAGCAAGGAGAGTAAAGGCTATCCAACTAAAAGACATGACGCTTCCATGTGTTATATAAATTAATGATTATACTAACAAACCATACCAATATAAGAAGCGACTTAGTCTTGTTATAGCAGGAGGTGAAGCTTGAATTTCGACTCAATATCTCTAGCCGCTTCAAAAAATTGGCTCTTTTCGGTTCTTGAAATAGAACAAAGCGCTGATAGCAATGAACAACAAAGTGAAGTAATAGAAAAACGAAGACAGTGAGGCTAAGAAAGCAAGGTTCTGCTCTATTTCTTGTTCGGTGTAGCCCTGAGACACCAGTTTATAGTAGTACGCATACAGGATACCGATCAGCCCGTACCCTAGGTTAAACATCAGGCCTTTGAAGCTGAGAACGGTAGCTCGGTTATGCGATTCGGTCTTCTTATTCAGGTGGTAGCTGATGAAAATGTTCATTGTCATGATAATAAAAATCAGCACCAGTGCTGGAATCACCCCGTAAATCGACCATCCCAGACTGATCCAATAATAAGTCGCCATGGTCGCTAAACCCATAATCAGAATAAAGGTTCTAGGCTCCATGCTTTCTGCTAGCCTACGGCTTTGTCCCGCTAATATGATTTTAAGCAGGCTGATCCCCGCGCCAATAAAACCAAAGTAAATAATCGGAATATCAATGGCGAGATAGTACTGGCTGTTCATGGTTAGGAACATTCGCGAAGTGTGTTCGAATAGGCTGTAGTAGAGCAAGATGAACAGCACGTAAGGCGTAGCAAATACCCACTTACCAGCATCGAGCGTTAATTTGAGACTTGCGATGGTGGTTGTCAATTTGGTTTGGTCGCTTGGCATCACCTTCTTCTCTTCGCGCATATTAATCGCGGCGTAGATGGCGATCATCGCGACAAATAGGGTGGCGAATACAGGAATGCGCATTAGGTCTTTAGTGCTTTCTGGCTCGGCTAATCCGAAGAAATGAAAGATGTTCGCCATGAAGTTCACATCGTACATTGCCGCACCAATCAATGTGACAAAGATACCGACGGTTGAGGCGACACGAAGTTGAATTTGTAGCACTCGCGGCCACAACTCTTCATTGCCTTGTTCTTTTAAGGTGTCGTAAGCCAATGCTTCGTCGGCGCCGCTGGCCAGTGCCATTGCTAAGCCACTGAGTATCCGATTAATCAGAAAGACAATGAACACCAAGTCGGGATTTCCGGTTGGCACTAGCGCGATCATCGCGATCTCGACAAACATCACAATTGAAGATAGCACTACCAATTTTTTGCGGCCTAAGGTATCAGCGAACGCGCCCGACGGCACTTCAGCAAGCACGATGGTGGCAGCCCAAACCACATTAAGCATCGCGAATTGAGAGAGAGTTAGCCCGTAATCTAAATAGAGTAGGGTGAATATAGGGTAGTAAAAACGCGCAAAGTAGCTGCTTCGAAACATTAAGAAGTAGCGGACGTTGAGGATTTTCAGGATTTCTTTGAGCGTCATGATAATTCAGTACTTTTAATAACACATTATTATGTATATACCGTTTAGCCTTTTAAATCATCGGATTGTTGCCAAATACCTGAAATATCTGTTTTAGATAATTTACGGGCTCTATATTCCTAAACGGTTACCGGTTTACCCTTCTTCAAATCACGCACCCTGTCCATTTACTTTGTTGTATTCGTTTCAATTTGTTCAACGGGTTTTGATCCAAGTTCTTTAACGTCAGTCTCGTTTTAATATCGTATTGTATGATTTAATTGAGTGGTGGTAACGATATGCCACAATTCCAAACGTAATTGAGCGAGCGAACAGATGTTAGAGTCATTTAGTTTAGAAGGGAAAGTCGCGATAGTGACTGGTTGTAATACTGGCCTTGGACAAGGTATTGCAATGGGTTTAGCTGAAGCTGGTTGTAAGGTTGTTGGTGTTAACCGTAGCGAGCCTGAAGAGACCGTTGAGATAATGAGTGCTGCGGGTCATGCGTTTTTAGACGTACGTGCCGACCTTCTAAAGCAAGAGTGTATTCCTGGCATTATAGAGAGAACTTTGGCTGAGTTTGGTCAAGTCGACATCCTGGTCAACAATGCTGGCATCATCCGCCGTGAAGACGCGATTGAGTTTTCAGAGCAAAATTGGGATGACGTAATGAACGTCAATACGAAGACCGTTTTCTTTATGTCTCAGGCGGTTGCGAAGCAATTCAAGGCTCAAGACACTGGCGGTAAGATCATTAATATCGCATCAATGCTTTCATTCCAAGGTGGTATTCGCGTGCCTTCTTATACGGCCTCAAAGAGTGCTGTGATGGGAATAACACGTGCGATGGCGAACGAATGGGCGCGCGACAACATCAATGTCAATGCGATTGCCCCTGGCTATATGGAAACGAATAACACTCAAGCACTACGTGACGATGTTGAGCGCAATCAAGCGATTCTTGAGCGTATTCCTGCCGAACGTTGGGGTACACCACAGGATATCGCAGGCCCTTGTGTGTTCTTAGCATCATCAGCATCGGATTACATCAACGGTTACACCATTGCTGTCGATGGGGGGTGGTTAGCACGCTAACTGCTCTTATAACAAACACGGTTAAGAATTTTAAATTTGCAGCAATCTTGCAGGAGAACATAAATGAAAATCGCATTAATGATGGAAAACAGTCAAGCCGGCAAAAATGCCATGGTCTCAGCTGAGTTAGAGTCGGTGGCTGGTGGTCTTGGTCATGATGTTTTCAACTTAGGCATGACAGACGAGAATGATCACCACTTAACTTATATTCATCTCGGTATCATGGCGAGCATTCTGATCAATTCAAAGGCGGTGGATTTTGTTGTGACGGGTTGTGGTACAGGCCAAGGTGCTTTGATGTCACTGAATCTGCATCCGGGTGTCGTTTGTGGATACTGCCTAGAGCCATCAGATGCTTTCTTGTTTAACCAAATCAACAACGGCAATGCTATCGCCCTCGCTTTTGCTAAAGGCTTTGGCTGGGCTGGTGAGCTGAATATCCGTTATATATTCGAAAAGGCTTTCACCGGTGAGCGTGGCCAAGGTTACCCTCTGGAGAGAGCAGAGCCACAGCAGCGCAATGCAGCTATTTTGAATGAAGTGAAAGCGGCGGTGGTAAAAGATAACTTTATTGACTCGTTAAGAGCAATCGACCAAGAGCTTGTAAAAACAGCGGTTGGTAGCGAGCGCTTCCAACAATGCTTCTTTGACCATTGTCAAAACCCAGACATTGCAGATTACGTACGTTCACTTTTAGATTAATTTTATCAAGGCCTTACTTGGCTGTTAGATTTAAATAGAACATAAAAGAGGAGCACTAAGGCTCCTCTTTTGTTTTGCTCTGTGAGCCTGAAAGTTTTTAAAGGCGTGGATAAGTCATCCGCGATTTGCTTTAGATGATCAGTTCACACGCTTAAAGTTAGGCAGCAAGGTTTCAGGCTGCTGCTCTACAAATGCTTTACTTGGTGAGTAAGCACGGAAGTAGACAAACCAGTTTTCATCTTCTCTGGTTTGAACCCAATTCGCTTCATTTACACCAGCAGGTTTAGTTGGCGAGAAGTGGAAGGTGTAATTGCCTTTTGCATCTCTAACTGTCCCTTCGATGTTTGAACCCACATCAGCACGCTCAATGTCGTTGTCGATGATAGCGCGGTTTTCAACGTTGTAGACAGTGATGGTCCAGAATAAATCGGCGAAATTTACATCTCCATCCAGTGTCAGAGTGTAGTGATTGCTGCCATTAAGCCCTTTTCCATTGTCATCACGGTAGTTGTCTAAGTAGATCTGACCCCAGCCGCCGTTCTCAAATCCGTGCATTGCAATGTCGTTAGTCACTGCTTCATAAAACCAAGCCGCACGTCCATCAAGGTCCATACCATAGTGACGATCTTGGTTTGGTGTTGAAGCCGTTGCGATCTCCCACGAATTCCCTTCTTTACCATAAGCCGCGTGTGGCAGGCGTTCGGTTTTGTTGAAGTCGATGTTTTTGACCATGGCTTCACCCATGACGACAGCTTGTTCTAAGGTGTCACGCTGCTGAGCTGATGGGGTAAATGCTTTGCCTTTTTCAATACCTAGTGGGCGTAGCATGTCGTGCATCATACGATCGCGCTCTGCTACTGGCTCAGCTTGTATTGCTTCATTCAGCGTTTCCCAAAATGCCATGCCACGCGGGTGTTTGGCGTCTTCGCCATGCTCAGGGAAGTTCACACCGTTATTGCTAAGTAGTTTGCCACTCAGGTCTGTGATCTTTAGCGCTTCTAAATCTTTCATACGCTGTTGTTCTGACTTCGCCATTAAGCGAACACCGAAGAAAACGTTGTTCGTGTCAGACTCAAATACCTTAGCGCCCTTTGGAAGGTTGCGCGGCGTTTCAGAACCTTTTGCTTTTACAACGTAGACACCCGGCTCTGTCATTTGAGAAATGCCAATTTGCCACATGGTGTGCACTGCGCCGCGCAACTCGTCTGTCGGAATCTCAATCACTACGGGCTCTTTCTCTACGTTAAACCAGGTAATCGCATACGGCGTAGAGGTGTTGTAAGTTAAACCACCCAGTTTAGATTCATGAGACTCTACGTAGGTGATTTGGCCATCTTCTGCGCCCATGTTGGCATACGCTTGTTTCCATGCGTAATTCGAAACTAAAGGTACTGACCAAATGTACGCTTGCGACGCTCGTTGATAATCCATCAATTCAAACAGCTTCTCTGAGCTTGCTTGTGTTGGAATGCCATGAAGAAAGTCGGTTTCGAAAGTAAAGTCACCTGCACGTGTTTGAATAGTTTCTGTCGTGTCATTGTTCCCAGCTATCGCCGTTGCAGAAAACAAGGCTGTTATAGAAACTAGCATCGCTGTCGATCGTAGTGGGCAAGTGAACGTACCGATAAGGGCTTTAGATATTAGGTTCATATGTGTCCTCAAAAACTCAAAGTTATCGCTAAAACTGAAAGAGCTCATCCAAGCAGAGAATGGCTGCTTAAAACTGATAGTTAAATTCGATGCGGTGATCACCGTCTTCGATACTTGTATTTTCTGTCCAGTTTGCAAAATAACGAACGTTTGCTCTTGGGTTAATCTGGTAGCTCGCTGCAAACTCATGTGCAAGTACAGAATCATTGCCCTCAAAGCCATAATCTTTGAATGTTGATGAACCAGACATCGTGCCTAGATACATAGGGTTGTAGTTCAACCAAATCTTGTCGGTGAGCTGCATTTTTGCGTACATACCCGCCACATAGAAAGTACCGTGCATGTTGTAGCGATCTCGGAGTTGATCTGCATCGAGGTTGCCTCCTGAGCCTTCAACCAACTCTTCACCGGCAGCAACACCGACACCCGCAAGCGGATAGAAGTTAAACATGCCCATTTGTGGAAGAGCCTGTATGAAGCTGTATGACGCACTACCTTGATTACTATCGAAATCCCAAGACATATCGACTTGTGTGCCGCGACCATTGGTTAAGTCTACGCCGAAGTTTCTGAAACGAATCGAATCGATACTGTCATCTGCGCCTCGGTTGTTCCAACCAATGGCTTCACCAGCAATGCCTTTGATTTCCAAGACATTCATACCCATGGTTGTATCACTACCAGTGTCGTAGGTTTGCCCGATTTTCAGATTTAAGCCTTTGTCTGTGTAACCGAAGCCACCTTGTGTATAGACTGCTAACGGATCTGACATATCTTGAATTTCGGTTTCTTCCGCAAAGGCGACACTTGCCAGAAGTAAAGGAGTTAGAGAAAGAATTGAACGTTGTAATAACATAGATGCCTCATAAGTTTATCTCACTACATCCGTGTGTTGCGTGAAGGTGGGATAACTATACAAAGTGGACATCGTTAAGTTAATTCATATAAACTTAATCATTCGTTAAGCAATGATTTATGGTTTTGGTATGAAACTGAACAATGTTGATTTGAACTTACTGAAAGTGTTTGTGGTGGTATATCAAGAAAAAAGCTTGCGAAAAGCAGCCGAAAAGCTGTTTGTTTCGACGCCAGCGGTAAGCCAAAGCATCAAAAAGCTTAAGGAGTCGTTAAGTGAGGAGTTATTTGTCTTGTCCAATAAGCAGTTTCTCCCGACGCCTTATTCTGAGGATCTGTATCGACGTGTTTTTCCACTACTAGACGGTTTGGTCGCGGCGATAGAAGAAGGTAAGCAGTTTACTCCTGCCGAATTAAGCGAAGACTTTAAGATAGAGGCGAACCCTCATATTTTGCCTTGGTTAACACCGGCTCTTTTTCATCAGCTCGCAATGGAAAGTCCACTTTCAAGGCTGATAAGCCATACGAGTTCTCAAAATTCGTTGGAAAGACTTAAGAACGACGAGGTTGATTTTGTTATCCACTTCGAAGCCGAGAGTCTGCCTGCCGAGATCATTGCCGTGCCTCTCGTAACCTTAAAGTTTGTATTGGCGGTAAGAGCCGATCATCCTTTCAAGGCGTCCATCGCAACGATTGATGATTTGTTGTCGTTCCCATTTGCTCATGTTGACCTTGCTTATTTCGACCAAAACAAACATTCACGGTTGGAAGAGGAAGTTTTGAGCCAAGGTAAGACCATTAACATGGCGCTGCGAACGACTTCTATTATTGCGCTAATTGAAACGATCAAGCACTCCAATATTATTGCCCCCTGTATGCCTCCGGTGATTGAACAACATAAAGGTGTATTGCGTTCAATTGTGATTGAAGGACTGGAAGAGGGGACCGAGGAGATGGAGGTGTTCGCCTATCTTCATAAGAAAAACCAGCACTCAGCTAAGTACAAATGGTTACTGGATTTGATCGAAACTGCGATGACAGAAGCCAAGCATCAGTAAACTTTAGCTGTGTTTTTTTTCATTCAATGAGCCTGAAAAAAATGCCCTCAAGATATCTCTTGAGGGCATTTTTGATTCGTTGTTAGCTATTCATTTTCTGTTTCTTTAGAAGCGTTTGACGCCCAGTCTTTCTCTAACCAGTTGTCCAGTACGTATTGCAATGCCTTCAAAGAAGTTGGCTTCTCTAGGCGACCATCCATCAGTTTGCTGATCATGTCTAACTCGTGTTGCCCCGACTCCCCAGACAAAGCAATGATTGGTGTTTGAGGTGAGCGCGCTTTGATGATCTGGCTTGCGTCAAATCCATTCATTATCGGCATTTGTACGTCCATTAAGATCAAATCAACCTTTTGTGATCTGAACAGTTCGACAGCATTCTCCCCGTTTTTTGCTTGCAAGCTATTTACGCCAAGTCGGCTTAGGTACATCTGAACAAGCGTGCGTTGCACTTCTTTATCATCGACGATAAGTACAGTTGGAGCCAAATGATTCTCGGGTGTTAGCGTACTTGTTGGTTCTGAACTTTGCGTTGCCGCTTGGTTATCTGGCTTAGCTTCTGCGTTGGTTTTGTTTTCAGCGGAAGTTTTATTGCTTTTCCAATCATTGAAGTAAGGCGTACGAAGTGCATCTGCTTTGGGTGCATTTGGCACAACAGGGAAGTACAGGTGGAACTCGGTAAATTCACCAAGCTTAGATTTGCACTCAACTCGACCACCAAATGAACGCATTACGCGTTGACAGTAGCCTAGACCTAAACCACTACCACCGCTTTTTTGGTAAGAGAAGAAGTCATCAAAGATCTTATGAACAATGGCTTCGTCAATGCCGGGGCCGGTATCACGGAATGTGAGAACGTTCTCGTAAGATCCTGTTTTGGTGCTGATCTCAATTTGGCTGTCTGGGTAAGAGTCAAAGTAATAGATCGCGTTACGTATCAGGTTGAAAATAACGAAGTTGAATAGGGTTTCATTCAGCTTCGCTACAAAATCAGCGTGTTGTGGCAAACGAATGCGTTCAATGATTTTTTCATTCTCAAAGCCATAGTGGCTGACGGCTTGATCGACGGCTTTGTGGATAGAGGTCATGGTGATAGGACCGTGTTCAGGTGCACTGTCACTAACTTCGCGTAGGATGATGTCAATCAGTTGTCGGCCACGTTGAATCGCCGCTTGGCCATTCTCAATATCCTGCAGGATTTGTTTCGCTGGTGCTTGATTATCAATGTGCTGCTTTAATAGTTCAAATTGCAATTGCACTTGAGCCAGTGGGTTACGCATTTCATGAGCGATAGAGTTAGCAAGGGCGCGGCTTTGGCGGATGCGTCTATCGGCTTCGATGGTGCTTTGTACACGAGTTAATAAGGTTTGCAGAGCAGAGATTTCTTCGTTAGAGAACATCTGATCGTTGCTCTTGTGTGACGATACCAATAAATGTGTAACTGATTTTCCCTGACCAAACAGAGGCATCACCAAGGCGGTATCGTTGGAGATCATTTTGTCATACAGGGCTTTGATTGAGCGCTTGGCTGGTGCGGTGTAATCAAGCTCCTGAGACAACTCATCGAACACTAAAACGGACTTGTTAGTAGACAGATAATCCTCGTAAAAGGTTTCGTTGTAGTTGCTGTTCACCAAGCGTAGCTTGTCTTCAGGAATCTGCAGCAGGCTACCCAAACGACGCATTGCATCATCAATTGATAGCTTGAAATCCTCTTCTAGCGCGAGGATCTGTTGTACTGGCGTTTTCTTGTTTCCGTAGATAAAGAAAGAGGCGTAGTGGCTCACGCGTTTGTAGAGTAAATGCCAAGTGATGCCGATAACCGCGCAGATCGGGATAGCAATGAGCCATTGGTTATCGTCTGTCAATGGGATAAATATCGCGCCAAAAGGTATCACCAAAATTGCACACACCAATAACGTATTTAGGCTCATGTACGCCAGATATTTTAAGCTGTAAAAACGAGAAGTAAGTAGAGCATAGCCAACGAATAACATCTCACTGATCGACAAGGCTGGTGGCAGCCAAGTGAGTGAGAAGTCACGCAAGAAGTAGGTCATACCTAGGTGGATTGTCGCCGTAGACAGCATGAACACTAAAATGCCCGCGATCATGTAGTTGGTTTTGGCTAAGGTAAGTTTGCTGCTGTTGGCGCGCATGGCCACGAGGTTGAATAGCGTCAGGACAACGAAGCTTATCATTCCAATAAAGAAGTACGGCGTGTGTGTGCCAAACTCGATCACGAACTGGCTTGGGCCAGTAATAGTGACATGTTCAACGGTCAACCCTGGGCTTACATTGATAAAGAAGGAGTAGACAGTTAGTGTGACAAAAATGGCTTGTTGCCACGCGTGAACCTTACCATTACGTTGTTCGGCTGCGAGCTTGCACGAGAAGTAATAGGCAAAGGCAAACGCAAAGAAAGAGGCGAGGTTGGCAAACTTTGCCGCGAACACGGCGGCAGGGGCTCCGAGTTCTGGTAATAAATCGGTATGGAAGTACGCGTTACTGCTGATCCACGCAACAATACAGATTGAATATGCAATGTAAGGGGCATGGTGTGTGCCAGCGATCACTTCACTCTTTTGTTTTAAGCGGTAGCAATAATAGAGCAACCACATAACAACTACAGCCACAGTTGCAAGCAACGTGATTGCTTTTGCATAGATGATCGCCTCTAGGCCGAAATCAAACATGTTCATCTTTTCTTACCGAACTTGGTTTTTTTACTGAGATTGTTTTTTCTGCAGAACTTGATTTTTTTAGTGAGCCTAACTTTCTGCTCGCGCGCACCGCGCTTTTGTAGCTGCGAAAATCGACGTTATTGAATGTTTTTACCATCATCTCGAAATTCCAGAACCCACGATAAATTGTTGTGCCGTCATCATTTAATTCGCAATACCCTGAGTGGAAGTACGCATTAGGTTCAATAGTTTGATAAAACTGAAGCATGAAAGGTTGCTCGATAATAGTGAAGCCGATTTTGTACCCTATTTGGTGTAAGACACTCATCAGCTCTTTTTGAGCAAGATAGAGGAAATAGAGCTTTTGTTGAGTTTTGCCACTGACTGTCAGACGCAGCACTTCACATAGGGCGTGTTTAGCAGACAATTGTAACTGGAATTGCTGGTCAAATTCTGGCAGAGAATAACACTTTGACAGTGTAGGCGGTGTGAAAAGTTGTAGCTTCGCCAGTTCGTCGTAACCGTGATTGGGTAAACAGTAGTGCCATTGCTCGTTGCTGAACGGGGGCGCGTAGCTTAACCACGTATCACTCTTTGACCAATCTTGAATCAGCGCAGAGGAAACCAGCGTCGGAAAGGCTTCATCAACTGGATGTTTGAGTAGAATAAAATGCTTACCTGCCTGAGAAAGGTGTAATAAAGGTAGCATTTCAAACCATTTCTCACCTTTGATGAACACCTCAAGATTGCTTAAAGCAATGGCATCGCTGATCGGCATTCCTTGTGGGTGACAAGGCGTTTGCACCACAAGTTGAGAACCTTCGATTTGTTCGACGATTGCACCATAGTAAGCACTATCTTTAATGGGCAGATCCACAGGAGAAGGGGACTTGGTGTTTAATGGTGATTTTGCTTTGATGGCGGCAATTTCACACTCGCACCAAAAATCTAACCAATGCATGCAACACTGTCCCACGGCTTCTTCAAGACGCACAATCTCTTCTGATAGCGTACTTGGATAACGCTGAATTAGACCGCGATAATCCATTAACTCAAACAGCACCGAATAGCTTTTTTTTTGATGATCAGGGAAGAGCAATTCTAATTGGCTTCTGCGATATTCAGTCACGTTTTGAAAAAGAGCAGTTCGCTCTTGCGGCTGATAGGTACTGATGACGAGCTCTATCAGCGCTCGCTGTTTTATTTCGATAGACAGACTACTAATTAAGAGTGAGCCTAAAGACGACGTTATTTTCATTTGATTAACCGAACCTAGCCTAGGTTTATATAGTTATTTTTATTCGATCTGCACTGTCTACAGGACACAAAACTTTTAGTGTTTTTTAGAATAATGTTACTTGAAGCAAGTCAGCCGTAACTTTATTTGTGCCTATTTTGTGAGGGATAAGTTGCATAACATGGCTGGATTCTACTACTTGCACGGTCCCTTAACAACATAGGCCTGTCGTATCTTGATTAAATTACGTAAGAATAAAATACATTACTATCAACACCTTGTGTTATCTGTTCCCATTCCCACCTTAAGTGGAGTTAAGTCGAGCATAAACTTTTGAATTTATAAAATAACGTAAAATATCTATTTTTTGAACCAATCTCATAAATCATATGCACATGAATTCACCTTGTTGGTTGTAAGGAATATAACGGCGACCCCAAATATATATTTAACTAATGAGTGTTGTATGTCTCATCCCCGTTTATTCCCACGCCATCGTTTGGCGATCGCTTGCATGCTTGCCACTGTTTCCAGTTTCTCTTTTGCTGAAAGTCAGTGTGATGTTTCGGATCTTCAGCTAGCTTCTGAGCTTGTTTTGTCTGTTTCTGCAGCGGACAACAGCTGTTATAGCTCTTGGTTCTCAGCTTCGGAAAATTCATTAAATAATATCTACAGTGAAGCTAACCTAAGCCGTATTCAGGTCGCGCTGAACTCAGAAATTACCCATTATCGAGGTGAATCGGAACAAGCTCGTAAGCTCGAAAACCTTGGTGAGTTTGTTCGTGCGGCTTATTACGTTCGCTATAATGCGCAAGCAGACAATTTTTCTGAGGCGTTGAGCCAGCGGTTTGCTCAATCGGTCAATGCTTTTCTTGCGAATGCAAATGCACTAAACCAAGGTCGTGAACAAGTTGGAGCGATGAAAAGTTTGACGCTGATGGTCGATAACGTTAAGCAATTACCATTGACGATGGACGCTCAACTTGCGGCACTGACCCACTTCAATAGAGAGACCGCGCAAGACTCACAATGGGTCGACGGGTTAAATAATCTGTTTCGAGCAATGGCTGGTCACGCAGCTAGAGATAACTTTTACGATTATATGGCGAGTCATACTCAGCATATCGATACGCTTGCAGCGTTCGCTCGTGATAACTCTTGGGCATTGGATACTGATGCAGGTTTTCTTGTTTATAACGCAGTCCGTGAAACCGGTCGCTTGCTTGCAAGCCCAAACAAAGAAACTAAAGATAAAGCGTTACGAGTTATGCAGCAAGTGATGGCACAAAATCCGCTTGGCAGTGAGCATGACAAACTTTGGTTGGCCGCTGTTGAAATGATGGGCCATTATGCTCCTGAAGGCTTGAACGGATTAGATATTGAGGAAGCAAAACGTGATGTAGCCATGCGTATTCTTCCTAATCGTCATGAATGCCAAGGGCCTGCCATTATTCGCTCTCAAGACTTGAGTGTGTCACAAGCTATTGAAGCGTGTGATGTGTTGGCAGCGAAAGAGGCAGAGTTTCATCAAGTGGCGAATACTGGGCAACAACCCGTCGCTGACGATAACAACAACCACGTTGAAGTGGCGGTATTTGGCAGCAAAGGTAGCTACACCGATTACTCTGCATTTTTGTTTGGAAACACCACCGACAACGGCGGTCAGTATTTAGAAGGAAACCCTGCAGAAGTGGGTAACGTGGCACGTTTTGTAGCTTATCGTTATGCTAACGGCGATGACCTTTCGATTCTTAATTTAGAGCATGAATACACCCATTATCTCGATGCTCGTTTTAACCAGTATGGTTCCTTTAGTGATAATTTGGCTCATGGCTATGTCGTGTGGTGGCTAGAAGGTTTTGCTGAGTTCATGCATTACCAGCAAGGTTACGATGCCGCTGTTGGTTTGATTAGCAGCGGGAAGATGAGTTTGTCGGATGTGCTTGCGACCACTTACTCGCACGATTCTAATCGTATTTACCGATGGGGTTACTTGGCAGTGCGCTTTATGATGGAAGAACATCCTCAAGAAGTACAGAGCTTGTTGGCACTGTCTCGTGCTGGCAAATTTTCAGAATGGGCGCAACAAGTGAAAGTGCTTGGGCAACAATACAATGGTGAGTTTGAGCGTTGGCTAGACACCGTTTCAAGTGAACCAACAGAGCCGACTGATCCCACAGAACCGACTGACCCTACAAATCCAACAGACCAAGCCATAGTGCTTGCAGCAAACCAAGGTGTAGTGTTGAACGGCGAGGCGTACAGTGAGCAGTTGTTCTACGTCGATGTACCAGAGAACACCACGCATTTTGAGGTTTCGATTGAAGGTCATGCTTCAGGCCAAAGCCAAGGTGATGCTGATCTTTACATGAGCTACAACAAGGAAGCGCATTACTATGACTTTGAATTTAGTCAATATGGTAACGGCAATAATGAGCTTGTCACGTTTGAGCCAGAGACATCAGGTTATATCAAACCGGGTCGCTACTACATGAGTATTGCGGGGCGTACCGATTTCAAGGATGTGACACTGTTGGCTTCGCTAGAAACAGAAACGCCAACACCACCTACACAAGAACAAGATGATTTAACACCAGTGATCTTCGAATCGGGTCAGGTTCAAACCCTGACTGTGAATCAGCGACGTTATGCCGCGGTTTATGTCCCACAGGGCGTGCAGGAGGTAAGAGTGTGGTTAAATGATAAGAATACCGAGCACCAAAATCGAGGTAACGTTGATCTGTTTGCCAGTCACTCATATTGGCCAACGGCAGGACAGCATGACTATGTCTCTGATTACCGTGGTAGCAATGAGTACCTACAAATCCCTGTAACAAAGGAAGGCTATTTACACTTCTTACTCGGTGCAGAACAACAAGGTGATGATGTCGAGATGTTGGTTTATTTTCATTAAGACATTAACCTCAATGGCTTTTTATCATCAATAATATTTAAGCTATTGAGATAAAAAGCCGAGCATGAATGTTCGGCTTTGTTTTTCTGACAGTGTTCTGTGTTTAGGGGACCGTTCCAGCATAATTTCTGATGAAGTGATGACATTCGAGGTTTAAGCTTGTCTGCATATGAAACATCATTGCAGGTAACCCCTTGTGAATGACAGAGGTAGAGAGAATTTATGAAGAAAGCACGATTAACATCATTACTTGGAGTTGTAACCTTGTTTAGTGTCGCTGTGTTAGCAGGGTGTAGTCAGGAATCTGAGGTACCAGTTCAATCGCAAGAGAATGTGAATCCGATCTGTAGCACCAAAAATCTGACGGGTGGTTGGTCTCAAAGTGATATTACACCCCAAGCTAAGCAGGCGTTAGATGTCGTTCTTGGCCAAATGAACACCTCTGCCGACCTCGAACAGATCTTGAGTGTTCGAACTCAGGTTGTCGCGGGTTTGAATTACGCTATCGAGTTTGAAATGGACAATGGTGAAGTGTGGAATACCATTGTATTTCGCTCTCTACAAGGTGACATCGAAATGATGCAACCTGCGCAGCAAGGTCGTCTGTGTCCATTGATTAACTAGTCTATTGATTAACGAGCATGTAAATAACGTCACATTTAAAAATGGCTCCTACTTAGGAGCCATTTTTTCTTCTGAATAGTGCTAACGTAATAAAGCTTATTAACAGGTCAGGTCCGGCTCTGACAGCTCTTGCACACAAGCACGGCTGATGTCTTCATCAATGTAGGCCATTCCAAGCTTATTGAGATAGTCCATACGATCCGCAGTGCGCAGTTCGATGTCGGGGCCTACGATGTTGTTTTCTTGATAGATCTCAGTGAGGTGAGCCATGAATTGCTCGCCAACACTCATCATTAATAGGCTCATTGCGCCAACGTCAGGCCTTACTTTGGCTTGTTGTTTTTCAGATAGGTTGATGGCTAACACGATAGGGCGCTCTTCACCCTCAAAACGAGTGCTGCGTTCGCGAATGGTTTGCTGAGCCCAGTAGTAGGCCAGTTCTTTGCTCTGAGTTAAGAACACGGGCTCAACGAATTCTGTGTAATTATTACCAATGGTTGCCATGGTTTTTGAAGCGGCTTCATTGAGTGCTTTGTCTCCTGAGCGTTTCAGCCCTTGGCCTTGGATTGAAGCGAGTAAGGCTGAAGATGTGCCGTGATACCAAGTATCACCAGTAGCGAAACCATTTTCTGACAGCAGTGTTTTAGCATCTTGTAGGTGTGTCGGTATTGAAATCATAGGCACTCTCAATAAATAGGAAAATCAACAAACAGGAATGTGATCAGTTTAAACAGAATTTTTCAGGGTCACAGTGGAGTGGAACACAAATTTGAGGCTTTGAGATGAAGCCGGCAGTACAAGCTTCATCCCAAAACCTCCTCCCTCCCGGTACCTAACAGGGAAAAGGGAAGGGGAGATTCTAGAAGGGAAACACTGTTAACGATTAATCAAATTGATTAGACGTATTCGCTTCACCCGCTGCTTTTAGTGCATTCTCACCAGCAAAGTACTCTTTGTGGTCATCACCCATGTCTGAACCAGACATGTTTTGGTGTTTAACACATGCGATGCCTTGGCGGATTTCTTTACGTTGAACATTCGCAACGTAGCCCAGCATGCCTTGGTCACCGAAGTACTCTTTCGCAAGGTTATCAGTAGACAGCGCTGCGGTGTGGTAAGTAGGTAGTGTAATCAAGTGGTGGAAGATACCCGCTTCACGCGATGCATCGGCTTGGAATGTACGAATCTTCTCGTCAGCGCTTGCAGACAGTTCCGTTTCATCGTATTCCGCACTCATAAGGCTTGCACGGTCGTATGCTGATACGTCTTTACCTTCTGCTGCCAGTGCATCGTATGCCTGTTGGCGGAAGTTTAGCGTCCAGTTGAATGATGGAGAGTTGTTGTATACCAGCTTAGCGTTAGGGTGAACTTCACGTACGCCGTCCATCATCTCTTTGATTTGACCGATGTGTGGTTTCTCAGTCTCAATCCAAAGAAGGTCAGCACCCGCGTTGATTGCTTCAATACAGTCGAATACACAGCGGTCTTCACCTGTACCTTCGCGGAATTGGTATAGTCCTGAAGGCAGACGCTTAGGTCGAACTAGTTTGCCGTCACGGTTAAAGCAAACATCACCTTCTGCCATATCTGCAACATCGATCTCTTCAACATCTAGGTATGAGTTGTAGATATCACCTTGGTCACCAGGTTCTTTCACTACTGCGATTTCTTTTGTTAGACCAGCACCTTGTGAATCGGTACGAGCAACAATAACGCCGTTGTCGATGCCTAGTTCAAGGAAAGCGTAACGAAGTGCGCGAAGTTTTGCGTGGAAGTCAGCATGAGGAACCGTAACTTTACCGTCTTGGTGACCACATTGCTTCTCATCGGCTACTTGGTTTTCGATTTGTAGACAACATGCACCCGCTTCAATCATCTGCTTAGCCATTAGGTAAGTCGCTTCTGCGTTACCGAAACCAGCATCGATATCTGCAATGATTGGCACTACGTGTGTTACGTGGTTGTCGATTTTGTCTTGGATTTGGTCTTGTAGATTCACATCGCCCGCTTCACGTGCCGCATCTAGTTGACGGAATAAGCCACCTAGTTCACGAGCATCCGCTTGACGTAGGAAGGTGTATAGCTCTTCTACTAGGCCTGCAACCGAGGTTTTCTCATGCATTGATTGGTCTGGAAGTGGACCGAAGTCAGAGCGAAGTGCTGCTACCATCCAACCTGAAAGGTATAGGTAACGACGGTCTGTTTTGCCATCAAAGTGCTTCTTAATAGAAATCAGTTTTTGTTGGCCGATGAAACCATGCCAGCAACCCAGTGATTGAGTGTATTGAGAGCTGTCTTCGTCGTAAGCCGCCATGTCTGCACGCATAATATCTGCCGTGTATTGCGCAATATCCAGACCTGTTTTGAATTTGTTTTGAGCTCGCATACGAGCTGCAGATTCAGGGTTAATTGCATCCCATGGAGCACCAGCAGCGCTTTTTGCAACTTCAATCTTTTCGATATCTTGTGTAATTTGCGACATAACTATTCCTTAGTTTCACGTGGACATGTTGGCCAATTTGGCGAGGTCATTCGATTTGGATTAAATCTAACCATGGACAAAGAATAACCATGTATGTGATAATTTTGTTAATTTATAGTTATTATATTCGGTATTTTTCTTATGAATATTGCTCGTGTAGACCTTAATTTACTTGTGTATTTAGACATGTTGCTGCGTGAAAGAAACGTAACACGAGCAGCAAATCAATTAGGAATAACTCAGCCAGCCATGAGTAATGGCCTACGCCGATTGCGTGATCTATTTGAAGACCCGCTATTGGTGAGAACCAGTGAAGGGATGATACCGACCGAACGAGCACATAAGTTGCAGCCACTGATTCGAAACATCTTGGTTAATGTAGAGAAGACACTGCAGCCGACCACGGAGTTTAATGCAGAAGACAGTGAACGTGTGTTTCGTATCATGGCGAGTGACTATGCTGAGTCGACCATTATTCAGCCGCTATTGAAAAAGTTGAGCGAGATAGCACCGAAAATACGACTGGATATCATGACGCCAAGTGACGTGAGTTATCAGGATGTGGAGCAAGGCACTGTTGACATTATCATCAACCGTTTTGACGACATTCCACAGTCGTTCCATCAGATGAGCCTTTGGCACGACGGGTTCTCTTGCTTATTTAGCTGTGATAATCCGATTGCTGACAACTTCGATATTTTGTCTTATCTAAAGGCGCAACATATTTGGGTAAGTAAGACCGGGATGGGAACCGGAGTTGGGATCAACCCAAGCGAAGCACAAAAGCTTGGTTGGATAGATGAAGCATTAATGCGGATTGGTAAAACGCGCAATATCACGGTGTTTACTCGACACTACTTGTCGGCGATTCTCTTCGCACAACAAAAGAATCTGATCCTGACCATTCCAACCAAAGCCGCGCAATTGCAGCGCAATAACCCTAGGTTGTTAATCAAACCTGCGCCATTCGCTATTGAGCCCTTTGAGGTGAAAATGGCGTGGAGTCCATTGTTACAAACCAATCCCGACCACCAATGGATGCGTCGCTTGATTAAAAGTGTTGCCAATGAAATAGAGAGTGGTGTGACGGAATAACACAGTTTGTAGGGTATTTTTTATATGAATATCCAGTATAAGTGGCATAAATTAGCTAAATTTATGTCCGTTAAGTAAGTTTAAATTAGAAACGTAAATTTGAGCTAGTAACGTAAATCTATTGAGTAGTCATCAGTTAATTTGAGAGAGATTTTATGAGCAGTCGTATTCAACAGGGAAGCTTGAACATTGATAGCACCCTCTACCGATTAATTAATGAGCAGGTCATTCCTGGGACAGGCATTGTCGCTGAAGACTTTTGGCAATCATTTGCAACTATCCTTGAAGACTTGGCTCCTAAGAACCGCGCATTACTTATCAAGCGTGAAGATCTTCAACATCAAATTGACGTCTGGCACCAAGAGCGTGCAGGACAAACCTTGGATGCGGCTGAGTACAAACAGTTCCTACAACAGATCGGCTACTTAGTTCCTGAGGGCGATGACTTTCAAGTAACGACTGCCAGCGTTGAGCCTGAAATTGCAACACAAGCGGGTCCGCAGCTTGTTGTTCCTATTATGAATGCACGTTTTGCACTTAACGCGGCCAACGCACGTTGGGGCAGCTTATACGATGCGCTCTACGGAACCGATGTTATCAGTGAAAGTGACGGCGCGGAAAAGGGTGGGAGCTTTAACCCTGTACGCGGTGCAAAGGTAGTGAGCTACGCTAGAGGTTTCCTTGATGATGCTGCACCTTTAAACGGTGTCTCCCATAAAGATGTGACCAAATACAGCATCAGCAACGTCAATATTGGCAATACACTGACAGCGACCTTAGACAACGGCGAAGAAGTCACTTTGATTGATCGCAACCAGTTCATTGGTTATCAAGGTGACGCAAGCGCACCTTCAAGCATTCTACTTAAACACAATAATCTACATATCGAAATTCAAATTGACCCTAGCGCACCGATTGGCAGCGTTGATGTGGCTGGTATTAAAGATGTGCTGGTAGAATCGGCTCTCACCACCATTATGGATTGCGAAGACTCGGTAGCTGCGGTTGATGGTGAAGATAAAGCACTGGCTTACCGTAACTGGTTAGGTTTGATGAAAGGTGACTTACAAGAGTCGCTAGAGAAAAACGGCAAAACCATCGTTCGTAACCTTAATCCAGATCGCCAATACACCAGCGTGACGGGCGGTGAGATTTCACTTAAAGGTCGCAGCATGTTGTTCATCCGCAACGTGGGTCACCTAATGACCAACCCTGCCATTATTGATGCTCAAGGTAATGAAGTGCCTGAAGGTATTATGGATGGCATGATCACTTCGCTAATCGCGATGCATGATTTAAAAGGCAACAGCGCGTACCAAAACTCGACCGCGAACAGCATCAATATTGTAAAACCTAAGATGCATGGTCCTGAAGAAGTCGCCTTCACCAATGAACTATTTGGTCGCATTGAAGATGCATTAGGTCTAGATCGATTCACGATCAAAGTCGGCATCATGGACGAGGAGCGTCGTACTTCAGTCAACCTAAAAGAATGTATCCGCGCGGCTAAAGACCGTGTCGTGTTCATCAACACTGGTTTCCTAGATCGAACGGGTGATGAAATTCACACCAGTATGGAAGCGGGTCCGTTTGCTCCTAAAACACAGCTGAAAACCATGACTTGGATTGGCGCATACGAAGATCAGAACGTTGATCTTGGCTTAGCTTGTGGCCTGCAAGGTAAAGCCCAGATCGGTAAAGGCATGTGGCCAGAGCCGGACAACATGGCCAAGATGATGGATGCGAAAATCGGGCACCCACAAGCAGGTGCAAATACCGCTTGGGTTCCTTCTCCAACTGCCGCGACTTTGCATGCTCTGCACTATCACAAGGTTAGTGTACCGAGCCGTCAGAAAGAGCTTCGTGAGCGAGTGAGAGCGAACGTCGACGATATCCTGACTATTCCGCTATTAGGTAAACAAAAGCTGACAGCTCAAGATATCCAAAATGAATTGGACAACAGTACGCAAGGTATTCTTGGTTATGTAGTGCGTTGGATTGACCAAGGCGTCGGTTGTTCAAAGGTGCCAGATATTAACGATGTAGGCTTGATGGAAGACCGTGCAACGCTGCGTATTTCTAGCCAGCACATTGCTAACTGGTTGCGCCATGGGATTTGTAATGAAGCTCAAGTCATGAAAACCATGAAGCGCATGGCCGCAGTGGTTGATGGGCAGAATGCAGGTGATTCTAGCTATCACAATATGGCGCCTGATTTTGAAAATAGCATTGCTTTCTCAGCGGCGTGTCAGTTGGTATTCGAAGGTTGTGCTCAACCAAGTGGTTACACCGAGCCAGTACTGCATGCTATGCGCTTGAAGTTGAAAGCACTTGCATAACTAAAGCAACCAAATAGCTAAATACTGGAATAGCTAAATAAGAAGTCAACGATATTACATAACAACGTCATTAAAAATAAAACCACTAAGAAAAGAAACACCCTTTTAAACCGAGCCCAAGGTGCCGCGCTTTATAGCGCGGCTTTTTTTTTGAGTTTTTTTGAAGGGGTAGGTGTTTTAACGCGTTGTTACCATTAAATGTTTTTTGTCGCTAAAGCTTCGTTACGGCTATAGCTTAGCTAGTACCAAAATCTAATTACTGTCAGAGTCTAGTTACTGCCAAAACCTAGTTACTACCAAAGCATAGGTATTTAATGTCCATGTACTCATCGATGCCTTCTTTGGCTCCTTCACGGCCAATACCTGATTGCTTAACACCACCGAAAGGGGCGACTTCGGTAGAAATTAAACCATCATTGATGCCGACCATACCGTATTCAAGTGCCTCTGCGATGTTCCACACACGGTGGATATTCTGGCTATAGAAGTAAGATGCTAAACCGTAAATGGTATCGTTGGCCATCTCGATGAGCTCTTCGTCGGTATCGAATTTCATCACAGGTGCGACAGGGCCAAAGATCTCTCGTTGAACAATATCCATGCTGTGTTTCACACCTTTCAGAACAATAGGTTGAAGGAAGAGTCCATCAAGTTGCTGAAGTGGCGTCACGGGCTCTGCACCTTGTTCGATTGCTCGGTCTATCAGGGCTTGAATGTTTTGCTTTGCACTCTCATTGACCACGGGGCCAACCGTTACGCCTTCGTCTAAGCCATTACCAATTTTAAGCTGTTGCACTGCCTGATCGAATTTAGCCACAAATTCGTCATGTACCTTGCTATGAACGTAGAAACGGTTGGCACAGACACAGGTTTGGCCTGCATTACGGAATTTTGAAGCCATCGCGCCTTGAACTGCAGCATCAATATCCGCATCGTCAAATACAATAAAAGGTGCGTTACCGCCAAGTTCCATAGAAGTTCGTTTAATGCTTTTTGCTGCTTGAGCCATCAAGATACTGCCGACTCTTGTTGAGCCAGTAAAAGAGATCTTTTTAATCAGTGGGTGTGAGGTGAAAAGACCACCCACTTGCTCAGGGCTTTCACCTAGTACAACTTGAAGTAGATCCTTGGGGATACCGGCTTGATAAGCGAGCTCAACCACGGCAAATGCAGAAAGTGGTGTTTCATCTGATGGTTTCACTACAAAGCTACAACCCGCGGCTAAGGCTGGTGCGGCTTTACGCGTGATCATCGCCGTTGGAAAGTTCCATGGGGTAATGGCACAAGCCACTCCAATAGGTTGCTTGATCGTAACTAAGCGTTTACCCGCGACGGTACTTGGGATCGAATCGCCATAGGTTCGCTTCGCTTCTTCCGCAAACCACTCTATAAAACTCGCACCATAAACAATTTCGCCCTTTGCTTCGGCTAACGGTTTACCTTGTTCAATCGTCATTAGCCGAGCAAGATCATCTTTGTTTTCAAGGATCAGTTGATGCCAGCGATGAAGTAATGCAGCGCGAGATTTAGCTGGCACTTGAGCCCATTCTTTTTGTGCTATATGAGCGCGTTCGATAGTACTTGTTAATTCAGCTTCAGATAAAATAGGTGCGTGCCCTACGAGTTCCCCAGTTGCCGGGTTTGTTACTGAAACAGCGTTTGTTGGTTCTGTCACCATAAAAGAGAGTAAGTGCTTGTTGTTAATGTTTAGCATCGTGTTTCCTTTGTCGTGATTACTTAAGTATGTTGCTGTTTATGATAAATGCGGGCGTTAAAATGATTTCGACCAAACGTCGTTTAGCCGAATATCGTTTGGCCGAATACAATGACAACGGGGCAACAGGCTTCAATATGCACTTAAAGCCAGATCCTACTGTTAAGCTGAAATTATCAAAGCTAACCCCAATTATCAGATTCTATTTTTGCGAGCGCTTTTGCCGCTTTTTGAAGCGCCGGTAAGAATTTAATCGCTTCATCTGGTCTTAATCGAATGACAGGTGCTTGTATTGCGAGGCCGAGGTTTGATTGACCCGTAGATGACGGAATCAGTACCGCGATACAGACTAAGCCCGGCAAAAACTCTTCGTCATCAATCGCAAAGCCTTGGATTTTCGCTTCTTCGATGTCTTTCTCTAACATCGAATAGTCGGTAATGGTGTTCACGGTGTATTGAGTCAGTGGCACATTTTCAATTAATCGTCTGCGCTGTGACTTCGACATGTGCGCCAAAAACAGTTTTCCGCTTGCTGAGCAATGCACTGGGACGCGAGAACCTGGGTGTAGATGAAAACGAAGGGGTGCTTCAGTTTCTGCGCGATCAAGATAGATGATCTCGCCACTTGATAGCGCCGTTAGGTTACAGCTTTCACCAACTTCTGCTCTCAGGTTTTCAAGAATAGTGCGTCGGGCACTGTGCATGGTGCTATTCAACAGTAGGTTTTCGGCAAGCTTTCTGAGTCGAATACCTGAGCTGTAGTGCTTCTCATCGCCGTCTCTTTGAATAATGCCTGCCGCTTCTAACTGCTGAAGCATTCGGTGCAGCGTAGGTTTTGGCAGTCCAGTTTCTTCGACTAATCCTTGAAGAGAAATAAACTCGTCTTTTTGCGCTATCACCTCTAATAGTGCAAAAAGTCGGAGAGTCGGTGTATCCCCTTGAACTGGTGGTGTTTCTGTTTGCATGTAATGATCCATCCTTGCGATATGTCTATGCCTAAGAGTGTACATACCAAATCATTATTATTCAATTATCTGAATAAAATTTGACCTTTTTTATTATTTCAATAATATAAAGTGTAAATTATGGAACAATTAATCTCAATAAATGGAATTTAAGATGAAGGCGATTGAACGGATTATTGATAAGGCTCACTTAGATCGTAAGCGAGTGGTTTTGAGTGAAGCTGAGGACCCGCGAGTACTAGCAGCCGCAAGAATGGCGATAGACAAACAGCTCGCTTACATCACCCTAGTCGGGGATGAACCAGCGATCATCGCTGCTGCAGAATTACATCACATTGATCTTGTGGGCATTCATATTGTTTCCCCACAGGCGTCATCACTCAAAGAAGTGCTCGCTGAGCGGTTGTATACGTTAAGAAAAGCGAAAGGTATGACTTACGATGACGCGCTAGAGTTGGTTCTAGACCCACTCGTTTTTGCCAATTTGATGGTCAGAGAGGGGCTGGTGGATGGCACAGTTAATGGTGCGGTTTATACCACGTCTGATGTGGTGCGAGCTGCGCTTCAGATTATCGGCCCCGCGCCAGACAGTGAATTGGTGTCCAGTTTCTTTCTGATGATGTTGTGTGAGCCTTTCCATAATCTTAAAGGCGGCATGATTTTCAGTGACTGTGGTTTGGTGATTAACCCCAATGAAACTGAGCTAGCATCGATTGCCGTAGCTGCATCAAACAGTGCTCAAACGCTACTGATGGAAGAGCCTAAAGTCGCAATGCTGTCGTTTTCGACCAACGGCAGTGCCAAGCACGAATCGGTCGATAAGGTTCGTAACGCGGCTCAACTCGTGAAACAACGTTGTCCCGGAATCGCCGTCGATCAGGATGTTCAACTCGATGCCGCGATTGTGACTGAGATTGCCGCGAAAAAGCTGCCAGATTCAGAGGTGAAAGGTCAATCGAACGTGTTGATATTCCCCAATTTAGAAGCCGGTAATATTGGTTATAAGCTTGCGGAAAGATTAGGCGGGGCAGTTGCGATTGGTCCACTGTTACAAGGGTTGAATCAACCTGCGAATGACTTATCAAGAGGGTGTAGCGCACAAGACATCTTTAATGTGATCGCGGTGACCGCGGTACAAGCGCAGCAAGGGAAAGTGTCTGACTCTAAGGCTGATAGTGAAGCTGATGTTGAAGAAAGACAAGAGTCGACGTTTGAATTTAGGTATTAACATCTCGCTCCTGAATCTAGCACTCAAATTCGCACTCATATCCAGCCCCCAAACAACCTAATTAGGATAGCTAATGGAGTTACCTGTTTTACTCGCCATTCTTACCACTATTGCGGTAGGTACCTATTTTCAAACTGTCACTGGATTTGGCCTCGGTATCATCGTGATTGGTTTAACGGTTAGCCTTAATCTGGTTTCCTTACCCGTTATAGCCGCTGTGGTCAGTATTGTGACCTTGTTCAATTGTTTGGTCGCATTGATGGGTAAGCCACTGCTTGGGGAACTCAAGATTCTGGTGGTGTTGGTCATCGGTATTATTCCCGGCGTTTCGATGGGGGTGTACTTGCTGGACGAGTTAAGCGATTCGGCAACGCATATTCTTCGAGGACTATTGGGTGCGATGGTGCTATTCGCAGGTTTGAGTTTTATGTTCAAACCTAAAACCAGAAAGGATCGCTCGGCAACCGTATCTTTCCTTGTCTCAGGCTTTAGCTCTGGGTTAGCGGGTGGGTTATTTGGGATGGCAGGTCCACCGATTGTTTATCATCTCTATCGGCAACCTTTTACGCTCGATCTGGTGCGAAGCACACTGCTGATGGTTTTCGTTTGTACGTCGATGTCGCGTACTGTCAATGTCTACGCTGCAGGCGACATGGAACAGAGCATACTGTGGTTATCTGCTATTGCTGTTCCCTTGGTAGCGCTTGTCACGATGTTTGCTCGACGTTTCCCACCGCCGTTGTCGAACGACCAATTAAGAAAGCTAGTGTTTATTGTGTTGATGTTGATTGGTGTGTATTTGATGGCTGTCTCTTCATGGTCGTTGTTTTTGGCTTAGAACGTTTTCTTTATCAAAATTATCTTTGGAAGAGAAGGGCTTGATTTTCGTTTAATGCTTGATGACACCCTCCTCACTGACACGTCAGCGCTTTAGCATCTCAAAGATGTTCCCACATAGCCCGAACAAGCAGCTCTCCTGCACATCTAAGGTGATGTTACTGCGGTAGTACGGGCTTAAATCGACGCCCATTCCCACACCATGAATCTCGGTATGGTTTTTGTTTGATTCGCGCTCAATAACTTGTTTGAGATGGTTATCCAAATAGAACTGATCGTTGGCGGTGCTGGTGGCGGTATCCATCGGACAGCCATCTGAGAACACGATCAAAATCTTTCTTTGCGCACTGTGCTGTTGCAACCGCTGACTAGCGAACTGCACCGCTTCGCCATCAATCCCTTCTTTAAATATGTCAGCTTTACGAAGGCTGGCAATGCCAAGGCGAGAGCGTCTCCAATGTGTATCAAAATCCTTAAACACGATATGTCGAACTTCGTTTAAGCGGCCTGGGTGTTTCGGTTGACCCTGCTTAAGCCACTGCCGATAAACCTTGCCACCGTTCCAGTTATTGGTGGTGAAACCAATAATCTCAAATGGAATGTTGGCCAGTCCAACGGATTTGAGAATTGTATCCATCAGTAGACTTAGCTTGTGACTGTGTTTCTGCATAGAACCTGAGCAGTCCATCAAAAACGTGATGGCACATTGATGAGATGCGCCGATGTCAGGTTGATAAAAGACAGTGCGATCTAATGGCGAAGTGATGAGCTTGGTGATGGTGGTGGCGTTAACAATGCCTTCTTCTAAATCATCCTGATGTCGGTTCGTTTGTGGCGTGGCAACAAAGCGAGTGAGCATCGCGGCTAAACGGCGAGTGTTGACTTGTCTCGCCATGATGTCATCGGTGAGTTTCTGCCTCAGTTCGAGTAACAGGGCACGCCTGACGAGTTTGTCTGCCGCGATCACTTGATCAAATTCTGAATTAAAGACCTGATAATTCGCGCCCGAAAGCTCGAATACCTTGCTACTGCCTGTGATGTCGGCATCGACGTCTTCATCTTGAATGTCACCATCCACAATCAAGGCAAGCTGCGCAAGGATCTTAATGTCTTCTTCGACCGTTGGCGTGGGCGAGTTATCACTTTCTTGTTCTTGGATGATTAACTCTTGTGCAAGGGTTGCAAGCTCATTGGCGCAGTGTGCAAACTGTTCTTGGTCGGCTCGATGTTGCTTTAAGCGTTTAAAGCTGTGACCAAAGGTAGGCACGATGCCGGCGCGAGTCGATTCAATGGTTTCAGCGATTGGTTCCGAAACTGGGACACCAGTTAAGCGGGTGTGGATGACTTGCATCAGTGTGAACAGCAACATACCAATTCGTGATTCAGTAAAGCCATTCTGATGATATTGGTCGCTCCAATACGCAAAGTTGAACTGGATACTGGTGGTTACACCTTTTAGATAAGATGGAACTTGCGATTCAATTCGTACCTGTTCGCAGAAATCATATAACAGACGTTCGACTTCGTTTTTCGGTCGCAATGAGTAATGAAGATCAGCATCTGAAAGCAAGAGTCGCAGTGCCGATGAATCGATCTTGCCTTGCATCGAAAGCTTGCTGTTTTTCAGCTCATGGTGAGCAACAAAGGTGAGATCGTTAGTATGTGCAGACTGATAATAACAGGGGCTATTGCCTTTATAGAGACGCTCTCCCCGATAATTCAGACTCAACTCACCGCTGATCGCTCTGGCGACTGACACGCCAAGATCGAGGATCTTTTTCTGCTGAGAAGAAACATTGGCCATGGTTTACGACTCCGAGTGTGAATAGTTTTGAGTGGGCGTTTCTAAATCTTCACCAAAGCAACGGAAATAGTATTCGCTAACCAGTTCTTTCTCTTCGTCTTCACAGCGATTTAAGAATGAAAGCCTAAATGCCGTCGCAACATCGTCGAATATTTGGATGTTTTCAGCCCAAGTGAGCACTGTTCGCGGAGACATCACTGTTGAAAGGTCACCAGCCCGAAACCCGTTACGCGTTAATCCTGCGGTGGCGATCATTTTCTCAACCAGTTGTCGGCCGCTTTCATTATTCAGCTCTGGAAGCTTGGATAACACGATCTTGGTTTCATGTTGCGGATCTAAATAGTTAAGCGTGGCGATGATGTTCCATCGGTCAAGTTGGCTATGGTTAAGCACTTGAGTGCCAGAATACAAACCGGAGAAGTTACCCAAGCCAAGCGTGTTGCAGGTAGCAAACAAGCGAAAAGAAGGGTGAGGTGTGATCACTCGGTTTTGTTCTAAAGAGGTGTATTTGCCGTCTTGCTCTAATAGTTGTTGAATCACAAACATCACGTCAGGGCGACCAGCGTCGTATTCATCTAATACCAGTGCGATGGGTTGTTGAATGCTCTGAGGAAGAATGCCTTCTTTAAACTCTGTTACCTGCATTCCGTCTTTAATGACGATGCTGTCTTTACCTATGAAATCCAATCGACTTAAGTGTCCGTCTAGGTTGATCCTCAAACACGGCCAATTCAATCTCGCGGCAATTTGCTCAATATGGGACGACTTGCCCGTTCCGTGTGTGCCTTGTATCAATGTTCGACGATTGGAGGTGAACCCCGCCAATATAGCCAGCGTCACTTCAGGATCAAAACAGTAATTTGGGTCGACTTTCGGCACATATTCACCCGGATGTTCAAATGCCATCACCGTTAGGTTGCTGTCGATCCCAAAGCGTTCTCTCACACTTACCGGTTGCGTTGGTACCAATCCTGCTTCTTTCATCATATTTCCCTCTATATAGCTTATTACTTGTCGCTGCTATCGCGATATGACATCGATTATTAACAGCTCCTCTTAAGTTAACGGCACTTTTTGTACGAAAAACTACCAATAATGTGATCTAGTTTTATTAATTAGAATGAATTGTTCCAATTTAATATAAAAAGTTGACGCGCAAAAATTCTACTACTAAGGTGAAAATGAATTCGAAAAAGAGACAATTCATTCCGATAAATGAAATTTTGGTTAACTCAAGGAGAATGGAAGAATGAGCGAGCAAGAAAAACGTACGGTTGTTTCCGGCACAGTAACAATGACACCATCAGAAGCGTTCGTTGAAACTATGGTTGCTAATGATGTTACCGACATGTTCGGCATCATGGGGTCAGCATTTATGGACGCAATGGATATCTTTGCTCCTGCTGGCATTCGATTGGTCCCAGTGGTACACGAGCAAGGCGCTGCCCACATGGCAGATGGTTACTCTCGTGTATCGGGTCGCCACGGCGTAGTTATCGGGCAAAATGGCCCGGGTATTAGTAACTGTGTGACTGCGATTGCAGCGGCGTTCTGGGCACATAGCCCGGTCGTAATTGTGACACCAGAGACAGGCACCAAAACAATGGGCTTAGGTGGTTTCCAAGAGTGTAACCAGCTTCCAATGTTCCAAGAGTTCACTAAGTATCAAGGACACGTAACGCACCCAGACCGTATGGCGGAATACACGGGTCGATGCTTTGACCGCGCGATGAGCGAAATGGGTCCGACTCAACTGAATATTCCACGTGATTACTTCTACGGCGAAACTCAAACTGAGATCCCTAAACCCGCGCGTTTAGACCGTGGTCCAGGTGGCGAGAAATCTCTGAATGAAGCAGCAGACCTGATAGCTGAAGCGAAATTCCCAGTCATCATTTCTGGTGGCGGTGTGGTAATGGCTGACGCAGTTCAAGAGTGTGCGGCCCTGGCAGAAAGATTAGGCGCACCCGTAGTGAACAGCTACCTACACAATGACTCTTTCCCTGCGAGTCACCCATTATGGTGTGGCCCTTTAGGCTACCAAGGTTCGAAAGCAGCAATGAAATTGATGGCTCAAGCAGATGTGGTTATCGCTTTGGGTACACGTCTTGGTCCATTTGGTACCTTGCCTCAACATGGCATGGACTACTGGCCGAAGAACGCGAAAATCATTCAGATTGATGCCGACAACAAGATGCTTGGCCTCGTTAAGAAGATTTCGGTTGGTATCTGTGGTGATGCGAAAGCAGCAGCAGTTGCTCTATCTGAAAGATTAGAAAGTCGAGCACTGTTGTGTGATGACAACAGAGGTGAGCGTCAAGACACAGTAGCAACAGAGAAAGCACTTTGGGAAAAAGAGCTTGATGAGTGGACACACGAACGTGACTCTTTCAGCTTAGATATGATTGAGGAAAACTCACACGAGACTCCGTTCTCTGGTGGTGAATATCTACACCCACGCCAAGTACTGCGTGAGCTAGAAAAAGCGATGCCTGAAGATGTTATGGTCTCAACGGATATCGGTAACATCAACTCGGTGGCAAACAGCTATTTACGCTTCGAGAAACCACGTAGCTTCTTTGCTGCAATGAGTTTCGGTAACTGTGGTTACGCGTTCCCGACCATCATTGGTGCAAAAGCAGCGGCACCTCATCGTCCAGCTATTTCATATGCAGGCGACGGTGCGTGGGGCATGAGCCTGATGGAAACCATGACATGTGTTCGCCATAACATTCCAGTGACAGCCGTGGTATTCCACAACCGTCAATGGGGTGCAGAGAAGAAGAACCAAGTCGACTTCTACAACCGACGCTTTGTTGCTGGTGAACTTGAAAACCAAAGCTTTGCAGAGATTGCACGAGCAATGGGTGCTGAAGGTATCACGGTTGATAAGCTAGAAGATGTCGGTCCAACCTTGCAAAAGGCCATCGACATGCAGATGAACGAAGGCAAAACAACCATCATTGAAATCATGTGTACTCAGGAATTGGGCGACCCGTTCCGCCGAGATGCACTATCAACACCGGTTCGTTTCCTAGATAAATACAAAGATTACGTATAAGTCATAGGAAGTTTGTCCGGCCACAGAAATCTCGAGAGTGTTAGAGAAAGTGCTATCGAGAATGTGGTCGGGCAATACCAACGGGTATTGGCAAGTACTTAGGTTAAGAACGTAAACGCTTAGTTCAATAATTTCCAGTTAAACATTAGAACACTAATTAAATGTTCATTAGGGACATAAGTGGTTCTAGCTATATAAACTTTGTTACTCGTTATTATTAATCGACCATTAACTCATAGATCCTTAGTGAATGGTTCTAATACTGATACTTGTTTATGAAGATATATACTTATTATCATTTAAAAAAACACAATAACGATACTCGTTGATTATTGGTCAATCGTTATTATTGGCTGATTTTTATCATCGATTGATAGGGTTGTTGATATTTGTATTTTACCGGATTTAAATTAAGTGAATCGTAGTATGCATGTTGTGGAAAATAAACGTTATATAAGCTCACTCGAAGAGCTGTATGAAATAATTGATTCACTCATTGCTGAGTGTAGTGGGCATCGTGGTTTGATTTATAACGTGTGTGATTATGAAAATAATAACCTGATGCCAAGCTTAGGTCGCTCAAATCGAAAGAATATTCGCCGTGTCGAACAAGAACTTCTCTCGACCGTGAGAGTTTATGGCGGGCATTCGTTGAGTGCACACGAGATAAACGACTGGTTATTGATGTGTTTAGCCAAGAAACAGGGGTTTCCAACCCGTTTACTTGAGTGGACAGATAACCTGATTAATGCGCTGTGGTCTGTATGTCATAGCCAAAGTAAAGACTGTATCAATATTATTAAAGCCATTGATTATCATAAGGTTAGTGTTTTTAACTCACCCTGTGACTTCAATAAGACTCAGATATTCAATGTGGCTGATTGTGATCAGCAAGAGCAACGAAAAGATAAGTGGTATTCCATTCACCCATTTAAGGAAGGTGGTAATGATGCCATTCAGCCTTTGTACGATGAGAAAGAATATTCAAACGGTCTAGTGTCCGTTCATATTCTTCCATCAGCGAAAGTAAACCTGATAAAGGAATTAATCTCCATGAATGTTTTAAATGAACCAACAGAATATATTGAAGAGACACTGGCTGATTTAAAAAATGAAGCCCATATAGATAGCAATCAAGCAATGAATAAAGGTGAGGGTAATATCGAATTACAAGTTAATACTCATGATCGCCAGCTTGAGCAGTATGGCCGAAAGTACCATCAAGATTTTGATTTCGACTAAAGTCTAATATTTCTACTGATTTTATTTAGAGCTCATATAAATCTAGTGATTACGAGATAAATAAAATTAGAACACCAATTAATTTATAAAAAGATGAAATCTGTGAGCTTAAAGATTGTTTATAAAGTAACTCGAAGTTAGAGTGGCGAATCTTGTTATCAAGTTGTTAAATTTTCACAGATCTAGTTTAAACACTCTAATAAAAAAGTGGCGCAAAGCTACTGAAATTTAAACCAATAACGAAAACATAAAGGATTCTGGAATATGAATATGCAAACCAATGCAACGACATTCGTGCTGGAAAACCAAGTCGACACCGCCTTTTTACAGTCTTTTAGTGATGCATGGAATAACCATGATATTGAAGCGCTAATGTCGTTTATGACCGAAGACTGTGTCTTCCACACCGTGGCAGGAGAAGGCGAACTTGGAAACACTATCGAAGGGTACGAAGCCGTTCGCAATAGCTTTGAATTGGTTTGGCAGAACTTTCCAGATGCAGCCTGGAGCGACCCTGTCCACTTTGTGTGTGGCGACCGCGCGGTGAGTGAATCAACGTTCTCTGCGACTAACCCTGATGGCACCGTCATCGAAGCTCGTATGGTTGATGTGTTTACCCTGAAAGAGGGAAAAATCAGCGTAAAAAATGCCTTCCGTAAAACACGACCTCTTTTGACTCCCAGCAATACTCCCAAGAGCTAGACACGAAACCAAAATCAGTCCACGTGTTATGACTAGGAGAGTCGAATTATGAGTTTAGTAATGGAACAACCGGCAGCCGATGTGCCGCCAAAGGTGACAAGCACCCAAGCACAAGAAAGCACCCAAGCAAAAGAAAGATACGATCCAAAATACGATCCACTTAAAGATAAAAGCCCAGGTCACGGTAAGGAATACGCCCCGACTTATTGGGTAGATACCGCAGGCGCGCCACCTGAAGATGATGGCCCAATTACATCGGATATGGATGTCGATGTAGCGATAATCGGTTCAGGCTACACAGGCTTAAGCACCGCGATACACCTTGCTGAAATGTACGGCATTAAAGCGACTGTGATTGAAGCTAACCGTATGAGTTGGGGTTGCAGTACCCGAAATGGTGGTCAGGCTCAGTGTGCGTCAGGACGTTTGAAGCGCTCTCAGTGGATTGAACGCTGGGGACTCGAAACCGCGCTAAAAATGCACCGCGAATGCGTCGATGGTATGAACACCTTTAAGTCTCTGATCAAAGACATTGATTGTGACCCACAGCCGGGCGGCCACTTATACGTTGCTCACCGTCCAAAAGTGATGGCAACACTCGAGAAAGAAGCCAAGTTGCTGCGTGATACGTTCGATTACGATGCGCAGATCTTAGATGCGGAAACCGTAAAACGTGATTACGTTGGTGACCAAGAAGCGGCAGGCGCAATGCATGAGCCAGAAGGTATTGGTATTCATGCAGGGAAACTGGCGTTTGGTTATCTAAGAAAGGCGCGAGCACTCGGCGTAAAAGTTCACCCCGCAAGCCCTGTGATGGGTTGGGAAACACGTAACGGTGTGCACTATCTAAAAACACCAGGTGGTGTGGTTAAGGCTCGTTCTGTCGGTGTTTGTACCGGTGGGTATACCAGCCAAGGTTTGCATTCAGAGCTTAAGAATCGCCTATTACCTGTACTTTCTAACTCGATGGTGACACGTCCGTTAACTCAAGACGAAATTACCGCGTGTAACTTCAAAACCAATCAGGTGATTACTGATACCAGAATCCTGCGTCATTACTACCGTTTGTTACCCGATAACCGAGTGCAGATCGGTACACGCAGTGCCATCAGTGGCAAGAATGCACCTGAAAAGAAATACGAAGACATGTTGAGAGCGGATTTAACCCGAAAATTCCCTTCTCTCGATCAGATCAAAATCGATTATTCATGGTGGGGGTGGGTGGATGTTAGCCACGACATGATGCCAAGAATCTATCAGCCGAATCCAAAGCAATCCATATTCTACGCATTAGGGTATGGCGGCAATGGGGTGATGTACTCCGCTCAAGCAGGCAAACGCCTCGCTCAGTGGATCGCAGGTGAAGGTCATAAGCTTGACTTGCCAATATTTGAATCAAAACTTCCGTTCCCCAACGTGAGGGAAGTGGTGGAATCTGAGATGTTTGCACCATTTCGAAGAGTAGGGCAACAGTTCCTTTATCAGTGGTATTCGTTAAAGGATGAAGTGCTTTAGCTACTCGAACATTGTTTCCAAAATAGGGAAATAGAACTACGACCAGGAAAGTTGTACCAGGTCACCTTGTGAGCAAAGTACAGGCAGGAAGTCTGTATGATATGAAAGGTTAAGACTATGAAATTGATTAAAAATAAAATTATTGCTGGCGTCACAATTGTAGCAACAGCGATGCTATCTCATACCGCGGCAGCAGCAAATTTCAAAATGGCTATCGGCGATGCTGCTGGTGGTACTCAGTGGGAATTAGCGACATCATTTTCTGAATTGATGGAGCAAAAAACAGACGGTAAAGTCAAAATCGACCTGTTCCCGAATGGTCAATTGGGCAACGAGCAAGACACCGTCAACGACGCGGCAATCGGCCTTCTCGACTTCTCTGTATTGGCGATCAACAACGTGACGCCTTTCTCTCCAACGGTTGGTCTATTGACCATGCCTTATGTCATTCAAAGCGCAGAAGAAGCGGTGCTATTAACTCAAGGCCAAGTGGGTCAAGACCTTGTCGATAACACCATTCGTGATGCAGGCGTTCGTATCGTTGGTTGGGCTTATTCTGGTTTTAGGGTTCTGACTAACTCGAAAAAAGCCGTAGCTTCACCAGCGGATCTAAAAGGACTAGTGATTCGTGTTCCTCGTAACGAAATCATGATTGCTTCTTACCAAGCATGGGGCGTAAACCCAACACCAATGGCATGGTCAGAGACATTTACTGGCCTGCAGCAAGGTGTGGTTGATGGTCAAGACAACCCATACATCACTGTTCATGCGATGAAGTTTAACGAAGTACAAAAGTACGTAACAAACCTGCGTTACATCTTCTCACTTGAGCCGTTAATCGTCAGTGAAACAGTCTTCCAAAAACAGACACCTGAGATGCAAAAGATCATTCTTGAAGCGGGTCAGGAAGCAACAGAACACAGTTTTGCTTATCTAGAGAATACTGAAAACAAGATCCGTGAAGAGCTACAAGCAAAAGGCATGGTATTCACAGACCCAGCAGACAATGAGCAAGAGTGGATTAGCAAAGTAACGAAATCAGTTTGGCCTAAGTTCTATTCAAGCATTGGTGGCAAAGACAAGCTAGACGACGTTCTTGAGTTACTCGGTAGAAAGTAACAATTAGATACGCCCTATCTGCTGTTCTCCGCTACTTAATCACCTAGCGATAGAACAGTGAGATAGGGCATTTACATGGCTTTACTCGTTGATCTGTTTAGTACCTGATCTGCTCAGTACCGCGAGCGACTGGTTGTCATGTGGAAATCAACATTGGAGGTTATATGTCAGTCGCTAAAACAATAAAAAAGCACCTTAACAACATTGAGGAATATACATGTTGTCTGCTGCTAGCAAGCTTTGTCCTATTACTGTTTACACAAATCCTTACTCGTCAGCTTTTCGATTACTCCATACCTTGGGGTGATGAAGTCGCGACTTATATGTTTGTCTGGTTTGCCTATCTAGGCGCGGTTGTGGCGGCCAAAATGTCGGCGCATAACCGAGTCAGTTTTCACTTCAAGTTCTTCCCTCCGATTGTTCAGACCGTCTGTGAAACCATCGCTGACTTCTTATGGTTGCTGTTCAACGGTTACTTTGTCTATCTCAGTTACGATTTCGTGTTTAACAAAATGAACCTGTTCTGGAAATCTCAAACTACAGGCATCCCAATGAAGTACTTCTACATGATTTTGCCTATCGCGTTTTCGTTGATGATGCTGCGCATTATCTGGAACAACTACGAGCGTTTGTTCAAAGGCGCTAAGAACGAAGATCCAGAAGTCAAAGAACTGAGAAAAATGACGGCACAAAAGTCATCACAATAGTCGTCACAGAGAATAGCCGTAATAGAGAGATGTAATAATGGAATCCTATTTAACTCTAATTTTATTTGGTGGCTTCTTAACCCTGTTAATTCTGGGTGCACCAATCACAGTATCACTGGCCGGCGCTTCAATGGCGGCCTATATGTTGCTCGACAAAAATCCCATTGCGTTAGTACAGATCGCATTTACTTCGGTGGGTAACTTCCCGTTAATGGCACTACCGGCCTTTGTTCTTGCTGGCGCCTTAATGGAGGCGGCGGGTATCTCCAAACGGTTGGTGGATATAGCCGAGAGCTTAGCCGGCCCCGTGACGGGTGGCCTTGGCGCCGCAACGGTAATGGCGTGTCTGTTTTTTGGTGCTATATCGGGTTCAGGGCCTGCAACCACCGCTGCGGTAGGCATGCTAATGGTGCCTGCAATGGTTAAGCGAGATTACGATAAGAGTTACGCATCGGCAGTAACGGCTGCATCAGGGGGCTTGGGGATTATCATTCCGCCATCCATCCCGTTAGTTATTTTCGGCATCTCAGCAATGGGATTAATGGCACCGCCTGAAGCCATCGCTCAACACGGGCAATTTGCTTCTTTATCTATTCCTAAATTGTTTGTTGCAGGCGTTGTTCCTGGCTTCATCATGGCATCAACACTCGTCGTTACTAACTACTTCATTGCCAAGCGAGAAGGCTATAAAGGGCTGTCTGAGAATTGGTCATTTGGCGAAGTAAGATATGCTTTACGCCGTGGCATATGGTCGATACTGGCTCCATTTTTGATTCTCGGAGGTATTTACAGCGGTATGTTCACACCAACAGAGTCAGCGGTTGTGGCAATTTTCTATTCGCTGTTTGTGGGTGTGTTTATTCACCGAGAGTTATCGTTCAAAAGCACGATTAAATCATTGTCGACAACGACATGGATCACTGGACGTGTGTTGCTGATTCTGTTCGCGGCAACGGTATTTGGTCGCTTGTTAATCGAACAAAAAATTCCGGTTGTGGTGGCGGAGTCACTGTTAGGGTTCACTGACAACATGTACATGGTGTGGGCACTGACTATTGTGTTACTGCTTTTCGTTGGCATGTTCATGGAAACGTTAGCCGCGATCATGATTATCGTACCGGTCTTGCTGCCAATCATGTACATGCTCGGCGCGGATCCTACCCACGTTGGTATTGTGGTGGTATGTACGTTATCGATAGGATTTGCTACGCCGCCACTCGGTGAAAATATCTTTGTCGCCTCGGGGATAGGCGGAGCCACAGTTGAGCAGATCACCGCGAAGATCCATCCCTTTGTGCTTGCATCCGTTATTGGCGTTTTCGTTATCGCTTTCTTCCCACAAATTACGCTTTGGCTACCGTCCTTAGTGGGCTATTAGGAGAGATCACTATGAATATATCAAGAATTATCCTTATTGGTTGTGCCGTGTTTGCAGTGATTAGTGGCATTGGGTTGCGTGCTGAACATTCAGAAACAGCGAAAGAAAACGAGCCAGTTAATGTGCTCGATATTTCAGAACCACATGTCGTCAGTGACGCTGAAAGAAGAGCCAAAACCCTGCTTGCGAAAGCGGTTGTCCATGTACAAAAGGATGGCGATGAGAGTGTCAAAGACTTCATGAGTGATGCCGAATATATAGACGGTGAGCTCTATGTGTTTGCTCTTGGTATTGATGGACAATTCCTTGCCAGTGGCGGCTCTTCAATGGTGTTGGTGGGCGACAGTGTTTTGGATACTCAAGACGTTTACGGTAATCCCTTTTTCCGTGAAATGATCACTAAGGCTGTGCACAACGGGTTTGGCGAAGTTCAGTACCATTGGACTAATCCGACTGACCGCATGGGCGAGCCTAAAACCACTTTCTTTGAACGTGTGGGCGATGTGATTGTTGCCGTGGGGTATTACCCAGAACGCTCTAGTGCAACAGAAGCTAAGCGATTATTGGCGAGAGCGATGGCCGCGATAGTGGAATCAGAACAGGACAGTATCGTCGAATTCAATGATACCGAAGGCAGTTTTGTTGAAGGAGACCTGTATGTGTTCGTGATGGACATGAGCTCTGGAAAGCTGCTCGCGCACGGTGTATCTCCTGAGCTTGTTGGGCTTTCACACAACGAAATCCTAAGCCCTGACGACAAACCAATTCTCACTGAGATGTTAAACCTAGCGAAAGAAAATGGTCGTGGGGTTTACACTTATCAATGGTTAAACCCGCTGTCGAGCAAAGTGGAAACCAAGCACACTTACTATCGAGTGATCGACAATAAGTTGGTTGGTGTTGGTTATTACACAAATTCAAACAACACGTAAAAGTGTTTCTACTGAGTCCTCAACCCAGTTAGATAAAGGGCTGGGGGCTAGAAATGCCGGTTTGTGTAAAAAAGCAATTTAGTAAAATTAACACTGTGAAATTTTTGTTGTGAAATTGTTTCGAAAATACAAGTAGTATGAAAAACATGGAAGCAACACAGTAAAGAACAATTTTGAAAAGGGTCAATCAGGATTTTTGACCTACATGAAATTCAAAGCCGTAAGAGGGAAAGACTATGAATATGCTGACACTAGACAAAACAGAACTTCACAGAAACCATTCAACATTTATTGCTGAAGCTGTCTTTGCCGTAGAAATGGTGAAAGCAGACAAGCAGCTCGAAAAACAAAAAATGGCGAAACAGTTGCTTGATACTCTATTTCCTCTAGAGGCGGGTTCACACGAAGATGCAGTGAGCTATGAGATTAACTACCGACATGTTCAGGTTTACTTCAAAAACGGTGAACATACTGGCCTTAAAAGAGCGAAGCACTTTGTTGCTTTCACTGGCGATAAGTCTAAGCCTTCGGCAATCCTATTTCGTGATGAAAGTGGTACGCACGTTGAAGTGACAATCGGTGCTCGTAAAGGCACTGGCTACTTGGAATTGGTTGATATTCAAGATATCCAGTTAGAGACATGCACTACGTTTGGCCAAACTGAGGCGAGCCGTTCTTCTGGCATCCGTCACTGGGTGAGCTTAGTGAAAGGCGATGAAAGCGGTCGACCGAACGCTTCAAGTGAAGATAAAGAGTTCACGGCAAAGAATGGCGAAGACTATAACCTAGGTTTTTGCTTCGCGATCTAATGTGCTGTCTTTGAAACGTGAAGTGCTGCTCTGCTAGACGTAGCTCTGAAATTTGAATACTGATTTCTCTTTTACCTTTGGTAATTTCCCCGCCCCTATAGCGGGGCTTTTTTGTTAGAGCTATAAATAAATTAGGCTGTTGTTGATTTTATCTTTAGAAAGTTTGAATGAGATTTTACAGTTCGTTATTTTAATTTAACGTGCTGTATTTAAAGATTTTTATTTGTTTATTTTATCCTTTTTTCATTGGATTAACTATCACTATTGACGGTGGCTTGGGTGACTATTGAGCTAAAACTCAGTCGAAATGCTTTGAGGTGTGCTATAATGCGCGCCTTGGGATTGAGCCAATAAGTCCATTTATCACCAACCATTGTGATTTTTATCGCCTTTTTATTTAGGTGGTGCGGCGAGCCAATCAAGTAGTAATTGGATATGGAGAGCGTCCTTATATTCGTTGATTCGGATATGCGAACATCATAATTTATGAGTTTTAAATCAAAAAAATACAGTATTGATTCTACTGACTATCAAGTTGGTCAAGACAACGTCAGTAAATGGGGCATGGACGTCCATAACACAGTTTTCGTAGCCTCAGTAGGCTTATCTCTTCTCTTCATCATCACTCTTCTTGCTCTTCCTCCTGCAGATGCTAAAGCTGCTATTGATTCTATTAAGGGTGCTGTTTTATCAAAGTTTGACTTCCTGTTTATGTGGGGAGCTAACATCATGCTAGCGTTTGCCGTTGTTCTTGCGTTTTCACCGTTGGGCAAGATTCGCCTAGGTGGCGAAGACGCGACGGCGGACTATTCAATGTCATCTTGGATTGCGATGTTATTCGCGGCAGGTATGGGTATTGGACTTATTTTCTGGGGGGTTGCAGAGCCAACAGCGTTCTTTACGAATTGGTTCGGAACGCCACTCGATGCAGAACCTTTTACAGAAGCAGGCCGTGAACTGGCTCTTGGCGCGACACTGTTCCACTGGGGTTTTCATGCATGGGCTATCTATGGCATGACGGCACTTTGCCTAGCGTATTTTGTTTATAACAAAGGCTTACCGCTATCTATGCGCTCTGTGTTTTACCCTATTCTGGGTGAACGAGTGTGGGGTAAAACAGGTGATGTGATCGATGTATTAACGGTATTGGTTACGCTGTTTGGTCTAGCGACTTCATTAGGCTTAGGTGGTACACAAGCAGCAAGTGGTATCAGCCATGTATTTGGCTTGGAAAACAACATCTTCCTTCAGCAATCTATTATCGTTCTGATCATGGGCTTGGCGATCATCTCGGTTCTACGTGGTATGGACGGTGGTGTAAAATTCCTAAGTAACTTGAACATGGTTATTGCGTTCGTATTCCTTGGTCTTATCGCTGTTCTGAACTTCACAACCGTGCTTGATTCTGTGGCGACTGCCGCAACGGGCTATGTGAATAACATCGTAGCGTTAAGCCAAAGCTCTGGTCGTGAAGACACAACATGGCTGCATGGCTGGACTGTGTTCTACTGGGCATGGTGGGTTGCGTATGCACCTTTCTTCGGTATGTTTGTAGCGCGTATTTCTAAAGGCCGTACGGTTCGTGAGTTTTTACTTTGCGTACTGATTATCCCAACATTGGTAACGTCGGCTTGGATGGCTATCTTCGGTGGCGTGGCTATCGAGCAGGTGATTAATCATGTAGGGCAACTTGGTCTCGACCAAGGCATCACAGATGTGTCTCTAAGCTTGTTCTACATGCTAGATGCTTACTCGTTCGGTAACATTCTGTCAGTTCTCGCAGTCGCGCTGATCATCGTGTTCTTCGTTACAACGCTAGACTCAGGCTCTATTGTTATCGATGGTATGACAGCGGGTGGTAAGCTTGAAGTTCCAGTGAAACAGAAAGTGGTTTGGGCGGTTATCTCCGGTGCTATCGCAATGGTGATGTTGTGGATTGGTGGTACTCAATCTATCCAAGCTCTGCAATCGATCACGATCATTGCTGCACTGCCATTTACGATCATTCTTCTGATTGGCTGTTTCAGCTTGTTGAAAGGTCTACTAACTGAAGTAGATAAAGGACAAGAAAACGTTAGCGAAACAGCTAAATAAAGTAACTAAGTATGGGGAGTCGATAGTTCGTTAGTTACTCCTTATTAAGTATTATTTCAAAGCTCTCTTGTACTGTGTGCAAGGGAGCTTTTTTATGCCCAAGAAGAAATTAAAGGCAAGCAGAAAAGACAAAAAAGAGCCACAAATGAATCGTCACCTGTGGCTCTTTCTAGTTTTAGTTACTAGGTATTAGCTTAAGCGTTTAATTCGTGTTGGATTACGTAATCCAAAGCACCGACTACCGCAGCAACTTGAGCGTCATTACACTCTTCATCGGTTACTTTATCGCTGTCTGGGTAAACTTCTGTGGTTGTGCCGTATTTACAGTCAGTCACACCACCACATAAGCCTAGCTTCTTCATTGGGTAGTTGATCACACCGTGTTGGGTGACTTCAGAACCAATGATTTTGCCGTCTTCATCTGCAGGCGCAATGTGCGTCACTTTTTCTACTGAAGCAATAATCGCTGCTTGGAATTCTGGTTGTGGATTTTCAGTATCACCAACCGTGTAGAAACCGTCTGGGATCATACCTTCAATGTACTCAATGCCATCACGCGCTGCGAGTGCTGGTCGGAATTCTGTTTCATCGGAATCCGTCGTTTCGTGCAGGTCGACGTGAACCAATACTTCTGGCAAAGAGGCCACTAACGCACGTAGATTTGCCGATTCCTCTGCCGGTGTACCGTCGTAGAAAGAACGGTTTGGATCGACAGCATTTGGGTTCCAGCGGTTGATTACTTCGTAACCCCAAGGGCTCACACACGGTGCAACAACAATATTGAAGTGCGTTGAGTATTGTTCTGCTTGGGTTGCAGCGAACTTGATCGCGCCGTGAACACCACTGGTTTCGTAGCCGTGAACACCACCGGTGACAAGAATTGTTGGCTTTGATGCGTCCCAGTTTTTGCTTTTGATTGCCAAAAGCGGGAAGCGATCTTCATCGTAGCTCAGTGCGCCGTATTGCTCGATGTCAAAGCGGTCTGCTAATGCTTGGATTTTTGGCACGACTTCTTGCTGATATTCACGCTTCACCGTTCTTTGAGCGAACCATGCTTCACGTTCTGCTTGTTGCCACTTTTGTCCGGGCTTGCCAATAGGGTAGATGTAAGTACTTTCCATTGTTTTATCTCTGTGGGATACGTTGCGATTAAATGAGAATAATCAGCAGAACAGCATCGTGCAACTCTTATTGAGTGGGCTTATGTTACAAGTGGTTGATATTCTAAATCGTGCTCGTGGAGGTCTTGTTCTCTAGCATCACTTTTGCTTGAGTTAAGTGCAGTTCTGATGGTAGATCTTGTCCATTTTCTGAATGACAGACGGTATTCCGACCATGTTCCTTGGCGCAGTATAAGGCCTCATCTGCTCGTTTTATCATGCAAGAGACTAGGTCTTCAGTTCGAAGTTCGGACAACCCAAAGCTTGCTGTCAAACGACCGCTTTGCTGTCGCCAAAACTTTTTCTCCTCGATAATGACTCTTAACTTTTCAGCCACCTTACATGCATCATCGATGCGGGTATCTGGCAATACAATCAAAAACTCTTCGCCGCCATAACGGAAAGGGATATCCGCAGCTCTAAGGTTTTTCCTGAGAATTGCCCCTATTTTTTGCAATACATTGTCACCGGTCTGATGGCCATGCTGATCGTTGACTTGTTTGAAGTGGTCGATGTCAAGAATGATCACTGATAAGGGATGATGATGCCTTATGCTGCGCATCCATTCTCGTCTTAACATTTCATTCATCGCTCGGCGATTATACAACTGGGTTAAGCTGTCTTTCATTGAAGAACTGTAGAGTGATTGCATCAACCTAGCACTTAGCAACCAATTGTAAGTAAAGCCTAGCGTGCTAAGTAGGATTGCGGTCATGATGATGGCAAACTGATGTATATCGCCGGCTTGCAAAAAGTCTTCAATATTGGGTTCTTTGAGGGTGACCCCAATTCTATAAATCATGAAAAAAGAATGAATAATGAACACGCCCCCTAACAGGAATAGTGGCGCTTTAACGTCAGCTATGGTGCCTGACCTGACAACCAATACGCTTGCAAGGGTGCACAGTGTGACATAAAGACTCATCGTTACGACTCGAGAATTAGTGGATGGGTCGATAAAGGTGAAGTAAACCAAGGCGACGATAGCGAAAGGTAGTGCTGAAAAGACGCAAAGGCTGTAAATGAAGGGAGACTGCCTTAGTTGGGTAAGGCTAAGTACTATTAAAGCGAATCCGCCAGCTATTGCTATATTGGCTATTATTTTAGCGAGCCACACCGAAATATTGGAACCAAAGCTCAATAGGGAGAAGCCTGCCATTAACAGAAAAATAGCGCATAAAAAGCTACGCATTCCCAAAATACGAGCTTGGTTTTGTTGTTTAATTAGAAGACCAATACAGTATGTACCGGATAAGAACACCATAATTAAACACAGAGTCCGAATATCTAAGTCTAAAGTCATATTTTACCGCTGATTTTTAGTATTAACCGCACTTTACAAGTGGTTATACCGTAAGGTTAGGCGCTTATTGCCTAGAATCAAGGAAATTAAGACATAATAAAAAGCCCTTCACTTATGTGAAGGGCTCAATATAAAACTAAGTGTAATGAACAGTAAGCTTTATAGAGTTAGACTATTTAACAGCCCAAGCGATAGTCTCGCCGCCACGGATTGGCACAACAATGTCTGACCCGAAAGGCATAGTTTCAGCAACACTCCACTCTTCTTTAACAAGAGTGATGGTATCCGTGTTACGTGGCATGCCGTAGAAGTCTGGGCCGTTGTGGCTTGCGAAAGCTTCTAGGTTTTCAATCTTGCCTTCTAAATCGAATACTTCAGCGTACAGTTCAACCGCAGCGTGTGCTGTGTAAGAACCCGCACAACCACATGCTGACTCTTTTGCGCCTTTTGCGTGTGGTGCAGAGTCTGTACCCAAGAAGAACTTCTTGCTGCCGCTTGTTGCCGCCTCGATAAGCGCTAATTGGTGAGTGTTGCGCTTCAGAATAGGAAGGCAGTAGAAGTGTGGCTTAATGCCGCCAACCAACATGTGGTTGCGGTTATAAAGCAAGTGGTGCGCTGTAATGGTTGCTGCTACGTTGTCGTTAGCGTTCTTAACGAAAGTCGCAGCATCTGCAGTTGTGATGTGCTCTAGAACGATCTTCAGGTTAGGGAAGTCGTTAACAATCGGAGCTAGAACCGTGTCTAGGAACTGCTTCTCACGGTCAAAAATATCAACATCGTGAGTCGTTACTTCGCCGTGAATCAGTAACAACATGTCCACTTCTTGCATGGCTTCTAATACGTGGTAAATCTTTTGAGCCGAAGTTACGCCTGAATCCGAGTTTGTTGTCGCGCCTGCTGGGTAAAGTTTGGCAGCGACTACGGCACCAGACTCTTTCGCTTTGCGAATTTCGTCAGGAGTTGTGTTGTCTGTTAGGTAAAGTGCCATCAGAGGCTGGAACTGTTCACTTGGCTGCTCTGCCATGATGCGTTCACGGTAAGCAAGAGCCATTTCGGTATCTGTTACCGGTGGGATGGTGTTTGGCATGATTAACGCTCGACCATTGTAGCGGCTGATATCTCGCACTGTATCTTTTAATACTTCGCCATCGCGTAGATGAACGTGCCAGTCGTCAGGACGAGTAATCGTAAGTTGTGTCATTGAAGGCTCCCACCATTTGAAGTGTTATGTAGTTGGAGCCTAAACTCGGCGAAATCTGTGAAAGCAATCGCTTACGTTTAGGCGACAGGATGATAGTGGAAAAGCACTTTCATTTCATCCTATTTTTAACGCTTCAGGGCTAGGAGCTTGTTTTTATTGGTATTAAATTCGGTATTTGTTCTCGAAGAGAAGTTACCGAGTGGCAACCCATAGTCCGTGAATCATTCCAGGCACCCAGAAGAAGAAAGTCAGGATGATGTTAATCAGTAAATCTTTACCTGCACCGCGTGCGAAAAACACACCAACAGGAGGAAGCAGTACACATAAGATGATAATGACAAGTTTGTTCATGATAAATCCTTTTTATTCGATGAAAGATCAAAGTAGTAATCGTGTTCAAAGTATAGAACGTATGAAAGTGTTACTGCATTGCTGCCTTAATGTATCAAGATAGAAAGCTAAACATCTCAAGATAATAGCTTAGTATCAAGTGTTTAATGCCTACCAGTTTAACTATTTATAACCATTTGTTAGCATTGGGACAAACAACAAAACATTGGAATCGTTATGTCGCAGTCACCTTTAGATCGAAAGGCTTTAGAGCAAGAGCCTTCGGATCAACAGCCTTCTCTATCTCAAATTAATGTGTTTCCGGTTAAATCAGTCGGCGGGATCGCTCTTTCTTCTGCTTGGGTCGAAAAACAAGGCTTAACCTTCGACAGACGCTTTATGTTGGCATTGGCTGACGGTTCAATGATTACGGCGCGCAAGTATCCGAAAATGGTCAAGGTATCTTCTAGCTTGCAACCAGACGGTTTGATTTTTACCTATGAGGGCAAAGAGCCGCTGCGTCTAAAATATGCCAGTTTCAAGATGCAAGAAGCGCCAGCAACGGTGTGGAAAGATAGCTTCACGGCATACACGACATGTGATGAGGCCGATGATTGGTTCAGCGATGTATTAGGAGTTCGTGTTGAGTTACTGTTCTCTGGTGAGCAATCGAACCGCGTTCGCGAGAAGCTAGGTCACAATGTAAGTTTTGCCGACGGCTACCCAATGTTAATCATCAGCCAAGCTTCTCTAGATGAGCTGAATCGTCGCAGCCCTGAAATACACTCGATGGACCAGTTCCGTACTAACTTTGTTGTTTCCAATACAGACCCTTTTGCTGAAGATGGCTGGAAGCGTATCCGAATTGGTGAGGTTGAATTCGAAGCGGTTAAACCTTGTGAACGCTGTATTTTGACTACGGTGGACGTTGAACGTGGCGAATTTAGAGCGACAAAAGAGCCTCTTAATACCTTCTCTACATTCAGAGCTAACGAGCGTGGTGGCGTTTTCTTTGGTCAGAATCTTGTCGCTAAAAATGAAGGTTTGGTTAAAGCGGGTGATGTGGTTGAAGTACTCGAAACCAAAGAGAAAGAACATTATGAAGACACTTGGGTTGAGTCGTTGCACTTAACTTGTGTTGAGCGCGAAGAGATTGCTCGTGACTTCACGACCTTTTGGTTAGAGCCAGCGAAGGAGAACCACTCACTACCAAGTTATCAACCGGGTCAGCATCTACCAATTGAAATGATGATTAATGGCGAAAAAGTGTCTCGACGTTACACACTATCGTCTAGCCCATCACGCGCAGGTCGCTTAGCTATTTCAGTGAAGCGAGTGGACGATGGTCAAATCTCAAACTGGCTCAATGATCACTTCCAAGTGGGGGATACTCTTGTTGCTCAAAACCCAGATGGTGCTTTCTATCTAGAACAAAATCCAACGCACCCGTTGCTGCTTTTGTCTGCAGGCAGCGGCATTACCCCAATGCTATCAATGCTTCGTTACTTAGCCGACCATGATCAGATTGATGATGTGATTTTTTATCACCAATGCAGCAGCGAAGAAGACATCCCTTATCAAGCTGAGATTGATAAGATCGCCAGTGAGCATGCGGGTCTTCGTGTGATTTACTCATTAAGCCAACCAACTAAAGAGTGGGATGGCTTATCAGGACGTTTGAGCGTGTCTCATGTCGCTAAAATTGAAGAGTTACACAAACGCCAAGCTTTCGTGTGTGGCCCTGACGGCTTTATGGACAATGCAAAGAAACTACTGATTCAAATGGGGCTTAATCCTCAGCATTACCACCAAGAAGCGTTTGGTGTTGCTCAGTCAACAGAAGAGGCGGTGAAGCAGTTGCAGTTAAGTGTGAACGGCTACCTGTTTGAAGGTAATAACCAATCAACGCTACTAGAACAGGCTGAATCGGCGGGTGTGCCTATTGCTTCTAGTTGTCGTGCTGGTTTTTGCGGAGCGTGTAAAGTGACCCTTGAGTCTGGGCAAGTTCACCAACCAGATGTACCTGCGTTGCAAGAACACGAGCGTAACATGGGGCAGATACTAGCGTGTTGCAGTGTGCCGCAAACGGATATCGAAGTTGTAAATTAACGACTCGTTGCGTTAAAAAACACTAAATAGAAAAGGCCGGAAGTTCGTAAATGAGCTTCCGGCCTTTTTGATTCTTACAACGTCGCTATTTTTACAACCTAGTTAGCCTTACGGTGTCATTGATTAACTCAAATTAATCGTAGATCGTTGGGATAGGTTGACGCTTGTGCTGTGTTGCTTTGTAGATACTTACTAAGCGATCTGACACGTCTTGAGAGACTTCTTTGCCTTCAAGGAAATCATCGATTTGATCGTAAGAAAGGTTCAATGCTGCTTCATCGGCTTTCTGTGGATCAAGCTCTTCTAAATCAGCGGTTGGCACTTTCTTCACAAGTTGCTCTGGAGCCCCTAGTGTTGCAGCCAGTTCACGAACTTGGCGTTTGTTCAGGCCGAACAAAGGTGCTAGATCACATGCGCCGTCGCCGTGCTTAGTGTAGAAGCCAGTAATGTTTTCCGCCGAGTGATCGGTGCCGATGACAAGACCACCAACGTAACCTGCGATTTCGTATTGCGCGATCATGCGAGCACGTGCTTTCACATTACCTTTCACAAAGTCGATTTTCGCAGAGTCTGTTGGTAGTAATCCTGTGCCTTCTAAAGCTACATGAGAGGCTGCGTGAAGCCCATCAACACCCGCTTTAATGTTTACAGAAACTGATTGAGAAGGCTCGATAAAAGACAGAGCAAGTTGTGCTTCGTCTTCATCTTTTTGCTCGCCATAAGGTAGGCGAACAGCGATGAATTGGTAGTCGTTGCTACCAGCGCTTTCATTCAGGCTATTAACTGCCATTTGTGCTAAACGGCCACAGGTCGTTGAGTCTACACCGCCACTGATACCAAGGATCAGAGACTTGCAGCCTGACTGCTGAAGTTTCGTTTTGATAAAGTCCACACGACGAGTCACTTCGAAGTGAGGGTCAATTGAAGGTAGTACGCGCATTTCGTCACGAATTAACTGTTCCATTCGTATTCCTTTCCTGCAAGCAAATTAAAAATCTAGTGTTATCATACCTAAATCATCCGATTTAAAAACCTCTTTGCACAAGCTTAGAAAGAGAAGGCAGTAATAAACAATGGAAAAAATAGCCATTTTCGGTAGCGCGTTTAATCCACCGAGCTTAGGGCATAAAAGTGTGATTGATTCGTTGGCTCACTTCGATAAAATTCTACTCGTTCCAAGTATTGCCCATGCTTGGGGAAAAGAGATGCTAGACTTTGATACGAGATGTCAGTTAGTTAACGCATTTATTAGCGATCTTTCGCTGGATCAAGTTGAGCTTTCTTTGATCGAAAAGAGCTTGTTTATTCCAGGTGAAAGTGTGACGACTTACGCAGTGCTCAGTGAACTTCAGAAGTTACATCGTGACGCCGAACTTACATTTGTTATTGGTCCAGATAATTTCTTCAAATTCTCATCTTTCTATAAATCCGATGAGATAACAGAGCGCTGGTCGGTGATGGCTTGCCCTGAAAAAGTGAAGATTCGCAGCACCGATATTCGTAATGCTTTGCAAAATGGGAGCAATGTGGCAAAACTGAGTACAAAGTCAGTTACAAAGATATTGCAAGATAGTGGACTGTATACAATAATGTAAATTCACTAATTCAAGAGGTCTGATGACTATGCTAAAGCGCGCGATACCAGCGACGATGATCATTGCAGCATGCAGTATGCCTGCTCAAGCTGATTGTGATTTCTTTAGCTTAGATTCGATAATGCTGACTTCTGATGATGAAAACAGCTGTTTAGACTTCACTTCGAGTATTGAGTCTTTTGGTCAACGCATGATGGAAATCAGCGGGCTAAGTGATGAAGAGCCTGAAGCCCCCGACTATTGGTCTGATTGGGTTATTCAGAGCAAAGATGCGCCTCTATTAACTCAGAGCCTTGAATCTAACTATGTTGGACTTGGCATGTGGTTCCCAGAAGATCTTGAAGATGAGCAGTATGATATGTCGACTGAAGAGTGGTTGATGAATCATGGTCTTCAGTTGAGCATCGGTTTTGGCGAGAAAGTTGACGGGCAGCCTCGTATGCGCTTTGATTACCGCTGGCATGATTCTCGAGACGCAGACCTTATGATGCAGGTCGAATTGCCATTCTAGATTGGTAGATTATGAATCTATGTTGAAGCACTAAGCACTAAGCACTAAGAACTAAAAATTGAAATTTTAAGAATTAAAAAAGCCGCAAAAACTGAGTTTTTGCGGCTTTTTAGTCTCTGGTTTTTCGCTTTCACTATTATCTATAATTTATCGCCAAGCTACAAATCTTCACCAAAAACAAGCATGCACAGTTGTTCAAACTCTTCTTCTTTGCCTGAGAATAAATCATCAATCACAAGTGCACGTTTCTGACCTGACTGCATGCGTTTCTTCGCCTCGCGCATTACCATCACCAAGGTGTGTTCTTGCGGTAGATTTGAGTCATCGATGTTCCACTGATTGAATCGCTGAGACAAAGCACTTTCACAAAGCAACGGTTTAAACGCCAACACTTCTTGCTTCAATACAGAAAGCATATCTTTAAACGCTTGCTCCGTATTATTGGCATTGGTAGTGCGAGCTTTGGTTAGCTCCAACTTTTCCAGTAACGCAGAAGATAGGTTTGTTTGCGTGATGTATCCTGCTTGTCTCGGGAATGCGTCCGTCAAACGAACTGAGAAATCGACACGATTAACCTGGGTGTTTGGAAAGTAGGTCAGTGAAGTTAAGCAGTCATATGGAACCCAGATACTTTGACCGGGTTCAACAGCGTACTCTTGTTTACCAAGCTTTATCAAAACCAAGCCACTTTGAACCGATACAAGGCTATGTTTAAGTACTTTCTTGCGTGGTGTGATCACCAAGTGTGAAAAGTAAGCCGATGTATATTCAATAGCGAAGTTCATAGATAGTACCTTAATTTTGGGGCGTCAAGATTACCGTTAATTTTAAAGAATGCCAACAATAACAGGGGATTTTCAATCTTTCTGGTCTGACCTTGTCAAAAGTATGGACTCTGTAGCTGCGAGAAGTCAAAACAACGCGTAGAATGAGCCAGATTTTTATTATTTGAATTAAAAAATGACCTCTCCGACCGATCCATATGTTGATATTCGTCCTTACGGCGATGATGAAATTCCAGCGGCACTAAACCGTCTTATTAATGATGAAGAATTTATCAGTGCGATTTTGCACTATCGTTTTTCAAACCATGCGTCTTGGTTTAAAGCATTAATGAGTCCGATCTTGCGCGTTTACTTGAAAATGAAATGGAGCAAACTGACCAGCGTCGAATCCATTCAGATTGAAGTTAAAAAGTACTTACGCGACACGCTAGCTAAAACTACTAATGGTGTTACGTACACTGGCGTAGAGTCACTGGATGTGAATCAAGCTTATTTGTTTGTTTCTAACCATCGTGATATCGCTATGGATCCTGCACTCGTCAACTACGCTCTGCATCAAAATAAACACCAGACCTGTCGCATTGCTATTGGTGATAACCTGCTGAAGAAGCCATGTGCGACTGAATTGATGCGTCTGAACAAAAGCTTCATCGTAAAGCGTTCTTTGAAAGGGCCGCGTGAAATGATGAAAGCGCTTGGGCAGCTGTCTTCTTACATCAAGCACTCTTTGGAGACAGGCAACTCAATTTGGATCGCTCAAAAAGAAGGTCGTGCAAAAGATGGTAATGATTTCACGGAGCCAGCAATTCTGAAGATGTTCCATGTTGAAGGGCGTAAGCAAAAAATCGCATTTCCTGAGTACGTGAAATCATTGAAGATCGTTCCTGTGGCTATTTCGTACGAAAACGATCCATGTGACACAGCGAAAGCGATAGAGCTTTTTGAAAAAGACGTAAACGGCAGTTACGAAAAGGGTGAGTTTGAAGATATAGAAAGTATCATTCAAGGTATCATCGGTAACAAAGGACGTGTTCATGTTGGTTTCGGCCAAGTTATCGACCAAGATTTTGAAACGCCAGAAGCGCTTGCTGAAGAGATCGACCGTCAGATCCATGACAACTACAAACTTTTTCCTGTGAACTTGCTGGCTGCAGACAAAGATGATGAGTCTATTACAGAAATCGTTAAGAAAGAGTTTGAAGAAAAGCTATCGGGTCTGCCTAAAGGTGCTCGTCAGTACTTAATTGATAGCTATGCGAACCCAGTGAAGAATATTGGTTAGTCTATTGTTGGTTGGTTGGTTCGTTGCTGCTGCTTAGTGGATGCCTTCGCTAATCAACAAGTGATTGAATTGAAAAAGGAGCCTTCGGCTCCTTTTTTGTATCGGTGTTGGTCTCTTTATCTATACGTCGCGGCCAAATAGCCAGTTAATCGGACTGCATATTAGCGAGCAACCGCGCCACCAAGGTCTAAGTTGGTTGGCCACGTGGTAATGGTGTTACCACCGAGATAGATATTGCCTTTGACCGTCATGGTGTCGGGAAATGTTGTAATTTTAGAACCGCCTATATATAAGTCGCCATCAATGACTATCCCGTTTGGTAGTTCTGTCAAAGGCGTACGAATCACGCTCAGGTCGCCTTTCACTCTAAAGCCATTGGGTAGCCTTTGTAGGGGAGTGTCCGTGAGGTTAATAAATCCGCCCACTCTCACACCTCGTGGCCAACTGGTGATTTGGCTGCCAATCAAGTCGGCATAGCCCTTAATCTTAACTCCTGAGGGAACATGCGCGAGTTGGCTGTTACCGCCTTTAAGGCTGCCGTTTACTTCTAACCCTTTCGGTAGACGGGTAATAGGTGTGTTCTCTATGTTCAAATTACCGTCAACAACCAAGCCTGTTGGGAGCGATGTGTATGGCTTATTTCGTAAATATAAGTTTCCGTAATTATCCAGATGGTTCAATATTTGATACTGATCGAGTGGTTCTGCAGTCACATTTGTTATGGTTAAAGAACCAATAATAAGTGCAATTATTCTGAGCATAACAAGCTTCTTATTACGAGAGACGTTAACACTATAATGAAAAAATTATTCTCGCATAGTGTTTTACTCATTTGTTGGTAGGTAAAAAGGTATAGAACACAATGAAAGGTGAATCTGTGATTGAAATAGAGCGTCAAATTCTAAAAGGTTTTGTGATTTTAACCTTTGTGTTTTGTTCAGTATCAGCGAATGCTAATAAAATAATATCCACGCCCGCTAAGGCTGCGGTCGTTGTCACGCAGAGCGGTTCACAGCAACGAGTTTGTTATTATGATGATAAGGCATATAGCTTAGGTGCCGTCGTTGAAGTTTCCGGCGTTTTGATTCGATGTGCTGCCGAAAATGATTTTGAGACCAATGGGGCATTAGGGTGGGTTGAAATGATAAAAAAAGACGAGTAATAAACTCGTCTTTTATTGATATGAATATTGATGCTTAAATTAACGCGCTAGAGAGCGAGTTTTAAGTTCGAAAATAATCTTCTCGGCACTCACTTCAAATTTAAAGCGTGCATGCAATTCCGTGCTCTCTTCTGTCATCTCTGACGCTTCAAACTCGACATTGTTAGACACTTGCTTCGCTAACTCAACGTACTTAGCAAACTCAGCTTCAATAAGGGCTTTAGAGCTACCGTAAACGGTTACCTCAGCAACCTCATCGCCTTCTTTAATGATGAAGCCGATCTCACCTGCGCAGCCGCAAGCCTCACATACATCGTTGTTACCAACATCTTGGCTCATAAATAATCCTCTTACAAAGTCTGCGGTTATTCTAACGAGCAATTTGATCTGTATCTACAAAAATTAAAATCTTTGAACTAATTTATACTGGTATGCTATGTTGTTTGTGTGGAGAGGAATTAATATGAACATTCGCGTCGCAAAATATCTATGTGATCTTGATCATGTTTTGCTGAAGATTAATGTTATTAATTTGTCAGAATATCATTCACTTAGTTGCGTCAGGAATGATTTTATAAGACTATCTATCGCTTGATAGGTATTTATACAATGAATTTTTCGTTGGGTATTTCATATTCTAAGTCGTTATTTAAAATTACCGACTTAGGATCGTAAGGTTGTTATTCGAAGAATAATTAGATTAAGCGCCCAAAGAGGCGTCACTGTCGAATTATTCGTACATGGTATTTGTGTGAATGTAGTTATAAATACTTGCGATAAAACACCTTGCTCACATAATGCTGATAACGATTTGCATTCTGACTTCATTTGACTGAGTTAGATGGATTTACAAAGAGAAGAGCCTGAATATGCCAAAGCGTAGTAAAGAAGATACAGAAATCACTATCCAGAAAATCATGGATGCCGTTGTGGACCAGCTATTAAGATTGGGTTACGACAAGATGTCATACACGACGTTGAGTCAGCAAACGGGCGTTTCTCGTACAGGTATAAGCCACCACTTTCCAAAGAAAACGGATTTTACTGCTGCTTTAGACGGTCGTATTTTCAAGATGTTTATGGAACACATTGACTTTGAAAATGGCCTTGATGCATTTTCTGCTAGCTGGGTTGCAGCTCTTGAAGACGCTGAGTTCCTAGCAATTTTACGTTTACTTTTCCATCATATCGTTACTGCAGAGAGCGCTCATGAGTTCGCTGCAAACGGTATTGATCGTCTATACAAGCTGACTGAAACTCAGTTTGGTGATGCTAGCGGTAGAGAACTAGAGTGGCTGATTGGCAAATCATTGATTCGAATGAGCCAATAATCAGCACTCAATAAAAGAAGCTCCTAAGGGGGCTTTTTTTGTGCCTGTCATTTCACTTCTCTTTCTCTCTTTCTCACACAGTTGCCGCTATCTTCCTTTTGTTTCAAATGCAGTTATTTCTTTTCTTTTTAAATGTTTACGTTCGTGCCTTACATTCAACCTCAGTTGCTAAAAGCTAACCAACACTAACTGATTCTGTTTATTTCTAGAGCCTCAAGCGTTCAGAGTGAGACGTTTGAGGATTTATTGTTGTGGTACTAACAAAATTGAGTTTAAGGCGAGAGAGAGGCTATGAGCCAATAAAAAGCCTCGAACAAATCGAGGCTTAGAATGATTTAGCTGCTATTAAGAACGAATACTCGTCATGAGCCCCCTAAACCGAGCTTATTGCGCGGGATGAACCTGAGGGAAGCTCATAGTTGGGTGCTTTTCTACAATACTTCTATAGCCGTACACATCTTCAATCATCGAAGGCTTAAGTGCTTCCCAAGGGCTTCCATCGCAAACCAAGTTACCTTCTTTCAATACCACCAATCGATCGGAGTATTGAGCGGCTAAGTTTAAGTCATGTAGAACCACGATAACGGCTGCGTTGTGGTTGTCGGCTAACTCTCTCGCGATTTTCAAGGTATTGTGCTGGTGGGCGAGGTCCAGTGCTGACGTTGGTTCATCGAGCATTAAGATGCATTGGTCACCAGAATAGTGAAGCTGGGTTAATACTCGAGCCAAGTGAACACGCTGTTTTTCACCGCCAGATAGCGAAGGGTAGAGCCTTTCACTTAAGTGAGTCACGTCGGCAACATCCATTTTTTTGCTCGCTATGTTAGTAAGCTTTTTGTTGGACTCTTGCAGAGGGATACCACCAAGCTCGACGACTTCATGTGCCAAAAATGGGAAGGTCAACGTACTGTGCTGAGGAAGCATAGCTAAGTGCTTTGCCAGCTTTTGAGAAGGCCACTTGTCTTTGGTGTGTCCAAAGTATTGGATATCACCCGTGCTTGATATCTCTTGGCACAAAGCTTTAAGTAACGTGCTTTTCCCTGCGCCATTGGGTCCAAGCAGTGTGGTTACCTTTCCCGCTTCAATTTCAATAGAAACGCCATCTAGTATCACTTTGCTGCCGAATTTCACTTCGATATTGGTCGCTTTTAATGCTGAAGGAAACATTAAAGGATTCTCCCTTTCTGTTGAAATAGAAGATACAAGAAGAATGGAGCTCCGATAATCGCGGTGACAATGCCTACAGGCAGTTCTGCTGGTGCAAGTACCACACGTGAGAACATGTCAGCGGCTGTTAACAGAAGTGCACCAAGAAATGCAGATAGCGGTAATAGAACTCGGTGATCAGGGCCTGCCAACATACGACCTAAATGAGGGATTACTAACCCAATGAAACCAATCATGCCAGACAGGCTAACCGTGATTCCAACGCCTGCAGCAGTTAGCAGGATCAACTTTCGTTTGAGCTTTTGTACCGGTATGCCAAGGTGTTGCGCTTCAGACTCGCCCAGTAATAGAGCATTCAGTGACATTGCTTGGCGGTAGAAAACAACAAACAATCCAACGAGCGTGATAGCAGCAAGCAAAATACCTGACCACTTTGCGCCGGCTAATGAACCCATTGACCACAGTGAAAGATCACGCAACATCTGGTCATCAGCAATGAAGTTCAAGAATCCAATACCTGCACCTGATAGCGCGCTGATCGCTACGCCCGCTAACAACATGATGGTTACTGAGGTGCCAAATTTGCTAGTACCAAGTTTGTAAACCAGCAGTGTGGTTAAGGCGCCGCCCAAAAAGGCGAATACTGGAACGGCCGCAAAGTTCATGAATGCAGGGTATTGCAGTGAAAGCTTAGAGAAAATAACAATGGCTAATGCAGCACCTAATGCTGCTCCGGCAGAGACACCAATGATCCCTGGCTCAGCAAGCGGGTTTCTAAATAGCCCCTGCATGACCGCACCACATAATGCGAGAATCGCGCCGATTAGCATACATAAGATGGTTCTTGGTAAACGGATTTCTTGAATCACCAAATTGATGTGTGGGGCTAAATCATTGTTTGGTTGGAGTAAGCTCGCTGCACTGTCAGCTAAGCTAATGTTCATTGGCCCAACGGTAATTGAGAACAGTGCGACGAAGACTAGGGTAGCCCCTAGGCCTAACATCGATGTTTTCAGTGGGACGGATCGTAGCAACATAAAGGGCCTCAATGTCCATCGCTAGCTTCAATATCCATCACCAACATTGCGGAAAAGCGGGTAGGTAATGGAAACTAAGCTAGCAACAGTAAGAATAGGGTGGTCGAGTTATAGCGGGTAGATAAGTTATAACGGATAGATAAGAGCGTTTAATCGTTTGGCTTCTGAAAGGCTTTCGAGGCCAAGTCCGCCAACTAATGCACTGCCTTTTACGGTAATGATTTTCTTGTTCATGCCAGCAGGAGTCGCTGCTAACATAGGCAACGATTTAAGAATGGCGTCAGCGCCGCCCATTTTTTGGTAGCTGCGGCCACTCACCAAGATGACATCAGGCTGCATTTCAACGAGTGATTCCATTGATAGGGGCTTGTAAGACGTAAGGCTTTTAGCCGCAGGGTTTACACCGCCAGCCAATTCAATGATCGCGTTTGGTGACGTTTCACCGCCTGCAACATTGGCAGGGCGACCTTCATGCAGCAATAGGAACAAGACTTTCTTCGCTTCGTTGCTTGATACTTGGTTTGCTTTTAATGCTGCGATCTTTTGATTTACTTCCGCTTTCACTTGTTCTGAGTGAGCCTCGGTATGGGTGATTTTTGCGATTTGGTCGATACGTTCTAATAACCCCTCAACGTTTGCTTCGGTGTTAACGATCTCTACATCGATACCGGCAGATTTCAATTGAGAAATCGCATTGTCTGGCCCCATTTCATCCGAGCCTATTAGTGTGGTTGGCTCTAAGGCAATCAAGCCTTCTGCTGAAAGGTTTCGGTGGTAACCAATCTTCGGCAGATTCTCTGTTTGAGGGAAATGGCTGGTCACATCAATCGCGACTAGCTGTTCCTCTGCACCCAATGCCAACACCAATTCAGTAACAGCACTGCCGGCACTGATTATTCGAGGTTGTTCAATGTCATTGGCCAATACTGTAGGCGCGGTGAACGCCAAGCTTGAAACTACCATTGAGAGTAAATGTGTCTTGGCTTTTAAGTTGATTTTGTTGAGTACTTTTATCTGTTTCATAGTGATATCTTTTTTTATAGCGCGAAACTACTGAGTAAGTCATCCGTGCGCATTTTGAGTTCAAGTCGATATAGGTCTGGCTTTGGTTATTTGGTCTTATCAATGAAGAACCAAGCCTCGTGAAAATTAAGTATTGTTCTAGCCATCTTCCGTGAGTAATTGGGTCGCTGGTATTCCATTTTCTTGAAGAAACGACAGCAACTTCACTAAGTTCTCGACGTTGGCGGCTTTATCTGCGCCAATGATGATCGGCTTCTTATCCGATGTGCCTGTCTCTTCCAGCAATGCAATCTTGAAGTTTTCCCAGTCGATATACTCTTGGCCGTTAATCGCCCAGTAAGGTTCGTGGTCTAAAATATTGACGTTAATCGAATCCTTGTGGACTTCAGATACGTTTTTAATATCAGAGCTAGGCAGTTCTACCTCTAATGACTCCAACTTCACCGAAGCTGTTAGCAATAGGAAAACCATCACGATAAAAATGATGTCGAGTAGCGGCGTTAAGTCTGGTGCTAAACTTTGTGTTTGAGACGAGTGGGGCGTTTTAATCATGCTTGACTCACATCACCAACAGCGACTTTGTTAACTGATGAGCCTTTGGTATCGTCAGAGTTATTGGTTTGAATCGACATCCCCTCTAGCCACACATTGACATAGTTCAGAGTGTGTTCCAGTTGGGCCAATACTCGATCAGCCCATAGCCCGAGTAGTTGTGCACCTGAAATAGCAGGCAGTGCAATCATCAAGCCTGCCGCTGTGGTCCTCATTGCTAAACCAAGGCCGTCAGCTAGATCGTTCGGTGTAATACTGCCGGTCGTAGCTGCAACCCCTTTGAACATCTCAATAAGACCAAGCACCGTACCAAGCAAGCCAATTAGCGGACTGATCACGCCGATCAAACCAAGCAGTCTCAAACCTGCATGCAGTTGGTGGCGTTTTTCTTGTAGCCAAATTCCAGCAGCGTCTTCACGCAAACCTTTTGAAAAAGAGTGGTGGGCAAGCAACATCGACACGCCCTTGTACAGTAGCGGTCGTTTGCCTGAAATCGATTGAGCAAGTGCTTCGATCTCTTTGCTGTTGGTTGGCGAGATCAGATTGAGCTCACGGCGAATGGCACGCTTACCAACACCGATGCTTAGCATGACTTGGAAAACGCGCTCAGCGATGATCATTGCTGTTAATGCTGAGCAGATAAGAAGAGGCCAAGTCATTAAGCCAAGTTGATCTTGTAAGTAACTGATTTGTTGCATGATTAATCCAACCTAAAACGAACAGGTATTTGTACACGGTGAGCAATTGCTCGGCCATTGACAGTATGAGGTGAGAATTTCCATTGTTTAATGGCATCTAATGCGGCGCTATCGAGCATTAGTGCGCCTGATGAATTTACTAATGCTTGTTTAATTTGTTTGCCTTCTGCGTCGAGCCATACCTCGTACGTAGCGACACCTTCAACACCACGACGTCTTGCCTGGCGAGGATAATTTGGTGGTGTAGGGCGAGAAGAGAAAGAAGGCTTAGTGACTAAGACTGGCTCTTTGTTCGATACACCTTGATTGACTTGCTGAGGCTGATTAGCTGAATCGTCTAGATTCTTATCGACTTTCTTGTCGGCTAGCTTCTCTGGTTGAGGTGTTGGTTTGGACTTTGGCTCTGGTTTTAGTTCTGGGCGTTTTTTCTTAACGACTTTTTTCTCTGTCACCGGTTTCTTCTCGACTCTCTTTTCAACAACCTTTTTCTCTACTTTCTTGGGTTGAGGCTTATTGGTGATCGCTTTTTTCTTTGGGGTTGGCTTGGCTTGTTTGTGCTCAACGGCCTTAGGTTTTGCTTGTGAGACCGTTTCTTTGATTGGCTCAGGTTCAACCGGTTCTGTAATGGTTTTTTGTTGAGCTTGAGAAGGCACGCTCTTAGGAGTGAAGTTGATCGATACCGTGTTCGATTGGCTACCTGCAGGCATCGCAAAGACTTTGGATTCTTGCGCGACAAATAATAGCGCCGCATGAATCACTATCGATGCACCGCCTGCAATAACATATCTAGGAACGTTCACATTCAATCCTTTACTCAATCTAAAATCTATATCGGATTATTGCTTAGAATCTAAATAAGATCAATTATCAATTGCATTATCATTTGCGTCTATTTATGATTCTCTCAGTTTTTAGCGAATAGTCTTCCAGACTTTGCTATGTAAGTGTTTAGAGAGATTATATGAATCTTAATATCTATAAATTTGACGAATCAATATTGGGTGTTTCTAGCCCTGATCCGCTTCGTTTTGCGTTTGCGAAAAAGCATTCTGCCCATGCCGGAGGAAGTTCAATTCCGGTCGACCCGAGCAAGAAGTTGGAGCTCTTTGATGAACTGATGCTAAGCGAAGGGAAGAAACAGGATAAGCGTTGCTTGTATGTCCATATTCCTTTCTGTCGTGTGCGTTGTACGTTTTGCAACTTTTTCCAAAACGCTGCGAGCCGTAAATTAGTTGATGAGTATTTCGATGCTTTGATGGTTGAGCTAAAGCTTAAAGCCAAAACGCCTTGGGCTCAGTCTGGATTATTTCACGCCGTCTATATCGGTGGCGGAACACCTACCGATTTGTCTTCTCAGCAAGTTGAACTATTAGGTAAAGCGATTCGACAATATTTCCCGCTGGCAAACGATGTTGAAATGACCTTAGAAGGGCGTATCAATCGATTTGGCGACGAGATGTTTGATAGCGCACTTGAAGGTGGCTTTAATCGTTTCTCATTCGGCATTCAAAGTTTCAATACTCATGTTCGACGTAGTGCTAAGCGCTTAGATGACCGAGAAGTTGTGTTGGAACGTATCAGTTCACTAAGCCGTACTGAACAAGCTCCGATCGTTCTTGATCTGTTATACGGATTACCGCACCAGTCTATGGAAGTGTTCCAACAAGATTTGGAAGACTACATGTCTACTGGCGCACACGGTATTGACCTTTATCAACTGATTGTTTCGGGCAATGCACCTATGCTTAATCTCGTTGAGAAAGGAAAAATCCCGCCACCGGCCAATACGCCAGATAAGGCGAGTATGTATTTAGCGGGTGTTGAGTTCATGGCAAAAAATAAGGTCAAGCAACTGAGCGTGAATCACTGGACTCGTGATAACCGCGAACGGAGCATTTACAACAGCTTAGCGAAAACTTATGCCGAAGTGTTGCCGATTGGTTGTGGCGCTGGTGGCAACATCGGTGGCCACGGTGTGATGCAACATCGAACTTTAGACAGCTACATGGAGTCTATAAAGCAAGGTCAATTGCCAATAGCCATGATGACCAAGCAAAGCTCACTAGAGCCAACCTTCTCTTCATTGAAGGTCGGTTTTGATTCTGGTGTTGTTAGAAGAAGTACGTTGCCGACCTTTATGGGACAAGACACATTCGATTATCTGAAGCCTCTGTTTTTGCATTGGGAGAAGAATGGTTTGGTTGAGCTTTCGGAAGATTATCTGACCCTCACTATTGCTGGCAGCTTCTGGGCAGTAAGCCTCGCTCAGAGCGTGATTCAAGTACTTAACGCTGAATATCAGGCTATGCACCCAGCACCCAAAGCATCAGGTTCGGGCGTTCACCCACATGCAAGTTTGAAGCACGCTTAACTTTTTATTTATTAGATTACAGCTTGTCGGATATACAGTTAATCAGATGCGTGGTTCATCAGATACATGGTTCATCGGATATATTGCTTATCAGACACGTCACTTACTCGTTTATACGGACACATATTCAATGACAGATACAACATTCGAAATGACAGAAACTCTAGATCAACGTGTCGCACGCATTCTAGAAGAAGAACCAAAACTGCTTCCTACAGCAATTGCTGAGAAGCTAGGTGTTTCAGAAGTTGAAGTGGTTGCTGCTTTTCCAAACGACATGGCGGTAATGCTAGATGGCTGCCGTGCTCAAGAGATTTTAGAAGGTCTAGTTGGTTGGGGCCCTGTGACCACCATCGTGCATTCGTTCGGTTCTATCTTTGAAGTAAAAGCGCCGTTCCCTAAAGGTAAAGTCGCTCGTGGTTACTACAATCTGATGGGTAAAGAAGGCGAGCTGCATGGCCACCTAAAACTCGACAACATCAAACATATTGGTTTGGTGAGCAAGGCGTTCATGGGCCGTGAAAGTCATTATTTCGGTTTCTTCAGTGAAACAGGCGAGAACATTTTTAAGATCTACCTAGGTCGCAATGAAAAGCGTGAACTTATTGCTGACCAAGTTGATCGCTTTAAAGCGCTTCAACAGCAAGCGTAATCAAGATCGACAATAAGTTTCAAAAGGCTCAACAAAGAGCCTAACCAAGACCAACAATTAGCTTACACAAGACATGAATGCTCGAGGATCTTAATGATCGCTCAACCTCGGGCAAAAACAATAAATCAGAGAAAGTGAAGAAAGGAATTACCCATGGAACAGCAAGTAAAACAAGAACGTCTTCAAGGTCGCCTAGGTCCAGAAATTAAAGAATTTCGCCAAGAGCGTCGTACCCTTCAGCTTGCAACGGTTGATGAAGAAGGTCGTCCAAACGTAAGTTACGCCCCTTTCGTTCAGAACCAAGAAGGTTATTTTGTTCTCATTTCTGATATTGCTCGTCATGCGCGTAACTTGAAAGCAAACCCTCAAGTCTCTTTGATGATGATTGAAGATGAAGAGAGCTCGAAGCAACTTTACGCACGCAAGCGTTTAACGTTTGATGCTCAAGCAAGTGTTGTTGATCGTGAAACGGAACTTTGGACTCAAGTGATCGGTCAGATGCAAGAGCGTTTTGGCGAAATCATTGATGGTTTGAGCCAGCTGCAAGACTTCTCTCTGTTCAAGCTCGAAGCAGAAAACGGCCTGTTCGTGAAAGGTTTTGGTCAGGCATACCAAGTATCTGGTGATGATCTCGTAGATTTCGTTCACTTGCAAGAAGGCCATAAAAAAGTGTCTAACGAATAAGCTCGTTAACCAATTTCTTCAGGAGCCCTCCAATGTGAGGGCTTTTTTATGTCTAAATCAAAGAGTTTGATATATTGGCGTCAGAATATTTCAAGTTTAAGGGTTGTTGTGTGAAACCAGTAAGTCGAGATTGGGATGAATTCTGTTACCCGTTTATTTATGAAGACAGTCCTATCTGTGATTTTGAGATTCTGTCGGACGAGCTTTGTTGTCGAGTTGGGTTAGTGTTGTCTTTGGAGTTGGAGCCTCAAGTTCGAGAGGTTCTGCAACGCTTGCAGCCAAACATCTATCATCTAAATGGTTCGGTGCGTGGAAAACTCGCCATCACTGAGACTGAGCTGGTAGAGCTGAAAAAAGACTATCATCATATTCGTGAACAGCTAGAAGGTGGTTTCAAAGGGTTTGTATTACCCGGTGGGCATCGAGTGTCCAGCGAGCTTCACTTATGTCGCTGTCAGGCTAAAAAAGTCGTGCGAGCGCTGGTGAGTATTGAACATCATGGAAGTAAAAAGTCGCCTGACCCGATTCTTTTTAAATACGCTAACTTAGTCGCGAACACACTCTATGCATTGGCGTCTTTTACCAATCATGTCAATGAGGTAGAGGAAGTGGAATTTGTGAGTAAGAGCTATTCTATGCCAAAGATATCTTAAGGTAGAGCTCCGCACTGATTGATCTCTAATAGTTAAGAAGTTAAGAAGTTAAGAAGTTAAGAAGTTAAGAAGTTAAGAAGTTAAGAAGCTAAACCACTAAGCATGATGCTAGGTTTAGCTTCTAAAATAGTGCTTAAGCAGCGGTAGAGGCTTCGTTTAAGACTTTTGCACCGCGTAGCATTGCCTCGATTAACTCACCCGCGTTGAACTTCTCAAGCGCCTCATGTGCTCCTACTTGATTGGCACGGTCGACACAAATTTCACTCGATAGTGAGGTGTGTAAAATACAGTAAGCATGACTCAGTGCGCTGTCGTTCTGCACTTCAAACGCAAGTTCGTAACCATCCAGTCCCGGCATCTCAATATCACTTACTAAAAGATCAATCGCTGTCCCTTTACTTGCCTCTCGGCGCATCATATCTATCGCATCTAAGCCGTTGTTACAAATACTGTAAGGGATGTTGATACTGTCTAAGGCATCAGACAGTTGTTTACGTGCGATCAAAGAGTCATCAACCAATAAGATGTTCAGCGCTTTGAGGCGTTCCCTTTCGACATCAGTCAGCATTGGAATATGCGCGTTTTCATAAGCAGGGTAGATCTTAGAAAGCAGAAGCTCCACGTCGAGCATTTGCACGATACGATCTTCAAAGCGAGTAATTCCTGTCACAAACACATTGCGACCCACACTCGCGGGTGGCGATTCAATGCTCTTCCAATCACACTCAATGATTTTATCAATCGAGCGAACCAAGAATGCGACGACGGTTCTCAAGCAATCAGTAACAATCAGCACACAGCTTTGATATTCAGCCGGTGTTATTGGACGAAAGCCGATAGCTGCAGACATATCAATCACAGGAACGGTAAGTTCGCGGATGGTCACCGTACCAATCACATGGTGATGAGAGTAGGGGATCTGGGTCATTGGCTGGAAAGGGACGATTTCTCTGACTTTAAGCGTGCCTATCGCAAAACTTTGAGTAAGGGATAATTTGAACATCAACATTCCCTGAGACTGACTCGCTTTACTGATCGGTTTGGCCATAAGAGGCTCCTACTTAATACGCGCTTAATTTATAAGGATTAATTTAAAGGGAAACGGAAGCCGCAGCAAGTCACTATGCGGTTTTTAAAGGGCTTTAAGGCAGTTGTTTTCGGTTATAGAGTGAAGAATGGCGGTTCTTGGGTTAAAATCACGCTAACGCTTGGTGTCGGTGAGCCTTTTTAGGTTTTTCGGTGATGATGATTGGATTGTCATAAATCGACAGCAGCAAATTAAAAGCAACAAACTGAGAATTATCATGGCAAGAAAAGCAGCAGCGCTTCACATCCTAGTGAAGCATAAAGAACAAGCAGAAGACATCATTAAACAGCTTAAGAAAGGCGCGAAGTTTCAAACACTAGCGAAGAAGCACTCTACTTGTCCATCAGGCAAGAAAGGTGGTGATTTAGGCGAGTTCCAAAAAGGTCAAATGGTGCCTCAGTTTGATAAAGTTTGTTTCTCTGGTGAGACGCTTGTACCACATCTTGTAAAAACAAAATTCGGTTGGCACGTGGTGAAGGTTCTTTACAGAACTTAGCAATAAATAGATGCCAGATTGAATAAAAGGAGCGTATATACGCTCCTTTTTTGTCATTTTTGATGCTGTTAAACGCAATGGTGGAGGCTAGTTAGTCGTTACAAAAAGTATGTCGAGGCAGTTAAGTGAGATCAATGTTGTTTTGAAATTATCTCTTCAAACAAGACTTGGATTAGCTTGCTGCCGTGGTCAGTGCTCCAATCTTGAGCCAGTTCTGCAATTAATTGGTTTGTTGACGTTAGCGTAACACCATGATTTTCCATTCTTCTTAGTGCTGTCTCATCAGCTAATGTTGTTGGAGAGCCTGACCCGTCAACCACGACCTGTACATTGTAACCTTCAGCTATGGCAGTGATTGCTGGATAAACAACACATACATCAGTGGTGATTCCTGCAATGATGATATTTTTGCGTCCAGTTGCTTTAACCGCAGCCGCAAAGTTCTCATCTTTCATGCTGTCGACGACACCTCCTCGAAGAATACGATTCTCGTAAGCTTCTGGTACTGCATTAATAAGCTCATCAAACAGAGGACCTTGTGCCTGATCTTCCATGCTCGATGTTAGGATTAGCGGCATCTTGGTTACGTGCGCAGAGCGAGCTAATGCAACTGTATTGTTTTTAATATCTTCTAGGCTAGCTGAGCCAACCCAACCCATCGTGCCAACTTGATGGTCGATCAGTAACATGACAGAGTTTTCTGGAGTAAAGGTTGTAGTATTCATAGTGGACTTCCTTTTTAGTTATTGATTTACTTGTTGTGATTGCAGTTGTTTGATTCTTTTAACACCCGCTATTAAGTTTGAATTGCTGCTGTGTAGTGATGCTCTATTGCTGATGAACTCTTGTTTTAGAGGAGTACCTGAGACAATCAAGAACTCAGCCTCTTTCTGTAAAGCGGTGACCTGGATTGCTGCTGAACTTTTCTCAAATACACCTAACTCGCCAGCTGATAAGTCTTTGCTTCCTACTCTTACAGAACCATTACGCACAAAAATAAAGGCTGTTGTTTGTGATTGGCTTCCAGCGTGTTGCCACGTGCAGTCGGCATTAAGGTTGATGTGTAAGTAAGTCATATCAACAGGTGCTAGAGCTTGGCTTTGTTTGTGGTGATATTGGCCTACAAGCACTTTGGTGGTTGAATGTGTTTCTTCAACAACCGGGAGTTCATCTTGTTGCTGGGTTGAATAGGTCACAGGACCCATTTCATGTTCGTCCTTCGGTAAGGCGACCCAGAGCTGAAATGCATCTGCAACGGTGTTATCTGGATGAACGGTTTCTTTGTGCAGAACTCCTGCTCCTGCAGACATGATTTGTATACCTCCAGCCACTAAAGAACCTGAATGACCGCCTGTGTCTTTGTGAGCAATAGACCCAATTTGTGGGTAGCTGATGGTTGCCACACCTGAGTGCCCGTGAAAATCAAAGCCAGCGGTTCCTTTTACATTCGATACTTGAAAGTGGTCCCAGAGTACAAAAGGGTTTAGGACGTTGAGGTTCGATGAATTTACATAGCTGTTTATTGGGCCGTGGTTTCGACCATTTCTGATCTCATGTATTTGTCTAATCATCTTGTTAGTCCTTAAATTTGTTTGCTGAAAACAATACTAATAAAAGAACTATTGATTGATTAGGTGGTATATTTGATTTTGTTAATCCCATTATTGACGGTAATAAAGATGAATTTGAATGATATCAAGGTGTTTATTGATGTCGTGGAAGCGGGGAGTTTTGCTGGTGCAGGTAAAACGTTGGCAATGCCTTCTACTACGGTGAGTAGAAAGGTGCAGATGCTTGAGTCTGACTTGGGCGTTAAACTCCTTCATAGAAGTACTCGCAAGCTTTCGTTGACAGAAGCAGGGCAGCAATACTTCCAACTGTGTCAACAACATCTAGTTGCCCTTGAAGATGCTAATGAGCAGATCAAGCAAACTCAGTTAGAACCAAAAGGTAAAATTCGCATCACATCGCCATTAGAATTCGCGATCCAATATGTACAGCCTTGGATTGTAGAGTTCTTAAATAGGTATCCGGAGATCAGTATTGAGCTCGATACCTCTGATGATTATGTCAATATGGTTGAAGACCGAATAGATGTCGCGTTTCGCTCTGGTACGTTGAAAGACTCTTCGCTGATTGCGAGAAGGATTGGGCCCAAAAAGAACGTTTGTTGTGCCAGTCCTGAGTTTCTGGAAAAGATTCAGAAGCTCAAAAAACCAGAAGACCTTCAGAAGGTGAATTGTTTAGTTATGGGCAATTCAATCGCCCACACTCGATGGCATTTCACGAAAGGTGAACAATCTTATGATGTCGAAGTGTCAGGCTTCTATGCGGCGAATGGCGCAAGATTGATTATCGATTCAGCATTGCAAGGTTTAGGAGTGGCCTATGTTCCTGTCGCTTTAGTTGCCCCATACCTTAAGAATGATCAACTGGTTCCGGTATTAACTGGGTATGACACGCCAACGTCGGACGTGTTTGTGGTCTATCAAGCTCATCGGTACATGGCAAAACCTATCCGAATTTTTATCGATTTTGTCATCGAGAAGGTGACCCCGAATGCTCCTTGGGCTGATTGATGTGTTTTCTTATGCATTTCTAGTGGATGGGTGGTGCGGTTTGTAAGAAGTCCCGCTTGAAAAGCTAGTTTAAAATCAGTGCTATTGTAACGTGTAAAATTGAAGTTCTTTACTTGAGTTGCGTTAATATATGTGTCGGATGGAATAAGAAGGAGAGTCAATACGCTCTTTTTTATGATTTTTAGGCGAATTTAAACCCACAATGGCTGAGCCTTCATCCCGGACGTTGTGCGATATTTTGAGCTACGCCCTTATCTATCCACCGTGACTAATCGGAGGGAGGATGAGGGGGTCTTAATGAGTAAACCATATAATAAGTGCCATTCTTAAGGAAATTTATGCAGCTTTGCCTTTTAGCCTTTGTCTTTATCTAGAAAGCTGTAAACGAGTTTGGTAGGAGAACAACATGGAGAGTTCAGCTATGTTAAGCAACCCAGCGACAGATGTCATATTGCATGCTTTTGACTGGTGCTACGCTGACGTAATGAAGAACGCCCCGCTAATCCAAGAGTTGGGTTATAAATCTGTTTTAGTATCACCCGCGATGAAATCGTTACGTGGCCCTAAAGGTAGCGATCGAGATTCAGGTACCCAATGGTGGCAGCGCTATCAACCCCAAGATTATCGTGTTATCGATAATCAGCTTGGCGACACTCAAGATTTCACTGCGATGGTGAAGATGTTGAAGGAGCATGGGATCCGAACTTATGTAGACGTTGTGTTTAATCACATGGCTAACGAATCGGGTATCCGTGGTGATTTAACATATCCCAATCAACAAGACATGGCGTCTTACCAACAAGATTCTAAGTATTACGAATCCATACGCTTGTTTGGCGATCTTTCTAAACCCTTATTTGATGAAAACGACTTTGTAGAAGCGTTTGGTATCAAGAACTGGAAAGACACTTGGGAAGTGCAAAACGGGCGTATTACTGGCGGAGCAAGCGATCCTGGCTTGCCAACGCTATTAGATAACGACAATGTGGTAGCGCAACAAAGAGCTTACCTAAAAGCCTTGAAAGCGATTGGTGTGAAAGGGTTTCGCATAGACGCAGCGAAGCATATGACACTGGCACACCTACGTAAGGTGTGGACTGATGACATCTGCGAAAACATGCACATCTTCGGGGAGATTATTACCGATGGTGGTGCGACAGAAGAAGAGTACGAGCTGTTCCTTGAGCCTTACCTTAAACACACTCGTTTAGGGGCGTACGATTTCCCGCTGTTTAACACCATCTTCAAAGCCTTTGAAGAGCAGGGCAGCTTTAAATCACTGATCAACCCTTACTGTTTTGGTCAGGCATTATCTAACATGCGAGCCATCACGTTTGCTGTGACTCATGATATTCCAAACAACGAGGTGTTTTTGGAACATGTGATGGATGAAGTCGATGAACGACTGGCTCACGCCTTTATTTTGGGCCGAGACGGCGGTGTGCCGCTTGTTTACAGTGAACTTAGCACCAGTGGTATTCTGGATCAAAGCGGTCAGCCTCGTTGGCTTAACGATTGGCAAGCGCCTTACATGAAAAGCATGATTCAATTTCATAACCATGTTCATGGCGAAGCGATGCGTGTGGTTGAAGCGAATGATGATTTACTGGTATTTGTCCGTGGCGACAAAGGCATTGTGGTGATCAATAAGTCGAAACGAAGCAAAACAGCTTCATTAAACTGGACTGGCGCTGTGACGGATCTGTTATCTGGTGATGCATTTGAATGTGTTGGCAAGGACTTAACCATTCAGGTTGAATCCAATCAGTGCATGATGTTGACGACCAACGAGATCGAGTCAGTTACGAGTTAACTCGCAGCGTGAGAAAATAGATAAGACTAAAAAGAAAACCCCGCTTACTGGCAATCAGTAAGCGGGGTTTTTTATTTGAAGCTGTTTATTACTTACTAAACAGAGTGTTAGTTTAACTAACAGGTGATTAAACCGTAAACTTGTTCAATAGCTCGTCTTGTTGGCGAACATTGTCAGTTTGAACCTGCATTGCCGTGTTTGCTTCTTGAGCCGCGTTGGATACCTGTGTTGAAAGGTCTTTGATCTTAACGGTGTTGTTGTTGATCTCTTCCGCAACTAAACTCTGCTCTTCTGCTGCAGAAGCAATCTGAATGTTCATATCAGAGATACGTTGAATCGCGTCACGGATACGGTCAAGTGAAGAATTTGCTTGCTGAGCACGTTCAACGGCGTCAGTGGCTGTGTCTTTACTTTGGTTCATCGCGTTAGATACTGAGCTTGCACCCGCTTGGAGCTGCTCGATCATATTGCGAATTTCAGTGGTTGACTCTTGAGTACGTTGTGCCAGAGTTCGAACTTCGTCGGCTACGACTGCGAAACCACGACCAGATTCACCAGCACGTGCCGCTTCAATCGCTGCGTTCAATGCCAGTAGGTTAGTTTGGTCTGCAATATCGTTGATCACTTTAAGAATCGTTTCGATGTTTGCTGTCGCTGATTCCAGTACTTGTACTTCTGCAACCGCTTGGTCGATACGTGCTGAAAGGTTATCAATCGCTTGAGTGGTATCACTGACTACAGATGTCCCGTCTAACGTTGCTTCGTCAGCTTCACGAGCTGCTGCTGCTGCGCCTTGAGCGTTGTTCGCTACTTCTGTTGCCGTAACTGCCATTTCGTTCATTGCGGTTGCTAACTGTTCAAGTTCTTGCAGTTGGGTATTCATTGCGTTCGCTGATTCGCCTGCGCCTTTCACCGTGATTTCTGTACCACGCTTAATCTCTATACCAATCGCTTTCGATTGAATGATTTGATTTTGCAGGTTTTCGGTAAAGGTGTTGAAGCCTTTCGCTAAGTTAGAGAACTCTTGGTCTGTATTGGTATCTAGGCGCTTAGTTAAGTCACCTTGGCCACTCGCGACATCTTGAATCGCTTGGTTAAGTACATCAAGTGGGCGCATTAACACGCGGATAAGAACGGTTAGAGCAATGATGCTGAGGATAACTGCAATCAACGAGTAGATCATTGAGCTGTTCTTCAGATCTTCAACGGTTTGGAAAGCAATCTCTTCATCAAGGATTGCACCAATGTACCAGTCTTCACTTGGGATGTGCGTGAAGTTCACCAGGAACATTTTACCGTCGATTTCAATTTCTTGAGAGCCTTCGCGAATGGTTGCTTGTGGCAAGTAGCTTGAGAGCATTTCACCATTGTTATCAGCATTCGGGTGGGCGATGGTCGTGCCATCATCGGTGATGAGGAATAAATAACCCGCGTCAAACAAGTTTACTTGGTTTATTAGTGTCGCTAGGTTTGTGAGTTCTAGGTCGTAGAACATGCCGGCAGTGAAACGACCGTTGTCTTTTACTGGCGTACCGACTGAGATAATGACCTTTTTGCTTGATACGTCCACATAAGGGGCTGTAACAACTAAACTGTTTTTGGATTTTGCATCAATGTACCAAGGGCGAATTCGAGGGTCGTAATCAGGGCCAGCTTCCCAACCGTCATCATTTTCGATGACGAAACCGTTTGCTTCATAGCCAAAACCAACCGCGAGGAAGCTGTTTTTAAGCTTTGGCTTTTCTAGGATGGTTTTTACGTAAGTATGATCTTCTGGGTTGATCTCGATGACTTCAGTTGTCGATTGAGCCAATGCTTTCTTAGCATTTATCTCTGATACCACGGTATTCTTAACACCAGCGACCATTTCTTTCAGGCTCGTACTGACGTGGTTTTCTACAGCATTTCTTACGGTGTAGAGTTGTTGTATTGAAAGCAATGATACTGTCACTAGCAGCAAGGCTGATGATGCAGCAACCACCTTATGGCTAAATTTCATTGAATTTTCCCCTTCTCACTGGCTTTGTGAAGATTAAAGTAAATATTGTTTTTGTAATAATATATATCGACGAGTTTTGGATTTACTTGAATGTAATTTCACAAAATAGACTACAAAAATACAACAACCTAAACAATACAAAATTCACTAAATTACATATTCGTTACTTTTAGTATTTGGTTCAATGAGTTGAAGATACACGCGAGCCAAGAGCCAGCAGGTATTGATGATTTATTAATTAGACGTTTATGTGTGTGGTTTTCTATTAAAAAACGATGGGAGGATAAATGGATATGAAATCAAGCGAACTACAGGTTTTATATATTGGTGGAGTTTTGGGTGACAAGGTGAATATGTTTAACGGAAATAAAAAGCCCCACAAAAGTGAGGCTTTAATAGAGGGTGTTATATAAGTAGCGTCTAATTTAGAATATTAGATGCGCTACGCCAGCGATAACTGGAAGCGTAATTAAAGTACGCAGAATAAAGATAACAAACAGTTCAAGGATATTCACTGGAATCTTACTGCCTAGAAGCAGTGCACCTACTTCAGACATGTAGATTAATTGAGTTACCGACATTGCTGCAATAACAAAGCGAGTCATCTCGTTGTCGATAGAAGCTGCAAGGATAGCCGGGATGAACATATCCGCAAAACCAACCACAATGGTCTCCGAGGCTGCAACTGCTTCAGGTACACCAAGTAGCTCTAGGAATGGAATGAAAGGCTGACCAAGGAATGAGAACACAGAGGTGTATTCAGCGATAACCAGTGCCATCGTACCTAAACCCATAACCACAGGCAGAACACCAAATACCATATCGACAGCGTTGCGAACGCCTTCACCAAATACAGATTTAGCTGACTTAACTTGTGATGCTTTGTTTACCGCTAGCTCAAGACCCCAAGAGAATGTCGAGTGACCCGCTGGGATTGCATCAGCATCTTTGTGCGGCTTGCTGCCATCAATGAAGGTATCTTTCTTCATGCTTAGTGGTGGAAGGCGAGGAATGATTACCGCGGCCACAATACCCGCTAAACAGATTGCTGCGTAAAAAGGCAAGAATAGGTGCTCTAGTTCTACTTGAGCAATAACCACAAGGCTGAATGTGATAGAAACTGCAGAGAAAGTTGTACCAACAACCGCTGCTTCACGCTGAGTGTAGAATTTCTTCTCGTACTGTTTGCTCGTAAGCAAGATACCGACACTGCCGTCACCTAACCAAGAAGCCATACAGTCGATAGCACTACGGCCCGGTAGATTGAATATTGGACGCATTACTTTGCTTAGCAAGGTGCCGAACAGTTCTAACAAACCGAAGTTAAGCAACAGTGGCAGTAGCAAGCCAGCAAAGATAAACACTGAAAATAGAGTCGGTAATAGCCCTTCTAGAACTAAGCCACCAGTGTTCTCTTCCCAAATGAATTCAGGGCCGACTTTGAAGAAAGCCATGAATGCAGCAGCACCACCAATCATACGAACCAGCAGCCACAATGGAGATGGGTTGAAAAGGCCGTTTAGAAATGAACTCGATGTAATGAATGCAGGCTTGAAAATGGTGCTTAAAACGGACGCTACAGACATGAAGGCAACGATTGCAGTGATAATAGCAACTAGAGACTCACCGAAAACCGCTTGAATTGATTTGGCTAGAATAGCGACAGGGATCGTTAGATCGCCCTGGTAGCTGATTGGTGCCATGAAAAGGAATAAACCAATCAGAGATGGGATTAAGAAAACCCAGAAACTGCCTTTAGATTTCTCTGTTTGAGCAGTATTCGTGTTGTTAGACATGTTAATTATTCTCGTATTTCTACATGTAAAAAAGCCACATCCTTGGCGTTTTTATTCTCTAAACATCCGTATTTTCTCACTGGCTGCAAGATTACCCAGTATTGATAGTTCTTGCAATACTATTCATCAAATATCGTTAACTATTCACACTGGTTATTCTGCAACTCATTAAGAGTTTAGAATAAAGTGTTGCGGATGTTACGTAGTTTGAGAATATATTGCCAGATATTTATAAATTGACTGGGGTTTCAGTTCGATAGGTTAGGTAGAGCCAGTAGCTAAATGCGATAATGAAGGCGAAAGAGGCTGGGAAAGCCAGCGCCAAAATTTCAAAGCGCTGGAACAGACAAGCACCGCTTAAACCACCAAACAGAAAACCAACCACAATGAACATCAGCAATTTGGCTTTACGACGGTCAAAAGGCATCCCCTTTAAGCGAGCGCCAATCATGATCCCAAGATCCGTGATGATCCCGCTCATGTGCGTTGTTCGGATGATCGCACCACTGTAAGTGGTTATCATCGCGTTCTGTAGCCCACATGCTGCTGAAGCGAAGTATTGCCCTGAAGTGTAGCCCTGTAACAGTGCCCAAAGCGCTAAAAACAGTAACCCACCTTCAATACACAAAGCAACACCATATCGGCGCCCTAGCTTCAGTGCTTGGTTTTCAATAAAGAATCCACTGAATGCAGCTCCTAGCATAAAGCTCATGACGACCAACAAGAGGTGAACAGAAGCAGAAGTCGGTGTGAGCAGGCTGCTGCCCAACAAAGACATAGTGCCGGATATGTGGGAGATGGCTTGGTGCTGGAAGCCGAGTAAGCCGATAGCATTAACGCTGCCAGCTAGGCCTGCTAACAGTAAGGCGCCGTATTCAACCCAACGAGGTAGCTTAGAAATCATGTGGTTCACCCTGGGTTAAAAAGAGGAGCAGATTATAACGCTAGCGAAAAGATACGCTAGCGTTGCGGAGCATTGATATTTGATCTTAGGCAACAGTATTGCAGTTTGTTTTAATACGGCTGCTTTATAAAGATAACGGTCAGTAACAAGCTAGTTGTAGTGATTCATTTGATGGTCGAATTTGACCCAGCCGTGTTTGCGTTCTTCGTAGACTGAAAAGCTTGGCAGCGGAAAGTCTTGTTCTTTAAATAATCCGAGCGGGACGATATAAAAATCAGCTGCGGCTACAGACTGTAAAAGCATGGTGGTGCCACACTTAGGACAAAACTGATAGGTGACTTCATTGCCAGTATCGCTGATACGTGAAAAAGAGGTGACCTCGCCGCTTAGCGTTACTTGTTCTATTGGGTATCGAGCTTGAACGCCGAACACACTTCCGGTGCGTTTCTGACATTCATAACAATGGCATACAGAGGTTCGTTGAGGCTTGCCTCTGCATACTAGGTTGACTGCTCCGCAGCGGCATTCGCAACTTCTGATACTTCTATCTTTAATATGATTGATATCCATCCATGCTCCACTTCCAATTAGCCCTGTATTGATAATTATACTAAAGCCCTTTATGGTCTGCACAACTGGATGAAAATAAAAGAATATAATCGCTCATGAAAAAGAAAATCTTACCTATACCTCTGATCTTACTGATTCCGATTGTCATGCTAGTCGTGGTGATACTGGCAGGTGTCTATCGCTTTAGCTTAAGTGACGAAGAGATCTTGGCGAAGTTTCCTTCTTCACAAGTCAGCTATGACCCAGTCGTTGAAACTGTTTTTGATTTGAAGACGACCAACCCATGGACAATTAAAGTCCCTGAGACCAACGCTTACGCTTTTATAAATGAAGTCGATGAGACAAAAGCAATCGCGTTTGGGCGCTATGATTCTGGTGTTGAACGCGGTGTGGCGACAGTAGACACCAAAAGTATTTCTGCAGTGACATTGGGCAAAGCGAGTTTCTTTGTTGCGCCAATGTGGATATCGAACCAAGGTAGCGGCGTATTCTATTACCTTGGTCTGTTTAAACACGACCAGCAGCGAAGCCGTGTCGTGTTGGTCGATCAGCTTTTACTGGGCGATCGCGTGCAAATCCAAACCTTAGATGTGACTCAGCCTGTTGAAGGTACGACAAATAGTAAACTTACAGGGAAAGGTTTTATCGGCTTTACACAGCATTCTGCGGAACAATCATTTGTAGAAGCACCGTCTGAAAAGGTGTTAATGAGCTTTTCTTTTGATACGCAATCAATTGGTAAGCAATAACGTTTTCGTTAGTGCAAGGATCTGTTGTTTATGTGAGCCAAATTACATATTATCTCAGTTAGATGAATGAAATTTAGACACACTTTGCTTTGTGTCTGCTTACTTTTACAAATGGAGCTTGCGAATGATTAATAAACGCTTTTTTAAGACAAAAGATGAAGTTGAAGTGACCTTCGAGCTAGAAGCTCAAGAAGCGAACTCAGTCTCCATCGTTGCTGACTTTCTTGATTGGAAAGCTATGCCAATGAAAAAACTGGCGAAAGGGAAGGTTTACAAGTTTAAAACTCGCCTACCTAAAGGTGGCGAGTTTCAATTCCGCTACTTAGTTGATGACCAACAATGGGTGAACGATGCGAATGCTGATCGTTACATCCCTAATGAGTTTGGTGAAGACAACTGCTTGATATCGACGGTTAACGCTTAGTCTTTTTCTGATAGCTGATAACTAATTCGCTTCGTTTATTAATTAGTCGAAACGAAATAACGCCAACCAATAAAAAGCAGGAGCTAGCCGTTTCTGCTTTTTTATTTTTAAATTTGGCGGTTAATATTATTAATCGTGAAGTGGGTCTTCATTTACGGTAGCTCAATGACTTAGTTCAAATTGGGCAGATTCACATCATATTATGACAATGCAATGATGATTTATGCGTTTGAAAAGCATATCCTATGCCTTTATATCGTAGAAAGACTTGTTTACCGTGTATTCAAAAATATTTTCCTCTCCGTTTGCTGAGCTTTCACCTGTAAAAAAAGTAGCTATTTTAGGGCTGCCACTTATTGCAGCGATTGGAGTTGCTCTGCAATCTTCGCAATCAAATCTGACGAAAACGATCGAGCTTGATCTACCAGACTCAACGGTTATTGAGTCAATTCTGTCACCTTCTTCTGTTGTCGTTATTGAGCCACCGACATTTGAGTATCAAATTCAATCTGGCGATAACTTGAGTAGCATCTTCACTCAACTTGGATTTTCTTATAAATCGATGATGAGTGTGATGGAAACCGATTTGAACTTCTTGGCTTTAGATACGCTTCGTCCGGGTAACACATTACGCTTTTGGCGTGATGAAGCGACGGGCGATCTTTCTAAAATGGAACTTCAATTTAGTGTCGCAGACAAAGTAGTTTATCGACTGCTTGACGACGGCAGCTACGAATTCGAAGACATTTCTATTCCTGGTGAATGGAAGCAAAAGCCTTTAGTGGGTGATATTCAAGGCAGTTTCTCGATGTCAGCGAACAAGGTTGGCCTGAATAGTCTTGAGATTGACCATATTGTGACGCTTCTTAAAGACAAGTTGAACTTTAGCCGAGACTTACGCGCAGGCGATCAGTTTGAAGTGCTTCAGAAAGCACAATTTGTTGATGGTGTCGCAACGGGCAAGCGTGAAATTGAAGCGATTAAGATCATGAATCGTAATCGTGTTGTTTCTGCGTACTTACACACTGATGGGCAATATTACGATGCCAATGGCGATAGCTTACAACGTGCTTTTCAACGCTACCCTGTGAGCAGTGGTTGGCGCCAAAGTTCTCAGTTTAATCCTAAGCGCTTACACCCTGTGACAGGTCGAGTCTCACCGCACAACGGTACAGATTTCGCGACGCCGGTTGGTACGCCAGTACAAGCAACGGGTGATGGTAAAGTGATCATGACCCGTAAGCACCCTTACGCCGGTAACTACGTGGTTATTCAACACGGCAGCACTTACAAAACGCGTTATCTACATTTGAGTAAGATCCTAGTTCGTAAAGGGCAAACGGTATCTCGTGGTCAACGTATTGGCTTGTCAGGTAAAACTGGTCGAGTGACGGGGGCACACTTGCACTATGAATTAATCGAACGTGGTCGTCCTGTGAACGCGATGACAGCGAATATTCCGATGGCTGATTCAGTGCCTAATAAGGAAAAAGCGACGTTCGTCGCGTCGAGAGATGAAGCTGACAAGCTGTTAAAGAAAGCATTAGAAACGCAATCGAATAACAGCTAACGGGTTTCTCTAAATGAGGCCGATTAATCAAGCCGCGAGAGCTTTTCTAAATACTCAAGTATTTAGGTCATGCTTCGCGGCTTTTTAGATCTTGTTCTGGTTACTGCTTTTAATTTTTATGGGTTTTGAGTGAGCGTTTCTGAATGAGTCACTAAACTCACGATAGCCTCAGGTCGCATAGGTGGCGAGTATAGGTATCCTTGGATCTTGTCGCATCCCATATCGTGCAGTTTCTCTAGCTGTTCACGCTTTTCCACGCCCTCTGCGACAAGTGATACGTTGAGTCGGTGAGCTAACTGGATGATCAACCAAACAACGCTCTCTGATGTCGAATTGGTGAGTAAATTTTGAATGAAAATTGCATCAATTTTAATGCAGTCGATCGGGTAGCTGTGGATGTAATTCAAGCTAGAGTAACCGGTACCGAAATCGTCTAACGCAATCGTAAAGCCTTGTTCTCTCAAAAAGTTGAGTGCGTCTTTGGTGTCTTGAGTTGGAGATAGCAACACGGTTTCTGTCAACTCAATAACAAACTCATCTGCATCAAAGTGATACTGTTCAATAGTTCGAGTGAGGTATGAAATGTAACGTTTAGAGTCGGTAAGCTCATGGGCGGAACAGTTTATACCTAGCTTAACCTTGTATCCTAAGCCTTGTTCTAATGTCGTTTTAGCTTTGCATACCAGTTCGATAATGCGTTCACCCAGTTCTACAATCAGCCCGGATTCTTCTGCTACTTGTATAAATTCAACTGGGGATATGTCACCGTGCTTTTTCGTTTTCCAACGAGTGAGCACTTCGAAATACTTCCAGCATTTGTCTTGTTGACCAACAATCGGTTGAACGACTACATACATTCCGCTGTTCAGCGAGGTAGAGGTTTCAAGTTCACTTCTCAAGGCTGCAACTAACTCGGTCTTTCTCTGATAACGAGCTCTTAAGTGGGTGTCATAGCATTTGATATGGGTACCCGAATATTGCTTACACTCTTTCAACGCTAAGCTGGTGTTGAAGATGATTTGCTCAACGTCTTTGTTGTCTCCGGTTGATCCTGCCATGCCTATGCTGATATCAAAATCGATCCTCAGATCAATACTGTTATACCCTTGTTTTACTTTGGCGACAATTTGCTCACAAATAGCGGTTGGGTCGGCGTAATAAGTGATGAAGGCGAACTCATTTCCTGCTGTTCTAAAGGTGAGGCTATTTTCTGGGAGTGTTCGTCTCAAAATCTCAGCCAGATGTTGCAGTACTTTGTCTCCGATATAGTTGCCGTGAAGATCGTTGATCGCTTTAAAACTATTAATGTCTAATATTGCTAACGTGAACGGTGTTGAGTTTTGTTGAGTGATTGATTCTAGCTTATCAGATAAGCAGCTTCGATTTAGTAGCCCTGTTAGACTATCGTGTGAGACCTCATAGCTGAGTTGATTGACCAGTTGTTCAGAGCGATCGTTGAACCACATTTCACGCAAGGTGTGGATGATGATATCCGAAAAAAGCTGATGATGTTTAATCGCTTCTTGTTGCTGAGCATTGCTCAGTGGGGAAGTAAACGTAGAAAATAGTACCCCCATGACTTCGCCGCTTTGAGTTCGCGTAGGAATCGCAATGGAATTCTGTGAGGTAATCTCTTGCCGAAAGGCAGATGTAGGTAATGATTTGACAACGTATTGAGAAAATGAGCAATCAGGGTGGTTTTGATTAACGGCTTGCTGATAGATTTGCCCATGACGAGGGTTGATTCTGTCATGCAAGACGTGATCAGAATGAGCAATGACCAAAGGAACAATTTGGTCTGGGAAGTACTTTTTCTCAATGATACTTGTGTGCTTGGTATCGAACATCTGGTGCAAGGTAAGCACTGCTGATTCCAAAAGGTCGATACCTTCCAACTTGAGTAAACGCCCTATACGCTCAGTGTCTATCATATTGTTGTACGTTTGTTGAGTCATAGCCACCATCCCTAGTTAACCAGATCCAGCGTGTAAGCCTGTGTGTTTAGTTTGTACGCATCTGTTTTTATATGCGCCTAGTTTATTATCGGCCGTGTTGTATAATTTTTCAAATTAAATTGCGACTTATTTCACAGAATCTAATTCAAAAACCTGAGTGACCCGTTCTTTATCCAGTCTATCTTTCAGGTGATCCAAAAATAGCTTGGTTCGTGTATGTGAGTAATCAAGCTTAGGGTAGTACGCATAAACCATCACCTCATCAGCTGTTATATTTGGTAAAACTGGAACTAATGTCCCTTGCTTCAGATCCTCTTTAATCATTGCTTTGATGGTTAACAACACGCCCATTCCTCTCTTTGCGGCATGAAACAAGGCCTCTGGATTGGTGGTCGCAAAGTTACCGTTCAGGGTGATTCGTTGACCTTTGGTGAGTGTCACTTCTCGAGTCGGGCGTTCTCCCCAGATTAGAGAGTTGTGCTGCTCTAAGTCTTGCTCACAGGTGGGGTAGCCGTGTTTGGCGAGGTAACTCGGCGCAGCATAGAAACTCGCCTTGTGTTCAAACAGCGGTGTTTTCTTGAAGCTCAAAGAGTTGAGCTGTTCCAATTCTCTACTGATCACAAGATCCAACCCAAGTTCAGGTAATTGGCCTGACGTGGTGGTGATGAGCTGTACCTTGATATCTGGGTATTTTTCTAAAAAGTCGTCCATGTATTGCACTAAAAACTTAGAGCCAACAGCGATAGTGGCCCCTATTTTTAGCAGGCCTGCTGGTGTTTGGTTTACTGAGCGAGTCTCATCAATAATCGACTGCCAGTTATCGAGCTGATCTTTGGCTCGCAGGTAAAAGAGTGCGCCTGCTTCGGTTTGGCTAATTGAGCGAGTAGTACGCTTTAATAGTTGAGTTCCGATGCGCTCTTCTAACCAGTTCACTCTTTTGCTGATCGCCGAACTGGTGGTATTCAGTTTGCGAGCGGCGCCATTGAAACTGCCTTCTTCCACCACTCTAACGTAGCTCTTTACGTTGAGAATCCAATCCATATTATTTCCTGTTAGGACTTAATTAAATTCCAATTTGGTTAATTATCAATTACTGGTTTTGAATATAAACTTATATCATGAACAAATATCAAACGAATAGGGAATTTTTTGAGCCAATCGATCTTTAAAAAAACACCGTTACTCTTGGCTGTGATGATTATTGCTACGGGGCAGGTAGGTGTGAGTATCTATTTACCATCATTGCCCTTAATTGCTTCTGACTTAAATGTGACTCAGGTAGATGTACAGCTTCTCGTCACACTGTTTCTTGTAGGTTTTGGCTTGTCACAGCTATTTTATGGACCGATGTCTGATGCAGTGGGAAGAAGGCCTATCTTCTTGTTAGGTCAGGGTGTCTATTTGATTGGTACTATTGTTTGTGTTGCGTTTTCTGACAACATGACGGCGCTTGAGATTGGTCGCTTGTTGCAAGGTTTAGGAGCGGGTAGTGCTTCGGTTCTCGGACGAAGTGTGCTTCGTGACAGTTATGATGGCCCTCAACTAACCAAAGCGTTGTCTTATATCTCGATCACTGCTTCGATCATGCCGATCATTGCGCCCGTGTTTGGCGGTTGGATTTCATTTCACCTTGGTTGGCAAGCGGTGTTCCTGTTTGTTTTGATGTACCTACTGGCGATATTCACGCTAGGTTACTTTGTGTTGTCTGAAACTCTGCCATATGGAAAGAGTCGCTTTGATACTTGCCAGGTGGTGAAGAACTACGGACGTTTGTTGACTAACCGCCAAGTGTTGACCAGTGCCAGTTATAACTGGATGAGTTACATGGCGAGCTTGGTGTCTTTATCGTTGTTTCCATTCTTAATGCAAGATCAATTGGGGTTGACCGCCGCAGAATATGGTTCTCTGATGATTGTCCCTTCGGCTGGCTTATTGATAGGCAGCGTGGCTTTGAACTTGTTCAACCGTAGGTTTAGTACTCCGCAATTAATGAGTCTTGCGATTTTGATTATTTTGGCCTCGGGAACTTGGCTACTCACTCATGAGTTATCCATCTTTAACTTAGTTTGGGCGTTTACTTGGTTAGCGATAGCGCAAGGTATATCGTTCCCTCTATCGATCAGCATGTTATTAGAACCTCATAAGAAGCAAGCGGGCGCAGTATCGGCATTGTCGGGCTCAATTCAAATGTGCTTGGCGGGCTTGTTAGGTGGATATTTAGTGGAAAGCTGGGTGACGACTCACTTACAGCTTGGCGTGTTCTACCTGATAATTGGTGCAGGCATGGGCTGTGTATTGTGGTCTTCAAGTCGAGCTAACAAAAAAATCGCCTCTGCAGCTGTAGAATATAGCTAGATAGGTTTTATACTTGCACACTCTAGTTAAGGCGTTGTATTTGTGTTGATGGTTTCCTACAATACTTCGGTCCATTTAATAGGTGTAAAACATGCAGCAAAATGAATTTGAAGTACTGGTAAAAGCGATTTGTGTTCTAGATGGTTTGCCTCAAGCACTCGAGCTATTGAAATCCAACGAGGATACTGAAGTCGCTGAGGCTGCAGAATCATTGACTGGCCAATTTGCGTTAGCTGAAGTTGACGGCGAAAAGCGTATTTACCATGTGACGCTTCAAGAAAATGAACAAGGCGAAGAGCAAGAGTACATCGAGCATGTTATGAATGAAGGCGATGACTTAATCAAATTTGCAGCTTGGTTCTTTGAAACGATGTTCGAATTAAAGCAAAAAGACACATACCAAATTGCGGGTAAAACTTACAGACAGCCAAAGCGTAGCTAGTGTTTTAGTTTCTAGATATTAGATATTAGATATTAGATATTAGATATTAGTTACTCGCTATTCGGCACTAGCGAATAGTGTCCTTTTTAAGGTCAATATTTCTAAGCTAAGTATTTAAAAAGCAGCTCACTTGAGCTGCTTTTTTATGAATGTCTAAACCAATGTCTTGAATTGCAAATGGATATGGTGAATCAAGGATAGACGAGCTTAACATTAACTCATTGATATAAGGATACAATGCTGATTTACGCAAAGACAAGAATACGAATTTTGCAATCGGATAGATACCTTGCATTAAAGTGTGATTTAGATCTTGTTTTTGGGCGTTTTAAGTGTAGAATCCGCGCATAAGAAAATTGATTATGTGCGGAGATAAGCATGAATTACGAACTAGGCCACGCATACCTTGGTCAAATGGTAGCAAAAAACATGATGCATGAAGCATTGTATGGCAAGCCAAAGCAAAAAAAAGCATCATTCCTTAAACGAATGATGAAGAAAATGGCTAAATAAGCACTTTCTAAAACGGAATTTTAAAAGGCCTTAAACTCGATGAAGTTTAAGGCCTTTTTCGTTTTAGCGATTAATGAAAGTCATCGCTCGTTTTGTTGTGGATGGACACAAAAAAACTGATTAATTCACGATCGGATTTATAACTCTGCGTGAGTTTAGCCTGTCGATTGGTTGGACAGATCGACAACATTATTTGGAATGGTATCTAAACCATTCTCTTTCATCCACGCTTCTAAGTTGTCTGCTCCACCGATGTATTTACCATCGAGCCAGATCTGAGGAACGGTTACCGGTGTTTTCTCACCAATGTGCGCTTTGACCTCGGGAATCATGCGATACAAAGCTGCGCTGTCTTTTACGACATCGTGGTATTGGTATTCAACACCCGCCTCATCAAGCATTTTCTTTGCTTTAACGCAGAATGGGCAGGTCGCTTTACCATAAACGATGTTGCCTTTTAGGCTGTCTCGTTTGGTCCACTCTTTGATCACGGATTGAACTAACACACCGCGGTTGAGCGCTTCGCCTTGGCTTACAACTTTTCCTTCAACAACAAGGATCGGAGCATGCCAAGAGCCCAGCTTTAGAGGCTCCCACCAGTGAGACAACCAATCTTTCACTTCCAGTTCGACATCAACATCTGACAACTCATTCTCAAAAGTATCCTTAAGAATGTCTTTGGTAAGGGTACATTCCCCACATGGGATATTAACTTTAAATGGACCCCAGCTGCCTGCCCAACGGTATAGTGTAATCTTGACTGGTTTCTTCATGGTTACGGCCTCGTTTGAATTCTCTTATCCATATAGAACGGACAGTTGAACTATTTATTTCACTAACCCTAAACTTTCTTCAGTTTTGACGGCTTTTTGGTTTCCCAGTGCGTTATAAATGCGACTGACGCAATAATAATAGCAGCTCCGAGCCATAAGCGACCTGGTGGAACCCAGCTAAATACAATCCAACCCGCTAGGACATTTAGCGGTAATTTTGCGTGGTCAAACGGTTGCACGAATGAAGCATCAGCAACTGAGTAGGCTTTTACAATTGCCCATTGAGCAAGTGCTGTCATAACACCGATAACAATTAAGATAGCCCAAATCGTACCGCCGCTTGGAGTCTGCCAATCTGGCGCAGCAAGTAGGATGTTAAATGGCGTAATCAATAGTAAAAGGTAGACCACCATGGTTGAAGGACTGTCTTGTGAAGAGAGCTTTTTCACCATTAGTGAGTAGCATGCCCAAAAGAAAGCGGCACCAATTGGTAGTAGCGTTGCCCAGTTAAAGTCTTCAGCCCACGGCTCTAGAATCACCATCGCACCCACGAAACCTGCTAAGGTCGCGCCCCAGCGAGCAGCTCCAACTTTCTCTTTAAGGAAAAGCCCTGAACCTATGGTTGCAAACAGTGGCGACGTCATGAGCAGGGCAATGCCTTGCCAAATAGGAACAGGGTAAGCCAGCGCCCATATCCAAAGTTGAATACCAATCACCGATAAAAACACACGGAATACATGCAATTTGAGGTTGTCGGTTTTTAGCGCGCGGCGAATACCTAGCGTTTTCAGATAAGGAAGAATAGCGAACAACGCAATGGCGTATTGAATGACGGCAACGGTAGTAGAAGTAAGTCCGAAATGAATGCTAGCGATTTGAGTTAGGCTGTTAATGACGGCAAAGGCTAGGCCTGCGGTTAGCATCCAGCTAGCGCCTTGGATCGGATGGTGTTGTGACATGATGCTTCTAATTATTTGATGTGGTTCACCTATGATACGGATTTAGCACCACTTAACCAGAAAAAGCATTGATGAAGTTAGTCAGAATATTTGAATATAAAAAAGGTTGAGCCATTGCCCAACCTTTTAGTCTGTATCTAAAGCCGATTTAGATTAGAAGTCGTAGCGTAGACCTAGACGAAGAGAATCTTCGCTTTGTGTCTCTAGGCCCGCAACTTTTACATCGTCTAGGTTGTTTAATTGGTAAGCAACGTACGTACGAATAGACTTGTTGAACTTGTATGTACCCGTTAGTTCGAAGAAATCAGCGGTATCTACAGTGATGTTCTGTGTCGCGTCTTTTTCTTGTTTTTGGTACAAAGCAGCCAATTCAAATTGATCTGTTAATTTGTACTTAGCCGCAACTTCTACACCAGAGAACTCAGTCTTAGCTTTGTCGTCAAGGTCACCCATTGTGTAGGTAGCACCTAGGTATAAAGCATCCATTTTGTAGTTGATACCAGCAATCACAGCGGTTGCAGAGCCGTTACCCGCACCGTTGTCATTACCTGAGTAACCAAGACCAAAACCTAAGCCCATTGGCAGTGTGTAGATACCAGAGATACCGTAACCGTCTGTATCTTTATCCTCACCAGCAATCAAACTTGCTTTAAGAGAAATTGCGTCTGCATTGTAAGCGTATACAAACGTGTTGTTAATCTGCTCGTCACCTGCATTGATGAATGCTTTTTGGTCACCAGAGTAGATAGTAACATCCGACATTTCTGAGATTTGAGCTGCGGCTGTATCTTGACGACCGACTGAAACAGCACCAAAGTTGCCTTCAAGGCCTGCGTACATGTAACGTTGTTTAAAGTTATCTGTTTCATCGTTATCCGCTGAAGAATTTACGCCTTGTTCTGCTTCGTAGAAACCGAAACCAGATAGATCGCTAGTGATTTCAGTAGTACCGCCAACATTTAAACGCACACGGCTTTTATTTTTCATGGTTCCGTCGATTTCTTTACCGCCTGACCCGATGAAATCACCACGGAATTCTGCACGACCGCCAATTTTAAGTTCTGTACCATCAGAGCTGTAAACTGTTGCTGCTAGAGATGAACCTGAAACTAGTGCCGCTACCACTGCAGAAGCTAGAACTGCCTTTTTCATAATCACTTACCTTGTATTTTAAAATCCGTGAGCAATGTGCTCTCCGTTTCGATATGAAGCTAATTTAGAGCAGCTAAATTAAGCTTTCATTTCTATAAAATTACATTTTCGTGAATAGGGAACTTTTTAAGTGTTGATTTTATTGCACTTTTATTTCAATAGACTGAGTGGTTTGTGAATGGTTATATAACTTATCCGTTCTTGAGTGCTGACTTTCACAAGCTTTTATTTAGGAGAAGTGATGATGATATGAGTGAGTATTATGGGGAAGTCAGAGCTTGTTCATCTTATTAACTGTTTGTACTGATTAAGATATCCTCTATGATGCAAAAACTTAGAAGAGAATAGATTTTGCTCAACAAGATGGAGACGTTGGATGAAAACAGAGTACTTAGGCGATGTTTTACAAGGTAGGCAGGTTATTGGCTCCTTGAATGTTGAAGACCTACCCGTTGGAGAGCACCAGTTTTGGTTTCAAGTAACCAGTGATGGGCTAGGGCAACCTAAAAACATGCCTGTTTCTGTTTTTAAAGGTAGCCAAGATGGGCCAAAGTTGATGATCACCGCCGGTATTCATGGTGATGAGCTAAACGGAGTGTTGGCTGCTCAGCAAATTATCAGAGACTTAGTCGGTAAAACTCTCAAAGGCACGGTAACGGTAGTGCCTACTGTGAACCTGTCCGGCCTGCTAAATCACAGTCGTGATTTCATCTCTTCGGATCCGGGCTCTTGCCCTGCCAACCTTAATCGACTCTTTCCGGGGGATGCGAATGGCTTAGCGGCAGAGCGCTTTGTTGCATCTTTGTGGGATCGCTTACTCAAACACAATGCGACATTCGCCGTTGACCTGCATACCCAAACTCGTGGTGCGGTATACCCACTTTATGTTTTTGCTGACTACCGAATTGAACAATGCCTTGAAATGGCAAGGTTGATGATGCCAGATTGTGTTCTCAATGATCCTGGCGATCCTGGGATTCTCGAAACGGTTTGGAATCGAAGTGGAATTCCGAGCATTACGGTGGAAGTGGGGATGGGTAAGTTTACTCAGCCTGACATGATTCAACGAGCCGTAGACGGTGTTTTTAATATGCTGTCTTACTACGAGATGCTTGATGGTGAAGATCCGTTAGGAGAAAAGCAGCTGCCGAGCATGGATTGGATTGAAGGCAAAAACGTCGTGTCTATCCGCGCCGACATAGGTGGCTTTGTGTTGCCTCAGGTCGAGCTTTTGCAAAGTGTTGAACAAGAGGATCTTCTAGCGATTCAATATGATGCTTTTGGCAATGAATGTCGCCGCTATCACGCCCCTTCTGCCGGGCGAGTGCTGAGCTATAACGTGGATGCACTAAGGGAACCTGGAGCGCTTGTTTGTCGCTTACTGAGTTAAGCAAAAAAAGACCGAGCCGGGCTCGGTCAAAGGACAGTTGTCTAGAGTTAACACGTCCTTCACTCATCGACAGAACTGCTTTTAGAGTAACGAGGATAAATTAAGAACCTATTACGAGATGGTGACACTTCGACTGTTTTTTTGTTTCAAAAATATTATTGAAAGCATTGCTTTAATATTATGAAAAGCCGACTACGAGTGTGAAGTGACGCGAGTCGGCTTTTTTATCAATGTCTCTTTCGAGTCAACGACACTCGATTAAAAAGCGTCATCCACGATGTCTTTAAGTTGATTGTAAGGCACATATCCTGGTAAGACATTTCCGTTAATCATCATTGTTGGGGTACCCGTTAAGCCGAGAGCGCTGAACGTTTGATGGTTAGTAGTTAGAACCTGGTTTTGTTCTTGAGTTGTTTTTAGCTCCGCTTCTGTTCCCGTCTTCTTGGCAACAGCTTCTAGTGAGCTTTTCGAGTGAATACCGCTTTTCGCCATCAGTAATCTATTAACTTCAGGGAATGCTTCTGGGTTATCTTTCCATACTTTCATCGCATATAAAGCGGCATTGGTATTGAGGCCGTCGACTTGTTGCTGTTTAAACGATAAGTACACGTTGATCACTTTAATGTCGCTGTTCTCAGAGGCTAATTGAACCAAGCCTTTTTCCAAGCGTTTACAGTAAGGACAGTTATAGTCGGTAAAGCTAATGATGACCGATTTGCCATCCGGGTTGCCTGTGATTGGATGAGCATCATTGTTATACAGCCAATCTTGGCTTTCTGCTTGAGCTTTCTTCGCTTGTTCTTGTCCTGCTACGTACTGCTCTAAACTAGTATGTAAGCCCGAGATCGTAGAAGGGTTATCTTTCAGAAATTGGTTAATTTCTTCAAGTTGCTGGGTTTGTTTTGTACTTAACTCAGCGAAAGCACTGTTGCTCATTAGTGAGCCTAAAATCAGTGTACTAATCAGATGCTTTTTCATGTTATTTATTCTCTAATTCTTGATAATCGTGAGTGCTCGTTGGATCGCGCTCACGGTATTATTCTTAGTTAAATTGGCTTAAATCAGTCCATTCATCTTGCTTTGCTTCGCCTTACTTTTCTTTGAAAGCGAGTTAGGCAAAGTAGGTTCTTAACCAGAGCCCTATCGGGGAAGTAACGCCTGTTGCGATACTGCTAATCTCTCCATCTTTGATGATGACGATGCTTGGAGTGACATTAACGCCCCAACTTTTGCTGATTGATCCAGAAACATCATTGATTACAGGGAAGTCATACTCTTTGGCGTCTAAGAAGCGCTGAACACGTTCGTCAGGACCCGATGACAAAGCGACCGAAACTACTTGATGCGAATCGCTGAAGCTATTGACGGTTGGGCTTACAAACTTGCAGGCGCCACACCAAGTCGCCCAAAAATAAACAATGACGGGCTTACCATTTTTACTTAGCTCGATAACATCAATATCTTTGCCTTGGAGCGACTGACCCACGATTGGAATCGCGTCTCCTTGAGGCATGCTTCTGCTGTGGTAAAAATCCATGGCAAATGAAACCACGCCAACGATCAATATCATTGAAACCAGTTCCTTTCCCCACTTCTTAAGACGACTTGGCTTTTTGGCCTCACTCTTTACAGCGCTGTCTTCAGTCGTGTTAGATTTCTCTTCATTGTTGGGAGTCTTCATTAACTACCTCGCAGCGTCGATGGTTTGAGTGACGGTGTCACTATTTAAAATAACAGGCAGTGGAATACCGCTTTTAGAGCTTGGCCCGTAGACGATATTAAATGGCACACCAAATCGCCCATTACTTTGTAAGTATTGAGTGACACTTTCACTTGGTGTTGTCCAATCGCCTTTCATCAAAACAATGTCTTCTTGTTGTAGGTGGCTATAGACAGGATCTTGAAGAATGACGCCAATTTTGTTGGCTTTACAGGTGATACACCATTCTGCGGTCACATCGACAAACACTGTTTTTCCTTGATCAACCAATTGGGGGATCTGTTTTGCATCTAGCTTTTGCCAAGCAAGGTTGTCAACAATTGGCGTAGCCCAATTATTTGCGGTAACGCTGCCTACGATCAATGCAGCACCAAACACCAAGGTTGTGGTTGCGATGATAGGAATAAGTACCTTGCGACCCAACTTACGGCCAATCCAAATCAATACTGTAATCACGATAAACAGTGACAACAGGATTGTCGGGAATTTACCAATGAATGGGCTCATTAGACTTGCTAACCATAGACTGGTGATGAACATCATCAAGCCAAACACCAGTTTAACTCTGAACATCCATGCCCCAGGTTTTGGTAGTAGTTTAGTAAGACTCGGAAACAGCGCGAAAATCAACCAAGGTGCACTCATGCCGAAACCGAGTGCGATAAAGATAGCCCACAACTCTTGGTAGCTTGCCCCAAGAGCATAAGCGACTGCGGTTCCTAAGAACGGAGCACTGCACGGAGTTGCCAAAAGCGTCGCAAACATGCCTTGAATAAAGTGACCTGAATGGGAGTCGTCGCCTTTAGTTGCCATCCAAGTGTTTAAACCTGATGGAAGCCTGAATTCGAATAGACCAAGTAAGTTAATCGAGAACAGTAGGGTGATGATCAGCATGAATCCGATGAACCAAACATTTTGGAACTGGATTCCCCAACCAATCGCATTACCACCCATCTTTAGAACGGTCATGCCAAGGGCTAATAGTGCAAATGACGTGATGACACCCGAAGCAGAAGCTAGAAATGAGAGTCGGATATGTCGATTGGTTGCTCCTTGGTTTTGAATGATGCTGTTTAGCTTCATTCCTAATACAGGCAGCACACACGGCATGATGTTGAGGATCAAACCACCAATCAAAGCAAAGCCAATCATTGCTAGAAAACCGTTGCTACTTGCTTGATAAGCAATAGGTTCTGAGCCAACTTGAGCGGTCATCTCTTCGGCAAAGTTAGTGTCTGACACGGTGACACTAACGGTGCGATCGGTTAAGTCGACTTCGCCTATCCAGTTGCTGACATCGAATACTGCGGTCATTGTATTGTCTGTGATGTGGACGGTTGGTGGAGAGAAGAAGTCATCAAGCACTTCTTGGCCATCAATCAATACCATCGGTTTATCCCAGCCTTCCTCACTTGTTAGCTGAGTAACCAGTTGTTGTTTGCTTTTATCCCAGAACAGGCCGTTCACTGAAGTGCGATTCGCTTCTCGTGGAGATTGGCTCATGCCTTGATTGAACAAGAACATCGCTTCTTCATCGATCTCTAATGTTTGCGGATCAATCGGCAGTTCGATGTCGTAATCGGTTAACACACAAATATTGGTGCATGACGGGAAAGAGAGAGAAGCTCTAAATACCGCAGGTTGCGTGTTGTCTTTCAACGTAAGGGTGACAGGAAAGCTAACGTGCTTTTTGTACCCCAGCGTCATTACGTCAAGTTGTTCGTAGTATTTAGGGATCGGCCAGTGCCAATCTACAGACTCTATATTAGTTGAATCAGACCAATCCCAGCTTGGCGGAATGCCACCTTCACCTGGGCTGCGCCAATAGGTTTTCCAGTCACCGTCGAGTGTAACGTCCAATACAGTTTGAACGGTACCGCCGTTATCTGACTGCTCACCTGTCGACATCATTCGCATTTTTACAGGTGGATGTTCAGGCACGCTTATCCAGCCCGTGGTTTGAGCTAGGGCGGTAAATGACGTCATGATTAAGATTGTAATGACGTAAGCTTTTGCGCATGTACGCATGCAGAATGCCAACGAGTCGGCAAACTTAGTTAGTAGTGTGTTGTACACAAATGTATCTCCAAAAAATAAATAAAAGGGTGTAATTGCCCGGCTATTTACTCTCTAAATATACAGTGCGTGAGATGTAACCGAAGTTTTGTTGGTCGAGAAGAGCGATGATTGTCTCTGGATAATCTCGAGATGTGAGGAGACAAGTTGAATGCAACAGCAATAATCAGAACGAAAGGGATCAGCCAACCCGTTTTAGGAGTGGAGAAGGTCAGCATTTTAGAACTTAGGCTGCATGAACTTGAATTAGGCGACGTTAACATTTTAGATGCTTCTAAACCGAAAACACTGGCGTATAGATCGGCCATTTTTTCTGAAGAAGTAAGATCGCTTTGAGGGTTACTGGCTTCTGAGTGAGTTTGTGTTTCAGCTAAAATGTATTGACTATTGGCCAGTGTAGATAAAGAGAATTTCTTTACGGACAGAGTACTCGCCAAACAAGTTACGATAACCAGTCCGGTAAGGAAGAGTGCCCAAAGCGAATGCTTTTGCTGGCGGCTCTGTGTGGATAAGAAAAGTAGCGATGTATTAAGCAAATCAGTCAGTAATCAAATCAGTTAGTAGTTAAAGCGAGCTTGTTGAATTGCGGTTAGCTTAGGTAAGTTCTCCTCGCGCCACAAGTCATAAAATTGTTAAAGTGAAACTATGTATAAATGCGGAAACTATGTATAAACGCAGTAACTGTGTATACACTCGGAAACTGCGTATACACTCGGAGACCATGTATACACGAGAAACGACGCATAAACACCAACTCACGCAAATACGACATTTAGCTCTAACTAAAGTTCACAACAACTGGAAGTTATCGCCTATTTATTCTGTATCGAGTGGTTTCATTATGAAGTGATACAAAAAAGCCCAACAGATCGTAGATGAATGTGTTGAGCTCTAATCATTGGTACTATTGGAAAGGCTTAGTGAGTACGGCGAGGGCCATTACGTACCAAGTCTTTACCATTTTTAAAAACTTCTTTGGTGATCCAGCGAGCGAGCAGAACTTTGTGGCTGCTGTTGAATACCGCAACGAAGTGACGACCATCTGAATTATTGGTTGCCATGCCTACACCTTCAACGCCTTCAAGACCCAAACCGCCAGCTTCAACTGAGATTAGGAACTTTTCTAGTTCTTCTAAGGAATCGATAATATCAAGTTCGTTGTTCATTTTTATGCTCTCTTGCTATTAGCTAATATCGGACTTAAGGCGTTCTAGTGCATGTACTTAAGTGACGATATTGGCGGTTGTACTTTGTTGGTTGCGTACTCTACAGGTCAAAAGAGGGGATTGGAACTCTCAAATATTAGATACGGACTGATATTTTGCGAATTTTTAACACAACATACGTTTAAATGCTTGTTATCCATATCCTTTTTACTACTATTTAAAGGGTCAATTTAGACATTCATAGGAATTAACATGATAAAGGTTTGGCGTTGTCTATTTTTAATGTTGGCGTTTGTTGCATCAGGGAGTTTTGCACAAAGTGTCGATAAAATAGCAGAAGTACAAGACCAGCTAATGCTGGACCTAACAACATTAGAAACAGCGCACGATGCTGAGAAGCCGTTTCTAGAAGATATATTAAGACGAAAAAACCAAGCTTTGCGTGAGGAGATTTCGTCCCAATTGTCGTCAGACAAAAAGGCAGGGCTAGATGCTGTTCTTGCTCAGCAGGTTGAGCTCTTACAACATTTACTGTCATTAAATGAAGTTAAGATTGTATCGATGAGTAAAGAGAATCGTTCGGCGGAAGGTGATGCTAAAAAGCGCCTTGAGCTGCTGATTCAAAAACGCATTGGGATGATGGATGTTTATTATCAGCAACTCTCTAAAACTTTAAGTTGGTCGAAAGAAAGAGATGTTGATGTAACGGCCGCTGAAAGTCAGCTAAAAGCGGCATTGATTTCTCGTTCTCAATATTTAACCAACGCGATTCTTTACACCGATACTCAACGTCAGGACTTAGAGCGTCGTTTGTCTTTTGTTAGCGAAGAAGAAAAAGCGACGATTAAAACTGAGCTAATACGCTTCAGTGAACGAACCAGTGTAATGGCTGCCAGCTTAGAGAACAGCATCTCTATGATGAGTCCGTTTGGTGTGGATGTAACCTCTTACAAGCGCATTTTATTGGCGACGACAGGGGACATAAATGCTGACGTATTGGATGTTGATGTTGCACTAGATCTGTTGGATGGCTGGTTACGTTCGTTTAGTTCTTGGGCGTTTGACAATACCCCTTCTTTTGTCGTTAAGCTCGCGCTGTTTTTAGGGATTTTGTATGTGACTCGCCTTATTGCCAACGTTGCTCGTAAAACGGTTCGCAAGAGCGTCTCACATTCAAAAATGGACTTTAGTGTCTTGATGCAAGAGTTTTTTGTATCAATCGCATCTAAAGCCGTTGTGTTTATCGGTTTGCTTATTGCCCTGTCTCAAATAGGGATAGAGCTTGCCCCATTACTTACTGGTTTCGGTGTCGCGGGTGTCATCATTGGTTTCGCCCTACAAGATACCTTGTCCAACTTTGCATCGGGTTTGATGATCTTGATCTATCGTCCTTACGATGTGGGTGACATGGTTAAAGTCGCTGGCGTTCAAGGAACAGTAAAAGACATGAGCTTGGTGTCGACAACGATTCAAACCATTGATAATCAACGCTTGGTGATCCCAAATAACAAGATTTGGGGAGACGTGATCAACAACATTACAGCAGAGCGTGTTAGACGCGTTGATATGGTTTTTGGTATTGGTTATTCCGATGATATCGACAAAGCAAAAGGCGTGTTGAATGACATCCTTCTTGCGCACCCGTTAATTCTTAGAAAACCAGAGCATATGATTAAGCTCCATACTTTGAATACGTCTTCGGTTGATTTCGTCGTAAGGCCTTGGGTTAAGACTGAGGATTATTGGGATGTATATTGGGATGTGACGGAAACCGTGAAGAAACGCTTTGATGAAGAAGGCATCACGATTCCATTCCCTCAAAGAGATGTACACATTTACAATCACGAAGAAAGCTAGTTACAAAAAGGCTAGTTACAAAAAAGCTAAGTCGGCTTAGAGTCGACATTCTTAATATGATATTAAATGGACGCTGCATAGCGTCCATTTTTATTGAGTATCCGTTTATCTTAGTGCTCATTCTTTTATGTCACTTCACGCTAGTCAGAATTACGTTATCATGGGGGATGCTCAATCTGGATAGTTGAAATTGAATGGATGATTCACAGCAAAAAACCAAGACTAGAAATACAACGGTAAGAAAAGCGACACGAATCGAAAGCGTTATGAACTCTGCGATGTGGCATTTAACTCAGAGGGATATGACGGAAAGTGAGTTGGTTGCAAAGCTGAAAGTGAAAACCGACAATCAAGAATGGATCGATGAAACTTTAGGCACTCTGAAAGGCTTTGGGTATCTCAAGTCCGACCAAGTGTTCGCTGAACAGTTTGTGGAGCAAGCTTTTTCTGGTGAATTTGGTTCTCGATACATTGTCGAAAAACTGAAGAAGAAGGGCTTGAAAGACTCCGTTATTTCTGACGCAATCCATAAGGTATCTTTTGAGAAGTCTATTGATGAGCAAACCATATTGATCGACCGAATCAACCATTACTACACAAGCTTTACCATGAGTCGTGAAAAGCTGGTTGCGACACTGCAAAAGCGTGGTTTTAGCTATCAGCAAGTGAAAGTGGCGATTGATCAGCACCCGCAAGCCAATGAGCTTATGAGTAATATCCAAATTAAGGCTGAGAAGGCTGACCTAGAGAAAGAAGTGCTTAAGTACGCTCGTAAAGGTAAAGGCCTGACTGCTATTCAGCAAGAATTGAGACAGCGACAAATCGACACCAGTGACCTGTCATCCTTAATCGACCGATTGATTAACGAAGAGCAACTGGATTTCTACTCTTCTTGTTTAGAACAATTACAGAAAAGATCCTATGATCTAAACGATCATAAAGAACGCTCCAAAGCTTATGCAATGTTGAGTCGCAAAGGCTTCTCTTCTGATGAGATAAAATTTGCGCTGAGTGAAGGTAACGAGTAACAGACGGTATCGAGCATAAGACATATCTAGTTGGAGAAACATCGAGCCTGAAAAATATTGAGTGCCTTGTTTTAACGTGTCGTGTGTAAGTTTTCTGTAAGACCTAGGCCATTGCGTAAGGCGAATTGAATGAGTTCGTTGTGGTTATTTAAATTGAGCAGTCCAAGCATCCTATACTTATGGGATTCTATGGTTCTTGAACTTAAGTTGAGTTGCTCTGCACACTCTTTTGCGCTAAGCCCCTGAGCGATTAGCGCTAAAACTGTGGTCTGTTTCTTTGTCAGTAATAATAGCTTATCGCTGTCGTCTTCTAGTCGGTTTTCATTCTGTTTTAGCGTTCTAGCTAGTGTGGAATGCTGCCAGTAACAAAGCCAAACTTCACAGACTAGCTTCAAGCGTTTGATGTCTTCTAGGCCGAAATTGGTATCAGTATCATGGAAGTTAGTGAAAGATAATGCCCCCCAACGTTGACTAAATAGTTGTAGCGGTATGATGCAGTGCCATCGCCCCCCTTCTTTATACAACTGCTTTAAAACATAATTTTGGCTGTTTACTAGCTCTTCCTTTGAGAAAGTAAGGTAGGTTTCGTTGGTTTTCAATAGCTTTAAGTAATCAAGATAATTACCACCAATGAGATTCTGCTTATTGACTGGAGGAATGTGTTTTTTGGATACTGAGCATGTCTTACCGTCTTCTACTAAGACCATTGAGTTTGGATAAAGAGTTAGACGATCAATGCCAAACCAATCAAGTACGTCGAAGCTTGCTTGCGACCAAGTTGCTTGAAAGTACTTAGGATCACTATTGATGAGCGTTGTAGATTGTTTCATCAATAATTGTTCAAAGCTTAGGTTAGCAGCAGACACATGTTTCCTTTGTAAATATATTCATCAGATTGATTGTCAGAAGACTATTCGTTCAAGCAATGCAGTGCAAGGTAAGATTTCTGCATTATCGAGAGATTCTAATTTTTGTTTTTTTATAACTCTTTATTCTAGGCTCCAGGTGGATAAGCCGTAGATTTACTGCATTAATTGAACAGTGTTTTTAATAAGATCAGGCATTTATACAGCCGAGTTTATCCAGTGAAGAAATTTAGGGCGCTACTGACGACCTTAATCGCGGTATTAGTTTTATTTCACCTGCCTGAAAACGCGAAAGCATCTCCAATGTTCGTCTATGCACAATCTCCAATACATTCAAATGTGCTTTCTACGCAACTTCGTTCGGCTCAGCCCAATAGAGTTGGGGCATTTGAGTTCAAGTCTTCTTATACGCAGGCCAGTATATGGGCTCATACCAGCGCCTATGCTCTCGATTACTACCAAAACCAATCCAATATCGCCATCCAGTGGCAAGCTTCACCTATTTGGAAAACGGAGTTGGATTATCGGAAAGTGACGGCCAAAGACAATGGCTTGGATAGTTTTGTTATGGGGTTTCATGATCTCTTTGGTCTTGGTCAGAATGGTCGTGATGAAGTGGCTGATAACCAGTTCACCATGGATTTTCATGATGCAGGCGTTCACGTTTCTGATTTTGAAGGTGATGACTTAACAAACGCTGTAACTTTCTACAATGAGCTGTTGTTGTATTCCAGAGGGGCAACGTCGCTCTCTGCTGGAGGTTCTTTGTTTTACAATAATGTTAGGGATGGGCAATTTGCGAGAACAAGCTTCGAGCAAGGTGTTCAACTTAACTACAGCTATATCACACCTAGGCACAGTGTTTTTTCAACCATTGGCCTTGTGCATCGAAACAGCGATGGCCATTTCGTTACAGATGAAAACCTAAGCCTAGAGAACGTCAGTACAAGTTGGGCGATAGGGTATGAATATAGATTTAACCGTCGCCACAGTTTTCTCTTCGAATCCCTTAACTATCAGGGTTGGGCGAGTAACGATCCTGACTTTTCAGAACCTTCTAATGAAGTGGTAGTGGGTTATCGATATCGTCTACATCAACTCGCGGTTGAAGCTCTGATGATCGAGAATATTCGCAACATGGATAATAGTACTGATATTGGCTTTACCTTGGGATTTAGGTTTCTAATGTAAGTTCACCTTAATAATATGGTTAATCAATAAAATTCATAACGGCTATGAAATTTCAGTAGATTTACGGTATATCAATAGCTCAAACTTTTGAACAATAACGCCACTCCAAAAGGCCAATTTGATAGGGCCAGTTAAAAATACATAGGTAGTGGTTATCATGAAAAAGACATTAGTAGCACTTGCAATCGCAAGCATCTCAACTTCAGCTTTTGCTGTAAGCACAAGCAGTGAAAACAGCAAAAATACAGATATGTTTGTATTTGATTCAATGCATAAAGACCAATTCTCAGTAGCGGGTTCTATGGGTGTTGGCGGCTACTACGACACGGGTTCAAAAGCATTTTATGATGATTGGGCTACAGGCCTTACGCTAGCAGTGAGCTACCGCAACAACCGTATTGTTGGTTATTTTGAAACAGATCTAATGCTTCAATACACAACAGACAACAACGTTTCATCTAACAAAGCTGCGACAGCGGGTTGGGTGAACTGCATTGATACAGGACCTGCAACAGACGTAGACAAAGCATGGCTTGGTTTTGATACTGGTGTTGGTATCGCGTCATTCGGTTGGGAAAACGATACGGCTCTAGACAAAGTTGATGGCGCTGGTGATACCACTTACGAGTTCGGCGCTTCGGCAGGTGATGCTTCTGATGCATTCAACGTAGTTAAGTTCCAGGGCGCAACCAATGGTTTTGCTTACGGTGTGTCTTACTTCGAAACAGATGATGACCACAATGACGCAGACAAAGGCGTGAATGGTTACATCGGTATTGAACAAGGTAACGTAAACCTTTATGCAGGTTACGAAACTCGTGACGAATCAAACTACGACGTATACACAGTAACCGGTAACATTCAATTAGGCGCGATTAAGCTTGGTGTGAACTCTTGGACTGATGAAGATGATTCAGTTAAGAACACAGGCTACTACGTTTCTGGTGGTTACACGCTGAGTGAAGATCTTACGCTAGCAGCGGGTTACGCTTCTAACAGCAATGAACTCGATGGCCAATCAGATATTGATGCGTCTTACATCAACATCGCCGCTATGTACCGCATCTCAGACAACGCAGACATGGGTATTGATATCAAGCAAGATATCGATGGCGGACGTATTGGTTCAACGAGCATGCAATACGACGAAGAAACACACGTATTCGCAGCAGCTTACTACTACTTCTAAGAACTCATTAGTTAAGAGTTTTAGAGTTCTAAATCTGATTGCTATGGTGTAGTCGCATGCCCGGTCGTCACACCATATTCTCTTCTTTATGCAGTTTAAACATCCACGAATCGACATGTGGTATGCCACTTAAATATTACGAGTGGAATTATTATTTGGAGAAATGTAATGGTTAAGAGCATTACAGCTCAGGGTGTTATTTATGGAAATAGTACCTTGTTTACATGCAAACCTAACCGAAATGGATTTTTTGAATTGGCACGTAAACATGGAAGAGCGGCAGGCACTCGCCCGCAAGATTCTCAAAACAAGGTATATGCTGAGTCTTTAAATGAAGCGTGGGATTTACTTAAGACGGAAAGGTTCTATATTATTTTGACGGGACAAGTCTTTGGGATTCACAGAAAATCATTGAGAAGCGTTGATTCTGTCGATATTGAATTTGATAACGAAATTCAATCGGCATGTGTTACTGGATAACGTAACGTTTGAAAGCTGAAGAGAACAAAAAAGGACGATCAATGATCGTCCTTTTTTACGTTTAAAATAGGCTTTATAGCTGTTTATAGCTTTTTATCGTTCTTTAGAAGTCCTTGAAGCTTTTTACCTATCGACCATAGTGTTCGACAATAAATTGTTCAAAATTGTCGCACATTTGGTTGTTAGACTTGTCATTGTTCGCTAGTTCTGTAGCGCCATCGACGATCGATATCTTAGCATTCAAATCAGCAATTGGCGCACGTTCTCTTGTCGACAGCTGCTTGATTTTTTGCTCTTCAACCGCCCAAGCTTGCTCTGGCGATAAGTTGCACTCGTCGGCGAGGTATTTGGCATTAAAACCTTCCCCAGTCAGGCTTTCGATTGTCCCATTATGATTCACGCTATTGCCTTGGTGCCAATAGTGCTTAGCTAACAAAGGGCCGATTTCTGGGTTATCCGTTAAGTAGCCAAACTTATCGGTGAAATAGGCACGAGTTTGATACACCGCCATATGAGCCAGCAGGTAACCTTGATACGCGCAAGACGCTTCATCCGACAACAGATGTGGGATCGCCATCAATGGGCGAGGGCTACAAGCCAATCCAAGAATTTTTTTCTCACTGCTACGAGCAAGAGCGGTGATCTTTTCAGGTGTCAGATCTTCATCCGCTAATTCGTAAAGTGCTTGCTCGAAATACGGAACCACTAAAATACTACGTTCTTGGTAGGCTCGGAATGGTTGTTTGTTATCGATGATTGCTTTGATTAACTCATCAGGTACTGCTTGGCCATCTGCATTAAGCGCGTATTGTTTGAGCCAATCGGCGTCATTCAATAAGCTGTCACAGAACATGGATTGCGTTTCGGCATAAGCCATCGAGGTTGGTGCAAACTCTTGAGAGAAACACGGTGCGTTCATTTTCACGTTAGCAAAATGCGCTGCGTGGCCGCCCTCGTGAAATAGTGTGTTAATTCCATCATAACCGCTGCCAATTTGATCGGGCTTGGCGTTGCTAGTGAAGTTAACTTGTGCGGCTACCCAAGTGTCTTGATCGTAGAAAGAAGGTATAGGGCCATGGCAGAAACCATTAGGGTACTTACCTTTGCGATCAAGTAAATCCAATTTTAATGTCGCTTGAGAATATTCGATGTTGAGACGACCAAAAGATTCAACCCAGCGTCTTAGTGACTTTGAGAATGGAACATAAGGGTCCAAGTCATTCATAACATCACCAGCAAAAGAGTAGGTAAAATTATGACCTTCGAGTGCGCTTTGACCTTTCTGTTCTGCTAGATTTGTTAGGCTTTGCTGATGGCGATTTTGCGTGCGGGCTTCAAAGTCGTCCAGAATTGCAAACAGCTGCTCTGTAGTCATCTGTTCGGTTTTGATGACTGAGTAATCAAAGAAGGTTTTAAAACCAAGTGACTGAGCAAATTGGTTACGTTTTTTGATTAGTTCAATGAAGCCGTTAGCTAGCAGCCATTGTTCTAAACTTAATAGTGCTTGGTGTGCAGAAAGTCTTACTTTTTCATTACCATTACCCCTGACTGCTGACCCTAAAACTGGCAGCGATCCTTCGGTCTCTTCACCCGCTTCATTTACGTAAGTCATTACATGATTTTGTTTTTTCTCAAACAATTCGGCTTCAAATTTGATGAGTTTGGCTTTTAGCTTCTGAGATTGTTCCGATTCAATAGCGTGAGATCTAAAAGTCGCCAGCCAACCATTTAACCCGGTTAGGGTGCTTTCTTTTTCTTCAAGGTCTTGAATCTCGTCGATTGCATCAATGTGTTTTTGGATAGCAGTAATTTGCTCGGCAGAACTAAGAAACTCGGTCCATTGGGTTTGTGCAAGTGTTGAACCATCGTGGTCATCACTTATTCCCATGTAAGTATCCCAGAAGAAGTCTTCTTTCGCTTTATGAGTCGCAAGATACTTTTGGTTTAGTTGGTTGAGGTAGTTCGTTGCAGTCATGAGAGTCCTTGAAAATTAACCTGTAATTTCAACATTATGACATATTCATCGAGTGTATTTTGTGATGTTGCATATAACGGTAGGTAAGTCTTGTTAATATTGACCATGAGCAATATTTTTCGCCTAAAATTTGTGGCTTAAGCGGTTGTTTGTGGATTGGTCACGTATAATAGGCGCTTCATACCGCGCGAAATAAGCATAATTAATGAGAACTCTTCCTGTCTTAATCCTACCTATTTTATTGGCTCTGAGTGCCATTTCATTTTCTGCGCAAGCGAGCGAAAGCTGGTGGTTGCGAACGGTATTCAACAGCGGCCCAACTCAACCTAGTTCTCAAAACTATGTAAACGATAATGACCTAATGGATTGTGGCGAGATCGAAGGTGCTCTTTTGTGCAGCGATTTGACGCAGTATTACGATTTGGATGTTTATGTTGAACTGGAGTTGGGTGACTCAAGCGTAGCGGTGGTTCGCTTTAACTTGCCATATTCGAACTTAAGTTACACAAAGCTCCAGGCATATCTTCGCCAAGATGGCTTTGCGCTCAGCTCTATTCGGATTGGAGAGGATGAGTTCGACGTCGTCGCTCAACTTGAACAAGCGAAACGTGAGGGCGTTGGTTACGACAAGGTAGATAAACAACTTGTCGAATTCATCAACTCACCACATCATTCCTATGAGCAAATGAGTTTATGGAATGTGCCTAGTTCTTCTTCATCTTCTTCTCGTTCTTCAGTTCCTTGGATTCAGCTACATAGTGATGGTGACAACTTAACGGTTGAACTAAATCGTCTTTAATTGCTCAAATTTATAGATAGTTTCGTAATTCATTAGGGTAAACAAGCCTTTTGGGAGAACGGCTGACTGGCAGACAGCAAGCTATTATTGATTTAAGTGTTCGTTTTTCTGTGGCTCTCACATTTTTAGTAAGCGTTTACCTTTGCCATTTGTTATACGTTGAGCCCTCGGTAAAACGAGCTTACGATACGTTCAGTATTGATAAAGGAGACAACCCATGGTTGCAAGAGTAACGACAGCGCCACAAGGCCCAGAACTTTCTGAGTTGGTGCAAGGATACTGGCGTACAGCAGAGTGGGGCATGACCTCGCAACAACGCCTGACTTTCCTGAAGCAGCACATTGATCTTGGTATCACAACTGTTGATCACGCGGATATTTACGGTAACTACCAATGTGAAAAGTTGTTTGGTGAAGCATTGGCGCTTGAGCCAAGCCTTCGTGATGATATCCAAATCGTCACCAAGTGCGACATCAACTTGTGTGGTGACCACACTCCTGATCGCAAGATCAATCACTATGACACCAGCGCGCAGCATATTTACCAATCAGTAAATAATTCTCTAGAGCGCTTGGGTGTAACCGAACTCGATGTCTTACTGATTCACCGCCCAGATGTACTGATGGATGCAGATGAAGTGGCAGAAGCGTTCGCTGAACTACATAAGGTCGGCAAAGTTAAGCACTTTGGTGTCTCTAACTTCTCACCGCGTCAGTTCGACTTGCTTCAATCTCGACTAGGTAAGCCACTGGTGACTAACCAAGTTGAAGTCAACCCATTGAACTTCGAAGTCGCACACGATGGCACGCTAGATCAACTACAGATGAACCGTATTCGCCCAATGGCGTGGTCTTGTCTTGGTGGTGGTAGCATTTTCAGTGGCGATTCAGCACAAGCGATTCGCGTTCGTGATGAGCTAGAAGCCATTCGCCAAGAAGTGGGTGCAGATAGTATTGACCAAGTGATTTACGCTTGGGTTCGCCGTTTACCGTCTAACCCGATCGCTATTATTGGTTCAGGTAAGATTGAACGTGTGAAGACGGCGGTTGATGCTCTGAAGATCGAACTGACTCGCGAACAATGGTATCGCGTATGGGTTGCATCTAAAGGTCACGGTGTGCCATAGAAAGCAATTCGTATAAAGTCAAAGCCAGCTAAGAAAGCTGGCTTTTTTGTGTTTTGATACGTGTTTACTAATTTCTAAAATAAGTATTTTCGAAACGGCTCATTGTGAATAGCTATTTGTCGTATGGCGGGGGAGTAGCAACTGGGTACTCTAATAGTTCATCTGTCCAAGTAAATCCGTTCGACAGGTTTTTTGTCCCCGAGACCATAGTGCCATCAACCGCATTGTAAAGCAGGTAAGGAGCATTACTTAAATCACCTTCGATGTTGTAGTAGTGACAGTATGAAAAGTATTTCGATCTTTGATGTATATACACTTGATAACCAGCATCACGAGCCGCTATCAGCTCACTTTCCTTAACCGTTTCTCCATTTTTCCAACCACCGCTACCAAAGTTGATATCTTCGAAATGATCACTGTTGACGATGTCTTGGAACAGTTCGTAACAGCCTCTCGCGTTGTTGATATCTCTACGCTCCCCTGCGTTGCTGTTGCGAACAGGGTAACAGCTTCCTGAAAAGTTAGAATAGATACCATCAATATTGAAATTTGAGGTGTTTTTTCCTTGAAGCTCAGTGACATCGCCACCTCGAGCTAAACAAGCCCCTTTATAGTATCCCGTATTTTAATTGTAATTAACACCGCCAACTGATAAATATTTGTTATGATTGTTTGTTCGTTCAAAACTGTGATTAAGGTGGAATAATTTTCAAAAACACTCATAATGCACTCTGTTTTTCACCAGTTGGATATTTCCATTGAGCACTTCAAAATTCTCTTCAATCGCCCTTAAACCTGAGCTTCTAAATACGTTAGATTCTCTTGGTTATACTGAAATGACGCCTATTCAAGCGTTAAGTCTTCCTACTATTCTGGATGGCAAGGATGTTATCGGTCAGGGTAAAACGGGTTCAGGTAAAACAGCTGCCTTTGGTTTAGGCTTGCTGCAAAACCTACGCGTTAAGCGTTTTCGTGTTCAATCATTAGTGTTATGTCCGACTCGTGAGCTTGCAGACCAAGTAGCAAAAGAAATCCGTACTCTTGCTCGTGGTATTCACAATATTAAAGTACTGACACTTTGTGGTGGTATGCCTATGGGACCACAGATTGGCTCACTAGAGCATGGCGCACATATTCTTGTGGGCACTCCTGGTCGTATCCTGGATCACCTAGAGAGAGACCGTATTGACCTGTCTGAGTTGAACACACTTGTGTTAGATGAAGCCGATCGCATGCTGGAAATGGGTTTCCAAGATGCACTCGATGCTGTTATTGAAGCAGCACCAAAAGATCGTCAAACGCTATTGTTTAGTGCAACTTTCCCTAAACAGATTAAATCTGTTGCAGACCGCATCATGAATAATCCTGAAATGGTGAAAGTTGAATCAACGCATGATCACTCAAGCATTCAGCAATACTTTTATAAGGTTGAAGGTACTGAAGCTCGTGATGACGCACTAGAGTTAATGCTTCTTCATCATCAACCAGAATCAGCGGTTGTGTTCTGTAATACGAAGAAAGAAGTGCAGAACGTGAATGATGAGCTGAGCCACCGTGGTTTCAGCGTTATCGAACTTCATGGCGATATGGAACAGCGTGAACGTGACCAAGCTTTGGTTCAGTTCTCAAACAAAACCATCTCTATCTTGGTTGCAACCGATGTTGCCGCTCGTGGTCTTGATGTTGATAACCTAGATGCTGTATTCAACTTTGAGTTGTCTCGCGATCCTGAAGTTCACGTACACCGCATCGGTCGTACTGGACGTGCAGGAAGCAAAGGTGTCGCTATCAGCTTCTTTAGCGAAAAAGAGATGCACCGTGTTGCTCAAATTGATGAGTACATGGATATGCCAATCGAACCGTCTCAGTTGCCAGCGAAACCAATCGCTAAGCCATACTACTCAAACATGGTAACCATCCAGATTGATGGTGGTAAGAAAGCGAAACTTCGCGCAGGTGATATCCTTGGTGCGTTGACAGGCCAAGGCGGTATTGATGGTAAGTCAGTAGGTAAGATCAACTTGTTCGCGATGCGTGCTTACGTTGCTGTAGAAAGATCAATGGCTAAGAAAGCATTAGGTAAAATCGAATCAGGTAAAATGAAGGGTCGTCAATTCCGCGCCCGAATTCTGAAGTAATTCGAGATTGTCTCCCTTTACTGTAAGTGTCTGTCTTGTTAACGATGCCGCAGTAAAGGGTTCTCCACAACTCTTTAACCTAGGCTTTCTTGCCAAGGTTAACTCCAGAACACAATTATTCGTCAGGTCTGAGCGAATAAATATCGTTGATATGTTTCCCTTCACTAAGATACCAAGTCATCGCTTCCTGTCGATTATTAGCGGATATCGTAATTGTGGTTAGTCTTCCATCGTCAAAATAACAAAGCTCGTACTCTAACTCGCTTGTATAATGAGGAGTAGCGGCCATAGCTTACCTCCCAAATATTAATCATTTGAAAATAAATAAACCATTCGTTTATAGGGTTCCTTTACATCAAATGAGCAATAAAAATCAAGTTACATCACTGCCATTAATTATTTTTAGTTTAATCATTTGCCGAAATAGCTAGATTAGCAAGTCTGAGTCTCAATTTATCTCAAATTTCTACGGCCACTGTCCGTTTGAGCTAGGTTTATAAGAGCTAGAGTTTACGTTAGTAAGATCGTTTTGGAATTTGTTGTTTAGAAAGTGTGTGAGAGGGTGTAATGAGAAAGTGCCGTTGGCTAGTATTATTGATGTGTTTTCTATTTTCTGGGTGTGGGACGAAGTTCGCCTATAACAATATAAACTGGTTTGTCGTTAGCTATATAGAAGATTTTGTCTCCCTCTCAAATAGCCAAGAGTCAGAGCTTGAAGAACGATTAGATATATTACAGAAATGGCATAAAGAAACTCAGCTACCTCTGTATGTTTCGCAACTAGAAGCGATTCAAAAGGTAGATAGATTGGATATGAATTCAGCTTTTATCGTTGGTCAAAGTGAACAAACTAAAAATCATATTCGCTCGATCGTAAATAAGTTCGCTCCCGATATTTACGCATTAAGTATGCAGCTTACCCCTGAGCAAGATAACGAATTCTTAAAGAACTTTAGAGAAAAGCAGCAAGAGTATTACGAAGAAAGATTATCATTGAATGATGAAGATTCGAGAGAACGGTATCAAAGTCGAGTAGAATATAGGCTAGAGCGATGGCTCGGGTCGGTATCGAAAGAGCAGAAACAGATTATTTTGACTTGGTCTCAAGAGTGGGTAAATACTAACGACAGCTGGCGACAATATCAAAATAATACGTATCAAGACCTAACGATACTTATGCAAAAGAAGACCGATTTACATATTGCACAGCCAATTATTATGAAGCTACTTTTGAACAATGAAGATTATTATCCGCAAGAACTGGAGTCTAAGCTTGATAAGAATATGCAAACATCAGCGAAGTTCTTGGTGGATATCGCCGCAGTGAGCAGTGATAAACAATGGGCTTATTTTATGAGTGAGCTAGAAAGCCTCAAGACGACGTTAGTGTCACTGCAGGAGTAGGGTAGCTATATTAAGGCTAGTGACTGTTTGCTACTAGCCTTCTGACAAACCCCAAACCGAATGCAGAGAGTTAGCCTCTGTTACTCATCAGCAGTTTTGGAATCGAGCCTTTAGCGGTCTTAGATATCTTCTGCATCAGTTGAAAGCTCGGTTGTTGAATACCGTGATCACTTTGCAGTTCGTCAATCATCAATAACCATAACCGTGCTGTCATTTCCGAATCGGCTAACGCTCTGTGGAAAGTACCGTCGTTGTCGATGTTTTTAAAACGCACAAGGTCGCCTAGCTTATGAGTCGGTGCGTCTTGGATTAGACGGCGAGCAATCAACATTGAGCAAGCGAACTTGCCCGTATAGTCTCGGCCAATAAAGTCTAATTCCGCATCGAGAAAGCGCTTATCAAACGACGCATTGTGAGCAACAAGTTGGCTGCCTTGGATAAAGTCTGCAAACTCACCCATTACTTCACTGCAACTGGCCGCAGTGCTTAACATGCGGTTACTGATCCCGGTATAGCTTTCAATGAATCCACTAACGCGAAATCCCGGGTTCATGAGCTGCTGAAAGGTGTCGACGACTTCGCCGTTAACTAATTTAACCGCACCGATTTCAATCGCTCGGTCACCCATGTTTGGTGATAAGCCTGTGGTTTCGAAATCGAGAACGATAACGGAGTCTGCGGAGTTTGGAGCCATCGTGTTTCCTAATACTATTTATTTAGTTGTATTGCTTTATATGGATCGCTTGGTGTTGCTATGGGTCAATCTATTGCGTGTTGTTGTTCTATTGCGCGTTGCTGTTCTGTTGCGTATTGCTACTGACAGTGAGCTCAGTGTAACCCGTCGAATCATCATGCTCTCTGTTGAAGGTCAAAGTATCGTAGCGATGAACAATCAATTCAGCGGTGGTGGCGATGATCGTTTCCTCCAGCAGATGCCCACCAATCACATTGCCATTCTCATCGGCAACGGATATATGAACATGCTGGTGGTTTGGGGTTAGCGTTGCCATCACAGATACGATTTCGAATGGAGCTTTGATTAGCTTGGTGTTGTTCGCATTGGCCAGACGAATATTGAGTTGAGACACGCACCCGACACACGATGCGACAGAGCCTGCCGAGATATTGTGTGCTGTCACAAGCTTTTGGATCTCAAGCTTTAGATCTTGCCCGCGGGTTAATCTCGTTGCGATAGGAGTGATCATCTTATTGCCTCAACTTGATATGTATTTCAAAGAACAAAACGAAGCCACATTTGGCTTCGTCTTATTTTTGTGTTGGCTAACGCGACTTTTACATTTTCTGTTGCTGAAATTACTTAGTCTTGTTGCTGTTCTCTTTTCTTTTTAGGCACGAAGTTCAATACAGAGATTGGTACTTCTTTACGTGGTTCGAAACCTTCAACTACGCGACGCTCAATCAAGTGACCAAGACGTTTTTCGATAATGCACAGGTTTTTGAAGTTGTCTTTCGATAGGAAAGAGATCGCTTCACCAGATGCATCAGCACGGCCAGTACGACCAATACGGTGAACATAGTCGTCCGCAGGGAATGGGATGTCGTAGTTCACTACGCGGCTTAAGTTATCGATATCGATACCACGAGCAGCAACACCTGTCGCAACTAGATACTTTAGACGACCTTTTTTGAAATCAGCCAGAATTTTTTCACGAATCGCTTGGCTACGTCCACTGTGGAAAGCTTCCGCTTCTATACCACGCTTTTCAAGTTGAGCAACCAACTTAGCTGCGCCATGCTTAGTCTCGATAAAGATAAGCGCTTGGTCCCACTCACCGTCAGTGATCATGTGGCTTAATAGTGCTGACTTGCGGTCTTTATCTACAGTAACTAGCCATTGTTCGATGTTTGCTTTAGAAGCGTCAGTTTTGGCAATTGAAATCTCTTCAGCTTCACTGATTGCACTTTTTGCTAGCGCACGAACTGGCGTTGATAGCGTTGCTGAGAACAACAGGTTTTGAATGTTTTGTGGCAAACGCGCGATGATCTTGTTGATGTCTTCGATGAAACCCATGTCTAGCATGCGGTCGGCTTCATCAAGAACCAGTACTTCGACTTCATCAAAGTGAACGGCACGTTGTCCGTACATATCGATCAAGCGACCTGGGGTTGCTACAAGAATATCGACACCTTCGATCAAGCGGTCTTTTTGATGCTGGTAAGACACGCCACCGTACATCGCTAATGATGTCAGGTTTAGGAACTTCGCGTACTTGGTAATGTTCTGTTCAACCTGAATCGCAAGTTCGCGAGTTGGTGTTAGAATAACAGCACGAATACGTTTTTTACGTTGTGTTTCACCTTTACTTAGCATTTCTAAGATAGGGAGAACAAAGCTCGCAGTTTTACCTGTACCTGTTTGTGCAGCAGCAATTAGGTTCTTACCAGAAAGCACAATCGGAATTGCTTTTTCTTGAATAGAGGTTGGCTTTTCATAGCCTTGTTTTGCAACGGCTTTAACAATAGGTGAGCTTAATCCAAGCTTGGAAAATGGCATAAGTTTCTCGGTATGATTTGGCTAAATAGCGATGGAAAGGTTCAACAATCTTATACAAGGATAAGATTAATGGCGGCATTCTACCATGTTGCTTGTGTACCGCTAGTAACATGCACATAAAAAAATCCAGTATCTACAAGACACTGGATTTTTGTTTTTAACTGACCGCGATCTAGCTTTGCTTTATCGAAAGCCCTTAAGCGATCTCAATCTTCTCAGCTTGGTTCTGTTCTACCATAGACAGTGCTAGCGCTTCCGCAGCCTTAATACCGTCGATACCAGCAGATAGGATACCGCCAGCGTAGCCTGCGCCTTCACCTGCAGGGAAGAAGCCCTTTAAGTTGATGCTTTGGTAGTCTTTGCCACGCTTGATGCAGACAGGAGAAGACGTACGCGTCTCTACACCTGTTAATAGACCGTCTGGCGTAGAGAAGCCTTTGATCTTCTTCTCGAACGCTGGGATTGCTTCACGAATTGCTTCGATAGCAAAATCAGGTAGCGCTTTTGAAATGTCTGTTAGGTGGATGCCCGGTGTGAATGATGGTTTTACTTCACCGATTTCACTTGGATCGCGACCTTTCAGGAAGTCACCGATTTTCTGTGCAGGAGCATCGTAGTTCTCGCCACCTAGAACATAAGCGGCACTTTCTAATTCACGCTGTAAACGGATACCTGCAAGTGCGTCGCCTGGGTAATCACGTTCAGGGTCGATACCTACAACGATAGCGCTGTTTGCGTTGCGTTCTGCACGAGAGTATTGGCTCATTCCGTTGGTTACTACGCGGCCTTCTTCAGAAGTCGCTGCAACCACAGTGCCACCTGGGCACATACAAAAGCTGTATACAGTGCGGCCATTCTTACAGTGGTGAACGAGTTTGTAGTCCGCTGCACCTAGAATAGGGTTGCCTGCGTTCTTACCGAAGCGAGCTTCATCGATCATTGCTTGCTTGTGTTCGATACGGAAACCAACAGAGAAAGGCTTAGCTTCCATGTAAACGCCACGTTCGTGCAGCATTTCAAACGTATCACGAGCACTGTGGCCAACAGCCAGTACTACGTGACGAGATTTAATCTCTTCACCGTTAGAAAGCGTCAAGCCTGTGATTTGACCGTCTTCCATATGAACGTCGTCTACGCGAGTGCTGAAACGGATTTCACCGCCGAGTTCAATGATAGAAGCACGCATCTTTTCGATCATAGTAACCAGTTTGAAGGTACCGATGTGCGGCTTACTTACGTATAGAATCTCTTCTGGTGCGCCAGCTGCAACGAATTCTTCGATTACTTTACGGCCGTAGTGCTTTGGATCCTTTACTTGGCTGTAAAGTTTACCGTCAGAGAATGTACCAGCACCGCCTTCACCAAACTGTACGTTTGATTCTGTGTTCAGAGTACGCTTACGCCAGAAACCAAAGGTATCTTTAGTGCGCTCACGAACTTCTTTGCCACGCTCAACGATGATTGGGTTGAAGCCCATTTGAGCAAGCACTAGGCCAGCGAACAGACCACAAGGGCCAAAGCCGATAACGACAGGGCGCTCAGTTTGGTTCTCAACTGCTTTAGCCACGAATTTGTACTCCATGTCAGGAGTTACTTTTACGTGCGGGTCGCTAATGAATTGCTCTAACAACTCAGCTTCGTCTTCAACGAGAACATCAAGCGTGTAGATAAGTAAGATTTTTGATTTCTTACGAGCATCGTAGCCACGTTTAAAGATATTAAAAGAAAGTACCTGATCAGCGTTAATACCAAGTTTCGCTTCAATAGCGTCTTGGATGGCTGACTCTTCATGGTCTAGTGGGAGTTTAATTTCGGTTAAACGTATCATTTTGATGTCTCGTTTTTATAGGTGTCTTAGCTAGACCACTTCTAAACGCAGAGCTTTATGTAAACACTGATGTTGAAAGAAGCGATAAGCTCACAATGGCGCGCATTTTACGAGAAATTGATTTATCTGTCATACTAATTTGGAAGCATGGAGCAAATAGACTCGATATTAGAGCTGTATGATGTTGAATTTTGCTTTGGGATGAGTATTATCCCCCATTCTTCAATTTTGACTAACTTATAGAGCAGAGCATCATGGCATTTGTCGTAGGCGATAATTGTATCCAATGTAAATACACAGACTGTGTGGCGGTGTGCCCCGCAGATGCGTTCCATGAAGGTCCGAATTTCATGGTAATAAACCCAATCGAATGCATTGATTGTGGGTTGTGTGTACCTGAATGTGACGCTCAAGCGATCTTCCAAGAAGATGAACTGCCAGAAGACCAAAAGATTTTTATTGAAGTGAATGCAGAGCTTGCTGAGATCTGGCCGGTACAGACGGAAGTAAAAGCACCAATGGATGACGCTGAAAAGTGGAATGGTGTGTCTGATAAGTTGGCAATGCTAGAAAAGTAATTGTTGAAAAGAACTCAAATAAAAAGGCGTACTGATTTGATCAATACGCCTTTTTTAATATCTGAACACTGTCGATTGGCTCGTTAGTTAGTGAGATTTAGCTATGTTGACGACGCATGTTGTCGAGAATGATGCCTGTCGCCATTGCTACGTTCAGAGACTCTGCGCCACCGAATGCTGGAATCGTAATCTTATCAGTCACGTATTTAGCGGCGTGTTCACGAATTCCGTGAGACTCACTGCCCATCAGTAAAATACCGTTGGCAGTAAATTCCGTCTTATGAACACTTTCGCCTTCTAAGAACGCCCCGTATACAGGTAGGTTCGCTTGCTCTAAGTATTCAGGTAAGTCTGTTTGGCTTACATGTACTCGGCCAAAGCTGCCCATGGTCGCGCTAATCGTTTTCGGGTTGTATGGGTCTGCACAATCGCTGCTCGCAACGATATGCTTAATGCCATACCAGTCTGCGACGCGAATAATCGTACCTAGGTTGCCCGGATCAGATACACCATCCAGTGCAATCATTAACCCAGTAGCTTTTGGTAATTCAAACGTTGGGATCTCAACAACAGCAATCGCCGCATTGTTACTCACCAAAGTACTCGCTTTGGTGAGGTCATCCAGTGAAGCTTCAACACAATCAAACTCAATCAGTGATGCGTGATTTTCAGATAGGAAATCAGCAGTAGCAAAGACGTTTTTCACGACTAAGTCACTATTGAACAGCTCAAGAACGTTCTTTTCACCTTGAACTAGAAACAGGCCGTGGGCTTTACGCTGTTTCTTTTGGCCCAGAGCACGAAGGAGTTTTAATTGGTTTTTTGAAATCATGTTTTTATCCTAGATATAAGCCCGCGCATTATAGAACAAAGGTTGGATAACCAAAAGCGTGATGACTCATGCGATCCACATAAAAAGCAAAAGCGACCCACTTAAAAAGAAAAGCGCACTAAATAGTGCGCTCTTATGGGATTTACTCAAGCTGAACTGAGAAAACCGGTGGACTGACAGCTTAATACGGAGCTGGGTAGCGCTTAAACACGGTGTTGATATCGGTAAGGATCTCTTCTGACAACGGTTTGCTGAACGCTGCTACGTTCTCTTTCAGTTGTTCCATGGTGGTTGCGCCGATGATTGTAGAAGTCACGCCATCAATTTGATTGCACCATGCCAATGCCAGTTGGCTCGGTGTAAACCCATGTGTGTTCGCCACTTCAACATAGCCTTTTACGGCTTCATTGGCAGATGCAGTGTCGCGGAAAATACCTTTACGCTGCATGTAGGTCCAACGGCTTCCTTCTGGTCTAGCACCATCAATGTATTTACCACTCAGCATGCCCGCTGCTAACGGTGACCATGGTAGGTAGGCGACGTCTTCATGCACACAGTTTTCAATCAAATAAGGCCAGTCTTTCGCGTGCAGCAGGCTAAATTCATTCTGAATAGAGACCATTCGCGGTAAATCATGCTTCTCACTGAGCTTAAGGTAAGTGTTAATACCCCAAGTGGTGTCATCAGACAAACCAACATGACGGATTTTTCCCGCTTTAATGCAGCTCGCTAGTGCTTGGAGGATCTCTAGCATCTCCGCTTCATGCTGCTTTCGGTCGATATCACTGAATCGAATATGATTCGGGAAATGTTTGCCAAAGTGAGGCGTCGTTCGGTTTGGCCAATGCAGTTGGTAAAGGTCGATATAGTCCGTTTGTAAACGCGCTAATGAAGCATCAACCGCTGCAATTACAGCTTCACCCGTGATTGGCCCGCCATCTCGAACCCAAGGCAATCCAGGGCCTGCGATTTTGCTAGCGATGATGACTTCTTGGCGGCGCTGCGGATTGCGAGCTAACCAGTTACCAATAATCGCTTCCGTTTTACCGTAGGTCTCGGGTGAAGGTGGCACCGCGTACATCTCTGCGGTATCGATAAAGTTAATACCTTGGCTTAGCGAGTATTCGATTTGTTGGTCAGCTTGTTGTTGAGTATTTTGCAGCCCCCAAGTCATGCTACCAAGACAGATTCGGGAAACGGGAATTTGACTACTTCCTAGTTTTGAATATTCCATTGAATTCGGGATTCCTGTGGTTAAGTTCTCTAGTACTCGCATTATAGTTTTTGAAAAGGGGCGAGTGAGGAATGAAAACGAATATGAATTATTAGCACAAAATGGCGCGACAAGGTATGGCTGGGGGGAAGTTTAATGGGGCATTTTTCAGCTTAGCGAATGGGCTAGCTGCATACTCGAAGAGTTAAAGGTATGAAGAGTTAAAGATACAGAGTCGGAGGCACACAAAACGTGAATGGGCTCGATAGAATAAGGAAAAGGGAGTAAAAGGAAAAAAAGCTCTACATCGCAGAGAAGTAGAGCTTTTTTATAGGGGTTCTTAATATTACTAGGTATTAATTGAGTTACGAGGTCGCGTTGGTGTCAAACCCACCTTGAGATTGCGCCTGTCTTAGAGCTTCCTGCCTTTGAACTTCCTTCTCAGTTAATGCTGGTTGAAGTTTTTCCTCAGAGGCTTGAGGAGATAAAATGAAATATTTATTAATCGTCATAACTGTGTCTCCGTGTAACGTATGACAGATTCTGCATCAAGGATAAATGGTGATCATCATCCACTTTGTACTTTTTTTAGGCTGAGAGCGGAGGGCGTAGAATGCGTACAAAGCAATCGCTTATCATCCGTATGCAATGTTGAACTGACGAAACCCTCTGCTTTCAAGTATAGGAAGCTCGTCTAATTTCGCACAATAATGATTTAGAGCAATTACATACATGGTCAGGGGCGTAAGATGAAAAGCCTCGCGACTGACTCTGCGTACGTATTTAATTAACAATACCTCGCTCATCTACATGAATAATAAAGTCAGTAAATCAATTACTTAATCCATGGTGATATGAATTATGGAAAAGCTTGTCGAACGTTTTCTGAATTACGTTACTTTTGATACCAAATCCGATCCTTCTAATCAGCAGTGCCCAAGTTCACCGGGTCAAATTCCATTTGCTGAAGCCTTAAAGTCAGAATTGAATGCATTAGAGTTAGTTGATGTCTCTTTAGATGAAAATGGCTATTTGATGGCGAAATTGCCGTCGAATGTCGATTACGATGTGCCTGCCATTGGCTTTGTCGCGCATATGGATACCGCCCCTGACGCTTCAGGTGCGAACGTGAAACCACAGGTGATTAAAGATTATCAAGGTGGAACGATAGAATTAGGTGAAAGTGGCGAGAGTTTGAACCCAAGCCAATACCCAGATCTTGATGCCTTGCATAGCCACGACCTTATTACGACTGACGGCACGACTCTGCTTGGTGCCGACAACAAGGCGGGCATCGCTGAAATCATCAGCGCGATTGCTTACCTTAAAGCGAACCCAGAGATCAAACACGGCGATATTTGTATTGGCTTCACGCCAGACGAAGAAATTGGCCGTGGTGCGAACCTGTTTGATGTTGAGAAGTTCGGCGCTGAGTGGGCGTATACTATTGATGGTGGTCCAGTCGGTGAGTTGGAATTTGAGAACTTCAACGCTACTAGTGCCGATGTTATTTGTCATGGCGTAAATGTTCACCCAGGTACCGCAAAAGGCAAAATGGTTAATTCCATGAACATTGCAGCTCAATTCCAATTGATGATGCCAGCGCAAGAGACACCTGAGTGCACAGAAGGTTATGAAGGTTTCTACCACCTGAAATCAGCTGAAATGGGTGTAGCTCGCTCTGAACTGGGTTATATCATTCGTGATTTTGAACGTGAGGGTGTAGAAGCGCGTAAGGCATTCATGCAACAGAAAGTGGATGAGCTGAATGAGCGTCTTGAGAAAGGCCGTGTTGAGCTGGTGCTAACCGATAGCTATTTCAACATGAAAGAGATGGTTGAACCGCATCAACATATTATTGAATTAGCGAAGCAAGCGATGATTGAGTGCGATGTTGAGCCAATGATCAAGCCGATCCGAGGCGGTACAGACGGCGCTCGCTTATCTTTCATGGGGCTACCATGTCCGAATATTTTTACTGGTGGCTATAACTTCCACGGTATTCATGAGTTCATTACTATTCAAGGTATGGAGCAGGCGGTAAAAGTGATTGTTGAATTGTCTCAGCGTACGGCAACTCACTACCAAAAATAGCGACTTCCAACGCGATATCTCTTTGTATTTTTGAGAGTATTCAATAATACTCTCTTTAAGCATAAGGGAGTACGCGATGAAAAAGTTAGTTTTACTTTGCACCCACTTAGCCGTGGGTGTTTTTGGTTTTGGGCTTGGTGTCTATGCACTACCTATCTTGATTGAGCCTGATTCTCCTTCCTCAAGTTCTGTCGAAGCGATCAGTCAGCAGGCTATCTATACAGGTGAGTTCACTAAAGACCGACAAGACAGTGATTTTTTGCATTGGGGAGAAGGGAGAATTTCGGTGTCTGAAAGTGCGATAGCTTTTGAAGGGGAATTGGCGCCGGGACCCGATTATAAGGTTTACCTCTCACCTAAGTTCATTGAAACTGAACAAGCCTTCAATGATAGTAAAAGCGATTTACTGAGAGTTGGAGATGTAAAAACATTCGACCGATTTATGGTTGAACTTCCCGAAGATACTGATCTTAATCGATTTAATACCGTTGTGATTTGGTGTGAAACTTTTGGCCAATTTATTACTTCTGCCAAGATAAAATGATAGCCTTAGCTAAAATAGGCATGAAAGTGAGCGCTCTTTTTTTGAGCGCTTTTTTATAATGCGTTTTTTGGTTGAGTCAGTCGTTGTAAAGCTCATCGTTATAAAGCTTAATTGTTGTAATACAAAGGAATAAGTAATGGAAAAAATGTGGCAAGTGATCGATTTCTTACTCGCTAATAAGTTTATTTTTAGTGTGCTGATCATCGGCATTATATTAATAATCCGACGAATCACTTTGTCTCGAATCCGTGGTGATGTCGCTTTTTTAAGTGAAGATCAACGTAATTGGATGTCACGAACCAAGAACGGTACGTTTGCCATTATTATGGTCACTTTATTTGTGCTGTGGAAATCTGAAATCAGCGAATTTGCACTGTCGGTTACTGCCATTGCTGTTGCAATTGTGGTTGCTTCAAAAGAGATCATCTTGTGTTTCACGGGGTCGATTCAACGAGCAAGCTCTCGCTCGTTTCGAATTGGTGACTGGATCGAAGTAGGCAAAATTAGTGGTGAGGTGATTGAGCACAACTTGATGGCGACTGTGATTCAGGAAATCGACTTGTATCACGGGCAATACCATTTCACAGGCAAGACCGCCACGCTGCCAAATAGCATGTTCTTCACCTATCCTGTAAAGAATCTTAATTTCATGAAGCGCTACGTTTATCATAACTTTTTTGTGACGGTAAAAGATTTCGTCAATCTATATCCAATGGTGCCAGGTCTTATCGAAAAAATTGAAGAGCATTGTGAAGAATTTATTGATGTTGCACGCCGTTACAATGGGGTGATTGAAAAGCACGCTGGCGTTGACCTGCCGGGTTCTGAGCCTCATATCCATATCACGAGTAGCTCAACGGGCGAGCAAGAAGTGCACTTTATGATTTTCTGCCCGACGGAAAAAGCGATTCATTTAGAACAAGATATCCGTAAAGACTTCATGGAAGCGTATGCAGAGGCATTTCCAATTAGCGCTTAATCCTAACGAACGCTTTATGTTGTTTACACGTTTAGTATTTGAAACGCGAGATACTGAAAATAAGAAAAGAAAAAAGCAAAAGAAAGCCGAGAGCGATAATATCGACTCTCGGCTTTTTTGAATCTGAAATTCAGCTTAGCTATTAATTCAGGTCAGAGGCTAATCCAGGTCAGAGGCTAATCCAGGTTAGAGGCTAATCCAGATCTGCGAGTGGCAACCAATCCACTTCCACACCGGCTTGCTCGAACATATCTTGGCTTATTTTGATTTTATCTCCCCAACGAGAAAGGAAGTCTTCACTTTGCTCGGGGCAGTGGACAGCAGAGATACCTGTTTGAATGATTTTTGCCGCGCAGTTAGGGCAAGGGAAGTGAGTTACCCAAACTTCACAGCCATCCAAATCACGCTTAGCGAATAGAATTGCGTTCTCTTCAGCATGCAGTGTTTTTAGATACTTCATTTCACGATCATCAGTATCAGCACTGTCAGATACGCCATGAGGATAGCCATTAAAGCCTACTGATACGATTCGATTATGCTTAGTGATTACGGCGCCGACTTGAGTTGAAGGATCTTTACTCCAAGAACCGACCAATTCCGCCATTTGATAGAAACGTTTAGCCCATTTTGAAATCATGAGAATTCCTTAACAATTAAATGTGAATGCTTATCTGTCCGACAATACATTATGTTAGACAATATCCATAGAGAACAAAAGCTGAGAGGTTGATTTATCTACGGATTGTAACGTGTTTGTAATCACTTTATAAGCACTTGGTTTCAATTAACATATTGATACACTTTGGCTAGTTATAATTGATATTCCTCGGACAATCCTAATAGGTGTGTTACGTAACTTTTATGCTGTTCTATTTCTCATAAGTGACGGTATAACCATGCGTAAAAAGTTGATCCTTACGGCTCTTGCAAGTTCTCTTATTCTTGCTGGATGTGGGCAAGATGCTCAAAATGCCAAGCAAGCGCCTCTACCTCTCGTAGCTGTACAGGATGTTAGTGTTGTTTCTCACCAGCAAAGTAAGTCGTACATCGGTCGCATTGAAGCCGTTGAAGACACGGCTATTACAGCGCAGGTTTCGGGCTACTTACAAAGCCGTCATTTCAATGAAGGTCAAATGGTCGAAAAGGGGCAATTACTTTACTCGATTGAACCATCTTCATTTGAAGCTGAGGTAGCAAGCGCAAAAGCGTCTGTTGCTCAAGCGAATGCCAACCTCAAAAAAGCCGAGCTTGACTTCAACCGTGGTAAGAACCTACTTCCGAAAGGCAGTATTTCCCAATCTGAATTTGATGCATTAACCGCTTCTTTACTCGGTTCTCAAGCACAGCTTGAAGCAAGCCAAGCTCAGTTAAACGCAGCAAACGTTCAGCTTTCTCACACTAAAATCATTGCGCCTTTCTCAGGAAGAATCAGTGATACCAAGGTAAGCACAGGTGACTTAGTTTCCCCGTCTTCAGGTGTATTAACAACCTTGGTTAGCCTAGACCCAATCCACGCTTCTTTCAGCATCAGTGAGCGTGAACGCATTGAGTTAGGTATGGATCGTATTGAAGGTGATGGCAGCAGCGATTCTGCTCGTGTTGAAGTTCAGATCGTACTGGAAAACGGTGAAGCGTTTGAACATCTAGGTCAGCTTGATTTCTTGGGCAACCGTATCAACCTCAATACAGGTACAATCGCGATGCGTGCGATTGCCGATAACCCGAATCAGCAACTACTTCCAGGTCAACACGTTCGCGTTGATCTTCGTGATAAACAATCGATTGATGTTGTAACTATTCCTCGCCGAGCGGTTCAGACCGATTTAGAGGGTGACTTTGTGATGGTGCTAGTAGAAGGCGATGCATCTGCAACCGCAACCGCTGAGCGCAGAAACATCGAGATGGGTCGACAGGTTGAAGGCGGCGTGATCGTACACTCTGGATTAGAGGAGGGTGATGCAGTAATCACTCAAGGCTTACAACGTGTGCGTAATGGTATGTCTGTTCGTATTCAACCTTCTGCTGAACAAGCTGAGTAAAGGGGCTTATTTATTATGTTGAGTCGTTTCTTTATTCAAAGGCCTAAGTTCGCCCTTGTCATATCCATCATATTAACGCTAGCGGGTGCGATTTCTCTTGCGATCTTACCTGTAGCTGAATATCCAAAAATTAGCCCTCCTTCTGTTAGTGTGTCGGCATTCTATACAGGCGCGAGTGCTGAGGTTGTAGAACAGGCAATCGCCGACCCCATAGAGACGTCAGTGAATGGCGTAGAAGATATGATTTATATGTCTTCTAAAAGTGCTAACGATGGTTCATATAACCTTAATGTGACCTTTGATGTTGGTACTGATGCCGATATGGCTCAAGTCAACGTTCAGAACCGAGTTTCTCAAATTGAATCAAAGCTTCCCCAAGAAGTGAGAATGGTCGGCGTAACCGTGAAAAAGCGTTCACCTGACCTCTTGATGGTATTGAACTTTTATTCTCCAAACGGTGAGTATGACGACCAATTCCTTATTAACTACATCAACTTAAACATTAAAGACCAATTGGCACGAGTCTCTGGTATTAGTGAAGTTAATGTTTTGGGCGGCGGTGAGTATTCGATGCGTGTTTGGTTAGACCCTGAAAAGATGGCTAACCTCAACCTCACGACATCAGATGTTCATGGTGCATTGGCTGAACAGAACGTTCAAGTGGCTGCTGGCCGTATTGGCGCGGCACCTTACAGTAACTCTCAAGAAGTTCAGTTCAACTTAGTGACCAAAGGTCGACTAGAAACGGCTGACGAATTTGAAAACGTCGTTCTTCGTGCAAATCAAGACGGTTCAACCGTTTACTTAAAAGACGTTGCACGTGTGGAACTGGGTAAAAAGTTCTACGACGGCAATGGCAAATATCGTGGTCAAGATGCATCAATCGTTACTCTTTCGCTACAGTCAGACGCCAACGCACTAGAAAGCGGCAAAGCGGTGATGGGCATGTTGGACAACTTAAGCAAAAACTTCCCAGAAGGGGTTGCTTATGAAGCGAGTTACGACACCACATTATTCGTTGCGGAGTCGATTAAAGGGGTAGTGAAAACGCTCATTGAAGCTATCTTGCTGGTAATCGCGGTAACGTATTTGTTCCTGGGTAGTGCTCGTGCAACCTTGATTCCTGTAGTTGCGATTCCAGTATCTTTGATTGGTACCTTTGCCGTCATGCAGATGACCGGCTTTACCATTAACACGGTAACCTTGTTTGGTTTGATATTGGCGATTGGTATCGTAGTAGATGACGCCATCTTAGTTATCGAAAACGTTGATACGACGATGGCGAAAGATCCAACGATCTCTCCACGCAAAGCAACACTTATTGCAATGAAAGAAGTAACAGGCCCAATCGTTACTTCGACCTTAGTTCTGTTAGCGGTATTTATCCCTGTGGCAATGCTGCCAGGCATCACCGGCATCATGTATCGTCAGTTCGCTCTGACTATCTGTATTGCCGTTGTTATCTCTTCTATTAACGCTCTAACGCTGTCGCCAGCATTGTGTTCATTGGTTCTTAAACAGGGCGGTGGTAACACAGCACGTTGGTACCAAGCGTTTAACCGTGGTTTAGAGTCGGTAACAAACAAGTACGGTCAAATCGCTGGCTTTCTTGTGAAAAAGGGAGTTCTGCTGTTTACCTTCTTTTTTGTGGCATTAGCAGCAGTAACGTATTTCGCGAAAACCACGTCTACAGCATTTGTGCCTCAAGAGGATAAAGGCATTTTGCTGGTTAATGTGCAACTTCCTGATGCAGCATCACTGTCTCGTACCGAAGATGTGACCGAGCAGTTGCTAGAGATGGTTGAGCTGGAGCCGGGTGTTGATGGTGTGACACTCGTGAACGGTTACGCCTTTATGACAGGCGCTTCTGCATCGAATGGTGCATCGTTATTTATCAAGCTCCATGACTGGGACATGCGTAACGCGTTAGATGGCGATCATTCCGCACAGGCTATCTCGCAACGCATCAATGGTCGAGCCGCAACTGAACTGCCTCAAGCGATTGTATTTGCGATGGGACCACCAGCGGTACCGGGTATGGGAGCGGCTTCTGGGTTCGAATTTGTTCTTGAAGACACGCTAGGCCGTAGTCGTACGGATCTGGCGATGGTAATGAATGACGTGATTGCTGAGGCGAACAAACAGCCTGAGATTTCACATACCTTCAGTACTTTCCGTGCCAACGTTCCTCACTACTATGTCGATATCGACCGTGAGAAAGCGCAACAGTTAGGTATTCCGTTGTCGGAAATATTCCAAACTCTACAAGGTAATTTAGGTTCACTGTACGTGAACGATTTCACCATGTTTGGTAAGAACTTCCGTGTAACCATGCAAGCTGACAGTGAACACCGTAGCAGCATGGATGATCTCCAACGATTCCACGTGCGTTCGTCTGATGGCGAGATGATCCCGTTAAGCACATTGGTGACTTATGATCAGATCTTTGAACCAGATGTGGCATGGCGTTACAACATGTACCGCAGCGCGGTTATTCAAGGACAACCTGCACCGGGTTACTCAAGTGGTGACGCGATTGCAGCCATGGAGCGTGTGGCCGCTGACGTCTTACCGCAGGGTTATCAATACGAATGGACAGGAATGGCTTACCAAGAAGTATTGGCTGGCAACCAAGCGATCTTTGCTTTCGCACTGGCTCTGATCTTCATCTATCTGTTTATGGTGGCTCAATACGAGAGTTGGACAATACCGATTGCGATTATCCTAGTGGTACCTGTTGCAACCTTAGGTTCCTTTTTGGCACTAAACTTGACCGGCACGCCGCTAAACCTTTACGCACAAATTGGTTTGGTGCTCTTGATAGCCTTGGCCGCGAAGAACGCAATTTTGATTGTGGAGTTCGCGAAAGTCGAGCGTGAAGAGAAAAATACATTAATCGAAGAGGCGGCTGTGAAGGGGGGGACGCTGCGTTTCCGTGCTGTGAACATGACGTCTTGGTCATTCATTCTCGGTATCTTCCCGCTCATCTTTGCTTCGGGTGCAGGTCATGTGAGTCAGAACTCTCTGGGTATTTCACTGATTGGTGGCCTGTTATGTGTGTTACTGGCAGGTACGTTCTTAATTCCTGGTTTTTATGCATTCATACAGCGTAAGCGAGAGAAGGCACACGGTGGGAATACCAAGTTAGTCCCGCTTGATGACGAATAGGAAATTTAATTCTTTATAAACCAATTCCTTGTGAATTAGTCTCTTGTAAAAAACTTAGGCTTAGCGTTGTGCTAAGCCTTTTTTATTCCACTTGTGAATAAAAACGCTTTTTATATAATCAAATGTTGATTATGTGATAGAGCTAACACTCTAATTTGGGTTTTGTAATAAAATGATGTTTTATTATTAACCTACTGTTTATTAATGAAATAACAAGGTTCAGCTAACGGGTGTATGCTCGAAAACATTTGCACAATAGTGTGAAGTGTTTCAAAATTAACGAGTTATATTGAAATTTTTTGTGCATTGAGGTTCTTATGAAAGTCATTGATTTATTTAAACACCGAGGCGATAGCGTGTCTTCGCAACACTCAGAGTTTATGCAATGGATGTCTCCAGCTCTTAGAGATTACTGGGGCGACTTTCTGAATCGTACGCAAAATAGTCATTTCTTTGCTTGGGTTCGTGATCACCACAAACCGGCTGTAAACGAAGATGCACCAGAGATGCCAATAGAACAGCCGATCATCTTAAAGCGAGAAGCTCAGCTTGTGTTTGATGAGCTTAGTCAGCAGATCGGTGACGTTATTCATACTGGCGATTGGATCAATGTCAGTCAAGACCGTATCAACCAGTTCGGCCTTGTCACTGAAGACATGCAATGGATCCATACTGAACCTTCTAAGGCTGAAACAGATTCTCCGTTCAAAACAACCATCGCACATGGGTTCTTGACTTTGTCTCTGCTTCCTAGACTGACTGACAGTGTTGACCCTGATAAGTCTCAGTTTCCAACAGCGAAGATGGTTGTAAACATTGGTCTTAACCAAGTTCGTTTCCCATATCCTGTAAAGTCGGGCAGTAACGTCCGCGCTAAGAGTACATTGACAAAAGTAACGCCAATTAAAAAAGGTTTAGAGATTGAGCGTGAAATCCGCGTAGAAATCGAAGGGGTTCGTCGCCCTGGTGCTGTGATTGTTTCGGTTATCCAGCTTCACTTCTAGAGCTTTTTTGTAAGTAGAACTGCTTTTAAGCGATGATTATAGATTCAAAAAAAGAGAGAGCTAAATGCTCTCTCTTTTTGTTTGTACGATATCTCGCGTTTACTCTGTCTAAGAGCCGTTACTTAACACGTGTGTAGCCGTACTCTTCGATAAGATCTTGCCCATGCTTTGAATTCACGAACTTGATGAAATCTTTACTTTCGTCAGAAACTGATTCAGTTTTGTGTAGCAATAAGAATGGGCGAGCTAATTCATAGCTGTGATTAGCAATGTTCTTTGATGTCGGCTCCACGCCTTCAAAAGTGATTGCTTTAATTGAACGGTCGATAGAACCAACAGAGATGAATCCAATGGCGTGTGGGTTATGGTTAACAATCGTTTTTACCATGCTGTTACTGTTTACAACCAAGTTGTTTGGATTGATGTCAGAAACCAGACGGTCATTAATGATTTTTGTTAAACCCAGTAAACTTTCGAAGCTGTAGCGTGAACCAGAAGAAGCTTCACGAGTTACAACTGCGATAGGTTGATCAGCACCACCCACGGCTTTCCAGTTTGTGATTTTGCCTTTGTAGATATCGAATAACTGTTCACGTGTAACGTTGCTTACACCGTTTGAACGGTTAGTTACAACTGCTAGGCCATCAAAGGCAATTGGAAATACCTTCAATTTTTCGTCCTGTTCTCGGTCAGTTAAGTAACGCGAACTCATACCAATATCAGCGACCCCTTTATTAACCATAGTAATACCCGCAGTAGAACCGATGCCCTGAACCGCAATGTAGTTATCAGGGTGAGTCTTGTTGTACTCCTCTGCTAAAACATCCATCACTCGTGATACAGAAGTGGAGCCCGAAATATTGGTTTCTTGTGCTAAAGCAACTTGAGAAGACAGGGCTAAGGACAAAAGAGAGGCAAGCGCGACTCGTAACATAAACAACTCCTAGTAAATAACATTTGTTGGCTATGATAGGTCGGTTATATGACACTTTTGTGAAATTCTGTATGGATACGTTATAGCCGTTAATTTGGTTAGTGAAAGCCCGTGTGGCTGTCAAAGTAACTCTGATTAATGAAACTTAGACGGTTTTACGCTTTTCGAATGCGTTTGTTAAAGAAGGGTTCGTTTCTGGGAGCAGGGCGGGTATTTTGTTTGCACTTGTTCGCTAAAATGATCGTTGAGTCCTAAGCTGAGTAGAGGAATTCACTACTTAGAAGTTTCTATGAAGTTACAAGGGGTGTTATGTCCGTTATTCATATAGAACTGAATCGTCTTTTAATTGGGGCTGAGAGGCTCTGTACTTCTCGTAATCGCAGTTTGCCAGTCGAGTTAGGTAAATCCTTATATGAGGAGTGTGAGGGGGGTGTACTGTTTTCACAGGCGCATTATCTACTCGACTCGTCTCATAGTGATTACACAAACGAGATTGTCTGCGTTACCTTTGATGAATCGTTATCTTGTTGGTTGGTGGCGGTGCCACTTGAAGACAATGCAGAAACCGACTCTGTGAATTGGGGACCATACCCATACCTTCCTCAATCGAAGGATCTTGATGCTATTTTGGCTGAGATAGAAAAAGACCCTAAATCCTACTTCTGGTCGTGACCATTTTACTTAGGCGTTCGCTGGTGGTTTGAGACCAAACGAACGACCTTCGTAAATTTCAATCAACACATTTCAGATTTATACTTTTACCTGTACTTTCTAAGCATGTGGCCAAAGTGCGCCTTTCATTGCAATCTACTTATTTCATTGCAAACTACTTATGCTATTACAAAATGATGCAGTTAAGGCTGTGCAACTAATAAGATTGCGCAGCTAATAAGTTTGTGCAACCAAAGATCGGAAGTCTTTTGGAGTCTTACCGTGATAGGTTTTAAAGGCTGTACTGAAGTGTGCCGCGCTTTTAAACCCAGATTCATAAGCGATTTGAGTAATCGATTTATTCGATGTTCGGAGCTGTGTCGCTGCGTGTGCGATTCGCTTTATCTTTAACAGATTTGAAAAGGAAAGGTCTTCAGCCGATAAACGGCGCTTAAGTGTGGCTGGTGACATTCCCACATAGCTGGCTAGGGTATCGAGTGAGATATTGTTCTCGATGTTTTGTTCAATGTAATAAATGACCTTTTGCGTCACGGTTAACCTTGACGCTCGGGCAATAATAACTAATAGAGCAGGGTGCTGTTCCACCATTAGAGAGAGCAAACTTAAACCCAATTGAGTGAGTGCGTAGTCATTCTGAGTCGATGACTGAGCGAGTGATAGGATGAGTTCTTTCAACTGGCAGATTTCGGTATCAGTTTTATCAAACTTAATGTATTTATCCGGGACTCGAGTGGGTTCTAACTCGCTGAACTGATTGATGAACTTCTGAAAAATAGCCAAATCAAAATCTACGCAAGTTGCGCTGAATTCGCCATTCTCAGTGTCAACTGTGATGTCTTTAATCTGACCTGAATTATAAAGGGTAAAATCTCCGGCTTGTAATGAGGCTTTAGTCCCATCAGGTAACATGAAAGAAATACTGCCTTTAGAAACGATGAAAATACCGTTTTTAGAGGCGGGATAACGTTCCCGTTTCCTGGGAATGAAATTTCTAAATTGAGTAACTGTGATTGATGGCATAGTGCGCTTCTTTGACGTTGTAAACTGATTGCTTATTGATTGTTTTTTTTAAGTATTGTTTAAGCATGAGACATTTACAAAAAAAGGCGCTAATAATTAGCGCCTTTAGAAGTGAACCTTTGAAGCTTTTGACCTTGAAAGCCTTAACCTTGCAAGCTTTGACCTTGAAAGCCGTAACCGTTAAAGCTCTTAAGCTTAAGCTTCAGTTTCATTTGTTGTTTCAGGCTCGCTAGGCAAGTCCGCAAATACTTGAGTAGGTTTTGCTACTAAATTACGGTTTTCCTGATTAACTTCGAAGAGAACTACTTCTAAAACGTCTCCCAGTTTGTATACCATTTCTTTATCGATAGATACAGTACCCATATCACCGTTGCACTCTATTCTCTCTTTATTATCAATAATGAGAGAGCCAGGAATAAATGCAGCTGCACCATTCTCAAGTAGACGTACACGCATACCTGCACGGTTTATGTCGAAGATCTCTGCTTGGAAGCGAGTCTTTTCAGTGGGCGCATTCGCTAGAGTGCGAGCATACAACCAATCGCCAACATTGCGTTCAGCCATACCGTGGTGACGGCGGTGTAGGGCAAGTTCATCACCAATGGTTTCGTCTGGTGTTTGAATTGGCGCTTTACCTAAGATGTGAGCCTTAAGCATACGGTGGTTAATCATATCGCCGTATTTACGAATTGGAGAAGTCCACGTTGCGTAGATGTCTAATCCCATAGCGTAATGTGGTGCAGGTTCATTGCTGATCTCGCTGTACGCTTGGAATTTACGAATACGGTTGTCGTAGTAGCTGTTGTCTAGAGACCCCAACCAACGGCGCAGAGTTGCAAAGCCTTCTAGAGAAACGATCTGCTCTTCTGTAAACGGTGTTTCGGCTTCTGGATTAACCAGCTCCAAAACGTCTGTCAATTTCTCAGTTTTAAATCCAGAGTGACAGTTAAAGACGCCTTGGTTAAAGCTTTCTTTTAGTACTCGGCCTGCACAGATGTTCGCGCTGATCATCGACTCTTCAACCAGCTTGTTCGCGCTACGACGCATGTCAGCGTGGATAGCGACAACATCGTTGTCTTCGCTTAGTTCAAAGCGGTAGTCAGGGCGATCTGGGAACACAACTGCATTTGCCGAACGCCACGCTGAACGCGCTTGAGCAAATTGGTGAAGGTCAGAAACAATTGCAGCGATCTCTTCTGATGGTTGCCATTTCTCTGATGCGCCCGTTTCTAGCCAGTCTGATACATTATCATAAGCAAGGCGAGCGTGAGATTTGATGTTCGCAGCGAAGAAGTGAATGTCATCACCGATAACGCCATCTTTAGATACCGTTACTGTACAGCAAAGTGCCGGTCGAACTTCGTTCTCTATTAGTGAACATAAGTTGTCAGCAAGATCACGAGGCAACATTGGAATGTTGCGACCTGGAAGATAAATAGTGAAACCACGCTCGCGAGCCACTTTATCCATCGCATCATCTGGAGAGATGTAAGCGGTAGGATCAGCAATCGCAATAGTCAGTTCAAAATCACCGTTTTCTTTCTTCTTAGCGTAAAGCGCATCGTCCATATCTTTGGTGCTTTCACCATCGATAGTCACAAAAGGGACATGAGTCATGTCGACACGTTCAAGATCAGCGTCGTCTTTGATCTGCCACTCGTCGATGCCTTCAGGCTCGCTATTTGGTAGGTCGTTTTGTGCAAGCGTTACCCACCAAGGCGCGATCTTGTCGTCAGCGTCTGTGATTTTTTCAGAGATTTGAGCTAAGAATCCGTTGTCACCTTTTAGCGGGTGCTGAACGATATGAGCAACAACCCAATCGCCTTCTTTTAGCGTTTCAGGGTTTAGACCTTTCTTTGCTTTCGCTTTTAGTTGCAGCTTTTTCAGTTGCGGGTGATCAGGAACTACGTTCAAACGACCTTTAAACAACTTCACTCGAGCAATAAAACGAGTAAGGCCCTGTTCAATCAATTCCTCAGGCTCTGCTACTTCGCGATCTTTCTCGGTGCGAATGATGGCAATCACTTTGTCACCGTGTACACATTTCTTCATGTATGGCGGCGGAATAAAGAAACTGGTTTTGTTATCGACTTCTAGAAAACCAAATCCTTTTTCAGTGGCTTTGATTGTCCCTTCCTTTTTAGGGAGGGTTTCTTGGATTTGCTGTTTGAGCTGAGCGAGCAGAGGATTATCTTGAAACATTTGACTTTTATCTATCGAGGACAATTGAGCACACTATAATCATTGCGAGGCTTGATTACTACTTAAAGGCGAAGTGAGAGTGAATTAATCGCCCTCTTATTTAACTAGGTCAATTTGCTAGAAGTTTGGTGCTGTGACGAGATATTCATCAAGTTTTGACGATATGATAACCAGTATTGATGTAAAAGCGAAAAATATGTGATGTATTTCAATTTTTTCTGGATTTTTTTATGCATTTAGGGAATAATCCGCCTCCCTTAGACGTCCCTAATGGCTTGAAGTGTTTTATTACTGCTTCGTAACTCTGAATGGAATCAGTATCTGATTGGATCAGTATTGGAATTGATAGAGCTCCCGGGACCTTTTGTTTACTTATATATAGTGGGATCCCAATGTCCGAATCTGTAATTCAATTTAATGAATTAGCCCTTAACGATAACATTCTTTCAGCTCTTGATAGCATGGGTTTCGTTTCTCCGACTCCAATCCAAGCAGCAGCTATTCCTCTTCTTCTTGAAGGCCGTGACGCACTAGGTAAAGCACAGACTGGTACTGGTAAAACAGCAGCATTCTCTCTGCCTTTACTTAACAAAATCAACCTGAACCAACACAAACCACAAGCAATCATCATGGCTCCTACTCGTGAGCTAGCGATTCAAGTTGCTGCGGAAATCAAAAACTTAGGTCGTGACATCAACGGTCTTAAAGTTCTTGAAATCTACGGTGGTGCTTCAATTGTTGACCAAATGCGTGCTCTAAGCCGCGGTGCTCACATTGTTGTTGGTACTCCAGGTCGTGTTAAAGACTTACTAACTCGTGACCGTCTACACCTAGATGAAGCGCATACATTTGTTCTTGATGAAGCAGATGAAATGCTAAAAATGGGCTTCGTAGATGACGTTACTTGGATTCTTGAGCAAGCTCCAGAAACTGCACAACGTGTACTATTCTCTGCAACTATGCCTCCAATGGTTAAGACTATTGTTGACCGTTACCTACGTAACCCGGCTAGAGTTGACGTTGCTGGTACTAACCACACAGTTGACAAAGTAGCGCAGAATTACTGGGTTGTTAAAGGCGTAGAGAAAGACGAAGCAATGTCTCGTCTTCTTGAAACTGAAGAAACTGACGCGTCAATCGTATTCGTACGTACTCGTCAAGATACTGAGCGTCTAGCTGATTGGCTATCTGCACGTGGCTTCAAAGCTGCTGCACTGCACGGTGATATTCCTCAGTCTCTACGTGAGCGCACTGTTGATCACATCAAACAAGGTGTTATCGATATCCTAGTTGCAACTGACGTTGTAGCACGTGGTCTTGATGTTCCACGTATCACTCACGTATTTAACTACGACATCCCATTTGATGTTGAATCTTACATCCACCGTATTGGCCGTACTGGCCGTGCTGGACGTAAAGGTAAAGCGATCCTACTAGTTCGCACTAACCAAATCCGTATGCTTCGCACAATCGAGCGTGTAACTAAGTCTCAAATGGAAGAAATCCAACTTCCACAACGTGACGAAGTTGCTGCTGCACGTGTTGCTAAGCTTGGTGCTGAGCTTGAAACTGAGAAAGAGAGCAAAGCTCTAGAAAACTTCGCAGGTTTAATCTCTACACTACAAGAATCTCTAGAAGTTGATGCTGCTACTCTAGCTGCAATGCTTCTTAAGCGTCAGCAAGGTAAGAGCCCTCTATTCTACGTTGGCGAAGACCCAATGATCGCTGCTATTGAGCGTGATAAGAACCGTCGCAAAGAGCGTCGTGAAGACCGTGACAATGGTCGTGGCGATCGTAACTTCAATACGCAAGATTGGGATACGTACCAACTACAAGTTGGCCGTGAGCAAGGCGTTCAGGTTAAAGACATCGTTGGCGCACTAGCAAACGAACTAGGCCTAACTAAAGGTTCTATCGGTGCTATCAAGCTAGACCAAGGTTCAACTTACGTTCAACTGCCAAAAGCAATGAACTCTGAAACTGCTGGTAAGCTAAGCAAACTTCGCATTCGTCAAAAAGAAGCTGGCGCTGTAGTTGTTGATTTCAACGACTTCCGTGAGCCTCGTCGTGGCGGCGGCGGTCGTGATGGCAACCGTGGCGGTCGTGATGGCGGTCGTGGCGGTCGTGATGGCGGCGGCTACCGTGGTAACCGTGAAGGCGGTAATCGCGAAGGTGGTAACCGTGAAGGTGGCAATGGCGGTCGTGGTGGCTACCGTGGCAACCGTGACGGCGCACGTGATGGTAACTCTGCTGGTGGTCGTGATGGCGAACGTCGCTTTGACCGTAACCGTGGTGGTGATCACCGTGGTAACCACCGTGGCGAACGTGGCCATGGCAACGCAGCAGCTGGCAATGGCGGCAACCGCGGTCGTCGTCCAGAGCGCAGCGAAGGTTAATCAACCTTTAGTTTTAAGCTGAAGCTTACAAGCCAAGTGCTTATAGATAAATAGCTTAGACAGTGAATTTAAAAGCCGAGCATAATGCTCGGCTTTTTTGTGCGTGCTATTTTATTTTTCGCTTCTGTAGCACGTCCTAAGCGTAAGTTTAGATAGTGCCTCACATCAAAGGCAGCTCAGTGATATGTGCGTAAGCGCCGTTTAGCATGTTTGGTCTGGAGATATGGGAGTTGATCGATGTCTAGCAAAAAAATGCACAGCTAGAGTGAAAAATGAATTTTGATGTAAGAATAAATCAACCGCTCGACCCGCGTCAGTTAGATCTTCAAGTTCCGGGGCGCGATTAAACTTCTTAAAATCTATCAGCGGACATTGGCAACCAACGAGCTCTATACTTAAATGTTGTGCTGTATTTTTTGAGGTCGCAGCTTAGAACGATAGCTTGCTCTAGTGGTTTTAAGTGGCTTTATGGGCTTAATCTATGAACTAGGCTCTTGGATAAGCTCTCAGTACCAGATGACTTTGTTCTCAATGTGGTTTGTATGAATCTATCAGTTTCATAAGTGCATTTACTTTATCTAATTCAACTATTTTTTAATTTTCGTTCTCGAAAGAAATAAATTAATGACTAAGATCAACTTAATTGTGTTCATTTAGTGGTTTTTGCAAAACAAAAGTTGAAAGATTCAAAAATTATTGAATAATGGACTTAACTAAAATTGAAGCGCAAACTTCACTAAATTCGTACTGAAACAGGATCCATATCCAATGTCTAATTCGTTTGTTCTGGTTATTAACTCGGGTAGTTCTTCCCTTAAATTTGCTGTCATCGATTCTGTTTCTGGTGACGCAGTATTAAGTGGCTTAGGGGAGTGTTTTGGTCTTGAGGACGCTCGCATGAGCTGGAAGCATCAAGGTCAGAAAACAGAAATTGCTATTCAAGGCGAGGGTAACCACCACAAAATTGCCATTGGCAAATTGGTTGGCCTGATGGAAGACTTAGGCTTCACAGCTGATATCGTGGCTATTGGTCACCGTATTGTTCACGGCGGTGAAAAGTTCACTCAAACTGTTCGTATTACTGAAGAAGTAACGAGTGAGATTGAAAGCCTATCTGACTTAGCTCCACTTCATAATCCAGCAGGTGCTATCGGTATCCGTGCTGCGATTGAAGCTTTCCCTTCTCTACCTCAATTTGCTGTATTTGATACGGCTTTCCACCAAACAATGCCACAACGTGCATTTACTGGTGCAATCGCAAAAGAATTATACACAGACTTCGGTGTTCGTCGTTACGGCTTCCACGGTACGAGCCACTACTTCGTTAGCCGTGAAGCTGCGAAAATGGTGAATAAGCCAGTTGAAAAAGCTAGCTTCATATCTGTTCACCTAGGTAACGGCGCATCTGTATGTGCAATCAAAGATGGTAACAGTGTTGACACATCAATGGGTTTCACTCCGCTTTCTGGCCTTATGATGGGCACACGTTGTGGTGACTTAGATCCAGGCATCATCGAGTACCTACTTAAGAAAGGTTGGTCACAAGAACAAGTCTTTAACTCTCTAAACAAGGAGTCTGGCTTCCTTGGCGTGTCTGGTCTTACGAGCGATGCTCGTGGCATTCTAGAAGCGATGGAAGAGGGCCACGAAGGCGCTAAGCTTGCTTTTGAGGTGTTTACTTACCGTGTCGCTAAATACGTTGCTTCTTACCTTGCAACGCTAGATTCTTTAGATGGCATCATCTTCACTGGTGGTATCGGTGAGAACTCTCTACCAATTCGTCGTGAGATCCTAAGCAACCTAAAGATTCTTGGTTTTGTTGAAGACGTAGCAGGCAATGAAGCCGCTCGTTTTGGTGCTGAAGGCATCATCGCTAAGTCAGAGATGCTAGACGCAGTAGCAATGGTTATCCCAACTAACGAAGAATTCGTTATTGCTCAACAGTCTGTAGAACTTCTGTAATCTGAGCTAAAGTTTAAGCAAGAGAAAGACAATCAAAAGCGAGCCTAATTGGTTCGCTTTTTTGTGTCTAGTAAATATGCGTCTGAACGCCTTAGCATGGGGCCAAATTAACTATGCCATTACATAGCCCACAAGGCCATCGTCAAACGTTTTTAAAAAAGTGTTTACCCTCAATCTTATCGATCACTCTTAATTCTAATTCTAATTCTAATTGTTATTGAGAAAATGAGAGTCTTTTCAAATCCGGCACTCCTTGACTAAGCAAACCTCAGAGCTACGCTTATGATCATCGACAACTCAATCGATGAACAAACTCACCCCCAACAAATAAATGGAGTCGCGATGTCATCTGTCCACATTGCAAACAATCTCAGTGAACTCATTGGCGATACCGATCTGGTTAGAATCAACAGTCTTTCAGAGATATCAGGTTGTGAGATTCTTCTTAAGTGCGAACACCAGAACCCAGGTGGTTCGATTAAAGATAGAGCGGCACTTCAGCTTGTTAGGGATGCAGTTGAAGCTGGCAAGCTTAAGCCGGGAATGACAATCGTCGAAGGTACTGCAGGAAATACGGGGATTGGCCTTGCTTTGGTGGCTAAATCTCTCGGTTATAAAATGTTGGTGGTGATGCCCAAAGGGCAGGCACAAGAGAAAGAGCGTATGATCTCGCTTTATAACGCTGAATTGTCATTGGTCGACCCTTGTCCTTTTGCAAATCCTCAACACTTTTACCACACAGCCAAGCGGATTGGTGTTGAAAACGAGAATTATTGGTGGGCAGATCAGTTCGAAAATCTCAGTAATTATCGAGCGCACTATTTGAATACTGGACCGGAGATCTGGCAGCAAACACAAGGTAAAATTGATGCTCTAGTTTCAGTGGTGGGGACTGGAGGAACTATTGCAGGAAACTCACACTACCTATCTGAGCAACAACCCAATCTCGAAACTTGGTTGGTTGACCCAAATGGGTCTGGCATTTATTCGTTTCTCCGTAATGGACAGTATCAATCTACAGGAAGTTCGTTCACGGAAGGTATAGGGATCATGCGAACGGTTGAAAATTTCAGGTAGGCAAAAATCAATCGTGCAATCACGCTGCCCGATCAGGATTTGGTTACGATATCCCGTCTTGTTGCGGAACATGACGGTATTCTTCTAGGAAGCAGCTCGTCGTTGAACGTAGCAGGAGCGCTATACGCTGCGGCTAGAATGGGGAAAGGGAAAACCATCGTTACATTTAGCTGTGACCTAGCTGAGCGCTCGTATTCGAAGCTGCACAACGAAGCGTTTCTGAAAGAAAAAGAGATACAGCTTAATAAAGAAAACCTTTCTCAACTATGGGCTCGTTATCAAGCAGAAGATGGCAGCATGGTTGTCAACGTATAGTCGTTCTAAGTGAATACTAGCCAGTGGTCTGCCATTAATCCGTTAGAGCTAAGCATCCGGTTAGCTCTAAACATCTGTTAGCGCCAAATCCGACACTATTGCTTGCTGTTAGGGTAGTGAATCACATTGTGGAATATGGCATTTCCTTCACCTATATTTTTGTAGCCATGGTTCTGGTTGGCATTGAAGCGAACGGCTTGCCCTGCTCTTAACGTTTGCCACTCACCATCAAACAGCACAGCCATCTCTCCCGAAATACATAAAATGTGCTCAGTGACGCCTACGTTATGCGGTTCGGATTCATGGTGATAATCGGGTGCTAGAGTTAGTTCGAATATTTCAAACCCTAGTGCTTCCTCAAAAGGAAACAACAAACTGACGAAGAAACCAATGTTGTATTCCTCATGCCTTAGTTCGTTTGCATCTCTGAATAAGCTCGTCAGTTCACTGTTTGAACTAGCAGCGATAAAACTCGAAAGTGACACCTCGAACCCAGAAGCTATCTGCCAGAGCTTAGCGACTGTTGGGCTTGATTCTCCACGTTCAATTTGTCCTAGCATTGCTTTACTCACGCCTGTTGCTTTTGCCGTTTTGTCTAAGCTCCAGCCTTTCTCTTGGCGAAGGCGTTTCAAGTTAACGCCGACTTTAATTTCTGTTTGCATCTTTTCTCTACAAATTTTTTTAAAAATCAGTTGTGCGTTATAGCGCACAGGTGCTAAGTTCAATCTATGGACGTTATAACGCACACCGGAACAAATTAACATGACTAAGCTAAAATTTTCTCACGTCAGTACCGGCTTTATTGCTGTTTTCATCGGTTATGCGAGTGCTGCTGCGATCATTTTCCAAGCGGCGATGAGTGCAGGAGCAACTGAAGAGCAAGTCGCGTCATGGTTTTGGGCGTTGGGAATTGGCATGGGCGCCACTACGATATTGCTCTCGCTCTATTACAAGAAACCTGTGGTTACAGCTTGGTCGACCCCCGGAGCAGCGTTGTTAATTACTTCTTTGGAAGGGCTAACAATGAATCAGGCGGTTGCGGTGTTCTTTTTTAGCTCTTTGTTGATCACGCTGGTTGGCTTAGCGGGAATCTTTGAGAAGGTACTCAAACAGATCCCAACATCAATCGCATCTGCCATGCTGGCGGGGATTTTGTTGCAGTTTGGTTTGGGTTTATTTGCGTCGTTAATGGAAGAAGTTCAGATAGTTGCGGTCATGCTTGCTGTATTTATTTTGGCTAAAGCAAGGTTAGGAAACTTACTGATCCCAAGTATTTTCGTTATTGCTTTGGTGATGTGTGTCGGTTTTGGCAAACTTGATGTCAGTCAGGTCACAGTAGGTTTAACTGTACCGGTATTCATTATGCCTGATTTTGAGTTCTTCTCGTTGGTTAGCGTCGGTATCCCACTGTTTATTGTGACTATGGCTTCGCAGAACTTGCCAGGTTTTGCTGTGCTTAAAGCGAACGGATACCAAGTTGATTCATCTAAGATCATCACCACCACTGGTGTGATCGGGCTACTATTGGCCCCGCTTGGTGGCTTTGCGTATAACCTTGCAGCAATTACAGGGGCGATCTGTATGGGTCCCAATGCCGATGATAATCCAAAAACACGTTATATGGCTGGGGTCTCGATGGGTGTATTTTACCTGTTAGCTGGTGTGATGGGGATGTCATTCGTATCGTTGTTCAGCGCGGTTCCCTCAGCGGTTGTGATAGCGGTCGCAGGTTTAGCAGTGATGCCTACATTGATGAATTGTTTAGCCGTTTCGATGACAGACAACCACTATCGAGAGCCCGCACTTTTTACTTTCCTATTCACTGCTTCGGGCACTAATTTACTGGGGATCGGCAGTGCATTTTGGGGTCTGTGCATCGGGTTATTTTGTTGCTGGTTACACAATTACAAGGCTAAGTCGCGTGGAGTAGACAAGACTTCGCAAACTTCGTCGTAATGAAGTGATGTCCCAAGTGAGTGAAGCCTTCAATTTATCAGTCGTCATTGTGGTGCTCTGTACTTGGTAAAAATAATCAGTACGAATCAGCCTTAGGTTGTGATTGAGATAGTATTTTGCTACAAAACGCGCATAATCTCGCTATACAACATTTAAACAAGAATTTACCTATGACGACCTTTCAATACTACTTTCACCAATTGCCTTGCTTCGACTGTAAAAAAACAACGGTAAGTACTGATCTTGGTTGGTTAACGCCTGCGATGAAAGAGGATGCTATAGCTCAACTGACAGCGACTCTTGCGCAAGGTGAGATTACACCTGATCTTTCAGCAAACGTGGTTTGTACTAAAGATGAAGCTCGTGAGTACCTACTACTAAACTTCTTCGGTTATTCAGAAGAAGAGCTAGCAAGCGAAATCGAAGCGGATGATGAAAAAGAAGTCGCGGATGAGATCGCAGAGTTACTGGAAGAAGGCGAAGATACGATCACTTTCGAACATGAAATTGCTCTGCAGTGCTGTGCAGATTGTGACGTTGTTGAAGACGAGTCAAACTAAACTTTTGTACTAAGGTTATTAAACCAAGTACTTATAGTAAAGTCAGTATGTTCATCATACTTATATGATGTTCAAATGATTAAAGGCGTTAGCGAATTTAAGTTCGCTAACGCCTTTTTTGTATCCCTACTTCTTATCTCTAAACTACATTAGATCCTATGATATTTTGCTTTCTATAATGCCTTGTTCACTAAGTTGCGAAAGGATCTCCGCAGTTTTATCGCGGAATAGATCTCTTAATAAGCGAACAGTCGGGGTGATGGATTGACGACTTGGGCATACTAGCCACAGCTCTGTAGGTGTTGGTTTGAATTCAGGCATAACATTGATGACCTCACCAGAGAGCAAGTGCTTCGACATATCTAAACAAGACTTTATTGCGATACCTTTCCCTGCAATACACCAACGTCTCACAAGATCAGCGTCGTTCGATGCTCGATTCCCTTTAAGCTTCACTTTATGATCTTGATTGCCATCGTTAAACACCCATTCGTCTTGCAACATGTCATGGAGTTGGTAAAGCAAACCATTGTGCTGAGCTAAGTCACTAGGCTGTTTTGGCGTGCTTTGATCGATTAAGTATTGAGGGGTTGCACATAATACCCTTGGCACATCACAGATTTTAAAGCCATACATGTTGGCATCAGTCGGGGATCCATAACGCAACGCCATATCAACGGAATCACGATAAAAATCTATGTTGCTGTCACTGATGCTGGTTCGAAGTGTTGCCTTTGGGTATTCAAGCAAGAACTCATCTAGCCAAGGTGTGATTAGGTTTCGTCCTAGATCAGAAGAAAGCGCGATGCGAATTTCACCATCCAGAATACCAAGCTCTTCTCTCATGTTGAGCTTAGCTTGATCTAGCATTTTTAAAGCTTGCTCACACTCTGGTAAATAGCGTTCGCCTGCTGAAGAGAGCCTTAGGTGGCGAGTGGTTCTTACAAACAATTCAGCACCCAGTGCAGCTTCAACACGTTTAACCGCAGCGCTTGCAGTGGCAGTACGCATATCTAGGTTGGTGGCTGCTGCTGTAATACTGCGAAATTCCGCCACTTTCAAAATGACCTGTAAGTCTTCAAGAAGCATGTTATCTACCTGTATTGAATTATGTTCTAAACATGGAGTTGGAATGTTTCCTCATCACAATCTGCAAATGGGTTATCCCTACTTATCGATTCTAAGTTAGCTTCAAACACTCAATTGTCAAAACTAATTTGATAATGATTCAAATGTGAGGCTGTTTTTCATTAGTAATTTTCTCACTATCATTTTCCCATATCGACAACGTAGCGCAGTACGAATTGTATGAACGAAGCCTATGATCTAAGGGGATAAGATGATTAAGAAAATCATAATGGGTGTAACGGATTTGTCGTTCCACCGTACGACCGCATCGTTGGTTGCCAATGTATTGAAAGCCATGGGGTTTGAGGTAGAGCGTATTTTCTCTCCACATCAGGAGAACTTTGAAAAGCTGAAAGCAGGGCAAGTGGATATGCTTTCTTCTGCGTGGTTGCCATCAAGTCACGGTATTTACAAAGCGGGCGTTGAAGACGTTGAGCCGCTTATCGAGCTTGGGCTCCATTATGAACCTTACGCGTTGTGGGGTGTACCAGACTATGTGCCTGAAGAGGCGGTTTCTGAAGTCTCTGATTTATTGGCCCCTCAAAACCACCGCCTAGGGCGGTGGTGATTGTTCCTTGAGGCTATAGCCTGAAGAAGTGCCCATGTTAGAAGTAACCTCTTATTCACCACAAGTAAGGGAAACAACCACATGGGCGATTATAGAAGTTCATCACATGTCTATTGGCGTTGCAAATACCATATAGTTTGGACTCCAAAGTACAGATATAAGATTTTTAAAGATAGGGTTGGAAAGGAGCTTTATCGTTCAATCTATATCTTGTGCAATATGAAAGACTGCGAGGTTTTAGAATTAAATGTTCAACCAGATCATGTTCACCTTGTTGTCATTATTCCTCCCAAGTTGTCGATCTCGAGTTTGTTAGGAGTTTTAAAGGGCCGAACTGTAGTGGCATAGTGAATTT
>NZ_MCUN01000021.1 GCF_002873455.1 Vibrio splendidus | reverse complement strand
AACTAGGTTTGCGACAGAACCTCAAAACATAAACTGACATCGGAGTGTGTACGCATAACTACATCTGATGGTCGTTCATTTCACATAAATGTTAGAGCTGACTTAAATAAGCAATACATTAGTATTAGTAAAACAAAGCACGATATTGAGCGGTACAGTGCTCTATGTAAAGAGGAATCATTTGTTTATGACACCTCCAAACGAAGTGGCAACATTAAAGTTTACGTTAAAACGCCACGACAAATAGCAAGAGTCATTGACGCTTTCTTTCATGAAGGGTTATGAGTTTAAACTATAGATGAATAGGTATCCAGCCATTGGATCTTTGCGCATTACGCAATGAAAGATTAAGGTTGCCTGAACCATCAAAGCTGGATATGGAGCTAAGTGATTTTGCCATCCTCTGGCTAATTCGTGTTTTGTTAGTGCTTGTAGTGATACGCTGAACTTGTCACTACATTAGAGGCTTTGCAATACCTCAAATTATCCGTTACATGCTAATTTAGCGAAGTCTGTATCTCATTCCTGTCCAGAAACGCGTTACAGAGCTGAGCCTTGCACGATTTATAAGACCTCAGTTAGCTGATATTTATGTGGTAATTTTACAACGCTTGATTTCAATATCGGTTAAAATTTGCAGGCTTTTGGTGCAATCTTATGCGAATTAATACTGCAATTTTTTTCTTAACTATTTGAAAGTGCCTTTGAGTTATGCTGACTTATGTTGCAAGCATCACATAAAAGAAGCCGCTCTTAATGAGCGGCTTTTTGCTATCTGAAGCTTTTTAGCGGCGACTTCTCGGTGCTATTTCAGATGGGTCTTCAGTTCGTTGTAGATCTTACTTGTCTCGTGCCAATCGCTCTTTATCTAACAGGGCTCGTTTACGTTCCAATCCCCAACGGTATCCACCTAGCTCGCCATTGCTTCTCAGAACGCGATGGCAAGGTATCAGCACGCCAATTCGGTTTTTACCACAAGCTGATGCTACCGCTCGAACGGCTTTTGGTTTGTCGATCTCATCGGCTACTTCACTGTAGCTCACAATATCGCCTTCTTTGATGCTCAATAAAAACTGCCATACCTTAATCTGAAATGCAGTACCTCGAATATCCAGTGGCAAATCAGGCCTTGGGGCGCCTTGATTGATGTGCTGATCGAGTGCTTCTATCCAGAAATCCAACTCGGGCGTATCTTGTGAAGCCGAAATTGTTAGCTCAGCTTTTGGGAATTCGCTACTTAGCTGCTCTAATAGCGCAGGTTCATCGTTACCAAATTGAACGAAGCAGACGCCTTTATCGGTCGCAGCCATCATCATGAAACCGAGTGAGGTTTGGCGGCATGCATAATTGATCGTTTCGCCAGCGCCTCCTGCTCGATAGGCTTTTGGTGCCATGCCGATGTTGCGAGTTGCTTCTCCATAGACACGGCTGATTGAGCCAAACCCAGAGGCGTAGATGGCATCGGTTACGCCGTCCCCTTGTTTTAGAGAGCTCTTGAAGTGACGCATTCGAACGGCATCTTGATACGCTTTAGGCGACACTCCGAATGCTTCTTTGAACAGCCTTTGTAATCGTGAGGGAGATAACTCCGCAATTTCACCTAAGCTAGAAAGTGTGAGTTTCGCATCAGCGTGCGTTTCAATGTGGCGCGCAACTTCTACCAATTTTTCCACTCGAGAGTTTCCCGGAAAAGGGTGGCAGCGTTTGCATGGCCTGAAGCCTGCCAACATCGCCATTTCAATGCTTTCAAAGAACCTCAAGTTCTCAGGTTTTGCAGGCCTCGCAGAACATGATGGCAAGCAATAAACACCCGTAGTGATAACACCATAGAAAAATTGCCCTTCGAAAGATTTGTCTCTGACGGCTATCGCTTTTCTCATTTCGAGTTCTGGTGGCATTGGCATGGCTTAATCTCTACTTAGTTACTGGTCTATCATTATCTAACCGCATGTTCGGTGATGGTTCCATCCGTTTCTTGCTGACTAATTTTATTATAAGCACTTGAGGCTCAATAGCGCTTGGATTGAACAATATAGATATAACGCAAAAATCGGATGTTTTGTATTTCTGTGGGTCGCTAAGATTGATCACATACCAATTATTAGAGAGTGAACTGAACCATGACATCGACTATTAATATTTCAATGAACGCTCGTGTGTGGGCAATGCTGATTCTTCTTTCCATGTTATGGGGGGGATCATTCTTCTTCGTTGGTGTTGTGGTTACCGATCTTCCTCCGTTAACTATAGTCGTGCTCAGAGTAGGAATTGCCGCCATCACTTTGTGGATTATTGCTTTGATGATAGGGCTTCGCCCGCCTAAAGAGTTGCGTGTTTGGGGAGCTTTTTTAGGAATGGGTTTACTCAATAATGTCGTCCCGTTTGCGCTTATCGTATGGGGGCAAACTCAAATCGCGTCTGGGTTAGCATCGATCCTTAACGCAGCGACACCGATCTTCGCGGTTGTGGTGGCAGGAATACTATTACCTGATGAGCGTGTAACACCGCTAAAACTTGTGGGTGTCGGCATTGGTTTTGTTGGTGTGGTTGTGATGATAGGGTTGCCTGCTCTGAGCGGAGGTGGCAGTTTAATTGCTCAGTTAGCTATCATCGCGGCTGCTTTGTCATACGCTTTTGCAGGCGTGTACGGTCGTCGATTCAAAACTATGAAGATCAATCCGATTATCACAGCGGCAGGGCAAGTGACAGCATCAACGATGGTTTTAACCCCTGTTGCGTTAATGGTGGATGGTCCACTTGATGTGGTAGCAATGAGCGGAGATACATGGGCGGCTATCGCTGGGCTTGCAGTTTTATCGACAGCGGTCGCTTATGTTCTGTACTTTAAAATTCTAGAACTGGCAGGTGCGACCAATGTGCTACTCGTTACTTTGTTAGTGCCTGTTTCCGCCATCTTGCTTGGTTCTCTATTCCTCAATGAGTCTTTAGAAGTGATTCACTTTGTTGGCATGTTGTTGATCGCTATTGGCTTGTCGGCCATCGATGGAAGATTGTGGCGCCGTATTAAACTGGCGAAGGTTTGAGTGGTATATCGTCTCCAATCTTCACTACAAAGCCGTTTTTAGTAAACGGCTTTAATTCGCAGGCAACACAACAGCAGACGCTTCTTCCTCTGAATTTTCTTTGTCTTCTACTTGTTCAGCAACCCAATCAATCGTCTTTGTTAGATAAAGCTTATTGGTTTCGGTATCACACCAACTTTTTGATAATCCTCTTCGATTAAATTCACTTCCAATCGCGGCGAGTGTTTGGTTGCTCGATCTTCCGTAATACAAGGTGTCGCACAGTTGCAAGTTGGACATCGATTGCGGGTATGTGTTAACCGACGATGAGTTCATGCTCAGTGCTTTCGATTGATTGTGCGTACAGCCAGTGAGGCTTAATAAAAAGAGCAATGCTAAGGTTTTCTTCATCATTTTTTAACGGTTGCCAATGGTTGGTGCGAATTATGAGCATGATTAAGCCTTTGATTTGTCAATTTTTCGCCAAGTGCTTACAGAGCAAGATCTTGCTCGCAATTAGAAAGTGCTATCGAGCGGTTTAATTCCACGGCCAAAAACGTATTAACGACTAAATGCGCAATTTTGTACAAAAGCTGAAAGAGCCTATAGAGTAGACTGATAAGTCGCTCGACAATTAAAAGGCTTGTGGATGGTTATGGATAACAAAAAGCGTTCTAAAGAGAAAGCCGAATATAAGATCACAGAAGAGCTCGGTGGTCTTGAAATCCTCAATGCAGAATACGAAAAGCAGAATTTTTCACGTCACAGCCATGAGGGTTACACACTCGGTGTGATTGAGCAGGGTGCTCAGCGCTTCTATCGAACGGGAGGGCATCATGTCGCACCTCAAGATGCAATCATTCTGGTCAACGCTGATGAAGTTCATAGCGGACACTCTGCCACTGAAGGTGGTTGGGCGTATCGTGCAATGTATCCACTTCCAGATCAACTTGCCAAGATCACGCAAGAACTTAACTTACCAAATTATGGTGCACCTTATTTCCCAAGAGCGGTGGTTGAAGATCCTGAACTCGCTAATCAGCTCAGATTAGTTTTCAACACGATTGATGAATCAGATAATCGCCTGCTAAGAGAAACTTTGATGTACGGGATGTTGGTTAAACTGATTAGCCGACATGGTAAATCTCCGCTTAATCCTCATTTCGATGGGAAGGCTCAACGCCAGCTTGTCTTGGTGAAAGAGTTTCTAGATGATTTTCCACAAGCCGATGTGTCTTTAGATGAGCTGTCTAAACTGGCGGCTTTGAGCCCGTTTCATTTAGTGCGCTCCTTTCAAAGAAAGTTTGGCCTTCCGCCGCATGCGTATCAAATCCAGTCTCGGTTAAGGCTTTCGCGTAAGTTACTAAAACAAGGGCACACCATTTCAGATACGGCTCAAGAGTGTGGCTTCCATGATCAAAGCCATTTTCATCGGCACTTCAAAAAGGCCAATGGCTACACGCCGGGGCAATACATCAAGATGCTCTAGGCTTGGCTAAATGCAGTCAAATGCAACTATATGCGATGAGCAGGGTTACAGAATTGAGCAAGTTTGTACAATCGAACCAACTCAACTCTTCTTACATTGAATAGCCAATGTGAAGAGAGAACAGAATTATATGGATAGTGAAAAAATGGAAAGACGAACACAGTTATGGAAGGGCGTTTTAGCAGCAATGCCATTGAGTATCGCGGTCATCCCTTGGGGAATACTAGCAGGCTCATACGCGATAGATGCCGGATTGAATCAACTTCAAGCGCAAGCCATGTCGGCCATTCTATTTGCTGGTTCAGCGCAACTTGTCGCAGCCGGTATGTTCAAAGCGGGCATTGGTTTAAGCACTATGTTGCTGACTACCTTATTCATCACGTCTAGGCACTTTCTGTATAGCGTATCGATGCGTGACAAAATCAGTCATCTTCCAGCTCGTTGGCGTCTGTTGCTTGGCTTTTGGCTTACAGACGAGCTGTTCGCGATTTGTAATGGGCAGTCTCAGAAAGAATTTAATCGTTGGTATGCTGCGGGTGTGGGCGGCGGTTTTTACCTCGTTTGGAACATCGCGAGCTTTGTCGGCATTGTCGCAGGTAGTCAAATTCCATCACTTAACGAGATTGGCCTCGATTTCGCGGTAGCCGCGACTTTCATTGCTTTGGTTTTTCCTTTGATTCGAACACTCCCTACGGTGGTGTGTGTTGTGGTGTCATTGGTTATCTCTGTGACAATGGCGGTCAATCAGATTGAAGGAGGGCTGATGATTGCTGCGATTTCTGGGATGTTAGCGGGCTTCATTAGTGAATCATTTGTTGAACGTAATAATGGTCAGAAGCGAGCTAGTGAAGGGGAGTCAGTATGATTTGGTTAACGATATTACTCATGACTGCGATTGTTTTCTTTAGTCGGTATCTGTTTTTAGAGCCTGCAATCCCGCTTCGATTAAATCAAACCACGCGTCGCCTGCTACGTTATTCAAGTCCAGCGGTGCTCACTGCTATTTGGGGACCAATTGTATTTGCACCAGAGCAGACATTTTGGCCAAGTTTCGAAAACCCGTATTTGATCGGCGCTCTTGTGACTGGTCTGTTGGTATGGAAAACAGGCAATGTGCTGTTAACGATCGGCGTCAGCATGGCGGTGTTTTTGTTCTATAACCTTGTCGCGGTTGATTTTCTTTTCTCTTGATCTTCAACTTAGGTTTTATGTTTCTCTCATGATTTAAGGGCTGTATATGATTACTTGTTATGTTCGATATGTGATTGATCCTAAGAAAACAAAGGAATTCGAAACCTACGCTAAAATGTGGATTCCTTTGGTCGCTAAATTTGGTGGCCAACACAATGGTTATTTCTTACCGTCAGAAGGGGCGAACAATATTGCTTTGGCATTGTTTACCTTTGAAAGTTTGGCGGCTTATGAAGAATATCGGATCAAATCATTGAGCGATGCGGAGTGTATTAAAGCATTTGAATTTGCAGATGAAGTTGATTGCATCGTGAGTTATGAACGAAGCTTTTTTAGGCCTGTTTTTGACTGATTGACCTTGCAACGTATGAAATGGTGGCATCTAATGTACTGATTCACTGTTTGTGTATTTAGGTTCTGGTAAGGAGTTAATTTGGCTAAGAAGTATTATGTGGTTTGGAAAGGTCGTACACCGGGTATTTTTACCACTTGGAATGAGTGTAAATCGCAAGTTGATGGTTTTGCTGGTGCGAGATATAAATCGTTTCCAACATTAGGCGAAGCTGAATCTGCTTTCGGTGGTAAAACGTCGTCAGTGTCAGGTTCTACGTCTGCTAAGTCAAGCTCTTCAGGTAAGGTGACTAAAGCGAAGGTTCCGCCGCTTTCGGAGCAGCAAATCACTGATATGCCTTTTGATATCAAGATTTTTACTGATGGCGGTTGTGAGCCAAATCCAGGTGAAGCCGGTACAGGCTTAGCGGTGTACCTGAACAACGATTTAACTGAGTTATGGTACGGCCTTTATCAGCCAATGGGTACGAACAATACCGCAGAACTGCAAGGTTTGAAGCAAGCATTTATAATTGCAAAAGAGAAACTGCAAGCTGGCTTGTCGGTTGCAATTTATAGTGACTCAAAATACTCGATTGACTGTATTACCAAGTGGGCAACGGGCTGGGAGAAAAAAGGCTGGACCAAGCCGGGTGGTGAGATCAAAAACCTCGACATCATTAAACCTGCGTATGCTCTCTACCAAGAACTGGCTTCGAAAATTACCATCTATCATGTGAATGGTCACGTTGGCATTGAAGGCAATGAATTGGCCGATAGAATGTCGATTGTGGCTATTTCATCGAAAGAACAAGAATTAGCTCAATATCGTGATATCGAAGATATTGAGTCTATTTTGGCAATGCGAGCAGGCTAGCTAGGCTTCTTAATGGGAAGTTACTGAAAACTGAAGGTGCCCTTTATCGGGCAGCTCTAAGTTGAGCGTTACATTTCAAGTTAATGTAACGCTCTGTTCTGTTCTGTTCTGTTCTCTTGCTTAGTGCTTAGTGCTTAGTGCTTAGTGCTTAGTGCTTAGTGCTTGTTTCTTAGTTGCTTAGATATAAGTTACGTTAGTATTAATTCCTAGTGAGCTGGGTCCTCTATCCAACGAGATAATTGCTGAGCTTGTTTTATCGAGTTAAAACTGTCTTTCACTCTTTGCCGTGCCTTTAATCCCATTGACGCTTTATCATTGCTGCTTAGCTGCGAAAAACGCTCAATCGCTTCTCTTAGTTCTTCGACGCTTTTTTCATTGACTAAAAAACCCGTTTCCGGAGTAACGATCTCTTTGCACCCCATGATGTTTGTTGTTATCACCGGTGTTCCGACGGCCATTGCTTCTTTTAGTACCAGAGGTCCGGTATCGACACATCCCGTTTGAGAAAAACAGAATGGGGCGATTAAACTGTCGTAGTGGGATAGATTCTCTTTCACCCAATCATGAGGTTTTGCTCCCAGGAACGTCACGTTTTGAGCTAACCCTTGCTGCTCAACTTGTGCGACTAGCTGCTCTTTTAACTCCCCAGTACCTACAATATCCAAATGAATGTCTAATGGCTGAGCAATGGGTGCAAGCGCTTCAATTAGGTGGTGAATCCCTTTTTGTTCAACTAAGCGTCCCAGAAAAACCAAGCGTAGTTGCTTTTCTTCGGTTTTGGGCTGCATAGGGAATTGTTTAGTGTTAACCCCACAATGAAGAAGTTTTACGTTGCCCTTCGCGAGTTCATTGAAATCTCTTTGCATGTCTTTGCACACGGCAACGACAAAGTCACTCGATGATATTTTGTGTTCGATGTCATAAGCGAACTCATAAACATCATGGCCATGTGCAACAAACGAGCAGGTAATGTTGAGTAGCTTGGCCGCGACAATGGCATGCGCAGCGGTGTGTTGACAAAAATGTGCATGAACATGGTTTATGTCTTTCTCCGCAAGTTGTAACGCCAACTTAAACCCGTAGGCGAACAGTGATTTTTTGGGCATGCTGGTTTGCTTGGAAACAAATGAAAGCGCTTTAACAAAACCTAGCCAGTTGATATTGATAATTTTGCCTGCTCGAACGTCCTTGCCTATTTTCACGATGTCATAGTCGAAAGCTTTTTCACTCTCTTCTACTTTGAAAGCCATTACACATACTTGATGTCCGCACGCCTTTACTGAATCCACTTCTGTTTGAATGAAGGTCTCGCTGAGTACAGGATAGGTCGGCGCTACAAATGCTACTTTTTTCATCTTTTGCTCCATTTATTGAGGCCACTATAAGGGAGCAAGCAAAATACGAACCAAGATGAAATGGTATTCAATGAGAGGCTTTTCACTGGTTCTCTTGTGATTGGCGTGTTGAGGCGGTTGGTTTTCTCAAAATGGTAATCAAATTGGATATTGGGGCTTTCTAGCCGAAGTGCTTGGTCGTCATTTTGAGAACATGTACGTAGGTTGTTGATATTAGGTCAATTTAATAGTGAGATATCTTCGGCACAGGATATGCAATGAAGCTGTACAACGTATAAGTTAGAGAGCGTCACTATGGCTAAAGTTAGTATTGTTATTCCTACCTATAATTGTTTGGACTATCTTCCGAAAGCAATCGGCAGCGTACTCAAGCAGACTCATCAAGACGTCGAATTGATCATTGTTGACGACAATAGTAACGATGGGACTTCAACTTATCTTGCTTCCATTCACGACGAACGCATCGTTAAACTCGCGACGTTAGGAGTGGGAGCTCCTCAAGCCCGGAATCTTGGAATTGAAAAGGCAACTGGCGAATTTATCGCTTTTTTAGACGCTGATGATTTTTGGTTCCCTGAGAAACTTGAGCGACAACTTGAGTTTCATCAACGACACTCTGAGTTGGCGATGAGTTTTACTAATTACCAACATCTGACGGAAGATTACCAAGCGATTGTTGACTGCTTCAGTTACTGGTCGCAATTTCAAAATAAAGATGAGTTATTCATCAATATTGAGAACCCTTTAGAGTTCATTATTGAAAACAACGTAATTGGCACATCAACGGTAATGGTAAAAGCGGACGTGTTCTCTCAAACCGACAGTTTTAATGCTGATATTAAGTATGGGGAAGATTGGGAGTTGTGGCTCAGAATGAGTGAAAACCACCAGATTGGCGTGCTGAACTCGGTACAGGTCGGTTATTTGATGAGATCGACCTCAGTGACTCAAACGGAAAGTCTTAAGTTAAGGAATTTACAGTCCATAGAATCGATTCTTCAACGTTACCAAAATGACAGCGAACGTTGGAATGTACCGACTTCTAGTTTTAAGGTAGCGAAGGCGAGAATATTAGAGGGTTACGCTGATTATTATCGCGGCTTACAACAGAATAGACAGGCCATTGCTTACAGTTTTCGCTCTTTGGTTATGGCTCCGCACAAGCGAACGTTACGACACCTAATAGGAGACTGTAAGAGTTTCCTAACGCCTGCATTGTAAGGAAGCGGTGACCACTATGGGTTCATTAAAACAGTCGGCCTATTACGCCATCGGCATCGTGATGATGAAAGGGATCTCATTAGTGATGATTCCGTACATTACTCATAGGATGACGTTAGCAGAATATGGTTCTCTCGAAGCGATTGTCTTGTTAGCCGACATTGGAACGATACTGTTCAGTTTTGGAATTGTTGAGGCAATGTATCGATATGTGGGCGTGGCTGAGAGAGAAGAAAAAAGAAAGCTTATCTCAAACTGTTTTACGCTGAGCGTTTTAGTCTGTGTACTCGGCGGTGCTTTAATTGCTCTCAGTATGCCGTTATTGATATTTATGCTTCCCGTAGAGTTTCAGCCGTACCAAATTCTCCTTCTTCTTATCCCTGTCATGCTCGACGGAGCGATTTCTATTCCGCTTACCTTAATGCGAATGAACGCGATGGCGAAACGTTTTTGCTTGCTCAATGTCTTGAAAGCCGGTGTTCAAGCCACGATGACTTTTGCGCTGCTTGAGGCTGGATATGGGATTGATGGCGTGTTGATCTCATCGGCGGTATCTAGCGTGTTACTCATGGTTTGTTTAGTGCGTTATCAGTGGCAAGAGATGGGAACCTTTGGCTGCTTCAAATACTCAGCCAAAATCCTAAAGTTTGGACTGCCTGCTTTGATGGGTGGGGCGTCAATGTACATGATCACAGGGTTAGACCGTTGGGTGATGGCGAGCTTTGTTGGGGTGGAAGAACTGGCGATTTATGCGGTCAGCGGCAAATTTGCATTGCTGCTTGGCTTGTTGCTACAGCCTTATGCGCTTTGGTGGTTCCCAAACCGTGTCGCTATGCTTCAACAACCGGGAGGTAGCAAAAAGTGTGCTGATAGTGCCTTAGTCGGAGTGAATTTCGCGATTGTTTTGGGCTCTTTGATGATTCTAACGGTGCCCGGTTTTATCGATTTGATTTTGCCAAGCAGCTATCAATATGCAGGTACCATCGTCGTCGCATTGCTTGCTATTAGTGTTATTAAGAACGCTGGTGATTATTTGAACTTAGGTTGTTTTAGTGGTGACTCAAGTCAATCACAAATGTGGGTCCAAGGTGGCTGCGCGGCTTTGGCGGCCGTTGGTTATTTAACGGTGACGCCAAATTACGGATTGTGGGGCGTAGTTGTCGTTCTGTGCGTTACTTACCTGATGCGATTACTACTCTTGTATTTTGTCAGCCAAACAATGGAACAATTACCTTATGATCATAGTAAGTGGATTGTTGCGCTTAGTATTGCCGTCTTTGCAATCGTTTGTGACCGACTGTTAGGGTTGGTTTTCGTTGATGTTCATGACTTTATTTTAGGAAGCTTTGTGGCAGTGATGACGCTTGTGGCCTTTATTAAATACTCGGTCATCATGATCCCTCAGGCGGTGCTTGATAGGTTCACGTCAAACAAACATTCACAGGTAAGTTGACATCACCTCCTATTCAGAACTCGAATATTTCTAAGTCAATGAATCAGAAGTCTTAGAAATTTCAAATAAAACACTGTTCATAATGTTTATGGTTAGATAGTATTCATAAGCTCGGTGAATATTAACTATGGAAAGAATTATGAATAAGTGGATTGTACTTTCAGCTCTGTTTTCGACCTTCTCTTACGGTGCCTTAGACCTTTCTAATTCTGATGTATCAGCGGGAGACTTTGATGTACCAGAAGCCATCTCGTTGGAACAACAAAACATCGTATGTGAAAGTGTTGTTTGTAATTCTGTCTCTGAACCTAAATCTGTTCCGGTTGTTGGCGATGTACCTGAACGCGAGCCGAATCAAACGTTAGAAACTCTCGCGAGTGCGATTTATATCGTCGGTGAGATTGGGGTTGCGGAGAATCTATCTACGCCAGAATACGAGCAATTCTTCGAAAACTAATTCAAAGGGTGTGGTAGAGGATTGGCACAGCTTTCAAGTGTTACTATAAAAGATTTTAAATGCTGTTATAAAAGGTAATATTGCGTCAAAAGATTCAATAACCTTGGCATATTGTAACTAGGAAGCCCCAATGGAAATATGGAAGTTACTGCTATTTATCCCTGCCTGTTTTGCGCTCAACATGACGCCGGGCCCGAACAATTTACTGTCAATGAATAACGCCAGATGTTATGGGTTTCAAACTGCTTTAGTCGCAGGGCTAGGAAGAATTGTCGCCTTTGCAGGCATGATTGCCTTGGCTGCATCAGGGTTGGCGGTTGTACTTTATACTTCTGAAACCTTGTTCTTTTTGATCAAGTTATTTGGTGCAATGTATTTGTTGTGGATTGCATTTAATTTATGGCGCTCACAAGCTAGCCCTATTGTAGGTGTTGAACGCAATAAAAATACGTTCGGTCTCGTAAAACAAGAGTTTGCTCTTGCCGCTGGAAACCCCAAAGCGATCCTCATCTTTACTGCCTTTTTACCTCAGTTTGTCGATGTGTCATTCAATGTAAACTCTCAGTTTTTTGTTTTAGGCAGTACATTTTTAGTGTTAGAAATACTCGCGATTTCTATTTATGCTGCTTTTGGTTTGTACCTACGAAATTGGTTTTCGAAGCCTCAAATGGCCAAGCGCTTCAATAAAGCCTGCTCGGTTTTCCTTGCGCTATCTGGTCTCAATTTATTACTGAGCCGTCAGTAGCTCTCATTTTGCTTGTTTAGTTTATCGTTAATCTTTTAAGGTCTATCTATGAATGTTGTTTGTGCGAAAAAGCAAGAACTGGCTGATATTCATCAATTAGAACTAGCCCTGTTTGGTGATCATGCCTATCCGTTGTTTTTCTTTCGTCAGGTATTTGATTGCTGGGGGAAGGGCTTGTTGATAGCAAAACAAGAGTCGAATGTCGCAGGCTATGTGTTGATGACGCCAACGGACAAACCACAAGAATATTGGATTCTGTCACTGGCCGTTGATGGTCAATTTAGAGGTATGGGAGTGGGACGTTCGTTGATGGAACAGGCGTTAGCGACATTGCCTGAAGACTCCAAGGTGTTACTTACCGTTGATCCAAATAATGCGTCGGCTTGTGCACTTTATTCGTCTATGGGTTTTGTCACCATCAAAGAAGAAGAAAACTACTTTGGGGACGATGAAGCAAGACTGGTAATGCAACTCATCATCTAGCTTCTATTCCATTTTTCTTTCTGGGCAACGCACCTAAGAACACTCTCATGTTAGCATCACGATACCGTGCATTAACACGACACTAGAGGTGAGCCGAGTTCTCATTTCAAAATAGCCTTCAGGGCCTTCGCTTTGATTTTCTTCTCTCATCGACCTTTCCGCTCGCCAAACCGTAGTATAGCCAATGATGAGGATCAGAGTGGTGAGAAACTCCTTTTGTTCCCCAAGTAGCACGGCTAACCACGCGACTAACACAATCACGTTACTTAGAATCAGAGCCTTATTGCTTGATTGGCTTTCGAAATTTTCGATGCCACTTCCCCACAAAATACCCGACAAAAAACTCAATATGACTACGCTGTAGGTGATGAAGAGTGTCTCGCCGCTTAAACTGAAAAAACGGCTATCTGTCAGCGCTAACAATAAGCCAAACAAGAAAGGAATTAATCCCATGTAGCCAAGTTTTGCCATGGTGTTACTTGTTTGAGTTGTCTCCATATAATCAGACCTCATAGCTGCTGCTCAATCGCATTTTTGAGTGTCGCACTCACTGGTGATGTGGAGCTAGGGAAGGTTGCCACCACTTTACCTTCTTTGCTGATTAGGAATTTGTAGAAGTTCCATTTGGGCGTCACACCTGCTTGCTGCTGTATTTCTGCAAACACAGGGTTAGCGCTACTGCCAGATAGTGATGCTCGCGCCATCATCGGAAAGGTAACACCATAGTCGAGGTAACAAATTTTGGCTGACTTCTCTTCGCTTCCTCTGTCTTGGCGAAAATCGTTGCTTGGAAAGCCGACAACCGTGAAACCTTGGTCTTTATAGGTTTGATGCAACTGCTCGAGTTGTTCGTATTGAGGGGTAAAACCACATTGGCTGGCGGTGTTGACGACCAAAAGGGTTTTACCTTGAAACTCTTCACACAGCTCTATCTCTTCGTTTGAATTTAACAAACGTTGTTTGCCGTCGAGTATCTTAGGGCAACTGGCTGCAAAAGCTACAGAGCTCGTTAGGCTCGCAATCAGGGCGGTGGAGTAAAGCAGTGAACGTTTCATAGGTTTGGCTCATTTTAGTTAGCGTAACTGTAAGTACTCTTGCGCAGCACGAAATGATCACTCTGCTAATCATTAACCGTCACTATTTATGGGCTAATTAAGTGGCATCGCTGATGAGATACGAAGCAACTAAACGACGTATATTTACTTTTGCCCCAAGGCGAGCGGCTAACAAGTACATGCCCCCAATTTTACGATGCAGGAACAGGGCATCGGCAGGTGGAGTATGCCAATACTCTTGTTCCATGCTGAGTATGGTTCCGGCCTCACGAAGACGTTGAGCTAAGCCACTGGCTTTGAAGTCGTACTCTTTATCAACAAGCATTGGCTCGCAAGCCATTGTTACTAAGTTAAGAATAGCTTGGCGCTGATCGGGGAGAATCGTCTCGCTAAAAAATCCAATTTGTTCTAATGCTTGATTGAGCCCTTTTTCATCGCTGTTTACCACAGAGGTAAAGGCCAAACGATAGCCATCACTGAAGCGATCGCTGTATTCACGCGTTGCCCCAAAATCCAGAAGCCCAATCTGGCGAGTTTTTTCAACGTAGAGGAAGTTGGCGAAGTTGGGGTCGGTTTGCACCATCTTAAAATCGAACAATTCCCTGAACATGAGTTCGAGCAAGCTGCGCATGACAAAATCACGAGTACTTTGATCGTAACCTTCTATTTGCTCTATCGAGACACCTTCAATGAAGTCCATCGCGAGCACTGATTCTGAAGACATTTGAGGGTGAATCTTAGGCACGACGAAGTGAGCGTGTTCTTTCAGTGCATTATGGTAACGTGTCGCGTAGTCAGCCTCACGAGCATAATCTGCTTCATCATGGAGCTGTTTCTTTGCTTCTTCTAAGAAGCCTTTGTAATCGACAGATTTGGGTATCAACCCAACGATGTTGAGCAATGTGCCTACGTTGTCCACATCACTGTCGATGCTTTTTCGAATGCCTGGATATTGGACTTTGATGGCAAGTTTGTCTCCCGCATCACTGTAGGCTTGGTGAACTTGTCCGATGGACGCACTGGCGATAGGTTTAAAGTTGAAGGAAAGGAATTCGGCTTTCCAGTTGATGCCGAGTGAGCTTTCTAACACTTGGTTGAGCTGCTTTGTTGGCAGTGGGTCGGCGTCTGAGCGTAGGCGAGAGAGAATGTCGGCGAGTTCAGGTTCGAGGACGTCGCCCGCGTCCATTGATAACATCTGCCCAAGCTTCATGGCAGCACCGCGCAGGTGGGCGAGTTGATCAGTCAGGCGTGCAATGTTCTGCGGGGTGAGTAATAAGTCTTTTGCTTTGGGCCTGTTGCCTTGTGCGAGTTGCTTGGTACCTTCCGTTATCACATTGCCCGCGACTCTTGTCGCCAGCGAGGCGAACTTGCTGAATCTGGAAATTCGATGTGTAGGAAGGTTTCTCTCTTTTGCCGGCATAAACTTCTCTCTTGGTTAACAAGACGTGTTGCGAAACTTCATTGCGCCAAGTAGCTGCGCCAAAATGAACTTAAAGTCATTACGAGCAGATATCGCATTTGGATGACTATCAATCAAAATAACGCCATTGATCTACTAGGGATACTGTAGCTTTGATTTTTAAGGAATAACGAACCAAATAGCGCAGTCGTGGACAAGGTCGAAGTTCTATAAAATGCTAACCTCGCGTTCCTTTAATTGTGTTATGTTGCATAGCTAGCGTGAATTAAATAGCTAGTATGAATTCAATAGCTAGTATGAATTCAATAGCTAGTACGAATGTAGAGATAAAAGAATAAGGGTATTAAATGAAATTTATTTGGTTAAAAGTCGCTGTCACAGTAATGGTTTTCGCTGCGTTATTTGGCCTAGTGTATTACAAGGTAGCAAGCGGTATGTCTTGACCTGAAATTTGAGATGGTTTTTCGTTTTCTATCTTGAACAGCTATTTCCGTTACAGCGTGATTTTCCTGTTAGCCAAAACGAGACCTTGTATCGATTTTTTGCAAATCGTAAGTAACACCAGTCAGCAAAAGGTTTGAACACAGGCCAACGTAATGGCGCATATAACCAACCTTTCCCCACCAGGTTCCAAGCTTTGTAAGTCACATCTAAGCCTAAAATCAATTCCCCGTTCTCATCTAATGCGTGCAAAATGGTGTTGGCCGCATCGGCATCAATCTGAGGGTAATCTGAAAAGGCTTCGCTGTAGATATCGATGGTTTGTATCTTTTTCTTAGTATCATGCTTGGCAAGCGCCGCCATCTCTTTAGCGCACAATGGACAGGTACCATCGTAAAATATCGTTAATTCAGTCATCACTTCATTATCCTTTTTATCAAACCTTTTCTTACGGTATCACTTATTAGGTGGATCATTTTGCTCAGTTATCCGACACTGTAATGGCGACGACTGTTCAACAATATTACCTCAAGGTCAAATCTGTTCCATGCCAATATATATTAAGAGTTTTTCCCCAATGACAACTAAGTTACTCAACCGTTTCATTATTGCCTTTACTGTCCTTATGCTGAATGGCTGTGTTAGCTACAGTATTACAGAGCAAGAGATGACGGAGTACCTGCAAGATTCAGTGATGCTAGAGCAAGAGGTTGGTGTCCAAAGTGTTATGTATGCACAAGTCGCTGTTGATGAACTAGAGGTTCAAATTGGTCGAACGGACAGCCAACGAGTTTCTGTTTTGGCCAATACCAATGCGAAAGTTCAGATATTTAACATGCCAAACATGGGGTTAGATTTAGACATTGAGTTCAGTGCTATTCCTGAATACGACAAAGAAAGTGGTGAAGTGTATTTGAAGTCGTTGCGCCTAGAACGCTTTGATGAAAAAGGGCGACAGCTTTCTCCTGAAGTCGAAAAACTGCTTAAACCTGCTGTATCCATGATTGGTTTTGCTTTGTCTCAGTCTCCAGTTTTTAAGTTAGATAGTAATAAGGTGCAAGAGTCGTTGATTAAATCTTCTGAGCCTAATCTGGTGATTAAAGATAATAAGTTGGTTATTGAGTTGTTTGACTAATTCGTTTTAAATTCGGACCTGCATTATGGCTATCTTTCGGGTAGCCATTTTTATGACCTCAGTTAATTATCACCTCACTTTATTGTCAATCACATAGCCATCAATAACATAGTTACTAATCATATAGTTACTCATTACATCGTTGCCAGTCACTTTATTAAAATCAGATCGTTACCATTCAAAATAGTGAACGCTTAAATCGTTGATGCTCTCATTCAAAGTTCTGCCTTCTTAATTGGTGAAGACAGTAAGCTGTGGTTATGATGAAGTTAAAGTGAACTTCATTTATTTGTGATTACCAAGGATAGGGTAACAATGAGAAACATCGTATATTTGACGATAGGGCAGTTATCGGAGCGCAGTGGTGTGGCTCCTTCGGCACTGCGCTTTTATGAAACCAAAGGGTTGATTGCTTCGATTCGCACTAACGGTAATCAACGTCGTTATCAGTCTGCGATGTTGAGACGAATTGCTTTGATACAAGTCGCGCAGTCGATAGGTTTTACGCTGGAAGAGATTACGGAAGAGTTATCTACCTTACCAATGAATCAAACTGCGACTAAGCGAGATTGGGAACGAGTTGCGAAGAAGTGGCAAGGACAACTCGACAGCAAGATGGCACAAATCCGTTCGTTACAAGAGAATCTAACCGGCTGTATCGGCTGTGGTTGTTTGAGCATGCAGAAGTGCCATTTACTGAACCCTGAAGACATCCTGCACGACCAAGGACAGGGCGCACAACGCATTGTCGATTAGTACCTGTTCCTTGGTTGTTTGTCGTTCTGAGTTTAACGAGTTCGTAATTCATCGAATCCAACACACTCGATGTGGTTGTCGCTGAGCCATTGTTTCAACGATTTACTGGTTAAGAGATTGTATTCTTCCACTCTCTTATCGTCATAACCAGATAGTGATTTCAGTTCTTCACTCACAGAAAACGATGGGTGACACATCAACTCTACGGTGCTGTTAGGCATGGTAGTTTGGTAGCTCAACAGAATATCTTGCAAGTTGCTCAGGGAGATTCCTTGATCAAAAAATCGCATATCAAAAGCGTCTGGTGTAGGCACCAAAAGTGAACCTTGCCCACTTATAATGTTGTCGATGCGCCTTACTGGCAAGCCGATAGTATTTGCTGTTTGAGTAAACGCCGCTTTGAGAGGTTTGAATACACCACCAAAATGATGGCTGTCGATATGATTGATCTTTAAACCGGCATTGATGGCAGCTTGATACTGCGCGTTAAGCTCCAGCACAACCTCATCTTCGACCACATCGGCTTTGTTAAATAAAACCGCCTTATCTAAGAAGTTACCTTGGTCATTCACCAAACTTGGTACTAACTCTGGTGCACTAAGAGGTTTGCCTGAAGTAACCGTAAAGTGCAAGCCAACTTCTGGAACCAAACCTTGATGGTAAAGATCGATGGCGTGTTGTGTGCCCGGTTGGTTCATCATGATGGTGGTTGATTTCACCACGCCTGCTTTGAAGCACTCAACAATGCCATGGTTTACCGTTTCAGTGAGACCGAAATCGTCGGCGTTCAGTATTAGTTTCATCGTGACCTCTGGTGACTAAAATGGATTGTGAACGATCTGGATTAACCTAATTTTGATTGGGCTCATGTACATAAAGTTACTGTTCATTTTGTGCCAATCGATGAGCAAACGCAGGCATGAAGTCTAGGTTCTCTCGAATCGTTTCTTGTAATGCTTCATCAATATGAGAACCACTATCGACGATAGGGTTCAGAATCAAAGCACGCTTAGCTAATGCAATATCCCCTGTCATGGCCGCTTTAACGGTTAAGGTTTCAAACTCTTTCATTTGTTGTATGAGACGAAGTGTATCGTTATCAAAGGGTTCGACGTTCAGTGGAAGAATCGCACTGTTGGTGATAACAGAGCTGACTTCTACCGCGCAGTCATCAGGAAGTCCTTGAATCGCACCATTGTTGCGTGTGTTGACGTGCATGATAGAACGCTTGTTGTTGTGAATACTGCTCATCAGTTCACAAGCTGCTTCAGAATAATGAGCTCCGCCTCTCTCTTCTAATAGTTGTGGTTTGGTATCTAGCATTGGGTCTCGATAAATTTCGAGCAGTTGCTGTTCCACTTTCGCAACCAGATCAGCACGATTTTCGCTCTTTTCCGACGCCGCAAACTCTTTGTCTAGAATATCTCGTGACTGATAGTAGTAACGTAGGTAAGCACACGGCACCAGATTCAATGATCGAATCAACTCGGCATCCCATTCAAATGGTGGGATGTTCTTGGGCATCATTTGGTCATTGCCACCGAGGAGTTGCTCAATCACTTCTTGGAGTTTGTCTTCGCCGTTATGAAGCACCTTTCGAGCCCACACAAGGTGATTTAAACCTGCGATTTGCATGGTGATGTCTTCGCGTTCAGCGCCAAGCATTTTTGCTGCACCACGTTCCATGTTCACGGGGATATTACACAAACCGACCGTTTTGATTGTTGAGTGCTTAATTAAGGCTTCGGTCACCATGCCTGATGGGTTAGTAAAATTGAGCAGCCATGCATTCGGGCAAAGTACTTCCATCTCTTTTGCGATTTCTAAAGCAATGGGTATGGTTCGACAAGCGTTAGAAAAACCACCTAACCCGTTAGTCTCTTGGCCTATCATGCGATATTTAAGTGCAATTCTTTCGTCGCATAATCTTGCTTCTAACCGACCTGCTCGAAATTGAGAACAGACAAAGTTTGCGTCAACGAGCGCCGCTTTTCGGTCTGTCGTAAGGTGTACCGTGATATCACAGTTGGTTTTTTTAATCATTCGCTGCGTTAAATCGGCAATCACTTGCGCTTTTTCCATGCCTTCTTCGATATCGACCAGCCAAAGATCGGAAATAGGTAATTCGTGATAGCGTTTTAGTAAGCCTTCGATGAGTTCAGGGGTGTAACTTGAGCCACCACCAATCACCGCGACTTTTAGTTTTTGTTTTTGCATCATTTTACTCACCATTATTATTTAGATTACATGGTTTAATCTATATGATGAATAAGTACACCGACAAACCACTATCGATGATTTATGTATTAGTGAGGTTAATCTATGGGCTTGTTTGAGAATCGCCAACAAACGCTGTCGCTGTTGCACACATTCAGTGTTTCGGCCAAGCATTTGAGTTTTACTCTTGCTGCCGAAGAACTATTTCTGACTCAAGGTGGGGTCAGTCATCGTATTAAAAAACTAGAACAACAATTGAAGTTCAACTTGTTTGTTCGTAAGACGAGAAAGCTTGAACTCACGCCCGAAGGGCAACGCGTTCTGGCTATGTTGAATGTCTCTTTCGAATCTATTTTTTCTGAGCTAGTGGACATTCAAACCGGAGAGCTGAGCGGGGAGTTGTACATCGCCACCTCGCCTTATTTTGCGTCCTCTTGGTTGATGCCTCGTTTGCCTGAGTTTAGAAAACTGTACCCAAATTTAAGCATCAAACTGCAAACCAAGCAGAACCAATCTGATTTTCAGTTTGAACCTTATGATGTGGCAATTTTCTACAGCGAAGGTCACTATCCGAATCATTATAGTGAGCGGCTATTTACAGGCTTGAGAGCGCCGGTTTGTAGCCCTGAATATGCTGAAAAATTCAATCTAGAAAAGGGAATGCAGCATTTAGAGCGCATTCAATTTATCCACAGTGGGGATGTTACGGCATGGCAACGTTGGTTACATGAAGCCCAAAGCGATGTGGATTGTACTTTGCAATGTGATTATTACAGCGATAACCGCTTGGCGATGGATGCTGCAATGCTATCAATGGGAGTGGCACTAGGGCGTCTAGAATTTATGAAGCCGCAGATTGACCAAGGTTTGTTAATTACCCCATTTATGAGTATGGAATCTGGCAAAGGGTATGACCTAGTGTGTCCTAAAGGAATGGATCAACGTACTAAGTTTCAAGTGTTTGCTCAATGGGTTAAGCAACAGTTGTGACCGAATAGCATGCCTAGACAAACGCGACTTATAGGTCTAGTTTAAATGGTTCTTTCAATAGCAGAAGAGGTTAGTTATGTTCAGCCATGTTTTTCTCGGTACTGAAAATATTGAACGCGCAAAGTCTTTCTATGATTCGATCATGGCGGTACTGGGCTACGGTGAAGGTTCTGTAGATCCTAAAGGACGTTGTATCTATGTGAGTAAGACGGGTGTTTTGGGTTTGACCAAGCCAATTGATGGTCAGCCAGCAACACACGGCAATGGTATGACGGTAGGTTTTCTTGCGTCTTCACCTGAAGCTGTCGATGAATGGCATCGCATCGGTGTTGAGAACGGTGGTACTAGCATTGAAGGTGGGCCGGGTATGAGAGGGACAGACGAACGTCGACTCTATATGGCTTATTTACGAGACCCTGATGGAAATAAGATCTGCGCCACTCACTTTATGCAATAGTGTGAGTATGATTGGATCGTGTTGATTCTTAAGATAAGTTGATCGCTAAGACAAGTTTATGACTAAGGATAACTTGATTATTGCTAGGGGCAGGCTAGATGACACCAAATGAATTGTTTTATGAAAGCTTTGAACGTTGCAGGATTGACCAAGAGTTCTTGGAGACTTTTCTGGAGGATTTTTGTGAGCATAATCCTAGGTTTTCAGAACGTTTTGAAAACATAGGGTTAGAGCAACAAACGAAAATGCTTAAAGCCTCAATCATCCTGATTTATAACTCTTCTGGCCTGTCAAGTGTACGAAACTCGGTGAAAAGGCTGGGTAAGCAACACAAAGACTTAGGGATGGATATCTCTGAACAAGAGCTCAATGAGTGGTTCAATTCATTGCTTAATACGGTTAAAAAGTACGACCCGCATTATAACGAGCAAGTTGAGCAAGCGTGGACAGAAACGCTTGATACTGGCCTCAAGATCATGAAGCAAGAGTGTGTTGTACCACATCCTGTGAGTCAGTAGGTAGGTCATCAAAAGTTCTGTGGAAAGTAGACTTCATTAAAAGGTAAGCCATGAACCAGGCTTACCTAAATTCTTAATCTATTGATTCCTAATCAAAAGTGAGCAGCCCAACCGATCAAGAAACCTTGCGAGGCTGTATCGTATTCGAAAGTACCTTTGTTTTCGTAATCAACCCAAGTAGATTTGTACGCGAGGTTCAGATCTGACCAACTGTTTATTTGATAACGTGCCCCAGTTAACAAGGACGAAGTAAAGTCAGTGTCGCTACCCATCCCTATGTCGATACTCGTATGCACTGTCCAATCTTTGTTAAGTTTTTTTGTCCAACGAACACCGATAAGGTAATCAACCCAATCTTCCTCTAAAGACCTAGAGTTCAGGGTTGTCCCATTACTTGTATAGAGCTTTGAATCAATGTCGTTGTCCCACCAACGTAGCCCAACCATGTAGTCAATATTACCGAAGTCATACTGATAGCGTTTAAAACCTTTTGCTTCTAACACACCTTGTCTGAGCTCTAGTTTGCCATTAAGAATTCCGGCACTGCCGATGATCGAATCGGACTTACCACTAAGCTTCATGTAACTGTAATCGATGTAGTAACCCCATTGATTGTCATAAATTCCTTCTAAACGAACCATCGCCGTCATATCGATATGATCCATGATGAACGAGGGATCGATATCAACGTCTGTAGAAAAGTTACCTATAGTGCTGTCACCGTGGATGTTGAGCGCGAGAGCGTAAATTTCGAAGCTGTGTTGCCATTGTACTGTGCTTGCTGGTTGAGTTGCTTGTTGAGCATTTACTGTCGAGCTAACCACCAACGCTGATGCAATTAGGTAATGCCATTTAGCCATATTGATATCCCTATCCCAAGTTTGTAAAACACACCATAAATGTATGTATTAATTATCCATTTTCTTTATATGCAACTTGTACATTTTTGATTGTAGACTATGTTTTTTATTAAAGAGGCAAATTTAAAGAGTGAGGGTATGAAACAACAGAGTGCTTTCTTATTAGTCGCCGTTTTGGGCTTAACGCCGATTGCTTTGTCTTATGGTTATGCTCCGGTTATTTCACTGGATTACCTATTTGGTATCGATGCTAGTCCTATCAACGTGACTCATATATTTCGTGCAGTAATGGGGCTGTACTTGGCACTGGCTTTATTTTGGATTAGTGGTGCATTGATCAAGAAATATCGGCTGCCAGCGCTTTATAGCTTGGTGGTTTTTATGTTGGGTTTAGCTGCAGGTCGAGTCATCAGTTTAGTGTTGGATGGTATGCCTCACTGGTTACTTTTCGTCTATTTACTATTGGAGCTTGGCTTTGGCTTGGTAGGAATAAAAATGATTCACAATGAACAATCTGAAACAGTATAAGGACATTATATGAAAAGGATTTCCCATCTTCTTACTCTGAGTTTGTTGAGTGGCTTTTCACTCTCAGCATGGTCAGCCCAAGAGCAACCCAATATTTTTGTTATCTTTACCGATGATATTGGCATCTCAAATCTGAGCGCTTATCACAATGGTGTGATGAGCAGTGAAACACCAAATATCGACAGTATTGCCGAGAAGGGCATGCTACTCACTGATTACTATGCGCAACCATCTTGTACGGCGGGTCGCTCCGCATTCCTAACTGGTCAGCTTCCTGTTCGAACCGGAATGCACTCGGTTGGTTTACCTGGTGGTCCGGTTGGTTTAAGTGCGGATACGCCAACGCTTCCTGAAATGCTTAAAACGATGGGGTACGTGACTGGACAGTTTGGTAAGAACCACCTCGGTGATAGAGATGAATTTCTTCCAACAATGCATGGCTTTGATGAATACTGGGGTTGGTTGTATCACTTGAATGCGATGGAATACACCGAAGATCCAGATTGGCCTAAAGATGGATCGCTAGATGCATTTGCGCCTCGTAATGTGATTTACTCAAAATCCGATGGCAAGGGCGGACAAACCATTGAAGATGATGGTGCACTTTCGATTGAGCGTATGCGTACACTGGACGACGAAGTTAACAAGCACGCGATCAATTTCATCGAGAGAGCCGTTGAAGCGGATAAACCATTCTTTACTTGGTACTGCCCCTCTCGTGGCCACGTATGGACGCATCTTTCTCCTGAATACGAAGCTATGCTTGGTCAAAATGGTTGGGGACTTCAAGAAGTTGTCATGAAAGATCTTGACGATCATGTCGGTGAAATGATGGCCAAAATGGAAGAGTTAGGCATCGCTGAAAACACTATCATCATTTTTACTGCTGACAACGGCCCTGAAATCATGACGTGGCCGGATGGTGGTATGACACCATTTCGCGGTGAGAAAGGTACAACTTGGGAAGGCGGTGTAAGAGCGCCTGCATTGGTAAGTTGGCCGGGTAAAATTCCCGCGGGTAGTGTAGGAAATGGTACCTTTGACGGTATGGATTGGCTACCAACCTTGATTGCAGCTGCGGGTGGTCCATCGGATCTGAAAGAGAAGATGTTGGAAGGTCATGATGGCTTTAAAGCGCACCTTGATGGCTACAACCAAGTTGATATGTTGACGGAAAAAGGCGAATCAAACCGTAAAGAAATTTACTACTACGAACGAGACAAGCTACAAGCCGTCCGAGTTGGTGATTGGAAAGCACACTTCGTAGTTCAGAATCATGGTTGGAGTGGTCCTAAAGAAGAGCTTAACGCACCTTTGCTCTTTAACTTACGTCGTGATCCTTATGAAAGAGCGGCAGAAGAATCAGGTATGTACTTAAAGTGGATGGGACAGAAAATGTGGGCGTTTGGTCCTGCTCAAGCAGCGATTCAACAACATTTAGCCACATTTGAAGAGTGGCCTCCTGTTACGCCTGAAAGCTCCGCTCAAAACAGTGGTGGTGTCGGAAATTAAGTAGCTTTTGATTTAAAGTAATATGGGAAATACAGCCTCTTATAAAAACAAGTTGCTTAGAAAATAAAAAATCCCGTTACTCTGTCGCTAGAGTAACGGGATTTTTATATCTGGTTGTTTGCTAGTTAACTTTCAGCGTGGTGTTACGCTCTACAAATTGAACAGGAACCATTAGCTTTACTAAGCTAGTGTCTTGCTCTTGAATTTGGCTAACCACAATTTTTACTGATTCGCGCGCTAGGCGACGGAAATCCTGCTTAAACGTCGTCAGTTGGTAGTTGAGCCATTGAGTTTGTGGAATGTCATCAAAACCTATCACTTGTAGGTCTTCTGGAATTCGAAGTCCAAACTCCAAACGAGCCACATCCATGACTGCCATTGCAAGGTTATCTGTCGCACAGAACACGGCTTGCGGGTGAGAAGCTTCATTGAACATTGCACGGATGATTTCTAACGAATCAAGATAGTCGTAGTCAGCTTCAATCACACGAGCTTGTTTGCCCGTTAGGTCTTCAAATTCAGTGCAGAAACCGACCTGACGCTCGCCATTGGTAAATGTTGGAACATTACCTGTCACATAAGTTGCTGACTTTATTCCAAGCTTATGGAAGTGTTGGGCGGCAAATTGCCCCGCGGCGTAGTTATCACTCACCACATGGCTACTTTTGGTGCCTTCAACAACACGTGCGTATTGAACGATAGGGATGTCGAACTCTTCGCACTCTTCATAAAGTGACTTGTTGAATGTCGCAGAGGCCGCAATCACACCATCGACTCGATATTGGAAGATGTTTGGAATCGAATGGTTGTCATTGCCATCGACTTGCCAAGGAATCAATACCGCAGAGTAACCCTGTTTTTGAAGTTCAGTAGAGATAAGTTGCAGAGTCTTCATGTGGATAGGGTAGTCAGCGTCTGGGAAAACCAAACCAATCAATTTGGATTCGTTTGTCGTCAGGCTGCGTGCAAAGGCATTGGGACGATAATTCAACGACTTTGCTGCATCGAACACTTTTTGTTTAGTCTTTTCAGACACCGAACTGCCCGGCACAAATACGCGAGATACAGTTGATTGAGAAACGCCAGCAAGCTTAGCGACATCTTTTGAAGTGACGGTTTGTTTCGATGAAGTGGAGTGTTTTGGAGAGTTCATAGACCATACTTTGGAACCAAATTGACTGCGCACAGAATACCATAATTAGGTACGTACTCATAAAGTAATACTAAGGAATAGACTGAAAAATAAGGAATATTGATTATTCTAAATTTAATGTTGGGTATAACCCATTATTTGTATTAACTTAAAAGTGCACTTATCAAAAAGCTCTGCACAAGAGCAGAGCTTTAGATTACGAATTTACTCATAAAATGAGTGACATACCGCTAAGTTATTAGACTGTTAAGCCAAAAGCCAAAAGCCAAAAGCCAAAAGCCATTAACTGTTAGCTATTAGAAGTAGTAACGGATACCCGCAGCAAACTGGTCGTCATTGTTTTCGTAATGGTTACCCACTGATTTGTCGTTACCGTTATCGATTTGGTATTCCGTCCATACTAAGAACTTGTTTTTCTTAAAGTGGTACTCAAGACCAGGGATAATAAGCTGACGATCGTAGCCATTAGCATTGTCGTCTGTGTCCGTTAAGTAGTTAACGTTAAAGGTTGGACGCAGACCGTTTTCAAAGTGGTAATAAGTGAAGAATTCAGCACCACGGTGGTCGTAGAATTCAGCTTGGCTGGTGGTTTCCCAGTTTGAACCTTGGCTATAGGTGAAGCCAACAAATAGACCGTTGCTGGTGTAGTTCACACCTAACAAACCGATGCGCTGTGTATCACCATCTTTGATGCTTTTAACGCCAGCATCAACATCGTCGAATTCATTTTGATGGTAAGCCAAACCTATGGTTAAGCCATCCATCACAGTGTAAAGCGTTGACGCACCCATACCGTTTTTCAGCGTTGCTGTTAAGTTGTTAGCTAGGCCAACATCTTCACGAGTGGTTTGATAAGTGAAGCCGTATTTCCAGTTATCGCTAATGTTGTTGCGGTAAGTGATTGAATTTTCTGCACGACCTGTACCTGAAGCAATGCCCCAGTCAGACAGGTTGTAATAGCCTGAACCACGTGAACCAAATACACGGCCCATATCGGTAAACCAAGCTACGTCATAGAAGGTTGACCATTGCTTAGTACCCGCCGCAATCTTGCCGTATTTCTCGTGCTCTACGCCAGCGTATAGAAGTCGGTCGTAAATATTGTCGCCGTTAGCACCCGAGTTGTAACCCCATTCGGCATGGCCAAAGCCAGTCCAATCGTTGTCTAGCCCCATTTGGCCTTTAAGGCCGAAACGAGAACTACCGCTGTTCCATTCGCCGTTGTGATCGCCACCTTTATCTTGGTAACGAACGTCAAAGCGTCCATCTAAAGTAAGGCTGTCGCCCGCGTCATTGGTAAAAGTGTGTGCAGCAAAAGCTGAACCTGACGTAAGTGCCGTTAGGATCACTGCAGAAAGTATCGACTTGTTCATTATTATTCTCTTTATTCAGGCCGTAGAAAGCCGCCGTGCTTTCAAGCCCGTTATATAGGTAATGGTTTGGCAGGGTGTGCCCATCCGTGAGGCACAAGTTGGTTATCTTGGATGGAGCAAGTTGCCGAGGGCGAGAAGGAGCCCTCGGCAGTCATGTTTGCCTAGCGTAGGTAAGGACTAGGTAAACAATAGGACACGGTTACAGAGTTGGGTTCAAGATAGATGCAGTGCGTTCGAACACATCGACACCTTGTTGTTGTAGCCAGTAAGGAAGGTCGATAAGAACCCAGTTCTCAGACAGTTTGTCACCGTCGCGGTAGTAAACGTCAACCACTTGCATGTTGGCACGAACTTCACCGCCAGTCATACCTAGGAAACCGCCCGTTGGTGTGTTTGATAGATTTGGCCAACCGAAGAAACAAGAGAAGTTACCTTCAGCGAAACGACAAACGTGGCCGTTAAACTTCTTGTCTTTCAGGTTGTTACGGAAAGGAAGTTGGTGCTGTTGTTGGTAGCGAGGAATCGTGTAAGACGCGCCAATACCACATGGGCCGTACCAAATCATATCTTTTGACCAGCTCTTCGCTAGTACTTCTGGCGGGCAACCCATCGCGCCGCTGTCGTTAAGAGCAGACAGGTCATCAACCATTTTGTTGACTAGAGCCAGCGTTGCAACGCCTTCTTCTGGAGCCGCGTCTTCGAATAGCAGACCATCGTGGTTACGTGGGCCAGGGTATACGAAGTGCTTACCAGTTGATGGTGGAAGTGGGTAGCAACCCGCTTGATCCATCATGCCTAGAAGGTCTAGGAACAGGCCTGTCTTAGTGATTTTGCCATCAACAACACAGTTAAACTCCGCGTAGCGAACGTTCATGATCTTGCCAGTAGGGCGCATGCCTAGGTATTCAGCGTCGAACAGACCCATGAAGTGGCCCATGCTCATTACCCAAATTTCATCTGGGTTAACTTCGTTGTTACCACCGATGAAGATGTCTTGACGACGCTGCATGCGAGTCATTGACTTCATCATTGGCGCCCAGAATACGTCAGCCGCTGCTTGTGCGCCTTCTTGCTCGCGGAATGGGTAAACACCGCGCCACAAGTAATCTTCAGACGTGTGCGCTTTTAAAACTTCAGCAACGTTCTCGTGAGTTGCGTTTTCCATTGCGTCAAAGTAATCGCGAACGATGCGTTTAGCTTCTTGATATTTAGACATAGTAAATTCTCTTTTTTGTTGTCGAGCCAACATTCGGAACAGGACTCGATTTGGATTTTGTTACCGGCTGATTTCTCAGCCGGATTGATGTTTATTTCGTGTCTTTAGAGGTTTCGACTTTTAGAGGTTTTCAACTTTTAGAAGTCTTTAAATAAAGGGGGATTAAGCTTTTGCTGTTTCCGCTTTCTTGCTCTTGTCGAAAATGCCGCCTTTCAATGTTTCTGGTAGAGATAGCCACAGTAGACCAGCCAGAATCCATACGATTGGCGAGCCCCACATTGCTGTTGCAAGGTCGCTGCGCTCTTGGATGAATACCAACACCATTGGTGCCCACATGCCGATGATACGACCACCGTGGAACAGAGCTGCACCGAAGCTACGTAGGTGAGCTGGGAACAACTCAGAGAAGTAGCCACCCCACACTGCAGAAGCAGACAAACCGAAGTTGTAGATAAGACCTAGGATAGCCAGCATGTTTAGGCTGCCGATCATCACGTCGCTTGGTGCAACGAAGAAGACTGAAGCCATGACACCCGCAAGAATGAAGCCAAACGCGTTCACTTTACGGCCGTATTTGTCGGCGATTGCACCCCATACCCAAGCACCGAATAGAGAACCGAATGCTGAGATAGAGAAAATGATGCCGATAGTTGAACCGTCAAATTGGCGAACTTCTTTCAGGTACGTTGTCACGAAGCCTGAGAAGAATTGGTAGCCATAAAAGTTAAGGCCAGCCAGTAGTAGACAAGTGATGGTTAGCTTACGGTAAGGCGCGCTTAGCATTTCACCCCAAGAACCTTTCTTCGCTGGTTTATTCGATGCTTCAGCCGCGGCTTGATCTTCTTCACCGTAAGCGATCACTTTTTTGTCGCTAGGCAGGATGAAGATCATCAGTGCAGCAGCAACTAGAGGAGGAATACCACCCACCCACATTAGGCTCTGCCAAGGTGCATCTATGCTAGAAATGAACGCCGCGTATGCCCCCATTGCCATTAGAGCAACAGAGAACATAGAAGAAGCAAATGCCGTTAACTTACCGCGAACTGATGGCGTGAATAGGCCGATCATCAAGCTCACAGCGACGGTGAAGTAACCACCTAAAGAAATACCGATGATGAAACGCATTGCTGCCCACATCGCGTAGTCAGTAAACATCATATTGATGATGGTTGCGCCGCCGTTCAGTGCAGTGATGACAATAAGAGTCGATTTCTTACCAAAGTTTGATGCCACCCATGCACAGCTTAGAGCACCAATAAGTGCGCCAACCGACTGCCATGTATAGAACTGAGCGGTATCCGCTAAGTTAATACCATCATACGCATCAACGATGTATGGGCGTACGTAGTCAATAATTACAAAGTTATAACAATAGAAAAAGTAGCCAACTAGAATTGCAAGATAAGCGGCTACCCTTTGAATCATAGGAACTTCGCTCATGTGTCTTTTAGTAGTCATGACCGATAAACCTTTATTTTTTATAGGGTGTTTTTAGTTTTGATTATTGTGTAGTGGTTATTGAACTTCACCACACCATCTTCATTTCGGGATAGATAATAGAATTTTTGTGGTTATTAGATCCGTGATCAAAGTCAATTTTAAAATGAGTGCGTACCCGTTTTGTGTATTTTAGTGATCTTGATCTCATTAGATCGTGATTTTCGGTGTTTTCACGTGTTTAGAGCGTTTAATCATCTATCTTAGTGACAATAATCACACTTATTGTGGGTTTTTAAGGGAAAATATCCATTTTTGAGTACTATTGGCGGCGAATGAATTGCGAAATATAATAAACGGAATCTAGAAATGGTTACGTACTCAAGTTTTTTGGTTATTGCTTTATATGTACTAACCACACTATTTATCAGTTACTTAGTAAATAAGCGTTATAGCGTTGGTGGCGACTTCTCAACGGGTGGTAAACAATTTGGTTGGTTCACCGCAGGTGTGTCGATTCTTGCAACTTATATCAGTGCGATGACCTTCGTTGGCATGCCGGGCTGGGTTTACAGTTCGGGTATGGAGGCGATGAGCGTTCACCTCAACTACCCAGTCGTGATCTTTTTCACTGTGGTTTTTTTCGTTCCGGTGTTTTACAAACTTGGCCTGACTTCAATATATGAATACCTAGAGCACCGCTTTGGCGTTGTTGCTCGCACGATCAATTCCATCGTGTTCATTGTGGTTCAGTGTATTTCGGCTGGGGTGATCTTGTATGCGGTTGCATTAATCTTGGTGCAAGTGCTGCCAATTGGTATAGCCGAGGCGATCATCTACATCAGTTTATTTACCGCGGTGTATACCTATGCTGGTGGGATCTCGACGGTGATATGGACAGACATGTTGCAGTCGGCGGTGTTGATTATCGGCAGCATTGCCATTTTTGGATTATTGTTGATGAAAATTGATGCGGGTGAAGTGTTGTCGCCAGAGCATCTCAATATCATCAACCTAGACTTCGATTTGGGTGTGGATACCACACTATGGGCCGGCGTAGTCGCCGTGAGTTTCTTACACTTGAGTGTGTATGGTACTAACCAACTGATTATTCAGCGAACATTAGCAACTAAGTGTGTTAAAACAGCACAGAAATCGATGTTGCTTTGTGGTTACGGTGCGTTCTTTATTTATTTGTTTTTTGCCGTGATGGGCGTGCTGTTGAGTGTCTTTTATCAAGACCAGAGTTTTGAAAATAGTAACGAAGTGATTCTCGATTTTGTGTTTAATCATACCAACCCAATTATTGTTGGGTTGGTGATTTCCGCTCTTTCTGCAGCGGCAATGTCGACCTTGGATTCAACCTATAACTCAATGGCAACGGTCGCGACTTTCGATTTCTATAAACGTTTTTTCCGCCAAAAAGCATCCGATGCACATTATGAATCCGTAGCAAGAAAAATGAGTTTAGTTGCAGCAGCTTCGGTTGTTGTGCCTGCTTTATTGGCCGTTTCCAATGAATCAGTGCTCAAGACTATCGCTAGCCTGACTTCCATTTTTGTTGGTATTCGCCTTGGTTCTTTCATCCTGGGTTTGTTCTTTAAACGAGCTAACGAGAGCGGCGTAATTGCGGGCAGTATCGGTAGTGTGGTTGTGGTGTTCATTGCAAAATACTGTGGTATCTCTTGGCCTTGGTTCGCCTTAATCGGCACTGTGGTTTTCTTAGTGCTAGGTGTTGTCGTCAGTCGTTTCTGGGGAGAAGTTACCGAGCAACAAAACGAATTTATTGCCAAGCAAAAGCATTTGTTCGCTAAGCCTACCGCGAGTCATTACGGCTTGTTGGTATTTGCTGTTGTGACGATTGCAGCTTGTACTGTTATCCCTGATTGGCTTTATGCCGCTCTTTCTTAATGAGTAAATTTTCTCAACTGGCTAATTTTTAACAGGTAAATCTATGCTGTCCATTTTTGATATCTATAAAATTGGTGTTGGCCCGTCAAGCTCGCACACCAACGGCCCAATGATTGCGGGTTTCCATTTCACACAATTAATCGCCGATAGAATCGCAGAAGTCGTTCGTGTTCAAGTTGATTTATATGGCTCGTTATCGTTAACCGGGATAGGGCACCACACTGACAGAGCTACCATTCTAGGTTTGCTTGGCAATAAGCCAGACACCATTAAAATCACGAGCGCTAATGAAGCGATGCGCCTTGCTATCGATAGTGGTGAAATGCAGTTGAGTGGTAGCCACACCATTGGCTTTAATTACCAAACTGACATGCTATTTCATGAAGACAATCTGCCTTTGCATGAAAACGGTATGATGATTACCGCGTTTGACCAAAGCGGTAATGTGATTGTTGATGAAACCTATTATTCGATTGGTGGTGGTTTTATTGCGACCGCTGATGAACTGCAGAATGGCACCAAAACCCAATCGGTCGACGTCACTTTCCCATTCAAAAATGCCGATGAAATGCTGCGAAAAGCAGAAGAAAGCGGCATGAGCTTGGGTGGTATGATTCTGAAAAATGAAGCGGCTTTCCAAGGCGATGATGTTATTTCAGAAAAGGCCGATCAAATTTGGCGAGTAATGACTCGTTGCATGGAACGCGGCTTTGAAACAGAAGGTATCCTTGATGGCGGTTTGAACGTCACGCGTCGTGCTCCAAACTTGTTGAAGAAGCTTGAAGCTAATGCGGCCGTTGAAAATGACCCGATGGAAATCATGGATTGGATAAACTTGTTTGCATTTGCGGTAAGTGAAGAAAATGCAGCTGGCGGCCAAGTCGTAACGTCACCCACTAATGGTGCTGCAGGCGTAATTCCTGCCGTATTGATGTATTACCATCGCTTCATTAAAGAGCTCGATACCAAACAGCTAAAAGATTTCTTGGCAGTATCAGGTGCGATAGGCATTTTATACAAAACCAATGCCTCAATTTCTGGTGCAGAAGTAGGGTGCCAAGGTGAAGTGGGCGTGTCGTCCTCTATGGCGGCAGCAGGATTAACGGCGTTGCGCGGTGGCAGTAATGAACAAATCTGTATTGCGGCAGAAATCGCGATGGAGCACTCTTTGGGCATGACGTGTGACCCGATAGGCGGCTTGGTGCAAGTGCCATGCATAGAACGAAACGCAATGGGCGCGATGAAAGCGATTAATGCATCGCGTATGGCACTCAAACGCAACAGCAAGAGTTTGATCTCATTGGATAAGGTTATCGCGACTATGTATCAAACGGGTAAGGACATGAATAAGAAATACCGAGAAACCTCACTTGGCGGCTTAGCTCTGATTCATCTTGCTGCGCCGTGTGAGTAGTCATTTAGCAGATTAATTCGGCTCAATATTAAAGCCCAGCATCACTAGAGTTCAGAACTCTATGATGACTGGGCTTTTAAATCTCATTTTTCTGGAGAAAGACGACGAGTGCTTATCAAGCAAAAGTAAGATTACTCCCCAAGAGGAAGCTGATAGCTGTTTTTCAATTCTTTCACAGAGATATTCGATTGAATTGCACTCACGCCTTTTACTCGCCTGATTGAGCTAATACGCTCAAAGTACTCTTCCAAATCTTTAGCCAACACTTGGATCATGTAATCAGCACCACCTGCAATACAATGGCACATCGGAATCCAATCGGTCACCGCAACAAACTCTTCAAAAGGTTCTGTGTTTTCGACTTCATGATTTCCCAGGGTCACAAGGGTAAAGCCAGCGACATGAAAACCGAGCTTTTTACGGTTTAGCAGGGCGGCATATCCATCAATATACCCGGTCTCTTCCATACGTTTCCAACGACGCCAACATGGGGTTTCGCTAAGGTTGACCTTTTCAGCGAGCTTACTGTTGCTCATGCGTCCGTCTTGTTGGATATGTTCTAAGATGGCGATATCTGTGTCATCTAACACTTCTTTGGTGGATTCTTTCTGTTTCATGGCTATTTTAGAAAAGTCTTGCTCAAATTTGGATTAATATTAGCCTATATAGCAATTTAATTCCTAGTCGAATCTGTAAACTCTTCGCTTCAATAATTTACTTATTAGGAGTGAGAGGAAATGAGCTCTCAGTTAATGCTGGCGTTTTTGCTGTTTTCAATCTCGATCGCAATTACACCTGGGGCAGGCAATATTGCATTACTTGGGATTTCAAGTCGTTATGGGTTTGCCGCGACTTTACCTTTTATATCTGGAAACGCTTTTGGCATCATCATCGTACTGGCGGGTTCTAGTGTCGGTTTGGTGAGCTTATTTACCCTTTACCCAGATCTTTACAGTATTTTGAAATACGCAGGCGCAGCTTACTTGTTGTTTATGGCGTGGTCGATTGCCAACATGCAAATCGAAGAAAGCACGACCGACAACCGCTCGGGCTTTATGTCTGGCGTATTGGTGCAGGTGTTGAATCCTAAAGGTTGGATTGCATCATTAACCGTGTTCTCGCAATTCATTACCCCGAATGCAGACTACCTAATTCAAGTGGTGACCATTATTGCTGGTATGGTGATCACGGGCGTACCGTGCATGTTGGTGTGGGCGTATTGCGGCACTATGCTTAAAAAGCTACTGCAATCACCAAAGCAGATGATGGTTGTGAACCGTTGCTTGGGCGGAAGCTTGGCGATGGTGGTTGCCTTTATGCTTTATCAACCTGCATAAAGAGTCTCTACAAATAAAAAAACCACTCCTAAATCCATAGGAGTGGTGTCTAAATGCCGACTAAGTCGTTAGCAATAAAGTATCAAGCCAACAAATATTTAAGGAACTTGGGTTAAAAAGCTTTTAAGCCTAAAAGCTTTTTAAGTTTTAAGTTTTAAGTTTTAAGTTTTAAGTTTTAAGGTTAAAGATTAAGCGGTTTCAGTTTCTTTAACCGGAGCTGAATTACGGATTAAGTGGTCAAATGCACCTAAACTTGCTTTCGCACCTTCACCCATCGCAATGATGATCTGTTTGTAAGGCACGGTTGTTACGTCACCCGCTGCGAATACACCTTTCATCGATGTTGCGCCATGAGCGTTAATCTCAATCTCACCGCGTGGTGAAAGCTCAACTTTGGAACCCTTCAACCATTCACTGTTTGGCATCAGGCCAATTTGAACAAAGATGCCGGCAATGTCGATTTGCTTCAGTTCATCGGTGTTACGATCTTTGTATTCTAAAGCCGTTACTCGGTTGCCATCGCCAATTACTCGTGTTGTTTGTGCCATCTTGATGATTTCGATGTTCGGTGTCGCGTTCGCTTTGTCGATAAGCACTTGGTCGGCACGGAGCGTATCTGCAAATTCAAGTACGGTTACATGTTCAACAATACCCGCTAAGTCAATCGCCGCTTCGATACCTGAGTTACCACCGCCGATAACCGCTGTTTTCTTTCCTTTGAATAAAGGGCCGTCACAGTGTGGGCAATAAGCGACGCCTTTGTTGCGGTACTCTTGCTCACCCGGAACGTTCATTTCACGCCAGCGTGCACCCGTACTTGTGATGACTGTGCGAGCTCGCAATGTTGCGCCACTCTCTAGCTCAACGTGGATGTAGCCGTCTTTTGTGTCTTCTGCCGCAATGATGTTTGCTGCGCGCTGCTCAGTCATGACCTCAACACCGTACTCTTTTACGTGCTCTTCTAAGCTTGCGACTAACTTAGGACCGGTGGTTGCTTTTACTGAGATAAAGTTCTCAATCGCCATGGTATCCATCACTTGACCACCGAATCGGTCAGCAACCACACCGGTGCGAATGCCTTTACGTGCAGCGTAAATTGCCGCAGATGAACCCGCAGGGCCACCACCGACAACCAATACATCAAATGGTGCTTGTTCGTTTAGGTTAGCTGCTTTCTTTTCTGCAGCGCCTGAATCAACTTTGTTGAGGATTTCAGCCAGTGACATGCGGCCTTGACCAAACAACTCACCGTTAATAAATACGCTTGGTACTGCCATGATGTCGCGAGACTTCACTTCTTCTTGGAACGCTGCGCCATCAATCATGGTTGTTTTAATAAGCGGGTTAATCGCCGACATCATGTTGAATGCTTGAACCACTTCTGGACAGTTTTGGCACGATAGCGAGATAAAGATCTCTACATTAAGCTCTTGATCTAATTCTTTAATTTGCTCGATTACGTCAGCTTCAAGCTTGATTGGGTGACCACCACTATGAAGCAGTGCCAGTACCAGTGATGTAAACTCGTGACCCATTGGCAAGCCAGCGAAACCGATCGCTGTGCCTTTCTCTTGGTTCACTACCTGCATGATAGGGCGGCGAGTGCTTGCGCTATCATCTCGAATCACTTCAATTTTGTCGGTGAGAGAGGCGATATCATTCGCGAGATCTTGCAGTTTGTTCGCGGTGTCGCTGCTATCAAGGCTCAGCACTAACTGAACATTGGTTTTTAGGTTTTCTAGGTATGCTTTTAGCTGCTGCTTCATTGCTTGATCTAACATAATCGTGCCTGCTCTTAAATTCTGTGTCTTGGTATTGACCAATACCTTCTTGCTGAAAAAGGAAAATAAAAAGGGGGCGCAAGTCGGCAAATATTGTGGTGTTGATGGCTTGAAAGGGTGGCGCGCAACTGCCCTTTAGGAGGGAGGCCGAAGCGCGCCTGTAGAACCGTTTAACTGTTCTGCTTTATTTGTTCTTTCTTGGCTATTCTTGTTTAGCTAGGCTTAGATTAAATCTTGCCTACTAGGTCTAGAGATGGCGCTAGAGTCTCTTCGCCTTCTTTCCATTTAGCTGGGCAAACTTCACCTGGGTGAGCGGCTACGTATTGTGCTGCTTTAACCTTGCGTAGTAAGTCTTCAGCGTCACGGCCGATACCTTCAGCTGTAATTTCCATTGCTTGGATAACGCCTTCAGGGTCGATTAGGAAAGTTGCACGGTCTGCAAGGCCTTGACCTTCACGCATAACGTTGAAGTTGTTTGTGATGTTGCCTGTTTGGTCGCCTACCATGAAGTATTCGATAGTACCGATTTTGTCAGAAGTATCGTGCCATGCTTTGTGAGAGAAGTGAGTGTCAGTTGATACTGAGAAAACTTCTACGCCACGAGATTGAAGCTCTGCGTATTTGTCTTGCAAGTCAACGAGTTCAGTTGGACATACAAACGTGAAGTCTGCTGGGTAGAAAAAGAATACAGCCCACTTGCCTTTAACGTCTTGCTCTGTGATTTCTACGAATTCGCCGTTTTTGAATGCTGTTGCGTTGAATGGTTTGATTTCTGTGTTGATCATGATTCGACTCTCTTTCTAATTTGTAGTGTTTAACGCTATCCCGCGTCGATGGAGCTATATTGCATTCGCACCGAAAATTAGTGAAATCGGACATTTCTATAGATTCAATAGGTAAATCCTATCTTTGAAAGAAGAAGGTTATCGATAAAAGCTATCAACAGAAGTTATCGACAAAGCTTATCAACAAAAGCTATCAAACTGGGCAACTCTCCATTTGGGTAGCTATGCTCTTTAGGTTGTTCTCTATATTAGGCTTATCCCCATTAGCGTGAGCAGTTATGTCTAGTGTGAACATCTATGTAGACAGTGTTTCTTTAAGTGAGTTGGGATCTCATATGAGCCATTAAATAACAAAAAATTATCATTAATATAAATTATGATAATTTCATTTGATTATCACCTCACCCTATACTCTCTTCATCGAAACGAACTACCGAAGCTAGACTTCGAAACACACAGAATTAAAAACGAATTTGGAGCAAGTTATGAAAATGAATCACGTAGGCATCATGGTTGGCGACATGGACAAAGCCGTTGAGTTTTACACGAAAGCGCTAGGTCTAAGAATCGTAATGAACAACACTAAGGTGATGGAAGAGCGCGAATCAGCAATCGGTCGTATGTGTATCGCGGTATTTGGTGAAGGCTTTAAAGGCTTCAATATTGCTCACCTAGTAACTAGCGATGGTATCGGTGTAGAGCTATTCGAAATGAAAGAGCGCCAAGAGCGTCACGAAGTTGATTTCTCTCGCCTAGGCATCTTCCACTTCTGTCTACAGCTTCCAAAAGAACAGTTTCATTCAACAATCAAGCGTGTAGAAGAGTATGGCGGTAAGGTTCGTATGGACATCATGCGTTACCATCCAGAAGACGAACTAAAACAAGCACAAATGGTTTACCTAGAAGACCCGTTTGGCAATTTGTTCGAATTCTACTCGCACACATACGAAGATACGTACGCGACTGACTACGAGTAAGAGGCGCTGCCTACCTGTCATAAGGTAGAAAACCGAAACACCCCCTAAAGAGGATTGGTAGAGATGCCAATCCTCTTTTTGCGTTTGCGGTATGTGTGAATTGAAGTGTGCCTACTCTTAGAGCTTAGAGCTTAGATCAATAACTGAGGTAATCCATCATTTGAATTAATTGTATACGGATCTCATTGGCTGTTTGACTGTGCCAATAACCCGATGCAAAAGACAATAGAGGGATGCCGAACATAATTATTAGCACTAAGACGAGAAGGTACTTAGATGACAATTGCCAACCATTACGTGTTTTTAGCCCAAGAGCTTGTTTACTTGGACAAGCTGCAACACAACGTAAACAAGCTTGGCATTCATCCGTTCGAATTTGTTTAGCGGTATGAATAATAATATTAGAAGGGCATGCGCGAGTGCATTTGCTGCAATTCAGATTATCTTTTTCATTTAAACAATGTTTAGTATCTCGACGAATTTTAAATGGGCTAAACAGGCTTGCTATCCCGAGTAGTGCACCATAAGGACAAAAGTATCGGCAAAAAGCACGTTGCCGCCATGCCGACATCAATAGAATTGCCGCTAAAACACCAAGAGTGATCATTCCAGGCTCAACGAATACCCAAGCGGTTTTCACATCAGCGATTTTATGATAATTGCCATTGAGGTAATAAGTCAGGCTAGCTACAGGCATCCCTACCGAAATAAATGTAAAGAAAGCTAACAATAAGTACTTCATCATACGTAATGGCCAATCGAGCCATACTGGCGGTAAATACGCTTTCTTTACAAATTTTAATCGTAATTTATACAGATATTCCCCAGCCAAACCTAGCGGACAAATCCACCCACAAAATGCACGTTTACAAGCAATGCCAGTCACTAACACAGTTGCGAGCATAACTGCACCTGCTGGGTGAGTTTGATCCCAAAATCCAATAGAAAAGATCGCTTTAAGTTGAATGGCTGCAGCAATAGGCAGGAAAGCATCCGTAACATCGGGTCGCATGAAGCTTGGAGATATTTGATGAACAAGAAGCCATGTGTGAAGGGTGTATTGGATCGCCACTAAAAAAAATGAAAGTGCCATCGCGTGTTGGCTGATTTGACGCAAGACATTTGTCTTAGATGAAGCCGTGATCATGGCAGGTTTAAAGTAAAAAACGGAAGAGATGACAACCACCGCTAATGATAGCGCGATAAGCAGAGGCCAGTAGGCAGCACTAAGTACAGCAATGATGACAATGCAGGAAGTTATGATGCTACCGAGCTTTTTACCGCTAGTGTAGAGAACACAGATGCTATAAATCAATGCAAGCATTAAGGTAAAGGATTCAATAAAAGTCATGTAGCCACCGTTTAATTACAGAATGGCACTATAAATCGCATCGAAGAGTATGTCTGATGATTAATGAGCTAACTTACCTATTTTTGATTTGAGTTAATTTTCATCAAATTATCGCCTAACCATTAAGGGTAATTTTTGATTAAGTGATTTGGGATTATCTGAATTGTGTGAATAAGAAATCGCCAAATTTAAGACGTTGTTAAAGTTGACGTTTTGACGATAAAACCTTTCATGGAAATGACGGAAGAAAGTGTACTTCATGAAAACATTGGACACACATACCGGATGGTAGCCTTTGCTGAGCAGTGACTATACTCAGCATTAAATTGCGAACCAAAAAACAACGAAAATAGAGAAAATGCACAGATTAGCGCACCCAAATTACATGAAAAAACTCCATATTATCTTTACCGCTCTTATTCTTATGATATTAGCCGGATGCACCTCAACGTCGGCAGTCGGCGGATCAAAAACAAAGGACTATGCCAAGTCACATGCTCTTTCTGGTCAAGCTTCTTGGTATGGCGATAAATTCCATGGAAAACTCACGGCGAGTGGCGAGACGTATAACAAGAACGCCTATACAGCCGCTCATAAAACTTTGCCCTTTGGGACTATAGTGAAGGTGACAAATACCGCCAATAACAAATCTGTCGATGTGAAAATTAACGATCGAGGCCCTTATGTAAAAGGCCGAGTCATTGACCTTTCCCACAAGGCATTTTCTCAAGTTGGTGACGTCAAGAAAGGCGTAGCACAAGTCAAAATTGAGATCATTGATGACAGTAATACCTTTCGATACAAACATTAATCCTCTCTAATGCCTCTCAATAAAAAAGCCCAAACAAGGGGTTGGGCTCAATTCAATACTCATGAAACCATTGTCATGGTGATTCTTTTCCGATTAATTTCCCCAGATTTGGCTTACAAACTCTGGATGGTCAATAAACGGATTACGATTCCCTTGAAAATCATGTACCGCCTTATTTCGGTCGATTTCTTTTTGGCTGACTGGATCTTCAGAATGCCAACGCTTTAGCATAGTAAGTAGCCAAGGTTCAAAAACGGTTGTATTGGTTCCATCCAGAACGGCATCAGAGCTTGTAGAGTTCCCTTCCCAATTAGCGATTTCATTTTCATAGCGTGTCGCCATGTAAAAATATGCTCTTGCGAAATCACCTTTAAACTCATCAATTGGCTCAAACACCGTGCCCACATAACCAAGAGAGTTCGCTGCACTGCCTAACTTAGAACCATTGCTTGATGTGTATGTCGCACTGCTCACCTCACCAAATGGCCAGTTACTACGTTTCGAGTTTACGTAGCCGTCAGTGGCAAATAAATGGTGACCGTCAGAATTCATTGGCTCGACTTTCCCACCAAACCAGCTTTTCGGGAATGAGTGCTCACGGTTGTAGCAATCACCTTCTTTGCTGTATTGACCACATTGATCGGCCACCTTAGTAAATTGGATTGAATCTGAGCTTGAAGGTTTCTCCGAATACATATCGAGAATCGACCCATCAGTGTCATAGTATGCGTCTAGGTCAGCCTCAGACACCAATCTCCAAATAGCGGTGTAACCCTGGCTACTATGATTATCAATAATTTGACACAAGGCCGTTTTTAACGCAAAGCCCACTTTGCCTTCAGCGTCTTTGTAATACTCACCTAACACTGGAGGTTCAGTTGGTGGTGTAGTTGAGCCACCAATCGTAAATTCTGTACTCTGACTTGCTTTGAAATCACCACCAGATGCCACAACGGTTCCGTTTACCGACAAACTGTATGAACCATTCCCCAGACTGCAGCACATACCATCGCCATAAGAGTCTGAGACTTCTAGGGTGTAGCTACCATCCGCTAAACACATTTCCACTTCATTGATGGTGTTACTTTGATAGTCTGAACCAGAATAAAGAGTTTGAGAAACTGAGTTTTTGAGAGACCAACTGGTTTCAGAACCATAGTTATCCGCCACTAGCGTGAGTGCGGCACTTGTGTCATTGCAGCTTTGTGTTGGAGGAGTCTCCGTAGGCTGAAAGTTATCTAAATACACTACTTCCGAACCATCAAAACCTGCATCATCATAAAATCGTATGCCCACAACGATATCTTTAGTGCTCGTAGCGCTGTACGAGTGAGTCAATGCTTGCCACTGATTCGTTAAACCATTATTCGAGTAGCCTAAATAGCCATCAACAAAAAGGCGAGCTTTCACGTTACCTTCCGTGTGATAAACATCGACAGAGAAATCATAAGTTTTCCCTTGTTCAACACTTATCGTTTGAAGAACATCGGTATTACTTTGAGTACTTGTATTCACTGTTACTTGTGCAGAGAAACTGCCGTTATTTACAGGGTCGGTAGAGGGTGAAAGTACAATGCCGGAGTCAATCACACTCCATCCAGATGGTACGTTTCCTTCCCAGTTTTCGAAACTTCCATTTTGCATTTGCGCATGTGCACTTGCTGAACAAAGTAATGCAACGCCACTTAGTTTTATTATTCTATTTATCATATAACCTTCTGTTTAATTGGATAAAAACCAACTAATCTTAGAAAGTAATCAAAAGATGAATGGCGATATACATCACATTTATAAATGTAAACATTATCACTTTTATTAATATGTGTGATGTAAAGCAATGCAGTATTGGTTTGTTAAATGCTTTTACGCGCTAGATTATAGAAAAAAGGTTCATCTCGGCTTTCAGGGCAAAGCTGCGATGAACCAAAAGTACGCACTTATCCACAAGCCCTGCCTATAGTAAATGCAACCTCTACTAAAGTTCGAACCCACCTTTACTTAACTAACTGAAAATTATGCATATAATTGAGTTTGGTTCTAATTTCTAGTTGAAAACCGTGCAAGCACATATTGTTTCCGATTCAGGTACTTTGAGAGAAAAGTGCCACGAGTAAAGTTTCAGGTCTATGAAGACTCTGGACAATTCTGTTTCAGTGACTTTACTAAATTAATAAATCATCAATAACTAAAAGTATGGACAAAGTCGCTGAGCTTAGTGTCCAGTCTCACTAGAGCAGATCAATTAAGTCAAAAGCTGAACAATGAACTGTGAGGCCAGCGAAGACTAGCTCACAATGGGGCAAAGGCGTGTTTGCTATAGTCGGTTCACATAACCCCTGCCAACTGAACTGACAGAGGAAATATGACAAACTTTATTGGAATCGATCAAACTATATTATCTTTCGGTAAGTGTTTTGTATTTTGGTAAGGCCTCACCATTAGTCTAAATTCTCATTAATTAGTGTAATTGACATTTACTTACATCGAGTTACGCAACAAAGCCTCAATGCGAAAGAACACTTCTAATGCACATAGAACTTTTAGAGATTGAATATACTCAATTAACCTTACGTAAGTTGCAGTTGAACACCACTATCAATTTGAACAATCGTTCAATAATGTATATGATTCACCAAAACAATATTAACCTAAACAATATTCATCTAAACAGAGGTTGCAGATGTCTTTAGCTCAGTTTATTAAAACCGCAGGCGAACCTACGATACTGAAACGCTCACTCAAGGTTTCTCTCATAGTTGGCACCATTCTTATGTTCATTAATCACGGTGACAAATTGCTCTCCAGCAACATTGACGCAACGCTGATCATTAAGATCTTAATGACTTACTGCGTACCCTTTAGTGTGTCTACCCAAGCCAGCGTTTCTGCAACTCTTCAATCCCGAAAGAAGGCCGTCTAATAATGATATTTTCGTTTAAAAAACCGTCATCGGATATTGTCGAAGTTCATACCAGCCATCTTGCAGAACTGAACAAAATCTCTGAAAAGTACTCTCTATTCAAACAGAATGATCCCACCAACTATGCGAAGAAAATTCACGTCAATGCGGCCAATGTTCATAAAGCGTCACGAAGTCGTGCTGAGTCGATTGAACAGAGCTATGAGTTAGTGAATCACTTTATCGAGCAGTCAGAAAGTATTAACAAGCTGTCTTGTGAGAGTCATCAATACTCCAGTCAAACGGCAGAAACTGCGGCTAATACCATCAACAAGCTGGAGGCTTTGGAAGAGCAGGTATTGGTTTCTAAAGAAAAGATTTGCCAATTTAGCGAATTGCTCGAATCACTGGATGAGATTAACAAGAACGTCACCCAATTGGTGGATTCGATTAAAGGTATCGCTGCACAAACAAACCTGTTGGCGCTTAATGCCGCGATTGAAGCCGCTCGAGCTGGGGAGCACGGTCGCGGTTTTGCAGTAGTCGCAGACGAAGTTCGTCAACTTGCGAACACGGCGAATCAGTCCGCTGAGAGCATCGATACTGAAATGGCGTCGATTTCAAAGATATCAGACAGCATTTTCAACAAACAAAAAGAGGTTGAGGACGTCATTATTCTCAGCTCAGAAGTAACCAAAGACACCATGCATAACATGCAGAACTTGATGACCATGTCGCTTGATAGCAAAACATCGTCTAAAACCATTATGGACGCCATTGAAGCTCAACTGTCTGACTCCAACACGGTTAAGCAAAACATGGAAGCCCTAGTTGAAGACACCAAGCTATCAATAAGCCTCTCGGGCAACAACCATGAACTCGCGGAACGGATCGTCAACTCTTTATCTCATCTGCAACTGAATGATAAAACGGGCTAGCAAAGAAATGCTTAACTACGATAGCGTGTAAGCAAACAAGGAAAATTGCGACATGAACCAAAGCCAAACACCACTTGAAACAGGGACTGCTGTTTCACTGAGTGATATCTTAAGTGAGCGTTCACTATATTCATATGTTCAGTCTATTAGAGATCTTAAACGCCAGACCACTTATGGATATGAGGTTTTAGTTCGTGGTCCTTCAGACTCCTTGTGGCATCGGCCCGATCAGTTGTTTATCGCTGCTCAATCGCAACAGCTCAGCAGGCAATTGGAAATTGTCATCCTCGAAGTTCATCTTGAAAACATTGCCGCCCATACATCTATAGGATGTTACACCGTTAATCTTGCTCCTAACCTGTTGTTAGATAAGACTGTATTTCAGATATTAAACCGCTACGCACTGGCTGGAAGAATTAAGATTGAGCTCACTGAACACTTACCGATACGAGACTGGCAACCAATAAAACAGCGAATGGCTCAATTGAGAAAGAAAGGCTATCAGTTCTGGCTTGACGATGTTGGCTGCGGATTTTTTGATTTGGCGCTGATCGATGAAGTCAAACCTGAGGTAGTCAAACTTTGCATCAAAATCATCAGCAGGCTTACGTTTGATCCAACTCTAGTCGATGAAATAAAAGCGGTCGTCAAAGCGGTTCATGACTACGGTGGCGCTGTTTTAGCTGAAGGGATTGAGGAGCACGTACAGCTCGATATGGCGGAGCAACTGAGCATCGATCTAGCACAAGGCTATCTTTTTGATAAGCCACAGCCACTTATTTGAGTCACAAAACCCAGCCTAGTGGCTAAACTCACTCATCCACTCATCCACTCATCCACTCATCCACTCATCCACTCATACCTCATCCATTACAACACTACCTACAGTTCTACTTTTTGCGCGTCTAGCTTGATAATTAATCCAATACCGCTCGGTCTTTTATCTCAGATAATGAATCATTAAGAAGGAATTCTATTGTCTGTCTCATCATTTCTTTATGATGAGGTAAGTCACTATTATCAGGTAGAGGGTTGCCAAATGTACTGTGTTTTGCCCTCGGATCAAATATGACTAGTACCGCTTCCGGTGTCTTTATTTTTGAGTTGGCTTTATTGATAAACTGGAGACCTAATTTATTTGATATTGGCTCAGTGCCAGTAAACGGAGACCAACTGACTGAATTTGGAACGGCATAATCATTACTCACTTCGGTAACAAATACCGGCGTTGAAAGGGTGCCATCATCGGCAATGAAATCACTAACATTATTAAAGGGATCAACACTATCGAAGGCATTTTGCATTGCGTACGCGAATGCGTTAAAACCTTTTGAAACAGCTTCATTTGATTGAGGGGATGCTTGCTTTTCAAAGTCAGCGTAGCACTGACCATGGGCAGATATCCGCTCTTCATCATTTGCTTCACTACTCAATTTTTTGATTTTACAGTGGTTATCTGCGTAATCTTTATAAGATGAAAACATCTGATAAGCAATACGGTGCTTTGTAGGTGGGCGATAGAAATCCGAACCTAATACAATTCCGGAAAGGTGACCGGCACTGCTTCGTATCGAAAGAGAAGAAAATTGATAAAGTTGTTTTGAAAAATCATTGTCCAAGCTGTCATTAGATCTCGCTATTGCGCCAAAGCTAATGATCCCCCCTAAAGAAAACCCAAGCATTTTAACTTTTGAACCATGCTTAGGATCAAAGCCTTCCAGTGGAGTGTCATTTAATAGCCCTGTTTGAGCGCTAATCGTTAAACTTGCTCTTAGCCCTATAATATCAAGGTAGGTTTGTCTGAAGTTATCTCTTAGCACAGGGAATGAGGAGAGGTTTATATAGTTAAATATGTCGGTATTTCCAGATTGAGCCGGACTTAACGCACGCTCACCGTGATGCAGTGTATCGATAGCAATAACAGCCAGTCCAGCATTGGCCACCTCGTATAGATTATTAAATACGTTTTCTTTTACATTGGATGCCCCGTGTTGAAAAATAACGATATCCTTTATTTGCCCATCTTTAGGCGTAATGAGTATAAATGGTACGTCGTTAACTTCTGTAATATGAGGGATTGGAGAGTATCGAGTAAGTAACCTTTCTGGGTCTAATTGCTGTCCATTGTTTAAGTTAAGCGAGCTACCAACTAGCTTCATCTGTTCCGAAAATGATGTCATCAGAGCAGAAGTATCAACAGGGTCGTTTTTAAACGTTCCTGAACGGAGCTGTTCACGTATATTCTCGGACTCACTTGGGTCTAGAAGTGCTTGTTGAATTTTTAATGTGCTGGGCATTGCAGATGTCATTGGTTGAGTGTCCCAGTCATCTCCCTTTTGTAGGTAATAGGGTAATTTCACTGTTCCTCTAGTCACATTTACCTTGGCGCCGGATTCTTGATACCACTGCTTAATAGTGCTTTTCATATCCTTATATTGATTGTATGGATTAAGCTTAATATTGTTATCATTGGTAAGAGCAGTCAAAAAATCCTCTGTCGCAGAGAATTTCATGGTATACGCGCTAGATAAATCTAATGATTCAGATTGGTATATCTCGTTTAGTGGGCGATTATTTGCGTAGCTATATTCTGTTAAACGTTTTACCGCGTCGACAACATTTCCAACTGACGCCGTAGAAAATACGCTAGCTAATATAACTGTATGTAGTGGCATAGTGAATTTG
>NZ_MCUN01000020.1 GCF_002873455.1 Vibrio splendidus | reverse complement strand
CACTCAGTTCATTGAAATCAAGTTTGTTACCGAAGTAACTGTTTTATCCAAAGGATAAAACGTTTTGATATTCATCAACGAGTGCCCACACAGATTGATAGGTTTAAATTGTTAAAGAGCTTTTCCTTTTTGAGCTTCGCTCAAATCGGACGGCCATTTTAGCTATTTAAGTTTTAGTGTCAACCACTATTTTCAAAACTTTTTTCAAGCGCTTAGCTTGGCTAATTTGACCTGCTGATTCGTTTTGGTTTCTTACGAAGCCTTCCCGTTTCAACGAGGTCGCATTATAGAGATTTCGATCACACTGGCAAGCCCTTTTTGAAGTTTTTCTTACTTTTTTGATTGTTCGAGCGTTTTTTGTTCAAAACACCCCATTTTCACTAGTATTCCCCTTAATTAAGGGCTTAAGGTGCCTATATAAAGGAGAATTTATGAGTTCAATACGCAGTTATAAAGGAATATCCCCTCAGATTGGACAAGGTGTCTATATAGATACAAGTTCTGTACTGGTTGGTGATATCAAAATCGGTGACGACTCTAGTGTGTGGCCTTTAGTTGCAGCTCGAGGAGATGTGAACCACATTCATATTGGAGATAGAACGAATATCCAAGACGGCAGCGTTTTGCACGTCACCCATAAGAATGCAGAAAACCCAGAGGGTTATCCTCTACTAATAGGTAATGATGTCACTATCGGGCATAAAGTAATGCTGCATGGCTGCACCATTGAAGATCGTGTACTTGTTGGTATGGGAGCTATCGTGCTCGATGGCGTGGTTATTAAAGAAGATGTGATGATTGGTGCTGGTAGCTTGGTTCCGCCTAATAAGGTACTTGAAAGCGGTTATCTCTATGTAGGAAGCCCAGTAAAACAAGCACGCCCATTAAATGATAAAGAGCGTGCCTTTTTACAGAAATCAGCTGACAACTATGTTCAGAATAAAAACGACTATCTAGACTCTGTGTTGCCAGTCTAAAACACTTTGATCTGAATCCGATTAGAGGAGTCATACTCCTCTTCTTCTATTAACTCTTCAGCTAGCTCTTCAATATCAAAACGTAACTCTGAAAAGATAACCAAAGCTTGATCGCCTTCTTCTATATCTTTACCTGCCAATCGTGATAATTCTTCAATAGACATAACACACTCAATCAGTGCGCCAGACTGCTGTGCTGAGAAGATGATTGATTGATTTTCTTCATCCCAATCTTGGATATCAGGAAATAGAATTGATTGATTCATTTTTTATAAATACCTCATTACATCTCTAGGTTTTTACGTAGTTCTCTTAAAATCTGTTTTGTTCCCGGACGAAGGCCACGCCATAGCATAAAGCTCTCTGCAGCCTGCCCCACTAGCATGCCTAAACCATCATAAGCAGCGTGAACACCATTATCTAATGCCCACTGATTGAATACCGTGTTGCCCGATCCGTAAACCATGTCATAAACGGCACTATTAGAATTAAAGATAATCTCAGAAACTTCAGGAAGCTGACCACTTAGACCAGATGAGGTCGAGTTAATGATGACATCAAACCCTTCATTAACATCGCTTAATCCCATTCCTTTAATGTTTCCATATGAAGAAAACATCTCAGCCAGAAGTTCAGCCTTTGAACTAGTTCGATTTGCGACCACCAACTGTTTTGGCTTTTGGTCGAGAAGAGGTTGAATCACTCCTCTCGCAGCACCACCAGCGCCAAGAAGAAGAACGCGAGCTCCTTTTAACGCAACTTGATGTTGAAGCAGATCTTGAACTAAACCCTCACCATCGGTGTTATCACCAATGATTTCTCCGTCATCGAGCTTCTTAAGTGTGTTTACAGCACCAGCTAGTTCAGCCCTTTCAGTTAGGCGATTGGCAAACTGATACGCATCTTCTTTAAAAGGTGCTGTGACATTACATCCTCTACCACCTTCGCTGAAAAAGGCTTTCGCAGCAGTGATAAATTCACTATGTTCTGGCTGGAGTGCTGTATAGGTAAGTTGTTGGCTGGTTTGGCGAGCAAATAATGTGTGAATGAATGGCGATTTGCTTTGACCAATAGGGTTACCGAAAACGGCATAACGATCTACTTGCTGTGTCATATCCTTACCTAACAGAAATAAAAAAGGGTCTTCTATATAGATGACCCTATCACTATCCCTATAAGGAAGGAAGAACTACCAAACTCGAGGCTTTAGGTAGTCGCTATAAAGCAGAGCTTCTGGTGAACCCGCTTGTGGTTCGTAGCGGTATTCCCAGCGAGCCAATGGCGGCATCGACATTAATATAGACTCTGTGCGACCACCGCTTTGTAGACCAAACAGGGTGCCACGGTCATACACTAGGTTAAATTCAACATAGCGGCCACGACGATAAAGTTGGAAATCACGCTCGCGCTCACCATAAGGCGTCTGTTTGCGTCGTTCTACAATTGGTAAGTATGCAACTGCAAAACCTTCACCGACCGCCTGCATATAAGCAAAGCTCTTCTCAAAGCCCCACTCGTTAAGATCATCAAAGAACAGACCACCCACACCACGTGTTTCATCTCTATGTGGAAGATAGAAGTACTTATCACACCATTCTTTGTGCTCTTGATAAACATCATCACCAAACGGCGCACAAAGATCTTTAGCGGTTTGATGCCAAGATTGGCAGTCTTCATCGAAAGGATAAAATGGCGTTAAGTCAAAACCACCACCAAACCACCAAATCGGGTCTTCCCCCTCTTTTTCCGCAATAAAGAATCGAACGTTCGCATGTGAGGTTGGGATGTATGGGTTTTTAGGGTGGATAACTAATGAGACACCCATTGCCTCAAACTTACGTCCAGCTAATTCAGGGCGATGAGCCGTGGCTGAAGCAGGCATTGCCTTACCCGCTACGTGAGAGAAATTAACCCCACCTTGCTCGAATACTGCACCATTGGTCATCACGCGAGTTCGACCACCGCCACCAAGGCCTTCGCCAGGTTCACGCTCCCATGCATCTTCTTCAAACAGTGCTGTGCCATCAGCTTGCTCAAGCTGTTGGCAAATCGAATCTTGTAGGCTCAGTAAAAACTGTTTTACTGCTTCTTTATCAATTGCTGACATCTTTCTTCCTTTGCAGAGTTTAACCCTGTCTTAATATTTTCGACGTTTTTGCATCTCTAATTTCGCTTGGCTTCTCACGACCACCCGTTTGACCTTCGAGAATAGCCACCAAATGTTGACCCAGTTGCTGTTGAACTTCTTCAGTCGTCATGCAAGGCGGCTCTCCGGTCAGGTTGGCACTGGTCGAGGTTAACGGCTTACCGAATTCATTACACATTCTTTGAACTAAAGGGTGATCCGTCACTCGCACCGCGATGGAATCAAACTGGCCGCTGACCCAGTCAGTCACTTTGCTGCTGATTGGCATGATCCAAGTAACTGGGCCAGGCCATGTTGCTTTTACGGTCGCTAACTGCGCTTCCGTCAACTGGCTCTCATCAATATAAGGCAACAACTGCTCGTAACTCGCAGCAATTAGGATCAACCCTTTCTCCATCGGTCGCTGTTTTAAATCGAGCAATTTCTTGATGGCTTGTGGATTATCGGGATCACAACCGACCCCAAAAACGCCTTCTGTCGGGTAAGCAATGACTTCACCTTGTTGTAATGCCTGCAAAGTATGTTGAAAGTTATCCAAGGGTTGCCTCATTAATTCTGTTATCGAACTCGCTAAGTGTACAAATTATCATTCACTGTGACTAAAGCTATTTGTTTATAAAATGTATCAATTAACAACCTAGACTGACGCAAACGTTTCCCTTAAGCAATTTTACCCGTATAATGCGCGCAAAATATCTAATCACTAATTAAATCGTACCTGAAGGAGTTTGAGATGACTGTCGGTATTATCATGGGTTCTAAATCTGATTGGCCAACAATGAAGCTAGCTGCAGAAATGTTGGATCAGTTTGGCGTGGCGTACGAAACAAAAGTGGTTTCTGCTCACCGCACACCTCAGTTGCTTGCTGACTACGCAACCAGTGCGAAAGAGCGCGGTATTAAAGTGATTATTGCTGGTGCTGGCGGTGCTGCGCATCTTCCGGGCATGGCTGCAGCTTTCACAAGTGTCCCAGTTCTTGGTGTTCCTGTTCAGTCTAAAGCACTGAAAGGCATGGACTCACTACTTTCTATCGTACAAATGCCAAAAGGTATCGCGGTAGGTACTCTTGCTATCGGTGAAGCTGGTGCTGCTAACGCTGGTATCCTAGCCGCTCAAATCATTGGTACTCACAATGAAGAAGTGATGGCAAAAGTAGAAGCGTTCCGCTCTGAGCAAACAGAAACGGTTCTGGCTAATCCAAACCCTGCAGAGGACTAATTCCCATGCATGTTCTTGTGTTAGGCGCGGGCCAACTTGCTCGCATGATGTCCCTAGCTGGGGCACCGCTGAATATTGAAATTTCTGCTTTTGATGTTGGCAGCAAAAATATTGTTCACCCATTAACGCAAGCGATTCAAGGCAACGGCTTAGAAAATGCGATTGAGCGTGCGGACGTCATTACTGCTGAATTCGAACATATCCCTCACGATGTACTTGAGGTGTGTGAGCGCAGCGGTAAGTTCTTACCGACAACAGAAGCAATCAAAGCTGGCGGTGATCGTCGCCTTGAAAAAGCCCTGTTAGACGAAGCAAATGTGAAAAATGCCAAATACTACGTGATTAACTCTCGCGAAGACTTTGACGCTGCGATCGCTCACGTTGGCTTACCAATGGTATTGAAGAGCACACTTGGCGGCTACGATGGCAAAGGTCAATGGCGCTTAAAGACATTAGATAATATTGACGCGACTTGGACAGAAATGGCTGACTGTATTGCAGCAACAGACAACCAAGCGATTGTTGCTGAAGAGTTCGTTCCGTTTGACCGCGAAGTGTCACTTGTCGGTGCTCGTGGCGCCAATGGTGAGATTCAAGTATATCCACTAGCCGAAAATGTTCATACCGACGGCGTGTTGAGCTTATCGACAGCGATTGATGACATTGAACTGCAAGAGCAAGCGAAAACCATGTTCACTGCCATTGCTGAGCGCTTAGATTACGTTGGTGTACTAGCACTTGAGTTCTTTGATGTTCAAGGTTCACTGCTTGTTAACGAGATTGCACCACGTGTTCATAACTCTGGTCACTGGACGCAGCAAGGCGCTGAAACTTGTCAGTTTGAGAACCACCTACGTGCTGTGTGTGGTATGCCACTAGGCAGTACTAAACTGATTCGCCCAACCGCAATGATCAACATTCTTGGTGAAGATACCCTACCTGAGGCTATTCTGGCTCAAGGTGGCTGTCATGTTCATTGGTATGGCAAAGAGAAGCGTGCAGGTCGTAAGATGGGCCACATAAACGTGAGCGCTGACTACAACGCAGAGCTGCAAAGAGCGTTATGCTCACTGGCAGACATTCTCGACAAACAAGCATATCCAGCTGTGCATGAGTTTGCTGAGCAGATGAAGTAAACCTACATCGTGGATTTGATATAAAAATGGCGCTCAGTGAGCGCCGTTTTTTTTTGTCTATAACATCAGGTTATTGAGATTGAATGTGGTGACACTTGCGATCAGCACATTGTTTCTTGGTTCCATTGGCTGTTTTCTTCTCAAGTAACAACGGGAACTGACACTCTTCACAACGACCGATAATAGGTGGTTGGTTTACTGCGAACTTACACTTAGGGTAGTTATCACAAGCATAGAAGGTTTTGCCATAGCGAGATTTACGCTCAACCAAATGGCCTCTGCCACACTCAGGGCAGGCAACAAGTGGCTGCTCTTCAGGTTGTTCTTTTGGTTGATCCAAAGATTCGATGTGATTACACGTTGGGTAGCTGCTACAACCAATGAACATCCCAAAGCGGCCTTGCCTTAATACCAATTCGTTTAGGCATTTAGGACATGGCACACCCAGCTGTTTCACCACGTGTCCATCGTTTTGATGCAACGGCTTGATGTAATCACAGCTCGGATACTGCTTACAGCCTAAAAATGGGCCGTGCTTGCCATGGCGAAGCTGAAGCTCTCCACCACACTGTGGACATGGTTCATGCTCTAATGCATGTTCATGTGCTGAAAAAAGCTGATTATCAATCTTACTACTCATGACAAGCCTGTATTAATGCAAGATACCTTGCTCTTTGGTGTACAACAGCTCTTCCATTTGCGTGTAAGCACTTTCATTACCCGGTACATTAAATAGCACCATTAAGATAATCCATTTCAGATCATCCAATTCAAATTCGTTTGTCTCAAGCCCCATCACACGATCAATCACCATTTCACGAATCTCTGTCGTGAGTACATTGATCTGTTCAAGGAACAGTAAGAAACCTCGACACTCCATATTAATACGTGAAATCTCTCGACTGGTATAAATACGCATCGAGGTATTGGAACACACACTAATCGCCGCTTGGTTCTCGGTATCTTGCAATGCAGCAAGATCTTCTAACCAATGGAGGGCCTTATAAATATCATCTTGGTGAAACCCTGCTCGAAGAAGTTCATCTTCCAGCTCATCTTGATCCACCTGCAATTCAGAATCGCTATGGATGTAGGTTTCAAACAAGTACATCAGTATGTCCATCATCATAGCTTAGCCTCTCCCCTTTCGAATATAGCCACCGGAAACTGCAACAACATGCCCTGAGAGCTCAAGCTCTAAAAGCTGCATCATGACCTTATGCACAGGTATATGGGTTCTCTGTGCCAAAATATCAACGGGTGTCGCCTCTAATCCTACGTTAGCTAACAGCTGTGGAAATGGCAATTGCTCATTTTCACCCTCATTCGACGTAGGCTCGAACAAACTGGGCTGCTGATCTATAGACCAGTCTAACAGACTCTTTATTTCGATCAGAACATCTTGATCATTTTGCACCAAACATGCACCAGCTTTAATTAAGCTATTGCCGCCACGGCTGGTTGGACTATGAATAGAGCCTGGCAACGCAAACACCTCTCGGCCTTGCTCCATGGCATAGCGAGCCGTAATCAAAGAACCACTCTTCTCAGCCGCTTCAACTACCAAGGTTCCGAGCGATAACCCACTTATAATACGGTTACGCCGAGGGAAATGTTCAGGTCGTGGTTTTGCGCTTGGGCGAAACTCTGAAATCAGCGCGCCATTTTCACAGATCCTCTCAGCTAGATTTCGGTGTCGCGCTGGGTAAATGGAATCCAAGCCAGAACCCAACACCGCAAAAGTTTCCCCACCCTTATCTAGAGCACCGTCATGAGCATAGCCGTCAATGCCCAACGCTAATCCACTGGTGACAATTAAACCGTTTTGGACAAACTCTTTGGCGAAGGACTTCGCGGTTTGCAGCCCTTCAAGACTGGCATTGCGGCTGCCGACCATTGCGATTTGAGGTTCAATCAGTTTTTCGACGTGACCTTTAACGAAAAGAACACTTGGCGCAGAGGCAATCTCATTGAGCAGTTTGGGATAATGTAAGCAACTAGGAGTAATGATGTGATGGTTGGGTTGTCTTGCTTGCCACGCTAAGCAAGCCTCCACTTCTCTTGGGGCTTGCTCTCTTAGATAGGTAATTTGCTTGGCAGACAAACCCATAGCTTGAAGTTGCTGACTTGAGTAGCCAACAATATTAGAAGGAGAATCAATACTCAGCAAACGAGAAAGGCGTTTGCCACCCAATTGCGGAACAAAACTTAGAGTTAGCCAAGCACTCAGTTGTTGCTCATTCACTCGGTGCCCTTAGCTTCTTCTTTCAAAGCCAGATCCAAAGGCGATACAGCCAGAATGTCATTGCTAACAGGCTTAGAGCTCTGAGTGATCAAGGCCAAGCTAAAATACTCATAAGGACGAATGACCATCAAACTACCGAGTGACGTACTTGGCAACTGCACCTTATCGCTCGCCGCCGACTCTTTATAGCTGTATTCGCCTTGCTTACCAAACACCACCGCGCCGCTTTCGCTGAGGGTAAACATAGAGCCTTGGCGAAGATTGTCTTGCGAACCTTTGTTAATAACCACGACCTGATTCTTTGCGCTGTATTGGCTGCCATCTAACGAACCCAAGATATTAGCAAACTGACCCGAAGCACTAGGCGCTGGGTAAAATGTGGTTGAGAGCTTCACCTGATCAACGCCAAGTTCTGGTAACACGAGGTCATTAAGTAACACCTCTTGCAGTTGAGTCTCTATCTGTAAACTACTGAACTCAGCATCCACCTCTTTCAAGCGCGCCGTGGCGACCAAACGCAAAGAAGTAATACTCGCTTGAGGTTGTTGTCGTCGATAAGTTTCGACAGAACGGTAAATACCCCATTTTTGATGTTGTTGGTTACCCGAAATAAACAATCGGTCTTCACCCGATAAGAAGCGTTTACCATCACTGGTCCCTAACACTCGTTGCGCTGACTGGATATCTTGCTGCTCAACCAAGCGGTCAGATTGTAGATACGGTAGAACAAGCCCCTCATTGACGGTAGGTACTGCTCTTTTCTCAGAGACACGAATCTTAGGGCTAAGCTTGATAACCGGCTTGAGGCTCAATACCGGCTCGCCATTAATCCAAACCAGAGACAATTTATCTCCAGGGTAAATAAGGTGAGGGTTTTCTATTTCAGGGTTTACCTGCCATAACCTTGGCCACAGCCATGGGCTGTCGAGATACATAGCGGATATATCCCATAAGGTATCCCCCTTAACCACCACATACGCCTCGGGTGCGCCTTGTTTAATGGTTAAAGGTTGCTCACTATTTTCAGCCATAACGGCGAACGAAAGCGAGGCAAAAATAAGAGATAAAGCGGGGGAAAAATGACGCATGACCTAGGTTCCTTGGTCTGAATATATGACATCTGATTAGAGAATTACCTTCAGGATGCTGTCATTTGACCTCTAAAATGTCTAGAATTGAGCCAACAAGGTTTAAGCTGTTTCGGCACAGTTCAATATTTCGAGTGTATATGTCTGTATTACAAGTATTAACATTACCAGATGATCGTCTACGTACCGTGGCGAAACCGGTAAAAGAAGTTACCCCAGAGATTCAAAAGTTCGTTGATGACATGATTGAAACCATGTACGACGAAGAAGGTATCGGCCTTGCTGCAACGCAAGTAGATTTCCACCAGCGCATCGTTGTTATCGATATTTCAGAGACACGTGACGAGCCTATGGTTCTGATCAACCCTGAAATTACCGACAAACGTGGCGAAGATGGTATCGAAGAAGGCTGTCTATCTGTACCAGGCGCTCGAGCTCTAGTACCTCGCGCTGCAGAAGTAACGGTTAAAGCATTAGACCGTGAAGGCAACGAATTCACATTCGACGCTGACGACCTTCTGGCTATCTGTGTTCAGCACGAACTTGACCACCTAGAAGGCAAGTTGTTTGTTGATTACCTATCGCCACTAAAGCGCAAACGTATTCAAGATAAGCTAGCGAAGATTAAACGTTTCAACGAGAAACAAGGTTAATAACCGCTGCTATTACTAAATTAAGAAGGAAGTCTACCTTGAGTCAATCTTTAAGAATTGTCTTCGCAGGTACTCCGGATTTCGCCGCCCGTCATTTGGCGGCGTTGTTGTCTTCGGAGCATGAAGTTATTGCTGTTTACACACAGCCAGATCGTCCAGCAGGCCGAGGTAAAAAACTGACTGCGAGCCCAGTAAAAAACATCGCACTTGAAAACAATATTCCGGTTTACCAACCAGAAAATTTCAAATCAGATGAAGCTAAGCAAGAGCTAGCAGATTTGAATGCTGACATCATGGTTGTTGTCGCTTACGGCTTGCTTCTTCCACAAGCTGTATTAAATACACCTCGCTTGGGTTGTATCAACGTGCATGGTTCAATCCTGCCACGCTGGCGCGGTGCTGCTCCGATTCAACGCTCTATCTGGGCCGGTGATAAAGAGACAGGTGTGACGATCATGCAGATGGATATCGGCCTAGATACCGGTGATATGCTAAGCATCGCAACGCTGCCAATCGAAGCAACAGACACCAGCGCGTCAATGTACGAGAAGTTGGCTGGCCTTGGCCCTGATGCTCTTGTTGAGTGTTTAGCAGACATCGCTTCTGATAAAGCGGTTGCTGAGAAGCAAGACGACGAACTTGCTAACTACGCGAAGAAGCTGAGCAAAGAAGAAGCTAAAATTGATTGGAATGACAGTGCAGAACACATCGAACGTTGTGTGCGCGCTTTCAACCCATGGCCAATGAGTCACTTTGCGATTGTTGATAGCAGCTCGAATGATGAAAAAAGCATTAAAGTTTGGCAGACACGTGTTGATGAAGAATCGACATCTGCACCAGCTGGCTCAATCATCAAAGCAGATAAGACTGGTATTTATGTTGCGACTGGCGACAAAGTACTGGTTTTGGAACAGCTGCAAGTTCCAGGTAAAAAAGCCATGTCAGTTCAGGACATCTTGAACTCACGTGCAAGCTGGTTTGAAGTTGGAACTCAACTTTCTTAACCGCTTTAAAGCTACTCAATATGTACTTGAAAACGTGTAGCTTATAAAAACACAGTTTAGAAAACCTTTACGAGGGCAGAGATGCCCTCATGTATTCAAATAAATATTCGGTATCCCTCATGAATGTTCGCGCTGCTGCTGCAAATGTCCTATTCCAAGTTGTCGATAAAGGCCACTCTCTTTCACACGCTCTCCCTGCGGCTCAAAAAACGATCCGTCCGCGAGACCATGCTCTACTGCAAGAGATTTGCTACGGCGCACTTCGTTACCTGCCTCGCTTAGAGTCAATCGCTAACGAACTGATGGAAAACTCGCTTAAAGGTAAAAAGCGCGTATTCCACCATCTTATTTTAGTAGGCATTTACCAGTTGAGCTTTATGCGTATTCCTTCGCATGCTGCCGTTGCTGAAACCGTTGAAGCAACTAAAACACTGCGCGGCCCAAGCCTCAGTGGTTTAATCAATGCAGTGCTTCGCAGCTATCTGCGCGATCAAGATGAGCTAGATGAGAAAGCCGTTAGCCACAATGCGGGCAAATACAGCCATCCAAGCTGGATTCTAAAAATGCTTCAAGAAAGCTACCCAGATCAGTGGGAGCAATTGGTTGAAGCAAACAACAGCAAGGCACCAATGTGGCTGCGCGTAAACCGCCAACACCACACTCGTGACGAGTATGTTGAACTGCTTAAAAACGAAAACATTGAATACACACTGCACCCAGAAGCGGCTGATGCCATAAAATTAGCCTCACCTTGTGACGTTACTTTGCTTCCTGGTTTTGACCGAGGCTGGGTATCAGTACAAGACGCTGCTGCTCAACTTTCTGTTGATTACTTAACACCAAAAGATGGTGAGCTAATCCTTGATTGCTGCGCAGCACCTGGCGGTAAAACTGCACACATTCTTGAACATACTCAAGACACTGAAGTGGTTGCGATTGACAGTGATATTAAACGCCTAGACCGCGTTTACGATAACCTTGAACGCCTACAACTGCGTGCCGACGTAATCTGTGGTGATGCTCGCTACCCTGAAGAGTGGTGGACGGGCAGTCAGTTCGACCGCATCCTACTTGATGCTCCGTGTTCAGCGACGGGTGTAATTCGCCGTCACCCTGACATTAAGTGGCTACGCCGTGCCTCTGATATCGATGCACTTGCAGAGCTACAAAGCGAGATCTTGGATGCAATGTGGCGCCAGCTAAAAGAAGGTGGCACCATGGTTTATGCGACATGTTCTATCACGCCGCAAGAAAACGTGCTGCAAGTAAAAGCATTCTTAGAGCGTACTGAGAACGCAACGCTGGTTGGGTCTGATATCGAAAAACCGGGTCGTCAAATACTGCCTGGTGAAGAAGATATGGATGGCTTCTACTACGCAGTTCTAGTAAAACAGGCATAACAACTAACAGCGGCTAAGAATTTATTTCTTAGCCGCTGTTTCTTTCTAGTGCATTATCAAAGCGAAATGAGATCACTAGAATTACAACGGCAAAAAATAAGAGAAAGGCTATGAAGATCATTATTCTAGGTGCTGGACAAGTTGGCGGTACCCTTGCTGAAAACCTAGTGGGTGAAAACAATGACATCACGATCGTCGACCGTAATGCCGACCGACTGCGTGAACTTCAAGACAAATACGACCTTAGGGTTGTAAACGGCTATGCCAGCCACCCGAACACACTACGTGAAGCGGGCGCGCAAGATGCCGACATGTTGGTTGCCGTAACCAACATGGATGAAACCAACATGGCCGCATGTCAGGTTGCCTTCTCTCTGTTTAATACACCGAACCGTATTGCCCGTATCCGCTCTCCACAGTATTTAGAAGAAAAAGAAGCACTCTTCAAATCAGGGGCGATTCCGGTCGATCATTTAATTGCCCCGGAAGAACTGGTCACTAGCTACATCGAGCGTCTAATTCAATACCCTGGTGCACTGCAAGTTGTGAGTTTCGCTGAGCAAAAAGTGAGCCTAGTAGCGGTAAAAGCCTACTACGGTGGTCCACTGGTTGGTAACGCACTGTCTGCTTTGCGTGAGCACATGCCTCACATTGATACTCGTGTTGCGGCTATCTTCCGTCAAGGTCGCCCTATTCGCCCACAAGGCACCACCATCATTGAAGCCGATGATGAGGTTTTCTTTGTGGCAGCGAGTAACCATATCCGCTCAGTAATGAGTGAGCTGCAACGCCTAGAGAAACCATACCGCCGCATCATGATTGTGGGTGGTGGTAACATTGGCGCAAGCTTGGCAAAACGCCTTGAGCAGAGCTACAGCATCAAGCTTATCGAGCGCAGCTACACTCGTGCCGAGAAGCTATCTGAAGAATTAGAAAACACCATCGTATTCTGTGGTGACGCAGCCGACCAAGAACTGCTGACCGAAGAGAACATCGATCAGGTGGATGTGTTCATTGCCCTAACCAATGAAGATGAAACCAACATCATGTCTGCAATGTTGGCTAAGCGAATGGGTGCCAAGAAAGTAATGGTACTGATTCAGCGTGGTGCCTACGTCGATCTGGTTCAGGGTGGTGTGATTGATATTGCGATATCGCCACAGCAAGCGACCATTTCTGCGCTGCTTACTCACGTTCGTCGTGCTGATATTGTTAACGTATCCTCTCTACGTCGTGGCGCTGCAGAGGCGATCGAAGCCATTGCGCACGGTGACGAAACCACATCTAAGGTTGTAGGCCGAGCGATTGGCGACATCAAACTGCCACCAGGCACCACCATTGGTGCGATTGTTCGCGGAGAAGAGGTGCTTATCGCGCACGATAGAACCGTAATCGAACAGGATGACCACGTAGTTATGTTCCTAGTGGACAAGAAATACGTACCTGATGTTGAGTCTCTATTCCAACCGAGCCCGTTCTTCTTATAGCCTTGTTCTCGTAAGCTTCTTCTCACAACTTTCTTCTTGTGAGAACGACGCTCCGGTACAAAGCGATGGTCTATTAAGCTATGGTCAACTTTCGTCCGATATTATTAGTGATAGGGTTAGTGTTATCGAAGCTCGCCCTTTTCATGTACATCCCTACATTGGTTGCCTTCTTTACCGGCACTGGTGGCTTTCTCGAGTTTGGTCAATCAGTAGTGATCACGCACATTGTGGCGTTCATCTGCTTAAGCTTAGGCCGTTCCGCTAAGTTCCGACTTGGGGTGCGGGACATGTTCCTTATCACCTCTTTGGTTTGGACGATTGCCAGCGCCTTTGCCGCCCTGCCATTTGTCTTCATCAATCACATCAGCTTTACGGACGCCTACTTCGAAACCATGTCAGGTATCACCACGACAGGCTCAACCGTATTAAGCGGCTTAGACAGCATGGCACCAAGCATTCTGTTGTGGCGTTCTATACTGCAATGGTTAGGCGGCATCGGCTTTATCGTTATGGCGGTAGCAGTTCTACCAATGCTCAACGTTGGTGGTATGCGACTGTTCCAAACCGAATCCTCCGATTGGTCAGATAAAAGCAGCCCGCGAGCAAAAACGGTCGCGAAGAACATCGTGGCCGTTTATCTGGTTCTGACTGGTTTATGCATCATTAGCTATTTGTTTGCTGGCATGGGTATCTTTGATGCGATCAACCACGCGTTCACAACACTATCGACGGGTGGTTACTCAACCTCAGATGGATCGATGAACCACTTCTCCAACAGTGCTCACTGGGTGGGAACACTGTTCATGTTCCTTGGCGGTCTGCCGTTCTTACTGTTTGTTAGCGCACTGCGAGGCCGAAAACTCTCAATCCTCTATAAAGACGCACAAGTGAGAGGTTTCACGTACCTGTTCTTAGTCACCAGCGCCGTAATATCAACATGGTTGGTAGTTAGAGATGGCTACACTGTCTTGGATGCGATGCGTGTTTCGATGTTCAACATCGTATCAGTCGTCACCACAACCGGTTTTGGCTTAGAAGATTTCACCGCCTGGGGCGCACTACCAACCACCTTGTTTGCATTCCTAATGATGGCAGGAGCTTGCTCGGGTTCAACCTCTGGCGGTATTAAAATCTTCCGTTTCCAGATCGCGATGACCATGCTCCACAAACAAATGATGAAGTTAATTCACCCATCGGGTGTGTTTGTTCAACGTTACAATCAGCGACCCGTAAATGACGATATTGTGCGTTCACTCGTGGCATTTGGTTTGATGTTCTTTATCACTATTATCTTAATTGCAGGCGGCTTGAGCGCGATGGGACTTGATCCTGTGACCAGTATATCTGGCGCTATCACAGCCGTTGCCAACGTAGGCCCAGGCATGGGTAGCGTGATCGGTCCAACCGGGAACTTTGCTCCACTGCCAGACGCCGCTAAATGGTTGCTAAGTTTAGGAATGCTAATGGGACGACTCGAGATACTGACGCTCATTGTTCTATTTTTCCCAGCCTTTTGGCGACGCTAACCAAGCAAAAAATCAAGGAAACACAAATGAAATCATACGTACTTCTCGCTAGCGCATTGCTCGCAAACTCAGTATTCGTAAGTTCTGCCTTTGCTGATCAAATGGTCACATTGCCTGATGGCAAGCAAGTGTTACTAAAAGACGATTTTACTTGGCAGTATATGGCAGAAAATAAAACAGAAGAAACAACAACGACAGAGATAACTTCAGCGGTAGCGGCGGCGACAGTTGCAGCAGTACCCGTAGTCGCTGTCCCAGTTGCAACGAGTACGCGTGGTACTACGATTGTGGTTAATAGTAAAAAGCCAAGCTTGCAACTGTCTCAATCAGGAGTGGATGTCGTATTAGGCGCGAGCCGCTATGAAGGTGGTGAGCTTATCATTCCGACAGCCATCACCAACCAAGGCACTCAAGCTGTCATTTTGGTATCACTTAGCATCAGCGTATTTACCGCAGAAGGTGAGTTGCTGGCACAACAAGAAGTCGCAGTATGGAAATCAATCAAACGAATGGCCGACACATATTTGCGACCAAAGACAGGTGAAGAAGGCAAGCTAATCAAGCTCGACCTAGAACAACACCCTGAATATCAGATTAAAGCCGAAATTACCGAGGTCGTAGCCCGCTAAACCGGAGTCACGTACAAGTAGATAGCGAAGAAATGGCAAGCGCAGCCCGCCAAAACAAACAAGTGCCAGATGGCATGATTGTAAGGGATGCGCTTTGCCACATAGAAAATCACACCCAAAGAGTAGATCACCCCGCCAACAGCCAGTAACACCAAACCACCGATATCGATGTTCATCGCTAATTGATAAACAACAATCAAAGATAGCCAACCCATCGCTAAATAAATGAACAACGATAAGCGCTTGAATCGGTAAACGAAAGCAATCTTCATGATGATACCCACCAGCGCAATTCCCCAGATCACCGCCATCAAGCCCATCGCTAATGGGGTTCTTAAGCCCACCAAGAGAAACGGCGTGTAACTGCCCGCGATCAATAAATAAATCGCACAGTGATCGAGCGTTTTGAGCAAGCGCTTGGTTTTCTCAGTGGTGATCGAGTGGTACAACGTGGAAGCAAGAAAGAGCAGAATAATACTGCTTCCATACACAGCCATACTGGCAACAGTTAACATGTCGGCTTGGTAATCAAACGCACGAATCAGTAACAGGATCAGGCCAACTACGCCAAGTGCGACGCCCAAGCCATGGGTTATCGCATTAGCGCGTTCTTCGATGTCACTGTATTCGCTGGCTGATGATGCAGACATGAGTATCCTACTAGAGTAAATGTTCGATTGACCCAGTATTACACATTAAGCTTACACGTGTAAGCTTAAATTTTTATGACAAAATGACTTATAAAATGTGCGATTCAGCTAAGATGCGCTTTCTAAATACTCGACCACCATCTTGCCAGCATCTTCTGGTGAGGTATCCAATGGCACACTCAATTGACGCTGTAGCTGACCAACCCCAAGTAAACTCGCCAACATACCTTTTGCACCATCGCGATTGCGGTCTATCTCAAACCAAAGCTTAAGCTCGGTATCATCACGATGAGCAACCACTTCCAGTTCACGCCAACGACCATGATACGGACCCGTCGTCGGCACAAACTCAAACTCTTGGACAAACGGCAGTTCAAAGCCTTCTACAGCTTCACATTCCACTTGGCGTATGCGTAACCCTTGGGCTTCCAGTTCGTTAAAAATACCATCGAGCAGCGGATCCGGACGAACAGTTAAAACGTCCTTATCAGACGGGTCTATCGCCATCGCAATATCAAGTCCTGTCTCTAACCAAACCTTGGAATCACCAATCGTGACTGGTGTATTCAGTGGTACATCAAACTCACATTCAAAGTCACGGCTTTCACCCGGCTGAATCACAAAGGCATACGGTAGGCTCCATTTAGCCAACGAGTATGTCTGGTGCATTCGGCGTTTATGACCGCCCTCTTGCCTTTGCGAGTTCATGGTGACTTCTTTAACGTAACGACAGCACAAGTTGAGATCGATGTTATCAATCTCCTGCGGCTGAGCGCCTCCGTAGACATGCACAATAATGCTCGCTTTCTTACCTGGATAAAGCACTTCCTGTTGCAATACAGAATCCACCTTGGCAGATCCAATTCCAAAACTTGCTAACGTTTTCTTTAAGAACGACATATGCACCTCCTTTAAAGCATCATCTTAAGCCTGAAAGAGGTTCAAACTCAAATATACTGCTCACACTATTTTAGCTCTAATATCGTTTAATTATCACTCAAGCGTCGATCGATAACTTAGATAGTGATAATCTAAGCCTTGATATGCATGCATATCATTATCCTGATTTATTTTTCGGATTGGCGGAAGCCAGACGAGTGACTCTTCAAGTAATTGAGGCGGAGCTCATGATAAATCAGGCCATTAGATTGGCAATGGATATGCCTGACCGTTAGGTAAATTAATGCGCCCAACAGCTGTCAGGTTCTCGCACACCAACCGTAGTGCGATGCGTCGTCGTAGTGGCTTTGTTGCTGCTCCAACGGCTAAGAAATTGGCTCCTACAATGACTCTCGTTCAGAAGACTGCTTTATTGGCACCGACTGCAACAAAAGTAATTAAAGCCGCTTAACAAAAAGCGCAGTTTTTACTGCGCTTTTTTCTTGCCCGGTCCCGTCTTGAAATGTCTTTACACATTGGTATTCCCTACCCGATTTGATACCTTAACCACAAATCATTATAAAATTTGTGGAGAAGTAAAATATGAAGTGTCACCGCATTGAGGAACTACTTGAACTGATGGAGCCTGAGTGGCAGAAAGATCAAGAGCTTAACCTATTAGAGTTCATCATTAAGCTATCAAAAGAAGCAGGCTACCAAGGCAAGCTTGAAGAACTGACTGACGATGTTCTCATCTACCATCTAAAAATGCGTAACAGCGAAAAAGATGAAATGATCCCTGGTCTTAAAAAAGACCAAGAAGATGATTTCAAAACCGCAATTCTAAAAGCGCGTGGCCTTCTTTAATCGCCTATTTATTGAGAATTCAATAGCCGTATAAATAAAACCATCAATTTCGAAAAGCGACCACTCGGTCGCTTTTTTGTTTCTGTTCGCTATTTTTTCGTCACAACTGTTATGACTTTTGTTGTTAAAGGTTGATAGCGTTAAAGAAATGAGAACAAGATTGTCGCTATAATCGCCATCCATAAGAATCTTCTAAAATAATAAGAGCGAGTGCGATAACAACAAATGCACCAAGCTCAATTTCAATAGGTTCTCTAAACCATACTTTCAAGTAATGTCGTCATGCCCGACTTAACCGGGCAAACAAGCCACAAAAAGGATAGTCCATGAGTCAGGATAAAATCGATATCAAAGATGTGACTCCTAAAACCTTTAACCCAAAAACACATAAAGGTAATGGAGATCGATTTAACCCAAGTAACCGAATCTATGTTCGAGAAAGCAAAGGTAAATTCCAACAACTTCGTCGTTACGGCGGTTGGTTCTTACTTTTACTTTTTGCGCTTATCCCATGGATTCCATTTGGTGAACGACAAGCGATCTTGCTCGATATCGGTAGCCAGCAATTCAACTTCTTTGGCACCACCTTATACCCACAAGATCTGACCCTGCTCGCCATCCTATTTATGATTGCTGCGTTTGGCTTATTCTTCATAACCACCTTCTTAGGGCGAGTCTGGTGTGGCTATTTGTGCCCTCAAACCGTCTGGACCTTCATGTACATCTGGTTCGAAGAGAAACTGGAAGGTGCAGCCAATAAACGAAGAAAACAAGATTCAAACAAGCTCACCGCCAACCTAGCGATCAGAAAAACACTCAAACACATTGCATGGTGGGCGATTGCTATTGCGACGGGCTTAACCTTTGTCGGTTACTTCATCCCAATCAAAGAGCTGGTGGTTGGCTTCTTTACCTTTAACTCGACTTTTTGGCCGGTATTTTGGGTATTGTTCTTTGCTGGGTGTACTTATGCGAATGCGGGATGGATGCGCTCTATTGTTTGTCTGCACATGTGTCCTTACGCGCGTTTCCAATCGGCGATGTTCGATAAAGATACCTTCATCGTGGGTTACGACACTGAACGTGGTGAAAGCCGCGGCCCTCGCTCTCGTAAAGCCGATCCAAAAGAACTGGGTTTAGGCGACTGTATTGACTGTAATCTGTGTGTACAAGTGTGTCCAACGGGTATCGATATCCGTGACGGACTGCAATACGAATGTATCAACTGTGGCGCGTGTATTGATGCCTGCGACAACACCATGGAACGTATGGGTTATGACAAAGGTCTGATCAACTACACCACCGAACATAGGCTTGAAGGTCACTCAACCAAGGTGATGCGTCCCAAGCTACTAGGCTATGGGGTAATATTGATCGTAATGCTTGGTTTGTTCTTTGCACAGATAGCGAGTGTTGATCCTGCAGGCTTAAGCGTTCTACGAGATAGAAACCAGCTATTTAGAATCAATACCCAAGGGCTTGTCGAAAATACTTACAACTTGAAAATAATCAACAAAACTCAGCAAGAGCAAGAGTACAAGCTTAATGTAAGCGGGCTACCTGATTCTATCTGGTACGGTAAACAAACTATTACCGTAGAGCCAGGTGAGGTTTTAAACCTGCCTATCAGCTTAGGAGTCGATCCAGAAAAACTGAGCTCACCAGTTTCGACAATTCAGTTTATACTCTCGGATAATGAAGAGTTTACGATGGAAGTCGAAAGCCGCTTTATCAAGAAGCTCTGATACCAGCCATCTTGGCGCTTGGTATAACACCCAATAAATGGAAAAAGGCTCAGTAATGAGCCTTTTTTATTCTATGACGATGCAAGCCTTTAACTTTGATAACCTGACTCCTGACTTCATGTGGTACGCACTTGAGAGTATTGGTGTTCGTGCTGAATCCGGGCTTCTCGCTCTCAACAGTTACGAAAATCGGGTGTATCAATTCACCGATGAAGACCGTAAACGCTACGTCGTTAAGTTTTATCGTCCGCAGCGCTGGAACACAGCACAGATCCAAGAAGAGCATGACTTCGCGTTAGAACTAATCGAACAAGAGCTACCGATTGCTCCACCTATGCGAATCAACGGCGCAACCTTGCATGAATATCAAGGCTACCTATTTGCACTGTTTGAAAGTGTCGGTGGTAGACAGTATGAAGTCGACAATCTAGATCAATTGGAAGGCGTTGGACGTTTCCTTGGTCGTATTCATAAAGCCAGCGCAGGAAGAATATTCCAGCACCGTCCGACCATCAGCTTAGATGAATACCTTTATCAGCCACGTAAGATTCTAGAGAACTCTCAGTTTATCCCAACGCACTTAGAGAACGCGTTCTTCAATGACGTCGATCTTCTGATCAAAGAGCTAGAGAGCCAGTGGCCGAGTCACATTGACAATATTCGTCTACATGGCGACTGCCACCCAGGAAATATCTTATGGCGTGACGGGCCAATGTTCGTCGATCTTGATGACGCACGTAACGGCCCTGCGATACAAGATCTGTGGATGCTGCTTAACGGCGAACGCCAAGATAAACTGATGCAACTGGATATTCTGCTAGAGAGTTATCAAGAGTTTTGCGATTTTAATACCGCACAACTGAAACTAATCGAACCACTGCGCGGTCTACGTATGGTGCATTACATGGCATGGTTGGCGAAACGATGGCACGATCCTGCGTTTCCTCTGGCCTTCCCGTGGTTTAATGATCCGAAATATTGGGAGCAACAAGTACTTGCTTGTAAAGAGCAAATTGCTACCCTGCAAGAGCCACCACTTTCGTTAATGCCTCAGTGGTAACAGCAATCGCAACATACAACTAGATAAAAATTCAAACATAATGGAGATTGGATAAATGAAAAAGCTATTCGCATTTTTCTCATTGATCATGTTGAGCCTATCCGCTCACGCTGCGAAATTTAACGAAGGTGAACACTACAAAGTTCTCGATCTAGAAGCATCAAAAAAGCCAATGGTGACAGAGTTCTTCTCTTTTTACTGCCCACACTGTAATAGCTTTGAACCAATCATCCAGCAGCTAAAACAGCAGCTACCTAAAGACGCTAAGCTACAGAAGAACCATGTTTCATTCATGGGTGGCAACATGGGCCTGCCAATGAGCAAAGCTTACGCGACGATGATTGCACTGAAAGTTGAAGACAAAATGGTGCCAGTGATGTTTAACCGCATCCACACCATGAACAAGCCTCCCCGCGATGAAGCAGAATTGCGTCAAATCTTCCTAGACGAAGGTGTTGATGCTAAGAAATTCGACGCGGCATACAACGGTTTCGCAGTGGACTCTATGGTTCGTCGTTTCGACAAAGCATTCAAAGACAGCGGCCTTTCGGGTGTTCCAGCTGTCATCGTAAACAACCGTTATTTAGTAGAAGCACAAGGCATCAACTCTCTTGATGAATACTTCGAGCTGGTCAACTTCTTATTGAAGAAGTAAGGTATTAATAGAAAGGAGGCTTCGGCTTCCTTTTTTCTAGTTCAAAAATCATTATTGATAAGTAATTAACCAGGAAATTTAAAGCTTTACTGCTATTAATAACCATCTTAAAAATTGGTGGGCAAGGAGCCCTTGAATGAAAATAAAAATCACACTTCTCGCATTAAGCATTGCTACTACACCAGCATTTGCCAAGCTTGCTGATGAACAAGGTTTCAGTGGTGAAATCTCTATCAATACCGGGGTTACTTCTTCTACCTCAAACTTTAATACCGATGCTGATAGCACCCTTTCGTCAAATACACAGAAAGCCTCATCTGAAAGCTCATTCCTTGTCGCACCTTTAGGCAGTGTCGCTTACACCTTTGGTGAAAAGCCAAACCACCAGGTATACACAGGTACCGCGCGTGATGACGTAGCAACAGGTACTGTTGTATTAGAGGTCGGCTATAAATACCAACTAGAATCAGGCATGACCATCGACGCGTCACTTCTGCCAACCATCATGTCAGGTGAGACCTGGGCAAACCCTTACGCTGAAGGTGTTGCTCGAAGCAAAACCGATGAAACCGGCAATGCCTTTCGTTTGAAGTTGAGTAGCATCGCTGGCTCTGCATTCTCGCTAGACATGGCCTACGCCACCAAAGATGTAGAAGATGATTTAGTTAGAGAAGAACTCCAGCGTGATGCAAAAACGTTCTACTTGAAAGGTCAGTATCGTCAGCCAATCAGTCGTACCATGATGTTAGTACCATCATTGATTTACCAATCAAGCTCTGCGGATGGCAAAGCTGCCTCTTATGAACAATTTGGCGGTGAAGTGAGTTTGTTTGGCGGTATGGGTCGTCACCAATACGCACTAACCGCGGGTTACAACCAACGCTCCTACGATGCAAGCAACCCAATCTATGATAAGAAGCGCAGCGACGACAACATCAACCTGTTTGCCGCGTATGAATATGAGCAATTCATGAACTGGGAAAACTGGTCATTTGTCTCACTAGCAGGCTACGGCACTAGTGACTCTAATATTACCTTCTACGATGAATCGCAATACATCGTCTCAGTCGGTTTGAACTACAAGTTTTAATATCGAGTTCTTAGCTACCAACGACAGAGAAGCCTGTATTTAAGCAGGCTTCTCTGTCTTCTACTAAACAGCTTGAGCTGAGAGTTGCTTCAACAATCTATCCATCGCTCGGTAGCCAAGCGCTTCCGATAAATGCTTCTTTTCAATTTGTTCATTGCCATCTAGATCTGCAATAGTTCGCGCTACCTTAATGATTCGATGATAAGCACGAATCGATAAGCCCAGTCGATGCAGCGCCGTTTCTAGAAACTCCGCATCTTCGCGCCGCAATGGGCAATACTTTTCAATTTCTCGGCTACCTAAAAGTGCATTCGACTTATGGTTTCGAGACAACATCAACTGACGCGCTTGTTTAACTCGTTGCTTCACGACTTGAGTGGTTTCTCCGCGATCGCCTCCTTCGGCTAACATCCCTTTGGGCAATAGAGGGATCTCTAACGACATATCGAATCTATCCAACAATGGCCCAGATAAGCGGTTGAGGTAACGCAGGATAATTTGCGGGTTCGCTCGAGCTTGATTGCCCTCGTAATAACCTGTTGGGCTTGGGTTAAGTGCACCGACTAATTGAAAGCGAGCAGGAAAGCGAGTCTTACCTGCGACACGGGAGATAATGATTTCACCCGACTCTAGCGGCTCTCGCAGTGAATCAAGCACCTTACGCTCAAACTCCGGCATTTCATCAAGAAATAGTAAACCGTTATGCGCTAAAGAGATCTCACCGGGGCGAGGTATCGAGCCACCACCGACCAATGCTGCCATCGAACTCGAATGGTGTGGGGAACGGAAAGGTCGTTGCTTCCAGTTGTACTGATTGATCTCTTGTTGCGTTAAAGAGGCTACCGAAGCGGTTTCCATCGCCTCGTCGTCACTCATTTCGGGTAACAAATCGCGCAATCGAGAAGCCAACATGGTTTTTCCAGTTCCGGGCGGGCCGAGAAAAAGCAGGTTATGGTTGCCCGCTGCGGCGATCTCCAGTGCTCGCTTACCTTGCTGCTGGCCAATAATATCTTGTAAGTCACGATTATCAGACACATCAACATGATGATGCTCGGTTCGATATAAACCAAGCTGAGCCTGGCCACACATATCCGCACAAACCTCTAGCAAGGTTTGCGCTGATTTATGGGCCCCCTTGCCGACTAAGGCCGCCTGATCACCATTGTGGTGTGGAACCACCAAGCATCTTTCAACACTATCGGCGGCTAACGTCGCAGGCAGAACGCCCTTTACCGAGCGTAACTCTCCTGACAATGCCAACTCACCGATAAATTCATGTTGAGCTATTTTTGATGTCGGAAGCTGATCTGACGCCACCAAAATCCCAAGCGCGATTGGCAGATCGAAACGTCCTCCCTCCTTGGGTAAATCAGCAGGCGCGAGGTTGACCGTGATCCTTTTCGATGGAAATTCAAAGCGAGAATTGATGATGGCACTCCTGACTCGATCTTTAGATTCCTTGACCGTCGTTTCAGGTAGCCCCACCAATGTAAACCCAGGCATACCGTTGCTTATATGCACTTCAACAGTCACTTCTGGTGCCTCTACTCCCACACTAGCCCGGCTGTGAATTATCGCGAGTCCCATAACTTTCCTTTGTCTTTGATTTAAAAGTATTCGCTCTGGGTATTCGTTGCTCACCAAAGCGATAAGGTTGTTATATAGCTTGGTGGAATGGTGTTTTAATGTGAAAAAAGAATGACATTTTCCTTGTCATACTGCAGATTTGTGTGATAACACTAGAGATGTAGACTTTTACTGAAGACAATAAACGAGAAAACTCGAATATTATGATTTTTAACGCTCGCATTTACGCACTGATTAACCTGATTATCGTAGTCATTATTAAGACTGCGCGGGGGCGAGTGGGAAGAAAGTAACCACGAATTAGAAAAAACCCCCGCACTGAAAAGTCCGGGGGTTTTTTCTAATTTAGCGATTCGATTTTTATAATTTTTATTATTTTCGGCCTTGCCGATTTACAGGAAGAATGGGAGCACAAGATGTGCAAAGACAACGGAAACAATGACCAAAATAAAGGTAATACGGAGGGATTACGATGAAAGGCGCAGAACTAGTCGTATCCGCACTCAAGCAACAAGGCATTGAGACCGTATTTGGTTACCCAGGTGGTGCCATCATGCCAATCTACGATGCACTTTATGACGGCGGTGTTGAACACATCCTTTGTCGCCATGAACAAGGTGCTGCAATGGCTGCCATTGGTATGGCGCGTGCAACACAAGACGTGGCTGTTTGTATGGCTACCTCAGGCCCAGGCGCGACGAACCTAGTCACTGGTCTTGCTGATGCCTTTATGGATTCCATCCCACTCGTTGCCATTACTGGACAAGTTGCGAGTTCCCACATAGGTACCGATGCATTCCAAGAAATGGATGTGATTGGTATGTCTCTGTCATGTACTAAACACAGTTACCTAGTTACCGACATTGAAGACCTTGCTCCAACACTGGCTGAAGCATTTATCGTTGCAAAAGCAGGGCGTCCCGGTCCGGTTATTGTCGATATCGCTAAAGATGTTCAGCTAGCAGAGTCCCCTGTAAAAATTCTTCCTGAATTTACATCACCAGCCATTCCTGTTGTGACAACGGATGCTATTGAACAAGCTCAGCACTTCTTGTCTCAAGCAACTCGTCCTGTTTTATACGTAGGTGGTGGCGTTCAACTGGCGAAAGCAACCGATGCAGTTCGTGAGTTTTTACGCCTTAATCCAATGCCGGCCGTAAGCACGCTTAAAGGTTTAGGCACTATCGAACGTGACGACCCACACTACCTTGGCATGCTTGGTATGCACGGCACTAAAGCCGCTAACCTAGTGGTTCAAGAAAGTGATCTATTGATTGTTGTCGGTGCTCGTTTTGATGACCGAGTAACAGGAAAACTGGATACCTTTGCACCGCACGCTAAGGTTATCCATATCGATATCGATGCGGCAGAGTTCAGCAAACTGCGCCTGGCTGATGCGCCAATTCGCGGTGACATCAACAAGATCCTGCCTCAACTAGAACTGAGCCAAGACATCTCATCTTGGGTTCACCACTCTGAAGGCCTTCGCTCCTCATTCAAATGGCGCTACGACCACCCAGGCGATCTTATCTTTGCTCCACTACTGCTAAAACAGTTATCAGATATGATGCCAGCAAGCTCTATCGTTTCGACGGATGTTGGCCAACACCAGATGTGGGCCGCTCAGCACATTCAGCCACGCGATCCACAAAACTTCATAACTTCAGCGGGCTTAGGCACTATGGGCTTTGGCCTACCTGCAGCGATGGGTGCATCGGTTGGCCGTCCTGATGACCAATCTATACTTATCTCAGGCGACGGTTCATTCATGATGAACGTGCAAGAGCTTGGTACGCTGAAGCGTCGCCAAATCCCAGTGAAGATGGTGCTTCTTAATAACTCTCGCTTGGGCATGGTTCGCCAATGGCAATCACTGTTCTTTGATGGCCGCCACAGTGAAACAATCTTGGATGACAACCCTGACTTCGTCATGCTCGCAAAAGCGTTCGATATCCCGGGCAAAACCATCACTCGTAAAGAAGAAGTAGAACCAGCATTAAAAGAAATGCTAGAGAGTAAAACCGCTTACCTACTTCATGTCCTTATCGATGAAGAAGAAAACGTATGGCCACTAGTACCGCCAGGTGCTTCAAACAGTGAGATGTTGGAGAACACATAACATGAAAAGATACCTATTAGACATCAAAGCCGATGATAAGCCTGTACTACTAGAGCGTGTTCTTCGTGTTATCCGCCACCGTGGCTTCATTGTTAAACAAGTCGCAGGCACTCAAAACCATGAAAGCAAAGTGGCGAGTGTAGAGATCATTGTAGACAGTGACCGTCCGATCTCTTTTTTGGTAAATCAAATTGAAAAGCTGTGGGATGTGCGTACCGTTGACGTTATCTCGATCAGCCGCAATGAGCTACCAAACAACAATTTACAACAAAAGATAAACGCATAAGGAACCGCAAACATGACAGCTAAAACAGCAGATTATATTTGGTTTAACGGTGAGATGGTTCCTTGGGCAGAGGCGAACGTTCACGTCCTGACTCACGCAATGCACTACGGTACTTCAGTGTTTGAAGGTGTTCGTTGCTACAACACACCAAAAGGACCGGTTATCTTCCGTCACCCTGAACATGCAAGACGCCTAAAAGACTCAGCGAAAATCTACCGCTTCCCAATTCCTTTTACTGAGGAAGAAATAATGGAAGCGACTCGCGAAACGCTACGCCAAAATAAGCTAGAGTCAGCGTACATCCGCCCTCTAGGCTTTGTGGGTAACGTTGGTTTAGGTGTTTGCCCTCCTGAAAATACAGAAATGGATCTGATCATCGCAGCTTTCCCATGGGGTTCTTACCTTGGTGAAGAAGCGCTAGAAAATGGCGTAGATGCGATGATCTCAAGCTGGAACCGTGCAGCGCCAAATACAATCCCAACCTCAGCAAAGGCTGGTGGTAACTACCTATCTTCACTGCTAGTTGGTAGTGAAGCGCGTCGTCATGGTTACGATGAAGGTATTGCCCTAAGCGTCGATGGTTATCTTTCAGAGGGTGCGGGCGAGAACATTTTTGTGATTCGTAACGGCATTCTTTCTACACCACCAGCAACCAGCGCGATTCTGCCGGGTATCACTCGTGACTCGATCATGACGTTAGCCAAAGACATGGGTTATGAAATCCGTGAAGAGAACATTGCTCGTGAAGCACTGTACCTTGCTGACGAAGTCTTCATGACAGGCACTGCAGCAGAAATCGTTCCAGTTCGCAGTGTAGACAAAATTACAGTAGGTGAAGGCAAACGCGGTCCTATCACTGAAAAAGTTCAAGCAGCTTACTTTGGTTTATTCAATGGCACTACTGAAGATAAGTGGGGCTGGTTAGATTACGTTTATCCAGCAGACCACACGTCAGAAAACCAAACACAGACAACTAAGTAAGCAACAGCCAAATATTTTATAAGGATTTAAGCAATGCCAATCTATCGTTCAGCAACGACTACCCACGGACGCAACATGGCTGGTGCGCGCGCTTTATGGCGTGCAACTGGCGTTAAAGATGATGACTTCGGTAAGCCAATCATCGCGGTTGTAAACTCTTTCACTCAATTCGTACCAGGCCACGTACACCTTAAAGATATGGGTCAACTGGTTGCGGGTGAAATCGAGAAAGCGGGCGGTATCGCTAAAGAATTCAACACCATCGCGGTTGATGATGGTATCGCAATGGGTCACGGTGGCATGCTGTACTCATTGCCATCACGTGAGCTTATCGCAGACTCAGTAGAATACATGGTCAATGCACACTGTGCGGATGCAATGGTGTGTATCTCTAACTGTGACAAAATTACTCCGGGAATGATGATGGCCGCAATGCGCCTCAACATCCCAGTGATCTTTGTATCTGGTGGTCCAATGGAAGCGGGTAAAACCAAGCTTTCAGATCAAATCATCAAGCTAGACCTTGTTGATGCGATGATTCAGGGTGCCGATCCAACCATTTCTGATGCGCAAAGTGAGCAAGTAGAACGTTCTGCATGTCCAACATGTGGATCATGTTCAGGCATGTTCACGGCTAACTCAATGAACTGTCTGACAGAAGCGCTTGGCCTCTCTCAGCCAGGTAACGGTTCTATGCTAGCAACCCACGCAGATCGTGAAGAGCTGTTCATCAATGCCGGTAAACGTATCGTTGACCTAACTAAGCGTTACTACGAGCAAGACGACGAATCAGCACTGCCACGCAACATTGCTAACCGCGCAGCCTTTGATAATGCAATGGCGCTAGATATCGCGATGGGTGGTTCAAGTAACACAGTACTTCACCTTTTAGCGGCTGCTCAAGAAGGTGAGATTGCTTTTGATATGGATGATATTGACGCCATGTCTCGCCGCGTTCCACACCTATGTAAGGTTGCTCCTTCAACACCGAAATACCACATGGAAGACGTTCACCGTGCTGGTGGCGTAATGGCTATCTTAGGTGAGCTCGATCGTGCAGGTCTATTGAACAACCAAACACGCACCGTTCTCGGCCTAAGCATGCAAGAACAGCTAGCTCAATACGACATCATGCAGACAGAAGACGAAGCCGTACTTAAGTTCTTCCGCGCTGGTCCTGCAGGTATCCGTACCACTAAAGCTTTCTCACAAGACTGTCGTTGGGACCGTCTTGATGATGACCGTAAAGAAGGTTGTATCCGTACTAAAGAGAACGCATTCAGCCAAGAAGGCGGCCTAGCGGTACTTTCAGGTAACATCGCCGTTGATGGTTGTATCGTTAAGACTGCAGGTGTTGATGAAGATAACCTTAAATTCCAAGGCCCTGCTATCGTATTTGAAAGCCAAGATACGGCAGTAGACGGTATATTAGCTGGCAAAGTAAAAGCAGGCGAAGTGGTGGTTATTCGTTACGAAGGTCCTAAAGGCGGTCCGGGTATGCAAGAAATGCTCTACCCAACCACTTACCTAAAATCGATGGGCTTAGGTAAAGCTTGTGCACTTCTAACTGACGGACGTTTCTCTGGTGGTACATCAGGTCTGTCTATCGGTCACGCTTCTCCAGAAGCCGCAAGCGGTGGTGTCATTGGTCTAGTGAACACAGGCGATATCATCACTATCGATATCCCTAGCCGCTCAATCACGCTTGATGTTCCTGAAGCAGAACTAGAAGCGCGTCGTGTTAAGCAAGATGCTCTAGGCTGGAAACCAGAAAACCGTCAACGTGAAGTGTCTTTCGCACTGAAAGCTTACGCAAGTATGGCGACCAGTGCCGACAAAGGCGCTGTGCGTGATAAGTCTAAGCTTGAGGGCTAACTATGAGTGATGGTACTTCCAGTCCCCAGAAACCCACTGGCGCAGATTATCTGCGTCAGATCCTGAGAGCTCCGGTTTACGAAGCGGCGATCGTGACGCCTCTACAAGATATGCCACGTTTGAGCGCTCGTATCGGTAACCTGGTTCAGCTAAAACGAGAAGACCGTCAGCCGGTGCACTCGTTTAAGCTGCGTGGTGCCTATAACATGGTATCAAGCCTCTCAGAACAGCAGAAAGCTGCAGGTGTAATTGCAGCATCGGCGGGTAATCATGCTCAAGGTATGGCGCTTTCGGGTTCGAAACTTGGTATTCAGACCACGATTGTGATGCCAAAAACCACGCCTGATATCAAGGTTGATGCAGTACGCGGATTTGGCGGTAAGGTCGTTTTACACGGCAGTAATTTCGATGAAGCGAAAGCGGAAGCGGAACGTCTGTCGGCTGAACATGGCTTCACCTTTGTTCCTCCTTTCGATCACCCACTGGTGATTGCAGGGCAAGGTACGATGGGTATGGAGATGCTGCAGCAAAACGGCCATATGGATTATATCTTTGTGCCGGTTGGTGGTGGTGGCTTAGCCGCTGGTGTTGCAGTGCTTATCAAACAGCTGATGCCAGAGATTAAAGTGATTGCGGTAGAGCCTGAAGACTCGGCTTGCTTGAAAGCAGCACTGGATGCGGGTGAACCAGTGGTACTGGATCAGGTCAGCATGTTTGCTGATGGTGTTGCGGTTAAACGCATTGGTGAAGAAACCTTCCGTCTCTGCCAACAGTACATTGATGGTCATATTACCGTCTCCAGCGATGAAATTTGCTCTGCGGTAAAGGACATCTTTGAAGATACCCGTGCAATTGCTGAGCCTTCAGGAGCGCTGGCTCTGGCTGGCTTGAAGAAGTTTGCTGAACAAAACCAACTGCAAGATAAGCAACTGGCGACAGTATTGTCTGGTGCGAACACCAACTTCCACGGTCTGCGTTATGTCTCTGAGCGTTGTGAGTTGGGTGAGAAGCGAGAAGGTCTACTTGCGGTGACTATTCCAGAGCGACAAGGTGCGTTCCTAGAGTTCTGTAACATTATTGGTGGTCGAGCGGTGACTGAGTTTAACTACCGCCACAACGACGAAAGCCTAGCGAATATCTTCGTTGGTGTACGTCTACAAGGTGGACAAGAAGAACTCGAACACATCATCAATGACTTACGTGAGGGCGGCTACCCGGTTGTCGATCTCTCTGATGATGAAATGGCTAAGTTGCACATTCGCTACATGATTGGCGGAAAACCATCGAAACCATTGAAAGAACGCCTTTACAGCTTTGAGTTCCCAGAATATCCAGGTGCGTTGATTAAATTCCTTGATACCTTAGGGACTCACTGGAATATCAGCCTGTTCAACTATCGTAACCATGGTGCCGATTACGGTCGTGTGCTGTGTGGCTTCGAACTCGGTGATGACGATTTAGCTCAGTTCTCTACACACTTAGAAGAACTTGGCTACCAGTGCAAAGATGAAACCGATAACCCTTCCTACAAGTTTTTCTTGTCTTAAGAGTTAAGCTATCGAACCAAAAAGAGCGAGTATTTACTCGCTCTTTTTATTTGAATACTTTCAGGTAAACCTCACACGATCCTTTTTTAAGTAGATCATTAAAGTGCTTTACGATGATCCAACCAATCTTGATGAAGCTGCTCACTTGATCCTAGATATTTGACCATCCATTCGATCAATTTATGGTTATCGTCTTTTCGCCACACCAAACAACAGTGACTCTGCGGGCTAGGCTCAGGTAGTATTTTTTCCACCAGCAAGCCTTGCTCAATAATGGGGGCAGCAATGTGTCTTGGCATGTAACCTACCCCAACGCCATTCTTGAGGCATTCAATCGCGCTATACCAATTAGGTAACAATAGACGTCTTTGATCCGCAAAGTGCCCTGTGTGTCGCTTAGGTAGCACACTAGAAGTATCATCCAAGCATATTGCTGGGTACTGGCTAACAAAGGCCTCATTAAGGTTTTGCTCTCGCACACAGGGGTGACTGGGTGACATCACAAATGCCCAATCTAACCGCCCCATATCCTTAACTTCAAAGTCACCGCCAACCGGAATCGCCGAAGTGGCTCCAATGACGACATCGGCCCTGCCCTGTGCAATGGCTTCCCAAGAACCATTAAACACTTCCATGTTGATCTGCAGCTCAGCGAACTCAAAGGTTTGATAAAACTCTTCGATCATCGGCTTCATCTTGTCGAGCTTAACTACGTTATCAAGGGTTAGACGTAAGGTTTTCTTCCAACCACGCGCAGCTCGGCGAGTTTGCGCACTGAGTTCTTCCATCTGTCTCAGCAGTTGACGAGCCTCTTCAATAAACAGCTCCCCAGCAGGCGTCAGCTCTACTTTTCTTGGTAAGCGTCTGAAAAGTAGAACATCAAGCTCTTGCTCCACCTGCCTAACCCCATAGCTGATCGCCGATGGTACTTTGTGCAATTGCTCTGCAGCCGCAGTGAAGCTGCCCAAGCGAGCAACGGTATCAAGCATTTCTAACGAGGATTTAGAGAACATAAGCCTTCAAATTTTTTGATTGATAACTACATATTTTAGCGTTTTATTTTATCAGCTCTGAAAAATAGAATGTCAGCATAAATAAACAGGGGTTCTTATCCCTGAGTATCTAACAATTTTTTTGATGATAAAAACATCACTACCTTTAGCTTAATGGCATCTTATGAATATTTCTAAATTTCAATTGGTCTACCTTGCAGTTCTTTCCATGCTTGGCTTTATTGCGACCGATATGTACCTTCCTGCATTTAAGGCAATGGAAGTCGATTTTGCAACCGGCCCTGAGCAGATTGCTCTGTCTCTAACCGTATTCCTTGGTGGTATGGCAATGGGTCAGCTTCTTTGGGGTCTGGCGAGTGACAAATATGGTCACCGCAATACGCTGGCGGTTGGTCTTGTTATCTTTACTGCCGCTTCATTCGGCTTAGCATTCAGTACCGAGGTATGGCACCTACTAACGCTGCGCTTCATTCAAGCGATCGGTGTGTGTGCGCCTGCGGTAATTTGGCAAGCAATGGTTATTAAGCGTTACTCTCAAAGCAGCAGCCAGCAAATTTTTGCGACTATCATGCCTCTAGTAGCGCTATCTCCAGCCTTAGCACCGCAACTGGGTGTATTGCTAGCAGACAGCTTTGGTTGGCACAGTATCTTTATCACATTAACGCTAATGGGCGCATTGTTAATAGCTACAACAATGGCTCAACCAAAAGAAGCGCCAGAAGTAAAACAAACGTCGATCAAAACTGATATCAAAGCACTACTTCATTCAAAGCCATACATGGGCAATGTGTTGATGTTTGCATCGGCGTCAGCTGCGTTCTTCGCTTATCTAACCGGTATGCCAGAGATCATGGCTCAGCTAGGTTATGAAGCAAAAGACATCGGCTTGAGCTTTATTCCACAAACCATTGCATTCATGGCGGGTGGTTACTTCGGTAAGCAGGCAGTGAAGAAGTATGGCGATGGTGTCGTACTAAGAAATCTTATTGGTTTGTTTAGTGTTGCCGCATTACTGATTTTCATTGCATCACAATGGGAACTGGCTTCAATCTGGCCTCTACTAGCACCTTTCTGTCTGATTGCCGTAGCGAATGGTGCACTTTACCCAATCGTTGTGAACCGTGCTCTATCAAGCGCGAAACAGAGCCCTGCGACAGCGGCTGGCTTACAAAACAGCCTGCAAATCAGTATTAGTGGCCTAGCAAGTGCATTGGTTGCAGCAATGGCAAGCCAAGCACTAAGCGCAACAGGAATCGCGGTAGTGATTTGTTTAGGTGCATTGTGGGTTGGCTATATTGTTTCGAACAAAGAGCTTTCTGAACACTTTGCAACACCGGATAACTCTCGAGTGGTTGCTGACGATAAACAAGATTAGTTTGTAGTTTAAGAAAACAAAAAAGAGCGAGATTACTCGCTCTTTTTTGCATCTAGGATTACTTATAAAAAAACCAGTAGCAGTGCTACTGGCTCTATCGCAGTCATCTAATTTATAGCGAGGCTATTTTTTCTTAACCGGACGCTGCCAATTCGCTATTTTGCGTTCTTTAGCGCGGCTAATAACAAGCTCGTTCTCAGAAACATCACGAGTCACCGTAGAGCCTGCACCGACAGTTGCGCCATTGCCAATAGTAACAGGTGCGATTAATTGGCTGTCTGAGCCAACGAATACGTCATCGCCGATGATGGTCTTAAACTTGTTTGCGCCATCATAGTTACAAGTAATAGCACCTGCACCCACGTTTACGCGTTGACCAATTTCAGCATCGCCTAAGTACGTTAGGTGATTCGCTTTAGAGCCTTCACCAAGGCGAGTGTTCTTCACTTCAACAAAGTTACCTACGTGCGAGTTATTACGCATGTCAGCACCTGGACGCAAGCGAGTGAATGGACCAACCGTACAGTCTTCACCGACCGTTGCACCCTCAATTACACTGTATGGACGTACGATGGTGTTGTCATCAATCTCACAGTCTTTCAATACACAACCAGTGCCGATAACTACATTATCGCCAATGCTTACGCTGCCTTCGATGATAACGTTAGTATCAATCTCAACATCCATACCGCATTGCAATTCACCACGCAGATCAAAGCGGCTTGGGTCACGCAGCATTACGCCTTGCTTCAATAGCTTGTCTGCTTGCTCAGCTTGGTAAGCGCGCTCTAGACGAGCCAGTTGAGAGCGGTCGTTCACGCCTTCAACTTCAATTGGGCTTACTGGGTGTACAGCTTCAACGGCACGGCCTTCATCGTGAGCGGCTGCAATAACGTCAGTCAGGTAGTATTCACCTTGTGCGTTATCGTTACTTAAGCCAGACAACCAACGCTTCAGATCGCCACCAGTCGCCACCATAACGCCAGTGTTGATCTCTTTGATAAGCTTCTGCTCATCCGTTGCGTCTTTTTGTTCAACGATAGCGACAACAGGACCATTACGACGAATAATGCGACCGTAGCCCATTGGGTTGTCTAACACGACCGTAAGTAGCGCGATGCCACCATTTGGTTGAGCGTCTAATAGGTTTTCAATGGTTTCAGGTGAAATAAGTGGAACATCACCGTATAGCACCAGTACTTTTTCATCATCAGCGAAATATGCAGATGCCTGATCCACAGCGTGGCCAGTACCCAACTGCTCAGCTTGTAGCGCCCAGTTTACAGATTCTTCAGCTAGGGTAGCCTTCATCTGATCACCACCGTGGCCGTAAACCAAGTTGATGTTTTGAGCACCTAGACCATTACAGGTATCGATAACATGCTTCACCATTGGCTTGCCTGCAAGCGTGTGCAGAACCTTTGGTGTGTTTGAATACATGCGAGTGCCTTTGCCCGCTGCGAGAATTACCGCGCTAAACTTCATTGTAAACCTATCCAACATTATTTTTATTAAGCCGATATTGTAACCGTTTTAAGTTAATAAATTAAATCGTAATAGCCATTTAACCAGTACTGATACGTAAAAGGATCATCATTAGTCCTCAATGTGTAAACACATTGCAGGGCGAGACAACCTAAAAATGCAAAAAGGCGACCCTTAGGTCGCCTTTATCTCAGAGTCAGTAATCTTATAAAAGATTAACGACGCTGTTTTGTCAGTTCGATAACTCGTAACTGAGCAATGGCTTTAGCCAGTTCACCGGCCGCTTGTGCGAAGTCTATGTCGCCATGCTGATTTTGGATATTCTCCACAGCCTTGCGTTTAGCTTCTTCCGCCTTTGCTGCGTCTAGTTCTTCACCACGGATAGCCGTATCAGCCAGTACAGTCGCTGTACCAGGTTGAACTTCTACCATACCACCAGAAACATAAATAATTTCTTCGTGGCCGTGCTGCTTAACAATACGCACCATACCAGGCTTGATAGCGGTCAGCAGTGGAGTGTGACCATGGAAAATACCAAGCTCACCCTCACTACCGGTCACCTGAAACGTCTCAACAAGGCCTGAGAAAATTTGTTTCTCTGCACTTACAACGTCTAGGTGAAAGGTTATTGCTGCCATATCGCCTCCTAGTTAGCCTTATAGCTTCTTAGCATTCTCAATAGCTTCGTCAATTGCACCACAGTACATGAACGCTTGCTCTGGAATGTCATCGTATTCACCAGATAGAAGACCTTGGAAGCCACGTAGAGTCTCTTTAAGAGGTACGTAAACGCCTGGGTCACCTGTAAATACTTCCGCTACGTGGTAAGGCTGAGTTAGGAACTTCTCAATCTTACGAGCACGAGATACAACTTGCTTATCTTCTTCAGATAGCTCGTCCATACCTAGGATAGCAATGATATCTTTCAGCTCTTTATAGCGCTGAAGAGTAGACTGAACGCCACGAGCGATGTCGTAGTGCTCTTGTCCAACTACCAATGGATCCAGTTGACGTGAAGTAGAATCTAGCGGGTCGATCGCTGGGTATAGACCCATAGATGCGATATTACGGTTAAGTACTACCGTTGCATCTAAGTGAGCGAACGTTGTTGCTGGAGACGGGTCAGTCAAGTCATCCGCAGGTACGTATACCGCCTGTACAGACGTGATAGAACCAGCTTTAGTTGACGTGATACGCTCTTGTAGAACACCCATTTCTTCAGCTAGTGTAGGTTGGTAACCTACCGCAGAAGGCATACGACCTAGAAGTGCTGATACTTCAGTACCTGCTAGTGTGTAACGGTAGATGTTATCAACAAACAGTAGAACGTCACGACCTTCGTCACGGAAGCGTTCAGCCATTGTTAGACCAGTCAGTGCAACACGTAGACGGTTACCTGGTGGCTCGTTCATCTGACCGTAAACCATCGCTACTTTTGATTCTTCAGGTTTTTCGATGTTTACAACACCTGCTTCCTGCATCTCAAAGTAGAAATCGTTACCTTCACGAGTACGCTCACCTACACCTGCAAATACAGATAGGCCTGAGTGTTGAAGTGCGATGTTGTTGATAAGTTCCATCATGTTAACGGTCTTACCTACACCAGCACCACCGAATAGACCGATTTTACCACCCTTAGCGAATGGACAAATCAAGTCGATCACTTTAACACCAGTTTCTAGAAGAGAAGTCTCGTTAGACTGCTCTTCGTAGCTTGGAGCTTCGCGGTGAATTGCGTAATGCTCTTCAGCACCGATTTCACCACACTCATCAATTGCGTCACCTAGGACGTTCATGATACGACCAAGTGTCTTAGTACCTACTGGTACCGAGATTGGAGCGCCAGTATTTTCAACTGTCAAACCACGACGTAAACCATCAGAGCTACCCATTACGATTGCGCGTACTACGCCACCGCCAAGTTGTTGCTGAACTTCAAGAACTAGACGTTCTGTCACTTCATTAACATTCAGAGCATCGTATACACGAGGTACTTCGCCCTGTGGGAACTCTACGTCGACTACCGCACCAATGATCTGTACGATCTTACCTGTAGCCATCGTTAATCCTCTAACTATTTAGTTTTACCTAAGCTTAAACCGCAGCTGCGCCTGAAACGATCTCAGAAAGTTCTTGTGTAATCGCCGATTGACGGGCTTTGTTATACACAAGTTCTAAGTCATCAATAATGTCACCAGCGTTATCTGTTGCTGATTTCATTGCAATCATTCGAGCCGCTTGCTCACAAGCAAGATTCTCGACCACACCTTGATACACTTGAGATTCGACGTATCGAACTAATAGTGCATCTAGCAGTGGTTTTGGCTCGGGCTCATAAATGTAGTCCCAAGAATGACTGCGTTTCATTTCTTCGCTGTCTGATTTAGGCAAAGGAAGTAATTGATCGATCGTTGGTTCTTGAACCATAGTGTTTTCAAATCTGTTAAACACTACGAACAGGCGATCCAATTCACCTTCATCATATTTCTTCAGCATAACGCTTACAGAGCCAATCAAATCTTCAAGGCTTGGGCGATCACCCAGACCAGAAACTTGAGCTGCTACTTTCGCGCCGCTGTTATTGAAAAATGCTGTTGCTTTAGAACCTACAATTGCAAGCTCTACATCAGCACCTTTCTCAGACCAATCTTTCATGTCGTTCATAGCTTTTTTGAACAAGTTAATGTTCAAACCACCACAAAGACCACGGTCTGTAGAAACGATGATGTAACCAACACGTTTGGCTTCACGTTCCTCAAGATAAGGATGCTTATACTCGAGGCTACCATTAGCCAAATGACCGATCACTTTACGCATTGTTTCTGCATATGGACGAGTAGCTTCCATTGCGTCTTGAGAACGACGCATTTTTGAAGCTGCTACCATTTCCATTGCTTTCGTAATCTTCTGTGTGCTTTTAACACTACCGATTTTATTACGTATCTCTTTTGCGCCGGCCATCGTTACTCTCCGTTAATGGTATGAGGTGGCCCTAAGACCACCTACCAATTACCAGGTCTGGGTTGCCTTGAAATCGTCAACAAGCTTCTTCAGCTCAGCTTCGATTTCTTTGTTGAAAGCACCCGTTGCGTCGATCTGTGTTGCTAGATCAGCGTATTGACCACGAGCAAACGACAGTAAAGCAGCTTCAAAATCTAGAACTTTAGAAAGTTCTACGTCTTGAAGGTATCCACGCTCTGCAGCGAAGATTACTAGAGCTTGGTCAAATACAGACATAGGAGCATATTGTTTCTGCTTCATCAGTTCTGTAACTTTTTGACCGTGGTCTAGTTGCTTCTTGGTCGCTTCATCAAGATCCGAAGAGAACTGAGCAAATGCTGCAAGTTCACGGTATTGAGCTAGAGCAGTACGGATACCGCCAGATAGCTTCTTGATGATTTTAGTCTGCGCCGAACCACCTACACGAGAAACTGAGATACCTGGGTCAACAGCTGGACGTACGCCCGCGTTGAATAGCTCAGTTTGTAGGAAGATCTGACCATCAGTAATCGAGATTACGTTCGTTGGTACGAATGCAGATACGTCACCAGCTTGCGTTTCGATGATAGGTAGAGCAGTTAAAGAACCAGTCTTGCCTGTCACTTCGCCGTTAGTGAATTTTTCTACGTATGCTTCGCTTACACGAGCAGCACGCTCTAGTAGACGAGAGTGAAGGTAGAAAACATCACCTGGGAACGCTTCACGACCTGGTGGACGCTTAAGTAGTAGCGAGATTTGACGGTAAGCTACCGCTTGCTTAGATAGATCATCATAAACAATCAGTGCATCTTCACCGCGATCACGGAAGTATTCGCCCATCGCACAACCAGCATACGGTGCAAGGTATTGCAGCGCTGCAGATTCAGAAGCCGATGCAACAACAACAACAGTGTTTGCTAGTGCGCCGTGCTCTTCTAGTTTGCGAACTACGTTAGCAATAGTCGACGCTTTTTGGCCGATAGCAACGTAGATAGAGAAAATACCAGAATCTTTTTGGTTAATAATCGCATCGATCGCCATTGCTGTTTTACCAGTCTGACGGTCACCGATTACTAGTTCACGTTGACCACGACCGATAGGGATCATTGAGTCAACAGACTTGTAACCAGTTTGAACAGGTTGATCTACCGATTTACGGTCGATTACACCTGGTGCGATAATTTCTACAGGCGAAGTTAGTTTCGCTTCGATAGGACCTTTACCATCAATTGGCTCACCCAGCGTGTTTACAACACGACCAAGCATTTCAGGACCTACTGGTACTTCAAGAATACGACCAGTACCTGTAACTTTCATGCCTTCCTGTAGGTCAGCATACGGGCCCATTACAACAGCACCAACCGAATCACGGTTCAAGTTTAGTGCTAGCGCGTAACGGCCACCCGGTAGTTCGATCATTTCACCTTGCATCACGTCCGCTAGGCCGTGGATGCTAAGGATGCCATCGCTTACAGAAACGATAGTACCTTCATTGCGAGCTTCACTAACAACGTCGAAAGATTCAATACGTTGTTTAATTAGATCGCTAATTTCAGTGGAATTAAGTTGCATGCTCCAATCCCCATTAAGACTGCAATGCATCGCTCAGGCGGTCTAAACGACTGCGCGCTGAGTTATCGATGACTAGGTCTCCGGCTCGAATAATAACTCCACTAAGTAGAGTCTCATCTATACTGCAATTCAGCTGAACTTTGCGCGCTAAGCGCAGTTCCAATTTGCTGATGATGCTTGTGCGCTGTTCTTCAGAAAGTTCAACAGCTGAAGTAACTTCAACGTCGATCTTTTTCTCATGCTCTTGTTTAAGCAATAAGAACTGTTTACAAACATCAGGAAAGGCCATTAAACGACCATTCTCTGCCATCACTTTAATTAAGTTTTGGCCGAATTCATCAAATTGTTCGCCACAAATTACAATGAATATTTCAGCTAATTTTTCAGCAGTCATAGAACTGCTTAATAAATTATGAACATCATCATTTTGTGCCACTTCGGCAGCAAAAGTAAGCATTTGACCCCATTGGTCTAGCTCACCTTTATCTACCGCAAAGTCAAACGCTGCTTTAGCATAGGGGCGTGCGATTGTAGTCAAATCAGACATATACAGCCCCTTGCTTTAAAGTTTTGCAGTAATGTTGTTAAGAAGATCATTGTGTACATCTTTATCGATTGTACGTTCAAGGATTTTCTCAGCACCAGCTATAGCCAGAGTTGCGACTTGTTTGCGCAGGTCATCACGGGCACGTGTGCGTTCAGCTTCAATTTCTGCTTCAGCTTGCGTTAAGATCTTCTGGCGTTCTGCCTGAGCCTCTTCGCGAGCTTCATCAATAATTTGAGCTTTACGTTTGTTTGCCTGATCAATAACCTCAGTTGCAGTGCGCTTCGCTTCCTTCATTTGCTCAGAAGCGTTGGCTTGTGCCAGGTTCAAGTCTTTAGCAGCGCGTTCAGCGGCTACAAGACCGTCAGCAATTTTTTTCTGACGTTCTTCAATTGCTTGCATGATTGGTGGCCATACATATTTCATGCAGAACCAAACAAACAGCGAAAAAGCAATTGCTTGACCTAACAGAGTTGCGTTCATATTCACAACAGCTACTCCTCGTTAAGAATCAACTACAAAAATTTAATTAACTATTGAGAGTTAATTAGCCTGCTAGCTGACTTACAAATGGGTTAGCAAACGTGAATAGTAGTGCGATTACGATACCGATCATTGGAACAGCATCCAGTAGACCAGCGATGATGAACATCTTAACTTGTAGCATTGGAGCCATTTCAGGTTGACGCGCAGCGCCTTCTAGGAATTTACCACCAAGAATAGCAAAACCAATTGCAGTACCTACGGCACAAAGACCAACAATGATAGCAACAGCGATTGCTGAAAAACTTAGTACAGTTTCCATTTACGTTCTCCGATTAACATTAATAGTTAGAATAAAGCTTAAAAATTTTTTAGTGATCACTATCTTCATGGGCCATTGATAGGTAAACGATTGTCAACATCATGAAAACAAACGCTTGAATCAAAATAACCAAGATATGGAAGATAGCCCAAGGTAGTGCTCCTACCCATTGTAAGTACCACGGTAGCATTGCCGCGATAAGAATAAACACCACCTCACCCGCAAACATATTACCAAATAAACGCATACCTAGAGATAGTGGCTTCGCTAATAACGAAATTACCTCAAGTACCAAGTTAAATGGAATCATGATTGGGTGATTAAATGGATGCAGTGCCAATTCTTTAGCAAATCCGCCCAAGCCTTTCACTTTGATGCTGTAATAGATCATCAGAGCAAAAACACCTAAAGCCATTGCCATTGTTATATTTACATCAGCTGTAGGAACCACTTTCAAGTAAGGGATACCTAGCCAATGCTCTGCAGGATACGGTAAGAAATCGATAGGCACTAAGTCCATCAAGTTCATTATGATAATCCAGCAGAATATAGTCAGTGCTAATGGAGCTACCAGAGGATTGCGGCCATGGAAAGTTTCTTTAACGTTGTCGCCAACGAATTCCACTACCATTTCAACAAAACACTGAAGCTTACCAGGTACACCTACTGTTGCTTTCTTAGCGACTGAGCGAAAAACCCAAAGGAATAACACCCCTGTCAGCACAGAAAAAAACAGACTGTCTATATGTACGTTCCAGAAACTTGTTTCCTCTACAAGACCAAACTTAGCTAAAGAAAGGTTTTGTAAATGGTGTTCAATGTATCCGGATGCTGTTGGCGCAGCCATAACTCATCCTATTTTTTATTGTTAATGAAAAGCACTGGCGCAAAGATATTAATACCTAGAACCAGTAAATAGGTCAGTTTGAGGGGAATTAATTCCACCTGCATATACATGTAGACAATAGAGAATAGTAAAACTGTGATTAAGATTTTGAGCACTTCACCAGCATAGAACGACGCCGCAACTAACTTAGTTGCGCGAGCTCCACAAAATAGGAAAGCACACACACAAAAAACCACATTCGCGATGACAAAAATACCGCCACCGATTAATGCAGCAAAACCCCAATCAGGATTAACAGCTAAACCTAACCCTACCGCCACTAATATAACCGCGCTAAGCTCGATCAATAACATTTGCTTTGCAAGCACTCGTCCTGGTCTTGCTAACGCCGCTACCATGTATTCGTTCCTCTTTAAGCCCACTTTACCACTCGCTTCAAAGCGTGCTGAGAAATTGGCGAAAATTATACGTTCAGCCAAATTGATTGCAATCACAATGCAGCAATCATTTACATTTTTGCATACAAACCGACAACTTTTGTACGCAATTGCTTGTTTATTACATAATTGACCTAAATCAATTATCTCATTTAGTACTCTAGTTTAGCAATAAGTTGCTCTAATTTGTGAGGCTCATCAATAGTAATCGTCACTTTTGACTTACCGCTAACAGAACGAGTAACTGAAACGTTTGCTTGCAATTTTTCCGTGAGTCTTCGTGAAAGTTCGATAGCTTCTGTGTCTTCAGGCTTCGATTCTAGTTCAACGTCGGGTTTTAAGCGCTTTTTGACAAGCTGCTCAGTTTGACGCACGGTCATTTTTTTTGTTGCCGCAGTGTTTGCTGCTTCAATCTGGGTATCACCTTCAAGCGCAAGCAATGCTCGAGCATGACCCATTTCCAGTAGTTTATTGGAAACTAAACCTTTTACTTCATTTTCTAGCTGATTTAGACGTAATAAGTTACTAACCGTTGCTCTCGATTTACCGATCACTTCGGCGACTTGTTGATGTGTCAGCTCAAATTCGTTCTGTAGGCGTTCTAGCGCTTGTGCTTCTTCGATAACATTTAGGTCTTCACGCTGAATGTTCTCAATCAATGCCATCGCAATCGCAGCTTTGTCTTCAACCTTCTTGACCAAGCACGGCACCTGTTTTAGGCCAGCTTGACGCGCAGCTCTCCAACGGCGCTCACCAGCGATAATCTCATATTGACCATACGTTAAAGGACGTACAACGATAGGTTGAATAATACCTTGAGATTGAATAGATGCAGCCAGCTCTTCTAGCGCTTCTGGCGCAATATCCTTACGCGGTTGATATACGCCTGGCTTCAAGCTACCGATAGCAATCTCTGTGAACTCGCCTTCTGCAGACAAAGCCTGACTATGAGAAGCAACTTGTTGTTTTTCACGAGCCAATGAGCTAGTTGCAAGTAATGCATCTAACCCTTTTCCTAAACCACGCTTAGACATTGAGCGAATTCCTTTGGTTAGACCTATACTGGGACTTCTTCACGACGCAACATTTCGCCTGCAAGAGCAAGATATGCCTTAGCACCTGCGGAATACTTGTCGTAGTACATTGCTGGCTTGCCATGACTCGGCGCTTCTGCCAAACGTACATTTCGAGGGATCACAGTTCGGTAAACTTTGCTACCGAAGTGTTTTTTGAGTTGATCAGAGACTTCATTCGATAAGCGGTTACGAGGATCGTACATTGTACGAAGAAGACCTTCGATCTTCAGGTTCTCGTTTACTACCGCTGCGAGCTTACTGATGGTATCCATCAACGCAGTCAAACCTTCCAAAGCAAAATATTCACATTGCATAGGAACCAATACGGAATCGGCCGCAGCCATCGCGTTGATTGTAAGAAGGTTTAATGATGGCGGGCAATCAATAAAGATGAAATCATAGTTATTGCGAATGGATTCGAGTGCGTTTTTTAAACGAACTTCACGAGCAAAGACTTCCATTAACTTGATTTCTGCCGCAGTAACATCACCGTTTGCGGCGATGAGGTCATAGTTACCAGATGTACTTCGGCAAACTACCTCATCAAATGGGGTGTCTTCAACCAACAAATCGTAAGCAGTTGCTTCAACCTGATATTTGTCGACACCGCTTGCCATAGTGGCATTACCTTGAGGATCGAGGTCAACAACCAATATCTTGCGTTTTGTTGCCGCCATTGATGCTGCCAAATTAATGCAAGTTGTTGTTTTTCCTACGCCGCCCTTCTGGTTGGCAATTGCTACGATTTTACCCACTATGGCCTCGCTGATTATCCCTGACGCGATAAAGTAACTAGATGACGCTCTCCATCAAGCTCTGGCACTTGCAAAGCTTTAATGTCTGTCACTGAACACCATTCAGGTAACAAGTCGATTTCGTCTCTAGGATGTTGTCCCTTAAGAGCCAAAAATACACCGGATTGCTCTTTAGGTAAATGGTGACACCACTCTACCATGTCTGTCATTGACGCAAATGCGCGACTGAGCACTGCATCAAACTTTTCTTCTGGTTGAAATTCTTCAACACGACTTTGAACCGGTACCACGTTGTCGATACCCAGCTCATGAACGACTTGCTTGATAAAACGAATACGCTTACCCAGGCTATCTAGCAAGTAAAACTCACAGTCAGGATTCATGATTGAGAGCGGAATCCCAGGTAGACCAGGGCCCGTACCAACGTCAATAAAACGCTTACCTTGTAAGTGAGTGCTAACAATGATGCTATCTAAGATATGTTTCACCATCATTTCTTGCGGGTCACGAACAGACGTTAGGTTGTAAGCCTTGTTCCACTTATTCAGTAACTCGACATAGCCAACCAATTGGTCACGTTGTTTTTCAGATACTTCAAGTTCAGTCTGGCCAATCAGGTGATCCAGTTTTTCGCGTAATACGCTCATTATGCTTCCTCACCTTTTTTCAACAGGCCGTGTTTTTTCAAATAAACCAACAGAATTGAGATTGCTGCAGGCGTAATACCTGAAATTCGAGAAGCAATACCAATTGAGTCAGGCTTAGCAGTCGTTAGTTTAAGAACCACTTCGTTGGAAAGTCCTTTCACCTTGCTGTAATCGATATCAGCAGGCAATTTGGTATTTTCATGACGCAGTGATTTTTCGATTTCGTCTTGTTGGCGCTGGATATAACCATCGTATTTCACTTGGATCTCAACTTGCTCAGATGCTTGTTGATCTTCCAATGCTGGGCCAAAACGATCCAATGCCGTTAGCTGTGAATAAGTCATTTCAGGGCGACGAAGAAGATCTTCACCGCTCGCTTCACGAGACATAGGTGTTTTAAGAATTTGGTTCAGTTGATCAACATCTTCAGATTTTGGATTAATCCACGTTTCTTTTAGACGTTGACGTTCTTTCTCCATGTTTTCTACTTTCTCGTTGAATCGAGCCCAGCGAGCATCATCCACCAAGCCAAGTTCACGCGACTTCTCAGTCAAACGGATATCAGCGTTGTCTTCACGAAGCAACAAACGGTATTCCGCACGAGACGTGAACATACGATAAGGTTCTTTGGTACCCATCGTCGATAGATCATCAATAAGAACGCCCATGTAAGCTTGGTCACGACGCGGGCTCCAGCCTTCTTTGCCTTGTGTAAACAAACTTGCATTCAGACCGGCCATCAAGCCTTGTGCTGCCGCTTCTTCGTAGCCAGTGGTACCGTTGATTTGACCTGCAAAGAATAGACCCTTAATAAACTTAGTTTCGTAAGTCAGCTTAAGGTCACGAGGATCAAAGAAATCATACTCGATCGCATAGCCAGGGCGGACGATATGAGCGTTTTCAAAACCTTTCATTGAGTGAACGATTTTTACCTGAACATCAAATGGCAGACTTGTCGAGATACCATTCGGGTATAGCTCATGGGTCGTTAGACCTTCAGGTTCAATGAAAATCTGGTGACTGTTCTTGTCTGCAAAACGCATCACTTTGTCTTCAATTGAAGGACAGTAACGAGGGCCAATACCTTCAATCACACCCGCGTACATTGGGCTGCGATCGAGGTTGGCTCGAATAACGTCATGCGTATTTTCATTGGTGTGTGTGATGTAGCATGGAATTTGGCGAGGCTGTTGAGCTCGGCTACCCATGAACGAGAAAACTGGCGTCGGATTATCACCGTGCTGAACCTCAAGCTCAGAAAAATCAACACTACGAGCATCGATACGAGGAGGTGTACCTGTTTTCAGGCGATCAACACGGAATGGAAGATCACGAAGACGGTCAGCAAGTGCGATCGATGGTGGATCACCAGCACGACCACCTGAAGAACTTTCCATACCAATATGGATCTTTCCGCCTAGGAATGTGCCTACAGTCAATACCACAGCGTTTGCGTGGAACTTAAGGCCCATCTGTGTCACCACGCCCACGACTTGATCCTGTTCAACGATCAAGTCATCAACCGACTGTTGAAACAGAGTTAGATTTGGGGTGTTTTCAAGAACGTTTCGAACAAAGGCTTTGTAAAGCGCGCGATCAGCTTGTGCACGAGTTGCACGTACCGCTGGACCTTTTGATGCGTTTAATGTTCTGAACTGAATACCTGCATGATCAATAGCTTGCGCCATTAATCCACCCATTGCATCGACCTCTTTTACTAAGTGGCCCTTACCGATCCCGCCAATGGCTGGGTTGCAAGACATTTGTCCTAACGTATCGATATTATGAGTTAGTAATAACGTACTTTGACCAGTACGTGCAGATGCGAGTGCGGCTTCCGTTCCAGCATGGCCACCACCAACAACGATGACGTCAAATTTTTCGTGATAAAGCATGAACCGACCTCAGGTACTCAAACGTTTTCTAGATTGATAAAAAGGAGCGATATTCTACCTGTTTTCATAGCTTGAGAAAACGTTTTTGGAATTTTTCGAAAAAGCTGTTTTTAATTAATATAGATAAGATCTTTAAAGAGATCTTTTATTAGATCTATTATTAGGATCGAGGGTATCTGTGGATAAGTCAAAAATGATCAACAAGATCATGGATCTTTTTTGGATCAAAGGATGTGATCTAACTTTGATCATGATGAGGATTAGCTGGGATCAAAACGGCTACTTATACACAAGGGTAAAATAGCCAGAAAGTTGTTATTTGGATAACTATAGGTTAATCACCGTATATGTATGATCTTATCCACAACGAAAATCGAAAAAAATGACATGTATTTCGATTTATTTTCAAAAAAGTTATTCACAATCACGATATTCAAAGACAAAAAAAGCGGCATAAGCCGCTTTTGGGGGAAATTGAGGGACTAGAACTGGTCACTGTGATCGTTAAACCACTCTTCAGCTGCATCCTCAGGTACCGGAGTTTCCAATACATCGATGGTAAAGCAGTCTGAAATAGGCTGTGCACCGAGTTTTTTCAGTTGGCTGTGGATTGATTTTCCTGCAGAGCAGAAGGTATCGTAACTTGAATCACCAAGTGCGATAACAGCAAAACGAATAGCACTTAAATCTGGCGATTCTTGGGTCAACGCGTTGATCAATGGTTGGATATTATCAGGAAAATCACCCGCACCATGTGTTGATGTCACCACTAACCAAGTACCTTGCTGAGGAATATTATTGTATTCAGGCTGATTATGAAGTTCTATCTCGTGCTCTTGAGCCTCTAGAAGATCGTTGAGGTGATCGCCAACGTATTCAGCGCCACCTAAGGTGCTGCCAGTAATAATGTGGATCATTAAGCTGTCCTTACAAAAGAAAAGGCCAGCGAAAGCCAGCCTTTATGATTATTTACCGATACAGAATGAAGAGAAGATTCGACCTAAAAGATCATCTGAGCTGAACTCGCCTGTGATCTCATTGAGGTGCTGTTGGGTGATACGAAGCTCTTCCGCTAATATCTCTCCGGCCATGTAGCCTTCAAGTTGTTGTTGCCCAATATCAAGGTGTTCCGATGCGCGTTCTAGTGCATCTAAGTGGCGGCGGCGTGCCATAAAGCCACCTTCATGACCACCAGCAAAGCCCATGCAATCCTTGAGATGGCTACGCAGAGCGTCGACACCTTGGCCTGTTTTCGCTGATAAGCGAATCAGGGTTGGATCGTTGACATGACAAATGCCTAACTCTTCACTGGTTTGATCCGCTTTATTGCGAATTACCGTCATTCCGATGTTGTCTGGTAGACGATCAACGAAATCTGGCCAGATTTCTTTCGGGTCTGTTGCATCTGTTGTCGTGCCATCAACCATAAATAAAACTCGGTCTGCTTGAGCAATTTCTTCCCAAGCACGTTCAATACCTATTTTTTCTACTTCATCAGAGGCATCACGCAGGCCTGCTGTATCGATAATGTGCAGTGGCATGCCGTCAATGTGGATGTGTTCACGCAGCACATCACGTGTGGTGCCAGCAATATCGGTCACAATCGCAGACTCTTTGCCTGACAATGCATTCAGTAAGCTCGACTTACCCGCATTTGGGCGACCTGCGATCACGACTTTCATGCCTTCACGCATGATGGCACCTTGATTAGCTTCTTGGCGCACAGCTTCGAGGTTATCGATAATAGCCTGTAAATCATTACTGACTTTACCGTCAGCAAGAAAATCAATTTCTTCTTCTGGGAAATCGATCGCTGCTTCAACATAGATTCTTAAGTAAATCAGAGAATCTACGAGCGTATTAATGCGCTTAGAGAATTCGCCTTGTAGTGATTGAAGCGCCGATTTTGCGGCTTCTTCTGAGCTGGCATCAATTAAATCTGCAATCGCTTCGGCTTGAGTTAAATCCATCTTATCGTTCAAGAAGGCACGCTCTGAAAACTCACCTGGACGCGCTGCACGCACGCCTGAAATGGCTAGGATGCGTTTGATTAGCATATCCATAACCACTGGGCCGCCGTGACCTTGCAACTCTAATACGTCTTCGCCGGTAAACGAATGCGGGTTAGGGAAGTAAAGCGCGATACCTTGGTCGAGTTCGGTGCCATCGTCAGATTTAAACGGTAGGTACTCAGCGTAGCGAGGCTTGAGTGTTTTTCCTGTTACTTCTAGGGCAACCTGAGTCGCCAATGGGCCGGAAACGCGGATAATACCGACGCCACCACGGCCAGGCGCGGTCGCTTGAGCAACAATCGTATCTGTAGTCATAGTTGTGCCTGCTAGCATGTGAGAGCCAAAAAGGGGCATTCACGATTAATCAATTAGCTGAATTGTAATCAGCTAAAAACAAAAAGGCGACCTTTTGGTCGCCTTTCTTTATCTCTTTCTATTATCGAACTTACTTAGAATGTAAGCCTTTCTTTTCCAGCGCGCGGTAGATAAGCGTTTGCTGAATCAGAGTTACGATGTTCGATACTAGCCAGTAAAGAACCAAACCTGAAGGGAAGAACAGGAAGAAGAATGTAAACATAACCGGCATAAAGGTCATGATCTTCTGCTGCATTGGATCCGTTACAGTTGTTGGGCTCATCTTCTGGATTAGGAACATTGAAGCCCCCATCAGAAGTGGCAAGATGTAGTATGGGTCTTGTGCTGAAAGGTCAGTAATCCAACCGAAGAACGGTGAATGACGCAGTTCAACAGATTCCATTAGTGCCCAGTATAGCGAAATGAAGATAGGCATCTGCAAGACGATAGGTAAACAACCACCTAGTGGGTTTACTTTCTCTTTCTTGTACAGCTCCATCATTTCTTGGCTCATGCGTTGACGGTCGTCGCCAATACGCTCACGCATTGCAGTCAGCTTAGGCTGAAGCATACGCATTTTTGCCATAGACGTGTACTGAGCTTTCGTTAGTGGGTACATAGCACCACGAACGATAAACGTTAGACAGATGATTGCCAGACCCCAGTTCACAACGATGCCTTGAATGAACGAAAGCAGAGTATGAAGTGGCTTAGCAATGAACCATAACCAACCGTAGTCAACTACTAGGTCTAGGTTTGGTGCGACAGCAGCCATTTGGTCTTGAAGTTTAGGACCAACCCAAAGCGTAGCTTTGAAGCTTGCTTCATCACCAGTAGCGATGGTTTTGTTCGGCATGCGAACACCGATGTCACCAAGGTTGCCAATTACACGAGTGTAAAGGTTGCTGCCTGCTTCGTCGCGTGGGATCCAAGCACTTGCAAAGTAGTGCTGAATCATCGCTGCCCAACCTTGACCATTTGCTAGGTTAAGAGATAGGTTGCGATCTTGCATGTCGTCGAAGCTGTATTTTTTGTAACGCGTATCTTCCGTAGAGTAAGCACCGCCACGGTAAGTTGGCATTGTTAGGCTACCACCGTCATCCATAACATTTTGACGTAGGTGAGCGTACATACCGAATGTCGCGTTATTGCCAGAGTTGTTGATTACATCGTATTCAACATCAACCGCGTAGCTGCCGCGCTTAAGTACGAATGTTTTTGTGTAATCAAGGCCGTTCGCTTGGTAAGTCATTGGGATGCGTAGTTCATCTTGACCTTCAGCCAGCGTAAAGCTGTCTGCTGAAACCGTGTAGCTAGGGCGGTTAGTGCTGCTTAAATCGATACCTTGAGGCCCCACTAGACCGCTTTGAGCGATAAATTGGTGACCAGGTTCGTTTTTAAGAAGAACAAAAGTATCTTCAGAATCGAACTCAGCAGAGTAATCGTTTAGGTTTGCTGTAACGACATCACCACCAACCGTATCAATTGACAGAGTCAGAACATCAGTTGTTACTGTGATAGTTTTTGCTGAAGCAACTTGGCCCGGAGTTGGGTCTAGTTCATCTGCATAAGATGGCGCTGGTAGGGTGCTGCCAGATTGTGCCTGCTCAACCGCTTGTGGTGCTGGGTTCTGAGCTACGTTCCATTGTTGGAACAGTAGGAAAGAAACCAAAGCCAATGCGATTAACAGGATATTACGTTGAGAATCCATCGTTATTTATCTCTGTCTTGTTTTTGGACTGGTGGAACGGGGTCAAAGCCCCCTTCGTTCAAAGGATGGCATTTTAATAGACGTTTGCCTGATAACCAACACCCTTTTACAAAACCGTGAGCTTTCAACGCTTCTATCGCATATAAAGAGCAGGTTGGAGTAAATCGGCAGCGTGGGCCGATGAGTGGACTAATAAACCATCTATAAAAATAGATGGGTATTAGCGCTATCCACGCGAAGGGCGAGACAGGCGAAGCCATAATTTGTCGAGTAGCTTGAACATTTCTTCATTGCTTAAATCTTGCGCGCTCTTCTTAGCGATTACAACATAATCTTTGTTAGGAAGTTTGTGTTGAGTGTTACGAAAGCTTTCACGAGTAAGACGCTTGAATCGGTTACGACCCACGGCGGTTTTAATCTGCTTTTTCGGAACTGCTAATCCAAGGCGAGGATTTGAAAGAGAGTTATTTCGGGCAATGATGGTGAAATGAGGGGAGCCTGCTCGATGAGCTTGCTTGAAGACATTCTGATAATGTTCGGGAGTTAACAAGCGTAACTCCCGACCGAAGGCTAGCTTATTCAAAATAATCAAAGATTACTTAGAAAGACGCTTACGGCCTTTTGCACGACGTGCATTGATTGTTGCGCGACCGTTCTTAGTAGCCATGCGAGCACGGAAACCGTGAGTACGCTTACGCTTTAGAACTGTAGGTTGAAAAGTGCGTTTCATTGTAATTACCTTACTGATCAGTAGTTTTAGGTTTTTGTTAAACCCGGCGTGGGCATTTTTTCTCTTCTTTATATAAGAAAGGAAAACCGACGCCTCTCAACAAAGAGGCGGAATTGTAATCACTGTCACAAAAAGTGTCAATGATTGGGTTAACTAAAATTCCGGTCGGGGGATTATACGTAGAATAACTAAAATCACAAGGATCCTTATTCGATCCCGACCTTATTTAAGAATTTCTTTAATTTAGGATCCTGTGGATTACCAAAAATATCCTGTGGAGATCCCTGTTCGACAATGTGACCATCAGCCATGAAGATCACTCGGTCTGCGACCTCTCTAGCGAACTGCATTTCATGGGTAACCACCAGCATGGTTTGATGCTGATTTGCCAGTTTTTTCATTAAGTTAAGCACTTCGCCAACCCATTCAGGATCGAGCGCTGAAGTAGGCTCATCAAACAATAAAAGCTCTGGTTGTAGAGCCATCGCACGGCCAATACCAACACGTTGCTGCTGGCCACCAGAGAGTGCGGCTGGGTAGCTATCTGCTTTCTCTCCCAGGCCAATATCATCGAGTATTTGTTGCGCTTTTTCATGGGCTTGCTGTTTTTTCCAACCACGAACGGTAATCAAACCTTCCGCAATATTCTGTCTCGCAGTTTGGTGAGCGAACAGTGCATAGTTTTGGAATACAAAGCCGGTCTTACGACGCAGTGCCAGCACCTCTGCTTTAGTGTGTTTCTGAGTATCAACCTTGATATCATCAATCGAAATCGTACCTTGATCGGCTTGCTCTAGAAAATTCACACAACGCAGCAGGGTAGACTTACCCGTACCACTTGAACCTATGATGACAATTATCTCACCTTGCTTGATTTCGAGGTCGATCCCTTTCAATACTTCGGTGTCACCAAACTGCTTGTGGATATTTTGTAATTTGATCATCGTACATACGCCTTATTCAGTTTCACTTCGGCCCAAATTTGAATACGAGTGAGGATAACCACCACGCCCCAGTAAATCAGCGCGACTGCTAAGAAAGCCTCGAAGAAGCGGAAACTTGAAGAAGCTTCCATCTGAGCTTTAGCCATGATTTCTGCTACACCTAGGGTGAATGCAAGTGAAGTCGACTTAATCATGTCGATGAAATAGTTCATTAAAGAAGGCAGTGCCACACGTGTCGCTTGCGGTAAGATCACTCGACGCATGGCTTGGCTGGTTGTCATACCGACTGACAGGCTTGCTTCCATTTGGCTACGATCGATACCGATTATGGCAGCACGAATACTTTCAGCCATGTAGGCTGCAAAGTGCAAGGTTAAGCCGATAACGGCCGCGCCAAACGCATCGAGTCCAACCATCCACGGAAATACCTGGGGTAGACCGTAATAAAGAAGGAACAGTTGCACCAGCAGTGGCGTGCCTCGGAAGAAGCTAATATATAGCTGGCTAAGCTGGTCGAGTACTGGGATTTTGAATACACGAATGTTCGCCAGTATCAAAGATAGAATTAGGGCGAAAAATAAGCCCCAGATTGCCATCTCCATAGTGGTGCCTAAATACTTTAGCAGTATCGGCAACAGACCTAGCATGTAATTAAAGTCAAATCCCATAATCTATCTCATATTTTTATTGGAAGTATTGTTTGGAAATACTGTTATATCAGGCTTTTTAATCAGTGCACAAAAGCAAAAAGCCCACCGCTGTATAAAGCAGTGGGCCTTAAATGGGAAAGTGAGTCGTTACTTCTGAGTAATGTCCGCACCAAACCATTTCTGAGAGATACTTTCTAGCGTACCGTCTGCGCGCATTGCTGCTAATGCTTCGTTTACTTCTGCTTGCAGTTTTTGACCGTTGTCGTTGTTTACGAAAGGCCAAGCATTTTCGATTGTCTCGAATGGTTGGCCTGCTAGCTGTAATGGTAGACCAGTCTTCTTGATAAGCTCTAGTGCTGATAGGCGATCCATTACGAATGCGTCGGCACGACCAAGAGCGACATCATGTTCAATACCAGTATCGTAGGTTTTGACATTGATTTTGCCATCTTTGTCGTAGCTGCGCAGCAGTTGCTCAAAGTTTGAGCCAAGGTTTACTGCTACCGTCTTACCATCTAGGTCTGCGATACCTTTAATGCTGTCATTACCTTTACGAACGGTAATTTGTGCGCCGTCTACTACGTAAGGGTCTGCGAATAGGTATTTCGCTTTACGTGCATCCGTGATTGTAATTTGGTTTGAAATGGTATCGATTCGACCCGTTTCAAGAAGACCAAACAGACCAGAGAAGTTTGCCGTTACGTATTCAACCTTGTAATCGTTACGTTTACCGATCTCATCCCATAGATCCACTTCAAAACCTTGTAGTTGGTCTTGTTTAACGAACGTAAATGGGAAGTAGCGACCAGACATGCCGACTTTAACTTCAGTCGCGGCTTGAACAGTAGCTGCAGAGAGTGCGATAGCCGCAATTGCAGCCTTAATCCAGTTATTCATTTGGTAACTCCTTATATTTATAGGGTTGGATGTTACTGGGAAAATGCTCAATAGAATAAATAACCAGATGTTATTAACCATAACCAGATCGCATTCTCGATTTGGGGATAACTAGCAAGGATCCGGGCATAAGTGGATCGTTGTGTGAGTAAAGTAGGGGCAAGATGTGTGGATCCAGCCAATTTTGCACTATTTATTGTGAATAACTTGGATCTTATTCACTGGATCTGTGATCAATTGCTGGTGATCTGACTTATCAACAGGTAAAATTAGCGGTCATTTCATATAACTTAAATAGAGTGGGGCACCGTGTCATCTTCGCTTTGGTTGCAATGCTTGCAACAGCTTCAAGAAGAGTTACCAGCTACAGAATTCAGTATGTGGGTACGTCCGTTACAAGCGGAGCTCAATGGTAATACTCTAACTCTATTTGCGCCAAACCGATTTGTACTCGATTGGGTGCGCGATAAGTACCTAAATAGCATTAACCGTTTGCTACAAGAATATTGTGGTAATGATATTCCGCATCTCCATTTTGAGATTGGAAGTAAACGAGTCATTGCTCCAAAATCTGAGGCTATCGCCCCTGTTCGTACACGTACCGCTGCTGATGTAGCCGCTGAGTCGTCTGCACCTGCGCAGCTACAAGCACGCAAGCCAGTACACAATATCTGGCGTGATGAAGAACCTGTAGCGGTTGACCTTAACCACCGTTCAAACGTAAACCCAAAACATAAGTTCAATAACTTTGTTGAGGGTAAATCAAACCAATTGGGTTTGGCGGCGGCACGTCAGGTTTCTGATAACCCAGGAACCGCTTACAACCCGTTGTTTTTATACGGTGGAACTGGTTTAGGTAAAACGCACTTGTTGCATGCGGTGGGTAACGCCATTGTTGATAATAAACCGAATGCTAAAGTGGTTTACATGCACTCAGAGCGCTTTGTTCAAGACATGGTGAAAGCGCTCCAAAACAATGCGATTGAAGAATTTAAGCGCTACTACCGTAGTGTTGATGCGCTGCTTATCGATGATATCCAATTTTTCGCGAACAAAGAGCGTTCTCAAGAAGAGTTCTTCCATACCTTTAACGCGCTGCTTGAAGGCAACCAACAGATCATCCTAACGTCTGACCGTTATCCAAAAGAGATCAACGGGGTAGAGGATCGTCTTAAATCCCGCTTCGGTTGGGGTTTGACGGTTGCAATTGAGCCACCTGAGCTTGAGACTCGTGTTGCGATCTTGATGAAGAAAGCGGAAGACCACCAAATTCACCTTGCGGATGAAGTGGCGTTCTTTATTGCTAAGCGTTTACGCTCTAACGTTCGTGAGCTAGAAGGTGCATTGAACCGTGTTATTGCGAATGCAAACTTCACTGGCCGTCCGATCACGATCGATTTTGTACGTGAAGCACTGCGTGACTTACTTGCCCTGCAAGAAAAGCTGGTCACCATTGATAACATTCAAAAGACAGTCGCTGAATACTACAAAATCAAAGTTGCTGATCTATTATCTAAACGTCGTTCTCGTTCTGTTGCTCGTCCACGCCAACTGGCGATGGCATTGGCTAAAGAGCTGACTAACCACAGCTTGCCTGAGATTGGCGATGCATTCGGTGGCCGTGACCACACGACCGTGTTGCACGCTTGTCGTAAGATTGCTCAGCTGCGTGAAGAGAGCCACGACATTAAAGAAGACTATTCGAACTTGATTCGTACCCTTTCTTCTTAATACACAGTATTCTTAACCTTAATAAGCAGAATCTTGGCCACGTACTATTACGCAGTGCCATTTAGACCGTAAGAGCAAGATATGAAATTTACCATTGAACGTAGTCACCTGATAAAGCCATTACAACAAGTATCTGGCGCACTCGGTGGCAGGCCAACGCTTCCAATTCTAGGAAACCTACTGATTAAAGTAGAAGATAACGTGTTGTCGATGACAGCGACGGATCTAGAAGTTGAATTGATCAGCCGTGTAACGCTTGAAGGTGATTTCGAAGCGGGCAGCATTACCGTACCTTCACGTAAGTTCTTAGATATCTGTCGCGGTTTGCCAGATAGCTCAGTGATCACTGTGGTATTGGATGGTGACCGTGTTCAGGTTCGTTCTGGTCGTAGCCGTTTCTCATTGGCAACATTACCTGCGGCAGATTTTCCAAATATTGAAGATTGGAGCAGTGAAGTTGAAGTGTCAGTGACACAAGCTGAATTGCGCGGTCTTATCGAGAAAACACAATTCTCAATGGCGAACCAAGACGTTCGTTACTACCTCAACGGTATGTTGTTTGAGATTGAAGGTTCTATCTTACGTAGTGTTGCAACTGATGGTCACCGCATGGCGGTATCTCAAGCGCAACTTGGTGCCGATTTTGCTCAGAAGCAGATCATTGTTCCTCGTAAAGGTGTGCAAGAGTTGGTGAAGCTACTGGATGCTCCTGAACAGCCAGTAACGCTGCAGATTGGTAACTCTAACGTGCGTGCTGAAGTGAACAATTATGTTTTTACTTCTAAGCTGGTTGATGGTCGTTTCCCTGATTATCGCCGCGTAATGCCGCAAAATACCACCAAGACATTAGAAGCAGGCTGTGATGAGTTACGTTCAGCATTTTCTCGTGCTGCGATTCTGTCGAATGAAAAATTCCGTGGTGTTCGCGTTAATCTTGTAGATACCGAGATGCGTATTACAGCGAACAATCCAGAACAAGAAGAAGCGGAAGAAGTGCTAGACGTCACCTTCGACGGTGATGCGCTAGAGATTGGCTTCAACGTAAGCTACGTATTGGATGTATTGAACACACTGCGTTGTGAACAGGTTCGAATCTCAATGTCAGACGCGAATGCGAGTGCCTTGATTGAAAACGCACAAGATGACAGCGCGATGTACGTTGTTATGCCGATTCGTTTGTAAGCCATGTTTATTTATAAATTATGTTTGCTTATCAACAACGTTTGCCTATCGAGCCGTGATTGAAGATTAATATGAAGACGTTATGCCTTTATCGCGCTTAATCGTAAAGCAGTTTAGAAATATTGAAGCCTGTGACATTCAACCGTCATCAGGCTTTAACTTTCTTATAGGGGCTAACGGAAGCGGCAAAACCAGTGTCCTAGAAGCGGTGTATCTGCTCGGACATGGTCGCTCGTTCAAAAGCTCCTTAACCGGTCGTATCATTCAAAATGAGTGTAGCGAACTGTTTGTCCATGGCCGTTTTATGACCTCGGATCAATTTGAGCTGCCAATTGGCATTAATAAGCAGCGCGATGGCACCACAGAGGTTAAAATAAGCGGTCAAACTGGGCAAAAATTGGCTCAGTTAGCTCAAGTCTTACCTTTGCAGTTGATTCACCCCGAAGGGTTTGATTTACTAACCGATGGACCTAAGCATCGCCGCGCATTCATTGATTGGGGAGTCTTCCACAGTGAGTCGGGTTTTTATGATGCTTGGGGTAGGGTAAAGCGCCTCAATAAACAGCGTAATGCATTATTGAAAACGGCGACGAACTATCGAGAGCTGAGTTACTGGGATCAAGAATTAGCCCGTTTAGCTGAAAGTATCAGCCAGTGGCGTGCCACTTACGTTGAACAGCTTAAAGAAGTCGCCGAAGAAATCTGCGCGACTTTCTTACCTGAGTTTGAGATAAAGATTAACTACTATCGAGGCTGGGATAAAGACACCCCATACGCCGAGATATTAGAAAAGAATTTTGAAAGGGATCAGCAGCTTGGTTATACCTTCAGTGGGCCAAACAAAGCGGATCTAAAGATAAAAGTGAATGGCACTCCAGTGGAAGATGTCTTGTCACGAGGTCAATTGAAGTTGATGGTATGCGCGCTACGAGTAGCACAAGGGCAACACCTCACTCAAATGACAGGTAAGCAGTGCATCTATTTGATAGATGACTTCGCTTCCGAATTAGATAGCCAACGCCGAGCACGTCTTGCTGAGTGTTTAAAGGCGACCAAGGCTCAAGTTTTTGTAAGCTCTATTACCGCTGACCAGATTGCAGATATGCATGACGAAAATAGCAGGATGTTTCATGTGGAACATGGCAAAATAGAGCAAGGATAATTAGTCAGAGAGTAACTATGTCAGATAATTATGATTCATCGAGTATTAAAGTACTGAAGGGTCTGGATGCGGTACGTAAGCGTCCTGGAATGTACATTGGCGACACGGATGATGGTACCGGTCTGCACCACATGGTTTTTGAGGTGGTAGATAACTCTATTGATGAAGCACTTGCTGGTCACTGTAATGACATCATCGTAACTATCCATGAAGATAGTTCAGTGTCAGTAAGTGATGACGGCCGTGGTATTCCAACTGAATTGCACCCAGAAGAAAAAGTATCAGCAGCAGAAGTAATCATGACGGTTCTTCACGCTGGTGGTAAGTTCGATGATAACTCGTACAAAGTATCTGGTGGTCTGCACGGTGTTGGTGTTTCAGTAGTTAACGCACTTTCTAAGCAAGTTACTCTTACTATCCATCGCGGTGGCAAAATCCACACTCAAACATACTGCCACGGTGAGCCTCAAGCGCCACTAGCGGTTGTGGGTGACACGGACAAAACAGGTACAGAGATTCGTTTCTGGCCGAGTGAAGAAACCTTCAATAACATCGAGTTCCATTACGATATTTTAGCTAAGCGTTTACGCGAGCTATCATTCTTGAACTCAGGTGTATCAATTAAGCTAATTGATAAGCGCGAAGAAGACAAAATGGATCACTTCGAATACGAAGGCGGTATCCAAGCGTTTGTTGAGCACTTAAACACCAACAAAACACCAATTATTCAGAAAATATTCCATTTCGATCATGAGCGTGAAGACGGTATTACCGTTGAAGTTGCGATGCAATGGAATGACGGTTACCAAGAAAATATTTATTGTTTCACCAACAACATCCCTCAACGTGATGGTGGTGCTCACTTAGCGGGTTTCCGTGGTGCACTAACGCGTACATTGAATAGCTTCATGGACAAAGAAGGCTTCTCGAAGAAAGCGAAGACTTCAACATCAGGTGATGATGCTCGTGAAGGTTTGACTGCGATTGTTTCGGTGAAAGTGCCAGATCCTAAGTTCTCAAGCCAAACTAAAGACAAACTGGTTTCTTCAGAAGTGAAGTCTGCCGTTGAGTCTACGATGGGTGAGAAGCTATCTGAGTTCCTAATTGAGAACCCAGGTGAAGCGAAAATCGTTTGTTCTAAAATTATCGATGCAGCACGTGCTCGTGATGCAGCGCGTAAAGCTCGTGAGATGACTCGTCGTAAAGGCGCATTAGATTTAGCGGGTCTTCCAGGTAAACTCGCTGACTGTCAGGAAAAAGATCCTGCACAGTCTGAACTATATATTGTGGAAGGAGACTCTGCTGGCGGATCAGCTAAGCAGGGGCGTAACCGTAAGAACCAAGCAATCCTACCGCTTAAAGGTAAAATCCTTAACGTAGAGAAAGCGCGTTTCGATAAAATGCTGTCTTCTCAAGAAGTCGCAACGCTAATCACAGCCCTTGGTTGTGGTATTGGCCGTGATGAATACAACCCAGATAAACTGCGTTACCACAACATCATCATCATGACCGATGCCGATGTCGATGGTTCTCACATCCGTACTCTGCTACTGACGTTCTTCTACCGTCAAATGCCAGAGTTGATTGAACGTGGTTACATCTACATTGCTCAACCGCCACTTTACAAAGTGAAGAAGGGTAAGCAAGAGCAGTACATCAAAGATGAAGATGCGATGAACCAGTATCAAGTATCTTTGGCTTTAGACAATGCAGAACTGCACGTAAATCCTGAAGCACCTGCGTTTGCCGGTGAAGGCTTAGAGAAGCTTGTTCAGCAATACAATGCAGGCATCAAGCTCGTTGATCGTATGAGCCGCCGCTACCCACGCGCATTGGTTCACGAACTGATTTACGTTCCTCGCCTAACCGCTGAGCAGTGTCATGATGACGCGGTGGTTGAAGCTTGGGGTAAGCAGCTTGTAGAGCAACTAAACGGCAAAGAAGCGGGTGCGAGCCAATATTCTCTTGAAGTTGAAAAACACGAAGAGCTAGGTTTAAGCGTTCCTAAGATTGTGGTTCGTACTCATGGTGTAACTCATGAGCACGTACTGAGCATTGACCTTATCAACTCGAAAGAGTTTGGCAAGCTAGCGGATCTTTCTGAAGCACTTGATGGCCTGATTGAAGAAGGTGCTTACATTAAGCGTGGCGAGCGTACTCAAGAAGTGTCTAGCTTCGTTGAAGCTCTGAACTGGTTAGTGAAGGAGTCTCGTCGTGGCCTGAGCCTACAACGATACAAAGGTCTAGGTGAGATGAACCCTGATCAGCTTTGGGAAACGACAATGGATCCTGAAACTCGTCGTATGATGCAAGTAACGATTGAAGATGCTGTTGGTGCTGACCTGTTGTTTACAACGTTGATGGGCGACCAAGTAGAACCGCGTCGTAACTTCATCGAAGAGAATGCATTGAAAGTAGCAAACCTAGACGTTTAGTATCTTTGATATTTTGCTCTTTCGCTTAATTTCTGTGTCAGAGGTGCTCACATACATTCGTATGCTCCGCGCCTCTTCCTTGAACTAAAACGAAATAGCTTCGTCTCAAAAAACTAAATTTGTTATTAAAAAAGACTGCCAAAAATGGTGGTCTTTTTTGTTTTTAAGTGATTGAAAAATATTGGATTGGAAAAATAATTGAAAATAAACGCTTGAAACTGATTTGCTCAATCCACATATCTAGTTGTGAAGAGGATGACTGTCTTGCTCTACAAGAGAAGAAACAGAACCTTCATAACCGTTGCTAGAGTATCGCTCAATAGAGGATAACTTTGGCAGCACACAACTTAAAAATTGATTCATGGTCATGTCCCAGAGTTGTCACCAAACGAGGTGAAACCCGTGGAATGCCAACTGAATCCCTTAGCTGTTTACTGGGTCACACACAGGTTCGATCTCAGTAACATTCACAGCTAAGACTATTGCTTACTAAAAGGATAGCATTATGAGAACTGTAGATTTCACTCCACTTTACCGCAACGCAATCGGCTTCGATCGTCTATTCAACATGATGGAATCGAACACGTCGAAAAATACTTCTGGCGGTTACCCTCCGTATAACATCGAGCAAAAAGACGAGAACAACTACCGTATAACTATGGCAGTCGCTGGTTTTGCAGATGACCAATTAGATCTTACTCAAAAAGAGAACATGCTAATTGTTAAAGGTGAGCGTAAAGCAGAAGCCGAGAAAACTTTCGTATACCAAGGTATTGCAGAGCGCGATTTCGAGCGTAAATTCCAACTGGCTGACTATGTAAAAGTGGTGGGCGCAAGCATGGAAAATGGCCTTCTTCACATCGACCTAGAACGCGAAATCCCAGAAGCGATGCAACCACGTAAGATTGCTATTAATGGTAATAGTCTTCTAGAAGGTTAAGCGATATTAGCTCATTTGAGCTAAAGCGTATCGGGAAGTAGAAGTGAAAGAGCACCAGTACCTTGAAGAAGGTCGGTGCTCTTTTTGTATTTGAGTTACAGTAAGCTAAAAGGTCTTATTGCTGTTCTGCGTAAGCCTTTTTCACTTCTTCAGCAATGATAGCAATGCCTTTCTGCATCGCTTCATCATCTTGTACGTAGTTCATACGTAAACATTGATGAGCATGATCCCACTCGTCTTCTTGACCGATAAAGAAGTATTCACCCGGAACAATCAATACGCCGCGAGCTTTGAGGCGGTCGTACAGCTCCATGGTGGTAATCGGCAGCTCATCAAACCATAGCCATAAGAAAATCGCACCTTCAGGCTTATGGATACGGAAACGAGGGTCATCGATCGCTTCTTGTAAAAGCTCAACCGCACGTAGAGATTTGTCTTTATAGAAAGGTTTGATCACCGCACTGCTCAAGCGCAGTAAATCGCCTTTTTCAATCATGTGATTGGCAATTGCAGGGCCGACACTGTTTGGTGCTAGGCTGATAATGCCATTCATGTTGGTCAGAGCTTGTGTTACTTCTTCGCTCGCAATCACGATACCGCAACGTACACCCGGCAAACCAAGCTTAGATAAGCTCATGCACAGAATGGTATTTTCATTCCAGAACGGCTCGACATCTTCAAAGATGATGTTTGGAAACGGCAGGCCGTAAGCATTATCGATCAGTAGCGGGATGTTGTTTTCACGCGCCAGTTTATCCAGTTTACGTACTTCTTCGTCGGTCAGCACGTTACCGGTTGGATTGGTTGGGCGAGAAGCACAGATAGCGGCAACCGAGTCATCAACCTTGAGTTTTTCAAAATCAACGTGGTATTTAAACTGGCGGTTTTCTAGCAGTTCGATCTCTGGGTGGTAAGAGATAAAAATATCGTCATCAATGCCCGCATCGCCGTAGCCGATGTATTCTGGTGCGATCGGCAACAATATTTTCTTGTGAGAACCGTCTGGCTGTTGACCCGCTAACAGGTTGAATAGGTAAAAGAAGCCACTTTGACTGCCGTTGGTCAGGCTGATGTTCTTCTCGCTGATGTCCCAACCATAAGTCTCTTTCAGCATCGCCGCTAATGACTTAATGAAGCTGTCTTTGCCTTGCGGACCATCGTAGTTGGCGAGGGCGGCAATGAGCTCTCCACTGGCGAGCATGTCGGCACTGGCTTGGTTAAAGTAATCTAGCATGGCTGGGATAGCGGCTGGGTTACCACCACCGAGCATGATTGCGCCAGGAGTGCGCAGGCCATCATTCAAATCATCCATTAAACGAGTGATTCCAGAGTAACGATTAAACTTTTCACCAAACTTAGAGAACTGCATTACTTATTTTACCTAATTCATTGTGATTGCTTGTTACGTGTCATTAAGGCAGACCTTATATCTACCATCAGTGTGTTCCTTGAACATACCGCAATGTTTTTGCGACGCATAGCGCCAAATGCTCTAACACGAAAAAAACTTCTATAAAGTTTAACTAATGAGTGTCTGCTTTCTTATTGAACGAGTATTTCGTGATCAAAAAAGGAGAAGCCTAAGCTTCTCCTTTTAATTGCTGCGGGTTATTTCAATCAGCGCTTACTTTGAGCCGGTATAAACGACTAATACCTTGTCATCTTGGTATTGGCGTTCGAACGCATAGTAGCCCTTGCTGTTACGGATGATGTGTTTACCTTGAGCAACGGCAGGGTGGCGTTGGCGGAATTGGCCAAGTGTTTGCCAGTGTTCTAGCAGTTGCGCTCGTTCACCTGTGATTTGATCCCAAGGCATGTCAGAGCGAGTACCTTGCATTGGGTCGGAGCCTGTTGGACCGAAATCACGAGCGATTTCATCACCGTAATAGATCTGCACTGCACCGGGAGCCAGCATCAACGCGTTTGCAGCTTTGGTTTGTTTTGCAAAGTCACTGCCATGTTGTGTCCAGAATAGCGAGGTGTCGTGAGACGATAGGTAACTCAACACGTTGAACTCGCTGTCACTGTTGATCTTGTCTGCGTAGCGCAGGTAGTCAGCATCTAGATCGGATAGACACTTAAGTGCCTTAGGTGCGATATCACTCTGGAATTCAAAGTTGATGATCGAGTCAAAGCCATTCGCGAAATAGTCTGATTTGACCACGCTGTGTGCCCATACTTCGCCAGTCATCCAGAAAGGTAAGTCATCCAAGGCTTTGTCTGGGTTGTTTTGCTTCCATTCTGCAAGCGCTTGGTTAGTGCTCTCTTTAAGCTCTGCCCATGCATCTAACTCAACGTGCTTGGCGGTATCGACTCTAAAACCATCAACGCCATATTCACGTACCCAGTCAGACAACCAAGTGATGAGATGTTCACGAGGGGTTTGGAGTTCATCCGTGGCGCTGGTGGACTTGTTGCGATAGAAGTTAGGCAGCCCAGTGGTCTCTGTTGATTCGGTTTTAAAGTCGGGTAGGTGTGCCAGAGACATGGTGAGGTTGTTGTAACCCGGAGAGTCATAAGCGCCGATATCGCTGCGTAACCAAGCTTTACCCCACCATTTCTCCCACGCTTCTTTGTCACTGTAAGAGATGTAGTTATTGAAGTAGTGCCAGTTCTGACCTTTAGCGGGTTGCCAATCTGTCCAGTTTTCGCCGAGGGTTTGTTTAGCTTGTTCATCGGTAAGGTTGAGCTTACCAAAATCGAACTCTTGCATGTCGGCAAGTGTTGCATAGCCCGTGTGGTTCATCACCACATCCCAAACAACGCGGATGCCTTTACTATGTGCTGTATCGATGAAGGTTTTCAGTTCGTCTTCGGTACCCATGTTGTCATCGAGCTTAGTCCAATCTTGATGGTAGTAGCCATGGTAGCCGTAATGTTTGAAGTCACCGCGATCACCACCGCCAACCCAGCCGTGGATCTGCTCTAGTGGAGAGGTAATCCAGATAGCATTAGCGCCGAGCGATTCTATGTAGTCGAGTTTCTCAGTTAAGCCAGCTAAGTCACCACCGTGGAAGGTGGCTATTTCATCTTGTCCGTCTTGGCTGCGATTGTAACTGTTGTCGTTATTAGGGTTGCCGTTGTGGAAGCGGTCGGTCATCACGAAGTAAACAGTGGCGTTGTCCCAACTAAAATCTGCTTTGGCTTCTGGTTCTACTTTCTCTAGTAGAAGAACACCTTGGCTGTTTTCTGCAGGCTGCATGGTGACGCTACCATTGGTCACTGTGACTTGTTTGCCTGAAAGGGCGTCTCTTACCAAGGTACCATCATCAAAGGTTTGAGTAACGTTTATTGTGGTTGGTTGATCACTAGGTACTGGGCAGGCAAAGCTTTGAACTTGTTGCTGCTTTGGCTTTATCTGAACCGTGAGTTCATTGGTCTGTGGGTTCAGTGTAAATTGGTAAGTGTTAGCGCGAAAGACCTTGATGGCGATTTCAGATTTCTCAGCGCAATCGTCTAGACGAAGGGGTTTGTTAAATTTGATGCGACTCTCTTCAGCCAGCGCAAAGTTGGTGCCACAGGTATTTTGAACGTCGCTGATAGAAAAAGTATAGCTACCTTTAGCGAGCTCTTGTTCGGCGATTACGGTGCCTTTACCTGTCGATTCAAATGCGACAGTGTCGTTATCTATCGTCAGCAATAGGTTGTTGTCATTGGTTTGGCTGCATGCGCTGAGTGCGAGTATTGAAAGCGCGAGTACTGTTTTTTTCATTGTTCCCTTCCCCTGAATAAACAGGTCAGTTATAGCAAACAATGCCCTCTACAGTCTGAGTGCTGTTTCATTCAGTTAATCAATAATACCTCTACAAACAAATGCTTGGTTCACAAAAACAAAAAGGGAAGCTTTCGCTTCCCTTTGGGTGTTTACCTGTTGTTGCTCAGAGTATGAATTAGAGCAACAGTCTCACTCGTGCTTATTTTTGCAGTAGAGAGATGTCAGCAATCTGTAGGAACAGGTTACGTAGGTTGTTTAGTAGCGTTAGACGGTTTTTCTTAAGCGCTTCATCATCAGCCATAACCATTACGTTATCGAAGAATGCATCAACAGGTTCACGTAGATCAGCAAGTTTGCTTAGGGCTTCTTGGTAGTTACCTGTTGCGAATGCTGGTTCTAGTGCTTCAGTCATTACTTCAACGTTTTCAGCCAGCGCTTTCTCTGCGTCTTCTTGAAGAAGTGCTAGATCGATTTCTGCTGGTAGCTCGCCATCGAATTTCGCAAGGATGTTACCTACACGCTTGTTCGCTGCTGCTAGTGCTTCTGCTGCTTCCAGTTCACGGAAGTGAGAAACTGCTTTAACACGTTGGTCAAAGTCAGCAGGCTTAGTTGGACGACGTGCTAGTACCGCTTGGATGATATCAACGCTGAAACCAGCATCTTGGTACCATGCGCGGAAACGACCTAACATGAAGTCGATAACGTCAGCTTCTACGTTGTCGTTAGTTAGCTTGTCGCCTAGTAGCTCTTTCGCTTTACCGATTAGATCGGTTAGGTCTAGGTTGTAGCCGTTTTCAACGATGATACGTAGCACACCTAGTGATGCACGACGTAGAGCGAATGGGTCAGAACCTTTTGGTGCTTGGCCAATACCGAAGATACCGACGATGGTGTCTAGCTTGTCTGCCATTGCTACAGCAGATGAAATACCAGTGCTTGGTAGTGTGTCACCCGCGAAACGAGGCATGTACTGCTCGTAAAGTGCTAGTGCTACTTGCTCGTCTTCACCATCGTGCGTTGCGTAGTGCATGCCCATCACACCTTGAGTATCCGTAAATTCGAATACCATAGATGTCATTAGGTCACACTTAGCCAGTAGGCCAGCACGCTTAGACTTTTCAACGTCAGCATCGATTTGCTCAGCAATGTAGCCAGCAAGCTCTGTGATGCGATCGGTTTTGTCTTTAATCGTGCCCAGTTGCTTCTGGAAGATAGCTTGGTCTAGTTCAGCAAGACGGTCGATAAGCGGACGCTTACGGTCGGTGTTGAAGAAGAACTCAGCATCAGCAAGACGTGGACGTACAACCTTCTCGTTACCTTCGATAACGTGACGAGGCTCTTTAGACTCGATGTTCGATACGAAGATGAAGTTTGGTAGAAGGCTTCTTTCAGCGTCACCAATCTCATGCGAATAAACAGGGAAGTACTTCTGGTCGCCTTTCATGGTGTAAACCAAAGCTTCAGAAGGCACTTTTAGGAACTCTTGCTCAAACTTAGCAGTAAGCACCACTGGCCATTCAACCAAAGAGGTAACTTCTTCAACAAGGTCATCTTCTAGGTCTGCAATACCGCCAACCGCGTCTGCTGCTTTTTTAGCATCAGCAAGAATGATCGCTTTACGCGCATCGTAATCTGCCATTACTTTACCGCGCTCTTCTAAGATCGCAGGGTATTGGTCAGCAGAGTCGATAGTGAACTCTTGTTCGCCCATGAAACGGTGGCCACGGATAGTACGAGCAGAAGCTACGCCTAGGATTTTGCCATCAACAAGCTCATCACCTAGTAGTACTGTCAGTGTTTTCACTGGACGGATAAATTGAATGTCTGAGTTACCCCAGCGCATTGCTTTAGGAATTGGTAGGCCAGCGAGAGCTTTCGCAGCGATGTCCATCACCAATTCTTGAACAGGTTTGCCAGTCACTTCTTGTTTGAAAAGAAGCCACTCGCCTTTGTCTGTTTTCAGACGATCAGCTTGCTCAACAGTAATACCGTTACCACGAGCCCAACCTTGTGCAGCTTTAGTCGCGTTACCTTCAGCATCGAATGCGACAGAAACAGCTGGACCACGTTTTTCAACGACTTTGTCCGCTTGGCCTTCAGCCAGTGCTGTTACTTTAAGTGCTAGACGACGAGGTGCTGCGTACCACTTGATGCCTTCGTGAGAAAGCTCAGCAGTTTTAAGACCCGCTTCAAAGTTAGAAGCAAAGGCTTCTGCTAGAGAACGAAGTGCTGTTGGTGGAAGCTCTTCCGTACCCAGTTCAATTAGAAAATTCTTCGCCATGATTATTTACCTTCCTTTTCTTCTACAGAACGGCACATTGGGAAGCCAAGCGCTTCACGTGACGCGTAGTACGCTTCTGCAACAGCTTTAGTCAGGTTGCGGATACGAAGGATGTAACGTTGACGCTCTGTTACAGAGATAGCTTTACGCGCATCAAGGAGGTTGAATGCGTGACCTGCTTTTAGAATGCGCTCGTAAGCTGGAAGCGGAAGTGGCTTCTCAAGCTCAAGTAGCTCTTTACACTCTTTTTCGCACTGGTCGAAGAAAGTGAATAGGAAATCTACGTCTGCGTGCTCGAAGTTGTACGTTGATTGCTCAACTTCGTTTTGGTGGAAGATATCACCGTAAGTCACGTTAGAACCGTCTGGTGCTACGTTCCATACTAGGTCATAAACTGAATCTACTTCCTGGATGTACATTGCTAGACGCTCGATACCGTAAGTGATCTCGCCAGTTACAGGCTTACACTCAAGGCCGCCAACTTGTTGGAAGTAAGTGAATTGAGTCACTTCCATACCGTTTAGCCATACTTCCCAACCAAGACCCCATGCGCCTAGCGTTGGGTTTTCCCAGTTGTCTTCTACGAAACGAATATCGTGAACAAGTGGATCGACACCAAGAACTTCAAGAGAGCCTAAGTACAACTCCTGGATGTTATCTGGAGAAGGTTTTAGAGCTACTTGGAATTGATAGTAGTGCTGCAGGCGGTTCGGGTTTTCACCGTAACGACCATCGGTCGGACGACGAGAAGGTTGAACGTACGCCGTAGACATTGGCTCTGGGCCAAGTGCACGTAGACATGTCATTGGGTGAGAGGTGCCAGCACCTACTTCCATATCTAGTGGTTGAACAATGGTACAACCGTTTTGTGCCCAGTAATCCTGCAGCGCGAGGATCATTCCCTGGAAGGTTTTGATATCGTATTTTTGCATAGTCAGGTTCGCGCGATTCTTTTAAATGAATGATAAAAATAACCTCTGAGTATACCGAGATATTGGTAAAGCGAGTAGGGGTAATCTTGTTTAATTAGTGGTCTAAAATGTCGTTTAGTGGATTTTTTTGCCTTTAATGTTTGTTTTTCGGCACAAGTGGATATTTTGATAAGTTTGACACTTGTGTTTGAAAGCGTGGGTGATTAAAATCTCGCGGTCTTTGGGGAGTAGCTTGCTTATTCATATCCTATTGAATGAGTTCGTTCGTCAACATAATTGATGCAAAATCATCATGGCGTTCGAGGCAACCACCACCTTGGTGGCGCTTAGCAAGACCTTAGACAAGCATCGTGAACCGGGATGGGGCGCGAGGTTTGTCTTTGGTTAAATATAATAATCCTCATCCCAAATGAGCATGTCGTGAGCGTTTTAGCAATTTCAATTACAACTGTCGCCTTAGCCGAGATCGGTGATAAGACTCAGTTGCTATCCCTTTTATTAGCCAGTCGATATCGAAAACCGTTACCTATTATTGCGGCTATTTTCTTTGCCACCATTGCCAACCATGCCCTTGCGGCGTGGCTAGGTGTTGTGGTCGCCGATTATTTATCTCCCGAAGTGCTTAAATGGGTGCTGGTGGTCAGTTTCATTGCGATGGCAGGCTGGATTCTCATTCCGGATAAATTAGACGACGATGAGCAGATCTCGAACCGAGGGCCGTTTGTCGCCAGTTTTATCGCTTTCTTCATTGCTGAAATTGGTGATAAGACCCAGATTGCGACATCCATTCTTGGGGCTCAATATTCGGATGCATTAACGTGGGTAATTCTTGGCACTACTATCGGTATGTTGCTAGCGAATGTGCCTGTGGTGATCATTGGTAAGTTATCGGCAGATAAGATGCCTCTTGATCTGATTCGCAAGATCACCGCTTTGTTATTCGTGGGTTTGGCTATCGCAGCGGCGTTCTATTAAGCGGTACATACTCAACCAGTAAAGTAATGTGTTTTAGGTCATACTCTTACAGTATTGTGGGGTTTATCGAGCGAATGGACATATAACTGTCATACTTGTCATGATATTTTAATCTTGTGAGTTAAAAACACGAGGGCATGATTATGTTGACGCGTTATATGGGTATTACTCCACAAAGCCAAAGCTATCTATTTACCTTTGGTCTTGCACTTACACTATTAGGCATGGTGTTGACGGATATGTGGCTACCGATGGTGGCTGGTTCGATGATCATGACTGGGCTTGCGGTAGAAGCTTGGATTCGGGTCGCGCATATTATTCCTATGCGAAAAGATCTCCGAGAGATTCAACATCAGCTTGAGCATCTGCAAAACAAATCAAGAAACGAATAAACAAAAAGCCGCTCGTACTCTGAGTTCTGTTTAAGAACATAAGGTACGAGCGGCTTTTTTGATGCTTGATATTTAGGTGAGGCGTTATGCCTCCAACCCTTTTCTTATCAAATATTGGTAAGGCAAAGCTTCAGTCGCTTGGCCGACTAACTGATGATCCATAAAACGACAAAAACTCGGAATATCACGAGTTGTCGAAGGGTCGTCAGCTTTTACCAGTAACACATCGCCATCCTGCATGTTTCTAATTGTCTTCCTGACCATCATTACTGGTTCTGGGCAACGCAGGCCTTCAGCTTCTAAAGTGTGGGTTGCCAGTTCAGGTTTGAATGTCATGGTTTGTATCTCTATATCTATCTAACGAGTGAATAATACGTCTGCAGAAAAAATATGCAATAAGTGCTTGGCAATTGAAGTCATTTCCTATAACTTAATTAACAAGTTGATAACAACTTAAGACAAAGGCAACTAGCTAAGGAGTGGCGATGTTGACAGGATTAGATAGATTAACCATTTATTCAGTTCTCTGTTTTATTTCTTTTTGTGCGTTAGTACTACGTTCATCGACAGAGACCTCACTGATGCCAATATTTGGCATAGTGGCAACGATTATTGGTATTTGGGTAGAGATGCGCCGTTGGCAAGGCATAGCCGAAGAGCAAGAGCACTAATCCGAATACAGCAAGCTAATTCCAATACGACACATTCCGACACTATCCCCAGATTTTCTTGGGCTTCCCCGCGTAATTGCGGGATTTTTTTTATCTAAAGCATGCTATAAACAACTTAGTGATTAATGATAATTGTATACAGCTAGGTAAGTAGCGTGGAATTGGAAGACATCTATCGTAGAGACCTAAATTTACTGGTCGCTTTAAAGGTATTGATTGAAGAAGGCAGTGTAAGCCAGGCCGCGCTTCGTCTAAACTTAAGCCAGTCGGCAACTAGCCGAGTATTAGGCCGCTTAAGAGAATTACTCAGCGATCCTCTGTTTACACGTCAAGGTCAGCACCTTATTCCCACCAAAAAAGCGCTCGAGATCAGTCAGCGTATTGATCAACCTTTAGAATCATTCCGTCAATTGCTTAGTCCGAGTGATTTCGATCCTTACTATTGCAGCGAACGTTTTTTGATTGCGACTACCGACTATGCGATGCAGACCATCTTGCCTTATGCGTTGCCGAAAATTTATGAACAAGCCCCTAATATCTCTTTAGAGTTCGCACCGTTGCAACATGAGCATTTGTTTAAGCAGCTCAGCACAGAGCGTGTCGATATGGCGATTTGTCGTCCGAGTGGCAGTATTGCTCCGCTTCATCAAGATGTTTTAGGGCCTGTTGGTGTGTCGTGTCTTTTATCTAAAAAGCACCCATTGGCGGATCAGCCTTTAAGCCTTGAAGATTATGTATCACTCCCGCACGCGATGATTGCGATCAGTGATGGCGTTAAAGCGTTATTAGATAATGCTTTAGCCAATCAAAATCCACGTAAAATGGTTCTGCGCGCTTATCACCTTGAAGCTGCATTGGCTATTGTCGATAGAATGCCATTGGTGATTACTGTACCTGCCGATTTAGCTTACTTAGTGGCAGAGCGTTATGACCTGGTCGTCAAGCCGCTACCCTTTGAGTTTATGCCGTTTGACTACTCACTGATCTGGCATTCGCGCTGCGATTCTTCTGCCTCGCAGCAATGGTTAAGAAGAGTGGTAAAAGAGGAATGCGGTGAGCTGATTCAAAAACGTATTGCGGATGTAGGCTTGGGTTAACTGAGGGCTAGCTTTGGTTTACTTGATCCAAATGACAAAAATGCAAAAGGGCTGATAAGTAATCAGCCCTTTGTTATTTTGGGTTATCCAAATCTAAAGCTGTTGCTTAAGGTTTGATAACTTTATGTTTGAGAATCTATAGTTTAATGACTATACGACCAGTAATTTGACCGTTAGTGATGTCTTCTGCCGCTTGAATTGCGCCATCTAGAGGCACTTCCTTCGTTGCTTGCGCATAGAAAGATTCTGGTAGCAGCTCAGCCAGTTGTTCCCACGCTTTAATACGTTTTTCACGAGGGCACATTACAGAGTCCACACCTTGTAGGCGAACGTTGCGCAGAATGAATGGCATTACTGTGGTTGGTAAGTCAAAGCCGCCAGCTAGGCCACACATTGCAACCGCACCGTTGTAATCAATTTGCGCCAATACTTTCGCAAGTACTTTGCTACCGACTGTATCGATAGCACCAGCCCACAGTTGTTTCTCAAGTGGTTTCGCCGGTTCTTCTAGTTCAGCACGTTCTACAATGCGTGTTGCACCTAGTGATTTTAGTAACTCGCCATTTGCTGAAGCACGGCCAGTAACCGCTGCCACTTTGTAACCCAGTTGGTTTAGTAGGGTAATAGACACGCTGCCTACGCCGCCACTTGCACCAGTTACTAGGATTTCACCGTCTTCTGGTTTGATACCTGCATCCACGATAGCTTGCACACAAAGCATTGCTGTGAAACCAGCTGTACCAATCGCCATGACTTTCTTCGCGTCTAGACCTGCAGGCATTGGCACTAACCAATCACCGTTTAAGCTCGCTTTCTCAGCCATGCCGCCCCAGTGACCTTCACCAACACCCCAACCCGTTAGAACAACTTCGTCGCCCGCTTTGTAGCGAGGGTCATCAGATTGTGAAACCACGCCAGAAAGGTCGATACCAGGAACCATAGGGAAGTTGCGAACAATGCGCCCTTTACCTGTAATTGCCAAACCATCTTTGTAGTTCAAAGAAGAGTAGCTCACATCAACCTTCACGTTACCTTCTGGTAATTGAGACTCATCAATTTGAGAAACTGATGCGATAGTTTTTTTGTCTTCTTGGTTTAGTACAAGTGCTTTAAACATGATCTGCTCCGTAGGAGGAATATTAGGAAACTGAAGTAACTTTAGTTGAATCTCTGGAGAAAAAAAAATGAAACATCAACATTGAATCTATGCGTTTTATGCATAGATATAAGTGATGGTTTTTCTCTTGCTAGGTTTATTCAACAAATCGACAGATTATTAGATACTGAGTAATAAAAAGTGCAGCTATATAAATATAGCTGCACAAAATATTACCTTTCAAGTATTACAGTCAGTGATCGCTATGGGCGTTCAAATACCGTTGCAATACCTTGACCTAAACCAATACACATAGTCGCTAAGCCGTATTTCACGTCTTGTGCTTCCATCAAGTTGATTAGGGTTGTCGAGATACGAGAACCAGAACAACCTAGTGGGTGCCCCAGTGCAATTGCACCGCCGTTAAGGTTTACTTTCTCGTCAACCACATCCAGTAGACCTAGATCTTTAGCACAAGGTAAAGACTGAGCTGCGAACGCTTCGTTAAGCTCAATTACACCCATGTCTTCAATCGTTAGGCCTGCACGTTTCAGCGCTTTTTGGGTAGCAGGCACTGGGCCGTAACCCATAATTGAAGGGTCGCAACCTGCGATAGCCATAGACTTCACGCGAGCACGAATCTTAAGGCCAAGCGCGTTGGCTTTATCCTCACTCATGATAAGCATTGCAGAAGCACCATCAGACAGTGCTGATGAAGTACCTGCTGTTACTGTACCATTTGCTGGATCGAATACTGGGCGAAGCTGAGACAAGCCTTCAACAGTCGTCTCTGGACGAATCACTTCATCGTAATCCAGAGTGAACAGCGAGCCGTCTGCTGCGTGAGCTTCGGTTGGTAGGATTTCGTTCTTGAAACGACCTTCAACCGTTGCTGCTTGAGCGCGAGCATGTGAGCGTGCTGCGAATGCGTCTTGGTCTTCACGGCTAATACCGTGCATTTTACCTAGCATCTCAGCCGTTAGGCCCATCATTCCTGCTGCTTTTGCTACGTGCTTAGACATGCCTGGGTGGAAATCGACACCGTGGTTCATTGGTACGTGACCCATGTGCTCCACGCCACCGATCAGGCAGATTTCAGCATCACCAACCATGATGGAGCGAGTTGCATCATGCAAAGCTTGCATAGATGAACCACATAAACGGTTCACCGTTACCGCACCAATTTCAATCGGTAGGCCAGCAAGCAAAGCAGCGTTACGAGCCACGTTAAAGCCTTGCTCTAGCGTTTGTTGTACGCAACCCCAGTAAATGTCTTCAATTTCGACAGGGTTTACTTCTGGGTTACGTTCTAAAATGCCTTTCATCAAGTGTGCCGACAGATCTTCAGCACGGGTGTGACGGAAAGCTCCACCTTTGGAACGTCCCATTGGGGTACGAAGGCAATCAACAACAACTACATTATTCATTTTGCTATTCCTTTTCCAAATGTGGGTTACAGAGAACTTGCTTGTTGGCCGTCGTAAAAGCTTTCGCCTTTCGCTGCCATATCAAGCAATAGTTGAGGAACTTGGTACATTGCACCTAAGTCTTGGTAGCTCTTCGCCATTTCAACGAAGTTACCAATACCCACATTGTCTAAGTAGCGGAATACGCCGCCTCTGAATGGAGGGAAGCCTAAACCGTAAACCAGTGCCATATCCGCTTCTTGCGGTGTCGCGATAATGCCTTCTTCTAAACAAAGTACCACTTCGTTGATCATTGGAATCATCACACGTTGGATAATTGTCTGGTCATCAAAGTCTTGTGGCTGTTGGCATACGTCAGCCAAGATAGGAAGAATGTCTTCAGAGAAAGTCTTCTTCGGACGACCGCGTTTGTCTACGCTGTATGTGTAGAAACCGCTGCCGTTCTTCTGGCCGTATTTTTCAGCGACGTAAAGTGCATCAATCGCATCACGACCTTCTTTACCCATACGCTCAGGGAAACCTTGTGCCATTACTGCTTGTGCGTGGTGTGCTGTGTCTAGGCCAACAACGTCTAGTAGGTATGCTGGGCCCATTGGCCAACCGAACTTACGCTCCATGACTTTATCGATTTTAGTGAAATCAGCACCGTCACGTAGCAACATGCTGAAACCGCCAAAGTAAGGGAAAAGCACACGGTTTACGAAGAAGCCTGGGCAGTCATTTACAACGATTGGGGATTTGCCCATTTTCGCTGCGTAAGCGACTACGCGATTAATGGTTTCTTCTGAAGTATGCTCGCCACGGATAATCTCAACCAAAGGCATGCGGTGTACTGGGTTAAAGAAGTGCATACCACAGAAGTTTTCTGGGCGCTTCAGAGATTTCGCTAACAGGTTGATAGGAATCGTTGAGGTGTTTGATGTAAGAACCGTGTCTTCACCAACCAAACCTTCCACTTCACTCAGTACCGCTGCTTTTACTTTAGGATTCTCTACAACTGCTTCCACAATCACATCTGATTGCTCAACACCGGCATAATGTAAGCTTGGAGTAATAGAAGACAGAATGCCTGCCATCTTGAATCCATCTAGGCGACCACGTGATAAGCGTTTATTCAACAGCTTAGAAGCTTCGTTCATACCAAGATCAAGTGATGCCTGTGCGATGTCTTTCATCATCACGGGTACGCCTTTCAATGCTGACTGGTAAGCAATACCACCACCCATGATGCCAGCACCAAGTACCGCTGTACGTTCAGTCGCTTTGTTGGCAGACTTGCCAGCTTGTTTCGCTAAGCCTTTGATGTATTGGTCATTAAGGAATAAGCCAACCAATGCTTTCGCTTCTTCAGATTTCGCTAGTTTAACGAAGTGTTTGCGCTCGATATCCAATGCAGCATCACGATTACTACGTGCTGCTTCTTCGATAGCGATAACTGAAGTGATTGGTGCTGGGTAATGGGGCCCTGCTTTTTGAGCTACTAAGCCTTTAGCCATGGTGAAACTCATCATCGCTTCTAGTTTGCTTAGTGAAAGCGCTGATGTTTTTTGTTTACGGCGTAGTTGCCAATCGAGTTTCTCATTGGCAGCTAGAGAAACAGTGTTAATCGCTGATTCTAGTAGTTGGTCTGTTTCAACAATCGCATCTAACAAGCCAATCTTAAGCGCTTCATCTGCGCGGCATGCTTTGCCTTGCGTGATAATTTCCATTGCGCTGTCAGCACCGATAACACGAGGCAGACGCACACAACCACCAAAGCCAGGCATGATGCCAAGCTTGGTTTCAGGTAGGCCAATGCTGGTGGTCTTGTCACCGATACGGAAATCGGTAGCGAGTACACATTCACAGCCGCCGCCAAGGGCATGGCCACGCATCATTGAAAGAGTTGGGACAGGAAGGTCTTCTAGCTTGCTAAAGATTGAATTCGCGAATCTTAACCATTCATCAAGTTCTGCTTCTGGCTTAGCAAATAAGCCTAGAAATTCAGTGATGTCTGCGCCTACGATGAACGCGTCTTTGTTTGAAGTTAAGATTAAACCACGTAATCCAGCGTGAGCATTAAGGGCATCTAACGCTTTATCTAGTGATTCTAAAGTAGCAAGGTCGAGTTTGTTTACAGAGGCCGGTGCACAGAAGCTGAGTTCTGCAATACCATCTTGTAATTCCTTTACCTGTAAGGTGTTAGCTTGGTAAATCATTGTCTATCTCCATGACATACAATCCACGATTGTTTGAGAGAATCTTGTTATCTTTCTAATATTGTAGGATACCTGGTAAGACCAGTTATCTTAGTCTGTACCTCTGCCTGATTAATTTCAATACATTTTTTAAACAATTGTTTAACATTGTGCGATAGCACAGATCCTCTAACCCTTATTATTCACGCGTGATACACTTCGTCGCTCTTAATAATTAAGTTAACGATATGAATGAACAGCCTTATTTAATACCGTCTGCGTCAGCTCTGTTTGAAGAAGAGATAAAGAAGAGCGTCTTCATTACTCGTCTTGCTCATACTCCAAGTGTAGAAGCTGCTAAACAGTTCGTAGAACAGGTAAAAAAAGAGCATTCTTCAGCGCGACATAATTGTTGGGGCTTTGTCGCTGGGCGACCTGAAGACTCAATGAAATGGGGCTTTAGTGACGATGGAGAGCCATCTGGTACTGCGGGTAAGCCCATCTTGGCGCAACTGTCTGGTTCTGGTGTCGGTGAATTAACGGCTGTTGTCACTCGTTATTCTGGCGGAATCAAGCTTGGAACGGGTGGACTAGTAAAGGCGTATGGTGGAGGAGTGCAACAAGCTCTCAAGCTGCTTCAAACTATCGAGAAAAAAATAACCACAAAATTACGGCTAGAGTTAGACTATGGCTTTGTGCCAATCGCGCAATCCATTATGGCTCAGCATCAGGCTGTTGAAGTCCAAGCGTATTATGGTGTTCAAGTTGAGCTTATTATTGAAATAGAGCTCCTTCAGGTAGATTCGTTTACCCAAACCATGATCAATAAAAGCGGTGCTAAGGCACTGGTAACGAAAGTCAAAGACAACTAGGAAGTGTGAAGCATTTCGCTTCGTTCAATAGCTCATGCAATTTCGCTCAATTATTCGAATCGTCGGATTATTATTAGCACTTTTTAGTGTATCAATGCTCGCACCAGCGCTCGTCGCACTGATCTATAGAGATGGTGCGGGTGTGCCATTTGTGACGACTTTCTTCGTTCTATTATTTTGTGGCGCAACTTGCTGGTTTCCAAACCGACGCTATAAACATGAATTGAAAGCTCGTGATGGCTTTCTTATTGTTGTGTTGTTCTGGACGGTAATCGGTAGTGCGGGCGCATTGCCGTTTTTGATCGCCGATAACCCGAATGTGTCGGTCACCGATGCTTTCTTCGAATCCTTCTCTGCATTAACAACCACGGGCGCAACCGTTATTGTCGGTCTCGATGACTTGCCTAAGGCGATTCTGTTTTACCGTCAGTTCCTGCAATGGTTTGGTGGTATGGGTATCATCGTATTGGCAGTAGCCATCCTTCCGGTTCTCGGTATCGGTGGTATGCAGCTATATCGTGCAGAAATCCCAGGTCCAGTAAAAGACAGTAAAATGACTCCGCGTATTGCTGAAACGGCAAAAGCGCTTTGGTACATATATCTGAGTCTAACGATTGCTTGTGCGGTAGCGTTTTGGCTTGCCGGCATGAGCTTCTTCGATGCCATCAGCCATAGTTTCTCTACGATTGCTATTGGTGGCTTCTCGACTCACGATGCGAGCATGGGCTATTTCAACAGTCCTGCTATCAACATGATTACCGTCGTATTCCTCCTTATATCAGCATGTAACTATTCACTTCACTTTGCTGCATTTGCTTCTGGTGGTGTGCATCCTAAGTATTATTGGAAAGATCCTGAATTTCGCGCCTTTATCTTTATTCAAGCGGTCCTGTTCTTAGTTTGTTTCTTATTACTACTCAATCACCATTCTTATGACTCGTATTACGATGCTTTCGATCAAGCGTTGTTCCAAACGGTGTCTATATCTACAACCGCGGGTTTTACTACCACCGGTTTTTCTGAGTGGCCATTATTTCTGCCCGTTTTGCTCCTGTTCTCTTCTTTTATCGGTGGTTGTGCAGGTTCAACCGGCGGTGGTATGAAAGTAATCCGAATCTTACTGCTTACTTTACAAGGTGCTCGTGAAATGAAGCGTCTTGTTCACCCGCGTGCTGTTTATACCATCAAGGTTGGCGGATCTGCGTTACCACAGCGTGTTGTTGATGCGGTTTGGGGGTTCTTCTCTGCATACGCATTGGTTTTTGTAGTTTGTATGTTGGCTCTTATTGCTACGGGGATGGACGAACTAAGTGCTTTCTCCGCCGTGGCGGCAACATTAAATAACCTTGGCCCAGGCTTAGGTGAAGTGGCAATGCACTTCGGCGATGTGAATGACAAGGCAAAATGGGTGTTGATCGTGTCTATGCTGTTTGGCCGTTTAGAAATTTTCACCTTATTAATTCTATTGACCCCTACGTTTTGGCGTAGCTAAGGACAACATTGTGGCAAAAGCTCTATTTTTATATTCAAGCCGTGAAGGGCAAACCAAGAAAATTTTGAACTATATAAAAGAAGAAATGAATGAGTTCGAATGTGAGCTTCAAGATCTGCACACTATTAGTAATGTCGACTTTGCTCAATACGACAGAGTATTGATTGGTGCTTCTATTCGTTATGGTCACCTTAATAAGAAGCTATATAAGTTCATTGATGCCAACCTTGCTCAGTTGCAATCAAATAAGGTTGCCTTCTTCTGCGTTAACTTAACGGCTCGTAAAGAAGACCAAGGCAAAGACACCCCTGAAGGTAGTGCTTATATTAAGAAGTTTCTTCTTAAGTCACCATGGCAGCCGACTCTAATCGGTGTATTCGCTGGTGCCCTCTATTACCCACGTTATAACTGGTTCGATAAAACTATGATTCGCTTTATTATGAACATGACAGGTGGAGAAACGGACACAACCAAGGAAGTTGAGTACACGAACTGGGAAAAAGTCTCTTTATTCTCAAAGAAACTGCAAGAGATGTAAGAGGAAAGCCTACTTTTGAGGCGTTTTGTGGTCTTTTTAATCGAACGAATAAAAAAACGAGAAAAACTTCAAAAAGGGCTTGCCAGTGTGATCGAAATCTCTATAATGCGACCTCGTTGAAACGGGAAGGCTTCGTAAGAAACCAAAACGAATCAGCAGGTCAAATTAGCCAAGCTAAGCGCTTGAAAAAAGTTTTGAAAATAGTGGTTGACACTAAAACTTAAATCGCTAAAATGGCCGTCCGATTTGAGCGAAGCTCAAAAAGGAAAAGCTCTTTAACAATTTAAACCTATCAATCTGTGTGGGCACTCGTTGATGAATATCAAAGCGTTATTGGTTCTTTTTCGAAAGAGCGTA
>NZ_MCUN01000019.1 GCF_002873455.1 Vibrio splendidus | reverse complement strand
GGTATACACAAGCTTAAATTAGACGTTGGAACGCGCGTTTTTCTTCTTTGATTTATAGGCTTTCATTGAAATTTTTAAAGCAAGCTGTTTTTGTTTAATTGAAATGAGTTGTCTAGTTACGACCTTATGGTGTAACTCTGTGATAAAGTTTTTTTCCCAAGGCGTAAGGCGGTCAAACCTCAATAAAATAGTGTCATTGAGTACATTGAACAACTCGTATTGGCTTTTATCCATTCGACTGCTAAGCATTCAATTAGAGCACTTAGCTAGAGAAATGACGTTAAGGCTTTCTACTTTCTCATTTTTTCCTAAGGTAATGATTCGATAAGAGATCCCACTCTCTAATAGTGGTCTTATTTCGATGTTGTCACAAAAAATAACGGCGACTTTTTCTACTAAGCGGTCCATATTTAAAGTTTTCTTTTTTACGAAAACAAGAGTGACACTATCGCCTTCTGACTGTGCATTTACGAGTGTGATTGAGCCTAACTCTTGTGGAAGTTGGCTTGAAATAACTGTCGCTCTATAATCGGCAAGTCCATTAGATTTTATTGGGCTTATTTGACAACCGTTAAGCATGACACTGACGAAGAGAATTACAGTTGTTCGTAGCATTATGCGCTCCTTCTTCCTTTCTTCTCCATTTAGGTGCCTTAAAATATTTATGGATATAACGTGAAGACATAGAAGATAAGAGCGCACTGTAATCTAAACTGAATGTGACTTTTTCCCCTACAAATAGTGGTTTCTGTGAGGATTCAAGGACAAGATGATCACTGGTTGAAGACATGATCTTAATCCCATTCGGAGCCTTAAGTCCGCTGACACAAACATCTTGGCGGCCTAATGCTAGAATAGCTTGTGAGACCTCCCCTCTATCTTGAAGGTTTTCTTTTTCACCAAAAGCATTTAACCCCCGACTCCCCCAAGGCAAAGTCGGTTTAGTCTTGGATTCAATCACTTCAGCGGTCAAAGAAACCGCATCCGTATGTAAGCCTTTGATATTTTCGTGCTCTAAAGGCTCACAGCCTAAAAAAATTGCTTCTCCTATACGAAGGTTATTGACTCGAGTTAAGCCTGTTCTCTGAAGAGCCCAGTTAACTGAAGCAGAATTACCCCCTGAAATAATTTCTAGACTGACCCCAAATGTAGCTTCAATTCCATCGGCAAGCTCAGAAAGAATACTCATATTTTGATCATCTGGAGCGACACCATACCGACAGGCTAAATTCGTACCAATTCCTTTTATCGTGATGTTTGGTAAAAAAATAATCTCTCGGATAAAATCAATCACGCGATTTGGCATCACACCTTCTCTGAGATCGCCAAGCTCAACCATAATAATGATACCGTGACAGCAATTTTGTTGTTCCGCTGCATGTGAAAGCCTCTGAATCACTTCAACTTCAGAGTTTAAACTCATATCACTGTATTTTATTATGCTCGCCACTTGACTGAGCATGGGTGTACGTATCAGCATTTTGGGGATAGAAATGCCAGATTCAGTCATCTTTTGAAGATTTTCGATTCTTGAATCGGCTAACATTGTTGCGCCAGCATCAATAAGAACTTGTGCGATGATAGGGTGGCCGAGGAAGGCTTTTGTTACAGGCGTAACGGATATATTTTTCAGTGAGAGCTGAGAAATCAGGAACTGAGCGTTATGATGAACTTTCCCACAATCGATGTCTAACCTAGGGTAGTTCACCCTTTTTCGGCCAGTTTACTTGCTATTATAGGAAAGGCTGACGTTACGATGTGCAGTAGATGTTCAACAGGCTGTGACAAGACATCAGTAACCGGTAAACCAAATTCGGTAGTGTAAGTGTCTATCGCACAACGTGTTTCATCCAACGACATATCTTCATGATTCAGTGTTAGTCCAATAACATTGGTATTAGAAAACGTTTCGATAAGATTGATTTCTGAGGCAATCGAAGGCATTGGGCAATCAGGAAAATCACTACGATATAAACGTTTAGGGGCATGTTGCAGTATCACACCCGTTGGACAACTGCCACGTAAGATAAAAGCGCTGGTTGAAAACGCAGGGTGACTCAAGGCTCCTTGCCCTTCAATAATAATCAGATCCGGATTTTCTTTTTCATAGGCCTGTACAATGACAGATTCCAACTCACCGGCACAAAATTGTGAAGGAACAGCATCGAGTGCAACGCAGTATTGTGCTCCCTGCATAATGCCTGTTTGACCAGTGGCAATCAGAACGACGTTAAGGCCTTTTTTAGTCAGTTCATTCGCCAATATTGTTGCTGTTGTTCGTTTTCCTAGCGCGCAATCCGTCCCCATTACAGCAATTCTCGGGCATTTAACGTTGTGTATTTTCCCGCTAAACGTTTTCAGTTCGCCTTTATTTTTGGGTTTGCGAGTATCGAATATTCGAACGTTATTCTTTAAGCTGGCTTCTAAAAATAGAGGATCATCGGTTAGGAATTCATGTAAGCCATTTACGATGTTCATTCCTAGTGACATGGCATTTAAAATGATGCTTTTATCTAAGTCAGATAAAAAGCCACTTGATGGCGCAATACCAAAAATGAAGTAATCAGGAATGCTTTCTGCGTGAATGATAGCTTCTTCAGCATTAGCAAGGATCGGTATTCCATTGGCTTTGTTATCAAGAACTTCACCAGCATCTAAGCCAGCAGACTCACTATCAATAACCGATAGAATACGATAGCTTAACGAATGTCTCACTAACCCATTTGCGGTTTTACCATCAATTTTACCAAAATTACCTTCGCAATATATAATCGCAGAAGGGATGACAGGTTTTACTTTTTGAGCAAGTGGTAACCAAGGTGCGAAATGGGGTACGTCGTTGTTGATTTCTACATTTTCAATTCTAGTGAGTTTGAAGATGTTTCTTAACTTTTGGGTTGAAATAGACATAATTAAAGCCTGCGGTGAGGCTTAGGAGGGCAACTAAAGAGTGCCGAGATGCGAGTTCGGAAAGGAAAAGAAGTCCCTACTAAGCGGTAGGGATAGAGACCAAGGTAACACACTCACCAGACTTTTGTTGATTATTATTCATACGCTTTCTAAGTCTATCACTTTCAGGCTTCACCCATACTAACGTGATTGATTAGATAGCTAATACTCATTGTTCAACGTCGCCGTATCAAACTCGCAGATTTACGGTTTCAAGATACTTTTTCTAATATCAGTTAAGTGAATTAGAGTTTTGAGTTTAACGCGTTTTTGTCCAGAGGCTTCATAGACCTGAAGTTTTACTCGTGGCACTTTTCTCAAAAAGTGCCAGCTAGCTCAGATCTGCCCCAAGACGTGTTTAGAGCGCATGAAACCAACATGAGATTTATTTGTGCAACAAGCTGTTGCACAATTAGGAAATTGCCTGCTTCATCGAATGTCCAACAGGCTGTTGGACAAACTCCAACCCCAACTTTGCAACAGCCTGTTGCAAAAATCACTATTAAGCACTTCTATCCCAAACTGCTCAGAGTCACTAACCTCAACCGTTGAGCCTAAAGGTTTAGATCAAATTAAACTAATGTTACTGGGTAGACGGTCGACATAATGTATATATCAATGATGAATGCATACGCCTTGTATGATTGCTTTTTTTTGTTATGAGGTGAGCGTATCGGAGATACGTAAATCATTCATCTAAAGCAAAGAAGCATGATTTTGGTTCTAGCTAATTTAATATCATAGGATTTTTTATGGATAAACTCAGTTTTAGAGGGGCTTTATTAGCTTCTATTTCCGTTTTGGTTGCGCTTTCCGTAGGAACAGCAAATTACCTAGCTTTTATTAGTAAACGTGATGCGCTGCAATCTACTATTTATAAAGCGACCGAGGAGCGTGTAGAAGTTGAAGCTAAGCGCGTCCATGACTTTATGACTAGCAAAGCAACCGCTGTGAGTAATCTAGCTAGTGATTATAAGAGCTATAACTATTCAAGCTCTCATGCTGAGCGAATGCGTGTGAGTGGATTTTCTGCCAACGTTGAAAATATGATGATTGGTTTTGAAAATGGTGATGCTTATGCTTCGGTTTCTTACGATGGATGGATTAATCACAAGAGTCCTTCATCTTATGACCCACGACAAAAGCCTTGGTATAGCCAAGCACAAAACACAGGACAACTAATATATACTGATGCTTATAATGACGCCTCTACAGGCGAACAAATGGTGAGTATAGGTAAATCGTTCGGGTCAGGTGTTGTGCTAGCCGATGTTTCCTTGGAAGTGCTAAATAAAGCGGTAAAAGATATTAATATTTCAGGTGCAATGGCATTGATTATGTCTGACGACACCACTACCTTAGCCAGTACATCGGCTACTGTTAAAAATGGCGATAAATTGACTAATTTTACTGCTTTTAAAGGAGTGACTAATTCAGTTATTGGTCAGCCTTCAGCAATATTTGAGTACGAATTGAATGGTGCCGATAAGGTACTATTTTCTAGGCGTATTGAACTTGGTGAAAAGAACTGGTACTTGCTCATATCATTAGATAAAACGATTGTTTTTGCCACGATTGAAGAAGCAAAACAAGCGGCGTTCATTTCTACATTTATATACTTAATAGTAAGTATTGTTTTGGCACTACTTGTGTTGAACTATTTGTACCGTCCTATCCTCGCCCTCAAAAACACAATTCAAAGCTTATCCAGTGGTGATGGTGATTTAACACAGCGTCTTGCGGTCAATTCTAATGATGACCTTGGACAGATTGCACTGGGGGTCAATACCTTCATTGAAAGCTTACAATCTATGATGTTAGAAATTGAATCATCCACAGTAAAACTTCAGGGTGATGTCAAAGCACTGACGTCTCAGACTCAAAACAACGGACAAATACTCGCCCAACATGTAGTGGAAACGGAACAAGTCGTCACGGCCATAGAAGAAATGAATTCAACGGCTGAATCCGTCGCTCACCATGCAGCAGAAACGGCGCAATTTACTTCTGAAGCAACCACCATGAGCGGAGAGTCCTTAGAGGTAGTTCATGACGCACAGTCGAGTGTCTCTTCTTTAGTAAAAGAGGTAGAAGAGACCGCTCATAACATTCAAGCAATGAGTGAAGAAACTAAAGGCATTAGTTCCATTTTGAATGTCATTGGTGATATTGCTGACCAAACCAATTTACTTGCATTGAATGCAGCTATCGAAGCCGCAAGAGCAGGAGAGCAGGGGCGAGGCTTTGCTGTGGTAGCGGATGAGGTTCGAGCTTTGGCTAGTCGTACACAAACTAGTACAGGAGAAATAGAGAAAGCTCTAAGTAGCTTGGTTAATGGCAGTCAATCGGTTACAAGCTCAATGGATGCGACAAAGGATACCTGTAATAAGGCGGCTGAAAGTACAGAGCTGGTTGGGCAACGTATTAATGGGTTAAGCAACCATATTGCTGAAATTAATGATTTAAGCACTCAGATTGCTACAGCGGCAGAAGAACAAAGTAGTGTGACACAAGAGGTAAGCCGTAATATGGCGTCCATCAACGACATGGTCAGCCAACTCAATGCTAATGGACAAGAAACAGCGCAACAAACGGAAAGTATTGCCGATACAAACGCACAAATTACTCAAATAGTAAATAAATTTAAACTTAGGTAACGGCATGAAATAGTTTTTCAAAAACGTTTTAAGGTGACGACCATAATATGGGGCGTCATTTTCGTTTTTCGATATTAAAAATTATCTTATGGAGAATTTGTTTTAACTATCTAATGTGGTGGATAAGTGAATTTGGCTACCTGATTAGAGTGTTTGCAATACAATAAGTAATTTGTGGAATACTAATTTAGTAAAACCACTAAAACGCTTTTGTCCAAAAACGTCACAACCTGAATTTTTACGCGTGGCATTTTCTAGCTCGAAAATGCCCCATTATTAGTTTCGCCAAAAAGCCTACGTTCTCAGTCGGGTGAATTTTGACCAAATATAACTAATCTGACACTCAAAGCTCACAGTTTTACCATACCTTTTTCTAATGCAGCAGAGAGTCTAATGAATACAGGCCTTGTAAAAATTTATCATTCAGTTCCGAAAATGGCGCACCTTATCTTTCTTCCGTTGTTAGTATTTGCCTGAAATTATTCAATACAAAAGTAAATTGGAGTATCAGATATGTTCAAAAATATGCATAAAATGGAAGAACCACTAGTTATTAGTAATGTATGGGATGTACCAAGTGCGAAGATCGCCGAGAGTGTCGGTTTTTCTGCCCTTGGTACTTCTAGCGCAGCTATTGCTAATAGCCTTGGGAAGGAAGATGGAGAAAATATCCGTTTCAAAGACCTTTTGTCGATTGTAAAAGCAATTGTTAAGTCTACAGAACTGCCTTTGACCGTAGATCTTGAATCTGGCTACGGAGAGACGCCTGAAATTATAGCAAAGAATATTATTGAATTAGTCAAAGTTGGAGTTGTTGGGGTCAACATAGAAGACAGTGTCGTGGTAGACGGTGAAAGAAGCTTGCGTGACAGCGCTCTGTTCGGAAAAACAATAGAAAAAATTAAAGAATGCATTCACGAAGCAAGTTTTGAAATTTTTATTAATGTCAGAAGTGACGTGTTCTTACTTAATGTTGAAGATCCTCTTGCAGCTAGTATCGAGAGAATTAATAGATATCAACAAGCGGGCGCAGATGGCATTTTTCTACCATGTATTAATAAAAAAGATGATATCAAATCAGTTGTCGATTGCACGTCATTACCGATAAATGTGATGTGTCTACCGGGATTACCTAGTTTTTCAGAACTGAAAACTCTAGGTGTAAAACGCATAAGCATGGGAAATTTTGTACATGAGGCAATGCTTGCCTCTCTATCCTCTATCTTGGCCTCAATTAAAAGAGATCAATCTTTTGAGGCATTATTCATATAGCTCATATTCGTTTTAACCCGTTCAGGCTGAAACACTTTTGTCCAGAGGCTTCATAGACCTGAAGTTTTACTCGTGGCACTTTTCTCAAAAAGTGCCAGCTAGCTCAGATCTGCCCCATTGTTTGTTTCGCTTCTAAATACGTTCCAGATCGGCAGCTAATTTTGACATACTAAAAGTAATGCGCGGCAAAACGCAAGATGTGACCCTATTGTCTTCCCTTTGTTTTAATAACCTTATAAAACACAATGGTATAATACCTCCGAATTATTCTGTTAAACTACACCTGAAATTTTTAATCAGGAGTGATAATGCCTCAATCAGCATTCGCAAATTTACCCCCGCTACCATTTCTAGTGATTTCTGCATTACTAGCTGTAGTGCTTTTTATCTTTATTACTCGACTTAAATCTACAAAACAAGAACTGGAAGATTCCAAACAGGAAACCAAAAAGGCTTCTCAAGCACTTGCTGACTATGAGATGCAATATTCTGGCATCATCAACGTGGATAAAGAGATTGAGGTTCGAAATCAAGCATCCAAATTACGCCAAGACGAAGCCAATGCAGTTTTTCTTGAGGTCACAAATGATATTGAGCAACTCAAGTCGAGTTACAAAGAAAAGAAAGGCATATATGACTCACTCATCCATAAAATAGGTATTTATGACGATGACGTTGAGTTGCTAGAGCTAGGCTTCTACGAACCACACTTTGACTTTGACACTGCGGAGCAATTTAAAGAGAAAGTCCACGAGTGCAAAGAGCGTCAAAAAGACCTTCTTCGCCTGAAGGATGCCTCTGGAGCGATTTACTGCACTACTGAGTGGACGGTAGGTAACTCAAAAGTCGAAGGTAAGAAGATGACTGACCGAGGCATTAGACTCACAGCTCGCGCATTCAACAACGAATGTGAAGCAGCCATCGCCAACTGTACATGGAAAAATGTCGTCAAGATGGAAGCGCGAATTAATAAAGCTTTTGAAGCAATTAATAAGCTAAATGAGTCCAACACGATTGTCATTTCAAATAAGTATTTGCAATTAAAAGTTGAGGAACTTCGCCTGACTCACGAGCACAAAGAAAAGAAACAAACAGAGAAAGAAGAACAGGCTGAAATTAAGGCTCAAATGCGTGAAGAAGCGAAGATTGAAGCTGAGATCAAGAAAGCGGAACAAGAAGCCATCAAAGAAGAAGCACGCTTTTCTAAAGCCCTTGTGACCGCTAGAAAACAGCTTGAGTCAGCGAATGACGAAGCCCGTAGTAAACTGGAAGAACAGATCGCACAGCTACAGTCTGATCTTGAAGCCGCAGAGCAAAAGCATCAACGTGCACAGAGTATGGCAGAGCAAACCAAGCAAGGTCACGTTTATGTTATTAGTAATATTGGCTCGTTTGGAGAAAATGTTTATAAGATTGGTATGACCCGCCGGCTCGAACCAATGGATCGGGTCAAGGAGTTGGGTGATGCTTCAGTACCATTCAGTTTTGATGTCCACGCCATGATTCACACCACTGACGCACCTTCTCTTGAGAAAGAGTTGCATCGCGTATTCGATAATGACCGTCTGAACATGGTGAATAGGCGTAAAGAGTTTTTCCAAGTGGACCTATCTGACATCAAGAAAGCTGTTAAGAACTTCGATATTGATGATGCTGAGTTCATCGAAACGGCTGTAGCACAGGACTTCAATGAAACTAAAGCCATACGCAAGCAAGCTGAGTTGAAAGAAGCAATCGAGCTTGGTGCTATCACCGATTTAACTAAGACGAAGGAACCTGAATTTGCTGAAAGCATTTAAAGTGTACTAATTCAGCCCTGATCTGACAGTTACCCATTTTTGACTCGGTGCCTATCAGATTTAATCTGGGCTAGATTTTTAAGCCCAGATTGATTTCCCATCTTCCAGCTAGCTAATTCAGTTAGTACAGATCTACCCCAAAACGAGTTAAGCCTGATAGCATCAAGGCCTAAGTACGTTCATTCGACCAACTTCAAAACGTTACTCTGAGCTAACAAGAAAGTTCTACTTTGTCGTAAAGTGATAGGTAAAGCATGGTTCTGTAAGGGCAGGTTAAGCAAATTTGATATTAAGCCCATCCATCTCTGAAGTCTCCCAGACAATAAAAGCGCCCATGCAATGATGATAGGGCACATACGTTACACTCATATGGTGAGTTGTTCATTATAGTTTGGCTAAGGCTCAATAACGTAAACGTTTTTGCCACCTTGTTCCTTTTCCCATTTAATGTGCATGCTTGTAAGTTGAACAAAATCCGCTAGTTTAGACTTATCATTGTTAGCTTGAAATCGGTAGCTCTTATTGGGTTCAAGAATTAACGTAACGTTATTTTCCACATTAATGTCTAATGCTTTTTGAGACTGCTGCAGGTACTCTTTTAATACAGTACGTGAGTTTGGGTCGCCAATATTCAGAAACTCTTTTTTCGCTTTTAACTCGCGTGCAAAATAAGGGTTATATTTGCTACCTACCAATAAGAATTTGTCATTGTGTTTGATCGGCTTGCCTTGATAAGTCATCTCCGTGATCCGACCTTCACCCTCTGCAACAGGGAACCCAAACGAATTGTGCGTTGAAGCTTTCGTGATATCGATTTTATATTTAATGCCTAAAATGTTGTAGTACAAAAACGTTAGGTGATCTGGTTTAATCAACAAACCACTATCATCATTGGGTTCAACATACATAGAGGCAGAAATTTCAAGTAGCTCTTTAAGCTCTTTTCCTGTCATCTCTTTCGCTATTAGGTCTGAAGAATAAACCAATGAACCTACGTCACGAGTCGTAAGCTCACCAGCTTCCAAACCTAAGTAGAAGTTAGAGTCATTGCGGTGAATAGCAGGGGCTACGGTGCTTAAAATTGGAAGTTTAGTAATTTTTTTATTTGTAACGAAACTGATCATTGAGTCACCGACAATTTGATAAACACTGTCATTGCCAAGCAAATTGAAATCGTTACGTAACTCAACGTTAACTTTACCAAGAGGGCGTGAAAACTCTGTTAGGATCTGTTTGTGGTAGTTCGCAGTATATTGACGCACCTTTTGTTGTTGGCTCTCTGTTTCAGATCGCTCATTGCTCTTGACAACAAAAGCGGAGCCTTCGGTAATCGTCCAGGCATTATCATCATAAGACAAACTTAGGTCAACAATACCTATGTGGTCACCCCACTTCCCCGGCTGAGCCGCAGGCTTGCCGAAAATCGTGCCTTTTTCGTTATCAACGTTTTCAGTCGATTGATACTTCTTTCCTGGAAATGGCTTATGAGTATGGCCAAATAGAATCGCATCCACATCTTCTACTTGTGCTAAATGCCAAGTCATATCTTCCATGCCCTCGTAATACTTAACGTCTTTCATACCGGAATGAGCAAGAGCAACGATGATGTCAGCACCATTTGCCTTTGCTTCTGCTGCCCATTTTTTCACATGCGGTAAGGGGTCAACGATATCTACTTTTCCATCAAGCCATTTTGCATTTAACTCCATGGTTTGAGGTGGAACAACCCCAATATAACCAATCTTAACTGTACGATTGGTCCCTTCTTTAGTGATTACAGGCTTCTCAACGATGACATAGGGATTGAAATAAGGAGTTTCTGAGCCTGATTTGTAAACATTAGAAAGAACGGTTGGAAAGTTAGCTTTGTCGTAATTGAGATGTAGATACTCTAAACCATAATCAAAGTCATGGTTACCGGGAGCTGCCACATCAAAATTAAGTTCATTTAGAATATCAATGATAGGTGTTGTTTTAGCTTGTCCAGCTAGCCACTGACCACCGATGAAATCACCAAACGGATTCCCTACGAGTAAATCACCTGTATCTGCTAGAACGGAGTTGTCACTTTCGTTTCGGTAATGCTCTATCTCAGCTATGAGGTTAACAGCCCCATACTTTTCACTTCTTTCATTAGCATAATAATCAAAGTTATCCATGTAAGAATGGAGGTCTGATGTACCGATTAATCGAAGTTTCGCATGTTCCGCACTCATTGCGTGTGTTGCTGCAAAAGTGAGTAGCAAACCACTGTATATAGCTGACCTATTCATATTATCCGCCTTTAGGTTCAATAAATGATTGTTTAATGATCTAGTCAGCAGTCATAATAATAGGATCGATTAAAATTCTACGCTAAGCCAATCACTCTATTGTTTCCCCTAACGAATTGTCATTTCACGACAGGCTCTATCATTTCAACATGTGGTCAATAAATGTTCGCACCTTATGGGGTGTAATCGCCGCACTTGGGTAAACAAAATAAAGCTCGGTGGACCAAGTATAATCAGTGAGTATATTCACCAGTTCTTCTTGTTCAAGATAATCACCGACTAAAAAATCCAAAGCACACGCAATGCCCACTCCATTTTTGGCCATCTCGACCAACATAGCTTCTGAATCCGATCGAATCGTTGAGTTTAACTCGACAAATTCATGTGATTCATCTGCAAAGTTAAATCGCCATTTATCCTTTGTTAGACAACTTCGGTAGTTCATACAGCGATGCATTTTTAAGTCTGATGGGATATTAGGTGTCCCATTTTTCTCTAAGTAGTCTCTAGAAGCGACAACCTTTGTGCCGATGCTCTTAATCTTCCTACACCGAAAGCTGCTATTGGGCATATCGCCGATATGAAAGGCGAGATCTATACCCTCTGAAACAAGGTCATCCAATGTATAACCATACATGACCTCCAGTTCTACATTGGGATAAATTTGAGTAAACGAGCTGATCTTTTGCATGAGATTCAAATCATGCTCAAGAACAATTGGCAGGCGTATCCTAAAAGAGCCGCTCAGAGTGTCATTTCGTTGGTCGATGACATCATGAGCTTCTTTAATGTCATCGAGAATCTTTGAGTATCGTTCATAGAGATACTGCCCTTGTTCTGTTAAAGATAATGTTCTGGTTGTTCGCTGAATAAGCGTACATTGCAACTCATTCTCTAACTGGCGTATTTGCTTGCTGACAACAGACTTAGACAGTACCAATTCATCAGCGGCCTGTGAGAACGAATTATGCTTCACTACGGTGTAATAGGTAGTGACCAAGTTTAGGTTCAGGTTTTTCATCGGAGTACCTCTAATAGTCATTCTATTCTAATGCATTACTACTAAAAGAGCTCACGAGTTCCTTTGCACACCTCACATTATAGTTTCTCTATAAGAACAATCTTTCCACGTAGCTTTGTTTTTCTAAACCTCAATTTCACTCATTCTGTGTCCATACCAATTTCCACAAAAGGATACTGAAATGACGAATATCACCCATGACGTAGCAGACCTAACTCTTGCACCAGAAGGTACGAAACGAATTGACTGGGCGCGTGCACACATGCCAATTATGCGAAGTCTTATCGAACGCTTAGAGAAAGAACAACCATTTAAGGGATTAACCATCGGTATTTGCCTTCACGTAGAAGCTAAAACTGGCGTATGGATGGAAGCTTTGACAAAAGGTGGAGCCAAAGTAGTTTTGACCGGTTCCCCAGGATCAACCCAAGATGAAACCGCAGCAGCACTGGTGAAAGATTACGGCGTTCACGTATTTTCTCATCGTAATGAGTCATTTGAAGACCACATTCGCTATTGTGAAAATGTTCTTAGTTTTAATCCAGACATCATTGCTGATAATGGTGCCGATTTACATGAGCTTGTGTTCACTCACCCTGAGTTTGAGCATCTACAAAGTTCACTGTTAGGTGCAACAGAAGAAACGACCACAGGGGCTAACCGTCTACGTGAAGACTTTAAGTCTGATAAGTGGTCAACGTTGATCATTAACGACACCATGTCTAAACGTATCATCGAAAATCGCTTTGGCGTTGGATCTTCTGTCGTTGACGGCATGATGCGAGCAACAAACGTGATGCTTCATGGCAAGAAAGTGATTGTGATCGGCTATGGTTACTGTGGCTCTGGTACTGCCCAACGTCTTCGTGGTATGGGCGCTCATGTCACAGTCGTTGAAAGTAACTCGCTCACGAAGCTTGAAGCGCATATGGAAGGCTTCTACACCTCAACACTTGAAAAGGCATTGCCTGATGCTGACATGGTTGTGACTATCACTGGCCGTGATGATGTTTTGCGTAAAGAGCACTTCGAGCTCATGCGTGATAAGACAATTATTGCAAACGCAGGTCATTTCCAACGTGAAATTAATCTGTCTGAACTCAAAGATATGAGTCAGGGAATTAATCGTATTCGCCCACACGTAACAGCCTATCAAATAGAAGGTGAAGATAAAGAGTTGTTTGTCCTCTCTGATGCCAACTTAGTCAACCTATCTGCCGGTGATGGTAACCCAATCGAAATTATGGATTTAGGGCTCGCACTTCAAACGCTAAGTCTTGAGCGTATCGCGCTTAATGCTAAATCGCTCTCTAAGATACCGCAGCCGGTACCATACGACATTGAAATGATGGTGGCTGAGCTAGCTTGTGAGCACTGGATCAATCATTAATCCCAACAGAGCGGTAGGCTATTTAGGTCTGCCGTTTTTATTTGAAAGAACAAGGACATTTCTATGCAAATCCTCTTTAGTCTACTTGGCATGGTAGCGTTACTCGGTATCGCTTATGCCTTTTCTATGAACCGAAAATCTATAAATATAAGAACGGTTCTTGGCGCATTTATTATTCAATTTTTAATCGGTGCATTCGTTCTGTTTGTACCCATAGGTAAAGATCTTCTCCAGTATGTATCAAATGGAATCAATGCTGTTCTTGGTTATTCTGCTGATGGTATTGGATTCTTATTTGGTGGTTTAGCCAGTGATAAGATGTTTGAAATATTTGGTGGCGGCGGCTTCGTCTTTGCCATTCGCGTATTGCCAGTAATTGTATTCTTTTCTGCCCTAGTATCCGTTTTGTACTATTTTGGCATTATGCAGATATTCATTCGTTTCCTTGGAGGAGGCCTTCAGAAATTGCTAGGTACGAGTAAATTTGAGTCGATGTCAGCAACCGCAAATATCTTCGTCGGTCAAACTGAGGCACCTCTTGTCATTGCGCCGTATATTAATAAACTTAGTCGGTCAGAGTTATTCGCGGTGATGTGTGGTGGCCTTGCATCTATCGCCGGTACAGTACTAGGTGGATTTGCTGCAATGGGCGTAAACATGGAGTATCTGATTGCGGCATCATTTATGGCAGCGCCTGGTGGCTTGTTGTTTGCCAAGATCTTATTGCCAGAAACTAAGAAACCTGAAGAGTTGGACGCTGACCGTAAAAATAGTGAGGTAAGTGAATCAATAGAAGCTTACAAGCCAAGCAATGTTATTGATGCAGCCGCTGAGGGAGCATCTAATGGGGTAGCTTTGGCGATTAATGTGGGTGGTATGCTTTTAGCATTTATTGCTTTAATTGCCCTTTTAAATGGCCTGCTAGGTTTAGTCGGCGGATTTGTTGGGCTGCCTGAACTATCATTAGAACTCATACTTGGCTACCTATTTTCGCCTCTTGCTGTGATCATTGGTATACCACTAGAAGAAGCGTTTAGTGCGGCAACGTTCATTGGTCAAAAATTAGTACTCAATGAATTTGTCGCCTACGTTAATTTTACTGAATTCCTAATCGACAACCCGTTATCTGAACGTACTACGGCAATCATCACCTTTGCACTGTGTGGTTTTGCTAATTTCTCAGCTGCAGCTATGTTGCTAGGTGGCCTAGGTAGTATGGCAAAAGAAAGACGCTCGGAGATCTCTAGCCTGTGTTTATATGCCATTCTTGCCGGTACGTTATCTAACTTAATGAGCGCGACAATCGCTGGTCTGTTTTTGTCCTTTTAACCTATAGAGAAAAGCTTTAAGAGGCTCAAGAAGCCTTTCTCTATTTCTTGTATGGCACTAAATATAGTGGACTGTAGTGGCTGAGTGAGTTCGGCCACTTGATTGGAGGTTTGCAATACTTGAAGTAATTCATAAATCACTAATTTAGGAAGCTCGCTGACACGTTTCTGTCCAAAAATAATTTTCAACACCTAAGCCACCTAACACCAATTAGGCAGCTTATAGTGTTTACTCGCTCATTATTTACCAAGATAAAAAATCGAGTTCATTTCTAATGTCCCTTATCTGCTCGTCGGTCACTATGTTGGATGCTTTCGGTTTTGGCTTGGCTTTAAGAGCTCTGGATTTACGCTTCTTAACCTTAGAATGACTTTCTCTTTCTACGGTTATTATTTCAGTGATAACGTCCCCTACTCTCTCTGCGGATTCAGAGACTTGCGCATCATCTACATGTGTATAACGAAGCGTGGATGAAATGCGTGCGTGACCTAATAACTTCGACACCATAGGAATAGGATACCCTTCTAATACCGCATAACTGGCAAAAGTATGACGCAAGTCGTGAATACGGACATCTTCGATATTCGCTAAAGCTCTCACCTGTTGCCATATCACCCCGACCTTAGTTGCACGACTCACAAAACGACGCAAAGGAGCAAAAACATCATCGTGGGGCTTACTATGTTTCGACCAAGCTTGATTTGAGATATCTAAAAGAAGTTGTTGCGCCTCCTTACCAACATACACTACCTTCGCCCCCGTCTTACTGTCTGGTAAGTACCACTCATTGCCTTTAATAAAAGACCATTTCAAGCCTGTTACCTCCGAAACACGACAACCTGTAAGCAAAATCAAGTTTAAGACCTGACAACAACACGCTTCCATATCTCCTTGTTGGCTAACCACCATCAATGCCTTATGGAATCGTGCCAACTCATCCAAACTCAAAAAACGATTGAGCTTCTTTTTTCTGTTTTGCTGGATACCATCACAAGGGTTATTCATGCAGTAGCCCTGCTTAACTGCATATTTGAAGATAGAGCGAAGCACATCAAGATTACGATTTGCAGCCCCTGCGTAACTCTGACTAAGCTCATCAAACCAACGGTGTACATGACACGAATCAATACGGCCAACGGGATAACGACCAAACTCTGGTAACAAATGTTTTCTTAAGGCGCTCAACGCCCCCGCTTGCGTACTGGGTTTCCATTCCTTTAAGACCGTCTCCGTCCACTCTTCTTTCACTAACGCATCAAAACGGATTAACCGTATCGGTTTTGCCTCTTTTTCTAAAAAAGAGCTCTGCAAAGCTTGTACGTGGTCTCTGGCTTGCTTTAAGGTGAATTGCCCCACTGCCGCTAACGTCTTATTAGGAATGGGTAAATAAGTCACATAGAAACGGCGACCATCCGCATACACCCGAACCCCTAACGCTGGATTCTTGGTATCCCACACTGTATACGTTCGAGCTTTGGCGTTAAGTGATTGAACCACCTTCGATGAAAATAACAGTGATTTCATGAGCGCATCCCCTTTACTAGTACACTCGCCACATGCGTGGCCGCCTGACACACGTCTTCACGCCCTAAATGCGCATACTTCAAGGTGGTTTCCGCTTCCGCATGCCCTAAAAGGCGACTTAATACGACTAAGTTCACCTTCGACTGAATAGCAAGGCTCGCGTAGGTATGACGTAAATCATGCAAGCGTACCCCTTCCAATCCTGCTAACTGGCGAACTTTCCTCCAGAATTCAGTCAACTGATTTATCGATATGGGTTGAATGTTGCAAGGAGCCGGAAACAGGTAATCACTCTCTGATTGCCATGCGTCAAGGTAAGCCCTGACTTGTGTGCAAAGGTACACTGTTTTCGCCCCCGTTTTACTGTCTAATAAATGCCAGTGACGACCTCTGTACTCTTTCCATTGCAATGTTCTGACTTCCGATGAGCGACAACCTGTATATATTAAAAGTCGAATAATCATAACCTTATCTGGATTATCTTTCTCTAACGAGTCTAAGATCCCCCATAATTGGCGTAATTCGTCTTTATCAAGGTAGCGTTCGACTGCTCCGGCTTTATAACGTTTGAAACCACGGCAAGGATTGGTATTTTTAGGACGATAACCCCACGTTTCACATTGCTGCATCATGACCGACAGCAAGACTAACGCTTGGTTAGCTGAGCCTTTCACATGACTTAACTGAGCAAACCACCGCTCTACCTCGTTTCGATCAATGGATTTCACCTCCTTATCTCCAAGGTAAGGAGCGATATGAAGACGAAAAGCACTTTCGTTTTTTTTCAAAGTACGAGGCTTCCAGTGACGTGGATAACGCTTAAAAAACTCTTGTCCGAATGCTTGCACCGTTATTGTGGGTAATACTTCTATTGTCGGACTTCGAACTTGATGAACAAGCTGCAAGGCTTTGCGTCTTGCTTGGCGCAGTGAGCACTCTAACGCACAGCCTATCTTAGAATTCTTTCTCAATCCGTCACTCTGAAAACGAACAAAAAAAACTCGCCTTCCTGATGGGTAGACTCGTAAATACAGTGTAGACACCTTGCTATCATAGTATTCTTGTATGATCGACGTCGGTTTTACACGCTCGATAAATCGCTGAGTAAGCGGCATTTTTTTCATTTTTAGCTCCTGTTTACAGGGGCATTTTTGAACAAAAAAACGTTATCAAAAATGCCATAACATGAAAAAAGCGAAAACTTTAACACCTTAACTATCAGTCACTTACAACAGACAACCATTCAAATCGAACTTCTATTTGACGTGGTGTGTGGTCACCAACTCAACTAACCAACAACTCAGAACGAATGATCTGAGTCCCTAATCAAAGCGACGGGAAAAACTGACAGCGAAAGACAAAAGCCGACCAGGTGGCGAATGAATCTGACAAACGAGGGATGCGGGGGAGCTGGAAATTGAAGGAAGAAAGCGAAAGGAAAAGCTAAAGGCCTTGCACCACCATGGTGCAAGGCCTTTTATTGAACGTTCATCTTAAAATAAACCGATTGGACTTTTTGGATGTATATTTTTCTGGCGTTTTCGGTGCGTTTGGAAAAACCCGCATTATACGCGCCGACGCTGTTCCAGTTATAACCATGACTAGAAAAATTAGAACTTAATACCCACGCGCCAAGATGAACATTAAAGCAAGGATGATAGATGTTTGTTTCATTCACATTAAATTCGGATAGTCGATCAAACCAATGGGAATTGATTTGCATCAATCCAAAGTCACGACTAACCACCTCACCGACTCTATTTTTATTTTCATTGTACGCGTTCGGATTTAGGCTACTTTCTACCGTGGCAATGGATTTTAAAAGCTGTGGGTCGACATTATAAAATCGCCCTGCCTCATCAAAGCAAAAAGCCCAACTGAAACACGGCGATAACAGCGAAAGATAAAGTAATGGTTTCATCATAAAAAAGAGCCCTAATAATAGGACTCTCATTTTATGCCATCCCATTAAGATATCAATATTCACAAGGTAATAAAATTGTGGTCACGCTGCGGTCACGTTCAGTTATTATCCAAACCGATTGATCACAAATCGTATAATTCGATATCACTCTCTCGCCTGTTTTGGTTGCTTCGTCATTGGTGATTTTATCTTCAATGCAAGTCTCTCCCCAATTTCCACTTTGGTGACACTGCAAATAAATCGACAGATTAACACCGACATGACTATCTAATAACTGCTCAATACCATTCGTATAGACCACTTTACCTAACGAAAACGGCACGGCCGTACACATGTAAAATTTTGCTTTCGTTTCTTCTCTATCTTGTGTAGCATTCAGAATGTTCATTAAATCTAACTCCGATGTAATTGAACATGCCTTGATATTTGAGACAGCAAATATCAAGGCGCTTTAATTTTCACGCTTAATAAACGTCTTCCGTTTTACGAATATGATTAAACACTTCATGAATTTCATCGTAAGTGATGCCATACCCTTCGAGCTTTTCCACACAGTCACAAATATCATTGGTGTAGAAACACTCATGATTAAATAACTCACGACGAATGATCGCCTTTTTCCCGTTCTCTTTGATATCTTCGGCGATCCCTTCTTGAGCGATGGAATCTAAACGAGTCATTAATTGCTTGGCATTATCAACTGGGCAAATTAACCCCATACCTAGTGATGCGTGTTTCACGCTATCTTTTTTTGCCTCATCGAACTGTTGATTAGAAAAAGCAAAGAACGCCCCAGCATCATTAAAAGCCTGAGTTTGTTTGTCTTGAATATAGTGTGAGAGATATTTCATTATTTAAGTCTCCATTTTATAACTAAGGGGTATCAAGTCTTTATACTTCGATATATTGATGGCTATCTGTCACCCATCCCATGACGACAGCACGACTATTCAGCCCTACCTTATTTGTTTCAGTAATCACATGACCTCTCGCGATGCCTTGCCCCCAATACGGCTTATTGAGTTCTGTTTCTGGGAATAAAACCGTCAGTTCTAGCCAAACACTGGAATGCCTGGCTCTTGCTTTTACATGAGCGGCAACCACGACAATATTTTCCACAGATGTTGCTCCTGATAGGGCAAAATCACGACTTAGCCCTACTGGGTTCACGCGCTTAGAGATATCATTTTTTGGTGAGCTTTCGTGCTCCAGCGGCGAAACGCTGGTCACTGAATTTGAATTAGAGAGAGTTAGGTTTGAATTTTGTTGCGCCATGAGGATTTTCCTTTTGTTTGAGTATCACTTTTCGGAGCCGCTTGGCTGTCCGCTCTCTCACCATCGTTCTGCTTTGCAAGGGCGCGCAGCGTTCATTTACCCTTGCAAATCAGGTTGTGGGGAGAGACGGTTAACAGCCTGCGAGCCCGTAAATGATGCGAGTGAAAGGAAATCGGCGCATAAGAAAACAAGCCTTACTCGAACTTATTCAAAGGCAGGGAAAGCAACGAGGAGGAACGACGAGGCGCAACGAACGCAGTGAGAGAAGTGCGTTCAGGATTGCAGCGATATCCTTTTAGATAGGGACTGTAGAGAGGCACATTCTGGAGCGGCACGCAGTGACTCACCAGGGTGATGCCACTCTTAGGCCATAGATGAAAGATACAAGCGAAAAGCCTTGCCCCGTAGGGGTAACGCCCAATCCAAGCCCTTATTACGACGCTGTGCTTCAAATCCGCTTTAAACGATCATCATAAAAAACTCGTCAATTGAGCCCTATCAGCCACGCAACCACAAATTGACATCAATACACAGCAATACAATCAAGCATCGAGTCAATGGGCGTACTGTGGTACTGAGAGCCGTTTTGACGACCGCTTGCGGTCGAGCCTTTGGCTCAACCTCTTTTAGCGCAGAAACCCAAGCGTACACAGCAATCACGAGGTAAAAAAAATGCCTCTAGGATAAGAGGCATTTCAGAAAACATATTTGAACATTAAACGTTGATATGACTACCAACCCAAAACGCGGCACCGGCTACCGTCGCAATCATCGCGAAGGCTGTTGCAATAATGAGGTTTTTAAGGGAACTCACTTCATTACGAACCGTATCGATTTTATCTGAAAGCTCATTGCGAACCGTGTCGATTTTATCTGAAAGCTCATGACGAACCGCTTCGATCTTCTGATCGAGTTCTTTACGCGTATCATTTAACTGCTCTTGAGTGGCAGCATGAGCGGTTAGGTTGATCAGCTCTTCAACGCTTAATGTGACTTTGCTTGATTCAGACATAATAGAAACCTTATTTAGTTGTCTTTAGTTTACTGCATTACGTTACCGAAGTCATTCACGCCAGAATAGGCGTGAATGAGAAACATTTTTCACCAACTAATGGCTATATCCAACCACGCTCCGCAAACGACACCACATCTTCAAAAGACACAACGAAGTGATCGAGTACTCGAATATCAACCAAGGCTAACGCGTCGGTCAGTCGTCGAGTAATACGTCGATCGGCTTGGCTGGGTGTGGCATCACCGCTGGGATGATTATGATAAAAAATGACTGCACTTGCATTTGTGGCCAGTGACTCCTTGACCACTTCACGCGGGTAAACGGATGCGGCGTCAATGGTGCCGTTAAACATCTCTTTTGTGCGTAAAACTCGATGCTGACTATCAAGAAAGATCACCCCAAACACTTCGCTTTCATTGGAGGCGAGTGAAGTCTGACAAAATGACTTCACCAATTCAGGGGAGTTGAGTGGCGTCTGCTCTGACACAAACAACTTAGATTTTAAAATGCTCGCGGCATGGTTCAAGATATCTTTTTCTTCTACAGAGAAAAGGCTGTGATTAGAGTAGTTAGCAAGTACAGACATAATAGATCCCTTTTAATATTTAAAGTCGTGATGGGCGGCGCTCAGTCCGTGTTATTGGCCATACAAGCTAGTCAGAAGGTCTTTCGCTATTTCTTGATGCTTAGCGGTCGTTTCAACGTTTCTCTCTTCTTTTTTCGCGTAGGCATAATCTTCTCGCATCTGTTTCACAGTCGTCACTCGGTCACATACGCTAATGCTCACCCCTTTTCCTTTCTGGCTTTCCTCCAAGATCAAAGAATCGGTATAACCAAACTCCTTAAGTAAAATCTCATGCACTTTGACCGCTCGAACAGTCGAATTAAAGTCAGTGGAATTTACCCAGATAAGTCCTTTTGAAACCGTAGCTGAAACAGTCGAACGAACTGCACGTTCAACGACCTGACAGGAGATATCATTTTTTGGTGAGCTTTCGTGCCCAGCGGCGAAACGCTGGTCGCTGAACATCGATTTAGAGAGAGTTGGGCTTGAGTGTCGTTGTGCCATGAGGAGTTTCCTTTCTGTTTGAGTATCACTTTTATGGAGCCGCTTGGCTGTCCCTACCTCAAACAGGGTTCTTCTCTGCAGGGGCGCGAAGCGTTCATTTACCCTTGCAGAAAAGGTTCTGATTGAGGAGGGTTAACAGCCTACGAGCCCCATCAAATGATGCGAGTCGAAAGGAAAATCGGCACATAAGGCAACAAGCCCTTACTCGAACTTAATGGATGTCAGTGAAAGGAGTGAGGAGGCACGACAAGCGGCAACGAGGAAGAATGACGAGGCGCAGGCGTTTAGGATTGCAGCGATATCCTTTTAGATAGGGACTGTAGAGAGGTACATTCTGGGGCGGCACGGAGTGACTCATCAGGGTGATGCCACTCTTAGGCCATAGGTGAAAGATACAAGCGAAAAGCCTTGCCCGAAGGGTAACGCCCAAGGCAGGGCTTAATTGTTCTAGGAAGAGACTAACTCTCCTATCCCCCAAGTTCATTCATATCCTTTAAACTAGCTCTTTATTTTCATCCTGGGACGATGAACCATCAACTAATTCAATGATTTTCTACAACTCATCGCTCTTAATCGAACCGTTATAATTAGCCTATACCATAGCGAGTACCATTTGATAAAGCACATCAGTTCTTAATGTGCCGGCACGACTACCAGACTATTCATATCGTTTACACATTTCCATATCAACGCTTTTACTGGCATTGAATCGAACTTGGATAGGAAAATCATTCATGATTAGCATCAACATTGATGTATTCAGCTAAACATTTAGCAATTTCGCCGTAAACACTCGTCCGGTGAGAAATCACCAAAATACGTTGTAGTCATATATCGATACTAACCCTGAAGAATAGACACATAATCCTTCCATACCCGCGTAAGGTTTGTGCTAGTCCAATTTTGCATGCAAAATCGAGTGTCGCTTTAACGCTCTTTGAGTTTGATAGAAAAGAACGTTAAAAGAAGTAAAGAAGGGATATCGCTCAAATCAATCTTGAACAATCTTGAACAATCTTGAACAATCTTAAATTCAGATCGTTTAACTTTTGCATCAATAGCTCGGTTATATTTTTCAAGATGCTCTATCTGCACCTTGTATCTTTCATCGACTCTACCAACAAAAGCCGCATCGAGCTTTGAAGTCAGATCAGCTAGTCTCGCTTTAGGTTCATTTATTGGCTCTCCAGAATACGTCCAGGCACCGAGAATCCAAGTAATCACGCGTTCTTCTAGCTCTCGTTTAAGAGTATCAACATTGTAATGTTTCATCCGTCGGCAATGCTCTTCATCAGGAGTTACCACACCACTGTAATCCCCAATATCAAATTCGTTGATACTAAGCGTAAAACCAATTCGTAGGTCATTCAACATGCATAATAGGTAGAAGTGATTTCTAGAAAAAGTCGTGAGCGGGTACGAACCTGAGCCTTTAATGTATGCAATGGCAAGTTTCTTGGCTAAAGCCTGTCTAGCGTCTTTAGCTCGTTTTTTTTCTTGCTCATCTCTAAGTCGTTTCTCTTTAAGGTGAGTGAACTTATATTTAGCACTATCCAGGGCTTCTCTAGCTTTTTCGATCGCTTCAATTTCTTCATCACTAAACAGCGACTTAGTGTTTCGGTCTCCTAAAAGCTCCTTGGCTAAACCATTACTTAAACGCGTGAGCGCGGTTTGCTTTTTCTTGGCTTTATCTGAATCCCAATACTTGAATAGTTCTTCGTTCATAACTTAACTCCTAGAATATTTAATCAACCGAAAACACTTAACCCTTTGTCGGATATACGCCAATAGATTTTGGCCGTATTTCTTTGGTAGCTATCACCAATAACGACTTGGCCATCTTTATCTAACACTCGTCGCTCAATAAAACCCGCATCGAGTAGGAGATAGAGCACCTTATGGGAATTACTAAGACTCGGCACATCGAGCAGTTGCTCTTTCAGTGAATTAGCCTCATAGAAAAAGGTTTCATCATCTAATTTCAATCGTTCGACCTTGTCATTATCCAAGTTGTGATGACAAAGGTTCATGATCGTTAAAAGCTGAAAACAAAGTGATTGTCTAGGTAATTGAGAAAGCTCATGTAAGTGCTTAATTCTTTGTTCATATGAAAAAATCATGACGGATTCTCTGTTTATTTTATTGGTGTCATTGACTGCATCGACGCGCCCAATCTTCGCTCATTGATTCTTGGTCTGTGAGAAGTTTGGATTTAGTCTTCTCAAATAGCATACGCGCGCCAAGTTCTCAGTCTTCACGTTGTTCTTCTACATTATTTAAAAACGCCGCAACTAACGTTCAGTTATTCGTATTCGCCGGAGTTCTCATTTTTTGCTTGCTTTGCAAGTTCTAGCCACTCGCCTAATAACACTTTCCAACTTTCATTGATTGGGTAGTCATTCAAGAGAAGAAAGCGAGCTGTAATAGCTTTTTCAATATCAGTATTTGGCAACCAATCAAGCTCAATCAACAAGTCAAAGGAGGCTCTACAAGCCCATTGAGGAGCGCGACTTTCAATAATCCAAGATTTTATTACTTCACCTGGAGGGGGGGGCCTATGAGCAACATAGGACCGATCGACGGCTCTAGTCGTTATTTGTTCAATGGCTTGAGTAGCACTGCCTTCGAAATGTAATGAGTACAACTTAATTAGGCTGGCTCGATGAGTATTCACTACTTGAGCCAACTTTTTTTTATTAGTGGACATGTTCTATCGAGTGATACCCAATCACTGCAATATCTCTGGCTGGTACTGTCAATTTCCCTGGACTAGAATCGAGTACAATAACTATTTGGCCACTTTCGGCTTGGCCATTGAGATCAATGAAGCCTTGCTCCCCCTCAAACGATATTCTTATTCCATTATTTTTCGGGGTAGGGGTAGCACCTGATACTTTCGTTTGAGTGACTTCATTTAAAGACGCCTCATTTGTTACTTCTTGATGCTCAGGGGAGGGTTGTTCTTCATCAGCTTGCTTTGATTTAGCCTCTTTCTTAGAAGCCTTTAGGTTTTTTACAAGCTCTTTAGCTTCTTTACGTGAAACAGGAGATTTAAGAAGTTTCTTTGTTTCTGCCTCGCTGAGTTCTGCTGCAATACGTAGAGAGTTGACGGTATCGACATCGCGGATAATGCCATTGTGATAAGCAAGCTCAATATAAGGAGGGCATTGAGCTGCCTTTCGGAAAGCGCTAATACGAGACTCTGATAAGCTCACAACATTAGCTAGATCTTTGTTCTCAACAATCCCTTGCTCTTCCATTAGCAGCTCTAAAGCGCGGCCAGTTTCAAAAGGAGTAAGATCGTTTCTATGAAGGTTTTCTGATAGTTGCGCTAACACTGTTCCCGGGTCACGCACCAAACACTCTACGTGAGTGATTTTATCACTCAGGTTGGCCGCTCTCCAACGACACTCACCCACTTGTATTTTGTAGCCACGAATATCTTTATGAGTCACAACAATGGGTTGAAGCTGGCCAATATCGTCCATGTTTTTAGACAGATCTGCAATGTACTCTTCATCAAAGAATTTGCGTACCTGTTCGGATGAATAGATGTCCTCTTTAGGGATCAGAACAACGCTCTCACCAGGTTTTATCTCGTTGATTTCTTCATCGAGCAACGATTTAGACTTATTGCTCATTAAAGATTTAAAATCTTTTTTACTACTCATGACAACGCCTCCGCTTTCAACTCAAACTCTTGCATCAAAGCATTGATATTGATGTATTCAGCTTTTTTAGCGTCGTACTCAATAATGCTTTGCTTGAACGCTGAGGCTTCTGAAACCCTAGTTGTATGGATCACCTGAGTCTTGAATACCAGGTCGCCATAATCCTCAGACAACTTGGTAGCGAAATAATCTTGCAATTGAGTTGGGACTTTTTTCACCATGTTTAGGTACATACCTAATACAGATACATCCAGACCATAAGTACTTTTGATACGCGCTACGGATTTAAGGATCTTCGATACACCTTGAAAACTGTCTTCTTCTGCTGTGGTAGGAATCAATAAACCATCACACGCGATAAGGGCCGAGTATTGCAGGTTTCCAACAGAAGGGGCGGTGTCGATAAATACGTAGTCGTATTGTTCAGCCAGTTTATTTATGTTTTGAGCAAAGAAACCAATTTCATCATTTGTACAGTTGTTAAGACTGCTGATGTTGAAAGTAGCACCAAAGATATGAAGATTTGAATTGAGTTCGACTGGCTCACCATAGAACTCTTCATCGAAAAATGAAATGACATTCGCCTCACCGACTTTACGAGTGATAGAGGCGGGTTTTGCTTTGCTCTCGTCATTTTGGTCAAAATACTTATCCGTCAAATTACATTGCGGATCCATATCTACAACCAACACTTTTTTACTACGCACATGAGAAAAGTAGTAAGCCAAGTTAACAACCGTAGTCGTCTTACCAACTCCACCTTTTTCATTACCGATCGCGACGATTTTACCCATTAGTATTACTCCTTTGAGACTGGCGTTAACGCCTGATTACAAGGTTAATAGTACGGATAAGCCACTAAAAAGTCAATAGGAAAAAACAAGATTTTGCATGCAAAATTGATCGGTCATAATTTACACAAAACTTCAGGGGTAACTACCGAATAACTTATGAGATCTTTTACCAAATACCAATTATCGTGATAAGCCTCTCTAAGATGTTAACGCTACTTTTCTGATAAACTAAGGCTTCAGTTATCTAGATAGAATAAACTCATGAGTCGGAACCTTAAACACTATCAAGCCCTTGATGAACTTGTAACAAATTCACTTCTCGGACTGTATTGCACGATGAGTCAGCAAGGCGGATTTTGGACAACTAAAAGAAGAAACGAGCTGTTAGTAAAGTTCATCAAACCAAAAGTAAAGCGCCCTCAGTTTTCGACATGTAAAAATGAACTAAAGACAATGCTCAGTATTGGCCGCAGTGGAACAGGTAACCTTGAAGAAAAGCTATGGGATATCAATCGACTGAATCTCGAGTATCAAGCCAAATTTTCACAGGCTGACGAACTCTATATCATGTTAACGGAGTTATTTGAGCAGTATCAATTCCCATCGATGCTGGAAGATATAGAAAAAGAGATTGAACGAGACACTCTCTACATGAAAGAAAAAAGCGTAGAGCAAGGATTTGATGAAGACAGCAATCAAATAAAGCCATTGGCCATGACAGTGAAAACCCATCGGTTGAAATTATTAATTAAAGCACTGCAAGCCAAAGGGATTTATCGCGTTGAAATTGTTAGTGAAGATAAAGATGAAGTCATTCACCTTTTACTGCATCGTGAGAGGTAAGGGGACACTACTAAGGAGAGTGATTACTTCTATAAACATTTTGCTCTTAGTTAATATGCTCACGAAAACAAGCACATCTAGTAAGAGCAGGGGGGCTCTAGTCTATTTTTTTAACAATAAGAATAGATACCGTAGGGTGGTGCTCTACAACTTTTATAACACCTCCACTGCTCCCATTTTCATGATCCCAATAGACTGTATCGCCTTTGCCTACTGGATTAGCAAAATACGCAATAGTCCCTTCTGAACGCTCTACATCTTCACTATCTTGGCTAACTATTATGAAATACTTAAATTTGTCAGTCATTATTGTTTTCGCTCACGTTAAAGATTCCAAAAACAGTGATTAAAGCATCAACAAACTCACCGGCTTTAACTTCACCAAGAAAACACGGCTTGAAGGAATCTGTAACCATATATTTTTTCTTAGCAGGAACGTAGACCATCGAATCTGGATTAGCCGCTAAATAGTCTTGAAAGACCTTACTCACCTTTTGACGGCCTAAGCCCAAATGACGGTAAATATCTTTACTGGTAACGTGACCATTGAGCATTAGCTTTGCATCAATCAATTTTAATACAGCATCATCAAGTAATGGACGTGACACGATTTTTCCTCGTTAAATAATCTCAAGCTCAATTCTACATTGGAACGATTTCGTAATGAGTCCATCAGATATAAAAAGTTTAAGACAAAGCAATACTCACTCTAGTATTATAACTCATTAAATCAAATGCTAAGAGGTAACTTGTGCATATTCAGGAAGGACATTGGGTTGTAAATATTCAAAATGAACAAGGAAGCATGGTTAGCTATGATTTAACACACCTTAAAGATAAGGGGTTTGTTATAGATGAATTCGAAACAGAGTCAAAGCATTTAATCAAACTCAATATAAACATTGTTCCCACAAACCACCTATACAGTCGCGCATTTGATCAAGACAAAGATAGCATTCAAGCATTAGATCAAACAGGCGAGCTTCTTAGAAGATATGAACACTACTCTAACAATTATAGAGCAGTAACCCAAGAAAGAACTCTCAGCAATGAATTGCGCGTTTTTTGCAATGACAAATACACAGAGAACCGAAGCTTTTTTCCTAGTTTTATCGACTTTCTAAAAAGCAATCTCCATAACATTTGTGTCTTACCTCATTCGAAGAAAGGAGATCACCGAAAAACACTTACAGGGCTTTTATCAGTAGAAAAAGATAAAAACTACATAGTACTTTTCACACTACATAAAACTAACAACAAAAACATCAATATGTTTTGTGAAACAGCATTCGTTGTTACAGATGATGATTTTCGTGCCAAAAAACTAATCACACCAGATGATACAAGTAAGCCGTTTCTAGTTTTGCTTAAAAATATTCTGTCTGGAAGAAAACCATTTGAAGGGAAAGCTAAAAAAGCAGCGAAGAAGAGTTACAAGAAGAAAAAGAAAGCAAAAATGAAGGCTAAAGATCAAGACGGCTCTTCATAACCGCTAGGTTAGAAGAGCCATTGATAAAGTTCCGTGATCCCTATTGAAAGAAATGAATCTTTGTTTATCCATGTCTTGCATGGCGCTACCATCTGAAATTATAAGATATGATGTATCACCATCTTATCCCTAATACAGTATATGCATAAGCTTACTAAGGCAGCGGGAGGTAGGGTATATATGGTAAGCTGTGCTTTCCAGTCAATCCGAACGATCCTACTCTTACTATCATCGATTCAATCAGTTCAAATCGATAATCAAAAGATAACCAAATATTACTTACATGTCAATAAAAAGACCCTGTAAATAATTCTGTGTAACTGATCTTGGTTACAAGTATTCAGTTAGTCGGTCTTCGAACATAATCATCAAGATCAGAAGGAGTCTTGATTGTAGTGGGTGAGTTGCTTTGGCCAATAGATAAGAGGGTTTGCAATACCTCAGATTATCCGTCAACTGCTAATTTAGTAAAGTCACTGACCACATTTATGTCCAGAGGTATGCCAACGCGACTATCGCAGGCACGTTTGTTTCGTCTACTAGACAAAAGCCTCTCAGGTTGAATTTTTACCCGTGGCACTTTCTAACTCGAAAGTGCCCCAAAACGTTCTAGAACCCATCTAGATCGTAATAGAACTAGCTAATGTGTAAAGCAAACACATTACTTTGAAAAAACTCCCGTCCGCACCCAAGTATACACATCTCCAAAAGTTATTACTTAGGGAGAGTTGTGACATTCTTATATATGAGCTAAGTTGTTGGTTGCAAGGAACTTAAAAAAATCTGGGCTTAGTTTTTTCATGGATATCAAGGATGGTAATATGACTCCAAAGTCAATAATTTTATTTGGACTACTTTTTAGCTCTTTGAGCGTACAATCTGCCACTTATACGGTAACAACAAGTAGTGATCAAGGCATGGGCTCACTTCGAGATTTCATCGAAAAGGCCAATGCTAATCCTGGTTTAGATACTATCGAAATACCGGCTTCATATAATGCACAAGCACCTATCTCGCCTAATTTGGGTGAAGTCCCTTCAGGTCAAACCGACAACCGAATGACAATTACTGATGATATTATCATTCGAGGATTAGGCGATGATTATGTCCACATTAATGACCATCAACGCTGGGTTTCTGATACTGGCTCATTTAATACTGGTTATCCGAATGATCCTAACAATCTGATTCTAAGATCATCTGGTCTTTTATTTGACATCAATCCTCGAAATACCGCAGGGCGCCCCATTGATGTCACCATTGAAAATGTGTGGGCAGAACACATGTCAGGTTTTATCTTTTCCGATAACGCTAATGTAACACTCAATAACGTTATCCTATATAAGATAGTGCCTAGGCAAGGAGAGGCATCCATCATGTCTACTCAAGATGGCATTGTTACAATAAAAGATTCATTTATATTCGAAAATCTTGGCCCAAGATCAGCACCTACCCTTATTTTTAATAGTAATGTTTTTATTGAAAATACGGCTTTTGAATCTAATGGACCATTGGATGAAAACACAGCGAGTCATGTTATTCAAGTTAGTCAAGATAGTTCAGGCAGCACAACGGCAGTCATCAAAGATAGTATATTTAAAGGCTTATTTAATTCTACTTTTAGATTTAATGAAGCTGATGCACAAATTATAAATACTTTATTTGATGGAAGGGATGCTAATAGAGGTTGGCCAATCTATGTCAATAAAGGAAAATTGACGCTAACCAATAGCACGCTGTATTACCCGACTATTACTAAAAATGTAGACCCTGCTACTTACAAAGCGACCCATATAGAGTTAATCAATAGTGCTCAACTTATAGCCAATAACAATCTACTCATTACAGTCGATGGTGTAAATAATGTTGGCTCTGCAATTTATCCAACAGATTGGGACGATACAACTATTTACCCATTAGCAGAGAACAATGATAACTTTATTTCGTCACCTGGTGTCGATGATACCCCTAACACTGGCCTGTCACTTGCAGGGTGCGTTACAACTAATTGTTTCGTTCCAAACACGCTTTCAATAGCCCTTGTTGATAAAGGCGACGACGATAAAGCGCTATATGACGATGGTAGCTCAATCACATCAGATTACCTCAAACAAACCCGCCCGCAGGGGTTGAGAATCGACATTGGCGCATTCGAAAAACATGAATCTCTTTATGCTCACCCAGATAGCTATGAGGTTGATCAAGATACTAAGTTGATTGTCTCTAGTCAAAATGGAGTGCTTAAAAATGATACCAATGAAAACTCAGCACCCGCTGCATTAGACCAAGATGCTTTGTATGGAAGTGTCACATTGAATGCTGACGGTAGTTTTGAGTATCAACCTGATGCTGATTATTATGGCAATGATGAATTTTATTATTCAATCAATACTAGCCAAGCAAAAGTATCAATAACAATTCTCTCCACAGGTTGGACTCTTATCCCTAACAATGCTGCGCCAGTTGCTAATAATGATAGCTACTCACTTTACGCAGACAGTATTGATACTATTGTTGCACCAGGTGTGTTGCTTAACGATACAGATGACGCGAATACACAAGCTCCTTTTTATGCCGATTTAACTGCGCGAATCTATAAACAACCAATGCATGGGTCGGTAACACTTAAGGAGACTGGTGAATTCATTTACACGCCTGACGCTGGTTTTATAGGCGATGATAGCTTTGAATATGATGTTACAGATATTGGAACAAGACATAGTTACCCTGCTACCGTTAATCTTCATATTCAAGCCGGTGTTCCTTATGGGGGGAAGGTTATCGCGGGAACCAGCAGTGGTGGTTCTATAGGGTTCTTAAGCACGCTGCTATTGACGATACTCGCACTGTTTAGACATCAAAAGTCACTTGCCGTTAAAGTGGTCGTCCCACTATTGTTAAGTGTTTCTCCTTTCGCTCATTCTGCAGAAGAGAATAACGGAATATATGTAACAGCTAATCCTGGGATTTCATGGTTAGAGCCAGATACTGACCACAACGCGTGGAGTCAGGAAAGTAACAGTCAGTTTTCTTTCGGAAGTAGCTTAGGGTACCAATTTGATAATAACGCGAGTATCCAGTTTACTTATCGTTGGCTAAATAGTGTCGATTTGAAAGCAGAACATACGCAATATAATGATATGACGGTCGATTACCAACATTACAGCTTTAACTTTGTTTATCGAGTTACGCAGCTTTGGGGCGATAAATTCGCCCCGTACTTCAGTTTGGGCTTAGGTTATCTTGATGCAAGTTCGAACCACGCGGAAGATTTCGAGGTGGAGGATAATGTTCACCCCAACATAGGCGTCGGCGTGAATGTATTGGACTTTGGTCAAATTAAGTCAGATCTACAATGGCATCATTTAGCAGGTGATGTTGATACCCTCGAACTCGTGTTTTCTTATTACTTCAAGTAATTCAACTAAGAACAGTGCTTTTAGCTGTTCTTAGCCAGAGCTATCAGTTAGCACCTCTTCATACATAATTTAAGGGTATTACGGTTGCTCCCTGCGATGATTTGGAATTGTTCATCAATTGGGAGCACCCAGTATCTGACCTTTCCAATCAATACAATGCAATGAGTTAAGGGACTTTTACACTTGCATTTATTCATGACTCGCTAACTTAGCAAAGGCATTAACAAGCTTCTGTCCAGAGACGTGCTTGACCTCTACGGTGATAGCACTCATTGGGACAAAAGCGATGTGAGCCATCAAGCGAGTTAGTTTTCAATTTCTTTTGTTTATATTTGCAAATAGTGACTAGACCTTAAAAGCTATCGATAGCTGAATCGATATGTTGGTTGTAATGCTCATAAATATCAATTTCATATAAATGAGATAAGATTCACTAATCTGATATCTAGACAAAACTTTAAGCCCCCTTATCTTGAATGTGGTTTTTGTTACCCCGTATATTCCATTGTGAGACTGATGGCACACTATATGTTGTGTTTTTTCGGTCGTAATACCTTGCGAAGGTTACATTAATACTCATTTGAATAGAGAGGTAAACAATTGGCTAGATGCACAGCACCATCAAGAGGACATCGTTCAGCGGCCGCCGCAGCTAATTGCCCGGCATGTGGTGGACGCTATAGTCGTTATGGAAGTGGAGGTTACAGTTTATACTCAACCTCATCTTACTCTCCATCTCGCATTAGTAGTAGCGGAACAAGTAGCAGTAAAAAGCCAAGTTGGTCTAAATCAGGCTCTTCTGTATCTTATACATCCGCTCAAATTCAGTCTCTTACACCGATACGCGAAACAGTCGAAACTCGTGCAGCACAACAACCAGCTCTTCGAGATGTATTCTTGTGCCATGCATGGGGCGACCGTAAAGACGCAGCTAAAGAATTGCATGATTTACTTGAAGCAGCAGGTGTTAAAGTTTGGTTTAGCGAAAAGGATCTTGGACTTGGTGTGCCGATGATGCGCGCTATCGATAAGGGATTGGCCAACTCTCGAATAGGACTTGTATTGGTGACTCCAGCGATGTTGGAGCGGCTTCCAAAAGAGAGTGTCGCCGACAAAGAACTTTCAACACTATTAGCTGGCAACCAACTTATTCCAATTGTACATAACACATCTTATGAAGCCCTACGAAATATCAGCCCCATGCTAGCATCCAGAACAGGTTTGGATACTTCTGAGGATTCAATGGAAGTTGTAGCAGAGAAAATTGCCGAGTTGGTAGATATCTAATTCGTCGGTTGAATACTGCCTAAGGAAGAGCGTTCCTTCGGTGGGTAATCAATAGCCGTCTATTGGCTGCGATAGTAGCCAAACCTCCTGAACAACATAGTTATTAGGGACAAAGGTGCCTTAGCTCTATTGCTACAAACGTTTGAAAAACGAACTTAGTCACATTTCTCATGTGCGCTTGGTTGTATATTTGTTTTAGTTCAGGTGCAGAGCCTGAGCGTACTGCGAAGTCTAATTAAATATATGGAGAGCAATGATGGCTACAACAGGAGAAAAACCGGGTAAAGGTAGTTATACCTGTAAGAAATGCGGTCAACGAGTCGACTTAGATGATCATGATGATACTTTACCACCATGCCCGAAGTGTGCTCACACGGAGTATTACAAAGGATAATTGAAAGCCTGTCTCAATCAACAATGTATAATGTTTGACTCTGATTGGGACAGAGTATCTTAGTCGGAGTATTTCGGTTCTTGCGAGCGCCTGTTTCTAGCGCTCAGGGACAAGAGTGCCTTAGTGCGACTACTCTAAAACACTTCTGCCCCTAAATTGGTTTCGCCAAAAAGTCTACATTCACAGGTGAGCAGTGTTTGACCAAATAGAACTAATCTGGCACCCAGAACTCACAAAGATTGAAAAATGGGTGTTAGAGTGCTGTTTTTAGCTCAAAGCAACTCGATAATTCTTGCTCTATCAATCGATTTGAAGGCGTCATAAACTTACAAGGTGGTTTTAGAGAGTAATCCAATGGTTTATTACGAACCTTCGAAGAGTTAGGATGTTGCATCGTTTTTTATTAAAAGGAAATATTTTGACTCAGTGTAAATACCTCATTGATGTGGATTTTTTCTTACGTCATAATTTGACATCTAAAGGGTATGAATTAACCCATCCCGTAGTGTTAGACCAATACCCTCAGAATAGTAAATATGAGGCTCTTGAATTCTCTATCTATAAAAAGAAAGTTATCTATCGAAAGGGGAACCTTACACCAGATAGGCCCGGCAATTTTCTATCAATATGGAAGAGACCAGATGAAAATAGCACTGAATCTAGAAGAACCATGCCTTACGATAAGAATGATCTAGATTATCTTTTTGTTGAGGTTAATGATTACGAATCTTCGAAAAGAGGGATGTTTATCTTCCCTTTATCTGTTTTGATTAATAAAAAAATCATTACCTCAGATAAAGCTAAAGGTAAAATGGCATTCAGAGTGTTTCCACCATGGACATCTAGCCGTGGAGAGCTAAAAACAAAAGTGTTTTCCAATTCAGCAAAGAAAACTCAGCTCTGGCAAAGTGATTACTTTTTATGGATTGAAGATAATACAATCTTAGACTTTGAGAAATTCACCAAGATCTTCGGTAATTTAGCGTAATCGCACTTAGTGCGTACCTAAACCAATACTTTTGCTAGTGCTATGCTATTCATCGCACTAGCTCTTCACAACAACTTTGCCATACCTGTGATTATTCGTGGTTTGCTAATTTAGCAAAAGCACTGGCAAAGTTTTGTCCAGAGGCGTCATAGACCTGAAGTTTTACTCGTGGCACTTTTCTCAAAAAGTGCCAGCTAGCTCAGATCTGCCCCAAAATGATTTTGAGCTAAAACCATCAGCAAAGGATATAGGATATAGGATATAGGATATAGGATATAGGATATACTGAATGCCAAGTAAGGGATAAGAAAGACATATATTTTCATTCTATATTGGCGATAAGCTCACAACATTGGCCGCTCTTAATGTCGGCAAATGTTTTGTTAGGAGTGCTGGCGACCTCCATAATGGAAGCTATCTTTAGAGCTCAAGGCTCGGGGACGACTTTCAATCAGGCATCTAAACCGTGGCGAAGTAAGGCGATGAGTAGAGAGCTGTTGTTTTTCGAACAAAAATCATTGCAACTATTTCTTTTAAATCAATGCACTTATGCCTCAAAATTAAATGGCCAACAACCCTCTCAAATGCGACTCTCATCATAACCACTAGAATGCATATGGTGCTATATTTTCACTTTACATAATTATTTTGCACTCCTTTAGCGACAAACTCAACGTGCCTTTTGTGGGAGCAAATCCAATTAGAAGGTGTGTGCATGTTAATTCATCAATTAGAAAAAACTACTTTCTCAGAGTCAGTTGTCCGGCATGCTTTGTATTGGATGTCTCCTTTAACTACCTGGAAGCTGGCAGATGAAGACACACGGTGGGCCGTCCATTTTTCATCCCAAGATGAGGATATCATTCTGGAATTCGAACGCCTGTTGAATGACTATCTGCTTCGAGAAAAATTATCAGAGAAAACCAGTAGTTATTTGGAAGGGATTTCCGCAGCTGTTCTTAGCTCCGTTGAGAAGAAACTATTGAAATGAACGTACTGCCTTTTAACTTCGAGTTTCTTGACTCTGATATTGCGTTATTAACGAATCAGGCCGGGTTTCATGCGTACTTGAGCAGAATGGAACTCAATTCGCTGATAGATAAAAACTCCACCGATGATGCTGTCATCGATGAGTTGCTTGAAAGAAAGCTCTTTATTTGTGATGACGAATACCAATCTGCTTCGGTTAGCTCTCTCGCTTCGGGTATGTCAAAACGCTTAATGTCGGCGCTCCACTTCAATCCCATATTTATGATTGTGCCAACGCTAAGATGTGATCACACATGCCATTATTGCCAAGTGAGCCGAGCCTCTGTTAAAGCAAGTAACTACGACCTAGATCCAGACTTGATTCCCCTTTTGCTCGAACGAATCCGTTCCCTCGGAAATGCGCCATACAAGCTGGAAATCCAAGGTGGAGAGCCTCTTTTAAGGTTTGATCTCGTTCAAAAGATCTATCAGGAGGCGGCTTCTAACCTGGGGGCCGACCAGTTTGAGATAGTAATTGCAACGAGCCTTTCTCTACTGAGCGATGACGTTTTGACATGGAGTGAAGACAAACCTATTAATTTCTCAACTTCACTCGATGGGGGGGCGCTCACACATAATTCCAATCGAGTGTTGAAGGGTGGAAATTCCTTTGAACTGGTGAAACAAGGCGTTGAAAAAATTAGACGTAGGTTAGGTCCGGATAGGGTTGCTACCGTTACCACGGTAACCGAGGCGTTGTTGCAAAAGCCTGAAGATATCGTCGATGCGCATAGTGCTCTCGGATTTTCTGACATGTTTGTTCGCCCGATAAGCCCTTACGGTTTTGCCAATAAAGGGAATGCTAAGACGTACGATATTAAGGCGTTCATTGCTTTTTATGAACAACTCTTGAAGGTCTTAAATAGAAAGCGACTCGCAGGGGAGAGAATCATCGAACATTCTGCATTGATTCACCTTAGACGAATATTTAATGCGGATTACAGTGGATACGCAGACCTAAAATCCCCGAGTGGCCTAATCCTAAACTGTATCATGTTCAATTATGATGGTCGTATATATGGAAGCGATAAGGCTCGGATGCTTCAAAAAACCAACCCCGATATCGATTTTTCACTTGGAACCATTCAAGAGCCAGTCATCGAGTCAAACAGTCTGTACAAATCAATATTGTCTCAGTCTTTTATTTCTGTCCATCCGGGGTGTGCCTCCTGTGCGTACCAACCGTTTTGTGGCTCAGACCCTTGTCAAAACATTAGTGTTTTTGGAGAGCCAATCGGCGATAAGAGCCTTTCTCGATTTTGTCAGTATCACAAAGCAATGTTCACATTAATTCTTAAGCACCTATACGTAGAAGATGGCATTGGTGAGATGCTTAAGGAGTGGTTATATGAGTAACGTCATTCGACCCGATACCTTCTCGTTGGAAGAAGACGGATTTTCGACCCCAGGGTTTTATCAAATCCGCAAAGGTAAAGGAACGAGCGACAGTCGTTACTTAGAACAGATCTTCCTTGCAAAAGAGCAACAAGCGCCCCTGAATTCTGCTCGTGACGATTTTGTTGGTGTTATCACTCATGCGACCTTACATGATTCTGTAGATGATGGCGATGTGGTCAACATAAACCAGTTTGGGCAGTTGCGCGTTATTTTGTCGCGAAGAGCCAATCACAACACACTGCTTGTAACCGAGCGCTGCAATAACCTTTGCTTATTTTGTTCGCAGCCTCCACGAGAGGAAAAGGATGACTGGTTGTTGTCATACGGAGCGCTCGCTCTAGCCGCATTTGGATTTGATGGTGATGTTGGTATTAGTGGTGGGGAGCCACTATTGTACGGTGATGCTTTTATCAAATTTCTGGCGTTTGTTTCAGACCATGCTCCCAATACTCGCCTACATGTCCTGACCAATGGGCGGGCATTTTCAGATTTAGAATTTACTGGAGAGTTGGCTTCGATGGCTAGTCGCCTCGATATTACCTTCGGTATTCCTCTCTATTCGGTGAGAGGCCGAATTCATGATCATCTAGTTGGAAGAGATGGTGCGTTTTCACAAACGGTCGTTGGGATGATCAACGCTGGAAACTCAGGTATTAAGATGGAAGTACGCTTCATTCCGACTCAACACAACGCTAGTGAGTTACCACAAGTTGCCGAATACATTGCTCGTGTTTTTTCTGGTGTTGTGCAGTTGTCGGTAATGAACCTGGAAGCGACTGGTTGGGCTAAAAGAAACTGGTCAGCGCTAGAGTGCGCTCCAGAAGATTATGAAGACGCCCTGATAAAGGGCCTGTTGACTGCTGAAATTGCCGGGTTAAATCCGACGCTGTTTAATTTTCCACTTTGTCATTTACCTTCTTCAATCAGATCGTACGCTGTCAAATCTATATCAGACTGGAAGAACTACTATCCTAGTGAGTGTTCAGATTGTCAGTTAAAAGACAGTTGTGGAGGTTATTTCTCATCGTCTCGTGGAAAGTATCATGCATCACCAAGAAGAATAATATGAAAAGGAATTTCAATCTAGCTGCCTTACTACCAGGTTTCTTCGCTTTAAACTCAGGTGCCGACGCAGGTACTGCAGCGCCGGAGGAGCACGATGTTAAAGATGAATTTTTACTCGACAAGGTTGTGTTAGCGCCCCTAAATGAGGCTATTCCCCTATACATCGCTGCGCATCGGAGCCACAGAAGTCATAGTTCTCATCGGTCGTCCGCGGGGGCGACCTATAGTGCTCCAGTTAAAAAGCAAAAATCCCAACCCCTTACTCAACCTTCTACCCCGAGTTATACAGCGCCTGCAACCAAACCACCAGTATCTACTGTAGAGGAATTAGAAAAACGTAAGGAGCTTATCATCCGAGTTCAGTTCGCACTCTATACAAGTGGTTACTACAAGGGAATCATCGATGGGATTATGGGCAAGCAAACTCGTAAAGCATTAAATGCCTATCGAGTGGACAACAATATACCTGTCTCGCAAACCCTTGATACGGTGACATTGAATTCACTAGGGATTCTTGCGCGATGAAGCGTGTTTTTTACTTCGTTATTTCACTGTGTTGTATCGCCTGGATAGGAATCTATGTGGTTTCACCCGTGTTTGCATACTTCTATTATAAAAATCAGTTTATGGAGCAAACCGCTGAGTGCTCTCTGGCGATGGATGAGACTTGGTATATTGAGCAATTGGAATCAAAGACATTGAACCAAACAGCAAAAGTACATTTATTGGCGTGCCACGAATATGATAAAACTCGGAAGATCATGCTTGCAATGCGAGTACCAGAGTCTGTACTTGGTTACCTTGGGCTGGAGGCAATAGAGCTGCACCAACGCTCAATTGAACCATTGATAGAGCAACATAGGTTTAGGGAGAGGTAAATGAGAGCCTGGCTTCTTGTTGTGTTTGCGTCATTCCAGGTTAGCGCCATGTCTCTGGATGAGACATTAAGGGTAGCTATTCAAGCGTTTGAGCTTGAAGGGAATGTTTGTTCAAAGCCGTTGGTGAAAGAACCTTCGTATTTGGCAAATGTGGGCAAAGTTGTTTTTGAACGCCCAGTCTTGAGTGGGGATAAGGACACTACTTGTGCTAATTGCCATCTTGATAACAAGGCGCTCACTGATGGGCTACCTTTAGCGATTGGTGTTGGAGGGATAGGTGAAGGTGAGGAGAGGTTAGCTAGTGGTGGCGCAGTTGTGCCGCGTAACGCTGTTACTCTTTTTGCTCGGGGTGATAGCCGATTCAATACGTTCTTTTGGGATGGTAAGGTTCAAGCTATTGACGGACAGATTTTTTCACCCGTTGGAGAGGGGAGCTCGTTGGGCTTTGATTCTGCGCTCGCTGTCGCGGCAGTTTTACCACTGTTGGCTCGTGACGAGTTTCTAGGGACCAGTAAACGATTCAATACCAATCGCCATGTCGACCTAGTTGAGTCACAATACTATGCTGACAAGGTACCCGCCCAAAATACTTTCATTCAAGAAAGGTTACTCGAAAAAAATGATCCTGATGTTCGAATGCTGCTGGCCGCAATGGAGTCTGCCAACATACCTCCGGTAGACCTGACATTACCTATGGTTGGTAATGCATTGGCAAGCTTCATAAGGCAGAAGATCAGTGAGGATTGTACGCCTTCAGCTTGGGAACAATACATAAATGGCGATACGTCTTCATTGTCAAAAGAGCAAAAACGCGGTGCCATATTTTTTTATGGTAAGGCGCGTTGTGCTTCTTGTCATTCTGGGGACTTAATGAGTGATATGTCATTTCATTCAATTGGTGTTCCTCAGGGAAATCAAGGTCCCCACATGTTTGGACAAGATTTTGGTCGAGCACTGGTGACTCTGGACAACAGGGATAGATATGCGTTTAGAACGCCTTCATTGGTAGCGGTATCTAAAACGGCTCCATATGGACATAATGGTATTTTTCCTACATTGGAAGGGGTGGTTAAGCATCATATCAGTCCCATTTTCTACTATCGGGACCCGACAGTCTCCGATCAAATGATTCTCGATAATAATGAATCGTTGGACAGACGCAGTGAAATGCTACGCTGGATTAGAGTGGATGAAAGTGAGCTTAGTCAGTTGCTGACATTTCTGGATGCGCTGTAGAACTAGGTTGTTATAGGGGTTACTTGCTTGGTGTAAATGATAGGAACTGCTAACGCTTAACTCCACAATGTAAAGGTGATTGCTTGTATTCTTGTTAGTGTGCAGTGAAAGTTGCACGTACGGTTCTGAGGAGGGTGGCACCTGGTAACAGGTGCCTTCTATCCGACAAAAATAAGTTTCAGAAGCATCGTTTAATCAAGCCAAGTGAGTGCCTTATCAAACCCCTCAGGCGTTATATTGATATACCAATCTAGCTCCACTTTTTTGCGCATGACCAGTCCGCACTCTTCAAGATCTTTACATGAAACTCGGAAGTTGTTTGGGTGAATATCTCTACCAAGCACTTGATTGACGGCCAAGTTGATGACGGTTGACTTACCTTATTTTATTCCTTTGATGAACGCCTTGGCCAAACATCTTAAGACCTCTTTCTGAACCTGGCTCATTCTTGCTTTTTTCATTCTCTCTGCCTCTTAATCATTGCAACAATAATTAAATTAAAATTCTGAAAATTTATTTATTTCATCAAGGGATAGGTTCGTGCTGGCTGCTATATGCTTGCATGTAGAGTCAGTATGAAGCCGACAGAGCGAAGCAACGTCAGTCAGCTCTTTACTCATTTAAAGAACAGCTTTATTCGCGATTCTAAAGAGAGATATTTTTTCCTAGAACCTTATAGACCGTAGTCCTACTGCACTCTAACTCTTTACTGATCGCATGCTTGTTCATCCCTTGGCCTGCAAGCTCTTGAATACGTGTATGAAGCATCTTATTAGGAAATCGGCCAAGATGCCTTCCTTCAGAGCGAGCACGCTCTCTGCCTTCATTACAACGCTGTAATATTCGTTTTCTTTCCATTTCAGCAAACGCTGATATGGTCGTGTAAATGACTCTACCTACATCGCTATTGATATCTAAATCCCCCAAGTCATGAAACACCAAACCCGCTTTCTTTTGCGCTAGTTGATCGGCAATTTGCAAAGCATCGATGGTATTTCGAGCAATACGGTCGACTTTGGTAACATGAATAACATCTCCCTCCCTTGCAAAATCCAGCAACAGGTTAAGCTGTTCTCTATCAGAGGATTTACCGCTCGCTTGCTCTTGGTAAATTTTGTCACAACCAAGACGTTTAAGTTGTTCAAGTTGAACATCGAGCGTTTGGTCTTGGGTGCTAACACGAGCATAACCAATTTTCATAAAATGGCCTAAAAGTGAACTTAAAGATACTGATACACAAGTGTACATGTTCACTTTAAATTATAAAGACTAACTGAACAGTTATTCGATGATTGTGAGCAATGTCCATAAAGTTACACCTTTATGGACACCTCATTAGATTACCTCCAATCACAGAATCATACAAATTGGTTAAATCGTTCGATTCGTTTATAATGAGCGAAAAGGGGAATATTATGCAATCACTTACTGCGAATACAGCTAAAACCAAATTTGGTGACTTACTAATGAAAGTTCAACGTGAACCTATACAAATTAATAAGAATGGTTCACCCGTTGCGGTGATGATGTCGTGTGAAGAATATGAACAACTTGAAGCACTGAAATTGATGGTGGTGAAATCACGCTTCGAACAAGCAGAAGCCGATGCTCTATCAGATAAACTAGTCGACGGTGACGATTTCATGAATGCACTTAACCAAGGTAAGTTTGATTAATGACGCACTATAAGCTTTCTTCTGCAGCGCAATCTGATCTGATTGAGATTCGTCGCTATACATTAGAGCGATGGGGGCAAGCACAATGGACTACTTACTTTTCAGAACTAAAGCAATCAATGGAATTACTGGCGAGCAACAAGTTGCTCGGCATAGAAGTTTCTGAGGTGGACCAAAACTACTTCCGTTTTCCTTTAAAGCGCCATGTGATTTATTACATCCAGAAACAAGAGCACATAATTATTACAGCCGTTCTTGGTAAGCACATGTCTCCGGCTAAGCACTTTTCACAACTCTCTTAATATAATTAATACCCTAATGGACATTCACTAAATAGAGATCCTTAATCATTGCAACAATGATTAAGGAGTAAAGCCTACTGAGTAAGAACGAGGCTAAATGATATTTGGAAAAAAACGTGCTAACGCCTTTGCTAGATTAGGAAGCCAACGATAACTACAGCTACGGCAAGGTTAGTTGTGAAGATCTAGTGCGATGAGTAAAATCACACAAGCCAAAAGGTTAGGCTCTGATGCGGATTAAGTACCATTACGTTAAATAAATCACCACATGGATATTGATTTTTCAAACATAACCCGCACATAAACATAGAGTCACATTCATAAATCACCTTCCATTTGATTTGATAGTAATCTCTTGTGACTCAAAAAAGGCAGACTGAAAGTCTGCCTTTTTTTCATTTCTAACTCAACCAACCGATCGCGACCCCATGCCACCCGCGTAATTCATATCGTGGAATATTGCCCATCAGAGAGTAGAGAGACCGTCTAATTATGAACTATTTTTGTCTCGTCATTATAGATAGGATATAACAATTTCATATAAAAAAACTAATTCAATAAGAAATTGCTATATAAAAACTATTGAAATAATTGTTCGTAAACACTATAAAAACCTTGAAAAGGTTGTCTTATCAAGAGGCCTTTTCATCACTCTTGTTTTTATTTTGTATTGCTTCTTATGGAGGATATATTATGAGCTCAATTGACCTATCTCCACTATACCGTAGTAGTGTTGGGTTTGACCGTCTAGCATCATTAATTGATCATGCCATGACCAGTGAAACTGCTATCAACGGTTACCCACCATATAACATTGAAGTTCTAAAAGAGAATCGCTATGCCATCACCCTGGCCGTAGCCGGATTTACTCAGGAAGAGCTTGATATTCAAGTAGAAAAGAGCGTGCTAAGTGTACGTGGGCAAAAATGTGCTGATAAAGAAAATAAATATCTGTATCAGGGTATCGCCAATCGTACATTCGAACGTAAGTTCAACTTAGCTGATTATGTTGAAGTTACGGATGCAGATCTTTCTAACGGATTGTTAACTATTACTCTGGTGAAAGAGATACCTGAAGCTATGAAGCCTAAGTCTATCACTATCAATAAAAACTGTGATGTATTAGAGCATAAGGCTGAAGAGACAAGCACCAAAGATAATAAAGCTGCTAAAGGAGAATGATAGTGTGAAAGCACATTATCATTTTTGAAAGGGGAACGGTTCCTAATTGGGAGCCGTTCTTGTATCTAAATCTGGGTTCACACTATGCCTGCTTATGTTCAATACTGCATATCTTATCAATAAAGTGCGACCTCTTGTGTTTAGAGGTTCTATCATTTAAGTATCGCAAAATGAGTAAGAATTATATTTTTCGAGAGTTAGAGGCGTGATAGCCCCCCTGAAGATACAATTATACTGCGAGTGCGTAAAATCGTTCAAAGACTGTCTGACCTTCAACATCTATCTGCTCTTGTTTCAACATCGTCCAAACTTCTCGTCCATACAAACTTGCCAAGGCTCCTTTCATAGACTTCCAACCTAGTGCTTGACGCGTTTTCTGCTTCACCCAAAGGTGACTCTGCTCAACGATATTATTCAGATATTTTATGTTATCAATTTCTACCAGTGGGAGCATAAAGTAACCGGTTAACCAGAGCTGAACATTCATAGAGTCAATGGCCGCATAGTTACTCTTACTTCCATCTATGACGACTTTTCTTGGTAAACCATTTTGTGCAATGGCCTTATTAAGAAAGGCTTTAGCAGCAGGCTCATTACGGTTCGGACTAAGATAATAATCGATCACCTTTCCAAATTTATCAATGGCTCGGTAGTAGTAGGCCCACTTACCTTTTACTTTTCATCCATTCGCCACGAGTCAGACACGGGCTTCTTTCTACGCCTCGCTCTGTGCTCTAATGCTGGAGTGAATTTGATTACCTAACGATTAATAGTGGCGTGCTCCACAACAACTCCGCGCTCTAATTGAATCTCTTCAATTTCACGATAACTGAGTTTATAGGCGAAATAATAACGTGCGGTTTCGAGAATAACTTCAGAGGGAAAGTGGCAGCCTTCAAACATTAAGAATCAGTATCATGAATAGAAATCAAGAAAATATTAACTTAAAGACTCAAAGTTTACGACAGAACCAAATATCTTAACCTGGCATCCAGTATTGATGATGCAAGTCAGTAGAAACACAGTACATTCTGATTACGATACAGACGTTAAGATATGAGAATTAAATAGGAATTTAAAAGGGATACGGTTTGAATACTTTTAATTAATAATATAGGTTATATTTACTTTTAATACATTCATTGGAGTCTATTTGGTTATAATTTACACGCTGGCATCATTAAGCCAAATCCCGTTCTCTTTATATGCTAATAGTGTTCCAAGAATATTTCTAAGTTCAATTCTATTTGTACAAAATGGCGCACAAGAAGATGCTGATATTTTTGCGCCTTTTAAACCACGCATAAAGACAGTTTCTAATTTTAATGTGTTATTTTTCTCGTTGATATACTTAATATTAAATGTTGGCATAATTATCTTCTAGTTTATTTTATTTTATTTTATTAATCGTTTGTCCAAAAAATAAGATCGTGAAAAATATATCTTTTACAGAGGAAAAACATTGATTGGCTATTTTGAGGGGGTAAGAGTCTAGAGGTGGTGTCAAGCACCTCTATTTAAATATCAGTTAAGCAACAACAACATCTGCTGCTTGAAGGCCTTTCTGACCTTGCTCTACATTGAAAAAAACCTTTTGACCTTCAATTAGAGTCTTGAAGCCTTCTGAAACAATGGCGTTGAAGTGTACAAATACGTCATCACCACCATTATCTTGAGTCAAAAAGCCAAAGCCTTTAGTTTCGTTAAACCATTTTACAGAACCAGTTGTTTTATTAGACATAGATTGTCCCTTATATAATAAAATTAATCGCTGAAATTGCGACGCGCTGGGAGCTTGAATTATTTAATGTATCTATGAAGCTAAGGGAAACACTGAGGACAACAACAATAACGAAGGAATTCTGAGGGTTTTACTTTTACAACTGATGTTTCATTTAATAACTCTGAACAGCAGAGCGAGGACATTATTGTATTTTATTTATTATATGTAAAGGATTATTTTAGTGAATATTCATGTAAATATTTTAAGACACAAAAATAATTAGTCAACTCGATGCTGAATAATTTTTGGACAAAGCTGGTCCAGTGAATTTTCAAGATTGAAAAATAATGGAGAACTATAGGTATAGAAACCTGTTTAGCTTTGTATGTGCGGACCAAAATATATTGCCGGTTCACAATGAAATCAGGGAGCGTTTAGGAAGTTATATATCAAACACACAATCAGCAAAGAGCTAGGACTCAGTCGGACAACAGTGTATCAATTATTAGTAAGATTAATTATGAGCTTATGCTTTCGATGAGGTTGTTAGTTAAGCCAAAACACTAAAATTACCAAGTACGCAATCATGTTGATCAGTAATACTGCCTGTTAAAGTCGCTTCGCAATATGAAAACTTCACATTCATATCATCCACGTTTCCGCTCACTAAAACGTGTCGCCTTAAAACATCACCATTAAGTTGGTGAATAATCCTATCCCAAGAAAGGTTATCTCTAAATAGATTAAATGTGATCTTCATACTATTCCTATTTCTTATTTATCGTTGTTTTTTTCTTTTGTTGTTGAAACCAAAAAAGTTTACGGCCTGTTGTTCGAGACATGGTTGAACCTTATTTATTTTCGTTAGATATAACGAAGCTAGCAGTATGTTATAAACACTACCATTGGAGTATATTAATAATATTTATAATAAACGAAGTAAATAAGAAACGTAACGACAAATACAAAAAGTATTGGGATAATGTTGGATATTTTCGTGGGGTGTTATAAATAAGTACTTTAATATGAGGAAAGTAGCGCAAGCGGTATTTCCGCTCACGCTTATTTAAATCTTATGCAGCTACAACGTTTGCAGCTTGAAGACCTTTTTGGCCTTGCTCTACTTCGAAAGACACTGCTTGACCTTCGTTAAGAGTTTTGAAACCTTCAGAAGCGATTGCACGGAAGTGAACGAAGACGTCAGCACCGCCGTTGTTTTGAGTTAAAAAGCCAAAACCTTTCTCTTCGTTAAACCACTTTACTACGCCATTTGTTTTGTTAGACATATTGTGTCCCTTATATAAAATAAAAATTAATCGCGAAATGCGATGCGCTGAGAGCTGGAATTATTTAATGTATCTACGAAGCTAAGGGAAACACTGAGGAAAACAACAATAACGAAGGAATTCTGAGGGTTTTACTTTTACAACTGGATGTTTCATTTAATAACTCTGAACAACAGAGCAACGCCATTATTGCCCATTACCTCTCCTTTGTAAAGGTCTAATTTAAGATTAATCGAATAATACGTTTTTCAGCTACCCTACATAATACGTTTTTTACTATTCGTCCTTCATCAATTCAGAAGGTGAGAGAACCACAATTGATGAAGGCTTTGTATCGTAATTCAGGGGAGAGACAAATTTGACCCGCTTTGTGTGTTTCTTCGTCAATACGACAAGTTTTAGGCATACCTAACCCTGTAAGCTTGTTTAACGCTTTGATCATGGCGTAAGCCTCGCCAACCTGAGCGTTGTTTCCAGAGCTTATTGGAGCTATACAGCTTCGCGTAAGAAACTGTTGGACAAAAATAATTTAGATTGATTACCCTAATTGGCATTTATCTGATTAGAAATAGTATATCAAACACCTGAACATTTACTTTGGAGCAGATAAATCTATAAGCTGGATAATGCTTGAAACGAGCCATTCATTTTACTCAAGTGACCAACTACTACTAGGGAATTATCCTCTGTGCTTCAAGGTCAATTCGCGAATTCAAGCCCATCTTAAGCGAACATATTAAAACGGCTCTTCCAGATAAAAACATGTTCAATAAATGCATCAACTCTTGACGGCCGCTTGTCACGATCTCTGTACATAATGAAAACTTCTTTACCGAAGCCCCGCCAATCGGGTAATAGAGGCAAAAGGTTTTGTTGATCATGGTTTAGTTCATGAAAATAATAGGTCGGAATCCACGCAATACCTAAACCATGGACGACAGCGTCTCTTACAAGTAACACATCATTTGAAGAGAATTGGAACTGTAGGTCATTGCTAAATACTTCATCGGTAGTTTGATTAACGATTTACCCCTGCTTTTCCAGTTCGTCAGCAATATCGCGAAGCACCTCGATCCATTTTTCTTTAGCTTCACCCTTGAACGTCATATTTTCGAAAGATTGCTTAAGTGAAAAAGTGGATAACGGAACTTCTGGTGATAAGGAAATATTCACTATTCCAGCGGCAATATCATCAATGATAAGTGAAGGTTTGATAGGCCATGACAAACCTTTTGGATCTGTTTCATACTGCATATTATTCCCTCGTTTATTCTTCAAACAGAGACTCAGCCCCAATCAACGGGATAAGTCTTAGTAAAACATCTTCCATCACACCGTTTTCAGCGGTGGTTATCTTCTTCGCGTTACGGTCTTTCCAAGAGAGTGTTTGAATCAAACTTGATGCCACGACACTAGGTTTATCCAAATTCATTACCGGAACCTCGGTAGCTTGACCTCGAATACTGGTACTAATCGGACAACAGATAAGTAACCCCGTTTGCTGATTATATTCTTTACTTGAAAGGACAAGAGCAGGACGGTATTTGCCGATCTCCTTGCCTTTCACGGGTTCAAAATCTAACCAGATAATGTCATTACGTTTAGGGATGTACTGAGCCATTACTCGCCTAACTCCTTACCAGAAACAACCGCTAATTCGTCAGCATGTGCCGTATGAGCATCTAAGCCGTTCAGAAGTTCTTTTTCGCTGAACGGAAAGCGTTTCTTCGGGCGTTTGATTGGTTCGATAGTGATTTTTTTACCATCGGCTTTAACCTCAATATCAGCCCCTTCAACCAAACCAAGCTGACGAATGAACGTAGCAGGAATTATGTTGCCAAGACTATTGCCAATTTTTCGTACTTGAGTGCGCATATCTCAACCTCTATGTGTGTACATTGTTATAACAATAGTGATTGTATATATTTTAATCTTGGTGTCAACATTGTTATAACTACAATGCTAGTTCAGCCGCTTTAGATAATTGGTTCGTTGAAATGTCGATGTACTCCAAACTCATTGACGGTTCAGCATGGCCTAATGCTCTTTGTATTGCGTTTAACTCAATCCCTTGAGCATTCATGTTCGAACCGTAACTTCTACGCCCTGTGTGGCTACTACAGCCTTTTAATCCGCTCCGCTGATAGATATTCCTGATCATCAACTCCAGTACATCACAAGCCTGATAATCAACCTGTTCACCTGCCTGATTTATTCTAGTTTTACGCTTCATCGAGTAGCTACGTGCACGATTGTTCAACACAAGTTTACTTAGCGGGTTTAGCCCCTGATAAGTGTTGTTAAAAGTGGTCGCCCAATTGTGTGACTTTCGGTAATCAACCCACTCTTGGATCATTTGTTTGGCTAATTTACTTAACCAGATAGAACGGGGCTTTCTTCATTTACACAGTGAAGCTCTAAGGTAGATCTCTTCTTTAATTTTGCCAGTAGGCATCAGTACATCATCAACTGTGAGTTGGGCGAGTTCAGAGACTCGCAAAGTCGAAAAAGACAAGGCCAAAACCACACGCTTTAGCTCAGGGTTTTGCATTAGTTGGCATCGAACAAGTAACTTGCGGATTTGTGACGGGGTAAGGCTTTTTGCTTTGGCTCTAGCTTTAGTCATTGTGTATTTTCCTCTTAGAGTCAGAAATACACACACAAGCAGATTAGAGCGTGTTGTTCATGGTATCACACGGAATTACTGGCTTTGGGGGAAAACGTTCCGTAGTATCGAAATCAACTGATCACGATACTACATACTGGAGTGGTTAAGGTAATTGATGGGCTGTTGCTGTTAAAGACTCGATTTGAACTGTTTTACCTGACATAGAAACTTCTTTGGTATAAAGACTTTCTGCCTTATCCCATTCTAAAAACGCCTGATTAGCTATCGTTTGAATATTAGCTAAATTCACATCGTATTTTTGCGTTAAGCTCAAAGGAAACTTGAAATCATAACTAAGCCAAATGCCATTTTGCTCGGGACGTAATACATGTTGCCAGGCGGAGTACTGACTACCACAATTGTCATATTCAAAATTGCAAATCTCAAACCCCTTACTTTCCGGCAACTGAGATAAATATAAATACACATCGTAGGTTTGATACTCAGACATCGCTTCAGCATTGTTAAAATTTAACACAATAACACTGTGTGCCCCTGCCTTTGTCCCAATCTCAATATGATTGGTAATAGGGGGGGGCGTTGCAGTGTTCGTACAGCCCAATAGCGCTGATGATATTCCCACCGCAAGTAACATTTTTTTCATAAATAGTCCTTTTTTACTGGATATCTAACCAGTATAATAAGAATCACATCACGACACAATAAACATCCTCACCAATTGATTAATGTTGAATTAATCAATAATTTCAATATGTTCTTGTTTATATATGGTTCATGCTGGCTGCTATATACTTGCATGTAGAGTCAGTATGAAGCCGACAGAGCGAAGCGGCGTCAGTATTACTAATTTAGAGAAAACTGATCATTTTGAGGTTTAGGATCAAAAAATCAAGCGAAACCAAAACACATCACAACCCGTTAACATTTAACTAAATTCTGTAATTAACTTTCAGGAGAAAACTCTAGGGTATGGAAAGAGAAATGGCTGACTTTCGAGCGGTTGTAGCTAGAGTCGTCCCCTACCGCGCAAAAGCCAGCCTAATTTTGTCAATTTAACATATGATCGATAATACAATCCAAGAAAGAAGCACCGTACGGTGACTAATTTAGGTTCTGTCGCAAACTTTGAGGATTTAAGTTAAGGTTTGCTTGATTTCTACTCATGAAACTGATTCTTAATGTGTAAGGCTGTCACTTTCCTTCTGAAGTTGTTCTTGAAACCGTACGTTATTATCTCGCCTATAAACTCAGTTATCGTGAAATTGAAGAGATACAGCTTGAGCGTCGAGTTGTTGTAGATCACGCCACTATCGATCCGTCGATAAATTTGGAAACGTGATCGATTACTACCTTAGCCCGAACCGTGATGAGGCAGCTGCCAAAGCCTTTCTGAATAAGGCCATTGCACAAAATGGTTTACCAAGCAGGTTACTGCCAAGCAATAAACTTGCGCGGGACAAGAGTGAAGAACTTGGCCCCCCTACATCCTCAAACAAACAGTCCATTTCCTGGTGTCGTGGGAGAAGCGAACGGCCATGTCATTGATTTTTTACTCTGCGATCGCCATGATGAGAAAGCGGCTCGCGCCTTCTTTACCAAGGCAATCGGCTATAATGGTTTATCAGAAAAAGTGGTTATCGATAAGAGTGGTACCAACGCGTTAGCGCTGCATAACATCTATGTTCAACTCTGGCTGACGGAGAAGAGACTCAACTTGATTGAAGTATTTCAAGTTAAATATCTGAACAATATAGTTGAGCAAAGTCACCGGAAAGTGAAAGGTAAAATACATCAGTGTTTAGGGGGGGAATTTGTATGAGAGAGCCAGTTCCACCCAGGCAGGCGTGGAACTGTGGTCGATAATTAAAAACGGACAGCTCGATAATCCTGAAGGCTTATCTGCTTGGGAGCAATTTTACGCACTAGCAGCCTAATTACATCTAAAAACCAGTACACTTATACTTCATCATAATTTTGCGATACAACCCCACATTATACGGCTTTGGCTCTAGAGCTGGTTTTGTTCATTTTACTTTAAATGACTAAAGCGTTGCTCCAAATTGTTCTAACAACTCACGTTGTGCATCGGTTAGATTTTTGGGTATTTCAACTTGAACCTCCACCAATAGATCGCCCGCTTCACCTTTACGACTTGTCACGCCTTTCCCCGTCATCTTGAATTTGCGCCCTGTTTGAGTACCCGCTGGAATTTTGAGTTTAAAGCGACTGTCTAACACATTCACCGTAACTTCCCCCCCTAAAGCCGCAGTAACCATATCAACTTTGGTGTGACAAATAATGTCATTACCATCGCGGTCTAGAAACCCATGTGGTCTGGTTGCAATAATGAATAATAAATCCCCCGAAGGACCACCATTAACGCCTAAACCACCTTTACCGGAGTAACGTATCTTTTCACCATCTTTAATACCCGAAGGGATCTTAACTTTGATTTTTTTCTGTTTACCATTGATTAGCAATTCGACCGTTTTTTCAGCCCCTTGAACCACATCAATAAAGTCTACAGTAAGCGTATATTGGTGATCTTGACCTTTTTGTCCGCGTGGGCGCCCGTGTCCACCACGAGTTTGTGAGAAGAGATCCTCAAACCCTCCACCAAAGCCGCCGCCACGTTGGCGGAAGGCATCACTAAAGAAGTCTTCGAACCCACTGTGATCACCAAAACCACGATTCTCAGATTCAGTATGACAAAATTGGTCATACTGAATGCGCTTTTCTTTGTCTGTTAAAATTTCATAAGCATCTTTTACTTCTTTGAAATTCGCTTCTGCTGTCGCATCTCCGGGATTTTTATCGGGGTGATACTTCACCGCCAACTTCTTGTAGGCTTTTTTAATCTCTTTCTCCGAGGCTCCCTTAGATACACCTAGCACGCTGTAATAATCTCGTTTTGACATGCTAAAAACTCACTCAATTTCTCATTCAAACAAAAAAGGGCGTATGAGTGACCTCTTACGCCCTGAATACCAATAAGTTCACGTCTCCATGATACATAACTCAACGTTTAACAGCTCGAAAGCAATTATCCGTCAGTGGCGTTACTTCATTTCTTCAAACTCAGCATCAACAACATCGTCGTCCTGCTTAGGTTGTTCATCAGCTTGCTGTGCTTGTGCTTTCTGTTGAGTAATTTCCATTAGCTTTTGAGCTGCTTGCATAAGTTCTTGAACTTTAGCGTCGATCACTTCTTTTTCGTCACCAGACTTAGCTAATTCTAGAGCTTCGATAACCGCTTCGATTTTAACTTTCTCGTCTGCAGGTAGAGCTTCACCCGCTTCTTCTACTTGCTTCTTAGTACCGTGAATCATTTGGTCAGCTTGGTTACGTGCAATGACTAGCTCTTCGAACTTCTTGTCCGTTTCTTTGTTAGCTTCTGCCTCTTGTACCATTGCTTCGATCTCTTCCTCAGACAAACCACCTGATGCTTGTATCGTGATCTTTTGCTCTTTACCTGTTGCTTTATCTTTAGCAGATACGTTCAGGATCCCATCCGCGTCTAGGTCGAATGTTACTTCGATTTGTGGCATGCCACGTGGAGCTGGTTGGATACCTTCTAGGTTGAACTGACCAAGAGACTTGTTGTAAGTCGCTTGCTTTCGTTCACCTTGAAGAACGTGGATAGTTACTGCGCTTTGGTTGTCTTCAGCTGTAGAGAACACTTGCACCGCTTTAGTCGGGATAGTTGTGTTTTTCTCGATAAGCTTAGCCATTACCCCGCCCATCGTTTCGATACCGAAAGAGAGAGGAGTAACGTCAAGTAGTAAAACATCTTTAACGTCACCAGCTAGCACTGCACCTTGAACAGCAGCACCCATTGCAACAGCTTCGTCAGGGTTCACGTCTTTACGTGGCTCTTTACCGAAGAATTCAGTTACTTTAGCTTGAACCATAGGCATACGAGTTTGACCACCCACTAAGATAACGTCAGTGATTTCGCCTACAGATAGGGCAGCATCTGCAAGAGCTACTTTTAGTGGCTCAAGAGAACGTTGAACTAGGTCTTCAACTAGAGACTCAAGCTTCGCTCGAGTCACTTTGATGTTCATGTGCTTAGGGCCATTCGCATCAGCCGTAACGTAAGGTAGGTTTACGTCAGTTTGAGTAGTAGAAGAAAGCTCGATTTTCGCCTTTTCTGCTGCTTCTTTAACACGCTGCATTGCTAGTGGATCAGTTTTAAGGTCGATACCTTGCTCTTTTTTGAACTCATCTACTAGGTAGTTAATCATGCGGTTATCGAAATCTTCACCACCAAGGTGAGTATCACCGTTAGTTGAAAGAACTTCGAAAGTTTTCTCACCTTCTACTTCATCAATTTCGATGATAGAGATATCGAATGTACCACCACCAAGGTCGTATACAGCGATAGTGCGATCACCACCTTGCTTGTCTAGACCGTAAGCTAGAGCAGCAGCAGTTGGTTCGTTGATGATCCGTTTAACATCTAGGCCTGCGATACGACCAGCATCTTTCGTTGCTTGACGCTGAGCATCGTTGAAGTAAGCAGGAACAGTAACAACTGCGCCAGTTACTTCTTCGCCTAGGAAGTCTTCAGCTGTTTTCTTCATTTTCTTAAGAACTTCAGCAGATACTTGAGGAGCAGCCATTTTTTGGCCTTGCGCTTCAACCCAGGCATCACCGTTGTCAGCCTTAACAATGTTGAAAGGCATGATTTCGATATCGCGTTGAACTTCTTCATCTTCAAAACGACGACCGATTAGACGCTTGATAGCGAATAGGGTGTTTTGAGGGTTAGTAACCGCTTGACGCTTCGCAGGTTGACCAACTAGCGTCTCACCTTCAGTGTATGCGATTACCGAGGCTGTTGTGCGTTCGCCTTCAGTATTTTCTAGTACGCGAGGTTTGTCGCCGTCAAGTACGGCAACACATGAATTTGTTGTCCCTAAGTCAATACCGATAATTTTACTCATAATAAGACCTCTCTTATTAAAATTATTTTTTCTAATGCAAAATATGTAATTCTATTCTTCTATATGAGTACAAGCGTTTAAGTCTTGCACTCTAGTGGTGATAAACAGCAATATTTTTAGACAAGGTTAGTAAAATCGAATACTAAAATCACCTTATCCGATCCTGTTTCCCCAGTCATTATTTGTGGATTGAGATCTGACGGGGTTGCATTGCTTCTGGGACTTCACGGACGAGGTCTACGTGCAGTAAACCATTTCCCATACTCGCTGCTTTAACGGTTACGTAGTCAGCCATCTGGAATTTACGTTCAAAGTTACGCTCTGCGATCCCTTGATAAAGGTAATTAGGTTTAGTTTCTACAGGCTGAACTTCACCGGAAACGATTAACATATTTTCGTTCTGGGTAAGAGTTAGTGCATCTTCAGAAAAACCAGCTACAGCCATCGTAATACGATAGTTGTTTTCGTCTTTCTGCTCGATGTTGTATGGAGGGTAGCCATTACAAGATGGCTTATTCGTGCTACTCTCCGCTAGGTTAAATAGACGTTCAAAACCAATGGCATGACGGTATAGCGGAGAAAAATCTACATTACGCATAATACTATCCTCATAAATAAGCAATAGTTCTTAGTGTTTAGTACACCAAGACCGGAGACAGACTCTATTGCACCACGTAGGCGCCGTAAGACATATGTTCCAGGTGTTAACAGGTTTAAGGAACTCGCTAATGTCGCATACTACAACGTCAACGTTCCTTGATTACAATTGCCCTAGCTTCCCTAAGAAGGCGAAGTGGGCAACTTCAGAACTTCATCTGTCAGTTCGTTTTTTTAAAATATTATCCCAAGAGAAACCTGTCAATATTAACATTAGTTTTTTTTGGTCATTTATAAATTGTTAATTTAGCAAAAGCGCTAGCTCGATTCTGTCAGATTCGATCTAACAGGTTCTTCGCTAGCTCATTCCTACACACAACCCAAATCGCGGGCCTGGATCTGTCAGCATATAATGTATTTTAATGTGACACCCTAAGCGCCAAAACGCACATCAAAACAAAACCCTGAGCACTTAAACGTCCCCTCCCCGTTGTCACAAATCGCAATGCTGGAAATACTGACCCGTAGTTGGTGTACAGAATGATGTGATCCGCTCGCTCGTGAAGAAACCATTCACCAAAGCCAGCGCCATTTAATTCGATGAAAAAGTCACGGATTTCATGGAAAGCAAAACGACGCGACCCCAATAGCGGAAACTGCTGCTTGATAGCTTCAACGAACCCTTGGTCTTTTAACGCTGCGATATCAGCCTGCTGCTCGGGCGATTGACGACGACTGAACATTTTCAAACGCTGGATTTTGGAAACCCAATCAGACTTTTTTTTCGCCTCATCACGACACTTTTTGACTTGAGAGCGCAACTTCAATACCGCCAAAGGACTAGAGACATCATTTTTTGGTGAGCTTTCGTGCCCCAGCGGCGAAACGCTGGTCGATGAATTTGAATTAGAGAGAGTTGGGATTGAGTTTTGTTGCGCCATGAGAATTTCCTTTCTGTTTGAGTATCACTTTTCGGAGCCGCTTGGCTGTCCGCTCCTCAACATCGTTCTGCTTTGCAAGGGCGCACAGCGGCGAAGCCTCCCTTGAAAAACAGGTTGTGGGGAGAGACGGTTAACAGCCTGCGAACCCAAAAATGAGGCGAGTGAAAGAAATCGGCGCATAAGAAAACAAGCTCTTATTCGAACTTATTCAAAGACAGAGAGATCAACGAGGAGAGAGGACGAGGTGCCTCGAACGAAGAGAGAAGTGCCTTGGGTGATTGTTCTCAGAAACGTAGAAGCTCATCGAGCAGGCTCGATAAAGCAACTCAAGTTGTCGACAGAGGAGCAAAGCGAAGGAATAAACCGAGCGGAGTGATAACGACCAGATAAATGAACCATGACCTATGTCCTTATACAATTCATCTCACCTTTCTCTTTGAGAAAGCGTTCATACCTCCTTTTTACTGTGCCACGATCGAGTCCCAATACCTTTGCAGCATAAGTATAGTTTCCTAGGGAATGAATCATGCATTCATCCCCCCCCTCCACCGCTTTCATCACCACACTCATATCAGGATCCCTATTAGGACTGACATAAACCAAAAATCGAGCAGTAAGACATTCCCGAACTTTCAACAGATCGACTAGCATTTACTTTTCAGTCCTATGCAGTAGCAGATGAATAACTTCCTGATCATCAATATGACCCACTTCCACTCGATAGGCTCCTGTACCTTGGACTTTATCAATCAACGTATTTAATCGATGAGTTTTAACCTTCTTAGAAAAAGGTTTCATTTTCTAACATTGAGGCAAAACACTGCTGTTCAAAGAGAGCGGTCAACATGATGTAGAGCTCATCCTAATGAGTGAATTTGGCTTGATAACTGAGGTTAATTTCGTTCATTTGCCATAAATTTTCCTCTAGGTTGCCCTTGGCATTCCTGCCTATACTCAGCATGGTCTTCAGCTCTTTCTTACATTTAGAATATTGAGGCTGTTTTATCTTTGGCTTGATGAACTCTACCAAAAACTCATTTCTTTTTTGTGTAAGCCAATAGGCTTGGCTTTGGTCAAATGAATAATAAAGAGAGGGGAGGCGTTTGAAATCGTTTGGTCTATTGCTTGATAGTACTTTAAGTTAAGGCTCATGAATGGTCGCTAACTCTTATAATCCGGTGGAAGAACGTCCGAAGAGCCTGAGCTCAATGTAGTCAAGGTGATACAACCGCGCCCCAGCCCAAACATAATTAACAATTAAGGCGTGACTTGAACACGCTAAGAATAACAAGGTTAATCTCGTTATTTAAGTTTATTCAATACGTTGAAGAATCCTTTGGATTCAACCGTAAATAGAGCACCGACTATTACTGGTAGACCGCTATTAAAAGCGGACCTGCTTAAATTTCCCAACGCCGATAAGCAGATCGCTCTTTTAAAATCACGTCTAGTGCTCTCTCAAATACGTACTTATTACCCTTAATTAAGTCTCGTGCACCACCACTGTTAAACCAGATGAAAGAATAATATTCAGAGTGATTTGATAAGGTTTTTTTGAAAACAACCCCCATTGTCCCCGTTTAGACACCCATCAAACTTAAACCTTTATTAATTAAAAATACTCTTTAAAGGTTTAATTTCCATCCTTAGTGCTTTATATAAGATTAAGGCATTAAGGGCACCCAATGACCACCATCATCGATTCATTAGAACTTGTTTGTGAACGTATGCAGCAAGAGCAATCAGATCTGAAAGCCGTTATCAAAGAGCGTATGCAGATCAAAGTAACTGATAAAGAAATTGAGGGGAGTGTTGATAGGCTTATCTATAATCACTCATTGAAGAAGAAAGAGCTTCAAGAGCTGTTTGGCTTATCTCGTGTGACCTTCAATTCTAGAATAGATGAAGCAACCGAGCAGGGCGTCGTTGGCGCTCCTATTATCCAAGGACGCACTCACCTGTATAATCGCTTCGACGTCGCCAATATGATGGAGTTCATGAACTTTCCTAAGTACAACCAGCGCTTTGAATCGACAACCGTTGTAGTGGAAAACCATAAAGGGGACACTGGCAAATCCACCACGACTGTGACCCTAGCGACCACTGCTGCGCTTGATCTTAATCTTAATGCACGCTGCCTAGTGATAGATTTAGATCCCCAAGGCTCAACAGGCCAAAACCTGATTCATCAAGCCGACGATGAATCAGTCTACATGACAGCTGTTGATATCGCGCTAGCAGGCCAAGAGCCCGAAGGTGATTTTTCTCAATACCTTAATGACTACCGTTATGACGAGTTAGTTAAAGCGATTCCGTTTAAGACTCACCTCCCTAACTTAGATGTGATTCCTGCCTTCCCATCAGACGAACGCTTTGTCGATTCTTACTGGGGGCAAGATGAAATAGGTCAACGGAATTTGCTGAGTGTGTTGCGTGAAAAAATCTTACCCATACTTAAAGAAGAGTACGACCTAATCTTCATCGATACGCCCCCACAGAACTCTCCAATTCTCTGGGCAGTGAATGAGGCGGCTGATGCGGTCTTGATTCCAGTCACCCCACGAGAGTTTGATTTTGCCTCAACGAGTAACTACATGGCCACTATGCCAGGTACATTTAGAGCATTACCATCACAAGGAAAAAATTTAAAGTGGGCTAAATTGCTTCCAGTGAACTTCGATGAGAAGAGCGCTCATGAAGTTAAAGTGTTTGATAAATTGCTGCGTGCGGCGCAAGGGCATTTATTATCAACAGCGATCCGTCACTCTGAAGCGTTTGTCGCGGCTGCGGAAAGCAACCGTACAGTACTGGATATTCGAAAATCAGAGCAGATTTGTAGTGGTAAACAATTTGATTTAGCTATGACATCGGTGAATGCCGTGTACCACCAATTCATCACTGAAATTAAGCAGCTAGCAACAAAAGGGCTATAACATGTTACGACCTCAAGACAAGCGAACCGGCTTTAACCAAGGCAATCAATTAGGAAAACGAGTTAAAGCCGAACCCCCTAAAAAAACATTCACGTTTGCTAGCGGAAAAACAGCCACTGCAGAAAGAGTGGTGGTTAAATCAGATGAACTTGAAGTTAAAACTGCAATTCACCCTTTAAATCCACGTCGCCAAGATTCGCTTACGCTTGATGCTGTGCGTGATATATTACCAAGCGTTCAGGAAGAGGGCGTACATACTGAAGGCGTCGCGACCAAAGACGGGCAGGGCACTTACCAGTTACTTGATAGCTCACGTCGCCGTTTCACTTGCATCCATGCTAAAAAAGATTTACCTCTATGGGTTATTGAAGGGGAGATCGACCAAGCTGATTTGCTCGCTTTTATTCAAACTACTCAATCTGTAAAGCGCTTGTCTTACCGAGAATTGGGAGCTGATTACAAAAGCGTGATGCAAGCACAAGGCTTTACGAAGCTCGATGAACTAGCTGACTATCTGAATATTGGACGTGAAACTTGCCGAAAGCGCTTTGCTGCAGCATCAGTTGATCAGCGTTTGATTGAGGTCTTTCCTGATTGCGAAGGGATCCCAAATGGTTACTACGCTAAGCTGGCTAAAGTGGAAAAGCAGTTAGATAAAGAAGGTACTACAACGGCACATTTCATCAGTTCACTTAAGGTGGATGTAGATAATTTAGTCTCTGTAGAAGATAAACAAAAGCAAGTTCTTGCTCAGATGGAGTCGAAGCTTTTAAAGGGTAAAGATAAAATAAGCTGGAAGACTAAACCATTAGCGCTGTTCGATGACAAGAACAAGTATGCAAAGGTATCTCACAGCAGTGATAAGCGGGGGCTTAAGATTGAATTGAGTAGATTGCCCGTTGATGTGTATGACGATATCATACGGTTTGTTTCTGAAAAAGTGCAAGATAAGTAAATAACAACCCCGCCAATGAGCGGGGTTTTTAATGGGGACAATGGGGGTTGTTTTGCCCTATGAACAACAAACCACCTCATTATTTAGATGTCATAACAAAGTTGATGAATATAAAACTTGAGATCAGTATCACTGAAGGTAACAAATTTTTAGTGTTAGCTGCAAAACACTAAAAATCTGTTACCTGAAAATCATAATTCCATTAACTCTAACCTGTGATAGAAAATAGAATCAAACTGCATATCTGCAGGCATTACGATAATACCCATCCTAACACTTTCAATGGCGAGTTTATGGTGTTTACTTAACTCACCATTGACAGGGTATGAAAGTACAATATTAAAGGCTTCTTTTGCGAGTTTTAACATCGGGTTATCAGGTGCTAGCTCTTCAGCTAACTTTGCTCTTTCCAATGCCTCACCTTTATTGTCACTTTTTTGCTTCCATTGGAAAAGGAACTCAAGCGCAACAATACTCTTTCCTCGATAACGAGCTTTATAACCATACGATCCAGACTCTTCATCAACCAAAAAGCTTAGCTCTTTTCTCACTTCTTCGTTAGAAGCAAGCTCTTCGATTGGCTTACGAATACATCGTTCCATGAAGACCTTGTTGTTGGTATAACTGGATTTGGTTAACTTCCCTTGCTCATCTAAGAGACCGAATAAACCATGTAATTGCGCTATCGATTGCTCATGCAACTTCATTCCAGGCTTTTTAAAGCGAGATAGAATAGTGTAAAGGCGCTTAGAATGTTCTGACTTCAAACGACGAAAAGATAAATGGTTAATTTGAGCGTGGCCAGCTGACTGAGCAAGATAAGCATCCATTAATTCAGCGTTAGGCACCATAATTAGCGCCCCTTTTTTATACGCAACTCGACTAAAAAGAGGCATAAAATCAAATTCTTGATCAGCATCGTTCATTAAGCCTACTTTGCGCGATGAGAGCCTTTTAGCCATCGGCTTTAATGTTGGATAAAGCTGCTTTGCTGAAAGACCAAACCACTCCTTTAACACTTCAGATTGAAACGTATATTCAGGTGCGTATACGTGTCGACCTTCCTGATACGCAACCCAATGGTCTTCGTGTAGTCGAGAGAGGAAGAGTGCAAATGTATCATGCTCTCTCGCCGTCAGTCCTAGCTGGCTAAAAACTAAAGCATGGCTTTTCTTAAAAAAGTCATTAGGCAATTCACGGTAGTCTTCAGTTGTGATCAACTGTCGATGGTCAGTCATAGTAATTAGTTTCAGGTAACAGATTATTAGTGTAGTACAAGGATAAGACTAAATTTCAGTAACCTCAAGAACGTAATTCACAATTTTAGACTAAATTCCTGTAACCTTAATAGAAATACTAAAATGAAACACTCAATATCAAGACTTATGGGATAAAGTCTGTTTGGACACTAAAAAAATGTAACCTTCACACTAAAATTTAGATCAATAACACTAATTTCTTGTTACCCCCAGACTAATTAAAAGATCAACAAGACTAACTACAAGATCAATCACACTAATAATATGTTGCCAAAACCTCAATATCATTATGATTTTAAAGTGTTTTTTAGCAATTATAGATCTTATATAAATTATAGATCATATAGAGGTTATATACTGTTATAGAGATTGTGGATAATGTGGATAAACTCAATTTATTAAATAAAAAAACTACTTATCCACATAAAATAAAGAATATTAGAAAAACTAGCTTAACGTTCATCGATCAATGTTTTTCTACTTTCCTACTACGGACTTCCAATTTCCGTAAGTATTGGTGCCATAGAGAGTAACGAATGCATAAACCTGACGGGCAACGCTTTGGCGTTGCTTTGTCGGATTTGTGTATGGACAACTATTCGCTCGTTCCTCACGAAAGTTGTCCATACACAAATCTAGGTTTAGAAACCTTCAATATATGATCTGAGGGAGATCTTTTAATCTCGTTGTATATTGGGGCGACAAAAAGTACGGTTCATCAGCCACTTCTGAGTGGCTTTGTTTCCGTAATCAACCCACTTTGTCTTTTGATGTCATTAGGCGACTCGATAGTCGGTCATACCAAGCTGCATAAATCGATTTAATATTGATGCCGCTTGCATCATTTCCTGTTGTTGATTGTTAAAGTCTCTACTGTGTAATTTGGGGCCAATAATTGTTTTGTAACGCTACATTGCATTATCTGAGACATTCCGTTTTCCATACTGCTTTGTCTTTTGCCTGCGCGTGGGACTTAATGCAGAGTACACCACCAAATTGCTCACCCTTTTAGGGTTATGAGCGTCGTCAGCATACAGATTTTCTTTGGGAGGAATCGCTATGTCAGTTTCTGGAAATTCGCTCGCTAATGCGTCATCGGTATCGTATATTTTATCTGCTGAAATATGGCCAACTTCCACATCAACTTGCCCACACAATTCTTCGACAACCTGAAAATGGTTCTATCGCAAACTTTGAAGCTTTAGGTTAGGATTTGTTCAATTTCCACTCAACACTCTGAATCGTCATGTTTAAAGGCTGCCACTTTCCCTCTGAAGTTATTCTCGAAACCGTACACTATCTCTATCTGGCAGGGTAGTTGTCACTGTTAGAATTTAACCAGTTTGGGCGATAAAGAGTAATTGTGTCTCGTATCTCAGTAGAAAGAAAAGAAGCTATATTGAAGAAGCTATTACCTCCATATTCGATGTCAGTTAAAGAAGTGTCAGAAGACGAAGGAATTAGCACTGCGCCCCTGTATCATTGGCGCCAGCAACTCAGACATTCAGGAGCCGCCGTCCCAAATACCAACACTTCATCAGAGCAGTGGTCTGCTCAAACTAAACTTGCCATTATCGCTAAAACCTACTCAATGACAGAAAGTGAACTCAACCAATATGCTCGTGAAAAAGGTCTTTTTCCAGAACAAATCCAAAGCTGGCGCCGCGAATGTATGCAAGGGTTTAAGTCGAGTAAAGAGCGGGAAGCTGAAGCAAAGAAGCAGGCTAAAGCTGACAAACTTGAAATCAAAGAGTTGAAGAAAGATTTACGACTCAAAGAAAAAGCACTCGCTGAAACGGCCGCCCTCTTGGTACTAAGAAAAAAGCTGAGAGCCTTTTACGGGGAAGAGCCAGAGGACGACTAACCTCAACCGATGAAAGGCAGACCATAGTGACGATTATCCTTGAAGCGAAGCAATGCGGATGCCGTTTAGAGCCAGCTTGCCATGAAGTTCAAATTGACTTGAGAACGTATCGTCGCTGGTATCAGCAAGGTGAAGTCCAAGCTGACAAAAGGCCATATGCATCAGACCAGAGCCTGCTAACAAGCTGTCGCAGGAAGAGCGTGAGGTGTGTAACCGCTCTGAGTTCGCAAGCTTGCTTCCAACTCAAATCGTCCTGACACTGCTTGAGAGAGGTGAGTATATCGCCTCTGAGTCGATCTACTATTGAGTGCTGAGTACGCAGGGGCAACTTCACAAACGAGGTCGTCAGCGGAGCAGACAGAAGCAAACGAAGCCAACCAGTTACACAGCGACGGACTCGAACCAATTTTATGCATTGTATATCAATCACTTACCTTCAAGGGTTCGAGGCCAACACTATTACCTGTATGTCATTGAGGATATCTACAGTCGAAAAATTGTTGGTTATGAAGTGTATGAGCATGAATGCGGTGAGCTGGCGTCACAACTTCTGCAACGAACGTTGATGCGAGAGCAATGCTTCAATCAAGCACTGGTTCTTCACTCAGATAATGGTGCACCGATGAAGTCGCTGACGTTTAAAGCAAAAATGGAAGAGTTAGGTATTACCTCATCGTATAGCCGGCCAAGAGTCAGTGATGATAACCCGTATGTCGAGTCATTGTTCCGTACAGGAAGGGACTGGACTTGGCTTAACTATTATTTCCAAGCTCGTAGATACTATGCATGGCACGCTTAACTTGGAAAGTAAAGTAGGTGTAGGGACACGCTTTATCATTTGCGTGCCTGTCAAAGTTGTATCACAGCCTAGAGAGCAAATAAATGAACCAATGAAGTTATTTAATGGCGAAGGGCTGAAAGCTTTGATTGTTGAAGACAATCGTGTAAATAGCATCATCCTATCTAAATTCCTAAAGAAAAGAGGTTTTAAGTGTGATATTGCCCTTGACGGACAAAAAGGTTTTGAGCAAGCAAGCAGAACCTTTTATGACGTAATCATGATGGATAACCATATGCCTATTATGGATGGTACTGAGGCTACGAAACGTATTAAGGCTTTATCTTCACCCTATAGTGATAGCATCGTCATCGCTTGTACCGCTGATGCCTTCGAGGAAAACCTAACTAAAATGCGTGAGGTTGGCTGCGCAGAAATCATCACAAAACCAGTCAATGAGGGGGTGTTAGATTCGGTCTTTAATCAATATCTGTCAAACCAAGCTGTAGAAAAGGCCAACAGTCCATAAATTAATCTGCATGACTAGCTTTGGGCACAGAGAGAAATGTTAGGTATAAAAAGCATAGTTTTCATATTCAGTTTGGTTGTGTAACAGTAATCTTATGCTCCGGGCGTTTTTGCGGGGAGGTCACTATTGCCCAGCTCTTTCTAAAATTCCTCGACACCATTGTCTCAGTTTTTTTTCCAAAAAGATTGACAATCGCTGTTCTAACGCCATGAGCTTATAGTGTACATACTTGTCGCCGAGTTTGGTTATCCGGCTTAACTTAGGCCTTTACTCGTGAAACATTATTTCGGAACCAAGCAAATAAACCGCAGTTTTTATTAAATAGAGAACCTTTTGCTTTTGGAAGCGAGTGTCATTGTAGCGGTTTGGCAGCTAATTCCTTAATTCTTCATGACTCGTTGAATATTGGCAGCGCTAAACACATACGCTTGAGCGGGTAGCTTGCTATGAGTAAGTATATAACCAATGTGGTTCAATGGAACTAAATCAAGAACCTACGATCTGGTCAGCTACATCCACTCTCTCTCGCAGCCCTATTCCTAAACCTCTTTACAAAACAACCAACTGGAAGCAATACAACCAATCACTCATTAACCGTGGTTCTCTGACCTTTTGGTTTGATGAAGAGGCGATAAGCGGTTGGGCGCAAAGCAAACAGAATAAGCGCGGGAGACCACGTCGGTTCAGTGATTTGGCTATCACGACAGCACTCATGGTGAAACGCGTGTTTTCTATGCCACTGAGAGCGCTACAAGGATTTGTCGACTCGCTATTTAGATTTCCATGTTCCATTAAGTTGTCCACATTACACCTGCATCAGCGTAGAGCTAAGCAAGTTGGGGTCTCATTTAAGGAGCAATACAGCACCTAGCCACTGATGTTACTGGCCTTAAGGTTTATGGCGAAAGCACATATTGCAGTCGATACAAGCACTCATGAAATTATTGCAGCCGAGCTAAGTTTATCGACGGTTACAGATGGAGAAGTCCTCCCTAACTTACTGAAACAAACACGCCGAAGCCTCCTTGAGGTGTCTGGTGATGGCGCTCACGACACGAGAGCGTGGCACGCAGCTATTAAGATTAAGCGAGTCAGAAGGAACAACCTTCTGGGAGCGTGGTCACCCCAAAAATCTCGCCGTGGGTTGCCAGAAGTTATACGGCTCACATAAGTATTGGAAAGAGCGGTATGGATACCACAGACGTTCACTGTCAGAAACAGCGATGTATCGAGTTAAACAGTTGCTAGGAGGGCGATTGAGCTTAAGAAATTACAATGCGCAGGTGGGTGAAACTTACGCGATGATAAAAGCGTTGAACAAGCTTACTGGGTTAGGTATGCCTGAAACTTGTCGTATTGACTAAAAAGCATGCGAAACGGGGTAGCTCTATCTCTAAATTTAATTACGCAACAAAACCGCTCTTAGGATTTCTCGATGCCGCTAAAAATTGTCATAAGTTTTGCGTTCACTCTTATCGTGAGCGAGACATATTCTATTTCGCCCCTGTTTCTTTGCTTCATATAAAGCATTATCCGCTAGCTTAATCACCTCTTTGACTGTCTCCGCTTGTGAGAGGCTAGCGCATCCTATAGAGATGGTCACTTGCTGATCTGATTCGTATTCTAGGGGGGCTGTGAGGTTTTGTTCACTCACCAATATTCTTAAGTTATCAGCGATCTTGCTGGCGATTTCAAGATCTGTTTGAAGAAGTAAAATAGTGAATTCCTCTCCACCATAACGACAAACTAGATCAGAAGAGCGTGTATTGTTTTTCAGAACATTAGCGACGAGCTGCAAAACTTTGTCCCCTAGTAAGTGCCCATAGGTATCATTGAATTGCTTAAAAAAATCAATATCTATTAATAGTAAACTATTTATTTCCTGGTTCAGGTTTTGTTGCTCAAATACTGCTTGGATTTTTTGATCGAACTCTGATCGGTTATACAATCCAGTTAACCGGTCAGTAATTGCGGATTTATGGAGTTGTTTTTCAAGGAGGCGTCTACGTTTATCGAATTGCTCATAAGTAATACCACTAGCCAGCATTGTAAAGGTGATATACGTACAGACCACCACTACATAGATAGCAAAACCGCTGGTTTCATCATCCAAAATATAAGTGGTGAGAAAGCCGCCAGCTAGGCAAAATAACAACCCAAAGATTAACTGCGTACGCGCTATTTTCGCTCCTAAAGTAGGTAATAAGAGTGTTTTAAGTGCGCCTCGGTGGGCTGTGAGACCAAAAATTGATATGGTTAAAAAGAACCCTAATATAGTGGTGACCGGAGACATCTGGCCATAAAATGAATCAATACCATAAGCGTAACCAACGGCTGAGACAAATGGGAGGAAAATAGCGGTAATGGCAAAAATTTGTATTAGATACCAAGGACGTCTATTTAAGAGGAAAAAAATGGCTATGACAGCAAAAAGTTGCATTACTGATGTATTAAACCCCATCTCGATGGGAGACTCTGCGTGAAGTGGGGTATCAAAAAAGATGAAATAACTTAGAACAGGGTCAATTAAATTAATTCCAGTACTTTGTTGATAGAAACGAATGACAAGTATGAAAAAAGCAAGGCTTACAAGGCTTCTGGTTATCTTCAGACTCTTTTTCCGCCAAATACAGGCGCAAGAAAGAAGTAAAAAGATAAAAGCAGTTATAGGATGCGTAGCTGCCCCATGGCTTGTTGGTCGATAGAGCCATTTAATATCAAAAAGATAGGAAGCTAAAATGAGAACAGACAAAGCTGCAATCACCTTGCAGAAAACTTGGCTGTAAAAAAGAGTGAGTGAAGTGAGTGCTCGTTTTTTTTTTGCCATTTATATATCGCCTTCATTGGGTGTCTTAGGACTTAACTTTTATAGATAATGATTCAATCTAGGAGATTTTTCCCAAATACTGCGTTTAATATTATCATTAATAAGGATGGGGATCCCGCCTTCGGTTTCAGGCCTATCGAACTAACTTAAACAAGGCTTCTGTTTCGTTTCTATATGAATATTGATCTTGTTGTTAACAACAAGATCAAATCTTCCTACTGCAGGAGGGGGGAAAGAAGCGACTATTTCGCGATCAAGAAATCATCAAGTGATTTACCAGCATCAAGCTGTTCTTGAATTATGGAAGGGGTGCGACTTTGACCAGTCCATGTTTGTGCTCTGCCGTTCCCGTCGGTGTATCTATATTTAGCAGGGCGAGGCTTACGTTTACCTTTTGTGTTCTTTTTTGATTTTCCTGATAGAGCTTCTATGAGAGCTTCAACATCAACCTTGATGTGATTTACGATTTCAGCGAATTTTGTTTCTTGCCGTTTAAGAAAGACGGTCGTTAACTTCTTAAGTGCTTCTTCAAGTTCCTCAAGTGTTAATTCACGAGAGAACGCCCGAAGCGAGCGGATATTAAGGGCTTTGTTGCGTAATTCAATGGAACTAAATCAAGAACCTACGATCTGATCAGCTACGTCCACTCTCTCGTAGCCCTATTCCTAAACCTCTTTATAAAACAACCAACTGGAAGCAATACAACCAATCACTCATTAACCGTGGCTCTCTGACTTTTTAGATTGATGAAGAGGCAATAAGCGGTTGGGCGCAAAGCAAACAGAATAAGCGCGGGAGGCCACGTCGGTTCAGTGGTTTAGCTATCACGACAGCGCTGCGAGGATTTATCGACTCGATATTTAGGTTAACCCATGTTCCGTTAAGTTGTCCGCATTACACCTGCATCAGTCGTAGAGCCAAGCAAGTTGAGGTCTCATTTAAGACTAAAACGAGAGGAGCGATACAGCACCTAGCTATTGATGCTACTGGCCTTAAGGTTTATGGCGAAGGTGAATGGAAAGTCAAAAAACACGGGACGGATGGCAAGCGTAGAGTCTGGCGAAAGCTTCATATTGCCGTCGATACCAACACTCATGAGATCATTGCCGCCGAGCTAAGTTTATCGACGGTTACAGATGGAGAAGTACTCCCGAACTTACTGAAACAAACACGCCGAAGTATCCTTGAGGTGTCTGGTGATGGCGCTTACGACACGAGAGCGTGTCACGCTGCTATTAAGATTAAGGGGGCCATTGCGCTTATTCCCCCAAGAGAAGGAGCAGCCTTCTGGGAGCGTGGTCACCCTCGAAATATTGCCGTGGGTTGTCAGAAGTTATACGGCTCAAATAAGTATTGGAAAGAGCGGTATGGATACCACAAACGTTCACTCTCAGAAACGGCGATGTATCGAGTTAAACAGTTACTAGGAGGACGATTGAGCTTAATAAATTATAATGCACAGGTGGGTGAAACTTACGCGATGATAAAAGCGTTGAACAAGCTTACTGGATTAGGTATGCCTGAAACTTGTCGTATTGACTAAGAAATACGCGAAATGGGGCTGCTCTGTCTCTAAACTGAATTACGCAACAAAGCCCCATAAGGTCGTAACTAGACAACTCATTTCAATTAAACAAAAACAGCTTGCTTTAAAAATTTCAATGAAAGCCTATAAATCAAAGAAGAAAAACGCGCGTTCCAACGTTTAATTTAAGCTTGTGTATACC
>NZ_MCUN01000018.1 GCF_002873455.1 Vibrio splendidus | reverse complement strand
AATTTTAGTTGACCACTACAGCTCGGTCACCTGTGGTTCGCCGTTAACTTCAGACGCAACAACAGAGAGCGTTATATAGTGCTTGTTCTCTTTCTCAAAAATGTCATTAGTAAAAGACAGCTTCTCAAATACACTAACAACTAAGCCAGTCTCTTCGAGTGTTTCGCGTTTAGCACACTCTTGAATGCTCTCTCCCCATTCAAGATGTCCACCCGGCGTTGCCCAAGTATGAGCCCCGTGAGAACCAATTCGTTCTCCAAGTAGCACTCGCCCTTCACGTAGAATAACCGCAGCTACACCTACTCTTACTTCCTGACTCACTTAAAACTCCTTAACATTCTATCAATCAACCCCAAGGGAGCACTTTTACTTGCTGCCATCGGGCCTTATAACCAGCGGTCATTTTGTTGTAATTCGCTTCTGTCATTGCTCGCTTATTCGGTTTAATCAGCATATCAAAAGCGTCCTCTACGCCGTATGGTGCAAACAACTTTATATCGTCTGAATCATCCAGAGTAAACCCGATAGCAAACGCAGAAAGCCAAGACTCGATACCTTGTTCAACACGACCGTATGGTTGAATGAAGCAACCGAACTTCTTAGCGTAATGCTCATGAATAGTCGCTTGGTTCTTTACGTCCACGTCGACAGAATGACTTAACCGCGAGCGAATGCGATTTTTGAACTCATCTTCAGTGATGAATGAGGCATTATTGAAATAGACTACATCGAAGTCTTTAACTTGCTCTAGAAGTGGTTTGTTTTCTATGTCATTCCAGATCATTTGAGTGATAGCGCCGCCTGCAATATAGAAGTTTGGTAAGCCCAGCTCACGACATACGTTGGCTGTTTCAATTAGCTCAGGAACTTGTTGAATGAGGTTCTTTAGTTTTTGTGTATTCATCGTGACCTATTAACACCGAGTAATGGTGCGTTTTGACAAAACGTATCGCCATTTTCCATATCGAACAAGATCTTTAGTATCTCGATTTCAATATATAGTGACAGCCCGCGCTCAACGGTTAAGCCTTTCCGATTATCCAGTCGAATATTATCAACCAGCGTCGTTATTTGCATCGTTCCCTTTTGATTCATTTACGGCAAGTGCTGTTAAGGTCTGTCTGTCACATACAATGCCGAAATCAGACTAACTTAAACATTAAGCGTACACATTCTTGGCAATACCACATGCCATGATTCACATCTAAGTTGTTTGTGGTTCTGAAACCGCAACACTTTCGTTTAACCTTATGTACATTAAATGTTTGTCGTAGAAATTATTTTTCACACAACCATGTTGTAACGCTTTTTTATAGATTGAAGCCACAAATATATCAGCAACGCTAAAGTCACTGCCTACAGCAAACTCTGATTCACGACAGATTGACGTACTTAACTTTTCTAGGCAGCACATAATCCACTCCCCACGAAGTTCACGCTTTGATCGCTCATCTAACTCTGGACGCATGAACCTTAATATTGTTCTGTTTTGAGGGGAATGAATACTAGAGTTTACGTATTCGCAAACTCTACGAATGTGAGTTTTTTCAACAAGGTCCTTACCCAGTAAGGTGGAATTAGGAAATCGCTCTTCAAGATACTCAATAATCGCCATTGATTCAGAAAACACCGAACCATCGACCGAAAGTGACGGAACATAACCAAAAGGGTTTACATCTAGGTATGTTGTCGTTAGTTCGTCAGAGTTAACCTCGATTCTAGCGTAAGGTATCCGCTTAAAATTAAGCACCCACTCTACCCTTTCGGAGCTGTTCGATCCTTTTGCGCTGTACAACAAAACTTGCATGTATCCTCCCCTAAAACATGACGATGTGTTGCATTGTGAACAACGCAACCGGACTTCCTGCATTGACCGTAAAACCAAACTGGTTTGAACTAAAAATGCCACACATTACGAATCAGATTTGAGTATTTTCAGTTTTTTGTTTCGCAGACGTAATTGCTTGAGCTATTTTGGATCTATGATTCGCTTCCCATTCAGCGAGCGTCAATGAAGCTTCGTCACTTGCTTTCTTTGAGGCCTTTAAGAACACTTCATCTTTTCTTGATTTAGGAATAACGACAATACCCTCTATATCAGCAACAATGATGTCTCCCGTAGAGACCTTTGCTCCCCCGCAAATGATTGGAGCGCCCAATTCAGAATAGACCTCTTTCTTTCCCGGTACTGGATGAACACCTTTCGCAAAAACTGGAAACTTCATATCTGAAATTTCACTCAAATCTCGAATGACACCATCAATAATAAAGCCTTTGATACCTCGACTCTTAGCGACTGCACATACATTACCGCCGGCTACTGCATATTCGCTATCAACTCCATCCACTACAATGATGGAACCTTCTGGTGCTTCGTATATGGCTGAATGAAGCATTAAATTATCACCAGACGTTAACTGGACAGTAAACGCTTCTCCAAAAATTGGCGGCATTCCCTTCCAAAGAGGACCAATACTAAAGTTAATAAAGTGGTCGTTACTTAGTATGTTTCCGTACTCGGTTATCGCAAGTTTTGAAAAATCTGACTTCATATTTGCACTCCATGTTTGAATGAAACCTGCCGGTCTATGTATATTGCTTGATGTGTCGAGGCTACCCGCTTAGTTTCTTAGACATATTGAAACCGGTAACCTCAAAGCCAACTTCTTTATACAACTTAAGCGCCCGCTCATTATGATATGCGACCCTCAGTTTTATTTGATTGATACCAATAGCGAGTAGTTGGGTCTCTAACGCAGAAATTGATTGAGTACCATAACCTAGACCTCGATGTTCATTCGAAACAAAAAAGTCATAGATAAACGTAGATTTATCCCCAATATTTACTGAGTGCCAAAGGTAACCCACAAGCTTACATTCACCATCGACTTCAACATCAATGCACAATAGCGAATGCTCATTACTCTCTAGTCCGTCAGGGAAACTGCGATGCAAGTCCTTCTTTGCCAATTCGACTGCAACGTCTAAAGAATGCCCATAGTTTCTAGCTATTTCCTGACTGTAATCGTCAATAAAATACTGACAATAAGCTGGATATTCGTCTTGGCGCATCTCTCTAAGTACTACCATGTTCATCCTTTATAAACATTGAATTCAATTAGTAACATAATACCCCCGCGTGTCGATTCGCCCCTAAGCTGCTACTGATAACGACACTTTCTTACGCTCTTGCAGCTTAGCTAACCCATCGACTGGACCTTTCTATTCTTGACGAAGGTAACAATCGAAGCTGCCAATACAAGTAGTTCAAAAATCCAAAACAACGGAATAAGCCCAAATGGCTCAACTAACAAACCATTTTCATCTACGTATGAACCGATAGTGTTATAAACAATGAAACACAAAAGGCCACTAGCGCAGAAAAGGAAACTGATTTTATACTTACGGAGAAAATTCATCGGAGCCTCAACATTTTAATACCTAAAATGTCAGACACTTGGTAAGAGAACATGGTTCACTCCGATAAGCATAATTGGATAGACGAGTTATCGCCGCTTGAAGTGGCTGACATCGCGACCACCTCACCTCAACCATGTACCGAAAACACTAAAGTTGATTCGATCTAGAAATGCCAATCGTTTAGCATCATGCTGATATGGATATTAATCACTTGTTATGTGCTTTCTATTGAGGCCTATCTTCTGGGTTAACACGATACCAGGCTTCGAGCAGTTCCCAACCATAGATAACTTCTGTCTGCATATGCATGTAAAGAAGGAATACAGCCAATAGAAAACTAACTCCGTTCAACCACCTTAATGCTTGTTTACGCTCTGCATCATAGAAAAACATACTGACACCAACAAGCAAGAAAGGATAACAACCTATAAGAAGTAACAACCAGCCAAGGTAACTTGATATTGCCATATCTGTCATTTCAGCCCCCTAAGAGCCATTAGAAAACTCATTGTATATTAGAGTAACTATCCAGCTATTAAGAGTTCACACAATCGAGTTTCGAGGCACTTCAATTTGGGGGTTGATGCTGGGATGTTAGGCGTGAGCAACACCTAACCGATACCATTGCACCGCAAACACAAAACTCGACCGAAACTAAAAAATACCGAGCGTTGTGAATTAGTCTTAAGCTAATAAAAACTAAGTGCTACTCTCTACTTTCAAAGTAGGCAAAAACCTCTGCACCAGTCATATTTTGTGTTTCATTTTTAAATTCGTAGTATTCAGGCTTTTCATCGATGAATATTTGATGAGTTAACTTGTAGTCATCCCCAGACATCAATAACCCGACAGGAAGGTGATACTGATTATTTGGCACTAAAAAATAAAACAAGTGAGTACCACATTTACCGCAGAACCCCCTCTCAGCCCAATCGGACGACTTATATCTCACTACATTTGATTCACCTGATAATTTTAACTGAATCAGCGCAATCAATGACTAACATCGGGCCGCCAGACCAATTTCTACACATACTACAATGACAAGCCCCCAATTCATTACTGGCGTACTCTACTTCCAACTCAACCGAGCCACATAGGCACTTTCCTTTACCTTTCATGAATCCTCCAATCTTTGCAATGTGTGTAAAATGAATAGCAGATAACGTTTTTTATACCGATGACTTAATAAGAAAAGGCTATTTTTTGTTTCCCTTATCCGACAGATACGCGGCATACTTTTTAGAGATCCATTTATGAATATGAAGCCCTGTTTTACGAACAAGATACCAATCTATAACAGCTAGAATCACAAGACCGATTACAGTTCCCATTATAAAACCTCCATGCTCATTGAAATGTCACTCTACCAAATAGTTAAGAAAAGCACCGTGAACCCAAACAAGCTATTAACACTAGGTATGGGTAGTTGCTTTAACTCTGGAAGAATGACAAGGCATTACACTAAGCTGCACAAAACCTTGGCATAGACTTTTACAAAGCAAAAATACCAAGTGTGTAGTGTCTGCTTTAGCGTCTTGTTAGCCAAATTTATGCAATCTGCTCAATTCTGCATTTTTGACACAGCGGGTAGTTATTAACTAACTCTGAGATTTGCGATTTCATTTGAGAAAATGAAGTGCCGTATAAATAGAAAGCAGTTTCGGTAGAGCCTTGCCAGTAACTGTAAACTTTGCCATCACCTTGAGTGAGCCGACCAAGTTCACTGTAGACGTGATTTGAGTCGCTGTTCTCATATACTTCGGCGCCTAAATCGGTGCCGTTTAAGTAAATAGCTAACCCTTCTAAAGTACCAAACTCTATTTCGGAATCAGTGGCCTCCACTTTGATTTTTGACCCTTTTGGAACCCCCAAGCTTTCGAGTGACGACTTGACTAGCTCAACAGTTCCATCACTTGAACTGTTAACCTGAATTTCTACATCACAATACTCGACTTCGCCAGATTGGGACTGAAGAGTGCCACCACCAGAAACCTCGCCGATAGAGCTTTTCGAAAGAATTGCATCGAGAGGGTCTTCGTATATTTCACCTCTGTGCATTGGCTGGATACGAGCATTAATAGAGACCACAATAAATTCAGGTTCAATTTCTATCTTGTTTTCCTTTTTCTTGAATAATCCAAACAATGTTCGATCCCCTTGTGTGGCTATCAAACAGAAAAAATTCTGCGCTTAAACACAGAATAATTCTGTTTAGCTTCTAAGATACACTAAAAACATGCAACCAAATCATTACATAACAATGACTTATGTCAAAGCCAATTTAAGGCATGTGGAAAGTCGCCTACTTTAGTTCATCGGGAATACGGCGATCTTTGTGGTAATACTCGCGGTCGTGTTCGTTGATTTCGCGTACCACACGGCATGGATTACCGACTGCGACGACATTGGCTGGGATGTCTTTGGTGACGATGCTTCCTGCGCCTATTACTGAGTTTTCACCAATAGTGACACCGGGAAGTACAACGGTGTGCGCGCCAAGCCAAACGTTATTGCCAATACGAACGGGGACATTGAACTGCGCTGCTTTTAACCTGAGTTCTGGACTGATGGGATGTGTGCCTGCTGCAATAGTCACATTAGGTGCAATCATCACGTTGTCGCCGATGAACACGTCTGTGTCATCCACAAGCGTTAGGTTGAAGTTGGCGTATACATTATTACCGAGGTGCGTGTGACGCCCCCAGTTCGCGTGTAACGGCGGTTCGATGTAGCAGCCCTCACCGACTTCGGCGAACAACTGCTTCATGATCTGTTGCCGCTTATCACTTTCGCTCGGGCGAGTGTGGTTGAAATCGTATAGCACTTCTAAGCATTGAGTTTGCTCAGCAACCAAATCAACGTCGTCACAGTAGTAAACGTCTTGGCTGTGCATTTTAGCCTTTATATCCATGTTTGAACCTATTTGATCATTGCCTTATGTCGGCATAAATAAAGAAACAGATGGATAATTTGAAGTTTTCACTGGCCTTAATGCAAGTTAGATGAGCTAACGCGACCTGATGTTTTCAGCCACACGCCACAGCACACCACTTGGGTCAGTAATACAAAACTCAAGCATTCCCCAAGGCTGTTCAACAACTTCGGAAACGGTAACTTCAAATTCCGACACTACATTAGAGTTTTGGATGTGTTGATACCAACTTTTTACGTCTTCAACCAGCAAGTGCATCATGTAATTGTGACAGTGCGCAGGTTCATAAAAGTTTTGCAAAAGGAAGGCGCAACTCCCGTGTCGTAGATAGGCGATATCGTGAAATTCAGACGTCAATTCAAAGCCGATTGACTGGTAAAAACGCTTAGATAAATCGAAGTCTTTCGCGGGTACGAAAGACTTAATTTCTGAGACTTTTAGGTTTTCCATCCTACATCCTTATAGTGTTGATGTTCTGGTGCTGACACGCTTAACGCTTCTAGTGGTTAAACGATTACTCAGAACCCAGCTGAAATGAGTCAACTTCGGCTTTAGTTAGATAACGCCACTGGCCTGCTTCAACATCTAAACGAACATCACCAATCTGCTCTCGGTGTAGTCCAACAACTCGATTCCCTACCGCAGCAAACATTCGTTTTACTTGATGAAACTTGCCTTCTGTAATGGTCAACAGCACTTCTTTACTGGTAATCACTTCAAGCTCTGCCGGACGCGTCAGTTTTTGCTCGCCTTGCAATTGAATGCCCGCTTTGAACTTGTCAGCGACATCGTCTTTGATATCTCGTGACAATGTCACGCGATAGACCTTCTTACATGACTTGGTTGGCAGCGTGATATTGAATGACCAGCGCCCATCATCGGTAATCAAGACTAAGCCTGTTGTGTCTGCATCTAAGCGCCCTGCGATGTGCAGTTCTGATGCTTTGTCTACCTCGATGTAGTTGAACAGCGAAGGATAAACCTCATCGATATTGGAGCAAATAGTACCCGCTGGCTTGTGCATTAAAAGGTATCGAAATTCTCGCAACTTAAGAAGCGTGCCATTCAACAAGATGATATTGCTTTCATGAACCTGAGTCGATTCGTCTAGCACAACCACGCTATTCACACTCACCTCACCGTTTTGGATTCGCTGAACGGCTTCGAGTTTTGTTAATTCTGTGCTTTTACAAAGATATTTATCAAGGCGCATTAATCGTCTGCACCACATTTAGCACAAGGCTTGTAGGTTCGTTCACCTTGGGCAATCACCACATAATCCCGAACGCAGTTATCACATAGCGCCAACTTTGGATAAGCGTCTTTCTGTTTCTTTGCGTTGATGTCGCCTTCGGTGGTGTATACGGTTCTCATTTTGATGCCTTTGCTTGAATAACGTGAGAGGCGTAAATTGTATCACTGTTTACAGCTTTGATTGGAGTGGTGGTGCATAGATAAATTGATTTTAAGCGCCGCCATTCCATGTTCTCGCCCCGTAACGACTTAACCATGAACAACAAAGTCAACGTGCCACGCCTATCAGTGGTAAAATGATAAAAGCTCACCAACCAATGAAGTCACTAATGAAAAATTGTAATCAATGCGGGAAATGCTGTATCAAATACGGAGATGGTGACCTCGCCGCAACGCAAGAAGAGATTGATTTGTGGGAGTTGTTCAACCCAGACATATTTGAATATGTTCGCGGTAGTGAGATCTGGTTTGATCCTAAATCTGGCGAACGTTTAAGTCGTTGCCCTTTCCTAGAAGTTGTTCCAACGAAAGATAAGACTGCTCAAGCGAAATATACGTGCAGCATTTACTTAGACCGACCTGAAGATTGCCGCCACTATCCGAGCTTAATCAATGAGATGGTAAGAGATGAATGCGAGATGATTGAGGTGGTGGATTTACAAGACACGAAGAAAGCTCAAAGGAAACTCGACCTGTTGATGAAAGACAGCCGCCCTTCAAGCTATTCGTAAGCACTGATCTATAAAGATCCTGACTAAACAGTCGTTCTGTATTAACGAGCCATTATTTACTGATAAGTGGTAAATACTGGTTTGCTTCTAACCAATCAAGCGCAACAAGAGCAGCCAATGAACATACCGCTCTGTCGTTGCCATCCACAAACTTAAGCTCTTCAATTTCGGCATCTGGAGACAGTTTGCCAGTATAATCAGCAAGATAACAAGTCAATTGCACCGATACGCCTTCCGCTTTGCCATCAGCTTGGCCTGTAAACGTTTCAACGTATTTGATTGAATCAGGCACTAAATCTACTGAGATCTCTTCTTTGATTTCGCGAACCAGTGCTTGCTCATCACTTTCGCCAGCTTCACGCTTACCACCCGGTAGGTAGAACAGTTCTTTGCCTTTTGATCTCACCATCAACAACTTGCCGTCTTTGATGAATATCCAAGCCAGCTTATCAATTACCTTATGCATGTCGTTAGACCTTATTTTTGTTTTAATTCTCGTTTTTACTGAATCTGGCCGCGCTACTAGTCACGACTAAACCAAGCCTGCGTATGTTACACGCTGGAATGAATATGCTCTATTGAATCGAATAGGAAATATCATAACCAAAACGAAAAATGACAGCGTTCGAGACAATGCTCATCAACTGTCATTGGCGATGTTTACGAACTACTCTCTAGCTGCCCGCGAATAGTATCAATCGACTAGCCACTGAAGCGCAGAGTCATGGTCTTCGAATGACTTAATCTCACCCGACACAAACCAACTGCCGACTTTTGATGCCATTTCTTGCCAGCTTTTATCGCCGTAAATAGCAATTTTGTCTATCTTCGAATTGAGCTCTAATCCCAATTTGAAATCGTCCCAAGCAGCACGCAACTCCCATCCCGTTAAGGTGGAGATGTCGACCAGCATCTTGATTTTCGATGAATCGAGTTCTTCTAGCGTGGTATTTAGAATTGGTATCATTGCTTGGTAATCATCGTGAGTGAGTTTGCCTTTCGCTTTAAACACAACGATGGTTTCACCACTAACACGTTCAATTCCAACCGATATTCCGTGACGTTCGATACTCATAACCTAGCCCTCATAGTGGAAACTAAACTTAGCTTAGAGGATCAAACAACAAAGAGATGAGAGATTAACGTCAAAACAGACAAGCACTGCATTCAGGCTTAATATCAGAGAGTTAACTTCGCTTTTCCAACAGTTCGCTCAAGCTTTGAACTTGCACGATATCCGGATGCTCTGATTGAAGTTCAGATCCTTCCGAGTTCAACCACACCGCATGCAAGCCTGCTTTAAGCGCTGGATAAATATCTTTATCTAACGAGTCTCCGACCATGGTGATGTCTTGTGGCCTAACACCTAGCCTAGAAATGATGGCGTGGTAAAACCCCAAGTCGTATTTAGAGAAGCCAATGCTCGCCTTACAGAAGTAATCTGAGATGTATTGAGACAGGCCAACACGCGCGAAGGCATGGATGATGTCGTCTTTACTGGAATCACCAGCATTGGTAGCAACATAAACTTGGTGAGTTTTCGATAGTTCAGCCAGTAATTCACGAGCGCCATTCACTTCTTGAACGGTTTCCCAGTCACACATCTTCCCTTGTGCGTCTGGAAAATCGATCATCAGCGTATTGCCCCAGTCGAATAAGACTATCTTTGTAAGCTTGGGCTGAGTTAGTAGTTTTGTAGACGTGAACATCTTGCCTCCTGCATACGGTGAATTATCTAGTGTTTAAGCTAGCCTATAAAAACTTCTCGATAAGGATCTCGTCAAAGTACTGGTCGCCAATCTTACCGTGTTTCTTAGCCGTACCGACGATTTCAAAGTCTTGCTTTAGATAAACCGCTAACGCGCGCTCGTTGTCTGCTCTTACATAGGCGAACAGCTTTTCATAACCTTTGGCTTTTGCTGCTTTGAATGTGTAATCAAATAACTGTTTTGCAACGCCCTGCCCACGGCTATTTGCATCAACATAAGTTCCAATGATACCAACATGATCAAAGGCTTTAGTATAAGTAGCAAAGGGTTCGACATTCTGGAAGCCAAGTAACTGACTCGTAACTTGGTTGACAGCAACACTAAACACACCGCGCTCAGGGAACGACTCAATGAATGCCTTTTCTTCATCAACAGTAAAAGTCTGATCCAAGATGGTATAACGCGCTTCGATAATAATTGGATTCAATACATTAATAATGCATTGTGCATCTTCTACCGCGACTTCTCTGATTGTTAAGTTCATGATTACTAACTTGTTACTTCTTATTGAACACTAAACCTTAAATGCCATGCCTTGAGATTCAAAAAGACACTCACGGTTACTGTATTATTGATAAACCACTTTGAAACGCTCCAACATAAGTAACATGTCTTCACTTGGTGAGATCTTGAGTTCTTCACATTCACGCGAGAAGAAGTTCCAGTGTGCTTTTCTCCACCATTCTAGTGTTTTGTCACCCTCGCCTTCAGCAGCAGCAAACTCTGAAGTAACTTCGTTGTATTTGCACTGTGAGACTGAAGTGATTTCAACAATGCAGACGGGCTTGCCATCCCAATCGGTGACGACTTGCAAGTGACCAACTATAGGTCTCGCCTCGCCTTCATGGGTATACCAATGTTCAAGGCCGCAGGACGCCTGTTTTTCACCTTTAAGAATCAACTGCGCGCAGAGGTTGGCGTTGTACTCGTCGGCGCAGTAATAATCTGCACTAAAGGAGGTGTATTGCGAGGCAACGTCTGCTGGCAATGTGTTGAGGTAGCTATCGAGATAAGCTTTACTTCTTTCTTCCATGATCTTTCCAAATTAAATATAAGATTGAGCCGATAAATACTTATAGATTAAACACCTAACTGCATTGGGAGTAACCTATCAAGTCAGTTTATTGCTGTAAACCGAGTGAATATCAAAATGTGGGCTGAAAAAAAAGAATTTGGGTAGGATTTGGGGCCAATACAAGAAGAGCTAAAAGTGCCTTTAGGCTGTGCTTTTAGCTCTTCGTATCTCATTACTAGTATCTCGCAACTGAGCAGGAAATTAACGGTTTAAGAAGTCGACCGCTTTGTCTGGGAAGTCGGTAAACAAACCATCGACTTTTACTTGATTGTAAAAGACATCCAACATGCCATCAAAGTTATCGGCATAAGCTGGGATTCTTCCTGGGTCGGCACGGAACGTATACGGGTGAACGTCTAAGCCAGCATCTTTTGCTGACTTCATCAATGGCTTAATAATGATGTTATCTTTAGTCGATGCATCGTCCACAAGCATAGGTTTCCATGGGCCAATGCCGTCAGCATAGCTAGCGACTTTTGCCATGCCGCCTTTCTCAAACATCCAGTCATAACTGTACGGCGTCGCTTTCTCACCCTTGTAAGTCATGGTTTCGTTCCAATCAGTGTAAGCCATCAACTGAACGAGCTTAAGATCCATTTCCATCGCAGGCAGGAGTTCATTATTGATTCGTTGAAGCTCATTGGCATCGAAACACTGCAAGTACACCTTGTCATCTTTCGATAGATAACCATATTGCTGCAAGGTCGCAAGCACAGCTTTAGAGATATCTTTGCCTTCATGACGATGGAACCAAGGCGCTTTAATCTCAGGATAAATACCCACGTCATAACCCAGTGTTTTATTAAGACCTTGGATCAATTCAATTTCTTCGGCAAAAGTAGCTACACGAAAATCTGACTGCCACATTGGGAAGCGTGTTGGGAACCCAGCCACTCGATTACCTTGGTCATCTAAGTTGAAGCCTTCGGTTACTTTTAATGATTTGATCTCGGCAAGCGTAAAATCAATCGCGTAGTAGCGGCCATCTGCTCGAGCGCGTTCTGGAAAGCGATCTGCAACATCGGTTACTCGGTCTAGGTAGTGATCATGTAACACCACCAACTGGTCATCTTTGGTCATCACGACATCTTGTTCGATGTAGTCGGGTTTCATTGCGTAAGCGAGTGCTTTAGCGGGTAGTGTATGCTCTGGTAAATAACCAGAAGCACCGCGATGCGCAATCACTAAAGGATCGGCGAACGCATTGGCAGATAAGCTAAGTGCTAGTAAAGTCAGAGACAGTGACGTTGTTTTCATTGTTGTTTCCCTTGATAAAGCAGAAGCAGGATATACCTGCCTCTGTTGTTATTACTATAGTGTGATTTAGTTAATGAACTACTGAGTTAGCGCTTCTTTTTCTCGTTCAAGATCTTTTTGTTTATGATGTTCACGCTCACCTAAGAAGGCGTAAAGCAGACAAATTATTGAAGCAACACAAGCACCGATCAAAATCATGAAACCGCCATCCCAACCGTAATGATCGACCATGAAACCAAGCACCGCATTGGCAGCAACTGCGCCACCTAAGTAACCAAACAAACCCGTTAGACCTGCTGCTGTACCCGCTGCTTTCTTAGGTGCAAGTTCAAGCGCATATAAACCGATGAGCATTACTGGCCCATAGATAAGGAAACCAATCGCGATAAGTGCCAGCATATCAACCGTTGGGTTACCCGCTGGGTTCAACCAGTACACCAACACTGCAACCGTTACGAGAACCATAAACAGAATCCCTGCTGGAGCGCGTCGACCTTTGAACAACTTATCTGAAATCCAACCACACAATAACGTGCCCGGAATACCAGCCCACTCATACAAGAAGTAAGCCCAAGATGATTTATCTACAGAGAAGTCTTTCGCTTCTTTTAAGTAAACAGGAGCCCAATCGAGTACGCCATAACGGATAAGGTAAACAAATGCATTAGCAATTGCGATTGACCACAACAACTTATTGGAGAAAACGTACTTAAAGAAGATCTCTTTAGCAGTCATTTCTTTTTCATGAGACGTATCGTAGTCGTCTGGGTAATCGTCTTTATGCTCTTCAATCGGTGGTAGGCCACAAGATTGAGGCGTGTCTCTTACTGTAAACCAAACGAAAACAGCAACGAGAGTGGCAAAAAATGCAGGAACATAAAAAGCGGTTCGCCAATCATCGTTAAAAGCCCATAGCCCCAATAAGAACATTGGGCCAATCAAGCCGCCGCCAACATTGTGAGCAACGTTCCATACCGATACAATCTCGCCGCGCTCTTTGCGTGACCACCAGTGAACCATGGTTCGTCCACAAGCTGGCCAGCCCATACCTTGGAACCAACCATTCAAGAACAGCAGGATAAACATTGCAGTGATGCTGCCAGTTGCCCATGGCATAAAGCCGAAGCAAAACATCACCAGTGCAGACATTAACAAGCCACCGCTGAGGAAATAACGCGGATTTGAGCGATCAGAAACGCTTCCCATTAAAAACTTAGATAAACCGTAAGCGATGGATACTGCGGCTAAAGCAACCCCTAGCTCTCCTCGACTGTAACCTTGTTCAATCAGGTATGGCATCGCCAAACTGAAGTTTTTGCGGACTAGGTAGTAGCCTGCATAGCCAACAAAGATGCCGAGAAAAAGCTGCCATCGTAATCGTGTGTAGGTGCTATCAATCTTATCGGTAGACAAGCGATCGATATGCGCCATAGGTTTGAATATTCCAAACATAGGAACCTCATGTATATTGGGCGATAGAAATAAAAATGCTCGAACGAAAAAATATTGCGCTCATTCGAAAGCAGGAGAATTGTATGTGCTTCAGGATTATTTTCTGTGATAGAGATAGCCATTAACAATAAATAACCTTAAATACAGCACTTTAGTTTCATTTAGTGAGACTGCGCTTCATATTCTTATTTTTTACTGTTTAATTTAACAGCAATAATTCCGAATATAAATCAACCAGGAACGAGCGAGCGAACACAAATCAACCAACAACCGCATTACTCCTACATATGCATATTGGACGTCGACATTTTTGATGAGCTTTATGGAGTTATGGAGTTATGGAGTTATGGAGTTATGGAGTTATGGAGGTGATTTTGGCTGTTGTTTAGATAAGTTCGCCAACATCAATGCAAACAAAAAGGGCCTAGATTTCTCTAGACCCTTTTAGGGAATAACTCTTAGTGACTTTGTATTGGCTAATTAAACCAAACATTAGCTAACTACACGAAGCATTAGCTAGTCACACAAAGCGATTATTCTTCGATGTAAAAAGCTTCTACAGAGCCTTTTAGAGTAATAAGCATAGGCTGACCACGACGGTCTAGCGCTTTAGGTGAAGGGATCTTAACCCAACCTTCGCTGATGCAGTATTCTTCAACATCAGTACGTTCTTTACCATTTAGACGAATGCCGATTGGGTATTCGAAACACTCAGCCACGTGGTGTGGGCTGCGTGGGTTACCTGCAAGATGATCTGGTAAAGCTGGTCTTGAATTAGTATCGCTCATGTTCATTACCTGTATGTACGTAAATAAAAAAAGTGCGTCATTCTAGTCAATATAGGCTTTGTGCTCAACAACTGCTGCAATAAATCGTATTGATCGTTTTAATCAGCGTCTAGTTGTTTGATTTAAAGGCGATATAGGCATGAGTTTTAACGAAAGTTGAACAAAGTTATGTGTTGTGGGTAAAGGGAGATGATGAACTTAATAAAAGCACCCAGCCCGTTGGACTGAGTGCTCATAAACTAGTAATTACTGATTATAAAGTTACGTTACCAGTCATAAGTTACGCTCGCAATCACGTTACGACGGTCACCGTAGAAGCAATAGAAGTCACACGTAGCCACGTACTCTTTGTCTGCTAAGTTCTTCTGCAACTTGGAACTTGTAATCTTCGATTCGGTAACTCAATGTTGCGTCAAACAATGTGTATGAAGGAGCAACGTTAGTTTCGGTGTTGATTCAAGATCTTGTCGCTAAGAAGTTTAAGCATTTATGAAAAGGTGCTCATAAATCGAAAGATGAGGAAGGCAGAGAGTTTCGTGGCTGTTAGGCTGTTTCCGAATATTCAGCCTAAAACGTAACGCTCATGACGTGATGGTTGGGTTCGGTTTCAATCTCGACGATTGACCAACCAAGAGAAAGGTACAAAGGCGCAATATTGGTGTAGGCGTACAACTTAGACGTTGAATTTTTCGAGGGTTGGGATTGATAATAATCTGGCATTTGTTCAACAGCTCGTTTAATCAACTCACTCGCAATACCTTGGCCGCGCCATTGAGGTTCAACAAACACAGCGTTGATCCATACCACATCCCGAACTTGATGAGGTTCCTGAAAATGGGAATATGCCAAGCCACCAATGACCACATTATCACGAAGCACTACTATTACTGGAGGGAGTTGTACGCAGTCTTTATAGGTATCTTTAAACTTGAAATCCGACCATTCACTTTGAAACAAGCGCTCTAATTCACTCCAATATGGCGAACTTTCATCGCAATTTCTAAAGATTACTTTCTGCATGTCTTTCCATCCTTTGAAGGGCCAATACGGCCATCCTAGCCTTGGTTTATATCAGTGTAGGTAAAGTTACTCTTCTTCGTCGTAATCGTCTGCAGGGTCTTGATTGATCTCTTCGCCACAACCCAAGCACTCCGCTTGCAAATCGGTTGGCATGACAATAATTAAACCACAATGTGGGCATAAATCGCCTTGTTGTAACATCCTGTTATTCCTTCTACTTCACAGCTACTCTTCTATTTCACAGCTATTGCTTAGGGTACTTTTGCTTGCTCGCTTCTAACCAGTCATGAATCACTTGGCGAGCGGACTCCGATGGCGGTGCATTTCGTTTTCCGCAGATTTGGTCAATCTCAAACGGAAACACCTTACTTGGAACACGACGTAAACCGATGGTTAAACGCTGAGGTTTAAACATCCGAAACACCACGTAGCGATCACTCATGATTCGATTGTGATAAACGCCAATGCAATGTTTTTGTTCCACACCCTCTTATTCAAGGTCGTAGTAATCGGTAAGCGGGTGGATGTCGTCGTTACCCAACAAAGGAACTGGATAAGGGATATCCATGTCCACAGGGCGATTTCCCTCTAACCTTCTCAGTTGGCGCTGTTCAGTCCATCTATCATGCAGTTGCTCAAACATAGCAAAGGAATTTTGACTCGTGATGGCGCGCAATGGATCGTCCATCTCCAAATCCTGCCCCAATAGTATTACATCTTGGAACATCGCCATTTTCGATGGAGCATTGAGTCTACCCTCTTCCACCATTGCGATACCCAATCGACTGCCTGTTAGAAATGGATGAACTTGGTCCAAACGCAGCGCCGTGTAGCCTACTTTAGAGTAATGTTTGAATTTGAGCACACGTCTTTGCAGTGGTTCGAGAATACGAACAATGTGGTCAAGTTCATCCCCGACGTTATAGTGCAGTTCTAACTTATCGATAAATTTGAGCGTCGCTTTACTGCTGTCTAAGCCTAATTTAGCTAAGATTCTCTTTTGCCCTAGGCGACTCAGTTCCAATGCTTTCTTGTTGTCGACGCTGTATTTCATACAGATTAATGCCAAGATAACAGGTCTTAACTCAAGCAGTTGAGCTGCTTCATAAGTGTTCGCAGCTAACCACAGCATCTGGTATTGATACTCTGGGAAGTCATCGGTGATCTCACGATAACGAGCAGGTAACGAATCTAACCAACGACCATTTACATCAAATTGTTCAACAAGATTGAGGCTTAAACCAATACCACCGTCGAGCGGACGTCGACCATCTTCAAACACATGAAAGCCCACGAGCTTTTGCGACCAATCGCAGATCTCAATATCGTAGTCAAAGCCTAGTGTTCGAGTCGGGATGGTGAGTAATACTGTCATTGATGCCTCTTGGTTATTGGCGAGTTGGACTGTCGAGCTGATCTAATAAAAAAGCATAAAGCATCGAACTCATTTCACTATAACAACCTTTTGTAAATTTCTTATCAATCAAAGCGATATAAATACGATAGTGCTTAGAAGAACATTGAATGATGATTTTGCGCAATATGAGATCTCTTCGATATCATTTGCACCAACAAAAACTATGCTTGTTACATAACTCACAACAATAGGCTTAAATTATGGAATACCGACATATTCTGGTCGCAGTTGAAATGTCCGACGACACCAAGATTCTTATCGATCGAGCGACTTTCTTCGCAGACAAGCTGGAAGCTGGCATCTCGTTTGTTTATATCGACGGTACACATGGAGAGATTTACCCAGAACTCGTTGATATTCAGGGAAATGAAGGCGATCTACCGATCAATGAAGATGCCGTTAAGCATTTGAAAGAGTTTGAGGCCTACGCCAAACACCCAATTAAGCATATCTTCGTGGGTACTGGTGATTTGAATGACAAGCTCAAAGACACCGTGAAAATACATAACATTGACCTAATGCTCTGTGGTCATCATCATGATTTTTGGCATAAGATCGTCTCGCACTCGAAGCAATTGATAGATTCTTCTCCTGTCGACATACTCGTCGTTCCTATGGACTAACTGCTTCTATGGCCTGTCTGCTCCTAAAGACTGTCGCTCTCAAAGACTGGCAATCTTGAAGACAGCCTCTCTTTAAGAACAGCTGTCCTGGCTTATAGAGCCAGACTTGATTAGCCAACCTCTATCGCTATTATTGGTTGGCTTACATCCCCACTATTCAATCTTCGTTACCCCAGTTCACCCTTTACCCATTTGACGTAATCATTTGTGATCTTGCTAGCCCATCCGATCGTAACTGTCTAATAACTAACAAATCACGAGTGCAAGCAATGAAAGAGATTGGTTTCTATCTTTTTACAAACGACTTAAGAATCAACGACAACACGCTACTTTTTCAAGCGAGTCAAATCGTTGATGAGCTTGTTTGTTTAGTCGTCGAGCCAACGCTTTCCAAATTTTCGGCTGAACTTGCACAAGAACAACAGCTCGGAGCTCATAGAAACGCGTTCATTACTCAATCGATAGCCAATTTAGAATCGGATTTAATGAAGCTTGGACAGCAACTTATCGTGGTCCGCAATAACCATTTAGAACCAGACACTGCAGCGCAAACACTCAGCCAAATCATCACGGAACAACACGTCACCCACTTTTTTGCTAACGCACATTGCGGTTACGACGAACGACAATTGATTCGCGCTATTCAAAGACAGTCCCCTAACTTAAAGATGTGTTTGCCAAATCATTCCACCTTATTTGACCAAGATGAACTGCCGTTTGAATTATCAAAGATCCCGAGCTCTTTTACTAAATTTAGAAAGCTAATCGAACACTTGAACGTTAATCGTAGTGAGACGGTTGTTTCACGTCTACCATCAGCACCGACATCACTAATCTCACTGATATCACTAATGCCTCTAAAACCACAAATATCATTAATAAGCTCACCAAGTGCAGAAAGAGAAGTAACAAACGATTATTCGGGTGGAGAAAACGCAGGACTGGCGCATTTAGATAACTACTTTTCACGTGACTATGCCCTTACCTACAAGCAGACACGAAACGCGTTTGACGGCATCGAAAAGTCGACCAAGTTCTCACCTTGGTTAGCGCTAGGCTGTGTTTCACCCAAGACAATTTACCGATATCTAAAGCAATTTGAAGCCGAACATGGCAGCAACGACTCAACCTACTGGATCTACTTTGAACTGTTATGGCGCGAATATTTCTATTGGAAGTGTTTATCTCTGGGCTCGTCGTTGTTCGGTGGAACCACAAACCATGAACTCAACTCTTCATACTCTTCAAGCTCTTCAAGCTCTTCAAGCTCTTCAGCGGCGTCGAACATGAATTTCACCAAATGGAAAGATGGCAATACCAACTTTCCGATTGTCGATGCATGCATGCGTCAGCTTAATGCAACCGGATACGTGTCGAATCGCGGCAGACAATTGGTCGCGAGCTGTTTGATCTTTGAGTTGGGTGTCGATTGGCGACACGGAGCCGCCTACTTCGAGAGCCAACTTGTCGACTATGATGTGGCATCAAACTGGGGGAATTGGGCGTATATCGCTGGAGCCCTCAATCAACCAGCCCACACAGATCAAGTCACAAACCAATCACATTCACATTCACATTCACAACCTAAATCACACCGCTTTGACTTGATGAAGCAAACTGAAATGTACGACCCTGAGCATGTATTCATCAACAAATGGAGCGTCACCAATCAAGACCCTGTATCAACTCTCACTCAGGACACATTATGAACTTTAAAACAGTACGACTTGTATTAGGTGACCAGTTAAACATCGAGCATTCATGGTTTCAACAGATTAACGATGACGTTATCTATATCATCGCAGAGCTCAAACAAGAAACCGATTACGTTGCATCTCACATCCAGAAAGTGGCGGCGTTTTTTTCTGCGATGGGTTACTTCGCTGAAGAATTGAAACAACAAGGCCATCAGATGCTCCACCTCACTCTCGATGACACGACTCAATTTGAAAACCTCGATGCTCTTTTAAAGCATTATGTACATGAGTTCGGCGCCGAGAAGTTTGAATATCAAAGGCCAGATGAATACCGTCTGTTAGAGCAGCTGAACAAACTCAAACTCACTAATGCGACTAAAGGTTGTTGTGATACGGAACACTTTCTCTTTCCATTCGAAGAGATAGAACAACAGTTTCCGAAAGGCAAACACATCATGATGGAACACTTTTATCGTCGCATGAGAAAACGTTTCAACATTCTTTTGGAAGAAGATAAACCAGTCGGTGGTAAGTGGAATTACGACGCGAACAATAGAAAGAGACTCAAGAAACAAGACATCGAAAACCTACCTCAGCCTCTAATGTTTACCAACGACATATCGGACATTTTAAACCGTATCGAACGTCACCAAGTCCAAACCATAGGCAAAGTTAGCGACCAATTGTTATGGCCAGTAAATCGTGCACAGAGTCTGTCGCTTTTGGCCCACTTCTGCCAGGTTTGTTTGCCGTTATTTGGACAGTTTCAAGATGCGATGACCACAGAGCACGATTCGAAATGGAGCTTGTACCACTGTCGCCTCTCCTTTTCATTAAACAGTAAACTACTGAGCCCTCGTGAAGTCATTGATGCTGCACTCTCGGCTTATCAAGCATCTAGCTCTAAAGATAAGCCAAGCATCGATATATCACAGGTCGAAGGATTCGTGCGTCAGATACTTGGTTGGCGCGAGTATATTCGCGGTGTCTATTGGGCGAATATGCCTGCTTACGCCAACAAAAACCATTATTCAGCAGATCGCCAATTACCCCAATATTTCTGGGATGGCAAAACCAAGATGAACTGCATGAAGCATGCGATTGACCAATCTCTTGAGTTTGCATACGCACACCACATCCAAAGGCTAATGATCACCGGTAACTTCTGTTTAATAACAGGAATAGACCCTGACCAAGTCGACAATTGGTACCTTGGTATTTATGTTGATGCGATTGAGTGGGTCGAAATGCCGAATACGCGAGGTATGGCACTTTTTGCTGATGGCGGGATCGTCGGAACCAAACCATACTCTGCCAGCGGTTCTTACATTAATCGCATGAGTGATTACTGCAAAGGCTGTCATTACCAAATTAAAGAGCGCAGTGGCGAGAGTTCTTGTCCATTCAACAGCTTGTACTGGCGCTTCATGAATAAACATCGCGAGGCCTTAAATCGCAACCCTCGAATGGGAATGCTTTATCGCTCTTGGGACAACATGGACGAGCAAGACCAACAAGCGATACTCGATACCGCTGAACAACGAATGACAAACTTGGAGAATTTATAATGGTTGAGCAACTCAGATTACACATATTGGTTGTTGGTGGAAGTGGCGGTATCGGTTTCGCTGTGATTAAACATCTATTATCTGAGCTATCTCGGTTTGATTTTCTTGATGTGCATGTAGACGCGACTTACCACTCTCAGCTGCCTGACTTAGAGAATAGACGCTTGAACTGGCACAAAGTCGACGCCACCAACGAAGCTGAAATTGAGCAGCTCAGCACGCAGTTTAAAAACTTGGACTGGTTGATAAACTGTGTAGGGATGCTTCACACACCCGACGTTGGCCCTGAGAAAAACTTGTCTTCTATCGACCCTGATTTTTTCCTGAAAAACATCTCAGTAAATACCCTACCCAGCTTGTTGTTAGCGAAGCATTTCACTCCGGTTCTGAAATCCAGCGACAACCCGAAGTTTGCTGTAGTGTCAGCTAAAGTTGGCAGTATTTCAGACAACAGATTAGGTGGTTGGTATAGTTATCGCTCATCGAAAGCAGCACTGAACATGTTCATCAAAACCATGTCGATTGAATGGCAACGAACACTGAAAAAAGGCACTGTGTTAGCACTACATCCCGGCACAACAGACACAGCTCTATCGAAACCTTTTCAGACTAATGTCCCAGATGGAAAGTTGTTTGAGTCTAGTTATGTCGCCCATCAATTGGTCGACATCATTCGGACCACCACACCAGAAAACAGTGGCAAATTTTACGCTTATGATGGTGAGCAATTGACTTGGTAGTAAGAAAGCCAAGAGTATTAAATAGTGGCTAATCCCTCATCCCTGCTTGTCAAAAACATCGACAACTTCGTTAGAATTTTTGATTGTAGAATCTTGTTTATCGAAAAGTGCTGCCTCATTCTCAACTTTATTCTGAGCTATTTTTGACCACTGACTTACATGGATTGGTCTAAAAGTAGAAAACCCAACAGAGTGTGGCTCTATTGGGTTTAGTTATCTGAAAAAGGCTGTTCTTTACAAGTAACGCTGTCTTATCAAAAGAGACATAGATCAGCTTCAGCTTTGATTGAAATGGATCCTTATTAAGACTCAGACCAATTAAATTTGCTGTCGTCGACACCTTCTTTTTCTTCTTTAACACGTTCGCGGCGGTGTTGTTCTTCAACTCTTGCCGCATCTATCTCTTGCATTATAGCTTCGATATCCGCTAGCTCATCGGTTTCAGTAAACTCACCGGTTAGCTTGGTGTCTGGTTTCAAGTCACCTTTTTCGTACAGTGCCCACATTTCCTTAGCGTACTCTGTTTGGGCTAACTCTGGCGCGAACTGAGCGTAATAGTCACGGATATTATTAACGTCACGAGTCAGCATCCACTCGGCATTATTATTGGCAGAAGCATCAACCGCTTGCGGTAAATCGATGATAACCGGACCATACTCATCAACAAGCACGTTGAACTCAGACAAGTCGCCATGAATCAAACCAACACACAGCATTTTGACCACGTAAGTCATCATCACTTGGTGATCTTCAATCGCTTGTTCTGCAGGCATCACGACATCGTTTAATCTTGGTGCGACATAACCGTCATCATCAGTGACTAGCTCCATAAGCAGCACACCATCGAAACAACCATAAGGAATGGGCACACGAACGCCTGCCTCCGCCAATTTATACAAGGCATCAACTTCAGCGCTTTGCCACACTTTCTCTTGTTGTTCTCGACCAAAACCAGAGCCTTTTTCCATCGCTCTAGCACGGCGGCTATTACGTACTTTTCGGCCTTCACGATATGCCGTTGCTTTTTTAAAGCTGCGTTGGCTTATTTCCTTATATACCTTGGCACAACGGATCGTATCGCCGCAGCGTACTATGTACACTGACGCTTCTTTGCCACTCATAAGTTGGCTTGTCACCTCGTCGACTAAACCATCGTCAACTAAAGGCTGTATTCTTTTTGGTATCTTCATGCCGCCTTTATACAGCAGTTATCTTACAGATAGAAATATTAACTTAAGAAATGAAGAAGTGATTATCAATTGGTTCTTAAAACCATTAAGAAATGAGGTGATTGTTTTTTTTAACAGCAGTTTGGTGTTGGTTTCGTTTGAATGGATTAACAGTCGCGTTTGAATATACGCAGGGTTTTAGGTCTGTCGATTAAGGTGTCACTGGTTTGATCCTATCGACCTAAATTAGGATTTGTTACGACGACAGCGCTCTGAACAGTAAATGACATTTTCCCAACAGCGCTCCCACTTCTTGCGCCATACGAATGGTTTTTGGCAGGCTGGGCATATCTTAGTTGGTAGATGTGGTTTCTTGTGCATGGCAGATCCCTTTCGATGAATTTAGTTCCTACGTTGATTAGAGATTCCCTATTACGTTCGTCCCTCGCTTTAGGGAATGACGGCGGTGTGATTGCTAACACCCCCCAACTCCGTCATCCTCGAGAATGAGGAGCGACTGAGTCGGGGATCTGCTTTATCCAAACGGATTCGGCTTTACCTGCACTGACTCTGCTCAAATTCAACTAAGTCCGCTTAATCCAGTTAAACAACAACTTTGTACTGCTTCTCCATCTCACTCACACCAAGACCCGAGTGTTTTGTCACTTTAAGCTGAACTGGAACACGCTCTTTCAAAGCTTCGACATGGCTGATTACGCCGATCATCTTGCCAGACGCATTCAGGTTATCCAGCGCGTTTAGGGCTATGTCTAATGTGTCACTATCCAGCGTGCCAAAGCCTTCATCTAAGAACAAAGAATCAATACTGGTTTTGTAGCTCACAAGATCAGATAGCGCGAGCGCCAACGCCAAACTTACCAAGAAGCTTTCACCGCCTGACAAGGTCTTTGTATCTCGCATTACATCGCCCTGCCACGTATCTAACACTTGCAGTTCCAACCCGTCATCGGCTTTACGTTTTAACTCGTAACGACCATGTAAACGCTGAAGCTGCTTGTTCGCCAAGTACACCAAGTTTTCCAGTGTTAGACCTTGAGCAAACTTACGGAATTTGTCGCCGTTCTTGGAACCGATAAGCGAGTTCAAACGTGAGATATCATCAAACTCGACTTGTTGCTCGTCTATTTGCTTGAACAGATCTTGCTGATTACTTCGGTTCTGGCTATCCGTTTGAAGGTTAGCCGAAATCGCGCCGATCTTTGTCGCATGGCTTTGTTGTGCGTTTTGGCACTCGGTTGTCGCGTCTTCAACTTGCTGCTGATCTTGCTCTTGCCATGCTTTAGCATTTTCGTGGTTTTGTAGCTCCACTTGCGTCGTTTTGGCGGTGTTCAACCTAGCTTGTGCACTGACAATCGCTTCGTCTAAAGACTTCTTCAGGCTTTGAAGTTGAGTTCTAACCTCTTCATCCAACAATGCTGCTTCAAAATCAGCCTCACCTTCGAATGGGCTCGTTTTAAGCGCTTCTGACCAAGCATTCGACGCTTGTGTGTAGCTCGATTGCTTACTGGCCAACTCGTCCGAGAAACCAGTGTGTTTGGTTTGCTCGGTTCGATGTTCCAGCTCGCAGCGGTTAAGCAGCAACTGCGCGGCATCAAATGCATTTAACGCTTCAGTGACTTTTTGCTTCATCGCATTGCTGGTGGCTTGAATGTCTTTGTCACCAAACAACTCTGTTCTTTCAGCACTAATACGTGTCAGTTCTAATACCAGAGATTCACTCTGTTGCGTGAGTGCCGTGAGTTCTTTCTCTGCGCCACTTAGCTTGTCATCTAGGGTTTTCAATTCGGCATTTTGAGTGATTAGCTGCTTCTCAATATCGGCCTGTTGCTGTTTAGTTTGCTGCCATGTGCTTGATGCTTGTGATTTCGCAGTAAACCAATCATCAATATGTTCAAGTTCAGGCGCTTCAATAGCCGTTTGAACAATGCTCTCTTTCAGAGCGTTCCATTGCTGTTCTTTTGCTAGAGCTATCTGAGCCGCTTGTTCGTTCGTGCTGTGATTTTGCTTATTCAGATCCGCTAAGCGTTGCTCGGCCAACTCGAGATTAGACTGCGCCTTGTCAGCCATAACACTTGCAGACAAGCATTGTTTCTCAGCTTCAGCATAGAGCGCTTTCGCATCAGCCAACACCTTGAGTTGCTGTGAGCTCTGACTTAGTTGAAGTTCACACTGCTGAGCAAAGGTCACGACTATAGCTTCATTACCTAAATCGTTAATCGTTAGCAGCGCCAGTTCAGGAGCCGTGCCAACAAAATCCGATAAGCTCTGTTGAAGCTTGCCGACAACGCCTTGCCAATTCAGTTGAGCTTGTTGAATATCCGCTTGCGCTCGCTGAATGTCATCGTTAAGCGCCGCAATCATAGGGGCAAGAGAATCTAACTGCTGACGATGCTCTTGGCCTTCTTTTTTGATGGCCGTTAACTCTAGGTTTTCCGTTTCTTTTTGAGCAACCAAATTTGCAATATCTTGCGACTGCTCAATCGAATGGTCTGTTGAACCACACAGTGGGCACTCAGATCCAGATTCCAGAGCCGCACGGTATTTCGCCAATTCACCTTCTTGATCAATCAGTCGCGTTAATCGTTCAAGAGACGTCTCTTTCTCTTTATATCGCTCGACTAACACTTCACGTTCTTTCGAAAGCTTGTCGACCAATTGGGTGTTGGTTTGATGTGCCTGTGTTTTTGCATGCAGCTGTTGCTGGGCATTTAGGAAACCACGATTGATCTCAAGTAATGAGTGCGTATTGCGATTCCAATACTCCAACAGATCTTTTTGCGAATTCAACACTTGCTCGCTGGTGTTACCTTGCAATGCTTCCCACTGTTGCTTTGCACTACTCTCTAACACGACCAATTCAGCTAGTGCTTTGTCTTGCGATGCCTTAGCTTGTTGTGAGGTTTTGATGATCGTTTGCTGAGTATCAACCGCAGACAAAGCCTGCTTTGCTGATTTCAGTTGTTCTGCATGTTGACGCTCTAGGGTACGAACTTGCTCAACTTTGGCTTGCCATTGACCTAGGTATTTTTCCAAATGCTGGTCAGCTTGATGCTTATTTAGGTACTCAGTGCTGAGTTGTTCTTGTTGCTTTAGTGCATCTATTTTTTGGACTAACACGACCTGTTGATTGCGTTGCTGCGTGTGTTGCTCGTTTAGCGTATTAGCAGCATTAACGGTCGCAGTTTGCTTATCTTTGAGTACGGCAATTTGGTTATCCAGCGGACGCACGAGGTCGATGATCTTTTCTTGATCTTGTTGCTCGGTTTTAACCTGTTCGACAATCGCACTGCTTTGAGTCAATTTAGTTTGCGCGTCTTGCTTCTCTACATCACGAACCGCAAGTAACTTGGTGCTGTTATCTAAGTGAGCTTGAGTGGTGTTCACCTCTTGTTCGCAACGCTTTAAATCTTTGTGCATTGGGCGCAGCTTTTCAGCCGGTTCACTGTATGCCAAACGCTCTAGTGATGGTTGATTACGGTCTAGTTCATCTTGGGCTGTTTTAAGATCGTGCTCACTGGCCTCGATAGTTTGCTCAGCTTTAGTCACGTATTTCCACCAGCTGAGATGCGCTTGCCACTCTTTTAATTGCTCGGCTAAACGCTTCTGCTCGGCTTCTAGCGTTTCACGCTCTGCGGTTAACTCTTGGATTTGCTCTTCAGACAGCAAACTCACACCCTCAGCTTTTGCTTTCAGGTGATTGAGTGACCCTTCACTCGACTTGAAATGATCGTAGATGCGCTCGGAAATCAGGCTATAGACTTCAGTGCCCGTTAGTTCTTCTAATAGTTCTGCACGGTCATTTGCATTGGCATTTAGGAACGCTGCAAACTCACCTTGAGACAACATGATGGATTTAGTGAAGCGTGAAAAATCGAGACCTGTTATCTGCTCCACCAACTTGGTTTTCTTGGTCAGCATGGTTTCTAAGACTTTATCGGTGTCCGCATCCGCAAATTCACACGTTGGCGTTTGTAATGCGCCATCGTGCTTTCCGCGCGCTCGCTTTTGATGGAAGTTAGAGCGGTACGTTTTACCCTGCACTTCAAATTCCAGCTCAGCGAAACACTCACCCGTGCCACGCGTCATTAATTCGTTGCTGCCTTTGGCGATACTCTTCAAACGTGGCGTGCGGTGGAACAATGCCAAACAAATCGCATCAAGAATGGTGGTTTTACCCGCCCCTGTTGGGCCAGTAATCGCAAACAGACCATTTTCTGCAAACGGTGATTGGGTAAAATCGAGCTTCCAACGCCCTTTCAAAGAGTTCAGGTTTTCAAATTCTAGGCTTAAAATCTTCATACTGGTTACTCTTCTACTTTATTTGGCGCTTGAGCGCTCTCAGACACTTCAACCATCACTTGTTTAAACTTCACCGTCATTCGCTCTAAACGTGCTTTTTCAGAATCGGTTTCAAACTCTTCTAAGGCAATACGCTTGCTAAAAACGTCCATCGGGCTCAGTTCAGATAAGGTTTCTGCTGACTCTTGCTCTAATGCTTGATTGCGACGCTCTCTTGCTCGGCGCAGTTGAAGTACTTCCACATTCAAACCTTCGGTTAGTACGCGCATGCGTTCTTGTAGATCAGACAAGTAATCTTGCGCTTGCACTTCTATCGATAACCATACGCTTTGGTCGCTATCTAAACCTATGTATTGGTTCAGCTGAGATTCGATCTCGCTCAAGTCGCCTTTGATTTCAGCTAGGGGTTGGAATGTAGGAACAGGCAATTGAGAAATGGTGCGCTCACCTTCAACAAACTCAACCACACACACTTGTTTCTGAGACTTAAGTTCATCAAAGCTTAGTGGGATTGGAGAGCCTGAATAACGAATGTATTCACGCTTTGCCACCACTTGTGGGCGGTGGATATGACCCAGTGCAATATAGTCTGCGTCTGGGAAGCCATCAGCGGCGAAACCATCAAGGTTACCGACATAGATGTCGCGTACCGAATCCGATTGTTGGACACCCATTGCCGTTAAGTGTCCGGTAGCGATAATCGGCATATGTTCGCTGTTTCCAAACGTCGCACGTTTTTCTACAGCGGCATCATAAACACTTTGATAATGCTGTTTGATCGCATCGCCGAGTTGCTTCTGACGCTCAACGCCAGATACACCCGCCTGACTGGTCAACACATCGCGAGGGCGGATAAAAGGAATGGCACAAACCAGCGCTTCTACATCGCCGTTTTTGCCTTTTAGTTCGACAACCTGAGTCGCATGATCTTCATTGGTATTAGGAATCACGTCTGCGCCCATGTATTTGAGCAGCTGTTGTGTCTCTTTAAGCACAGACACCGAATCATGATTTCCACCTAACAACACCAATTGGCAGCCGATCTTGTTCGAGTCGACCACGAACTTGTTATACATCTCACGAGCGTAACTCGGCGGTGTGCTGGTATCGAAAATATCGCCAGCAACAATGATCGCGTCGATGTCGTGTTCTGTGACTTGCTCAAGTAACCATTGTAAAAACCGTTCATGTTCATTCTTACGGCTTTTATTGTAGAAGTTTTGGCCAAAGTGCCAATCGGACGTGTGAAGAATCTTCATTGCTGCTCACTGGAAGTCGGTAATACTTCTAATTTACCAAAATACCTATCAACTACCAAAATAGTTCTCACAATTCCCTTTTATAAGCTTGTGAAAACTAACTAAATTAGGGTTTTGTGCCAACCTAGTTCAGAAGCTGACCAATCGTTATTTTTGACATAAAAAAACCGCTCAAAGTTAGAGCGGTTTTTAGGTGTCCACGAATACTAGCGGTAAACTATTTTGCAGAGGTCATTAGAAATTGTAAGAAGCACCCAATGTTACTGTGCTAAACGCTACATCTCTGCTACTTGTACGGAGTTTGTTGCCATTGAAACTGTAGGTGTAAGTTTCAATATTCACAGCATCTGCTTGCGAGATCAGACGAAGTGTTAGGTTTTCTACAGGCGTGTATTCAACACCAATACCAAAATGGAAGCCTGTACCCGAATCGTCGCCATAGTAAGCGCCGTTACTAGAGTTCAGATCAACATAGCTCAAACCTGCTGTTACAAACGGGCGAATTGAATTGTCGAAAGTGTAGCCAACATTAGCAGCAACAGACAAAGATGTTGGCGAAAGCTTCTTTTTACCCAATAGTTCGTAGTCAGCGTAATCCGTGTAACCAAGCTCGATGCCTACGATACGGTTGAACTGGTAACCACCGTAAAGGCTGTATCCCATGCTTTCCGCGTCTAAATTGGCACCACCATCAGTGTCTGAATCTTGATATACGCCAAGGCCAGCACCAATGTATGGACCGCCTTCAATACCAGCAGCAAAAGTAGGAAGTGAAACCAAGCCAATTAGGCCCAATAGAAATGTTGATTTAAGCATGAAAATACCCTTTTTAGTTTGTCCTGTAGTAACGTTGACCAATCGGAAATAGTTATCCGACACCATTCAAAATGTTGCGTTACTGTTTAAAATAAATCATATAAGCAGCTCCTAGCGAATAATAAAACACTGTTCATTTACGGAGCGAATGAGAAAGTACCACAAGATTTTCAGGTCATCAAACGAACATTCATAGATATTTAATCAAGTCTTATTTATGAGACGGGTATATTTTTCGAGGAGGAACGAGTACCAAAACAAGTATAAACTTGGTAGTAAATCTTAACATAATTATAATTAACTTCATTAAAATCAATTCATTAGAATACTGGCTTGATTGTTACCAGTTCTAAGAAACAACCTAAATTTTCACGCCCAAATATAAAAACTTACCCTATAGGTCCCTCTCTCTGGTGAAAAATATAAGGGCAGAATGAATTTATTTTTTGAATGGAATTATTTAGAACGGCCTACCATTAAAATATATTTCAACTTATTCTATATTATTAACAAGCCTCAGCGAGACTTGCCAAGTAGTTATTCGTTAAATAGAAGCCGCTGAACTTCTCAATAAAGTCCGCAGGAACGGTTTTATCGATCAATCCAGATTCGATCGGCGCGGCTTGCCACTTCTGTAATTTCGGGAAACCTTAAAGCACGTAAAACCTGAGCCCTCTTTAATCACTGACGCACTGTGCAAGAGTAGTAGTTAAACGATCAAAGATATTGCGATAGATGCCATGATCACACCAACGACAAATTCCAACACCTTCCACGCCCTAGGGTTCTTAAACATTGGAGCCAAGAAACGTGCGCCATATCCAAGTGAAAAGAAGAACACGAATGAAGCCGATACGGCACCTGCGCCAAACAACATTTGATTAGGTTGATATTGCGTTGAGATAGAACCCAGCAATACCACAGTATCCAAATACTCATGCGGATTAAGCCAAGTAAACGCCAAACACATCGCAATTGCTTTGGTTAGCGAGTCTTTCGTTTCAGAAGTCGCTTCTAAGGCGTGGTTTTCAGTAAATGCTGAACGGAAGCTTAAGAATGAATAGACACCCAAAAAGACCGCCCCACCATAACGGGCGAACTGCTCTATTTGTGGGAACTGCTTAACGATTGCACCAAAGCCCGTCACGCCAAAGCTAATGAGTAAGGCATCTGAAATGGCACATACAGCGCAAACTGCCAATACGTGTTGGTTCTTAAGCCCTTGCTTTAAAACGAACGCATTTTGAGAACCGATTGCAAGAATCAGCGAAAGCCCAAGGGAAAAACCAGCAAAATAAGTCGTCATGAAAAAGTTCTGTAAAGTAGTGACGGTAATAATTGGAACAATACTGCAAATTTATCAAATTGTTAACAAGTGAATCTGTTGTTTATCAATGACACGTTTCGTGTGCTTTGGGCAATTTGAGTAGCCAAAGACGAAGAGCAGACGCGCAGTTCAACCCCAACCGAAACTAATCGCCCCACACTCAGTTTTAATAATTAACAAACTAATCAATTGATTTTAAAGGCCTTTAATTTTCAATATAAATTTTATAAATATTGATTTTATTAATAGAATTTCGCTCAAACTTTGAGGCTTAAAAATCGATCACAGTGAGATCTTCCTACCATTTCATTGATCAAATGAATGATAGAAGTCTGATTGCATATTATCTTTTGACTACTTTTTGAGCGGGAATTTCCCTCTCACATAACTGACTTACTACGTGTTCTGCAAACCTCTTTTCGAAGGAGTCAGTTCTCGTCGCACAACTATTTAGTCGCAAAATGATAAGGATGCACACAGATGAATCACGGACACAGACTTACCACCATAACCCTAGCTATTTTGGCTTCGGCTCATGTATCAGCTTCGGCTCTCAATGAAACCAACCTAGAGCCGCAACCCGTCAACTCACCTTTCATTCAAGATGTAAAAGGCACGATTGTTGAGGATTACTCACGAGAAACCATTCAACCTTCATTCTTCTCTATGAGAATGATGAGTAACGCAGATGAACAACGCGGCGATTGGTTTAACTTATCGGCGAGCTACACAAGACTTCAGGGCGTGGGTTCAGATATTGTGTATGACTACCTAATACCTCCTCTTATGCCACAGCCTGTTATCGTTGCCGTTCTTGATTCGGGTGTTGACGTTGAACATGAAGACCTAAAAAATAAACTTTGGACCAACAAAAACGAAATTCCAGACAATGGCATTGATGATGACCGCAATGGGTACATCGACGATGTCCACGGCTGGAACTTTCTTGGCAACTCGCTAGGAATTAACGTTGATCAAGATACATTAGAGGTCACCAGAGAATACAAAAAGTACCTCCAATTAAAAGAAAATGGACATTGGATTCCGCGTAAGAAACGCAAGTATTATCAAGACGTTGAATCCGATTACTTGTCGTCTCTAAAAGATGACCAAGACGCGTTGAATCGCGTAACGACAGCAACTGAACAAGCCAATGAATACAAAGAAGAGATTCTTCAATTCGTCGATCAAAAAGACTTTTCTACTAACGGTCTGAAAACACTATTAGATAGCGAGAACGCTAGCGTTGTTACAGCTGCCGAAGGGCTTTTGAGTGTGTTTGATTCATGGTATTCATTTGAATATCTGGAATCACGTCGTAACCGTTATCAAGACTCTCTAGATTTCCACCTTAACTTAGATCTTGATACACGTGGCGATATTGTTTGGGACGACATTTCTAACCCTTGGGAAAAAGGCTATGGTAACAACGATGTGAAAGGCCCTGTTGGATCGCACGGTACACATGTTGCTGGAATCATCGCTGCGGAGCGTAACAACTCAGTGGGTATTGATGGTGTGGCAGATCATGCTCAAATCATGGCTGTACGTATGGTGCCAAATGGCGATGAGCGAGACAAAGATATTGCCAATGCGGTGCGTTACGCCGTCGATAATGGCGCGAAGATCATCAATATGAGCTTTGGTAAAAGCTACTCACCACGTAAATACATCGTCGATCACGCTTTTCGCTATGCAGCGCGTAAAGGTGTGCTAATTGTTCACTCTGCGGGGAACAGCCGTAACGATAACGACGTCAAACCAAGCTTTCCAAACCGCTACGCTAAGCACTACCGCTCAAAGCCTATTTCAACGTGGTTAGATGTGGGCGCATCAGCGAAATACGCAGACGAAACCTTAGTAGCTAGCTTCAGTAACTTCGGCCAGAAATCGGTTGATGTATTTGCACCAGGGTACCGTATTCTATCAACCACTCCGGGGAATACTTACGGTTCGAAAAGTGGCACAAGTATGGCTGCTCCTGTGGTTTCCGGTGTAGCAGCATTGGTTTGGTCACGCTACCCAGATTTGTCAGTCAAAGACTTGAAAGCGATGTTAATGAGTGAGTCCAAAATCTACCCAGAGCTGCTTGTTAAAAAGCCATCAAGCCCAGAGGATTTGGTTCCTTTCAGTACCCTTTCTATCTCAGGCAGCGTAGTAGATGCCGAAGCGATATTTGCAGAACTAGAAACACGCTAACGCTTTATCCATTATCGTTAGCCATTGATTCACAAATAAAAAAGGTTGCTCACAGCAACCTTTTTTTTTCAAGCCAGCCTAACCCCGAGCTAAAACACGGTATATAGACCGCCACCCAAGTGTTATTAGGTTGAAAAAATAGCATCCCTCTTACTTACAAGAACGAACGTGATAGGGAATCTTTCTTTTACTCCGATCTACAATTTCGACCGCATCTAACGCAACTCAATACTCATGAACTGGCTGTGCGGATCCAACACATAGTCAGCAAATGGTTCACAGTATCCAAAGCCAAATTTCTCATACAGGTTGCGCGCTGGCTTAAAATAATCTTCTGAGCCCGTCTCTAAACTGATGGTTTTATACTGACGAACGGCTGCGGTATCTAATACATGTTGTAAAAGTTGGCTAGCAACACCTGATTTTCGAGCAAACTGCGAGGTTCTCATCGATTTAAGTTCAGCATGTTGTGTATCAAGCTCTTTAATCGCAACGCACCCAAGTAGTCGACTGTCTTTCCAAGCGCTAAAAAAGGTAATCTCTGGCGACTTTAGCCCATTCAGATCCAATGCATGAACGCTTTCAGCTGGTGAGGTGGCATACATATCGGCAAGGTGTTCTTCAAGCAATTCAACGACTTCCCCGCCCGACAAATCATCAAGTTTAATTTTTATTGATACGCTGCTTTCCAATACTGTCCCGTTTTCTATAAAGCTTTTTGTGGTTGTTGCTCGTTTCATTGTCTTAACTTTCCTTGTTTAGCTCACTCATTTAGCTTGAGTTACTGATCTACTTCCTGAATTGTTTTTTTTAACTCGGTTTGAATCAGTAAAATTAACGATTAATTATGAAATTATAAATGCCATACTGATCTTACCTAGATAGCATATTTTTCTTATCTAGTCTCTTCATAAAAGTGTTCCACAGTGCCTGTGTGGTCGCTACGCCGAGGAAATACACCTGTTTCAATTTAGCGAATAAGTAGCCAAGTCGATATGAGCATTCAATTAGATTTAACCACTACGAACCCCTGCCAGAACTTCGACTCCGCACAAGGATGCATGACGCTGCAAGATCACCGAATTATTGAGGTCGACAACGAGATAGCTCAGATCTTTGGTTACCGAACCCGCGAAGAGCTGCTATTGAACGTTGAATTTGTTTATGCGCTAGTTCCTGACAGTTACCAAGGGTTAGCCAAGAAACGTTACTTAGAAGCAATAAAAGGTGAATTCAAAAAAGGAAAGTTGTACACCGATATTCCAGCCAGTGGCCGCAACATCTCAATTTTCTGCCTGTCGCACATTATTGAACTCAATGGAAAACCCGCCCTCCAAGTCACTATCATCGACATCACATCCGTAGTCGAAGATCAGCGAAAAAGTAACGAAACAGATCGCATGTACCGTAAGCTACTTAGCACATCGAAACAAGGTATCTTAATCCACAGAAGCTTCAGACCTATTATGGTTAACCAAACATGGGTTGAGCAACAAGGTGCGGACTCTATTGAGCAAGTGCTAGCGATGGACTCCATCCTATCCATCGTACCTGAGGATCAGCGTTCAGCGGCAATCAGACGCTGCGAGAACATTCTCAATGGCAATACACCCAACTTTAGTTCCGTGGTGGCTAACCAATGCTTTGATGGCACCCACAAATACTTCAACCTTTATGACAACGTGATTAACTGGGAAGGTGAAGACGCCATTCAAGTTATCCTTGAAGAAGTCACTGATAAAGTATTACTAGAAAGGGAGTTACTGCATCGAGCGATGCATGATGACTTAACGCATGTGTTCAATCGCCGCGCTATTTACGATTGGTTCAAGAAGCCGGTTAATCAACATATGGAGATGTCATGTATGTTGATTGATATTGATGACTTCAAATCGATTAACGATCGATTTGGACATGCAGTTGGTGACACGGTCATTATACAATTAGCAGACACAATTAAAACTCACGTTGAGTTGTTAGGTGGCATAGTTGGACGTTGGGGTGGCGAGGAGTTTATTGTGTTCATTCCAAAAGCGAAATCTGCTCATACCAAAATCATTGGCGAGCGAATCTGCCACACCTTCAGTCAGCATACCTTCTTTGGCATTAATCGACGCGCTTTTACAACGAGCGTGAGTATTGGCGTTACCAACCAGTGCGTGTGCGACTCTGACAACACTATTAATACTCTTATTCGTATGACTGATGATGCACTATATCGTGCGAAAGCAAGTGGTAAAAACCAAGTATCGATCAACGATGATCTGGTTTGCGATGAAGTACTAGCTTGATCGTAGTCCTCTTGTACTTTCTATAATCCATTCGGTCTCGTGCATAACCCACCAGCTATCCTTAGTAATCCAACGCCTTTCAAGCTAGCGCTAAATGAGTCGGCTACTGCATGAACTGAGCACAGTTCCTATAATTAAAGTACAACCACGAGAATTAAAGTGAAGAGACTTAAAATTCAAGTGCAGCCACCGGAAAATCAAAGCAGATGACTTAATCGAATATTTGATTGCGATTTCGACATTTCGGTATATGATGCGCCACCTTAATTCTATCAGCTAACGCTGTAGGCACTTATGTCCGCCAATATGTCAGCTACTATTTCTTCCAACGCACTTTATACCGATCTATCCGGTTACTACGATTTAATGTGTGTTGATATTGACTATCAAGCGCAAAGCAACTGCGTACGTAGGCTACATCAAATTTTCGGAAATGGTGGAAAGACTCACCTCGACTTAGCTTGTGGCACTGGTCCACACGTTCGTCACTTTATTGATTTTGGTTACCAAAGTAATGGACTCGACCTCAACGCGCCAATGCTAGACATCGCTCAGGTTCGCTGCCCCGAAGCCAATTTCTCGGTGCAAAACATGAGCAGTTTTGAAGTGGCAGAACCTCTGGATTTGATCACCTGCTTCTTATACTCAATCCATTACAACGATGGTTTCGAGAAGCTAAAAGAATGTGTTGAGAGCGTACATCGCGCTTTAAAACCAGATGGGATTTTCTGTTTTAATGTGGTGGATAAAGACAAGATCAACAATGATCTTTTTGTTCGTCACACCACCAATCTTGAACAAGATGATTTCACGTTCAGCTCAGGCTGGTATTATTCTGGCAAGGGTGACAAGCAGGCGTTAAAACTCAGTATCGAAAAGACAACATCCGGTGAGACACAAGTTTGGAATGATGAACACCCGATGGTGGCATTCTCGTTTAAGGAGCTCATTGAGATATTGAAGCCCTACTTTGAGGTTCATATTTTTGAGCACGATTACGATAAGCTGATACCTTGGGATACTCAGTCTGGCAATGCGCTGATCACATGTGTGAAAATCTAAATTAATAGATACACAACGCGTTAAGCCAAACCTATAGATCAAAAAAGAACCCACACTCGCCGCTCTCCTTATAGAGGCTCGGCTAGTGTGGGTTCTTTTGTATCAAGCTATCGGTTACTGAACTAGCGGTATTAGAAGTCCGCAGTCATACCTACGTAGTAAGTACGTGGCTCTTCAACATAGCCCATGCTCTCTAGTTCTTGCGATACCGCTTCGTCCGTCAAGTTAGTAATGCCTGCGCGCACTCTAACCGAATCATTAATGTTGTATACCCCACCAATATTTAGCGTAGTGTATGCATCTTGAGTTAAATCAGTTTCGATATTGCGCTCACCACGGTAACGCGCACTAATAAACGTGTTCAGGTCGTAAGTTGGGCTCCAGTTCAGTTTAACTAAACCTGAATGCTTGTAACGCTCAAGCAGTTCTTCACCGGTAGACTTATCTTCAGTGTCTAAGAACGTGTAGTTACCAGATACACCCCATTCATCCGTTATTTGGAATTGGCCAGTAAGCTCAGCACCTTGAACCACAGCCTCAGACACATTGGTATAAGTACGTTTGCCTTTCACGTAGCCAGTTGAGCTAGAACTATCGGCACACCCTTTACCCGATTCAAACATTCCGCCGTTCTCGCAGTAGGTTTCGTCACGGTCAATAAGGTCGTTAATTTCATTACGGAACAAGGCACCTTCGACATTCCAACGAGGTTGGCTGTATATTGCGGCAATCTCATAGTTCCAGCTTGTTTCAGGCTTAAGATCTTCGTTGCCATATAAGTCACAAGCTCCCTTACAGCTATTAACTTGGTAATCCGCTTGATTTTGCGTCAAAGTTGGCGCTTTAAATGCTTTACCCACGCCACCCTTAATTATCAGATCATTCGTTGTTTGGTGCACCAAATACACACGCGGGCTGAACTCTTCACCGTACAATTCGTGCTTATCTAAACGACCACCGATGGTTGCTGTTAGTTGCTCAGTCATCAGCCATTGGTCTTGAACAAATAACGCTCCTTGATACGCTTCTGATGTTCCATTAACGAGATTTTCTTTGTTGGTTAATTCACTTAACTGGTAGTCCATACCAAACGTTACGGTATGATTCTCACCAAGATAAGTCGTCGCTGATGCTTCTACTATCTGAGTTAACTCTTCAACGTCACTGCTGTAATTAGTGTCAGAATCCGCAGCATCATTATCTGTCACGTTTTCACGTGAGTAGCGAACTTGTGTATCACCCCAGATCCAAAAGCCACTGTGCGTAATCGCTTGGCTCTGACGCACTACTCGCGTGTCAGATTCAATAACAGACGATACGTTTTCTGCAGATGATTCACGTTCGTCGTCACTGTAACCAAAATCGAAATCGATGGTTTGGTTGTCTGTCGCATTCCAAGTCAGGCTTGCGAGTAAGCTTAGTGTGTCACGTTCTTCTAAAGCGGTAACATCTGAGCGATCGTATCCGGAGCTGTGTGTACCAGAGTATGGTTGCCATGCATTACGACTAGTTTGGTTCACAGAAACGCGTGCAAACAATTCATCTTCAATTAGAGCACCAGAGGTAGTGAAGCCCATCGAGTACTGTTCTCCACCATCACCGTCTAACGGCGATGAAGTGTCCATGCTTAACGTAGAGCTCCAATCGTTTTCAGGAGCCTTGGTGATGATGTTGATTGTACCACCCATGCCATCGGAGCCGTAAAGTGCAGACATTGGGCCACGGATGATTTCAACGCGTTCAATTGAATCAGCAGGAATAGTCGATAGGTCGAAGTCGTTACCACGGATGATGGCACTCGCCGAGCTAAGGCGACGACCATTCACCATGATAAGTGTGTAGTCTGAATCCATACCACGAATAGAGATCATCTGACGGCCAGCACGTGTGCTATCAAAGTCAGATTCGACACTGGTTGATTCTGCAACGATGTCAGCCAAGGTAATACCAGGACTGTCTTCGATGTCTTGAGCGGTGATCACCGACATTGAAGCTGGCGCTTGTTTTAGTGCCATTTCAGTACGAGTTGCCGTAACAACCATTTGCTCATCTGTAGCTTGCGGTTCTTCTTGCGCTAACACGTTAGCCGAAAGTGAAGTACAAATAGCAGCGACTGCGATCGAAAGGGGTTTACGAACCAAAAGAGGTTTGCGAATCAAAAGAGATCTCTCAGACATGATATTCATTCTTATATGTGATTGGTAATGATAATGGTTTGCATTAAACAACCAGTTACCACTCTTATCAACGAAAGTTTCATACCAAAAATTGATTCTCGTTATTCAACTTTCAAATAATAAAACCAATACATATTCATTTTAATAGCATGACCTCAATAGCATTCACCACCTAGATGGATTGGGTATATATCTCTTTAAATAAATCACGAACCCAACGACACATAGGGTCATTATGGAAACGTTTATGCCAATAGAGATAAACATCTTCTGATGGGCTTCTGATCGCTTTGGGAACGCGTTTGCAAATTAAATCTCGTTGATTGGCAGCTTGTGTGGCAAATGGTGTCGGCAAGTGAAAGATAATGTCGGTCGTCTCCGCAATATCCGCAGCAATATTGAAGTTGGACAACTGAATTGGGATCGATAGTTGGCGCTGCTTATCAATCAAACCAAGATCTTTGAAGCGATTTTCAATAGAAAGTTTCTTATCCCCTTGCAGTGAGATTTGGCCAAGTTGGCTACTCAACAAGTCATCAACGGTGATCTCTTTGTCCGCCAGAGGATGGCCTTCGCTCATTAATAACCGATAATCGCGACTGATTACGAACATTCGATACAGGTTTTGTTCAGAACTTAATGGCTCATGCGTCGACAGCACAAAATGCGCATCACCGGATAACAGAGGCTCAAAGTGTCGTTTAGGAATCGAGTCGATATCGACCACCATGTTCGGTGCTTGTTTTCGAATTTGCGCCACTACTTTTGGCAAAAGGTGTGAGACCTGAGGAACCAAACCAAAAAAACGAACCGTACTATCACTCGTTTGTGGTTCAAACACGTCTCCGTGAACCAGTTTCTCAAGGCGCGTAAGCACAGAGTTGAGGTCTTGCTTGATGACCTCTGCTTTCGGGGTCAATTCATAGCCATAAGCAGCTCGCACCAACAAATCATCGTTGAACACAGTACGAAGTTTTTGTAGAGATCGGCTCACCGTAGGTTGGCTCATATCCAGCGCCAACGCCGTGTTTGATACGTGCTTCTCTTCAAGAAGGTGTTTAAGAATAACGAGTAGGTTTAGGTCGACTTGGGCAAGATTCATTTTGCAAATATTCACAGCGGAGAAAATTCAGATTACGCATAGTGCATCTACCATATTATTAATACAATTGATAATCACTCTTATTTTGATCTGTAACAACATACAAAACTGAGTTTTAGACTGATAAGGGTTTTGAAGCTCTAAATTAGAGGGAAGACCATTAAAAAGAGAGGCTCTGTGGCCTCTCTTTGTTGTTTATATCTGTGTATCTACCTTTAAAAACTTACCAAGTAGACTACAGCTTTGTCCAAGCATCTTTCCAGTATTGGCTTTCTGCTGGTGCGTAAGATGCGCTTGCACACCAAGCCGTGTATGGCCAAGGCTTACATTCGTACAGACCATTATCGCTGCCGACCACAATGTCACCTCCCGCGTAGTTCGTACCTGCTTCATATGGCGGGTAATCACCTGGAGGTGGAGTCGTTCCGCCACCGTCTTTAACAGTAAACGAATCGTTTACCATCACCATTTCACCATCGGATGCCTTGCCGACCACTTCAAGTGCATATTGCCCTTCAGCTACATCGTATAAGTCCATGGTAATAGCGCGGCTGTCCGTTAAGTTAACCTGAGTTTGCTCAACCACAGTCCCTACACTGTTGATCACCATAGCCTTAACATCTAAAGCTTCATTTGATGTCAGTGTTAGGTCTAAACGAACATTGCCGTTATCTGGCGCATATTCTGACTGAAGGCCTGAAACTGAAAGCTCTAAGTCACCGCCCGGATCTGGGTTACCACCACATGAAGAGTCTGAAACTTTTCTCCAAACGCCCCACTCACCTGTTGTTCCTGGTTCTTCGCCGCGAGTGTACCAACCCGCTCCCCACGTTGAACCGTCGTGAGAGACTTGATCACCTTCAACATAAACGGTGTCGGCATCCCATGCAGCAGCACAGTTAGAACCATCCGTCACAGACACTTTGCGGGCAGCGGTTACAGTTTGGTTCGCGCTATCTGTTACGCTATACACAAGCGTGTAGTTGCCGATTTCATTCACATCAACACTGCCAGTGTGTGTGATGGTACTTGTTAGGTCGCCATCTTCAGCATCATTCGCCGTTACGCCTGACATAGCATCAAATGCAGTTCCCAACACGACAGTTGTGTCAGACACACCATTAAATACTGGCTTCTGGCTGTAAACCTCTACCGTTCTCGCTTTAGTGGTTTCGTTGTTATCGCTGTCTTTCACTCGGTAAGTTAGAACGTAAGTGCCAATCACACTGGTTTCAACGTAACCTTCAACATCGACAGAAGATGTTAGATCGCCGTCTTCTTTATCGGTTGCTGTTACGCCTTCCATAGGATCAAACGTTGTGCCGTGAAGAACACGCGTATTTTCGACACCTTTTAGAACTGGCTCACCCTCGACTGGTGGTGGCGTCACTTGACCGTGGACAAACGGGCCGTAGTCTTTAATAAACTGCTCGTTGTATTGTTGACCGTTTTTGTTAGTACCCATGTCCCAGTTGATAGACCAAGTCATTACACCACGCAGCGGTTGGCCTTGAGTTGTTAAGGTCTCGAACGCTTCGTATAAATCTTGAGGATCTTGCACAAAGCCCGTCGCTGCAGCATCGATACTTGAAGGAATACCAAACACCAGCTTGTCATGAGGGATCTTGTGGAAACCACGCGTTCCGTTGATAAGCGAATCAGAGATGTAGTAGATGAATTCTTCTTTTAATGCATCGTTGTTTTGAGCAATCCAGCCCACACCGTCAACCCAGATACCGTCGCCACCTTGGTTGTAGAACTGTGGGTTAATCCAGTCGTAATAACCTTCTAGATTATCGATATAAGGAACGTACTTACCGCCTGTCGTTAGATACGGGAACTCAGGCGCCATAGTAATAAGGAAGTTTTTACCTTCAGCACGGTAGTGGTCTTTCACTAACATAAGAGCATCAGGAATCACGGTTTGGTTGTTTGCTGCGGTTACCGCGGCTTGTTCAAGGTCGATATCTAGGCCATCGAAACCGTAATGCTCAGTAAGGCGGATTATCTCATCGGCAAAGGCTCTTTCATCACCCGCTTCAAGTTCTACGTGTGCATCAGCACCGCCCAGCGCTATCAATACAGAACGGCCTTGCTTGTTGAGTTCGGCAATTTGGTCAATAAATTGTTCTTCTGATAACCCAACGGTTGGGTCCAGTTTAAAAGTTGGGATTCGACCATCAGCCACATCGTAAACCTTCATGAATGATACATTCACGATGTTATACATTGGGTTTACTTCATCCAGCGTCACGCATGGCGCATTACCACCTTGGTAGCCGCCACCGTCACACCAGTTGTGCCAATAACCGACCACGACACCAGAATCTGGATTCGTCATATCTGAACCATTCGCATAAACAGCGCCAGACATTGCGGCCATGCCGACCGATACAGCTAATTGTAGAGCTTTACGTTTCAACATTAGTCCCACTTCCTTACTTAACAGCTGTGCCAATCACAACCGAACCAATTCATTGTAATCATGAATATTTATAGAGAAGTAATGGAATTTATAGGAAAAGATGACCTTTGATTTAACTTGTGATTTTAAGTCACAGATTGAATATCATAATCAATATGATTTTGACTTTTCATTCAAATTGAAATGCTAAAAACTGTTATTTTCGGCCGGACACATTGACCATGCAAATATTTAATCAACCTTAATTCATAGAGATAATTAACCGAAAATATAAAAAATCATCAATAGGGAAAAACTAACTTGAAATCGACAAAAATCGGCCCGAAAACACCGTAACCACTGACCTAAGACCAGATAGCATTGCGAGTAATGTCACTTAAATAGTCTAGATGTAGTCGTCATACATGTGCTAGCGATACACACGCACAAGTAAATATAGCAGTGGAAATTCGAAGAATTATGTATATTTTCCCGGATATTTTTCAGTCAACCCTCAATACTGAATGAATAATACACATCTAATAATGAAATAAAATTCATCTTATCAAGTTCATTAAGTTGATTAATACCAGCCGCAGCTTTTCTTCCTCCGCCTGTTGCAAAGCTTGAGCAAATTTCGTCTGCACCCGTTCTGTTTGATAATGGTGCCCGTAAGCTCACCGTGTAAGACTCACCATCTTGGTTTTTCGTTAATACTGCTTGCGCTCGGTTTGGATCTTGATTAACGATTTCATTACCAAATACACCACTGATGCGCCTTGCCCAAGTCTCACCTGGCAGTTCAAACACACGTGCGACGTCACTTTCATAAACAGGAGCAAGGTTTGATAGTTGCTGGCGGTCATTTTGATAAGCAGATCGTAGTCGATAAAACACAGAGTTTTTATCATCTAAAAGGTCAAATGGGTTCGGGTATTGATAAAGGGTTTGGTAGAGCTCAACTGGCGTGAAATGCAAATCGCTTAGAGAAGAACCGTAACCATTGTAGTTAACCAAGGTACCTAGCTCTTCTAAAAACTCTGTTTGAGATTGATCGAATCCATTTTCATCCGCTAGCCGCGTGGCCACTGTTTTTAGGTTATCACCAAAAGCAGCCGCGATTGCCCAAGCCACATGCGCACCATTCAGTTTCTGGTTAATCAGCAAGCTCGTACAGCTCTCTGGCGCGGTATCAATCAGAGTATCCAAATAACTAGAGTCAGGTACCTCACCAGTTCGATGATGATCGCAATAAAATACATTGATGTTGTCGTCTAGCAGTGAGTGCAATGCAGGCAAGTTTTTCTCCATCGACACATCTAAAACGGTAACGGAAGGAATGTCACCTTGCTTACCCGACTCCATAATTTGAGTAACAACTTGAGAGACCAACTTAATATCACGTTTTACACCAGTGATCAGTACACTTTCTTTCGGCTCGTTTAAGCGCAGTTGCAGTAAAGCGATGATGCCGTCTGCATCTCCATTGAATACGTCGTAGTGCATGTTGTTCCTTTTCCGCAAGATTTAACCGTTTACCTGAAACAAACCAATGGCATGGCTCACACTAATACGTTCGTTTCTTCGATAATCTGTCGTCCATTTTAGCTTTATTTCACAGATACTTAAGTCTATTTTGGAATGCCTTATTCTCATTCGATTGATAAGTCGCAAAAACATTAATAATATTGTATGACTTATATCACAGTAAAAGTACCTATAAAGGTTATAAAATAGACGCCTCCCACTTAATGATAAAGAGACGAATGAACACTACCACCACTCTTGTTTATGACACTTTGAAAAGCCTTGCTGCTCACGCTCCTGAGCAACATGCCGAGATTCGCCAGCGTTTATATGAGCAGTTGAGCCTGCCATTTAATAAGCAGCTCTCGTTATACGCTAATGTGCTTGGTCCTATCAGTTCAGGTAAGTTAGCGGGATGCGACAATATTGATAAAGCGGTTGAACTGGCACTTGATGTGCTGGAAGGCCGAGACAAGTAATTCCCCCCTTTTTAAAACGTAACATAGCGGCCCTTATCTTCCCCCAGATAGGGCCGTTTTTTAGTTTTTCCCAAATTCATCGTTTCGCCATGTTTCATACTCAATGTTGGGAGGTCAATTGACTAAAATAAGCTAAGGGCTATACAAATATGGCTTACTCCGGCTATTGCTGCGCTTCAGTTCCTCCAACGCGCCTTTGGTAAAATTCCACTGTATCGTGCAAATCCCAATTTCTGTAGAAAGAATATGCGGACCAGTTTTCAGCCATAAACTTTCCCCAGAATAATACCGGTCTTTATCGAGTAGACATGTTTTCCCCTCTGAATTTACGACCTTATACAGTCCTTCTCGAAGTATATTTCCCTCAATATTTGAACCGTTAGAAAATCCTAATGCAAGCACATGAGGTGCAATCTCAACATAATGAGCGTAGAGAGAAACACGATCTTCTTGTAATAACCAATTTGGAATTCGATAACTCTCTAAAACGAGAATAGGTTTTTCTGATAAAATCTCTTGCCACACATTGTATCTACCTTCCCAGTAATTATTAATTTTGATCGCTGAAGTTCTCCAGTGGTAGGTTGACGGTCGAAATAACCCAACGCCTTCATATGCAAAAACAGAGTCTACATATAGCGTATTGTTTTTAATAAACTGATGTAATGCTATTTGGTGTTGATTGTCTCGATAATAATGAATTATAGCGCCTTTGATAACTGAGATTGAGATAACGATGATTGATAATCTAATTTTAGTCTCTCTCGATATCTTTCTGCTTGATGACAATAAATTGATGGAGAATGCACAGAAAAATCCCATTAGTGGATATAGTGTCACAAGGTTATATGCATGATAATGTGGGTTGGCCAATATCGTCAGTAACAACAAAAATGACATCGCGAGTAGACACGACTGTTGCTGATAGTCCCACTTCTTAAATTGGAGACATGCGATAAAGAATCCTGACACACTTAACAGCCAAAACACAGTGTCTTGAATAAAATAACGACCTAAGACCTTAATACGCAATGAAACATTTTCTGAAGTATGATTAACTGAATAAAGTAATAAATCCTGGGTTGTATCTAAAAATAGATTAAATGTTGCTTCACTTCCAAAAAAGTAGAACAACATTATACAAACGAAGCTACCACTAACGAAATTCATAACTTTTAGCACTGTTTTCTTAACAAAATGTGGTTGACTAATGCCACCTAATAAATAAATACCAATTACGACACCAATTAATATTGCTTTGAATTTAAAAAGTAAGGCACAACTACACAACAATCCAATCAAGAACATTTTTTTTCCTGATTTGTCTTTCTTAACGTATATAACAACCAATATCTGAAGCCATAGAACGAGTATTAGCAAGTCAGGCCTCAAGTCTAGCCCTCTCATAAACATTGCAGTCGTTGTTAGGATGAAAATCAAGGTAATAAGCGCTACTGACCTATTAAAAAAGATCCGTATAAGTAAGTAAATTTGATTAGAAGCAATTAGCATTAAGAAAATAAAGAGTATACGATAGAAATATACTATTTCTATCCTCTCCCCAACAATGTAGTAAAGCGGTGCTAACAAATCGAATAATAATGTATAGCTGTCAACATTGAAGTCAACACCTGCTTCCTTTCCATCACTCAACAACCACATAGTGTACAAAGCCATATAGTCATCATTAATCAAAACTGAATTAAACGCGATGAAAATATACATAATAAAACAAAGAATGAGTCCAACATTGATTAACCTTTGTACTCGTCGTTCAATCATTTTTTTGTAGTAACCAAACTGTCTTAGTTTTCAAAACACTAGGCCAAACCAACTCCAACCTACGTACAAAACTCATTAAAAAACTTGGTATAAAGTTATATAAGAAGCTAGGAAATATAAAGATATTCTGTGATTTTACTACTGTAAATCCATATTGATTCGCAAGCGTAATTATACTTTTATGATCATTTGCGAAAATATCCCCCCCTAATTGTTTTGAGTAAAATGAAAGCCTACTACGAGGGGACCAATTAAGCGTATCAAAAATTAGATAGCCGTTTGGTTTTATTAATCGCTTAAACTCTATAAATAAACGGGGTTGGTCATCACAGTGGAACAAAAAGCGACTGGATAAAATGGCATGAAATTTATGCGGTTTAAACTTCGTATCGTAAATATCTCGTTTGGATATATTTATTAAATCAGAATGCCCGTTTGATTGACACTGTGTTAGCATTTCATCAGAGTAATCTCCGCCATAGATATTCTCAAAACTTAATTCCTTAAGCATTGGAAACATTCGACCGGTCCCGCAAGGGATATCCAAGATGTTTCCGGGTTGCGTTGGGTTTTCAAGAAGTTTAGCAAATGTCTGCTCTTCTAATTCGTGAACAAACTGCCCCCCTATATTTGAGAATCTAAGCTTCTCATACTGCTCAACAGTCTTAGAATCGCTGTAGAATTTTTGCTTTTTCTGTTTATTAGTTTGAATAATTCACTCCTCCTACCTGACTCATCAAGACGAACGTTTAAGTCCGAAAACTACGAACTTCATAAGTAAGTAAACGAACGGAAAGCGAACGATGACTACAAACATTTGCGCAATTAGCACAGGAATACCTAACTTACTTTTCAATATATAAAGTAGTAATAGGCCAAACGAGAGCGATGCTATAGTGACAGACAAAAACTTTGTAAAGTCCCAAATATTTCTTTGAACATAAAATGTATATCTAGAGTTTACGGTATAGCTAAACAAGGTGCCGATTATAAAAGACAGTCCGCTTGCAGTTAAATAATGTACATTTAGCCGAATAATAACAAGAAAAATAAGATAACTCAGCACCGTATTCATAACTCCAATAGAGCCGAATTTAAGTATTGTCATCGTTATGTTTTACATTTTTGGTGTATCGAACAACGTAGTCCGGTCTTTCCTGACCTTGTTCAAATATTCGACCAACATATGCTCCAATGAGTGCAACGAAAAAGAGTAAGATTCCAGAAAAGAAAACCTGAAAAAAGATAATAGATGTCCAACCATCAATTGTCGTTTCGAAAAGAAATTTACTTATTAACGCCTTGCTTAAGTAAATTAGACCTAAGGACCACATCAGCGTCGAAACTACAAACATTAACTGGATAGGGAAACGAGAAAAGTTAAGCACGGCATCTGACGCTAGAGCTATCATTTTGGCTAACGAGTATTTACTTTCACCAGAGTGCCTAGCCTCTCTCTCATACTGCACTATTGTCTGATTAAAACCGACAATAGCGAATATGCCTCTCAAATACTTATGCTTTTCTCGGTACATAGATACGGCTTGCCTCACCGGTTTGGTGAAGGCCCGAAAATCTCCGCAATCATCAATCAAACGTACAGAGGACGTAATGGATAGAAAGCGATAAAACAACTTAGCACTAAGCCTCTTAAACGCAGTTTCTTCAGCTCGAGACAAACGCTGAGCATGAATAACTTCAAAGCCCTCTTCGATCTTTTGAATGAATAACTTAATAAGTTCGGGAGGATCTTGTAAGTCAATATCAATGGTTATGTTGATGTCACCTTTAGCAGCTTCGATCCCCGCGAATAACGCAGTTTGTTGTCCAACATTCGCAGCTAAGTGAATAATAACTAGCCTAATATCCCTAGTAGCAAGATTATCCAATAACACAGCACTGCCGTCTTCACTCGCATCATTTACCACGACAAACTCGAATTCATATTCGATGTAAGTATCAGCTATTTCACACAGTCTTATGTAGTACTCTTCAATGACAGATTCTTCATTGAAGCATGGGGCAATAAAGCTAATCTTATCCATGACTTCTCCCATCTAATCTCAATGCACGAGCATATCCAGCGACAAAGTGCTCTAACGTATGGCTCTGTTCGAACTGGGCTGTTTGACAATGGGAAAGATGTGGTAATTGATTACATTCAACAACACCTTCTATCGTTTTTGCACAACTATTTAAATCTTGAAGATCTAATTTTACTGCGTTGAAACCAAACTTAATCACCTCTTCGAGTTGCTCAAATTCAGGCACCGCAATTGGAAGGCCACAAGATATAGCTTCGATAATCAGATTTGGAGTTAAACTGGTTCCGACACAAGTTCTTAATGGAAGAATGAACAAATCTGCACTTGTCATCTCTTTTACAATATCGATATTCGTTTTAAATTTAACGTATTGCTCAAGCCTATGTTCGAACACAATTCTTTCTATACGATCGCTATCTCCAAAGCCACTCAAGCAGAGTGTAAGTTGAAAATCGACATGATTTCGTTCCCTCACCTTTTTGACTATATCAATTAGTACATCCACCCCTTTTGATGGTTTTGCATGACCTATGTACAACAACTCCAATTTTTCATTGTGTGGTTGTGTTTCATCTTTAGAGAAACGTTCGGAAAAAACGCCTACAGGAATATAAGTTACTGGGAAGCTTGAACATCTAATCAGTTGATTTTTCTGATACTCATTATGTACACATACTTGATGGAAAAATCGTAATAGTCGCGCATAAATAAGTGCAGAAATGAATGAATTAAAGACAAGTAAGTGTGCATAATCGGTCCAATTTTTAATGAAAAACTGATAGTTATCCTTAAATTCTTTATAACTTAAGTAAGACTGCCAAATTGAAATCGTGGTATTCACTCTATACTTCGAATCCAAAAACAAAAACACAAGTAGCAACTCAATGGGCGTCGCGATATGAATATTCAGATTCACGTGTGTCCTCGTTGCGAGAAGTTGGTTTAAAAGCTTACAAAGACGTATTAGGTTACTAGCCCCTTCTACCAAAGATTCATATCGACTCTTTTGACGAAAAGTAAATTGCTCAATAGGAAGGTGCGTAACAAAACCAGATGGCGTAACGGCGATAATATCGTTACCACTCTCGCACAAAGATTCTGAAAGATTCACGAAATTCTTACTCATCGCTTCCTTTTGATCTACCTTGAACCTCGCAATTGCTAAGATAACCAACCTAGACTCCACTATTGTGCTAATTGTTATTACTTAAAAATATAGACCTAACGCTCTGAATAAGAAAACATAGCAAGTTAAAAAGTAGCGATGACATTCATTCAGCAATGGTTTGCAAAAAGCAAATTCTTAATCTGAAGACACAAAAAAGGCGCGGATAATCCGCGCCTTTGGTTTAGTTTTCTCTGAATGTTTACGAAGTCTTAAACTGTGCCACTGCTTTATCCATATCGTGGGCTTGTTCTGCAACCTTATCCACTTCAACTAAACAATGCTGCGCCGAAGCGTTATTGTCGTTCGAGATAGTGTTCAACTCAGTGATTGAGTCGCTGACTTGCGCCATTACAGCACCCTGCTCCTCAATCGCTGATGCAATACGCTCTGAGTTGCCTTGGATGCTTTCCATATCGCTTAAAATAAGCTGCAGGCTAGCATCGAGCTCTTCCGAATCTTTCAGAGTCAGTTGGCCTTGTTGGTTACATTCACCAATCTCGGTCATCGAAGCGTTCATTTGGCTTTGAATTGCCGTCACAACGCTGGTGATTTCAGTGGTAGATTGATGCGTTCGGCTTGCCAATGCACGTACTTCATCAGCAACAACCGCGAAGCCACGGCCTTGTTCACCTGCTCGCGCTGCTTCAATCGCTGCGTTCAATGCCAATAAGTTGGTTTGTTCTGCTATGCCTTGGATGATGTTTACTGCATCACCGATTTGATCCACATGATGGTTCAGCGAGCTGATCGAATCTTGGCTGCTTGATAGGCGTTCAGACAACTGAGTAATGTTGCTGATCGTATCAACCACCACTTCACGGCCTTTATCGGCATTCACTTTGGCTTGATGAACGCCCTCAGCTGCAACCGATGTACTTTCTGAGATTTCACCGATTGTGAGTACCATCTCTTGCACTGAAGTAGTCATAGTCGAAGTGTGGTCAGCTTGCACTTCAAACTGTTTGATGACCGATTCAAGCTCATCATGCATGTTCGACGTACTTTGTGTCAGTTGCAGTGACTTAGATTGAGACGCCGCGATTAAGCCTTCCAGTTGGTCAAGCAACTGGTTGAAATATTGGCCTAGTGTGCTGAGCTCATCTTTGCCATCAATGTGTGAACGAATTGACACATCGTTAGAATCAACGATATTACGAATCACCGAGAGCAATGACTCAATCTTGCCGATAATAGAGCGGACAATTAACCAGCTGAACAGAATGATCGACACAAGTAACGTGACGCAAAGAATGTTGTTGATCAGCGATAGTTTGTCCATCTCTTGCTGGGTTTCTTGGTCTAATACGGTTGAGAACTCTTTAAATTGAGTCTCGATAGCGTGAGAACCCGAACGAGCCTGCCCAAGTAGACCTTCGTTATGCTTCAAGCCAATCACTCTTTTCTGTTCAACCACTTGACGAGCTGCGTCTATCAAAGCAGTTGAGCTTCCCGCGTTAGAAGTAATAGACAGAACACTTGAGTCGAACTCGCCCTTTTCAATCAGGTCATTAAACAAGTACAGCTCGATTTTTTGTTCGGCACTGGCGCTAGCGCTTATGTTATCGAGTACTGAATAAAACTGCCCCAGTAAACCTTTGTCTCGTGCTAACCCATAGACTTCACTGGCTTTTACCAAGTTAACAAAGCTTGTGTAGTACGTTTCGATATCTTGACGCAAATGTGTACTGTTCGCTAAACCTAACTCATTAAGCACAGCATTGAGCTCAGATTCAGACGCTAAAAACTTGTTGTAGTTTGTATCAAACTTGTCGAGGTATTTCATATCACTACGTAATAAGAAATCCTTTTCGTTACGGCGAAGGTTGAGTAGTCGAACTTCAAGTTCTTTAGTGATTTGTTTGGCTTCGCTCATTTGAGCAGTGGTGTCTGCAAATTGTGATGTGGTAAACAACAATGAAATCATGCCGAAGATGGAGAACATCCCCAGCGAATAGAGCTTTTTCTTTATATTCATATACGTGGCTCGTCTTTACTAAATTAACTATGAGTATCTAATTGATCCCATCGAATCATGGATATACAACTCGTGCGATCTGGTTATTGTTATGTTTTTGTATCAGTAATGAGCACTAAATCTAGGGACTGTTCGGCCCACTAGCAGTGACATTCTCAATGGTATTCAAACAGAGAATGAATCTTCTCACTAAAGATAAAAGCATCAATAACACAAATTGAATACATGTACATTAGTTGATTGATAAAAGTGAGAGACGGCTATTTGACAGGGTGTAAATGGCTTGAACGCTATGATACACAAGGCTTTGAATTAAAAGGCTTTGACTGCCTCTTGACTACAATATTTATGATGACATTTTTTTGGCTCGCCATAAGAGCATAAATGGAGCGCAATATTGGAAGTTTGACTAGAACTTTTAAACGGCATATCCAACTATTGGTACATTGAAGGTCAAGTATAAGTTGGGTTACAAAAAATGGCCCCACTCTATTCGAGTCTGGCCCATTTTGGGATTTTCTAGTCAATCGCTTTGCAGTTCAAAATTTAGGGTGCGAACTTAAGGCTGACTAAAACGCTTTCACCATCTTGGTTAGGCACTTCAATAACACCGCTTTCTCATCTTCTTCGATGCCTTGTGTTAGTCCATTAACCAAATTCCAGTGGAGGGGGTATCTTTACACCCTCTTCACTCCGCGGTCTTAGTGTTGTAACAGAGTAATCTCATCATTAACCCAACCTAACAGTTGCTTGGTCGCTTTCGACAAGACTTGGTTCTGCCGAACAATATAACCAAGACTGGTACTAGAAAAGTTCATCAACGGTGTCACTTTCGAATGCAGATGTTGCTTAGTGGATATTGCAAACTCAGGAATGATAGCTACTCCAAACCCCGCTTCTGCCCAATCGATTTGAGCGTCAACACTCCCTACTTCCATTACCCTGTAATTCGGTAAGTTTAAGCTTGGCAAACCTTCATCAATGAAGTCGCGGGTTCTCGTATCGTGGCCAAGCAGAATCAAGGTGAGTTCTGTATCTACATCGTCGTCTTTAGCCTCGTTTTCTGTCTTGCTATCAGAGTCTTGCATGTCGAGGCCATCGCCTAGCGCACACCAAGAAAGCTCCTGCAGCTTAGTGAAATACAATGACTCGTTGTGCTGTTCTTTGGCTATAACAAAACCAAGATCCGCCTGAGCGTTCTTAACTAAACTCGATGCCTGAGATGAGGTGGTATTCAACAAGGTAAGGTCAATACCGGGATACTGCGCTTTGAACTTTTGGAAAGGACGAATCAGCAAGAATCGGGAAATGATGTCACTCACAGCGATGGTTAACGTCCCTATTTTGAGATCGTTAATGGCATTGAGATCGGCCTGACAAATCTGCAGTTCGAGTAACGTTCTTTGACTTGTCTCTAAGAGCCTTTCGCCTGCTTGAGTCAGTTGAAACGGACTTCGCTCTATCAGTTTGATCCGCGTAGTTTGCTCTAATTGCTTTAAGTGTAAACTCACATTCGGTTGTGTCATATGAAGTGCATTGGCCGCTTTCCCAAAATGCTTGTACTCAGCAAGTGTCACAAACGTCTTCAACAAATTAATATCGAGCATTATACCTGTCCTGTGTTCCTTACATCATTCCCTACAGTGAAGAACGAACATATTAGGGAATCTCGCTTGTAGGTTAAGACTTTAAGGATATATGAAATACTTATCAAGATAATAAAGATAATTAATTTCTCTTATCCACTTTGTGGGCCTAACATGATTTCTCAATCAGTTAGGAGAAAAATTATGCCATCTATCGTTGTTGTGGGCGCAAACTGGGGTGATGAAGGCAAAGGCCGCATCGTCGATTTTTTAGCAGACCAAGCTTCTGCTAGCATTCGTTTTCAAGGTGGAAACAATGCAGGTCATACTGTGGTAAATGACTTCGGTACATTCAAACTGCACCAACTACCTAGTGGTATTTTTAATCCTGATTGTACGGCGGTTCTTGGCCCTGGCATGGTGATCAGCCCTGCTGCGTTAACTCAAGAGATTGCAGAAGTTCAAGAGGCTGGCATCAAAGTGAAAATGGCGATCTCAGATCGTGCGACACTGTGTCTTCCTTTACACGCCCTTGAAGATACCCTTGAAGAAGAGCGTTTGGGTGACGGCGCTTACGGTTCAACACGTCAAGGTATTGCACCAGCATACGGCGATCGCGTTATGAAGAAAGGTATTCTTGTCGGTTGGTTGAATCAACCTGAAATTTTAGAGCAACGTATTCAATTCCTGCTTGATTGGAAAATGCCTCAGCTTAAAGCGCTATACCCTCAATGTGACTTCTCTCAGACTGCTTCTGAAATGACAGAATGGCTACTTGAAGTAACTAAAGCTTGGCGCCCGTTCATTTGCAACGTCACTGAGCCGCTTAAAGCACTGCAATCACAAGACGCGAACCTACTGTTTGAAGCTCAACTTGGTGCAGGCCGTGACCTTGTTTACGGTGAATACCCTTGGACGACGTCTTCTAATGTAACCGCAGCTTACGCGGGTATCGGTAGTGGCTTACCTGCCCTTCGCCCTGAGCGTGTAATTGCCGTTGCTAAATCGTTCAGCTCGTCTGTTGGTACTGGCACCCTCGTTACAGCAATGGAAGAGCAAGACAGCTTCCGCGAAAGCTCTAACGAATATGGTGCAACTACAGGTCGCCCACGTGATATGGGGTACTTTGATGCGGTAGCAACTCGCAATGGTGTTGACCTACAAGCTGCAACGGAAATAGCACTGACTAAGATCGATTGCCTGTCTGGTTTATCTGAACTTAAGATTTGTACGGCTTACTCAGGTGAACACACTGAGAACCCGATTTGGCCACAAACGGCTGATCTAAAGCCGGTATATGAAGATATGGCAGGTTGGGACGAAGACATCACTGGCTGCCGCACGTTTGAGAGCCTTCCTCAAGCCGCACAAGATTACGTTACTCGCATCGAAGAGTTGATGGGCGTGCCAATTGTAATGGTATCGGTTGGTCCAGAGCGCGAGCAAATGATCATTCGAGGCTAATTTAGAAAGCTACTACATCTACATCTAAGCCCACATCCAGTGGGCTTTTTTACAGCTGTCACCAATATCTAAATCTTGTTCTTCTTGTTGAGATACATGTTTTCATCGGACGACTTTATTAGATTTATGATGTTGTAACTTCGGGAATCCGCCGTACCACAACCATATGAAAAACCGAGTGGCACCTCATCATCACAGCGAAAGCCTTCAATGAAATCATCGAATTCAGCGTGAATTTTATTGACCAACTCAGAAGCGTAGCCAGCCTCTTCCGAATGTATGACGACGATGAACTCATCACCACCGACCCTAGCCGATATGATGTTGTACTTTGAATTGTTTTTAATGCATGACGCGAAGCCAGAGATATAGTCATCGCCTTTGAAGTGACCATAGGTATCATTGATGTACTTCAAATTATCCAAGTCGAAATACAAACAAACGATCTCTCCATCGCTGATGTTTGCTTTGTTGAATTCGTGGAAAAAGCCCCTTCTATTTAGCAGCGTAGTCATGATATCAAAATGACTATTTTTGTATAAAATCCGACTCTCTTCTTTTAATAGGACTTCGGAACGCAGCAAGGTTGAAATGTTTTCAATCAAGTTAACTTGGCTTTGCGTATACGTTGTCGGGCTCAAATCAAACACCAAAAGCACCGCAAACACTTCGCCATCAATATCTCTTACCGGGACGCCGCAAAAAGACTTATAAGCATCTGCTCCCTTTACAGAAACGGATTCTCCACCAGCGTGACCACTCAAATAGACCGTGCGATTTTCGTTATGCACATACTCACAAAAGAAGCTAATTCGGCTCTTATGTTGATTGCAAGATATATTCGAGGAACTCCAAACACTTTCAGAACCAGAGCAACTCAAATCAGAGATCATAATGATGCCTGCATTAGATGCATCCCTTATGTCTCGTATGTTATCCAATATAGATACCCAAGTATCTATATCGATATTTTTTTCCATCCCTTCACAAGAGATTTTATCAAAAAGCATTAATATTTCTTTAGTGTCAGACAGTTAAACTTGATTGAATATTCATTAGAGTCCGTTGTAACAAAATTCTAAAAACGATAATTTAGGGTGGCTATTGCCAAGCAACAACCAACCCCTCATCCTAATTTTCTAATTCAACGCTATCGTTTCAGAAGCCCAAATCTCGGAGCGTCGATTCTTGGCTCTACCCTCTGACGTTGCGTTGGAGGCAATAGGCTTACTTTCACCAAACGAACGAATCACAAGGCGACTTTTCTCGACACCATCCGCGATTAAACCGTCCGACGTCGTCAGCGCTCTTTGAAGCCCCAATGCTTGGTTATAGCCTGTTTCGCCAGTGCTATCAGTGTGTCCATCCACCGTAATCGCAATGCCGTTAGTCTTTAACTCGTCTGCAAGTTGGCTCAGAGCTTTGCTGCCCATCGGCGATAAATTGTGTTGGTCAAAACCAAAATGAAGACGTGCTAGTAACCCTTGACGATCTTGGTTACTGATCCAAGTCTTGCATCCTGATTGGTTCATACCTAGATTGGATTGACCTGCTAACGCTTGCTTTAGCTCACTGCTGTCAGACGGCTGTTCTATTTGTAAAAAGCCCTGTCTGTGTTGTGCAATGCCAACGACATCATCAACCGTGACACTGTGTTGATATTCACTGAACGCGGTGTCGCAATAAGTGCTGATACCTTCTTCTGCATGAGCGATAAGACTAAATTGCAATGTCGATATGACGATTGGACTGATCATTAACTTTTTCATATTTTCCTCTAGTACAACTTAGTTATTCCGCTTGTTTTTGAGCCTTTACGGATGAGTTCTTCTATCTTTTCAATCAATTCATCTAGGTTAGATACATCGATAATGTCTTCATTTGGGTCGACAACGCAGTCTTGAAAACCACTTTGCTGAGATGCTCGAAAATCAATTCCGATGACACCTATGTATAAGCCTGGTATTTCCTCTCTTGCTTTGTCACACATGCCTCTATCGACTAACCCTTTGAGGATGCCGTTGTTCGGACTTTCCTGCCCGTCACTTAAAATCAGCAGCATCTTAATTTTCTTGTTATAGACTTGCTGTTCTTCTTGATCGGAACTGTTCGGGTCACCGTCATGAAGCACCTGAGAACCCCTCAAAATACCTTGAAAAGCCGCAGTGCCGCCGTCTGCCCACATCGAGTTAATCGGATCCAAATCTGAGAGCTTATTCGATAGACGAATGTTGGAAAACTGCGATGAATTGGAAGAACCGTGCGCGTTAAATAGCTTTGTTCCACTCACACCATAGAAATCAGGCTGTAACCCCGACTTATCCGTAAACATCGTCGACACTGATGTCGATAAATCAACGTAGTTGTAGACATCTGCAACCAAGTAATTATCTTGATAGATCACATCCTGAATGCGTTTCGCGTACCGTCGATTGTCCGCTTTTGGATTGGGACAATATGATTGCCAATTCGCACAGTTGATCACCTCATTTTGCGAATACGTACGCCAGTAATCCCAGTTAACATCGTTGTAGGAATAAGGTGATACGTTCGTTTTATAGTTATCTTTGTAGCTCAGCTGGCTGGTCGCATTAGCTTTATTGCCCGAGACGATCTCCCTCGTTCGAACGTTAAAAGGCACAAAACCAACTCGGTTAAGCAACTTGTCTCCGGTTGTATCTTCTCCCGGTTCGTCACAAACGTATTTCCACTCTCCATCGACATAGTCCTGTTTAATTGAAGTGCAAAGGATTTTGCTGGATATTTCATCGATAGCAGTCTTTAGATCATCGATTTTTATGTGTCGACTCGAACCCCATCTGTCGTTCATTGAACCAGAAAAGTCCGACACAAAAGCAATATCGATATTGTTATCACCAAGATAAACAGGGTACTTCCGAGCTAACGAACGTCCCGCTAAGTCTTGCTGCTGATCAAACGAAGGGATAAAGCTACTCGCGAACCAAGAGTCATGTGTCGTCTTGGCATTCACTGTGTATTGGATGTATTCCAGAACCCCAGTGCCCTCGTCTTCCGCTTGGTGAACTCGGTCTGCAGAAAGGTTGGTTGATTTGATGTCTCGAACATAGTTTTCGACATACTTGGTCGCTAACCCACGAGCCTGATCCGGTTGATCTTCAATCGTCACCGCTATGGCTGCCGCCTCTGCTGAATCTCGTAATCGGCTAGTCTCTTGAACATAACGTGTGCCTTCAACCGCCCAAAAGGTCATGCCCATAATTGGAACAAGCAATAAGCCCATCCACACCGCGGCAACCCCTTGCTGTCTTTGGAGACTGAGATGCTGGCGATTGATATGACGATCGTGCTGCATTTTCATTTCATTATCTCCCAGGCATTATTGAAGAAGATCCAATCTTAACCGTGGTACTGGTGCCACTGTTGAAGAAGGGTTTAAACCAAGAACTTTGCTCCTCACAAAGGCTGATTCGGTACAATGGATACACAACGCCCTTTTCTACCGGAGCTAAATCCGCATGCTCGAAAATCGAATCGGTTTGGCAATTTAAGTTTCTGTACTTGCGGGTTGAGAATTCAGCGACATTCGTTTTATTGGTCAATGACTCTATCTTGATCGCCACGTTATCAACTGGTGTATTGAGCATTCGACTTGCCACTTTAGCCATGTCTTCTAACTCTGAATTAGTTACGGGTAGGTTTTGTCCTGCCAACACGTCGGCATCAAAGTAACGAGTACGCTCTTTGAGCACATTAACTAAAGCAAAACTGGATCGATCGAGCTTGGCGCGCACGAGTAGCTGATGACTCAAGTCTGCGCCAAACAGATAAACACCCCACAACGCCACAAGGATGAACAGCAATTCAACGGTGAATGAACCTTGCTGGCGAATCGCGTAAGACACACGTTGTTTACGGCGCATCATTATCCCACCCCTCGTGTTCTAAGTTCAAAACCATAGTGCTTGAAATATCCCTATCCGCAGCACCAGCCAATTTAATGACTGGGGTATAGCGGTAGGTCACGGTGATCTCGGCTAAGTCGTAATTGAAGTTCAACCCTTGATCAGAGTGTCCCCTGTTCGCGACGAAATCGTCATAGGTTTTGAAGTACTGACCTGCGATAGAGAACCTTGAGCTATCAATTAAGAAGCTCCATAAATTGTCATCATCTTCGATTAACGATTTGAACTTATTTTCGTATTGCTCGTTGATCCCTTCGCCTTCATATATCTTGGTATTTCTGATGGTTTCTCTCAGCGAATACTCGGTCATGTTCACAACGTAGATCTGGTAACTCGATTCGAAGATCGCAAAGGTGGCGAAAAACAGAACAAGCGCACCCAACACAAACTCAATCGCTGTCACGCCCTTCTGCTTATTAAGACGCTTCATCGTTAACTCCTAGCTGAGTTAATTCAGCGGCAATGCTCTGGATCTCTTCCGCTGAGAAGTCGCCTTTAAGTAACTTTTTGGCCGAGTCGATTTGCTGGGTTTTCATTAGTGCGATAGCTAGGTTCGCTTTAACTATCTTATTCGCAGGGTCTTCTTTTAAAACCGGGGCTAACGTTTCGATCGCTTGTTGGTACTCGCCATTGGCCATTTGAATCATCGCAATGTTGTTCTTAACCACGACATCATCATAACCGCGTAAACGGGCACGATTCAGTTCTTGGTAAGCTTCATTAAATCTTCCAACTTTGGTGTATGAGACGCCGAGTAAAACGTGAATTTGACCTGTGGTATTCCCCGCATCTACTGACTCCATATAAGCAGCAATGGCACTTTCAACGTCATTTCTTGCATCAAACACTTGCCCTTCTAACTGGTACAAGTTGGGATTTTCAAACCCCTCCTTTTGCAAATGTTGAACATAGAAGTCTGCCGACTCGATATCTCCTTTACGAAAATATGCCCATGCCAGTTTCTCTTTTACCTCTGGATCTTCAGAGCCCTGCTCTAGCTCGGATTTGTAATAACTAATCAAGCCGTCATAGTTCTTCACTTTTTCCATACTAGTCACGTCGCCAAGCTGTAGGTCTTGTGCTGAAGGGGCCGATTGACAGCCCGCTAACACACTCATCGACAACAAAATCAGACAAAAACGTTTTCCATTCACTTGTCGTCTCCCTATATGTTCAATGTCATTTGCATGATGCTCGGTGCGAGAATCAAGATGACGATCGGAAACATGATGAAAAGGATCAAAGGGACACTCATCTTCGCGGAGAGCTTACCTACCTTTTCCTCAACCGTAAGAATTTGGACTTTTCGCATGTCCTCTGCGAGATCACTTAGTACCTGAGCCACGGATGTGCCGTATTGCAAGTTTTGAATGATAGTCAGTACAAAGCTTCGTACTGGAGGCGTTGGGATACGTTCACTCAGATCATTGAGCGCCTTTTCCAAACCGTGTATTTTTGCAGAATCGGATGTGCGCTTAATCTGGTAGCAAAGGTCTGAATCAAATTCAGCTAACTCTTTGCCCAAATAAACCAACGCCGCTTCAATCGTCATACCGGTTTGGACACATACCGACATCATGTCGAGCAAATACGGCAGTTGAGCCGAGGTTCGACTGATCAACATCTTGCGGCGCATTTGTAGCATTGTATCTGGGACGACAATGACGCCAATCAGCGAGAAAATAACCACGATCAGTTTGTTGGTGGATGTCATGTCCCCTAACAAAACCAAGCCTGAAACCAACGCTAATACCAACAATTTGGCCGGAAAATAAAATTTTGCCCAATCCGTGTTGTAATAACCCGCCTCAATCATTTTTTGCTCGAGTTCTTGTCGGTGTTCTTTACCAAAACGAACAAAGAAGCGATTTACGCGCGAAGGCGCACGAGCCGAATTATCCCCGATATAGAGCGCAACCTTCTTATGTCGTTGCTCTTTACGAATCGAATCGACAATCAGAAACAGTAACGAAAAAAACAACACGATAAGGGAAGCCAGTAACATCATGCGCGTACTCCTCTCACTAATAACCAAACAAGGAATAAACCGAAAAGCTCACTACCCAATACGTAAAACAGTACCAGCCTTCCCTCAGGGTCATAGAGAACAAACTCCACATTATCTGGATTGACGTAGTTAAGAATAAGCATAAAAATCAAAGGGATCGCGGCAACAATTTTGGCGGAAATTCGGGCTTCCGAAGTCATCGCCATCTTCTTTTTCTCGAGTGTTCTAGAGTCCACCAGCACCCTAATCAACCGCGCTAACACACCTTTGAGTTGGCCGCCTCGCGCGATATTCGCTCTGATCGTCACGGTAAAGAAAAGAAACTCCGGATAAGGATAGTTTTTGCACGATCGTTTAAGCACCACTTCTGGCGACTCACCCAATTTCAGTCGGTCACCCATTAGCTTAAATTCACGACCAATCGGGTTATGCATCACATCGCCAACATAACCGATAGCTTGCATTAAGCTGTCACCTGCCGTTACCGCACTCATCAGAATGTTCAGCGCATCAGGGAACGTATTCTCAAATTCTCGACGTCTTCTTGTGACCAGGAATCGATAACCGCAAAGGGTAAACACCATAGATGAACCCAGTACAAACCACGTATTGGTGATTGATAACAACTCAACAACGATGTACCAAGATGCGATGATGCTGCCCGTGATATAGAGCGCGATGTACAAAGAAGAGCGTGGACCTAATACCATCAACGTGGGTGACACAGACTCTTTGAATTTTTGCCAGTTTTGTTTACGTACCAATGACTTGACGTTAATGGCATTGAAGTTTTCAGCTTCTACTTCTTCAATATTGAAAAACTGATTGACCTTTTTCACTTTTGAATCTCGGATCAAAAGCAGCACAAACGCCAAGAGGATTAACGAAAGCCAAAGCATTCTAGGCCCCCTTAAACGATGCTTTCAGCTCTTCGTAGAGCCCGAAGAATTGTGCTTTTTTCACAAGCTCAGATCGCTGCATAATGCCGTCGGTGACAAATTCGCCTTTAACGGTTTCTCCGTAGTGCGCGTCGTCATAACGAAAACGATAAATCTCTTCCATCACCACGCTGTCGCCTTCTAGGCCGACGATTTCCGAGATGCTTGTTATCTTACGAGACCCATCGCGCAACCTGTTAACCTGAACAATCATTTGAACGGCACTCACGATCGTTCTTCTAATCGCATCAAGAGGCTGATTTAGGTTCGCCATCATGACCATCGATTCAACACGAGCAATCGCATCGCGCGGCGTGTTGGCGTGCAGCGTAGACATAGACCCATCGTGTCCGGTGTTCATCGCTTGCAGCATTTCGAATGCTTCAGAGCCACGACACTCACCAAGAATAATGCGGTCTGGACGCATACGAAGTGCATTGATCACTAACTCACGCTGGGTTACCGCTCCAGTTTGTTCAACACTCGAGGTACGTGTTTCGAGTCGGACTAAGTTGGGTTGTTGCAGGCGCAGTTCAGCCGCATCTTCAATCGTGACAATACGTTCATCTTCAGCAATGTATTGAGATAGCGCATTGAGCAGCGTGGTTTTACCTGAGCCGGTACCGCCAGAGATCAACACATTGATTCGACAGCGCGAAGCGATCATCAGCACTCTCGCCATATCTGGAGACATAGAGCCGAAGCCAATCAAATCTTCAAAGCCGATGTTCTGCTCTCTGAACTTACGAATAGAGATCGAAGTACCATCCAACGAAATGGGAGGAATCACGATGTTCACACGGCTGCCGTCTTCTAACCTGGCGTCGACCGTCGGCGAAAGTTCATCGACACGTCTTCCGACACGTGAGGCAATACGCTTAGCAATGGCTAACAACTGTTCTTCATTCACAAACGAGACTTCGGACTTTTTCACCTTGCCGTGTCGTTCGAAAAAGATGTTATTGGGTCCGTTGACCATGATGTCAGAAATAGACTGGTCTTCGACCAAGGGCTGTAAAGGCCCCAAGCCAAACAGTTCATCAATCAGGCTTTTCACCAAGCCTGACTTCATCATCGAGGTAATCGGTCTTTGGTAGCTATTCGCCAACAAATCAACCGCTGCTTGTATTTGCGATTCAAGGTCTCGACGACTCATTTTCTGAACCGCTTCTGCATCTAGGGCTTCAAAGATCTGGCCACGAAACGCAAGGTATAAGTCTTTGTTAGAACTCATTTAACACGCACCTTTTTCAACCAAGAATTCATGCCCTTCTGATCCATCGGCTGACCATTGATCAGCTTCACCAGTTGTTCCATAGAACGACTAATGTGACGGTCATGCTTATGGCCGCGTTTACCATCGATAATGATGTGCGCTAACGCTTTGCAGTAATCGACTTCGAGGTCAACATTGGCGCCTAAATACTTAATCAGGTCGGGCTTTTGTAAGACGTAGGCATTTTCCGGGCGATGGTAGTTCACCACGGTAATCACACGAGTGCGCGACGATAGCGAAAGCTGTAAGTTGGAGACTTTTTCAAACAGTCGTTTTGCACTTCTTACTGAAGACACTGACGCATCCAACACCAACACAACCACATCAAAGTTTTCTACCAAGAGTTGAGGTTCAACTTTGAAATCCACGCCACCCGAAAAGTCTTCAATAATGAAATTGGTGTTGCGCGCTAACAGATCACACAAGGTTTGGTTGTAATTAAGAACATCGGTTTGACTCATGTCGCCATCAATCGCCAACAGACGTAAGTTCTTGCGAGCATTGATTAGGTAACTCAACGCCCCTTCTTCATCCATTTCATGCAATGGTGCGGTGAACTCGTCAATGGTTCTCGGCTTAAAGTCTTTTAGGCCGAGCAAGACATCAAGGTTGGTATCCGCATATTGATGATCGACGAGAATCGTGTCTGAACCTTGCGTCGATAATAGTGAGCTCAACTCGGTTGATAGAAACGATGCACCCACGCCGCCTTTTGAACCAACAATCGCCACTCGCTTCGCTTTACGTTTTTGGCTCACACCAGAGAAAGTCTTCAGGTTCTTACTTACGTGGTTTAAGAAGTCAGCAAATTCCTGCTTATTCACTGGCCAGAACACGTAGTAAAAACCCATATCTTTAAGCGAACGAAGCGTAGAAATCGCATCCTCTTTACCAATCACAACCACCCCTTTATGCGTGGGTAGCTTGCTGGCAAAGGATTTAGCGTCTTCAACCACATTGGTTGATTCATTAAGCTCTAGAATCACAATGTGGCTACTTTGTTGTTCTGTCAGCTTGGTCAAGCCGGCTTTGGCTTTAACGCATGCAGGATCATTCCACCCTTCAAATCGGAAGACTTCTTGAACAAGATCTAAACACTCTTGAGATTGATAGAACAAAGTACATCCGGCAACACCTGTCGTTCCGGTCTGAACTGGCTTAGCCTTTGTTGTTAATGCTTTAGTCAGGTCAAACATTATTGCTCTCCTACCAATCGAGACTTGTAAGCCACTTGCTTCAAGCGCATCGATTCAGCAAAGCAGTCTGGCTGCCTCAACCGAACGTGAATCTGTGCTGGTGCGCATTCTTGAGTCTTCAAACGCGTTAAGGTCACCTGAATCTTTAAGTCGCTCGGTAACAACTGAGCGTTTCGATACAAGACTCTTTGTGGCGCGATGACATGTGACGGATATTGATCGAAGATCGCTTGCAACATCTGTTTGCTACGGGTTGATTTGTAATCCACGACATAAGTGGCTTCTTTGTCCGTTGACTCAATATCTTGAATCAAAGCGGTAATCTGCTTGGTGGTTTCAGCACGGTTTTTCATCGCAAACTCAAAGCTATGATGCTCTTTGTACACCAAGGCTTCAGCACCATGTCCGACAAAATATTGCTCAGAGGCGCAGCCTAAAAGTGACGTGGTAAATAACGCCATTAATAGTAATTTCTTCATTGGATAAACCCTCCTTGCGACAACAGACGAATCGTTGCATCAGAAGATGTCACCGACTTACCATCCCACTTAATGTTTAGCCAACGCGCCAATGTGGAAGTCTTCTTGATGTAAGGCAGTTGAATGTCTTTCGGTTTCATCGGTTCAACAAGATTCACGGTAGCAACGATGATCAATTCAGTTCGTTTTCTTTCTGTGGTTGCTTTGCGGAAGGCGGCACCGAGTACTGGTATATCGCCCACAAAAGGGATTTTATGCATTTTTTCCAAATCAGCACTGCTCATCAAGCCACCAAGAACGAAGCTATCGCCATCGGCTAACTCAACGGTTGTCATCGCACGTCGTGAAGCCAGTTGCGGAACTTTGATACCTGCCGTTTCTATATAACCTTCAACTTCGCTTACTTCTGGCGCTAATTGCATGCGGATTCTGTCTTGGCTAAGCACTTTCGCGGTGAGATCGAGTTTGATGCCGAACTCTTTGAAGGAAATGTTCACATTGTTACTGGTAGTAACGATAACGGGCACTTCGCCGCCCACAAGGAAACTTGCAGACTCACCGGACAACACGGTTAAGTTAGGTTCAGCCAGAACTTCAGCAATCTGGTCGTTACCTAATGCCGTGATTAACGTACTGAGGTTTGCTGCCTCGAATTGGTCGAAAACAAATTCGCCGACGCTTGAACCTACTGAACTCCAATCAACACCAACGGTTTGTCCAAACGACTCCGTTACTTGCGCTACCGATATTTTGACGTTCACTTGCTGGGTCGTTGCCACTTCAATACGCTCGACGATCCCTTCCCACGTCATATTGCGCGCAAACACCATGCCTTCGGGTTCTTCATAATTTGAGCTATCGGACTTAAACTCCAGCTTCACCGTTTTGTCCCATTTCTCTGTTTTTTCTCGTCCAAGCAGAGTCGCAACCAAACGATAGATGTCGTCACGAGTCGCTTCGGAATCAACAAGACCACTCACGGCGACTTGCTCTCCCACAGACTGAATCTTGACTTTGGCATCAGGGAAATGAAATTTGAGTTGTCGTCTAATATCCGTTAAATCCAAATCAACAATAATGCGGTCTGAAAGCAGAACATCACCATCAATGCCATAGACGATCAGTCGCGATTGCCCAATAGCATTGGCGAACACAACTATCGTGTTGTCGTTAATTATTTTGTAGTCGACGATGTCAGGGTTATTAATAAACACTTGGCCAATGGGACTTTTTAGCTGGATGTGCTGACCATCATTGAGCGTGATGGAGCGATCGGCGGCAAAAGCGTTTGTTATAGAAAGTAAGCTAATCAGCGGCGCTAGAATGGAAGCAAACAGTACTTGTTTGATTCGATAGTGAATCATCATCACAAAGCCTCTCTCGGGTTGTTCTCGTTACCACGTAACTCAGCAATCCCTGTATAGTTATCGATAATATTGCGCACCTCCGCGAACTCGGGTTGCGTGTAGGTTTGGCTTCGGTAAATTTCGATGTGCATTGTTCGTTGTGCTAGCGCAAGTTTTGGTAACTCGTCGGGGCTAACTTCGATGACCACCGTAGTCAGTCCATCCTCTTTATTCGGAGCGCGAGCGTTAATAGAACTGTCACCAGTTGCGTCATTGCCAATGTTGAGTACTTTGACGTTTTTAAGAAACATTGACGCCTTCACCCCTCTAAAGCGCTTCGGCTTATCGATATTTCCAGCTAAGTTATCGTTTGGAGAACTCACAGTGAGGATATCGATGGACGTTCCAGGGCGGATATAATCGTTGATTAGGTTTTTGTCACTGACTTTGAGTGGGTATAACGTCATACCTTCCGTGATCAAAAGGTCGATGTATCCGGACTGGCCAGGCGTCACTTGATATTCAGGTAGTACCACCTCACCTGCGTTAAGGTTGCGATTGAGCAAAATGGAGGGTGAAAAGCTGATTTGTGCGTCTTCTCTGACACCAAGCGTTAATGCTTCACTAAGAGGGAGTTGTTGTTTTATGACACCTTGCGCATCGATCGCACGTCCTTTTTCATAAGGTTCCGTGGTCATCCAAACGGCAACATGCTCTTCATTTTTTTCTTCCACCACTTCAGCGGTCGTTGTCGGTTGAGGTTCACTCTTCAACAAATCGACAACGCCTAGCGCGCCGACTATTAAGGCAGCAATGGCAACAAGTAATACCAGTCGAGATCTCATAATGTTCTCATTCTTGGAGGTTTATATATGTGGCGTGTTTTGAGTTAAAATTACCAAGTAGAATCCAACGCTAATTGCTATCCCATATGGAATACCTTGTTGGTCGTTCGATGCTTTTCTTATTAGCTTTTTACTTATCAGCTTATTATTTACGAGATAAATAACGGCTAAAAATCCGCCAGCAAAAGCCGTCATAACAAACGCCCAAAGTAAATCGTTGAGAGGTATGGTAAGTGATAGAACCGCGACATATTTAATATCACCGGCTCCAATCCAAATCAGGGCGTAAAGAATCAGCCCTCCCCCTAACACCAGTAAAAAGCTCATAATTTGAATGTCTAACGGTGACAGAAAACATTGCAAAAAGAGTAATATCAACAATGCGTGATTTTGTATCTTGCGATAGAGAAAATCGGTAACCGATACATAGACACACACGATTGCCAAAAGCAGTAAATATACTTCAAAACTCAAAATTGGAAATATTGCCTAAATTTATATGGATTGACGTAAACATGTATTAATTGGTATTCCCAATTAACTGAGCCAGACCAATGAAAACATAGGTCTGGCACAAATATCTTTCGATATATTCTACATTAGCCAATAAGGCTTGATGTTAGCTGCTCGCAGTATCGATAGCAGTAGCTACTTGTTCAAAAGCGCCTTCTAGCTTACCAATGAAACCTTGTTCGCCTACAGCTGTAGTTACTAATACAGCCATTGCTACTGCAATAAGACCATATTCAATTGCAGTTACTCCGCGCTCATCGTTCTTGAATTGTGATAGAAACATGCTTGTTTTAACGTATAGCTTAGTAATCATTATTATGTCTTCCTATAAGGGCTGTTGAAAATTCGTCGCCATTATAATTAGCACCACCAATCTATGGAAAATACCTCCTATCGATTCAATCTATAGGTCGTGTAAAAAATGATCAAAACAAACACCTTTTAAAATATCAACAGAAATACAAAGTCCATATATGACAAACACTTACATTAAAAATCAGTTGAAAAACAAAATGAACATTTAAATTTATAAACTTTAAAAAATAAGACACACGTCAATCTTTCACTTAATCCAAAATTTATATAAGCTTTGGAACTAGCCTAATAGATAATTCATCGAACTTTGTTACTCCTTATAAAACATGTTGAAATACAATTATCATCACGCTATTGTTCTTCGAATCAACAAACTATAAAAAATATAATTTCTTTGTGTCAAAAGGTTAGTCGAATCATGAAACTACATTTCGAAAATATTGTTTCGTTCATAGCAGTAGTTGAAGAAGGTTCATTTAGCTCTGCTGCACGTAAGCTTGGCAAGTCTCAGTCAACGGTTAGTACCGCTGTGCAAAACCTTGAGTCAGACTTGGGTTTCAATTTATTTAATAGAGAACACTCTAAAGTCTGGTTAACTGAGAAAGGAAAACGCCTATTCCAATTATCTTTGCCTGTGGTATCGAAATATCGTGAGTTAATCACTATTGCAGAACAAATGAATCTATCCGACCAGATAGTTTACCGCGTGGGCATCGATCCATTGGTTTTCAACAAAAACGTAAAAAAGGCATTGTTGGCATTTTCAGAGGCTTTTCCTAATGTCGACCTACTTGTTGTGACTAAACCGAGTTTCGTTTTAGGGAACTATATAAACGAGGGAAAGATCGACCTAGCGTTAGGTAACCCATATCACAAGACATATAACGACTTTAATATAGAAGAGCTTTTTCACGTCAACTGTTGGTGGGTGGCACACGAAGACTTAGTATCATTTAAGTCTCATGCTTCATCGCAGCGTGTTCTTTTAATGGACGGATTTGAAGATCTTCTCAATTTGTCGAACATCGCCTCATATAATCTATGGCGGCTAGATGATTTGGAAACCATTATCGACCTATGCAAAGCTCAAAAAGGCATAGCTTTCCTACCAGGGTTTCTGCTAGAAGGAAGCCTTGAAGACAGTAAACTTAAGGTGATTACAGACCACCCCGATTTTTTTGGGAAACGAGTTATTGCATCCCTTTTCTGGCAAATACATTCTGACTTTAGCTTGTTTAATCAATGGATTAAGGACGAGCTAAAAACGAGTTCCAGTTATAAACAAACATTTATTGCGGACTTAGCCCAATAATGTTCTATTAAAATCATGACAATCACACTCTATTGCACTCTCCCGCTTCGAGTGTGATATTTCAATGCCGATATTTATCCGAATATAAACGCCAAGCAAAGCATATGAAATACATATAATTAATATCAGATATATTAGTTTATATATGCATTTTTATTTAGTTAGAATTCTTCATTACCTAGCCGTTCATAAATCTGTAATAAAACCTAGATAGACACTAGCCGATAAGGTTATTCAGCACTTAACTAATACTTAGTGTGTCACAAAGTCTCGAACGGTACTTCTCAAGCTGTAAATGCAGAAAACCCGTCATAAATAATAACGTTCGATAATAGAAGAGCTTTTCTGTAGTCACGTCAGACTAGCCCCAGTTATCAGATTTTTTTACGATAATATCAACAATGTCCGCAAGCTCTTTTCCTTTTTCTGTCAGACCATAATATACAGTCACAGGAACGGTTTCTTCTTGCCTGCGCCAGATAAAACCTTCTTTACTAAGTAACTTCAGCCTCTCACTCAGTACTTTACTAGACACTAAAGCCAGTTGCTTTTGAATTTGTCCAAAGCGTATCTCGCTACTCAGCCCTAATAACCAAACGATGTGAGCGGTCCACTTCGTAGAGATCAAGGTCAAATACTTATCAGCGTTACAGTAACCTTCAGGTTGCTTACCCTGTTCACTCATATTTACCTCTCAGCTTATCCAGTTCATCAATTGCATAGTTACTTAAAGGTAATTAGTTACTTTTAGGTAGCTAATTTCTTTTAGTAAGCACCCTATCTATTATGGCCTCAACCCAAAACACAAACAAGCAGGTGGTTCCATGAAGATATTTCTGTTCATAGTTTTAAACTTTATAACTTTCTATTCTTACGCATCAACAGATTACAAAAAACCGCAGTCACCAACAGAACTGCATCAACTTTTCGCTGAATACTTTTCAAAACAAGACATAGAAGGACTGGGCACTCTGTTCCATGAAGACGCCATATTCGTCCTGGATGCTCAGGGGAACCTTGCTAGAGGGCCAAAGGCTATCAAGCCGATATTGAAAGGTTATCTTCAAGGTGACGTTGAAATGCTAACCCATGATGTATCCATCCATATTAACGGCGATACGGCTCTTGTAAGGTCTGAGTGGGAGATAGTTGGAGGCCCTAAAGGAACCGCTCTGGAAGTGATGAGATATGTAGATGGAGGCTGGTTATACGTTATTGACAACCCAAATGGATTTTAAGTGGCCATTGCACTTTAGAGCATTGAAGAACACAGTCTAAAAGCTTAGCAGGCAATAAATTTCAGACACAAAAAAGCCCACGCTAGGTGGGCTTTTTTGCTTGTTCATAAAGAACGAATTTGGTCGCTACTGGGCGCGATTATCCAATCTATTAGATTGAATAAAATAAATTGATGAATATCAAAAGAAACACATCACCATTCCCATCATATTTCGGTGTATTCCCTGCACTCGCATTAGTTTGATTGCTGTTGAAGAATTTCAATACTAGAGGTCAAGTTGAACGCTGATGGCCATCTGATACCCGTATGTTTCTTCTCTGATATATCGAACGGTACGACCCAAAGCTTATGTCCATCCCCCAACTTAAAGGGGTATTGTAAGGCTTCATCAAAGTTATCTTGGCTAGGGTAGATAAGCACTACATTCTGACCACTTGTATCATCTACAAGGTATTTTTTTGCATAAGCAAACAGTTGGTAAATATCCGATTGAGAGATATTTGAGTTACTTAATTTGGTATTGAGAAGCTTCCATTTCGTATCGAGTACAACTTGGTTAGTGTTCCCTTTTTTAATGATCAAATCTGGGCGTAGGCTAAACTTATCTCGACCGTTATAACAAGCTAAATACTTACCAGTCACTTGTGTACTAACGGTAAGTTTAGGGTGACTCACAGCAAGCTGATCTTTTAATACTTTAGCGACGTAGTCTTCAAAGACCTTTTCCATTGGGAATAGCAAAGAAACGGCATGTGACTCACCTTTCATCGTTTGTGGAGAAAAGCCTTCTAATATCAGCTTGCACCACACCAATGGCACTTGATAGTAGTTCATCCCTCTATCGAGTTTTACATTGTTAAAGTCTGACTTGTAATCACTGCTTTGAGGAACTTCATTGAAAACAAACTCTAGTTCTTGGAGTAGCTTTTGATTGGCTGCACTACGACTGATGGTTTTCACTTTTAGAAGAGCTGAATGAAGCAAGCGATTAGCAGGGCGATCAAGTAGGAACTCATCATATTCACAGTAGAACTTGTGCTTATTGATGTAATTTCGCTTTACCTGTTTACCGACATCAAGCTTACCTTTCAAGAAGGCTAGGTTATCTTCCCGGTGAACGTAGTCACTTTTCAAGCCTCGTTTCACTAATGCATTAACCGATTTTAAAAACTGGCTAATAAACACTTCTAACAGCGGCATTTTCTGTTTTGCGATATTCGCGCTTGAGGTTTGAATATGGGAAAAGCCTTTTAGCGCTCTCAACATAATCAATAACGATTTTCGAGCCTTGTCATAGGTACTTTCATCATTGTCTGTCTCCTCACCTTTAAAACCCTTACCAATTTTAGGCAGTACTTCAATTTGGGTCCTGCCTGGTGTAAAGATCACCCCTGCGTAGTTTTGGACTTGTAGGACTTCCATATTGCGGCGACGACGCAGTTGCAGCAGCTTGCTTTCACTCTCATCACTTAAACAAAGGGATTTAAGGTAGTCATAAGCAATATTAGATATCACCTGAATGTGTGAATACTCAGATGATGTATAAGCTGCTTGTTTTGCGCCTTCTTCACTGACTAGGCAATCAAATTCAAACAGCGTAATTTCTTTTCTAGCCCTCAAAGGTTAGCCCTTCACGCTATTGAGAGAATAAATACCAATATAGGCTTCGGCTTCATCCCATATTGAGTCATCACAATCAAAGGGGCTGATTTTATAAGTGGTTTTATTGTTCTCATAGAGCTCTAAGCCGTGATCAGCACCAAACAGCTCGGTATATGACTCATTATTGACCTCAATAAGTTGTAGGCTCTCCTTATCACCTTCTTTTAAGCTGTCACCAAGAACCAAGCGTATCTTGTTCCAGTCTTCGTAAAAGTACTCTTCAAGTAGAGGGATAATCTTATTTTTAAACGCCGCTTTAAGCGCATCAAACGCGAGTTCATGTTCACCTGTTTTTGCCGCATTGTAGGCTGGGAATAGGAAAGCATGACCAAGGGTATGTTCACGGTCATATAGTACTTCAATACGTTTATTAAGAGCTTCAAGTAAAAATTTCAAGTCGATCTTCTGTCCGTGCCATTCTATACAATGGTCGCTAAACAAATCTGCTCTGGGCATCATTTCAACGAAATCAAAACGACGACGTAATGCTGTGTCCATCATTGCCAAGGAACGGTCCGCCGTATTCATTGTACCTATAATATGAAGGTTATCGGGAACAGAAAACTTCTCGTCAATATGAGATAGTGGAAGCTGTAACTCCAACTCTTCTTCAGCACCTTTTCTCTTTGATGGTTCGATCAGAGTGATCAATTCCCCAAAGATCTTAGAGATATTTCCACGGTTGATTTCATCAATCACTAATACATAGTTTTGGCGCTTTATGGCTGGTTGCTGCTCAATTGCCACCAACCCCTTTAAGTAACGAACTAGCGGGTTATAGTAAACTCCAAGACCCGATGTATAATCTCGTGAGCCTTCAAAGATATCTTTCAGTGTATTGATGCTAAGAGTGTGGTCTTTTTTACCATTACTTTTCTCAAAGAAAATGCGTTTAGCATTAAAATCCATGACACGAAAAGACGTTTGAGACATCGTAATTTCAAGACTGTCCTTTTCAGCTAATTGTTCAGAAAATACCTGCCAGCATAGGTCAAAGCTATGAGCTTTTGATGCTGCCTTATCCGTTGTATGCTTTGCGGCCTCATCACATATTTGTCTGAAAACTCCTTTTTCAACATCATAAGAGATCTCACCATCTTCTGAGTTTGCTTTCAATCCCTCTACAAACTCTTCATAGCCATAACTTTGATGGAAAGTGACAAACCGAATACGACCAGCCTTGCTAAGTGACTCGTATTGTTCGACCAAATAATTACGCTGCTCTTCGGTCGCTCCCTTCTTTGAGTCAATACCAAGCGTTGCATATTCTTCGGGCTCGGCAGCCCTAACCGCCGCTTCAATCGTATGATACGTTTTACCTGTTCCCGGTGGTCCATAAAGAATTTGGTTGAGAGGGGAGACTACAGCAGGTTTATTCTTATATGCTTGAGGAGCTGGCTCTTTAACAGTGCTATTGGCATCCTCAAATTCTTCATACAAATGCCAAACCTGCATATTTCGAAGCAATATTGAATAATCATCAGGTAAGACATCCTTTAGCTTTTCAGTTAACCAAGTGTTTTTTTGGTACCAATCACCACTTTCTGGGAGTTCAAACTGATACTTTTGGTTTAGCCTTTGATATACATAATCAAATTTATTGCTTTGAATGGTAGTTGTTAGAAAATCAGGATAAGCCGCAGCCCAAGCTCGGTTAAGTAAAGCTATACATCGAAATGACAATAGCCCGGACTGGACCATTTCATCGATTTTCTCGACACTTCGAAGGTATGACTGATGATCACTATTAGTTATTATTGAAGATGTGAGCTCTCGTAGTACTTCGATATTGGTAGAGAACTGTTTGTCTGACAGGTTTCCCTGCATAAGCCTTGATACACCATTCTCACGCGTAAACCATAAGCGTCTTAACAGGGCATCATCAATGCTAGAGCTTTTCATCTGCTCTACGATTTCTGCGTAATGCTTATGCCACCAGCTCTGCTCTATTGCTTCCTGATCTTTTAACTCAGTAAATTTCTCTATCAATTTAACAGTCATCACTCCTCCTAGAGCTTACTAACTATTCTTCTTATAATTCTCAGCCTGCTCTAGCACGCCTTTGTAAACATCATCATTGGCTACTGGTGGGAAGCCGTATTTATGTAGCAGTAAGATTAAATCCACTTTCAACTTGGCTTTGATATCATCGCGCCCTGCCCAATCTGGATATTGGGCGACATTGTCTACGGTAGTTTTCATCTCCTTCGCCAGTTCGAGCATCTTGTCATCGTCGTAAGTGAAATCGTATTTCTTGCGCATGTGATTCAAGATATCGAGGAACGCTTTCTCTTCTAGGTCGATCCCTAGCTCTTCAAATGAGCCCATTTCTTTCACGATATCAAAGATAATATCGGTCATTTCTTGAGAGAAGGTATCGAACTCCTCGCCATTCAACACATCATTTTCACGACGTTCGTTATACTGCTCCACCAGCGATTGGAAGCGCTTAGAGAAGTTCATGCCTTGTAGCTGGTTGACCTTTTTAAAATCGCTTATCGCCTTCTCTAGCAGCTTTTGAAGCAACTGAATCTTGGTGTTAGGCAACTTAATCTTGTTGATACGAGCTAGGTAATCTTCGTCAAAAATATCGATAGCTTCGGCGTGCTCATCACCAATGGTAAAGATCTCTTCTACTCCATCGGCACGAAGTGCTTCTGCCACTAACTCTCGAACACGCTTATTCATTTGTGCCGTGTCTGGTGCATCACCTTTGGTCAGCTTAAAGATGATAGAGCGCACTGCTATATAGAAGTGAATTTGGTCGCGCTCTTGCTGAGATAACAATTCACTACCACAACAAACATCATAAGCCGCCTTCATACGGCCGACTAAAGCCATGAATCGGGTTTCGCCTTTCTTGGTTTGAAGAATGTATTCTGCCGACTGATTAAGACACTCTAGCTGCTTACACGGCTCTCCTGTGTAATAACCGGCCGTATCGAACTTGTGGAACATCTGCCTTAACAGATCGAGATGGTTCTTCACCTCAATAACGGAAAAGCGAATATCTTCAAAGTTAGTCTCATCAGCCTTTGAATACATCGCTAAGGCTTGATTCATTCGCGACTTGATACCAATGTAATCGATAACTAGCCCTTTCGCCTTGCCTTCAAACTTACGGTTAACACGTGAGATAGTTTGAATCAGGTTGTGTTTCTGCAACGGCTTATCGATGTAGATAGTATCCAATTCAGGAACGTCAAAACCTGTTAGCCACATATCGACCACAATGGCTATTTTGAAATTCGACTTAGGACTCTTAAACTGCTGGTCGAGCGATTTTCGATATTCCTTTGTCCCTAGCAGGCTGTACTGATCAGGGTCATCGTCTTTACCGCGCGTCATCACCATTTGCACCATCGCGAGTGGTTTTAACTCTTCTTTCTCTTTTTCTGTCAGCTCGACGCCATCAATTGATAGCTTTTCCTCGAACCATTCTGGCTTTAAGATTTTGACTTGCTTATAAAAATCAAACGCGATTTCACGACTCGCACAGACAAACATCGCCTTGCCCTTTATCGTGGAACCTTCTTTAACTCGCCCTTCATAATGTTCAACAAAGTCTTTCGCCAAAGCTTCAACACGTTCAGGGTCGCCAAGAATCGCGTTCATATTGGCAGAAGCTTTCTTACTCTCTTCTATCTGATGTTCATTAGTGCCCGCTTCTGCGCACGCTTGGTAGTATTTCTCTACCTCTTCTAGCTTGCTGTTATCAAGAATGACTTTAGCTGCTCGGCCTTCATAAACAATACGAACCGTAATTTCATCATTAACAGATTCTGTCATGGTGTAGCTGTCTACTGCATGACCGAATACATCAAGGGTGGCATCTATTGGTGTTCCAGTGAAACCAACGTAAGTCGCGCTTGGTAGAGAATCATGTAGATACTTAGCAAAGCCGTATGTCTCTTTCACATCGACGGCTACACCATCTTGATATTTGATCACCACTTTCTTATCAAGGTTGACCTGTGAACGGTGCGCTTCATCGGAAATACAGATGATATTAGTACGCTCTGAAAGCAATTCGATGTCTTCGGTAAACTTATGAATGGTAGTCAGGAACACACCACCGCTTTTGATGCCTTGCAGTTTGTCTCTTAAGTCTTGGCGGCTTTTAACTGGCACTACCATCTCATCACCAATGTAATCAGAGGCGTTACAGAACTGCTTAGAAAGCTGGTCATCGAGATCGTTGCGGTCGGTAATAAGTACAATGGTCGGGCTTTCAAAATCGATGCTTTTCATCAGTAGGCGAGATAGAAATTGCATGGTAAAGCTCTTACCACACCCTGTTGCACCAAAGTAAGTACCGCCTTTACCACTACCGTATGGCTTACGTTCTTTGTCAATATTGTAGTAAAGCTTTCGCGCTGCGTAGTACTGGGGGTAACGACAACAGATTTTTATTTCTTTCTTTGATGTATCAGGGAAGAAGACAAAGTTCTTCACCACATCAAGTAATCTGGTTTGGTTAAACAACCCGGCAATCATGGTGTAGAGGGAATTAATACCCTCCTTTTCGGTAGACTCGTTGCCCGTTACTTTTCGCCATGCATAGAAAAACTCATACGGCGCAAACAGGTTACCCATTTTGTTGTTCACGCCATCACTAATAATGCACATCGCGTTGTAGACGAACAGCTTGGGAATATCACGGCGATAACGAACGCAGATTTGCTTCCAAGCATCAAAGATGGTCGCGTCTTTCTCTCGCACGGCACTTTTGAATTCAAACACCACCAGCGGTAAGCCGTTCACATAAAGGATGCCATCAGGGATTCTTATCTGTTCATCGACACCTTCAATCTCTAGCTGGTTAACGATTTTATAGATGTTGGTGTCAGTCGCTTCTAGCCGATTTGTTTCTAAGTACGTAACCTTACCTTCAGCAACTTTTCTATCAGAGTTATCTGCTTTAGATTTATTCTCTAGCAGCGGGACAAACATCAAACGCAAGGCTTGTGCCAAATGTCTTGTATCGATTAACTCAATATAGAGATCTTTCTTTGAGCGATCTTCACGTTTAAACAAGAAGCCATTCGTTAGCCATTGGCAGAAGGTTTTATTGCTATGGTACAAATCACTGGCAGGCAACGTTGAGATCATACGAACAATGGTGTAGATCTCGCTCTCGGTTATACCATCGCCTCGGTACTGATTGGCAAGGTAGCGGCGTAAGTCATCTAGAATGAGGACTTGCTCTTTGTCTTCACGCGCTATTTGTTCACCCACTGCGTGTGGGTAGCCTTGCTCACCCAATAGCTCAATAATGGCTTGTTCGAGTTTGGCTTCAGTAAATTTTAAGCTCATCGCCTTTTCCTACTGCTGTTTGACGTTGTTTGTTGTTTTCTAAATTGAGTTATTTGAGTTTGTTTTTGGACCAAATCGGTTTTGTTCCGTCATCTGAGGTGTGTTTGATTCGCCACCTTAGAACTTCACCTTCTTCACCTTAGAACCTCGCCTTCGTCATCTCAGAACTGAGGAACGAGGTATCTGAGATCTCGCTTTTCATCACCACCAAAAACGAGATTCCTGATAAGTTCGTCCCTCACTTTCTGGAATGACTAAAGGTTACTCTGCTAGTGCTTTAGCTTGCTCTACTTGCACGTTTTCTAAATCGATTTCGCCGGAAAGCAATTTAGGAAGTAGCGTGTCACGTAGCGATGCAAGCGATTCATTTTCACCAGTATTTTGAGCCATCATAGAACACAGATTCCCAACAATGGCCTCATACTTCTCGATGATGCTTTTAGGTGGAACAACTACTTTGAAATGCTTGAGCGTAGGTCCGCTCCAACTAGGGAATGTTGAGCCTGTTGTAAGGATCAATAAGTTATTTAACTGGCTTTTAAATAGGTAATTGGCAAAAGCTGGATAATCATCGGATCGGACAGAACATACACCTCTACCTATGCAATATTCGCCATCACTTACTACATAACGACCAGTAGTTGAACCGCGAACGCATACGATGAGATCCTTATCTTTAGACAATTTTGTAGGCGCTGTTGTCCATTTTTGAACAACAGGGTGATAAACACCAAACTCCACAGGACCGTTCACCAAAGGCATTCCTACATTCTGGTCATTGTATGTGGTCCCTTTAGGTGACTGACCCATAATGACATCTACGACTGATGACAATGAATCAACTTCCCATCCCTCTGGAATAAAACCCAACTCAGACTCAACTAGCTTTTCTGGGAATAGCGAGGCAGTCGCAGTATCCATGCCCTCTGGCTGCTCGCCATTCATTTTGGCTTTCACCGGATCGAAGTCGACAAACCATGACTTGAAAATGGCTTGCGCCATTTCTTCTAGGGTTTGGTTTATCTCATAGTTGAGGTGAATCTTATCATCCAGCTCGCCTAAAACCGCAGCAATACGATTTTGCTCTTCTAAAGCAGGAATCGGAAACAACAGACGTTCAAGAGTTTGCAGGTTTATATTGTCTTGTACACTACCAGTAGCTTGTGCCTGAATGCGCTTCCTTAACAATCGGAATACGTACTCTATGAAGTAAACATTACACTTCGATTCATCAGCTATAAATCCAATTACGCTATCTGGAAAACAAGCTGGATAAGTAAGTATCCCTGTTTCGGCTATGTTTGCGGCTATGGTGATGCACATAGTACCTTTCGGCCATAACCGACTCTGAGCTAAACCCTCTTCGCTATACGTCTGAGAGTGTTGGGAAATGCGGCCTTTAGAAGCCTTTACATCACCAGTTTGAACAAATGGGTAAGGCCCACCGTACAAGTGAGCCGCATCTCGTGGACGATGACGTGAACGCCCTCGATTTACTTCACCTAGGTCGCTGAGTTTTACCTGATACCACCCTTCAGGAACGTGAAGTTCAAAGCTCATAACCTAACCCCGCTAGGTTCTTCTTAATCTCGGCTTCTAAGGTTGCGGACTCGGCAAACTGTTTACTTAGCTTTGAAGTCAATATCGTCATCTTTTCAGCAAACGGAATGCCATCATCTTCTACGTCAGCTGCGCCAACATAACGCCCCGGCGTCAGTACAAAATCATTGGCTTCAATGTCGGCAATGGTCGCTGACTTGCTAAAACCAGCTTAGTCTTGATACTTCTCTACTTTACCGTCACCACGCTCAATACGCGCTTTGAGTTCTGCGTCATCACAACGCCAAGCATGGTATGTGTCGGCAATCAGCGCGATGTCGTCTTTAGTCAGCTCTTTATTGGTGCGGCTAATCATGGTGCCCATTTCACGGGCATCAATAAACAGCGTCTCTTTTTGGCGGTTACGGAAACCTTTGGTGGTGTTCTCGGTTTTGTCTTTAGTGATAAACCAAATGCACACAGGGATCTGCGTAGTAAAGAACAGCTGCCCCGGCAGAGCAATCATACATTCAACGCGATCGTTCTCGATAAGCTGCTGGCGGATCTCCCCTTCACCGGACGTGTTTGAACTCATTGAGCCGTTCGCTAATACAAAACCCGCCGTGCCTGTTTCACTTAGCTTCGAGAGCATGTGCAAAATCCAACCGTAGTTGGCGTTGCCTGTTGATGGAGTACGATAGCCGGCAAAGCGCACATCATCGGTTAGCTCGGCTTCATTACGCCAACCTTTAAGGTTAAACGGTGGGTTAGCCATGATGTAATCGGCTTTCAAGTCTTTATGCTGGTCAGCAAAAAAGGTATCAGCTGCACGCTCACCTAAGTTACCCGATAAACCACGAATGGCTAAGTTCATCTTCGCCAGTTTATACGTGGTCGAGGTCAGCTCTTGACCATAAATAGCGATGTCTTTGGTGCGCCCTTCATGCTCTTTAATGAATTTTAAAGACTGAACAAACATACCGCCGGAGCCACAAGCCGGATCGTAGATCTTACCTTGGAAAGGTTCTAGCATTTCAGCTAACAGTGTTACCACTGACTTAGGCGTATAGAACTCGCCACCACCTTTGCCTTCGGTTGCTGCAAACTTACCTAGGAAGTATTCATAAACACGACCGACTAAGTCCTCTTCGCTCATGTCGCATTCGTTCGCCAGCGTATCGATGTTTTCAATGCTGTCGATAAGTGACGCCAGCTTTTTCACTTCCAAACCTTGGCGCGAGAAGTAATTATCTGGCAAAGCGTCTTTTAAGCTTGGGTTGTTTTTTTCGATGGTTGATAGAGCGGTATCGATAATGATAGCGATATCATCTTGCTTAGCGCGCGCTTTAACAAATGACCAGCGCGCATCTTCTGGCAGAAAGAAGATGTTGTCTTGTTGATAGAACTCTTTCATCTCAACAAAAGCTTCTTGCCCGTCGTCTATCATCTTCTGACGGCGTGCTTCAAACTTGTCGCTGATGAACTTCAAGAACACAAGGCTTAATACCACGTGTTTGTATTCAGATGACTCAACACTGCCACGCAGCTGATTAGCGGTATCCCAAAGGGTCTCTTCAAAGCCTTTGGTCGCTTTTTTAGCTTTTGAAGCGGGTTTAGCTTTTGAGGCAGGTTTCTTGTTAGCAGGTGCTTTTGCCATGTTCTTAATTACTCGAATAATGTAGGACTTGGCTCTGAACAGCAGAGCCAAGATTTATTGCGTGGTATTGTAGCGTAAATGCGACTTTTTGCATTTAATAGAACGTCGGTTTAGCCGATTAATTTACGCCATTGAATGGTCGCCAGAGCGTTCCACGTGAGGTATAACCGAATCCGGAAATGCTTCGGTACTAAATACCACCAAGTTTTGACCCGCCCTCGTCATGGCTACGTAGAGTTTACGCAACGATTCTTGCAACGCTTCCTCTCGCTCTGATTCTGTGAAATCAAGATGCTTAGCTTGGTTAATGATATGCCCAGCACCCAATACGAATGTTGTGGGTGCTTCCATGCCCGTACAGCTATTCACCGACATAATTTTGATTCTGCTGCCCACAACGGTTTTAAGATCGTCCTTATCGTTATAATTCACAACGGTGTTATGACCCGTTCTGGCCTCAATCTCTCTTTTTAAATTCCACGGCTTATATTGACGGCTGTAAACCACCATAATGTGATGCAGTGGTACTTTTTGAGACTTAACTAGAGCTTCAATCTCATTTAAGAAACGAGCATTCTCATCTTGGTGGCTTCTTGAGTAGATAATATGAGGCTTACTTCCCCGCGCCATTTGGTCAAAGTCAGGCTTAACGTAATCTTCGGGGCTGCTATCTAACTCGTCTAAAAGTGAATTTGACGCGGTCATGATTTCATAGGTTGTTCGGTATGAATGGTTCAAACGTTTAGTTCTACCGCGAACATTCAATCCGACACTTTTCCAACTTAACCGTCTTTTTAGAAAACCTTGATTAGGGTCGGCACACATGAAAATGCTTCCTCCGGGTACTAGAGACCTTTTAACCACCTCAAGCCAAGACGGCGCAAAAAATTGTGCTTCATCAATCATAAAATGATCGAAGCTCTGCAACGAACTAGCAGATAACGCGAGTTCTTTAATATAAATATGGGGAAGATAACCTTTAGGATCTGAGAGTTTTTCAATTAAAATCTCATACAGTTGCCAAACATGTTCCCTTTGACTTTTTTGTAATGCAAAACCTCGCCCCTGTCGGTCATATTCTAGATACTCATCTTTATCTTTAATTAAGTAGTCGTTGATATACTCAAGTTCATCCCAAATTTGACTGTCTTTAAGCGACAATTCTGTATAGCAAGCATGGGCATTATTAAGAATTTTTTTCTTTGCGGCTTCAACATCTTTCTCTTTAAACAGTGCGCTTACATAATTAAATGTTGCTTTGTATTGCTGCCACGCAAAGGAGTGAAATGTTTGTATTTCAAGGTTTTCAGGTTTTCCGCCTAACCATGTTTTAAACTTGAGCTTAATATCTTCAACCACCGGGTTGTTATGTATAATCAGCCGTACCTTTTTCTCAGGGAATTTCTTACAATAGAGAATTGCTCGATTTATTAAAATGAGCGTTTTGCCACTTCCGGCGACTCCATTGATCAAACGAACCGAGAACTCATCCTGCTGCTCTTCATCCTGATCTACCGACTCCAGAATATCTAGCCGAGTCGCTAATTCTTGGTCATAATCCAGGAAAAAAGGCAATAACCTAGCCGAGTTATCACTCACTAGATGCTGTCTACGAGTACTGCACTGTGTCGGGATAGCGGACTCCGGGAAGAGCTTCTTTTTTATACTGGTAAAATGTTCAGCCGAAAGTTCTATCAACTTGTCGATGATGATTCGCTCACCATTAGCATAGAAATCTATTTGACTAATAACTTGAACATAATCAGGTAAATGAGAATGGTTCGAATCTAGGTTTTCTACCACTGCGAGATATCTGACTTCCGCACAATTTCGTTTCACCAATAAGTCATTGAATCGACTCAACACCTGAATATCCGCTCGGCTTGGCACTTCTGAATGCGACCCAACAAAAACCCAGCTATTACAAGGTCCTTCAACAATACAGGGGGCCACTTTTAAGGCATCGTCTAGAGGCTCACGAATAAAAAAATCATCGCCCAATCGAGCAAATACCTTTTTGAAATGACGTCGATGTTTGCGGTCTAAGCCTGTAATCGTATCTATATGTGCCATTAATCTACTTCCACCTTATAACAGTGACGAACCAGAGATTTATAATCTTTAATGTTTTGTCGCACCTTAGGATCCTCCACCTGTTGCAGCATGCCTTCTGGGATTTCGGGACCTACAATCACCAACTTAGTCTGGGGTCTAGTAATGGCGACATTGAGACGTTCCGCTTGGAAAAAGAATTCAGCGATAGCGCTAATGTATTGCGGATCTGAGGAGCAGAATGAAACTATAATCATTTCCCGCTCTTGGCCTTGCATCCTTTCAACGGTATCCGTTACCACTAATTTTGATCCAAATATCCCCAACTTATCCTGAAGGCAAGACTTTAAAGCTTTGGCATGACCCCGGAACGGTGTAACGACACCTATCTCTTCAGCAGATAGACCCGCTTCAACAGCCGCGGTTATCAAATCGGCCACTAACGCCGCTTCTTTTCTATTTACACTTCGGGCATTGACCCCTGGAGTTTTGATAAATACAGAAGGTCGATCGCTAGAGAGGACGTCGGAATACTTGTAAGGTTTTTTAGGTAAAGAAAATGATGACAGCGTTGGTTGTCTTTTCGATTCTAATTCGCCCTTGTAATAACAGTTACTAGGCCATTCAGTTAGGGCTGGAGACATCCGATAAGTTTGGCTTAACAAGACCGAAACCTTTTCATTGCCAAGAATCATCTTAGAGAAAGCCGAACTGTCCTCAAGAACGGATTGAGAAAGTATCACAGGAGGAAGCTGCTTATGATCTCCAACGAATACAAATCGACACCCTTTTCTCATTGCCATTAACGCCAATGGAACGGTAATTTGGCTGGCTTCGTCAAAAATGATGGTATCAAATGTAAAGCTTTCAAGTCGCTCACTACAGGTAGCAAAAGGTGTCGCACCAATCACATACCCAGTGTCCGGTATATCTTGCCATTTTGATGCGTATTCAAAATGCTGAACCTTATCACTCAATGATTTCTTACCACCACTCGCGCAAATTTTTGCAACAGGAACCCCTTCCTCTACAATTTTGTTGAGCGCATTATTGATCGCCATGTGGGTATGAGAAGTCATGAAAACTCTCTGCCCTGCCTCTACAAGAAGCTTGGCGATAATACTAATAACTTTTGTTTTACCCGTTCCGGGAGGACCTTGAATACACGCTAAGTATTTGGATGCGACACCAATCCCAACAGCTTCACTCTGTTTTTCATTTAACCCTCGAGATTCTGCATAATCCGCAGCGTCATCAAAATCTTCGTCATAAATCGTTTCCGTATTCAAATGTCCGGAAAGCATGGGCAGCAATACGTCTCTGCCGACTTTCGATGTTGCTACATCAGCCAAAGCTTTATCATAAAACGGTTTTAAGTCCATGCCTGCAGGGTCGGCATAACAGCCTTCACTTAGTTGTGGAAGTAAGCTTTGATCTACTTTGACTTTGAGCAACCACTCTCCATCGTTTTCAGCTTCAATCGCTACTTGGTCAAATACCTTATGGTTACTTGGGTCGCCAAGATGCAAACAAATCATGTCGCCTTCTCTAAAGCGTGATTCGTTATCACCTAATACGACTTCGAGATGATTAGACCCGGAACACCTTACTGACTCTATTCGTTGAGTTTCGCCTTTTAATAGTTTTTCTTCTAAAGGTTTCTTCCAAGTTTCTAGAAGGTTTTCCATGCTAGCTTCATGTTCTGCGTACACAAAAGCTTGTAGTTCTTTTAATACCGGAGTGAGTTCCATACCTAGCTTACCAACGTGAATTTGTACTCAAAAATGAGAATATTCATCAATACGAATAACCCAACCTTATTTTTTGAACGGTCATCACGTCAACTACACATTCACTAAACTGTTAATTACATCTCTTACTAGACATAGATCGCCACTTAAATTAACTATATTTCATGGGATAATGGTGGATTTTACTACGTGCTAAGGGATCTCTTGAAGCCAAAAGATGACTAAGAGCTTGATAAAGCGAGGAATTTCAGACACAAAAAAGCCCACACTAGGTGGGCTTTTTTGCTTATTCATAAAGAACGAATTTGGTGCCCGCTACTGGACTCGAACCAGTGACACCTTGCATGTCATGCAAGTACTCTAACCAACTGAGCTAAGCGGGCAATGCTTTGAAACTTAACTAGCCGCTTTACTAAGTGGCTAACGCTTCAGAACGAGATGGATAATAACGAGTGAATGGGTAGCGTGCAAGGATAAATTTGCACAAAACCGATCGTTTGCTTTTAAAAACAACAATCAGAATAAATTTTAAACACAAAGCAGATCAATGGCTTGAAGTAGATCACATTTTGTCTTCACCCCAATCATTACGAACCTCACCATGTTGCGTGTTTTTTATTCCCTCTTACTCCCTATTGAACATTTTAATCAAGGATATTAGTTAGAATCTTCATCCACATCGAACACAACATTGTAGTTCTCTGTATACGTACAGTTTGGCTGACGGCTACAAGTGAAGAATCGTCGGCCTTTGTAATCGCCTTGGCTCGCCAATTTGATGATCATCGGGCTGCCACACTTCTTACAGAATCGAACTTCTTTTGATGGCTCGATTAAATCAATGTGTGCTGCCAGTAACCTCTTCAAACGGCTCACTTGGTAGCTGTGTTTAATTGATGCACCAATCAATGGTAAGCCTGCCGATTTACAAACGTGAATCAGTAGCTTTTCTCGCTCGGCCTTTCCCTTGTTGAGCTCTTTGCCGTTATCAAGTTCAATGATCACGCGGGGCTCTAACGTTCGCGGGTCGCAGACGACAAAATCAAAGTAGCTACGTGAGATCTTGTTGTTGGCGATAAACCAATTCTTCTTATTGTTCGCCTTAGCAGGAACAAGAACGTTCGACATGCTGACTTTAGCAAACACTTCACCATGGTTACCTACAGCGGATTTGAGCGCGTTGTAGAATGTCGCCTGTTGCGTCGACATCAACGCCCCTTTCTTCTGATAAGCGTGGTCTTTTGTGTCGTCATGTTTAAATACGTACTTCTGAATGAAGTAAAAGAAGACAACAAGCACCACTACAACGATAAAAATATTAGTCATGTTCCACGCAAGTAGGGAAATAAAAGTGATTGTAGCGTAAGTAGAAAAGCATCATGTGGCAAGAAAAAGAGAATCAGTTGTTAACTCGAATCACGACCTTTCCTTTGGAATGGTTTACTAACTGCTTGATTAACGCTTTTGGATAACCGACATAGCTCTCTTATTTGAGTATTTGGTTAGTATTCAGCCCCTAACTTGACGCAGATCAATTTGCACCAGTTTGTGATCAACTAGTCTGAAAAACGTTAGGCAAATGTTAATAAGGAAATTGATATGGAACTCAAACAAGACCCAAGATGTTATACCGACGTATGTGTAGACGGTAAATGGTTCCACTATGACCACTGCGGAACTCGAGCTTATATGTTAAAAGGCGGCGCTTCCGCGGTAATTGAGCTAACGAGAGAACCTTCTACAGAAGGCGAACTGGTTGAAATGCTACAAGACGTCGCTAAATAACTCATACAGATAATGCTGATATAGATAAACTCGACATATCGCTAAGTAAACGCCAACTTTTAACACAAACTTTGATATTAGCGATCTCAGTGTATTCCAGAAGCCATTCTTATCTCACGAAGATCAGAATGGCTTTTTGTTTCCTGATTATCGATTAACTTTCAGCGATGATTACTTGATTCCTACCCGACTCTTTCGCTTGATATAACGCATCATCAGCCGATTTGAGGTACTTCTTATAGGTATCTTGATTGAGTTGCTCTTGAGCAATACCAATCGACGCCCCTATCGATGTGGTGAGGTCTAAAGAGCTGGAGTGCGTATCAATTGGCGTTTCAGCAATGCCTAAACGAATCGCGTTCAATTGTTGTTCAGGATCGACGGATCCAGATAGCAAGAGGACAAACTCTTCACCACCCCAGCGAGCCACTACATCATTAGGCGATAAATGTTGCTTTACTCGCCTTGCGACTTCCACTAAAACCTCGTCACCAATATCATGTCCAAAGGTGTCATTAACGCGCTTAAAGTGGTCAAGATCTAGAATAACTAGACTGATTCCAAACTGTGAATTGTTAAATGGTATTGGCTGAGTTAACAACTGCTCTAGATAGCGTCGGTTGTATAAACCCGTTAGCGCACACGTTGTAGATTGAGTGACCAGCGCTTTATTTTTCCTTTGTATCGAGCTAAGCCTTATCAACAATAATGCGGCGCTGATCATCACCATGATACCCAACGCGACAACAATTCGATTTCGTAACTGCTGCTTGTCTAATGTCAACTCCCCAAGTTCTTTTTCTGCATTAAGCAGTTCATTTTCTTGGGCTAATGATGCCGTGGCGAAATCTTGCTCTAGTAAAAAGATATCGCTTTGGCGTTTATCAAACAACAGCGCTTTGTTACCTTTGTAGTAGAGCTTAAAGTAGCGAAGTGCATTCTCGCTGTCGCCTCTCGAGTCGTAATATTCTGCAAGTGTTCTTAGACCAAGGACTTTCCAACTGCGAGTACCCACAACGTCGAACATTGCAGATGATCGCTTAAGATCAGCAAAGACAAAATTATCTCGGTTCAAACCAATGTTTGCCAAGGCTCTGTTTAAGTAACACTGGCCCATTTGAAGTGTGTATTTGTCCACTCCCGGATATCTAAGACACAAGTTCGCGACTTGCCTTGCTGACTCAAAGTTTCTTTCTGCCAACAACACGTCACTCTCTGCTTTCAACAAGATGATTTTGTATCGCTCGCTCACATTATCGCCATTGAGCTTAGCCGCACTTTGATATGCTTCTCGGCCTTTAACCAAGTCACCACTGCGCAGAAAAGCAAAAGACTCATTCACATGCAGCACACCTATGGTCGAAGCTTCGAGTAGTCCACTCTTGTAATAGAGTTTTTTGGCTTTTTTCATCAACTTGAGCGCTTTAGGCCAGTCTTCCAAATAGATATAAAGCAGTGCCATGTTTGACACTATCTTACTGTTGTAGATGTGTTGAGGGTACTTCTTGCCAAGGTCTAGGCCTTTATGGAAAAAGTATTGAGCTTCAGGAAAATCATTACGGATGTTATTAATGACACCTGCCGTGTTATAGGCCTTAATTAACAACTCTTCATAGTGGAGCGATTCTGCTATATCTATCGCCGCTCGAATTTGGATTTCAGATTCCGCTAACTCACCCTTACTGATGTATTCTATCGCTAATTCAACTAGTGATTGAGCCTTAAGCCACCCCATATGTTCGTGTTGCGCGAGCGTTTTAATCTGTCTGACGTATCTTGAAACCGCTTTGCTATCTAGCTTGTGTTGCGCGAGGTTCGACAAAATCATCAATTCATAGGCACGATAGATGGCTTTATCTTGATTTGGGAAGTTGGCTTGCAGAGCATCGAGTTGTTGAGAGGCTAAATTAGGATCACCACGAGATACATCGAGAATATCAATCAACGCAGATCCATATTGAGAGAGCAATAACTCTTTCTCTGGACTATAAACACTCGGATTTTCAGGGCGAATGTGCTTTAAATCGTCGTCATAAGTTGGATAAAGCAAATACAATCCCAGCACAACACTCATCAGCAGCACCAAAAGGAATGAACCTAACACATTGTTTCTATTCATTTATCAGTGCCATTATTGATTGCATTACAATTTCATCGACGTTTTTTTTCAAAGCGGTTAAACATTATACCCGACAGATATGCAGATTAAAATCCTGTGCACCGCTGGATCTTAGTTGGATTTTTCTAATTAATTAGAATAATCAGGCAACTTTCTTGATTTAACTCAGACAATCATCCTACAAAAAGGCGTTATAGTAATTTTCCTGTTCCTACCTCCGCAGCTTCTATAGAACGAGCGGAAGCATAATGAGAATTAACAATGACCCAAATTAATGAACAACGTCTTGTAGAACATTTTTGCGATCTAGTGAAAATTGATAGTGAATCTCGTAACGAAAAAGCGATTGCTGAAGCGTTGGCTGAGCAACTCGGTGAGCTGGGTTTTGAAGTTCACAAACTGGCTGTCCCTACAGAAGTGTCTAACGGTTTCAACATCTACGCTCGTCTAGACGGTACGCTTCCTGGTAGCACTGTATTCAGCTGCCACATGGACACAGTAACACCAGGCATCGGCATTGAGCCAATCATTGAAGACGGTATCATCCGTTCAAAAGGCAACACGATTCTAGGTGGCGACGATAAGTCTGGTATCGCAGCTATCATGGAAGCGGTTCGTTGCATCAAAGCTGAAGGCCAAGAGCACAAAACTATCGAGATTGCGTTTACTGTATTTGAAGAAGGCGGTCTGTTCGGCTCTTTGAACTTCGATATGTCTTACATTCAGTCTGAGCACGCTATCGTTCTAGATACAGGCGGCCCGATCGGCACTATCGTAAATGCAGCACCTGGTCAGCAAAAAATTGTTGCGAAGATCAAAGGTCGCCCTGCTCACGCTGGTTTAGCGCCAGAAGAAGGCATCAGCGCAATTCAAGTTGCTGCAGACGCTATCACTAAGATGAACCTACTTCGTATCGACGAAGAAACAACGGCAAACGTCGGTATTGTTGAAGGCGGTCAAGCGACTAACATCGTAATGCCAGAGATCAAAGTAGTGGCTGAAGCACGTTCTCTAAACGGCGAAAAGCTAACAGCTCAGGTTGAGCACATGATTTCGACATTCCAAGAGAGTGCAAAACAATTCGGCGCTGAAGTAGAAATCGAATCTACTCGTGCTTACGATGCATTCGTGATTGCAGACGATCACCCGCATATTCTTTCTATCAAATCAGCGTTTGAGAAGCTTGGCGTAACAGCAAATACTAAACGCACTGGCGGCGGTAGCGATGCGAACAACTTCAATGCGAAAGGTCTAACAACGGTTAACCTTTCTACGGGTATGGCGAAAGTTCACACCACTGAAGAATACATTGCAGTGAAAGACATGGTCGCTATCACTGAGTTTGTTGTGACTTACGTAACGCAATAGTCATACTGGTTAACTAGCCAGTCTTATTTGTTAACTAGACAACCTTACTCGTTAATGAAATAGCAAATGCCATCTAGTTAATGTCAAAAAGCCGAGTTCACGTATGATCTGTGACTCGGCTTTTTTGTTGTCTGAGTTTAGCTAAAAAATTAAGCTTAAAAACCCCTGCGCTTCCAAAACTGACTCTCATCTTTACCCACTAAGTCGAACGTCTTGTCAGCAATGATGTTGCCTTTTAGCTCGACGGTCATACGCCACTTGCCTAGCTTGTTCGAGACAGGTGCCCAGATAGTGTCACCTAAGTAGAAATCCCAGTCGTTATTACCGACGTGCTCTTCACCATCAAACGGTTCGAGCACTTCGCCCTTGTCTGTGGTGATATCCGGGTGATAAATACAGTAGCGGATCTTTTCACCTTTGGCTTTCTTGATATTCAAGATATAGCCAAATTCCACATCGATTTCAGCATCAACGGTAGTGGTAAACTCTTGGATTTTTGGAAGGTCTTTAGATTTGGAATCCCACGTGGAATAGATACCATAAGAAGTCATGTCGACCACAACAGAGCGCTTTGCCATTTCAATCGTTACCTTGGAGTTGTTCTATTAATTTAATTCTATTTGCCATTCAGCCACGCAAGCAGAGGAAGTACGAGGCTATTCTTGCCAGTCTTTCGCCATACGCTTAATCACAGACGGTTCGATGTCGTGAATACTGCCATATTGCTCTCGGCACACTTCGATAACCAAATCCGCTTTGTATTTGAGTGCAAGTTGGCGGTAAGCCTTCATTTCCCAATGCTTAATAAAGGTATTCGAAACAACAACATCTAACCCTTGCTTTAAGCCATTTTCAGCCGTGTTCTGACACCACTCATGAGCTTGCTGCAATTGCCTAGGATCAAAACAGTACTCACCTTGTTCATTCACGTAATACATATCCGCTTCGACATGTAATGCATCGTAGGTCTTTGCTTTTGTTGATTTACCCGAGCCAGGCAGCCCTCGAATGAGTATTAACTTCATCTGTCACTTTACAAGCTAATTCGAAAGCTCCAGTTTATCTCAAATACTAACTAAGTGCTCTGATAACTCTACCAATCCTACAGACTTGAACCGATCAATACCCAAACCCCGAATGTATGAACCCCAAACAACCAGTCGCTAGCAAGCTAGGTATTACTTCTGATAGAAAACACAAATAATTTACAACTATCCACTTTGTATATCGACAAGCGTATCAAACTACTATAGATTCAGAAGTATAGACGTCTACATATCTAGCTTAGGGAGAAAGCTTTGCCTATTCGCATTCCAGATCAATTGCCAGCATCTGATGTTCTTCGTGAAGAAAACATCTTCGTGATGCCGTTATCAAGAGCATCGACACAGGAAATTCGTCCACTTCGAGTCTTGATCCTCAACCTAATGCCGAAGAAAATTGAAACTGAAACTCAATTCTTACGCCTACTATCGAACAGCCCATTGCAAGTCGATGTAGAGCTGCTGCGCATTGATGACCGACCAAGCAAAAACACTCCGACTGAACACCTTGATAACTTCTACCGCCAATTTGAAATGGTCAAAGGGAGAAACTTTGATGGATTGATCATTACTGGTGCACCGCTTGGCTTGGTTCAATTTGAAGATGTTATCTACTGGGATCACCTAAAAACCATCATGGAATGGGCAAACAAGCACGTGACCTCAACCTTGTATGTGTGTTGGGCGGCTCAGGCTGGTTTGAAATTACTGTATGATTTGCCAAAGCGCACTCGTAAAGAGAAGCTTTCTGGTGTTTATAATCACGAGATTCATCACCCTTATCACCCACTTCTGCGTGGCTTTGACGATACCTTCTTAGCACCACACTCTCGTTATGCTGATTTCTCTCAGGAATACTTAGCCGAGCATACCGACCTTGATGTTCTTGCGACTTCTGATGTGGCGGGCGTATATCTGGCGGCAACCAAAGATAAGCGAAACGTGTTTGTAACGGGTCATCCAGAATACGATGCGCATACATTACACGGTGAGTACGTTCGGGATTTAGGCGAAGGCATGGAACCCGTGATTCCAATCAACTACTACCCGAACAACAATCCAGATAATAAGCCTGTCGCAAGCTGGCGTAGTCATGGCCACTTGTTATTCTCAAACTGGTTGAACTACTGCGTTTACCAACAAACGCCTTACGATTTGGATCACTTCAGCGAAGACAACTTTACCAAAGACGATTAAGTTCTTTCTTCCGATTCACAAACACATAAAGCCGTGTTCAGTAGGTTGTTGATAAAACACCAAATTGGACACGGTTTTTTTATGGTGTTTGAGTCGCATTCCATAATAGATTTACCACTTCAATGGGTTTGATTTCATATGATGGGTTGGTGTTCATAAGGAGCTTCACATGCCCGCCAAGCCGTTATTATCTAAATCTATTTCATTATTCCGCCCCCTTTCGTTATCGAGTCTGATACTACTCGCCTCTCTTTCGTTGGTCGGTTGCGTTTCTGTCACTGAAGGACCGCCAAAGATTGAAAGCGACCCTATTGCGATGTCTGAATCTCGTATTGAATTAGGTTTGGGTTATATGGGGCAAGGGAATATGGTGAGAGCGCGTGAGAACCTAGAACTCGCCATCAAACACGCACCTAGCTACTATCGAGCTCGCCTTTCCATTGCACACTATTACGAACAAGTTGGGGAAGTTGACGAAGCAAGAAACGCCTATAAGAAAGCGCTGAGGTTAGACGCAAGAAACGGCAACGTATTGAACAACTACGGTACATTCTTGTGTAAACAGGGCGAATACGAGCAAGCCGATAAATACTTTAACCGTGCCATCGACCAACCCTATTATTATCTCGTCTCTGGCAGTTATGAAAATGCGGCATTCTGCGCGTTTAAAGCCGGAGAAGTCGAGCAAGCAAAATACTACTTCTCTCGTGCGATTGACCACGACCCAAATCGAGCCAAATCCATTCTACAGCTTTCTAAAATTGAGGTCAGTGAGGCCGAATACAATGACGCTCGGCTCCGCTTATTCAAGTTCCACCAGCGTTATGGCTATCAAATCCCATCGCTTCAAATTTTGATCGAACTCGAAAAGAAAGCGGGTAACCGTGCACTTCAACAGAAATACCAAAGTAAATTAGACGAACTGCTCTCCGTTTAGGGCTAACTAATTGCGATAGATATAAAAAACGGGCTTGTTGCGTTAACAACAAGCCCGTTCGTAATTTCAGCTTAATGTCTTAACCAAGTACAGTCTGTTATTTAAGCGCAATCCACTCTTGTCTTTGTTCGTCGTCCATAAAAGTCCATGCAATAAAGCGACTCACCTTCTGGCCTTGCGACATCTCAACCACTTTTACTTGTTTAGCTCTAAGCTTACCTAGTTCTGAACGAACCATATCAACGTTGTCTTTCTTAGAAATCAATGTCGTAAACCACAATACTTGAGTAGCAAAAAGCTGGCTCTCTCTCGCCATCTTCATAATGAAAGTCGCTTCACCACCCGGGCACCAAAGTTCAGACTTTTGGCCACCAAAGTTTAAGGTTGGTTTATCTTGCTTAGTTAATTTATCTAACTTAACTGGCTTCTTATTCGTTTCTGGCTTGAATGACTTACCGGCTTTCTTAGCTCGGTTTGCCGCTAGGTTATCCAGTTTACGCTGTGATCCCTTTTCCGCCTCTTCTAGAGAGCTATGGAATGGAGGGTTACAGATTGTGACGTCGTAACGTTCATTGTCCTTAATCACGCCCTCAAAGATAGATTCTGAGTCGGCTTGCAGGCGAGCTCGGATCTTACCTTTTAGATTAGGGTTACTTTCCGCAATGAAGTTCGCTGTTTTGATGGAAACTGAATCGACATCAGTACCTGTCCAGCGCCACTTATACTCTGTCGCACCAATGATTGGGTAAATACAGTTTGCACCAACACCAATATCTAGTGCTTTCACAGAAGCATGATTATAAGGTTCACCTTGGCCATCACTATTCAGAATATCTGCCACTCTGTGGATGTAATCAGCGCGCCCTGGAATAGGCGGACATAAATAACCCGCCGGAATATCCCAATGCTTCACACCGTAGTGATGAGCAAGTAAGGCTTTGTTCAAAAGCTTGACCGCCAGAGGATCGGAGAAGTTAACCGTATCTTCCCCTGCTGGGTTCTTAATCAGGTGTTCTTTCAACTCAGGCAGCGCCGCGACCAACAGGTCAAAATCGTATCGACCTGTGTGTTGATTTCTTGGGTGCAATCCGCCTTGAGGTTTTTCAGCCGAACGTCTTCTCTGGGCTGCGTTTTTGTTAAAAGCAGTTTTATTAAAAGAACCCTTGTTCGATGATCCTCTATTCGCACGCGGTTTACCTTCGCTATCTTTTGCAAAAGGTCGCTTTGCGTTGTTGTTGCCAGCGCCTTTAGGTGCACTATTCTTGCGGCTTTTATCAGATGTGTTCTTTGTAGAAATACGCTTGTCGCTGCTTGGCTTAGCTGTACTTGGCTTAACATCAGCTTGGTTGTCTTTTGTTTTTGCAGATGAGGTACCGTTTTTTGACAGGCTTAGCGTAGTTCTATTTTGTGATTGGCTCATTGGGCTACTTCTTTAAGTCTAAATACATCATGAATAAACGGGCATCTAACTCAAGTTGATGATATTCCGGCTCCATGTGACAGCATAGTTGGTAAAAGGCTTTGTCGTGTTCTTTCTCTTTGATATGCGCCAGTTCATGCACCACCAGCATTCTCAGCAAAGGTTCTGGGGCATTTCGAAAAACACTCGCGATACGAATTTCATTCTTCGATTTGATCTTGCCACCATGATTCTTTGCCACATAAGTGTGAAGACCTAGTGCATTATTGATCAAGTGGATCTTTCCGTCGTAAATCACTTTGCTGATCGGCGGTGTTTTCTTCATATAGCGATTTTTTATCTCAATCGCATAGTCAAACAGGGCTTTCTCGCTTTTTATCTCGTGATTATTTGGATAGCGAGCTTCAAACCACGGCACTAACTTACCCGACTCAACTAACTGAGTGACAGGGTCGATAATGTGCTTTGGATAGCCTTGGATATATCGCAAAGAAGGATGCATGTAAAAAAGCCGTACCGGTAACACCACGACAATACGTTGTGGTCTTGAAATTTGAGCCGCACAGTGTAACTGATCACACTTTTCTAATCACCTAAGATTCGTTACACTTTAGCGAGATTCACCAAGAGCTACACTCAAAAAGAGATTGTAAAAATGAAACGTGTTGTATTGTATGTCGCAGACAAATGCCCGCACTGTAAAGATGCACAACGCTATTTGGATTCGAAGAAAATTGAATATCGCCTAACGAATGCAAAAATGCAACGTGGCCGTAAAGAATTGCAGGCGATGGGTGCTCGCTCTATCCCTGTGCTGAAAATTGGTGACCAAGTGATGGTCGGCTGGAATCAGAAAAACTTCGATAAGATGTATAACTCAAAGAACACATAACGTGGTCTGAGCCAGTAATACTTCTATACAACAAAGTCCGAAGATCCAATCCAGGATACTCGGGCTTTGTTGTTCTATTTCAATGTTAATCACACATAACGCTTAACGAAATCAATAAAGGTTCTGTCTGCTTTCGACAAATACCCTTCCTTTCTCCAGGCCAAAGATAGATTCAGTTTTACAGGGTCTTTAAATGGCACGCCTATCACGTCTTTCTCATATTCCGTCACTAAGCTGAGCAGCGCAGTGATCGCAAACTCTTGTTTAACGATGGATAGAATCATCGGGAGCAAGTTGGTTTCAAACGCAATGGTCATATCGAGGTTGTATTTTTTACAAGTCGCATCGATAAAATCACGGTGAAAATAGCCCGATTTGAACATGATCAGCTCTTGAGCAAAGAATTCTTCAAAGGTCATCGAAGGCTGTTGTGCTAACGGATGCTCCTTACCGACAACGGCGACCATCTCAGAACTTAACAGATGGTCCGTTTCTAAATCATCAGGGACGTTCTCATGATTAATTACACCAATATCGAGCTCGCCGTTTAACAGCATTTCACGAATCGATGCGGTGCCAGCATCAATTAAAGTCAATTTTAGGTTTGGGTATTGGCTTTTAAATGCCATCACGACTTGAGGGAAAAAATAGCTCCCCATCATGCTTGGTGCCCCTAAACGCACCTCTCCTTTATCTAAGCCCTTTAACTCATTCATTGCAAGTTGAGCATCTTCGAACTGCTGGGCTATTCGCTTCCCATGCTCGAACAGTACCTTTCCCTCTTCCGTTAAGGTGACTGATTTATCTCCGCGACGAAATAGAATTAACTCGAGCGTCTGTTCTAGTTTTTTAATAGAGATACTCAAAGCCGGTTGGGCAATATGCAGCGCTTTGGCGGCTTGGGTAAAGTTACCAAATTGAGCGACGGCTAAGAAATGTCGAAGTGGTTTTGATTCAAGCATGGCAATATATTTAATATATAGAGGTGATATTTTTAATATATTTCTTTAATCGCAACTGTACTGGTAACTTGTTCACAAATAGCTTATTAACTTGTGCAGGCACAACGTAAATGTTTGATAAAGGCAGTCCTCAATACAAACGAATCACCCAATCATTGGCCATTGGCTCGTTTATCATTTTCTGTAACCTTTACCTCTTTCAACCTATTTTGCCGCACATGGCGGAGCACTTCCAAGTATCTGAAACCCAGATCAACTGGTTGTTTGCCGCAACGACTCTTGGTTTATCTATTAGTTTGGTGCCATGGGCTATCGCCTCAGAAACCTTTGGTCGAAAACCTATCATCTTGTTCAGCCTTTTTGCGATTCCTTTAATTGGGCTGAGCATGGTGTTCACGACTACTCTACTACAACTTGTTATTGCTAGAGCATTCATGGGAATCGCGGTTGCTGCATTCGCAGGTGTGGCAGTTGCCTACATGGTTGAGGAGCTCTCTCCCAAGGCATTTGCTGTCGCGATTGGCGGCTATATTGCAGCCAACTCATTGGGTGGGATTTTCGGACGTGTCCTTGGAGGTTTAATCACGGATTACTTTGACTGGCACGCTACGGTATTGTTTTTCGTGGTCGGCTCCTTAATCGGCGCTCTCTATATTGCATATAGCTTGCCTGACCAACAGAACTTCAAACCACAGAAAGGACTGTTCTTTCATCATAACCGCTCGGTAGTGATGCACTTAAGAAACCGTACACTGTGGCTCGCTATGTTGATTGGTGGCGCTAACTTCGCACTGTTCGTTAACCTATATTCGGTAATGGGCTTTAGATTAGTATCAGCGCCCCATTCAGTGCCTGTTGGTTTAGCTTCACTCATATTCCTATGCTATTTGGCTGGCACAATCAGCTCTAAGCTATCCAATAAATGGACACTTCGTTTTGATCCGTTAAACGGTATATTGATGGGTGTGTGTATTAGCTTAGTCGGAATGCTAGTTTCTGCAGTCGATAAAGTCCCGTTCATGCTAGCAGGCTTGCTATTGATTAGCGGCGGCGCATTCTTTGCCCATACCCTTGCCTACTCTTGGGTCAGTCAAAAAGCTCCGAGCGCCAAAGCGACAGCAACTGCACTTTACTTAGTCCATTATTATATTGGCGGGAGCTTAGGTGGTTTCTTACTCTTATATTGTTGGCAACTGTTTGGTTGGAATGGCGTGATTGTGGGCGGTTCAATCTTCTATGTCGCTATTTTTGCTTGGGTCTATCGGTTGAAACAACTTCAAGCCTCAGCTTCTAAACTCGCACGAGCATAGGTACAACTGAATTTGTAACTCAATTATTGCTTTTGATTAACGTCCGTTCTGATATCCTACGCAAAATTTCAATTCGGAACCTGTTATGTCGAACACTCAAAGCACAGATCTTCAAACCATCCACGACCAAGTAAAGCAGTGGTTAGACGATGTCGTTATTGGCCTGAACCTGTGTCCATTCGCAGCCAAGCCACAACGTAACAAGCAAATTAAGATCTTTGTGAGTGAAGCGAAAACGGAAGAAGCGTTATTGGAAGACATCATGACGCATTTTGTAGAGTTAGATAATACGCCAGTCGCAGAATTAGAGACGACTTTGGTCGTGGTGCCTAACATGCTGCAAGATTTTTTCGACTACAACATGTTCATTGATTGGATTGAAGCACTGATCAAGCAAGAAGATTGGGAAGGTACTTACCAAGTGGCAACTTTCCACCCAGACTATTGTTTTGGTGGTGCGGATCCAGAAGACGATGAAAACCTAACAAACCGCTCTCCGTATCCGGTTTACCATTTGATTCGTGAAGCAAGCATGGAAAAAGTGTTGAAGCACTACCCTAATCCTGAAGCGATTCCTGATACCAACATCGCAAGAGTTGAATCTTTAACGCCAGAAGAACGTCGTCAACTGTTCCCTTACCTGTTCAGTTAATAATTCAGTTAGTCGCTAACATGATGGCTCATATTCCTGAGTGCTCTTGATGATATGGACGAGAGATGAACTGATCTCGTCCATTTTGTTTCGCAATGTACAGGCATTCATCGGCAACTTTAATTAACGAGTCTAACGCCGACATTCTTTCCCCTTTGGTATCTCCAGTACTCAGCTTAAAATGACACGCACCGATTGATATGGTGACTGGTTTTCTATCCAGTGTAATTTTCTTCATATCTTGGAGAAGAATCATGAACTTATCTTCAACACAACTTGGGGTTTTATTTGGATACCAAAGAATGAACTCCTCGCCACCAAAACGCGCCACAAACTCCCCTTCTTGAGTGTTATTGCTCAGCACATTCGCCACTTTCTTTAACACAACATCACCCATTTGATGACCATAAGTGTCATTGACCTGCTTAAAGAAGTCGATATCGACAACCGCTAAAGTTCCCTCTCCTAAAGATCCTTTTAACTGCTCTACTTCTGCGTTCAACGTTTTGAACAAGCAACGTCTATTCGGCAAGTGTGTCAGAGGGTCATACATAGCTTGGTACTCTAACTTCTCATTCAGCTCTTTGAGTTTTCGTTCTTGTTGTCTTCTAACCAGTTCCACTTCAATCCATGAAGCCATCAACCTCATCACATCGATATCGAACTCTTTGAATTCTCGATAATACGGTCTAGGACTTGAAAAGTTTAAGGTGCCGTAAAGCTCTCCGTTTACGAAAATAGGAATGCCAATATAAGACTCTAACCCGAAAGATTGATAAGCAGGATGAGTCGCATATTTATCGTGTTTACCGCAATGTTCAATGCAGATAGGGCCGATTGATTTACACGTAATTTGACAATAGGTCGAACGATAATCGAAAACATCGCCACAGTGCAGTTCCACGCCATCAGGAGTAATGCAGTGTTCTACTTGATAACGGTTACCTTCTACTTTCGATAAGATGCCAATATCTAAATCAAAGCGTTCGAGTCCCATAATAAGCAGTTGAGCGATCTGAGTATCGAAACCTTTTCGATACTCATTGGTAATTTGATACAAGCGGCGTATAACAATTTCGCTTTCACTAGCTTGGTTCATAACTGGGATCCCACTGCAGCCAAAGTTAAAGGCAACATCGATATTTGGTATATTAAGAAGAGTAAAGGGTAAAAAAACATAATAATCAATTAGTTTGTATGCAAGATACCTCATTGAACCAGTGAATAAAACCAAACTTATTCGACTTTGCGTTAGCACCCGATTCCTAGCTTTGGTAAAATACCCCATTAACGAAACAGAATGGATAGGAAAATGAACCTTTCTCAACTAAGCCAAGAAATCTACGATCACCTTTACCGCGATATTGAAGAGTTCCGCAGTACTTTTGATCTGCCTGTTGCTGCTCCTGAAACAATGGACGAAAAAGGCGATACGCTACATACGTCTCTAGCGATTGAAGAACTAACAGAACTTGCAGAAGCTGACTCTAAAATCGAGCAAACTGACGCTATCGTAGACAGCGTTTATGTTTTGATGGGACGTTTAGTTCACCTTGGTCAAACTAAGGTTGAAGACAACCTAGCAATCAGCTACCTGATCGATCTACTGTTGAATGTTTCTAAAAATCGCTCAATTGACTTCTTACCTTGCTGGGACGAAGTACACTCAAGCAACATGAGCAAAGTATGTCGCAACGAGACTGAATACGCTGAAACAGAAGCTTTCTATGCTGAGCAAAACATCAAACTGATGGCGGTTCAAAAAGGCGAATACATCATCGCTAAGTGCGCAGAAGATTTCGTATCTGAAGGCAAAACAATTCGCCAAGGTAAAGTACTGAAATCAGTACACTACCGCCCTGCGAACCTTGAGCCACTAACGGCTTAGGCAAGTCTTTTAGCTTTCTAAACCATTAATGTTTTAGCGAGTCAAAACAACAAACGCCACGTTACGATAACGTGGCGTTTTAATATCTATCGTTTTATTTTCTGTGTCTTCTAGTTCTTGAAAACGTCACCGTGTTACCACTATACCAGTCGCGCCATGTGATAAGCCGCTACATATTCGCCATTTCTAAAGGCAAACCCTGCAGACTCCCCTTCAATCACAAAACCGAACTTCTTATACAGGCTAATCGCTCTTTCGTTATCGGTATACACCGTCAACTCCATTCGCTTGATGTTAATCCAGTTATCACACAAGTCGATCGCGGTCGCGAGCAGCTGACTACCCACACCTTTGCCTAGTACATCGTCCTTAACACCCATACCAAATGAAGCAACATGACGCCTTCTCGGGTTTACACACACTTCCATTCCCAAACTACCAACAATCTCATCGTCGATCATCGCGACATACGAGTACACGTTGTCGGGCATGTTAGAGATTCGCTTCTGCCAGCTTTCCAGAGATGGATTTGGGAGTTGCAGCGTACCGGTATAAGCATTAGTGCATTCGTAAACTTCTTTGATTCCCTTTGCATCTGACGGTTCAGACCGTCTCACTATAATACTCATCGCAACTCCTACTATTTTCATCGCTAAATATGAAACACATCCTTAATGTGCACCTAGACACAGTATCAAATAGTAAATATTTAACAATAGGTTAGATGAATTGTTTTTATTGGGGCTGATGCGGGGAACGTATGTGGATGATCTGAAGAAGTAAATTTGAGGAATCAAGGTTAGTTAAACTGGAGGTAATTCGATATGGACACCTTAATTGTGCCCATATCTTGAAACCTATGGCGTTAGTTCGCTTTGGTTCACCATGCTCTAGTTAATCACGCTCACATTGAACTTGCATGACTTTAAGGTCTGTTACATTTAGCTTCTCAGCTAGAGCTGCGCCTTCTTCATTACATTGCTCAAGAGTCGTAAATTGGGTGTTAATTTCCATTTCTGCTGTGCTATCAGCTCCACCTATCATTAGGCTTAGAATCAGTGTTAGTTCGTACATAAAATAATCCTCTTTCGAGCTTTCAAAGCATCTATTCGAATAAGATAAAGTGATCAGGGCTTGTTCACTTTTTTCGTTTGAAATAATTCTAGCCATTAACTCGAATCGAGTTTTACCATTTTGTGCCACTAACTAATAAAGTAGCTAAGCCATGATTTAAAGGTGTAACAAAGACCAGAAATTCACGATTTTGTTCTTTTCTTATAGCTCTTGGTCAAGCGATTAAGACTCCGTTTCACACTCACTTCTAGGTTGATAACATTCAAAATCGCGAATGCAGAGGCTAGGAATAAGCCTAATATCCAAACAAAATACCACATGAGAAACTCCTTAATACAGTGAATGGCCATTGCGTTCGACATACTCGCTATCGAGTCGTCCAAACATGGTTCGGTAGCTGAACGCGGTATAACAAAGAATGATAGGCACCATCACAAACGCCACGCTGGTCATGATGTTCAAGGTCAGTTCGCTTGATGTTGAATCCCATAGGGTTAAGCTGTGGCTTGGGTTAATTCTGGATGGAATAATGAACGGAAACATCGTGAAACCAGCCGTTAAGAGGATGCAAGCGTTAGTTAGGCTTGAACTAATAAAAACAATCGCATCCCATTTCAACATTGAGCTGATCAAAGCTAATAGCGGAATAAGCACACTACCAATTGGTGCCAACCACATCCAAGGATAAATATCGAAGTTCGTTAACCAAGCACCTGTTTCTGCTACCGCTTGTTTGTTTAACGGATTTGAAACTGCGCTATGGTTCAACTCACTGACAATCAGATATCCATCAATTTGGCTTATCGCTAAACCGCCAATAACCATCAGGCTAGCTGCAAATACCGCACTCACTTGCGTAACCACTCTTGCTTTTGCATAAAGCGCATCTGTGGTTTTCATCATCAGCCACGCACTGCCTTGTAACAGCGCCATCAATAACCCAACCAGGCCACACAAAAGCGCAAATGGGTTAATCAAATCGATAAACGACCCATGGTAATCAACCATCAATAAACTATTGAGCGTAAAAGGTAAGCCTTGCATCAAGTTGCCAAACGCCACCCCAAATAAAATAGGTGGAAAAAAGCCTGAGAACGAGATTGCGAAGTCACATACTTGTCGCCATTGATCGCTGTCGATCTTTGCTCGATACTCAAGCGCCAAAGGACGCAGCCACAATGAAATAAGCACCAAATACATCGCCACATAAAGGCTTGAAAACGATGTCGCATAAACCAGAGGCCAAGCCGCAAACAATGCACCACCTGCGGTAATTAACCAAACTTGATTACCATCCCAATGGGGCGCGATGGAGTTAATCATCACTCGTCTTTCAGCGTTCGTTTTACCCATAAACGGTAACAACGCCCCCACTCCCATATCAAAACCATCAGTGATCATAAAACCAATCAGCAGCACGCCAATCAGAACCCACCAAATTAAACGTAATGTGTCATATTCGAACATGAGTCAGTCACCTTATTGTTGAACTTGTTGTGCCAATTTGGCTTTAAGTGATGTTGTATTTTGTTCATAGTGATAGCGACCTGTTTTTAAGCTGCTCGGGCCTTTTTTAACAACGGTAATCATCAAATAAGTTTCAACAATGATGAATACGGTATATAGGCTGATAATGAGAGCAAGAGACGTAAGCAAGTTTTCAACGGTTTGCGAAGATGCCGCAACTGCAACAGGAAGAATTTCACCGACTGCCCACGGCTGACGGCCATACTCCGCAACAAACCAACCAGCTTCAATCGCAACCCAAGGCAATGGAACTGACCATAGCGCAGCTTTTAATAGCCAAGGCTTTTGAGTGATGTTTTTACGATAGGTTTGTAAGAAGGCCGCGCCAAAGACAAACAACATAATAAAGCCACAAGCCACCATAATCCTGAATGACCAAAACAGCGGCCACACTGTTGGAATTGAATCATCAGCCGCTTGTTGGATTTGCTGCTCGGTCGCATCGGTTACAGTATCGGTGTAACGCTTAAGTAATAAGCCATAGCCAAGATCGTGCTTAGTTTGGTCAAAGGCCTGTTCTGCCTCATAAGAGGTATCGCCTGCTCGTAAACGCTCCAACAATTCATAAGCGATGATTCCGTTACGAATGCGGACAAGGTGTTGGTCGCGTAAGTCATGTAAGCCGGTAACTTGCTCATCCAAAGATCGCGTTGCAATAATTCCCATCACATAAGGGATTTTTACCGCGAAGTCGGTTTTGCCTTCTTCTTGGTTTGGTAATCCAAACAAGGTAAACGCCGCGGGTGCGGGTTCTGTGTGCCATTCAGCTTCAATTGCCGCGAGTTTCACTTTTTGAACGTCACCCAGTTCATAGCCCGACTCATCACCTAATACGATCACCGATATGATAGAAGCAATGCCGAACGACGCTGCGACAGCAAACGAACGTTTTGCAAAAGCAACGTCACGACCTTTAAGCAAATAGTAAGAGCTCACACCAAGGATAAACATTGAGCCACAGGTATACGCTGAGGCCACTGTATGAAGAAATTTAACTTGTGCGACAGGGTTGAGCACCACTTCGGCAAAGCTGGTCATTTCCATACGCATGGTTTGATAATTGAACTCTGATCCAATCGGGTTTTGCATCCAACCGTTGGCAACCAGAATCCATAGTGCAGAAAAACTTGAGCCCAGAGCCACTAGCCAAGTCACCATAAGGTGTTGACGTTTCGATAGCCTTTCCCAGCCGAAAAAGAATAAGCCGACAAAGGTGGATTCTAAGAAGAAAGCGACAAGCGCTTCGATGGCTAAAGGGGCGCCAAAGATGTCGCCGACATAGTGAGAATAGTAAGACCAGTTGGTGCCAAACTGGAATTCCATGGTTAAACCCGTCGTCACACCCAACGCAAAGTTAATACCGAACAGTTTGCCCCAGAAGCGAGTCATGTCCTGATAAATTTGTTTACCGGTGAGTACATAGATCGACTCCATGATCGCCAGTAAGCACGACATACCGATAGTCAGAGGGACGAAAAGAAAGTGGAACATAGCGGTTAGCGCAAACTGTAAACGCGACAATTCAACTACATCAAACATTTAAGCTCCAAACATCATAATGATGGCTTTCATATTAAGAATTGGAGCGTATTTCAGCACAGTTCTCGCGAACCAAACTAGAACAGATTGATTGTTAAAAAACAGAACAGATTAAATTATTAGACGAACGACCTATGGGCGCTTAGCTGCACCCGTTGGCTTGTAATTCCATTGTATGAATCAAGCCGCTTAGTGTTTGAATGGCTTCTGTTATTTTGTCGTCACAAACGTACGAACAATTGAGACGAATGTGATGGGAGAACTTTTTGTCACTGCTGAATATGATTCCCGGAGCGACAGAGATGTTTTGTTCAAGGGCTAGCTCATATAGCTTTTCAACACAAACAGAATGAGGCAGTTCTATCCAAATGAAGTAACCACCTTGATTCTTATGTATTAGAGCACTCGATGGTAAACTTGTTTCTAACAGCCCTATATGCGCCTTCTTCCGTTCATTCAAAAGCTTACGAAGCTTTTTTAGATGGTTGTCATAGCTATAAAATGTCAGGTAATGAGACAAACCCAACTGAATAGGAATACTGCTCGATAACGTAGATAGATGCTGCAATCTCTGAATCTTAAGTGCTTGTTTACCTGCCACTACCCAACCGATTCTGAAACCCGGTGATAGCGATTTGGAAAACGAACCACATAACATGATTTGTTCACCAGTGTCGTAGGCCTTAGCAGGCAAAGAAGTTTGATTGCCGACATGAAGCTCTCGATACACATCGTCTTCAACCATCGGGACCTGATGTTGATTCACCAACTCGGCCAGTCGCTGCTTGTTGCTATCACTCATCGAATAACCAACCGGGTTTTGCGATTCTGTCATAAACCAGCACGCTTTGATGTCCATTGAAGCGAACACCGACTCCAACACTTCTAAATCGATGCCTGTTTCAGGATCGGTCGGGATCTCCACAGCGGTAAGGTTAAGCCTTTCAATGGTCTGTAACACACCGTAAAACGCAGGGTACTCTATCGCGACTAAATCACCCGGCTCTGTACAAGATTGCAGGCATAAGTTAAGTGCCTCCATCGCTCCAGAAGTAATCACAATATCGTCAGGCAGTACGTTCAAGCCTTGAACTTGATAACGTTGGGCAATTTGTCTACGAAGTGTTTCACTGCCTGGAGGTAAATTAGTGAGCATGCTGTTGTCGGGCATTTGGCGGCTGGCATTAGCTAAACTGCGTGACAATGCTTGATGGGGAAACAAAGCAGGATCTGGGAATGCCGAGCTAAGTGGAATGATGCTAGGGTCTTTGGCACGCTGAAGCACATCGTAAAGCAAATCACTGATTTTAACGGGATACGGCTTGATGGCTTTTTGCTGTGCAAGTTCTGAGGTGAACATATTTCTACGTGGTAACACGAAATAGCCAGACTTGGGCTTTGAGCGCACATAGCCTTGATCTTCAAGCTGCTGATAGGCTTGCAGTACCGTCTCGATACTGAGTTTATAGCGCTTACACGCATCTCTAATTGATGGGATCTTCTCACCACTCAACCAGATGTTTTGCTCTATCTGATTCTTAATTGTATTGGCGAGTATCTGGGATTTTTTCATCAAAAAGTCTTTCGTGTTCGAAGATAACAAGCACATCATGTTACAGGTAAACCAACACTCAGCCCTAATCGAAATTCATTTGTCTTGGTTCAAACGTCGATAGCACTTTTGCAACGCGTCTAACTAACTCAAGGCGAAGGCTAATTGGGTGATCACTAATACCAAGAACATCACTGCCGTTGAATAGAAGGTTGTCGCAAAACCAAAAGCCCTTGCCGGTGCACCATGACTGTAGCCTTTGAAAAAGAAGATACGACCGATAAAAAATAACACTGAACAAGCAGGGACCGCAGATAACCAAGAGGAAGGCATCAACAAACACCACGCCGTATACACACCGAATGCGATAACCAATTGCTCTAAGGTATTTTGAAGCATGCTTTGCAAAATGATGGCTTGCCGAGTTCCAGACGTTAACCCACTGCCATCAATATCGTCTTGACTGAAGAATCTGAACTTAGCCAAGCGCCCAATAGATACGATCAACATCATTGTTGGCAGTATCAAGGACAGTCCTAAAACAGTCGCCCTACCCTCTAATAAACTGACTTGGGCGTAATTGAACGGGTCTAAGATGATGGCAGCCAATATTACGAGAATGGCGGTGAACATGGCCAACGCCATCCCCTTAAAGACGCCAACTTGCTTGCTGGTTAGTTGCATAAATTCCTCTACATTGAATGAACGTGCTGACTCATTATTGCTTATCAAACTGCTGACTTTTGTGACGCTCTCTTACTATATGAAAGGATAAAACCAAGAAAAAACAAACCTATTCTGTTCATTAGTCTGTGTCTTCTTATCAGATTCTGATGTTGGCTCCTCTTTGTTTCTCAAGTCTATCCAACAAAAAAGACACCACACTCGTCAATCGAGCGGGGTGCCTTAGTTATTGTCTTAAAGCGAGCTAACTGGCTAGCCATTAAGTAAGTTAGCTAACGAGAGTTAAGACTAGTTAGCTGGACGCCACACGCCCCACTGATCATTTTCGTAGGCCGCTTTAGGGTTTTCACCACCCTGAACCCACCATTGCGCTTTCCACGACTGGTTCGAGTAAGTCACGACTTCACCGCCTAGGTAAGTTGCTGATGAATCCCATGAGCCTGGCTCTGGTGTAGGGTCTGGGTCAGGAGTCGGATCAGGATCCGGCGTTGGATCTGGGTCTGGTGTTACACCACCGTCATCAGCAATCACTTCAAACGTGAAGGTTTCAACACTTTCGCTTTCAATTGAGCTAGCCATGAACGACAAGGTTTCATTAGCCAAAATACCAGTCGTATCTACTACAATTGAAGCCGTGCCGTTGTTTTGAATGCTGACTGCAGAACCTTGAGTTTGAGTTAATGTCGCCGCTTCGCTTGTTGCAATCACAACTTTGTCGCCAGCATTCACTACGTTGTCACTCTTCACTAGCTCGTAGATGTCGCCTTTCAGTGGTTCAACACCACCGTCGCCACCGTCAATCAGCGTTAGCTGACCAGAAGCACGGCTATCCTTTGAGTTGAAGAAGTTACGTGAAGGATCGTTTTGGAAATACATGTAGTGCTGCATTTCAGCATGCCAGTCACCAATGAAGATCGCGCCATCCTTAAACTCTTCGTGCCAGCCATTAATTTCTGAAGCCAACAAACGAGCCCAATCATTAACGTTTGAAGCGTCGATGACGATGTCGAAGCTACGCGCTACTTCACCATACTTGTTGATGATGTCGTACTTAACGGTGTCACCAATTTCTGGAGTACCAAAACCTTCTGAAACAAATAGGTCGCCACGTACGAGATCAGGCTCAGGGCCCGGCTCTGGCGGAGGTGTTGTACCACCCGCGATAGTGATGTCTGAACAGTTGTAGAAGCCTTCACCCGCTGAATCATCACGCTGCCAACGTACATATAAGATTGCATCGCCAGAACGATCTGAAGGAATTGTCACGTTGATACGGTATTTGCCGCCGCTTACAGGAACATTCCCAACTTCTTGAATAAGATCTAAATCACCCCACGCCAGGCCTTTACTCAGGTCTGCATTTGGTTTTGTAAGATAGAACTCCCAAAATGACGGGTTGTGTGGCGCAGTCGCGTTGAATACATATTCGAATGTACCTGTGTTCAGCTCGGTGCGAGTCCAACCAGTATGAGGAGCGCCCATACCACGTTTTTGCGAGTCATTGGCATAACACAAAGTGCCGTCTGGAATCGCAGCCTTTACAGCATTGATGTTGTTGAAATCTTGGATATTTTTCGCATATTCATTACGTTGAACGAACGGATATGACCCTGAAATATCTTTTGCTTGCGCACATGCAGCATTTGGTGGTGTACCTGACCAAACTCCGCCTTGCTCGTAACATGTGTTCTGACGTGCACTTGGAAATTCAGACCAGCCATGAGCGTTTACCACTGACGGCACACTCGATAGCATAGCCATACCCACTGCTATTTTTAGAATATTATTGTTTATTGTTGTCACTTTCCCACTCTCTATTATTTGACCCTACACACAACATCAATTGGTCGCTTACCAATCAAAATTGCACTTCAAGGGCTTATAGTTTCTGACTTAAAGAACAACGAAAATATATACGTCAATTTTATCAATGACAGCGGGTTTTATATTGATAGGAATCAGAATCACACAACTCAAACAAAAGCGTTGTCGATAGATGATGTTGCTTCGAATTATGACATTTCAGTATTCTATGTTGATTGAGGGAACATTATTCAAAGTGAATAAAAAAGCGACTTTATGATTAAGTCGCTTGGGGGACAGACACTAAATGTACGGCACGAGGTGCACACAAATTGAGTAATTGGAAGAGAGTTAATAACGGCTGTGCATACCAAAATGGTGGGACAAATTATCGTCCATACTGCCGCCTTTCCAGCCGCCGCCACCTAATAGACTAAGTACATCACGGGCTGTGTAATTGTCGCCACCAAAGAAGTCATTAGATACATCATTACGTAGCAAATGAATCGTTGGAGCCAATTCAACGGCAAGGTCTTGTGGATCCGCAAACAAGGCTAAGGCAATCTGTTGTTGGCGCTTACTCAGTTCGCGAGAACTCGTTTCTACTTGTCCAATCGAGAAAAAGTCACGACTTCCATAGTTCTTGACCATTATTGAAGATAGTAGCTTGATTACTTTTTTGATTCTTCGTCGCTGAATATATCTGAACACCTTGATTCCTTATCTAGTTTACAAAGGTCACATGACGCATTTGCAAAACCTAACAGCTTGTTAGGATGTCATTCTTTGATTACGCACTCAATAAAAAAGTCAGCAGGACACCGCTGACTTCAAAAGGATATTCTCGTGGATCATCTAAAACACGTGCATTACAGGCATTTTCGTTTTACTTGTCCAATGAATGGGATCAGGAATATAAATCGCCCTACATAAAACAAAGTAAAAGCAAACCACAGGCCATGATTGCCCCAATGTTGTACTGCAAAAAATTGGACGATTAAAAATACTATCAGTGTAATAAAGCTTGAGTCTCTTACTGGACGAGTCGTCGCTGTTCCAGTAAAAATGCCATAAAACGTTAGGCCATATCCCGCTACCAGTGGGAATACAAGCAACCAAGGGCTCATTGACAAGTAGATCTCTATCAGCTCAGGCAACGTCGTAAAAATCATAACAACTTGATGCTTAAACATGACAGTCAGTAATGTCATGACAACAACGAACGCTGTTGTCCATTGCGTGTTTAACTTAATCACATTATCGAGCAACGTCGGATTTTTTTGCCCTACGGCTTTACCCGCAAAGACACTCGATGCATTAGCGATACCATCAAACATGTAACTAATGATAAAGGTCACTTGCATCAAGATTGCATTGGTCGCCAATACATTCGAACCCAACTGAGATCCTACGCGAGCCATCATGTTAAAAAACACTAGGATACAAACCGTGCGCAGTAGCAAATCCATGTTCGAAGACACGATAGCCTTAAGATCTTTCGGTGAAATGTTTAATGAACATGCATGTTCCCATAGTGAGAACTGACACGTTTTAAATACGAAAATAAGACCAATGGCAAACGTAGTCACTTGCGCGATCAACGTTGCAAAGGCAACACCAACAATACCCATGTCGAGATACATCACAAACACAATATCAAGCACGATGTTCAGTACGTTGCCTACCACTTGAGTAAACAAGGTCGCTTTGGCCTTCGTCTGTCCCATCAACCACCCAATGATGGTGTAGTTGATAAGAACAAAAGGCGCACCATAAATCATAATGTCGAAGTATGTTTTAGCGTTTTCACCCACCGCAGCTTCTGGTTCTATGAGCCATTCCGCCCCTTGCCAAATCAAAGACTGAGACAAGATGAAAACCACACCAATACATAACGCAAGTAACAACGGGCGAATGAGACTGCTTGCCTGTTCTGCGAGATCGTTTCTTCCAAGCGCAATCGCACTTTGTCCGGTAGTACTAACACGGAAAAAACCGAATAACCAATACAGGGTATTCATGATCACAGCACCAATCGCCACACCACCAATAAGCTCAGCCACACCGAGCTGGCCGATAACAGCCGTATCCACTGCGCCCAATAACGGCTGCGTGACAGTAGAAACGATAAATGGGAATGCGATTTTAGAATAGTCTTTGTGTGTCAGTTTCATTCTTGTTCAGACTCAATTTCAAACGGAATTTCTAGATAACTCGCCGCCTCTAGCAAACTTTGGGTGTAAGGGTCACGTACATTTTTTAGGTCTCGCATGTCATCGACTTGCTCGACGATTTGGCCATCTTTAAAAAACATTAAACGGTCACACAGAAAACTCGCAACCGCTATATCGTGGGTGATAAACAAATATGAGATCTGGCGTTCTTGTTTGAGCTTTTGCAACAAATCGAGCACTTGTACCTGAACTGACACATCTAATGAGCTCACCGCCTCATCAAGCAATATAAACTTAGGGTTCGGCGCAATCGCTCTGGCAATACAGACTCGTTGTAATTGCCCACCGCTGAGTTGATGTGGGTAACGGTCAAGCATGTCTGCATTTAAGCCCACTTCTTCAAGCAACAGTTTTAAGTGGCTTTCTCGTTCTAACTTACCGACCTTTTCGTGAATCAAAGGCTCATTAATGATCTCTCGAATCGTCAACCTTGGGTTCACTGAGGTGTTGTAATCTTGGAAGACCACACTCATCACTTGATGCATTGGTAAGTTTACGATCGCATCACCCAGAACAACCTCACCACTGTCAGCAGCTTCTAAGCCAAGGATCACTTTCCCTAGCGTACTTTTACCGCTGCCCGACTCTCCGACGACACCGACACACTCGCCTTCATCAACGGTGATAGAGACACCATTGAGTACGTTCTGGTAACTAGGAAACAACCAGCTGTCATCGTTTTTGAATGCCTTAGTGACGTTTTTAACTTCAATCAACATTAGTTTCTCTCCATGACTGATTTAAAGCGATTAACCAATGCCATGCGTGTATCCACTAGGTAGCGTGTATGTTTGCTCTCTGGTTTTGTGAATACCTTTCGGGTCGTTCCGTACTCAACAACCTTTCCTTGGTTCATCACCATGACATTGTCGGCGACATGCGACACCAAACTCAGATCATGGCTAACAAAAATCAAACTGGTTCCAAATTGTTCTCGTACAAATTGCAGCTCTTTGACCACCTCGCGCTGCGAAATGTAATCGATCGCTGTTGTTGGCTCATCTGCAACGATCAACTTCGGTTTCAGTACCAACGCAAGTGCCACCATGATGCGTTGAAGCATTCCACCACTTAGCTCATGTGGATACTTCTTGATGAGGCCACGCACGGATTTTAGATTGACTCGAGTCAGTACATCACAAAACAAATCCAACGCCTCTTTGGTGCTCATTGGTTGGTGTTGCTTTATCGTTTCAACAGCTTGATTGCCAATGGTGAACAGTGGATTAAAAGCCGTCATTGGGCTTTGCATGATCATGGAGATCTTCTCACCCCTTAACTGACGACGTTGTTTTTGAGGCATTTCAAATAGATTCTCACCTTCAAACAGTGCATGACCCGAAATACAGAATGAGTCATTCAATAGCCCATTAATCGCGTTACAGGTTAAGCTCTTGCCACTTCCCGACTCCCCCAAAATACCCAAGCACTGGTCTTCTTTGAGCGTAAAACTCACATCAGAAACCAACTCTATAGGTGTTGGTCTTTTCAACGAAACACTCAGATTGTTAACTTCTAACATCATCTTTGCTCCGTTCTTGGGTCTAATACATCACGTAAGGAGTCACCAAGTAAGTTGCAACACGCGACCACAACCATGATTGCAATCCCTGGGATAACCATCTGTTCAGGGCTAGAGAACAAGACTTCTTTGGCATCGCTCAACATAGCTCCCCATTCCGCCGTTGGTGGTTGAACACCCAAACCAAGGAAAGACAGGGTCGAGATACTTAGAATTATCCAGCCTAAATCTAGCGTTGCAAGGATGATGACCTCTGCAGCGATGTTCGGAGCCAAGTGCTTACGGAAGATGTAGCTTCGTGGCGTCTTCACCGTGCGTGAGTACAATATATAATTTTGGTGGTTAAACGAAATCACTGAACTTCGGACAATACGCACGTACCACGCAATTTTTGCAATGAAATTAGCGATGATAATGTTGAAGATACCCGGCCCCATGATGCCAACAATACTTAGCACAATGATTTCGTACGGGAAGGACAACATCACCTCACACGCACGCATGATAAGTGAGTCCACTTTGCCACGCATATAGCCAGAAACCACACCAATAAAGCCACCAACTATCGCCGTAATCACCATAGTTAACAATGAGTAATACAAGGTAGTACGGATACCAAACAACAAGCGAGAATAGATACATCTGCCTAAGTGATCGGTACCCAATGGATACTCCATTGACATCGGCATCATAGAATTAATCACATCGGCCAAGTTTGGATCATGCGGAGCTAGGAAAGCTGCAAACGCACCCATTAAGCAAATCGCCGTTAATATAAACAGACAAACAACGACGGTCTTATTGGAAATCAAACGTCTCATCATGAGTTTTTCGCCCCCGATTTAAGACGGGGATCGACCACCGTATGTAAAATATCAATCAACAGATTGGAAACAACGAACAAACTACCCATGACCAAAATGTAAGCCTGAATAATCGGGTAATCTCGGTTAAAAATAGCCGCCAATGCAAGTCGGCCCAAGCCAGGTATTGCGAAAATACTTTCGATAACAACAGTGCCCGCAATCAAACGAACGATACCGATGCCTAGCGCTGTCATTGAAGTTTGCAGCGAGTTCTTTAACAGGTGTTTCCAAATGACACTACGCTCTGAAATGCCGCGAGCTCGAGCATAATTCACATAGTTGTGATTCATCGAGTCCAACATAGAGTTACGGATAAGGCGGATGTATGTCGCTACATAAGCCATACATAAGGTCACAGACGGCAGTATGAAATGGCTGAAAGTGGTCGCGCCACTGCTCGGCAGCCAATAAAGATTGATCGAAAACACCCAAATAAGAATGAAGGCTAACCAAAAGTTAGGCATTGCGGTACTAGCAAAAATGAACACGCGAACAATGCGATCAAACCAATGATCTTTGTACACCGCGCTGAGTACACCGATTGGAATACTGATACACACCAACAAGATGAGTGATAACCCTGCGAGTTTTAACGTGTAAGGAAAGCTTCGTGCAAGTTCTTCTGAAACCAGTCGATTGGTATTGGTGTACGAGATACCAAAATCGCCCTGTACAGATGAGACTAGCCAATCGGTATAACGGACTAAAAACGGACGATCGAGACCGAGCTCTAAACGAATTTCTTCAATCGCTTCTGGGCTCGGTGTCGTGTCGTTGACACGCAGTGCCACTTCAGCAGGGTCTGCTGGAATAATATTAACTAAGGCAAACGCGATAAAAGAGACAAAGAATAGTGTCACACTCGCACTCAGCAATCGCTTTAGGATGTATTTAGCCATTCGGTTACTTTCTTAATGTAAAACAGTAAGCAAAAAGACTGACACCCCAAAAAGAGTGTCAGTCAATAAGCTAGTCAGTGATAAAGGAAACAGGCAATAAGTCTCTATTTCTTACTTTACAGACATACGTTGAAGTGGAATTTCAAACTGAGACGGGTTGAAGCCTACACCTTCTACACGTTTGTTGAATACCGCTCGGTTTTGCTCGTAGCTGATTGGAATGTAGATCGCTTGTTCATGCAGTGTTTTTAGCACATACGTGTAATGTGTTTGGCGTTCTGTTTCATCAATTGCTTCAAGCGCCTCTAAGATATTTTTATCAATTTCAGCTTTTTCTGGGATACCTTGTTGTGCTGCATAGTCGCCATATACTGGCTTACGCATACCACCTAGGAACGATTGAGGATCGTAAGGCGTGCCCCATGAAATATTGAACGACAAGTCGAACTCACCTTGTTTAAGACGATCGCGGTGCGCTTGTTCTTCTTCACCCACAATATTCATCTTCAGGCCAACCTTAGACCATTCACTTTGCAAGTATTGCGCGATAGTACGCTCTACCACTTTGTCACTGTCATAAGAAAGGGTGATTTCAAATGGTTTGCCATCTAACTTACGAGCCTTTCCGTCTTTCTTCCAACCCGCTTCGTCTAGCAGTTTCTCTGCTTGAGCAACGTCATATTGGTATGGTGTCAGTTCGATATTTGCGTAAGGAACGTTCTGCGCAAGTAGCGTATCCGCTGGTTTTTCTAGGCCCAACATGATGCGATCTGCAATGATTGATTTGTTGGTTAGGTGGCTCAATGCTTGACGAACACGAGTGTCACTTAGGTTTTCGCTGGTCGAGTTCAAAATCAACATACGCGTTGAAACTGGCTCTGATAGTTCAGTTCCGAAACGAGGGTCTTTCTCAAACTGTTTGTATGACTGCGCGCTAACAAGTTGTAGCCCATAAACCATATCGATTTCGCCACTACGCAGTGAAAGCAAGCGAGATTGATTGTCTGGAATTACCTTTGCCACGATCTTATCAACTTGTGGTTTTTCACCCCAGTAGCTTTCATTTCTCTCGAACGTCGCACGTTGATCAACCACGTTTTCTGTCAACACGTAACTACCTGTACCTACGTAACAACTCGCGCCATTCTTGGTAGTACCATCTTTAAAGCATTCAGGAGAAAGAAAACGGAACGGACGAGTTACACCAAGCTCAACAAGGAATGGGTAGTATGATTCAGCAAATTCAACTTGAACTGTGTGGTTATCTACCACCCTTACACTCTCTTTGCCTGTTTTCTCAATTTCCACCATAAGGCGGATAGACTCAAGCCATGTATGGCGGTTCGCATTGTCCAGCAGCGCATCGAAGTTCGCTTTCACGACATTCGCATCGAACGGCTTGCCATCAGAAAAGGTGACATCATCACGTAGTTTAAATGTATACGTTTTGCCATCTTCTGAAGTGCTCCAGCTTTTCGCCAACCAAGGTTCAAGAACACCGTTTTCTCCAAGGTGTACTAGCCCTTCAAAGATAAGGTTTTGCGCGAAGATCTCACCGCCATAAAGATGTGGGTTTAAATCTCGGATATCACGATAGTTTGCAAAAGTAAGAGTACTCTCATCAGCAAACGCATTTTGAACAGGAATAACGGCAGAAGCAGCAACGACCACAGCAGCGATAATTTTCTTAAACGGCATAAACAAACCTTGAATGGTAATGATAATTATTATGATTAACAGATTTAATAGTACTATAACGATAAATATCATCAAGAGTTAGTGACGCATTCATTTTTCTTATTGTTTATTTCAACAGTAAAAATGTCGTTACAAATCTGGCGATGAGTTCGTTCAACCTACACGGTGCAGTGACAACAAGACTGGCGCATTTGCCCAATTCATGTTGCCAACAAAAGCCACGCACAGGCACCCAATGCATAGACATCTTCATGACGATTAGATGCATACGCAGGTGGACTACTAGATCACGATACTTTTGAGGTTAAACGTATGGAGGCGAACGTGTACGAGGCAGCTCATATGCAGAGAGTGAACCCACCAAGAACGTGAGCTTTTTGTATATCGGAGCTTGGGTTCTGATGGTAATAGGGAAATGACCACTGTGAATGGCACTTTGTACCGCGTCGTAAACAGCGCAATGATGCTGCGCGTGTACCTCTTCTCCCATTTCTAATTGGTGCACGATCGACGATACGTTCAAGCTTATTGGAAGCATGAATAACGCAAAAATCAATAATGTGCGATTAGCAGTGCGAGAGAGGAAGTTCAGACTTTAAGCCCTATTGAGAGAATTCTAGTGAGGTTAACACCGATAAATATGTGATTTATGTATCTAGATCAAATTAATATCACTAATCAAAATCATTCTCATCACTATATAAAATGAAAACGGTAACAAATTGATACCCGTTCACATGACCATATTTGCTTATAAATTCTTGCTGTTGGAAAAAGACTGTGCGAGGAGATATAGAAAGAACTATGAAAGAAGCTTTTGAATAATCAGTGCCTATTCAAAGGGTTTTCTCTTAGACAGTTTCTATGGTGCTGTTAGAAGACTAGATAAGTTTGCCCATCAACAGAGATGCTTTTTACTTGAGTGTTGAACACTAACTCTAGCTGTTCAGGGGTAAGCACTTGATCAGCTGCACCTGACGCTTGAAGTACGCCTTTGTCGAGTAGCAGTACTTGGTCTGCGTGTCTTAGGGTGCGGTTCAGATCATGGTTTGCCATAATCACAGCGATGCCCTTCTCTGCTACTCGTTCGATAAGCTTATACAGTAGCGCTTCTTGAGCAATATCCAATGGCGCTGCGGGTTCATCGAGGATCAGCAGCTTTGCATAAGGGTTAAGTGTCGGCCAAATTTGCAGGCACATTCCCGCCAAACGAACGCGTTGCCATTCACCACCAGACAGTGTCTGAATTGAACGATGAAGTTTGTCTGTGATGTCCAACATCTGGCTTATCTCTTCCAAAGCTGCGTTGATTTCAGTATCAAGGCCGTATGAGGAGCTTGGCAGTGACAACGCAAGGTATTGGAACACTTCCAAGTTGAAGGCTGGCCTTGCGCTTTGACACAGATAAGCACGATGTAATGATAAGTCTTGTAACGACAACGCTGATAAGTCTTGCCCGTCGAGCTTTATATCACCTTTGTAGCTATCACCAACGCCAGATATCGCTTCTAGTAAGGTACTTTTACCGCTGCCATTCGGGCCGATAACGTGGGTCACCTGCCCTTGCTTGAGCTCAAATGATAGTGGTAATAAACGAGCGCCAACGCTCAGGCTCTTAATTTGAATCATGATTTTTAATTAACATCCAAATAAAGATAGGCGCACCGATACTGGTAGTCATCACACCCAAAGGTAGCTCTGCAGAATCGAGTAATGTACGCGCGCAAATGTCAGCAAACACCAGTAACGCGGCACCTGCAACGGCAGACAAAGGAAGAAGGTATCGGTTGTCTGTACCAATCGCTAAACGCAATAAGTGTGGCACAACCAAGCCAACAAAGCTGATCACGCCGCCTAAGGCAACCGCGCAGCCGACTAAAATAGACACAGCGAAGATCAAGCGCCAGCGTAATCTTGGAACGTTCACGCCTAACTGTGCAGCATGCGTTTCGCCAATCATTAACTTATCTAGTTTACTACCTTGCAGGCACAGCCAAATAATCACGGGAATCATCACCAACGTGAGCGAGTGTTGATACCAAGTAACGCCACCCAAACTGCCCATCAACCAATACATCAGCAAACGAAGACTAAGGTCATCACTAAAGTAGAAAGCCCACGTCACCATCGCGCCAGAAAGAATACCTAGCGCCACGCCCACCAGCAATAACTTGGAGGTGGTGAGTCGCATCGTTTTTACCATGCTAACTAGAATTACAGTAAAACAGAGTGAACCTAAAACGGCAGCAATCATGAACAATTCAGGTGTAGGGGCAAACGGCAAGAAGAACAGCACGATCACCATAGCCAAGCTTGCGCCACCAGAAATGCCGAGCACACCTGGCTCTGCTAATACGTTACCCAATAAAACTTGTAAGCTTGCGCCAGATACAGCTAACCCAGACCCGATAGCAATAGCTGCCAATAGTCGAGGTAAGCGTAAATCAATCAGTAGTTTTTGTTCTAGCGTGGACAAGGAGCCCAGAGGGGAAATGAAGAGATCGCCAACCATTAGATAAATTGCACTCAGCGCGACAAGCAGTGCTGCCATCAGATAAATGGCTCGCGTCCATTTGCGCTGTTTTTGGTGAAGAAGTTGTTGGAAATCCATATCAAGCTACTTTGAAATTGTTCGCGTAACCTTACCTGTATCCCTAAATAAACTCAAGGCTCACACCGTTATGTGAACCTTGATATTTCAACCAGTTGAGCGGTTGTTTTAGTCGCTTAAACCCAGCTAGGTATTAATCGTACACAAGCTGACCGTGGTCGAATCGTGTTTCAACTTCGCACACCATTAAGGCAGCTCGTTGACCAATGGCCACGTTGCGATTTGGGAATACCACGGCTTCGTTTTCATTCTTCGCCATCAATGGCTTATCACCATCATGACCAAATACTTCACCGTGCTTGAACGCGGTAAAGTTCTCTACAGAATCAGAGAACATGAAATCGAAATCATCATGCAAGCGAACAATAGTGCGGCTCACACGATACATGATGGTTCGCTTAGGTAGATGCTCAGGCTCGGCTTCAGCAATCAAGTTACGCATCGCTAAATCAAAAGCAGTAAGCTTATCTAGCTGGTTCTCGCCAATTCTTGCTACCTGCCCTAACTCCATTGTCAGAGCTTGGGCTTCAAAGTTTTCAGCGCTGTACCAACTGAAAGTACTCGTTGGCGCATTCGATAGCAACACAGCTTCAACGTGAGCGCTGTTAATGAAGTCGAACAAGGCTTTACTGCGAACTTCGTGGCGAACCTTAGGGCTTACGGCGAAAGAGTAATGCTTAGACAAACGGATCGCACAGTGCAGATCTAAGTGCCAACGAGTAGACGGCACAGTGTCTTTGTAAAACTCAGTAACCAAGTACTTCAGGTTCTTCGCGATATCGACTTCTCGATTACTCTCGTGCTGTTTTTCATCAAACAGACGGTTCATATTCACATCAAGAAAACGAGTATGCGCGTTGGTTGCTTCTGGGTGAGCAATGATAAACAAACATCTTGCTGTCACCACTTGGAAGCCTGTTTCAATATCCTCAATGAGCTTATCAATCAGCTCCATTGGTGAAGTTTCGTCGCCATGAACACCGGTTGAAAAAATGATGTTCTTGGTTTCAGAATTATACTCCGCGGGAATCACTTCCAATACACCGCGTTGATGAAGCTTAATTTGAACACCGTTACTCAGTACGGTCTGTCCTGCAACCATTTCTTGTTCAAGATCTAGGCTGTCAAAAAGAAATGATTGGCGAAAGAGGGTCTTCGTCATGCGCTACTCCTTAATTGCACGGCCGTATGTTAATAAATTGTACATAGAAATTGTGTCGCTAGGATCGCACTTATCAATAGAAACTCCGTTATCACTCACAAATACTACCCATATATTTTTATATTACCTGCTGACTTTAGTAACCGACATCTGTTCCAGATAGCTTTTTCTATTTAGAACAACTTTTGGTTATCTCTGTTTATATCAGCAAGATAAGAGCCACGTAAGCTAACACAGCTCTTACCTGCCATGAACAGATTGAGATCAATTAATCTTCCTGATCGAGCAATCTTTCAAATTCATCGATTTGAACTTTGACCATGTCGATGCTTTGTTGCCAAAAATCAGCTTGAGTCAGGTCCATTCCTAAGTGCTTTTGAACGACTTCTTCCGCCATCATGCTGCCCGTATCACGAAGCAACGAAACGTAATCGCCGTAGAATTGCTCACCTTTCGCATCACGCTGAGCGTAAACACCTTTACTGAATAGATAACCGAACAGGTATGGGTAGTTATAAAAGCTCACTTGAGAGATGCTGAAGTGCAGCTTGCTCGCCCAGAAGTAAGGATCGGCTTCTGTCATTGCATCGCCGTACCACTCTTTCCAAGTCGTTTCCATCAAGTCACACAACTGCTGAGCCGTTAGCTCACCTTTTTCTCGCTGCTCGTAGAAAGCTTTTTCAAATTCGAAGCGAACAGGAATATTCACCATCAAGGCAAGTGAAGAAGAAAGCTCTTCCCATAGCATTTCAAGTTTCTCATTGCGGGTTTGCGCTTGCTTCAATAGGTGGTCACGAACGATGTTTTCAGCAAAGATTGAAGCGGTTTCTGCTAGCGTCATTGGGTAGCGTGTTTGACACAACGGCATGTCTTTCATCACCCAGTTGTGGAACGCGTGGCCTAGCTCGTGCGCTAATGTCATCAGATCTGAGCGGCTGCCACTCCATGTCATGAACACAAGCGGCGTGCGTGTCGCAGCAAATTTAGTGCAGTACGCACCTAGACGTTTGTTGGCGGCTGGTGCGGCATCAATCCAACCGTTCTCAACCATTAATGCGACAAAATCAGCCATCTCTGGATTTACTTCAGCGAAGGCGATTTTAATCACTTCGATCGCTTCATCAAATGGGTAAACCTTAGATTCGCTGTCACCCAGCGGTGGCATCGCGGCTAAATGGTTCCAAGGCTTCATTTCATCGAGCCCGTGAACTCTTGCCATCAACAGACCTGCTTTCTGGCCTACTTCACGATTTGCCTTCGCTACCGACATCATGGTGTCTAGCGTTTCAGGTACAATGCGGCTGCCGTGCAGGCTTGGATCTAGGAAATGTACATCGCTTATTTTTGAACGCTTTTTATTTTCGGTCAGTCGCCATCCAGCCAATGCGTTTAGGATCGAAGCAAACGACTCTTGATGCGTTTTCATAGCACCTTGAACCGCGCGCCATGCCGGTTCTTGTTTGTCGAATTCGCTGCCGTACAACAGGCTCGCCGCTTGCGAGAAACCTAGAGCTTCGTCTTCACCGTCTAGCTTTAGCGAAAGTTTTAAAGAACCGGTTAGGTTATCGTATAAACGACCCCATCCGTCGCGCCCATCAACCTTCATCGCCGCTAATAACTGCTCTTCAGCAACACTGAGTCGACTGCTTGATAACTTACGTGAGCTTTCAATAGCAAAACGTTGCCCTGCCACGTCCACGCTCTCATGCTCTAATACTGCATCAATAAATTCTGGTTCTGCGTGGATTAGCGAGTCTTCGTAAGGGCTAAATGCCTGAGACATTTCAGAGTTCAATTTCGCGACACGGCCAAGCAGTGCTTTAGCTTCTGTGTGTGTCGCGTCGACCGATGCGTGGCAATTAGCGAAGGTGTTGATCGTGCTCAGTAACGTGCCTGCCGCTTCTGAAGTCTGGATTGCATTTTGCATTGCCAGAATGATGTGTCGCTTTTCAACATGCAGGTACAACAGCTCAATACACTGTTGAATGAGTTCAATGTCCTGTTCGATTTTTGCATCATTAAGATCGCGATAAGCAATGCTTAGATCCCAACTCGGTGTTGTCATGACTAAATTCCTTTCACGTAGGTAGTAATACCAATCTGGTATAGCGGCTGTTAACGCCGCTTTATACTTTCTATTTATCTTTCTATTTCAATTTCTCTTTACACGTCTAATAGATTGTTAATTCTTAAACTGTGTATTTTTAACACTCAGAGAACAGACAGCCCTATCGATTTTACGCTGATAAAGCTCTGCGCAAACTGAGTAACTTGAATATGGGTTATCGACGCATTCTCAATCGATAACTTTGAGTACAAGCTCGGGTTTTTCCAATCAATATCAAGGCAATACGCCAATAACATTCGAATTACCCCACCATGAGTAACTAACAATAGATTATCACTTGGATCATTCAAAAGTTTCGACCAAGCTTGAGTTATTCTGTCGTGGAAGCTCTGTAAACTTTCTGCGCCAGTTAATTGATGATTTGCGGGGTCTTGCCAGAAAGTGTCTAACATCGCCCACTTGTCTTCAAGTTCATCAAACGCGACCCCGTCAACCTCACCAAAGTTCATTTCTTGGAAATCTGGTGCAACAGATAGAGGCACCGACATACGCTGTGCATACAGGTTTGCTAAATCGCTACATCGTCTCAATGGTGAGGTAATAACACCATCAAAAGAGACATCGAGCTGAACCAATGCTTCACTAATTTGCTGCTGAATGCTTGGGTTCACCAACACGTCAGATAAACCATTCAATGCAGCTTTCCCTTCAACCTTGCCATGCCTCAGCAAATAGATATTTTTGGTTGTTCCATTGACCATGTGTGCAACCTAACCTTGAGTATTAAGCGAGTGATTAGATGGTTTTAAGTGCAGCGGCAATCCGGCAGCGACCAGTGTGACGCGTTCAACAACGCTAGCTAGCGCTTGATTCATGCGCCCCGCATTGTCGACAAACAAGCGCGACACTTTACCCAGTGGCACCACGCCTAAACCGACTTCGTTAGAGACCATGATAATTTGCGCCGGGCTTTGCTCGACATTTTTGACCAAGATTTCAACCACAGCTTCGACTTGTTCATTGGTTGCATCATCACCCAGTTCAAAAATAATGTTGTTCAACCACAAGGTTAGGCAATCAATCAGCACGACATCATCTTGATCAAAAGACTGCAGTTTTTCGGCTAACTCAACAGGGACTTCATGCTCAATCCACTGCTCGCCACGACGTTGTTGATGGTGCGCGATTCGTTCTCGCATTTCATCGTCTAAATACGTGGCCGTCGCAATATAGTTAAGGCGCCCATTTGAACATGCTTCAAGCGCACATAATGCTTGTTGCTCTGCAAAACTGGACTTACCAGAACGTGCCCCACCCAATACCAGATGGCTGTTTCGCTGACTTGCTTGATTAATTTGATTCGTGTTTGTCATAGGAAGCCGTTATAGAAAGCCATTGTAAATAGCAGTAATGAACACAAGGTAAGTCAGTAACTCCATCAACTGTTGAGCCGCACCCAAGCAGTCGCCAGTAAAGCCGCCAATTCGAGCCATTAACCACTTTTTGAAACCTGCTCTAAACAGAAATGCGACGACAGATAAAACCAAAGCGAATTCAAGACCGAACCATAAGCTTGGCAGCACACCAATAATTAGTAAAAAGACAAGTTCGCCCTTGGTTTGCTTGTTGGCCAATGGCTTACTTTTACTGGTATCTAAATCGCTGACATAGGGCATGTCATAGATAAGTGACGCAGCAATTGCACGGCTAAAGGTATAACTGGTCACGATAACCATAAACAAAGCAGTCATGTTGACCAGTTCATTCAATAGCACCCACTTTCCAAGCAGAGCCATAACCAGTGCAGACGCGCCATAAGTGCCAATTCGGCTGTCTTTCATAATGGTCAAACGGCGTTCTAAGGTCATGCCGCCGCCAATACCATCCGCCATATCGGTTAAGCCGTCTTCATGAAAAGCACCAGTGAGCATCAAGCTAAAACTCATCATCAAAAAGATCGCCACTACACTCGGTAATATGGCATCAAGTAGCAAGAACACACCGCTACACAGAACACCAAGTAACAAACCAACCGTTGAAAAGTAGCGACCAGAACGATTCATTCGCTCCGATGAATAGGGCGTATTCTTTGGCATTGGCAAACGGGAGAAGAAGCCCATCGCCAGCGCAAACAGCTGCCACTGATAAGTGACTCGATCTTTCAATGATCTTTCTGGCACATCACTCATTAAACCGTGACTCCAGCACTTTCGAAGCTCGCCATGTTGTTATAAAACTCGGCTGCCACACGAATTATTGGCATAGCTAGCGCAGCACCCGTGCCCTCGCCTAATCTCAATCCAAGATCGAGCAGTGGCTCAGCGTCTAGCAGTTCTAATAGAATTTTGTGCCCTGACTCTTCAGAGCGATGTGCGAAGATCATGTAATCACGGCAACTCGGTTCAATTAAAGTCGCGACATACGCTGCAACCGATACGATAAAACCATCGACTAATATTGGAGTTCTGTTCTGGTAAGCGCCAAGGAAGCCCCCCACCATTTGAACAATTTCATAGCCACCCACTTGAGCTAGTACCTCTTTAATATCTTTAAGCTCTTTAACTTCTTTAAGCTCTAAACCTTTGCAACGAGCAACACCTTGTTCCACAACCGCTTTCTTACGTTCCAGTTGCTCACTGTTAATGCCGGTTCCTAGGCCAACACACTCCGTTGCACTGCGATTTGCTAACGCACTTAAAATCGCTGAAGCGCTACTGGTATTGCCGATCCCCATCTCACCAAACATGATGATATTGGTACCATTCGAAATGGTTCTAGATACAAGCTCTGTACCCAGTTCAATCCCACGTTCAACCGTTTCTAAACTCATTGCCGCTTCATTGGCAAAGTTATTGGTTCGCGTACCCAAGCGCTGAGAGATCAACATCGGGCTATCAGATTCCACAGGTAACAAAATACCAGTATCTACGACAGTGATATCAATATCATTTACGGTACAGAAACAATTAATGGCCGCGCCGCCCTGTAAGAAATTCAACACCATTTGTTGTGTTACAGCACTTGGAGCAATACTCACGCCTTCATCTGCTATGCCATGGTCGCCAGCAAAAATGATGATACTTGGCTTATTCAATTCGATGTGTTCAACCGCAGCTTCTTTGCCTTGGCTCTGAATCAATGCCAATTGATGAGCGACTTTTTCTAGTAAGCCAAGCGCACCGAGCGGCTTAGTTTTTTGGTCAATTCGGTGTTGGATGTACTGTGAGTATTGGGTATCTAACATAGTTTTTAAAAACGCTTATTCTGGGTACGTTAATTTAGGATTGGCTATTTTGGGCGAGCAACAGAGAACACATTAGAAAGCGTCGCGTATTCACCGCCACCAAGTCGAGACAGTGGGTCCAATGCCAACGCATCAACCTTAAGACGTTCACTCTCTTTATCGATCACATCTTCGGAAATGTACACGGTTTCAACTTGAGCAAATATCAAGCTTTGCGGCACCTCTCCAACTTCTTTTACTTCGTATAAGATGCAGCCAAAAGCGACCGCGCACTCTTTTACTCTCGGTAAAGAAAAGCCTTCAAATTCAACCAGTTCAATATTATTCGCGGTGACTTCAGAATCACCATGATCGAGAGTGGCTGCTGTTGCTGTCATTGTTTCGGCAGAACTTGAAGAAGCAATGTGAATCACTAGCTTACCCGTTTCTAGGGCGTTACGAGTGGTATCTTTGATTTCGCCAGACGGTTTCTTCCCGACCGATAACATCAGTAGCGGCGGATTACTGGAAACTGGCGTGAAATAAGAGAAAGGCGCTAGGTTGTACTCTTGTTCAGAAGATTCCGTCAATGCCCATGCAATAGGCCTAGGCACAACAGTTTGTGTCATCAGGTGATAAATCTGAGTAGGAGCAAGAGTATCAAGCTTGAGGTTCATAGCACGTCCTTGGTCTATGTGAATTACGACTCAGTTTACGTGTTAAGCAATGCTGTATCTATGCCTAATCAACAGAAACCGTAGAGAGTGTTCTTAATTTAAACAGATCACACTGGTTTTTTCTCAAATTGACAATCAAATTGACGAACCTTCAAACTCCTATAGTGCTGATAATAGATTTATCAGTAACTTACGTTTTGGCATCGATTATGCTTTATATAAAGTAACCTACTAACCTCTCCTTTAGTAAGTTAAGCAGATAACTTTTCAATCTCTCTCCATTGTTAAGTTAGAAACAAAGTAAGTTAAGTAAGTTAAGTAAGAAGAACAAAGTGATAGCCCTCACTTAGCATCAAATAGTCGACTACTAGAAATAAATGAACAAACTAAGATTTAGGAGGTGTAATGATACCGAACACAAGTAAAAGAAAACCAAATAAATCAAGTAAGAAAACTAGCAAAAAGGTAAGGAAAATCCCACTATCCTTCACCTAATAAGCAGCAAAGTAAGTAGCAAAGCCCGTCGCCCAGCGGGCTTTGTTACCTCTAGCACCTTACGAATGTTTGCAGCAAGTTAAGTACATGCCTTCAACACAACTAACCTATCACCAACCCACCTCTTAACTGACCACTCGTATAAAAAATTTTTATTCGCTTAAAATTCAAACACTGTTTATATTAAACAAGCACTTGTAGAGCGAATAAGGGATTAGAATGAGCATTTCTGGAGATAAAACATCAGTTGTGGTGGCTGGCGCGACAGGGTTAATTGGCCATCATGTGATGAGGCAGCTCATTGATGAGCCTGCGGTCGACAGTATTTATGCGCTATCAAGAAAATCACTTAATGCACAGTTTGATTCCAATAAACTCCACACACTCATTCATAGTGACCTGCAAGTCACGAGTTGGGATGACTCGAATGCGACGCCTAAACTTGGCGTTATCTGCTTAGGTACGACTAAGAAAAAGGCAGGATCAAAAGAAGCACTTCGCAAAGTCGATGTTGAATTGGTTAGCCAGGTTGCACAGTCAATGAAGTTTCTTGGGGTACAACGCGTTGCCGTCGTTTCGAGTTATGGCGCTTCACCAGATTCTTATTCACACTACCTTCGCTGCAAAGGGCAAATGGAGCAAAACTTAAAACGTATTGGCTTCAAGCAGCTTTTCATCGCACGTCCGGGGCCGCTGGTTGGTGAACGTGATGAACCAAGAGCCGATGAAAAACTTCTGCAAAGCATCTTTCCTTTAGTCTCTCCCTTTATGTTTGGTCAATTCAAAAACCTGCGTCCTATTCAAGCGGAAGATGTAGCGAAGGCAATGTTGTTCCGATTATTCGAAAATAATTTTAAAAATACCGAAATTTACTCGTCAAGTGACATGCTCAATTTATTGGCAAAATATCGCTAAAAAGCTCACCTATTCATCAAAATGTTGAATATCCACTCATGCCATTGAGTAGATATTACTAATCGTTCTAACAAATTACTTTTCCTTATTTTACGTTTTGTAACAGAACGTTATTTTAGCAGCAGTACTGACACCTATACATCCAGGTGCTTAATTGATTTAGCGTTATTCATAAGGAAAACAAATGTCATTTTCAGCTATCGCTGCCTTAGCGGTATTCACTGGTATCCTCTTTTTTCTCTACGGACAGCAGAAAAAAGAAAACACACTTTCTCGCCTTGTTTTACTCGGTTTAATATTTGGTAGTGCGTTTGGCCTTGGCCTACAGCTGTTATTTGGTGAAGGCAATCCCATCATCAAAGAGACACTAGACTGGGTAAACATCGTTGGTCGTGGTTACGTTGGATTGCTTAAGATGGTAATCATGCCATTAGTCTTGGTTTCAATGATTGCAGCTGTAGTGAAGCTTGAAAAAGGCGGCTCATTGGGCAAGATTTCTGGTATCACTATTTCAGTATTACTGGCAACAACAGCGATCTCTGCGATTGTTGGTATTGCAGTGGCTCAAGCATTCGGTCTTTCGGCTGAAGGCTTAACAGAGGGCGCTCGTGAAACCGCTCGTATTGCAACACTAGAAAGCCGCATGGGGAGTGTTTCAGACCTAACCATTCCACAAATGCTGGTTAGTTTCATTCCGACTAACCCGTTTGCAGATCTAACCGGAGCTCGTTCTACTTCAATCATCGCGGTTGTTATCTTCGGTGTGCTAACAGGTATTGCTGCCCGTAAAGTAATGGCTGAGAAAGAAGAGCTAGAATCACCGATCCGTACTTTCGTTGACGCTGCTCAATCTATCGTTATGCGCTTGGTTAAGATGATCATGGCACTCACGCCATACGGCATCGCTGCGTTAATGGCGAAAGTAGTCGCAACATCAAGTGCTTCAGACATCCTGAGCCTACTCGGTTTCATCGTCGCTTCTTACGTAGCTATTATCCTGATGTTCGTCGTTCACGGTGTGTTGGTTTCTTTTGTTGGTGTAAACCCGAAAGAATACTTCCAAAAAATCTGGCCTGTCCTAACGTTCGCTTTCACTTCGCGTAGCTCTGCTGCAACGATTCCACTGAACGTTGAAGCTCAAATCACTAAGCTAAATGTGCCACCAGCGATTGCTAACCTGTCTGCAACTTTCGGTGCGACGATTGGTCAGAATGGTTGTGCGGGTATCTACCCTGCAATGCTAGCCGTCATGGTTGCGCCTACGGTTGGTATCGATCCAATGGACATCAACTTCATTCTGTCTCTAATTGCTATCATTACAGTGAGCTCATTCGGTATTGCCGGCGTAGGTGGCGGTGCAACGTTCGCGGCACTTATCGTGCTGCCAGCGATGGGGCTTCCAGTGACTATTGCAGCACTACTTATCTCTATCGAACCCCTTATTGATATGGCTCGTACTGCGCTTAACGTATCTGGTGCAATGACAGCCGGTACCATTACCAGTCGCCTATTGGGTAAGAAAGACAAGCAACAAGATCTGGAACAAGCAAGCGCTTAATTCGACTTCCTATCGAAGAGTGATTATAGCTCTTAGTATGAATAAGCAAAAAAACCGATGCACATGCATCGGTTTTTAATTGTCTATCGTTTCTAACTTCTGTTACTTCACAAACAACATAGCTCAGAGCACTCGTTGAATCACTTTTTCGGCGAGCGCTTCATCGTCATCTTCACTCAATCCGCTGATGCCAATTGCGCCAATCACCTGCCCCTTTATCTCAATGGGAACACCGCCTTTAAAGCCAGTGATCTTTGAGTCGGTCCAGTAACTTAAGTCTTTACCGGTTTCTCTCGCCCAAGCGCCTAAGTTACCGCTTGGCTGTCTGTCTCTTGCAGACGTGTAAGCTTTGTTCTGTGCTAACAACCCGGCTTGTACGCTCACATTATCCATGCGAATAAACGCCAGTAACTCACCGTGCGTATCACACACGCTCACCGCAATTGCTTGTTGATTACGGTCGGCAATGTCGAGAGCGTTAGACACGAGTTGTTGGGCGATCTTTTGATTCAACATGTTCATTCCTTATGGCAGTGCTTGACCACGTGAGTACACGTAAAGGTTGTACCACTCTTCACGAGACAAGTTTATCTGAGTCGCTCTTGCCGAAGCTTTGATTCGCTCTAGGTTTGTGGTGCCAATAACAGGTTGGATACGAGCAGGGTGACGAAGCAAAAATGCCAGCACAATCGCTTCACTTTCTACGCCATATTGGTTCGCTAACTGAGCCACGTAGTGCGCCGTCTTTTTCACGTTTTCATGTTCTGAATACAAACCTTGATCAGCAAATCGGCCTTGTGCCAAACAGCCCCAAGCTTGCAATTGGATGTTATTCATTTGGCAATGTTCTAGTGTGCCCGCGGCGAAATCTGATTGATAATGCCCTTGCGAGTTAATCATCACCCCATCATTCAACCAATCGAGTTTGGCTAAGCTCATCTCAACTTGATTTGCGACGATGGGTTGCCCGAGCGCAGATTGCAGGTACTGAATTTGATGGCTGTTCATGTTCGACACACCAAAGAAATCGACCTTACCTTGTGCTTTCAAGTTCTCTAACGCTCTTGCTAACTCATCAAGCTCCATCAAAGGATCAGGACGATGCAGAAGCAACACGTCGAGCTTTTCAGTATTCAATCGGTTCAGAATACCTTCCACCGATTGGCTTACCCAATCTACCGAAAAATCATAACGACCAACATTACCCTCGCCTTCAAAACGAATCCCGCACTTAGATTGAATGAACATCTGTTCACGCAACTCAGGCGCTTGTTGTAATGCTTGACCAAAGGCTTGCTCGGCTTTTCTGAAGGTATAGATATCCGCATGGTCGAATAAATTAATACCTGATTCTAATGCCGTATCGATTACGCTTCGTGTTTGAGCAACATCCGCACTATTTACTGGATTATCATTCCATCCACCACCTAAGCCCATGCAACCATAGGCAACTTGCCCAACATTCGGTAGATGGTTTGATAATGGGATACTCTTTTGATCATTCGTTTTGTTTGTAGATTCAATGCTGTTCGTCATATCGATTCTCGCTTAGAAGATTTGCTGACCAGAAATATGTCTCTATCATATTGTTCTTTTAAAAAAACAGAATATGCTAGTTACGAAATGATTGTTTGATATGGCGAACAATAGATTAGTAGGAATGCGCGAATGAACGAACACAAAAGAATTGAACGACTGATCCTGTTTGTAGAACTTGCTCAGCAACTCAACTTTACCAAGGCAGCCGAAAAGCTCGGTATCTCTAAGAGCTACCTTTCTGAGCAGATCAAACGTTTAGAAAACGACTTACAATGCCCGCTTTTGGTCAGAACCACACGCAGTGTTCGTTTAACCCAAGAAGGCGAACGCGCGTTACAACAAGGCTTAACGATTCGCTCGCAAGTCTTACAGCTTGAACGCAGCGTTTCAGAGCAACACGACATCGTAAAAGGTCTATTACGCCTCACTGCGCCAAAGATGTTTACTGAGGTATATCTATTCGATATCTGCCAACGGTTTAGGCAGCAATATCCAGAAATCCGTTTTGAGATAAACAGCAGCTACACCAACTTTAACCTCAACCAAGATGATATCGATCTCGCGTTTCGTGCAACCAATACCCCACCAGACAACATGGTGGCGAAACACTTGATTAGTTATCAGCATGATTTGGTTGCTACTCCCGGCTATCTTGAGCAGTTTGGCCGCCCCAACAATGCCAACGACTTAAATGACCATCAATGCTTAGCAACGCTGCACCAAACCGAGTGGCCTTTAAAATCGGCAAATATTGATGTGTCCGGTTGGCTTTCAAGCAATGACAACCACTTGCTCAAACAACAAGCCATTTTAGGCAGTGGCATCATCCGTATCGCAAGTTACTACGTTGCGAAAGAGGTTGGGCTTGGAGAATTAGAGCGAGTGCTGCCTGATGAATGCCAGCAACAAGGCAACAGTATTTACCTTTTCTATCCGCAAGTTATTTATCCTGCAAAGAAACACCAAGTGTTCGTTAAATTTGTTCAGGCTTACTTTGATAACTTGAAAGCTTGATAATTTAAGAACTTGAAAACTGGAGAGTTTGATAATTAGAGAGCTTGAAGATTTGGTAGTTTAAGAATATGAGAGCTGAGTTAACGAATTGAAGAAATGAAAACCGATGAACAGATAAATTAAATAACACGAAATAAGGTTTAAGTAACTTTCTTGATTTATATACCTATATTTAGAATGGGATTATCGAACAATAACAAAGCGATTTTTTCGAATGCTCTCATCGATGATTGTTCTTGATAGAAAGAAATCGTGCATTTGTTCAATAATACAATGAGTTATCTATGAATGATTAACATAACTGATATATGATGCACCGCTTCAGTATGTCACATCATCTTGGCACCAGTTCGATAACAGGATCCTCATGAGCTTTATTATATTATTACTTCTTCTGCTATTCGTTGGCTTTACACGTTTACTTCAGTGGCGAAAAACCTCTCTGTTTTTATCTCTGGTTCTTATATCGTCATTTGCGTTGATTGGCTCAGGTTTAATTCCTCGTTATTTACTGAACGACCTACAAGCCGATTACGAAAATAAGCCTGATATCCAGTGGTCTGACAATAACGCCATTGTTCTTCTGGGTGCGGGAACGCAGTTAATTAAAAGCACGCAAGAGTTCGAACCCGCCTTTTTCTCTTTTGGCCGAATCAGCGAAACAGCAAGCCAATATAAAGATTGTGCAAAAATACAAACCACGTGCAAAGTGATCATCAGTGGTGGCGATGCACAAAATAACGGTGTCACCGAAGCAGAAGTTTATCAACAACAATTGCTGAGACTTGGCGTTCCGATGCGTGACATCATTCAAGAGCCAAATAGCGTAAACACTTGGAAGAATGCACAGCTTACTAGTGACCTAATGAAGCATCATAAATTCGATAACATTGTGTTAGTTTCATCTGGTCTGCATATTCGTCGCAGCGAGCTCTACTTCAACCACTTCGGCTTAAATGTTACTCCAGTTAGAGCCGATTATATGGCGGCTCAAGTTTCATGGCTGCCACTATGGTACAACTTTGCGGTCACAGATTTTGCTTTGCATGAACAGATAGGCTTTGCTCGTTACAACATCTACAACTTTATGGGTTGGAACAGTAAGCGAGAAAAGCCAGGCGATGCTTAATCACTTGCTTGGAAGCTCAGAAGATTATCGGCAGCTAAGTTAGCTCCAGTTTACAAACAAAATGCAGCAGCAATCGAACGGTTGTTTGTTGCATTTTTTAGTTCAAAGTAACTGCAAAGTACTTCTATCTTACCCTCTCACTGCCCTTCATTTTTTATCTCCAACCTCTTATCTATTTAGGGTTTAAGTAAGCCTTTATACCGAATGAACACCTACATAGATATCCATCAATAAAATAATAAAACCATTACTGTAACCAACTGATAATAATAAGGAATTTATTTCAATTTAATTCAGTATTTTTGGCATTGTTTTATATGACAGAGTACACACCGCTAGGGGCTCTCGGCTTCAAAATAATATAAATATAATCTAACAATCGCTTCAAATAAAAATAGCCAGAAAATGGCATTTAGGAAATTATTCATGCTTAACGTCAGTAAAACCATACTATTCAGCGCTGCCCTCTCTTTAATAGCTTTTACGGCTCATTCAAAGATTTACTCTGACCAGGTCGTCTTAGATAAACTCGGTGACGATAGTTGTCGTTCAGACTATCGCCCACTTAATAAGTTTGAGGCTCAAGAACATAAAACGGCTCTTATTTCTCGCATGAACGTGTGGGACATTGTCGGCCTTCAGGACAATTGGGAGATTATGGGCTCTGGCTATCACGGACTCATCAAACAAGGGCAAGCAAATGACAACACTTGGTGCTATCCAAACTCGCCAGATGCGGGCCTCCCTTATTACGATGAACAAGCTATTCAAGAGAGCGACAACCTTGAGGTTCAAAGCGCTTTAGTCAACGACAACGGAAACTTTATCAGGCCACTAAGTTACTTAGCTCACAATCTTGGTTTTGCATGGGTAGGTGGTAACAACGCCCGTTATGTCGGTCAAGACATGTCAATTAAACAGCTCAACGACGGTTGGGAGATAAAAGGGAATAACGACGGGAACTGCAGTGGCATGCGTTGTAATGAGAAAACGACAATCACAGTCGATAATTTCTCTTACACCCTAGACAGCGAAGTATTTTCGCACGGCACGATTTTAGAGCCAGCTCAGGAACTGATTAAAACCGTTTCTGCCTACGCAATTAATGAAAGTAATAAGCCTAAGCAGATCATCGTTGACCTTGAGTTTGAGCAATCAACTCGTTGGCAAAAAACCAATAGCTTTGATCTTGCCGATTCGGTGCTCCTTTCTGATAACTTTAAATGGCCACAAGTTGGTAAAACGGAAGTACGAGTACTTTTAGAGCAAGAACAGCGTTTTTCTGATACCAATAATGGATCTCGTTCTGAACTGAGCGAACTGCAAGCTATCATTACGGTTCCTGCGAAATCAGTACTGCCCTTTCAAGTAGAGTTCTTACGCTCTACCATCTCTTATCCTTACCGCATCAAAGCCAACATGAGTTACAACGTTAACTTTACTGGTTTCCTTCGTCATAGCGGAAACGCGCTCAGCAGTCATCCGACAAATCGTCCGACGATTTCTCACACCTTCACAATGGGAACCAACACTGAAGAACAAGCGAATATCCGTTACCAATGGGATCACCGTTATATTCCTGGAGAAATGAAATGGTGGGATTGGAGTTGGGCAATCAACACCAATGGATTGAGCAGCATGCAATATGCCGCAGGAGCTAGCTTACGTCCGTTTTACACTCACGTATCAGGTCAATTCAGTGCTGAGTCTCAATATTCAGGCCTGATCGATATCGGTGAACAGCACTCTGTAGGTTCATTCGATGCGATGACCGCACTGAATAATCATAAAACCTATTATGCCGGCGATGTTCAGGTGGTTACTGACTTTGATTCTGAAACCCTCGCACAGCTGGGATATGAAGATGCTGAACTTATGATTAACCCTGTACAGCAGTAAACAAACTCACATTTCCCCCTATCTAAGCTCATCACTCTGGTGGTGAGCTTTTTTGTTGATGACAAACCCAAAGAAAGCCAAAGCACCTATTCGCCACTTATGCCTACACTGATCTCTTTGTTGTCAGTAAAAAGCTAATCGAAGAGTGCTATTCATCTAACTGCGATAAAAAAACTAGTATTTGAATATGACCAAGAAAAACGATTTATGGTGGCTCACAGCTATCGTATATAGTCCTTTATCAGCCGCACTTTGCTTAAGCGACGGAGTTCAGGATACCCAATCACTAGACACAATAAACAATGACCGTGCTTCTTTATGGTCTCAAAATGAGCTTTATGCAGAGCCAGATTTTGGTACTGCGTTAGGCGAACTTGAACACAGTGGGCACGCGCAATCTTTCGCATCAGCATGGCCACAAACAGAAAAAGCGTTGGCTAATGTCCCGCAGACATTCGAAAGCTCGTTAAGCCAAGAAGGCCTAATAAACCGACTAGGTCAGGCTGGTTCTTCGACGTTGGAAGTCTTAGGGCCAATCGGAGATGCAGTCGCAGTTGGCTTTTGGGTTGACAACATGGTCCAAACATTTTCTGAGGAATCCTCTACTCGACTCGACAAAGCGGCTTCTATTTTCTCTCTCATTCCTCTAGTTGGTGATGAGCTAAACCTATTATCGAATGACATTAAGTACTTCGCAGCCAAAGAAAAAATCACCGAATTTGAAAACCAATCGCACTACGTGTTTACCAACCACTCATCAAAATTTTCTCGTTTCCATCATAAAAAACAAGATGCAATCTCACTGATTAATAAATACGACAATCATGTGAAGCACTCTGCCTCAATGTATATCGATCACCTACTTCTTGAAGCCGACGCTGAGTATCGCCGGTTAGCTTCAGCGTATGACAGGCAGATATCTAAGCAAATGGCACGAATCGACCTAGAGCTATTAAAATCGCTAGGACACGTCTTTGTTGATTCAAGCTTATACAAACCTTTATGCCAAGGCCGATTTAAACCACAGGCAGAACTCAAAAGCTGCGTTCGCAATCATGGACCAGATCGAATTGATGATCTCATTAATAAATTGAATGCTAATGAGTATCACGAACTTGCTTTGGCGATACACACAAAGAAAAGAGAACTTGTCGACATTGCTTTACGTCGGCTAGCCGAGCACCGACAAAACTTAATCAAGCGAGTAAACGACAGGGCAAAACCCCACGTTTTTAACATGATCACCCATAGCACGATCAACCGAAGCAACTTGCAGATCCAAGCGCGACAAAGCGGTCTGAGAGAGTATGCCAAAGAAATGTGGGATATCGATTACCTGAGCGAGGAACAACTCAGAACAGCAACTGTAGAAGTTCGCCCCGCAAGAACTTGCTGGGGTGTTCCTTCCATTGCCCCAGGCGGTATTCAAGCTTCTATAGATGCGTGTAAAAACTCTGGCGCATTGTACGATACCTATCACCCGAAAAAAGACCCTGAGCTGTCCAGAGTATTAACAAAAAGAGTAGAGTTTAATGTCGATTATTATACAGCGTCGAGAGTGACCTCGGGATGGCCTGCTGGCTTATTTAGAGAGCAACTAATGAATACAGCTGACGCCTACATATCCGGCCAGTTCTCTAATCAGGTGTTTGAGCAGCAATTATCCTTGCTAACTGACATCGAGATTCTTAGCTACCAAACGTCTTTAATGAATTATCTAGAAAGCAAAGGAATCGACGGTTCAAACCCCGAAAATCGTACAAACTGGTATCAGATTAGCCGTTGGTATGAACTGCTGCTAACAGAGCGACCAAGCGGTGGAGTGTTAAGTCAAATCAAACAATACGAAATTTTTAGACATTTCATTCAACCTCAATTTGAGCTCGCTATATCGATGTCTTATCTTCGTTCACTGAACTATTCAGTGCCCTATCCGAGCGTTTATGCTGCAGGAGACCTTAGATTTTATGCTCCCCAAATGGCCGATATACTCGATGAAGTGATGTCGCAGCCAAGCACTAACTTTGATCAAAATTTTCAAAGCGCTATTGAAAGCATCATTGAAAAGGCAATGAAGACGACGAATGCCAACCAACTTCAATATTTATTAGGCGATCTTTCTCTCTACCTTCAAATCGCACAACATCAGCAGTCAGAAGTCAATGTATCGCCTAACAGTCAACATCAACTGTTCAACAGCACGCTTTCCCCTCTGCACCTGAGCTACCTTTCCGATGAGCATCAAGATGAACTGGAACAACAAGTAGGCTATGTATCTTCACATGCCCTCTGGGCCCAACTCGCGAATATAAAAATAGCGTTGAGCCAAGGAGATCTCGAGTCTGCAATTGGGCAGCTTGGGTTAATCATTAAACAAGAAGAACTGACCATGCTTCCACATATCAACCATCTGCTCCTCAAAGAACTCGAAGATTGGATTGAATTACAAATCGCATTAGAGGAATAAGCCAATGAAAACTAAGGTTATCTTAACTCTTTCAATGCTTTTTTTGCTTGTTGACCCAATGAATGTATATGCTGGAAAAGGCTCAGAATTCGGCCTCTTTTATGATGCTCCGGACGGCGTAAAAGTGATTGCTGGGTACAACTCAGACACCCACGGTAAACTTTATCGCATGTCTAGAAACCTCTACGTACAAACAAAGAGTGACGCATACCTTGCAGATATAAGCGTGTTAGTCCGCAAGCTACAGCTGTCACAAACTGGACGAGAAATTTTACGACAAATCGCTACCTACGTTCCGGTCAATGCGCCTCACGACGGTGTTGAACCATTAATTGAACATACAATAGGGATCGACCACTCTAATGCTGCGGTTGTCACTGTGATAAGAGAACCAGAAGGACCAGGAAGACTCTTTGAGACGATACCCTCTATATTTAAAGATCAACAAAAGGCTTCGCTAGCTTGGCAGCGACAGTTTAATGGTAAGGGGGTCTCGAATACGGTTTACTTCTCCACCACGGAGATGGTCAATATTCCAGGAACAGAGACACCGTTTGATCAAACTGTCGCATTAGGACATGAGCTCATACACGCGAGAGACTTCTCTTCTGGTGCCGTCCCTCAAGGCAATGCGCCTCTGTCTCACCGACACCCAGACACCAATAAAGCGACAGAGTATGTGATTCCAAATTATGAATATCAGACCACAGGAATTACTCACTACAACAATGCTGAACACGGTCGAGATCCCGTTACAGAAATCAGTAGTGCCAGGCAGGCAGTCATCAACCTTCGTGAAGAGATGTACTTCCAATGGAAAGCGCTAAGACAAGAAAAACCTAAAGCGTATTTAAAAAATGAAAAGATCGTGAGTGAATTTCATTTAGCTGACGATTTGGGAAAAGCAAAAAGAAATACTTATTGGCCGAAAGAACACTACGACTACAAGCCATATACGCTTGAAACAAGACCATCCGCAACACCTCAGCATGCACCGAACTGGGATACTGTAGAAGGAAAAATGGCACATATCGAAGTTAGACAAGCACTAAAGAAATCGTTAAGTGAAGGTAACAAACCTGCGATTGTTATCGTTGATGCTACCGAACAACGCTTATCTCAAAGCTTGCAAAATTCACCAGCGCTGACACGCAGAGGACTCGGAAACCAAAGTTCAATTCTGAAATACGCTGCTCAAAACGATATTAAAGTGGTCAATATTTATAGCAAGCAGAATGAGACCCCACTTAGCTGCTTAAAGAAACGTAAAAAGAGCCTTCTTTATCGTTCAATTTCAGGCAAACGAGCAGGCTCAGAGCAAGGTTACAGTGATGTTCAATACAGCAAAGACAATGAAAGCACATTAGTCTCAGCGCTTGAAGAAAATAATGAAGTTTTGGTCATGGCCTACTCCGATGGAAAAGTGACAACTAATGTAATCGATAGCCTATCTGAAAGCATGGATAAACAAGTGGTTGTATCCAGATACGCTAACTTAGATTACCAACCTTCAAACCTCAGTGCGGCAGAAAGTACTGCCTGGAAGGCACTTAGTAACAAAGAGAATGTAAAAATGTTAGGTGGAGGTAGCCGCTCTCGCTTCAATATATGTAGCATCCAATAAACAGCATTGTCGAACTCGAAGCACCTTATATCGCTGCTCCTTTCTGTGGCCAAGCACAGCAACAAGTAGCGGGTTTATGACAAATAAACCCGCTACTTGACTTAAAAGTGAAATCACAACGAAACAAAAGTTTGAGTTAATAGGGCCGGTTATACACTGGGATTCCATCAGGAGGATCTATGAAACACTGCCCATCTTGTTCAACTGAACTGGTCGCAAGAGACGATGTACAAATTTGCCCACGCAATGAAATCGGCGACTGCTATTTTGATGGCTATGAGCAATATCAGCTCGAATATCATCAACTTAAAAACAGCCAACAAGACTCAACTTTCGACATCGCAGACATTGTTGCCGATTAGCTAGCCAAAGTCTTAGTAGGTAACTTACCTACTTAGCTACTTAGCTACTTACCAGTAAAGCGGTCGTAAGCGAGGCACTGGCAATGAATTATTTCTCAAATATAGAGAGACACGACCGGTTCAGATGAGCCCGTAAATAATTCTATGCAGTTGCCAACATTGAAAAAGCCCCGATGTAAGACACATCGGGGCTTTTAATACTTCTTTGTCCCGTCCTGGAATGTGTTTACACATTGAGGACTAATGATGACCATTCCAAATAAACACTACGTTAAGCGCACTCAGCGTGATTACACACTAGGCTTTAAATTGCAGGTTGTAGACGCCATTGAAAAAGGCGACATGACCTATAAACAAGCCCAATCAATTTACGGCATACAAGGTCGTTCGAC
>NZ_MCUN01000017.1 GCF_002873455.1 Vibrio splendidus | reverse complement strand
GAGCGCGGTATCACAATCGCAACTTCTCACGTTGAGTACGATACTCCTGAACGTCACTACGCACACGTAGACTGTCCTGGACACGCCGATTATGTTAAAAACATGATCACTGGTGCTGCTCAAATGGACGGCGGTATCCTAGTTGTTGCTGCTACAGATGGCCCTATGCCACAAACTCGTGAGCACATCCTACTTGGTCGTCAAGTTGGTATCCCTTACATCATCGTATTCATGAACAAATGTGACATGGTTGATGACGAAGAGCTACTTGAGCTAGTAGAAATGGAAGTTCGTGAACTTCTTTCTGAGTACGAGTACCCAGGAGACGACCTTCCAGTAATTCAAGGTTCTGCACTTGGCGCTCTAAACGGCGAAAAGCAGTGGGAAGACAAGATCGTTGAGCTTGCAGAAGCACTAGATTCTTACATTCCACTTCCAGAGCGTGCTGTTGATCTACCGTTCCTACTTCCTATTGAAGATGTATTCTCAATCCAAGGTCGTGGTACAGTAGTTACTGGTCGTATCGAGCGCGGTATCCTACGCGTAGGTGACGAAGTAGAAATCGTTGGTATCAAAGAAACTACTCTTACTACTTGTACTGGTGTTGAAATGTTCCGTAAACTGCTTGACGAAGGTCGTGCAGGTGAGAACGTTGGTGCACTTCTACGTGGTACTAAGCGTGATGACGTTGAACGTGGCCAAGTACTTTCTGCTAAAGGTTCAATCAACCCACATACTAAGTTTGAGTCTGAAGTATACGTACTTTCTAAAGACGAAGGCGGCCGTCACACTCCTTTCTTCAAGGGTTACCGTCCACAGTTCTACTTCCGTACAACTGACGTAACAGGCGATATCACTCTACCAGAAGGCGTAGAAATGGTAATGCCAGGTGACAACGTTCAAATGACTGTTGAGCTAATCGCTCCAATCGCAATGGACGAAGGTCTACGTTTCGCAATCCGCGAAGGTGGCCGTACAGTTGGTGCTGGTGTTGTAGCTAAAATCTT
>NZ_MCUN01000016.1 GCF_002873455.1 Vibrio splendidus | reverse complement strand
ACCGATTTGATCAACAACGCCCTCCCACACCCTAAAAGAAAAAATATGATGGATAGATGAAGATTCACTCCCATATCACACCATCCACCATCATTATTTAATACCAGACTCAACATGATTGATAACTTTATTATCAACACGTTCAACATCATGCATTATGTATTCATGATTTGTTGGAAGGTTAATGTTAAAGGTTGATATTGTTTGAACAGAAACTTGAGCACTGTTGATATTAAAATCATAAACATGCCCTGCGGACTTTCGGTCCGATGATATAAAGTGAATATGATATCCCGGTACTGTCATAGGGTAAGCAAATTTGGGAGACCTAAAAATAACAAGACTGCCCTTAATATCTTTAAGATCATTAATAATTTGATTTTTCTCTATGTATTTTTTCAGGTTTCTTTCACTATTATCCGCATCTTTTACAATACTTCTAAATTGAATCGCCTTAAAATCCCCATCAATCCTTAGTGCCTGAAATAAGTTATCGTTGTTAAATCTCTGCTGAAAAAGCTCAACAAACTTTTCTTTGCTGCTTACCTTCGTTACATTAAAAATAGTGTCACGATTGCAAATGGAGTTCGCGTCTTCATCGAGGGACGCATCGTTTCCCCCTTTCCATTCTCAGTGATGAACATTTCATGATCGATAAGAACCATTTCCCCCTGAATACCATTAGAGGTTCCTAGGCCAAAGTTGCCATGACTCTTTAATTCCTCGTAAGTTGTCGAGCCCTCATAGGCCCCCGTTAACGTTGCTCCTGTCACTCCGGCTTGATAGATAACACTTTGACTTTCAGACGAAAAAACAGGAAAAGATAAGACAGAACACAGAGTGATGGTGATAATTTTATTCATGCTACAACAGCCCTTGCCGTAAATTTGTGGATAACCAGATAACCAAAAAAAGAAATTAGAGACAGCGTTAAGATTTCCAATGCCATTGACATCGGGCTGATCTCAAATAAATACCCAAACCAGGAAGCACACAATGAGGAGAAGCCTATCTGTAAAAAGCCAACCACAGCAGATGCGCTGCCAGATTTCTCCGCATTTAAACTAACAGCAGATGAAATACCCAACGTCAAAACAATACCGTTAGACGTGGCCAATAGTGCCATTGGCACAATCAATTGAGCCGCCGACGTAATCTCTGAAAAATAAGAAGATAAGAACAACGCCCCTGCCCCAAAGCAAAAAATCACCAGCCCTAGAAAAAACGTACTATCAATACCAATCTTATTTGTCATCAATTTACTGATCCGAGATCCCACATAAATCATGAAGGCCAGCGGGATATAAAAATAACCAATTTCTTTTTCTGTGTAGCCCAAATCGTGATAAATAAATGACGATTGAGTCAAAAAAGTAAACCAAGTTCCATACAGCATCAAGACACACAATATATACTTCCAAAACTGGCCATTATTCACAACCGAATAATAATCGTACATAATACTACGAAGACTGCCCTCAGAAGATTCTTTTCTTATATTTGTTTCTTGAAAGAAAAATAAGACAAGCAGAACTAATATAACCCCAAAAGTAAAAACAAATAGGAAAGAATAACGCCAGCCAAAATATTCGATAATATAACCACCCATCAAAGGTGCAATCGCCGGAGAGGCCGCAACCATAGGGTAGATAATATTATAGACATGAACAGACTGCTCCCTGCTATACAAATCAGATATAATTGCTCTTCCAACCACGAGCCCTGCACACGCACCACTCGCCTGAAAAAACCTCACGACAATCAATTGCTCAATTGAGTTAATATACATAGCAGCCAATGAGGCGATAATATAAATAACAACCCCAAATAAAATAATAGGCTTACGACCCAGCCGATCAGAAAGAGGGCCATAGATTAATTGGAAACAAGCAAGACCCGCTAAATAAACACCAATTGTTAACTGGACGTAATTCGTACTTGTATTTAAATCATCCGCAAGTGTTCGTAACCCAGGAATATATATATCAGATGCGACTAACCCCATCATGCTCATCATCGTTAATATGACCAGCAAGATGCGTTCATTATATTTTTTATTCATACTATTTTACTATAAAGAGTTGATGTTATTTTTTACATAATAAGAATTTGGCACTGTTGCATCATCTCGACAAATAACATCAATTAAACAGGGGCCATCAAGAGCCAATGCTTCCTGGTATACCGAAGACAGTGATTCAGGATCATCGACTTGATACGCAATTAACCCTAATGCTTCTGCGTATTTTTTCCAATCATGGGTGGGAAGTTGGGTCAATTCAGGAGCAAAGCTTTGATGCTTCTGAGCCTCAACATGAATACCACCATGAGCACTGTTATTGAGTACAACAAACACAACTGGAATGTTATATCTTGCTGCTGTTTGGATCTCATTACCATGCATCAACATGCAACCATCACCCGTAATCACTAAGCTGGTGACTTGTGGATGAGCCAATTTAGCGGCGATACCTGCACAAATTGCCCACCCCATAGGAGCCGTACTGGCTGATGTAAGATACTGATTTGGCTCATAACTTTGCCAATAGTGCGCGCAAAAAACTCGGTGGCTGCCAGAATCAACCGACACTATGCTCTCTCTTGGCGCACACTGTCTCAAGTCTAAAATTGCCTTTGCCGGATGAATTCCAGCAGCAGTACTTTGGTGATCTTCATCAGGGTATAAGGGGACCGATAGCACCGAGTTTAACCATGATAAACTTTTTAGAGGCTTGACACTCTGCGTTGACTGAGCCGCTTCCAGTAACTGGCTAACAAACAACTCTGGTGAAGCAATGACTTTTTTGCCAACTGGCGCGGTGTAAAACTGCCCTAACTTCACTGAACAACAAAACCACTCAGCTCCCCTTGCAAGCTCATCTGTCCAGCAGAGCGTAGAGCGTTGGTCAAAATTAACCCCAAATGCCACGACATGATCAATAGGTTGGTTAAGCAATGCTTCCATTGCTCGTTGATGCCCTGCAAAACCAAAAACACCTAGATATAGCGGATGATCTTCAGGGAACGTACCTTTGGCATCTAAGGTTGCCGCAACAGGAACATTCAAGTTTTCAGCTAGCTGAATAATTTTTTCAGCAAAGCCTCGTTTTCTCGCTTCAGGTCCAACGAGCAATATACTTTTAGAAGTTGGTGATTTTAATTTCTCTAACACCATGTCGACAACTGATGCCTCAGCAGCGATAGAATATTCTGGTAATTCAGGAAGTCGGTGTTCTCCTGTTATCGTCGCTGTTTGCACATCCAACGGTATCTGTAAAAAAGCAGGGGCTTTATTTGGTAGCCCCAAGCGCTCAAAGGCTCTAGAGAGATAATCTGGTAGCCGCTCCGCCCGATTAACCCGTGCAGCTAGGCCTGTGACAGGTTCATAAATGGCGACATCATTGGTCCCTAATGCAGAGCCATCTTGAAACGCACCTTTCGCTTCATAAGTCGTTGGTACATCTCCGCTCAAAGCAAGAATGGGGATACCGTCTGCACGAGCGGAAGCAATCGCTGGCAATAAATTCAACGCACCAGGGCTTAAAATGGATAAAGCGACCCCAATGCCTTCAGACACCCTAGCATACGCATCTGCCATATAGCCTGCGCTGGCCTCATGGGTCACAATAATAGGCGCTAATACGTTCATATTTGTTAAATCTTGCATGAATGGCTGTACCATTTTTCCCGGCAACATGAAAATATGACGAATGTTTTTTTCTTTGAGCGCTTCAAGTATAAAGCTTGATCCTGTCGAAACTTGAGCAGGAACTTCTATTTCTTCATTAACAATACAAATATCCATTAATTTCCTTTAGGCTTATAAAAGCCTCCCTCCATTAAAATTGATTCTGGAATTTTTTTCTTAAGCCCAAGCTGAAATCCTTTTACAATAAGGTCATGGCTTGAGTCACAATTAAGTTTGTTTTTTATTGATACAATATGAGAATCAAATGTACTCGGTGAAATAGATAAATAGTTCGATGCTTCTTTCCTTTTATATCCATTCAAAAATAGAAAGACGACTTCTCTTTCTTTCCGACTTAATTCTTCAATATTTCCTCCATGACTGACGGTATAGCAGTTTGAGGAAAATTTAATAATTTCTGTTCCATAACGATAATCAAATATCATCGCATGTGAAATAATCCCTGACTTATTTCCATTTATATCTTTTATTATTTTCTTTCTAATATGAAGGTTATATTTCTTCCCATTACAGTCAACAATAGGCTCGAAAAGATCGTATTGACTTCCCGATAATATATCCCTTTCATGAGATTGATAAATTTCAGAAAATTCCTTCCAAGGCATATCATCATCTGTCAAACCCAGAACATGCTCTACGGATGCAAATCCTGACATATTCAAAAAGCATGAGTTACAGGCAACCAATTGATGATTTCTATCTTTTACCAATAAAAAACCTTCATCAAACCGAATTAACGGATTTGACTGATAGTATTCAAAGCTATTAATACTTTTTCCTCCGAGCACAAATCTACATTGTGTTCATCAATCATTTGAGCCATCGTTATTGACCAAACTTTGTAGTAACAAGCAAAATACCAAAGGAGCGAGTCGCTCTCTTTTCAATATATGTTATGCCGTTAGTACGAATTTTGATCACAAGTTTTGGCAAAGCACTTTTCTGCGATGACGCCAAGATGATTACGAGACACTTCCTAGATATGTTAACTATTAAAACACGCTAAATTTACACTTAGTTACAATTTAATAAAATAGATATATTCACCATTTTGCACACTCATGCTGTTTCATTCCCCGCCATAACTTGGCTTTGTTGCGGTGGTCATGTGCATGATGCTCTCCCTAAAAAGGAAGTATATGAGCACCGCTAAATGTGAGCGTCAAACCGAACGTCACTTGATTAAAAAATGTTCACTACCTCACCCTGTGTATAACTCCAACGGTGTCATCGAAGTACGACTTTAATCAACTTAAACGCAAACAGATTATTGTCTGACTTTTTTGAAAACCGGATTAGATTTGGTAGGGAAGAAGCACGCCCCTAAGTTTTGTAGAGTATTTGGTCTAAGCGATTTAGGGGCATTTATCAGCTAAAGCAATCCTTCTAATGATTGTGATCACCAATGTTGTTGTAAGCTCTATTCACAAATCAACCTTCAAGATCTTCGCAGAGAATTAATAAAGTTACCTTGTCACTTCCAATCCCATGAGTCGCTGTGCGACGAATACCAGAACGCGCTCACGCAGTGAGTAAGATAGGACTTATCCTCCAGATTAAGTTTAATGAATAGATCATACCAACGGCACGAAAATTGCCCTTCGCCTTGCTAGAATGCGCGAGCGAAGCGAGTAAGAAGTACGTTGTTGGTTGATGTAACTCGTGGTTATTGTGGTGGTTCCACGAAATCTTATGTATATGCTTAGTAGTTTCCTGTCGAATGACAAAAGAAAGATCCAGCGCAGCCAGCGATCGCGTTGTTCTTTTTTAGTTTATCTAATCTTAATGCTGGCTGTGGGTGTCATGGAGCGAAGCGACTGCTGTTGTAAGATCGATCAAATTAGATTTGGGGATGAGACTGACGCGCTATCGCTTGTCGGCTTCACACCGGCTCTACATACAAGTATGTAGCAGCCAGAGTGAACCTTAATTTTCTATCTAATGTTTACTTAAATATTTATTTATATACGAAGTTTAACTACGGAGTACACATAACCGCAGTCCATTTTTTAGTGCCATCTTTGTGCTCTTTTCTTACATGCTTTTATTGCACTCCCTTTTGAAGTTAACATAAAAAGGCGGCTCAGAACGATCGGTAGGGGAGGCACATCAAGGTTAGACTCTGGTAAATACGGAGGATATTGTTGGATCTTCAACCAAAAATACGCTGCAGACGTGCAAAACCCTCCGCCGTTAAGCGGATACTTCTCTATAACTAGTGTGGGGAAGGGGCGTAGTGGGGCATTGCTGTGAACAAGTTAGCCGCGTTCTTAGCAAAATCATTACAACGCGTCGCGTTGTAGATCTCCTGAATGCCAGAAGCAATGGTACGGAAGTTTAGCCAGTCAAAACGCAAGCCTTTCTTTTCCATGCGTTTACGTGAGGCGATAATCAACTCGCAAATATTAGGATAGCGCACCACTTTAATGTCTCTAAAGAAAGCTTCGGTGAATTGCTTGTAAGCCGCTGCGCTGCGCACTGTACCTTCGGCATCATCGACGCACACATTAATGCGCTCACTGTACAAGTAAGTCGCACGTTGCAAGTATCGAATCACCTTAGCGAACGACTTCGGTGAGATATACTCGCCCCAACGTAACGCGTAGTCTTCCTGGAGCTGGTCATAGCTGATGGTTTTCAAACCGGCTTCGGTCGGCACACCGATACGGCCACCAATCAAATCCGTGTTAGGTAAGATACAAGCTAAGACTTTGGCAATCAGCGTTCGGCACTGGATGTTATTGATAGCCGCGCCTCCCCAAGCGAATAGCGCAGGAAACCGTTGTGGATTATTGATAAACTCTTGGCACGCTTTTAAGATAAAAGCGTACTCGTGGGGAAGATTGACCACGTCACCACTACGAAGCAAACGTCGAGCCTTAAAGCCGATAGCGTAATCGTCCTGGTCAAGCTCAGTCTCAGATTGAGCAGGCTTAGGATTGAGCACTTCATGGTGCATCTTAATGAGTTCACGCTTACGCGCTTTACGCATCAAACGGTACGCTTTGTCGTATTGGGATTTGGCTAACGCTGGTGCAAGGTTATCTACAAACATGAGACTCGCCCTCTAAGCCATAACCGAGCCAGATCAGAATGTGAGGATCTGATTTCAATGCGGTTATTACTGAGGTCTGGAGTCTGAGGGTTGCTTGCCATAGGCAAGACACAATGGTCTGATTCATGTTTTGATTCCGCTAGATTTTTGGGTTGTTTGGATTGAGAGTCCAAACAATGAGCTTTCAATTTACACAAGATCGCCAGAAAGATCAAATGCTTAAATTTCAGGCACAAAAAAGCCGTTCACTAGCGGGCGAACGGCTGCTTTGCGAATGCTATATAGTTAGGATCTCACCCCTAACACACTCTCAATTCTTAAAAAATACACTACATAGAAAACTATGTAGTAGCGTGCTATGTAATGCACTTTTCACTCTAAGAATCTGCACTAATTATAGCGCACTTACTTTATGGGGCTCAAGCCTTAAATCACACTTTCACAAAATCGTTTTACATAATGAATATTATACGTAGTTATATCAATAACTTACATGACTTCATTATAATCTGTGATATCTAATCACATATTATACTTTATTTATATAAACTTCATAGTTTTTATATTTATCTAACCGCTCAATTATTAGCCACACCCTCACCATTAAATTAATTATTTCCTTATTTTTCAACATTTTAAAGTGGTTCGCATTATATTAATTATGTTAAATAGCGGTAATGAGCGACGTCATTTTGAGCAAAAAATCATCCAGCCCTAAAGGTACACACGTCAACGTGAAACTCTCTGGCAAACATAACCAAATTCTGGAGAGCTCAACGGCTCACAATCGCCGTACAAAACGCGCGGAAGCCCAAGCTCGCCTAGAGCACCACCTTGAGTTGTTCGGGGTGAACTGGGAAGTCCCCAAAGATAAACCGTAATTTTTTCAAAAAAAGATCCCTAAATGGGATCGCGAACATTCAAAACGATAACCAACTTGCTCTTTAACAACTTGCGCCATGAACGACTTAACACGGAACTTGTTTTGTGTGGGTCACTCCGAGCAAACCAGTGACGGAGGACAGTAATTCACTGAAACAGACCTTATTGACCGCTACGGCGACCGGATGCATGACCTATAGATAATGGAAGTGCATAAGCTGGTATGGCTGAACTGTGTGAATGACCCGAAATGTGAATAAGCCCCGCCTACTGTCTCGGCGGTCAGGTAGAGACAATCTCCAAAGCCTATTTCTACAGTGGGCTTTGGAGAAAACGAAAATAAACCACGCAGAGGAGCGAACCCATGAAATCAAAAATGACCGTCATTCAAGAGCTTAAGTTTTGGGTTGGTGTCATCGAGCAAGCCGCTATTCCTGCCAACGGGGAGCGTTTAACACAAGACGAGCAAGGCGCGTTATCCCAAACGTATAGAGTTCTCGCGCAAACCGCGCTCTACGCAGCGGACAAGCATAACAACACAGGAGAAAATTCAATTAACTGAGCAACCACCGGGCGCTAGGCTTGGCCATTCACTCGCTTTTGGCTGCGATAACGAGGCGAAGCCTCTTGTTGAGACAAAAGGAGTACCGCGTCAGCGGATAGGGTAAACGTTTTTCAATGCTCACTGAGCAGGCATAGATTTTGCCCCTAAAAACGGCATAGAAAACCGTCTGTTCACAGTCAAACTGTGAGTGATGCCAACACTTAACTCACTGGGGAGTCAGTTTTATAAGCGTCTCGCCCAAAACACTCTGTGTCCTATCTACCGTCAGTGATCATTGAAAAGCCAAACCGCATTAAAAATACCACGCCTTCTTGTCTATCCGGCAAGGAGATAATAAGGGGGGAAACCCTCCTTTATCTATTCTCTTTTGCGCTTAACCGCGTGAGTAAACTCTTCCGGTCTTTCGGCTGGTCGCTTTTTGGCGCCGCCTCGCGGTGTCCTAGTACCTTAAAAACAAGGAAACTTTCCTATGCAAGTCAAAAAAACACCTCTTAAACCCCTGCCATGGCTGGCATGCGTGGCCATCCTGTCGGCTACCCTGGTCCAGCCTGCTCTTGCCGCTGACTTATTTGCCACGGGTAAAGACATGGTGAAAGAAACCGCGGGCGATGATTCGGGTATTGAAACCGCGATGCTCGGCTTTTCCGCGCTCAGCGCAGCGGTGGTCGGCATTACATCGCGCAACTGGTTTGGCGCCGTCGGCGGCTTTGCAGGCGGCATGATGTTCTGGGAGGTGGTGAAGCCACTGGTTGGCTTAGCGTAATCATAAGGCGGCGATGACATGGAAAATAAAGCCCAGTATTACGCGATCCCTAAATACCTCAATTCAGGCAAGCGCCTGTGTGGCCTTCCAAGAGAAGAGCTCCTTCCTGCTTTATGCATCTTTGCGCTTGGCTTTTTTGCCAAACACTACGCGATTGGCTTTGTCCTCGCGGCGGCTTGGTTTATGGGATTGAGGTACATAAAAACGCAATACGGTGAACACATCGTCGCCTACGCCCTTTATTGGTGGGGCAGCGCTTCGATTAATAAAATGCTGTTCAAACATACCCCACCGGCGATTAAACGCTATTGGTTGTCTTAAGGAGTCGTATGGAAATTTCGAACAAAAAAGACCTGTTGGCGATGAGTAAGATGCTCAACGTGTTTTTGGCGGTGGGCTTTTTCACCGCCAGCTTCGCCTGTGTGGTGCTCGCGGCGGCGTTGACCTATCTCTCACTCAAAGAGAGCCGAACGCTGGTTCCGCCGACGCTCTCACAAGCGTTTTCGGTGTCCAATGGTGACGTGGATGAATCGTATTTGATGTTGATGGGCAGTTACTTCTTGCACCTGAAATACGACATCACCCCCGCCAGCGTCTCCCGTCAATACGGGTTACTGCTCGATTATGTGCCTGCTGAGTCCTGGTCGGCTGTCCAACCGACCTTGCTGTCGGACGCGCAACAAATCACGACCAGCAACATCTCCAGTCGATTTGTGGCGGATAAAGATGGCGCCTTAGTGGCGTTGGGAACGATGCAGTTCAAACAGGCCGGCACGCTCTACAAGTCTGTAGGTGACCGCGACTTAGCGCCTGAAAAAGTCACGTATGTCGTGCAAATGGCGTACCCCCATGGGGTGCTGGAGCTGATTGGCATTAAAAGAGAAGGAGAACCCTCGTGAAACGCCTGCTGACCTTAGTGCCGTTACTGGCGGCCTTATCAAGCCCGTTATCGCTGGCCGACAATGTGGCGAAACGAGAAATTGATTTTAACGATGGGGACACCATCCCCGTCACCCTGTCTTCCCTTAACATCAACCGTTTGATGGTCAAGGACGATAAAATCGTCAACATCACCTGCCCCAGTGGCTTTTGTACCACGACCGCCAATCAAAAGGATAAAACGGGCTCGGTGTCGCTGAAAATCAACATTCAATTGCCGTTCAATGTTCACGTCACGACCAGTAAGGGGCGGGTCTTCTCCCTGTTTGTGAGCCCGAAAGCGACGCCGTCGGTAGTGACAGAGTTTTTACCCTCGGACAGAGAGCGCCAACAACCCTCAGTGTTTGACCGCGCGTTTGATTACCCCTCAGCGCTGGCCGAATTCACCAAGCAAATGATGCATTGGCAATTCGATGGGACGCCAATTTCCGGTTTCACGGTGCATCCGGTCGACCCTGAAACGTTACCGCCTGACGAGGGCGCTTTACCCCTTATTCCGCAAGTGGTGTTTGTCGGGCAAGACTACTCGGGGATCATTTACGAGGTCCAAAACAGCTCGAATGAGACCGTCACGTTGACCACGGCGCAGTTTTACAGTTACGCGGCGCGCAGTGCGGCGCTCGACCGTTTAACGCTTGGCCCCAATGAACGCACTCAGCTTTACCTGATCACGGGTGGAGGGGTGAGCGATGTTCGATAAATTCAGAGAGCGCTTTTTTAGCGATAAAGAGGGCGATTTTGACCGTGGCGGAGACATCAACGCCGAGACCACCAAACGTAATCAACACATTACGTCCGTGATTGTCTTGTTTCTCGTGTTGGCCGTCCTTGGGGTGTACCAGTACACCCGTCCTAAAACGGTCAAAGAGGCGCCCACGACAGCGGTGGAGTTTGGGGCCATCGTGGATAAAGGTTTCACAGAAAAAGACAACCAGTCGGCCCTCACTCAGCAACAGATGTTGATTGCCACGCTCACCAAAGAGATGAGCGATCTTAAAGGGAAGATGCAAGGGTTTAAAAAAGAGACCGAGCAGCGTATCCGCAGCGCTAAGTTGGATACGGCGTCCTTGGTGGAAGATAAGGTGCGACGTGAAATGCAAAGCACGGTGGACGAGCTGAAAGCGAAGATGGCGGCAATGCAAAGCCCTGCCTCACCGCCTGTGGATGGGTTCAATGATGGCGGTGATGCCACGTATCCCCTATTGGGTGGCGACGAGACGTTTGGACAAGCGAGGCTCCCTCCTCGGCCTCTGCCTTCTTCAGACAACAACCCCAACCTCGACACGCTGGCTTACCCCCCACGTCAGCAACGCTCCTTTGCTCAGCATCAGTTTGATAGCACCGATTTTTCGTGGCAGGAAGAGACCGAAGCGCCCCGCCGAACCACGGACAATTATGTCCCTACTGGCACGTTTGTCACGGCGGTCGTGACGGGCGGCGCGGACGCGAATGCGGGCGTTTTAGGGCAAGGCGATACCACCCCCATGGTCTTTCAGACCTTGAACAACGGCATCTTACCCAATGGTAAGCCCTCCAAACTCAAAGATTGCACCATCACAGGGGCGACCTACGGGGAAATCTCGTCGTCACGGGGCATTGTTCGGACTCACCGCATGAGTTGTATCTTCGACAATAAAGACATTTTGGACGTGGCGGTCAAAGGCACGGTGTTCAATTTTGGTCGTAACGGCATTCGCGGTACCACCATTTTAAAAAATGGCAAAGTAGTACAGATGGCCGGTATCTCTGGCATTTTGACGGGGCTTGGGGAAGCCGGTAAAGGTTTGTCGGAAACCACGTCTACCTCGGCGCTTGGCTCAACGAGCAGCGTCTCTGGCCAAGACATTGGCCTCAACTTGTTGGGGAATGCCACCGCGTCGGTGGGCGCGAAGTTGGCCGATTACTACATCGGACTGGCAGAGATGTATCACCCCATTGTTGAAATCAATCCAGGCTCGGTGGTCAACATCGTCTTTCTGGAGGGGTTCCCGCTCGATCCGCTGGAAGCGGCCGAGTATGAACAGGCCCAAGCCCAAGAGCAGTCCTCTCAATCGAATCAACTCATGGAAGTGATCAGCAACGTGACTCAGAACCCATTAGCGAACCAAATCAGCGCGCAAGGCATCCAAGTGCCGTCGTCGCCGTTTGGTCAAAAATAAGGAAACGTCATGCACAAACTCATTGTGTTTTTACCCTTGTTGCTCGGTGGCTGCGCGGCAGGCCTGGGCGAAGATTTCAGTTGTACGCAGGTGGGCGGCACATCCGGTTGCACCACCATGGATGAGATACGGCGCCAGCCGATGGGGGCCTCGCCGGTGTCTGCGGCGCAAGCGGCCCCTGACAATGTGTTCTTAACGTTGCCACGGCGCGATCGTCAAGGGGTGCCTAAACGCACTCAAGATACGGTGAGAAAAATCACCATTTTCCCATTCACGGACACGCTCGGGCATTACGTCGACACCACGGATATTTACGTGATACTCGATGAAAGTCGTTGGTCTGGGCGTCCCGCTAATGCCATCTGGAAGGATTAAGCATGCTCAGTCAACTGTTGAAACGTAAACCTTCGTTGGGGCTTGGCGGTTTAGTCGCCGACGCCAATCAGCATCAAAACCACTTCCATCATGAATTGCCGTACCGCGACTTTGATGCGCAGACCCAACTCTTTCATAACCGAAAATCGTATGGCTTTGCGCTTAAGCTGACGGTGCTTGGCGGGGCCAATGACGAATTGGTGATGTCGCTCAACAAGATGGTGATGGATTTCCCTCAAGGTGATAAGTGGGATTATCAACTGTCGATGTTTGGTCACAATCGAGTCGCGCATTACTTAGAAGCCAATGGGGACATCATGGCCAAGCGAGGTGGTATTTGCCAGCGTTTAGCCGAAGAAGAAGTGCGCTACGCGGGGTTTTCTGCGGCGAAAGGGTTTTTCCATCGTCAGCGACATAAGTTTGATTTACGCGATTACGACGCGTATTTCTTCGTGTCGACGAAAGAGAAAAAGACCGACAAGTTGGATGACGTGCGCGCGGCGATGGAAACGGCGCTGTTGCAACTCGGTGTTGAGACCGCGCGGGTCGACCCCAAAGGGCTCATTACCTTTGCGGGTGATCTCTTGAACTTTGATGCCAAGCAAGACCGCCCGATTGAGCGTGACTACAACCCGTTCGACCCGATCAACCGCCAAGTGCTGTCGCCGGATACCGAGATGATCATCAAACGGGATCACATTGCCACGCGTCACACCAATCCTTTCGGTCAAGAGACGCGCGGGCGCACCGTGTGCATGGGACTCTCTCGAGCCCCCACCGACTTTCGGTTGTACGCGATGCCCGAAGCGTTTGCATCAATTCGTAATGTCTCGCGCATGTTGACGTGCCCACATGTGTTGTCGTTGAGTTTTCGTCACAACGTCACGGGGAATTTTGAGCACGAGAACAACAAGAAAATTAATGATTTGACCAAAACACTGAAATCCCCGATGGCCATGTTTTCACCCACTGCGGGTGAAGAGTTGGAAGAGCGCACGGCCTTGCAAAAGGGGTTGGCCGACAAAGCGACCTCGGTGTGCTCGATGGTGTTGAACTTGACCTTGTTTACCCATAAAGCGCAGCAGCGCCACGACGTGCAATCGGCCAAAGAAGCGTTTTCGGCCACGGGACTCGACATCAAAGAGCAAATCATGATGCAAAGTCAAAGCGTGCTCAGTGCGCTGCCGTTTTTAATGAGCGAAGGCGTGTGGGAGGATTGTGGCCGAGCGGGTCGCGTCCGAACGTTAAAAAGTGCCAACGTGGTCAATTTTTTTCCGATGGTGCTCGATTTTAAACGCCTGGTCAGTGGCATGTTGCTGCCGACGATGCGCGGGCAAATCTCGTTTTTTGACCCCTTTCATTGTGGCAGTGACAACAAAAACATCGCCTTGACCGGCGGCTCGGGGGCGGGGAAAAGCTTTTTTACCCAGGGCTTGGTGCGCAGCGTCTACGCCAAAGGGGGGAAGTGTTGGATCCTCGACAAAGGGGACAGTTACAAAAAGCTCACCTTGATGCTCGGGGGCACCTACCTCAATCACACCAATATTTTCCTTAATCCGTTTACCCATCTAGAACAAGTCAAAAACAGCGCGCATCACGAGCCAGTCGACGGAGAGAACGTCGACCCGATGAAAGAAGCGCTCAGCAACATCACCGCCTTGTTCGCGACCATCGCGTCGCCTCATGCTGAATTGGAAGGCTATCAGATGGCGGTGCTGGGTGACGCCATTTTACGGGCGTGGGAGGACAATGGCACCATAACGATTGTGGATGACGTCCAAGCGCAGTTGTTTACGTTGGCCGATGAACATGGCCACGATCGCCGTATTCGAGACATCGCCGTACAACTGAATAAATATTGCGCAAAGGGCATTTATGGCGACACGTTCAATAAGCCTTCAATGCTCGATCCCACGGTGGATATCACCACCCTAGAGCTTGAAGGGTTCCCTGAAGATGTGCTGCGTCCGGTGGTGTTTGCGCTGATTGTGTCCATCAACCAGCAGATGTACCTCTCAGGCTCTCGCTCAACCCCCAAAATGTGCATCATCGAAGAGGCGTGGAGCTTGATGTCAGGCACCAACGCCCAGACGCGCAGTTTCATTAACACCGGTTATCGAACCGCGCGTAAATTTGGGGGATCATTTTGTACGGTGACCCAAGGTATTGGGGACTTTTTTGTGAACGAAGAAGCGCGCGCCTCTTACGATAATTCCGATATTCACATTACGCTGCGCCAAGGCGAAGGCTTTGAAAAGTTTTTGCAAGACAACCCCAAGGCGTTCAACGAAATGGAGCAAGGGATCATCAAAAGTTTCCCACGGGCTGGGGACGCTGGGTACAGCTGCGTGCGCATCAAAGCCGGTGGCCACACCACCTATCACCGCGTGTTTTCCGATCCGTTTACGCGAGCGTGCTACAGCACCGAAGCGACCGAATTTGAATACTGCGAAAACTTAGTGAAACAAGGCATGACGAGTATCGAAGCGATAGAAGCGACCGCGCAACATTTCTACGGTCAAGAAATCGCCGACTATCAGCAAGCGCTTCAACAAAAAGCACAAGGGGTTTCCCATGACGTTTGATTTACATGGCCTATTTATAGTGGCGTGCGTGAGTATTGCCTCCTCGGTGGTGACCACCTTAGCGTTGGAGTCGCCGCCTCCCTTAGTCAGCATGGACGTAAAAAGCACCCTCGACCAATACCATAAAGAATTGCTGAAATCCCCCCTTTCTCTGCCGGAGCAAACGGATAAATTGGCGCACTTTGCCCGCGTCATGAACGAAGAAGTGGCGCGTTACGCCACTGAGCAAGGGCAAGTGGTGTTGGTCAGCGCCGCGGTCGTCGGCGGCACACCGGACATCACCGCGCACATCCAACGTGCCATTGTTGAGCGCTATGAGCCGTAGGAGTCAGTATGCGACACCTGATGATGGTCTTCGCCCTGCTGCTTTCGTTAGGGGCGGTGGCGAAGGACTTAGGTCGAATGGGACCGACGTTCCCGATTGGCGAAATCGACATGCTGACGTGGATAGAGGCGCGGCTTAAACACTTCGAGGCAACGGGCAAACTTGAGCAAATGCAAACCGAGTTTGCTGAGCAAGTGAAACAAAGCGTGGAAACGCCGCCGCCGCTTTCCTTATCGACCACGACCACCCCCAAAACGTTTTTGGTGGATCCCAGCATCACGGTGCCCAAGGATTTAACCGATGCCCAGGGGCGAGTCTTTGCCAAAGCGGGGACGCGAGTGAATCCCTTTGATACCCGCACTTGGCCAACGGGCGCAAAATTACCGCAGTTTGAGTATTCAAACGTGCTGGTTTTTTTTGATGCGCGTGATGCCAAGCAAGTCGAGTTCGTGGCCAACCTAGAGCATGCCAAGCCCCTTCGCTACATTTTAACCGGTGGCAGCCCCAATCAGGCGGCCAAACGATTCAATACCCGCATGTACTTCGACCAACAAGGGACGCTCAGCGACCGGCTTCACATCCAAGCGGTGCCCAGTCTTGTCGAGCAGTCGGGGCACGCATGGCGCGTTCAAGAGTTTGATGTGCAACACATTGTGGTGGGAGCGCAACCATGAAAATATCGTCTTTCCTCGGATTACTGACCCTGTGCGGCGCCTTGTTGGTCAGTTCGACCGCGAAGGCCGGAGGGCCCGCGTGCGTCAGCCGATTTATCAACCCCATCACCGACGTGTGTTGGAGCTGCCTATTTCCGATGACGCTGGGCTCTGTGCCCCTCATTCCGTCCATTTACCCTGACACCAACAACCCCACAATGCCGATCTCTTTTTGTCCAAAACCGCCGCCGATTTTCATGCAAATTGGGCTAAACATTGGTTATTGGGAGCCGTACGCGCTGACCGATGTGACGCGAGTGCCCTATTGCATGGTCAACATGGGGATGCAACTGGCCGGCGCCAATCAGCAAAAACTTGGCGGTCGAACCACCGCGCGCGATTCCGGTTCGAGTGATGGCGGGTTTTATCACGCGCACTGGTACAAATACCCCCTCATCTACTGGCTGCAATTGATGCAATCGGCGGCGTGCATGGCCACCGATAACTTTGATGTGGCCTACCTGACCGAGGTCGACCCTCTGTGGGACGACGACGAGCTGGCGTTTATCTTAAACCCCGAAGCGATTTTGTTTGGTAACCCCATTGCACAGTTAGCGTGCGTACCGGAGTCCATTGCCACCACGACCAATGTGGTGCTCCCGTTTGATTTTTTGTTTTGGTGTTTGGGCTCTCAAGGCAGCGCTTACCCGTTAACGGGCAACACCAACTATCGAGACACCCCGATACAAGCGGGCACCCTCATTATGGAGCGGCTTAATTACAAGTTGCACCGGCAAGGGATGGTGTGGGAGACGCGCGGCGAAGATGGGGCGGTCTGTTATCAATACCCGACGCCAATCTTACCCAAGTCTCGATACCGTTATCAAATGAGCGCGCCGATCACGGACGCCGCATGGTGTCACCCTTACACCACGACGACCACCATTTGGGAAATGGGCCACGATAACCCCACTACGGGCGATAACTTCGGTTACGTTCAGTGGCGTAAGCGCAATTGCGTGTTTCTTTAACCTGAACGTAAGGAGAAATGAATGTCTCTTGTACTCAAAGGGCGTCGCGCCCTGGACACATTCCTATTGAGGCGTCGCCTGCCTGATGATGCTTTGACGGCGTTTTTATCGCTCGCTCGGCAGAGAGGGGTTCGGCTTCAATTTCCTCCCCACCTCGCGTCGCTACAGGAGCGCGAAAACGCCCTTGCGCGATTACTCCAACCATTGACGCTATCGGATGAGGAAAGGCACCGCCTTCTCGAACACTCTCTTCGACCCTTGTCGGTTTTTGATGTCGGCCCCAGCGCCTGTTTCACGGCCATCCACAGCGCTGAGCCCCCCGCCTTTCCTTGCCAATTGTGCCAACGCTGCGCGCCCGGGTTGTTTGACTACTACGGCGGGCATTTATCACAACGCAGTTGGTGCAGTCAGTGTCATCACAATGGGGCGTGCATTGATGCCGCGTTAATTGAGCATTATCGACAATGCGGCATTGAGGAGGACACCATAGAGCGCCAGCTCCCCAAAGCGCGATGGGGGTTAAGAGGTGAGGCGCCGTCTTACCAATCGATAACCGCGATTGAAAACGCCTATCCCTTGGCGTTTCAGACGCCGCGGTAAGATCTGTAATCGATGCTTTAATCCGCCAGTGTAATGCCCCACCACCACATTGTGAAAGACGGGCTCGAAACCATTAGCCTCTAAGAACACGCGGCCAATGATGGTTCTGTGGTGGCCATCATTAATATAAAGTTCGCCATCAATATTACGAAAAGAGACATTTCGCTTCTCATGCTCAGGAAGGTAATACAGGGGGGATTGTTGAAGCTTTCGAGCGTATTGATGACCACGCTTCAATCCATCAAGGGCATCGATACAAGGGAAGAGTGCCAGCCACGATTTTCCTGCGTATCGAGGGTCTAAGCTCCCCACTACATCGGATAATCGAACCGTCGTCACATGCCAATGAGGGCCGTTGGAGTGAATCAACTTCTCTTTGACGTTTGAAACCCCTTGGTAGAGCACTCGGTGTGAAAAATGCAGTTTAGCCACGTCTTGTTGCGTAAATTCTGTTTTCAATCATCCCCCTCGGTAATACGCCATCCTGACTTTTAAGACAGCCTAGTTCAATGCGATGGGCAAGGCAAACCAGCAAAGTGCTCACGCTCAGTCACATGATGTCATTCATCTAGGAGTATAACGTGCCATTATTTTCAATTAACGCCAAACCTAAGATAGCGTTGCTTTCGGCTTTTTTTGCACAGTGCCAGCAAAGTGGTGTTCGACTGATTTTCTCTCACGGTGCGCTTAATTATCGTCATCAACAGAGTGAATTATCCGCCCTGCTCGCGCCGCTCAAGCTGAGAAAACGTGAGAAAAAAGCGCTCATCAATGATGCGCTAAAACCCTTATTTACCTATACCTTGAGCCCGAATGACGTCCATCAGGCCATCAAAAACGAGACGCAGCCCCCTCTTCCTAGTCAGATTTGTGATGCCTGTGCGCCTGGGGTGTTTCAGCATTATGGCTACCTGGTGGCCGATCAAGGGTGGTGCAGTCAGTGCCATGGCCGAGGCGAGTGTTTGGATGTCGCGTTGATTGAGTATTACCGGCAATGCGGTATTGATGATGAGACGATAAATGATAATTTACCTCGAAAGCGATGGAACTCTCTAGACGGGGGGCACCCCTATGCCTATCAATCATTGGGAGAGATTAAAAAGCAGTACCAACATGTCTTTCAGTCAGCGAGCATTTAATGTCATTACTTATCACCCTCATCATAAAACCGGCATTTTGGCGCTGTTCACCCTGAGCTCGCTTTTGGCTGGGTAGGCTTGCCTGCCCTGTCAAAAGGAGTACCACGCTTGCGTGGAGCTTTTATTTATTTGAGGTCTTTATGTCCCCCTTGAAATCCCTAGTCGCCACGGCTGCCTTGTGCGCGGCGACGCTGTGTCACGCGTACACTCAAGAAGAGCTTCAAGCGTTCACCGAGCTTGAAAAAACAATGGTGCAAACAGCCATGCCGTCCGAGCTCGAACGTCATTTTCAATCCCAGCAACGCGCCAGCGATGAGATAGCATCTGATGCGAAAGCCATGGCACGTTTTTGGCAAGATAAGCTCAAGCCGCAACACCTTAAGCGCGTCATTGATATTCCTGAACCCACGCAAAACCCCAAAGCCGCCCCAACGGGGGTCATGGTGTTTGTGTCTTTGACCATGCCAGAGGCGTCCTTGCGCGCGCTTTTAAAACAAAGTGAGCAATGGCAAGTGCCTTTGGTGATACGCGGTGTGTTGCCAAGCGGTTTTCCGGCGACCGCAAGGCGCATTCAATCGCTACTGAAAACCCATCAACCAGACCAACCCATTCAAAGTGGTTTTGCCATTAACCCTGAGTGGTTTCGGACCTTTTCGGTGACTGAAGTGCCAACGTTTGTGGCGGTAAAATCCGGCAAGTGCTTACCCAAGCAGCCGTGCAATGAAACGGACTATGACCTCATTAAAGGCAACCTCTCGATCCCCGATGCGCTGAATCAATTGGCTCGTGGTGACAATCCCGAGGTGGTGAATGCCGTCTTAAGGAGGCAGCCGTGAAACACGTTCTATTGATCGCGAGCCTGGCCATCGTTAGCGGCGCATTCGCAAGCCAAGGCGACCATTATTACGACAATGTGGATTGGGTGAAAAGCGCGCAGAAAAATATCCCTTCAACGGCGAAGGGGAAGCTCGATGTGGGGGATTACTGCGCGGGGCAAGGGTGTGACAATGATCTGCGTAACCCAGAGCAGGCTCAGTTGAACGACGGCAATATGGACGCGAACGCGCGCACTCATTATCAATCCAATGATAAGGCGCAAGCCGTGCAAACCCGTTTCGATAAAGGCCGGCCGGATGTGAAAAGCGATCCGGCGTATGAATTTGCTCTCATGGTCCAGGATAATGCTTATGAGATATCTCATGGCTTGTCCAATCAATACGTCGATTGTGATAACGCGACGCAATGCGTCATCGATGACATCCCCAAAGTGTGTCGTCAACCGACCAATAACACCGTGCCTTGCACTAAAGTGCCGACGTTCACCGCGGTCACGTCTCCGGTGATTTACAGTTGCCCATCAGGGTGGTCTCGTCAAGGTTATATGTGTCACCGTACCGTGAGGGAGTGTCGTAATGACAGTAATAATTACGCTTCCGTTCGTTCTGGTGATTGTGGAGGGTATTCAGATTTTTTTTGGAATGGTCAGCGAGTCTCAATGAACCAAGGGTATTCTCTAGGTGCCTTTATTAGTAAACGGGTAACCCGAAGTTGCAGGGACGGTAGGCGCTATCACACTCGCTATGAAATGTGCGGTAATGTCCCTCAAAGTATGCATGCTTCACTCTCTTGTCTTGCGGGCTTTACCCTATCGGGTGGAAACTGCATCAAAAACACCCTCACCTGGACCACTCATTGCAACCTATTAAGTGAGTGTCAAGTTGTGTCTCAAACCTGTGTAGAGGGGCGAGGTACACGCCGCATTAACGGCGTGCCCACCACGCTCGATTGCTGGAAATACCAAGTTAACCACCAATGTTCTCGGGACAATACGTGTAATGCGCTGCCGACCGATTGCACCACCACCGCGACGCATTGTAGTGCCAAACAAAAAGGCGTGTGCATCGAGGAAGAGCTCAAAAAATCCTGCCCAGAGAAGCGCTGCAGCGCCACCAACTTAACCTGTGGCGAAGAAAGTTTTTGTCTCGACGGTGATTGCTATGCGGGCACGCCTGAGCCCTCCAGTGATTTTAATGAATCGGCGGCGGCTTTAGCGGCGCTGGCCAAAGCGGCAGAAGGGCTCGGTGATCCGCCTCTCATCTTTACTGGGCAAGGTCAGAAGTGCACCAAAAAAATGCTCGGCATTTCGGACTGCTGTAAAGATGGCGGTTGGGGCACCGATGTGGGGCTCGCGCAGTGCAGCGAAGAAGAAAAAGCCCTGGGTAAAGCGAAAGATGACAAATTGACCATTTATCTCGGCAGTTACTGCGCAGAAAAAGTACTCGGGCAATGCTTACGCAAGAAGAGAACCTATTGCGTGTTCGACAGCTTATTGGCGCGCATTATTCAAGAGCAAGGAACGCGCGACCAACTGGGATTGAGCTTGGGCACCGCTAAGGTGCCCATCTGCGGGGCGATCACCCCAGAGCAGATGCAGCAAATTAACTTTGAAGATATCGATTTCTCGGATTTCTTTGGTGAGATGAACAGCAACACCCACTTGCCGTCTAGCCAAGAAATTCAACATCGGTTATCCAGTGCTTTAGGAGATCCATAACGTGATGCCCTCTTTTTCGACCCCTTTGGTGAGGGTCGCCCTGATGTTGGGATTGATGGGCGCGTTCAGCGCCCAAGCCTCGTCTAACCCGCAAGGTTGGAAGTGGTATAACGAGCCCCATGCGGCCCCAACCTTAACCCCGCCGCCCCCAAAACCCCTTGAGCCCAATACCACCACGAGGATCATGAGCGCTACCGAACAGATGGACTGGTTTCATGAGACGTACAAGGAAGCGCTCAACGACGCCACCATCCATTCGAAAGATGAGGACAAGCTCAAGACAGTCATGCAACTTCACCAATACATTGGTGAGCGCACCAGTGAAACGGGCATGACGTTCAAAAAGGTGTTACTCCAACACCCTGAGCTCTCTTACCTCAAAGATCGTCCGGCTGAATTTGCGGCGCGCGGCACCTATCATAAGCTCGAACGGGAGAAGAAAATCGACGCTGTGGCGCACATGCGCGACGAAGGTTGGGGGTTTTTCTTTGTGTATGACGGCCAAGACAGTCTCAGTCAGCAATTGGCCCCGTCGCTGCAAGCCTTTTCCGATACGCACGGGATTGAGATTTTAGGATTATCGCGTGATAAGACCTTTGTCTCCGGTATTCGAGATAACCGCAATAACGACAACAAAGTCGAGGTGCCTTATGCGCCTGCCCTGATTTTAGTCAACCCCAATACGGGTGAGATGAAGCCGCTCGCTTACGGGTTTATTTCACAAACCGCGTTGTTGGGTCGTTTCTACAACGTCGCCAATGACTATCAAACGCCCGATTTTTAGCGCGCAGAGTCTTGCTGCTTCAAATCTCTCCCCTGTTTTGCGCCTTCACGTCCTTAAATGACGGTAAACCAAGAGAACATCATCATGTTGATACGCACCCTTACTTTACTCTTTTTGCTGCTTTCGCCTTTCGCTACGGTGCAGGCTGCGCCCAATGACGATTACGCGATGGTGTTCTTCTTTCGCAGTGATTGCCCTTATTGCCACCGTTTTGCACCGAAACTCAAACGAGTGACCCATCGGCAACAACTGCTGACGTACGCCTTTTCGCTGGATGGCCAAGCCGTTCCTCATTACCCCGTCCCTATTCCGGCGACACCCGCGGTGAGTCAGATGTTTTTTGACAATCCCCGCAACATCACGGTGCCCGCGACGTTTTTGATAAACGTCAATTCTCAGAAATTTGTGCGCGTGTCTATTGGCGATGTGTCGGAGGTGCAGTTAGAAACCAGTATTCGCCACATTTTAAGCGATGCCGACACCTTAGAGGCCATACGATGATCCGACCTCACCCCACCCCACCAGGGCGAGCCCGTCTTATCGCCTTGATGCTCAGCGGGTTACTCACTGGCGCTTCCTACGCCGGCGGCGTCAATTCGTCGTTAGACGGTTTTTTTAATGGTCTCGGTTACAACGCCAATGTCACCCACCCCAATGCTTTCAAAGGCCAAGCCGCGAATTATTACAATGGCGGCTCTTTGTATGCTCGCACCCCCATAAAAAGTGCGCAGCTCATGAGCGTGCACTTGCCCGAGGTCTCAATGGGTTGTGGCGGGATTGACGCCTTCATGGGGGGATTTTCTCATATCAACGCCGACGGTCTCGTGCAATTTGGCAAAGCGGTGGTGCAAAACGCGGCGCCGTTTGCGGTCGACTTAGCGCTTCAAGTCTGGGCGCCACAAATCAAACAAATTCGTGACAACCTGCAAAACATTGCCGATAAGTTTCTCAATCAGTCGATCAACTCTTGTGAAGCGGCGCAGGCGGGGGTCAGTGGACTGGCCGCTACCTTTGGCGGTCCGGCGGCGAAAAAGCACGTCTGCGTCACCATCGGCACCAAAGGCAACGTGTTTGATGATTGGGTCGGCGCGCAAGTGGAGTGTGGTGTGGGCGGTCAGTCGAACGTACAGGTCGCACGCGCTCGCGCGGATGGCAGTGCTGGGTTGGAAGACATCGCCAAGACCAGCCACAACATCGTTTGGTCAGCGGCACTTAAAAATGGCTGGTTAGCGGGAGATAAAGCGCTGGCTGAATTTTTGATGAGCCTGTCAGGGACGTATATTTATGACGCAAACGGTCGCCCCAAATACTACGCCTCCTTGTTAGCGGACAACAATAACTTGGTGGACGCGATGCTCAAAGGGGGGAAGATCGAGTATTACAAGTGTGATAACACCGATGAGAAAGCCTGTTTGTCTCCGCAGAAAAAAGAGCTGACTTTAGCGCAAGACAAAGGGCTCGAAGTGCGTATTCGTCAAACGTTAGAAGCCTTATACATCAGTGTCGCCAATGATACGGGGCTCACCGACAATCAAAAAAGCTTTTTGGAGTACACCGACACGCCGGTGCTGGCGGTGTTCATCGGCTCAGTCAGAAGCAACCGTTACCCGAACTTTTCGGCGTACGCGCGCGTCATCTCGGTTGAGTTGCTGACCCGCTACCTCAGAAACATGCTGACGGTGGTGACCACGTCACTGAACCACACGCAAGTGGACAGCAAGGACATCGCTTTAATCATGTCAGACATCGACCGCGCTCGCGACTTCACCAATGGACTCTCAGACAAAGCGAAACGTGTGATATTGACCCAAGAGCAATTGACGCAGGCGTATAAAGAGAGCGACTCGCAAGCGATGAGCAAAATCAACAAACAACTGCTGCAGAACCTGTCCTTTGGAGGCTAATGTGACACTCGAATATTACACTTACACCCAAGGCGCGGCGATACAAAAGGCGCTCAATGCCATCGCCACTTTTTTTGTCAGCCAATCGTTCGCCTCAATGATGTCCATCTCTTTGATGATAGGCGCCGCGATGACCTACGCGTACTTTGTGGCGACACGTAACCCCAAACACATCTACATTTGGGCCATTGTGTTCGCCCTGGTGCCTTCGATGTTGATAAAACAAACTGTCACCATGCAAGTCATCGATAAGACCGAGCCAACGGCGGGGTATTCGGTGGCCAACGTGCCCTATCTCATTGCCCTGCCGACGTGGTTCTTTTCGACCATGATGGTCGGCACGGCCGACGCCATCGAGTCCATTTTTACCACCACCGACGATGAGCGTTACGGTCGCACCGGCATGATGTTTGGGTCCGAGTTGTATCAGCTGTCGCGTCAAAGTGATTTAAAAGACGTGGCGCTGCGCCGTTTATGGAATGACTTTTTCCAAAACTGCATTATTGGCGACATCCAAATCAATAAAAAGTACACCTGGAACGCACTCATGAACGCGCCGGACACGTTTGCTTTCTTAGATACCAAAAACATGAGCCCACTGCGCGGTGTGATACTCAACGATCTCAATCAAACCTTTAAAACCTGCGAAGAGGTGTACCCTGACATCAAGGCCAAATTCACCACCTCCGCGGCGATTGAGCTCGATTTGATTGCGACTTACCTGCACGGCGACAAAGCGTCGACCTATAAGGCGCACGTAAAAAATGCGATGTCGAACAGTTATCAGAAATTCATTGGTATCAGCAACAACGCGGTCGATGTCCTCAAGCACAACATGGCGATGAACGCGATGCGTTACAGCATCAACACCCTCGACCCGTCCGCCAGTGCGATGAATTACGCGTACACCTCGAACAAGATGCAGCAAACCTCAATGTGGGCGACCCTTGGCATGCAGGCCAGAGAGTTTATCCCGATGTTGCACACGATGCTCTTTACCCTGTTTAGCTGTCTAGGGTTCATGGTCGCGGCGGCGGCACTCATTCCGGCGCTCACCAAGATGGTTCTGACCAACTACATCAAGACGTTCGCCTACCTCGCCACTTGGCCGGCCCTGTTTGCGATACTCAATGCGATCATGACGTGGACTCTTGAGTCGCACTCAAGCGCGACCGCGAACCCAATGCGAGGACTCTCATTATCGAACAGCAATGCGATTGATGAGCTGCACATGCGCTACGGCTACATGGCCGGATTTTTGATGATGACCATTCCAGTGCTTGCGGGGAAAATATTGCAAGGGGGCGTGGCCGCGGCGCAAGCCATGAACTACCAACTGGCGGGGATGATCAACAGCACCAACGCCCGCGTCTCTGCGGCGTCTTCCACCGGTAACATGGACTTTGGTAATCTGCAAATGCAAAACCACAGCCTCAATAACACCTCAGCCAACAAATTTGATGACAACATGCTGCTAAGAACCGGGATGAACACCGCTCAGCAACGGGATGGGTCAAGCATCACGAGCTTACAAAATGAAGATGGCCGCAGGCTGTATAACGCGCAGGAAGCGGAATCCAAACCCTTATGGCAAGCGCAAGCCTCGAACATGCTGCAAAACAGCGTCAACGACCAATATTCGGACGCAAAAACCGCACAGACGCAGAATATGAACAGTTTCAACGACAGTTTCTCGAAAGGCTTCCAGCAAAGTGACCGTTGGAACGACAACTGGAGTAAAAACCGCTCTTATGGCGACGGTCAAACGATGTCGACCGAAGGACAAATCAGTCAATCCCACTCGAAAATGGACTCGGCGATTCAGAGTGTGTCTGAGACCATGGGCTGGACGCATGATCAAGCGCAGGCGTATGTGGCGGCGAAAAATGCCGGCGTTGAAGTGGGCACCCCGAAATTCTTTGGGACGAGCGCCAAAGCCGGTGCCAGTTGGAGTGAGGAGGATAGAGAGTCATTCAGTCACATGAACGCGGAGCAGAAACAAGCCCTAGCCCAAGCGACTTCGCAATACAGTGAAGGGGCGACGGAGATGCAGCGCGCAGGCCGCACACTCGATGCGAAAGAAAATCGCAGTGAAGCTGAGCAATACGCGCACGACTTTGCGATCAATGCGCAGCGCACTCAACAAACCGCGGCCGCGGTCAATGAATCGAACGCACAGGTCGACAGCCTAAGCCACATGCAATCGAGACTGAAAAACGACACGGTGAATTTCAGTGCCAGTGCCATCACCGGTTTCCAGCAATATTTAGAGAAATCGACACGTGGAGACACAGAAGAAATGGCTCGCTTGATGAACGCCAGTCAACCGGAAGACATGCAAGATGTTAGGCGCGCTTTTGAGGATTACACCCGTACCGATGGCTTTCAGGAGCAATATGGCGTCAACACCTCAAAAGCGTCACTCAATGAGCTCAAATCTTTGTATCAACCCAAGGACTTAGGGCAACCGCCAACGCTCACGCCTGAGCAAAAAACGATGGCTAATACAGGCGCTGAACAATCGTTAGCCAAAACACAGGAGGTGGCCGCTGACATGTTTAAGGTCAATGAGAGTGGCGAATTGTTTGTCGACAGCACTTACCATAACGTGAAGGGGAATGCTTTACTCTACGCGGGACATTTGCAAAATGAGGTGCAGACGGCCCCAACACCGACCGTCGAAGGCGATCATGAGGTGAAAAATAAAGTCGAGGCGGAAGTCGATACCACCCCCATTAAATCGAATGAAGTGGCCAATTATCCCGCTGCGGGCTATCCCCTTATACCGCCTAAAGATAATGGTTAAAAACACAGCGCTGTATATTTAAACACATAGTAAATTGTGTTAATATGGTGCCTATATTGGTGAGGGTTGGAGTAATGTATGAAATGGATAATAGGCGGTTTAATCAGTGTGTTGGTGAGCCTACCGGCTATGGCGCAACCTTGGCACAAAAGCCCCGCGTTAGAGCAGCTTATCGTGAAACTGAACACCAAGTACCAATCGGATGACTTATCAAAATATAAGCAAGAGAAGATGGAACAGGTCGACAACCTGTCCTATTTCATCCGCTACCTTGACCAACCTGGCACCGAACAGCACGCTAAGCTCAAAGCGTTTTTGTGGGGAATGCAGGCCGCACACATCGGCAGTATTAACCAACAAATCCAGACCAATGTGGTGCCGTGGTTTTGTCCAGCAGGCGGCAGCTTGAAGACAGTCAGTCACAACGCGACAAACCCGACCGAGTTCATAGAGAACATCATTTGGGAGGCATTAGAAAGAGATTTAAAACACGATCCAAAAGCTTTCGATGAGTTTGATGGTGTTGCTGCGTTTAGTTATACAACAGGCTTGATTATGTATGGCTTGCAAACCAAATACCCGTGTTACGACCAAGTGCCGCAATCGCACCGTTTGGTGGGCTTTAACTACTAGCCTCCTTAACGCCAACCACACTCTAAAAAGGCACGCCACACGGCGTGCCTTTTTCATGGGTGATAACAACGAAGATATTCTTCCCCCCGCCACTGGCACCCAAGTTAGGCGACTGACGAGGCGCCAAGCTTGCTTGATTACGCTTGGAGAAAACCAATGCAAGATACCGTCGTTGTCGATTCCAATAAAGATTGATCGTTTTTGCGCAATATCAGGGCATGTGGAACGCAAGAGTTAGATCATCGGCTCTAAACGATTTATGCCCCTTTTCGCGTTAGGACTTTTACTCATTCACATCTTATTAATGCGAATTTGCCCTACTGAAAGTTATCCGAAATTAAAGCGCATATAGCATCATGAAAATTAGCTCTTCATATACCTATTTAATCCTCTTTCATTTCTGTAACCTGTTGTTTTTATATTGAACAGCCAAACGAAAGACCACATAATAAGTCAGTAAATCACGGCTTTTCGCTGTATAAAAAGTGTTATGCTCTTCTTTTAGTGAGGAAATTTATGGAAACCTTTGATATCTCATGGGGCACAATCTTGAAAGTATCTGGTTCAGGTGTGGTCTTATATCTAGTAGCACCGTTGTTGCTCATTCTGCGTGACTTGCTTATAACCAAATTCATTGAAAAATACGTATTAACTCAGACTATTAGAGACTCGATACACCAGTGTGAAGCAGATCGTTGGCTATTAGATAACAAATATAATGAACCACTAATCATGGATAGTGGTGAATATTATATCGGTGAGAAAAAAGTTACAGAAGAGCAGTACAATTGCTACGAAAAAGGCATGTGGAAGCACCAAAGGCGCTTTGAATTGTTCGACTCAAAAATTCAATTTCGCAACGACATAATAAACTACGCAATGAATCACTTTAAAAACAGTTGCTACGTCAATCCAATAGTTAGTTTAAGAGCTTCTTCGTACTGGCACAAAAAAGAAATGAACAGCTATTCTTGAGCACGATCCTCAACAAAGCGTTTAAGCGGGATTCTCAATGCTTGGCATTTTCAATTTGAAGCAACACGGTGTTTTTCAAGGTAGCGTTCGCAACGCGGCAAAATGGTAGGACGTATGATCGAAAATAGAGGTGATATCACCAATGCACTTGTTCATCTTACAAAAGAAAGAACAGGTCGAAGACTACAAGATGGAAAGGGGCTGGACAAAAAGTATTCTGCCTTAGATGTTCTATGCGAGATTTTAAATGATGGTGAAATATTAGGAAGTACAAAATCAGGTTTTATCAAAGGCAATAACCCAGCGGTTTGTTTTTCGGAAACACCTTTGTCGTCACTTAAACACTTTGCTTCCAATGACCTAGAAAACGAAGAATTTCGTTATCGGTACTACGGCATTGCCATTAGTAAACACGCAGCCTTCGGGGGAGATGCTAGACCAGTTATCTATCTACCTGACAGCGAAGCTAAATGGATACCAAACTCTGAAAAGTGGCGTCATGTTCGTTATGAATATGGCTCAGTTGACTGGACGTTCGAGCGAGAATGGAGGAAAAAAGGAGATTTTAATCTTAAAAAACTTCCTGGTATCTATGTTATTTGCTGGAAGGCAACTGAAGTTGAGCGGCTGCAAAGTAGCCTGCATAAAGACTTGGTCGGTAAAGTTCGAGGTTTACTACCAATGTTTCATCTAAACCAGATGCTGTAAGTCAATTAACAAATAAAGGTTAAACTCTGCGCAGCCAGAGCTTAATCCCGATTGTTGAACAAGCTCGATGCTTCTATAAGTAAATTGTGCTTCCTCGTCTACACTATCAATATTGGATCCTATTTTAAGGCGTTTCCCATACTTTTAGTTATTCATAGATTGCTAATGTTCAATTTCCCGAAACTCATTTCTGTCCATTTCCTTCCAACTACAATCGTGATGACCAAATTAAAAAGGAGGTCA
>NZ_MCUN01000015.1 GCF_002873455.1 Vibrio splendidus | reverse complement strand
AAAGAGCTTCACTTATTGAGCGTTCCTTTTAAGTAAGGAGCCTCTCTAAGTGGACGGCCATTCTAGCGAATTAACATTCAGTGTCAAACACTTTTTGAAAATTAATTTCTTGTCGCTTTCCGTCTGACTGATTGTTGCTGAAGCCTTGTGGCGTCTGCTGTCTCAGTGGTGTCGCATTATAGGGAACCCACTCAGCTTAGCAACTACTTTTTCATAAAAAATGAATAAATAGGGGTTAACTGCCTAATAGTTCACCTAAACAGAAAAAAGAGAACATTTCTGCTCTCTTTTCGTTCAAAATCCAAAAGAATTCTTAGATAAATGCGTAAGCATCTGCGTACATATGGTCACGCTTTGCTTCTTTATTCTGAATAAACATGTCTCTTGCAGCGCCTGCCATTTCGAAACGACCCGCAATGTAGATATCGAAATCAGCTAATGATTCGAAACTTTGCGTGATTGCTTCTAATACATTACCCGTTTGACCGTGCCAAACTTCAGGTGCTTCTTCTACTACTGGTACAAAATGCACATTGCTGTGTTTTTCTGCAATGTCGACAAGTTCTTCTTTCGCATACAGCTGACACTCATCTTTTGCACCCCAGTATAGATGAATCTCTTTTTTACTGTTCTGCGCGATGCAGTGATCGAGAATAGAACGCACGTAGCTAAAGCCAGTACCACCAGCAATGAGCAACAGAGGACGATCGCTTTCTTCTTTAACCCACGCATCACCGTGTGGAGCATCAATAGCTATCTCGCCATCTTCAGCTTGCGCTTTCTGCATTGCCTCAACCACTTCTGAAGCGTAAGCATTGTGCTCAGCTGCACCAATGTGTAACTCAAGCTCGCCTTCATGGCGACAAGGGCTACTTGCAATCGAAAATGGACGCTTATCTTTCTCGCCCATTTCAACCATCAGATATTGGCCCGCTTTAAAAGCGACCGGTGTTTCTGGGTGAAGTAGGATTTGGTAAGTATTACAAGCCAAAGGCTCGATAGACTTCACTTTACATTTAATAGTCATGCTCTTCCTCTCGCTAACCCTTAATTGGCAAAGGTTAGAACTAAATTACTTTCTGCAAATGCTTGGCAAGCAAAAATCCAACCTTGTTGCTGCTCTTTCTCTGTAAGCATGGGTTCAAGGTGGTAACTCACTTGGCCTTCTAATTTTTTGCACATACACATAGCGCATGCACCAACTTGGCAGCGGTTTGGAAAATTGATATTGCTGTTGAGCGCAGCATCCAAAACCGTTTGCCCTTTTTCTACGGTAAAACTGATATTTTCTGGGTATAAGATTACTTGGAAGCTCATGAGATTCCTAGTTGTTCCCAAATGCTATCAATCTTTCTAACAACATCTAGATCCTTGGTGATTGGAACACCCCACTCACGTAGGCACTCACCTTCAAACTTGTTCGTCGCATCTAGACCCATTTTTGAATGTCCAGTTTGGTTTTTCAGGAATAACGTATCTCTCGCCGGATCCATTCTTGTAGTCACCGCCCAGATAATGTCATTCCAGTCACTAACGTTAACGTCACTATCACACACGATGACAAACTTGTTCTCATCGAACTGAGACCAAACCGCTTCAATGATTTTCTTACCATTACCTGCAGCTTGCTTATCGATAGACACAACGACCATGCTCGCATTGTCATTCTGTAAGTGAATATCAATAATTTCAGGGAAGGTTTCGGTTAACTCAGCTAGGCAACCTTCAATATGCTGACTATCTATGGGTAAAGATTTAGCATCAGGTGATAATGCCAGTTCCGCATCCCACTTCTTAGTAATGTCTAAACCCATTTTTGAACCTAAACCTACCACTGGCGATGCAAAGTCTAGTGAATCGATAGGTGTGTTCTCTATCATCAAGCTATCACGAGACGGATCCATATGTTCACTCATGGCAGCGGTCACTTGAGACCAATCTCGTGCATTCACATCTTCATCGCACACTAGTACAAATTTGGTGTACATGAATTGGCGTAAGAAAGACCATACACCCATCATCACTCGCTTAGCGTGACCTGGGTATTGCTTCTTCATGGTCACTACTGCCATTCGGTATGAACAACCTTCAGGCGGTAGATAGAAATCTTCAATCTCTGGGAACTGCTTTTGAAGAATAGGAACAAACACTTCATTTAGCGCAACACCCAGTACCGCAGGCTCATCAGGTGGGCGGCCAGTATAGGTGCTGTGATAAATAGGATTCTCACGCATGGTTACATGAGTAATAGTGAACACATGATGCTTTTCTTTCTCGTTGTAATAACCAGTATGATCTCCGTAAGGCCCTTCGTCCGCGAATTCTTTCGGATCGATGTAACCTTCCATCACGATTTCCGCACTTGCAGGGACTTCTAAGTCGTTGCTGACTGACTTAACGACCTCTGTTTTACTACCACGTAGTAAGCCTGCAAATGCGTATTCCGATAAAGTATCCGGCACTGGCGTAACCGCACCAAGAATGGTGGCAGGATCTGCTCCAAATGCTACAGAGACCGGAAATGGTTTACCTGGGTTGGTTTCCATCCAATCACGCAGGTCAAGTGCCCCACCACGGTGGGCTAACCAACGCATAATAACTTTATTCTTACCGATCTTTTGCTGACGATAGATGCCTAAGTTCTGGCGTTTCTTATTAGGGCCGCGAGTAACCGTTAAACCCCATGTTAGCAATGGCGCGACATCGTCGGCCCAACAGCTCATCACAGGAATTTTATCTAAGTCGACGTCATCCCCCTGCCACACCACTTGCTGGCATGCCGCTTTACGAAGACGTTTAGCTGGCATATTTAAGACTTGTTTAAACACCGGCAGTTTATCGAGAGCGTCTTTAAAGCCTTTTGGTGGCTCAGGTTCCTTTAGATAAGCTAACAACTTACCCACTTCACGCAGTTCTTTCACTTCCTGACGACCCATACCAATAGCAACACGGTTAGGTGTACCAAATAGATTGGTTAAAACAGGCATCTCATAGCCTATTGGATTTTCAAACAGAAGAGCCGGGCCACCAGCACGTAGAGTACGGTCGCTAATCTCGGTCATTTCATAGTCTGGATCGACTGGGTGAGAAATGCGTTTCAACTGACCAATACTTTCAAGATGGTCGATAAAATCACGTAAATCTTTAAAACTCATAGGACTTCTACATGCTGATTATTCTGCACTCAGTATATCAAAAAGGGTGACGCTGAGATCCCCCTTTTTAGTGTGGTTATTGAGAGACAAAATCCACTTTACGGTAATGCTTGCTCGATCAAAGAGCTCTTCACCTGAGGGTTATCATTCACAAGATCTTGCAACCATCGCGTATGACCTTGTTTGGCTAATTCACGGGCGACTAATGGCGCTTCATCGGCAATCGCCATCCTAGAGACAAGGAATTGCTTCACCTCTTCAGGTAGCGGGTTAACCTTGGTAAGTAAAGTAATCGCTTCATCTTTCAAACGAGGATTCTTAGTCGATGCCATTACTTGTTTAAGTGCGAACTCTTGTTTGGTTTCAGCAAGGCGTACTAGCTCAGCTTGGCTATGATAATCAGCCTTCATTCGCCATAGAATCTTGTAGACTTCAGGGTCTTCACTGACCTGTGCCAGTCGAACCACCACCTCAGTAGAAGGGAGCCAACTAACAATAGAGGATGCCGTGAGTTGCTTAGTCAGATAATCAACCGCTTCAGGAGACAAACTGTCTAGCTCTCTGATTAACAGTGCTTCTCGCGTTTGAACTTGATGCTCAGGGCCAGATAGCCACTCTTTTAGATCGAGTTCTTGTTTCTCTGCATCTAACACAAACACCAAGGTCGTTTGGTCTTGGTGCCACTGTTTGATTAATCGATTAGCAATCGAAGGGTAATTAAAGGCAGGTACCGTAAACTCATAGCCATCACCACGCTCTAAAACTTGGTAAGTCGGCGTGAGAGCAAGTTGTTGCTCGATGAAGATAGACATCTTGGGAGTGAGTGCGATTTTTTGTTGCTCAATCTTCTTCAAGAGTTGGTAACGAGCCACCTCTTGTTGAGGAAATGTCAGACGTTCAAGCGCAAAGCGCAACGAATTAACTTCGTCACGCACGACAAGCTCGAGTAATTCAGCAGTTTTCAGTTTTACTTGATCATTCTCAAGCCAAGACTCTACTGTAAGTGGAGACATCTCGGCAGCATAGCTCATGCCAACCGGGGAAAATAACAGTGAAGTAGACAGGAGTAATGATGACAACAGTCCATGTTGCATTTTAACTTCCTTTTAACACTTTTGCTCATTCTGCAAGCTGCCGCTATAAAATGCAAATAAAAAGCGCCACCCGAAGGCAGCGCTTATTAATTATAATCAGCTAATCAAAATTACTGACGACGCATTGCGTCAAAGAACTCATCGTTCGTTTTAGTCATTGCTAACTTGTCGATAAGGAATTCCATTGCGTCGATTTCGCCCATTGGGTGAACAATCTTACGCAGAATCCACATCTTCTGTAGTTCATCGTTCTTGGTAAGAAGCTCTTCACGACGAGTTCCTGAGCGGTTGAAATCAATCGCTGGGAAGACGCGTTTTTCAGCAATCTTACGGTTAAGGTGCAGTTCCATGTTACCTGTACCTTTAAATTCTTCGTAGATAACTTCATCCATCTTAGAACCAGTATCAACCAGTGCTGTTGCGATGATAGTTAAGCTACCGCCTTCTTCTACGTTACGTGCTGCACCGAAGAAACGCTTTGGACGATGTAGAGCATTCGCGTCAACACCACCAGTAAGAACTTTACCTGATGAAGGGATCACAGTGTTGTAAGCACGAGCTAGACGAGTAATAGAATCCAACAGGATTACCACATCTTTCTTATGTTCAACAAGACGCTTCGCTTTCTCGATTACCATTTCTGCTACTTGTACGTGGCGAGATGCTGGTTCATCAAACGTCGATGCGATTACTTCGCCTTTAACTAGGCGCTGCATTTCTGTTACTTCCTCGGGACGCTCATCGATAAGTAGAACCATTAGTTCACACTCAGGATGGTTACGAGCAATGCTTTGAGCAATATTTTGCAGAAGCATTGTCTTACCCGCTTTTGGCGGAGCAACAATCAGACCACGCTGACCTTTACCAATTGGAGAAGCAAGATCAAGAATACGAGCAGTGATATCTTCAGTTGCACCATTACCCGCTTCCATCACCATACGTTCGTTGGCATGAAGAGGAGTAAGGTTTTCAAAAAGGATTTTGTTACGTGCGTTATCTGGCTTGTCGTAGTTAACCGTGTTTACTTTAAGTAGTGCAAAGTAACGCTCGCCATCTTTAGGTGGACGGATTTTGCCGCCAATAGAATCACCTGTGCGAAGGTTAAAACGACGAATCTGGCTTGGTGATACATAAATATCATCTGGCCCAGCAAGGTATGAGCTGTCGCCGCTACGCAGGAAACCAAAACCGTCTTGAAGAATTTCTAGAACACCATCACCAAAGATGTCTTCACCACTTTTTGCATGCGCTTTAAGGATGGAGAAGATAATGTCTTGTTTTCTTAGACGAGCTTGATTTTCAAGACCTAGGCTTTCGCTAAGTTTAACAAGTTCAGACACAGGTCTGTTCTTCAGTTCAGTAAGATTCATAGTGGTGGAAGTTTGTTTAGTCAAAATAGGATCTGTTTTCTTAAGTTAAGAAGGATTTGGTCACAGGCTCGACCAAGAAGAGAATTTGTTCAATTAACGTGCGATAAATTAGCACTAAAACTAAGACTAGTCCATAGCTTAGAAAAAACAAAACCGCGCATTTGTTAACTGCGCGGTTTCTTTTCAAATGCTGACCTGATTATAGGTTAGCGTCTAAGAACTCTTTAAGTTGAGTTTTAGACAATGCACCAACTTTAGTTGCTGCTACGCCGCCATCTTTGAAAAGAAGCAGCGTTGGAATGCCACGAATACCAAATTTTGGTGGAGTTCCAGCATTTTGGTCGATATTTAATTTACCGATTGTGAGCTTGCCTTCGTACTCGTTTGCGATTTCATCAAGAATCGGCGCAATCATTTTACATGGACCACACCATTCTGCCCAAAAATCAACAAGAACAGGGCCTGCAGCATTGATTACATCGTTATCAAAACCGTCATCAGTTAGCTGCAAAATCTTATCACTCATCTTCCACTCCAATGTATTTTTTAGAACTGGTTGGATGATAACCAGTAAATAGATGCCCTATTGGAATGTATTTACTTTCGTATTGCAAGCTTAAGCTGATATTCTATAGCAATGAAAAAGACGCATATCACAGAGCAAAAGTTCGCCGACTTGGATTTACTTCCTCAAGTCATTGAAGGATTGGAGAAAAAAGGGTTCGATTATTGTACCCCTATCCAAGCCTTGGCGCTCCCGGTACTGCTCACCGGCCAAGACATTGCAGGCCAGGCCCAAACGGGTACTGGTAAAACGCTTGCGTTTCTAACTGCTACTTTTAACCACCTGCTAAAAACACCTGAGCATGAAGGGCGTAAGCCTAACCAGCCACGTGCAATTATTATGGCACCAACGCGTGAACTCGCGATTCAGATCTACAACGATGCTGACTCTCTGGTTGAAAGCACGGGTATCAAAGCAGCACTCGCTTACGGTGGCGAAAGCTACGACAAGCAGCTAGGTAAGATCGAAGAAGGCGCAGATATCTTAATTGGTACTACTGGCCGTATCATCGATTTCTACAAGCAAAAGGTATTTAACCTTAACCACATTCAAGCCGTTGTTCTTGACGAAGCTGATCGCATGTTCGATCTTGGTTTCATCAAAGACATCCGCTTCTTGTTCCGTCGTATGCCAGAACCTAAAGATCGCCTGAATATGCTGTTCTCTGCGACGCTGTCTTACCGAGTACAAGAGCTAGCGTTCGAGCACATGCACAACCCAGAGCACGTGGTTGTTGAGCCTGAGCGTAAAACAGGTCACCGCATTCAAGAAGAGCTGTTCTACCCTTCTAACGAACACAAAATGGCTCTTCTACAAACGTTAATCGAAGAAGAATGGCCAGATCGCGCAATCATCTTCGCTAACACTAAGCACAAATGTGAATCAGTTTGGGGCCACTTGGCTGCCGATGGTCACCGTGTTGGCCTGCTAACTGGCGATGTGCCTCAGAAGAAACGTGAAAAGATTCTTGAGCAGTTCACCAAAGGTGATGTTGACCTTCTTGTCGCAACTGATGTTGCAGCTCGTGGCCTACACATTCCTCAAGTTACACACGTATTCAACTTCGACCTACCTGATGATTGCGAAGATTACGTTCACCGTATCGGCCGTACAGGTCGTGCTGGTGAAAGCGGTCACTCGATCAGCTTTGCTTGTGAAGATTACGCAATCAACTTGCCACCAATCGAAGAGTACATTGAGCACGCTATCCCAATGTCTGACTACGATGCTTCTGCACTACTAGAAGATCTGCCAGCACCGATGCGCTTACGTACACGTAACCCGCAACAACGCCGCTCAAACAACAATGGCCCACGCAACGGTAACCGTAAACCAAACCAGAACCGTCGCCCACGCCAACCGCGTCATAACAAGGAAGCTTAGTCGCTTATGAGTCAAACAGTGTCACCCCCGCTTTATGCTGCAATCGACCTCGGGTCGAATAGTTTTCATATGCTCGTTGTGCGTCACATCGATGGCAGCGTACAAACCATGGCTAAAATTAAGCGCAAAGTGCGTTTAGCAGCAGGCTTAAATGAAAATAATGCGCTTAGTACAGAAGCTATGCAGCGCGGTTGGGACTGTTTGAGTCTCTTTGCAGAGCGACTGCAAGATATTCCGAAAGAAAATATCCGCATTGTGGGTACAGCGACCCTACGTACAGCTATCAATGTGGATATATTTCTAGAGAAAGCGAACCAGATTCTTGGTTACGACATCAATGTTATCTCTGGTGAAGAAGAAGCTGCGACTATCTATAAAGGCGTAGCACACACTTCTGGTGGCAGCGGCCGCCGACTGGTCGTTGATATTGGTGGTGCAAGCACCGAAATGATCATTGGTGAAGGTTTCTCAGCGAAAGCACTGACCAGCCTCAAGATGGGCTGTGTTACTTGGCTTGAGCGCCACTTTAAAGATCGCCAATTAAACGCAACCAACTTTAACAATGCCATTGAAGCGGCTAAGTCTACGTTGGCTCCTATCCTAGATAGCTACACCGATATTGGATGGGACGTGTGTGTTGGTGCCAGTGGTACCGTACAAGCACTGCAAGAAATCATGTTGGCGCAAGGCATGGATGAAGTTATTACTCATGCCAAACTTAAGCGTCTACAGAAACAAGCCATGATTACTGAACGCCTGGAAGAGCTAGAAATTGAAGGGCTCACCCTTGAACGCGCATTAGTGTTCCCTAGTGGTCTTTCTATTCTTATTGCTATTTTTGAGTTGCTTGAAATAGATTCAATGACACTCGCAGGTGGCGCACTCCGTGAAGGCTTAGCCTACGAGATGGTTGATGAGTTTCGCCAAGAAGATATTCGCGCTCGTACCATCAAGAGCGTGCAATCACGCTACCAAATGGACGTAAGCTACGGTGAACAAGTGGCTGTAGTTGCACAAACTCTGTTAGAGCAAGCAGGCGCCGAAGCGTGGGTTTCAGAACCTCAAGCTGGTGTGCTATTACAAACTGCAGCTAAGCTTCATGAGATTGGTTTAACTATCGATTTCAAAAAAGGCGGCGAGCACAGCGCTTACCTACTACAGAACTTAGACCTGCCTGGCTTCACTCGAGCGCAAAAGCACTACTTAGGTGAGTTAACACGTCGCTACCGTGAACAGTTAACCTCATTGCCAGAGCAACATGCAATCTCAGGTACCAGCAGCAAGCGTATTTTACGAATTTTGCGCTTAGCTATTTTACTGACCCACCGTCGTAATCCAGCACTAGAGCCTGAGTTTAAGCTTGCAACTGATGGTAACAACCTGACCTTGACGCTTTCTAAGCAATGGCTAGCAGACAACCCGCTCACCGCTGCAGAGCTAGAGATCGAGTCGAATAGACAAACCGATATTGGTTGGCCACTGAATATTGAATGCCTCTGATATTAATATCTGACGCTAGAAATTAAAAAAGCCCAAGTTAGTAGACTAACTTGGGCTTTTTCTTATCGCTGCATTAATGCTTTGCGTTACAAATCTCAAACTTAAGCGTTAACACCTGTCGCTTTAAAGTCAGGGTTCACTGCGGTTAACTTCTTAACTACGTAATTTAGAAGCACACCGTACATAGGAACAAACAGACCTAAGCTGATGATAAGCTTGAATCCGTAGTCGACCAACGCAATTTCAGTCCAGTGCTCAGCCATGAATGGATCTGGGCTTTGGTAGAAAGCAATCGCAAAGAACGCGATGGTATCAATGGCATTACCGAATAACGTTGAACACGTTGGCGCAACCCACCATTGCTTCATTTGACGTAAGCGGTTGAACACATGCACATCCAAGATCTGACCGAGCAGATAAGCCATGAAGCTTGCCGCCGCGATGCGTGCAACAAACAAATTGAACTCGCCTAGTTGGCTAAAGCCTTGGAATGAACCTTCAAAGAACACCACAGACAATAAATAAGAAACGGCCAGCGCTGGTAACATCACTAAGAAAATGATTTTACGAGCAAGCTGCGCGCCAAAAATACGTACGGTCAGGTCGGTCGCTAGAAAGATAAACGGGAAAGTGAAAGCACCCCAAGTGGTGTGCATACCGAAGACGGTAAAAGGTAGCTGAACCAAATAATTGCTTGACGCAATAATGACCAAATGGAACAAAACTAATAGTGCTAGGGCTTTGCGCTGTTGCGCAGGGGTAAAGTTACTCATGCTGTACCTTTTTAGTTTGGTTTGGGGGTGAGGGAACCCAAATCGAGTCATTTCTTCGAATAAACTAAGAAAGCTCTTACCAATAATGTGAATTAAAAATGTTTCTATAATTTGCTCTATTGAGCGGCGGGCGATTATACATTAATCAATATTGGCTGCAATGGTGAGAGCAAACGCAAACGTTTATCCTCACTTTTATTGGTGAATGACGCTAGAAGCTCTGTTTTTTAAAGCGATGTTTTTAGAAGCTATGCTAAACGTTAGAAACCACGCTTGAAGTTAGAAGCCGCGCTTGAAAAGCGTCGCGAGATAATCAAACTCTTCTCGACTATCTTCCGCGTTTAACGACTCAAACCAGATTGATTCACTGTAGTGTTCAGACTTTAAAAACATCCGACAATCTTCAAAATCAATCAACCAAGAATGCATATCGGCGTCCCATTGTTTTTCGACAACAGACGCTGACAGTAACGCCACCAGCTTCTCACCTAACACTTCGTAAGAATCAAAATCAAAACTTGGAGACGTAATCAATAAACGTCCTTCTTCAGCTAAATACTCTCTTAAGCCAAATTCTGTTTGTGTTGTCATGTCCCTATCAACCTTATTCTTTTTCTATGAGCTAATCATTCTTATAAGCTAAACGCTTCTGAAAGCTAACAATCAGCCAATTAGCCGTGTGTGGTGATGTGTTCTTGAATCAAATCTAAGAATGGATCAGCGTACTTATCGAGTTTGCGTTGACCGACACCATTCACGGCCAGCATCTCGCCATAAGATGTGGGTAGGATTTCAGCCATATCAATCAAGGTCGCATCACTGAATACCACATAAGGAGGCAAGCCATCTTCATCAGCAATCGACTTACGCAGCTTACGCAGCTTTGCAAACAGCTTCTTATCGTAGTTCTTGCTACTTAACTTATCGGACTTAGCATTACGCACTGCAGTATCCAAGCGAGGTACAGCCAACTCCAAAGACATCTCACCTCGCAGTAACGGGCGGGCTTCTTCGGTTAACTGTAAAGTCGAGTTACGAGTAATGTTCTGGAACAACAAGCCTTTATGAATCAACTGACGGAAGATGCTGATCCAATAGTCGTGGCTGTGGTCGCGGCCGATACCGTAAGTAGACAACTTATCGTGACCATTATCTCGGACGCGGATATTTTGCATACCACGCATCACTTCAACCACGTAGCCCATACCAAATGACTGATTAACACGGTACACACAAGACAACGCCTTCTGCGCCTCTTGGGTTGCATCAAAGTGCTTGGGGGGATCTAGACAAATATCGCAGTTGCCGCATTGTTTCTCGCGATATTCACCAAAGTAGTTGAGCAGTACCTGACGACGACACGTTTGCGCTTCGGCAAAGGCGCTCATCGCGTTAAGTTTATGCATCTCAACTTGTTTCTGTGGACCTTCTTCTTTTTCATCAAGCATACGACGTAGCCAACCCATATCAGCCGGGTCAAACAGCATCATCGCTTCTGCAGGCAAGCCATCACGACCCGCTCGGCCAGTCTCTTGATAATAAGATTCGATATTGCGTGGAATATCAAAATGCACCACAAAGCGCACGTTGGGTTTGTTGATGCCCATACCGAATGCTACGGTCGCGACTACTATCTGAATATCATCACGTTGGAAAGCTTCTTGAACGTAAGCACGTTCGTCGGTGTCCATCCCTGCGTGATAACCCGCCGCGCGAATACCGTTATTACACAGCTTCTCGGTCACCATCTCCACTTTCTTACGGCTACCACAGTAGATGATGCCGCAATTGCCTTTCTGCGTTTCTAGGTAGCGAACCACCTGCGACACGGGTTTGTGCTTCTCAACTAGGTTATAGCGAATATTAGGGCGATCAAAGCTGCCTAAGTAAGTGTGCGGATCTACAAACTGCAAACGCGAGATAATATCTTTGCGAGTAGCGTCATCGGCGGTTGCCGTCAGCGCCATATAAGGCACATTAGGGAAGTACTGTTTAAGCTGACCTAACGAGGCATATTCTGGACGGAAATCGTGTCCCCACTGAGAGATACAGTGCGCCTCATCCACCGCTATCATCGAAAGCGGCAAGCCTTGCAGGCGCTCGATGAAGTCACGCATCAACACACGCTCTGGCGAAGCATAAACCATCTTCAACTGACCTGAGTTCATGCGATTGAACACACTCAACAGTTGATCGCGAGGCATCGATGAGTTTATACACTCAGCAGCAACACCATTGGCTTTCAACTGGTCAACTTGGTCTTTCATCAACGAGATAAGTGGCGATATAACCAAAGTCAGCCCTTCACGAACCAATGCTGGGATTTGGTAACACAAAGATTTACCGCCGCCGGTTGGCATAATAACCAAGCTATCTTTACCTTCAACGGCAAGATCGATGACCTCTTGCTGACCATCGCGAAACTCTTGATAGCCAAACACATCTTGTAAGATGGTTTGCGCATCATTCGCGGGAGTCGGTATTTGCTCAGCAATCAGAGTGGCGGTCATTGTGGTTCCTAATCGAGGTATAAAATCAGCCAGCATCATTCGCAAGCAAGGCGCACATTGTAGAGGGGAACGCTGGCGAATTAAACCGCAAATTGTTAGGTGAAAAGGGTTATCGCTCCTATACTGACCAACTCTCTTATAAATCTTATTAATAAGCACTCAGTGCTAGAGAAAGATGCATGACACAGGAACAACAACAACGTACGCGCCAGGGAGTTTTGCTTGCCGTCGGCGCCTACACCATGTGGGGGATCGCCCCTATATATTTCAAATCTTTAAGTGACGTTTCCCCGTTAGAGATCCTTAGCCACCGTGTAGTATGGTCTTTTTTCCTACTCGCTTTCTTATTACACATTGGCCATAGCTGGCGTAAAGTACGCGACACCTTGACCTCAAAACCAAAAATGCTCTATTTAGTGGCGACGTCTATTTTAGTGGGCGCTAACTGGTTAATCTTTATTTGGGCGGTCAACTCCAATCACATGCTTGATGCCAGTTTGGGGTATTACATCAACCCACTGATTAACGTGTTGCTCGGGATGCTCTTTCTAGGCGAACGCTTGCGTAAACTACAATGGTTTGCGGTTGCTCTGGCTGCGATTGGCGTATTAATCCAGTTGATTGCGTTTGGCTCAGTACCGATCGTCGCTATTGCCCTAGCCTTTAGCTTCGGTTTTTACGGCCTACTGCGCAAAAAGGTGAGCTTAGAAGCACAAACCGGTTTGTTCATTGAGACTCTGGTAATGCTGCCACTCGCGGCTACTTATCTACTGTTTATTGCTGATAGCCCAACCTCGGACTTCTCAATGAACCCGATGCAACTCAACCTATTACTGGTTGCTGCAGGTGTTATTACAACCATTCCATTGCTGTGCTTTACAGGCGCAGCAACACGCTTGAAGTTATCGACGCTCGGCTTTTTCCAGTACATCGGGCCAAGCTTAATGTTCTTGTTAGCAGTGCTGATTTATGGCGAAGCATTTACCAGCGATAAAGCAATTACCTTCGCCTTTATTTGGGGAGCGTTGGTGATATTCAGCTTTGACGGTTTGCGTAACAACAGAAAGAACAAACGCGCTAAGCAGTAACACTGATCGTTTTTTACAAGACAATCCCTTAATACGAAGATAAGCTTGGTTGAATTGATGACTATTTGACCAGGCTTTTTCGTACCATGGATAAAGTCCACTACTACTCTACCCCAACAGAAGATATCAGCCTAATCCAAGCTCAGTACCAAGAGTTTGCCTTTCAACGCCACTATCATTTGGACTTTCACATTGGCTTAATTACCCAAGGACAGCAGAAATTCGTCTACAAAGGGACAAGTCATAATGTTGGTGCAGGACAAGTTGTTATCATGCCACCCGATGAACTGCATGATGGGCACTCCAAACTCGATTCGGGTTATCAAGTCAGTGTGTTTGCTGTTTCTCCCCAATGGTTTCAAGATCTTGCCGATCCCAAGAAAAATGGTCACACATTAGGCTTTTCTGAGTTGATCCTCTCCGATCAAGCTGCATTTTCACAATTACGTAACTTACACGGACTGCTAATCAATCAAAACATCAGCCAGCTTGCTCAAGATTGCTTACCTTTCGAAGGATTCTCGACGATTGTCGATCGTTATGCGCAATTTGGATCGAAAAGCGACATCAAACTGGGTAATCAATCGATTGATACGCTAAAAGACTATTTGATGGCGAATTTGGATCAACCAGTGCGACTAGAACAACTGTCTGAGTTGTGTGGTTTAACCACGACTCAATTCCAACGCCATTTTAAAAACAGAATGGGCATTACGCCTTATGCATGGCTGAGCCGTTTACGTATGGAACAGAGCATGCGCCTAATCAAGTCTGGGATATGTGGTACCAAGGTCGCGCACCAAGTCGGCTTCTATGATCAGGCACACTTCTCCAAGGCATTCAAAACCACATTCGGCGTACCCCCTTCACAAATCAACTAAGTGTTGATAATTTACAATTGCTCGATTTCAAATCACGGTAAGCTACGCTCAATACGATTACTTATTTAAAAATAGCGGCAACGTTATTGAGAACTGACGATGAACGAAGTCACCATACTTATCACCCTAGCCTCTATCCACTTCATCGCTTTGATGAGCCCCGGCCCTGATTTTGCGTTAGTCGTGCAAAATGCGACGCGTCACGGACGCCAGACAGGCTTGTACATTGCGCTTGGTTTATCTTGCGGGATCTTGCTGCACTCATTGCTGAGCCTGACGGGAATTAGTTACCTAGTCCACCAGCAACCCACATTATTTGCCATTATCCAACTCGCTGGTGGTAGCTACTTACTGTATTTAGGTTACGGTGCACTTAAAGCAACCTGGCAAATCATTCAAAACCACGATGATGATGCCGATACCGTCAATTCTAAAGATCTGATTCTGACCAATAAGCGGGAAGCATTCTCTAAAGGATTTGCGACCAATATTCTCAACCCAAAAGCTTTGGTGTTCTTTGTCAGCTTGATGTCGAGCCTAGTGCCTGCCGACATGTCTCTGTCAGGTAAAGGCTTTGCTCTGATCATCCTATTTGGCCTCTCACTGTTTTGGTTTTCACTGCTGGCGTGGATGCTTTCAACCAAAACACTGCAGAAGAAACTCAGCGAAGCAACGGTATACATCGATGGCTTGTGTGGCGTGTTATTTAGTCTTATTGGCGCGAGTATTCTTTGGCAGTCACTGTCCGGTTTAATCGCTTAAATTCGAATCAAGATTACAATTCGTTAACAACGCTCTGGCTATCTCATCTTTCCACTGCCAATCTAGCTCTGCATATTAAAAGGAGAAGATCATGCAGTGGAAAACAAAACTAACAACCCTCGCCACTTCTACCCTACTTTTTGCCTCTCACGTCAGTTGGGCAAATCAAGCTGCCGATTCTGTCGCACCCGAACAAAGTAGTGGTTTAGAAACCAAACAACTCGTTAAAGCCAATGACTGGATGGTCACAGCAGCCAACCCATTAGCAACACAGACTGGAGCTGATGTGCTTGCTCGTGGTGGTAACGCCATTGATGCCATGGTTGCCGTACAACTTATGCTTGGCTTAGTAGAACCTCAGTCATCAGGTATTGGTGGTGGTGCGTTCCTTGTTTATTTTGATGGCAAGGACAAGCAACTCAAAACCTACGATGGCCGTGAAACCGCGCCGCTTGATGCCACACCACGTCTATTCCAAGACGAAAACGGGCAACCGCTTAAATTCTATGATGCCGTAGTTGGCGGTCGTTCTGTTGGCACGCCCGGCACGGTTCAATTGCTGTGGGATACCCACCAGAAATACGGCAAGCTCGAATGGGCATCCCTGATTAAGCCCATTACTCAACTGGCTGAAGAAGGTTTTACCATCAGCCCACGTTTAGCCACCTTGATTGAAAACGACCAACAACGACTAAGCCGCTTTGCCACTACCAAAGCCTACTTCTTCAATGCCGATGGCAGCCCGAAAACAGCGGGCACACAACTTAAGAACCCAGAGTACGCGGCAACGTTAAACGCTATTTCTAAGAACGGTGCTAAGGCCTTTTACCAAGGTGAGATCTCTGCCGACATAATCAATACCGTGCAAACTGCGAAAGGCAACCCGGGTGTATTAGCGCAGAAAGATTTCGACGCTTACTCGATCAAGCAACGTGAACCCGTTTGTTCTGCTTATGAAAGCTATCAAGTATGTGGAATGGGACCACCAAGTTCAGGTGCATTAACGGTTGGGCAAATATTAACGATGACCGAGCAGTTTGACCTGAAATCATGGGGGCCAAACAGCGCAAAATCTTGGCAGGTGTTAGCAGACGCTTCTCGCCTAGCCTTTGCAGACCGTGGTATGTACATGGCCGATCAAGATTACGTACCGATGCCAATCCAAGGGTTAGTGAATACTGACTATTTGCAGGACCGTGCTCAGTTAATTACCGCAGGCAAGGCATTAGAAAGCGCACCGTCGGGCACCCCACCGTGGGATCACGCAATGCTGCAAAGCCAAGATGTTTCTATTGAATTGCCGTCCACCAGCCACTTCAATATTGTTGATAGCGATGGCAATGTCGTGTCGATGACCACCACTATTGAGAATGCCTTTGGTTCACGCTTGATGGTGAGAGGCTTCCTACTCAATAACGAACTAACGGACTTCTCATTCAAGACCCATAACGATGGTAAGCCTATCGCCAACCGACTTGAGCCGGGTAAGCGTCCACGTTCTTCAATGGCACCCACCATCATCATGCAAGACGATAAACCTTACATGGCGATTGGCTCTCCGGGTGGCAGCCGTATCATAGGTTATGTGGCACAAGCGATCATTGCGCATACCCAATGGGACATGGATATTCAGCAAGCCATCAACCAACCGCACTTCCTAAACCGCTTCGGCACCTTAGATTTGGAAAAAGGAACATCGGCGGAAAACTTCAAACCTGAGCTAGAAAAGATGGGATTCGAGGTAAATGTTCGCGATCTTAACTCCGGTTTACACGCGATTCGTCTCACAAAAGATGGCCTTGAAGGCGCTGCAGACCCTCGTCGTGAAGGTGCGGCTATTGGCCAATAAGGAATAACCCTCCCTTTTTACTCGCTGCCTTGTGCGAGATCTCTCACAAGGCAGTGAGTAATATCGCTATTTAACTGAGAAAATAAGCACACTATATTTTTAACCTATTGAAATAAAACAAAACGTACATTTATCACTCAAATAATTATATAGAAATTCGCTTATGCACCATTGCTGATAAGTAAGGAATCGGTAAAATAAACGGTGTCGGAAGGATGCTGACACGGAACAGGAAACGCCAAGGACTTGGTTATCTTCAGGATGAAGATTCGATTGCTCAGGATGAATAATCGGCATGGATAGCGAAATGGACATTGAATGGACGCAATAGTAACTAGGATGGTTGCTACTAAGGAAAGACAATGGACACCTCTGGACGAGGAAAGGACTGAACATCAGGATGATGTAAAGGACACCGCTCAAGGAACAAGTGACGCGCGCTAACGAGGATTGTTGGCAGATCAGGATAAGATCAAGGACACCGCTAGGATGGCGACGAAAGGAATACGCTGAAGGATAACAGCACACTATCATGGATTTGATGCATGGAGCACACTTAGTAGCCGGATTGCTGCGAGTAAGACTATAGACCCCGATGAGCGCAAGCTCTCGGGGTTTTTCTTTATCTGTCGTTTCATTTATTCCTCTCTCAAACAAATAAATCAAAGACCTTTAATTACAATTTTGACATTTAAAGCATTCACTTCTTAAGCACTTCCGAGTAACGTAAGTCTTACTAGGCTCAACTAGTTTCATAACCATAATTAAACTAAGGACAAATTCATGTCACACGTTACCTTCAAAGGCGCTACTGTACCTCTAACGGGCACATTCCCACAAACAGGTGAAAAGTCACCAAGCTTTACACTGACTGCAGGCGATCTTTCTGAACTGACTCTTACTTCTCTTGAAGGCAAGAAAGTGGTTCTAAACATCTTCCCAAGCATCGACACAGCAACGTGTGCGACGAGCGTACGTACGTTCAACGCAAAAGCAGCAGATCTTGAGAACACAGTTGTTGTTTGTATTTCTGCTGACCTACCGTTTGCTGCAGGTCGCTTCTGCGAACTAGAAGGCATTGAGGGCGTTCAACACGCCTCAACTTTCCGTTCTCCTGCATTCGCATCAGATTACGGCGTAGCGATTGCTGAAGGCCCACTATCAGGCCTAACAACACGTGCCGTTGTCGTTGTTGATGAAAAAGGTGTGGTGACACACAGCGAGTTGGTTGCAGAGATCACTGAAGAACCAAACTACGAAGCGGCACTTGCAGCATTGTAAGTCCCACTTTACGCAGAAATGCCTTAAGCTCGATTCAGCCTATTCAGCATAGTACCGAGCAATAAAAAAGAGCAGCCATTGGCTGCTCTTTTAGTTTTTAATAATGAACGATTTTTAGATGCCGAAGTAGCAGATTAAAGCTGCTCTAATCGAGCGTAAGCCGTTACTAACCACTTAATGCCTTCGCCGTTAAACGCGACTTGAACTCGGCTCTGCGGGCCACTTCCCTCGAAGTTGATGATGGTGCCTTCACCAAACTTAGGGTGCTTAACGCGAGAACCCAAACTAAAGCCTGTTTCGTTAAAGTTCTCTTTCACGGCGGTTTGGCTAAAGCGGCCACTGCTTGCAGGACGGCTCACTTGCGCTTTCATACGAACCTCATCCAGACATGTCTCTGGTAGTTCACGAATAAAGCGTGATGGTTTGTGGTACTTGTCCTGACCGTACAAACGACGCATTTCAGCGTAAGTGATATAGAGCTTCTCCATCGCACGAGTCATGCCTACGTAACACAGGCGACGTTCTTCTTCTAAACGCCCCGCTTCTTCTGCAGACATCTGGCTTGGGAACATACCTTCTTCAACACCAACCATGAATACCATTGGGAACTCTAAGCCTTTGGCACTGTGGAGGGTCATAAGCTGAACCGCATCATCAAACTCGTCAGCTTGGCCTTCGCCTGCTTCCAAAGCCGCATGAGTTAAGAATGCTGTTAGCATGCTCATTTCATCCGCTTCTTCAGGTTTTTCAAACTGACGCGTTGCCGTTACTAATTCTTCCAAGTTCTCAATACGTGCCTTCGACTTCTCGCCCTTCTCTTGCTCGTACATCGCAAACAAGCCCGACGATTTGATCACGTGGTCGGTTTGCTCATGAAGCCTCAGTTCTATCGTGTCATCTTCAAGCGCGTTGATAAGCTCGATAAAGCGGCTCAAAGCACCTGCAGCACGGCCTGGTAACACTTGCTCTTCTATCAGAGCAACACTGGCCTCCCACATTGTTGCACCACGATCACGCGCCGCAAGACGAATCGTTTCTAGCGTTTTATCGCCCAAGCCACGCGTTGGCGTATTTACGACACGTTCGAATGCCGCATCATTGCTTCGGTTACTCATTAAACGCAGGTAGCTCAAAGCATCTCTGATTTCCTGACGCTCGAAGAATCGCATGCCGCCGTAGATTCGGTAAGGTAAACCACCTTGAATTAAAGCTTCTTCAAGAACACGTGACTGGGCATTATTACGATAAAGCATCGCGGTATCTTCTAGCGCACCGCCTTTCTCTTGCCACTCTTTGATTTTGCTGACCGTGAAACGCGCTTCATCTAACTCGTTATAAGCTGAGTAAACAGAGATTGGCTCACCATCGTTGCCATCGGTCCACAGCTCTTTACCCATACGTTCGGTGTTGTTCGAGATAAGCTCGTTCGACGCCTGAAGAATGGTTTTGGTTGAACGGTAGTTTTGTTCGAGTCGAACCGTTGAAGCACCTGGGAATTCATCCAAGAACTTCTGAATATTTTCAATTTTAGCGCCACGCCAGCCATAGATAGATTGGTCATCATCACCCACGATCATCACGCGACAATCCGGGCCCGCCATCATACGTAGCCAAGCGTATTGGATGTTGTTGGTATCTTGAAATTCGTCGACAAGAATATGTTTAAAGCGAGCTTGGTAGTGCTCGCGGATGTGTTTCTTATCGCGCAATAGTTCATGCGATCGCAACAAAATTTCAGCAAAGTCGACCAAGCCAGCACGATCACATGCCTCTTGGTAAGCAGAGTAAATCTTTAACCACGTTTGAGTTATTGGATCATGGTAGGCGTCAATGTGACTTGGGCGCAGCCCTTCGTCTTTCTTGCCATTGATCCACCAAGAAGCTTGCTTGGCAGGCCACTGCTTTTCATCAAGGTTTTGCGCCTTGATTAAGCGACGCAGTAAACGAATCTGATCATCTGAATCAATGATCTGGAAGTCTTCTGGCAGTTTTGCATCTAGGTAGTGAGCACGAAGGATGCGGTGACAGATACCGTGGAAGGTGCCGTTCCACATGCCCGACGAGCTACCCATCATCAACTCTTCAATACGACCACGCATCTCTGCTGCCGCTTTGTTAGTGAAGGTAACCGACATGATAGAGAACGGTGATGCTTGCTCTACGCTTTGTAACCAAGCGATACGATGCACCAACACTCGCGTTTTACCACTGCCAGCACCTGCCAGAATAAGTAGGTTTTCTAAAGGTGCTGCGACCGCCTCACGTTGTTTGTCGTTTAGGCCATCGAGTAAAAGCGAAGGATCTATCATTGGATATGCTCACTACTGGGTATTTATACATAAAAGTTGATTATAACCTAAACACTAGGCTGCGTTTAGGATAATAAGAAGAAAAAACATTCAAAAAATAACATTATATAATCAGCAACTTAAAAGGTAATACATCATTAATATTGATATTTCTTATAATGTCGTGAAATTATTTCCTAGTTCTTCCTATCCTTTTTAGTAAGCAAGTTAACAATCCATTAACCTGCGATATAAAATACTATTAAGTCCTAGAGGGAATGACTATGAAAAATTCTAATCTTGCTGTTACAGCTGCAATCACAAGTGTACTAGCGTTCGGCGGTGCAGTTCTTACATCAGCACCTGCGGAAGCAGCAGCAAAAGAGAAATGCTACGGCGTGGCAAAAGCTGGCCAAAATGACTGTGCTACCAAAACAAGTTCATGTGCGGGTACAGCCAAAGAAGACAACCAATCCGATGCATTCGTGGTCGTTCCTAAAGGACTATGTGGCAAATTATCAGGTGGTGACACTCAATCATCATAATTGAGCTGCTAAGTATGGTGAGCTGAAATTCGGCTCACCTCCACTTCCTATTAGGAGAACCGTTGTGACTGACACTCTTCATCCCAATGCAGGGGTTGGCCTTAGAACACCTCACTTAGACTTCTTTAGCCAAAATCCAACTTTAGTGAGTTGGTTAGAGGTTCACAGCGAGAACTACTTTTTAGCTCAATCACCGCAACGCCAACAACTCAGAGAAATACGTAACGCCCACAACATAAGTTGCCACGGTGTTGGGTTGTCTCTAGGTTCTGTTGAACGCATCAATCAACATCATCTGGTGCAGTTAAAAGATCTGATTGATGATATCGAGCCGTTCTTGGTTTCTGACCACCTCAGCTGGAGTCAGACCGGCGGTCATTACTTCAATGACTTATTACCGCTGCCTTATACCGAAGAGGCGTTAGAAGTCTTCTGTCGTAATGTCATCGAGGTCCAAGACAACCTACAACGTCCTATGCTGATTGAGAACCCATCGAGTTATCTTGCCTTCAAGCATTCAACCATCCCAGAGTGGGAATTTTTAGCCGAGGTACAGAAGCGCACAGAGTGTCGCCTATTACTCGATTTCAATAATATTTTTGTCTCATCTTTTAATCACGGCTTCAGCTGTGAAAAGTATCTCAGTGGGATACCTGCAGACAAAGTGGAAGAGATTCACTTGGCAGGTTTTACCAAGAAGAAGCTTGAACAAGGTGAGATCTGGATAGACACACACAGCAAGCCTGTTTGTGACGAAGTGTGGAAACTCTATACTGACTGGATAGCACAACATGGTTTGCGCCATACCTTGATTGAATGGGATCTAGATATCCCAGAACCACAAATCTTATTGGCTGAAGCAACCAAAGCCAGTGATATCTTGTATCAACACGACAAGTTCAACCAAAGGAGTCGCGCATCATGAGCCACTCCCTAGCAGATGTTCAATTGGAGTTTGCTAACGCCCTATGCTACCAAAACAGTGGTGAGCACTGCGGTATAGTGAGCGACCATTTTACGGATGAACAGCGCATACAGATTTACCGCAATAACTTTGTGATTGGCTTGAGTGAGGTACTGGCAGCAACCTACCCACTCACTGAAATGCTGGTTGGTGAAGAGTGCTTCCAACAGATGGCTCGTCAGCATGTATTAAGTTATCCATCAACCTCTGGAGATGTCAGCGGCTACGGTGAACACTTTGGACACACTATCCAAGCCTTTCCTGCGGTTATCGAGGCTGCACCTTATCTCGGTGAAATGGCTTTGTATGAATGGAAAAAAGATAGCTTGGTGAGATGCGTTTCAGAATCACATGTCGACCAACGTCCTCTTTCTCGTTTAGCTGAGGTACCACAAGAACAACAAGGCGCTTTAGTCTTTCATCTCAGAGATTCAATAACTCTGGTCAATTCTAGCTATACGATTATCGCTCTTGAACACGCCATCTATCAGCAACAACTCGATGGGTTAGACATCAACCAACCTGAATTTGGGGTGTTAATCCGAGCCGAGAATTCACAGATTGAAAGGCATCGTTTGACGGAAGAAAGCCACCAACTATTAACTGAATTGCAATCGGGTCAAACGCTCTCAGCGATAGACCCTTTACTCTTACAACATCTGAATACTGTCATGACGCTTAACGTCATCTCAGGCTTTTCAATCAATGCCGAATTGGAGACATAATATGGATAACAACACAGTCACGAACATGATGGCTCAATACGACAGTTTGATTGAGAAATCACAGGCACTTTTTGTTCCAGTGCTGCTGCTATTTTGTCGCCTTTGGGTGGCATGGGTATTCTTTAATTCAGGGCTGACTAAAATAGCCACTTGGGATAGCACTCTTTACTTATTTGAATTGGAATACCAAGTGCCGCTTTTGCCGTGGGAATTAGCTGCTTACATGGGTACCGCTGCTGAATTGATTCTGCCGGTATTCTTAGCACTTGGCTTATTAACACGACCTATGGCTGCAGCACTATTCGTTTTCAATATCATGGCCGTCGTGTCATACCCTGTATTGTGGGCGCAAGGCTTCTACGATCATCAGCTTTGGGGATTAATGATTCTTATCGTCGTGGTATGGGGAGCTGGACCATTTTCGTTGGATAGAATCTTGAAGAAGCAATTTAGCAACTAGTCCTCCTCGCAAATCCAAAACGCAAAAAACCACTCAATTGAGTGGTTTCTTTTTAACTGGTGAAAAACTACTTGCTCAGAAAAGCTTGTAATTCCTCAGCTGAAATACCTTGCTCTGCCAGCTCTTTTGCTAATAGCTGAACTTGTTCACCTTTACGAGATTCAACCACGCGTTGAAATTGGTAAATGATATCTCGCAAAGTGTCGATTGGAACTTGTTTTGCCGCACTGCGAATACGCTCTTCACTTTGGTTTCCTAGCTCTTTAAGCAATTTACCAAACATGACCTTTTCAGGTGCATCTTCCATTTGTTCTAAGATGCGCGCCATTTCGTAGGTTGTTAATGACATTACAGTATTTTCCGTTGGGGACTAACGTTTCAATGAGTGACAAATATACCATGTTTTAACGTTTCGCAAACCGCCATTTGTATATTTTGTCACCCTTGAGACTTATGCCTTAGCAAACGTCGTGTGCCACGACTTACCTGCTTTGCTCGCAAGTACTAACAATGCCGGAACAATGAGGAACATTTGCAGCGCAATCATCACTTGCGACGTTAAATCAAGACGTTGCATCGTACCAACAAGTAGTCCTGAACCGCTCATTTGGAACAAGCCAAGCAACGCAGCTGCGGTACCTGCGCGGTCACCAAAAGGTTCAAGTGCCTTACCGGCTGCGGCACCAAGAATCCAAGCGAAGCCAACTGAAGATAGGAAAATCGGCAGCATGAATGCGATCGCGCTAGCATGCTCAGCAAGCACCAACATAATAACGCCAGCTAGACCCAATGTTGAAATGCCGACGACTAGCGCTTTATAGGTACCAAAACGGTCCATAAATTTCGGTGCAGTGAATGCAGCTATGATGTTGATAGCCGCGTTAATACCAAACCAGAACGTAAACTCATTCATCGACAAACCTAGGTTTTCCATCAGCACAACAGGTGCAGAGGTAACGTAAGCAAGAATGACCGCCATCGCCATCAAGCATAAGGTTGCGTGAAAGATGAAAGACGGTGTTTTCAATACCGACCAGTAACGCTCTAATTTGAACACCGCGACCTTTTCTGTCGCCGGATTAGACTCTTTCATTTGGAAAAACAAAATAGTGCCAACCACTACAGCAAACACAGCCATAAAGCTGAAGTTCGAGCGCCAGCCAAACTGTTGAGTCAACCAAGCCCCAAGAATCGGTGCCAGTGCAGGGATAAAACAGATCGCACCATTAAGGTAACTGATCATTCGGCCGCTCTTCTGCGGGCCAAATAGATCGCGAACCGTCGCAAAGGCGGCTACAGAAGTCGCACAAGCTCCTAAGCCTTGTAGCAGCCGAGCTATTAGCATCATATCAATCGATTGAGCTGCCCACGCCAAGCAAGCACTCAATGCATAGATGCTAACACCTCCCAATGCAACGGTTCGACGTCCTAACTTATCAGCCAAAGGGCCTGCAAATAACTGCCCGACACCCATGGCGAATAAAAACCAAGTAATCGTATCTTGTGCTAGTGCGTGTTCCACGTGAAACGCTGTTGAAATTTGTGGCAGAGCTGGTAGGTAGATATCAATAGCCAAAGGGCTAAATAGAACCAGCATTGCCAATAAAGCAACCTGCAGTTTACTAGGGGTTGGAAGCGCGTTAGAAGGCACAAGACTCTCCGAATGAGTTAATTTAGGTGCATAATAACCAACTAAAGATATGAACAAAAATGGCATATACTCATTAGCATTATTCCAAATAGGAAACTCACATGAATATCGAGAAACTATCACGCCTCGACCTCAATCTATTGGTTTGCTTGCAGGTACTGATGGAAGAGCTGAGTGTCACGCGCACTGCGCATCGATTGTGCTTGAGTCAATCGGCTGTGAGTAAGTCGCTAGCCAAGCTTCGTGAGCAATTTAATGATCCCCTTTTCACACGAAGTGCTCATGGATTACGACCAACACCGAAAGCTGTTTTCCTTAAGCCTCGGTTAGAAACGTTGATCAATCAACTTGATGTGCTTACTCAACCAGAGACATTCATTCCCAATAATAGTGACCACAGCTTTCACATTGCAGCCGTTGAGAGTGTGTACCCGCTGATTCTTCCGCACTTCTTACCGGCGATATTTCGACAAGCACCTAAGGTCAATATCAACACCCACGCGTGGACAGAACAAACCTTTAAGAAGCTGCAGCTTGGTGAGTTAGATATCGGACTCACAGGCAAAGATATCGACATCAACGATGCGCGCTTAACTATGCTGCCGCCAGACGACATCTGTGAACAAGAGATCTACCGCGATGCACAGATGTGCGTGTTAAGGCGTAACCACCCTGCTCTGAACGGTAAGTGGGATCTGGAAACCTACCTTGCCCAGCGTCATGTACAAGTAAGGTGTGATGGTAACGACCGCTGGTTGCTCGACTACAAGCTTGCCGATCTTGGCCATCAACGCGATATCGCTATTTCTGTTCCAGACTTCAATAGCGCAGCAAGCTTGTGTACCTACACCGACTTTGTGTTTACCGCACCAAGCCACTTTACTTACCTCGTCGCCAAGCAGCTCGACTTAGTGGTAGTGCCTTTACCGATGGAATTTCCACCGATGGCATACACTCTGTTTTGGCACCGTGACAGAGAAAATGACCCTGCGTTAACTTGGTTGCGAGATATCATCAAAGAAAAAACTCTGCACCTTAGATAAAAATGGCGTACAGCGTTTGCAGCAAACGAACAAAAGCGCTAGCTTATTGACCTAATAAGTCCCCTCGCATGTATATCGATTGTGAGTGTTAACAAGGACCCTAACAATAAGGATAAACACAAATGCACAATATCACTGCTGAACGCGTTGCTGCGGTTCGAGCTTGGCTTGAAACAAACAACCTAGATGCCGTTATCATTCCACATGAAGACGAATATCTAGGTGAATACGTTCCCGCTCATAACGAGCGACTTCACTGGTTAACAGGTTTCACTGGCTCTGCAGGTGCCGCTGTTATCACTCGTGAAACTGCTGCTATTTTTGTAGATGGTCGCTACACCGTTCAGGTTCGTAAGCAGGTACCAGCAGAGTTATTTGAGTATCGCCACCTTATTGAAGAACCGGCTTTAGATTGGATCATCAATTCATTGCCACAAGGCAGTAAGGTTGCATTCGACCCACGCATGCACACCGCCGCTTGGTTGAAAGGCGCACAAGCAAAACTAGCAGAGAAAGTTGAGCTAACAACGCTATCAGCAAACCCGATTGATGAGCTTTGGTCTGACCGTCCTGAGCCTGTTGTATCTGATGTTCGCCTAATGGCAACAGACGCCGTAGGTCAATCAAGTGAAAGTAAACGTGCGGAGATTGCTAGCTTACTAAAAGCAAAAGGGGCGGACGCCGCTATCCTTACCGAGCTAGACTCAATCTGTTGGTTGCTTAACATTCGTGGTTTAGACGTATCTCGCCTACCTGTTGTACTGTCTAATGCAATCATTCACGCTGATGAAAGCGTCGATTTCTTCCTAGACCCAGCACGCATCCCAGCAGGCTTTGAAGCACACGTTGGTAATGGTATTCGCGTTTCTCACCCATCAGAGCTTGAAGCGCGCCTTCAGTCTTTAGAAGGTAACAATGTGTCTGTCGATTCAGGCACGAGTAATGCTTGGTACACGCTTGTTCTGCAAAACGCTGGCGCTCACATCATTGAAGCAGCAGACCCATGCCTAATGCCAAAAGCTGCTAAAAACGCAACTGAGATTGCAGGTATGAAAGCGTGTCACATTCGAGATGGCGTGGCGATGGCGAAATTCCTGTCTTGGATTGATGCAGAAGTCGCGCAAGGTAACCTGCACAACGAAGCTGTACTAGCAGACAAAGTACAATCATTCCGCGAGCAAGACCCGACGCTGATGGATCTAAGTTTTGATACCATTTCTGCGGCAGGCGGCAACGCTGCAATGTGTCACTACAACCATGAGAACCAGCCTGAACCAGGTCAGCTAGAACTGAATACTCTGTACCTAGTCGATTCAGGCGGTCAGTACTTAGATGGTACAACCGACATCACTCGTACTATCGCGATTGGCCAACCAAGCGACGAAATGATTCAACAGTTCACTCTCGCACTTAAAGGTCATATCGGAATCGCACGAGCTCGTTTCCCACAAGGCACTCGTGGTTTCCAACTTGATATCCTAGCGCGTCAGCACTTATGGGCAGAAGGCTTCGACTACGACCACGGTACTGGTCATGGTGTTGGTCATTTCCTAAGTGTTCATGAAGGACCGCAAAGCATCTCTAAGAAGCTAATCGACGTACCTCTTGTTAAAGGTATGGTGTTATCAAACGAGCCGGGTTACTACCGTGCTGATGAATTTGGTATCCGTATCGAAAACCTAGAACTGGTTGTTGAACTTCCAACTCAAGGTGATTTTTCAGTACTAACGTTTGAGTCGCTAACACGTTGCCCTATCGATAAGCGCAACATCAATGTTGATTTGCTAACACGACCTGAACTGGCGTGGCTGAACGACTACCATCAAAAAGTATGGAACGATGTTAGCCCATTAGTTGAAGGTGATACGCTGGAATGGCTACGCCAATCAACTACACCATTAGCTCACGCATAATGCTTCGTTAAGCTATTAACTGAACCAAAACGAGCTTGCTAGGTTAATAAGTTAAATAGCAAATAGCAAAACGGCTACCCAAGGGTAGCCGTTTTTATTTGCCTGTATCATTAAGATGTTTCACGTGGAACATAAACCAAACGTTGATTAACCAGAATAGGCGCTGTGCCAATCACGCCACACTGGGTCGAAACCTCGCTGACGAATCATTGACTCAACATCGGCAGCACTTCTCTCGTCGCTTATCTCAAATTGTTCGAGCTCTTCTTCACCGGAAGCATAACCACCAGGTTGGGTTTTAGAAGCTGCCGACATACTGGTGATTCCCAATGGCAACACATTGTCGCGGAAGGTTGCCGATTCGCGAGTAGAAAGGGATAGCTCGACCTCAGGATTCAAGAGTCGATATGCGCAGATAAGCTGAACCAACTGTTTATCATTCATGACCGACTTAGGCTGTAAGCCTCCACTAGACTCCCCACCTTCACACGGGCGAAGACGTGGGAATGAAATCGAGTAACGTGTCTGCCAATAAGTACGCTCTAGGTAATCTAAATGAGCAGCAACAAAGAAGCAGTCGGTTCGCCAATCTTCCAAACCAATCAAGGCACCAATCCCTATCTTATCGATCCCCGCCTTTGCCAAGCGATCGGGGGTTTCAAGACGATATTCAAAGTCCATTTTATTACCGCGTAAGTGATGCTCAGCGTAGGTTCGTGGCTGATAAGTCTCCTGATAAACCATCACCGCATCTAAACCTAACGTTTTAAGCTCGGCGTAATCATGTTGATCAAGCGGCTGCACTTCCATCGCAAGGTAGTTAAATTGCTTTTTGATATTCGGCAACACCTGTCGAAAGTAATTCATCCCGACCTTAGTTTCGTGTTCACCGGTGACCAACAAAACACTATCGAACTTCATCTTTTTGATAGCCGCACTTTCGGCATCGATTTCATCCAAAGTAAGCGTGCGGCGCTTGATACGGTTCTCCATTGAGAAACCACAATACGTGCACGCGTTAGCGCACAGGTTAGATAGGTATAAGGGAATATAAAGCGACATCGTATTGCCAAACCGCTTGCGAGTTAGCGCCAACGATTGTTGTGCCATCTGCTCTAAGTAAGGTTCTGCCGCCGGAGAGATCAGAGCCTTAAAGTCTTCTAAGTCGCATTTGGATTTACTCAGAGCACGTTCAACATCCGCTGCCGTTTTACTGAAGATAGACATACCAATGTCATCCCAGTTGAGCTGTTTAAATCGATCAACAAACGTCATAGCAATACTACTCGTCTAGGAATGAAGTTAACGGGCTCGAAGCAACCGCGTGAGATACTTTTCCTGCAAGTCCAGCAAGGTAAGCCATTCGACCCGCCTCAACCGCCAGCTTAAAAGCAATCGCCATCTCAACAGGCTGTTGAGATGCAGCTATAGCCGTATTCACTAACACAGCGTCTGCGCCCATTTCCATTGCACGAGCAGCATGAGATGGCGCACCAATCCCCGCATCAACAATCACAGGGACATTCGCTTGGTCGATAATGATCTCTAAGAAGTCTGCAGACGCAATACCCTTGTTTGAACCAATCGGCGCACCTAACGGCATAACCGCAGCACAACCCACCTCTTCCAAGCGCTTACACAATACTGGGTCGGCATGGCAGTAAGGCAACACAACAAAGCCATCTTTAACCAGTTGCTCAGCGGCTTTAAGCGTTTCAATTGGGTCTGGCATCAAGTACTTTGGATCTGGGTGAATTTCCAGTTTGAGCCAATTTGTACCCAGTGCTTCACGAGCCAAATGCGCAGCAAAGACGGCGTCTTTTGCATTCTTAGCACCTGACGTATTCGGTAGTAAGTTCACGCCAGCATCAATGATGGGTTGTAAAATGTCGTCTTGCTCAGAGCGAATATCAACTCTCTTTAGTGCCATGGTCGCCAGTTGAGAACCTGACGCTTCGATAGCACTCGCCATCAAATGCTTATTTGCGAACTTGCCGGTTCCAGTGAACAGACGTGATTGAAACGTTTTATCTGCGATGGTTAACATGGTTAGCCCCCTGCAATAGCTTGGAAAAGAGATATAGCGTCGCCTTCATTAACGACCGTTTGTTGCCACTGGCTACGCGGGACAACCGCATTATTGATAGCAAATACACAACCTAGATCGGGTAATGCTAGAACTTGGATAATGTCCGCTAGAGACGATGAGTGTGCTACTTGTTCTGATTGTTCGTTTATCGAGATCGTTATATGGCTCATTGGATTTCTTCTTCTAAATGCTTAACTACAGACGCACTGCACACAGGACATTCACTATCTTGAGTGACCATAAGGTTTTGCCAATTCATCGTCTGGCCATCGAACAGTTTGAGTTGGTGTGTTGCGACCTGAAACTCACCACGAGTTAGACGTTGAATAGCAGCCAAAGCTTGAAGGTTACCTATGGTGCCAACAACTGGGCCTATGATGCCGCTATCGCTACAACGAGTCGTTTGTGGATGATGTCTGAACGGGAACAAGCAGTGATAGCACCCTTTCTGATTCTGATAATCAAATACAATAAACTGGCCTTTCCAGCCAATTGCAGAACCCGAAATCAAAGGGGTCTTCGTGCTGAAACATGCTTGGTTAACCTGCTGGCGTGACTCGAAGTTGTCAGTACAATCCAACACTAAGTCAGCTAACATCACTTCAAGCTCAAGCTGACTTTCACTCATTCGTTGATTGATGGTTCTTACTTGGCTGCGACCATTGAGCTCACTCAGTTGTTGCTTCAACGCTTCAACCTTAGGCGAACCTAACTGATTTTCCCTGAACGCGACCTGTCGTTGCAGGTTCGATGAATCGACACAATCATCATCGACCAGCACGATCTTTCCAACACCAGAAGCAGCCAGGTAAAGAGCCGTAGCATTACCTAAGCCACCACAACCGATGATCAACACATGACTATTTAGTAGGTTGCGTTGCCCTTGCTCACCCACTTCAGGTAACGCAATTTGTCGTTGATAACGAATGAATTCAAAGTCACTCAACATAGCTAGGCTCCTGTATAACCTCTTCCTTGATAGTTGGAGATTTAGGTACCATCAGTTTTTCGAAAAATTCGATCACTTTCTGTGGGTCTTCCGCCAATGTAATCGCACGTACCACCGCCAAACTCGATACCCCACACTCCCACACCTGCTCAGCTGTCGATTGGTCAATACCGCCAATAGCAACCGTCGGATAACCAGTAAGTTCTTCTGTGTATGGGATAGTATCAATCAACTGTTGATACAGAGATAAACGAACTAAACCCTGAGGTTTCGATGGCATCTGTTTAGTTGTTGTTGGAAAGATATGCCCTAGCGCAATATAGCTTGGGTTGATTTGAACAATGCGGAGCAACTCGTAATAGCCATGAGTCGATAAACCAATCTTTATACCCGCTTGGCTCAACTGTGAGAGGTTTGATTCTTCAATATCCTCTTGCCCCAGATGAACACCAAAAGCGTCATGCTTGAGTGCAAGCTGCCAGTAATCATTGATAAAAACTTGAGCGTTATGCTCTCGACCAAGCTCGATAGATCGTGTGATTTGTTGTTCTAAGTCCGCTTGCAGCGGGTTCTTAATACGTAGTTGGACAGTGTTGATTCCAAGCTTGAGTAATCTTTCGATCCACTCGACATCATCAACTACGGGGTATAAACCTAGACTATTCTTACTCAGCTCAGGAAAAGAAAGCACTGTCCCTTGATTAGCCCAACCAACGCTTATATTCAATCGTTGATCTTCAAGAGTTGGAATTGGAAAGTTTTGGTAATGTGCTGGCCATGTTCCACGTGAAACATTGGACGATGCGCGAGCTAAAACCAATGCGTCCTCTAATGGGAATTCCAGTGCCAACAAAGTAAGCAACCAAGCAAAGTGGCCGTGATTATCTAACTCCTGATGAGCTGTAGTTTCACTCTTGATAGCACGATTAGCACCCCGGTGTGACCAGATATCCAGTACAGCTGAAGCATCTGAGACACCGATGTAGATGGTATTCAGAGTTTGTGTAAAGGCATCACAAACGTCAGTTAGCGCGACTGAACTACTGTAATCAACAACGTGGTTCAGTTCCGCTAGCTGACACTCCGCCAATGAATCAACATCATGAGCAAAGCCAATAGATAACGCCTGCTGAGTGTCAACGATAGAGAAGTATTGAGTTGGGCTTACACCCAACTCAACTGCATCGGTTGCCAAGCCTTGTCGCTTAGCAACCAATAGACAGTTCTGCACCTCTCCCGTTAACTCAATATTTTGAGATGGGATGAGTATCTTCACTGTCATTATTCCTCTAATTGAGCTTCTTTTGCACCTACTGCAGGGTGGTAAAGTTCAGAGCCAGTATCACGGAACTCTTGTGATTTCTGACGCATCCCTTCCAACGGGTTATCTAGCATCTTAATCTCGATAGCCTGATCCGCGGCTACTTGTTCTGTATCTTTCGCATACTCTCGGACTTCCTGAGAGATCTTCATCGAGCAGAATTTAGGTCCACACATTGAGCAGAAGTGAGCAACCTTACCGGATTCTTGTGGCAGAGTTTCATCATGGAAAGAACGGGCTGTTTCAGGGTCTAAAGCTAGATTAAATTGGTCTTCCCAACGGAATTCAAAACGTGCTTTAGATAATGCATTATCTCGGATTTGTGCGCCTGGGTGTCCTTTTGCCAAGTCTGCTGCATGTGCTGCCAGCTTGTAAGTAATCAAGCCAGTCTTCACGTCTTCTTTGTTTGGTAAGCCTAAGTGTTCTTTAGGAGTGACATAACACAGCATCGCACAACCGTACCAACCAATCATGGCCGCGCCAATACCAGAGGTAATATGGTCGTAACCAGGGGCAATATCTGTCGTCAGTGGACCTAAAGTATAGAAAGGCGCTTCATGACAGTGTTCTAACTGTTCGTCCATATTCTCTTTGATTAGGTGCATTGGCACATGTCCTGGGCCTTCAATGATCACCTGAACGTTGTATTCCCAAGCCACTTTAGTCAACTCACCTAGAGTCCGTAACTCCGAGAATTGAGCCTCATCATTAGCATCTGCAATAGAACCCGGACGTAGGCCGTCCCCCAATGACAGTGCGACATCGTACTTCGCACAGATCTCACAGATCTCCCGGAAGTGGGTATAAAGGAAGCTTTCTTGGTGATGAGCAAGACACCATTTCGCGATAATAGAACCACCACGAGAAACAATGCCAGTCACACGCTTAGCGGTCATTGGTACGTAACGAAGCAGTAAGCCTGCGTGGATAGTGAAGTAATCAACACCTTGCTCGGCTTGTTCAATCAAGGTATCACGTATCACTTCCCAGTTAAGGTCTTCCGCAACGCCATTCACTTTTTCAAGCGCTTGATACATAGGAACCGTACCAATAGGCACTGGACTGTTGCGTAAAATCCATTCGCGAGTCTCGTGGATATTACGGCCGGTAGAAAGGTCCATTACGGTATCGCCACCCCAACGAGTTGACCATACTAGCTTCTCAACTTCCTCTTCAATCGAAGAGCTTACTGAAGAGTTACCGATATTAGCGTTCACCTTCACCAAGAAGTTTCGACCAATAATCATCGGTTCTGATTCTGGGTGGTTGATGTTTGAAGGGATAATAGCTCGACCTTCAGCAACCTCTTTACGCACGAACTCAGGGGTAATTTCTTTCGGTAGGTTGGCACCGAAGTTATGGCCAGGGTGTTGATGATTAAGCTGCTCATCAGCAAACTTCTGACGGCCCATATTCTCACGTATGGCAATGTACTCCATTTCAGGTGTGATAATACCCTGACGAGCATAGTGCAGCTGAGTAACACATTGGTTGTCTGTCGCGCGACGAATTCTAGGCAGGTTGCCGTAGCGAAGGTCGTCTAGAGTTTCATCTTCTAAACGTTCTTTGGTGTAAACAGAGCTTACGTCGTCTAACAGTTCCGTATCACCACGCTCATCAATCCACTGCTCTCGCAACTTAGGAAGACCGTTATACAGATCTATTTGATGTGTAGGGTCTGTATAAACACCAGAGGTATCATAAACTTGAATGGGTACATTAGGTTCGAATACAGGCTCTTTTTTGGTACCACCAACAAGACTATCTGCTAATGATATTTCTCGGACAGGGACTTGAATGTCCTCTCGGGATCCTTGGATATAAGCTTTTGTTGAATTTGGATAAGGTTGTACGGATAAAGAATCTATGAAATTCTTCGCTTCCAGTCTTGATTGTTTACGACTCGACATAGCATTTTTCCTTGGCTTTTAGCCATTATTTATAGGGATAAAAATGCTTGACGGATTTGATGCTACAAGAGGGATTACAACAAGAAAATACAGTTGTGATCTGGAGATAGATCTCTAGAAGGATTCTAGTTAGATATCTACTCTTGTTCCCTTCGCAGGTATTAGCCTGATCAGGTTCAACGGATCCCGAGTTAACGGTCTCAGCCATATGGCACTCCGACAAGTTCGATCGAGTATATAAAAACGGCTTGGATAAACCAAGCCGAGTTGTTAACAAATCGTAAGAAAGTTTTAAGACTTTATCAAAAGTTGGAAGCCGATCCATGCGGCTGAGATGCTGAGAACCACATTGAGTAGCACATTGAGCCCCATCTTAAAGAAAGCGCCCTGCTGCATGAGAAGCACATTATCCATCGAAAATGTAGAAAATGTAGTCAGTGCTCCAAGGAAACCAAGACCGATGATCTGTCTCCATGGCTCTGTCGCAACCATCTCATTCTCAAACGCGGCAATGAGTAAACCCATAATTAAAGAGCCAATTACGTTAACGGTCAGTGTACCATAAGGAAAACCACGCCCTAGTATCACCACACATAACTCTGAAATCAAATAACGCGAACAAGCACCAAATGCGCCACCAATGGCAATAAAACCTAAAATAGATAACTGACCCATGAATCCTCCCAAACAATAGTCCCTATATTCTAGCTTTACCGCCGATAAAAGCGAGGGTAGAAACTAAGAATGCACGCGCAAATATTAAACGTTACAGGTGTCACTTAACTTCGATATATCCCATTAAACCCGTTTTCATGTGTTCTATAACATGGCAGTGATACATCCAGCGTCCTGGGTTGTCTGCAACAAATGCAGCTTTAGCTCGGCCGTTTTTTCCAAGTAGCATTGTATCGGTATGGAAAGGTTCTTCAATTTTTTTACCATCAAGTTCCAATACAGTGAATGTATGACCGTGAATATGGATCGGGTGATGGTATTGGGTGACGTTCTTTAGATCGAATATGTAAGTATTACCTAACTCTAAAGTCGTCAACGGTTCAGGAATATTGTCTTTGCTCATTCCTTCCCATGCTCTTTTATTAGTAAGCCAAAACTTAGGCATCGATTTCCCATCTTTAGAAACTGGTGATACCGCACCTTCCCACTCGAACACAAAATCGATCTCTTCAGCATTAGCAAGATCTAGATTAGGTACAGGGTTAAGAGGCAACAATGGCAATAAACGCCCTTCAATAAGGGGGGAATCTACTACCTCGAACTCACATAAAGAGAAAGGAAAGCGGCCCTTCATTTGAAGAACATTAACTCGCCCGCCCACTTTGGGCGCTATCAGTCCAATATCCACGCGCATCCCTGGGCCGATTTTATGTTGAGTCAGTTTATATGGCGTCTTTACAGGATTACCATCAATGGCAATCACCCATGCCTCAGCCCCTTCGACAGCAATAGGATAAGTGATCGTATTATCGACATTCGCGATACGCAGTCGAGTTGTTGCGTGCTGCTTTAACTGGTATACAGGTTCATGAACACCATTGACGCTACTCCACTCTCCTGGAGTACCCATACGAGCACTTAGTCGTGGAATCATTAAGTCTTTCCATTGACCCTGTTTATCGATGTGCCAATGCTTAAGCATCAGTGCATGCTCTTCATCAAACTGCACGGGAGTGCTTTCTTCTACGATAATAAGACCGACCAAGCCCATACCAAGCTGTTTAACGCTATTCATATGTGGGTGATACCAAAACGTACCAGCATCTGGCGGCGTAAATTCATAAATGAATGTTTCACCTGGCATGATCGGTGGTTGGCTTAGGAAGGGAACCCCATCCATTCCGATTGGAATTCTAAGGCCATGCCAATGAATCGTTGTCGGCTCTGATAGCTTATTCGTAAAGCGGATCGTTACCTTCTCACCCTGTCGACACCGAATCGTCGGAGCAGGAACCTGCCCATTGAAACCCAAAATATTGGTATTAAATCCCTTCACTAACTCTGCTGTAGAGGGCTCAGCAGTTAAGTCATAAACATACTTTCCTTGCTCATCAAATGACCGCTTCATTGAGCAAGCAGGTAGGACTGTTAGTGCTGATATAGCAAAAGATGATTGAATAAACTTACGACGGGAAATATCCATATTTGTTGCCTTTTAATAATAACGACCAAAATGTAACAAAATATTGAGAATAATTCTCACAAAGAAGTATAGATTGTGCTGTTGACTGTTTATAAAAGAGACTGAAGTAAGTAAGCACTTACATTTCTAAGAGGATATTCTATTCAAAGTAGGCAATTATCGATTAAAAATCGAACAAATATAAATCAAAAAGACTCAAGAATTTCTGCTTCGATGGGGATCAATATAGTCGACTTAGCTGACACTCTGATCCTCAACGTCACTTTGAAAAAGTGACAGATACAAAAAAGCTCCAGCATTTCTGCTGGAGCTTTAAATATGGCAGGGGTGGAGAGATTCGAACTCCCAACACGCGGATTTGGAACATAATGTTTCGCTGCATTAAAGACATAACCAAACCACTGCTCTGACTATGTTGGCAGATCACATATGGGAATTTCGCAAGCTAATAGCTAAAACCTATCACCACCAATAATTCATTAGCCCTTGCCTATGATAGAACCGCGGATTTGGAACATAATATTTCGCTGCATTAAAGACATAACCAAACCACTACTCTGACTATGTTGGCAGGTCACATATGGGAAACTCGCAAGCTAATAATCTAAGAAATTTCCACCACAGAAATTACACCACAGACCCAGTCGCCAACTTCCAACAAATTTCATTAAAATACACATCCCCATTATCAATGAGCTTTTCATGCGCTTTCTTCTGTAGCAACCAATTTTCCTGCACCTGACCTATCTGCTTTTGAACCGCTAAGCTAGGAAGTTCAACCGGGGCGTTTCCAAGGTATGCTTTCGTTATTTTCTTTATATTCGAGCCCTCATTGAGGGTATCAAAATACCTTTTAACAGCACGGCTACTCAAGAACCATCGGATGTAGTAAGGGTCTGCAATACTTCTATCACAATCAATAATCGCAACATGACTAGAAGTAATCACAGGTAAACTAAAGTCGTCCTTCAGCAAAAAAGGGGTCATAGCTAACCCTCTCATTGGAAGTAAAATACTAGAAGGTTTAAGCTGATACCGCTCATCCCCTTCTTCACTAACAAGCCGATCGAGTGAGCTTTCAGATACAGACTTACCAGCATTGATATCCCCTATAGACAAATAAAGAACATCACCATTAACCTTGTCATCTACTACGGCTGTTTTAAACGACTTACCAACTCTAACTTGGGCAATATCTTTAAGCATTACTGTCTTATTCATGGACATCTTCCTTTGTAGTAGTAGAAGGCGCCTCAGTAACCATCGACACTGCATTACCTATCGTATTGTTATTAAAGTTAAATTTCACATCAAAACTCATATCGATAGGGCTTTTCCCTCCGATAATGGAAGATGCAATAAGTATAAAGACTGAAACCTTATACTTGAATGCACTAGCTTTAGGGTCTGTCTGTTGATATTCTGTATTCATGATCTTGATTTCCTCTCATAGTTATCAGGTCTTGATATGAGCAATAGCGCCAACTCTTCTCATATCTTCTTATTTAGTTGAAAAGAGTAGAGCTCTACTCTTTTCAACTTCTACCGACAATATTAGTCAGATCATCACACCACGTCAACAGTAGAGCTCTACTTTTTTTCGAGTTATCACGCCACTAATCCGTCAGAACTAGACAAAATCATCTCAAAATACTATCAGCGTAGTACTTAAAAAATCCAAAACACTCCAAAAGTAAAAACGTAAACCATTGAATGTAAGTACATTTTAAGTAAATATCAGATGCAGTCTTTAGCAATGTATATTGCCGTCATTCTCAACAGGGTTTAGCAACACAACCAAGTGCATCAAATCTTCAGCACATCACCAGAGAATGACAGCAATCGTTCCACTCACTGCTAACAACAGCTTCTGATTTAGTTCTTAAACCACTAATAAAAACAAGTACCTAAACTGGTATGGAAAACGAAAGGGTGTTAGAGGGTATTGGAGATAAATGATTTGTCACTCGGTTATGTATTAAGATACAGCTCCGCCATACCATCTAAACGACTCTTTACTTCTTTCCAGTTTGGCATTACCTGAGTCAATAACCGCCAAAACCGTTCACTGTGATTGTGCTCTGCGATATGACAGAGTTCATGCAATATCACGTAGTCTATACATTCTTTAGGTGCTTTCACTAAATGAGGATTAAGTATCAGCGTACCTTTCGCTGAACAACTTCCCCACTGCTTCTGCATTGCCATAATACGAAAATTTGGGATACCCGTTACCCATGTAGCTTGAGGTAGTAGATGACTTAAACGTTCATGGAAAATTCGTTCAGCTCGAACCTTATACCAGTTGTTCACCAAGGCTTTCACCATCGCTGGCTTATCCTCATTAAACCTAGTTAACGTGACGAGTAACTTACCACGCCCCATTTTTACTGTATTTAGAGCTTCTTTATCTTCAACAACTTTGAGAACATAGCGACGACCAAGATAAAACTGCATTTCACCACTGACGTAATGCTTTGTCTGTACATACTCTAAATGGTGACGAAACTCGGTAAGCGCATCGAATATCCATTTAGAACGTTTCATTACCGCTTCATGGATATCGGTTTTATCAGCATCTTCAGGAGTGAAAACGACCACCTCGCAATTGGGGTGTACTTTTATCGACACCTTACGTTTCTTCCCCTCAATATGCGGCTTACGCACCACAGAATAAGTAACAGCTTCATCCCCGTAGATAAAGCTGTACTCTTCTTTAACATGCTCTTTAGAGTGAGTCTCAGCCATTACTGATTCAGTCCTGATAAACCTAGTCGAGTAATTTTGATCACCTCATTAACCAATGCTTGCGCTTTATCTATCCCCAAATCACTAAAGAGTAGTGGGAGTAAGCCTAACGTGATTTGCTTCTCTATCTCTTGCGGATTGATAGAAAACTCGGCAACTGACTTCCTTACAATCTCATCAATTTTAATCGCGTAATCAAAGCACTGGTCTTCAGTCAATGGTAGTGGTTCACCTAATTGTTTCAGGAATAACCCATAATAAGCTTGTACATGACGCTTAATCTTGGGGTCTAAAGCACTAAAGCGATCCGTTGGAAGACCCTCGACCTTTCGTTCTTTGACTTGCTCTTCAAAATCAGCGAACAGCATGTATTGTTTAACAGGTGCGTCGAACATCTCTTTCGTTTTCTCTATTGCTTGTTTGAGCAGCTTAGAGAAATATTCTTGAGCATAAGGATCATCAGCTAAATCTTGGTCAATCATCTTAGTGATGCGACCTGTGATTTTATCTTTTTGATTTCGAGCTTCATCGTCGGTCATCTGCTCTGGTTTCGCATCTTTACCCATATTACCTACGAGGTAAGCCCCCTTAGACTCTTCAATCTCAACACCACCAATATGCTTATCGAGCAACGTTCTAATGTCATCAGCATAAGCGTCATAATCAATGGTTTCTTCTGCATCTTCACGTACTTGTTTTCGAAGCTGAGACATCATTTTTAACGTGTCTTTGTACAATTGACGCTTGTTATCGAAGCTTTTATCTTCGAAGTAAGTTGCCGACTGTAGAGCAACTTTCATGCAGTTAGTAAAGAGAGTCAGTGCCGTATAGAAGTCGTTACGCTTTTTAAGGTTGGTATCGGTAACTTGACCCTCGATATCTTGCATCTTAGGTGTAAGTACCTGACGTAACGCTGGACCGTCTTGTTTATTCACCACACTGTCAAAGATAGCCCACAGGTCTGAGTATAAACCTGGAAGTTTTTTGTACTCGGTATCCATTCGGTTGTACAAACCTTGCAGATCATCAATATCGAACCCACCTAATGTGCGTTCCGCTAGGTCTTGGTACTTCTCAATAGTGGCATCCAGCTCTTTCAAGATACCTCGATAATCGATTAAGTAACCGAACTGCTTCTTACTATGGAGACGGTTAACTCGTGCGATTGCTTGAATTAGATTGTGTTGTTTTAACGGTTTATCGATATAGATAACCGTATTCTTAGGCTCATCGAACCCCGTTAGTAGCTTATCGACTACTATCATTAAATCAGGTCCATCATCCTTACTGAAGTCATCGATAATGCTTTGGGTATACGCTTTCTCGTCTTGATTTCCTACGTTCTGTTTCCACCAATTCTGTACTAGGTCTTTGCTCTCTGTATCAACATCATCATGCCCCTCACGAGAATCAGGAGGCGACATTGCAACGACGGAACTCACCTTACCGATTTGATCGAGTAACTGCTTATATTGGATTGCAGAGGCTTTAGAGTCACAAGCTAACTGTCCCTTTAAACCTTGTTGTTTAAAGTTCTGAAAATGGTCTGAGATATCATGCGCGATAAGTTCTAAACGACCTTCCGATTGATATATCTGTCCCTTCTGTGCGAACTTTTTCTTTAAGTCAGTACGCTGGTTTTCCGTTAACTTATCTGTGATTCGATCAAACCAAGCGTCTATCGCTTTATCATTGGTGCTCAGTTCAGGAATACGTTCCTCGTATAAAAGAGGGGTTACCGTTTCGTCCTCAACAGCTTGTTGCATGGTGTAAGAGTGGATGATTTTACCGAACTTATTCTCTGTCTTATCATCTTGAAGTAACGGAGTCCCTGTAAACGCGACGAATGCTGCGTTGGGTAGCGCTTGCTGCATTCTGATGTTGTTTTCACCGTTCTGGCTTCGATGCCCTTCATCCACCAGCACGATCATATCTGGACTGTCGTTGTAACACTCGGTCATCTCAACAGCGGTACCAAACTTATTAATAATAGAAAAGATAATTCGTTCATTACCTTTACCTATTTGTTCCGCTAACCGCTTACCTGTCGTTGCCATCGCGTCTTTTTTATCTCTATCCGATAAAGCACCGCCAGATGCAAAAGTACGAGCAAGTTGCCCTTCTAAGTCAACCCTGTCTGTAACAACGACAACACGACACTTAGCAAGTTCTTTTATCCATATGAGTGCCTTAGAGAGAAACACCATCGTAAATGACTTACCTGAGCCTGTGGTGTGCCATATCACGCCACCATTACGAGCTCCGTTATCATCAAAGGTAGTAATTCGCTCAACCAATGCCTTGATCCCGAAAACCTGTTGGTATCGAGCGACTATCTTCCCTGCTTTCTTATCGAATAGCGTATATAACCTTGTCATCTCTAATAGTCGGTCATGACGTAATAAACTCACGAGTAAATGGTCTTGGTCAGTCACGACCAACTCACCGCCTGCGATAAGAGTTAAGTATTCGTCGGCTACTTTCGCTGAACGATACTTAAAAATAGCCTCAAATTGAGTCGGTGATAACGGTTTATTCTTCAACCTAGCGAACTCAGCTTCAACGATTTCTTCTTCTTTCCATTTAGCCCAAAACTTCTCAGGCGTACCACATGTCGCGTACTGTCCATCGTGACCATTGATAGAAAGCAGTAACTGACTGTAAGCAAACAAGTGAGGGATTTCATCGACCTTTTGGTTACGGATATTTTGGGAAATACCTTCTGCTACCGTCGGCTTACCTTCCTTAGAGGAATCAGGACGCTTAGCTTCGATGACAACCCACGGTAATCCATTAACGAAACATACGATGTCTGGAATACGATGATCGGTGCCGTGGGTATTTTCTACCTTTAACTCTTCGGTAAAGTGGAAGACGTTACGCTCTGGCTTCTCCCACTCGATAATTTGAATGGTAGGATTCGCTTTTTTCCCATCAATGAACTCAGTAACACCAATACCATACGTCAAGATGTTATAGATCTTCTCATTAGCAGCTTTTAACCCTTCATTCATCGCAGGAGAGGCTAACTCATGCACTATTTTATCGATAGACGCTACTGATAGAGGGTGGTCTTTCCCCATGAACGAGAAGGTTTTCTTAGATAAAACTTCCCTCAATACCTTGGGTAGAATAACGGTAGACAACCGACCTCGCTGAATCGAACATTCACTTGGTGGTATGAATTGATACCCTAAGTGAGTCAGCAAGGCTAAAGCAGGGATTTTCGCACTCTGCTCTTCTTTAAAATTCGCAATAGGTTGTGACATGCCGTGTTATTCCTTTTAAGCCTGAGGGGAGCATGGGGATAGACGTAATAAGTAAAAGCGTAGTCATGACTGACTACGCTTGATTGGATAAGTTATGCTGCTACGGATTCTTCAACTTGAACCCGTCTTTTACCTGTTAGCAATTGCTGCATCAGTGCTTTCTTTTCTTGTTTTAGATGAGAAAGTTTCGCTTCTAAAACTTCAATGTCTCTATCGGCAGCAGTTAGGACTGAGGCGATTTTTTGTTGTTCAGAGACATTACTAGGTAATGAAATTTTCTCCTTCAAGTACAACTTGAAATTGAACGTCATCTTTTCGATATGTACACCGTAGCTACAAAGAAATGCTTGATGGTACATTTTCTTTTGTTTACTTAACCACGAGAAAAACTCTATATCCAATGAGTCAGAATTCTTTGGTACTAGGGAAATGTAAGAGCCTGATATATGGCAATTATCAAATTCACTCGTAACTAAGCCTGAAGCTCCATGAACAACCTGCATTTTGGAAATAAGGAAGTCGCCCTCTTTGGCTAGATTCATTTTCTTGGTGAGAATCTTGTGACCATTCAAAACTTCCCTTAAAACAACCCCTTCGGAGCGGCGCTTCACACTAAGTAAATGATAATCAGCATCATCATCCCACTCTACGGGACGCTTAACTTCTCTAAGTAAATTATCAATTTCTTCTTGAACCCAATCCCCCTCAAACACATTACCTGTCTCTGGGTTCACCAAACGCTTCTTACCCGTCAACAACTGCTGCATCAGGGCTTTTTTCTGTTGCTTGCTGGTTTCAATCAGCTTTCCAGTACTGGCAATAGCTTTGTCCCATATTGAGAGGATTTTGGCGATTTTTCGTTGTTCTTCGTATGGTGGAGTTAAAATCTCTAAAGGCTTTAGAACTTGAAGGTTAATGTTTTTCTGTGCGTTTTGAGTCGCCTTTCCATCTAGCTCATCTTTACAGGTTTCTAAAAAAGAGTTGAGCCAAAAGCAATCTACATCTTGCTTTGGTTGTATTCCTACCAAACTATCGGGACACGCTACTTCGAATGAAGTGATTGCCGTATCTCCGATATTAGCTGCGATGGTAATTAATATTGAATTGTTAGGAAATAGACGACTCACTTTTAAACCTTCTTCATTCAGGGTTTGGCTGAATGAAGAAAGATAAGTGTTAGCTGACGCAATATCACCAGTTTGAACGAAAGGTATTTCACCACCATAATATTTCGGATCATTACGAGGACGAGCTGAAAACTTCCCTCGCTCTACAGAGGCAAGATCTTCTAGTATTTTAATCGACCAACCATTAGGCACCATAACCCAACTCCTCTAGGTAACCTGCCATTTCAGCTTCAAGGTCAGCCAGTTCATTCTGCAATGCTAAACGTTCAGTACGTACCGCAACTAAATCAATATCTTCTTCTTCCTCAAAGGTATCGACATAACGAGGAATATTCAGGTTGTAGTCGTTCTCGGCAATCTCTTCCAAAGTAGCTAGGTAAGAATACTTATCTGTCGACTCTCGCGCTTTATAGGTATCTACAATCTTCCGGATGTTCTCAGGCGTTAACTGGTTCTGGTTCTTACCCGACTTAAACTCACGTGAAGCATCGATAAACAATACTTTGTTGTCTGTCTTGTTCTTCTTAAATAACAAGATTGCAGCAGGGATACCTGTACCGAAGAATAGCTTTTCAGGCAGACCAATGACGGTATCGAGTAAGTTCTCATCAATTAACTGCGTACGGATCTTACCTTCCGATGATGCGCGGAATAACACACCATGAGGCACCACTACCCCCATACGACCTGACTGAGGTTTCAACGTCTCAATCATATGCGAAATAAACGCGTAATCACCTTTAGTCTTAGGTGGGATACCACGACGGAAACGACCAAATTCATCATTAGCAGCATCTTCATGACCCCACTTATCCAATGAAAATGGAGGGTTAGCCGTCACCACATCAAAGTGCATCAATCCACCAGAACTCTCTTGGAGTTTCGGGTTACGGATGGTATCACCCCATTCGATACGGTGATTATCTTCACCATGTAGGAACATGTTCATCTTAGCTAAAGACCAAGTAGAACCAATCGCTTCCTGACCGAATAAAGCGTACTGCTTAGAGCCATTAAAGTTCTTCTGGACTTGCTTACCACACTTCATCAATAGAGAACCAGAACCACAAGCAGGATCACAAATAGTATCCCCTTCTTGAGGCTCTAGGATGATAGAGAGCAAGTCTGACACTTCTGGTGGTGTGTAGAACTCACCAGCCGATTTACCGCTACCAGCCGCAAAGTGTTTAATCAGGTACTCATATGCGTTACCAATAACGTCTAGAGAACCCACTCGACTAGGGCGTAAGTTAAGTGTCTCCTTACCAAAGTCCTCTAAGATATGACGTAAGATGCTGTTCTTCTGCTTCTCATCACCCAGCTTGTCGGTGTTAAAGCTGATATCTTGGAAGACATTTTTCAGCTTAGTACCGTTAGCTTCTTCAATAGCATGTAAAGCTTTATCAATACGAGAGCCGTTACCAGCTTCATGACGCTGTGCGTACAAGTCCCAAAATGTCGAACCTGATGGGATCTTAAACGACTGACTCGATAGCATCGCTTCAATCATTTCAGGGTTATCACCAAATTGCCCAGTGAGTTCATCAACCTTATCTTGGTGAACGTCTGAAATGTACTTCAAGAACAACATGGTTAAGACAAAGTCTTTATAAATTGAAGGGTCTACCGTACCTCGAAACGTATCACAAGCAGCCCAGACCGCTTTATTAATTTCATCTTGGTTAATCATTGTCATTTTAAAATCCTACGCTCTTAGTCAGCTCAAAGTAGCTGCGAGTAATGAAGACAGACCATCGCTTCAAACTACGCTAATATTCATATCAAAAATTGTCACAATTGTAGTGCATTGCTCATCCACATAGATAGAGAAAGATACCTTTTCTAAGATATCGAATAGGCAATTTTCTAGACAAGATGCTTGTGACTTACCTTGAGAAGTATTTTAAAGCGTTACAGTACAAAAAGTGAAAGGTAATGACATAGAAGTGTAACGAGGGAAATAGGGTTCATAGTTATGAGGTAGAGTCTATAACTCCTGTTGTTGAGGGGTTAAGAGCTAAATATCAGACTAAGTCTTTAGCAATGTATATTGCTGTCGTTATTACCACAGCATCACTAGTCTAATCAAATCAGCTAAAGCATCGAAATATCACCAAAGAATGACAGCAATCGTTCCACTCACTGCTACCACCAGTTCTGAAATAGAAAGCCAGACCCCTTTCGGAATCTGGCTCTGTAAGTGTTACGCGATACTACGCTACTAGTTTTTCAGTATGTTCTCGGTTGTACTCTTCTAGCATGGAAACCGCTTCATCAGCCTCGATAGGATGGAAAATCAATGTCATATCGACCATTGGGTACTTACGCACTAACCATGATAGGAGTGGCAACATACGTGGCGTTACAGGCAGTTTAGATTCCAGTAGTTTACGTCCCTTCGAATTAGCCAAATCTTGTTTAGTGACACCTTCAATACCGTCAACTTCAAACATAGCGACCATCTTATCGTAATGACCTCGTGGAGCGCGTTTTGGAGCCTCTGGTAGCCCCCATTTACCTTGAGTGATAGCTCGTAACATCTGTACCTTGAAAATGCCCTCTGAGCCATCTTCTAGGTATTTAACACCAGTTCCCTTGAGATAACTACGAACCTTATAGAAGTCCATCCAATTGTCCCAATCTTCCATTTTCTTTAAGCAGTTGTTTACACGCCACTCGTCGAAGTAAGTACGAGCATCTAAACCCTCATCAACGGTATTCCATGGAACCGTATCGAAAGATAGGTGCTCTACCATTTCACCGCTAGCAGGGTGGCGAACTTCCACCATACGAGGGTTTACAGGACGACGCTTAAAGTCATATTCGAGGTTAAGTGTCTGTTCGGTATGGATAGAAATAAGATCGAGCTCTTTTAACCATTGGTCACGTGCTGATGCTAAATGTTTACGTGCAACCTTCTGACCCGGATAACGATCTAAGAACAGCTCAACCATCCACTCATTTTCATCTACGCCTTTCGGTGCTTTTATCCCTGCTTTAGCACATACCGGTTTTGTATCACCCAATTCAGCAGTCAATTGTCCACGAGTCTTCATAGAGATAATCTGTTTAGCATGGTGCTTTAGTTGCATCATGTCTTCGCCACTGACTTCGGTACAGATCTGCTGGAACCGACGCGCTAATGGACCATCTAAGCATTGCTCTAATTGCTCTTCTGTAGCATTGCAAAGCCAGCCGTCGGTGGTCGCTGAAATTATCTTTATATCATCCCCGTAACGCTCGTTAAGCTTGCGCATAACTTCTAACATGGTTCCGCGAACAAAACCCGTCGCATGTGCCGCTGCGTGTGCATTAGTCACTGGTGAATACGGAATTTTACTACTTAAACCTGAGGCTAAATCGAAACCAGACTTATCACGTAAGCCTTGCCCAACCTTTCCGTAAAGAGTGTTACCAATGAGCTTCCAAAGCTTCTCGTACAACTCATTGCCCTTTTCTTTATACTTAGCTCGTTGCTTACGAATCGTCTTGGTAAACTCTTTAAACTTAGATGTAGAGCCATTCTTCCACGGGATCACCTGACCATGGAGTATCTCGATCTCTACGCCAGCATCATGAGCTAATTGTAGTTCCGGCGCTGTTACGTACGTTTCACCTTCAAGTGGATAGTAGATCCCTCGAAGTGAAGTGCGACAAGGCAAAAGTCCAAAATTTTCCTTGTCATCATGCTTGAAGCGAACATAAGCAAAGCCCATCTTATGACCGAGATAATCTTCAATATCCTTAGACTCAAACGAATTCAAATAGTCTGCTTCGAGAATATCGACGAGAGCCGTGGTGTAAGCTCCGGAAAGGTCGAAATCGTTGTAATCACCGACCTCCGTGGGGCCAAAGTACGCGCCAAAATTAGCGCCACCATAAAATGCGGACACAGCTAGTGCATCGGTATACTCACGGCTCACAGTCTTCGCCAGTTCAACGGAATTGCGGATAGAATTACTTTTAGCATGGTAGTACTGATTCTTGCGCTTCTCATACCCTAAGAACTGATGCATCTCAGCCGCACCACCACATGAATCACGGAACAACGACACACCAAGATTGCCTAATGTCGAAGGCAGGCTATTCAGCTCCAGACCAATATCTTCACGAAGATCAACCAACGCGAATTTCTGCATCCGTAAACCATATTCCAAAGCAAGATAAGAATCGCGAATAGCGTACCGATTAAACAGACTAGTATCCTTACAATACAGGTCATCCATTCGCTCTATCATGTTGCCCGGTAGCGTCATCTTAGGAAAACCAACCAACTCACCGATCTCATCAAGCGACGCCTTGCTACTCAGCAACATGGTATCTACGAAGCGAACTTTGGTTTCGAAAGCGTTATTTGATGAAGAGTAGAACTTGGTGTTTTCTATTTTGTATTTACTGCGCCCGATGGAGTCCAGAGCGATACCGTAAGCACCACGACCAGATGTGACAGTACCTTGAACCGTTGTCAGTGCGTTCTTATGGTTCTTGTTATTTTTACCAATGTTCCAAAACTCTTCGAAAGAAGCGATATCGGCACGTAAGAAGTGGGCGTAGATAAAGGTATGCTCAGGCCATTCATCGATGAAACCACGTGCTTTAGCTTTTATCAGTAATTCTTGGATGAATTTGTCAAAGCCGATCTTGTAACCTTTCTTGGTAAGCTGCTTACGCTTATCCATTTCATCTTCTTTCGACAGACCTTGATCACGACACTGCTTAATCAGTTTCGCCATGTCGGTATGTTTCACACCGCTAAACGACTTATCACCAATGCGAACACTGTATGAGTAGCAAAGAATATCGTTCTTACCCGTCTCATGGTTAAAGACCCACTCGGAATCTATCGATATGTGGATAGCTTTACCTTCACCACGTATTGCCGCCCAAGGAGCAGATTTGATACCCTCTAAGTATTGGTTAATACGTTCATCTATTTCTTTTTTAGCTTCTTCACGCCCTCGCAGCTCGGCTTCGAACTTGCTAACTTGATCATCTAAAAGCAATGATTTGGTATCGAAGAATGTGGACTGCAGGAAGTCTTCTAACTCACGCTCAGTTTCTCGCATCAATTCATAGGCTGTTTTCGGAAACGTTTCTAACTTTTTCATCTTTTGTTTATCCATTCGTTAAAATAAAAAAAGACGAAGTACATCCATGACCGGACACACTTCGTCGGTTATCGGATATAGAAAGATTGGTAATAAAGAGGTGCTCGGAGATGAGACTAGTTTAGAAAAGACTGGTATAGAATGGTGCGCACGAAGGCAGTGGTTTGCTAGACAGTGTTACAGCGAGGCAGTTCTTACTTAAACTTTGCTGTACGAGCCCATGACTTAACAAACTTGATTAGTTGCACATAACCAATGGTATCGACACCTTTCTTTTCAACGTTGTTATTCATACAGGTACGCACATACTTCATTAAATAAGCAGATTGCTGCATTGTTCCATGTTCATATTCGCAACTCTCGATACAGTGAGTAAGTAGCCCGCCCATAGTTTTGCTATTCCCTCGTGGGCAGTCTTCACCACATTTTTTGATCATTTCGATTAAGTCTTTCAGTTTTAGAGTGTTCATATCATTTACCTGTTTACGATTAGTGAGTTGATAGAATTTTAGTTAGATCTGGTTGTACAAACTTACCCGCTTCATAAGAAACCAGCGCATCATGCAATGCATCAGCTACCTTCTCGCGGATTTCCGATTGAGGGATAGGTAAGAAATTCAATATCGCATCACCCTCACCTCTGATCAGAATGCCCTTGTGCTCTCGGCCATTACAAGTCTCGACCGCCTCGATAGTAGAGCAACGAACGTGATTACCGTTACCTAGCTCAATAAAACTGTCTGATTTAATAATCTCTTGGGTACATACGTCGGCATCAGCAACCGCCTTACCTTCTTCACCCGTCAGTTTGACATAGGAGATTTGACGTCCCTTGCCATCCAGAAGGATGTATAAATCTTTCAATCGGATAATCGAAGCGATCAGCTTCAATGCCAAAGTATGTTTATCAAGTGTCAAGATGACCCCCTTTTTCTTAGTCTTACGTGTCATTTTTTCAGTACCTCTGTTGTTTAAAGAATGCTTAGCATACCCCTATCAAACATATATGATCAACACACAAATAAACGCAAGTTACTGATAAACAATGACTATTTAAATTTGAAATGACTAAAAAACCAAAATGGTGAATAGCGATATTTTAATGAAGACGGTTTGCGCCTTCTTCTTGCCGTAAAACTTCCTCGAACAAAAAACATACGAAATAATTCTGAATGCATAAACAAGACTCCATTTGTTAAAATAATTTCTCTTCCTTATCTGATCGAACAAATATTAACCAACAAATCTCTTCTTATAGACTGGATACGTCTGAACAACGTAAAGCTGTACTACTTAGAAGCAACAAAACCAAACCCTGTTACACTAAATTTCACACATTGTTTTTAGTGCAATGGGACAGTGCTGAATTTAGAACGGAATGATCGCAGCAATGACAAAGTGAATCATCGTGACTAGATAAAGAAACGAACATCAGCAACACTTCTACATTGCTAACACTAGTTGTGAAATTTATCTCTAATGTCAGCTGAACTCGACATATCGAAGCCGTCGTCAATACGAACTCTGAATCATCAACGTAAGAAAAAAGAAGCAGAGTTACCCCCACTCCTTCAATAGCTAGAGAACGTCTAGCTCATCCAGAACACCACCGATTAAGGCTCCACTGACAAACCCGATTGCACCACCGAGGACAACGCCTTGAGCCCCAAACCTCGCTCCCAGTGCAGTCCCGTACTGTGCTCCCTTCAATCCAGTTGAAACGCTAGGCTTAAACCATCGTTGTTGAGGCATGACTCGATCATATGCTTTCATCACGATTCTCCTTTCCTATAGATATGAAAAAGGGGCGTACTCAATTAAGAATACGCCCCATAGATTTTTACCAATACAACTTTAGTGAGAGTGACCGCACACCTGACAGCTACCATCATCATAAGCACGTTCACCACATGCAGGACAGGTTGTAACGAGTGTTGTAATTGATTTAATCGCCATGTAAAGGCTCCTTCTTGTTGGTTGATTAGAGTGTTGCGGAGCTCATTGATACCTCAGCCTAGAGAGTTCCAATTTCGAAACTGAGATATCTAGAGCCAAGCTCCGCAACAAAACTTATTGTGCTTTACCTTTCGGGGTATCTGAGCCGCATTGAGTCACATCAGTAACATGACCATTCATTGTTCCGCAGACATCGGCTTTCCATTGCACGATGACACCGTAAGATGATGTGTTCTGAATACCTGCTTTACCATTCCATTGTGGCTCTAGTAGTTCTTTCATTTTCGAGATATCGCCCGGATTCCCTCCGAACGTGCCACCTGCGAATACTGAAGATGCGAAAAGCGAAGTTAAACCTAGCAGGATGATTGATGTTTTCATTTTTGTTTTTCCTTAAATACGTAATGACGCCGCTTATAAGAGACGGCGTTAACGTGATTGATGATTAGTTTAAAGAGGGTGAACGACAGGGTGTGTCGCTCAGGTGTAGAAATATTGAAATGATTGATGAATGCCTTGTAAGGCATACCTAGAGGTAGCTAATGAAAGCTATAGCAATATCAGTAACCTTATGAAAATTAGCTAGAAATAATCAGGTTCTTTCTCAGTGCGACACCACCTGACGAGCGACCTATCTACAATGCGTAGAATGAAAGAGCATGACAAACTAGCGAAACGACTTGGCATTATCCTTACCCGTTTAAATACAGGTGAGAAATTGCATCTAGAAGATTTAAGTCGTGAATTTGGGGTAGCAAGAAGGACGCTAAATCGTGACTTCAATGAACGGTTAAATTACCTACCTATACAACGTGACGGTGCTTGTTACTCGTTAGACCCTAAGTTCTTAGGCAGACAGACCAATAACGAGCTATCTCTCCTGCTGTTAAACATGGGATTCGATACTTTGTTTTCAGGTAAGCACTATCTAAGCAATGGCGTATTGAACAACAAAACCACCCCACCCTTTCTCTTCAAGAACCCACAAGTCGAGGACATTAGTGAATGTGCTTCGGTGTTCGAGAAGCTTATCGAATCGATACAACGACGAAACGTGATTAGCTTTAGCCATGAAGGGAAAACCTACGATGAGTTCCACAGCTACAAACTGTTGAATGAACGCGGATTGTGGTTCATTGTCGGGACACACAGAAACCGCCTAGAGTCACTCAGAGTGGCTAAAATTCGTGAGTTAATGCGTTACGAGGATAAATACTCTCCTGACCCTAGCGTTGAGCTGAAGCTGAATGGTTGTGGATATGAAGATGAACGACTCAATCCCGTTGAAGTTCTTATACAGATGAGTGCTAAAGGCGTGGGAGCTTTCTTAAATGAAGGTAATGCCGATGACTTCAGGGTGTTGAAAGAACTAGATTCCGGTGATGTGTTGGTTAGTCACAAAACCAAGAACATTCCAGAATTACTACGCAAACTCAAAACGTGGCTACCTCATGCAGAGGTGCTCTCACCTGACTGGATACGTTACTTGTTGAAGCAAGAGCTCCAAGCGTATCTGGACTCAACCAAGTAGAAGGCAGTGAGCTAATTGAAGTACGTCGTTGGGTTTGTTGATGGTTCGTTGAGATGGAATGCAACCACCAATACATAATGTTGTTTCTGCTCTCTGTTGTAGTCGCTCCATGTCATAAAGATACCACTATACAGCGCTTTTTAAGCTTTCTATGTTAGGTATGGGTACTGGGGTATTTTACCTAACTTGGAACCGATACCAGTTAAGGGAAGACTCAAAACGATGCTGTTTTTCGCCAAACGTAACTAAACAGAATAATAACCTGCCACCGGGCTGGGTACTATTAATGACATATTTATCAGTAATTTTATAGCTGAGGCACCGATAAGATCTCACCAAATCATTATCCGCTAGATAACACTTTTCAAATTAGCACCACCAAATTCCCTCCCATTGCCCCCGACGCAATGGGAGTTTCCATCAGTACATAAACGTTCCAACACGGTACAACGGATGTACAATCCTTGTGTTAGGTTTATCAATTAAGAGCTCATACCCCATCACACATTCACCCACATGAACTGATGAACAGGACAAAACCACAGAGCATTTTTCCTTTACTCGCTCCGGTCAAGTTCCTGTTCATCACAACACTAATAAGCACTATACATCTTCCGCCATTACCTTAATTTCATCGAAGCAGTCCATCGATAAATACGACAGAAAATTACTCTCCCACATCGAATAGAACTCAGCGACACTGGATTCAGTGATGGGAACTTCACCCATGTAACGGATGTAAGCCACACCATGACCAAAATCAAAGTCGATTTCTTTCTCAAGTTCAGGCATCAACCCACAGTAACTAAAATCCGTGATGTAATCGAAAACCCATTGGTCATTAAGCCTAGTGATACGAATCTCGACAGGGTGGTATCCTCCATTTTCAGGACAGTAAGCACGCTCTCGAAAGTTGATGGTTACAGCTTGAGTTGAGGACGACACCTTTCCCGACTCGTTACAAATACGGTTTAAAGCATTTTGAAGGTCTATGCTAATCGGTAGCAAAAATCGCTCAACATCAAATTGAAGAGTTAAGTTCATAATAAATTCTCGTTGTAATAATTAAGTAAACCGCCTCAGGACGAGGCTAGGTATGAAAGATTAGTCAGGGTTAGAGGCTAGTGCTCGAAGCTCAGTCTTCACCACTTCATAGCGCTCAGACACCTGATGTAAGAACACATTATCGGGTACAGGATCGAGGATAGAGATAGTTCGCAGGATAGCCGCTAAGAACCCACACGAATTACTACTTCCACCTGTTATTACTGGCTTCAACGCTGCTGACTTGAGGGTTTTACCTACCTGATCATCGAGCAGTGTAAAGATAGCTTCAAGACGCACCCAGCAGTTCGAGAACAACCCCGACGACGAGTTTTTAGAAACACGTATATAGAACTCCTGATCATCTTCCTTGTAGGCAATCTGATACTCTAGAAAGCTCTCAGACTTAGGGCTAAGCTTTGGACTCTGACCTTCTTTAACAATGGTGAACGAATCGACCTCGTTCTCCTTTTCAACTTTTTGGCTCATACAAAATTCTCCTTATTCAGCCAGTTCAATTAACGTTTTAATCGCTTGGGTAGCGTTACTCGTGGAACCCATAACAAAACTGCCACTCCCATCGTCAGCATGGACACAGCACGCAAAGACATAGGGTTCAGTCTCATCTGGTAGCAAAATGACAAACTCGGGGTTTTCTATCGCATATGACAGAATGACCTCGGTATCTTCATCTACGTCAGCTAAGTCTTGATCGGTATCACCTCGCTCAATCAAGATCAGGCAGGTGGAAACTTCCTCCCAAAATTTCTCAGCCTCATCACGATCACCAGACCAAGGAAGCAATAGCTGATACATCAATTGCTCTTTAATCGGTAAGGGCAACTCCAACTGTTCAGCATCAATAAGACTTTTCACAATTTTCATTCGATCTCTCCATCTAAATTCCAGATATGAAAAAGCCCCTGAATAGAACTAACTATTCAGGGGCTATCGTTAATAGAATATATAGGTCAAACTACTTTAGCTTCGGGTAACACTAGATTCTCACTTGCTCTCTCGACCATATCAGACAAGGCATTCGCTCCACGTTCTAATGCTGTTTTATCAAAATGTCGGTAAATTAAGGTACTCGACATATCTGAATGGTTTAAAACACGCTGAACCGACGTAACATCCATCCCAGAGTTCAGTAGATTACTCGCTACCGAATGCCTCGCAGTGTGGAAAACAACACCTTCAGGATCGATACCAGCGTGATCCAGTATCAACTTCAACGCTTTACGTGGGGGTGAGATATGAGTCCCTTCTCGACTACCGGGAAAGACATGCGGATTACCGGGCTGCTTCAACTTCCAAAGCTCAGAAAACAACTCCAACATTAATGGCGATAGATACACCAAATGTGGTTTCTTATTCTTGGTCATTTTGATGAATAGTGTCCTATCCTCAAACGAAACGTCACCCCACTGCCTCTCCATCAATTCAGATATTCGACAACCTGTTAGCCACAACAGCGCAATCAGATTGCCCTTCACCTTACAGTAGTAGGTACGAGCAACCTTTATCAGTAGAGCTGTCTCGTTCACATCGAGAAAACGAGTCCGAGCATTATTAACAGGCATCAAAGAAACCTTAGTCGCATGGTTTGGGGTATCAAGAACCTTAGAAGACAGTGAGCAAATCACCTTAACTAACGCGATAACATGATTATTTGTCCCAACAGAGTAAGGTTTACCCTTGTAAGTTTCAGTCGTGAGGTGGGATTGAAGCTTCATGATTGCGTGTGCTGAGAGCCTATCCATGGGAATTTTATAGATTGACTTACATCGCAAGAACCGTGTTTCATCATCTTTCCATGACTTCTTACGGGTTTTAGCCCACGGTAAATAGGTCTCGTGGAAGAATGTGAAAACATCAGGCATCACAACGGCAGAGCGAGAATCTCGTTCAATCTTTGGATCAATACCCTCAGCGATTTGTACCTTGAGCTTACGCGCTTTAGCTCTTGCTTCTTCTACCGTGAGATCAGGCCACCTAGCAATGGTGATGCTTGATTTCTTCCGGCTCACTGGTGATACATAACGTAAATGGAATCGTCGATTTTGAGTACGTCCAACGAGCACCTTCAAACCAATTACACTATTATCTCCTCCACCGTCAGACCACTCCAAATCGTTAGAGCGAGAATCAGCACTGGGACCAGATAAGGTTTTCATTATCAAATTGGTCAGGTTGATTGTTCTATTAAGCGTCATGACAAAATACTCCTATTTCTATCAGTCACTTAATTTTTATATATGTTTGAAGGGACACTTATACTCGAATGTGAGGGAGGTCGTATGTGGAAGCCGTTGAGGTAGATTGTTATGGTGGGACTCAGGGGTAAATTTCAGAAGCCGTCTTTAGCAATAGTATATTGCCGTCATTCTCGTTTTGCTCAGCGTTGTAATCTCACTTCTAATCATCACCACAGCATGAATAAACGAACATCGGCAACACTCCTACATTGCTATAACAAGGACTGAGATTTATCGTTGGTGGTCAGTACAGACAAAGGTTACAGCATATACTAATGACGAAAATCATAACTCCATGGTCGTTTACGTACTATCTACAGGTTGGCTTTTATTGAAACAGCCTTTAATCTGATACAACTTAAACAACTAGAAAAAACATACCATGCTGATTTTCAACTGTACTAAAGCTGCTAGTGATTTCTTCACCGTAACTCGACAAGGAGAAAAGATATCACCAATCAATCCTACTCCCTGTAAATTGATATCAGATGATATCTACCATCTAAAAGATAACGACGGCAATACGCCCAAAGAAATCAGCGAATGGTTAGTACATGTGATCAGAGTCCAGCGTAAACCTATTATCTTTGCTATAGAGAAAAATACTCGCTATGTAATGACCTTCGTAGACCTGAAGAAAGGTGAGCACCAACGATTTATCACTGACTTTATTGAACGTATAGCCAACTTAGTACAGTATTTTGGCGAAGATCTAATGATCATGAATGATGATACTTTTGACCCGATGTTGAAGAAATTCTTAAGGTTGAATAACGAGTACCGCTTCTTTACTCGTTCGGACAGAAGTTTACAGTCACATCTCAACGAAATAACTTGGTTCTTTAAGGATACAGCTGAAAACTCCGGATGCTTGCCTGATACTGAACAAGTTATGTGCTTTGATGCGGATATGAATAGCATGCCTAAGCAATATAAAGGGCTTAAATACATGATTTATCCTGCGAACCAGATGTTGTTTCATTGGTTACAAAACTACTGTGGATACGATGAAAAGCAAGTTAGAAGTATCTCTGAGCGTATACGACAACTTAAGCAGTCTATGTCGGGAGATATCACCACCTTAGAGATGAATACCGTAAACGAAGAGTGGGATATCAAAAATCAGTCAGGATGCATACCAGATAATGTAATCGTATTTCCTACCAAACCATAAATATTATATCGACCACCGATTCCAGCTACATGACCGGATATGGACCATACCGTTGTCGAATTTCTATGAGAGGTGTTTGTTGGCAATATTCGCCCTAGGTAGCCGCAAGCGCTATTCATAGCTGTATAGCTCACCACGAGGTTGAAGCTGTAAGTGCAGGATATGTACCGGAAGTGTTTTGGAGAGGCTTTATGAACGTTTCCGATGAACTTTTGATGGGGTTGATAGGTAGGAGATCTGAAAATCTCTATTTTTCATAATACTAGATGGCAAAAAGCCTCAACCGAAGTTGAGGCTTTTCATATCCCCTAAGGGAAGATGTGGCAGGGGTGGAGAGATTCGAACTCCCAACACGCGGATTTGGAATCCGCTGCTCTGCCAATTGGAGCTACACCCCTAAAACTTTTTATTACTTCAGATTCGAAAAAACCTC
>NZ_MCUN01000014.1:104536-104888 GCF_002873455.1 Vibrio splendidus | reverse complement strand
TTTCCGAATTTTAAAATTTGCTTGGCGACCATAGCATTGTGGACCCACCTGATTCCATGCCGAACTCAGAAGTGAAACACAATAGCGCCGATGGTAGTGTGGGGTTTCCCCATGTGAGAGTAGGACATCGCCAGGCTTTAAATTTAGAGAATCGTTTTTAACGATTTTCAATTTGCTGATATAGCTCAGCCCGGTAGAGCGCACCCTTGGTAAGGGTGAGGTCCCCAGTTCGAGTCTGGGTATCAGCACCATTATTTAGTTGATTTGATTCATCAAGTTAACAACAGAATTTGTTTGACGACCATAGCATTATGGACCCACCTGATTCCATGCCGAACTCAGAAGTGAAACA
>NZ_MCUN01000014.1:0-104506 GCF_002873455.1 Vibrio splendidus | reverse complement strand
AATAGCGCCGATGGTAGTGTGGGGTTTCCCCATGTGAGAGTAGGACATCGTCAGGCTTAAATTGCATTATGCTGAATAGACACTGCGGAGTGGTAGTTCAGTTGGTTAGAATACCGGCCTGTCACGCCGGGGGTCGCGGGTTCGAGTCCCGTCCACTCCGCCACTTATTTAGAAGCCTCGCTAGAAATAGCGGGGCTTTTTTACATCTAAATAATTGTATTTTCCCTTCGAACGACGAGTCTCGCAAAGGGGCTGCCCGAAGTTCATAACGACGACCGTTTCATCAGTTATCAGAAAGCCTAGTCTTACGACGTTTCCAGTATTATATTTGGGGTTAAACTAAAGGCTTCCCAGAAATTTAATCACTGTTCAAAACGCTTTTTTAGAAATAGTGAGGCTTTCTACATTTTGAAAGTGAGCCTAGCTCATTGAGCGGCCATGCAATCTGGGTCATTTCAGCCCCTCTCATAAAATCAGCCTTTGCAGACTAAACTTGCCCTTTACTTGAATAAGGTTTCTCAGTGCGACCTGCAATCCCAATAGCTTGCAATGCCTCATATCTAGGTACTTATGGGGGAAGCTCTGTTATCAACAGCTGGGCTTTCTTACGATTCTAATCGAGAATGACTTAGATATGTTTTAACTGTCTATATAATTAGTTACTTAACTTATTAAGGGATCGTAATCGAAAGTGTGGAGTTATAGGGGGTTGTCCCTTGGTAAATCAAGTCGTGCAGGCTCATATACAGTATCCCTAACTGTCTACCGCTATATGAGATCTATTGATAGAGGGAATGCCCAGTTTCGTTTGGGTTGTGCCATCATGACTTCAGTTAGGTTATTACTATTGCTCTTTAATATTGGCAATGTGCTTGTCTACGAACTCGACTATCCTTTCGGTCGGAATTCTTTGATGAAGATAAGGCTCTCGCTGTGCGTTAGAAACCTATTTAGAGCGTGGTATAGCTTGTCGATATTAATAACGACTCCTAGTATGCATTAACCCTAAAGCCATTTTGAAGCGTATTTGAGCGCCTTGTTTCATTTGCTTAGTAAAGGCTACCAATTCCAGATATAGCATTTAAGTGACTAGCAATTTGTTGGTTTGCAGTTAATCATTAGAATAGCTGAGATTTGAAATGACAATGTTCGATCAATTAAATAGATAGAACATCTCCCGTATCCTAGCTTGGAGGATGAATCGATACACGTCTTTGCCTGTGAGTCATTTGATTTATTGCTTACTAGTTTAAGTTGTGTGTTGGTAAAGGCGACTAGTATAAGGTTACGCAAAGTTATCTTTGTTAGTTGGTAGCCCAAATTACTCAAGATTATGAACTGATAGTTTTGGGATTGGTTCGATAAACCGATTAAGCCCTAAAGTCTTAAAGGTAGCTCTATGAAATTAAGCTTTAACTTTGAAGATGCCAGCCAGATCTTTGTAGGATCTTTTGCTTTGGCCGTACCAATTTCTTTTTCTGAAGAGGCGTGGAAGTTAGGGGAGACTTTACCTACAACTAACTTGCTGCTGTTGTTTCTATTGTCTGCTGTATTCCTGGGTTTTTACACGTATGAGAGTGTATTTCAGAAAGATATTGTCGCTCGGTTGCCGGTGTTTATTTTCAGAATAGTTATTGCTTACGTCATGACAGCAATGGTCGTTGCTTTAGTGCTAACTTGTTTGGATAAACTCCCTTTATTAAGCGACCCAATTGTATCTATCAAAAGGGTTATCGTTATTTCCATGCCAGCGTCTATGGGAGCTATCGTGGTGGATAGTTTCGATAAAGAGTGAATCGTATGGCACTTCAACTTAAGCAGCCAACAGAGCCTTTCTAGAGCTTATTTGATTCTTTATTAAGTTGTCTTGTTTCCAGACTTAGTCGTTGATTTGCTCAGCCGAGATCTTCATCAATGACATAAATGGTAAGTATATTATGAGTGACTCTTATTTAAATGTGTTGCTGTTGCTAGGCTAGGGATTCAAAGCGAATTAAAAATGAAGCTTGGTAGTTTTGTAAGAGTATCAAACTGTTAGTTACTGAATCGAAAAAGGATTAGAGAGGGGAACGTACTTGCATGGAGAAATTCGGATCTTTAAATGCAAAAAGGCCGCATCAATGATGCGGCCTTTTCTAATTGGCTCCCCTTGCAAGACTTGAACTTGCGACATACGGATTAACAGTCCGCCGTTCTACCAACTGAACTAAAGGGGAATTGATTGTTTAGTCTCTAATCAAGAGAATGGTGCCGACTACCGGAATCGAACTGGTGACCTACTGATTACAAGTCAGTTGCTCTACCTACTGAGCTAAGTCGGCATCATGAATCAAAAAGCTTATGCTTGATGATTAACTTGGCTCCCCTTGCAAGACTTGAACTTGCGACATACGGATTAACAGTCCGCCGTTCTACCAACTGAACTAAAGGGGAATTATTCTTAAAGCTTTAAAGAAATGGTGCCGACTACCGGAGTCGAACTGGTGACCTACTGATTACAAGTCAGTTGCTCTACCTACTGAGCTAAGTCGGCACATAATATTTCTTTGTGCTTTACTGTTGTTGTCTAGGACACCAACAAATAAATTGTGGTGCCCGGAGGCGGAATCGAACCACCGACACGAGGATTTTCAATCCTCTGCTCTACCGACTGAGCTATCCGGGCGACGAGGTGTATTAAACGTGTTTTCGCGTTCTGGGTCAACATTAAATTGCAAAAAAAGTATTGTTTGATGTTTTTCTATACTTAGTGGGTTGTTTTTGTTCATTTGGGGCAAAAAACCTAGGTCTAGCATGCTCTAAAAGATAGTGAAAGTACGGTTAACTACACTGAATGGGCGTCGAAATAAAAAAAGCACGTATGAAAACGTGCTTTTATATTTAAGAATTTTGCTGAGAGTTTAGTGTTTTACTTCAAACCTATTAACCCAAGCTTCTAATTCATTAGAAAGAGAGGCGAGTGTTTGAGTGCTGTTATGACTTTCTGTCACTACATTACTCAGTTGGTTGCCACTTTCTTCGATCATATTGATACGCTTCGAAATATCATCACTCACCTGAGTCTGTTCAGCGGCGGCTGTCGCGATTTGATGACTCATTGATGAAATAGACTCTAACGCCACAACTATCTGTTGTAATGCTTCAGAGGCATTCTGGGACTCTGTTACGGTGCTTTCACTGGTAGTCGCACATACTTCCATAGTTTTTATCGCGTTACGAGAGCCTTCTTGAAGGTTATTGATCATTAGCTGGATTTCTTTGGTGCTTGACTGTGTTCGACCCGCAAGGTTGCGAACTTCATCTGCTACAACGGCAAATCCGCGACCTTGTTCACCAGCACGCGCCGCTTCAATTGCCGCATTCAGTGCTAGAAGGTTAGTTTGTTCTGCAATATCACCGATGACGTCTAAGACCTTAACGATGTTATGTACATCACTGTCTAAGTTAGCGACGGCTTCACTTGCTGTGCCGAGTTGGCCTGCCAGACCTTGAATGTTATCTACTGTGTTGTGAATTAGGCGCTGAGTATGTTGGCTCTGTTTATCAGCTTCGTCAGTATTACGCGCAGTATCGCCAGCTGAATCAGCAACGTTGTTGGCTGAAGAGGCCATTTCCGTCATAGCTGTCGCGATCATCTCAGTCGACTGTTGCTGAGTCTCGGTCAGCTGAGCTATGGAACCTGCACGATCTTCCACGCGCTGTAACTCACCTCTTAATGCCAGCATTGATGCATTAAGGTTTGAGACTAGCTCGGCTAACGACTTACTCATTTGTTGTACGGCGTGATAAATACTGCCGTTTATTGCCTGAGTTTCAAAAGAGGTTTGAATGCGGCCTTCTGCTACGGCTTGTACCGCTTCTCTTACATCTTTAGGCTCGCCGCCAAGAAGCGCTAGCATTCGCTTAATAGATACGATTAGGCTTGATAAAATAAGGCCAGCAATCACGACACATAGAAATAATTGCCATTGAGCCGTTGACCAGAAACGTGCATTGACTTCATTGAAGCCGATACCTGTGCCGACAACCCAACCCCAATGCGGGGTCTTCTCTGCAATAGACAGTTTTTCTTCAATCGTTCCGTCTGGAAGCTTTTGTGTCCAGGTGTATTCAATGATCTGGCCAGTGCGATTGCCAAGTACTCGTTGGATGAGTTGGCCAACGCTATTTCCATCACCGTCTTTAAAATCATTAAAGCTGGTTCCGTGTAGTTGTGGATCCAGAGGTGTCGCAACAAATGTCATGTTTTCATCTGCAACATAAACGTATTCATTGTCTTTATAGATGTTGTTACGCAGTAGGCGAGTAGCAAGTTGTTTAGCCTGTTGTTCTTCTAGAGTGCCATCAATAGCCATTTTTTCGACTTCAGTAAGAATGCTGTATGCGCTCTTAAATAGCTCTGTCACACGAGCTTTGTTGTCCATGTTACTAGCGACTCTCAAGGTCCATAAACCAGTAGCAGTTAGCGCCAGCAGAGCGATCAAGATGATGCCCGATAATAAGTAAGCTTGCGTTTTTAATTTCATATTTTCCTGCGTAGCGATTCAATAATTAGTATTAGATATAATTCATCGAATCTTAATCTAAGTCGTGTAGGGCAGATATCAGAAAGATATCAAAACATGATGAAGATTAAATTTACGAAGCAAAAAAAGTAACAGGCCGTCATTCTGTTTGTTTTTATGTGACGATACGCGGCTAAAGGTGCTTAATTTCAGAGGTGGTTTAGTTTGTATCGAGAGGGTTTGAACGAATTCAAGGATGGATACTGTCGAGATAGGAAAGGGGATGCTTTAACTTTATGGGCGTGATCAGGGCTTGATGTTGAGTTGGCGGCAATACTGAATAGAGTTAGCTTTTGCTCAAACAAAAAAAAGCCAAGTCTTTCGACTTGGCTTTCTTGAATGTGGCTCCCCTTGCAAGACTTGAACTTGCGACATACGGATTAACAGTCCGCCGTTCTACCAACTGAACTAAAGGGGAATTACTTGTCTTAACATCAGGTCTATAAAGACCATTATTTGTTAAGTACCAAATAATGGTGCCTCGAGGCGGAATCGAACCACCGACACGCGGATTTTCAATCCGCTGCTCTACCGACTGAGCTATCGAGGCAAAAGAATGGTGCCGACTACCGGAGTCGAACTGGTGACCTACTGATTACAAGTCAGTTGCTCTACCTACTGAGCTAAGTCGGCACACTAAATTCTTTATGCTTTTGTTCGTGTTGCTACTCCCTGTTAAAGAGTAATGACACCAACAAATCAAATTGTGGTGCCCGGAGGCGGAATCGAACCACCGACACGAGGATTTTCAATCCTCTGCTCTACCGACTGAGCTATCCGGGCAACGGAGCGCTATTAAACGGATTTTCTGCATAACCGTCAACACCTTTTTTGAAAATAATTAAAAAAAACGTTCGTTAGTTGTTTTTTTATTCAAAAGTGAGGCTTACGTTTTACCTTGGTTAAAATCTTTCTTGAATTTTGTTACTTTTTCTAAGTATCGACGCGACTCTTTGTTTGGGTGTTTCTTTGTCAGTGCCCAGTACGCTTGACTAGGTTGCAATGAGTTTAGGTCACGCATTGCCCGCTTTCTGTCCTTGCTGAAGGTATTGAGTACCCCACCAGTGCCACCGTTGTATGCTGAGATCATGCTGTATTCAAGTGTGGTTGGGTGTTGCACGTCCTTCAAATAACGATTTTTAAGGATGTAAAAGTACGCAGTGCCAGCATCTATGTTGTTTTCTGGATTGAATAAGTACTCAGGACTAGGCTCTCCAGGTTTCTTTTTGACGAGTTTAAAGACATCTCGGCCTGCCGTTTTTGGGACCACCTGCATAAGACCATAAGCATTCGCCCAGCTCACGGCGTATGGATTGAAACTGCTTTCTGTTTTGATGATTGCGTAAATCAAGTCTTCAGGAATGTCATAACGTTGAGATGCGCGACGAACGATATCGGCGTACTTATAGCTTCGTTTGCTGGCGTGATCGGCCACCATTGGAATTTCGACGTAATACGCTTTTTTAAAGTCGACTTCCTTGGTTTTTAGATTATTGGCGATCAGGTAATCAGCAAATTTGTTAGCACGCCATGTCCATTGGATAGGCTTCTTATCCTGATCAACGACTTGGTTATAGAGGAAAGGTTGACCTTCTAACTTGATGCTTTTGGAAGAGAATAGATCGACATTCGCAGGATCATCTGGCGTTAACAGTGTCGTCATTATTGCATTTTTGAGGTGCTTTTTAGGATCAGTTGAGGATACGGTTTCAACTGTGATTAGACCTTGGCTAAAGTTTACTTCTGAACGGCTCAAGTAATTATCTATGTATTTCACATAGTTACTCTTACCCGCCATCTTTACTTCACTGCTGCCCCAACGTTTTTGGATATTGCCAGAAAAGCTATTAATTAAAGAATCTAACGCCCCAGTGTCTTTTTCAAATTGACCGGGTAGCTCCGCTAAATTACTTACAAATCGGTTGGTTGGTTCGTAATTAACATCATAAATGCTTTCGACAAATTCACGACTGCACCCAGTTAACAACAAGGCTGTTAGGAAGTAACTTAGCTTTTTCATAGTTCCTCATACAAAAATGACATCGCAGCGTTAACCATGATGTCATTAAAATTTGCTTAAATAAATGTCTTATTCGCTTGGTGGAGTGTAGCCATCAATAACGACATCTTTACCTTCGAAAAGGAAGTTAACCATCTCAGTTTCAAGAAGTTTACGATGCTCAGGATCCATCATGTTTAGCTTCTTTTCATTGATAAGCATAGTTTGCTTGCTTTGCCATTGTCCCCAAGCTTCTTTAGACACGTTGTCAAAGATACGCTTACCTAAGTCACCTGGGTAAAGTTGAAAATCTAGGCCTTCAGCATCTTTTTGAAGGCGAGCACAAAATACAGTGCGGCTCATAGTGGTTCCTCTTATCGCGTTCGTTGATTCAAACGTCGTCGTTCAGTTCAAAGGGTAGGCTCTCAATAAGCTGCTTTACAGGAGCGGCTAGGCCAATTTCTTCCGGTTTTGATAAGTTATACCAGAGACCTTTAGTCCCTTCCATTATCAAATCTGGTTGTTTATCTAATTTTACTAATACAGGTGTGATATCTAAGTGGTAGTGGCTGAAAGTATGTCGAAACGCAATCATGGTCTTGATCGAATCGGTTTCATTGTCTTTGACCGAACGAAGATCTAACTGATGTTTGATCTCTGCGTTTTCATTTTGAGGGAAACAGAATAGTCCTCCCCAGATACCAGATTGAGGGCGTTGTTCGAGCCACACTTGATTGTCGTGGTACAGAATCACAAACCATGTTTCTTTTATCGGTTTTTCTTTCTTAGGCTTCTTGCCAGGGAAATCGAGCTGTTTATCGAGTTTCTTAGCTTCGCACATGCTTTCAATCGGGCACAACGTACATTTGGGCTTGCTACGAGTACAAACCATCGCCCCCATATCCATCATAGCTTGATTGTACTTATCAACATCTTGATTGGGAGTGTGTGCTTCTGCGTGTTCCCAAAGCTGGTTCTCGACTTTCTTTTGCCCAGGCCAACCTTCTACTGCAAAGCTTCTCGCCAAGGTGCGCTTGACGTTGCCATCAAGAATCGCATGAGGGAGTTTATGCACAGAGGACAGCACTGCAGCGGCAGTAGAGCGTCCAATACCCGGTAGCGCGTTCATTTCTTCGATAGAAAGCGGAAATTCACCACCGTATTGCTCGGCAACAATCTTGGCAGCCTTATGTAAGTTACGAGCTCGCGCGTAATAGCCAAGCCCTGTCCATAGGTGCAGCACCTCATCTTGTTCGGCGTTCGCTAGGTCAATAACCGTTGGAAAGCGTTCTAAAAAGCGCTGGTAGTATGGAATCACCGTGGCGACTTGAGTCTGCTGAAGCATGATTTCAGATAGCCAAACGGTGTAGGCGGTTTTGTTTTGTTGCCAAGGTAATTCTTTGCGCCCAAAGGCGTCATACCACTTTAATATGGCGGTTGCGAAAGGAGTCACGACATGCTCTATGCTTTGCTATTATTAGGAGTGAAATTGCACCACACTTACGGTTGGATGTAAAACAGACAAATTGTGTGGGAATTTATCCACGGAAAGACTTGCACCGGAGGCAATTCTTTGGATAATCCCCGCTTTGATTAATCAATGTGCAGGCAAAAATCAATGAGTGAAGTGACCACTAACGAATATACTGAAGACGGCAAACTGGTTCGTAAGATCCGTAGTTTTGTTCGCCGCGAAGGCCGCTTAACAAAAGGCCAAGAAAACGCGATGAACGAATGTTGGCCAACAATGGGTATCGACTACAACCCAGAACTTCTTAATTGGAAAGAAGTGTTTGGCAACGACAACCCTGTTGTACTAGAAATTGGCTTCGGTATGGGTGCATCACTGGTTGAAATGGCAAAGAATGCACCTGAGAAAAACTTCTTAGGTATTGAAGTTCATAGCCCAGGTGTTGGTGCGTGTTTAGGTACAGCTCGCGATGCTGGCGTAACTAACCTGCGTGTAATGTGTCACGATGCAGTAGAAGTATTTGAACACATGATCCCAGACAGCAGCCTGCATACACTGCAACTGTTCTTCCCTGACCCATGGCATAAAGCTCGTCACCACAAACGTCGTATTGTTAAAGCTGAGTTTGCAGAGATGGTTCGCGGTAAGCTGCAACTTGATACTGGTATTTTCCACGTGGCAACAGACTGGGAAAACTACGCAGAACATATGATTGAAGTGATGAACGTCGCTCCAGGCTTCAAGAATATCGCTGAAGATGGGGATTACATTCCTCGTCCAGACGAGCGCCCACTAACGAAATTTGAAGCTCGTGGCCACCGTTTAGGTCATGGTGTTTGGGATATCAAGTACAAGCGTACTAAGTAATTCTGAATAAAAAATGAAGGTGAGATCGGATTAAGATCTTAACCTTACATTTTATGGGATTGATAAAAGCCAACATTATTGTAATGTTGGCTTTTTTGTCCTTAGGCTTTTATTGCGATAAAGGTTTAAGGACAAAACTGAATGTCACACCCCTACAAAAATAACAATAAGAAGTAAGCTCACATGAAACCAACTCAAGCTATTTTAGCCGAGATTTTAGACGAAGTTCGTCCCTTAATTGGTCAGGGAAAGGTCGCTGACTATATTCCTGCATTAGCTCGCGTATCGAACCAGAAACTGGCGATTGCGGTATACACCAATGAAGGTGAAGTTATTCAAGCTGGTGATGCTGATGAAGCATTCTCAGTGCAATCTATCTCGAAGGCTTTAAGCCTGACGTTGGCGATGGTGTTGTATAAGCCTGAAGAGATATGGCAGCGAGTAGGAAAGGAGCCTTCAGGGCAAGCCTTTAACTCGATGATTCAGCTTGAGATGGAGCACGGCATTCCTCGTAATCCGTTTATTAATGCTGGCGCGATTGTCGTTGCCGATTTATTACAAAGCCGCCTATCAGCACCAAGACACCGTTTATTAGAATTTGTCCGTCAGCTATCAGGTGATACTCATATTGTGTATGACAAGGTTGTGGCGGCTTCTGAGATGATGCACAGCGATCGTAATGCTGCTATCGCTTATTTGATGCGTTCATTTGGTAATTTTGAGAACGATGTTATTCCTGTGCTCAACAATTACTTTCATGCTTGTGCGCTTAAAATGACCTGTGTTGACTTGGCGAAGACCTTTAGCTATTTGGCAAACAAAGGCGTGTCGGTTCAGACTAAGAAAGAGATCATCACGCCAGTTCAAACCAAACAGCTGAATGCTTTGCTTGCGACATGTGGTTTGTACGATGGAGCGGGAGAGTTTGCTTATCGTGTTGGTATGCCCGGGAAATCTGGTGTCGGTGGTGGGATTATTGCGATTGTTCCTGGCGAAATGACGATCGCGGTGTGGTCTCCGGAACTGGACGCATCGGGTAATTCACTGGCGGGAACTCAGGCTTTAGAATTGCTCTCTGAGCGTATTGGTCGTTCTATTTTTTAGAAGAAAGATGCGAGATGCGAGCACGGACTTCGTCCTATAGAGCGCTTCGCTTCGAGAAAGATTCTTACAATAAAAAGGGTTGACCCTAAAGCCAACCCTTACGCAATACTTCTCGAATCTCGAATCTCGAATCTCGAATCTCGAATCTCGAATCTCGAATCTCGAACTATTCGTCTTCTTCTGCCATAAAGGCTTCAAGTAAATCGTTTAAGAAGAGTTTTCCTTTTTCAGTGATCTGCCAATGAGTGTCGGTTTCATTCAAGTAGCCTAGCTCTTTTGCCCATTCAATAGTTTCTTGAATAGAGTCAAAATCAAGCCCAGTCGTATCAATGAAGTCTTGTTTTGGACACGCTTCCATTAGCCTGAAGCGGTTCATGAAGAACTCGAAAGGGCGGTCGTCATTAGGTACTTCAAGTTCATCCGACAGATAGGGCTTCACCAGATTCTGATACGCGGCTAGGTAGCCTCTAGGGTGTTTAACCTTAGTGGTGCGAACAATACGTCCATCTGCAAAGCTCAGCTTGCCATGAGAGCCACAGCCAATACCTAGGTAGTCACCAAAGCGCCAGTAGTTGAGATTATGCTGACACTGATATCCCGGCTTGCTGTAGCCTGAAATTTCGTACTGTACATAACCTGCGTCTGCGAGCTTCTTATGGCCTAAATCGAAGATATCCCAAAGGTCATCATCGTCAGGCAGCTTTGGCGTTTTGTAATAGAACATGGTGTTAGGTTCTATTGTTAGTTGATACCAAGACAAATGTGGAGGGTCGAGCTCGATCGCTTTGTCCAAATCAGCCAAGGCCTGATCAATGCTTTGATCGGGTAAGCCGTGCATTAGATCTAGGTTGAAGCTGTTCAATCCGATTTTATGCGCTAAGTGAGCTGCGTTGACCGCTTCATCTTGACCGTGAATACGCCCAAGCCTTTCCAGTTTCTCTTGCTCAAAACTTTGTACACCCACCGAGATTCGAGTAATGCCAGCCCTTTGGTACCCTGCGAAACGTTCAGCTTCAATGGTGCCAGGGTTGGCTTCCATGGTGATTTCTATTTCAGGTTTGAACGGGATGCGTTGTTCAATTCCTTGTAGTAATCGGCCTATCCCTTCTGGAGAAAATAGGCTTGGAGTTCCGCCACCAATAAAGATCGAATGCAATGGGCGAGGTGCGCCATTGAGTTGGTATTTTTCGATATCAGTATCGAGATCCTCAAGCAGAGCATCTATATACTCTTTTTCAGGAATCTCGGCTTTTAAAGCATGAGAGTTAAAATCACAATACGGACACTTTTGTACACACCATGGGATGTGGACATAGAGGCTGAGTGCGGGTGGTATTAGCGCTGCATTGTGCATTACAGAGCTTGCTCCTTGAGAGTCTTGAATAATGACGCGAGGGCTTTACCACGGTGTGACAGTTGCTTCTTACGTGACGATTCAAGCTCTGCTGAGGCGCAGTTATCTTCTGGTACAAAGAATACAGGATCGTAGCCAAAGCCATTCTCACCGTGTTCTTCAGTCAGAATGCGACCTTCCCATTTACCGTGACATACTAATGGAGTCGGATCGTTTTCGTGACGCATTAGCACCAATACACAGTGAAAACGAGCTGTGCGTTTTTCAACGTCGACACCTTGCATAGCATCTAACAGCTTTTCGATGTTTTGCTTATCAGTCGCCCCTTCACCTGAGTAACGCGCTGAGTAGATACCGGGTGCACCATTAAGGTAATCAACTTCTAAGCCGGAATCGTCAGCAATGGCTGGCAGCCCTGTTTCTTTCGCTGCATGGCGAGCTTTGATGATGGCATTTTCAATGAAAGTCGTTCCCGTTTCAGCGACTTCTGAAACGTTAAATTCACTTTGCGCGACAACGTCGAAACCAAACTCAGACAGAATATCTGCCATCTCGCGAACTTTGCCTTGGTTGCCTGTTGCTAAAACAATCTTACTCATGGGAATGTGGCTCTAAATAAGTTAATGACTAGAAAAGTGAGCGTTGAAACTACTCTTCTATATAGAATTTTTGTGTGAAACGTAGAGGTCCAGCCCCTTTCAAACCAGCATTGATATCGATGGTGAAAGTGATGTTCTCTTCGTGAGTGATAGGGAACTCAGCAAGGTAATAAATTGCATCACCTTCCTTTATTTCACGGAAGTTAAGCGTACGAGTATTGCCTACTAGGTTTCGTGCTGTTCCCGTAATTTTAGCCGTTGTTGCAGGCTTGCCGAGAGAAGCGTTGTCTAGCACGCTGATATTTAGAATCGCTGAGTATCCGTTTCGTTTCAGCTTATATTGCTTAGCGACTTGCGCAGTTAAAAACGTGGAATTGAAAGCCGAGTAATGAACCTCGACATCCTTGATACTTTTAAACTGTCCTGCCGAGCTTGGTAGGGCAATCAGAGCGGTGAGTAGTGCTGTTATCCATAGACGCATAATGACTCCAATAAATAGCAAAAAGCCATCATAGGATGGCTTTGACTTCAGTTGGGATCTGGCTTGGTGAGCATATTCGAACTTGCTTATGCCGACCGAGCTCTCCTTTTTCTATCTTAATTTGCCCTTTCGCGACCTTAAATTGTTTCGCAAGGTATTTCGCTAAATGAGCATTGGCTTTGCCATCAACCGGTGGTGCAGTAATGGCAATTTTCAGTTCCTCTCCGTGTAAGCCAACGATTTTATCGCGGCTTGCCTTGGGTTGGATATAGAGCCGAAGAAGAATATCGTCTTCTTCGGCCCAAACTGCTTTTGGCATCGTCAAAGTACCTGAGGTTCGTACTTGAATTATAGCTGATACCAAATAGGACCGATCATGTCGCCCATTAGGAAGTTCGCAAATTGCAGAACAATGAACAGAACCAGCACACTTAGGTCGAAGCCACCCATATCAGGAAGGATGCGGCGAATTGGAACTAGCATTGGTTCTGTTAATTGGTGGAATACGTATTCGATTGGGCTACGGCCTTGGCTAACCCAGCTCAGAATTGCACGGATTAGCAGAACCCAGAAAATTAAGCCACCAGCTGCTTTGAGCAGAGATAGTGCACCAAAGATCAGGAAGCTGATATCAAATACAGCCGCACCGCCAGAGATAATCAAGTTTAGAGCGACGAACTTAAGTACACACAGCACATAAGCGAATACAACCGTCGCAAGGTCAAGGCTGCCTATTGATGGAATAACTCGGCGTAGTGGGGCAACAACCGGTTGTGTCGCTTTTACGATAAATTGTGAGAACGGGTTGTAGAAATCTGCACGTGATGCTTGTAGCCAGATACGCAAGATCACAACCATGATGTAAAGATCAAAAACGGTCGAGATCAGAAAGCTCATCGAATTCATATTGTTTCCTTTTTCGGATTTACTTGCCGCTTAGGTATCACCTGAACGACACAATGCATTTGTACTGTAACTTGTATTAAAACATTAAAGCATTAAAACAGTTTTTCCATCTCTTCAGCTCGAGTAACCGCCGCTTGCATGGCTTTGGCTACGATGTCTGATAGTTGATGTTCGTTAAACGTGCGTAGTGCTTCCGCGGTTGTGCCGCCTTTTGAAGTCACCTGTTCACGTAGAGTAGATAACTCAGTATTTGGATTTGCAACCACCATTTCTGCCGCACCTAATGCAGACTGCTGCACTAGTTTACGAGCGGTTTCTTGGTCAAAACCTTGGTTAATTGCTTCAGCTTGCATCGCTTCCATAAACAGGAAGAAGTAAGCCGGAGCACTACCCGCCGCCGCAATGATGTTGTTGATGCCAGACTCTTGTTCAACCCAGCTTACTTCACCTACGGCATGCATTAGCTGAGAAGCGAACTCTTTATCGCTCTGACTAACCGTTGAATCAGCATAAAGGCCACTCATCCCCTTACCAAGCAATGATGGCGTGTTTGGCATAACACGTACAAGATTTAGTTGGCAGTTTAACATCTCATTGAGTCGATTCGCATTAATACCCGCTGCAATTGAGATAACCAGTTTGTTGCTAAAGTCGATGCTTTGTAAGGGTTTGCATACATCAGCCATCATTTGTGGCTTCACGGATAACACAACAACGTCTGCTTGCTCTGCTGCGGCAATATTATCGCTGGTGGTATTGATGCCGTATTCTTGCTCTAACGGCAGCCTTCTGGTGTCAGAAGGTGCTGTTGCAGTAATCTTTTGCGCTGGGTAACCACTCGCCACTAAGCCCGCTACAATAGAGCGAACCATATTTCCCGCCCCAATAAAGGCGATGTTCTTATGTTCCATATATAAAATCCTGAGCGTGTCGCTGCGCAGTTAAAGCGAAGCGGTATCAATACTTGTACTTGTCGTTAGTTACTTACTAAGGCTATTTCGTGTAATCACGAGCTCCGAAAATAGCCGTTCCAATACGAACCATTGTGCTACTAGCCTCAACTGCTGCATCCATATCACCACTCATACCCATCGAAAGGGTATCGATGTTTGGATACTTCACGGCTAGCTTGCCTTTGAGCTCCGCCAGCTTAGAAAATGCATTAAGCTGAGATTGATAGTCAGATACGTTTGCAGGAATCGACATCAACCCTCTTAACGTGAGGTTGGGGAGCGATGAAATCAACTCTGCGAGTGCAAAAACTGTCTCTTCTGACGTTCCTGATTTCGAATCTTCACCACTCGTGTTCACTTGAATTAGTACTTGTAGAGGTGGAAGCTCGTTTGGTCGTTGATCATTAAGCCTTTGCGCGATTTTATCGCGATCGACAGAATGCACCCACTGGAAGCTTTCTGCGATAGGGCGGGTTTTATTGGATTGAATTGGGCCAATAAAATGCCATTCTAAATTTAGGTTAGAATGTTGTTCTGAAAAGTGTTTTACTTTATCGACACCTTCTTGAACATAGTTTTCACCAAAGGCAACTTGGCCTCCGAGTGCGGCTTCTAGAATCGCATCAATAGGTTTAGTTTTACTGACGGCTAAAAGTTGCACGGACTCTGGAGCTCGTCCGCACTTTTGCTCAGCACTACGAATCTGTGAGGTGATTTGTTCGATATTTTGTTGAATACTACTCATAGCTGACTTTACTTAAGGGAAAATAAATGGATATCACTGAGTTACTAGATTTTAGTGTAAAGCATAACGCGTCAGATCTACATCTTTCTGCGGGTGTATCTCCAATGGTACGTATAGATGGTGAAGTAAGGAAGCTTGGAATACCAGCTTTGAGTCATGCCGATGTGCATCGTTTGGTTTTTGAGATCATGAGTGATTCACAACGTGGTGAGTTCGAAGAAAAACTGGAAGTCGACTTCTCTTTTGAATTACCCAATGTTGGTCGTTTCCGTGTTAATGCTTTTAATCAATCTCGTGGTTGCTCTGCTGTATTTCGTACCATTCCAGTAGAGATTCCTACCCTTGAACAGCTAGGGGCTCCTGAGATCTTTGAAAGAATATCTAATTACGAAAAAGGTTTAGTCTTGGTGACAGGGCCGACGGGTTCAGGTAAGTCGACAACTTTGGCGGCGATGGTAGATTACGTTAACCGTAATCATAATAAGCATATCTTGACGATTGAAGACCCGATCGAATTTGTTCACACCAACAACAAATGCCTAATCAACCAACGAGAAGTGCACCGCGACACTCACAGCTTCAAAGCTGCGCTGCGCAGTGCGTTACGTGAAGACCCAGACGTTATCCTTGTTGGCGAGCTTCGTGACCAAGAGACAATTAGCTTAGCGCTAACCGCAGCAGAAACAGGCCACTTAGTGTTTGGTACTTTGCACACGAGCTCTGCGGCAAAAACTATCGACCGTATTATCGATGTATTCCCGGGTAGCGACAAAGACATGGTGCGTTCAATGCTGTCTGAATCGTTACGTTCGGTGATTGCTCAAAAGCTGTTAAAGCGTGTTGGTGGCGGTCGCGTGGCTTGTCATGAAATCATGATGGCGACACCTGCGATTAGAAACTTGATCCGTGAAGATAAGGTCGCGCAGATGTATTCGATTATTCAAACGGGCGCGGCACACGGTATGCAAACCATGGAACAAAATGCGAAGCAGCTGATGGCTCAAGGCTTGGTTGATTCAGAAGAGGTCGAGAAAAAGATCGAAATTGAAACCTCAATGTTTTAATCAAGGTGAACAAAATGGAATTGAATCAAATTCTTGAGGGGATGCTTTCTCAAAAGGCTTCGGATCTTTATATCACTGTCGATGCTCCAATCCTGTTTCGTGTGGATGGTGAACTGCGACCTCAAGGAGATAAGCTGAATTCGGCTCAGGTTGCTCAATTACTTGATGCGATGATGGATCAAGACCGACGTGATGAATATCAGCAAACGCGTGAGGCTAACTTTGCCATTGTGCGTGATTTTGGTCGTTTTCGTGTGAGTGCATTCTTTCAGCGAGAGCTACCAGGAGCGGTCATTCGTCGTATCGAGACTAACATCCCAACCTTTGAGCAATTAAAGCTTCCTGATGTACTGCAAGACCTGTCAATTGCAAAGCGTGGACTTGTGCTGGTGGTTGGAGCGACGGGCTCTGGTAAATCAACCTCAATGGCTGCAATGACAGGCTATCGCAATACCAACCGCTCAGGGCATATCTTGACGGTTGAAGACCCGATTGAATTCGTTCACGAACATAAAAAGTGCATAGTGACTCAACGTGAGGTTGGGCTCGACACCGAGAGTTATGAAGTTGCGCTTAAGAACTCTTTGCGTCAAGCACCTGATATGATCTTGATTGGCGAAATCCGTAGCCGTGAAACCATGGAATACGCGATGACCTTTGCTGAAACGGGTCACTTGTGTATGGCAACTTTGCACGCCAATAACGCTAACCAAGCGTTAGAACGTATTCTCCATTTGGTACCGAAGGAACAAAAAGAACAGTTCTTGTTTGATCTGTCGATGAACTTGCGTGGTGTGGTCGCTCAGCAATTAATCCGAGATAAGAATGGCAGCGGTCGTCATGGTGTGTTTGAGATTCTACTCAACAGCCCAAGAGTGTCTGACTTGATTCGCCGTGGTGAGTTACATGAGCTAAAAGCAACGATGGCGAAATCGAAAGAGATTGGGATGCAGACCTTTGACCAAGCTTTGTATGATTTAGTCGTTGCTGGCAAGATTAGCGAAGAGGATGCGTTTCACAGTGCAGATTCAGCCAATGACTTGCGCTTGATGTTGAAAACCAGACGTGGCGATGATGACTACGGGACTGGCGCTTTGTCTGGCGTTAAGATTGATATGGGCTAGATTCAGTGCTTAGTGCTTAATCTTAAAACCAATAAAAAACCCGCTTTAGAAGCGGGTTTTTTGTGAAGCGAGTAAATTAGTGGTTTGCAAAGCTGTTGTTATCGTTCGAGTAACCGCGTTCTTTTTCTAATTTAATTTTAGTCGGATATTGTTCGCCAGTGTAACCCGCTGAGCCACCACCCATAGAACTACATGCTGATATTGCTAGAGCGGCGAAGATTGCTAGAAAAATTTTCATGTGAACTCCCACGTTCTTATTTTTGAATTGCATCGACATTACGATGTGAAATTCGAGTGGGATCACAAGTTAGATTACATTTTGCTCACTTATTTTTCGTTATGAATATTGTGCTTCAAACCAGCTCTCTAAAATGACGACTGCAGACTGGTTATCGACATTGCCTTTGCTTAGTGCTTTATAGCCACCCATTTCAAAAAGGTCGGCCCTTGCTTCTGTCGTAGAAAGTCTCTCATCATGCAATTCAACATCCACACCAAAGCGTCCCTTAAGACGGTTAGCGAATTTCTTCGCTCTGGGTGTAATGGTTGCTAGGTCTTTACCGTGAAGATCGGTAGGCAGACCAACCACGATAAGATTCGGCTGCCATTCCTTAATTTGCTTCTCGATGTCGTCCCAGTTTGGGATGCCATCTTTCGCTTTAAAGGCTTTCAAAGGGCTTGCTGTACCTGTGATCTCTTGTCCTATCGCACTGCCGATACTTTTTGTACCGTAGTCAAATGCCATAATTGTTCGTGACATGGGGCTTCCAAATTAATCTGTGTTTGAGAGTTTATATACTGATTTGAGCTAGGCGTGGCCAGCGTCTGCTGAAAGCTGAGCCGCATTGATACCTAACATTTGTACGGCAACTTTCCAGCGATCCGAAATAGGCGTATTGAAGATAACCTTTGGATCGGCTTCGACGGTTAGCCATGAATTTTCAGTCAGCTCAGTTTCCAGTTGTCCTGGTTCCCATCCGGCATAACCAAGCGCGACCAGATAATGCATAGGTTCATCTTCTGTCCCTAACACCATTAGAATATCTTTCGAGGTTGTTACCGAGATTTGATCCGTCATGTTGATGCTGGATTGATAACTGCCTTTGGGTTTGTGCAAAATAAACCCACGATCTTCTGCGACTGGCCCACCATTAAGTACTGGCTTATCAAGGCTTGCTTGGTTGGGTTTCGGCTGTTCAGAATCAACCTCAACTTGCTTAAGCATACCGCCAACAGTGACATCGATAGGAGCGTTGATCATCAAACCCATCGCACCTTCGTCATTGTGCTCACAAAGATAGATCACCGAATTTTGAAAGTATGGGTCTTTCATTCCGGGCATAGCGACCAGAAAGTGGTTCGTTAAATTCATAGAGCCTCCTGCCAGTGTGTTCCCAGTAAAGGAAAAAGAGCGGCGTAAAGCCGCTCATTGTTCTTTGCCTAGATATTTTTGTGTTTCGAATAGCTAAGGCTTTCTTTAGTTTAGGCTATTTAGCGTTAACGCGACGCTCGATTGCATCCATTAATTTGCCCGTTACCGAAATATCAAAAGCAGCTTCAATTTCACGGATACAAGTAGGGCTTGTTACGTTAATTTCAGTCAGCTTGTCGCCGATAACATCAAGCCCAACAAAGATTAAGCCTTTCTCTTTCAGTGCAGGGGCAACTGCTCTTGCGATAGCCCAGTCTGTTTCACTTAGAGGACGAGCTTCACCTGTACCGCCAGCAGCAAGGTTACCTCGAGTTTCCCCTTTTGCAGGAATACGCGCTAGACAGTAAGGCATTGGTTCACCGTCAACCACAAGAATACGCTTATCACCATTGCTGATGTCTGGAACAAAGGTTTGTGCCATTGCGTAGTTTTGACCGTGGTTAGTCAGTGTTTCAATGATCACTGATACGTTTGGATCGCCTTCTTTCACTCGGAAGATAGACGCGCCGCCCATACCATCAAGTGGTTTTAGGATCACGTCACCGTGCTCTTCTCGGAACGCTTTAATCTTTTCAGCTTTACGAGTCACGATGGTGGTTGGTGTCAGTTCAGGGAACCAAGCCGTGAACAACTTCTCGTTACAGTCACGTAGGCTTTGTGGCTTGTTGACGATCAGTGCACCGTTCTCTTCAGCACGCTCAAGAATGTAAGTCGCGTAGATGTACTCAGTATCAAACGGAGGATCTTTACGCATCAGAACCGCATCTAAATCAGATAGCGCGATAGTCTGTTCTGATTTGAACTCGTACCAGCCGTTTGGATCTTCTTTTAGTTCAACAACCTTAGTGTCAGCAATGGCTACGCCTTGATCTAAATGTAGATCATCCATTTCCATGTAATGGATTTCGTAACCACGACGCTGAGCTTCAAGCATCATGGCAAAGCTAGAGTCTTTTTTGATGTTAATGGATGAAATTGGATCCATTACGATGCCAAGTTTGATCATTTTTTTCTCCTAGCCTAGATCGCCAAAACGGACTTGTAAGGCAGTAATTGCGGTTAGAGCTGCTGTCTCGGTACGAAGTACACGTGGGCCGAGTAGCGTCTCTTCAAATTTGTATTGTTCTGTCATGCCGATTTCTTCAGCTGACAGTCCGCCTTCAGGACCGATCAATAGGCGCACCTTACTGATGGGTTCTGGAAGGGTATTAATTGAGTATTTTGCGCGAGGATGCAGGTTTAGCTTTAACGCTTCACTCGGTTCGCTGCACCACTCTTCAAGTTGCATGATTGGGCGAATAACCGGAACCGTATTGCGACCAGATTGTTCACATGCTGCGATAGCAATCTTTTGCCACTGCGCGAGCTTTTTCTCGAAGCGTTTAGTATCAAGCTTAACGCCACAGCGCTCTGAAATCAGTGGGGTAATGGTGTTTACACCAAGCTCAACCGATTTCTGAATCGTGAATTCCATTTTATCGCCACGTGAAATCACTTGGCCTAAATGTAAGTCTAACGGAGATTCGCTGCTACGCTCGATACGTTCAGTAACATTAACTGTGACGTTCTTTTTTGATACTTCAGCAATTGTCGCGGGGAATTCAGCGCCACTGCCATCAAATAGAAGAACATCTTGACCTTCTTTCATACGAAGGACTCGACCAACATGACCCGCGGCATCTTCGCCTAAAGCGAGTGAACCTAACTGATGAATGCGTTCTGGGTGATGGATACGAGGGATTCTCATGCTGGTAAACCTATAAATAGTGTCATTTGGGTATTTTGTCTCTGCTTAACATGGATGCTTTTAATTGAAAAAACAAGGGTAGAGCAAGAGTTTCAGGAGCAATTCTGAAACTCTTGTTTGAGATGGAGGCAATTGGAGATGTTGGTTGCCTGAGTCGTGTTATTTACAAGCAGGAAAAACAAATGGGTTGTGATTGCCTTGGATAGCATGGATTCGCTCATCACGAGTACATTCCCACTTATCGACAGGGAATTGCTTGTTCCACGCCATCATCAGGTTAGTCTGCTGCTTAGAGAGCTTGAAATCATACTCTTGGCTCATGTAAAGGTAAGTACGAGCTACTGTTGCGATTTATTTTAGATTAAAGCTTGTAAATTTAATATATATCAATGTGATAGATTAAATAAAAACCACTTCTCAAAAAATGTTCTTACGACGTTTTTTTTGAGAAGTTTTAACCAAACTGTTCTCAATAACTATCTATAGGCTAGCTTAGTAAAGCTGAGGGACTGTAGGATAGTAATAACAGTTCATACAAAACGCTCAAGTAACCCTGTTTCGTGCTGTTCTAAATGATACGAGATCAGAAATAAAGACTCATACTAGCTCTCGAGCACCCACACACGTTTACTTAGTCGCCTAAAACGTATTTGGGCAAAACTTTATTACGAACCCGTATTGATTGTAAAACCTTGGATAAGTACTGCTAAGGTAAATTATTCAAAATACCTGCGAGCTAGTAGCTAGTTTTAGTAATCCACTACAAGTTACTCATTCACTTCAAATTAACACTATATAGCCTATCCGTAATAAAGGGTAAGTATGTATACTTGATTAAATAATAATAGAATCACATGCATACGAATCCCGAGTGAGCCCTAATGATACCTTTAACCAACCTAAGTGAGCACTAATGAACTCTACTCTTCTATTACGCTTTCGAGACCTGTCTTGCCCTAAAGGCGAAACAATTAACAGACACTCAGACCTGATTGAAGAAAAGGGATTTGCGTGGTGGGGTTGGTGGAACAAAGGACACGAACAGTTACCCTTTGACACCCTAATTGACCTAGGGCTAAGAGACAGCCAGACAAAGATGTACGTCTACCTCTTTGATAGTGCACAAAAAACGTTCTACAAAGCTGAGTTAAAGGACTATAAAGCTGAAGTTGGTGTTGAAATACCAACTCCAGACGCAAACCTTACTCCTAACTATTATAAAGAAAATCTCCACCCTGTTTGGTTTAAATTCAAAGAGATAGAAGAGATCGACCCTTTTGAAATAATTCAAAAAAAATCGTATGAATCGATGAATGATCTATTTTTAGAAGAATCTCATTACAAAATGTACGACAGTAAAATCATAGCATCGGCCGAAGAACTAGCTGAACAAAATCGTACTGTCTGGAGAATCAGAGATAAGCTTGATAATGATAAAACTAATGAAATCCGTCTAAGAGGTATAACTGAACTCCAACCAAGACATTTTGATCATTCGTACAAAGCCACAAACAAAGACAGTCTATTATGGCTTTCAGATCCTCATTTCACTGAGAACGGCTTTCATGGGTACCCCCTGAGTACCACTAACTCGATTAAAAAGACTCTCGCAGAAACAATACAATCTGCATACTTCAAAACTAACAAGAACATTGCTTCTCTATTAATCTCCGGAGATCTGACTTGGAAAGGAGATAAAGAAGAGTTTAATCTTGCAGGTGACTTTATCGACCACTTAACTAGTGTAAACAATTTAGACAAATCTTGGTTGTCGATTTGCCCAGGGAACCACGACTTATCATTCTATGATGGAGCCGATAAAGAAAGTACAGATGTGATCGAGAAGAATTATCAAGACTCTCGTGCAGCTTATAGTGATTTCTACGCTAGATACTTCGATATGAAGCCAAACGAATCCATGAGCTCAGGTAGAAGATTACTGCTAAACAATTCCATACCTGTAGAAATTGTATTGCTCAATAGCGTAACGCTCCAACAGACTAAAGGTACTTTTCAAGGACATGGCTATATAGGACAAGAACAACTAGAAGCTGTGGAACAAGAGATGGGGTTAGAAAAAGGCAAGCCAAGAAATGTGACACGTATTTGTGTTATGCACCATCACTTAATGCCTGTATCTCTATCACAAGAAGCTTATCATGATGCGAAGTATTCAACTGTCTTAGATGCAGAAAGGCTTTCACGCTGGCTCACTAAGTACAAGTTTGATTTTTTACTCCATGGGCACATGCACCAGAACTTTAATTGCACCATCGAACGAGCTGAACTGACACATAAACCTGCTTGTAAAGAAGAAAACCCGACCAATAAACTTCATGTACTTTCACTGGGTAGCAGCGGCGTATGTATGAATCATACAGGCGAGTCAAAAGGTAATTGGACTTGTAGAATAGAGTTCGGAAATGAAAAAATCATCTTCCACTACGGTAAAATTAGCCCGGAAGATGCTACGTTATCAGATAAATACAAACTGGAGTTCGACTACAATGCCTAAATTATTGATAACTGACTTAGACAATACACTTTATGATTGGGTATCATTTTTTTCCCAATCATTCGAAGCTATGGTTGACTCTATTGTTGTATTGACCGGTATAGACAAAAGCATATTGCTTCGAGATTTCAAGGATATCCATCAAAAGTACAATAGTTCTGAAAGGCCCTTTGCTGCGTTAGAGGTCAAAGCAATCATCGACTACTTTGGTACTACTGATAAAGATGTTCTGAAAAGGGAACTAGCCCCTGCTTTTCGCAGTTTTTCTGAAACAAGAAAAGAAACTCTGAAGCTATACGAGGGTGTAACTGAAACTTTAGCCAAGCTTAAAGAACAAGGCGTTATTGTCGTTGGACATACTGAGTCGTATGAAGTTAATGCAGTTTACAGAGCCAAAAAACTAGGACTAGATAAATATCTAAATCACCTTTACACCATTGGTTCAAACTCTTCTTCTCACCCAGATCAAACCAAACCAATGATTGACCCTAGTGATGCCGAGTGGGTTATAAAGTTACCTGAAGAAGAAAGAAAGCCTAATCCTAGACTTGTTTTAGATATATGCGAAAGGGAAGGGATATGCCCAAGTGACGCGTACTATATTGGTGACTCAATAGTAAAAGATATGTCTATGGCTAATGCCGCTGGTGTTAACTCAGTTTGGGCTAAGTACGGAAAGGACTTCCAAAGCGCAAACTGGAAACTATTGGTTAGCATCACTCATTGGACAGATGAAGATGTAAGAATAGAAGAAGATTTAAAAGCAATGTACTCAAAAGAAACTCCGATGTTCGAAGTGTCGTCTTTCTCTGGACTACAAAAAATATTTAAATCCTAAATCAATACATTAAAAGGGCTATCATTCATGTAGCCCTTTTTTCTATCAATACAGGGCTACTATTAAACGACCCCTGAAAATTTATTTGACACCAGTCTCCATGCTTTGTTTTGCGCTTTACTCACTGGAATTTATGACAAATTGTTAGTCCTACTTCAGATACCGTCATGGATAGTCACTAAAATTAAGTGGAGACTCAAAGCTAATTATTGCAGCAATGAATAACGAAAAAAGGCAAACTCAGGTTAACAAGATATGAATGAGTGAAAGTTCTAACGCACAACGGGGTACAAACGTGCTATCGGTGATCGTGCTGGTATGTGATCGTGCTGGTACGTCTCTGGACAGAAGCGGGTTAGGCGGCTTTTTGGATAACGTCAAAAGCTAATAATTGACGCCATAGCCGTATGTTAACTTTCACCTTTCGATTGGGCAATTAGATCATTTCTCCACTCTGAAACTAAGTCTGAAAGTGTTTTATAACCAAATTCTGATTCAATTAACTCTTGAAGCTCGTTAATCAGAAATTCACCGTCCATTGAGAATGCTGTTAGAACGCGAGTAGTGTAATTTTCAGGCCAAGGATCGCTCCACTCATCTCGGTGTTTGAAATAATTAGCAGTACAATTAACCAGTTCTATTAGCGAATAACCCTGAACTTTTACACGTTGATTTTTATATGCACTTTCTTTGGCCAATTTATTGAGCCCTAAACTAACTCTAATTTCGTTAATATCACGTAAGCTACCGATACAATAAGCTTGGGCTGAAACAAGCAAAGAGCCGTAAAGAACTTCACCGTACTCGTTCATCCATAACCCATCAAACCAAGGTTCAGTGCGATTCCTCTCAAACAACTTTGCTATACCTGCCTGGATCGTTTCCTCTACATCGATTAGCGGGCCAAGACCATAGTCAACCTCCAAAATGTTCATAGTGCTCCTGAAAGTTAACTTCCAATTAATGTGTGAGCAGCATAAGCACCGAACCCACACTGCGTGGTAAACGCTAAACTCAACTCGAAGTGAAAGCGCTTGGCATTACGATACACTGTTGAATTGTTTGTATTCTGTTCCTCAAAACGGAATATCGTCATCAAAGTCCATGCCTGCGGGTTGCTGCTGTGGCCGCCCCCAAGTAGATTGTTGAGGTTGTTGCAGTACTTGTTTAGTAAGGCACTTACTACAGCCATTTGATGTATCTTTGCCCATATCTTGTTTCTTCAAATAGGAACCACAACTACTACACTCTGGTACTTTGAATAGCTCAGTACCACATCCTCCACAGAAACGGGTTTCGGCTATGGGGAACCCACACGTACATTGATAGGTTAATTTGTCACCACAGCAAGTGCAGTGAATATCAATACAGTTTTCTGTAAAGTTAGCTCCCTTGTAGTACCCATTTGGTGACCATTGCGCATCTGGACATTTTAAATTGGCGCAAAGTGCTTTGCTTGGTGTATTAATGGTGAAATACCCTGCGCCAGAAATGCTTTTTAATTCTCTCAGAATGTCATCGACATTTTGATAGCGATTATTTACATCATAATCTGAAGCCTTATTTATGAGGTTTCGCAGAGCATAAGGAATTGATAGCTCAGGTTTGTCTAGTGCTTTAAGCGTTGGTGTACCCGTTAGCAATTTGCAGAGTGTTAGCCCCAAAGAGTAGATATCGGTACGAAAATCAACGTTTTTCATATCGACGTTTTGCTCTGGAGACATGTACTCAGCAGAACCTAAATGGTCTCCGGTTCTTGTCGCTCTTGTGAAGTTCGGGTTGCCAGAAGGTGCAAAGCCAATTGAGAAATCGATTAGGTAAGCGTGACCGGCTGACGATAGCATGATATTTGAGGGTTTTATGTCTCTATGAATAATTCCCTTTGCATGCACAAGTGACAACGCATCGAGAATCTGAGTTGCAATTGTTATGACCTGTCGTTGCTCAATTACACCATGATTTTGGATATGATCTTCTAAATTTGCACCTTCGATATACTCCATAACGATATATGGAACCAAATCATGCTCACATTTAACCTCTCCATGAGTGATGACATATGGTATCGCTGGGTGTTGCGCCTCTGCGAGTATGAACGCTTCTCTCTTAAACTTTTTCTTTAACTCGGTGTTATTTCGATTAATTGCGCTATCAAAAAACTTTACAGCAACTAGTCTTTCCAGAGAATTTTGCTTGGCTTTCTTAGTTTTACCCGAAAGCCCACTTCCAATGTCCTCAAGTAGGTCAAAGCCTTGTCTCTTTAGATGAATTGAATACTCGTCCAACATTTCCTCCTGAGCTTTACAAAAATTGTAACGCTCGATTATGCAGCCCGAAACGATTTACAGACTTTACTGCACAGCACCGTAGCCACTGAGATGTCTGTTAAAAATGCCGGCCGCGTAAATTGTTTATTAGGCCAGAAGGTTTCGCCAATTCCCTAGGTATGAATACTGACTGCAATACTGACTTAAGCCACGAGCAGGCAACGAGACTGGATTATCCTCAAAGCTCCAAAATGAATCTTGAAATTTTCCATAAAAGTCTAATGTGTCGTAAAAAGTGTCTGTGCTGTGAATTTCAATATTGCTAGTTTGGTTATGATGAGAGCGCCACTGAGCAGCATGCTGTTTTTGCCATTCACTTCTACGACCTGCTACGAGAACATAGCGAAATTTAGATACAGCACCAAAAATACGTTGCTTTTCAGCTGGCTGTTGATGAAAGTAGCGCTCCCAAGACTTTACTTGCTCAATAGCATGGTTCAGCTCTCTTGCTGGATCGCCTGTTTGTGTAAATAACTTCATAGAAGGCTTTTCAATCTCAACCAGCACCCACTCAGGACCGTCTGAGCTGTCATTCAACCAACAAAAATCACAGCGAAATTTGTCCCCAAATGGGACTTCTGCAAAGTTTGGCTGAATACCAAACTTTCTATCATAAAGGTCATGGAACAAGAATGAGTTGCTTTTAAGCACTCTTAGCAACTCTACCTCTGAGTCATTCTCAAATGCCTGATCCAACTGTTGTTTTACTACATTGATATCAAAAGCCATACTTACCTTTCTACTACTAAGACCTAACGACATTTATACGTTTATGAGCTCGTCTACCGGATACCGCACAATCATTTGCCTACATCGAGAGTATGAAACTTTCAGATTTAACTCAATGAATTTTAATCCATTTCTTGAGTGGCAGCATTCAAAGAGGCGGTACTTAATTGTTTATACGTTCAAAACTTACTGTTCTAGTATTTTTGAAACGGTACAAAAAGCAAAAGATGGTATCCTGTGAATGAGTACGAACCTAACAAACTTTGGGGCAAAAGTTTGTAGCAACAAAGATCACGAAAACACTCCATGCTCTAAACGGCCAATCAAATTTAGTACAGCCTTGGTGTCTTCGGCTGTCGAAAGCATATCAATTGGTCGTTTGTTGCCAAGCCCTCGAACTGGGTGCTTAAGCCAATTATTAACAGCTTTTTGACTACCAAATAGTGCTAACGCAGCCTGAAATACTTTGTCAAAATTCTTTTTGGTTTCTTTATTCACTTTAAACTCCGCCTAAATTTATGTGACAAGTCTTATGCACCATACCTACATCAGGAAAAGTTGGTCAAATAATGATGAGCGAGCAGATAGGTAGTAATGAGCTCAGTAATAATGGGGCATAAATGTGCCAAGACGGTTCGACCTGACGTTTACTTCCATTAATGAGATGTAAGTCATTGATTGGATAATTGAATTACGTCAACAAAGTATTCTAGTTGTTTGATATATTATTTCCTTCCGAGTCGTTATCTATGAAACCGCAATCTCGCAACCTCCCAGACAGGAAAAGGACATACAAACTTGATTGATTTTTCTTCTATAAATGCCTTCAACAAAGGACCTAGAGAGTCCTTTGAAGATTTAATTTGTGTGCTTGCTCGTCGAGAGAACCCTGAAAATGGCCTCGAATTCCAATCGAATGATGGCTGCGGAGGAGATGGAGGTGTCGAGGCACTTTGGATTCTAAACAATGAAAGGAAAATTGGTTATCAAGCGAAGTATTTCACTTCCATTGGTGACTCCCAGTGGAGTCAAATGGATGAGTCGGTAGAACAAGCGTTAAAGGTACACCCTGAGCTTCAAACTTATGTTTTCGCAATACCAAAAGATTTTACTCCACCTAGGGGGACAAAAGGTAAATCTCAACGCGAAAAGTGGGATGAGCGAGTAACTAAGTGGAAAGGTTGGGCGGAAGAAAAGTCAATTGACCTTAAATTCGAACTTTGGTCCGAAACTACCCTAAAAGACATGCTTCTTCGGGAAGATAATGCAGCATTGATCAAGCTTTGGTTTGGCGGCGATGTATTGAACGATAGTTGGTTTAAAGATCAAGTTAGTGTAGCTAAGTTAGCATTGGATGATCGTTTCAATCCTCAAGATCACGTCGAAGTGTCCATTGAATCCCTGTTTGACACCATAGCCCGAGGTCCAGGCATTACTAAACAGTTGGTCGGCGCGTTCACTGATTTAGAGGAATCAATAGTTCCTACTATAGACTCTACCTCCATAGCTCATGCACCTGATGCAGACGCATTCTTGATAGCAAATAATGCATGGCGGGAATTGGTGGAACTTAAAGGTTCGTTTACACACGACTTTACTAAAGAATGGGACATTGGTTCGGCAACGATTATTTTAGCTCGCCTTCAAAATGCGGTTTGGACGCTTGAAAGGCAGTATGACTCAATAAAAAAAAATATATTGGAGAAGGATGAGCAAAGCAAACTTGAAAATGTGTCCCGAAGTCTCCGTTCGCTTTCCTCCTCTTGCTCTTCATTAAGCGAAATTTTACGAGACTCAAATCTTCAAGCTGAGAAATTACGGTGCGCTGTAGTCTATGGTCCAGCAGGGGCAGGAAAGTCTCATATTCTTGGGCAAGTGGCAGAACAGCGAACTCGTGTTGGTTTACCGACAGTCCTGATGTTAGGTCAGAACTTCTCGAGGTCAGTGTTCTGGGAACAAGTCGCTGGTATTTTGGGGTTGGAAGGTAGAACCGTAGATGATGTTTTGGGACCGCTTAATGCGGCCGGAGAACGTAAAGGTCAGCGAACAATTCTGCTCTTTGACGCAATCAATGAAGGCGTTGGCGCACATTATTGGAGGCAGAATCTATCGGAAATTGTACGCGCGATCCAGAAATATTCTCATTTATCAGTAGTATTTTCTTGTCGCGAAGAATATCTTCGATATGCATTTCCAGATTCTCTTTCAGAGATATTACCTAGTTTCTTTATTGGTGGATTTACTACGCCTGAAGAGCTAGAACAAGCGGCAATTCAATATCTTGATGCCAAGGGTATTGCTCGACCTAATACACCATGGTTATCGCCAGAATTTAGCAACCCACTATTCCTAAAAAGTACCAGTGAGGCTTTGCGTGCGAAAGGACTTACAGAATTTCCTCGCGGGCTAAATGGTATATCGCAAATTATGGCGTTGTATCTCGATGCTTTGAGTTGGCGCACTGGGGTAGAAGCAACAAGTTCAGATGGAATTTTAACCTCAATAATAAAATGTGTCGGCCTGGTGGCAAATAAGATGGCGACAGATGGCTGTGACTTCATCGAAATTGGAGAAGCAATTACATTTGCAGAAGAGAGCTTTAGGGGGAGAACACCGCCAGAGGGAAAGACTTGGATACAAGTTTTGATAGAAACAAGTTTGTTTCGACGAGATCCGCCTCCTTATTCGGAAGATGTTGATCCCTTTAACCCACCATCGGAACTAGTACGCTTCTCGTTTCAGAGATTCCAAGATCATCTCATGGCAACATATTTGGTTTCTAAGGTATCTGTAGTTCAAATAAATGCAGCTTTCGATGCAGGCGCTCCTCTTAATTTCCTATTTTATGATGGACAACCAGAGAATGGTTTTCGCTATCAGTATGCGGGATTAGTTAGCGCACTATCAACAATATATCCGGAGAAGCTCGGCGTCGAATTTGCTCAAACACTACCAGACTGGGAACTGCATTGGGAAAGAGGGCTGCCGCTCCAAGAAAGCTTTGCTGAGAGTTTTAAATGGAGAAATACGGATGCATTTTCGGATGATACGCGAGAATTACTGAACCGATTAGATGGCCGCAATGTTGAGCCTCTAGGTCTCCTCTTAGAGGTTTCGATGACTATTGGTCATCCTTTTAATGCTCTTCACCTTCACGAGCGTCTGAAACAATGGCAAATGCCAGAAAGAGATAGTCATTGGACACGTTGGATTAATTGGGCGTCGCGAGAAGAACTCAATCAAGTTGAAAGAATTGTCTCATGGGCGTTGTCAAAGCACAGTCGCACCGCAGATTTGAAACATTTGGAGTTAGCTTCATTAGTTTTGGTATGGTCCTTAACTTCGTCTCACCAGACATTGCGTGACCGAGCGACCAAAGCACTAACGACATTATTTTTAGTAAACTCAAACATATTTATTTTCCTACTTGAAAAGTTGCACGCTTGCGATGATCCGTATGTTGTAGAGCGACTCTATGCGGCAGCCTTTGGAGCTTGTTGCATCGATAAAAGCTCTGAACGTCTAAATGTTTACTCGCATGAAGTCTTCGCCAAAGTTTTTGCAGACAAACAGCCCCCGGTAGCTCTACTCACTAGAGACTACGCATTGGGGATCATTGAACTTGCCAATAGTAAAAGCGCATTGAGTGAAGGAATTAGCCTTGAGGATTGCTATCACCCGCTAGGTTCTGAGCCGCCAATATTTGGTCTGACTAAAGATGGAGTGGAAAAAATAGCTGAAGAAAGAGGTGGAAAAGAAATTTTTAGATCTGCTTCAAGTGAATGGGGTGACTATGGAAAATACAGTATTCCAGGTCGCGTGAGAAATTTCTTAATAGCTCCTCTTGATGGTCCAAAGCCGGTGTCGAAGAAGGAATTAAAGCGAGTTTTCGTTGAGGAGGTGATACATCCCTATGCTGAGCGCGTTGAGGCTCTAGAGGCTTTTGAGAAAGCATCCAGTTCCAATTTTCAAGCTATGTTTTTTGCCCAACCAGAGAGTGAGGTTGTCCATAAGGAAGCAGCTGCTCTGGAGGAAGCAATAGTTAATGCTCGCCACCGCTTAGAAAGCCTATTAAGTGGAGATGAGCGCGAAAGGCTTTCGTTGGACTACCTTCGCGAGGATGGTGGCTACGTGGACTTTGACGAAATTGATGTACAACAATGCAGATTATGGATCACTAAGAGAGCTTACGAGCTTGGTTGGAACTCCCAACTTTTCCCTCGGGATGGGTATGGTACTAACAATTCTAGACATTATAATGATTTGGAGCGCATCGGGAAAAAGTACCAACGTATAGCACTAGATGAAATTCAAGCTAGACTGGCAGACAATTTTTGGGTACTCCAAGGATGGCCTGAAGAGCCGAGTGTGTATCGATATAGCAACCATGATTTTCGACGAAACCTTGAACCGACTATACTGCCGTTTGAAAAACAAGTCAGTCGCCCAACAAGTTGGGTTGTCGAGCCTATTATCCAACTCCCCGAAGTTGCGGAACAAGATTTAAAGCAGTGGCCATTTGAGGAAGATCCGACGCAAACAATAATTGAGAAGCTCTCTAGGGTTGATGAAGACAATAAAAACTGGAGTGTATTGTATGAGTTCAATTGCGTTAGTGAAAAATATCAAGGACCTAGAATAGGCATGCATGGAATGCGATATGAAGAATTTAGATTCCTTTATTGCGTATTCCTAAAAAAGGGAAGGGCGAGAAAGCTAGCAGAGTTCCTTGAAGAGAAGAAAAGTCTTGATGTTGACTCTTTTAAACCGAGGGAATTTACTGACGGTCCGTACCTTCGAGAAGCATATTGGCGAAATACATGGGAATCTGAAAAGTTCTCAGAATGCCTTTGGGATGGCCCTGACGAATGCGCATTTGCAATACCTATAGTTAATTACCATTGGGAGAGTCATTTAGATAAATCTCTTCCTGATGGTTTTTCGAATTATATGCCCCAAAAATGGTTTGCCGATGAACTTGAATTATCGATGTCTGAAGATGAACCAAATAAATGGTTAGATAAACATGGAGACGTTCTACTGCAAGCCCAAGAGCCTTTTGAGCATCAAACCGCAGTAGTTATTGATGAAGAAACTCTCAATTACTATGTTGGCAAGTTTGATATCGAGCCTATTTGGATCATGGTTGCAGAACGAAACACGTGGCCTAATGGAGATAATGATGAATCTTGTTGGCGTCGTTCTGAAGGTATTGTGTGGCGTGAGGGAAGGAACTGGCGAAAAATAGCGTGGAACAAAGATACAAAACGTTAATCCATCCTAAAAGACAAGGAACCAATTAGCGCAAGTCAGCAAAGTACGACGACGTCAGTGAGTGAGCTTTTCCTTTCACTGGCGTCTGGTATCACACACTCTAACCGATTATTCAGATTACTTGCCTTAGAGAAAACCCGATTATCAGGATGTGGATGAGTTTCCAATCTAGCTCATAATGGGACATTTTGAGCTAGCAGTATTTACTAGCACTTTCGGGCCTAGAGCAATCCAAAACTGAAGTGTGGTATTAACGCCCCCCGAGCAGCACCACCCAGAGCCGAAACGCTAAATCTTTATTGAGTTAAGCGACTTGGTAAAAGAATAGGTCTACTCAAGAAACCAAAAATGCCGATATTACCCGCTGTCTAAAAGCCCCGAGCCGAAGCTCATCAAACGAGCCAAGTGTGACATCAGTATTCTCAGTGCGACTTGTCGTGCTATTCCATACCAGCTCAGAGCTAAGTCCTTCTCGCTCTTCTAGTAACTCCTTTTCGGTTAGATGGTTACGCTTAGTGTCTGGCTCGGCTTCTGCAAACTTTGCCCACTTTGCATATATACACGACTCGGGAATATCTTGTTCAATCCTTTCTGCAAACTCAATTAGGCTTTGTTCTGCAAAGGTGAATAACCACGCTTGTTGATTTTTCGCGTCGTTCACACGAAGAATTCGCCCGAGTACCTGCCTAAAGTACAATTCAGTTTTGACTGAGCTCATGTGGCAACAAACTTGAAGGCGCGGAATATCTGTCCCCTCACTAATCATTCCAACGCTAACAATCCATTGAGTATCGCTTCGTCTATAACGTTCAATCTCTGCTAAAGGTTCTTCATGCCGATATGTCACTATTGAGGCCGATTGAGCGTATTTTTCAGAAAGTACCTTTTTGATTATTTGTGCGTGTTGAACTGATGCGGCAACAACTAACCCTCCAGCACCAGGAGAGCGAGAGCGGATTTCTGCGAGCTTTTTACAACCTAATCCAAGTAAGTACTCAATTGCATCTTCATTACGAATGATGCTTTGATATGAGGCCTTAGTTTGCTTAATCATTTCCAATATTGAAGAAAAAGATTCCATCTTATCGTCGTTAGTTACGGTCAAATGTTCGTTATCGACCAAAACAACCTTTGGGGCTCTGCAAACCTTATCGCCAATTGCTTGCTTTAGCGTGTATTGATAATCAACCAAAAGCATTCCGTCTGGATTGCTGTACTCACCCAACACTATCGGTAGAGAGTCTGAACGCCATGGGGTTCCTGACATTGCAAGGGTATATGTGGCTAGTCCTTGAATCTTAGTAAGGACTTGTTGCCCCCAAATGTTCGCATTTTTAATCTCTGAGCCAGAGCAATGATGTATCTCATCAAAGACCACAAATACTCGGTGATTACGTAGGGTTAGCCAAAATTCTTCATTTAGAAACTGGATTGACTGATAAGTGAGAGAGCGTCCAATAGAGCCTAATCCACCATTAAAGGTGCAATTAAGAATCTGTGAAAAGGTTTTCTTTGTTCCGCTTGAAACTGTTAAAGAAGGTGAGAAACACAATACAAGATCGATCTTGTCCTCTTGCAGTAATTTTGAAGCAATCGTCGCAGCCAGTACCGTTTTTCCTGCCCCTGGGGTTGCTTGGCAGAAAAAGTGCTGCTGGTTTGAACTATATTTCTGTAATGCTTTTTCTGAGCATTCTACCTGCCATTGCCTTAGCACTACTGGTTGTCCTCACTGAGTGTTTTTAGAACACTGGTGAGGACATTCACTCTTCCTAACAACTGCGCTGAATGCTCTCTTGCTTGATCGAGAAGCGGAAGTAGTCTTGGTTCTAGTTCAGGAAAGCGGCCACAGAGAGATTGATACTCATTAATTTCCCCAAAAACAATCTCTAGCTCACCTTTGTACTGATTGCGTTCGTGTCTTAATACTGAGTAATCGGACGAGGTGGAGAAAGTAACCTTAGTGTTTTCTAATCCAGTATCGATTTGAAGACCTTTAAATAAGTTTGTTTGAAAGTATCGTTTCTGCTGTCCCGTCCCTTCAACTCGAAGCAAATTGTTCTTCACCAAACGAAGGAGTTGTCGGTAAACCTTACGACGAGCATCATCCAGATCAACATAGGAGTCATCAATAGAAACAAATGCATCTCTTAGCTCAACAACTAAAAAACCATCCATCTTTTTTTCAATCAATAGGTTGTGCATTTCATCACTGATTTTCAAAGAACGCTTCATGTACCGCATATACCATTAAAATACTAAGGATTGCTTAGTATACAGAAATCAGTAAAACTAAGAAAATCTTAGTTATAATGAGATAAGAGATATGAAACTCAAGTGCCATTCGAAAATCCAATTCCAGTGCGGCTCAAAGAAGCACGTAAAAAAGCAAACCTCTCTCAAAAAGCATTGGGAGTGCGTATAGGTATGGATGAAAGCTCTGCTAGCCCTAGAATGAATCAATACGAGAAGGGTAAACACACTCCAGATGTACACACCTTAAAGCTAATAGCTGATGAACTAGGAGTCCCTTTAAGTTACTTTTTCTGTGAAGATGAAAGCACCGCTGAGTTAGCATGCATCATTTTTCAAATGACCGAGAGCGAGAGAAAAGAATTAGTTTCATTATTGTTGGCCAAAAGTAAACTTGAAGTTTAGTGGCACTATCCAGACTTAGATTTGGTCTGCGGTCTGACTAAATAGTTACTATTTAGGACCTGACTATTTTTAGCCTTAATAGACAAAACGGTTGAGAAGCAATATCTCGCAGATAACACTCAAGTCTTATAGATTTTGCCTCCAATTATTTAGAGGCTTTCTCCTGCAGGGTCAAATACTCATCTCTAAAGTATGCTCTGATGTCTGTCGCAACTCATTGGGCAAAAACGGTTTTGGTAATTACAACATGTGGCTTTGCCTGGGAAAAAGCCAATAGATATACATCAACCCTTTTCAGAAATCCTACCTCTGATAAAGTAATCAGAGCAAGTGCTTCACTATGCCATTAAAAGGAAGTATCTATGCATTTATGTGTACTAACCCTATTAACAACAGCTATTCTTTTCGCCCCTACATCATGGGCTAGCAATGTTATTAAGTTGAGCAATAGCGGTATTTGTCATGATGAACAATCAGCAAGCTACAACCGCACCAAAAACTTCACTTCCTTTAACACATTGGAAGCCTGCTTAGATGAAGGTGGAAGATTGCCGAAGGGGTACACGCCAGACTCAAACATAGACTATGAGTATTCGCGTAGTAAGTTTGGGCACGGTTGGGCAGATCTTAATGGGGACTGCCAAGATGCCCGTGCTGAAGCTTTGATATCTCAATCGGTTTCTACTGTTTCTTTTAAAACCAATAAGGCGTGTCGTGTAGTCTCTGGTCGTTGGGTATCCCTTTTTACAGGTAATACCATCTACTCCGCTTCAGATATCGACATCGACCATGTAATTCCTTTGAAATGGGCATGGGATCATGGAGCTGATGGTTGGACCGAAGAAAAGCGAAAAGCCATAGCAAACGACCCTGCTAACTTAATCGCTGTAGAAGCCTCATTGAATCGTCAGAAAGGTTCGAAAGGCTTAGATGAATGGTTACCACCAAAAAATCAATGCCAGTATATTTTGAGGTTTATGCGTATCAAACAGAAGTATGGCATTGAGCTAAGTACATCAAAACGTCAGTCGTATAGAGACTTACAAGCACATTACTGCAAAGGATCTAAGTGAAACTGTTATGACCCCAACTTATTAGGCGTTACACAATAAGATAAGAAAAAGTAGGTCAAATTACCTCTCTGTGACTCATTGGACTGTGCCGTCGGCACTAAATAGGGCAAGAAATACATTGAAGAAAAAGCACTAGTTGTCACTGATGGATTTCCTTGCTTTGATGGTTTAGTCGATGCAAATATCTACCATGATGTTGAAAATCAGAACAAAGCCGAGAGTTCTTGAAGAAGTACAATAGTATTTCTAATATTTTATTGTTTATTTCTTGAATTCAAATCTTCGTCTTGATTTAATTCGTGAACTTTTGAGTTCCACTCTTGCTTCAATTGAACTTCTAACTCATGTAAACGAAAAATTAATTCGGACTCGCGTAGCACTGCTAGATCTAGTGATGCTGATAGCGCATTCATCTCAACGAAGTATTCTTTTTTCAATCTTGTTTGTTGCTGCAGTGATGTTTCTGATTCTTCTGGGGATGACTCATCATTGGTCTGGTAGGATAATGATATATTTAACTTGTGTGCTTTTATTGCCGCCTCAGCCGTTACTCTAAATTCTGGATACGATTTGATTGTACCGTTACTAACCTCTGCTTCTCTATGAATAGCAGAAAAATTAACTTTGCCGTTAAGGTTTTTTGGATGATTAGGTTTTTGAGCAATCAATCTGTTTAGCGCCAAATATAGAGATGCTTCTGTATTATTCCTTGGCTGAGGTAGTTCATTAACACCAAGAAGCGCTTTTAGCTCTTCAATCTCAGTCAAAATGATATTCTTCACACTAAACTCCTTTAAACTAAATCAGGACTAAGGATTTTGCCATCAAAAGGCGTATGCTCAATTTTATGTTCATCTAAAGTTAATTCAATGGACTTAATCTCGATAAGCATTTTTTCTAAGATAGCCTGTGAGTAAGGTTTTCCAACATTATACTTATTAAACCTAACTATTATTCTATCGCGAGCTTTTGCCTGATACATCGCTTTTTCATACGTTACAATCTTGGTTTGGCAATCATGATTGAAGCATGTTTGGGCGCAGTCTTTTTTTATACAATAGCCAGTTGGTAACTCAACCAAAGTTATCATTTTATTCTTAATATTATTAAGAATGTTTTCTCTACTTTTATAGATAGTGCCTTGATAGAATTCACGCTCTTTGAGTATTCTTTTGCCTTCTCCTCCTGATAGTGTTTCAGCCTCATTAAAAATATAGAAAAGTTCGTCTGCAAAAAGGTCGTCATTAGCCTCTTTAATCATACCTGCTAACTCACTATCCATCTCGAAATCTCTTAACGCTGATAGATCGGCTTGGTTTGTATAAAGTGCGGTCATGGCTAGATTTTTATGTTTTGTCCCATATCTTATTGTTAGCAGATTGGCTAAAGAGTTTCTTTTAAGAAATACTGCGAATGTTCTCCTTAATGAATGTGGAGTTAAATGAGGTAGAAATCCCCCTAACTCTAACTGTCCAACTCTGGTTGGGTTTAGCATGTTAAATTCTTTGACAACATCAATAGTAGCTGGAGAACCATATACAAATGCAAACGATTGAATAAGTCTACCTATATGCCCTACTAGGAGGGTTGTTGAACTGCTATTACCTGCTATAGATATAAATGTAGATTTGGCTTCCTCAATTAGTTTTTCTTTATCGGCATCTGTTCTGTTGCTCTGAGGTATTTTGTCCAAATATATTTTTCGCATGTTCTGGGTAATGTCATAAGCCAATGTTAATGCCTTTTTTGATACCTCATGCGTAGGATATATTTCTTTTTTTCTACGACCTCCTCTTTGATTTTTTGTATTATAACCGACCAGTAATGGAGTAGATATGTTGTTAATTTTAATGGTTTTGTAATTACTTTTATAGAAGCTAAATATCTCCCCAATTCTAACTCCGGAGAAGCCTCCTAGGACAATTATACAAGCAGTTTGAATACTGCTAATTAGTTTTTTTCTAGATTGTTTTTGTGCATTCCTTTCAATTACCCTATTAACAAATTCATTATCATTCACCAATTCAAGATCGATATCTTTACCGTACTTCTTGACGTACTTGTGAAATTCTTGGGTGGATTTACCTGTTTTTTTGAATTCTTGTAGTAATTCATAATATTTCTTATTAGCTAAATTTATCTTATGTCTTATAGGGTAATATTTCTCGACATAATTAAGTGCTTCTCCGTAGACTTCGAACATTAATCTTTCAGGTATGGCTATATTTTGCCCGTTACCTGTATCTGGATCGGATATATCTTGAATGAATTTTTTCTGCCCCCCTATACCATGATTACGATTAATATATCCGGTTAGATATAAATCGTTTAGTGAACATGCTATCCGCTCTACACCAGCAGGTGACCGTCTCTGGCTTTTTAATATCTTTCTATACTCCCGATATACTTCATCATTGTCTAATGCATTGAAACTCTTTCCGCCGATAGCCAACTTGATACTATAGTAATTGTATTTGATTGTTTTTAAATAAGATATTGATACCGTCCCGGAAATGAGTATCTTTTTATAAACAGCCTCTTGAATCTCTCTCCTCATTGTCTCATCTATGTTCTTAAAGCTAATTTCTGTCGCCTTGCCAAGCCCGACATCAACATGACCAGTAAAGACCCACACTAAGTCATAGATATAACCTAAAGGTTTCCCATCTTTCGAAAGACCATAAGTTGGAATACGAGAAGTACGATTGAATTCTTTAAGTTTCTCTACCTTTAAGTCAGCCATTATAAATACTCGCCATGTCATCAAATGCATATTCATTGTCCCATAATGGATGTGGGCCAATTCTATTTAACTCAATCCCCTTATCATAAACAGATAGGTGTTCTTGCTTTAATCTGTTTAGGATATGGTTTATGGAGTAAAGGCTTTCTTCTGTTTTCTCATTGACCTTTCGATTCACTCCATTAGCAGCAAATTTTTCCATCAAAGAGTCCCGTAGAGACAGTAACTTATGCACTTCATCGACTTCGACAAAAACACCATGACAAGGGCATCCAAAACAATCCCAGAAAGCTATACACCGACTCAAGTTATCAATGTATTTTCTATTCTTTCCCGCTTCCTTGTGTACTTTTTTGTTATATTCCTTATGATTCCTGTTACATTTTCCAGAAGGAGTATCTTCAATCTCATTTTTAGAAAAATCTATATCTTTTAAAGGGTCATAAAACCGCGTCTCATGCTCTTTTATTGCTACTTTTTTGTCTTTGCCTTTTATCATGTCATATTGAGCAATAAATGCTGACGTCAAAACACGTTGGTGTGTTTCATCTGCACCAAATAAGTAATCTTGCTGTGCCGTTTTCTCAGTTTGATTATTAGCATCGGCAACAATTGTTACGTCACCTCCAGTTGCTCGAAAAATTTTGTCAGAACGTGTTTTTCTGTATATTGATGGTGTAATAGTTGAGTAGCCAAACGATGACAATATTTTATTCAAATGATCTTGCGGGTTTAAGTGTCTTCCAAAGTGTGTCACACCATTAGTTTTACTTAAGAAAGGAAAAACTGGGTCGCAACCTGATGGCTCTTTTCCTGTTATTCTGTAAATCCTATCCAAACCTCGAATCCAGCTTTCAAAGAATGTCTTCGTATGTTTGGTAAAACCAATCTCATTGCCTTGAGATTGATATAACGCTCTTCCTTTTACACTGTTCAATTCATAGTAATCACCTACACCTTTCTTGAATCCGTGTTTTACATCTTTAATTTTCATCTCGTAAAGTGGAGTTCGGTTTATTCCAGTGTACATGTAACACAACATTAATGCGTGCTTGGTCATGTTATTAACCCATGTGTAAGGATTCATCCCTTTACTTACTCTTCGTCGAGCTAAACCGCGTTGTATATTTATTTCTAGCTGAGTAAGCCCCATTTTTCTAAAACGGCTTTCATTAAAATGAGGACAAATTTCTGGAGATTGACCAGCATTAATATACCGCCTATAACACTTATAGGCTTCTAGAATTTCAGATCCTATCTTTACATATTCTTCATCATCAAGTGTCGGGTGATTGTTACTTTCAGAGTGGCTAAATGACGGAAAACTCTGGGTTAACTTGGTGAAACCATATTCTTTCAGTATTTTTGCTATTAAACCTTTATTTCTCAAAGCAGTACTTGATTTAATATCACCTCTATCGACAAGAGCTTGTAGATAAGCCATATATTCATCAACCATGTACTTTGGGTTGAAGAAGTCTACAGGTATATCTCTTTCATCACAAAACCGGAAAAAGTGAACAGTTTTGGAAAAGTCGTCTTTTTGAGTGCCAGACTCGACTTTTTTTAAGAATTCATATATGAGATCTACTTGATTATCTCTATTCATATGGATAAGAATGGTGCCGTCGCGAAATTTTGCACCATTTCTTTTCTTTAATAATGGGCACCCTTTATATCTTAATCTTATAAAGTATGATTTACCTTCTTTGCAATCTAATATAAGGTTTTTGTAGTAAGTATCGTTTTTAATTAGGGTGGGTTGTTTATTTTCGACAGGATTAGATTGCTTGTCTTTTACTATTATACGTTTTCTTTTTCCTGATAATGCCATCTATTTACACCTCAACTTCAAAGTCTTCGTTGTAAGTCTTAAATAAGTGTTCAATAACCAATTCGGCAATGTGGTGAGCTGATTTTTCATTAATGGCTTGATTCAGGTACGCTTTCGTTTCCTTTGGGTCTAAATGTCCCATTTCCTCCTGAAGTTTTGTTAAAGCATCTCCATATTTATATCCCGCATTAATCAATGCTCTTAACCTTGTAACTGCAAATGTCGAACGGAGGTTGTGTTGTTTGTGTTTAAATTCCGATCTAAGCTCTTTTTGAATTGTATTCCTTATCTCAGACCAACGAGCGTTTAAAGTTGCATTATCAAATCCTTTTCCCGTATTTGTCAGAAATAAATATGAGGATTGCCTACTCTCTTGGTTGGTATTCTTGTATTTAGACTCTCGCTTTATATATCTATCACTGTTAATGTAGTTGTAAAGTTGCTTCATCAATAAGGCCGGAATACGGACAACCCTAGGGCTACCATTCTTCGTACTGACGCCACTGCTAGGAGCAATATCGACCAATATATCTCCAAGCTCAAGCTCTTGCTTAGTAGGATTCTTAACATGACTCCTCCTAATAGTTGCAACTTCTGCTCTTCTTAGCCCAGACCATCTCATTAGCATACACATGTATGAATATTCAATGGGAAGTGAGGCTATACTCAATTTTCCTCTTTTATCTTTTTTTAGTATTTTCTTTTTCTGTTTGATAATTACATTTACAAGTTTCCATTCATCATCGGATAGCGATTTTAGAGGACGCTTTTGCTCAGCTTTTGATCTTGTCTTTTTTACATTTAGTTTTAAGTCAGAACTCGCTACTATCACCTTTCTCGTCGGGTTCATTCTGCGGTCCCCCGCATTTAAATTAATAGTAATATTTTTATGGTGAAGTGGGGGGTTTGCGAACTTATATCCACGCTCTAAGTAATAGCAGTAAAAATTTTTAACAGCACTCATATAATTACAAGCCGTTGAGGCTGCCAAATGAACTTCGCTTGATGCCGACTTTACAGTGGTTTCGAGATAGTATTTAAATTTGTATGTAGGGCGTGAAGAGTCTCTGAATGCAAATTCATCCCAATCTAGCCCCCATTCAAGTAGTTTAGTAAAGTATTGAATGAGACCGTTGCTATGATGGTTTGTATCTTTTATGTTTTTGTTGATCTTCAAATCAATTAGATAGTTGTTTGCAGGAATAATCGGGTCATAGGCGATGCACTTACCTTTATCATCAAACTGAACATAGTACAGAAGTCTAATTCTATTTATGAAAGTTGCGCTTGATTTAGCAGGGTATGAAACTTCATATGCTCCGGTTGTCTTGTTCAATACAATAGTGGGCGTTTTGAACTCTACATTCTCTAGTTGGTGTCCTACTACTTCCTTTGTTCCCATGCTGAAAACTCACCTATCATTCTCATTCACTAAGATCAAGGTAGTATATTATTTCTCAATAAAAAATCGTAGAAGTTGGATTTCTAAGAAAAATCGCTAGAGTAACGCGCGATAGAACCTTTTGCTCTGTCTGGTGGCATAACCTTACGCTGTTTGAAGTTGACCTGCATTTCGCATTGACCATAGCTCACGCCGTCCATTCCATTCCATTGACTGAAGTTGTAGTTCGAACGATCACCGTTCACCTCGCCAATTGCCGGAGTCAGGTTATGAAGGTCGGCTTCCATCGATTTAAATATTTTGTCATTGCGAGTGCAGTTCTTACGTCCGCCATCTTGCCAGCACTGACGCTGGTGGCCAAATTGCCAAGCTGGAACCACGTGTTCCCATTCAATACGGGAAGCACGCTTTTGTTGTTTTCTCACTTGATAACCACAACCGTCGAGGTCGGGGATACCTTTCTTTTTGTCTTTCCAAGTGATGTCACAACCACAATAAAATGAAGTCGGGTGATCGAGATAAATCTTCACGGCTTCTTTTTTTGCTTTGGAGAACGAACTTGGTGGAGCGGCGAAAACGCTTTGGGTTACCAGTAGGCCAAATACTATTGATAGGTAGAAAGACACCGATATGCCAAATGCTTTTTGAGTGGTTTTTTGCATAGAAAAAGACTGATGAAAGTATGATAAACAACAGTCTAGCACTCAAATGTTAGTTCTCTCTATTACATTTATTCGCGTTAACTTGTGAGATTAAGACTTAGCTCAATTGAAGGCCGGTAAAAGCTAAGGTTTGCTGACATTGTTGGCAACGATACGTTGATTGGTTACGGATGACTTTGTTGTGTCTTCTAATCGACAGGGGATAAGTAGTGCAATCACAGCGGTACTCAAAGGTTTTTCCCTGAACTGAGGTTATCTCTAAGCTGTGGGTGGTTCTGGCCGGTACATTGAATACCTTTTCCATCACATATTTCCACTCATTCCCGTGAGGCCTAACTCGTCCGAATACCTGATGTGTGATCAGATGTGCGAGTTCATGAGGCACGACTTCGTTAATAAAGGCGTCTTCATTTTCGCTGAATAGCACTTGGTTGAGTTTGATCTCGTTTAACTGAAGGTAGGCTTTTCCCGCTGCCTTTCCTCTTAACTTGTAAGTGATGGTTGGGCATGGAAATTCACGAGAAAAATGTTGATTAGCGATAGCTAGGCATTCGCCCAGTTTCTTATTTACTCGATGTTGTTGCGGGGTGTAAGACAAGCGTTGTTAACTCCAAAAAAAGCCTCAGCGTTTAAGCTAAGGCCTCATCATAACATTGCTCATCGACGGTGAAACGATTTAAACGTGATGTTTCTTTTTGATGATTTCGTGGTAAGCATGCCATGTTCCGTAACCAAGCAATGGCATCGTTACAATCATACCCACACCGTAGGTCGCAAAGCCGACTAAGATACCAGCGCCAATGATACCTGCCCAAACGATCATCGCAGGAATATTCGATTTAACAGCGTTGAAGCTAGTAAAAATAGCACTCATCACATCAACACGTCTTTCCATCATCAATGGAATTGAAAATGCTGAGATGCTGAATATCAGACTCGCGATAACCAAGCCAATCACTGAACCTGTAATCAGGAAGGGAGCAAACTCAGTTAATGGCGCACCTTGAACCGATGGGTACAGCGCGTGTAGCAATGCGGCTATTCGCATCCAGAAAATCATTGCGACCATTAAGACAATTGCAAAGGCCCATTGGTGGGTGGAGTTGCGAGTAATCGCTTTCATTGAGTGGAATAAGCTTGGGGAATGTCCTTTCTCTCTTTCCCAACTCGCGTCGTATAATCCCAAAGCAAGGAATGGTCCTATCAACATATAGACTATCAAGCTTGGCATGACGACTAGGTGTGTTCCTTGCCATTGGACTAGTTGTACGATGGCGATGGCCGCAGCCATAAAACACAATCCATAAAATGCGCTGATTATTGGCATTTTCACTAAGTCATGCAGTGCAAGCGATAACCAATGGAATGGAGCTGATATGCTTACTTGGTTACAAGGAATGGTGCGAGCGTAATCCTGATCGCTGACCTTGTGTTTCTTATCGTTCAGTTCGGATGGGTGCACGGTACGAGGCATAGATCCCCCTAGTTAAATAACGTCCTAGTTATAATTCCATAAAGCTCAGCGATATCGCTAACGTGAGTGTCATGGTGTTGAGCTAAATTGCTCATTGTCATCCCAGTTTTTGTTCTAGCGTGCATTTAACGAGCTTTATCAAACTGAATTACTTTGAGTTAAATGTGAGCTTGATCGCTTAGGAGTTACCTTAACTATTGTCAGTACTGTTAGAAAACACAAATTATCAACGGCTTTTTATACTTACTGGTTAACGGTAAAGAAGATTTGGACGATGTGTTCTAGCAGGGAAAGGTTTGGTAAGTGCATAAAAATAAAGCCCTTACTAAGAAGTAAGGGCTTTAAAGAAACAAATCGCAGTGGCTAAATTATTTTAGGCCAGCGAAGTCTGCAAGCATTGCTGCTTTGTCCGTCGCTTCCCAAGGGAACTCTTCGCGACCGAAGTGGCCATATGCAGCAGTCTGCTTGTAGATAGGCTGAAGAAGGTTCAGCATCTCTTGAAGACCGTATGGACGTAGGTCGAAGTTTTGACGAACGGCTTCAATGATGATTTCGTGAGCTACTTTCTCAGTACCAAACGTTTCAACCATGATAGATGTTGGATCTGCAACACCGATAGCGTAAGACAATTGAATCTCACAACGGTCAGCCATACCAGCAGCAACGATGTTTTTCGCAACGTAACGAGCTGCGTAAGCTGCAGAACGGTCAACTTTTGATGGATCTTTACCAGAGAATGCACCGCCACCGTGACGAGCTGCGCCGCCGTAAGTATCAACGATGATCTTACGACCGGTTAGACCACAGTCACCCATTGGGCCACCGATTACGAAACGGCCTGTTGGGTTGATGAAGAAGTTAGTGTCTTTGTTGATCCACTCAGCAGGAAGTACTGGCTTGATGATCTCTTCCATTACCGCTTCACGTAGGTCAGGTGTTGTGACTGAATCACAGTGTTGAGTTGAAAGAACAACTGCGTCGATACCAACAATCTTACCTTGGTCGTATTGGAACGTAACTTGAGATTTCGCATCTGGGCGAAGGAAATCAAGCTTGCCGCTCTTACGTACTTCAGCTTGCTTCTTCACAAGTAGGTGAGAGTAAGTAATTGGAGCTGGCATTAGGATTGGTGTTTCGTTAGTCGCGTAACCAAACATGATACCTTGGTCGCCTGCGCCTTGATCTTTAGGATCGGCTTTATCAACACCTTGGTTGATGTCTGGAGACTGCTTACCAATTGTGTTTAGTACTGCACAAGAGTCAGCGTCAAAGCCCATATCAGAATGAACGTAACCAATTTCACGAACTGTTTCACGAGTGATTTCTTCGATATCAACCCATGCAGACGTTGTTACTTCACCGCCAACCATAACCATGCCGGTTTTTACGTAAGTCTCACAAGCAACACGTGCTTTTGGATCTTGTTCCAAGATGGCATCAAGAACAGCATCAGAGATTTGGTCTGCAATTTTATCTGGATGGCCTTCTGAAACAGATTCAGAAGTGAATAGGTGCTTAGCCATGAGAGCTCCACTTTTAGTTTTTAGTTGCAATTAGTTTTTAGTTGCAAACAGTTAAATGCAAATAATTTCAGGCGTCGCAAGCTAGGAAGCGCCGCCATTAAATACAGTATATTTTGTAGGTGTTTCTACATCTAGACGGCTATTCTAAATTCCAGCGGTCGAATTACAAGCTCTTTTTTATGATATGTCATAACTAAACGTTTGCGTATCGGTCGAGATAACGCATTGCTAAGTGATGTAAATGTTCGAAAATTGCGAAAAGTGACCGTTAAAATGCCAGTAAAACGTTTGCAGTCGCTAAAGTCGTTTGAGAGAATACCCGCGCTAATAAAAATGAAAACTTTAGCATCAATCTCTTTTTTAAATCGCTTATGTACTCAGGAGCAGACATGCCTTCTCGTAAAGATCTAGCCAATGCAATTCGCGCACTTAGCATGGATGGCGTTCAACAAGCAAATTCAGGCCACCCTGGCGCACCTATGGGTATGGCTGACATAGCTGAAGTTCTTTGGCGTGGTCACTTGAACCACAACCCAGCAAACCCAGAGTGGGCTGACCGCGACCGATTTATCTTGTCTAACGGCCATGGTTCAATGTTGATTTACTCTCTGCTTCATCTTGCAGGTTACGAGCTTTCAATTGAAGACCTTAAGAACTTCCGTCAACTGCACTCTAAGACTCCTGGTCACCCAGAGTACGGTTACGCTCCTGGTATCGAAACAACGACGGGCCCTCTAGGTCAAGGCATCACTAACGCTGTTGGTATGGCGATGGCTGAGAAAGCACTTGCGGCACAGTTCAACAAAGAAGGCCACGACATCGTAGACCACTACACCTATGCATTCATGGGTGATGGCTGTCTGATGGAAGGTATTTCTCACGAAGCATGTTCTCTAGCTGGTACGTTAGGTCTTGGTAAGCTGGTTGCTTTCTGGGATGACAACGGCATCTCTATCGATGGCGAAGTTGAAGGTTGGTTCTCTGACGATACACCTAAGCGTTTTGAAGCATACGGCTGGCACGTAATTCCTGCGGTAGATGGTCACGACTCTGACGCTATCAATGCTGCAATTGAAGCGGCTAAAGCGGATCCTCGTCCAACACTTATCTGTACTAAAACTATTATCGGTTTTGGTTCTCCAAATAAAGCGGGTACGCACGACTGTCACGGTGCTCCACTAGGTGCTGATGAAATCACAGCAACTAAAGCGGCACTTGGTTGGGAACACGGTCCTTTCGAAATCCCAGCTGATATCGCAGCTGAGTGGAATGCGAAAGAAGCAGGCGCTGCGAAAGAAGCGGCTTGGAATGCTAAGTTTGACGCATACGCAGCGGCTCACCCAGAGCTAGCAGCAGAATTTAAACGTCGTACGAACGGCGAGCTTCCAGCTGAGTGGGAAGAGAAAGCAAACGCAATCATTGCTGATCTTCAAGCTAACCCAGCAAACATCGCATCACGTAAAGCCTCTCAAAATGCGCTAGAAGCGTTCGGTGCTATGCTGCCTGAATTCATGGGCGGCTCTGCTGACCTTGCGCCTTCTAACCTAACTATGTGGTCTGGTTCTAAGTCGCTTGAAGCAAATGACTTCTCTGGTAACTACATCCACTACGGTGTACGTGAGTTCGGTATGACGGCTATCATGAACGGTATCGCTCTGCACGGTGGTTTCGTACCATACGGCGCAACGTTCCTAATGTTCATGGAATACGCACGTAACGCAATGCGTATGGCTGCTCTGATGAAAATTCAGAATATCCAAGTTTACACGCATGACTCTATCGGTCTTGGCGAAGATGGCCCTACTCACCAACCGGTTGAGCAGATCGCTTCTCTACGTCTGACTCCAAACATGAGCACATGGCGTCCATGTGATCAAGTTGAGTCTGCAGTTGCTTGGAAACTGGCAATCGAACGTAAAGATGGTCCTTCTGCGCTTATCTTCTCTCGCCAAAACCTAGCGCAACAACCACGTGACGCTGAGCAAGTGGCTAACATCGCTAAGGGTGGCTACATCCTGAAAGATTGTGAAGGCAAGCCTGAGCTTATCCTTATCGCGACGGGTTCTGAAGTTGAGCTAGCGGTTAGCGCTGCTGCTGAACTAACAGCTGAAGGCAAAAAAGTACGCGTAGTCTCTATGCCTGCAACTGACGCTTTCGATAAGCAAGACGCGCAGTACCGTGAGTCTGTACTTCCAGCTGACGTCACAGCACGTATCGCAGTAGAAGCTGGCATCGCTGATTTCTGGTACAAGTACGTTGGCTTCGGTGGCAAGATCATCGGTATGACAACGTTCGGCGAATCTGCACCAGCAGGCGAGCTATTCAAGATGTTCGGTTTCACTACTGAAAACGTAGTAAACACAGCAAAAGAGCTTCTTGCTTAATCATTGATTGTTAGCCTTGTGCGAACAATGAAATGAATGAAAAAACCGAGCTTTAAGCTCGGTTTTTTTGTATCTGGGGGTTGTTATCACTTAGACTAAGGCTTACAAGCAACAGATCAATCTGTCATAAGTAAGCTGAGTTATTCAAGTAATGCCTTTTAGGTAGGATTCAGTTATCATCTGTTGCACGAAATTTTGGTTAGATGTACGGAACTATGCTAAAAGTCGCGATAAATGGATTTGGACGAATAGGGCGCAATGTATTGCGCGCTGTCTATGAAAGTGGCAAAAGCCAACAAATCAAAGTAGTAGCGGTCAATGAGCTTGCTCAGCCTGACGCTATGGCTCACCTATTGCAGTACGACACCAGTCACGGCCGCTTCGGCAAGAAAATCTCAAACGATCAAGAGCACATCTATGTTCATCATGGCATTGGTGCTGAAGATAAAGGAGAGTTTGATACCATTCGTATCTTACACCTGGCTGATATTGAACTGTTGCCTTGGCGTGACCTTGAAGTCGATATTGTTCTCGATTGTACCGGTGTCTACGGTTGCCGAGATGACGGCCTAGCACACATCGCAGCTGGAGCTAAAAAGGTGCTGTTCTCGCATCCTGGTGCTAATGACCTTGATAACACCATTATCTATGGTGTGAATCACGAGACTATCGAAGCCGATCATCGAATCGTTTCCAATGGTTCATGTACCACCAACTGTATTGTCCCTATCATTAAGGTGCTTGATGATGCCTTTGGTATTGAGTCTGGTACCATCACAACCATTCACTCTTCAATGAATGATCAGCAAGTTATTGATGCATACCATAGCGATTTGCGTCGTACTCGAGCTGCAAGCCAATCTATCATTCCTGTCGATACCAAACTGCATAAAGGTATTGAAAGAATCTTCCCGAAATTTTCTAACAAATTTGAAGCTATATCTGTGCGTGTGCCGACGGTAAACGTCACTGCGATGGATTTAAGTGTCACAATTAATGCAAATGTGAAAGTTAATGACGTAAATCAAACCATTGTTAATGCATCCCAGTGTACATTACACAATATAGTTGACTATACTGAAGCGCCGCTCGTTTCCATCGACTTTAATCACGATCCCCATAGCGCAATCGTTGATGGTTCACAAACTCGAGTGAGCAATGGCACCTTAGTGAAAATGCTAGTGTGGTGTGACAATGAATGGGGCTTTGCGAACCGGATGCTGGATACGGTTCTTGCAATGCAAGCTTCTGAAGGCAAGAAGTAAGACCTAGAAGCAAATGTGCGGATTATTTATTTTCTAGCTTGAAATAAATACTAAGTGTCCACATATTATGAGTAACTAAAGAATTACCAGTTGAATAATTTATAGGCTTAGCAAGGTTGCTGAGTTTCCAAAACTTTATTTTTATTTAAATTTGAGAGGACAAATCATGTCTGTGATCAAGATGACTGACCTGGAACTTGCAGGTAAACGCGTATTCATCCGTGCTGACCTAAACGTACCAGTAAAAGACGGTAAAGTAACTTCAGATGCACGTATCCTTGCATCTCTACCAACTATTAAACTTTGCCTAGAAGCTGGCGCAAAAGTTATGGTTACTTCTCACCTTGGTCGTCCTACTGAAGGCGAATACAACGAAGAATTCTCTCTAGCTCCTGTAGTTAACTACCTAAATGACGCACTAGACTGCGACGTTAAACTAGCGAAAGATTACGTAAATGGTCTTGAGCTAAACGCTGGTGAACTAACTGTTCTTGAAAACGTTCGCTTTAACAAAGGCGAGAAGAAGAACGAAGAAGCACTTTCTAAGCAGTACGCTGCACTATGTGACATCTTCGTAATGGATGCATTCGGTACGGCTCACCGTGCTCAAGCGTCTACACACGGTGTTGGCACTTACGCTCCTGTAGCGTGTGCTGGTCCTCTTCTAGCTGCTGAGCTTGAAGCTCTTGGTAAAGCAATGGACAACCCAGCTCGCCCACTAGTGGCTATCGTTGGTGGTTCTAAAGTTTCTACTAAGCTAACGGTTCTAGAATCTCTTTCTAAAATCGCTGACCAACTTGTTGTTGGTGGTGGTATCGCGAACACGTTCATCGCTGCTGAAGGCCACAACGTAGGTAAGTCTCTATACGAAGCTGACCTAGTTGAAACGGCTAAGAAGCTAATGAAAGAGTGTGCTATCCCAGTAGCAACTGACGTTGCATGTGCTAAAGCATTCGACGAAAACGCAGAAGCTGAAATCAAGCACGTTTCTGAAGTTCAAGACGACGACATGATCTTCGACCTTGGCCCAGATTCAACTGCAGCTCTAGCTGAAATCATCGGTAACGCAAAAACTATCCTTTGGAACGGCCCTGTAGGCGTATTCGAATTCAAAAACTTCGAAGCGGGTACTGCGGGTATTTCTAAAGCAATCGCTGATTCTGAAGGTTTCTCAGTAGCAGGCGGTGGTGACACACTAGCAGCTATCGACAAGTTCGGTATCAAAGCAGATGTTTCTTACATCTCTACTGGCGGCGGCGCTTTCCTTGAGTTTGTTGAAGGTAAAGTACTTCCTGCAGTAGCAATGCTTGAAGAGCGTGCTAAAGCGTAATTGATTTAGAAAGGCGAGATGTGAATCTCGCCTTTTAACGTTTGCTGCATATCACACTTTTTTGCTAGAATGGCATAAGTTGTGAGCAAACGATTGCAAATTTTTAAACTTAAGTTTTTTAATCTTAAAACGATAGAATAAATAGGACTATTTCCATGTCTAAGATCTTCGATTTTGTAAAACCTGGTGTGATTTCTGGCGATGACGTACAGAAAGTATTTGAAGTAGCAAAAGCAAACAAATTTGCTCTTCCTGCAGTAAACGTAATCAACACTGATACTATCAACGCTGTTCTTGAAGCTGCTGCTAAAGCTAAAGCTCCAGTTGTTGTTCAGTTCTCTAACGGTGGCGCAGGTTTCTTCGCTGGTAAAGGCGTTAAACTTGAAGGTCAAGGCGCACAAATTCTTGGCGCTGTAGCTGGTGCAAAATACGTTCACGCAGTAGCAGAATCTTACGGTGTTCCAGTTATTCTTCATACTGACCACGCTGCTAAGAAACTTCTTCCATGGATCGACGGTCTACTAGACGCTGGTGAAGAGTTCTTCGCACAAACTGGTAAGCCACTATTCTCTTCTCACATGCTAGACCTTTCTGAAGAGTCTCTAGAAGAGAACATCGAAACATGTGCAGCTTACTTAGCTCGCATGGCTAAACTAAACATGACAATCGAGATTGAACTTGGTTGTACTGGTGGTGAAGAAGACGGCGTTGATAACTCTGATATGGACGCATCTGAGCTTTACACTTCTCCTGAAGATGTTGCATACGCATACGAGAAACTAAACGCTGTTAGCCCACGTTTCACTATCGCAGCTTCTTTCGGTAACGTACACGGTGTTTACCAAGCTGGTAACGTTGTACTTACTCCAACTATCCTGCGTGACTCTCAAGCATACTGTGCTGAGAAGTTTGGCATTGCAGCTGACGCTCTTAACTTTGTATTCCACGGTGGTTCTGGTTCTTCTGAAGCAGAAATCCAAGAGTCTATCGGTTACGGCGTTATCAAAATGAACATCGATACTGATACTCAGTGGGCTTCATGGGATGGCGTTCGTACTTACGAAGCTGAGAACCGTGATTTCCTACAAGGTCAAATCGGTAACCCAACTGGCGAAGCTGCTCCAAACAAGAAGTTCTATGATCCACGCGTATGGCTACGTGCTGGTCAGTCTTCAATGGTTACTCGTCTTGAGAAAGCATTCGCTGACCTTAACGCTGTAGACGTACTGTAATTCTTTGAATTAAGTACTCTTTAAGTTTTAAAAACCCGCTCATTGAGCGGGTTTTTTTATGTCTGATAAAAACTTGTACTAAATATGTAAAAAACCTAGCGTGCGGTGAATAAATTTCGTAGTCTTTTAGTTATCGGTATTTGTGTTTATTGGTAAGTTTTATTAATTCAAAAGCTTACATAAATATGACTTTGCAATCTGTCAAAGATAGGATATCGTGCCGAAAAATTGAACTTGGTTCAGTTTATAAAAAAGGACTTGGCTTTAATTTACTTTCGACACAACGACTTAACATGAGTTGTACGGTTTATTTTGTTGTTGGGTAAGTTTGGCTTAAGGCAGTTTAGCTCATAGCATATTATATAGAGGATGCACATTATGGCTGATAGTTCGACAGCGCTTGAGACTCCAATTGTGGATGGTTTGTCTCACGCAGAGCAGTGGTTAACAAATAACTCAGATCTGTTTATTCAATACGGTGTAAACATTATCTCAGCACTGATAATTCTATTTATTGGTAACCTTATTGTTAAAGCAGTAGCGAATAGCGTGTCTAAGGTTCTTCAGAAGAAGAAAATGGACCGAGCAGTTGTGGAATTCGTCCATGGTTTAGTTCGTTACTTGTTGTTTGTTATTGTTTTAATTGCTGCACTTGGTCGTTTAGGCGTTCAAACTGCATCTGTAGTCGCTGTTATTGGTGCGGCTGGTTTGGCTGTTGGTCTTGCACTACAAGGCTCACTATCTAACTTTGCTGCGGGTGTACTTATCGTTGCATTCCGTCCATTCAAGTCTGGTGACTACGTGGAAATTGGTGGTGTAGCGGGTTCAGTAGATTCAATTCAGATCTTCCAAACCGTTCTAACAACACCAGACAATAAAATGGTTGTAGTACCGAACGGCAGCGTTATTGGTAGCCCAATTACTAACTACTCTCGTCATGATACGCGTCGTATTGATCTAATGATTGGTGTTTCTTACAACGCCGATCTTCAAAAGACAAAAGCGCTACTGACTAAGATCTGTGAATCTGATGAGCGTGTACTGAAAGAGCCTGGTGTTCAAGTTGGTGTTCACACGCTAGCGGATTCTTCAGTTAACTTTGTCGTTCGTCCATGGGTTAATACTGCTGACTATTGGAATGTTTACTTCGACCTGATGCAAGCAATCAAAGAAGGCTTGGACAATGAAGGTATCGAAATCCCATTCCCGCAAATGGATGTACACATGAATAAAGTAGAAGCTTAGTTTCTAGTTAGTTTTTATAGCGATAAGCTTTTATAAGAAAGGCGGATAACTTAGGTTATCCGCCTTTTTTTTTGGATGAGTAACGTTTGTTTGAAGACTAAAAAGAACAGATTTACCCGTACTGCTCAACGAGTCCGTTGGTAAGCACAGCAGCAATAGCAAACATCATGGTCGCGACTGCGATATCGATGCCCATTTTAACCTTCGGTTTAGATAGCGTTGGGCCTAATTTTGCTGCGCCTAATGACAAAGAGTAAAACCACACGAATGAAGCTAAGACAGTCCCTATAGCAAAAGCAATTCTGTCGTTACCTTCAAACTGCCCGCCAATGGATCCAAGAATCACCACGGTATCTAAATAAAGATGCGGGTTTAATACTGTTACTGCTAATGCCCCCAAAATAACGGTGCGCTTACCTCGAGCCAATACCTCACCCTTTGATTCATCACTGGTACGCGTTCTGAACGCACTGCGCAATGACAACAAACCATAAACGGTTAAAAAGGCGATACCACCCAGTGTCACTGAGGTTAGCAGTAATTCATTTTGCGATAGGATCGCTCCGCCACCAAAGATACCCAATGAGATGAACAAGGTATCGAGTAGGCTACAAATCGTCGCTGTGGTTAGGTGGTGATTGCGTTTTATCCCTTGATTCAAGACGTACGCATTTTGAGCGCCAATAGGGATGATCATGCTCGCCCCTAGACCAAAACCTTGTAATAAAACCCAAAAATTCATTTTAACCTCCACTTCATTAACTATATTTACGTGCTATATGGCGAAGATACTCCGACCCTTTAAATAAGTATAATTAATGATTTTAATCTAATATTAGAGTTGCTAATGTGGGCGGTAATCAGGTCAAAAAGGAAGCAAGTTGATGCGTGGATTGGATTATAAATGGATAGAAGCACTGGATGCTGTGGTGAAACAACGCAGTTTTGAAAGGGCTGCCGAGCAGTTATACATCTCGCAATCTGCGGTATCCCAGCGCATAAAACAGCTGGAAAAATGGTTAGCGCAGCCTGCTTTGGTAAGAGAGAGCCCACCAAGACCAACACCAGCAGGTAAAAAGCTGTTGGGTTTGTATCGTCGTGTTCGCTTGTTAGAGCACGAGCTTGTCCCAGAGTTGATGAATGAAGAGGGAACTCAACCTCTTTCTCTGTCTATTGCGACCAATGCAGATAGCTTGGCGACATGGTTACTTCCTGCGTTATCTGATGTTATGAATTCACGTCAAGTTGAGTTGAACCTTGCGATTCATGGTGAATCAAGAACCATTGAGAAGATTAAAAGTGGTGAGGTTGCAGGGGCAATCAGCCTAGAACCTCAACCTATTCCGGGTTGCAGTGCGGACTATCTCGGAAGAATGGATTACGTGTGTGTGGCTAACCCTAACTTCCACCAACGCTACTTCTCTGAGGGAGTGAACTATTCGACATTAACAAAAGCTCCAGCGGTTTCGTACGACCAATACGATGATCTGCATAAGAAATTCTTGCATGATCATTTTAACGTCCCGAGAGATAGTGTGATCAATCATACTGTCGGCAGCTCAGAAGCATTTGTTCGCTTGGCATTGTCGGGCGTTGCCTACTGTCTGATTCCTCGATTGCAGATTATCGAGGAGCTAGAGTCGGGCGCTTTAATTGATATAACGCCCGGTTTTTTGTTGTCTTACCGAATCTATTGGCACCATTGGCAATTAGAGAGCGGGGTATTAAAAGAGATATCTCAAGCGATATTAAATTATGCCCACAATCACTTACCTCAGTAAGCTGGTGTTTTTTACAGCGTCAAAGTTGTGTTAGAAGTCCTTTAGCGGGATTGGTTATGTGACAAATTGCTCTATGATAAAAGAACATTTGTTCAGCATAGGTCTACCTAATGAAGTTTGTACCAAAGATGTTAGCAACGTCTCTTACTCTTACTGCAGCATTGAGTGCTGTGAGTTTTCCATCATTGGCTGACTCGCCATCTTTTCCGCATATTTCAACGACAGGCTATGGTGAAGTGATCGCGACACCAGATATGGCGACATTTTCTGTTAGAGTTGTGGAATCGACGATGACGGCTGAGCAGGCTAAAAATACTGTTGATAAAGTAGTGACGAGCTTTCTAAATAAGCTACATCAAGCGGGTGTTGATGAGGCGAGCGTACACAGCTCTAACCTGTATTTATCTCCTCAATATCATTACCCGAAAAATGGTAAACCTGAACTGGTTGGTTACCGAGCTTCACGTAATGTGACCGTTCAAGTGAATGAGCTAGCCAATCTAAATGACTACATGGATATTGCCATCGGGGAGGGTATCAACCAGATCGATAATATCCAACTTCAAGTTCGTGACCAAGCTAAGTATCAGGAACAAGCACGCTTAGAAGCAATTAAAGATGCGACATCGAAAGCTAAATCATTAGCGAGCGGTTTTGAGCGTGAGCTTGGCGATGTCTGGCGCGTAGATTACAACGCACAATCCTCTCAGCCAGTGCTTATGCGTTCAATGGCGATGGATGCGAGAACAGAGTCGAATTCTTATGAAGATTCAACGATCACCATTCGTGATAGAGTGAATGTGATCTACCAACTAGAAGAGTAGTGAACACACTTCAGAGAGGGATTAGATCATCATGATCTATTTACCTACAGTAGGCCAAACACTAAAAAGGCTCTCATTACGAGAGCCTTTTCTATTTTTACTTATGATCTAATTCGATGATTAGTGAAGTAGACGAGCACGAATTGTGCCTTCGATCTCTTTCAGTTTAAGCAATGCTTCTTCTGAACGATTTGCTTCTACATCAATAACCACATAACCCATATCTGCTGCAGTCTGTAAGTACTGACCTGCAATGTTAATCCCTTCTTCTGCGAAGATGGTGTTAATTTGAGTTAGGATACCCGGACGGTTTTCGTGAATGTGCAGCAGGCGAGAAGCACCTGTATGCAGTGGCAATGATACTTCTGGGAAGTTAACACTTGATAGCGTTGAGCCATTATCAGAGTATTTTGCAAGCTTACCTGCTACTTCAACACCGATGTTTTCTTGTGCTTCCTGAGTTGAACCACCCACGTGAGGCGTTAGGATCACGTTATCGAACTGCATCAATGGTGACTCAAATGGGTCAGCATTGGTTTTTGGTTCCGTTGGGAATACATCGATTGCTGCACCTGAAAGGTGACCAGAATCTAGAGCGCCGCACAGAGCTGGGATATCGACTACCGTGCCACGTGCTGCATTGATAAAGATAGAACCAGGCTTCATGCGCTCGAACTCTTCTTTACCCATCATGTTCTTCGTTTCATTGGTTTCAGGTACGTGCAAAGAGATCACGTCACACTTGTTCAGCAAGTCAGTCATAGTGTGAACTTGAGTTGCGTTACCCAAAGACAGTTTGTTTTCGATATCGTAAAAGTAAACACGCATACCAAGGTTTTCAGCAATAATACCCAGCTGAGTACCAATGTGACCGTAACCGATGATACCTAAACGCTTACCACGAGCTTCGTAAGAGTTGTCAGCACTCTTTTTCCAGATACCACGGTGAGCAAGAGCATTCTTCTCTGGGATACCGCGTAGTAGCAATAGAACTTGACCAAGAACCAGCTCAGCAACGCTTCGAGTATTTGAGAACGGTGCATTGAAAACAGGGATACCGCGCTTTGCTGCCGCTTGAAGGTTAACTTGGTTAGTACCAATACAGAAACAACCGACTGCAACTAGCTTTTCTGCTGCATCAATAACTTCTTGGGAGATGTTGGTGCGAGAACGGATACCAATGAAATGAGCATCTTTCACTGCTTCAAGAAGTTCATCTTCAGGTAGTGAGCCTTTATGGTACTCAATATTGGTGTAACCAGCGGCTTGCAGTACTTCTACAGAAGAAGGGTGAAGACCCTCTAGAAGTAGAATTTTAATTTTTTCTTTTTCCAGTGAAACTTTGGCCATTGTTCTCGTCCTTAAAATGGAAAGGTTGGGCAAATGCGGCGCACGTGCTACAAAACGGCTAAAAGAGGAACTTATTCACCATTTTGTCAGGAGACAAACGTTTTCCCTGTGCGTCTTCTGAACAATAAAGTAACAAAAAAAAAATGTTTTGGGTAAGAAAATTACGGAATAAGACATAATTTTACAGGCGAAAAGCAAAAAAAAACGGCGCCCTTGGGCACCGTATGTAATGAAGTAACAGAAAAACTCAATCTTCTATTATTTATTCTTCAATTTTTGCACCTTCAGGTGTGCCTGTGATAACCACATCAGCACCACGGTGAGCAAATAGGCCAACCGTAACTACGCCAGCAATACCGTTGATGATATCTTCTAGTTGTTTCGGATTTTCGATTGCCATGCCGTACACATCTAGGATTACGTTGCCGTTATCGGTTGTGCAACCTTCGCGGTAAACTGGGTCACCACCAAGCTTTACTAGTTCACGTGCAACATATGAACGTGCCATTGGGATAACTTCAACAGGCAGTGGGAATTTACCCAACACATCAACTGCTTTAGTACCGTCAACAATACAAATAAACTTATCAGAGATAGCCGCTACGATTTTTTCACGAGTCAAAGCAGCACCGCCGCCTTTGATCATGTCGCGCGAACCGTTGATCTCATCTGCGCCATCAACATAGATGTCTAACTTGAATACGTCATTACACTCAAATACTTTGATTTCCAGCGCTTCTAGTTTTTCAGTAGAGGCTACAGAACTTGAAACCGCACCTTTGATTTTTTCTTTCATTGTGCCTAGTGCGTCGATGAAGTGATTTACTGTAGAGCCTGTACCTACACCTACAATGCTGCCTTCTTCAACATATTGAAGTGCTGCCCAGCCAGCTGCTTTTTTCATTTCATCTTGAGTCATGCCATTCTCCTGAATAAGGTCTTGTACTTTGAATTAATCGTTTGCGTAATGATGAAGTTAACGTTTAGATATTGGGTTAGCGTTTGCATATCGAGGTTAACGTTTGCGGCGGGATTATAGCGCTTTAATGGTTGTTTTCCCATTGCCAAGTCTTACTCGGAGTCACGATTTTAGGTAACGGAATGTCCCATTCTTCAATTGGCAGTGTATCGACATGCTGGCAATCATGAGCCAAACCAATTGGCGTTGCGCCTTCACCAGTCTCAAACCATCGAGCCAAGGTACGATCGTAATATCCGCCGCCCATGCCTAAGCGATGCCCTTGAGAGTCAAAGCCTACAAGGGGAGTCAGAATGAGATCGAGTTGCTGACAAGGTTTGACCAGCATCTGATTGAGCTGAGGTTCGACAATGCCGTACTTATTCAAAACAGTGGGTGTGGTTGGTGAGTAATGTAGAAACAGCAGATGTCCGGCAGAGAAGGGGTGTAATACTGGTAAATAAGTTTGCTTGCCTTGCCCCCATAACCATTCAATTAAAGGCTGGGTATCGAGTTCGCCATCAATGGAAATATAGAGGGCGATATGTTGAGCTGACTGAATCTCATCAAGCTGAGAGCACTGCTTAACTAAGTTTATACCGGATTGGGTTTGTTGGTCGCCAGATAAGGTATTGCGTTTGATACGGATCTGTTTGCGAAATTCGCTGCGTGTGAGCGTCTTCATAAGAAGGGATACCCCAAAGTGCCGTTGAGAATAGATGGCCCTTGAACCAGCGAGTTCAAGGCGGATCAGCAATGATTACCGTAGGCTTCTCGGCGGGCCGAGCATGCTCAATAGCACTCAAGTACTAACCCTTAGGGATTGCTTATCGGCTCGGGGACGTGAATCCTCTGACAAACACTCCAGGGTAAATTTTGTGTACGCTATTGCTGTCCGTGCTTAACTTTACTGAGGACATCTGAAAGTGATGTCGTGAGCTGTTCCATTCGCTCGGTCAGTGCGTTTTGTTCATCATTTGCTTCAAACTTCTTGGTTTGTAATTCATAGCAAATGTTCAGAGCTGCGATCGTTAGCAGCTTCACTTCATTGGTTACCTTAGTACGTTCAGCCATCTCTTTCAATCGATTATCAAGATCGGCCGCCGCTGCAATCAATGACTCTTCTTGCCCTGGGGGACAATTAACTCGAGTCAGTTTTCCTAATATTTCAACGTCTACCGCTTGATTACTCATGATGGATGAACTCTTTAACGCACTATTTAAGGCTATTGCTCTTTATCATTTTGTTACAAAGAAAAAGTGCAAGTACCGATGAGGAAGCAATCTCCTCTGAGGGAGAAACTATAGGTAAACCGCTATTAAGATTCAAGCTTTTCAGAGTGACTGTTTGTAAATGAGAGCTTGAGCACACAGTAATTCAGCAAATTGAACAATTGGTAGTCAGTCATCCTTCAATTGCTCAGGATCGATGCTTATCAGAATTGGGGTGAAGTGGTACGATTATACTATCGATATAAAGAATAACTGAGCGAGCTATCTGATGAGCGAAACGACTTTACCTGACTACCTAACGGTTGCGACTGAACTTCAATCGGCAAGCCTAGCCGTAAACCCTGCTGAGATGCATGGTTTATTAACGGGTATGTTGAGCGGAGGCTTAAACCTGGCAGATAAAAGCTGGCAACCACTGATCTTTGATTACACCAATGAAGGTATGGGCTGGCCAGATCGCGCATTAACGCTTGCGGAAGCAACGCTAAAAGTAACGACCAGCGAAATCACAGGTTCAGGCATGGAGCTGTCTATGTTGTTGCCGGACGAAGACGCAAGCGCAAGCTTGTTTGATCTTGCGGACGGCGTGTCTGATTGGATTAACCACTTTATTTCTGGCTTAGGCTTGGTTGGCGCTCAATTGAATAAAGCGTCTGACGGTACCAAAGAAGCTTTGGCTGATCTTGAAGAGATGGCAAAACTGGGTATCGATGAAGAAGATGATATGGAAGAGCAAGCGCAGCTTCTAGAGCACGTTATTGAACACGTAAAAGCGTGTGCACTAACCATTCATGCTGAATTCGGTGCACGCCCATCTGAAGATGCGGCTCCAACCATTCATTAATCCGCTTGTCGGTTTGAGGTTATAATGGCTCAGTATGATGTTGTAATTGCTGGTGGCGCAATGGCAGGGGCGACCTTAGCCCTTGCTCTGAATCACCTCAGTCAAGGTTCACTATCGATCGCGGTAGTAGAGCCTTATCAGGTTGATCATCAAGCTCACCCTGGTTTTGATTCTCGTTCGATTGCTTTGTCTTATGGCACTGTGCAGATCCTCGATTCTTTGCACCTTTGGCAATCTATCGCTCCAGTCGCGACCCCAATTAAAGATATCCATGTTTCGGATAGAGGGCATGCCGGAATGACGGACATCTACAGCGAAGAGCTTGCTGTTGATGCGCTTGGCTATGTGGTCGAGTTGGCGGATGTGGGGCGAATCTATCAGCAGAAGCTTGAATCAGAAGCTGCAATTACGATGCTTTGCCCTGAGTCAGTCAGTAAAGTCGAACGTGAAGAGTTGCAAACGACGATTGAACTGACAAGTGGGCAAACAGTAACAACTAAGTTATTGGTTGCAGCTGACGGTGCTATCTCAACCTGTTGTCAGCAACTCAATATCTCATTGAGTGAGCATGACTTTGAACAAGTTGCTGTGATTACCAATATCGTGGCGAGTGAACTCCATCAAGGTCGAGCATTTGAGCGTTTTACTCATCATGGGCCAGTCGCTCTATTACCGATGAGTGATAACCGTTTGTCGCTGGTTTGGTGTTTGTCACCGGATCAAGCGCAAAAAGTGATGACGCTAAACGACAATGAATTTCTTGAGCAGTTGCAGAATGACTTTGGTTGGCGACTTGGCCGATTAGCAAAAGTCGGCAAACGTGCGAGTTACCCACTGATCCTTCGTCATCGCAAGCAGAATATATCTCATAGATTTGCCATTGTTGGTAATGCTGCTCAAACGCTTCACCCTATTGCGGGGCAAGGCTTTAATCTTGGTATCCGTGATGTGGCTTCCTTGGCGGAAGAGTTGTGTACCCAGCTAGATGATGTGGGACGTTACAATGGTCTTGTCAATTTTAGAAAGCGTAGAGAACAAGATAGAGACACGACGATTACGCTGACATCAAGCCTAGTCCATCTGTTCTCAAATGATTTTTTGACCGCTCGCATTGGGCGAAACCTTGGGTTAGCCGTAATTGATAACCTTCCACCACTTAAAGGTCCACTTTTGCGTCATACGCTTGGCCTAGTAGAAAGATAAGGTAGAAAAATAATGATGCAAAGTGTTGATATCGCGATTGTTGGTGGAGGCATGGTTGGCCTAGCGCTTGCTGCTGCGTTGAAAGACAGTGACTTAAGAATTGCCGTCATTGAAGGCAGGGCACCCAGTGAAGGGCTTAGCGAATTGCCTGATGTGCGTGTGTCGGCATTGAGCCGCTCTAGTGAAGTGATTCTTCGTAACCTAGGCGCATGGCAAGGCATTGAACAAAGACGTGCAGCACCTTATCAAGCGATGGAGGTGTGGGAACAAGATAGCTTTGCTCGTATTGAGTTTGACTCGACACGTTTGGCTCAGCCGAATCTCGGTCATATTGTTGAGAACCGTGTGATTCAACTCGCGCTGCTTGATCAGGTGAAGAAGCAAGATAATGTCAGCCTGTACATGCCCGCGACGTGCAAAACGATGGCGATTGGTGAAAGCGAAGCATGGCTAACGCTAGATAATGGCCAAGCATTGACCGCTAAGTTGGTTGTTGGAGCGGACGGCGCAAACTCTTGGGTTCGCAAACAACAAGATATTCCATTAACACATTGGGATTACGGACACAGCGCGATTGTCGCGAATATTAAGACCACAGAGCAACACCACAGCGTTGCTCGTCAGATATTCACACCACAAGGGCCATTGGCATTCCTACCAATGCAGCCAAGCCACATGAGCTCGATCGTTTGGTCTACGGAGCCTAATCGTGCCGAGAAGCTTGTATCAATGTCGGATGCTGATTTTAATAAGCAGCTAACGGCTGAGTTCGACTCAAAACTTGGTTTATGTGAAGTGGTTGGTGAGCGTTTTGCCTTCCCACTGCGCATGCGTTATGCACGTGACTTTGCTGTAGAGCGTGTCGCTTTGGTTGGTGATGCTGCTCATACGATTCACCCGTTAGCAGGGCAAGGCGTGAACCTTGGCCTATTAGACGCAGCAAGCTTAGCGCAAGAACTGTTAACGCTATGGGCTGCTGGCGAGGACATTGGTACTAAACGTAATCTTCGTGGTTATGAACGCTGGAGAAAAGCTGAGGCGGCGAAGATGATTGCTTCAATGCAGGGCTTTAAAGATCTGTTTGAAGGCGATAACCCAGCCAAGAAGCTGATTCGCGGTATTGGTATGAAACTCGCTGGTCAATTACCGGGTGCGAAAGATGAGATCATGAAGCGAGCTCTGGGTTTGTCAGGCAATCTTCCTGATCTAGCCAAGCGTCCAGTTACGCATCGATAGTCGAGAGTGATGCGCTGCTGTTGACAGCCATTAACTGGTATCTGATAACTAACCGTAATTTACTGCATCACGAATACGAAAAAAGGGTTGGCATTATGCCAACCCTTTTTGTTTTTAATTCTGTAGGTAATCAAGTCATGCGTATGCGCAGCGTAGTTTCATGATTTCACTATTTATTTCTTTTACTGTCTTAAAGTGTCGTTTTTCTGCTCGGTCTGGCAGTACGAGTTTACCGTTATCAAACTCAAATTTTCCTACACCGTAAATGTAGATTCGTCCTTTGAAAAGTCGACTTACATGCTTAGCAATCATACTCGGTGTATAGCGCTTAAACAGTCTCATTTTAATTATCCTTATATTTACCTAGCCTGCATATTATAGAAAAACTCCGAGATGATAATTGTGATACGCATGGAGTAATATGCAGTAGAGTTGACGTTAATTAGATATTTGTGCTGTTCTAAGCACTTTCTTCAGTAAATATCTATTTTTACGTGAGCTCCTCCCCAAAATAATACTGAGTAGTGAACTGCTGTGAACTTTCCTGTCTGGTATTAAGCAGTGATAATGTTACAAGTATAAGAATAGGCGGGATTTTTTTGTTTGTGTAATCAAATTGTAAATTTTTGATAAAAAAAAGCCCGTCTAAAACGGGCGAATAGTCACAGATGCATTACACAAAAGTGGATACTGATGTTACTCAGTGGATTCACTTGTACTGATTTGCTTAAAAGCTAGTCAGTAAATTTACAATAACGTAAATCCACCCCTGTGACTACTTATGCTTTTATTTTGAGTAACTATTTACTGCTGGCATGTTCTTCTTATGACGAACTTCACACTAAAAATGTATTCAATGAGAAGTTGTACTGAAGTTTGCGGACGATGACGCGATCGAAAAGATCATCGACTGATGTCAGCAACGATTGGTGCGCAAAGGGCCATAAGATCATTGGGATCCAGCGCAACACCAGCCATTCGATCACCCGAGCTAATAGTAACCGTCGAGTTTTTTTGAATTGAAGGATCAAAAATGATCGGCATGTATCTCTTTAGAGCAAGAGGGCCAACACACCCAGCCTTAAACCCTGTGACCGTTTCAACATCAGCGAGTGATACACAGGTCATTCGACGGCAATTCAGTACCGAGCGTACTTTCTTGGGGTCGACAGAGCGATCACCAGCAGTACAGGCCAATGCATATTGGTTGCCCATATCTTTGAGCAGGATGCACTTCACCATTTGAGAGGCATCGATGCCTCGCTCTTGTGCGGTTTCTTCAATGCTGGTGGTTGGTTTACTTTGCATCAGCAGGCGATAGTTCACCTGCTGTTGATCCAACCATTGTGTAATCAGTGTTTCCACGTGGTTACTCTTCGTCAAGGCTGTATGGCAGTGGCCGAATGTTCCACACTTGGTCAGGTTGTGCTGTCAATCGAAGCTGAACATCGTCATCAAGGTTGTTTGGTAGCACCATCAAACCAATCGCGTGGTTATCAGCAAATTGATACACGTTTAATAGTCGGCCTGCCCCACGCCAGTTTTCACCCACGCTACGTTCTAGTTCAATCGTATTCTCTAGACACAGTACATCTGAAGTTGTTCCAGAAACAATGCGCATCTCACGCTTGTTCATGCCACGGTACTTAGCGCGAGCAACCGTTTCTTGACCTGTGTAGCAGCCTTTTGAAAAGCTGATACCGCCAATCGCTTGCAGGTTAAGCGCTTGAGGGATGTGCTCGTTTTGCTCTGCTTTCGATAGGTTCGGCTGAGCATCAAGAATTTCATGATACTGCCAAAGCGCTTCCGATACTTTTTCTGCAGTGCTGCTTGATACCAAGGCTTCTGCTGCTTCTTGCGTAACAAGTAGAGCCCAACGGTTGTCAGAGACTTGAACCGCTGTGCCACCAGAGATAACACGCACTTTACCTTGACCCTTGGCAATCGAATCAACGTATTGGTCCGCTGAAGTGCCCATGATTCCGATAACAACGTCAGACGTCTGCTCGATATCAATTTTAGAGAACACGGCGTATTTTTTGATTTCAACTAACTCGACTTCAATTGCCGATTTAGGCTGCATAAGTGCGTAGCCACCATTGTGGTGGAACAAACGAAAGATACTCCAAACCTTTCCTTTCGCATCACAATGCGCGCCTAATGTAGATTCATCATTAGGAAGAGTGACGACATCGCACGTTACTTGACCTTGTAGGTACGACTTTTTGTCGTCGCCTATCATGGTGATTGCGCTCCAGTCTGACACGTGTGTGATCATCAGTTCTGGAAGCGATTCATTTTGCGTATGAGCGAGCGGCTGAAATGTGTTTTTCCAATCCATTTTATCTTTCCTAAGAATTTTATTTGGCTCTATGTTAATCCGGTTCTGTTTCTTTGTCAGCCTAGGTTTTTTGTGAGCTTAGATAGGGACTGTGACTCACATAGTAGTTGCAGAGCGTATGACTTGTTACACTCCGAGAAAGAAAAATTATAGGTGAGGATAGCCAATGTACACTGCAGAGCAGAAAGCACGAATTAAATGGGGTTGCCGTCGTGGCATGTTAGAACTTGATGTAGTCATCATGCCATTTTTTGAAGAGTGTTTTGATTCATTGCAAGAGCAGGAACAGCGCGAGTTTGTTTCTCTACTTGAGTGTGATGATCCAGATTTGTTTACTTGGGTTATGGGACATGGGCGCAGTGAAAATCTAGGCCATGCTTCAATGGTTGATAAAATTGTCGCGCATAACCTCAGCAAGGTTCGTTAAGCTTCAGCTTAAACCTTCATATTCCGCATTATTTGCAAAAGGCACTGTTTCTGGGTGCCTTTTGTTTTTCATCGTCTTTTCTTCTATCCCGCTCGTTGTTGCCCTCTATTGTTTAGCTTTAATGTTCTGTTTGTTTAAAGCCAATCATGTAATCTTGAATACAGCACATGGATGCTTTGACTATAAAGAAGATGGCGAGATTCGACTCAATGACCAATCCTATAGACTTAAGTCCGTTGATAAAATTTGGGCACAGTTTTTCGTCAAATTAAAATTCGAATGTGGGCATTCGGTAATGCTTTGGCGAGATAGTTGTCGTGAGCGTGAATATCGCCACTTTCTGGCGAACTTACAACGAGCGCACGAAGCAAATGAGAACGCGAGATAAAAGAAAAAGGAGCACTAGGCTCCTTTTCGTTTGATTGCGTTTAGTTGATTAGCTAATAGCTTTCAAATAATGATTACGACTGGTTTCTCTCTGGCGTCAGAATCGTTGGGCCACTGTCTTTTGCAAGTTCTAGGTAATCCAACGTGTAGTGTAAGCCGCGGCTCTCTTTACGTTGCATCGCACAGCGAACCATTAACTCAGCTACTTGTAGCAAGTTACGCAGTTCTAATAGGTTATTCGAAACCTTAAAGTAGCTGTAGTACTCATGAGTTTCTTGCTGCAGCATCTGAATACGACGCATTGCACGCTCTAGACGTTTATCCGTACGAACAATACCCATGTAATCCCACATGAATAATCTTAGCTCGTGCCAGTTATGCTGAATGATCACTTCTTCATCACTGTTGGTGACTTGGCTTTCGTCCCATGCAGGCAGTTCAGCACACAGTTGAGATTGGTCGATGTTTTCAACGATATCTTTTGCTGCTGCCCATGCGTATACCACACATTCAAGTAATGAGTTTGAAGCCATACGGTTTGCACCGTGTAAGCCTGTATAACTCACTTCACCAATCGCATATAGATTCGTTAGGTCGGTTTGACCTTGTTTATTCACCATGACACCACCACAAGTGTAGTGAGCGGCTGGCACGATAGGGATTGGCTCTTTGGTCATATCAATCCCCAAATCCATCAAACGAGTATGGATCATTGGGAAATGCGTTGTGATGAATTCTTCAGGCTTGTGGCTGATATCAACATACATGCAGTCAGCACCTAGGCGCTTCATTTCGAAGTCAATTGCACGAGCAACCACATCACGCGGAGCCAGTTCACCGCGTTCATCGAAGTCTTTCATGAAGCGAGAACCGTCTGGACGACGCAGGTAGGCACCTTCACCACGCAATGCTTCCGTCAGTAGGAAGTTACGTGCTTCTGGGTGGAACAAGCAAGTCGGGTGGAACTGGTTGAACTCAAGATTTGCTACACGGCAACCCGCACGCCAAGCGATAGCAATACCATCACCTGAAGAAACATCTGGGTTAGAGGTGTATTGGTAAACCTTTGAGGCGCCGCCAGTTGCTAGTACAACAAATTTAGCGCGCACGGTTTCAACGTGTTCTTGGTTACGGTTCCAAATGTAGGCACCGATAACCTTGTCTTTCGAACCACCAACCTTATCTTCTGTGATCAAATCTAGCGCATTGTGACGCTCGAAAATCTCGATATTTGGGTGATTGTTGACGTTATCTTGCAGTGAGGTTTGCATCGCCATGCCAGTTGCATCGGCAGCGTGCAGAATTCGGCGGTGACTGTGGCCACCCTCACGAGTGAGGTGATATTTGGGTTGGCCTTCGGTGCTGTTCTCATCTTTATCAAATGGAACACCACCATCAATGAGCCATTGCACACACTCTTTAGCATTTTCAGCAATGAATTGAACGGTATCTTCTTCGCATAACCCAGCCCCTGCAATTTGAGTATCTTCAACATGAGACTCAATACTGTCCGACTCATCGAACACTGCAGCTATACCACCTTGTGCGTAATACGTCGATCCTTCGCTGCGTGGTCCTTTGCTCAATACAATTACTTTTGCATGTTCTGCTACACGTAAGGCTAATGACAAGCCTGCCGCACCACTTCCTACCACTAATACATCACACTGATGTTCACGGTTTGCGTTCATAAAACTTATTCAATCCCGGGCTATAGTCGAGTTGCCCACTCTCAATTGACCTTGTCTTGTTTTAGGAGTTGCGGTAAGACTGTTATAATCTCCCAAGTCGTCCTAAAACGTTACGCAGAATCAAGATATAGACAGCTATCTAGAAATATTTAATTGCTCAATACCATTGCTTTTGCTCAAGTTTCCCTAAATTGATAGGGATAACTATTTTTATTACATCACATTGTGAAACAATAATGGCAAATAATTTTAAGAAAGTTGGAACTTTCAGTATTTGGCTTAGTCACAATAGTGCTCTTGTAGACGGTGGTGTCAATACTACATTTCGCATAATTAGTACCCATATCTGTGAAGGTAAGGGCTATAACAATAGGAGTACCCGCTCGAATGAACGAGCAGCTAACCGATCAAGTGTTGATTGAGCGAGTTCAGAGTGGAGATAAGCAGGCATTTAACTTATTGGTAGTTAAGTATCAAAACAAAGTCTGTAATCTTATCTCTCGATACGTGAATAATTCCGGTGATGTACCAGATGTAGCACAAGAAGCTTTTATTAAAGCTTACCGCGCGATACCTAACTTTCGTGGCGAGAGTGCCTTCTATACATGGTTGTACCGAATTGCCGTGAACACCGCTAAAAATCATATCGTTGCCCAGACCCGTAGGCCGCCAGCAACAGATGTAGATGCAGAAGATGCAGAATATTATGAAACAGGCAGCGCGTTAAAAGAAATATCGAACCCTGAGAACTTAACGCTGTCAAACGAATTGAAACAAGTCGTTTTTGGAGCGATTGAAGCGCTACCAGAAGACTTAAAAACTGCAATGACGTTGCGTGAGCTCGAAGGTTTGAGCTACGAAGAGATTGCAGAAGTAATGGATTGCCCTGTAGGAACCGTACGTTCGCGTATTTTCCGAGCTCGTGAAGCGGTGGAAAAGAAAATTAAGCCTCTTTTGCAACGCTAGAACTTGTAATAATTATGGTGAAAATAATGGCTGATAAAGAAAAGCTTTCGGCACTCATGGATGGTGAAACGATCGATAAAGCTCTCATTGTAGATCTCGAATCTGATCAAGAAAGCATGGATACCTGGCAGAGTTACCATCTAATTGGTGATGTTATGCGTGGGGATTCGCCAGAAACTCCAGAGTGGAACATTGCTAACAGTGTTGCGGCAGCGCTTGATAATGAGCCTGCACATAGTGCAATGCCGAACCTGCACCAAGTGCATGGTGAACCTACTGTTGCTCCTATTGAAGAGCAGCCTAAACCTCAGCAAGCGAAGCGTCAGCTTCCAGCATGGTTACAACAGTTTGGACAAGTTGCCGTGGCAGCGTGTGTTTCATTAGCCGTTGTTTTAGGTGTTCAACAATATGGTGGCAGCGACCCTGCAGCTCCAGAGCAGTTGCCTGTACTCCAGACGATACCATTTGCGGGTTCTGCGGAACCAGTAAGCTTGACGCGTGATTCTGTTGAAAAGCCTGCATCTGAGGCTAACTTGCAAGAACAACGTAAACGTGTTCATGCAATGTTAGAAGATTATGAACTGCAGCTAAGATTAAACAGTGATGCATCGCCAATGGATAATGCACCTCTAGAATCGGACATTGAATGAAGAAAATCCTGGTCAGTGCACTGACACTGTTCAGCTTGATGTCTCCAGCAGCCTTTGCAGAGGAACCTACTGCAAAGGCGTTGTTGCATCAGATGAACGAGGCCAGTCAGCATCTAAATTACGAACTCTCCTACATATTGATAAAGAAGAGCAGTATTGAACCTCTGCTTTATCGTCATGCAGTTAACGACGACCAGCAACTCGCACATCTGGTTTACTTGAGCGGGCCTATCCGTGAAGTTATTCGACGTGGTGATGAAGTTAGTTATATTGAACCCGGTACCGAACCGTTTACCATTCAATCTGGCAGTATGGTGGCGCCTGTTATTCCGATGATCAATCGAGATATCGACTCTCTCAACCAGTACTACGACTTTGTAAAAGTTGGGCGTGCTCGCGAAGCGGGTAGCACAACTCAAGTATTGCGCGTGGTGCCGAAAGATGGCCTTCGTTACTCTTATGTCGTTTGGGTTGACGAAAAAACGAGTCTACCTTTGCGTGCCGATCTGTTGGATCGTGATGGCGAAGTGCTTGAACAGTACCGCACCATTTCTTATGTGGTGAACGATAAGATTGCTGAGGCAATGGGTGGCTTGAATCAAGCTCAATTGCCGAAAGTCTTATCACTGCCGGAAGGCCTAGTGAGTGAAACTAATTGGCAAGCCTCTTGGATACCGGAAGGGTTTAAGTCAAAAGAGCTTAGCCGTTATCAAATGGCAGCGACCGATAAAATGGTTGAAAGCCAACTTTTCAGTGATGGATTGTTTAGCTTTTCGGTTTATATCGCCGATAAAGACGAACATTCATTAAAAGGGCAGTTGGTACGCCAAGGACGCAGAACCTTACACAGCTTAGTGATTGGCGACAAAGAAATCTCTGTGGTTGGTGATATTCCGCCAGCAACCGCCAAACGTATTGCTCAATCAGTTACGTTCAATAAACCGGTATCAGCGCAATGATGACTGCGCTGGCAACGGTTAGTTCAGTTGAACAAAGCGGTCAACAATACTTTGTTCAACTGAGCTGCGAACAACAAACCAGTTGCAGCAGCTGTTCCTCTCAAAAAAGCTGCGGAACGGGTATTGTTACCAAGGCTGTTGGCAATAAATCCTTGTTTTGGCAGCTTAAAACCAAAAGCTTAGTCAAAGCAGGACAAATCGTAGAAATTGGCTTTCCAGAAAAAAGCCTACTTCAGTCGGCTGCGATCGTTTATCTCATCCCACTTTTCATGTTGATGATTGGTGCTGGTTTTGGACAACTCTTGTTACAACCCTTACTCCAAGGGGGCGAGGGGATAGTCATACTCAGTGCAGCGCTGTTCACTGCTGGTGGGATTGCCTTAGCGAAGCGCTTAGCCAAACCAATGGAAGACAAATCCAAGCAAGAAGTCGTCTTGATTCGAATCCTAGGTGAGCCTCTCGTCTAATTTATGATGCTTCTTGCCCTTAAATTGGGTAGAATCTGCCAACTTGATTGAAATGCCGCCACCAATGCTGAATCTAGATTGGACGTGTCGCGGCTTTCTTATTATCCCTATTCAAAGAGTTTAGTCACACCAAGCCTATGAAGCACATTCGTAATTTTTCGATTATCGCCCACATCGACCACGGTAAGTCGACCCTTTCTGACCGCTTAATCCAAGTTTGTGGAGGATTAAGTGAACGTGAGATGGCAGCTCAAGTCCTCGATTCTATGGATATAGAACGCGAGCGTGGTATTACAATTAAAGCGCAGAGTGTGACTTTAGATTACAAAGCGAAAGATGGTGAAACTTACCAACTTAACTTTATCGACACTCCAGGACACGTAGATTTCTCTTACGAAGTATCTCGTTCTCTAGCTGCTTGTGAAGGCGCGCTATTGGTTGTGGATGCTGGTCAAGGTGTTGAAGCACAAACTCTAGCAAACTGTTACACCGCGATCGAAATGGAACTGGAAGTAGTGCCAATCTTGAACAAGATTGACTTACCTGCAGCTGAACCTGAGCGTGTTGCTGAAGAAATCGAAGAGATCGTTGGTATCGATGCGATGGAAGCGACGCGTTGTTCTGCAAAAACCGGTATCGGTGTTGACGACGTTCTTGAAAACATCGTAACGGCTATCCCACCACCAGAAGGTGATCCAGAAGCGCCGCTACAAGCGCTGATCATCGACTCTTGGTTCGATAACTACTTAGGTGTTGTTTCTTTGGTTCGTATCAAGAACGGTAAGCTGAAGAAGAACGACAAGATTAAAGTGATGTCGACAGACCAAGTTTGGGGTGTTGACCGTCTAGGTATCTTCACACCTAAGCAAATCGACACAACTGAGCTAAATACTGGTGAAGTTGGTTGGGTTGTTTGTGGTATTAAAGACATCCTTGGCGCACCTGTTGGTGATACGTTGACGCTTGCAAAAGGCGGCAGCACTGAACGTCTACCTGGTTTCCAAAAAGTGAAGCCTCAGGTATATGCAGGTCTATTCCCAGTATCGTCTGATGATTACGAAAACTTCCGTGACGCACTAGGCAAATTAAGCCTGAACGATGCATCACTGTTCTACGAACCAGAAAGTTCAGCAGCACTTGGCTTTGGTTTCCGTTGTGGCTTCTTAGGAATGCTTCACATGGAGATCATCCAAGAGCGTTTAGAGCGTGAATACGACCTAGATCTAATCACTACGGCACCAACCGTAGTGTACGAAGTTGTAAAAACGGATGGCAGCGTTCTTTACGTTGATAGCCCAGCTAAACTGCCTGCGACTAATGATGTAGAAGAAATTCGTGAGCCTATCGCTCGTTGTAATATCCTTGTGCCGTCTGACTACCTAGGTAACGTCATTACCTTGTGTGTAGAAAAACGTGGTGTTCAAGTTGATATGGTTTATCACGGTAAGCAAGTTGCTGTGACTTACGACCTGCCAATGGCAGAAGTAGTTCTAGACTTCTTCGACCGTTTGAAATCGACATCTCGTGGCTATGCGTCACTGGATTACAACTTCCAACGTTTTGAAATGTCGAACATGGTTCGTGTAGACGTATTGCTTAACGGCGAAACAGTTGATGCACTGGCTATCATTACGCACAAAGATATTGCACAGTCTCGTGGTCGTCTATTGGTTGAGAAGATGAAAGAGTTCATCCCTCGTCAAATGTTCGATATCGCGATTCAAGCAGCGATTGGTAACCACATCATTGCTCGTTCTACAGTGAAACAACTGCGTAAGAACGTAATCGCAAAATGTTACGGTGGTGATATCAGTCGTAAGAAGAAACTTCTTAAGAAACAAAAAGAAGGTAAGAAGCGTATGAAGCAGATCGGTAACGTTGAACTGCCTCAAGAAGCTTTCCTTGCAATCCTTCATGTTGGCAAAGATTAACTTTATCCAGCATTAAACGAATAATTGAAAGTGAAAGAGTAGCTCGCTACTCTTTCACTTTCGTTATTTTTAAAGAAATGAAATTTAAGGGATATCAATGGCTAATACATTTTCGCTTATCTTAGTGATCGTAACTCTAGTGACCGGCATTGTATGGGCGTTGGAAAAGTTTGTGTGGGCGAAGAAGCGTCAACAAAAACTGGCTAACGTTGAAGCACAATCGAATGGCCTAGACGCTGAAACCAGCGCAAAAGTTACGGCTCAGCCTTGGTGGGTTGAGAACAGTGTGTCCATTTTCCCGGTAATTGCATTTGTTTTGATCTTGCGTTCATTCATCTATGAACCGTTTCAAATCCCATCTGGTTCGATGATGCCAACCCTTTTGGTTGGTGATTTCATCTTAGTAGAGAAGTACGCGTACGGTCTAAAAGACCCAGTATGGCGCACTCAGTTGGTAGAAACAGGCAAGCCAGAACGCGGTGACTCAATCGTATTTAAGTACCCACCTCAGCCGAATATCGACTACATCAAACGTGTTGTTGGTATGCCTGGCGACACAATTCGCTACAGCAGTCGCAAAGAGGTCTGCATTCAAGCTAAGGGTACAAGTAGCTGTGAACCAGTGAAACTAAGTCACGTTGAAGAAAGCCAGTTTATTCAAGACGGTGTGCCTCTGATTCAGCTGAATGAACAGCTGGGTGACGTGGAGCACCAAATCTTAGTTAACCCATTACGCCGTGATCGTGTGCAAGCATATCAACCTCGCAATGGTGTTAACGAGTGGATCGTTCCAGAAGGCCAATACTTTGTTATGGGTGATAACCGTGACAACAGTGCTGACAGCCGTTACTGGGGCTTTGTCCCTGAAGCAAACCTTGTTGGTAAGGCCGTTGCTATTTGGATCAGCTTCGAATTCGAACGCGGTTCAGACAGTGTACTTCCAACATGGATTCCTACTGGTGTGCGTTTTAATCGCATCGGTGGGATTCACTAATCGATCACATAACACATCGAGAGAGCATGAATTCTCCAATTGATAAACTAGAGAGAAAGATTGGCTATCAGTTTAATGATGCCGATCTTATCCATTTGGCGCTGACTCACCGTAGCGCCGCAGGTAAACATAACGAACGTCTTGAGTTTCTGGGCGATTCAATTTTAAGTTTTGTTATCGCTGATGATCTTTACCACCGTTTTCCTAAGGTAAACGAAGGTGATATGAGCCGCATGCGCGCAACATTAGTACGTGGTCATACATTGGCAGAACTAGGTCGTGAATTCGAACTAGGAGATTACTTAAAATTAGGTCCAGGTGAGTTGAAGAGTGGCGGTTTCCGTCGTGATTCTATTCTAGCGGATGCGGTTGAAGCGATCATCGGTGCTGTCTATTTAGATAGTGATACCGAGGTTGTTCGCCGCATTATTTTAAGCTGGTACCAATCTCGCCTAGAGTCTATTCAGCCTGGTGTATCTCAAAAAGATCCGAAAACTCGCCTACAAGAGTTTTTACAAGGTCGAAGAAATCCCCTACCTGTCTACACAGTGACTAATATTAAAGGTGAAGCACACAACCAAGAGTTTACGGTTGAGTGTGAAGTGGCAGGTGTGGATAAACCTGTTATCGGTAAAGGCACTAGCCGCCGCAAGGCAGAACAAGCGGCTGCTGAAACAGCATTAGAGCAACTAAGCAATGTCTGATAACAATCAAGATTTCGATATCGATGCATTCTTTTCATCTGATAGCAAAAAAACGGGCCTACCGGAAAACCAACACTGTGGCTTCATCGCTATCGTGGGTCGACCAAACGTAGGTAAATCGACGCTTCTGAACCATATTTTGGGTCAGAAAATCTCGATCACATCACGTAAACCTCAGACAACACGCCACCGTATTATGGGTGTAGAAACTGAAGGTGATTACCAAGCGATCTACGTTGATACTCCTGGACTTCACATCGAAGAAAAGCGTGCAATAAACCGTTTGATGAACCGTGCGGCGAACAGCTCACTGAGCGATGTGAACCTAGTATTTTTCCTTGTTGACGGTACTCACTGGACTGACGACGATGAAATGGTACTGAACAAGCTGAGAAAAACAGATTTCCCAGTAGTCCTTTGTATTAACAAGGTAGACAACGTTCAAGACCGTACCGACGTGATGCAACACATGATGGAAGTGTCTAAGAAGATGGACTTCCTTGATGTTGTGCCAATCTCGGCGAAGCAAGGTAAGAATATCGATGTACTGCGTAAGCACGTTCGTAACTCTTTACCAAAAGCGACGCACCACTTCCCTGAAGAGTACGTAACGGATCGCTCACAGCGCTTTATGGCCTCTGAAATCATCCGTGAAAAACTGATGCGATTCACAGGCGAAGAGCTACCTTACTCAGTAACGGTTGAAATCGAGCGTTTTGATTACAACCCTGATAACGATGGTTTCCACATCAATGCTTTGATTCTTGTTGAACGTACTGGTCAGAAGAAGATGGTGATTGGTAAAGCGGGCGAGAAGATCAAAACGATTGGTCGTGAAGCTCGTATCGACATGGAAGAACTGTTCGGTCGTAAGGTTTACCTAGAGACTTGGGTTAAAGTTAAGTCTGGTTGGGCTGACGATGAGCGTGCACTTCGCTCGTTAGGCTACATCGACGATCTATAATATATTGAACGTCACTTTCTGATATTAAGAAAGTTGAATTGAATATAAATACAAGAGAGAGTGCGAACTCTCTCTTTTTGTATCTGTAAGAAGGGTAAGTTATTGAGCGAAGGGTTACAGCGATGCTTTGTGTTGCACCGTCGACCATACAGTGAGTCGAGCCTGATTCTGGACGTCTTCAGCGAAGAGTACGGTCGGGTGACGTTGATGTCTAAAGGTGCGCGGAGTAAGCGTTCTAATTTGAAAGGCGCATTGCAACCTTTTACGCCTCTACTGCTTAAGTGGTCTGGCAATGGTTCAATGAAAACGTTGCGCCAAGCTGAACCGATCAGCTTGGGGCTTCCTCTTGCCGGTATTAATCTGTATTCCGCTATGTATGTCAATGAGCTAGTTGGCCGAGTGTTGATGGCCGAAGTGGCTATGCCTGCATTTTTTCATGACTATCTTCATGCCTTAACAGAACTCGCTCATAATGAGAACCCTGAGCCGGCGCTACGTCGTTTTGAATTGGCTCTACTTTCTGCTATGGGATATGGCGTCGACTTTTTGCATTGTGCTGGTACTGGTGAAGCGATCGATCCAAGCATGACTTATCGCTATCGAGAGCAGAAAGGTTTCATCGCTTCTGTACGTCGAGATAACCTGACATTTATGGGCGATGAACTTATCGCAATCAGTGAACGTAGGTTTATCACTAAAGAGCAGTTAAAAGCAGCAAAACGCTTTACACGCATAGCCTTAAAGCCGTATCTTGGCGGCAAACCATTAAAAAGTAGAGAGCTATTTATGCCAACAATAGCCCTCTCTAGAGCACGGAGTATTGAAAAATGAGCTCAATCCTTTTAGGCGTTAATATCGACCATATTGCTACACTACGTAATGCACGTGGTACTAAATACCCAGATCCAGTACACGCAGCTGAAATTGCTGAACGTGCGGGTGCTGACGGCATTACCATTCACCTGCGTGAAGATCGCCGTCATATTGTTGATCGTGATGTACGTATTCTTGCTGAGACAATCCAGACTCGCATGAACTTAGAGATGGCTGTGACGGACGAGATGGTTCAAATTGCACTCGATACTAATCCTGAGTTCGTTTGTCTGGTTCCAGAAAAGCGTGAAGAGCTGACGACGGAAGGCGGCTTGGACGTGGTTGGTCAACTTGAAAAGATCAAAGCAGCGACGGAAAAACTGTCGGCTGCGGGTATCAAAGTATCTCTGTTTATCGATGCAGATCGTGAGCAAATCGATGCAGCAAAAGCATGTGGCGCGCCGTTTATTGAGCTTCATACTGGTCATTACGCTGATGCGAAAACAGAAGAAGATCAGCAAGATGAGCTTAAAAAGATTGCTGCAGGCGCAAGCTACGCAGATGATTTGGGTATCACAGTGAATGCGGGTCATGGTCTGACTTATCACAACGTAGCGCCGATTGCGGCACTTCCTGAGATTTACGAGCTGAACATCGGTCACTCGATCATGGGACGCGCAGTCTTTGATGGTTTGAATAAAGCCGTTGCAGATATGAAAGCCGTGATGGAAACAGCACGCAACAACGCTTAGTTCTTTAACTCGTCATTAGTTTAGTAGTAAGCGTTAAGCGGTTAATCAGTAGAATCGATAAAGTGAATCGATAGAAGTTTGGTAGTAGGGGACACATGGCTGTTGTTGGGTTAGGTACAGATATCGCAGAAATAGAACGTGTAGAAAAAGCACTGTCACGAAGTGGTGCGGCTTTCGCTCAACGTATTTTGACGGATTCTGAATTTGAAGTATTCCAGCAACTTAAACAAAAAGGGCGTTACCTTGCAAAACGCTTTGCTGCAAAAGAAGCGGCATCTAAGGCGTTGGGCACGGGTATCGCGCTTGGTGTGACCTTTCACGATTTTGAAATATCGAACGATGAGCATGGCAAGCCAGTTCTAAGCCTACATAAAAAGGCACGTGAAATCGCAGAAGCGAGTGGTACAAAGTCGATTCATCTGACTATCTCAGATGAGCGCCATTATGCGGTGGCGACGGTACTACTCGAGTCGTAAATCGATTACCGTTACTTTATACCAATCGTAGTAAATAACTGGTCACCCTAGCTTGTTAAAACGCTCGATAACTGCGTTATAATTTTTTATCGTAGAATAACTACTTATCAAAAAATCACGCCTTGTTCTCAAGCCTTTTTCCTGCGCTATTTCTGAACACTTACTTACTGTGATTGGTATTATATCTAGCACCCTAGGTTCTAGACAAAAAAAGCAGAGCTTATGAGCCTGCTTTTTTTTGCTGGTAAACCTTCTTACGAATATTGGTTGGTAACAGGTAATCGCTAGGTCTTAGCTGGTTTTAAGTAATGGATCGCAGTTGCTTGAACCTTGTCCAATTCATCCTGAAGTTCGAAAAGTTCCGGTTCAATATCTTCAACTGAAGTGCCGGAACGCAGTTCTTTCTCTATCGTCGCACATACCGACTTCAGCCTTGGTACACCGCTGTATGAGCTGCTGCCATGCATCTTGTGAATGATGTGTGTCAGCTCTTCAACTGGGTAGTCACTGTCTTCTATCGCTTTGTCTGCTGCTTCATAAACTTCTGGAATAAAGTCGACTAGCATTTGCAACATATCGCGTGCGAGGTCTTCTTTGTTGGCAGCTTGCTTCATAGCTGCTTGCCAATCAATGATGATATTCTTATGCACGTTAGCCTCAGAATCTGAAACTACGCTATTGTCTACTTCAGCAGAGACTGCAGGGTGGGTTGGGTCTATTTTTTCAATATGCTCAACCTCAGAAGTAGGGCTCCAATGAATCAGAACTTGCTGTAACACGTGCTCTTCAATCGGCTTGGTTAGGTAGTCATCCATGCCAGCTTCAAGTAGACGGTCACGCTCGCCAACCATCGCGTGTGCAGTGACTGCAATGACGGGGGTATTCGCATTATTTGCTAGTTTCTTTATATTCTTACAGGCTGTCACACCATCCATTTGCGGCATCTGGATATCCATGAAAATGATATCAAACGGGGTCTCCTTCGCCTTGTCTATGGCCTTCTGTCCGCTGGTGCAACTGATGACTGTCTCTACTCGCTCTTTTAGTAGCGCGGTAATCAATTTAAGGTTTGCTGGGTTGTCGTCGACCGCCATTACAGTGAGCGGCAGCTTCTCTTCTGAGTGCGTTTCAATGGCTGGTGCAATCAAGGTTGGCGCTTGGTTAGATATGAGAGTTTGCAGCAGTTTTTTGCGAGAGAGAGGTTTTGTGATGCATTGAACATCAACCTCTTTCATCAACTGCTCACCCAGAGCAAGCTCTGTACTCGGCGTACCAATAATTACGTTTTGAGCGATCTCTTTTGCGCCAATCGCCCAACCACTCACGGTATCAAATTGATACTCTTGGTTCGCGGCTAGGTTGAGTAGAACGTAGTCATACGAAGTCGACTCATCAGGCATCACCGAACGATACGTTACCACTAAACCTTCTTGGGTTAAGATTTGTTGAGTAATCGATGCCGCTTGCATGTTTGGTTCGATAAGCAGCAGCTGCTTGTCTTGCAGGCACTGAGTTTCAATCAACTCAGTCATCGGCATATCTGTAGTCGATAGTCTCAAAGTAAACCAGAAGGTTGAGCCTTGATGCAGACGGCTGGTTAAGCTGATCTCACCGCCCATTTGGCTGACCAGTTTTTGGGTGATGACCAGGCCTAAGCCCGTACCGCCATAACGACGAGAGATGCTTGCATCTGCTTGGCTGAAGGCTTGGAAAAGCTGAGCTTGCTGGCGCTCAGAGATGCCAATACCGGTATCTCGAACCATGAATTGCAACTCGATGCTGTCTTCGCTTTGTGAACGAAGCTCGACGCTGATATCAATGTTGCCACGCTCCGTAAACTTGATTGAGTTACCAACAAGGTTGGTTAGGATCTGCTGAATACGCAGCGGGTCACCAACAACGCCTGGTGGCACTTTCGGGTCTATCTTAAGTGTTAGCTCTAGGCCTTTCTCATGGGCGTTGGTCGCTTGAAGGTTCACAACCTCTTCAAGGCTGGCTTGGAACTCGAATGGGATGTTCTCGAGCGCTAATTTACCAGCTTCCAGTTTCGAGAAATCAAGAATATCGTTGATGATACTGAGTAGGTTATTTGCTGAACGTTCAATGGTTTGCAAGTAATCTGTTTGACTGGTCGATAGATGGGTTTTAAGCATTTGACGAGTAAAGCCAATCACACCGTTAAGCGGTGTTCTCAATTCGTGAGACATGTTAGCCAAGAACTCAGATTTAACACGAGCCGCTTCTTGAGCGCGTTTTTTCGCAATGTCTAACTCAACGTTTTGAATCTCTAATTGCTCTAGGGTTTCACGCAGATCAGACGTAGCCTGGTCGATACTGTGCTGCATCTCGACGTGATATTCTGATAGCGATACCGCCATCGCGTTGATACCGTTTTTCAGTGAGTCTAGCTCACCGTGCATTTTGCCTTCGATACGCACATCGAGATGACCACGACGAATTCGGTCGACCATGTTTTTCATGTGTGTGATCGGTTGGGTGACGTCATGCATCAAGCGAAAAGCAAATACACCAGAAAGTCCCAGCCCTAAAATCAACACCAAGAAGGCAGAGAACACTTCTTGATACTGCTGCAATCGAAGTGACGATAAGTCTAACTCTATCGCAATATAGCCGATCGCTTGGTTAGCTTGAGACTGACCGTTAGCTGAGTTGATGTATTGGCCTTCGGCGATGATGGGTGTCCGAAGAATCAGCGTATTATCGAGCAGGTTCGATGAGCTTAAATGCGGGATGGGTTTATCTTTCGGATAGGTTAGGCTTTCAAAGTCAGGGTGGAAGTTTGAAGTCACAAACAACTCATGACGTTCATCAAACACCGCGATACTGCGAACCAACTTAGAATTTTTTCGATGCGCATAGCTAATAAGTTGACGAACAGATTCTCGACTTTCGAGCTTCATGCCTGACTCACTAGCAATTGCCAGCGGTTCAATGATGCTAGTACCAGTATTAACCACTTGCCCCTCAAGGTCTTGATAGCGGTTAAATGAGAAAAATGCACTCAATAGCAACCCAATAATTAAGGTTGGAGCTAGAGTTAAGGTAATTACACGGGCTCTTAAGCCATATCTGGTCATGTTCTTTAATTACATCGAGGTCTGGATATGGGAAAATAACGCACACAATGGCGGTTAAGTGAACGGTAAGCTTAATCAAAGCCGTGACGTTCGACAATGATTCCAAGACATAATAGTGAGTCCTGGATACCAATTACTTATTAAAAGATACATTAGGCACAAGCAATGGCACGTTTTTTCCAACCAAAAAAGAAAACTCAACTCGAGACCAAGCATCAATCGGTTTTGGTTGAACGAATGGATCACAATGGCGCTGGCATCGCTTATCAGAAGAATAAACCTGTTTTCATTGATGGCTCATTGCCCGGTGAGCAGGTAGTTATTCAACTTACTGAGAGCAAAAGTAAGTTTTCGCGAGCAAAACTCATCAAATTACTTAAACCGAGTGAGCTGCGTTTAAAGCCATTCTGTAAGCACTTTAATCAGTGTGGTGGCTGTCACCTTCAACATCTTGGTTACGCTTCTCAGGTTGAGCATAAATCGCAATCTTTGACGCACCTGATGAGCCAATACCAAACGGCTAACACTGAAGTTGTTGAACCGATTGTAGGTGATGAAACCGGTTATCGACGTCGCGCGCGTATCAGCCTATTTGTTGATAAGAAGACACAGCTGCTTCAGTTCGGTTTCCGTAAGAAACAAAGTAAGCAGATTGAAAACATCACCGACTGTGCCGTACTGGATCCTCGCCTTAATGTATTGCTGCCAAAACTGAAAAATTTACTCAATACTTTCAGCAACCTTACGTCTTTAGGACACGTTGAATTGGTATTGGGCGATACTGGCCCTGTGATAGTTCTGCGTCACCTTAAGCCTTTGGTTGAGAAAGATGAGCAAGCATTGATTGCACTCGCTAAAGCTGAAGGCGCCACGTTGTATACTATGCCTGAAACAGACAAGCTCATTCGTTTAATTGGTGATGCGCCAGCTTACAGTGAAACAGGCGTGACATTGCCTTTTGAGCCAAACCACTTTATCCAAGTTAACCAGAAAGTGAACCAGCAAATGGTTGCTCAAGCGATTGAGTGGCTAGAGCCTCAAGCCGATGAGCGAGTGCTTGACCTGTTTTGTGGCTTAGGAAACTTCAGTTTGCCTATTGCACAGCAATCTGCGTTTGTAGTGGGTGTTGAAGGTGTCGATGAAATGGTTCAACAGGCAACGTCTAACGCGACTTTGAATCAATTGAGCAATACAGAATTCTACCAAGCGAACCTTGAAGAAGAGCTGTCTTCACAGCCTTGGGCAAAAGAAAGATTTGATAAAATCTTACTTGATCCAGCACGTGCTGGAGCGAGTGGGATCGTTGATCAAATTTCAGGGTTAGGAGCGAAGCGCGTGGTTTATGTTTCGTGTAATCCTGCTACTCTAGCTAGAGATTCTGAGAGCTTAGAAAAACAAGGCTATCAATTAGCCAAGCTAGGTATGTTGGACATGTTCCCACATACCAGTCATCTAGAATCGATGGCTCTCTTTATCAAGGCTTAGAGGCCCTTAAACAAGGCTTAAAAATGAATCACAAAGGTGCAGGGAAGCCTGCGCTGATATCAATATGAGTCGAACTAACTTGGAATCAGTTAGTCATATTGAATTGGGTATAAAACATAATAACTAGGAAGGCATGATGGTTGCGGTACGAAGCGCACATTTAAACCCAAGCGAACAGTTTGAGCTAGATAATTGGATTGCGTCATTGAATCAAGACGCAAAAACCTCGAATAAACTGACCAAAGTTTATCGTCACTGTGAAGAGCTATTAAAAGATCACGAGCAAGGCGAGCTTTTGCTTTGGCGTGGGCGCGAGATGATCGAGATCTTGGTCACCTTGTCTATGGATCGCGCTACTTTAGTGGCAGCGCAACTCTTCCCTGTCGTATCAAGCGGTGTTTTTGAGCGTGAAGCGTTTGAAGAAAGTTACGGAAAGGAAACCGTAAAGCTGATTGATGGCGTGGAAGAAATGGCGGCTTTGGGCCAGCTAAATGTCACCCTTGAAGGCAGTGCTGCTTCGGGGCAAGTCGATAATGTTCGACGAATGCTACTGGCAATGGTGGATGATTTCCGCTGCGTCGTCATCAAACTAGCAGAGCGAATTTGTAACCTCATAGAAGTGAAAAAAGCCCCTGATGCTGTGCGCCGTGCGGCGGCAAAAGAGTGTGCCAACATCTATGCGCCTCTTGCAAACCGTTTGGGTATTGGTCAGCTAAAGTGGGAAATTGAAGATTACGCTTTCCGCTACCAACAACCAGATACCTATAAGCAGATTGCTAAACAGCTGTCTGAGCGCCGTATCGTGCGCGAACAATACATCACTGACTTTGTTGACGATCTCACGTCAGAAATGAACCGCTCAAGCATCAATGCTGAAGTCAGTGGTCGACCAAAACACATCTACAGTATCTGGCGTAAAATGCAGAAAAAAGGCTTAGAGTTTGATGAGCTTTTTGATGTACGTGCGGTGCGTATTATCGCAGACCAACTGCAAGACTGTTATGCCGGTTTAGGTGTGGTTCACACCAAATATAAGCACCTCCCAAGTGAGTTTGACGACTATGTGGCGAACCCTAAGCCAAATGGTTATCAATCGATTCATACCGTAGTTCTTGGCCCAGAAGGCAAGACCATCGAAATTCAGATCCGTACCAAGCAGATGCATGAAGACTCTGAATTAGGCGTTGCTGCGCACTGGAAATACAAAGAAGGTGCATCTAGCGGTGTACGCAGTGGCTACGATGAGAAAATTACTTGGCTTCGTAAGCTTATCGACTGGCAAGAAGAGATGTCGGATTCTGGTGAAATGCTGGATGAAGTACGTAGCCAAGTCTTTGATGACCGTGTCTACGCCTTTACACCACGTGGTGATGTGGTCGATTTACCAATGGGTGCAACACCGTTGGACTTTGCTTACCACATCCACTCGATGGTTGGGCACCGTTGTATCGGTGCCAAAGTCGCAGGTCGAATCGTCCCGTTTACTCATAAGCTAGCGATGGGCGATCAAGTTGAGATCATCACTCAAAAAGAACCGAACCCATCACGTGATTGGTTAAACCCGACTACAGGCTTTGTTCACTCAAGTCGAGCTCGTGCAAAAATTAACGCATGGTTCCGTGCTCAAAGTCGTGAGAAAAATCTTGAAGCCGGACGAGACATCCTAGAAGTCGAGCTAGGTAGAGTCGGCGCAACATTGAAAGATGCTGAGCAATATGCGCTCAAACGATTCAACGTCAACACTCCAGATGAGTTGTATGCGGGTATTGGTAGCGGCGACTTGCGTATCAACCAAGTTGTTAACCATATCAATGCTTTGGTCAACAAACCGACGGCGGAAGAAGAAGACAAAAAAGCGCTCGAGAAGTTGCTTGAGTCTGACAATAAGCCGGCGCATCAGAGCCGTCCGAAAAAGGATGCTGTCGTTGTTGAAGGTGTCGATAACCTAATGACCCACTTGGCTCGTTGTTGTCAGCCTATCCCGGGCGATGTGATCAAAGGTTACATTACTCAAGGGCGTGGTATTTCAGTACACCGCAGCGATTGTGAACAGTTAAGTGAGCTTAACCTGCATGCTCCCGAACGTATCATTGACACTGTGTGGGGCGATGGTTTTGTAGGCTCGTATATCTTAACGTTGCGTGTAGAGGCCCTTGAGCGTACAGGCTTGTTGAAAGATATAACGTCACTGTTCTTAAACGAAAAAGTCAGTGTGACGACAATGAAGAGCCGTATTGACTATAAACGCCAACTGTCGGTGATGGATTTTGATTTGGAAGTGACCAACATTGAAATTCTGAGTCGAGTAACGAGCCGAGTAGAACAAATCAAAGATGTCATGTCGGTTAAACGCCTAGGCTAACTTTCACGTTGCATTAGTCACTTTTACTGCGTTAACTGCGCTTTCTTGTTCCATCACATAGGCGAGCTATGCTCAGGAATCGCGAAAGCTTGTTGCCTTGTTAAAGTAACAACTGCTTAGTGAAAGATGCGCAATTTAGAGAATTAGACAGTATCAACAAAGGTGAGTGGTTTTGGCTGCTCACCTTTTTTAGTTCTAGTACCTTTTAGTTTTAGTGAAGCTTTAAATTTAAAAATCAAAGACAGTGAATAGGAAGAAAACGATGAATCACCCGATTGAACAACTTGAACAGATTATGGCTAAGCTGCGCGATCCTGAAGGTGGCTGTCCTTGGGATTTGAAACAAAATTTTGAAACAATTGTGCCGCATACTATCGAAGAGACCTACGAGGTGGTGGACGCGATTCACAACAAAGATTGGCCGAACCTACAAGAAGAGTTGGGCGACCTGTTGTTTCAGGTGATTTTCTACAGTCAGTTAGCAAAAGAGCAGGGCTTGTTTGAGTTCTCTGATGTGGTCGACGGTATCAATGAAAAGCTGACACGCCGTCATCCACACGTATTTTCTGATAAAGAGTTTGCGAGCGATGAAGAAATTAATGCTAACTGGGAAGCTGAAAAAGCCAAAGAAAAAGTACAAGCAGGAAAAACTCAAGAAAGTATTCTAGACTCAATACCAAACTCTCTACCTGCACTTTCGCGTGCTACAAAAATTCAAAAGCAAGTCGCGAAATTTGGCTTTGATTGGGACTCTATTGGCCCCGTCGCTGATAAGGTTTTAGAGGAAGTTGATGAGGTGCTAGAAGAAGCACTTCAAGTAACGCCAAACGAAGATTTAGTTGAAGAAGAACTGGGTGATTTGTTGTTTGCTACCGTCAATTTAGTGCGACATTTGGGTAAAAATCCAGAAACGGCTCTCAGTAAAGCTAATCTGAAATTTTCACGTCGCTTTAAAGGTGTGGAAAAAAAAGTTCGTCAGCAAGATAAAATTTTGACCGACTTTTCTCTACAACAGCTTGATTCTATGTGGGATGAAGTCAAAGTGGCGGAGAAAAGATCATCAAAGCTTTTATCATGAATTGATTTGAAGCAAAAAATAAAAAATTGCAGTGTGATAGATTTCACGTTGTGGCGATAAGGGGCTTCTGGTATATTTTCATCCCGTCCAGAAGTAATCCATTTCCCTCATTCAACCAATTTCAGGTTAAACATGACGACAAATTACATTTTTGTTACTGGCGGGGTTGTATCCTCTCTAGGTAAAGGTATTGCAGCAGCATCTCTTGCGGCTATTTTAGAAGCTCGTGGTCTTAAAGTGACTATGATGAAGCTTGACCCTTACATCAACGTTGATCCAGGCACTATGAGCCCGACTCAGCACGGTGAAGTGTTCGTTACGGAAGATGGCGCTGAAACAGACCTTGACCTTGGTCACTATGAGCGATTCATTCGCACCAAGATGACTAAGCGTAACAACTTCACAGCAGGTCGTGTTTATGCTGACGTTCTACGTAATGAACGTCGTGGTGACTACCTAGGTGCAACAATCCAGGTTATCCCTCACATCACTAACTCTATCAAAGAACGCGTAATCTCTGGTGCTAAAGGCCACGATATCGCGCTTGTTGAAGTTGGTGGTACTGTAGGTGATATTGAATCTTTGCCATTCATGGAAGCGATTCGTCAGTTAGCAGTAGAATTAGGCCGTGAACGCGCAATGTTCATGCACCTTACTCTAGTTCCTTATTTAGGTGCAGCGGGTGAGCTTAAAACTAAGCCAACGCAACACTCTGTAAAAGAGCTACTGTCTATCGGTATCCAACCTGACATTCTAGTTTGTCGTTCAGATCGTGTTATCCCAGCAAACGAACGTAAGAAAATTGCTCTTTTCTGTAATGTACAAGAAAAAGCAGTTATCTCTATGAAAGACGTAGATTCAATCTACAAGATTCCACAGTTAATCCGTGCACAGGGTACTGATGATCTTGTATGTAAGCGTTTCGGTATCGATGCTCCAGAAGCTGATCTGTCTGAATGGGAACAAGTAATTTACGAAGAAGCTAACCCAACGGGTGAAGTAACGATTGGTATGGTTGGTAAGTACATTGAACTGCCAGATGCATACAAATCAGTAAATGAAGCACTGAAGCACGCAGGCTTGAAAAACCGCCTAAGTGTCACAATTAAATATGTAGATTCACAAGATGTTGAATCTAAAGGCACAGAAATTCTACAAGGCCTAGATGCAATCCTAGTTCCTGGTGGCTTTGGCGATCGTGGTGTTGAAGGTAAGATTCTTGCTGCACAATACGCTCGTGAAAACAAAGTACCTTACTTAGGTATCTGTCTAGGTATGCAAGTTGCTCTTATTGAGTACGCTCGTAACGTTGCGAAGATGGAAGGGGCACACTCTTCTGAATTCTGCAAAGAAACTAAATACCCAGTTGTTGGCCTAATCACTGAGTGGATTGACGGCGAAGGTAAAGTTGAAGAGCGTACTGAAAAATCTGACCTAGGCGGCACAATGCGTCTTGGTTCACAGCTTTGTCACCTAGCGAAAGGGACGAAAGCTTACGAATTATACGGTAGCGCGACGATCCATGAACGTCACCGTCACCGTTACGAAGTGAATAACAATCTTCGTCCACAAATTGAAAAAGCGGGCCTAAAAGTATCGGGTCTGTCTGCGGACAAGAAACTGGTTGAAGTTATTGAGAACCCGAACCACCCATGGTTTGTTGCTGCTCAGTTCCACCCAGAGTTCACTTCAACACCTCGCGATGGTCACCCATTGTTTGCAGGTTTCGTTAAAGCGGCTGGCGAATTCCAGCGCGGCGAATTAGAAAAGTAAAAAGGAATCCAGGTAGCTGCGTAAGTTGTGCTGCTACCTTTAAATTTGACATTTATATATTCAACGAGAAGGAAACATTCAATGTCTAAGATCGTTAAAGTTCTAGGTCGTGAAATCATCGATTCACGTGGTAACCCAACTGTAGAAGCTGAAGTACACCTAGAAGGCGGTTTCGTAGGTATGGCTGCTGCTCCATCTGGCGCATCTACTGGTTCTCGCGAAGCTCTTGAGCTACGTGACGGCGACAAATCCCGTTTCCTAGGTAAAGGTGTTCTTAAAGCAATTGAAGCTGTAAACGGCCCAATCGCTGACGCTCTAGTTGGTAAAGACGCTAAAGCACAAGCTGACGTTGACCAAGTTATGCTTGATCTAGACGGTACTGAGAACAAGTCTAAGTTTGGCGCTAACGCTATCCTTGCTGTTTCTCTAGCTAACGCAAAAGCTGCTGCTGCTGCGAAAGGCATGCCTCTATACGAGCACATTGCTGAGCTAAACGGTACTGCTGGTCAGTTCTCTATGCCTCTACCAATGATGAACATCATCAACGGTGGCGAGCACGCTGATAACAACGTTGACATCCAAGAGTTCATGATCCAACCAGTTGGCGCTAAAACTCTTAAAGAAGGTCTGCGTATCGGCGCTGAAGTATTCCACAACCTAGCTAAAGTTCTTAAGTCTAAAGGCTACAGCACTGCAGTTGGTGATGAAGGTGGTTTCGCTCCTAACCTTAAATCTAACGCTGAAGCTCTAGAAGTTATCGCAGAAGCTGTTGCAGCTGCTGGTTACGAACTAGGTAAAGACGTTACTCTTGCTATGGACTGTGCAGCATCTGAGTTCTTCGACAAAGAAGCTGGTATCTACAACATGAAGGGCGAAGGTAAAACTTTCACTTCTGAAGAGTTCAACCACTACCTAGCTGAACTAGCGAACAACTTCCCAATCGTTTCTATCGAAGACGGTCTTGACGAGTCAGATTGGGATGGCTTCAAGCACCAAACTGAACTTCTAGGCGACAAGCTTCAAATCGTTGGTGACGATCTGTTCGTTACAAACACTAAGATTCTTGCTGAAGGTATCGAGAAAGGCGTAGCTAACTCTATCCTTATCAAGTTCAACCAAATCGGTTCTCTAACAGAGACTCTAGCTGCTATCAAGATGGCTAAAGACGCTGGCTACACTGCAGTAATCTCTCACCGTTCTGGCGAAACTGAAGATGCAACTATCGCTGATCTAGCGGTAGGTACAGCTGCAGGTCAAATCAAAACTGGTTCTATGAGCCGTTCTGACCGTGTTGCTAAGTACAACCAACTTATCCGTATCGAAGAAGCTCTAGGTTCTAAAGCACCTTTCAACGGTCTTAAAGAAGTTAAAGGTCAATAATTCACTCTGAATTATTAGCTTAAAGCTTTTGAAAACGCTCTACTTCGGTAGGGCGTTTTTTTTGCCTAAAATACGTCATTCCCTAGACTGACGAAGGAAGGCATAGGGAATCTCTTGTTTACGTTAAGCGTGATAGATTCCCAACTCAGTCGTTCCTCCTTCTTGGGAATGACGTGGTTAGATGTCGTTGGGCAATGTGTGTTGTTTTCTCTTTTGCAGGTATGGGTTTACCTAATACGTGACTCCCTAGGGTGACGGAGGCGGGAGGCGGGACTCTCATTACAGGTTTTGAACAACAATAATTCCCCGACTTATTGATTCCCTGACACCACATATCTCGCACCAATAAGCTCATTATGGTATATATGTGCCTTATTCTAGTTCCTTCTTTTTCAACCGGCGAAAGGTGTTATGCGAATTTTTGCTTTAGTACTGCTCATAGTGTTTGGCTGGCTACAACACACACTGTGGCTCGGTAAAAATGGTATTTCTGATTACTACGGTGTGAACAACGAAATCCAAGTTCAACAGCAAGTAAATGAAAAGCTTCATCTTCGTAATGCTGAGATGTTTGCGGAAATCGACGATTTACGCCAAGGCTTAGACGCGATAGAAGAGCGCGCACGTCATGAGCTTGGAATGGTGAAAGAAGGCGAAACGTTTTATCGTATTATTGGTGAGGAATCTCATTAATGTCGAACCAACTTCAAAGCGTTATTGCAGTGGTCCCCGCTGCGGGCGTCGGCAGCCGAATGAAGGCAGACCGTCCCAAGCAATATCTTCAAATTCATGGTAAAACGATTTTAGAGCACACCGTTGAGAAACTGTTGTCTCACCCTCAGGTGTCTAAAATCGTGGTAGCGGTCAGTGATGATGATCCTTATTACCCTGAATTACCGCTTAACCTTAATCCACAGGTGATCAGAGTGTCCGGCGGAACGGAAAGAGCCGACTCGGTGCTTTCTGCTCTGGACTATACTGCCCAACAGCAACTCAGTGACTGGGTGATGGTGCATGATGCCGCTAGGCCTTGTATCCAATTGAGCGATATCGACAAACTGATCTCTGGTGCTATGACCCATGATGTTGGCGCGATTTTAGCGGCGCCTGTTCGCGATACAATGAAACGCGGTGCTCAAGGACAAATTGAACACACGGTCGATCGCGTCGATCTCTGGCATGCGCTTACCCCTCAGATGTTTCGATCTAAGCCTTTACGGAAAGTCTTGAGTGAAGCCTTGCAACAAGGTGTTTCAATTACCGATGAAGCGTCTGCGTTTGAGTGGAAAGGTTTATCGCCAGCACTGATTGCTGGGCGTTCAGATAATTTTAAGATTACTCAGCCTGAAGATTTGGCTTTGGCTGAGTTCTATTTAAGTCAGAATAAGGAATAATGATGATTCGTATTGGCCATGGCTTTGATGTACACAAATTTGGTGGTGAAGGCCCGGTAATTATTGGTGGCGTGAGCGTCCCTTATGAACAGGGTCTTATCGCACACTCAGACGGTGATGTTGCCCTGCACGCATTATGCGATGCTTTACTGGGTTCAATTGCAGCGGGTGATATTGGTCGTCATTTCCCTGATACGGATGATGAATGGAAAGGCGCAGATAGCCGCGAATTACTTAAAGATGTTTATCGTCGAGTAAAAGAGCAAGGTTATGTGATTGGTAATGCGGATATTACTATCATGGCGCAAGCTCCAAAGATGGCTCCTCATATAGACTCTATGTGCCAAGCCATTGCTCAAGATTTAGAAACAAGCATTAGCAATGTGAATGTAAAAGCCACGACTACTGAGCGTTTAGGTTTTACAGGTCGCAAAGAGGGCATCGCATGTGAAGCGGTGGTCCTAATTACTAAAAGTGCGTAAGCACCAACACGAAAAGAACAGCATGTCAGATATTTTATCTTCATTGGCTTACCTAAACGGTAAACCAACTGCGAAAGCAAAACTAAAAGCAAAAGCCGAACACTTTGTCGTTAATGAAGACTTGGGTTTTGAGTTTACTGGTGAAGGCGAGCACCTAATGGTGCGTATTCGTAAAACTGGTGAGAACACGAGCTTCGTAGCAAACGAGTTGGCTAAAGCGTGTGGTGTTAAGTCGAAAGACGTGAGCTGGGCTGGTTTGAAAGACCGTCATGCTGTGACAGAGCAGTGGTTAAGCGTGCACCTACCAAAAGGTGAACCTGACTTTTCTGCTTTTCTAGCGCAATACCCAAGCATTGAGATCTTGGCGACAGCACGTCACAACAAAAAGTTACGTCCAGGTGATTTAGTTGGCAACCAATTCGAGCTGACTTTGTCTGAAGTAACGGACTGTGATGATGTGGTAAAGCGTTTAGAAAAAGTTGCTCAAGTCGGTGTACCAAATTACTTCGGTGCTCAGCGCTTTGGTAACGAAGGTAACAACTTATCTGAAGCTCGTCGTTGGGGGCGTGAAAACGTTCGTACGCGTAATCAGAATAAGCGCAGCTTGTATCTTTCTGCGGCTCGTTCTTGGATTTACAACTTAATTCTTTCTGACCGTATTGAGCAAGATGCGTTTGCGTCGGCATTGGTTGGCGATATTGTCGTGAAAGACGGCGCTCAATTAGCGGTAACAGCGGATAACATCGAAGCGGTAAACCAAGACATCGCGAACGGTTCTGCGTTTATTACCGTTGCTTTGGCTGGAGATAATGCGTTACCGACGACGGATGCCTCTCAAGCTCTAGAGCAGAAACACCTTGATGCTGAACCGGATCTAATGGCTCTTATTTGTGGCAACCGTATGCGCCATGATCGCCGTGAAGCTTCGTTGAAGCCGATGGGTCTAGCTTGGGAAGTGAACGAAGATAATGTCACTCTTAAGTTCTCTCTCGATGCAGGTTGTTTCGCAACCGCTATTGTTCGTGAATTGGTTGAAGAAGTTCACGTAGAGAGAAGCTACGAGCAATAACGATTCTGCTTGGAGCGAAGTCACTTGATATCGGAAATTAAGTGACTTGGCATTGGAACAAAAGAAAGGATACAAGATGAAGATTTTACTCAGCAACGATGATGGTGTGCACGCTCAAGGTATTCATGAGTTGGCCAATGAATTACGTGATCTTGCTGAAATTATCATTGTTGCACCTGACCGTAATCGCTCGGGTGCTTCAAATTCATTAACTTTAGAACAGCCTTTACGTGTTCAAGAAATTACCGAAAATACATATTCGGTACAAGGGACACCGACCGACTGTGTACATTTTGCGTTAAATGAATTGCTAAAGAATGATATGCCTGATCTGGTATTAACGGGTATTAATCACGGTGCTAATCTGGGTGATGATGTGCTTTATTCAGGCACAGTGGCAGCAGCCATGGAAGGGCATTTTTTAGGTGTTCAATCGGTGGCGTTTTCTCTGGTGGGTAAAAAACATTTTAAGACAGCGGCGGCCATTGCTCGTCGTATCGTCGAACAACATTTAGTAAACCCAATCCCAACCAATCGCCTGTTAAACGTCAATATTCCTGATTTAGTTTTAGAGCAGTTGTCTGGCACTCAGGTGACTCGCCTAGGTGCTCGTCATCATGCTGAAGATATGATTAAGCAAAAAGATCCACGTGGTCATGATATTTATTGGCTTGGTCCTCCAGGTAAAGAACAAGATGCCGGTGAAGGCACCGACTTTTACGCTATCGAGCATGGCTTTGTATCAGTAACACCGTTACAAGTTGACCTGACAGCGCATGAGTCGCTAGGTGCGATGACAACATGGTTAGGGGAGAAGTAAGTGAGTAATCCTCAAGCAGAGCGCTTAATTACTTTTCTGATTGAAAATGGTATTCAGGATCAAAAGGTTCTTGATGCTATTTATCAACTGCCGAGAGAGAGCTTTTTATCACAGGCGATGTATCATCAAGCTTATGATAACAATGCGTTGCCTATCGGACAGGGCCAGACAATTTCCCAGCCATACATTGTTGCTAAAATGACAGAGCTACTTGAGTTACAACAAGATAGCCGTGTTTTGGAGATTGGAACTGGATCTGGTTATCAAACCGCTGTATTGGCTCAACTTGTTGATCATGTTTATTCGGTAGAAAGAATAAAGTCGCTACAATGGGATGCGAAACGTAGGTTGAAGCAACTCGATTTCTACAACATCTCAACCAAGCACGGTGATGGCTGGCAAGGGTGGTCTTCAAAAGCCCCTTTTGATGCGATTATTGTCACAGCAGCTGCAGAGTCGATTCCTCAAGCGCTTCTGCAACAGCTGAAAGATGGCGGCCGTTTATTAATTCCAGTCGGTGATGACGAACAGCAACTATTGAAGATTGTTCGCCACGGTGACGAGTTTTTATCGAGTGTTATCGAGATGGTGAGATTTGTACCTCTCGTACCTGGTGAGCTAGCTTAATAAAAGACTAATGGTGTAGGTGGATAGAGAGTCGATGCGTTCGAAGTTGTTAAAAGGAAGTACTTTACTGCTTAGCTGTGCACTTGTTGGGTGTGCGGCGAATTCGCCTGCGCCCGTTTCAAATCTAAACAAGAATTACTCATCAATTGATCGCGGTAGTTATCGCGGCAGTTATTATGAAGTGAAAAAAGGCGATACCCTCTATTTCATTGCTTATGTCACCAATAAAGACGTTAAAGACCTTGTGAGTTATAACAAGCTGTCTGCTCCTTACACTATCCACCCAGGGCAGAAGCTTAAGTTGTGGCGTCCGAGTTACAACGCGCCAGCGTATGGTAAATCAACAGTCGCGGTTGCAGCCGTTGCTGCGCCTGTTGCGGCATCCACAACCTCATCGACAGCAAGTAAACCGAAAACCTCGCCACAGAAGAGTAAAAACTCTAAATCTGCGCCAACTCAAACTACGACTAAAGTGGTTAAAAAAGATCCACCAAAGAAGGTTGAACAATCCAAATCAAAGGAGTATGTTGGGTCTAAAGGTAAACAGAATGTTACACCGTCCACCAAACCAACAAGCGATAAAGTATCCAAATGGTTATGGCCAACTAAAGGGAGAGTAATCAAGAATTTCTCTGTAGGCGAACAAGGAAATAAAGGCATAGACATAGCAGGACAGCGAGGTCAGCCAATAGTATCTACTGCAGGGGGAACGGTTGTTTATTCGGGTAATGCACTACGAGGCTACGGCAATCTAGTGATTGTGAAGCACAATGATAATTACTTAAGTGCATACGCGCATAACGACCGACTATTAGTATCTGAAGGGCAAAGTGTGAAACCAGGGCAGAAGATTGCAACAATGGGAAGCTCTGGAGCCAGCAGTGTTAGGCTGCACTTTGAGATTCGTTACCAAGGTAAATCGGTTAATCCAAAGCGATATTTACCTTAAATACAATATGCAAAAATTACGTATTGTATGGAGTGACATAGTCATTTAGCGACATATCAAGTTGTGATGTCATGCTAATTTCGCCAGGGGGAGGCGTTATGAGTATAAGCAATGCAGTAACCAAAGAAGAGTTCGATCTTAACCAAGCAACCACGGAACCGGAAGCTCTTGGAAAAGCAAAACGAACAATCAAAAAGAAAATCGAAGCGAAAGAAGAAGTTGAAGTTACGTCTAAAAGTTTAGATGCTACTCAGCTTTATCTAGGCGAAATCGGTTTCTCACCACTGTTAACCGCTGAAGAAGAAGTGCTTTATGCACGTCGAGCTCTACGCGGTGATGAAGCAGCACGTAAACGCATGATCGAAAGTAATCTGCGTTTAGTGGTAAAAATTTCACGTCGTTATAGCAACCGTGGTCTTGCACTTCTTGATCTTATTGAAGAAGGCAACCTAGGTTTGATTCGCGCCGTAGAGAAGTTTGATCCAGAACGTGGCTTCCGCTTCTCAACCTACGCGACATGGTGGATTCGTCAAACCATTGAACGTGCTTTAATGAATCAGACTCGCACTATCCGTTTGCCAATCCATGTTGTGAAAGAGCTGAACATCTACCTACGTACTGCAAGAGAGCTATCACAAAAACTTGACCATGAACCAACGGCAGAAGAAATTGCTTCTAAGCTAGATAAACCTGTTGGTGATGTGAGTAAGATGCTTCGTCTAAACGAAAGAGTGAGCTCTGTTGATACACCAATTGGTGGTGATGGCGAAAAAGCACTGTTGGATATTATTCCAGACATCAACAACTCAGATCCTGAGGTTTCAACTCAAGATAGCGATATCAAGAACTCGTTGATTTTCTGGCTTGATGAGCTAAATCCCAAGCAAAAAGAGGTGCTTGCACGTCGCTTTGGACTACTGGGTTACGAACCGTCAACACTAGAAGAAGTAGGCCGTGAAATTAGCCTGACTCGTGAACGTGTTCGCCAAATCCAAGTTGAAGGCCTTCGTCGTTTACGTGAAATCCTAATCAAGCAAGGCTTGAACATGGAAAATCTGTTCAACGTAGAAAATGACTAAATGAACTGATGATGTTTCTTTGAATAGAAGACAAATAAAAACGCTGACTTTTTAAGTCAGCGTTTTTTTGTTTGTGGTTTTTGTATTTCATACTGCTGACTTAAGCGACAGTACAAAACGACAATAACAACCTGCTTGGAAAGAGACTAAAGCAACTTCTTCAAACGGTAGAGCTCTTCTAATGCTTGGCGAGGTGTCAGATCATCTGGATCAACATTCGCCAGTGCTTGTTCTACTTCACTTGGTTCAGGTATCAGGCTCAGTTGGTTCGCGATATCAACGCCACTTGGCTTTGATGTCGGAGAGTCGATACTCAATGCTTCTAGTTGAGTCAGCTTCGCACGTGCGTTCTTGATCACTGCTTTAGGCACGCCAGCCAATCCAGCAACCGCTAGGCCGTAAGATTTACTTGCTGCACCTTCTTGAACTGCGTGCATAAAGGCAATGCTGTCACCATGCTCAACCGCATCTAGGTGTACGTTCGCTAAGGTTGGAATTTGGTTAGGTAGCTCAGTTAGCTCAAAGTAATGTGTTGCAAACAGCGTCATTGCGTTGATTTGATTGGCTAACCATTCTGCACTTGCCCAAGCTAATGACAAGCCATCGTAAGTACTGGTACCACGACCGATTTCATCCATTAACACAAGGCTATTTGGTGTTGCGTTGTGCAGAATATTCGCGGTTTCTGTCATCTCAACCATGAAGGTTGAACGACCCGAAGCTAGATCATCCGATGCGCCAATACGCGTAAAGATACGGTCGATAGAACCAATCGTCGCGCTTTCTGCTGGAACATAACAACCAATATGAGCCATCAGCGCAATGAGTGCGGTCTGACGCATGTAGGTCGACTTACCACCCATGTTTGGACCTGTGATGATCAGCATCTTACGTTGATCGTTGAGGTCGATAGGGTTAGCAATAAAGGGTTCGTCCATCACTTGTTCAACAACGGGGTGACGACCCGCCTGAATTTGTACACCAGCAGACTCTGTCATTGTTGGACGACAGTAATCAAGGGTGTCTGCACGTTCAGCTAAGTTTTGTAGAACATCCAGTTGAGACACTGAAGAAGCAATGTTTTGTAGTCGCTCTAGATAAGGCAGTAACAAATCAAACAACTCATCCCACAACTTTTTCTCGATAGCTAGGGCTTTCGATTTAGAGCTGAGCACTTTGTCTTCGTGCTCTTTCAGCTCAGGAATAATATAGCGTTCTGCATTTTTCAACGTTTGGCGGCGAACATAGTGTGGTGGTACAAGATGGCTTTGTCCGCGGCTTACCTGAATGAAGAAACCGTGTACGTTGTTGTAGCCAACTTTAAGCGTGTCGATACCGTGACGTTCACGTTCTTCTTGTTCAAGCTTATCCAGAAACTCGGTTGCACCCGCGGCAAGGTCGCGCCATTCATCTAGCTCGGCGTTGTAGCCTTCAGCTATCACACCACCATCGCGGATAACTACGGGTGGATTCTCTTTGATCGCACGCTCAAGCAGTTCAGATACTTCATCCACAGGCGCAGCATACTGAGCAAGCTGAGTTAGGTATGGGTGTTTAAGTTGCGTTAGCGTTTCAGCAAGCTCTGGTAGGTATTCCATCGCTTGGCGAAGTCGTGCCATATCACGAGGGCGAGCAGAACGAAGTGCAAGACGAGCAAGAATGCGCTCTATATCACCGATCTGTTTCAGCGTTGGTTGTAACTCAGTAAACAGAGCCAGATCTTTCATCTCACCAATCGCATCTAGGCGTTGATCAAGAGCTGAAATATTACGCATGGGTTGATGTAACCAACGCTTAAGCATACGGCTACCCATAGCAGTCGCAGTATGATCGAGTACTTCAGCTAAGGTGTTGTCTGTGCCGCCACTAAGATTTTGGGTGATCTCCAAATTACGACGAGTAGCCGCATCAAGGATCACCGAATGATCTTGCTTATCCATTGTGAGTGAACGGATGTGTGGAAGAGCGGTACGTTGCGTGTCTTTTACATATTGAATCAAACAGCCCGCAGCGCATAAACCTAGTTTTGCGCTTTCAACACCAAAACCAACTAGGTCACGAGTACCAAATTGTTGATTGAGTTGTTGCTTCGCTGTATCTAATTCAAATTCCCATACCGGGCGACGGCGATTGCCATTACGGCTTGCCATCAAATTTACGGGTTCGAAATCTTCAGGGAATAGCAGCTCACGTGGTGATGTTCTTTGTAGCTCTGCCGCCATCGCTTCTTCGGTTTCCGGCTCACATAGCTGGAATCGGCCAGAAGTAATATCAAGCGTCGCGTAGCCGAATTTACCATTGTGGTGGTAAATGGATGCAATCAGGTTATCAACACGCTCAGAAAGCAATGCTTCATCCGTTACAGTTCCCGGTGTCACAATTCTCACGACAGCGCGATCAACCGGGCCCTTTGAAGTTGCTGGATTACCAATCTGCTCACAAATCGCTACGGACTCGCCTAACTGCACTAACTTCGCCAGGTAACCTTCAACGGCGTGGTATGGAACGCCAGCCATAGGAATAGGCTCACCGTTTGAAGAGCCGCGCTTAGTTAGTGAAATATCGAGGAGTTGAGAGGCTTTTTTAGCATCATCGTAGAAAAGCTCGTAGAAATCTCCCATGCGGTAGAACAGCAAAATTTCTGGATTTTCTGCTTTTAGTTTTAGGTACTGCTGCATCATCGGAGTATGTTTTTGATCGGCTTTCACAGTTAACTTCTTTCGTTTATTTCTATTGCGGCTTAGGATACGTGAAAGCGTTTCGTGCGAAAAGCGACACATGCGAAAAGATGCAAATCCAAATGATATACATCTAGATTAAGGGAAGCCAAAGATGCAGACGACACAAGCTCTTAGTGAAAAACTCGGACACTTATTAGCTAAACATAAACATGTATTAGTGACGGCTGAATCTTGCACTGGTGGCGGTGTTGCTAGCGCGGTAACCGATATCGCAGGGAGCTCCGCATGGTTTGACCGTGCTTTTGTGACCTACAGTAATGAAGCGAAACAAGAGATGATCGGTGTTCAACTTGAAACCTTAGTTGAGTTTGGTGCTGTGAGTGAGCAGGTGGTTATAGAAATGGCTCACGGGGCACTACAACATTCAAACGGCACTATTTCTGTGTCTATCAGCGGTATTGCTGGCCCAGGCGGCGGCACGGAAGGTAAGCCCGTAGGGACTGTGTGTTTTGCTTGGAAGGCAGTAAATGGATGGAACAAAGTAGGAACGCATGTATTTACAGGTGATAGATCACAAGTACGCCAACAAGCTACGCACCATGCCCTGCAAGTTATTTATGATTACCTATCAATGGAAGACAAGTAACATTTGTACAAATTATTTTCATACAGGTGTAGACACTGTATGAATCAACAGTATAATAAAAACCAATTAGTCACCCCTTCGTGGGTTAGAAATAGATTCTAAGTCGCTTGTTAAGACAACCGATTATGTGGAGATAGAAATGGACGAGAATAAACAAAAAGCGTTAGCCGCAGCCCTTGGTCAGATTGAAAAGCAATTTGGTAAAGGTTCGATCATGCGTCTTGGTGATAACCGTACAATGGACGTAGAAACTATTTCTACAGGTTCTCTATCTCTAGATATCGCACTAGGTGCTGGTGGCCTACCGATGGGACGTATCGTTGAAGTTTACGGTCCAGAATCATCAGGTAAAACAACGCTGACGCTTGAGCTTATTGCAGCAGCGCAGAGAGTGGGCAAAACGTGTGCATTCGTAGATGCGGAACACGCACTTGATCCTATCTACGCTCAAAAGCTTGGTGTTGATATCGACGCTTTGCTTGTATCTCAACCTGATACCGGTGAACAAGCTCTAGAAATCTGTGATGCACTGGCTCGTTCAGGTGCTATCGATGTTCTTGTTATTGACTCGGTTGCTGCACTAACACCTAAAGCTGAGATCGAAGGCGAAATGGGCGATAGCCACATGGGCCTTCAAGCGCGTATGCTTTCTCAAGCAATGCGTAAGCTGACAGGTAACCTTAAACAGTCTAACTGTATGGCTATCTTCATTAACCAAATTCGTATGAAAATTGGTGTGATGTTCGGTAACCCAGAAACAACAACAGGTGGTAATGCACTTAAGTTCTACGCCTCTGTTCGTCTTGATATTCGCCGCACTGGTGCAATCAAAGACGGTGATGAAGTTGTTGGTAACGAGACTCGTATCAAGGTTGTTAAGAACAAGATTGCTGCACCATTCAAACAAGCTGAAACTCAAATCCTTTACGGAAAAGGCTTCAACCGCGAAGGTGAGCTTATCGATTTAGGTGTTAAGAATAAGTTAGTAGAGAAAGCGGGCGCTTGGTACAGCTACAAAGGCGACAAGATCGGCCAAGGTAAATCAAACTCTTGTAAGCACCTACGTGAAAACCCAGAGATCGCTCTGGAACTTGACACTAAGCTTCGTGAACTGCTACTGACTCCTGCTGTTCTTGAAGAGAAAGGCGCAGAGAAAGAAGAAGAAAACGAAGAGCTATAAGCTAACGTTTAATAGATCGGATGTTTGAAAGGAACATCCGCTTTGAAAGAATAGAAAGCCTCGTATATTTTATGCGGGGCTTTTTTTGTCAAAGTATCTGTCCCCATCCTTACAGCGCCTTGCTCGATCTATTTGGTTGTTTTAGGTGGCTTGCCAATTTTTTTGTTTGTTCCCTATCTGAGCTAGTGGAATATTCTTCATTTTATCGATTTCCAACTAAAATCCTGCCCAAGGGTGTCTTTTCTACAAGAAAACTAGTCGAAGCCTTAACCATGATCTACAATACGGCAAAATTCTAACTCGACTATTTTCAGGAAGAGCTGCATGTACATGAGCACTGATGAGGTTCGCAACGCGTTCCTTAAGTTCTTTGAGAGCAAAGAACACCAAATCGTAGACAGTTCATCGTTAGTTCCACATAACGATCCAACCCTGCTATTTACTAATGCAGGTATGAACCAATTCAAAGATTGCTTCTTAGGCGCCGAAAAACGTGCCTACACTCGAGCAACTACGGCTCAGCGTTGTGTACGTGCGGGTGGTAAACACAACGACCTTGAAAACGTAGGTTTCACGGCTCGTCACCATACATTCTTCGAAATGCTAGGTAACTTCAGCTTTGGTGATTACTTCAAAGAAGAAGCGATTGGGTTTGCTTGGGAATTCCTGACTGAAACACTAGGTCTGCCAAAAGATCGTCTGTTAGTAACGGTTTACGAGACAGATGACGAAGCGTTCGATATTTGGAACAAGAAAGTAGGTATTCCTGCTGACAAGATTGTTCGCATCGGCGACAAAGAAGGCGGCAAGAAGTTTGAATCTGATAACTTCTGGACGATGGGTGACACTGGTCCTTGTGGTCCATGTACTGAAATCTTCTATGATCACGGTGAGCACATTTGGGGCGGCCGCCCTGGTACACCTGAAGAAGATGGTGACCGTTTCATCGAGATCTGGAACAACGTATTCATGCAGTTCAACCGTCACGCTGACGGCACAATGGAACCGCTACCTAAACCAGCTGTAGATACTGGTATGGGTATTGAGCGTATCTCTGCAATCATGCAGGGCGTTCACTCTAACTACGAAATTGATGTATTCCAAAAGCTAATCAAAGCGACAGCAGAAGTGGTAGGTCACGACGACCTATCTAACCAATCGCTGCGCGTTATTGCTGACCACATCCGTTCTTGTTCATTCCTAATCGCTGATGGTGTAATGCCTTCAAACGAAGGTCGTGGCTACGTTCTACGTCGTATTATTCGTCGTGCAGTTCGTCACGGTAACAAGATTGGTGCACAAGGCGTGTTCTTCCACAAACTTGTGGGTGTACTGGCTGAAGTGATGGGTTCTGCGGCTGAAGAGCTTAAAAAACAGCAAGAGCTTGTTGAAAAAGTTCTTCGCATCGAAGAAGAGAACTTTGGTCGCACGCTCGAGCGCGGCATGGTTATCCTTAACGACGCATTAGACGCACTTGAAGGCAAAGAGCTTGATGGTGAAACAGTATTCAAGCTTTACGATACATACGGCTTCCCTGCTGACCTTACGAATGATGTAGCTCGTGAACGCGACTTTACTATCGATGAAGAAGGCTTTGAGAAGGCGATGGAAGCACAGCGTAAGCGTGCACGTGAAGCGGGTCAGTTCGGTACTGATTACAACGCAACGATCAAAGTAGACACGAACACTGAGTTCTGTGGTTACACAGGTACTGAAGGTGTTGGTGAAATTTCTGCGTTATTCGTTGACGGCGAAGAAGTATCTTCACTATCGGCTGGCGACAAAGCAATTATCATCCTTGAAGAGACACCATTCTACGCTGAGTCAGGCGGTCAATGTGGTGATGCTGGTACGCTAAGCACAGCGTCGGGTCTGTTCAAAGTACAAGACACTCAGAAGCTAGGTAGTGCATTTGCACACCACGGCGAGCTGGTTGAAGGCGTATTTGCTCAAGGCGATAAAGTAGAAGCGCGTGTTGATGCTGAGCGTCGTGCTGCTATCTCACTAAACCACTCTGCAACTCACTTACTTCACTCTGCATTGCGCGAAGTGCTAGGTGAGCACGTTGCTCAGAAAGGTTCTTTAGTTAAGCCAGACAACCTACGTTTTGACTTCTCTAACCTTGAAGCGGTAACACCTGCACAGATTAAAGAAGTAGAGCGTCTAGTTAACGCACAAGTTCGTAAGAATCATGTGATTGAAACGAACATCATGGACATCGAGTCAGCGAAAGAAAAAGGTGCAATGGCACTGTTTGGCGAGAAGTACGATGATGAAGTTCGCGTTCTGTCGATGGGCGATTTCTCTACTGAGCTTTGTGGTGGTATCCATGCGAGCAACACAGGTGATATCGGTCTATTCAAGATCACTTCTGAAGGTGGCATTGCTGCTGGTATTCGTCGTATTGAAGCGGTTACCGGTGAAGCGGCTCTAGATGCAGTTGATGCACAGAATAACGCTTACGAAGAGAAATTGGCTGAATCGGCTAAGAAAGCGAAATCGCTAGAGAAAGAAATCCAACTACTGAAAGAAAAGATGGCTGCAGCTGAAGGCGCAAACATCATGGGTAAAGTGGAAGACATTTCTGGTACCAAAGTTCTGGTTGCTGCAATTGAAGGCGCAGACAACAAGAACCTACGTACTATGGTTGATAATGCTAAAAACCAAGTGGGTAGCGGTATCATCCTGATTGCGAACGTAGCAGACGGTAAAGTTGGCTTAATTGCTGGCGTAACCAAAGACCTGATCGGCAAAGTAAAAGCAGGTGACCTCGTTAAGATGGTTGCTGAGCAAGTTGGCGGTAAAGGGGGCGGTCGTCCAGACATGGCTCAAGCGGGTGGTACAGACGTTGAAGCACTACCTGAAGCGCTTAAGTCAGTACGTGTTTGGCTAGAAGAGCGTCTTTAAGCTTAAATAATTAATACAAAGATGCCCAATCCGTTGATTGGGCATCTTTTATTTTGCCTACTGGAAGAGCGTTTAAACAAGGTTTGATTGAGATTAACCAAGAAGTCTAATGGTAACGTTAGACTCCTTGGTTAATTTTTTATTGCTTCGCCATGACGCGAAGTATGTATTTTTTTGTCATATATAGACATTGGTCTTGGGAAGGTGAGGAAGGGTGAAAATGCCTCTTATCGTGCAGAAATTTGGTGGAACGTCGGTGGGTTCAATAGAACGAATTCACCATGTAGCAGAAAAAATCATTGAAGCGAAAAATGAAGGGAATCAGATCTTGGTTGTCGTTTCTGCTATGTCAGGTGAAACAAATCGGTTAGTTAACTTAGCTTCACAAGTTGATAGTGTTCCAAACGCTAGAGAACTGGATGTGCTATTAACGGCTGGAGAACAAGTTTCTATGGCTTTGTTGGCGATGACGTTGCACAAGTTGGGTTATGAAGCGACATCGATGACTGGCTATCAGGCCAAGATACACACCGATTCTAATCATAATAATGCGACGATTGAGCGTATTGATACCACTCCTATTAAAGCGCTGTTAGATGATAACCAGATTGTCATTGTTGCAGGTTTTCAAGGCGTTAATGCGAAAGGTGATATCACAACCTTAGGGCGAGGTGGTTCAGACACCACGGCCGTTGCATTAGCGAGCGCGCTGCAAGCGAAAGAGTGCCAGATCTATACCGACGTTGATGGTGTATATTCTTGCGACCCTAGAGTGGTTAAACAATCTAAGAAATTAGATACCTTAGATTTTCCCTCTATGGAAGAAATGGCTCGCAGAGGCGCTAAGGTTTTGCATCTTCCATGTGTACAGCATGCGTGGCGACACAATGTACCATTGAGAGTACTTTCGAGCTTTGAAGAAGGCGAGGGAACTCTCATCGCGGGTAATGACTGTTTGAATGATATTGCTGGAATAGCCATTCAAAGAGATATGGTTCGTATCGAGTGTTTGAATCAAGATTTACCGTCTCTCATGTCGCATTGCCAGTTGTTAGGGATCGAAGTCTGTAGTGTGATCGAGGATACAGAACGGGCAGCGCTCATTATCAAACCGGACATAAGTGCTAAATTAAAACTAGTTTTTGCTGAAAAAATCCGTAATAGTGAATATGTTAGTTTGTTAACTGTGGTAGGAAGCCGAACACAAGAAATTGTGGTCAGTTCACATGGATTGTTGTCTGAAGGCGAAATTGATGTACAACATCACTTATTGCAGCAGCAGTCTTTAACTTTGGTGATATCACCAACGCAAGTCGATATGGCTGCTAACATATTACACAATGCATACATCGTAGCGCGTGAAACACAGGGTTATCTTAAAAAAGAAGTGCATTTTGGTTAAATAAACTCAATCGATAGTTTACGAAAATATAACTTTTGTTGGATAATGCTCGCGTAGCTAGATAAATTTAGAGATTACTCAAGGAGCAAAGAATGCTAATTTTGACTCGCCGTGTTGGCGAAACACTGATGATTGGTGATGAAGTAACAGTTACTGTACTTGGCGTTAAAGGTAACCAAGTACGTATTGGTGTTAATGCACCTAAAGAAGTATCTGTTCACCGTGAAGAGATCTACATGCGCATTCAAGCTGAAAAAGGTAATGGTAACGTTGCATCAGGCAACTACTAATACTTCTGCGTAGAAGAGGGGCTAGCATTGTTGCTAGCCTTTTTTGATCTTGGGGGAAAGCACATATAATCACAACTTAGTGATTGGCTAGTTCAATAACTGGCTGAGTTCTAGATACTGGTCTGAATGCTTGGTAGAGAAAAGCCGTGCATCTGAGTTAAATCTTATTGAGGTATCGTGAGATTTGTTTGCCATAGTTCAAGTTTTGCTGACTTACCCTATGGCGGAATTAAGCATCACGTAGTATTGTGCCATCAGCAGTCGCACTTACTGCGAGATAAATTAGATAATTGTTTTCCACTGTTAATCATTGCCAATCTTTCACCTTAATTTTTAAGGGAAAAAGCGCCAATTGAATGTTATAAGTTCAATTTGCAAGCGCTTTGATTAAATTGCAAACGGTTGGATGTTTTTGTCCGATTTTTTTCAATAAAGTGTTTGACATATTTTCGGTAAAACGTAATATGTGCCTCCGCAAGACGGTGAGGTGGCCGAGAGGCCGAAGGCGCTCCCCTGCTAAGGGAGTATGTGGTTTGTAGCCGCATCGAGGGTTCGAATCCCTCCCTCACCGCCATTTCTTGCACGTTTGAATTTGCACGCAAACACAGAAGTAACAATGTGCGCCCTTAGCTCAGCTGGATAGAGTACCTGGCTACGAACCAGGCGGTCGGAGGTTCGAATCCTCCAGGGCGCACCATTCTCTTTACTCTTACTTGTAAGTGTTTCGAGAATAATGAATTAGGTGAGGTGGCCGAGTGGCCGAAGGCGCTCCCCTGCTAAGGGAGTATGTGGTTTGTAGCCGCATCGAGGGTTCGAATCCCTCCCTCACCGCCATTCATTACAGGCCTATGGCCTTTTTTTTGTTTCGTAGAAACATAATGTGATATATTTCACAACTTCTTCACTTGAAGATACCGTGCGCCCTTAGCTCAGCTGG
>NZ_MCUN01000013.1 GCF_002873455.1 Vibrio splendidus | reverse complement strand
ATTTTAGTTGACCACTACAGTACTATTGTCAGTTAGTTCAGAAGTGACAATTTTTTCAATTATTGGCGTTTGTTCTAAAGTAGCGAGTTGTTCCTTGAGAGCAATAGATTGGCCTATTTTATCCACCTGTGATGCAGTAATGCATTTTCCGTTAACATTACACACGTTAGATGTGACCGCATAAATGTAATCAGAGGAGGGGGATAATGACTCTGTAAACTGTATGCGAATGGCTTCGCCATCATAAAACGCAGAATAATCAGTTCCTAACTTAAGACGTTTCTGAATCACATTTTTACTTTCGACCTCAGACAGAGGAGCTGATAATTCAAAAATATAAACCCCATTCACGATGTCTCCTATGGCAACATCTTGTCCTTTAAAGTATATAGAAATTGGCATAGAAACAGGCCAACCATCCGTCTGATTAACGCCGTTCATTGCACTGTTAACTGAAGGTAGATCTAGCGTGCCTTGCTTTTTATCCATGAATAAAAAATTTGGGGTTACTTTATAATCACTAGCCATGCTTGTCATTTCAGCGTTCGTTAAGTTAGTTTGTACCAGTGGTTTAACATCGTTGTTTGCAAGTGTATAGGTTGATGACAATAGGAGAAAATACACATATGAGAGGCTACAAATACGTCGATAGTTAATTCTGTTGGATTTATGTTGTATAAATACCATTTGATCTTATCCTTAATCTGGCTAGAGAACGTAACTTAGTGTATTTCAATTCAGTATTAACATTCTCATTTTTTATTTACCCTAGCGTATTTTATCTTCTGACAGAGGCGTTGGAGTTAAAGCATTATATGACTTGGTGGTAGTGTTAGAAATATCATTAACATGTTTGCTAAATTACTGATTTCCCATGTTTATAATGGTAGTTCATATTTTGTATTATGTAGAAACAAGTACTTATGAAGTTAGCGTTATTCACTTCCAACCACTCTTTTACCGCTCGATTGAATGTGACCAATTTCTGCGTGGTTACCCTTCTTTGAGCATAGATAAGGCTTAGCTTTTGGGCTTTGATCGACCATTCAGGAAACACGTGAATAAGCTCACCTTGTTTGAACTGCTCTTCAGCTGGTTACCGTTGTTCAAAATACTCAAATGGGTTTCGTTATAACCGCGAAATTGGTTGGCACTCAAACTGTCAATCACGACCAAGCTGCCCATGTTGTGGGCAACAACATGTAATTGTTGGGAAAAGGGCGGGAGTAGGATAATAATCGTTGCAAGCTCGCTGACTTATTTAAGTCGCAATATTATGCAATCTAGAAAAAAGAGACATTTCTTGTTGGATCAAACTGTCTTTCAGTATTTTTTTGTAGTCAATAAGATGTGCCATGAATGCTTGGCTGAGTGGACTTTGTTGTTTGGTGCTCGGAAAAGCAAGATTCCAGTGTGTTTCAATAGGGAACGTGTCGACTGACAATATCGCGATATTATCTGGATTCTCTTGAGCTAAGGCATATTCAGAGAGGATAGAAAGACCCATACCGGCCATAACACAATGTTTAATTGCTTCATTGCTCTCCATTACGAATTTAGGTTTTATATTTAAATCATATCGCTCAAGGTGCTTTTCTATCGCTTGGCGAGTGCCTGAACCTTGTTCTCGTAAGATCCAAGAAAAGCCTGCCAGTGATCGCAAGGTTATCCGTTCTTTAAGGGCAAGAGGGTGATTTTTGTTTGCAATGACATACAAATTGTTTGGAAAAAGAGGAACAAGATCTCCTTTCATGTCGCTATCAATATGACTGAATAAGTACAAATCATCACGACCGTTTATATACCTTTCTTTTATGTTGTCACGATTGTCTACTTTTAAAACTATGTCCACCATAGGATGTTTATCTAAAAAACTTCCTATCAAGTGCGGAACAAAATACTCACAAGATGTTACCGCTGCTACTTTTAACGTTCCCGATTTTAATTGTGTCAAATTGGCAATTTCAATTTCTAGATCGTCGACGTTTTGCACGATTTGCATGCAGTACCGAGCGGTAATATGGCCCGCTTCCGTGAACACCAGTTTTTTTCCTTGCAAGTAGTAAAGCTCGACAGAAAGAAGCTCCGAAAACTGCTTAAGTTGTATTGAAACTGTTGGTTGGGTCAGGCTTAAAGCTTTCGCCGCTTTCGATACTGAACCTTCTTCATAGACGGTAAGAAATACACGAAAACTCCGAAAATTCGACAACCGGTTTCTCAGTAACTGCATATATCGTCTCCTGTGTTCTATATCTGATTTACAAGAATTTCGTAAGCTGAACTAGATTTTAAGTATAGATAAATATCTATGATTATCATTGTTATTATTAATTATTATAAATACATGCGATGGCGTATTGTTTTTGTAAAGCACAACTAATCACAGTTAAATTGGAGGCAACATGTTATTTAAACAATTACTAGTCCCAGTCGCACCTGAACAAAAGATAACGTCATCTCTCAACAATATACTTAATATCGCAGATGAATGTGAATCGAAAATTACGTTGTTAATGGTTATCGAGGATATGGATGAGCTAAAAGAAATTAGTCAATATTCTGTAAAAACGTTAGATATTCTCGATAAAGTCACCAAAATATACTATTCACAATTAAGAACGCTTGTAAGTGAATTAAAAGGTAAATATAAAAATATCGATTTTAGTGTTCAAGTAAGAATCGGTATCCCGTTCATAGAGATAATTCAGTGTGCCAGATCTGAAGGTTCTGATTTTATAGTGATTGATAGCCACCGAAAAAGTAAGTCTCATGCCTGTCAAAGAGGAAGCACAACACTTCATCTAATGCGTAAATCTGAGATTCCTATTTGGTCTACCACTCGCGAATTGCACTCGTCCAAAAAAGTCTTAGCGGCAATAGACCTTGATGAACAAGTAAGTGCAGACCTGTGTAAGAGAATCCTCAATTCTGCATACGATTTATGCAAAGCAACAAATTCTGAGTTAGTTCTGTGCCACATATGGGAGCTAGAGTCTGAAGGCTTCTTACGAAAATGGAGTGGCTATAACGATACTGATATCGCGATTCTTAAAGAGAAAATGAAGATTGAACGTGCGAGAAAAATGAGAGCTCTCATAGATAACCTTGTAGATAATAACAATGCAGTTAATGTTCATATCGAGCTAATACAAGGGCACGCCAAAGAGCTACTCCCAACATTTATTGAACAAAACTCAATTGATGTCACTTTCCTGGGATCCATGTCGCGAACAGGTATTGCCGGATATTTAATGGGGAACAAAGCTGAATATTGGCTAAATGAATTAGATGCAACCGTTGTTACCTTAAAACCAAGTGAGTTTATTTCCCCCATAGTGTCTACGACGCGGTAAATGGAGTTCATGATATGAAAATTGACAATAATGATAGATTCTCAAATAGTCTCCAAGTTGTTATTCATTGGTCGGTAAGAGCATTATCTATTCTCATGGTTTTTGTCATTATTATGGGTGTCGTTGATGTGTCATGGATTCTATATGAGAAGCTGACATCGCCACCATTCTTAATTCTGACAATATCAGACATGTTAGCTACTTTTGGAGCATTTATGGCGGTGCTAATCGCTATAGAAATTTTCATTAATATCACGGTTTATCTTCGAGACAATGTCATTCATGTGAAAATAGTAATGGCGACGGCGTTGATGGCAATCGCGCGAAAGGTGATTATTATTGATATTGAATCAATGAGTGCAAATTATCTTTTTGCAATCGCAGCTGTCGTATTGGCGATGAGCTTAGGATATTGGATGATACATAAACTACCCCGAAAAAGTCATATCGAGGATTAAGGGGGGAAATGTTTGAAAAACGGTAAGCGTGTTTGTGCTTATCGTTTTTCATTGAGAACCGCCACATTTTAATCATCTACAATCTTGTGTTTTAAGCCTCTTTAGCGTGATAGAACTATTCATTATTTCTGTATTTTTCCGCATTGTGAATCATTTTTGCTTGGACTGATTTCAGTGTTTCGAGCTCTCCTTCAGAAACCCCTTCAAGTAAGATATCGTTCCATTCTTTAATGATTTGAATCAGTACCATCTCAATCGCTCGGGCTTTTTCAGTCACAAATACTAACCTAGCGCGGGCATCATTCGGGCAGCGCTCTCGCGTGACCATACCTTTCACTTCTAGTTGTTTCAAAACCCGTGTTGCACTGGCTTTATCAACTTGCACTTGAGCTGCGAGTGCGTCTTGTGTGATCCCCGATTCAACATAAAGAGCCATGATAAAGGGTAATTGTGAGAACGAAATATCGTGAGTCTCTAATAGATTGCTGAGTGCCCATAACTCTTGACGATAGAGCGTTGCAATTTGCTTGCTGATCGGGTTTTTGGGTGCTGTGCTTTTCATTCGTTCCTCGATGAACTTTTAATAATTAGTTGCGCTATCAACTAAATCTGAATAATATAGTTGCGCTATCAACTATATTGTATCTTTGATAATACCAATAAACAACAATTGAAGAGAACCGAGGCCAATAATGAAACATCAAAAATCCATTCCGATAATATTGACCACTTTGTCGACGCTTTGTGCTGCTTCGTCAGCAATGGCGGCAAGTGATGCAACAGCCTACATAAACGGTAATATTTACACGGCTAATGCGCAGCATCAATTTGTCACCTCAGTTGTTGTTGAAAATGGTGTGTTCAAATATGTTGGCAACGACTCAAAAGCGGCAGCTTCATTTAACAAAGACATAAGAGTTGTTGATTTAAAAGGTAAAACAGTTGTTCCGGGTTTATATGACAGCCATATCCATCCAATCGGGGCAGGTGAAAAACTGTTATTTGAGTGCCATCTTCCTGCCAGCGCTAGCGCTGAAGAAGTCATTAACTTGGTTGCCGAGTGTGTGGATACAATGCCTGCGGGTTCATGGATCATCGGCTCCGGTTGGGGTTCCGATATTTTGATGTCTGATGACATCCCAACAATCAAAATGCTTGATGACGTATCCAAAGATAGAGCAATTTTGCTTACTGATTACAGCCATCACAATGTGTGGGTGAACAGCAAAGCCATCGCTGAAAGCAAAATTACGCTTGATAGCATGAAACAATACAAGGACTTAGTCATCTATGACGATACAGGTGCTTTTTCCGGATTTTTCCTAGAAGGTGCTGGTGGCCCGTTGAATGATGCAGTACCTAAACGCACCAGTGAAGAATATGCACTTTCAGCTAAAAAAGTGATTACTGAACTGAACAAAATGGGCGTTATTGGTGTTAAAGATTCTTACGTGTTTGATAAGGAATACAACGCGTGGAAACAACTTGATGATGATGGCTTATTGACGGCGAACGTCGCGTTGTCGTGGGGTTGGCCGACTAGCAATAATATGAGCCAAGATGAAACACAAAAAGCGTTCATGGATATGGTCAAACCCAGTTCAGGGCACCTTTATTCTAAATTCGCTAAAATGACGCTCGATGGCATCCCACCGACGAAAACGGCTGCGATGTTAGCACCCTATAGTGATGATGAAAAAGAAGCATTGGGTAAGCTCAATTATTCCGAAAAGTTGCTTGCAACAAATTTGATGTGGTTGGATAAGCACGGTTTTACTACACAAGTTCATGCTGTGGGTGATCGAGCGGCGCGTACCATGCTCAATGCGGTTGAAACAATGCGTGAGGTACAAGGCAATTCGGGGTTAAGACATGAAATTGCCCATGCATGTATCGTTGATCCATCTGACATCAAACGTTTCTCAGAGCTGAATGTGGTTCCTAACTTTTCTCCTATTTTCTGGTACCCAAGTATGTTCCAAGACGGACTAGAAATGGCGATCGGTAAAGAGCGCGCGGGTAGAAACTGCGCGGTTAAAACGTTGTCTGAAAATGGAGCGATGCCAACAGGGGGTTCTGACTGGCCAATATCACCCGATGTGAATCCATGGAAAGCAATGGAATCACTGATTACTCGCAAAGATCCGAATGGCCTGCGTGTTAACGAAACAGTATGGCCAGAACAAAAGATCAATATTGTTCAGGCTCTAGAGCTTTATACGATTAATGGTGCTAAGGCTCAACGTCGAGGCGATAAGGCGGGATCAATCGAAACAGGTAAATCTGCAGATATGTTATTTCTAAATCAGGATGTGTTTAATGTTGATTCGAGCGTTATCGGTGAGACAAAAGTTGATCAAACTGTATTTGAAGGCAAAACAATATACACAAGTCCAGAATCTCAAGTTAGAACAACAATCGAGAAGTATTCTGAAAGTGTATTTAATGCAGATACAACAAGTTTAAAGAAGGTGTTTCACGTTAACGCCGTGATGGCTGGTGATCTTCCTCATGTTCATCTTGCTGGCACGCCTGAACCATTTATAAAGGATGTAGATTCTCGTCCGTCGATGGCTTCTCAAAACATCAATCTGATCTCTGAAATTACTTACATTGACGTTCAAGGTGATACCGCAAGTGTAACTTTGGAAGAAGAAAACTTTTTTGGCCATGGCCGTTTCGTTAACTATTTGAGCTTAGTTAAAGAAAACAACCAGTGGAAAATCGTATCTAAAGTATTCACACATAAGTAGTCATTCAGAGAGTTGCTTGATGAAAACGTTTATTCTTGTCATCCGACAGTATTTTTCTGTAGCCGTTAAATCTGGGGAAAAGCCTAGGTGATTAGGGGAGTCAAAAAGAGATGTTGCCGGATATAGCGAAAGCGGGTTTTGAACAACTGGGTCAGCAAAAACACCCCAAAATGCATTCTCAAGCTGAAATGTTGAATATTTTAGAACGTAGTTTCTAGAGCTTTTCTAATTCGTTGTATTGATTAAGGGTCGTATCATTTCGGTGGTACGGCTTTTTTGTAGCGTGATTGACCACAGAACTAATTACATGACTATTTTCCGCATACGATAGAAACTATCTAGATGAATAACTGATTCAATCGTCTTAAAAGAGTTGTTGGGGTTCTGAGACTTATGACAAGTAGACAACGAAGAACTCGACAAAGCATAAATGCTTAACTCGCCTGTGATTGTTGACCTATAAAGAAGATAGTTGCTTGTATAATTGGTAACTCATTGATTAATAAGTATACCTGAATTTGACAATACCCCATAAATTGTAAACTTGGTGTCAGTATTTAGGGGCTCTGACATTGGCCTGAAATTTAAGTTCGCTCTATGAGGCAACATCCTAATACCAAGAAAAATATATGGTTAAGGATTAACTCATGAACAAACGCAATATCTCAGCGGTGGCGCTTCTGGCATTGATTATCTCCGGTTGTGGAGGAGAAAGTTCATCAGGGGGGAGCACCTCTACTTCTGATAACGCTACTACCCCAGGAACTTCAAACAACCCAAGCTCCCCAAATAATCCTAGCATTCCAGGCAACACCGATTCTCCGTCGACAGTAACGTCTCAGCAGCCCGATATTAAGGCGCTTAGCAACAATATGATTTTTGCTATCGAAGGCTTTGTTGAAAAAACGGATCCAATCAGAAATTATTCATCGATTACTGTTAAAAACGAACTGCCTGCATTCAAAGGTGGGGATACTCAGAAAGTTGATGTGACTATAGCGACACCAACAATCGTTATCGACAATGGCAGTAACTTTGTTAACGATTGGCATTGTTACGAAACTGCAGGGTTAAGTGCGCAAAGGAAGAATCATCAGTTAATCGTAGACGGCACAATTTCTGAATATCGATACGATATGCAAAGCAACTCTTGCTCCAGTGAGCACTTGGGGTCGTATGTGTTTAACGATGCGGTGTTCGACAGTGCTTTGGAATTTAAAAATGTTGGCAGTGTCATTTCCAAAGATGGGAGCGGAGTGGAGTCTAATTTGCCCACTTATGATTTTATCGCTCAGGCTTATGGACAACAGTCAAAAGAGCGGTTTGGTGATTCTTGGGAATTATTACAGCGCGACAAAATTAACGTAGCAGCAAAGGAGGTAGGGGCTTCGATCTTTGAGTTGAACCCCTCATCTGGAAAGATCGATTTGGAGCTCGGCCAGCTAAATAGCGACACTCTTATCGATTTCTCATCGCTAGATATAAATCAACTACTGAATGGTGCGATTTGGGGTATGCCGGGTCAAGGTGTTGCCGATGAAAGATGGTGCCGAATTGTGAATATTCCAGAAGATCTAAGCCAGAACACTATTAAGTATCAATCTGTTATTTCGACAAACTGCGCGAGGTCGACACAGCGCTATTGTGATGCATTTGGCTCTTCGTTTGCGAGTGGGAATTACCCGCCAGTTGCCCCTATCGCTTGGGACAATACCACGGCTAACAATGCTCAGTTGAACTCAGATGAGCAACATCGGAGAGATGGCCAAGGTCACTTCGTTGTAAACAGTTCAGGTCAGAATGCGTTTGTGCTTTCATCGAAGTCGGTTGTGATTCCTATCTTTGGTTACACCAGTCCGAGAAGTGATGGCAAAGTGAATAATGCCGGTCTCAATAGCTGGGCTGGCCACGAAGGTCACTGCCAAAACGTAATGAACAGCCGCCACACCAAGATGGGTATTGGATACAAAACCAGTAAGTCTGACTCATCGAAGGTGTCTTACTGGACGCAAGATTTTAATTAACTTGCTCAAAGGTTAAGTACGCATAAATTCATTAGAGGTGCTGTTGTCGTTTATTCAGCAATGGCACCATAAAGAGATTTATTGATTCTGCGAATGAATTTGGGAGATGTCATCAAATGGTAAGTTTTGCTCTGATTTGAAGGCTAAGATGTATTTCGAATCGAGGCTACTTATCAAATCAAAGAGAGACAGAATGACTAAATCAGACAAAGTTTACGGGTTCAACACACCACAACGTCTATTCGTAGGTTACACGTTAGCCGTGCTGGTGGACTTAGTCGTACTTAACTTTTTCGATGAGTACTGGGACTTCGTCAACATTGAATCTTTCACTATCTCTTTGATCGCGGCGTTGTTGCTGCAGTTATTGTTGAAGCTCTCTATTGGCTTAGAACACAAGGTAGCGGATTACTTTAAACGGAAATCAGGAACGGCACCTAAGGTGTATCGAGCACTGTCGACATACATTATTCTTGTTGGCTCAAAATTCGTCATGCTAGAAGCGATTAACCTTATGTTCGGTGACAAGGTGAGCTTTACTGGCCCTTGGAATGGTGTGGTGGCGTTCTTCGCCGTGGTTTTTACGATTCTGATTGCTGAAGTGATTGTATCGAAGATCTACTTTGCACTGGATGACAAACAAGATTCAAATGTGAAAGCACTAAAAGAGACCAACGTGTAACAGAACTAAAATACAGATGTGAATAACAGACGAGCCAGCTGACTAAGCTGGCTCGTTTTCGTTTATGTGGCGATAACCAATTCGATGCGCTTGTTGGCTCTATTTTTCATAAACCACATCCCCGCGCAACACCGTCATCAACACCTGAGTCTTGGCTATTTGTCTTGCAGATATGGTCGTGATGTCTCGGTCGAGAATGGCGAAGTCCGCTGATTTTCCTACCTCAATAGATCCAGTAATGTCGTCGATGCCCAAGCTAGAAGCGGCGTTAATCGTGTAAGCGTCGATAGCTGTGTAGATATCAGTGAGGCCAGTTTTGCCCATGATTAAGCTGTTCGCGATGCCGACCAATGGGTTGATGTCGTGTACGTTCCAATCGCTGCTCAAAGTGATATTTGCTTCGGTTTTGAGTATCGCGTCTAGGTTCATCATTGCTTTAGCACGACGAGCGCCAAGGAAGGCTTCGGCCCATTGGTGTTGATGCTTGGCTACGTAATCGGAACCGACTTGGAAATCCGCCGAGACATTGAGTTGTTTGAAGCGGGGAACATCTTCATCATTGATTAATTCGACATGGGTTAGGGTGTAGGGTTTGGTTGAACCTTGTTTTCGGATACTTTCTATCGCATCTAGTGATTCACGAACGGCACCATCACCAATCGCATGAATGTGAGCGCTAAAACCGATTTTATCGAGCGCGGTTAGCCACTCTTTCATCTGTGCTGGTGGAATATAGTTTAGGCCATTGGGAGACTGTGGCAGATAGGTATCTAAATAGGGCGCGAGTGTTTTTGCTGTACCGTTAATGAAGATGCCATCACTGTACATTTTTACCTGATCGACAAGCAGCAAGCGGTTTTTGTCATCGGAATACATCTTCTCAAAGACTTCTAATTGAGAGGGTATCGCCATTGATGGGTAAACCCAAGGGCGCAATGACACGCGAGCAGTCAAATCTTGGTTTTGCTCAGCTTCTAGCCAGACATCATACCAGCCTCGTTTCCAATACATTCGGCCGTCACCTATGGTGGTAATGCCGTGCGCTGCGGCTTCTTCAAGTCCGAACATTAAGCCTTGGTAGCTCTGTTCAAAGAGCTCGCTCTGACTGTTCCACGCCATCTCCATGATTTGGTCGCCAGCGTTATCTAGTAAGATGCCGTTAAGTTTTCCAGTGCTTGAGTCTTTTAAATATGCGCCACCCTGTGGATCTGGCGATTGCTGGCTGATTCTGGCTATTTTTAAGGCTTTAGAATTGACCCACATTGAGTGTGAAGTTTGCTCCATGATTACCACTGGACGATCTGGAAAAACACTGTCGATGATCTCCAGTGGCGTGTATCTCGAGTCACTGTCGAGTGTCGACTCCAGAGAAAAGCCATAACCCATTTGCCAGCCTCGACCATCGGTTTCGGCATTGATTTTACACGCTTCTAAGTAAGGGATTTGCTCTTCGAGTGTGGCTTCAGAATCGAGTTCGCAATTGCCACCTAGCTCTGAGGCGGCTTCAAAAACATGATTGTGATTATCAATGAAACCGGGCAAGACAAAGGCATTTTCTAAGTCGATGATATTGGTATCGGTATTCGCGTATTCCAACGCACTTTGTTTCTGACCAATAAAGGTTATTTTCCCGTTCTTGATAGCGATACTATCGGATTCGTAATGACCATAAATAATGGCGTTAGTAAAAATCTGATCGCTTGACGTTTCGGCCATAGCCAACGAACCAGCCATTGATGTCCCTAAGTAGAGGACGCTTACCAGTACAGAAAACGGCAGTGATTTTTTCAATAAATGTTCAATCATAGTCATTCACGTTGATTATCTTATTTTCAATTATAGGGAATAGATGAATAGTCTGTGATGCGTTCTGGGTTTTATAAATCAATTGCTGTGTTTTTGTAATGTAAATGTTAGGTAAATCACTGATTTAAAGAATAAATAGAGATCTATTTTTTAACAGAAACGTATACAGTATTAGAAAGACATAAAACGTGAGTCGAGGTTAGGATGAAAAGAATTTTATTGCTGTTGAGTGCGATTTTATTGGGCGGGTGTGTCGGTATGCCTGAAACGGTAAAACCAGTCAAAGAGTTTGAACTCGATAGATATTTAGGGACTTGGTACGAAGTGGCTCGTTTGGATCACTCATTTGAGCGTGGTCTAAGTAACATCAGTGCAGAATACAGCCTTCGTGATGATGGTGGGGTAAAAGTCGTTAACCGTGGCTATTCACTGGAAAAAGGTGAATGGAATGAAGCGGAAGGCAAAGCCTATTTTGTGGAAGGAAGTGATCAGGGTTACTTAAAAGTTTCTTTCTTTGGTCCGTTCTACGGTGCGTATGTTGTTTTTGAATTAGACAAAGAAGGCTACCAGTACGCGTTCGTATCAGGGCCAGATACCGATTATCTGTGGTTGCTGTCTCGAACACCAGAGGTTGCACCAGAAGTCATGGAGAAATTCAAAGCGATGTCGAAAGAGCGCGGCTTTAATACTGATGATCTGATCTTTGTAGAGCACGACAAGTAAGGCTACACCAGCCAAACATACTGAGATTTGATTTAATAAAGGCACAAATGATGATCTCATTTGTGCCTTTTATTTAGTGATTAGCTTTGTTTTCTAACTTGTAAAACACTTAACACTGAAAGTGACAAGAAGAACGCAGGGTCGCTCCAACCAAAGCCAACAAAGATTCCTGTAAACGCGGCATACAGTGTGATGACGGCGCCTAGCATGTTGGTCACCACTAAACCTTGGATGAGTTTTTTCGCGGATACGCCGGGTTCAATGTCTCTAAGCAACCAGCTTATTGCAGCAACACCACCAAGAAATATACTGGTATGTTGAGAGAGAAAGTAAGCGTACTTATCATTAATTTCCACGCCATACATTGGCCACATTACCGTTGGTAGAAAAAACAGTGCGATGGCAAACCCTGCGTAAATAATGCCGTGTAGGCTAAGAAAAGTTTTATTGTTCATTACGTATCTCTCTATTCAGTCTCTTTGTGTTTATTCAGTTAATGAACGAGTTCATTAACTGTTGATAGGACCTTTGTTAATGGTAGTTAATGGCTGATTTACGTCAAAGATTACTCCGCGTACTTCTGCAATCCCCATTTGTTGTAAGCGGGCAGTGTGCATCGCCAAATACGTTTCAGCGCTAAGTTGGTCTTCAAATAAGTAGATACCACCGCCCAATTTTTCGGCTTCGCTCTCTGTCCAAATTTTCCAGATCATACCTGGTTCATTGTTGATTGATTTTGCTAGGTCAACGAGAGCGGTTGCCATCTCTTCACCAAATGGGCCAGTAAATCCAAAATCGACTTGTAATAGTTTCATGGTTATTTCTCCAAACGTTTAATTTTGTTCGTCGAGCGCTTGGTCGTAAGTGCTGCGGCTTAGGTTTATCTAAAATGATGTTGCTCTACAAACAACGCGCCTAACAAACTAGGCAGTCCAACAAACAACGTCTGTTTGTCTTGTTGTTGAAATGAATAATACCTGTAAAAAATAAACAGAAAAGTTCATAATATAGCCATTAACTGTCAGGATTTTAGACCAATGAGATTGAAGACCACCCTCGACCAATGGCAAACGCTTTATGAGATTGACCGCGCTGGCAGTATTCAAGCGGCGGCACTCCAGTTAAACAAGAGCCATACCACGCTGATTTATGCCTTGAGAAAATTGGAGGACCAGTTAGGTGTAACTTTGGTCCAAGTTGAAGGTCGCAGGGCTGTATTGTCGGAAGATGGTAAAGCACTGTTGCGCCGTGCGAGCAGTATGTTGGAACAAGCACGAGAGTTGGAGTTGATCAGTGAACAGCTTGCAAAAGGCGTTGAATCTGAAATTGTAATCGCCGTGGATCATTTGTGTTGCCTTGAACGTCTTTACAAACCGATGGCGCAATTTTTGGCGGAAAACAACTCAACATCAATTCAAGTTATGGAAACGTCACTGTCTAAAACAACGGAAATGGTCACTCAAGAGCTCGCCGATGTTGCCATTATTAATCTGCCCGTCACTAATTACTCAGCCGAAGCCTTTGGTTTTACGATGATGGAGCCAGTAGTTGCTTGCTCACATCCGTTAGCCAGTACCGTTTCGGTATCGTTGAATCAACTGTCGTCTTTGCCACAAATTGTGGTGAGGGATTTAGGAGCTCAAGCTAGTCAAGGCAGTAAAACGCAAGGGAACAAAAAGGATGTGGGTTGGTTGAAGTCGAGCCAGCGCATTACGGTGGATAATTTTGACCATGCGTTTGGTGCGGTAGAGCAGGGTGTGGGTTATTGCCGATTACCTAAGCATATTGTGGAAAGTCGAGGTAGCGATAAGCTGGCGGTGTTGAATGTCGAAAATGGCAGTGGATATCATGTTCCGCTGCACCTGACCTTACCAAAAGGTGCAAAGACAGGCCCTGCTGCTAAACGTTTCTATGAGTTACTTCTTGAGTCTGCTCCTAATGCGATCTAACGGCGACATGAGCCTTCTATCAATTAGGAACCTTGAACTATAAACCTTGAACCATTAACTAGGAACATTGAACGATTAACTAGACTGGTTACCGTTCAAAAATAGCGCAACACATTCGCGAGTGTAGTTAAGCCTCTCTTCATCAGATTCGCCGCTATCATGTCCGAAAAATGCCCAATACGCCGATTTACCATGGAACATAAGTAGCAGTTGTTGTGCTGCCATGGTTGGTGAGCTTGAGGTCGAAAGTGTTAGATCACCAGAATCTATCTTGGTCTGCAAATAATCAGCGAGTAACTTGGTGGTCTTCTGTGGCCCAGTTTCTAAATAAATAGAGGCAATCTCTGGGTGTGTGTTGGCTTGGCTGACTGCGTTTTGAAAGGTTTGCCTAGATTGGTCATCAAGTAATAAGTCTTGAAACTTCACACCAAATTTCACCAACTCATCACCTACCGCAGCATTCATATCAAACGCAGTAGGGCTAAGTTCGCGCTCCGCACACCTAGTTTGCATGCAGGTTTCGAAAAGTTCGTCTTTGTTTTTAAAGTGAGAATAGACCGTTTGCTTAGAAACATTCGCCGCTTTCGCTATCTGATCCATATTGATCTTGAAGCCATGCTCAGAGAAAAGTTGGCTAGCTGCGGTTAAGATCTGCGATCTCTTTTGTTCACTCTTGATGATTTTAGTCACGTGCTGCTTCTCGTTACTTGGTGTTGGGTCATTACCTAGTGTTGTCTCGTTGCTTAGCTTTGTCTCGTTACATTTGTATCTTTAAATACTTACAGTGTGCTTCTCGATACAGGCTAAGCATTATGCTTTTTGTGATGGTTTTATCAATCATTAACGATGAAACTTATTTTTAACATAATCAAACTAGACAGTCTAGTTTGATTTGGTTAGTCTAAAAAAAGAACATAATTGAGTACCGCATAGGAACAGTACGTATGTATAAATTGATGAAGGGAAGCGCAGTGGCAGTGGCGTTGTCGACTCTTCTTGTTGGGTGTGGTGAAAAAACACAAGCCGAGACAGAATCCGATGCAGGTAGTACCGCCGTTGAATCGAATAGTGCAGCGTCGACGGTGTTAACCGTAGAAACTGTCGCTTTGGAACGCTCCCCATCGTATGCAGTACAGCGTGAATATGTTGGTGTGGTAAAAGCGGGGCAGCAGGCGAATTTAGGTTTTGAATTGGCGGGTAAAGTAAACGAGATTCTGGTGGATGTCGGTGACACAGTTACAACGGGTCAGCCGTTGATTCGATTGGATACTCAGTTATTGGAAACCGAGTCTAGCCAACTGAAAGCGCAGGCTGAAGAAGTCAAAGCTCAGTTGAGTTTGGTAGCCGCAAACCTTAAACGTCAACGCTCATTGAAAGCAAAAGGCTTCAGTGCTGAAGCGGAGATTGACTCACTGACGAGTGAACAACGTGTATTGCAGGCGAACTTGTTGCGCATTGATGCCTCAGTAAAAGGCAATCAATTGAAGTTGGTGAAATCTACGGTTCGTGCACCATATTCAGGCACCATCGCAACACGTTTTGTCTCCCTAGGAGATGTGGTGAATGTGGGTAATCCAACTCTTACACTGCTCGCCTCTGAAGGAAAAGAAGCCTTTATCGGTATTCCTGCTAATCAAATGAAAAAGGTCACTTCACTTTCCGCACCAAGTATTCGAGTCGGGCGAGATGATTTCGCTGTGAGCTTGTTGAATCCGGGCGCAATGGTCGACACACAGTCTCGTAGTGTAGGTTTGCGTTATTTGTTCCCTGAACAATCTTCGGTATTGGAAGGGCAACTTGCCTATCTTAAGTTTGATGAACAGATTGATGACCAAGGTTATTGGGTGCCATTAACTGGATTGATTGATGGATTGCGCGGTGTGTGGAACATCTTTGTCATTGGTGAAGACAACAAGGTTGAACGTAGAAGTGTTCAGGTGTTGTTTGCCAACAACCAACAAGCGTACGTGAGTGGGGCCATTGAAGACGGTGAACAAGTGATTGCTAGTGGCTTACATCGCTTAGTTCCCGGCCAAACCGTGAAGCCAATCAGCGCTGCTGAATAGGAAATAGCATGAAGATCATAGAGACTATTTCTAATACCCGACTGCTTATCTTAATGACAGCCTTGCTGATGGTGAGTGGTATTTCTGCGTTCATGACGCTGCCGCGTGCAGAAGATCCAGTCATCACCAACCGCTACGCTAACATAACAACCAGCTTCCCCGGCGCCAGTGCCGAACGTGTTGAAACCTTGGTTACTGAGGTAATCGAGAATAAGCTGCGTGAACTGAGTGAAGTTAAATTGGTGAGCTCAACCTCAAGACCGAGCGTATCGATTGTTACGCTTGAGCTCAATGACACCATCACTGAGCCAGAACCCGTTTGGTCTCAAGCTCGCGACAAGTTATCTGATATCGAATCCATTTTGCCTGCGGGCTCTCATTCTCCCGATCTCGATAGCGATCATACCTATGCTTTCACAACTATCGCATCTCTAACTTGGTCTGGTGCAGGTGAGCCTGACCGATTAACTCTTGGGCGCTACGCCAAGGAATTGGCCAAGCGATTACGAACCTTGTCGGGAACTGAATTCGTTGATGAATACGGAATGCCGCAAGAAGAGATTCAAATCAGTTTACGTACTGCAGATGCAGCGGCGTTAGGTCGTTCAAGTGCCAATATCGCAGAATCTTTGGAAGGAGCAGATGCGAAAAACTCTGCCGGTGAATTAGTGAGTGCTTATTCTCGCTTTGGCTTAGAAATTAAATCTGAACTCGATTCCATTGAACGCATTAAGCAAGTGCCAATCGCCACTGACAGCAATGGTCATATCATCCGTATGGAAGACATTGCGTCTGTAAAACGTGGTGAGAAAACCCCACAAGATCAAATTGCTATTATTGACGGTGAGCCGGGTGTGATTGTCGCGGCAAGAATGCATCCGGACTTACGAGTTGATAATTGGACGTCACGAGCCAACGCTCTAATTGGCAAGTTTGAGCAAGAGTTACCGAGTAACGTTAAGGTGACGGTACTCTTTAATCAGCAAGGTTACACCGAAACTCGCTTAGACGATTTGGGCAAAAGCTTGATGATTGGTTTTGGTCTGATTTTGATTGTGCTGTTCGTGACCTTGGGTGTGCGCGCCGCGATCTTAGTGGCGATTTCTTTGCCATTAACGTCACTGCTTACGCTGTCGATCATGAAAATGACCGGTGTGCCGATTAACCAGATGTCGGTGACGGGCTTAATTGTAGCGCTCGGGATCATGGTGGATAATGCGGTGGTAATGGTTGATACCATTCAAGCTTATCGCCTGAAAGGGCAACAGCGCGCTGAAGCGACCATGAATGCGTTGAAACATTTGTGGGTGCCATTACTAGGCTCGACACTCACCACTGTCTTAGCCTTTGCACCGATCATTTTGATGCCGGGCGCATCGGGTGAATTTGTCGGTGGTATTGCGATTACCGTTTCTTTCTCGTTGATCGGTTCTTACATTATTTCACATACCCTAATTGCGGGCTTGGCGACTAAGCTACTACCGAAACAGCTCAGTGATGTTGATAAGAAAGGTCAGCACCATTGGTACATGACAGGCTTGAGAATTCCTGCGTTGACGCGTTGGTTCTCGTCTTCTGTTCGATTTGGTGTGACGCATCCAATCATCACGATTGCTTTGGTGTTGTTGGTTCCGTTTACTGGCTACTGGAGTATGTCTCAACTGACTGAGCAGTTCTTCCCGCCATCAGACCGAGACATGTTTGAGATTCAGGTTTACATGCCGCCGCAAGCGAGCATTTATGCGACCAAGAATACCTCTGAGAAAATCGACGACATCATTCATCGTTATCCTGAAGTAGAACGTATCGATTGGTTAGTGGGTGCAAACTTCCCATCGTTCTATTACAACCTGCAAGCAAGGCAAAATAACGCGCCGTACTTCTCGCAAGCGATGGTGAAAACAGAGAATTTTGATCAAGCCAATGCGTTGATTCCAGAGCTTCAAAAGGTGCTAGATAACGAGGTTCCAGAAGCACAGATATTGGTGAGAAAGCTTAACCAAGGGCCTCCATTTACCGCGCCCGTTGAACTGCGTGTCTATGGTGAAAACCTAGATACGCTCAAAGCAATTGGTGAGGATGTACGTTTGATTCTGGCGGGTGTCCCTCATGTGACGCATACCAGAGAAACATTGCAACCAGGTACGCCTAAGGTGTGGTTGAAGGTCGATGAAGACACCGCAAAGTTGAATGGTATTTCATTGAATCAGTTTGCAGGCATGCTGCAAACTACGCTAACAGGTCGTGAAAGTGGCTCGGTAATTGAAGGAAGTGAATCGGTGCCAATCCGTGTTCGTGTGGCAGATGAAGCTCGTGAGAACTTAGCGCATTTGAGTAACATTCGTTTGCCAATCAGTTCAGATGTGTATTCGACGGGTATTAATGTTTCGACTTTGGCTGAGCTTGAATTAACGACAAGCCGTGGCGCGATTACTCGTCGTAATGGGCAGCGTGTCAATACCATTGAGGGTTACATTGAAGCGGGTGTCTTGCCTCAAACCGTACTTAATGAATTTCAGAAACGCCTAGCAAACTATGAGATGCCATCGGGTTACACGATTGGTTTTGGTGGCGAATCCGCTGAACGAGACAATTCAGTCAACAGTCTCATCTCGAATGTCGCCGTTGTGGTGGTATTGATGGTGTTGGTGGTGGTGATGTCGTTCAACTCGTTCCGAATGAGTAGCATCATCTTCATGGTGGCAGGATTGGCTGGTGGATTAGGGCTGCTGTCGGTGTGGATCTTCGGTTATCCGTTTGGCTTTACGGTGATCATCGCCATGCTCGGGATTGCGGGCTTAGCGATTAACGCCGCCATCGTGATTCTGACGGAATTGAAACTCGATGAGCAAGCTTCATCCGGTAATGTGGATGCGGTGGTAGAAGCTGTGATGTCGTGTACTCGTCATATCAGTTCGACAACGATCACGACGGTTGGCGGCTTTATGCCACTGATCATTGCTGGTGGTGGCTTCTGGCCTCCATTCGCGGTCGCGATTGTTGGCGGTACAGTATTAACTACGCTTATTTCTTTCTACTTTGTGCCTGTGGTTTATCACTTGATGACTAAAAATCAGCGCAAGAAAGTCGTGACTCCAACAGCCTAATCTCTCTCTTAATGACTATTGCTCCTCTCCCTTGAGGGGAGTAATACCCGCTTAAAACATATCTTAACACCCCAAAAAACGGCTTTTTATCTTCATTTGTGCCCGTTTTTTGCTGGACATAGCTGACATTATTATCATGAAAATCAACATGTCATTTGAATATCTAATGGGTTGTTGTCTCTAGTGATGCCTTTTGTAAATACCTTTAAAATCGTATGTGAATTCATAAATTTGACGTTCATCACGCTTTGTTTAATTCACTCTTTCTAATGTAATCAAACATTGTTGTTTCTACTGCTTGTTTACTTTTCTCTCTCCCGTTTCCCCTTAATCCTTTACCGCAAATGGCTCAACTCGTGTGGCACGCCTATATCGTGCGTCTGAATCGCATCAATTTCCCACATCTAACTTTCATAACTGGAAGGTTAGTTTCCAAGTTTGTTTGGTGAGCTTTCAATTTCAACTCCTCATAATGCGCCAAATGTAACAATGTATTTCAAAGTGTAACAATTAAGTCATATTTTTTGTGTGGTTTTAACCGTGCGGCAATGTTTCGACTGCGCAGCACTGCCGCTTTAACTTGGCAGTTCAACTGTTCAACTGTCGACTGTTCAAGATCGTGGCTAATTCCGTTTCGCTTTGAGATGCGTCGTTTCACATGCTCAACACATAAATATTCTAATGACCATGACAACCAGTACTCGGGCGTTCGTTCTGAGGCTGGATAACCATCGAGAAAGTTAATGGAAGCTTCAAGATATAAACGCATTTTATCGAGAGCAAATCTGTCGAGGATTGGTTTGGTGGGAACCGTCCTGATGCTCGAAGGATGTAACTCCGCATTGCTCGACCCAAAAGGTAGCGTTGGCGTTCAGGAAAAGGAGCTGATTATTACGGCTCTGTTGCTGATGCTGATTGTCGTCATCCCCGTGATTCTGATGACCATCTACTTTGCCTATAGATACCGCGAAAGTAATACCACAGAAGAGTATGCACCTGACTGGGCGCACTCAACCAAGATCGAAGTGGTGGTATGGACGATTCCAATCATCATTATTGCGATTCTGGCCACCATCACTTGGCGAACAACACACGAACTAGAGCCTTCCAAGCCTCTGGAGAGTGACGTTAAGCCTATGGTGATCGAAGTGGTCTCTCTGGACTGGAAGTGGCTGTTCATCTATCCGGAGCAAAACATTGCGACGGTTAACTATGTTGCGTTCCCGAAAGATGTACCGGTGACGTTTAAGCTAACTTCAGACAACATCATGAACGCGTTCTTTATCCCGCGTCTTGGTTCGCAGATCTACGCGATGCCGGGAATGGTGACCAAGCTGAATTTGATCGCGAACCACGAAGGTGACTTCAAAGGTTTTGCATCGAACTACAGTGGTAAAGGGTTCTCTCAAATGAAATTCACCGCATCAGCCATGCCTGATCAAGTGGCGTTTCTAAACTGGGTGGAAAAAGTGAAAGCTAGCCCAGACCGTATTGAAGATTGGGAGCAATTCCGTTCTTTGGCTGCGCCGAGTGTGGCTGAACCTGTGACTCTGTTCTCCAGTATCCCACCATTTTTATTCACTGATGTCGTGACCCAGCACCCTGGTTCAATGAACTGTTTGCCGGAAACCCAAGGATAATCGTCATGTTTGGAAGATTAACTCTAGACTCAATTCCCTACCACGAGCCCATTATTTTGTTCACGTTAACCATGATCGCTTTAGTGGGTGGTTTAGTGCTGTATGCGGTAACAAAAGCCGGTAAGTGGCAATACCTTTGGAATGAATGGTTTACTTCTGTAGACCACAAAAAATTGGGCTTCATGTACATTGCGGTCGCGATGGTGATGTTAGTTCGTGGCTTTGCCGATGCCGTCATGATGCGTAGTCAGCAATTGCTTTCTGCAGCGGGTGAGACAGGCTATTTACCGCCACATCACTATGACCAGATCTTCACGGCTCACGGCGTGATCATGATTTTCTTCGTCGCGATGCCTTTGGTTATCGGCCTGATGAACATCATTGTGCCGCTGCAAATTGGTGCTCGTGATGTTGCATTCCCCTACTTGAACAACCTGAGCTTCTGGCTGTTTGTGGTGGGTATCATCCTAACCAATATGTCACTGGGCTTAGGTGAATTTGGCCGTACGGGTTGGTTGGCGTATCCGCCGCTTTCCGGTATTGAGGCAAGTCCGGGAGTCGGGGTCGATTATTGGATATGGGCGCTGCAAATATCCGGTGTGGGTACCACGTTAACGGGTGTGAACTTCTTCGCGACTATTTTGCGCATGCGTACTCCGTCTATGCCAATGATGAAGATGCCCGTATTCACGTGGGCGTCTCTGTGTGCCAACATCCTGATCATTATCTCCTTCCCAATCCTAACGGTAACCATCGCGTTACTGACTTTGGATAGATACATCGGCACGCACTTTTTCACCAATGACCTTGGTGGCAACGTGATGATGTATGTGAACTTGATTTGGGCATGGGGACACCCTGAGGTGTACATCCTAATTTTGCCTATCTTCGGTGTGTTCTCTGAAGTGACTGCGACTTTCTCTCGCAAAAAACTGTTTGGTTATACCTCACTGGTATGGGCAACGGTGGCTATCACTATTTTAGCGTTTGTGGTTTGGCTACATCACTTCTTCACTATGGGTTCTGGCGCCAATGTGAATGCCTTCTTCGGTATCGCGACCATGATTATCTCTATCCCAACTGGGGTTAAGATCTTCAACTGGCTATTCACCATGTACAAAGGACGCATCCGCTTTACCACGCCAATGATGTGGACGGTGGGCTTCCTAATCACCTTTACCGTTGGTGGTATGACGGGCGTGTTGATGGCGGTACCGGGCGCAGATTTCATTCTGCATAACTCGGTATTCCTGATTGCGCACTTCCACAACGTAATCATCGGTGGCGTTGTCTTCGGTTGTTTTGCTGCGATTGGTTACTGGTTCCCGAAAGCGACTGGTTTCACTCTGAACGAGCTTTGGGGTAAACGCGCATTCTACTGCTGGATCATTGGTTTCTTGATGGCGTTCTTGCCGCTTTACGCTCTAGGCTTTATGGGTATGACGCGTCGTTTGAGCCAAGATATTAACCCTGAATTTTTCCCACTACTGGCGGTTGCGGCTGCAGGTACGGGCGTGATTGCGATGGGTGTTGTTTGTCAGTTCGTTCAGATTTACGTGAGTGTTCGTGACCGCGACCAAAACCGAGATCTAACCGGTGACCCATGGGGTGGACGTACATTCGAATGGGCAACGTCTTCACCACCGCCGTTCTACAACTTTGCAAAATTGCCTAAGGGCGATGAGCTCGATTCGTTCTGGTATCAAAAGCAAAGTGGTGAGTTTGACCCAACTCAAGAAGAAGAATACGAACGTATTCACATGCCGAAGAATACACCGACAGGTATCTATGTTTCTGCATGGGCGTTGGCACTTGGCTTCGCAATGATCTGGTACATCTGGTGGCTAGCGGCTGCAAGCTTAGTAGGCATCGTGGTGACGTGTATTCAACACAGCTACAACGACGATGTGGACTACTACGTGGAAGTTGAAGAGATCAAAGCGATTGAAGCGGCTCGACGTGCACAGCTTGCAGAAGCAAAGAAACAGTCAGTGAAAGGCGACAACTCTGGTCGTGGTAACAGTGCTGACGGTGACAGTGATGCTGACAGTGGTAATAACGACAATAAAGATGACTTGGAGACGACGTATGCAAGCTAATACTCCGTCACACACTTATGATCTTGCACACTCGCATGATCATCACCACGAAGCTGCGGGCAATAAGTTGTTTGGCTTCTGGGTTTACTTGATGAGTGACTGTGTCCTGTTTGCCACGCTTTTCGCGACTTATGCCGTGCTTGAGAGTGGATCTATCGCAGGGCCTACAGGCAAAGACATCTTTGAACTGCCGTTCGTGTTTGTCGAAACCATGATGCTGTTGTTCAGTAGTATCACCTTTGGCTTTGGCATGATTGCAATGAAGCGCAAAGACGTTACGGGACTGAAGCGGTGGATAAAAGTCACTTTCGTATTGGGTTTAGCCTTTATCTGTATGGAAGTGTATGAGTTTCATCACTTGATTGCAGAAGGCTATGGCCCTCAAGAAAGCGCATTCCTTTCTGCGTTCTTTACCTTGGTTGGCACACACGGTTTGCACGTAACGTTCGGTCTGATTTGGATGGCGGTGGCGTATCACCAGCTTTCAACCAAAGGCTTGAACGACAATATGTCGATGCGTTTCCAGTGCTTAAGCCTGTTCTGGCATTTCCTTGATATCGTTTGGATTTGCGTATTTACCATCGTGTACTTAATGGGGGTGATGTAATGGAACAGCATCTAGACAGCGGTGCAACGGATTATGTGAAAGGCTTTATTGCGTCACTAATTCTGACCATTATTCCGTTCTACATTGTGTGGTCACATGCGCTACCAAACACGGAAACTTACGTGATCTTGTTCGGTTGTGCGCTGGTGCAAATCTTTGTGCACTTTAAGTACTTCTTGCACATGGAAGCGAAATCGTCCGATGGGCGTTGGAACTTGGTGTCACTGATGTTTACCGCCATTGTTGTATTGATTCTTATCGCTGGCTCGGTATGGATCATCTACAACATGAACGTCAACATGAAGTTGTAGGCTAGGGTATGCTGAAAAGTTATTTGTCTATTACCAAACCGGGCATCATTTTCGGCAACCTGATTTCTGTTGCGGCGGGGTTCTTCCTCGCTGCAAAAACAGAACCAGCCAGTGCGATGTTGTTACTGACGACTTTAGCGGGTGTAGGGCTTGTGATTGCATCAGGTTGCGTGGTAAACAACATCTTTGATCGAGATATCGACCAGAAAATGAAACGTACCCAGAACCGTGAGTTGGTTCAGGGCAATATCAACACAGACGTCGCATTTATCTATGCGTTAGTTATGTTGTTGGCAGGCACAGCGTTGCTGTTTCAATTTGTTAATCCGATGTCTGCGGTTGTGGTGTTGCTTGGCTATGTGTTTTACGTCTTTTTTTACACCATGTGGTACAAGCGTAATTCCGTTTACGGCACCTTAGTTGGCAGTATCTCTGGCGCAGTTCCGCCATTAGTTGGTTACCTTGGTGTGACGAATTACTTGAGCTTAGAAGCCGTTCTATTGTTCACCATGTTCTGTTTATGGCAGATGCCTCACTCGTATGCGATTGCGATGTTCCGCATTCAAGATTACCGAGATGCAGACATTCCCGTATTACCAGTCAAAGAGGGCGTCGACAAAGCGCATCAACACATGAAAGCCTATGTTGTGGCGTTTGGCGTGGTTGCTCTGGGGCTATTTTTGCTCGGAGAGGCCGGCTACGAATACCTAGCGGTGTCGGCAGCGGTTTGCTTTATGTGGACCAAAGTGACGTTCCGCAAGGTTGATTGTCTTAACTACATCCAATGGTCAAAGACAGTCTTCAAGGTGTCCCTGCTGGTGGTCATGAGCATCAGTGGTGTGCTTGGTTTAGAACTGATCCCGTTGCCTACGCTTTTTTGATTTAAGTTTGTCGTTGAACTCTCAATGTTTTGAAGTCCGAGGGTTTGACGACTTTTTATATGTCCCGCTTTAAACTATTACCCTTCAAAAATATCACTCAGCCAATCTTCAAGCTGTTCTCGTTTATCTTGTGGTCCGTTGATGATCACTAGGCCGTTTAGTGTCGCGTGATCCCAAGATATGGTGCCAGTTGCTAGCGCATCTAACACATCTAATTCTGTGATCATTAATAGATCTTCTGCTGTAGGCAAAGTATCTCTACCTGATACATCGACACCTTTCTCTAGTTTCACTTGGCTGTAATGACCTTTAATTGCTTCAAATAGGTTGAACTCAGTTTTACTTGGGTGGGGTTTCGCAAGCACAGCCTTGATGGCAAAGAGTCGAAAGTGATCCGGCTTATTGAGGTTGTTGAATTCATCGTCTTGTCTGGCTGTGATGACGTTGCCAAATACCTCTAGTGAACCGGGCTCTGTCACCAAACTAAACCCCGTGTCTTGGTGAAGACCACAGGCAAACGTGAGTGAAGAGGTGAGTGAAAGAATCAGAGAAAATCGTTTTAACATAATGGTTATCGAGACCTATAACAGGGTTAAGAATCTGACGGCGGAAGCCGAACCTGACGACAAAAAAGGGACCACAAAGGGTCCCTGTATTTGTTTGTCGTCCATGTGAAGCGGTCAGCGAATGGGTTGATAGCGTGCTAGCGATCGTTTACTAAATAGCTATTGTCAAAGAGCTATCGCTGAAGAGCCATCGTCAAGGAGCGACCGTTCAAGTTCGCTATTAGCGAACGATGAGCATGATCTCTTCTGGAGTCATTGGCTTATCGAAGTAGCTCATGAATTGACCGAAGCCTTTGATGTCGCCATTAGAGAACTTGAATGCACCAGACTGTAGGTTGGTACCAATTTCTTGTTGAGCGTTTGGACCCGCAATCAAGATTTGGTTCAATACTGCACGAGTGGTGTCGATTTGAACGTCTGCGCCTTTTATTGCTTCTTCGTGTAACTGAGCAATACCGTTACGAATTTCGATAGTGAATGCTTCGTTCGTATCAGAGAAGTTGTACGTTAGCATCATGTTTACGTCTAACGAGTTTTCTGCGATAAGCGTTGAAGTCATCATGTCGAAGATCTGCTTGCTTGGTAGCGCAGTAAGAACGTCAACAGAAGCGAAGCTGATCATGTTAGAGAAGTCTCGCTTGTTTTCTAGTTCAGCAGCAGCGTTGAGTGCCCAGTTACGCCAGTTGATGTTCACTTGGTCAGCAGCCCATGCTTTGTAAGCTTGTGCTTTCATTTCGCGCGCTTCCATATCTTGCTTGTTTACCGTGATAGGGTAAGAAAGAATCTCTGCTGCAAAGGTGTAGTTCTCAGCCTTAATTGCTGCTTGTGCAGTAGTAAGGATGTTGTCACGACCGCCCATGATCTCTACGAATGCTGTAGCGCGTTGCTCGTAAGCCATTGGTTCTAACTGCCATGGATCCGCTTCGAAGAAACCGTTGTAACCTACGTAAATCTGACGAACGGCGTGTGCAACGGTACCGTAGTGCTCACCTAACCAAGGGTGTTCCGCAAGGTGCTTAGGAAGTTTAACGACTTCGACTAGCTCGTCTGGCGTCATACCTTTGTTCATGTAACGGATCGTTTGGTCATGCGTGTATTGAATTGCATCACGGTAAGCCGTTAATACGTCAGATACCGCTTCTTTACCTTCAACAGGGCGACCGTGAGAGTTAATCATTATCTCAGTGTCGAACTTACGCATTACGTCGATGCCCTTGAACCACATTGATGGATCACGGAATTTAGTACCACGGATAGTGTGCAGGTTAGGGAAGTTCTCACCTTGGAGTACTTCAGCCGCGTGCAGGATTTTTTGGTCAGGGAAGTAAACCACTAACTCATCTTTGGTTTCAGATGGCACGTTCTCGATGTGCATTTTAACGCCAGCAATTTCGATTTCGATGTGGCTTTGGCTTGGTACAAGCAGGTTTGGTTCAATGAACGAGATAGCACCTTGCATGAAGCGTGGACCAAGGCCGTCGTTTACTGTGCCGTGCTCGCCTTCTTCTACGTGTTTAGCTCCTGTGTAAGAAGTACGGTGACCAAAGAGAGTACCTAGATTTGAAGACCAGTTAGCTACTGCAGCGGTTAGGCCTTCTTCAGCGATAATTTTTACTTCGCCTGATGCCACTTCTTCATCCGTTACCCATGCGCGCACACCAGAGATGTGGTCGATGTGGTTGTGAGAATAGATGACTGCTTTAACTGGCTTATCTGTGATTTGACGGAACTGTTCTTTAACCGATTGAGCCATTTCTACGGACTCGCCTGGGTCAACAATGATGATGCCGTCAGTACCTTCGATCATGACAGGAGTGTCTAGACCGAAGCCGTAACCAAGGTAAATATTGTCATCTACTTTGATGATGGCTTGGTCCATTTTGCGACCATGCTTGGTTAGGATTGGATGAACGTGATCAGATTCTTCTGTGTAAGCCAGAGAGTCGCCTGTTTTCGAAACAACTTGGATGCGCTCGCCTTTGCCCCAGAACATGTTTGATTTGTGTTCGAATAGAACCTCGTTCTTGTAGCGGGCATTAAGGGCAATGTTTTGGTATTGCGCAGCATTTGCTGTCTGAAGTTCTTGACCGACTTTCGATGTCGCCTCTACAACCGGTGTCGCAGATGTAAAACCAGAAGCAAATAGAGCACTTGCGATAGCAACAGGAAGCGCCATTTTTTTGAATGTATTAGTCATGGTAGTGACCTTATATTTGGATACAGGAATTGGATTTCTTGAATCAAATAGTAGAGAGGGTAGAGGTCGCTATCTACGCACGAATAGGATTTTAATCTATCGTTTTTACGATACTTTATTTATCTAATGATTACATTGGCGATTTTACTTAATCTGAATCAATGAGTAAGTGGATCTTGTGATGGATACAAAAAATGCCCTGAAATTCAGGACATTTATTTTGAAGGTAATGGCTGTTACATGAGTAACTGTTAATTGATTGATATAACAGTTACATCATTGATTACCCTAGTATTTACTTAGTGTCTTAGTTGTATCAAGTGCCTAAATTGTTAAGCGGTTAAATAGCACTAAGCGGTTAAGTATTACCAAGCGCCTAAGTATGACTTGTAAGATTGTAGGCGAACCGTTGCTGCACCGATAACATCAATGAACCCCCAGAACGGATGGGGTTTCTCAGCCGAGATCCAAGCTGCACCAGCTGAACCAATTGGGATGTTGAAACCTTCTGGTTCGATGATCTCAAGTACGATAGTACGACCTAAACCATTGCTGTTTCTTACTACGTGTTGACCTACGCTTTGTGGCCCCTGAAGTGGAGAAATACTCGACTCACCCGTACCTGCATTAAAGCTGTGTACTTTTGCTCGGAACACGTGTCCTGGATATGCATCAACGAAGAACTCAGCGAAGTCTCCTACTTGAACATAGCCGTAAGTTTGGTCTGAAATGCGCATCTCAAGGAATTTTTTGCTGGTGTTGTAGAGGTGCATGTTACCCATTACAGAACCTTCAGCGATATTTACTATCGATACCTGACCGTCAAATTCTGCTCTAATGGTTTTCTTCTCTTGCGCCCAATTTACTTTTTGTAGATCGGCTTTTAACGACACAAGTTCAGCGTGCAGCACTCGAAGATCTGAGTCGTACTTTTCTACGTCACGCATATTGAAGATTTCAGGTGACGTTTCAGCGCGCTCTAAGTCGCGAGTCATTTGCTTGATTTCTTCTTCTTTCTGAACAATTGAAGATTCGATCTTTGCTTTGTCTGCGGCAGAATCGATGTCGACGAGTGTGTAAATTACGTCGCCTTCTTTAACCATTTGGTTGTGCTCAACAAGCACTTTGTCGATCTGCTGGCCAAAGATAGGTGACATCACCGCGTGTGGTGCTTTTACTGTGGTTGAGTTCGTTAAATCAACGGGTGCCCACAAGCGAGAGATTACCGCTAATACTGTAAGAATTGTTACGCCGCCAATGGCAGCCCACGTGTAGTTTTTGACGTTCTTCTTTAGTGCGCCTGTCGCAAACAGTGACCATACAATTAGGATGTATGGAATCATCATCTCTTTCATTATGCGACCTCTTTATCTGTTGGATTCTTTTCTTCTGAAGACTGTTCTTTTGAAGATTGCTCTACTGGAGACTGTTGTGTTTGAGATTGATTTGTTTGAGACGGCTCTGTTGCCGATTTTTCGGATGATACCTGAACTACGGCAGTCTCTGAATTGGTAGAGGCTTGTTTAGGCTGTACACCACGGCGAATCACATCACTCAGTGATTGACCGATATGTTTCCAGTTCGCCAACGCGATAACTAAGGCGATTACCCAGAATGTTTTACTGATGAAGAGCCCGCAAAGTGACAGTGCAAACACGATTTGTACGTGAGCGCTTTTATGTTCTTTTGCTTTATGCACACCCAGCTCATGCAATTGCCACATGCCGTAAACACCGGCTAATACCACAGCAATTGTCACGGAGAACAAGTAACCAGAGAAATATTCCATCTGGAAGAAGTTCATCATCATTTCATTGGGATGGTTGTTGAATTGAGACATGTCGATGTCTTTAGAATGGATGGTGCCCAATGGTGCAAGAGCCCAAGCACCAGCAAACATCACTGCCATAAACAGGCAGAATTTAATCAAGACCATAACAACGGCCCAGATTTTCTGGAAAACGATTTTTATAAAGTTCATATCTCAACCTACATCAATAAGAAGAGAGAATGTGCAGCCTAGAAGTAATCTTTAATGACATCTTAAAAAGTAGATGTCTATTATGTGGGTAGATTGGTGCTCATAATAAACAAAAGTAATAGATGATATTTAAAGTGATATTGCTCAGTCCAGACAACCGATTCTCGGTATCAAGAAGCGAATATGCTCCTCTACAAATCAATATTTATTATTTGTCAGCAGACGTAAATAAAATGGCTGTGAGGCGTTCGAATTAATATTCGTGCGGCTTTCTAGCGATTGTCTTTATTACGTGTGATACCTCGATAATCGAGGGGTTCTTCCATGACGATTGACATACCAAAGTAAAACATTTGTCAGTTTTCTGTTTGGGCTAATGATTGATTTGTTAGCAGGATAATAGGAAGAGTTTTGACCAGTATCTACCCAGAATTACGATTTGATAATATCGTAATTACGATTAGTAGCTATAACTCTAAATTGATAGGTCGATTTATTTGAAAAGGCTCATATACACATAGAAAACATTGTTCATTAACTTGGTCTGGATCAATGAAATGATTAATAAATTATCAGTAGGTAATTTTTCGAAATTGATATCTTTACACGGTTTTTACAATAGAAAGAATAATAGATATAAATGATGAATTATATTCGACCTATAATAAATATGGTCTGTAATAAAATTATTCGATGAAGTTTTTTAATCTATATGAATGATATGTTCAATATATAAGTCTAGTTATTAGAAAATAGGTCTTTGTTGAATTCAAAATATTGTAGCTATTATTGGTCAAATGTATATCCCAATGCGTTGAACAAAGTGTCATGAAAAACGAGACAATTGTATGTTCTATCGTTTTTACGATAGCATAGTGTTTATGGTCGCCTAATGAGAAGTGATATATGAGCAATGACATCCCAAACTTCAACCTACTTGCCGTGTTTTCTGCAGTGATGGAGCAGGGCAGTTTAAGTAAGGCTGCGGATCAACTTAATACCAATCAATCGACCATCAGCACCGCATTAGCACGTCTCAAAAAAGAAGTTGGCCAAGAGCTTTTTGTTCGAAAAGGACGTGGCGTTGTGCCTACATCCTATGCCCAAAGTTTGTATGAACAGATTAAAGCGCCGATCAATGAACTGAATGGCGTGTTTCAATCGATGGCTAGCTTCGATGAGCAAGCCTCTGAACGTAAGTTTGTTATTTCTTGTCCCGAACATCTTCAGTGGGTACTGCTCGATAGTTTTGCGACGCTTCCTAATCAAAATTTGTCGCTAGAAGTATTTGATCAACCAGACAGTGATGATCGCATCTATGAAGATCTTTTGACTCAAGAGTTCGATGCCATGATTGAGATCGTAGTTCCTGAACATTCAAGTATTGTGAGTGAAACCCTGTATCAGGGAGACTTTGCCATCGTGTGCCGTTCGGAACACCCTCGCATTCAAGGTGAGATCAGCGAAGCGCAGTTCATGAGTGAAAAACATGCCGTATTAGACAGAACAAGACGTAAAGTACGTAGCTTGAGTCATTACACTTCTTTGGATTTAACCAAACGTAAAATCGCATTTCACGGACGGTCGTTGTTTAGCAATATCTTGTTGTGTAGTCAGTCGGATTACATCACGGTGGTCCCACTCTCTATGGCTCTGCAGTTCCAAGAGAGGCTCGGCTTACAACTCTTTAAGCCTCCGTTTGATTATGAGCAGATGTCTCATTATCTGATTTGGTTAAAGAAGCAGAATAATGACCCCGCTCATAAATGGTTTCGAGAGCAAGTGATTAATACGTCTGATGCGATGTCGAAAACTCTTAAGGATAGGCGTTTTCGGTTCTAACTGAGAGTCTAAATCTAAGGGAAGCGTTGGCTTCCCTTTTTTGTGTCGTTTAGTTTGTGCTAGCTATTATCCTAATAACAAAAAATTATTAAAATAAGAATATTTAATAATTTCACTGATGTGTGTGTGTTCAGTAATATACCTAGCAACAGAGAAATAGGTGGCCTCAAGGTTAACCTAAACGAACACTAACTTAGCTTCGAGAGACGAGTTAACTTCGTGCGACGAGGCGACGATTTAAGCACCAAGGGCGAAATATGAAATTCCTACACACAATGATTCGAGTTACTGATTTAGATAAGTCTATCGAGTTCTACACCAAGGTTTTGGGAATGAAGGGACTTGAACGCCACGACAACAAAGACTACCGCTATACGTTGGTTTTTGTTGGCTATGAGCAAGGCGGCACTACTATAGAGCTAACGTACAACTGGGATACTAATGAGTACGAGATGGGCAGCGCGTTTGGTCATCTAGCATTGGGTGTAGAAGATATTTACGCAGCGTGTGACAAGATCAAATCGCTAGGTGGCAATGTCACTCGCGAAGCGGGCCCTGTGAAGGGTGGTTCAACACATATCGCTTTCATTACTGACCCAGACGGCTACCAAATCGAACTGATTCAACTAGGTTAATCGAGGATATAACAATGACAAATGCACTATTTCAACCAATCCAACTTGGTAATATCGAGCTTAAAAACCGTATTGTTATGCCACCGATGACTCGTTCTCGTGCAACGCAACCTGGTAATTCAGCAAACGATATGATGGCGGCTTACTATGCTCAACGTGCTTCTGCGGGTTTGATTATTGCGGAAGGCACACAAATCTCACCTATGGGCCAAGGCTACGCTTGGACTCCGGGTATTTATTCTGATGAGCAGATCGCTGGTTGGAAAAAAGTCACTGATGCTGTACATGAAAAAGAGGGCGTTGTCTTCGCTCAGCTTTGGCATGTTGGCCGTGTAACACACCCAGATAATATTGGTGGCGAGCAGCCGATTTCGTCTTCTGCACTTAAAGCAGAAAACGTAAAAGTATTCATCGACAACGGTACTGATGAACCGGGTTTTGTTGATGTGGTTGAACCCCGTGAGATGACGAAACAAGACATAAAAGAAGTGGTTGGACAGTATCGTCAAGCGGCCTTGAACGCGATTGAAGCTGGCTTTGATGGCATTGAACTTCACGCGGCGAATGGTTACTTGATCAACCAATTTATTGATTCTGAAGCCAACAACCGCACCGACGAATACGGTGGTTCAATTGAAAATCGTTTACGTTTCCTAGGCGAAGTGGTTGAAGCTATGGTTGAGGCGATTGGTGCTGACCGTGTTGGTGTACGTCTTGCTCCGTTCACATCGTTGAATGGTACGGTTGATGCGACGCCAGTAGAGACTTACACAGCAGCGGCAGCACTACTGAACCTATACAAAATTGTTTACCTGCACATTGCAGAAGTCGATTGGGACGATGCACCTGAAACGCCAAGAGCATTTAAAGCCGCGGTTCGTGAAGCTTATGAAGGTGTCCTTATTTGTGCGGGTAAATACGACAGCAAGCGTGGCGCAAAAGCCGTCTCTGAAGGCGTAACGGATATGGTTGGTTTTGGTCGTCCATTTGTTGCGAACCCAGATTTACCTGCTCGTATTCAAAATGGTTACCCACTTGCGGCGCACGATCCAAGCACATTGTTCGGTGGTGCTGAAAAAGGTTTAACGGATTACCCAGAATACGCAGGCTAAAAGATAGCTGCCTGAGGCAGAGTATTGAGATAGTATCTTTATCCTGTTGAATGTTTTCAAAAAGCAACCTTGCAGAGTCTGGTTGCTTTTTTTGTTATTGGACCGAGTAAAATGATGAACGTGAAAGCGATGCGCGGAGAGTTTTACCTCCTATTTGCTACCCTGTTAGCTGGGATTGGATGGATAGCATCTAAGCTGGTGGTATTGGAAATGCCGGGGCCGGTGTTCATTGGTGTACGATTCCTCGTTGCGAGTCTTATTCTTCTGCCATTTTGCATTCACCATATTCGTAAGCTTTCGCTTAAGCAGATACTTTCTCTTTGCGGTGTTGGCCTGCTGCTGTCTGCCTCATTACAGGTATGGGTGTTTGCTGTATCGGTGACAGAGGGTTTGTCGGAAGGGGCATTCATCATGAGCTTAGCCATGATTATTGCGCCGTTTGTGTCTTGGGTTATCTTCCGAGTGAAACCGAATCGTGCATTTTGGATGTCTTTTCCTATCGCGATAGTTGGTATGCTATTGCTGACCTTGGGCAATGGATGGCATGTTGAGCAGAGTCAGATTTACTTTTTGTTAGCATCAATGTTGCTCTCAGTTCATTTTGTGATGAACAAGCGTGTGATTACTAATATTAAACCTATCGCATCAATCTGTGTGCAGCTGTTTATGGTGGGTGTCAGTGGTTTAGCATTTGCTTCCATGACGACTCAACCGGAGTTTGAAATCACTAAAACCCTAGTCTTTTGGTTTATTGTGTCTGCGGTGATCGCGACGTCTATTCGCTACTTGTTACAAACCGTCGGTCAGCATTCCGTGAACATGGAAGTGGCCGCATTGATCATGATTCTTGAGCCTGTGTGGACGCTGTTACTGAGTGTTAGTGTGCTTGGTGAAAGTGTAGAGATGCAGAAGTTACTTGGCGGGGCGGTGATTATTGCTTCACTATTTTGCTATATAAAATGGTCGAGACGAAAATAAAACACTCGGCGCAAGGCCGAGTGTTGGTTGTCTTTTAATGCGCGCTCAGGAAACATAATTTAAGCATTAAGCTCGGTAAGCAACGAGCGCAGCAATATCAGATTGCCGCGACCATTTTTTGAAGCAACTTGATCATTTGTTGTTGTTCTTCAGCGTCCAACTCGTTCATCAACTCTTTGTTTAAACGAGCAGGGATTGGAACAAGTTGTTCTTCAAGTGCTTTGCCTTTTTCCGTTAAGTAGATTCGGAAAGAACGACGGCTGTTTGGATCGGCCCTGCGTTCCACCAGCTCAAGCTTTTCTAATTTGTCTAGTGTGCGGGTCGTTGTTGAATTCTCGACTTTGGATTTCGCAGCAATATCGCGCTGCGTAATGCCTTCCTCTTCCCATAGACACATCAATGTTGGCCATAGTGCAATGGTTAAGCCATGTTCTTTCAATTCCGTGTCGAAATCTTTGGTCGCTTTATTGGCGATCACATTGATCATCCAACCAAAACTTTTTTGTCTATCAAACTCTTCTGGCATCCGTCGCTACCTAATTTTCACTGTGTTCTTACAACTATTGTCATCGTAACTAATACCAATGCAATTAGCACCAACATTGCTTTGTTATTTGATAAAAAAGCGAATTGACTGCCATTTCTCAATTAGTCGCGAACAGTGACTTTAGTAATCACAATATCTTCGCAAGGTACATCTTCATGTCCCCAGCGAATGGTGGTTGGTGCAAGTGCAATTTTGTTGACCACATCCATACCTGCCGATACCTTGCCAAACACCGCGTAGCCCCAACCTGAGTTGCTGGTTGCTGTATGATCAAGGAAATCATTGTTGTCAAGGTTGATAAAAAACTGAGCCGTTGCAGAGTGTGGTGCGTCAGTACGAGCCATTGCGAGAGAGCCAATCACGTTCTTTAAGCCACGGTTTGCTTCGTTGACGATGGGCGCGCGAGTTGGTTTTTCTGTCATGTCGATAGTGTGTCCACCGCCTTGAATCATGAAACCTTCAATAACACGGTGAAATGTCGTGCCTTCGTAGAAGCCATCTTGGCAGTATTTAAGAAAGTTTTTCGACGTTACTGGCGCTTTTTCAAGGTTCAGTTCAATTTCAATGTCGCCAAAGTTAGTGGTCAGAATGATCATAAAGGTCCTAATATTTGAGTGCTATTATTTTGAATGCTACAACACAGTGGATAGCTTAATTGAGTGCAGTATATGAAAAATCTTGGAGGATGCCAGTTAACTATTGTTTATTAGCTATTAACTATTAACTATTAACTATTAACTATTAACTATGACCTTAGGTTTACTGGTCTTTGAGTTTATTCACAGAGTGTGGTGAGTTATGAGTGAGTATCAATAAAAAGCCAGCGATGAAATCACTGGCTTTGAGGCAGTTAAAACAAGCGAATGAGTACTAAAGTGTGAGTAGGTAACTCACTAGCTGATTGTATTCTTCGTAGCTCTTGATTTGATCCGGTTTCACGATGTATTTGTTGTTAACCAGAACTCCAGGAACACCTGTTAGCGTGCTTTGATCAAACTCTTTATCGAAACGTTTTTGCATCGAATTCACTGCAAAGCTGTTGTATGCCGCATCAAACTTTTTCGCATCAATACCGTTATCAATGAACACTTCACGCAGTTCTGCCTCATTTTTTGGTGTTTGTTGCTTCTCATGGATCTGAGCAAACATTGCAGGAACCATGCTCTCTTCAGCGTCTAGAGCAATCATGGTCGCGTAAGCTTTTGCCATTGGCACTGCCATGTTGTTACCCATAAAAGCGACGTGTACTTTTTGGAAGCTTGCTGACTTTGGCAAGTCTGCTTTTAGGTATTTAATTACGCCTTCAAACTTGTAACAGTGCGGACAATAGAAAGAGAAAAATTCAGTAACGACAGGCTTGTCGGCTTTCGCGACATCAAGGATTTTGTAGTGAGTACCTTCTTCAAATTGCGCGGCGTTTACTGAAGCGCTCAAGATCAGAGCGGCTAAGAGGCTAAATAGTTTTTTCATGTGTTCATTTCCTAAATTCGGGTGTCATTTTATACAGCAAAAATGCTGTTTTAACTTGGTGGCAGATATTGCCAAATAGGGACAAAAGATTTAGGAAATAGGGGGGCGGTATGGCGCTTGTGGTGCAACAATCGCTTTATGCGAAGGCTCTTTTTCTATCAATGCCAGTGATTGAACCTGTGTATCGAAAGATTCAGAAACGATAAGTGGTGGCATCTTCAGTAGACAGACCGATCCACAGCAGTGGTGCTCAACGTTGGGGTGTACGCTGGAAAAAGGTGTTGGGGTGCTCTCTACAGAACTGATGTTAGAAGCTGAGAAAGAGAAGCTATTGGCAGAAGTTGATTGAGCTTGGGGGGCTTGCAGAGCATTGCTGCTCGCGATGCTGTCCACACTAATGGTGGCCATTAGCATAGCGAAGAGCATGAAAGCGTGTACCCAAATTTTGTTAATCAACTTTGACATGAGGTTCTTAGTCTTGGTAAACGAGTGAAGCGGATGGATGATACCTCACCCTTTTATTCTTCTCCAATCAAACAAAGCAAAATATGTCGCGGTTAGCATTGCGTGCACCAATTTCACACCAGTAAGTTTACTTTTCGAACACCAATACGCGTATTGGTAATTAAGACGATAGCACCTGAATCGCTTTGCAATGCACTGTGGGTATCATAGAATCGAAAGTGTATTCGAATTTTATTGATATCAACGGAAGAGAATAAACAATCAATGAGTAGTATTTTAGAGTGTATTCGTACAGTTGGACGAGGGGAAAGAGGGCGTAAGCCTTTGTCGTTCGAACAAGCCTACCGCATCATGGATGAGTATTTAAGCGGAGAGGTCGGTGACGACCAAATGGCTATGCTATTGATGTTGATTCGTGTGCAGAATGAAACCAATGAAGAGATCGCTGGCTTTGTAAAAGCTTTTCAATCTCGAATGCCAGATTTAGGCGCGGATATTGATTGGCCGTGTTATGCCGGAAAGCGTAACGATACTGCCAGTGGTAAGCCTTGGAATTTGCTGGCGGCAAAAATCTTAGCTGATAATGGCTATAAAGTCTTAATGCATGGCTACATGGATAAACCAAGTGGCCGCACGCATGTCGAGACGCATTTAGAATGTGTCGGCGTTCGCCGAGCTCAAGACCCACAAGACGCCAAGCAGATCCTTGAATCAGATGGCATCGCTTACTTGCCTTTGGCGAACTTTGCACCGGAAGCGCAAACCATGATTGGTTGGAAACACCGCTATGGGTTGAGAACGCCTATTAATACTGTAGTTCGAGCGCTGAACCCTGGTGGTGCTCGTTTGGGCTTGCGTGGCAGTTTTCACCCAGGTTTTCCTCAGTTACACGCTGAAGTAGAGCATGTAATTGGCAACAAATCTCATTCGGTTATTTCATTCAAAGGTATGAATGGTGAATCGGAATACAACCCTAAGGTGAGCCAAACCGTCTGGATGAGTTCTCCTGAGAAGGTGGAATCTTTTTACTGGGAAGGCACGATGAATGTTGAACTGCCTTTGCCTGCGGAGTGTGTACTGGGTACACCGGAAGATGAGATGGAGCTGATGGCGAACAGTGTGGTTGATAGCATGACGGCGATTTTATTCGCAGAAACGCACGATAAGACTGAAGCTTATTCAAAGGCTGTGAGTCTATGGGAAGCGTATTGCGCTCGCTAATTTATAGCCGTTAGCAAATCACAATTAGCAACCGACATATCGCAGTTTGAATTGTAAATGGAAGAAGGTCAGCGTGTGCTGGCCTTTTTTGTGCCTGTTTTGTTGTTACTGGCCTTTTCTACCAATGATCAAATACTGCAAATGATCAAACAACATAAAGGTCACTTCACTCGCATCAATCGATGGATCTTGTCTTCAAATTGAATCTCAATGACTTGTGATATTTTCATCTTATCTACTCGTTCAAGCATTGCTGTTTGATAGGCTCGTTTCTTCATCCACTCTAACGGCTCTTTAAAGCCATCTTCATTTATCACAAAGGACTGATCGGTAATGGAATCTTCAAAAATATGAACCACCCAAATGCGAGATTGAAAATCTAACAATTCGCTAACGTAGTTTTTTAGTTTAGATGAATAGTGAGCGAGATAAGTTTGAGATGAACGAAGCAAAGTCATAGTGAACCGTTTGGACAATGAAAAGCGGTGCGACGGATGTTTCTAATTCGGGCGCTTATCGGTTAAAGCAGGTAATCATCGTCAACGCGATTACCTACTCAAGAACTTGCCACAAAATACGGTATTCATGTGTCGTTGACAATGCTTGTGAGCTTGCCGGCCAAGACATGTGTGATGAGTCTGTTATTTAACGAACAAGCCGAAGTCGATCTCTTGTTTTCTTCCGTATTTGACCAGCTTTACTTTTAAGTTGTGCTTTGCCGCCAGATCAATGGCTAAGCTAGACATGTGTTTTATCTCATCGACGCAGCTAGAGATAAGTGGCTTTTCTTGGTTATCGACAGTGGCGATGAGGGTGTTTTCTGTACCATCGATACCTGAATAAATGTACGCGTACATATTGTTGCTGTGCTGCATAAACGGCCTAATTGTAACGATATAATTATTTATGGAGTGAAGAGTACAAGGTTTATTCATTCAAGCCAGTGTCATAAAGTAAGGGTTTGTAAGGGCTCTATTTTTATTTTTTGCAGGTTTAAAAATGCTCGCAAGCCTTTCGTGACCTTGTTTTTTCGCCTTAGTAGGTTTTACCTATCAATAAAATTGTTGAAATCCATTTAGTAAAATCAAGATTTTAGACAACAATTAATAAACAAGACAGAAAAAGACATGACGAAAAGTATTTAGGGAGAGCACAATGCATTCAATAAAAGTGAAAGACTACATGACGCCGCAGGTTGTGACATTCACTCCTGACATGCCGTTAAGTCTCGCGTTAGATAGAGTAATGCGCAGCCATCATATGGGCGGTCCAGTAATTGATGATAATGAACAAGTTATTGGTTTCCTTTCTGAGCAAGATTTATTAGAAAAATTGGTGAAAGTGAGCTACTTCTGCCAAGACACACACATTGTGGGTGATTGCATGTATCAAGAGGTGCTATCGGTATCACCAGACTTATCCATCATTGAATTGGCCGATATGATGCAAGTTGGAAAACCCAAAGCTTACCCAGTACTCGATAACAAGAAACTAGTGGGTATTATTACCAGAACCGATGTTTTGAGAGCAATCGGCAAGAACTTGGAAGAATGCTTCAAACATCAGGTATAGTAGCGTGTTAAGAACGATTATTTTTCTCAATACCCTCAATTGAAAAAAGGCGCACTAGCGCCTTTTTTCTGTATAGAGCTTTCTTGGTAGATCCTTTATTTGTGGCTCCCTAGCTTCGGAACATTAGCTTTGGATTACTAGCTTTGGATCATAAGTTAAGGAGCTTTGGCTTGTGGGGTTCCCGCTTTTGGAGGTTTCATGTCAAATCAAACTGCAAAGTTTGTAGAAGGTTCAACGATGCGCCACATCTTGGTGATGTCGGGGGCTGGCTCAGTCGGTTTGATGGCGTTATTCGTGGTCGATTTACTCGATATGTTGTTCATCAGTATGCTGGGGCAAGTCGAATTGGCCGCTGCGGTGGGTTTTGCAGGCACGCTGACTTTTTTCTCTACCTCCGTTTCAATTGGTACTTCCATTGCTATGGGCGCGTTAGTTTCCAAAGCTATCGGTTCAAAGAATCAGGAGCACGCTCGAAATCTCGCCACCAGTATTATGCTGACCGCATTTGTGATTAGCTCAACCGTTACTGCGATCATGTTTGCACATATCCCTGAGTTACTGGCCGCGATTGGAGCAAAAGGTGTGGCAGCCGAACGTGCTCAGGCCTATCTACAAATCTTGTTACCTAGTGGTCCATTTTTGGCGTTAGCCATGGCTGCAGGCGCGGGTTTGAGAGCGGCAGGGGATGCCAAGCGCTCGATGTGGGCGACCTTGTCGGGCGGTATCGTTAATGCGATCTTGGACCCTCTGTTTATTTTTGGTTTTGGTTGGAACATCGAAGGTGCAGCTATCGCATCTGTTATCGCTCGTTTTTCGGTTCTTTTGTTCTCTCTTTATCCTTTGATTCGCAACCATCACTTGGTGGCTCGTCCATCTCTTGTGCAATGGCGTATTAATATTCGCCCTATATTGGCCATTGCGCTCCCCGCGATTATCACCAATACCGCAACGCCTATCGGTAATGCGATTGTGACAACCGGTATCGCACAATACGGTGAGGATTTTGTCGCGGGCTTTGCCGTGATTGGTCGTCTGACGCCAGTTTGCTTTGCGGTTATTTTTGCCTTGTCTGGCGCTGTAGGTCCAATTATTGGGCAAAACTTTGGTGCAGAACGAATGGACAGAGTAAAAGAAACACTCAACAACTCTTTGTTGGTTACGACGGCTTACACCATCGCCGTGTGTATTCTCTTATACTTTGCCCAAGACTATGTGATCCAAGGTTTTAGCCTGCAAGGTGATGCTGCAATTATTGTTGCGGCATTCTGTACCTATGTGGCGTTGACATTCACCTTCAACGGCGCGTTGTTTGTTGCCAATACGTCTTTCAATAACCTAGGTAAACCGCTTTACTCGACAGCGTTGAATTTGGGGAAAGCCACCCTCGGTACATTGCCGTTCGTCTACTTAGGTTCGCAATGGTATGGCGCATTGGGTGTGTTGTATGGACAAGCTTTGGGTAATGTATTGTTTGGGTTGTTGGGAATTTTGGTGCTTCGTTACCATATTGCTGAGTTGATGCAAGGCTCTGAAGTGGATCATGGTGAAGAGGACGTATCTATCGTGAGTTTGAATACTCAGCCTTTCTGTTCTCATGATGCTGTTCTGATTGACGATGTGTCTGCGAATAGAGAAGAGTGCGCAGAACTTAAGCAACGCTGATATTTCTGTCGTATTCGAATCAGATTTTCCGAAAAAATTGAATTACTTGATAACTTCTTCTTGACCTTGGAGTAGCCTCCAAGGTTTATACTTTTGATGAACTTAAGGTTTTGTTGACTTCATTGTTTAGCAACAACCTCAAGGCTTTTGAGTATTAAGGAGATACATTATGTGCGCAAAACACGCAGCGTGCCGCTCTACAAAAGTGGACGTTCAACCTCAAGCGACTGGGGCGACCTGTTCTAGTCCTAAAGTTACCAGTATTACAGCAGCAGGCACCTCATCAACATGCTGTAGTTCTACAACGGCTTCTGCATCAACAGATGATTGTTGTAGTTCCGACAGTGGAGAAGAAGACCGGCTGCCTTTAACTGAGTCTCTTAACGCCCAGTTTTCCAAAAGTTGGCTGGTTGCTGGAATGGACTGTCCAGCTTGTGCTCGAAAAATAGAAAAAGCGGTCAGTAACATCGAAGGTGTTATTGAAGCTAAAGTGCTATTCGCTACCGAAAAACTTGTTGTTAAATTCGATAGTGAAAATATTGCTGAAACGATCGAACAAGTCTCTATCAAAACAGGCTTCCCTTTGACGGAAGTAGGTTCCAAGAAACAAAAACAAGAACCAGAGACTTTTTGGCAAGCTCATATCCAACCGAATTGGCAAATTCTAGCGATTGCAGTCTCCATGTTGATCGCTGTCTTACTCAAAGGTTCACAGCCTCAACTGAGCGAAGGCTTATTTGTTGCTACCTGTTTACTTGGGCTGTATCCCGTCGCTAAAAAAGCGGTTTTACTTGCTCGTTCAGGGACTCCTTTTGCGATAGAAACGCTAATGAGTGTTGCTGCATTGGGTGCTTTGTATCTCGGTGAAACCGCAGAAGCAGCCATGGTTTTGCTGCTGTTTTTGATTGGTGAACGCTTAGAAGCTTTTGCCTCATCAAGAGCAAGAAGTGGTGTTCAAGCCTTGATGGCGCTCGTCCCTGAGAATGCGACCAAGATTATTAACGGCGAACGTGTTGAAGTCGAAGTTAGCGATCTTGTTCCTGGCGATGTAATCGAAGTTGCAGCAGGCTCTCGTTTACCTGCTGATGGCCAATTAATCACGGACTCCGCAAGTTTTGATGAGAGTGCTTTAACGGGCGAATCTATCCCTGTTGAGCATATCGAAGGTAATAGCATCATGGCAGGCGCCGTGGTTGTCGATAAAGTTGTGCGTATTACGATAACGTCTAAACAGGGCGAAAACGCGATTGACCGAATTCTTCATTTGATTGAAGAAGCGGAATCTCGCAAAGCACCTCTAGAACGCTTCCTAGATAGATTCAGCCGTTGGTACACACCGTTAATGATGTTCGTTGCATTGTTAGTGATTATTACGCCACCGTTGTTGTTTGCCCAACCTTGGGAAACATGGGTATATCGTGGTTTGGCCTTGCTATTGATTGCGTGTCCTTGTGCCTTGGTTATTTCAACACCTGCCGCCATTACCTCTGGTTTGGCTGCAGCGGCAAAACGTGGTGCTTTAATTAAAGGCGGCGCCGCGCTAGAGCAGCTTGGTAAAATTCAAACGATAGCTTTCGATAAGACGGGTACATTAACTGAAGGTAAACCTCAGGTTACGGATATTCAGACTCTATCTGGGTGGCAGCAAGAGGCGATGCTACGTGTCGTCGGTGCTATTGAAGTTGGCTCTACGCATCCATTGGCTCAATCGTTGGTGGTGAAAGTAAAAGAACTGAATGTTGATATTCCAGAATCGTACAATAAGAAAGCGTTGATCGGCAGTGGCGTGGAAGGAGATGTTGATGGTGTTAAATATCAAGTTCTAGCGCCATCTAAAGTGACGTTCGATCTTGATATTGATGTTGTTTCTCAGGTTGAAGTATTAGAAGGCGAGGGCAAGACGGTTGTGGTTGCTCTTGAGCTTAAAGATCAAGATGAATCAACAGAGCAAGCTGCGACTGTGATTGGTCTGATTGCTTGGCAAGATACGTTACGCAGTGACGCCAAACTAGCGATTGAACGACTTAATGACTTGGGAATTCAATCTATCATGCTTACTGGGGATAACCCGCGAAGCGCGGCAGCGATCAGCAGCAAGATTGGTATGCAGTATAAAGCCAGTCTACTTCCAAGCGATAAGGTGACTTACGTTGAAGAGTTATCTAAACAATCACATGTGGCGATGGTGGGAGATGGCATCAATGACGCACCAGCGATGAAAACCGCTAATGTGGGTATCGCAATGGGCGGTGGCACAGATGTGGCGTTGGAAACGGCTGACTCTGCACTGACCCACAACCGTTTAACTGAGCTGCCAGCGATGATTGAACTGTCGCAAGCGACCATGAATAACATCCGCCAAAACGTAGCACTCGCACTCGGTTTGAAAGGTGTATTCTTAGTGACCAGTTTGCTTGGCATTACAGGTTTGTGGGTAGCCGTATTAGCGGATAGTGGCGCGACGGCATTGGTGACATTGAACGCACTGCGTCTGCTTCGATTCAAATCTAAAGCCGATTAAATTCAGTTCACTGACATAGAATGCTCTTCTTATAAATGCGCCTTTAGCGGTAATACGTTAAAGGCGCTTTTTGTCTCATTAGTATGCAACGTAGGCGTTTGGATTGCTTATTTTTGTGATGCCAATCGGTTTTTCGTGAAACTTGAAATCTTGTTGCGATCATTGGTGTGACATGTGTCACTTCATTTTGCAATGGGCTTGGTTAGAGTGTGTGTGTACCCCACGAATTTACTATGAGCTTAAATAAGGGTTAACAAAGCCCAATAAGCCAAAAGGAGCGAACTATGTCTCAAGCTGTTTTCCATTTAGGTGTTACTGAAGCAGATCTTAACGGTGCTACTCTTGCGATCATCCCTGGTGATCCTGCTCGTGTACAAAAAATCGCAGAAGAGATGGAGAATCCAGTATTTCTTGCTAGCCATCGTGAATACACGCTTTACCGCGCAGAGTTAGACGGCAAGCCAGTTGTTGTATGTTCAACAGGTATCGGCGGCCCATCTACTTCTATTGCAGTTGAAGAGCTTGCTCAACTTGGTGTTCGTACTTTCCTTCGTGTTGGTACTACTGGTGCTATCCAACCACACGTAAACGTGGGTGACATGATCGTTTCTACAGGTTCTGTTCGTCTAGACGGTGCTAGCCTACACTTTGCTCCGATGGAGTTCCCAGCAGTGGCTGACTTTGAAGTTGCAACAGCAATGAAAGCGGCAGTTGAAGAGTCTGGCGCAGCAGTTCACATGGGTGTAACGGCTTCAAGTGATACGTTCTACCCAGGTCAAGAACGTTATGACACGTTCTCTGGTCGCGTTGTTAAGCGTTTCCAAGGTTCTATGCAAGAATGGCAAGACATGGGCGTTCTAAACTTTGAAATGGAATCTGCAACGCTATTAACTATGTGTGCAAGTTCAGGCCTGAAAGCGGGTTGTGTTGCTGGTGTAATCATCAACCGTACTCAAAAAGAGATCCCAGATCACGATACACTTAAAGTGACAGAAGCTCGTTCAATCAAAGTGGTTGTAGAAGCTGCTCGTAAAATGCTCTAAGTTGTAAAAATGCTTTTAGTCTTAAAGTGCATTAAGTCTGTTTCCAAGATCTAAAAATGGCCGCATCAAATGATGCGGCCATTTTTTATGGGGCAAAGAAATTAAAGACATAGAGAATTGAAAGATGGAAATAGAGCGAAACAGATAAATGGCTGGAGAACAAAAAAGGCGAGTGACTTAAACAGTCATTCGCCTTTTTAGATTTACTTAAGAGCGTTGAGCTCTCAAGAGTCTATTGGCTTTTAGCATTCTAAATCTTCATCACCACCGGCGGCGGTAAACCATGCCGCTAGGTGTGTTTTAAGATCTTTTAATTCGTCAGGGCCAATCAATGCAAGGCCAAGATCTTCTGCTCGTGTGATGTCGTTGTGACGAAGAGGGCGGAAGCTCACCAACATTGCACGTGCTTGTAAGCCACCCAGTAGGTCTCTAAGCGATTCCAACTTGTACAAGGTATCATCGCCATCATCACGCATACCTTTGGTCTTACACTCGATGATGTGTAGCTTATTGTTTACTACAGAGGCAACATCAAGCTCGTTACGAACCTCGCGCTCACCGAGTTGACGATAAACCTGAACATTTAAAGAGCGATCTTGAATGGTCGGCATGTCATCTTGGATCTGCTTAACGGTACTGTGAACTAACGTTTCCAGCCATTCGCCGTTTGAGAAGCGTCGTGCGTCTTCATTGGCAAACGTCAAAATACCATTGTCATAAGTGGCAATCTTAGCTTCAACCAAATCGCTCAACAGCATGTTTAGCTCACGATAACCTTGTTGCTTCTCAGACAACCCCACATCAAGTCTTTGTTCTTTACGGCAGGTCGTTGCAAGGTAGTTCAATGTAGCAAGGCCCGGGCCGAGTTCTAGTGCATTACTTGCCCAGCGTTCACCTAGCTCATAAAGCTTTTGATCAAGTTGCGGAGATAGCTGTACATCGCTGAATTCACCACGAGCTCCGAACACAGTTAGGTAATCGTCGATAGTGATGCGGTCTTGAACCTGAGCGTCTTCCTTGCCATTTGGGTAAAGCCAGCACAGCTTGTCACTGTTTGGTTCAACAACAAAGATCGGCCAATGGTAAGTACGAAATACTTCGTAGACAGAAAGTAGGCGGTGTCGAAGGCCACAACTTGCGTTGAGTTTCACTTCTTGTCCGCGCGCCTTGAGGTCTTCGGCAAGGTTTTGGATGGATTCTTTAATTGCAGATGTATTTACGAGAGTTGGAATCTCGAAAAATTCACTCGTAATGTCGCGCTTCTGTAAAACGCTGTCTAAGCGTTGGTAAATACTGACTTGATTCTTGTCACCGATGAACACGATGTGAGTGCTGATCGTTCGGTTATCGAGTAGTGGGGTGATCAAGCGAATGGGATCTTGATCGATAATGCCAACATGAACAGCCATATAAATTCCTTAATAGCGGCTCGCTCATAAAGGTGAAAGAAAAAACGGGAAGCAGCAAGCCTTAATAATCATATAATGACAAAGATCATAAAAAACAAGGGCAACCCTTGATAAAAGTTGCCCTTGTTCAAATAGTTATCACTATTGAGTAAGAAGTCCCAATATTCTCACTCAATATCTATCAATTTCTCAGCTATCTATAGCTTGAACTGATGAACCAAATCACCTTGCTGATTTGCGAGAATTGTTAGATTTTGGCTGGCTTCAGCAATCGATGACATTGCTTGGTAACTCTTGTCTGCGATGTGGTTGATGTCTTCGATGTTACGTGCGATATCGCCTGAAGTTTCACTCTGCTCAGCGGCTGCTTGAGAGATGTGTGTACTCATGTGGCTGATCTCTAAAATCAACGCTTGGATCTCTTCCATCGCACTGTTTGCACTTGAAGCTTGTTGAACCGACATGTCCATATCGCTCATACAACTTTCAATCACATTGCTTGCTGTCTTCGAACTTGATTGCAGGTTGCTGATCATGGTCTCGATTTCAGACGTGGATTGAGTGGTCTTTTGGGCCAGTACACGTACTTCATCGGCAACCACTGCAAAACCACGACCTTGCTCACCAGCACGCGCTGCTTCGATTGCCGCGTTGAGTGCAAGTAGGTTGGTTTGTTCAGCAATACCACGAATAACGTCAAGGATTGAACCAATCTGGCTACTCATCTGTTGCAACTCACCTACAGCACCTACAGATTCAGTAAGGCGAACCTCGAGCTGGTTAATGGTACTGATGTTGGTGTTCATTATCTGACGACCAGACTCAGAAGCCGATTCTACTTGTTGAACCATGGTTAGTGAGCTTTGCGCGCTGTTCGCCACTTCTTGTACAGAGTGAGACATTTCTGTCATTGCGGTTGCGACAGTTGCCGTTTGCTCACGTTGGCTGTTCAGTTGATCCTGCGTCTCTGTTGAGGTTTTTTGGTTTACGCTTGCGGTCTTAGTTAAGTCATCTGAAGCGTCATTCAGCTTCACCAGAATATTACGTAGGTTGTCGGCTAAAGTGTTGATGTGACGACTCACTCGGCTGAATTCGTTGTCATAGCGAATGTCGATACGTTGAGTCATATCGCCTTCAGTTAGGCCTTCTAATGTACTTAGAATACGAGTTAATGGTTCTCTTACGCTATGTGCAATATGGTAACCAATCGCTGCAGCGAATACGGTGACAACAATACCAATTGCAATCGCATTGAACAGGCCTTTGTCGTAGATGCTGCTTGCGTCTGCAAGTGAAGCGTTTAGTTGTTCTTCCGCCGTCACGTTAAATGAATCTAAAACAGCCATGGCTTGGTCTATTTCTACGGCTAAGTTAGCAATGTTGATGTACAGCGCTTCTTTTGCTTTCAAGTAGTTGTTGTGTTTGTCCAACACACCGCCTTTTTGACCAACGTCTTTGGTGAACTTCTGAACCGATTCATCAAAGACATTTTTAAGTGCTGGCAGTTGTGTGGATAGACCGCGATAAGCGTAGTTAAGGTGAGTAACGGCTTTTTTGTTTTGGTTAACGGCTTTCTGAACGAAAGCAACATCAGAGCTAGCTAGCGCATCAGAGGTAATCACTTCAGCATCTTGCAGTTTAATGAAGTAGCTCTTTGCCATCACTTTCACAGAGATGCTTTTTTGGTCGGCAACGTACTCTTTCATGCCAACGGTTAATTCTGAATGCAGGCGTTGGAAGTCACGAGATGCTTTCTGTACTTGTTCTTGTGCTTCAAACATCGCAACGTAGTTGTTCATCGCTTCGTCAGCTTCGGCGAAGTAGCGCTCTTCCATCGCTCTTAATTGGGCAATACGTTCAGTGAGTGAAGTATTGTTTTGGCTCGCCGCGTCTAAACTACCTAACACTTCAGAAAATGAGTTTTGTGATTTAGCAAATTCTGTACGCATTGCAGACATGCGTTCAGCGTTTTGCGTGGTTAGGAAATCTTTGAATGACTTATCAGCAGAAAGCAATTGAACACTTGTTTGATTTGAAAGCGCGACAAGTGGTAGTGAGGTTTCTGAGACACTCTCAAAATTGCTATGTATCTGATTCATGCTGTTCATCATGATGGTTATCGTGACTGCGAACATGATGATGATCAGTGCGAAACCAGCGTACATACGCTTGATCACAGATCCCTTCATGGCTTTCTCCCTAAATAAAAATGTAGACCTAATGTCAGGTCAAAGTAAAACTAACAAAATTATCAGCATTCTATTGAGCTCCGTTTACGCATTTTATGACGCACACGTCAAAAATAGCCCTCAGTTATAACCAACATGCCATTCTTGAGAGCTAAGGCTCATTTTCTTTGATTTGAACGGTGTTTTTTATTATGCTTTAAAGCAGATTTATTGTGGTTTGATGCGGCATAGCGCATACTCAAAGCATTAAAAAATAAATGTTTTATCGGAGAGAAACATGGCTGAAGAAACCATTTTTAGTAAGATCATCAATAAAGAAATCCCAGCAGATCTGCTATACCAAGACGATTTAGTAACGGCATTCCGCGATATTAACCCTCGTGCGCCAAGCCATATCTTAATCATCCCGAACAAGCTGATTCCAACAACGAATGATGTTGAAGTAGAAGATGAAGCCATGATGGGGCGCATGTTTACCGTGGCTCGAAAGTTAGCAAAAGAAGAAGGCATCGCAGAAGATGGTTACCGTCTTATTGTGAACTGCAATTCTCATGGCGGCCAAGAGGTTTACCATATTCACATGCATTTGGTTGGTGGTCGTCCACTAGGCCCTCTCTTAATGAGCTAATAAAAAGCTAATGAGCTAATGCAAAGCTAACAAGTTAATGAAAGCTAGTGAGCTAAGTTAAACAAGCTAATTAGTTGGTTAACACGAGTAGCTAGTTGGAAAATTTGTAGTTTGTATGCCAACTTTAAGTTTTATCTGTTGTCTGAACATCGGCATCACTTAGGCAGAGCCTGATAAAGCAGAGTATCAACTTGCTTGAGATCCTTTTTACAACACGTTTCGTTTTGACAATGAGACCAATAAAGTTGGCATTTTAAACATGCATGGAGACGATAAGTGAAGCAACAGTTTAGATTCGCTTCTATTGCCCTGTTATCGGCGTTGACCGCGGGTTGTGCAAGTATGTCTGCAGGAAACCTGTTCAGTCATTACAGCGCGCAAAACAAAGCGATCTACCAAGCCGTTAAATCTGGAGATTATTCAGAGGCTCAGCAAGAGCTACCAGATTACGCTGCCGGTGACATTCTTGATAACTTTGAAAAAGGCAGAATCAACCTTCTGGATCAGCAATATCCAGAGAGTAAGTCTTCGTTTGAAGTGGCGGATCAGGCGGTAACTGAACAGCAAAGAAAAGCCGTGATTTCGATTTCAGACAGTGCAACCAGTGTGGGTGCGTTGGCTGTGAATGATAATATTACCGAGTATGTGCCAGCCGATTATGAGCTGGGGTTTCTTCATTTGTACCTCGGTTTAAATTATCTCAAGAAAAACGATTTAGAAGGTGCGGTGATCGAAATGCGTCGCGCCAACCAAGTTCAAGAACAAGCAAAGAAGCAACGTGAAGCTGAATTAGACCGCGCTGCTAGTGATGCGAAAAAGCAGGGGTTGTCTGCCAATGTGGGGAGCATCCTTGCGAACTATCCTGATGCAGGTAAAAAGCTACAGTCAGTACAGAACGCGTATTTGATGTTCTTGTCTGGACTGCTTTATGAAGCTTCGAATGATTTAAACAGCGCATATGTTGACTATCGTCGTGCTTTGGCTGTTATGCCAGACAACCAAGAAATCATCGACAGAACGATGGCAACAGCCGCGCGTTTAGGCATGCGACAAGATTTAGCGACATTGGAAAAGCGTTACAAGCAATCATCTAAGCTTGGTGCAGGTGAAGGGCGAGTAATTGTGCTTCAAGAACAGAGCGCAGTACAAGCCATGGACAGCTGGCGATTAGATTTACCTGTTTATGACAGCCGAGATCAGGGCGCCATATACTCTCTGGCACTGCCCTATTATCCGAGCCAAAACGTAGAGCGTTTTTCTGCATTGCGAATCAGTGGGCAACCGTTACAAGAACACCTGATCACTGATGTAAACGCGATGGCTCAAAATGATTTATCTGAACGAATGACGAGCATTGTTATCCGTCAGGCTTTACGTGTGGTTGCGAAAGACCGTATTCGTAAAGAAGCGACCAAAGGCAACGATGTCGGGAATATCTTGTTCAATGTGTGGAATACATTCACCGAACAACCAGACACTCGCAGTTGGCAATCTCTACCTGCTGAGATTAAGAGCAGCACATTCGTAGCAAATAGTGGTCAATATACGCTAGAAGCGGGTGCTAAAACGTACGACTTTGATATCCGAGAGGGGCAAACCACCATGGTGTGGATTTCTCGACAAGGTAACAACGCAACAATGTGGCATAAACAGCTAGGGAGGCTGTAATGAAAAAGTGGTTAGTGAGCTTAGCAGCGGTTATGGCTCTGGCTGGTTGTGCTGATAATACAGCTGGCGTGAGAGTTGATAGCCAAACTCAAAACGTTTTCTTTGGTGACAAGGTACTAGGTAGCCGTTTATTGGTTGAAGATATCCGTACTGACCAAGTTGACGGTCATACTCGAGGAATTGTTCGTTTAAACAGTAGCTATAAAGGCGATCAACATATCCTTTATCGTTTTTACTGGTATGACGATGCCGGACTTGAGGTCAACCTAAAACAAGGCCCTTGGAAGCAAGCGATTGTTCGTGGTTTTGAAAGTATTTCGTTGTCGGAAGTATCGGTAAATCCGAAAGCAACTCAGTTCCGAGTTCAGTTCAGAGAGCAGTAAGCCCTGCTTGAATAAACTCAGTGACATTGGGCTCGAGTTAATATCAGCTGAAGTCAAAATAAACCGAAGCTAAATAACTAGAGCTACAGAAAGCGGATTCATTGATTCGCCAATACAAGAATTTAAGAGTGAGGGTAACCCCACTCAGTGATAAGTTGAGGAAACAAAATGAAAAAGAGTGTCGTTGCGCTACTAGGTTTAGCGGTTATTTTAGGCGGTTGTTCAAACAAGGTAAGCTACGGTGATGCACAAGCCGTAGAAACCACGACAATCGATTTCGGTTCAACTGACCTTCAAACGATTGCGGGTGAAATGGTCGATAGCATGATGGCGTCTGGTTCAGTGTCTTACATTACTCGTGAACAACGTCCGATCGTGTTCGTAGAGCGAATCAAGAACAAAACCAGTGAGCACATCGATACTGAGTCAATCACTGACACTATCAGTACTAAAATGCTGAACTCTGGTAAGTTCCGTTTCGTTGATATGGACCGTGTAGAGTCTGTTCGTGACCAATTGAACTTCCAAAACAATGATGAGCTTGTAAATCAAAGCTCAGCAATTCAATTCGGTAAAATGGTCGGTGCTCAATACATGCTGTACGGCAACCTATCAAGCATCGTTAAGAAAGACGGTAGCGACGAAGACGTTTACTACAAAATGACGATGCGTCTAATGGATCTTGAGTCTGGCTTGATTGAATGGGCTGACGAGACAGAAATCCGTAAGCAACAATCTAAGAGCCTACTGGGTCTTTAATTTCGCTTACTCACCAACTAAACGCAGCCAGTGCTGACAGTGTCTAGTCTTGACTGCGCTTAATCTTGGCAACGTATAGCTTGGTCACACGCCAATGCAGTACATGATGTGCTGTTAATAAAAGACACTGGCTTTTGGTCAGTGTCTTTTTTGTAGGGAAACGAAGACGTTTATAGGGAAGTTAAGACGTTTATAGGGAGTAAATATGGCAATTTTTTCTTGGTCTGAAGCCAAGCTTCTTGATATCAGTTTGAGTTCGCTTGATGGATACTTTTCTGAGCCACCTGTTAGAGCGCAAACGCTGACAGGCGGTTTGACCAATCGATGTTGGAAACTGGTTTCAGCCGATGGTACTGCATATGTTTGGCGCCCAATCACACCCATCACCAAAGCGTTCTTCATCTCTCGTCATGAAGAGTACCAAGTGCTGTCTACAATTGAACGCCTTGAGCTAGGACCAAGCCCGGTAGTAGTGAATGAGCAGGGCTTGTTAGTTGAATGGATCGCCGGTGAGACGCTTTACGAAGGCTTAGATCTTGATGATCTGCTAAAGACGCTGATCTCGGTGCATTTCGTTAATACGGCACGATTGCCGCTCCAACCGTTCAGCTTTACAGCGCGAGTCGACCACTACTGGCTTCAGCTTGATGCGGTTCATAAGACTGAAACCTGCACCAAGATTTATCAAGAGTGGCGCGTGGCTCCAAGTATCCCAAGTGTAGACCTGTCTTTGTGTCATTTTGATCTCGGTGGCTATAACCTTGTGAAGAACCAAGATGGGATTAAGATCATTGATTGGGAATATGCAGCCTTAGCAGACCCAAGGCTTGATCTTACGTTAACTATTGCTGTTGCGGATGTCCCGGTGATTGAAGCCGTTAACAAGTACTGTCAGCTGCGAGGCATCCATGATATCCAACCTTGGCTTGATGGGGTAGAAGCATGGTTACCAAGAAGCCAAATGATGGCGATGCTGTGGTATTTACTTGCTCATCAGCTTTGGGGCGATGAAAGTTATCTGCGTGAAGCAGAGGCTCTGAGTCACACTTTATGTAGCTAGGATCACGTTTAGGAAGTGAAAAATATTATTTCGTTCGTGTTCCCTTTAAAACCTTATTTTCCATGTTAGATTAATTAAAACGTACCAATATTCAACAAGGAGGTACTAATGATTATTTATCTACATGGCTTCGACTCAACTAGCCCGGGCAATCACGAAAAAATACTGCAGTTGCAATTCATTGATGATGACGTTCGTTTCATCAACTACAGTACTTTGCACCCAAAACACGATATGCAACATTTGCTAAAAGAAGTGCATAAAGTGATAGAGCAATCTGATGATCCGCATCCGATCATTTGTGGTGTAGGCCTAGGTGGCTTTTGGTCTGAACGTATTGGTTTCTTATGTGGTATTAAGCAGGTGGTGTTCAATCCGAATCTGCACCCTGAGAACAACATGGTAGGTCGAATTGACCGTCCAGAAGAGTACGAAGACATCGCGACTAAGTGTGTTGCGCAATATCGTATGAAGAACAAAGGTCGCTGTTTAGTGGTGCTTTCTCGTGAAGATGAGATTCACGACAATACCAAAACAGCTGCCGCGTTAGAAGATTATTATGATGTCATCTGGGACGAAAAAGAGAGTCATAAGTTCAAAAAACTCTCCCAACATCTTCAGGCAATGAAAGCATTCAAAAACGCCTAATTATTCCGGTTACTTTATAAAAACAGCACTCATTTGAGTGCTGTTTTTTTTACATCTGAATCCTAGGAACTGGCATTAATAAAACGGTTGTATATGTTTTATCTATGAGTTTGCGCATTTATAGATAAGCTTGCGCAAACGTTAACTAATTCGCTGCGAATCCTCATAACGGGCAAGGATTTTTGTTGCGGTCATCTTTTTGCTATATATAATGTTCTAAAGCAAAATATTTTGATAAATATCAAGAAAAATTGAGAGCGAGTGATAAAACTTGCCCATTATTTGTGCTCTACCTCTCAGGTAGTCACCTTTTTTATCCACGTGAGCAAAGCGGCAAACCAATGTTTGTTGTTTGTAATCCCTCTAACTACTCGGAGAGCTGTCGTTATTCTTTTTCGCGGTTATCTTATTTGTAGCAGCCTTCGCATTCAGGCCGAGTAGACACATAGAATTTATCGGTTGGAGTAATCGAGCCGAACCCCATTTATTCATTTTGTAGAGGATTGTCATTGTGACAAAAATTATCGTAGTAGGCGGTGGTGCTGGTGGTTTAGAACTAGCAACTAAGCTAGGCCGCACTTTAGGTCGTAAAAAACGTGCTCAGATTACTCTGGTTGACCGTAAAGCAAGCCACCTATGGAAACCATTACTTCATGAAGTAGCAACAGGTTCACTGGACGAGGGTGTTGATGCGTTAAGCTACCGCGCACACGCAAAAAACCATTACTTCGATTTCCAAATGGGTAGCCTGAACGACATCGATCGTGAACGTAAAGTGATCGCTCTGAGCGAACTAAAAGATGATCACGGTGAACTGCTTATGCCAAGCCGTGAACTTGAATACGATATTCTTGTGATGGCGCTAGGTTCAACGTCAAACGACTTCAACACTCCAGGTGTTCGCGACAACTGTATTTTCCTTGATAGCCCAGAGCAAGCACACCGTTTCCGTACAGAAATGAACAACCAGTTCTTAAAGCTACACGCTAAGAACGGCCAAGGCACAGTAGATATTGCTATTGTTGGTGCTGGCGCGACAGGTGTTGAGCTTTCTGCAGAACTGCACAACGCGGTTAAAGAACTTCGTACATACGGCTTCGGCGATCTAGATTCAAGCAAGCTGAATGTTAACCTTGTTGAAGCGGGCGAACGTATTCTTCCAGCTCTACCTCCTCGTATTTCTAGCGCAGCACATTCTGAGCTAACTAAGCTTGGCGTAACGGTACGCACGACTACAATGGTTACACAAGCTGATGCTGACGGACTAACGACTAAAGATGGTGAGAAAATCCCAGCACAAATCATGGTTTGGGCTGCAGGCATTAAAGCACCGGATTTCATGAAAGATATTGGTGGTCTTGAGACTAACCGTATCAACCAGTTGGTTGTGAAAAATACGTTACAAACCACGCTTGACGACAACATCTTTGCTATTGGTGATTTGGCGCAATGTACGCAAGCAGATGGTTCATTCGTTCCACCACGAGCACAAGCGGCTCACCAGATGGCAAGCTGTGCGTTTAACAACATCATTGCTAAGTTGAACGGTCGCGACCTAAAAGATTACATCTACAAAGATAAAGGCTCACTGGTTTCTTTAAGCCGATTTTCTACGGTAGGTAGCTTGATGGGTAACCTGACTAAAGGTTCGATGATGGTTGAGGGGCGTATTGCTCGCATCGTTTACATCTCTTTGTACCGTATGCACCAGATGGCGCTTCACGGGCTAATTAAAACATCGCTGATGATGTTGGTTGGTCGAATTAACCGTGTACTTCGTCCAAACCTGAAGCTTCACTAATCAGGTAAGCCTCCTAAAGGCGTTATGCTGATAATAAAAAAGAGCTCTTCGGAGCTCTTTTTTTGTGTCGACTACGTGTTGTTATCCTATTAAAGCTATTAAAGCTATTAAAGCTATTAAAGCTATTAAAGCTGTTAAGAGGTCGGAGGTAGCACGGAATAAACCACGCCATCTTTTGGCTTACCCTTAAAGATAAAGCGATTTTTAGCAATGGTTTCACGCTCAGCGCCACATTTTTCGATTAGCTTTTGGCTAGGTAGGTTCTCTGTATCGCAGACAATCTCCAAACGTGTTAACTTGAGCAGCGCGAAGCAAAATTCAAATAGGGCAAGCATCGCTTCTTTCGCTATCCCTTTCCTCTGAAATTCATCACCCACCCAATAACCTAAACTTGCCATATTAAAGGTGTGGTAAAGCTCATTAATGGCCACCATACCAACTAACTTATCGTTTTTTCGCTCGAAGATACCAAAGCCAAACGCATCGGCTTTAACCCAGTTTAAGCGAGTCGCCAGAATGAATTTCTCGGCCTCGACAATAGAAAACTCGTCGTGGCACCAGTCGAGCCATGGCATTAAACTCGGGGAGGACTTAACCAGCTGCGAAAATTCTTGAGCGTCTGAGGCTTCAATGATTTTGAGGCTAAGATTTTGTGTATTGATCTGAAAATCAGGGCTCATAGGGCGTACCAAGTAACGTGTAGATAAGGATAGTAAGTACCGCGTAATAAAACGCCCTCACAATGGAGGGCGTATTGAATGCATCAAGTTCGGTTCTATATAAGAATAGCTGAGTTACTGAGCTATTCTTATTAGGCTAATTATTGCGCGACACGTCGAACTTGAATCACCATGCCAAGAAGCGGGTGATCAAGGTAGTGAGTCTCAGTACTGCGCATACGACGTTTTTGGTCCATGCGATAGCTCTTAAGGAACTCTTCTACTTCAACAGTCGGAGAAATCTCAGTTAGGTTTCCTACTTGAACGTTACTTTCTGCACCACTTACTGGTGAATCTAGCTCTATTTGTTGTTCTTGTAGAGTGACTTCACGAACACTCGGCGCTTTCAAGTCCAATGTTGTTTCAGCGTAGAGGTAGTGCTGAACGTAGATTTGTAGCTTGCCGTCTAATTCGTATAGCGGCTTATCAATGGTTTCTTCTTTGAAGCCATCAGTATTTGCTGCAGTTACCGCACTTTTCTCTGATCCGTCAGCGTTGAAGTCTTTAGAGAAATCTTTACCAGCTTGAATGTGGAAAACAGGTGCCGAGCTCTTACCTTGGTCGCCTTGACGCCAAGCCGTATGCATCAGCACTTCAAAACCAGCGTGTTTACGTAGTTTGTCTTTCTGAGGCGTTAGCTTGTATTCCGAGTAAGGAAGCATCTGAACGCCTTTCTTTGCTCTGTATTGGGTGTCTTGAAATGAACCAACGCGCTCAAGTGAAATCTTAGGCTGTGTGTTAGGCCAAGATTCGTTCACTTTTTCGGCATCAACAGCACGCTTAAAAATGATCACTTCTATATCAAATTGTCTCTGCGCCAAACTTGGCAATGAGACGAACAATAGTAGCAGTGGGATCAGTCTTTTCATTTTTACTCCGTCTTCCAGCCGAACTACCGGCTGGATAATTTATATGTGCAAGTGGATTGGGTCTTATGCTGAAGGCAGCAAGTTCTGTCTGAATTCGCCCAATAAATCACTAACAAATTGAATTCGTTTCCGTCTGTCGACCAATGGTATCGTAAACTTGAACTTTGTTGGTCCTTCCATTGAAAACTTTTGCGGTTGAGATTGCAACAGTTTAACAAGGTAGGTTGGGTTTATGTCAGCGTCTGGGTAGAATTCTATGAATCCACCCTTATCGTGAGCCTCAATTTTTTTCACTTTGATAAAGGCGGCTGCTAATTTTAGCTCCGAAACCGACAACAAGTTCTTGGTTGCATCCGGCAGAAGGCCGAAGCGATCAATTAGCTCAACTTTCAACTCGGCCAGTTCATCCGTGTCACTCACACTCGCAATACGCTTGTACGTAGATAAGCGCGTATTGATGTCTGGGATGTAGTCATCAGGCAACAGTGCAGGTAGACGCATCTCAATTTCGGTTTGTTCACGCAATAGGTCATCAAGTGACGGCTCTCGACCTTCTTTTAATGCCTCAACCGCTTGTTCTAGCATCTCCATGTAAAGCGTAAAGCCAACCGACTGGATTTGACCACTCTGTTCATCACCGAGTAGTTCACCTGCACCACGTATCTCTAAGTCATGGGTTGCTAGCGTAAAGCCGGCGCCCAAGTCTTCAAGTGAAGCAATGGCATCTAATCGCTTGATGGCATCTTTGGTCATTGCTTTTGGATGTGGCGTTAACAAGTAGGCATAAGCTTGGTGGTGAGAGCGACCCACGCGCCCACGCAGTTGGTGCAGTTGCGCTAAACCAAGGTTATCGGCTCTGTCCATTAAGATGGTATTTGCCGTTGGTACATCGATACCCGTTTCGATGATGGTTGTACACACCAGCAAGTTAAAGCGCTGATGATAGAAGTCATTCATTATGCGCTCTAGTTCGCGCTCTCGCATCTGGCCATGGGCAACGGTGACACGCGCTTCTGGAATCAGTTTTTGCAGTGACTCAGCCGTCTTTTCAATCGTATCGACTTGGTTGTGCAGGAAGTAAACTTGACCACCACGCATGATTTCACGCAGCACCGCCTCTCTGACAATCGCGTCATCACTCTCACGGACAAAGGTTTTGATTGCTAAGCGTCGTGCGGGTGGTGTGGCTATGATCGAAAGGTCACGCATACCGCTCATTGCCATATTCAACGTTCTTGGAATCGGTGTCGCGGTTAGCGTGAGGATGTCGACATCCGCGCGCATCGCTTTCACTTTCTCTTTTTGACGCACACCAAAGCGGTGTTCTTCATCGACGACTAACAAGCCAAGGTCTTTAAACTTAAGGTCACTGGAAAGAAGCTTGTGAGTACCCACCAAGATATCGACCTTACCGTCGGCAACATCTTGCATGATCAATTTCTGTTCTTTAGCTGATTTAAATCGTGACAGCACTTCGACACGTATCGGTTGGTTTGCGAAACGGTCTCGGAAGTTTTCAAAGTGTTGCTGAGCAAGTAACGTCGTTGGTACTAACACAGCCACTTGTTTGTTGTTATCGGTACACACGAACGCGGCACGCATTGCGACTTCTGTTTTACCAAAGCCCACATCACCACACACCAAGCGGTCCATGGCTTTTGCTTGGCACATGTCAGACATTACAGCATTGATTGCCATCGCTTGGTCGTCGGTTTCTTCAAATGGGAAGCCCGATTTGAAGGTCGCATATTGACCGCGGTCCAATACAAATTTGTATCCAGGTTTGAGCTCACGCTTAGCGTAAACATCAAGTAGTTCTGCGGCAACGTCACGGACTTTCTCTGCAGCGCGTTTGCGAGCTTTCTGCCATGCTTCGCCACCGAGTTTGTGCAGTGGTGCAGAATCTTCAGCACCACCTGAATAACGGCCAATCAAGTTCAGAGACGCAACGGGCACGTACAACTTGGCATCGTTTTGATACTCAAGTGTCACGTATTCGGTTTTCATGCCACCGGCTTCAAGTGTTTGTAAGCCGATATAGCGACCAATACCGTGGTCAATGTGAACAACCGGTTGACCCGGTTTAAGCTCCGCTAAGTGACGGATTACGGTATCGCTGTTAACACTTTTCTTGTCTTTCTTGCGACGTTGTACAACGCGATCGCCTAACAAATCACTTTCACAGATAAGAGCGATGTTTTGCTCTTCCTGGATAAACCCGTGTTCAGCCGAACCTAATATGAGGCTGAACTTGTCTTTCGCCTTAATGGCCGCATCCAGGTTTTCAACTTCACTTGGTCGTACTTTAATACCACTGAGTAATTCACTCAGGGCTTCACGGCGACCTTCAGACTCAACTGAAAATACTACTTTGCCATCAAAGGCTTCCGTGAATTTTCTGAGATTGGCCAGAGGCTCTTTGTTTTGATGCTGAACACTCAAGTCTGGCAGTGATGCAACCGGTAGGTTGATGCGGCCAGCTTTTTCTTCAACCGCGTCTAAGCTTAGGTTAACTTGTGGTTTTTGCTTAAAGTGAGCGAACAACTCATCTTTCTTCAACCAAAGTTGTTCAGGTGTTAGCAATGGTCGAAGTGGATCAACGCCTCTCTGTTCGTATCGGTGAGCAACGTCGGTAAGGAAAGCATCAACGGCTGTTTCGACATCTCCAAGAACTAAGATTTGCGCTTCATCGGCAACATAATCAAACAAGGTTTCAGTATGGTCGAAGAACAGCGGCTGCCAGTATTCAATACCGGCAGGCCAAGTACCTTTTGAAACCTGCATATAAACCGATTCTGGTTCACGGCGCGCATCAAATTGTTGGCGCCAGCGAATGCGGAAATCTTCAATAGCACTTTCAGAGGTTGGAAACTCGTGTGCTGGTAGCAAACGGATCTCAGAGATGTCTTCGATAGAGCGCTGATTTTCAGGATCGAAAGTGCGGATCGTGTCGATTTCGTCATCGAAAAAGTCAATACGATATGGGTCTTTGCTACCCATTGGGAACAAGTCGAGAATTGAACCTCGGCTCGCATACTCACCAGGGCCAAACACTTGGTCTACGTAACGATAGCCAGACTTTTCAAGTTGAAGACGCAGCTTCTCAAGCGAGTACAGATCACCCGTTTTCACCATTAAGGTGTGCTGCAACAAGAAATCACGTGGTGACTGACGTTGTAGTAGCGTGCTGATCGGTATTATCGTGATGCCATCTTTTAACGTTGGCAGTGCATAAAGCCGCGCTATACGATCAGAAATGATCTCTTGATGTGGTGAGAAGCTGTCGTATGGCAGTGTCTCCCAATCAGGGAATAGTGCCACTTCATGTGGCGTAAATTGTTCAATTTCTGATTGAAGCTTGAGTGCTATCTGAGGATCGGGCACTGCAAGCACTGTATGGCTGTTATGCTGCTCGGCAAGTTTAGCGATAGCAAGCGCGAGAGATGAACCAACTAGGTTACCGATGTGTTTTTTATCACCGGCACCTTTGAGTTTAGGTAGTGTAAAAATGGATTGTTTTGTCATGTCTATTTACTTGTTATCTCGTTCTAGAGAGCGTTGACGTAAGAGCTTTTGTTGTTGATGAAGCGCAGCTTTGATCAGCAAGTCTTGGTCAGTATCACGAAGATGAGCGTATTTGAATTTGATTTCGAAGCCTGAATCTTTTGGTTCGCTAGCGAAGACTTCCGCGTAGCAATAAATAGCGGCGGCTGGGTGCTCGATAAAGAGCTTAGCTTTAACCAAGCGACCCGCTTCGATATCTGTTTTGGAAAAACAAGAGAACTGACTCGCGCCAAATGAATACGTGTGGGTACGAAATTGTTCATCATCTTGTTGCGACAACATAAAGCTCAACAAGAGGTTTAGTTTAGAGTTCTGTGCATCCAATAAACTGATTACATTCTTCAAGTCGCTGTTTTTCAGTTCGTTGCGAGCACTGTCGGCTAACAGGTCCAATTGGCTAAACTCACTTGCCACAACAAAAGGGGCAGGGATCTCCGATTCGAACTGAATTTGAGAAGGTAAAGCGAAGTTACTGTCCATTGGCTCAATATTAGCGGTAAGGCTGTGGTGAACGGTGAAAAACTCTTGTTCTGTCATGCGTTAGTTCCTTGAAGTGACCTATTGATTATCGCTATGTGGCCGCAGTAATCAAGGTCAGTTAATTGAAAGTCTCAAATAGTTGTTTGAAATTTGGTTATTTGACAAGGTTCTGTTTTTCAAGCCTAACTAATTGAGTTAATTCACTCTATATTTTCAATTAACCCCTACACAGTAACAGCAATACCCGTTACATTAACCCGCATCCCCTTTAGATGGTTCAAAGTATGTTTCATCCTATTTCGTTGTTTGTTGGCCTACGCTATTTGAAAGGTCGTTCAGGTGATCGCTTTAGCCGTTTTGTTTCTTACATGTCGACGGCAGGTATCACCATTGGTGTGCTGTCTTTGGTTACTGTTTTATCGGTAATGAATGGATTCGAAGCGCAGTTAAAAGACCGAATTCTCGGTGTCCTTCCTCAAGCCGTCGTTTACGAGCAAGGGGGCACTACGTCACTTTCTGCTCAAGCGCCTGATTTTGCAGAGCAAATGTCGCTCAATGGTCACGTTGAACCTATTGTTCGCAGCGAAGCGGTAATTCAAAGTCCTGCTCAGTTATCTGCAGGTCTGTTGATCGGCATTGAACCTAATTCAGATGACCCTCTTCAGAACCACTTGATTGCGGGTAGATTGTCTTCACTTGAAGCGGGTCAGTATCAACTATTTCTTGGCCATACCTTGGCGAGAAATTTGAAGGTATCTATGGGTGACAAAGTTCGCCTAATGGTGACCAGTGCTAGCCAATACACTCCGTTAGGACGTATCCCTAGCCAACGAAATTTCACAGTAGCTGGTATCTTCAACACTGGCTCTGATATCGATGCTCAATTGATGGTGACAAATATCAAAGATGCTGGGCGTTTGATGCGTTACAAGTCAGACACTATTTCAGGATGGAGACTGTTTTTTAAAGACCCATTTGAAGTAGCGAAACTGTCTAATCAGCCTTTACCTGAAGGTTGGTTATGGAGCGATTGGCGAGACCAACGTGGTGAGCTATTCCAGGCCGTTCGAATGGAAAAAAACATGATGGGCTTAATGCTTGGGCTTATCATCGGCGTTGCTGCTTTCAATATTATTTCTGCGCTTATCATGGTGGTGATGGAGAAACAATCTGAAGTGGCTATTCTTAAAACCCAAGGCATGACTGATGGTCAAGTGATGGGGATCTTCATGGTTCAAGGCGCAAGTAGCGGCGTGATTGGTGCTCTGTCAGGTGGCGTGTTAGGCGTTGCCTTAGCGATGAACCTCAATACTATTTTAGAGGCAATGGGTGTTGCTCTGTTTTCATTTGGTGGACAGTTGCCAATTCTAATTAACCCAATTCAAATCGCTGTTGTTGTGGTTCTGGCTATTGCACTTAGCCTGATTGCCACTGTATTCCCTTCTTATCGTGCATCGTCTGTGAAACCTGCTGAGGCCCTTCGTTATGAGTAATTTTCTTCAATGTAATGATATCCGTAAAACGTACCGTGAAGGCTCGTTAGATACTGAGGTTCTCAAGGGAGTTAGCTTCGAAATAGAAAAGGGTGAGCTAGTTGCTATCATTGGTACTTCTGGGTCGGGTAAAAGTACGCTATTACATATCTTGGGGGCGTTGGATGATGCTTCTGACGGTAGCGTAAGCTTTCTTGGACAAGACTTGGCGTCTTTGAGTTCGAATAAGCAAGCGAAGCTTCGCAACCAGCATCTTGGTTTTGTTTATCAATTCCATCATCTTCTTTCGGACTTTTCAGCGTTAGAAAACGTGGCAATGCCGCTGCTGATTGGTGGTGAAAAGCCAGCTAAAGCAAAAGAAGAAGCGCAACGTCTGTTGGATAAAGTTGGATTGAGTCATCGTGTTGACCACCGACCTTCAGAGCTTTCTGGTGGTGAGAGGCAACGTGTGGCAATTGCTCGTGCGTTAGTCAATAAACCTGCTTTGGTGTTGGCGGATGAGCCTACCGGCAACCTTGATCACAACACAGCGCTTTCTATATACGACTTAATGCGAGAACTAAACCGCGAGTACGACACGGCCTTTTTGGTTGTGACTCATGATGGTGAACTTGCTGACAAGATGGATCGTCAACTTCACATGCAAGACGGTTTGTTGGTCAACGTAGAAAAAGAGGAGAGCTAAGTGTTTTCTTCTTTATCTCTATTGATAGGTGGCCGATTTAGCCGAGCGAAACAACGAGACAAGATGGTGTCATTTATCTCTTTGTCTTCGACGATTGGTATTGCCGTGGGTGTTGCCGTGATCATCATTGGTTTATCTGCGATGAATGGTTTTGAGCGAGAGCTTGAGTCACGTGTACTTTCTGTTATCCCACATGGTGAATTCGAGGGAGTGAATGAGCCAGTTACTCGGTGGGAGCATGTGATTGAGCAGTCGGTGAAAAATGATAAAGTTGTAGCTGCAGCACCCTATGTAAAAATTACCGCGCTTGCTGAAAAGGGCAAAGAACTCAAAGCAATTGAAGTTCGCGGTGTTGACCCACAACTTGAACAACAGGTATCAAGCCTATCGAAATTTATCGATAAACAAGCTTGGAGCGAGTTTAAAGCAGGGCAACAACAAATCATCTTAGGTTCTGGTGTGGCTAACGTGTTGGGGGCAAAAGTGGGTGACTATCTGACTTTGATGATTCCAACGGTTAACGGTTCTGTGAAAGTTCAGGCGCCAAAACGAGTTCGAGTGAAAGTGGTTGGCTTACTGACGCTTAATGGCCAGATAGACCACAGCTTGGCGCTAATCCCGATTGGCGATGCTCAAGCTTACGCAAACCTAGGCGAGGCAGTAACCGGAGTTTCTTTAAAAGTGACCGATGTGCTGAATGCGAACTCTATTGTGCGTGAAGTGGGTAACCAGCTTGATGTGTATGTGTACCTACGCAGCTGGCAACAGAAGTTTGGTTTCTTGTATCGAGATATTCAATTGGTTCGCACCATCATGTATCTGGTGATGGTACTGGTTATTGGTGTGGCTTGTTTCAATATTGTCTCGACCTTAATGATGGCAGTCAAAGACAGAGCATCGGAGATCGCGATCTTAAGAACTATGGGCGCATCAGACGGCCTTGTTAAACGCATCTTTGTTTGGCAGGGCGTATTCTCGGGTGTATTAGGCAGCTTAGTCGGGAGTGCGATAGGTGTCTTGGTGGCGCTTAATCTCACTACGCTTATCAAAGGGCTCGAAAAGTTGGTCGACCACCAGTTTTTGTCCGGTGATATCTACTTTGTCGACTTCTTGCCATCACAACTTGATATGACGGATGTTGTTGTGGTTTCCGGTACCGCGATTGTGTTGAGCTTACTTGCTACATGGTATCCAGCCTCACGAGCGGCCAAGCTAAACCCAGCCTCGGTGCTTAGTTCGAAGTAATGCTTTAAGTAATACGTCATGGCATGATTTGCTATATACAATCGATACAAACAAAAAAGGATCCCTGATGGGATCCTTTTTTATTGAATTCACTTTGTATTCTTTACTACTTTGGTTACATACCAATATTGCAGGGTTCAGTGGTTCATCTGACTTTAACTTATGTGCGTTTTAAGTGAAGCACATACAAGGATAGATTGAATAATCAGGGAAAATGGTTCAGTACCTAGCTTGACGCTTCTTCCAGCTTCTTACTACTGAGTAACGCCATAACCCGCGAATACCAAAATAGCCAACCATTGCAGAAACCACGCCGCAAATCAGGCAACCCAATAGGAACGGAGGTCCTATGGTGCTCATTTGCGCCAAGATGAAGTCCCAAGACAGTTCGAAATGAAAGGCTTGAGGCGGCACATGCATCACAAATGCGCCTACTTTATAAGCAAAGTAGAACAGCACAGGCATAGTCACAGGGTTACTGATCCAAACTAGTGCGACAGACAGCGGTAGGTTTACACCACATGCGACCGCAAGGCCTGCAGACATAATCATTTGACTTGGTAAAGGGACAAACGCCATGAATAACCCAACAGCGAACGCACCAGCCGCAGAGCGACGATTAAGACACCATAAGTTGGGGTTGTACAAAACATTGCCAAAAACTTTCAATGCTTTCTGACGCTTGATGAGCTCATGGTCAGGCATAAATCGTTTGATAAACTTTCTTGGCATAGGAGGAAGCTACTCTCTTGTTTAACACGTGGTTCTTGATTTCATTTGCTGCGACAGTTGTGTCTGCCAGCTTCTGGCCTGTGATGCCACATTGGGTTTGGGCACCATTGATGCTGTTGTTACTGTTAGCATCAACACAGTATAGCGTTTTCCGGAGTGCAAGAGGTCTAGCAACAGCATTGATACTAGTTATCAGCCTAGGGAATGCGATTGAAATACAAACGAGTCATTTATTCCAATCAGGGCAGAATACTACCATAAATGCTTCGGTTGTTAGCCTTTTTAGTGAAAATAGCCACGGTTTTGAAAGCGTAATAGTAGCCAGATCAATTGGCGGCGAAAAATTAATCCTTCCTCAATTGATAAAATTGCGTTTGTTTACTCCTTTTAAGTTGACGCTCGGGGATGATGTCTATTTATCAGCCTCAATAAAACCGGTGTGGGGTAAACTCAATGAAGCAGGTTTTGATCTAGAAAAGTATTTGTTTAGTACCGGTGTGGTTGCCAATGCAACTTACAGAGCCGGTACCAAATATCGAGTTCATACCAATACCAATATGCGGTCCCATTGGTTTGAGAATCGTCTTGAAAGGTTAAGTCTGTTAGCAAACCAAGACCTCATTATGGCTTTGAGTTTTGGTTACCGAGACCTTATTCATCCTCAGCGTTGGGATTTGCTCAAAAGTAGCGGTTTGATTCATTTGATGGCTATCTCGGGGCTGCATATTGGGATTGCCTTTGGTATTGGCTATCAGGTAGGAAAGATATTCAGGTTACTCTCACCTTCATTTCTTTGGTTTCCTACAATATTTGGGCTCAGCTTAGCCTATTTCTACAGTTGGTTTGCTGGATTTACGCTGCCAACCTTGAGAGCCTTGGTGATGTGTATTATCGCGAGCTATTTCTTGTGGCGTGGGCAAAATATCAGTTGGTTTCGGTATGTCGCCTTAAGCCTGTGTGTGGTTTTGTTGATTTGGCCGTTTTCAGCATTGTCGAGCAGCTTTTGGCTGTCCTTTGGTGCGTTGGGTGCCGTTATTTATATTGCCCTGAATAGTCAGTCATCATCTTTAAACGCCACTCTTATCGATCGAGTGCTGCAGCTCATCAAGATTCAGCTGATGCTGACATTTCTTATCGCTCCCTTTTCGATACTGTTTTTCAAAGGGGTGAGTCTAATCTCTGTTCTCTACAACTTGCTCCTTTTGCCTTGGGTATCGATGGTGACGATCCCGCTACTGTTTCTTGCGATGTTAATTAGCTTAATATTGGAGTCAGTGCCTGACATGATGAGCCTAACAGTGTTAGGCAATGGTTTTTCTGAACAACTATGGACGTTGGTCGACTTGTCACTTGAGCCTCTCGTAATTAGCCTTCCTTTCTCTGAACAATTTTGGATTGAAGTGGATAACCACACTATGGTGTTGTCTGTGTTTCTCATCTTGTTTTTCGGATTTGTCAGTCGGTATCTCAAACGAACACTTTCAATATTGGTCATTGCAGTGTTTGTACTGTGGTGGGAGTTTGGTAAGCAGCAAAAAAAATTAACAATCGATATCTTGGATGTTGGGCATGGGTTGTCTTTAGTTTTGGAAAAGAACAATCAGGTCGTTGTTTACGATCTCGGCAACGCGTGGCCGGGAGGTTCGATTGTTGAATCCTTGCTGATCCCTATTTTAAATCAGAGGGGAATTCATGAGTTGGAAGGTGTGATAGTGAGTCATTTCGATTCTGATCACGCTGGTGGCTATCCGGTGTTACTTGAAAACTACAATCCTAAGTGGATAAGAGCCAGTCAGAACATCAATCAACAAACACAAACAACTGTTCAAGTTCAGTCGAATATCCAAACATGTACTTTGGGAGAGGCGTGGAACTGGCAGGGCCTAGAGTTTGAGGTTTTATGGCCACCTCAAAAAGTAAAGAGGGCGTATAACCCACATTCGTGTGTGGTCAGGATTTTTGAGCCTAATTCTGAGTTCTCGATGTTGCTAACTGGTGATATTGAACGGGTAAGTGAGTGGTTACTTGCTCGAGAAGGTCAGCGGCTCAAGAGCGACGTGATGCTTGTCCCGCATCATGGTAGTAATTCGTCGTCGATTAAGCCGTTTATTGAGGCAGTTTCACCTCAGTTAGCCATCGCTTCTTTGGCCAAAGGTAATCAGTGGGGAATGCCAAGCAAATCTGTGATTGAGCGTTATCATAAAACGGGCGGTGCTTGGCTTGATACCGGGGAAAGCGGACAAATAACCATCACTATCAGTCAGGAAGGTTGGAAATATCATACGATTAGAGAACAACAAGGCAGGCAGTGGTATAGGCAGATGCTTCGTAAGGGAGTAGAATAGATAGATTATTGTGAGAAAATTAAGCGATTCTATGTCAACACAAACAGATGAAACTACCTGGGTCACATTTAAAAGACTTTGGACTTATATTCGACTGTATAAGGCCGGCCTTGGTGTTGCGGTTATTGCGCTTATTATAAATGCCGTTTCTGATACCTATATGATTTCTTTACTGAAGCCTCTGCTTGATGAAGGTTTTGGTAACGCTGAATCTGACTTTTTACGCACACTCCCGATCATTATCTTTGCCATGATGTTCATTCGTGGAGTGAGTGGCTTCGTTTCAACCTATTGCTTGAGTTGGGTTTCTGGCAATGTAGTGATGGAGATTAGACGTAAAATTTTCAGTCACTTCATGCACATGCCTGTATCTTTTTTTGATAAAGAACAGACGGGCGCACTGCTATCTCGAATTACTTATGACTCAGAGCAAGTATCTGCTGCGACCAGTAAAGCTTTGGTGAGTATCGTTCGTGAAGGTGCCAGCATCATTGGTTTGCTGACGCTAATGTTTTGGAATAGTTGGCAGTTGTCTTTGGTATTGTTTGCGGTTGCACCAGTTGTCGCTTGGGCTATTACTATAGTTTCTAAGCGATTTAGAAAGATCTCTAAAAACATGCAAACCAGCATGGGTCATGTGGCTTCTTCGGCAGAGCAAATGTTGAAAGGCCATAAAGTGGTTCTCACTTATGGTGGTCAAGATATAGAGAAGCAACGTTTTGATCAAGTTAGCAACCAAATGCGCCAACAGAGTATGAAGTTAGTAACAGCACAAGCGGCAGCGAATCCAATCATTCAAATGATAGCGTCTATTGCAGTTGTGACGGTGTTGATCTTAGCTAGCTTTGACTCTATTCGAGCTGAGCTAACCCCCGGTACATTTACTGTTATTTTCTCTGCGATGTTCGGCTTAATGCGTCCATTAAAAGCACTGACGAGTGTAACGTCTCAGTTCCAACGTGGTATGGCGGCGAGTACTACCCTATTTGGTTTGATGGATTTAGATACGGAGCAAAACAAAGGTACGTTGAAGCCTAAAACCGTAACGGGTGAAGTTGCGGTAAAAGATGTGACATTTACTTACCAAGGTGCTGAGAAACCAGCGCTTAATAAGGTCAGTTTTAATATACCGAAAGGCAAGACCGTTGCTCTCGTTGGCCGTTCGGGCTCAGGCAAAAGTACCATTGCGAACCTATTTACTCGTTTTTATGATGTAGACTCAGGCTCTATTGAACTTGATGGCCACGACATTCGTGATTACGAATTGAGAAACTTACGTGAGCACTTTGCGCTTGTTTCTCAAAATGTACACCTATTTAACGATACGGTCGCAAACAACATTGCTTACGCAGCGGAAGAACAATATTCCCGAGAACAGATTGAACACGCGGCTAAGCTTGCTCATGCAAGTGAGTTTATCGAAGGCATGGAAAATGGCATTGATACAGTTGTGGGTGAGAATGGTAGTACTCTATCAGGTGGCCAAAGACAGCGTATTGCTATTGCAAGAGCGTTGTTAAGAGAGGCTCCAGTATTGATTCTTGATGAAGCCACATCGGCTTTGGATACTGAATCAGAGAGAGCGATCCAATCTGCGTTAGAAGAACTGCAAAAGGATAAGACAGTATTGGTTATCGCTCACAGACTCTCTACTATCGAACAAGCCGATGAGATCTTAGTGGTTGATGATGGTCGTATTGTAGAAAGAGGTGCACACGCGGAGCTAATCGCGCATGATGGCGCTTATGCACAACTCCACCGAATTCAGTTCAGCGGATAAGATTAGGTCTTGTTGTGATCGAAAAGATTTGGTTTAACAATCATCCGTTAAAATACCTTCTTTGGCCGCTACTGTGGCCATTGAGTCTGCTTTTTAAAATGATCAGCGGTCAAAGACGTGACGCTTATCTATCCGGTAAAAAAGAGACCTACCGTCCGCCCTTACCAGTAATTGTTGTTGGTAATATTACCGCTGGTGGTAATGGTAAAACACCGGTTGTTATTTGGTTAGTTGAGGTGCTTCAAGCTAGCGGCTTCAAGCCGGGAGTAGTTTCTCGAGGTTATGGAGCAAAAGCGCCAAGCTACCCGTTAGTATTAGATGAAAACACACCTGCTGAACACTCTGGTGATGAACCTCGTTTAATTCGAAAGCGAACAGGTGCGCCTGTCGCAGTCGATCCTGTGCGTGCAAATGCGGTAAAGGTTTTGTTGAGCGAAGGGGTTGATGTCATCATCACGGATGATGGCCTACAACATTATGCACTTGAACGCGATATTGAATTTGCGGTTATCGACGGTGCGAGACGCTTTGGTAGTGAATGCCTAATTCCTTTGGGTCCATTGAGAGAGCCGATATCTCGCTTAGATGACGTGGATTTTTTGGTCAACAATGGCGGTAGAGCGCAAGGACGAGAGTTTTCGATGTCTTTGCTACCAAGCCAAGCAGTTAACCTGAAGACTGGCCAGAAAACGTCGGTAGCAGAATTACAGAAGCTTGTCGCTTTTGCTGGTATTGGTCATCCACCGCGCTTTTTTAAAACATTAGAAGATCTTGATGGTGATGTGGTTTACACACAGGGCTTCGCTGACCATCAAGATTTTGACAAAGATGAACTTCATGCCTTAGCAAAAAAGGGTATGAATATAATTATGACAGAAAAAGACGCTGTAAAATGCGAACACTATGCGCAAGACAACTGGTGGTATCTTCCGGTTTCTGCTCAGTTCGATGAAGAGTCGCAACAGCAAATTTTAAAAAGAATAAAAGAGGTTATGGAATACTATGGATCACCGTCTGCTTGAGATCGTTGCTTGCCCTGTATGCAAAGGTAAACTAACTTTTGATAAGGATAAGCAAGAGCTTGTTTGTAAAATTGATCGCCTTGCTTACCCAATCAAAGAAGGTATTCCTGTTCTTCTTGAACCTGAAGCTCGTACCGTTTCAATGGATGAGGGTAAGTAATGTCTTATACGGTTGTTATACCTGCAAGATATCAATCGAGCCGCTTACCTGGTAAGCCTCTCGCTGATATTGGTGGAAAGCCGATGATTCAATGGGTATACGAACAATCAATGAAGGCGGGTGCTGATAACGTTATTATCGCTACCGACGATGCTCGAGTTGAAAAAGCGGCTAAAGCATTTGGCGCGACCGTTTGTATGACATCACCTAATCATGAATCAGGCACTGAACGCTTAGCTGAAGTGATTGAAGTAATGAAAATTCCTGATGATCATATTATCGTTAATGTTCAAGGTGATGAACCACTTATCCCACCTGCGATCATTAATCAGGTTGCGAATAACCTTGCGAACAGTACAGCACCGATGGCAACACTAGGTGTGGAAATTACTCATGCTGATGAAGTGTTTAACCCTAATGCCGTAAAAGTTGTGACCGACAAAGACGGGTACGCTCTATACTTTAGCCGAGCAACCATCCCTTGGGATCGCGATGCTTACGCGAACAACGGTACTGTAGCTGAATCTCCATTGCTTCGTCATGTTGGTATTTATGCTTACCGTGCGGGTTTTATCAATACTTATATCAATTGGGAACCAAGTACCCTTGAGCGCATTGAATGCCTAGAGCAGTTACGCGTACTTTGGTATGGTGAAAAAATCCATGTAGATGTTGCGGTTGAGGCACCTGCTGCTGGCGTTGATACGCCTGAAGACCTAGAAGCGGTTCGAGCTATTATTGGCTAAGCTTCGTTGAGATGTTTACTGAACACCGCTGAGCCTTGTTTATTGCGAGGCTTTTTTATGTATATAGAAAATTGCGTACGTGTCTTATTGATCTAAGCTCGCGTATTGACCTGAGCTCGTGGATATTGAGCCGGTTGCATTAGTTTCTGCATCATCAACTCTGAATTATCTGAGATTTACCTCGCTCGACTTCCAATTTTTCTCTATAATATGCCGCCTATAAAGTAGTGGCTAATTGCTAGTACAGAATAAAACTTACGACAAAACGTGGAGTAAAAGATGCCTTCTCAAAGCCCAGTTATTACGGTTGATGGACCAAGTGGTGCAGGTAAAGGTACCCTGTGTATGTTGCTAGCAGATAAGCTAGGCTTTCATCTTCTAGACTCAGGCGCGATCTATCGCGTATTGGCTTTAGCGGCAATTCACCACGGTGTGGATACTGAATCAGAAGATGCTTTAGTACCCCTTGCGACACATTTAGACGTGCAGTTTATTGCTGAAGGCGACTTAGTTAAGGTTATCTTAGAAGGTGAAGATGTGTCAGGTGAACTTCGTAAAGAAGAGACCGGCATGGCAGCTTCAAAAGTGGCCGCTTTACCTCGCGTTCGTGAAGCACTGCTTCGTCGTCAACGCGCATTCAGCGCAGCGCCTGGTTTGGTTGCTGATGGCCGTGACATGGGAACGGTTGTGTTTACTCAAGCTGAAGCGAAAATATTTTTAGATGCAAGTGCTGAAGAGCGTGCGAGTCGCCGCCTTAAACAGTTGCAACAGAAGGGGTTAGATGTTAAATTTGACGACCTTTTGAGCGAGATCCAAGAGCGAGACGATCGAGATCGTAATCGCCCAGTGGCGCCACTTCGCCCTGCAGAGGATGCTCTAGTGCTTGACTCCACCTCAATGAATATTGAGCAGGTAGTAGAAAAAGCACTACACTATATTGAATCGAAACTGGCTGGGTAATTTCGCCGAGCTAGTACGAACGTTGGTCGCAAGGATGATGACCGGCGAATTTATCAACCCCATGCGGTAGGATACCCATGGACGTTTAATTATTGAAGATTAAATAATGACTGAATCTTTTGCTCAACTCTTTGAAGAGTTTCTATCTGAAACTGAATTCCAACAAGGCAGCATCGTTAAAGGTACTGTAGTAGCTATCGAGAACGGTTTCGTTCTTGTAGATGCTGGTCTTAAGTCTGAATCTGCTATCCCTGCTGAACAATTCAAGAACGCTGCTGGCGAACTTGAAGTTGAAGTTGGTGCTGAAGTAGACGTAGCTCTAGACGCTGTTGAAGATGGTTTCGGTGAAACTCAACTTTCTCGTGAGAAAGCTAAGCGTCACGAAGCTTGGATCGTACTTGAGAAAGCTTGCGAAGAAGCTGAAACTGTTGTTGGTATCATCAACGGTAAAGTTAAAGGCGGTTTCACTGTTGAACTTAACGGTATCCGTGCTTTCCTTCCTGGTTCTCTAGTAGATGTACGTCCTATCCGCGACACTGCTCACCTAGAAAACAAAGAGCTAGAGTTCAAAGTAATCAAGCTAGACCAGAAGCGTAACAACGTTGTTGTTTCTCGTCGTGCTGTTATCGAATCTGAAAACAGTGTTGAGCGTGACGAACTTCTTGAAACTCTACAAGAAGGTACTGAAGTTAAAGGTATCGTTAAGAACCTTACTGACTACGGTGCATTCGTTGATCTTGGCGGTGTTGACGGTCTTCTACATATCACAGATATGGCTTGGAAGCGTGTTAAGCACCCATCAGAGATCGTTAACGTTGGTGACGAAATCCTAGTTAAAGTTCTTAAGTTCGATCGTGAGCGCACTCGTGTTTCACTAGGTCTTAAGCAACTTGGCGAAGATCCATGGGTAGCAATCGCTAAGCGTTACCCAGAAGGTCACAAACTTTCTGGTCGTGTTACGAACCTAACTGACTACGGCTGCTTCGTTGAAATCGAAGAAGGCGTTGAAGGTCTAGTACACGTTTCTGAAATGGATTGGACTAACAAGAACATCCACCCTTCTAAAGTTGTTAATGTTGGCGACGAAGTTGAGGTTATGGTTCTTGATATCGACGAAGAGCGTCGTCGTATCTCTCTAGGTCTGAAACAGTGTAAAGCTAACCCATGGCAGTCATTTGCAGAAATGCAAGCTAAGGGCGACAAAGTTACTGGTAAGATCAAGTCTATCACTGACTTTGGTATCTTCATCGGTCTAGAAGGCGGTATCGACGGTCTTGTACACCTATCTGACATTTCTTGGAACGCTGCCGGCGAAGAAGCTGTACGTGAATACAAGAAAGGCGACGAAATCTCTGCTGTTGTTCTAGCAGTAGATGCAGAGCGTGAGCGTATTTCTCTTGGCGTTAAGCAAATGGAAAACGACCCGTTCAACGCATACGTTGCTGACAACAAGAAAGGTGTTCTTGTAAACGGTACTGTAACTGCAGTTGACGCTAAAGGCGCTACTATCGAGCTAATCGAAGGCGTTGAAGGCTACCTACGTGCTTCTGAAGTTTCTCGTGACCGTATCGAAGATGCATCTCTAATCCTAAGCGTTGGCGACAGCGTTGAAGCGAAGTTCACTGGTGTAGACCGTAAGAACCGCGTAATCAACCTATCTATCAAAGCTAAAGATGAAGCTGATGAGCAAGAAGCAATGGCTTCACTGAACAAGTCTGATGAAGGCGCGTTCGGTAACGCAATGGCAGACGCATTCAAAGCTGCTAAAGGCGAATAATAGCTTCTCATTAAGAGAATTATAGCTATATAGCCAAGAAAGGAGCCGCAAGGCTCCTTTTTTTTTGCTTATTTTTCCGATAGGTCTATAATTTCTAAAAAGAAAACCAACGAGGGTAACTATGACTAAGTCTGAATTGATTGAAAGACTGTGTGCTGAGCAAACGCATCTTTCTGCAAAAGAAATTGAAGACGCTGTAAAAGACATTTTAGAGCACATGGCTTCAACACTAGAAAGTGGTGACCGAATCGAAATTCGCGGTTTTGGCAGCTTTTCTCTGCATTTCCGTGAACCTCGTGTTGGACGTAATCCTAAAACTGGTGACAAGGTTGAGTTGGAAGGTAAATACGTTCCTCACTTTAAACCAGGTAAAGAGCTACGCGAACGAGTAAACTCAGGACTGTAGACTACTTATCGGAATTAAGAAAAGCGGCATACTATAATGTATGCCGCTTTTTTATGACCATAATATGGTGGTCTGATTAGTAATTTTCCTGCATAATCGTACAGCTAACTAACCAATGAGTGATGAACTATGAAAATTATAAAAATAGTCGCCGTTATCGCCCTTTTCTTAATTGCACTGGCTTTAGGCTCTCAAAATCAAACAAGCGTGAATTTCAACTATCTGCTAGCGCAAGGTGATTTCCATCTATCAAGCTTACTGGGTGTTGTCTTTGTTTCAGGCTTTGGTCTCGCTTGGTTAGTATTCGGTAATATGCACATGCGATCTCAACTGAGAATTCATCGTTTGAAGAAACAACTCAATAAGCAATCAAAGCAGGTAGCTGCTGATACCAAAGCTTAAAGGTCTTATTTGATGTTAGAGTTACTGTTCTTGCTCTTACCTATTGCCGCCGCTTACGGTTGGTATATGGGTAACCGTAACGCTCAGCAAGAAAAACAGAAACAATCACACCAGATTTCCCGTCAATACGTGACGGGTTTGAACCTATTACTGTCAGACCAGTCAGACAAAGCGGTTGATCACTTCATTGAACTCCTTCAAGTCGACAATGAAACCATCGATACCCACTTGGCTTTGGGCAACTTGTTCCGCTCAAGAGGCGAAGTCGACCGTGCCATTCGTATTCACCAAAATCTTATCTCTCGTTCGGGATTAACTCTCGATCAGAAAAACCTAGCACTGCAACAATTAGCTAAAGATTATATGGTCTCTGGCTTTCTCGATCGCGCCGAAAAAATCTTTGAACAGCTTGTAGAAGAACCCGATCACAAAGAGGGTGCTCTACAGCAGTTGGTTGCTATTTATCAGCAAACTCGAGAGTGGAACAAAGCTATTCACTACGGGAATATCTTAGTTAAGCTCGGTAAGAAGAAAATGAAGATGCGTGCGACAGTTGCACATTTCTGGTGTGAACTTGCGATGCAAGATCAAGCAGATGGTCATCGTTCTAAAGCACTTCAGCATTTCAAAAAGGCACTTTCTGAAGATCCTAAATGTGTTCGTGCTAGCATTGCTTTGGGCAAGTTCCATTTAGCGAACGAAGACTACCAAAAGACAATCGACTGTCTGGAATCGGTACTTGAGCAAGATATCGACTTTATTAGTGAGGTGTTGCCAACCCTTGCTGAGTGTTACCACAAGCTTGGGCAAGAGGCTCAATTGGTCGAGTTCCTTAAAGCTTGTATCCAGAATAAAGCCGGTGTATCCGCTGAACTGATGCTCGCTCAATTGGTTGCTCACCATGAAGATGTTGGCTCTGCTCAAGAGCTACTAACAAAGCAGCTTGTCAAAAATCCAACCATGAAAGGTTTTTATCGATTAATCGATTATCACCTAGCTGAAGCAGAAGAAGGTCGTGCGAAAGACAGCTTAACCACACTTCAATCTATGGTTGGTGAACAACTCAAGGTTAAGCCTCATTATCGTTGCCGTCAGTGTGGTTTTTCAACACACTCAATGTATTGGCACTGCCCTTCATGTAAGGGGTGGGGAACGATCAAGCCTATTCGTGGGCTTGATGGTGAATAGATTCGTGGTCATTTTAAGACCAAATTATTAATTGCAGCTTTCGGGCTGCATTTTTATGACTGTTATTTATGGCCTGATTGGTATAAATATTTTGTAGAAAGTTAACTGCGTTAGGAGATGAAATGAACGACCAAAAAATCATTGTAGCATTGGATTATGATAACCAAGCGGATGCGTTAGCCTTTGTTGATCGTATTGACCCAGCATCTTGCCGTCTAAAAGTGGGCAAAGAAATGTTTACCTTGTTTGGTCCTGAATTTGTTCGTGAATTGCATAAACGTGGTTTCTCAGTATTTTTGGATCTTAAATTCCACGACATCCCGAACACATGTTCGAAAGCTGTACGAGCTGCCGCGGAGCTAGGTGTTTGGATGGTGAACGTACATGCAAGTGGCGGTGAGCGCATGATGACGGCGTCTCGCGAAATCTTGGAACCGTATGGCAAAGATCGTCCGTTGCTAATTGGCGTGACAGTACTGACCAGTATGGAGCAATCTGACTTGGCGGGTATTGGTTTGGATCTTGAGCCACAGAAGCAGGTGATGCGCTTGGCATCTCTGACTAAAAGCTCAGGCTTAGACGGCGTTGTATGTTCGGCACAGGAGGCTTCTTTATTGAAAGGTGCTCTTGGTCAAGAATTCAAGCTAGTAACGCCTGGTATTCGTCCTGTAGGCGCTGATGTTGGTGACCAGAAGAGAATCATGACGCCTTCTAAAGCTATTGAGTCAGGTTCTGACTACCTTGTTATCGGTCGTCCTATCACTCAAGCGATAGACCCTGCTGCTGTGCTTGCAGAGATCAACGGTACGCTAGCTTAGGTTTGCATTAGAAAGCTATTCAAATAAGAAGGAAGGCCAGCAAATTGCTGGCCTTTTCATTTGTGTACGAGATACAGAATTGGTCTGGATTTGAGTTATCTTGTCTAGTCTAAACCGGAGCGCCGCTATGGAACTTAAAATCGCTGTCTTCTGAAATGATAAGATCAGCTTCTACTTGCGCGAAATGAGCAATACGCTCGGAGATATCTTTTCCTGCGATCTGTTCCGCTAGCTCAAGGTAATCTTGGTAGTGACGAGCCTCTGAACGAAGCAGAGACACGTAAAACTTCTCCATATCTTCTTCCAAGAATGGAGCCAATTTAGCGAAACGCTCGCAAGAACGAGCTTCAATAAATGCACCGATGATGAGTTTATCAACTAGAGCATCAGGTTCGTAAGTTTTAACTTGCTTGATTAAGCCCTTAGCGTAGCGACCCGCTTCAATCGGTTGGTAAGTCACGCCTTTCTTTACCATCAATTCCATGACTTGGTAGAAGTGATGGAGCTCTTCTTTGATCAGCAATACCATCTTATCGATCAGGTCAGTACCGTAATTGCAGCCTTCTTTCGCTGTGATTTGCTTTGATACGTTGCTTTTGCCACGTAGAGACTCTAAGTCTCCGATACGACGGTAAGCAAATTGCTCGTAGGGCAAAATCCATTCATTCAGTTGCTTCGCGCTTTCTTTATCAACTGCGTACTTGCGGATAAGGAACAAAGCACTCTGTGCCGCCTTAAGCTCACAAAGCATGTGATCGCGTAGAATGATGTGAAGGTTTTCAGGCTTTTTGGCTTCATCGATCCATGAATCTGGCGTTTCAGCTTTAAGAAAAGAGTGGATTGGAGCTAATAATTCTTGATACATGGTCAGGGCAAGTTTGTTGATAATGCGGGATTTTATCACAGCTCAAGAGATCTCCCTATACAGAGAAAGGAAATTCAACAGCTACAAAAAAGGCCGCTAATTTATTGTAAATAAGCGGCCTTTAAGTATTGCGTTAGATTGTTACCATTTTTTCTTCTGACCGAAGAGGGCGTCCATGTCTTCGTCACGCTCTTTAGATTCGATCTGTTGTAAATCTTGTGCGTTTTTATCTTGGCGCTTCTGATCAAGATCGTTAAGCATCTGCTGAAGCTTTTCTTTCGCTTGAGTAGAGTATGAATCGTTCTTAGTTGCTAATGCGTCGATACCTTTACGCAGTAACTGAATTGCTGTGCCTGGCTGTCCGCGCGAAATCGAGTCGTTTGCACGCTTGATAACATTTTCGATGTTGATGCGAATTTGAATCGTCTCTAAACGAGCGTTTTCAACCACATAAGCTTGGGTCTCGAAGCGGCCTTTATTGTGCTCGTTACGGACTGTATCACGAAGACGCTTAACTAGCTTCAGCATCATGATCGCTTGTTTGTCACTGCTTGGAACGCGGAAAGTAGTACTTTCACCGCCTTGGTAGTTCTCTTTAAGCTGAGTGATTTGTTGTTTTACGCTTTCGATGCGTTGGGCAAGCTGCTTGTTTTTAGGATCGAGTTGATACATGTTTTCTAATGCATCAAGAATTCGATTGTTTAAGCATATAAGAAGATCTTGGCTAAAAGGCATGTGATGAGCATTGCCAATCAAATCTTCTGTTCCGTCAATAATGGTTAGATAACGAGAGGCTTCCTGTTTCTTCGCTGTTTCTACCTTAACTTTGTATTGAAGCATGATGTTGTAGCCTAAAACCAACACCAAAAGAACGGCGACTAAGGCGATTATTAAACCAATATTCATATATTTGTGTCTGCTTGTTGTTTTCTATAGCTAACTTGAGAGGATACACGATTCCATTGTGTATCGGCACTCGTAAATTGCAATTTCTGATTATCTCTTGTTGAGCACAATCGGCAATCAAAACTTACTAACTAATGTATGAGAATGAGGTGTGGGTTGCAAAGCGTTAGTGATGTTTTTGTTTGTTAGGCTAGAAAAACTCAATATTTCTGTCATTTTGGTTCTCGAAACGTTATAACTATTAATTATATTACACGAGACTATAAAGCTCTATTTGCAAATAAGTTAGCGCAGAAATGAGTAAAGGATTACGAGGTTAGATATGAAGTTACAGCAACTGAAGTACATTGTTGAGGTTCTAAACCATAACCTAAATGTTTCAGCGACTGCAGAGAGTTTATACACATCTCAGCCTGGCATTAGTAAGCAAGTTCGATTGCTTGAAGACGAGCTAGGCATTCAGATTTTTGAGCGTAGCGGTAAACACTTAACGCAGGTTACACAAGCCGGTGAGGATATTATTCGTATCTCTCAAGAGATTTTGGCACGTGTAGAGAGTATTAAAGCAGTAGCGGGTGAGCATACTCATCCTGAGATGGGCACATTGAATATTTCGACCACTCATACTCAAGCTCGTTATGCGCTCCCTGATGTGATTAAAGGTTTCACGGCGCGTTATCCAAAAGTGTCGCTTCACATGCACCAAGGTACGCCAAGCCAGATGTCAGAAGCGGTAGCTAAAGGGACTGCGAACTTTGCGATTGCAACGGAAGCGCTGCACCTTTATCAAGATGCAATTATGCTGCCTTGTTATCACTGGAATCGTTCAATCGTCGTAACTAAAGATCATCCTCTTGCACAAAAACGAACTATCTCTATTGAAGATCTTGCCGCTTATTCTCTCGTGACTTATGTATTTGGTTTTACTGGCCGTTCTGAGCTTGATACTGCGTTCAACAAAGTAGGATTAACACCGCGTGTTGTGTTTACCGCGACGGATGCAGACGTAATTAAAACTTATGTTCGTATGGGGATCGGGGTCGGCGTAATCGCAAGCATGGCGATTGACCACGAACAAGATACAGACTTGGTTGCTATTGATGCGAGCCACCTATTTGGTGCTAGCACAACCAGCATTGGTTTTAGAAAAGGCACATTCCTGCGTTCTTACATGTTTGATTTTATGGAGCGTTTTGCACCACACTTAACTCGTCCTGTGGTTGAGCAAGCAATTTCTTTGAAATCGAATGAAGAGATCGAAGAGATGTTTAAAGACATCGACCTACCTGTTCGCTAAGGTTCATAGTCTTTAACTCGATTCCCAATCGGCCTGTTTACAGGCCGTTTTCATTTGAGCTCGGTTTTGGTTTACTTACTGATAGCCTGTCTCTATAACCTCGATTTGTATCCTTCCTTTCCATTTCAGTCTCTTACCCCTACAATCCACGCACCATAGGGGGAAGCATGCATTCACGATTTACAATACTCGACTCATTCTTGTTAGAGCACCAAGTCTATTGGCGTTCGGAGCCTTTTCATCTATGCCAAACTCACCATCAACCATGGAAAGATGTGAATCGTCCACTTGTCGATTGGTTAGAAGGTTTGAGTATTGAACGCATTCAAACGCTAAAAGAGCAGCCTCAGCTTTTGGTCGAGGAACTGACTCGTTTCCTCCCTCAGTTAGATGTAGCTAACCAAAATATCCAGTTTGATAATACGGCTTTAGTTGGATTAGACCTCCCTCGTGGTACTGCTGATGGTATTCCCGGCAGAAAGCTGCAACAAATCGTGTCGATGGGAGAGGCTGCACTTGAACACCACCATGGTAAAGAGTGGCTTGAATGGTGCTCTGGTAAAGGCTTTTTAGGTCGCATTTTATCTCAACAATCTAATCAAAAAGTCACTAGCTTTGAATGGCAGCAATCCTTATGTGAAAGCGGCCAAAAGATTGCAGATGACCAGAAGCTAGAGATGAACTTTGTTCAAGGTGATGCTTTTTCAGAAAGCGCAGAGGATGTGTTTAATTCAAACCAACACGCTGTCGCGCTTCATGCTTGTGGTGATCTGCATGTTGAGTTAGTTAAAAAGTCTGTTTCTCATGGGTTATCGGCGGTAACTATTTCCCCTTGTTGTTACCACCTTATTCGTGATGAGAACTACCAAGCGATGTCATTCGTTGCGAAAAACTCTTCATTAACATTGAACAAGAGCGACTTAAGAATTCCACTTCAAGAAACCGTCACTGGTGGTGAGAGAGTCAAGAGGCACCGCCAGTTAGAGATGAGTTATCGTTTGGGTTTCAGTGAGCTGCTTAAAGCTGAATTTCATATCGACGAATACATTCCGGTGCCAAGTATTAAAAAGTCAGAGTTATCTAAGGGTTTTGAATCATTTTGCCGCTGGGCATCTGAAGTGAAAAAAATATCGCTTGGCTCAGACGTCGATTTTGATTTCTACTTAGCCCAAGGTGAGACGCTTTTCTGGGAAATGGAGAAGTTGAGCTTAGTACAACAAGTATTTAGACGCCCATTGGAGATATGGTTGGCCTTAGATCGTGCCATCTATCTGCAAGAACAAGGCTATGAAGCTTCGATTGAAGAGTTCTGTGAACGCAGTATTACGCCAAGAAACCTATTGATTCATGGGGTTAAAGTCGAGCGTTATCAGTAAACAGAACTGTTGCGTGTTTTACGAGCTAAACTCATAAACGCAAAACAAAGTCATAAATGAAAAATGAAGCTATAAATACAAGACAAAGCTATAAATGCAAAAAAGCCAGCGCGACATGATGTCGTACTGGCTTTTTGTTTAATGTGTATGAGTAACTGAACGCTTCAACGAGAAGGTTATTGCGTTCAGTTAGTCATTACATCATTAGTTAAACATTGCGATTGCTTCAGCTGGGTCTACATATTCTAGGTCAAAGCTCTCTGCAACTTCTTTGCAAGTTACTTTACCGTGGATAACGTTGAGACCTTCTAGGAAACCTTCATCAGATAGAAGTGCTTCGCGGTAGCCTTTGTTCGCTAGCTTAACAATGTAAGGAAGTGTTGCATTGTTTAGTGCGTAAGTAGAAGTACGAGCAACGGCACCTGGCATGTTAGCTACACAGTAGTGAACTACATCATCAACAATGTAAGTTGGATCTGCGTGAGTCGTTGCGTGTGAAGTCTCGAAACAACCGCCTTGGTCGATTGCAACGTCAACAACTGCTGAACCTGGTTTCATCTTAGCGATGTGCTCTTTTGTAACCAGTTTAGGCGCTGCTGCACCTGGGATCAGTACTGCACCAATCACTAGGTCTGCTTCTAGAACATGCTTCTCAATAGCGTCTTCAGTAGAATAAACCACTTTTGCGCGACCTTGGAATTCTTCATCAAGACGACGAAGCGTATCTACGTTACGGTCAAGAATCGTCACATCAGCGCGAAGGCCAACTGCCATACGTGCTGCGTTAGCACCCACAACACCGCCGCCAACAACAACAACTTTCGCTGGTTCAACACCAGGAACGCCACCAAGAAGAAGACCACAACCACCGTTAGATTTTTCTAGTGTTTGTGCACCTGCTTGAATAGACATGCGACCAGCGACTTCAGACATTGGTGCTAATAGTGGCAAGCGACCCATATTATCTGTTACAGTCTCATAGGCTACGCAGACAGCTTTGCTCTTGATTAGCTCTTCCGTTTGTGGAAAATCTGGTGCAAGGTGTAAATAGGTAAATAATATTTGCCCTTCACGAAGCATAGCTCGCTCGACAGCTTGAGGTTCTTTAACCTTTACAATCATCTCTGCTTTCGCGAAAACGTCAGCAGCAGTAGGAAGAATGGATGCGCCTACAGCGATGTAATCATCGTCTGAAAAACCGATACCAGTACCGGCATTGGTTTCAACAAAAACTTGGTGGCTATGTGAGGTTAGTTCTCTCACGCTAGCTGGGGTCATACCAACGCGGTATTCGTGGTTCTTGATTTCCTTCGGTACGCCAATGATCATCCTGACTCCTCATTATATTATGGTTGTTTTATCTATGTGTAGGGTAATTCTGTCGAATTAATATCTAGTATAGATAGGTTCAGATAGAATTTGATACCGAATATTAAAAAGTTGTAGTATATTTTTTTGCAAGGAAGTAATAAGGTGGAATAAAAAATGGCAGACAATTATAAGAAGCCGTCCAAGGAACTAGATCGTATTGACCGCAACATTCTTAATGAGTTGCAAAAAGACGGTCGTATCTCAAACGTTGAACTATCAAAACGAGTAGGACTTTCTCCAACTCCATGTCTTGAGCGTGTTCGTCGTTTAGAACGTCAAGGTTACATTACTGGGTACACAGCGTTGCTGAACCCACAGTACCTTGATGCTTCACTTTTAGTGTTTGTTGAAATTACGTTGAACCGTGGTGCTCCAGATGTGTTCGAACAATTCAACACTGCTGTGCAGAAACTGGATGACATCCAAGAGTGTCATTTAGTGTCGGGTGATTTTGACTATCTTCTAAAAACACGTGTATCTGATATGGGTGCTTACCGTAAGCTACTGGGTGATACGTTACTTCGTCTACCGGGCGTAAACGACACTCGAACTTACGTTGTAATGGAAGAAGTGAAACAAACCAATCAACTTGTGATTAAAACTCGTTAGTCACAATTGGTGAAATGAAAGAAAGCGGACATTTGTTCCGCTTTCTTGCTTTCTGGAATTGGGTTTTTCTGTTTGATATGGTTAAATCAACAGTAGTTTCATTGAAACGGGCGGCTTTCGTCGCTCGAGATGTTTTTATTCCGTTTAATTATTAAGTTGGTTTATGTTCAAGCAGAGCAGTAATAAAGTAGAAACAATCATTAAAACGAGTGAAGAGCCTCAGTCTCCTCGTTTGAATGGCTCTCAACGTTTAAAAGAGTGCAGTCTGATTCTGGGTGTTCTCTTCTCTATTCTACTTGCCGTAGCGTTATTAACTTTTAGTCCTGCAGACCCGTCGTGGTCGCAAACGGCTTGGGGGGGCGATATCCAAAATGCGGGTGGTTACGTTGGTGCATGGTTGGCAGATACGCTTTTCTTCGTATTTGGTTCACTGGCTTACCCGCTTCCTATATTAGTGACAGTTGCTGCGTGGGTGTTGTTCCGCAAACGCAATGAAGACGAGCAGATCGATTTCATGTTGTGGGGGTCTCGCTTACTTGGCCTTACTGTCCTTATTCTTACTAGCTGTGGTCTAGCCGATATCAACTTCGATGATATTTGGTACTTTTCATCAGGTGGTGTCGTGGGTGACGTATTAACAAGCCTTGCGCTTCCCACGTTAAATGTTCTCGGTAGTACGCTGGTCCTTCTTTTCTTATGGGGAGCTGGCTTGACGCTATTAACCGGGATTTCTTGGTTAAGTATTGTGGAATGGCTAGGCGAATGTGCCATTAAATTTTTTACATCTGCTGTTAATAAGGCTCGTGGCCAAGATCAAGAGCTACTTGAGCCTGAATTGAAAGAATCGACAGACAGAGATTCTCTAACAGAACGTCATCAAAAGCCGACTTTCCGTGATGTCCCTGCGTTAGAAGACAATCTTATCGAAGGTAAGGCTATAGAAGGGTATAAAGAAGCAGAACAAGATCAGCTCGACCCTACGATGAGCTTCTCTGCGACCAACGACTCTTCAGACACTGGCGTAAATGCGTTGGACAATAGTGCAACACAGAAGCGTCATTACAATATCCATATGCCAGTAGAGTCTCCAGCTAAGCCAGAGGCTCCTACTTATGAAGTACCGCAAGTTCAATCTGAAACTAAACCAGAGCAACCTATCTCTGTCGCTCCTATTTATCAAGCGCCAGAAGAGCCTTTAGAAGAAGGTATTGAGCGCTCGAAGCAGTTGAACGCGACTATTGAGCAGTTAGAAAACGCTGCTATGTATGAAGATGATCTTGCTGAGCAAGATCAGACTGATGCTCACGAATCTCAGGCTGCGTACCAACAATACATGCAGAACGACCAACCAGACGTTATTCCTACTGATATTGGCTTTGAAAGTGCTGAGTTAGCAGTCGATCGCATTCCAGAAGTTGATCGCACTTCAGAAGTTGAGGGCGAATTTGATACGGAAGATGTTCAACCTGAATCGTTATACGCTTCACCAATGGGTGAACCAGAAGAACCAAGCGAAGACGATTTCTCAGTACAAGCATCACCGTTTGATGTGGCTGAAGAACAAAGTTATGAACAGTCTACAACGTTCGAGTCTGTATCGACTGAAGAAGATAATGCAGAGCAACCTGAGTCTTTAGTTAATCAACAAAATAATTCAGAATTTGAGCAATCAAACGAACAAACTCAAGAGCCAACGGTTGATCTTCCATGGGAAGAGGTAATAGAAGAAGAGCCTCTGCACCAAGATCAAGATGTAGCGGCATTCCAAAACCTTGTCTCTGAAGCACAAGCGAACATGGCGGCGACACAAAACCCATTCTTGGTACAGAAAGATGTCAACTTGCCTAAACCTGCCGAACCATTGCCAACGCTTGAGTTGTTGTTCCACCCTGAAAAACGTGAAACCTTTATTGACCGCGATGCACTAGAGGCGATCGCTCGTCTTGTTGAATCGAAGCTAGCGGACTACAAGATCAAAGCTGATGTGGTTGATATTTTCCCTGGTCCTGTCATCACTCGATTCGAACTCGATCTGGCTCCGGGCGTCAAAGTAAGCCGTATTTCTGGCCTTTCTATGGACTTAGCTCGTTCGCTTTCTGCATTGGCAGTACGTGTCGTCGAGGTAATACCGGGTAAACCTTATGTTGGTTTAGAATTGCCGAACATGAGCCGTCAAACCGTATTCTTCTCTGATGTGGTGGGCAGCCCTCAGTTCCAAGAAGCAAAGTCACCAACGACCGTTGTTTTAGGGCAAGACATCGCTGGTGAAGCGGTTATTGCTGATTTATCGAAGATGCCACACGTTTTGGTTGCAGGTACAACCGGTTCTGGTAAGTCGGTCGGCGTGAACGTGATGATCTTGAGTATGCTTTACAAGGCATCACCAGAAGACGTTCGCTTCATCATGATTGACCCGAAAATGTTGGAATTATCTATCTATGAAGGTATTCCACATTTGTTGTCTGAAGTCGTAACTGACATGAAAGATGCGTCTAACGCCCTTCGTTGGTGTGTAGGTGAAATGGAACGTCGTTACAAACTGATGTCGGCTCTAGGTGTCCGTAATATTAAAGGCTACAACGACAAATTGAAGATGGCGTCGGAAGCGGGTCACCCGATTCATGACCCTCTGTGGAAGCCTGGCGACAGCATGGATCCTGAAGCGCCACTGTTGGAAAAACTGCCGTATATTGTGGTTGTCGTTGATGAATTTGCCGACTTAATTATGGTAGTCGGTAAGAAAGTTGAAGAGTTGATTGCACGCTTGGCGCAGAAAGCGCGTGCGGCTGGCGTTCACTTGATATTAGCAACTCAACGTCCTTCGGTTGATGTTATTACGGGTCTTATTAAAGCAAACATCCCGACACGTGTTGCCTTTACCGTATCGACCAAAACGGATTCAAGAACCATTCTTGACCAAGGCGGTGCAGAATCACTACTTGGTATGGGTGATATGTTGTACTTGCCACCGGGTTCAAGCCACACAACTCGTGTACACGGTGCGTTTGCGTCTGATGATGATGTACACGCGGTCGTGAACAACTGGAAAGCACGTGGTAAGCCAAACTACATAGATGAGATCACTAACGGCGACCAAACCCCAGAAACACTATTGCCGGGTGAGAAGATGGAAGGTGACGAAGACGTTGATCCTCTGTTTGATCAAGTCGTTGAACACGTGGTTCATTCACGCCGTGGTTCAGTTTCTGGTGTGCAACGTCGATTCAAGATTGGCTACAACCGTGCCGCTCGAATTGTCGAGCAATTAGAGGCTCAAGGTATTGTCAGTGCTCCAGGACATAACGGTAACCGTGAAGTCTTAGCGCCAGCGCCACCAAAAGATTAGTTTCACTAGGAACTCACTCCCACTAAGTCGGTCAAATCAAAAATACGACCGACTTATGTTCTAACAGGATTATTGATGAAAAAAGTATTCGCACTTTTATTTATGAGCTTCTCAGTATTGGCTTCTCCGAAAGAAGAGTTGAGTAGCCGCTTGTCGCTGAATGCAGGCTTCAGCGCTGACTTTAAACAAGTCGTAACCAGCCCTGACGGTGATGTTGTGATGGAAGGCGAGGGTACGGTAGAGATTGCTCGCCCTAGCTTATTCCGATGGGAAACTACTTTCCCTGATGAAAACCTATTGGTATCTGACGGTCAAAGCTTGTGGTACTACAGCCCATTCATTGAACAAGTGAGCATTTACTGGCAAGAACAAGCCACATCGCAAACGCCTTTTGTATTGCTGACTCGTAACCAAGAAAGCGATTGGGATAACTACAACGTCGCGCAAACGGGTAACCAATTTACGCTAACGCCAACGGCTGTGGATTCTAATCAGGGTGATTTCCAGATTAATATTACTGAAAAGGGCATTGTTCAGGGCTTTAATGTGATTGAACAAGACGGTCAGAAAGGTGAGTTTACCTTTAGCAATGTTGATTTAGGTAAACCTGCAGCAGACCGCTTTACTTTTGTGGCACCGGAAGGTGTCGAGATCGACGACCAAAGAAACTGATCTAATGAAGCAGATCATTTGGTAGTACGTCGATAGGCACAGATGCCATCAACGAATCAAGAGATTGCAATTGAGTAATTACAGCTTAGATTTTGCAGGGGACGAAGATTTTCGTCCCCTTGCTGCTCGTATGAGACCTGAAACTGTCGAACAGTACATCGGTCAGCAGCATATATTAGGCCCAGGTAAACCACTTCGTAGAGCATTGGAAGCGGGCCATATTCATTCGATGATTTTATGGGGGCCTCCTGGCACCGGTAAAACCACGCTGGCGGAAGTGGCAGCAAACTATGCGAATGCTGAAGTTGAGCGCGTATCAGCGGTAACTTCGGGTGTTAAAGACATACGTATCGCGATTGAAAAAGCGCGTGAAAACAAACAAGCAGGGCGCAGAACGATCCTGTTTGTGGACGAAGTCCATCGCTTTAACAAAAGTCAGCAAGATGCCTTTTTGCCACACATTGAAGATGGCACCGTGACCTTTATTGGCGCGACCACAGAAAACCCATCCTTTGAACTGAACAACGCTTTGTTGTCACGTGCGCGTGTTTACAAGCTGACTTCGCTTCATACCGATGATATTTCTCTCGTTATTCGCCAAGCTATTGAAGACAAGCAGCGCGGTCTGGGTGATGTAACGGCTGATTTTGCTGATAACGTCTTAGATCGCCTCGCTGAACTGGTCAACGGTGACGCACGTATGTCGCTCAACTATCTCGAGCTGCTGTATGACATGGCAGAAGACAACGACAAAGACGAGAAAGCGATAACGTTACAGTTGCTGGCTGAGGTAGCAGGGGAGAAAGTCGCTCGCTTTGATAATAAGGGCGATATTTGGTACGACTTGATCTCCGCTGTTCACAAATCGATTCGCGGTTCAAACCCTGATGCGGCGTTGTATTGGTCAGCAAGAATGATTGCTGCGGGTTGTGACCCTTTGTATATCGTAAGACGCTTGCTGGCGATAGCTTCTGAAGATATCGGTAATGCTGACCCAAGAGCAATGCAGGTCGCAATGTCCGCTTGGGACTGCTTCACTCGAATTGGTCCTGCCGAAGGTGAGCGTGCTATTGCACAGGCGGTTGTTTATCTTGCGTGTGCACCAAAGAGTAACGCCGTTTACACCGCTTGGAAGCAAGCCTTAACGGATGCACACAATCTGCCTGAGTATGAAGTTCCTCATCATTTACGAAATGCCCCCACAACTTTGATGAAGGACATGGGCTACGGGCAAGAATACCGTTATGCTCATGACGAACCTGGTGCCTACGCGGCTGGCGAGAAGTACTTGCCTCCTGAAATGGGAGAGAAGCAATACTATTTCCCAACAAAACGAGGCTTAGAGACCAAAATTGGCGAGAAGCTAGATTATCTGGCGGATTTGGACGCAAAAAGCCCACAAAAACGCTATGAAAAGTAGTCTTTTTTGGATATCGTTACCTAGTCATAAAAATTCAATTAAATCGTTATAAATTGGTCGAAATAGCACCAGTTTTAGGGGTTTAGCAGTGATTCAGTAGCAATCTACTGAATATTCAAATAACTAAAGCATAGGATTAGCAATGCTGGATTCTAAATTACTTCGAGCTGAGCTGGATGAAACAGCGGCAAAATTAGCACGTCGAGGCTTCACCCTTGATGTAGAGACAATTCGTGAACTTGAAGAAAAACGTAAGTCCCTTCAGATGAAAACTGAAGAGCTACAAGCGTTACGTAACTCTCGATCGAAGTCCATTGGTCAAGCGAAAGCAAAAGGCGACCATGAAGAAGCTGAGCGTATCCTTGCAGAAGTAGGCAACTTAGGCGCAGAACTAGACCAAGCTAAAGTAACATTGGCTGAGCTTCAATCTGAGTTAGAAACGATCACAATGTCGATTCCTAACCTACCTGACGCAGAAGTGCCAGATGGTAAAGATGAAGACGACAACGTAGAAGTTTCTCGTTGGGGTCAACCTAAGACTTACGACTTCGAAGTGAAAGATCACGTGGATCTTGGCGAAATGTCTGGCGGTCTTGATTTTGCTAGTGCAGTTAAAATCTCTGGTTCTCGTTTCATCGTGATGAAAGGCAAATTCGCACGTCTACACCGTGCTATTGCTCAGTTCATGCTGGACCTTCACACTGATGAGCACGGCTACACAGAAATGTACGTACCGTACCTAGTGAACCACGATAGCCTATACGGTACTGGTCAACTTCCTAAGTTCGGCGAAGACTTGTTCCACACAAGCCCGCTAACTGAGCAAGTAAGTGATGTACCTCTTAAGACTTTATCGCTTATCCCTACTGCAGAAGTACCGGTAACGAACATGGTTCGTGACACGATTACTGATGAAGCTGAACTGCCACTTAAGATGACAGCTCACACTCCATGTTTCCGTTCTGAAGCGGGTTCTTACGGTCGTGACACTCGTGGTCTTATCCGTATGCACCAATTCGACAAAGTTGAATTAGTACAAATCACTAAGCCAGAAGACTCAATGGCAGCGCTTGAAGAGCTAACAGGTCACGCTGAGAAAGTACTTCAACTTCTAGAGCTTCCGTACCGTAAAGTGATTCTATGTACTGGTGACATGGGCTTCGGTTCTGCGAAAACTTACGACTTAGAAGTATGGGTTCCAGCACAAGAGACTTACCGTGAAATCTCTTCTTGTTCAAACATGTGGGATTTCCAAGCGCGTCGTATGCAAGCTCGTTTCCGTCGTAAAGGCGAGAAGAAACCTGAACTTGTACACACACTAAACGGTTCTGGTCTTGCTGTTGGTCGTACTATGGTTGCGATTCTTGAGAATAACCAAGAAGCTGACGGCCGTATTGCTATCCCAACAGTACTTCAGCCATACATGGGCGGCGTAACGCATATCGGTTAATCTAACGTTTTAGGCATTGCCCTAAAATAGATGACTCAAAAGGCTTTGCTGTTATGGCAAAGCCTTTTTCGTTTCTGGAGGTTACCAAAGCTGATATTACATCAACAGAAGCTACATATAAGAGAAGTTCGCTTTTGCTTCATTATCTGCTTGTTTGCAGGCCAGCAAGGCTTTGCGATAGTAATTTTGGTAATTGTTTTTAGTCAGCTCATCTAGGGTATACAGCTGTGTAATGACCTCATCACATTGCTGAATAATACTCAGAACCTGTTTAGCTCCCATCGAATCAGGCCAGATAATAGAGAGTAGCTTTACGATGTTCATGCACACGTTCTTGATCATCGGACAGCGCTTATGAATATCTAAGTAAGCCCCTAGTACCAGCTTGTAATCCGAAGGCGCTTGTTTGATCGTGATGTTTTTCTGCTTTAGCCATTCCATCTTTTCTGTGTTTCGGCGCTTCATTTCAGCGCACATGGTCATCTGACTCGATATCACCGTCTCATTGGCCGTTTTGATGATCAACATGGCACAACGGTTGTCTGCGACTTTGAATTCATTCTCACAGCTCATCTTGTCGAGTAACCATGTGTGATGATAAATGACAGGAAAGGCATTGAAGTCATTCTTGTCGTGCAGCGTGGTCAAAATGGTGACAGCTTTTCGGTACTGTTTTGATTCCATTGCAATGTGCGCAGCTATAAGCGCTAGGTCCACTTGTAACTCGGTTCTTTCCTCCGTTGGTATCTTTGATATTAGGTAGTTAACCTGATCCAACGTTGCTTGGTTGTTTACTTCATCAGACGAGCAATAGAGTAAAAAGCGAATATGATTGAGTTTCATGTAGAGATTATCGCGAAAGGTATCTCTATTGATTTGTATATAGTTTTGATAGTGAGCCAGTGCTGACTTTGAATCGTTGACTGATAAGCATAAATTGGCGATGGCTAACTCTCTCTCAGAGTTACCGGGTGTGAGCTCACTGGCTAACTTAAAATGAACAATGGCGTCTGGCACCTTGTTGCTGATCAGATTCACTTGAGCCGCTTGGTCTTGGTACAAAGTGCTAGAGGGCGCAGAGTCGATTAAACTCTCGATCATACATTGCGCTTCATCGAGTCGACCTAAATTCGCAAGGCTGTTTGCTAATCCTGCCTGTGCCCAATCAAAACTACCTTCATCAAGTGCATTCTCATAGACACGTTTGGCTTGTTCATAGAGCTTGAGTTTAGAGAGGAAACTGCCTTTAAATTGTTGAATGGTGGCAAAGTACTCTGGGTGAAACGCGATAAGTTCTTCACAGTATTCAAGCCCCTGTTCGTAGTTGTTGTCGCGTTCGGCTTTATAGATGTTTTGCAACACTGACTTTTTGGTGAGTGAGCTTGTGATGCGTTGTTTCAACGTTTCACGGTTAAATGGTTTTAATAGATAGTTGTCAGGTCTGAGCTCGAGTATTGGGCGTATGGTCAGTGCTGAGTTCTCGCCCGTTACTAGGATAAATATCCCGTCATCTTTTAATCTTTTAGACTGTTTCAACTCTTCAAAGAGCTGTTTGCCGTTGATGGTGTTACCAAAGTTGTAGTCACAAATAATCACATCAAACGTTGTATCGCTTGTGATAGCCATAGCGATGCGTGGTGACTTGGCGATTGAAATCAGTCGCTCTGAAAACCCGATGTGGACTAACATGTTACGGATGGTCGATAGCACTATCGCAGAGTCGTCAACGATGAGTGCATTTAAATGAGTTAATTTCATGTTTATTTTAAGTTGTTTGCTGACGTGAATTCCGAAAAGCTTGCTGGCTTGGACGTAATAAAACCTTGGTATTTGGTCATGCCAATTGTTTTTAAGTATTCAAGGTCTTGTTGTTGTTCAATACCTTCGACGATACAAGAAAGCCCTAGGTTTTCTGCTAAGTTGATGCAAGCTTTTGTTAGAATCTGATTCTTTTTGTTTTCGCTAATATTGTTTACAAAACTGCGATCTACTTTTAATTCAGTAAATGGCAGGCTTGATAGTTGTGACAGAGAGGCGTAGCCAGTGCCGAAGTCGTCAACCGATAGCCCAACACCTAACATGTTCAGTTTCGCGATATTTTTATAACAGTGCGCGTCAAGCAAGATCGTTTCATGCTCTGTGAGCTCTAGAGTCAGCAGTGATGGCTCGATTTTGTACTTGTTACATAAGCTTGCAACTTGATCCGCAATTTCGAGTTTTAACGTCGATTGCTCAATGTTGATCGCGAAGTGGATCGGCTTACGCATTGATGAAATGTCTTTGAGAGCCAGTTCAAGCACAGTAAAGAAAAGTCGATCCATTAAGCCAAGTTGGCGCAAAGCATCCATAAAATGGAAAGGGGTTAGCAATCCCAATTCAGGGTGCATAATACGTGCAAGTACCTCAACCCCAATCAGTGTCGATTGTTCTACGGAATGTTGCGTCTGATAAGCGTTGGTAAACCACTCCTTTTCAAAGGCTTCAATCGTTTGCTGCTCACTCAAGGTTACTGCGGTTGGCAAGATAGATTTAGCGGTTTGAGTGCGTTTGTATGTCGACAGTAAGCGTTGTATATGTGTTTCATCTACCGGCTTCGGTATTGCTTCGACTTCGTTGTAACCAATGAGATTGCACATGCTTTTTGTCGAATCCAGTGCAGCATCAGCCATAGCGCTCAAAATGACGACCGTTTGTATGGATGCCTGTGCCTCTGGGGAAGCCAACAGTGTTACGCCATCTATTTGTGGTAGCTGAAGATCACAGAATGCAATATCAAAACGATGTTGTTTACATAGCTCTATCGCATCTTCACCATTGTATGCGGTGTAGACTTCGTCAACGCTATAGCGTTTGAGTAGGATCTGAATTTGCGTCGCTTGTAAGAGTGAATCCTCAACGATGAGAATTTTCATAGTGAATCTAACCTGTTTATAACTGCATGAGCTGAGGCAATAGCCAAATCCAACTCTTCAATTAGCTTGTGACAATACATAGGGTTTTCCGTATTTTGTTCACAATCCTTTGCAGCATAATTTAGAGAGTCTAATCCTAGTAAACTCGCTGATCCCTTTATCCTATGCGCTATTGCTTTGATGTTTGGGTTTGCCTCTAACAGCATCGCTTTGTCTAAGCTGAACGAGTCCAAGATGACGGTCGCCATCTGAAGTTGTTCTTCCGGGCTGTAGTTTTTCGCCCAGGATTGACCTGCTGCTTTTTCTTGCTGAGGCAGTAACGTTTCGAGTGCGTATGCGAGCTCTTCAAACGAGTAGGGCTTATAAATCACTTGATCCATTCCCACGTGTTCAGCTTTCTCTATCACTAACTTTGAGTCTTCGGCGGTACAACCAATAATGGGTAGGTGCTTAAACTTATCGAGCGAGCGAATCTTTTCAGTCAGTTGATAACCATCCATGTTCGGCATATGACAATCCGTGATGACGATGTCCACGAGCCTCTCGTTGCTCTCTAGTTCTTCCATCGCTTCTTGCCCATCTTTTACAATGATCGTTGTTAAGCCAAAGCGCTTGAGCTGTTTGGCAAATAGCAAGCGGTTAATGGGATCGTCATCGGCGATCAGCACGGTACCAGCAAAGTGGTATTCGATAGCCGGCGTGTGAGCCACACTTTTACCTTGCGAAGTAATATCGCTGAGCAGTAAATCTGGATACAAGTTCTGCCACTGTGTGGAACGCTCAATCACCGGACCATAATCATTCATTTGACTATCGATTTTCCAAGCTTTAAGCCACGACAATACTTCTCTGTCTTCGCAAGAGATTGGAGTGTTGACGATGATAGGAATTGTGCCGCCTTTGATTGGCAGCGTAATAGTGACTTTTGTCCCCAAGCCTAGTTTACTTTCGATGTTCAACTCGCCGTTCATCATGTTCACAAGGCGTTGAACCACTGTTATGCCAAGGCCTGTGCCGCCGTAACGTCGGCTGATACTGTGGTCACCCTGTGCGAAAGGTTGAAAAGCTCGAGTGATCTGCTGATCTGACATTCCGCAACCTGTATCTGTAATCGTTAATTGCAGTTGCGTGGCAGATGCTTTAACGGAAACTAAAATGAAGCCATCTTCAGTGAATTTAATGGCATTATTTAGAAGGTTATTGAGTATTTGTGTCGCTCTTAACCAGTCTAAACTTGCGCTCGCGATTGCGTTCATTTTCCAATCAAGTTTGAATTGAAGATTGTTTAATCGCGCATTTGTCTCAAAGGTTCTAAAAATAGGGCACAGTTCTTCATAGATGTTGCTCACCTTAGACTCTAAATGAAGCTGATTAGCCTCCATTTTTGAGATGTCGAGAATATCGCTGACAAGCAGCTTTAAGCGCTCCGCAGATAACTGAGCATTGCTAAGAAGCTCCACGTCATCTTTATTTTCTATTTTGGTACTCAGCAGTTCCATAAGGCCAATCATGGCTGCAATCGGTGTACGCAGTTCATGGCTAACGATCGCTAAGAATAGATCTCGAGCTTTGATCGCCTCTTGAGCTTTTTTATTTGAAACTTCGAGCTCACGCTGCTGTTTCTCCCACTTTGTCAGGTCATCGAGCACGGTCACTATGTAAGAATCATCTTTCGGTGCGTTTTCGAGGTATTGGCGAATCACCCTAAAGTGTTGCTCGCCGCTACTGCAATTACATTTTATGGTGCTCCAGATACCAAGTTTGTCACTCAATTGTTCATCCTGATCATTGAGCCAGCAAAAACTTGGTCTTTCTCCATGAGCCAGAGAACGGCATGCAGACATCTGCTTATCGAAAGCGCTGTTCGCTAGAATCAATTGACCATTTTGGTCATGAATAGCAATGAGGCTAGGTAGGTTGTCTAGTAGATCAGTTAACCACTGGATCTGATCGTAGCTACGTTGCTCTGATAACTGAGCACGCGTTAGTGATAAAGACAGTCTACGTGTTCTTACCAAACCAAAAATGGTCAACGCGAACACTATGCATGAGATCATTAGGGTATAAGCGATAATACGCTCTTTACTGTAGCCATATTGTGCAGTGATGTTGTGATGCTTCAGGGTCAATAAGTCGATTTCATTTTGTGTGGTCAATGACACCGCTGAATTAATCACATTCTGTAAGAATGTAGAGTCTTTACGAAGAATGACGCCCATTTTTCGAGAAAGTGGTGCGCTTTCGTCACTCGCGATAATATGAAAGATATTGCCATACCCGTTATAGACATAAAGATTCGCGATGCTTTGAGGAATGTACGCGTGAGTGATCTTTCCATTGCTCATATCATTGATTAGAGAGTCAATATCTTGATATAGGACTGCGTCTGCCAAGTCAGCATTGAGAGAGTCTTTTTGAATAAAATAACCGGTTCTATCGAGTATCGCAGTGCGTTTAACATCCCACGGTTTATTGGCTTCTGTGTAAGCCCAATCAAGCGTCATAAAAGGTTGGCTGAATTGGAACTCTTGATTGTTGGGTTGCTCGACATCGAACCCCGGTAGGAATTCGACCTCTCTGTTTCTCAACATATCGACAATGTCTTTGCCGTCTGGTGGGATGTATTCAAAAGAAACACCAAGCTTTCTTGAGATTAATGCTACTGCGTCATGAATAAATCCAACCGTTTTTTTACTTGCAGGATCCAAATAAGAATATGGGTATGTGTTTTCACTTACGGTGTATCGAATAGTGTGACGATCATATTCACCTTCTAGTACTTGATTAATCAAATCATCATAAAAATGGAAGAAATAATCTGAGTAACGTAGGGCAATATCTTCGGCGTTACTAATGAGTAAGCGATCGACGATTGATTTCAGTTGCTTATCTTCTTTTCTCATCATTATTTGAATACTAAAAGAAGGTATCTCTCTCGAGTATTCCAAATTACCTTGCCATTCTCCAGGGGTCACAACAGAGTAATAGCTTTGTATGGATGTCAAATCGAGAACGGTAGCGTCCGCATTACCTACCGAAAGAGCAGTAATTAACTCGGGGGTATTGTTTACAAATATGATTTTAGAGTTACCTTGGTCTTTGATGACCTGACAAAACATTGAATTGCGAATACAAGCCCACGTTAGCTCTTTCTTCGAATTATTTTGCGTGTTTTCGTCTCGGTACCAATACACATTGGGTATTTCGTACAGGTTGCTAGAAAAAGCGAAATGCTCATCACGCTCTTTTGTTTGAGCATAACCAAAGGTTAGGTCGGCCTCTCCGTTCTTAATGGCCTTATGTAGAGCTCGAGAAGATAAGTAATCTTTAACAACTATGTCGATACCCAGTTTTTGTTCTAATAATTGAACAATTTCGGATTCGGATCTGTGATTCTTATTTACAATGAGATCTTCCCACATTCGTTTATAGACGTAGGTAGGTTTGGCAATAACAATCGTTTTCTTTGAACGTAGATAATTGAGTTGTTCATCACTGAGGTTTATTTCAGAGGCAAGGCTTTGAAAAGATAAAGGCAGTAGAGAAAAAAAGCAGATTAAAAAATTTTTCATAATATTCGAGACTATATAAAGTCTCGGCATTTTATGATGAGTATTTATCCAATAGGTAATACTCTTTTTCTATTTATTTCTATGGTTAAGATTAATCTTATTTGTCGATTTTATACTTTCAAAAATAACAGATAGAAACATCCAATTAAGGCGTTTCTATCTGTTGTTACTGGTTTATTTAAAGCAAGCTGGATCCTTGATTGCTGAATCGATTGACTTCACAAGTTGTTGAATATGTTCCGGTTTGCTAATGAAAGGAGGCATCATATAAATCAACTTACCAAATGGACGGATCCAAACGCCTTGATCAACAAAGTGCGCTTGGATGGTTTCCATATCGACAGGCGTGTGAGTTTCAACGACGCCAATAGCCCCCAACCAACGAACGTCTTTAACCCGTTCATGCTCGAGTAGAGGCGGTAGTAACTCAGAGAAGAGTTGTTCAATCTGTTGAGTCTGATTTTGCCAATGACCTTGCTCTATGATGGACAAGCTTGCCGCACCCACTGCGCAAGCCAATGGGTTACCCATGAAGGTTGGCCCGTGCATAAAACACCCCGCTTCACCGCCACATACGGTGTCAGCGACTTCTTTACTCGCCAGCGTTGCTGAAAGGGTCATGTAGCCACCAGTTAGCGCCTTACCTACACATAAGATATCCGGTTGAATATCGGCATGTTCGCAAGCAAAAAGTTTCCCTGTACGGCCAAATCCGGTCGCAATCTCATCCAAGATCAGCAAGACGTTGAATTCATCACACAGCAAGCGAACCTGTCTCAGAAATTCAGGATGGTAGATACGCATACCGCCAGCACCTTGAACGATTGGCTCTAAGATCACGGCAGCAACTTCTTGGTGGTGTGCGGCTAGCTTTTCTTTAAAGCTGTTGATGTCGTTTGCGTCCCATTGATCCCAAAATCCCGTTTTTGGTGAATCAGCAAAAATGTGCTCAGGTAAAAAGCCTTTGTAGAGGCTGTGCATCGAGTTATCTGGATCAGTCACCGACATCGCCGCAAAGGTATCACCGTGGTAGCCATCTCTCAGCGTGAGGAATTTTGAACGAGGTTGTCCTTTAGCATGCCAGTATTGGAGAGCCATCTTGAGGCTAACCTCTACGGCTACTGAACCTGAATCGGCCAAGAATACATGTTCTAGATTACTGGGTGCTAGATTCAAAAGTTTCTTACATAAATCAATAGCGGGCTGGTGGGTAATACCACCGAACATAACGTGTGAAACTTTGTCTATTTGACCGTGAGCCGCAGCATTAAGTTCTGGATGATTGTAGCCATGGATGGTTGACCACCAAGATGACATACCATCAATAATTCGTTTTCCGCCTTCTAATTCTAGGTAAACACCGTCTGCGTTGGTGATTGGGTAGCAGGTCAGAGGTGTTAACGTTGATGTATAGGGATGCCAGATATGCTGGCGATCAAAGGCGAGATCCATAGTAACTTCCATTCTTAATGTGATTAAAAAATAACCAGATGTAAACTTTTTATATTATCAATGTGTTGACAGTCTAAAGCTTGTCGGTAGACTAGCCAAGCATAAATGCAATCTCTATTGATAGAGATGAAACATCAAATAATAAAAAAGGATCGACACGTGGAAGTTCGTCATGACTGGACAGTTGCTGAAGTAACAGCACTGCTTGAAAAACCGTTTATGGATTTAATGTTTGAAGCTCAAGTCGTTCATAGACGGTACCAAGAGCACAACCACGTGCAAGTAAGTACGCTTTTATCGATAAAGACGGGTGCTTGTCCTGAAGACTGTAAGTACTGCCCTCAAAGTGCTCACTACCGAACGGATGTCGACAAAGAACGCTTAATGGAAGTCGAACGTGTTTTGGATGCTGCGCTAAAAGCTAAGAATGCGGGCTCAACTCGCTTCTGTATGGGCGCGGCATGGAAAAACCCGAAAGAGCGCGATATGCCTCACCTAACTGACATGATCAAAGGTGTGAAAGGCATGGGTTTGGAAACCTGTATGACACTAGGCATGTTAACGCCCGATCAAGCAGGTGAGCTAGCGGATGCGGGTTTAGATTACTACAACCATAACCTTGATACGTCTCCTGAGTTCTACGGCAGCATCATTACTACTCGTACTTACCAAGATCGTTTAGATACCTTATCTCACGTGCGTGATGCCGGTATGAAGATTTGCTCTGGCGGCATCATTGGTATGGGGGAAAGTACCAATGACCGTGCTGGCTTACTTGTTGAACTTGCTAACCTTCCTGTACACCCTGAAAGTGTGCCAATCAACATGCTCGTAAAAGTGAAAGGCACACCGATGGAAAACGTCGACGATGTTGAGTCTTTCGATTTTATCAAGCTGATTGCGATTGCTCGTATCATGATGCCAATGTCTGCGGTTCGTTTATCTGCAGGCCGTGAGAATATGAACGAACAGATGCAAGCGATGTGCTTCATGGCTGGCGCTAACTCTATCTTCTACGGTTGTAAGCTACTGACTACACCAAACCCAGATGAAGACACGGATATGCAGCTGTTTAAGAAGTTAGGTATCAACAGCCAACAAGTGGCTCAGAAGCCTGATGAAATTCAAGAAAACGAACTGTTAGATCAAGTGGTGGAGCGCGTTGCTGCTCGTCCAACGAAAGATGACATGTTCTACGATGCCACTGTTTAAATCTCGCATCAAAAGTGCCCTTGCTCATCGCCGTGAGCAAGGGTTAACTCGTCAACTCAAGGTACTCGAAAACAGCAATAGTCCTTTGCTTACTAGCGAAGGTTCTAGCTTCATTAACTTTTCGAGTAATGATTACTTAGGCTTGGCGAACGATCCCGAACTGGTCGATGCATGGCAAACCGGACTTTCCCAATATGGTGCTGGCAGTGCAGCATCGCCATTGGTCACGGGCTTTAGTCCTGCTCATCGAAATTTAGAGGCTCAGCTGTGTGAATGGTTTGGCTTTGAGCGTGCCATTCTCTTTAGTTCTGGTTTCAGTGCTAATCAAGCTTTGTTGTTTTCTCTGCTCGAAAAAGACGACTCTCTGTTGCAAGACAAACTTAACCACGCCTCCTTGATGGAAGCGGGGATACTTTCACCTGCAACCATGAAACGCTTTAAGCACAACGACACGCAACATTTAGAGTCGCTATTAAGCCGATCTCCACAATCCTTGGTCGTGACTGAAGGTGTGTTCAGCATGGATGGCGATCAAGCGCCTCTCAGCCAGATATCTAACCTGACTAATCGATATGACAGTTGGTTGGCGGTTGATGATGCCCACGGTATCGGCGTATTAGGTGATAGAGGGGCAGGGAGCTGCAGTGCGGCACAAATAACACCTGATGTTTTGGTGGTGACCTTTGGTAAAGCATTCGGCCTTTCAGGTGCTGCGATTCTTTGTTCGTCAGAGGTGGGTGACTACTTAACTCAGTTTGCTCGTCATCATGTTTATTCGACAGCAATGCCACCTTCACAAGCCGTGGCTTTGTCTCATGCGTGTCAGATGATTCAAACGCAAGAGTGGCGTCGTGAAAAGCTCCAAGAACTTGGTGCTATTTATTCAGAGCAGATGAGTGGCGTGAAAGGTTTTATTGATACTCAGACTCCGATTAAGCCGTTTGTGATTGGCGAAGCTCAAGCTGCGTTATCTATTGCCGAAGAGTTGAAGCGTAACCAAGCTTGGGTAACGGCGATAAGGCCACCAACAGTTCCGACAGGGACTGCTCGTTTACGAATTACGTTAACGGCCAACCACAGTCAGAAACAGATTCTTCAGTTAACTGACTCGTTGATCCAAGCAATAGAACGGAACATCGCATTAAGCTTTGAATCGAACACTGAAACAAACACCGAATTGAATAATGAGGCTCAGTAAATGTCACAAGAAGCAGTAGTGCATAATTACGTAGGCCAAGATAAGAGTGCGATTGCTGAAGCTTTCGGTAAAGCAGCCGAAACCTATGATAAACACGCTGAGTTTCAACGTGACGTCGGCCATCGTCTATTGGATAAACTACCGAACGATCTCTCAGGTTTAAAGGTATTGGATTTAGGCTGCGGTACTGGTTATTTTTCTGAACAGATGATGAAACGTGGTGCTGAAGTGGTATGCGCCGATCTATCTATCGGAATGTTGAAAAAGGCAAAGCAACGTTGTGGTACATCGGTCTCTTTATATCAACAAGCTGATGCCGAGCAACTCCCATTCCAAGATGGGTGCTTTGACGTTGTTTTTTCTAGCTTAGCGTTGCAATGGTGTGACGACTTATCGTTACCTTTAAGAGAAATGAAGCGTGTAACCTGTGACGGAGGGCAAGTAATTTTCTCAACTTTGCTTGAAGAGTCACTATTTGAGTTAAAAAAATCGTGGAGCAAAATTGACACACATCAACACGTTAACCATTTTATTACAATCAATCAGGTAAAAATTGCGTTAGCGCAATCTAGCTGTACGGCTCATCAACTAGACTTGCCCACCATTATCGTTTGGTACGACACTGCGTTTGAACTGATGCGCGACCTTAAAGGTATTGGCGCAAATCACGTAAGTGGTCGCTCACAAGGTTTAACAAGTCGCCGCATGTTGCAGCTTGTTGAACGGGAATATCGAGAGTTCAAAAACCATCAAGGTTTCTTACCAGCAACATATCAAGTTTGTTTAGGGGTTATTCAATTATGATTGATGCATTATTTATTGCAGGTACGGATACCGAAGTGGGAAAAACTGTGGTTTCAAAAGCGATCCTTCAAGCTTTGGCCGCACAAGATTTATCAACAATTGGTTATAAGCCAGTTGCTGCTGGGTGTGAACAATATCCTGAAGGGTTACGTAATAGTGATGCATTGCATCTTCAAGAAGCGGCGACGCAAGATGTTGCTTACGAAGACGTTAACCCTTACGCATTGCTGCTCCCATCATCGCCTCACATCGCTGCAAAGCATGACGGTGTCGTGGTTGATGAAGCGGTATTATCAGCGAAGCTAGAAGAGCATAAGCAAAACTCTGACATCGTTTTAGTTGAAGGTGCTGGTGGTTGGCGTGTGCCGGTTTCAGATGACGAATACTTATCTAGCTGGGTTAAAAAAGAGCAGCTTCCGGTTGTCCTGACAGTTGGTATTAAGCTTGGCTGTTTGAGCCACGCCCTGTTAACTGCTGAAGCGATTCGTGCCGACGGCCTAAACCTAGTAGGTTGGGTTGCAAACCGTATTAACCCGGGTACTGAGCATTACGCCGAGATTATTACGATGCTTGAAGACAAGCTAGGTGCGCCGAAGTTAGGTGAAATCCCCTACGTACCAAGAGCAAAGTCTAAGAACATTGGTAAGTACATTGATGTGCAGCCTTTGCTTGCGCTTTAATACCCACTTTGTGTACTAAATAAGAAAAGGGCTGCGATTGCAGCCCTTTTGCTATTTTAAGCCTTTAGACCATAAGTTTATAAAAAAATTGGTCTTTCAATAAGCAAGCTTGGGGTTAATGTTCTTTTGTAAGTCCCATTAGTGCTTGCTGTGTTTCTGTGATTTTTACCTGTGCCGTTTGCGGTGTTAGGATTCCGATCTGCTTTTTTGCTTCTTCTTCAGTAATCCCTAGGTGACAGCACAGTAAATCGATAGCCATTTGAGTGTTAGTACCTTCAACCATGATTCTTCCCTTGTTGTACATGGACTAGCCAATAAATCATCTGAGGTCACTGTAAACGGATTGTTATATCGACACCATACGACTTAGGTCTAATAGACCGTGGTTAATTCGAATACAGTCTCGTAATCAAATGTTGCAATTTAATGCTTAACCTTGTTTTCTTAATCTAAGACTATATGTATAAGTAAGTATAAGTCTTCAAGGTTGCGATAAATTGCTGTCTGCCTTGTCTATAACAATAAGTTTTATAAAAACAGCTTTCATGCGGAGATAAGTAATGAAGCGAGTAATGTTGTTCCTTGCAACCAACCTTGCGGTTGTATTGGTACTAAGTGTTGTTCTTAATATTGTATACGCTGTCACAGGTATGCAACCAGGAAGCCTTTCAGGTCTGTTGTTAATGGCTGCGGTCTTTGGTTTTGGCGGTTCATTCATCTCATTAATGATGTCAAAGAAAATGGCGCTACGCTCAGTAGGCGGCATGGTCATTGAAAGCCCGCGTAACGAAACTGAACATTGGTTGATGGAGACGGTAAGCCGTCAGTCTCAACAAGTTGGTATTGGTATGCCAACAGTGGCGATCTACGACTCGCCGGACATCAACGCATTCGCGACGGGTGCTAAGCGTGACGATTCATTGGTAGCGGTATCAACAGGCCTGCTACATAACATGACGCGTGATGAAGCTGAAGCAGTATTGGCGCATGAAGTTAGCCATATCGCGAACGGTGACATGGTGACAATGACGCTAATGCAAGGTGTTGTGAACACGTTCGTTATCTTCTTATCTCGTTTCATCGCCAACATTGTTGCGTCGAATGACAACGAAGAAGAAGGCGGCAGCAACATGATGGTGTACTTCGGTGTGTCAATGGTGCTGGAATTGGTATTTGGTTTCTTAGCAAGCTTCATTACGATGTGGTATAGCCGTCATCGTGAATTCCATGCTGATGCCGGTGCTGCGAACCTAGTCGGTAAAGAAAAGATGATTGCAGCGCTTGAGCGCCTAAAGGTGAGCCATGAGCCACAACTAGAAGGTTCTATGATGGCGTTTGGTATTAATGGTAAGAAGTCTCTTACTGAGCTTCTAATGAGCCACCCACCGCTAGACAAGCGTATTGCGTCTCTACGTAACCTGTAATCGCGACGTATTCTGTAGTCGATAAGCTACATTTGAAAGGCTTCCTTCGGGAGGCCTTTTTTGATCTTGGCATTCAACCGAGGGCTATGCGTTGGGTGAACCAGGGTTATTGTGGCAGAGTGTTACGATATTTATTGGGTGATACCGCACGGGCTTAAATGAGTAGGGCGATTAGGTTGGATTGTTTTGTGTTCTTTTGCTGACGGCATTTGTACTCAATACAATTATTTCGCTCAACAAAAAGGCTTCCACATGGGAAGCCTTAGTCTATTTTGTGATTCGAAATTCGAATCTTACAGCTTGTCAGTTAGCTCGATAGCTTGACCGATGTAGTTCGCTGGAGTCATCTCTTTCAGACGAACTTTCTCGTCTTCAGGAATCTCAAGACCATCGATGAATGCACGCATACCTTCGCCATCTACACGTTTACCACGAGTTAGCTCTTTTAGCTTCTCGTATGGCTTCTCGATGCCGTAACGACGCATTACTGTTTGTACTGGTTCAGCCAATACTTCCCAGTTCTTGTCTAGTTCAGCCAGTAGCGCAGCACGGTTAACTTCAAGCTTGCTAATACCTTTCAGAGTCGAAGTGTATGCAATGATTGCGTAGCCAACACCCACACCTAGGTTACGAAGAACCGTAGAGTCAGTAAGGTCACGCTGCCAGCGAGAAACTGGAAGTTTTTGTGCAAGGTGGCTGAATACCGCGTTAGCTAGACCAAGGTTGCCTTCAGAGTTTTCGAAGTCAATTGGGTTAACTTTATGCGGCATTGTAGAAGAGCCGATTTCGCCAGCAATAGTCTTCTGCTTGAAGTGACCAAGAGCGATGTAGCCCCAAACGTCACGGTCGAAGTCTAGAAGGATTGTGTTGAAACGAGCAACAGCATCAAACAGCTCAGCGATGTAATCGTGAGGTTCAATTTGAGTTGTGTACGGGTTCCAAGTTACGCCAAGAGATTCAGTGATGAACTCTTCGCTGAACTGGTGCCATTCAACTTCAGGGTATGCAGAAATGTGTGCGTTGTAGTTACCTACAGCGCCGTTGATTTTCGCTAGGATCTCAACGCTTTCGATTTGCTTGTATTGACGTTCCATACGGTACGCAACGTTAGCCATCTCTTTACCCATAGTAGAAGGAGAAGCTGGCTGACCGTGTGTACGAGACAGTAATGGAATATCACGGTACTCGTTCGCAAGTGCTTTGATAGCATCAATTACGTTACGGATTTCTGGAAGAATCACAGTGTCACGAGCTTCTTTAAGCATCAGCGCGTGAGAGGTGTTGTTGATGTCTTCAGAAGTACATGCAAAGTGAATAAATTCGTTTACAGCGTGAAGTTCAGGAACGCCAGCAACTTTCTCTTTCAAGAAGTACTCAACCGCTTTAACGTCGTGGTTAGTCGTGCGCTCGATCTCTTTGATACGTAGAGCATCTTCTTCACTGAAGTTAGCTGCTAGTTCATCAAGAAACTGGTTAGCTTCTGCACTGAACGCTGGTACTTCTTTGATTGCATCTGTAGCTGCAAGCTTTTGTAACCAACGAACTTCAACGATAGAGCGGTACTTTAGTAGGCCAAACTCACTAAAGATGCTGCGTAATGCAACAGTCTTGCTTCCGTAACGGCCGTCTACTGGTGAAACAGCAGTCAATGCTGACAGTTCCATGGTGTTCTCCTGAATTGAGTTTTCTAAATTTTGAGAGGTTTATACCAGTAACAATCTCAATTGTCACGCACATTGCGCAATCGTTTGCGTGAGAATTGTGTTGGTACAAAAAACAAGCTCGCGACAAGGCGCGAGCTAATAAATTACATTCTAGCTAATAGGATTTGAGCCTGCTCGATCATCTTTTTACGACCGAAGATAAGATGGCGGCGTTTACCACCAACTTGGCGCCACAATACAGCGCTTCGAATCCCTGATAGAAGCAGGGCGCGAACCTTATGCTGGCTCGATGTCTGTTGAAGTACAGATGGCGTACCAGAAACCTGAATGCGAGGGCCGATAGGGCTCACTACGTCTAAGTAGATGCTCGCAAGGTTGCTGATCATTTGCTCGTCAAACAGATCAAAGTGTTCAATTTGACGTTCTGCGGTTTGAATGCGATCGCCAAGCTGAGACATAGAGTCGTTACGAGAAGATAGCTTACGCTCAAGTGCCATTAAGCTGATGATATAGCGAGTAATATCGCTCCCAGCTGGAGTACTGTCGATACCTTTTACTAAGCACTCAAGGCCAAGCTTTAGGTTCGCTTCACGTCCAAACACACCCACGGTGTTCGCCGGGTTGGTATTTAAAATGGCACTGAGTGAAGCTTCGAGGGCATCTTTATCACAATGGCCGTCTTTCGCTACTTGTTGAACCAAAGCCACAGCTTGGCAAATTCCAGCGAAAGCAATAGTACGGTCATAAAGTGTATTAGCCACGTAGTAACTCCTAGTTGTCTTCTATTGTTTGTCGTTCGTTTAATTAGTTAGATGCGTTTTTCGATGATACCACCACCAAGACAGACTTCGTCGAGGTAGAACACTGCCGATTGACCAGGGGTCACAGCAATTTGTGGTTCATCAAAAATAACCTTAATGTTCTCATCATCAATTGGGATGATTGTACAAGGAATATCGGTTTGACGGTAACGTGTTTTTACCGTGCATGTCATAACTTCAGTAATTGGTGTGCGATTAACCCAGTGAAGCTGAGATGCGAACAAACCTTCTGATTTAAGAAGCGGATGGTCTTTACCTTGAACCGCGATCAGAACGTTGCGTTTAAGATCTTTTTCGCCAACAAACCATGGTTCTTCGTTACCGCCACCACCTTTAGTGCCGCCAATATGAAGGCCTTTACGCTGACCCAAAGTGTGGTACATCAAGCCTTGGTGTTGACCAATGACTTGTCCTTCAGGTGTCTCGATATTACCCGGTTGAGCAGGTAGGTATTTACCTAAGAACTCAGTGAACTTACGCTCACCGATAAAGCAGATGCCTGTTGAATCTTTCTTCTTCGCTGTGATTAAGTCTTGCTCTTCAGCAATGCGGCGTACTTCAGGCTTCTCTAATTCACCAACAGGGAACAGGCTGCGTGCCACTTGATCTGAACTTAGCGTGTAAAGGAAATAGCTTTGGTCTTTGTTGCCGTCCAGACCGCGTAGCATTTCTGGTTTTACGCCAGCATCCAGCTCTTCTTGTGTTGGGAAAGTACGACGAACATAGTGACCCATCGCGATGTAGTCTGCGTCTAATACTTCATCCGCAAACTCTAAGAATGCTTTGAATTTGATTTCTTTGTTACAAAGGATGTCTGGGTTTGGTGTACGACCTGCTTTGTATTCTTCAAGAAAGTATTCGAATACATTATCCCAGTACTCTGCTGCAAAGTTGATAGTGTGAAGGTGGATACCTAGTTTGTCACATACCGCTTGAGCATCAGCAAGGTCTTCAGCTGCCGTGCAGTATTCTTCGTTATCGTCTTCTTCCCAGTTTTTCATGAAAAGGCCTTCTACCTGATAGCCTTGTTGCTGAAGAAGATACGCCGATACTGACGAATCTACACCGCCGGACATACCGACAATTACTTTTTTTTCGCTGTTTCCAGAGCTGATATCTGACATGTCTAAACACCGTTACTATTACTTGGTCGCAGATTCTAACAGAAAGAGAAAGGCCGTGACAGATCCGAGACCGGAATCACAGTTTCATTTGCACAAATAATGCGCTGACTTTGTTAGAGAATCGCATGAGAGCGAGGTGACTCGCTAGGATGTCAGAAGTATATGTGGCATAGTCGCTCGAAATCCAAGACCTGAGATAAAAAATGTCTGAACAAAATGAATTTATGCAAGAAGAAGAGCTGATTGAGATTATCGAGAACCAACTTGAAGATGGCGAACCAGTGAAAGTGAAAGAGACGCTGATGCGTTTGATGATGACAGGTACTCCTCGTGAAGAGGCAATTGCGGCTATGGCATGTGCACTGGCAATTGAAGTATTTGACGTGATGAAAAACGGCGCTGAGTTTAATCAAAAACGTTACGCCGAGCATTTGGGTATGCTGCCTGATTTAAGCTTTATGGAAGGCGAATAAAAAAATAGCCTAGCAAACGTTTGCTATAGTTTGAAAGATTGCCGCGTTAAATATAGCGCGGTAGAATCCGCCACCTATTTCCCCTTGACTTAGACTAGCCTTATGAAATTCCCTGGACAACGTAAATCAAAGCACTATTTTCCGGTTCACGCTCGTGACCCTTTAGTAAGCCAAGCTCAAACTAGTAAAAGAATGTCACGTACTCATATTATCGGTATTGACCAAACTTTGGTGGATATTGAAGCGAAAGTGAGTTCTGAGCTAATCGAAAAATACGGCCTAAGTAAGGGACACTCACTGGTTATCGGTGATGAAGCTGCTGAATCCTTATATCAAGAATTAAAAGAACAGTGCCTGATCACCAATGAATACGCTGGTGGTACGATCGGTAACACATTACACAATTACTCAGTATTGGCGGATGACCGTTCAACGCTATTGGGTGTAATGAGCCAAGATATTAAAATTGGTAGTTATGGCTACCGCTATTTATGTAATACATCAAGCAGAATGGATCTGAACCATTTACAAGGGGTAGATGGCGCAATCGGTCGCTGCTTTGCATTAATTACAGAAGATGGTGAACGTACTTTCGCAATTAGCGAAGGACAAATGAACCAATTAAAACCAGAAAGCATTCCTGAGAAAATTTTCAAAAGTGCTTCTGCTTTAGTGTTAACGGCATATTTAGTTCGTTGTAAACCAGGTGACCCGATGCCTGAAGCAACAATGAAAGCTATCGAATACGCGAAGAAATACGATGTGCCTGTTGTTTTAACTCTCGGTACTAAGTTCGTTATTCAAGATGATCCAGAGTTCTGGAAAGATTTCCTTGAACAACACGTCACCGTTGTTGCAATGAATGAAGACGAAGCTGAAGCCTTAACAGGAGAAAGCGATCCTCTTGCTGCTTCAGACAAAGCACTAGAGTGGGTAGACTTAGTTCTATGTACGGCAGGCCCTGTTGGCTTATTCATGGCGGGTTATACTGAAGACGCGGTGAAGCGTGAAACTTCATTGCCGTTGTTACCAGGCTCGATTGCAGAATTTAACCGCTATGAGTTTAGCCGTCCTGCACATAAAGAGTTATGTGACAACCCAACGAAAATCTATTCGCATATCGCGCCTTACATGGGTGGTCCAGAAAAGATCAAGAATACCAATGGAGCAGGGGATGCGGCGCTGTCGGCTTTATTACATGATATGGCAGCAAATAAATATCATAAAGAAAATGTACCGAATTCTAGCAAGCACCAACATGCATTTTTAACGTATTCATCTTTCTCACAAGTTTGTAAATATTCAAACCGTGCAAGTTATGAAGTGTTGGTTCAGCACTCTCCTCGCTTGTCTCGCGGCCTTCCTGAAAGAGAAGATAGTCTAGAAGAAGCATACTGGGAAAGATAAGATATTTTTATCTTTTTCATTTATATTTCTAATAGTGAAATATAAAAAAGGCTCCGAAAGGAGCCTTTTTTGTTTCTGAATATATTGAAGCCGTAAATAATACTTTAGTCGACTTAATATTAATTCTATTGCTTAGTGTTTTATTGATTATTCACTTAGCAAACACGATGCCTTAAAGAGCAAACTCTTCTAGAGATTTACCAGCATCTAGTTGTTCTTGGATAGCTGAAGGCGTACGACCTTGACCTGTCCAAGTCTTCTCGTCGCCGTTTGCGTCTACGTATTTGTATTTCGCTGGGCGAGGAGCGCGTTTAGCTTTAGTCGCTTTAGATTTTGCTTCACCAGAAAGTGCAGCAATAAGATCTGCAACATCAATTCCGTCTTTTGCAATTTGTTCAGCAATAGCAGAAAGCTTAGCTTCTTGCTCTGCTTTAGCAGCACGTTCTTCAGCTTCAGACTCTTGACGCTCTTGTACAACAATAGTCAGCTTGTCTAGCGCTTCTTCAAGTTGCTCAAGAGTTAATTCACGTGAGAACGCACGAAGGCTGCGGATATTTAATAGAGTTTTTGTTAATTCAGACATGATATTTCCCATCAAGGTAAACTAAATAATCACCCTAATAATAAACAGAGCCTAGGAATAAAACAAATAGTATTTCTTGTATTGGTTATTTAAATATAAAAGTGAGATGAATAGTTGAAAAAGAAACGACTCACTTTTGATGAATTTATAATAATTATTAAGATTATCTTAAAAATCGATATGTGACTGGTGGAGTAATTGTTTTCTGTGGACTATTTTTTTATTGATTAGTTCATTAACAAAAAGACATTTTTGTCGGAATGATATGTTGCATTGTTGCTCTTGATGGGTACAATTGCGGCTACCTGATGCGGTACTTTGGTTAATTTGTTGTTAAACTCTGGTTTACGCAGTTAATAATGTTATCGCACGTAGAGGCGCAATTATAAAAAGTAGTTTTCGTTGGGGTGATGCCAATGAACGGGAATGAAAGGTGTAATTGCCGAAGTAAGTTGTATATCTAAACAATTTGCTGGGGTTGTGCTCAATAGGTACAACACTGCCATAGTCTTAATTTTAAACTATGGAGCGCTACTGTAGGGTTGGGTGAAGTGTTCACTTCCCTTTCGCTTAGTTCAACATGAGCTTGATAAGCCGTATCAAGTTTGTCTGCAGTAGATCTCTAGCCAAATAAAAAACTGGTTTTTGAAGATCATGAATTTAATAGATTTTGCAACATCACCTTTATCGCTGCTTCCTCCTTTGGTTGCATTGACTCTAGCTATTGTTACCCGCCGTGTATTGGTTTCCTTAGGTGTTGGTATCGTTATGGGTGCGATTCTACTTGCTGACTACTCAGTAGGTAACGCAGCTAGTTACGTGTTTACCAAAGCATCTGGTGTTTTCATCGAAGATGGTGGTATTAACACTTGGAACATGAGCATCATCGCATTCCTAATTATTCTCGGAATGACAACTGCATTACTCACACTATCTGGTGGTACTCGCGCATTCGCTGAATGGGCGCAGTCTCGTGTGAAGAGCAAACGTGGTTCAAAACTACTTGCTGCCTTCTTAGGCGTATTCATCTTTGTTGATGATTACTTCAACAGCTTAGCGGTAGGTGCTATCTCTCGTCCTGTAACAGACCGCTTCTACGTATCTCGCGCTAAGTTAGCTTATATTCTAGATTCTACCGCTGCTCCAATGTGTGTGATTATGCCGGCTTCTAGTTGGGGCGCTTACATCATCACTATTATTGGTGGCATCTTAGTGACACACGGTGTGACTGAGTATTCTGCACTGGGTGCTTACGTTCGTCTTATCCCAATGAACTTCTACGCTGTGTTCGCACTATTAATGGTGTTTGCCGTTGCATGGTTCGGTCTAGACGTTGGTAAGATGCGTGAACATGAGATCGAGGCATCTCAAGGCCGTGGCTTTGAAGGCGACAACGATCAAAAGCAAGCTCACGATCTAAACGAAGAGCTAGACATTCAAGAGAGCGAAAACGGTTCTGTCTCTGATCTGGTCATGCCAATCGTATCGTTAATCGTAGCGACGGTTGCTGCAATGCTTTACACCGGTGGTCAAGCGCTAACGGCTGACGGTCAAGCATTCAACCTGCTTGGTGCGTTCGAAAATACAGATGTAGGCAAGTCTCTTGTTTACGGTGGTGTTTTAGGCCTGCTTGTTGCGCTAGCGACTGTATTTAAGCAAAAGCTACCAATGTCTGATATCGCAAGAACAATGTGGATCGGTGCTAGCTCTATGTTTGGCGCTATCCTGATTCTTGTGTTCGCTTGGACTATCGGTTCTGTCATCGGTGACATGAAAACCGGTTCTTACCTATCATCACTTGCGACAGGCAACATTGATTACCACTGGCTACCCGTTATCTTGTTCCTCCTTGCTGGCCTAATGGCGTTCTCGACAGGTACATCATGGGGTACGTTCGGCATTATGCTACCTATCGCGGGTGATATGGCTGCAGCCTCTGACATCGCGCTAATTCTGCCTATGTTAAGTGCGGTTCTAGCGGGTTCTGTATTTGGCGACCATTGTTCTCCAATCTCAGACACAACGATTCTGTCTTCTACAGGTGCTCGTTGTAACCATATTGACCACGTATCGACTCAGCTTCCTTATGCGCTGTCTGTGGCGTTCGTATCGTGTATCGGCTTTATCACTCTAGGTATGACATCATCAACTGGCATTGCATTCGGTGCCGCGTCTCTAACGTTTGTTGCTGTATGTTTTGCATTGGCTTATTTCTCTCGCTGTAAAATGGCGTCGTGCAAAAGCTAATCATCATCTGATTGAATAATAAAAAGGGAGGCTGTGGCTTCCCTTTTTTGTGCCTGTTAAATTAATTTTAACTTTAGTGAAAAAAGTTCGAATAAATGGTTGAAAAAGGATGTCAGCTTAGTTAGTGTGGAGACAAGACAGCAAACAACCTAAGAGCCGATAAGTATGCGTAAATTAGTAATGAACATTCATCACCATCATCACCCTATCTAGTCTTTCGGGGAGATTTACGTATACCCGGGAGCAAGAATTCTCCCGGAGGTTAAGTCAAAGAATTTAGATTTAAACCCTCGGGACGACAAAGTCTTCCGAGGGTTTTTTAGTTTTAGCACTTTTAAATAATCAATAAATTCAAATATTTGCACAGGGATACAGCAATGCAGACACAACGCCTAAGAATCGCAATTCAAAAGAAAGGTCGCTTAAGTAAAGAGTGCCAAGATTTACTTAAAAAATGCGGTGTTAAATTTAACATCATGGGTGAGCAGTTAGTTGTTCATTCACTAAATATGCCAATCGACTTGTTACTGGTTCGTGATGATGACATCCCAGGTCTTATCATGGACGGTGTCGTTGACCTAGGTTTCATTGGTGAGAATGAACTAGAAGAAGTTCGCCTAGACCGTATCGCTCTAAAAGAGCCATCACAATTTCGTACACTACGTCGTTTAGATTTCGGTGGTTGCCGTCTTTCTATCGCTATCAACAAAGATGAAGAATACAACGGCCCACAAGATCTTGCGGGTAAACGTATTGCGACAACTTACCCACAACTACTTAAAGCCTACATGGATGAGCAGGGTGTTGAATTCAGCACTTGTATGCTAACAGGCTCGGTTGAAGTTGCACCTCGTGCTGGTCTAGCGGACGCTATCGCAGATTTGGTTTCTACAGGCGCTACGCTAGAAGCGAACGGTCTGAAAGAAACGGAAGTTATCTTCCAATCTAAAGCAACACTGATTCAACGCACTGGCGAATTTGATGCAGACAAAATAGCATTGATTGAAAAACTATTGACTCGTATGCAAGGTGTTCAACAAGCGAAAGAGTCGAAGTACATCATGCTTCATGCGCCAACGTCTCAGCTAGAGCAAATCAAAGCGCTATTGCCTGGCGCTGAAGATCCAACTGTTCTTCCTCTATCAACAGACAAAGACAAAGTTGCGGTTCACTTAGTTAGTACTGAGAACTTGTTCTGGGAAACTATGGAACAGCTTAAAGAGTTGGGTGCAAGCTCGATTCTAGTATTACCAATCGAAAAAATGATGGGGTAGTGACGATGAGAACCGTTGTTTGGCAATCTTTAAGTGAATCACAGCAAGACTCGGTACTAGAGCGTCCAGCTATTACTGAAGGTGCAAACATCACAGCGACTGTTTCTGATGTTATTGCAAAAGTACGAAATGAAGGCGATGCCGCACTTAAAGAACTGACTGAAAAGTTTGATCGTGTGACTCCTAAATCTATTCGAGTCAGCTCGACTGAGATTGAAGAGGCATGTGCTCGTTTAACTCCAGAAATGAAGCAAGCGTTAGAACAAGCTTATAGCAATATAGCTAAGTTCCACGAAGCTCAGAAGCCGCAACCAATTAAGGTTGAAACACAACCAGGCGTTGTGTGTGAGCAAGTGACACGCGCTATTAATACTGTTGGACTTTATATTCCGGGTGGCAGCGCGCCACTCCCGTCAACGGTTCTTATGTTAGGTGTACCCGCTCAAATCGCGGGTTGCCGCAAGGTTGTGCTTTGTTCACCTCCGCCAATCGCCGATGAAATATTGTATGTCGCTAATCTGTGTAAAATCGACGAGGTTTACAATGTTGGTGGTGGTCAAGCCGTTGCTGCCATGGCTTACGGTACAGAGAGTGTCTCTAAAGTAGATAAAATTTTCGGTCCTGGTAATGCGTACGTCACTGAAGCTAAACGCCAAGTGAGTAACGACTTCCGCGGCGCAGCGATTGATATGCCGGCAGGCCCATCGGAGGTGATGGTGATTGCAGATGAAACAGCCGATGCTGACTTCATTGCTGCTGATCTATTGAGCCAAGCTGAACACGGCCCTGATTCTCAGGTTGTATTGGTAACACCATCGCCAGTTATTGCAGATCAAGTAACCGATGCGGTGCAGAAACAACTGAAAGAACTGTCTCGCGCTGACATCGCTCAGCAAGCATTAGCGTCTAGCTTGATTATCATTGCTGAATCGATCACTCAAGCCATCGCAATTTCGAATTTCTACGGTCCTGAGCACTTGATTGTTCAGACCAAGAACCCGCGTGAATTGCTGCCATTGCTGGATAATGCAGGTTCAATCTTCTTGGGCGACTGGTCTCCAGAGTCTGCAGGTGACTATGCATCAGGTACAAACCACGTTCTTCCTACTTACGGCTATACCAAAACCTATTCAAGTCTAGGTTTGGCTGATTTCTCTAAGCGTATGACGGTACAAGAGTTAACGGCTGATGGCTTGAAAGGCCTAGCGCCAACGGTAGTCACAATGGCGGAAGCCGAAGGTTTGGATGCTCACAAGCGTGCTGTGACTATCCGAGTTGAAAAGTTAAACAGAGCGAAGTAAGGGCGGAGCATGGAAAAGTTAGCAAGAAAACAAGTTCAGGCTCTAACACCTTACTTGTCTGCAAGACGCATTGGCGGCAGCGGAGATGTATGGTTGAACGCCAATGAATCTCCGTTTGATAACGAGTACAGCCTAAATCTGACTCGACTTAACCGCTACAGTGAATGTCAGCCAAAAGAATTAATCGATGCTTACGCACAATATGCAGGTGTAACACCAGAGCAAACGCTAACGACTCGTGGCGCTGACGAAGGCATTGAGTTACTGATTCGTGCTTTTTGTGAGCCAAACGAAGATGCGATCCTTTACTGTCCACCGACTTACGGTATGTACGCAATCAGTGCGGAAACCATTGGTGTTGAGCGCAAGGTAGTGCCTTTGACCGCTGAATGGCAATTAGATCTTCCCGCTATTGAAGCTCAACTAGACAACGTGAAAGTGGTGTTTGTTTGTAGCCCAAACAACCCAACGGGTAACTTGGTTGATCGTAAAGACATCATCAAACTACTTGAAATGACGCAAGACAAAGCGATTGTGGTGATGGATGAAGCGTATATCGATTTCTGTCCAGAAGCGTCAACGGTCGACTTGCTTAAGCAATATCCGAACCTTGCGATTCTGCGTACCTTGTCGAAAGCTTTTGCTCTGGCGGGTTTACGTTGTGGCTTTACGCTGGCGAACAAAGCGCTTATCGATGTACTGTTGAAAGTGATTGCGCCTTACCCAGTTCCAATTCCAGTCGCTGATATTGCCGTTCAAGCGCTTTCTGAACAAGGGCTTGCGCGAGCGAAGTTCCAAGTTTTGGATTTAAGTGCTAACCGAGCGTATTTGCAAGCGGGTCTGTTGGGTATACCTCAAGTGACAGTATTTGATGGGTGGGGTAACTACCTGCTGGTTAAATTCCCGAACGGCGATGAGTTGTTCAAAGCAGCTTGGGATACGGGCATCATCTTGCGTAATTCACCAATTGAAGACTGTGTTCGTATTAGTATTGGTAACCGCGAAGAGTGCGAAAAGACACTTGGATTCATTCGTAACTTTTTTCAGTAACGAAAGGCTTACCATTAATAACATTTGTCAGTCTGAGTTTATTGAAAACAGACTGGCAAATGAAACCAATATTTTGGGTTAGCGTTTGATTTTAGCTAGGCCAGCAGATTTAAAATTAAAAGGAAGTTCAAGTGAGTAAACAACAGAAAATACTTTTTATAGACCGTGATGGCACCTTAATTGTTGAGCCGCCAGTCGACTTTCAAGTAGACCGTTTAGACAAACTAAAATTCGAACCGTTAGTAATTCCTAGCCTACTTACGCTGCAAGATGCTGGCTACCGCCTAGTGATGGTGACTAACCAAGATGGTCTAGGTACCGATAGCTACCCACAAGAAGAGTTTGATGCTCCGCATAATATGATGATGGAGTTCTTTGAGTCTCAAGGCGTTAAGTTTGACGATGTGCTTATTTGCCCTCACTTTGATGAAGACAACTGCTCTTGCCGTAAGCCTAAGTTGGGTATGGTTAAGGAGTACCTACAGGGCGGTAAAGTCGACTTCCAACATTCTGTTGTGATTGGCGATCGAATGACTGATCTTCAACTTGCGGAGAACATGGCAATCCGCGGGATTCAATACGGCCCGGATGCGGAAACGGAAGGCACACTCAATTGGCCACAGATTGTTAAAGATCTAACGGTTAATGCTCGTGTTGCTGAAGTGGTTCGTACAACGAAAGAAACGGATATCAAGGTTGCAGTAAACCTCGATGAAACGGGTGGCAATAAGATCGATACGGGCATGGGCTTCTTTGATCACATGCTTGATCAAATCGCGACACACGGCGGTTTCCAAATGAACCTGACTGTGAAAGGCGACCTACACATCGATGATCACCACACAATCGAAGACACCGCTCTCGCTTTAGGCCAAGCGCTTAAAGATGCATTAGGCGACAAACGTGGTATCGGCCGTTTTGGTTTCAGCCTGCCTATGGATGAGTGTTTAGCTCAGTGTGCGTTAGATCTATCGGGTCGTCCGTATCTTAAATTTGATGCTACGTTTAGCCGCGAGCAAGTAGGTGATCTTTCAACTGAGATGGTGGTCCACTTCTTCCGTTCTCTAACCGATACACTGGCTTGTACCTTGCACCTTTCTTCTGCTGGTAATAATGATCACCACATCATTGAGAGCCTGTTTAAAGCGTTTGGCCGTACTCTTCGCCAAGCCATCAAAGTTGAAGGTAACGAGTTACCAAGCAGCAAAGGCGTTCTGTAAGGCTAACGTTAGCAAGGAAAAACAATGAAAGATCAAAAAGTCGTTATTATTGATACTGGTTGTGCCAACGTTTCCTCAGTGAAGTTTGCGATTGAACGTCTGGGCTACGCAGTTGAAATTTCAAAAGAACCAGAAGTTGTTCTTGCTGCCGATAAGCTATTCCTACCCGGTGTAGGTACAGCAAGTGAGGCAATGAAGAACTTGCAAGAGCGTGACCTTGTTAGTCTTGTGAAACAAGTAGAGAAGCCGCTATTGGGTATCTGTTTAGGTATGCAACTGTTAGGCAAACTGTCTCAAGAGAAAGGCCAAAAAGCTGACGAGTTAGTTGAATGCTTAGGATTGTGTGATGGCGAAGTTCGTTTACTTGAAACGGGCGACTTGCCATTACCACACATGGGTTGGAACACAGTCACTGCGACACCTAACCATCCTCTATTCAAAGACATTGAAGAAGGCGAGTACTTCTACTTTGTACACAGCTTCGCAATGCCTGTAGGCGACTACACAATCGCACAATGTGATTACGGCAATCCGTTCACTGCCGCAGTGCAAAGTGGCAACTATTATGGTGTTCAGTTCCACCCAGAACGTTCGTCAAAAGCTGGCTCTAAGCTGATTCAGAACTTCTTGGAATTGTAATAAGGATTAGGCAGCGGCTACCGTTGCCAGATAAGGAATGTAAATGATTATTCCCGCGTTAGATTTAATTGAAGGCCAAGTTGTTCGCTTATTTCAAGGGGATTACGGGCAAGTAACAGAATACAAAGTAGACCCAGCAGAGCAGTTCAACCTTTATCACCAAGCTGGCGCTGGCTGGCTTCATCTTGTTGACTTAACAGGTGCAAAAGATACCACTGCTCGTCAGTTAGACTTGATTGCTAAGCTACTTGCTAGCACACCTGCGAACATCCAGATTGGTGGTGGCGTTCGTAATGAACAAGATGTCGTTGATCTACTAGAAGCTGGCGCACAGCGCGTTGTGGTTGGTTCTACAGCAGTTAAGCAACCTGAGCTTGTTAAAGGTTGGATGGAGAAGTACGGCGCGGAAAAAATCGTGCTTGCTCTGGACATCAATATTGACGAAAGTGGTACACGTAAAGTAGCTATTTCTGGCTGGCAAGAAGACTCAGGCGTGACCATTGAAGCGCTAATTGAAGACTACCTGACGGTTGGCCTGAAACACGTTCTGTGTACTGATATTTCACGTGATGGCACGCTAGAAGGGTCAAACGTAGAGCTCTATGTTGATCTTTGCAAGCAGTACCCACAAGTGCAATTCCAATCATCGGGTGGCATTGGCAGCCTAGCCGATATCGAAGCACTGAAAGGCAGCGGCGTTGCGGGTGTGATTGTGGGTCGTGCACTGCTTGATGGCAAGTTCACCGCAGAGGAGGCATTTGCATGTTGGCAAAGCGAATAATCCCTTGTTTGGATGTCCGTGATGGGCAAGTGGTTAAGGGCGTTCAATTCCGCAACCACGAAATTATTGGTGACATCGTTCCGCTAGCACAACGCTATGCAGAAGAGGGCGCTGATGAATTAGTATTTTACGATATCACCGCTTCAAGTGATGGTCGTGTGGTTGATAAAAGCTGGGTGAAACGCGTAGCAGAAGTGATAGATATTCCTTTCTGTGTGGCTGGTGGTATTAAGTCCGCGGAAGATGCAGCGCGCATTCTTGAGTTTGGTGCAGATAAAGTGTCGATCAACTCGCCAGCATTGGCTAACCCACAGTTGATCACTGACCTTGCTGATAAGTTCGGTGTGCAGTGTATCGTTGTCGGTATCGATTCATACTTCGATAAAGATACCGGTAAATATCAGGTTTACCAGTTCACTGGTGATGAAGCGCGTACCAAAGCAACCAAGTGGGAAACCAAAGATTGGGTGCAGGAAGTACAAAAGCGTGGTGCTGGTGAGATTGTGTTGAACATGATGAACCAAGATGGCGTTCGCAACGGCTATGATATCGATCAGTTAAACATGGTACGTTCAGTGTGTCATGTTCCCCTGATTGCATCAGGTGGCGCGGGTGCAATGGAGCACTTTGCTGAAGCCTACAAAAAGACCAACGTGGATGGAGCACTAGCTGCTTCAGTATTCCACAAGCAAGTCATCAATATTGGTGAACTTAAACAGTATTTAAAACAACAAGATGTAGAGGTGCGACTATGAGTTTTGAACCCGTAAGCTTATCAAAAACAGAAGTAGGCGCATTATTAGAGCGTATTGATTGGGAAAAAGTAGACGGCTTAGTGCCAGCTATTGTTCAAGACTACCAATCGAGCCAAGTGTTGATGATGGGATACATGAACCCAGCAGCACTTGAGAAAACAGGCGAAACTGGCCAAGTGACGTTTTTCTCTCGAACCAAAGAGCGCCTTTGGACCAAAGGTGAAACGTCGGGTAACGTATTGCAACTGCAAAACATGTCATTGGATTGTGACAACGACACCTTGTTGGTTAAGGTTAATCCCATTGGCCCAACGTGCCATACTGGCACCACAACGTGTTGGGATGGAGACAAGCAAGAAGAAACACAGATGGTGTGGCTTCATCAGCTTGAGCAGCTACTGGCTGCCCGCAAGGACGCAGACCCTGAGTCTTCTTATACTGCCAGTTTATATGCCCGTGGCACCAAGCGTATTTCGCAAAAAGTGGGCGAAGAAGGCGTTGAAGTCGCGCTTGCGGCGACGTCGGGCGATAAAGCGGAACTAGTGTGTGAATCAGCTGATTTGATTTATCACTTGATGGTTCTTTTACAAGACCAAGGCTTATCGATGAACGATGTGGTGAATAAATTAAAAGAGCGCCATAAGTAAGTTCTCTTTAGATTTATAGAACCAAGTAAAAGACAGATAAAAGCCCCGTAAACAAACATGTTTACGGGGCTTTTTAGCTTTTTAATTTTCAAGATCTCAAGATCTCAAGATTTCTAAGGTGCTGTGTTCTTTTCTAACCTCTGATTCTTCGTCATTCCGAGGAGCCTAGGCGAAATCAGGAATCTATTCTCTTAATCTGACTTCCTTGTTGTACGAGTTACCCGCAGCACTTCTTATATTTCTTGCCGCTACCACAAATACATGGGTCGTTGCGGCCAATCTTAAAGCTCTCAACGGTCTGATTTAAGCGAGGGTCAATCTCTGGCTCTGCTCGTTCTTCGTGCTCATTTCCCTGATCGGGGAAGGTGCCATCAATGTAGTACCAAAGACCGTCTTCACGAATAAAGCGCGAACGTTCTTGCATACAGAACTGCTCAGTTCCGTCGTTGAAGTAAGCTTTAAATTCAACAAAGCCTTCGCTCTTATGTGAACCTAAGGCAGTATCGATGACCTCTAAACCCGCCCAATCACTATCTATAGATTCGGCAATACCTTCTCTTTGCGCTTCTGCATTACAACTCGGATGGTAAGTAGCCACAATATAGTCAACCAAACCAAGTACATGTGCAGAATAACGTGAGCGCATCAATTGCTCGGGTGTTTCAACCGCACTGTGGTTAAGATGCGCTATTTCACAGCACTTTTGGTAAGTATTTTTGCTACCGCATGGGCATAAAGACATAGTCAGATCCTGTAAAAATGGCCTCTATTAAGAGGCCATAAATGAATGCGTTGGAGTCTACCAAGAAACGATCGCTCACCAAAGCTTAGTTTCTATTGAAGCTATTGAAATTATCAAAGTTATAGTGCGAAGGGCACTATTTCAAGGCTGGAGACAACAGTTCTTGAGCCCAAGTGGTCGCTTCGTCATAAGCTTGACCGAGCTGAGCTTCACTCAGTTTAAGAAGCTGGCGAATGCGTGTTGCTTCATCCCAACGGGCTTGTTCATAAGCAACCACCATCGCTAATACTGCACCTAAAACGCCTTTGCGTTCAATTAAGGCTTGTTTGATCTCTACGTCGATCGGTACGGAATCTAGTACTTGTTTTAAGGGTTGGTCAAAGAGTGAATCTAACAACGAGAACATACCGGTCAAAAAAGCTTGCCCAGGCTCAACCTTAACATTCATTTTCTCGACTAAGAGTTCACACTGACGTGCGCGTATCACAGCTAAACCGTACAAAGAATCGGGCTTGTCTTCTTTCGCTGAAGCGATAGCAACAAGTGAAACGAACTTACGCAGCTTTTGTTCGCCGAGGTAAATAAGCGCCTGGCGAAACGAACGGATTGTCGTCGCGGAGCCACCGGCGGAATTCACGTAGGCGAGCAACTTATACGACATGGTTACATCAAGTGTAATTAAACGCTCTACTTCTCCGAAGTCGATAGGGTCGTGCGCAATCTCTTTTAATAGCTGAACGGTCGTCAGAAATGCAGGGTTGAGAGCGCGAGTTTGAATCATTTCAGGCTTACTGAAAAAATAACCTTGGAAGTAGGTGAAGCCTGCTTTGTTTGCTTCTTGGTATTCATCGTAAGTCTCGACCTTTTCTGCGAGGAACTTAATATCCAACCCTTTGAGAGAGTTCATGAACATCGAAGCTTTCGCGATTGAGATCAAACGGATATCAAACTTGATAATTGAAACGTATGGTAAGAAGCGTTTCCACGCCTTGCTTGGTACAAAGTCGTCTAACGCGATGGTGTAACCCGCGTCATAGATAGCTTTTATTGCTTCAAGTAGTTCGTCTGTTGGTTCGCAGTCTTCAAGAACCTCAACAACGAGGCTCTCTTTGGGGAACAGAGTAGGGACTAAGTTGATTAGGCTTGCATAAGGGAAGTTTACGAACCCCAGCTTATCACCCAGCGTATTATAGTGAGTTGATAAGAAGTGATCGGAAAGCAAACGGCTAGTAGCGAGCTCCGGTTCTACTTCAGGGAAAGTGTTCTTAGGACCATCCCTGAATAGCAACTCGTAACCTATGGTTTTCTTGTCTGTATCGAGTATTGGTTGACGCGCTACGTATGAATATTTCAACTTGGTACTGTGTTCGGTTTATTTCTGGTAGAGAGATAATAGCTAATTCAGTAGAAATTACCATACACTTTCTATGAAAGTCTGACCGATAATAATAATCAAAGTGAAAGTTTAAGAGTGATGTTAAAAGCGGTTGCTAAACTCTCGATTCTGTAGTTCAAAACTTTGCGGAGTGAATACCAGCACTGACCCTTGCGTATACCAATCACCAAGTACGATACGGGTTTTACTGCAATTGTTAGCATTGAAGGTATGGATGTCAGGACGATGAGTATGGCCGTGGATCATAAGATCGACGTTGTTTTGCTCCATCACATCTTCTACTTCTTGTTGTGTCACATCCATGATGTCGAGAGACTTAGTTTGTTTGTCGTCTTTGATGTCAGATTGAACCTTCGAGACAATTTTCTTTTTGATAAAAAATGGAATTCGATTGAAGACCCATTGCAGCCATGGTTGATGCACTTTTTCGCGGAAAGCAAGATACTTTACGTCTTCGGTACATAGGGTATCACCATGCAACACAACCGCTTTTTGGCCGTAGATATCGATTGTCGATACTTCGTCTAGCAGTTGCACACCTGTTTGTTTGGCAAATTTTTTGCCGACAAGGAAATCACGGTTACCTTGAGTGAAGTAGCAAGGCACACCTGTTTTTACCAAATCGATAAACGCTTGGCGGATAGAAGTCGCGAACTCACTTTTGTCGTCGTCACCAATCCAGAATTCGAAAAGGTCACCTAACACGTAGAGTGCATCCGCTTCTACTGCTTCCTTTTTCATAAAGGTTAAGAAGCAGTCAGTAATGTCTTGTCGTGATGGGGCAAGGTGTAGGTCTGATATAAAATATGTTTTCATAGGTCTAAAAAAAGGGAGCGATTCGCTCCCTATATCCTGATTTTATCGGGTCATCAATTATTAATACTAATCGAAAGTGATGAATTAAGCTTCGATTGTAGTACCAGTGATGATCACTTCTTCTAGAGGTACGTCTTGGTGCATACCCATAGAACCAGTGCTAACACCTTTGATCTTGTTTACGATGTCCATGCCTTCAACAACTTCTGCGAATACACAGTAGCCCCAACCGTCTAGGCTTTCGCTACGGAAGTTTAGGAAAGAGTTGTCGTTAACGTTGATGAAGAACTGAGAACTTGCTGAATGCGGTTCCATAGTACGAGCCATTGCTAACGTACCAACTTTGTTCGCTAGGCCATTGTTTGCTTCGTTCTTGATAGTTGCACGAGTTGTTTTTTCTTTAAGGCCAGAAGTCATGCCGCCGCCTTGAACCATGAAACCATCGATAACACGGTGGAATAGCGTGTTGTCGTAAAAACCGTCACGGCAATACTGTAGGAAGTTTGCGCTTGTTTCTGGTGCTTTTTCTTCGTTAAGTTGAACTTTGATGTCACCAAAATTTGTGTGAAGGATGATCATGATTGTTACCTTACTGTCTTTTTAATATGAAGTTCGAATTCTAGCGCATGTTGGCGGACTTTCAAATCACCAAATCATTAACTTAACTTGGTTGTTTGAGGTAATTACCGCTTTGGGGGATTACCTAATAAGTCATGAATTGCTATACTTGCAGTCTTATTTTGACTAATACACAAATATAGATAGAGATCATGCTGAAAATTTATAACACACTCACAAGACAGAAAGAGGAATTCAAACCAATTACAGCTGGCAAAGTCGGCATGTATGTCTGTGGGGTAACCATTTACGATCTCTGTCACATTGGTCATGGCCGTACGTTCGTTTCTTTCGACGTAGTCACTCGTTACTTGCGTTACCTTGGTTACGATTTGAATTTCGTTCGTAACATCACGGATATCGATGATAAAATCATCAAGCGCGCGAATGAAAACGGCGAATCTTGTGATTCTCTGACTGAACGCCTGATTGGTGAGATGCACGCGGACTTCGATGCATTAAACATGAAACGCCCTGATGTTGAGCCTCGTGCGACGGAATTCATCACTGAAATTGTTGAACTTGTTGAAAAGTTAATTGAGCGTGGTTTTGCTTATGTTGCAAGCAACGGCGACGTTATGTTCGAAGTTAAGAAATTCGACGAATACGGTAAGCTTTCTAAGCAAGATCTTGATCAACTTCAAGCGGGTGCTCGTGTTGATGTTGATTCTGCAAAACGTAGCCCGTTAGATTTCGTTCTTTGGAAGATGTCTAAGCCTGGTGAACCTACGTGGGAATCACCATGGGGTCCAGGTCGTCCGGGTTGGCACATCGAGTGTTCAGCAATGAACTCTTCAATTCTTGGTAATCACTTCGATATCCACGGTGGTGGTTCAGATCTGCAGTTCCCGCACCACGAGAACGAAATCGCACAATCTTGCTGCGCACACGGCACCCAGTATGTGAATACTTGGATGCACAGCGGCATGGTGATGGTAGACAGAGAAAAAATGTCTAAGTCACTGGGTAACTTCTTCACTATCCGTGACGTACTTCAGCATTACGATGCAGAAACAGTACGTTACTTTTTGATGTCTGGTCACTACCGTAGCCAACTGAACTACAGCGAAGATAACCTAAACCAAGCTCGTGCATCACTTGAGCGTCTCTACACATCACTTCGTGGCCTAGACGTTACAGCAGCTCCGGCTGGTGGAGAAGAGTACGTAACTCGTTTCTCTACAGCGATGAACGATGATTTCAATACACCTGAAGCTTATTCAGTCCTGTTTGAAATGGCTCGTGAAATTAACCGCATCAAGACTGAAAGCATCGAAAAAGCGAGTGCGCTAGGTGCATTGATGCGTGAGCTGGCGGACATCATCGGCATTCTTCATCAAGATCCAGAAGCTTTCCTACAAGGCGATGCGACAGGCAACGATGACGAAGTTGCTGAAATCGAAGCGTTGATCAAATTGCGCAACGATTCTCGCGCTTCGAAAGATTGGGCGAATGCCGATCTTGCACGTGACAAGCTAAACGAGTTGGGTATTGTTCTGGAAGATGGCCCAGAAGGTACAACTTGGCGTCGTAAGTAAATCTTATAAAAAGGGCTGATTTTCAGCCCTTTTTTCTAGCAAAAATTCTCTAATTTCACCTTTTTATCTTCAACTTTTAATTACAGGAATATTTCTGTGGCTCAGATGTATTTTTATTACTCGGCAATGAATGCGGGTAAATCAACAACGCTTCTTCAATCTTCATTCAACTATCAAGAACGCGGTATGACGCCAGTGATCTTTACGGCTGCATTGGATGATCGCTATGGTATCGGTAAAGTGAGCTCAAGAATTGGTCTACAATCTGAAGCTCAACTTTTTAAAAACGACACCAATATGTTTGATGCAATCCAAAAACTCAATGAGGAAGAAAAGCGTCATTGTGTTTTGATCGATGAATGTCAGTTCTTATCGAAAGAGCAGGTTTACCAGTTAACAGAAGTAGTCGATAAACTGCATATACCTGTACTTTGCTACGGTTTACGTACCGACTTCTTGGGTGAACTGTTTGAAGGTAGCCGTTACTTATTGTCTTGGGCAGACAAATTGGTTGAGCTTAAAACCATTTGTCATTGTGGCCGCAAAGCCAATATGGTAATCCGTACCGATGAACACGGTGTAGCTATTGCTGAAGGTGCTCAGGTTGCTATTGGCGGTAATGATCAATATGTTTCTGCTTGCCGTCTACATTATAAAGAAGCGTTAGGCAAATAAACCGCTTTATAACTAGGCATTGCTAAAATCAATAGCGTTAAAATTAAAAAACGGTGACCAAGTGTCACCGTTTTTGTTTGTTGAAGCCGTGCTTTTGTTATTCGAAGTCGAGCTTTTGCTTTTATTCGAAACCGAGTTTCTTCAATGCTTGATAGGCTTGGTCAACGTCGTCAGGAATTGGCATTTCAATTTGAAAGCCTTGAGCAGGGTACGTTTTAATTCTTTCAAAGTCGGCAACTAATGCCCCTAGTACCATATCCAGTGGCAACTCTTCATTAAAGTAATCTACCCAACTTTGCCATTGCGAAGTCACTCTAATTTCAGCCGCCTGTTCTGGCCATTGTTTGCTGAACGTTGCGTAGGTACGTTTTTCCATAAAAGGTTTTTGTACCAAGGTCAGTTGTTTCGGTGATAGCCCACGTTTTGTAAGTAAATCATAGGTAAAACGGACATTTTCGCCAGTATTGGTCGCGTGCTTTTCTATAATAATGTCTGCTTCAGGGACACCACAGTCTCTAGCTATAGATGCGAACGTTTCTGCTTCTGAACACTCAAAGCTCCCTTCTGTAAAGCGTCCCACACCGCCAGAAAATACGATATAAGGCGCCACACCTTGGTGATAGAGCTCAGCTGCGTATTCAGCAACGCGAGTGTCGTTACTGCACAACACAAATATACAGTCTGAAGGCGTAACCTTGTGGCCCATAGACATGAAGTTCCAAAGGGTGTCGACCGATCGATGTAGCTTAGTCCTTGAGTTCTTTGCAGATTGCTTAGCTATGGATTGCTTAGTCATAAAGCGCATCCAGTGTGGATTCAAATTTAAACGAGTAACCTAAGTCTAGAATCTTTTTCGAAGAGATCAGCTTGTCTGGCGTATCGACAACGAGGGGCAGCGGCTCGCTACTGTTGGCGCTTTTCAGTGCTGCGGCATAAAACTCTGCCTTACTCACCGTGTTTGGGGTCGTTACATTAACGATTTCGTTATGCAGTTGACTAATAGCGAACTCGATAGCACCAATCGCATCGTCAAGATGAAGCATATTAGCAGGAGCTTGGGTGCTGACCTGCTTCAGCTTACTTGCAAACCTCGATGGATGGCGGCTTGGACCAATCAACCCGCTAAAGCGAAGGATGGTGTAGTCGATACCGGAATCAATGATGTACTGTTCTGCTTGTAGCATGACTCGCGCATTGTCTGAAAATGAGTTGGCTTGTTCATCATTCGACGTGGAAATGGCTAATGAGGCATCTTGCTCGTATAAGATCCCGGGCTTAGTGGGATAGACCGTAGTCGAGCTAACCATGATCAGTTTTTTGACATTGGCTTTCTGACAAGCATTGGTTAGCTGTTGCCAGTATTCAGCGTATTCTTGTCCCGAACCTCTTCTAAAGCCGGGAGGGAAGCTACCAATGACTATCTCGGTGTTGTTTTCCAATAGGAGTGAGTAGAGCTGGCCAATAGAGTGTTCAGGTTGTATTGCATCAAAACTGAACACTTCACAAGGAATGCGTTTGTTGCCAATAGCATCAGCGCCTGCTTGGGTGGTCTTCGTCACGACGACTTGGTTGCCGTGTTTGACGAGATGTTGAGATAAAGGTGCACCGACCCATCCTGCACCAACAATAAATATAGAAGCCATGTGTTCCTCATAACTGCAAGCTATGGATTTATGATAAGCCTAACAAAGCTTTGCCCAAAAATGAAAAAACTCCACGGCCCAATAAGCGAGTGGAGTTTTTACTAGAACAATCGAGCTTTAACTAAGTACGCGAAGTAGCTTATCGGCACGCTCTGCCATCTGGATACCTTCATCTGTTAGGTAACCGCCGTCTGGCTGAGTGCAAAGATTTTTTTCGAATAAGCGTTTAACAGCATCTTGAGTTTCTTGAGCTGCTTCTTGATGTACTTTAATACCAGTAGCAGCGCTACTTACATCAAATTGAAGAAGAAGATTTAAATCAGCAATATGTTCAGCGTTGTACTTCATAATTAACCTATATATTCATAACGTTCTCTACCTTCACCTTAGTGTGCATTCACAGCTCAATCAATAGCAAATAAAGAGAATTGATAAGTGATACCAAATTGAATGATTAATCATCGGATGATGAGTTTATTTTGGTTGCACTGGGTGATTTATGCCCACTTAAATCATCAATGATGTTTATTGCTAAGTGGTTGTAATATATTGTAGCGCTAGAAGTATATTGCATTCAGCTAATATTGTATAAAAAAGGAAATGCACCAGTGAGAGTTAACAAAGTAGCATTAGTTATTAGTATGCTATTTGCTATCTCAGGTTGTCAAAGCACACCCTCAGAGCAGACAGAAGCGAACCAAACTACAAACAAAAATAATGAGTCTACAACAGAGGTCCGTTCTTTTCAGTCTGTCCAAAGTGTTTATTCCCAGTGGGAGATTAAGCTTGAAGATCATGCTCAGTTGTCTCTTTATGCACCAGAGAATTACCATGAGTTGTTAGACGCGTGGGATGATGCTGAAAATATTTATGCAGATTTGCTTAAAGATGAGAGCCGACTAACTAAGAGCTACTCGATTTTTTCGAGCCTGACTTACGCTGAAGCTTTTGATGAAAAAATTGCGTTGATCAAATCAAACTATGACTCGATCTTAGTGTTGAAAAAAAAGGCTGACCGAGTGTTAGCTGATTCGATCGTGCAAATGGATTATCTTAAGTTCCTTGGCGCAGATATCATGTTTACCTCGAGCTACAAACGTTTGTATTCAGAATACAGCGAGTTGTTTGAGTATGTTTTGGTCGATGAGCTTGAAGATGCGCAAGAAGCGCAAGTCGAATTCCTTAATAGCGCTCGTTTATTAGAAGTCAAAGTTGCTCATAAGAAATACATTGAACCTTTGAAGAACGAGTTGGATTTTTTGGAAGATGAAGATTTTGATGACGTTGCTCCACTGACGTTTGCTAAAGCAGCATCTCAAATTGCTTTGGCAGAAAGCCAAGTCAAAGCCAGCCCGCGTGAAAAGTCGATCATTGAAGATGCGGTCCACGCTGCGGAGTTTGAGTTGAACCACGTGCGTAGTGTCGCTCATGAAGTGAAAGTGCTTGCGAGTGTAAAAGGCGACAAGTTCGAACAGTCGGTTTTGAATGCTGAGAATCAGTTACTGAGCATCTCACAAGTGGTTAATGATGAAGATTACCGCGATGTCGTGCTACGTATTCAATCTCAGAAAATTGTATCGAGTGTGAAAGCGTTAAGAAGCTTAGATATGACAGCATCATTAAAGTCAGAAATTGAAGCTTTGACTGAACAACTCGCTAAGTTAGAGAGTAATAATCAGAAGCAGGCGCAACAATTGTCAGAGGCGACTAAGCATAGCAATCTTTTAGATGAACAGATTACCAAGAGTGATGTACATATTAAGAGTTTAGAAGAACTAGTGGACAGTTTGAGAAAACTAGGAGGTAAAGTTGCCAATGAAAGTGATTCTGACGTAACCCCTTTGAGTACTGAGTCGAACCTAGAGGGCTCAGCTATAGAACAATCATCAGAAGACATGATAGAACCTTCGGTTTAACATCACTAATTTCTTTATTTGTGATTGAGTTAAAAGCGCCCAAGGGCGCTTTTTTACGTTCTGTTGATCTATATCAAAATCTAGAGGCAACAGCGATCTGTGAGTTATTATAGTGTACGTTATTCCTTTTCTTTCTTTCGTAACTTATTGATATTTATAAGTGTGCTATTTTTTAAGTTGATAACGTTTCATTCAGCGTAGTTTTCTTTTTACTACTAAAGTTGTATGAATTTTGAATAACTTGGGCTATTTCCTTTCCACAAGGTTGTGGGAGGTATTTTGAGTCCCAAATAGCTCTTGAATTCAGAAATGAAAGAGAGGATTATCTCGCTCCCGACAACATGTTTCAAAATGTAAATCATCATGAATCTGAACCAATTTGACTCATTATTACCGCCACAAATGGCTGAGCGCGCTGCAGATATTGGCGTAGGTAAAGCAACCAAAGATCCAACCAAATCTTTTCTCCTAGCGATTTCAGCTGGCATACATATCGGTATTGCGTTTGTGTTCTACACAATTGTAACCACTGGCGCTGGTGATTTACCTTGGGGTATTACTCGCGTACTAGGTGGCCTTGCATTTAGCTTGGGCTTAATCCTCGTTGTTGTTACTGGCGGCGAACTGTTTACCAGTTCGGTGCTCACTCTTGTTGCTCGCGCAAGTGGCAAGATTAGCTGGGGAACCCTAGTTAAGAACTGGGCGACCGTTTATATCGGTAACCTTATTGGTGCCTTATTGCTAGTGGCATGCATGCTTCTGACTAAACAGTACATGTTCGACCATGGGCAAGTGGGTTTGAATGCGATGGCCATCTCTCAGCACAAAATGCACCATGGTTTTATCCAAGCTATCGCGCTTGGCATCATGTGTAACGTATTGGTTTGTATCGCGGTATGGATGACATTTAGTGGACGAACACTGACTGACAAAATTACAGTACTGATTTTACCTGTTGCGATGTTTGTATCATCGGGCTTTGAGCACTGTATTGCGAATATGTTCCAAGTCCCTTTAGCTATCGGTATCAAAACATTTGCTCCAGCTGAATTCTGGACAATGACAGGGGCTAATCCAGCAGACTATGTTGACCTAAACATGATGGACTTTCTGATGAACAACTTGCTGCCCGTTACTATCGGTAACATCATCGGCGGCGGTATCTTTGTTGGTATGTGGTATTGGTTGATTTATTTACGCGATTAATCAAGATGGCGGATCAACAAAGCTTGCGTGACTAGCTCAGTGACAAGATTAGTTAAAGCTCAGTGAAAACATTGAACTGACTTATGACATTTACAAGACGGCCTGCATTGCAGGCCGTTTTTTATTTGTGGAAAACCTACATGTTGTTTTCTTAAATTATCACCTGGGTACTTAACAACGCAGATCTGCACGTGTGTATATGTCCTTGAAATCACCGAAGGATCAATGGCAATGATCCTTGACCGAGCCGAAATGAGCAAAAAAGGATCTATATTGATTTGGTTATCCACAATTTCTGTGGATAACCTGTATCAAATTCAGTGAGTAACCAGATCTAAAAGGAGTCGGGAGGTTATTTTGAAGGCTGTATTTGAGCTAGTACTCGTCCTTCTTTGGTCAACGAAGTCTTTAACGATAGGTGAAGAGCAAGCGCTAAAGAGCAGCTCATCATCACGAAAATAGCCAACATGATCATCAGTTGATACTTAATTGCGATCATTGGTGAAGCTCCCCCGAGAATTTGACCTGTCATCATCCCCGGTAGCGTTACTAAGCCTGTAGTTGTCATTGAGGCCATAATAGGAGACATCGCTTTCTGTATAGCATTACGCACAAAAGGCGCTGCAGCATAAGTAGGAGACGCGCCTAACGCGATTGCTGCTTCATATTCTGATTTCTGTGTTTCAAAAGCACCAAACAGGTTCTGCAATGCCACTATATTACTGCTTAAGCTATTACCCAATAACATCCCTGCGATCGGGATAAGGTATTGTGCGTTAAAAACGGGTGTTGGTTTAATGATAAATAAGCAGATGAACAAGACAATGGGTACACAGGTTACCGCTAGGCTCACAGCGACAGGGACTAACAAGAGGTTTCGGGGTAACTTGGACTTTTCAACAATCGAGCTTGCCCCAACGATAATCATCGTAAATAACCACAGTAAATTGACCCACAAGCTATTCAAAGTGAACAGGTATTCTAGGTAAAGTCCAACCAGAAATAGTTGAACAGCCATGCGAATGATGCTGATAGACGCCTCTTTGCCAAGGCCAAGTTTTAACTTGTGGTTGATTACAATTGGCAGCAATAGAAGTGAGCTAAAAAACCATAGTTGCCACCAAGATATATCAATAACGTCTTGCATAATGCTTCCTTTTGATGAGGTTTCTATCATATCTGAAAGTGCCAAATGATGCATTTCAACTGCAAAGTCATCGATTCGAAAAACGATCAATTATTTAACAAACAAAACACAAAATAGTGGTTGTTTGAGGCTTTTTTGGCTACTACTTAGTAGGTAAAAAGTTAAAATCAGTTGTCAAATAGTTGCGTAAGTGTTGGTTTTTAACATTTGTGAAATATACTTAATTCTTCACATTTGTTAATACTTTTTAATAACTTTGTTTAACTGAAAACAAGTTTGGATGACCTCAAAAAAGTATTGATTAGCAAGGGTTATAACAGGAGATTTGATTGAACCCTACTTTGTGTATGGTCTAAAATTTGTTGTTAGATACTCAAGAACTTTAGCTCCTTAGAATGGGCTACTCGAAATTACTAAATACAAAATAGGCAAAATGTATGAGTGATGTTAATAAAATTGAAACTGGCGAAAAACGCTCGTTGGAGTGGAAGTCATTCCTCTTCATTGCGGTGGTTCTCTTTCCAATATTAAGTGTGGGTTTTGTAGGAGGCTACGGCTTTCTAGTTTGGGCACTGCAAGTGTTTGTATTAGGTCCCCCAGGTGCACACGGCGGCATGTAATGCCCTCTTGCTATCACATTTTTATTAGAACTAATTTTTAAGAGAGCTAAACATGAAATCATTTTTAGTTAAATTATGGCGCACAATGACTCGCCCAGCGGTACACATCAGTCTTGGTGTACTAACTATGGGTGGCTTTATCGCCGGTGTTATTTTCTGGGGTGGTTTTAACACTGCGTTAGAACATACAAATACAGAAGAGTTCTGTGTAAGTTGCCACACTATGCGTGACAATGTTTACGTAGAACTGCAAGAAACGGTTCACTGGAAAAATACCTCTGGTGTACGTGCAACTTGTCCTGACTGTCACGTTCCACATGAATGGACAGCTAAAATTGCTCGTAAGATGCAAGCATCTAAAGAAGTATTCGCTCAAGTATTTGGTGACCTAGACACGCCAGAGAAATTTGAAGCGCGTCGTATCGAACTGGCTAAACATGAATGGGATCGTTTCTCTTCGAACAAATCTCTAGAGTGTAAAAACTGTCACAACTACGATTCAATGGACTTCGAGAACATGCGCCCAACAGCGCGTATTCAAATGAAGAATGCCGCTGAGCGTGATCAAAGCTGTGTTGACTGTCACAAAGGCATAGCACACAACCTTCCACTTGATATGGCATCAGCAAGCGGTATTGTTGGTGAGCTAGAGAATGTTGCAAGCAGCACATCTTATGCATCAGGTAGCGACGTTATTTCTATTCGTCACCTTCCAATGTACACGGATGAAACTGCAACAGTTGAAGCGGGTCTACTAAGCCCTGCAAGTAAAGTTGCTGTTATCGACGAAAAAGGCGACATGATCAAGATTCAAATCGACGGTTGGCGTAAAGCGAAAGGCTTCGGACGTGTAATCCAAGAAGACTTCGGGATGAACATCTCGACTGCAATCTTGACGAAAGAAGTATCTCAAAGTGACGTAATCACTGTTGGCGATAAGAAAGAAGACGAGCTTACTGGCCTTCCATGGGAAGAAGTTAACCTAGCACTTTGGATGAAGAAAGAGTCTATGGTTGATAACTTCGATCCAATCTGGAACGCAGCGGGTCAAGCATACCAATCTAACTGTTCAACTTGTCACTCACAACCAGATGAAGCTCACTTCAGTGCTAACGGTTGGGTAGGCATGCTAGACGGTATGATTGCATTCGTTAACTTCGACACAGATACAGAAGCGCTTGTTCTTAAGTATCTACAGAAGCACTCGTCAGATTTTTCTGAAGGCCATCACTAATAAGACGTCAATTGGAGTAACACAATGGCAATTACAAGAAGAAGTTTTCTGAAAGGTGTCGCTACAACAAGTGCGGCATCGATTATCGGTCCTAGCTTATTGGCGTCGGCATCGGCTTCAGCAGCAGAAACAGACGGCGCTTGGAAAGTCTCTGGTTCTCACTGGGGTGCATTCAGAGCTCGCGTTTACGCGGGTAAAGTGCAAGAAATTAAACCTCTAGAAATCGATCAACACCCAACTGAGATGTTGAAAGGTATTAAAGGTATTATCTACAGCCCATCACGTGTGCGTTACCCTATGGTTCGCCTAGATTGGTTGAAGAAGCATAAATACAGCGCAGACACGCGTGGTAACAACCGCTTTATTCGTGTGACTTGGGATGAGGCACTAGACCTTGTTTACCGCGAACTAGAACGCGTACAGAAAGATTACGGTCCATGGGCGCTTCACACAGGTCAAACTGGTTGGAGACAAACGGGTCAGTTCCACAGCTGTACTAACCACATGCAACGTGCAATGGCACTTCACGGTTACTCTGTGAAGAAAATCGGTGACTACTCGACAGGTGCTGGTCAAACGATCATGCCTTACGTGCTAGGTTCGACTGAAGTATATGCTCAAGGTACATCTTGGGAACTTATCCTAGAAAACAGTGACAACATTGTTCTTTGGGGTAACGATCCAGTTAAGAACCTGCAAGTAGGTTGGACGTGTGAGACTCACGAATCATTCGCATACCTAGAACAGCTGAAAGAAAAAGTTGCTAAGAAAGAGATCAACGTTGTTTCTGTTGACCCTGTGAAGAACAAAACAGGTCGTTACTTAGAAAACGAGCAGATGTACATCAACCCACAAACTGATGTGGCGTTCATGTTGGGTGTTGCTCACGTTCTTTACAACGAAGGCCTATACGACAAGAAGTTCATCGAAACTTACTGTCTAGGTTTTGAAGATTTCATCAAGTACGTTCAAGGTGAAACGAAAGACAAAGTTGAGAAGACGCCAGAATGGGCTTCAGCTATCTGTGGCGCAAGCGCGGACTCTATCCGTGATTTCGCTAAGATGTTGGTTAACGGCCGTACACAGATTCTTGTTGGTTGGAGTATTCAACGTCAACAACACGGTGAGCAGCCTTACTGGATGTGTGCAGTTATCGCAGCAATGGTTGGTCAAATTGGTCTACCTGGCGGCGGTATCTCTTACGGTCACCACTACTCAGGTATCGGTGTATCTTCGACTGGCTTCGCTGCTCCGGGTTCTTTCCCGCTGAACATCGACCAAGGTCAATCACCTAAGTACACCAATACAGATTACAACGGTTACAGCCGCGTAATCCCTGTTGCTCGTTGGGTAGATAGCCTGCTAGAGCCGGGTAAGAAGATCAAAGCGAACGGTTCTACTGTGACACTACCTGATATCAAGATGATGGTATTCAGTGGTAACAACCCGTGGCATCACCACCAAGATCGCAACAAGATGCGTAAAGCATTCAAGAGCCTACAAACTGTAGTTGCTGTTGATTTCGCATGGACTGCAACTTGTCGTCACTCTGATATCGTGCTTCCAGCTTGTACTCAGTGGGAACGTAACGATATCGATGGTTACGGTGCGTACTCTGGTCGTGGTTTGATCGCAATGCACAAGCTAGTGGATCCTCTGTTCCAGTCTAAGACTGACTTTGAGATCATGTCTAGCCTGACTAAGCGTTGGGGTCGTTACGACGATTACACGCGTGGTATGGATGAAATGCAGTGGGTTAAATCTCTGTATGACGATTGCCGCGCTTCGAATGAAGGCACGATTGAAATGCCTGAGTTTGCTGAGTTCTGGGAGAAAGGTTTCCTAGACTTCGGTAAAGGTAAGCCATGGACTCGCCACGCTTCATTCCGTGAAGATCCAGAGATCAACGCACTAGGCACGCCTTCTGGTTTCATCGAAATCACAAGCCGTACTGTTGGCAACATGGGTTACGAGCACTGTCAAGAACACCCAATGTGGTTCGAGAAATCTGAACGTTCACATGGTGGTCCAGGCTCTGACAAACACCCGTACTGGCTACAATCTTGTCACCCGGACAAGCGTCTTCACTCTCAGATGTGTGAATCTGAAGAGTGGCGTGCGACTTACGCGGTACAAGGCCGTGAGCCAATCTACATCAACCCGACGGATGCTAAGAAGAAAGGCATCAAAGACGGCGATGTAGTACGTGTGTTCAATGACCGTGGTCAACTACTAGCAGGTGCTGTTCTAATGGATAGCTACGCTCCTGGTGTTGTTCGTATCGAAGAAGGTGCTTGGTACGGCCCGATCAACGAGAAAGTGGGCGCGCTAGATACTTACGGTGATCCAAACACACTAACTCAAGACATCGGTTCATCTGAACTAGCTCAAGCGACGTCAGCAAACACTTGTTTGGTTGATTTCGAGAAGTTCCAAGGCAAACTTCCTCCAGTAACGTCATTCGGTGGTCCAATCGAAGTTTCTTAAGACTTGTGCTTGAGAACCAAGATTAAAGCTTGAATTAAAGCCCCTGTAAGGATTCTTACAGGGGCTTTTTGTTTTTCTGGTGTACGGTGTTGGGATTTCTACTTACGCATTGTGGTGAAGCTTATGGAGGCGTCTTTGAGAAGCACTATAACGTACTGCTATTGAAGCAATTGAGCTGAGAGGGTGAGTCAAAAGAATCTCTTGTGAGAAGCTTAGGTCACTGAAAAAATTAGGTTACTGGAAGCAAAAAGGCCGATACAAAGTACCGACCTAATAGAAACCTATGGAGTTAAGCGTATGCCTATCGTGTTAAATCTCAAACTTAAACTTAAAGCTCGAACATAAACCAATAGCCGTATGCACAAATTAAAGCAGGCACACTTGAATACAAGGTAGCAACAAGAGCCGCTTTTGGTGCCATCGCAATTGCAGGGAATAGCGCGTCACCATCGTTTGAAATTGCGTTACCTACCTGAGCCGAAAGTGGTAGTGCGCCTGAAAGATAAAGACTAGTCACCAACAACTGAGGACCACAGCCAGGTAATAGCCCCATCAACACGCCAGCCAGGGGGAGCATGATGCCCCAACTTGAGAATAGCGTCGCAAAATCTACATTTGCTAGCACAGAACCAAATTCAAAAAATAAGAAAGCAACCACAACCCACGCTGTTACGAAATTAGTATCTTGAGCCGTTTTTTGTAGTGGATGAGAGCCTACACATTTCTCGTCTTCACTTACTGCTGATTTGTAATCTTCAATTTCACGGGTGAGGCCCCATAGAAACATCGAGCTAATCAACAAAACAGTTCCCGCCCATTCCATCGACATTTCGGGCAAAGCGAGCAACTCATTTACGTCCACTTGAAAAGAGCCAAGTAGGGCAACCGCAGCACCTGGAATAATGAGTACAGACCATAGATAACCTTGTAGGTTTATCGCTTTTTTAGAGACCGCTTCTTTGTCTTGAGATTGGGAAGCACAGCTGCTCACCGCTTCATTTTGCTCTGCTTTTTTTGGGCGTAAGAAGTCGTCTGCGTGAAACAAATTAATGATTCGACCTGACGCTGTGCCGACAATCACGCCCATCGCCATCATGGCTAAACCAGTCTTGGGTTCGCTTGCAATGAGCAGGAAGGCTGCATCACCCATAGTTGAGACTAGCACCGCAACTACCGCACCAAATCCGAGTTTTCCCGAGATAAATTGTGTGGTCACCACTATCGCACCGCCGCAGCCGGGCAACGCTCCCATGAGAGCCGCGAATACCACTTGGTTCGAACGGGATTGATGGACGAGCTTGTTGAAGACGTTGTCTTTGTTGATGTACAAGCTTAACCCGTGGTAAATCGCTAAGGTCAGAGCAACATAACAAGACACGGCCCAAAAGGCGTCTGATAAGGTAGTAACCGTCAATTCTCGCGTGGCAGGAGCCACAACTAAAGCTGCAAGTGAAATAGGTAAAAGCAGGCGCTTAAATGACAGTGAAAACTGAGTTGTTTTCGCAGCGCTACTGCTTGGCAAAAAAGAGATTAGTCGATCCATAGGTGTTACTCAAAATTAGTGGCTTAAGATAAATATATACGAATGATAATAATTATCAATTGCATTTGTTGTTTTTTTATCTATTGTTACCATTGGCTAAACCTACGAAACATGACCAATCTGAAAAAATGAGGTAAAGTATGGCTAATAAAGAGAGGCTCTAAAGGTAGAGTCATAATTGTTAGTGTAATAGGAAGAAACATGATTTTAGTTGTTGGTCACAAAAACCCTGATAGTGACAGTATTTGTAGTGCGTTAGTTGCAACAGAGCTTCTTAAAGCTCGTGGCGAGGAAGCGACACCAATTCGCCAAGGCGAGATCAACCGCGAAACTCAACATATTCTAGAAGTCGCTGGTGCTGAAAAGCCAGAGCTTCGTACTTCTGTTGCTGGTGAGAAAATCTGGTTAGTAGATTACTCAGATCTAGCACAAGCACCAGACGATGTTGCTGAAGCAGAGATCGTAGGTATTGTCGATCACCACCGTCTAGGTGACGTAATGACAGTTAACCCTATGGAAGCTTGGATCTGGCCTGTTGGTTGTACAAACACTGTGCTTTTCAACATGTTCAAGATTGAAGGTCACTCTATCTCTCAACAAATCGCTAAACTGATGATGTCTGCAATTCTTTCAGACACGGTTGGTTTTGCTTCTCCAACATGTACTCAAAAAGACAAAGATGCCGTTGCTGAGCTTGCTGAAATCGCTGGTGTTACAGACGTTGACGCATTCATCAAAGCGCTTCTAATCGCTAAGACAAACATTGAAGGCCTATCTGCTGCTCAACTAGTAGAAAAAGACCTTAAAGGTTACCCATTCAACGGTCGTGATGTTGTTGTTGGTCAAGTTGAACTTGCGACTCTTGAGCAAGTAGATGGCATGATTGAAGCACTAGAAGCGGATCTTGAAGCGCGTTGCGAGAAAGATGGTCTAGCGTTCGCTGCAGTAATGCTGACAGATATCACTACAGCTCAAACTCGTCTTCTATACAAAGGTGAGTGGGCTGATAAGCTGGTTAAATTCGAGAAAGACGGTGTATTGATGATGGAAAATACACTTAGCCGTAAGAAGCAAGGTTGGCCTTGGCTTCAAGGCGAGCTTGTTTAACCAAGTCGCTTAATTATAAACGCCTGCTAATTTAGCAGGCGTTTTTCTTTGAAGTAGATTTTCTTCTTCATCGAAAATGTTTGAAGTTAAAAGCTCTCGGCATAAAATAGCTTTAAGAGCAAAGTTACTGACTAAAGTAGGAAATTAAGATGACTACACAGCTAGACGATAAAAAAATCGCTGAAATCAACAAGTATACGGGTGAGCAACGCCTGAAGTACTGTGTGAAAGAAATCGTAGCAAATCGTGAAGTATGGATCTTAACCGATGAGCACGGTTGTGTAATGCTCAACACGGAAGACGAAGATTGTGTTCCAGTATGGCCAAACAAAGAGTTCGCTGAATCTTGGGCGACGGGTGATTGGTCTGAGTGTAAAGCGGAGTCTATCTCGTTGAACAAATGGCACAGTCGTTGGACTAACGGTCTAGAAGACGACGAGCTTGCCGTTGTTGTATTCCCGAACGAACAGGAAGAAGGTGTTATCTTGTTCCCGGATGAATTCGATTTCGAATTGAAAAAGCAGGCTGCTAAGCGCTAATTCTCTCGTCAAATTGTAAGCCAGCGTTGTCTTACCTCGGGCAACGCTGTTGTTCTATTCTTCCCTTCTAAGCTGCTTCCCAACGTATTTTCGTCAATACCCAATCAGTTGATACAAAGGCGCCTGCTGCGCTTCTGTGGACGCTTGTTGAAGCACACCTGTTTCGCTGTATCCCTTGAGTACCTTTCGAACGATAGGTTTTACTTCAGATTTTGTCATTCCAGCTTTCAATTCTGGTTCATACAGTAGTTGCAGTAGCACCACATCTAAGGGCGATAACAAGTCTTCTGGCGTGTGGTCGTTGAAAATAGAAGGATAGGCTTTATCTGAATCATTCGGCAGGCCTAGAACCTGTGTGATCTCTTCTACGATACACGCAACGAGCTTGCCTCTCGACCTTGCTTGATCCACTGGAATAACAATTCCGGCGTAAACAATCTCACCTTTAGAGTTGGTTCGATAACCTGCCGTACAGATAGCGTTGTTTAAATGCTGAGTGGATTTGAGCTTGAGGACCGATTTCGCTTCAGGTATCCATTGACTTTGCCTCGTGTATATCCATTTTACGTTCGCTTCAGACTCTTTGTTGACGATTGTTATCGGGTGTTGGGTTATTTCGGCTAAGTGTTGGAGATGAAGCTCTGTGAGCTCTTGATGCAATTCTTCATCGTCCACTTGATGATCAACCCATATCTTGATCGGTTGTTTCCATTTAGCGAGCGGCTTGTTGCCTTGTGAATATTCGTGTCTCAGTGCCACATCATAAAATGCATTTTCGACAAACGTTTTATCAAGCCAAGTCAGTGGGGTGCTTGCAACGTTGAAAGAAAGCAATGTTAACAAGAGCCGTATAGACAAAAAGGGCGGTGTGAAAATTGAAGTTCGTATCAGCACGCGTTTCTCCTCCTTGAGATCAACATTGAAGCTTCCCTTCCAACTCTATTTCTTATAGTGATGGGTGAGGCTACAGGCTATGGTTCGGTGCTTTGAAGAAATGGCTTTCCACCAATCTTTGTGTGATCTGATGGCTTGGATTAGTTAACACTTCATGTGTCTCTCCGGCTTCAACCACGTTACCTTCATGCATAACGATGATTTTATCGGTGATGTGCTTAACGATCCCAATATGTTGTGATACGTACACGAACGATACCCCCATCTCTTCTTGCAGTTCTAAGAACAGGTTGATGATTTGAGAACGCATCGCCATGTCCAAACCATTTAACGCTTCATCTGCCACAATGATAGATGGTTGAAGTATCAGTGCTCGAGCCAAACAAACCCTTTGTTTCTGGCCTGCAGCAAGCATTTGAGGGTAGAAATACGCATGCTCTGGTAGAAGGCCGACACGTAATAGCGTGTCTTTCACACGACGCATACGGGCTTCTGGTGGCATATTGGTGTTTCGCTTCAACGGACCTTCAAGAATTCGACCAATCTGAATGCGCGGGTTAAGCGATGTGTTCGGATCTTGGAAGATCATTCGAATCAGCTTACAGCGAGTCGAGTAGTCTTTGTGTTCTAGCTTTTCACCGTTTACACGAATTTCGCCCGCAGTTGGCTCTACCATGCCCGCTAGCATTCTTGCTAATGTTGATTTTCCTGAACCATTTTGACCGATAAAACCAATCGTCTGTCCAGCCTCAAGCGAAAAGCTTACCGGCTTCACTGCTTGATGAATCTTTTTACGGAAAAGACCAGAACGAGTCGTAAAGTCTTTAGATAAATCAATGACTTGTAATAAGGCACTCATGATTTCTTTTTCTTCTCCATATTAAGAGGGAAGTGACAATTGAATTTATGGTTTTTGATACGTTTGGTATAAGGAATCTCAACACATTGCCTTTGTGCATATGGACAGCGAGGGCCCAATCGACAGCCAATAGGGAGGTGTTGTAGCGGAGGAATTGACCCTGGCAAAGATTGCAGTTTCTCTTTGTGGGGAATCCAGTCGTTAAAATCTGGCATCGCTTTTAGCAGAGCAACAGTATATGGGTGTTTAGGTGTATCCAACAACTTCTGCGTATCCGCTGATTCTACAGACTGACCACAATACATAACGGTAATGCGAGTTGCCCATTGGGTAATGGTGGTTAAGTCATGGCCGATCAGCACGATAGTTGTGTTATTGATCTGATTCATACGACTCAACAGGCGCAATATTTGAGACTGTGTAATCGGGTCTAGATCATTGGTTGGCTCATCAGCGATCAAGACTTTTGGCTTGGCTGCGATCGCCATAGCGATCATGACTTTTTGACACTCACCATCGGTTAACTCATAGGAGTAACTGTCCATAAGACGAGAGTGATCTTTAATACCGACTTTGTGCAGTAGAGCGATGGCCTGCTTCTTACGCCATTTGAACCTCTGCCACCATCGACCTTCAAACGAATATGAAGGAATCGCTTCGATCAGTTGGTGGCCGACTTTTTCAGATGGATCAAGACAGGAGGACGGCTCTTGGAAGATCATCGCGATATCACGAGCAATGACTCGGCGTCGTTCTTTGGGTGTCAGTTGCAGGAGGTCGATATTACCAAGGCGCATTCGGTCTGCAGATACTTTCCAGTTTTCTTTACAAACCCCAACAATCGCTTTTGCAACCAAGCTTTTGCCAGAGCCTGATTCACCTACTAAGCCGCGAATTTCCCCTTCATTGAGGGTAATACTCATTCGATCGACGGCTTTAACCATCCCTTGAGGGGTCTCAATCTCGATGGTTAGATGTCGAATATCAAGTAAAGGCATTATTCGATTCCTGCATTTAGCGCTTGGCGAACACCTTCACCGACAAGGTTAATCACGATCACTGTAAACATAATGGCTAAGCCGGGTAGGGTTACTGTCCATGGCGCAAGGTAAATCAGCTCTACAGAGTCACCCAAAATTGAGCCCCATTCGGTACTTGGTGCTTGAGCGCCAAGCCCTAAGAAACCCAAAGCCGTGATATCAAGAATTGCGACTGACAATGCCAGTGTAATTTCAAGTGCCACCACGGTAAGAATATTAGGAAGGATTGAATTCCATAACAGGTAGAAGTCGTTCGCACCATCGAGGCGAGAAGCCAAAATATAGTCTTTTTCTACCTCAGCGTGCACGGCAATGTATACCGAACGAATAAAGCGTGGAATCAATGCCAAACACAAGGCAAGTAAGATATTAAACTCGCCAAAACCAAGAAACGCTACGAAAATAATGGCTAGTAACAGAGACGGAATCGACATAACGGTATCAAGCAGGTGGTTTAGCGTGCTTGATAGTAATCCTCGAGTCATTCCTGCAAGTACGCCAATAAGGCAACCAATGACTGCTGCGATAAAGGTAATCACAACCGCCGCACCAAACGTCAGCTGAGAGCCGATAATCAGACGAGAAAGAATATCTCGGCCTAAGTCATCGGTACCTAAGAAATACTCAACCGTACCTGAAGGATCCCAAGAGGGTGGGGTCAACAGGTGCCCCGTTTGTTCTTGAGCATCATGCGGTGCTAGCCATGGTGAAGTGACGGTGATCAGTATGATCAAGACCAAACACCATAGTCCAAACATAGCGAGATTATTGCCACGGAAACTGCGCCAGAAACGCTCGAACTGGGTTGGAATCTGTTCTTCTTGGTAGACGTTATTTGTTAGCATACCATTCCTTCCTTACCAGTGGATTGACCATCGCGCCCAGTAGATCGGACAGAATGTTTGCGGTCAAAACCAAGGTTGCTACCACAATTACGCCAGCTTGAATTGAAACGTAATCTTGATTAGATAAAGCATCCAACAACCAGCGGCCAATACCCGGCCAGTTAAAAATAGACTCGGTAATGATAGCGAGCGTTAACATACTGGATAGTTGAACGCCAACCTTTGGAATAATTGGTGGTATCGCATTTCTTAACACGTGCTGCGTGACGATCTCTCTTGTTGAAAGACCTTTAATTCGTGCGGCGCGGATGTAGTTTTGAGTCATCACTTCAGCCACTGACGCTCTCATCAGTCGAATTACCTGAGTCGTGGGGGCTAGTGCTAAAACAAGACACGGTAACGCCATATGCTCGATAACACTTTGCAATGCGTGCGCTCGGTAACGACCTTCGGCAAAAAAAGCATCAATCATAGCGAAGCCTGTGACGTGCTCAATTTCATAAAGTAGATCGTATCGGCCACCAACAGGGAACATCTCAAAGTGCAACGAAAACACCATGATCATTAGTAATGCGACCCAAAATATAGGCGCAGAGTAACCAGCCATTGAAGTAAACGATATTGTTGTATCGACAAACTTGCCTTGTCTCATACCTGCAATCGTGCCGAAAGGAATACCGATAAACAGAGCCAGAACAAAGGCAAAGAAACACAGTTCTAACGTTGCAGGGAATACCACGACAAGCTCATCGATGATAGGCGCCCCTTGTTTGCTCAAGCCAAAGTTCAGTGTCGATAATTCTGTGATATAGCTAAGCCAACCGGGCCAAAAATCTTGAATCGCCCAAGGTGAGGTTTGATCTAATCGAAGCAGAGCGAAGCCAACTAAAGTCAGAATCCCCAGAGTAATAATGAATAAGTTTACACGTCTTAAGGTATACCAAAACATCACCGCACCTCTCTTCTGACTTGATCAAAAGGTTGGGCATTGAATGGGCTCTGTTTGAAGCCTGTTAGCGAACGATCGTGCACGCGAAATTGCACGCCATGAGCGAGAGGAATCACAGGAACCTCTTCATTCAATATGTTTTGGGCTTGTCGATACAGATTCACGCGATGCCTTTGTTGATTGATTTCCAATGCCAAGTCGAGAAGGAAATCAAAGTCTGAATTACACCACATAGAGACGTTTAATCCCGCGCGTTCTGAGCTGCATGAGAGAAGCGGACGTAAGAAGTTGTCTGGATCGCCCGTGTTGCCGATCCAACCTGTGAGTAATAAGTCTGTGGAGGAAATTGATGACAGCTGTGTACGATCAAATCGGTCGTCAGTATAGAGCTTAAGTTCGATACCAATATCAGCTAAATTTGCTTGGATTAACTCTGCTGTTTTTCTTGGGCTTGGGTTGTAAGCTCTTGGCTCCAATGGCACCCACATTGAAAGTTCTAATCCCGGTTCGACGCCTGCTTCTTTTAGAAGCGCAACCGCGTAGTTTCGGTCGTAACGAACTTGAACGCTGTCTTTTTGATAAGCCCAAGAAGTAGGAGGGAGTAAGGTGTAGGCTTTTGTGCCTGTACCGTAGTACACAGAATCAAGAATGTTCTGACGATTGATAGCCAAGTTCAATGCTTTGCGCACTCGTGAGTCACGTAGTGCGGGGTGCTCAGTGTTCAGTGCGATGAAAGACACATTAACCGCAGGCGTGGCGGAAATCTTCAACTCTTCATGAGCTTGAATAATAGGAATCTGACTAGAAATCGGTGAGTTCAACACATCACATTCACTACGTAGTAGCTTGGCAAGAGTCCCCGTCCCACGTTGTGAAGTATCAAACACAACTTGATCCATTTCTACTTCACCCTTCCAATAGTGCTTGTTCTTTTTCAAGCGTACTAGATCATTGATTTGGTATTCATCTAAGTAGAAAGGACCTGTGCCAACGGGCTTGGAGTCCATTTCATTCTTCTCATCCGCAGCAATGAGTTTATTGGCATATTCTTTAGAATGAATGACCGCATAGCTGGTGGCGATATTGTTGAGAAACGAATTGTCTGGACGACTTAAATGGAATTTCACCGTTAGGTCATCAACCGCAGTGATATCGACGATCAGGTTTTGGAAGTCGATACCGGCAAACCATGGGTATAGGCCGCCGCCTACATAATGAAACGGGTTTGAACTATCAATGATTCGATCAAAACTAAAGACCACATCATGTGCATTCATACTGCGAGTTGGGGTAAACCAGTCTGTGGTTTGGAACGCAACATTAGGGCGCAGTTTGAAAGTGTACTCTGTACCCGATTCATCGACAGACCAGCTTGTTGCCAAGTTCTGTTTTGGTCGGTAAGTCATTGGATCGAGAGTAAGCAGTGTATCGAAAATCTGAGGGCTCAGCGATTCTGAGGTAATGCCACTATCAACCAGTTGTGGGTTGAAGGTGCTAGGATTACCTTGGCCGCAATAAATGAAGCCTTTTTCACGAATTTGCTCGTGATTCACACTCTCACCACATCCAGCTAAAAAGCTCAGCGTGCAGATGCTCAGTGATAGTCTTATTAGTGCTTTCATAAAAAGAAATACTTTTCGAAACGAGGCGTTAGAGGAGCCTCAAGATCCGGACAATTTAACATTTTATTTATTCGGCTCCAAATAATAATCAAGTGTAGACAGCTATTTATCGTTAGCTTGTCCGACAATCGCGTACTTCCTCACCATTCCACGTAATTGGTTGTATGTTAATCCAAGTAATTCTGCGGCTTGTTTCTGGTTGTACTTGCTCTGTTTTAGGGCTTGATTGAGTAGCTTGATGTCCTGTTGTTCTTGCCATGCTTTGTAATCAAGCGGCAAAGAAGACGAGCTCTCTGATGAAGTATGGCTGTTGGAAGGCTCATTGCCAATTTCCAGCGTGGAATCTTGATCTATTTTCCATGCGGGTTTAAATGGGTTAAACACTAAAGATTCAATGGGATATGGATCTTTGCCATGCTGATAGACGGCGCGCTCAATAACGTTCTTGAGTTCTCGCACATTCCCTGGCCATGAATAATCCAACAGTGCTTCAACGGCAGACGGAGCAAAACCGACAAACAGCTCCAATTCTAATTCACGGCACATCTTAATAGCATAGTATTCCGCTAGCAGCGTGATGTCTTCTTTTCGTTCTCGAAGAGGAGGGATAGTAATTACGTCAAACGCCAGTCTATCTAATAAATCGGCTCTGAATTCGCCCCTTAATGCCATATCTGGCAAGTCAGCGTTGGTCGCGCAAACCAGTCTTACGTTGGCACTTAGAGCTTTTTGTCCGCCGACACGTTCATATTGCCCGTATTCAATAACACGTAATAGCTTCTCTTGAACGGAAAGGGGAGTGGTCGCGAGCTCATCAAGAAACAGTGTTCCGCCTTCAGCCCTTTCAAATCGACCTTGATGACGACCTTTCGAACCAGTAAAGGAACCAGACTCATGACCAAACAACTCTGAATCTATCAACCCTTCGCTGAGTGTTGAGCAGTTAAGTGAGATCAACGGCTGATCCCATCGCCTTGAAAGGTAATGCAGCCTTTGAGCTATTAGCTCTTTACCCGTTCCACGCTCTCCTATGATCAAAATCGGTCTTTCGATTGGTGCGAGTTGAGACACTTTATCTAAAACGGAAAGAAAGCTAGGTGATTCACCAATGAGGTTCTGCTGCATAGCGGGTCCTTGTGTGACTTGAGCGCCGATGGCCGTAATTTAAGAGAGCTTATTTAAATTACTTAACGTAAATAGCTTAAGTAAAAGAGTTGTAGTGGTGAAAAATACCAATACTTGGCTAAATTCATCATAGCATGGTTCAGGTTAATCACCATTTTATTGTAAGTGACTGATAAACAATGTCTTAAAAGTTGGCACGCTACTTGGATTACTTATGGTAGGTTTAACAACAAACGTGAATTTTTGAGCAAGTGGATTGAGAGATCGAAAAACGTTTTAAAGCGCATTTGCCATCATTGTAATTAAGGAGTTCCTCATGGGTATTTTTTCTCGCTTTGCAGACATTGTAAATTCCAACATCAGCGCACTTTTAGACAAGGCTGAAGATCCTGAAAAGATGATTCGCCTGATTATCCAAGAAATGGAAGATACGCTGGTTGAGGTTCGCACTAACTCAGCTAAAGCTATCGCAGATAAAAAAGAGCTAGCGCGTAAAGTTGAAGCTATCGAAACTCAGATTCTAGATTGGCAAAATAAAGCGACACTAGCACTGACTAAGCAACGTGAAGATCTAGCTAGAGCGGCGCTAATCGAAAAGCAAAAACTTGAAGACATCATTAAGAGCCTTCACACAGAGCAAACCTTGGTTCACGAAACTATCGAAAAGCTGACCAGTGAGATTGGTAAGCTCGAAACTAAAATCGTAGAAACTCGCGCAAAGCAACAAGCATTGATGATTCGTAACAATGCAGCGAGCAACCGTCGTGATGTTCAAAAACATCTGCATTCAAGCAAAACCAACGAAGCTATGGCGAAGTTTGAACAATTCTCGCGTAAAGTGGATGAATTAGAAGCCGAAGCGGACGTTTACGCGAAAACAGGTAACGCAAAATCTTTAGACCAAGAGTTTGCAGAGTTACAAGCTCAAGATGAAATTGAAAAAGAGCTGGCGAAACTGAAGCAACAAGTTGAAAACCGCGATAAATAATTTAGGAGTTGTCTATGTCAACATTTCTAATTGCAGGTCCGCTGATTGTCTTTTTAATCTTCGTGGCACCGCTATGGTTATTCTTACATTACCGCAGCAAGAAGAAATCCAGTAATGGTCTTTCAGAAACGGATCTTGAGCGCTTGCATAAGCTTTCTGAGCAAGCCGAATCTATGCAAGACCGAGTGAAAACGCTAGAAAAAATACTGGATGCGGAGTCGCCTAACTGGAGACGAAACTATGAGTAGAGAACTGTATCGCGATCCGATTAACGGTAAGCTGTCTGGCGTGTGTGCAGGATTAGCGAACTACTTTGGCCTTGAAGTGTGGTTAGTTCGCATCTTGGTTATTTCGGCGGCACTGCTTGGTGGTAGCTTTTTGGTGTTATTAGCGTATTTAGCTTTGACATTTATGCTTGAAAAACAACCACCTCAGTATGTCGATCAGATGAAAGCCAAACAAGAGCACACGCTGAAGCAAAAGCCTTGGGAAAAAGGGCAAACTGCAGAGTCTTTACTGGGCACTTTAGAGGGTGATTTCCAGAAGTTAGAGACCAGTGTTCGCAACATGGAAGCTTATGTGACTTCAGATACTTTCAAAGTCGACCGTGCATTTAAGAACATGTAACGTTAAACCTGAAAAACATTAGATAACGGTTTAGAAGAATTTATTCCAAGCCGTTATTTTTTTTAATAATTTTGTCTAAATAAATCCTACGATAACTGGTAAGTTACATGTGATTAATCTATGTTATAAAAATATTTGTAGATATGGATGATCACCAATGTATAGAGCCTCCGTTGTCCTTTTGACTGCCCTAGCTGGGTTGTCTGGGTGTGGTAAGGAGCTTCCTCCAGTACCTGAACCTGAATCTAGACCCGCCAAACTCTTCACTGTTTCCGTTGGCAGCAATGCCTTTGAACGTAGTTTCCCGGCCACCACCGAAGCCGGTGACAAAGCAGTACTGGCATTTCGTGTTCCAGGGTTACTTCAGACTATCGATGTCACATCTGGTCAACAGGTTACCAAAGGTGATGGGCTTGCAACGCTTAATCCTGATGAATATCAGTTGTTAGAGAAGCAAGCGAGAGCCAACTTCAAGCTTGCCGATGTTCAATACCAACGTTCAATTAAGCTGCGTAAAGACCGCGTCGTATCTGAGCAAGACTTCGACCAAGCGAAAGCCAATCATAATTCTGCCAAAGCGGTGCTTAACCAAGCAAAAGCGAACCTACGCTATACCACTTTGGTTGCGCCTTACGATGGTACCATTTCTATCATTCCTGCTGAAAACCATGAATATATCGCAGCCAAACAAGGTGTGATGAATATTCAAACGAATCAAATTCTCAAAGTCGTATTCTTATTGCCCGACCAACTTATCACGCGCTTTTCTTCAGGGTTTGAGACGGATGCAACCATGGTTTTTGATGCTTTCCCTGGTAACTCCTACGTTTTAACCTTCCAAGAAGTTGATACAGAAGCCGACCCTAAAACAGGCTCGTACAAAGTCACTATGGTAATGGAAAGACCAACCGACGTAGGCATTTTGCCAGGTATGTCTGGCACAGTTCATCTAGTTTCAGCGTTAGCGGCAGCAACAAAAATCCCTACATCAGCAATGATCACCGATGGGGATGATGTTTCTGTGTGGCGCGTGAATAACGACGGTATTGTTGAAAATGTCGCAATCATCATCGATGAAAAGCGTCATATTGTTTCAGGGCTGAACGATGGCGATCGTATCGTAACTTCTGGTGTCAATGGTCTTGAACCGGGCGTTAAAGTTCGAGAGTGGATCAAGGAAAGGGGGCTATAACATGAAAACACTCAAAGTGGCCGCTGGACTGTCGTGTTTGGCTTTACTTACGGCTTGTGAAGATAAACAAGCTGTAGAAGTAAATAACACACCCTTGGTTAAAACTATCGAGATTTCAGTCATCGACTTTAGCGACAAACTCTATTTCCCGGCAGTAGCGAACGCGGCCGAGAAAGCTCATCTCAGCTTTCGAATCGCTGGTGAAATCAATAAGCTTGATGTGAAAGAAGGTGAACGTGTTTCGCAAGGAGACATCATTGCAGAGCTTGACCCTACCGATTATCAACTGGATGTCGACAATGCGCAGGCGCGTTACACGGTAATTAACAGTCAATACAGACGTTCAAGTCCGCTAGTGAAGAAAGGTTTATTGGCGAAGTCACAGTTTGATGAAATTGCTGCTCAACGCCAGATCGCTTATGCCGAGTTGGAGCTTGCAAAACTGCGCTTGTCGTTCACTAAGCTTCGTGCCCCTGTTGATGGGATCATTTCTCGTGTCAGTGTCGACCAATATGAAAATATTCAGGTTGGTCAACAAATTGTGAATATTCACAGCGTTGAAGATGTCGAGGTGGTGATTCAACTGCCCGATCAAATATACGTGAATCAGCCTAGCGAACAGCTGTTATCGAATGTTGAGGCTGTGGTAAGAGTGCCAAGTGGCAATGAATACACGGCGGGTATTAAGGAGTTCACCACTGAACCTGACCCAAGCACGGGCACGTTCACGGTTACGCTTGTACTACCCATGCCGGAAGATGATTTGATTTTGGATGGTATGGCCGTTGAGGTAACGTCAAATGGGCGAGATATCGGCTTGGACTTAAAAGCTGGGGTACTTGTTCCAATCGAAGCTGTGTTTAATGCGGATGGCGATGATTTAACGCGCCAGAGCTCTTATGTATGGGTGCTTAATGACGACAATACCGTTGCGAAGCAGCAAGTCGTATTAGGAAAAGCGAATCAGAAAACATTGCAGATCATGAAAGGATTAGAAATGGGGCAGCATGTCGTTGTTGCAGGCGTATCGCGATTGCGAGATGGGATGACAGTGGAAGTATTGTCTCAGGAGACGAACAATGAGTGAAGTAAACAATAAGCCCCAAAATGACGATCAACAGGGTGATGATCAGATCACAGGTGTTGCTTCTTACTTTATACGTAACAAAGTCATTAGCTGGATGCTATCTCTGATCTTTCTTATTGGTGGTGTCTCTGCCTTTTTCGGTTTGGGTCGTTTAGAAGATCCTGCCTTTACCATCAAAGATGCGATGGTTGTGACCTCTTACCCAGGGGCCACACCTCAACAAGTCGAAGAAGAAGTGACTTACCCACTAGAAAAAGCGATTCAACAACTTACCTATGTGGACGAAGTTAACTCTATCTCGAGCCGCGGCCTATCACAGGTAACGGTGACGATGAAGAATAACTACGGCCCAGATGATCTTCCGCAAATCTGGGATGAGCTTCGCCGAAAAGTAAATGATCTCAAGGTGGAGTTACCGCCCGGGGTGAATGATCCTCAAGTCATCGATGACTTCGGTGACGTTTACGGTATTTTGCTGGCGGTGACGGGTGATGGCTATAGCTACAAAGAGCTGCTGGATTACATTGACTACCTAAGGCGAGAACTAGAGTTGGTTGATGGGGTCAGCAAGGTCTCGGTTTCCGGTCAACAACAAGAGCAAGTGTTCATTGAGATATCGATGAAACGGATAAGCTCTCTGGGCCTGTCTCCAAGCACGGTGTTTAACCTTCTATCGACTCAAAACGTTGTTTCAAATGCGGGAGCGGTAAGAATAGGTGACGAATACATACGAATCCATCCAACGGGCGAGTTTAAGAATGTTGAGCAATTAGGTGATTTAATTCTTACTGAAGGGGGCGCTCAAGGGCTTATCTACTTAAAAGATGTTGCTGACGTGACTCGCGGTTATGTTGAAGTGCCAAGTAATATCATTGGTTACAACGGTAAGCTCGCACTTAACCTCGGGGTCTCTTTTGCGCAAGGCGTAAACGTGGTCGCTGTGGGGGAAGATTTTGACCGAAGACTCGCCGAGCTTAAATATCAACAACCCGTCGGTATCGACATCTCCGAGGTTTATAACCAACCTAAAGAGGTAAACAAGTCGGTAAGCGGATTTGTGGTGAGTTTAGGGCAGGCGGTTGCGATCGTAATCGTGGTGTTACTGTTCTTCATGGGAGTACGATCGGGTCTGTTGATTGGTTTGATACTGTTATTGACCGTATTCGGCACCTTCATTTTCATGCAGTACTTCAAAATCGATCTTCAACGTATTTCACTGGGCGCGTTGGTTATTGCCTTGGGTATGCTGGTGGATAATGCCATTGTGGTGGTGGAGGGGATATTGATCGGCACGCAGAAGGGGCGAACCCGGATGCAGGCCGCCACTGATATCGTGACTCAAACCAAATGGCCACTGCTTGGCGCAACGGTGATTGCAGTCACCGCGTTTGCTCCAATTGGTTTGTCTGAAGATTCAACGGGCGAATACTGTGGCACCTTGTTCACGGTACTATTGATTTCATTAATGCTGAGTTGGTTTACTGCTATCTCGATCACGCCGTTTTTTGCCGATATCTTTTTCAGAGGACAAAAGGTTGATCCTGATAACGAAGGCAAAGACCCATACAACGGGATGGTTTTTGTTATCTATAAAAACTTCCTTGAATTCTGTATGAAGCGTGCGTGGCTAACCATGTTCGTTCTGGTGATTGGTTTAGGTGCGAGCGTTTATGGTTTTGGCTTTGTAAAACAAGCCTTTTTCCCATCTTCGACAACGCCGATGTTCCAAGTCGATGTCTGGATGCCGGAAGGTACGGATATTCGAGCGACCAACACTAAGCTTAAAGTGCTTGAAAGTTGGTTAGCAGAGCAGGATGAAGTTGAACATATCACCACGACGGCGGGTAAAGGTTTGCAACGTTTCATGCTGACTTATGCGCCAGAGAAAAGTTATAGCGCATACGGCGAGATAACGGTTCGTGTGAAAAGTTATGAAGTGCTTGAAGGGTTAATGCTGCGTTTCCGTGAACATGTAAACGGTCAGTTCCCTGAGATCGATTACAAACTTAAGCAGATTGAATTAGGTCCTGGTGGCGGTGCTAAAATTGAAGCGCGAATTGTTGGTTCTGATCCAACGGTTTTACGTTCAATAGCATCTCAGGTTATGGACATCATGCGTGCCGATGATGGAGCGTTTAACGTTCGTCACGATTGGCGTGAAAGAACTAAGGTCTTGGAGCCTCAGTTCAATGAAAGCCAAGCGCGTCGTTATGGTATTACCAAATCTGACGTTGATGATTTCTTAGCGATGTCTTTCTCTGGGAAAGCAATTGGTGTTTACCGTGATGGTACTACACTGATGCCTATCGTGGCTCGTTTACCCGAAGATGAGCGCGTGGACATCCGTAACATCGAAGGAATGAAGATCTGGAGCCCGGCATTAAGTGAATATATCCCACTGCAACAAGTGACCTTGGGTTACGAGTTGGAATGGGAAGATCCACTTATCATCCGCAAAAACCGTAAACGTATGTTGACGGTTATGGCCGATAATGACTTGTTGGGTGAAGAAACTGCTTCGACTCTACAGAAACGCCTACAACCACAGATTGAAGCGATTGAAATGCCACCGGGCTACTCACTGGAGTGGGGTGGTGAATATGAGTCATCTGCTGATGCACAAGCGTCACTGTTTACCACGATGCCGATGGGTTACCTGTTCATGTTCTTGATTACCGTGTTCTTGTTCAACTCGGTCAAAGAGCCGCTGATTGTTTGGTTAACGGTTCCATTAGCGCTAATCGGGGTAACGACGGGCTTGTTAGCGTTGAATACACCATTTGGATTTATGGCATTATTAGGCTTTTTGAGCTTATCCGGGATGCTACTCAAGAACGGTATCGTATTACTTGATCAAATTGAGATTGAAATGAAATCAGGTAAAGACCCTTATGTAGCGGTAGTTGACGCAGCATTGAGTCGTGTTCGCCCAGTATGTATGGCAGCGATTACAACGATTCTAGGTATGATCCCGTTACTGCCTGATATCTTCTTCAAGCCGATGGCGGTAACCATCATGTTTGGTTTGGGTTTTGCCACCGTATTGACGCTAATCGTAGTGCCAGTTCTGTATCGCCTATTCCATAAAATTGAAGTGGCTTAACGTTAATTAACCTTTGAAATAATGCCCCAGATTGGGGCATTATTTTTATACACGATTATTAAAAGAGACCGTAAAAATGGAAGCGAATACATCGGATAGAACGTGTGCATGGGCACTTAAGCACGAATTAGAAAGGGAATATCACGACGCAGAGTGGGGCGTACCTGTTTATGATGACCAAGTTCTGTTTGAGTTCATTACTTTAGAAGGTGCTCAAGCTGGTCTTAGTTGGATTACGATACTCAAAAAGCGTGAAGGCTATCGTGCTGCGTTTGATAACTATGATCTCAATAAGCTTGCAGCGATGAACGAAGAGAACGTGCCCTATATCATTGAAAACTTCGATGTGGTTAAGCATAAGGGCAAGATAGCCTCTGTATACGGCAATGCTCGAGCAGCGCTTGAACTCCAGAAAGAGTTTGGGTCTTTATCAAATGCTTTATGGCAATTTGTCGATAACAAGGTGATAGAGAACAACTGGACTGAGATGTCTCAAGTTCCCGCTTCTACCGAACGATCTAAGGCAATGAGTAAGTTTTTGAAAAAAAGAGGTTTTAAGTTTGTAGGTGAAACAATCTGTTACGCGTTTATGCAAGCGACAGGTATGGTTAATGATCATTTAGAAGGTTGTCCACACAAATAAAAGTGTTATTTCTTGTCGCGAAATAATTACGTGAAAATTGGAAAATTTACTGGTCATTTGTAAACTATTTAATATCATATGCGACCGAATTCAAACCTAGAAGACGATAGTGAAACAACAAAGCTACCAAATATGCGATGCTAGTTATGATCCCTTGCTTAGGCAGTTTGTGCGTGAAGATGGCCACGTAGAAACTATCGCGCCGTTAGAAGGTAAGGTGTTTCTATTCTTGCTTGAAAATGCCGGAGAGTGCATCGAGCGAGGTCTGATATTTGATAGGTGTTGGGGTAATGTCATTGTTTCAGAGCAAGCTCTGACTAACGTTATCTCAAAGATTCGAAAAACACTGTCTAGGATAACTTGTGGTTGCGCGACGATTCGTACTGTTAGCAAGACAGGGTATTCACTTGAAATTGATGACTCGAGTAAGTTCAACATAACTGAGATAGCATCTTCTCAAGCGACGATAAAGGTACTCGAGTCAAGCGATTCAAAGCTAGAGCCTCAGTCGTCAGTAACTGATGAGCTGTTAGTTTCAACATCTGCTTCAATGGATGAGCTTCCTATGGCACCTTCGGTTACTGAGTCCGTCGCTATTTCGGATCCCGCCTCTGCTTCTCAGCAAACCATCGCCCCCAATTGTGCTCAAAATACTGTTGGCCTAGTATCTTCTAAAACAGCAACAAATGATTATCTCATTAAGGCGGGCTATCTGATCGCACTGGTTTGCTTAGTCGTGACTGCATTTAACCTTTTCCGAACCTACTCCACGCCACAGCCTTATTTTATTGATAAAACAGAGTATCGAGACAACGTCACAGGTGGTACCAACCACTACTTTTTCCATATTGTTCACAATGAAGCCTATGCGTTGCCTGCAATTACTCAAAAGTTAATAGGTGTGATACCTAGCCATTGTAATGTTGATGTATTTGTCCGTATTTACCCGTCAGTAGACCAGCCTGAGAGTGACGCGTTATATATGTTGATTCAGAAGAAAAATGGCGAGGCGCTGAATTACGGAGCCTCGATTTTCAATATAGAGTCATCTTTTGAGTCTTTTGCACAGTATATGGAAAAGAGGGCCAACTTTTGCGACTGATTGGCTTGTTCATTCTATTGGCAATAACAACGGCAAGTTTCTTGTGGGAACAAAACGTCTTGGCGGGTACAAGATGGCATTGTAAAACGATTAAAACTGATTTCTTGTCTGAGTCATTCCAACCGTATCAATCGCTTTACGAGCGCATGAGTATTACCTTTCAGTCGGATCAAACATTTAGTATTAGAGAGTTTGTGACGATTACAGGGAAAGATGGTCGGAAGGGGACGATGGAAAACCTTTACTCTGGTTACTATGGTCTTGATGGAAACAATATGTCGATGAGTATCTTAGATGTTAGAACTGCGACACTTTTCCATGACCCCATTATCAATCAAGAATACAGCAGTTATAAAGGAGTGACCATTGATTACACTATTGCGATGAATGAACAGTCTTTGTATCTGTTCAATAAGCATCGTTCTGAAATTTTTAACTCAGCTTGCTTTAAGGTTCAATAACTGTCGTGACGCAAACTTCTTAGTGAACTTATACGCTTAACTCAACAAGGCGGAATATCCTGCCTTGTTGATTAATTTAGCCCCTGCGTTTAGGTTAAACCAGAGCGCTGTAACGCTCTAACCCCGCTTCTATATCCGCAATCAGGTCATCAACGTCTTCCAAGCCGATATGGACGCGTATTAAGGTACCTTCGAAATTAGGGTTCGCTATCGTTCTCAGGCTATTAAAGCTGCTCGGCTCGTTCGCTAGAATCAAGCTTTCAAAACCACCCCATGAGTAACCCATACTAAAGTGTGTCATGCCATCAAGCAGTGCTGTAGTTGCTTGTGGATTTGAGTTCTTCAGTACGAAAGAGAACAAACCATTACCGCCAGTAAAATCTCGTTTGAAGAATTCATGGCCCGGGCAAGACTCAAGGGCAGGGTGGCGAACATGATCAACCTCAGGTCGAGTCTCCAACCATTTAGCGACTTTCAAGCTGCTCTCTGCGTGTTGGCGCAATCGAACGTCAAGAGTACGAATACCACGAAGTGCTAAATAAGCGTCATCTGGCGAGACACATTGCCCCATCAGGTAGCTTTGCTCTCTTAGTTGATCCCAACATTTTTCATTGGCTACTGCAGTACCCAACATTACGTCAGAATGACCAACAATGTATTTGGTTGCTGCTTGAATCGAGATATTAACACCGAAATCAAATGGTGAGAAGTTCACACCTGCCGCCCAAGTATTATCAAGCATAACGACGATGTCATGTTCGTGAGCAATACGAGCCAGAGTCGGAACATCTTGAACTTCCATGGTGACTGAACCTGGAGACTCGGTAAATAATACCTTGGTATTTGGCTTGATAAGGTCTTGGATACCTTCGCCAATCGTTGGTTCGTAGTAGGTCGTCTCTACACCCATCTTCTTCATGATGGTGTCACAGAAATCACGAGTCGGCTCGTAACAGGTGTCGACCATCAGAATATGATCGCCTGTTTCTACAAAAGAAAGAATGGCATTTGAAATGGCTGCAGTACCACAAGGGTAGAGTGCACAACCCGCGCCGCCTTCGACTTCAACCATAGCATCTTGGAAAGCGAAATGAGTGTTGGTTCCACGGCGTCCGTAAAAAAGCGTTTTATTAGCACGATTAATCGTAGCTTTGCGTTTCTCTTCTACTGAGTTGAACACGACGGTAGAAGCGCGTTGTACTGGTGGATTAACGACACCATTAGTCCACTTTTTATCACGACCTGCAGTGATCAGTTTAGTGGTTTTGTTTTCGGACATGCTGTGAATTCCTTATCAATCGGTTATGTCCTATTTAAAACATGCCAATAGCATTCAAAGCAAGAGCTGAGGGGGAGTTTTTATGCTTTTCTTTCGCTTTTTAACCTTTCACGTCTTTTATTGTAAAAGGTTAAAAATCCGATAAGCAGCGAGTGAAGAGTCGTAGTGGACTCATTGATTGGATTACAGCAGTGGGTTGAACAAGTAGAACAGTCGTTCGAAGAATTTGTTACGTAAGTTTCGTTGCTCCCATTGCTCCAATTCCACTGGATGAGATGATTCAATATAGGATTGCTGCAAATCAAACAGTTGCTTGGTGAAGTGTACGTCATCAACGGCTAGTGTCACTTCGAAGTTTAACCAAAGGCTACGCATGTCGATATTGACCGTTCCGATTAAGCAAAACTCTTCATCAATCACTACCGATTTGGTGTGAAGAAGGCCACCGTAAAATTCGTAAATCTTAACGCCAGCTTCAAGTAACTCTGTATAGAAAGCGCGAGAAGCCCATTTAACCATCAATGAATCGTTGTTGTGTGGAATGATCAGTTCTACGTTTACACCCCTTTGCGCTGTCATTTTAAGTGTTTCGAGTAAATCGGCACTTGGGACAAAATAAGGTGTTGTGATGCGTACTGATCGATTTGCCTGATTAATGGCAATGGTCAAAACTTGCAAAATCAAATATTCAGGCATACCTGGGCCCGATGGAACAACTTGAACCGGATGATGGGTCATTATTTCTTCAACAGGGCATTCTGGTATGTCGGGGAGAATTCGTTCGCCCGTCTCGACTTCCCAGTCCCAACCATGAATTGCCGACAATACGTTAACGGTTGGCCCGGTGACTCTGACCATTACGTCGATCCATTGACCAACGCCAGAGCTTTGCTTGAAATGAGCGGGATCAACCATGTTCATCGAACCAGTATAGGCGATGATTTCATCAATCACGATGATTTTACGGTGTTGTCTTAGATCTAAGCGGCGTAAGAAAATACGCCAAGGGCTTACTTCTAATGCTTGCACAACTTGCACACCAGCGTCTTTCATCATTGAGTGCCAATGACTTTTGAAAAAGCGCGGGCTACCTGCCGAGTCGAGTAAAACCTTAACATCTACGCCGCGCTTGGCCGCTCGAATCAGCGCGGAGGCTACGGAATCGGTTAGGCCACCAGGATGCCAAATGTAGAAAACCATCTTGATACTGGTTTGTGCATTTTCTATATCTTCGATAATTGCGTGCAGGATCTCATTGGGTGAAGCTTGCAGTGAAAGTGTGTTCCCACTGAGTGCAGGAATACCCATTCGATTATTACAAAGCTCATCAATCTTGTGAATTGGGGAACCAACTTTACCTGGAAGGTGAACCTGACAATCATTTAATTGGCGGAACCAATCACCAAACGGAGTAAACATACGATGTGCGCGCTCAGCCCGCTTTCTACCTAGGTTTAGCTCTCCGAAAAGGAAATAACAGCCTACGCCAACAATCGGGATAATGTAGATAACCATCAACCATGCGAGAGAAACGCTGACAGAGCGTCGTTTTAGTACGACACGAAAGGTCACACCGGCTACGAGAACCCAGTACAAAGCAACAGAAGCCAAAGTTAAAAAATGGTAGAGCTTTTCCACATTGAATACTCGAAAAAAGAGACACTTAGATAGTAATGCTATTTTGCGGATATGGGAATTTAAGGAATCAACTATTTACAAAATAGAGCAAAAGCTGTAAACAGGTTAAAGTTGTTAAGTTTTAGTTAACTTAAGAAGAAAATGATTGTTTTGTACGGAAAGTCGGCATTTAACCATAAAAATTTACATTGGTAACGAAATTTGTACGGTTCGGGCTTCCAATTTTATTCTTAAACTGGTTTACTTGCTATACAAAGAGCGTCAATCAAATCTTTTAGGGTTGTAAATTATTGTTTACGCCTTTCTTTTAAAAGACGCCACCCAAAGCAAAACACAACATCACATAACACAAAATTTGGAGTACACGTGGCCACTAGTAATACAACCACAACACCCCGCGATACCTGGGGTTCGAAATTAGGATTCGTAATGGCTGCAGCAGGTTCTGCTGTTGGTCTAGGTAACATTTGGAAATTCCCTTACACAGCAGGCGAAAGTGGCGGCGGTGCATTCGTTGCAATTTACCTGTTTTTTGTAATCTTCATCGGTTTCAGTGTCATGCTGACTGAATTTGCGATTGGCCGTCATACGCAAAAATCAGCAGTAGGTGCATTTAAATCAACTGACCGTCGTTGGACGTTCGCTGGTGTTATCGGCGTAGTCAGTGGTCTACTTATCATGGGTTTCTACCCTGTAGTAGGTGGCTGGTCTATCGCATACATCGGTAAGATTGCTGGTGGTCTACTAGACGCACCTGAAGCAATTGGTGACAGCTTCGGTGGCTTTATCTCAAACCCAGTTCAACCACTTATGTGGATGGGCCTATACCTACTACTTAACGTTGTTATCGTTATGAAGGGTATTTCTGGCGGTATTGAGAAAGCGGGTAAGATTCTGATGCCACTTCTTTTCATCATCCTTATCGTGGTATCAATCAAAGGCCTAATGCTTCCGGGCGCGATGGCTGGTCTTGAATTCCTATTCAGTCCTGACTTCTCTAAAGTAGACAGCGGTGTAATTCTAGCAGCACTAGGTCAAGCATTCTTCTCACTATCTCTTGGTATGGGTTGTATGTTGACTTACGGTTCTTACCTTAAGAAGAAAGAGAACCTAGTTCAAACTACAGCTATGGTTACGGCGATGGATACAGGCGTTGCTATCCTAGCTGGTGTTGCAATGTTCCCTGCAATGTTCGCATTCGGCATGGAGCCTGCAGCGGGTCCTGGTCTAGTGTTCGTTGTTGTTCCTCAGCTATTCGCTGAAATGGGCGGCGTAGTTGGTCTTCTATTTGCACTAATGTTCTTCGTTGGTCTAAGTGTTGCGGCACTAACTTCTTCAGTATCTCTACTTGAAGTCGTGGTTTCGTACCTAATCGATGAGAAAGGCATGAAGCGTGTGACTGCAGTACTGTCTGCAAGTGTAGTAATGGCGATTCTATGTATCTTCGCTTCTCTATCACTTGGCGGCTTCGGTCCAACACTGTTTGGTACTGGTGCATTTGATATCTTCGACTTACTAACGGATAAAATCTTCCTAGCAGTTGGCGGTATGTTGGTATGTATCTTCGCTGGTTGGAGACTAAACCGTGCTGACCTAGAGAAAGAAATCACTAACGACGGTGAAGTATCTTTCCCACTATTCGGTCTATGGTACACACTTGTTAAGTACATCATCCCAGTAGCTATCGCTATCGTAGCGTTCATGGGTATCTCTTCTGGCTTCGACAGCGGTAAAGGTGCAATCATGCTACTCGGTATTGGTATCATTGCTGGCTCTGCGCTTATCTCTAAGAAGTTATAGTTCTGAGAAGCTATAGCTCTAAGAAACCATAGCTCTTAGAAGCTACAATCGCGAGTTAAAGTAAGTTAAGAAACGGGAGCCCTTAGGCTCCCGTTTTTTTTATGCATAAAACTTAATTATCTAAGAAAAATAAACAGTAAAGTTATCAGTCTGGTAGCCGATATAAAGCAAGTGATAGCTGATTGAGCTGTATTTTATTTAAGTAGGTGTTGTGTGAAATTGTCAGTTAGGAAAAAGTTGTATGCTGGTTTTGGCTCTATATTAGCCGTACTAGTGATGTTGGTGGGTATCGTATGGATTGAGGTCATCAATGCCCATAAAAGTGCTGATGAGATCCGTTTGGATGATGTCCCAGGGACGGTCACCTACCTATTGTTAATTGATGAAGCTGGGGATGTTTATCGAGATGCATTGGGTGCAATCGCCCAAGTAGATAATGCACTCAATGATTATCGAACGAACAAGAACGAATTTGCTCAAGCAATTGAACAAGCAAAACGCTTGGAGAGCCGAGGATCAGAAGATCACCGTCGTGTTCAGCGAATCGAAGAGTTAATGGGACGCTTCACTCAAGAGTTTGAATCGAAACTTGTACCTAAGATCAACGATGAGTCTGCGCTGTTATCGAATATCCAGCAGCTTCGTTCTTTGTATGAGAGCAACCTAATCCCAGTTGAAAAATTACTGGATCAAGCATCGGCAAGTGAGCGTGCTGATACAGAGCAATCGCTGCTTGTTTTAACCGAGTCGTTTACCACTATTGAACGTACCATCATGGTGTTGTCTGCCATTGCGATCGTATTTGGTGGTGTGATTGCGTATGTATTGTCGAGTTCTATCACCAACCGTCTAACTCGTGTTGAACAAGTTGCGCGACGCGTAGCAAATGGTGACCTAACGGCTGGGGATATCGTTGATGATTCCGGTGATGAACTGGCGGATCTTGCTACGTCGATCAATCAGATGCAGAAATCATTGGTCGATCTATTAGGTTCTATCTCTTCAGTAACCAACCAAGTTCAATCGGTTACCGGCGAACTGTCGTCGATTAGTCATGACATCGTTTCTGGTGCATCGGCACAAGCGGATAAAGCGAATCTGATTGCAACTGCAGCGGAAGAGCTCAGCTTGACCATTTCGGAAGTGGCGCAGCAGGGCACTTCAACTTATGAAGAAGCGCGACGTTCTGAGTCTTCAGCAGAAGATGGCCGTAATGTGATTGTTGAAATGGTCGCGAGTATTCAACAAGTGTCGACTCAAATGAGTGATATGTCTGTGCAAATGAACGCGCTAGGTTCACATGGTGAGCAGATTGGCAGCGTCATTAAGGTGATTGAGGATATCGCAGGGCAGACAAACCTATTGGCGTTGAATGCTGCGATTGAAGCGGCACGAGCGGGCGAATTTGGACGTGGATTCGCAGTGGTTGCTGATGAAGTACGAGCACTAGCAGAGAGAACCACAAAAGCGACGCAAGAAGTATCAGGGATCATCCAGTCCATTCAATCTGGTACTCAAGAAGCGGTTACTTATACCCAAGATAACTGTCGTTTAGTTGAGATTGGCGTAGAGCAAAGCTCTGGTGCGGTATCTGCACTCGAAGCTATTGTGAGTGGCGCAGCTAACGTGCAAAGCATGGTAAATTCCATTGCCACAGCAGCAGAAGAACAGACGGCTGTAACCAAAGAAATTGCAGCGGATATTACGGCGATCAGTGACATCTCAGAGCAATCCTTACAATTGGCGACTCGTAGTTCTGAAAATACATCAGGCCTTAATGCTAAGGTTGCCGAGCTTGAAGCGCTTGTCGGTAAATTCAAACTCGCTTAGCGCTTAATGCGTGTTGGTTAGGGATTAAATATCCAGCACAGAAAGCAGCCAGATAAAAGATGAGCCCAATGATTCAATATTTATTGAGTTGATTGGGCTTTCTCGTAACTGGAATCTGGGTTCAGACACGGTATACTCCACGTTCTACAATGGAGCTAGCCTTTAAATGTTCGACATTCTTCTGAATCACTCTGATTTTTTACTTATTAATAAACGTCCAGGCGTCAGCGTCCACAAAGACGATGGTGACACTATGTTGCTTCAAGAAGTTGCTAACGCGATCAATGAGCCTAAGTTATATCTTGTGCATCGCCTAGATAAAATGACCTCGGGTATTCTTTTGCTAGCAAAAAATGCAGCGGCTGCGAGTGAACTTTCGCAACTGTTTGCAAGACGAGAAGTAGAGAAATACTACCTTGCGATTGGTTCAAAAAAACCAAAGAAAAAACAAGGACTAATTGTAGGTGATATGGAGCGTTCAAGACGTTCTAGTTGGAAGTTACTTGCGACCAAAGTAAACCCTGCCATTACGCAGTTTTTATCTGCAACGGCTGAACCCGGTGAGCGGTTACTTTTATGCAAACCTTATACGGGAAGAACTCATCAGATTCGTGTTGCGATGAAGTCGATTGGTTCGGCTATTGTTGGTGACCCTATTTATAATCCATCGAATGAAGCTGACAGAGGTTATCTGCATGCTTTCGCGATTCGATTTACCTATCAATCTCAAGCTTATGAATATGTCTGCGATCCAAGGAGTCTTGATTCCTTAGGTGAGAAGTGGCATCAAGAAACCGTGTCTAATGGTTTAGATAGTTGGCTTGAACCTTGGTCATTAACTTGGCCAAAGCTAAACACTAAGTGAGTGAAATAATGGAAGCATCAGCTTTACCTCTGTTTTTTAGTCATATTGAACAGCAACTTAATGAAGTGCCGAATGAACTACGCCGTATTTTTCACGGTCGTGGTAAGTTTTGGCCAGGCCTAGATCAACTAACATGTGATTGGGTTGATGGGCAGTTATTGATTAACGTATTCAAAGAAGTGGATGACGAGTTCTTATCATCTCTTAAAGCGGGACTGGTCGATCTCACCAATAAAGATATCTGGCAAGTAAAGCAGGGCACAAGTATTGTTCTGCAACATCGTTATGCCGATGGTGCGCCGTCAGAGGTTTTATGGGGTGAACTCAATGACTCACCCGTCGTGGTTGAGCACGGTTTAAAGTACCAACTAGACATTGGGCGCAATCAAAACTTTGGCTTGTTCCTCGATATGCGTAATGGTCGTCAATGGGTACAAGACAATGCTGAGGGCAAGAACGTCCTTAACTTGTTCGCATACACTTGTGGTTTCTCTGTCGCGGCTATTGCTGGTGGTGCTCGTCAATGCATGAATGTGGATATGTCTCGCGGCTCGCTGAATAAAGGTCGAGATAACCACCGCTTGAATGATCACGACATGCGCTCGGTTAACTTCCTTGGCTACGATATTTTTAAGTCGTGGGGGAAAATCAAAAAGGGTGGTCCTTACGATTTGGTTATCATCGATCCGCCGTCGTTCCAAAAGGGCAGTTTTGCACTAACCAAAGATTACAAAAAGATCTTACGTCGCTTACCTGAGCTTCTAACTGAAGGCGGTGAAGTGATTGCTTGTGTTAACTCGCCAGTTGTATCACCTAACTTCTTGATTGAGACGATGGCAGAAGAGGCTCCTAGTGTTGAGTTTATCGAGCGCCTCGATAACCCGCCTGAGTTTGTCGATGTCGACCTTGATTCAAGTCTGAAGGTGCTGAGATTTCAAATTAAAGCCTCTGCCGACGCTTAATTGAATTTCAGAATCAGCTAAAAACGCCGCTCATATGAGCGGCGTTTTTGTTTATGAAGAATGCAGACATTCGCACTAGCTGGTTTGATTCTTGAGAGTTTGGAATCCAAAATAAATACGCATGAACGTAGTTAACCAACACGCTGCGCCAAAGGTATAGGCAATAACGGCAAAGTGCTGAGGAAAAATACAAAACACAATAAAACAGGCGATGGTTTCTGTACCTTCGGTTAACCCCGACATGTAGTACAAAGACTTATGTTTATAAACTGGATTCTCAATGCCTCGCTTGCCGGCCATAACTGCAAACGCTAAAAAGCTGCTACCAGTGCCGATAAAAGAGAAAATCAAAAATGCACCGGCAATGGCGTTATGTTCTGGGTTTGCGATAACAAACCCAAAAGGGATTAACGAATAGAAAAGGAAATCTAGGCTGATATCGAGGAAACCGCCCGCATCACTAATGCCTTGGATTCGAGCCAACGCCCCATCAAGCCCATCACATACTCTGTTAAACACAATGAAGCCTAACGCCCAATCGTATTGTTGAAATGCCAATGCTGGAAACGCTAAAAATCCTACCAGAAAGCCAAACAGGGTGGTTTGATTGGCAGTGACGCCGAATCTATTAAGTAGTTTGGCGGATTGATTTAGCGGCCATTTGATGACCTTAATAGAGTACTTATCTAGCATGGTTACTTCCCCATGGCCAAGACAGAACTTTTGCACCTTGAGGCACATCGGCTTGATCGTGCGTCACCATTAGTGTCGGAATATTCGCTTTAGTGAGTTGTTCAAATACCCAGTCGCGAAACTGGGCTCTGAGTTCTTGGTCGAGCTTACTGAACGGTTCATCAAGCAACGCCAATTTCGGTTTCGCCAATAGCATACGAGTTAAACTAATTCTCGCTCGCTGGCCGCCAGATATTTGATCGGGAAACGAATCAGCCAAGCGGGTCAGTTCAATGTCTTTTAACGCTTTCATTGCTTGTTGTTGGCGATCTGAACCCTTAACAGAGTTAGGTAGCGAAAAGGCCAAGTTCTCCCACACTTTTAGGTGTGGAAACAACAAGTCGTCTTGAAAAAGAATACCGACTTCACGTTGATGTGAAGGGAGGTCATCCAGCTGAATATCGTTCAACATAACGGTACCAGAGTATGAAAACTCATCATTTAGGTGACCAGCTATGGCGTCTAACAAAGTCGATTTTCCACAGCCGCTTGGGCCCATCAAAGCCAATACTTGGCCTGATTCTAATGTTACATTTAGCGCTGAAAACAGCGATTCACCACCATTTTTATGAATGGCGAGGTCGTTGAGGTGCAGACTCATTAGTTAGAAAACCTTTAAAAGTAAGACGGCGATATCTGAGTTGAAGTCGGCTGACCAATATCGCTAAAGAGAAAAAGAACAGAGGCAACAAAGCCTGCCAAATTGCATAAATTGCGGTTACCCTGCGGTCGAAGCCACTGGTAAGCGCGACGGCTTCTGTGGTGATAGTACTAATGCGACCCGCACCGAGCATTAATGTTGGTAAATACTGAGCCAAACTCACACTGATCCCAACCGCCCAAGCAAAAGCGACCGCAGGGAGTAATATCGGGAGTTTGATTGAATACCAACTTTGAAATGGCGATTTGCCTAAGCTCAGTGAAGCTTTTATCAGTCCATCATTGAAGCTTTTCCATGGGCCGTCCAAAGACAGATACACAAAAGGAAAGGCGAAGAAAACATGCGCCCAAATAACCCACAGCTCATAGGCACTGCTGCCAATGTATAGAGTAGTGATTTGCATGCCGAACAATACCGACAGTTGAGGTATCAACATTGGAATGGCGATAACAAAGCCTGGAACTTGCCACTTGTATTTAATTCGGTACTCATGCGCAACGAGCGCAAGTAATAAAGCGATTGAGGCAGCAATCAGACCAATCCATAAACTTTGTCCAACGGTGCTCATGATGCCATCCCATTCGAATTCCCAGAAGCGCATACTGTAGCGACTAGGAAGCAAATCAGGAAAGCGCCAACGCTGAGCAAAACTCCAAATTCCCATTAACGGAATGATCATCAAAGATAGTGCAGCCAGAAGCGTAAATATCGTTTTCCCCGGTAGGTTTACGCCTGTTCTGCCTGAATATTGCCAAGCTCTAAAGTACTTAAGCACAGCCCGCTCTATTAAACGCGCTAAGGCGATGATCAACGAAGCCAAGCCAAATAAAACAATAGCACCAGCAGCAGCTCGTGGTAATAGGTTAAGGTCAGGATCGTTGAACCATTGCCACACTAAAACGGCAAAAGTCGGCGGGTTGGTTGGGCCAATGATGAGCGCGATGTCGACAACTGATACGCTGTAGGCGAGTACAGCCAGCATTGGGAAGCGAAGCTTAGTAAACCATTGTGGGAAAATACACTTCCACCAGATCTGAGTGCGACTGTAACCGAGCGATGCACTCACCTTGGTAATACGTTCTACATCGATTTGTTGAAGTATCGAAATGCTCATCAGCAACAAGAAAGGAACTTCTTTGAGTGCCAACATGAGGATGAGGCCAAACGCGTATGGGTCTTTGACCAACAGAGCCAACTCAGAGCTTGTAGCCGATTCGCCGATCAAGTGATGTACTGCTCTTGCGCCAAGCCCTGTCGGACTAAACAGAAAAGCAAAGCCGATAGCGAAAGCAACATGTGGAATGGCAAGCATTGGCGAAAGCGTTAGCTCAATCTTTCTCCAAAACTTGTTTCCCCAAGAAGCCTGGAGAATACAAAAGGTCAGGAAGCAGGCTATGTAGCTGCTTGCTATCGCTGATCCTAGGCTCAAGCTAATAGAGTGCCAAGCACCTTCCCATTGAAATACTTGGCTAAAACCGTTGAGTGTTGGCTCCTCTAAACCTAGGGGCGGGATGAAACTCAGTGACGAAGCCACTACTCCCGCTACCCCAGGAATGGTTGGGATAATGCACACAACTATAACAACAAAATATAGAGCGCGTAGCATGAAGGTTAGTTACCGTATCGCTTAAGCCACTCTTTCTCGAGCGCGTTTTGCCAGCTAGGATGTGGTTCATCAACTGATTTAAATTGCTGGGTGTTTTTAGCACTGCCAGTTAGGTACTTGCTGCTTAACACTGAAGGATCACCCCAAACATTGAGGTCACCTTTGCGAGACTGTGCCTCTGGGCTCAGTAAGAAGTTGATGGTCACTTGAGCACCTGCGGTTGCATTAGCATTCCAAGGAATAGCCAGGAAGTGAATATTAGATAAAGCACCGCTTTCTAGCGCATAAGCCTTGGTGGTTTCGGCTAGGCGACCACTTGCTTGTGCTGAATAAACAGAGTTTGGGTTGAACGTAATCGCAAGATCGAGCTGTCCGTCATCCAGAAGTTGAATGCTTTCAGATGTACCTGCAGGAAATTGCTTTCCGCCTCGCCATGCCACTTTATGAAATTTATCTAAGTAAGCCCACAGTGGCGTGGTTACTGCTTGGAAGGTATCTTCTGAAACCGGCTGAGCCAGTGCAGGGTTATTGTCTGTTAGTTCGATCAGTAAAGACTTAATGAAGCTCGTACCATGAAATTCTGGTGGGCGAGGGTAGCTTAAGCGATTTGGAAAAGCCTGAGCGTAGTTCAACATCTCTGAAAATGATTGTGGCGGATTGTGTAGCGTTTCTTGGTCGTGGATGAACACAAGTTGCCCAACGCCCCACGGAGCCTCTAAACCTTCTGTCGGCTCGGAGAAATCGACATCAATAGGCAGAGACTTATCGACATACTGCCAATTTGGAAGTGATTCCGTAAATGGACCGAACAATAGAGCGTTGTCTTTCATCGAACGGAAGTTCTCGCCATTGATCCAGACAATATCGACGCTGCCTTCGCTGTTCTTTCCTGCCGCTTTTTCAGCAAGTAGTCGAGTAGTCGTTTCCGCAATGTCGGTTACTTTCACATGCTTTAACGTAACACCAAAGTCACTTTGTAATTTTTTGCCTGCCCACTGTAGGTAACGATTGATTTCTTGGCTTCCGCCCCAAGCGTGAAAGTAGACAGTTTCTCCCTCTGCCTGCTGTTCTATTTGGTTCCAGCTGTCGGTTGATGTTGTTTCATCAGCATAAATGGTTGCGCTGTATGCAACGGTTGCCATGATTCCTAACGTACTTACTATCTTGTTCATAAACTTTTCCATTTGGTAGTGAACGGGCAAGAGCACTGTATTTTCGAACTCCCTAACAGTTATTCTATCTGTTTCTGAAATAAATTCTAATTCAACAGTAAATTCAATCAATTACTTGAGAAGACGCAGGGAGTTTGAGGTTGAGTTTTGTTCGATAAGCAATCATCTAAAAAACTTAACAGACTCTAGGCTTTTGCCATCCTAGCAACAGACCGCTGAGCCAGTGAATTTATTGCACTTAAATGAGAGATTTTTGAGGTTTATTGGAGGTTGGTGCGAAAAGTCGGTGATGAGTGTCAATTTTGAAGAAGTAGTGAGGGTCTGCTGATAATAAAAAAGGAGCCATCAGGCTCCTTCAATCAAAATTTGGTTTCGATGATGGATTAGTTTACCCAGTCACGAATTGTGTACGTTAGCGTGTGTACATCATTTTTCAGTACTAGCGTATCGTTTGTTAGGGTTACGTCGCTCCACTCGCTTAAAGTCGCAGAAACCGATTGTTCGATTTCCATCGCAGGACCGTGACACATTTTCATTGTCATACCCATTTGCTTGATACGGAATTGACCGTCTTTCAGCTCGCCTTGACCGAAGAAGTTGTTACAACCAGCCATGCCGTTTGCAGTCATCTTTTCGCCGATCTCTAGACGAGGAGCTGCTTGATCTTCGCTTTTCTCAATGTCCTTGCCATCAATTTGAGCAAGTTCCCAATTATGGTGCTGTAGATCGGTTGGTGTTACTTGCATCGCGTTGTCACCTGTTGTTGTACATGCTGCTAGCATCATAGGTAAAGCGGCTACTGCTAGTAATTTTTTTGAACTAAACTTCATATTATAAGGCTCCAAAGGAAAGAACGAAGTTACCGAATAAGTGTAACTTGATGGGTTCAAAGTATAGTTTACAAAACACTATATGTGTCAGTATAAGGTCATAGTTTAGTATGAGTTTTATGAGCTAGGCGACAAATTAATCGCTTATTTTTTAATTAGTAAGCTCAATATTGAATGTGTAAGGAGGCATGGTGGAGCAGTTAGAGTTTTTCCAAGTCCCAAGCCCTTGCGTCGGGGTTTGCTCAAGTGATGATAAAGGCTATTGCAATGGGTGTATGCGCAAAAGAGAAGAGCGTTTTAATTGGATGTCGATGACTCCGTCAGAACAATTGCACGTGATTAAGCTTTGTCGTCAGCGTTACAGAAGAAAAGTAATGAAGCAAAAAAACTTGGTTGGTAAGTCGGTCGACGAAGAGGGAAATACAAGCCCTCAAAGAGATCTTTTCGGTTAATGAGGAAGCATCAAGATTTTATTTAACTCCGAGGTAACTATTACTTTACATAATGGTTGGGGTGTAATATTAAGGTAGGTACCTTTGTACCAGAAGGAGTGATGTTGGTATGAATAAAAAGAACGCAAAACTCAAAAAAGAACCGGTCAAAGCTCTGGAACGAAAATCCATTGGGGCTAAACATGACCCTGAAGAGAGCCCGCGTGATTGGCATTCGATGTCAGAAGAAGAACGAATGGAAATCCTTTCTCACCTTTCAGACATGCCTTTTCAATAACGCCACTGGTTCTTCAGAGTCTTTCTTAAAGCTCGATTTTCTGAAACAAAAAAGTTACTAAACAAACATGTGGTTCGCTTTCGTTACACCACGATGATACGTGCAAAATGTATCATCGGCCTCGGTGGTTTTACTGTGAATCTTAATGTTTGTGATCACTTCTACAGCCCCTGCATCGTAGCAAGCTTGCTCTGCTTTTTTAACGATATCGAGTAATTGGTTGAGTTCACCTTTCATCGTGGTTTCCATCGCACCAACTTGGAAAGGCACATCGGCTGATTTCACAACTTCAATTGCTTGATCAACCACTTCGAAGTTGTTGCCTTCTTTAACGCGAGGGATCACTTGGAAGGCAACCATCACTTCTTTTTCTCTTTTTAACTCAGACACGTTCTGCTTACTCTAGGATAGGGAATTGTTGCAGATGATAGGTTAATGCGGAGACAAATTCTACAGCGACTACGCTACTTTATTTGCTAAGTCAGTGACTTCCGATATCGACTTACTTGTTACCCCAGTGGTCGCTAACCCAACCACCAATATGCTCATCAAAATGACTGCCACTGAACCTCTGGTTACGTTCCACCGAGGTATCACAGTCATCTTTGTTGTCTATCAGGTTTTGTATGTAGTTTGCCATCGGGTCACTGGAACGCTGACGATCTCGGCGAGTAGCCACTTCCTTAATCAGTTGTAATCGATATGTAGAGCTTGCACGTTTCATTTCAATGACCTCCCGGTTTTTAGACACTAATAGAAAAATCTAGTTGCCAGATATAGGGGCGTCAACGTGATTTTAGAGTATTTTTTTTGAGCAACCAAGAATCAATACGTTGGCATCATAATTAATAAAAATGTCATTTAAATTGGTGTCTTTGCGGTAATTAGAGGGCGTGATGTTATATTTTATTGCATATGAAAAGCCCAGTAAAAACTGGGCTAATTGACTTTCTGTGGTTATTTTGAAGAACTGGTTATTTCGAAGAATTTGGCTTGCTCTTAAATTGCTTAACACTCTTCTTTTTTGCCGTTCTGCGATTGGCCATTTTGTCCTTTGGTGGACGTTTTCTCGCAGTTGTTTCAGATGCGGGTTTATCCGTTACTGGAAAACCTTTTAATGATTGCAACGGAAGTGCTTTGTTGGTGAGGGTACGGATGGCGTTTAAATGCTCAGTTTCACTGTGGCTCACAAGGGAAATTGCGAATCCAGTGCTTCCTGCTCTGGCTGTGCGCCCGACACGGTGTACGTAAGTCGCAGAGTGAGATGGCAAGTCAAAGTTAATTACTACAGGTAGTTGGTCTATATGTATGCCTCTAGCCATCACATCAGTTGCGATCAACACTTGTGTTTTACCATTTTTGAAACTTTCTAATGCTTCCGTTCTTTCTTCTTGGCTTTTGTTGCCGTGTAAAGCACTTACGCTAATTTTTGCTTTATTCAGTCGCTTGGTCAGCGCGTCAGCATTGTCTTTGGCACTGATGAAAACCAGTACCTGTGGCCACTGGTGTTGGTTCAGTAATGCGATGAGCGCTTGAGGTTTACTTCCCTTGTTCACTAGATAGAGCGTTTCTTCAATGGCTGAAACGACACTGTTCTCTTGATGGGTTGTGATCTTTACGGGATTAGTAAGTAGCGCCTCAGTCTGACTGACCAGTTCTTTTGGTAGCGTAGCCGAAAACAGCAGTGTTTGATGTTTTTTAGGAAGAGCAGAAATAATGGTTTGAACATCTGGCCAAAATCCCATGTCGAGTAAACGGTCTGCTTCATCAAGAACTAAGGACTCGCATTGGCTTAGCACTAGTTTACTCTCTTGAATAACGGCAAGTAGGCGGCCAGGAGTTGCGATCACGAGTTGTGGCTTTTCTAACAATTGTTGTTGCTGACTATCGATATCAACTCCACCAGTCAGTGTCACTGTTTTGATATCGAGAGCGGTTGCGATGGGTTTTAGAGCTTTGGCTACTTGAGAGGCAAGTTCACGGGTTGGAACAATGATGATCGCTTGCAGTTCGCGCATTGCAGCATTGATGTTATTTAACATAGGTAAGCCAAACGCCAATGTTTTCCCGCTGCCTGTTTGGGCTAAGGCTAGAACGTCTTTGCCCGAAACAATATGGGGAATAGCCGATTGCTGCACCTCTGTAGGAGTATGAAGGTGGGTGGGGATCGCAGCAATAGTTTGAGCGTTAAGGGTTAGGCTATCAAATGACATAAATGAACCAAGTATCAAAAGGGAGGAGGAGTCTAACAGGGCTGTAAATGTTAGAGAATCAGTTTTGTACGTTACACGATAAACGGATTCATTATACGCGTTATTTCTGGATGATCGCCATGCAAGTTAATTAAGCGTTTGTCATATTGTAATGCTATCGAATGGACGTACAATATCGGCCCTAAAAGTGTTCATGAAATGAGTTCGAAATGAGTTTGGACAGTATCTGGCTGTTTGTTGTTATCGTGTTTTTTATTGCCATTATCCCGGGCCCTAATGCTTTATTGGTATTAAGCACAGCATTGACTCAGAGGAAGTTGTTCGCATTTGTGAACGTGCTAGGTGTGTCTTGTGGTTTCTTTTTTCATGCCTTTATTTCGGCCAACGGAATTAGTTTGTTACTTTCGAACACACCAATGGTCTTTGAGGGGTTAAAGTGGGCTGGAGTTTTGTATCTTAGCTGGCTTGGATATAACCATTTTCGTGCGGCACGGCGTGCTCAAAAGGGTATGCTTTCTGTAATCAGTGCATCGGGGAGTAAGCTTTATAACCAATTTTTCAAAGGGCTTCTCACTAATTTACTGAACCCTAAAATCGTCCTGTTTTATCTTTCGGTATTCCCTCAATTTGTTTCAACAGATGCGATTGTGACAGACAGCCTAATACTCGGTGCAATTCAAGCGACAGTGGTGTCGATGTGGTTCTTAGTCGTGATCTTAATGGCAGATACGTTTAAGCGCTTGTTGGTTCAAAAGCGTACCTCGCAAATGATGAACACTGTTTGTGGGATTCTATTTGTGGGCTTCAGCATTCAGTTGGCGTTGTTCCAGCTTTAGGGGACCCACATGAAGAATTGAGCATTTACCTATCGGTTCAGATCTCATTCCCGACTTCCTGACTCAGCTCTCATTTCCGATTCAGTTCTCATTTTTTACTGAATGCTAAGCAATTGTTGTTTCTCTGTATAAATCTCTAAAGCATTGGCTCTTAAAGTCGATATAATAACCAGCTATCAATTTGGTGAATGTGTTCGTTCTAAATCCAATTGAAGCTAAAGGCTATTGCTTGACCGAATAAACAGACACAGGGAGTCACAGATGAGTGAAGAGTCATTCACCCAGAAACGCAAATATTACCGCTTGAAGTACCCAAAAAAGGCACGTCCAGTGATGCGAATTAAGGATGAGCTTTTTCATGTCAGTGAGGTCTCTGAAAAGGGTGTGCGTTTGATGATGCGTAACATCATTCCTGTTTATCGAGGCTTCTCAATGGCGGGCAGTTTAAGACTGCACGATAACAACACCATTGATATTAGTGGTGCAGTGCTGCGACAAGAAGGCGATGAAGTGATCGTTCAGTTATTACAAGGACCAAGCTTCAAGGATATGGTTTCAGAACAAAGGCACATTAGGCAAAGATACCCCGTATTTTTTGCGAGCCTCAGAGTGGCATAGAAAGCTTTTAAGTTAGATGCCTTAAAACCCAAGCCGCTCATCCCCCCAAATTACTCGATTCTAAGCTGAAATTAAAAAGCCCAGCACTTTCGCAAGTGCTGGGCTTTGCTATGTATGTAAGCAAACTAACTATAAGGACAAACTAAGGAGCTTAGCCTGTCTATGGTTCGTTTTATAGCTCGTCTACTGTTGCCCAAACGGCTGCTAGCATGTCGTGACCAAAAGCGATGCTGCGTTCAGGAGACCAACCGTAAAGTTCATCAGCGTGGCTGATGTGATCTTTGAATGGCATCTCTACTGTGTAAGACAAGCACTTGAACTGCTCGCCGATCCAGTTTGTGCCAACGGTCATATTCGCTTTGCCCAGTTCATCTTTATCGTAACCAAATTCATCTTGGAATTCTGGTGTGATAGTCAGCAGTGCTTGCTTAAAGTGGTTCTCTAGTTTTGCAATGCGTTCGTTGTATGAAGGTGTGCCTTCGCTACCCGCAACAAAGTTATATGGAATCGCTTCATCACCGTGAATGTCTAGACACAGGTCAACGCCAGTTTCTAGCATACGCTCGCGCACAAGGAAAACCTCTGGGCTGCGGTCCATCGAAGGTGATTGCCATTCACGGTTCAGGTTAACGCCAATTGCGTTAGTACGCAGGTGGCCGCGGATGCTGCCATCTGGGTTCATATTCGGTACAACGTGGAAAACAACGTTGTCTAGAAGAGATCGACCGACAGTGTCTGTCTCATCAAGCAGGCGTTGCAGCAAACCTTCGATCAACCACTCAGCCATCGTCTCGCCAGGGTGTTGGCGACCAATAACCCAGATGTTCTTCTTCTCTTCACTTGGCTCACCGATAGTTAGCAAAGTGATGTCGTTGTTGTCTAGGGTGTGACCCAACGTTTCAAGCTTACATGCCGGGTGCGTTTGAGCACTGTGAAGAAGGTCTTGGTGACGATCGTATGAGTACGGTGCGAAGTACGCAAAGTACATTGAATCGTGTTCAGGGATGATATCAAAGCTTAATATATCGCCATCGAACTGAGATGGAATGCGGAACCACTCTTCACGGTCATAAGATGCAACCACATCGTAATCTTTCCAGCCTTCAGGGTAGGCAGATGTAGCTAATTGGCCGATTTCAAAGTGATGAGCTTGTTGAGCTTCACTTTCTAAACGGAAGTGAAACCATTGAGAGATTTCAGTCTGATTGTCTGCTGGGATAGTCAGTTGAATGTTTTGTGGTGAATCTGCTGAAACGACGTGAATGTTGCCGCTTTCGAAATTGCTGAAAATTTTCATTGTAGTTTCTATCTCGTAGTTGAGTTGCCGTAAGACTAGCACACTTTTTTTTGACCAAACCACTGACTAGATCCCAATGAGATGTTATTTCAACTGTCTACTTTTAGTTCTCTATTTCTTAACAGCCATCTCCGGTCTATCGGCGCTGGCATGTTGTACATCCGCGACAAGCAGAGCGCGTGTGGCGATCTAACTTGCTACGTTGAACCTTGCAATAAGCGTTTTTCAATGCTCTTCGTCCAGAAAACCAATCATCAGGTTTTGACAGAATCAGATAACCATTAAATCGCTTCACAAGCTCGATTCTATTTTGGTTGATGAACTTGCTATCAAACCCAATTTCAAAGTAATCAAGCGCTTGTTCAATCGAGGTGAAACTCGCCATTTTTTGTTGGAATTCTGTTTGAATCATCGCGTATTGAATTTATGGAAAATAGAAAGCAGACATTATATTGAAGTTACATTTAGTTCTTTGACCTAGGGAGTGATTTAGTGTCGTCATTGCTTGTTTGATTAGTATATAGAATGCAAGTCTGCCCATTAGTTAGCTTGGTGATTGGGTGTCGGGTGGGGCGTTTTTATAAACTTGCATCGGGCCTAAATAAAGGTTCATTTTTTGCTCCTCGGAATACGAACCATGATCCACGTCAAACAAACCTACCCCTAAAGTACTACTCTACTCGTAATTGTAAGCAATTGTTGAAGATGATTAAAAATTATGACAATAAAAAAACGTTACATCGCACTAATAGCAGCGGTTGGTATAGGTATTGGTTGGTTGACCTTAGGTGGAACAGCCGCTGTTATGCACTACACATCGAGCACTGAGTTTTGTGTGTCTTGCCACACCATGGAAACTCCGCACAAAGAGTACCAAGGTTCGGTCCATTTCAGTAACGCAAAAGGCATTCGAGCAGAGTGTGCGGATTGCCATATTCCAACAGATCCGGTGGACTACGTGATCACTAAAGTGAGAGCGTCTAAAGACATCTACCACGAGTTTATTTCAGGGAAGATCGACACGCCTGAGAAATATGAAGCGCATCGTAAAGATATGGCTGAGACAGTTTGGGCTCAATTCCGTGAAAACGATTCAGCGACGTGTCGCTCTTGCCACGATTTCGATGCAATGGAAACATTCGAACAATCTCGTGATGCGGCGAAAATGCATGCATATGGCAAAGAGAACAATCAAACGTGTATCGATTGTCACAAAGGCGTCGCGCATTTTGCTCCTGAAGCTCAGCTAGATAGCAAAGCGTTCGATACTCTGATTGCATTTACGAAAAACACGCCAGTAGATGCGAAAGTGGTTTACCCAGTAACTGATATCGCAATGGGCGAATTTGGTAACCTAAACCCGACAGCGAAACTAGAAGTGATTAAAGCGGAAGGCGACAACCGCACTGTGACGCTGAATGCGTTCCAAATGAAAGGCGCTGAGCAAGTGCTTTACTACGGCGAAGGCCAACGTTCAATTGTTGCGACTTTGACTGAGCAAGGGCAATCCGCACTTAAAACGGGTGAATACAAGGCGGATGCTTACGGTAACGAGTGGCGTTCAGTTGCGTTAACTGGCGATATTGCGTCTCCAGTTGTCGATAGCCTAGATCCAATCTGGTCTTATGCAGAAGAGTTAGACAACGTTTATTGTTCAACTTGTCACGCAAAAATTCCTGGTGAGCACTTCACCGTTAACGCTTGGGGACCGGTAGCGAAAGGTATGGGAACTCGTACAGATATCTCAGAACAAAACCTTGAACTGCTGACTAAGTACTTCCAAAACCACGCGAAAGACGTTGTTGGCCACTAATAGTAAGGAATAAAAAATGACAGATATTACACGTCGCGGATTTTTAAAAGGCACAGGTATGACTGCTGGTGCAATGGCGTTTACGTCGTTCTCTCCAATGTCAGTCGCTTCGTCAAACACGCGTGGTAAAGGTGTTCTAACGGCCGGTCGTATGGGGCCTATGTTGTGTGAAGTGAAAGACGGCAAGCTAGTGTCTACAACGAACGCAGTACCTCAAACCGTTTTCAACAGCCTTCAAACAACAGGCCCAGATCAAGTACATACCAAAGCGCGTATTAAATACCCTATGGTGCGCAAGAGCTACTTAGATAACCCGTTAGCGCCTAAAGCAGTGCGTGGTAGCGATGAGTTTGTTCGCGTATCTTGGGAAGAAGCGTACAAACTAATACACGAACAGCACATGCGTATTCGTGAAAATAACACCCCAGATGCGATTTTCGCAGGTTCATACGGTTGGCGTTCTAGTGGTGTGCTTCATAAAGCACAAACCTTACTTCAACGTTACATGGGTATGGCTGGTGGTTACTCAGGTCATATGGGCGATTACTCAACAGGTGCTGCGCAAGTTATCATGCCGCACGTTGTGGGCTCGATTGAAGTATACGAGCAGCAAACAACGCATCCAATGGTGTTAGAGCACAGTGATGTAGTGGTGCTTTGGGGTCTAAACCCAATGAACACTTTGAAGATCGCATGGAGTTCAACAGACTGCTCAGGGTTAGAATTCTTCCATCAATTGAAGAAATCGGGCAAGACAGTGATTGCTATCGACCCAATGCGCTCTGAAACCATTGAGTTCTTTGGCGACAACGCAGAGTGGATTGCTCCACACCCAATGACTGACGTGGCTATGTTGATGGGTATTGCCCATACGTTAGTCATCAAAGGTAAGCACGACCGAACGTTTATTGATAAATACACGACAGGCTATGACGTTTTTGAAGATTACCTGATGGGTAAAGAAGACGGCGTAGTGAAAGATGCTAAGTGGGCATCAAGCGTGTGTGGCGTGCCAGTTAAGCAGCTTGAATTGCTGGCTGATATTTTCAGCAGTAACCGCACTATGTTGATGGCAGGTTGGGGTATTCAGCGTCAACAGTTTGGTGAGCAACGCCACTGGATGTTGGTAACTCTTGCTGCAATGCTTGGTCAGATTGGTTTGCCTGGTGGTGGGTTCGGCTTCTCTTACCACTACTCAAATGGTGGTAATCCATCTCGTGATGCTGGTGTATTGCCTGCAATGTCTGCATCTTTAGGTGCTGTCGCGGGTAGTGATGAGCGTGGCTGGTCTGCGACGGGCAAGGTGATTAATTCGTTCCCTGTTGCTCGTATTGTTGAAGCCCTAGAAAACCCGGGCAAAGCGTATAAGCATAATGGTCATGACCGTGTGTTCCCAGATATCAAAATGATCTGGTGGGCGGGTGGTGGTAACTTCACTCACCACCAAGATACGAACCGTTTGATCAAAGCGTGGCAGAAACCGGAACTAGTTGTGATTTCAGAGATTTACTGGACTGCAGCCGCTAAGCATGCGGATATTGTTCTGCCTATTACAACATCGTTTGAGCGCAACGATCTGACGATGACGGGTGACTACAGTAACCAACACTTAGTTCCAATGAAAAAAGCGGTTGAGCCACAAGGTGAAGCCCGTAACGATTTTGATGTATTCGCAGATATGGCAGAGCTTTTAGCTCCTGGTGGCCATGAGGTGTACACCGAAGGCAAAACAGAAATGGAATGGTTGTACCAATTCTACAAAGCCGCTCAACAAGGTGGCCGCGCAGCACGTGTTGCAATGCCGAATTTCAGCAAGTTCTGGGAAGATAACCAGCTGATTGAGATGAAGTGGAACGACAAGAATGCGAAGTTTGTTCGTTACGCTGACTTCCGTGAAAACCCAATCATGAACCCGCTCGGAACACCAAGTGGCAAGATTGAAATCTTCTCTAGAACGATTGAAGGCTATAAGCTTGATGATTGCCCTCCACATCCAACTTGGATGGAGCCGACAGAGTACACAGGTAATGCTAAAGATGGCGAACTGCAATTGATGACAGCGCACGCCGCGCACCGTCTACACAGCCAGTTTAACTACGCGAAGATCCGCGAAGAGTACGCGATTGCAGATCGTGAGCCGATTTCAATTCACCCTGAAGATGCGAAAGCTCGAGGCATTAAAACCGGTGACTTGGTTCGTGCACACAATGGTCGCGGACAAGTGTTGGTAGGTGCATTAGTGACTGATGGCATCAAGCAAGGCTCTGTATGTATCCATGAAGGCGGTTGGCCAGATTTAGATAAAGATACAGGCCTATGTAAAAACGGTGGCTGTAACGTGCTTACGTTGGATATCCCGACGTCTCGATTGGCCAATGGTTGTGCTGCAAACTCTGCGCTTGTGAAAATTGAAAAATACACAGGCCCAGTATTAGAACTAACGGCATTTGATCCACCTAAAAATGGTTAATCTTTAACGAGAAATAGCTAACTGAATGAAGCCAGCCTAATCGCTGGCTTTTTTTTGATCCTTTTCACGAGCTGAAGACTATTACTTGTGTCGGCTAGACAGCCCATAATAATCAATGACATCTAAGCGAGAAATAAGCTCATGAATCGAATCAATCCCAAGAAACTACTTCGCAGCAAATGGACGGCCGTTAGCCCAGTAAAGAAAGAAAAGCACTTTATGGTGACAGAGATCGAGTTTGAAGAAGGAGAGGTCATTCGTTGCTTGATAGAAGCCGTGATGACTAAACGAGAAGAAGATATCAACTGGCGGGATCTAACGGACAAGGAACATTGGCTTCCTGGTTGGAAATAAGTGTATCAAGTAGAGGTCTGCTGCTCAGCTCTACTTGTTCTAATTACCCGCGGTTGAACGCTCTTGCCAGTATTTCAAGCCTTCTAACACACCTTCCGCGTGTGTCGCATTGCTGGTGTATACGTTGTCTCTGTCGGACAGGTGAGCGACCTCAGGGTAATGGTTAGCCACTAATATTGAGTTCACGCCCTTTATCGTTAGCATAGAGGTATCGTTAGCTGAGTCGCCCGCCACACACACTTCCTCAACACTCAAATCATGTTGTTTTAGCAGGTGATGAATCGCCGTGGCCTTGTTGACGCCCTTCGGTGTGATATCCAAATACCAGTCGTGAGAATAAGTAAGGTGAACATCTAATCCGTGTAACTCTAAGCTCGATTCGATCAATTCATGCTGAGGTTCAGACAGTTTCCCTTCAAAAGTAATCTTGTAATCGCCTTGATGGTTTTCAAAGCGTTTGCCCATAAAATCGAGTGGTGCGAGTGCTGACTCTACCTTTGATTTGTTCCACGATGTTTCTAACTGTTTATGCCAAATATGATCGGGTTCTTGGGAGTGGTGAATTCTCGTGCCTACATCGCTAATAATACTGTGGGGTTTCGGGTAGTTATCTGACGCCAACCCCAAACGAATTGAAGGCAGTGTTCTACCCGTCGCGATGATAAAGCGGATATCGGGTTGCTCTGTTAAGTAATTAAACAACTGATTAACCCCATGAGAAGAGCCTCCATCCAGTGTCCCATCAAAGTCGCATACCAACATTTTTATCATTCGAGTGCCTCGTCCTTTTCTTTAATCATCGCGGAAAGTATGTCCATTTCTTCTATAAAGAATGGATCAGCAATGAGGACTCTACAAGTTGTCTTTCGGCTTGGGTCATCGATATTGAGTAGTTTGTAGCAAGTATCACAGTTGGTGTGATGTTTTAAAATTCTGGGTTGAAAAGGTCGAGTTTGATTCGTGACTTTATCCGGTTCACCTCTGGTTTTTAATCCAAAATTGAGTGTAGATCTTATCCTTGTATCTGAGTGAGATTGCAACTTTGAAATATCATGAAATCTTGATGAATTAGTTTGTATTCGAATTATTTGTACACGAACTAATTGCTGTTAATCTTGGTTCATTTAGCCTATTAACTGCTCTAATGTGAAATTAATATTCAATAATCTATGGGTAAGTAATACAAAATGTTGACAGTGTTTAAGTGTAATTTATATCTTTATTTATCAGTTATTTGTTGTATCTATGCTTATTTTTTGAGCTTGCTCTTGTAAGGTTGATTGATGGTTATTGCTTTATTTTACCGAACGAAGCTCCTTGATTTTTACTCATTAATTACTTAGAGTGCTAATCGTTTTTCGAGCTTAAATAACCATCTTTAAGTTAAAATAGCTAAGAAAGGATTAGATTATATGGATCCCATACTGGAAGTTAAGGGACTGTACAAGGTGTTTGGTGAAGATACCGACCGTGCTTTTTCGATGATTAATGAAGGCGCGGATAAAGACAAAATTTTCGAAGAAACAGGGTTAACGATCGGTGTTAACGATGTTTCTCTTAGTATTCAAGAAGGCGAGATTTTCGTGATTATGGGATTGTCAGGATCTGGCAAATCAACCCTAGTACGCCTTCTTAACCGACTAATTGAACCTACCAAAGGTAATGTGCTTCTTCGAGGCAAAGACATTGCCCACATCTCAGAAGATGAACTGCGCGAAGTCCGCCGTAACAACATCTCCATGGTTTTCCAAAATTTCGCATTGATGCCACATATGACAGTTATCGAAAATGCTGCATTTGGTCTTGAACTGGCAGGTGTTGAAGTCGATAAACGTAAACAGGCAGCATTTGAAGCATTAGAGCGTGTGGGCCTTGGCGCATACTCAGAATCGTACCCAGATGAATTGTCTGGTGGTATGAAACAACGTGTTGGTCTAGCGCGAGCCTTGGCATGTGACCCAGATATCCTGTTAATGGACGAAGCATTCTCGGCACTCGATCCTTTGATTCGTACTGAAATGCAAGATGAACTGATTCGTCTTCAAAATGACGATAAACGAACGATTGTATTCATCTCGCATGATTTGGATGAAGCGATGAGAATCGGTGACCGTATTGCCATTATGCAAAACGGTGAAGTGGTTCAAGTGGGCACACCAGACGAAATTCTTAACAACCCAGCGAACGACTATGTCGAAGCCTTTTTCCGTGGTGTGAATGTTGCAAGCGTACTTACTGTGAAAGACATTGCGCGTAAGAAACCGGCAGCGGTATTTAAAAAGTCAGAACACGACGGCCCAGCTTCCGCTCTGAAAATCCTAATGGATAACGACCGTGAATACGGCATCGTTGTTGAGAAGAGCAGCCTTTACTCCGGCATTGTTTCTGTTGACTCCCTTCGCAAAGCTCACAAAGAGAACAAATCACTCATCAGCGCGCAGCTCGATGATGGATTAACGCTGAACCCTGATTTACCAATCAATGATGTGCTTGGCCTTGTTGGTGGTGTGCCTTACTCCGTTCCTGTTGTGGATGAGCAAGGTAATTACTTTGGTGTGGTAACTAAGTCACGTTTGCTACAAACATTGGATAAGGGGTAGATCATGTCGTCTGAACAAACAAATAATGACCCATGGTCACAGTCTGCTCCTGCCGCTCAGCCATCAAGTGATCCTTGGGGTCAAGCCGCTGACACTTCACCATCGGCAGATTGGCTAAGCAGCGAAACCGTAGAAACCATTCCTTTTGATCCACTTAATCCTTTTGCAGAAGCCGTTCTGCCTGTTGATACTTGGGTTGAGTCTGGATTGAATTGGCTAGTTGAACACGGACGACCATTGTTTCAAGCAATTCGTGTACCTATCGATTTCATTCTAAGTTCATTTGAAACGGCATTGGTGTCTACGCCAGCCCCATTTATGCTCATCATTTTGTTTTTGGTGGCATGGCAGTTTTCAAACCTGAAGCTGGGTGTTGCTACGGCAGTATCTCTTACTATGATTGGTTTGATTGGCGCTTGGCCTGAAGCGATGACCACGCTTTCACTGGTGATGACATCTGTATTCTTCTGCCTGTTGATCGGTTTACCCATGGGGATATGGCTCGCCCGAAGTAACACGGCGGCTAAATTCGTTCGCCCAATTCTGGACGCTATGCAAACAACGCCAGCCTTCGTTTACTTAGTACCCATCGTAATGTTGTTTGGTATCGGTAACGTTCCGGGTGTAGTGGTGACCATTATATTCGCACTGCCACCGGTGGTACGTTTAACCATTCTGGGTATTCAGCAAGTACCGGAAGATTTGATCGAAGCGGGTCATTCATTCGGTGCAAGCAAAAAGCAGATGCTTTACAGAATTCAACTGCCACTTGCATTACCAACCATTATGGCGGGCGTAAACCAGACACTGATGTTGTCGCTGTCAATGGTGGTTATCGCATCAATGATCGCGGTAGGTGGTTTAGGTCAAATGGTACTGAGAGGTATTGGCCGTCTAGATATGGGACTGGCCGCTGTTGGTGGTCTCGGCATCGTTATTCTAGCAATCCTGCTTGACCGCATTACCCAAGTTCTCGGGGTAAATGCAGGTAATACAAAATTACGCTGGTACCACATGGGCCCTGTTTCTCTTGTGCTCAATGCGATAAATCGCGGTAACAAATCAGAACTACAATTAAGGAAAAACACCAATGAATAATTCATGGAAGAGCAAACTTGCAGTTAGCATCGTTTCTACATTAGCAGTATCAACGAACGTGTGGGCAGCAAGCTTACCGGGTGAAGGTGTATCAGTTCAGCCAGTTCAATCGTCTGTAGCGGAAGAAACATTCCAAACGTTGATTGTTAACCGCGCTCTTGAAGAGCTTGGCTATGACGTGAAATCTACGCAAGAAGTGGATTACAACGTAGGTTACACCTCTATCGCAAAAGGCGACGCGACGTTCCTAACGGTAGGTTGGTTCCCGCTTCATGCTGATAAATACAAAATGGCGGGCGGCGATGACAAATTCTACCGCGAAGGACAATATGTAAGCGGTGCCGCTCAAGGTTACCTAATTGATAAGAAAACGGCTGAGAAATACAACATCACTAACATTGGTCAACTGACGGATCCAAAAATCGCGAAGCTGTTTGATGCTGACGGTGATGGCAAAGCAGACCTTACAGGCTGTAACCCAGGTTGGGGTTGTGAGATGGTGATTGAACATCAACTTTCAGCGTTCAAACTGGACGATACGGTGACTCACAACCAAGGTAACTATGCGGCGATCATCGCAGATACCATTTCTCGTTACCAAAAGGGTGAATCAATCCTTTATTACACGTGGACACCTTACTGGGTAAGTGGCGTATTGGTGCCTAACGAAGATGTAGTTTGGTTAGAAGTACCATTCTCATCTCTTCCTGGTGATCGTGCGAATGTTGATACAACGTTGTCTAATGGCAAAAACTATGGTTTCCAAATGAACTCAATGCGCATTATTGCGAATAAAGAGTTTGCTAAAAACAACCCAGCTGCGGCGAAGCTTTTCGAGATCATCAAACTTAACATCAACGATGTAAGTGCTCAGAATATGATGATGAGCAAAGGCAAAAACAGCTCTGCTGATATTGAAGCGCACGTAAACGGTTGGATCAAAGCGAACCAAAGCACGTTTGATGCTTGGATTACAGAAGCGAAGAAAGCAGCACTGTAACTTTGACTTGTATTTGCTCTGTCTGACTAGACATTTTGATTTGAAATGATGAGCGTGTTGAGTGATTGTGTAGAGTCACTGAATCACCTTCAAATCAAGTGAAAAGCCGACAGAGTCAAACATTAAAAGGCCAGCAGTCCAATTTGGATTGCTGGCTTTTTGTTTTCTGTTTCTATTTTTGAGCTGTGAGCTTCTAGCTTTTAATTACAGCTCTAGCGTTCGCCTTGAACCTCAAAATCATCGCTGACTAAACGAGCGCAACCATCCGCTTCCAGTGCCCAGTGCTCACGATGTACAACACCAAACGCTTTGTTCATTGTCCAGCTAGCGGTAAGAATGTAGCCGCCTTCTGGGTGCTCTTCCCACTTAACATCGGTGTAATCAACGTCTTTGAAGCCTTGGTCGATGATGTTTTGCCAAAACGCTTGTATTGCTTCACGACCTTCAAAGGTACCAAACGGACGCGCTTCCATTACACAGCTTTCAGTATATTGATCTGCACAGCCTTTCGCATCTTGGCTGTTGAAAGCTTTTTGCCACGCGTTAATGCCTTGCTTACATGCTTCTAAAATTTGGTTGTCTAACATTGTCTTTCTCCATAACAGTATTGTGTCGAGCACTGTCTTTTTGATTTGGTATCTCGATAAGTTGAATTGAGTTTAGTCTTGGAAATTAACTTGAAAAACAGAGATAATAGAAAATACTGTTTGTAAAAAGAGAACAATAAGATGAGTAAGCTAAAGCAGATGTCGATTTTCGCTCATATCGTAGAGCAGGGTTCAGTCTCGGCTGCGGCTGAAAAGCTAGAGTTGTCTAAATCTGTCGTCAGTCAGCACCTCAAAATCTTAGAACAAGAGCTAGGTGCTTCACTTCTTAAGCGCACAACACGCAGGCAATCTCTGACCAGTATGGGGGAGCGTTTTTATTTGAGTTGCAAAGACATCAACGTGATCGCTGAATCGGCTTGGGATATGGCGAAAGCTGAGCTAGAAGAGCCACAAGGTCGGATTCGTATCACGGCACCGAATGCGTTGATGGACTTGTTGGTTGCGCCTGTTGTTGCAGAACTGATGAAGCAATATCCGAAGTTAAGGCCAGAACTGATTAGTGATGATCAACATTTGGACTTCATGGAGCACGATATTGATCTCGCAGTACGGGTAGGCAGTTCACGTGATAGTAACCTAAAGCAAAAGCGTTTAGGTGAATTTAAAGACGTGTTATGTGGTGTTGAAAGCATGCTCTCTCGTGAGCTTGAATCTATTCCTTACATCGCAAATTCTTGGCAGGGAAAACAGGTGACTCATCACTTTACTTCGCAAAATGAACAAGACTTTATTTACCAACAGCCAGCCAGCTGCGTTACCAACTCCTTTCACAGTTGTCTCGCCTTGATCAAGTCTGGTGTTGGTATTGGTGTCATTCCAGACTTCTATCTTCATCAGCTATCGAATGAAGTAGTCGACATCATGCCAAGCTTCCAGTTGCCTACCAACACGGTTTATGCGTTAAACCCATTCGCTTCAAATACGCCTATTGCTATTAAGCTTTGTGTTAAAGCGTTGGAAGAGAAGCTCAAAAAGAACTTCGTTTAATTGCGTGTGTATTGGAAAAAAACCAACTGTTGCTTATCAACAGCTAAGAGTTTTCTTGATTGTCTGATCTTTGTACCAAGTCATGCATCGAATGTGGGGGAGTCATGCAGTTCTAGGAATTACCTTCTGGGAGTGAGGCGTTGTGCTCTCGTTGTCATCATATTTTTGCAGTGTCGGTGCGAGTAAGGGACAAAGAGTTATGGCCTTCGAGAATATAACGCTGCATAACTAGTTGGCTTTGTCATTCAGATGGCAAATTTTGCTTTAACTCTAAAAGCATTCTGTAAGCACTTTCGCCAGACATTTCGTACGGGTTAAATTGATCAGAGGTTGAAAACTGTAAGTTCAACAGTTCGGTTAAATTGGATTGCGGAATGTCTCCCATCGACCAATCTCCAAATTCTCTGCTATCAATTTCTTTAAAATAAAGTATTGCGACGTGATTGTGTCTCTCGTCGTTAAGGATGTGATTGTACGTGTGGTTAACTGCCTCTCTAGAACCTTCAATACATTGAAGAAAGTACTTTTGATTATGGCTGAGAAGCCCCGTTAAATGGCTCTGCCGATTATGATCTTGAGAGATAGCGAGTATCTCCTCCAATGCTTTGGAATCACAACATTCGGAAAGGGTACTGACATAAATTAACCGAGTTAGGAACATAGGCATCATTTCGAATTTTTGTTCAAAGGGTATTAATAAATATAAGCCAAGCTCATGGAATTGCGAGTTATTGATCTAATTGTCACTCGGTGGCTTTTGGAAGAGAAGAGGATGGGGATGAAGTAGAAAAGGGTAGGTCGCAAGATACGCTAAAATGACTCGAATGTTGGCCATTCAATTATTTTAGCGACCTGCTTGTGAGCTCGTTAGTTGTTTAGAATTGAAATCGATTCAACGTTTGAAGACGCATCAAAACGAACATTGACCAACACACTCTCTCGTTCGAAAGTCACATCATCAAAGTCAGTAGCCGCGATCTTGAATCCATTTCTTGCGAATAAACTCGTCACTGTTGTTCGTTGTTTCTGTTCCATAGCGCATGTCAGTAGTTCATTCATCGTGATCTCCATTAGGTAACCGTGTGCATAGCGTAAGCGTACCGCTTCTTTATTATGAGATCAATTGCTTAATCGATAAGCTATGTTGATATGTTCAATTGAATGATTTTGGCATTCAAAAATGCAATGAGTAAGAGGGAGTGTGTTTATATTCGTTATGGAAGATGGAGCACTATGTGACCGTGATTCAGCATACCTAGAGCGTGAGATTCATTGCAAAAAATCTCGTTGAAATAAGTGGTTACAAAGCAGAGGGAATCATACCTGCAGTTTGACTTATTGGGCTGGTTACTAGAGCAATTATTAGCTTGTAAGCAGCTTGACTAAAGTACACTGATTTGTGATGAAAAAAACGCGCTAATGAATCTTCTTTATATTGAAATATTGCATACTCAAGTGGTGTTGTTATAAGTGTTATTAATTGCATAAGCTTGATTTTGATATTGGTTTGATTTATAAAATAAACATTCGTTTATTAACTTCATGATTATATTAGTTTTTACTAACCTTTAATAACATGGAGAAAGGCGATGAAAAAGAATCAAACACGCAACAGGTTAGCGAATTTAGTGCGACTCCGTAGGTCATACAAAACGTCAGACTTTCTGGTGAGCTCTAACGAACTTCGAGTTAAGAAAGATGTGTATAGCTTAAGTAAAATCAAACAGTTAGAAATTCGTCAGTTGGGTCTTAAAGAAAACGCAATCAATATTGTTTCGTTGGCTTTAGTCCTTTCGGCTGCGACTTGGGCATTTGTTCCTCAGTTCGGTTTACCGATGCTCGCACTGACCTTTATCTTGGCGTTTGTTACATGGCGAAGATATGAATTGCGTGCCGAGTTTAAAGGAGCTGATGAAACTGGCGACCATTGGGTTTCCGTGGCTCGTGGTTGTACTCGTGAAGAGTTCAAAGTCTTGAAAAACGTTGAATTGGCTTTACGTGATCAGGTGTCTTAATGCCTTAGGCTTCTTCATGCTTTAGGTTTCTTCGTAGTTGGGGCCTGTTAATGCTAGGGTTTAATGACAGTTAAGCTCCGATAATCAATAAGGCTCGCCATTGTATGGCGAGCTTTTTGTTTTCTGAAAAACATTGATAGAGCAAGTAGGTTACTTTGAGAGACCAACACTTATACGTGTAATGGTGATCGGTATGATTCTTAAGTCACGGCATTTATGGTGTTCTGGTGGTTTTGAATATAGGGAGAGGATGGAAATGAATACACGAGTCAGTGAGGGTTCCTTTAAAAGGCTGATCCAGTTAGTTGGCTATGTTTTGATTATAGTGTTGAGCAATAGCCGACTCTCCAATGCTCAAAGCGTCGAGTTTCCTACTTGTACGCAGAGTGAGGTTTTGAATACAGAGATCCATCTTTATGTTGATGAATCGGTGTTAGCCGAATACTCCAAAGCATTTGTTGCCTCTAAAATAGCGACATGGGAAAGCTATTCGAATTTGGTATTGAAGAACTCTTGCATCCCTATGACGAGAAAAGTCACCAAGGTGACTTATACGCCTGAAATCGACAGCCTTTGGTTTCAAGATTTGGGGGCAGCAGAGAGGTTATTAAAATTATCGATGGAAGAGCCAATTAAAGAAATCACAGAAGACGGCCGTCCTGTTTTTTCAGGGGTTGTGTTTTCTAATTATCATTCTGCGTTCGAGTCTCGATATTGTGGTGTCGCATCTCAGGTATCTCGTTTTTTCTCTTTGGCGATAAATTGCCCAGACTCGACAATGGAACATGAAATTGGTCACTTGAGTGGCGCTAACCACGACTATAAAAAGGTGTTAAAAGATCACGAGAGTATCGATCATTTTATCGCTGGCAGCTATCCGAAAGCTCCTGCATATTCATTCGGTGCTACTTGTTCAGAGAGAGGCACAGTAATGTCTTATGAGCGTGATATTATTCCTGTCTACTCTAGCCCTGAAATTAGAGTGAACGGACAACAATGCGGAGATAACGCACATCACAATAATGCGAGAATGCTTAGAGAGTTCGCAAATACTCAGTTAAAGCTAATAAACTCCAACAAAAATTAGTCGTGCTAATACTGAGAATAATCGAACAGTACGACAGCGTTTGAAACAGGATAAGGAAAGTGAATGGACATAACGATAAGATCAGCAATGCCCAGCGAATTGGCCGCCATTTATGCCTTGGTTATCTCAAACGATGAGTGGACGAAGTTTAACGGCCCTTATTTCCCATATTCCCACCCGTCATTAGACGAGTTTGAAAGCCGTTCGTTTCAACGGTTACTCAATGGATCCGATTTACAGCTGGTGGTTGTAGACGATGTGCCTGTAGGAACCGTCAGTTGTTATTGGGAGTGTGAAGAGACACGTTGGCTTGAAGCCGGAGTGGTCATTTATAACTCTGACTATTGGGGTAAGGGTATTGCTGCGTTAGCTCTTCCTCTTTGGGTATCTTACCTATTTGAAAACAAGCAGATAGAGCGTGTCGGCTTAACCACTTGGTCGGGTAATCCTCGCATGATGTCACTAGCCCTCAAATTAGGCTTCCAGCAAGAAGCTAGGCTAAGAAAAGTGCGTTATTACCAAGGCGAGTATTATGACTCGATTAAGTATGGCCTATTGCGTTCTGAGTGGCTGGAAAGTAAATAGCGATTGTTCAAGCCTACAACTAACCTGTTGTTTTATTCGACGTTGTAGCACGCGTACTTCAAAGTGCTCACTCTGTGATCTTTAAATCTAAGACGAGCGTACTTCTCCCAGTTTATAAAGGAGAGTATGCATGATGTTATCTAAAGAGAATGAATCAAGAATTATCGAAATGGCATGGGAAGACAGAACGCCGTTTGAAGCAATAGAACTGCAATTTGGTTTGAATGAATCGCAAGTGATTCGTTTTATGCGTAGTCATCTCAAGCTTGGCAGTTTTAAGCTGTGGCGCTCACGTGTTTCTGGGCGATCGACCAAGCACGTAAAACTTCGCAGTTCGGACGTTTCGAGAGGTTATTGTCCGACTCAGTATAAGCATCGTTAAAAGAGGGGATGCCCAGCCAGTATCCCAAATCAACACACAGATATGGGAAATGAAAGGAATGAAACAATTTTGCGCTCTACTTTTGGTACTGCTTAGCTTCGGCATCAGTCATGTTCAAGCGAATGATACGCGACTTAAGCAAGCTTACGAAAATCACCAAAGCGACGTTCAGGTGCGCGGCTCGGGTACGGTGTATCGAGTACTTCCTGATGATAATAAAGGCTCTCGACATCAGAAATTCATTTTGCGACTCGATAGCGGCCAAACCTTGTTAGTCGCACATAATATTGACTTAGCTCCTCGTGTTCAGGGACTGGGAAAGGGCGATCGAGTTGAATTTTATGGTGAATATGAATGGAACAAGAAAGGCGGCGTAATGCACTGGACGCACAAAGACCCCCGTAATCATCATACCCATGGTTGGTTAAAGCATAACGGGAACGTATACGAATAAATACCTCCGAGCCCTTTCCTTTCAAGGCTATAAGATAAAAGGAATTTTGATGTTTAAGCTGGAAACTGACAGGTTGATTCTTCGAAATATGAGTCTCGAAGACGAGTGTGCCTTTGTTGCAATGTCTCAAGATGCAAAGTATCAGCGTTTCTATGATGAGAGTGATTGAGAACCTAGTAAATATCGAGAGTTAACCCAGTTGTTTGTTACTCAGGCCGCGGAAGTTCCGCGTAAATCCTATCAATTAGCGGTTGAAAGCAAGCATTCTGGTAAATTTATTGGAACGGTTTGCTTACGTCTTGAGGGTAATCGACAAGCTTCGATGGGCTGTGCTTTCTCGAGAGAAATTCAGGGGAAAGGGCTTTCTATAGAAGCTTCTGAAGCTCTCGCTGATTTTGGTTTCTCAGAGTTAGGCATACACCGTATCTTCGCCGAAACCATCAGCAAGAACTTGGCTGCGATTAAATTATGTAAGTCATTGGGAATGAAACAAGAAGCATGTTTTAAAGATCATCGATTCTTCAAAGATAAGTGGTGGGATACAGTTGTGTTGGCGGTTCTACATTCTGAATGGGAAAAGGCATAGCAATGGAAAGTGGTATGCAGAAGCTAGATAGAGGACTCGATAGAGAAGGATTTATCCAAAACCTTTACTCAACTAAGAACATTGCGCCTGAATTTCAAGAAGCGGTGTCGGCAGCCGTTGATTCGTTGCTAAGAGAACTCCCAAGTCAAGTTGATGGTATCTACCTGTATGGAAGCGTGCCTAGAGGAACGGCCATTGCTGGAAGCTCCGACTTAGATGTTTCTATCATACTCACCACGCCTATTGGTCCAAGGGAGGAGGAAGTATTTAGCCGACTTTCCGACACTATTCCTAAAATATACCCTCAAGTGAGTAAGCTCGATATTGACCCCGGATACCTCAACAATGTTCTACAGCCTAAAGAAAAGTATCGATGGCAATTTTGGCTCAAGCATTGTTGCTGCTGTATTTGGGGTAATGATTTATCTACTGAATTCCCACTATACAAACCAAGCATTGAAATAGCCCAAGCTCTGAACGGTGACTTATCGATTTTTCTTAAGCAAATGACCCCGAGTTTTAAAACAATGGCTGATACGGATGTCGCCAAGGTGATTGGCAAGAAGCTAGTTCGAACGGCGTATTACTTTGTGGCTGAGAAAGACGGCAGTTGGTACACCAATCTAAATCAGTGCACTGCAGTCGCTAAGCGTTATTACCCAAATCAAAGCGATGATATTGAACTGGCACACCAATATGCTCTTGGGAACTTGATATCTAAAACAGAAGCTTTTCAATTGTACGAAAGGCTAAGTAAGAAACTGGTTCAACGTTAATTGGATCAGTTAGTTAGCGGGAATAATAGTTTTTATATGAAGACTACTTCGCATTTGTTTTATAAATAATTGCGAGTTTAATGTTGAAAATACTGATGTGTTGTAGATTCTCTTCTCTATTACCGATAATTGCTTGAGGAACAAAAATGTACGCCAATAAGTATTCAAATTTTTGGAGACGCTTCTTTGCTACCTTGATCGATTCAATCGTGTTTTTACCATTGGAATGGATAGATGATTACGTGCTTTCTGGCGTGATAAATTCGGGTGGTGTGTTTGCTTGGGGAGTTGCGTATTCATTAATTGGGATCACTTACTATGTGGGGATGCACGCCAAATATGGGCAAACGATCGGTAAGATGGTCACGAGAGTAAAAGTGGTCGATGTATCAGAAAGCAGAAACTTAACCCTCAAACAGTCTTGCATGAGGGATATTGTCCCTATCATGCTTATCCCTTTTAATTTCTATGTTTATGCACAACTGTCGTTCTATGACAATACATGGGACAGCTTAGAGCAAGGCCGAATCGTCATTTTCGTGGGCTACGCAATGATTGGTTGGGTTCTTTTAGAGTTCATCTCTATGTTGTTTAATCACAAACGCAGAGCGATTCACGACTTCATTGCGGGCTCTGTTGTCGTAAAGAAAGTTTAGTTACCCAAATGACGGTCTAAGGAAAAACGGATGGATTTACATGAGTGTGTTTCTTTTATTTTGCTTAACGAGTCACGAGTTTTGTTAGAAAAGCGTAGTGAGTTTAAGGAAACGGATCCTGGCTTAATTACCATACCTGGCGGTCATATTGAACACGGTGAAAACCCGATTCAGGCGCTATTTCGTGAGCTCGATGAAGAGCTTAATATTGTTCCGAGTGATTACAAATACTTGTGTTCGCTTTACCATCCTACGAAGGAACTTCAGTTGATTCATTACTTTGTTGTGAACCAATGGGAAGGGGAGATAACCGCACAAGAAGCTGACAGTGTAGCGTGGTATTCGTTAAATACTGCTAAAGTTGGTATCGCTGTTGATGGTGTTGCTTTGAAAGAAGTTGAGCGGGTTGGTCTGTATCTTTAGTTTGGCTTCGGTAACATGTTTTGAATGTTTTTGAGGGCTCAAAAATGGTGAAACCCCGATGTTGGTAGCATCGGGGTTTCGAATTTCTAGATTTCTCGACTGGTAAGATCGATTATCTTTTCTATGCAGAAGGCTTGGAATTATCCAATCTTATTCCTTGGTAGGGAATTAGATACGGATGAAGTCCATGTGCTCAACTTTAGGCTTGAACGCGTGACGTTGAACGTCTTGCGGCTTAACCTTAACTTCTGCGCCGTCAATCACTAGAGTGATTGTTTCGTAGAATTCAGGCTTATCCATTTGGTTGATCACTTCAGCGTGAACAAGTTCGATAGCTACAGCTGCTGCTTCGCCACCGTAGATTACAGCTGGGAATTTACCAGCGTGACGTAGGCGGCGGCTCGCACCTTTACCTAGTTCAGTACGTACTACTGCTTCAAATTTCATAGTTTTACTCTCAAATTAGTAAAAATTAACTTCACACCTCAATGCGACCTTGAGTATGTGGTAAAGCTTAGGCATAAACGAGTTCATGCTTAAGCGAGCGCGGATACTAACATCACATTCAAATCTGAGCAAGTCAGAAGCCCATCTCAAAGTAAATTTCCTTCGATAAATGATTCGTTTGGAGATAAAACGTTCGCTAACTGTAGCTGAGCCCATTTTAACCCCTTTTACATCGCCATTCTTATCTATTTATATCGCAGCTAAATCATCAAGTTAATGAACGGAAAATGAATGTTTGCCTAAGACTTGGTTAAGGCTTAGTTGGTTAATCTTAGTGTTAATTAAACAGCAGAATGAATAGGTGAAAATATGGAACCGGTAAGCATTGTCGTAATTACGCTAAACGAAGAGAAGCGCATCAGCCGCTTAATGGAAGAGTTGAGTGTACAAACCCACCAAGAGTTTGAAGTGATTGTTGTTGACTCAAACAGTGAAGACAACACAAGAGAAGTGGCACAAGCTTATGAAAACGCGTTGCCAAAATTAACTGTCCATCATATGGAACATCGTGGCGTGAGCCTTGGCAGAAACACGGGTGCGTCATTAGCGCAGTACAGCAGAATCCTTTTCTTAGATGCTGACGTGAGCTTGCCTCGAAACTTCCTTGCGAAAGCGCTTTATGAGCTAGAAGAGAAGAAGCTTGAAGTTGCGGGTGTGTACATGAGTTCGAAAGGTCTGCCACTGGTGCACAAGTTTGGTTATGGGTTATTTAACGCAGGCTTATTTACCACCCAGTTCTTTTTCCCAACGGCGATTGGCGCGTGTATTTTTTCGACTAAACGCGCACATGATGAAATCGGTGGTTTCGATGAAGAGATCGTCTTGTGTGAAGACTGTGACTACGTAAAACGTGCGAGCAAAACATGGCGATTTAGATTCCTAAATATGACCTTTGGTTTTGACCCACGCCGATTAGACCAAGATGGTGTTGTGAAGACAGGTTCAACTTACCTTAAAGCCAATATAAGACGCTTCTTTAAAGGTGAAATGCGAGACAACGAGATGAACTACAAGTTTGGTCACTATAAAGAACAGTAAGCATTGAGGTGGTTATGTTTGATGGACTAGGGCTGTTTCTGGGAGCATTGGGTGATGCTCTTATTGGCCCAAACCTATTTATACCGGGGGAGCCTTTTTTTATCGCAGCAGGCTTTCAACTGTATTCGGGTGCATGGATGGCTTTGGTGATGGTGATGTTAGGTGGCCTACTTGGTGATCAACTCAGTTATTTTATTGGCTACAAATACGGTGCTAAGGCGCAACGAAAACTCATTAAATTTCGCCCTAAAACCAAAAGATTAATTGCGCGTTGCCGCTATCTGGTTGCTCGCAAAGGCACATACATTATTCTTTTTGCTCGTTTATTAGGGCCTATCGCTTGGGTTGTGCCATTTATAGCTGGCTCGCATCGTGTACCGTGGCGCAATTTCAGTCTGTTGGCCTTTATCGGCTTGGTTCTTGGTGGCGGGCAGTTCATTGCTTGGGGGATGTTACTCGCGCACGGTGTTGAAAGTTTTCCGTGGCTTAATAGCCTTAAAATATTTATCGCTGAGCATAACAGTTTGATCGTCGGTGTGTTCACGGTATTGGTTTTCACTATTATTGGTTATCGAATGAAGTGGCGACGCTTGGTGCTTAAATCCAGTGCGCTGTTGTTGGCGTGGGTATTGTTTGCGAACTACGCTCACTTTTTCTGGAAGGCCGATGATTTTCAGAATCAACCAGAGACGGCTCAAATTGACAAAGTCAACTGGAATTCGGTTACCTATAAAGCGTTTCCAGGCAAATCTTCGTTCTACTCGGCACAAGCGATCAACGTAATTTATGTTGGAGCAACCCCAAGAGATTTAATGAAGCAATTAGGCTGGATAGAGAATCAAACGTTCTCTCGAAATGAGATTGAATGGGCAGGTTATCTCGCATTGCTTAGAGATAAAACGCCACCTGTGTCTGATTTGTATTGGCGAGACAAGCCACAAGATATGGCGTTTCAATTACCGGGTAATTTGGTGAAGCGCAGTCATATTCGCTGGTGGCGTGCCGGTGTTGATATTAAAACTAACCAGCCTCAGTGGTTAGGTGCAATTAGCTATGATGATGGCCTTAAAGTGACCCCTTACTCAGGTATTGTGACCATACTTCATAATATCGATCCTAATGTTGATGAAGAGCGAGATAGGCTCGCGAATCAGATACGAACGTCATTACCAGATATTGAGCTAGACAAGTACCCATTAGCAACGGTGGAAGTGATCGATGAAGATCATGACTATTATACAGATGGTCGGATCTTGATGATCGGAGTAGCTACCTACCGCGATGATTCGCAAACTCTAGATGTCGCTATGAACGAGATACAGAGCGATATATAAAAGCGACCAGCTCGAGCCTTGTTTGAACCCTCCACCAAACAAGGCTTTGCAGTTTCTACTGGACTATATCTATACAAACATAACCCGCTATCACGTAATTCCTCGGATATAAATTTTTCAACTTTGACTATGCTGAATAAGGGCGAACAAGCGGCGAAAGCTGAGGATAACGTTATGCAAATGAATCCGATTGGTTGGTTTGAAATATATGTCGATGACATGTCGAGAGCAAAAGCTTTTTACGAATCAGTATTTAAAGTGACGTTGGACAAGTTAGGCAATGAAACTGGAATCGAAGTTGAGATGTGGGTATTTCCTTGCGATATGGGAAACTATGGCGCGACAGGAGCTCTATGTAAAATGTCAGGTGTAAAAGCGGGAGGCAACAGCACCATGGTTTACTTCTCTTGTGAGGATTGTGCCACAGAAGCGAGTTTGGCTGCGGCCAATGGTGGTGTGTTACAAGTGCCAAAAATGGACATTGGTGAGCATGGTTTTATCAGTGTAGTGAGTGACACGGAAGGCAATATGATTGGGCTACATTCGATGGGCTAACTATGTTGAAGTGAGCAGTGTTCCGTTGAACTGAGATAAAACTAAGCCCTAGCATTACGTTAGGGCTTATTGTGATTACTTGGTTTATTTAGTTTACTTAGCGCGTTTAGTTTGCTCAGCCTTTGCTGAGTTTAAGTACTAAAGAGGCTTTCAATCCGCCCATTGAGCTCTTGTTGAGCGTAAGGCTGCCTCGGTAGCTGTGCGCCATTTCATTCACGATGTTAAGCCCCAATCCTGTTCCCGGTGTGGTTTCATCAAGTCGAACACCACGTTTGGTCACTTGCTCAAGTTTCTCTTCAGGAATGCCTTGGCCATCATCTTCAATCACCAACTCTATGTTGCCATCGTCGAGTTCATTCGAATGGACTCGGATAATACTACTCGCCCATTTGTAGCTGTTTTCAAGCAGGTTACCGACCATTTCATCAAGGTCGGTTTTTTCTACCGCCACTTCAATCTCAGAGTCTAGCTCGTTAATCATGGTGACTTCGTTGGCAGCGTAGACTTTATCGAACGCCATTGAGATCGCTTCGACACGCTCACAAGGTGAGGACTTCACCGAAAGAATGTTCATTGCACCTGCCATGCGCGCACGGCCAAGATGATAATCTATTTGGTTCTGAATCTGATGAATGGGTTGTTGTAACAAGGTTTTGTCATCATCTGGAAGTCGCTCTATCTCATTTTTCAAAACCGACAGTGGGGTTTTCAAGGCGTGAGATAGGTTTCCAGCGTGATTACGAGCTCGCTCCAATAACTCTTGATAGTGGAAGAGTAGGGCATTGAGGTCAGAAACCAATGGAGAAACCTCTTTCGGGTAGTTGTCGCTTAACCCTTGCTGTTCACCGTTTCTTAACATCACCAGTTCACGTTGCATCTTACTAAGTGGCAATAGTGACCAGCTGACCTGAATACCAATCAACATAAGCACGCCAACAAACAGCAACATCAGGATCAACCAAACTTGACCTGTAAGCTCGGTCAGTGTCGATTCTAGTGGGTCTTCATCAATACCTATGGTGATCGTGACAGGATCGTTCAGTTCAGGCAGATAGATATCCTGCTCGATGTAAATCAGCTTTTCCTTCTCTGGTCCCTTGATTGAAGTATGAATCGGAGAACGCTTGATGGTGAGGTCTTTGTCCCAGAGAGATCGAGATCGAATGATCTGGTCTTGGGTAGCGGCACGCCAATAAATACCACTGTAGGGTTGGTTAAACCTAGGATCAGACAGGCGCTCTGCCATGATCAGGTTACCACTATCGTTGGTTTCGATGTTGGCAGTTAACTCGTCCATGGTTAGGCTTAGTTGTTGCTTGACGTCATCGACCAAGTAATCGTTAACCAACTTAGGTATTCCAACGCCTGCCGCTAATATCATCGCACCTAGCCAAAAAGCCGCAGCGAGGAGCAAGCGGCTTTTAAGACTGATGTTTTTAAGTGTTCGTTTTTTTAGATTCATGCATTGCTAGCCTGCCTTTGCTCATCGTGATTTATCAGTATTACGATGATCAGAACAGGCTGTCCACTGAATTGATGTGTGTATTTGCTTAATGACGGTGCTTAACTGACGATTGCGCTATTCAGCATTCAGTTGGTAGCCGAGGCCACGAACGGTTTTGATGATCTTTGGTGCGATTTTTTTACGGATACGACCGATGAAAACTTCAACCGTGTTTGAGTCGCGGTCGAAGTCTTGCTTGTAGATGTGCTCAACTAACTCAGTACGCGAGATAACCTTATTTTGGTTATGCATGAAGTAAGCAACAACTTTATATTCTAGCGCCGTGAGGCTAACCGCTTGACCTTGCCACAGTACTTTCGAACTGCGCGTGTCTAGGCTTAGATCGCCAATTTGTTGAATAGGCGCTGCACTACCAGACGCGCGACGTAACTGCGCACGAATACGAGCAATCAACTCAACCATTTCAAACGGCTTTGTTAGGTAATCATCTGCGCCTGCATTCAAACCTTCTACACGCTGGGTAAGAGTGTCACGCGCACTTAAGATAACGACTGGCGTATTGATGTTTTCGTCTCGAATGCCTTTCAATACGGTTAAGCCATCTAGCTTTGGTAAGCCTAGATCGAGAACGATTGCATCCCACTCTTCCGATGTTGCGCGGTAGAGTGCATCGATACCGTCTTGAGAAAGCTCTGGAACCCAATCGGCCCCCTCAAGGGTTTCTAGAATTTGTTGCCCTAAACGAGGTTCGTCTTCAACGACTAAAATTTTCATAATTGTTCTTCTTAATTCTTGTAATGACTGTACGTTGTACTTAATTGCTCGTCGTGATTAATGGTGTCTTTAAAGTTGCGGCTCTTCATTATTCGCCGTGTTTAATTGCGTCTTTAAAGTTTCGGCCTTTAATCATGAGCATCTCTAACGTCTCAGCGTTGTACTCGACTTTGATGATGTTGTTTTGGTAATTGATTTTTAGCTCATACACCCAAATATCATCGTCTTCTTCTAGTTCTACTTTAATGATTCGACCATGAAGATCGTTCTCAACGGCCGCATACATTTCTGAGAAAGGGCGAATGTAGCCCTCACGTACGGCTTCGTAGACTTCGTCTTGATCTTCTTCAAACTCGATACGGGTTCCCGCTTTATGGACATCTTGTACAAGATCATGACCGTTATGATCTGAGTCAGCCCACGCACTAGCGGTGACACATAAGCCTAAGCTTAAAGAAAACATAGAAATCATAACTTTACTAAACATAGCGAATCCTAGAGAAGGTTGGTAGCGTTCAGTATAAAAAAGTAATTCTGAACAGAAAGTGAACCTGATTAATAATGAGATTTAGGTTCTCAAAAAATGAGATGTTAACGTTGCTGAAGCTCGTCTTCGAATATCTTGTCTCTCATTTTCCAAAAGCGCCCGACTTTACGTGCAATCACGAATTGAGGTGGACGGAATCTATGTTGGTGAGCAACCACTTTCGTTGGTGAGGCTTCCTCAAACGGGCGGTGTCTGTCTGCAAGGTGAGGGCGAACAAATTGGTCTCTGAAGTTTTGTTTTTGCTTCTTGGTGGTTAATGACCAAAACTCATGCACTTGTGCTTGGTTTTCACCACGGTAAGTGACTTTAAGCTGCGATTTGCCTTTGTCGTCTTTAAGAACGTTCAAGTCCATCTCTAAACACTCAAACACTAAGGCATCTTTTAGGTTCAGCGCTTCTTTAAGTTTTTTATCTGGGTCGACCAAAGTTGCATCGCACTCATGACAAATGCGCGCCGCAATGTCGTTGTCAGCGCCACATTCACCGCAGTATTTTGCTCGGAAACGATAATTGCAGTGTTCGCGTTCGCCTGTATCCTCATCGGTAAAATAACCTTGGCATTTACGGCCAAAGTGTTCGAGTAAGAAGCCGTTGCTGTCTAGCTTGCCCCAGAAGTTATTATTGAAGCCGCAAGCTGGGCACGGAATGGTGATGATCTCACTGTCTGAGTCGGGTTTAGGGTCTCCCACTTCAGGTTGGTAAAGGTCGTAACTGTTGCCTGCATAGTCGAGTACCAAACACTCTTTTTTGCCCGGGGATAGGCGTAAGCCACGGCCAACGATTTGTTGATACAAACTGATGGACTCTGTCGGGCGCAAAATCGCGATTAAATCCACATGCGGCGCATCAAAACCTGTGGTTAATACCGATACGTTAACCAAGAATTTGATTTTACGTTCTTTGAAGTCACTGATGATTTGGTCACGTTCGAGAGTTGGTGTGTCGCCGATTACGATTGACGATTCACCTTCTGGCAGTAAGCCAAGGATCTCTTGTGCGTGTCTAACAGTGGCAGCAAATACCATGATCCCTAACTTGTCTTTGGCCAGTTCAATGATCTGGTCGACAATTTGTGGGGTGGCACGTTTAGATTGCTCGATCACCATATCGAGTTCGGCTTCTTTGTAGCGACCTGTACTTGCAGGTTTTAGCTGTGAGAAGTCATAGCTCAACACTGGCGCATCGATCATGCGTGCTGGTGTGAGAAAGCCTTCGTCCAACAAGTAGCGAATCGGCAGTTCGAAAATACAATCTCTGAAAAAACGTGGCTCTTCAGATCGCACTTGTCCACGGGTGTGATACTGGTAAAGCCAACCCATACCAAGACGATAAGGGGTCGCGGTAAGCCCAAGCACCTTGATACCCGAATTATTTTCGCGCAAGTGAGTAATGACTTTCTGATAGCTACTGGTCTTTTCATCGGGAACACGGTGGCATTCGTCGATAACCAACAGTGAAAACTGGTTAGAGAATGAATCGAGGTTGCGAACCACAGACTGAACTGATGCAAACACCACTTGTTGGTCGGTTTCTTTTCGGCCTAACCCCGCTGAAAAAATCGAACCTTTAAGCCCATAACCTTCATACTTTTCATGGTTTTGTTCGACCAACTCTTTAACGTGAGCGAGTACCAGTACTCGACCTTTCGCAAGCCTTGCTAGTTCAGCAATCACGAGGCTTTTCCCTGCGCCTGTCGGCAACACAAGAACAGCTGGTGTTTGGTGTTTTCTGAAGTAATGAATCACTGATTTTACTGAGTCAGCTTGGTACGGACGGAGTGTATACATATCGTGTCTTGTAAGATGGAAAACAAATAGTGTGAAATAGCTCAACTAATTGAGCAAAGGTGACTATAATACCCGACTTAGATTAGTTGAGGTATTCATGCGTTTAGATAAATTTCTGTGCGATGCATTAGGCGTCACTCGAAGAGAAGCAACACACTTATTAAAATCCAAGGCAGTGACAGTTAACGATGTCATTCAAAAAAGCGGCTCACTCAAGGTAACTGAAGAGTGTGTTGTGGAATGGCAAGGCAATGAACTGAACGTTCACGGTCCACGTTACATCATGCTTTATAAGCCAGAAGGCTTTGTTTGTTCGCATGAAGATGGCGCAAATCGTATCGCCTTTGAATTACTCGATGAAATCAAAATGGACAAGCTGCACTTTGCTGGTCGTTTAGATGTTGATACGACGGGTCTTGTATTGATTACCGATGATGGTAAGTGGTCTCACCGCATCACATCACCAAAGCACAAGTGCGAGAAGACGTACCGTGTGTGGTTGGTTGAACCTGTTGAAGACGATTACGTTGAAAAATTCAAAGAGGGCATCCAGCTTAAGAGCGAAGATGGCCTAACACTTCCAGCACACTTAGAAGTTCGTGCTGAGCGTGAAGTACTGTTAACGATTCACGAAGGCAAATACCACCAAGTAAAACGTATGTTTGCGGCACTTGGTAATAAGGTTGAAGGATTACACCGTGAGCGTATCGGTGAAATCGAGATGGATGAATCTTTGGAGTTGGGTGAATACCGTTACCTAACACAAGAAGAAGTCGACTCTATCTGGAAGTAATTCCAACCTATCGATGTGGCCGACCAAGGATAGCGTCGGCTGATTATTTTGACTGGCACTAGGACAGTTTCAGCCATTATTACTATGTGTTCATGTATATGTGTGCGTATTTGAGTATCACTATGTGCGTATTTTTGCGTCACTCTGGGCGTATTCGTGTATCACTATGTGTATATTCGTATATTGTTGCGTACATGCTCACGCTCACATAGAACCTAGTACTTAGTCGGAGAGTTATGCAAACGTCTACCCAACAGACCCCAAGCTCACAACCCCAAACTCCTCAGTTAGGTTGGATGCTATTTTTGGTTCTGGGGGCGATTGGTGCACTGACACCACTCGCCATCGATATGTACCTGCCCGCTATGCCAACGATCGCCAAAGATCTCGGTGTCACCGCAGGTGAAGTACAAATCACACTTACAGCCTACACCGCAGGTTTTGCATTAGGTCAGTTGTTACATGGTCCGTTAGCCGACAGTTATGGTCGCAAGCCCGTTCTACTGATTGGTGTATTCTTCTTTGCGGTCGCGTCTGTTGTGAGTGCGACTACTCATGGTATTGAAGCGCTAACGTTAGTGCGTACCGCGCAAGGTTTCGCAGGTGCAGCGGCAGCGGTAATAATCCAAGCCGTTGTACGTGATATGTTCGATCGTGAAGATTTCGCAAGAACCATGTCGTTCGTTACTTTGGTGATGACGGTTGCACCACTTGTCGCGCCGATGATTGGTGGTTACTTAGCATTGTGGTTCGGTTGGCGTTCAATTTTTTGGGTATTGGCTATTTTTGCGGTGATTGTAATTCTCGCGGTGATAATCAAAATTCCTGAGACACTGCCTGTCGAAAATCGTCAACCATTGCGCTTTAAAACCACGATTCGTAATTACGCGCGTTTATGTAAAAACTCGACCGCTATGGGCCTTATTTTCTCGGGTGCGTTTTCGTTCTCTGGAATGTTTGCATTCTTAACCGCAGGCTCTTTTGTCTACATTGATGTCTATGGCGTACGTCCTGATCTGTTTGGTTATCTATTTGGTCTGAACATTGTTGCGATGATTCTGATGACGACAATCAATGGCCGAATTGTTAAGAAGGTCGGCTCTCATACCATGTTGAGGGCAGCGCTGGTCATTCAATTGTTGGCTGGCGTAGGGTTACTTGTCGGTTGGGCGTTGGATCTCGGGCTTTGGGGAATTGTGCCGTTTGTGATGCTATTTATTGGCACCATTTCTACTATCGGCAGTAACTCTATGGGTTTATTGTTAAGTGGTTATCCAAACATGGCAGGCACGGCTTCGTCGCTTGCGGGAACATTAAGATTTGGTACTGGTTCTGTCGTTGGGGCTATCGTTGCGATGCTGCCAAGTGACAGTGCTGGGTCTATGGCTATGGTAATGGCTGCGTGTGCAGTTATGTCAGCATTACTATATTGGACATTAGGAAAGAAGGCATAATGTCAAAATACTATATTGAAATTCAGAAGTTAGTGAACGATGCGTTAGGCGAGCTATATGCTCTGCACAAAGCAGGCAAAGCCATTGACGCACCTATTGCGAACAACCTTTACCTTGTTCGTTGGGTAACAAAGGCGATTAAATCCCAGTCTTATGATCGCGTGATTGTGCCTGACTTGGTTCGCTGGCAGAAACAGGGTCGCTCAAAAGGCAATAACTCTGATTTAACTTTTACCTTTAAACGTATTTCTGCGTTTTATGGACGTTTTTTCCCTGAAAACGAAGAGCCTAAAGTACTAAAAGACAGTGATGTTGAAGCGTTCATGGACAAAATGTACGAGATGGGTTGGAGCGTATCAAGTGAAGATGAGCTAACGACTGGCGGTAAGATTCAATTCTTCACCGATGGTGAGCACTCTTTTGCCTTGTGTGGTAAACAGTGTGACGACTCGTTCGACGGTGAGTTGATGGTTAAGCCAATGAACTGGTTTGTTCGTGGTAACCACGCAGAGTTCATTCAAGCTGCGATGGAAGCGGGTTTCATGCTTCACAAAGTAACGGACTATAAGTCTGCGGTGAAGTACCACGGTGAATACATCGTGTATCCTGCTAACCAAGGCAACCAACTGGCTGAGATCCCAATTAGTGTTATTGGCTAAGGGACATATGCGAGATTAGAGATTCAAAGAGCAGGTCATTGAGCCTGCTCTTTTTGTTTTCGTACCCGCAATTCAATCTCGTATCTACTTTTAATCCCTTCGCATCCCGACACTCGAATTATGCGCCTGATTTTATTCTTTTCGCATCTCGTTACTCGAATTTGATTCCATTCTTCTATCTGCTTCTTTGGCCTGTTTCTCAATTGCCTTTACCATGCCTTTAAAGATAAACAGGTGGGCTGGCATCATCGCAAACCAATACAGTAACCCTAGAAAGCCCTTCGGATGCCACCAAGCTGAAATATTCAGTTCACGAGCATCTCCGTGGTCAGATACGGTAATTTCCAGTCGGCCTAAACCTGGGCCTTTCATTCCGAAAAGTAGGGATAAAAACTGATTCTCTTCACAGCGAATAACCTTCCAAGAGTCAATCTTGTCACCGACTTTTAGGGTCGGTCCTTCCGGCATGTTTCGAACCGGTACACCGCCGCCAAAGAGAAGATCTAACCATTCGCGTGTGCGCCATAAAGCATTAGCAAAGAAGTAGCCTTGCTTCGGGCTTCCTATTTGCTGAGCAACATGCCAAAGCGATTCTAATGATGCACTTGAGGTGATACTTGCGCCTGTTTTCTTCGGGTAATAGCCGTAGCCAACTTGCCAGCGTTTGAAAGCGGTCTTATCAAACCCCCAAACATTACTTTTGACGAAGTTTCCTTCTGCGTGAATGGCCTGCTCAACCATGCTCTCGAACGAGATAAGTTCCTGAGGGTATTTTTCTCTAATGTTGGTCGAACTGGCAATAAAGTCATGCTTTAGGCCCGCGAGAAGCGCTCTGCCTATGTTGGACGGTACAGAAGTGACTACGCCTAGCCAATATGATGCCATTGAGGGCGAGAGGAGTGACGTAGCCCACAGCCTGAGTGGACGATCGGCCGTTTTGGCAATGTGAGCAAATTGATTTCGATAAGAGACAATATCGGGGCCGCCAACTTCAAAGGTTTGGCTTTCGCTAGGCGTGTCTTGTAAAAGTTTTAGTAGGTAATGGTTCAGGTTCTGCAGGGCAATAGGGTTGGCTTTAGAGTCGACCCACTTTGGTGCAATCATGATAGGCAAGTTATACACGAAGTCTCGCATGATCTCGAACGCAGCAGAGCCTGGGCCAATGATCACACCGGCTTGCAGTTCGGTGACGGGGACTGGCCCTTTGCGAAGCAGTTCCCCGGTTTTCTTTCTCGCTTGAAGGTGCTCAGAGTCACCAGTCTGAGGTTGTAGAGAACTCAGGTAGATGATGTGTTGATTCTTTGGTCCAAGCGCCGAAACAAAGTTACGTGCTAAGTTCAGCTCATAATCAATAAAGTCGTGGCCTTCTGCCATTCCATGGACGAGGAAGAAGATAAGATCAAAGTCGGGGACTAATGCTTGTGTCGCGGCTTGATCAGCCAGATCAAGATATTCAAGTGATAAGTTTTCGTGAGGCTCGGTCCGTGCCTTTAAATAGTCGATATGCCTTGCTGCTGCTGTGACTTGATGGCCTTGCTCAAGCAGGAGAGGGAGGAGTTGCGAACCAACATATCCAGAAGCGCCTAAAACCAGTACTTTCTTCATTGTTACTCCATTTATATCTGTGGTTAAAAACCGAACATTGATATAATAGCGCGATATTTATCTTTATTCATCAATACGTTCCGTTTAGGTCTCTCTATGTTGCTCTCTTCAATTATTCATCACACTCGAGGTGATTTTGTTCGTAGGCTTATTGCGATTGCTTTGCCTATTGCTTTACAGAGCATTATGTTCTCAAGCCGAGGCTTAGTCGATGTATTGATGTTAGGTCAGCTTGGGGAAGCAGACATTGCGGCTGTGGGGGTTGCGAGCCGAGCTATGTTTGTGACGACCATTATGCTGGTGGGCGTCACCACGGGTGGCGCTTTGCTAACGGCTCAATATTGGGGTGCGGGGAACAAACAAGGCGTCAGAGAAAGTACCGCGCTGACGTGGCTGGTTTCGACACTGTTTGCGTTGCTGACCATTGTTTTCTTCGTGTCTTTTCCTGCGCAAATCATGGGTGTGACGACCGACTCTCAAGAGGTCATCAGTCTCGGCGTTGAATACATCGTCATCACCTCATTTAGCATGCTGGCCGTGTCGTGCGTCAGTAGTATGGCGGTAGGTTTGAGAGCGATGCACAAACCTGGGTTAAGCACTTTCTTTAGTGGTATTGGCATCCTTTCTAATGTGTTCTTAAACTGGGTCTTGATCTTTGGTAATTTGGGCTTTCCATCGCTTGGAATCAAAGGCGCAGCGATTGCGACGGTACTGAGCGGCGCCATTGAAGTAGCAACCTTATATGGCTACCTCTATTTCTCTAAACACCTATTAGCTTTTAAATTTTGTGATATCAAAGCGGCTGCGACAGTTGAGAAAGTCGTTCGTTTCTTGAAGTTGTCTTTGCCAACTACGTTTAACTTCTTAGCGTGGGCGGGTGGCTTGTTTGCTTACCACGCGATCATGGGACAATCGGGTGTTCAAGGTTTGGCTGCGCTTTCAGTCATGACACCCGTCGAATCTATCTCATTGAGTTTATTGATTGGTCTGTCCAATGCAGCGGCTGTTTTGGTGGGTAACCAACTTGGCGCGAAGAACAATGAAGCGGTTTATTATCAAGCATTAGGCTTAACGATTCTGTGTTTCTTAACCAGTATTGTTGTGGCGATTTTTCTCTATTTCGTCCAAATGCCAATATTGAATGCGTTCAGTGCGTTGACGGAAGAAACCAGAGCTCTCTCTGAGAAATTCATTCTAATTCTCAGTGTGGGTATTATTATTCGTTCAGTACCGTTGACTGTGATCGTTGGTGTATTGAGAGCTGGCGGTGACGTGAAGTTCTGTCTCTATCAAGATTTGATTGCTCAGTGGGTGATTGGTATTCCATTGGCTGCGATTGCGGCTATCTATTTAAAGTTTCCACCTGAGTGGGTTTATCTGCTTTTCCTTACCGAAGAAGTGATTAAGTGGGGTGGGTCGCTCTATCGCATGAAAACAAGAAAATGGATCAAAAACTTGATAGGAAGTTGAAGTAGGACGCATCGATCACATCACTTTATCGTTGGTGTGTGATCTATCTTTCAAAATACTTCCTCCTAACAGGGAATTAGTGTAGATTCTCCTTCCAAATTCTAACTAATGTGAGCTGTTTAATGTTAAAGCTGTCAGACCTATGTAAAGGCTATGTCGACGGGGGGGAATTTCACCCTGTTTTGCAAGGTGCTGAACTAACATTAAACCAAGGTGACCAGCTTGCGCTAATGGGCGAAAGTGGTTCAGGTAAAAGTACATTACTTAATCTTATCGCGGGTTTAGACTTAGTAGACTCTGGCGAAATAGCTTTCCCAAATTTCGATATGCACGATTCGACAGAACGTAATCGCACCGCATATCGCCGAAATAACATTGGTCACATTTTCCAGCAATTCAACCTACTTCCAACGCTTAATATTGCCGACAACATTCGCTTTTGTCGCCAGTTAAAAGGCTTGCCTGAAGATAAAGGCCTCTGGAGGCAGATTCTTTCTGCTTTAGACCTTATGCCCTTACTTGGGCGTTACCCTGAAGAAGCGTCTGGTGGTCAACAACAACGCGCAGCGATTGCTCGTGCTCTGTATATGGAACCTAAAATCCTGTTAGCCGATGAACCGACGGGAAGTTTAGATGAGCGTAATGCAGAAGCGGTAATGCGTTTGCTGACCTCTTTGACTCGCCAATTAGAATGCACTTTGTTATTGGTGACTCACAGCGAAAAAGTAGCACAGCATATGGACGGCAGAATCCGCCTACAAGGAGGGCAACTGCATGTTATGGCCCGTAGTTAAGGCGCTACTCGGTCACTATCGACGCTACCCACTTCAGATTATTTTGGTATGGCTTGGTTTAACCCTTGGCGTATCACTTTTGGTTGGTGTTACTGCCATCAACCAACACGCTAAGCAAAGCTATGCGCATGGCGAAAAACTCTTTTCGAATCCTCTTCCTTACCGTATTCGACCAAAACACAACGCCAATAAAATCCCGCAAGGTTTTTATATCCAGCTTCGCCGTGAAGGCTTTCAACAGTGTTCTCCTTTTGACCACCATCGTATCACTGATGAAAATGGCGCGAACTTTATGCTTATCGGCATAGACCCAGTATCTATGCTTCAGCTTCAGCCGGGTGTTGCGTTAAAAGATCTTACTACGTTAAACCTCATGAAACCGCCATATCCAATTCTTGTGAGCGATGATCTCGCAGAACACATGGAATGGAATAATGGGGACTATATTCCTCTCATGGATGGCTCCGAGCTTGGTCCTATCGCTGTTGATCAGAAAAACCTGATTGATGGCACAAGGCTGATTGCAGATATCTCTTTGCTCAGAATGCTCAAACGCAGTGCTGGGCTGTCTGTGATTGCGTGTTCAGATATGTCGCCTGAGAAGTTTGAGCGTCTTAAAAACATGCTGCCTAATGGTTTGACGATCTCTCGCAGCTCTAAAGCCGAGCTTGAGTCGCTGACCAGTGCGTTCCACTTAAATCTAAAAGCGATGGGTATGTTGTCGTTTGTGGTTGGTTTGTTTATTTTCTATCAAGCGATGTCGCTGTCGTTTATTCAGCGCCAACCGTTAGTTGGAATTTTAAGACAGACGGGTGTGTCGGGTTGGCAGCTGGCTAAAGCGCTTTGTTTAGAGTTACTGTTATTGGTGGTATTGAGCTGGATCTGCGGTAATGTATTCGGTGTCATGTTGGCAAACCAACTGTTACCAGCGGTATCTTCAAGTTTAGGTGACTTATATGACGCCAACGTTGGTTTAACTATCAACTGGAATTGGCGCTGGAGCGGTTACAGCTTATTAATGGCGTTGCTTGGTGCATTCTTAGCGTGCGCTTGGCCACTGGTTCGTTTGCTTCGTTCACAACCGATTCGTTTGACCTCTCGCTTATCTTTGATGCGCTTTGCTGGCACTGAGTTCACTTGGCAGGCTTTGATTGGTTGTGGTTTCTTGGTTGCAGCTGTGGCTGTGTATCAAGCGCCTCAGACTCAAGAAACGGGTTTTGCGATTATCGCGCTGATGCTCGTTAGTGTGGCTCTGTTTACACCATTCTTGATGTGGAAGTTATTTAACAGCCTGTCTTATTCATTACGTTGGGTTCGTGCTCGTTGGTTCTTCGCCGATGCCGCTTCAAGCATGAGTTACCGTGGTGTGGCGACAATGGCGTTTATGTTGGCGCTAACCGCAAATATTGGTGTAGAAACCATGGTTGGTAGCTTCAGAGATACCACTGATAAATGGTTAACACAGCGCTTGGCGGCAGACCTTTACATCTATCCAACCAATAATGCTGCTGCTCGTATGAGTAATTGGCTGTCAGAACAACCTGAAGTGGATTCTGTTTGGTGGCGTTGGGAGAAAGATGTTGCATCTCCGGCTGGCAGTATACAAGTGGTCAGTACTGGGCCTTCTGAAGGTGAGCTAGAAGCGCTGACGATCAAGTTAGGTATTCCGAATTACTGGTATCACTTACATCATTCGAAAGGTGTCTTGATCAGCGAGTCGATGTCTCTTAAGTTGGGTATTCGCCCAGGTGACTACATTGACCTTCATGACAATCTTGGCTCTGGTTGGCAGGTTGTCGGTGTTTATTACGATTATGGGAATCCTTACCATCAAGTCATGATGTCACATCGAAACTGGCTATATGGATTCGCAGGGCGGGGTAACGTGGGCCTTGGCGTGATACTCAAAGATGATGTTAGTTCAGTAGGGCTTCGCAGTCGCTTGGAAAGCGTATTTAGGTTAGGCTCTGAGCGTGTTTTCGATAACAACAATATCCACAGCCAAGCGATGCGTGTGTTCGATAGAACGTTCGCTATTGCCGATACGTTAGGCAACATCACATTGGTCATCGCCGTCTTTGGCATCTTCTTCGCAACGGTTGCTGGTGAAGTGTCCAGACAAAGGCATATTTCGCTGCAGCGCTGTTTAGGTGTTTCTGCGAAAGAATTGATTCTGACAGGTAGCTTACAACTGTTTGTGTTCGGGCTTATTTCCTCCTTAATTGCGATTCCACTCGGCTTGGCATTGGCTAGCTTGATCGTCGATATCGTTATTAAGCAATCATTTGGCTGGTCACTCGAGTTACAAGTGATTCCGTGGGATTATTTGATGACATTTGCGTGGGCAATGGCAGCATTAATGCTCGCTGGTGCTCTACCTGTAATGAGAATGATTCGGAACACGCCGATGAAATCACTGAGGGATGCGCTTTAATATGTTTCGACGTAACGGTTCAACCAAATTCAGTCACCGACTGATATCTTCCGTTTTATTAGTGAGCTTCTTTGGCGCTCTGTTAGGCATCTGGGCTTACTTTTCCTATTTCGTTGATGTCGGTGAAAAGGGTGTTAATGAAGTCAATTCGGTGCTGGTGAGTGAACATTTCAATGTGTTCGAGCCTGTATTGCCTGATAGAACCGTTTCCCTGCCAAAAGATTTTCAATTCCACCCAGAATTTCAACACGAGTGGTGGCATTACTTTGCGTCTCTAAAAGGAGATGATGGCAAAAAGTACTCGGTTCAATGGAGCTTCTTCCGAATAGCAACCGACGAGCGGGAAACTCCGGGGTGGCAAAGCCCACAGGTCTATATTTCAAATGTTGTTATCTCTTCTGATTCTAAGGTTTGGAAAGAGCAACGCTTAGCGCGTGGCGGTATTGGCCAAGCGGGAATGACCAGTCGTCCGTTTAGAATTTGGATTGATAACTGGAACTGGCGCGCCCTTGGTAACACTCCATTTCCTGGTCGCCTTCAAGTGAAGACTGATACGTTTGGCCTTGAACTCGACACGATTGCGAAAGGGCCATACGTGCTCAACGGCGATAATGGCTATCAGAAAAAGCACGATTTGTTACCTGTCGCGTCTTATAACTTCAGCGCTCCATTTTTATCCCTAAGTGGCGTATTGGATCTGGACGGCGTTACCAAGGAAGTGGAAGGTACTGCTTGGGTGCATAAAGAGTGGGGTAGTGGCTTACTCGGAGTGGGTCAGCAAGGCTGGGATTGGTTCGTATTTAATCTTGATGATGGTTCAGCGCTGAGCATTAACCGCTACCGCCATAATCAACAATTGCCTTATGTTTTTGGAACATTGGCAACTCGTTCAGGCAAGGTGTACCAGTTAACGGACTCTGATATTTCTATTAAGCCTTTACAGAATACGACGCTATTGAATGGTAGAAGAATGCCGCTCCAATGGATTATTAACGTGCCACAACATAATATCAATCTCACGACGCGTATCAAACGCAGGGATATGTGGTTGCCTTTTGTCATACCATATTGGGAAGGGCCAATTATGGCGAGCGGAAGCCATGAAGCTACCGGTTTTATGCAGTTGACCGGCTACTAAAAAACACCTAAGGCTATCATTTGATAGCCTTTTTTATGTTTACGATTCCTACCAAGCACGAGTTATTTGTGCATACAGCCTTGATGATCTCATCTATACTTATTTTATGGTGCATAACAACATTATGGAATATACGACGTAATGTTTAGTATTTGTAGGAAAAACCGAAGTTAAACATCCGAAGAAGTGATTATCTATCGATTACGCTTGGATATAAACTCATGGTTATTCTTTGTTATTCTTTGTTATTCGTTTATTTAAATAATAAATATAAGGGCGAAATCATGACCGACGTCATCCGTGACTTCTTTAAAATGGAATCTGCTGGCGGCATCATACTAGTCATCGCTGCGGCGATCGCAATGTTTGTAGCAAACTCACCATTGAACGAAATTTATCAAGGCGTACTGCACAGCTACGTTCTTGGTATGTCAGTATCTCACTGGATTAATGATGGCTTAATGGCTGTCTTCTTCCTTCTAATTGGCTTAGAAGTTAAGCGTGAACTTTTAGAAGGCGCATTAAAATCTAAAGAGACAGCTATCTTCCCTGCTATCGCGGCAGTGGGCGGTATGTTGGCTCCTGCACTTATTTACGTGCTATTCAACTCAGGTAACCCAGAAGCGCTTCAAGGTTGGGCTATCCCAGCTGCAACGGATATCGCATTCGCATTGGGTATCATGGCTCTTCTTGGTAACCGTGTACCGGTAAGCTTGAAAGTGTTCTTGTTGGCTCTAGCCATTATCGATGACCTTGGTGTTGTTGTTATCATTGCATTGTTCTATTCAGGCGATCTATCAACGCTTGCTCTAACGGTTGGTTTCATCGCGACAGGTGTACTGTTCATGCTAAATAACAAGCATGTGACTAAGCTGAGTGTGTATCTCATTGTCGGTGCAATTCTGTGGTTCGCAGTATTGAAGTCTGGTGTTCATGCAACATTGGCAGGTGTGGTAATCGGTTTTGCTATCCCGCTGAAAGGTAATAAAGGTGAATATTCGCCATTGAAACACCTAGAGCATGCTCTGCATCCATACGTGGCATTCGCAATCTTGCCAGTCTTTGCATTTGCAAACGCAGGTATTTCACTGGAGGGCATTTCAATCTCAAGCCTAACAGGTATGCTTCCACTGGGTATCGCCATGGGTCTATTGATTGGTAAGCCCTTGGGTATCTTTGCATTCAGTTGGGGTGCGGTGAAATTGGGTATCGCTAAGCTACCTGAAGGTGTGAACTTCATGAACATCTTCGCAGTATCTGTGTTGTGTGGTATTGGTTTTACAATGTCTATCTTTATCTCTTCATTGGCATTTGGTCCAACGAACACGGAATTTGATACGTTCGCTCGACTAGGTATCTTGATGGGATCGACCACAGCTGCAATTCTAGGTTACTTCATGCTACGTATGTCTTTGCCGAAAACAAAGCAACAAGAAGTAAAACTTTAATCGGTAATAGGCTCACTTAACTGGGAGCCTGTTCACTGAGTAACAAGAATTTAGTTATTGAATCGTTTCCAAGGCTTCTGTGACAACACAAAATGCCAGTGCAAACGTAATACTTCAGTGACAGCCAAAACAATAAAGCCGTGATAGGGAATCCTATTACGGCTTTATTGTTTTTGTGCTCTTACAATCAGTCTTGCTTGGATGCTTTGGTCGTAATGTTGATAACCAAGTAATAATTGATACTTAGGTAATAACTGGTAACTAAGCGTCTGCGTGCAATAGTTATAGTGACAATGTCACGCTATTTTTCTAACGTGGTGAAGATGGTCCATTCTTCAACAATTTGTTCACTTAACCCGACTACGGTTGCTGTTACTTTCCTATTGAGTGCATGAGATGTAGCATCGTTGCCATCACTATCCAGTCGATCCTCACCATAGCCTACGACTCTTACTCTGCTAGAGTCGATACCATTTGATAATAATTCCTCTTCTACTTTATGGGCTCTTTTCTTTGACAGTTCTAAGTTGTATTCATTAGAACCGACTTTACTGGCGTAACCTTGAATCTCAATTGACGCACTTTCGTAAGTTTCTAAGAATTCAGCCATAGTGCTGATCTGATCCGAGAAGATAGGGTTCACTTCATAAGAGTTATTGGCAAAGAGAATGTTCAACTGTCTGACTTCTTCTGAGCGAATAGTCTCTCCGCAACCTTCATTATCAACAAGTGAAGATTCTGGTGTACTAGGGCAGGTGTCACGGGCATTCACCACACCATCTTTGTCGTTATCTTGGAGGTCGGAAATCTGCTCTGCTTCAGGTGTTTCAATGTAGCTTTCTTCTTGTTGGCTAGAGCATGCACATAAAGTTATCGCTAATGTGGAAAGTAATAGGTATGTTTTTTTCATCATTAATACTCCACGGCCGTTGTCCACTCTTCTGGAATGTCGACCAGTAGAGCATTCAATAGAGAACCTGTTGCATTCATCACTCGGTATTTGGCGTATTGTTCTGAGTAATGCGCGTCTAAGTAGTCTTTACGGGCTTCAAACAATTCGTTTTCAGTGTTGAGCAAGTCAAGTAGCGTACGCTTGCCTATGCGATATTGTTTCTCATAGGCAATAACGGTTTCTGAGGCTGAATCTACGTGATCGGATAAAAAGTTCTTTTGTTGTAGTGTTAGATCCAATGCACTCCAAGAAAGGCGAAGTCCTTCTTCTACTTGGCGATAAGCACGATCTCTCAAATCTTTTGCTTTGTTCAATTGGTATGCGGCAGCTTCAGAGTTAGCGCTGTCTGTACCACCGTTGTAAAGGTTGTAGCGCATTCTTAACATTGCTAATGTTTCTTGACTTGAACCTTCATCGCCCCCTGCATCATCTCGCCATGATTGAGAAGCCTCAATAGAGAAAGTCGGGTAGTTAACACCTTTTGATTGTTTATATTGGAAATGGGCTGCATCAACATCTGCTGCGGCGACTTTGATCACTGGGTGCTTGTCTAATGCATCAACAATAGCGTCTTGCAATGACAGCGGAATCATAGATATATCAGCTCTCGGGTAAATTAAGCCGAGTGGTTGTTGACCTACAATTCTTCGAAATTGTGTGTGGGTATCGATTAGGTTATTTTGCGCGGCCAATAAATTACCGTGGGCTTTGGCTATCCTCGCTTCTACTTGTGATACATCTGCAGTTGAACCAATACCTGAAATCGCACGTTTCTTGATGTCTTTATAGATTTTCTTGTGTATGGCAAGGTTACTTTCCGATAGAGCCAACACCTCAGTTGCTTTGACTGCGTCTAAGTAAATCTGAGTGACCTCAAGTGCCTTGTCTTCGGCATCAGCTATTAGTTGCAAACGAACCGACTCTGCTTCTGCAGCAGTACGGTCAATATCGTTTAGGGTTGAAGAACCATCCCAAAGCAATTGGGTTAGGGAGATCGTCGCTTCCTTTCTTGTTAGGTCGGTGTCAGGACCGTTGTTCGGTGCAGGGTTTATGCCTTCGTAACCAATACCAGCATCAAGGTCAATGCTTGGCCTGTAAGCACCGCCAGAGGCATCATTTCGTTTCTTAACACTCACATACTCATTAAAGATGCTTTTAATCTCAGGGTTTGTGGCCAAGGTGATGGCAACAGCCTGCTCCAAAGTTTGAGCAGAGACTGGTGCAACTGCTAAGCAGCAGCTTAAAATCGACAACTTAAACAATCTCAAAGTAGTTCTCCTTCTACTTATAATTGTCTTCTCAAAGGATAAGAGCAATTAGTGACAAATTGATAACCTTGTTTAACGAAGCTTAGGACATTTGTGTGAAAAATGAGAAGTTTAAAGAAGAAAATTACTTAAGTTAGTATTAGCAATGCTTAACCTGTATACCTGACGGTAAATCTTCAAATGGTCATAAATTTGTCAATATTCCTATTGTTATTTAAGTCAGTAGTTTGATTTGTGATTTTTGACGCGCAAAGAAAGAGAGGCAAGTTTGGTGCTCTAACGGCTTAAGTTGGTAGGAAATGTCGAAATATAGGCAAAAAAAAGCCCAAACCAATGCGGTTTGGGCGGATACAAGTATAGGAGTTAATAAGGAAAATGCAGTAATTGAGAAAGCAGGGAGAACAACAAGTTTGACGGCCTGTTAAACTTCTAAATACTCTGTTTTCTACTTAATTTATGACCCGCCATTTCTATTTCAGTTCCCAGAAAATTCATTAATTTTTCCTTTTTTTTGTAAACATGCATCGATTCAATCGGTTAGTGAACAAAGCGATCAACTGGTACGACCAATTTGTGAAAATGTGATGTTGCTTGCTTGTTAAATAAATGTACTAAGCGTATATTTCAAACAGTTGTTTAATACGAGTGATTGAAATGGCACCAAGAAGTACAACCAAAGACAAAATCTTAGATGTGGCTGAAGGCTTATTTGCTGAGCACGGTTTTAATGACACCTCTTTACGCACTATTACGAGTAAAGCGAATGTCAACTTAGCTTCAGTGAACTATCACTTTGGCGATAAGAAGACTCTGGTTCGTGCGGTACTCAATCGATATTTAGAGGCATTTATGCCTGCACTGCAAGACGCTTTAGTGAACTTAAACTTGAACGAAACGTATTCTATGAGTGATGTGTTTGAGTCTTTAAGACAGCCGCTAAGAGCGCTGAATGATGTAAGGCCAAACGGTACGAGCCGATTTATGTTACTCATTGGTCGAGGTTATACGGATGTGCAAGGCCACTTGCGTTGGTTCATTACAACTCGTTACAGCGAAGTACTGACTCTGTTTACGACTTCAGTAATGAAAGCCAACCCGAACCTCACTCAAGAACAGTTATTTTGGCGTTTACACTTTACCCTTGGAACTTGTGTTTTCACCATGGCATCTAGCCAGGCTCTAATAGAAATTGCAGAGAATGACTACGACAGAAAGATAGATGCGAAGGCAGTGGTCGATATTCTCATTCCATATTTGGCCGCTGGCATGTCAGCAAAAGAATAAAACAATAAAAAGTAAAGTATTCACAAACAATATAGTGAACAAAAGGATCTGAACTATGAGCTCTCTAAGACAAAAATGGGTAAGTGACCCAGCTTTTAAACTCTTTAAAAAAGTACTACCACCACTATCTAGCACCGAGAAAGAAGCGATGGAAGCGGGTAGCGTGTGGTGGGACGGAGAGCTGTTTTCTGGTAAACCAGATTTCACTAAGCTTCACCAGTACCCAAAACCTCAGCTGACAGCAGAAGAGCAATCGTTCATGGATAATGAACTTGAAACTTTGCTCGCTATGCTTGATGACCACAAAATTGTGAAGGAAGACCGAGACCTTCCAGAGGAAGTTTGGAACTTCTTACGCAAAGAGCGTTTCTTTTCGCTAATTATCGCGAAAGGGTACGGCGGTCGTGAATTTTCGGCGCACGCCAACTCTACCATCGTAACCAAGATTGCGACGCGTAGTATTAGTACTGCGGTTTCGGTAATGGTTCCAAACTCTCTTGGTCCAGGTGAGCTGCTGTCTCATTACGGTACTCAAGACCAAAAAGATTACTGGTTACCTCGTCTTGCTGACGGTACAGATATCCCATGTTTTGCATTAACAGGCCCAGAAGCGGGTTCTGATGCGGGTGGTATCCCGGATGTCGGTACAGTATGTATGGGCATGCATGAAGGCAAAGAGACGCTGGGTATCAAACTTAACTGGAACAAGCGATACATTACGCTAGCACCAGTGGCAACGGTACTTGGTCTGGCTTTCAAACTGCACGATCCAGAAAAGTTACTGGGTGACAAAGAAGACATTGGTATCACGTGTGCGCTCATCCCTGCTGATCACGAAGGTGTTGTGATTGGTGAGCGTCATGACCCACTTGGTCTTGCGTTTATGAATGGTCCAACACGCGGTCACGATGTATTTATTCCAATGGAATGGCTAATCGGTGGCGCAGATTACGCAGGTAAAGGCTGGCGCATGCTGGTGGAATGTCTGTCAGCAGGTCGTGGTATCTCATTACCAGCACTTGGTACCGCGATGGGTCACCTAACGGCGAAAACAACCGGCGCATACGCTTATGTTCGTAAGCAGTTTGGTATGTCTATTGGTAAGTTTGAAGGTGTTGCAGAGAGTTTAGGCCGTATTGGTGGCTTAACGTATCTATTAGAAGCGACTCGTACACTGACAACCACTTCACTTGATATGAAAGAGAAGCCAGGTATCGTAACGGCTATCGCGAAATATCATATGACAGAGATGGCACGTACTATTCTGAATGACTCAATGGATATCCATTCAGGTCGTGCAATTCAAGATGGCCCAATGAACTACTTGGCTGCGCCTTACCTAGGTATTCCAGTTGCTATCACAGTAGAAGGTGCGAACATCCTAACTCGTAACCTGATGATCTTCGGTCAAGGTGCGACACGTTGTCACCCATACGTATTGAGCGAAATGGAAGCGGCAGCGAACCCAGATGAGAAGCAAGGTGCAAAAGACTTTGATAGCTTGTTGTTCAAGCACATTTCACACGCAACTAAAAACACGTTCGGCGCATTTGGTGCAGCACTGACTGGCTCTAAGTTTATTAAAGCCGACATGAGCGGTCCAACTAAGCCTTACTATCAAGATTTGACTCGTTTGAGCCGTGCGCTTGCAGTGAGTGCGGATTTCGCAATGCTGACGCTAGGTGGCGAACTGAAACGTAAAGAGCTCATCTCTGCACGTTTGGGTGATGGTCTAAGTTACTTATACATGGCATCTGCTGCACTTAAGAAGTACGAAGACGAAGGTCGTCAACAAGCTGACCTAGACTACGTACATTACGCGGTTCAACACTGTTTCCATAATGCGGCTAAGTCGCTGCAGGAAGCGTACAGAAACTTCCCGAACAAGATGGTTGGTAAAGTACTTAAAGGTCTAGTTTTCCCTGTAGGTAACCACTTCGAGAAGCCGAGTGATAACCTAACAGTTCAACTAGCAGAAAGCTTGATGACTCCAGGTGCACACCGTGAACGTCTGACTCACCTTTGTTACATCGGTAAAGAGGAAGATGATAGTGTTGGCCTTATGGAGAACGCTTTCAATGCGATGTACAGCATCAAGCCTCTGGAGCGTAAGATCTTCAAAGCAGTGAAAGAGGGCAAAGTGGCTCGTAAAGGCCTGCTGGCAGATAAATTGGCGCAAGCGCTTGCTGCAGATGTTCTAACGCAAGAAGAAGTCGACCAAATTGTTGCTGCTGATAAACTTCGTTACACAGCGATTCAAGTTGACCACTTCAGTCATGACTTTAGTGAAACTTTGACGCGAAAAGAGTTAAAACCTAAGCTAAACAGCGTTGCTTAGATAACGAAATGATAAAAGGCACCTAATAAGGTGCCTTTTTTGTTTTTGTCGTAGAAGTCGCGATAGAAGCGTTAACAAATGGCGACTTAGTCAGCAAATATCAGTTGAGTGCTCCAACCACTTGCATTTTCACCACATTTTTACAGAAATTAGATGCCATTTGCACACGAAACTCTTATCCTTAACCTGATTTTTTAAGGAAGTTGAATATGATCATCAAACCTCGAATTCGCGGATTCATCTGTACTACAACACATCCAGTCGGTTGTGAAGCTAATGTAAAAGAACAAATTGCTAACACAAAAGCTCAAGGCCCAATCGCAAACGCACCTAAACGTGTACTAGTTGTTGGCTCTTCAAGTGGCTACGGCTTGTCTTCACGTATTGCGGCAGCATTTGGTGGCGGCGCTTCTACTATCGGTGTTTTCTTCGAGAAAGCCGGTACTGAGAAAAAAACTGGCACAGCTGGTTTCTACAACTCAGCAGCGTTCGACAAGCTAGCTAAAGAAGAAGGCCTGTATTCAAAAAGCCTTAACGGCGATGCTTTCTCTAACGAAGCAAAACAGAAAACAATTGACCTGATCAAAGAAGATCTAGGTCAGATCGATATGGTTGTGTACTCGCTGGCATCTCCAGTGCGTAAAATGCCAGAGACTGGCGAAGTAATTCGTTCAGCTCTTAAGCCTATCGGCGAAACGTACACATCTACAGCTGTAGATACAAACAAAGATGCGATCATCGAAGCAAGCGTTGAACCTGCTACTGAAGAAGAGATCAAAGACACTGTTACTGTAATGGGCGGTGAAGATTGGGAACTTTGGATCAACGCACTTTCTGAAGCGGGCGTTCTAGCTGACGGTTGTAAGACAGTTGCTTACAGCTACATCGGTACAGAACTAACGTGGCCAATCTACTGGGATGGCGCACTAGGTAAAGCTAAGATGGATCTAGATCGTGCAGCGTCAGCGCTAAACGAAAAACTAGGCCAAACTGGCGGTACTGCAAACGTTGCTGTTCTTAAGTCTGTTGTTACTCAAGCTAGTTCTGCAATCCCTGTTATGCCTCTTTACATCGCGATGGTGTTCAAGAAGATGCGTGAAGAAGGTATTCACGAAGGTTGTATGGAACAGATCTTCCGTATGTTCAGCCAACGTTTATACAAAGAAGATGGCAGCGCAGCAGAGGTAGATGAAGTGAACCGTCTACGTCTAGATGACTTAGAGCTTCGCGAAGATATCCAAGATCACTGCCGTAACCTATGGCCTCAAATCACAACTGAGAACCTAAAAGAACTGACTGACTACGTAGAGTACAAAGAAGAGTTCTTGAAGCTGTTCGGTTTCGGTGTTGAAGGCGTTGATTACGAAGCTGACGTTAACCCAGCTGTTGAATTTGATGTATCTGACATCTAGTTCAAACAATCGAATTAAAAACGAATAGGCGCTCACTGAGCGCCTATTTTTTTGTCTGTCGTTTGAGGTAAGAGATTAAAAGCAGATATGGAAAAGTAAAAGCAGGTACGGGATTCGAGTCGAGAGGTGCGGAGGGATTTAAGAGCAGATACGAATAGCGGGATGCAAAAGCTCAAGAGCAGGCTTGGGATGCGGTGAAAGCTGAGAACAAGTCATAAAAAATGCACTAATCCAAAGATGAATTAATGCATTCGAAATATCTAAGCTGGGCTGAGTTTAAAGCAGCAGGCGCTAGCTAATTATGATGATGAAAGTACCTGCTAAGGTCATCAATATATTGGCTATCGCGTACGTACCTGCGTAACCCAATGCAGGGATAGTTGAGCGAGCGTGGTCGTTTACGATGTCCATTGCCGGAGCACAAGTTCTCGCGCCAATGATTGCACCAAACAACAGAGCTCGGTTCATCTTCAATACATAAGCACCGACTAAATAAGCGAAAAATACAGGCAGCACACTTACTACCAGAGCAATACCGATGACCTGTGGTCCCACTTGGGTTAAGTGCTCAAATATCTTACCGCCGGCGCTTAAGCCGATACCGACCATAAAGAACATCAAACCAAGGTCTTTGACCATGTTCAATGCCCCTTGAGGAACATAACCAAAGGTAGGATGGTTAGCTCTTAAGAAACCAAGCATGATGCCTGAAAGAAGTAGGCCAACCGCATTGCCTAAGCCAAAAGACACCTGACCGAATGTCATGGTGATCAAACCGAATAAAATACCCAGAATGAAGAAGCTACAGAAGGCCATCAAATCTGCCATTTGGCTGTGGATTGAGATAAAACCTATTTTCTCAGCCAAGCCGTGAACACGACTCTTTTCACCACTGACCTGAAGTACATCACCTTTTGAAAGCACAATGTTTAAGTCCATCGGCATCTCAATCTGAGCACGCACTACACGGTTAAGGAAACAGCCATACTCAGATAAGTTGAGATCTGAAAGACGTTTACCTGCGATGTTGTCACTTTTAACGACGATCTCTTCTTCCACGATTCTTAGGTCGAGAAGGTTTCGGTCAAAAACCTCTTTACCATTACGGAAGCTTGGGTCGAGACGTGCGTGGCTATCAGGGAAGCCAACCAATGCAATCTCGTCACCTTCTTGCAAAATTGCGTCACCATCAGGGTGGGCGAGAATACCATTACGACGAATGCGTTCGATGTAGCAACCCGTTTGACGATAAATACCTAATTCCCGCAGGTTTTTGCCATCGGTCCAGGAGATAAGCTCTGGTCCCACACGGTAAGCTCGAATAATTGGAAGATAAACCTTACGTTGACCTGAAGCACCTAAACCACGCTCTTGGGCGATTTGCTCTGCTGAATCGTGCAGGTTTACTTTCTGAAGTTTTGGAATAAGGCGGGCAAACAGAATCATGCTGATTAAGCCAACTAAGTAAGCCATTGCATAACCTACAGATAGGTTTTCGATGACTAGGCCCAAATCCATGTTTCTTGGCAATTCGGCTAACCCTGAGTTCAGGGCATCTTGCGCACCTACTAAAATTGGCGTTGCTGTTAAGGCGCCTGCCATCATGCCTGCGGATAAGCCAAATCCAAGTCCAAGGTAATGACTGCTGAAATACGTCAAAGCAATTGCGGTAGAAAGTACAACGAGGCTCAGAATAAGATAGTGCTTGCCATCTCTGAAGAAAATACCGAAGAAGTTTGGCCCAGCTTCAATACCAACACAATAAATAAACAGCATAAAGCCAATGGTGAGAGCGTCTGCGTTAAAGGAAAAACCGAGGTGTCCCATGATCAGGGAAGTAATCAGAACACCGATTGAGTTACCAAGTTGGAGGCTACCAAAACGGATTTTACCAATGGCTAAACCAATCGATAAAACAACAAATATGAGGAGGATGGGGTTTTGTTCTAGCAAATAAACAACGTCGATATTCACAGTGGTCGCTCAATAATTGGCGTGAAACACAGGGTAAGTTTGAGAGGTGAATTGTATCTAAATATAAATAAATTATAAGCGGTATTTTACTTTTTTACTTGGTTTTGACTTTATTTGTTCTTAGCGTACAAAGTGTTGGGTAAACAAAAGCCCGCTCAAGTGAGCGGGCTTCAAAATATTGTAAAGTTTCACGCTAAAATGCGTAATGCTTTAAAAGCAAAGGCCTTGATCTCTTGGGAGAAACCTTAGCTTAGTCGAAAAGACCTAGGTTTTCTTTTGCGTATGCTTCAAATTCTGTGCAGCCGCCGATGTGGTCTTGGTCGATGAAGATTTGTGGCACTGTATCTACAGGTTTACCAACAGTCTTCTCTAGATCAGCTTTGCTGATGCCTTCAGCGTGAATGTCAACGTAACGGTAGTTGAAGTCATCGCGTTTAGCTTTAAGAGTTTCAGCATGCTCTTTTGCACGAACACAGAATGGGCAAGCAGGGCGACCAAAAATAACTACAAACATTTAATTTCTCCTAAATACGGGATGAGGCTCGTTAACTCAATTATGTTAACTATTCTTTAATGAATGCCACTCTAAATTTCTTAAAACCAACTATGCCTCAATGCCATGGGGAAATAAAGATGGAATTGCCTCTTAATACGATAGGTTTTGCCTATCAGCACAAATATTAGTCATAAAAAAGAACATCGTTGTTTTCGGATGTATGCCGACAATAAATACCCTTACTTTAAGAATGTGAATTACCCCTGATAATACGACTTTAATTCATCTTTAATGCGACAAGTTGCACCTCGTCAAAAAAACTAGACACAGAACGAGGCATCTTATCAGTGGGTATAGAATCATATTCGGTAAGCTACCTGATGTAACCCCATTTTTATAGGCTTGTACTTAAGGTGTGCACATTGTGTTGCAAGCACAAAAGTTACATTTCAAAGGTTAAATTCCAAAAAACAATTTCCAAAAACCAAGAGTTCGTAGTTTTGTTTAGTCATAGGCGCGGGAGGCACCATGTTTCAATTTATGACATCTACAAAGATCATCTTTGGTGATGGAGCATTAAAGGCTTCATTGTTTCTCTTTAACCAGTATGGGTACAGCGTACTATTGGTTACTGGCAACACGTTAGAACGTACCTCGATCGTCACTGATTATTTAGATGCGCAGAGCATGCGATATCAACACATTGCCGTTTCAGGTGAACCCAATATCAAAATGGTAGAAGAAGCCGCCATTTCTGCACGTCGTTTTAAACCTGATATGGTGGTTGCGATAGGAGGAGGCAGTGCGATTGATATGGGTAAAGCTTTGGCTGCGGTTCTGCCTAACCAAGGTAACTTATACGATTATGTGGAAGTCGTTGGCCGCAATGTTCCTTTGAAGACCAAGCCTATTCCATTCATCGCGATTCCTACTACCGCAAGTACTGGGGCAGAAGTAACCAAGAATGCGGTGCTAAAATCAGGTCAAGACCAAGTTAAAATTAGTCTGAGAAGCCCTGACATGTTGGCCGATGTTGCGATTGTCGACCCTACTTTAACCCATGGTACTAATTTGTATTTGTCTGGACGCGGTGCCATGGATGCGTTTACACATTTGATGGAAGCGTATGTGTGCGGCGATCCTAACCCGCTAACCGATATGATATGTGAAGAAGGGTTACGTAAACTCAGTAATTCTGTAATTCAGGCATGTATCTATGATGAGCCTCAAGCGCGCTCTGACCTCGCGTTTGCCTCCATGCTCGGGGGAATGGCGATAACTAACGCTAAATTGGGTGCGGCACATGGTTTAGCTTCTGCATTAGGTGGCAAGATTTCAGCGCCTCACAGTGTGATTACCGCGCGCTTAGCGCCGTTTGTTATGTTGGAGAACATAGAGGTCGCGAAAGATCAGCAAAGAAACGACATATTAGCGCGTTATCAGCGAATCTCTCAAATAGTCACAGGTAACGCAGAAGCAAAAGAAGACACTGCGGTTTTTTGGTTATCTAAAGTGTTGGATACACTCAAGTTACCAAACTTGCTTGAATTTGGTGTCTGTGAAGCTCAGTTTGAGGAGGTGTCTGCTGATGCGCTAAAGTCTGTTGCGATAAAAGGAAACCCTTTACCGTTGAATCAAGAGAGGCTTGTGCATATTTTGACTCAGGTTTGCAAAAATCAGGTTTGTGAGGAGTGCAATTGTGGAGAGGGGATTCATGAGGCTGCTTCAATGAATCAAATTGAGCAAGAACCTGCCGCCGAGTCGAGTTTCACCATTATCAATTCTTATGCCTCTGAGAATAGTGTGGTAGAGAAGGGCAATAGCTGGACAATTTAACGGTCTTAAACTTGTTATCTGTATACGTCATTTTAAACAGACAAATAAAAACGGAGCTCTAGGCTCCGTTTTTTAATTTCACTTGTTCTCTGGTCCTGTGTTTTCAGTTCAGGTTTTAGCAGATTAGAACTGAGAGTACTTCTCGTAACGTGAATCACGAAGCGACTCTTTTACTCGCTTTAGATTCTCTCTGAAACCAGAACCACGACGAAGCGTAAACCCTGTTGCTAGCACATCGATAACCGTCATCTGAACAACGCGACTTGCCATTGGCATGTAAACGTCAGTGTCTTCCGGTACATCCAATGAGATGGATAGCGAGCTCGCTTTATCTAATGGAGAGTCTTTCGCTGTGATAGCGATAACTGTCGCGCCGTTCTCGCGAGCTAAGTTCGCAATCTCAACTTGGCTTTTTGTGCGGCCAGTGTGAGAGATCAGAACAATAACGTCGTTGTCACTGCAGTTAATGCAGCTCATGCGTTGCATCACGATGTCTTCGAAACAAGTGATTGGGATGTTGAAACGAATGAACTTGTTTTGAGCATCTTTTGCTACAGCAGAAGAGGCACCCAGTCCGAAGAATGAAATGCGTTTTGCTTGAGTCAGCAAGTCAACTGCACGGTTTACTTGCATCGCGTCTAGACTATTTTTAGCAACGTCTAGACAAGCCATGGTTGATTCGAAAATCTTATGTGTGTAAGCATCTGGGCCATCATCTTCTTCAACGTTACGGTTCACGTAAGGTGTACCATTCGCCAAGCTTTGAGCTAGGTGAAGTTTGAAGTCAGGAAAGCCCTTTGTGTCTAAACGACGACAGAAGCGGTTAACTGTAGGCTCACTCACGTCAGCCATTTTAGCTAAGGTAGCAATGCTAGAATGAATTGCAGTTTGAGGGGAAGCCATGATTACTTCGGCTACCTTACGCTCAGACTTGCTGAAATTTTCCAGGTTTTTTTGTATTTTTTCTAATGTATTCATAGTGTTCACAAGGGTATAGAGAACAACTTGCTAGTTAATATCTTTTACCAGGGGGTATGGCTGAAGCAAATATCAGTAAACACAAAACCAAAGCTATATTCGGTATTGTAAATACTGCTGCATCAAATAGATATCAAGCTAACTAGCACCATAGAGTCAGTATAAACCCAACATACTATTTACTAATACAAAAACAGGGCATGAATGCTTAAGAATATGACAAACCTCAACAAAATTTTAGAAAACTACAGAATTGGAAGAGATTTTGAGCAAAAAGAATGCAAATTGAGTATGAACTGACAGCTTAGTTACATCAAAAAGAAAGAAATTTTCAATTTGATGCAACTAAAATTGAATGACTATGCGTTGATGTGCGTAACCAGTTTGGTGATTTTGCCCATCAAGTTAGGTGCTAGTTTAGAGATTTCACGCTGTTCTTCAAGCACTGAAGAAAGAATATCATTACCTGTCAGTGGATTGGCTAACACTACTCGGAAAACGATGATGGGTTGATGCGCCCATGCTTCGGGGTTTAAGCGCGTTCGTGATACGAAAGACTTGCCTGTTTCACGCTGCTTCTTTTGAATAAACTTGGTCAGTTCATTCAGTAGCTCATTCAGTTCAACACGCTTTGTTGCGTCAGCTTTAAGCAGCGCCGATTTAACTGGTTCAGGCACATAGCGATAAGTCAGTAGGCAAAGCTCAGGCTCTGAAACCAGCTCGAAATCGCTTTGATCTTTAATCAGGTCGGCAAAGTAGCGTGCTTTGTTGATGCTTTGGTCGATCAGCAGTTCATAACCAGGACGACTTATGATGTGCATTGACGCATAAACAAGCATTGCCATACCTGAACGAGAGCCTTCTAACGTATGGCTACCAAGATCTTTCGAACCCTTACGCAATATGTATTGAGCGTGATGTTCGATCGCTGTCATCGCATCTGGCTTCTTAAACAGCACCATACCAGCACCCATAGGGATATAAAGCTGTTTATGTGCATCAATCGTGACTGAATCTGCTAGCTCGATGCCATCAAGCAAGTGACGATGATTGTTCGACATCAGAGTCGCACCGCCCCAAGCTGCATCGACGTGGAAGTGACAATCTGTTTCGGCGCACACCTCTGCAATGTCTCTTAGCGGGTCGATATTACCAGTTTCGGTTGTACCAGCTACACCAATGACGGCGAAAGGTTTAATTTTGTTCTGCTTTAGCTGCTCGATCTTGAGTCTTAGATCGTCAGTGCAAATGCGGTTGTCGTTATCTGTCTTAACAGACACTAAACCTTCTTGACCAATACCAAGGACATCTGCGGCTTTTTTTAGAGAGTAGTGGCCACGTTCAGATACTAAGATGGCTAGGCCTTCGTAGTCGTAGTGCTTCATGGCTTTAAACAAGCCTTCTTTTTCAACACCTTTGAACGAACCTTGTGCCTTCAGCGCATTGTTGCGTGCAACCCAAAGCGCAGTAATGTTCGCGATGGTACCACCAGAACAAAACGCACCTAAAGAGTGGTTCGCACTGTGCATCCAACGTGAATAAAACTCATCATCATCTTGGTAGATCAAGCGATGTAACATACCCAGAACTTGACGTTCTAGGGGAGTAAAAGCTTTGGAGGTCTCGATTTTTACTAGATTCTGATTCAACGCAATCATGATCTTAGAAAGCGGCATCAGAAAGTACGGCAGAGCAGACGTCATATGGCCAATAAAACTTGGCGAAGACGTATGAACCGAGTGAGACACGAGAGAATCGAGGAGATGCTCAGTATGTTCAGAAACAAACTCAGGCTGCTCAGGGATATGAGCATTTGAAAAATCTTTCTCAATTTCACGCAGCGGCTTTTCTTCAGCCACAATGTGTTCACGTAAGAATTGATTCAGGTTTCGTGAAAGTTTGTCTTCAATTTGAGTGAGTGTTGAATCTGGGCCTTCAGGTACCGTGAAGATACGTAAAAGACTGTCGAAGCTAACATCTGCTGTTTTTTGTTCCGTAACCATAGCAAGCGAGTTATTTTTTTTTATATTGACGCGAGCGGGACAATCTAAACGAAAACGGGAACAATGTCCCGTCTTAATTATGAAATCCAACTTCTCAAAAAAGCATATTAAATGAGGGGTTATTTACACTTAATCGCTTCAAGTTTAGTAATCGACTGGTTGTAGCGTTGCAGTGCCGTATCGATTTGCTTAGGGTGGCTCAGCAATTCTGCAAAGGCTGAACGTAGCTCGTAGTTTTGAGCATGAGGCGTTGATTGGCGGTCGTCGAACGTTGTTTTCGCGATTTTACCTAGCTCATCATCACGTGTTGATAGCGTTTTAATGTCATGTTGCTCAAGTTGTAGCCAACCTTCTACAGGTTGTTCCGTAGCCACTTTGCTTGAGTCGTTCACGAGGTAGTAGTTTACTGCTGCACGATTAAGCTCAAAGTGGTGTTTACGACCTTCTAGGAACCACTCACTTACTTCTGTTAGTTCTGGGTATTGCTCAGACGTTAATGCAGCAAGGTCTGCATACCAATTCAAAGACGCGTCGATATACGCATCATATTTTTTTGCTTGGCACTGGTTTGTTTCAGACATTGAATCTGCTGCAAAAGAGAAAGTAGAAGTTGAAGCTAGCAGTAATGCGACGCAAAGGCGTTTCATAGTGGTTCCTTTTGTAAGTTTATTCTTTTTATAACTTTGTCGTTACAGGTTACCGTGATCGTTATTTGTTGAGCAATGACACTTAGTGTCTTTTTATTTCGGTAACTGTATCGGAGTCTTGGGCATTGGTATTCGAGTTGCATTCTAATCTAAAACAAACGCTATTCCTGCGATCTAGTTAGCAAGAGATACAAAGAACAACATCAAAACCGGGACAAGCAAGCTTAGGATAAAGCCACTGACAATAGCGATAGGCACACATCGAACGCCGCCTGTTGTTTGAATGACCGGTAAGGTGAAGTCCATCGCAGTAGCACCAGCATAGCCAATAGAGGTGCACGGATAGCTGCGAATCAGCACTGGAATCAGTACTAAGGCAACTAACTCTCTTAACAGCTCAAGCATGAAAGAAGCGCCCCCATAAACAGGACCAAAGGCGTCACCCATTAAAATACCAGCCAGAGAATACCAACCAAACCCAGAAGACATTGCTAAGGCCTTGAACAGAGGGATATCCAGAATGTAAGACGCGATAACGCCACCTAACATTGAGGTGATGATAATCGTGATTGCGATAACCATGCCGTGCTTGTTGAGCAAGATCTGACGAAGTGTTAGTCCGCTATTACGCAGTTGAATGCCAATAAAGAACAGAAGAACAAACAGAATCCACTCACTGGCGGTATCAACCCAACCCAGACTGATAGGCAACACTAAACCAGCGATAAGGCCAGAACCCACTACTAGGATCAGTTTGGCAGACTCCATCGCCATAGAGGAGAGGGGAAGTTTCTTGTTGCTGCTATCTGTTTTGAGTGGCAACAACTTATCAATTGCGGGCAGTGCCATGAGATTACAAACGCTTAAGCAGACAAAGAAAGTGGCGGTGTAAAGAAGGATTGTCTGCAGATTACTGCTTAGGTTATCGAGAGACGCTAAGCTTAGTCCCATTAACGCCAGAATCACGTATATCAACCGCGATGTCGAACGGTTGATGAATTCTAGCGTCTGAGTGTTCGAAATTGAAAAAAGATACCCCACGACGAGTGGCGCAAATATAAAGATCATCCCTGTAAACATGCTTTCCCCATTGCATTTACTTCATATTACATTTACCTGTCACTTAACAGTGACTTAGAAGCCGCTAGTATTGATCACGTCGCTTAGCTTTGCATTAAAATCATGTTTGCTCAAGTTGCTTAATTTATAGAGCACCTCTGCACCTGTGACATTAAGTTCAACTTCGTGATCATCGATGTTCTCATCCTTGTTTCTGAACATCAGCAGGTGGTTAGCGATTCGAGCGATATCTAAGTAAGACACTTCACGTTGTTCGTGGTTATTGATGGTATTGCTACAAACATCAATAAAGTCGCTGTCGAAGCCCCAACGATTAAGCACCAGTTTACTGGTCGCAGAACATTGGCCTTGGAAGATTTGTAGAGCAATGTCGTGATCTAGGTAGTTGCCATTTTCGAGGTAGAGGTGGTATTCGCTAACCAAACAGAACAAACCAATGTCAGCCAGTAACCCAACAAGCAGTGATTTCTCATGTTCAAGGTAGCGGTATTCAATAGGGGATAATTCTTTGAAGCCGTTGGTAACCAGTACCATAGTGGCGCCGAGTTCTTTGGAGATAGAAGCGCTCTGAATCAATAACTCATTACACTCTTTGCTCAAGTTGACTGAATGCTTGAGTTGTTCAATAGCCTGAGCCGTAACGATGTCACGCACTCTCAATATGCCAAGGCGCGACACAGCCGTCATCATATCGATACAAGTAATGTTGCGTCTGTTGAAGACAACAGAGTTAGCCACTCGAATGACGACAGCTGTGAGGCCTGGGTCTTCAAGTAAGCACTCGGCAACTTCGGCAATCCCGGTTGATTCGAGAGTGCAAAGTTTCTGAATTTTCAGTACAACGTTAGGGATAGGAGGAAGTGTTATTTTTCCCGCTGAGATAGAATGGCCAACAAGTTGGGCGAACTCTGATTCTAGACCCTTTAAGAGAAGAGCCTTATTTTGTGGTAGCCAGAAAAACGATAAATGATTCATAAAAAAAGTAAAAACATGTATGAACCGCTATTTTACAAGCCGCGATGCTGTGAAGCAATACTCATCCGAGGACATAACCTTTAATAATTTGAACCGGTGTATCACTAGGTGTCCAAATTTAAGCATGGTTTGATAGTTTACTGTGACGCCAATCATGAAAAATCATAATACTCAATTGATTGATGTGAACTAAGTCCAGACTTATTTTTCTTTTCGAAGTATCATTTATTTAAAGGTGAAAAACGAAAACATAATATTCACCTAAAGAATAAAAAATAGATTAAAAATTTTTCGCATAACAAGCTGCTTGTCTGGTGATCAACCTAATCGGGGTTATTTGATTAAGGATCAACGGATATGACCGAGACAGCATTTATTAATTACGTGAATCAATTTGGTGAGCATCAAAAACGTTCTATGTTTGGAGGTATTGGCCTCTTTCAAAATGACGCTATGTTCGCTTTATTGAGTGAAGGTTGTTTATTCATTAGAGGTGGAAAGTCATTAGATAGAAAACTGACCGATCTTGATTGTGAAAAATATCGCCATGTAAAAAAACAGACAACAGCTACCGTAAATTACTACGATATTACTGACCTGTTTACATGTGAACATCCTGAATTGGATAGTATTATTCGTACTTCAATCGATAATTCGATTCAGCAGCGTAGCTTCAAAAAGTCATCAGCTAGCCGTAGATTAAGAGATCTACCAAACATGCAGCTTACATTAGAGCGCATGGTTAAAAAGGCCGGTGTGGATGATGTTTCAATGTTTATGCAGTTGGGCGCGCCTGAAGTGTTTAATAAGGTTCGTGAAGCGTACGGCAATGATGTTGACCTAAAACTACTTTGGAAATTTGCGGGTGCAATTGATGGTATTCATTGGAAACTATTACAAGAGCCACGCAAGCAGCAATTACTAAAGAGCTGCCACTAAAGAAGTTTGCCCATATGCTTAAGATTACTGTTAATAAATAAAAACCGAGGAATGTCCTCGGTTTTTTTGTTTCTGTCTTAGCCGGATTTCTTAAAAGACTAAGTATCAAAAGGCTAAGTGCTCGTGGAGAGCTTACCTGTTAGGGCTTGAGCGTTAAGTATTAGTACTTGAAACGAGCCGTGAACATTAGCTGATCACCGTAGAAGTCGTTAATGCGAGCTTCAGCACCTAAAGAGAAAAGCTCTGTAGAGTGGAAACGCGCGTACACAGAACCAGTCCAATCATCGTTATCATCGATAGAAACGTAACCACCTTTACCACCAACTTCTAGTTGTGGACCAAGCCATTGGCGAACACCAACGTTGATTTCCATACCGATATCAGTAGAGCTTGAGTTTTCAGGTTGAACGATACGAGCTAACATTTCACCTGTTAGGTCTGCCCAGTTGTTTAATGGAGCGTGGAAACCAAGACCTACAGCTGAATCGTAATCGCCTTCAAATTCTGAATCGATACGTGCTATAGCGTGAGCATTCGGGTGAATTGACTTACTGAACGCGCCACCAAATGTTACTGGGCTTGCACCGATACGTGCTTCAAAGTAATCGTAGTTAAAGTTGCTCATTACTTGTGGTTGTTCATCAACAGCTAGTGCTTGGCTAGAAGCCAATAACATAGCGGTAGTAAGTAGAATTTTGCGCATAACGACCGTAAACCTTTATTTAGTGTTAATTCCTTTGGCTTGAGAAAAATCAGGCAAACCATAAACATTGGGACAGTTTAATCTAACTCACGAAAAAGTAATCTATAAAAATACTAATCCTTTGCCATTTAGCTAAAAAATATACAATTTAGGTGTTGCTCTGCAACTGAGATCTCATGTTTATGGGACTATTCACCCAAATTTAAGGTTGATTCACCACGCGTTAGGTCGATTCACCGTACGTTAAAGCTATGCTAGAGCTATTCACCAAAGCTTGTTCGCTTGTTCGCCATTGACGTCAGGATGCGCTCGGTATCTAAAATAGAAGTCCAGTTTAGCAACTGTTTGTCGTTTGCAATGACATAGTCTGTCAACTGCTGAGTTATGGTGTCTCTAAGTTGATCACCTTGCCAAGGTTTTGAAATATAGAAATCAAGCGCAGCGTTGTTAATCGCCGTGACGGTATCTTCAAGACCAGCTTGTCCTGTGAGTAGCAGTTTGCGTGTTGGCTGCGTTGAGTTGCGTTGATTAAGTTCGATCAGGAAATCGATGCCCGTTTTGTCTGGCATGATGTGGTCACACAATATTAAGGCGAGCTTAATACCATCCTGTCCCATCTCTTTAATTACTTGCTTGGCTTCATCGACCGATTCGGCCCCTTCAACAATAAAGTTTTCTTCAAATGGTGCTAAGTCTTGAAGGACACTGTTGAGGACTTCAGGTTCATCATCGACACATAAAATTAGGTACTTATTCATGAGGTACTCCTTCCTGTTTGAATGGAAGCCACACTTGCATGTTGGTATGGCTGCCTACCTCAGACTCCACCAAAATAAAGCCTTGATGAGCCGAAACGATTTGTTGAGAAATGGATAACCCAATTCCTAAACCAAAGTTACCTTCTTTTTTGGTCGTGAAATTTGGGTTGAAAATGGTGCTGATGTCTTTTTTCGCTATGCCATGGCCGGTGTCGGAGATTTCCACTACAAGAAACGTGTCGTCACCTTGCGTCTGTTGAGAGGTAGTGATTGACACTTTTCCTCGTTCAGAAAGGGCATCGAGTGCGTTAGAGATCAGGTTCGTCCATACTTGTTGTAGCGAGAGCGACTGGCACAATAAAGGTGGCAATTCGGTGTCGTAATGCTTTTCGAGTTGGTGATGTTTAAGCCTGTTTTCAAAGATCACTAAGGTATCTTCAAGCCCTTCGTGAATGTCAGCGTAGTGGCGAACCTCTTCATCTTCTCGGGCATAGCTTTTTAGGCTTTTAACCATATCGGCAATACGTTTGCTGCAAACTTGAATAGAGCGGATAGAGTTTCCAACATAATGGTAATGCTCTAAGTCACTGAGCAGCTCTCGGCCTGCGACAGGGGAGTGTTTTAAGGTATCTAGAACCGCCGAGTCTTGGCTTAGGTTTAGTCTCACGGCTTTTTTAGCTAGCGCACGGTCATCGATAGTAGAGGCGAGGTGCTTAACGAGCTGTCTTTCTTGAGCTGTTGATAGTGGTTTGGCTAGTTTTGAATGCGCTAGCACATCAGTCCCTTTATTCGATTCTGAGAGTGACGAATTCTCGAGTATCTGGTCGAGATGTTCAGATAAGGTTTCAATACTTCGTAAGATCGCGGCAATAGGGTTGTTCAACTCATGAGCAACGCCTGCGACAAGCTGCCCGAGCATCGCCATTTTCTCTTTCTCTATCAATTGTTGATGTGCAGATTCCAACGATTCTAGCGTTTGTTGCAGCTTGATCTTATTGGTGATGCTTCTTTGTAGGCGTCGATTGAAGTGACGTAGTAGCAAATTAGTAAATAGCGGCAGCAGGGTATTGTTTGAATGCATCACCTGAGCAAAGCTATCTTTATCCAGTTTAATAACGCGTGTTTGCGTTAGGGTTATCGCAGTAGAGAACGAAGGTTCACCCGTTACAAATGACATCCCGCCGACAATGTTGCCCTTAGAGTGTCGTACCACTTCCCGCTGCTGCCCCAGCTCATCTTTTTTATAGAGAGCGGCTTCACCTTCAATGATTAACCACAGAAAGCGATTGTCTTCACCTTCCACTGTGAGTAGATGTTCGGGGGAGTAGTCACGAATGGCTTTGGTTTTATCGTCTTTTGAAAACACATCTTGTAATGCACTGACGACTCGCTCTGCAAGGGCATTATCAGAAAGCTGGTGGTAGTCGTGAATGAAACCTGATTGAAAAGAATGAATCTTTTGCTCGATGTGCGCTCTGAATAAGCGCTGTTGATCCAACGCGTCGCTGTAAGATAACAGGTTTTCTGAGTCGTATTGGATAACAAAAGAGGTCAGCTCTTTTTGCGCCGATTTGAATAAAACCTGATCTTGAACGGGTTTGGTTAGGCAGTGATTGAGTCTGCCTTCATTTACCGCGGTCAGAATGGATTGAATGTCTGACGAAGCGCTGACTAATATCGTTCTTGCGGTATTACTATGGGGAAGCTGTTCCAGTTCAATAAGAAATTGCACGCCATTAAATTCAGCATGATGATGAGTGATCACTAAGGCAACGGTTTGATGGTGATCATGGATGTCTTCTAATGCGTGATGCGCGTCTTCTATGTTCTCGGCAGTATAAATATCGAAGACAGAAGCTAACGGAGCCAGCTCCGAACGTATTCTTTCAATGCTAACCGGATTATTGTCCAAACAGATAACAGCGTATTGATTCACAGCTCAACCTTAATAGTAGCGACGTCTCTAGCCTAGCAAGAACCGCTGAATAAGGATGAGAGCTAGCCGTTAATTTATTGAGGCAATCGAAGTATCGAGCAATAGACTGATTTAACTCAATGTTTCTTGTTTGCTACTGATGGGTTAGACTAAAAAAAACAGACTAATGTAGAAAGAGAACTCATGGAACAGTTAAGAAAAATTGGTGCAATTGGCGGAGCAATCTCATTGGCACTTTGTTGGCCACTCGCGGTTGGGCAAATTGGACAAAATGCGATTACTGATGGCGTTGCAAAGCTTAACAATTCAAGCATTCAAGCTGAAATCGTGGAATACGATAGAGGTTACCTTTCTTCTAATGTAACCACTCGCGTAACCGTGAAGGATGAGAACTTGAAAGAGCAACTTGCGCTCGATGGCTTACCGAGTGAGTTTGTCATTAATAGTGCGGTTAGCCATGGCTTAGTGAGCTTAAACGCGCTGTCGACGTTTGAGAATACCGACATTCTGCCTCTTAGTCTGACTACTAGCACTGAACTAAACGGCAACACGGATTTCAACTTCGAGTTAAGCCAGTTCAATCACCAAGGTTCAGAAGAAAATGGTACCTCGGTATCTATCACGAAGTCGAATCTGTCTGGCCATGCCACTGTATTAGGGCAGGTCGATTACCAGCTTTCTATCCCATCGGTTCAAATTGATTTTGATACGGGTGAAGAGGTGACACTATCTAACCTAAAAGGTATTGGTTCAGGCCAGCAAGCGAAAGGTTACTGGTTAGGCACGCAGAATTTTACTATTGATAGCTTCTTGATTTCAGATTCTGCAATGCAGCCATTCATGACCATTGAAAATTCTAAGTACGATTTTGAATCTCATCTAGATGAAACGACTAAGCGATTGAGTAGCAGTCTTAAGCTGGATATCGCAAACATTGAGACCAACGAAGGCCAATTGCATAATCTAAATGTCGATTTTGAAATGGCAAAACTGGATAGTGAGTCGTTCGAGAAAATCTTTGAAATTTACCAATCGAACCCTGTTCTGACGCAAGAAGACGTCGCAGAGATCATTCCGTTTATCGATGTACTATTTGCTAAAGGCTTCGACCTTTCAATGAACAATATGTCGTTAGAGCTAGGCAAGGGGCAGTTTGAATCTAAATGGTTGGTGAGCGTACCGGAAGGCACAGAAAACATCAGCAGTAACCCTTCAATGATTGTTCCTGCATTAACAGGTAATGTTCAATCTAGCTTCTCAAATGAGCTTGTTGAAGAATACCCTTTTATCCGTGAAGGTATCGACGAATTGATCGTAATGGAAATGATCAAGGAAACAGAAAGTGGTTATGAAATCACGGCTGACCTAGAAAATGGAAACCTAGTGTTTGAAAATGGACAAGAAATTCCATTAATTGCTCTACTTATGCCGGCTTTTGTTCAATGAACAGAGTAAGGCTTAATACTGATAGGGTGATTTAGCAGGTTAAGCTTAAACATTTTATACGGTACGAAACAAAAGAGGTCTTAAGACCTCTTTTGTTGTTTTTATGTTGGGTAAAACATGGTATTACTTGCATAGTTATTATTTAGCAGGAGCAATCATCCCCATGGAACTTACATTAGATAACGTATTCAACTTCAGTGCTGGCCCAGCTGCACTGCCTAAGCCTGTAATGAAACAAGCGCAAGCAGACTTCATTGATTGGAATGGTTTAGGCACTTCCGTTATGGAAATCAGCCATCGCAGCAAAGAATTTATTCAAGTTGCCGATGAGTCTGAGCAAGACCTACGTGATCTTCTGAACATCCCAGATAACTATAAAGTTCTTTTCTGTCAGGGGGGCGCTCGTGCTCAATTCGCTGCTGTTCCTCTAAACCTTCTAGGTAACGCGACGAAAGCAACTTACATTGATGCGGGCTACTGGGCAGAAAGCGCAGTGACTGAAGCGAGCAAATATTGCGAAATCGATGTATTTAACGCGAAGACATCTATTGATGGTAAAGCGGCGGTTGTTCCGGCTAAAGATTGGAAAATCGACCCAGAAGCTGCGTACGTACATTTCTGTCCAAACGAAACCATCGATGGCATTGAAATCAGTGAGCTTCCTCAAACGGATAAGCCAATCGTAGCGGATATGTCATCTAACATTCTGTCTCGTAAGATCGATGTGTCTCAATATGGTGTTATCTACGCTGGCGCTCAAAAGAATATCGGTCCGGCTGGTATTTGTATTGCCATCGTGCGTGATGATCTACTCGAACTAGCAAACGATGTGTTGCCGAGCATTCTTAACTACAAAGTACTTGCTGAAAAAGACTCAATGTTCAACACACCACCAACGTATGCTTGGTACCTATCAGGCCTTGTATTCAAGTGGCTGAAAGCTCAAGGTGGCGTTGAAGCGATGGAGTTGGTGAACAAAGAGAAAGCGGCGTTGCTTTATAATGAGATTGATAGCTCTGCTTTCTACAAAAACGATGTTCACACCGCAAACCGTTCAAGAATGAACGTGCCATTCCAATTGGCGAAACCTGAGCTAGACGGTAAGTTCTTAGAGCTGGCTGACGCAGCAGGCCTCAAATCATTAAAAGGCCACAGAGCGGTAGGCGGAATGCGAGCATCGCTATACAACGCCATGTCTTTAGAAGGCGTTCAAGCACTAGTTAGCTTCATGAAAGATTTTGAAGAGAAATACGCTTAATCAATGACAGGGCTTTGAACGATAAATTGCTTATTTGATTTTTTATTGTGTCGAATGCACCGAACGAGATAAATGCCGCTTTTGCGGCATTTTTTTTGTCGTTAAGAATAAAGGGTATGATATGTTGATTTGTTGTAAGAGCAGCCGTTTAGAGATATGACGGATGTATCGGAATGAGCAGGCTTTTCCCTTAAAGCGAGAGTACCAACTGTTTTTCAGATTCCTTTTACTGTATAACGTGTCGCCAAGGGCAGAATCGCTAGTTGCAAGGGGGCGGCTTATTGATGAGCGGTTAAAGTCCAACGTCTAATTTTTGCTATAAGGAATCAAGTGTGAGGTTATTGAGTCTAATTGCGATGCTATTTCCAGCTATTGCTTATTCGTCCACACTTGAGATATGGGCTGGTATTAATTATGAAACGGCCGATTACGTAAAAGAACATATTGAAGCGATGACTGACCATCATGTGGAAATTCGTTCATTTGACGTCAACAGTATTCGATCTGAACTGCTTGTCGCTGATCCTAGAGATAATACCTTTCCCGACGCCATTTGGGTTCCTTCTGACTTCTTAGGTCTTACTGAGTATATCGAATTAGCGACTCTTCCTGAGGCTTGGGTCGATACTGAGCGGTATGAAAAAAAAGCGCTCGATGCGGTTGTCATCGATGGTGAGCTTAAGGCCTTACCTGTTGGTATTGGAAACCAGGTTGTTCTGTATTCGAGCAAGCCTCAAGAGCATGTCGTTACATGGGAGAGCCTAATTGAGCGCTCTGCTCTGTCCAATCAAGTGAGTGTTATTTTCCCCAACCCAAATATGTACTTCTATTTGGCTTTCTATCAGCTTTTTTCTGAAGACCTATTGTCATCGAAGAACATTAACGGTGAAGGGTTAGTCGCCATTTTTGACTTCATTGATATGCTGCAACAGAAGAAAGTCATTGAATCATCGTGCAGTGACACTTGCGCGAGACAGAGATTTATTCATGGTGAAGTTGAGTTTTTGATTGATGGTGATTGGGCGTTCAACGAACTAGATGAAGCTTTTGGTCGAAATCTATACGTAAACCCGTTGCCAACCTATCGTGGTGAAAGTATGTCTTCATTTAGTGGTGCCAAAATTTTTGCTGTCACGGATAAAGGCATGCAAAACTTGGACAAAAAGGCCGCTTTGAAAGAGGTCGTTCTATATCTGCAATCAAGTAGTTTCACCTATTTAGCCCACTCAAATGCCATGGTTTCGCCATTTTATGAGGTTAACCAGCGCCGTGTAGAGGAAGGTAACCAAACCTTTTCAAATATGTATGACGAGTTTCAAGCATCGCAAATGATGTCGAGTGACTACAAGATGGCGATAGTTTGGGAGGCGTCGGCAAGGGCGTACCAACGTTACAAGTCAGGGATGCCAAAGAGTGAATTGAATCAGTTTTACAATGATTTTGTTCAATATTACTCAGCGCACATGAGGGTTCGTGATTGAAGTTATCATTAAAATACTCCATGGGTTTGGTGTTGCTAGCTTGCTCAATGCTCCCTGTTTATCTGGCGGGGCAACTGATACTCAATAAGCAAAATCAAAGTTCTTTAGAGCAAAAAGAAACTAAGTTAGATAACTCTACGCTAGGTATTCGTCAAACAGTACAAGAGCAAATCAAACTGACTGCAAGCTTAACCCAATGGTATTCGCAAGACCGATCACTGATTAAAGCTGGTGGCAATATCTTTTTCTCGAGTGTTGTTTGGGACAAGATGGATAGCTTCAATGCGTTGGCGGGGAGCGTGTCTGCGACTTACATTCTGGACCAAAACTGGAAGCCTATTTATGACAGTAAGGGCAGCTTGTACCATTTTGAAAATAGCCAGTTGTTAGAGCGCTTGAAGCTTCCTCAATCGGTTTATGAGCAAGGGAAATTGTTTCACACCGAATTTACCGAAACTGAGTTGGCGGATAATGCCAGCGATGGTATCGCATTTGTTGCGCCGGTTTTGCCTTATCGTTTGATTGAAGGTTCCACATATACGCCGCAGGGGTATCTTGTCGTTCTTATGGGGTATGACAGGCTTAACACTAAAGTTGCCCCTTTCTTGTATCAAAATGAATCGGTTGAATTTAACTATGTTGATTCAACTGATGAACGATCTTCAGAACAAGGCGCTAATATTATAGCGATTGATAGCAAACTCTTTACCGATCAATTGGTGCTGAGCGCCAAACATCATATTTCCGACAGTGCGCGCCTATCAGAGATGCAACAAGCTCAGGTTGTCTTTGTCAGAATACTGATGGCAACGCTTGCCATCGCCATTGTATTTGCTTTGGTCCTAAATCGCTGGTTCTCAGGGCAGCTAAATCTGTTAGCTGAATCTGTAGAGTCGTATTCGCATAACCAATCACCAGTCCATAGTGTGGATGAACATCGTTTTACAGAGTTCGTGATACTGAGTCGTTTATTGGCAAAAATGTGGCGTCGTATACAGCACCAGGTCAGCGAGCTCACCGAGAGCAACGATAAGCTAGAAAGATTCAATGTTCAGTTAGAGGACTTGGTTGAAGAGAAAACCAGCAAACTAACTTACTCGTTGGCACGTGAAGAATCCCAGAAGCATCGTATTCTGAAGATCGTCCAGTTTGCATCATCGAGACAGACGGCCGAATATAGGGTGATTCCTCAAATGGTGGATGAAGAGTTGAAGACATTACTTGCTCAACATTCCATTCAGTTTCATTTTGTGCAAGCTAGCGAGTCAGACTTGATTCTTAGCGACTCAAAAGGAGGAGGGATTGGTTATTTTTCTTCTTGTTCATTTGATTCATTAAGTGAAGAAGATCTTTTGATTTTTGATTTGTACCAAAAACAGTTAGCAGGTTGGATAGAACTCGAAAATATTACGCGTATTAACTTGCCGACGGGGTGTTTAAATCGTAAAGCTTTTAATGAAGATCTCGAATTTAGCAAACGAAACGTTAGTCAAAATGGAAATCAGCTTTCTTTGCTCATTATTGATATTAACGCTCTAAAAGCGGCTAATGATGTATATGGACATGAAGTTGGGGATGAATTGATACAACGCTGTGTAGATGTCATCAGCCATGAATTGACCCCTGCTAGTAACCTGTACCGTCTAGGTGGAGATGAATTTGCAGTGCTTACCTTAACTTGTGGTGAATCGGGTTCTCACAATGCCGAAGAGATAGTTGAACAGTTGTATGTTGCTCAAGAGGAGCAAAAAATCGAGACTAAAGCGGGTATCTTTATTCCTGTCAGGTTCTCGATTGGTGTGGCCTCGAGTGATTCAACAGACGTTGACCAATTGTTCTCGGTCGCTGATGAGAATATGTATCAGCATAAACGTTGTTACTACCAAAACTTGTCTACGGGAGCAATATAGCGCCAATCACCTCGTCAAATAGCTTTCACTATTTTCGACGACCATTGGTGCGAAACTGCTGTGGAGTGATATTGAAGTTTGCTCTGAATGCTTTGATGTATGATGAGTCGTTTTGATACCCGACTTGGTCAGCAATACTCTGGATCGAGAGTTCTTCATCAAGTAAAGACAATGAACAAATCAGTCGGATTTGTTGCCGCCACAACTGAAATGACGTGTTGAATTCTTTTGAGAACAACCGCGACAACGTTCGTTCCGAGGCTCCGACTTTTTCTCCCCACGCCTTTAACGAGCAATCTAATTTTGGCGTGTTTGTCAGAGCTTCGAATATTAGCTTTAAACGCCTGTCTTCGGGTAACAGTAATTGAAAGGTCTGTACATTGTCTTTCATGATCTGGTCGTGCAGTACCGCAAGCAAACGCAATACCTCTTCATCATTCACCAATCCTTCACACAGCCTTCGGATCTCTTGCAATAACTCGTTTAAAAATGGAGTGAGGGTAATGGTTCGCACTTGAGGTTCATACTTAATGCCAAAGGCCGGATTAAGGTAAATGCCGACAAACATCGTATGGTTAAGTGCGATAGACTCGTGTTGAATTCCGGCAGGTACGAACAGCGCAGAAGTGTGCGGGACAAGATGCTGGTAGTGATCCGTTTTGGTTTGCAGTAATCCTTTGATTGGAAAGATCACTTGATGCCAAGTATGTTGGTGCATTGCATCGATGAAACCTTTAGGCATGTCGATGGTCTTTACTAACGCTGGTGAATTAGGATTGGCAACCATCATCTCATTTGAAGTCATAAAGCCGGAGTGAGAATCTATTTGGCGGGTTGGCATTATTAACTGTCCTTACATCTCTACTCTGACATTGGTTTGTTAGGCTATCATGCTTGGCATAGTGAATGAAGCCGAGCAGTAGTGTCGTTTTATCTCATGAAGTTCAACAAGTATAATTCCAGTAAGAAAGTTTCCAGTAAGAAGGAAGGGATATGAAGAAGTTAGGCGTAGTAAACAGTGTATTGGTAGGAAAAACCGTTGCTTTCGCACACGGAGCAAAAAGTGCCATTGATAAGCAGGTTTTGTCAGAACGCCAATACGCGACAGAGCTTGGTTTTGCCAATGACGAACAAGGTGATCCTCGCTTTCATGGCGGCATTCAAAAAGCCCTTCATATCTACCCAAGCGAGCACTACCCAGTTTGGCAGAAAGAGTTGGGTGACAAAGTCATCTTTCAATCTGTCGGCGCATTTGGCGAGAACCTGAGCTCAAGCGGTATCACGGAACACGCCATTTGTTTGAAAGATAAGGTTCGTATCGGGTCAACATTGTTGGAAGTCTCGCAAGGGCGTATGCCTTGTTGGAAACTGAACGTTCGATTCGACCAAAATGACATGGCAAGAAGGCTACAAGATACTCTACGCACTGGTTGGTACTTTCGTGTTTTGGAAGAGGGTGATATCGGTGAAGGTGACGAAATTGTCCTTTGTGAAAGACCTTACCCAGATTGGTCGCTTGCTCGCATTATGGGGGCGGTGTTCACAGGTTGTTTGGATCAACAAGAGCTCAAAGAGTTGGCTGAGCTGCCTTTAGTTGAATCTTGGGGAGCACTTATAGATCGTCGCATTGAAACTGGCAAAGTCGAAGATTGGGAAATGCGATTAGTTGGCCCGACTGCTGAGTAGACTTTTTCTTTATGTGCAAAATAAAATCATGCGTAAAAGTTAATCATACGTAAAAGTAAAACGCTCACTATTTAATAATGTGAGCGTTTTAGTTCTGAAATATGCAAACTAAGCGCATTGATGTGCAAATGAAACAGTATCAAATCTAGCTATAACCAGAAATCTTTAACAGGCATATCAGGGCCAAAATGATGCGCAATCTGCGCTTGTAGTAACTCTGCGGTCGCAATTGCATCAGTTAATGCGTGATGTGGCGTGTAGTCTGGTAAGTGGTATCGACGGCGACTTTGTCCAAGTCTTACTGACGCGGGTTTCTTGCCTTTTAGTTTGTTCCACAAGCCACCAGCCAATTTATGCTGAATCTGAGATTCGATTTCTAGTGTATCTAATACTGGAAATTCAATGCCTTCGCCTAGCCTTACTTTTAACGCGTTGTCTAAGAAATCACGTTCAATACGGCGGTAGTGAACGACCGGAATATGGCCAGCCATTGCACCTAAGATCTCTTCGAGCACTTCATTTAAGTCTGGTGCATCAATGATGTCATTGTGCGTGATACCGTGGATGACCACTGATTCTTCTTCCAGCTTTTGCTTAGGCCTTAGCGTCCAATGCCTTGCTTGTCGTAGATAAATACGATTGAGCGTGAATGGCACTAACCCAATAGTAATAATGCCATCTTTTGTTGGGTTCAAACCTGTAGTCTCAAAGTCGACAGCTAAAAACGTCACTTCTGATACCGGGGTATCAGGTGAAGGGAGAGGCTGGCTGTAAAATTGCTTTAATCGCTCGTCTCTCGCGCGTTCCAGCTTTTGAGCAAACTTAAATGGCCAATCGACCGCAGGTGATCTGAATAGTTTGTTCATAGGCCCTACTTAAACTTATTGCTGGCTTGATAACGGAACTTAAGGAAGTTCTGCGCATTGCTTAAGATTTGGAATGCGTCCTTCAGGTTACGTCGCTCAAAGTCAGATAGGTTCTCTGGCTCAATGTTGTTATCCGGCTCAATTTTGTTGTCGACATCGTGCGCTTGGTGGCGAATACGAACTAGAGAGATAAACTCCATCGCATCTTTCAAGTCTTGTGCTCGGCCTTTTGGCAGAATACCTGCGTCGATAATGTCATCTAAACGTTCGAATGAATTCTTCGAACGAGAAGCTACTGCCAAAGAGTGGACACGAATTAGATCGGCAAGTGGTGCGGTACCACGACGTTTAAGGTTGATCGAATTGTTGTGGCGACCATCTTTCTCCATCACGAAGTCTTTAAAGAACCCGAGTGGCGGTGTGCGGTTAAGCGCATTACGAGCAAGGCACGCTAAGAAGCGGTTGTTCTTACGAGCACGCCTTACGATAAAGCTGTTCAATTGCTCGGCCCATTTCAAGCGGCCGTACACACCGTCTAAATCAAAGAAGATAGAAGCGTTCAATAGTGCTTTCGGGTTTGGATCATCAATCCAATCGGCAAAGCATTCTTCCCATTGGCGACGAGTCATACGCCACGTTGGATTGGTCGCCATGATGTCACCGGTACAATACACATAGCCACACTGATCTAAGCCATCGCAAATGAAGGTTGATAGTTCTTCAAAGTATTTACCGTGTTTTTTCTCGTCGTAGGTGTCATCAAGAATAATTGCGTTATCTTGGTCAGTAACAAGCAACTGTTCATCACGTCCCATGGATCCGAGCGCGAGGAAACAATAAGGAATGGGCGCTTTACCCAATTTCTCTTCGCCTAGTTCGATAATGCGTTGTTTAAAGCTACGGCCAATTACCGACATTGCGGTACCCACCATGTGTGCATTGGCATCTTCGTTAACCAAGCGTACAAAGCTGTCTTTTACTTGCTCAGAAAGTACTTTTAGATCTTCAATACTTTGTTGCTGGAAGATGCTGCTGACCAATAACAGTGAGTTTTGAGACTCGTAGCGAACAATATCGGTCGCTTCGATAATACCGATAGGTTTCTTATCTTTAAGCACTGGCAAATGGTGCACGTTGTAGCGAAGCATGGTCATCATGGCTTCATATACATAGGCATTGTGGTCGAGTGAGATAACCTCTGGTGTCATCACACTAGACACTTCATCAGACGGGTCAAGGCCTTCTGCTAAAACGCGAGTACATAAGTCTCTGTCGGTAATGATGCCAATAACTGGCGTTGAATCGTCTTCATCATCTTCAACGATATCAGGGTCGATGATCAATAGAGAAGATACATTGTCTTCTGCCATCATGGTTGCAGCTTGTTGGATGGTGCGAGTCTTCTCGATCATCGGAGCTTCACTGGTCAATAGCGTTTTGACCTTCGATGTTGATAAATCGTTGGCGTCGTTGCTGTCTGAGTTTGCTTGGCGAAGTCGCGCGTTATCTTCTACTTCTACAAAGTCAGCGAATGAATCATAGTTGTCGTAGAGCTCTTGGAAAATCGGCTCAGGGATGCAGTAGAGAAGGGTATCTTCGGTCGCTTTAACAGGGAAGCGAACTTTGTTGTTGGTCAGCAGTCCCATTTGTCCAAACACATGCCCTTCATCAAGGCGATTATAGAGTTCGCCCTTACGACGATAGACCTCAACTTCGCCACTTCGAACGATATAGAGATCATGAATTTGGTCACCAAAGTGAATGATAGGTGTGTCTTGGCGGTAATAAGAAATTTCCACGCTACTGGTCACTTTCGCCAACATCTCCTCAGGGAGCTCTGTGAAAGGTGGGTATTGTGCCAGAAAGTTTTGAATTTCTAATAACTCAGCATCCATAATGATCATCCATTGGTTTGTATGATTTCATGGTACAACATTTGATAATAATTTGCCGTCACAAATCAATCTGTGAGTTAAAACCTTTTTAAAGTCTTAGGGATAGACTAACCTTTCAGTTAATGGAGTGACAGTTGAAGGATAATAAGAATGTCGAAGTGGAAGCTTAGTTTGGTATCTGCAGTTTTTATGTTTTCTCCAAGTTCGTGGGCCGAGACTCACAGTGTGGATATTCTTGATTATGACCATATATATGCCACCGCCCATTCGGGCAGTTTAAATGCAGATGCGGGTGGTAACAATAACGCCTCGTCGTTTGGTTTGGGGGTGAGTTACACCATGACGGATGATTGGTTGTTGCTAGGAGACTATAGCGCGCGCTTCATTCATCCAGATGAAAGTACCACTCGAATTGACACCTTAATGGCAGGGGCTGGGTATCGTTACAGCATTAAGAAAGACTTGGATATCGTCGCTTCTTACTTGTTGGGTATCACTAAAGGTGAGGTGGAGCTTAATGGCAGCAACGAAACCATCGAATCGGATACTGAATTTGTCCAAGGTGTAAAAGCCGAACTTAACTATGGTTTTGCAAAGCGTTGGATTGCGAATGGCAGCGTGCAGGTAAACCGAAGTGATTTGTTTGACGAAGAGATTTACCATTTAGGTTTGCGCTATCTCGTGACCAATAAGTTTGCGATTGGCGGCTCTTATCAGCACCGAGATGGTGAGGGAAGTAAAGGTGGAAGCGAGAGGACGAATGAGCTAGGTGTAGAGTTTTTCCTAGAGTACTAACGACTAACGCAGAGACTGCGTGTATTAACCGCTTATAAATAAAGAAGACAGACACAAAAAAGCCAGCTTAGTCGCTGGCTTTTGCATATCTATAGGTCTAAAAATACAAGTTTCGCTTTACGATTAAAGAACCGCAGCTAGACCTTTACATAGAGGACCCATGTTTGATTTAGTCATGCCAGCAACACTAATACGGCCAGAACCAACAATGTAGATAGCGAATTCATCTTTTAGACGAGTTACTTGCTCTTTGCTTAGACCAGAGAACGAGAACATGCCGTTTTGGCGCTCGATGAATGTGAAGTCTGCATCAACACCTTCAGATTTCAGTGTTGTTACGAATAGCTCACGCATCTCTTGGATACGATCACGCATTTCTGCCACTTCTGCTTCCCATTCAGCACGTAGATCAGCATCGCCAAGGATGTGAGTTACTACCGCACTGCCGTGCGCTGGTGGGTTAGAGTAGATAGAGCGGATGATGCTCTTAACTTGAGAGAACGCCGTCGTTGCTACGTCTGCAGATTCTGCAACTAGAGTGAATGCACCCACACGCTCGTTGTACAAGCCGAAGTTCTTAGAGAATGAGCTAGCAACAAGGATCTCTTTGTTGTATTGAGCAAAAATACGTAGACCAGCCGCATCTTCTTCAACACCTTTTGCAAAACCTTGGTAAGCAAAGTCGAACAGAGGAAGTAGTTTCTTCTCAGCAACCAGTTTAGCCAACACTTCCCACTCGTCAGCTGTTGGATCGATACCCGTCGGGTTGTGACAGCAGCCGTGAAGAAGAACGATATCGCCTTCAGAAGCTTTCTCTAGGTCAGCAACCATGCCTGCGAAGTCTTTGTCTTTTGTTTCAGCATTGTAGTAGCTGTATTGAGCTGTCTCGATACCAGCAGCAGCGAAAACGCCGTTGTGGTTTGCCCAAGTTGGGTTGCTGATCCAGATTTTAGCACCACCTAATTGGCGCTTGATGAATTCACCAGCAACACGAAGTGCACCAGTACCACCAGGAGCTTGTGCGGTTTTAGCACGTTGAGACGTTACGATCTCTGCGTCTGAACCGAAAAGAAGCTTCTGAACCGCTAGGCCGTACTCAGCTGTACCTTCAATTGTCAGGTAAGATTTGGTTTTTTCGCTTTCAAGAAGTGCAGCTTCTGCTTTCTTTACTGTTTTAAGTACAGGCGTTTGGCCAGCTTCATTTTTGTAGATGCCAACACCAAGGTTGATTTTCTCTGCACGAGAGTCTTTTTTAAACTCTTCAGTAAGGCCGAGGATAGGATCGGCGGGAGCAGCTAACACTTTTTCAAACATAATCTTCATCCATGTCAATTGAGAGGGGATAGTATCTATGGGTAGTTATACCTGTATGGAATTTTTAAGACAATACGAAGTGAACAGAAAGGCCAAAAAAAATCCATTTCAATCAGATTTATTGACTAAAGAGGGTATTTGATAACAAAACACCCTACGGATTAACCTATAGGGTGCAAGAAGTTAGTGGTTTTTATATAGATTAGGCTGGTTGAGCAATAAAGCTTTCACGCTCGAGTTCACTTGGTACATTTTTGCCATCTTTGTAGGTCGCGGCAATCGAAACAAACTCTTGTTCGACAGCCAGAAAAGCTTGGACTACTTGCGGATCAAAATGCGTCCCATTGCCCTCCAAGATAATCTGCTTAGCTTGTTCATGAGTAAAGGCTGGCTTGTAGACTCGTTTTGATATTAACGCGTCATAAACATCGGCTAATGCCATCAAGCGACCGGATAATGGAATGTCCTCACCAGACAGCTGATTTGGATAACCGCTGCCGTTCCATTTTTCGTGGTGGGTCAGAGATATCTCTTTCGCGACTCTTAAGAAAGAGCTGCTTCCCAACTGCTTTTCTGCAATAGATAATGCTTCAGCACCAATTGCGGGGTGACCTTTCATTATCTCAAACTCTTCGTCAGTTAATTTCCCCGGCTTCAATAGCACGTTATCAGGAACGCCCACTTTGCCTACGTCGTGGAGTGGGGCTGATTTGTAAAGCAGCTCAATGTAGTTTGGCGTTAACAAATTTGCGTGGATCTCCGACTTACTGAGTTCTTGTGCGAGTACCTTTACGTATTCTTGAGTTCTCAGAATATGTGCGCCCGTTTCATTGTCTCGAGATTCTGCCAAAGCAGATAAACTCACAATCGCTACGTCACGTGTGGTCTTGACTTCGTTTTGAGCGTTTTCAAGGCTATCAAGCATGGTGTTGGTCATTGATGCCATTGAACCCAGCTCATTGTAGCCGAAAATAGGTAAGCGAACGCCTTGCTCGCCACTGGTAACCTTTCTCAATGCGTGCTCTTGGCTTAGGAGAATCCGCTTAATCAACCTGCTCCATAAAGTCATAATGGTTATCGCGTATCCACCCAGAACGACTGCCAAATAAATGAACTCTTTAATCACGCTGATCTTACCTGAGCCATCCAATAATCGCTCTGGGTTGTTCTCCAGCCAGAAGATGTCTTTGACCGCAACCATCGTTAACATTGTGGTAAGGGTGATGAGGAGTACGATGACCAAACCAATCATCTGTTTAACTAAAGAGCTTCGCTCGCCAATAAGTTGAAAATCAAATTGTCCAGACTCTTCCATTTTGTCCATTTGGCTAAGTTTGGTATTCAGTTGAAGAATGGTCCCAGTAAAGAAGCCAAATAGGCTCATGCCGAACAGCACTTTCAAATTACTGTCTATGGTGAATTCATAGCTTAAGTTGTAGTAGAGCGCGAAAGGGACACTTGCAGCAAAAAATAGCAGGGTATCGATCTGTGCGAATCGACCTTGTTTGACTAGAGTGTGTTGCGCTAATAAGTAACGACGCGCGAGCCATAATAAGACAAAGACGATACTTACCTGTGTGAAAATCTCTAACGTGGTTAAGCTTTCGAGCATAGGACATACGCGGCTGCCGTAGGTGCCAAGTAAAACGCCAGCGACGACGTATAACTTAGTCGTTAGCGATTGGTTGAAATTTGAAGTATCCATCGATAAGCCTTTGTTGATTTTCATCTTAAGTCTCGTAACTAATCCTAAGTTTACGAATACGCAATTTTTATATTGATTCACGATATTGGGAATGCATATAACTAATATTGCTGTCGTGAATGAGACCGGAAATTCTATCGAGAGCTTTCGTGGATTGATAGAAGAAATTGGTTTGTGTAAGTGATTTGTTATCTAGATGGGGATTATTGCAGCATTACTATGAAGACACTTGAATAGCCTCGTTAAAATTGGAGGCTATTCAGTCGGTATACTTGAGTAGAATCGCGAGTGATCGAGCTCGCTATCTACTTTAAACCAATTACTTTTTCAGGTTGATTTCAGCCTCGACAGAGCCTGTTTCAATCTCAGGGTGAGACGCTAGTTTGTCTGCTGCCCATTGGTTAAGGTGTTTCAGAATAGCAGACACCGCGTGTTTCTCAGTTGGTGCTTGGTCTTGATCGACGTCGATTTTCTGCTTTGGATGTGAGCCTGTTGCATCTTCAGCGATATGTAGCCAATCTGGGTGCCAGTAATATGGCTGGCCACTCGGTGTTGTCCAACTATGAACACCGTTTGACTCTCCTTTATAACTTAATTGGTCTGCTTCTATTTTTTTCATTGTTATCTCGCATGTTTTTTGGGTTACATCAAATTATAGAGGCGGAGAACGAACTTGGCTCCCGCCTTGGTTACAAACTTAGCAAAGCATACAAAGTTATCTGTGAACCAATTCACACTATTATAGAAATTAGGTCCAATCATATGGATAGCAGCAATAGTTGTTAACGTTAGTGATAAAATCTCCGGCTTATTAGAATTTATCTAGGTAGTACAATTAGATGGCGCGTTATGAAGAGCTTGCAAAGGATATTCGAACTCAGATCGCTAGTAAGACTTGGCGTTCAGGAGAGAAGATCCCTTCGGTACGCATGAGTTGTCGAAATTATAACGTCAGTAATAGTACTGTTCTACAAGCCTACCAATTGTTAGAAAGTGAAGGGTGGGTCATCGCTAAGCCCCAGTCGGGTTACTTTGTTGCGCCACGTGTGGACGGTGTTGATTACGAACAGCCATTAGTACACGAAAAGAAAGCCATTAATGACCGCTTATTCGATTTCTTGAAATCAAGTTCAGCAGAGGGGGTTATTCCTTTTGGCTCAGCATTCCCAGATCCTGACCTTTTCCCTTTACCTACCTTAACTCGAAACCTCGCCAGTGCTGGCAGAAAGATGACAGGTGCCAGTGTAATCAACAATCTGCCACCGGGCAGCGAGTCCTTAAGAAGACAAATAGCACAGCGCTACCTGCAGCAAGGCATTACGGTTAACCATCAAGATATCGTGATTACCTCTGGTGCAATGGAAGCGCTTAACTTAAGCCTGCAAACGGTTACCAAGTCGGGCGATAATGTTGTGATTGAATCACCCGCTTTCTATGGTGCTTTGCAGGCCGTAGAGAGGCTAGGGCTCAACCCTATCGAAGTGGATGTTTGTCCAATCAATGGATTGAATATTGAACAGTTTGAAAGCGCACTACAAGACCAAGATGTAAAAGCGTGTTGGTTGATGACGACTTTTCAGAACCCGACAGGGACAAGTTTGTCGGACGAAGCGAAGCGCCGTGTGGTGGAGATTGCAAAACAAAACGAAACCTACATTATCGAAGATGACGTGTATGGCGACCTCTACTTCGATGGCCATAAACCCAAGCCACTAAAAGCCTTCGATAAGACCGATTCTGTTCTACTTTGTGGTTCGTACTCAAAAAGCCTGTGTCCGGGTTATCGGGTCGGGTGGGTTGTAAACACGCGTTTTAACGATGCTATTCAAAAGCTTCAGCTTCTTTCTACACTGTCGAGTAGTGCACCTGTGCAACTTGGCGTGGCACACTTCTTAACTCATGAAAGTTACGACAATCACCTTCGTAAATTACGTAAAAATCTTCTAGTGAGAAAAGAGCGATTTATCGAGGTCATCAAGCAGAGCTTTCCACGTTCCATCGAAATTGAAGAACCGGCTGGTGGCTACTTCATATGGATTCGCTTCTCGAAAAAATTTGACAGCCAACAATTTCACCAACTAGCGATTGCTCAGGGGATCAGCGTCGCTTCAGGCGACCTGTTTAGTGAACAGGGCAGGGTAGATAACGCGATCAGATTGAATTTCTCTTATGAACTCACAGAACAGAAAGAACAAGCACTAATATTGCTTGGTAAACTGGCACATCAACTTGCGCATTCGTAAAACCTTAAGTGACTCATAAAAAAGGAAATGATTTCAACTGTATGGGTTGATTCCGTTGTAACTGTACGCCTTATTGACCAAAGAGTTGTGCTTCAATAACGGTAGACCAAATTTTGGAGACACCGTTATGTTGAAAGTGACTATGGGAAATGAAGTTAAGCTAATTATCGTGGCTATTGTGTGCGCACTTTTGCTTATTATCGGCCATGTATTACTAGCAAAAGCATTCGCAGATATGGCTTGGGCAGAATACACCACTGCAGCGATCCCGTTCGTTATGATGGCAATCTGTGGCTTTGCCATAAAATACGCGAAAGACCAAGATGTAGATTAAGCCGATTACTCACTCAAATTATTTTAAGCCCTGCCACGATTTGGCAGGGCTTTTTCGTTCTTAATGATCTGTACTTTTGAATTGCCTGTACGAACGTTGATCTTCAAAGACAATTTTGCACTTTAATCCCACAGGCTTTGTAAGTCCGTGTAAGCACGAAGCAGTGCATATTTGGAATATGCATCACCTTTAGTCAAAAGCTTGGCTAGTTGGTTGTGTTAGGAAATAACCAGAGCCTACCTTTTACCGTGATACATTCACATCAATTATTGGTCGCTATGCGATAAAAGTGGTTCACCTAAAGGCTTACAGTGCCTTACAGGTTTAGATTTTCTCTATCTTACAATTGGTTATGACTAATTGAAAAATAGGGATATGAGATTGAAATATACAAATACTAACCTTTGCATGTTGGCTTTGTTAGCCACCAATGCTTCAGCAAGCGAACTCCATGTTGATTTGAATCGACTAAGTAACTTTTCGGAAGTTGGTACCAATACATTTTCTATTGCCAGTGAATTTATCGGCTATGAGCTTGATGAGGGGAGGTATCGTTACGCAAGAGAGGTAGATCTAAACGGTTTGGATTGGGCATTTTTGTATAGTGACCATCAAAGAGTAGAGAAAGAAAAAACTGATCTGATAAGCGCTGTAACCGTTAATGGTGAATTAAAGCAGATCATTAATTCTGATAGCAAAAACGCCTTGGGTAATCGTTACTACTGGCAAGACGGCGACTCTACGGATTATAACCAAGAGCTGGCATTTTCAGGTTTGCTTGTTGGTTCTAGTGGTTTCTCTTTTGGCGTTCAACCGAGTAAAGAAGGGCGGTTTTCTGTAGAGCTTTATACACATAATTGGCTGTCTTCTGCTGATGTGACCGCATGTATTAACAAGCAATGCATCACAATTAAAAATGACATTTCCTTTCACATGACCAGTATAAAAAACACCATCACCTTTGAAACCGAGTCGCCAGATGACATCGTTGAAATTTCATATTCACGCCAACATAGGCAGTTTGATTTTGAAACGAAGCAAGGTTATCACGCTATCGAAGCCATACAGTTGAAAGAGGTTGAGTAACATGAAAAGAATCATTCTAGCATCAGCAATCGTGGCGACTTTTTCTGCTCATGCAGGTATAGGAAAGATGGATCGCTCGGTCACTCAACACAAAGCGTTCGCTCTACAAACTCAATTCGATTTTGCATGTCACATGAATGCTGGCTCGGCAACGTTGATTGACCCATATTGGGTGATTACTGCTAACCATGTATCTGGGTCTAAACGCGAAGGTTATGAGAATGCGGTAACGTGTTCTTCTTATGAAAAAGATCAAGACGGTAAGTTTAAGGTTGTTCATACATCACGTGCGACCACCGACCCTGATGGAGAGTGGGGGGAATATGAATTTACCGATGGCATTTATGATTTCGCACTTGTGCGTTTGGATACACCAATTACTGGAATAAAACCTGCTAAGTTGCCAGAAAAGGGGATGTTCGACCATTCGGAGATCTATGAAGTAAACAGTGTTGGCTTTGGTAACTATAACGGCCGTAATGGTGGGCAAAAGTTTGTTAAGTACAACGACACAGATAAGAAGTGGTTAGCTGAGTACAAGTATGACCCGGTGATCATGCCCCAAAGCAATCTTCAATGGCTTATTATTCATGGGGATTCGGGGTCTGGTATCACAATTGAGAGAGAAGGTGAGTTCTATATTATTGGTGAAATCGGCCTTCAATATTATGGAGAGCTGGGGTGGCAAGACACCTTCGATGATGTTCTTGGACGCTTGGACTCATTGAATAGCGATATGAAGGCGCATGGTTTTAGCTACAGCGAACCCGTTAAACTTGATGATGTTAAATGGAACCCAACGACTCAGCATGATGTTGATAATTTACATGCGTTTTATAGTTATTGGAAAGCTCAAAATATGGATTTCAACGGAACATATTGGACGAAGGATGGCGGCATTTACAATACGGCTTATGCGCAAGAAGGTGAAACGTACACTTTTGAAACTGTCATTCCTGCAAACTCAAAAGCGCCCGCTTTTGATGTGTTTGTAAATGGTCATCAGGTTGCTCATAACATTAAGGCGGATAAGGATAGTTTATTCTTTAAAGTGAATGCTTTTGAGCAAAAGGGTGATCAGATGGTGATTGAATTTAAGCCGCTAGAACAGACGGGTGAGAAGATACTTTTAGATCACTTTTTGGTTCGTACTGTCGAGTAGACTGAGCTGTTAAGCGTGTATCAATAGGCGCTTATGAATATGCCTTATACATAGGCGCGTATAAAAAAACCTCCGCAATTGCGGAGGTTTTTATTTGTTCTTAACTTTTAATATCGAATAGGTATTCGAATTAGAAGTTTGCAGAGCGTGGTGTACGTGGGAACGGGATAACGTCACGAACGTTGCCCATACCTGTTACGTAAGATACTAGACGCTCAAAGCCAAGACCGAAGCCTGCGTGAGGCACTGTGCCGTATTTACGCAGGTCGCGGTACCAGCTCATGTGTTCAGGGTCGATACCCATACCAATCATGCGCTCGTCTAGAATGTCTAGACGCTCTTCACGTTGTGCACCACCGATGATTTCACCGATGCCTGGTGCAAGTACGTCCATTGCTGCAACTGTTTTGCCGTCGTCGTTTAAGCGCATGTAGAAAGCTTTGATGTCTTTCGGGTAGTTCTTAACGATTACAGGTGCTTTGAAGTGCTCTTCAGCTAGGTAACGTTCATGCTCAGAAGACATGTCGATGCCCCACTCAACGTCAAACTCAAATTTCTTACCAGAGTCTAGTAGGATTTGGATTGCGTCAGTGTAGTCAACTTGTGCGAAATCAGCGTCTACGAATTGCTCTAGACGAGTGATTGCTTCTTTGTCGATGCGAGAAGCGAAGAACTCAAGGTCATCACGGCGCTCTTCAAGAACAGCAGCGAAAACGTACTTAAGCATGTCTTCAGCCAGTTTTGCTACATCGTCAAGGTCTGCAAACGCAACTTCAGGCTCAACCATCCAGAATTCAGCTAGGTGGCGGCTTGTGTTTGAGTTTTCAGCACGGAACGTAGGACCGAACGTGTAAACCTTGCTTAGTGCACAAGCGTAAGCTTCAGCATTAAGTTGACCAGATACTGTTAGGAATGTTTCTTTACCGAAGAAATCTTCGTTGAAGTCAACTTTACCTTCGTCAGTGCGAGGTAGATTTTCCATGTCTAGCGTAGATACACGGAACATTTCACCAGCGCCTTCTGCATCAGATGCAGTGATAAGCGGAGCTGAAGTCCAGAAAAAACCTTGCTCGTGGTAGAAACGGTGAATCGCTTGAGATAGACAGTTACGTACACGTGCTACTGCGCCGATCACGTTTGTACGTGGGCGTAGGTGAGCAACTTCACGAAGGTATTCGATAGAGTGACGTGTCTTAGCCATTGGGTAAGTGTCAGCATCTTCAACCCAGCCAACCACTTTAACGTCAGTTGCTGCTAGTTCGAAGTCTTGACCTTTCGCAGGAGACTCAACAATCTTACCTGTTACTTCAACAGAGCAGCCAGTTGTTAGCTTTAATACTTCGTCTTCGTAATTATTAAGATTATTAGGAACCACGGCCTGAATCGGGTCGAAACAAGAGCCGTCATAAATGGCAAGGAAAGAGATTCCAGCTTTGGAATCACGACGTGAACGGATCCAGCCGCGAACAGTTACTTCACTGTCTACCGCTAGCTTGCCGCCAAGTACGTCTGTTACAGGCGCGTAAGTCATGTTGATTTCATTCTCCATTGAGGGACAAATTCAACTCAAAGTCTCTAGCATTGCAGCAAATAAACCGTTATTTGAACAATAATTAGCCGAAACATTGAGTTGTATAAACTTTTTAAATCGATTGAACATATTACCTGTCATACGGACAGCTTCAACCTTTATTCTTGCTCGACGAAAGAAATATTGTGTCTACAGACAAGAAAAACCACTAAGGGTTGTTTTTTTGTTCAATTTTATGGAGCGTAAATACCGTTAGGCGTTTATCAACATTATCCTGAAGGTCGGTTATTAAACTAGGTTAGTAACCGTTTTAATGAATAGTAGTAAGCGTTTTAATGAATATCAGTAAGCGATTTAATGAACAGCAGTAACCGTTGACGAGGTGGTGTGGGGTTGGAATCTTTGTTTGCAATAATGAATGTGTGATTGCATCAATACTCACTCTATATTGGCGCGGTTCAAGCTAGCTTCATGCGTATTACTTAGTTTTATGCTTAGTTTAATGTTTACTGCTTATCATAATGGTGACTATTAAACGGCTTGAGCTTGCCTAATAAATAGCAAATCAATCACAAACCAAAGGAGTTTAATATTTTCGTGTTAATTACGCCGCCTTAGCCCCTGCATTCTCTCTACACCCACACTTTTCGAGCGCTCGCTCATTCAAGAAAAACAGTCGATCAAATTATGTCTTAACTAGGCAGGAATGGCTGTACAAGTAAAAGAGAATTACATGCTTAATTATTTAAAAAAACACTGGTTATCAAATGTTAAAGGAGACTCATTATCTGGAGTTGTGGTAGCTCTTGCATTAATCCCTGAAGCCATCGCATTTTCGATTATCGCAGGCGTTGACCCAAAAGTAGGTTTATACGCATCTTTCTGTATTTGTGTGGTTACTGCATTAGTTGGTAGTCGCCCAGGTATGATCTCTGGCGCAACGGGTGCAATGGCGCTGTTAATGGTTACCTTAGTGAGAGAGCACGGATTAGAATATCTGCTCGCAGCGTCATTTCTTGCTGGCGTGATTCAAATTGCCGCGGGTTATCTAAAACTAGGTAATTTAATGAACTTTGTTTCAAAATCTGTCATTACGGGTTTCGTGAACGCACTTGCCATTCTCATCTTTATGGCTCAACTGCCTGAACTCATCAATGTGTCTTCAAGTGTTTATTTATTAGTTGCGTTGGGCTTGGCCATTATTTATCTACTCCCTTATTTTCCAAAGTTTGGTCAATCAATACCTTCGCCATTGGTTGCTATTGTGGTGATCACCCTAGTAAGTTTGCTCTTTGGTTTAGATGTCAGAACAATTGGTGACATGGGTAAGCTTCCCGATTCTCTCCCGGTATTTTTGATTCCTAATATTCCATTCACGTTTGATACGCTCGCAACCATACTCCCTTATTCCATTGCTTTGTCCCTTGTCGGCTTATTAGAGTCGTTAATGACAGCAACGATCGTCGATGATCTGACGGATACCGAAAGTAATAAGAACAATGAATGTAAAGGGCAGGGTGTCGCTAATATCGTAGCATCGTTGTTTGGTGGTATGGCCGGATGTGCGATGATCGGCCAATCGATAATCAACATTAAATCCGGCGGTTTAACAAGGCTATCGAGCATGATCTCCGGCGTTGTTTTACTGCTGATGGTAGTGTTTGTTTCCGATTGGTTGAAGTTGATACCGATGGCGGCTCTAGTATCTGTGATGATCATGGTTTCAATTGGCACGTTTTCATGGCGTTCTTTGGTTGAACTTAAAGATCATACGCTTCCTACGAATATAACGATGTTAGCTACCGTGGCGGTGGTTGTTTTTACTCATAACTTAGCGATAGGTGTTGCGGTTGGCGTGGTTCTGTCTGCTTTGTTTTATGCTCATGCGAGTAAATCAATGGTGTTTATTTCAGACGAAGTAATGACTAACGAAATGCACACGATTCATAAAGTGAAAGGGCATGTGTTTTTTGCTTCTTCAGAGGCGTTTGTTGATCTGTTTGATTATGAAAAAACAACGTCTTTGGTAACGATTGATATTACCGATGCGTCTTTCCTTGATAATACTTCGGTTGAAGCGCTTGATAAGGTGGTGTTCAAATTCCGTAAAAAAGGCGCTTATGTTGAAGTAGCAGGAATGGATACCGTGAGTGCGAACCTCATCTACAAACATGCGATGTACCACAAGCATAAAGATTTAACCGCGGTTTCAATTACACACTAAAAAAACTCATAAGTTGGTTCTCTGATGTGACTTATCAAGTCACGATAGAGAAGCTGTGACTTAATAAGTCTGGAAACTTAAAGCGCTCACCGTTGAGCGCTTTTTTATTGGCTAGGATAGAACTAACCACAAAAACGTAGCCTAGTCGATGTTATGACTTGTTCTTGTTCTTGTTCTTGTTCTTGTTTTAGGTATTTGATCTCGACAAAGTGAACTGATTAATCAGTGATTCGAGGTGGTCAGATAGCTCTTCTAGATCATTACTGATCCCGAGAGTAGCGCCAGCCGATTGTGACGTGTTATTCGCATGAGAAGTGATGGTTTCAACTTTGTGTTGAACATCTTGAGTTGCTTGTGTGGTGGATTGCGTTTGTTGTTGGATGTTTTGCGCGTGCGCCAACACTTGTTTCATCTCCTCTACAACGCTGTTCATCTCGCTCGATAGAGCATTGATATCGGTTGAGCTGTGATGTGCCTGCGCACAAACGCGGTCGGCTGAAGTGAGAGATTCTTCACTGCCTTCTTGGAACTGGTGGATAATTGTCTCTATACTGCCTGTTGCTTCAGCCGTTCGTGATGCAAGGTGACGGACTTCATCCGCAACGACAGCAAAACCTCGGCCTTGTTCGCCAGCACGAGCCGCTTCGATAGCAGCGTTCAGTGCTAACAAATTGGTTTGATCGGCAATGCCTCGAATTACATTTAATATTGAAGAGACTTCGCCAGTTTGTTCATTCAGGGTCAGTATCTTGTGTTTCACTTCCTCAATACTGGTGACCAAGTTTTTTATCTCATTACTGGCATCATGAGCTTGGTTAGCACTCTTACATGCGACATCGGCGGTGTGATTGATGAGTTCTGACGCAGTTAAAGTGGCTTGTTCAACATTGACTTGTTGCGCCTGTATTCCTTCGACATTGTTTTGTACTTCAGCCGTTTCGTTTTGTTGATCGCTGGCAGCTTGCTCGGTAATTTGTGCAACACTGGTCAGTTGGTTGGCAGACGCATTTAGTTTGTGCGAAGTATCTTGTACTTTTTCTAAGCTGTAAGAAACCGTGCCTATGAATGAGTTGATAGAGTTTGCAAGCGTTCCAATTTCATCTTTACTTTGCACTGAGAGCCGAGTTGATAGGTTTTTATCGTTGCTGACTTGCGTCATAAAGCGCGAAGTGTGTTGAAGAGGGCGAACGATTATTTTACGAATCAGCGCCATGGTTAGCACGAAACCTGCAAAAGAGATCACCGCCATAATGCCTATAGCGGCCATGGTTTGAGTGTTGATCAGTGAGTTGACATGATTAAGGTTATATTCAAGGCGAATCGCGCCTAATACTTCGCCCTCTTTTGCCATATGACATGCCACACAATTGGTCCCACGATAGTTCTCGCTCGACTTCATTGGCAGAGCAATAACTAGCCCTTTACCCCAATCGGCAGAAAAGGGTTCGATCACGGTTTCACCCGCTAGCGCTCGTTTATCAATATCATCAACGGGTATTTGGTTTTTGTTGCCGGGGCCATACAGTTTACTTACAGCATCAGCACGCAATACACGAACATTTTCAATGCCTTCTTGAGCTAACGCTTTCTGACGAAGGGTTTCTTTTTGTGTCATGGTGCCAGTGAGCATCATCATATTGAGGCTATCGAAATAGTTGCTCGCCTTATCGTGGAGTTGTTCACTTAACACTGAGTTTACAAGTTGCTTTTGCTGCGAATATTGAAAGTAGGTCGATATTGCTAGCAAGAAAGTGAATACAATGGCGAGGGCTACTAGGATTTTAAAGGTGATTGTTGAGCGCATAAGGTGTTTGTTTTTATTAGTTATAATGACGCGCATACTTTACGTGTAAGAGACTCTACCACCTATGAGGTATAACTGATTGTGTGACCACACTCCGGTTGTGGTTATGTTTCTGTGATGTAGCGAGTTTGTGATGGTGCTCTTTGGGGGATGAATGGGAATTTGTCGTTAAATTTGAAGGGTATGAAAAGCCCAATAAACGTACATGGCTCAAATAAATATGTTCAGCGGACTGTATTTATACTGGCCAAGCGTCATTATTAAAATCCACCTGCCAAAACAGGTGGATTTTTACTTTTACGTTTACTTTCAATTGCCGTTAGAGAGTTAACTGACTGTTGAAAGTGGAATGGCGTCAGAGATTGATTTTTCTAATCTGACGGCGATAAATTTTGAGGTAGGGGTAAAGGTTCGTTCACCATAACTGTCTAGAGGAACTAAGGGGTTGGTTTCAGGATAGTAAGCTGCCGCCTGACCCTGTGGAACGTCATAAGCCACCAAGGTAAACCCTTTCACTTTTCTCGTTACACCATCTTCCCAAAGCGACACCATGTCGACCTTGTCACCTGGTTTAAAACCGAGCTTCAATATATCAGCTTCATTGATAAACAAAACTTCGCGCATACCAAAGACACCGCGGTAACGATCATTCAAGCCATATAACGTCGTGTTGTATTGGTCATGGGAACGCATGGTTTGCAAGATCAGATCGGGTTTATTACCACTCTGCAACACCGCTTCATTAATCAGCTGTTTTGGCAGTTCATTGGAGCCAAATTGCGCTTTGCCACTGAGGGTGTTCCATTGACGATTAGCGGCCGGATTGACTAAATGAAATCCGCCCGGATTTTCCAATTTCTGATTGAAGTCAGTAAAGCCTGGAATCGTATCTGCAATGAGGTCACGAATATGCGCATAATCTTGAATGACCCAATTCCAATCTATTGGATGGCAGCCCAGTGTGGCATTGGCAATACCTGCGACTATTGCTGGTTCAGAACGCAAATGCTCTGATCGAGGTTCGAGTTGCCCGTAAGAGATATGAACCATGCTGAAGGTATCTTCTACGGTGATGCCTTGTGGTCCATTCGCTTGTGTATCGATTTCCGTACGTCCCAAACATGGCAGAATCAGGGCATCTTGACCGGTAACAAGGTGAGAGCGATTGAGTTTGGTTGAGATATGAACGGTTAGGTCACAATTTTTCATCGCCAGATGCGTACGAGGAGTATCTGGCGTGGCTTGCGCAAAATTACCCCCTAAACCAATAAAGACTTTAGAGCGCTTTTCCTCCATCGCTTTAATCGCTTGTATCGTGTTGTGGCCTGCATCGCGTGGGGCATTGAAGTTAAAGCGGCGTTCAATGCTATCAAGCAATTGGGTTGAGGGTTTTTCATCAATACCCATCGTACGATCGCCTTGGACATTACTATGTCCCCTAACCGGTGATAGCCCAGCACCTGGCTTACCGACGTTGCCGCGCAACAATTGCACATTGGCTACTTCTTTGACTGTTTGTACTGAATGACGATGTTGTGTTAGCCCCATTGCCCAGCACATGATTACTTTTTCTGAACGGCGATACATGTCAGCGACCATTTCTATTTCGCTTAACGCTAACCCCGATTGTTCAGCGATATGTTCCCATGTCGTCGCATCCACTTCTGCTAAGTATTCATCAATTCCTGTGGTGTGTTCGCTGATGAATTGACGATCAAATATGGCTTTTCCTTCGGTTGCGAGCGCATCACGTTCCCATTGCAGCAAATATTTAGCCATTCCACGAAAGACCGCCATATCGCCACCTAATGCTGGTCTTAAATAAGCGGTATTGGTTGGCTTTGAACCATTGCTTAACATTTCAACCGGAACTTGAGGATTTTGGAAACGTTCAAGTCCACGTTCTTTCAATGGGTTGAAACAGATCACCTGCGCACCGCGTTTTACCGCTTCACGCAATGGTTCAAGCATGCGGGGGTGGTTAGTACCTGGGTTTTGCCCGAGCACAAAGATCGCGTCTGCTTTTTCAAAGTCGTCAAAAATCACGGTTCCTTTGCCCACACCGACCGTATCTTTCATGCCAATTGCACTGGCTTCGTGGCACATGTTTGAACAGTCTGGGAAATTATTTGTTCCAAACGCACGAACGAAGAGTTGATACAAAAACGCTGCTTCATTACTGGCTCGACCCGAAGTGTAAAATTCGGCTTGATGCGGTGAGTCGAGTTGCTTCAAATGCTTGGCTACCAGCGAAAATGCTTCGTCCCACGCGATAGGAATATAGTGGTCGGATGCAGCGTCGTACTTCATCGGGTGGGTTATTCGGCCTTGGTATTCCAGCCAGTAATCTGTTTGTGATGATAAGGATGTTACGCTGTGTTCAGCGAAAAAATCAGGATCCACAGATCGATTTGTGGCTTCCCAGTTCACGGCTTTTGCCCCGTTCTCACAGAAGTTCACTTTATTGTTGTTTGGAGATTCCCCCCATGCGCACCCCGGACAATCAAAACCACCGTTTTGATTCGTTTTAAGCATTGTTCGAATGTTTTTGATGGCGTTTTCGCTGCCCCACCAACTCTTAGTGACGGCTTTTAACGCGCCCCAACCACCAGCAGGACCTTTATATTTTTTTATCTGTTCTTTTTGGCTCACAACTGCACTCCTCACACGTGGGAACTGCAGTAAACAAGGGAACCGGTAAAAACAGGCGCGTTATAAAAATAAGGCGGGAGTAAAACGGTTTTAATTATTTGGTGTCGATACCTGTTTACTGCTTTGAATATTTAGAAATAGACTGGCTGATTTTTTCCATGATCTAAATCAAAGGTTATGTCGCTAAGGGGCGGTACGTCCAATTGATATTGCCGACTAAGTGATAAATAGAATCTATCATGGCGAGTAAATATGGAAAGTATCGCTTTTGTCACAGTGATAAATAGACTTGTTACAGTGATAAATAAAATTTATTAGCCAGCGCGATGTGAGTTCTATTTTATGAGGGATTCGTCGAGCAGCCTTGATATAGCTGAGCCCTCCATGATAGTTGCTGTCTATCACGCTATAGATAATTTAGATTTGACCTGTATTTAAATTAGACATACTTTGATTTAAATCAAAAAATACTGTTTTATTTTAGCTGTTGCTTTGCAGGTTGAGCCATTTCCTGTGATAGCTCTTTTCTATCGCAGAGAACAGTGAATGTACGACGAATGCGAAGATGACGCTTCATTTCAAGGTTTTACTAATCATTCATGGATATAAAACAACTTAAGTACTTAATCGCTTTAGATCAAACGAAACATTTTGGTCAGGCTGCGACACTTTGCCATATTACTCAGCCTACGTTGTCGATGAGGATAAGGCGTTTAGAAGAAGAGTTAGACCTCGAGTTGATTTCAAGAAGTCAACGTTTTGAGGGGTTTACCGAAGCGGGCGAACGCATATTGGCTTGGGCAAAGACGGTCTTAGCGGCTCATGACGGTTTACAAGCTGAAGCGGCTAACTGCCGTGGTCAACTGGTCGGCTCGCTAAGAGTTGGCATGGTGCCTTTAGCCAGCCAAAACCCGATGCAGTTGATTAAGCCTTTAGCAGAAAAATTCCCTGAACTTCGTTTTCAAATTTTGTCGATGACATCTGAGCAGATCATAGACCAGCTCAATCGTAACCAACTTGATTTAGGTATGTGTTACACCGATCAGATCAATACGGCTTATTTTGACGTTATAGAAATGAACTCGACGGATTTAGGCATTCTGTATGATAGCCGATTCTTTGATTTTGCTGAGTCGGAAGTCTTATGGGAATCACTCAATAGCATTCCTTTGGGGCTTTTGTCGAAAGGCATGCATTATCGTCATTCGATTGATTTGAGCTTCGGTAGTAAAGGCCTAGTTCCGCAGACTTTGATTGAAAGTAACTCTACGTTTCATCTTATCCAAGCCGTCACCAGTGGCCTGTGCTGTGCTGTTATGCCGCTTAACTCAGGATTGGAAGAGCTCAACGAACAACTGCGTATCGTACCGATAGAAAAAGCCGTGGTGCATTCGCCTCTCGGTCTACTTAAGCGTAAACAAGAACCTTATTCGGCACTCACTGATCAGTGCTTTGCTGAAGCAAAACACTTGTTTAATCAGTGATGTTTGTTTAATCAGTAATACTAGTTTAATCAGTAACGTTTTCAGTCTAAGGCGATATCGTCAAGCTGACCGTCTTTCCGGGTGATTTTATGAGATGTATAACTCAATCCTATATTGAACTGCCTGATTTTAATCAAGCGCCTCCACAGCCCAATGCCATGAGCTATCGAGAGCTTACGGGCTATAGCATAGTGGTGGATGCACCTCTGGCAAACGAATCTGCATTGGCGATCAGTTATAACGGGATCAGTCAGGCGGTTATGATGGTGACGCCTGGTCACATGGAAGACTTTGTGCGCGGTTTTAGTTTAAGCACCGGTATCGTAAAAAAATTCAGTGAAATTCGTGATATTGAGATTGGTGGCAATGGTGAATCTCATTTTGCGCAAGTAGAAATCAGCAACCGTGCTTTTTGGGACATGAAAACTCAGCGGCGTAACTTGGCTGGAACTACAGGCTGTGGCTTGTGTGGTGTTGAGGCGCTTGAACAAGCACTTCCGGATTTGGTTCCATTGCCATCGTCATTACCACCCAGTCCATTGGTTTTTCAGGGGTTGAGAGGGCGAATTGCCGAACATCAAAAAGCAGCCAAAATATCCGGTGCTTTACATGCCGCTTTGTTTGCGAATTCGAAAGGTGAAATTTCACTTTGTCGTGAAGACATCGGCCGCCACAATGCTCTGGATAAATTGATAGGGGCAATGGCCGTGAACGAGATCAACCCTAAGTTGGGTTTCGCCATTATGACGAGTCGTTGCAGTTTAGAGCTTATCCATAAAGCCGTGCGTGCTGAAATCGCAACCTTGGTTTGTTTGTCAGCTCCGACCTCATTGACGGTCGAATGGGCAAGACGTAATCGCTTAAATCTGATTCACTTACCCAACAGCAGTCCACCTCGTCTATACAGTCCTGCGCCATAAATGTAATGTTTTCGTTTGGATAAAAAGAGAGATCATTGCGTCTCTCTTTGGTTTTTATTAATAATGATTATTGTTTTACAAGGTTAGGTGGTTGATATTTGTTCGAATGGCCATTTTGTTCACTTTAATAGTAAAAAATGCAGCTATAGCGTTGTGTTTCGAAGCTCATTCGATAAGATGAAAAGACCTCTAATGACAGAGGTAGGGCAGCAACGGATACGCTGCTTCAAATGCTATGGAATGTGACTTAGTTATTGGACACATACATGAAATTCAAGATTACATCACCGATTATCGAACCTACGGAAGGTTCACCACATCAGTTAACGCAAACTCATGCTTTTCGTTTGACCTCTTTTAAGACCAGCTTCCCTTTGAACGCCCTGTTCGACAACGTCTCTGCACGCTTCTTTACTGTTTATCGCTCCTATCGTTATTCGTTTTATAACTCTATTTCTATCTGAACCCCTTTGTCATCCGTTCGATGCACGAAGACTCACACCTATAAAAACTAAACAAATAAGTTAAAAACAATGAATATTAAAATGATGGGTAGCTCCCTAATTATCGCTGGTACCGCTCTCGGTGCTGGTATGCTTGCGATCCCAATGGTATTAGCTCAATTCGGATTGCTTTACGGCACGCTGCTGATGGTTCTGATCTGTTTCGGTACCACTTACGCAGCACTATTACTTCTAGAAGCGACCATCAAAGCGGGTGGCGGTCTAGGGTTAAATTCAATTGCCCGCAAAACCTTGGGTAAACAAGGTCAGTTGCTGACCAATGGTTTGCTGTATGCGTTATTAATTTGCCTATTAATGGCTTACATTCTGGGCGCAGGTGACTTGCTGAGTAAGTTACTGTCTAATTTTGGCGTTGAAATCACCGCGACCACGAGTCAAATTGTGTTCACTTTGCTTGCCGGCGTTGTCGTCGCGAGTGGCACAGGAGTGATTGATAAGCTCAACCGCGCATTGTTCTTTGTGATGCTTGCTAGTTTGTTGGTCACCATGGCGTTTTTGGCGCCAAACATGACTCAAGATAACCTGATGCAGGTCACCAGTCATGACCACGTCGACCTGATAAAAACCAGTGCCATCCTGTTTACGAGTTTTGGCTTTATGGTTGTGATTCCAACCTTGGTTTCTTACAACCACGAAGCGACAGACAAACAGCTGCGTAACATGGTGATCGTAGGTTCTCTGATCCCATTAGTGTGCTACTTGTGCTGGTTGTTTGCTGTGGTCGGTAACTTGAGTGAAGAGCAATTTAGAAGCTTCAAGAACGTGTCTGACTTGATGGCGGCGTTTGAAGCTCAGTCTCCTTGGGTGGGTAACGTTCTGTCTACCTTTACGGGCTTGGCGTTGTTGACCTCTTTCTTTGGTGTTGCGATGGCGTTGTTCAATCAGAACAAAGACATGTTCAACCAAAATACATCAGTGACTTACTGCATTAGCTTTATCTTGCCGCTCGCAGGTTCATTGCTTGCAGCAGACAAGTTCCTACAAGTGTTGAACTATGCCGGCATCATCTTAGTGTTCTTGGCTGTTTTTGTTCCTCTGGTTATGGTTCATAAGCAACGCTTTATGAAAGTAGCGGAAGACAGATACAGCGCTGAAGGTGGCCGACCAATGATGCTTTTCTCATTGCTATTTGGTTGCTTCTTGCTTATCTCACAAGTGATTTAGCAAAACAATTTGGTGGTTGAATAATTAGGGCGTGTTGACCTTTCGTGGTTAAATTTTGTTCGAGATAAAAGCGTTTTAATCGCGGCGAGGGGGGAAGTAGCCTAGTCACTCTAAGCAAATCCCCCTCAACAAAGAGTAAAACGCTTTTAGCCGAACCCTTCGGGCAGCGTTTGCTGGCCATTTCTACTACGTTATCGGCTTCTCATGTAGGCTAGCTACACATCGACGCCTCTGCCTTGTATAAATACCCAGCAACTCGCTGCAAAAATCAGCTCGAAAGATCAACACGCCCTAGTCACCAAGTTTCAGCTACAAAAGCTTTAGATACAAAAAAGGAACGCATCGGCGTTCCTTTTTATTATCTGCTCATTAAAAGCAGATTGATTCGAAAGCTATTAACAAACTAATGCTAATTAACAAACCACCTTAACTGCCAAACCACCTTGAGATGTCTCACGGTATTTAGCGTTCATGTCTTTACCGGTTTCTAGCATTGTTTCGATAACTTTATCTAGAGAAACAGTAGGAGCAGAAGAGCGACGAAGTGCCATACGAGTTGAGTTGATTGCTTTAACTGCAGCAATACCGTTACGCTCGATACATGGTACTTGTACTTGGCCAGCAACTGGGTCACACGTTAGACCTAGGTTGTGCTCCATGCCGATTTCTGCAGCCATACATACTTGCTCAGGGCTACCACCCATAAGCTCAGCAAGACCTGCAGCAGCCATAGAACATGCCACACCAACTTCACCCTGACAGCCAACTTCAGCGCCAGAGATAGAAGCGTTACGCTTGTAAAGACCACCGATCGCGCCAGAAGCTGCGAAGTAACGGATGTAGTCTTTCTCTGTCACTGTTTGGATGAACTTATCGTAGTAAGCCAATACAGCTGGGATGATGCCACACGCGCCGTTTGTTGGTGCTGTTACTACACGACCGCCAGCGGCGTTTTCTTCGTTTACTGCGAAAGCAAACATGTTCACCCAGTCAACAACCGTCATTGGATCGTTGGTTGTTTTTTCTGAAGTGATCAGTTGTTGGCGAAGTGCTGCTGCACGACGAGGTACACGCAGTGGACCAGGCAGGATACCTTCAGTATTCATACCGCGATCCATACACTCACGCATCGTTCTCCAGATGTTAGCGAAGTAGGTACGAGACTCTTCGTCTGAGTGGAAAGCCGCTTGGTTTTTCATAACCAGTGTACTGATAGAAAGACCGCTTTCCTTACACTGATTAACCAGCTCTTCAGCTGTTGTGAATTCGTAAGGTGCTTTAATTGGGTTTTCTTCTTCTTTGCCGAAGTTCTCTTCGTCAACGATGAAACCGCCACCAATTGAGTAGTATGTTTTTGAGTATGCTACTTCGTCATCAACCCAAGCATGAATGCTCATGCCATTTTCATGCAATGAAAGGTTCGAAGTATGGAAGTTCATTCCGCCATCTTTAGGGAACGAAACAGTATGACAGTGCATACCAACAGGTAGACGTTCAGTTTCTTCTACTCGAGCAATAAAGCCTGCGATAGAGTCGATATCTACTTTCTCAGGAGTATTGCCAGCAAGACCCATGATGATAGCGATATCTGTGTGGTGACCTTTCCCTGTCAGTGATAGTGATCCATATACGTCCACGGTGATTTTAGTGATGTCGCGCAATTTTCCCATTGAACGTAGGTCATCAATAAACTCTTTACCCGCTTTCATTGGTCCAACTGTGTGTGAGCTCGATGGACCAACACCGATTTTATAGATATCAAATACACTAATCATAGCGATTACCTCAAAAAGAGAGCCTCCCAAGGGGAGTAGGGAGGCTCATTTATTATCATTATATTTTTTGTCTAATCTCGCGATATAAGATGGATGTAATCTTATAAAAAGGACTTGAGATTAAAGAGCGCCGTAGATTACAGAACTAATAGCCGCTAGACCACATAAAGCTGTAAAGATTTGCACAGGTGCTGATGTTTTGTACTTAGCCATTGCTGGTACTTTCTGCATCGCGAATACAGGCATTAGGAACAGGATAGCTGCAATCATTGGAGCACCCATTGTTTCAATCATACCTAGGATGCTTGGGTTAACTACCGCAACAATCCAAGTTGTAACAACGATGAACGCTAGAGATGCTTTCTCGATCGTGCTGATTGAAGAACCAGAGCGAGACTTGATTAGACCAACAAGACCTTCATGAGCACCTAGGAAGTGACCGAAGTAGCTAGAAGTGATTGCTGCGAACGCCACTAGAGGACCCATGTAAGAGATAAGTGGAGACTCATGAACGTTAGCTAGGTAAGAAAGAACCGAGATGTTTTGAGATTGTGCTGTTGCTAGTTGCTCTGGAGATAGAGAAAGTACTACAGAGAAAACGAAGAACATTACAAAACCCATCAGCATCATAGCTGCGCCACCAGTGATCGCGTCAGTTTTCTTAACTGCGTCTTCACCGTATACACGACGTTGCTCTTTAGAGAACTGTGAAATGATTGGGCTGTGGTTGAAAGAGAACACGATGATTGGAATCGCAAGCCAGATAATAGAAGGCATTGCTGACCATTCAGGGCTTGTTTCCATCATTGAAGTGTTCCAATCAGGAACTAAGTAGAAAGATAACGCTAGTAATACGAATACTAGTGGGTAAACCATTGCTGAAGTTGCTTTAAGCATCAGCTCTTTACCGAATACAACGCCTGCTGTCATAGCAAGGATAAGTGCACCAGAAAGAAGAGGACGTGGAATAGATTCCATACCCATTTGGTTTACTAGGAAAGAATCTACCGTGTTGGTGATACCAACGCCGTAGATAAGAACGATTGGGTAGATAGCGAAAAAGTATGCAAAAGTAATAAGGTTTGCGCCAGTCTTACCGAAGTGTTCTTCAACTGTATCCGTAATATCTGCTTCTGGGTTCTTAGAAGATAAAACGAAACGAGCTAGAGATTTATGTGCGAACCAAGTCATTGGTGCCGCGATTAGAGCAAGGATAACTAATGGCCAGAAACCACCCGCACCTGCTTTGATTGGAAGGAATAGTACGCCAGCACCAACTGCTGTACCAAATAGTGATAAACACCAGGTAAAATCTTTATAGTTAAACTTGCTTGAATCTTTAACGGCATTTGCCGAAGAAGTTGTTGTGTTCATGTTAAATTACTCATTTTTTGGGAACAGGAAATAAGTCGGGGCTAATTCTGCAGAATTTTCGTCTGCAAAAAATAGATCTAAATCATGTAATGAAACGGCGTGTCACATGATATGCGAAAAACGGATTTTTGATCACGAAAATAGCGTGCCACAGGTGATTTATGCTCATGCTTGGCATTAGTTTTATTTATGTGAAAGGCAGGGTTGCGTAGATTTATACCAGGGAATCGTTTGCGTAAAATTGCATTAATAAATCTGTTCCATGGAAAGACTGAATTTTGTTAACAGAGATTAAACAAAACGTAGTTTCTATGTAATTTGTTGCACTACGTGTTGCTGCAGTGATTGGATGATTTGAGCCGTAACGCCCCAAATTAGGTGCTCTTCGAAGGGCATCGCAAAAACACGATGCTTAATTTTTTTAAAGTTAACGGTGTGGCTATGTAACTTGGCTTGGTCTAAAACATAAGTGGCAGGTACCTCAAAAATCGAGGCAACTTCGTTCTCATCGATGATGGCTTTATAGTCAGGATCGACCATTGCAACAATCGGTGTTACAGAAAATTTACTAATAGTACTCAATGCAGGTAATTGGCCAACAATTTTAACTTGATCCGATCGAATTCCCACCTCTTCGTGGAGCTCTCTAAGTGCAGTAAATTGCATAGAAGGGTCAGAGAGTTCGTGTTTACCTCCAGGAAAGCTGACTTGGCCGGGATGATGCTTTAAATGAGCGGCTCTTTTAGTAAAAATGACATGTAAACCATCTTCTCGTTCAACTAAACCGACCACAACCGCCGCTTTACGTAGTTGCTCCCCGCTTATATGAGAAACGCGCTCCACTGACTCTGGGTGGTAGCCTACGGTTGGGTTAAGTTGGAACTGTTGAAGGAAGTTATCTCGATTCATATCATGCCAATATATTGATAATTATACTTTTAAGTATAGACGCAACACTGAGTTGAATGCCAATTTGGCATTTCTTGTTGTCTGTGAGCCATCAATATCGCCATGTATTCCCTTAAATCGATGGTTTTTGCTATATTCAATATGTGCATATATACGAGTAAGCGTTACCCATGTCATAAAATAGAGTGATAAAGCGTATATTTTATGGGTAAGAATTTGATAACAATAACTTAGTAGCTCATTCTAAAAAGAAATAGAATAAAAGGTATGAAATGAAAGGAATCATATTCACCGAATTTTTAGAACTTGTTGAAGACAAGTTTGGCCTAGAACTCTTGGAAGAAGTTTTAGAAATGTCAGAAGATGAAGGGATCTATACATCGGTCGGAAGTTACGACCATAAAGACCTGGTAAAACTCATCATCAACTTAAGCAAAAAGACCGATATAGATGCTGCGAGTCTACAGCGTGTGTTTGGACAATCTGTGTTTAAGAACCTACTCGCCTCATTACCAAATAAAGCCAGCCTTGCACACAGCAACACGACATTCCAATTTATTCAGCACGTAGAGCGCTATATTCACGTTGAAGTGAAAAAGCTTTACCCAGACGCTGAGCCGCCAGAATTCAGTTTTATCACCACTACCGAAGCTGAGCTTGTATTCGACTACAAGAGCGCAAGGTGTATGTCGCATGTTTGTCTTGGATTGATTGAGGGGTGTGCAACTTATCACGGTGAATCGATACATGCCGAGATGACGCCGCAGAATGAAGATCAAAGTGTCGTACGTTTCAACTTAAAAGTAGAATAGCCTTATGAGTTCAGAGTCGGCAATTGAGCGTAAGCTCAAGCGTCAAATCGCGGCAAGAAAAGAAGCGGAAAGATTACTGGAACAAAAAAGCTTGGAGTTGTTTGAGTCGAATCAGCAACTCGAGTTGGCTCTGCGACAATTAGAGAAACGCTCAAATGCGAATCTTCGAAGAATCGAGTTTCAGGAACAGATCGACAATTTGTTGATTGATTTTGGACGGGCTTTTCTCCGCAGTGATTTAGATGATGTGATGTTGTCTCAGTTGACGAGCAATGTAACCAACAGCTATCTGATTAATTCCAGCCGCTTGATTCTGCCACCCAAGCTCATTCCTCAGCTCAAAACACACGATTACGGTGACGACTCGCTCGAAGAGCCGACTCAGCAAATTCAACATCCTGTTTGGTACGGTGACCTATTGAATGTGCCATTAGAGGTCGAAAGCGTCATCGTGGGTACATTGATTGTCGATGTAAATCTCTCTGAGCAGGATTACGAATTCATACAAAGCCAATTGTTGCTGGTCACAGACCTTATTTGTAGTGCGCTAACTCACCAACTTGCAATCAATCGTAACATTGAGTCACGTAAACGAGCAGAAGAGTCTGAAAGGGCAACGCGTGACTTTGTAGCCATGATCAACCATGAATTAAGAACACCGCTAAATGGCTTACTCGGTAGTGCAGAATTGATCAGCGATACCGAGCTGAACAGTTCGCAACGTGAAATAGTGAACAACTTAAGTCAATCTGGAGAGTTTCTCAGAACCATCATCAATGACCTACTGGATTACAGTAAAATTAATGCGGGAATGTTGGAGTTAATACCGAAGAAGTTCGCGCTTCATGATTTGAGAAATACGATTAATAGTATCTTTACCAATCGAGCACTTGAAAAGCAGCTTAAATTTGATGTTGATGTAGGCCAAAGTGTACCGAGCCACTTCTATGGTGACTTAGAACGTATTACTCAATTGTTCGTAAACTTGATTGGAAACGCTATAAAGTTTACGGATCAAGGACATGTGAGCGTTGAGATTAAATGGCTGAGAGACCAATTTATTTTTTCGGTCGAGGACACTGGAGTTGGGATCGCTCAATCCGCTCATAAGACACTGTTTGAACCTTTTACTCAGGCGGATAACTCAAGTAGCCGAAACTACGAAGGGACAGGGCTTGGTCTCGCCATCTGTCGTAAGCTAGTAGGATTGATGCATGGTGATATCAGCGTGACCAGTATTGTGGGAAGCGGGACGACCTTTACCATTGCGATCCCTTTACAGGTAATCGATGTTTCTGATCAAAGCAGTCGAGTATCCCAAGAGACTGAATCTGATGTTGGCTTGTCTCTGTTAAAAGTGTTGGTCGTTGATGATATTAAGATGAACCAGATCATCATCCAACAAATGCTACGTAAACACGAGATTGAACCCGCTATAGCAAGTAATGGTGCTGAAGGGTTTGAGCTCGCGTCAGACAATGAGTACGACATTGTATTCATGGATTGTAGAATGCCAATTATGGATGGATTTGAAGCGACAGAGAAGCTAAGAAAGAAAGGGTATTCCAGGTCTATAGTTGCTCTCACTGCCGGAACGACACTTGAAGAACGCGAGCGTTGTATTCAGTGTGGAATGGATGACATTTTGAGTAAACCTTACACAGCTAGTGATCTTAAAGAGATGCTTAAGAAGTGGGGTGTTTCTACTGTGAAGGTCGCTTAAACAGCGCTAATAAGGAGTGACTAATAATAGTTCACTGCTTGATTTAGAAACTAAAAAACCGAAGTGATCTTGTGATTCTTCGGTTTTTTATGTCTAGCTTTCGTTGGTCGTTAAGCGGCGGTACTGCCGATTAATGATGCTATGCTTTGCAATCTTCAAGTATCGGTAGAATTCTACTCAGCTTATCCAGTGTTTCTTGGTATTCAGAAGCACAATCACTATCGAATACAACACCACCACCAGCCCAAGCATAAAGCGTGTTGTTCTCGGCAACTAACGTACGAATGGTAATGCTGGTGTCCATTCTGCCATTTCGACTGATGTAGCCGATACTGCCGCAATACGCTGAGCGTCGATGGGGTTCCAACTCTTCAATGATCTGCATAGCACGCACTTTTGGAGCGCCAGTAATTGAACCTCCAGGGAAGCAAGCTCTCAGAAGGTCAGTTGCAGAATATTGTTCATCAAGGTCCGCTCGTATCGTGCTTACTAAGTGGTGCACGGCAGGGAAGCTCTCAATATCGAACAGCTTTGGTACATGAACCGTTCCCGGCTTCGCGACTCGACCAATGTCATTGCGAAGTAAGTCGACGATCATCAGGTTTTCTGCTTGATCTTTATCGGCGGTTACTAGGTCTTGTGCGTTAGTATCATCAATCACAGGGTCGTTAGAGCGAGGGCGCGTACCCTTGATAGGCTTGGTCTCAATGACATTGTCTTTAAGCTCTAAGAAACGTTCAGGTGACACACTGATAATTGCGCAGTCAGCCAAACGGATGAAACCAGAGAATGGAGCCGAGTTATACTGTTCTAACTTGTCATAGGCCAACCATTCATTGCCTTGGTATTGGGCATTGAAGCGCTGCGCTAAGTTTATCTGATAGCAGTCACCCGACAACAAGTACTCTTGAACGCTATCGAACTTATTGGCATAACTCTGTTCAGTCATATTGGATTGCCATGGGGTGGTTAATCCAAACCTCTGATGAGCTCTTTCTGCTTGTTGGCTTGGCGATTGTTGTTGCGTTAACCAATCCCAATGGGTATCAATGTTTTGCCCAACAAGGAACGCAGCTTTAAGCTTATGATCAACAATCACAGCCCATTCATACAATCCAACCGCCATGTCTGGAGCAGAAATATCGCGCTTAGCAAGAGAGGGCAGAGCTTCTACTCGTCGCCCTAAATCGTAACTAAAATACCCTAAAGCGCCACCTATGAAAGGCAGTTCAGGATGCTCACTGGTTGCGGGTAGCAATTGCTGCTGATATTGGTCGAGTAGTTCGAAAGGGTCTGACTCTGAAACCTCGCACGTATCATTAACATTAACGGTCGTTTTTGCTCCGATTGTCTCGAAGGTGGCGATGGGTTGAGCAACTAAAATATCGTATCGACTATCAACGTGGTTTTCTGAAGCGGAGCGTAATAGCATTGCCCACGGCAGGTTTTCAATATGGGAAAACAGCTGTTTAGCTAAAGTTGATTGATATTCAAGCGGCTTGATTTGGATAGAGCGAAATTCGTTGTTATTCATTTGTTTAATTTGTGACAAAGAGTTCGATCACTGCATAGCGTGTGAGAGGAAGCAAGAGTATCATAAATTGAAAATAAAATGGGTTCTTGATTAGAACGGTGCAAACCAAATGGTTTAGTTTAAAGCTATGCAAGAGATTGCTAAAGCAACTAAATACAGCTCAACATAATAAAAAGCTAAGCCAACTAGTCCGGTTAGACAAAAACAGTTACACCAAGAACCTACATGGAACCAGAACAATAAAGAGGCATGCAATGACGGTTATTCGTAAGCAAGATGTGATCAGCAGTGTCGCTGACGCACTTCAGTACATTTCTTATTATCACCCTTTAGACTTTGTCCAAGCCCTAGAAAAAGCGTACGAGAAAGAAGAGAGCCAAGCTGCGAAAGATGCGATCGCTCAGATTCTTATCAACTCGCGTATGTCTGCGGAAGGCCATCGTCCAATTTGTCAAGATACAGGTATTGTTACTTGTTTCGTGAACATCGGTATGGATGTTAGGTGGGAAACGGATCAGACAGTACAACAAATGGTTGATGAAGGCGTTCGTCAAGCTTACAACAATCCAGATAACCCATTGCGTGCATCTGTCCTAATGGACCCTGCAGGTAAGCGTATTAATACCAAAGACAACACACCAGCGGTTGTTCACATTAATATGGTTCCAGGTAATAAAGTTGAAATTCAAATCGCGGCTAAAGGCGGCGGTTCTGAGAACAAAACCAAGATGGTCATGCTCAACCCTTCTGATGACATTGCAGAGTGGGTAGAGAAAACGCTGCCTACGATGGGTGCTGGTTGGTGTCCACCTGGCATGCTTGGTATAGGTATTGGCGGTACGGCTGAAAAAGCAGCGGTACTAGCGAAAGAATCTCTGATGGAACACATCGATATCCAAGACCTTATCGACAAAGGCCCAGAGAACGCAGAAGAAGAGCTTCGTTTAGATATCTTCAACCGTGTAAACAAGCTTGGTATTGGCGCACAAGGTCTTGGCGGTTTAACCACTGTGGTTGACGTTAAAATCAAAACAGCGCCAACGCATGCAGCGTCTAAGCCTGTTTGCTTGATCCCGAACTGTGCGGCAACACGCCACGTACACTTCACATTAGACGGCAGCGGCCCTGCAGAGCTAACACCACCTAAGTTAGAAGAATGGCCAGACATCACTTGGGAAGCAGGCGCAAATACACGCCGTGTTAACCTAGATGAAATTACTAAAGAAGACGTTCAAGAGTGGAAGACTGGCGAAACGGTTCTTCTATCAGGCAAGATCTTAACCGGTCGTGATGCAGCGCATAAGCGTATTCAAGGCATGCTTGAAAGCGGTGAAGGTTTACCTGAAGGCGTCGACCTGAAAGGTAAGTTCATTTACTACGTTGGCCCTGTGGATGCTGTGGGTGATGAAGCGGTAGGTCCTGCTGGCCCAACAACCTCTACTCGTATGGATAAGTTCACCGACATGATGCTAGAAGAAACCGGCATTATGGGCATGATTGGTAAAGCAGAACGTGGCCCTGCAACGGTAGAGTCAATCAAACAACATAAATCGGTTTACCTGATGGCGGTTGGCGGTGCAGCTTATTTAGTGGCGAAAGCAATTAAAAAAGCACGCGTGGTTGCGTTTGAAGATCTCGGTATGGAAGCGATTTACGAATTTGAAGTTGAAGACATGCCGGTAACGGTCGCGGTTGACTCTAACGGCGTGAACGCACACCAGATCGGCCCTGACACGTGGAAAGTGAAAATTGCTGAAGCTGAAAAAGCATAATTTACCGAAGTCAAAAGTCGTAACAGGCGCTAGCTTCAGCGTTTGAATTGCAATTCTTGACAGAAAGTTGAAGACAAAAGTGCAGCATTATTTGCACTTTTGTCTTATTATCAATGATATAGTGATAAAAACATAGTTTGATATAAGAACATAGGAGAGAGGAATGCCTCGTTTTATTCAGATCCTACAGATTATCTTGGCAGTGGTGATTGGTGCTTTTGTTGGCTACGATCTGATCTTGAAAGGGATTAGTATCTTTGATAATAAATACGTGACAATTACTTGTGCGCTTTGGCTAATCGCAGAGATCGCACTATTTGTTATCTACAAGTTGATTGAAGACGATTAAGAGTCGGATATCGCAGATAAATTCTAAAGCCCCTGATTATGAATGTAGTCAGGGGCTTTTATTCATCTAGCATTAAGAATGTGTATTGCATACTCACTACTAGTTAGCAAAAGCAAAAGTACACATACTATCCCAACAGGGAAAGAACATAGGCTTGCCTCTTTATTATCATAACCGGTTAGCCTAATTATCACGGAGTCGTTCAAATGAAACACCTAACTCAAGAAATGAGTGACTTTATAAGCAGAGGAACGGATTCTCACATTCGAGTAGCGGTCACGGGGCTTTCTCGTGCGGGTAAGACAGCATTCATTACTTCGCTGGTTAATCAGCTTCTTCATACGTCTACCCATAAAAACCTGCCTCTACTTGCATCGGCAAGAGACGGAAGAATTATTGGCGCTAAGCGCATCCCTCAACACAACATGATGATTCCACGCTTCTCTTATGATGAAGCGATGGAATCTTTGAATGCGCAGCCACCAGAATGGCCAGTGCCGACGTGCGATGTCAGTGAGATTCGTCTAGCAATCAAATATAAGCCAGCCAAAGGTGCTAAGAAGCTACTGAGTAAAAACAGCACCCTTTATCTCGATATTGTTGATTATCCGGGAGAGTGGTTACTTGATTTACCCTTGTTGGATATGGATTTCGATACGTGGAGTCAGTCTCAATTCGCAGCGTTAAAAGGCGATAGAAAAACCTACTCGCAACAGTGGAACGCAGTGCGTGATGACATTGATTTGCTAGCGGAAGCTGATGAAAAGAAACTGGTCGCTATTGCCGATAGTTACACTCAGTACCTTCACACTTGTAAGGATAACGGGTTGCACTGGGTACAGCCGGGTCGATTTGTATTGCCGGGTGAGTTGGAAGGTGCGCCTGTGTTGCAATTTTTCCCGTGTATTGCACCTGAGGGCAAGTTCTCAAAAACAAGCAACTATGCGGTGTTGAAGATGCGCTATGAAGAATATCAACAAAAGGTCGTAAAGGCGTTCTACAAGAATCACTTTGCGACGTTCGATAGACAAATCGTGCTGGTGGATTGCCTACAACCACTGAATGCGGGTTATGACTCTTTCATGGATATGCGTGGCGCTTTAGAACAGTTATTGAAAAGCTTTAAGTACGGTAGAAGCAATATCTTAAGACGCTTGTTTGCGCCGAAGATCGACAAGATCCTGTTTGCTGCCACCAAAGCTGATCACGTAACACCGGAACAACATCCGAACTTGGTATCGCTGTTACAACAGATGGTGCATCCGGCTTGGCAACAGGCGGCGTTTGAACACATCGACATGAGTTGTATGAGCATCGCGTCGATTCAAGCGACAAGTGCGGGTTATATCTCGTCAGGTTCATCGAATGTTCCTGCATTACAAGGCGTGACTCTAGATAACGTACCTCAAACTATGTATCCGGGGGAGGTGCCGCGCAAACTGCCGAACAAACAGTACTGGGAAACTAACCAGTTCGATTTCACAAGCTTTAGGCCTATGGAGCAACACTCCGATGAGCCTTGTCAGCATCTAAGAGTCGACAAGGTTTTAGAGTATCTCATTGGCGACAAGTTGAAGTAATTGAGGCAATCAAAATGAGTGAATTAAAAACGAAACAGGTCTTTGATGAACCGTTGAAGACCTCGTTCGATGAGCCGGATAAGAATGAAGTTAACTCAGATCTTGGTGCTCAGCAGTTGTTTACTGAACAAGAGAAGTTTGTACCTGTAGCACCACAAGTGGAAACCGACCTTGATGGTGACGCTGAGCAACAACTGGAACAAGTGATTCGACCGAGCAAAAAGAAGAAGTGGTTTGGAACTGGCTTGTTAGTCGCTTTCTCTGGTCTGGTGGGCTGGCAGGCGATTGACTCTGTCATCACTGCAGTTCAAACAGCAGACTGGCTCGCGTTAGGTTGGGCAGGCTTTATTGTTGCCATTGCTTCATTAGGTTTAGGTGCAATAGGCAAAGAGTTGTGGAAGCTGCGTTCGCTGAAGGACCATTTTAGTGTGCAAGAGCAGAGTGAAGAACTGTTACAAAGCCAGAGTGTGGGTAAAGGCAAAGCGTTCTGTGAAAACATTGCCAAGCAGGGCGGTATAGTTGCTGAATCACCTTCGTTCGATAAGTGGCGAAACAGCATTAACCCTGCGCACAGCGATGCTGAAGTATTAGATATGTACGATGCACTCGTTGTTGCCCAACAAGACAAAGTGGCGACTCAAATTGTCACTAAGTTCTCGACCGAATCGGCAGCTTTGGTGGCTGTGAGCCCATTGGCGGCTGCCGATATGTTGTTGGTAGCATGGCGCAATTTCACCATGATAGATAAGCTTGCTGACGTGTATGGCATTGAGCTTGGTTACTGGTCTCGAATTAAATTGTTCAAGTTGGTGTTGATCAACATGGCAGCGGCTGGGGCGAGTGAGTTGGCCATTGATGCGAGCATGGACTTAGTCTCGATGGATCTTGCAGGTAAAGTCTCAGCTCGAGCAGGGCAGGGCTTAGGTGTCGGTATTCTTACTGCGAGACTGGGGCTAAAAGCCATGACATTATTGCGTCCAATACCGTGGAACAATGACCGAAAAGTAAAACTCTCAGATCTTCGCAAAGCCGTCCTTTCTGAAATAAAGCGCATTACGCTCAAATAAAGTGAGTTGCTTATCAATTAAAGCGTATTACGCTTAGATAAAGCGAATCACTTGTCAATAAAGTATATGACATTGAGTCGTTTGCAAGTGAAGAGTAAACATATGTTTACTCTTCTTCTTGACTGAACTCAGAGCTTAATCCACACTACTGTCAACTTATCCTGACACCTATAATAGGACTATTTGTGCGTCTTGAAGTATTGTGTGAAGACAGACTCGGCTTAACGCGTGAGTTGCTCGATATCTTGGCCTCAAAAAGCATTGATTTAAGAGGAATCGAAATTGATGTTAAAGGCATTATTTACCTAAACTGTCCTGATATCAATTTTGATGCTTTTAGTGAACTTATGGCTGAAATTCGCCGAATTTCAGGTGTAAAGGATGTACGTAAAATCCAATTTATGCCGAGCGAAAGGCATAATACAGAGCTGATTGCTCTGCTTGCCAACTTACCTGACCCAGTGATCGCGATTGACCTTAAAGGCTCAGTCGATATGGCGAACCACGCTGCATTGAATCTTTTTGGTAAACAAGAAGAGGAAGTGATCGGTGAGCCGTTAGCGACGTTTGTCCCTAGCTTTAACTTTGCTCGCTGGATTGAAGGCGATGTAACTCGCCATCGTGAAGTTGTGGTGTTAGACGGTTTAGATTTCTCTATTGAGATCCTGCCGATTTATCTTGGTGGTGATGTGAACGAAGCAGTACTGGCTAGCGCGGTAATGACAATTCGTTCTTGTAACCAAGAGATGAACACGCCAGATTCAATCCCTGAACAGAATAACCTAGGTTTTGAACACTTTGTTGGAGTCTCTAATCGCCATAAGGCCTTGATCAGCCAAGCTAAGAAACTGGCTATGCTGGATCAACCTTTGCTTATTGAAGGTGACACAGGTACGGGCAAAGAGATGTTGGCTAAAGCGTGTCATAACCGTTCGAACCGAGCGTCTTTCCCATTCTTGATTCTAAGCTGTGCATCAATGCCTGATGACGTGGCTGAAACTGAGCTGTTTGGTCATGCACCGGGTTCATTCAATCATGAACAAGGTCATAAAGGCATTTTCGAACAAGCGAATGGCGGCACAGTATTTTTAGATGAGATCGGCGAGATGAGCCCACATCTACAAATCAAACTGTTGCGCTTCCTTCAAGATGGTTCATTCCGACGTGTAGGCGAAGAAGAAGAGATGCACGCCGATGTACGCATTATCGCGTCAACACGTCATCGTCTTTCCGAATTAGCTGACTCAGGTTCATTCCGTGAAGATTTGTTCTACCGTTTGAATGTTTTGACTCTGTCGATTCCAGCCCTACGTGAGCGCTCTAATGACGTTGCTCCGTTACTGGAATTGTTTGTCGCGAAATACGCACAGCAATTAGGCATGTTGAAACCGAAACTGACTCAAGAACTAATCGACCAACTAGGTAACTACCAATGGCCGGGCAACATTCGTCAGTTAGACAACATGGTGCTACGTGCACTAACAGAGTTGGATTCAGATACGCTAACGGTTGAACAATTTCACTTGCCACAGCTTGAAACCATGACTGCTGGAATGGCTAACTTGAGCTTAGACGGCTCGCTTGACGAGATCATGAAAGACTATGAATCTCAGATCCTTGAAAAGCTCTACCAGTCTTTCCCATCAAGCCGTAAGTTAGCGAAACGTTTGAATGTATCTCACACCTCAATTGCGAATAAGCTTCGTGATTACGGTATCAGAAAGAACTGATCGAATAAGAACAAGATATGGAAGATTTGAGCACACCAGAACGCATTTATAAGCGCGATGGCAACCTGATTCTACGCACCGCTGAAATAGACGATGCGAACATGATCAGCGAGTACTTTCAAACTAACCGAGAGTACCTTAAGCCTTGGGAACCGATTCGCGAAGATGCGTTTTTTGATAAAACGGGTTGGGCGCAGCGCCTAATTAAGTTAAACGAGCTTCATAAAATGGGGCTAGGTTATTACTGTTTGCTTGTTAATGATGACACCAACGAAATGTTGGGCACCATTTCATTCAGTAATCTGTCTCGATTTCCTTTCTATGCATGTAATGTCGGCTATTCGCTTGCTGAAAGTGCACAGGGTCATGGTTATATGCGCAGAGGTTTGAGCATGGCCAAAGACTACATGTTTGATGTGCAGAACATGCACCGCTTAATGGCGGGCTACATGCCTCACAATGAACGCAGTGCGAGTGTATTGGAACATCTTGGCTTTGCTCGAGAAGGTTTTGCTAAAGATTACATACAGATTAACGGTAAATGGGAAGACCATGTACTGACCGCGTTAGTTAACCCAAACTGGGAAGACAGACGCGCTGTTTAAATAAATAGTATTTAAGCGCCCAAGTTAATAACGAATTTAAAGGCAGCGAATATCAAGCGATCTCTAATCGCCGCTGTATCAAAAAGAACATATAGGCATGGTAGATCCATCAGCCTGAGAAGATATTTGAGGAATTTTGATGTCATACACAACTTTGGACGAATACCAAAGAAAATGGATTTTCACTCACCAGTCAATGCCGCTGCCGGCAGAGGATTTGGAAAAGATTAAACCAATGACACAGGCGAGAGCATCTCAGTTTTGGAAAGAGAACGTGAGCCCTCAAAGTCCTGATGCGGAAAGACTAAGCTCGCAAGACTGGCCAAGCAAAGCATCGAACTGGAATGAAGAGATCAGCTGGATGGCAAATTGGGAAGCGGATGAGCCTGAAATGCCAGAAGAAATTCTAAACTTCATTGATTGGCAAGATGACGTAACTGTTTATTTTTGTTACGAAAAATACAATGTTTTAGAAACCAAATGGTCAGTTTTCAAGAAACACTGGAAGAACTTTTTGTTCTACGATGATGGCCCGATCCTACTAGGCCGCCGCCGTTCAGAAGCGCTTTGGTTTGCGACAAATGGCACAGTGAAAATTGGTAACCGTGCTTAAGTTCGGTGTGATTTAATCGAGTGAGTGTTGGCGATCCGAACAACCGATAAACAGACAAAAAGCGAGCATTGAGCTCGCTTTTTTATGCCTAATGATCTTCGAAGATCATCGGAAGAAAACGACTATTTTCCCTCAGTTGATGATGACTATTTTCACTGACATAGAGCAGGTAATTTGCGAAATTGAGATCGCTATCTCATTGGGCTAGTTGAAGTTTTATGGAGTTGAGCTATCTTTATATTACTGCCTTAGTGGAGGTGAAGTATTATGATTTGGGATACTCTCGAACGTGTAAATAAACTTCGCAAGGAAGCAATGGAAGATCCAGAGTTTTTGGATTCAGCAAAAATGCATGAGCAATGGCTTTTAAGCGAAACTCATAATCAATCGAACAAAGGAGCGAAAGAGAAGAAACCGAAAAAGTTATCTGATATTTATGAAAATACGGATTTTTCTATCAACCCAACAGGAACGAAACATTAACAATGATGAACTGCAATACGGCTAAGGCTCTTAACCAAGAAGCGATAAGTCGACTAAACATACCAGCCTTAAGCCACCAATAAAAAAGCCACTTTCAACGAATCGAAAGTGGCTTTTTCTTTTCTAGTTAGTGCTCCAATCTAATGAGCTCTAAAACTAGTTATTAATCAGGCTTAACCCGCTTGGCAATGCATCACCAAATACGCGCTTAGACTCGCTTTCAGAAAGTTCAGTGACTTCACTTACTAGCGTTAGCCATGAATCAGGTACCTTACTTTGCTTCAACTTATCAAGAACTTGAGCGCGGTAGTCATCAGAGATATCGAACTGTCGGTCACCCGTCTTACGACAAATCATCACTGCTGCAAAGGCAATCATTTGCTCTTTCTGCCAATTCTGCTCAAGCAGCTTCGGTAGCCACTGTTCCGCTTGTTCTCTAGGAATCACGTTGTGTTGACTGCCATACAAAGGCGTTCTTGATGCTAATCGACCTAGCGCCCACCAGTGAGCTTGTTCAAATTGGTTATGGTTAATCGCTTTGCTTAAGAACCAGCTTGCCAACAGCACTTTATCTTCTACTTCAAGTTGCTCAAGTGATGCGGCTAAACGAACCATGGCTTCATAGCCGTTGTCTTGCGCATCTTTGGCTGTCTTAGGGTTCTTCATTGCGCCGGGGTGGAGGTATTTAGCGATGTCAGCCAAGATAGTCTCTTGCTGTTCTTGGTTCAAACCGCCCGCTACACGACGCCAGAATACCCACCAATCTGTCCAACCTTGATGGTTCTGAAATTGGATGTTTTGCTGGTAGAGTCCCCAAATTTGCTCAATACGCCATGAATCGGTTGGATCACCAAAGCCTGGGCGCAGTGAGTAACCCGCCAAACGCAGCCAGTTCTTCTCGTGTGCTTCTGAACGACGACGGCGTTTACGACCTAAAGAGAACGAATCAAACAGGTGGCGAAGGGTAGTAAAGTCCCATTCTTCACGCTTACCAAGTCGTTTCTCAAGATCTTTGGCCAGTGTTTTGATCTCTTTAGATTCAGCACTTTTCTTGTTGCCGCTGTATAGGCGAGAAATAAGCTCCTTACATTCGTCCAATCTTGGGTGAAGTTTAGTGGTATCAGACTCATCGCCTTGCTTGTTTCTAACTTCGAATTCAAGCAACCAACGTTTAGTGTCATCCTCCGTACTTACACATTCCATTTTCAATGTGCCGACTTCAGTTAACTGACAAGCGAGCAATACTTCGACGCGTTCTTTTTGGTTGACTTGAAGCTCGGCAGTGCCTGATCCTTCTAACGTAGAAATATACGGTGGAAGAGGGGAGAACAAGTCAGCGTCGACATTGACCATCACACCGTTTTGAATGGCAGTGTCATGAGCAATTTGATCGTGTGTTGAAGTCAGTAAGTTAAAACGTACCGGCTCACCCAAAGTCAGTGAGAAACGACGGCTGTTCAAGCGTATCTCTTGGCCTTCTTCTGTCCCTTTTGCAAGCAGACAAAGTGCTTTACCCATCTTGTTTTTTTCTTGTAGGTGTAAGAAGTAAGAACGGGCAGCACCACCACCGATTTTCAATTGTGCACCACGACGAGCTTTACCAAAAGCAACCGCGCCAAGGGCTACAGACCAATCGGGGTGAGGGTTGTCTAACACAGTGATTGGAGAACCATTCCAATTGCCAAGTAACTTAGTAATACGTTCAGTAACAAGCTCACTGTTGAACACACCACCGTTGAGTAGTACACCGACAGGAATAGCCGGTTTTGTCTCATCAAATTCGATTGCGCCAGATTTCTCTAGTGCTGCTTTTGATACTTGTTGATGTGTCGCTAGGAATTCGGCAACGTGCTTACTTACCGCAGGATCTGCAGCGTAGGGCAAGCCGAACTCAACTACTGCGCTACGGCGTTTGTCTGGTACTTCAGTGAACTCAGAAAGCGGGAAGAAACCTTCGAGTGCAATCTGATGAACTTCTTGTTTGGTTAAACCAATACTCTTGGTACCACCAAGCAGTTTTGAACCACTGCCTAGCATGGTTATTTTTACATCGTCTGGTGCGTTAGCTGAAAGTAGGCTCTCTTTTGCGGCACGCGTCTGTTGAATCAGTTTGGTTAGGCTAGATGCATTCAACTTTTTGTTTTGATTGAAGCGTTGCTCAGCAAGGTGAGCAAGCGCTAAATCGAGGTTATCCCCCCCTAGCATCAAGTGTTCACCAACGCCGATACGGTCGAGTGCGAGTTCTTGGTCATCGCCATTGCTTGAGTTGAAGCTCGCTTCGATCAAACTTAAATCGGTAGTACCGCCGCCAACATCACACACTAGAATCAGCGGAATCTGTTGAAGTTCGTCTGCAGCGGTTTGTTGGTGACGTGCATACCAGTCATAACAAACGGCTTGCGGCTCTTCGAGTAACAGAATCTTACCTAAGCCCGCCAGCTCTGCCGCTTCGAGTGTTAGCTTACGTGCTGTCTCATCGAATGAAGCGGGAACCGTTACTACAACGTCTTGGTCTTCAAGCTTGTTGCTTGGGTTACGGTAGTTCCATGCTTGACGGATGTGGTTCAGGTAGCTTGCGCTTGCAACAACAGGGGACACCTTATCGACGTCAGTTGCGCCTGCCCAAGGCAGAATATCGGAGTTACGATCAACCGCTTGGTGAGATAGCCAGCTTTTAGCACTGGATACTTGGCGGCCTTCAACTTTAGCGCCAAGTTCGCGAGCCCATTCACCTACGATGACGTTTTGAATATCACCTTCAACCAAGCTCGGTTCCCAAGGCATAGTGAGATCGGAAGGGGAGATCTGACCTTGTGCGGGATGATAACGAAAGGATGGAAGTAGCGGCTTGCGAACCACTTCACCGGGGCCGATGAGTTGGTCAATATCGAAAAGAGAAACGGGAGCATGTTGTAGGTCGTCGTTGATTTCACAGTAGGCAACCACAGTGTTGGTTGTGCCTAAGTCAATGCCGACTAAAAAACGAGGAGATGCCATACAAAACCTTATTCTGCCAAAGTGATGACCAGTTAATGGATAGTCTTGGTCTTATTATTGTCTTTGGAATGCTTTTAATACAGGGCTAGGGAATCGCATTGATAAAGTAACGGCACCCGTTAAGGTGCCGTTGATTCATTATGCTTGTTCGTTTGAGTCGCTATTCGTATCTTCACGAACGTCGAACTCAACGTGCCATTTCTGACCATTGTCAGTGGCAATCGCTTCTAGGTATAACGTGCCTAATTCAGTAACACGAGACGCTAAAGTCACCGGAACCACTTCACCTTCGCGACGACCTTCAGATACAGGCAGTGTCACTTGGATCTCAGGAAGCTCATCAAGATCTTCTGGAGCCCAGTGATCAAGGTGCGTACCGGCCTCGTCTTCACGACGTGTTGTTGAACCGAAGAACTGGAAGTGTACGGGCTGACCAATCACCAGACCAAATTCTTGGCTAGGAACTTGAACGCTTGAACCTTCTTCCATACCAAATGGTGCAACACACAGAGCTTCCATTGGAGGAGCCATTCCTGGGATTGCAGGCATCGCACTTTCAATACCAACGTAGTAAGAAGAGGCGATACCACCACGGATACGAACGCCTTGGCCACGACGAACTGCGCCGTAGTAAGAAGCGCCACTTGCAACCGCTAGGTCTAAGTCTAAACCTGAAAGTTGTTTAGCAAACTCAACGTCAGCATTGATCAGCCATTCGTTGATCGTATCTGAAAGGCGTTCTGACAGTAGGTTCGATTTTAGAACACCACCATTGAACAGTACCGCTGTTGGTTTGATGAAGTCTGCCGCTGGCGCTTCTGACCCTTGCGCTTCTGTACCGGGCATGCCGGGCATGTTTGCAAACGGGTTGAAATCTTGCTGAGCAGCTTCGCTGTTTCCAGAAAGCGCGTTCGCTTGCTTAGAAAGGAATGCGGCAATGTGACGAGTAATACCTGCGTCTTGAGCGTAAGGCAGACCCATTTGAGTCAGTGCACCACGAGTTTTCTGTACCGGGTGATCCGTTACAGCGACTTGTGGGAAGAAGCCATCAACCAATGTTTGTTGTACTTCTTGCTGAGTCAGTTCTGTTTTCAGTGTTGCGCCGAGTAGCTTAGAGCCACGGCTAGGAACAACGATCGGCACAGATTGAAGCTCAGCATCATTAAGCAATGCTTCTTTTGCATCACGACACGCGTGAGTCATCGCTTGAACCTGCCAAGGAGCCAGTTCTTTGCCTTCTTGAGCCAGTTTCATTTTCAGACGGTAAGCAAGAGCTAAGTCCATGTTGTCGCCGCCAAGTAGAATATGTTCACCTACTGCGATACGGTTCAGACTTAGATTGCCATCGTCTTGTGTTACTTCAACTAAAGAAAGGTCAGTTGTACCACCACCGATATCGACTACAAGCACGATGTCACCCACGTCTACTTCATCACGCCATGTGTCGTTGCTGTTATCAATCCAGCTATATAGTGCGGCTTGTGGTTCTTCTAGAAGCGTCAGGTGAGTGAAGCCCACATTACGTGCGGCTTCTGCCGTTAGGTCACGAGCGGCAGGATCGAACGAAGCAGGGACGGTGATCGTTACATCTTGGTCTGCCAGTTTGTGCTCTGGATTCGCGTGATTCCAAGCATCTTTAAGGTGCTCAAGGTACAACTCAGTTGTCTTAAGCGGAGATACTTTTTCAATTTCTTCAGGGCTGCCTGCTGGAAGGAATGCATCGCGACGGTTTACACCACTGTGGCATAACCAAGATTTTGCACTCGCGACCAAGCGAATAGGGGTTTTAGAACCAAGGTTACGAGCGATAGCACCAACTAGTGCTTTCGGCTCAGAAGACCAAGGCAGAACGCGAGAACCAGAGTTCATTTCATGTTCGTGCGGCTGGTATAGGAACGAGCCAAGTTGGCTGCGAGTTTCTACTGTACCAGGAGCCGTCAGTTGAGGGATTGGCATCACCTCTACACGAGCGTCTTCATTGGTTGTGTCGATGTAAGACAAAACGCAGTGTGTGGTACCTAAATCGATACCAACACTGAACTTAGGCGCCTGATGTTGCTCTTGAGAAGATAGCTCTTGTGAATGTGTCTGTGCAGATGACTCGTGCGATGATGGCTGAGTTTGGTGTTCCATTATAGCTCCACCTCTGCCGGTGCAATTACAGATGCGTCGTAGTTTTGAGCTAGCTTAGGCAGGTTCATGTCAGTTGCTTTCCAGCCTTTATGAACCAGTGTGCCGTTGAATGGAGCATTGCCTGTTACGTTGCCTGTTAGACGGATTTCTTGAGGGTTAAAGCCTTCAACTACAGTAATACGAGTCTCTTCATCTTCATTACGGATGTGTGCAAGTGTTACGTAGTCTGCTAATACTTTTTGGCCGCCAGTGTGAATAACACGTGCTGCCGCGCCAACTTCTTCATCAGAGAATGAAGTTAGGTCTTCTTTTAGGAAGTCGATTAAACGTGCTTCTTGCTGCATGATTGACAATAGTTGCATTGCAGAATCTGTTGGTGCTGTTGCAAGCTTAGATTCAACTTCTACTACTTTTTCGATCACACGTTCAACTTCAACAACTTTCTCTACTTCGACAATTTTCTCAATTGGCTTTTCAACTTCAACGATCTTTTCTACTGGTTTTTCTACGACTTTCTCAACCACTTTGGTTTTACGAGAAACGGCAATTAGCAGTAGTAAAACGCTTGATGCAGTTAGGCCTGCGTGAAGCATATCAAACGTTTGTGGGATTAGGTTCAAATCAACGATCATAGTGATTTCTCTTTAAAATTGATTTAACGGCATATTCGTCGGTTTAAAGGAATATACAGGTTGGAAAGAAACTTAGTGGCATAAGGCCGAATTGGTCACTTTCAAGCTATAAATATGGGTGGATACTAGCATATTCAAGGCTTAAGGGCTTTATTTAATGTTTTCAATAAACTGGCTTTTTGGTGAGTTAGCTTGAAAATTAATCGAGATTTGTTGGTTTGTTAGCCGCAAATGTCCATGGGTTGTAAATAGTGTTAGTTTTATCCCATTGTCAGAGCCAAAGATAAATAGAGCCTAGCATTCCGGCAGTGTATACTTTCGACTCGAAATAACATCACATGGGAAGCTGTATGCCCCACACTACCGACCCTATAACAGGGTTGAAGAAACGAACGTTGCCGTTAGTTGTCTTTTTTGCCACATTTTTGATGACGGTGTTGTGTTTTGTTTTGGTTGCATTGAATCAAAATCGGTCTTTGAATGAGAATCTGGACAGCTTTGCTCAGCATCAAACGCTCAGTTTAAAAGCGTTTATTGATAACGATGTCGCTTATATCGGTTCCGGTGCGAACTTTTTCTATTCTAATGATGTAGATAGTCGTGTTCGATTTGATCGTTTTGCTGAGCAAACGATTAATGGTTCGAAAAGCCTGATCGGATTGCAATGGATGCAAAAAGTCGCGGCAGAAGATATTGCCGAACACACCATCAAAATGAAAGCTCAATACCCATCCTATAGAGTGTTTACGGTCCCTAAACATGGGCCAAAAACTTATGGTTACATCTTGGGTGGCGAGCCTGTATTTATCGCGACAGATATTTATCCGAATGATCCAGTGAACAACGGTGTTTTGGGTTTTTACTCTTCTCGTGAGCGGTTTAATCTGATCATTGAGAATATTAAAAAAACACGTGAAGCGAATATTTCAGACAAAGTTCGTCTATTGCAAGATGGTTTAGATAGCGACACACCCAAGAGCGGAATGTTGGTCTACCACCCTGTGTTTGATGGTCAAACCGACAATTTGTTAGGGGTTGTGATTGGTGTTGTTCGTACTACATACTATTTTGAGAAACTTCTGGCATCTACTGTCGGTGATATGGACGTTTATGTACGTGTTACCGATAACGGTTTTGAAGCTGAAGATGCCCCGATAATGTTCGAAACAAATGGTTATGAAGAGGTCACTGGACAACACATTACCAAGAGAATCACGCTGACTAACCGTGAGTGGATTATTGACTTCAAGATAGATGCCTGTATTTCATTTAATGGCTACTTAGTGTTGGCGGGAATCGGCATCGTTGGTACCACTATTTCATTATTGCTTGCTTATATTGTGAACCTGCAAATTCGAGAGAAAGAGCGTTTGTATCGAATGATTGATGAAAGAACAGAAGAACTTCGTTTTCTTGCCGATCATGACAGTTTAACGGAAATTTATAATCGCCGAGCTTTTAATAAGATGCTCGGTCAATCGGTACAAAGCGACAAACCGTTTAGCTTAATCGTGTTTGATGTTGATAAGTTTAAAGAGATCAATGATAAATTCGGGCACCCAGCCGGTGATGCGTTACTTATCCATGTGATTAAGGTTATCTCAGTGAGCTTGAAGTCTGGAGATAATCTATTTCGTATGGGAGGGGACGAGTTCGGTATCATTTCGAGTATCACTGAACATGACGCATTGAGTCGCTATTTAGAATGTATTTTAGATACGGTGAGTGAGTCTTATTGCGAGCATTATGGTCAGCTATTGAGTTGCACTCTAAGCATCGGGGCTACCATCCGTACAAATGAAGATATTGAAGAGCTTCTTCAAAAAACCGACAGCATGTTGTATCTAAGTAAGTCAAATGGCCGAAATCGAGTCACAATTGCAGGCTAAATGAGCACTTGATGCAACTGGGGTCGAGTTCTTTATTAGGCTCATGTACAATTTCACGAAATTTTTGACGAGAGAATTAGGCGACGTATGAATCACAATCGAGTGGTGTGTTTCGATTTGGAAATGTGCTGTTGGAGCGAAGACGGTGTAGGAACAACAGGGGAGATCATTGAAATTGGTCTTGCTGAGATCGATCTTGTCTCTGGAACCATCGTGAAGCGCGCGCAATATTACGTTAAGCCTGAAAAAGACGAAGTCTCTCTATTCTGTGCCGAGTTAACGGGCATTACACCTCGTAAAATCGAAAAACAGGGTCGCCCATTAGAGTCTGTTATCAAGTCGATGATCAAGAATTTCGGTGGCCCCAAGAAGATCTATGCAGCTTGGGGGCGTGATGACCTTATCTTACACAAAGAGTGTATTGAGAAAGGCATTGAACCTCCGTTCAGCGAGTTCTTGAATATTGCCACGCTTTATCGAGTTCAGAATCGATTGAAAGAGAAACGTATTGGTCACCGTGCTGCTCAAGAAGCGAAAAACATTGAGTGGGAAGGTCGTCAGCACTCTGGTTATGTTGACGCTTATAACTTGGCAAAGCTTGCACTGACGATGTTGTAATCGTTTGTATTTCAGAGAGGCGCTTAGTTAATAACTGAAAGCCAGCCTGAATTTTGTGAGTTATTAAAATAAAGAACCACCTACTTATTAGGTGGTTTTTTTGTGCCTATTATTTGAGGGTAATGACGACCCCAATTGAGGGCAATGACTATTCACGTCGAGCGCAATGACTATTCACATTAAGCGCAATGACTATTTACGTTGAAGGCAATGACTACCCCAAAAAACCTAATTTCAACAAGTGGTTTATCAATAGTGAATGGCTACATCGCTTATTTTACGAGTGAATAATATTCGTTTGAAATTTAGCTTTTTAATTAATATTAAATCGCAGGTTTCGACCTTGATTGGGTAGGGTTAGGTGGTAGCGTTAGCTCACCCAAAACAAGGAGATTAGGATGATGAACATTATTAAATATGGATTGGCAATGGGGGCGCTAAGCCTAAGTGCGTTAGTTTCGGCGCAACCCGTTGTATTGATAAACACTTTTTCAGTCGAGCCAGTCCATGAAGCCGCTACATTAGCGTATTGGGAAAATGCGAGAGATATATTGGTTAAGCAGCCCGGATATCTCTCTACCAAATTGCACCGATCTTTAAGCTCGGACGCGACATACCGTTTCATTAATGTTGCAGAATGGGAAAGCAAAAAGCATTTCCATGATGCGATACAGGCGATGAGAAAGGAATTACCACCTTTAAAAATTGAAGGGGTTTCTGCTGAACCTAACTTGTATGAAATTATTCGCGACTAATTAGGAAGCCAATACAATGAAAACGACTCTAGGAACCTTTTTAGCTATTTTTAGCTTACTACTTTCACCCCTTCTTTTTTCAACCCATGTTCATGCCGCAGCTTACGGTGTGTCAGTGGCTTGGAAAACCGATGATGCTCAAGCGGTATTTGAGGTAATGCCTCGTCAGAAAAAGGCATTTGCCAACCTAATTAATGCGGGCTTAGTGCACGACATGTTCATTTCAGAAAGCTTTATTGGGGATAAAAAATTCCCGATGATTAAGTTTGTGATTGAAGCGGATAGCGAACAGCACGTTAGAGAGTTGATTGGTAACTTACCATTCCAATTTAAAGAGCTTGTTGAGGTGACTGAAATCAGAGACATCGGTAACAAGTGGTTAAACACCGATGTCGCTTTCACAAACTACGCAGTAGAGCTCGCTTGGAAAGAGCCTGAAAATCAATTCATTGTCGATGAGGTTATTAGCAAAGATTTGCAAATGGTTGTCGATTGGAGTGCTCAAGGTGTAATTACTTCTGCTTACTTAAAACATCAAGAAATAGCACAAGAGAAGCCAAACCAAAAAGCGATGATCAGGCCTGTTTATTCAATGGCAATATTGGCCAAAAACGAAGAGCAAGCACGCGAAGTTGCCAGTCAGTTGAATGCGGTAAAGTTAGGGTTCGCTGAAGTTATGGTGAGTGAACTCGGATTCAAACTGGAACTTTAATTTCGCTAGAACAGAATTGTGACCCCGTTTTCAGATTGCGTAATAACGAGGTTTTAATATAGGACAATGACAAGTTTAGAGTTAAACCTTGGGCTATGTTCAAAGGTGAGTGAGTTTACGTGACTGACTCACCTTATTGTTATTTCATCTTGTTACTCGCTGAGCTTATATTTGGCTTAATTATTGGCTAAACTTACCGCTATTCTTTTCTATGTATGGTTTGGCATTAGAACGACCAAACAAACACCTTTTTGATGACCTTTTTATTTATGAACACCTCGCCGAAATGAACGCCAATAGCCATGAAAAAATCACTTTAGATGCTTCGGGTGTCGAACTGATCAATAATTCGCTCATTGATTCGGAATCTGGCAAGCGAGTTGCTTTATCCCCCTCAGAAAGCCTGATCCTAGAACATCTAGTGAAAAATAGCCCAAAGGCCGTTGGTCGAGACTTTTTACTTGAACATTGCTGGCCGGGCAGAGTTGTGACGGGCAGTTCACTTAATGTCGCGGTTAAGAACATTCGTACTGCATTAAATTCGTTTGAGTGTGATTGCAAAATCTTAACGGTTCAGAAGGAAGGGTACAGCTTCAACGGCTTGAAACAGGTAGGTAGTTATTTATCGATGCCAACACCTACCGTTGAAGCGCATGTTGGAGCGGCATTTTCAGATAAAGCCGCTATTGTTTCAAAGGAAGCCGACATTGTTTCAGATAAAGTCGCTATCGTTTCAGAGAAAAACATCATCGTTTCAGAGAAAGGTGCCATCGTCGATGAATTGACATCAGCGCCACCATTCAAACCTTCAGGCATGAACCGACAAGCTGGGCAATCAAAGCTACAGGACCCGCAATCACGTCAGTCTAAAACGAAGCACTTGATCACTCGTCACCAATCTCGTATCGCTGGGATCGTAGCCAGTGTGTTTCTTATCCTGCTGTTTTATCAGTTTGCGTTTTTTATGGATAAGACTAGCTATCACGGTATGGATGTTTATCACGACAATTTGAATTTTGATCGAGCGCTCTTAACCGAGTTAAACACCGTGTCAGAACTCGGTGTTGATTCGCTTTACCTACATCGCATCGGAGTAGGGTGTCAGAACATTCAAGCCGTTGCTTTGATCAACGGGCGCTGGAAAGAGATGAGCCATCAGTTTAAGTCGCTCTCTTGTGATGACGACAATGACGATGAGCGAGGATAACCAGTATGAATCGTAAGTTTTGGATGCCTATTTTATCAACGCTTTTTGTGATTATAAATGTAGGCTTAATCTCTGGGCTCGCAACCAAAAGCACCTATAAATTCGAAGCAGAGTATCCGATGGTAGGTTGGGAGAAAATCTCACTTCGATTGGAAAATGGTCGCGTTAAAATGCAGTACATTGGATACGACATCGATGGGAATATCGCTCAAACCAAGCAAATGTTTGGTGTGTTCTTGCGCTGGGGTAATCATTACTACTTTTATCAATTGGACCAAGATCAGGCCCAAGATAAACAAACTTTCAATATCAAGCATTTATACATTCAACAAACGCAAGGCAAGCGTAGTGTGTTGGTATCAAATCAGCGCGGCCTTTATGTCACCAAAAAGGGCACGCCGTTAGAGCTCAAAGGCATCATGCATGGCGATCGATTACGCTGATAGTTACCGCCCATTTTAATCGATACTTATCGGCCTAGTAGAGCTCGTTTGCACTATTGGCGGCCATTGACACGATTAGCGGCTATTAACACGATTAGAAAGCCCTTGGTTAGCTTTTACCGAGGACGTTTAGCTTAGTCTTAATAAAATCACTGTGGTCAACGTAGAGAAGTTCCGCTGTTTTACGGATCACAGAGTCTTCGATAGGGTCAATTTCACCGTCTGCGTGCGCCACTTCCCACATCGCTTTGATTAAGTCGATTCGCACTGGCTGAGAGAGATCTCTAAGTTGAGATGTAAAGTCATACAGCGAGACTGATTGCTCAACTTTGGGTTCGGCTTGTTCTAGTAGCGTCTTCGCTTGTTGTTCATCTAAATCTAGCAAACGTTGAATAAGCTGAAGCTTGGCAACTCTTTCTGATTCATTGATCTGATGGTCGGCGCCTGCAACTTCACACAACAAACTCGCGATTGCGATATTAGGTGATGTGCCTTGGTTTTTGCTTAGGTCCTGGCCTTCAATCAATTGTTTAAACATTGACGTGAGAGAATTGAACATAACGAGCTCCAGTTAAAATTTGTATCGGGTTGCTTAGCGCTGATAACTATAAGTATAACTATTGGGTCTACAGAGTGTGATCGCAAGCGTCTTTACTTAAAACTGACATTACGGATACGCGAGCGATAAGGCGCACTTTCTTAGCCAGGTTCAGGAAAGCGTGTAATTTTACCGTCACCACTGAGTGTCGTGATCGATTGCGGTTTACCCTCATTATCTAACCTCAATTCACCAATCGCACTGCGGTTTGAAAGGCGATAGAAGGTTTGGTTGTCAGGGCTACGCTTCTCGATTTTCAAGCGCTTACGCTTGGTAAAATAGTTCAAGATTGAGCGAGGGCTGTATAACAGTCGGTCCCATACATCGCAGAATTTAAGCAGCGGAGCAGGGAACTGATTTTTAATGCCACTGCAGGTGATCTGATAGATATTCGGACTGTTGCGGCGATACCTAAGTTTTATGTCGTAAGCAAAGGAGTAGTGAACGTCACCAGAAAGTACCACAAAATTGGTCGGTGTTTTTGTATGGGTAAAGATACTGATTAACGTATTGGCACTGCCCGGATGCGCCATCCAGTTTTCAGCGTCAATCACTAATGGCTTACCAATTGTGGTCGCCATCTTTTGCAGTGTTTCGATAAACTTTACGCCAAACATAGGCGCAGCAGAAACAATCACCACTTTTTCTTGATGCAGCAATTGATGTTGAAATTCAATTAAGGCTTCCCAGTCCATCAAGCCTGAAGGTTTATTCATGCGAGACTCAGAGCGCCAGCGACGCGTTCGGGTATCCAACACAATAACTTTGGGTGAGGTATCTATTGTGTAATGCCACTCTTCAAAGCGGCTTAGCATCTCAATGAAGGCTTGATGCTTGTTTGGTTCGATGTTGCCAACAGAGTGAGTCGTATGGGTATCGCCAGTTTCATTATGCGTTTGTTCAACATTATGCGTTTGTTCAACATTATGCGTTTGTTTGACATCATTCGTTTGTTTCTCAAGACGCGTTTGTTTATCAAGATGCGTTTGCTTATCAAGGCGCGTTTGTTGAACAGCATGCCTTTGAACAACAAAAAGCTGTCTTGCTTGCTCGATGAACGTTTCGTTGAAGCTTTCCGGTTTGTTGCCCCAGCCTTGGCACATCCAGTACGCAGCAAGACCGTTACCTATGACTTGAGTGGCGAACTGGTTTTGGTCGACGGCATGTTCCCAACCCACAGTCAGGTTCCAATCATCAGTGACATCATGATCATCGAAGATCATGTACGTTGGAATATGAGCGAATAGGCGGTGCACTTGCGGTAGGCCAGCGATGAAATCATCAATGATAACGCTTTCATCGCGCCACTGTTGCTGTTCGGTCGGTGTAAGTTGGCGTCCACCTTGAGTGAAGTTATTCTCAATTAAACGATCTCGATTGATACATTGCCATAGTGTCGGAGACCAAACTAACAGGTACATCGCGATAAACTCAGACAGCGTGACCAAGTGGTTTTCACAATCGGTAGAGCTAAAAATCGGCACGCCACGACTCGGAAAGAACTTATCGAGCATGGATTCTGAAGTCGAGTGGTGCGGCAAGTAATGATGACGCTGATATAAGTGATATTCGCTGCTATAAAGCGCGTCACTGCTGTTGATTTGGTTAATTTGTGAATCGGTAGGTAGGCTTTCACCCACTAGGCCAAGCCGTTGAATCACTTGTTGGATAGCATCGAGTGTCGGGCCTGCCACATGGTCAGCGTAGATCTGGTCGCCGCTCATCATCAGCATATCCGGTCTTTCTGGGACAGTTTGATCGGCAACCTTGTTATCGGCTGCGACTAAACTGTCTTTGCTTGGATGATGCGGATTACGGCAAGAGCCATGCAGAATATAATCAGCCGATGTCGATATCTTAAACTCAACACGAGATTTACCGTTGTAAACAAGATGAGGAGCCTGAGTTATCAGTGAGCCTGACTCTGTGTGAATATCATATTCAAGGGGCGTGTTGGTCGGAAACTCACCTTGTAAGCGGATGAGTGTCACCCAAGCATGTGTACCGACTTGAATAGAGTCATGATCTTCAAGCGATGAGGTATAAAACGGTTTATCTTGCTCTGCGTCAGAAAGATCTTTTTCGTTAGAAAAGCCTGTTTCTCGAATATAAATATTAGCCCTGCCAACAAGGGGCGAGCTGGTGGCTAACCAAAGTACCACTTCAGTAGCGGTGGTTTTTCTTAAAATGGGTCCGGCGAGTAACAAGGGGAGAGATGATGTCGTAGAGGGTTTCAATACGGTACCTAAAATCGTTGGTGGCTAGTCGTCGTGGAGTTCTTTTGTTTCGAGTTCATTCGTTTCAGGCTCTGTGGCTTTGAGTTCTGTTATTTCAAGTTCTGATGCTTCAAGCTTTGCTATGTCAGACTCCTTAGCCTCAAATCCTGTCATTTCAGGTTCCGTTGATTCAAGCTCTGTCATTTCAAGAACTTCGATAACTTCCGAGCTAGAAAGTTCATGGCCCATTAGAAATATTGCCAGTAGGGCATCTGCTTTCGTCTTAGTATCGGATGTGTCGTCTAACACCTGCTCCAGTTTTTCACGAATCATAGCTATTTCGTGTTCAACAAAACCACGGCCTTCTTCATCCCCTTGATTGTCTTCAGGGGCATTATCGAACTCAAGGAATAGCATGTCGCCGTCTAGGTTGGTATTCACTAAACGTTCGGGCAACCACGCCTCACCCATGACAATATCAGGATCGGAATCTTGGGGTAAGTGGTCTATAATGTTTTGTAATTCTGAGACTTTCACAATACTTTCATTTAACCGAGAATATTCTTCATTGTAACGGTCAATGTCGATCAAACCTAAAACTAGTTGGCTGGCATGGCCAATAAATGTCTATTCAGTAACACAAAAATTATTACAAAGAGTAATTACACAAGAATGAAGCACAAATTTTCACCGAAGCTCATTTCGTATGGAGCTGTTTTATTAAGTAACGCTTTTTTAGGTAATAGCGTGGTTTGGGCTGCTGAAGAGCAAGAGTGGGGCATTGCTGCAATGTTCCGCACCGCGAGTATTCCCTACGGCACATCAGGTGGGGATCAAACGGTTGGCTCTTTTGTTCCTATGCTATTTTTCAAGAACGATTACGTGTTCATTGATGGCACAGAAATGGGCGCATACCTCTATCAAGCCGATGATGAAAAGTGGTCACTGAACGCTATTTCTCGTATGCGTTTTATTGATATTCCAGCTTCAGAGCAAAACGCCATTGAAGGTGATACCGCCGATTTCGGTGCTCAATTTACTTATCAACTTGATGAGCAATGGGCCGTCGAAACTGAAATTATGAGTGACAGTGAATACAACTTCCACGGTAACTTACGTGCAAAAGCGAAGTATGAAACCGGAGATTGGGAGTTTTCTCCAAGTGCCACTTTGCGTTACAAAAGTGCCGACTTCAACAGTGAGTACTATTCTTCGGTAGGCGAGTCGATTGGTGCCGGTGTTGATCTGAATGTCGGCGTTGAAGCGCGTTACCACGTGGTTTCGAACTTATACTTATTGGGTTCAACCAGTGTCACTCGATTAGATGATAACGCGTACGATTCGTCAGTGGTTGAAGACCGTTATCAAGGTGAGTTATACCTTGGCTTTGGTTTCTTTAACGATAAAGAGAAAGCACCAAAACCTAAGCTGAGTAATGCACCTTACTTGCGAGTAGCGCATGGTTGGGCAACGCCATCAAACATTGGCGACATCATGAAGTTCAACGCCGAGAAAGACGAATACAACAACCAGTTGACCTCATTCTTCTATGGCCACCCGTTAACGGATGAAGTATTCGGCTTCCCATTAGACATCTATCTAACGCCCGGTATCGCGCACCATTGGAGTTCAGACGTTCAATCAAGCAGTACTGAATACATCATCGCAATCAAAGCGTACTACACCTTTGATTGGCCAACTCAGTGGCGTGTAGGTGTGGCAGAAGGTATGTCTTACATCGATTCGATTACCTATATCGAAGGATCTGAGATGGACCGCAAAGGTTACACAGCAAGCCATCTGTTGAACTACTTAGACTTCTCATTCGATGTGAACGTTGGCGACTTGATTGGTAAGAATGACTTGAACAACTTGTGGTTCGGCTACTCATTGCATCACCGTTCTGCGATCTTTGAAAACGCATCCCAGTTCGGGCGTATCAAAGGCGGCAGCAACTACAACACGGTTTACTTCCAATATGAGTTCTAAGCGCAGTTTTTAATGTTAGCTTTAAGCCAGAGTTTACTAAGTACGACTTACATTTGACCTCGCTTCTATAGCTCCCGCGAGTGTTAGCGAGATTAATCAGCCTGATAGCAAAGGCTTTTCCCTTTGCTGTCAGGCTTTTTTGTTTGAGACTTGTGATATAATCGCGCGAGTTTAATAAGTACAAGAATAGGACACGCTTTGACTTCGTCTCCGGAAAAAGCAGACAACAACAAGAATGCAGCACAGCCAAGTTCTCCACAGAACGAAGCGAAATCGAATAAGCCTGCATCGAACCGACCTGCTAAGCAATTAAAAGCTAATCAACTAAAAACTAATCAACCAAAAGCTACACCTGCCGATCATTCAGCAGCAACCCATACAAAATCATCTCAAAATAGCCCAGCCTCTCTTCGTAAAGCGCTCAACGAATGTATGATGCGCGATCGCTTCCGTTTGAGTAAGCGAATTGCTGGCGCAAGTAAAATTAAGAACGAACAATCTAAGAATGCTGTCTTTGATGAGATTGCGCTAGACATTGCCAAGTCAATGATGACGGCAAATCAGCGTGCCTCGCACAAACCAACCATCGAATACCCAGAGATTCTTCCAGTTAGCCAAAAGCGTGATGATATCGCGAAGGCCATTGCTGAAAACCAAGTGGTTATCGTGGCGGGTGAAACGGGTTCGGGTAAAACGACTCAGCTACCCAAGATTTGTTCTGAGCTTGGCCGTGGCCGCATGGGCTTAATTGGTCACACTCAGCCTCGTCGTCTTGCTGCGCGTTCTGTTGCCAACCGCATCGCGGAAGAGATGGAAACACAGCTGGGCGATTTTGTTGGTTATAAAGTTCGTTTTAACGACCAAATTTCTGATAAAACACAAATCAAATTGATGACCGACGGTATCTTACTGGCGGAAATTCAGCACGACCGTTTCTTAAGTCAATACGACACCATCATCATCGATGAAGCGCACGAACGTAGCTTGAACATCGATTTCATCATGGGTTACTTGAGAGAGCTTCTGCCAAAGCGTCCTGATCTTAAAGTTATTATTACATCGGCAACCATCGATCCAGAGCGTTTCTCGAAGCACTTTAACAATGCACCGATCATTGAAGTATCAGGTCGAACGTACCCTGTAGATACGCGTTACCGCCCATTGGGTGGTGATGAAAGTGATTCAGACCGCGACCAAATCGAAGGTATATTTGAAGCGGTAGATGAGCTTTGTGATGAAGGGCAAGGCGATATCTTGATCTTCATGAACGGTGAGCGTGAAATTCGTGACACGGCCGATTCTCTAAGTAAGCGTAATTTACGCGATACCGAAATCGTACCGCTTTACGCACGTCTTTCTGCGGGTGAACAGAACCGAATCTTCCAGTCTCATACTGGTCGACGCATCGTTCTGGCGACTAACGTGGCAGAAACCTCGTTAACGGTTCCGGGCATCAAGTATGTCATCGACCCGGGTACGGCACGTATTAGCCGTTACAGCTACCGTACTAAAGTACAACGCCTACCGATTGAGCCAATATCTCAAGCGAGTGCGAACCAGCGTAAAGGTCGTTGTGGTCGTGTTGCGGAAGGTATCTGTATTCGTCTGTACTCTGAGGAAGATTTCGAATCACGCCCAGAGTTTACTGACCCTGAGATCCTTCGTACTAACCTAGCATCCGTTATCCTTCAGATGACTGCGCTAGGCCTTGGCGACATTCAAGCATTCCCATTTGTTGAAGCGCCAGATAAGCGCAACATTCAAGATGGTGTAAGGTTGCTTGAAGAGCTCGGTGCAATTGCGACAGTCGAACCGTCTGCGAATAAAAACAAGAATCATGGCGACGATAAGAAGAAGCTGACCGCGATAGGCCGTAAGCTGGCTAAGTTGCCGATTGACCCACGTTTAGCACGTATGGTGATTGAAGCGCCAAGCAACCGCTGCTTGCACGAAGTGATGGTTATTGCTTCTGCATTGTCGATTCAAGATCCGCGTGAGCGTCCATCAGACAAGCAACAATCGTCTGACGATAAGCACAAGCGCTTCTTCGATAAAGAATCTGATTTCATCACGTTTGTGAACCTTTGGGATTACGTTAAGCAGCAACAAAAAGAGCTGTCGAGTAACCAATTCCGCAAACAGTGTAAGCAAGATTACCTGAACTATTTACGTATCCGTGAATGGCAAGATGTGTACTTCCAAATTCACCAAGCAATGCGTGAATTGGATACCAAGCTGAATACAGAACCGGGCAGCTACGATGGCATTCATATGTCATTGCTATCAGGTTTGCTTTCGCACATCGGTATGAAAGACCAAGAGAAGAATGAATATCAAGGTGCTCGTAATGCGCGCTTCCATATCTTCCCTGCGTCTGGCCTATTTAAGAAGCAGCCTAAGTGGATCATGTCTGCTGAGCTGGTAGAAACCTCAAAACTTTGGGGTCGTGTTATCGCCAAGATTCAGCCTGAATGGATTGAACCCCTAGCAAAACACCTGATTAAACGCAGCTACAGCGAACCACATTGGTCTAAGAAACAAGCGGCAGTAATGGCACACGAAAAAGTGATGCTTTACGGAATCCCAATCATTCCGAAACGTTTAGTGAACTACGGTGCGATTGACGCAACGGTCAGCCGTGAGTTATTTGTACGCAGCGCATTGGTTGAAGGTGAGTGGGAAACCAAGCATGCCTTCTTCAAACAGAACCGTAAGCTACTGCAAGAAGTCGAAGAGCTAGAGCATAAATCGCGTCGTCGTGACATCTTGATCGATGATGATGAGCTGTTTGATTTCTATGACCAACGTGTAGGTGAAGAGGCCGTGTCAGGCCGTCACTTCGATACATGGTGGAAGAAAACCAGTCAGAAAACACCAGAGCTACTTAACTTCGAAAAGTCGATGCTGTTCCGAGGTGATGCAAGCCATGTGACTGATTTGGATTACCCGAACTTCTGGCACCAAAATGGGATCAAGCTGAAGCTGAGCTACCAATTTGAGCCGGGCGACGACAACGATGGTGTAACGGTACATATCCCGTTGCCTATCTTGAACCAAATCGACCAGAACGGTTTTGATTGGCAGATCCCTGGCCTACGTCAGGAACTGGTGATCAGCCTAATCAAGTCACTACCTAAAACGCTACGCCGTAACTTTGTGCCTGCGCCAAACTACGCCGATGCGTTCTTGGCACGTGTAACACCACTCGAAGCACCGTTGTTGGATTCTCTTGAGAAAGAGCTGCGCCGCATGACGGGTGTAGAAGTGGTACGTGATGACTGGAAGTTAGACCAGATCCCTGAGCACTTAAAGGTAACATTCCGCGCCGTAGATCATCGCAAGCGTAAGCTGAAAGAACAGAAAGATCTGCATGAGCTGAAAGAAAGCTTAAAAGACAAGGTTCAAGAAACGCTTTCTAAAGTGGCAGACGATGATATCGAACAGCAGAACCTGCATACGTGGAGCTTTGGTGAGTTACCTAAAGTCTACCAACAGAAACGTGGCGGTTACGATGTTAAAGCTTTCCCTGCGTTGGTGGATTCTAAAGACAGCGTAGAGATCAAATTGTTCGAAACCGAGCAAGAGCAGATCTCAGCAATGAAATCGGGTCAGCGTCGCTTAATCTTGCTGAACGTACCATCGCCGATCAAATACTTGCACTCTAACTTGCCGAACAAATCTAAGCTTGGCTTGTATTTCAACCCATACGGTCAGGTACTCGACTTGATCGATGACTGCATCGCTTGTGGTATTGATAAGCTGATTGAAGAGAAGGGCGGTTTGGTTTGGGAGCCGGAGCAGTTTGAAGCACTGAAAGAACACGTACGTGCAGAGTTGGGTGACAGCGTAGTTGAGATTGCTCAACAGGTTGAAACCATCTTAACCACGGCATTCAGCATCAGTAAGAAGCTGAAGGGACGTGTTGACCTTTCAATGGCATTTGCGCTTTCAGATATCAAAGCTCAAGTAGAAGGTTTGATTTTTAAGGGGTTTGCCACAGAATGCGGGTGGAAACGCTTGCCAAATATTCTACGCTATATGAAAGCCATTGAGCGTCGTATGGAAAAATTGCCGATTGACCCGAACAAAGATCGTCTTCATATGATCAAAGTTGAGTCGGTAATGAATGATTACAAAGAACTGTTGAATAAAATTCCAAAAGGGGTCGCGGTTCCAGAAAATGTAAAAGAGGTGCGTTGGATGATAGAAGAGCTTCGTGTAAGCTTCTTCGCACAGCAGCTCGGTACGCCTTACCCAGTATCAGATAAGCGTGTTAAAAACGCGATTGATGCTTGCTAAAGGAATAAAGCTAGACGCAATAGCAAGGTTTGGGTATAAATCTTGCTTATTGCAATACTAATTAAATAGTTACAACAAAAAGGGCGACTTGGTGGCAATTTATTACCACGCAAGGCCTGCCACTAGGACGAAAAAGGTCGAATATGAAAAAAACGTTATTGGTACTAGCACTGCTAGGTGCATCTTCAACAGCAATGGCTGATTCTTGGTTGTACGGCGGTGTAATGGGTGGTCAAAACTCATTCGCTGGTGAAGATGAAAATGCGATGGGCATCCACGTGGGTACAGGTATCCTGCCACTGATCGGTGTTGAAGCGGGTTACTGGGATCTAGGTTCTTTCGACAACGTTAGCTACGGTAACCGTGCTAAACAAGGTGTTGACATAAGCACAGCTTACCTAGCGATCAAACCAAGCATCGATTTCGGTCCTCTACACGTATACGCGAAAGGTGGTCTTCACTCATACGAAGTGAAAGGCGATAACTTTAAGCAAGACGATGTAGACGTAATGTTTGCTGTTGGCGCAGAATACTTCATCTTTGGTCCACTATCTGTAGGCGCTAGCTACCAAAACTTCAAAATGAAAGATGACGACGCAGGCGTTTTCTCTCTAAACGCAACTATTCACTTACTGTAATTAATCAGTAAGGCGATCGTAAATAATGGTCGTTTAGTCGTTAAAGAGTTCGCAAGAATTCATAAAAAATGCCAGCTTGATAGCTGGCATTTTTGTATCTATAGAATAGTAATGTTGCTGACCTAAGCGGTATAAGTTGAGCGAGCAGCGTTATTTTTTGCTGTTTAGAATTTTCTGAATTCTTGGATTAATCGCTTTACCGTGTTGGCTTTCATACTCTTCGCGTTTCAAGTCGTTCAAGTTCTTCACTGAGTTAGCGGCAAGAAGGAATTCTGGCAACTCGGTTTCAAGCATGCCTTTCTCGTCTAAGCGTTTCGCTTCTAAGTAATACTTCTTGAACAGGCCATCGAGCTTGTTTTCAGCCGTACGCTTCAAGTCATACAGTTTGTTTTGGATTAACCACTTCTCAATCTTGTTCACCGCTGTGCGCGACAACACACGAATACGACTATCCAACAGTTCTTCTTCAGTTAAAGAATCTTTCAGGATCCAAAGCTCACCCATTTGCGGCGGCCAACTGTTGCCAAGTTGAATACGTTCATGACAGTGCATTAGCACACGGTTTAGGCCGTCTGAATCGACAGAGTTAGCGAATTCAATAAACTTACCGCTCGGCTCACTACCGTATTGGTATTCCCATTGTGTTTCATACACGCTTAAGAAAGAGCCAAACACATGAACACACCAATCGGTTAGCTCTAGCTCTGCTGGATCTTGATCAACAACAGGCACTTGTTGAGACGCACCAGAGTCAGCAGCTTGTGGAGCCGCTACATTTACTTCGGTACTTTGCGCTTCAATAACGTCAGGCACTACTGAATCTTTAGGCAGAACGGTAGCGTCAGGTACAACAGGTTGAGCTGGCTCAGAAGGTTGGCTTTTTGCCTTTTTGAATGAGCTGCTGCCTGAAGCGTTCAGATGGGCTAAGCTTTTGTCTATACCCATTTCCTTGAGCTTGTCCTGCATTTCCTGAATATTGAGAGGTCTTCTGCTGTTGTTGTCTTTCATTTTGCTTCTCGTTAACTAGCCAGTACTGCAGCTTGGATTCAATCCGAGATAATGGCATTAATTCATTGGCTTTGGCTTTATACCAGAGGACAAATTTCTTCCATACTAAACTATGGTCACCGGCCAAGCCGGAGAATTTAAACGCACGTTCTGCCCATGACGGTATCTCTTCTTCGTTGAGATCATGAGTAGAGACGGTGTTGCTGTTCATTGAGCCTCGGCCTTGTGGGCGAGGGGCTTGCGGCATGTGTTGGATTGGTGCCGGAGCAGGCTGAAACTTAGGTGCAGGTGCAGGTGCAGTAGAGTAGACCGGAATACTGTTGGTCGGTTGAACCTCAACGTGCGCCGTAGCTTGCTCTTGCTCAATGAGCATTTTGAAAACGTGGATCTCTTTCTTATCTCGATAGTCTACTTTCACCTTATCGAGGTAACCTTGGTCGACTAAACACTTAAGACAGTCGGCTAAACCAAATGTAGAGAGAGCACAAAGCTGACCGGCCGTTTGCAGGCATACATTGGTGTAACCGAATTCATCAGCACCATCCGCAAGCATCAATAAAACCAGCTTTTCTGCTGGGCTAGAAGTATTCACTTGCCAAGCTAAATAAGAATATTTGGCGCTCAATATCGTGTTCTCAAAAAAGGTAAGTCGTTGTCACTATTGTAAGTCACCCCTTACCGAATTTATAGCAACTTAACAGAAAACGACATTAGTAAGCCAAATATTGACCATAAGGAGAGGTCTGCCCCAAAAAGTAAGCCTACACTCATTCATTCTAGGTCAGAAGATGGCTAAATATGGGGTTTGCGGTTGTATTTTTTGGGTCTGATTATGCACCAAGGCCTAAAAATAACGTGGTCTATTAACGTTAAGAATGAGCTTTTAACTTTCGTGTTGTCTTCATGAAAACGTCTCTTTTCTCTTTTCTCTTTTCTCTTCTCTCTAATAACGAATGATGATTTTCTTATCTATTTATCAACAGAGCTATCCATTCATTCATAAGTTGCATTTAATTTATAAAACACCTTGATATGATCAATATTTGCGCTATTATGACGATAAGTCAGAAATGACGAAGCGTCACAAAATGGTTAACTACATGAATTTACTATTCGTGTTAATATATTGGATAGGAGTGTTTCAAATACTGACTCAGCTTAGGTAATAGCTAAGCGAAAATACGGACTGAGAAATTATGTTTGGCTTTGGTTGTAAAGGCGATAAACAAAGTATCTTTGGTTGTAAGGGCGGTCTGTCTAAAAAGCAGCAGTCTATTGCAGACCGAGAAGTAGAATTGATGTTGTTAGCAAAAGATCTGGTTCGAGAACAAGGGTTCGGAAACCTCACGATGGATAAGCTAACGGCCGCAAGCTCTTATTCTAAAGGTACGATATACAATCACTTTTGTAGCAAAGAAGATGTGGTTTTAGCGTTGTGTATTCATTCTCTAAAGGCCGAGGCTCTGTTGTTCGCTCGCTCTGGAGAGTTTGAAGGTAACACGCGTGAAAAGATCGTTGCATTGCATGTTGCTTATCGAATCTATGCTCGCATGGAGCCGGTATTATCAACCTGTGCGATCATGGCAAAAAGCCCGTGGGTACTAGAGAAAGCATCTAGTGTACGCGTAGCTGAAATGAATGAACTGGAAGAAATTGTCATTGAACAAGCCGATGTACTGGTAAATAAAGCGGTCGAAGCGGGTGATTTGAAATTCTCTTCTGGCGTGGGTTCAGATGCCATCGTGTTTGCAAACTGGTCAATCGCATTTGGTTCAAATGCCTTGTCACAGAATGCATCAAACAGTCATTGTATCAATCGGTTACAAGACCCGTATTCAGTATTACATAACGCGAATATGATTCTAGATGGCCTGAGTTGGCAACCCCTTTCTAGCGAGTGGGATTACCGTAAAACTTGGCGTCGTGTGGAACAAGAACTGTTCAGTGAAGAAGTCGCTTACTTAGAATCAGTAGGTCGATAAGCTTCCATTAAGCCCACTCGTGTGGGTTTATTAATAACCATTGGTGACGATTCGTCATAAACTTGAGTTTAACCGAAAACAATTTTGGTTTTCTTAAATAAATGACTAAGAATTGTGTTTTTGTCAGCTTCGGCTGATTTTTTAAGACACAACTATGACGAATCGTCACAAATGGAGACTGTGATGAAACATGACAGCCAGAAGCCAAATTTAGCCAGTAACCCCGATTTAACTAGCCAATCGTCCAACTCAGCTCAACAGGCTCATAATCTAGATAACAGTTGGCACTCAATACCGACCAAGCGTTCGTTTATCGTTTTGCTGGTGGTTTTTTCAATCATCATGCTTTCTGCTTTTGGTGCGAAGAACCTCTACTTTAGAGGGGATTACAACATCTTCTTCGAAGGCACCAACAAACAGTTGATGGCGTTTGACGAGATCCAAACTACCTTTGCAAAAACCGACAACCTCGCGATTGTTGTTGCACCTGAAGATGGCAATGTCTTCACTCCCGAAACCCTCACTTTAATTCAAAATCTCACGGTCGATGCGTGGCAGATCCCGTACTCAAGCCGTGTCGATTCCCTTGCCAATTATCAGCATACCGAAGCGGTTGAAGACGACTTGTTAGTTGAAGACTTGTTGTACGAAGAATACGAGCACACACCAGAGCGAATTGCCAAAGTAAAACAGACCGCCCTCAATGAACCTCTGCTTAAGAATGCGTTGGTATCGGCCTCTGGCGACGTGACCATTGTTAACGTGACGGTGCAATTGCCTGAAGTGGATAAAACCGCGGAAGTGCAAGAAGTCATTGCGGCTATCAATACCATGATCGCTAAGTACCAAGCCGATTACCCGAATGTCGAATTTCATAAGGCGGGCATCATTGCCATGAACAACGCCTTTATGATGTCGGCTCAAGATGACAGCTCAACGTTAGTGCCGTTGATGCTGCTAGTGGTGTTGGTGTTCCTCACCTTTATGCTTCGTTCGTTCTTTAGTGTGGTGGCAACCTTAGTTGTGATTATCTCTTCGATTGTCGCGACCATGGGTTTGTCTGGTTGGGCAGGAATGTTCCTCAGCACCGCGACGGTTAACGTTCCAACCTTGGTATTAACCCTTGCAGTTGCCGATTGTGTTCACGTGATTGTGACCATGAGACAAGCCATGCAGCGCGGCATGGAAAAAGCACAAGCCATTCAATACAGCATTAAGCTCAATGCGATGCCGATCTTGATTACTTCTGTCACCACCGCGATTGGCTTCTTGATGATGAACATGTCTGACTCTCCCGTATTGCGAGACTTCGGTAACTTGTCGGCATTGGGTGTGATCATCGCGTGTTTCCTATCCGTGACCATGCTTCCTGCGCTATTAAAAATCTTGCCGGTGAAGACCTTGCCAGCGAATGAAGCAGCACAAAACAAAGTGACCTTCATGGATAAACTGGGCGACTTTGTGGTGACCAACCGCAAAGCATTGCTGCCGATTTCTACCTTAGTGATTGTTGGCGCTGCCGCGTTAATTCCATTGAACAAAGTGAATGATGAATCGGTGAAGTATTTCGATACCTCAAGCGAATTCAGACAAGCAGCGGACTTCATGGAAGAGACTGTAAGCGGTATGACGACCATCAGCATCGCGGTGAAAACCAACGAATCTCAAGCGATTGCTGATCCTGTGTTCTTGCAAGCGATTGGTGACTTTACCGATTGGCTGCGCGTTCAACCTGAAACCGACCATGTGGCGACACTGACGGATGTTTACATGCGTTTGAACAAGAACATGCACGGTGACGACGATAGCTACTACCAACTGCCACTTAACCGTGAACTCGCCGCGCAATACCTACTGCTTTACGAGATGTCTTTGCCGTACGGCTTAGATTTGAACAACCAGATCAACGTCGACAAGTCATCGATCAAAATGGTGCTTACGGTAGACAACCTAGGCAGTGTGGAATTGGTTGAACTCGAAGAGCGCATCTACTCATGGTTTGCCGCTAATGCGCCGCAATATGAAGTGGTCGCGTCGAGCCCATCATTGATGTTTGCTCACATTGGCGAAACCAACATGGCGAGCATGCTGTCGACTTTGCCTATCACCTTAGTGCTTATCTCTGGCTTGATGATCTTTGCATTGCGCTCAGTTCGTTTAGGCATGATCAGCCTAGTCCCCAACATTGCTCCTGCAATTATCGGCTTTGGTTTGTGGGCGCTTATTTCCGGTGAAATCAACTTGGGTTTGTCAGTCGTGGTCACGCTTACACTGGGTATCGTGGTCGATGATGCAGTGCACTTCTTGAGTAAATACCAACGTGCACGATTAGAAGGGAAATCAGCGGAAGAAGCGGTTCGGTACGCCTTCCACACTGTTGGCCGTGCATTGTGGATTACCACGGTTGTGTTAGTGGCGGGTTTCTCTGTATTGGCAATGTCGAGCTTTAGACTCAATTCCGATATGGGCTTACTCAGCGCGATTGTGATTTTCATTGCGCTAGTGGTCGACTTCGTTCTGCTACCAAGCTTACTGATGATCTTCGATAAACAGACGCACTATGCAGATAAACCTCAGCACGAATCAAAGCCATCTAAAGCCGAACTAGTTAAAACAGCGCAATCTAGCCCCGCAGGCGAACTGTCTACTTCAACTAAATAAGGAAACGTCAGCCTACTGTGGTGGGCTGACTCAAGGAGATCATTATGAAAAGCTTTAAACACTCTATTGCAAAGAAAACACTAATAACGTCATTGATGACCATTGGCGCATTCGTTTCTTTCCCTGCGATGGCCGACCCCGCGAAAGGCCTAGAGATTGCCGAACAACGTAAAGCCGTTGATATGGGTTGGGGCGATTCAGTCGCAACCATGGAAATGCTACTTCGTAATAAACAAGGTGAAAGCAGCACACGCTTAATGCGATTGAAATCATTAGAAGTGGATGACGATGGTGATAAAGGGCTGACTATTTTTGACGAGCCGCGCGACGTAAAAGGTACGGCTTTTTTAAACCATTCACACATCTCTAAATCGGATGACCAATGGCTGTATCTGCCTGCATTAAAGCGTGTAAAACGCATCTCTTCACGCAATAAATCGGGCCCGTTTATGGGCAGTGAATTTGCTTACGAAGACCTAAGCTCGTTTGAGCTGAAAAAGTACACCTTCAACTACATTGAAGACGCCAAAATCGAAGGTGTCGATACCTTTGTTTTAGAGCAAGTGCCGACTGACAAAAACTCAGGTTATACGATGCAAAAAGTATGGCTAGACCAACAATATTACCGCCCAGTTCAAGTGGAGTTTTACGACCGTAAAGGCGCATTGCTCAAAACCCTCTCGTTCCAAGACTACAAACAATACCTAAACCAATACTGGCGTGCACACACCATGTCGATGCAAAACCACCAAACAGGCAAGAGCACGGTTCTAACCACGACAGATTTAGCGTTCCAGACCGGTCTTAAGGACAAGGATTTTCAAAAAAACACACTTAAACGTGCAAAGTAAGGCAAGAATATGAAAAGGATTGTGTTAACAGGAACGCAGTTATCTTTAACCTTGGCAGCGACAGTTGGGCTTATGCAGGTGTCGTTGCCTTGTGTGGCGGCTGGTTTTAGCTCAGAGCGAGTAGAGCTGTTTAGCCAAGCGCGACTAGAACAGTTCACCCCGGAACTTGCAGGGCAGATAAACCTTGAACACAGGCAGTTCTTTAGCGACGGCTTACAAGGGCAGGGCAAAGGGCAGACCTCACTGGTGTTGCAACCAGAGTTTTACTGGGAGCAAGACGAGGGCAATGGCAGCTTTACCTTTACGCCATTTTATCGCCTAGACAGCGAAGATGATGAGCGAACTCATGGTGACGTTCGTGAAGCTCTGTATCTCAATTATTGGGACGATTACGAACTGCGCGTAGGTGTTGGCAAAGTGTTCTGGGGTGTGACCGAATCGGCGCACTTGGTCGATGTTGTCAACCAAACCGATGCCATTGAATCGGTCGATGGTGAATCTAAGTTAGGTCAGCCTATGTTGCACTTTACGTCCATCAAAGACTGGGGAACCATCGATGCTATGTTACTGCCTTATTTTCGAGAGCGCACCTTTGCAGGGGAAGACGGTCGGTTAAGAACGCCCGTACCCGTTTCAGACGATGCGCTTTACGAATCTTCGAGAGAAGAAAAGCACGTTGATGTAGCACTGCGCTATAGCCAAATGTACGGCGACTGGGATGTCGGTTTAAGTTACTTAGGTGGCACCAATCGCGACCCTTATTACCGTGTTGAAGGCTCACAACTTAAACCGTATTACGCGCAAATGCAGCACTTCGGACTTGATGTGCAAGGCATTGTTGGTGATTGGTTATGGAAGCTTGAAAGCATTTATCGCGACAGTTACGACAATCACACTGGCGTTGTGACAGGTTTTGAATACACGTGGGTTGGGGCGCTTGAGTCGTATTGGGACATCGGTTTTATTGCGGAATACTTGTATGACAGCCGTGGCAACAACGCGCAAAGTGTTGGCCAAAACGATGTGTTTCTTGGTGCGCGTTTCGCCTTAAACGATGAAGACGGAACCGAAGTGCTCACGGGCATCACTCAAGACTTAGATAACAGCGATGTCTACAGTGCAAAGTTGGAAGCATCAAGCCGTATTAACAACAACCTCAAGTGGCGATTAAACGCGTGGTTGTTTGAGAACGAAACCCCAGAAGACTTGTTGTTCTTTGCGCGTAAGGATGATTTTGTTGAGATGGCGTTGGAATATTACTTTTAGTATTTCCAACGAGTGAGCATTTCTAACAACTTAGCATTTCCAAAAAGTTAGGTATTTCCAACAAGTTAATGCCGGTTTATTGGGCGTTCTGGTTGAGTAAAACGTCTCAAATTTAAGATGATTTCTATTTAGAATGATGAAAGTCGTCTTTTTATAAAAAGGAGTAAACAATCGAATAGACCCACAGGTAGAATGGTTATATTTGTTAAGCACATATAGCCTCCACATATGCATGAAATTGTGCTGGGTGGCATGGGCATTGAGGGATTTATGAATTCTTTCACTTGGGATATGAACTTTGAAACCGGCATTGGTGTTGTTGATGACCAACATCAATACCTTGTCGGTTTTATTAACCACTACGGAAACCTGTTGTCGGAGAATACGATCTCTATCGATGACATTAACGTCGCTTTGATTGAACTTACACGTTATGCCGAGTTTCACTTTGAAGAAGAAGAGTCTTTGATGAGAGCGCGCAATGTGTACGGCTTGCATATTGAAGAACACATCAAAGTTCATCGAATGTTTATGCGAGATATCTACAGCATGCAAGCATTCATTTTAGAAGATGATCAGTCGTCGGCGCGTCAGCTATTGGATTTCCTCATCCATTGGCTTGCTTATCACATCCTTGGTATCGACCAAAATATGGCGCGACAAATGGCCGCGATAGAAGAGGGTGCGACACCTCGACAAGCGTATGAAGCAGAAGAAAAGCAGAAAGACTCTTCAACCGTCCCTTTGTTAGCGGCTCTTAATGGCTTATTTGAACAAGTTTCTGAGCGCAACAAACAGTTATTACGGTTCAACCAGTTACTTGAAGAAAAAGTCGAGGAGCGCACGGCAGAATTAAAACGAGCGAATAAGAAACTCGAAGAGCTGTCGTTAACAGACTCACTCACCACTTTGCCTAACCGTCGCTGTGCCTTTAAACAATTAGCGGTACATTGGCAAGACTCCAAAGAATTTGGCACGCCTTTAGTGTGCATTATGATTGATGCCGACCACTTCAAGCGCATCAATGACACTTGCGGGCATGATGCAGGTGATTTGGTGCTACAAACCCTCTCGCGTGAACTGAAAAACACGTTTCGCAATGACGATATTGTTTGCAGATTAGGGGGCGATGAGTTCTTGGTTATTTGTCCAAATACCGATCTTCAAGGTGGTATGCATATCGCTGAAGCAACTCGACAGAAAGTGTCTGAATTGCAGGTTGAAACTGGCAATCAAGTTTGGAATGGCAGCATTAGTGTCGGTGTGGCCGAACTAACCCAAGAATTAGGTTCAATTAACGAGTTAGTCAAAGCCGCCGATGAGTCTGTTTATTTAGCGAAAAACGCAGGTAAAAACAGCGTTTGTTCTATTCAGATATCGAACTCAGTTCATTTAAAATCTAGAGAGCAGTTCCATTCAGATTTAGAGCACGGTTCACTTTAGACTTAGAGCTCCGTTCATGTCAGGTCTAGAACGTAGCTCGCTGTTAATTTAGAACATAACTCACTTCAGATTTAGAACACAGTTCACTTTAGTTTTAGAGCTTCGCTCGCTTCAAATCTAGAACCTAGCGACTTTAAATCTAGAGTCTAGCCGCTTTAAATCCAAAACCTAGCTCGCCTCCAAATAAAGAAGTGGAACCAGTAATTGTTCCACTTCTTCTTACTCCTCATTAATATCCTGTTAAATTTGCCGTGTTTTTAGTCAATAACTTGCTCTTTTAACGATTCAATTTGGCATTGTTAGCGTGTTTGATTAGTATGTGTAGCTATCTAAAAAAACTAATCATCCGATACGGACACTACCAACTGGTAGATGAGGAAATGATGCAACATCTAGAAGAGATCATTGCTAATGCAACGACTGCTATTGATACAGCAGATTCGTTAGTCGCACTTGATGAAGTGCGAGTTCAGTATTTAGGTAAGAAGGGTGAATTAACTCTTCAACTACAAAGCCTAGGTAAACTTCCACCTGAAGAGCGTCGCACTGCTGGTCAAGAGATCAACAAAGCGAAAGGTGCTGTTCAACAAGCGATCGCAGCTCGCAAAGACGCACTACAACGTGCAGAGCTTGAAGCGAAACTAGCTGAAGAAACTATCGATGTGAGCCTACCAGGTCGTCGCATTGAGAACGGTGGTCTTCACCCAGTAACTCGCACAGTTGAGCGTATCGAACAGTTCTTTGGTGAGCTTGGCTTTAGCACTGAGTCTGGCCCTGAGATCGAAGATGCATTCCACAACTTTGATGCACTAAACATCGCAGACGATCACCCAGCTCGTACTGATCACGATACTTTCTTCTTCAACCCTGATCTAATGCTACGTACGCACACTTCTGGTGTTCAAATCCGTACGATGGAAAACGGCAAACCGCCATTCCGCTTCATTGCTCCGGGTCGTGTTTACCGTAACGACTACGATCAAACTCACACGCCAATGTTCCACCAAGTGGAAGGTATGTTAGTTGATGAGAACGTAAACTTTGCACAACTTAAAGGCATTCTTAACGATTTCCTTTGTAACTTCTTTGAAGAAGAAGTTGAAGTGCGTTTCCGTCCTTCATTCTTCCCGTTCACAGAGCCTTCAGCTGAAGTTGACGTGAAACGTAAAGATGGCAAATGGCTAGAAGTTCTAGGCTGTGGCATGGTTCACCCTAACGTTCTTCGCTCTGTTGGCATCGACCCTGAGAAATACTCTGGTTTTGCATTCGGTATGGGTGTAGAGCGTCTAACGATGCTTCGTTACGGCGTAAATGACCTTCGTGCGTTCTTCGAGAACGACCTTCGTTTCCTTAAACAATTCAAGTAATCCGGGGCAGTCAAAACTATGAAATTCAGTGAATCTTGGCTACGCGAGTGGGTTAAACCTGCAATTAACAGCGAAGAGCTAGCTCACCAAATCACTATGGCTGGTTTGGAAGTTGACGATGTAGAACCTGTTGCGGGTGTTTTCACCGGCGTTAAAGTAGGTAAAGTGGTTGAGTGCGGTCAGCACCCAGACGCAGACAAACTACAAGTAACTAAAATTGATATCGGCGAAGAAGAGCTGCTAGATATCGTTTGTGGTGCATCTAACTGTCGTCTTGGCCTAACTGTAGCAGTAGCAACAGTTGGCGCAGTACTTCCTGGTGACTTCAAAATCAAGAAAGCAAAACTACGTGGCGTTCCATCGCACGGCATGCTTTGTTCTTTCTCTGAGCTAGGTATCGACGTAGAGTCTGACGGTATCCTTGAGCTGCCAGAAGGCACAACGTTAGGTATGGACGTTCGTGAGCTTCTTGAGCTTAACGACGTAACTATCGACGTAGACCTAACAGCAAACCGCGCAGACTGCTTCAGCATCCGTGGCCTTGCTCGTGAAGTTGGCGTACTAAACCGCGCAGACGTTACAGAGCCAACAGTTGAAGCTGTTGCAACAAGCATCGAAGACACAGTATCTGTTGAAATCAAAGCAACGGATGCTTGTCCACGTTACCTTGGCCGTGTGGTTAAGAACGTAAACGTGAAAGCAGAATCTCCAATCTGGATGCAAGAAAAACTGCGTCGTTGTGGTATCCGTTCAATCGACCCAGTTGTAGACATCACAAACTACGTGATGCTAGAGCAAGGCCAACCAATGCACGCATTTGATCTAGCTAAGATCGAAGGCGGTATCGTGGTTCGTCTAGCAGAGCAGGGCGAAAAGCTAACACTTCTAGATGGCAACGAAGCTGAACTAAACAGCAACACACTTGTTATCGCAGACCAAAACAAAGCACTAGCAATCGCTGGCATCTTTGGCGGTCAAGATTCAGGTGTTACTACTGAAACAACAGACGTACTTCTTGAAGCTGCATTCTTCGCACCGGATCACATCCGTGGTCGCGCACGTGCTTACGGCCTTCACACTGATTCTTCTCTACGTTTCGAACGTGGTGTTGATTCAACACTTCAAGCAGCAGCAATGGAGCGTGCAACACAGCTTCTAGTTGAAATCTGCGGTGGTGAAGTTGCGCCAGTAAACGGCAGCGAATCTGAAGCTTCACTTCCTAAAGCAAACGTAGTTGCTCTACGTCGCGCTAAGCTAGACAGCCTACTAGGTCACGAAATCCCATCTACAGACGTAGTGGAAATTCTTACTCGCCTAGGTTGTAACGTTACTGTTGTTGAAGATACAGAAAGCACAGACGCTGGCTGGACGGCAACGTCTCCATCTTGGCGTTTTGATATCGCAATCGAGCAAGACCTAATTGAAGAAGTAGGTCGTATCTACGGTTACGATAACATTCCAAACCAAGCGCCTAAAGCGGCACTTAAAATGAATGACCACAAAGAAGCTAACCAACCGCTTAAGCGCGTTCGTGACCTTCTTGTAGACCGTGGCTACCACGAAGCAATCACATACAGCTTCGTAGAACCAGAACAGCAAAAGCTTGTTGTACCTGGTGTTGAGCCGCTAATCCTGCCATTCCCAATCTCTGCGGATATGTCAGCAATGCGTCTTGGCCTAATCCAAGGTCTACTAAATACAGTTGTTCACAACCAGAAGCGTCAACAGTCTCGCGTTCGTCTATTCGAATCAGGCCTACGTTTCATCCCTGAAGCAACAGCTGAAAACGGCATGCGCCAAGAAATGATGCTTGCGGGCGTTATCTCTGGTACACGTGGCGAAGAGCACTGGGACATTGCAACTAACACTGTAGATTTCTTCGATCTTAAAGGTGACCTAGAAGCCGTTCTTGAGCTTTCAGCAAACGAAATCGCATACAGCTTCAAATCTGCTAAGCACCCAGCACTTCACCCAGGTCAAACTGCGGCTATCGTAGTAGACGGCAAAGAAGTGGGTATCATTGGTACTGTTCACCCAGAACTAGAGCGTAAGTTTGGTCTTAACGGCCGTACTATCGTATTCGAAATCGAATGGGCAGCTATCAACACTCGCGTGCTTCCAGAAGCAGTAGCAGTATCTAAGTTCCCTGCAAACCGTCGTGATATCGCAGTAGTTGTTGACGAAGCAGTCGCTTCTGGTGACATCGTAGAAGCGTGTATCGCAGCTGGTGGCGAATTCCTAACAGGCGCTAAACTGTTCGACGTATACGTTGGTCAAGGCGTTGAAGAAGGTAAGAAGAGCCTAGCAATCGCACTTAGCCTACAGTCTGTAGAGCGCACACTTGAAGATGCAGACATCGCTGGTTCAGTAGATGCTATCGTAGCTTCAATCTCAGAGAAATTCGGCGCAGCACTTCGCGACTAATCTCTTCTGATAGATAGAAAAATCAAAGGCCTCGCATGCGAGGCTTTTTTAAATCAGGAAACGGATGCTAACTCATTATTGGACAGAAACGTTTTAGAACTGATGTTCTATAGTGTTTCTGTCAGATTAGGAAAAGTATTTTTAGACCATACTCGTTTGTTAGAATTCTTTTTGTTGGGGTATTTGTCTAAATGATTTAAATCCGAACGGAGCTGGATTATTAGTCCACCCACCTGAAGTATGATAAAACTGTAGGCAGAAATCATCGTCATTCAATAGTGCATGATTGAACTGAACAAAATCGAAAGCGTCATCGCCCTCGATTAAGTCGATTATCTCTTGTTTTTTATCTTCATCCATTGCGCAACCAAATGTAATTGATCTAATGCTTTTTTTGTTATAGTTAAACAAATGAAACTTTCCATCTTTAACTTCTGAAGCCTCGCTCAATGGTAATACTGCTCTGTATTCTTGTTCATAACCCCACTCCTCTGACTTTTTATAAAATACCCTGTGAAAGTTGTCTTCATCAATATCTTCGTACGTCAGGAAATCTCTACTATCGCTATACTCAACCTTTTCAACCTCTATACCAGAGATAAAGTCACTACCAAACTCAATAACAAACCCGCTATGTGAATTTGCATAGTGAGACCACATCAATATATTAGTTCTTGGATCTTTTTTTTCAGGCACATAAACTGACAACAATGGATTCACGTTAGGGTTTGAAGTCAAGCTAAGAACACCGTAATTTTTTACCTTATCCTTATATATTTTTTGATACTCATCCAAATGAGATTCTCTCTCTGAAGAGTAGCTTCTATCTTCATCAGAAAATTGAATATTATTCAAATCTTCTTCCGGTAAACTTAATACCCACTCAATATATCTACGAGAAAGTGGCGTGATGACAGGCTCAAGTTCAAAGGGGTCATTAAATTCACCAATTGGAGCAAATCTAATCTGTCCGTTTTCTAAGATATCTTTTCGTTCAAATGATACAAATTTGAAAAAGGATGATGGATTCTTCATCAATATTAACCTCGAAATTCTAACAGTGTCTTTTCGGCAGACATTGGCTAAATCGTATTTTCACAAAGTGCTCAACTAAGTTCATACTCTGCTAATAGGAAAAATTGGTCAAGAACTTACATGAGAAAGTGGTCAAGAATCTCGTGGGGCAGAAATGAGTTGGTTAAGTTACCAAGCACGGGAGAGGTGTTTATCTAAATCACCCTTGACCCGTCTAAAGCTTCACACTTTATAGTGGCTATATTGATTGAGAGGGGCGCTTTCTGTGTTCCCTCCAAAGTAAGCAGAGAGACACTATGAAACGTTTAATTTTAAACATCACACTCTTGGTATTCATGGCACTTGGTAGCATGAATGCCATGGCTCATGATTCAACGGTTAAATATGGTATCGCGATATCTCACGATGGTGAGCAAATTGCGTATGGCAAAAGTGGAATTGGGGATATTGCGCTGATCTTCATTCACGGTTGGAGCTTAGACAGCAGGCTTTGGCAAAACCAAGTGAGTGAGTTTTCAAAGCAGTACCAAGTGATCACCATGGACTTAGCAGGGCACGGTAATTCATCGTTCGACCGTGAAGAGTACACCATGGTTGCGTTCGCTGAAGACATCAGAGCGGTGATCGAGAAAGAACAACTCGAATCCGTCATCTTAGTCGGCCATTCCATGGCGGGTGGTGTGATTGCAGAAGCCGCTAAACTGATGCCGAAAAGAGTGAAAGGCATTATTGGTGTCGATACATCGCAGAACGTCGCACTAGCGGTTTCATAAAGCGACCTAAATGCAATGACCAAACCGTTTGAAGCAGACTTCCAAGCGGGTATCACTGCGTTCGTGAAAGACTCTCTACTAAAAGACGTAGACGCAGATTTACTTTACTGGGTAACGCAAGACATGGCATCAGCACCGCCAGTAATCGCGATAAACCAGTTCCGCTATTATCTAGGCCAATACGTGACAGGCGAAGCCCACCGTGTGTATGAGAACGTGAATGTGCCAGTAATATTGGTTAACGCTCGCCTATGGCCAACGGGTTCGGAAGCGAACCATAAACACATCAAGGACTACAGCATTTACTACATTGAAGACTCAGGCCACTTCCCAATGCTAGAGCAACCACAGCAGTTCAACACAACGTTGCTGAAAGCGGTTCAGTCAGTGAAGTAGGGAGGTTGTAATCATTCTATAGATAAAACTAAGGCCTCGAGATTGCAGGGCCTTAGTTTTTAAGTTAAATCGATGGAGCCTGTCAATCTGATAGAGTCCATTACTTTTTGTCTTGAGATTCTTTATATTTTTTTGTAATCCACTCATGCAAATGAAGTCCCGTTTGACGCTTTAGGAATACACTGATACCAGCCAAAATTAACAGTCCAATTATTGTGCCCATAATCATCTCCATGCTTTGTCATTTTTTAAATTCATTTTAATCAATACGTTAGTGTTCTGATTAATCCATTGATTTCATCATTTTATCTATATTAAGCCCTGTTCACGCGCTGCTTTTCTCGCTCGTTTAAGACGAACATCTAAGTCTGATGAGATTTTGATGTTCAGTGATACTTTGGATTGTTTTTTCTGTAATGACATATCGATTCTCAACTTTATCTAAAAAATACCATAAACTTTTCTACCTTTTTAGCAGGAAATTTTTAGGTTGATAGATTTGGGAGCGAACAAGAAACACATCAAGGACTACAACATTTACTACATTGAAGACTCAGGTCTCTTCCCAATGCTTGAGCAATAACAGCAATTCAACACAACGTTGATGAAAGCGGTGCAGTCAGTGAAGTAGGGCGGTTGTAATCATTCTATAGATAAAACTAAGGCCTCGCGATTGCGAGGCCTTTTTGTTCATATCACCAAAACGAAAATATCTTCTTCTATATGAGATCTTTATCACGCTTTGTTTTTATGCTACTGCTTTAATAATAAGCTGGGTGAATAATAAAGTGGTGTATTATCAACGCCGCCGTTCGAATTTGAGGAATATCTAATGTTATTTATCACTAACCGAGAACCGCAAGGCTCAATACGAACAAAGATAGATCGGAAGTTTCAATTTGACTTAAAAAAATCAGCACCGTCGAATTCACTCTATTGTTGCCTTAGAAATAAAGAAGGCGATTACACCGAAATCGGGCATCTAAAGTGGCTTTATGAACTGAAAAAAAGTCCAAAGGATCAAATTCTTTTCTATATTCACGGTTTTTCAAACCAGCCTGAGCCTGATATATTTCCTCGCACAGAAAAACTACAAAAATTGTTTGATAAAAAAGATGAAAATTTGGTTCAAGTTGTTCCTGTTATTTGGCCTTGTGATAATGATATCGGTATTGTTAAAGACTATTGGGATGACCAAAAGTCTGCAGATATGAGTGCATTTTCACTTTCTCGTGCATTAGAGTTTTTTATGAAGTGGCGGTCTGAACAACCTGAAAATGACCCTTGTCTTAAAAGAATTAATATTTTAGCACACTCTATGGGTAATAGAGTTCTTCGTCAAACGTTAACGTTATGGGATAGGTATGATTTAGCGAATGGTACACCACTTTTATTTCGTAATACTATATTGATGGCGCCAGACATAGTTAATGAGTCACTTGAGAGGGGTCATAAAGGGCAATTAATTAGCCAATCATCACGTAATGTTTCGGTCTATTATGCAGCAGATGATTTGGCTTTGCGAGCAAGTAAGATTTCAAATTTAAAGAATAAAGTGGCATCCAGAAGGCTTGGACATAGCGGTCCCGAAGATATCAGAAAAGTACAATCAAATGTTTATTCTATTGACTGCGATGATTTAAATAGTATGTATGATAATCCGAAAGGACACTCGTATTTTTTAGATGACAAAAATGGTAATCCTGGTTTGGTTTTTGAACACTTATATCAATCGATTAAAACAGGTAGAGTTACGGTTGATGATAAAGTCAATCGAAAACATATCCTTTAGTTTGTACATCAAATTTAATCGGTGAGAACTTTACTTAGTTAAATTTATCTAAATTACGCAAAGGAATAGAACGATGAAAAATGCTTTATATCTGTCTTTGTTTGCAATTTTTTCTTCTAATTATGCATATGCATGTCCTATTGGTCCTTTCCACTGTACTCCTCCTAAGAACCCAGTGGGACCACCGATTGGTGTGTTTATGCCTGTACCAATGGTACCGGTTTTGACTGAAATCCAAAAAGATGAAAGTCTTATCTTAATTAAGGATAAGAATAATTCAGTTACATTTTATTCTGACAAAAACCTGCAATCGATACTTGATACTGAGTCTAGAGAGGTGGAGCTACCTAATTCAACGCTATATCAAATTGATAAGTCTATTATAGATGTTCATCCAGATCTTAAATATTTTGATAAAGCAACAATATATTATTTCTCTTCAAAGGAGTAACCTAGGAATGAATTGGTTATTTGTTTTACTAAACTATTTTGCCTTTACGGTGTTTATATCTGTTTTTATTACTATGATATTTTCTTCAATTATTTGTTGGAAGAATAAAGAACTATCATCCTTGCCTCTAATTTTGGTTTTGTTAATTGGGGTATCTGTAATTGGTGCTTGCGCAGGATTTTCTGGTGGGATGAGTAGAGTAGGAGTAGTTGGAGCCATCATACCTGCCATGTTTACGTTGTTAGGCGGTTTTTCCATATATTTGTTTGGGGTTGATACAACTAAGGGAGTTTTATCTTCAATTACAAGTGCATGTTTTGCGTTATCACTCTTTGTAGCTTACGCAACTGGCTCTCAATTAAGAAATATCGGCGATGAGACTAGAGATTTACGTAGATATTGTGCGAACGCTTACTCTGACCCCAAGCTGTTAGCAAATAAAGAATCATTAACTGTGTTTGAAGAAAAAATGGGTGATTGGTGCAATGCTGGAATGGTTTGGAATTTAGGTCAAGCCAATGAAATTAATGAGAAATAATAATTTGACTTAGTAATCTTGATTATTCACTTTATGGTCGACGGTGTTATTGCATAAGCCGACCACTGATGGCAAAGAGAGTAAATGTCGACACATCGTAAAACGTCGCACTAGCGGTTTCACAAAGCGACCTAGATGCAATGAGCAAACCGCTTGAAGCATAAACCGGCATCATTACGTTCGTGAAAGACTCGCTACCAAAAGACATAGACGCAGATTTACTTTATTGGGTAACGCAAGACATGGTCTCAGCACCACCAGTTCTGGCGATAAACCAGTTCCGCTATTATCTAGGTCAATACGTGACAGTCGAAGCACACCGAGTATATGAGAACGTAAACGTACCAGTAATATAGGTTAACGCTCGCCTATAGCCAACGGATTCATCAGCGAATTAATGGATTCGATAAGCTACAGAAACAATAGCGACACTCATTGATCTCACTGGTTTGATAGATAAAACAAGGCCTCGCGTGTGCGAGGCCTTATGCTTTCAAAATAAAACTAAATATTAATCGAGCCTAACGAAAGCTCGGGATAATCGCTGGTATGCCCGGTAGAAGACCAACCAACGCCATCACACCACTTAGCACAATAAACATAGTTCCAGGCAATACCCAACGGCTCATTTTACTCAGTTCACTACTACGTTCTTTACAACCGACTAAGCCTAAGTTATCCAACAGCATGGTGAGAGCCCAACCAAATGCTGGGTTAACCAGTGCTGAAGAAAATACAACAATCGCAGCTGATTGTGTGGTTTTCCCTTCACGCGTCATTTCCATGCCAGCTTCTAGCAATGGCACAAATACCCCAACAATAAGTGCTACACACAATACAGGTTGCCAGATAGCTAGATCCATCGGGTAACCCCAAACTGCAGCGATAATACAGAACAGAGCCGTCAGCAAAGCGCCAGCAGGAATAGGGCGTTTAGCAATCGCCGCCGGTACGATGTAAGTACCCCATGAAGACGTAAAGTTAGTACCACCGAGCAGAGAACCGAACGTTTGACGAATTGAAGCCGTGGTCATGGTGTCGTCAATGTTCATGTGTACTTTTTCGGTACGTTCTGGGTAGCTGATTTTTTGAAATACTTGATGTCCTAAGAAATCTGGCGACCACATAGCGACAGCCAAAATTGCAAACGGCAATACCACCATGAAGTGTTCAATCGTCGGTAGGCCTAGCATCCAACCTGTATCTTCTCCCCACCAATACATAGGGTTCATGTTAGGCAAGCCTGGCTCAGTGTGGAAAGCAAATGGGGCTCCCATGGCAAATGCAATCGTACCACCCAGCAAGCAGCTAAGAGGTACTGCTAACCAACGTTTACGGAAGTGTTCCAATAGCGCGTACAAAATAATGGTGCAAAAGATCACGACAAACGCGATATGGCTCATGCCGATTCCCTCAGCCCAAGCGAACAGCTTTTTCACTTGAGAAGCGGTTCCAACAAAGCCAAGGTAGAGCAATAATCCGCCACATACGCCTTTACTGGTGAGGTTGGCCAACATGCTGCCACCTTTACTGATGGCTAAGATGAGGCCAAAAGCGCCAATCAATAACCCAAACGCCATAGGGTGTCCGCCTGCTGCAACCACAATTGGAATTAAAGGGATGAGTGGGCCGTGTGTACCTGCGAGGTTAGCGGTCGGCAATAAAAAACCAGAGAAAAGAATGATGAAAACAGAGGCGATGAGCAGTTCATAACGAACGTTTTCTAAGATGAAGCCTTCGTTTAAGCCGAGCGCTCCAGCAAAGGTGGCTGCAATCGCGCCCACCATAACTATCTTGCCAATGGTCGCCGCCATCGCTGGGATAGTATCTTCTATTTCGAATCGATAATCTTTAAACGGCAAATTGGGACGCCAGCGTTTAGGCGACATAATTTGTAATTCGTGTTCTAAATACTGTTCTCGGGAGTCAAACTCTGAGCTTGGTTTGTGTTGTTGTTCATAGGAGAGTTCGTCCTCGTTGGCTTGAGGCTTATCTGTTCGTATATGTACCGACTCTAAAGTGCTGCTCATTTTGATTCCTTTCGTTCACACTCTAAGGTGTGTTATTCCAACAAACGTTATTGACTCACGCAAAGGCGTAAACAATGTGTAAACTTATCATTAAAGATTCATTAACATTTAGTGGCTGGTACCTTATACCAAACCAAAAAAAACAAATAGTCTCAGTCGGTTAGACATTAGTCGTAGAGTCGGACGACTAGTATTAGACCCTGTAGATAGTATGTGTCTGTTTATTTGTAGTCCCTTAATTTCTCCCACGTTCAGCACTTGATAGTGTTAGAATCTCCCCATAAGAATTATCGAAAAACTAGGTATTTATCAACAATGTTTATCCATCACGTAAACGGCATCGACTGGCTTGTGATTACAGCTTTTGAAGAACTGAAACCGATGTTTATCGAAGATGCAGGCCCAATCCCAGCTTATTTTTCTACCGCCAGTGAATTGAGCCTGATTGACCAAGCCAAGCGCAGTTATGGATTTTTACCTAAACTCCGGGGTGTGATCACCGATACCGGCACTTTTCAAAGTGAAAATCTTGAAGAAGATTTAAACCCACAGCTAGCGTGTATAGTGGAAGGGCGTGGTCGGGTGTTTATCTATCACGGCGACTATGTGGCTTTTGTCGATGACGAGCAAACCTTCATTACTCGCATGGACTGAAAATGATTCAGTCACTTGAGATTGGCGGATTGGTAAATCAGCGAGTTAGCCGCTCTAGAATCAAAAATTAAAGGATTAATACGATGGCAAAAACGGTCTCATTAGTACTTGGCAGTGGTGGCGCAAGAGGCTTGGTTCACGTTGGAGTCATCCGCTGGTTAATTGAGCATGGCTATCAGATAAAATCCATCTCTGGCTGTTCAATTGGCGCACTTATCGGCGGTGTCTATGCGGCGGGTAAGTTGGATGAATTTGAGGAGTGGGTTACCAGTATCGACCAATCGGATATGACTATGATGTTGGACTTTTCATGGCAGTCGAGTGGTATGTTCAAAGGGGACAAGATCATCGACACACTACGTGGGCTGATCGGCGAGATTTCAATTGAAGACTTGCCCATCCCTTATACCGCGGTTGCCGCCAACGTTGCCGATGAAAAAGAGGTTTGGCTGCAATCAGGTTCTCTGTTTGATGCGATTCGCGCCTCAATCTCTTTACCACTGTTCTTCACACCTCATGTCGTCAATGGCGAAGTGCTGATTGATGGCGGAGTGCTCAACCCCGTGCCGATTGCGCCCACTTTCGGAGATAAGACAGACTTTACACTGGCTGTGAATTTAGGTGGTGAACCTGAAATGGTTCAACAGGAAACGATACCTGTTTCCCTACCAACGAAAGAGAGTAACCTGCATGAGAAGGTTGTTCATTTTATTGATAATTTAGGTAGCAGCGTAAAAAGCAAAATGAGCTTTAATTTTGTTGCCTACGACATTGCTAACCAAGCGTTTGATGCGATGCAATCGACTATTGCTCGCCAAAAACTGGCCGCTTATCCCGCCGATATTACGCTTGAACTCCCACGTAATGCTTGTGGCACCTTAGAGTTTGACCGCTCACAAGAGATGATAGATAGAGGCTACCATTTGGCACAGGCTAAACTGGGTAACCGGCTTTAATGTATTTGTTGCTGAATGAGAGTATTTATGGAAACTGAACTAAAAGAGCTTGAACTCCACGAGCTTATGGCAACAAAAGATGTCATCGTGCTCACCAGCATAGAAGTGTCAGCTGTATCTTGGCTGATAGATTACTATCAAGAGAATACTGATATCCAGATTATCGAGAACGCACATCAACTCGATACTGAAGCGGTTTTAGCGCAATGTCGAAACAGCCTGAGTGAAAGTAAAAAGGTCATACTTACCGCGCAGTTTCGTAGCCAACTGCCTATCATCAATATCGCTTCATTGTGTAATGAGAAGCGCAAATCATTGATCAATATTGAGTTGTTAGGTTGGGACGAAGAAAATCGCCTTCCTCATTCTTACAGTAGTTTCTAGCTGATAGCCCTTCCTGTGTCGATGGTTTAGCGCTTTAACCAGGCTAATTTTAAGGCTTGAACCAATTCCCAATGCTAGAACAACCAAAGCAGTTTAATGAACAGTTGATGACGGTGGTGGAGTAGGGCGGTTGTAATCGTTCGATAGATAAAACTAAGGCCTCGCGTGTGCGTGGCCTTTTGCTTATAGAGTGGTCACAATAAATCGGTTTCTACCAATTTTTTGGGAACACGTTGGTTAGTGGTATTGCGTTAACCAATTTGAATGTATGGGATAAGTACAAGTACAAGTACAAGTACAAGTACAAGTACAAATACAAGCTACTTTGCTTCAGTTTCGATAATTTCATTCATTAAACGATCGATTTGAAAGACAACTTGTATACTTGCTTCTTCCATTGCTTTAACTGATTTTATGGTTCCTTCAATGTCCCCCGATGCTCCTTGATTCATTGCTTTACGACCATTGTCATGTACCCCTTTATGAGGTTCTTCAAGCAATTGATAACTTCTCAGGTGGTTGTAAGCTTTGCCATCACCACGATAATACCACTGACCTAAACGACACTCTGAGTGAGTATTGATCGTTTCACTAAAGGCACCGCTTTGTAGTAAGCGATAAGTGTTATTTTTCCAAATGGCGTGATCGAGCTTCACCGAATCTAAGAAAGCGCGAGTGGAAGCAATATGAATAACTTGTTTCATGTTTTCCGATTTCACAACAACTTCATTCACAATAGAGCTGATTTGCGCAGAAGATGCTGAAACTTCTTCAGCACAAACTTGGTTTTCATCGATAGAGGTTTTAATCGCATTTACTTGAGTCAAAACTTGTTTCACTAATGAATCAATTTTTTCACTGGCTTCGCTGGCTTTACCTGCAAGGGTTCTAACTTCATCGGCGACGACAGCAAACCCTCGTCCTGCTTCACCTGCACGTGCTGCCTCGATCGCAGCATTTAATGCCAGTAAGTTGGTTTGGTCCGAAATCTCTTGAATGGTTGATACAAGGTTAGAAATAGCACCAGCAGTGTTATCTAATATAGTGACAGATTCAATGCTTTGAGATGCTTGAGTACCGATATTAAGCGCTCGGTTGTCTAGGCGCACTAATGCTTGATGCGTCTGCTTAAACATATCATCGAGTTGCTGAAGTTCTAGGTTCTCATGAGCCATGGATCTAGCACTTTCAACCATCTCTTTTTGAATGGTTTTGAGCATATCTCCACCTTTCAAACAATTCGACATCATTTCATTACTGTTGTGTTGTTCTTGCTGTGCTAACTGAACAATATGTTGAGACTTTTGTAGCTGATTTTCGAGGGCGCTTACATCAGCCTTATGCTTCTTTTTTAGGTCTGTTAATTCTTGTTTGAGTGCTTCATTTTCTAATTTAATTCGTTTTATTCCAAACATAAGATACCTATATATAACTCGATGGGTTATTTGTTAAGCTAATGACTGGTGTGGATTGATAACGTATTGGGTTTCACGATAATTATTATCGACAGGATTGTAGCAAAATATTATAGGCATGTTACCTCTATTGACTGTTTAGAGGTTATAGATACTAATATTGATAATTTTGTTATTAATATTCACGTGACGTAAATATTAAATATGTCCGCCTTGAATGTTTTTAAATGATTTTTGGTAAGGGTATTGCTGTTCGAATGAATCAGAATAAATGTGAGTTCACCGATGTTGTACATAGAGTTAAATTTTAGGCTATACCCGACCTTTAGTCGCAAAGCATAGGGCTACAATTTTGAGCGACTTACACCAAATGGCACTCTGAGGCACTAAGGATACTTAAGGCTCTTAATCATACTCAGTTTGTAATACTCGCTTCAGTACTAAGGTGAAAGATAACGAAAACAACTAACACAAGCGGAAATAATATTAACTACCAGTTTAAATAAGATAGCAATATCCAAATTGATGAGAGGTTTGGTGTTAAAGGAACTGATAGTCAAAGGTAGCGCTAATCAAGATTCACGTAGCGTTTCACTCGAACTTACGCAGGTCGGAGAATCTTTGACAAAAGGGTTTAACGTTACTCGAATAATTAGATAAGCAATATTTCGGGAGCTTGAGAAATAACAAAAATCTGTTTGTTTCTTTTCTTCGAGACATTAGAAATTGAACTTACATAAATTCGATTCTAACTCTTTCGAGGGTGGAACTTAAGCCGCTCAGATAACTCCCATAAAGCTATTCGATTTGAATCATACTTTAGAAACTCACTCGCTTCAGAGGCCTTACACCAACGAAACTGAGTGTGCTCTGAAGATAACTGTGGTTCACCCGAAACCTTCACTGAGAATGCGTATTCTGGTATCACATAAGGATGGGTGTTCCATTTTTCATGATCAGAGTAAAACACTCTAGGCAACATACACATAGAGTCTAATTGGATCCAATCAATACCTGTTAACGAGGTTTCTTCATATAATTCTCTTATCGCAGCAGCGAGTAAAGACTCTCGGTCTTCACCGCCACCAGAAACTGCTTGCCATTCACCATTATCTGCTCGACGAGCAATCAAGAACATAGGGTTTGCCATTTCAAATTTATATGGGAATATCAATACCTGAAATGGTGCTCTCATTAAATTAGTCCCACAATTGTTATGCATCAATTGATACTACAACCATTAAGAAAAGTTAGGTAATTTTAGACTGAAATTTTCGTCGTTTTATTGCGCAAATTCGAAACGGTGTTAATTGAGATCAACCGATAGGATAGACGAAAGATTGTCGTTAGCGAACTTTGTCACTCTCTCTATCCACTCGTTACTATTTAGGCTGGTGGCCAGTCTTCCTCGCAAGTTCTTGCATAGCCTCGGCAAACGTAGTTGTTCCGCCCTTCGCTTTAACCTGAACTACCTTATATCCTTGGCTTTCCAGCGCTTGGCGCTCTGCTAAAACGGCTTTGTCATCTGGTTGACTGCCTTGCACAGGCTGGTGAATGTAACACCCCTCGAGTTGACCATCTTCGACCAGTTGGTGGTGTTTTAGTGCATTGATATCAAAATTCATAGTAAGTCTTATCGTTTAAAATGGAGAGTCTCTGTGGCAAGGCCGCAAGTCTTTATGGTTCTATCGTTTGTACCATACGGCATTTTAACTATAAGAAGCTAGTGCAAATACAGCTGCCTGTTCAGCGACAAAGAATATTCTCCCCTCGGTCTTCAATCTAAACAGATCGTTAAACTTCATTCGAAGGAGAGTTAGAGTGGGACGGGGGCTATTGATCCTAAGCTTGAATTCGTGTGTTGGTCATCATCGCGATGAGTTTTGCGACGCGTATACGCATATCACGTCTATCAATAATCATGTCCAAAGCGCCATGCTCCAGTAAGAATTCACTTTGTTGAAAGTCGTCAGGTAATTTCTCTCGTACCGTTTGTTCGATCACTCTACGTCCTGCAAAGCCAATTCGCGCTTTGGGTTCACCAATATTGATGTCACCAAGCATCGCTAAACTGGCTGACACACCGCCAAAGGTTTGGTCGGTTAAGACGGAGATATAAGGGAGCTTTGCATCGGATAGCCGCTTTAAAGCAGCACTGGTTTTTGCCATTTGCATTAAAGCCATCAATGACTCTTGCATGCGAGCTCCACCACAAGCCGAAAAGCAAACCAGTGCACAGTTTGATGCTATTGCTTGATTAACGGCTTCCACAAATCGAGCACCGACAACCGATCCCATAGAGCCAGCCATAAAAGAAAATTCGAAAGCGCACGCTACAACAGGCAACCCCACCAGTTCGCCTTTCATAGCAATCATCGCGTCCTTTTCCCCTGTGTTTTTTTGAGCTAAAGCTAGGCGCTCTGTGTAGCGTTTATTATCTTTGAAACTGAGCAAATCTTTCGGTTCATGTTGTTTACCTAACTCAGTTCGTTCACCTTTATCTAAAAAAGTGTCTAAACGAAAGCGTGCTGTCATCCGCATGTGGTGTTCACATTTAGGGCATACCTCTAGATTTTCTTTAAGGGCTATGTAGTACAAGACCTGATCACAGGAGGGGCATTTGGTCCATACCCCTTCAGGAATTGATGCCTTACGTGTACTTATTAGTTTCTTTTTATCGAATAGCTTTTCTAACCAGCTCATGGCGAGACCTTATCCAGTTCACTTTTAATGTTGAGTATTGTATAAGCCTGATATTGGTAATAAAGTGCTTAAAATTGGCTTTATAATCCAACCTGATGGGATTATCTGAGTGTGTGGAATTGTTTAGGTGCGTGAGATTATTGAGATAAGGGGGAATGGTTAGAATGCTTGAGAAGATTGACCAACAATGGCTTAAAAGTTTTCACTGTGTTTATGAGAACAACAGCTTTAAAAGAGCCGCAGAGTTTTTGTGTTTGCCGACCTCAAATGTCAGTCGCCACATCGCTTTGTTAGAAGAGCAACTAGACCTTCGATTATTCGATAGAACGACTCGCCGAATTGCTTCGACAGAAGCAGGGGACCACCTCTATCTACGAACTCAACCATTGTTGGACAAACTCAATGATGCGCTCGAAGAGGTAACACAACATTCTCGCGAGGTGGTGGGGCAACTCAACGTACTCATGCCAGATTCACAGGAATTAGCCCGAGCCGTTGTGTCTTTTTGTGCTCAGCATCCTTCCATTTCATTGTGTTGTGATACAAGCATCAGTTCTAAAGAGGACTTTGTGGATGGTTTTGACGTTATTCTGAGTTTTCATCGAGGGAAGCTTGAGGATAACAATTGGATAGCGAAAGAGATTAAGCGTTGGCCTAGCATTGTTGTGGCATCGCCCAAACTCCTGCAAGTATCTTCTAAACCTTTTCAGATTACGGATTTGAAACATGTCCCGTGTATTAGTAGCTTTACCGTGTTAAATGGTACGCCATGGGTATTTAAGAACGCAACCGGTGAGGTAATTACTCAAAGAGTAAAATCTGCATTTAAGGTCAATAGTGGGCAACTTGCCAAAGCAGGTGCATTGGCTAGTTTGGGCTTTGCGATACTCCCTGCTGAATTTTGCCGCGATGAAATAGATACTGGCTCTTTGGAAGTCATAGAACTTGAATACAAACCTGAAGATTTGGTTCTGTACGCCTTTTATGCGTCGAGAAAGCATATAGCAAAAAAGGTTCCGATGTTCATTGAGCACTTAAAACATCAAGCGAATCTAGACGCGAAAAAATAACAGAAAATTCGGAGGCTAGGGGCTCTTCCCTAGGTTAGATATGTACTCACTATTTATGGACAAATCTAAGACCTCGTACTTGTGAGGATTTTTGTTTTTCGGGGCGTGATAACAAACTCTTGGACAGAAGTGAGTTTCGGAGAACCAAGTATTAGCAAATCACGAATTAGCATAAGTATGGAAAGTCACTAAGTTCACTGTCCAGTATTGATGGTGCACATCACTGTCTTCCTTTTACACAAATCTGACATTGATGAATGCCATAAGCTATCGGTATAAACATCAATATATTGTAGTATTACATTCGTATTTATACTTATTAGGATTTTCTATGTTGATTCACGAATTTTCGAATAAGGACGTTACCGCTGAGCATGTAATTTTAGCTCAAGCAATACTAGCAGGGACTGCTCAAGGTGATAAAAGTAAAGCACAGCGCTTTATGATTTTTGTAAATGAGATTCCCGATGCACCGACTGTGCAAAACCTGATTCCACGCTTTAGTCAATTTATGAAGCGCTTTAAAGCCAGTTGACATTCAGAATACGTTACACAGGGATGTGTAATTAAGATCACCAACTCCCCCCTAACCACTACCTACTTTTAAACTCTATCTGACCCTATGCTCGCTCTATATCTAGCCATTGTTGTCAGAGGACAATAGAGTTTGATCAATTTTAAAAACATTTCTAGACAGAAATCATTCAGCGGATTGTCTAAATTAGTATTTAACGGATTATCTAAGGTATCTCAAAGCCTCTGTTTTTTTTCCAGATTATTCACCCACTATACGATATCAATTACTGAGAATTACTGAGGGTTAATAGAGGTAGATGTTCGATCGTGATTTGTCATCATGCAGAACAGAGTCAGTGGGGAATCCTACTGACTCTGTGAGTTGAGTTATTGTTTTTCAGGTCTTATCCCTTTCGTGTGGTGTTCACTAATATGGGTTTTCAACCAATTCTCGCCGTAGTCATTTGATGGATCACGAACGATTGTGTGAGGGTGTGTGTTCCAGTCGAACCCCGTACGCTGATCAACAAAATCAATGAGAATGCTTGGGCTATTAACTCTGAAAAATACTTGCTCACTTCCATCGCTAGGACCCATCCACATGAAGTAGATGTTTTCCCATCCATCGTTTTTAATTTTTTCTAACTGGTTATCTGCTACATCATGGTCAGCGTTATGTACGTATTCTTCGATAAGAATCCAAAGAAGCTCTTTTTGTTGAGCGTTGAGTTGATCCCCTCTGATTCCTCTTTTTTGTATTTCGCTGTCTTTGCTTCCTGGACCAAAGAAGTCTTTAGCTCCATATTTTGTGAAAGGAACCGTGTCATTAATGATTGCTAATGATTTTTGCTTAGGATCTAAGTTGTTAAGTAATTCGTAGCCTCTACGTCGCTCTTGTGGCAAAAATTGATAACCAGCTTCAGCACCTTCGCTAATAACTGCGGGATCTGAACCATAGAACATAGGAACAAAAGTAGCCTTTCCATCTACAACAGTAAAGTTAGCGGCTAAGTGGTGACCTGTTAGCATGTAACCCCATTTACTTTCGCTTCTGGGATCGCCATAAAAGGAAACCCAGTAGTTGTTTGCTCCTAGACTTTGGTTTTTATTAAAAAATTTCTCGGAGGTTAGCTCGCGATTCTCGCCTTCTTTCTTTAGTTGATTATCACCTTGAATCGCTGCCCAGATTTTATAATAACCTTGAGAACTAGTTGATGAGATAAGAAGTTGATGTAATTGGTGGCGTTGCTCTATAGAGAGCCGACCAATAGGCAATCCATTTCTCGCTTGCGAATCAACAGGGGCATTTGTCCAATAAGTTCGGTTGCTACTGTCACTGAACTTATACAATATATCGTTTAATTGTTCGTTGCTTAAAGCTTCAAGCAATTTGCTTGCTTCCATTGTCATCTGGTTTGAACTACTGACACTTGTAGGTAGTGTCTGTTCATGAACATGGTCAGCATGAGCTAACACACTGGTAGTGTAGCCAGTGCTTACAAATGCAGTTATTAGTAGGGCACACTTGATCGGATTTAACTTCATCACTTTCTCTCAGTTGAGTTTATTAGAATCTGCTGAGGATTTTATAAATCATGGTGTGTATTTTTTGTGAAAAATATTAATTATTGTGAGTAGATGGGATTTGTTGCTCTATAGAAAATTAACACAGTATCTATATTTAGATTCAGTAGAGAGTTTTAATGCTACTTCAGTTTCTTACTGAACAATAAGGTTGTCATGAATCTTAAGTGTTTAATAGCAGGCTGTATTAGAGGTTTGCCCTTTTACGCAACAACGCCGTACATCATGTAAGTTGCGTGATGACTATTTAGGACTTAACTTGGATTATAATTGCTAAAGAGCCTGCCGCGCATTACTCAACATTTGCGGCAGGACCCACTTTACTGCTGTGAATAGTTTATCAACGTCTCTCTGTAGAGTGAGAGTAAAGTACCACTATCTACTTGAACGCCGACTTGTTGTGCAGGGAATAAACCCCATTCATCATTCATATAGGTACGTTGATCAGCTTTCTGAATAGTCATCCCTTCCGCTGGCCCATCTGTGACAACTCTGACCGGGCCACTACGACTTGTAAAAAGAGACGGTTGGATAACATAAGCAATGGCTGATGGGTCATGAACATGACAGCCATCCATTCCTACTTTGTCAGAATAAAACTTTAAGTAGTAACGGCTAATGTCCCAGATGAACTGCCCAACTTCTCCAGCGTCATCTCGCAACTCATCAAGGTATTGGCTGGTAAAAAAACTCTCTTCTGTAACATCGAGACCAATAATGACTACTGGCCATGATGCCGTAAACACCTTGTCGGCAGCATAAGGATCATCATGAATATTCGCTTCGGCAAATGGTGTTACATTCCCTCTGTGCCCGTTTTCACCGAATGCACCACCCATAACGACCACTTCTTTTACGAAGTCGACGATGTCAGGAGCAGCTTCCAGTGCAAGTGCAAGATTAGTCAGAGGACCGACAGCCACAAGAGTGATCTCTCTAGGTTCAGCTCGAACACTGTCGATAATGAACTGATAAGCTGGCTTTTTAATCGCTTCAGAATCTAGCGAACTTGGTGCCGTCACATCACCAAACCCCGTTTCACCGTGAACTACAACTGTTGCTCCAACGGGATCTCTTAATAAGGGCTTGTCCGAACCTTTAGCAACGAGTGCCTTCATACCGAATTTTTGCTTCAGATAGAGAGCGTTTTGAGTGCCATTGTCTATCGTCGCATTTCCATAGACGGTCGTGATCCCCATCAGCTCAATATCTGGGTGTGCTTCTGCAAATAGAATTGCCATTGCATCATCGATGCCCGGATCTGTATCTAGGATGATTTTCTTTGTCATATCAGCTTCTAATTAAACAGTTGAGAGGACTAGACGATACCTAGAAAAAACACGGATGAACGTGACTTGAATCTCATGGTGAGAGCATCTCAACTTAAACACTCAAGGTTTGGATTGCTCGTATGAATAAGATCAATGTGGTCGTTATGACCAGATATATTCAATAACTGAAAAAGGACGTAAGTAACGGAATGAATTAAATAACCAGTTTTAGATACTCTTCTTTTTCTTAAAGGTGTGCCAAACGCTACGCTCTAAAAATACAGATCAAAATCTGAGTAGCTATTGGTGTTTAAGATCTTTGGTATTTAGGTTCTTTGATATTCAAGCCCTTTGATAGTTAGACCCTTTGATAGTTAAGCCCTGAGTCTAGCCTTCTAGATTACGTCTAACTAAATCGTGCATCTGTTTTACTGTCATCAATGCCAACCAAATGATTTCTTCTACTGAGCGTTGACCCGTTTTGGAAGTGGGGTGGTCGGCATCGGTTTTATTGGTTAGCGCCGGCAGTTCATGGACGCGATTATCTCGAATGGTATTTATTAACGCGTCCATTGCGTCATGAATTAAGCGTTCGACTTGGTGTGAGCCTTGATATTGCGTGCCTTTTCTGACTAACGGAATCAGCAAGCAGAGGTAATGGCTTAATAGTCGATAGTGACTCAGCATATCTTCATAATAGTGAGGATCGGCGCGAGTATGTTTTGGCTCTTGCTGCATTTCGTTGTAAATCAGCTCAAGGTCGCTTTCTGCGGTTAACATGGCAGCACGTTGCTTAGTTAGTGCAATATGGTCATGTTGTTCAGTGTCAATTTGTAGCTGTTCATAGCAATATACAAATAAGTTTTTTGAACTATCAAGTGCTTTTAACGCTTGATTGTGGATCTCTTTGCCTCGCCATTGTGGCCATAACAAGCTATATCCGAGTAAGACAATTGCGCCACCTACTATGTTGTCGATTAAACGTGGCGCTGCAAAGTCGAGTCCTTGGTGGGTCATGGTTTGATACACCAAAATCAATAGCGCTGTAATACAGCCAATGGCTAACGAGTAATGGCGCAAAATATTGAGCATTGCGACGGGCAAGAGGATGACAATTAGCGTATACATCGCGGTCGTCGGTACGCCAATGTGAATCACAGAAGTCGCGAACAGCACGCCAAGCGCAGTACCTAAACAGCGTTGCCAAGTTTTACTGCGTGTTGCCAAGAAGCTTGGTTGAATCACCATCAACATCGAAATTAATACCCAGTCAGGGCGAATCATTTCAAAGTATTCCGCAATCCCAGCGCCAAGTGCGAACATCAAACCGACACGGGTAACATGGCGCCAAATCGGATTGCCTCGGCTTGGTAGACGAAAAGACAACTCGAACGGCTGCACTTCAAAAGAACGTTCATAAGCGGGCTCATTAAGCTCAATACGACGAGAGATGTGCTTCACGGCGTAGGCCCAATAACGAAACCGGGGTTGGTCTTCGAGCTTGACCGCTTCGATCAAGTCATTGGCTTCTTGCTCTAATGAGCTTAAGTGCCTAATTTCTTCATGTGTGTTGTGCAAAAGCTGCTTAGCTTTGTGTCTTAGTCTTTGCTGACAATGTTGGCTCCAAACCAATAACAAGTCTCGTTTTTGCTTACTGGACTGAAACTGGCTTAGTAGATCAGGGTTACTTGTGTGACTGGTCAGTATCACTTCAAATGTATCGAGAGCTAGGAACAAAGCTTGTCGGAGCGAACTTGCATCTTCTTGTTTCGATCGAAAAGATTCGGACTGAAGAGCCTGTTGGAACAACTCGATGAGCTGGTATTTGATGCGTCTTTTCGGTTCGTCATTTTCGCTACCTAGCAGGAATGCTTGGCGATACTGGATGTAGTCTGCCAACGTTTCGTAAATCGCGGATAGGCACACACGCAACGCATAGTGTTTCCACAGGGCAAACCAAAGCCAGCTAAACAGTGCAAAAGTAAGAGGTCCGAGTACCAACATAGGGTACAAACTTAGCGCTGTGTTGGAATTGTGAAGTGAGAGGGTGACGACCGCAACCAGAAGGCTCGACATACCTAGCCGCGCCCAGAATGGACCATTGACTGCGGCACTGGCAAGCAAAGCGCCCATTGCGCCATAGGTCACCCATAGAGGCAGCCCGCTGATCAGTAGAGTGTAACTGACGGCCTGAGTGATTCCCCAAGCGGTTGCGGTAATCGCAAAACGTGTCCACCGCCTTGGGCCTGCCGCATCAAGACCACTAATTAAAGCCGCAGGCATAGTCATTAACGCGGTCATTGCGAGAGCGGGTTGATTCGACAGCACCCCTAAACCAAGAAACAACACAATGGCAGTGGTTGCACGAAGCCCAAGGTTAATGGAAGGGGAGTACCAGACTTTACGCAAAATGGTAGGAGAAAACGTCATAGATCCACTTTATTTATTCGACCTTATTGAGTGTAACGCCAAACCTCTTCAAGTGCTGGCTTCAATCACAGATTGATAAATTGAAGCACAACAAACTTCTAGTGAAACACAACAAACTAGAAGTTTTCCCCAAGCTACATCGATAGACAATCGTCAAACAGTTTGGCTTATCGTGTTGCTTAGTTCGCATAACTATCAACCCAACGGAAGATCCACTAGTTCGACAACAAGCACCCATCGAGCTAAAAAACTAGCCAATTTAATCAGAACACCTATCACGAGGTTTCAAAAGCAGGTCTCTTGCAAGAGGCGCTCGCAGATACCTTCTCTCATGTACTCAGCCGTCTGAAAGTCTCAGAACCGCTTATCACATTGGTAGCGCAGACATGGCTCTCTGCTTGTATGAAGATTCCTTTTTTGTTTTGAACATCAAACACTAAAGCATATACAAGAATGAGGGAAAGTATTTGAGAGCTTACTTTTCTAAATTCTGACTAATTATTTGTTCCACCACACCATTCATCGTTTTTGAGCGAATCTCTGGCTTCAAATACAAGGGATGATACTCAACACCAGTTCTATCTATATAGGCTGCTTGTAAGCCTGCAGATAATGCACCATGCGTATCCCAATCGTGAGTAGCGACAAGTCGAAGGTTTTTGACAGGTTCTTTTAAAGTTTCTGCGGCAAATTTATACACATCTGAATTTGGCTTAAAGCTGCCAGTGCCTTCGACAGAAATTATTGTATCGAAGTAATCTTCTAAGCCTGAATTTTTGATTTGAGCCGTTATGAGGTCGAAGGATGAGTTGGAAAAAGCGACTGTTTTGAAACCTTTTTTACGCAATTTATGTAGAGATTCTTTAATATCCTTATGGGGAGGTAGGCTTGCAAAAGAAGTTAACAAGGCATTCTTACTTTCGGTCGTTAAATGACAATTGTACCGTTGTGCTATAGCTTCGAGCGCTACCCCCGCTAATTCTGCAAAAGTCGATTTTACGTTTGTTGCGATGCAAACTGTTGAAGTGTGTAAAAGCTTTGAGAACCAAAGTGATAGTGCATCCTCGTGTCCAAACACAGCTTTAAATTTGGGTTGTAATGACTCCAAATTTAAAACCGTTTCGTTTATATCAAACAGTATCACTTCACTTTTCATGCAAATAACCTTGAATCAATTGAATGTCATGTTTACATAATCCGCTCTCATCATTCTGTTTTCAACAATGAATCAATATTCCCTGTATCACGGCCTTTAATTGGATGTTTAAAGCGCCATCACTTCTGCGGGAGAACGGCCAGAAAACCATAAGTCACACATTGTTTTCATCTTTACTTCGCTACTGTGAAAGAAGTGTTCATAGCCTGCGCAAAGGTAGTTATCGGGGGCGCTATTCGCCCTAGGAATAAAGCGCTGCTTCGGGCAACCGCCATTGCAGAGTTTTATATATGAGCACTGCTTACACTTTTCGCTGAGCTCTTTCTTCTTGATACCAAACTCGTAGTTTTGGGCACTGAAGTTCATTTCATTAATTGTTTTTGAGTGAATGTTCCCTAGCTTATGCTCAGGATAAACATAGTGGTCGCAATTGTAGATGTCTCCATTTGCTTCCATTGCAAATGCACTGCCACACCGTGGGGCCATTGTGCACATATTGCCTTGTTCTCCCGCCCAACCTGCGAGAGTGTTATCAAAATAAGGCACGAATATCTGACCAACATCATGTTTCACCCAATAGTCAAAGATGGTCGCGAGGAATTGTCCAAACTTTAAAGACGGTACGCTCCATTCCGTCAACTTAGCTGAGCTATCATGCTCCGGGTCAACTAAATATAAACCCTCTAACGTTGGCTTTGCTGCTGCTCTTTCGACTAAAGGAATATATTGATGTACTTCGCTACCCAAAGCTTTTAAATGTTGATATACCTCCAATGCATGGTCAACATTGTGGCTGCCAATGACCGTTAAAGTGTTGAACTGAACGCGATGCGCACGCAATAAATCGATGGCTTGCGCTACCTTGCGATAAGAACCTTTACCAGAGCGACTCGTGCGGTATTTGTCGTGAAGATGCTCAGGTCCATCAATTGAAATACCAATCAAAAAGTGGTTTGTTTTGAAAAATTCACACCATTCATTGTTGAGTAATAGGCCATTGGTTTGCAGCGTATTTTCTATGGACTTTCCTTTCGCATATTTGTTTTGCAATTGGACGGCTTTCTTATAGAACTCAACCCCCACCATCAAAGGTTCGCCTCCTTGCCAAGCAAAAGTCACATGGTCAGTATGTTGAGCCAATATGTGTTGCTCGATATAAATTTCTAGCGTTTCATCCGACATTTTCCAGTTAGTATTACGCTCGGGGTATAGCTTTTCTTTCTCAAGGTAAAAGCAATAGTCACAATCTAGGTTACATACAGAACCCGTTGGTTTACTCATAATATGAACAGACTTAGACACTTCCATATTTATTCCTCAGATTGCGCAGGTAGGGTTTTATGTCCTACCTGCCTAACGTTAATGACAGTCGTGTAAATGGTGATTACTTTTCAGCTTTTCTAAAACCGTCCGGTATATGTTGAGTGAAATCAACGCCCTTGCAGTCAGGTTCGTACCCCATAGGAGCAGGAAAAGGAATGGTGTCACAACTTACCGCAAGGTTTCGCTGAATCGCGACGTTTCGTTTCACTACCGTTGGGAAAATTCGGACACCATCGCCTCGCATGTCATACATTTCTTGAGGGTCGCTAGACAGATCGTATACGGCTGGAATCTGACGTTTAACGGGTGCTTCAGGCATAATATCTTGATCGTAGAAATGTAATTTCCAATCATTCCATTTGTACGCCTGAACTATTTGTCCATTGCTGATATAAAAACCATCACGATTAGATTGTTCCGTGTCGCCTTTCAGATGAGCCCATTGGTTAATACCATCGATATGACGATCTGATGGCATTTCATAGCCGACAAGCTCGCCGATGGATGGCATTACATCAACAACGTGCACAATTTCATTACTGACGTTTTTTTCTTTCACTGTGCCTGGCATAGAAGCGATAAATGGCACACGTATTGAACCTTCAAGCGCTGTAAAATAATTGCCTCTCCATGGTGCCGCGATACCATGATGAGGGTAGTGCCACTCAGGGCCGTTGTCTGACATAAAGATAATCAATGTGTCTTTTCTGGCATCGGCTTTATCAATGGTGTCGATAATTTGCCCTGCGCGAAAATCAATCTCATGCAAAACATCGGCATAATCTCCTTTGCCTGTCACTCCTGCAAAATCAGGGTGAGGAATCGTAGGCAGATGCGGCTGAGTAAAGGAGACAAAAGTAAAGAAAGGACTGCCTTTTTCTAATTGTTGACTGATGTGTGTCATCGCTCGTTGAGTGACTTGCTCATCAATAGTACGACGAGTATCTAAATTAAAGTCCATGACATCTTTTGTCTTTCCATCGACGGTGTCTTGGATCTTTGGCACGTACCCATCTTCGTTTTCAAAGTGGAGTTGTGACGAATAGAGTGATTCGTCTGAAGTATTAAGCACCCCAAAGAAATCATCGAACCCTTGCTCTAAAGGTGTGCGACCTTCAGTATCGCCAAGGTGCCACTTGCCATACATTGCGGTGTTGTAACCCTGATCCTTAAACTTATTTGCCATGGTAACTTCCCAGTTCACCATGCCGTAATCCATACCCCAAACAACCTCTGTTGTTGCCGTTCTCAATGGGCGTCTACCGGTCATAAATGCTGAACGGGTAGGAGTGCATTGAGGTTCAACATTAAAGTTTGTCAGCCTGATGCCTTCGTCTGCTAATTTATCTAGGTTTGGTGTCGCGACGCCTCGTGTACTGCCATACGATTGAAGCTCTCCAAAACCCAAGTTGTCGACCATCATAATGACCACATTGGGTTGTTCTGTTGCCGTTGCTGATAGGGAAGGCAGTACACCGGCTAAAACGGTGGCTAACACGCTTTTTCTCATCATATTTTGCTCCAATGACCATTTCTAATTGATTTCTTTTGAAAAGAATAACGGCTGCGCTTAGAATTTGAAGTGATGGATATTTATGAAGGGTATAACTATGAGGAATAGTGAGTTCTCAAAGATTAGAGCGCTTGATCTCAACTTACTAAAAACACTTCTTGTTCTATTGGATCAAAAGCATATTTCTAAAAGTTCAGAGCTGTTGTTTATCACTCAACCTGCTGTAAGCAAGCAATTGTCCAAACTTCGAGAGATGTTTGATGATCCTCTTTTGGTGAGAGTTGGGAATCAATTGGTGCTCACACAAAAAGCGATTCAGTTATATCCCAAAGTCGAGCTGCTATGTAATCAGTTCAAAAGTTTAGTCGGTTCAGAGGAGTTTGATTTAAGTGAGGTGACACAAAATGTCACTATCATGCTTTCAGATTACGCAAGCCCTCATTGGATGGCTCAAGTCATCAAAAAAGTATCAACGCATGCACCTAATGTGACGGTTACCTGCAAGAGTTGGAGTTATGAGAATATAAAGAAATTGACCTTGGGTGAGATTAACTTTGCGTTAGGATCATTGCCAGAAGGCCTTTCTGGGTTCGAGACCCATGAAATCGGGGAGGTGTCGAGTTCATTGGTTGCGAGACGTGAACACGCGATTTTTTCTAATACCGACCAGCTGGAACAGTCTCTCTCCAGTTTCCCCATTGTCAAAATTCGAGGCTCGCATCGATATCAGAACATATATGATGAGCTGATCGGTGAGAGTCCGGTACTGCTTGACGAAACGACACTCTGGTTAGCTTTAGAAACGGTGAAATCAACGGACGCTTATCTGGTTGGGCCTAGCAAGTTTATTGAAAGCATTGACGACAAAAACTACTACAACAGCATCCCATTGCCAATGTTAAAGCCCATTCCTATTTCTATGTGCTGGTCTATTGGGCTTAGTGAAGACCCTTTCTATAACTGGATGAAAGATATGATGATTGAAATAGGGAGCCGCATCGTCAATGAATAGCAAGGACGACAAAGTGTCCTTGCTATTCAATCATATTAGTTTGCTTTCGATGCTTCGTGTTGTTCAATCATGAACGCAATTGCCTCATCATTTAAGCAAGATTTACTGACATATTGGCGCTGTTTTCCAATATGAAGGATAAAACCTAAATCGGTTTGTTGCAGTTGGGAGATGTCAGTCCAAGCGATAGTATTGGTATTTTTAGCGTTTTTATAACTCACACCATTAGTGTCACCTTGAAAGACCACTTTGCTGCCAGCACCTGAGCTGATTTTTTGTCGCCATAGCCACCAGGTTCTCTTGCAGTACACACTGAACGCTTCGATCACACTTAATACAATAAAGAACCAGCCAACGTAACCGTTAGGTAATAGTTCAAACTCCAATAGAACCACACCAAAAACAAGAAACAGTATTCCTTTCAAATAAGCTTTTGGAAACTGAGTAGGAAGGCTGGTTTGATCATAGCACTCTGCGAAAAACGTCTTGTCGAGGGTATATTCTGTGGTGAAACCGGGATCTTTAGACATGTGTGGTTACTTTGTAATTCTTTGTTGAGGCGCATTATATCGTTTCATGTTCATTTTGCTTAGCGGTTTCAATCCTCTTTTGTAAATCAATAATACTGACCGGGTTTACTCTTGGCATAGCCCACTTGTTTGCCTGAATTGATATTAAATGATGACTAAAACTAAGGCCTCGCGTTTACGAGGCCTTGATGTGTGCGGAACGGATGAAAAGAACTTCAGATTTATTACTATACTTTTGTGCTCTACATGGTGAAGACAGGCGACATACCACCACCTTGTCCGTTCATGAGTAGCAGGCCAATTACGATAAGCAAGAGGCCACCCAAAAGCTGCAAATAGTGACCAGTGACTTTCAGTGAACCAGTACCTTTGTTGTTACCCGCCGCCAAGTAGCGCTTTACTAAATGTTTGCCTGTTAGCGTCATCATCGCTATGAGTGAAGTCGTTAACGCTGTTCCTACCGCCATTGCCAACGCACTAAGCACCCCCATCCAATACAGGCCAACCATATTGGCAAAAAGCAGTACCATAATGGCTCCAGTACACGGCCTTACGCCGATGGTAACAATTATCCCTGCGTACTCTCTGATTGTTGAGGCTTTATTGATGGCTTCAGGGTCGGCGACGTGTTGGTGTCCGCACCCGCAGTCAGTGTGTGAGTGATCTGCATGAGCGTGTTCTACAGGTTGTAATGCGTTAGTGGGGTTTAGTATCGCTGAATCAGCAGATACCGATGAACGACGCGCGATTGGCGATTGGACTGAGATTGATGGACGAGCAGACATCACAGAAGACGTATCGGTGGCTAATGTGGTGATGGCTTTCACTTTAAGCTTAGGTTTACGCATTGTGCTGTAAATGTTTTTCAAAGCCTTCCAACAGATCAACGCACCAACTACAGCGACCAACGTGAAACTCAATGACACAAACATATTCGCTTTGTCATTTACCACCCTCATTGACGCACTGAAGCCCCATATTAATACGCTTACTAATAAGATAGCGACCAGCGCTTGTAGCAAGGCGGAGACAACCGTAAGCACTAAACTGGCTTTCGCTTTGGTGGGGTGAGTAGCTAAGTAAGTCGACACGATAACTTTGCCATGACCTGGCCCTAATGAGTGCAGCATGCCATAGATAAAGCTAAACCCAATCAGGTAACTCCCTGCTCCCCAAGGGTTCGATTTGGCTTCGTAGAGTAGGTCGGCAAGTTCTGAATTAACTTCTCTTTGCCATTGGATACTTGAGATAACCAATGATGGCCACATCGACCACAGTTGATATGCACCGACAGCAATAAGCAATAAGGCAACGACACCAATGAGGGCATGGTTGGCTTTAAATTGATTTTTCTTCATATAACAAGAACCCGTATTTGAGATTATTATTTTCACTAACTTGGAAGGTTTAACTCGTTTGAGCTAAGACGTTTAATCACTGAGACGAACCCGTGCGACTAGGAAGCTGGAAGCGCTGCACAATGAAGCTTGACCGATTGAGTAAACAGTTGCCCGAGTGTGTTATCTGGATCAGCATCTGTTGGCAAAGACATCGCATAACTCATTTGTTCTGGAGTCGGGTTAGGTTCAACGAGTTCTAACTGACATTGTCTCGCGAGCTCTGTCGATAAGGTCACGTCTCCCTTAGAGAGCCACGACATATCGACAAAGTAGCTAGGGTCAAAAATCAATACACGAAGCGTGTCTCTTGTTACCGGTTTTGGTTTGGAAAGCGGCAGGTCAAAAGTGAGCACCATTTTTGCTTTATCACGCTCAAACTTGGCGTGCTCTGCAACCTGATATTTGATTGGCTCTTCATCATCATAGAAGTAGGTGAAGTAGTGCTCGTACATCATGTTTTTGATGACAGACGCAGCGAGCTTTTTGAATGTTTCAGCTTCTGTATCGGCAGAGATGTCTTCTCCATCCAACATGTACATTGAAGTCATTGCATCAAAAGACCACTCCATGGAGAGGCCCGTAATCATGCCTTTCTCTCCCTCAATGTGCGTTTTCATTTCAATCCAAGAGTGAGGGTGGGCATATAGGTTTGGAGCAAAACACAATAACGCAAACCACAATAACGCAAACCAAAGTGGTAAGCGTTTAAGAAAGTGATGTGTGGGAAAGTGGCATTTTGGAAAATCGCGCTTTGATACACCGCCTTTTGAAAAGCCGTGTTTTGATAAACCGCACGCTGAGAATCGACTTCCAAGGCGTAAAGAAAAGCGAGTGAATGCGTTGATTAATGCAGATAACTGTTTCATGAGGACTAATGGTTATTTAGTGTAATGTTATAATATAACAATTTGTGTTTTTGTCACTTCAAAATTGCCCATGCTCTAACATTCAAACTTATCCGGCTTAAGCGTATTTCATCCTTGTTCTTCTGAGGCCCCCTTGGTCGTACTGCTATGCTTATTGAATCAAAGAGAGACAAATTCCTTACTTAAAGGCCTGCAACATAAATAACAAATCTAAAGGCTGGTTTGGAAGAATCTGCTGCGTATGGCATAAAGCCGCGGTTAGTCTTGAAATAGAAGATATTACAGGCTCTATTGATGTGGGTAAGTCGGCAGATTTCGCTGTCTTGGAACAAGATATCACTCGCTCGTCAGTCGACGATATAACAGATACTGAAATTCTAATGACAATACTACAAGGTGATATTGTCTTCGGCCTCTAAACCTACTATCACTTCTCCCACCATACCAACAGTCACTTATTCCTCTGAACTGTCTTTGTTGTGATGCGATTTCTACAGTCTGTAAATCTAATTTTTCATATTATAGTTATTGGCATATGCCAATAATGAGGATTATACTGAACTCCTAATCATCAATAACAGGGAGTTACCATGTTATACGCAGTACCTTGTCTTAACCTCCATATCGGCAACCATTTTGCTCGTTCACCACAGATAGCGATTGTGGATGAGCAACGACAAATTAAGCAGCTTGTTCCTTTGGTTGAATCCGACGCGTCTTGTAATAAGAAGAAGCAATGGATCTCTGTCCTTCGTTCGTATGATGTGCAGGCCGTCGTTGTTCGTCATATTGGCAAGAGAATGCTGGCGCATTTGTTCAGTCACGATATCCGAGTGTTGGCGTCGGCAGGAAAGGTTGAGATCAGCGCTCTAGATTTTAACAATCTACAAGAAGTGACTGATTTAGATTACGGGCGAGAGCCTCGAAACGCTTGTCACAGTAACAAAGGACACAATAAAAGAGGGTGCGGCAACAAAGGGCATAAAAAAGAAGGTGTGATTTTTACGCCACAATCGAATCACCTAGGTGTTATCCGCGGGTGTCGCAAATGACCTTCCTACTGACACTATTAGGCTTCATTGGAATCGTTGCGTTGATGGCGATCGGTGTGATTTTTTCACGCCAACCAATCAAAGGCAGTTGTGGAGGGTTAGCACAGATAGACATTGAGCGTGAATGTAATTGCAAAGACGTGTGTGAAGAGCATAGCCGGAAGCTTTATCAGATCTCAGAGCCATCAAGCTGATATTGAGAACTAATGGTCGTCAGGTTAGGTCATGAGTTAAGGCCTGAGTGTTCGTTAAGAGCCTTGAATCACTAGCGCATGGCCATTGACGATGCAGTTAGCGACTTTGGCTCTTGCTCGCTTGACGATATTACCAAAAGTTTGACGAGACACCTGCATTTGTTCGGCGGCTTCAAGTTGGCTCAGGCCTTCTTGATCAGCCAAGCGGAGTGCTTCCAGTTCTTCTAACAACAGTTCTTCTTTATGAAGCTCGTCCATAGGAACACCATTGGGCTTAAAACAAGAATAAGCTGCTCGGGTACATAACTTACGATGTTTTTTTGGTCGAGCCATATCAATCTCTAGGAATCTAAGGGTAAAAGGAATAAGGGTAAGTATGAAAGTTTTCATTCCTCACAACCATCGGCGCTGCCAAGTATGCAGCCAAAGCTTCTTTTCAGACAGCCCAATTTGCTTTGAAGCTGTTAGCGAACGCGAGGCTTTAGCTGAGCATGAGACCCTAGCAAAGCGCGAAACGTTAGCTAAGCGCGAAACCTTAACCAAGAATGAAGCCTCAGTTAAGCATGAAACTTCAGTTAAATATGAAACCTCAGGTAAGTATGAAGCTTTAGCCAAGATTGTACCAACAGATAAAGCTGAGGGCTACGATGGCATTATGCAGGGCGGCATTGTTACCGCGTTACACGATGCCACCATGCTGCATTGCTTGTTCCAAAATAATATCACTGCCATGACGGTTAGCTTAACGTCTCGTTTTCATCATCCAATTTTGATTGGCCAAGAGTTAGAGATCCGCGCTCAATGGGTCAAAAGCAGACGTAACATTTACTTCTTAGAAAGCCAAATAACTCAATGCGGGAAGTTATGTTCATCGGCAAAAAGCCAGTTTATGTCGTCGCTTTAATCAATGAACCTAAGTTCGGTAAAAGTCGCTTTATTGACCCCATTCTTTTGCACAATAAATAGAGGTTTTCTATAGTTAAGTTACTAACGAAAAAAACTAGGGCAGTATTGAATTTACTATCAACTTTCTAAGCTCCTGAGCGTGCTTAACTCTGTTTATTAGAACGAGCTCTTCTACTCGATTCAATTCATCGCTGCCTCTTTCTTGAGGGTTTGCCAATGCCAAGTTGTTTCAAATCGGCACTTCAATCTTGTGTAGCTTTAGTCATTTTTCTTTTAACTTTGTTGAGCACTTTTTCGTCGGCTTCTCCGCTTAAAGTCGGTGTTTATCCTTGTCCTCCTTTTGTGGTTAGTTCTATGGAAAATGAATGGAACGGTTTAAGCATTGAGCTGTGGGAGCTGATAGCGAAGGAAATGAACGTAGAGTTTACGGTAGAGAATCACCGCTTAGATGATCTACTAAATTCCATTGAAACAGAGCAAATCGACATCGGTGTATCCTGTATTTCAATAACCCCAGAACGCGAGTTGTTCGCTGACTTTTCCCATTCCTTTTACGAAACTCATCTTGCGATCGCCGTTAAGAAGCAAGGTTACCTTCACTCGCTACATTCCATATTCTTAAACCCCGCCTTATGGATAATCATTGGTGTCATCATTTTTATATCCGGCTTAATAGGTGCCTTTTTCTACCTATTGGAACACGGAGAAAATGAAAAACTCTACTCGATGAAAAGCAAAACGGGTCGTTGGTTAGAAAGCTTCATATTAGGTTTGTTATTTATCACTCGTGGCCCATTTAATTACTTTGAGTTTAAGAGCCTAACCGGACGAATTGCGACGGTGTTCATTGGTGTGTTTAGCATGCTTTTCATTGCCAGTATTACGGCTGTGTTAGCGAGCAAACTTACTTTGAGCCAAGGTTCATCGCACATTAAAGGCGTGAATGATCTCGCAGATGTAGAGGTGGGCGCCAAGGTAGCAACGACTTCTTCTTTGATGCTCACAAGCTTTGGTATTCGACACAAGAGTTATGTCGATATGCCAAGACTGTTGGCGGCTTTAGAGGATGGTGAAGTGGAAGCGATTGTCGCTGATGATGTGGTGCTCAAATATATGATCGGTAATGGCAGAATAAGCGGGCAGTTTGATGATCTAGAGGTGTTGCCATATCAGCTAGAAAAGCAGAATTATGGCTTTATCATCACTGAAAACAACGCGTATGAAGAAGAGATTAATCGTGCTCTTTTGAAAATTCGTGAGTCGCGAAAGTGGCGTAAAATCTTGGTCGATTACTTTGCGGATAAGTAACCGATTTTAGCTACTGACTCTCAAATGTTTCTAATGCTGATTCCTAAAGTGGTTCTGAACTAGAAGCTTTGTTCTTTTTGAAGTATTTGAATGCACTCCAGACGGCGTAAGCCGCAACACCCACAATCATTGCCGAACGGATGAGGATAGGTGCATCATGTTCAAGTTGGCTAACATGCGGCACAATACTGGCGAACAATCGACTGGTAAAAAGCAGCCCCATTACTAACATAACAATTTTATTCATGTGACCTGCCATTCAATTAGATGCGTTACACAGAACAAAGCATGAGTGAACCACACTCTTGCGAGGTTAAAATTTGTTCTGTTCGAAATTAAAGAATGCGCTTCTCAAACTCGCTCGTCAACGCGATATCATCCAAAAACCAGTAAGCTAAAGTTTCGTTTTTGGAAGTCACGCTTTTCATTAATGGAGAGGTAGGTAAAGGATTGAATGAACACATGCAAGTTGATGTTGTTTGCATTCAGAAGTTAGCAGAAGCGTTGCATGAAAAGCCTGAAATGATGTTCTTTTTCGCGTCTGCATTGGCAGAAGATTACCAAGACTCTATGGGCATTTACACCAACCGGCTATTACACTCAATTACCTACAATATTGCCTATGATTTGTTGGTTCAAAATAAGACGGATACTGTGTTAGGTGGTTTTGATAAAGTGAATCAAGAGGCCGAACGTTTTGGTACATCGAGTCGAGTGTATCGAAGAGCGGTTAAAGATCTGCTAGACAAAGGCTTTATCAAGAAAGGCCAGCAAGGACTAGAGATCATCGATCAGCATGCGCTTCAAGCCTTTATTGATTCGTACGAATAGCAAAAGAGCTTGGCACTTTCTCAAATACCAAGCTCTTGTTTAATTTAGTGTCTAGAAAAAATCATTTGCTCTCTACAAAAGCGATTGGTTAACCGTTATTCATTATCAGCCATTAAGCTTTGGCATACATGAGTGTTCTATAACCACCGATTAAGTTACGTGCTTTAAAGCCGTTGTTGACGAGTTGGCGGTAAGCTACGTTACCACGTAACCCAACCTGACAGTAGATTACGATCTCTTTGTCTGTTGGAAGTTCATTCATTCGATGACGCAGTTGGTCTACAGGAATGTTGATTGCCCCTTCAATAAAGCCACCATTTTCCAGTTCGCCAGGGTTACGAACATCAAGTAAGATTTGATGGTCGCCCAGTGTTTCAATCTCATCGAAATGAATAGGTGTAGAGTCACTTTTGATGATGTTGTTAGCAACAAACGCAGCTTGATTAATCACGTCTTTGGCACTGCCGTAAGGTGGTGCGTAGGTTAACTCTAAGTGTTGAAGCTGTTCAACGGTCATGCCTGCACGTTGGGCAACGGCCATAATGTCGATGCGTTTATCAATACCATCTTTACCGACGGCTTGCGCGCCCAGTATTTTTCCTGTCTTCGGATCGAATAACATCTTGAACGAAACCATTTCTGCGCCGGGGTAGTAACTCGCATGACTTGCTGTGTGGACATAAACTTTTTCGTAGTCGATCCCGGAGCGTTTTAGTTGTTTCTCGTTTTTACCTGTAGAAGCGACGGCAATGTCAAAGATCTTACAAATTGCCGTTCCTTGAGTGCCTTGATAAGTTTCTTGGCGACCAAGCATGTTGTCTGCCGCCATTCTACCTTGACGGTTCGCTGGGCCAGCCAATGGAACGAGTGTTTGCTCACCAGTCACAAAGTCTTGATCTTCTATTGCGTCACCGACCGCATAAATTGAAGGATCGCTAGTCTGCATGTATTCATTGGTATAAATGCCACCAAAAGCCCCCAGTTGTAGGCCTGCTTCTTGCGCCAATTTGGTTTCCGGGCGGACACCGATCGCCATGATCAGAATATCGGTAGTGAGTGTTTCACCATTATTGAGTGTTAATTCCAATTCACCTTCTAGGTGTTGATGCTTTTCACTCTCCCCGGAATCAAAACTTGCGATGTGTTCATTAGGGACATATTTCACTGATTCAAGCGCGATACCGAGTTTAAGGTCGATGCCTTTTTGACGAATCTCTGCATGAGCAAAGCCGGCCATTTCTCGATCTACCGGTGTCATGACCTGATCGGCCATCTCGATCAAAGAAGTTTTAATCCCAAGCTGATGAAACGCTTCCATCATTTCCAAACCGATGAAACCACCGCCAACAACTGTCGCGTGTTCAGGTTTGTTCATTTGGATTGTTTCGATGATGCGATCCATATCTGGAATGTTGCGTAGCGAGTGGGTGAGTGGATTATCTATCCCTGAAATCGGCGGAACTACAGCACTGGCTCCCGGGCTTAGCAATAAGAAGTCGTAGCTTTCATTATATTTACTACCATCAACGAGGTTTTTTACCGAAACAGATTTGTTGGTGCGGTCGATAGAGACAACTTCGTTCATCACGCGCGCATCAACGTTGAAGCGAGCTAAAAAACTCTCGGGTGTTTGGAGTAGAAGTTTACTTCTGTCCTGGATATCACCACCAATGTGATACGGCAACCCGCAGTTGGCAAAAGAGACAAACGGGCCTCGCTCGAACATGATGATTTCAGCATCTTCACTAAGACGACGAGCACGGGCAGCAGCTGATGCACCTCCAGCTACGCCTCCGATGATTACAATTTTAGTCATTTGTTTACCTATTACTGTCTCTAAGTTTAACGATACAAATTGCCGAGCACAGAGCGTGGATTTTCATGTTGCCTAAGTACCGTCCAGTTGCCGACTATTGAGTGGTTTTCGAAATACCTAGATACTATAAAGATGAATATTAGCATTGTCTAATGTTTGTTTTGGGTTTACTAATATTTGTGAGAGGGTAGGAATGTAAATCTAATTTTTTTGGTGTTGGGAATAACGGATTAGTTACAAGTATCGACGATGCCTCTAGTGAAGAGGCATCTTATATAAGAGAAAGGAATTGGCTCTAATCGAAATTGTTAACTTGAATTGTAGCGTTAGATCCACGGGTGCTTATCTGCTTATTCAATGAGCACGCGTTGGTTAAGCTAGCTTGAGCCAGTTAAACAGTTAAACAGTTAAACAGTTAAATCAGATTGCATTAGCTAGATTAACTCGCGTTGGCTAATTCAAATCGTATTGGCTTAATCAGCTTGCGTTAGCTAGGTCTATAGACCCTGAGTGTGCTGGATCATCACGGTTTGCAGATCTTGCTCATATTGATCTAACCACGAATAACGCTCACGATACAATTTACGTTTTTGGCGTTTTAGAGCCTCAAGATCTTTCCTGCTAGGATTGAGCGGTAGACGATAAAAATAGTCATCATGCACCTGCCCATCGTGCTCTTCCCACAAACTATCGTACTTGAGGCTAATGTCTTTGTTTTTCTTACCATAGCGTAATGAGTTCGACACATGTCCGGATTCTTTTACTGCATAGATATTGTCGATACCTAAGCTAATGGCTACCAGTCGTAGTGTTTCTACCATGAAAGATTTAGGTCTTAAACCGTAGAAAGCTTTTGTGAAGGTACGGCTAAACCCATTGTCGTTGGCTCCACCTTGAATACCACCGATGTAGATGCTGTTGTCGAAAACAGTGAACGAGATACTATACATTTTTTCGAGTAAAGAATTGGTCAATGAAATTGTCAGTTCACCTTCTTTTCTCGCATTTCTTTCAAAGCTGAGGTTAACCAGATAAACGTTGTCATCTATCTCTAGTTTTAAAAGGTTGAGTCTTTCATTATAAATTTGGTGTCTAGCTTCTGTTGCGAAGGCGTCTTCAAACCAGTCGTAGTGCTTGGATAAGATTTCTATCTTTTCTTTATTGCTAAAGCCAGTACATAAGTAAGGAGTCACAAATTTAGATAGGAAGTTTGGCTGCTTGATAAATAACAGCTTTCTCTCTTCAGAGTTAAAATTATCACTCATTTTTCTAGTGGCTGAATAATAAAATAGGGCTCGAATAGTAAACTTAATTATCGCCTTGTACTTACCCTTATTTTTATGGGTATTAGCTTCTATTCCCATGCGAACGACATTCATAATCACCTCTAAAAAGGAACGCTGCACGAACACATCAGTGTTGCGAACACTTCCCTGACTCTCATAACTAACAATGAAAATGATGATAGTGAAAAATCCGATTTGGGTATGTATGGGTATGTATAACAATATAATTAAGTCAGTTACTTAGTGCTTAGATCGTGTTCAATTACCGAGTTATGTTTATGCGGTTTATCCAGCGCGGAGCTTCTAAGTCTATTAGCGAAGCATCTAAGTATATCAGCGAAGCTTCTAAGCATATTACCGCGGTGCCGTTAGTGTATTAGGAGGGGGTAAAAATAACTGATAGACATGGGGTTGTTAGGAACACTGGCTCTTAAACAAACAATGCCACTGCAGGGTTGCAGTGGCATTAGAAGGATACAAACTATAACTCTAACAGTTTGGCTAATTCGCGCTCTTCCATAAGCTCTTCAATGCGTTGACGAGTCTTAGGCGTTTCGGCTTGTGCTTTGGTTGACTTGCCTGCTTTTTTACTGCGGCTAGCTTTAACTTTTTCTTTAGTTATAGACATCGTAATCTTCCTTGGATTCTGCTTTGAGTTACTATTTACCCTAAGCGTTACATGATTCTTTTAGTGCTTTACCTGCTTTAAACGCAGGTGTTTTTGATGCTGAGATTTGAATCTCTTCTCCGGTTCTTGGGTTACGACCAGTACGAGCAGCACGAGAATTAACTTTGAAACTACCGAAACCAAGGATGGCAACATCATCACCCTTAGCCAATGTGTTAGAAATACCTTCAACAAGTGCGTTTAACGCTGAACCTGCTTGATCTTTTGAGATGTCTGCTGAAGTTGCGATGTGTTCAACCAACTGAGATTTATTCATATTCTATATTCCTTATTGAGTACGGCTGGCGCTTAACTTTAAGGCCAAGCTCGTTCTATCTTAGCAATAAGGGCTGAAATAGTGTTAACACCTAGGCAGGGTTTTGTAAAGTAATCAACAAGATTGAGCGTTAAATCATCTTTCAGTATAACCGAATGCGGTTCTTTAGCTATTGGTAATTTAAATGCTAGCGACCAAGCGAGTACGAGAAAGGTGACCGCAATCTATCATTGTTTTGAGAAAGCCAATCTAATTCAGCGTACCACTTGTTGGTTAAATGAGAGAATAGAAACAAAAAAGCCCAGCAAATTTGCTGAGCTTTTGGTGTGTTTCTATTTTAGGACGAGATACTAAGGTCGTTCGGTAAGAGCTACTTAGTAATAAATATTTTTTCTGTTTCTAGTGACGTCATAGCGCGAACTTGGCGCCAAATGTAATAGAAAATGCCTAACATCATCAGCATGCTTGGGATAGCAATCGCTGGGTAGCTGTAAAGTGTCAGTTTACCAAGTTCTTCATTAAAGGCTGCAGTACCGGCAGGGCTTGTCACAATCCAAGTCGCAAGAAAGTAGTTCATCGCAGAAGAAAAGGCGAAAGTACTCGCGAATAGGTAGTTTGATGTCATGAGGCAACGGTCAAACTTTGCTTGGTTACCGAACTGTCTTAAACGCTCTTCAATTAGAGAGATGTTCAATAGTGCTGGCGTAAACATAACCTTTTGGATAAACGGGTAGCGAGTGAAAGTAGAACCAAGAACCGCTAAACCAATTAGGCCGGGTATTAATGCTTCTTTTAGTGCTAACCAACGCGTGTCTAATTCGAAGAAACCAATACCGCCGGTTAATAGCACGCTGACAAAGCCAAGCGCAGCGATGAAGTTAAACTTCTTGTTGCGGATTAGCTCCATACCACCGTAAGCGATAGGAAAGGCAAGGGCGACAAGCAGTGCTAAACCCGTTCCTAGGTGCTCCTCTCCACTGAACTTCATTAAGATGAATGACGGAAGAAATACGTTAAAAACGATTTCGAAAAGAGGGTTCGATTTTTTGTTTTCTGTGTTACTCATAATTTCTAAATACATTATGTTATGGATTTATTCTCAGGGATTGTTGTTTACCTCGTCCAAGATGTAAAGCCTTAACACGTCATGCTGTGTAACGACATGTGACATCAACGACATCTCTGAGCTTGTCTCACGTTGAATTCAAGACTTTACGCATTCTAGTTTTGGATGCTCTTAGGTATCTCGACTGAACGAATCAAGCAACGTGTGATAATCGGGTTTGTTTGCCAAACTCTCAATGCTTATGTGCGTCAGTACGTCTGTGAACGGAGAAATGTGTAAAAAATCGATGATGTTGCGGCTGTTCACTTCATCAAACAATTCAGTATGTCTAAACTGGACGTAATCTAAAGCGACATGGAGATACAACGTGGCCAAGTTGTCGTTCAGAAGGGATTCTAGCCCTTGTTGTTTTATCTCTTGGTCAAGTTGCTCTAGGGCGGCAACGATACCTTCTTGCCCTCTCTGGACAAGCGCATTGTCATTGTCTGCATAGCGAGTCAATGCCGCGGTTCTAAACGCGATCTCCATTAACGTCTTTGCTGTCCCTAGATGCTGCATTTCGTTGGCACGACTCAACGTTACCTGCCGTAGAGTTCGAGGCTGATACGTTTCAATTAAGTACTGGCAAATGCATAAGCTTTCCGTCAGTGCTGTTTTGTCTTCAAGTTTGAGTGCTGGAATTAAACAAAACGGATTGACGTTTTTTAGGTTGGCTGGGGAGCTCCATGGATCAACCCAAACAAAAGACAAAGGCGAGCAGCGTGATAAAAGCGCAGTTGCTGCGACCACGCGTGAAAACGGAGAGGTTTCATTTAAGTAGAGTTGCATGATAATCCTTTATTTTATTCGACAACTGAGCTAAAAAAGCGAGTTCAGATCTAGATCGAGTGTTCAGGCTTAGATCGAGTTGCGGTCATTAAGATACATACTGAAGACAAAATCAAAGCAGTAGTACTAACGGTGAACAAAACGTCGTATGAAGCCATATGATTTAAGTAGTACGCCATCAAAAGCCCAACCACACCTTGTGATACAGCAAAAGATAACGTCATCCCCGCCCACGCTTTGGTGTGCAGTTCATAGCCAACAATCTCCAACGTGTAAGTTGACACAAGAGTTACCGTTCCCGGCGTGAAAATTCCGACCAGTAATGACGAAATTAATAGCGCGATAGGATGGGTACTAACAAGAGGTATTGCGACACCTAGAGCCTTGAGACTAAACGCGATGCAGAGGGATTTTTTAAGCCCGAGCTTGTCTCCCAAGGTGCCAGTGATCAATGGGCCGATGGCGGCGCCAATACCAAAGGTTGCCCAGAATAAACCACCGCTGCTGAACGACATACCCAGTTCACGCACAATGTAATCAACCCAAAACAAGGTGTGCGGCAAGTAACCGATAGCGTCGAAAGTATACGCCACCAGAATAAGCACCACGCTGAGTGATTTTGGCTTGGAGAGCTGAGAGAAAGAGGCTTTTATATAAGGCGCTTTTGACGAGTTAGGTTGGGTTTGCCATGCATTCCAAGTCAGTATCGTGGTGACCAATGCGATGATTCCCATGCCAATCCAAGCCGACACCACACTAAAATAGATCAGTACTGGGATTAATGTGCCTGATAACATCGCACCAAGTCCAATGCCTGAAAATATGGCACCGCTGACACGCGCCTTCACATCGGGATTAAACTTTCGGACAATCACTGGTGGGGCGACAACCATTAATAAGGCACCCGCAATTCCAGCCAACGTTCGCCAAACATAGAACCATGTTAAGGGTGCCTCTTGTAACGCGCAGCCTAAGTAACTAAAACTGCTTATCAACATAGCGAATCGAATTAACTGCCCAGCACTAAAGTAACGCAGCAGTATGTTGGCAGCAGGTGCACCCAATATGTACCCAAGAAGGGTCGCGACACCAAGGTAAGATGCATCACTTTCGCTAAACCAACCACTTTGAATGAGAGCCGGCATTAATGCGATATAGGCAAACCTACCGATCCCGTTGCCTATTAGAGTCGCCCCCATTCCAGCCAAGCTGTCTCGATTAACGATGTGTTTATTCAGCATCAAAGGGCTCTTTTAGGTTCAATTAGATGTTCTAGCTCTAGGGCAAGGTCTTTGTTTAGTTTTGTATACTGACATCATTTACCATCAATATCACTAGGCTGTTAGTCATAGAAGTTGCATATCTAAAAGCGGTTTTGAGATAGGTAAATAGCGAGTGTGTTTAAACACTTAGATGGATGTGTTGTTCTATCGTGGATAAGGCAATAAGCGCTTGTTTTAATCACCGCAGATTTGAGTGTTTAATTGTTAGACCAAAGTCGGATGACAGGCCACTTTAATTGAACATGAGTGATTTGTTTATCTAGAACTGTGTACTGACTTGCCGGTTCTAACTCACATTCACCCGCCTTAAACGATGGATGAATGTGAATTAAAAAAGATCTAACTGGGTAGGTGTGACCCTATTATTTATCGAAGAGCAGATTGAAGCTTAAAGGGATTTTGTCGGAAATCGCTAACCCACCAACGGTAGCTGATAGTTTGTTCAAGTTGTCTGTCGATATTCCAAAATCAGCGCCATTGACGATGATTGTCGAGGCTGAACTAACCATCACTAACTCTTCTGATGGAACGATTAAAACGGGAAAATCAATCGTTTTTGTTACGCCGTGCAAGGTAACCTCCGCTGCAATGGTTGTTCTTTTTGGGTCACCAGACAACATTGACGGTTCAACTTTTCCAGATATCTTCACTTTAGGGAAAGTCATCGATTCAAAGTAGAGCTCATTGAGTCGCTGGTCGCGAATCGATACTCCCGTGCTGATGCTCTTCAAGTCTAACAATATGGCAAATTGACCCGCTTCGGTAAGACCACCAGATAAAGGCTTGATGGATGCGGGCTCAACAACAAACTGCTTCTTGATAGTTGCGAACGTAATATTCGATAAATTGGGGTCTAACGTGTAGCCCGTTTCCGCGAAAGATTGAGCGGAGATAACGGTGCATAGGAGGCCGAGTGTAGAGATTAGTTTTTTCATAAGTGGTCACCACATTGATGAATTTACAGATTTAATGTTATGGAACTGGTTGTTTAGAGAACACCCTTTACACAACTTTTAGGGAAGAAGAGTAGGTAAAAGCTTAGTTCAGCATTCATTAAATTACCTGAGGAAGGTAGAGCATCGCCATGTTCTTGGAACCATGATCGACAAAGTTATTTGTGTAACTTTAGTTATGTTATAACATAACTAAAGTTCATTCTTACTGTGGATGACGATCACAGTGTTAATAGAGAAACGATAAGCATGTATCAAGGAGATGACGTAATGAACGCCATGTTAACCAAGCCTTTGACAACGAATAACAATCAGCCAATTAATATTAGTTCCGCTGTGAGTATCAAGGACCAAGACAGTCACAAGCCATGCTTTAGTGCTTCTCTGCAGCCGACTGTTCTGACAGACATATACAAGCGTGAAATCAACATTGCGATATGGCAGCGTAATTTTGATGAAGATTTAACTATGGCAATCCGTGAATTTATCGCCTTGAATCCAAACTTCAGTAAGTCTTTGAGCCTTTCATCAGACAATGCCTATGAGAAGCTAGAATTTTCGACAGACGGAACGGCTTCTAAAGCGTTATTAGAAAACATGGCAGAGCTGGTGGATATGTTCTGTTGTTTGTTCGAGCTTGAAGAAGTAGGGCTGCGTTTAGCTGTTCTAAACAAAGCGATGTGTCCGCGTTTTCACTTTGACCAAGTCCCTTGCCGTTTAGTGACCACTTATCATGGTGTTGCCACGCAATGGTTGCCAAACGAGACGGTTGACCGCTCAAAGTTAGGCCGCGGAAGCAACGGGCAATCTGATTCTGTTTCAGGCTTGTACAATCACGAATCTGATATTCAGCAACTCTCTAGTTGCGATGTTGCTTTGTTAAAAGGCGAGCGCTGGAGTGGTAACGAAAACACTGGCCTTGTACATCGTTCGCCAGTGACTTCATCAAACGATACACGGCTATTGTTGACGTTAGATTTTGGTTAGTCGCATTATATTTGCGAGACTATTTTTTTTAGTAGGCGGTTTATCTCTTTTCGTTCATCTGGCTCCAATATACCTAAATATTCTTGATTGACATGAACGGGAATCGGCAAGAGCTCTCTTTGGATAGCGCGCCCGTTCTCTGTTAAATAAATATTGAAAGAACGACGACTATTTGGGTCGGGTCGTCGTTCTATCAAACCAAGACGTTCGAGCTTATCCAAGGTTCGAGTCGTGGTCGAATTTTCTACTTTAGATTTCCTAGCGATTGCTCGTTGAGTTATTCCTTCTTTTTCCCACAAACACATTAAGGTTGGCCAGAGAGCGATCGTTAATCCGTGTTTTTTAAGTTCCGAGTCGAATGTCTTCGCTGCATCGTGTGCGATTACATGGATCAACCAACTAGCAGTTTGCTGTCTATTAAACACTTCATTCATTGATTCGTTCCTATGCTCCAAATTAAATCGGTTTGATTTATGCCAATGCAACCAAAATAACGGTAAACATTGCAGCTAAAGCAAGTACAAACAACGCACGCCATTGCGATGCAAACGCTACGCTTCCACTAAATTGGATTCTTGTTTGGAAGCCAGTGACCATTGCCCAAGTTAATGGTTTAGAGCGTAATTTATAGAACAAAACGGCAAAGACGTGTACCGCGACCAGAGTTGGAAGCACTTTTACCATAGTTAGGTGAATGTTTTCTAATAATGAAAATACGGAGTCATTCAACCAGATATTTGCATAGGGTAAGTGATCAAGAAGCCCAGCCAAGGCTAAACCAGAAACACACTGAATAATTAAAGCTGATAACAGTGTTACAACCATCCAACCGCCAGCAGGGTTATGGCCTGGCTTTTCTTTTTCTTTTCCTAATAAATAACGAACCACTGACTTGGGTGAACGTAGAAATTGTCTGAATCGGCTTGTTTCGCTTCCCACCCAACCCCAAACCAATCGCCAAACGACTAATGTCATAAGTGCTAGCCCCAGTTGAACGTGGGGTCCATTGCCTGAAATGCCCGATACCATTAACCCTATAAAAAGCGCTGCCTGAGCCCAGTGATATAGGCGAGTTGATAGATCCCAAATTTTCATAACTTCATTCTCTCTACTGTGTTTGTTCATTTAATGTATATTCCATTTGCATTAATTTACACAACAATAGTTGCAACTGCAACTATTGTTGTGTAAATTAAGCCCATCGAAACAAAACGGAACATCGAACCGAATCATCGATGTCTGTATCGAAACCAAATAGAAAAGCTATACGAAGCGAAGAGAGAGCAATATGAACAAGAGAATGATGCACAAGAGATTGGTGAGCCTACTGTGTACTACAACCGTTTTAATGAGTACCCACGTTTTGGCCTCACAAGGCGATGCAAGTGAAAGTAATTCTTCACAAGATCATTCAAACCAAATTGAACAGCGCCAGCACGCATTTGCACAAGTTGAAACCTTAGTCGAGAAGGCCAATGACACTTTAGATGGCGATGATACTCATTGGCAGACACTCGAAGACACGAGCTTTGAGCTAACAACTCACAGTCAGGCGTTATTGACGTCATTTCCGTTGGGCAGCCAAGAGGGGAGTAAAGCAAAAGAGAGTGTTTGGAGTGAACCCGAAAAATTCAATCGTCTCCTAATGCAAATGGATCAGGGTTTTCAGGAACTTTACCAAGGTAGTCAACAAGGTGATGCATCACTAGCGGAATCAGGATTAGAAGCAGCGCAAGATACTTGCAAAAGTTGCCATCGCTCATACCGCTCTCGTTGGTAGCGTTGTTTTAACAACTCAACCAACTCGACCAGTTAAATTTAATTAATCACATTTTATCAGCCAAACCTAATCAGCCAAAAAGGAACAAAACATGAAAACTATTACATTTACCGCATTTGCAGCTTCAATCTTATTTTCTACCTTTACCAGCGCAGCAGACTATGCCGTTGAACTTGAGTGGAATACAAACAACTTAGAACAAGTCCTCGACAATATGCCGGAACAAAAAGCTGAATTCAGTAAGCTGATTGACCAAGGCGAGATAAAAGATATGTATGTATCGCATAGTGAGATTGATGGCCGTTCGGTGCAGTTACTGCGTTTTGTTATTGAAGCGAATGACTCACAACAGGTCCAAGCCAAATTAGCTCACCTACCTCTTTATAAGAAAGATTTGGTTAAAATTGCCAAAATTATTCCGCTAGGCTCAAAGTGGTTAGACAATACGCCAGATTACAATAACTACGGCGTCACAATCACATGGAAGCAGGGAATTGAAGCCCTTGAAATAGACCGTGTGCTTAGCATTGATTTACAAAGAGTGATCAGTCTCAATCAAGCAGGGCTTGTGACGTCATCGTATCTTGATACGCAAAAACTTGAGAACAATGTTGTTCGACCTGTGTATTCGGTTTCTTTTATTGCTAAGGATGCGCAGCATGCAAAAGAGCTAAGTCACCAATTTGAAGCTGTTACGTTGGGGTATGCTGATGTGAATGTTCAATATTTGGGTTACAAGCTTTCTTTGACGAATAACAAATAATAGTTGTGATTGAGTGCTGCTTATTAACGAGTAACCCTAATTATTGATAACAGCACCAAACTTACTCAGATACTCAGATACTCAGATACTCAGATAAATAGACAAGCAAACAAATATAAAAGCGAACAGTATGAATAATCGATTGATCAATTTTCTAAACGAAATCGGCACCATCATGTATGTGGGCGGTATTTTGTCTCACATTGTAATCGGCGCTACGCTAGGCCACGAAACTGCCGAAACGGCTTACCATGTTGGTACTTATAAAGAGTTGAGTGCATATATTCTGATTTTACCGGGGTTAGCATTAAAGTTGTTTGCTGATTTATATTGTTACTTTTCTACAAAACAGAAGCCTAATTGGTTAAAAATGAAACTTGTGATGCTAGCGTTCTTGAGCGTCAATGCATTCGTGTTCTTGGTGCCGATGATGCCTGAAATGGTAGAGCTTGCTAAAGCATCAATACCTCAAGGAAAGGTAAGCCAAGCGTACCTAGACAAAGCCAAAATTGAAGAGCTGATCGGTATGTCTAATGCGCTTCCGTTGCTTGCAGAGTTAGTACTAGGTTCATTCAAACCAAAGCTATTTGGTGAAAGAAAGATCAAAAGCTAGAAAGTGAATTTTTCAACACCTCACTTATTTGAGTCTCAATTTGTAGAGGTTATTAATTTTCAATAAGTTAAGTAATCTAAGTATTCGGATATCAATATTGACTGGACAAGAAATTATATTTAGTCAGTTCCAGTAGGAATAAAGAGGACTGAACGTCATACGTTAGGTCCTTTTTTATTTGATGTATCAGCGTACTGATAAAATAGAACGCATTCGATAAGTCATCCCCTCGAGAGATTGTCAGATATGATTTATTGAGGAGTGGCGGGCTATTTACTCCATGAATATGCCACTGTACGTGCCCTCGTTCACACATATCAATAATTCAACCCTCTGGTTGGTTCTATTATTTATTTTAAAGCGTAAAATATATTCAGCTTGCAACCGTCTTGGTAACAAATTTGTCGCCACGGTTTTTTACTTCCAAATTATAGGTTTCCTATGTTCAAGAAACTCTCGCTTAAAAATAAGCTAGCGATATCAGCTAGTATGGCCATCATCCTGGGGGGGATTTTGGTTGAGGCCCTTTCTTTTCGAGCTTCATTGCAACGACTGGATATTGAGGTTGCACAACGTTTAGAAGGGACATCGGCTTCTTACAATCAGTATGTATCAGATTGGATATTATCCAAAGAGCGCGCGTTGACTTCTCTTTCGAAAGAATCAAAACAAGACAGCTTGGAGACTCACCTTAAACAAGTTCGTGATTCAGCGTCTTTTGATAATGTTTTCTTGGCTTTTCCTGATGGTTCGCAAAAGAATGCGAACGGAGTGGTATTGCCACCGGGTAATGATGACCCTCGCCAGTGGGGTTGGTACACCAATGCGGTAGCGAATCCAAGTAAAGTGTTCATGGACAACCCAACGGTTGCCGCTGCAACGGGTGCTAATGTTGTTTCGTTAGGAACAGCAATGCAACTGCATGGACAGCAAGTTGTTTTGGGTGCTGACGTTGAGATTACCGATATTCTTAACAGCCTTGAAAAAGTCATTCTACCGGGTGAAGGTTACATGTTCATCGCGACCAACAAAGGTACGGTTTACACGCACTCTGACACTAAGTTATTGAATAAAAATATTAGCTCACTTGGGTTGGATTTTTCTGATGTAAAAAAAGCGTTAGCTAGCAGAAAAGACACAACCATTGAGTTAAACGGCACTGATTATGTTCTTTATGCGAGCGCGATAGAAGGAACAAGCCTGATTACTGTTAGTGTCGTGAATCACGATTCTTTGGTGGCACCTCTATTTGATGCTGTCATCGGCCAAGTTTTGGTGACATTGTTGGTGGTGATTGTATGTACGGTACTGTTTAATCTGTTATGTACTATGTTGTTCCGTCCGCTTAACCATGTTTCACAAGCATTGGCACAAATCGCGAATGGTAGTGGTGATTTAACTCAACGTATTCATGTTGAAAACCAAGACGAAGTAGGGGAGCTAGCGCATAACTTCAATACGTTTGTGGGTAGTTTACAACAGTTGATTGGTCATATTCGTGGGCAGTCAGAACAGTTAAACAGCCAGTCAGAGCAAAGTGCTCAACGTGCGAACCGTTCTGTGGACGAGCTTAACCATCAACAGCAAGAAATCACAATGGTGGCAACGGCTGTAACGGAAATGGCCTGTGCAACTCAAGAAATTGCGTCGCATGCTGAGCAAACAGCAAAAGCAGCACAAGACTCAGCGACAAGCACTAACAGTGGTCACGCTTTGGTTGTAGATACTAAAGGTTCGATCAATAACCTAGCCAATGAAGTGAACGAAGCGGGTAACGTGATCAGCGAGCTAAACAAGCATGCTCAAGAGATCTCGACGGTACTTGCGACGATTCAAGGTATTGCAGAACAAACCAACCTGCTTGCTTTGAATGCTGCGATTGAAGCGGCTCGTGCTGGTGAACAAGGTCGTGGTTTTGCTGTGGTCGCTGATGAAGTACGTGTGCTTTCTCAACGCACGCATTCTTCTACTGAAGAGATCAAATCGACGATTGATATTCTCCAGAGAACAACGGCTCAAGCGGTTGAGCTTATGGAGAGCAGCTCTAAACTGGCAATACATTCAGTAGAAGATGCCGACCGAGCTTCGCATGCGTTAGAAGAAATTAACACTGCAGTTGCTTTGATTAGTGATATGGCGACTCAAATCGCGACGGCTGCGGAAGAGCAAACGCACGTGACGGGTGAAATTACCCAGAATATTACGACCATTAAAGATGTCACTGACCACTTAGTTGTGGGGGCACAGGACAGCTTAACTGAGTCGAACGAACTTAAGAGCCAAGCCGCTGGTTTAAGTGACAAAGTGGCGACTTTTAAGCTTGCTTAACGGCTTCATTTACTGATGCCTGATCAGTAAAAGAGCGGTAAGCAATAAGCCAAAGCGACGTAGATTACGTCGCTTTTTTTGTGCTTGTGAACAACAGAGTTCTTTATTAATCTGCTTTTGAAAACTCTCTAAGCGCGCTCATTGCTTCGTCTGCTTTCTCTTTCTGAACGAAAATATGGTCGTGATAGTAGCCTGCAATCACGTTGGCGCTAATGCCGTATGAGCCTAGCTTTGTGGCAAAAGCAGCCGTTAATCCAACCGCTTCAAGGCTAGAATGTACTGATAATGTGATAAGGCTAAATATACCGTCGAAGTCTAGTAGAGCTCTAGTCGCAACGTTTTCTTCAAGAACTAGCGTTAAACCTTCCTTTTCACGAAAAGTCGAGATTGGATTGAGCTGAACATAGTCCGTTAATGCTCCGTCAACAGTGCAAAAAACATAGTTCCCTTCAATCAGTTCTGGTGACATGGATTTCAACAAGACATCTAAATCGGTAATGGCAGTCATTCTTTATCCTTTTGTTCGTGCACATGTTATTTCTTCCAGCTCATGCTAAGTGCTAAGTGCTAAGTGCTAAGTGCTAAGTGCTAAGTGCTAAGTGCTATGACGTTTACGTTGGTTCATTCGAACGGTTCTAGTTACGATAAGAGCAAGCTTGATATAAGTAAAATTAATAATTCTTATTATTCATCAGTATCGTTAATGCCGAGATTGCTCTCAGCTTTATGACATTACTTTCGCCTTCATGAAACTGTATATCTACCAACTTTTCGATTGTTCCATCTCGTGAGATAGGTGATCAATAAAGGCTCTTAACAGCGGAGTGACTTGTTTGCGAGTTCCGTAGATAGCATGAACACCGAGCGTTTTAGGTTGCCATTCAGCAAGTAGTGGTACTAACAAACCATCACGTATCAACGTTTCGACTGAAGGGCCAGGCAATATGCTGATCCCGTTGCCTTTTAATGCGGCAGATAGCAATACCTCAGAGGTGTTGGCACTGATATTCCCCTTAATTGGAACCGATTCGAGCCCATTGGGCCCATTGAACGTCCACGCTGTTTTACCAAAGTAACTGAATGATAGACAGTTGTGGTGCGTTAAATCTTGCGCGTTTTTGGGCGTGCCTTTCTCTTTTAGGTATTGAGGAGACGCACATATTACTGAGCGACACTCACCTAACTGTTTGGCGACAATATTGGGCGTGAGTTCATTGGTCATACGAATCGCTAAATCAATACGTGATTCAACAAGATTAACGGTTTGGTCGGTCGAGATGATGTCGATAGAAACCTCTGGCCACTTGTCAATGAAGCGGCTGATCACGTCCATCAAGAAGCTATCGACAATGGAGTAACTGGCAGTAATACGCAGTTGGCCCTTCAAGTGCTCGTGGCTTTGATTTCTGATACCTGCTAACGACGCCTCAAGGGCAAGCAGCTCTCTTGCGACTTCAAGCGTCTGTTTTCCTGCGCTGGTTAAGCTCAAGCTTCGAGTGGTTCTATGAAGCAGGCGTGTGTCCATCCAGCTTTCAAGTTCTCCCAAATAGCGAGTGACCTTGGTGCGTGAGAGATCAAGATGTTCTGCCGCTGCGCTCAAACTGCCACGTTCCACTATGGTGACAAAGACATTCATTGCCTCAAGTTTATCCATTGTTTTACTGCCTAAATAATCAAACCGATTTCAGTATATGTCCGAAAACTGCAACAGTTAAAGTCAATTTGATACCTATTTCATCTAAATTTAATCAAATAAGATACTTGCACACACAACGAGTTGGCAGGCGTTCAGCTCTAAATAACGGTATAAAGCTATGAATAAATTATCTAAAGTCCTTTTATCAAGAACTGCGCTTTTAGGAGCGATGAGTCTAGGAAGTATGTTAGCTGCATCGAGTGTTGTAGCTGCTGCTGAGCTAAACATCACTCATTACAATCCGGGTGAAAACGCGATATTCCCCGCAAGCTCCGTGTTGGTTTCAGGAGAGAAAGAAGTGATTCTGTTTGATGCGCAATTTAGCGTTGCAGATGGACAAAAGTTGGTGGAGCAAATCAAAGCGACTGGTAAAGAGTTGTCGATGGTTTACATCAGCAGTGGTGATCCAGATTTCTACTTTGGCTTGGAACCGATTGTAGCGGCATTTCCAGATGCTGAAATCGTTGCCAGCGAAGCGATCGTTGCGCATATCAAGCGCACTAAAGAGGCGAAACTTGCCTACTGGGGCCCAATCTTGGAAGACAACGCACCGTCTAAAGTGATTGTTCCAGCGGTGATGAATGACGCTACTTTGAGTATCGAAGGCAAGACCATCGAAGTGAGAGAGATAAACACGCATCAAGCATACTTGTGGATTCCATCTGAAAAAACGGTGTTCGGTGGCGTGTCGGTTTATAGCGGCGTGCATGTATGGATGGCAGATACCGCATCAAAAGAGATTCGCAACCAGTGGTCACAATCTTTAGAGCGTATAAAAGCGCTTGATCCTGAGACTGTGATCCCGGGTCACTACTTAGGTGAAATGCCGGCAGGCGTTAATGCTGTTCAGTTCACGATGAATTATGTTGCTGACATCGAAAAAGCACTGGCGAGCAAAAGTAATCCAACTTCAGTCGATATCAGTGAATATATGAAGACTGCTTACCCGCACTTTAATGCAACGGAAGGCGACCTAGAACTTGGCGCTAAAGTGCTGAGTGGCGAGATGGAGTGGCACTAAGCGCATTATCTCGGCTGTGTCGCAGAACAATCTGAAGATTGTATGCTAGATTTATTGATGATACACAACTGGAGATATCGATGATCTGGCTTTCAGTGAAAGTACTACAGATTGGACTTGTCTATGGATACAGGAAGTATCAAAAAGCGAAAAGAGCTCCTATGTAGGGGCTCTTTTTTTAGGTCGTATTTTTCTTTCTAAGGTGAACTTTTCTTTTGGATCGAATAGTGTCGAAAGAAATTCTGTTTTTGTCCGGTTTAATAACAGGCTGTTACACTGAATCTCAATCTAAAGCTCGACTCAGAGAAAACCAATAAGCGGAAGTATGTTGAAAATAGAACAAGTTACCCCTCATATCGGTGCGCGTATCCAAGGGTTGGAGCTGGCTAAGTGCAGTAGTAATGAACTGAATTGGATTTATCAGGCGCTTATTACCCATCAAGTCATTTTCCTGAATGAGCAGACCCTTTCGCCAGAACAACACTTGATGATTGCAGAGCATTTTGGCAAGTTGGAACCTGCGCATCCTTTTTTTCCTAGCGTGGAAAGCGCACCTCAGGTGAGTGTGATTGAAACAACGCGTGGCAATGCACCTATGGAAAGCTATTGGCATACTGACTTAACGTGGCGTAGCCTGCCATCTAAAGCCTCTTTGTTGCATGCTCAACACATTCCAAGCGTAGGTGGAGACACTATCTGGTGTTCTATGACGGCGGTTTTCGAGTCATTAGATGAAAGTATGAAAGCAAAACTGAGGGGCTTATCGGCGACTCATTCGTTGGTGGCTTTCGAAGGGATAGAGTCAGATCAGATTGAGCTTGATTGGCACCAGTCGTTGATTAAAACCGCACAGGACAATCCACCAGTAATCCATCCTGTTGTTCAGATCCATCCGGAAACCGGCAAAGAAACGCTTTATATCAATGAGCAGTTTACCCGTTATATCAACGAACTCGATCGTCAAGAGAGCGATGACTTGCTCAGCCAGTTGTTTGAAATCGCGCGACGTCCAGAGTATCAGGTGCGTTTCAAATGGGAGAAAGGAGCAATAGCGATATGGGATAATCGAGTGACGCAGCACTATGCGGTGATCGATTATGGTGATACTCCAAGAAAAATGCACCGAGTTACAGTGACATAATGGTAAGTAAGAGGCGTTATTGGTGTAAGCGTTAGCGTAAAAATCTCAGGAACTCAGGTTTAGTGTCTGGATGAGAGTATAAAACTGACACTTCATTCATCTAACTCAATAATAAAATCAAAAGCGTTGATACATATTTGATTGAAACCTCACTGCTCGAAGGTGATGTGTAATATAATCACGGCAAAATAAAAGAATAAAAATCAAACCATAGAATTAGTAAACGTTAGGGCTTAGAGAATAAAGAATTTCGTATGAACGCTATTCGTAAAGTTTATCAGTACGCAGAACCAAACCTTACTCTCGTGGGTTGGATGGGCTTTGTCGGTTTCCCAATTTACTATATTGTGTGGGAGCTCTTATTCCCTCAACCTTATGAAAGCTTAATGCTGCGTCTGTTTTGCTCAGTATTATTTTTCGGCATTATTTATCGCAATCGTGTCCCATTTGAATGGCGAAAGTACCTTCCGGCTTATTATCAAGTCGCCGTAACCCTCTGTTTACCGTTTTTCTTCTTCTACATGCTGTTAATGAATAATTGGTCCAGTGTTTGGGTTATGTCTTTCATGTCGGCCATTTTTCTTCATATTTTATTGGTGCACGTCACCAGAGTGATGTTCGCACAAACCTTTGCCGGAATTGGCTTGGCAACCTTGTGCGCATGGGTGGCGCAAGGTTTCTACTTAGAACTCACTATGGATTGGACGCATGTGCCAATCTTCTTGTTTATCTACTTGTTCGGCAACTTGTTCTACTTTCGTAATCAGATGGAACATGAGAATAAGGTGTCGTTGGCGAAATCTTTTGGAGCAGGTATTGCTCATGAGATGCGAAACCCTCTGAGTGGTTTGTTGACCTCGATTGATGTTATGCAGTCAATACTGCCGAACCCTAAAAGTGGTGATCACAAAGGGCAATATGCTTTAAGCAATGAAGACGTCATACAGTTGCGTGAAGTGGGCGATGAAGCGATGGAGATCATTCACTCAGGTAACGAAACGATTGATTTGTTACTGACTTCAATTGATGAAAACCGAGTCTCTCGATCTACGTTCAAGAAGCATACCGCTCAAGCGGTGATCGAGGGCGCGATAGACAGCTTTAACTACAAGCGTTCAGCCGATAAATCAGCAATCTCTTTAGACGTACAGAGTAACTTTGATTTCTTGGGTAGCGACACGTTGTTGAAGTACGTGATGTATAACTTGTTCAAGAATGCATTCCACCATCGCAGCCCTGAAGATTTTCATATTCATGTCACAATGTGCAGTGATGAAGTGGCCAATCAAATAATGGTTACTGATAACGGTTCTGGTATTTCAAGTGATGCAATTCGACGCATTTTCCAAGATTTTTACACCACGGGTCAATCGGGAAATTACGGCTTAGGTTTGCCATTTTGTCAGAAGGTAATGCGTTCGTTTGGTGGTGAAATCAAATGTCAGTCTGAAGTGGATCAATGGACACAGTTCACGATGTCGTTCCCATCTTTAGCTTCCCACTCAGTGAAAGAAATCCAGAGTGAGCTGACAAAACTTAAGACTGTGCTAATGGTGAGTGACCAGAAAGTTCTCACCAGTAAAATGATTGAGGCAGCTCGTTTTATGGGGTTCGAACTCACTGTATTAGATGTAGCATCAGCGCTTAAAAATAAGGAATACCAGTTCGAATTCGACTTGCTATTCGTGGATATGGAAAGCTTGGATTTGAGAGCATGCTGCCTCGACAGGATTGAATCTTTACTTTCGTTCACTGAAGCTCGAATTATCTATTTGTATGAACATCATCCGATTAAACGTGTCCGAAACGTTACCTTTGAACCTGTTTGGGTGGAAACACAAGTCTGGCTATTGAATACCAAGGCGACCATCGAACGCTTACTTTTCGACTCCAACTACGTGATGTCATCAGTTTCTGTAAAACCGTTAGAAGCTAACAATAAGCGCACGATCATGGTGGTCGACGATAACGAATCTCTGCGTCGGTTTACCGCGATGTTATTGGAAAAACAGGGCTTTGACGTAGTGCAGAAAGAAGATGGGCAACAAGCCTTAGACGCGTTGGATAGCGACGATATCGATTTGATTCTGATGGATATCGAGATGCCAATCATGGACGGTGTTGAAGCTTCTCGCCGAATTCGAAGTGCTAACAAAGCATACTCTTCAGTACCTATTATTGCTCACACGGGCGACAGTTCTCCAGTAACATTGGAAAAAATGGAATCATCAGGCATGTCAGATTTTATTGTGAAACCGGCAGACAAAAACCGACTGTTCGACAAAATCGCTCACTGGATTTGATTTGTTGCACCGTCCAGTTATCCGGCTGAATAAATGAATAAATGAATAAATGAATAAATGAATAGATGAATAAATGAATAAATGAATAGATGAATAGATGAACACAAAAAGAGCTCAGCAATTTGCTGGGCTCTTTTTGTATCGCGACATGATAGCGTCCATTCAGTCCTGCCGTTTATGTTGATTATCGGAAGGGTTCTTATCTTTCAAAGAATCTTAAGATGTGAATCAACCATACAATCATACGAACTCTAGCTCCGGATGATTGTATGCCTCATGACAAACGGTGAGCACATGGTCAATATCTCTTGGTGTCATGTCGGCATTCACTGAAAAGCGGATGATGTTTTTATTCTTGCCCGTCGCGGGGCGGCAGAAAACAGCTCCGAATACATCACGTTCTTCGAGGAAGTCACGTACACGCTCAGTGTTTCTTTCACTACCGCACTCTAATGCCACTATTTGAGATTCGCTGCGGATGTTAAAGCCAATCCGTTTGAGGCCTGTAGTGAGCGATTTAGCTCGCTTAAACAAGGCTTCTCGTTTGTCTTCTGCGCCTTTTATTACCTCCAGTGTTTTCTCTAAACGAACCACCTCTTGTGGTAACACTGTCGAGCTAAAAATCGCGGGATATGCGACAAAAGGCAAGGTCTCTGACAGCTGTTTCGGACCAAGGATAGCGCCTGCACGATAAGCAAAGGTTTTAGCCAAACTAACGGTAATGAAGTCGACTTGGTTAGTGAGACCCAATGCGTGAACTAAGCCAGCCCCATTTTCTCCATGTGTCCCCAGTGAATGCGATTCATCAACGACGACGGCACAATTAAACGCCTGCGCCATTTCGTAGATGTCGCGTAGCGGGGCGATGGTGCCGATTGTGCTGTAAACCGAGTCGACAACGATGACACCTGAGCCGTGGCGCTCTAGCTGTTTGCGTAGGTGATTCATATTGTTATGCATAAACGGGTGGGCGAGGGCGCTTGCAGCGCGAATGCCTTCCCATAGCGACATGTGTGCAAAAAAATCGATATACACGGGTGTACCTGATGGGCAGATGGTTTGAAGCAACCCTATATTAGCCGCCCAACCAGACTGAGAAAGCAAACAGCTCTCCATTCCGACATAGTTCGCGAGCTCGGTTTCGAACGCGGGTTTAGACTGCTCATCTTGTAAGAAAATCGCAGACATTACCACGTTGTCATCGTGTTCTCTAATTGCCGCTTGATGGGCTTCTTGGATCGTTTTGTTGTGTGATAGTGCTAAGTAATCGTTGCTCTGCATCACAACAGCATTGCGCTTAGGTCGTTTACCCAATACCAAATGTTTTTGGCTTTCGTTTTGGGTAATCAGGTCTTGAATATAGAAGTTCAAGCGTTCTTCGATAAAGGAAGGTAGTGGTTTGGTTTTTGTTTTATCACTCATAATAGTTCTCTTCAAATACAGGAAAACGCCAGCGCTGACCGGAGGTATATTGAAGAAAACAAATGAGCTGTCATTAGCCAAGTTGCATATTTTTGCACGCCCTTGCAAACTCTGTATTTAAGGGTTTTGAGGCGAATGATTTTCCTTACAGTACGGGGGATTTAGCCTAGTTCTGATGGGAATAATAGCCTCCTTTTTTATGATAAAAGGCTATTAAAATTAGGTGCTCGTATGGTTATAAAAGGTCGACTCTGAAAAGCTACGGTGTGCTAGCTGCGTCTATGAGCTAGCACGTATTAACTATAATTTAGCGCGTGTTAACTATTAACTTGTATTATCTATTAACTTAACTATGAACTAATGCGTATTAACTATGAGTATGAATAAGCTCTATTAAGTCGTCCAATTGTTGCTTGGTTTTTCCCTCTAACGAGTACCCAATATTGATGCGTAAGCAATTGTTGTAAAGGTCGAGAGTGCTGAACAGGTGTCCAAGCCTGATATCAATGTTCTGGTCGGCAACTGCTTGAGCAAAGGTTGATTGGTTCAAATTTGGTATTTGCAACCAAAGCACCATACCACCTTGTGGATTACTTATATTCACGCTTTGAGGAAGGTGTTGTGCCAAATAACTTAAGTATTGCTGGCGTAAAGAAAGGATTTGAGTACACCGTCTTCGAACGTGCTTTGCGTATTGACCAGATTCGATAAAGTCAGCAACCGCAAGCTGAGTGGGCAGGGCAACGCCATAGCTGGCTGCCGAAAATTGGGCCTTGTACTCTTTGATGAACCTACCTGGTAAGCACCACCCTAAACGGTAGCTTGGCGATAGGCTTTTTGATACCGATCCACACCACAATACGTAGCCGCCTTTGTCATAGTATTTTGCAGGCAGTGGCGTGTGTGAAGAGTAAGAAAGTTCGAGATACACATCATCTTCAATGATTGGCACTCGATATTGATTAGCCAACGCGGCGAGTTTTTGCTTTTGACTCGCTGACATATTGATCCCCTGAGGGTTCATATGAGAGGTACAAAAGATCGCTGCATCCACTTGCTTGTTCTTCAAATGCACTTCCAGTTGTTGCAAGTCGACACCATCATCCAGAGACGGGATCTCGATGATTTGTCGCGACATTTTCCCGAGCAATTCCAGTATACCGTTGAAACATGGCGAGCTAATAGCGATTGTGTCGCCTTCTTTGGTACACGATTCAAGCGCAGCCTTAATCGCTGACATACAGCCTGCTGTGATGACCATCTCTTCAGGTGAAAAGTGCACATCGAGCTTGGCAAAGTGAGTGGATAATGCCTGTCGCAATATCGGTTCACCTTGTGTATCTGGATAATGGTTTAGCCTGTTGCTCATACGCCTAATAGCGCGACGAAAACTACGCTCTAGTTCAACGACTGACTGTTCATCATTGGTGGTACTCGACACTCCTAAAGGCCCATTGGTTGAGTTGTGGGTCGATGAGGTTTGCTTAACGCTGGATACTTTGCTTTCGAACTGTGCCCACTCTGGAGTTGAGTGAGAAGGTTTATGAGGCGAGACAAAATACCCGGCTTGTGGTCGTGAATGGATCCAACCTTGTGATTCTAATTCTTGGTAGCAGCTCACCACGGTCGACATGCTGATCGCTTGTTGCTTGGCCAATTGACGAAGCGAAGGCATGCGTCCGCCCTCCTGTCTTTTGCCTGTTTCTATCTCATCGATAAACTGATTGGCTAGCTTTCTGTAGATACTCATTGTTACGACCGTTTTTTAACTGTACTGGTATTTATTGTAAAAATTGTATCTGTACTGGTTTTATTGTTCAAGGGATACTCATTCAAAACAATGGAGGGGTGAGTATGAAAAGAAATGATTTGTTGTTAGCGGTATTCGTCATGGCAATTTGGGGATTCAATTTTTCGATGATCAAAATGGGTGTGACCAACGTTCATCCATTATTAGCCACTGCAGCGCGTTTTTCGTTGGCGGTGATTCCGGTAATATTTTTTGTGGCGAGACCTAATGTCGCTTGGCGTTACTTAGTCAGTTATGGCTTTGTGTTCGGTGTGGGAATTTGGGGTATGGCTTCATGGTCTATCACCGCTGGACTATCTTCAGGGCTTTCATCGGTATTGCTTTCAACTAACGTATTAATCGGCATGGCGGTTGGCGTGTGGGTGTTCAAGGAAAGTGCTTCAGTTCGTAAGCTGGTTGGTGCGATGTTAGCCATGTGTGCGTTAGCGGTATTGGTATCTGCAGCAACGGGCAATGTCACCGTTAATGGTGTAATCTTGATTATGATTGCAGCGTGCAGTTGGACGTTAATGGGCGTAATTGTTAAGGCGTCTAAAACCACTCAGGCTTTTTCGTTTAACGTATGGGGAATGCTGTTTGCACCAGTTCCATTAGTGTTGTTTGCCGTGATGCTACACGGTGAACAAATTATCTGGCAGGGCATCGAACAATGGGATTGGAACACGACGATAGCGGTGCTGTTTCAGGCTTATCCAACCACGCTATTTGGTTATTGGGTATGGAATAAGCTATTAATCCAATACCCGTTAAGCACTACTGCGCCGTTAACTTTATTAGTGCCTATCTTTGCATTGATCAGTGGTTACTTTATGTATAACGAAGTGTTGTCAGTCGCTCAAGTTGTTGCATCTGTACTGTTTTTAGTCGGTATCGGTTTAATAGTTAAGCCTGCTAAGGTATTGAACACGAAAGCTACAACGAAACTTGCAGAACAAAAATGATTGAAGAAAGCTGGTGTTGCATGGACAGTTTTTAATGACAGATAGGACCTCGCACTTGTGAGATCTTATCTGTGTATTGGATTTTCTTAAACTTATCTTACATAAGGCGGTTAAGTTATCTGGAGAATTTCGCTCTTAATTGTTATGTTATATCGTATCAAAATAAGTAGCTGAATTACTCGACATTTGGACATCGATATCATGGATAAAATTAAACAAGTCTTGCTGGTTGCGGGAACACACGGCAATGAGCTCTCAGGTATTTACCTACATAAGCTGATTAAAGAACGCATGTATGGGCCTGATCGTTCGACGTTTTCTGCGACTTCTGTTATCGCAAACCCGAAAGCAGTAGAACAGAATGTACGATACTTAGATACAGACCTAAATCGTCAATTTGCCATAGGTGATGAAGAAAGCGGATCTGACTTAGCTGAACAGGCTGTTGCGCGTCAGTTTGTTGAAAGGTACGCAAATCGAGAGCAGCAATTGATCGTTGATTTACACAATACGACCAGCAATATGGGCGCGACATTAATCTTGCTTTCAAATGATGTTTTCTACCAAAAAATGGGCGCGTACGTGAAGCAAAGTATGCCTGAAGCTAACATCCTGTTCGAAGATAGAAAACCGTGGGGTGAGCAGCCATACCTTTGTACAGCCGGTGATTGTGGCGTCATGATTGAAGTGGGAGCTCAGGCGCATGGGTCACTCAAGTTTGATACCCTTAAACTGATGAAACAGATGCTGACAGTGGTACTGGATTATGTTGAGAACCATAACTTGAAGCAGGTTAAAGCGTTACAAGACTACAGTGCCTTCTTCTATGTTGAAGAGGTGAATGTTCCACTTGGTCCTGATGGTATGCGAGTAGCTACAGTACACCCAGCGATCTGTGGTAGAGATTTCGAAGTAGTGAAGCAAGGCGAGCCGTTGTTAGCGACTTTCTTTGGTTATGATATCTATTGGGAGCGCGAACAAGATATCTATCCACATTTCATTAATGAGAGCGCCTACGCCAAAGCGAACATTGCGATGGCATTGGCAGAGAAGCATCTAGTTTCTGTTAGTTGATACGGCTCTGAATTTTTCTGAAAACGGATAAGGTTGTTAGGGCGTGTTGATCTTTCGAGCTGATTTTTGCAGCGAGTTGCTGGGTATTTATACAAGGCAGAGGCTTTGATGTGTAGCTAGCCTACATGAGAAGCCGATAACGTAGTAGAAATGACCAGCAAACGCTGCCCGAAGGGTTCGACTAAAAGCGCTTTACTCTTTGTTGAGGGAGATTTGCTTAGAATGACTAGGCTACTTCTCCCTCGCCGCGATTAAAACGCTTTTACTTCGAACAAAATTTCACCACGAAAGGTCAACGCGCCCTAGTTTATGTCTCGTCCTAAAATACGTTGACGATTTTAGTAAGCCAGTAACGCAAGTTGCTGGCTTTTTTCATGCATCTTATTTGGCGTATTCATACCTAGGCTGAGATGCGGCCTCATTTCGTTGTACGTATATATCGACTCATCAACAAGCATTTTCAACTCGCGAAGATCTTCGCACTGAGTAAGCAAGAATTCTTGCTTGAGGATACCATTGACGCGCTCAGCTAACGCGTTTTGGTAACAGTCATAACCATCCGTCATCGACGGTGTTATGTCATGCTTTTTAAGCTTCTCTTGATAAAGACTCGAACAATACTGAAGCCCTCTATCTGAATGATGGACTGTCGCATGACGATAACATCG
>NZ_MCUN01000012.1 GCF_002873455.1 Vibrio splendidus | reverse complement strand
AAATTCACTATGCCACTACAAAGCAACCCTTATGGCTCTGTATACAAGATTCATGGTTGTGTCACTGATGCCTCAAAAGTCATCATTACACAAGAAGACTACGCGAATTTTGAGAAAAAGTTCGAGCTGATACGAGCTCAGCTCCTGTCTATGTTCATACACAACCCAATTGTATTTCTTGGCTATAACATTGGTGACGAGAATATAAAGAGTATTCTCAAAACAGTTTTCACTTACGTTGAGAAAAACTCACCAGAAGCGGAGAAAATTAGGAATAATTTTCTGCTAGTAGAGTACGATCCTGATTCAGAATCAGTGGAAACTGGAGAGCATGATATTGACATGCAAGGTTTTGCCACTATTCGTATCAATAAAATCAAAACTAACAACTTCACCGCAATTTATGATGCTCTCGCTAACCTATCACTACCTGTATCCGCGATGGATGTGCGTAAGGTTCAGAACATTGTTAAAGAGATTTATGCGGGTGGTAGCATCAAGGTAAATATTACTGAGGACTTAGACTCAATCAACAACAGCGATAAGATTATCGCTATCGGTTCAGTAAAGACTATTACCTATAGCTTCCAAACCACAAGTGAGATGATGTCGAACTACTTTGACATTGTGGAAGAGAGTAATTCACAACTTCTAGAGTTGATCGACAAGCATCGCATTCAGGTAAGTCAATACTTCCCGATGTTTGCGTTTAGTGAAATTTGCCCATCTTTGGAGTGTGCAGAGAAGTTGAAAGCACAACAAGTTGAGAAGATAGAAGGGCTTATGAAGAGGTGTCCTAGTTGTGCGAAGGTGGGGCATACTTCAATCGCAGCGATTGAAGCTGATGAGTGTATCTCAGCGACAAACCAATATTATGCAATTGCATGGTCTACGTTTAATAGAGATTTAGAGTTAGAAGAAGTAGAAGCTTATCTTCGTGAAATCGAAGACAAAGATGATACTAACTACCGAGCAATTCTTTGCACGTATGACTTAGTTAAATATAGTTAAATAAGTTGGGCGCGGTCGTTTTTTGAATACCTAATTTTGCCATAAAGTGATTCTAAATAACGCTAACGCTCTTAACTTACAACGTAAAACCACCTTCGGGTGGTTTTTATATTTAGAGCCTAGTTTGAGGTTCAAAGTTGAAAGTGGTGGACATCTTGTGGACGTAAGTAAAAAATAATTTAGCTGTGACTTTAGCTGTGACTTTAGCTAAGTCATTGTTTTGAAATGCTCTAACGACAGAGTTCGAACCTGTTATCTACCCATTAGGAGAGGCTAATGAACTGCTCGATGGTCATCGTTTTGGGTCGAACGGTGTGTTCGAAAAAGCATAAGATAAAATAAGTAAAAGTGTGTTGAATTTGACCACCTATCTAATCGTTGAAACACACAATGGGGCAGAAGCTTGCTAGCGATGATATCGCTGAGAAGCCTCTGGACACAAATGAGCTAGCCCTTTTCTTCGATTAGCTCATAACGGATAACCTGAAGTATTGTAAATTCACTTATTGATTGGCTAATATAATTCATCCGCTACAGTCCAAACCCTATTTGGATATTACTGAGTAGACTTTGTTCATACTACATAGTGGGTTCAGGTTGATAAATCGTGAAGCTGCAATGCGTCGAATCTAGAACAATATTCTTATCGCTACAAGCTTTCCGCGGAGTGGCTGAACCAGAGTAATGTAAATAGCCATCTTTTTGACGAACTAAGCATTGTCCTGTTTCTTGCTCAGCTAACCACTTGTACTCATGTTCCGCAATTGCTTGAGTCGCGAGTTTTTCAATTACAGAGCAGTGAATGTTGTGCTTTAATCCTTCAATTTTTTTAGAGCTTTTTGCATGGCCAGGGATTTCTCTCTGTCCTTTTCGGTATATTGATTCACCGTGTAAATGCGCGTTATGCGTTATGGCTGTTGAGCTTGTTTCCAATGTTGGCACATCCTTGAGGAGCTTGCCTCTATCTTTTGCTAATTGTTCATATACCCATTTTAGAGATATATTGCTTCTTAAGCTTTCTTGCCCCGTTATATTCTCATAGCCACCACCCACATCTGAGTGCGCACCTGAAAACCAAACTTCTCTAACGTTTTTGTATCTGGAAATATCAGCGGAGGTATCCTCAATGCAGTTCCTGTAGACATGATCTAGCGTCAGCAAGCGTGGAGTGAAAACATCGGGACGATTATCGTCAATAGATAAAGCATGTAAAGCTAAATCAACATTGCAGAGCTGATCGCCGTACCGCTTGTTCCTTTCTCCCACATCAATACTACCTTTGCGTATACCCAACTTGTATAAAGCAGCTTCCCATGTATCTACAGCACCAAGAGTTTCAACTGTGTCAAAGAGAATTAGAGTATTAACACGTACAGTTAAGTCGTTGCATTCTGAATTGAATACCTTGACGTGCTTACACAACTTTTCTTTACGCTCTTGTGCCGTCATTTCACCTTTGAAGTTGTCGTATATCTGTGCGCTAATATCTTGGTAGTCATCCAAAGAGCTCGACGATGGTATTTGTGGTACGCCTGCTATGTTTAACATAGATGCAAGTATACGTGCGGAATAAGCCCCCCGACTGAACCCTATTATATGAATTTCATCATCAGCCTTATAATTTTGTAGAACATATGAGTAGGCCTTCTTTACTCGATAATCAATTCCCCAACCAGTTGCCGCGCCTATCGTCTTGCCACCAGCACCGACCCCTTCGATATAGAATTTTAGTAAATCGTTTCTCTCTATGGTGCTTAGATGGTGCCAAAGTTTGCCAACGTTTGTATTACGGTTATCGGCTAGCAGAGGGTATAATGTGTTGTCAGTTCCATCAAAGAAGATGACAATTTGCCTGTTAGTCTTTTCTATGTTTGCAGACTGTTGAGTATAATATTTGGGGTCATCAAGTGCCGAGCAGCCCGCAATTGATGTCAATGAGACAAAAAGAATTAAAAGGTATCGATTCATGATACAGACCTAATTTTTATTTTAGGATAAAGAGTCTGGACGAATATTTAGGTTTTGCAAACTATTGGCAAGCATACAGTGACTAAAGTTTGATAAATTTCTGACAGAATCTGGCACTTCTGAGTCAAAAAGTACCTGTTGCAACGATTCTGGACAGAAATAATTCACGAAACAGGTTGCTTCGCAATTTTACAATACTCTCTGCATAATTAGATACTAGAGTTTTGTCTAACAACCTGTTGGATCATTGGGGCATGTATGAGTTGTTGCAAATTCTGGCACTTTGAGAGAAATATGCCACGAGTAACAAATCGGTTCTATAAAGCTTTTGGAGATTTTCTAGTTATAAATTTTTGCGATTAGCCGTGGTCAGCTTAACGAGACACTGACCCGTTTTATTCAAGTAACTCATTAGCGCTAAACTGAGCCTGTACGATGACAACCGGCAAGCAGAGTGAATTACTATGTTATGGATGTTGGTCGTTTCATTCTACTACCCCTTCCAAATGTATTGGTTTTGGAAAATGGCCTCCGGTATCACCTGTTTTTCAAGTGATTGAGTTCCCTATCTCAAATCCTACTCCACTGTTATGCTTGCATTTACATCTGATTTCACCGTAGACAAAAACTCTAGCATCCCTGCTTGGCAGTAGCGATTATACATTATGTTTGGAGATTGATAGTCCAGCTCCGCACTAAACTCGTTTCCATGTTTGAGTTCTGCTATGCGTTCTGCTTTGGTTGATTCTAAGCTGGCTAAAGAATGTGGCGACTCACTATAGCTACGCAGTATGTAATTGACATATTGAGTACAGATAAAGGTCTCGGGGGCGAGTTGACCTGAAAATGGCGTTATACCTATACAATTGGTAACACTATTGATGAGCGGTAGTACCAAACTCCAGAGGCTGTACTTTTTGCCCTTATCAAATAATGTGGGTGCTAGGTCTACTGCAGGATCAATAACCGCATCGGGCATAGCACGAACCACCGCATAGCCGTTTTTTGCACAATCCAGCACTAAAGCAGCTGGCATCTCACGAGCGCTTCCTTTAAACCCTTTTTCAAGAGTCGCTTCGACTATGAGCCCATGACTGCCGAATATAGCTACATGGCTAAAACCTTCATGTCCACTTGGTAACACCTTTTTGTCTACGTTTGATAACTGCGAGTTATTCGTAAAGATAACATCACCAGGGCGCATTTGATTTACTGTTCGTTCATGCTTGGCTGCGACTTTGTCGAGAATCGATTTAGCTTGAACATCATCCAATTTGCTCCCTTGCTTGAGTCTGCTAGCTATTTCTAACTTACAGCCAATTTTCGAGACTCGTGTCAGCGGTGATGAGTAGGTGAAATAAAATGAGTTTTTTTCTTCCACTCTATCTTTTGGTACTAAGCAGTACTCGGTGTATGAAAATAAAGCGCTCTTTGGCAGTTCGATTAGGCTGTGACTGGCTAACCATTCGTCAGGGGTAAAGGGTTGTTGAAAAAATTCCCTTATGCATTTTTTTGCTACAAGTGGCGAAGATACATTACTGAAATTGTATACATATTTCACGTCTTCATCTTTACTTCCGTCCAGTTCATAGCAGCAATGCTTTCTGAGTCCATTTCTGTCAATATAGGATACGAACAGCCGGGCAACATCCTGTTGAGGTTCAAATATCTCAAAACCTTGCTCACTGGCGAACATTGTTAGTAACTCTTTTGTGCGGTCTACGCGTTTTAATCCTAACTTCATAATTCTACTCTGTTTAATTTCTTGCAACTGCCTACAACCTGACTGTAAGTTTTCTAAACCATTAGTTCAACTAAAGTACCGAATAGTCTTAAAGCATTATATGAACGATATCCCTACTCCATTGAACTAAATATGTATTTAGTACTGCAATTGTTAACCAACTCAGTACTATCAGCAGAACAATTTAACCGTTATGTCGCTAAGAACCTCAGACTGCGCTAAACATCAACATAACCCTAAGTGGGCGCTCTCTCACTTAGAGCTCAGAATAGAAATTAGGAAAAGGAAGGTGCAAGTTTGAGCCTGACGTCGTTCAAGTCCACTCCGAAAAGCGTATTGCCCCTTTTTCTTTTAGACGAAAATCTGTCAAAGATATAAGATATGTCGTTAGCCGCTAGCGATAATTATTGTGTGGTGGATTAACTAATTTGGTCACATAGTTAGAGTTCTATACATGAAGAAAATTAAGTCAAATCATTATTTGCTGAAAGAGCTTTTGAACGCTCGAAACACACTTTGGGGCAGATCTGTGTTAGCTGGCACTTTTTGAGAAAAGTGCCACGAGTAAAACTTCAGGTCTATGAAGCCTCTGGACATTTCCGTGTTATATGTATTGTTAAATTAACATTTAACGGATTACTTTAGGTATAGCAAAACCTCTAATGGTGGCCAAATTCTCTTAGCCACTACAGAACAAAAACATATTGATACACTGCATTTACTTAGGGGTGCTGTCAACAACCTCTGCTCTAACGATGAAGAGGTGGACACTTCACTGCAAAGTTTTCGCATACTCTCGCATAACTCTGGCATTGTCCGCATACTCTTCATTACCGCATGGTTCACCATTGTTGCTGATCAGAGGGCTTGAATAAGCAGGGACAACCTTTTCAGAATAACTCATGACTGTCCCGTAGTTAGAACAATGAAAAGCTCCAGAATAAGGTTTTACTTTACTTCTATTTTCAGCAAAAACCTGTTCAATGATCCAAAAGTTTCCACTTTCAGAGTTAGGTCGCTCATGCATTGCCCACCCTAAATGTCCGAGCTCGTGTTCTAGCACGGCAATAGGGAAGCTTTCAGTAAGGAGCACAAAGCTGTCGTTCAGATTGACCATTGTCATCCCATTAATCTCTTCTTCGATGACTAATGGGTGGCTATCATTTAAAACCAAAACGTACTGCTCTTTTGGATCGTCTAAAAACGAGTTTATCTTTGAAGAACCGATTGCTTGTTTTAGGTCTGAATGGACAGTGGAGATAGACATACTGTCATGAGATATTGATACAGAATGGCTCTCCTTGAATACTCGAGTTATAGGGATGCATGAGTTAGACAATATCGTATTTGACATCTTTACCGCTTCTTGCAATCTGCCTTTTAACCCTTCCTTGCTACTAACATTATCATCAATATAAAAGGTAACATTGGAATTAACGCTTATTTCACCTTCGCATTCAGGGAAGTTAAAATTTGGTTTAGTATTTCTTTGGCTAAGCATAATTATAATTACGATGACAATAGAAGCGAGAGTTAAATTTCTTTTATTATTTTTCATAATTCCCTTAAGTATTATTGACCATTAAGTCACTAACCATTTAAAAATAACCAATCTGATATTAACAATAGGAATAAATAATTCACACCACCTATTTTCCGGAGTGGTGATATAGATCACGCTTATTGTAAAATTCTGTGGTTTTTATAAATTTTACTTGCGTAGCAATAGTGATAATGGTTTTAATATTTATGCCCATATAAGGCTATCTATTTAATATATAAGGAATTTAAAATGTCAGAACTATTAACATCAGAAGAGATGATGCTTGTTGGTGGAGGTTGTAGCCGCGGTCTTTCTAGAGCTGTTAGAGAATACAACAAGAACAAAGATAAAACGAAAAATCATCGTGAAAAACGTTGCTCAGAGCGTTAATTGTGCATTTTAGTCAACTGAACAAGGCTGATTTGTATTGACGATTAAGGTTAATATCTATTGGTTGTTTTATGAGCGCTGACTAAATGGTCTGCGCTTTTTTTAAAGTGTAAGGAGTTAGCGTCTAGATAATAAAGAGAGTGTAGATAATGGTTAAATTATCATCATATATCATTTGTAAGAATGAAGAGGCGAGCATAAAAGATGCGGTTATGTCGCTACTCCATCATGTCGAAGAAATTATCATTGTTGACACAGGTTCTAAAGATAGAACAATTAACATTGTTAAAGAAATTAATACGTCAAAGATAAAAGTATTTGAAATTGAATGGCGTGATGACTTCGCGGCGGCTAGAAATTTTGCTCTGGAAAAAGTGAATTATAACTGGGTGGTGACCATTGATGCTGATGAAGTCTTGAAAGAACCTTGTCAGTTGAAAGAAATAATTGCTTCTTTGCCAGAAGATATTAATGCGATTTATCCTAGTATCGTTAGCGTCGGAGAGGAAGAAGAAAAAGGGTACTCCATACCACGTATCTTTAAGAAGGATGAATTTTACTACCACGGTGTTGTTCATGAGCAACTCACTCCATTGAAGAGTAAAGAGCCATATTTTAGTGAATTAGAAATCCTTCATTATGGATATGAAAATGACACGATCATCAAGAAACAAAAACTAATGAGAAACTTCCACTTGTCTTTAGAGAATCATCGTAAAGATGCATCGGACGAGTTCTTTATGATGTATTTAGTCATTGATTGGGCTGCATATCCCAACTCTGAACATTATGTTTCTGCCCAAAAGTTGGTTCCATATCTAGGTAAAATTACCAACATGAAGTACTTCGAAAAAGCAATCTGTGCATTGTTCGATAGATATACAACGGACTTAGACACACTGGTCACATTGCTAAGAGCCCTAGATCCAGAGACTCGAACGAAAGCCATTCAGTGTTTTGAGGTGCCCATGACTAAGTTCTCAACGTGTGTTATGACGGATACGTTTTCTCAGAGGATGAAAGAAACGGTTTCGAGTGTCATTAACGATAGTGATGAAGTGGTCATACTCGCAACAAACCCCAAGATCTATGATGACCTTTGCCGTCACTACACGAACTCTAAAGTGAATGTGTATTACAAGGCGTGGGAAAGTAACTTCGCAAAAATGCGAAACCATCTTTCGAGTTTATGCTCAAACGACGTGGTATTTCACATTGATTCGGACGAGAGTGTAGGTTGTTCTTCGTTTTTTCAAGAACTTACGGAGTTATTGCTCTCCAACGATATTGATACGAACATATTCGAGGTTACGGTCGAGGATGAAGGCGGGTCTGTAGCATCAAATATATCTCGTATTTTTAACAGAAGATATTTCAGTTATGTTGGTTATGTGCATGAGATCGTAAAGCCAATCAATGATTCTCGAACTTTTTCATACGTTTCCATTAATAGCCCAATTTTACATAGTGGGTATTCTCTCGACCAGATGAAATCCAAACTGAAAAGAAATACGGCTCTCAACAAGAAAAACCTCGAACTATCATCTTCGGATTTCAGGTGGGTTTACTTTTCCATCAAAGAAAGCTGTCAAGCGGGCAACTATCAAGACGCAACCGAGTTTATAGAACAAGTAAAGAACCATGAGAATCAGAACGATGAGTATATCTCAGGTTGTTACTGTTACTTGTTGTTTTCACTAATTTATTTATCACGATATGTGGAAGCAGCATCACTTCTAACAACTGCGAAACTAGAGCTCTGTGATAGGCAATATTTTCAAGCGTTGCTCGTTCTATCTGAGTTGGAAGCTTGCAAGAAAAGTATAAAAGAAATTACGTCCAATATTACCGACATTCGTGATTCAAAAGTTGATATCACGGGCTTCCATATTGATGTTTTAACAGCAAAAGTAGAGATCATGAATCAAGACTTTTGTACCGCATTCGATTTGTTTGAAAAGCACGGCTCTAGAGGTGATGTGATGTCATCGTTGTTGGAGTCAAAATTGGTTAGAGGGTTGGAATATTAAATGCACCTATTTTGTGAACAATGTAAATCAAAAACAGTACATTCTATCGAGCGTAATGACGAACCTACATCTGGCTTCGTGAAGATATTTGAAATGGTATTCGGTGGTTTTGGTTACTCCAACTCTCATAAAAAAATGAAGTGTAATACGTGCGGCGCGATATATAACGAGGATTTGCATGAAACTACATTTTTTGACAGCAGTGACGATATTTAGCAATAGGTTTTAGATGTTTAGAGAAGAAGCGCTTGATTCAAGCCGGAACCGACTCACCGGGGTCGTTGTTGTAGACCAATCCATTAGGACTTGGTCTATTGCTGTGTTGATCATAGCGATATTTCTTATGGGCGGGGCGTTTTTATCCATAGCACAGGTCCCGAGAAAAGAAACTGTAAAAGGGTTTCTAATTCCTGATCGAGGACTTGTGAAAGTATACTCCGGACGGACTGGGACATTAGACGCGCTGTATGTTAGTGAAGGCGACTACGTTGAAAAGGGGACGTCCATTGCCAAAATTGTGAACAGTGAAAAGCTAACCAGTGGTATTGAATTCTCTGAAGCTCTTAATGAAGAAATTGAGCAGCAAATAGTAGCTTTGCGAGAAGAGATGGGTATTTTTGATGAGATTTACGATAAGGAAATGGACAGCTTCCTTGCGCAAAAGTCCGACGTAGAATCTAGTTTGAATGCACTTGTGAAAGTGAAAAATACAACAACAAGAAGGCTACGAATCAAAGAAGAACAGCTTAAACGTCATAAGCGTTTGTTAGGTAGTGGGCATATATCTAGCTCTGAGTTCTCTGATTCAGAGGAGCGTTATCTTGAATTGCTGGGTACTCATGAGCAAATAGAGCAAGATATTTCAGAACTGATGATTCAACTATCACAAATCGATGCGAGTATACAGTTGTTGCCGGCCAACAAAAGGCTAAAGAACGTCGCTAAAATGCGTGAAATTTCAGCCCTGCAGGCTAAGCAATATGAACTCAGTAGTCAGGTCGCAATCATCAAATCCGCACCAGAGTCTGGGTACATAACAACAATCCAACCTTCTATAGGCTCTAGAGTAAACTCTCAATCACCGTTATTAAGAATAATCCCAGAAGGCTCAATACTCGATATTGAGCTTTTCTTGCCAACTAAGTCTGCGGGTTTCATTAAAACTGGAGACGAAGTGAAAGTGAGGTTTGAAGCTTTTCCTTACCAGAAATTTGGAATGGTTAGCGGTTCAATTACGAGTATCGACAAATCCCTAATTTTACCTGATGAGAAGAGAGCACCAATTTACATCACAGAGCCTGTATATCGCGTTAAGGCTAAACTCGAGCGTCAGTTCATCAATGCGTTTGGGCAACAGTTCCCTTTGAAAGTGGGCATGCTTGCTGACGCAGACATTATTCTAGAAAGGAGAAGTATCTTTGAATGGATGCTTGAACCGATGTTTGCTGTAAGAGGAATTTTTCAATAATGACTGCCGAGAATACTAGCGGAGCGAACTTCTTCAACCCCAAAGACCTTCTGAACTTTTATGATTTAAAAAGAGCACCATTGATAATGCAATCCGAGGTTGCAGAATGTGGTTTGGCGTCTTTGGCGATGATTCTGTCTTTCCATGGAAACAACAATGACCTCCATAGTATGAGAAAGAGCGCGCAGATTAGTTCAAAGGGCATGAATCTTAGAGATATTGTCGAACTTGCCTCTAATTTAGACTTATCGAGTCGAGCCTTGAAGTGCTCTTTAGATGAAGTAAAAGATCTGAAACTACCCTGCATATTACATTGGGATTTTGATCACTTTGTAGTGCTAACCAAAGTGACTAAGAACGCTGTCCATATCAGTGATCCCGCGATTGGGAAGCGAAAGCTATCGTTCAATGAGTTAAGTAAGTCTTTCACGGGTATTGCTGTGGAGTTCACTCCAACGTCCCAATTTAGGCCCGCTGAAAATAGAACTACGATGAAGGTTAATCAGTTGTGGGAAAATATTACTGGGCTAAATAAGACACTTTTTCTGCTAATTGGACTGACGTTAGTCATGCAACTAATGTCGATTCTGTTTCCGTACTATTTACAATGGACAATAGATGAAGTGCTAATTAGTGAAGACAAACCACTGTTGCTTGTCTTGGCGATAGGGTTTTCATTGTTGACTGTCCTCAATGTTCTTGTGAGTTCCTTTAGACAGTGGTTAGTCGTTAAATTTAGTAGCCAACTGAGTATCCAAATGGGGGCAAACATCTTTTTTCATTTGCTCCGGTTACCCACAGATTACTTTGAGAAAAGAAGCGTAGGTGATGTAATTTCCAGATTCAAGTCTCTGACTTATATAAGAGACTTGATGACAGAAGGTCTTGTGGAGTCGGCAATAGATGGACTCATGGCAGCTTTAGTCCTAGCCATGATGTATCTCTACAGCCCTTTTCTGGCTACTCTTGCTCTGGTGACTGTTTTGATTTCTTTTGCCATTCAAATGTTATTTTACTTTCCAACGCGAAGGATATCTGAAGAGCTACTTACTTCAGAAGCTAAAGAAGACTCTACATTCTTGGAGTCGGTTCGAGCAATAAAAACAATCAAAACTTTTGGCCATGAAAGTGTAATGCAGAACTTGTGGTTAAACCGATATGCAGAAGTAATTAACAGTGATATTCGATTAAGTAAGCTTGCTATCTCTGAAGAGGCGTTTAATAAACTGATTTTTGGCTTTGAGAACATTCTGATCATCTACTTTGGCGCTATCTTAGCCATTGAAGGCCAATTGAGTGTGGGCATGATTTTAGCCTTTGTCTCCTACAAAGTACTTTTTACTACGAGTATCAGAACTTTTATAGATAAGTTTATCGAGTTTAAAATGCTTAACCTCCATTTGGGCAGATTGTCTGATATCACGTTGCATCAAAGGGAACACCGAGAACTAAAGTCTCCTGTGTCATTGGTTAATGAGCCAACGATTACACTAGAAAATGTGAGTTTCAGGTTTTCAAGTAATGATGACTGGATATTTAGAAACTTAAACTTTGAATTTAAGCCAAATTTAAACACCGTGATAACAGGAAGTTCAGGGTGCGGGAAGAGTACGTTGCTTAAGATTGTTCTCGGTCTTGTTAAGCCGACTTCCGGAAGAGTTCTAATTAATGGTTCAGACATTCAAGAGCTTACACCTTCCGACTACAGAAGTATCTTTGGAGTCGTTATGCAAGATGATGTTCTTTTGTCTGGAACCCTAGAAGAGAATATTACGATGTTCGATTCCGATGTTAACTACGAACTAATGCAGGAATCTTGTCGTGCCGCTTGTATTCTCGAAGAAATTGAATCTCTACCTATGGGGTTTCATTCACTTGTTGGTGATATGGGAAGTTGCTTTTCTGGTGGTCAACTTCAAAGGCTGTTTCTCGCAAGAGCTCTGTATCGTCAACCTAAGATACTTTGCTTAGATGAATCGACTAGTCATCTTGATATGAATAACGAAAAGGCGATCTTGGAGAATATCAAAGGATTGAACGTAACAACTATCTCTATCGCTCATAGAAGGGAAACTATAGATAGTGCGGATTGTATGCTTAATTTAACAGGGTTGATTTGAAGCTACATTGGCAAGTGAAGCTACATTGGCAAGTGAAGCTAGAAAGCTTTAGTTGCCGTTATGGTCTAGTTCCCCGAAACGCTCGACGCACAGGGAAAACTTCCCCATACAAGTAGTTGAGGTTTGAGAATCATTTTCTAATCTGTGTGATTCATAGACATCATTTCAACTATACTGGGTGTCTATAGACAGAGAAATCCAACAAAGACTACAGTGGGTAAAAATGTAATAGGAATGTGGTGATGCAGGCTTCGTATGTCGGCGAAGTGGTATTTCTAGGCCAACATTGCGCAAGTGGACGAAGCGATATAAGCAGTTAGGAATCACAGGTCTAGAAAGCCAAAGCAAACGCCCCCATTCATCTCCGGATACCAAGATCACTGATGAGCTAAGAGCATTGACCCTTACGATCCGTGAGAAACGCAATTTAGGGGCGCGGCGTTTACAAACAGAATTAATCCGACTTCACCAAATTCACTATGCCACTACACCTCAAATCTTATCAGATTTTCCCTCAGTGAATATAACGCTCATTAGACGATTAACAGCCGCCTTTCATTCTACATCATGCCGTTTTTCACTTACTAATTTAAATAAAAAGTCAATACTTTATCAACAATCAAGGAAGTTAGGTTCCTAAAAAGTGTATGAACCCTAAATGAGCAGACTTCGCATTACTTGTTGTAGTGCAAATTCACATTAACATGATGTGAATGAGTATTTACTCTGAATCATAATGGGGCAAAAGTGACTCACACCTTTACAGTATCTATGACCCAGAAAGACGTAGGGTAAAGTCTTGGCTCTTAGCGAGGTTTTTACTATTGGTCGTAAAATTAGTGACTTAGCCGAAAATTCTGTGATGGTAAGCATCCTTACTCCCACCGGCAAACTTTCTTTGTAGATACACTTCTCGATAGCTGGTTGGATATACAGTATAATAATGAGGATATTTGTGGAGCTCAGTTTGTTTGTAATGAGCTTTTGGGTAACATAAAGCTAATGGTGACTTTAAGTACTTGGTTGCCTGTGTTTTGGGTGTAATGAAAATGCTGAAAAAAATCATACACATAGACCTTGACTGTTACTATGCCGCAGTTGAAATGAGAGATTATCCTGAGTTAAGGGATATACCATTGGCGATTGGTGGCTCCCAGAATCAGCGTGGTGTGATCTCAACATGTAACTATATTGCTCGAAAATATGGTGTTCGCTCTGCAATGGCGACCGCTCATGCTCTTAAACTATGCCCAAATCTAATGGTTATAGGTGGAGATATGGAAAAGTATAAGGCTGTATCCAAGCAGATCCATGCAATCTTTGCTCGTTATACCGACCTTATTGAGCCTATATCGCTTGATGAGGCTTACCTTGATGTGACAGATTCTCAACTATTTAGGGGGTCGGCAACATTAATCGCAGAGGATATTCGAAAGGCCATTGAATCAGAATTAAACCTTACGGCCAGTGCCGGAATAGCCCCTATCAAATTTGTTGCAAAGGTCGCTTCCGATATTAATAAACCAAACGGAATTTGTGTCGTAACTCCAGATGAAATAGACAGATTTGTTAACGATCTAGAATTAGGCTTAATTCCCGGTGTTGGTAAGGTAACACTGGAGAAGCTGCATAACCTTGGTTTGTACCAAGGTATTGATGTTAAAAATTACGACCAACACATGTTACTCAAACATTTTGGTAAGTTCGGCAGTTCCCTATGGGAGCGCTGCCATGGAATTGATCGTCGTGAGGTAACACCAACAAGAATTAGAAAATCCCTTGGTGTTGAACGGACATTTGCTCAAGATATTTTGACTGAATCAGAATGCCTAGAAGTTATTGAATCACTATATGATGAACTAGTGAGACGATTCAGTAAGGTTTCTCATGATAAAAGAATAATCCGTCAGGGTCTTAAACTTAAATTCGATGACTTCCAGCAAACAACGGTTGAACATAAACAAATCAGTCTTGATAAAGTTTTTTTCTCTGCTTTATTAAAAAAAGCTTGGGCGCGAGCTAATGGCCGAGGAATTCGTCTTATTGGATTAAGTGTAGGGTTAGAACCTCAAGAAGGTCAGTCCAACACCCAGATGACCCTCAAGTGGTGAAAATGTAAGTGTAAATGAAGCGTTTTCGAGGCATTTATCTTGCGAATCTCGTGAATTTTCTGTAAGTGAATTATGTAAGTGTATTTTTTAGTTTAACTATATATTTTAAAAGTTATTTGCTCACTATCTCACTAAAATTTACATTTTTTACCCGATAGTCTTACCACGCAGCTGTAGAAATGCGAGATAACCCATCTTATAGAAATCGACCGCTCGCAGTGGGGGGGCATGAAAAACAGCGCGGGGTTTTGAGTACCTGTAATTACGAAGCTCGTAAGTTTGGTATTCGTTCTGCAATGCCAACAGGAAAAGCACTGCAGCTTTGTCCCAATCTGTTGGTTGTTCCTGGGAGAATGTCGGTCTACGTCGAGATATCGAAAAAGATCCGCGAAATTTTTTCTCGATACACATCCATCATTGAACCTCTTTCTTTGGATGAAGCTTTCCTTGATGTCACCGATTCCAAGCAATGTCATGGTTCGGCCACACTGATTGCAGAGGCGATTCGTCACGATATCTGGAATGAACTCAACCTGACTGCTTCGGCTGGCATCGCTCCAATAAAGTTTCTAGCGAAAGTCGCGTCGGATATGAATAAACCCAACGGACAGTTTGTGATTCCTCCGCAAGACGTTCAAGCGATGATTGACGAACTCCCACTCGAAAAGATTCCCGGTGTTGGCAAGGTCAGCATTGAGAAGCTGCATCAAGCGGGCTTCTTTACTTGTAAGGATATTAAGGAATCTGATTATCGCGATCTATTGCTCAGGTTTGGCCGTCAAGGTGCATCTCTATGGAAGCGCAGCCATGGCATTGATGACCGGGAAGTTGTTATTGAGCGTGAACGAAAATCGGTAGGAGTAGAGCGCACCTTTACTCAAAACATTTCTACCTACGAGGAATGTTGGCAGGTGATCGAAGATAAGCTGTTTCCTGAGCTTGAAACTCGTCTCGAAAAAGCCAGCCCGAGTAAAGCGATCATCAAGCAGGGGATTAAGCTCAAGTTCGCCGATTTCCAGCAAACCACTATCGAACACATACACGCCTCTCTTGATCGCGAACACTTCAAAGAACTGTTAAGCGAAATACTGAAAAGACAACAGGGACGAGAAATACGCTTGCTTGGTTTGAGCGTGATGCTACAACCCAAAGATCAGATGCGTCAGTTGAGTTTCTTTTAGGCTGTCTAGTTTAGAGAGCAATAAGAATAGAGGGCCGTGAGAATAGGTGATATTGAGAATAGATAGTGATGAGAAGTTCACCGATAAGCACCGACTAGGCTTCATAGCCTAGCCTGTTTCTATATCAATACGTGAGATGCCTTATCTAGGAAGTTGTTTGACTCGCGCCAAGGTATCACTGAATGGTTGCTGCTCTAGCTTGCCGTAACCGACCATTTTGCTGGCTTTAAGCTTGGTTGAAAGCGGGGTTGCGATTCCGCATAGAAAACGGGTAATGGCTTCGTCTGTGATCAATTGCTGACTCTTCGATACAAATTCATGGATCCATGTCATTACGGTTTCGTCGTCAACGGGGTCAACATCGACAGTTGGTAATATTGCTACCTCACCACGGCATACAGAGCAATGACCACAGTTAGTTGGTGCCTTATCATCGGCAAAGTAGCTCGCTAGGCGTGAGCTTAGACAAGTATCTGCTTCGAAGAAGTTCAGCATTTGGTTAAGGCGATTAATCTCACTGTTCTCTTTTGCCTTAAACAACTCAGTTAGACGATCTGACAGTTGCATCATATCTTCAGAGGTGTTGTGGATCGCATACACATCGGTGATCTGCTTACTTTCCAACTCAATCCAGCCTTGTTCATTGAAATAATCGATAGCCGTAACAACACGCTGACGATCAGCCTGGAAGTGTGTCCACAGTGCATCGAAGTCAACTTGGCACCAGACTCTAGCTTGAGGAGAGCATTGGAAAATTGCTTCTACAAAATGACGACGTTCACCTTGGAACTGTTCGGTGATCTGTTGTTTCGGGCGAATAAACTTAAATTTGTAGTCAGCAAAATAACTGTATTTAGGTTCAATCACGCCTTCAATTTCTAGATAAACCAACAGTGTTTTTAGTGGAAGTTGACGAATGTTAGATTCACGCGATAGTTGGTTAAGCATGATCTCCCATTGGTTTGCACCAGAAGCCCCAATGTTTTGGTTTTCGTAGATCTCTTTCAAGACAGCTTGGATTGAGATGTTATCCGGCGTATCACCAAATACGAAGTTCTCTAGCGTACTGAGGCCATATTTGTTTGCGAGAAGAATACATGCCGAAGGTTGACCGTCTCGGCCAGCTCTGCCGATCTCTTGCGAGTAATTCTCGATAGATTTTGGTAAATCAAAGTGAATCACTCGGCGAATGTTGGACTTGTCGACGCCCATACCAAACGCAATGGTGGCCACGATACAGTTCACGTCATCATTCATGAATTGATGTTGAATTACATCTCGGTTTTCAGGCTTAAGACCCGCATGGTAAGCCACGGCATTAACGCCAGCATTACGAAGTTGCTGAGCCACCATTTCTGCTGTTTGTTGAAGGGTGACATAAACAATAGTCGGAGCGAGAGAAGCTTGGTTAACGACATTGCACAAGGTTTCTAGCTTGCTGGTTTGTTCGCAAGGTTGAATTGACAGGTCGAGGTTTTGACGATAGAAACCCGTAACCACCACACGTTCCTCATCGATATCAAACTTAGACTTCATATCTTGGATCACTGATGTGGTCGCGGTGGCTGTCAGTAGCAGTACCTGAGGAATATTGAGTTGTTTTTGGTACTGGGGAAGCTTCAGGTAATCTGGTCTAAAGTTATGTCCCCATTCAGAAATACAGTGCGCTTCATCGACCACCAGTAACGAGATCGGCACTTGGGAGATAAACTGGCGAAAGCGCTCGTTCTTCAAGCGCTCAACGGAGATCATGAGGATCTTGGTGTCTCCGTTACGTACCGACTGCATCACTTGTTGGGTGGTTTGTCTGTCTTGGCTTGATTCGATTGCAGCTGCGCTAATGCCTTTGCTGTGCAAGAAGCTGAGCTGGTCTTTCATTAAAGCTAACAGTGGCGATATCACTAAGGTTAAGTGTGGCAATGCTAGCGCTGGCAATTGATAGCAAAGCGACTTACCTGAGCCTGTTGGGAATATGGCCGCTGTCGAATGACCAGATAGAACATTATCAATGACTTGCTTTTGCCCATTACGCAGTGAGTCGAATCCGAATACTTGTTTTAACTTCTGCTCAATCATTTATGTTCTACCTGAATTATTAAGTGTCGTATTGATGATAAAGCGAGCGTCCATTCATGATAGCGTCGCTTGATGAATCAAATGTCTTGCACCTGATTGTACCTAATTCTATTCTGTAGCTCCTATAGAAAAGCACCCCAATAGTATGAATAAGTCTGAGCTTCGCCAAATAATCTTAGAGCAACTCGAATCCCGACTACGTATCGCCCAATCTGCGACTCAGCGTGCGATTGATGCTGCGACCGATGAAGAGACTGTGCCTGAACATAAGTACGATACATTGGCATTAGAAGCTTCGTATCTTGCTCATGGCCAAGCCGTAAGAGTGCAAGAGTGTGAAGACGACATTCAGTGTTATCGTAACTTAGTGTTGCGCGATAGTGAGCGTATTACGGTGAGTAGCTACATTGTGGTCATTGACGAACATGATAAATATAAACACTTTTTTATGGGGCCGAGAGTCGGCGGACTTTCTGTCATGTGGAATGAGAATGAGATTGCCATCGTGACGGCGAATGCACCATTTGGTCAGGCTCTAATGGGCAAAGAAGTCGGTGATGAAATTGAGTTTAAGGTCGCTGATAAACAATTTTGCTATGAAGTAGTATCGATTGACTGAATGACAGGCTTGTAAATATAAACGTTTTTCTGACAAAGAAGCATAAACTAGCGGTATAGTCGTTGGGCAGATTGATGAGAGGGTGTTATGAAAAAAAGCGTATTGATTGCATCATTAACAGTGGCTACCGCTGTTGTGAGCCTGCCAACCTTTGCAGCTCAGTGTCGAGTTGATTTGAAAAATGAACTACGAATTGACGAGCAGAAAGTCGAAATCCATCAAGTAAATGGTGATACAGCTATTCTTGATGGCAATAACGATCTTTATATTCATGGTGAAAAGGTCGCACTTGATGCCGACCAACAAGCGGCGATTGAAAAATACCGCGAAAGCATGAGTGAGTACTTACCACGAGCGAAACAAATGGCTAACGATAGCCTAGCGTTAGCGAATGACGTGATTGATGATATTGCGGCTAGCCTAGATTCACCTGAGTCATTTGATAATGTAAAAGAATCAATGAAAACGTACTTTGCTGAATTAGAGGCTCGTTACTATAAAGATGGCGAGTTAGTCCTACCGGCTGATAGTTTCGATTCGATGGCGAATGGTTGGTCTGAAGATTTTGAAAAGGCTAAGGAGATCTTTAACCAAGAGTTTATCTCAAGTGCCTTTAATGCGATGTCAGAAAAAATGAAGCAAGACGGCGGACTAAATCTGACCGAAATGGCTGATAGCATGGCTGAATTAAAGCTTAAAGTTGAAGAGAGAATGAAAGAACATTCTCAACAAGTACAAGAGGAAGCGAATGAGTTCTGTGATTCTCTAGATGAGATGGCAGAGCAGGAGCAAGAGCTGCATAAAATCATTCCGAACCTAAAAGACTATCAAGTCTTCACGATCTAATCTGGATCGACTTATGAATAGCAAGAGCACCGGTTGGTGCTCTTTTTGTTTGTATAAATGGAACCACACGGCGTGTATCTATCTCAATTTAATCCATTTCCTGCTCAAGCCTGTCACTTCACTTTATTGCTTTTAATTGAACTATAAGACTGGTTTTTTGTTAATTTTGTGGTTCTAAATAGCGCATCGATTGTAAAAATCAGATAATTGTTCATTTATTGGTTGTGCCTATCATTGCTTTTGATTACTGTACTTCTCAACTAGTTCACTGATTTTTGATGCGGGCAATATGGACCAACAATCTTCCTCTTCAAGAGAGCACTTTAGCTCTCGTTTGGGTTTTATTTTAGCAGCGGCGGGTGCAGCTGTTGGCTTAGGTAATATTTGGGGTTTCCCAACTCAAGTTGCCAGTAACGGCGGTGGCGCTTTTCTGCTTGTTTACCTAATCATGATTTTCGTGGTTGCTTTCCCGATGCTGGTGGTTGAGATGGCGATTGGCCGTCATGGTCAAGCGAACCCTGTCGATAGTATGCGCTCGTTGACGACAAATCCGTTAGGTAAAAAAGTCGGTGAATTTGTCGGTTGGATTGGCCTAAGTGTTCCAAGTGCCGTGTTAGCCTTTTATAGTATTGTCGGCGGTTGGTTGATTTGCTTCCTAATTGGTGCAGTCGCTGATCTTGTCGGTCTAGAAGCTGTTGCTGATTGGTTTAAAGGCTTCAGTGTTGAGCGCAATGTATTTGGTACGGTCGCATTTTATGTACTGACAATTCTTATTGTACAGGGTGGTGTTAAGCAAGGTATCGAGAAGTGGTCGACTCGTTTGATGCCTGCACTATTTGTTTTATTTGGCTTATTGTTTGTTTACATCATGACGCAATCTGGAGCGATGGAAGGCCTAAAACATTACTTGGTTCCAGACTTTGAGAAAGTGTGGGATAGAAAACTCATTCTAGCGGCAATGGGACAAGGCTTCTTCTCGCTAACCATTGGTGGTTGCTCTATGTTGGTTTACGGTTCTTACTTAAGCAAGAAAGAGAACCTACCAAAAATGGCGATGAACGTAACCTTGGTTGATACTGCTGTCGCTTTTATTGCTGGTTTAGTGGTTATGCCCGCAATGTTTGTTGCGATGCAGAAGGGCGTACAAATCTATGCTGAAGATGGTTCACTATTGAGCTCTGACACGCTGGTATTTACGGTTCTGCCTTTGATGTTTGATAGCTTAGGCGTACTTGGTCAGATCTTCGCAATTGTCTTCTTCTTGTTGCTGACGATTGCTGCCCTTACTTCTTCAATTTCGATGTTGGAAGGGCCTGTAGCGCTAGTGAGTGAGCGTTTCAATACAAGACGAACGCCAACAAGCTGGGTGATTGGTGGTGCTATCGCATTGTTCAGTGTGGTCATTGTTTACAACTTTGCCGCGATGTTTGGCATGGTTGCGATGATAGCGACTCAATACCTTCAACCGGTCGCAGCACTGATGTTCTGCCTGTTTGGTGGCTGGGTGTGGAGTCGAGCTTCAAAAGTGAAAGAGCTTGAACATGGCTGCCCTGACTTTCAGCTTGGTTGGTTTGGTAAAGTGTGGCCAATGTATGTGAAGTTCGTGTGCCCAATCTTGGTGGCAACAGTTATCTGGGCTTCATTTGGTTAGTAGACCATTTAGCATCTAGATGATTAACTTGCAGTTCAGGCCACTCTTAATGAGTGGCTTTGTTGTTTTTGTATTGAACAAGCTTGTTTTGAACGATAGAAAAAAGGCGCTGAACATACAGTTCAGCGCCTTTTTAATTTTGGCTTAAGCAATGTGGTTACTTAATTTCCATACCTTGAGCTTGCAAGTCTGCATGGTAAGAAGAACGTACAAACGGGCCACAAGCTGCGTGAGTGAAGCCTAGTTCTAGAGCAATCTCTTTCAGTTCATCGAACTCAGAAGGCGGCACGTAGCGTTCTACTGGTAAGTGGTGACGGCTTGGCGCTAGGTATTGGCCAAGTGTCAGCATAGTGACACCATGCTCACGAAGGTCTTTCAGTACTTGAACGATCTCTTCTTTCGTCTCACCAAGACCCATCATCACACCTGATTTAGTTGGGATGTTTGGGTGCTGCTCTTTGAATTTTCTCAACAGATCAAGAGACCACTTGTAGTTCGCACCTGGACGCGCTTTACGGTATAGGCGTGGTGCTGTCTCTAGGTTGTGGTTGAAAACATCTGGCGGGTTGTTTTTCATTAGATCAAGTGCCACATCCATACGACCGCGGAAGTCAGGAACCAGTGTTTCGATACGAATATTTGGATTTTGTTCGCGAATTTCACGGTTACAGTCAGCAAAGTGCTGAGCACCGCCGTCACGCAAGTCATCACGGTCAACTGAAGTGATTACTACGTACTTCAGTTTCATGTCTTTGATTGTCTTAGCCAGTTTCTTCGGCTCTTCTGCTTCAGGAGCTACAGGACGACCATGGGCAACATCACAAAACGGGCAGCGACGAGTACAGATAGCGCCAAGAATCATAAACGTTGCCGTGCCGTGGTTAAAGCACTCGGCTAGGTTAGGGCAAGACGCTTCTTCACAAACTGAGTGCAGGTTGTTTTTGCGCATTGCTGATTTGATTTCTTGAATACGATGGCTGTCTGAAGGAAGTTTAATCTTCATCCATGCAGGTTTACGTAGAACTTCTTTCTGTTCAGCAGGCATATTCTTTACGGGAATTAATGCCATTTTGTCAGCGTCACGATATTTAACGCCTTTTTCCATTTGGATTGGTTTGCTCATGATTTTATGCTTCTGCTGTAATGTTACTGGTGGCTTGAATGTCTACTTGGTCATAGCCGAGTAGCTCTACGAGCTCTTGTATTAACTGTTGCTCAACGCTTTCTAACTCACTTGGTCCGCCGAGTTGGCTTACTTGTGCCATTTCCATACCTTGATAACCGCATGGGTTAATACGTAGGAATGGAGACAAATCCATATCGACGTTGAGTGCTAGCCCGTGGAACGAGCAGCCACGTCGAATACGTAATCCGAGTGAACAAATTTTCTTGCCATCGACATAGACACCAGGAGCGTCAGGTCGGGCAGTTGAATTTATATTGTAAGCTTTCAGAGTGTTGATTACGAGGTTCTCAATATGAGTCACCAAATCACGTACTCCGAATTTTTTGCGGCGGATGTTAATCAAAAAGTAAGCGACTAACTGACCTGGGCCGTGATAAGTCACTTGGCCACCGCGATCGCTTTGAATGACAGGGATATCACCAGCATTTAATACATGCTCGGATTTGCCTGCTTGTCCTTGAGTGAAGACAGGGTTGTGTTCAACCAACCAAACTTGGTCTACGTCTTCTTCTGTGCGTTCGTCTGTGAACTTATGCATGGCTTTCCACACAGGTTCGTAATCCTGACGGCCTAATTTTTTTACGATTAGCTTATTTTGCAAAGCTGCACTCCCTCAAGGATTAATAAAGTGAACGCATTATAAACGCGAAACATGATTCTAACTACAGACGGACTGCAAGGTTTTTCAACTTTCTTTGTATTTATTGAAAATTAAGTTGAATGATTTTGAGTCCAATAGGGTGCTTCAAACAAAAACAGCGGCAATAAGCCGCTGTTTTTCATGTGTAATTGGAGATTACAGAACCATACGAACGATTTCGATGTCGCCCAGCTCTTTGTATAGCGTTTCTACTTGTTCAATAGAAGTCGCAGTAATATTGATTGAAACAGAGTGGTAGTTTCCTTTCGCACTCGGTTTTAGTGTTGGGCTGTAGTCACCAGGAGCATGACGCTGGATCACTTCTAGCACTAGCTCAGTAAGTTCTGGCTTAGCATAGCCCATTACTTTGTAAGTGAATGAACAAGGGAACTCTAAGAGATCTTTTAGTTTTGCATCAGAATTGATGTTCATGATTAGCTCCAAAAGGCTAGACTCTCGCAAATTGGCGAAATGTCGATAAAAAGCGTGTTCGGTCAACAGACACGAGTAATAGGGCGGAATATTACGTGTAAATATCGCTGAACTCAAGATCAACAAAAGCCGCACATAGCGGCTTTTAGTTCGTCAATGAGTAAATAATGAACTTACTCATTGAGTTAGCTTTGCACTGAGCTTGTGTATTGCTTAGAGCAAAGCTTTGACTGGTTTAGAATAAACCCTTAAACAGTAATACTAAGTAGTCCCATAGACGGCTAAATAAGCTGCCTTGGTCTACATCTTCAAGTGCAAGTAGTGGGTATTCAGCAACGTCTTCACCATCAACTTGGTAGAATAGTTTACCTACAACATCGCCTTTGCTAATTGGTGCTTCTAGTTCCTTTTCAAGAACGAAGCTTGCCTTTAGGTTCTTAGCTTGGCCACGAGGTAGAGTAACGAAAGTATCTTCGTCGACACCTAGTGCAACTGTATCCTTGCTACCCATCCAGATCTTCTCTTCTACGAAGGTTTCACCCGCTGTGTGTGGTGCCACTGTTTCGAAGAAACGGAAACCGTAGCTTAATAGCTTTTTGCTTTCTGTTTTACGAGCATTAGCATTTTTAGTTCCCATCACAACCGCAACTAGGCGCATTTTGCCTTCTGTCGCTGAACTTACTAGGCTGTAGCCAGCATTGCTCGTGTGACCCGTTTTGATGCCATCAACGTTCATGCTCTTATCCCATAACAGACCATTACGGTTGTACTGGGTGATGCCGTTGTAAGTGAATTTTTTCTGTGAGTAGATACGGTATTCATCAGGAACGTCGCGAATCAATGCCTGACCAAGTAGAGCCATATCGTAAGGTGTAGAGTATAGATTCGGGTTATCTAGACCGTGCACATTAGCAAAGTGCGTGTCTTTCATGCCGATAGAGCTTGCCCAGGCGTTCATTAGATCAACAAATGCATCTTCAGACCCAGCGATGTGTTCAGCCATAGCAACACATGCATCGTTACCTGATTGAATGATGATGCCACGGTTCAGCTCTTCAACTTTAACCGTTGTGCCCACTTCCACGAACATCTTTGAAGAATCAGGGAAGTTTTTAGCCCAAGCATTTTCACTGATAACAACGTCATCGGTCAGATTGATGTTGCCACGATCTAGCTCTTGGCCGATCACGTAGCTTGTCATCATCTTGGTTAAACTTGCTGGAGAAAGCTGAGTATTCATCTCTTTCTCTGCTAGTACTTTGCCTGAATGGTAATCCATCAGAACAAAACCCTTAGCGGCGATTTGAGGAGCATCAGGAACAACAATAGGAGCGGCGAATGACGATGTAGCTATCGTTGCAGAAAGAGCAACAGAAGTAGCAAAAATCGATTTAACAAGTTTATTAGATTTAATCATTTTGAATGCAATTATTTGGTGAACTATTCATATATTAACAGAATCACTCTGTCACACCAGAGCGCTGATTACCAGAAGTTACTGTTAGATTAATTAGCGGGTTAGCGTGTGTTTCTTTATATAAGCTGACGGGTAACCCATTAGCTTAACTTGTTCCAATTTCTCTTGAGTCAGCGCATAGTCATGAAATGGCCCAAGCATCAATCGGTAGTTGTCATCATTTGGCTGCAAAAACGTTGCTACTGCTAGCTTTTCGCCTAAATCTTTGGCTAACTTCTCCGTTCTATCTTCATGAGGCGATGTGGCCACTTGAATAATAAATTGCGGTAAAGCCGCCTTTTTATTTGCGTCGGTTGGCATGGCAATCGTGATGACTTCAATCTCAACATTTGCCGTGCCCGTTCTCAAAACATCGAGCTTGTAAGCCGCCGCATAACTAAGGTCAATGATTCGGCCTTCATGGAATGGACCTCGGTCATTGATACGAACAATCGTCGTTTTGTTATTGTCGGTATTGGTCACTTTTACATAGCTTGGAATTGGCAATGTTTTGTGAGCTGCAGACATCGAATACATGTCATAGATCTCGCCATTAGACGTTAAATGGCCATGAAATTTCTTACCGTACCAAGACGCTTTTCCTTTCTCGGTAAAACCTTCGGTTTTTTTTACGATCTTGTAGTCTTCACCACGCAGTGTGTAGTTAGTGTTTCCGCCCAAACTATAAGGTTCATATTGAGGGTGAGCATCCTCTAGATGCTCCACTGATATTGGTGCATCTGGTGCAAGATCTGAATCAATATCGTAGCGACCGGTTGGCTTTTGTGATGAACAGCCATTGATTAAAATCGCTAAGCCTAAGGTAGAGGCTATTTTTTTTATTGGCAGCTCATCAACCAAAGATGCTTTTCTTTGAAATATTGTAATAGACATCGATTAGGTCGCCTTTGAGAATGCTTTTCTGTGTGTATGGATCGACATTAAAATACCAAAACCAGCCATAAGGGTCACCATTGAAGTGCCGCCATAACTGACGAGAGGAAGAGGAACACCAACCACGGGCAGAATACCGCTTACCATGCCAATGTTTACAAAAATATAAACGAAAAAGCTCAATACAATACTACCACCCATCATTCGACCAAATGCCGTTTGAGCTTGGCTCGCGAGCACTAAACCACGTCCAATAATGAATAGGTAGATAGCAAGCAAGAATAAAATACCAATCATGCCCCATTCTTCGGCAATGACTGCAAAGATGAAGTCAGTGTGGCGCTCTGGAATGAATTCCAGTTGGGATTGAGTGCCTTGCAACCAACCTTTTCCTGATACACCACCAGAACCTATCGCAATCTTACTTTGAATGATGTGGTAGCCCGCACCTAATGGGTCTGATTCAGGATCAAAAAGGGTTCTTACTCGTACTTTTTGATATTCACGCATCAAGAAGAACCATAATATTGGGATAAATGCCCCTAACGCTATTGCGGCACTGGCAATGATTTTCCAGCTTATACCAGCCAGGAATATCACGAAGATACCTGATGCGGCGATAAGGATGGATGTACCTAAGTCAGGTTGCTTCGCGATTAAAATAGTAGGTACAAACACCATCACGAGCGAGATTGCTAATGTTTGAAAGGTTGGCGGAAGTGATCGTTTACCGATAAATCGGGCCAACATCAAAGGTACCGCAAGTTTTAATAGTTCAGAGGGTTGGAATCGAACAAAACCGAAATTTAACCAGCGCTGAGCTCCTTTAGAGGCCTCACCAAAGAACAACACGCCCAAGAGTAAGATGACACCGCCTGCAAATAACAGCGGGGCCAAGGTTTCGTAGGTACGAGGCGAAAGTTGCGCTAAGAAGATCATGACACCTAAAGACAGCACCATACGCATTGCTTGGCGATCCATCATCGCAAGGCTTTGTCCGCTGGCGCTGTACATGATCAATAAGGCAAAGCCCATCAACACTAGAATACCGAGCAGTAAGGGTAGGTCGATATGGAGCCTTTCAAACAAGGCTCTATTTCGTCCAGTAGAAGGATCAAGTTTCATTATTTTGTTGCCTTACTTTCATCTTCTTCAGAGAGAATAATATGGTCTAGTATTTTTCTAACGACAGGGCCGCCATTTGATGAGCCACCACCTGCGTTTTCTAATACGATAGTCACAACCGCTTCTGGGTCTTCAAAAGGAGCATAACCAGTAAAGAGTGCGTGATCGCGTAAATGCTCTGCGATTTCGTCAGCGTTGTATTCTTCGTCTTCTTTGAGACCGAATACTTGCGCAGTTCCTGATTTACCAGCGGTTTGGTAAGACATCTTTTGGAATGAACGTCTTGCAGTACCTTTCTTACCGTGGTTTACCAGTCTCATGCCTTCTTGCGCGATATCCCAGTATTTCTGCTTAACACCAGTGATTGGAGGATAAGTTTCGATCTCAGAGACCGTTTGTTCATCGAATGGTTGACCATTATCGATCGTTGCACGTAATAGGTGAGGCGCTGTCACTTCACCTTCGTTGACCAATACAGATGTGGCTTTTGCGATCTGCATTGGTGTCGCTGTCCAATAGCCTTGTCCGATACCTACAGGGATGGTGTCACCTTGATACCAAGGCACACGGTGTCTTGCCATTTTCCATTCACGAGTTGGCATGTTGGCTTTACTTTCTTCGTAAATATCAATGCCTGTATAGTCACCAAAGCCAAATAGCATCATCCATTTAGACAAACGGTCGATGCCCAGATCAAAGGAAATTTGGTAGAAGAAAGTATCAACCGATTCTTCAATCGCTTTCTCTATATCAACAACACCGTGCCCCCAACGTAACCAGTCGCGAAACGGTTTGGTTTTGGAGTTAGGTATTTTCCAATAGCCTGGATCATTACGCGTTGTATTCGGTGTAATCACACTTTCTTGTAGAGCAGCAACGGCAATAAACGGTTTGATCGTTGAAGCTGGTGGATAAATACCCAATGTGGCACGGTTAACCAAAGGTCTATCTTTATTTTGTAGTAGAGCGTTATAACCTTTAGAAGAGATACCATGTACAAACGCATTAGGATCGTAGCTTGGACTGGACACCATGGCTAACACGCCATTGTCTTTCGGGTCCAGGACTACGGCAGAGCCACGGCGGCCATCAAGTAGCTTATGTACGTATAGTTGCAGCTTGATATCTAAATTGAGCACGATATCTTTACCCGGAACCGAAGGTACAAATTTTAGTGTGCGAATGACTCGTCCACGGCTGTTTACTTCAACTTCTTGATAACCAGCGGTGCCGTGCAGCATGTCTTCGTAGTAGCGCTCAATGCCAAGTTTACCGATGTCACGTGTTGCTTGGTAATTGGCGTCTTTTTCTTCTCGTACTAAGCGCTGCATATCACGGTCGTTGATGCGCGATACGTAGCCAATCACGTGAGTTAGCACATCACCATAAGGATAGAAACGTTTTAACGTACCTGTGACTTCAACGCCCGGGAACTTATGTTGGTTTACAGAGAAGACAGCAACCTGTTCTTCGGTAAGCTGATTAAGAATAGGTACTGACTTGAAGCGTCGTGAGTTACGGCGGTCACGGTTAAATCGTTCAATACGCTCTGGTGGGACCTCGATTAATTCTTGTAGACGGATGAGCGTATCATCCATGTCTTTGATTTTTTCTGGTGTAATTTCTAGGTTGAAAACAGGGCGGTTTTCGGCAAGAAGTACTCCGTTACGATCGTAAATTAAACCGCGGTTTGGCGCGATTGGAACGACCTTGATACGGTTGTCGTTTGAACGGGTTTTATAGTCTTGGTATTGATTGACCTGAATGTTGTACAGGTTAACAACCAACATCGACATCATGACTATGATCCCCGCAAACGCAACAAAAGCACGACTAGTAAATAGTCGTGCTTCTGCTTTGTAATCACGGATTTGGCTACGTTTACGTAACATTAACGCTTATTCTCGATGATAAGGGTGGTTAGCAGTGATGCTCCAAGCTCGATACAAGCTTTCAGCCATGATAACGCGTACTAATGGGTGAGGGAGGGTAAGCGCAGATAGAGACCAACTTTGGTCTGCAGCCGCTTTACATGCAGGAGCTAATCCTTCAGGCCCACCAATAAGGATAGAAACGTCGCGTCCATCCAACTTCCAACTTTCCAATTGCTCTGCCAGTTGTGGTGTATCCCATTTTTTACCTGGGATATCAAGCGTGACAATGCGGTTACCTTTTGGAACTGCTGCTAACATTGCTTCGCCTTCTTTTTGAAGAATACGTGCAATATCAGCATTTTTACCGCGTTTACCCGCGGAGATTTCAATGAGTTCTAATGGCATGTCATGAGGGAAGCGGCGTTTATATTCTTTAAAACCTTCTTCAACCCATTTTGGCATTTTTGTACCAACTGCGATTAACTGGATCTTCAAAGCTTAGCCCCAAAGTTTTTCTAGTTGGTACAGTTCGCGATGTTCTTCTTGCATAACGTGAAGCATGCTTGTTCCCATATCTAGAACAACCCATTCACCTTCTTGTTGGCCGTCCATACCCAGTGGCTGCATGCCTGCTTTGCGTACTTCATCAGCAACATGTTGTGCGATAGAAGCAACATGGCGCTTAGAGGTACCAGTACAAACGATCATGTAATCAGTAACACTTGATTTGCCTTCCACATCGATAGTCACAATCGATTCTGCTTTCATGTCGTCGGCTTTGTCTGCAAGAAAATCTTTTAGTTCTTCACGTAACACGGGGTGTTCCTTTAATCTGAATTTAGCTTTTTAGGGGCTGTTGACCCTAGAATATACCACGCTTTTATGCGTGAAATGGGATTGAAGCTGAAGGGATACAAAACTCTACGCTTAACTGATGAATTAGTGGCCAAGGCGACTGTTCATATTGAGTTTTTGTCATCAATTCGGCTTGAGTAAGCAACGCAAACAGAGAGTGTAATTGAGTCATTGAAACTCTTGTTAGCGCGGCGTTATAAAGAGGCTTTTTAGATTGCCAGATACGGTGCTTTTCGAAGACCTGACTAATTGGCATCTGTTTCATTTGTTGCTGCATTTGTAATAGCAAGGCAAGTTCACGTTGTATGCTACGCAGTAAAATGACTGGCTCTACACCTTCAGCTTCCAGTTGTCTTAGAATCCGTTGTGCACGATTACCTTTTCCAGCCAGTAACGCATCACTCCAGTGGAATGGAGTAAAGTGGTTGTGGCGGCTTAGTGATTCTTCTAAGCGTACTAGGGTCAGTTTTCCGTCAGGGTATTGGAGCGCTAGCTTTTCTAGGCTTTGAGTGAGAGCAAATAGGTTACCCTCGTGCCACTGTGCCAGCATTTGAATCGCTTCAGGGTCTGGAGATAAGCCGATTTGACGGCAGCGCGCTTGGACAAACTGAGGTAAGCGGCTGACATCTGGCGTTAGGCAACTGACCCAGTGGCCCTGATTAGACAGTGCTTTAAACCATTTAGCACTTTCTTGAGCCTTGGTTAGCTTCGTACCAATCAAGACCAACAGAATATCGCTGTGGATATGATCTGAGATTGCCAGTAGCTCTTTGGCTATCGCAGCATTGACTCCGGACTCTGGCAGTTCAAGTTCGATGATTTGACGGCTAGAGAACAGGCTTAATGCTTGAGTACAGTCATAGACTTGATTCCAGTCCAGACTGTTATCAATAGCAAAGCGGTGACGTTCATCAAAGCCTTGCTGTTTTGCAACTTTTTGAATCGCTTCTCGGCTCTCTTGTAACAGCAGAGGCTCGTTACCGAAAATGAGGTAAACATTACTTAGCTGTTTAGCCAGTTGCTCTGGTAATCGGTCGGCAAAAATGCGCATTAAATAGACCTATTGCTCAGCTGATTCAACGGGCTCTGCCGTTTCCGTAGAACTTGGTTCTATTTCGATTTCTTCAATTTCGATGTTCTTGATGTTGTACTGCTTTTCTAGCTCTTTTACTTGAACGTTTTCTAGAGCTTGTAGATCCATGCTACCTGCTGCAATGTTCGCTTTCAATCGAGCCATCTGACGAAGGATCTGGCTTGTCGCAAGCTTACGCATTTCATCTTCAATCATGTCTCGTTCAACCGATTTTGCTAATGCGGTTAACGGATTGTCTAGGTAGCTACGGGTTACGCTCGTTGAGAATGTCTTTGAGCCTAATTCAGGAATCGTGACGCGGTATGATGCGTTGAGTGTCAGCTCTTTTTCTGCTGCACGAGTATTCTGGTATAGGGACAGAGTTCGCTCACTAACGCTTTCGCTAATAATATGCAAATTAGGGGTGTTTTCTGTAGGCGATACGATTTCTACATCATTCATACGTAGCTGACCTTTCATCATACGCGTAAACGTGCTGTATTGGTCGTAACTGGTCACAGAGATCTTGTTGAGTTCTTCTGGTACAGAATAGTCACCACGTAAGTGGAAACCACAGGCACTTAGCAGGCTAACGGTTAAAACAACAATAGTAACTTTCAATGAAGATAGTGAAATCAGGCGCATTATTTGATGGCTCTCATGAAGGTAGAATACTTATTTAAAGGCTTTAGAGCTTTCGAATCGTAAGGCTCTGGGTCTAAAGCACTTAAATAAGTAGACAGGGCAATGTTGCACCCTGTCTAAAGACTACTGAAAACAAAATAAGTTCGCTTCAGTAGTTATATGTGCAGACTAAAGATAGTTCGCTTTAATCTGCAACTAGTTAGTTAGCCAATGTTAGTTAACTAATATTAATTAGCTACGATGTTCAGAAGCTTGCCAGGTACGAAGATAACTTTACGAATCGTTAAGCCATCTAGGAACTTCTTAGCGTTCTCATCGTTTAGACCAAGCTCACGAACTTGCTCTTCTGTCGCGTCGGCAGCAACTGTTAGTTTCGCACGCAGCTTACCGTTGATCATTACAACGATAGTCTTCTCGTCTTCAACTAGCGCTTTCTCATCGAAAGTTGGCCATGTTGCTGAGTCTACGTTTGATTCACCAAGTGCAATCCACATTTCGTAAGAGATGTGGGGAGTCATTGGGTAAAGCATGCGAACCACTGCTTTTAGCGCTTCATCAAGAATTGCACGATCTTGTACAGACTCTTGAGGTGCTTTCGCTAGCTTGTTCATCAGTTCCATGATCGCAGCGATGGCAGTGTTGAATGTTTGGCGACGGCCAATATCGTCCGTTACTTTCGCGATAGTCTTGTGGATATCACGACGAAGTGCTTTCTGATCACCAGATAGCGCAGAAGCATCAACAGCTTCAGCTGTACCCTTAGCAGAGTGAGCGTGAACCAGTTTCCAAACACGCTTAAGGAAGCGGTTTGCCCCTTCAACGCCAGACTCTTGCCATTCAAGCGTCATGTCTGCAGGCGATGCAAACATCATGAATAGACGTACTGTATCAGCACCGTACTTGTCTACCATCTCTTGTGGGTCGATACCGTTGTTCTTAGACTTAGACATTTTAATCATGCCTGAGTGCTCAACGTCGCGGCCTTGGTTGTCGACAGCTTTTTCAATGCGACCTTTCGCGTCACGGTCGATAGTCACGTCAGTTGGAGCAATCCACTCTTTCGTGCCTTTCTCGTTGGTGTGATAGAATGCGTCAGCTAGAACCATGCCTTGACATAGAAGCTGCTTGAACGGTTCATCAGATGTCACGTAACCCGCATCACGAAGAAGTTTGTGGAAGAAACGAGAGTAAAGCAAGTGCATACATGCGTGCTCAATACCACCAACGTATTGGTCAACTGGCAACCAGTAGTTTGCTTTCTCTGGATCTAGAATGTCGTCAGCTTGTGGTGAACAGTAACGTGCGTAGTACCATGAAGACTCCATGAACGTATCGAACGTGTCAGTCTCACGTAGTGCAGGTTCACCATTGAATGTGGTTTCAGCCCAAGATTTGTCAGCTTTGATTGGGCTAGTAACGCCATCCATTACCACGTCTTCTGGAAGAATTACTGGCAGTTGGTCTGCTGGTACTGGGTGAACTTCACCATCTTCAGTGGTTACCATTGGGATTGGAGCACCCCAGTAACGCTGACGGGACACACCCCAGTCACGTAGACGGAAGTTTACTGTTTTCTTACCTTTGCCTTCAGCTTCAAGCTTCGCAGCGATTGCATCGAATGCTTCTTGGAATGCAAGACCATCGAATTCACCAGAATCGAACAGTACACCTTTCTCAGTGTAAGCCACTTCAGACACATCTAGTTCAGAACCGTCTTCAGGTTTGATTACTGGGATGATATCGATGCCGTACTTAGTTGCGAATTCGTAGTCACGTTGGTCGTGAGCAGGAACCGCCATTACCGCACCTGTGCCGTAATCCATAAGAACGAAGTTAGCTACGTAAACAGGAACAACACGGCCGTTAAGAGGGTGGATAGCCGTTAAGCCAGTATCCATACCTTTCTTTTCCATCGTTGCAAGTTCTGCTTCAGCCACTTTCGTGTTACGACATTCATCAACGAATGCTGCAAGCTCAGGGTTGTTCTGTGATGCTTTCTCTGCAAGAGGGTGACCTGCAGCGATACCAACGTAAGAAACACCCATTAGTGTGTCTGGACGTGTTGTGTACACTTCTAGCGGCGCTTCTTCACCGTTAACAGCGAAAGATAGTTCAACACCTTCAGAGCGACCGATCCAGTTGCGCTGCATGGTCTTAACCATTTCAGGCCAACCTTCAAGGTTGTCTAGATCGTCGAGTAGCTCTTGAGCGTATTCAGTGATCTTAATGAACCACTGTGGGATCTTCTTTTGTTCTACTGGAGTGTCACAACGCCAGCAGCAACCGTCTTCTACTTGCTCGTTCGCTAGTACAGTTTGGTCGTTTGGACACCAGTTAACAGAAGAAGTCTTCTTGTAAACTAGGCCTTGTTCGTAAAGTTTAGTGAAGAACTCTTGCTCCCAACGGTAGTACTCAGGCGTACACGTTGCGAATTCACGTTTCCAGTCGTAACCAAAGCCTAAAAGTTTAAGCTGGTTTTTCATGTATTCGATGTTTTCGTAAGTCCATGGTGCAGGTGCTGTGTTGTTTTTTACAGCTGCATTTTCTGCAGGTAGGCCGAATGCATCCCAACCGATTGGCTGCATTACGTTTTTGCCTTGTAGACGTTGGAAACGAGATACCACATCACCGATGGTGTAGTTACGCACGTGACCCATATGCAGTCGGCCACTTGGGTACGGGAACATAGAAAGACAGTAGAATTTTTCTTTATTTGGGTCTTCACTTACAACGAAAGTCTCGCTGTCATCCCAGTGTTGTTGAACCTTTTGTTCAATCTCTTGCGGGTTATATTGTTCTTGCATCGATGGTATCCGGTTATCTTGGAATTTGTGAGTTCGGTTAGAACAGAATCTTACAGATCGTCATAGAATACCTAAAGGAGCTTAGTACAACAATAGTTATACTCTTCATACTTGCAGTTGCAGCGTGGTTGATTGTGTAAATTCAGCCGAATTACTTAGGACAGCTATACTTAAAGGTATGAATTGCATTTGTTTGTTAGGAGCGGGCAGCTTAACCGCAGACCTGTTTACTAAGATAAAGCTTGGTCATCTTAAGGAGGTCGTTATGCCGAAGAAAAAAGCACTCTATGAAGAAGTCGTCGAAGAGGTGATAGAAACGCTGAAGCATAGTCCTGAAGAGCTTAATAACAAAATCGAAACGTCAGGCAAGTATGCGAAAGCAGCCAATGACATGACCAAAGACGAGTTATCATTGATCTCGGCCTATGTAAAATCGGATTTGAAAGAGTTTTCCGAAAGCTATGAAGAGAGCAAAGGTGGTCCATTTTATTTGATGATCACAGATTCTATTTGGCAAGGGCTCTTGGATATCACTGATCGTACTAAGGTGGAATGGGTTGAACTGTTCCAAGACTTAGAACACCAAGGCTTGTATCAAGCGGATGAGGTTATCGGACTCGGGACGCTCGTCTGTGATGAATGTGGGCATCAAACCGAGTACAACCATCCAACGACGATTATTCCGTGTATTAAGTGTGGTTCGACAGGGTTTAGTCGCAAGGCATTAAAACCTTAACCCGTTCTCTTCCAAATCGTTTAAGCACCACAAACAAAAGGTTGACGCTCTCACGTCAACCTTAGAATTTTCCACGCATCACGCATCACGCATCAGTTTTTGGTCTTCTCATAATCCAACCTGCAATTAAACTCAGCATTGCCCAGATATACAACGGCCAAGTACCAACTACGTGATAAGGCGTTTGACCATCCGTTGAAATGAGCTCAGCTTTTAATACTGCCGTTTCAAACTGAGGTATTTGTTTGATGATGTTGCCTTTGTAATCGGTTACTGCAGTTACACCATTGTTGGTCGAGCGAATAACTGGCTTACCAAGCTCCAGAGCTCGCATCTGTGCGATTTCCATATGTTGCAATGGTCCAATTGAACGGCCGAACCACGCATCGTTAGAGAGCGTTAGAATAAAGTCAGTTTCATCGGTCACGTTTTGTCTAACTTGATCATTAAAGATGATCTCATAGCAGAGCGCTGGTGCGAGGTGACGACCATTTGCAACGATGTTTGGCTGAACGAAACCGCCACGGCTGAATGATGACATCGGCAAATTAAAGAACGGTGCTAACGGGCGTAGGATATCTTCAAACGGCACAAACTCGCCAAATGGTAACAAGTGATGTTTATGGTAGCGTTCGTTTGGGTCGTAGTTGTACTCACCGTATGGGTTTACGCCTAGAGAAAGAACACTGTTGTAGTACTTTTTATCTTCAGACTGATTCAGCACGCCAGTAATGATTGAGCTGTTGTTCATTTTCGCTGCGCTATCTAAGTTACGTAGGAAAGATGGAATCTCAACTTCGAATGCTGGAATAGCCGCTTCAGGCCAGATGATGATATCAGCATCCCAATTTTCTCTGCTCAGGTCTGTGTACTTCATCATAGTCGGCCAGCGATGGCTTGGGAGCCATTTACTGTCTTGGTCGACGTTGCCTTGAATCAATACTACTGAAGTTGTTTTCTCTGGATTTGGTGTCACCCAATCGATATTTCGAATACCGAAACCTGCACTAAAGACAATTGCAGGGATGATGCTGACACTCCACGCCTTATTTATGACCGTATAAGCGAGTGCAGAAGCAGACACAATAATCGTTAGCGTCACAAGCTCGACACCACCAACCGGTGCGAATGAACCTAGTGGAGAGTCAATTTGGCTGTAGCCTAGCCATAACCACGGGAAGCCAGTCATTACCCAGCCGCGTAGCCAATCACAGATTAACCATAGTGCAGGGGCAGCAAGAAAAAATCGGCTTAGGTTATTGCTCGGAAAGAATTTGTTTAAACTCCAAGTAAATAGACCGGAGTAGACCGCAAGATAACCAACAAGCAATGCCATTAAGAATAAATTGGCGGCCAATGGCATTCCGCCAAAGCCATCAATACTGACGTATACCCAGCTAATGCCAGTCGTGAACTGGCCTAAGCCCCAAGCGTAACCAATCCAAAGCGCACTTTTAGGAGAGCGGTTTTGGATCAGTAGCAGTAACAAAGCTGGGCTGAGAATGGCAAGAGGCCATATTGAATATGGAGCGAATGAAAGGGTAGTTATAGCGCCAACAAAAACGGCCGCAAGCGGCCGTAATAGGCGATGAATAAAGGTATTAGTCATCTAATTTCTGTCATCTCTTTAGAGAGAAGTTGTTATTCTTCGATAGTTGGAAGAGGTTGCTCGTCAGGAATGGTTACCTGTAGCTGAATCACACGACGATTATCTGCGGACGTTATTTTGAAATGGTAGTTTCCGATTTCTACAATTTCGCCACGAACAGGCAGATGACCGAGCGCTGTCATTACCATACCACCCACAGTATCGACTTCATCATCACTGAAAGAAGTGTTAAACGTATCGTTGAACTCTTCAATAGTGGTTAAAGCTTTAACAGCGAAGGTATGCTTACTCAGCTTACGAATATCTACTTCTTCTTCATCGTCGAATTCGTCTTCAATTTCACCAACGATTTCTTCGAGGATATCTTCAATGGTTACCAGGCCTGAAACACCACCAAACTCATCGACAACGATAGACATGTGGTAACGCTCTTCTTGGAACTCCTTGAGCAGGCGATCAACTCGCTTACTTTCAGGAACAACCACGACAGGGCGAATCACTTGTTCGATATCAAATGGGGCACTTTCTGAACCCAAATACTTAAGTAGGTCCTTCGCTAATAGAATGCCTTCAACATGGTCTTTATCTTCACTGATCACTGGGTAGCGAGAGTGTTGAGCATCAGTAATAAGCGCAATCAATGTATCTAAGTCATCGGTGCGTTCAACTGTAACCATTTGAGAGCGAGGCAGCATGATATCGCGCACTCGCATCTCTGAAATTTCCATAACACCCTCGAGCATGTCGCGCGTGTCGTGGTCAATTAGGTCATTAATTTCTGAGTCGCGGATTACATCTACGAGCTCTTGGCGATCTTTTACTTCACCTTGAAATAGTTGGCCTAGGCGTTCAAAGAAGGACTTTCTACTCGGACCTTCAGATTTTTTACTTCCCTCAGAAGTGGGGGGGTTACCTTCGTTCATGATTTCTCAAAAAATAACGCTATCAGAAGTGTGATAGCACACGTTACAACTCAGATTCCTGCGAAAACCACAGGTTCGATGAGTTATTGTTTCTCTGCAACCTACTTTACTAGAATCAATTTACTTTTCTAGAATATACGGGTCTTCAAACCCCATAGTTTGCATGATTTCTGTCTCGAGTGACTCCATCTCTTCAGCTTCATCATCTTCGATATGATCATAACCTAGCAGATGCAGACTGCCATGTACAACCATATGAGCCCAGTGTGCTAGCAGAGGCTTACTTTGCTCTTCTGCTTCTTTTTCGACAACTTGGCGGCAGATAATGAGGTCACCCAGTAGATCTAATTCCATTCCTGGTGGTGCTTCAAATGGGAAAGACAACACGTTAGTTGGCTTATCTTTTCCACGGTAGTCATGATTGAGCTGGTGGCTCTCTTCTGTATCAACAATACGAACGGTGAGCTCGGCATTCTCTTGAAACTGAGGAATTGTCTTGTCCAACCAAAGCTGAATATCTTGCTCGGTTGGAAGACCTTGCTCATTTTCGACCGCTAATTGCAGGTCTAGTTCAATAGACATCTATTTATCACCTTGCTCTGCAATTACAGAGCTATTTTGTGTTGCTAATTGTGTCGTAACGGCTTGCTGAGCTTCAAGAAGTTTGGCTTCACGCTCTTCACGTTTACGCTTTTCAAACTCTTTGCGTTCTTTCTGGTCTTTCGCTTCCCACTTCTCGTACGCATTTACGATACGAGCAACGACAGGATGGCGAACGACGTCCTCCGATATGAAGAAGTTAAAGCTAATGTCATCCACTTCACTGAGCACTTCAGTTGCATGACGTAGACCTGACTTAGCTCCACGGGGTAAATCGATTTGCGTGATATCACCCGTGATCACCGCACGTGAGTTAAAGCCGATACGGGTTAAGAACATCTTCATCTGTTCTACCGTGGTGTTTTGGCTCTCATCAAGAATGATAAATGCATCATTCAGTGTACGACCACGCATGTAAGCCAGAGGTGCAACTTCAATAACGTTACGCTCAATCAGTTTCTCAACACGCTCGAAGCCAAGCATCTCAAAAAGTGCATCGTAAAGTGGACGCAAATACGGGTCCACTTTTTGGCTTAAATCACCCGGCAGGAAACCAAGCTTCTCACCTGCTTCAACAGCAGGACGAGTCAGTAGAATTCGGCGAACCTCTTGGCGTTCAAGTGCATCAACCGCAGCCGCAACAGCTAAGTATGTTTTACCAGTACCAGCAGGTCCAATACCAAAGGTGATGTCATGAGTAACCATGTTCATTAGGTATTGAGCTTGATTTGGTGTGCGTGGTTTGATTACGCCTTTTTTAGTCTTAATGGTCACTTCTTTGCCGTAGTCGATTTCAGACTCGACGTGTTGCTCCAAAATGCCAGACTCGGTGACCGCCAGATGCACTTGCTCTGGTTCGATATCGATTATGTTGCCTTTAACTGGAGCCGTTTCAACATAGAGGTGTTTGATAATGTCTAAAGTTGCGGCAGTTGTGTGAGGCTTACCGACAATAGTGAAAAAGTTGCTACGGTAATTAATCTCAACACCCAGACGACGTTCAAGGTGCTTGATGTTGTCGTCAAATGGTCCGCATAAACTTGCCAAGCGCTTGTTGTCTGCTGGCTCTAGATTTATCTCTAAGGTAACGATTTTATTGCTCAAATTAACCTCTCATTTTGTACCATTCTCTCTTAAATAAAAAAAAAAGAGCAAGAAGCCCGATTTAGACCGGGCTTCTGATGGTGATGTCCCTATTTCTAAGATGGTCACTTAGTTAGGTAATTTCAAGCTTTGTGGTTGCGCTTTGTGCTCAAACAGTTGTATTAGCTATGGCGTAAATGTTGCTACACCTAGCTCGTCTTCACGTTTTGTTTTTTCCATCATTTCTGCTGGAGTCATTACAACGCGTAGACCCATGTCTTTTTCTGTGCGAACTAGCTCACCACGTAGTGAGTTGGTGTAAACCTCGGTGATTTTAACATCTACGAATTGACCGATAAGATCAGCAGAACCTTCGAAGTTCACAACACGGCTGTTTTCAGTACGACCACGAAGCTCCATTAGATTCTTTCTTGATGGACCTTCAACAAGGATACGCTGCTCTGTGCCTAGCATTAGGCGAGAGAAACGCATAGCTTGTGTGTTTACTGTCTGTTGCAGTTCCCACAGGCGATCTTTCTTCTCTTGTGCTGGAACATCACACGGGTAATCTGCGGCAGGTGTACCTGGACGAGGAGAGAAAACAAAACTGAAGCTCATATCGAAATCAACTTCTTTAATTAGCTTCATTGTATCTTGGAAGTCTTGCTTAGATTCACCAGGGAAACCAACAATAAAGTCAGAGCTGATTTGAATATCAGGACGAGCTTTACGCAGTTTTCGGATAATAGACTTGTATTCGATTGCCGTATGCGGACGTTTCATCATCGTAAGAATACGGTCACTACCACTTTGTACAGGTAAGTGTAAGAAGCTCACTAGCTCTGGCGTATCTTTGTAAACTTCAATGATGTCATCACCAAATTCAAGCGGGTGGCTTGTCGTGAAACGAATACGGTCGATACCATCGATAGACGCAACTAGGCGAAGGAGCTCTGCAAATGTGCAGATGTCGCCTTCATAAGTAGGACCACGGAATGCGTTTACGTTTTGGCCTAGTAGGTTTACTTCACGTACGCCTTGCTCTGCCAGCTGTGCAACTTCGTAGAGTACATCATCCATTGGACGGCTAACTTCTTCACCACGAGTATATGGTACAACACAGTAAGTACAGTACTTAGAACAACCTTCCATGATAGAAACGTACGCCGTTGCGCCGTCTGCTTTAGGTTCCGGCAGGTTATCGAATTTTTCGATCTCTGGGAATGAGATATCCATTACTGGCTTTTCGTTAGACAGTGATGACTTAATCATCTCTGGCAGACGGTGTAATGTTTGTGGGCCAAAGATAACGTCTACGTATGGTGCACGTTGACGAATGTGGTCGCCTTCCTGAGTTGCTACACAGCCACCCACACCGATCACTACACCTTCTTTTTTATCTTTAAGCGTTTTCCAACGACCAAGCTGGTGGAATACTTTTTCTTGCGCTTTTTCGCGGATAGAACAAGTATTCAATAGTAGTACGTCTGCTTCCTCAGGTACTTCAGTTAGCTCGTAGCCATTTGCAGCGTTAAGCAGGTCGGCCATTTTTGATGAATCGTATTCATTCATCTGACAGCCCCAAGTTTTAATTAGCAGTTTCTTACTCATTATATGTTCGCTCGATCGTTAGTTTAATTTAAGGGAGCAAATCGCCCATTATTCATCCGCCAGCATTGTTTGTCATAATTAGGTATTCAATTTTATGACTGGCTCTAGCGGCAAGCGGCGTATTGTACTGGTTTCAAAACCGACTGACTAGTAGTCTGAACAAATCTCTTATGTAGTGGTTTTTATTATTGTTAATGCCATATACCATAAGGGATAACCCTTTTTTCGAATAAGGTTTTTGGTTACAAGTTAGTTATGAAAAAGTACAATCAAAAACAGTCAAAGAATCAAACTGATAAGTACAAAATATGAACAGTTACGATATTGTGGTCGTCGGTGGCGGCATGGTTGGCGCAGCAACAGCGATCGGCTTTGCAAAGCAAGGGCTGAGTGTTGCGGTGATCGAAGGTTTTGCCCCACAAGTTTTTGATGAGTCACAAGCGATGGACATTCGTGTGTCTGCGATTTCTCAAGCATCGGTCGATTTACTTGAAGATCTTGGCGCGTGGCAAAGTATTGCAGCGATGCGCGTGTGTTCTTACAAGCGTTTAGAAACGTGGGAGCATCCTGAGTGTCGTACTCGATTTGATGCAGAATCACTGGATCTGCCTCGCCTAGGCTATATCGTTGAGAATAGGCTCATTCAACTAGGATTATGGTCGCAATTTGATGCCTACGACAATCTCGAACTGTTATGCCCAGAAAAGCTGGATGAGATTGATTTTGGTGAAACCAATATCGTTAAGCTTCAATCAGGAGCTGAGTTATCAGCGAAGTGGGTGGTTGGTGCTGATGGCGCGAATTCAGCCGTTCGTCAGCAATCTGGAATTGGCATTACGGCTTGGGATTACCGACAGCACTGCATGCTTATCAATGTCGAAACCGAGCAGCCTCAACAAGATATTACTTGGCAGCAATTCCTACCAAGTGGTCCTCGTTCATTTTTGCCATTATGTTCTCTAACCTCGGACGGTCAAGAAGTCGGGCAGGGATCGTTGGTCTGGTATGACTCCCCATCTCGCATTAAGCAATTATCATCGATGACCCCTGAAAAGTTGCGAAATGAAGTACTTGCTAACTTTCCTAAAGAGCTAGGTGATATCAAGGTATTGAATTCTGGATCTTTTCCTCTGACACGACGTCATGCTCAATCATACTCGAAGAATAATTGCATTTTAGTCGGTGATTCAGCGCATACGATTAACCCTTTAGCAGGGCAGGGCGTCAACTTGGGCTTTAAAGATGTTTCAGTACTATTGGATGTCACCAATGAAAAAGGCGAATTGAATCAATCTGTAGCAAGACGCTATGAAGTGATGAGAAGAAGTGACAACTTAATGATGCAGAGTGGAATGGACTTCTTCTATAAAACCTTCAGTAATGACATTGGCCCGTTAAAGTTTGTCCGCAATGCTGCACTAAAGTTAGCAGAGAACTCTGGGCCGATTAAAGCTCAAGTATTGAAATACGCCTTGGGCCTTTAAAACGGTTAGATCAGGTTGTTTATATAGAGAAGGAGAGCCGATGCTCTCCTTTTTTGTTTTTGTTGTAATGCTTATTGTTGCTGAGTAACACAAACTGGTGCATCAAGGTCTAACGAGTAACCGGTATAGGTCAGAGAACCATCTTCAATGTTACGCTTGAATGAGGTGATGTTGTTGGAGTGTTGGTTTGCGGCGACAAGCCATTGTCCATTGTCAGTAATATGAAAGTCTCTCGGGAATTTTCCTTCAACGTCGTAGCTGTCAATGAAAGTCAGTTTTTGAGTCTCAGAATCGACTTCGAAGCTGCTGATTCTTGATTGGTGTCGACAGGACACATAAAGGAATTGCTCATCAGGGGATAGCTTAATCGCAGCTGCGGCTTCTCCCTTCTCCATATTAGGTAAGGCATCAACCTCATCCACTATATTCCAAATACCTAAAGACTTTTCCAAAATCAATATCGTTTCAGAGAGCTCACAGATTACATAGGCTTTGTCTTCAGCTTTGTTGAAGATTAGGTGGCGAGTTCCATTTCCTGCGGGCGCTTTAATAGACTGCATTGGCTCATCAAGGAATTCTTCTTGCTCTTCGTCAAAGCAATAGAAGTTGATTCGATCGGTGCCGAGATCGACAGTCACAAACTGTGGTGAGTTTTGTAAGAACAAACATTGATGGGCGTGTGGGCTAGTTTGTCTCTCTTTGTTCGGCCCTGAGCCAACCATCTTGGTTGTTTTGAGTCGTTTATCGATGTTGCCATTGATACTTAGGCTAAAGATATCAAATGTACCTGACGAGTATTGGGAAGTGATAGCAAACTTATTGTGTGGATCTATCGCAACGTGGCAGGGGTGATCTCCCGAGATAAGGCCTGTATTGGACGCAATTTGTGAATCAACATTAGGTATATGAATGAGTTTCGGCAGTTTCTTTTGTTCAACCTCAGATGCTGTATAGATCCCAGACTTTGTCGCGGTGATAAAAGAGGGGTTATGACATTCGGCAATAAGCTCTAGAGGTAATAGTTTTCCTGTTTCTAGATCTAACTGAGTTTGATAGACACCTTGGCTTTTACTTGGCGTATCCGTGTAGCAACCGATCGTTAATGGGAGGGTTTTCATAGGCAGTCATACTCAATTAGAAAGTGGAGCAGACATTGTCTTATAAAATCGTATTAAAAGTGAGGTTATAGGAGAGAATACTTGGTGACTTGGCTAGCAGAATTGCATATTCCAGATAAAACAAAACCCAGCTAAAAAGCTGGGTTTTATTCAATGATGGTGCGGTCGGAGAGACTTGAACTCTCACACCTCTCGGCGCCAGAACCTAAATCTGGTGCGTCTACCAATTCCGCCACGACCGCAGCAAATCTTTATAGTTATATCGACATTGGTGATTCGATTTAACGTTGTGCTCTTGGTCTGTTATTTAGCTTTAAAACAAGCTAAGCAAAAACAAAGAGTTTAAATAGTGGCTGGGCTACCTGGATTCGAACCAGGGAATGCTGGCATCAAAAGCCAGTGCCTTACCGCTTGGCGATAGCCCAACAGGATATCAATTAAGATATCTAAATAATGGTGCGGTCGGAGAGACTTGAACTCTCACACCTCTCGGCGCCAGAACCTAAATCTGGTGCGTCTACCAATTCCGCCACGACCGCAGCAAAGCTTTTACTCTAGCGAAGAGTATAGTTATATCGATATTGGTAATTCAATATAACGTTGTTTGTACTTTTTCTTTCATAAAGAAAGAATGGTGGCTACTGCGGGATTCGAACCTGCGACCCCATCATTATGAGTGATGTGCTCTAACCAACTGAGCTAAGTAGCCAATAATGAATTTTGTGTATTCACTATTTTATCTCTAATTAAAGAGAAATAATGGTGCGGTCGGAGAGACTTGAACTCTCACACCTCTCGGCGCCAGAACCTAAATCTGGTGCGTCTACCAATTCCGCCACGACCGCAGCAAAGCTTTCCTCTCAACTAAGCAAAGAGCTTAGCGAAGAGTATATAGTTAAGAAGACTTATGGTTTGTCTAAGTAACGTTGTAATGGCTGGGCTACCTGGATTCGAACCAGGGAATGCTGGCATCAAAAGCCAGTGCCTTACCGCTTGGCGATAGCCCAACAGTGATATCATTTAAGATATCTAAATAATGGTGCGGTCGGAGAGACTTGAACTCTCACACCTCTCGGCGCCAGAACCTAAATCTGGTGCGTCTACCAATTCCGCCACGACCGCAGCAAATCTTTATAGCTATACTGACATTGGTAATTCAATATAACGTTGTTTGTACTTTTTCTTTCATAAAGAAAGAATGGTGGCTACTGCGGGATTCGAACCTGCGACCCCATCATTATGAGTGATGTGCTCTAACCAACTGAGCTAAGTAGCCATCTGAGAGCGAAGTAATATAATATAATCTCGCTTTCAATGCCATTATCTTTTTAAAGATAATTACACTTTAAATTGTGGCTGGGCTACCTGGATTCGAACCAGGGAATGCTGGCATCAAAAGCCAGTGCCTTACCGCTTGGCGATAGCCCAACAATGATGTCAATTAAGACATCTCAATATGGTGCGGTCGGAGAGACTTGAACTCTCACACCTCTCGGCGCCAGAACCTAAATCTGGTGCGTCTACCAATTCCGCCACGACCGCTTTACTTTCCTAAAAACTCTTTGTTGTTAAGAGACAGATGTTTAATAACAAACAGAGTGCTTAGGAAATGGTGGCTACTGCGGGATTCGAACCTGCGACCCCATCATTATGAGTGATGTGCTCTAACCAACTGAGCTAAGTAGCCATTTCCAAATTGTTGCTCATTTCGAGACGTTGCCGCTTCGTTGTGAACGGGGCGCATTATGCGGAGTTGAGCGAAACCCGTCAACTTTTTTTTTGAATAAATCGCGAATAAACATCTGTTCGGTTTCTTTTTAGGCAAAGAGGTGTATTTGTCGACAAAAAACAGGTCTAAAAGGCGATATATATAGGAAGTTAAGTTTTGGATGTGGGGCTATTTCTAAAGGGGGAAAACAAAAAGGCCAGTGAATTCACTGGCCTTTTTTCTAGATGTTTAATCAGAATTATACGTTGAAGCGGAAGTGAACTACGTCACCATCTTTAACGACGTATTCTTTGCCTTCAAGACGCCATTTACCTGCATCTTTTGCTCCGCTTTCACCGCCAAATTCGATGAAATGTTCGTAGCCAACTACTTCTGCACGGATGAAACCTTTCTCGAAGTCGGTGTGGATCTTACCAGCTGCTTGCGGTGCTGTTGCACCGATAGGAATAGTCCAAGCACGAACTTCTTTAACACCGGCAGTAAAGTAAGTTTGAAGAGTCAGTAGCTCGTAACCAGAGCGGATTACTCGGTTAAGGCCTGGTTCTTCGATGCCCATGTCAGCTAGAAACTCTTCACGATCTTCATCGTCAAGCTCAGAAAGTTCAGATTCGATTGCAGCACACACAGCAACAACAACGTTGTTCTCTTTTTCTGCATATTCGCGAACGGCGTCTAGGTAAGGGTTGTTTTCAAAACCATCTTCAGCAACGTTTGCAATGTACATTGTTGGCTTAAGCGTTAGGAAGTTAAGGTAGTCGATTGCTGCTACTTCTTCTTTGCCAAGTTCAACAGTACGAGCCATACCACCTTCTGTCAGGATAGGTAGAAGCTTTTCAAGAACTGTAGTTTCAAATTTAGCGTCTTTATCTCCGCCTTTTGCTTTTTTAGCATTACGGAAGATTGCACGTTCACAGCTATCTAGATCGGCAAGAGCAAGCTCAAGGTTGATCACTTCGATATCTTCGATTGGAGATACTTTGCCTGAAACGTGAACGATGTTTTCGTTTTCAAAGCAGCGTACAACGTGACCGATAGCATCAGTTTCGCGGATGTTAGCTAGGAATTTGTTACCTAGACCTTCACCTTTAGATGCGCCAGCAACTAGGCCAGCGATATCTACGAATTCCATTGTCGTTGGAAGGATCTTCTGTGGATTAACAATTTTTGCTAATGCATCTAAGCGTAGATCTGGAACCGGAACGATACCTGTGTTTGGTTCGATCGTACAAAATGGAAAGTTTGCTGCTTCGATGCCTGCTTTAGTCAGTGCGTTAAACAGAGTTGACTTACCAACGTTTGGTAGACCAACGATGCCACATTTAAAACCCATGATATAAACCTTATTCTGCTTTGAACGTATGTAAGCGATTTTGTGCTTTTGGTAGGCCATCTTTTAATAAGATGTCTAGGCTACGAACCGATTCGTCAACGACAGCCTCGATACACTCTTGCTCTTTAGCAGGAGCTTTACCTAATACATAACCTGCAACTTTATCTTTGTGTCCTGGATGGCCAATGCCTAATCTAAGACGATAGAATTCTTTATTGTTACCCTGCTTGCTGATGATGTCTTTCAGACCATTATGTCCACCATGACCACCACCTTTTTTAAACTTCCCAATACCAGGAGGAAGATCTAACTCATCGTGAGCGACCATGATCTCTTCTGGTTTAATTTGGTAGAACTTTGCTAAGGCAGCAACAGCTTTGCCTGACAAGTTCATAAAAGTCGTTGGGATCAGCAAGCGAAGATCTTCACCATGAACCATGATACGACCCGTTAGGCCAAAGAACTTTGGTTCGTTCTTTAGTGTCACGTTATGTACACGCGCTAATTCTTCAACTACCCAAGCACCCGCATTGTGGCGAGTTTTGGCGTATTCTGGACCTGGATTAGCCAGTCCAACGAGAAGTTTTATTTGTTGGCTCAAGGTATGGATCTCTCTTGGGATTTCAAAAAGCGCCGTATGATATCACAGTTTATGAAAAAGGTGCGAGCTAGCTGATAGCAACACTGTGATTCCTGACTGTGGTGAATTGCGGCTTAATATTGGTTAGACATAAAAAAAGCACTTCATTCAATGAAGTGCTTAATGTCTTTCTCTAACGAGTTTCTAAAACAAAGCTTTTGTAAAAAAGCTATAGAGCTTTGATTAGTTAAACATCGCTGAGATTGATTCTTCGTTGCTGATGCGGCGAATCGCTTCAGCAAGCATGCGAGAAAGGCTTAGCTCAGTAACTTTGCCTGTCGCAGCCATCTCTGGAGAAAGCTTGATTGAATCAGTAACAATAACTTGGTCTAGAACTGAATTACGGATGTTTTCTGCAGCAGTACCAGAGAATACAGCATGAGTAGCGTAAGCGAATACACGCTTAGCACCGCGCTCTTTAAGCGCTTCAGCTGCTTTACACAGTGTGCCACCAGTATCGATCATGTCATCAACGATCACACAGTCACGACCTTCAACATCACCGATTAGGTTCATTACTTCAGAAACGTTAGCACGTGGACGACGCTTATCAACGATAGCGATGTCAACATCACCTAGCGCTTTAGCCGTTGCACGAGCACGTACAACACCACCAAGGTCTGGAGAAACCACTACTGGGTTTTCTAGGCCACGGTTAGCCATGTCTTCTAGAAGAACTGGAGTGCCGAAGATGTTATCAACAGGTACATCGAAGAAGCCTTGAATTTGCTCTGCGTGTAGGTCGATAGTAAGAACGCGGTCAACACCAACGTTAGAAAGGAAATCTGCAACAACTTTTGCAGTAATAGGCACACGAGCAGAACGTACACGACGATCTTGACGGGCATAACCGAAGTAAGGGATTACAGCAGTAATACGGCCAGCAGAAGCACGGCGCATTGCGTCAATCATTACCACCAATTCCATAAGGTTGTCATTGGTTGGTGCACAAGTTGATTGAATCAGGAATACATCGCTACCACGAACGTTTTCATTGATTTGAACAGCGACTTCGCCATCAGAAAAACGGTCTACAGTAGCATCGCCAAGAGAGATGTATAGACGATCAGCAATACGTTGGGCTAGTTCAGGTGTTGCGTTACCAGCAAATAGCTTCATATCAGGCACGGTGGAAACCTCGGGTTGCGTCCAGTTTTAAATAGATTGTGGGTGGGCTGATTGGTATTCAGCCAAAGTTTCTTTTAAAGGAGAAATGTTTCGTCCTCTCGCGACAAACGCGGAAACTGTGTCAGGCAGTTGCTCTAGCACCGATTCGGCTTCTTTTTTGCTGCTAAATTCAGCAAAAACGCATGAACCCGTACCAGTCAATCTCGACGGCGCGTATTGTAGCAGCCATGAAAGTTGCTTATCAACCTCTGGGTACAGCATTCGCACAATTTTTTCGCAATCGTTTACGTATTCTTGCTCTAGAAGCGTTGATAGTGCTCGCTTCGGCGTATTTCGAGTTAATTCTGAATGTGTGAATATGTCTACAGTTGCTATGCTCACTTGAGGCTTTACAACGAGATACCATTTTTCATCCGGATTAGCGGGTTGTAATTGTTCGCCAACACCTTCAGCAAAGGCGGCGTGGCCTCGAACGAAGACCGGAACGTCTGCACCAAGCTTTAAGCCAATCTCTGCTAACTGGTCATCAGACAGGTTGAGTTGCCATAAATGGTTGAGAGCGACCAACACGGTTGCGGCATTTGAAGAGCCTCCGCCAATGCCACCTCCCATAGGAAGCACTTTCTTTAACTGAATATCCGCACCGAAAGTCGTCGATGTATATTGTTGAAGGGCAGTTGCGGCTTTCCAAATAAGATTATCTTCCAGTGCAACACCTGGGATTTCAGGAGTTATTGTGATCGCACTGGTTTCTTGATTTGCAGTAACCGTCAGTTCATCGCCAAACTCGACAAACTGAAATAGGGTCTGAAGTTCGTGATAGCCATTGTCGCGTCGGCCTGTGATATAGAGAAATAAATTCAGCTTAGCTGGCGAAGGCCAGTGCGTTGGCGTTGTTATCATTTTTTCAGTGTCCACTTCGAAACTACAATGTTGATTTTGTTATTGTCTTGTTTGAATGATAATCGAGTAGGTAGCGGAATCGTCTCCACGTTCGCGTTGCCTTCATCAGCTAGTCGCTTACTCGGCATTTCTGTATTGCGATAGTTAGCAAAATTCAGTGTCCACAATTGACTGCTGACTTGTTTAGACAGAGATTCAAGCGTGTTAGTACTGTTGAGTTGGTAGCTATCTGCTTGATCTGGAATGCCAAGGAACCATTGCGGCAGGTGATCTATAGGGATCTGTAATCCAGTAAGTTGCTCTACCAATACAGATGCACTTGCATGGGTGAATACCTGATCGTCATAAGTGACTACCTTGGCACCCGAACTGTCAATTGTGAGGTTCAAGGCGGTTTGACCAAGGAAAGTGGTCAGTCTTAATTGACTCTGATTTGGTGAATGTTTCCAAATGAAATTTAGGCTTTGGCGTTGCTCAGGAGAAATGTAAGCGAGCTTGCCTGAGGCTTGGTAGTTTTCTATCTGTAGAAGGCGGTTTTGGTGACTTTGCCACTCGACGCTGGTCGGTTGTTCTGGGATAGACGAGCAACCCACCATAATTATGGTTATAAAAATAAGAGACGTGATTTTACGAAGCTTGCTCATATTTGCTCACAACTTGTTCAAATTTATCTAAAAAACGTCTCAACTATAGCATTGAATTCACGAAGTCAGGAAAACAAATCCCGCTTGCTCTTTAAATAGAGCCATGCATCAAGTAAAATTCGCCCCTTGTTTCCATTCCCTGATCGAGAACTTCTGATACATGTCTTTGCTTGCCGTAGGTATCAATCACAATACAGCGTCGGTTGAATTGCGAGAAAAAGTCGCTTTTGGTCCAGATAAATTATCTGAGGCACTTAAGCAACTTAACGCAAATGCACACGTAAATGGAAGTGTCATACTTTCTACCTGTAATCGAACTGAAGTGTATTGTGACGTCAAAGGCGTGGCAAAAAACAAGTTGATCGATTGGCTGTCTGTATTTCATCAAGTTAGCCCTGAAGAATTAAAACCGAGTATCTACATCCATGAAGAACAAGCCGCGATTAAACATTTAATGCGCGTAGCTTGTGGTTTGGACTCTTTGGTGTTGGGTGAACCGCAGATCTTAGGTCAGGTGAAGCAAGCTTATACGGACTCGCGAGAGAACAAATCTGTTGATGCTTCCATGGAGAAACTGTTCCAGAAATCATTTTCTGTCGCCAAGCGTGTTCGAACGGAAACTGAAATCGGCGGAAGCGCAGTTTCTGTTGCTTACGCAGCCTGTACATTAGCCAAACACATCTTTGAGTCGATTGCCGATTCAACTGTGTTATTGGTTGGTGCGGGTGAGACGATTGAATTGGTGGCTAAACACCTTTCAGCTAATGGCTGCACCAAGATGATTGTAGCTAACCGAACTCGTGAGCGTGCTTTAGGGCTGGCAGAAGAGTTTGGTGCTGAAGTGATCAGCCTGAATGAGATTCCTGACCATTTGCATAGAGCGGATATCGTGATCAGCTCAACCGCAAGCCCACTGCCTATTATTGGTAAGGGGATGGTAGAGACGGCACTTAAAACAAGAAAACATCAACCTATGTTGTTGGTTGATATTGCCGTTCCTCGTGATGTGGAATCTCAGGTCGGCGATCTGAATGATGCCTACCTATATTCCGTTGACGATTTGCAGTCGATCGTTGATGGCAATATCGAACAACGAAAAGTAGAAGCGATTCAAGCTGAAGCAATAGTTAGTGAAGAAAGCGCCGCGTTCATGAGTTGGATGCGTTCACTGCAAGCGGTAGACAGTATTCGTGATTACCGTAAATCGGCCAATGAAATCCGAGAAGAATTATTAAGTAAGAGTTTACAATCACTTGCTGCTGGCGGTGACCCTGAGAAAGTCTTACTTGAGCTAAGTAATAAGCTCACAAACAAATTGATCCATGCTCCAACGCGTGCACTTCAAAGTGCAGCTGAGCAAGGAGAACCTGCAAAATTAATGGTCATTAGACAGAGTTTGGGCTTAGAAAACCCTCAATAATATTCGACCTCCAACAGAATAAGACATTATGAAAGCCTCGATTCTAATAAAGCTTGAAACACTTGTTGAACGCTATGAAGAAGTTCAACATCTACTTGGTGATCCCGATGTACTTGGGAATCAAGACAAATTCCGTGCCTTGTCAAAAGAGTATTCTCAATTAGAAGAGGTGACGGGGTGTTTCAAATCATACCAGCAAGCTCAAGAAGATTTAGAAGCTGCTGAAGAGATGGCAAATGAAGACGACGCAGAAATGCGCGAAATGGCTCAAGAAGAGATCAAAGATGCGAAAGCGAACATTGAACGTCTGACTGATGAGCTGCAAATTCTTCTGATTCCAAAAGATCCAAACGATGAGCGTAACTGTTTCTTAGAGATTCGTGCCGGTGCTGGTGGTGATGAAGCGGGTATTTTTGCGGGTAACCTTTTCCGCATGTACTCTAGATTTGCCGAGAAAAAAGGTTGGCGCGTTGAAGTGATGAGCAGTAATGTTTCAGAGCAGGGCGGCTTTAAAGAGATGATCGCTAAAATCAGTGGCGACGCTGTTTACGGCACAATGAAGTTCGAGTCTGGCGGTCACCGTGTACAACGTGTACCTGAGACTGAGTCTCAAGGTCGTGTTCATACATCAGCATGTACTGTTGCGGTTATGCCTGAGATCCCAGAAGCTGATCTACCAGAAATTAAAGCTGGGGATCTTAAAATTGATACTTTCCGTGCATCTGGCGCGGGTGGTCAGCACGTTAACACCACGGATTCAGCCATCCGTATTACTCACTTGCCAACAGGTACCGTAGTAGAGTGTCAAGACGAGCGTTCTCAGCATAAAAACAAAGCGAAAGCGATGGCTGTTCTTGCGGCTCGTATCGTTCAAGCTGAAGAAGAGCGTCGTGCTGCTGCGATTTCAGATACACGTCGTAACCTATTAGGTTCTGGTGACCGTAGTGACCGTATTCGTACGTACAACTACCCTCAAGGTCGTGTTTCTGATCACCGCATCAACTTAACTATCTACCGCCTGAACGAAGTTTTGGAAGGTGATATGCAAAGCCTGCTTGATCCTGTTCTACAAGAGCACCAAGCCGATCAACTAGCAGCACTTGCTGAGCACAACTAATTACTATGCAGTCAGCATATACGGTTGAAAGTGCTTTAAAGTCAGCAATCGTAAAGCTTCAAGAGGGCGATAACACATCGCCCTCGATTGATGCTGCGGTACTGCTTTGTCACGCTTTAGATAAACCTAGATCTTACCTACTGACTTGGCCTGAGAAGCACCTCACTTCAGAACAAGAGTCCGAATTCAACGCCCTTCTAAAACGTCGTTTGACCGGTGAGCCTGTGGCTTATATTGTCGGTGAACGTGAGTTTTGGTCGCTGCCGCTAAAAGTTTCTCCTTCTACATTAATCCCGCGTCCGGATACCGAGCGTTTGGTTGAAGTCGCTTTGGATAAAACCTACGGCAAACAAGGTGCGATTCTAGATTTAGGCACGGGCACAGGTGCTATCGCGTTAGCATTGGCGTCTGAAATGCCGAATCGACCAGTGACGGGCATTGATCTTCGCCCTGAAGCGCAGCAACTTGCGACAGAAAATGCACAACGCTTGAATATCACCAACGTCACCTTTTTACACGGCAGTTGGTTTGAGCCATTGAGCGCTGTGAGTTCTGAAGCAGTGAAGTTCTCTTTGATTGTTTCTAACCCACCTTACATTGAGAAGAACGATCCTCACTTATCTCAAGGTGATGTGCGTTTTGAGCCAATCACAGCATTAGTTGCTGAAGAAAAAGGGCTTGCGGATATTCGATATATCTCTGAAAACGCTCGAGGCTTTTTAGAAAGCGAAGGCTGGCTAGCATTTGAGCACGGCTATGACCAAGGCTTGGCCGTACGTGAGATTATGCAGGCGCTTGGTTATCTCGACGTTGTGACAGAGAAAGATTACGGTGGTAATGATCGAGTGACATTAGGTCGTTACTGTCCATAGGCTGCTGTTAATTATCTTGTGAGCAATAGATGATGAACTTGCCAAATTGATACCTTTAACTCGAAAATACATTTAATTCGATAATGCATTTAACGCGGAAATACAGAGAATTAACGCAGAAATACAGGGCATTAACGGGTATTGTGTGGCTCGTGTTAACGAAAGCACATATAAAAATATAAAGGAATACCATGTACGAAGGTTTAAAACATTTTCACCTATTAACGATTGCTATAAGCGCGCTACTTCTTTCGATTCGTTTCGCTCTGATGATGGTTAACTCACCAAAGCTTAAGCATCCTTTCTTGCAGCGTTTCCCTCATATCAATGACTCGTTGCTGCTGCTTTCGGGTATTGGTTTGATTTTTATCACTGGCTTTATTCCATTTACACCAGCAGCGCCATGGTTAACCGAAAAACTAACTTGTGTTATGGCTTACATCGCACTGGGCTTCTTTGCGCTTAAGTTAGGTAAAAACAAGCTATTGAGAGTTTTCTCTTTCTTTGGTGCACTAGGCTGGTTAGCGATGGCAGGCAAAATTGCAATGACGAAGACACCAACATTTTTCGGTTAATGACGTATGTACGAATTTTTTGATGAAGACTTTGACCAGCTAGAGTTAGCTGAAGGTGCATTGATCTTAAATAAAGCGATTAACCCAGAAACTCAAGACAGTTGGGCGGAGCAAGAGCTGGCGAGATTGTTAAAAGACGCCGAGTTTGCTTTGGTTAACGAAACGGATGAGCAGCAGAAGTTTGAATCCTTTATTCGACTATTCTTTTATGAGTGGGGTTTTGCTGGCGATAAAGATGCGTATTTTTCTTCGGAAAACGCATTCATCGATAAAGTGCTTGAGAGAAAAAAAGGCATTCCAGTGAGCCTTGGCGCAATCTTTCTTTTTCTAGGTCGCAAGCTAGGCTTCCCTGTAGAGGGTGTATCTTTCCCAACTCAATTCTTACTTAAAGTAAGTTGGTTCGGGCAAGCTGCCGTCTATATTAACCCTTACAACGGTGAGTATGTTGGCGTGCAAACTTTACGAGCATGGCTCATTGGGCATGATGGCCCATTGGCTAAGGTGAAAGCTGAGCACTTAGAAGTGGCTGACCACCCAACGATTATTGGTAAGTGGCTAGCGTTACTTAAGAGTGCATTACTGCGAGAAGAGCGTTATACGCTTGCATTGAAGTGTACTGATCTTGCGTTAACGTTTGTGCCGGATGACCCATATGAAATCCGTGACCGTGGCTTTATTTATCAGCAGTTAGACTGTCATCAAGTTGCAGCAACGGACTATCAGTACTTTATCGACCAATGCCCAGATGACCCTGCATCTGAGTTACTAAAATCTCAAGTGAACGTCATGAACGAAAAGACAGTGGTTGTTCACTAATTAATAATTATTTAGAGAGAATATGATGGAACAGAAAACAGTTCACATTGGTGACATGCCAATTGCTAATGACAAACCATTTACGCTATTTGCAGGCATGAACGTTCTTGAATCTCGCGATCTAGCTATGCAGATCTGTGAGCACTACGTGAAAGTCACAGAGAAGTTGGGCATCCCTTACGTATTTAAGGCGTCTTTCGATAAAGCAAACCGCAGCTCAGTTCACTCATACCGTGGTCCAGGTATGGAAGAAGGTCTTAAAATCTTCCAAGAACTGAAAGATACTTTTGGCGTGAAGATCATTACTGATATCCACACAGAAGCACAAGCTCAGCCTGTTGCAGATGTGGTTGATGTAATCCAACTTCCAGCGTTTCTTGCTCGCCAAACTGACCTTGTTGAAGCGATGGCTAAGACCGGTGCTGTAATCAACGTGAAGAAGCCTCAGTTCATGAGCCCAGATCAAGTGGGTAATATTGTTGATAAGTTTGCTGAGTGTGGCAACGACAATATCATTCTTTGTGAACGTGGTTCTTGCATGGGTTACGACAACCTAGTGGTTGATATGCTTGGTTTCGGTGTGATGAAAAAATCATCAAACGGCAGCCCAATCATCTTTGACGTGACTCACGCGCTTCAAATGCGTGATCCTTCAGGTGCTGCATCTGGTGGTCGTCGTGAGCAAACCGTTGAACTTGCTAAAGCGGGTCTTGCGACGGGTATTGCGGGTCTGTTTCTTGAAGCTCACCCTAACCCGGATCAAGCACGTTGTGATGGCCCATCGGCGCTACCTCTAGATAAACTAGAGCCGTTCTTGAAGCAGATGAAAGCACTTGATGACCTTATCAAAGGCTTTGACCACATCGAGATCAAATAGCTTTGGTTGATGCTCAATAACTAACACTAAATTGCTAATGTTAATGAGTTAAAGTGGTTATTTAACTGCATCAGATAAACGCCCAACTCTTAGAGTTGGGCGTTTTTGTTTAACGGGACATCTGTTCAATTTACTGAGGCCTCGGCCTATTTTGACGATGGCCAAGTTGTTTTTCGATAACTAAGTTGTTTTGTCGATGATTAAGCTGTTTAGTCGTTAGCTAACCTGTTTTTCAGAACGCTAATCCACGGCAGATGATTAAATCTTTGTTAACAGAGCCTCTGATTCCCTAAGAAAGTGGTATAGGTGTGTGAGGTCTGTCCTGTTTATAGTAAATTACTGATGTTCATCACACTTTGTAAGTAAACGATTGCCTGTGATGCAGGGGAAGTTTGAGTGTAATCTCATAATTTTGTTACACTTAACTGCCAATCTATGCGTGACCAATTCGACATAAATATGAAATCGTCGTGTTACATCTAGAATGTTAATTTAAGATTAGTCATGTTGAAGTCTTATTGTTCGAACTCCAGGAAAGGGGTCGCAATAGATTATAAAAGCAGTGGATTCCCCTAAAAAGTTCAAAGGTATGACAATGAAGCAACGCCTTATTCTAAAGACAGCACTAAGTGCTGCAATCCTAGCTACTCTAGCTGGGTGTGCGTCTCAATCAACTCAAGATTGGAACCAAGACGAGACTTACAAACTAACGGTTCTACACACTAACGACAACCATGGTCGTTTTTGGCAGAACAAATACGGTGAGTACGGTATGTCTGCACGTAAAACGCTTGTTGACCAACTTCGTGCTGAAGTTGAAGCAGAAGGCGGTAGCGTGTTGCTTCTATCTGGTGGTGACATCAACACTGGTGTGCCAGAGTCAGATCTTCAAGATGCAGAACCTGATTTCAAAGGTATGAATAAAATTGGTTACGATGCAATGGCATTGGGTAACCACGAGTTTGACAACTCTTTAGACGTACTACAAAAGCAGATCGACTGGGCTAATTTCCCAATGCTATCTGCAAACATCTACGACAAAGCAACAGGTGAACGCAAGTTCCAAGCTTACGAGATGTTCGAAAAGCAAGGTATCAAGATTGCGGTTATCGGTCTAACCACTGAAGACACGGCAAAAATCGGTAACCCTGAGTTTATCGCGAGCATTGATTTCCGTGACCCTAAAGAAGAAGCGAAGAAGCTGATCGCTGAACTGAAAGAAACAGAGAAGCCAGATTTAATCTTCGCTGTGACTCACATGGGTCACTACGAAAACGGCCAACGTGGTGTTAACGCACCGGGTGATGTAGCACTTGCTCGTTACCTAAACGAAGGCGACCTAGACATGATCGTTGGTGGTCACTCTCAAGAGCCTGTATGTATGGAAGGCCCTAACGTTGCGAAGAAAAACTTCAAGCCGGGTGATGAGTGTAAACCAGACGTACAGAACGGTACCTACATTGTTCAAGCTCACGAGTGGGGCAAGTACGTAGGTCGTGCTGATTACGAATTCCGCAACGGTGAACTAGAGATGGTGAGCTACGATCTGGTTCCAGTTAACCTTAAGAAGAAAGTCAAGATTGACGGTAAGAAGCAACGCGTTCTTATTCAAGATGAAATTGCACAAGATCCAGAGCTACTTGAATTCCTACGTCCTTTCCAAGAGCAAGGTCAAGCACAGCTAGAAGTTCAAATTGCTGAGACAAATGGCAAGCTTGAAGGCGATCGTAACGTGGTGCGTTTCCAACAAACTAACCTAGGTCGTTTGATTGCGACTTCTCATATGGAGCGCGCACAAGCAGACTTCGCTGTGATGAACTCTGGTGGCGTTCGTGACTCAATTGAAGCCGGCAATGTTACTTACAAAGATGTACTGAAGGTACAACCTTTTGCAAACATCCTGACTTACACTGACATGACAGGTAAAGAAGTTCTAGATTACCTAAATGTTGTGGCGACGAAACCAATCGATTCTGGTGCTTACGCGCAGTTCGCTGGTATTTCAATGACAGTAGCAAACGGTGAAGTATCGAATGTATTCATCGGTGGCAAACAGCTTCGTTTAGACGAAACATATCGCTTCACAGTGCCAAGCTTCAACGCGGCTGGTGGTGACGGTTACCCTAAACTATCTGATCACCCAGGTTATGTGAACACAGGTTTTGTTGATGCTGAAGTGCTAAAAGAGTACCTAGAAGCGAACAGCCCGGTTGACGTGAACAAGTACGCACCGTCTGGTCAAATGGTTTACAAGTAATTGAACCCAGTTGATTGAGTCAATAGGTGTTAAATTAGATTGACTCTAGCACCATGATAAATTTAACTAAAGCGACGCCTCGGCGTCGCTTTTTGTTTATCTATCGTTTGGATTTGTTATGACCCCTGCAATCAACTTGGCTAAGAAAAAGAAAATCGCTCATAGCGTGCATCAGTATCACCACGATGCGAATAATACGAACTATGGATTAGAAGCCGTTGAAGCGCTTGGGCAGGATCCTAAACGTGTATTTAAAACGCTTTTGTTCTGTTTGAATGGTGTCGCTAAAGATTTGGCGGTTGCCGTTATTCCCGTTGATCAGAAGCTAAACCTGAAGCTTGCGGCAAAAGCGGCAAAAGGCAAAAAAGCAGAGATGGCGAATCCTGATATTGCTCAGAAAACCACGGGTTATGTGGTGGGTGGGATCAGCCCTCTTGGTCAGAAAAAAGCCTTGCCTACCTTTGTTCATTCCAGCGCTACCGATTTTGAAACGATATGTGTGAGTGCAGGGAAGAGAGGATTAGAGATTGAGTTAGATCCGAAAGACTTAGCGATGCTGACTCGCGGCCAGTTTGCTGATCTATGTTTATAGATTGTCGTCGTCATGATGATAAAACTATCGAATGACAAAGAAGAACGCCCGCTAGACTAATCTAGCGGGCGTTTTTATATCGAGTGTCTCGTCCTACTGATTCTGACTACTTCTTCAGGCCTAATGTACCACCAACACGTTTTGTTGCTGGTTTATTTGGTCGGTTTGAGTCTTGACTACGGTTTGCTGGCTTACCGCTTCTACGATCGTTATTGTCGCGGTCTGTGCGATTGCGATCTGAGCTGTTTCGATCTGAATTTGAACGCTCTGAACGAGGGTTTGATTTCCAGTTCTCGGTATTGCCACCGCCACCGCCACCGCTTTCACCGTTCGATGAGTTACGGCCTCGTTTCGAGTTAGGCGCATGACGGAATTCATCCGCATTGTTACCGCGATAGGTGCGAGTACGATTTTCGTTTTGATTACGTCGCGCTGTTGAAGTTTGGTTTTCTTCACGGCTATCAAAAAGTTTTGCGTCTGTCGCTTTACGAATACGTTGACCTTTTGCGTTCATTTTTGACGCATCTTCCGTACTTACAGAGCCTTCACACATCGCCAAGATTTCAGTAATCTCTTCGTCGCTTAGGTAGCGCCACTTTCCGTTAGGAATGCCGTCTAATGAGATGTTCATAATACGAACACGGCGAAGCTTAAATACTTCATATCCGAGAGCTTCACACATACGACGAATTTGGCGGTTAAGGCCTTGCGTTAGTGTGATTCGGAATGAGAATTTAGTCTCTTTCTCGACATTACATGGCAAGGTAACGGTATCTAAAATAGGGACACCAGAAGCCATTTTCTTCAAGAACTCCGTCGTAATCGGCTTATCGACACGCACCACGTACTCTTTCTCGTGGTTGTTACCTGCACGTAGGATTTTGTTTACGATGTCGCCATCGTTGGTCAAGAAGATAAGACCATCAGAAGGCTTATCTAGACGACCGATAGGGAAAATACGTTTGTGATGGCCGATAAAGTCGACGATGTTGCCAGGAATATCACGTTCAGTCGTACAGGTGATGCCTGTTGGTTTATTAAGAGCAATGTAGATCGGCTTCTCTTTTGAGCGAACAGGTTTATTGTCGATCTCAACATCATCACCGGGCAAGACTTTAGTACCCATTTCAGGGATCTTGCCGTTAATAGTAACTCGGCCTGCATCAATGAGTTTGTCGGCTTCGCGGCGTGAGCAAAAACCAGTTTCACTGATGTATTTATTAAGGCGTTTAGCTTGGGATTCTTGTGACATGATATTCTCTTAGCGTTTCACAACGGAAATATAGATAAACAAAAAGCAACCTTTGGATAGTTGCTTTGAGTTGGGATTCGTTAACTGAGGACAATTTTAGCACTTGGTGTGAGTCTAGGCACTAAATATCGATCTTGATGCAATTCGCTATCAGTGTACATATCTGTTTCAACCAGTTAACTGGTGCGTTTTTGATGGCGCTCTCTGTTCTCTAGCTTTTTCTCGTTACTCTTTCTGAGCATAACGTAGACTGCGCCAGTGCCACCATGAAATTGCTGAGCAGAATGAACACATTGAACGTCGTTAATTTGCGTGAGCCAGTTCGCCACGTAGCTTTTCATCATTGCTGGTGGATTCGAGCGCTCGCCTTTACCGTGAACAATGATAACGGTGCGAACATCCATTCTTAAACACTGGCGTAAAAATGAGAGTACTTCGTTACGAGCGTCTTTCAGTGTTTTCCTATGAAGGTCGAGTTTGGCCTGAATAGGGTATTTGCCTAAGCGCAGCTTTTTATATACTCCTTCTTGTACACCATCTTTCTTGTAAGCAATGACGTCGTCTGGCTTGATCATTGGTGAGTAGTCTAATGATAAGTAGTCTTTCTCGTCGTCAGACAGCCACATAGCGGCTTCACGCTTAGCAAGGTGAGATTCTGTGACTCGGTGTACTTTCTGGTGTTCGGCGGTGTCATGGTCAATACGTTTAACATCGCCCATCATTTCTTGGAATAGGTCTAAGTCGTCATCATGAGACATAGTGTGTATCTCAAGTTGGAGAAGGATAGGGTAAGTATACCTAAGTTGAGGCCGGGTTTAAAAATGAAAAAACCGGAGAAGACAATAAGTCTGCTCCGGTGCAAAGCGTTTTACATCGACCTAAAGAAAATGATACCTAAAAGTAGATGACTTAGGCTGAGCGATTCTAGTGAGGAGATTTTTCAGTCATAACTTTGTAGATGAAGAAGCCTCCATAAAACATCATGAGACCCAGAGCCCCGAATATTACTATCATTGAAGATAGCCCCACTGCATTACCAAATAGGAGTTCTAGCCAAAAGTCCATGTGTATACCTCAAAGTTATATGACATGGCTTAGTGTATTAAGTAGCGTTATCAATTCACTGATCTGGATCAATCCTGTTTCATAAGTTAAATACTTGTTGATGAGTGTGTGTTTTTCGTCACATTAGCCGTTCGGTTGTACGTCTTTTGTTCGAACGATTCGATATTGTAAAAAAGAGTGAAAAAAGCTCTTGCGCATAAATTCAGAATCCGTATTATACGCTTCATCGACAGGCAATCAGCCAGTTAGATATCTCGGTGAATAGCGCAGCTTGGTAGCGCATCTGGTTTGGGACCAGAGGGTCGGGGGTTCGAATCCCTCTTCACCGACCACATTAAAGAAAGCCTGCTCACTGAGCAGGCTTTCGTCGTTCTAGAATGTAAGAAATAGGATTAGAACCCAAGTGGGGTTCGTCTGATATTCAAAATAAGCTCTTCACCGACCATATTAAAAAAAGCCATAGCCCCTTTTTATTTTAGAGAAGAGCTACGACCTGTTCATTCGGGTTTATAGCGGCCTCGATTGAATACTAGTAGTTTTAGATGCCACGATGTTTTAACTTGCCTCTATTGAACGAACTCACTCGTTGCAATATTGTTATTCACCCAAATTAAAGCTTGTAAGCGGTTCTTCACTTTGATTTTTTTGAATGTATTGTGAAGGTGTGCTTTGACCGTATTCTCACTGACGTAAAGCGTGTCGGCTATCTGGGTGTTAGACGCTCCATCTCCAAGCAATTTAATTATCTGTTGTTCGCGCTTAGTCAGTTTCAAGTAATGAGGGCTTGTCTTCGCACATTGTCTTTCTCTATAAAAGCGAATGTATTGGTAGATTAACTTTCTACTCATCCACATCTCACCTTGCAAAATACAGTTAAATCCACTCACAAGTTTCTCAAGTGTGTCAGATGCATAAAAAATACCAATCAAAGATTGCCATTTCAGCATTTCAGAATGAGGGAAGTCATGCGGGGTGTTGAGCAACACTTCATGGACGTCACTTTCTACGCCATCTCTAAGCTCTTGGTATCTTTCTATGCATTGTTTACTCATTGTCGGAAAATCAATAATAATCAACTCTAAATCTTGGTTTTGTAGTGAGTTAACATTAAGCCTTTCTGGTGATATGAGTTTAATGCTTAGATTAACTTTTTGTTCTATTGACTCTTTAAGCAGGATTGATTGTAAATTGTTTTCCGCAAGTAAAATGGCGTTATGAACCTCCGGCTTAGCCATGTGTGACTCCTTTTAGTAACTCATTACTTTTTGATAGATTACATAGTTTATAACACACATTGGTTTTTCGCGAATTATCGCAGTGAATTATTCATGAGGATTATGGTTTGTTTAATGGTATCGGTGGGGTAAGCATCACCCGGGTAAATAGGAGGTGATTAATTCATTCTTTTTGTCTAAATGGTTTTATCGTACAGGTGGAGGTAATTGTCCAAGCTTTGTTGGCGGGGCTAAGATTTATCACTGCAGGGAATTGATTTATATTAAGAATTAACTTAGTTGTGCCGCTGTTTGTATTCTGGCTGAATTTGGATTTACTTTTTGTACTCAATTCAAATGATGAAATTATATCGTTGTCAAACGTCAATATAATGTTTTCGTTCTTCATGAAACACTGCACTGAATCTAGAGCGAAGCTATTTAAAGGAGTGATAATAAACAAAACGGCGGCTAGCGCCGATTTGCAATAAGAGCTATATTTCATATTAGTTTTGATAGATAATACCGACGTTACCGTAAGCACCATTACCTAATACAACAGCACTATCATTTGATGTTTGCTCAACCGTAAACTGGTTCATATTACTATTTTGCAATTGAACAACTGCATCAGAATGGGAACCTGTTTGCAGAACGAATACTCTGTTTCGATCACTGTTTACTAAATCAATATCGACATCGTTCCAATCACCACCACCCACGCTATTGTTAACGATAGTTTGCACGTAGTTGTCGTCACCGCTGATGTCAATTTCAACGTTATTGTAGTCAACATCATAGTTACTGAATTCTGTATATGTCTTGTTTGAATCGCCATATATAGTAGTTTCAGCTCTGTTGTGATCTGCTCCTCCAAGCGCTGCAGTTACGGAAATGTTGTCATCACCCATTTGTGTAACTCTTAGATCGTTGACGTGGCCATTTTGCTCAACTTGAACGCGAGCTTGGTTAGATTGTCCGTTTTGATCAATTAGAGCGTTGTTGTACTTACCTCTGAGTTGTACATGCGCTTCATTGAGGTTGCCACTCTGTTCAACTACGACGTCAGATTTGTAACTCGCATGTGTATCAACCAAAGCTGTGTGACCATTTATTACACCACTTGTATTTTGGTTAATCGTTACGTTAGCCCTGTCACCACTACCCATTTGCCAAAGTGCAGTGTTGTCACTTGCTGATGGTATCGTTACCCCACCAGCTGCCGCAGTAAGAGCAGCGTCAATTCCGAGGTCACTTGTTCCTTCTATTACACCAGCCCCAGGAGCTGATGCTGGATATGGTGCAGGTAAATCATCTGCGTGCGCTACGTTTAAACCAATAATGGCACCGACTATAATTCCAATTTGTGTAAGTTTCATAAGTAGTATCCTTATACATTTCCATGTCGACTATGTACCACTTCAAGAGAAGTGATTTTGAATCAAGCTTCCATACTGCGCGCTAATTTGCTTGATTGATGTAGATTCTCATTGAGCTAGACGCTTTTACTAAAGCAAAGTCATTGCCGTCTTGAGAAATTCCTAAATTACTTCTTCCAGAACCAGCCAAATACGCTGTATTGCCATTGCCTTTTTGATCAATGCTTAGTTGGCTGCTCTGTCGAGAGAAATTTGCTTGCCCAATAACAGCTAAATTGTTATTTCCATCTTGGGAAATAAGCGCTTCAGAATTTACTCCAAGCTGCCCAATAGCTGCTGTGTTGTTTGCCCCGTCCTGATTTACAAATGCGATATTATTACTTCCAGTTTGTTTAATATAAGCCGAGTTAGAATTGCCACTCTGTTTTATTTTTGCTTTATTATTTGCGGATACCCCCGCACTATTCTGTCTAATAATCGCAATTGAATCAGAAGCGTTGGATATATCTATTTCTGAGTAGTTATCCAAATCCCATGATGAAATTAAATCTAAATCGTTAAATTCATCAACGACATCCTGATTTATATTGTGTAAAAAGCTTCCCTCCAAGTCAGAAGCGATAGCACTGTTAAAACTACCTATTGATAAATATAAACAAGTTAAGCCGATAAGTGATTTTTTCCCAATGACCATTATCTTTGCCTTAAAGTGTTTGTGATTATGAACTCTACGAAAATAAGAAACGTAGAGAAGTGAGTAACCCTTTGTCTTATCGAAATCCTAGGCTCTCGATTCAGTAGCGGCTATAAACTTAAAGTTGAAAATATTGGATTGCATATAAAAAATTGAATTAGTATTTATCTAATTACTGCCAACCTTAGTTTGCTTTTTCTCCTCTCTAATTAATTCGAAAGTTTATATATGCCACTGTAAGCATCAATTACGCTTTATCTAGATTCAGCGAATCGCATTCTCATTTTGTAAATGGACTTCGAATGGGAGCCAATATGAAAATCAAGCTGCTTACAATTACTTTGTTCACCTTTGCTGTTCATGCGGGCGAAAAGAGTCATGGTCTTGAAAATAGCGCTCCTTTGGAAAACGGAACCAAACTTGAGGATTCAACGAATAACCTTAAGGAAAAATTTAATGACTTCAGTGAAGTCGATGGAATCATAGTGGATAGAACGATTACGCGATTGGGAGAAAATTTTTATTTCTTCTTTTCGCAATCGCTCAATGAAAACTACCCAAACCTTAAGGAAAATTTGACGGTAAAAGAAAGGCCAACGGCGTTATCCGGGAGCATCATAGAGGTTCAACACTCAAGAAAACCGATATTCCGTACGGCGTTGTCCCCTGGTCGTAGACAAGCGAAAGAGCGTGCTGCTGATGCAACAAGAGCGGTCAGTAATTACATCATTAGATGGCAAGCGGAGAGACTCTTTCAGGACACCTATGACCTAGACCATGATGAATTTTAAGGAGTCAAGGATGTCGAAATTATTTGTAAGGGCAACACTGTTAGCACTACTTGTTATACCTGCTGTTAATGCAAGCGAGTTAGTTTATACCCCCGTAAACCCAAGCTTTGGTGGAAATGCACTAAACAGCTCTCACCTTTTTAATCATGCTAATGCCATCAATGATTTTGAAGACCCTAACGCTAGGGATATCTTTGATGAACAAGAGTCTGCATTAGATCGACTAGCCTCGAGTTTAGAGTCTCGCTTAATTAGCCAGTTACTTGCCGATGTAGGTAATGGAAACACGGGGCAGTTGGAAACTGATGACTTTTTCCTGAACATTGTGGATGACTCAGGCACTTTATTGGTTCAAATCGTCGATAAAGAGACAGGGGAATCAACAGAAATCAGTGTATCTGGACTTAACCCAGACCTCTAATCACAAGGATTGTGTTATGAAAGCGATCATTATCGTCTTCCTGACCTTTGTGTTAGGAGGGTGCACCTACTCGATGCAAATACCAGAGACGTCTGAAACCCCTAAGTTGATGCCGAGAGGTTCTACTTATACGGATCTGATCTCATTACCTCAGCCTCGCGGCAAAATACTGGTCTCAGTTTATGATTTTAGAGATCAAACGGGACAGTATAAACCTCAACCCAATAGTAACTTTTCGACAGCGGTACCGCAGGGTGGGACGTCTTTACTGACCACGGCACTGATTGATTCTCAGTGGTTTGTTCCTCTAGAACGTGAAGGACTTCAAAACTTGTTGACGGAACGTAAAATCATTCGTGCCGCTCAGAAAAAAGATAAAGTTGTTAATAATCATGGAGCAGATTTGTCATCCCTGAGTTCCGCAAACATTGTCATAGAAGGTGGCATTGTGGCTTACGATTCTAATATTGTAACTGGTGGGGCGGGCGCTAAGTATTTGGGTATTGGTGGCTCAGGGCAGTATAGAACCGATCAAGTGACAGTGAACTTGAGAGCGGTGGATGTAAGAACTGGACAAGTTTTATTGAGCGTTACAACAACCAAAACCATTTCTTCACATGAAATCGGCTTCGGTGCTTTTCGATTCGTTGATTACAAAGAGTTATTGGAGGTTGAGATGGGTTATAGCCAAAATGAGCCAGTTAATATCGCCGTGATGTCAGCGATTGATGCCGCGGTAATACATCTCATTGTAAAAGGCATGAAGCGCGGAATGTGGTCGCCGGGCGATCCTAATGCACTACAAAATCCAATTATTGCTCGTTATTCCGAAGAGAGCGCTGACATATTGTAAGCAACCGAGTAAGCAGCAAAATAGGGCTATGCGGAAAATGGATTTTTCCCTTAGCCCTGTTTTTTCTTCGACGATCAAAAGGTTCTATTTGACATCACAAGCTATGTTCTTGATTGGCGTCTCTGAGGTAACAAAGCAAACATACGCTTCAACAGGGTTATTTGGACCAATTCGAATATAACCTGCCTGTACTTCATCTTCGTTAAACGTCACCGAGTGAGAAATTCCTGTTTGGTTATCGTAGAAGTTTGCTTCAAAGTTGCTATTCATTTGGCTTGCGATGCGGTTTCGTGTCGTAGACGTTGTGAACGTAATATTGGCGCAACGCATGGGTGGTTTCTCTGTAATCAGAAACTGGCCGCTTTCTTTATCCAACACTCCGCCTTTTGTATCTGGCTGAATATCTACCGGTTGAAACTGCTCGATAGTGCAAGTTTCTTTAGCAGACATTGTCGTCGGCATTAGGATCGTAAGGGCTAAAGGGAAAGCAAAAAGTACTGGTTTCATTAAAACAACGCCGTATGTAAAAAGAGCGAAAGATAATAGCACCAGAATGATGCTATTAAATGTAAAAACTCTGTTATTAATGAAATGTTTTTATCACTAAAAGGTCATGTAATTGAGCGTCGCTAGCTTTTCGTATCCACTTCAAACTGACACTGCGCTTGTAGGCTTTGTGATTGTTGAGTGACATTAAAACCTTTATCTTCTAGTAACTCTAAAAGGTTACCTTTTCCAACTAAGTGCAAGGCTCCAACCACAATCAAGTAGTTCCCTTTTGGGGCGATTTTCCAATCATTGACTGATAGTTTGTTTGCCCAGTCTATGTTGCGATCAGTTAAGAATGCTTTCTCTAGTTTAGGCGACATCTCAGAAAGCTCTGCGAAGGCTTCCAATTTCGCTAAATCACCCGCTTTCCAGCTTTCAATTAGGCAATGAACCACACGATCAGTTTGGTCAAATTCCTCAAGGCTACTGATTAACCACTCCTTACCGTCATCCTTTTGTTTCGTCATCAGGTCTATTTGAAATTGTAGAGGCTCTAAACTGATAACCGGAACATCCTGGATCGTCGCTTTGTAAGCTAGCGTCGCATCAACGCCGCCAGCGGAACCATAACCAAGGTTTTTTAACTGCTGCATCTGTATTGATAGAGAAGTCGCCCAAGGTGGGGCATTAAGTAGTTGCTGAGTTGGCATGTCTAATGACTTTGTTATGTCGACCAGCATTTGTTTTTGTTCTTCGTTTAATACATCACTCGTAGTCACTTTAGTTGTGGGATACACGACGCCATCTGTCTTTCGTATGTCTGTCTCGACAACTAACCCATTACTGTTTTTTAGCGTGTCGGTGATTGCTGAAGGAAGTGGGTACATACTCTCATCCCCAACGTGCACAGAACCTAAGATAGTAAGCGTCAGATCATCCTTTTTGGCTTGCCAATAAAGAGGTTCGGCCGCAGCTTGTTTGGTTGAAAATGCGAGAACGAATAAAGTTACGTACCAAAATGTGCGCAAGGAAAGCTCCTTTTAAAAGATATGAACTCGTTAAAATTGATTTTGACGGCGTTTTTTAACGGTTTTTTTTGAGAACGATGTCACGTTGTTTGTACGAAAAGTATAACAACACCAACAAACTCTTAAACCTTTCTCAGTAACAACGACGCGATTTTATGAAATCCTTTAAAAAGATTGTGATTCAATTCTCATTTTTTACGTCAAAATAAAAGTGACGGAAGTACCGTCGATTATAACTTCATGATTTTAATATAATTAATTTTGTCAGTGTTTTTGCGATTTGAAGCCGATCACTTTATTAACCTGATTTAATTCACGGCAAAAAATAAGCCCATATAGTTTATCTAACTTTCGGAGCGCTCCACTTTGCTTCTGACTCAATTTTTTAATTTATGGGTGAATACGATGTTGAAGAGAAACTTACTATCTGTAGCGGTACTAGCTGGTTTGACGGGGTGTGCTGTAACGCAAGCACCTGATCAACAGGTTGTTAATGCACTGGCTGATAACCTTGATGTGCAATATGAAATTCTAACCAATCACGGTGCGAATGAAGGCATGGCTTGTCAGGACCTAGGTGCTGAGTGGGCGTCATGTAATAAAGTGAACATGACCCTGACCAATGACGGTGAAGCGATTGATTCGAAAGATTGGACTATCTACTTCCACAGTATTCGCCTTATTTTAGATGTTGATAACGAGCAATTTAAAATCACTCGTGTAACGGGTGACCTACACAAACTAGAACCTACAGATAAGTTCGATGGTTTTGCCGCTGGTGAAGAAGTGATTCTTCCGTTAACGAGTGAGTACTGGCAACTGTTTGAAACTGACTTTATGCCGGGTGCATTCGTAACTGCGCCAAACGCAGAGCCTAAGATGATTGCTTCATTGAATACTGAAGATGTCGCGTCGTTCGTAACAGGTTTGGAAGGAAACAACCTTAAGCGTACACCTGATGATAACAATGTCATGGCAACCGCGGTTACTCGCTTTGAAAAGAATGCTGATCTAGCAACGCAAGACGTTTCAACAACTCTTTTACCAACCCCAATGTTGGTAGAAGCGGGCGAAGGTTCAGTGAGCATTGCTGATGGTATTGCATTACCGAAAGAGGTATTTGATGCTGAGCAGTTCGCTGCAATTGAAGAACGTGCAGATGTGGTAAACGTAGATGTGAGTGGCGACCTACCTGTGAGTGTTGCCGTTGTTCCTACTCAGTTTACGGGTGATTTAGCAAAATCTGGCGCTTATGAACTAAGCATCTCGGAAGAGGGGATTGCGATTAAAGCGTTTGATAAAACAGGTGCTTTCTACGCAGTTCAGTCTATTTTTGGCCTAATAGACAGTCAGAACGCTGAATCACTACCACAACTGTCGATCAAAGATGCACCACGCTTTGATTACCGTGGTGTGATGGTAGATGTTGCTCGAAACTTCCACTCAAAAGATGCCATCCTAGCAACGCTAGATCAAATGGCTGCATACAAGATGAATAAACTTCACCTTCACTTAACTGATGATGAAGGTTGGCGTTTAGAAATCCCAGGTTTACCAGAGCTAACGGATGTAGGGTCTAATCGTTGTTTTGATTTGGAAGAGCAAAGCTGTTTACTGCCTCAGCTAGGTTCAGGTCCAACAACAGACAACTTTGGCTCTGGTTTCTTTAGTAAAGCGGATTACGTCGAGATCTTAAGCTACGCAAAAGCGCGCAGCATCGAAGTAATTCCAGAAATTGATATGCCAGCACATGCTCGTTCTGCTGTGGTATCAATGGAAGCGCGTTACACTCGCCTAATGGCGGAAGGCAAAGAAGCTGAAGCAAGTGAATATCGCTTGATGGATCCACAAGATACTTCAAACGTGACGACTATTCAGTTCTACGATAAGCACAGCTTCATCAACCCATGTATGGAATCATCGACTCGCTTTGTTGATAAAGTGATTACTGAAATTGCAGCAATGCACAATGAAGCGGGTATGCCGCTAACGACTTGGCACTTTGGTGGTGATGAAGCGAAAAACATCAAGCTAGGCGCAGGTTTTCAAGATGTTGATGCTCAAGACAAAGTGGCATGGAAAGGTAACATTGAGCTAGACAAGCAAGACAAACCATTCCAACAGTCTCCACAATGTCAGTCTTTGATTGCTGATGGTTCGGTGAGTGATTTTGGTCACCTGCCTGGCTACTTTGCAAAAGAAGTATCAAAAATTGTTGCAGACAAAGGCATTCCTCACTTCCAAGCTTGGCAAGATGGCTTGAAGTATGTGGAAGAGGGTGAATCTGGCTTCGCTACTGAAACGACTCGCGTTAACTTCTGGGACGTTCTTTACTGGGGCGGTACTGCCTCAGTTTACGATTGGTCAGCAAAAGGTTATGACGTGATTGTTTCTAACCCAGACTATGTATACATGGATATGCCATACGAAGTCGATGCAGCTGAGCGCGGTTACTATTGGGCAACGCGTGCTACCGATACTCGTAAGATGTTTGGCTTCGCACCAGAAAACATGCCACAAAACGCAGAAACGTCATTAGACCGTGACGGCAATGGTTTCTCTGGTAAAGGCGAAATTGAAGCGAAACCTTTCTACGGTTTGTCTGCACAACTTTGGTCTGAAACAGTACGTACCGACGAGCAATATGAATACATGGTATTCCCTCGCGTACTTGCAGCAGCAGAGCGCGCATGGCACAGAGCGGATTGGGAAAACGACTACAAAGTGGGCATTGAATATTCTCAAGAATCAAACCTAGTGAATAAGCAGGATTTAAACAGCGACTTTAATCGCTTCGCGAATATTGTTGGTCAACGTGAACTGGCTAAGCTTGAGAAAGCGGGTATTGATTACCGACTGCCAGTACCGGGCGCTCAGGTTGTGGATGGTAAGCTAGCGATGAACGTACAATTCCCAGGCGTAGAGCTGCAATACTCTGCTGATGGCGAAAACTGGTTAACGTATGATGATCAACAACGTCCTTCGGTTTCAGGCGAAACTTACATCCGCTCTATCTCTGAAAGTGGCGAGAAAGTAAGTCGAGTAACGTCAATTAAATAATCGATAAGCAACATTAGTAGAGGGGCTCCCTAGCTATTATCTTACTTAGATAAAAAGCGGGAGCTCTTTTTGTTTAAGGCGAGTTAAGTCTTTCTCTTAAACAGAAACATATAGAAACCGTCTTTGTTTATATCGTCAACAATGCACATAAGGTGAGTTTTGTCGCAAAAGTGACGGGCTTCTCATTATTCTCTTCAAAAAATAAGTCCTCTATAAAAAACTCTAAATCAAATGTGATTGAACTAACTGAATCTAATTTTGCGTCGTAAAATAATGTGATCTTGATCTGTGTGTTTTTGCGTCTTGAGTTTTTTATCAATTTTTATGTTTTTAAGTATCTGATTTTAATATATTAAATAACTTGTTCTTTTTTGATAGTGAGAGAGATCACTCTGCTTGTCCTTTTATTTTGAAACGCAAATTAATTCGAGCAACATAGATTTCATGCCAGGGAGGCTACCAACTACTCAAGCGGTGAAGGTGAATGATGTACCGAAGATATGCCGCTGAAAAAATCAAACTAAGGCAGTTTACTATGAAAAAAATTATCGCTCTAAGTGCTCTTTCTCTTGCTTTCGCTTCTAGTGCTTTCGCTGGTTCTTCTTACGTAACAGGTAACATCCAAATTCACGATGACGGCCGTATCCACGGTTCTGATATGACTTCTACATTAGAAGCTGGTCACACGTTTGACAACTCTCTAGGCGGCTTCACGGTTTACTCTGAGTTTGATGGCATCCAACTGGGCAAACTTGAATCTGAAAATGGCGGTGCAGGTAATACTACTCCTGGTATCACTGTCGGTGGTGAGCAATCTTTCAACATTACTGACAAATTATGGGTTGCAGCTGGTTACCAACACCTATTCTCTGCAGGTGAGAGCATTCAGTTCCGCCCACTAGTTAAGATTGGTTACAACTTCGATAACGGTATCTCTATTAGCAACCGTACTCGTGCACACATCGATGATACTTCGGCTAATGCTGACACAGACTACCGCATGGATAACCGCATTGCTTACACAGTGAATGCTGACCTAGCACTTAGCTACAACAACGTATACATGATTGATGCAGAAGCGATGGACCACGAGTTACGTGCAACATGGACTCGTCAAGGTGTTCAACCTTACTTTGAGTTCCGTAGCCAAGCTAACGGTGTAGATTTCGCAAACGGCGATTCTAAGCAGAACAACGCATTCGTATTCGGTGCCTCTTACGGCTTCTAAGCCGATTCACTTGGCTGCTTAGTCTATTAGATTATTAGCCGAGTGAGCTTCTTCGCTAAATAGCTTTTTGCCAATTAGCCAATTAGCGAGGAGAAATATAGCGGCACTAACAGCCCGGTTGGTACCGCGACAAGATTTGCTTTACTGTCCAAAAGCAAAGAGCCTAGCAAGTAAACCACAGTCTTGGGTTTGCTTAATGCTAGGCTCTATTTTTATTGCTGTTCGCAGATCTATTTACGCTCTATTTCCCGTTGTAATGACGGTATTCAAACACCTGACCTTTCTCGTTAAACGCATATACAGAATACTCGTCTTTTTTATCGCCATGCTCCATGCCCGGTGAGCCCATTGGCATGCCAGGAACTGCCAAGCCAATCGCATTACGTGGTGGGTTTTCTAAAAAGGCTTTAACGTCCTCTGCTGGAATGTGCCCTTCAAATACGTAACCGTCGATCTCTGCAGTGTGGCAAGAGGTTAGTTTTTGCGTTACTCCTAACTGCTGCTTTATTGGATTCATATCATCGTGGAGCTTCTCTGTAACATCGAACCCAGCATCTCGCATATGTTCTGTCCATTCTGTGCAACAGCCACAGTATGGAGACTTATGGTTTAGAACATCAGTCGCGAGAGCTTGCCCTGAAATTGCAGCGAGTGCTGTAAGAGTCATAATTTTACGAATCATGGTTAACCTCATGAATATGGTTTTTGTTGAGATTAGAATGTGTGGGTTTAAACAGTCTTAATCTGTTGGCATTGCTTACTACTGTGATTGACGACATCGCCATCGCAGCGCCTGCAACGACAGGACTAAGCAGAAATCCGAAAAATGGGTAGAGCACACCGGCTGCGATAGGAATACCAAGCGAGTTATAAATGAAGGCGCCAAACAGGTTCTGCTTCATGTTTCTCACGGTAGCTTGGGACAACTCGATCGCATTGCTTACTGATAATGGCGATGAGTTGAGTAGCGTCATTTGCGCACTTTCAATCGCTACATCACTGCCACTGCCCATTGCGATTCCTATATCTGCTTGAGCAAGTGCAGGCGCGTCGTTAATACCGTCTCCGACCATGGCAACACTCTTATATTGCTGTTGCAGTTGAACAATGTATTGAGCTTTTTGCTCTGGAAGCACCTCTGAAATCACTTCGTCGATACCGACGCTTTTACCTATCGCTTGAGCAACTGAATCGTTGTCGCCCGTTAATAGCACAGTATGAATTCCTGCGGATTTTAGTTGAGCAATGGCTTGTTTGCTATCAACTTTTAACGCGTCTGAAATTCCGAATATACCTTCCAGTTTTTGGTCAATCGCGACGAAAATTGGTGTCCATGCTTGTGAGCGGCAAAGTTCGATAAAGTCCGCGCCAATTTCAGTTTCAATACCGAGTTGAGTGAGGTACTTAAGTGAGCCTACTTGCACGTTCTTGCCGTTAATTATTGCTTGTACGCCAAGCCCTCGTTGGCTTTCGAACTCGCTATGGGGCAGTGCTGAAACTTGTAAGCTCTCTGCATATTGGCAAACGGCTTTCGCTAATGGGTGTTCTGACCCTACCTCTACTGAATAGGCGTAAGCCAGCAGTTCTTGCTCTGATAAATCGCCATAAAAGGCCTGCTGAACGGTTGGTTTACCTTGAGTTAGGGTGCCGGTTTTATCAAATACGACAGCATCGATTTTGCTTGCAGATTGCAGTACATCGGCATCTTTGATCAGAACGCCAAACTCTGCTGCTTTGCCAACGCCAACCGTAATTGAGAGTGGTGTCGCTAAGCCCAATGCGCATGGGCAGGCGATGATCAGTACAGTGGTTGATACTACCAACATGTAGCTCGCACTTGGTTGTGGGCCAAAGAAAAACCAAACTAAGGCTGCAACTGCAGCGATTGCAACCACAACCGGAACGAAAACGGCAGAGATAGAGTCAGCAAGCTTCGCAATCGCAGGCTTGCTGCTTTGTGCTTGGCGAACCATCTGAATGATTCGAGCCAGCATGGTGCTTGAGCCGATCCCGGTCGCTTCAATGATCAGACTGCCATCACCATTAATGGTGCCCGCCGAAACGCCATCATTAATTGTTTTAACGTTGGGAAGCGGTTCGCCAGTCAGCATCGATTCATCGATATAAGATTCTCCAGATACCACGACACCATCGACAGGGACTTTTTCTCCTGGCTTCACTCGAACTTGCATACCGACTTGAATGGCTTCTACAGCGATGGTTTGCTCTTTGCCATCGACGATAACCACGGCTTTTTGAGGCTGTAAGCTAATCAGCGCCTGCAAAGACTTAGTGGTGCGAGCTTTGGCTTTGGCTTCAATGTAATGTCCTAGTGAAATCAAACCAATGATCATCGCACTGGCTTCAAAATAGACATGACGTGAAGCTTCAGGGAACCATGATGGAATTAGCACAACCAACATTGAATAGAACCACGCAGCACCAGTGCCCAAAGCAACTAACGTATCCATCGTTGCACGCTTGTGCATCAGTGATTGCCAAGCGTTAGTGAAGAAGCTGCGTCCTGAGGTCGCAAGCAGTATTAAACAGACGACTCCGACCAATCCCCAAGCCAATTGGTCGTTAAGTGTAGCAATTGTCATGCTGCCACCGAACAGACCCCACGCCATCAGTGGAGCACCGATAAGCAGCGCGCTTACTGAACTCTTTAGGAAAGCTTTTTGGGTACGAAGTTGTTGTTCTTGCTGTTTTTGTTGTTGAGTTGCTGCGTCATCAACGAACTCGGCGCCGTAACCTGCGGTTTTCACCGATTCTATTAGAGCGCTTTCGATGATGTCACGTGTTTTGGAGGTGAAAACCAAGGCTGTCTGTTCTGCGAGGTTGATCTGAGCTTGGTCGACGAACTCATTCTTTTTCAGCGCTTTCTCTACCGAAGAAACACAACTCGCACACATCATTCCCTCAAGAACAAGGTGATAGGTATATTGGCTAGCTTCAGGTTTAGCTTGTGTCGATTCTGCAGACGTTGGTTTTTTATCTTCTGAATCTGAATCTGAATCTGAATCTGAATCTGAAGGTGCAAGCTCATTAGCTTCAGAGTAGGGAGCTGCGTGATAACCCACGCTTTCGATCAGCGTAATAAGCTCGGATTCTGAAAGCAGAGTAATCAACGACAATTCATGTTTGCTGACTTCTAGGTTTGAGGTTTGCTCGGTTTGCTGAAGTGCTTGAGTCAGCTTGTTCACGCACTTACCGCAGCTAAGACCAGATAGCGAAAGATGTAGTTTATTGCCCATGCTATAACCAAGCGTCGCTAACTGTTCGCTGAGTTGAACGTAATTAAACGGAGTCGAAATATCGATGTATGTCGGCGATATGTCGTTGATCTTCGTATTATCGAGATCGTCAAACAATGTGCGGACTTTCTTCGCGCAACCCATGCAATTTAGGCCGTTGAGCGCGGTGGTGTAATGCTTCATATCGATACTCCAATTCTCATCTACGCCTAACATAAACCTTACCGTAAGGGTAAGGTCAAACATAAATTCAAGAATTTGATCTTAGTAGCATATGAATGGTGGGTTAAGTTTGTGGGATAGGCGAGAGTTGAAGAAAAGCATGGCTATAATTTACTGGCTCAGGCTATAGATTTTCTACATCGAAGCTGGATTTAGCCTTTCTACAGTCGCTTTCGCACAAGATCCGCGCATTAATCATTCACTACTGATTGTAGATTTAAGCGGTGGTGATAAAATAGCGCCCAAAATTTAGTGATATTTTTCTGTTGCAGGCTTTGTAATGGCAATCACTAAAAGAATCACCTACATAATCAAGGTATTTAAATGACGGTTAAAACTCGTTTTGCTCCTAGCCCAACTGGCTATCTTCACGTTGGTGGTGCACGTACTGCACTTTACTCTTGGCTATTCGCTAAGAATCAAGGTGGTGAATTCGTTCTACGTATCGAAGACACAGACCTTGAGCGTAACTCTCAAGAAGCGGTTGATGCAATTCTAGAAGGCATGCAATGGATGGGTATGGAATGGGATGAAGGTCCTTACTACCAATCTAAGCGTTTTGACCGTTACAACGAAATGGTTGATAAGCTACTTGCTGAAGACAAAGCATTCAAATGCTACGCGTCTAAAGAACTGCTTGATGAGATTCGTGCAGAGCAAGAAGAAAACAAAGAAATGGCTCGTTACGATGCGAACCACCCTAAAATTGTTGCAGCAAACGAAGCAGCAAATGAAGGTGATGCGTGCGTTATCCGTTTCCGTAACCCTAAAGAAGGCAGTGTAGTCTTTGATGACCAAATCCGTGGTCGCATTGAAATCTCTAACAGCCAACTTGATGACCTAATCATTCGTCGTACAGACGGTGCACCAACATACAACTTCGTTGTTGTAGTGGATGACTGGGATATGGGTATTACACACGTTGTTCGTGGTGAAGACCACATCAACAACACACCTCGTCAAATCAACATCTATGAAGCACTAGGCGCGCCAGTTCCAACTTTCGCTCACTGTGCAATGATTCTTGGTGATGACGGTGCGAAACTTTCTAAGCGTCACGGTGCTGTATCTGTAATGCAATACCGCGACGAGGGTTATCTACCAAATGCACTAAACAACTACCTAGTTCGTTTAGGCTGGTCTCACGGTGACCAAGAGATCTTCTCTCAAGAAGAGATGATTGAATTCTTCAGCCTGAACGCAATCAGCAAGTCTGCATCTGCATTCAATACTGAAAAGCTACTTTGGTTGAACAACCACTACATCAAAACTTCTGAGCCTGAGTACGTTGCAAAATACCTGCAATGGCACCTAGACGCACAGAAGATCGATACAAAAAACGGCCCAGCGATCACTGAAGTGATCACGCTAGTTGGCGAGCGTTGTAACACGCTTATCGAACTTGCTGAGCAATCTCGTTACTTCTACGAAGATTTCTCTGAGTTTGAAGCTGGCGCAGCGAAGAAGCACCTACGTGGTGTTGCTAAAGGCCCATTAGAGCTTGCTCTTGCTAAGGTTGAAGCGCTTGAAGAGTTCACAACAGCAAACATCAAAGACGGTGTGATTGCAGCTGTATGTGAAGAGCTAGAGATCGGCATGGGTAAAATCGGTATGCCACTTCGCGTAGCAGTAACAGGTGGCGGTCAGTCTCCTTCTGTTGATGCAGTGATGGAGCTTATTGGTAAAGAGCGCGTAATCGCTCGTATCAAGATGGCTCTTGAGTTCATCGCTGAGCGTGAAGCTAACGCTTAATTGAACGATTGCTAGATTCAAAAAAGGGTCAGTAACTTGGTTACTGACCCTTTTTATTTGTCTTGAGCTTTGTCTTGAGCTTTGTCGCTGAGAGCTATACCGATTAGAACTTTGTCGAACAGAACTGGATTCGTTATAGCTTGTCGTCAGCAATCAGTTGGGTCGCTTGAGCCGCTGTTTTCTTATCGAACAAGACATCCATCATCGCTTTGATGCGTTCCATATCGTCACCAAACTTTGATAAATTTCCGCTATTCGGTGCTTTAAACTCAACGTTGCCTATGCGTTGTTGATCTTGATAAGCTGAGATCTTAGCGTCTGCGACAAATGTTCTGAAATCCCAACTCCAACGTGACACATAATCAAGCGTGACGTCTTCAGGGTTATGCTCAGAACCATCTGCAACGACTTTGCATTTAACTTGATTATTCAGGCACCAGTCGAGCATTGAATCAAGGAAAACAGACCGAGTTTTCACGTCTTCAACGATCGTGATATTTTCGATGTTGTTTGCTTCAGGAAGTGCATTGCCCGAATACTTCGGAGCACTGCAACCTGCGAGTAAAAAGACAACAGCAAGAGCTAGCCAGTTTTTCATTATCTATCCTAGATTTTTTTGAAGATGATAGAAGTGTTGATCCCGCCAAAGGCAAAGTTATTGCTCATCAGGTATTCAACATCTAATTCACGACCTGAGCCTGTGATGTAATCAAGCTTGCCGCAGCGTTCGTCGATGTTCTCAAGGTTCAATGTTGGGCTGAACCAACCTGAATGCATCATTTCGAGGCTTAACCAAGCTTCAATCGCACCGCATGCACCAAGTGTATGACCAAAGTAGCTTTTCAATGAACTGATTGGCACTTCTCCGAAAATGTTCGCTGTAGCATTACTTTCTGCAATATCGCCTTTTTCAGTTGCGGTACCGTGAGCAGAGACATAACCAATCTTTTCAGCCGGAAGCTGCGCGTCTTTGAGTGCTTTCTCCATACAAACTTGCATGGTTTCCATTTGAGGTTGGGTCACATGAGCTGCATCGCAGTTGCTGGCAAAGCCGACAATCTCAGCGTAGATCTTTGCGCCGCGAGCGACGGCATGTTCATACTCTTCGAGCACAAGCGTACCAGCGCCTTCACCGATGACTAGACCATCGCGCTCACTGTCGTAAGGGCTAGGGGATTTTTCTGGTGTGTCGTTTTTTAAACTGGTAGCAAAAAGGGTATCGAAAACGGCAGACTCAGTTGGACATAGTTCTTCACCACCACCAGCAACCATCACGGTTTGGTAGCCGTGTTTGATCGCTTCATAAGCGTAACCAATCGCTTGGCTCCCTGAAGTGCAGGCACTACTGGTGGGAATCACGCGTCCGCGCAAGCCAAAGAACAGTCCAACGTTGACCGCAGCAGTGTGTGGCATCATTTGAACATAGGTAGTTGCTGTGATTGCTCGTGTCGATTTCTCGTTAAGCATCACACCAAACGCACCTACGGCATCAGTACTGCCGGTTGAAGACCCGTAGGCAATGCCCGTTTCTCCGTTAGTTAGAACATCATGTCCAATCAACCCGGCTTGTGTTAAAGCATCTTCAGTCGCGACAGTGGCTAAGCGAGAAACCCGACCCATGCCTCGAACCTGTTTACGTTTGTAGTGTTTTGGTAACTGGAAGTCATCAATAGGCGCAGCTAGCTTAGTATTGAGGCCATCGTATTGCTCAAAACTTGGCATATACTGAGTGGCATTTTCACACGCTTTCAGTTTTGGCTCGATGTGCTGCCAATCATTACCAAAGGCAGTAACACCAGACATGCCAGTTACAACAACGCGGTGGGTCATACTAAGCCTCCATTGACTGAAATTACTTGGCGAGTGACGTAGCCTGCAATATCAGACATTAGGTAGCTGACTAGGCCAGCCACTTCTTCTGGCTCGCCCATGCGGCGCAGTGGAACTTGAGGTAGAGCGTGCTCTTTCACGTGCTCATCAACCATACCGGTATCGATTAATCCTGGAGCAACACAGTTTACCGTGATCTTGCGTTTTGCGAGCTCAAGAGCAAGAGACTTAGTTGCGCCAATTACGCCCGCTTTTGCTGCGGCATAGTTAGTTTGGCCACGGTTACCCATGATGCCTGACACAGACGCCAGAGTGACGATGCGACCGCCTTTACGCTTTTGAACCATAGGCATCACGCACGGGTGAAGTACGTTGTAGAAGCTGTCGAGGTTGGTATGGATCACGCCATCCCACTCTTCTTCCGTCATGGCAGGGAAGGCCGTATCACGAGTAATGCCCGCGTTGTTTACTACACCATAGTAAGCGCCATGTTCAGCTATATCTGATTCAAGCGTTTCACGGCATTCACTGCGATTGCTGATATCGAATTGGATCAGACGTCCTGCGCCACCCAATTCAGTGATCGACTTTAAGGTATCTTCGGCACCTTGCTTGTCACCCATGTAATGAACGGCGATTTCAAATCCGTCTTTTGCGAGTTGAATAGCGATCGCTTTACCAATGCCTTTACTGGCACCAGTGACTAAAACCTGACGGGTCATGATGGGCTCCTAGTTTTCATTTCTTGTAATTTTTGTTCGGTCGGCACATAGACATTAAGTTGGCATTGAGCCACCAATTCGCCTTGGTCTTCGACTCTGGCGGTAAACACGGCCATGCCACTGTCTTCCATCAGTTGCTCGGCGTAGATATCAAGGGTCTGACCTTGAGTAAACTCATCACACAGTGACTTGTAACGGCGAGAACCCAGCAAGAAGCCGATCGGGGGAATAGTGTCGTTTTTTAATGCGTGGTATCCAGACCACGCAGCAACAGATTGCGCCATAAACTCGATACCAACATAAGCGGGTACGGTTTGAGATTCGGCATTAAAGAACAGGTTATGAGCACCAATATCGATCTGACAGTGAATCGATAACACCTCTACGCTGATAGTACGATCGATTAATATCATCGGGGCATCATGTGGGAGGAGTTGGTCTACAGAAGGGATATCAGTCATTTACTACACCAAAAATCAGGCTAATGTTGTTGCCACCAAAAGCAAATGAGTTGCTTAAGATGTTCTTTACTTTAAGTTTCTGGGCACAGTTTACCAAATCAATCTCAATATCCTCAGCTTTATCCTGACATTTTTGTAAGGGAAGCGGTAAGTCATATTTTAAAATATGCCATGCTATTGCTGCTTCTATCGCACTTGCGGCTCCAAGAGTATGCCCGGTGAGCGGCTTGGTGGAACTAACGGGAACCTTGTTTGCAAAAATACGATGAATGGCTTTGCTTTCCATTGAGTCATTGAGCGGCGTTGCGGTGCCATGAGCATTGATGTAACCGATGTCTTCAGCTTGTAACTGTGCAGACTTTAACGCCTTTCTCATGGCTTGTTCGGCGCCGTTTCCATCTGGATGGGGCGCTGAAATATGGTGTGCGTCAGAGCTATCGCCACAGCCTAATAAGGCAATGTTCGACGTGTCTTGCGTTGTATTAACACCGGTTAACTTTGTTTTGCAGAGCAACATAAATGAGGCAGCCTCTCCGATGTTGATACCATCTCGGGAGGCGCTAAACGGCTTACAATGTTTGGTTGAAAGTGCTTCAAGGCCATGGAAACCATTGAGTGTAAGCTTACATAAGGTATCGACACCTCCAACCAAAACAGCATCGGCCATGCCGGAATCTAACAGTCGTTGAGCGGTGAGAAATACACGGCCACTGGACGAGCAAGCCGTCGAGATTGCATAACTTGGCCCCATTATCGCGCAGTATTGGCTGACGAACTCAGAAGTATTGCCAAGCTCTTGTTTGGAATAACGGTAATCTTCGGGGAAAGAACCATGGTCAAGTTTGTGCTTAAAAGCCGCTTCACCATCAGAAATCCCCGAGGTGCTTGTGCCGATAACCACAGCAATTCTATCTGCGCCAAATTGTAACTTTGCTTGGTCGATAGAATCTTTGATTTGATCAAGAGCTGATAAAGCTAACTGATTATTGCGAGTAGCGTATTCAGCAAGGTACTGAGGAATTTCAGGCAGTTCTCCAACTACCTTACCAACGACAGTCGACTTGCCATCGTTCAGCATATCGCTCACTTCAACCATATTTGACTCGCGTACATCTTTTAGGCAGCTATGAATGTCAGCAACGTTTGAGCCTAGCGCCGAGTGGAAACCACAATCTTGGATGTAAATAGGCATAGTGTTCAGCTCTTACTTGGGTTATCGACAATCGTTGAATTCAACGTTTGTATGGTGATGGTGTAGCCTTGTATCAAATGCTTGAAAACAATGTCTCCAGACAGCTTCGGTTCATTAGCTTTTGCTTGATACTCGATACGAATAATAGCTTGTTGGTCGTCGTCAAATACGGTTCTTGTATTGTCAGTATCGACTAGATGCCAACTTATGTTTTGCAAAGGCTGAGTCCAGGCTTCAGTTGGCCATAGGGTCAGCATTAAATTAAATAGCACTTGTTCAGGTTGTGGCAAAGTTTCGCCAAGCCCAGATAAAATCTGCGTATCAATCACTTGATTTTGATATTGCAGCGATAAGATGCGCGTACCCCAAGAGGAAAAACCCGCTAACACGATTTTATCTGGTGTGACTTCGACTTGAACAGGCAGTTGCTGCGTATCGTCTTGCCATGTTGCGCTGATCAGCTGGCTCGCCGTAAATGAGTACCCCAGTTCAGCAGGCAGCGGCAAGGCTAGCTCGGTGTCTTTGTCGATTGTGACACTTGCGCCTGTAGGCTGTTGAGACACCATCGAACAAGCGCTGAGTAGTAAGCCCAATCCAACGGCGAGCACTACCTTGATTGTTTTGTTCATCTAAAAGCCTCTCGAGAGTTTGATTTTTCCGCTGCTTGTTGGTTGTTGATTGCAAGTGGCGAAAGCAACCACGCGACGAAAATACCAGTCAGGACGGTAACACCGAAGCTATGAATGGCATGAGTCTGACTCAGTGACAATAAGCCAAATGAGAGTAGCGTCGTGAGGCCTGACAAAGTAATCGCTAATAAGGTGCTTAGTGATTTCTTCTGTTCAGCAAAGAACAGGGTATAGTCGATACCAATCCCTAAAATCAGAATCAAGCCTAGCAGATTAAACAGGTTCAACGTTGAGCCTAAAATGCCCGTGACCGCTAAACCAGCGACTCCGGCAATTAATGAAGGCAACAGCATTAACAGGCTTTGCTTCACACCGTAGCGCCAACCTAACACCATCCCAATAGCGGCCAAAGCAATCAATAATAGCTCGGTGATCTTGACTCTGTATTCCGCAAAGAGAGCGGAGATTTCATCGGCTTTATTGAGGTATTTAACACCTTGCTGCTGAGCAAAGCTTGAATCGAGCCATTGAGAAAACAGTTCTGAATCTGTGACGTCTTTGATCAAAATGACCGACGCCGCTTGTCCATCGATCGGCTTTAACCAAAGTGGTCGAACAGGTTCTGACACTGGTGATTCTAAAAATCCAGATACCGTGATTGCCTCGAACTTAGGTAGCTCTGGAAAGCTAGGCCAACCAAGAGTGTTCTGTAAGATATGGCTTTGCTGGCTATAGAGTTGTTCAACCAATTGATAGTTATCATGCTGTTGTTGTTTGCTTAACAATTGTTGATTGATGCTGCGATATCCGGAGATACCTTGGCTATCGACCAAAGAATCTAAGCTTGTGGTGATTTCTGCCAGTTTTTTGAGTAGCTTTTGGTCGCTCTTGGCAGTCACCAAAAGCATATTTTGACCACTGCCTAATCCTGATATCTCAGTAATGGCTTGTTCTTGCTGTTTGAGTTGATTAGGCATCGCTTGAAGTTGACGAATATCGTCGTCGTAGCGAATTTGGCTGAGTGACATCAAGCTAACGACAGTCACTATTAATGGTAAGCCAATTCTAAATTTTTGGTTGCTCCAGAGGCTTAACCAAGTATGCCAAAGCTTCGATAAGGGAAGAGGGCGTTCTTGGCTTGGTTTTGCCGCTAAAACCGGATACCAACACACCACACTGGCGTAAGCTGCGATCAGTCCAATCGACGAAAAAAGAGCAAGTTGCTGTAACCCTGGGAAAGGCGCCACCAACAGACCTAGGTAGCCAATCAAGCTGGTGAGCAGACCCAGGGTGATCGCAACGAGAATATGTTTTAACCCTTTGTCACTTTGCCATTGATTACCAGCCGCCAAACGATCGGTTAGGTAATGAAAAGAGTAGTCGATGGATACGCCAATTAAGCTGGCACCGAACACCAAACTAAACAGGTGAACCTTGCCGAAGATAGCGACGGTGCTTGCCAGCGCAACCAATAATCCAGTACTGATTGAAAGTAGTGATAAAGCAAGTGGTAGGGCGCTACGAAATGTCAGCCACACCAATAAAATAACACCTGCCAGTGAGCCCAAACCAATGGTACTGATTTCTGATTTCGCGCTTTCGGTTCCGTAATTGGCGTAGAACACCACACCGGTATGTTGCACTTTGACACCAAACTGCTTTTCGATCTGGCGCTCAATTGAATCAAGATCTGGAAGCTGCTCTTGAATCGCTAAACTATAAGGTGAACCTGCCAGAGTCGCCGTCACCAAAATATGAGTTTGTTCATTAGATTGAGCGGTGAGGTATCCCTCTTTTAGAACAAAGTTGCTTGATTGAACGCCAACAGCACTGATGTAGTCGCGAAACAGTAAAAATGGATCCATCGACAGTTCGGCTGCAGTGACGCCTGAAAACGGATTGTACAGAGACTGAATGACATACTGAGCTCGCGAATCCGGCGAGTGGGTCAGCGTCTCTTTTTGTTGCTGGGTCAGAAGTTGAGCTCGGTGACGAAAATAGAAATCACTCCACTGGCTTTGAGTGTTGGCGTTGATTCTGCCTTGAACTTGCTTAAATAGAACATGCTGACTTGAGAAGGCTCTTTGGTTGAGTTTTTTTTCAAAAGCGTCGGTCGCAATCATGGCTTGGTCGATGTCGGGGGCGCTGATGATAAACACCACTTGTTCACTCATCGAGCTGGATATCTGCTGAAAGGCTTGCTCGACCATGGGATCTTGCTGGTTTTCTGGCAGCAATTTCATGATGTTGCTTTCAATAGGTACCGACGAAGAAAAAGCGAATTGTTTGATCAACAATCCGCTAAATAGCATGACGACAACAAGCCAAGCAAGGGCTAGGCTAGAATTGGAATTGTTGCGCTTCAGCATCTGATAATACTTCCGGTCGATGGTTTAATTGGCTAAATTCGATCACCGTGCTGTCTCCACGAATCTCTCTCAACTCAATACGTTCAATATCATTTTTACCTTGCAGCGTAATGGCTTCAAACACCGCGTTCATCGGCGCACTTTTCGGCTTTAGAGTGAGTATCCATCGTGTGTCATCTGAACTTGCGTTTGCACTTTCATCAGTGTTTGTAGCGGTCGCAGACTCAAAATCAAGTGAGAACTGTTCTTGAAGTTTTTGCGTATCCCCGTGGAACACCGACAAGAAGATATGGCTGAAATAAAACGCCATCGGGTTTTCTTTGTCGGTAATGATCTTAGCGGGTTGATCGGCAAACCTTTGGCTCAGTTTGTTATCCGTAAGCACCAAGCTCACAGGAAAGGGGGTAGCTTGTTTCCAAAGCAAACCATTCGACTTGTCTAACAGGAACGTACCTTGTGATGTTAAAGGTTGAGCGAACATTTCCATATTACGTGTTTGAGTGAACTCACCACGCACTATGTTGTTTGCGCTTAATACTGTTTGCAGATCTGAAATAGAGCCAACCGGAGCTGTACTTTCATTAGCAATAACAAAGCTACTCGCCATCATTGAAGCAAGCCCTAGTAGTGCGATGCTGATTTGTTTACGCCCGCGCTTAAACAGACTCATGTTTCACCTTCTGCTGTGTGTTAGATACTTGAGGTTGCTCTGATTGGTGGTCGCTTGATTGCTGCTCAGTTGATTGGGGTAAGGAGCCAAATTGGTGCCAGTGTTCGACTTTATCGATAAACACTTTCGGCGAAGCAAAACACATCTCTTGCTCTTCAATGGTCACCGCAACCTGCATTGTGTGAGCGCGAGTCATACGAGCACCTGTGTTGGCATCGTGAATTTCGTAGTCAACACGCAAGCGGTTTTCCCATTCAGTTAACTTAGCGAATACCTTGATCTGATGATTAAATGGTATCGCTTTGATGTACTTTACGCGCGTGTCGATGATCGGCCACATGTAGCCAGAATCCTTCATCTCATGGTAGTTGTACTCAATCTTATCCATCATGATGCGCCTAACTTCTTCAAAAAATCGGAAGTAGTTGCCGTGATAGATCACGCCCATTGGGTCGGCATCTTGGAATGAGGTGATAAGTGTCACCTCAGATTGTAATGGATGAAGGATTTTAGACATAAATCGCTCTCAACAATATTGCGTAAAGGGTTGGCTACTTTATGAAGTTAACCACTTTATGAGGTTAGCTACTCTATGAGTAAAGTGACCAGTGCTGACTTTGAATACGAGCAATGAAGTGACGTAGATCGCCTTCAAGCGGTCGATCTTCAACAATAAACTCAAACTCTTTGAGTACTTCGTCGCGAATGTGCTTTAGGTTTTCACTCATGTGGTGCTCATCAAGCTCATTGTGGCGCTTACGAAGTTCAAGCGCTTGTGTACCCGCGAGAAGTGATGCTGCCGCTACTTGTTCAGTCAGTTCAAGAACGCGTAAGCAGTCACGAGCCGCAATGGTCCCCATGCTGACTTTATCTTGGTTGTGACACTCGGTTGAACGAGAGAACACGCTTGCTGGCATGGTGTGTTTCAATGCTTCTGCTGTCCAAGCTGAAACGCCAATCTGTACCGCTTTAAAACCGTGGTTGATTGGTTTACGTTCGCCTTCAGCGCCCGTTAGGTTAAATGGCAAGCCGTTGTTGAACTTGTAATCCATCAACTGTGCCATTTGTCGATCAAGTAGGTCTGCAAGGTTGGCTACCGCTGTTTTTAGTGTATCCATTGCCATTGCGATATGACCACCATAGAAGTGTCCACCATGCAGTACGCGCTCATTATCACCATCGATAATCGGGTTGTCGTTGGCACTGTTTAGTTCGTTCTCGATCATCTGGCGAAGCCAAGGCAGAGAGTCTTGAACGACACCGATAACGTGCGGTGCACAACGCAGAGAGTAACGATCTTGCAAGCGGTCACTGTTGCGAGGTGGGCGATCCGCTTGTAGGTCATCACGTAACCACGCTGCAATTTGCTGTTGGCCCGGGTGAGGTTTCACTGCGAAAAGTGCTTCATCGAAGTGGAAGTCATTACCTTGCATACCCACAGACACCATTGCAGTGATCTTAGTCGACAGCTGAGCTAGGTATTCCGCACGTTTGTAGGCGATACAAGCCAGAGCCGTCATTACTGATGTACCATTCATCAATGCTAAGCCTTCTTTTGGCTTAAGCTTGATAGGGTTAAGCCCTAGCTCTTTGTAAACGTCACTAGTAGGGCGAACTTCGCCTTTGTAGATAACATCGCGCTCACCAATCAGTGTGGCCGCCAGATAAGACAGCGGTGTTAAATCACCACTGGCACCAACCGAACCTTCTTGAGGAATACGCGGTGAGATATCTTGGTTGATCAGAGTAACGATCTGGTTGAGCAAATCATGAGTCACACCAGAGACACCTTGTGACAGAGAACACAGGCGCGTTGCTAATACTGCACGAGATTGTTCGTGAGACAGTATTTCGCCTAAACCACAGCCGTGAAAACGTGTTAAATGCAGTGGTAGCTCGTCAACTAGGTTTGGCGGAATTGCAACGGTACATGAGTCGCCGTAACCGGTTGTCACACCATAAATCACGCCTTCTTCTTTCAACAGACGTTCTAAGAAAGCGACACCACGGTCGATTTTCGACGTGAACGCTTCACTTGAGTTCATCGAGGCTTTTGCGCCTTGTGAGATCGCGACAACATCCTCAATCGTGAGGCGTTCGGCACCAAAGGTGATGCTATTTGGATTCTTTTTCGTCATGGTGCTTGCTCAATGTCCAAAAATTAAAAAAGTTGTACCACTGAAGCGGTGCTTTCAGTGTGTAGTGCTCAAGTCGATTTGCGTATTTTTGCACGACTTGCTGTAAAGATTGTTCGCGAGTCTTTCTTGGCAGCTCGATCTTGTCGCTAAAATGCTCGAAATAGACATTAAAGTGCGGCTTAGATTGTGAGTCGTCACGTAGCCCAAATAATAGGAATACTGGCGCTTTGAGAATCGAGGCTAACATAAATGGCCCTTGAGGGAAGGGGGCTTCCTTACCCAAGAACTCAGCCCATACTGAACGGCTCTCTTTGCTGGTGGAAGTTCTATCACCAACAATCACAATCCATTCGCCTTGCTCCAGCTTCTGTTGCAACAAGATGGCGGTGTCTGGCCCCATTGAAGTTACTTGAATCAGGTTTAAATCAGACAGCGGGTTGACCGCTTTCATCACTGAATTAAAACGTTCAGCGTGCTCTGTGAATACCAGCGCATTGATTTTGATGTTCGAGTGTCTGCGACCTAAAGCGCGGCACAGTTCGATATTGCCAAGGTGAGACCCTAGAATCAGCACACCTTGTTGGTTTTCCACCATGCTTTCGAATTGGTCTTGGCCATGAATCGTCAGGTTATCTACCGAGAAATCGCCTTTCCATGCCGCTAACTTATCTAGCATCGTATGACCAAACGAAAGAAGATGGTTATAACTGGTTAATTCAGCTGGTAACTCAATATTCTGTTGCTCAGCGTATGCCTTAAGCTGAAATAGGTACTGTTCTGAGGCGTTTCGCGCACGCTTACCCGTTAGATGGTAGTAACGCATCACACCGCGCAAAATAAGATTAAATACGCCTCGGCCTAACAGGGTGTAAACGGCCAATAACAGTTTGATGCCTAATACTGTGCCGCGCTCTTGAGTGCGAGACCAATGGGGTTGTTCTGACTCGTTCTTGTGTGGTTCAGCCAAGGAATCTTGGTTTTGCCCACTTTTAACAGAATCGGATTTGAAATGACGAGCGATCAGTTTTGGTGCTCTTGGCAGCATGCCGAAGAACAGTCTTGTGTGCATCCAACTGATTTTTACGTTGTCCCACAGTGCATCGAAATGAGAGATACCATTTTCTGGGTAGATAACACGCGTTTCAACGAAGTCGATATCGCAGCCTTCCCAATACAGGCGAACCAGAATCTCGATATCAAAGTCCATTCTCGAACCGACATCGTATTTATTCAGTACGGTTTGCGTCTTATCGATTGGATACGCTCTAAAGCCACACATGCTGTCTTTAATCGAGAGAGATAGGGTTTCTATCCATACCCAGATATGTGTCGCGTAGCGTCCGTAGAGCCTTGCCTTAGGCACGCTCTCATCATAGACAGGCTGACCAGAGATAAGGTGCAGGGGCTTAGTTTGTGAAGCTTGGATTAATGCGGGTAGGGCGTCTAGGTCATGCTGCCCATCAGCATCAATCTGAATGGCATGACTAAAGCCGAGCTCTTGCGCTCGCTTAATGCCCGCTTTTACCGCGCCGCCTTTGCCTTGGTTGTGATCAAGTGTTACCAAAGTCACGCTTGGGCTATCGGCAAGTGGAGTCAGAAACTGTTTGGTCGCGAGTTCACTGCCATCATCAACAATAATGATAGGAAGTTTGAAATTAAGAAGTGATGAGACCACAGTTGGCATGGTTGCACCGTGGTTAAAGCACGGAATTAGGAAGCAAGCCTTGTAGTTGCTTTCTTCAAGTGCGTGTTGAGAAACAGCCTCAGCGCTATTCACTTTTCTCTCCCAGCTTCATTTTGCCTGAAGAGTGAATCTGTTCGCCGTTGTTTGAGGTGTAACTAAAGCTAAGTTTGTCTTTGTCAGCGTCCCACTTGAGTGACAACTGTATGGTCGAGTCTGGCAGGATCGGTTCTTGGAATTTGATGACTTCCATGCCTTTAAAAAAACCAGGGACACTCAGTTCTTGGACTGCGTAGTGAAGTGCCCAATCAATCTGTGTAACACCAGGAAGAATAGGAAAGCTCTTGAAGTGCCCCTTAAAATCGGTGATGTCTCCAGTAATATGGAGTGTCAGGGTCGATTCTTTCTCTGCAGTGTCAACAGCAATGACGTTTGGTTTTCTCTTATCCATAGCGTGTGCTTAGAATCCTTGGGCTGAAAATGGGTGTTGTGACAAAAATATAAAAAGATAACCTCAGTGTAAAATACGATCAGCGGTTTCTATGATTTTACGAGCTGTTCGATATGAGAGGTTAGTCGCTTACCTTGGCTGTTGAGTGGAATCTCATCAACAATGCGATATTTTCTTGGGATAGCGATCGGTTCTAACCATTTTCTAAGTTCTGAACGCAGCATCAACCAGAATTTACCTTTACTCATGGTGGAGAGAGTCGCTTGGCCTTCCTCTGATAATACCAAAACCGACGCCAAGATTAAGCGCTCCGGTTCTTCAAATGGAATGACGACACATTCACTTATCCAAGGCAGTTGCTCAAGTCGCTTTTCGACTTCAACCAGTGATACTCGTTTTTCTTCTATCTTGATCACTCGGTCGGTTCGGCCTTTCAATATAAATTGATTCTCCGAGACCATTTCGCACTCATCGGCGGTTTGATACCAGTTATTGTTATCAATGTAGGGCGACAATAACTTAATGCAATTCTCACTGTTGAGACTTGCCTCAATACAGTCGAAAAGTTGCCAAGGTGTTTGAGCGCTCTCTTGCTGGCGAAATGCGATGCCACCAGTTTCTGTGCTGCCAAAAACCTCAATAGGTAAATGACCAAGCAGATTCTGTGATTGGTGAGCCGATTCAGTGGGTAACGGGCCACCTGAAGAGAACACACCAGCAAGCTGCGCGGTATTGGTCTCATGCTTTAATCGTTTGAGTAGAGCTGGGCTACTGATCAGCACGCTCTGTTTGTTAGCGTGAGATAGGATTTGTTCAGGGTACTCAAGATTGTGTCGAGCAAATGGAACGCCAGAGCATAGCGGCCATAAGATTCTAAACAACAAACCATAGATATGTTGGTGCGAGACGGTGCTGTGAACTCGATTACCTCTGAGCAATTCTCCCCAGTTCTTATCTAGCTGAGCTGTTTCAATATCTAGGTGTTCTAGTGTTTTATGGATTGCCTTCGGTGTACCGCTTGAACCTGAAGTAAATAGGGTCAATTGGATTGCTGCTAAATCAATGGCGGGAAGATTATAGGTTAGAGGCTCTCGTGTTTCGGTGTCTAATAAGGTTTGGATATTGCGAACGTCACTCACCTCAACTTCGCCAATCGAGTCATCAACTAGCAGGCAATCAAACTGTTCACTTAACTCAGCAAGTGCACAAGGTTGGTAGTTACCCGGTAAGATGATGTGTTTGTTAGCTGCTGCACACGCCAAAAATGCTATCGAAAATAGGTAGCCGTCTTGGGTACAAATCGCGACTCGTTGAAAAGGGGGTGAAGATAAAAGGTGTACGAGTCGAGATAAGTCGTCGTTAAATGTTTGCCACGTAATCTCGCTATTGTCGTCAAAGCAGACAATAGAATCAGGCGATCTGTTCTGACTGAGAAGTTCAGACAAGGAAGTGTAAGAGACGGTTTGGGTCATAACAATTTAACTCTGACGAATGCGCTGTCTTACTACCCACTCTCCTGCAAAAAGTAATCCGGCGAATACATAGCTGAGTAAGCCATTGTATAGGGTCCATATTTCAAGAGGTTGGAAGCAGGTGTAAAGAGCGATAGAGCCATTGATAACAAAGAACAGGCACCAAACTTTGGTGACTTTTCGTGTGTAATCAACGCCACTTTGTGGAAGTTCAGGTTCTTGGAGACGAGCAAGACGCTCGATAATTGTTTGAGGTTGCCATAGGCTTGAAGCGAATACAGCCAACATACAAACATTAACGATGACGGGATAATAGGTTAACCAGCCATGCTGCTTGAAGGTTAATCCTAGTGCCAGCAGAACAATTCCGGCACTTCCACTGATCCAAGCTAAGTGTTTTAGCTCTTTGATTTTAGCCTGACCGCCGGTGAAAATACGGACAGCAAAGATAGCGGCTAAGACGATACCAACGGTTTGTAGGCCAAACTTGTTGAGTCCAAAGTAAACCGCTATTGGATAAGTGAAAAGTATGATTGCCGACAGTAAAGTCAGCAGAGGACGCATTATGCGTCCTTCAATAGTTCAACCACAGACTCCACAACGTCATTAACGGTGCGTACTGCTTTGAACTCTTCAGGCTTGATCTTCTTACCTGTGACGTTCTGTAAGTGAACGACCAAATCAACGGCATCAATGCTGTCTAGGTCTAGATCGAGATAAAGGTGTGCTTCAGGAGTGATATCTTCAGCATCAAGCTCAAACAGCTCAATAAGCGCATCTTTAACCTGGTTGTATACTTCTTGTTGGTTAGCTTGTGTCATAAAGATCTGTCTAGTTGTTCGTTTGAGAAGAGATGTAATTCGCTAGATTTTCAACCGACGAGAAGTGCTGTCGAGTGTTTGAATCATCGGCATCGATAACAATGTTGTACTTTTTCTTGATAGCAAGGCCAAGCTCAAGTGCATCAATAGAATCTAGTCCAAGTCCATCACCAAATAGTGGAGCTTCCGTTTCAATTTCATCAATGCTCATGTCTTCAAGGTTCAATGCGTCGATGATCAGTTGTTTCAGTTCGTTGTGTAATGTTTCCACTTTGGCCTACTTAATGCTTTATCTAAATGCTGCTTTAAGGGGGCGATTCTACATTATGCGATGTATTTTCGAAATGCTGATATCGCCTGTTTCTTATTGATTTGCTAAATGTTTTCTTCGGAAGGGAAAATAGTATGTGCAAGATGATGATTAAGGCGTCTTGCTGCCGAAGTTAAGTTATTTGCATTCTCAATAAATGGTGCGACTTCTATTTTACCTTTCACCGCGATATGAAAAAAGGGTTTCGTAGCAGGAACTTGATACCATTTTTTCTCTTTCGTTAAGAATGTCGGAGAAACCGTAATATGAATCACGCGTAAATCGGTTTGTGTTCGAGTGGCAATTTGTGCCGCACCACGTTGTAAGGATGGTTCAATTCCCGGCGTTGTGCGAGTGCCTTCTGGAAAAATTAGCAGGACATTGCCACGTGAAAAGCGTTCTTCACAACGTTCTAAAAGATCGTCAGGTGCTTGATTGGGTATGTAACCCGCCGCTTTAACAATCCTCTTCATAAACGGGTTTTCCCATATTGCCGCTTTGACGAGGCAATCACATTGAGGAAGTTGAGAGGCGATTAGCACATAGTCGATTAAGCTCGGGTGGTTGGCAACGATGATGCAATTACGATCTTCACGTAGCAGTTCGGCACCATCAATTCGATAATCAATCGCACCAGTGAACTTCATGATCTGGCAAAACGCATTGAATGAGAAGCGAATCAGTCGTTGAGCCTTAAGCTCTCTTTGAATGGTGTTTGATGTGGTGAACGCGATCGACGGCAAGATCAAAAAGCTGAGAACTAAGCCACCTAAACCGAATATGGTGAAGCAAAGCCCTGTCGCGAATACTCGCCAATATTGGTCGACTTTGCTCACCTTTGTGTTCCTGATTTGGCGTTATTTGTCCACGACCAAGTTTGATTTTTGCCTGTAATTGTCCAACGCGGTGTCTCCAAAAGGATATATTGCAGCGTTTGTAGGCCTTGCGGTAACTCGGATAATGACTGATTGGTTTCTATTGTTCTAGAGATAGAATATTCATCGCCCGCAGTGATTAGTAAGCCCAGAGCATAATCAGCATAGTGCTGTGTTTCGTATTCTTGGTAGAGCTCAGGTAAAGGTTGGTCGAAGTCAATCACTAGCACACGTTGTAACGGATATTGGTGAAGGTAAAGGTAGGCTTCAATCAGGGCGTTATGGAAAGTATCTTGCCCTGCGGCGATTGAGGTCAGTGGAATCGGAGCTTTAGCTGCAATGGTGGTTAGGCCCGCTGCGGTATTATGTACCGACTGCGAGAACGCCATTGGAGAGGCATCGTCACCTTCGAGTATCGACTGAATCAATGTGGCAGTTCGGTGCAGTTCACCATGTCGGCTGGCAAAAACCAGATAGTCAATCGGGGTGTCTTTTAATAGCGTTAATGCGGTTTGGACGGCAAGCTTACTTTGCAGGCTCATTCGGCGGCGCATCATCGGCGGGATCGCTTTAAATTCAGTTGAGCCATCTTGTGGCCAATCTAAATTCGTGCTCCATGTTTGCCATTCGGCATCGGAATTGAGCCCCGCAGAATTTGCAGACCATTTCTCAATATTAAACGACATTAATTGGGATTGATTTGACATAGAGTATTGATTTGCTTTGGGTCTAACTAAATACTATGCGTGCTTATAAATAAACACAGATAAGGAATTAAAATGAAATTACTAAAAATAGCAGTTTCAATGTTATTCATATTCGTTCTTGCAGGGTGTGGACGTGTCCAGCCTGTAATGAATGTTGAGGATACTCCAGTTGCACTGAATCTTCAAAGTAAACAGGTGAAATCAGCTATTTATGAGTCTGCTGAAAATCGAGGTTGGTTGGTTTCAGAAATAAAGCCTGGCTTGATCCGTGCAGAACTGTATGTTCGTTCCCACCATGCGGTGGTTGAAATTCCTTATAGTGACAAGTTTTACTCTATTCTTTACGTTGAATCAGAGAATTTGAAGTATGACGATGGTGAAATACACCGTAATTACAACCGTTGGGTGAATAACTTAAACGTTGATATTAAACGCAAGCTTGCACAAATGGCTGCAGAGTAACCCTCTATTATTTTAAAGTTAGGTTTTTCGTGTCGGAATATAAATTAGATCCATTCAATGCGTTAGAAGCAAAAACAGAAGCGCAAAAGTTGTCTTTCGCTCCTATTGTTTTTCATACTGCTCGTACACTTCGTGATTTAGATATCTTGAAAGCGTTGGATGACGCAGGCAATGATGGTTTACCAGCAGAGAAACTCTCTGAAATTACGGGCGTATCCGAGTACGGCGTCAAAGTACTGCTCGATATGGCGTTAAGTGCTCATATTGTTACTTGGGATATGCCCAACTATAAAATGGCGAACCTTGGCTTCTATCTTTTGCATGATGGCATGACTAACGCAAACATGGATTTTACTGCCGATGTTTGTTACGCCGCGATGATGCATCTAACTGAAGCGATTGAAGAAGGTACACCTGCGGGTTTGAAAGAGCTGGGTGACTGGGAAACTATTTACCAAGGCTTATCTCAACTGCCAGAGAAAGCAAAAGAAAGCTGGTTCAAGTTTGATCACTTCTATTCAGATCGTTCTTTCCCTGTTTTACTTGAGAAGGTCTTCAGTAAGAAACCTAAATCGCTGGTGGATATCGGCGGTAACACGGGGAAGTGGGCGATGCAGTGTTGCAATCACGACTCAGATGTTGAGATAACGATTGTCGACTTGCCACAACAACTAGAAATGGCAATGGCAAATGCGACACAACATGGCCATCAAGACCGAGTGACGCCATTCCCAGCCAATATGCTCGATAAACAACAAGCGTTGCCGACAGGCGCGGATGTGTGGTGGATGAGCCAGTTCCTTGATTGCTTCTCGCCAATGGAAATTCTGAGCATATTAAAGCGTGTTCGCTCTCATATGTCAGAAGAGGCGACGGTCTATATCCTTGAACTGTTTTGGGATGCACAGAAATACGATGCGGCTTCTTATAGCTTAAACGCGACGTCGCTTTACTTCACTTGCTTGGCCAACGGCAACAGCCGTTTTTACCGCAGCGAAGATTTCTTAGAGATCGTTGAAGAAGCTGGCTTTGAAGTGGTGACCCGTACCGACGATATCGGCCTTGGTCATACGCTTCTTGAATTGAAAGCTGGCGCGCAATAAAAAATAACAAACATGGCTTAAATTAATGAAAAAACTGTCAACTCAAGTAGTGATCATCGGAGCTGGGCCATCAGGGTCTATTGCCGCGTCTTTGCTTCATAAAAAAGGCATCGATGTTCGAGTGATTGAAAAGAGCCTTTTCCCGCGCTTTTCTATTGGCGAAAGCCTATTACCTGCTTGTATGGAAGTGATTGAACAAGCAGGGATGAGCGAAGCGGTGGCTGACGCTAATTTCCAATTTAAAGATGGTGCTGCTTTTCGTAAAAATGGTGTGTACACCGCGTTTAATTTTGAAGATAAGTTCTCTGCTGGGCCGGGAACGACGTTTCAGGTTCAACGAGGCGTCTTTGATAAGGTGTTAGCAGACACTGCCGAGGCGCAAGGTGTTGCCATTGATTATCAACATGAGTTGATGGGCATTAACTTCACTGAAGACAGCACCATTTTAGACGTACAAGTGCTTGATGGAGAACGCTATCAGCTCGATGCGCAATATGTGCTGGATGGTAGTGGCTTCGGTCGCGTGTTACCGAAGATGCTTGATTTAGAAGAGCCATCATCGCTTCCTCCACGCAAAGCTATTTTTACGCACATTAACGATCATATTTCAGCGACGGAGACAGACCTTGAATATGACCGCAACAAAATTCTAATCTCGGTGCACCCAACCAACCCTGATGTTTGGTATTGGTTGATCCCGTTTAGTAACGGTGTGTCTTCGTTTGGTATTGTCGGAGAGCCTAAGTTCTTTGAATCATACCCAGAAGACAAGATTGCCGCGATTAAGCAACTGGCAACAGAAGAGCCGGGTTTGGCTGAGATACTGGCAAATGCAGAGTACCCGAACCTTGCGGGCGAAATTGGTGGTTATTCTGCCAACGTAAAACACCTTGCAACAGACAAGTATGCGCTCTTGGGCAATGCCGGTGAGTTCCTTGATCCTGTGTTTTCATCAGGCGTGACAATTGCCATGAAGTCGGCTCAGTTTGCGGTTGAGTGCGTGGAAAAGCAGCTCAATGGTGAGAAGGTTGATTGGGACCGTGATTATGCGGATGCGCTGATGGTTGGTGTAAACACCTTTAGAACGTATGTTGAAGGGTGGTACTCAGGTACCTTACAGGATGTGATTTTTTATCAAGATCCAAACCCGAAGATTAAACAGATGGTGTGCTCAATTTTGGCTGGCTACGCATGGGATCAAACCAATCCTTATGTGAAAGAGTCAAAGCGTCGGTTGACGACACTGGCAGAGATATGCCGAAGCTAGGTGGTCGATTTAGGGTGTAGCAACATGCTAAAGCACCATGATGACTAGTCTATAAATCACAACAGCCGCAATGCGGCTGTTTTTGTTTCTGGTAAATATGGCAAACTGATTTTCAGCTCACTCGCTCTACTGAGGTAGATACTACTTCAGGTCGATGCTATTCAGTCGTCCCATAAATATAAGCAGCTCAATCACGTCTTTGTGGGCCTCAAGGAGCGCTCGTTTGGTTTGGCTGTAGGCGGCGAGTCGTCCGTGCTTCCTTATAGAACATACTTTGGTTTTGTATTTGTATTCACCACTTTCAGAGAATACACGCCACTTAGCAATGTAGCATTCATCTCTATGTTCAGGATCTGTCTGAGTAGGGTTTGGTTTGAATACTATTTTAGGTTCTAAACTATGCGGTAAACGTGTCATCAGGTAGGGCTCTCTAAGGACTTTTGGCCAAAACTTTCCCCAGAGCTTTCTGCCAAGCTCATCTCTTAACTTGATGGTTTTCTTTAGTGCTTTGTCTTCACCCATACGAACAAAACCTACAGAACGATGTAACACCGTATCTTCAGGAGTATGGATGTGGATTTTAAAAGCGGTTTGGCCTTTCGATATAAATCGATAACCGGTCGCACCAATTAGATTATTCTGGCTCATAGTTTGCTAAATGATGATTATGTTATTAATAAGGTTACGACAAATACGTTAAAACCGAAACTAATCATCATGAAAAAAATAAAGCCTTAACAAAAGTATTAAGGCTTTATTAGAAACTATGAGGCGAGAGCGTCGCTAACTACATGATTTTCTGCATTACATCACCAATTTGAATGCTTCCCGCAAGACTTGGCTGGTCAATCGTGAGTTCAGCTTCGTTCTCATAAACGCGAGAAACGGTCAGTGTGATATCGCTTTGAGAGACTTTATTACGTGGCAAGCCTCGTTGGTCGATAAACGAACCTGTGTGCCACAGTTGAAGTTTGTCGCCTTGTTGAACGCCATGCATTCGACCTAAATCAATGGTCACAGTGTTACCAAATATCGCAGCCACCTCTGGAAGCGTGATTTTGCATGATACTTCTGATTCCAAGTCCAACATAATATTGCGGCTAACGCGAAGCATCATACTGCCGTAGGTTGATGCCCAGAAACGAGCACTACGCGTATCAACCTCACTGGTCTTAGCAAAAGGCCATTTTGCCACTTCACGATAGCTACGGTTGTAAACTTGATGACCTGTTTTGCCATCGAAGACTTGCATTTCTAAGGCAAACTGGCGGTTGATGATGTCATCTTTTAGAAGCTTGGATTCAATGGTCGCCGTTAAATCAGTGATATCACCACCAATAATGTATTGCGCGCCTGTGTCTTGGGCGATCATTTTGATCACTTCCGGTCGGCGCTTGTCGATGTCGTAATTGGTTGTGCCAACAGAAACAAAGCTACGGGACTCTTGAGCTAACTGTCGATCTACGACATGACTGAAATCATCACCAATATTATAGATTCTGCCCATTACAGCTTGTTGTGGGGAAGTCACATCAATGTTTCCGACCAAAAATGTCTTCTTATATTGGCTCTCATGGCAAGCATTTGCCGAAGGGTAGATATCGATCCTTGCAGTGATCATGATATTGCCACTGCGTTTTTTCTCTTTTTCTACCAGGATGTAGCGCACTTCATGGTTGGTAAACTGAAACTCTTTCTTCTTCGCGTCGAGGTAGGGCGTGAGGTTCGCAATGCTACCAATGTCAGCTCCTGAGAACTGGATCGCTTTATATACCGCGTCTTCCAACGCGTGGACTCTTGCAGCTTCCTCTGACGATACGATGGCTGCTGTACCGGTAACCTCATACCAAGAGGCATGAGCACTGAAGCTTATGGTTATCAGTGAACTTATTGAAAATAAGTAAGAAATTATTTTTTTCATCTATTCGTTACCAGTTGGGTATAAATATTGCTTAACAAATAACTATAAGCTTGAAGCTGACTTAAGTGCGTTTTTCTTAATCTGAACCATTAATGAAAAGCAAAGACTGTTCCAACATTGTAATCCATTGAAAAGAATAATGGTGAGAACATATTGGAACAGGTAGCACTAAAACTATCTGGAGATTAGAGAATGAAAAAATGGCTCGTAGTAATGAGTGTCATGTTACTGACATCATGCGCTTATTCGCCGATCTATAACGGCAAGTCTGAGTATTCAGGCAGTCAGTTTATGTTGATGGACAGCCCTCGTCATACCATGGACTTTTTCGTGGAGAGTATGACTGAAGATTTGATCATTTCGAATACGAGTATTTCAGCAAGAACGCCGATTGCGATTACTTCCTTTGTTGACCTGCAACACATGGATACAACAAATTGGTTAGGGAACTCGGTATCAGAAGGCTTCATTCATCAGTTTCAGCGTCGTGGCTTCAAGGTGGTTGATTTTAAAACAACAGGTTCTATTCAAGTGACTCACCAAGGTGACTTTGCGTTAAGCCGCGATTGGAAAGACTTAGCTCAAGAGCAAGATGTACAGTACGTACTAACAGGCACTATGCTTCGTCAAGAAGGCGGTGTGTTAGTTAATGCTCGTGTGGTAGGTATGCAAACTCGTATTGTGGTTGCTTCCGCGCAAGGCTTTCTGCCAGCGGATCGTATTGGTCGAGATCTAGATACTCTGAACAGCATTCGAACTCAAGATGGTGTCATTATTCGTTCTGATCCAACGATGACTCAGCCTTACACAGTTATTCTTCGCCCCTAGGAGTTCGAGATGAAGAAGTTAATATTTGTTGTTGCCGCTTTACTGCTTGTTGGTTGTCAACCATTGCAAAATATGAGGCCGGACGATTACTTAGTTGCTGTTGGTTACGCGAGTATCAGTGAGCAGAAAGGACGTAACGACGAGGAAAGGCGCATTCGTGCGATGAGAGCTTCCAAGATAGACGCTTATCGTGAACTTGCTGAACAAGTGTATGGTATGCGAGTGAGCGGTCGAGCAGAGCTTGAAGATCAACGCCTTGGCACTGAACGTACGTCTGGCGCGGTTGATGGCGTAATCCGTGGTGCAGAAGTCGTACGCAGCTACCCAGTGGGTGATAGCTATGTAACAGAGCTCCAACTAGATATCCGTAAGATGGAACAGCTACGTAACTACGGCGAAGTTCAGGCAGTACCTGAGAAGAGACAACAAACACTGTTCTAGCTTAAGGTGCGTCTAGTTGATTATCTAACTATATTGGCTGCTTTCGCTTTCCAGATGGCGTATCGGCAACCAATAACGGTTATGAATAAGAAAGTGGCAAGTATGAAAATACTTGCCGCTTTTTTGTGTTTATCGTTTTGTTGGGTGCATTTACAGGTTTAGCGAGACTTTTACAGGTTTAAAGAGACTATGACGGTGTAACGAGAAGGGGAGGCTGAGATACAGATACAGATACAGCTACAAATACAAGCAAGAAGGGTGTTGTGCGAAGAAGATTAGCCCAATTAGACTTTTACATTGGTTCCCAGCGTAGAAATTGTATGCGTTTGGCCACCGGCATTGTAAGTCATACCAATTTTACCGTGGCTTTGCTGCATCATATTGCTGAGTTTTTTGAAACTGAGGTGTGCTCGATTCAAGGCTTCACCATTGACTAGGTTCGCTTGTTGGCAGTCGTGCACTATGGACTTGATGGTTGCGACTAACTGAGCAAGTTCAGGGTTCTCGATCAATTCGGAGATATTGGTATGGGTAGCAATTCGTTGATCGGTTGATCTTAGTTGTTCAACAAGGACCACTTTCTCTTTGGCGATTCGCTCAATATCGTTTGATTGTCGGCTCGTAATAGCGGTTTTCTCTGAACTTAGTAATTCAGATAAGGCTTTGGCATTTTGAAGTTGAAAATTAACTAAATCTGCTAGTGCCGCCATAACGTAAACCTATTCATAACCTCATGTACTTTAAGACAGTAACTTCAATGAAAAGTTAGTGTTTCTTAAAGGCCTTTTAATTCATCTTCGAACTTGATCATATTGTCAGCCAGTTTCTCTGGATCGACAGTGTATGAGCCGTTCGCAATCGCTTCTTTTATTGCAGCAACTTTTACAGAGTCAAAGCTTGGTTGTGCTGCCATGTCTTGATGGAGCTGACCAATCGCTTTGCCTTGTTGGCTTAGTGAAACCGCGTCTTTGCTCGCTGGTGATTTAGTTGACACATCAGAACGTGATGCCTCAGAGCTAGAATCAGAGCGTACTGCTGCTCGGTTAGTGGTCGTTAGGGTTTGCCCTGAACGAATATTATCAATGCCTGCCATAGTTAAGCCTTTTTTTTCAAAAATGGGAACCTGTACAGTCAATATCGACCAAGGGTTCGAATACTTTAGCAATTTTTAGCTCAACAGTCGAAAAGGGACAAAACACCGCAGCTGTTATATTTGGCGTTAAAGTTGAGAGCAAAATAACTAACGATACCGTCAATTTAGAAGTAAAGAGTTAAAAGTAAACCGTGACTTCAGACATGCTGGTAACAATACCTTCAATTATACGCTGTGATTTATCATTTTTCACTCTTACTTGATCACCCATTGAGCCATCCGTAAGCGCAGTACCTTTGGTGGTAATGGTCATGCCACCTTTTATTGCCTGTATGATAACCTTCTCGTTTCGGCAGACGACACAGATATCGCCTCTTTCGACAACATCACCTGGTCTCAGGTTCTTTTTTACCTTAGCGCCGATCACTTGTTGAGGAGCAGTAAAACCTTGGCGACGAAACTTGTTAAGCGAAATCATAGCGGTGGTGACATCGTATTGACCAACGATTTCGCCTCTTGCTAGTGAGCGCGTTGTTGTGACGAGAGGTACTGACATTGAAAGACGTACAGGCACGTAAACTCGCCACTCATCAGGAACACATTGCACTAAAACCGTAATGCTACTGCGGGTATTGCTGGTGGTTGAGGCGCTGGTATCGAGAGGAATAGGGCAATCTGTTGATTTGATTCTAGAGTCCACATTTGCTGAATTAACAAAGAGTTCGCCGCCTTGTGGCTGTTCAACCGTCTCAAGGATGTGTTGTTCTGCCGCAGACTGAATCATTTCAATTTGCTCTGGAGTCGCAGCTTGTACAAAAAAACTAAACAATATTGATAAAATGCCGATAAACTTAGCGACAGTTTTAAAAGTAGCTCTACACATTGCTATGGAAAAAAGCGGCAGATTTGTTTTATGATATATCATTCCGTTTCTCTAGTGGTTCGTAGCCTGCAGTAGACTAACACTTTTTATACAAAAAAGTTTGATATGGAGATGAGCTCATGACGGGTATTCTTGATTCAGTGAATCAGCGTACGCAACTCGTCGGTCAAAACCGATTAGAATTACTAACCTTTCGCCTAATGGGGCGTCAGCGTTACGGCATTAATGTTTTTAAAGTAAAAGAAGTACTTCAGTGCCCTAAACTGACAAAAATGCCAAACTTGAACCCACTGGTTAAAGGTGTAGCACACATTCGTGGCCAAACGATTTCTGTAATCGATTTGAGCTTAGCGATTGGTGGCCGTCCTACAACGGATGTTGAAAAGTGTTTTGTGGTTATTTCTGAGTTTAACCGAACCATTCAAGGTTTCTTGGTCAGTTCAGTAGAACGCATTATTAACATGCACTGGGAGTCGATTCTTCCGCCGCCAGATGGTGCAGGCAAAGCCCATTATCTGACTGCAGTCACCAACATTGATAATGAGCTGGTAGAAATTCTTGATGTAGAAAAAATTCTAGCGGAAATTTCACCTGTTGATGAAACAATGGACAGCAAAATTGCTGAAGAAATCGCAGAAGTAGAACAAGGCAAAGAATTGGTTCGCCGTATCTTAATTGCTGATGATTCAACCGTTGCTCGTAAGCAGGTTCAGCGTGCGATTGAGTCGATTGGTTTTGAAGTTATTTCAGTGAAAGATGGTAAAGAAGCCTATGAGAAACTGGTGGAGATGTCATCAGAGGGCAGTATTTACGATCAGATTTCATTGGTAATTTCAGATATCGAGATGCCAGAAATGGATGGTTATACGCTGACTGCTGAGATTCGTCGTCACGCCGAACTCAAAGATCTATACGTAATTTTACACTCATCATTGAGTGGTGTATTTAACCAAGCCATGGTTGAGCGTGTAGGAGCTAACTCCTTCATCGCGAAGTTCAATCCAGATGAGCTTGGTGCAGCGGTAAAAGCTGCGTTAACTAACTAAAAGAGACATTAATGACTGCTATAACAATAAGTGATCAAGAGTATCGCGATTTCAGCCGTTTCTTAGAATCTCAATGTGGCATTGTATTAGGTGACAGTAAACAGTACTTAGTGCGCAGCCGTCTAAGCCCATTAGTCACGAAGTTTAAGCTAGCTTCGTTGTCTGATTTGTTGAGAGATGTAGTAACAGGTCGAAACCGTGAACTGCGCGTGGCTGCAGTCGATGCCATGACGACGAACGAGACACTTTGGTTCCGTGATACTTACCCGTTTGCTGTGCTTGCGGATAAACTTCTACCGGAAATAGCGGCAAATAAACGTCCTATTAAGATTTGGTCTGCGGCAAGCTCTTCAGGCCAAGAAGCATACTCAATGGCAATGACGATTCTTGAGACTCAAGCTCGTAAGCCAGGTATGTTGCCAAATGTATCGATTACCGCAACTGATATCTCAGCAAGTATGTTGGATATGTGCCGCACTGGCGCGTACGACAACCTTGCATTGGGACGTGGACTTTCTCCTGAGCGTCGTCGTACTTTCTTTGAAGATGCGGGCGATGGCCGTATGAAAGTGAAAGATAACGTTAAGCGCATGGTGAACTTCCGCCCTCAGAACCTGATGGACAGCTATGCATTGTTAGGCAAGTTCGACATCATTTTTTGTCGTAACGTGCTGATTTATTTCTCTCCTGATATGAAATCAAAGGTACTTAACCAGATGGCAAATAGCCTGAATCCTGGTGGTTACCTATTATTGGGTGCGTCTGAATCGTTAACAGGCTTAACGGATCGTTTTGAAATGGTTCGCTGTAATCCAGGCATCATCTACAAATTAAAGTAATGAGTGGCACCAGTATTAGGTGCAACGTTACTGCCTAATTTCAAAACCCAGGCAAGTGCTGGGTTTTCTTTTTCCGGCTTAACCTATATCTTTAAGTCAGAGTGACATTCCAATTTACTCTATTTTTTGGCTTGTATATTGCAAGTTTACCCACGAGTAACCTGTAGAAATATTGATAGCCCGCTTTGTTTTAAAAGTTGGTATATATATTGCTTTGGTTATCTCATAACAGTCAGTTCTTGAGTTGAGGTTTACATGGCTATTTCTTTTGACAATGCTTTGGGCATTCACCAACACACGGTTGGTGTACGTGAGCGTAACGCTGAGGTGCTTTCCACCAATATCGCGCAAGCAAACACGCCTGGGTATAAAGCAAAAGGACTAGACTTCAAGAAATCACTGCAAGCGGCAAGTTCTGGGGCAAGCATTGGTCTTAGCCGTACAGATGGTCGGCACATTTCTGCCTCAACAACGGTGAACGGGGAAACGAAGTATCGAATTCCTACCCAACCTGATACAGGAGATGGCAACACGGTTGATTTGGATTTGGAAAGAAACCTTTTCATGCAAAACCAAATTAGGCATCAAGCCTCTCTCGACTTCTTAGGAAGTAAGTTCAAGAATTTAACTAAAGCGATTAAAGGGGAATAATTAGATGAGTTTATTCAATGTATTCAATGTGACTGGTTCTGCGATGAGTGCTGAATCTGTTCGTCTAAATACGACCTCGAGCAACCTTGCGAACGCGGACAGTGTAAGTAGTTCTGCTGAAGAAACTTATAAGGCTCGCCACGCAGTGTTCGGCGCTGAGTTAAATAAAGCACGCAACAGTGGTCACACTGTGCCTGTGAAAGTATTAGGTATTGTGGAAAGCGATAAGCCGCTTAGCGCGGAGTACAACCCGGATCACCCATTAGCGAACAACGAAGGTTATATCTACAAGCCTAACGTGAACGTTATGGAAGAAATGGCAAACATGATTTCGGCATCACGTGCGTACCAAACAAACGTACAGGTTGCTGACTCGAGTAAACAAATGCTGCTGCGTACGCTGCAGATGGGTCAATAAGGATAAGGAGGTAGCACATGGCTGGAATCAACAACAATGTTGGTCAAAGCGGCTTGTCCTATGTTGACCAGCTGAAGAGTCTTCAAGATGGCGCTAAAAAGCCCGACGAAACAACAGGTAAGCAGGATCTTAAACAAGAAGACTTCTTATCTTTGTTGACTAAGCAATTAGCGCAACAAGACCCTTTTAAGCCGGTTAGCAATGACCAGATGATTGCGCAAATGGCTTCATTTGCGACCGTAGATGGCATTGGCAAAATGAATACACAGTTTGAAAGCTTGAATTCATCAATGACCTCTAACCAAGCATTACAGGCATCCTCTTTGGTTGGCCGCGATGTTTTGGTTCCTGGTGCGGCAGGCGTGAAACCCGGTGATGGCGGTATGGCGTCCATGGTTAAGCTTCCTCAGGCAATGGACAATGTAATCGTCCGTGTTGAGAACGAAGTTGGTCAATTGGTTCGCACTTTTGATATCGGTTCTAAACCATCAGGTGACACTCGTGTTGAATGGGACGGAAAAGACGAAGACGGTAACCCATTGCCGGCCGGTAAATACAACGTGAAAGCGTCGGGTTTGCTGGATGGCGAGAACACAGAATTTCAAGTTTCCAGTTATGCAAACGTGAACAGTGTGCTTCTTGGTAAGGGTGATGGCAACGTACTACTCAATCTGGCTGGTTTCACATCGCCAGTACGACTTGCTGAAGTACTAGAAGTTGGTAAAGCGTAGCTCCTTACAGAGTGACTATGCTAGCTAGATAGATTAGGAGAATATTGGAATGTCATATGTAGCTTTAAGTGGTCTATCCGCGGCACAATTAGACCTGAATACAACCAGTAATAACATTGCGAACGCAAACACATTTGGCTTTAAAGAGTCTCGTGCAGAGTTCGGCGATGTTTATTCAAGCTCGTTGTTCACTAACGCAAAAACGACGGCAGGTGGCGGTGCGCAAGCTAGCCAAGTGGCGCAACAGTTCCACGAAGGTTCAAGTATTTATACGAACAACCCAATGGACTTACGTGTAAGTGGTACAGGTTTCTTTGCCGTATCGAAAGACCGCATGGTGCCAGAAATTAACGAATTAACGCGTAATGGTGCATTTCACCTAAATAAAGACAACTACATGGTTACCGCTAACGATGAGTTTCTTTTAGGTTACGATGTTGATCCAAACTCGGGTGAAGTTCTTTCTTACGCGCCAAAGCCTCTCGACATTCCTGCTGAGTTTGGTAAGCCAAAACAGACAGAAAATATTGAAGTAGGAGTTAACCTACCTGCAAACGGTGATCTTAAGGATCCGGCTGCATTTAACTTCAAAGATGCTGATACTTATAACCGTGCAACGTCTTCGACGGTATACGATTCTATGGGTCAGTCTTACAAGTTAACGACTTACTACCTCAAAGATCAGACTCAACCAAACACTTGGCAGACGTACTATACCATGTCAGATGAGAACGGTGAAAAGCCGGTCAACATCACAGGTGGTGATGCGACAAATGCACAAGGTCACGTTGGTCACACAATGAAGTTTAATAATGACGGTACGTTGGCGAGCCTTAATAGTGGTCAGCCAATTAGTTCTGAACCTTTAGGTGCAGGCGCGAATCCAATTGATTTGAACGGTGCTGATCCAACGCAGGTACTTAAGTTTGGTCTAGATTCATCAACTCAGTTTGCCGCTCCATTTGAACTGACTAAGTTCGATGAAGATGGCGCGACAACAGGTTTCTTAACCAAAATCGATTTCGATGAGTACGGTAGTGTTTTAGGTACTTACTCAAATGGTGAAAATGTGATGCTTGGCCGTGTAGGCTTGGTTCGTGTACCCAATGAGCAAGGCCTAGATAAGAAAGGCGGTACTCAGTGGGATTCTACTAATGATTCAGGTTCTAAAATCTGGGGTGAATCGAACAAAGGTTCATTTGGTAGCATCAACAACGGCTCGTTAGAGCAGTCGAATATCGATATGACTCAAGAACTGGTTGATTTGATTTCTGCTCAACGTAACTTCCAAGCGAACTCACGTTCTCTAGAAGTACACAACCAACTGCAACAGAATATTCTTCAGATTCGTTAATCGTTTCGAACGTTTGAATCATCTGCGAATACCCAATTCAATGCTATTGGATTGGGTATTGTTGGTGAATTTGATATGGCTGTTTGCTTTTCTATTTGCCGCCCCTATTGCCGCCCGGTAATGCCTCTGGCAACAATTATTCCTCGATGATCCTTTAGCGATCGCCTTTCTTTGTTCTTTTTCTATTTAAATTGTTGATAAATAACAGTTAAAAATATTGGCACAGTGCTTGCTTTATTAGCCCCAGAAGATGATTTTTTGGAGCAAAATTATGGATCGCGCACTGTTTCTTGCCATGAGTGGCGCTAAGCAAAATATGCAAGCTTTGCAGCTACGTGCTAACAACCTTGCCAACGTAAGTACAACGGGTTTCCGTGCTGATTTAGCACAAGCACGTTCAATGCAAGCGTACGGTGAAGGCATGCCTACTCGTGTTTTCAGCATGACAGAACGTCCGGGTCATAATTTCGCACAAGGTAGTGTGGTCACCACTGGCCGCGATCTTGATGTCACGATACAAGGTGATGGCTGGATTTCGGTAATGGACAACACGGGCCGTGAAGGTTTAACGCGTAATGGTAATCTAAAGGTTGACCAAAACGGTTTGTTAACCAACGCAAGCGGTCACCTGGTGTTAGGTGAGAATGACGCGCCAATCACGCTACCTATTCCTATCAGTAAAGTAGAAATTGGTACAGATGGTACGATTTCGGTGATTCCTCAAGGCGCTCCAGCTGAAGAATTAGCGATTGTTGACCGTATTAAACTTGTACGCCCAGACAACCAAAGTTTGTTTAAAGATACGAATGGTCTATTCCGTTCGAAAAACCCAGATCAGGCATACGAAGCAGATGCAGCGGTAACGTTGCTTAAAGGTGCTATCGAAGGCAGTAACGTAAATGCTGTAGGTGAAATGACCAGCCTAATTGACTTGCAACGTCAGTTTGAAATGCAGGTCAAGATGATGAGCACGGCAGAGGAAATGGACAAGTCGTCTGATTCACTGCTTCGTATGAGCTAATAGAATTTAAAGGAATTTACTATGCATCCAGCATTATGGGTAAGTAAAACAGGTTTAGACGCACAACAAACCAATATCTCAACAATTTCGAACAACCTTGCCAACGCCTCGACCATTGGTTTTAAAAAGAGCCGTGCGGTATTTGAAGATCTGTTCTATCAGAATATCAACCAACCAGGTGGCCAATCGTCTCAAAATACTGAGCTGCCTAGTGGCTTGATGTTAGGTGCAGGTTCAAAAGTAGTCGCAACTCAAAAAGTGCACACTCACGGTAACGCGCAAACGACGTCGAACAGCTTAGATATGATGATTGAAGGCGACGGCTTCTTCCAAGTTGAAATGCCAGACGGTGAAACAGGTTACAGCCGAAATGGTCAGTTCACACTGAACGGTGATGGCGCGATCGTAACGTCGGGTCAAGGTTATGCTCTGCAACCAGAAATCGTTATTCCTGAAGATGCGATTTCGGTGACGGTTGGTAATGATGGTGAAGTGTCTGTTCGTCTACGTGGTGAGCAAAACAACGTCGTGGTTGGCCAAATCACCATTACTGACTTCGTAAACCCAGGTGGTTTAGAGCCAGTAGGTCAAAACCTTTACTTACCAACCGGTGCTAGTGGAGACCCGCAAGAGGGTGTTCCTGGCTTTGATGGCTTAGGTAATATTCGTCAGTCGATGCTTGAAACATCGAACGTCAACGTAACCGAAGAGCTGGTTAATATGATTGAAGCTCAACGTGTCTACGAAATGAATTCGAAAGTTATCTCGTCGGTAGACAAGATGATGAGCTTTGTTAACCAACAGCTGTAACTGATTTATTAGCCGTTTAATTATTGATAATTAATAGATTATTTCCAATTAATTGACGTGTTTCTACTCATTGATCTATTTACCATTGCCTGCTGAGAGTATATCGCCATGAAACGTATTTTTTGTTTAGCTCTGTTTATGTCTATGACGGGGTGTTCTGTTTTGGATCCTATTGAGACTCCGGCAGAAGAAAACGCAACCACAGTGGTTGATGCAGTGGAAGGTGATAAGTCAGCGCAAGAGAGCTCGGGCATTATTGATACACTTCGTGGTCGAACCGATCCAGTTGCTGGTGACCCAGCATGGGCGCCAATCAACCCAAAGCAAAAACCAGAACACTACGCAGCAGCAACTGGCTCACTGTTCAATGTTAACCACATTGGCAGCATGTATGACGACTCAAAACCTCGTGGCATTGGTGACATCATTACTGTGGCGTTAGACGAGAATACTCGAGCGACCAAAAAAGCCAACGCAGACATGTCTAAGTCGAACGATGCAACGATGGAGCCGCTGGCAGTCGGTGGTCAAGAGCTGACTATCGACAAGTACAACTTTTCTTATGATCTGAGCAACACCAACACCTTTGCGGGTGATGCGTCAGCCAATCAAAGTAACAGCATCAGCGGTTACATTACTGTTGAAGTTATCGAAGTCTTAGCCAATGGTAACCTAGTGGTTCGTGGTGAAAAGTGGATGACACTGAACACGGGCGATGAGTACATACGCCTAAGCGGCACCATCCGTCCTGATGATATAGATTTCGAAAACACTATCGCTTCAAACCGTGTTTCTAACGCGCGGATTCAGTACTCAGGTACGGGTGTGCAGAAAGATATGCAAGAGCCTGGATTCTTGGCACGATTTTTTAATGTATCACTGTAGAGCTTAAGGCGGTGTCGATATACTGACAGCCTCTATCATTTAGCCATATTTAGCTAAGCTATTATAAACTAAAGCAATACAGACAGGTTACTCAATGAAAAAACTCACACTCGTACTATTCGGCATGCTATTTCTTGCCACCAGTGCCCATGCTGCGCGTATTAAAGACGTGGCAAAAGTGGCGGGTGTTCGTAGTAACCAACTTGTCGGCTATGGTTTGGTCACAGGCTTGCCGGGTACTGGTGAGACAACTCCCTTTACCGATCAAACGTTTAACGCAATGTTGCAAAACTTTGGCATCCAATTGCCGCCCGGCACTAAGCCAAAAACCAAAAACGTCGCCGCGGTAATTGTTACCGCTGAACTTCCGGCATTCTCTAAGCAGGGTCAGGAAGTTGACGTAACGGTTTCTTCTATCGGTTCAGCAAAAAGCCTTCGTGGTGGTACCTTGCTACAAACCTTCCTGAAAGGTCTAGACGGTCAGGTATATGCTGTGGCGCAAGGTAACTTGGTGGTAAGTGGCTTTAGCGCACAAGGTAACGATGGCTCTAAAATCGTCGGTAACAACCCTAATGTCGGCATTATCTCTAGCGGTGCGACGGTTGAACAAGAGATCCCAACACCATTCGGTCGTGGCGATTACATCACTTTCAACCTCATTCAATCAGATTTCACAACAGCTCAACGTTTGGCTGATGCGGTAAATAATTTCCTAGGTCCACAAATGGCGTCTGCGGTTGACGCGACTTCAGTAAAAGTTCGCGCACCACGTGAAATTAGCCAACGTGTGGCTTTCCTCTCTGCCATCGAAAACATTGAATTCGACCCTGCAGAGGGCTCTGCAAAAATCATTGTTAACTCACGTACCGGTACCATTGTTGTTGGTAAGCATGTTCGTCTAAAAGCCGCTGCGGTAACGCATGGTGGTATGACGGTCGCAATCAAAGAAAACCTAAACGTGAGCCAACCGAATGCATTCTCTGGTGGTCAAACAGTGGTGGTTCCTGATTCAGATATCGAAGTCACCGAAGCTGATGGCAAGATGTTCAAGTTTGAGCCGGGCTTAACGCTGGATGATTTAGTTCGAGCAGTCAATGAAGTGGGCGCAGCGCCTTCTGATTTAATGGCAATCCTTCAAGCACTGAAACAAGCAGGTGCAATTGAAGGTCAATTGATCATTATCTAGGGGATAAAGCATGATTAAGAATAACAATGACATCGGCTTTATTCACGACATTGGTAGTTTAGACCGCCTTCGTCAACAAGCCGTAAATGGTGAAGAAGGCAGCGAAAAAGAGGCACTAACTGCAGCGGCAAAACAGTTTGAATCGATTTTCACTTCGATGCTGTTTAAGTCGATGCGTGATGCGAACTCTAGCTTCAAGTCAGATATGCTGAACAGCCAGAACGAACAGTTTTATCGTCAGATGCAAGATGACCAAATGGCGAGTGAGTTGAGTGCTTCAGGTTCATTAGGCCTTGCGGATATGATCGTAGCTCAGTTAAGCGCGGGTCAAGCAAGTGATGCGACAGAAGACAAGGTTCGCAGTGAAGGTTTTGATACCTCACTGGAAAGACCTCAGTATTCAGGTCGTTCAGAAGAGAGAGCATCTGAAGTTCAATCTGCTTCCGCTGTTAAACAACCAGCATCTTTCGATTCTCCAGAATCGTTTGTTACCTCAATGAAGCCTTACGCTGAAAAAGCGGCGAGCGCACTCGGTGTTGATTCGTCACTGCTATTAGCACAAGCGGCACTTGAAACAGGTTGGGGTTCTAAGATGATTAAGAACTCTTTGGGCAACAGCAGTAACCTATTCAACATCAAAGCAGACAGAAGTTGGAAGGGCGATAAGGTTGCGACTCAAACGCTTGAGTTTCATGGTAAAACAGCCGTTAAAGAATCAGCTTCTTTCCGTTCTTACTCTAATTTCGAAGATAGCTTTAATGATTACGTGAAGTTCTTGAATGAAAATCCAAGATACGAAACGGCGCTACAGCATCAAGGCAATTCAGAGAATTTCATCAAAGGTATTCATCAGGCTGGTTACGCAACTGACCCTAACTATGCAGACAAGGTTTTACGAGTTAAAGCCAAGATTGATGAGATGAACTAGCGTCATCAATCAACATAGAGAGCTTGCTACTGGCAGGCTCTTTTCTTCTCCGTCCCTTCAGCTCTTACGCGTAATCCATAGTTATCTCCTTACACTTCAATAAATTATTGTATTTTAACTCTCCATCATTTGTATTGGCACATATATTGCTTTTATCTTAGTAATATGCGGTTGTAGTTAATCAGTTCATTCTGGTTTTGTTAAGTTTTTTGGGGGCATTATGGCGTCGGATCTTCTGAATGTAGGGGCACAAAGTGTTCTTACGGCTCAGAGACAGCTCAACACCACAGGTCATAATATTTCTAACGCCAACACAGAGGGCTATAGCCGCCAGTCTGTGATTCAAGGTGTGAATGACCCGCGCCAGTACGGTGGGCAAACCTACGGTATGGGTGTGCATGTGGAAAATGTTCGCCGCTCTTGGGATCAGTTTGCCGTTAAAGAACTTAACTTATCGACAACCAATGCCGCCAACAAAGGCGATACCGAAGCCAACCTCGATATGCTATCGAGCATGTTGTCGTCGGTCGCTTCAAAGAAGATTCCAGAAAACCTCAATGAGTGGTTTGATTCTGTTAAGACTCTCGCCGATACCCCGAATGATGTGGGTGCGCGTAAGGTCGTGTTAGAGAAAGCAGGGCTTGTAACTAAAACCTTGAATGAATTTCATGAAACGGTACGTCAACAGTCTGATTCTACGAACAAAAAATTAGAAGTCGGCATAGAACGTGTTAACCAAATTGCGGTTGAGATTCGTGACGTTCAGCGTCTGATGATGCGAACACCAGGGCCTCACAATGATTTACGAGATCAGCACGAAAAGCTGATCAATGAGCTATCTGGCTACACCAAAGTGACGGTAACGCCGCGCTCTAATGCGGAAGGATTTAACGTCCATATTGGTAATGGTCATACCTTGGTTTCTGGTAGTGAAGCAAGTCAACTGAAGCTAGTTGACGGTTTACCTGATACGCATCAGCGTCGACTAGCGATTGTCGAAGGTAAGTCTTTGAAGCCGATTACCAGTAATGATATCGACGGAAAAATTGGTGCCATGCTCGATATGCGAGATGAACATATCCCTGACATCATGGATGAGCTTGGACGTTTAGCGACGGCTTTCTCTGAGAAAGTAAACTCACTCCAATCACAAGGTTTAGATCTCAATGGCAGTGTTGGCCAAGACATTTTCACCGATGTGAACTCTGAGCGAGTGGCGAAATCACGCGTGACGGCTGGTAGCCAATCAAAGGCTGATGTTGCCGTTTATATTGATGACACCTCGGCCTTAAAAGGTGGCGAGTATGGCCTAAAGTATGACGGTAGTGATTATGTCGTGACCAAGCCTGACGGTGAAACGGTAAAAGTCAGCACTAATTCAGCTGGCAATGCTTTTTATCTAGATGGCATGCGAGTCGAAGTTCGAAACCCGCCTGAATTAGGTGAGAAGTTGTTACTGCGTCCAACGCGTAACTTTGCAGCTCAGATTCAGATGGAAACCAAAGACCCTAGAGATATTGCCGCGCAAAGTTATGAGGCATCGACCACGTTCGCGAAAGGCTCCGCAGGGTTCAAGATCTTAGCGGCCGGTCAATTGCGTGAGTTTGAAGTGATTGTTTCACCAAAAGGTGAGCAGTTTGCCGTGACTGACCCGAAAGGCAATATTTTAATGCAGCCGCAGCCGTACCCACCTGAAGGGCCAGTTACGATTAATGGCACGACTTTCGAGTTGACCTCTGGCGCTGTGGCAAACGATAAATTTACGGCAAACCTTGTCCCATCAGAGGGTGATAACGGTAACTTGCGTAAGCTGCAAGATCTCCAAACCGGTAAGATCTTGAATGATGGTGAGTCTACGATTTTAGACCTTTACCACAACTTGAATACCAACACGGGCCTGAAAGCGTCGACGGCAAATCGCTTAAGCGACATTGCCACCTTAGAAAAGGAGTCCGCTCAGGAACGTATTGCTTCAGTGTCGGGGGTTAACCTCGATGAAGAAGCGGCAAATATGATGAAATTTCAGCAAGCGTATATGGCTTCTTCACGCATCATGCAAGCAGCTAATGATACGTTCAATACTATTTTGGCTTTGAGGTAGGAAGTATAAATGTTGAATCGTATTTCTAGCTTCCACAACTACCAATCTGTTCAGAACGACTTGCGCCGTCAAGAGAACAAAATACATCACAACCAAGCACAACTTGCTTCCGGTAAGAAGTTGCAGTCTCCAAGTGATGATCCTCTTGCGACCCACTATTTACAAAATATTGGTCAGCAATCAGAGCAGCTTAAGCAATATAGTGACGCAATCGTCTTGGTTCGTAATCGATTGGAGCATCACGAAGTATTGGTCTCCAACACCGAGGGTTTTGCTGATGAGGCAAAACGAACCGTGATGGAAATGATTAACGGTGCGCTTTCTCCAGAGGACCGTTTAGCGAAGAAACGTGAGATCCAAGAGCTATCAAATAATTTTCTGCATCTAGCTAACTCTCAAGATGAGTCGGGTAACTACACGTTTGCGGGTACTAAGCCGAAGAATCAACCCTTCTTTAGAGATAACCAAGGTAACGTCAGCTATCAGGGCGATGACTATCAGCGAAAGATGCGTGTAGCGAGTAGCTTCGAGATGGCGATGAATGATCCGGGCAGCAAGTTATTTATGGAAATAGATAACCCGTTTGGTGATTACGAACCTCAATACGAGCTTGAACCTGCTTCTGAATTACTTTTGGAACGTGCGACGAACTCAGCTGAAGATGGGTCAACGTATAAAGTGACGTTCGTTGATATGCAGACAGGAAATTATGCTTATCAACTTGAAAAAGATGGCGCAGTGGTGGCCGCGGAAGACTTTGATCCTTCGATTGGCATTGTCTATGAAGGGCTGAATATCCAAATCAAAGGCCAAATCACTAAAGGTGATTCGATCACCTTAGAACCGCGAGAGACTTTCTCTATCTTTGATACGTTCAAAGAGGCGGCTGAGCAGGCTGAAAACCCGGTATCGGATGCATCAGCAACAGCGAAACTGCACCAAGTAACCGAAGAGTTCCACGCTGCGTTTATCCATTTGACCAAGGCGAGAACCGATGTTGGTGCGCGTTTAAGTACGCTAGATATTCAAGAGCAACAGCATGAAGATTTTAAGTTGTCTTTAGCCAAAGCAAAAAGCAACTTTGAAGACTTGGATTACTCGAAAGCCATCATTGAGTTCAATGAAAACTCACGAGCATTGCAAGCTTCTCAGCAAGCGTTTGGTAAAACCAAAGACCTGACCTTGTTTAATTATATTTGATAATTAATCGGTATTTAGTGGTGAACGAACACTCACCATTGAAGTTAGATTCTTTGCCATATGTGCTATGCCGTATGCGCGAATCACTTCAACCTTTGCCGGTTTTTTATACAGGATATCATCTGTTTGAGAATAGCGGCAAAAAGCGGCAATGGGCGAATGAAGATACTTTTTGTTCCCCAAGCTAGTTAAACCAAATCGAGTTAAGTTTTAATTTAAGTGATTGATTTTATGTATATTAAAAATTAATCAAAACAGTATTAAACTTGGCATATAACTTGTATCTGTGTTGGTCATACAATGATTTATACAGATCTTAAACCTTGCATAGGGTTTAGCGAGTAATACACGGTCAGTGCTTATCCATATGAGAGTAAAGCTGGCCGCTTCGCAGAAAATTTGCGAACTCATAAGGAGAGCAAAATGGCTATTAATGTAAGCACTAACGTTTCTGCTATGACAGCACAACGTTACCTGAATAAAGCGTCTAATGATTTAGCGACTTCTATGGAACGTTTGTCATCAGGGCATAAAATCAACAGCGCGAAAGACGATGCAGCCGGTCTGCAAATCTCTAACCGTTTAACGGCGCAATCACGTGGTTTAGACGTGGCAATGCGTAATGCCAATGATGGTATTTCAATTGCACAAACCGCTGAAGGCGCGATGAATGAATCAACCAACGTACTACAACGTATGCGTGATCTGGCGATTCAATCATCAAACGGAACTAACACCGCAGCGGAACGTACAGCGCTTAATGAAGAGTCTTCAGCACTTCAAGATGAGCTAAACCGTATCGCGGAAACGACCTCGTTTGGTGGTCGTCGTCTGTTGAATGGTTCATTTGGTGAAGCATCTTTCCAGATTGGTTCTAGCTCTGGTGAAGCGATGATTATGGGACTCACTAGTGTTCGTGCTGATGACTTCCGTATGGGCGGTACTACGTTCGATTCTGAAAACGGTAAAGATAAAAGCTGGGAAGTACCGCCAACCGCGAGCGACCTTAAGTTTGAATTCAGAACCAAAGCGGGTGAAGACATCGTTTTAGATATCAATACCAAAGCGGGTGATGATATCGAAGAGCTTGCTACTTACATTAATGGTCAATCTGATCTTGTGAACGCATCGGTTACCGATGATGGTCGCATTCAACTATTTGTTGCTGAACCTGACCTTGACGGTGCAATGTCGATCTCTGGTGGCCTCGCATCTGAGCTAGGTATTAAGAGTGAAGGCCGTGCAACATCGGTTCAAGATATCAGCCTGACTAGCGTTGCAGGTTCACAAAACGCAATCAGCGTGATTGATTCTGCAATGAAGTACGTAGATTCACAGCGTGCTGATTTGGGTGCTAAACAGAACCGTCTAAGCCACAGTATTAATAACTTGGCAAACGTTCAAGAGAACGTAGATGCTTCTAACAGCCGAATCAAAGATACGGACTTTGCGAAAGAGACGACGCAAATGACCAAATCACAAATTCTGCAACAAGCAGGTACTTCGATACTTGCTCAAGCAAAACAGTTGCCTAACTCTGCAATGACACTATTGCAATAGTTATTGGTTGAACTTGCTGTTCGTGTTCAGACGTGAGCCATGCAGCAAGGGATACTGGCAAGCATACTTACTATGAGTGTTTAGCTCTCTCATCTCTCACCTGCTATTCATTTTTACGGTAAGAATGCAACGGCGAGTCAGAAATGTGTTCATTTCTCGATGATCTCCACACAGGCTCTGACCTGCCAACTAGCCCCGGTTCTCTCAAAGGAAAAGGGGCTTTTTCCTTTCTGTTTTTTATTTCTCTGTTTTCTATCTTTTTGCTTTCTACCTTTTTGTTTTCCTGTCTTTTGCGTTTCCCGCTGGCTTCTAACTTTAGATTTCTGAACCTTCAGTTTCAATTCAACCCATTTTATTCGTTACAAATGCTTTCCTTGGCTAGATAAATTGCACAGTTTTTAAGCCCATCTGCGATCTTTGGTGATTGATCATTTCTGAGCGTTGACCAACTTGAACGGCAGTTAGCGTATTTTTTGAACAAGTTAAGATTTATACCCGATTAACCCCTATCGCCTTTTTAGAAAAGTGTTAAATTTAACTTACTGATAATTAATGATTTAATATTTTATTTGTGGTTTTTTTAAAGTTTTTCTAAAGCTTCGGGATTTTGAGCCGTTATTAAATGTAACTTTGAGAGAACTACTTGGTTTTCCGAGACGTCGGAAACCGCTATACCGGAAAATCAATTGGAGAAATCACCATGGCAGTGAATGTAAATACCAACGTTTCAGCGATGACAGCGCAACGTTACCTAAACAACGCAAACAGCGCACAACAAACATCAATGGAGCGCCTAGCTTCAGGTTCTAAAATCAACAGCGCAAAAGATGACGCTGCGGGCCTACAAATCTCTAACCGTTTGAACGTTCAGAGCCGCGGCCTTGATGTTGCTGTTCGTAACGCGAACGACGGTATCTCTATTGCACAAACTGCTGAAGGTGCAATGAACGAGACAACCAACATCCTGCAACGTATGCGTGATTTGTCTCTACAATCTTCAAACGGCTCAAACTCAAAATCTGAGCGTGTAGCGATTCAAGAAGAAGTAACAGCACTAAACGACGAACTGAACCGTATTGCGGAAACCACGTCTTTTGGTGGCAACAAGCTGCTTAACGGTACTCACGGTACTAAATCATTCCAAATCGGTGCGGATAACGGTGAAGCGGTAATGCTTCAACTGAAAGATATGCGCTCGGATAACGCTCAGATGGGTGGTAAGAGCTACCAAACTGAGAACGCGAAAGACAAAGACTGGAACGTTCAAGCTGGCGCAAACGACCTAAAAATGTCGTTCACTGATAACTTCGGCCAAGCACAAGAAATCGATGTGTCTGCGAAAGCGGGCGACGACATCGAAGAGTTAGCAACGTACATCAACGGTCAACAAGACTCTGTTAAAGCGTCTGTAACTGAAGACGGTAAGTTACAAATGTTTACCGGTAACAACAAAGTTGAAGGCGAAGTGGCATTCTCTGGCAGCCTTGCTGGCGAACTAGGCATGCAACCTGGCAAAGATGTAACCGTTGATACTATCGACGTAACATCAGTTGGCGGCGCACAAGAATCTGTAGCAGTAATCGATGCGGCACTTAAGTACGTAGACAGCCACCGTGCTGAACTGGGTGCTTTCCAAAACCGTTTCGACCACGCTATCAGCAACTTAGACAACATTAACGAGAACGTTAACGCATCTAAGAGCCGTATTAAAGATACCGATTTCGCGAAAGAAACGACTCAGATGACTAAGTCTCAGATCCTTTCTCAAGCATCAAGCTCGATTCTTGCTCAAGCGAAGCAAGCACCGAACTCGGCACTTAGCCTACTAGGTTAATCGATTGAAATGCCACGTTGACACGTTGGTTATAAGCGTTGTTTATCACAAGCGCTGTTGATCATAAACGTTAACGTTAGGCTTCCACAAATTAGCTCGTGGTGAGAGATGAGCGCTAAACAGACCCAGCTTCGGCTGGGTTTTTTATTGCCTGTAATTTGGCGAAGGTGTATTTGGAAAAGTGCAATGTTGGTAAGCAGGAGCAAAAGCGAGATTCCCTATCACGTTCGTCCCCCGCTGTAGGGAATGACGGAATGTAAATCAACAAATTAAGCCGTTATTCGTTATCCCAGAATCGAGTTGAACGAAATGTCAGGGATCTTTTTTTATTTTTATATTCAATGCCATGCTCATTAATCTAAGACGACGGGAAGTTTTAGCGAATGTCGCCCTATTAATTGAATCCTGATCACATTTTTTCTTGTTGTTGAAAATAATACGAAAAAACTCGCAATTTTTATTAAAGCTTCTAATTAAGGGGCCGTTAAAGGGATTGAGAGAAATGATATGTACCAATGTAAGGTGAGAGAGACACTGGTGCATAAACAAAATTGACATGTATTTGTGTGAGGTGAGAGTCACATAAGTACATTAAAAAATGCCTAAAGGAGATCAACTATGGCGATTAATGTAAGCACAAATGTGTCTGCAATGACGGCTCAGCGCTACCTAAATAGCGCGGCTGAAGGTACTCAAAAATCAATGGAGCGTTTGTCTTCTGGCTATAAAATCAATAGCGCAAAAGATGATGCTGCAGGCCTACAAATCTCTAACCGCTTAACGTCGCAAAGCCGTGGCCTAGATATGGCTGTGAAAAACGCGAATGATGGTATCTCTATTGCACAGACAGCTGAAGGTGCAATGAATGAGTCAACTAACATTCTGCAACGTATGCGTGACCTTTCTCTTCAATCTTCAAATGGTTCAAACAGCAAATCTGAACGTGTTGCGATCCAAGAAGAAGTTTCTGCTCTAAACACAGAACTTAACCGTATTGCTGAAACGACCTCTTTTGGTGGTAACAAGCTTCTTAACGGTACTTACGGCAGCCAATCTTTCCAAATCGGTGCAGATTCTGGTGAAGCAGTAATGCTGACTATGAATAACATGCGTACTGACACTCAAGACATGGGTGGCAAGAGCTACGGCGTTACAGAAGGCAAAGATGCTTCTTGGCGTGTAGCTGCAGGTTCTGATCTGACTATCAAATACAACGATAAGTTTGGTGAAGCACAAGAGTTGTCTATTTCTGCAAAGGAAGGCAACGATATGGAAGAGCTAGCAACTTACATCAATGGTCAGAGCCAAGACGTTAAAGCGTCTGTTGGTGAAGGCGGCAAACTGCAACTTTTCGCTTCAAGCCAAAAAGTTGAAGGTGATGTTGAGTTCGGCGGCAGCCTTGCTGGTGAGCTAGGTATTGGTGCAGCTAAAGACGTTACTGTTAACGACATTGACGTAACATCGGTTGCTGGCGCGAACGAAGCGGTATCTATCATTGATGGCGCACTAAAATCTGTAGATAGTAACCGTGCTTCTCTTGGTGCTTTCCAAAACCGTTTTGATCATGCAATCAGCAACTTAGACAATATCAACGAAAACGTTAATGCATCTAAGAGCCGTATCAAAGATACCGATTACGCGAAAGAAACAACGGCAATGACGAAGTCTCAAATCCTGCAACAGGCGAGTACTTCTATTTTAGCTCAAGCAAAACAGTCACCATCAGCAGCTCTAAGCTTATTGGGCTAAACTTACCTTGGTAAGTAGCGGTAAACTCTACTTTGGTAGGGTTTTACTGTTTGGCTCATAAAGGAGGGAGGGAGAGTGTTATGGAAATACCATCCAACGCATCGAACATCCAGCCTTATGGCTCACCTAATGGCATTAAATTTGCAAGCGATGAAGGTAGTAGTGCGTCGAGCACTTCACGACTGAAAGAAGCAACATCTTATGGCAAGGTAGAAAAATCGAAAGAGCAAGCTACCGAAGCGGCGATTCAATTAGCTCAACATCGACAAGAGTTGAACGATGAAGAGCGAGTCAAGATGGTAGAGAAGGTAAACGAGTTTATCTCCTCTCTCAACAAGGGTGTTGCCTTTAAAGTCGATGAAGAGTCGGGGAGAGATGTGGTTACCATTTATGAGACCACAACCGGTGATATTATTCGCCAGATCCCTGACGAAGAAATGCTTGAAATTCTAAGACGCTTAGCAGCCCAAAACTCAAATAGTAGAATATTTGAGGTGAAGGTTTAAGTCGTATTATTGAGGTGATTTAATGAGTTTTGGCCCAATGGGGATTTCGTCTGGCATGGATATCAATTCCATGGTCAGCAAAATTGTTGATTCGGAGCGTGTACCTAAACAGCAACGAATTGATAATGAACGAACGCGAATCGATACCAGCATTAGTGCCTATGGAAGACTCAGAGAATCCCTTGATTCGATGAAAAACCTGATGACAAACTTTCGTCAGGAAAAAGCTTTTGCTGTGCGAACAGTTGAAAGTACCGATGAAGGTCTTGTCTCTGCAACTGCGACTACCGAAGCGATCGCTGGCAAATATGCCATCGATGTGTTGCAGCTTGCCCAGAGTCATAAAGTGGCTTCTGATGTACTGTCAGAGGACATGAAATTTGGCCCAGGTAAGCTGCAGGTTTCGCTTGGTGATGACAGCTTTGATGTGCAAGTTGGCGACAGATCGAAACTTATCGATGTCGTTAGCAGTATAAACGGCGCGGATAGCAATCCAGGCGTTCGTGCATCTATTATCAATGATGTCGAAGGCCCACGACTTATTGTTGCCTCGAACCAGTCTGGTTCAGATCAGCAGATCAGCATTAATGTAGAGTCTGATGCTGCTAACCCTCTAAAAAAACTCGAATACAAAACTCTAGAAGAGCGCGTGAAGGCGCTTGAGAAAGCGCGCCTTGCTGCTCAAGATGTTCTTGCTCTAACCCCTGCAGGAAAAGCCGTTGAACTCATCGATGAAACGATCGCTAACGATGACCCAAATGCGAGTGAACAACTCGATGAAGACGGCAATGTTATCCCTGCAACCCAAACAGATTCTGCCTCGGATGTTGACGGAGACTCTCAAAGTCTTAGCTACGGCGAGCAAGCTGCAGCCGATGGTCAAGCTGCCCTAGACGCAGCTCAGGCGTCAAAGTCTGTGATGCCCGAAGACAATATCCCAGGTTGGACTGAAACAGCCTCAGGAACTCTTTTAGATTCTTACTACACACCAGAACTTGAGCTTGATGAAAAAGCGATAGAGAAAGCGCCCGATGTGCCTGGGTGGTCAAATGCTGCCTCGGGAACTCTGACCGATTCATACGTGACGCCGAAAGAAGCTCAGCAAAAGCTTGAAGCTGAACAAGCGCGTATCGAAGATCAAATTTCACAAGAAAAAGCCGATCTGGCTGAGAAAGTTCAAAAAGGCGAATTGACCGCGGAACAAGCCAAAAAAATTGAGCGTGCGAAATTAGAACCTGAAGAGCGTGAACTTTTAGAGAAAGTCGATAAAGCGCAAGCTGACCTCAAACAAGCACAACAGTCTTTTGATACCTATAGCGGTATGGCTGAAGTTCAGGCAGGGCAAGATTCAATGGTCGTTCTAGACGGCGTTGCTCAGCTATCTAGTAATAACAATGTGATTGAAGATGCCGTTGAAGGTATCGATATTACGGTGAAAGGCAAAACGCCAAAAGATAAGCCACCGGCCGAAATCGGTGTTGAGTACGACCGTAATAGTGTGCGCCAAGACATTGAAGCTTTCGTTAACTCTTACAATCAGTTTTATCAAGTGTCTAAGAACTTGGCGGGCGTTGATCCAACGACTGGTCAAAAAGGGCCGCTTTCTGGCGACAGTACTGTACGTAATGCCGACTCGCGACTGAAAGGGGTGTTCTCATCAAGTATTGAAGGTGCGCCTGACAATCTCAAATCTTTGACCGAATTTGGTATCACGACCACAAGGCAAGGCTCGTTAGAAATTAACTACGACATGCTTGACCGTCAACTTAACAATAACTTCGATAAGTTGGGTGAGTTCTTTGGCGGCAACAACGGTTTCGCCAAAAGAGTGGAAGATGCGATTCAAGGTATCACAGGTATCACCGGTTCGATTCGTACTAGAGAAAAGAGCTTAGTCGAACAAAACTACCGCTTGGTTGATGACCAAAGTTCACTCGATCGCCGCATGGATAGTCTAGAAAATCGTACACATTCTAAGTTTACTGCCATGCAAGATGCGACTAGCAAGATGCAATCCCAGCTGGGAAGTATGATGAATGCGTTGGGCTAATAGATGAACAACCAGCTACAAGAGCTTTGTGAACTCGATCAATTAATTATCTCTAAGCTTGAATTTAATGAAATTAATGCTGAAGAAATAACGCGGCTTGTCGATAACAGAGAACAGTTATTGCAAAACGTGCTTCAAATAATCGACTCACACCCCGACGTTAAGCAAAGTTCTGAATGGTTTGAAGCCATAACCAGAACCAGAAAATTAGTCGAATTGATGCAGTCTGAGACGAGTCGAGTAGGTAAGACCCTACACAAATATCGTCATGGTGCTAAATCAGTTCAACAATACAAAAAGTTTTTATAAAAGAGGTTTACTATGCGCGGTTCTTTACAGGCATATAAAAAGGTATCAGTGGATAGTCAGCTAACAGCTGCCTCACCGCATAAAATTGTACAAATGCTAATGGCAGGTGCTATCGAGCGCTTGATTCAAGGTAAAGCTGCAATGCAAGCGGGCAACATCCCAGTGAAAGGCGAGCGACTTGGTAAGGCTCTGGATATCATTATTAGCCTACGTAGCTGCCTGTCTATGGACGATGGTGGCGATATTGCGAAAAACCTAGATCAACTTTATGAGTTCATGATCACGCAAATTTCTGCGGCAAATCACAAAAATGACCCACAGCCTATTGATGATGTTATCGATATTATCCGCGAAATTAAGAGCGCTTGGGACCAAATTCCGAACGAATATCACAACTTGACGTCTGCTGACGTAGGTATTTAAAGAAAAACTGCTGTTTTAACCAATCTCATATCCCTTAATTGGTTGGTTGCCTTATTTTTTTAATCAAATAAAATAGAAGCCATTAGATAGCCTAATGGCTTTTTTCGTTGCTGATTTCCTTAATTTGTCCACGTAGACCATAATCATTGATACTTTTCTCTGTTTTATCGATTACGTCGCTCACCGTTTTTCTGCATCGCACCAAAATAAAGGCAATAATTCCTACTTATGCAAGGTTTGGCAAAACTGCTTGTCGTCGACGATAGCGCTCAAGATCGTCACAATTTAAGCACAATATTAGAGTTTGTAGGAGAGAGCTGCGAAGTAATCAGCTCTGAACAAGCACGTAAAGTTGACTGGTCACTACAGTGGGCCGGTTGCATTATTGGTACCATTAAAGGTAAAGGCTTCAACGCATTACTGAATGAAAAGCTTGTTCACGCCAATCACATCCCTTTACTGGTGATTGGTAAAAACAATCACCCGGTTGACGAGCTAACTAACTATGTTGGTGAGCTTGAACTTCCTCTTAACTACCCGCAATTAAGTGATGCATTAAGGCACTGTAAAGATTTCTTAGGCCGCAAGGGTGTTCAAGTGGTGTCTTCGGCACGCAAGAACACACTGTTTCGCAGCCTAGTAGGGCAAAGTGCTGGCATTCAAGAAGTACGTCACTTAATTGAACAAGTCTCTTCTACGGAAGCGAACGTGCTGATTCTTGGTGAATCTGGTACCGGCAAAGAAGTCGTAGCGCGTAATGTTCACTATCACTCTAAGCGCCGTACAGGGCCTTTCGTGCCAGTCAATTGTGGTGCTATTCCACCAGATTTACTCGAAAGTGAATTGTTTGGTCATGAGAAAGGCGCATTTACTGGTGCGATTACCGCACGAAAAGGCCGCTTTGAATTGGCTGAAGGTGGCACACTGTTTCTTGATGAAATTGGCGATATGCCAATGGCAATGCAAGTTAAGTTGTTGCGTGTGCTGCAAGAGCGCTGTTTCGAGCGCGTAGGTGGTAACTGCACCATTAAAGCTGACGTTCGTGTGATTGCGGCAACCCACCGTAATCTTGAAGATATGATCGACGATGACTCGTTCCGTGAAGATCTTTATTACCGCTTGAATGTATTCCCGATTGAAATGCCGGCGCTTCAAGACCGTAAAGAAGATATTCCCCTGTTGCTTCAAGAACTAATGACTCGAATGGAAGCGGAAGGCAGCATGCCTATCTGCTTTACCGCTCGTGCTATCAATTCTTTGATGGAGCACTACTGGCCAGGTAACGTTCGTGAGCTAGCGAACCTCGTTGAGCGGATGGTTATCCTGTATCCGAATAGCTTGGTTGATGTGAATCATCTACCCACTAAATATAGATACAGTGATATCCCTGAGTTCCAGCCTGAATTTAATCGCTTTGTGTCGGAAGAAGAGCAAGAACGTGATGCACTTTCTGATTTGTTCTCAGAAGATTTCAGCTTTGATCAGCAAGATGATCTTGCCGATAACGCGAATGCGCCTCAAGAGTTACCACCAGAAGGTGTTAATTTGAAAGAGCTGTTGGCGGATATGGAAGTGAACATGATTAACCAAGCCTTGGAAGCGCAGGGTGGCATTGTTGCCCGTGCTGCAGACATGCTTGGAATGCGCAGAACCACTCTGGTTGAAAAAATGCGTAAGTATAATCTACAGCGATAGAGCTCAGATTCGTGTTCAGCGGTATCAAATTAAGACGGGTGTTGAGTTAAAACATCGTTTTGATTGAGATAGTAGATAGGGCATAGTCGAGTTGTTGCTTGCTTAACTATGTGATAAATATAGCAAATAGCCTGACGCGTGTTTTACGTGTCAGGCTGTTTTAGTATTTGAGGCAAATTTTTGACATGCACGAATCAGAAAATCAATCACACCTAGATTCAGTTGAACAGCAGGTTGAGCGCTATAAGCAAGTGCTTGATGTGATGCCTGCTGGTGTCATCTTATTAGATACTCATGGGGAAGTAAGAGAAGCTAACCCAGAAGCGCACCGTATTCTTGGTGTTGAGTTAGTTGGTGAGAAGTGGTTTTCGGTGATTCAAAGTGCCTTTGACCCTAAAGACGATGATGGGCATGAGATTTCACTAAAGAACGGGCGTAAAGTGCGTTTGGCGATTTCAGCCTCTACTACTGGTCAGCTTATTCTGATCACCGACCTGACAGAGACTCGTCTACTGCAGTCTCGCGTTAGTGACCTTCAGCGCTTGTCTTCATTAGGTAGAATGGTGGCCTCGCTTGCCCATCAGGTTCGCACGCCGCTCTCTAGTGCGATGCTGTATGCATCAAATCTTGCCGCGCCAAACCTGCCGCCGGCAACAAAAACGCGCTTTCAATCTAAGCTTATGGATAGGCTGCATGACTTAGAGAAGCAAGTGAATGACATGCTGTTGTTTGCTAAAGGTGGCGATAACAAGGTAGTGAAGCCATTTACCGTCGCTGAACTGATCACTGAATTTCACCCAATGGTGGAAGCAGCATTAAAATCGAACCAGATTGATTACTGCCAGGAAGTGGAAGGCGAAGAGACTCAGATGTTTGGCAATGCTAACGCTATAGCTTCTGCTCTGAGCAACCTAGTTTTGAACGCGGTTCAAATTGCGGGTAAAGAATCGCAGATTGATGTTTTTTTTAGGCCCGTAAACGGCGAGCTTAAGATATCCGTACAAGACAGTGGCCCCGGCGTACCGAAAGAGCTTCAAGGTAAAATTATGGAACCCTTCTTTACCACTCGTTCGCAAGGTACGGGTCTAGGTTTAGCCGTTGTACAAATGGTCTGTCGAGCACATGAAGGTCGACTGGAATTGATATCAGAAGAGGGGGATGGCGCGTGTTTTACCATGTGCCTGCCGCTGGAAAGAAGCGCTTCTACTGAAGACTAATAAGTTTAACTGAATTTACACTGGAGAATCCTATGGCTCAAAGCAAAGTGTTAATCGTCGAAGATGATGAAGGTCTACGCGAAGCCCTTGTCGACACTCTCGCGCTTGCTGGCTATGAATGGCTAGAAGCGGATTGTGCGGAAGATGCTCTGGTAAAATTGAAATCGAACTCCGTTGATATTGTTGTCTCTGATGTACAGATGGCAGGTATGGGCGGCTTAGCACTGCTAAGAAACATCAAGCAGCATTGGCCAAATCTACCAGTATTGTTGATGACAGCGTATGCCAACATTGAAGACGCCGTTGCCGCAATGAAAGAGGGCGCGATAGACTATATGGCAAAGCCATTTGCGCCTGAAGTACTGCTCAATATGGTGAGCCGTTATGCTCCCGTAAAGTCGGATGATAATGGTGATGCCATCGTTGCCGATGAGAAAAGCATCAAGCTAATGATGTTGGCCGACAAGGTGGCTAAAACCGATGCCAACGTGATGGTGCTAGGGCCAAGTGGTTCAGGTAAAGAGGTCATGTCTCGCTATATTCACAACGCTTCGAGCCGCAAAGACGGTCCGTTTGTTGCGATTAACTGCGCCGCGATTCCAGATAACATGTTGGAAGCAACACTGTTTGGCTACGATAAAGGCGCATTTACTGGTGCTATTCAAGCTTGTCCTGGTAAATTTGAGCAAGCTCAAGGCGGTACTATTTTGCTGGATGAGATCAGTGAAATGGATCTTAGCCTACAAGCGAAACTGCTGCGTGTGTTACAAGAGCGCGAAGTTGAACGTCTTGGTAGCCGTAAGAGTATCAAACTGGATGTCCGTGTTCTGGCAACCAGTAACCGCGACCTAAAGCAGTATGTTTCTGAGGGGAATTTCCGTGAAGATTTATACTACCGCCTGAATGTATTTCCAATTACTTGGCCAGCACTATGTGAACGTAAAGGTGATATTGAACCGCTTGCGAAACATTTGGTTGAGCGTCATTGCACCAAACTTGGCATGCCAGTTCCTGTTCTGTCCGAGCAAGCCATCACTAAACTTGTCAATTATCCGTGGCCGGGTAATGTGCGTGAACTAGATAATGTCGTGCAGCGCGCTCTTATTTTGAGTGAGCAAGAAAATATTTCAGGTGAGCACATCTTACTTGAAGGTGTCGATTGGCAAGACGCAAGTGGCCTACAGCAAATTGTTGAAGGTAACAGTGTTGCTGCGCCAGATATTAAGCCGATTGCTGAAGCGAACCCGATTGGTAAAATTGTGGCTGCTAGCGAAGGGCTTGGAAATGAGCTTCGAGATCAAGAGTATGCGATTATTCTTGAGACGTTGATCGCTTGTAATGGCCGACGTAAAGAAATGGCAGAAAAGTTGGGCATTAGTCCTCGTACATTGCGCTATAAGTTGGCGAAAATGCGCGATGCTGGAATAGATATCCCAAACTGAGGATAGATTAGTAGTGTCAGCTTTCTGACTAGTGTAATACGATATCTAGTCAATTTAATGTGTGGCACGCTAATTGCTCTTTCAATAATACAGCTAAATAGATAGTCATAATTTTGACTCCTGAGGTAGTAGATGAGAATAGATGGTTTACAAGGCGAAATGCAGGCAATGATGGTTGAAGCTGCTAGCGCGCGTCCTGCTGCAACGGGGCAAGCGGTCGGTGCAGATTTTGGCAATATGCTGACGCAGGCCATTAATAACGTGAACTCATTACAAAAGACCTCAGGTGATCTTCAAGCTCGTTTTGATAGTGGCGACCAAAGCGTGTCTCTATCGGACGTGATGATTGCTCGTAATAAATCTAGTGTGGCTTTTGAAGCGACGATCCAAATCAGAAATAGATTGGTCGAATCGTACAAAGAGCTGATGAATATGCCGGTATAAGTTGGGTAATTAAATAGTGGCAGATAATAGTCAAACAACAGATTTAACCGTAAGCGATAGCAATGACCACGCACTCATTGCAGGTTCTGAGCTTGATGGAGAAGGGCAAAACCCCGATCTAGGTGAACGCAGTTCCTCTAAGTTCGATATGGCCGTCGGTGATCTCGATTTACTTCGTCAGGTCGTCTTAGTCCTTTCTATTTCTATCTGTGTCGCGCTGATTGTGATGCTGTTTTTCTGGGTGAAAGAGCCAGAAATGCGTCCATTAGGGGCTTATGAAACAGAAGAGTTGATCCCCGTCCTCGATTACTTGGATCTGCAAAAGATCGAATACACTCTTGAAGGTAACACTATCTCGGTACCGGCTAGTGAGTACAACTCATTAAAGCTTAATATGGTACGAGCGGGTTTGAACCAAGAGCGAAATGCCGGCGATGACATTCTCATGCAAGACATGGGTTTTGGTGTATCACAACGTTTAGAGCAAGAACGCCTTAAATTAAGCCGTGAAAGACAGCTTGCGAAAGCCATTGAGCAGATGAAACAGGTACGTAAAGCTCAGGTTTTACTTGCGTTACCAAAGCAGAGTGTCTTTGTACGTCACAATCAGGAAGCTTCCGCTTCCGTATTTCTAACTCTTAAAACGGGTAACAACCTTAAGCAGCAAGAAGTTGATTCTGTTGTGGATATGGTCGCTAGTGCCGTTCCGGGAATGAAAACTTCACGTATTACAGTGACTGATCAGCATGGCCGATTGCTGAGTTCAGGCTCTCAAGACCCAATGTCCGCAGCACGTCGTAAAGAACATGAATTAGAGCGTAATCAAGAGCAAGCGCTACGTGAAAAAATTGACTCTATCCTAATTCCTATTCTTGGGTTTGGTAACTATACCGCTCAGGTTGATATTCAGCTTGATTTTAGTGCTGTGGAACAAACGAGAAAACGTTTTGATCCGAATACGCCAGCGACTCGAAGTGAATACACGTTAGAAGATTACAATAACGGCAACACTGTAGCTGGTATTCCTGGCGCTTTGAGTAACCAGCCTCCTGCTGATGCTTCAATTCCCCAAGATGTTGCTCAGATGAAAGACGGTTCAATGACGGGGCAAGGCTCGGTTCACAAAGAAGCGACCCGAAACTTTGAATTAGACACAACCATCAGCCATGAACGTAAACAGAGTGGTACGGTTAACCGCCAGACAGTATCGGTGGCGATCAAAGACCGTCAATCACTGAGCCCTGATACGGGCGAAGTGGTGCACACGCCAATCCCTGCGAGCGAAATCAATGCGATTCGTCAGGTACTGATCGGTACTGTTGGCTTTGATGAAAATCGTGGTGATTTACTCAATGTGTTAAGCATGCAGTTTGCGCCACAAGTGACAGATGTTGTCGCTGATGTGCCAATTTGGGAGCATCCAAACTTCAATGATTGGGTACGTTGGTTTGCGAGTGCGTTGGTTATCATTGTTGTGGTATTGGTCCTTGTTCGCCCTGCAATGAAGAAACTGCTTAACCCTGCAGCGGACGACGATGATCAAATGTACGGCCCTGATGGTATGCCAATTGGTGCCGACGGTGAAACCAGCTTAATTGGTGGTGATATTGAAGGTGGTGAGCTGTTTGAATTTGGTTCAAGCATCGACTTACCTAACCTTCATAAAGACGAAGACGTACTGAAAGCAGTACGTGCACTTGTAGCGAATGAACCAGAGCTAGCAGCTCAAGTAGTTAAGAATTGGATGGTAGATGGCTAACGAAATAGTTCCACAACAAACGGAAGGCGGTGAAGTGCTTGATGTCTCTAGCGTGGATATCGGTTCTATCTCAGGCGACGAACGCGCTGCGATCTTGCTGCTAAGTTTAAATGAAGAAGACGCTGCTGGTATTATTCGTCACCTAGAGCCAAAGCAGGTTCAGCGTGTGGGTAGTGCCATGGCGCGAGCTACTGATTTATCCCAAGAAAAGGTAGGTGCGGTTCACCGAGCCTTCTTAGACGATATTCAGAAATACACCAACATTGGTATGGGTAGTGAAGACTTCATGCGTAATGCGCTAGTCGCTGCTTTGGGTGAAGACAAGGCGAATAACCTTGTTGACCAAATCCTTCTTGGTACTGGCTCGAAAGGTTTGGATTCACTTAAGTGGATGGATCCTCGTCAGGTGGCGAGTATCATCATCAACGAGCACCCTCAGATTCAAACCATTGTGTTGTCGTACCTCGATTCTGATCAGTCGGCTGAAATTCTGTCTCAATTCCCGGAAAGAGTTCGTCTGGATCTGATGATGCGTATCGCTAACCTTGAAGAAGTTCAACCTTCGGCTCTTGCTGAATTGAATGAAATCATGGAGAAACAGTTTGCGGGTCAAGCGGGTGCTCAAGCTGCCAAAATTGGTGGCCTGAAAGCGGCGGCTGAGATCATGAACTACATGGACAATAACGTGGAAGGCGTCTTGATGGATCAAATCCGTGATCAAGACGAAGATATGGCAACGCAGATTCAAGATCTTATGTTTGTCTTTGAAAACCTTATCGAAGTTGATGACCAAGGTGTTCAACGACTGCTGCGTGATGTTCCACAAGACGTTCTACAGAAAGCGCTTAAAGGTGCTGATGACGGTCTACGTGAGAAGATCTTCAAGAACATGTCTAAACGTGCTGCCGATATGATGAGAGATGACATTGAGGCGATGCCGCCAGTAAAAGTCTCCGACGTGGAAGCGGCTCAAAAAGAGATATTGGGTATTGCGAGGAAGATGGCAGACAGTGGCGAGATTATGCTGTCTGGTGGCGCCGACGAGTTCCTTTAATACAGAAACCTCAAAGCCCCACACTGTTGGGGCTTTTCTTTATCCAATCTCGAACCACAGATTAACCCCGTTCAACGGCTTGAATTTACAATGCGGCTGGACGCACTCATAGGTAGGTACTGATATGTCAGGTGATAGAAAACGCGGCTTCCTTCGCCCAGAAGAAGATAATACGGTTGCCCAACCTCAGAAATGGGGGCTGCCTGACTACACCTCTGATGTGAACAAACAAGCCAAAGAAACGGCTTTTAATTACGATCCTAGTTGGATGCCGACAGTTGAAGAAGCCATAGAAGACGAAGAGCTTGTTCTGACTGAAGAGCAAATCGAACTGATTAAGCAAGGTGCTTATCAGGAAGGGCTTCATCAAGGCCAAGAAGCTGGCTTTAAACAGGGTTACGAAAAAGGTAAAGAAGAAGGGTTTGCTGCAGGCCACGAAGAAGGCAACCAAGCCGGCAAGCTTGAAGGCGTGACTGCTGGTCAAGAGTACATTCAGCAGCAAGTTGCCATCTTTATGGGGCTAGCCAACCAGTTTTCTCAACCGTTAGAGCTGATGAACGCTCAGGTAGAGAAGCAATTGGTGGACATGGTACTGACCATGGTCAAAGAAGTGGTTCATGTTGAAGTGCAAACCAACCCACAAATCATATTAGATACCGTCAAAGAATCGGTCGAGTCGTTGCCGATCTCTGGTCATGCGATCACATTGAAGCTTAACCCCGAAGACGTTGCGATTATTCGTTCTGCGCATGGAGAAACTGAATTGGATTGCCGCAATTGGACGTTAGTTGCAGAGCCGGCACTCAACCGTGGTGACGTACAAATCGAAGCGGGTGAGTCGAGCGTTAACTACCGCATGGAAGACCGTGTGAAAAATGTCATTCAAAACTTCTGCGGCGCAAACCGTCATCAGGGCCATGAGTAATGCTTGAATTAGCAAATCGTCTTAGCCAATACAAAGTCGAAGGGCTAAAATCGCGACCAATTGCCTCTGGTAAGTTAGTACGCGTTGTTGGCTTAACGCTTGAAGCGACCGGCTGTAAAGCACCCATCGGCAGCCTGTGTTTAGTAGAAACCATGTCTGGTCAGATGGAAGCCGAAGTCGTCGGCTTCTCTGGCGATAACTTATTTTTGATGCCGAGTGAACAAATCACTGGGATACTACCTGGCGCTCGTGTGACCCCCGTGACCACTGAAAGCGGTATCCCTGTCGGAATGGAATTGCTTGGCCGAGTGATCGACGGGGTGGGTAATCCACTTGATGGGCTAGGTCCAATCTATACCGAACAACGCGCTTCATTTAACGCTGAGCCAATCAACCCTTTAGCTCGAAAACCTATCTCTGAACCGCTCGATGTTGGCTTGAAGGCCATAAACGGTTTGCTGACGGTAGGTAAAGGTCAGCGTATTGGTCTGTTTGCTGGTTCCGGTGTCGGTAAGTCGGTCACGCTCGGGATGATGACTCGAGGCACAACCGCGCAAGTGGTGGTGGTAGGTCTAATTGGTGAGCGTGGACGAGAAGTTAAAGAATTTATTGAAGAGATTCTTGGCGAAGATGGACGCAAACGATCTGTGGTGGTCGCTGCTCCTGCGGATTCATCGCCACTGATGCGATTGAAAGGTTGTCAAACGGCACTGGCTGTAGCTGAGTACTTCCGCGACCAAGGTTTAGATGTTCTTTTATTAATGGATTCATTGACCCGTTTTGCTCAGGCTCAGCGTGAAATTGCTCTGTCTGTGGGTGAGCCGCCAGCAACCAAAGGTTATCCGCCATCAGTATTCGCCAAGCTTCCTGCGCTGGTGGAACGTGCGGGTAACGGCAACGATGAACAAGGTTCTATCACGGCTTTCTTTACCGTTTTAACTGAAGGTGATGACTTACAAGACCCCATTGCCGATGCGTCACGAGCGATTCTTGATGGTCACATTGTTTTATCGCGTGAGATGGCCGATGCCGGACATTATCCTGCGATTGATGTTGAGAAATCCGTCAGTCGTGTTATGCCGCAAATCACCACCGAAGAACATGTATTGATGTCGAAAGCGGTGCGCCAAGTACTGTCTATTTGTCGTAAAAACCAAGATTTGGTATCGATTGGCGCTTACAAACCGGGGACTGATCCTGCCATTGATAGTGCCTTCACCTTGAAACCGAGGTTGGACGAGTACTTACAACAAAAAATGAAAGAAACGGTTCCCTATGACATGTGTGTCAACATGTTGAAACATGTATTGGGTGGCTAACGAGTGAATAAGGTTAGTCATGGATAACGCATTAGAATTTTTGCTCGATCAAGCCAAGGATCAAGAGAACCAAGCCGTATTAGCGCTCAACAAAGCGAATTCGGAGCTTCAAGGTTACTATGAGCAGGTCGCTCAGATTGAAAAGTACCGACTTGATTACTGTCAGCAACTTATTGATCGCGGAAAAGCTGGACTCACAGCGAGTCAGTATGGTCACTTGAACCGTTTCTTAACTCAACTAGATGAAACATTATCTAAACAGAGAGAAGCGGAGCACCATTTTAAAAACCAAGTCGACAACTGCCAAAACTACTGGATGGAGCTACGTAAAAAGCGTAAATCCTACGAGTGGTTGATGGAGAAAAAACAGAAAGAGAAGGCAAAGCTGCAAGATCAAAGAGAACAAAAGCAAATGGATGAGTTCTCGACGCTGATGTATGGCCGAAAGAAGATGTGATCCTAAGCCCTGAATGACGAAGGTGTTGCCGTTCAGATTGTGAGAACAGAACTAATAGGCATGTTTCTTGCTCCGTTTTATATAAAATTGCGCGTTATGCCCAGCAAAGGCATGAAAAGCACCCGACTTTCTTTTTGTTGTCCGATTTATGGCAGCAAAGCTAGTAGATAGAGCTTGTATATATGAATGTTAGCCTTTCCTCAAATTCAGCGACCAACAAAACGTCATCGTTGTTGGACACCGGTTCTGCCTCTTCAAAGGTAGAAGAGACCGGCGACTCTAAAGGTTTCTTAGAGTCTTTTAAAGAAGCGCTAGGCTTTGAAGAAAGTGACAGCAAAGCGGCAGTAAAAGACACTGATGGCGCCTCAACATCAGACGAAAAACAGACCTCTGCGGAAGACGCAGTATCGGCTGAAAAGACTAAAGGTGATTCAACTGAGTCTAAGATCGCTGATGAGGCTAGCGAAGCTCAAACCAAGCAAGCTACAGCAGCGACGGATGTTGAAAAAACGGCTACTAGCAACACCGCTACTGAACAGACGTCTGAACTAAATTCACAGTCAAGCGATAAAGCCTCGTCGAAACCTTCTGATGACGATACCTTGGCTGCGGCTCAGCCCAAAGGTGACCAGTCCCAGAAAGCTCAGGTCAATAGTGATTCTGATTCACAATCCGCAGAGCTGAATGCTCAGGGGGCATCTCAAGCTAGTGCTGTGATGAGTGAAGGCAATAAATTGCTTGGTCAGTTGGACGAGGCAAACAAAACACTGAATCAGCCTGACAACGGCAAAGGCTTGCCTCAGCAAGTGAAGGCAGATGAAGCACAAGACAAGATTGTAGGTGCAACCGCTGTGGGCGTTCTTGCGACCGACACCGTGGGTAAACCGGCACAACAAACCAATGTAACAAATCAAGAAAACGGTCTTGAGGTCGATTCTGAAATTGCCGTGCTTACCGGAGGTAAGGGTGTTTCACAGTTAACTGATGATGAAATTCGACAGTTGATGGATAAAGGCGTTACTCCAGAAAAAATTGAAGCGAGTATGAGTCGAGAGTTGAGCCAAAAGAACGCGGCCAGTGCGGTTGCTGCTGATCAGAATCAAGCACTCTCAGCAGTGGATATGGAACTTGCAAAACAGGTTGATGCCCATACTAAAGCGTTAAACCAATTGAATGGACAGATTGAATCAGAGCAGTCTGTTGTCGATGGTCTGGTTCAAAAGCAACAAAGTGGCGCTAAGTTGACGGTTAATGAGCAAGCTGCGCTGGCTCTAGCAACCTCTAACTTAGAAGTATTGAATCAAGAGCTAACCAATATTCAACAGCAAGCAACGGCTTTACTAAGCCAAGCTCCGAACGTGAACAGCGCACCTGGTGAACCCGCCACTATTGATTGGGACAACACTGATTCAAGCGAAACCAAAGCCTTAGCTGCGGTGGCATCAACAGCGGCAGTAGCGATGGCGGCACAACAAATACCAGCGCAGGCCGCTTCTCAATCAGCAAACAATGCTCTTACGGATAAGGCGGCAATGCTACACGCCAATAATGCGCATGCGGCTCAACAGGTAACGGCTCAGCAATTGGCTTTTCAACAAGGGAATGCCGCTCCAATGCAGCAGCAAGCGGCCATAGACCCTAGCTTAACGGCACAAAACCTAGCGATGAATGCAACGCCAGCTGCAACAAAAACAGGTTCGACTGATGCGCTTCTTAAAGCGGGCGCTGGTGCTGCTGCATTGTCTGGTTTGGGTAAAGCGGGTGCTAAAGATGATTCTAAAGATTCGACCTTTGCCCAGCAGATCGCTTCTGCGGCTGGCACACAAGGTACAGCAACGCTTGGTTCAGCACCTACGCGAGCTGAAATTCAGGCTGCTCAACAGGCACCCTTACAGCTAACTAAAGAGTTAGCGAACGAGCAGGTAGCGGAAAAAGTACAAATGATGATGTCTAAGAATCTCAAGAACTTGGACATTCGTCTCGACCCACCAGAACTAGGTCAGATGAAAATTCGAATGACCATGAATAATGATGTGGCGAATGTGCACTTTACGGTTAGCAATCAACAGGCAAGAGATGTGATTGAACAAACCTTACCTCGCTTGAGGGAGATGCTTGCTCAACAAGGTCTACAGCTAGCCGATTCGTCTGTCCAACAACAGAGCTCTGGTCAGGGGCAAGATAGATACAACAATGGTGAGCAACAATTCGGCGCTAACCGCACAAATGATGGCCAAGGTGATGAAAACCTTGATAGTGGCAGCAATCTTGAATTGAATGTCGCATCAAAGCGTGATGGAATTAGTTATTATGCCTAATATCAGGCTAAGAACGCTTAGTTAATCGAAAGAACAGGAAGTTAGAGCAAAATATGGCAGAAGAACAAGATGCACCCAAAGGGAAGAGTAAGCTCCTCCTCATCATTATCGCAGTTATCGTGTTATTACTGGGCGGTGGTGGAGCTGCATTTTTTTTAATGGGATCTGATGATGAGTCAGCGGAATCGGCATCTTCAATCGATGTTCAATCAACGGCTTCCGAACCTGTGGCATATGTTAATATTCCTCAGCCTTTCCTATTCAATGTGACGGGTGATAAAAAAAATCGTTTAGTTCAGATAAAAGCACAGATGATGGTACGTGGTAGCAAGAATGAAGAGTTAGCTCGTTACCACTCACCACTCGTAGAAAGCACTCTACTGGCCACTTTCGCTTCAGCCACGGTTGACCAATTACGTTCACCAACTGGGCGAATTGAACTGCGTGATAAGGCAACAGAAGATATCAAAGCAAGTTTGACCCAGGCTGTGGGGCAACCTGTGATTGAAAAAGTGCTATTCACTGATTTCGTGATTCAGTAGGTAACTTGTGACCGATTTATTAAGCCAAGACGAAATTGATGCGCTATTACATGGCGTTGATGATGTCGAAGAAGTTGAAGATAGCGTAGAAGCTGATAACGATAGTGCTGTCAATTTCGACTTCTCTTCACAAGATCGAATTGTTCGTGGTCGAATGCCGACCCTTGAACTTATTAATGAGCGCTTTGCACGTCATTTGCGTATCAGTTTGTTTAACATGTTGCGTAAAACGGCTGAAGTGTCGATCAATGGCGTACAAATGATGAAGTTTGGTGAGTACCAAAACACATTGTATGTACCCACCAGTTTAAACATGGTTCGTTTCCGCCCATTAAAAGGCACAGCGCTCATCACCATGGAAGCTCGTCTCGTTTTCATTCTTGTAGAAAACTTTTTTGGTGGCGATGGCCGTTTCCACGCCAAGATTGAAGGCCGTGAATTCACGCCAACTGAAAGACGAATTATTCAGTTACTGTTGAAAATTGTTTTTGAAGACTACAAAGAAGCTTGGTCTCCAGTGATGGGGGTTGAGTTTGAGTACTTGGATTCCGAAGTGAACCCAAGCATGGCGAACATTGTGAGCCCAACAGAAGTGATTGTTGTGAGTTCATTCCACATTGAAGTGGATGGCGGTGGTGGTGATTTCCATGTTGTGATGCCTTATTCGATGGTTGAGCCGATCCGTGAACTGCTTGATGCCGGTGTTCAATCAGACAAAATGGAAACCGACGTTCGCTGGAGCACAGCACTGCGTGATGAAATCATGGATGTCCCCGTCAACTTTCGTGTGAACTTGTTAGAGCAAGATATTTCCCTACGTGATTTGATGGAGTTGCGCCCTGGGGATGTTATTCCAATGAACATGCCTGAGCATGCGACGATGTTTGTCGAAGAACTGCCGACTTATCGTGTGAAAATGGGGCGTTCTGGTGAAAAACTTGCTGTACAGATTTCGGAAAAAATTCGAAGACCAAGTGTGGTCAAAACTGATCTCGCTTTTCTAGGCAAAGACTTAATGTCTGAACTAGAAAATAGCGATGATGATGAATAGCAGCATAGATAAAAGTATAGGAATTGGTAATGGAACCTAGTGAAGATCAAAAGCTAGCAGACGAATGGGCTGCAGCACTTGGTGAAGACCCTTTAGCACCGTCAATTGACGTTGATGATGTGCTTGCGGCACCACTTGATGAACTAACCGATTCATCGTCTCCTATTTCTGAAGATGAGCGTCGTAAACTGGATACCATTATGGATATCCCAGTGACTATCTCGATGGAAGTTGGGCGTTCTCAAATCAGTATCCGTAACTTACTTCAATTGAACCAAGGTTCGGTTGTAGAGCTCGATAGAATTGCAGGTGAGTCACTGGACGTGATGGTTAACGGTACCCTGATTGCTCACGGAGAAGTGGTTGTGGTGAACGACAAATTTGGTATTCGTTTGACTGACGTAATTAGCCAAACAGAACGAATTAAGAAGCTACGTTAATGCGCTTTTTGCCAAAAAGTTTGGTGGGCTCGTCTCGTGGGATAGCTGGTTTGTTTCGTGAAATCACAAGCTTGTCCTGTGGAATACTGGGAATAGGGCTGTTGTCTGTGCCTTCTATTGCCTTTGCCGCGCCTCCTTCTCTTGATTTAGCGACCACTTTTGGGTCGCTAATTTTCGTTATCGCCTTCATCTTATTTATTGCTTGGTTACTCAAGCGAATGCAAGTGCCTGCGATGTCGAATCAACAAGGTTTGGCTATTGTTAGGCAAATTCCTGTTGGTACTAAAGAACGCATTGCGATTGTGCAAGCCGGTGATGAACAGTTCTTAGTAGGCATTACCACACAATCAATTCAGCTGATCTCTAAGCTCGATAAACCTCTTACTCAGGAGATGCTGGAAAAAAGTACATTTTCAAGTCAGCTTTCCCAGCTAATTAAAAAAGATGCAAACAAGTAACGGACTTTTTACCTCATCTTACCTTTGCCAAATCGGATCTTTTCGAGTGGTAAAAGCGTTGTTGGTTCAGCTCATCTTCCTCTGTTCTTTAGTGTTCAGTGTTTCGGTATTTGCACAGGCTGAAGATGGCACTGTCATTCCAGCAAATACAGCAGGCTCAGAGTCGGTTACCATCAGCACGATGGAACAAGACCAAGCTAAATCGCAAACCATGACGACTGGTAGTTTAACGGGTAATGGTGGTGGCATCCCTGCCTTTACCATGACAACCAACGCCAATGGCGGTGAAGACTACTCGATCAATTTACAGATATTGGCCTTAATGACCATGCTTGGCTTCTTGCCGGCAATGGTAATTTTGATGACGTCGTTCACCCGTATTGTGGTGGTAATGTCTATTTTGCGTCAGGCAATGGGTCTCCAACAAACGCCTTCAAACCAAGTGATTATTGGTATCGCGATATTTTTGACCTTTTTCATCATGTCACCAGTGATCAATCAAGTTAATGAGCAAGCGGTTCAGCCTTATCTCAATGAACAAATATCGGCGCGACAAGCGTTCGACGTTGCCCAAGGCCCGATCAAGTCTTTCATGCTCAAACAAACCCGCATCAAAGATCTAGAAACTTTTGTTGAGATTTCGGGTGCGGAAGTGACTAACCCAGAAGATGTTTCAATGGCAGTTTTGATTCCAGCGTTTATCACATCGGAGTTGAAAACGGCTTTCCAAATCGGCTTTATGCTGTTCTTACCTTTCTTAATTATCGACTTGGTGGTCGCCTCGGTATTGATGGCTATGGGTATGATGATGTTGTCACCGATGATTGTATCGTTACCATTTAAGTTGATGTTGTTCGTTCTTGTTGATGGTTGGAACTTGATACTCTCCACTCTCGCCGGCAGTTTTGCCTTGTAGCTGGGGGGAATAATGAATCCTGAAATATTCGTAGAGTTGTTCCGAGATGCACTTTGGATGGTACTGATAATGGTATGTGCCATTATTATTCCTAGCCTATTGATTGGTTTAGTCGTAGCGGTTTTCCAAGCTGCGACATCTATCAACGAACAAACATTGAGTTTCCTACCGCGTTTGATCGTGACGTTATTGGCGTTGATGATGTTTGCTCACTGGATGACTCAGATGATGATGGAGTTTTTTTTCGAACTCATCGAACGCTTACCCCAAGTTCTGTATTAAACCAATATGGAATACCCAACGAGCCTTGTACTAGAGTGGTTAGCCAATTATTTTTGGCCATACACTCGCATCTCAGCCATGCTGATGGTGATGACGGTAACAGGGGCACGCTTTGTGTCGCCGCGTATCCGTCTGTATTTAGGTTTGGCGATCACCTTTGCGGTGATGCCCGCAATCCCAGCTGTTCCTAAAGAGATTGAGCTGCTGTCCTTTCAAGGATTCTTGACGGTATTTGAACAAATCGTGATTGGTGTCGCCATGGGGTTTGTTACGCAGTTTTTGATTCAAACTTTTGTTATGCTCGGTCAGATTTTAGGTATGCAATCAAGTTTGGGCTTTGCCTCTATGGTTGACCCAGCAAACGGTCAAAATACGCCAGTACTTGGCCAACTGTTCATGCTGTTGGCGACCATGTTTTTCTTGGCGACCGACGGCCACTTGAAAATGCTGCAATTGGTGGTGTTCAGTTTTAAAACTTTGCCGATTGGCAGTGGCTCTTTAACCGCCGTCGATTTCAGAGAGCTGGCACTGTGGCTTGGCATCATGTTCAAAACAGCATTAGCGATGTCGTTATCGGGCATTATTGCGCTGCTGACGATTAACCTTTCATTTGGTGTAATGACACGTGCAGCACCTCAGCTAAACATATTTTCTTTGGGTTTTGCATTTGCGCTACTCGTGGGTCTGTTACTTTGTTGGTACATCCTTGGCGGATTGTTTAGCCACTATGAGCTATTTTGGATACAAGGCGAGCAACAGATATGTCGTCTAATCCGGTTAGATTGCTAGGAGACTGAAATGGCAGAGTCAGACGGTCAAGAACGCACAGAAGACGCCACGCCCAAACGCTTGCAACAGGCCAAAGAGAAAGGGCAGGTTGCAAGGTCAAAAGAGCTGGCGTCAGCATCGGTATTGATAGTCGGTGCGATTTCTTTAATGTGGTTTGGCGAATCGATGGCGAAGGCTTTGTTCGAGGCCATGCAACGCCTATTTTCTCTGAGCCGCGAGGAGATATTTGATCCTAACAAACTCCTCGAAATTGCGGGTGGCGCATTAGTAAACCTGCTGTTCCCGCTGTTCTTGATTCTCATTACTTTGTTCGTTGCTGCTGTAATTGGCGCAGCGGGTGTTGGTGGCGTCAATTTCTCAATGCAAGCGGCTATGCCAAAGGCGTCTAAGCTTAATCCTTTGAGTGGTATTAAGCGTATGTTTGGCCTACAAAGTTGGGTAGAGCTGCTGAAATCTATCCTGAAAGTGGGTTTAGTATCGGGCATGGCCATTTACCTGATTCAAGCTTCTCAGCACGATTTAATGCAGTTGAGCATGGATGTGTACCCGCAAAATATTTTTCATGCTTTGGATATATTACTCAACTTTATTCTGTTGATCAGTTGTTCTCTACTCATCGTGGTCGCCATTGATATCCCATTCCAGATCTGGCAACACGCCGATCAGCTGAAGATGACCAAGCAAGAAGTCAAAGATGAGTTCAAAGACACTGAGGGTAAACCCGAAGTTAAGGGTCGTATTCGTATGCTGCAACGAGAAGCGGCTCAACGTCGAATGATGGCTGACGTTCCTCAAGCGGATGTGATTGTGACCAACCCTGAGCACTTTTCAGTGGCGCTGCGCTATAAGCAGAATCAAGATAAGGCACCAATTGTGGTTGCTAAAGGTGTTGATCATATGGCGATGAAGATCCGTGAAATCGCGCGAGAAAATGACATCTATATTATTCCAGCACCGCCATTGGCTAGGGCGCTTTATCACACTACAGAGCTAGAACAACAAATTCCTGACGGTCTGTTTACGGCAGTTGCACAAGTGCTTGCATATGTTTTCCAGCTTAAACAATACCGAAAAAAAGGTGGAGAGAGGCCAAAACTGCAAGATTCTAATATGCCGATCCCACCTGATTTACGTCATTAGATCAATTGCTTGAGCTCAGCTTAATGAACCTTGATAATAGCAACTTAGCTAACCCTCTTTTTTCCGAGGTGATGGCGATAATTTGACGTGAGATGTTGGTACAGTGTTTGCTATATCAATGCCGAACATAATAAGTCCGATCATTATAAACCTGATCGTTATAAACTTGATCGTTGCGAACCTTAGCAACATAGCTTAAACCTGAGCCTCAATTCGCTTGGTGAGACAGCTACAACATAGCGAAACTGCCTAGATTTATGAAATTCTCCCTGCCTTTTGCGGACAAGCTACCTAAAATTCCTAACCGTGCAATGCCTGCGATTGGTGCACCTGTTATGGTACTTGCAACGCTTGCTATGGTGGTGTTGCCCATTCCAGCTTTCTTGTTGGATATGTTCTTCACCTTTAACATTGCACTGTCTATGGTTGTGCTGTTGGTTTCGGTTTATACCCGTAGGCCTTTAGACTTCGCAGCATTCCCGACCGTACTTCTGATTGCGACTCTGCTCCGCTTGGCCTTGAACGTTGCTTCGACACGTGTGGTATTGCTCCATGGTCATGAAGGTGGTGATGCTGCCGGTAACGTTATTGAAGCCTTTGGTAACGTTGTTATCGGTGGTAACTATGCGGTTGGTTTGGTGGTGTTCTTGATCCTGATGATTATCAACTTCATGGTTGTTACCAAAGGTGCGGGTCGTATCTCGGAAGTAAGTGCACGTTTTACCCTTGATGCTTTACCGGGTAAGCAGATGGCAATCGATGCCGACTTAAATGCAGGTTTGATCGACCAAGATCAGGCTCGTACTCGACGTTTTGAAGTGACCAAAGAAGCCGATTTCTACGGTTCAATGGACGGTGCATCTAAGTTTGTTAAAGGTGATGCGATCGCCGGTATCTTGATCTTGTTCATCAACATCATTGGTGGCTTGAGTATTGGTATGGTTCAGTTTGACCTTGGTTTTGGTGAAGCGATTGAAATCTACACGTTACTGACTATCGGTGATGGTCTGGTTGCACAAATCCCGTCTCTACTCCTTTCTATCGCTGCCGCGATGATGGTAACGCGTCAAAACACTGATGAAGATATGGGGCAACAGCTCTTCTTCCAAATGTTCGATAATCCCAAATCTTTGATGATAACCGCCGCTATCCTTGGCATCATGGGTATTGTTCCGGGGATGCCGCACTTCTCGTTCTTGAGCCTCGCCGTTGTTGCGGGTGCTGGTGCCTATTACATCGATAAAAAGAATAAGAAGAAGGCGCTAGAGCCAAACCTTCCGGCGACCGTTGAAGCGAGTGGAGAGACTGGTTCTCAGAAAGAACTTTCGTGGGATGATGTTCAGCCTGTTGATATTATTGGCTTAGAAGTTGGCTACCGTTTGATTCCTCTCGTTGACAGAGACCAAGGTGGCGAACTGCTTGAACGTGTTAAAGGGGTGCGTAAGAAGCTGTCTCAAGATTTTGGTTTCTTGATCCCAGCAGTACACATCCGCGACAACCTAGAATTGACGCCAAACAGTTACCGACTCACCTTAATGGGAGTGGCAGTTGGTGAAGCCGAGATTAAGCCGGATATGGAACTCGCGATTAACCCAGGCCAAGTGTATGGAATGATCGATGGTGAGCCGACGATTGACCCTGCCTTTGGCCTAGAAGCGGTGTGGATTCGTGAAGAGCAGCGTGAACATGCGCAAGCCTTAGGTTATACGGTTGTTGATTCATCAACCGTGTTGGCAACACACCTCAGTCAACAGCTAACGAATAACGCATCACAATTGATTGGTCACGAAGAAGTTCAGAATCTTCTTGAAATGCTTAGCCGTTCAACGCCTAAGTTAGTGGAAGGCTTTGTACCAGATCAATTACAGCTTGGTGTCGTTGTGAAAGTGCTACAGAACCTATTGAATGAAGCCATTCCAATTCGTGACATTCGAACAATAGTCCAAACTTTGTCGGAGTACTCAGGTAAGAGTCAAGAACCTGACATACTTACGGCGGCTGTTCGTATCTCTTTGAAACGACTAATTGTTCAAGAAATCAATGGTATAGAGCCAGAACTACCCGTAATAACTTTGATTCCAGAGCTGGAACAAATCTTGCATCAAACCATGCAGGCATCCGGCGGAGAATCTGCTGGTATTGAACCTGGTTTAGCCGAACGTTTACAGACCTCACTCAGCCACGCCACACAAGAGCAAGAGCTGAAAGGGGAGCCAGCAGTGCTACTGACCTCTGGTGTATTGCGTTCGACTCTGGCTAAGTTCGTGAAGAACACGATCCCAAGCTTGAGAGTGTTATCTTACCAAGAGATACCGGACGAAAAGCAGATACGTATAGTACAAGCTGTTGGTAATTAAGCCGCCTAATTAGAACGGACGATCGAATTGAAAATTAAACGATTTTTTGCAAAAGATATGCGAACCGCACTGCTCCAAGTTAAAGAAGAACTTGGCTCAGAAGCGGTGATCATGTCTAACAAAAAGGTCGCAGGTGGCGTGGAAATTGTTGCCGCTATTGATGGCGAGTCTAGCCCGTCGACAGCGAGCCAGAGATTAAATAAACCTCAGCAGCCTGCGCAAAGCCAATATACGCAAATGGCCGCGCCCGCAGCACCGGCAGGACGTCGTCAATTAGACGATGACAAGGTTAGCCTACAGACGAATGCTGAAGGTGGACGCTCAATGACCAAACGCTTTGCGAATATGCTAAAGCAATACAGTCATGGCGCCGATGATGAGCCACAACACCGTGCTGAAAACGAAGACTCGTTGTCAGCATTGCTAAATCGCCAATCCAGCACGGGTCATAAGCCGCATAGTAATCGTCAGTCTCTTGGCAACCAGCCGTCTCTTGGTAATCAACAGTCTTCCGGTAACCAACAGTCTTCTGGCAACCGACAGTCTCATGGGAGCCTCGATTCAGCATTTGCCCGTGAAACCGGCTTATCCAAATTGATTGCCGAAGACCGCAGAGTAGAGCGTCCAGCACCTCGTTTGGATCCTACCCGTTATGATCGTGGTCGTGAGAACACTCAGTCGAAAGGTTCAGATGCTGAAATGGAGACGATGCGCGAAGAGATGACCTCAATTCGTCGTCTGTTAGAGCATCAAGTGTCAGGACTAATGTGGCAAGAAGTTGAGCGTCGTGAACCGCTCAGAGCAATGCTTATCAAACGCCTTGAGCGTATGGGTGTATCTGCCGAGCTTGCCGATCAAATGGCCTGTTACATTCCTGAAGATACCAAACCTGCACGTGCATGGAAGGCTTTGTTAGCCCTGGTTGCTGACCAAATCTCTGTCACGCAAAAAGATATTTTAAAACGCGGTGGTATTGTGGCTTTATTGGGCCCGACTGGCGTAGGTAAAACAACGACGGTTGCTAAGCTAGCTGCACGCGCAGCCATGGAATATGGTGCTGACAACGTCGCACTAGTGACAACGGATACATATCGTATAGGTGCACATGAGCAGTTATCGATTTATGGTCGAATTATGGGTTGTCCTGTAAGAGTTGCTAAAGATTCTAGTGAATTGGCCGATGTAATATATCAGTTACGTAATCGTCGCCTGATTCTGGTCGATACTGCAGGCATGGGACAACGAGATGTTCGCCTATCCGAGCAGTTAGACACATTGATGCAAGAGAGTGGTTCCGTTATCAATAGTTACCTTGTGTTGCCTGCAACCGCACAACGCAAAGTACTACAAGAAACCATTGAACACTTTAGAAGAATCCCGTTGTCGGGATGTATCCTGACTAAGCTGGATGAATCCCTTAGCTTGGGTGAGTTCATCAGTGTGGTAATACAAAATGCATTACCAGTTGCTTACATAGCAAATGGTCAACGAGTTCCTGAAGATATCGTCATAGCTCAGCCAAAGTATATGATTGCTAAGGCCAATGAGTTATTAGAAAAATCTACAGAGAATGAACCTCATTACTGGAATAGCGATTCTGAAGGGCTCTAGGCGGCGGATAAATATGAATGAGAATATGATACACGATCAAGCTAGCGGCCTCCGTCGCTTAACCAAGCCTTCACTCACAAAAGTTATCGCTGTAACCGGTGGTAAGGGAGGCGTCGGTAAATCGAATGTGACGTTAGGTATGGCTATTTGTATGGCTCGCCAAGGCAAGAAAGTCATGGTACTGGATGCCGACTTAGGGCTGGCTAATGTAGACATCATGCTGGGCATTCGTTCTAAACGAAACCTGGGTCATGTGTTGGCTGGCGAATGTGAACTTAAGGATGCGATTGTTGAAGGGCCGCACGGAATTAGAATTATTCCAGCGACATCTGGCACACAAAGCATGACTGAACTTTCACACGCTCAACACGCTGGGTTGATTCGTGCATTTGGTTCGCTTGAAGATGAGATGGATATCTTGTTGGTTGATACCGCTGCGGGTATTTCAGACATGGTAATTAGCTTCTCAAGAGCGGCGCAAGACGTGGTTGTTGTGGTCTGTGATGAGCCTACCTCAATCACAGATGCATATGCACTGATCAAGCTTTTGAGCCGGGAGCACCAAGTTCAGCGATTCAAAATTGTTGCAAATATGGTCAGAAGCTACCGCGAAGGCCGAGAATTATTTGCAAAGTTGACTTTGGTCACAGAGCGCTTCTTGAATGTGAGCCTCGAACTCGTAGCATGTATTCCTTTAGATGATAAAGTACGTCAATCAGTCAAGAGACAGAAAATCGTAGTAGATGCGTACCCTCGTTCTCCAGCTGCATTGGCAATCAGCTCTTTGGCTAATAAAGCATTGACCTGGCCAATACCAAAAACGCCAAGTGGACACTTGGAGTTCTTTGTTGAAAGGCTGCTTAATCGTACTGAATTTATAGAGGAACCATTTGGTGAATAAAGCGCTTACTTACGATCAACATGCTAATCACAATAGCCAGCAGGCTTTTTTTGAGAAGTATTCTGTGTTGGTTAAACGTATCGCTCATCACTTGTTGGGGCGATTACCGCCTAATGTCTTGGTTGATGACTTAATTCAAGCTGGCATGATTGGCTTGATTGAAGCGCAACAAAACTATGATGGTACTAAAGGCGCAAGCTTTGAGACGTATGCAGGTATTCGGATTCGCGGAGCTATGTTGGATGACATTCGCCGTGGTGATTGGGTGCCGAGATCGGTTCATAAAAATAATCGAGAAATCAGCAGTGCAATCGCGGAATTAGAGGGTACCCTCAACCGCGACCCAAGTGATGCCGAAGTGGCAAAGCATATGGGGCTGAGTTTAGACCAGTACCACAACGCTTTAACTGATATTAATTGCTCAAGACTGGTCGGGATCGAAGATTTAGGCGTCTCAGATGATGTAATATCTCCGAATGAAGACTCTCAAGATAACACGCCTTTTCAAGGGGTTGCTGATGAGTCATTCCGTCAAGCTTTGATCGATTCGATAAAACAACTTCCGGAAAGGGAAGGCCTCGTGCTTTCGCTTTATTACGACGAAGAACTCAATTTAAAAGAGATAGGGGAAGTACTAGGTGTCAGCGAATCTCGCGTCAGCCAAATACTGAGCCAATCTATGCAGCGTTTACGCACTAAGTTAAGTGCTTGGACACAGAACGACTAACAACACTGATTTTATTCAGTGGAGGCTAATTTGAACAAAAACATGAAAATTCTCATTGTTGATGATTTTTCAACGATGCGCCGAATTGTTAAAAACCTACTTCGCGATTTAGGTTTCAACAACACTCAAGAAGCAGACGATGGCTTAACCGCGTTACCTATGCTGAAAAAAGGCGAATTTGATTTCGTGGTAACTGACTGGAACATGCCAGGCATGCAAGGTATTGACCTGCTTAAACACATTCGCGCAGATGCAGAACTTAAGCACCTTCCAGTGCTTATGATCACTGCGGAAGCGAAGCGTGAGCAGATCATCGAAGCAGCGCAAGCGGGTGTTAATGGTTACATTGTGAAGCCTTTCACTGCTGCAACGCTGAAAGAGAAACTTGATAAGATTTTTGATCGCTTATAAGCATCAATAAGTTTTAGGCACTTCTAGGCAAACACTGACCGATAAGTTCTCTGTTTATCTCGATAGCCTAAGCGCACAAAGTATGCGGAGTAAGGCCGAACTCAGGATGATTTCATTAGAACAAGCAAAAAAATTAGTAGAGCTGCTTGAGAACGATAAGCAGCAAGATGCTGATTCTCTTGTTAGAAGCATTTATGAAGACAATTTTAGTCTTCAAGACAATCCAATGCTTCAAGAAATAGGAAGTTTGACTCGCGACCTCCATGACTCTTTGACTCAATTTAATTTCGATGAGCGCATCAGCGTTATCGCAAATGATGAAATCCCTGATGCAAGGGATCGCCTTCAGTATGTCATTGATAAAACGGAAGTTGCGGCAAATAAGACGATGGACGCTGTCGATCGTTGTATGCCAATTGCAGACAACCTACACGAGTGTTTACTTCAAGTAAGGCCTCAATGGAATGAACTGATGCATGGCCGCATTGAGCTGGCACAATTTAAAGCTTTATGTCACCGCATTGATGGATTGCTTGTCCAAGTAGAAGGCGATAGTACTGAACTACGTGGACAATTGACTGAAATCTTGATGGCTCAGGATTTCCAAGATTTAACTGGGCAGATAATTAGCAAAGTTATTACCTTGGTGAATGAGGTTGAAGGACGTTTGGTCGAGATTCTCACCGTATTCGGTGCGAATCAAATAGAGCCAACTCCAGAGTCAGAGAAGAAAGCATCTATTGCGCCTGAAGGTCCAATTCTGAACCCAGAAGAGCGTGAAGATGCTGTTGCATCTCAAGATGAAGTCGACGATTTGTTATCCAGTCTTGGATTTTAAAGGTAACGTATGAGCTACGATTTAGACGAAGATATTCTTCAGGACTTTTTAGTCGAAGCAGGAGAGATCCTTGAACTCCTATCAGAACAACTGGTAGAGCTTGAGAATAACCCTGACGACAAAGACCTATTAAATGCTATTTTCCGTGGTTTCCATACAGTAAAAGGTGGTGCTGGTTTCCTAGCATTGACTGAGCTGGTGGATACTTGTCATGGTGCTGAGAATGTGTTCGACATTCTACGAAACGGCCAACGCAGCGTAACATCAGGTTTGATGGATACGATGCTGCAGGCGCTAGATACAGTTAATGTACAGTTTCAAGCCGTGCAAGATCAGGAGCCTTTAGTGCCAGCTGATCAAGCTTTATTGGATGAACTTCACCGCCTCTGCAGACCGCAGTCTGCCGATGAAGCTGCCCCAGTCGAAGCACCAGTAATCGCTGAGCCAGTTTTTGAAGCGCCTGCTGAACCGATCGTCGAAAGCGCAAGTATTAGTGCCTCTTCAGTGGATGATATCTCTGAGGATGAGTTTGAGCGTCTGCTTGACGAGCTTCATGGTAAAGGTGGTTCACCAACAGCATCTTCTGTACCAACACCGCCGCCAGCTCCTGTTGCTCCTCAGTCGGTTGCTGAGAGTGGTGATATTACTGACGACGAATTCGAAAAGTTATTAGATGAACTGCATGGTGCGGGTAAGAGCCCGACGGCAGTAAGTTCTGCACCTCCTCCGCCAGCACCTTCTTCTGCACCCGTTTCGGCGATGTCTGAAGGTGATGACCTGATGAGCGACGAAGAGTTTGAGAAGCTACTAGATCAGCTACATGGTTCTGGTAATGGGCCAACTATTGAAGAGCTGGATGCGGCAACTAAGCCAGCTGCAGCGAAGCCAATTGCTCCAGTGCCAGCTCCACAAGCAGCACCTAAGCCTAAACCATCGGCACCGGTCGCTGTTAAAGAAGCCCCTGCGAAAGCAGAAGTTAAAGCGCCTGCGAAGAAACAACAAGCTGACGCAACAGTTCGTGTCGATACGTCAACACTGGATACCATCATGAATATGGTGGGTGAGCTGGTGTTGGTTCGTAACCGACTTGTGAGCCTTGGCTTAAACAGTAACGATGAAGAAATGGCGAAAGCTGTCTCGAATTTAGATGTTGTTACCGCAGACCTTCAAGGTGCGGTAATGAAGACTCGTATGCAGCCGATCAAGAAAGTTTTTGGTCGTTTCCCACGAGTTGTCCGCGACCTTGCTCGTAGTTTGAAGAAAGACATTGTTCTTGAAATGCGCGGGGAAGAAACGGATCTTGATAAGAATTTAGTTGAAGCACTTGCCGATCCACTGATTCACTTAGTGAGAAACTCTGTGGATCACGGTATTGAAATGCCTGAAGCCCGTATTGCGGCTGGCAAATCACAAACGGGTAAAGTGATTCTATCTGCCTCGCAAGAAGGTGACCACATTGAACTGGCTATCGTTGATGATGGCGGCGGTATGGACCCTGATACGTTGCGTGCTATTGCGGTTAAACGTGGTCTGATGGATGAAGATGCAGCGTCTCGCTTATCAAACAAAGAATGTTTCAATCTTATCTTTGCTCCTGGCTTCTCAAGTAAAGAAAAAATCTCGGATATCTCTGGCCGTGGTGTAGGTATGGACGTTGTGAAAACAGCGATCAACACACTGAATGGCTCGATTGATATTGATTCAGAGATGGGACAAGGCACCAAGATTACGATCAAGGTTCCATTGACGCTGGCGATTCTACCCACCTTAATGGTCGGTGTTGCCGGTCATCCATTTGCATTGCCATTGGCTTCTGTAAACGAGATCTTCCACTTAGATTTAAGCCGCACAAATGTTGTTGACGGCCAACTGACTATTATCGTTCGCGATAAGTCTATTCCGTTGTTCTACTTGCAAAACTGGCTGGCACCTAAAGCGGGGATTGTAGAATTACGTAAAGGACACGGCCACGTTGTTATCGTGCAACTTGGTAGTCAACGTGTTGGTTTTGTTGTTGATACGCTTATTGGCCAAGAAGAAGTCGTTATCAAACCACTTGATAAACTACTACAGGGCACGCCAGGAATGGCCGGTGCGACAATTACAAGTGATGGACACATTGCATTGATTCTAGATGTGCCGGACTTGTTGAAGCAGTACGCAGCTGCGTCAAGAATTTAATTTAAGGATAAATATGGCGATTAAAGTATTAGTCGTTGATGATTCGAGTTTTTTTCGTCGTCGCGTTAGCGAGATCATCAACTCAGAGGCTCGCCTAGAAGTCATTGATGTAGCAGTAAACGGTAAAGAAGCGGTTGAGAAAGCGAAACAGCTGAGACCTGACGTAATCACGATGGACATCGAAATGCCTGTCATGGACGGCATCACCGCCGTTCGTGAAATCATGGCTGCGTCTCCAACGCCTATTTTGATGTTTTCGTCGTTAACCCATGATGGTGCGAGAGCAACGTTAGATGCATTAGACGCTGGTGCTTTAGACTTCTTACCTAAGAAGTTTGAAGACATCGCACGTAACCGTGATGATGCAGTCGCGTTGCTTCAACAACGTGTGATTCAGATTGCAGCAAAGCGTGCGTTTATGCGCCGTGCTCCTATTGCACCACGAGCTACAACTACAACAGCTTCAACATCAGCACCATTGCGCCAACCGATTTCAGCTGCTGCTTCGGCAGTGAAGCCGGCGGTTGCCTCAACGGCGAAATTCAGAGCTTCGGGTAAAAAGTATCAATTAACTGCAATTGGTACCTCTACCGGTGGCCCTGTTGCGTTACAGAAAATTTTGACACGCATCCCTGCACACTATCCACATCCAATTGTGTTAGTTCAGCATATGCCAGCAACGTTCACCGCCGCTTTTGCTAGCCGACTGAATACCTTATGTAAGATTGAAGTTCGCGAAGCACAGGACGGAGATGTGTTGAAACCTGGAGTGGCTTATCTTGCTCCTGGTGGTAAACAGATGATGGTTGACGGCCGTGCAGGATCTGCTCGCTTAAGAATTATCGATGGCGGCGACCGAATGAATTACAAACCTTGTGTGGATGTAACCTTCGGCTCTGCAGCGAAAATCTACGGCGATAAAGTCTTGTCTATGATACTGACTGGTATGGGTGCTGATGGTCGAGAAGGTTCGCGTATGTTAAAAACTGCGGGCTCGACAATCTGGGCGCAAGACGAAGATAGTTGTGTTGTATATGGTATGCCTCAAGCTGTAGCAAAAGCTGGCATTTCTACTGAAGACCTCCCTCTAGACCGCATTGCGGAAAGGATTTTGGTTGAAGTTGGGTTAGCTTAGGTAAATCGAAATGATTGTTTGGAGTGTTGCAAACCAAAAAGGTGGTGTTGGTAAAACGACCTCGACCGTGACCCTAGCAGGTTTACTTGCGCTGAAGGGGCACCGTGTTCTGTTGGTTGATACCGATCCGCATGCATCACTAACCACCTATCTGGGTTACGACTCAGATACGGTGGAATCGAGTCTGTTTGATCTATTTCAGTTGCGTGAGTTTAACGCGCCGACAGTAAGACCTTTGATTTTACAAACGGAAGTCGAAGGTATCGATATTATTCCCGCGCACATGTCTTTGGCGACATTAGACCGTGTGATGGGAAATCGAAGCGGTATGGGGTTGATCTTGAAGCGCGCTTTAGCGGCTTTAAAAGACGACTATGACTATGTGCTTATCGATTGTCCGCCTATTTTAGGTGTGATGATGGTCAACGCATTAGCTGCCAGTGACCGTATTTTGATTCCGGTACAGACTGAGTTTTTGGCAATGAAAGGCTTAGAGCGCATGATTCGCACCTTGGCTATCATGCAGAAGTCTCGCAAAACACCGTTTAAGGTGACGATTGTCCCGACGATGTACGACAAGAGAACCAAAGCATCACTGCAAACATTAACTCAGCTAAAAGAAGATTATCCAAATCAAGTTTGGACATCTGCTGTACCGATAGACACTAAGTTTAGAGATGCTAGTCTAAAGCGCTTACCAGCATCTCATTTTGCATCGGGTAGTCGTGGTGTATTTGCTTACAAACAGCTGCTTATTTATCTCGAAAGGCTGGCGATAAATGAGCGCGAATAAAGAATCAACAATGGCGCGATCAAGTTTATCAAGTGAACAAGCACTTGATGATTACTTTGCTGCGTTATTAGGTGATGAAATGCTGGATTCTGACGAATTTTTTGTTGACGAGACCAGCGATGAGTCATCATCTGCAGAGCCAGAGCCAGAGCCAGAGCGTCAAATTTCAAGTTACTCGACGTATGCTGAGTTGCGAGAAGCTGAATTTGAAGTGCCCAATCTGGAAGACGTTCAAAAACTACTGAGCCGCTTAGAAGCGACGAACGTGGTTGATGAACTGAATCTTGATGAATTAATGGATCAGAACACGCGGAAAATCGCTCAGCAAGCAGACATGCAAATGTTTGATGCTGCGGTGGAATCCGTTCAGCTTTCTGTAGAGCCCGAGATTCAAGATTGGAACCTCCCAGAGCCAGATTCATCAATGGTTGTTGATCGACCTGTTGAACGACCAATTGAGCAGCAAGCCGAGTCTCCAATAGCTGAAGAGCCAGAAGTTGAATCTATCAGTGAACCCGAGGTTGAGCTTGAAACTCAATCTGGCGGTATTGAACGGTTTACATCTTGGGAAACTACGGCTCGAACAGAAGATTTTCAGGTACTGTATTTTGATGTCAACGGGGTAACTTTTGCTGTTCCTCTTGATGAGCTTGGTGGTATTCATCGCCTTGAAGAGCTAAGCCATTTGATTGGTAAGCCTGCTTGGTATTTAGGTTTGCAAACAAATCGAGACAGTCAGTTAGATGTGGTCGACACTGCAAAGTGGGTGATGCCTGAGAAACTAACGAATGATGAATACAAAGAAAACTATCAATATATAGTGATGCTTGGTGAAAGCTTATGGGGTCTTGCGGGCACTGAGCTTAAAGGTACCGAGCTTCTTAATACAGATAAAGTACGTTGGCGAGAAATGGCAGGTAAACGCCCATGGCTCGCTGGTATGGTAAAAGAAAAAATGTGTGCTTTGATTCATGTCGAAGCATTGATCGCCATGCTAAACGCAGGGCTAGATGTAAAAGCATTAAGCTAGTAATAAGCATTAGGCTAACAATAAGCATCAAGTTAATAATAGTGGTCGGTAACGACGGCAAGAGGATTAAATATGTCTCATATGAGTGAAATTGAAGTAAGAAAAGACCCAACCAATGATGAAGTACTTCAATGGGTGACATTTCAACTAGAAGAAGAAACTTACGGCATTAATGTTATGCAGGTACGTGAAGTACTTCGCTACAGTGAAATTGCTCCAGTACCGGGTGCTCCAGATTACGTTCTAGGTATTATTAACCTACGTGGTAACGTTGTTACTGTTATCGACACTCGTTCTCGCTTTGGTTTGATGCAAGGTGAAATCACAGACAACACTCGTATCATCGTTATTGAATCTGAGCGTCAAGTCATTGGCATTCTAGTAGACAGCGTTGCTGAAGTGGTTTACCTACGTTCTTCTGAAATCGATACAACTCCAAGTGTTGGTACTGATGAAAGTGCTAAGTTCATTCAAGGTGTTAGTAACCGTGATGGCAAGCTGCTTATCTTAGTAGATCTAAACAAACTACTAAGCGAAGACGAATGGGATGAGATGGCTCACCTGTAATGTTTGAAGCGCTTCCTTTAAGCCCTGTTGCTCTGATTGCTGGAGTCGGGGTTTTTACGTTATTCATTCTGATTTTGATTAGCAAAGTAAAACGTGCGATTCAAAAACAGCTCGATCAGTCACGCCTGCAAGTTCGCAACTTGGACAAAGAACTTCAAAAATCGAGCAAGCAATTGCTTGAAGTTCGTTCAGTCGTGGTTGGCCTTGGTCAGAAAGTGACGGAGCAGCAAGATCTAATAAAGCACTTGAATGAACGCATCGTAGAGCTGGAACATGTTGATACCGATGGGCGCTTGTACACGCGTGCGACGAAAATGGTTCAGCTTGGCGCAGGGATAAACGAACTGATCGAAGAGTGTGAATTACCTAAAGCTGAAGCTGAGCTGATGATGTCTCTACAGAACAAGCTCGCAGGTAAGGAAAAAATCCCTTCGCTAAGAAGTAACCCTTCATCGTACGATGAACAACCGACATCCCCTCGCGATCGCAGAGACCCGACTCGACGTCGTTAAATTGAGCGCTTACTGCGTATTGAGCAATTGATGTTTATCATGCATCTCTCTTAAAAGAAGCTTCGGCTTCTTTTTTTATGCCTGTTATATCTATATAGAACGTTGTTTATAAGTGTTTGTATCTAATGCAATATCTTGTTTGTTGATGAAAATGTGTAAATTGTGATGCGGTGGTAACAGTTTCTTACGGAGTTTGTCTTATCGAAAAGGCCTAATCCTGTTTTGTCACCTTATTGGTGTGCTACTATAGCCCTCTCATTACTCGACTAAATTTACCTATGCTTGAAGTCTCAAATTTAACTGCTATTCGTGACGACAGGGTTCTATTTGAATCGTTGTCTTTTCAATTGAAACCTGGTGAGTTGGTTCAAGTTGAAGGTCGTAACGGTACTGGGAAAACGACACTCCTTAGGATTATCACTGGGTTAGGTGATCGTGATGAAGGCACTATATCTTGGGATGGTGAGTCCATTGAAACGAGTCGAGATGTGTATCACCAAAATTTGCTTTTTCTTGGTCACCAAACTGGCGTAAAACGCGAGCTTAGTGCCTATGAGAACCTGAGCTTCTATCAATCGATTCACAGCGGTGGGACGAGTAACGAAGAACTTTACAATGCATTGGCTCAGGTAGGCCTTGCTGGACGAGAAGACGTGCCTGCAGGTCAACTTTCTGCTGGTCAACAGCGCCGTGTGGCATTGGCTCGCCTGTGGTTAAGTAAGCAAATGTTGTGGATTCTAGATGAACCGCTGACTGCCATTGATAAGCAGGGTGTTAAAGTTCTTGAGTCTCTTTTTTCTCGGCATGCAGACAACGGTGGCATTGTGTTGTTAACCACACACCAAGATATGTTTGCTGATAGCCCGAAACTAAGAAAAATAAAGTTGGGTGAGTAATATGATTTCTTCAATGACAACGATCATTCGACGTGAGCTGTTGATCGCATTTCGTCGCCAAGCTGATATCTTTAACCCTCTGTGGTTTTTTATCATTGTCATCACTCTTTTTCCATTGAGCATCGGCCCTGAGCCAAACCTACTTGCGCGTATCGCAGCGGGTATTGTTTGGGTTGCTGCTTTACTCTCTGCATTACTCTCTCTTGAACGATTATTCCGAGACGATTTCCAAGACGGTGCACTTGAGCAGATGATGCTGATGCCCATCCCGTTGCAGTTGGTAGTATTGTCCAAGGTCATAGCGCACTGGATATTGACAGGGTTACCATTAATATTGATCAGTCCGTTGTTGGCGGTACTGCTGTCCTTGGATTTCGATACTTGGTTATCGGTGGTCTTAACGTTATTGGTTGGTACGCCTGCATTAAGCTTTATTGGTGCGATTGGTGTCGCTTTAACGGTTGGATTACAAAAAGGCGGTGTGCTGTTAAGTCTGCTTATTTTGCCGTTGTATATCCCAATTCTTATATTTGCTACATCCGCGATTGATGCGGCAGCACTAGGCGTTGCGTATAACGGACAATTAGCTGTGTTAGGGGCAATGCTAATGGGCGCTATGACGCTCACTCCATTTGCCATAAGCGCAGCGCTGAGAGTGAGTGTTAACTAGTTAATTATCCAATTAAAACTAGCTAACCAAGCGCTCACCACCGCTTTGTTTGTTCAAAGTGAACTAATTTAAGCTTTCAGACTCATAGAGTCACTGAAAGAGACAGTAAGCCAAATAAATATAATAATTATAGCTGTGATAGCTGTAAGCAATATGAAGTAAGAGTGAGATTACAACATGTGGAAATGGCTCCATCCCTATGCCAAAGCAGAAACCTCTTATCAGCTAGCTGGTAAACTTCTGCCATGGTTCTCTATCCTAGCGCTATTGTGTCTATCCGTCGGTACTGTATGGGGGCTTGCATTTGCGCCTTCTGATTACCAACAAGGCGATAGTTTTCGTATCATCTACATCCATGTTCCGTCTGCGATTTGGTCGATGGGCGTATACATGTCGATGGCAATTGCGGCATTTATCGGCTTGGTATGGCAGGTAAGACTATCAGATATGGCTGCATTGGCTATGGCGCCTATTGGTGCTGTTTTTACCTTCATAGCGCTGCTAACCGGTGCTGTTTGGGGGAAACCAATGTGGGGTGCTTGGTGGGTCTGGGATGCGCGTTTGACCTCTGAGCTGATTCTTCTATTCCTATACTTAGGTGTGATTGCACTACACCACGCGTTTGATGACCAAAAAACCGCAGCGAAAGCAGCAGGTATTTTGGCTATCGTTGGTGTCATCAACCTACCTATCATTCATTTTTCAGTAGAGTGGTGGAACACACTTCACCAAGGCGCGACGATTACGAAGTTCGATCAGCCTTCTATTTCAAGTGACATGCTATGGCCGCTTCTTCTTAACATCTTCGGCTTCGCCTTTTTCTTTGGTGCTGTGACTATGGTTCGTTTTAGAAACGAAATCATCAGTAAAGAAAGTCACCGTCCGTGGGTTCGTAAACTCGCGGCTGATAAAGCGTAGTAGGGTAGGTAATTATGTATTTTGAATCTCTGAGTGATTTCTTTGCCATGGGTGGCTACGCCTCATATGTATGGAGTGCATTTGGAATCACATTCCTCGCGATGATCATTTTACTGGTCTTAAGCGTTCGTCGTGGTAAGCAATTACTAAATGAAGTACAAGCTAAGATTGATCGTCAAGCTCGTATCGATGCAGCAAAAAATATGGAGAACACTCTATGAACCCAAGACGCAAAAAGAGGCTGGGCATTGTCTTAGCGATCTTTTTTGGTATCAGTGCAACTATTGGATTAATGGTTTATGCGCTTAACCAGAACATGGATCTGTTCTACACGCCAACTGAGCTTGTTAATGGCAAAGACGGTAAGAAACCTGAAGTTGGCCAACGCCTGCGTATTGGTGGCATGGTTGTAGTCGGTTCTGTAAGCCGTGACAACGAATCACTACGTGTAAGCTTTGACTTGAAAGATGTTGGTCCTAAAGTAACGATTTTATACGATGGCATTCTTCCTGATCTTTTCCGTGAAGGACAAGGTATTGTTGCTCAAGGCGTTCTAAAAGATGCGACAACAATTGAAGCGTTCGAAGTCTTAGCGAAACACGATGAAGAGTACATGCCTTCTGAAGTTGCTGAAGCAATGAAGAAAACCCATGAGCCAATGCAGTACTCTACAGAACAAAAAGAAGGAAGTGCTCAATGATAGCCGAGATCGGCCACTTTGCCATGATCCTGTCCTTAGGGCTGGGCTTGCTTTTGAGTGTGCTCCCACTGTATGGGGCTGCTCGAAATAACACATTATTAATGAATAGTGCGCGACCGCTATCGTGGGGTATGTTCGGATTCCTAGCGATTTCGTTTTTTATCTTGTGTTACGCGTTCTACACCAATGATTTTACGATTCAATACGTAGCAAGTAACTCGAATAGCCAACTTCCTTGGTACTACCGAATCACAGCGGTTTGGGGTGCTCATGAAGGTTCATTACTGCTTTGGGTTCTTATCCAAGCGGGTTGGACGGTTGCAGTAGCGACGTTCAGCCGTGGTATGCCTCAAGAGTCTGTGGCTCGTGTGCTGGCTATCATGGGTTTGATTACGGTCGGCTTCTTGCTGTTCATTATCGTAACATCTAACCCGTTCTTACGAACACTGCCTTACTTTCCTGTTGATGGCCGTGACTTAAACCCACTACTGCAAGACCCGGGTTTGATCATTCACCCGCCAATGCTTTACATGGGCTACGTAGGTTTCTCTGTTGCGTTCTCTTTCGCTATTGCATCTCTAATGAGCGGTCGTTTAGATACGGCATGGGCTCGCTGGTCTCGTCCTTGGACAATCGCTGCTTGGTTATTCCTAACTGTAGGTATCGCACTTGGTTCATGGTGGGCTTACTACGAACTTGGCTGGGGTGGCTGGTGGTTTTGGGATCCAGTAGAAAATGCTTCATTCATGCCTTGGTTAGCTGGTACAGCGCTGATGCACTCACTAGCGGTAACCGAAAAGCGTGGCACATTTAAAGCTTGGACAGTATTGCTGGCTATCTCTGCATTCTCGTTAAGCTTACTAGGTACATTCTTAGTTCGTTCGGGCATTTTGGTATCTGTTCATGCATTCGCATCAGATCCTGCTCGTGGTATGTTTATTCTAGGTTTCCTAGTGTTCGTTATCGGTGGTTCACTGCTGTTGTTTGCTGTAAAAGGCGCATCGGTTCGTGTCCGTGGTAATTTTGATTTGGTTTCTCGTGAAAACGCACTACTTGGCAACAACGTATTGTTGATTGCAGCGTTAGTAGTTGTGTTAGTCGGTACGCTATTACCATTAGTCCACAAACAGTTAGGTCTGGGTTCGGTTTCTATCGGTGCACCATTCTTTGATATGTTGTTCTTCTGGTTAATGATCCCGTTCTCGTTCCTATTGGGTATCGGTCCATTGATCCGTTGGAAGCGTGACAACCTGTCTAAGCTGATTAAGCCAATGTTAGTGTCGGGTATCTTCTCGTTAGGTTTAAGTGCGCTAATGGTGACCATGCTAGCTGACCGCTTCAGTGGTACTGCTTTTGCTGGTTGGGTGATGGCGTTCTGGATCATCTTCATGCATGGCTTTGAATTGCATGAGCGTGCAACACACCGTCATACCTTCATGAAAGGCCTAACCAAGCTACCTCGTAGCCATTGGGCTATGATCTGTGGTCATATTGGTTTAGCCGTAACAGTGATTGGTATTGCGATGGTGCAGAACTACAGCATTGAGCGTGATGTGCGTTTAGCGCCAGGCGAAAGCTACCAACTTGAAGAATACAACTTCCTGTTTACAGGGGTACGTGACAAAGATGGCCCTAACTACGATGGTTACATTGCTGACTTTGAAATTACCAAAGAAGGCAAATACATCAACACGCTTCACGCTGAAAAACGTTTCTACACTACTGCTAAGTCTATGATGACAGAGGCGGCGATCGATCGTGGCGTAACGCGCGACCTTTATATCGCAATGGGTGAGCGTTTAGACGACGACAAATCTTGGGCTGTACGTATCTACTACAAACCATTTGTACGTTGGATCTGGGCAGGTTCTTTGATCATGGCAATTGGTGGTGTTATTGCCATCAGTGACCGTCGTTACCGTTTCCGTAAGCCAACGAAAAAATCGGCTCAAGAGCAGGAGGCTTAATTCGAATGAACAAAAAGATTTTATTCATTCCATTGATTGCGTTCATGGTTCTAGTTGGAATCTTTGCAACTCAATTGATGCGTAACCAGTCGGGTGATGACCCGACTAAACTTGAATCCGTATTAATTGGCAAGCAGGTCCCTGAGTTTGGCCTAGAGGATTTGGAACAACCGGGTAAGTTTCATGATCAAGCTATCTTTAAAGGTGAGCCACTGCTTCTTAATGTGTGGGCGACTTGGTGTCCGACTTGCTACGCAGAGCACTCTTACCTAAACAAGCTTTCTGATCAAGGCGTTAAGATTATTGGTCTTAACTACAAAGATGATCGCAATAAAGCGGTAGGTTGGTTAAATGAGTTAGGTAACCCGTACTTAATCAGTTTGTTCGATGGCGACGGAATGCTAGGCCTCGACCTTGGTGTTTATGGTGCTCCAGAGACTTTCTTAATCGATGCTAACGGCATAGTTCGCTATCGTCATGTTGGTGACGTAAACCCAACTAACTGGGCATCGACACTTAAGCCGATGTACCAGAAGTTGTTGGAGGAAGCGAAATGATTAAGAAAGCACTGATTATTCTATTCGCGACATTTGCTATTTCGGCGACAGTTTCTGCTGCGCCTATCGAATTTCATGAATTTGATACGGTTGACCAAGAGCAACAGTTCAAAGAGTTAAGCAACACGCTGCGTTGTCCAAAATGTCAGAACAACACGATTGGTGATTCGAATGCCGAGCTTGCGGTCGACTTGCGTCAAAAAGTGTATGAGATGACAAAAGACGGTAAGTCGAAGCAAGACATCATTGATTATATGATTGCCCGCTACGGTAACTTTGTTACTTATAATCCACCACTGACACTAGCCACGTCGATCCTTTGGGTTGGCCCATTTTCGGTTGTTGTGTTCGGATTTGGTTTGATCATTTTACGAAGCAGAAAATCAAAGTCGAAAGTAGTGGAGTCAGATAAAGACTGGGATGCAGACAAAGAAGCTCGCTTAAAAGCGTTACTCGATGAAGAGAACGACGGAGATAAGAAGTAATGACACTATTTTGGATTTCTACAGTTGTCCTTTCATTAGCGGCGATTTTGTTTGTTGTTATGCCTTTCATTAATAAGAAGGCGAACAATGACGAAATGCTTCGCGACGAGTTGAACAAAGCATTCTATAAAGATCGTCTCGTTGAATTAGAAGTAGAAGCAGAAGAAGGTCTTGTTGATAACCAACAAGAACTGATCGCTGATTTGAAACAGTCTCTACTTGATGATGTACCTGCACAGAAAGAGATGAAAAAAACACAGGTCTCTACGTTGGGTGTTGTTGTTCCTTCTGTGATTCTGGTTCTGGTTGTGACTTATGGTATGTACTTTCAGTTTGGTGCATTAGATAAGGTTCAACACTGGCAAGAAGTGAGTTCGAATCTTCCTGAGTTGTCTAAAAAGTTAATGTCATCAGAAGGTGGCGCGCTAACGGATGATGAATTGGAAGATTTGACTCTAGCGCTTCGTACTCGTCTTCACTACCAACCAAAAGATTCGACCGGTTGGTTACTGCTTGGCCGTATTGCGTTAGCAAACCGTGACGCTGAAACAGCGAAAGATTCTATGGAAAGAGCTTATAAACTTGAGCCTAAGAATGAAGATGTTCAGCTAGGTTTTGCTCAAGCACTGATGCTTTCACCTGATGAAGCCGATCAAAACCAAGCGCGTTTGATTTTGAGCCGTTTGATCCAAAACGATTATGTCGACCTTCGAGTATTCTCACTGTTAGCGTTTGATTCGTTTGAACGTCAAGATTACCCAGGCGCTGTGAAGTATTGGAGCATCATGCAACAGATGATTGGTCCACAAGACAGCCGCTACGAGATGCTGTCACGCAGTATTGAAAGTGCTCAGAAGAAAATGGGCGACACCATGGGTGTTGACCAAGGCAAGAGTGTTGCAGTAACGCTTGAGCTGTCTAGCGATGTGAATGCTGATCCTAAGTCTGTGTTGGTAGTTTCGGTACACAGAGCGGATGGTTCGCCAATGCCTATCGCTGCCGCTCGTTACCCATTGGGTTCTTTCCCACGAACGGTTGTACTCGATGACGGTAACAGCATGATGGAAGGCCTAAAGCTGTCTAGCCTTGAAACTCTGATGGTTAGAGCTAGGCTTGATACAGATGGTAACGTTTCAACTCGCGATGGTGATTGGTACGGTGAAAGTGAAGTGGTTGAACTGGGTGCTCCAGTGACCATTAACATCAATAAGCAATATTAATCATCACTTTGCATAAGTGTTAGCTATTCCGATTTAATGACAAACGGTATAGACTTACGCAAACAATTGAGGCCAGCGATTGCTGGCCTTTTTTTTATTTGAATTCCTTATGGAAAAGGTGATATGTCTGTCAGTGTTTTAAGACTCTTGAGTTTACTTTTTATCGCAAGCTTAACGGTGGGTTGTTCTAGCGCACCAGATGAAAGCATGAACGATGATAACCTCGACACCTCTGAATACCTCGAAGAGTCCCATCCGAATGACCCTTTCGAAGGGTTCAACCGAGCGATGTGGGATATCAACTACGAGTATTTAGACCCTTATTTAGTTCGACCTGTTTCTCTCGCTTATGTTGACTACACCCCTGTACCCGTTCGTTCTGGTATCTCCAATTTCCTGGCCAACTTAGACGAACCTGCGAGCATGGTGAACAACATATTCATGGGCAATGGCGAGAAAGCACTCGACCACTTCAACCGCTTTTGGATTAACTCAACATTTGGTCTTTTAGGCCTAATCGATATTGCCAGTGAAGCGGGTATCACCAAATATGACGACAAGTCGTTTTCTGATGCGATTGGCCATTATGGAGTAGGGAATGGACCTTACTTCATGGTTCCGGGTTATGGTCCGATTACGACTCGCGAAGTGACTGAGCAAGTGGATAGCCTATATGTGCCTTTAGCTCTGTTGAACTTCTGGGCAAGCTTAGGAAAGTGGGCATTTGAAGGTATGGAAACCCGTGCTCAGTTAGTGTCACAAGAAGCTCTGTTGGATGACTCGCCAGATCCATATGCTCTGACTCGTGAAGTTTACATTCAGCGTCGTGACTTCAAAGCGGAAATTGAACCCGAAGAAGTTGACCTTGAAGAAGAAGATTTCATCGATGGGTACCTAGAAGATTACTAGATTTAATTCTCGGAACAACAGATAAAAGAAAGGCTCGATGTTGATAAGAACATCGAGCCTTTTTAATGTTTATTACTTTGATTCAGTAAACTGATTAGAAACGGTAGTTCGCTTGGATACCTACTAGCCAGATGCTACCTGTCACTTCACCTTCGAAGTCGCCACCAAACGGTGCTGATGCTGCATCGTCTTCATGCATCTTCGCATCTTTTGCTAGAATATAGGTGAAGCCTGCATCTAGAGTTAGTTGCTCAGACCATTGGTAACCAGCACCAATGCTTAACCAAGTACGGTCTGTTTCTGGAATCGTTGCAGTGCGGTGTTCTTCGCTTACTGCTGATGTGTCGTATGCGATACCAGATCGTAACGCTAGTTTAGGCGTCATTTGGTAAGTTGTACCTATTGCAAAGCGGTAGTTGTCTTCCCAGTTTTCTTCCTTGATATCTTGAGTTCGTTTTGAGCCAAACTCAGGGATATCTGCTACAAGCTCTTTGAAGCTGCTCCAGTTTGTCCAGTTAACGCTCGCGTGTACAGCTACTTTATCGGTAAGTTGGTGGAAACTTGCCAGTTCTGCTGTAGCTGGTAAAGCTAATTCCATCGACCCACTATACTTTGGTTTTATAGCACCTAATCCACCGTTTTCAGCTGCGGCCTTATCGAAAGCTGCGCCTTTTGCGTGACCTTCAAGGGTTAAATCAACTTCAGATTTGTAAGTAAAGCCCAAACGGTTGTTTTCATTGATCTGCCATGCGGTACCGACTTGCCAACCCCATGCGGTGTCATCACCTTCCATATATTTCAGAGCATCGCCTTTTGATACTCCAATCTGTTGAATAGAAGTTGCTGATACCGCACCAAAACTACCTTCAGCCATGATGTAGCGAACACCGCCACCAATAGATACACCTTCAAGTACTTGGTAAGCCGCGTTTAAGTTTAGCTCCATTGTAGTAACGCTTGCTTCGTTACCGTGGTTTGCGCCACCAAAGTCTTTACCTAGGTCTGTTTCCATACCGTAGTTAGTGCCAGCAGCAAAACCTAGTGCGAATTTGTCGTTGTACTTGTGAGAAACATAAAAGTTTGGAATTACTGCGCTGTGTGCGAAATCGCTAGAGTTCGAAGATGTAGAGGTGCCACCTGATGTTGAAGTCCCATCAATATCAATATTCGGGTCAACGTAAATACCACCAACAGAAACTTGAGTACCTTCTAGGTAAGTCAACATTGCTGGGTTACGCCACTGGGCATCTGCGCCGTCTGCCATTGCGGCTTCACCAGCATACGCACGGCCTAGGCCTGTTGCTGAGTATTCTGCTAGTTGAAAACCTGCCGCTTGAGTAACGGTAGAAGTCGAAAGTAGTCCAACTGCCACTGCAGCAGATAGAAGAGTCTTATTCATTTTCATTATTATGTTCGCTGAATCATAAGTATTTAGTAGCATGATTCTACTTTTAGAGTTAATGCTTTAAAAATGAAATTCGAATAAAACAGTGTTTTAGCGATTTAATTATTAAATAGGTGTATTTTCTAGATAAATAAACTGAATGTTTCGGGCATGTTGCGAAATTTGAGCGTACATCTGTAGCATCATATGTCCTCTGTGGAGTACACCTGTAAGCCTAAATGTTTAGTTTTGATTAATTTTGGGCAAAGAAAAGGGCCGCAGTGCGACCCTTAAATTTTTCTAACTGAAGCTTAGATTAGAAGCTGCGGCTGTACTGCAGACCCATTAGGATTGCATCCGCACGAGTAGTTCCAGATATCGATGAAAGATATTGTGGACCAAAGGATGGGTTTTCAGTCTTCTCTTCTACATCCACATCATCACCCATTAAGTAGGTAAAGCCGAAGTCAATATTCGACTTGTCGTCTAAGTGGTATGTAAAGCCAGCTGAGAACCATTGGCGATCTGAATCTGGTACAGATATAGATGTCAATTCGTCTTGTGCACTTGTGTCGTACATATAACCTGCACGTAGTGTCCACTCACGGTTTAGGTAGTATGTACCGCCAATGGAGTAGTGCATACCATTCTGCCATTCGTACTCGTTAAGTACGCCAGCGTCTTTAGCTTCTAGTTTGTCGAATGAGCTCCAACCGATCCATTGAACAGAGTAGTGGACAGCATATTTAGTGTCTTTAATCCTGTGGTAACCAGAAAATTCAAGCAGGTCTGGCAGAGGCATGTATAAAGTATCGTCTTTATGCTCTACACCTGTGTACGTAATGTCACCCTTTGCTTCGAGTTCTGGAGAGTAATGGTACGCTAAACCAAATCGATTATTTTCATCTAACTCATATACGGTACCAACATTGAATCCTAATGCCCAACCGTCAGCTTCTGCATCCAAAGCTGTGGAGGACCCTAGAGATCCTGCTAAAGTTGGGTGAAGGTCACGTTGTAGTGTACCTTTACCGTAAATTAGGTCTAGGCCTGCACCAAAACTCCATTGGTCATTAAGTCGGTATGAACCAGCTAAACCAAAATTAACACTCTGAACATCAGTCAAACCACCATATTCATGTCCAGCATAACTGTCAGAAAACTCGGTCTTAGTTCCAAAATTTGAGTAAGCGTTGAAGCCTACCGCGAATTTTTCATTGATAGGGACAATTAAATGAATGTTAGGAGCAATAGATGTATCACCTGCATCATCATAGTTTGCGTCTACACCACTCCCAGCGTCAAACAGTTTGTATTTAGCATCTTTGACTTCAATCTTAGATGTAATGCTTTCAAAGCCGAGTGACAAAGAAGTTTCGTCAAACAATGCCATTGCAGCAGGGTTACGGGCCATTACTGACGCGTTATCTGCGATTACTGCATCACCAGCGAAAGCACGACCGATGCCGGTTGCTGATTGTGCGTTAATTTGGAAACCTGCTGCCATCGCTTGCGAAGACGCCAGTGTAATTGTTACTGCTAAAAGAGACTTTTTAAACAGACGCGTGTTGTTGGTAGTCATTCATTTATTCCTTTATATATCCGCCTCTACAGGGCGATTAATTTGAGCAATTGCTCAAGGTGGCTGATCCTATTCGCAAGTATACGATATACAAATCCGACCATTGGGAAAAATGAGTATAAAATTATGGAAATGACGCCTATCTGGCACGGAAATGGTGATAAATGCCATTTTTTAGAGTTTTAACTCTAGAGGTATTTATTTTATGAATGATTTTATTGATTTGCATAAACAAAGCCCAGCAATATCAGTGGTATACTTGCTGGGCCTTTTGTTACGGGGCTTTTTGAGCGAATTAGCTCATTGGTTTGATGATTTTTGTTAGCTTTTCGGCGATCTTAGAAATATCTTCTCCATCTTCACCAACAAGGATCAAGCTACTATTGTCAATCGGTGTTACTGAGCCTGACATGCCTTTTTCATCAAAGTCGACAGGTTTGTCTGTCGGGATTCCAGTCAAAAACAAAGTGACCTTACCTTTTTCACCTTGGAAAACCATGTGCATTGCGTTGGATTTACCAAAACCACAATGGTTCAGATAATACACATGATAAGGGAATGCTTCATCAAACTGATAAGCAAATGGATTCATTTTTGCGTTGATCTGTTGCGATGTAACTTGTTCGTCGATTGAACTAACAAAACTTTTTTCTTCAACAAAATGTTTCATCGCGGTATCGACCAAACTTGCCTGAGCTGGGGCAACCAGTGCGTTTCCCCAATTAACCTGCCCAACAAGCAAACCTGCAACGAATGCGACTGAAGCTGCCATCGCCATAGCTCGTCTAGCAAAAGTAGGTCTTACGACTTTGCGTTCTTCGCTTGAGGTCTGATTGAACAGAATGCGATCAGCAAGATCGTCTGGCACATCTACATTCATCGCTGAATGGATCTGCTTATCAAGCGATAATACATCGTCTAAGAAGTTACTATTGGTTTCACTGTTTGTTGCAGCATCAATAATATCTTGTGTGCGTTGCTTAGGTTCCGACAATACACGACGACGAAATTCCAAATCATCCATTATGTTGCCCCCTCTCTGCCTCTTCTGTATCCAGCATCTCTTTCAACTGGTTTCGAGCTCTGAATAAACGTGTCATTACTGTGTTTTTGTTGAGATTGAGAATATCGGCAATCTCTTCACCACTAAATCCACCAATGACTTGTAGGAAGAGTGGTTCACGGTAATCAACTTCAAGTTTCATGATCTGAGCTTGCAACCACAGATGTTGATGGTGCGGGTCATCGCTGACACTAGCATCATTACCATGATCGTCGATATCAACCAGATCAAACTGTTTGCGTTCAAAACGTCGAGCATTCTCGCGTCGCAAGATGGTAATCAGCCAAGATTTAGCGGCTTTTTCATCTTGAAGGCTATCGAGTGACTTCCATGCACGAAGGCAAGTTTCTTGCACTAGGTCTTCGGCAATGGTTTTGTCTTTGCATAGCCAATAGGCATAGCGAAAGAGGTCACGATGATAGGCACGCACGAGTGCTTCATATTTTCTTTGTTTGTCCATATCAGAGTTGACCGGACGCTTGGCAGTTTTCTTTCCAAACATTTTTATTATCGACACACGAGCCTCCATAATTGCTCTGTGTATAGCTGTCTTCTATACGTTGTGCTTTGTTTTTATATTGTGTTTTGCTTTTAGAGCTGGTGATTTACTGGAAATCGTAAAATCACAATGAAAATTGATCTACTTCAAAATCTCAGGCTTCGAACAAGCTATAGTACACCCTGTCGTCTAGTTAGTCATTCGTGGCTAGCATGTTGAGCAAGACGACACTTCCTTTTGAAGGCTGACTTTACTTTCTCCTAATCAGGAAACTGATTATTTCAATTGGCGTTAAGTTAATTGCTTTATATACATTCCGACCACACAGCTTTGTGTGGTTTTTTTTTGCCTCAAGAAATCACATCTCACATAGCAATAACAGTATCCACTCACAATAGTTTAGTCTCTTAGGACAACCTTTCACCCCAAAAGGTTCGCCTGAATGTGCAGTTAAATTTTCAAACAGTGAGATACTCGTATCACGTTTATTTAAACGCTCGTTTGATTTAATTAACAACTTCTTTACAATGGTTCAGGTCAGACCTCTTAACTTTAAGGAGAAACCATGGGCAAACAGGAAGTCAAAACTCGTTCTGGAGAACGTGTTGCCGTTGTCGCTGGATTACGAACCCCATTCGCTCGTCAGAGCACAGAATTTAGCCAAGTGCCTGCGGTTGACCTAGGCAAAATGGTTGTGAGCGAAATGCTTGCAAGAACGGATGTCGATCCTGCGCTTATCGAACAAGTTGTGTTCGGTCAAGTGGTACAGATGCCAGAAGCGCCAAACATCGCACGTGAAATTGTGCTTGGCACTGGCATGGACATCAATACCGATGCCTACAGTGTGACACGAGCATGTGCGACTAGTTTTCAAGCTGCCGTCAATGTGGCCGAGAGTATTATGGCTGGCACAATCGATGTTGGTATTGCTGGTGGCGCTGATTCCTCTTCTGTATTGCCTATCGGTGTTTCTAAGAAGTTGGCTGCGAATTTATTGGCATTGAGTAAAACGAAAACGTTGGGCCAAAAGCTCAAGATATTAAAAACGTTATCCGTTAAAGACCTTATGCCTGTGCCACCGGCTGTTGCTGAATATTCGACGGGCCTTTCAATGGGTCAAACCGCCGAGCAGATGGCAAAAACTCATGGTATCACTCGTCTAGAACAAGATGCACTCGCGCACCGTTCTCACTCTTTGGCTTCTCAAGCATGGAAAGAAGGGAAAATAAAAGATGAAGTGATGACGGCTTTTCCAGCACCTTATAAAAAATACTTAGCGGAAGATAACAACATTCGCCATGATTCAACGGTTGAAGGTTACGCTAAATTACGCCCTGCATTCGATAGAAAGTACGGCAGTGTCACGGCCGCCAATGCAACGCCTCTTACTGATGGTGGTGCAGCGGTGATGTTGATGCGCGAAGGCAAAGCGAAAGAACTAGGTTTAGAAGTGTTGGGTTATATCCGCGGATATGCATTTTCAGCGATTGGTGTTGAAACCGATATGTTGATGGGGCCAACTTACGCGACCTCACAGGTATTAAAGAATACAGGTCTAGAACTGTCTGATCTGGCGCTTATTGAGATGCATGAAGCATTTGCCGCTCAAGTACTGGCTAACGTCAAAATGTTTGCAAGCGATGAATTTGCTCAGAAGAATCTTGGCCGAGATAAAGCGATCGGTGAGATTGATATGGATAAGTTTAACGTGCTTGGTAGTTCAATTGCTTACGGACACCCGTTTGCAGCGACTGGCGCACGAATGATGACTCAAACATTACGTGAGTTGAAACGTCGCGGTGGCGGCTTAGCACTGAATACCGCTTGTGCAGCTGGTGGTTTGGGTGCAGCAATGATCTTGGAGGTAGAATAATGTCTACGACTCTTGATGCAACAACAAAAAAAGAAGCAGTCACCAAATCAGGTTCAACACCAGTGACGGATTCTACAAATAACAAAGCAACGGCGTTCTCTCTTAATATCGATGAACAAGATATTGCATGGCTCGCGATTGATGTGCCAAACGAGAAAATGAACACGCTGCAAGCGGCTTTTGCTGAAGAAATGAAAGCCATCTTCGAGCAGTTAAAAGAAAAGCAAAGCCGAGTTAAGGGCTTAATCGTTCATTCACTAAAGCCAGATAATTTTATCGCAGGTGCTGACGTTCGAATGCTTGATGCATGTAAAAGCGCTGACGAAGCACAGTCTCTCGCTCGTCAAGGGCAGGAGATGTTCCAAACACTGTCAGATCTTCCATATCCCGTAGTCGCAGCGATTCACGGGCCTTGTTTAGGTGGGGGGCTAGAACTCGCCCTTGCATGTGATTATCGTGTATGTACCGACTCAGACAAGACTCGTCTTGGCTTACCTGAGGTTCAGCTCGGCTTGTTACCAGGCTCTGGTGGTACACAGCGTCTTCCTCGCCTTATCGGTTTGCTGCCTTCTCTTGACCTTATTCTTACGGGTAAGCAGTTGCGTGCTAAGAAAGCGAAATCGCTCGGTGTTGTCGATGCTTGTGTGCCAGAAACTATCTTGCTTGAAGTCGCTAAGAGCTTTGTTGAAAAGAACTCAGGCGGTAAAAAAGGTAAGCGTTTGGCGTCTAAAAACCAAGCTTCGACCAAAGAGAAACTGATTTCACGCAATGGCCTTGGCCGTAAAGTGATTTTCGAACAAGCAGCGAAAAAGACTAATCAAAAAACTCGCGGTAATTACCCGGCTGCGGATGCAATTCTAGATGTGATTCGCTATGGCTTAGAGAATGGATTTGATAAAGGCCTTCAGTACGAAGCGAAGCGTTTCTCTGAACTGGTGATGACAGCTGAATCTAAAGCCCTTCGTTCTATTTTCTTTGCTACTACTGAAATGAAAAAAGAGCACGGTGCAGATGCAGAACCTAAAGCGGTTAAGCGTGTTGGTGTGCTGGGCGGCGGTCTAATGGGCGCTGGCATTAGCCATGTAAGCGTTGCAAAAGCTAAGGTTCCGGTTCGTATTAAAGACGTATCGAATGAAGGTGTACTGAACGCGCTAAACTATAACTTTAAGTTGTTCGATAAGCAGCGTAAGCGTCGCATTCTGACTAAAGCTGGTCTGGAAAGTAAGATGCTTCAGCTTTCTGGTGGTATCGACTTTACGAGCTTTAATCACACAGATGTAGTAATTGAAGCGGTCTTTGAAGACCTCGATCTTAAGCAATCGATGATTGCCGATATTGAAGCCAATGCGAAGCCAGAGACGATTTTTGCGACGAACACTTCTTCACTGCCAATCCATAAGATTGCAGAGAAGGCACAGCGACCAGAAAACGTGGTAGGTCTTCACTATTTCAGCCCTGCAGATAAAATGCCATTGGTTGAAGTTATTCCTCATGAAACAACGTCAGAAGAGACGATTTCGACAGTTGTTGCATTTGCGAAGAAGCAAGGCAAAACCCCGATTGTTGTTAAAGATACGGCGGGCTTCTATGTTAACCGTATTCTTGCGCCTTACATGAACGAAGCTGCGCATTTATTGCTAGCGAATGAACCTATTGAGAAGCTCGATAGCGTGTTACTTGATTTCGGCTTCCCGGTTGGCCCAATTACTTTGTTAGACGAGGTGGGTGTTGATATTGGCGCGAAGATTATTCCAATTTTAGTGAATGAGCTTGGCGACCGTTTCCAAGGTCCTGATGTGTTCGATATTCTTTTGAATGACAACCGTAAAGGCCGTAAGAGTGGCAAAGGTTTCTACACCTATAAGGGTAAGAAGAAGGAAGTCGATAAGTCAGTTTACAAGCTGCTTAAACTGCAACCGGACCCTAAGTTGAGTGATAACGATATCGCAATGCGCTGTGTGCTTCCTATGCTCAACGAAGCGGTTCGTTGTCTAGATGATGGTATTATCCGCAGCCCTCGTGATGGCGATATTGGTGCTATTTTCGGCATCGGTTTTCCTCCATTCTTAGGTGGTCCTTTCCGCTACATGGATCAAGTTGGCATTAAGTCTCTGGTTGAAATGATGAACGACTTTGCTACGAAATACGGTGATCGTTTTGCGCCCTGTGATGGCCTGCTGACACGTGCTGGATTGGGCGAATCTTTTTATAAGTAACGCTCTCTGCAAGTAACGTTTTAGCACATTGATTATCAAACCCGTATCAAGCAACTGATGCGGTTTTTTTTGTGTCTGTAGCTTTTATGGTCAGTTAATTTACTCAATATAGATTCCTACTCAATCGTTCCTCTTTCTCGGGAATGACAGGGGAGGTTGGTGCGACTGAATGAGAATGTAAGTGGCAGAAGTTCTCAACTGAATCCTTCACTCTATCTAGGGAATAATGGCAGAGAGTGTTGTGTGCTGGCTGTGAGAAATGAGAAATAAGTTGGGTAAGCTCGCGATGTTAGTTGTAAATCGAACCCATCGTCATATCCCAAAGCGACGAAGGAGCGTAAGAGAGATCTGCTTTTGTGCTTCACCCAATAAAAAAGGTTGATGCTTTCACATCAACCTTATGATTTTTATCGCAGTTTATTAGCCAAGATCACAGTCTTTAGGGCGTAACTGAAACTCATCAATTGAGCCAATCTCCACACCTGCCGACAACTTCTGTTCCTTATTATGAGCATTACCGTGCGCATGCATAATCAGACGATTTGCCGTGCGAGGTTTAAGTTGGCTGACCACAAAACGTATCATGTCTGAGCGTGTTAGACCTTTGAGGTCTTCTAAGACACGCTCTCTCTGATTGAACTCCAAGTCCTTATTGCCTATCGCAACCCATAAGCGTTGAGCGCGACCACGCAGGGTGGTATCTGGCGTTGAAATCTGATTCCAGAGGCCGCGTTTACTACTGTGCCATTGATAGTCATTAAGCTCCAACAGCACCATGTAAAAGGCATTGAGGAATTCATCTATCGAGGCTAACAAGTCTGCTGGGGCAGCATTCGGTGATTGCACATATAACACAATACCCGGGTGTCGGTTCAACGGCATATTGCCAGTGCCGACCATATAGCCTAGCTGCTGCTTGGTACGAATCTCATGGAAGAAGGTGGCTGACATCAAATGGTTCGCCAATGAATACAGCGCAATATTTTTAGGTGAAATGTCAGCACATTGGTAGTAAACCACGATGGCTGAATCATCTTGATTACATACGACTTCGCGTTGGAAGCTACCATTTTCACCCAACATGATTAATGGGCGTAGTGACTCTTCGTAAGCTTGGTCTTGAACACGTAATGCATCTTTTAGCGTTTCAGCCATCTTGTGTGCATCGGCTTTTTTCCAATCACCATACACAAACATTTCGACATGCAGTTCTGCCAAAATAGCTTGAACAAAAGAAGAGAGTTCATCGACCTCAATCGTTTCCAATGCTTCAATTAATACGGAATAGGGCGGGTTATTTGGCTGAAGAATTCCAGTCATCGCATTAAACAGCTGAGAAATAGGACGATCTTGCGACGCATTATTCCAGTTTCTGAGCAATTGATGCTTAATAGTTTCAAAGCGTGTTGGACTAAAGTCGCGTGCTTGGAAGCGCTCAAGGATCATATTGAGCAGCTGTGGTTGCTTTTCGCTGAATCCCGAAAGCGTGAGTGTTACACCGCCCTGATGGGTATACATGTTGTAGCCCATACCCGCAATCTCAGCCTGATACGTATCTTTTTCAAGCGAGTCCAAGAACATCTCTACACACAAGCGTGTTTTAACGATGTTTCTCGGGGTGGCGACTGAGTGTGGGCTGTCGATAGCGATATACACCACACCTTTAGGTACTCGAAATTGATGGTCTTGAAGGTGCCATAACTTAAAGCCATCCAGTTCTTCTAACAGTTGTGGGTGCTTAGCATCACCTTCGAGTTCAGCAGGGTCTAAGTCGTAGCAAATAAATGGGTTTTTACTTGGCAGCTCAAACATCCAGCCGGGGTTGATGCACGTAAAGCATTGGGTCTGCTCTGAGCTAAAAGGCGTAACGGAGTAGGGCGTAAAATACCACTTTGCTTCTTTGTCATATTCGAAGCCTTGAGCAACGATGGTGACTCGCATGTTGTCGACAGATAAGTAGGGAAGCAAAGAGCGTTGTAACTCTTCGTCAAAGTGCGACATTTTGTAATCGCCATACACCACATCTTGCTCTTGATAGTGCTGCATGTTGATAACAAGATGACTGACAACATCGAGCGGTCTTGAGGGCTCTTGAAACCGGAATGCGGACTCTAAAACGGCGCGCTTTTCGAGATAACGCCACTCTTCGATGCCTTGTTGTTCAATTAATTTGATGTACTGAAATACTGCTTGGACGATGTTATCGGTTTTGGTTAAACCTTCGGTGGTCAATGAGCAACTGATCGTGAAGTCACGATAGTTACTGCCACTTGCGCCGCCACCTGCCGAGAGGGAGGTAATCCAACCTTTATCTTTCAGCTGCATCATCAAGCTACCTTCGCCTTCGTAACCGATAAGGTGTGCAAAGAATGATAATGGCTTAACGCCGTAGTGCTCGTCCATGCTTGGCATCGGGAAAGTTAAGATAAGTTTGCGTACTTCTTTTATCGGTTTAACGTGTACTTGTACACCCGTGCTTAATTCGCCAACAATCGGTACTTCAACCTTTTTACCTTGTAGTTTGTGATTGGTAATCGAGCTAAAACGCTCCTTAACCCAGCTTTGCATTTCGTCTAATGATTGATTGCCAGACAGTGTCAGCGTCATTAGATCGGCTGAATATTGTTGCTGGTGGAAAGCCAAGATTTCTTGTCGAATCGTTTCACCGTTTCTGTCACCCAACGTCTCGATATTACCGACAGAAAACTTCGAGAATGGGTGATTGTGATTCACCAGTTCTTTGGTCACTTGGTACAAGCGTCGCGAGTCGTCGTTGAGTTTCATCTTGTATTCTGAATCAACGGCTTGGCGTTCTTTGTCTAGTGCTTCTTCGTTAAAAAGTGGTGCTGTGAAAAATTGGCTGAAGCGATCGAGTGCGGTTTCAAAGGCATTCAATTCAACATCAAAAAAGAAGCAGGTGTGTTCGGTTCCGGTCCAAGCATTGTTGCTACCGCCATGTTGGCTGATAAAACTTTGGAACTCTCCGACCTTTGGATACTTTTCAGTTCCCAAAAATAGCATATGCTCTAAGTAGTGCGCTAAACCCTCTCGGTCGGTAGGGTCATCAAAATGCCCGACATTAACGGCGAGTGCGGCTGCAGCTTTTTGAGCGTTCTGATCGTGAACTAACAGTACTCGCAATCCGTTATCCAAGGTTACGTAACGGTATTGATGTTCATCATTAGGGCTTAAATGCACAGAAGCATCTCCAGAGAAGGTGGTTTTTAAATTATGTACGCGATGATTTGAGGTGCAAACCTTGCGATCACATTTTGGGATATGAAGAGCTTTTTGGCGACTTCTAAATCATTTTTATCGATTTTTATCAGTGATTTATTTTCTTTTAATAAGATTGTTAAGAAAGTCGAACTCTTTAGCAAGTGACTTGATATAATTATTTATATAGACTGCGGTTTCTCTAGTTTGAGAGCCAAACGCTAAGTAGCGTATCGCTGATATGGGATATATCGACTTTCGAAATGTTACGTAGACAGGACTGAACATGAAAATATTCATAATGCGCCACGGTGAAGCAGAACATTTTGCGGACTCGGATGCAGAACGAGCGTTAACCAAGCGCGGGAAAATGGCATCTCTTGCAGTGGCTCAAGCTGCAAATGAGCAGGGGATTAGTCAATTCGATAAAGTGCTTGTGAGCCCATATTTAAGGGCACAAGAAACGTGGTTAGAAATCTCTCAGGCGTTTTCTGGAAAGAAAGTAGAAACCTGTGATGATATTACGCCTTATGGAATGTCCGACGACGTGTTTGATTTGACCTTAGCAATGGCAGAAGTAGAAAAACTAGAGACCATTTTATTTGTGTCTCATTTACCTCTAGTGGGCTACTTAACAGCGGAATTTGCAACGGGCATGGCACCACCTATGTTTCCGACGTCAGGTTTGGCTTGCATTGAATTCGACCTTGAGACACAAAAAGGCGAGTTACTTTGGAACATCAATCCATAGTCGAGGTTATATCTAACCTGTAGGCTGAAAGATAACAAAGAAAAGGGCACCTCAATGATTTGAGGTGCCCTTTTCTGTTTTTGACGTTGGGGGGGGAATAGCGAGTCAGGGTTATTTGTCTGGAATAGCAAGCAAAACCAACAACGCACCGTTACCACCGAACTCTAAAGGTGCTTGGTGAAAGGCCATCACGTCGGGGTGCTGCGCTAACCACAAAGGCACCTTCTGTTTAAGGATGTGTTTACCGATACCGTGCTGAACACAGGCACACGCCACGCTCTCTTTCACGCAGTGCGCAATCATTGCACCTAACTCGCGTTTCGCTTCTTGTTGAGTCATACCGTGCATATCAAGATACACATCAGGTACGTAGACACCACGACGTAAGCGCTTCACCTCATACTTAGAGACATCATCACGCGCATAACGTGTTGGGCCTTCTTCGCTAAGATGCGGAATGAACTCATCCGAGAAATAAAACTCGCTATCACTGGCTTGTCTTGCCGTGCGAGTAATTTCTTTTTGCTTGGTATTTCTTTTTGGCTGCTGGACTATGGTATCCTGTTGCAACTTTTTAACGCCCTTTACTGCATCGTTGAATAGGGCGAAATCGTCATCGAAGTCGGTGTCTTTTTTGCTCATCAGGTTATGAATTCTAATTAGAAACGTAATTAGCAGTATTGTAGCGCTTTTCGGAGACAATTTTGGATAAGATTTTTGTAGAAGAAGCGGTATCAGAACTACACACGCTTCAAGATGTGATTCGTTGGACTGTTAGTCGCTTTAACGCAGCGGGCCTTTTTTATGGTCACGGCACTGATAACGCGTGGGATGAGGCGGTACAACTTATTTTACCTACTCTTTATCTGCCGATTGATGTTCCTTCGCATGTTATGAACTCTCGTCTAACGAGCAGCGAACGTCTGCGTATTGTTGAGCGCGTAATCAAGCGTATCAATGATCGTACACCAACGGCTTACCTAACCAACAAAGCTTGGTTCTGTGGTCTAGAGTTCTTCGTTGATGAACGCGTTCTTGTGCCTCGTTCGCCAATTGGTGAGCTGATCGAAGCTCAATTCCAACCTTGGTTAACTGAAGAGCCAACACGCATCATGGACCTTTGTACGGGTAGTGGCTGTATTGCTATTGCTTGTGCTCATGCATTCCCTGACGCTGAAGTAGACGCGATTGATATCTCTACTGACGCATTGCAAGTTGCTGAGCAGAACGTTCAAGATCACGGCATGGAGCAGCAAGTGTTCCCAATCCGTTCAGATCTTTTCCGTGATTTACCAAAAGAGAAATACAACCTGATCGTATCGAATCCACCTTACGTGGACGAAGAAGATATGAACAGCTTGCCAGAAGAGTTTACTCATGAACCAGAACTTGGCCTAGCGGCAGGTTCTGATGGCCTTAAACTGGTTCGCCGTATTCTGTCTAACGCACCAGATTACCTAACTGATGATGGTATCTTGATCTGTGAAGTAGGTAACTCAATGGTTCACATGATGGACCAATATCCAGAAATTCCATTTACTTGGATTGAGTTCTCGAATGGCGGTCATGGCGTATTCATGATCACTCGCGAGCAGCTAGTGGCTTGCGCAGATGAGTTCTCTATCTACAAAGACTAAGTTTTTTATAGACTAAGTTTGCACAGACTAAGCTTTGTATCGAAAAAGCTTCTTTGATTAGATTCGGGTTACCTTCGTTATTAAAGAAACCCTATCTGTATTAATTTAAACGCCATGCAGCAGTGCATGGCGTTTTTTATTGCCTAAATTTTGGATATCGTACTTAGCGTTGAGGATTCGTTTCATATTATTTAGTTGCTTAATGTGAATAACTATCACATATTGATGGTCAATGTTTACTCGTTTTAGTGAGTTAAGGAGAATTCGCGATGAGCTTTGATACATGGATTTATTATTTATTAGCGGTGCTGGTTTTGACAGCTTCGCCCGGGCCAAGCTCTTTATTATGCATGACTAAAGGGGTGCAGTCTGGCTTTAAACTATCGATATTTACCGCGCTGGGTAGCTTGACTGCGATTACTGGAATTCTTACGTTATCGTTTACTGGGCTGGGTGTGATTATTGCTTCGTCTGAGGTGGTGTTTAACGTCATTAAATGGACAGGTGCCGCTTATCTAATCTACCTTGGTTGGAAGTCTCTGCGTTCTAGTCAGCAAGATTATGACAACCTACCCAATCAACAATCCGATTCTAAATCGGTTAAAGAAAGTGCTGCGCAGCATTACCTCAGTGGCTTTATTGTTGGTGCGAGCAATCCCAAAGCTATTCTATTTTTTACCGCACTTTTCCCACAATTTATTGATCCATCGATCGCTCTGGTTCCCCAGTTTACCGTGTTTGCTTTGACCTTTGCCGTGATGGAATTATCTTGGTTAATGGTGTATGCCTACTTGGGCGCGAAGTCGTCAAATTGGTTGTTTGCTAAAGGTCGAGCTAAGATATTTAATCGTGTCACTGGAGGTGTCTTTATTGGGGCTGGTGCACTGCTTTCTACGACAAGCCGAGCATAGCTTTTGATTTATCAAATAGTTGAATAGTTACAGAAGTTTCTTGGTGTTGTAATAAAAGGTTAATATTAATGTGCTTGCTGATATCGGTGTAAAGTCGATATATTGGTGTTACACCATCACGTTCTCAGGAGAGACATATGCAGCATCAAGAAATGATTCAACACAGTAATTTTGGCGTAATCAGTCGTACTTGGATTTTCTCTACCCTTTCTCTAGTGGGTATTCTTGCTTTAATGTAGTCAGTTTTATGGCTCAATATTTTCAGTTTTTATTATGAATACACTTGTTAAAAAGTCTTTAAAGTCAGAACTCTTATTCTCGTAAATGTGGCTCTTCTCATCAGTCTAGCCACTTAGCTTTTCCTCTTCGCAAAACAGCTAAGCAATCTTCTCTCATAAGCTCATCGCGTAACCTCATCTGAAGTTGTTATCAAACTGTGATAATCTTAAATCATCTTTTATCTACAGTGTGCCTCTCATGTCTGTCTGGGATTCTATTTCATTTAACAATCGATTTACCGCATTACCTCGACTGTTCTATACCCCAATTCAACCTACACCGCTCAGCAATGTCCAATGGCTCGCATGGAACCATAATCTTGCGAATGAACTTGGCTTTCCGTCATTTGAAAACGCTTCCGAGGAATTGCTTGAGACGTTATCTGGCAATGTTGAACCTGAGCAGTTTTCGCCTGTAGCAATGAAATACGCAGGTCATCAGTTTGGCTCTTATAATCCGGACTTAGGTGATGGAAGAGGGCTGTTGTTAGCGCAAGTTGTCGCGAAAAGTGGTGAAACGTTCGACTTACACCTTAAAGGTGCAGGTAAAACCCCCTATTCTCGTATGGGCGATGGCCGTGCTGTTATTCGATCAACCGTTCGTGAGTACCTATGTAGTGAAGCGATGGCAGGGCTTAATATCCCAACCACTCGCGCGTTGGCGATGATGACCAGCGACACTCCTGTATACCGAGAGAAGCAAGAGTGGGGCGCATTGCTGGTGCGTGCTGCTGAGTCACATATTCGTTTCGGTCACTTTGAACACCTGTTTTATACCAATCAGTTGGCAGAACATAAATTATTGGCCGACAAAGTCATCGAATGGCACTTCCCAGAATGCCTCGATGAAGAGAAACCCTACGCAGCCATGTTTAATGAGATTGTTGATCGCACCGCTGAAATGGTCGCATTGTGGCAAGCGAATGGTTTTGCTCATGGAGTGATGAACACCGACAACATGTCGATCATCGGTCAAACCTTCGATTATGGCCCTTTTGCCTTCTTAGATGAATATGATCCAAGATTGATCTGTAATCATTCCGACTACCAAGGTCGTTATGCTTTTAATCAACAGCCTAGAATTGGATTATGGAATTTGTCGGCACTGGCTCATTCTCTTTCGCCGCTGGTGGATAAAGCTGATTTAGAGGCAGCGTTAGAGCAGTACGAGCCGCAAATGAATGGTTATTTCAGCAAGTTGATGCGTCGCAAGTTGGGATTGCTTTCGAAACACGAAGGTGACAGTCGCTTGTTTGAATCGTTGTTTGAGCTGATGTCGCAAAACAAAGTCGACTACCCAAGATTCTTTAGAACGTTGTCGAACTTGGATACCTTGCCGCCACAGGAAGTGATTGATTTGATGATCGATCGCGAGGCCGCGAAGCTATGGGTAGATAACTACTTGCAACGCTGTGAATTGGAAGAGAGTTCAGTGGCCGAGCGCTGTGAAAAGATGCGCCAAGTAAACCCGAAATACATGCTCAGAAATTACCTTGCTCAACTCGCCATAGATAAAGCGGAACGCGGTGATAGCAGTGATATTGATGCACTAATGGTGGTGCTGGCAGACCCTTATGCGGAACATCCTGACTACGAACATCTTGCTGCCTTGCCGCCTGAGTGGGGCAAAGCCATGGAAATCAGCTGTTCCTCTTAACCTCCTATGATTTTTTGAGTCGCTAAGTACAGGTAGAGGTCACTAAGATGTGATCTTTATCTGTTTGTTCGTCTAACTTTACAAACATGTCAATAATCAAATAATCGGCCAGCCTATACACTATGTGAATAAGTTGTAAATTTAATAGGTTTGGGCGATGCCAACAAATACTCGAATTCTCGTGGTGGATGATGATCAAGAAATCCGCGAGCTGCTGGAAGAGTACCTCACAAAATCGGGTTTCGATGTCTCTTCCGTTGGAGACGGTGTTGAATTAGAAACCCACCTGCAAAGCCAAGGTTATCCGGACCTGATTCTGCTCGATGTGATGCTGCCCGGTGACGACGGTTTTACTTTGTGTCAGCGAGTACGAAAGCAATCCAATGTGCCTATCATTATGCTGACAGCAGTATCGGATGAAACCGATCAGATCATCGGCTTAGAAATTGGTGCTGATGATTACATTGCGAAGCCGTTTAGCCCTCGTCAGTTAATGGCGCGTATCAAAGCGTTATTACGCCGTGTTCAAGTGGTGGATGACAAACCAAGCGATGCATTACCAAAGCAGATTATCTTTGGTGATTGGACGCTTGATACACTCGCGCATCGAATCTCGCACAATGAAAACTCAGAAGAAATGGACTTGTCAGGCAGTGACTTTTCTTTGTTGATGTTGTTCTTAACTCGCCCTAACGAAGTTCTCGACCGTGACACCATCTCTTTCGCCACCAGAGGCCGTGAAGCGCTGCCTTTTGAACGTGGCATTGATGTGCAGCTTAGTCGCCTGAGAAGCCGATTAGGTGACAGCGGTAAATATCCTCACTACATCAAAACCATGCGTGGCAATGGCTATATTCTTGCTGTGCCGGTTCAGTATGAACACTAATAATCAATTGCTGTTAATGAACACCTTGCCAATGAAGTATTTCCTATGAACTGGTTGAGCAGGTTAAAGCCAAACTCTTTGGTCGCAAGAACCTTGTTGTTAACCTTACTAGCGGTGGTGATCGCTCAGGGTATCGCAACGTCTATTTGGTATAGCGAATCCAAGCACAAAGAACTTGAGGGGATTCGTTCTGCCTCTTCGAGCATGGCGAACATGTTTGCCTCAACGGTGACTTTTTTCCAATCTTTGCCCGTTAAATATCGCCATATCGTGCTGGATCAGATCCGCAATATGGGCGGTACGCGTTTCTTCGTTTCTTTCAATAAAGAGGCTTTGATTGTCGAACCGATTCCGGATACCCGACTAAAAACCGCCTCAATTGAAGCGATAGAAAGTGTTTTGAGTAGCAAACTCAATAAAGTGGCGTCAGTGCGGGTTGATTTCTCTCGTCCTGAACACCTTCGCTTGCTCAAAAATGGCATCTATTTAAGCGATCTCCCACGATCGTGGGCACATCATACTTTAACGTTAGAGCCTCTTAATCCACCTATTTTGGTTGTTCAGATAGAATTGACCAGTCATGAATGGGTGTATATTGCGGCACTGTTGCCTGCGCCATACGTAAAGCTCGACGATACGATTCTTGGTCGTGAGCAAGTAATTTTCTTAGTTTCCTCGACACTCATTCTGCTCGTACTTACCTATTTTACGATTCGTCGCCAAGTTCGCCCTCTCAAAAAGTTGGCAAGGGCGGCTAATGAAATGAGCATGGATATTCAGCAGCCCCAATTGAAAGAAGAGGGGGCGACTGAACTGGTCACGGCAACCCGAGCCTTTAATCGCATGCAGCAGCGGATTCGTCGTTATGTTGCCGACCGAGAGCATTTGTTCTCGGCTATCTCTCATGACTTGAAGACACCAATCACCCGACTCAGGCTTCGTGCTGAGTTGTTGGAAAGCGAAGTAAAGAAAGACAAGTTCAACAAAGATCTTGATGAGCTTGAGATGATGGTGAAAGGTGCATTACAAGCGGTAAGAGACACAGACCTCCATGAAAACAATGCCATTATCGATCTCAACGATATGATGCTCTCCGTGATTGAATTACACAATCAATACCAAACTAAGGTCGAGTTTGAACCTGCAGTGATTGAGCCTTTGGTTGCCAAACCGCTAGCGATCAAACGCGTGCTTACTAATCTTATCGACAATGCTGTGAAATATGGACAATCCGCCGAAGTCGATATGAGCAGTGATTCAGTGTGGGTCATTGTGACGATTCAGGATCACGGCAAAGGTATCCCTGAAGACAAGTTAGAGCTGGTTTTTGAACCCTACTTTAGGTTGGCAACCGACGACCAAGGACATGGTTTAGGACTCGGGATCTGCCGAAATATCCTGCACGGACACGGCGGAGATCTCATTATTCGCAACTCCTCTCAAGGTGGCTTAGAAGCCAAAGTCTATATACCAAGAGGCTTAGAAGTGTAATGTAACAATTGTGTTACATAGGGCTTACCTTTTGTTTCAATCTTATAAATCAGAATAAGTAGACTCTTTATTGAACCGGACGTCGAGTCCGCTAAACATGGAAGATTATAATGAAAATCAATAAAACCCTACTTACTCTATCTCTTCTTGCTGCCTCAACATTTTCTCAAGCTGGTGAAGTGGAAGTGCTTCACTGGTGGACTGCCGGTGGCGAAGCGAAATCCGCTGCGGTACTGAAAGAGATGATTGAAGAACAAGGCCATACTTGGAAAGATTTTGCTGTTGCGGGTGGCGGCGGTGAAAGTGCGATGACTGTTTTGAAAACTCGAGCAGTATCGGGCAATCCTCCTTCTGCAGCGCAGATTAAAGGTCATGATATTCAGGAGTGGGGTGGTTTAGGTTTTCTAACGTCTCTCGATGCGACTGCTAAACAAGAACAATGGGATGAACTACTACCAGAAGTAGTGACTAAAGTGATGAAGTGGGATGGCGAATATGTGGCAGTTCCTGTCAACGTTCACCGTGTTAACTGGCTTTGGGCTAACCCTGTTGTTTTAGAAAAATCAGGCGTGACGGTTCCAACGACGTTAGATGAGTTCTTTGTTGCTGCAGATAAGATTAAAGCGGCTGGTTTCATTCCATTAGCTCATGGTGGCCAGCCTTGGCAAGACGCAACCGTATTCGAAGCCGTGGCACTTGATGTACTAGGCAGTGCAGACTACAACAAAGCGTTCGTTGATCTTGATATGGACGTGTTATCTGGCGACAAAATGGTGGAAGTATTCACCAAGTTCAAAAAGATGCGTGACTACATCGACAGCAACTCTCCAGGTCGTGATTGGAACGTCGCAACTTCAATGGTTATCAATGGCGAAGCCGCGATGCAAATCATGGGTGATTGGGCGAAAGGTGAGTTTACTGCGGCAGGCAAAGTGCCGGGTAAAGATTACATCTGTGCACCAGCTCCAGGTACTGACGGCCAATTTACCTTCAATATTGATAGCTTTGCGTTCTTTGAGTTAAGTGACAAAGAGAACCCAAAAGCGCAGCAAGACCTAGCGAAAACCATTCTTACTAAAGACTTCCAAGAAGTCTTCAACCTTAACAAAGGTTCTATCCCTGTACGTCTAGATATGGACATGTCTAAGTTTGACCAATGTGCGTTGGACTCAATGGCAACCTTCAAAGCGAGTGCTGAATCGGGCGATCTTGTTCCGAGTATGGCTCACGGCCTAGCGACAACAAGCTACGCTCAAGGCGCCATCTATGACGTAGTGACCAACTTCTTCAATGAGAAAGATGCCGACCCGAAACAAGCGGCAGCTAAGTTAGCAAAAGCAGTGAAAGCGGCTATCTAATCTAACTTGATAAGCGACACACAATGCACGTGAGTGACGGGTTGTGTTGCTTTATCGAACCCCCAGGGTGGGTAGGCTCGTAGGGAGCCTATCTGCTCTTCACTCCCAATTCTAATATGCGTGATGCTGATGTGGTGCCGAAAGGTAAGCCATTGGCTCGATTGTGCAACAAGGATAAGTTATGGAGCATGTTTTGACTGAGTCGACTCCAAAACCCACAAGGAGCCAGCCTGCACCGAAACCGAGTTTTGCTGACAGGTTGCAACATTGGTTACCTAAAATTGTGCTGGCGCCAACTGCGTTAGTGACCGTGGTGTGTATCTACGGTTATATATTTTGGACGGCCGCATTGTCGTTCACCAACTCTCGATTTCTTCCTAGCTTCAACTTCGTTGGTTTAACCCAATATGAAAAGCTGATGGACAACGATCGCTGGATCACCTCTATCACCAACCTCAGTGTGTTTGGTTTTCTATTTATGGCGATTGCCATCTTGCTTGGTGTTGGTTTAGCGGTATTGCTTGACCAGAATATCCGTCAAGAAGGCGCGATTCGTACTATCTATCTCTACCCAATGGCGTTGTCATTCATCGTGACGGGTACGGCGTGGAAATGGATTCTTAACCCGGGTCTTGGCATTGAAAAGCTGATGCAAGACTGGGGATTTACTGACTTCAAATTTGACTGGCTCGTCAATTCTGAAATGTCGGTTTACACCTTAGTGATTGCAGCACTTTGGCAGTCTTCTGGATTCGTGATGGCGATGTTCTTAGCAGGTCTGCGTGGCATCGATTCTTCAATCATCAAAGCGGCTCAAATCGATGGGGCAAGCTTACCCACTATCTATCTCAAAATCATTCTGCCTTGCTTGCGCCCTGTGGTTTTCAGTGCGGTGATCATCACCTCACACATTGCAATTAAGAGCTTCGACCTTGTGACCGCAATGACGGCAGGTGGTCCCGGTTATTCATCGGATCTTCCTGCGCTATTTATGTACGCACACTCCTTTACTCGCGGACAAATTGGCCTTGGTGCTGCCAGTGCCATGATGATGCTTGCCGGTATTTTAGCGATTCTCGTGCCTTATCTTTACTCTGAACTTAGGGAGAAAAAGTCATGATGAATAACATCAATTTTGCTCGAATCTTTATCTACTCAGCACTGCTTTTCTTCTGTTTAGTGTACCTAATGCCATTATTCGTGATGGCGCTGACGTCATTCAAAACTCTGCCTGATATCAAGGCAGGCAACCTGATGAGCTTGCCGAAAGAGTGGGTTTTCGATGCTTGGTATAAAGCGTGGGATACCGCCTGTACGGGCGTGAAATGTGAAGGCATCAAAGGCTACTTCTGGAACTCGTTCCAAATGGTGATTCCTGCGGTAGCGATTTCAACATTGCTCGGTGCATTCAATGGTTATGTCGTGACGAAATGGCAATTTAGAGGTTCAAACCTGTTCTTTAGCTTGTTGTTGTTTGGCTGCTTTATTCCATTTCAAGTGGTGTTGCTGCCAATGGCAACCATGTTAGGAAAAATGGGTTTGGCAAACACAACTATCGGCTTGGTGATTGTGCACGTTATCTACGGCATGGCGTTTACCACACTGTTTTTCCGTAACTTCTACATCTCGATTCCTGATGAATTGATCAAGGCGGCAAAGCTCGATGGTGCTGGCTTCTTTACTATTTTCTTCAAGATCTTATTACCGATTTCGACACCAATCATCATGGTGACGGTGATCTGGCAGTTCACCGCAATCTGGAATGATTTCTTGTTTGGAGTAGTCTATTCCGGCTCAGAAACTCAGCCGATCACCGTGGCATTAAACAACTTGGTGAACACCAGTACAGGCGTTAAGGAATATAACGTCGACATGGCCGCCGCGATCATCGCCGCACTGCCAACTTTGTTGGTGTATGTCTTCGCAGGAAAATATTTTGTTCGTGGCCTAACGGCAGGATCAGTAAAAGGATAATTACCCATGGCAACATTAGATTTAAAACAGATCCGTAAAACCTATCGCAACGCGGACAACGAAACGTTAAAGGGCATCGACATTAGTATCGATTCGGGGGAATTTTTGATACTTGTCGGCCCTTCGGGGTGTGGGAAATCCACCCTAATGAACACCATCGCTGGGTTAGAAAATATTAGCTCGGGTGAAATCGTGATTGATGGTGTTGATGTGGCGCAGGTTGAACCTAAAGACCGCGACATTGCGATGGTATTCCAGTCTTACGCGCTTTACCCAAATATGACGGTGCGTGGCAATATCGCCTTTGGTCTGAAGATTCGTAAGATGCCGCAACAAGAGATCGATGCAGAGGTCAATCGAGTGGCAGAAATGCTGCAAATCGAACAGTTGCTAGATCGTAAACCATCGCAGCTTTCTGGTGGTCAGCGTCAACGTGTCGCGATGGGACGTGCTTTAGCTCGTCGTCCTAAGCTGTATCTGTTTGATGAGCCGCTTTCGAACCTGGATGCCAAGCTGCGTGTTGAAATGCGTCATCAGATTAAACGTCTACACCAGAAGCTGAATACCACGATTGTTTATGTAACCCATGATCAGATCGAAGCAATGACTCTGGCGGATCGCATCGCAGTAATGAAAGACGGTGAACTGCAGCAGTTAGGCACACCGCAAGAGATCTACACCAAGCCAAATAACATGTTCGTAGCGGGCTTTATGGGTTCACCATCCATGAACTTCATTAAAACCATGGTGGACTTGGATGAGGAACAGAATCCGATCATCAAAGTAACTGGCACGGCGGAGCAAGAACACCACATTCGATTGCCACAAAGTATGCGCGATCAAGATGGCAAGGAGTTGGTGATTGGGCTACGTCCTGAACACATTACTGAGCAGCCAAGTGATGATGTTTCTGCCTCCACAAAGCTAGACTTACAACTAGAGGTATTGGAACCAACAGGGCCAGATACTATCGCGATGGTCAAAGTGAACGACCAAGAAGTCGCATGTCGTTTATCGCCAGAATTTGAAGTATCGGTTGGGCAAATGGCACCACTTCATTTTGACTTATCAAAGGCGGTATTCTTTGATGCTCAAACCGAAGTGAGAATTGATTTCTAACTTCTAGTTGCTGAGTTAGTTCAACAATCAAAGTTCATGTCTAAATCAAAGGCAGTATCACCAACTAGTAATAAGTAATGTGGTGCTGCCTTTTTCGTTGTCTATACTTGCTTTTTATCCCTTATAAAAACAGAGGGATAAACGATATATATGCTTCTACTGCAATAATATCTTGATTTAGTATCCCTTAGCTCTATAAAGCTGACGTAGAAACGCGTAGGATCACACTACTTTAGATCAAAAACTAGGTTGCACTTTGGTGCATAAACAGAAGAATACATGAAACTAACAGCAAAACCAGCGGCGAATAACGCTTTACTTATTTCTATTACGACACCGGATTTTAAAGGTGACGAAGCAAAAGAGTCTCTTGCCGAACTTGCTCGCTTAGTGTCAACCCTAGGGTTTAAAGTCGTCGGAACACAATCGCAACATCACAGCTCATCACAACGACAAAACGTGTTGGGTGCCGGTAAGCTTGCTGAAATTGCACACCTAACTGGTTATCAAGGCTCTATTGAAGAAGCAGAAGATGAAGACTTTATTGATGAGTCGTTTGATTTTAATGTTGAAATCGATGAGCTAGATTTTGATGATCTTCCAACGGGCAACTTCCAATACGGTGCCGCTGATGTTGTGGTATTTGACTGTGATTTAAGCCCATCTCAAATGCGTACTGTTGAGGCGAGTTTGGGTGTGGAAGTATTTGACCGTACTGGCATCATCATCGAAATCTTCAGCCGTCACGCACGTACTCGTACTGCTCGTCTGCAAGTTGATATCGCTCGTCTAAACTACTTAGTGCCACGACTTAGTGAAACGGCTGAGGGTGATAAAGAGCGTCAAATGGGTCAGGGCGCAGGTGAAACTTCACTAGAGCTAGACCGTCGTAATGTACGTGACCAAATTGCTGCGCTTAAGCGTGAGCTAGTAAGCGTACAGGATGAAATGAAGACCCGACGCACAAGGCGTGCGGAGCTTTTTACTGTTGCTTTAGTTGGCTACACCAATGCCGGTAAGTCTTCGATGATGCGTGCAATGACCGCAACCGAAGTAGTGGGTGAAGATAAACTATTCGCAACCCTAGATACTACGGTTCGTGCACTTCAGCCGATTACTCAGCCACGTATCTTGGTTTCAGACACGGTTGGTTTCATCAAGAAACTGCCACACGATCTGGTTGCTTCATTCCACTCAACGCTAGCAGAAGCGCATGATGCTTCACTGCTTTTGTATGTGGTTGATGCGTCTGACGTTTCGTTCCGAGCTCAGCTTGATGTGGTACACGACGTATTAGCACAAGTGGGCGTTGAAGGTAGCGAAAAACTATTAGTGCTGAATAAGTGCGATAGATTGACTGAAGAACAGCAATTAGAGCTGATCGAAGAATTCCCAGATGCGATGCTAACGTCAACTCGTGATCCGTTAGATATTACGAAGCTGCACAAATACATCGTTGGTGTTGCAGAAGAAGGCATGATCGAAGAAGAGATCACTATCCCTTATTCTGGACAAGGCATCATCGGTGAGATTCGCTCAAACATGAGTGTGGTTAAAGAAGAGTACGATTATGAACACATCAAATTAACGGTTCGTTCAAGCGCAATTGATTTAGCGCGACTGAAAAAACGTATGCAGAAGTCTTAATCTTTTAGCTAGCTTAAGAAGAATAACCAAAAGAAAAGCGACCCGTTAAGGTCGCTTTTTTTATTCGTTGAGCTTAATTAACTCTGTATTGAAATGCCTATGCCATTCTTTGAATCGGCTTCCAACGTGCTAGCTCTGGATCAAGCTTGATACCTTGCGAAGTCAGCAGGTTAACACGTGCTAAGTAAGCCGCACCGTGCATCAGGTGCTTAGCAAGGTCCACCGCATTACGCTGTTGGTAATCATCTAGGTAGCTGTCTTTTGCCCATGCGTTGAATGCGCCAAGTGCAGGGCCTGCCCATACTTGGTAATCCATTTCACGACCTTGCTCACCTGTGTTTGACCAACGGCTTGAAAGTCCCAAGTACCAACGGAAGATCAACGCCATTTTACGCTTCGGGTTGCCTTCAGCTCGTTCTATCTGTTTAGGATCGCGCTCGTTAAAGTGCGCCACAGTCCCCGCCCAAATATCATCCAGTGTTGAACGGAATACTTGCTTCTCAAGTTTCAGGCGCTCTTCTACTGGAATCGCTTCAATTGAATCGTAGCGAGTGTAAAGTTCGTACAGTTTGTTTGCACGCATTGGGAACAAGGTACCACGCTTAACCACTTGCAGTTTCACGCCCATTTCGAACATGTCTGCCGCCGGGGCCATCGTCACGTCAGCCATTTCAGTTGTCGAAAGCAGCTTACGTGTGTGTTCGCTCGCGCCAGCCTCAACACACGCTTGGTTGATTGAACCGGTAACAATGTAAGCAGCACCCATGTTAAACGTCGCTAGAGCAGCGTCAGGCGTACCTACGCCACCACCACAACCGACACGTAGCGGAGTTTTGAATTGGTACTGTGCTTGGATTTGCTCTTTCAGTGCAAGAATCGTTGGCAGTAGGGTAACCAGTGGACGGTTATCGGTGTGACCACCAGAATCTGCTTCTGCGGTAATGTCATCAGCCATAGGAACCAGCTGCGCCAGTTCCATCTGTTCTGCTGTGATTCGACCTTCATCAACTAGAGCTTGCAGCATTTTAGCTGGAGCTGGTTGCATGAACTTACTCGCGACTTCAGTACGGCTTACCTTAGCAATAACCTTGTTTCCAATCTGAATCTCACCTTGTGCATCACGGCTAAGGCCAGCGGCACGGTAGTGAACGATTTGCGGTGTTAAACCTAAGAAGGCTGAAGCCTCAACGGTTTTCACTTTGTGCTTCAAAAACAGCTCTACACTGCCGCGCTCTAGCGCGGGTTCGCTTGGGCTGTGAATCAGGTTAAACGCATAAGGACCGTTTGGCAGTGCTGCTTGAATACGGTTGATCGCTTGCTCAACGCGAGACGGGATTAAGCCCGCCGCGCCAAATGAACAAAGAATGCCAGCTTGACCAAGGGCAATCACCAACTCTTCAGATGAAATGCCGTTTGCCATTGCGCCTGCATAGTAAGCGTATTTCACGCCGTGACAGCGACGAAAATCTTCGTCGCCTAGGCTTTGTGTACCAAGAGCTGGAGCAAATGCGCTAACAGGTTGGCTGTTTGCTGCACTTGCTGAATCACCCGATGTAATTTCAGCTTGTTGGCTTACGCCTAAGCCTTTTTCTGGGTGGTTCACTACATAACAAGCAAGGCTTAAGTCTTTTAAGATTGTCGACATTGCCGCGCTATCAAAGTGAGTTGTGTTCTCTTCAATCTGCCAAGGCCACGGAGATAGCTTTTCGTTATTGATAGTGGTTTGAGTTGTCATAATTAATTCTTTCCTAGTTCTCTGTCTCTGTCACTAATGGCGGCTTATGCTTTATCGTTCACAGGGGCTTCTTCGATACAAATTGCGATGTCTTTCACTTCGTAAATGCGCAGACCATCTTTGCTCAGGTTTGCGTCGCCAATGATGATGCGTTTGCCGTCTTCGTCTTTAATCGCAGTGATGTGTACATCAAGAGACATTTGCTTGTTCAGAGGGTTAATCTGACCACGATATTTCCATTTCACTTCAGATTGGATTTGACCAAACTTCGGATTGCGGAAGCCAGCGCCAAGGTCTTTGTTCAGAGCGTAGGTTTGCATTAGTTCGATGATCGCTTCGACACCTAGAGAGCCTGGCATTACCGGATCTTGATGGAAGTGGAACTGGAAGAACCAATCGCTTGGGTCAATCGTACGCTCAGCGTATAGGTAACCTAGGCCATCTTTACCACCATCGCTGGTGATCTGCACCGTATCGATAAAGTTCAAGCGACCGCCAGCCAGTTGGTAGTGCTCTTGTACTTCACCAGTAGCAGAAACAGGTGCATTGAAGTAACGCGTCGTTTTGTCTAGTAGGTTGATGTTTACATCAGGCGTGCGGTTGTTATCAACATGCCAAGGGTGAGTCACTTTACCGTTGTCCAAACCAAGTTGATCTTTCAGTGCTGCGCCCTTGAAGTAACCAAATACCGCTGTACCTTGGTAGAAAGGCACGCCGTCAGTGCTCAGTTCGAAGCTGAAGCTCTGAACGATGTTGGTGCCCATCATTACTGTTGAAAGCAGACGAGAATCGTTGGTAATCGTTTTGCCGCGCAAGTCGACGTTACGCAACATTTTACCGCTGCCATCTAGGTTGCGGAAAAACAGTTCTTCACCTGGGAAGCCCAGTGTTGTGCCCATGTAGCCAGAGATAAAGCCGTTTGGTTGCAGTGAAATCTCCATCAATATCGAGTAAGGCATTAGGGTCTGGTGGCTGTTTTCATCAAAGTACCATGCATTCTCTGGCACTTCGTATTCTGCGATACATGATGAAGGCTTCTTGAAGTCGCCACGCTTACCGTCGATCTCAACAACACGAGTAGTTAGCTGTAGGTCGCCACACGGAGTACGTGGTGGAATCATGCCACGGTAGATAGAGAAATCAGGACCGAAGCATTTCTCGATATCACCTGTTGCGAATTCGAACATGTGGTAAGGCGTGAATGGAACCGTATCGGGAGTGCGATTTGGGTAATCTGGAGTTACCGGAGCTTCAACGTGTTGAAGAGGAACCACACCTTTATTTGGCGCAGTTTCTAGATCTTCAATTTGCGCCATCAATGGTGCATTCACTGAAGCCTGTTGATTCACTGCTGGTGTATGGCCCAAGTTTTCGATAACAGGGGTCGCGACAGCTGTTTCTAAAGAAGGCAGGTAACGAGTACATTCGTCGTCTTCTTTGATCATCACACCCAAGTTTTGGAAATCAACAATCACTTTGCCGTTGAGCAAGATATCGATGTTAGCTTTCGCGTATGGGCGAGGGCTTAGACCAATCTCGGTCACTTCCATGCGGTAAGTCAGTTCTGCCGATTGTGGTAGAACTTGACCACGACAGCGTACTTGTTGAGGGGCATTTTCAAGCGGTTGGAAACGACCATTTTGAACAAGCGTGTGCATGCCAAGGTGCATCATGAAGAACTGAAGCAATTGACCACAACCTTCTGCCATCAAAGAACCAGCCATTACCGAATCATCTTTGAAGTGACAAGGGAAGTACCAGTGCTCAGGCTCTAGCTGCTTGTGACCTTCAATCAGACCAAGTCCCCATGTGCCGCCTTTCGGTTCAACACGGCTAACCTTTTCGATCATCATGAACTTCTCTGAGCTGAAGCACAAAGAAGGCTGGTGGCTATTGGATTGGTGAGTTGGACCAAAACACTCTGCAATGTTGGCTGTCAGTAGATGACGTAATTCTTGGTGGTCAAACTGCGTTTTAGGGCAGTGCAACATAGGGTCAAAGCGTTGCTTAGTTGCAAGCTTACGAGCCTTAATTTCATCTTCAGTGTGAATCACACCTTTGCCGTCTGCTAGCTCTTCATCAGTGAAGAAGCCCGCACAGCCGTTATCCATTTTCAGGATCATCTTGTCGCCAACGAAACATTCGTACGAGAAGAAGAACAGCAACGTGTCGCCATTGCGAGCAAAGCTGTTGATTGAGATATCGTAACGCAGCGTATCGCCACCACGAGGCAGGTCGCCAAGGAAAGTCAGCGTACAATCCAGCAGGCGGTAAACGCGCTCACCTTTGTTTTCAAAATCGATACCTAGGTAGCTGATCAGCATTAAGTCACATTGACCAGACTCTACCGCCACAGCCCAAGGGATCTGACCATCAACAAGATACGGCGCATCAACAGGGATGTCGTATTCTGTGGTCATTGTGCTTGGCTTGTACTCGTTCACTGTCGCGTTGAGCTTGGTTACACGAGATACCAATAGGTAATCGGTAGTTGGTAAGCGAACGCGGCGCGAGTAGCTATCGATGATCGCGTAATCAGGACCAAATACGTTGGCGATATCGCCTTCAGCGTATTCAACCAGATCATCATAATCCCAGATACATGGCTTACGGATAGGTTTTACTGGTGCTGGCGTCGCCAATACGTTGACTGGTTCTGACTGAACCTGAGCTGGTTGAGCTTGAACAGTCTGAGTTAATGTTTTCTGACCAGTCGTTTGTTGACCATTCGTTTGTTGAGAAATGGCATTGTTCTCTAAACTTGAGTTATCTAAACCAGATGTCACTGCGTTTAGCTGTGCTTTTAATAGCGCATCAGCCATTTGCATGCCTTGGGCGCGAGTGTGCAGGAATGCTTTGTGTACTTGCTGCGCTGCTTGCTGGTTTTGAGCAAAAGCTTGGTTGTGTGGTGTTACAGACGGCTGTGATGCTGCATCCGTATTAACGTCGATATTCGATACGCCATTTTTAGCGGATAGGACATGAGTCATATTGCTGTGGTTACCTGTTAGCTGACTGTGGCGAGTTGGCGCCAGAGTAGGGGATACTGATGTAGGAGTTTCGATTATTGGCTCTACCGCGTTCTGCGCTAGTGCTTTCTTCTCTAACTCTTTTTGCGCAAGGGCTGCTTGAATGCTTGCTGTCGTTGGAACCGGCGCCACTCTTGCTGCTTGTTTACCAGAAGCTTTGTGTTGAATTGTTGCCAAGTTAGTCACTGGGGTTTGGGCAATATGTTGATAAATATCGCGGCCACCAAGAGTCACTTGCTTAACCAATTGACGTTTAGCATCACTCGCCAGTTCACTGCTTAAACGAACCGATAGTGATTGAGATTCAACACTCGATTGGCTTAGTAGCAGCTGTGAGCATTGTCCTTCGCTGATGTTGGCAACAATCGCGCTCTTAGAGCTGATATTTGGATTCAGAGACTCAAGGTTCAGGTTGAGCAGACCGTGTAGCAGACTTGCCATGCCAGAAGCAGCGGAGCAATGACCAACACGTTGACTCGCTTGAATTGTCTTAGCGCTGCTTCCTAGATTGATAGGAGTTTGCTCTTGTGACAAAGACTCTGATGCATGGTTAAGCTCAAGCAGTGAAACATCGTTCGATCTCATACCAACTTGAGTCAGTAATTCATCAACAACGGCGTTGTTATGCTCGCTTGAACCAAAGGCCAATGCGTTGATGCTGCCGTAAGCCGTATCTTGGTTACTCGCTACTCTATTCTCTTCAACAAGAACAATCGCACCTGCGCCTTCGCCCACATTCCAACTGCCGTCTTGCGGTTGTCCGAATTTTGGAGCAAGTGACACTGGGCTGACGCTGTTCTTCAGAATCACGTGCTCTGCACTGCCACTAAGGTCAACGGCGGCAATCACGACGGCGTCCATGGATTCTTGCGACATCAAGTTTTGTGCAACATCGATACAACGAGCAACCGACTGTTCAGCGGCTGAAATCGTGAAGGCAGGGCCGTTAAAGTCCCACAATGAAGAGATACGCGAAGCCATGATGTTGCCGATAAAACTGGTGTATTGGTTCAGCTTGGCTGCGTCCATCACACTGTCCATCGCGATGGTTTCTAGCGATTGGTATTCGTCTTGTGTTAGCTCAATATCCATGTTGGCAAAACTGTCAGCCAATTGGCTATGCAGGTTTACGCGTCCACGGAATTGGTGCATCTCAAGCTCTGTTTCCATCGCAACGAGTACTGCAACCTTTTGGCCTGCTACAAGCTTGGCGTCTTTGATGGCTTCGTCTGCAACTTTCATCAGTAGCAACTGCTGAGAGATCAAACGGTCATCTTCATTAGGCGGTACTTTGAAGCGTAGGAAATCGAGATCGAATTGATCGATGTACGCTCCGTTTGGAATACCGTGTAAACCAAACTGATTCAGTAGTTCTGGGTGTTGGTCTAAGCCTTTCCAGCGTTTCTTCGGCAATGCAATGAAAGCATCGTTGTTGGTCTCAATCGCAGTGCTTAGCGCATTGATGCTTTGCAGAGAGCCGAAGTGAGACGCTAGACCAGTAATGCTTAAATTAGACGGCTGTAGGCTTGGAGACGCTGATTCTAGAGTCTGGTTTACATGACTGGTGTCTGAATACGCTTCAAGCAGTAAGTGAGCGTTACAACCACCGAAACCAAATACAGAAACACCCGCACAGCGCTCTTGGTTACCTGCTTTACTTGGCCAAGGTTGAACCTGCGTTGGCAGAGTCTGTGAGCCAAATAAACCTTCAGGCGACGATAGTGGCTTGTCTAAGTTAATACTTGGCGGAAGCACACCTTCTTTCATCGCGAAGATCATCTTCATGATCCCAGGCATACCTGCGGCTGTCAGTAAGTGACCGAGGTTTGACTTCGCAGAGCCAATCAATGGTGGGTTAGAACCATTCAATTTGTCAGCAAAGAAACGCTCCATTGAGGTTAACTCAACCTTGTCACCTAATGGTGTGCCGGTTGCGTGACACTCAATCACTTCAATGCTGTCTGGTGTTAGGTTCGATGCCTCGTAAGCGCGTTCAAAGGCTTGTACTTGTCCTTTGCTATTTGGGCTTAATACGAACTGGCCACGGCCATCGTTCGACAAGCCAATACCGCTGACAACTGCGTAAATATTATCGCCATCACGCTCTGCATCAGCTAAGCGTTTTAGGACTAAAACACCAGTACCTTCGCCAGCAAACAAACCTTTACTGTTGCTATCAAACGGAACCGACACACCGTGATCTGGGTAAGCGTGGAAGATGGAAAAACCCATGTTGATAAAGAATGGGTCAGCACCGGATACCGCGCCTGCCAACATCATGTCGGCTTTGCCTGTATTCAAGTAATCACACGCTAACTTCAATGAATACACTGAGCTTGCACATGCGGCATCTAGGCTAAGTTGCACGTTGCCTAAACCCAATGCATCAGCCACTAACTTAGAGGCGTTGTGTGCTGCTGCACCGTTGATCGGGTTGAGGTTTTGAGCTGTTTCATTGGTTGGTAGCAGTGAAAACTGGTCATTAGCCAATTTAGCTTGTAGTGCTTTCTCGACCACCGAGTGGTACATCGGTAGAAACAGGTCGTTTGAACGTGTGGTTGGGAACGAAAGAGCACCCATGATCACGCCGGTACGCTCTAAAACATCGGCGTTTAAATCAATGCCAGCGTCGACTAACGCCTTACGGCTGGTATCCAAAGCCCATAGGAAGCTTTGATCTACGCCGTTAAATGATTCTGCTGTTAAGCGGTAGCCATTGCTATCGAAATTGAAGTTTTCGATGTAGCCGCCTTTGTCACAGTAAAAGCGGTCTGACTCACCTTGCACGCCCTGATAGCTTTCAGGTTTAGCACCTAACTTTTCAGCGCTTAATGTGGTCCGAGAATCTTTTTTATCCAGCAAGTTTTGCCAAAAGTCTTTTGGCGTATCAGCTTCTGGGTATTGGTTAGCAATACCGACAATCGCGATCTTATTGCACTTCACTTGCTGCTTATTCTTAGCCTTAGCTTGATATTGAGATGGCTTCGATTGAGAACTCATACTAGCTCTCCTTGATAATTCACTGCGCTGCCTTGAGATAAACCGCTTAATTGCTTAGCTGCGGTGATCTGTTGTTCTAGCCCTTGGATAAGAGGCTCGACAGACAATGGGATTTGATGAGTAATGAGCTGACCAATGCATTTGATGAGCGTGACAACATCGTCGCCACCTTTGGCATTGGAAGCGATTGTGCAGTATTGGTCTGCTACGTTGTCGCTACGATTGATCTTGTCGATCAATGTGCTGGTTTGACGATCGGCACCCACTTCGACAAACAGACGAGCACCTTGTTGACGTGCACTCTGGATCAACGCGGTAAAATCCAGCGTCGAACAGAAAGTGTCGGCAATCGAAAGGGCGATACTATCGCTGTCGATATTGATTGGGGCGCCAGTCGGTAGACCTGCTGCGCTGATAAAGCGGATATGCTTTGGCAACTCGTCGAACAATGGTTGCGTGTAAAACTCTCGCACTTGGCTATGCTGGCTTAGTGCTGGTGTAGTGTGCATTGCGGTAACTCGATTTGCGGCAATGCCACGTTTACCCAGTTTCTTGAGCAGAGCACGACAGGTGCTTTCACAGCCTGCCAGTACGCAAGTGTCACCTTGGATAATGGCAAGGTAAGCACGTGGAAACTCTGGTAACAGAGCCTCAATCGCTTGCGCATCACTGCGAACCACAAAGCTATTCCATTGGATGCTTTCGTTGCCGTTCAGCTGCCAATCTTGACGCACTGCGGTGAGTTCGCCAGAAATAGCCGTAGTGAAGATAGGACTGGTTTGAGTCATCTCAATCAGCGCATGTGGATTTTTCCAAATATTTAAGCTAGCCCACATGGAGGCTTCACCTTTGGAGTAGCCCAAGGCGAAATCTGGCTGTACTTTGAATTCATCACATAGCAGTTGTGTTAACAGATAACTACTGCCCACACCTGCAATTGCCAGCTCACTGAGCGACATTTCTTGCGAGTCGTCAGCGTAGGTTTTTTCAGCCTGCAGCATCTCTTTCAAGTTACCTTCGCGCTCTAAGCGAGCAAATAACTGTGGGAAATGGTGGTGAAACTCACGCAACATACCGGGATAAACCGTGCCAACACCAGGGTAAACAAATGCAACACCACCTTTGCTTTGAGGCATCGGTGAGAAACAACTGCCCGCTGGCGTTTTGTAATGGCTATTGTCAGTCATTACTTTTGGCAACGCATTTTCTAGCGCTGAGATCTCTTGTAGTGCAGCCTCAATTGAAGCCGCTTGAATCACGATGTTCGCACCACGGCCAGCATTGTGTTGAACGCTTTGAAAGTGGCTTAGGTTTGAATGCATCAAGCTGGCGATAGCAAGTTTGCTGTCTGCCGCTTCGTTAACGCATTTAAGCTCTTCTCTTAACGAGATTAACTGAGAAACCAACTCGGCTTGTTCGTTGCCTGAAACCACAAACATCAAACGCTCGCTTGATAGCAAGGGTTTTGGTTCTTGCAAACCGGTCGCTTGAGTCAATATTAGGCTGGTGGATTTTTGGCTATCGTCACTGAAAGTTAACGCAGAAACACGAGCTTTGTTCGGCTCAGTGAACCAGTAATTATTAGCTAATGAATGGCTCGGCAATGAACGGCTCGATATCGCCTCAACTATATTCAACAACTCATCAAACTGCTGCGAAGCAGAAAGTGCAGAATATTGTTGTTGATGGCTTAAATCTGTAGCGGGGCGGCGCGCAATATCCAGAGCTAGCTGAATGCTATCTCCGATAGCTGTATCTACAAAACCTGCTAGATAAGCGTGTGGATGAATCTTGTTTTGAGCAGCGGTCAGCGCGTTCAACATCAACAATGATGGATAATGAGAATCCAAACAAAGCTTAACAACATTACCTTGATTGACTGTCTCGATGGCGTGAGCAAGTGCTTGATTAAAATTGCCATCAACCACGACAGTAACAATCTCTGGAAGCGAAGGTGATAAGTCGGCAGAAAGCTCAGCCGCGTTTGCTGGCTGAGCTAAAAGAGCGATGCGCAATGGCATCGCTTTATTAGTAGGAACAGTCACTATGACAATTGCTCCTTTTCTGCGTTCTTAGTCGCCTCTTTCTTTGATACTGCTGAGCTAGACTTCGGCAAAAATGCATCGTTTAAGCTCTTGCTGATGGTGACTTTGGCACCTTTCATTACCGCACTTAAACGACCATCTTGGTGGTAAAGCGAGATATCAGCTTGCAGAGAACGAGCCGTGCTTTTTATCACGCTCAGCTCTAGCCAACCTTGGTCACCATTGCGCATCGGTGCGTAACAAATAAACTCACCAATTGCAGACGGTAGGCTTGCCGCTCCGTACTTCAATCGAGCCCATACCAACATAGCTTGCAATAGATAATCTTCAGCAAATGGCTGGCTATCGCCAAAACCTTGCTTAGGAATAAATGATCCGCAGTCGCTGTTTTCAATCTGAGGCAATTGGCACTGAGCCAGTAAGCCTAAGTCGTCAAAGCGTTCAACTGAGGTAATACCTTGCAGTCTTGGTCCGTGAAACAGAGTGCCGTCACTGTATAGATCTTGTGCCGTTGTTACAGGTGTTGAAGTGTTGGTTTCAAAGCGCTTTTCTGACGCTTGTTGAACATCTTCAGACACTAGCACAGAGGCAACTTGCAACTGAGCTTGATACTGTGGTCGCCCTTGGCAACTGATCACTGCTTTTAGCTGCTCTTTTGATTTAGCATCAGCAGAAAGAACCAGTTTTAGCTCTTGCACTTCATCAGTATCAAAAATCACACCCTTAAGCAGTTTGTAGTTGTGAACGCTAACGCTTACCCCTAACAGTTGCTCTGCCACTTCACGCATCCATTGGATGGCACACACTGTCGGTAACACTGGGTTACCGGCAATGCAGTGATCTTGAATGAAAGGCAAAGCCTTAGGATCAAGATGACGTGTCACAGTGATGCTTGTATTCAGCGGACTCTTTGCAAGATGCACAGACTCCGCATTAAGCTTTTTTACAGCAGCTTCCTTGTTGTCAGAACCTTGCATGCTCGTACCAACCAGCAGTTGAATGCCAGTTTCGTTCAGTAGTTGAGAACTAAACAGCTCTGCACCTGCCTGAAGAGGAATTACGTACACGCCGCGCTCTGTGAACATACGTTTCAGTGCTGCGTTGACCATGCCACCGTCCCACGGTCCCCAGTTGAAGCTCATCACTTTCGCTTGAGGGTTACGCGCAGACAGTTGTAGAGCCGCTTTGTTTAGGATCTCGTTAGACATCGAGTAATCACTTTGGCCAGTGTTTCCGTAGAAACCCGCCGCCGAAGAGAACATCGCAATCAGTTTTAGCTTGCTGCTATCAAGACCACCAAGAACCGCTTCTAGTCCGCCCACTTTCGTGCCGTAAACCATGTTCAGTTCATCAAGTGTTTTGTCTTGAATGTGTTTGTCAGCCAGTACGCCTGCGCCGTGGATAAGACCTGTGATGCCTTCGAAATTCGCCAGCGTTTTCGCTACTGACTCATGGTTCGATACATCTAGACTTAGGTATTCAGCGCTCGCGCCAATCTCGTTGAAAGCGGCAAGTGCTGCGTTGATTTCAAGGCTGCTCAATACAGGTTTTAGCAAGGTATCAACTTTCTTTGGCGTTGGTTTGTCACCTGTTGCTTGTAGGTGAGCAATAGCCGCTGGTTTTAGCTCTTTCTCTTGCTTGCCTTGTGCCCACTGAGGTAGCTCATCTGAAGTAATATGCTTACTACGACCTGCAAGAATGAAGTGAGACTTACATTGCTTAGCAAGCGTCAGTGCACATTCAAACGTCACGCCTTTAGCGCCACCAGTTACGAGAACTTTGTCGCTCTTGGTGAGTTGAGCGCCTGTGTTTTTGGTTTGTGCAGCACCTGGTGTTGCCGCAATCAATGTTGCACGACCCGATTCACCGTTTTCTGCATGGCTAAGACCGATTTCAACCGTGTTGGTATCGATATCGAACAGTTCGCCTGTGATAGCTTCAGCTAGGTGACGAGCATCAATAGAAGCGTCAGCATCCAATGCACGGCAGAACACGTTTGACCATTCATGGCTCAGTGTCTTAGTTAGACCAGACAACGCGGCTTGGTTGAGTTCTGCATTCGCTAATTGCTTAGTATCTAGGTAACCAAAGCCACCATCGATACGGCTTAGCGTGAAGAACACACTGCGACCAGAAACGGTATTCAGCTGACCATTTAGGTGCTTCGCGAATAAGAACGCTGTGGTTAGTGAAGCTCTTGAGTCTGCATTCAAGTTAACTGCTTGCTCGTTGCTTTGTTTCGCATCAACGATAGCTTGTAAATGAATGAAGCCAGCAATCACTTTGTTCGACGTTTTAAGGTCTGCTTCGATGTCGTTAATCACAGCTGTCACACCAGCATCATCGACGCTGTTGAGTGTGTAGCTTGCGATTTCACTGTTTAAAGGTGACGCGGCAGAAAGAGCACTACGCACTACAGCAACTTGAATGCCGTTAGCGGTCAACTTTTCTGCTAGAACACCAGCGTTGTGACCATCATCTGTGATCACGACACAAGCGTCTTTTGAGAAACAATCGACGAGTTTATCTGCCGCTGGTAGCTTTTTTAGCGCTACCTCATTGTGTGGAGGAAGTTCCGCTGTCGCTGTTTCTGCGATAGGCGTTACTGATTCAGCTTTTGGAGTCGCTACGGGTGCAGCAGCGGATAGCTTGCTTTGCATGTAAGTAACGATTTCACCAAGCGTACGACACTCAGCTAAGTCTTCAGGGTTTAGCTCTGGCAGCGTTGGTAGCTGGTCTTGAACTGTACCTAGGATCTCAACGCGTTTGATAGAGTCGATACCAAGGTCTGCTTCCATGTCCATCGCTAGGTCGAGCATTTCTGCGGGGTAGCCAGTTTTATCGGCAACCACTTCCATCATTGTTGATTGAACATGAGCAGGATTTAGGTCATTGCTCGTGCTTTCTACAGCGGCTGTAGCTGCTTCCGAACTAGGAGCTAACTTGCTGTTCATGTAGTCAACGATTTCGCCAAGAGTACGACACTCAGCTAGATCTTCAGGGTTCAGCTCTGGCAATGTTGGTAGCTGGTCTTGAACTGTTCCAAGGATCTCAACACGTTTGATTGAGTCGATACCAAGGTCTGCTTCCATGTCCATTGCTAGGTCGAGCATTTCTGTTGGGTAGCCCGTTTTATCAGCCACTACGCTCAGCATTGTGCTTTGAACTTGTTCTGCGTTTAAACCGTTTGATACTGCTTGCGCTGGCGTAGATGCTTGAGCTGCTACTGGAGCAGAAGCTGGAAGCTTGCTGTTCATGTAGGCTACGATTTCGCCTAGAGTGCGACATTCAGCTAAGTCTTCAGGGTTTAGCTCTGGAAGAGTAGGCAGTTCATCTTGAACCGTACCAAGAATTTCAACACGCTTGATTGAGTCGATACCAAGGTCAGCTTCCATGTCCATTGCTAGGTCTAGCATTTCAGTCGGGTAGCCCGTTTTCTCAGCGACCACTTCTAACATGGTTTTTTGAACGACAGCCGCATCTAGACCATTGCTAGCTGTTGCCGGAGTAACTACTGGTGCTTGTGAAGACACTGGAGCAGAAGCTGGAAGTTTACTGTTCATGTAGTCAACAATTTCGCCAAGAGTACGACACTCAGCTAAGTCTTCAGGGTTTAGCTCTGGAAGAGTAGGCAGTTCATCTTGAACCGTACCAAGAATCTCAACACGTTTGATTGAGTCGATGCCAAGGTCTGCTTCCATATCCATTTCTAGATCAAGCATTTCCGTTGGGTAACCTGTCTTCTCAGCAACCACTTCTAGCATGGTTTGTTGAACGACTTTCGCATCAAGACCGTTAGCTGCTTGAACAGGAGCGGTTGCGCTTGGCTGTGCTGCAACAGGCGCTGATGCTGGCATCTTGCTGTTCATGTAAGTAACGATTTCGCCAAGAGTACGACACTCAGCTAAATCTTCAGGGTTCAGCTCAGGTAGGTCCGGCATTTCGTCTTGAACGGTACCAAGGATCTCTACGCGCTTGATTGAGTCGATACCAAGGTCTGCTTCCATGTCCATTTCTAGATCAAGCATTTCCGTTGGGTAACCCGTTTTCTCAGCGACCACTTCTAGCATCACTTTTTCAGCATCTGCTGATTGTACTGCTACTGGTGCAGCAACAGGAACCGGTTGCGCTTTAACTGGAACAGGTTGAGCTGCAACAGGCGCTGCCGCTTGAGCCGCTACTTGTGGTGCAGGAAATGCTTTCTGTACAGGAGCTTTCTGAGTTGTTGTATTTTGAACCGGCGCAGCTTGAACAGACTGAGCTTGTACAGGAGTCGCTTGTACTTGAGCTACAGGCTGTTGGATGATAGCTGCTGGAGTAGTTGGAGCTTGAATCGCTGGTTGAGCATTGACTGACGCAACGAAGGTAGGTTGTGCCGTTTGTACTGAACCTTGCGTCAGCATATTAAGTGCAGAGCTGTTGCTGTGCGCTTGCATCTCTAGGTAATGAGCGTGAGCTTTTAGCGTTTCAGCTTGGTGCTGGTGGAACATCTCCATAGAACGCTGTAGGTTCTCAGGAATTGCTACGCCTGCTGTCGCCATTTTCGCTTGCTCAGACATTAGGGTGTTGAACGTGTCACCGTATTGCTGAGGAATCGCCAAGAATTGCTGATGTACTTCTGCTGCTTGTTGTTGAGCATTGAAGAACGATTGCAGTGAAGATTCATCAACTGTTACTTGAGCTGCTGGCTGAATAGTCGCTGGTGCAGATTGCGCCACTTGTGGCTGCTGAGCTGCTGTTACTACTTGTGCGCTTGGTGCTGGAGCAGCTGACTGTTGTACATTTGAAGCTTGAGGAGCAGCCACAGGTACTTCAACGATTTCTGTTTTAATCACTTCTTTTTCCACGATTTTCTCGACTTCAACTTTCACTTCAACAATCTCAGTCTTTTCGGTGACGTTGCCCGAAGCCAATGATTGATCCATTTTCTTACGAGTAGCAGGGCTGATGTAGTTGGTTGCATTCAGCTTGATGTTCATTGGTGATGCCTTCGCAGGTTCAGCAATGTCAGCTTGGTAAGGGTCAATGTTGTCTAATGAAATACCTGCCACGCACAGTTGAACCGCAGCTAAGCGAAGCTGTTGGTCACTGTCGCCTTTAGGGCTTGGGTTGATGCTGATTGCGTAAAGCTCTTCGTTCTTATCAGCCAATGTTTTCTCAACCAGCTTTTGAAGAATGTTTTTCGGACCGAACTCAACGAATACGCGCGCGCCTGCTTCATACATCGCTTCAATTTGCTCGCTGAAACGAACCGATTGCAGCATGTGTTGCTTGAACGCTTTCTTGATCGCTTTAGCGTCTTTGCTGTGCAGTTTGCCCGTTGCGTTTGAGTAAAGCGGCAGCGTTGGAGCGCTAAATGAAGCTTTGTCAATTGCAGCAGCAAATGGTTTTTGAGCGTGAGCAACAAGTGGAGTGTGGAACGCGCCAGATACAGGCAGAGCGATTGCTTTGAAGCCTTGTTCTGTCAGCGCTTGTGCTGCTTGTTGAACCGTCGTAGTTGGGCCAGCAATAACCAGTTGAGTCGGAGCGTTGTAGTTGGCAATGCTCACGCCTTCGAATTGGCTGATGCAGTTTTCAACGGCTGGAAGTTTGTCTGCGTCTAAGATGACCGCAAACATAGTACCGCTGTCGCCTTGTTCTGGTGTCGCCGCCATAGCATCGCCACGCGCGAAAGCTAGCTGGTAGTAATCGTCTTGCGAGATAACACCCGATGCACATAACGCGCTTAGCTCACCAAAGCTGTGGCCTGCGACCATGTCTGCTTTGAAGCCAGCTTGAGTCATGATATCGAACTGACCCATAGACACAGTACCAATCGCACTTTGCGCATTGGCGGTGTTGGTTAACACCGCTTCTTGAGCTTTGGTTGCTTCTGGTGTGAAAGTTGGAATTGGGAACAGAATTTGCGACAGAGCCGTTTTCTTGTGTTGACCAAATACCTGATCCGCTTGAGCAAGCTGTTGGCGCATTTCAGGGTAATGACAAGCAAGCTCGCGACTCATGTTGAGGTATTGCGAACCTTGACCTGCAAATAGTGCTGCCACTTTACCTGCACCATTTTCTGCAATCAGTGCCGACTCACGGTAGCTAGTACCGTTTGGCATCTGCCAATGTGTTTTGGTTTGGCTCTCAAGCATAGAAACCGCTTGAGTCAGTTGCGCTTGAAGGTCTGATTGGTCAGTGACAACTAAACCAAGACGAGCGTGCTTAGCGTCTACTTCGCGTAGAGCGTGCTGCTCAGCAAGCGCTTCTAGTTTGAATGCCGCATCTGCAGCTTTAGTTGAAACCTGCTTGAGCTCATTGATCAGTGCTTGACGAGATTCCGCGCTGAATAACAGAGTTTGCGGTACTTGGCGCTGACGGTATTTGTCACCGCGAGCGTGTTCTGGTGTGTACTCTTCCAATACCACGTGGAAGTTAGTGCCACCAAAACCGAATGAGCTGATACCTGCACGGCGTGGTGTGCCGTCGACACGTTTCATCCAAGGACGCGTTTGTGTGTTTAGGTAGAACGGTGAGTTCTCGATATCCAACTTAGGATTCGGAGCTGATACGTTAATCGTTGGCGGCAGTACTTTGTGGTGCAGTGCTAATGCAGCTTTGATTAAACCTGCAGTACCCGCGGTTGATTTAGTGTGACCAATTTGAGATTTCACAGAGCCTAACGCAATGTGTTGCTTCTCTTCATTGTTCTCACTAAATACCGAGTTTAAGCCACCAAATTCAGCCACATCACCTGCCGCTGTACCTGTGCCGTGCGCTTCTAAAAGGCCAAGCGTGTGCGGTGCGAAACCAGCATCATCGTAAGCACGTTTCAGTGCTTTTGCTTGTCCTTCAGGGCGAGGTGCGTAAATACTCTTGAACTTACCATCCGAAGAAGAACCGACACCTTTAATCACTGAGTAGATTCGGTCGCCGTCGCGCTCTGCATCTTCAAGACGCTTAAGAGCAACCATGCCGATGCCTTCACCAATCATCATGCCTTTTGAATCGATATCGAAAGGTTGAATGGTTTCATTAGTAGTGAATGCTGGAGTTTTAGAGAAGCTCATGTACATGGTTGGTGAGTTATCAGTACACACACCACCTGTGATCATCATTTCACTGCGGCCTTCAACCAGCTCACTTAGAGCCATACGCATTGCGGCTAGAGAGCCTGCACACGCAGCGTCTACTACACAGTTGATGCCACCAAGGTCAAAGCGGTTAGCAATACGACCTGATATTACGTTACCCAATGAACCAGGGAATGAGTTCTCTTCCCAGTGGATGTATTGGTCTTGGAATTTTTTGATCAGCATTTCGCTGTCGTCGTCGCTGATACCACTGCTCTTGAAGACTTTTTTCAAAACAGGGTATTGAAGACGAGCATTTAGGCTTTGAGCGATCTTCTGACCACCACCAACACCGAGCGTGATACCGATCTTATCGCGATCGTAGCCTTCAGGCAGCTTGGCATCTTCAAGTACTTCTTTTGCAACGATCAGAGAAAGCAGCTGTGAAGTGTCTGTCAGTTCTAGGATATTTGGCGGAAGACCGAACTCCATAGGGTTGAAGTCTACTTCTGGGATGAAACCACCGCGCTTACAGTAAGACTTGTCTGGCGTCGTACGATCTGAATCGTAGTAATCTTCTGGACGCCAGTGCGTATCTGGTACTTCAGTAATCGCATCGATCTTTTCGCTGATAAGGTCCCAAAATTTATTCAGGTAGCGAGAGTTTGCAAACATGCTCGCCATACCAACGATAGCGACAGGCATATCTTTAAGGCGTTTATTCAGTCGAGTATCGTCGACTGATTCCGGTGTATTTGTCTCGGGTTGGCTCATTATGAGTCTCCACTAGAAATCACAGAAAGTGATGTCGTGTTTTGAGGCTGCGCTTTTAAAGCTATAGAAAGAAAATCTGAAACAGACTTAGGGAAGCGCAGCTGAAAATTCAGGTTGCTGAGTGGCGGCAACCAGATAGAAATTAGTTTTTCGAAGTGCGTTGACTTACGAGTGTAGGGGAGGTGTTTCATGCGCGACGGTGGCATTCAAATGTTGAGGCGATGTCCATTAAAATCCTGTTCAAAGTCTGACTAAACGACAAGTCGGTATCCGCAAAGAAAACGTGTGAATTTGTTTAATGGTTGAGCAGGCTACCCGAGGTGAGTGGTCGATACAATGCTCCCAGAGGCCACTATGATCTGTTCAGACCAGATGAATTTGGCATGGTTTTGATTTTTGTATTTTTAATTTAATTAACTTATTGATAATTAATGGGTATGGGTTGTTTTTTAGTGTTTTTACTCTATATTTAGAGTTGGTGAGATCTATGTCATATTTTTGTAAGTAACATTTAATGGATGCCTCTTGTGTAAGGCTAAGTGTGATCTGTGTTTTAATTTGTTATTATTTGAAAAATTAGTTTTAAGTCCTCATATGAAGGGGGTTTCCCTCCCGTATTCTCTAGGTTCCACTTAATTCATAGGTGAGTTAAATTTGTTCGATTTGGTTGTTCCAATCGTGTTTTGAAGAGTGATTTATAGAAGTGAGTTCGCGTTAAATGAAAACTCCCGTTGTTGATTTGTGGCTATGCTCTCTGAGTAACTTGAATGACCAGCCAGACAATGTATCTCAGCTCAAAAAGAGACTGACAACCGATGAGATTGCCAAAGTTGAGCGTTATCGAATGCCCTCATCTCAGATTCAAGCTTTGTATGTACGAAATTATCTGAGAAAGGTGCTGTCTAGCTATTCTGATTTGATGCCTGAAGCGTGGCGCTTTGAATATGGTGAGAAAGGGAAGCCAAGATTAATTGAGAAACAACAAATAGAAACTGGCCTGAATTTCAATATCAGTCATAGCAAAGAACATTTGTTAATCGCAGTTTGCCAGAGAGAAGGGAAGTCATTTCAATTAGGCGTCGATATCGAACATGCCAGAAGCTCGACCAATATCGACTCGATCATGAAGCACTACTTTTCAGATACGGAATTGACGGATTTACTTGAGCTCAATAAAGAAGAACAGAGAGAGCGCTTTTTCGATCTGTGGGCGCTGAAGGAATCGTATATCAAAGCGACGGGCAAGGGGCTAGCGACATCGTTGCGAAGCTTTTCGTTCGATTTCTCCAATCTGACGGAGCAAACATTGCCAATTCACTTTTCGGATTTTCAACCAAACTTACAGGATGAAATTAGATTGCATGGTGAAATCAGCATATACAGTGGAGTTGGGTTGGATGTTACTGAGCAAACCGATAGTTCTACAGATTGGCAGTGTTGCTTAGGGCGGCTGGATGAACAGTATCGCTTTGCGGTTACACTTGGCGGAAATTTGCTACCCATGCAGATAGAGATGAGAACCTTTTCATCGTCTCATCTCTTTTAAGCTAGTTTGGTGAGACGAAGTTAGCTCGTTTCGCCAAGCATCGCTTTTAAGACTTCAGCAGGCACGGGCTGTAGTTGCTTGTCTTTGTCTAGGCAAACCATTTCGATATCACCAATCACCGCGGGTTTGGTTGCATCTTTACGCCACACTTCCTGTCGCCATAGCGTTTTGTATTTGCCATCAAGTTCAAAAGAGGTTCGGATGTCGCAGATCTCAGCGAACTCAACCCCATCTTGAAAAGTCATGTTGGCTTTGTATACCGCAAAACCTAATCCATGTTCATTCCACAATGTTGCCAGTTTATCGCTACCCAATACATGTTCGCGTGCACGCTCAAAGTACTTTAGAAAGTTAGGGTGATAAACCACACCTGAGTGATCGGTATCTTCATAGTAAATTTGTACTGGGTGATGGTAGATCTGACTCATTGGTATCAACTCTTGTTAAGTAGTGGGGTGGTAAATCTGGCTAAGTTGTGCAGCACTCTACAGGATAGGTTGAAATTACTTCAAGGCATCATCGGCAATGTGGCTCTTGGTCAGACCTCATTCAGCCGTATTCATTAGTGATGCGTTGGTCAACTCCCACCCATTTACAAATATTCTATGTGTCATTTCCCACCCATTAATTTTTGCAGCGAGTTGGTGACTACTACAGGCAAATATCATGAAGCCTTATGGTTAAAGGGTTGTTAATGGTTTGTATTAATGTGGCGCGCTAATTGCCTTAGTGAAAGCACGCAGTTCCCATTGAAGGGCTGCTTTGTTTACTAAGGAGAATAATAATGTTTAAGCCTCTTACCCTGCTGTCTGTCTCTGCTCTGGCGCTCACAAGCTTTAATGCTGCTGCAAACTGTGACCCAGGTGAAATCGTGATTAAATTCAGTCATGTAACCAATACCGACAAGCACCCGAAAGGCATTGCCGCTTCTTTACTGGAAGAGCGAGTAAACACGGAAATGAATGGCAAAGCTTGTATGCAAGTTTTCCCAAACTCAACACTCTACGATGATAATAAAGTACTGGAAGCCCTGTTAAATGGTGATGTTCAAATGGCGGCACCATCGCTGTCTAAATTTGAGAAATTCACTAAGAAATACCGCATTTTTGACCTTCCTTTCCTATTTGAAGACGTAGAAGCTGTTGACCGTTTCCAAAACTCAGAGTCTGGCGAAAAGCTGAAGAACGCGATGAAGCGTCGTGGCCTGCAAGGTCTCGCGTTTTGGCACAATGGCATGAAACAGATGTCGGCGAACAAACCTCTTATCAGCCCTGAAGATGCAAAAGGTTTGAAATTCCGTGTTCAAGCATCAGATGTATTGGTGGCTCAATTTGAACAACTAGGCGCTAACCCACAGAAGATGTCTTTCAAAGAAGTGTACGGTGGCCTACAAACTAAAGTTATCGATGGCCAAGAGAACACATGGTCAAACATCTACGGTAAGAAGTTCTTTGAAGTACAAGACGGCGTAACTGAAACCAATCACGGTATCTTGGATTACCTAGTTGTAACGTCAAACGACTTCTGGAAAGACCTACCTGAAGATGTACGTAAACAGCTTGGTACTATCGTTCAAGAAGTTTCTGAAACACGTAATGCAGAATCTTCAAAAGTTAACCTAGCGAACAAAAACAACATCATCGAAGCCGGTGGTGAGGTTCGTACACTTACGCCAGAACAGCGTGAAGCATGGGTAAATGCGCTTCAACCAGTATGGAAGAAGTTTGAAAAAGACATCGGTTCAGACCTTATCGATGCAGCGTTAGCTTCAAACCAATAACACCGCTAAGGGAGTGGCGTGCATTTCGCCACTCCTTATTAAAATAACTATAAGCGGAGTCAATTATGGACAATCCTCAAATGGAACAACCAAATTCTAGCGAATCAGCACTGGAAACTTCTTTTTTTTCCAAAGTCGGAAGAGTTACGGATGTGATTGAAGAGTCATTAATCGCATTTTTCCTTGGCGCAATGACGCTACTTACTTTTGCCAATGTGGTATTCAGATACGCATTCAACGGCAATATATTGTGGGCACTAGAACTGACTGTGTTCATGTTCGCTTGGATGGTGTTAGTGGGTGCATCTTATGGCGTTAAAAAACACTTCCACATTGGCGTTGATGTGATCATTAACCTTGCCCCAGAAAAGCTACGTAAAGTGTATGCGTTAATCGCCGTTACAAGCTGCTTAGCCTTTTCAATCTTACTTCTTATCGGTTCTTGGAATTACTGGTACCCGTTCGCGACTGAGCGCGCTTGGTACGAGACCGATGATATTCCAATGCCAGAGATGCTTCAGTTTCTTGCCGACTGGCTGAATGAAGGCGAGCGATACGAGAAACTGCCACGTTTTATTCCTTATATGGCACTGCCGATTGGTATGGCAATGCTGACGTTCCGATTCATCCAAATCGCTTATCAAGTGGCGACGGGCAAACTTGACCGCATGATTGCAGGCCATGAAGCTGAAGAAGAACTGGATGCATTGAAAGCTGATGTTTTAGCGGGTTCTGATGAAGACGCGACTGCGGTATTGGATTCGACTGAGCAAAACAAGGCGAATGAGTCGGGTACAAAATCTAACGGTAAGGAAGACTAATCATGGCAATGTTATTTCTATTTTTAATGGTAATTGCTTTCATGTTGGTCGGTGTGCCAATTGCGATTTCCCTTGGTTTGTCGAGCGTCATATTCTTGTTGATGCACTCTGATGCGTCACTAGCTTCGGTTGCACAAACGCTGTTTAATGCATTTGCAGGCCACTACACACTTTTAGCGATCCCTTTCTTTATCTTGGCCTCTAGCTTTATGTCCACAGGCGGTGTGGCGAAACGTATTATCCGTTTTGCTATCGCAATGGTGGGCTGGTTCCGCGGTGGTTTAGCGATGGCGTCGGTTGTGGCATGTATGATGTTCGCAGCGTTATCTGGATCGTCTCCAGCAACGGTAGTGGCAATCGGTAGTATTGTTATCGCTGGTATGATCAAAAACGGCTACACAAAAGAATTCGCGGCAGGGGTTATCTGTAATGCGGGTACTTTGGGTATCTTGATTCCACCGTCAATTGTGATGGTTGTTTACGCTGCGGCGACGGATGTATCTGTAGGTCGTATGTTCCTTGGTGGGGTTATTCCTGGCCTATTGGCGGGTGTGATGTTGATGATTGCTATCTATATTGCAGCACGTATTAAGAAGATTCCTGCGCAGCCGTTTGTGGGCTGGGGTGAGATGTTCGCAGCAGCAAAAGATGCAAGTTGGGGTCTGCTACTGATTGTCATCATTTTGGGTGGTATCTACGGCGGTATCTTTACACCGACGGAAGCGGCGGCTGTTGCAGCGGTGTACGCGTTCTTTATTGCCAACTTTATCTATAAAGATATGGGGCCATTCGCAGATAAGAAAAACACCAAGCCAGCTTTGGTTAAAGTGTTCCAAACCTTTGTTCATAAAGACACGAAAGACACGCTCTATGATGCAGGTAAGCTGACGATCATGCTGCTGTTTATCATTGCCAATGCTCTGATTCTTAAGCATGTACTGACAGAGGAACGCATTCCTCAGATGATCACTGAGTCTATGCTTTCTGCGGGCTTAGGTCCGATCACCTTCTTGATTGTGGTGAACGTTCTACTCTTGATTGGTGGGCAGTTCATGGAGCCATCAGGCTTGCTGATCATCGTTGCGCCGTTGGTCTTCCCAATCGCAATTGCACTGGGCATCGACCCAATTCACCTAGGTATCATGATGGTTGTGAACATGGAAATAGGGATGATAACGCCGCCTGTTGGGCTCAATTTGTTTGTAACCGCCGGGGTTGCGAAGATGTCGATGATGAACGTGGTAAAAGCTGCACTGCCGTGGGTTGGCGTGATGTTCTTGTTCTTGATTATCGTAACTTACGTACCTTGGGTATCAACATGGTTACCGACCACGTTGATGGGGCCAGAGATCATTACTAAATAGGAAGTTGTGTCATTTTAAAAAGTGAGGAGGTATCAAACCTCCTCATCAATATTCCTGCCGAAGTTAAAATGAGAGTCGCTCTGTTGATAGAGGGCTCTTTTTGCTTCTAATTCAGGAGTGTTTAGGTCGACATGTTGATCGATATAATAAACACCATCTATCTCCAACGTATCAGTAATTGATGGAACTTTTGTTTTCTCACCCATAACTACTTCCTTATTAGCTTTATTGCATAACATCCTGTTAGCAATTTAAGTATAGGTGATCTTGCTCGCATATCTAATTTAGTTTTCGCTCTGTCGGTATGACTCTTTCGCAAGTTGATGTTTTTGCATCTTGTCATAGAGAGTTTTACGCGGAAGTTGAAGCCTTTCCATGGTCTCTTTTATGCTGCCATTACACTCAATAAGCGCTTGCTTTAACGTGTTTTTCTCAAAGTCAGAGACGAGTTCCGTTAGAGATAAATGCTGAGTTGATCCGGCGGTGTTGTCTGATAAATGAGACAGCTTGCCTAAAAGCACGAAACGCTCGGCTGTATTACGTAATTCTCGTACGTTTCCGGGCCAATTGTGGGTTAAAAGTTCGTGCAGCTCTTGTTGTGGAATCGCGGGAGCGGTTTTGCCATAACGAGCCGCTGCGACCAGTAAGAAGTGGTGGAAGAGTGCTGGGATATCTTCTTGGCGACCTCTTAATGGTGGTAAATCTAGAGTGACAACATTGAGTCTGTAATAGAGGTCTTGGCGGAAAGTCCCTTCCTCAGAAGCCTTTTTTAGGTCGACTTTAGTTGCGGCAATCACGCGAATATCCAGCGGTACTAATCCGTTCGAGCCTACTCTTTCAATGACGCGTTCTTGCAAGACACGTAACAGGCGAATTTGTGCCTGCATCGGCATGGATTCTATTTCATCTAAAAACAGTGTGCCGCCTTGCGCAAACTCGAACTTACCAACACGCTTACTTTCTGCTCCAGTGAATGCACCTTTTTCATGGCCATAGAGTTCACTTTCAATCAGGTTTTCAGGAACGGCGCCACAGTTGACCGCAACAAAGTTTTGCTCTCGGCGGCTGCTTTGTTCATGCAGAGAACGTGCGACTAGCTCTTTGCCGGTACCTGTTTCTCCAAATAACAAAATATCGGCGTTAGTGTCGGCAACGTGGGTGATGATGGAGCGCAGCTCGGTCATTGATTGCGTGTCACCAATGATTCTTGGTCCAAGCGTTTTACTGGCCTTGAGCGAGCGCTTTAATTCAAGGTTCTCAAGGGTAAGTTGGCGTTTTTCTATCGCTCGCTTAGTTGTTTCGATTAGACGTTCATTGGCGAACGGCTTTTCAATGAAGTCGTAGGCGCCGTCTTGGATTGCTTGAACGGCCATCGAAATATCGCCGTGACCAGTAATCATGATTACTGGGATCTCTTTGTCTTTGTGCATCACGGTGTTGAGCAGATCATGCCCGGAAAGACCCGGTAAACAGATATCAGTGATGATTACATGGGGTAAGCCGTTCTCTTGAATCGCGAGCAGAGCAGACTCCGCGTCGGGAAAGAATTCGGCATCAACATCAGCAAGCTCAAAGCTTTGCTCAATCGCCATTCTTAAATCGGATTCATCATCAATGAAATAGACGTGACACATAGTGATTCCTTTAATCTTTTATTTTTATTATTGGTGAACATGTACTGGTTTGCTTAGCGACTAATCTGATTCTTTTGGTGGAACGATGGGTAACTCGATACTAAATCGAGCACCGCCTTGTGGGCTATTTCCGGTAACGAGCTTGCCGTTGATTCCGCTGATTATTTGTTGAGAAATCGATAATCCAAGTCCAAGTCCATTTTTCTTGGTGGTGTGGAAGGGTTCAAAAAAATCTCCGCTTGAAGGGGAAGTGAAGCCGGGGCCATTATCATCGACATGAATCAGCAAGGTGTTGGCTTGTTGATGGTCGGATTCCCTAACCTCTAACAGAATAGCTAATTGTTTGTCGTCTTGTTGTTCCATCGCCTGAATTGCGTTGGTCAGTAAATTAATGATCACCTGTTCCAATTGAATGGCGTTGGCGAGCACACAAGCATCAAAGGTTTTAGGGAGTTCGTTGACCTTAACTCGTTCACTCTTGAGTTGTGGTTTCATCAGTTCTTTTGACGAGTGCAATACGGGAAGTATTTGCAACGTATGTAATTCTTCTGCGGTGGATTTTTTTGCAAAAGAGCGAAGCTGGTGGCTGATATTCGCCATGCGATCAGTGAGCGCCGAGATTCGCGATAGGTTGTCATCGACACGATCGGTCTTTTCTTTGGCAAGAAACAGTCGGCCGTTGTCGGCATAACTGCGAATTGCAGCGAGAGGGTTATTCAACTCATGGCTGATGCTTGCTGACATTTGCCCTAACACCGCCAGTTTGGCGGCTTGGATGAGTTCGTCTTGTGTCTGCCTCAGTACATGCTCGGTTTCGATACGATGTTTAATCTCGACATGCAGCTCTGATGTGCGCTCAAGCACTTGAAATTCTAGCTTTTGCTTGGCTTCAGATTGCAGCCTGTCAATTTGGGCACGCCTTTGTTGTCGATGGTGATTGAGCTGCATCGTTAGATAAATAATCGCAAAGATAAGGCTGAGAACTACAAGGTAAGCCACCAAGTCCCACCAAACTAAGTGGGTTGGAGAAAATACTCTGATTGTGAGTTTCGGTTCAGCTAAAAAGCGTGAAGAGCTAAAGAACTGCTCTTGGACGAGTTTGTGTGGTGACTCAATATTACTGGTTGCACTCTCGAAATTACCAGAGAAGTGGAGGCTTTCTATTTTTGTATCGAGATACTGCCTGCTTTCTTGAATTCTAGCTTGTTGTGCCTGGCTCAGCGGCTGAAGGCTTTTGAACAGCCACTCTGGATTACTCGACATGAATACGATTTGGTCTTTATCGTCAGCAACGAAAAAACTCTGTTTTCCTTTCCAACTTGCTTCAATCAGCGATAAATCCATCTTTACGACAATGACGCCAATAATCTCGGCCGCATAAGAGACGGGGTAAGAATAATAATAGCCTCGCTTCCCAGACGTTGAACCTAGCGCAAAATATTGATTTTCATTGCCCTGAATGGCTTCTTGATAGTAGGGACGGAAAGCAAAATTTCGACGAATAAAAGAACGCGGTTGATTCCAGTTACTGGCTGCGATGGTGGTGCCAATGCTGTCTAATAGATAAGTGTCAGACGCTTGAATTACTGAGTTTACGTGTTCTAGATAGCGGTTAGTGAGTTCGATTTGCGCAGAATTACTTGGAGAATTAAGAGCATCGACCAGCTCTTTGTCCTTTGAAAGCAGCTCGGGAATGTGCGCGAACTTGTCCAATTGACTTGAAATATGAACCGAAAAGCGGTCTAGCTTAGATTGATGATCATTTAACAAACTTTCATGACTTGTATTCCATACCCAATGACCGCCAAAGACCATAAGTAGACTGTAAGTGGCCATTAATAGTATTGGGATTCGCAAAGCTTGAAACATGAAGGCTCTCCGCTCATTTCTTTGGTAATCAATCAAGCCTGTCTTCTCTCATTTATGGTAGCAAATAGCGGTAGTTTTTGCTGAAAGGAGAAAGTCGACAGATGGGGCTAGGTTAAGGGTTTGTAACCGGGATTGTTGAAAAAGTTATCGACTCTGAGGGGTAAAACAAGAGCAAGATCTCTTTTTAAGGTTTTTAGCAAAAAAAGCCCTCGATTCCCTTGAAAAAGTCGCTATTGTCCCCATTTCTGTTGTGCTAAGTGATGATTTGATCGTTTTTATATCATTTAGTTGGACGAATTTAGAGCATTCATCATCATGCAGAGGTGAACGGCTCGACAGAGATTAAACAGATCGCTAGAATGTCGCATCTAAAATTTCTGTCCTGAGGCTAATCGGAGATACCTTTCTTGTTTTCGAAAACAAGCTTTACTGCTTTTTGTAAGTACGTGAGAACGTTTTATAACTGCGTGAGAACGTTTAATAAGCATGTGAAGAACGAAGATATCGCTGATTAGTCTGGTGTTTGGTTGAATAATCAATTCAGACATCAATGCTCGATTTTAAATTAGGTGTTCGGATAGAGCACTACACAAGAATGCAGCCAACAACGTCGGCTTTTGAATTAAAGCTAAGTTACGGCTCATATGCTCAGATTACTGAGCCAGTTTTGAGGTTTATATAATGCAAGTTACTGTTGAAACGCTAGAAGGCCTAGAGCGCCGTCTTAATATTACTGTTCCTGCTGCTAACATCGAAGATGCAGTTACAGCTGAACTACGCAACATCGCGAAAAACCGTCGTTTCGATGGTTTCCGTAAAGGCAAAGTGCCTATGAAGATGGTTGCTAAAATGTACGGCAAAGCAGTACGTCAAGACGTGATGGGCGAAGTAATGCAACGTCACTTCATCGAAGCGATCGTTAAAGAGAAAATCAACCCAGCTGGCGCACCTACTTTCGCACCAGTTGAAAACAACGAAGGCGCTGACCTAGTATTCAACGCAACTTTTGAAGTTTACCCAGAAGTTGAGCTGAAAGGTCTAGAAAACATCACTGTTGAGAAACCAGCAGTAGAAGTTAAAGAAGCTGACGTTGAAGAGATGATCGAAACTCTACGTAAGCAACAAGCAACTTGGACTGAAGTTGAAGCTGCTGCTGACGCTGGTTCTCGTGCAACTATCGACTTCGTTGGTTCTATCGACGGTGAAGAGTTCGAAGGCGGTAAAGCTGAGAACTTCCCACTAGAGATGGGTGCTGGTCGCATGATCCCTGGTTTTGAAGACGGTATCGTTGGTAAAACAGCAGGTATGGAATTCGAAATCGAAGTAAACTTCCCAGAAGATTACCACGCTGAAAACCTAAAAGGTAAAGCTGCTAAGTTCTCTATCAAGCTGAACAAAGTTGAAGCTCGTGAGCTTCCAGAACTAAACGAAGAATTCGTTTCTAAGTTCGGCGCAGCTGAAGGCGTTGAAGGCCTTAAAGCTGAAGTTCGTAAGAACATGGAGCGTGAGCTTAAGCAAGCTGTTAAGAACCGCATCAAAGAGCAAGCAATCGACGGTCTAGTTAACGAAAACAACATCGACGTACCTTCTGCTCTAATCGATCAAGAGATCGGTGTTCTACGTCAACAAGCTGCTCAACGTTTCGGTGGCAACACTGAAGCTGCTGACCAACTTCCACGTGAGCTGTTCGAAGAGCAAGCTAAACGTCGCGTAGTTGTAGGTCTTCTTCTTGGTGAAGTAATCAAGACTGAAGAGCTAAAAGCTGACGACGAGAAAGTGAAAGCTATCATCGAAGAGATGGCTACAGCATACGAAGATCCAACAGAAGTTATTGCTTACTACGAGCAAAACGAGCAAATGATGAACAACATGCGCAATGTTGCTCTAGAAGAGCAAGCTATTGATGCAATCATCGCTAAAGCTCAAGTTTCTGATAAAGAAGTTAGCTTCAACGAGCTAATGAATCAGCAACCTGCTTAATATAGTAATATCTGACGTAGAAGGTTGACGTACGGTCAACAATTCTGCTAACAATGGTCCGTATGATTTAATCATTCGGGCCATTTATTTTAGGGACATAAGAATATGAGCTACCAAGAAAAAAATACAATGCCATCGATTATGGACGCACTAGTTCCTATGGTGGTTGAACAGACTTCCCGTGGTGAACGTTCTTACGATATTTATTCTCGTCTATTAAAAGAACGTATCATTTTCTTAACAGGTCAAGTGGAAGACCACATGGCAAATCTTGTCGTGGCTCAACTGCTTTTCTTGGAATCAGAAAACCCAGACAAAGATATCTATCTTTACATCAACTCACCTGGCGGTAGCGTAACAGCGGGCATGTCTATCTACGACACAATGCAGTTCATTAAGCCAAACGTGAGCACTGTCTGTATGGGTCAAGCTTGCTCTATGGGTGCATTCTTACTAGCGGGTGGTACTCCTGGTAAGCGTCACGTGCTTCCAAACTCACGTGTAATGATTCACCAGCCACTTGGCGGCTTCCAAGGCCAAGCGTCTGATATTCAAATTCACGCGCAAGAGATCCTAACGATCAAACAAAAGCTAAACAAACTATTGGCCGAGCACACTGGTCAGCCTTTAGAAGTTGTTGAGCGTGATACAGATCGTGATAATTTTATGTCTGCTGATCAAGCAGTAGAATACGGCTTGGTAGATTCAGTTCTTAATCACCGCGGTCAATAATTGCACGGCAATTGTTTAACGCAAAGTGATTCAAATTGATATACACTCAAGCATAGAGAGTAAAGGCTAAGAGGTTAGCGAATGACAGACAAAAGCAAAGAGGGTGGTAGCGGTAAACTGCTTTACTGCTCTTTCTGTGGCAAAAGCCAACACGAAGTTCGCAAGTTAATCGCAGGTCCTTCTGTTTACATTTGTGATGAATGTGTCGATCTTTGTAACGACATTATTCGTGAAGAAATTAAAGATGTTCTTCCTAAGAAAGAATCGGAATCGCTGCCAACGCCGCGTGAGATTCGTGAGCATCTTGACGACTATGTAATCGGTCAAGAATACGCGAAGAAAGTGCTAGCAGTTGCAGTATATAACCACTATAAGCGTTTACGTAATGGTGATACGACAGCTGAAGGCGTAGAGCTAGGTAAGAGTAACATTCTTCTTATCGGTCCTACTGGTAGTGGTAAAACACTACTGGCTGAAACATTGGCTCGTTTCCTAGACGTTCCTTTCACAATGGCAGACGCAACAACACTAACCGAAGCTGGTTATGTGGGCGAAGATGTTGAAAACATCATCCAGAAATTGCTTCAGAAATGTGATTACGACGTAGCGAAAGCAGAACGTGGCATTGTTTACATCGATGAAATCGACAAGATTTCTCGTAAAGCTGAAAACCCATCAATCACGCGTGACGTGTCTGGTGAAGGTGTACAGCAAGCTCTACTAAAACTTGTTGAAGGTACAGTTGCTTCAGTTCCACCTCAAGGTGGTCGTAAGCATCCACAGCAAGAGTTCTTGCAAGTGGACACGTCTAAGATCCTATTTATTTGTGGCGGAGCGTTCTCTGGCCTAGATAAAGTGATTGAGCAACGTGTAGAAAAAGGTTCGAGCATTGGTTTTGGCGCAGAAGTGCGTTCAAAAGATGAAGCAAAAACTGTGGGTGAACTGTTCACTCAAGTTGAACCTGAAGATCTCGTGAAGTACGGTCTAATTCCGGAATTCATTGGTCGTCTACCCGTGACAACGACATTGACAGAACTTGACGAAGAAGCTCTAGTTCAAATTCTTTGTGAACCGAAGAATGCGCTTACTAAGCAGTACGCAGCATTATTTGAAATCGAAGAGACTGAATTAGAATTCCGCGAAGACGCTCTACGTGCGATTGCTAAGAAAGCGATGGAACGTAAAACGGGTGCTCGTGGTCTGCGTTCTATCTTGGAGGGTGTTCTACTAGAAACTATGTACGAACTGCCATCTTCGACAGATGTAAGCAAGGTTGTGATTGATGAGTCGGTAATTAATGGTGAGTCAGAACCACTATTGATTTACAGCAACTCAGATAACCAAGCCGCGGTTGCAGAGTAGGTCTTTTTTAGACAAGTCACTCAAATTGAAAAAGGAGGTAAGTAATTACCTCCTTTTTTTTATTCTTCCATTGAATCCAGTCGTTTAAGCCCCATATACTGCTTTATAAGTTAAAGCGGAAGAGAGAAATATATGAACTTGGAACGTTCCGAGCGTATCGAAATCCCCGTGCTACCTCTACGTGATGTAGTGGTTTACCCACACATGGTTATTCCATTGTTTGTCGGTCGTGAAAAATCGATTACTTGCCTTGAATCGGCAATGGAAGCTAACAAACAAGTACTACTTGTAGCGCAGAAAGAAGCGGACACTGATGAGCCTTCAATCGACGACCTATTCAACGTAGGTACAGTCGCGACTATTCTTCAGTTGCTAAAGTTGCCTGATGGTACTGTAAAAGTACTTGTTGAAGGTCAGCAGCGTGCAAAAATTCACCAATTTAAAGAAAGTGAATTTTTCCTAGCGGATGCCGAATACGTTGTAACCTCAGAACTTGACGAAAAAGAACAAGAAGTGGTTGTTCGCAGCGCGATCAATCAATTCGAAGGCTTTATTAAGCTAAACAAAAAAATCCCACCAGAAGTTCTAACGTCTCTGAACGGTATTGATGAGGCTGCACGCCTAGCCGATACGATTGCAGCGCACATGCCACTTAAGTTGGTAGATAAGCAGCACGTTCTAGAAATTGCAGATGTGACTGAACGTCTGGAATTCTTAATGGGCCAAATGGAGTCAGAAATTGACATCCTGCAAGTTGAAAAACGCATTCGTGGCCGCGTTAAGAAGCAGATGGAGAAATCTCAGCGCGAGTACTACCTGAATGAGCAAATGAAAGCGATTCAGAAAGAACTGGGCGAGATGGATGACGCACCTGATGAATTCGAGACTCTGAAGAAGAAGATCGAAGATTCAAAAATGCCTCAAGAAGCTCGTGAAAAAACCGAGCAAGAACTGCAAAAACTGAAAATGATGTCGCCAATGTCTGCTGAAGCAACAGTAGTACGTAGCTACATCGATTGGATGGTTGGTGTTCCTTGGGCTAAGCGTTCAAAAGTTAAGAAGAATTTAGCGAAAGCGGAAGAGGTCTTGAATGAAGACCACTACGGCTTAGAGCGTGTTAAAGAACGTATCCTTGAATACTTGGCAGTACAAAATCGAATTAACAAGCTAAAAGGTCCAATCCTTTGTCTTGTTGGTCCTCCTGGTGTAGGTAAAACCTCGCTAGGCCGTTCGATTGCAGCGGCAACGGGCCGTAAGTACACTCGTATGGCTCTTGGTGGCGTACGTGACGAAGCGGAAATCCGCGGTCACCGTCGCACGTACATCGGTTCACTTCCGGGTAAACTGATCCAGAAGATGTCTAAAGTTGGCGTTAAGAACCCACTGTTCCTATTAGATGAGATCGATAAGATGTCTTCTGATATGCGTGGTGACCCATCTTCAGCGCTTCTAGAAGTATTAGACCCTGAGCAGAACGTTGCATTCAACGATCACTACCTAGAAGTAGATTACGATCTGTCAGATGTCATGTTTGTTGCAACATCTAACTCAATGGACATTCCTGGCCCGTTACTGGACCGTATGGAAGTGATTCGTCTGTCGGGTTACACAGAAGATGAAAAGCTAAACATCGCTAAAAGTCACTTACTGGACAAACAAGTTCAACGTAATGGTCTTAAGCCTCACGAGATTAATATCGAAGATTCAGCTATCGTCGGCATTATTCGTTTTTACACGCGTGAAGCGGGTGTGCGTAACCTAGAACGTGAAATCTCTAAGATCTGTCGTAAAGCAGTTAAGAACATTCTGCTAGACAGCAGCCTTAAGTCTGTAACGGTTAACATAGATAACCTGAAAGAGTACTTAGGCGTTCAACGTCATGACTTTGGTAAAGCGGATGAGAGTAACCGTATCGGTCAAGTGACTGGTTTAGCGTGGACTCAAGTTGGTGGCGACTTGCTGACTATCGAAACTGAATCCATGCCAGGTAAAGGTAAGTTAACGCAAACCGGTTCTCTTGGCGATGTGATGAAAGAGTCGATTCAAGCAGCCATGACTGTGGTTCGTTCTCGTGCGGAAAATCTGGGTATTAATACCGATTTTTACGAGAAGCGTGATATTCACGTTCACGTACCGGAAGGTGCAACACCAAAAGATGGTCCGAGTGCGGGTATCGCAATGTGTACTGCATTGGTATCTAGCCTAACAGGTAACCCTGTGAAAGCTGAAGTCGGTATGACAGGTGAAATTACCCTTCGTGGTGAAGTTTTACCTATCGGTGGCTTGAAAGAAAAACTGCTTGCAGCACACCGTGGCGGCATCAAAACTGTCTTGATTCCTAAAGACAATGAGCGTGATTTGGAAGAGATTCCAGACAATGTAATCGCTGACTTAAAGGTGATTCCGGTCCAATGGATTGATGAAGTACTTAAAGTCGCGTTAGAACGAGATCCGTCAGGGGTCGAGTTTGACGTGAAAAAATAGTGATGCATAGCAAAAATAAGTAAAGAATTACGCTGATAGACCCGAAAAGGCTTGTCAGCGTTTTTTTTGGACGCTAAGTTATTTGACTAAAGCGGCAGCCCTTTTGCAATAAGGCTTGCGGCTAAATTAAAACCAAAATGGAACGTACAGTCATCAAGAAGTAGTCACAGATGACACATAGGGGAAAAACAGTGAATAAAACACAACTAGTAGAATCAATCGCAGAAAACGCAGACATCTCTAAAGCTTCAGCTGGTCGCGCTCTAGACGCTTTCATCGAAGCAGTTGGCACAACGCTACAATCAGGTGATCAAGTTGCACTTGTTGGCTTTGGTACTTTCAGTGTTCGTACTCGTGCTGCTCGTACAGGTCGTAACCCAAAAACTGGTGAAGAGATCCAAATCGCAGAAGCTAAAGTACCTGGCTTCAAAGCAGGTAAAGCACTTAAAGACGCATGTAACTAATTTTCACTGCTGAAACCTCGATTTTAGAGAGGGGAAGGCAGTAAAATGCGTTTACTGTTTGAACAATGATGTTTCATTCTTAGACAGTATGTGTGCAAAGCACATTGAACTTATTTAAATTATGCGCATCCTACTGATGCGCATTTCTTTTTCTGATAATATCGCGTGAATAGATTTTTATTTTGAAGCCAATACTTCATATCCGGAGAGCACTTAAATTATGATGGATCGATTACGCGAAGGCGTGAATAGCATCGCGGTAAAAATTATCCTTGGGTTGATTATCCTGTCATTCGTATTCGCAGGTGTAGGCAGCTACATCACCGGTGGCGGTAACAACGCAGCAGCTAAAGTTGGCAACACAGAAATTGCTCGTGGTGAGTTCGAACAAGCTTACCAAAACGAACGTAATCGTATGCAGTCTCAACTTGGCGATTACTTCGCTCAAATGCTTGCAGACCCTGCATACGTAGAGTCTTTCCGTAAATCAGTACTTGATCGCATGATCAATGATGTTCTACTTGAGCAGCAAGCTGAGTCACTAGGCCTACGAATCAGTGATTCTCAAATCCGTACAATGATTCTAGAAATGCCTCAGTTCCAAACTGCTGGTCAATTTGATCAAGAAGTTTACCAAGCAGCACTGCGTCGTGCTGGTTTCAGCGCAGAAAGCTTCGCTGAATACATGCGTCGTGACCTCATGCGTAACCAGCTTGTTACTGCGCTTCAAGGCAGTGAGTTTGTTCTTCAAGGCGAAATCGATACTCAGAGCAAGCTTATTGCTCAAACTCGTGACATTCGCACAGTGACCTTATCTGTTGCTGATCTAGCAAAAGACATTGAACTAACTGATGAGCAAATTGAACAGTACTACTCTGAGAACCCTCAAGCTTACACTCGTCCAGAGCAAGCTAAGGTGTCTTACATCGAGCTTTCAGCTGAAGCACTTAAGTCTCAGCTTGAAGTAAGCGATGAAGAAGCACAGAAATACTACCAAGAGCACCTAGACAAGTACTCAACTGAAGAGCAACGTAAAGTTAGCCACATCCTAGTTCAAGGTGATGACGAAGCGAAAGCTCAGTCAATCCTAGACGAGCTAAATGCAGGCGCTGATTTTGCTACGCTAGCGGAAGAGAAATCTGACGACTTCGGTAGTGCCGATGTTGGCGGTGACTTAGGTTGGATTGAACGCGATGTTATGGACCCAGCATTCGAAGATGCGGCTTTCGCTCTTGAGAATATTGGCGATACGACTGGCCTAGTTAAATCTGATTTTGGCTACCACATCATCAAGCTAGACGAAATTAAAGCGTCTCAAGCTCAGCCTTACACAGAAGTAGCCGCTGAAATTAAACAAGAGCTACTAGACCAGCGTGCTGTAGATCAGTTCTACGAACAGCAAACTGAGCTAGAAAAAGTAGCGTTTGAATTCCCAGATTCTTTGGATGATTCAGCAGAAGCTATCAACGCGAAGATCACAACAACAGACTTCATCTCTCAAGTTGACGCTCCAGAAGTTCTGATGACGCCTGCCGTTATGCAAGCTATCTTGAGCCCTGAAGTGAAAGAAGACGGTCTGAACTCTGAAGTTATTGAAGTTGCACCTGAGCACGTGATTGTTGTTCGTGTAGAAGAGACTCGCGACGAGACAGTTCTTCCTCTAGCTGAAGTGAAAGATCAAGTTGTCGCTGCATTGTCTGCTGTACAAGCTGAGCAACAAGCAGTTGAGCTAGGTGTTTCTCTAGTGAACGAGCTTAAGCAAGGTAACGAAGCAGTACTTGCAGATAACAACCTTGAGTTCACTGAACTTGAAACGATTGACCGTAACTCGCCACTAGCGGCGTCTGTATTCGCTCTAGCGAAACCAGAAGCAGGTCAAGCTGTATTCGGTCAATCTAAAGACCAAAACGGTAACATCGTTGTTGTTGAGCTCTCTAAAGTGACGGCTGAAATCAACCCAGCTTACAGTACTCAAATTGGTGCACAGTTAGAGCGCGTTGGTAACCAGCAAGACCTTACTAATGTATTAAACGTACTGCGCAAAAACGCAGACGTTGAATACTACGTAGTGGGTCAAGGTCAGTAAGCGTTTGATTATCTCAGTAGTAAGGTCAACTTGATGATTTGCTACTGATAATCAAAGCATGGTTATTGCTCTGTAAAAGAGATTTGCGAGCCAACAAACAAGCTGATGAAAATAAGATGTATAACGAAGCGGGTCACTTTGGTGACCCGCTTTATTTTTATCTGGTGATTGTGTTATCTAGTGCGGCAAATGCATAAATTACGTTTTTTGTTCAAAGGAACGGTTTATGCGCACGATATATTCAACACTACTTCTTTCATTTCTGATGGCCCTGAGCTCCCCAGCGTTCTCTGATAGCCCAACTAAAGCTGAGCTTTACGATGGCATTGAGATTACGGTAAACATCAATACCGCGACGGCGGAGGAGCTATCAGCGCTATTAGTTGGTGTAGGGGACAAGAAAGCCCAAGAGATCGTCGATTACAGAGATCAAAACGGTGCGTTTACGACTGCTGATGATTTGGTGAGTGTGAAAGGGATAGGCGAAGCCACAGTTGAAAAAAACCGAGATAGAATTCAACTTTGATCCGTTTTCCTATTTGTTAGAAACGAAACGATAGATATGAAGCCTCCGGCCAGTGCACCGGCTAGGTGGGCTTCAATCGCGACACGAGCATTAATCAGTTCGCCAGTTGTACTCGATGGACCGACAAGCTGCTCCCAAGCGATTTTAGCGACTAATCCTAATACTAACAGCCAACTTGATCTCCTACCGTTTAAAGCCTCACTGAGCGCGAATAAGCCAAACAACCCATGCAAAGTGCCAGATAGGCCAACATAGATCTGAATACTCGAAAACAGCAGAGCGATCCCAGTCACTAAACTAATGACAAGCAGAGCAAGAACAAGCTGTTTTTTACTCGGTTTAAACAGATAGCTGATGATCCACAAGCCTGCTAAATTCATCAGAAGGTGTGAGTGGTTGGTATGTGAAAAGTTTCCTGTTAGGATCCGCCACCATTGCCCATCGGCAATTGCATTTTTATCCCATACGACCCAAGCCTGCACAGGCTCAAGTTGGAATAAAACGCATAAAAGTGAAGTGAAAATTAAAACAGGGTACACATTAAATCCATGTCTCGTTATTGCCCCCAATGCAGTAAAGCGTTGAAAGCTTGTATTTGTCAGTGGGTTACACCACTCGAATCGAATGTTGAGCTTATCATTCTTCAGCACCCATCAGAAGAGCATCGCCCGATGGGAACTGCGCGTATCCTCTCGTTATCTCTAAATAACAGCGTGACGCTTGTCGGTGAAGATTTTTCAGACAACGAACAATTGAACGCATTGCTGGCCGATGAACAGTACCAACATGTAATTTTATACCCAAGCGAAAACTCTGTTTCAGTTGAATCTGCGACATGTCCAAGCAAGAAGCTGCGTGTAATTTTATTGGATGGGACGTGGAAGAAGGCGTTCAAGATGTGGCAGGTGTCAAGTAACTTGCATGCGCTGAGCACGGTTCACTTACCGAAAGATCTCAAGGGTAATTATCGAATCCGTAAAGCGCCAAGTGAAAACAGCCTTTCAACCGTTGAAGCTGGCTATCATTTGCTTAGCTTGTTAGAGAGTGATGGTGACTTTCGCCCTTTGCTAACGGCATTTGACCAAATGATTCAGTTTCAAATCAATCAAATGCCGCCTGGCGTGTTTGAGAAAAACTACTTAGATTAAGCCGTCTCTGTAGAGTGAGTCAGGAATTAAAATTCGGTATGAGCTGAGAACAATTGCAGATGCATTTTCTGCGCAAGATCATCGGTCATTGATGAGATGTAATCGGCGATCACGCGCATCTTTCTAGACTCATCTTGATGTTGTAGCCATTGCTTCTTGATAGGCAGTGGCAACAAACGTTCAGGATCGGCGCTGAACGCCTCAAACATGTCCATGATGATTTGCTGCCCCTTGTATTCAATGACCTGAACTTGAGGGACTTGGATAACAAACTCGCTAACGAAATGTTTCAGCTTATCGAGTGTGGCATCCATGCTCGGTTCGAGCACGGCATTGTAAGCGAGCAGTACATTCTCAAAGTCTGCATCCACTCGTTCAATCGAAATACTGGTCAACAGTGCGTTGACTATCCCACCAATCGCATCCTTTCGACGATACTGCTCACCAGAGAAAAGCATCTCTGTAATTGAATCTAAGTGCTCACAAATCCAAGGGTCAGCCATTTCTCTGAGCTGAGGGTATGCAGAATCGACCCATTGAGCTTTAGTCACTGAACCTAGCACAATCGCATCTTCCAAATCGTGTACGCCATAGGCGATGTCATCGGCAAGCTCCATGATCGAACAGTCAAGTGACTTATATTTGGTTCTGTTGTGCTCAAGTGGCTCGGTGTGCGTTTTTCTTTTCTGTTTTAGAAGCTGCTGATCGTTGCTTGAAAGCGGCTTAAGCACCCAGTTAAACAAATCTTCATCATGATCATATATGCCTTTTGTTGGCATCCAATCTTTGGCTCGTAGCTGCCGTTGGTGTTTAACGGGCTCAGACTGCAATTTCGCTTGAACCTCACTAAGTAGAGAAGGGTACTTAATGAGACCCAACAAAGTGCGTCGAGATAGGTTCATCCCGTGATGTTCAGTGTAAGGCTCAAGTTGCGTGACAATTCGGAATGTCTGAGCATTGCCTTCAAAGCCACCGTGGTCACGCATCATGTAGTTGAGTGCGACTTCACCACCATGCCCATAAGGAGGATGGCCAATATCGTGTGCCAAACACAGTGAATCAATCAAACTATCTGAAGGCAGTAGTTCTCGGAACTTAGGTTGCTTCTTTTTAAGTTGAGCAACAATGCCTGTGCCAAGTTGAGCGGCTTCTAACGAATGGGTAAGGCGTGTGCGGTGGAAGTCGTTGACGGTGGTACCGTGTACTTGAGTTTTGGCTTGTAGGCGACGAAAAGCCGCAGAGTGAAGCACCCGCGCACGATCGCGTTGATACGGGCTACGATGGTCATCACGTCTTATTTTATGTTCATCGTCATTTCGATGTTGCCATTCTTGTTCGAGTTCAAATGGTGGTTCGTGAGGAGAAGTCAAAATAACACCTATCAATCTGATTTTACGGAGGTCATTGGCTCAATTATATAATAAATATACATCTAGCTGTTTTATATCATTCAATGAAAAATAGAAAGTAAGAAGATAGAGCTCAATTTGTATTGCTTCTTTTGAAAGAAATGAAAGTAAGTTATGTATATTCTAATGTTGATTAAGGTTGCATAAGATATGTTGAAATTGGAGTGTGTTTTGTAGATCACTTGACGGTTAAGTGTACGTGGTCAGCGATGTATTACTGCGGTGAAGAGAGAGCGGTTTTGGTGTTGAAAAAAAGGTGGTTATCTCCAGATTCCCACCTTAATCAAAGCTCCTTAAAAAAACGGTTACTACATTAATTTATCGGCGTTATGTCATCAATTTCCTGGACTTTTCTTACATCAAGTTCAAGGTGTTGGATATGCGAATTGTTAGCTGAAAAATCAATGTTATTAAGATCAATCATTCTTACTTTTCGATTGTGCTGAGTATGGTAGTAATACTTCAAGTTTTTACTATCAGCAGCGCTTGTCCAAATAGTCGAACTTCTCATGCCATCTAACTGACCACTTTCCGCAGCAGGCCCCTCAGCTGCACCCAAAGGTAAATTAAAGTTGTCCATGATGCGCAAGACTTCATAGACAGTCTCATCAGCATCGGCTGTTTCTCTAGCTGTTTCAGTAAACGCTACGGCACGAATGAATCTTGATGGTGGAGTAAAGTCGCCAGGGAGGTTAAGGAAGCCAGTACCAGCCCCAATAGGTGCCAAATCCACATTTTCAGAACCGCGCACTAGTGTTTTTGTCGGTAATGCTGCACCTGTCAAATTGATGTAGTTGCGTAGATTCGTCATATGCCAATCAAAGCTAGGGCTGTTTGTTAATGCTCGGGTTGGGTTGTCAAATATTGCGAGCTTTCCATTTAAGTACTCAACGACAATGGCCTTTCCGCTGGCATCGATAACAGTTAAGTGAATTGGAGCTTCAATTCCCAGGGCTGGCTCAATGATTCCAACCACTTGAACTTTGTCCAATCCTTCTTTAACTTCGTCTACCGTTGAGAATGAAGTGAGTACGTAGTTGACGATCTCTAACGATCCAATAGTGTGATCTGAGTTTGACGGGTTATATTCTGGGTACTTGGCGACACCCGGGTGGTATAGCAGCCCAACGACTAAACCTTGCTCGTTCATACCATCCATCATGTAATCTTTTTGAATAGCATCAAGTGCAACGGCACCGTATTTCGCTTTCCAACGCATTCCTGGTTTACCATCCGGAGTGCTGCCTTCAAATTCATACCCACGTGGAATAATAGCAACCCTCGAGTGAAGGTCAAAAGTACCCCATTCCATTGTTCTACCGTAAACAACAGCACCATCTTGTGCTTCAAGAGCAATACTTGTACAAGCAAGCACTGCTCCAACGTGCAAAGCAGGAGCAAGCAAGCTGATAAGCCCTATCTTTTTTGCAATTTTCTTGAATTGATTCATTGGATTTTTCCTCTACGTAAATTCGATATTGATAACTTTCGATATTGATAACTAATGAAACAAACGTATAGGAAGAGCTCGTAATCAATTGCTTGTGGCAAGGTTGCCAAGGTATCGCATCGAATTAACTCAGCAAGACGCTGTTTCAAAACATAACCCAAGTGCCGACTTGTAATATTGAAGGCTGGTTATTGATTTAGTGTGAGGATTCTAATGAGTAGTGACGGTAAGGTGCAAAGCGCTTGATTTGTTTTACGGGGGATAATCCCCCATATACATAGAATTAGCTTTTTGCTGACTTGGATAGTATCAAAGGAATGTTTTTAATTAACCAAAGTTTTGCCTTTCCCATTGTTTGGTTATGTCGCCAAATTAACAACCGACGCAATGTAAAAGGATGATTTGTATCTAGATGAATAGGTGAAAGCTCTTGCTGATACAAAAAAGCCTCCTCTAAAGTCCCCAATGTCCAAGATTCTTTCGTTCTTACAATCTGAAGCGCGCACTCTCGGGAAAAGACTCGATGTGTTTTTTCAAAACGATCATTACGAAAAACACTGTCCATTCCTGGGAAAGAAATCAAAGGCGTTGAACGCAAATCTTGGTGTTTAACTAAGCCCGATTTATGGGGGAGTGCATTTGCATTGATGAGTGGCACAAGTTCTAAATTGTCAATATGAGCAAGGTGATACTCATCTGAGATATTATTATTTTGAAATAATCGAATATTGATATCGACGTCGCCGTTATCAAGGAGGTTATCCAGTTCAAAAGTTGAGTGCTGTCTCCAGTGGACTGAGAGGTTCGGAAATTGTTGGGTGATCAAGTGATGGAGGTCCGCTATTTCGGAGTTTGATACGAAATAGTCGACACCAACTACAATCTCAGATTCAAGTCCTGCAGAAAGGTCAGTACTGAACTGGCAAAAAGATTGGTAGTTATGGAGCAATGTTCGAGCTTTATTATAAAGAGCCTGGCCTTCGGGTTTTAGCAATAGCTGACGGCCATTTCGTTCAAACAGTTCGAAGCCGAGGTCAATTTCTAAGTTGGAGACTGCTTGGCCAATAGAGCTTCTGTCACGTTTTAAATATCGAGCGGCTGCAGTGAAAGACCCTTTTTCGACAACAATAATAAAGTAACGTAAATGTTCAATACTTGGTGAAGTCATAGAGATTAACAATCTTTAATTTTCTAAATAATATGATACTAACGTAAAATGAAGTTTAGCTATCTTTCAAATATGTTAGGGAATCTTACCCGGATATCTTGTCAAATGTTGTTGTACAGCTATCACAAAATATCTCCATGAAATCATTCACTTCGGGCATCGTTTCAATAAGCTTTTCGATTCTAAGCTCCAGCCCTTCTTTCACATGTAAGAATTCATCATTGTTGAACCTAAGTTCATTTAAAGATTTGATATATGCGGCCAGAATATCTGCAGCCTTCACGATAGACTTGTAATCATTATCAACATTTTTTTGAACTAATAAGTCATTGAATTCGTCCTGAAGATCCTCAGGGAGTGTTTCTAAGCACTCTTGCTCTGCAATATCTTCAAGCTTCTTGAATGCCGCTGTAAATTCCGGGCTATGATATTTGGTCTTTGAATTCATATCTTGAAGCTTGGTTTCTGATATTTCATGATAAATAGCAATTACAGCGGCTTTTTCTGGGCTTAAATTACCCCCGTAACGTTTGTTCTTAATAACGGTTAGTAGGTGGGCGATCACTGATACTTGGTGGGAGTGCTCTGAGACGTTCTCTTCTTGAAAGCAATGCATCAAGGCCCAACGTTTGATTAAAGGCATTCGTGTTACCCATGCCATGAATGTACTTTGCTTTTTCATAATCATCCTTTTTAAACAATGCTCCACTCGTACTTGTATTCAACACAAGTTATACGAGACAGCGGATACAAAAAAGGCTCCTAAACAGGAGCCTTTTAAGCATAGAAGTGATTGATTACAAGTTAAAGTCTTTTAAAACAGCAAATTGTAGTCATTTCCCTTCGGGTTCATTAATCGGCAGTGAGCTCGTCTTGACTGTAAGTCTGCAAAAAGCGCTCAAGACGACCAATTGCGATTTCTAGATCTTCAATGTGCGGCAGAGTCACGATGCGGAAGTGATCCGGTTTGGGCCAGTTAAAACCGGTACCTTGAACCAGTAGCACCTTCTCTTGCTTAAGAAAATCGAGCACAAACTTCTGATCGTCTTTGATGTTGTACATGTTGGTATCGATCTTAGGGAACAAGTACATCGCGCCTTTTGGCTTCACACAAGAAACCCCTGGGATCTTGTTAATCAATTCCCACGCGCGGTCACGCTGTTCAAGCAATCGACCGCCTGGAAGAATCAACTCATTGATACTTTGATAGCCACCGAGTGCGGTTTGGATAGCGTGTTGCATCGGAACGTTGGCACACAAACGCATCGAGGCCAGCATTTCTAGTCCTTCAACGTAGCCTTTCGCTAAGTGTTTCGGACCCGTTAAGAACATCCAACCGCCACGAAAGCCACACACACGGTAAGCCTTAGATAGGCCGTTGAACGTAACCATTAATACGTCTTCAGCTAGTGTTGCAACTGAAGTGTGTACCGCACCGTCGTAAAGTACTTTGTCGTAGATTTCGTCGGCAAAGATAATCAAACCATGCTCACGAGCAATCTCAACCACTTGTAGTAGGAAATCTCGGCTGTATACCGCACCTGTTGGGTTATTTGGGTTGATCAGTACAATGCCGCGTGTCTTAGGTGAAATCTTCGCTCGCATGTCGTCTAAATCTGGATACCAATCGGCATCTTCATCACACATGTAGTGAACCGGTGTGCCACCAGAAAGTGCAACAGACGCTGTCCATAGTGGGTAATCCGGAGCAGGAACTAAGATTTCATCACCATTATCCAGTAGCGCCTGCATAGACATAACGATAAGCTCTGATGCGCCGTTACCAATGTAAACGTCTTCGACATCAAGGTTACGTAGGCCTTTTTTCTGGTAATGCTGAACAACCGCTTTGCGGGCTGAATAGATGCCTTTTGAGTCGCAATAACCTTGAGATGTCGGTAGGTTACGGATTACGTCAACAAGGATTTCATCAGGGGCGTCAAAACCAAATGGGGCGGGGTTACCAATATTAAGCTTCAGTATTTTATGCCCTTCTTCTTCCATGCGCTTAGCATGTTTGAGTACAGGCCCCCTGATTTCGTAGCATACATTGTTGAGTTTTGACGACATCCCGATATTTTGCATTGCCGATTTCCTGAAATTAATTTAAATACTTTATTAAAGTACCGCAAAATGGGGTTTGATAGAATAAAAATCTGATGAATGTCGCATTTCAGTGTCACGTTTGGTCTTTTTGTTGTCACTCTTTTCTACATTTTAGTTAATCGCTTTATTTGTTGTTGGCTAAGATGAATAAAGAGGCTGGATCGCTTAAAATCACAGGAATGTTCAAAAGATATAGTACATTCTTGATCTAAGTGGGTGCTGCCCATAAAGTATCAAACTAATATAATAATAATTTAGATGTGAACGAGGTCGATTTGTCACATTTCCAGCAAACTATCTCCGCTTTGATTGAGCGAGTACAAAATGCCCAAGCAAGTGAAGTTCGTTGTGTTGAAGTTCTAACGCAAAAACCATCGTTTGCATTTATAGAATGGCTTCATGCTCAACCGCTCTTTCCAAAGTTTTACTGGCAGTCACGTGACACTCGTGAAGAGGTCGTCGCGCTCGGTCAACTACATACTTTCTCTGATCCCGCTCCTGCGTATGCGATTCTTGGTGAAGACCAACGAATTTGGGGTGGACGTTCATTTGACGGACATACCGCAAAAAACCGTCGTTGTATGGAATCGTTTTTCTTTCTTCCTCAGGTTGAATTAATTCGTTTTGACGACACTTGGTCGCTGGCGGTTAATTTGTCTCCTGATCGCGTTGCTTCCATTAATGCTTTGAATAAGCTTTCTGTAGAAGCGGCGATATTGGTGCCTTTGTCTGCTCATATTGAACAGATCAACCATGTGCCAGAAAGAGAGCAGTGGGGCAACCTTGTCGATAAAGTGCTGAAAGGCATTAGTGATGAAGAGTACAAAAAAGTCGTTTTAGCACGCAAAACCACATTGCAACTCGATGCTCCGATTTGTGCCGCTCAATTGCTTAAAGCCAGTTACCTACAAAACCATCACAGTTTTCATTTCATGTTGGTATTGGATTCTAAGCACAGCTTCATTGGGTCTACACCAGAGCGACTGTATAGCCGATACGGCACTGAGCTCAACACCGAAGCATTGGCAGGAACCATTGGTCGTGGAGAAAACGCAACAGAAGATATGGAGTTAGCGAACTGGCTTTCTCAAGACAGTAAAAACCTTAATGAGAACCAGTATGTGGTCGATGACATTGTTGAGCGTCTTACTCCTCACTCTCAAACGGTACACGTTGAAAAAGAAGCGCGTCTTGTGCGTTTGCGTAAGGTGCAACATTTGAAGCGTAATATCCACGCTCAGCTCAAGAATGGCGTTAACGGTGTTCAGTTGCTTGCTGCATTGCAGCCGACTGCTGCGGTGGCAGGTTTACCCCGTAAAGAGGCGATGGACTTCATACTTGAACATGAACCGTTTGCGAGAGGTTGGTATGCAGGTTCTGTTGGCTATATCAGCCATCAACGAGCGGAATTCTGTGTCGCGATTCGCAGTGCATTGATTGTAAACGATCAAGTACAACTGTTTGCGGGTGCTGGGATCGTGCCGGGATCAGTTGCTGAACATGAGTGGCAAGAGCTGAATAAGAAGATGTCGACTCTGCTAAGCCTAATTTCAGATCACCCACCTTTGGGTGTGGCGTCATGAACCACGACCAAGCCGTATTAAACAGAGTTTGGTGTCACACATTACTTGAAGAACTAGCCCGCAGTGGCGTTGAACATGTTTGTGTTGCACCAGGCTCGCGCTCAACACCATTAACACTCGAAGCCGAAGCCAATCCAAAACTGACGCTGCACACGCACTTTGATGAGCGTGGGCTTGGTTTTCTTGCGTTAGGTTTAGCGAAAGCCAGCGATAAGCCAGTTGCCGTGATTGTCACCTCTGGTACTGCTGTTGCAAACCTTCTTCCTGCGACGGCTGAATCTGGACTGACACGAGAGAAGCTGATTTTGCTGACCTCTGATCGACCTATCGATTTAGTCGACTGTGGCGCCAATCAAGCCATTCAACAACAGGGTATCTTTTCTTCCCATGTTGAAAGTGCTTTAAATCTACCAAGTCCAACCACACAGATTTCATTGAATTGGCTTCTGACATCAGTTGATAACGCGCTAGCGAAACAACGCAATGTTGGCGGTGCGATTCATATCAACTGTCCGTTCCCAGAGCCTCTATATTCTGCGAATAGCGCGGAAATGTATGCGGAATACACATCCAGTATCTCAGGGTGGAAGTCGGGAACAGGTTGTTACAGCCAAACGTTTTTACCTAATCAAGTGAATACACAACCGATTGCTCCAGGTGAGTATCTTGGACGCAAGGGTGTGGTTATTCTCGGTTCGCTAGATATTGAACAAGCGACAAAAGCTCAGCAGTTTGCCACTGCATTAGGTTGGCCAGTTTTTTGTGACCCTCAATCAGGTGTCACAAGTGATTGGAAACATTATGATCTGTGGATGCAGAGTGACGTAGCTAAAGCGCAACTCAACCAATGTGATTTCATCCTTCAGTTCGGTGAGCGTATTGTTTCTAAGCGCCTTAATCATTGGATAAAGTCGCAAGCTTCATCATTCTGCTCATCACAATACATTGTTGTGTCGCCAGATACGCACCGAATCAACCAAGATCATCTGCCTCAAACCCATATTGTTGCTGATATCGAGTCATGGGTGTCAGAGCAGCATTTACCCACCTTGTTAGGTCAACATGCAGGTTGGGCAGCACCTTTGGTCGAAATCGCGAATACGGTTCAACAATTGGCATTAGCGCAAATATCCAATAATGATCAACTGACCGAGTTGAGCGTTGCAGTTGACTTGTCGACTAGACTTAAAGACAGAGAGTTGTTTGTGGGAAACAGCTTGATGGTAAGGCTGATGGATATGCTGTCATCAATATCTGCAAACCAAGTTTACAGTAATCGTGGCGCATCGGGCATTGATGGCTTGGTAGCAACGGCTGCGGGTGTGGTGAAAGCCAACCAAAACCCCTTGATAATGTTGATTGGCGATACCTCTTTGCTTTATGACCTCAACTCACTGGCTCTGCTGACTCACAATGTAACGCCGATGGTGATTGTTGTGACCAACAATGATGGCGGTGCGATCTTTGACTTGTTGCCTGTTCCTGAGCAACAAAAACAATCTCTATATCAAATGCCCCATGGTTTCGGTTTTGAACATGCCGCTGCGCAATTCCAGCTTGGTTATGCGGCGCCAGAAACTTTGAATTGCTATCAAACGATTGTCGAACAACATTTCGAACAAGGTCAGGGTACCTTGCTCGTTGAAGTTAAGACGCCTCCCGAACAAGCGTCTACTTTGCTGAAACAATTCAGTTCAATGCTCACCGAGGCATTAGCCTAAGGACTTTACATGCTTTACTCCAATTATTACCCAGCTGTACAAGAATCTTCTGACAAACCTTTGCTTGTTTTTTTACATGGTTTACTCGGAAGCGGGGATGATTGGAGCGCATGTCATCCATATCTAGAGGATTTTCCTCGTCTTTGCATAGATTTGCCCGGGCACGGACAAAGTCGCTTTATCGATCCGGTAGGCTTTGATCATTGCTGCAAGAAAATCGTTCAGTGCATCACTTCTCAACTTGCTCTCAACGATCTTCCTGCAGATTACCCTATCGTGGTGATTGGCTACTCTATGGGAGGCCGGCTCGCCATGTATGGGGTGACAAGCCCTTGCTTCGAAACGCTCAATCTTGAGAAAGTCATTATTGAAGGTGGCAACTTTGGTCTGGAGCGTGATGAAGAACGAGCACAAAGGTTAGTACATGATACGCAATGGGCTGTCCGCTTTGCGCAGCAGTCGATTGAAGATGTTTTAGACGATTGGTATCAACAAAGCGTCTTTTCTTCACTAAATCATGAGCAAAGACAAACTTTGGTCATAAAGCGTAGTGGTAACCTTGGAGTATCCGTAGCAAATATGTTGTTATCTACTTCGTTAGCGAAGCAACCGGATTTACGTGCCACATTGAAATCTCATGAGCATCAATTGCATTATGTGTGTGGTGAAAAAGATCGTAAATTCATGGAGCTAGCTGAGAATAGTGGCTTTGAATATAGTCAGGTTGATTACGCTGGTCATAATGTTCATTTCGAGCAACCAGAGTTGTTTTCTAACCTGATCATCCAATGTATCGCCAGTCGTCGCTAAACCGACTGAGCGGTTCTCTCGTATCAAGCACTATCAAAAGCAGAGCAACACCGTCACGACTATTCGTTAGTCGTGGTCTCTAATAGAACAATGGGAATCACCATGGCTAAAACAGTAGGCATCACAGAAGAAGAACTTTACGCAGCAGTTAACTGGCGCGATGAAAGTAGTCAATTTGAAGATATTCAGTACCACAAGTCTGACGACGGTATTGCGAAAATCACGATTGCTCGTCCTCAAGTCCACAATGCGTTCCGTCCACAAACCGTAAAAGAGATGATCAATGCACTGGCTGATGCTCGTTATGACGAAAAAGTTGGCGTAATCATTTTGACGGGTCTTGGTGAGAAGGCGTTCTGTTCTGGCGGTGACCAAAGTATTCGTGGTGACTACGGCGGTTATCAAGATGATTCAGGTACACATCACCTGAACGTACTTGATTTCCAACGTCAAATTCGTACTTGTCCAAAACCAGTTATCGCAGCGGTATCGGGTTGGGCTGTAGGTGGTGGTCATGTTCTTCACATGATGGCAGACCTTACAATCGCAGCTGAAAACGCACAGTTTGGTCAGACTGGTCCTAAAGTAGGTTCATTCGATGGCGGATGGGGTGCTTCTTACATGGCTCGTATCGTTGGCCAAAAGAAAGCGCGTGAAATCTGGTTCTTATGTCGTTTCTACGATGCTCAAGAAGCATTGGACATGGGCCTAGTAAACACAGTCGTCCCTGTTGCTGATCTAGAAAAAGAAACTGTTCGTTGGTGTCGTGAAGTGCTTCAACACAGCCCAATGGCGCTGCGTTGCTTGAAAGCGGCACTCAATGCTGACTGTGATGGCCAAGCCGGTCTTCAAGAGTTGGCGGGTAACGCCACCATGATGTTCTACATGACAGAGGAAGGCCAAGAAGGTCGCAATGCGTTTAACGAGAAACGTCGACCTGATTTCGACAAATTCCCGCGTAACCCATAGCCTTTTCCTCTTCAGAATGAGTCGCTAAATAGCGGCTCGTTTTGTTTTGATGTTCCCATTTTTAGGACACCTTATGAACTCAGTGAATTCTCAGCGTCACGCGAAACTCTACCGTTATCAATTACCTATGGATAGTGGTGTAGTACTTCGTGATAATAAGTTGAGCGAACGAATTGGTTACATTATCCAACTTGAGTGTGATGGTAAAACTGGTTTTGGTGAAGTTGCACCTCTACCTGGTTTTAGCCTAGAAGATGCCGAGCAAGCCGGTATTCAACTGCAACACGAACTAGAGCTTTGGAGCCACAACAACCCTCAAACGCCATTTGATGAGTTATATCCCTCTGTCGCCTTTGGCTTTTCGATGGCGAAGATGGAATTACGCGGCGATCTTAACGCAGAAGGTAACTACCAAGCTGCGCCTTTGTGTACAGGCGATCCTGATGAGTTGATCCCTGTACTCAATGAGATGAAAGGCGAGAAGGTTGCCAAAGTAAAAGTTGGCCTTTATGAAGCGATCCGTGATGGCATGCTGGTGAGCTTATTCCTTGAGTCGATTCCTGATTTAACCCTAAGACTTGATGCTAACCGTGCGTGGAAGCCAGAAAAGGCTAAGCAGTTCATCAAGTACATTGCGCCTTCACTGCGTCAACGTATTAGCTTTATTGAAGAACCTTGTCAGAAGCCAGAAGACAGCTTGGCATTTGCCATTGACCATGGCGTTGCGATTGCATGGGATGAGACACTACAAGAAGCGGTAAGAAGCCCAGAGTTTAATCTCAGCGACTTGACGGGCGTTAAAGCGGTAGTGATTAAACCAACCCTAATTGGTTCGGTAGAGCGTTGTGTTGCTATCATTGAGCGCGCGCAGCAACTTGGTATCAAACCAGTACTAAGCTCAAGCATAGAGTCTAGCCTTGGATTAACTCAGATTGCACGATTAGCACAACAGTACTTGCCTAATGAAGTTCCAGGACTTGATACGATTGGCTTGTATCAGCAACAGCTAGAAGTCTCTTGGCCGGGTTGTAAGCTTCCTGTTTCTACTCTTGAACAGCAGCAATTGATTTGGTCTTCTTAGGCTGATTGTTCGCTTGGCTTAGACCGTTCTCAATCCATAACTTGGTTATTTTATGATGCGCCCACAATCTATTTATCACCCGCTCTGGGTACAGTGGGCGCAGCAAAACCCACTTCAACCAGCGTTAGTGACTACTCACCGCACTTATACTTGGCAGCAAGTGTCTGTGCTGGTGAGTGAGTACCAACAACAATTATCCCATCAAGGTTTATGTGAAGGTGATGTCCTGACGATTGTCGGTAAGAACCAAGCTGAAGTGATTCCGGTTTATCTTGCCGCACTCAATTTGGGTGTGGTTTGTGCGTTTACCATGCCTCAGCCGAAAGCTCGTTTAACGCAGAGGTTTGGATCCCTCTATGGTCAGCTAGACAGACGTTACCTTTGGCTATTAGATAGCTGTGGGTTAGATCATTCTGATGTTGTTGACCTCAAGACTGTATTGGTGACGCTACCTTGCTTGAACGAAGTTAAGGCCGATGGTGATGACAAACTAACAACAGCGCAAAATCCTAACTTTAATCCTCAATCTTTAGCGAGCATCGTATTCACTTCTGGCTCTACCGGAAACCCGAAAGCGGTGGCTCACACGCTGCAGCAACACTTATGTTCAGCTCAGGGTTTACTAGACGTTTTTAACTTTGAACAAGCTGACACTTGGTTGCTTAGCTTACCGATGTACCATGTGTCGGGATTGGCGATTGTCCATCGTTGGTTGGCGGCTGGTGGCTGCATCAAAATAGGGTCAGGTAAGCTTGAGTCAGACATCGAAAGTTGCAGCCATGCCTCATTAGTCGCCACTCAGCTACATCGATTACTAAAGAGTAAGCAAGCACTTACTTTAACTCATGTGCTTTTAGGCGGTAGCCATATCCCAGAAGTGCTAGGGCTTGAAGCTCAACAAATGGGCATTGAAACTTGGCTTGGATACGGTATGACAGAAGCGGCTTCAACAGTGACCGCGAAGCCAGTCGATTCTAGTAATACTGCTGGTTTTGTTCTCGACCAACGCCAGTTAAAAATTGAAGATCAACGTATCTTTATTAGCGGCAATACGCTTGCTTCTGGTTATTACTGTCAGGGCGAGTTAACACCATTGGTGGATGAGAACGGTTGGTTCGACAGTAAAGACCTCGGCGAATGGGATGGCGACCAAGTGTCGATAATTGGTCGCGCTGATAATCAGTTTATTTCTGGGGGAGAGAATATCCACTGTGAAGAAATTGAACGAGCACTGAATCAGTTATCTTTAATCAATCAGGCGTTTATCGTTCCCATTGAAGATGATGAGTTCGGGTTTCGACCTGTCGCTATTGTGGATTGTACGGATTTACCAACCAAAGAATGGTTTACCGAGCAATTAAATGGCCGTTTGGAACGGTTCAAATTTCCTGTCGAGTACTATCGAATGCCTCATCAAGAACAGCTAGGTATCAAGGTCTCGCGCGCTGGATTAGCATCTTGGTTGTCTCAGAACAGGGGTTAAAGGCAAGCGGTTAGTTAATTTAGCAATTAGATAGTTCAAAACAGAATTTATTATCTTTATAACCATCCATCATAATAAGCCTTATAAATAACGGATTATAGAATAAGGTCTTATTATGAAAATTGCCCTCATCATTGCGGTTTTACTGCAGATAGGCCAAGCAGTGACTTCATCTGGGTTGACGCGATCGTTGGCTGAACTCACCGCATTTGTATTGGTTGTGGTACTTGTTTTGATGAAGAGGGAGAGTCAAAAGAGTGATAAGCCTGTGTTTGACTAGTGACTGTTGTAACAATGAATATATACGATAAAGGCAAAGCCCATTTGAGCTTTGCCTTTTTATTTTGTCATTCGTTAATCTGTTGTCTGGCTAATACATTAACGAATCTATTGGTGTTCCCACTGTCTAATCAGGGTAGGTTAGGCGAGAGTTAACCACGCTAATGAGCCAGTCGAAATCATTGTCCACATCGTAATACCAAACATCAATGGCTTCGGCCCTGCGGCTTTAAGCTTCTCAACCGAGATACCGCAACCAATCAAGAACAGACACACCACTAGTGCCCGCTTAGATACATCAAAGATCCCTTGGTAGACCATTTCAAATTGTGGCAATAAGTCACTAACAGCAATAGCAGCGCAGTAGAAGAAAATGAAGTAAGGAATCGTAATCTTCTTTTGATCGTTCTTGAAGATCATCGCGCTGATTAAAGCGATTGGGATAATCCAAAGTGCACGAGCTAGCTTGAGTGTTGTTGCTGTCGTGAGTGCTTCTTCGCCATACGCCGATGCTGCACCGACAACCGAAGAAGTATCATGAATAGCGATTGCTGCCCAAGTACCGAATGTTTGTTGGCTTAACTCAAGCGCGTGGCCAATCATAGGGAACAAGAATAGAGCGACTGAGTTCAACACGAATACAGTGGCTAACGCCAAGCCAATCTGTTCATCGTCTGCTTTAATCGCAGGCGCTACAGCTGCTATCGCGCTACCACCGCAAATAGCGGTACCTGAAGAGATTAGGTAACCTGTGGTGCGATCCAATCCCATTCGTTTGGCTAAGAACCAACCAATCACTAACGTACCAATGATGGTCGTGACAATTAAACCAATACCGTCACCTGTTACCGCCAATGCTTTTTCAAACTGAATACCAAAGCCTAAGCCGACAATCGAGTAGGCCAGTAGCTTCTTGGTTAGTTTGCCAACTTCTAAATGTTCAGGCACTAAACCCAAACTCGCAAGAAGGAAGCCGATAACAAGCGCAGTCGGTGAGCTTACCCAAGGGGTTAAGCAAAATAGAGCAGCAAGATAAAATGGAACAGACTTTTTTAGATTCATTGTATTAGGTTGTCATTTTTAGTTATGGCAGCATAGTGGATGACTATACGCTTGACTCAATGGTAAGTAAGTCTAAATGAATTGAACAAACGTTAAGAAAAACTGAACGTTTATTCGTCGATATAAATGTTACCTGATACTGTTCGATTGGATGTTGCTTAGTTATCGCTATTTAATATAGCGGTCCACGGAGTTCAGCAACAGCCTGGCGCAGTGTCTCGCAATTCGCATTCTTCGGCAAAATAGGTTCGCCAGCTTCTATCTCTAGCTTGGTCCAGAAACGAGTGGGTAAGCCTTTGCATGCTCTGCCTTTGAAGCGACTGAAGTAACTTCCCCATAGTCCTTTGAGTGCCATTGGAATCACAGGAACAGGAGAGCGCCTAATAATTAGCTCCATACCACGCATGAATTCGGCGACTTCACCGTCTGAGGTTAGCTTTCCTTCCGGGAAGATACATACGATGTGGCCGTCATGCAGTGCTTGTTCAACCGCTTTGAACGCATTGCGAATTGAACTGCGATTGGTCGATGAGATGGGAACAACCCCAGCTCGTCTCAAGAAACGTCGAATTGGCGGTAACTTGGTGTAATCTTCTTCCATCACAAAGCGGATCAAGCGAGGGCAAACGGCGCTTAGCAATAATGCATCCATATAACTCACATGGTTGCAGATAATCAATGCGCCGCCTTTTTCTGGCAGGTGATGTAAGTTTTTATGTTTAACTCGGTACATGGTGTGAGTGACCACCCACGTAAAAAAGCGGAAAGCGTAAATAGGTACCTGATAAAACAGATACAACATAACCAAAGTGTTTCCTACCGCGAGCAGTACAAACAGTTGTGGAATTGAAAACTCAAGAATACTAAGGCAAACAATACCTAAAACAGCGCTTCCTACCATGAATAGCGAGTTGTAGATATTGAGCCCTGCGATTACTTGAGCTCGCTCATTTGGCTTCGCACGTAACTGCATTAGAGAGTAAAGCGGAACAATAAAGATACCGCCAGAGATCCCCAGTAGAAGAAGATAAGCAAACAGTGGCCATAGTTCTGAATACGTTACAAATTGATGGAAAGAGTTAAAGTTTGGCAAAGATTCAGGAATGGATATCGCCATCAACAGACCGAAGATCGAAATACCTAGGCTACCCATTGGCACGATGCCGATTTCAATGCGGTGATTAGATAACTTATCGCAAGCCAAAGAGCCGATCGCAATGCCTACCGAGAACAGTGCCAATAAAAACGCGACAGCGCTTTCGGTCCCGTTTAGGTAAACCTTGGTGAAGTTGGGAAACTGAGTGAGGTAAGCTGCACCTAGGAACCAGAACCAACTGATTGACATAAGTGCTTGAAAGGTTGGGCGGTCTTTTTTGGCAATGGCGAGTGTTGCGCGGGTTAGCTTTACTGGCTGCCACGTTATTTTCAGATCTGGTGCGTTACTTGGCGATTGTGGGATAAAGCAGCTCGATACATAGCCAAGCACAGCGAACGAAACAATACACACAGCAGCAATGAATTTTGCGCCTTCTTCTGACGCAATAATACCAGCACCTAAAGTACCGATTAAGATGGCTAAGAATGTGCCAGTTTCAACCAAGGCATTTCCTGACACAAGCTCTTTGTTTTCTAACTGCTGCGGGAGTAGGGCGTACTTAACTGGACCAAAGAAGGCACTTTGCGTTCCCATCAAGAACAGAAGTAACAGTAATATTTCGTAGCTTTCGTAGATAAATCCGATCGCACCTAGTGACATAATCACCACTTCAAGAAGCTTAACTTTACGGATAAACCACGATTTTTCGTATTTGTCAGCCAGTACACCAGCTAAAGCAGAAAATAGGAAGAAGGGTAGAATAAAAAGGCCAGCGGCCAAATTAATGAATAAATTGCTGGAAATAGGTAGCGTGTCTACGCTTGCGAAAGCAACAAATAGTAACAGGACATTTTTGAATATGTTGTCATTAAAGGCTCCCAGAAATTGGGTAATAAAGTAGGGTAGGAACCTTTTTTGCGTTAACAGCGAAGATTGGCTGCTGTTGTTCATTGTCTTTCCTTGGATGATTACCAGTTGGTTAAGTAGTTTGAGACTAGGTTATTGATCAACTCTTTACCATCGATAGGCTCAGAGGCGAAAAATTTATCATCAACGCTAAGTAGAGTAATTCCATGTACTCCAGACCATAATACGCGACTGGCTTTAACGACTTCGCTTTCAGTATGTTCAGGAGCAATCGCTATTAATAGTTGCTCTAACATACCTGTCATTCTATCTATACGGTTCGATTGCCATTCAGGAAGGTTTTCACCGTTCATGTTGTGCTCAAAGATAAGCTGCCAACGGTGAGGGTGTTTTTGTGCAAAATCGTGGTAGCAGTATGCAAGGTTGAATAGAGCTTGTTGAGGGTTGCTTGATTGTTCAACGACTGCAGCAGATTCTGACGCCAGTTCATCTAATGTTTGAGCAACAACATGTAATAGCAATAGGTTGTAGTTGCCAAACACATTCACCAAGGTACTTGGAACGTAACCAATCATATTGGCGATTTTGCGTAGACTTAACTCGTGATAAGAGTGCTCTTCTAAGAAGTCGGTCACCGTTTTTAAGGTTAATTGCACTAATTGTTCGCGAGTATGATCGTTTCGTCTTGCCATGGGTACTTTCTATTAAATGAACATCGTTCAATATTTTATATGCTGCCCCAGAGTGCCGTCAATCCCTTCGCAAGTTTAGTAATCAATTAATAGCCGCAATATTATGATACATGTGTAAACGCCGTGAATATTTCATTGTTCTTTGTTAACGAGTATGATTAAGGTGTCGAAAGATAAAAAACCTATAAAGGATAATAATGAAACGATTTTTCTCACTAGTCGCGATCCTGTTGGTAACAGTCGCGGTGACGCCAATCGCGGAAGCGAAAAAGTTTGGTGGTGGTAAGTCATTTGGCAAAAGCTTTAAAACGGCTCCAGCACCAAAACAACAAAACACGAATTCGATCCGTCAAGATCAAACGGGTAAGAACACAGCAGCTAACTCTAGCAAGAAAGGCCTTATGGGCGGTCTGCTAGGTGGTTTACTTGCTGGTGGTCTTTTAGCTGCATTCTTTGGTGGCGCATTTGAAGGTATCCAGTTCATGGATATTCTGATTATGGGTCTGATTGCTTTCCTAGCGTTTAAATTCCTACGCGGAATGTTGGGTGCGAAGCAGGGTTCAATGAACCAGCAAAATGCACGTGGCCAACAGCCAGCGTTTGGCGGCATGGGTCAGAACAAGTTTGAACAGCCTAAGCAACAGCCAAATGTTCATAACTTCGAGCAAGCACAACCTCAATCACAAGGCACTGCTGGTGGTTTCGGTTTTGGTGCACAAAGCGATGTTCCACATAACTACCCACCGGGCTTTGATCAAGCGGCATTCATCAATGGTTCTCGTGAGCACTACCGTACACTGCAAGGTGCATGGAACCACAACGAGCTAAACACGATTGAAGAATACGTGTCTCCAAGCTTATTTGAAGATCTAAAAGCTGAGCGTAACAAGCTCGACGGTGATCAGCACACAGACGTAATGTACGTTGATGCAGAAATCGTTCGTGCAGACCATGATGGTAGCAAAGCACAGCTAAGCCTTCAGTTTAGCGGTCGTTACCGTGATACTGCGGACGGCATTGAGGAAGATATCACTGATATCTGGCACTTAGAGCGTGATTTAACGACTCAAAATGCACCGTGGCTAATTGTTGGTATTCAAGGTTAATTCCACGATTTAACTGAACATCAATATGATGTAGTTATTCGGAATGGCACCAAATAATTGAAAGCCCTTGCTGAGAAATCAGCAGGGGCTTTTTTGTGTCTAATGATATGTATCTGTAAGTTGCGGCTGGGAAATTGGCTTTGAGCTTTTTTTGGGAAGGGGGTGGGGAGAGTTTTAGATTCACGGAGCAATACCAATATGACGAAACATGCGGAACAGGCAAATAATATGAGTAGAGGAAGAGTGTCATCACGACAAATATTAGGAGATGTATCTTGTTCAAAGATTGAATTAATCTAAGACTAATTAACTGATTTTATTTGGATGTAATGAGGAATGACAAAGTTCTTTGAACCCGTATTGGAGCCTGAGATCACGGTGCATCAAAAACAGGACATTGCGAGCAAATGCAAAGAGCAAGTTTCTACAAACTGTTTAGGTTGTGCTGCTTATCTGGTTTGTGAGCGTCATGCTGAAGTATGGGAGCACTGATGTCTGAATGAGTCAGATCGATTAAGTTTTTTGTAATAGCGGGTTAGTGTTTAGGAAGTTGAGGGCAGTGTTCAGCAATATACGTTTAGAAAGATATAAAGCTCGGAAACGAAAAAAGCCAACTCAATGAGTTGGCTTTTCGATTTTCCAATTAAGAAGAATATGGTGGAGGGAGACGGATTCGAACCATCGAAGGCAGTGCCGGCAGATTTACAGTCTGCTCCCTTTGGCCACTCGGGAACCCCTCCAGGGTGTTTTTCCTAACTCATAATGGATAGGCCAAAGAGATGTTTTTCCCAACGCATCTCTCAAGTGCGGAGCGCATCATAGCAAACACGTAAAACCTGTAAAGAGTTTTTCTTATGGTTTTGTGTTGAATGCTGCCTTTTTGGGCAAAGATGGCGAAAAGTACGCATATTGCTCGGGAAGTGAACGTCTGTACTAAGGTTTACGTAGTGATAGGTAACACCTTGAGGTAACTCGCTTTCTGCATTGTGTTTGGTTTGCGCCATTCGCCAAGAAACGTAAATGGAATTTAATCTAGATTTACACTTCTTGACGTTACAGCATTCATCAGTTGATAGAATACGGTTAATTTCATTTATAGATAATAATACCAATCGTAGTAAATAACATGTCATCCTAGCTTGTTAAAATGCTCGATAACGGCGTTAGAATTTTTGATTGTAGAATAACTACTTATCGAAAACTCTTCCTTGTTCTCAAGCCTTTTTCCTGCGCTATTTCTGACCTTTTACATACTGTGATTGGTATAAACTTACTTGCAGACCATTATTATGAAGCATAAATCTGTTTTAACCCTGCTTAGCTTGTCGATTCTTATGGCGTCTCCAGCCGCACTCGCAAAACGCATGGGCCCTAGCACTGTCACTGTTGTTACTGAGCAAGTTGATATTCACCAAGTTAGCCAATCTCTTTCTTTGGTTGGTAAGTTAGAAGCAGAACAATCTGTGATTATTAGCTCTGAAGTTGCGGGCAGAGTCGATTCTATCAATATCAAAGCCAATCAAGATGTCACTAAAGGGCAGATGCTGGTTCAGTTAGATGACGACAAAGCCAAAGCGGCAGTTGCAGAAGCGCAAGCGTATCTAAAAGATGAAAAACGTAAGCTAGCGGAATTCCAACGACTAGTGAAACGCAACGCGATCACGCAAACTGAAATTGACGCTCAGAAAACGAGTGTAGAGATCGCCAATGCTCGATTGGCTGCTGCTAACGCTAATTTAAAAGAGCTGCATATCAGTGCACCTTTCTCCGGTACTGTCGGTTTTATCGACTTTAGCCGCGGTAAAATGGTGACATCAGGCACTGAGCTTGTGACCTTAGATGATTTGTCTGTGATGCAGTTAGATCTTCAAATTCCCGAGCGTTACCTTTCTAAGCTGTCTAAAGGCATGACAGTAACGGCTCGCACCAGTGCATGGGGTGATACCCAGTTCACCGGCACTGTGGTTGGCATTGATTCTCGTATCAACGCTGAAACCTTGAACCTTCGTGTTCGAATTCACTTCGACAACAATAATGATTATCTAAAGCCGGGCATGTTAGTCGCGGCTGATATGGACTTCCCACCCGTTGAAGCACCGATTATCCCTGTTCAAGCATTGGAGTACTCAGGTACTAAGCGTTTTGTTTATGTGATTGGTGAAGATAACAAGGCAACTCGAACTGAAGTATTCTTGGGTGCTCGTATCGATAACGAAGTCGTGATTGATAAAGGCATCGAGATTGGTCAGAAGATCGTGGTACAAGGTATCGTAAATATGCGTGACGGTGTGTTGGTTCAAGAGCTCGCTGTTAATCGCCCTGCTAAACCTGGCGGCGATACCGCTAAGCTTGATGGCAACAAAGCTCAACTTGATGAAAATACAGCAGCACAAGAAGGCGCTAACTAATGTTGTTATCTGATGTTTCTGTAAAGAGACCAGTAGCGGCTGTCGTATTGAGCCTGCTCTTGGTCGTGTTTGGTATTGTCTCTTTCAATAAGCTCGCGGTTCGTGAGATGCCAGATATTGAAAGCCCAGTGGTATCGATCAGTACTCGTTATGAGGGTGCTTCTGCCACCATCATTGAAAGCCAAATAACCTCCAATCTTGAAGACCAGTTATCCGGCATCAGTGGCATTGATGAGATCGAATCCACAACGCGTAATGGTATGTCGCGTATCACGATAACCTTTGAGCTTGGTTACGACCTCAATACGGGTGTCAGTGATGTGCGTGATGCTGTGGCCCGTGCTCAGCGTTCATTGCCAGATGAAGCCGATGACCCGATTGTTTATAAGAATAATGGTAGTGGTGAAGCCTCGGTCTACATCAACTTAAGCTCGACGGAGATGGACCGAACGCAGTTAACCGATTACACCGAACGTGTGTTGATTGACCGCTTTAGTTTGATCTCAGGTGTGAGCTCGGTGGATATCTCGGGTGGCTTGTACAAAGTCATGTACGTGAAGCTGAAACCTGCGCAGATGGCAGGTCGTGGCGTTACTACCTCGGACATCACCTCTGCGTTAAACAGTGAGAACATTGAAAGCCCGGGTGGTGAAGTACGTAACGATGCGATTGTGATGTCGGTTCGTACCGCTCGTTCTTACACAGAAGCGGAAGATTTCGAATACCTAGTGGTAAAACGTGCTTCTGATAACACGCCAATCTACTTGAAAGACGTAGCGGATGTGTACATTGGCGCAGAAAACGAGAACTCGACCTTTAAGAGTGACGGCGTTGTTAACGTTAGTATGGGTATTGTACCTCAGTCAGATGCGAACCCACTTGAGGTAGCTGACTTAGTCCATAAAGAAGTCGAAGCAATTCAAAAGTTCTTGCCAGATGGTACTCGTTTGGCTGTCGACTATGACTCAACAGTCTTTATCGACCGTTCGATCTCAGAAGTTTACAGCACACTCTTTATTACCGGTGGCTTGGTTATCCTCGTGCTTTACGTCTTTATTGGTCAAGCACGTGCAACACTTATTCCAGCGGTAACGGTACCTGTCTCTCTGATCTCGTCGTTTATTGCGGCGTACTACTTCGGCTTCTCCATTAACCTAATCACCTTGATGGCACTTATCCTGTCGATTGGTTTGGTGGTCGATGATGCGATCGTGGTGGTTGAGAACATTTTCCACCATATTGAACGTGGTGAATCGCCATTGCTTGCGGCTTATAAAGGTACACGTGAAGTAGGATTCGCGGTAATCGCAACAACGCTTGTATTGGTGATGGTATTCCTGCCAATCTCGTTTATGGATGGCATGGTAGGTCTCTTGTTTACCGAGTTTTCTGTATTGCTCGCGATGTCAGTGATCTTCTCGTCTGTTGTGGCATTAACGCTAACGCCGGTTCTGGGTAGTAAGATTCTGAAAGCGAACGTGAAACCAAATCGCTTCAATCAATTTGTAGAGCGTGTGTTTGGCAAGCTAGAAACTGGATACAAAGCGGTATTGCGCCGTGCTCTAAATTGGCGTTGGGCAGCTCCGGTTATCATTCTTGCGTGTATGGGCGGTAGCTATGGTTTGATGCAACAAGTGCCTTCGCAACTGACTCCGCAAGAAGACCGTGGTGTTATCTTTGCGTTTGTTCGTGGCGCTGATGCAACCAGTTATAACCGTATGTCTGCCAATATGGACATCGTTGAAGAACGCCTAATGCCATTGCTTGGTCAAGGCTTCTTGAAGTCATTCAGCATCCAATCACCAGCGTTTGGTGGTAATGCGGGTGATCAAACGGGCTTCGTTATCATGATCTTGGAAGATTGGGACGAACGTGAAGAGACCGCTCAGGAAGCATTGAACGAAGTTCGTAAATCTTTGAATGGTATTCCAGATGTGCGTGTATTCCCGTTCATGCCGGGCTTCAAAGGTGGTTCCAGTGAGCCTGTGCAATTCGTTTTAGGTGGTTCTGATTACACGGAACTCCAAAAATGGGGCGAGCTATTAAAGCAAGCGGCTGAAGACTCTCCAATCATGGAAGGTGCAGATATCGATTACTCTGAGAAAACGCCTGAGTTAGTCGTCACGGTAGACAAGCAACGTGCTGCCGAATTGGGTGTTAGTGTCTCTGATATTTCAGATACGTTAGAAATCATGCTTGGCGGCCGCAGTGAAACCACCTTCGTTGACCGCGGTGAAGAGTACGATGTTTACTTGCGTGGTGATGAAAACAGCTTCAATAACGCGAATGACTTAAGCCAAATCTACATGCGAACTCAGTCTGGTGAGTTAGTCACGCTAGATACGTTGACGCACATTGAAGAAGTGGCATCGTCAATTCGCCTATCGCACTACAATAAGCAAAAGTCGGTGACCATCAAAGCGAACCTGATGGAAGGCTACACGCTAGGTGATGCATTGGATTTCCTTGACGAGCAAGCAATCGACCAACTGCCAGGCGATATCTCGGTAAGCTATTCTGGTGAGTCAAAAGACTTTAAAGAGAACCAATCCAGTATCCTGGTGGTGTTTGCTTTGGCAATGCTGGTAGCTTACTTGGTACTGGCTGCTCAGTTTGAAAGCTTCATCAACCCGTTAGTGGTGATGTTCACCGTACCTATGGGTATCTTCGGTGGTTTCTTAGGCCTAGTCCTGATGAGTCAAGGTCTTAACGTCTACAGCCAGATTGGTATGATCATGTTGATCGGTATGGTGACCAAAAACGGTATCTTGATTGTGGAGTTTGCTAACCAACTTCGTGACCGTGGCATTGAGTTTGAAAAGGCGATCATTGATGCTTCGGCTCGACGTTTACGTCCAATCTTGATGACGGCGTTCACCACACTAGCCGGTGCAATCCCATTGATTACTTCAACGGGCGCGGGTTACGAAAGCCGAGTGGCTGTGGGTACCGTTATCTTCTTTGGTATGGGCTTTGCAACTTTGGTTACTCTGTTCGTCATCCCAGCGATGTATCGACTGATTTCTGGATCAACTCGTTCTCCAGGCCATGTGGAAGCGGTTCTTAACAAAGAGCTGAGCCATGACAACGTGGGCAGAAGCAGTCACGGTTAATGAGCACGTACGGCTAATGAACATGGAATAGTGTAACAATATTGAAAAGCCTGCGTTTGCTCCTAGCGAATTGCAGGCTTTTTTTGTATAACAAACAGAGCTCAATAAATTAATACAATAAATCGAATAAAGGAAAGTAAAGTGGCTGAATTTAAATACAAAGATCTTTCTCAAGAAGAACAAGACAAGCTAGATGCAGCAACCTTCCGTCGTCTGCTAGCACACCTAGACAGTAATAAGGATGTGCAGAACATCGACCTTATGATTTTGGCGGGCTTCTGCCGCAACTGTTTCAGCAAGTGGTACAAAGCGGAAGCTGAACAACAAGGCCTAAACTTGGATATCGATGACGCTCGTGAGCGCGTATACGGCATGACTTACGATGAGTGGAAACAAAACCATCAGCCAAAAGCGACGCCTGAACAGCTAGCAGCATTTGAAGCGAAGCAGAAGCCAGAATAATCTTTCTCGATAGTGGTTGATTAATAGAACAAACAAAAGAAGAGTCCATTAAGGGCTCTTCTTTTGTTTTGGAGTCGGTGTTTGCTCTGCGGTTAAGCTAATTCACCTGTTTGCGAGAAAGTTTCTAACTTCGCCGTGTACGGTTGTAAGTCACCAATATTCAGATTTACCCATTCGTCATTGAAGTAAGTATCTAGGTAACGCTCGCCGCTATCGCAAAGCAAAGTTACGATAGAACCTTTCTCTCCGCGCGCTTTCATTTCACTTGCGAGTTGAAGCACACCGTACATGTTAGTACCGGTTGATGCGCCAACTTTGCGACCGAGAATATCGGACAACCAATGTGTAGTAGCGATACTTGCTGCATCTGGAATTGTACGCATTTCATCAATCACACCGGAAATAAAGCTAGGCTCCGCTCGTGGACGGCCGATACCTTCAATTTTGCTAAATGTGTTGCCTTTGACGTCCGCGTTCCCAGTTCTGAAATATTCATGGAAGACAGAGTTTTCAGGGTCAACAACACAAAGTTTCGTTTCATGCTGTTGGTAGCGAATAAACCGACCAATGGTTGCTGAAGTACCGCCAGTACCAGGGCTCATTACAACCCAAGCTGGAACTGGATGATCTTCCATTTTCATCTGGTTGAAAATAGAGTTGGCAATGTTGTTGTTGCCACGCCAGTCGGTTGCGCGCTCAGCGTAAGTAAATTGATCCATATAGTGACCATTCAACTCTTCGGCTAAACGACGAGATTCATCATAGATTTCATCTGAGCGATCAACGAGATGCGCTTGGCCGCCGTAAAATTCAATCTGCTCAATTTTTTTCTTTGCCGTGCATTTTGGCATTACCGCAATAAACGGAAGGCCAAGCAGGCGAGCAAAGTACGCTTCAGACACCGCTGTACTGCCTGATGAAGATTCAATGATCGTGGTTTCTGGGCCAACCCAACCATTACAAATCGCATAGAGGAAAAGGGAACGCGCTAAACGATGCTTCAAAGAGCCTGTTGGGTGTGTACTTTCATCTTTAAGATAGATATCAATCCCTTCCACACTTGGCAGATCGAGCTTGATTAAGTGCGTGTCCGCTGAGCGCTGGTAATCGGCTTCAATTTTGCGAATCGCGTTGTTAATCCATTGATGGTCAGTACACATAGGCGTTCTCCTGATACTAAGTAGGAATTTTTTGTAATTGGTATGGTTATAATTTAGCTAGATATAAGGAGAAAAACTTTGCCATATTTCCTTTGTTTTGCTTAAATTGTAGAAAATTATTCTCTTTAAAACTGATTTGGTGAAAGTGTGATAGATGCCGTAGATAAAAAGATATTAAGGTTGTTACAAGAAGACAGTACGTTGTCGTTGAATGACATATCTGAAGCGGTCAATCTAACGACCACACCTTGTTGGAAAAGACTTAAGCGGCTTGAAGAGAACGGAATCATTGAAAAAAGAGTCGCTTTGCTGAACCCTGAAAAGCTCGATCTGTCCTTTACCGCGTTCGTATTGATCAAAACCAGTGATCATTCTCATGAGTGGTATGGTCGTTTTGTGAATACTGTGTCGGAATTTCCAGAAGTGATGGAGTTCTATCGCATGGCTGGGGAATATGATTATATGATGAAGGTTCAGGTTAAAGACATGAAGTGCTTTGACGACTTTTACAAACGCTTAGTGAATAGCATTGATGGTATATCTAATGTGACGTCGACTTTTGCGATGGAACCACTGAAGTACACGACAGCGTTGCCGCTTTAAGCTCAACCTAATCTTATGCTACCTCTCGTTTCAGTTTAGACATCGCCTTTGCGATAAAGAAAAGGATTATTCATGTTTGCAAAAGTATCTACCGCAATCCAGTTGGTATTAGCGGTCGCCATTTTTTTCTTGGGCTACACCATCTATTCATTTACCAATAAAGTCGGGGAGATCGTCGATACCTATCCGCAGGTTATCGATGATTTATCCGATCTCACGAAAGGGCTAAAAGTGGAAGAGCTACTTGCGTTTGCTGAACATGTCAGTGAGCTTGCTCCTCAAATTTTGAACACAGTCGAAGAGGTCAGAAAGACGATAGATGACGTGAATCAAACCGTTTCATCTGTCGACAACAAAATCCCTGCGATATTAGATGAAGTGAAAAATGTTCGAACGGAAGTCGAGCAGGTCAGAACCGATGTCATCCCACCAACATTGACTGAGCTGAAACGATACCGTGTGGATGTCATGCCACCGATGCTCGCTGAAAGTAAATCGTACCGCGAGCAAACTATCCCCGCTGTTGTTACTGAATCTGAAATGCTAAGAGCGGAAGTGCCAAACATCTTGGTGCAAGCTAATTTGCTGGCAGATAAGAGTCGAGCTTTGGCTCAGGACGCTGCAGAAGGGGCTGTGAAAGGTGTGGTGCTATCACCCTTTAATCTATTGCGAGATGCCGGAGATGGCATCAAAACGCGAGTGCAAAGCGAGTTTGAGCCTACGTTAGAAGCAGAATAGATTTTAGTCACTCTTAAGTGACGGCTTTGCGTTAGTGTTTTAAAAAAGAGAGGCTAGGTGTTAAACCTAGCCTCTCTTTTTGTTTGCTCGTACTTATTTTTGGCTTTTAAAACAACGTTTGATCGCTATTTATTTGATCGCTACTAGTAAAACGCATCACACCTTCCTGAACGGCTGTCGCCACGAGCTCACCTTGCTGATTAAAAATTTCGCCGCGAACTAGGCCACGAGTGTTCGCTGCCGTTGGGCTTTCAATCGCATAAAGCAGCCATTCATCCATCTTAAATGGGCGGTGGAACCAGATAGAGTGGTCAATCGTCGCTACTTGGAAGTTCGGTGTCATGATCGAAACCTCATGCGGGTGAAGTGCCGTCACCAAGAATCCCCAATCGGATGCGTAAGCAAGCAGGTACTGGTGAATCAATTGGTTGTCTGGGACCGCACCATTTGCTCTTACCCAAAGGTACTGTTTTGCTTCAGCTTTCTTAGGATTGAGTGGATTCACAACAGTCACAGGGCGCATCTCAATCGGCTTTTCACCACAGAAGGTTTTACGCAGTTTCTCTGGTAGGAACTCCGCAATGTGGCTCGCTAACTCGGTTTCAGATGCAAAGTTCTCTGGCCCAGGAATATCAGGCATTGAAATCTGGTGCTCAAAGCCTGGAGCATCACCATGATAAGAAGCCGTGAGATAGAAAATAGGGCGGCCATTTTGAATAGCTTTCACACGGCGAGTGCTGAAGCTGCGTCCATCTCTTAGGTTCTCAACATCGTAAATAATTGGTTTTTCAGGATCGCCAGGAAATAAAAAGTAACTGTGGAATGAGTGCACACTACGGTCGTCTTGAACGGTATAACGAGCCGCAGAAAGCGCTTGCCCTAATACTTGACCACCATAAACTTGTGGCAGACCGAGGTTCTCACTTTGCCCGCGGAATAGACCTTCTTCCAGCTTCTCTAGCTGAAGTAAACTTAATAATTCTTGTAAAGGTTGACTCATCGCCAGCATGCCTCTTGGTAAAATAGATGTCAGATTATTGTGTTAATCATTTAGCTTAGTCAGATATCTGTCAATAAATCATAGGGTTTCAAGACAGAATATGAAAGCTCTCTTATAATTGGTGGGTAGATTTGCCGAGTCCGGCAAACATGTTGAGAGAAATTGAATATGAAAAAGGCTCTAATTCTTATTACGTCTTTAGTATCGTTTGGCCTACTTGTGGGTTGCCAAGCAACATCAGAAACAAACGCTTCTCAGGAAGTGGTTGCAGAGAACACTCAAGTGATTTCAGGAACAGTAAGCTACCGTGAAAGAATTGCATTGCCAGAGAATGCTTTGGTGACTGTTACGCTAGAAGATATTTCACTGGCTGACGCACCCTCGACGATTATCGCAACTCAAGAGTTCACCACAGACGGTAAGCAAGTACCGTTCGCGTTCGAGCTGAACTACGACAACAACAAGATTAAAGCTAACCACCGTTACAACATGCGCGCAACGATTCACGTTGACGGTAAACTGCGCTTCACTACTGACACCATTAAGTCAGTAATTACTGATGTAGAAAATACACAGCAAGCAGACCTACGTTTAGTTGGTGTTCGTTAATCAGAAATCGATGCCACTGTTAAGGCATCTTGATTGGCTTAACTTAGCCAGTTGAATTAGCGATTAGTGGCAGCTCTAGGGCTGCCATTTGTATATTCTGAGTTTGATCTTTCCTGCATCACTCACCTCAACCCCTTCTTTAACCAAATGCTTCTTTTGTCGGTCGAACGAATCACCCTTTAAAGATATTTCACCCTTGCTGTTGATTACCCGATACCAAGGCAGTTTGCTACCTTCTGGTAGGTTGCCCAACGCTTTACCCACATGGCGTGCGTAGCCCGGAAAACCTGAAAAACGTGCTATGTCTCCATAAGTTGTTACTTTCCCATATGGAATTTGGTGAATCACAGCAAAGATTTGGGGCAAAAATTGGTCCATACTAAAAGTTCCTAGTTCATTAATACCACGGATCGGTAGAAGGAGAGGGCTATGGTATTTTCAACGTTTCAGTTCTTGATCACCACATTATTAGCGGTTGTTTGCGCGAGAGCAATCAGTTTAAGTGAGGGGGATATCCCAGTACTTGCAATGGTTATCCCTGCGTTATGGATCTTACCGCAAGGGGGCATCGCAGGATTAGCTTTGCTCGCATCCATGACAGTCTATGGTTTAACTCTGCCTTTACAACCCATCACGCTGTCTGTCAGTGCGTGGGTATTATTCCCACTGCTTATGGTGGTCTTTTCTAAACGCAGTAGTTTGTCCGTTGTCATTATTTCTGGCTTGATCGTCGCAACGCTACAAGTCGGGATTATGGTCACGCAATCAGCAGGTAAGCTTGACGGCGTTCCGTGGGTTACCACACTACAAACCTTGTCAATCATCGTTATTTGGTGGGCGGCAAATCATCTTAAGCCAGCCAGCCGACACAGCTGGTGGTCATTAGGCTTGATACTTCCATTATGGATGGCCGATTTACCTTATGCCGCTTTGGTTGCTTTGTGTGTAACGGGCATCATGGCATCGATGGAAACACTGACGCGTTTGAAAACCTTCCGCTGGAATAAGCTATTATGCTGGACATTGCCAACGGTTGGTTTTGCTGCTCTGGTGATTACCCCAAGCATTGAGGTTCCAAGCCCGGTATTTGTGGTTTGGTTGTGCCTGTTAGGTACGGCATGGATGACAGATTACATCCTTCGCACCGAAGATAACGAAGACATCGATATCTAGCACCTCAGAAATTCAAGCCTTTAGAACGCAGGTCAATGGTGAATTTACCTGCGATTTTCTAGTGGTTTGAATAAAGGATAAGCACTTAGACAGCAATTGTTCAAAAATAGGGTCGAAGAGCTTGCAATGGTTGCTGCGATGCTTAATAATCCAATCACTCTTTGAGGCAAGCCTCTTAGAAAAAGAATCTATGGAGGCTCTGGTCCTCCCGCAACACTAACTTGTGAACTCGGTCAGGCCTGGAAGGGAGCAGCCGCAGCAGGCGACGTGTGTGCCGGGATGTGGCTGGGGCTTCCACCCATAATGAAGCCTGCAATATATGTTCGCATAAATTGCAGGCTTCTTTTCTTATTTGCACCCTGAGTCTTCATGGTCTATTTTTTGTTGTAGGTTTACAACAAAAGTGCTTTTGCTATGTACGACCAAACCAAAAAATCATCAGCTGTTCACAACATTTGTAAATTCATGAGTTTGAAAAATGACGGTTCTGTCGCAAACCTAGTT
>NZ_MCUN01000011.1 GCF_002873455.1 Vibrio splendidus | reverse complement strand
TGGTGACATGGTGGTGACTTACGTCGATGGTAATACCCAGACACAAACTCTGACGGTGGATGGAAGCGGCAACGTGACGATCCCAGCGGGCGTGACAGCGATTACTGTGACCGTTCCGACTGCAGACGACAATGTCTATGAAGGCGATGAAACCTTCGGTCTGGTGGTGACAGAATCGAACGATGTGACGTCGAACGGCACAGCGACAGGCACGGCGACCATCACCGATGGTGGTAATGGTGGCGGCACGAATCCAGACAACGATAAGCCAGTCTTATCTGTCACTGACGCGGGTGACGTGAACGAAGGGACTGATGCGGTCTTCACCGTGTCACTGTCGAATGAAACCGAAGCGCCAGTGGTGGTGAATCTTGCGCCAACGACGGACGGTAACTACACAGCAGAAGCCAACGACCT
>NZ_MCUN01000010.1 GCF_002873455.1 Vibrio splendidus | reverse complement strand
TCAAGAATCCCCTGCATGGTGGTACTATCACCAACTGTCGGCTTATAACTCGCTAGTGTGCTGCCATCCATCACCACCACGCGGTTGAAGATCGCTTCACCTGCGTCGTTTTTAACCAGCTTGTAGCTTTGAGCCATGTTCAGATCGGACTTACCGAAGAAACGCGTTAGGTAAGCGCCAAATTTCTCTGCTGACGAGAACTCAACGATGCCAGCATTTGGATCATAGAAGCCGTAAACACGTTCGTCACCTGAGCCTTTTGCCCAAGCCGCCATCGCGTGATCCGGAGCATCAAGTTCCAACAACACAGGTTTACCGTTAGCTGATACATCGGTGATCTTCTCAACCACACCGTTTACGGTCAGCGCTTGTTTCCCTTCCAGCTTTTCCTGCCACACTTTCATCGACGTATCATGCATTGGATTCTTCGCATGAATAGCCGCTAAGCTGCTGAGCAACTTGCTTGCATTGACTTTTTCACTGTCTGAGTAAAGCGTTGGATTGCTCAGCACCGCCGCCGCAGAGTACATCTTCTCCAGCAGTTGTCTTGCAACGCCGACTTGACCATCGTTTTCTAGCTGTTTAGCGACCAGAACAAGTTTAGAAAGGGGATCACAGCGTCCACCAAAACCGTCGTTCGATAGGTTCAACAGCATTAACTGTGGCGCAAGTTGCTCGGTCGCTTTCGCATCCACCACTCCAGCAGAGGCAATCTCACGGAACAGTCGGTTGTACTTCTCAGATTTGTTCTGGAACGTCACTTTCAGTGCACGACTTTCGATTTCCCAAGCAAGCGCACCTTTTTGCTCTGCACTCCAGTTGCCTTTAACAAACAGATCCACCAGTTGCTTGATACTCATATCTGAGTGGAAGCCATCAACGGTGTCTTTCGCATGGTCGTTTTTGTAACCGTTTAGGAAATCTTTGGTGGTACGAATGTCTTTCGATTTTCCTGGTACGTTAGTATCCGGTTTCAGCGCGTCGCCATAGCGTTTAAAGTCTTCCTGTAGTCCTTTAAGCACTTCGCCCGTATCTACCGCCGTTTGTGTTGACGTGCTCGTCTCATTACTTTCGATATAAGGCGCGGTAATTTTTGCCCATTTATCAGCATACTGCGTCATCAGCCATTCGGCTTTGTGATTCGCAGAAGCACTGGATTTAGGTTTTTTAACTGGCGGCTGGCCTTTACTTGCCCGATACTCTTGATACCAAGCATCGAAATCATCACTGCCACTAACCAAAGCGTTCACTTCAACAACGATGGCTTTACGGCTTGCAGAGTCAAAATGATCAAGTGCCTTCACATCAACTTTTGCCGTGGATTCGGTTTTAGGTACAAATTCACTTAAAACGCTCGGCACGCTGCGGAACTCAAACAAGATAGCTGGTTCAGGCTGCTGCACACTTCCTGTTGTAGCGTTGTTGATGCCATGCCCTGCCACTTCACCGCCATACTGGAAGTATTCAAATACGCTCTTGGCAAGGCTTTCTGAATATGAACCTTTCAGCTTCTCAATGATTTGTTGTCTCACGTATCGTGAGTCATCTGCACTTAGAAGTTCCAGCATTTTGACAGGCTTAGTTCTTGGCAAAATCTCCCAAGCATTTTTCACTTTCGGATCGGTTAACCCTTGAGCGTTTGGAGAGAAACCCTCAGATGCAGGATCCCAATCATTGATGTAGATGCCATACTCTTTGGCCAGATCTGCAGTTTTGGAATAGACCGATGTGAGATAGGCATACACGTTTTGCGCAGCCGCCGGATCATCTAATTTGTGTTCATTAGAGTTGGCTAAAAACTCATTTCTAAGTCCCGACTGATACCACGGTGCAGATTCCAAAAGTTTCACTTCGTCTGACGATCCTGTACCAAAATCTTTAGCACTAACCGCCATAGAAGCCTGTTGACCGCTAGGTGTCATACCAATCGTCTGACCTTGGGCTTCAATTGATATACCATTGCCAGCAGCAATCAAATGGTTAGAGTTTGAGATAGCCAAGGTAAAGCGACCATCCTCACTTACTAGGTTGGACAAGCTTTTATGATTTGATTGATTAATGTGGCTGGTAAACTCCTTTGCCAACCAAAGCATCGCATCTTTACGGCTCTCAACAGCAACTTTATCTCGGGTTTCGCTCGGATAAGTGACTAACTCAATCGTATGTGTCTGCCAATTACCAATACCTTTGATGTCAGTAATACCAGCGGGATTAGTGTAGCTGCCCTGATTCATGTCTTTCGTCAACATGAATAGAGGGTTACCCTCTGAATCATAGACATAGCCAAACTTCTGTGTAGAGTTACTAGGTAAAGCGACTACCAACCCTGACAACTCATTTTCAATACCAATAGAAGTAGTCTCAAAGTGACTTCCAAATTCAGGGACAATGACAGCTCTAGGTTTCGGTCGCCCTTCTTGCCTTCCGAGCCCCTCTAGCCCAACACCTGAAATACGAATATCTTTTCGGTTTACATCTTGTGATGCTCGATCTGAAACAATGATGCTATCGGCATTGCTCTCAGTGAACAGAGAAGTAATTGAGCTTCCAGTATTTTTAGAACGAACACCTGCATTGATTTGTAGTCGATTGACGGCTTGAACCGCACCGTCTAGCGCTTCTTGTTCTTGATCGGTTAATCCTTCGCTGAATCGACCGTCGGCACCCTGTGGATTTACCGTATCGACATCACTACTTATCGTTTCTTCATTTTGAATAGAGTGATTTGCATTAGATAAGCCGCTGCCTGAGGCACCTTGACGATCAGGGCGATCATTTTCATTTTGCTTAGAACCTTTGGCGTCCGCTTTTGCTTGACTTGCTTTATTTTCAGCATTTCTTGCATCACTATGACCACGAGCTTCAGCGTCTCTAGCTGCATCATTGGCATTCAATTCAGCTTGTTTAGCTTCATTAGTTTTCGTGGTAGCTTCTGCTTTACGCGCATCAGCATCGGCTTTAGCGTTCGCTATATCTTGCTCTGCCCCAGCGCGATTCTGTTCACCTTTGGCAACACCTGCTTCTGATTTTGCCACCGAATCTTTGACGTTCTTTTGACTATCTTCATAGCTCTTTTTCGCAGCAGTGATCTGCTTACCAGAAACTTCTTTGGCTTTATCTAATTGAGTTTGAACATCATCTAAAAGACCTCCGGCAAAACGCTCACGCCAATGGTCACCAGATTCGCCCATATATTTAGCTTTGTCATCGAGTACTTTAAGGCCTTGAGCCATTGCCGTCAGGTCTTTAGTTACCGCTTCAGACTCTTCGTTTACAGCATCGCGCTGCGCTCGACCGTTGTTCTCTAATGCTTTTTGATCGGTTGATTCTAATTGAGCCTGAGAACCCGATACAGCTTCAAGTTGTTTCTGTTTTTCTTGTTCTAAGCGCTGGCGATCAGCTTCCGCTCGTTCTTTGTCAGACATTGCATTTTTTGCAGCTTGATTTTGCTCTGCACTATCGGCAATAGTGTTAGCTTCGTCAGACATCTCATCAGGTTGATAAGATAGTTCGGATACCTGCAGTGGAGTACCAACGGTTTCGATGATCGCTTCAGATTTCGCCACAACATTATCTAAAACATAACCTCGCCCATCGTTATGGCCAGTACCTTTAAATTCTATTTTGTTACTGCCGGAGTTTGCAGTCAATTTCAGTATTTTGTGTTGCCAAGCGGTCTTATCACCAGAGGTTGAGAATACAACATCACCGTTCCAGAGAACCTCTATGCCTTCGTTGCTTGAAATACCCGCACGTCTTGCGAAATCAAAGCTAACAGCAATGACTTCACCTTCAGTTAAGGCAGATAAATTTTGAAAAATACTAGTATTTTTATCTACATCTAACTCAGTGACACGAGAACCATGGCCACCATTGCTTACACCATAAGCTTTCGCTGAGTGCACAGCTTCAATGCCATGTGTTGACTCCCAACCATGACCATTTTGTTCAAAGTCGCCATTGACGATTAAGTTAGGGGCTTCTTCATTCTTTGAAGAATCTTCGATGTTAGTTTCATTTTTAGTAGTAACAGTAAGTTCTTTTGTTTTACTTAAAGAATCTTCGATGTTGATATTTTCTTTCATGTTACTGAGATCAGGTGCTTCAACGTTCGTCACGCTTCCACTTAAACTGTCTTTTAAGTCGGAGCCTACTTCTTCGATCTCATCCAGCTCAAAACCATCAAGTTTTGTGATTTCAGATGTTGCAATCTCCCCTAGTCCTTTTTGAACGCTTGATGACGAAGCTTCATCACCTTGAACTAGGTAATTAATCGCTTGGCTACCACCGACTCCAAGAAGAGTTTGTTTAATATTGTCAAACAATGTCGATAGTTTGTTGCTGCTGGTGTTGCTAGACGCGACAGCTAGGCTATAAAAATCACCGTTACCCACTTTAATAGCAACGTTATTTCTAGCATAAGAAGCATTGATTCCTAAACCGTCACCTACGTGAACATTCACGTTTGCTTTGCCTTTCATTACCGAAACATTGAGGCCATCGCCCACTTTAGTGTTGACGTTATATTTGCCCCATGAAACGTTAACTGAAGTACCATCACCAATTTTGGTGTTGATATTCGCATCAGCATAGGTCGCCGTCACACTTAAACCATTACCCACGGTTGTCGTAATATTGGCTTTACCTTTCGCTGCAGTAACCTGAATACCATCGCCGACTTTAGTGACAATATTACCTTTGCTCCAAAGCGCGTTGAAGCTATCACCGTCACCCACTTGAGTAACAATATTCGCTTCGCCTTTCGCCAAAACGACATTACGGCCATCACCCACTTTCGTAATGATATTCGCTTTAGCCCAAGAACCGGTATAATCATCGCCATTACCGACGTGTGTGATTACGTTCGCCTTACCTTGAACCACAGAAACTTCTTGACCATCACCCACCTTTGTAATGATGTTCGCGTCACCTTTGGCGAAGTTGTATCGGTCACCGTCACCAACATGAGTGAGGATATTCGCATGTCCCCAAGCCGCATTGACTCCCAGCCCATCGCCCACTTTAGTGACGATGTTTGCTTTACCTCTAACTAAACCGACAGTCGCACCGTCACCAATATGGGTCATGATATTACCCACTTGCGATATCAGTAAACCAACGGTGGTTCCTTCGCCAACTTTTGTTAAGATGTTACCTTTACCTGCCAGTAAGGCTGCAGTTGTTGCATCACCAACATGGGTCACTACGTTTGCTTTGGCAACTGCGACAACACCCATAAAGTCATCACCGACTTTAGTTATGATGTTAGCTTCACTTAGGGCTAACACGCCAGTCAGGCCGTTACCTACGTGAGTCATAATGCTTGCTTTACCAAACATCGCGGCTAAGGTTGTTCCGTTACCCACTTTCGTCATCACGTTTAGTTCGCCAACAAACAAGCCTATACTTGTGTCATTACCAACGTGAGTATAGATATTCGCGTTACCGATCATTAACGCAGCAGTTAAGTCATTACCCACTTTGGTCATGATACTGGCTTGGCCAAGCATTGCAGCAAACGTGCTGCCATTACCCACATGGGTGAATATATTTGCGTTACCTACCATCGCGGCTAGCGAGGTACCATTCCCCACTTTGGTCGCGATATTACCTTTCGCTACCATTAATGCGACTGTTGTGCCGTTACCAATATGCGTAAAGACATTCGCTTCCGCGACCATAAGCGCCAATGCATCATCATTACCAACTTTGGTAAATACATTGCCTAGGCCACCCATTAATGCCCATGCATTCTCTTCACCAACATGAGTGAATATATTGCCTACGCCGATCATAACGGCAATTGAATTGCTGTCGCCGACCTTGGTAAATATGTTACCCGCAGCCCCCATTACGCCAAGTGTTTGGCCATCGCCCACATGAGTCAGTACATTGCCGATACCCAACATAATGCCAGTAGTATCACCATCACCAACCTTGGTTAGAATATTTGCTCCACCAACCATAACGCCAGTTGTTGTGCCATCGCCGATATGCGTAAGTACGTTAGTGCCTCCTCCCATAACCGCAAACGCGTCACCTTTGCCCTTTTTGGTCAGAATATTGGCACCGCCAAGTGCAACTGCTGTCGTGTTTGATGTTGTCGCATCATCACTAATATGAGTAATGATATTGGCACCACCAAGCATACCCGCTGTTAAGTCATCATCACCGACTTTAGTTATAACATTCGCGCCGCCAACAAGTACTGAAGCAATATCGCCCTTACCAATCTGCGTCATGACATTAAAGCCACCACCCGCTAGCCACAAACCGTTACCAGACCCTATTTGAGTGTGCGTGTTGTAGCCACCTAGCATAGCCAAACGGCTATTTCCGTTGCCTTTGTGAACAGAAACATTGCCATAAGCAAGTAAGTGAGCGAGATATTCACCATCACCGATACGAATCAATACGTTGACTGCACCGCCTGCATAAACATCCATTTTGCCTTGCTTACTCTGATGGACTAATACGTTAGCCAGGCCAGCACCACGGAAAATGAGGTTGCCTTCATCGCCACTTTTAACAATAACGTTAGCCGCGCCACCGCCAATAAATTTGGTATCACCAACTTTAGAGCTGTGAAGAACAACGTTAGCAATGCCTCCACCATTAAAATGAACATCACCAAGGGTAACATTGGACTTGATAACGTTACCGCCACCTACTCCAGTAAAATGAACATCCCCAGAGCTTTTACCGCTACCGGTCGCTGGCTTAAACAAGTTTTGATCGGTGTACTCGTCGATATCGGCCACAGTTTCGCTAGTGCTTCTTACCGCGTTCACACTGTAATGCAGATCGCTGAGTGAATAGGCTCCAACACCCTGCGATTTATACTCACTTGAAGACGGTATGTACTCATCAGCCAAGTCGGGAACCTTCGTCCCAAATTCGTCAAACCGATAAGAACCTCGAGCGCGATATTGTAAGCTCCCTGTTTCCTTATCATTCCTAAGTTCAACTGTCACAATTTTAGTATAGCGCCCAAATACTTTGGCAAATATATATGTATTGGGTAGCACATTTGATTTAACACCAGTTACATCAATTAGGCCCTCGCTGATTGCGTAACCACTCATTTTTGCGTCTAATAAAGTAATATCTTTCGCGTCAATAAGCGCACCTTCAGCATAAGTAACCCATTCATGCTCTGTGAGGTCTTTTTCAATACTTTGAATCGTAACCACTTGTTGATGTTCGAGTTCGATATTAGAGAGGGTGTAACCGCCATTGACTGGATTTGACTCAAATCCACCTGAACCAGAAACATCGGAGCGAGCAAGGCTAGCTAAATGATTTCCACGCTTATACCAAGCTTCTGAGTAGTACTTAAGATTTCCAGTTTCCGAGTCGTTATAGAGACGAATTTTATTAATTTTGGTGTAAGTACCATCAGCGATAGCAAACAAGTAAGTATTTGCCTCTCGTTCTGATTTTATTGCCTTAACAGAATGGAACTTATTCCCGTTACCAATCGATAACCCATGCATTTGTGCAGCAGTCAGAACGATCTCACTGGCATTGGCATTGGCTAATCCTTCGCCTTTGAAATCGTTACCAGACCCTTTACGGGTAATCTTGTTGTATGCTCCGCCGCCAGAGAAATGAATATCACCGTGTGCCACATCAGAGTAAATACTGTTGTATCCACCAACACCTACAAAACGAATGTTGCCACATGTTTCCGCATAAACATCATCCGATTGTCGCGTACGTTCAATGCGGTTTGATGCGCCCGCTCCCACGAAAGTGATATCACCGACTTTACCTTTGCGAACGAGATGGTTATCGGCACCCGCCCCACGAAAAATGATATGACCCGTTTCCACTCGCGAGCTAATGCTGTTAGCAGCACCAACACCATTAAATATCACATTACCGCGAGAGCCCTGGTATTGATTGAACCAAGTTCGATCAAGTTTGTTACCGGCACCTGCACCAGTAAAAGATAAGTTACCTTGGTTTGTTTCATGCCAAAGGCTGTTATAGCCACCAGCACCACCAAATGTCACATGACCACTTAGGCCTTTACGAGTTATCCCATTATATGCAGCAACACCGCCATAATTTACGTCACCGCGATTACCCAGATGATCAATAGAAACTCCGCCAGCAGCGCCAACGAATGAAACGTTTCCATCGCCGCTTTTGTCAATGTCCGCATACCCGGCAGCACCTGTTACATTTAGGTTGCCAACAGAATCTTCTACTCTTAGATATGCAGCACCACCTACTACCGTATCATTCCCGCTGCCCGTGTAAACCGTCGCCCCAATTGAACCGATAGTGACGTAATCATCACCTCCACGAGCGTATATTTTGCCGCCAAAACCGATAGCAGCAATTTTATTGTTACCTTCATCGCCGGAATAATTCCCTGTAAAGAAGTATTCAACACTTCTCCAAAATGGTTTTCCCATAAAAAAACTCTAATTTAAGGTTAAATAGAAAACCACTGTACCTTTCTGATACAGCGGTCATTTTGAGCGTCGACCTTGCCACGGACGGTACAAACTTTCTGCCCTTTCCACGGAAGGAATACTCGACGTCGAAGATCATTAACGACCTCTCGACCATGTCCGAATGGCGCTATCATCTCTGGAATATAAATATGTTGACCGGATCGCCAGTCAGATAGAGAGATTTCGCGAGTCCCTGATAGCAACTCATCTCGGCTCGGCTCAGACAAAAACGCCCAATTACAAAATGCAATTGGGCGTCCTTGTTCATCTTCGTAATAGCAAAACTGGTTTAGCTCAAACGCAGGCATAATACGTTGCTGCCATTCAGCAACAACATATCTTCGATGAAGAGGCGAGTGCTGACTTAGCAGCATCACCCCACCAATCAATTTCTGAATTTGCGCTAAGGTAAGATTTGCTGATTGATGCGTAATAGACATATGCCCTATCTCACCGAATACAGCTATTATTTAGCTTTAGAAGCTCTCTTCTTTGGCGCAGGTTTTTCTTCTGTTTGTACTTCTTCAACCTGGTCAACACTAGGCTCACCTGAAGGTAAAAAACCTGCAGCAACCAGCTTGTCAAATTCAGCTGACATGCGAGGGTCTTCGAGCATGTTTTTAACCATTGAAACCATATACATGAAACCAGAAGCTGGCATATGAACCACTTGTTTAAGTTCAAGGTCATCATCATTTTCAGCCATTACGCCGCTAGCCATATTTTTTTGATCTTGACCTACGAAATAAAGAGAAAAAACACCCTTATTGTAATTAACACTAGATACTGTTTGAACAAATTTCTCTGTCATAAATTCCCCGAATTATTTTGTATAAAAATTAGCGGGGTGTTTTCTAACAAAAGAAAGCACCCCGACAACAAGCAAAAAAAGGTTTGATATTAGGCTCAAACCCAAAGATATAATTGTATTTATTATTTTTCGTAAAATATGCTACATCTTATAATATGAACTATCAACAACAATACTAATGAATAGTAGAGTATTCATTCTAAAATCAGATATTTCATATCAATGATGTTATGACAAGCATGAAGTCACTCAAACTATCATTATTAACTAGATTTAACTTTATATTAACTATTTAGCTCAAATTATAAACACAGCCGAACTATTTTCTAACCAGATCTATTTTTTAATTCTTGATTGAACGTTATAAAAAGTGGTGATAGCATGCCGAACTTTTAAAAATGCTGTAAAAACATCAGCTAAGAAAAACCTATGACTGAAAAAGAAAACCTTACGCTGGTATGCATACAGTTTTATTTAAATATTGTTGGTAACAACGAAAATAACAATCCAGACAATACTAAATTAGATGAAGCTAATAAATTAGATAAAGACAATTCATTAATAGATAATATAAAAATAATACAACATAAAAATGGAGTTAAAATTTCCACAAAGCATTCTAGATTTAAGGAAATAAAAAAAATAAAAACTCCTGCCATTCTATTTGACAGTCAAGATTCACCGTTTATTTTAGCTAAATCTAATAAAGATAAATGTTTAATACAAAGGCCTAATAAAGAGGCTCCTGAAGTAATTTCTTATAACGAACTCAATTCAATTTGGAACCACAAATGGATAGAGATAAAACAAGCTCAATCACGTTTTGATATCACATGGTTCATTCCTGAGTTTCTAAAGCACAAGAAAATACTGGGAGAGATTTTCTTATTCTCTTTTGTGCTGCAAATACTCGCCTTAATCTCACCACTATTCTTCCAGGTTGTTATGGATAAAGTGCTCGTACATCAGGCTTGGTCAACTCTTGATGTGCTTGTTATAGGACTTGTGATAACGGGAATTGTCGAGGTTATACTTCGCGGCTTACGTGAGTATCAATATGCACACACAGCCAATAGAATTGATATTCAATTAGGGCTTAAGTTAGTAAAGCACTTGTTTGGCCTTCCTTTGATGTTTTTCAAAACACGCCAAGTAGGAGCCATCGTAACTCGAGTGCGTGAGCTTGATACAGTGCGAGAATTCTTAACAGGCTCAATGTTTACTTTAACGGTCGAGTTCTTGTTCATGTTTGTCTTTCTCTACGTCATGAGTTTGCTTTCACCTCCTCTCACGTGGCTATTTATTGCAACCATCCCTCTTTATGTATTTCTCGCTTGGTGGCTTACACCTCGAATGCAAGCGGCGGTAGAAGAGCAATTTACGCACGCCGCTGCAAATACCTCTTTTCTCACAGAGACAGTAGCTGGCAGTGAAACTCTAAAAAGCTTAGCCGTAGAGCCTCGTTTTGTTCGCCGTTGGGACGATCAAACGGAAAAAATGGTCTCTACTGGATACGTGGTTCAGCAACTCAACAACCGATCCAACCATATCGTGCAACTCATCCAGAAAGTAACAAGTGTTGGAGTTCTGTGGTTAGGGGCAACAGAAGTACTGTCATTGGAAATGACTATCGGCCAACTGATCGCTTTTAATATGATGACAAACCACATCGCCCAGCCTTTATCTCGTATGGTTGAGTTATGGGGGCAATTTATTCAAACGCGTGTGGCACTAGAAAAGTTGGGAGACATGCTCAATTTACCTGTGGAGCAGCACACAGGGAACGATACGATTGCATTCCAAGGCGCGATTTCGTTCAAAAACATCCTATTTCGTTATCAACCAGATATTCCACCAACCCTAGACAACTTATCGCTTGAGATCCAAGCAGGTGAAACATTAGGCGTTGTAGGAACGTCGGGATCAGGGAAAAGTACTCTAGCTCGATTGCTGCTACGACTCTACAGCCCAGAAAAAGGGTTAATAACGGTTGATAACACACCACTAAATCAAATTGGTATTCAGCAACTGCGCCAACAAATCGGCATAGTTCTCCAAGAAAACTACTTATTTAACAAAAGTGTTTGCGAAAATATTGCCCAATCAAAGCCCGAAGCTAGCTTAGAGGAAGTTATCGAAGCGGCGAAACTCTCTGGAGCTCACGAATTCATCATGAAGCTCCCAATCGGTTATGACACGATTTTAGCCGAAGGTGGGCAATCTCTTTCAGGCGGGCAGAGACAACGGCTTGCGATTGCGCGGACCCTACTTTCAGACCCCAAAATTATGATCCTGGATGAAGCCACAAGTGCACTGGATGACGAATCACAAGCGTTGATTCAATCCAATATGGCAAATATCGCGAAGGGCCGTACGGTCATCACTATCGCTCACCGATTATCCACCGTACGAGATTGCGACCGAATCATCGTTCTACACCAAGGTAATATCGTCGAGCAAGGTAGTCACCAACAGTTAATCACATTGGGCAAACAGTACAAACAATTGTGGCAACTTCAGCAAGAGCTCAAGCAAGAGGATTCAAACGCATGAAAAGTGTCATCAAGCGATTTCTGGCCATATTTAAAATAAACCAGACGACTGAGAAGCATTACGAATTTTTGCCTTCGCACCTCGCCTTGTCACAACGTCCCCCTTCACCATTTGCTCGAATAACGGCTATCACGCTCAGCTTGGGAGTCGTTGCTGTATTAATTTGGGCGTATTGGGGGAAATTAGATATCCAAGCGACAGCTACCGGGCGTTTCGTTGTCTCTGGCCGCTCACAAGTGATTCAATCTTATGAACAAAGCCGGGTTCTCTCTATTCACGTAAAAGATGGACAGCGAGTGACAAAAGGCGCGCCGCTTCTTACTCTTGATACCTTAGGCATCAATCAAGACATTACCCGTTTAATCACTCAATCTGAATTTCAGACTAATGACCTAATTCGATACCAATCTTTGAATAGTGGCCTACCACTATCTAAGGACCTATTGTTTTCGACCTTACCACTCGAACAACAAGCGTTGATCAATGAAAATTTCTTGAGTGAAAAACGTGAATATGAGTCGACCCTCGCAAGTATCAAAGCTGAAATGCAGGTCAACAAAACATCACAAGCAGCTCGTCAAAGTGACATCAACGCATTAATTCAGTTAACCGAAAATATTAGTCAGAGACTCGCGGCACGAAAAACGTTGAACCAAGTAAAAGTCATTGGACACGTGGAGTACCTAGAGCAAGAAAAAGAGTTGTTGGAAGTTCAACGTCAAGTGTCGCAACAACGTGCTGATTTAGAGGTTCTAAAATCGCAATACCATAGCCTTGAAGAAAGGTTGACGGGGTTCAAAGCACAAAAACACAGAGAATGGCTCGAAAAAAGAAAACAAGCGAAATTGCAACTCGTTGGGTTAGCTCAGGAGTTGTCTAAAGTTCGTGAACGTGAACAGTTAGAAATCATCCGTTCGCCCGTCGATGGTACCGTTCAGCAACTCAGTATTTACACGCTAGGGGCCGTACTTCAACCAGCACAAAATTTAATGATTATAGTCCCTGAAAATGCGGTACAGCAGGCAGAAATACAAATTCTCAATAAAGACGTAGGCTTTATTTACCCAGGACAGTCAGTGACAGTCAAAGTGGATGCATTTCCATACACTCGTTACGGTACTATCGAAGCAGAGCTATTGAGCATTTCTCGTGACTCTATTACAGACGAACGCTTGGGGCTCGTTTTCCCAGCCCAAGTTAAGCTCCTGAATAACAACATATTGATCAACGGTAAAAGTATTGAATTGACGCCAGGCATGTCCGTCGTTGCGGAAATAAAAACGGATAAACGTCGTGTCATCGACTATCTGCTGAGCCCAATACGTGAATACCAAGCAGAATCGCTGAGAGAGAGATAAGTATGGATATGACCTTATCAACAACGGGAAATAGCGCTTCTACAGCTCAAGATGCCTCTATCAATCAGGACGTTTCTATCACACAAGATAATTGCGGAATCGACGCCGTCGTTTATGCGGGTAACTATTTCCACAAAAAATCGACCAAGACACAGCTCAAGCATGCTTTAGGCGTCAATCATTCCAATTTAAATGACTTGGAAATAAGGGAAGCTGCAGATTATATTGGCTTGAAAAGTCAAGTGACAAAAGTAAAATCAAACGAGCTAGATACCCTTCCACTGCCCGTGTTAATTGAAATCGACAACAGCTGGAAAGTGCTCACAAAATCAGCTGATGGTTCCTCTCTTTTATATGACCCAGCCACTCAATTAGAGCAACCGAGTGAACTTAGCTCGAGTAGTTACTTATCGACGTACAAGGTAATGTTGGTCGCGGATGAAAGACTAAGCAGCAAAGAGGTAAAATTTGGCCTTAGCTGGTTTGCCCCCTCGATTTGGCGTCAAAAGAGCCAAATGCGAGATGTGTTTTTTTATGCTACTGCCCTACAAATATTTGCACTGGTCAGCCCTATGTTGTTTGAAAATGTCATCGACAAAGTGCTAGTCGGCCGCAGCTTATCCAGCTTACATGTGCTCGCCATAGCGATGCTTGCTCTTGCCATTGCGGAGCCTGCATACAGTTACTTGCGCAATACCGTATTTGGCCATCTCGCAAGTCAAGTAAATGCAGAGCTATCAGGACGCCTTTATCGCCATTTAGTCGGGCTCCCCCTCAATTACTTCAAGCAGCGTCAGACAGGGCAAATCATTGCTCGTGTTCGTGAAATGGCTCAAATTCGCCAATTTTTGACCGGCTCGACGTTGATGTTATTGCTCGATCTCATTTTTGTTACTGTCTTTCTTGCGGTTATGTTCCATTACGCCAAGACTCTGACTTGGTTAGTAATCGGTTCACTTTTTATCTATTTCTTACTTTGGCTTATAGCTGGTCCAATCATAAGAAAGAAAGTGGAATCAGAATACGAATCGGATGCCGATGCCACAACCTTTCTAACTGAAGCGGTAACAGGCATTGAAACCATTAAAACCACAGCAACTGAACATCGATTTTTACATCAATGGCAACATATCCTCAGCCAACAACTGAACCGTAGCTTTGATGCTCAAAAATCAGGACTCATTGCAGGGCAAGGCATCGGGCTAATACAAAAACTGACTGCAGCGCTGCTCCTGTGGTGGGGAGTCAGCGAAGTACTAAACGGTGAGCTCACTCCCGGGCAATTAGTGGCATTCAATATGTTGGCCGGCCACGTGACTCAACCAGTACTTCGACTTGCGCAAATATGGCAAGACTTCCAGCATACTCTCATTGCACTAAAGCGAGTGGGCGATATTCTTGATGAACCAAAAGAAAATGGTAAGCAAGGACTCGCTTCTGTTCCTGAACTCAATGGAGGTATCGAATTTAATAACATTCGCTTTCGTTACCACGAAGACTCTCCCGAAGTGTTGGCCAACTTATCGTTAGAAGTAAAACCGGGGCAGTTTATCGGCATCACCGGGCCATCGGGCTCAGGAAAAAGTACCATCACCCGGCTATTGCAACGCTTGTACGTCCCTCAACATGGTCAAGTTTTGGTCGACGGTATGGATCTCGCGATAGCCGACCCTGTTTCTCTACGTCGTAACATGAGTGTGGTGTTGCAAGAAAGTATTCTCTTCTCAGGGAGCGTTGCAGAGAACATCCGCCTAAGTCAGCCTCAAGCCACTGATGAAGAAATGCGCCACGCTGCGCAGCTTGCTGGTGCTTTGGAGTTCATTGAAGAACTTCCTCACGGGTTTAATCAGCCCGTAGGGGAAAAAGGCGGCTCTCTATCTGGCGGCCAGCGTCAACGTATTGCGTTAGCAAGAGCCCTACTCGTTAACCCTAGGATTTTACTTCTTGATGAAGCAACGTCAGCACTCGACTATAACTCTGAAGCAGCCATCATGAGCAATATGGAGGAGATCTGCCAAGGACGAACCGTAATTAGCATCGCACACCGCCTTAACACCATTCGTCATGCGGATAACATTCTGGTTCTTGACAAGGGCCAAGTCTGTGAAAGCGGAACTCACGATAAGCTGGTTGAGAAAGAAGGGCTCTATGCCAAACTCTGGAAACAACAAATCGGTTAATAGAACCATCGTATTGATTACGAAAGAAAATCGAATTTGGGCCGAACCTGAACATCTGTATTTGATTCGTTCAATATCAAACATCGTCCAATAACTAGAGTCTCTAAAATCTCGCGTAGACAATTAATTATAACTTGTAGCTAATCAACTACGACAAGTTCAAGCCATGAACTTACGAAAATTAAACTGCCAAACTACACCGTAGTTGGCAGTTTATTCATTTATGCATATATGTTCATTTGTTAACGCCCTTGTTACATAGCAAAAACATCACACAGCTCTCCCTTATTAAGTCTAATTATCCGCCACTCACGAAGTAGCATCACAAATCCGAAAACAAACTCCTCGTACCAGTTGCGCATTCATTTACATATAGGTAGTTTGAGCGGCTTCGCAACCTATCAATTCGAGCAATGACGTTCATGCGAGCATCTTTTCCGAGCAAAAGTGTTCGGATTAACATTTCAAGTGACTTTAATTAACAATTTCATGCTCAAACGCTCACTTTTTATGTTCGTTTATTTTCGAGTTCGCAAATATATGCACAATACACGTGCTAGATAAGCAAAACTAAAAAGGACTCGAACATGACAACAAACAAACACCCTTCTTTATTTGGGCAATGCTTGGCTGAATTTATCGGCACAGGATTACTCATATTCTTTGGCGTTGGCTGTGTGGCAGCACTGGTACTAACCGGTGCGACATTCGGACAATGGGAAATCAGCATCATCTGGGGCTTCGGTGTTGCGATTGCAATTTACTGTACTGCCGGTGTTTCAGGCGCGCACATCAACCCTGCGGTGACCATTGCTTTAGCAATGTTCCACGGTTTTGATAAAGCGAAAGTGGTGCCTTACATCATTTCACAACTGCTTGGCGCTTTCTGCTCTGCAGCATTGGTTTACAGCCTTTATAGCAACCTATTCACTGATTACGAAATTGCACACAACTTCGTACGCAGCAGCCAAGATGCACTATCAACAGCAGGTATTTTCTCAACATACCCACATGCTTCACTTTCTTTCTTTGGCGCTTTTGCTGTGGAATTTGTGATTACTGCTGTTTTGATGTTCGCTATCTTAGCGTTAGGTGATGAGAACAACGGCGCATCGCGCGGCGCAATGAACCCTCTACTTATTGGTGTATTAATCGCGGTTATTGGTGGCTCTTTAGGTCCACTGACTGGCTTTGCAATGAACCCTGCTCGTGACTTCGGACCAAAACTGTTCGCTTACTTTGCAGGTTGGGATTTCGCACTAACAGGTGCTCGTGATATTCCTTACTTCATCGTACCAATCCTTGCTCCGATTGCTGGTGCATGTTTTGGTGGTTGGTTGTACCCACGAGTTATCGGTGCTTACCTTCCAGTTGAAGGCCAAGGCTGCACAATTCCAAACCAATGTGAAACAGAAGAAGAAGCTGAACAAGCTCAAGCTTAATACCTAAGCGACCTTACATTTACTAAAATATAAATAACGAGACAAAAAGGATTCTTACCATGACCGAGCAAAAATACATTGTTGCCCTAGACCAAGGCACCACAAGTTCTCGCGCTGTAATCCTCGATCACGATGCAAACATCGTTAGCTCTTCTCAAAGAGAATTCACTCAGATTTACCCTAAAGCGGGTTGGGTTGAGCACGATCCAATGGAAATCTGGGCAACTCAAAGTTCTACATTGGTTGAAGCCCTAGCGAAAGCAGGCATTCGCAGCGATGAGCTAGCGGGTATTGGTATCACCAACCAACGTGAAACCACCATTGTTTGGAACAAAGAAACTGGCAAGCCGGTATACAACGCAATCGTATGGCAGTGTCGCCGTACAGCAGACATCTGCGAAGACCTTAAAGCACGTGGCCTAGAAGACTACGTACGTGACAATACAGGCTTAGTCCTTGACCCGTATTTCTCAGGTACCAAAGTAAAATGGATTCTAGACAACGTTGAAGGTGCTCGTGAAGACGCTGAAGCCGGCAAACTATTGTTCGGTACAGTTGATACTTGGTTGGTTTGGAAGATGACTCAAGGACGTGTTCACGTTACGGATTACACCAATGCGTCACGTACTATGTTATTCAACATCAATGACCTATGTTGGGACCAAAAGCTACTTGATGAGATGGGTATTCCGTCAGTCATGATGCCAGAAGTGAAACGCTCTTCTGAAGTCTACGGTCAAACGAACCTTGGTGGTAAAGGCGGTACGCGTATCCCAATCGCTGGTATTGCAGGTGACCAACAAGCCGCACTTTACGGTCAAATGTGTGTAGAAGCAGGCCAAGCTAAGAATACTTACGGCACAGGTTGTTTCCTTCTAATGAACACAGGCCAAGAAAAAGTAACGTCTAAAAACGGCCTACTAACAACGCTAGCATGTGGTCCTAAAGGCGAACCTGCATACGCACTTGAAGGTGCGGTATTCATGGGCGGTGCATCTATCCAATGGCTACGTGATGAAATGAAGTTACTGGCTGGTGCAGAAGACTCTGAGTACTTTGCGACGAAAGTGGACTCTTCAAACGGCGTTTACGTGGTTCCTGCATTTACAGGCCTAGGTGCACCCTACTGGGATGCTTATGCTCGTGGTACGATTGTTGGCCTAACTCGTGGTGTTAACTCTAACCACATCATCCGTGCAACGCTGGAAGGTATTGCTTACCAAACTCGTGACGTACTAGATGCGATGCAAGCTGACTCAGGCATCAAGCTAGCGAAACTACGTGTTGATGGCGGCGCAGTAGCGAACAACTTCCTAATGCAATTCCAATCAGATGTGCTTGATACCGAAGTTCACCGCCCTGAAGTAACGGAAGTAACTGCTCTGGGTGCCGCTTACCTTGCTGGTCTAGCTGTTGGTTTCTGGGACAGCATTGACGAGCTTCAAGACAAAGCTGTTCTTGACCGCACGTTCATGCCACACCACGACGAAGAGAAGCGTAACCGCCGTTACAAAGGCTGGAAGCGTGCTATCAAGTGTGCACAGGTTTGGTCTGAACTGCACGATGACGACGAAGAGTAACACTGAGTATTCAACTAATCGCCAGTCATCAACCGTTGACCTAAGAACTCAAGCAACCTAATCGTTTAGATTGCTCGAACCCTCAGTAAACGAAACTAAAAAGAGCACTATTTTGTGCTCTTTTTTGCGTTTCAGGCTCAAATTCCATGTTTTGAGCAGCGTTTTTGCGGTTTAGACATGATTCCTTACCATCATTACTTCTCTCTTTTCATCAATTCGAGCACAATAGCGCGAGGTGATATTTAGAATTAAGTGCGCTAAAACACAGCAGCGCGCAGGGAGTGGTAAGTAAAGTGAAGCAAATACCAAGACACCAGCAGATCGTCGACCTGGTAAAAACACAAGGATATGTGAGTACCGAAGAGCTAGTAGAGAAGTTTGATGTCAGCCCACAAACCATCAGACGAGACCTCAATGAACTTGCCGATAGCAACAAAATTCGTCGCTATCATGGTGGTGCAACCATTCCTTTAAGTTCAGAAAACACCTCTTATAACACGCGTAAAGCGCTTAACTTCAACGAAAAAGACGTTATTGCTGACGAACTGGTTAAGCACATCCCTGATGGTGCAACCTTGTTCGTTGACATCGGTACCACGCCAGAATCGGTCGCGCGTGCACTCAACAAGAACCACAAACAACTACGAGTTGTCACCAACAACATTAACGTTGCAAGCATCCTTCTGCCGAACCCAGAGATAAAGGTTATCTTGGCGGGTGGCGAAGTGAGAAACCGTGATGGCGGTATTGTGGGCGAAGCAACACTCGATTTTGTGAAGCAGTTCCGCCTCGATTTCGGCATATTGGGCATCAGCGGCATCGACTTTGATGGTTCACTGCTCGACTTTGATTATCATGAAGTTCGAGTGAAGCAAGCCATCATAGAAAACAGTCGCAGCATCTTCTTAGCCGTCGACCACACTAAGTTTGGCCGCAATGCGATGGTTAAGCTCGGCAATATCTCTCAAGCGCACATGGTATTTACCAACAAACAACCACCAGAAGAGATTCTCAACATCCTTAAAGATTCAGCAATACCATTAGAAGTGATCGATACCGCTCGTCCTGTGAGCGAATAACGCAACACAAGTGCTCGGTAAAGACACTTTCTTAAATGAATCACAATTCTTTATAAAAAAGTTAAAAAAGTTAAACTTGCTCACTACCAGTGTCGCATCTATGCTCGAATTAGACTTATTTGAACCTCTGCTTTCATAATCAGAGGTTTTTTTATGCGTAAATCACAGAAAACGCGCATAAACGAAAATAATAAATGACCGCAAACGAAAGTTCATATAGGATTCAACTATGTTCTAAAATGCTCGTTCGCTCAGAAAGAGGTCAAAACTATGAGTGCTCAACAAAATAATTCAAACAACAGTACATCTTCCACTTTAGACTTGATCGTGATTGGCGGCGGCATCAATGGTGCAGGCATCGCGGCAGATGCAGCAGGTCGTGGTCTAAACGTTGGCTTATACGAAGCAAATGATTTCGCGTCTGCGACGTCTTCTGCTAGCTCAAAACTTATCCACGGTGGCCTACGCTACCTTGAACATTACGAATTTCGTTTGGTTTCGGAAGCACTCGCTGAACGTGAAGTGCTGCTAAGAAAAGCACCTCATGTTGCTCAGCCAATGCGTTTCCGTTTACCTCATCGACCATTTTTACGCCCAGCTTGGATGATTCGCTGTGGCCTATTCCTTTACGATAACTTAGGTAAGCGCACCACTCTTCCTGGAAGTAAAACAGTCAACTTAGCAAAATCAGGTCTATTGAAACCAGAAATGAAGACAGGCTTCGAATACTCAGATTGCTGGGTGGATGATGCGCGTATGGTATTGCTCAACGTGTTGGCAGCTAAAGAAAACAACGCTGAAGTACGTAATTACTGCCGTGTTGAAAAAGCGCACCGTGAAGGTGGTGTTTGGCATGTAACGATCCTAGATGTCATGACAAACCAACGTTTTGAACGTAAAGCAAAAGCACTCGTAAACGCAGCCGGCCCTTGGGTTAAGCAGTTTTTTGATGATGGATTGGAGCAGGCTTCGCCGCGTAATATTCGTTTAATCAAAGGCTCACACATTGTTGTGCCGCGTATACACGACGAACCACAAGCGTACATTCTGCAAAACAAAGACAATCGCATTGTGTTCATGATCCCTTACCTAGACAAGTTCTCTATTATCGGCACCACCGACCTTGAATACAAAGGCGACCCACGTGAAGTTGCCATTGATGATGTCGAGGTGGATTACCTGATTGACATCGTTAACCAGCACTTTGTTAAACAGCTCGGTCGTGAAGACGTGGTTTGGACATACAGTGGCGTAAGACCGCTTTGTGACGACGAATCTGATTCACCACAAGCGATCACTCGTGACTACACGCTGGAGTTAGACGCAGAGCTGGATCAAGCACCACTGCTTTCGATCTTCGGTGGCAAGTTGACCACTTATCGTAAACTTGGCGAAGCGGCACTTAAGAAGCTTGAGCCACATCTAACCAACATGGGGGCACCTTGGACAGCCAACGACACGCTTCCAGGTGGTAACTTTAGTTGCAGCAGAGAACAGCTTGCGAAGATGATCCACACTAAATACCCTTGGGCATCTGAAGCGCTATTGCTTCGCTACGTGACTCAATTCGGTACTTACACTTGGAAGCTACTGGAAGGTGCCAATAGTGAAGCTGACCTTGGCACCCAATTCTCAAGCGAGGCACATGGTGTTTATCAAGTTGAAATCGATTACTTGATCAATCAAGAGATGGCGATGACTGACGAAGACATCTTATGGCGCAGAACCAAACTTGGCCTGTACATGAAAGAGTCAGAGCAGCAAGCCGTGACTGATTACCTGAAAGAGAAGCTACAAAGTAAAGTAGTGAGCTTTTCTCAAGCAGGTTAACCGTTAAGGTTCTGAAATTGTTGATCCTTTAAAAGATCTTACACAAAGCTTAGTGTCCCCCGCACTAAGCTTTTTTTCTTCTAATCTTCTAATCTTCTAAAAAGCTGATTATCGAGTGACTACTCTGCGAGCAAATGATCAATAAAAGTTCTCACTTTATAAGGTGGAACAACGGTGCTTGGGTACACGATATAAAGCTCTGTTGACCAAGTGTAGTTTTGCAACAAACTGACCAATGCTCCCTTGGCTATGTAATCTCGAACAAGGAAATCAAGCGCACAAGAGACTCCAACCCCATTTTTAGCCATCTCAACGAGCATTGCTTCGGAGTCCGAACGAATCGTCGATTTGAGCTCAACAAATTCATGTGAATTATCTGAGTAATTAAATCGCCACTTATCTTTGGTTAAACAACTGCGGTAGTTCATGCAACGATGTTGCTTTAAATCGGAAGGGACTTGTGGTTCTCCGAACTCTCGCACATAGCTAGGGGAAGCGACGACCTGGGTACCAATATCTTTAATTTTACGGCATTTATATGTGCTATCTGGCACCGCACCAATGTGAAAGGCAAGATCGATTCCCTCGTTGAGTAAACCGCTCAGCGTATAGCCATACGTCAGTTCCAACTCTAAATGAGGGTGCTGAATCATGAATTGAGAAATCTTGGCCATTAACTCATGATCGTGTTCGAGTACAATAGGTAAACGAATCTTAAGCGTACCACTCAAGGTTTCGTTTTGCTGATCAAGCGCATCGTGACAATCTTTAATATCATCAATGATCTTCACATATTTTTGATAGAGAAACTCACCCTGTTCTGTCAAGGACAACGTCCTCGTGGTGCGATGAATCAGCGTACATTGCAGCTCATTTTCCAATTGCTTAATCTGTTTGCTGACCACAGATTTTGATAACACTAGTTCATCTGCCGCCATGGAAAAAGAATTGTATTTCACAACCGTATAAAAGGTCACCAACAGGTTCAGATTTAAACTTTTCATTGCATTTCTCTCCACACATTCCCTTCATTATAACAAGCCAAAAACAGTTGTATGCGAAGCTAACTGCAGGATTGTTCTTCTGTGGAAACCAACTATTTCTGTAGATGCACAATGTTATTTCATTCTTGTTAAAATTTTTTAAATATAATAATCAATAAGATAGATAGTAACAGTTGAGATCCGTCACGTTATCGTTTCCGTGAAGAAACACTCTTTGCGATTAACTTTATTTTTCTTCTTGCTGCGTTGTTCCATTCTGAAGGCAACAGAGATCATCGCAGACAGGAAATACCAATGACACAACACAATCACATTACACATGATGTAGCAGATCTAGACCTAGCTCCTCAAGGCACAAAGAGAATTGATTGGGCGCGAGCACACATGCCAATCATGCATAGCCTCATTGAACGTTTGGAACGCGAGAAACCCTTTGCAGGGCTGACTATCGGCATCTGTTTACACGTAGAGGCAAAAACTGGCGTCTGGATGGAGGCGTTAACCAAAGGTGGCGCTAAGGTGGTTATCACTGGCTCTCCAGGCTCAACACAAGATGAAACCGCCGCCGCGTTGGTTCGCGACTACGGAGTGCATGTCTTCTCTCGTCGTGATGAGAGCTTCGACGATCATGTTCGTTACTGCCAAAATGTTCTCAGCTTTAACCCTGACATCATCGCCGACAACGGTGCCGACCTTCATGAACTTGTCTTTACCCACCCTGAATTCACTCACCTCCAAAAGACATTGATAGGTGCTACGGAAGAAACAACGACGGGCGCTAACCGTTTGAGAGAAGACTTCAACTCAAACAAATGGAGTACCTTAATCATCAACGACACTATGTCGAAACGTATTATCGAAAACCGCTTTGGCGTCGGTTCATCTGTGATTGACGGCATTATGCGCGCAACCAACATTATGTTGCACGGCAAGAAAGTGGTTGTGATTGGATACGGCTACTGTGGCTCAGGCACAGCACAACGTCTGCGCGGTATGGGGGCACACGTTACCGTGGTGGAAAGTAACTCGCTAACCAAACTAGAAGCGCACATGGAAGGCTTTTATACCTCGACGCTTGAAAAAGCACTGCCCGATGCCGATATGGTGATCACCATTACCGGTCGCGACAACACACTGCGCAAAGAACATTTCGAGCTGATGCGAGACAAAACCATCATCGCGAATGCAGGCCACTTCCAACGTGAAATTAACCTTTCACAACTGCAAGAACTGAGCTCTAGCCAAGACAAAATACGCCCTCATGTCACAACGTATCACTTCAAAGATCAAGATAAACAATTGTTCGTTTTATCAGATGCCAACCTCGTCAACCTATCTGCAGGAGACGGTAACCCCATTGAAATTATGGACCTAGGGCTCGCACTGCAAACCCTAAGCCTAGAACGTATCGCGTTAAACGCTCAATCCTTAACTCATACTCCGCAGCCTGTTCCTTTTGATATCGAAATGAAGGTTGCTGAACTCGCGTGTGAATACTGGATTAACCATTAAACGCACTATTTAACCTAAGGCGGTACGTTATTCAATAATCAATTATTAGCCCGAAAACACAGCCCTACACTGTGGTGTACCGCCAAGTAATGAAAGGAATTTATCATGCAAATTGTATTCAGCCTACTTGGAATGCTGGCCTTACTCGCTATCGCTTATGGTCTTTCGATGAACCGTAAGTCCATCAACTTTAGAACGATTCTTGGCGCGTTCGCGATCCAATTTATTATTGGTGCTTTCGTATTGTTTATCCCCATAGGAAAAGACGTTCTTCAATACGTCTCTACTGCGATCAATGCCGTACTCGGCTTTTCAGCCGATGGCATCAGCTTTCTGTTTGGAGGCCTCGTCAGTGACAAGATGTTTGAGGTCTTTGGGGGCAGTGGTTTCATCTTTGCTCTTCGTGTGTTGCCCGTAATTGTATTCTTCTCTGCTCTTGTTTCCGTTTTATATTACCTTGGTATCATGCAACTCTTTATTCGCGTTCTTGGCGGTGGTCTTCAAAAAATCCTTGGCACGAGTAAGTTCGAATCCATGTCGGCCACGGCCAATATCTTTGTCGGCCAGACAGAAGCGCCTCTTGTTATCGCCCCCTATATTAAACACCTAACTCGCTCAGAGTTATTCGCCGTGATGTGTGGTGGCCTTGCATCGATTGCAGGTACAGTGCTAGGCGGTTTCGCAGCGATGGGCGTGAATATGGAATACTTAATTGCGGCTTCATTTATGGCAGCTCCCGGAGGTCTGTTGTTTGCCAAAATACTATTACCAGAATCGGAAAACGTATCCGATTTAGGAGTAAAGCGTAATGGCAAAAACATTGAAGAATCATTACAAGTTGCCAAACCGAGTAACGTGATTGATGCCGCAGCGGAAGGTGCATCTAATGGTGTTGCTCTTGCCATCAACGTTGGAGGAATGCTCCTCGCTTTCATCGCGTTAATTGCTTTGCTTAATGGTATTCTCGGTTTACTTGGTGGGCTGGTGGGCTTGCCTAACTTGTCATTAGAATTGATGCTCGGTTACTTATTCTCTCCTCTTGCTGTAATCATCGGAATCCCACTTGAAGAGGCGTTTGATGCTGCGACATTTATTGGCCAAAAACTGGTTCTCAATGAGTTCGTCGCTTACGTCAACTTCACCGAATTCTTAGTCAACAACCCATTATCAGAACGTACAACCGCTATCATTACCTTTGCTTTGTGCGGGTTTGCCAACTTCTCTGCAGCAGCAATGTTACTTGGAGGCTTGGGTGCGATGGCCAAAGAGCGACGTTCGGAAATATCTGGATTATGTCTGTACGCAATTCTTGCAGGCACGCTCTCTAACTTAATGAGTGCAACAATTGCGGGATTGTTCCTGTCACTTTAGCGTCTATCATCTAACTTCTAATTCTTATAACGATTAGAGAAAGGTTTTATAAGGCTCATAAAGCTTTTCTCTCATTTCGAATGATCACTCCTCCCCCCTACTTCGTTAATAACAAAAACTAAATAATGCTTTATGTATCCCGTTAATTATCAACTTCACAAAAGGCTGCTGTTCTTTATCTCAACGAAACATCACACTTAAAAACGCTCACGATGTCATCAAGTTAATAAGGAATCTATTCTATGCTCTATGCAAAAAGTTATTCTGATTACTAATTCTACTGATGGTATCGGCTTCGAAACGGCAAAAGCACTAGGCCCAATGGTTGTTGTGGTCAATCCGGCTTCACTACTAGGTAGTAAAATAGTCAAAGATGCCTACGGAATTGCTGGCGGAAAGTACTTCGGTAATGAAACATGTTTGCTAACCCACATCCAGAGGCTATTTACGATGATAAATCTCAACAAGTTGCCACTAAAATTAAAAAAATTATTGCGAAAATCTTGTTACAGATAAACAGAATTTTATCCCTTTAAGCTTAGCAATCGCTGATACCAAAAAGCCCCGCATTGTGTAATGTAGAACTTTGTTAATGCAGAGCCTCGCCGTAAATCTACTTTTGTTCCCAATACAGTAGGTTTCAACTCCTCTATATTGTTGAGTCAAAAACAAAAAAACTCCCGAAGGAGTTTAATTATTTAAAACGATAGCACTTCGATTAACTAATCTGATAAACGAGCATGCAGTGAATCTTTAAGCTCAGAACGCTCATGTTTTAGTTGGTGCATCGAGCCGTCATCAATGGGTGAATCTTTCAGCTCTAGTTTACGAATCTCTTTATCAAGGTTGTCGTATGTCTTCATATCTTCTGCAAAGCCATCGTCAGTTTTAGCAAGCTCAGCAATTTTGTCTTTCATTTCAGGAAATTCGTGAACAAGAGAGTGATTTTCACCTAGCATAGAAACCTCTTAAGTTGAGTAAAGTGATTGGGTTAGTCTTAAACACATTCACTATTTACCTTAGCAAGTGGTTAAAATAACAAATGAGATCCAGTACACAGCCTAGAATATAGACAGTTCAGATTCGAAAATTTATAACATACACCCAAAAAGTCAGTCGTTTACATAGAAGAAAAAGCCTCACGGAATCGCAAGACTTTTTAGGGGGAACTCTTTATAAAAATAGTAACAAAAGTGATAATAAGAGCAGCTAAAAAGGTGGTTACGCAAAAAGGATTAGCTACTGCACCCTCTGGTATCTATTTTATTCATTTGATCATGTGAAGATGTATCAGAGCCTGTTGATTGGCACCCTGCCACAAACAATAGCGTTACAGATAAGATAAGCCATTTCATAATTAATCCTCTTTGGGTCATGACTAAAAGCATAGTGCTTGTAAGCGAAGATAGCTCAGTTATTAACTAAAGCCTTACCTACCGATAAAGCCTTGGTTAATGAACAAAGCATCGCTTCATTAATTAACGACCTGTCTTCGTGCAAAAAACTTTCATTTAACTGAATAAAAATCACACAAGAATTAAAAATGACAGGAACACTCCCTAAGTTAGGAGCCTGCGATTAGCCTCAGCTTGCTGAATCCATGTTGCTAATCTTTGGTCGCCAAACGCACCGCTGCCTCTGCATGTATAGCAGTGGTATCAAATAATGGCACATCAGTGTGTTGCTGTTGAATCAATAAGGCTATTTCGGTACAACCAAGAATAACCGCTTCAGCACCTTGTTGGCTTAGCTTCTCAATGATTTTACGGTATACAGATCGAGATTCTTCTTTTACTTCACCTCGACATAACTCTTGATAGATGATGTTGTGAACTTTTACTCGGTCACTCTCATCAGGAGTCACAACATCGATACCGAATTTATCGGTTAAACGCCCTTTATAGAAATCTTGTTCCATGGTGAAAGCTGTACCGAGTAATCCGACTTTCTGTACACCCTGTTCAAGTAGCTTCCGCGCCGTGGTATCAGCGATATGTAGGATAGGAATCGTGATCTTCTCTTCGATCTCAGGCACAACCTTATGCATGGTATTGGTACAAATCAGGATGAAATCAGCCCCGCCCTTCTGTACCGATAAAGCCGCGTCCGATAAGATGTCAGCCGTCTCCGCCCAACGACCTTGATGTTGCAGCTTTTCTATCTCATCGAAGTTCACGCTGTACATACAAATTTTTGCAGAGTTAAGTCCACCGAGATTGGCTTTAACACCCTCGTTAATGGATTTGTAGTAGCTCATTGTCGACTCCCAACTCATCCCACCAAGCAATCCGATCGTTTTCATATTTCTATCCCTTTATTTTTCGACTACCGATTAAACCGTCATGAGTTAAGAACTTATAGTACGTTCTTGCTCAGAGCGAGACATTAAGCCTTGCTGCTTTCAATGCTATTACTTTTAATGGCATAGTTTTTAATGACATTGCTTTTAATTGCATAGCTTTCAAACCGTTCATTCCCAAAAACTTCCGTGAACAAAAACCTCCGCTCACAAAAAAGCTCGAATTAAAAACCCGAGCTTTTGTGCTTTTGACCAAAGGTAAATTAGGCGTTAGTACACCTCACACCAATCTGACTTCATATCGATCAGCGTCCAATCATCTCTGGAATTCGCTTCGTCTAGCGCCTTATCCAACTTACCAACGTGAGACTCACGATCGTACTGCCACTCTCGCTCGGCATCAGTATGATGAACGATCATTGCCATTGAGTTTGGTTGGCTTGTTGCCCACTGCATCATCGCTTGGTCACCGTCTGAGTTACCTACCGCTAAAATAGGTTTTTTGCCAATAATATGCTGAATGTTAGTGACCTTTCCGGCTTTATCATCAATGGTCAAAATGGACGAATCTTTAGTAACCGTCGGCTTACCATCGTTGTAACTGTAGTTGTATTTAAGCGCGCTACCGATGATTTGTTCTGTAGGAATATTGTAAGCTTGTGGAGCCCAAGCTCTCATGAAATCAACGCCTCCGCCTGACACAATGTAAGTCTTAAAGTTATGATCTTGCAGGTAAGTCAGCATTTCTTTCATTGGCTGATAAGTCAGATCTGTATACGCTTTATTGAAGCGTTTATCTTTTGCAACCGCCAACCATTGTTTAACGTCTTGTTGGTATTGTTCAACTGTCATACCAGAATGTGTCGCCATGATGATTTTCAATAACCCTTCTTCACCGCTGCCAAGAACGCTCTCAATATCATCTTCAAGTACAAATTTAAACGGTGCTTCCGTTGTCCATTCAGGGTGCTCAGACGCCATCTCTTTTACACGGTCTAATGCAAAGGCCAACTGGAAGTAGTAAGGCTTTTCAGACCAAAGCGTACCGTCGTTATCGAACACGGCGATGCGATCTTCAATTGCCACATAAGTTTTGGATTCAGCTTTGGTAGCTTGGCTTACAAAGTCGACGATGGCGGACTTACTGTCACTGTCTTTCCAAGAAGGCAACAATGTAGGATCACAATCTTTAGCAAAAGATGAAAAAGAAAAGCTAGATAATATCGCGAAAGACAAAAGAGTTATTTTCTTCATAGCACTACCATGTTGTTGAATTAATTAACGGGTTTAATTTAATTCATCCTAGTTGGTCTACTCTGATTTTCCACTTATGGACACTATAACCAATACTCATGTTGTCATTAGGCCTATCGTAAAAAAGGGTTGGCCTCACAGCCAACCCTCGTTTTCTAATGCCAGATAGTAAGCTTAAAGGCTCGGTGGAGTCCCTTCACCATTGGAAGCAATCGCATCGATTTGTACCAAAGCGCCCATCGGAATATCAGACACACCGATAACCGTGCGCGCAGGCAATGGGCCTTCAAAGTAATGCGTACAAACGTCATTGAGCACATCTAAATCAGCCATATCTCTTAATTGGATATTAAGCTTCACGATGTCATCCATGACATGACCAACACTCTCAATCACTTCTTTAATGTTATTCAAGCACTGCATCGCCTGCTCTTTAGCACCATGTGTCACAATTGCACCTATTCGAGCGTCAAGCGGCAGCTGAGCAGAGATATTGTTGTAATGAGAAAAAGCCACGGTTTGCGTTGAGTGTTCACTGATTGGCGCAGCTTTGGTATTGTTCGCCTTGATCACGATGCCATGTCGATCTTCAACCGCTTGTGGTGGAGTTCCATCGCCGTGTGACACAGTCGCATCCATTTGCACTAACGATCCCATCGTTAAGCCTTCAACAACCGTCACCGAGCGTGCTGGCATATAAGCGACAGTCCTTGCAATCGCAGAGTCAGGGAAGAAGGTGGTATACACTTCATTGACGGCAGCAAGGTCATCAAGGCTTCTCACATGGATATTCACCTTCACGATGTCATCAAGCGGTACATCAACATTTTCCAGTATTGATTTAATGTTTTTGAGGCATTGAATCGCGTGCTCTTTTGCTCCACCAACAACGATGTTGCCCGATTGTGGGTCAATAGGTAGCTGAGCTGAAATGTGATTATAGTGAGAAAAAGCAACCGTCTGAGTCGATAAAGAACTGACTGGTGCGTATTGAGTATTTCGCGCGATTTTAACTAGCTCACACGCCGCTTGTGGGTAAGTGCCTTCATCATTCGAGATCACCGCATCCATCTGCACTAAAGCACCTTCTAACGGCAATGCAGAAACCGAAAGCACGGTACGAGTTGGGAAATATCCATGGAAGAATGATGAATACACTTCATTAACCGCATCGATATCCTGAATATTCTTTAGGTACACATTCACTCTCACGACATCGAACATACCGTGGCCGAGACTTTCGACAATCGCTTTAATGTTAGTCAGACATTGCTGAGCCTGTACTTTCACATCACCTAAAACTAACTCTCCTGTTTTAGGGTTCACCGGTAGTTGAGCTGATAGATTGTTGTAGTGAGAAAATGCCACGGATTGAGTTGAGAAAGGGCTCAATGGTGCATCTTCAGTATTTCTTGAAACTTTAATAATATCGGCACTCATGTCGATACATCTCCTGTTTGAGTATTGATGTCAGATAGAGCCAATCGGCCACGTGTTTATCGACACTTCAAAAATAAAAGGCAAAAAATAGCTGAACCAACAAATCGAGAACAATACTGGTTCAGCTTAATTCAGAGCTACACAGTGGAGGTTCTTACACCCCCACAAATAAACCTCTACAGAGTGCTTAGGAAGCTGCTGATTTTTTCTTCGTGATGCTTAACGGTTTCTTGTGTTGGGATAACCGCATCTTTGTGTGTGAAGTACACTAGAATCGCCATCTGAGCAGTGAGTCGGTTTTCGGCTTCATCGAACGCCACTGAGTATTCACTTTCTAGTGCGCCGCGAGTTACTTCTTCTTTGTCATTTGCAGGTAGGCAATGAAGCAGCATTGCACCTGGGCGAGCTTTAGCCATTAGCTCTTCAGTGATCACATAGTTAGGCATGAATGCAGCAAGACGCTCTTCTTTCTCGTCCATTTGAGTCACCCAGTAAAAGCTATCGCCGTATACCACATCACAATCACTAATACGTTCTACATCATCAGTTATTTCAATCGTGCCGCCCGACTCTTCACAGAAGTTCAGTGCCATATCGATCCACTCTTGCTCCATGTGGTATTTCTTAGGACCAATTTGCTTAAAGCCCATACCGTACTTAGCACACGTCAGCATCAATGAACGACACACATCCGTCGCATCACCCATGAATGCCAAGGTCAGATCAGACAGCTTACGTCCATCAGTGATGTGTTCTCTGATCGTGTAGAGATCCGCCAGCATTTGAGTTGGATGGAAACGCGTATCAAGGCCATTGATCACTGGCACTGTCGACATTTTTAGTAGGCCATCAAGTGTTTCAGGGCTATTGGTACGAGCCATGATGATGTCGCACATACGAGACAACACACGTGAAGTATCATCAATCGATTCTTTACCGCCTAAATGGATATCTTTTGGTGACAAGAACAACGCGTGTCCACCCAACAGTGTTGCGGCGACTTCAAAAGAGACGCGAGTACGTGTAGAGCCCGCTTCGAAGATCATGCCAACCGATTTACCTTTGAACAACGGCGGAATTGCATTGTCTTTTCGCGCTTGTTTTAGGTGAGTCATCAGTTCCATCATGTTATCCATCTCTTCGACAGAAAAGTCTTTCATAGACACCATGTGCTCAAGATTTTTTTTGTTCAGTTCAGTTGCGCTAGAAGAAGGTAATTTCATAATCAGTTCCTATTTATCATTAGTTTGCACGTTTTCTTTTGAGTAGATCTCGTGCTTATTGAGTTACATACTTTGGATTTAATGCGTTTCTTTTTTGCTTATCTTTATTCGAGTTATTGCTTCAAATTAAATGCTTGGTACCTGTTGAGTGATGCAATGAATGTTGCCGCCTCCCAGCAAGATTTCTCGAGCAGGAACGCCATTCACGTCGTACCCAGGATAGATTTTTTCCAACATGCCAATCACATCGTTGTCGTAACGTTGATCGAGCAGCGGCAACACAATCTGATTATTAGTAATCAAATAATTTGCATACGATGCCGCCAATCGTTCACCCGCTTCACGCTCCATACCTTCAGCAATATCGATCCCTGCAGCTTCTTCAGCCGACATATACAAAGGTCCGGGCATGGGTAATTTGTGTACCTTGATTTGGCGTCCTTTTGCATCGGTTTGGCTTGTGATGTAGTCGTATGCTTCACGACTAATCTCATATTGAGGGTCACTTTCATCATCACACCAGGTCAACACCACTTCACCAGGCTTAACAACGTGAAGAATGTTATCAACGTGGCCGTTGGTTTCGTCGTTATACAAACCACGCGGTAACCAAATCACTTTCTCAACATTAAGGTGTTCGCAAAGTACAGCTGTGAGCTCTTCTTTGGTCATGTCTGGGTTTCTACTTTCGTGTAACAGACACTCTTCAGTGGTATAAAGCGTACCTTCACCATCAACATGGATTGATCCACCTTCTAAGACGATCGGCGCTCGATATCTTGCATCGCGAACGGTTTCACACATTTTTTGTGCTACTTGGTTGTCTCTGTTCCAAGGTGAGTACAACCCGTCCACAAAACCGCCCCACGCATTAAACTCCCAATCAACACCACGACGTTCACCCTCGTCATCAACAACATAGGTAGCGCCAATATCACGCATCCACGAGTCATCTGTAGAAACTTCCAAGACACGAATGTCTTCAGGTAAACGAGAAACGGCATTGTCATATTGAGCAGAGCTCGCCAACATCGTTACCGGTGTGGTTTGGCTGATTTGTTTCGCGACATCTGCAAACACTTTCTGTGCAGGTTTTGCACCATCTCGCCAGTTATCTGTACGCTCAGGCCAAGCCATCCAAATTTCATTGTGTGGCTCATGCTCACCCGGCATTCTGAAACCGTCGTGCTTTGGTGTCGTATCAATTACTTTTTTCATGGTTGTGTCCCTTAAATTAAGCTTGAGCTTCTTCTTGGTCTTGCGTATTTGTCGCTTGTTCGTCTTTTATGCCTTGTTCTTTCTTGCGTTTTAATGCGCCGAACAGAATCCATTCACCCGCTAGAATCGTCGCTATCACACCAATCAAAACAGGCCCTGTGTATCCCCAATCAGCAACCGTTAAATCAAGTGCTTCAGGGAAGATAAATAGGATTACCGCTTGAGCAACCACCAAGAAACAAACAATAGACATCACCCATTGAGCCGCCATACCACCGGGCACTCGGAATGGTCGTTCACGCTTGCCATCAACCACACGAAGCTTTAGGTATGCAGGGAACATGAACAGGTAAGGAAGTAGGAAAATGCAGCTAGAGAAAGCAAAGATTGACCAGAACAGATCATCATTACCTTGGGCAAACAATGCGTAAGACAAGATTACGACCGTTGATACTGTGCCTGTAATGTTGTTTGCGCCAACTGGAGAGCCTTTCTCAGGCACTTTAGCGACAGGGGCTGGAAGTTCGCCCTCTTGAGCAGCTTCAGCGGCCGCTCGACTGGCACCCATAGTCCAGCTCACCATATTGCCGATCAGTGTTAACAAAGCGAACGTACCAAAGATATAAACCATCGCTGTGCCAACTACACCATTGCCGAAGAGCGTTTTGAAGGTGTCAATTAGGCCAGAAACCAGACCAATACTTTCAACAGGCAGAGCCATCAGGATGCCAACAGTACCGAAGATGTATAAGAAAGCGGTGATACCAATTGATAAGAAGACAGCTTTAGGCATGTCGCGTACATCTTTCATTTCCTTGGTCATCGTCGCAACCAATTCAAAACCCATCAGATTGAAAACAATGGCAGGTAAGAAAGAAACCGCAGAATCAAGTGAAGGCATCATTGCAGGCAATGTAAATTCGTTTGCTACCCCATTTTTCATTGCATATATAAAGCCACCAACACCTAGTGTGCTAATAACAATAATTTTTAATATCGCACCAATATTTGTTACCCAAACACCAATATCAGCAGATACATTACAAATCCAAACCGTTATCCAGGTTAGTAATATACAAATCGCTATTTGTCCCCATAAAGACAAATCGGGCATAAATAATTCAGAAAACATTCCGGCAAACATGATATATACTGCTGGCATCCATAAACCAACGTTAATCCAATAAAACCAAGTCGTTCTCACTGCCCACTTGAAATTGAAGGCTTGTTTTACCCAATCGTAGATACCCCCTTCGCCTGGGTAAGTAGTACTTAATTCTGACGTTATCAACCCATATGGGATAACAAAGAAGATCAACATCAATACCCACCAGCCAATGGCACTTACACCGATACTTGCTGACGCGGTTAACGTATCGACCACCAATACTGCACATAATGTAAAGAGTGCAATACCAGTGACCCCCATTTTCCCTTGCGTTTCGTTACTCATCTCATAACTCCTTAATCTCTAATTCGGGATTAATTAAACGGCAAAGTGATTAAAGGAACTGAGATGAAAATTGAATATCGGTTTTGTTCAAACGAATTAACGTAACAAATAAAATAAGGCCTACAAAAAAAAGGTAAATATAATCAAAATACTGAATTGTTGATTTTCATCAATAAATGTCTCGTTTTATATCTAGATGTCTAATATCAAATTAAGATCACATATCTGACTGAATGAGCGATTATTTCTATTTTCTGTGATGATCAGGTAACTAAGTAATCACCGACTAATACATAAATCGAATTGTGATTTTTATCGCCAATCGAATGCCCACATTTCAATACAGTGTCTCTATCTTACTTGGCAAAATATCCAAGTTATTTCTATGGAGAATTAGATATGTTGAAACCTATTATTGTTGTTGCTGTAGGTGGCAATGCGTTACTGCAACGCGGTGAAGTCATGAGTTGTCAAAATCAACAGAAAAGTATTGATAAAACAGCCAGTTCACTTGCTGCTTTAAGTAAGGATTATCGTTTGGTTGTTGTACATGGCAATGGCCCACAAGTTGGTTTACTCTCCCTACAAAACGACGCCTATAAAGATTGCCCTCCGTACCCATTTGACGTGTTGGGCGCAGAAACACAGGGCATGATTGGCTACCTCGTTCAACAAGGGCTAAATGCCGCGATTGAAGATCGCTTCACAACCACTATCCTGACTCGTATCGTTATTGATGAGAATGACCCCGCTATCGCTGACCCAAGCAAGTTTATTGGGCCTGTCTATACTGAAGAGCAAGCAAAACAGCTAGCAGAGGCTAATCAATGGATAGTGAAGCCAGACGGTGTTCACTGGCGTCGTGTCGTACCTTCGCCATTACCGAAAGAAGTGCTAGAGATAAGAGCAATTAAAGATCTTCTAGAAAAAGAGCATCTTATTATTTGTGGCGGTGGGGGTGGCGCGCCTGTGATAGAAAAGGCTGGAGCTTATGTCGGTTTTGAAGCCGTGATAGACAAAGACATGACAGCGGCTCTTATCGCCGAAGAAATTGGGGCTGAACACCTGTTAATCCTTACAGATGGAACGCATGTTTGCTTAGATTGGGGAACACCTCAAGAAGAGAAACTTGAAAATGTATCTGTGAAAGAAATGAAAGGATACAACTTCCCTGCAGGTTCAATGGGGCCAAAAGTCGATGCATGTTGTAAGTTCGTACAGAACACAGGTAAACATGGTTACATTGGCGATCTATCATGCGCGTTGGAGATCATCGAAGGGACATCAGGCACACATATCCAAGCCTAATATTGATCAAGATCGGTTTTTATTTGAACAATAAAAGTGTTCAGAGCAAAGGGTTGGCAAAGTCTGATTTCATATTGATAGAATTGATTTTTGACTAACGACCCTTTATGTTTTTCATCCGCTTTGATTGAAGTGAACAAAACTCTATGCGAAAAGTAAAAACTCAAGAGAAGCTACATAAGATTCATCACGCTGTAGCTCAACTAATGGAACGTCGCGAAGCGACTGATATATCAATGTACGATGTTGCGAAAGAGTGCGGTATGGCAACCTCTACTGTTTATCACCATTACCCTAACATCGAAAACTTATTCCATAGTTTGTTAGATGATGTCTTTACTGACTTCGACGCATTATTGTATCACTGCATTGATGTGGAAAAAGTCACGCATTGGACCGATATCAATCGAATGATCGAAACGGCCTATGTGGATTACTACAACAATAACCCGATAGCTAGAAAGCTAATTTTAGGACGCCACACATTTACCGAGCTTGGCCACGCAGACACTGAGCATGATTTGGTACTTGGCAAAGAAGTAGAAGCCATTTATCGCAAATTCTTCGACGTTCCTCAATTAACAATACCGATTAATGTTTTTGCTATTTCATTGCAAGTCGCCGACAAAATTTACTCTTTATCTTATCGCCAGCACGGCAGCATTACCCCTGAACTTGCCAATGAAGCTATCCGCCTGACTGAATCTTACCTTCAGCTGTATATACCTCATATTTGTCAAAGGTCCGATCCAATTACGGAACTTACACACTGAGTATAAAAAAGCCAGCTGCATAACAGCTGGCATTGAACGATGATAAAAAACCTTAAACAGGCGATTTAAATGATCACTTAAGTGTGGCTTTTTTGACCTTGGTGAACGGTGTCGATTTCCATTTATCGGTTATGACCTCTTCACCAGGTGTGTACATGCGTAACACTGAATACCATTGGTGATTGGGGATAGGTAGGAAGTTAGGATCGTCTTCATGCCCATTTACATCACTGCTCATGTAAATGGTGTAACTGCCATCAGCATTGGGGGTTAACGTTCTGTCTCCACGAGAATGACGGTTTAAGTCGTTTTTCTCCATCAGTCGGGTTTCACCACTGTAGGCCGTGTATGACCAAAAACCACCCTCTTCTAATGGTGGCGCGTTGAAGGTCACCGTATAGTCATACTGTCCGCCATCTAACGCATCCCCTTCATTATCAAAGAAGTCACCGCTATACATGGTATGCTTTGCAGGTAGCCCCCATTGGCCCATTAGCGTGCCGTAGGCGTGTTGAAAGCTTGGTACCTTTGTCATTTCATCGCGAGTGCCCAATACGTCACGTGAATCATCAAAGCCCGCATTAATGATTCGTTCTAGCCCCTCTTTTTGGCCAGACTCGATCATACGAAGCTGCTTTGTCGTAAATGGATGATTGGCTTTGCCTAAATCAGAGTCACCTAAACCAAGTCGATTAAATTGATCAATCAGCTTTTGGTCATGCGCCTTCATCGTTCCTTCAGACAAAATGAAATTGGTCCGCTCGACCCAATTAGAGTCTTCTGGATCTGGATACTCGCGAACAACGGAATCTGGACCTTTCTGGCCCAAGTATTCAGATAATGTTCTGATGTTCCATTGGTCCATAAGCTTTTGAGCGGTTGCAGAATCGTCACCGCCAAGATCCATGATTCGCCCCATCATCTTCACTAGAGGATGCTCAACATAGATGACCTCGTCGACACTCGCAGGAACTTCACCGTCCCACCCTTCAACTGCATACATGAAACTGCCACCTTTTGTGCCTCGCTGCGGAGAGCCAAAAGCCGAGTCAGTAAAGTGCTGCATATTCATTGTATGGAACAGCCAATACCTATCTTCATCATGATCTGGAATCGTAATGATGACCGGCTCTGCTGCTAGGTCCATCCACCCCATCAAGTGTAGCGTGTCATTGTTAATCGTCGGATGCGCAGTGTAAGTGTCGTCAGCAAGTATTCGAATATTTTGAAATTGGTTTAAAGGGTAACCTTGCTCAACAACGGTTTTGTAAAAATATTTGTAGGCTTCATCTATCGAGTACGCATACTCATAGGCCAGTTGTGCCAATAGCTGATTGTCTTTTTCGAGCACTGCTAAGTTCGCTATTTCAACGGGTAAAGTCTCCGTTTTTATCGCCATAGCTGTGTTGGTTGTTTTTGTTGCCATAACTGTTTTTGTTACTAAAGCTACGCTCGTAGCGTCCACTGGTTGGCTCGCTAATACCGTAGACGGAAGTGCAACCATAAAAGCACAAGCCAGTGCAGTCACTAGTCTATTTTTTTTCATCATTTAATGTCCTAACTAAAAGCGAGTCCGGTAGGTGATCCAGGTGTTATTGTCAGTATCACCGCTAAAGATGATGATATTGTCACTATCAACCTTGTAACCTAGCTGCATTTCAGCAGAGAAATCTCGCGTGTTCTCACCATCCAACCCGTAAGTGTATTGAGGGGCGAACTGGAGATAAAATTGATCAGCAAAGTCGTACTTTAGGTAGTTAATACTGCTGATGATTTGAGTATCTTGAAACTGGTTGTTCTCTTCCCACATCCTTCCATATGTTAAAGCGCTATAAAGTTTAAATTTGTTACTCAACTTAAATGCTTGCATCACACCAAAAGAGGCGTAGTTCGATGTTAGGTCGTCGTTGGAAAAGTCGTGTCCAGCATCGATGAATAAGCCGGTACCCGTTTTCTTGTTGGGTGTGAAGAATCGTGCTCGATAGTTTTCAAAGTTATTTTTACCTTCCAGCTTACCCAACACGCCCCAGTCACCACGATTCACGCCAAATTGAAAGGTGGCACCAAGTCCTTTATTGCCCGCAATAAGTTCACCTCCCGTATAAACGGCCATTGGGTCAGCCATATCACTGGCTGGGACTTCTTGTGCGGAAACAGAAAGTGAAAAAGTGGTAAGTACGAAGAGAAAAGGTGTAAAAGCGGGGAAAGTACCCGTGAGTAGACATAATGGTTTTTTCATATTGTTGTCCGGCAGTAAGGTGTACTGGTTACAGCACACCTTGTATTCCTTGCATTAGTCGTATTTGGCGTTAGTCAGTAACCACTGATTTATCTGCCATACCAATACCACCGGCTTTCTGTCTTGGTGGGAACGCTTCAAGAGACTTTTGATATTTCGCAGCTGCTTTGTGCAATTTTGGTAATACCCAAGACTTCTCTTTCATCCATAAGAACCAACCTCGCGTGTCAGGGCTGCGCTCGTAAGGATCAGCCTTGATGTTAATCAGCATCCCTAGAGGCCACTCTTCAGGAGGCGCAATCCACTCCGTTTTGGTTTTTAGGTGTACTTTCCAGTCATCTACTCGGAACGCATTCAAATCTTGTTCGTTGTAGAAGAAGAACTCATGACGTTGACTCGGTTCACCTTTGGTCAACATGTCCAGTTGGTTATAACCATCCAAATGAACTTGATAGCGGTCGCCGTTTAACTCTTTTCCTTCAAGTAATTCTTGCTTAATGTCGCTTTCACCCACGGCAGCCATGATGGTTGGCACCCAGTCTTCTGATGTCATGAAACCATCGGTATATGCACCTTGAGGGATTTTATCTGGCCAGCTCACCAACATAGGTACACGGAAACCGCCATCCCATGTTGTACCTTTTTGTCCTCTGAACGAGGCAGAGCCGGAATCAGGCCAATGATCAAGGTTTACGCCATTGTCAGACGTGAAGAGAATGATGGTGTTATCGATTTCGCCTAAATCTTCAAGCTTGTCGAGCAACACGCCGATCTGATCATCAAGTTCGATCAAACCATCGTAGTAGGTGTTGATTTGGCTCGCGCCTCGATACTCCGGACGAACGTGTGTTTTTTGGTGCATACGAGTCGGGTTGTACCACATGAAGTAGGGTTGTTCGTCTTTCTCTGCTTCATGCTTATCAAGCCAGTCCGTAGCAAAATCCAAAAACTCGCCATCAATGGTTTGCATACGCTTAGCACCCAAAGTGCCCTTATCTTCAATGGTTTGTTTACCAACCACGCCAAACCTTGGGTCTTCTTGCATGTCCGCACTCTCGGTAGCCACGGTATGAATGACATTGCGAGGACGACCTCTGAAGTTAGGGTCTGTTGGGAATTCCGGCTGTTCAGGCATCTCCATGACATTGAGGTGGTATAGGAAACCGAAGAATTCATCAAAGCCGTGTACCGTTGGTAGGTGGCTATTATTATCTCCTAAGTGACTTTTACCGACATGCACGGTCGCATAGCCTTTGTCTTTTAGCATTTCGGCTAAGGTTGGATCTTCTTTTTGAAGGCCAAGTGAAGAGCCCGGCTGACCAACAGACGTTAAGCCCGTGCGAAATGGATACTGACCAGTGATAAAAGCAGAGCGACCTGCTGTAGAGCTGCCTTGTGCGTAGTAATCACTGACCATCATGCCGCGATCTGCAATTCGGTCAATATTCGGTGTGTCCACCGCACCTAAGCCTCGATGGTAGGCTGACAGATCAGTGGGGCTAACATCATCAAGCATAATGGCAACCACATTGGGTTGGCTCGCGGCATGTAAATTGACGCTCGCCAGCACCGAGAGCGCCAAAGCGGATTTAACAAAAGACTTATACATTTATAACCCTCATTCACTATGGGTAAATCGCTGAAGTCACACTGAAATTTATGTATGTCTCAAGCGAACCGTTATTGAGGTAAATGGTATAAGAAAGACGCCAAAAATGGCTTGATAACCACTATTACGATTTTTAATAGTGGCTGCTAGAAGGGAGCGTTGTTTAGAGGAAAGAGTTTCGTGAAGCTAGGAGTGAATGATCGACGTAATTTCTTTTTGAAGCCAATCGGTGAACGGGTTATTCCGGTTTGCTTGGTGAGTAAATAGAGCCAACTCTCGACGATAGGTGTCTTTTAACAGTTCAGGCGGTAACTCAATACTGCGATAGGATTGATCAAGCAAATAACGACATTTCGTCGATGTAATATAGATAAAGTCACTGTCCTTAACGATCTCCAACATCAAGTTCATGTTGTTGCTTCGAAGGGCAATATGCTTATCTAAATCGTACTTTTTGATCAACATTTCTGTCTTAGATGGCTGAATGTAACCAGGGATCATGTTGATACAGAGTGGGTACTTCAGCACGTCCTCAAGGGCATTACCTTGAACAGGGTGATCAGCTCTTAGCACCAACATAAACTTATCAAAGCCAACCGGGCGCTCAGTCAGCGTTTTATTCACATCCATAGGAAGATAGCTCACCCCCCAACACGTTCGATTGGTCTCTAGAGACTGCACACCATTGTCTAACCAAGGCGAACATTGAAACGTAACTTGCGGCGCTTCTTTGGTCAGTTTTTTAATTAATGGCACACCCACTGGAACCAACAAAGGAGAAGGCAGCATGATTTGAACCTCTCCTCTTAGATCTTCCAATCCCCACTCTTCACTAGGTATATAAAGATTGTCGAGTTGCTCTAATAACAGAGGTAAGGTTTCGATGAGTTCTAAACATTTTGGAGTTGGTTCAAGCTTTGCTTTATCTCTAACAAACAATTCATCATCAAATTGCTCTCTTAGTTTACGAAGCATGACACTGATCGTCGGCTGACTCACGTTCAAGGCTTTTGCAGCAGTGACCGTTTGGCGAGTTTCATTGAGCACCAAAATAAGCCGCAGTAAGTTTAGGTCTTTGGTCATGCCCGACTCCAAGTGATTTAGAAAAGTGGAAAGTACGCTGGCGAATACCCTTTTTTCATCGCTTCTACCATTGGTAATAATTTGGGTAATGCGTGACGAAAAAACATCTCGTACCCTTGGCATAAATGATTCATCGCGCTGCCATCTTCGGTTGTTGCTATTCTATTCTTAGGGCAGCCACCTTGGCAAAGCTCAACAAAATCACAACCTCGACAAGTGCTGTTCAGTTCATGATATTTGTTGGTGCCAAACGCTATTTGTTCAGGTGAACTCGCCATGGTTGCAAGCTTATCACTATTCACAGTACCCAGTTGATGATCTTGATACCCATAATGGTCACAACTGTAAACATTGCCGTCATGCTCAACCATTAGTTGCTGCCCACAAGTCGCGCTGTGGTGGCACATTTGGCTTGGGTAGCCCATCAATACCATTAAACAGTTCTCAAAGAACTGGATATAGATTTTACCGACATCTTTGGCACTCCATGCATCAAACAAGTCACAAAGAAATTGCCCCCATTGCTCACCCGTTAACGACCAGTCATGCCCTGTTCGCCTATCTAATTCATGATCGATACAAGGCTGAAACTGCATATAACCACTGCCATTTTCAACCAAAAACTGATAAATCGTTTTACCGTGTTTGTAGGTTTTATTATTCACGACCGTTAACGTATTAAACTCAACATCATGCTTTTTCAGATAAGACATTCCACGCATTGTGCGCTCAAAAGACGACTGACCATTTTTATCAATCCGAGCGATGTCATTCAGAATGTTGGGTCCATCGATACTGATGCCCATCATGAAATTGTGTTTAGCAAAGAAGCTGGCCCAGCGATCGTTAATCATAGTGCCATTGGTCTGCATAGTATTCACGACACGCTTTTTTGTGGCTTTGCTTGTCTGTACTTTTATAGCAGTTTCATAGAAATCGAGCCCTCTTAACATAGGCTCGCCACCATGCCAGATAAAGTCCACTTGCTGAGCTTTAATTGGCTGCGCGTCGATATGAGCACCGACAATTCGCTCCATCATGTCCAGAGACATCGAAGACCTTTGTTCACCATCTTGTCTATTGAGATAATAGCAGTAGCTACAATCCAGATTGCACTGAGCCCCTTCTGCTTTAATGAACAAGCTAAAAGGATGAGGTGATGTGTTCATATAGATTCCCGTACTTTTTTGTCAACATATCAACCGAAAATCAATCAAACAATAGCGCCTCAGCCACCCTATCTGCACACGTCGTAGATACACCTAACCAACCGAAATAAAACCAATTTAAAACAATAGCTTGAAATGAATATTAGGAGTATTAACATCCTTAATATCGGCTATTACACTCCTTAATCTCACTTACTCATATGATAAATGCTTAACTCTGTTCCTACGATCTAAGGTGTTCCATGAGAAAGCTGCTCTATAAGAAAAGTGTACTAACCAGCTTAGTGTGTTCTTTATCCAGTATTATCGCGATGCCATCCCTTGCCCAACAATCTATTAATCCTGAAGAAGAGCTCGCTTACAATCTAGGTGTTCAAGCATTTATCTATGGTACAGGGCCATTAACCGTGTCTGCAGTTAGGCAAACGACCACATCTGTTGACGCGCCAATGGACAACGCCATGGCACCATTGAATGAGATGGGTAAAACACGCGTTCTGTCCGGCCCTCAGGATAGAATTGTGCCTACCGTCAACAACGATACGCTCTACTCACAAGCTCACTACGATCTGGATTTATCTGGCCCAATGGTGATTGATATCCCTCGCACCGATAACCGTTATTACATTGTTCAGTTATTGGATGCGTACTCAGATTCGATTGAAGATCTGCACGTGAAGAATGTCGGAGACCAAGGTTCCAAAGTACTTTTGGTCAACAAAGGATGGGCTGGCGAAGTACCTGAGGGAATTGCTCGCGTAGTAGAGTCTCGCACTCCGATGGTTTGGTTAATTCAACGAACAGGCGTGTTTGGCGAGCAAGATCTTAATGATGCGTTGGTTGTTCACGATAAATTCCTCAGCTACCCACTCGATCAATTGGGCTCAGAGCATGACATCGTCGAGCTTAAAGCTTCGACAGGTCGCATCCCACCCATGGCGAGGCCTGAAGGGTTAGAGTGGTATTCGCTAATTGACCGTGAGTTACGTAAAAATCCGATTCCAGAAGATGCCGCCATCGTTGATCAATTCCAACAAATTGGTATTGGAGGATCGACACCCTTTAACCCTGAAGCGCTATCTTCAGCACAAAAAAAAGGGTTAATGCGAGCGATTGACTCTTCACAACAGATCATTCAATACGCAGGTCGAAGCATCGGTGATGTCAATAATGGTTGGTCGATGATGTACGAGGGAGGCCGCTACGGGAATGATTACCTGAGCCGAGCGAGCATCAATATGCGAGCGGCTGGTTTGAATGTGCCAGAACGAGCTCTTTATCCAAACCGATACACGGACTCCAATGGCGAACAGCTGTCAGGAGATAATCAATATCGAATGACCATGCCTGCCGATGCACCCGCTGAGGCCTTTTGGTCGTTGACCATGTATGACGCTAAAAACCTGTTCATGATTGAGAACTTCATTCAACGCTACTCCATCTCAACCAATCGTAAGGATGAGCTGAAATACGCAGAAGACGGCACCTTGCCAATATGCATTCAATACGTAAAACCGTCCGATCCGACGTGTAACTGGCTACCTGCACCTCAAGATGACTTCTATCTTCACATGCGTCTGTATGAGCCGACTCAAGCCGTTCTCGACAATGAGTATCCACTTCCACAAGTTGAAAAGCTCTAGCCTCAATTAGGTTAATTACGTCGATTAATCCAACTAAGGCAATTAAGTCGATCAAGTCAATTGCCACAGTGTTCTTAGTGTTCGGTCGTGGCAATGACTTCAATCTCCAAAAACACCACTCATATCGCTAGGAGCACGACTCAAATTACTGGAAATATGACTCATACACTGAAAATGGGGTTCTACTCTTGAAAGCACATTTCATCACACTGTCTCTGTTAATAACAGGGATCGTCAGCTCTCTCGCACATGCGGGAGGGTTAAACCTATCTCAGATTGCGACGACCAAAAGCGTTGGCACAGCAGGAACAGGGAACGTAACAGCGAGCGACGCATCAGCCGTGATCACCAATGCTGCGGGGTTATCGGCCATTGAAGAAAGCGCTTGGATTCTTGGTGTTCAATACCTCGATGTTGAAACCACTTTTGTCCGTGACGATAATTCGGCTTCGACCACGGGAAGCAGCGCGGATGTTCTCCCTCATTTGTCTTACGCCTCAAGGGTTAATGACCAATGGGTCGTGGGCGCAGCATTACACGCAGCAGGCGGCACTGGCGTTGAATACTCACACGGTGTTGGAGCAAACCCTGCTTTATTGATCAAAGAAAACAGCATTTCAGCGCTCAACTTAACCTCATCACTGTCATATCAAGTCAATGAACAACTGTCTCTTGGCGGCTCTTTGATATTGCAGCACGCAGCGCTTGAGACTCAAGCCTTGAACGGTCGAGAGCTCCAAGGAGATAGTCTTGATTTAGGGTTTGGCTTGAGTGTCTATCACCGAATAAGTGACAGCACACAGTTGGGTGTCAGTTATCAGGGCCAATTTGATCACGACCTTTCTCTTGATACCGCTAACGCTTTTGGAATTAGCTCTGAACTGACTTGGGTTCGAAGCTTAAATCTGGGGTTGAAGCATTCATTGAATGAGAGCTTAAACCTTCTATTCAGCTCCAACATGGAGACATGGCAAGATTATGATGACAAATACTCGACCACCTATTCTCTTGGCGTTGGTGTGGAATACGCCTATCAGGATTGGTTGCTGTACAGTGGCATAAGTGGTGACACGAGCCCTGTAAGTAGTCAAAACAGAGATGTATTACTCCCGCTCGATAAACAGTGGCGTATCGGATTTGGCGCTGAGAAGAAGATATCCAATGACTTACATCTTGGACTGAGCTACCAATACCAAGATCTAGGCCATGGTGAAATCAATGCTGACTCAGGAATATTTCAGCCTTCTGGCAGCTATTCGACCAACAAAGTTCACTTCATCACTTTATCTCTTCGCCATTAAAGCGAACTCTTAAGCGTTATTAGCTTCTAGCTTCTAGCTTCTAGCTTCTAGCTTCTAGCAAAAAACGATACGAAAAAGGATTGGCTAGAGAGCAATCCTTTTGATTTCATGAATATCATTTTGCCAGACAGAAAGGCTCAAACACCCTTTACGCTCATAGCAATTATCGTTATTGTGACTCTCAACGTCATCATCACAACAAGGATTGTCTGAGAGTTATGAACAGCACGATTGAAACTATTCTGGGGCACCGCTCCATTCGTCAATATACAAATCAACCGATTGAAAAAGCACAACTCGATGTGATTATTCAGGCTGGTCTCGCGGCTTCATCATCGAGTTTACTGCAGGCTGTTTCTATCGTGAGAGTGACAGACAAAGAGAAACGTAAGCTGCTAGCCGAATACGCAGGCAACCAAGCTTACGTTGAGAACGCGGCTGAGTTTTTGGTGTTCTGTATCGACTATCAACGCCACGCCCAGATCAATCCTGAAGTGAAAACCGACTTTACTGAACTGACACTGATTGGCGCGGTAGATTCTGGCATCATGGCGCAAAACTGCATGCTCGCTGCTGAATCTCTTGGATTAGGTGGCGTATATATTGGTGGTTTGCGTAACAGTGCTCAGCAAGTCGATGAATTGCTAGAACTGCCCCAACACACAGCCGTTTTATTTGGGATGTGTTTAGGTCACCCAGCACAGCAACCAGAGGTCAAGCCTCGCCTGCCTGCTCACGTGGTGATGCACGAAAACCAATACCAACCGCTGAGCTTAGATGAAATCACGAGCTACGATGAATCAATGCAAAGCTATTATGCCAACCGCTCAAGCAATCAAAAGCAGAGCAGTTGGTCACAACAGATCACGCAGAAGCTGTCTGGTGAATCTCGCCCACACATTCTGCCTTACTTGAACAGTAAACAGCTGACCAAGCGTTAAGCCGTTAAGCCGTTAAGAAATTGCAGCAAACCACAGTAAACAGCAACACAAACAAAAATGTCAGCGTATTATGCGCTGACATTTTTATTTATCCGGAGGCAATTAGCTTACAGATACTTCTCGATCGGCAGTAACTGTAGGAAACCTGACTGCATTCGTTCCCACTTACCGGTTTCAGGTTCACTATCCCAACTTTGTTCACCGGAATACCAATACACATCACCGTCTTCAAGCTCTAAACGCCAGCTATTATCTTCACTCATGGCTTGCTCAATGGTGTTTGCTAACGTTTCAGCAATCTCTTTATTCTCGATGATCAAAACTGATTCTGTATTGAGGTAGGTAGAACGTAAGTTGAAGTTAAATGAGCCTATGCTCGCGATGCTGCGGTCAAATACGACAGATTTAGCATGCAAGCCATAAGCCGTCTCAGGCGCACATTTAGATATGTCATGAGTCGATGCTTCACAAAGCTTCGATTCTGGTTTTAGCTCAAACAGGTCAATGCCGTGATCCAACATATCGTAACGTCTACCCGCATAAGCAGAGTGGTTGGTCACCAAATCATTAGAGGCCATTGAATTGGTCAGTGCCTTAATCTCGACACCCTTATTATTCAATACTTGCCATTCATCTAGCTGACCATCATCGAATACAAGGTAAGCCGATTCCAACAAGATCTCTTGTTTCGATTCACTGGCTAGTTGCCCTAAAAGAACCGCCGTTGCTTTGGGTTCATTAGTATTATCTGAATCGACAGGTACAGGGCGATCGTAAGCAAAACGAGCATTCACCCAAGTCATCTCACCAAGCACCGCTTTCAACAGGCTATCTGCTGCTTCACTATTTAATGGTAATTCAGGGTAGTTTTTGTATTTTGGAACGGTGATATCGCCAATCTTTGAAAGATCCGGTTGCTCCTCGTCACCCAACATAGCGACAGGATAAGACCAACGGCTGTCCCAATATTCAATAAAACTGGTTTGGATGGTGGTAACGACTGTGCCCATCACCAATACATCACGATCTCGGAAATTGATCTCGTCTGAAAGGTCAAAATATTCATCACCTATATTACGCCCGCCAACAACAGACAAGGTGCCATCTACGGTAAACGATTTGTTATGCATGCGGCGGTTTAAGCGAGAGAAGTCGCCAAGGAAACTTAGCCATTTACTGAAGCCACGGCGTGTGGGTGTTGGATTGAATATTCTAATCTCAACATTCGGGTGTGCATCCAATGCCGATAACAACCCTTCACGTTCGTTGAGATTGATATCATCTAGCATCACCCGCACTTTAACGCCGCGATCAGCCGCTGCTAATAAACGGCTGGCTAGGTATCTGCCCGATTCGTCAGAGTTCCAAATGTAGTATTGAATATCAATGGTGTGCTCTGCACTTTCAACTAATGCTAAGCGCTGCGCTAAAGCATCCCAACCGGATTCTTGTAAACGAACAGCGCTAGTCGCTTGCTCTGATACGGGTTGATATTCGTCCGCTAAAACCGATAAAGTGCTTGGTCCATGAGAGGTGTAAGGTTCTGCGGGATGGTCGATGCCTTCAGGTAGCGAAGAACAGCCGCCAAGAATAGCGACTAATAATAAGGTTAAGCTGATGCGTTGGAGCACAGGCATGTGTCTGACTTCCTTTTCACGATGACGTCTTTAGAAACTCTCCCGACAGCTTGCGACTCACAAACTGTTCAGGGCTATTCATTGATTATTACTGCTAAAGCCTGAAATTTATAGGTAATTATCCAGTATAAGCAAAACTTAGCGACTTCATCGTAGGGAACAGAGCACCAAATCCCCCTATTTACACATCAATCTTTGCTACAAGATCACGATGATTTCAATTGCTCGATGGCCAAACAATAGAGGCCTAGCGGCTTTCTCACCATCTCAACCGTAATCTCTGTTCTGTCTGGATTACAGTTCAATGCAAGCGCATAACCGTGTAAATAGTCCACCAGTAAATGAAGCGCACCTTCGGTTTGTTCTGATGTGAGATTCAGCGGATTCACTACCGCAGCAAAGCGCTCACCAAACACCTCGACAGGCCCAAGCGCCTTCATCGTTAGCAGAGTTTCTAGCAGACCACGGTAGTCATTCAACACCGATAGGTAACTCACACTAAGCTGATAAAGGTTCTCTTGCCACACTTGGTTTGGCTCAGGCAGTGCCACTTCACTAACCAAAGAGACAGTAATCGATTCTAAGAGGCCATTTTTGTTTTTGAAGTAATGGTATATCGCCATAGCATCGACACCGAGCTCTGTGGCTAACCCTCTAATGCTCGGTACTTTACCCCCTTCGCGCATCATGCTTTTTGCCGTCTCTAAGATCTTTTCAGCACTCAATTGACTTGATCCACTCTTGGGCCGACCTCGTTTTTGATCCTTGACAGTCATATCTCCACCTCTTAAACTAAATTTCTACACTGTAGAATATTTTAATTTAATACAGTGAGAATGCCAAGTTCCAGTTCAATTTCGGAGTTAACAATGTCAAATATTGTCTTTATCGGTGCGAGTCTTGATGGTTACATTGCAGACAAACAAGGTGGTCTAGATTGGCTACAAGCCATCCCAAATCCAGAGGGGAATGACATGGGGTACAACGCCCATATCGATCGTATTGATGCTTTGGTTATGGGCCGAAACACAATGGAGATGGTGCTGAGCTTCGGTATTGATTGGCCTTACACAAAACCAGTATATGTATTGAGTAACACGTTGACGGAAGTGCCTAAGGAACTCGAAGGCAAAGTCTTCTTGATAAAGGGCGAACTCACTCAGATCATCGAAGACCTGAACAGCAAAGGCCTTAACAATCTGTATATTGATGGCGGCGTGACTATTCAAAATTTCCTGAAAGAAGACTTGATTGATGAGCTGATCATCTCGACGATTCCGATCGTTCTTGGTGGTGGTTCTCCATTATTTGGTGACTTAATTTCTCCTCTCAACTTTACACTGAAAGGCGTCACGACTCACCTAGACGAGATAGTCACCACTCACTACCTACGTAAACGCTAGAATGGTAATCGGGTTGTACCAACTTCGAAATCATTGTTCACGTTACACACGAACAGCCGCATCTATTCAAGACTACCCAAAAGTAGTACCATTTATCGTATCTCATTCTTAATGGTATCTAGGTCTTATGAAACTTATAGTCGATCGCACTGGTGAACAGTTTTTAGAAATTCTGGAAGAATCAGGAGACAAACTGACGGTTCAGTTCATTAGTAATGAAGGCAATCGAAAGGGTAAACCCTTCCAAGATAGTTTGAGTGGCTTGTTCCTCACAGGTTGGAAGCCACGTACTACCTCAACTGCAATAGGTTTAGAGCGCTTTAAACAAGGCAAGCTTGAAGACCCTAAAGTGAGTTTCGCGCTTCACCAGCTCTACCCGCTCGGCCGAGATGTAAAATTACCTTCTGGTGATATCGCAACAATCGCGAGTTACGCGAACACACATGCCGATGGCTACTACATGTTTGTTCGCCTCAACGATGAGTTAACACGACTCAAGATTACACCAGATTGGGAACTGCAACCTTCCGTTGAAAGATTGGCGCTGCCTTATTACCGTGCCCCAAGAACTAAGGAAGAGCTCGACAATATTGACGATTTTGATGCATGGGCTGGCGGCTTTTAAAGTTTCATTAACCTACGCCTGGTAGCACGTAATCTACAAACTATTATCAATTAATTTTTGATAATAATTCAAATGTCACACTGTTTATCGTTTCAAATATTCCGACTATTATTTATCCATCGACACAGACTGCAGCTCAATAAACAAAGAGTGGCGCTGTAAAAACAGACAAATCACCATTTCGGTGAAAAATAATATAGGTACGAACATGACTCAACTAACTATCGTCGCAAATATCATCGCTAACGAAGACAAAATTGAATTGGTTAAAGCAGAGCTACTAAAACTGATAGATGTTACTCGCGCTGAAGAAGGCTGCATCAACTACGACCTTCACCAAGATAATGAAAACCCTGCTCATTTCACTTTCTATGAAAACTGGATGTCTCGCGAACTTTGGCAAACACACATGGGTAACACTCACCTTGCTGAATACATGGCGGCAACGGAAGGCAGTGTTGCAACGTTTACCCTAAATGAGATGACTAAGATTGCTTAAGTAAAGTCCAATAACCTTTTACGAGTAAGTACGCTTACAAGCTATCGAGTAAGATTTGAAAGCCCTGCTGCACTTCAGCGGGGCTTTTTCATTTGAGTAACGTTCGTAAGGTTGCCTTAACTAAAGCTTCAAACGGGGCTGAATAAAATCAATAAACGCCGAGATACGTTTAGAGACAGAAGACGACTTATAGTAAACGGCATTCACTCGTTCTCAGTCTGTATTGGCAAGTTTATCTTGTTCCAAAATAGGGATCAGACGCCCTGCTGCCATATCTTCCTGCACCATAAACCCCGATAAACAAGCAATCCCATTTCCAGCAAGCGCGAGTTGACGCACTGTTTCGCCATTACTGGCTGTCACAGTTGGCGCGACATAGCTTTGGTTTGGCAAAGGCCAGTGATTAAGTACCTTGTTTCCTGCAAAACCGATGATTTGATGCCAACTTAAATCTTCTGGTTTGGTGGGCACCCCACGCTTAGCAAGATAATAAGGCGACGCTACGATGTGGAGTAAGCTTTTACCTAAAGGGCGGGCATGAAGTGTTGAATCAGATAACTTATCCAACCCAAGAACCAACGAAGGACTCAACAGCATTGGCGATTTTTATGCATAAATGGTGGTTTTAACGCTTAAAACACATCCTAATAACGTTAGAAATTGATCTAAAACAATCTACACTGCCTATTCTGTCTAACCTAACCCAATCGGGTGATGTGCATGTAATTACATAAAAATATGATGACATATACCGAATACAAGATTTTATATGGACGTCAGCGAGTTAATATGGAAATTACAGCGCCAGAAGACCACATCGTATTTCATATCCTTGGGTTTACCCCGCTTCAAGAGTCAGACATTACACAACATATATGCCTTTGTTATCAAAGTAAGCCACCTTACCAGGTTCCAACTTACACGAAAGACCGTTATCAGCATCTCTTTCTCGTGCACGATAGCTCAGCAATGCGATTTCTAAAACAGTACCCAAACCAGAATTGCTCAAATGATATCTGCCTCTTAGTCAATAGTCCTACTAGTCAAGTTGAAGTGCTAATAGAGCATTTGCAGCATGGTTGGCGTGGGGTATTGAACACCGGGTGTACTAATAACGACTTAATGAAAGCTATTAATATTACATTGAATGGCGGTTTATGGTTCCCACGTAGAGCCTTGGACTACTTCATCATCAACACGATAGATCATTACTACCATCAAGAGTTTATTCAAACTGTCTCCAAAAGTTTCGATCTTACGAAAAAAGAGCAAGCTGTCATGCATCACCTGTTGCACGGATACAGTAACAAGCAAATCGCCTCACAAATGTTTATTAGTCTTAACACCGTGAAGACTCATATTAAGAACATCATGATGAAAACAGATTGTCATTCCCGGCATGCATTTATCAACAAGGTAGCGCAGCTATAACGAATCCATTGGACTAAGTAAAAGCACTTAACGGGGCCAATATCTAAGGTCAATTGCTAACAACAAGCTCTATTCGGATTGGCCCTACAAAGTCACCGGAATTTTGTAGAGTAATCTGATGCTCAGGGATTGGCTTTAGATTGAGGCGTTGTACCTGTTCTGGGTCGACCCTTAATCGATAGTCACCTAAAGGGACTTTATCCATGAAGAAAAAGCCGTCATATTCAGAAGTGCGCTCACTTATAACTCGACCTTTCTGATCAACCAATTGAATTTTTGCCCCAGCGATCGGTTGAAACTCCCCATTCTTAAACAAATAAGCGTCACCATCTACTTCTCCAGTAGCGATAAACGGATAATCAAAAGTTTGGATAATACCGGGACGTCCTAAAGCACTCAGACCTTCAATCGTTGGGTATAAATAAGGATCCTGCATCTTTTGATCATCAATATAGATATTCTTGCTTTCGGTTGTGCTCAGGTCTGTCATTAACAACACACCGCTTTCGGTAGCTTTGCCATTATTGAATGCTATATCTGAAAGCAATTGCTCGCTTGAATCAAATATTCCATTGCCATTAGAGTCATTAAAGGCTCGTACTTCTACCCCTCCAGTCGTCGCTAACGTGTCAGAACGAACATATAGGTGATTGGTCTTATTGACATAACCTACACTAAACGCCATCGAAAGGTGCACGTCGTAGTCTCCTTCATCATCACCATTGGCTTCAATACCAAAATCAATATTCTTATACCGTTTACTAACACGGAAACCGTAATCAGTACTCTCATTCTCTGTATCATAGCTAGTATCTATACCAACACTGTATCCGTTGGGTGAACGCCAACTTGCATCAACGCTGTAGCTAGTGATATTGCTTTCTGGCTCTAGATCATAATCAACCGAAGTTCTAAAGGTCCAATCAAACAAACGCTTAGTCAACGCAACATCCCCACTAAATTGACTCTCGCGCGAATAATACAAATCATAATTTAAAGTGTTTGACGTTTGAAAATAGCTTGTCGAAAGTGAGGTTCGTTGCTCCACGCTATATTGGTCTTTTGCATAATCCGTATCCGTTCTTTGTTCCAATTCTTCACGGCCAACGGTCAGACTGAGCCCTAAAGGGCCAAAACTATCATCTAACCGAACCTCAGATTGGCGAGCATACTCATAGACATCACGTGGCAAATCTTGTGTATCTAATCCCCAAAACTCTAAATGTTTGAGGTTAACATTAGTCGAGAGCAAGCGAGTTTGAAGTTGCCAGTCCAACCCATTGTTTTGGTCATTATCTACTAACCAATTAACTTGATTATATAGCCCCCAAAACCCTCCCGTAGCGCCGATACTGAACATGTTCTGTCGCAAACGATCATCTTGATCGTAAAGCGAGACATACCCAAAATTCATCGTCAGATTCTGGCTAACCCCGTATTCAAGACGTGTGCTGAAATGCAACTCTCCATTTGGATCGGAATACTGATCAACGCTGGTTAGATCAATGACTGGAACATCGGCTTGATTCACCCCGACTTGATAGGACCATTTTCCTGGGCTTAGCTGCTCTGAACCAATATAGATCACGTCAACTTGTTCTTGTTGCTGCCCCTCTGGACCATAAAAAACAAGTTTTATCTCATTGCGGCCAAACAACAAATTAACGTCTGAAAACTCATATAAGCCATCATTCCGGTCGTTTGCTGTCTGCATACTTATTAATTGGTTATTAACGTACAGCTCAACTTCCCAACCCGTAGTCAATGAACCACGTAAGGTCGTTCTATCAAACTCTGTCGCACTGGATAAATCTGTATTTGCTAAATACACGCCTCTACCTTCAGAGCTACTACTAAGATGCTCGATACTAGGTGTAAAGACATCACCGATCTGAAACTCTGTCGTCCCCAAAATTCCTGTATCTTCTGGGTGACGTCTGCCCAAAGACCAACGACTACTCGTTACACTTCCTTCTGAGAGCGAACCTGCAAGATAGAACTCACTCGTTAACTTTGCTAAATCACCACTGGCAAACACACTGTAGTCGGTATCCCAACGATTATTTGAGTCAAGATAGGTATCTAGCGTGATATCCATTAATGGAAATGACAACCACTGATAATCCCCTTCAATCAAAGGATATGTCGCTTGATTAGTACTGTTGTTGCTCAGGTTTCTTGCCCTTTTTTCACGCTCTATTTGTTGTTCTAAAGGAAGTGGCGTTCTTGAATTCACGTACAGAGCTAAATCTGACAGTTTTAAGTCTAGATCGATAGGGAACCACTCTTCTATCAGAGCCTTTTTGATGTATATGTCATCAAACTCTTTCAGATAATCAGCATCCGATAGGATGTAAATATCGTCATTAACAATCACTTCATTGCGCGCGAGATCTAGAGAAAAACTTTGGTCTTCTCGAATAAACCAACCTTCGGCTACACCTGCCCCCAGATCAACATCAATCGCTAGCTTTAAAGAGCGAGATAGCTCCCCTAATGGGATTAGTAATGTCCCCTCTCTTGGATACACCAACACAGCTTCATTCAACACTCTTCTTGCAAGGTGTAGTTCCAAAATTATGGGCTCATCATCTATCAGCTCATTAGCGACCGCTTGAGCTGATATGATGTATATGAGCCATAACGTAATGAGAACTAGCAGCTTTGAAAAAAGAGCGAGAAGTGACCTCTGCTTATAATTAATCACTTCCGCCCAAAACCACCTCATGGCTGGCCACCCCGCTGATCAATGTATAGCAGCGAGAGCGGACACTAAACTAAGATCCTCACTAACAAAGATCTGCTCAGTTTCGTGTCTCTTAACAACTAACTTCAACGGACTATGCCCATCCCATTTATCCAGATTCAAGTTAACCGTGCGTTGAGTTAGCGGATAGTAAAAACCCATACTTCTGAGCATCGCAATAGGCTCGTTATCCTTATCAGCATAAACATCGATGTCAGAATACACGCTCGTATTACCGTATCGATTGAACTGCATGCTCAATGACAACTGATTGTCTTTTTTAATAAAAGAATACGAATCTAGCGCAACTTGGGTATTAATTGATGGGACTTTTCGAACGAAGACAGGAATAGATAAAGACGTCGTCATGTGCAGCCCAACACTGACTTCATCATCACCCAAACTATTTTCAAGCGCTTGATTAATATCGTTGGCAGTCTCTTTGGGAACCTCAGTTAACAGAAGGTGACTTCTAAGCTCTCCTACATCTAATCTATGGCTATTTCTGGCTAGTAATTTAATGGTTTGATTTCCATTTGGCGCAATTTTTATCTGCCTTGGCGATATCCTTACATATTTTTTGGCAGAGTTTTTGACACCCTCGGATTGTTCTAACCTGCCATCGGGCTTCATCTCCATATCTACAAGACTAATACGATAAGTCTGGGCTTCCTCACTTGGGTTAAATAAATATAAATGCTGTAATCTTTGATTAGGCTCAAACTCTATTCGGTAATGACTTAAACTGACACCAGCATGAATAATTGTAGAAAAGCAGAATAAAAACAAAATAACTACATACTTATTAAACATAATACTTCCTTAATATGCGTAATATTGAGTTATAAATAATAGAATTGGAGCTTCAATAGTTTGAAGCTCCTTTTATGGATTAAATATATTTTGCTGTTAGCGTATAGCTACAGTTGATATGGCCTGTTTTACCACCCTCGATACGCATGGTGACACCAACCGGGAATGAAAACTCTTCCTCGTCACCGTTATATTTCCAAGGCAATTTCCACCACTCTTCACCTGCAACAGGGGCACGATATATAGCCGCTACTTCAGAAGTAGCAATACCACCAGTACAGCTCGCGATTGCGCCCATATCAATTTGAGAACGCTGTCCTTTTGTTCCTTTGTACTTGAATTGACCGGGTACAGCGCCAATTGCCGGCACAGATTTCAAGAACAAAAGGCCCTCATATACTTTCCCATCAGTACTTAAAGTGATATGACGATCTTTACTTGAAACTGGAAACTTACCAAACGAAGCTGCTTGGCTTTCAGTTAACGAAATAGGGTTTAAAACATCGCCACCTACTTCACAGTCAGCATTATCTTCAGCAATTGCAAGCATAGGAATTGATGATGCAACGGCTATAGCAATTAATAATTTGTTCATAACACTATCCTTAATGTTATCTGCGCTTATTCACGTATAATGTCACGTAATCTCGCACTATTAATGTCAATAACTTTGTCATCACATATATGTGGCAGCCAGATTAACCATACATTCTGCGCCAATTTTAGCGACTTTAGGCGAATGGTATGTATAGTGAACAGGCTCCATGAAGTCATCTTGCGTAGGAGTCATGTTATAGGCATCTGGCTCATCAAGCACAACGGCACCATCTTCTCCCATAGCATCGCCAATATCCTGACAACCATCTAGAACAATGGCTTGGAACTGAAGCTCATAACCTTTCGTCGCTTCAACGTTGAAGTCTAACTGTGCCTTTGTTTGTGTATCAATTAACACTTTACCAAGTGCACCATTGTTACCATTTGTTGGTGCTGACACTGTAAGCTGGTTTAACACATCTGCAGTCACCGTTGCATTTGCGCTTGATGAATCCCAATTAGCATTAGCGACAAAAGAAGAAGAAGCTAAAGCCAAACCCATACTGACAACGATATATTTATTTTTCATAATAAATTTCCTTATTTCCTACTTATTGTAATGTCAATCAAACTGTTGACACTATGAATTATGGAATCATCCATTAAATTTTCATCACCCTTTTCGGGTGATTTAAAATAATCAGAAATAATTAATATTTAAGCATGGCAATTATCTTACGTTAGGTGCGCTATGGTTAGTTCAATTGCAGTATTGACAATAAACTCGAAAGTATCTTTGTGTTATTTATTTATTATTTCTAGCATCTTTATTCTTATCGCTGGATGCTCAGATAATGAATCGACAAATAATAAAGATATACAATTAGGATCACTCATAGAAAAGAACGAACTGTCCCTTAGCCCTTTAATTAATTTGTCCGTTCCCGACATAAATTCCCCAATCGCCCAACTGGGGAAAGCACTGTTTTATAGCAAATCCTTAGGTGGAGAAGAAGATAGCGCTTGTGTAACCTGCCACCATCCGTTACTTGGAGGTGGGGATGATTTAAGCCTGTCTGTAGGTGTCGGAGCAGAGCTACCCAATCTGTTAGGCGTAGGGAGGACAACGACTGATCGTTCGGCACCTACAGTACCTAGAAATGCGCTGACCGTTTTCAATATCGCGCTTTGGGAACAAACTCTGTTCTGGGACGGACGAGTTGAAGTTGTCCACAACGTTGGGCTAAAACAAATTAATACCCCCGATGGCCAACCTGATCTCAACGCCGGTGACGAGCTGTTATTCGCCCAAGCGGCTTTTCCTGTGACGTCCTCAGAGGAGATGCGTGGACATTTTAAACAAATGGCAACGAATGATGAACTACGAAAACACCTTGCCAAGCGGCTAGCTGACGTTCCTGATTATGGGGATCCTCAGCTTGCCTTCAGCCATTGGCCCGATATGTTTCGTACGGCCTTCAACCGACCTTCGGCAAGCGCAAGTGAAGTCATCACCCCTGCAAATATTCAATTAGCCTTAAGCGCTTTCCAACGAACAATGCTCTTTGTTGATAACCCATGGTTTGCTTACTTAAAAGGGGACATATCTGCACTCACAACACAACAAAAGCACGGGGCGATTCTCTTCTATGCAGAAAAACAAAATGGAGGTGCACACTGCGCAAATTGCCATAGTGGCCTTTTGTTTTCCGATGAAAAGTTCCACCCGTTAGGCTTTCCACAAATTGGCCATGGAAAAGGAGATGGCGTTGCAGACAGTAATGGAAATACCGATGATTTTGGAAGATACCGAGTAACAAATGATATTGAAGACATCTACAAGTTCCGTACACCGACACTGCTGAACGTGGCTCATACAGCTCCTTACGGTCATGCTGGAAGTTTCAACAGTCTAAAGGAAGTGATTACTTATTCTGCCAACCCATCACTATCATCTTCTACGTATTTTCTGGAGCATCAATGGTGTCAAAGCTCCCAACTATCTCGTTTAGAGGACTGTATGGAACTCTACCCTTTGGTTAAAGAACGAACCCAACAGTCGCTTTCTGCACGTCAAGCGTTTGAACAAAAACATCCAATTTCGGTCACTCTAACTGATAACGAGATTGAAGATATAGAAGCATTCCTTCATGCATTAACAGATCCATGCATTCTTAACAAAGAGTGCATGAAGCCTTGGCTCTACGATTCACCCGTTATAAACGACCCAGATGAAAACGTACTTCGAGCCGTGAGCGAATCAGGAGAATTGTTATGAAAACCATCAAGAGCTTGACTTTGTTTTTTTCTGTTTTTGTACTGATTACCAATACACATGCCTCTATTGACACTGCAGAGCGCCATTTAAAGAGGCTTCAATTGAAACAAGTCGAGAGTTTCGATTTTGGAAGACTCATAAGAAATGGAAACCTAAAGGGCACAATTACCATTTCTCCGTCCGGGCAAGTCATCGAAAGAAACATAAGAGCATTGGAGCGAATTAAGCCAGCTCTGTTCTATTTATGTGGCGAACCTAACCATAAATTTCAACTCGAATTGCCAACTCAGGTTAATTTGAAATCAATCAAAGCGAGTTCAATCTCCATAGGAGATTTCACTAGCAATTTGAACAACTGGGAAGGTCAATTACCAGTATCCGGGTGCAAAAACATAAGGATCGGAGCAACCATTGAGTGGTATTCGCACAAAAATATAGGTGGCATCGACAGTCACTTCCCAATTTCAGTCCACTATGTTAATCCCCAGTAGAACAAAACAGACAATTTTTAGACTACAGTTCTAATTAGAATAATGTTTTTCATCATCATAGGAACAACAAATTTATAGTCCATACTTATATCTGATATTAGGAATACACTGTTGAATAAACCTCATTTATAGATGATCATAAAAACAAATAAAATCACATTCAATTTGATCTCAATCAGTTAATTCATCACTTGATAAAGTTTTATTAAAACTTCACCCATTAGGGTGATGATAACAACTAAGTAAAATGAACAAATATAAAAGACGCATAGTATAAATCATTAATTCAACGAGTGTTGGCTACAATATGTCTATAAAAAATAATAACGAATTGACAAATCAAAATATCTCCTATCTTCCGAACGAGCTGGAAAGTGAAGTTCGTGAAGGACTAGAAAAAGTTGGAGTTGAACATGTGAGCCTAATCATTTTGTCCGAAGGTAAGGACATCGTTTTTGAAAGTTTGGAGAGTATTTCAAATAGAATATCCATTAACAGAAGAATATCGGAGAGCATTGAGATCTATCTAGACGCAGCCACTTGCCATGAGAAAAACATTTTGCACTTTACCTATGACAATGTTTTGGAAAATCGTATATTTGATCACAAAAAGCTGTCAATCATCACCAATAAACTGAGCCAATACTCTGTTTTTTCTCAGCTAAACTACGATCATAGAATGGTAGCTATCTTTCACAGTGTTGAATCATTATCTGAACCTCAAACCAAGCACTTACAACTGGTAGCTGATATCATGACAGCCTGGTCCAACTCATGGGTTGCCCACAACACTATGTTGCGCTACTGGAAAAAGTACTCCGAACCTAAGAACATAGATATTACTTCAACGTTAACCAAATCAGAATTCAACGTTTTAGAGTTATTGATAAAAGGGTTTACTGGGCCAGAGATATCCAGCATTAGAAACGTATCAAAGGAAACCGTACGAACTCAAATCAAGAGTATTCTTCATAAGACTCACTGTCATAGTCAAAACCAACTGATATCGAGATTTTCTCAATCTCAATGGACTATCAATTGTCACTACCGAGGAGTTTACTCTTAAAATTAGCAAATGATATTGAATCGACTTCAAGTTGTCAGTTAATTAATGGTTAAAGGATAAACCATCATGAATATTCTTAACTTTCTGATTATCAAAAGGAACATACTGATATCTTCACTAAGCTTACTAATACTGTTATTCCACTACAATAGTATTCATAGCTTGGTAAAAACAATAGAATTCGAAAAAGGGAAAAGAGAGGACTTAATCTCAAACCTAATTATAAATAATATCGATTACAACCTCTCTTTTTTAAAAAAAATTCTTGCTGACCTTGAAAAATCCACGTTTTTAGAAAGTAAAGAATCTAACGCTGGGAAGGTAGGCAAAGATTTTTTACATGATGTAAAAAGTCGCTTCAATTTAAATTATTATTTTGAAAAGATCTCCCCTTCAAATGCACAAAACATAATACTTCAAGACCAAAAAAATCAATATTATCTACTTTCAGGAAAACCCATTCGCATTGTCTTTTCCTCTTCCTTATCACCTGATTCAGAAAAAACATACCTCAAAGTAACACCTGTATCCCTGCTTTCACTCGATTTATACCAATTAGACTCGCGGAAAAATCGGTACTTTCATCTGATTAAAGTACCGTTACCAGTTTTCAATGGAAATGTACTCATCTTCGATGATATGACAAGTTCAGCTATCGAGCTAAAAAATGAGCTGCAAAGCCTCGTAGAGATCCTATTACTTCTTCTTGCTAGCTATATTCTCTTGGCGACTTTTGCAAAATATCAACACAATACCAACATAAAACTGGCTTCAGACGCCTTAACTGGGCTAAAGAATCGAGCCTATTTACAATCAGCAAACGTAAGATTAAAGCACGACCACCTTAAACATGCGTGTATCTGCGTGATTGTTATCGACCTCGATTATTTTAAAGATATCAATGATCAATATGGCCACCCAACCGGAGACGATATCCTCATCAGAGTTGCAAGTATTTTGGCCGATAATGTACGAAGCAATGACGAATGCTACCGCATTGGCGGGGATGAGTTCATTGTCATCGTTAAATCTCAGACTCTGTCTGATACTAAGAAATTAGCCGAGAGACTGAGAGAGAAAATTGCTGAAGATGAACAGCTTCATATCATGTCTAGGGGAGGTATATCAGCATCATTAGGACTCGCGGTATTGTTACCTAACCAACCTATTGAAGAGGTCGTATCAATTGCAGATGAGATGCTTTACCGAGCTAAGAGACAAGGGCGAAACTTAGTGCAAAGTTACATTTAGACATAGCTACTTAGACTTTGTATAAACGACTGCAAAGTCTACAAAACAGAGTCAAAATTGTAATACTCTCGACTAAATGGTACCCCCACTAGTCACTGACTAGCATACAAAGTCCATGATATTTGTTCATAACCTCAAATCTAGACCGACTTATGAAGCACTCAGATTTCAACCTAATACCCATATTCGTTGCTGTTATGGAAGAACTAAGCCTTAGTAAAGCCGCTCATCGTTTAAACATGAGCCAACCCGCTGTGAGCCAAAGTATCCATAAGCTTAAAATTCTGTTTGATGATCCTCTTTTCTTTCGTGAAAGTCATGGTGTTTCCCCTAGCAAGCTAGCTAAAAGTATTTATCCCCAACTGTCCACCGCGGTTCATCAAATCAAACTCACAGCCCCACCTCTTTCAAACTTTAATCCAGAAACCAGTTCCCGAAAGTTCATGATTTCAACTGCATCTGTATTCGGACTGAGTATTCTTTCTGTTGTTTCGAATCTTATATTTACGCAAGCTCCTAAGGTAAAAGTTAAGGCGGATTCAAACCTAGCGCACAAAGACATGAGTTCATTGCTCAGAAACCACTATGACTTGTCGATAGATATTGATCATGGGCAATATCCTGGACTCAAATCTGAAGAGATCTTACGAGAAGAGTTATGTGTTTTATGTCACGTAAACCACCCTCGCTTAACAAACCCAACAGTATCAATTGAGCAATTTTTGTCAGAAAAGCATGTCGTGCACACCACATCCAATCAGAAACAACCTTATTTACACGACAAAGGATTGGATTATGGTGATATCCTGAAACAACGAGATATAGCGTGGAGCGCGAATAGCATCGTTGAAATGATGAGTATCATTGAAAATAGCCACCATGTTTGTTTGTTCCCGAAGCGGTTACTTAATAAATACCTTCAACATTCAGATTTAAAACTCCTACCCTGTGATTTCATTTCAGAAAGTGTAAACGTCGCGATGTTTTGGCATCCAGCTCAACACGATGACATAGGGCATCGCTGGCTAAGAGATCTGATTTCTGAAGCGAGCTATTGTAGCTAACTGAGCTAGCACTCCTTGCTCCAGCTCCCAGGCGGCCAGTGACACCTCTTGTTTCTTGTTAGAGGCTTAATCTTGGTTGAATAAAATCAATAAACGCCGAGATTCGTTTAGAAACAGAAGACGACTTATAGTAAACGGCATTCACTCGTTCTCGGTCTGTATTGGCAAGTTTATCTTGTTCCAAAATAGGGATCAGACGCCCTGCTGCCATATCTTCCTGCACCATAAACCCCGACAAACAAGCAATCCCATTTCCAGTGAGTGCGAGCTGACGCACTGTTTCGCCATTACTGGCTGTCACAGTTGGCGCGACATAGCTTTGGTTTGGCAAAGGCCAGTAATTAAGTACCTTGTTTCCTGCAAAACCGACGATTTGATGCGAACTCAAATCTTCTGGCTTAGTGGGCACCCCACGCTTAGCGAGATAATCAGACGATGCAACAATGTGGAGCAAACTTTTGCCTAGCGGGCGGGCATGAAGTGTTGAATCAGATAACTTACCGATTCGAATCGCAACATCGGTTCTCTTTTCTAGAAGATCAACAAAGCCCTCGTTGGAAGTGAGTTCCAATTCAATGTCTGGATAAGCTTCTTTGAATGACTGCACCAAAGGCACCAATTGATGAAAAAAAAATGGGCTTGCCGCATCGACTCTTAAACGACCTTTGGGTAATTCTCCGCGCGACACAATTTCCTCTTCTGCGCTATGGATCATCTGTAACCCCAACCTTACTGAATCGACAAACTGCCGCCCTTCATCCGTTAACTCCACGCGCCTCGTTGTTCGGTTGAATATTGAGACACCGAGTTGCGACTCAACCTTACTCACCGAGCGAGATACCTTGGCCACTTGCACGTCTAATGCTTCTGCCGCTGCAGAGAACCCACCAGCATCGACCACAGTGAGTACCATTTCTAAATCATCTGAACGGGTTAGCATGAGGCTCCTTCGTTATTTTCATTTTAGTTATGCTCCTTTCGCTAGTGCTCATCACAGCTCAAATCATCCGTTTCTTTGAACTTTCATCCACTTATTTTTTATGATCGTCTAACTCTTCAATTATTGCAAATATCACAAAGGTTATTTGTTAATAGCGATATTTTTCACAAATATATTTTGCTAGATAATCCTCGCCATCAAACGAAGCGCACCTATTGCAGTCACAAGCTGCCCCATTTTATCGCGCTCGGTATTTAACAAAACATAGTAAGAGAGATGATTATGCCATTAGCATTACTTGCATTGACGCTCAGCGCCTTTGCCATCGGAACCACCGAATTTGTCATCGTAGGCTTAATCCCTACCATGGCGAGCGACTTAAATGTATCTCTGCCATCGGCAGGTCTATTAGTCAGTTTATACGCGCTTGGCGTTGCTATTGGTGCACCAGTGCTTACGGCGTTAACGGGAAAATGGAACCGTAAAGTGGTGTTGTTATCCGTAATGTCGCTATTTGTTGTCGGTAACTTACTGGCGTGGCAGGCTCCAGGCTATAGCACGCTGATCGCCGCACGAATTTTGACTGGTCTTGCCCATGGTGTGTTCTTCTCTATTGGCTCAACCATCGCGACAGGTTTGGTTTCAAAAGATAAAGCTGCCAGTGCCATCATGTTTACAGGTTTAACTGTTGCATTGGTTACAGGCGTACCACTGGGCACTTATATCGGCCAAAGTTTTGGCTGGCAAGCGACCTTCTTGATCGTTGCATTGCTTGGTCTTATTGCTCTTATCGGTAGCGCTATCTTGGTTCCAAGCAACCTTAAACAACCACCAGCGGCTAAGATTTCGGCGCAACTAAAAGTTCTAACTCAACCACGATTACTCTTGGTTTACGCTATCACAGCACTCGGCTATGGCGGTACATTCACAGCCTTTACGTTCCTAGCTCCAATACTTGAAAACGTATCAGGGTTTGATTCAAGCTCTATCAGCCTAATCATGTTGGTCTACGGTGTGTCAGTAGCGGTAGGTAACATATGGGGCGGTAAAATGGCCGATAAGATGGGCCCAATTAAAGCGCTGACCGTTATCTTCTCAGGTTTAGCTGCAGTATTAGTGGTATTCAACTTTACCGCAGTAAACCCTTACGCAGCTGTTGCGACCATCTTGGTTTGGGGTGCATTCGCGTTCGGTAACGTTCCAGGCTTGCAAGTTTACGTGGTTAAGCTGGCAGAGAAATACACACCTGACGCAGTCGACGTGGCTTCTGGATTGAACATTGCAGCCTTCAACGTTGGCATTGCATTAGGTTCATGGGGCGGTGGTTTGATTGTCGCGAAATCTGGATTAATGAACACCCCTTGGGTAGGTGCTGTGATTGTTTTAGTCGCTCTTGGACTGACTCGATTCAGCGGTGCGTTAGATAAGAAGCAAGCACAGCAAGCTGTTCCATCTAGCATCTAGCATCTAGCATCTAGCAAGAATAGAAAAACAAAGCCCGAACCTAGGTTCGGGCTTTGTTTATTAAATATCGATATTACTCGTTATCAATCGGCTTCAAAACTTTACACGGGTTACCTACCGCAACCACATTATCTGGGATGTCTTTAGTCACCACGCTGCCTGCACCAATCACACTGTTCTTACCAATGTTCACGCCGGGGCAGATGATCACACCGCCGCCGAGCCAAACATTGTCACCAACGGTAATTGGTGTGCCAAACTCCACGCCTTCTTCAACACGGCCTTTCACATCTAGTGGGTGGCCTGCAGTAAGGATTTGAACGTTCGGACCAAGCAGCACATTGTCACCAATGGTCACTTCAGCCACATCCAAAATCACACAGTTAAAGTTAGCGTAGAAATTCTTACCCAGCTTGATGTTTGAGCCGTAATCACAACGAAACGGCGGTTCTAAGTGCGCATTTTCACAGCCCGGAATGAGCTCTTGAGTTGCGGCTTCCCATTCGGGTGTGTCTGGAATACTGTTATTGAGTTTTTGAAGCACTTTTCGGCACTCAATTCGCGCCGAGTACAACTCTTTATCCCAAGCCTGATAAGGTTCGCCTGCTAGCATTTTTTGTTTTTCTGTTTTCACGTTACTTACCTGTTTTTAAATTACTTATCTAGTTTCACACTACTTACCTAATGGCGGTCAATTCAACTACCAAAAAAAGCAATATCGCACATCTAAATAACAGTGAATAAGGAGTGTTTGAGCTTGATTTCAGGGATGCGCAGCTCGTCACTTTTTGTGGGTAAAATATGGAACTCAATCACAGTTAAGTAAGCCTAGACACGCGGGGCAACCGAATCGCGCAGAACTAAACTTCCGGTAGTGCTGATCGATTCAACTTGTTCGATATCTCCTACAATTTTGAGGATCGCCTTTTGCGTCATTTGCTCTAATGGCACGCTTACAGACGTTAAGCTTGGTGTTAAAAATGCACCTACTTTGCTGTTATCAAAACCGACGATAGAAACATCATTAGGCAATAAATACCCAAGTTCGGTTAACGCTTTAATCGCGCCAATCGCCATGTCATCGTTTTCAGACAAGATCGCAGTGAAGCTTACTTTACTTTCCACTAAAGCTTGCGCGGCACGGTAACCGCTCCCCATCGTCCAATCACCCTGAACAACTTTGGACTCATTCAATGCAATACCATGTTTAGTTAACACATCTTGATAGGCTTGGTAACGCAGCTCATCGGTTGAAGAACCGGCTTTACCACGAATGACTGCAATGTCTGTATGGCCTTGCTCGATGATGTGTTCAACCATCAAACAAGCGCTCTGATAATGATCTGTGGTGATGGCATGATTAGGCTTCGACGGCATTTCACGGTTGAGCACCAAAATCGGTGTATTCGTACTTTCGATGATCTTTGCAATCTCGCTTTCGGTTAAGCACTGCGGATAAATGATGATGCCCGCGCACTTCATATCGAGTAGGAAATTGATCGCCTTTATTTCGTCTTCCGCACTGTGCTTACCGTCGGTGATCACCAATTGGTGATTCGACTTCTCACTGTATGACGCAGCGTGATACATCAAGGAAGAAAAGTAAGGGCCATTGAACAACTCATTTGTGATCACAAAACCGATGAAATTGGTCTTCTTAGTTGCCAGTTGTTGAGCCAACAAGTTCGGGCGATAACCCGTTTCTTGAATCGCATCGAATACCTTTTTCACCACATCTGGGCGCACGATATTCTTGCCATTTAAGACACGAGAAACCGTCGATTTAGATACCCCTGCGCGGTTCGCGACATCAAGCATGGTGACCATGAGCTTCTTTTCCTCATATAAAAAATTAGCCGACATAAGCCGACTAATTTAATGTTAATTCATATTGCGTGTAACTTTGTATTGCGTGTACTACGCAGCAAAACGCATTCTAAATAGTGGCACCGTTAGATGCAATCACGCCTTTATACCACTCGAACGACTTCTTGCGCTTACGCTCTAAAGAACCGGATTGATCATTGTGCTTATCTACGTAAATGAATCCGTAGCGCTTTTTCATTTCACCGGTAGTGAATGATACCAAATCGATACAGCCCCAAGGGGTGTAACCCATGAGATCAACGCCATCGATCGCCACTGCTTTTTTCATCTCTTTGATGTGATCACCAAGATAAGCAATGCGGTAGTCATCGTTAATGCTGCCATCTTCTTCGATGCTATCAACAGCACCGAAACCATTTTCGACGATGAACAATGGCACTTCATAGCGCTCATAAAGAGACGCTAAACAGAAACGCAGACCGGTTGGGTCAATCGGCCAGCCCCAATCGCTCGACTTGATAAACGGATTATCGACCGAGTTTTCATGGCCGCCGTCCATCGCCTCTTCAGTCGGCTGATGCGAAGAAGAATCCAAGGTATTCGACATGTAGTAGCTAAAGCCTAAGTAATCAGCCTTACCTTCTTTTAGGATCTGCTCATCTTCAGGCTGCATTTCAATATTGAAGCCTTTGATTGCCCAATCACGCTTAGCGTAATTTGGATAGTGACCACGCACCATCACATCAGAGAAGAAGTAGCGGTCACGCATCGCTTGCTGTGCCACCATAATGTCTTCTGGTTTAGAAGAACGAGAATAGAAAGGCACCATCGCACACATTGCGCCGATTTGAAGATCTGGGTTAATTTCGTGACCTTTCTTAACCACTAAAGCACTTGCCACAAACTGGTGGTGGACCGCTTGATACATGGCTTCTTGCGGCTTTTCGCACTGTGGGAATTTCACGCCAGAGCATAACCAACCAAAGATATCTGCCGAGGTGTTCATCTGGTTATTGATTTCATTGAACGTCATCCAGTATTTCACCTTGTGCTTATAACGCTCCATCACTGTAGTTGAGTATTTAACGAAAAAGTCGATCACATTTCGGTTCATCCAACCGCCGTACTCTTTGGCTAAATGGTAAGGCATTTCAAAGTGGCTCAGCGTCACCACTGGTTGAATATCGTATTTCAGAAGCTCATCAAACAGATCATCGTAAAACGCTAAACCCGCTTCACACGGCTCGGCTTCATCACCATTAGGGAAAATACGCGTCCACGCGATACTGGTTCTGAAACACTTAAAGCCCATCTCAGCGAATAACTTAATGTCTTCTTTGTAGCGGTGGTAGAAATCAACAGCCACTTGGTTTGGGTAGTTTTCACCATCAATCACACCATCGGTGATTCGGCGCTGTACTCCGTGAGCGCCTGCCGTTAACACATCAACTACACTCACACCTTTACCATTCGCATCCCAGCCGCCTTCTAGCTGATGCGCCGCAACCGCACCGCCCCATAAAAAATCGTTCGGAAATTCGTTGTTCATATTGCTACTCGCTAAGAAAAAAAGATCCACTAAGAGATTGAATCGCGAAAAAGTGATTCGCTAAAAAAGTACTGGTTCAAGACAACCAACTTGAACTCCGCAGCCCTGAAACCGATTTCAACATGGAACAACGATACATTTTGAAACCGGTTTCAGCAATAGTTAATCGATCTTTTTTGATCGAAAAACAGACTAATCAGAAGTCAGCGTCTCTATCAGTGCTCTTCAAAATATTGATCATGTGAGTGTTTGCTAGATTGGTCTTGAGTTCCTGGATAGAACTGAACCAAAGTCTTATCGGCTAGAGTGAGGTGGATCCAACCCTCTTTAACTCTCAACCAATTGGTGCCGTTTGTCTCATAGACGATAGGAAAACTGCCCCAACCAGACTCTGATACCTGCAGCTCTTGAAAGCGGTCAATCGATTTCAGTTTGTTACTTTCGAAGTCTGCGGCAGCATAGGTCACCAAGGGTTCGATAGCATTATCAGGCTTAAACGAATAACAACTTACAGAAGCTAAAGTGCGATCAAACCATTGATAGGGTTGTGCGCCTGTTAAATCGAAGACCGTGCAGTCGTTAAACTTAATGGCCCACTTTTGGTGATTCACAAAACCTAGGAAACCTATAGGTTCTTTTGGTAGAAGTTCTTGTGAGAATGGAGCAACCCCTGGGACAGTATCAGAAACCGTGCACCCCATAAGCCCAAGGCTAAAAATGAAACTCAACGTGCGCTGCATATAAACGTCCTGTGTTTAATGGATGGAAGGGTTAGCAAACCCGCCCATCTTAGTATCCTAGCATTTCAGTATCCTAACATCTGATGATGCCATCAGGCTTGCGTTGATGAAAGAGCCCAATAATCGACGTTTATCCCATCGAATCTAGCAATTCAGACACCAACTAAACCCCAAACAAAGATATCACTGCTAGTGATATCTTAAATCATCACGACTCTATTTCTAGAACCCTTAATCACAGACATAATATTCATAAGTTAATCAAACTTTGAGAGCATCCATGAAAAAAGCCACGCTACTTACCTTAATGGCATTCGCTTCTTCAGGCCTTATTGCCGCTGAAGTAAAAAAAGAAAATTACGTTGAAGCAGAAACAGACTGGTACTTTTCTGGCGTACAAAACAATGCGGGGGTAAACACATGGATGCACGACGCCCCTGTAGGTATTGATAATCAGCAAGTCATTCGCTCAAACCGAGATGTGGTGTACTCAATTGCAATTGTCGACGTATCACAAGGCGCAACCTTTACTGTTCCAAACTCAGAGCACTACCAAATTATCCACTTGATGGATGAACAACACCTATCGCACCAGGTCGTGTCTCGTGGTGAATCACTAACCATCAATGCTGATGATATCAACGGTGAGTATGTTTACCTGCTTGCGCGTACCAAAATTGCTGGTAATGACACCACTGAACGTCAAGCACAACTAAAGATCGAGGCTAATTCTTCGCGCCCTTATCAAGGTAAAGGCTATTCAGAAGCAGACGTACAAGCACTGCGTAATCAGCTAGTCATGGAGTTTGTTAAAGGCGAAGTGAAGATCCTAGAGCACATGTCTTTTGTAAAAGAGATTGAGCAAGCGGATCCAACTTCATATATCTACGCGACAGCGGTTGGTTATGGCGGCTTGCCATCATACGAAGCTCAATACTTACCATACGTGGTAGGTGGTGGCTCTGATAAAGCGTGCCAAACCTTCAATATGCCAAAGCCCGATCTCGATTATGCAAACGGTGGTTTCTTCTCTCTCACAACTTACGATACTGCGGGTTGGATTGTAGAAGACAATTTCTACATCGGGCATGAAGAGATGAAAGACAACGGTGACACTTTTGAAGTTGTATTTAACTGCCCACAGTTATCGCACTCAATCGATGTAAAGGATGGTTGGACGGGTGTATGGCGCTTCTATAAGCCAAACAATGAAATGGAATTTATCGAATTTATCGACGGTATTCGCTCTGTCAGCGTTCAATAACCTGACGCTTCGCAACCGCTGAACTTAACAAGGAGGGCATTCTCTCCTTGTTTCAAACGAATCCATTTTTGCAAAGATATTCATAAGGTAACACATGAAAAAGACTCTTCTGGCAACACTTATCACCATGACTAGCTTTTCTGCATTCGCAGGCACTTCAGCATCTGCGCTTGAAGCATCACATCAACCGTTTTCTTCAATCGAACCGATCAACTCATCAAGCTGGGACATCAATCCAGTCGATTATGGAATGACACCAGAACAGTTCCTTGAGGCCGAGTCTCTGCACTTCATGACCAACATGGCAAAACGTGAAGGTATCAATGGCATCTTCCACTTTACTACCTTAGCCAAAGCCGAAGATCGCTGGGTTGTATCTCCGAACAATGACGTGGTTTACACCATGATCGTAGTAGACGCGAGTGAGGGCTTTACTTTAACCATGCCAAACACAGGCGACCGTTACATCACGGCGCAAATCGTGTCGCAAGAACACATGTCTACCCAATTAATGGGTGGGGGTGTTTACGAGTTTGATGGCAGTGAGTTTAACGGCTCTCACGTGGCGATTGGCATCCGCGTTGGTACCGACGGTACGAATGCAGACGTACAATATGTGGTTGATAACATTCAACCTAAAATGACGCTAGAAGCGGCATCGAACAACCCAGTGCCAGATTACGATGTAGACACGCTACTGAAAGTACGTACCGCGCTTATGCAAGGTTACAACGCGCTACCTGATACCTTTGGTCAAATGACGGATAACGTGGCTAAAGTGCAAAATTGGGAGAAGTTCACCTATTCAACAGCTGGCGCTTGGGGGTTATCTGAAGACCAATACGCGATGTACGCTCCATACAACCCTGGCGTAAACCAAGAGACATGTTATACCGCGACCTATAGTCAACCAGACGTGAAAGACTTTTGGTCTATCACTCTATACAACAATGAAAAGTACTTGATGGCGAATGAAAGCAATGTGATCAACTCGGGTAATGTAAAGCTAAACAGCGACAACACCTTTACTGTTCACTTTGGTACTAAAGAGGCATGTTCTGACATCGATGGTATTAAGAACTTTGCGCTCGTCACCGAAGATAATTGGGGCTTTTTAATGCGTGCCTATGGCGCTGACGTTCAGGCATTCAAACAATACAACATGCCAGAAATAGAGCCAGCAAGCTAAGGGCTGACTTTACCGCGAACGGTTAGCATAGACTTTAAAGCTTAAGGTCAGGCTATAAAGCTTAAGGTCAGGCTATAAAGCTCAAGGTCAGAATTTAAAACCAAAGTCAGGCTTTAAATAAAGGGCTTAACACCATACTATAAACCTTCTACCTCAGTAGAAGGTTTTTTTGTTTCTAAAACAAGCCACCCCACAGGAGCATGCATGGATTACAATCTGATCAAAGTATTTGTTGCATTAAGTCAGACTCGCTCGCTCACCAAGGCCGCAGAAGCCATTGGCATGACCCAACCCGGTATTAGCATGGCATTAAAAAAGCTAAAATCGGAGGTTGGCTATGAACTCTATATACGCAAAGGTCGTGGGGTGGAACTGACAGCCGAAGGGCTTTGGCTAGCAGAGCGATTTACTCAAGCCGAGCAACTTCTCGATGTAACAGGTAATGCCGCGAAACCGGTCATCCACTGCACCGAGTCCCTGTTATACCTATTAGAAGACAAGATCTCAGGTCACTTTATTGAGTCCCCTCTGAGCGATGAGCAGCTCGTTGATGACTTAACATCAAGAAAGGTCCACCTAGTCATCGATCATCTTCCAAGGCAATCTAGCGCCTTAATTTCCGAGCCTGTCCATCAAGAAAGAATGGTCGTTATCTGTAACGAAAGCCATCCTCGCATCCAAGACCAATTGTCCGCACAAGACTACTTAGCCGAGCAACACGTAGCAATAAAGATGAAACGCCAAAGTATGTCTGCCTTCGATTACTTACTAGTTGGGCAGCCACAACAACGTAACGTGGTTGTAGAGACGAGTTCTATCGCCAGTATGATGTTATTGGTTGCAGAAAGTGATCGACTAGGCAGCACATCGGAAAGCATGTATCAAAGGTGGGGAAAGCGACTTGGCCTCAAATCGTTTGAATTTCCATTCGAGTTTACCCCTGTAGACTATCATCTCACTTATCACCGTCGCTATCTCAATGATGCAACCCATAAGCAGTTGCGAGAACAAGTGAAACACTGCTTCGAGATGAATAACTAAAGGCTAACGGCACTCTTCTCAATCAAACCAGTGAGAACCCGGCAACAACGAATTCACAAACCCATTTAGACGTAGCGATAAGACGCCATAGATGCCTCAATCAAATCTAACAATCACTTGTACTTAGCGGAGTGCTGATTAAACCACTACACCCTCAATAAAGAGCAATTCAACAGGCGCTCATTGCTCTTTTAATATAACGAATTAGCAGGTTTGCTTTGTTCTCCCTATCAAGCAGTAAGTTCTAAGCGATTACCATCAGGATCGAGCACGCAGCTCTCATAATAACCGTCGCCAGTTCTTCTTGGGCCATCTAAGCGCTCATAGCCGTCTTCGACCAAACGGCTTGTGAGTTCATCGACTGCTTGTTCTGAGCCTAATGAAATCGCCATATGAATGAAACCAGTGAACTGCTCATAGATATCATCTTTTGATTCAGGAACCGAGTCCATTTCCATAATCTCCAAGCGGCTACCACTCTCGAAAGATAGGAAATAAGAAGAGAAGCCTTTTGTTGGATTGTGATATTTTGAGTTCGATGTCGCGCCGAAATAATCTTCATAGAATCGTTTCAGCACTTCGAGTTGTTTGGTCCAAATTGCAATGTGTTCAATTTTCATTTCGTTCACCTAAGTTTGATGTCTAACGTTAGATTACTCATCAAATAAGGAACAATAAACAGAACAGAATCAATCAAAGGTGTTCCTATTTAATGGGTCAGTAGAGTTATCAAAATCACAACAATTAGCTGCACAGCATTAACATCTAAGCTTGTGTAATATATAGCTTTGATCAATAGTCAGTGTTTTACATATTCCGAGATTTAAACTGTGAGCTTTTTAAAACTGATAACGCTAGCTGCCATATGGGGAGGCTCGTTCCTTTTCATGAGAATTGCGGCTAATCCTTTAGGCCCAGCAGTCCTGATTGAAGCACGAGTTCTGTGCGCGGCGGTCACCCTACTCTTGGTTTCTTTTTATCTGAAAAGAAAGCTTTCCTTTAATGCTCACGCGAAACACTTTTTCATTCTAGGCTTGTTTAACACCGCACTCCCTTTTCTGTTTTTCGCTTATGCGGCTCAAACTCTCAATGCGTCGACCCTTGCCATCCTTAACTCTACAGCTCCGATATGGGCAGCAATCATAGGCGCTATATGGACCAAAACAACACTCGAGGCGAGAGTTCTATTAGGGCTTGGGATTGGGGTTGCGGGCGTTGGTGTGTTGGTCGGTTGGGATGCGATGAACATTGGCCGAGAAGCTGTACTTCCTATTTTTGCTGCGGTGATGGCAGCTTTTAGTTACGGAATAGCATCAAACTATACCAAACAAGCGCCTAAAGTTGAGGCATTCAATAATGCTCATGGCAGCATGTGGGCTGCAGTATCAATCGTGTTGCCGTTTGTCTTTTTCATGCCGATGAGAGAAGCTCCGGATCTCACCATCACCACATCGGTGATCTTACTGGGCGCCGTGTGTACTGGACTTGCTTACCTGCTTTACTTCAATCTCGTGTCGGAATTGGGTGCACCCTCTGCGTTATCAGTGACCTTCTTAATTCCGGTGTTTGGCATCTTGTGGGGCAACCTGTTCTTAGATGAAGCAATTGGTCTTAACACCATTTTCGGCTCAGTTCTTGTTATTACCGGCACCATGTTAGTGACCGGCATGACACCTTCTAAGATGCTAGAGAGTGTCAAACAGAAACGAGCGGCAAGAGCGGCTCGTTAGTCAGATTCCAATAAGCATTTAGCATTTAGCAGGTTTTCTTAACAAGCCCTGAAAAACAGTACTGTGTTTGTTAAACCACACCCTTATTTCACGGTTTCTCAATAGCAACACACATCCGCGCTTTCTATGTCTCAGCATGTGAAGTAGTAGAAACTTTGTGCAATGAAACTTTGTTATAAAAGTTGTCCGGACTCTTTATTCAAGGAAGGAATATGCGAAAAAAGATCATGATTACAGGTGCTACAGATGGTATCGGTTTAGAGACTGCGAAAATGCTAGCTCAACAAGGGCATCACATCCTTATCCACGGGCGTAACCCAACAAAACTCAGCAAAGTAGAAACAGGCCTCTCTCGATTATCCAAGGATGCGATTATCGAAAGTTATGTTGCCGATCTCTCTTCTCTTTCTGAAGTTGAAGCCCTCGCCAACCAAGTAAAATCGGAGCATGAAAAGCTCGACGTACTAATTAATAACGCTGGCGTCTACAAGGTTTCCGACATCACCACCAAAGACAATCTCGATGTCCGCTTTACCGTCAACACCATTGCGCCTTATCTACTGACTCAAAAGCTGCTACCACTTTTTGATGCCAACGGTCGCATCGTTAATCTATCTTCAGCAGCCCAATCATCCGTTGATCTCGAGGCACTTGTCAGCCCAAACCCTGATGCTTTAGACGGCCCTATTTACGCACAAAGTAAGTTGGCGTTAACGATGTGGTCAATCCATCTGGCGCACAAATTGGGAGATCAAGGGCCTCTAATCATTCCCGTTAATCCGGCCTCATTTCTTGGCAGTAAATTGGTTAAGGATGCGTACGGGTTGGAAGGTAATGACTTAGGAATTGGCGCTGATATCTTGTGCCGAGCTGCACTGTCAGATGAGTTTGCCAACGCTTCTGGGAAGTATTTTGATAATGACTCAGGGCTATTTAAAGACCCTCATGCTGATGCATTAGATACGGAAAAAAATCAAAAGCTGGTGACGACTCTCGACCAACTGCTTGCAGAACAGCTCTAGCTGAAATCCCGCTCTAGCCAGATAAGGGGTGCTCCATATTTAGAAGCACTCTAAAACCCAAAACTGTCTGATGTCGTGACAAGAGAGCTTCAACCAGTGTTTCAATAGCATTGAAATGGTTCCTCTCCCAACAAATTGGCATGCCGTTAGCGAAAGGAAGACATTACGCATACTTGATGAAAGCTTGGCTTAACCGCTGAAAGAGTGAGTCTACGTTGGGGAGGCCCGTCAAATGCGCGGACAACGGAGTATGAACCTGCGCATCTACTACGGTTGGATTTCCGCAAATTTGATTATAAAAATTCACAGGCGCAACGATGTTCTCTAAGTCGGCATCTAACAAGATACAAGCTTGCGAAAGTACGATTTGGCCGCCCCCTTGTTTAAGCAATACGCGCTGCGCGGTGCCTACTATTTTTTGTTTATTGATATTAAGGTTGTACTCACCATCACAATAAGAACCGGGAGTTGCGTGTACATCCACATCAATGCCCAGTTCTTTAAAAAACAGCGTTAATACATCGCATAAATGTCGATACGCTTTTTGGATATTGTAGGCTTCATCACGAGGCCAATGGTAAATGTGCGATAGGTTAATGATCCCCGGCAGTTGAGGAACGGGAGCGCCACCGGTTTTTCTCGAGGTAAGTTGCCAACCTTGTTCCGATAATTGTTTTCTAGACTCTACCGTCACTGGCCACTTTTTACCTGCGGGCAAAACGAGTGTTGGCGTTTTTGCTTGCCACAGCATTAAGGCTTGTCCAATCTCGCCAGCCTGTATTTGCTGCAATAACGCATCTTCTTTTTCAAACGCACGAGCAACATCAATGTGCGGGTAACGTACGAGTTTATTCGTTAACTTCAATGCACTTTTCCTCTACAGATTGTGGTGACCTACCATTTAACGTTCCCTGATGATTGATAAGAGATAGGGCTAGTTATCCCCAAAAACTTCCGTACACATCCTCATTTAGAACCTCAAAAAACGCCTCAAGGCTCTTCACCTCTGTTGTCGGTTCGTAAATGTGCCATTTTAAATCAGATTTCATCCAATAGATTGCCCACTCATTACGTGATTTGTAGTACTTCACTTTGGCTATAGGACTTTCCATTTTTTCACTTGGGTCGTTCCATTTCGGGCGAATCTCGAATATTTCTATTGCCTGCCCATCCATTCGATACCCCAGATCTAACTGATCCCTAACTTCTATAGATGGTCGACGAGAGTCGAGATAGCTACCAACTGCTTTTTCATATCGTTTTTGTTCGATTTCAGAGAATGCCATATCAGTTACCTAAAAGATTAATCAACTTCAGTTTACGACGTAAAGTAGTCGTACACATTCGTTATATTTTTAATGGCAACAACAATACTGGTAAGGAATTCCACTTCGACAAAAACATTTCCTCAATGCTTTCCCTGTAGCCAAGCATTTTAAACTTAATATTGCCCCGTTCTGATCCACCGGTCCTTCAGGGTTATCCCAGATGATATATGGTCTGCCACTAATTTTGTCGATAAATGCTTTAGGTGGAAATGGATTCGCAACAACAATAACGCAATCTTTTGGGAGAGAGTCGACGATTTTATCTAATTCAAGTCTATCGCACTCGAAGTAAGATATACCAATGAATAAACAATAATCACTGCCTTTTAGCTGGCCTTCAAACCACTGGTTAGCAGGTGCTACCCATTGATATGAAGCGTATTTGTTCGATTCATTTGGCACTATACATAGAGCCTGTCTTCTCGGAGACATAAGCTCATGCTCCTCAAGCCTGATAATTCCAGTATCGTTCAGGTCAACAAAGTTACTCAAAGGATACTGAGGTGTATAAAAAATACTATTAGGCGTAATTTCAAAATCCACAGAACCGTGTGGTTTGACTAACGGAATGCCATAGCCATGATGGTTAACTTGGAGAGAGTAGTATTCTCGACTTAAACGGTCTAAAGCGGTTTCAAGAAGTAAATCATAATTCAACGAAAATGCAGCCGTAACTTCATCTCTATGTAATTTTAACCATCGAAACCAAGACCAGTCAGTAGAAAATAACTTACGTTGTCTTTGACTATACATTGAAAATGCAATCGTTAAGAAATGCCTCGATTCAAGAGCTGTTTTGAAGCTATCTAAACCAATACTGTGGCAGTAGTCTTCGTCTAAGGCTAGTTTAAACACCTCAAAGTGGGGTTTCTCTGAATTTAATTTGTACAGAGCTTCTAATCTATGCAGACTAGTTAAGAGAGCTTTCCCCGTTGAGGGGCATGTAACATCCCACGTAATAGGTTCCTGGGAATTAAGCTGATTAACTAATCCAGAAAAATAGCCAAAACTAATAGAAAAACCATTACCAACGACTAAGGAAACTTTAGGCATACTGACCTCAAAAAAATACAACGAATGACATGGATTCCCCTTCCAAGGATCTGCCACGCTTGTGCGGTATCAACCTAGCGAAAAACCACTTTAGCCTTCATGCCGTAGACCAAAACGGTAAAGTCTTACTTCATAAGTCGGTAACTCGCTCTAACCTGCTGACTACAATAGCAAATATGCAACTCATACGTATAGATATTGATGCGTGTGGTGGTGCACATTATTAGGAAAGGGTAATCTAAATTGTGCCGTGGCTATCTCCAAAACAGTCCAACACCTTTTCTCGATAACTCAGGGGCTTGATAGCTTCTGTCTGACAAGGTTGTCTGATATGGTGGCGGCAGAACTTCAGCAATTGTTTAGATAGTATTGAATATGAAAACACTAACCATACTTGATGGCGGCATGGGCCGAGAACTCAAAGAAATTGGCGCGCCATTTTCTCAACCGCTTTGGAGTGCTCAAGCGCTGATTGAAGCACCCGAATTTGTCAGCCAAGCGCATCAAAACTTTATCGATGCAGGTGCTGAAATCCTGATCACCAATAGCTACGCGTGTGTGCCTTTTCATTTGGGTGAAGCGCTCTTTGAACAACGAGGCTTTGAACTCGCTGCACTATCTGGCGAATTGACTAAAGCAGTTGCAAAAAATGCTCCTCATACAGTGAAAGTAGCGGGCGCGATTCCACCGCCATTTGGCAGCTACCGACCAGACTTGTTTAAAGTAGAAGAAGCTGCACCAATCATTCAAACGCTTTGCGATGCTCAAGATCCAAACATCGATCTTTGGATAGCGGAAACCATCTGTAGCCTGCAAGAATTCGAATCCATTCATGCAGTACTCAAGCAGTCAGATAAACCGTGTTACTACGCATTCAGTTTGGAAGACACCAAGGGCGATTCTGCTAACATTCGTTCTGGCGAGAGCGTAGCAAACGCGATCAAACTTGCCTGCCAATCAAACGCAAAAGGCATTATGTTTAATTGCTCAGTGCCTGAAGTGATGGATCAAGCCATTATCGATGCTAAGAAAGTGATTGGTGAACTAGGCAGTGATTTAGAAATTGGTGTCTACGCCAATAACTTTGCACCTATCAGCAGCGAACATGAAGCGAATGACATGTTTCAAGAAATGCGTGAGTTAGATGGCCAAGGTTACTTAACTTACGCCAAACGCTGGCACGCATTGGGTGCGAATATCGTCGGAGGCTGCTGTGGCATCGGGCCAAAACACATTCAAGCCCTAGCTGATTGGAAACGCTCCATACAGAGCTAAGCCAGAGCTTCAACTAGAATAAATAAATAGAGAACAGGTTGAGAAATCTGTTCTCTATTTGTATGTGATGTCTCTGAGTACACTGAGACAAAACAACGATTTGGAGTAACTGATGAGCGACACGCAACGCAAAATTAAATGGGGCATCGCAGGCCTAGGCAATATCGCCAATCGATTCGCAACGGCTGTAACAGAGCACTGCCTGCATGGTGAACTTTATGCGGTTGCCGCTAGAGATCACTCCCGCGCAGCCACGTTCGCCAACAAGTTTGGTTGCGACAAGGCTTATGGCTCTTATGAAGAAATGGCGCATGATCCAAGTGTTGAGGCGGTTTACATCGCTACGGTTCACCCATACCACCAGCCACTCGCCGAACTGTTTCTAAAGAACAATAAGCACGTATTGGTCGAGAAGCCGGCTTTCACTAATCTTGGTGATTGGCTTGAGATGAAAGCCCTCGCGAAACAAAATGGCGTGATGCTGTTAGAAGCAATGAAAACCGTGGTGTTTCCCGCGTATCGTGAGCTCCAATCATTCTTGGTCGACAACAACATTCGGATAGACTCAATCGAAGCCAGCTTTGGTAACCATCACGACTATGAGCCCGATTTGTTTATCTTCAATCCGGATTTGTCAGGCGGAGCAACGCTCGATGTCGGCGTCTATGGGCTTTGGTTCTTCTACGATCTGTGCCGCACACTTGGTGTGAAGCCTTCAAAGCCTCATGTAGAGATGTCATGTCTGTATGAGGGGGCGAATGTTGATACCGATGCATGCTTTACCTTCTCTGGTGATATGAACGGTAAGATATCGGCATCAACAGTGCAAAACCTTCCCCGGTCAGCACATTTGAGAGGGCCTGATACCAAGATCACCATTCACGAAAAATGGTGGAACCCGGCCTTTATTGAGATTGAACATCAAGGGCAGAAGTCGACCATCAACACACGAGTGACGGGCAATGGGTTCGAATTTGAAATCGACCATTTTTCAGATTTGGTGCTTCAAGGCAAAACGGAATCGGATATCCTAAGCTCAGAGATAACCTCTCAAGTTCTCGATACGATGGAAAAAGCACTCATTGACTCTGGCTACCAACCTTTAACTCAACCTCGTCGTTAGGAAAAGCAAATTGGGCAACCTTAAGCGCAAGCTTGAACGGTATGAAAAGATATTTCAGGCTTTTGGGCCTGGAGTATCACACTGTCAGGTCAACCAACTGGCCACTCTGCTGCACGTGAGTGAACGTCACGTTCAAACCTTACTCAAAGCGATGACAGCGCAAGGTTGGATTGAGTGGCAAGCTAGCTCAGGCCGCAGCAAGAAAGCACAACTCACATGTCTGGTTGAGCCCATTGAAGCATGTTACCAATACGCACAAACCCAAGCCGACGCGGGTAACATAGAGCAGGTGTTTAGCACCTTAAGCTTCAATGGCCGCAATGCTGGCGCTGAGTTGCAAGCCTTTCTAAGTAGCACCAATTCGTCGGCGCAGAATATTGCGTACATCCCCTTTCACCGAGAATTAGAGGCTCTTCATCCTCAACGTGTGCTTAGACGCACCGAACGTTTCTTAGTGATGCAAGTTTGCCAACGCCTAACCTCAGTTAAGCACGGTAAACTCAGCGGCGATCTGGCTTACCATTGGCAACCTAATGAAGACGCTACACAGTGGCGCTTTCAGATTCGCAATGGTGCTCAGTTCCATAACGGTCGAACACTCGAGCCTCAAGACATAGCACGCAACCTTAACTTGCTCTGCCAAAACAAAATATGGCGTCGCTGCTATCAGCATATTGATGAGGTTTCAATTTCGGCAGGTAATGTGATTGTCGTGAAATTGAATCAACCTGATTGGCATTTACCGCGCTTACTTGCCAGAGCCGAAGCCTCCGTATTTGATCACTCATCAGCGACGGATAGGCTGATTGGTTCTGGCGCGTTCTCGTTAGACATTTTCTCAAGCAAGATGTTGAGATTAAGCCGTAATAACGCGTATTCACACAACACACCCATCCTCAATCGAGTCGAGTTGTGGGTCTACCCAGAATGGGCACAGAGCAAAGCTTGCGCGCAAAATCAAGTTTGCGTGAAACTGCCCGAAAAGACACTCACCGTGCGTGGCAATGACCATACTTCCCAACCAGATTTCGGCTCAACGTTTTTCAAGGTTCAGAACCCAAAATTATCTAAACCCCTTCGCAAATTCACTGTTGAAGATACTTCTGAATGCCAAACCCTTTTCAAGCAGTTATCGGTGTCTGGCGAGAGCCACGTTAGTGTGGAGTATGGGAACTATCTAACCCCCAAAGACGTCGCGCTATGCAGCATTATTGATGAGAACGACACCTTCACTTCGTGGTTTAGCTTCTTCGCTCGTTTCCCGTTTGAGGACTTAACGTTGCCCCCCGAGATGTTCGAAAATCTTAGTGAAAGTTTGGCCTCAATTCGACGCGAACCAAACATCAAACTCGCAACGAGTAAGCTGTTGGCAATGAGACATTGGTTAAACGAAGCTGAGATTGTGGTTGAGCTCAAACAAGAGTCATTTAACTTGGAAATTTCTGAAAAGATACACGGCGCGCAAGTGAATGGTTTCGGTTGGTGCGAACTCGACAAGTTGTGGGTTAGTCATTTATCAGTCTAGTCTTAGTAAAGGTAATCCATTGGTCACAAAGACTTATCTTTAACACTCCTCTGCCAATAGCAAGGTCATCGGGTGCTAATGTCCTTTGGAAGTGATACTCAACAAAAATAAGCACAAGCTAAATAAACCCAATAAGAAGGTAAACCATGACTCGACAGCTAAAAGGTTCATTACTGTTTCTTTGCGCACTCTCTTTTAACAGTATGGCGAGCTCCCAATGCGATGCGCTAACAGGCTGTGAGAAGAAGTTCTGTGAGATCGAATATCAAATAAAGAAAGCTGAGCAGTACGACAATCAGTACAAAGTGGAGCGATTAAGCACGGCGTTAAAAGCCGCGAAAAAGAACTGCACCAATGAAGGCTTGAAGGATGATCTGCGCGAGAAGATTGAATCCAATGAACAAGATTTAGCTGAGTACCAAGCTGACTTAGAAGAAGCAAAAAGAGATGACAGAGCGGATAAGATTCGAAAGTATGAAGGTAAGATCGAAAAAGAACTGCGTAACATCGACAGCCTAAAACAAGAGTTGTCTGAGATCCCTTAATCGATAATTGAAACAAAAATGGTCTTACTGCTTAGTAAGATCATTTAGAAAATACCGCTTTATGACGACTTCAGAATCAACCTAGCCAACGCCAGCCGTTATTATCCTACTAGCGCCAATTCAGATTCTTTATAGATACGGTTCGCCACTTTGTATGCCGCTGGAGACGACAGTGTTTCCTTGCATCGGCTCTTAAACTGCTCTACTTCGATAGTTTGTGCTTCCAACAAATATTGCAGCTCGCTCAGATAGTTGGCCTCAAATACCGCCTGGCCAAGCGGCGTGCATTCATATCTGCTCGATTCTTGATAACCAATCACGGTCAATACAGATTCAGGTAATTCCCAGAACTTAGCAATGGTGTAAGTCAAACGAATAGAATAGCTATTCATTAAGCGCTTCAATGCTAACGAGTTAGGCGGAACAGACGGGTCAACATGCTTGAAGGCTTCTACCATCATTTGGAAAATGATCATCTTGCCTAGGTTGCGAATCAACCCGACAAAGTACGCTGCAGTTTGATCTTCTTGAGATAAAGACTCTTTCATCAACTCTCTAGAAAAAGACGCAGTTTGGATACTATGATTCCAAATTTTCTCACCGAAATGACGCCAATAAATATTGTTCCCCGGCGTAAAGTTCTTCATGTAAGAATTCACCACTCCTTCAACGAGCCCTTGAGAGCCCATATTTAAGAAAGCGGTCTTTAAGTCCGTCACCTGTTTTTCATTACGTTTATAAAAAGCGCTGTTCGCTAATCTAATTACATCGGCTGCCATGCTCGGCTCACGTTCAATCACTTTCAGCAATGCATCGACATTAAACTCGTCACTTTGCAATTCAGCCATTAACGTCGTCACAGAAGTTGGCATGATTGGCAATTCATTCAACAAAGCTTTTGGCGAACGAATCAAACGTTCAATCTGGCAGGCTACAAAATCACTAAACGGGTCCGACTCCGTTCGAAGACGTGATTCTCCAAACAAATAATCAAGAAACTCACCATCGTGAACGCTTATTGCTTTATCGACAATAAGTGATGATGGCTGAGCGGACGAAGGCGGAACAAAAATTGAAGAGCGGGGAGTGACTTGCGCTTGCTGGTCAGGCTTACGCTGCTCAGAAATAGTTGTTTTAGAGACAAACGGTTGAGAGACACTTTTTGAAGACTCATTTGGCTTACTTTGATTAGAAACGAAAGGGGAAAATAGTGCCTGCAATACCCTTTTAAACATCAATACGACTCCTAGATGAATATAAAACCGATCGGGATATATAACGGCGGCGATTATCGCACAGCCTATTCATAAACCATACATTGATAGATGAATCACTTATATTTTCACTGTATAGGATCTATTACTCGACAAGGTTTTTAACTGAACCAATCAATATTTAACCTAACCCATTCAAACTCGCACTCTATGGAAACAAAAAGAGCGAGCAATTCAACCTTGCTCGCTCTTATATACATGGCTTTGAACTTTAATACTTTCTACGATTAATGCTCAGCCACTTCCAGTACGATCTTGCCTACGTGTTTTTTCTTCAAGAATTCGTCTTGTGCTTTATGGATATCAACCAATGGAAAAGACTGTGCGACGATTGCGCCGATCTGCTGTTTCTCAATACGGTTCACAAGATTTTGAAATACTTGTGGTTCTAAAACCGTGCAACCAAAAAAACTCAGATCTTTAAGATATAAAGTTCGCACATCAAGCTCGACCATAGCGCCGCCAATTGCACCTGATACAGCATAACGACCATGTGGCTTCAGCACTTCAAGAAATTCTGGCCACTTGTCACCAGCAACCAAGTCGATAACCACATGTACACTGTTTGCCCCTAGCACTTCCACTAAATCAGCATCACGAGCAATCACTTCATCAGCACCAAGTTCAAGTAACGGTTGATTCTTGCTTGGGCTAGTAATGGCAATAACATACGCGCCGCGAGCTTTCGCTAGTTGAATCGCCGCCGAACCCACACCACCTGATGCACCAGAGATAAGCACACGATCACCTTCAGCCACATTAGAGCGAGTTAGCATGTTTTCTGCGGTCGAGTATGAACATGGGAAAGACGCCAACTCTACATCCGACATAGAACTGTTCACCGCGTAAGCATGCTTTGCAGCAACCTTAGTGTATTCAGCAAAACCACCATCACACTCAGAACCGAAATACCATGGCTGTGGTAGATCTCGTCCATACACTTCCGTTAAACAAGGTTCGATAAGAACACGCTCGCCAATACGATCAGCAGAAACTTCACTACCAACGGCTACGATGTAGCCACACACATCAGCACCTTGGATACGAGGGAACTTCAACGCTTCGCCAGACCAACTTGCATCGTCTGAATCATCGCTTTTTGCATACCAACCAATTCGAGTGTTGACGTCGGTGTTGTTCACGCCCGCAGCCATCACCTTGATCAGCACTTCATTGGGATCAATTTGTGGTACAGCAATGTCTTCACGGTATCCCAGCATGTCTGCCCCGCCGTGTCCTAGCATTTCCGCGCCTTTCATCGTTTTTGGTAGTTCGAATTTCATCGTGTTTCCTTGAGTAACTTTTTCACCATATTCTGTGCTGATGTCACCGCTTCTTGCCCTAACACTGGCCATGCGCTTGATACACCTTCATGGAGTAAGAAGAGCTCTGAAGCCAGATCGTCTCGTTGACTCTGTTTACCCAGAAGTACTTTTACTTCTCGTTTATGTTCAGTAACAGCTTGATTGATTATCTCGTTGTCAGGAAAAGCAGCCATCGCATTCATCGACATGCAACCGTGCGGTGCATACTCTTCCATCCACTGTTGTAACTTGTCGAAGATATCCAGCATGGATGCCAGACCATCAGCAGGCGCACTTTCTAGTAGAAAATGTAGGTAACGGTGATGACGATGTTCTAAGGCTCCCACGATCATCGCTTCTTTCGATGGAAAATGTTTGTAGAGCGTACGCAGGCTCACGTTACACGCCGTCTTCAGTTTAGCCACACTCGGCTCTGCAAAACCATGCTGACTAAACGCAACCTCAAGGCTCTCTGCAATTTGTTCTCTTAACATACTGATCTTTTATACCTGACTAAAGGTAGAATGATTGTTCTACACACATAGTAGAGCGATCATTCTACCTATGTCAATATCCATACTTACGAAGGGATAAAATGATCAATCCCGCATCAAATAGGACGCGGAATTTATCAATATGAATGAGAGATTTACCGTTACAGCGAGAGTCGACTGCGTATCGTCACCAACACCGATAACGCGCCACAAAGCACCAAGACAACACCTAAGTCTTGAATCATTCCCGCTAAAGCGAGCCCTGAACCAATCAAGGTGTAATACATCAAACCAAACAGTGCGCCTGCACTTCCTGCTTGAGATTGGTAACGTACCAATGCTCGGCTCAATACATTAGGGATCGCAATGCCAAACGCCATAACCACCAACATCATCGGAACCAAGAACCAGATCGTGTGTTGTGAAAGATACACACCCACCGCGCCTACCGTTTGAAGCACTGCCGCCAAGCTAATCAAAGAGATAGATGACACTTGTCGCTTCAATAACGCCTTATTAACCAAGCTTCCCAGTAAGGTTCCGAACCCAAGTACGACACCGCTATAGCCAAACTGCTCGATACTGAATCCAAGCTGTAAGAAGATGAATGAACCCAGTTGGTAATACGAAAACAGCGCAATATTGAACGATGCGACAAGCAGTGCCGATACCCAAATATCGCCGTCTTTGATCATGTGGATACTGAGCGATTTTAATTGCAACGGTTGCTTTGATTGTTGCGTTTCAGGAAGCGACCATAAGCTATGTGCCAACAACGCCAATACCATAATAAACAAGGCAGTAAACACATATTGATGCCCACCCGCCTCGCTCAATTGACCACCTAGTAATAACCCGATGATTGGGCTAATCGACAGCCCCATCCCCATGTAACCAAACACCTTGGCTAGCTCTGTACCGCTAAAGGCATCTCGCAACATGGTTTGAGTAACGACAGAGCCAACCGCAAGTCCGAAAGCGCCCATCGCTCTTGCTATCATCAACCACGTAAAGCTATTGGTTTGCATGGCAATGAGTGCAGAACAGGCGAATAATCCCATCCCCAATAACATGGTTGGGCGACGTCCCCATTTATCAGCCAACACGCCCCATACCACCACACCCAACGCAAATGCGGAGAAATAGATCGAGAGGGTTTGTGCCGCTTGTGTGTAACTAACACCAAAGGATTTCGATATTGAATCCAGAGTCGGGCTATAGATGGTTTCTGCGATTTGAGGAAACATCAACAGCAGCACCATTTGCCATAAAGAAGGTTTTGTTTTCATCATTTTTCCAAGACCAGTGAACTTGACGGGAAGTCTAGAGGAAACTAACCTTGGCTCGTTAACAACATTAAAACCAAAAACAACAAGATTAGGACAAATGGCATTTATCGATGACAGCTGTGCTTTTGACGCAGATAGCATTAAAGCAAGCGTAGTGGGAATAGCGGCAGAGCTAGGACAGCATGATTCAGGTGTTCATCAGCATCGCAAAGGGCAATTACTTTATGCACCGCAAGGCTGCATTACCTTAACACTGGATAATGCCTTGTGTATTCTGCCTCCGACTAAGGCTGTGTGGATCCCGCCACATGTTCCACACCGAGCACAAATGACCAACGTGGTCGCGTATCGTTCTCTGTATTTTGATACCGATGTATTTGAGTGCCCAAAAGAAATCACAACGATTAAGGTTAACGATTTACTGAAAGCGCTCATCAATAAGATCGCATTATGGGAGTGGGATATCACGGAGCACAAGACACTCAATACGTCTGCGCTTTTTTGGGAAGAATTCCATTCCTTAACGCACCAAACCTTAATGCTTCCACTCCCAACAGACCGACGATTGGCGCGTTTCTGCGCGCAACTCAACAAAGCTGATTTTATCGTTCCTCCGTTGAATGTATTGGCATCATCCGTTGGAGCCAGTAGCAAAACCATCACTCGTCTATTTAAAGCCGAAGCTGGCATGACCTATCAAGATTGGCGTCAACAATGGCGTTTGATTAAGGCCATCGAACTGCTTGCTCAAAACCGAACCGTTACCGACACAGCGCACTACCTAGAGTTCTCTTCGAACAGCGCTTTCATTGCCTTTTTCAAACAACAAACCGGACAAACACCACTGGCTTTTACTAAATTAGGGGCGTGATTATTGTTATCCAAATACTCAGTTTACGGATTACAGAGACAAAAAAACCAGAATATCGGTTCTGGTTTTTATAATTCTCTCCGTCAACTAATCAATCAACACCAACGAATCGAGAATCCCTTTACCGCTATGGATCCCACCTTCGTTTTCGCTGGCGGGTTTGCTGCGAATCAAGTAGCCCGCGTAGCCGTCTAGCTCAGTGACTGGTTCACCTTTGTAATAAGCGGTGAACAGACCGACTTCGCTGACTAAGTCTGTCACTAGCGTTTGCTGAGTGTCACGAACTGCAATAGTAGGTACGTCTCGTTCATGTGGGTACAAGCGTTGCATCAATGCCCATGCATCGTATTCTTCTGGCTTAAGCAGGCTCAGTTGCTCACTGATATCGTTACCGAATACACAATGACCGCCGCCCTCGCCTTGGTTTTTCAACACCCATTCTTGCTTGTCGGCTTGCGTGTTAAACCATTCAATCGATTCACTGGTGATTGGTTTCATGTCCGCCAATACACTCTTAACCAATTCAGCCTCTTCTAGTGTTAAACCCCAACGTCCGTATTCTGACGCAGGCATCATGGTCAGCAGCATTTGCATGGTTTTGCTGGTCGCCAATTGCTGGCTGATGGTTGCGTTCATAGCGACATGGTGTTGCTCCATAAACAAACGAGTCTGACTTAGCGTGTGGCAACAAACCGATTCGTTTAGCTCTGGAGCCCAGTAATCTGAATACTGATAGCCAGCGCGCAGATACACCACATCGATAGCGCCAATACCTTCGAGTAATAAACGTTTGTTATCACCTGAAGAAAGCTGAGAGCTGAGTTGTTCAAAGGTACGGCGAACCGTGCGAACACCCTGTTTTTGTAACTCAACTTCAAGTAGGTGTTGGTCATAAACATTGTCTTCGTTCTTCTGTACCACCATCAAGAAAATCGGTTTACCTTGTTCATTAAAATCCGCTTTCACTTGCCTTGCAGTATCAGCGATACCATAAGCTAGCTGCGTTAAGCCTTGGTTTTCAGCCGGTGTTGCCGTTGGGTCTTCTAACCACTTCTTATACGTCTCTGGCCACTGGTTCTGCATAAACGAATGGAACTCAGTTGCACGCTGACCAAACGGTGCCATGCCTGCAGCAATGCCATTAAACTCAATCACTTTTGCGCCGTGTTGACGGTCATCCATGAAATCAGTGCGCATTAACAACAGTGGCTGACGAGCAGGGTTCAAGCGTTCATCTGCACTGCCGTGAGCTTGTTTATGCAGCTCCATCAAGCGGCCAAAGAACGGATCGGCTTGCGCCATGTCACTCAATGAAGACTGTAAAAAATCATGATCTTCCGACACGTTACTGATCAACTTAGTAATTAGCGGTGTCACGCGAAGTAAGTGTTCATACACATCACGTTCCATTGTCATAGGAGCAAGGCTAAAAGGGCAATGTCTCGCGGTATTGTCTGGTTGACGAAAAGCAACACCGTGCATGAGTGCCCACTCACACGCGTCTTCAATTACTTGTTGCGGAATCAATGGCATTGGATTCATTTAGATATCTCATTCTGACGGGCATTTGGCACCCGTAGTAAGACGACGCTCATTCAAAAAAGACGAAACAAATTTAAAAATGTTATCTCACCTTTTCGATCATCGTAATTCGCAGTTTACAGCTGAGGTTCTTGGGTCTTATTGACTATTAAATCGCGAAGCCATTTGTGGCTTGGTTCAGAGTCAAAATAACGATGCCAAAGCAGAAACAAGCCGCCGGGAACCAACTCAATAGGAATCGGCTTCATCACCAGTTCACCACTCTCAATATAGTCACGAACCGAGTTGTACGGATAACACATCAGCAAATCGCTTTGTTTGCACAGCTTTACTGCACTGGTGATGTCCGACACGTTGGCGGCTTTGTTAATTTGAAGCTGTTTGGCCTGCAAAATTTCAAGTAGCAGCCAGTCGCCAACGCCACCGGTCACTAACTGAATATGACGGTATTTGAGGAAAGCTTGCAGATTCCACTCTTCTTGAAGCACTGGATGATCATTACGCATCAAACACACAGAGTAATCTTGCAGTAATTCGACATAGTTTAGCTCGGCAGGGATGTTTTGAATATGGGTGCTCGCCCTTTCATCTAGCTCAAAAATTCCAATTCCAAAATCGACCTCACGCTTCAGTAAGCGCTTAAAAGTTTCGCTACTCCAAGTTGTGCTGTTTACCGTAATATTTGGCGCATCGGCCAACGCGTTAGGCATAAATTTTGGGTAAATCGCGGTATAAGCGGTTTCAACAAGATCGATATTAAAAGTGCGCTCGCTGTCTTTCGGCTCAAAAATGTCCGGCACGGTTAGCTGTTCAACTTGCAAAAGAATCTGATGAATCTTAGGGGCCAGGGAAGTGGCTTTCGGGGTGGGAAACAGACCTTTTGACTCACGTTCAAATAAAGGGTCATCAAACAAAGATCGCAGTTTGGTGAGTTGCTTACTCACCGCTGACTGACTAAGGAACAATCGCTCTGCCGTTTTGCTCACGCTACGCTCTTCAAGCAACACGTGTAAACACAACAGTAAGTTCATATCACATTTGAGTAAGCTCTTAACATCTACCATGATATTCCTTATATTCAGATTAATGATGATTAATTGTCACTTTAAATCATATCATTGTCTTGGTAAATTTAGCGCATGTGAGTTAACACACTCAAAGCATAATAGAATTAAGGAATACTCATGGATTTTCTAGCACTACCAAAGATTGATTTACACTGCCACCTAGACGGAAGTGTTCGCCCAGATACGATTATTGACCTGGCTAAACAGTACAATATCGAACTACCTGAAGATCGCGATGCGGTTGTTCAATCTCTAACGGTGCCTGAAGATTGCAAAAACCTAGATGAGTACCTAGCTTGTTTCAGCCTTCCGCTACAAGTGATGCAGACTGAAGAAGCGATTGAGCGTATTTCTTTTGAGCTTTACGAAGACGCAGCATTAGAGAACGTTAAATACCTAGAAGTTCGTTTTGCACCGATTCTTCACGTAAACAAAGGCTTGTCTCTTGATGTGATCATCTCAAGTGCGGTTAAAGGCATGAAGCGCGCAGAAGAGAAATACGACATTAAGGGCAACTACATCATGTCTGTGCTTCGTATGTTCCCTAAAGACTCTATCAAAGGCGTGATCGACGCAGGCCAACCTTACCTAGGTAAAGGTGTGGTTGCGTTTGATATCGCAGGTGGCGAAAAGCCAGGCTTCTGCGCTGAATTCCCAGAATACACACAATACGCTCTTGAAAAAGGCTACCGCATTACCGTGCACGCTGGTGAGCAATGGCATGGTCAAAACGTTTACGATGCAGTAACTATGTTGGATGCTGAGCGTATCGGCCACGGTGTTCATATCCAAGGTAACGAAGACGCATACAACATAGTTAAAGAGAAGCAAGTTGCACTTGAGACTTGCCCAACAAGTAACGTTCAAACCAAATGTATTCACAAATTCAGCGACCACCCAATTGCTGAATTCAAGAAAGACGGTATCGTTGTGACTATTAACACAGACAACCGCACGGTATCGAACACAACAATGACTAACGAAGTGAAGCGTGTATGCGAGACTTTCGGTCTAACGAAAGAAGACTACGTAGAAATCTACAAGTACTCTGTAGACAGCGCATTCGCATCGGATGAAGTGAAACAACATCTAATGGGTTTCGTTGAGCAAATCTAATTTGTAGAGCTTGTCTGGGCTCATTTAGTGATAAAAAAATAGGAAGAGAAAGGCTGAGGCTTTTCTCTTTTTTTATGTCCATTTGTCCGTATTCTAATACTCATGTTGACTAATGAGATGCAAGCAATGAAAACGAAAACAGAACTCGAGAAGATGCTGTCCGGTGAGGTTTTTGATGGAGCAGACCATGAAATAGACCATATGCGGACGCACGCGAGCAAAGCGCTGTCAGACTTCAACCAATGTTCAGACGATACTCAGCAGCCAAGCCTGCAAGCTAATCTGTTTGGTAAAGTAGGAAGCAGCGTTATCCGTCCCCCTTTTCACTGCGAGTTTGGTAAAACCATTGAGATCGGTGACGACACATTCATTAACATGAACGTCGTCATGCTAGATGGCGCGAATATCAAAATAGGCAACAATGTATTGGTGGGGCCGAGTACACAATTCTATACCGCTTCGCACTCCCTAGATTATCTAAGCCGCCGTAAATGGGAAACCTTCTGTCTGCCTATCACAGTAGAAGATGATGTGTGGATTGGTGGAAACTCGGTCATCAACCAAGGCGTGACGATTGGGGCTCGTTCTGTGATTGCCGCGAATTCAGTCGTCAACAGCGATATACCGCCAGACTGCTTATACGGTGGCACACCAGCCAAGTTGATTAGGCACTTGAATACTGAGCAATAGAGTTAAATAGAACATAAAGCTATCTAAAAGAACGAATAGAAAAGAGGCGATGCTCATGATGAATCATCGCCTCTGTTTACTCGGTTCGTTTTAGCTTTTATCAGTCTTTTCTATCCGTCGTTTTTCTACTTAGCTTGCCCACCTAAATTATCTGCATAGATTATCTGTATAGAGAAACCTGACTAAATATAGATAGCTTGAGAACTTCGCTACATGGTCACGTAAATTCAACGCTAAGAGCACGCAGTTCGTTCTCGCACTGGACCAAATCGATAAACTGAATACCCGCCATGCCTACGGTCTTTGCCCCTTCTACGTTGTAAGGCACATCATCAATGAACACCGTTTCTGAAGCTTCAAGCCCATTATTAGATAACAGCGCTTGGTAAATTTCAGGCTGTGGTTTAAGCACACCAAGTTCAGCAGATACGACTGCACCATCAAACAACGGCCAAAATTTGTAGGTGGCTTTTAGGTATTCAACAATCTCGGCCACGTTGTCGGTAAGCGCATACACACCATATCCAGAACGCTTTACACGCTAGATGAGGTCAACAGAACCATGCAATAAGATCTGCGTTGATTAACGTAGTAAAACAGGCGATCACACTCTAATGGGGATAAGTCGAGTTCTTGTTGGTAGCGAAGTTTGGCTTCATTTTCGGTTAAGAACCCTTTGTTCAAATCCGACCAAATCGCACTTTGGAAAATCGAAAGCGCTCGGGCTTCAGGGTCGGCAATGTTACCAAACGTTAGTTGAGTAATTTCCAGCGGCGACCAACGCACAATCACATTACCCACATCAAATACGACATTTTTGATTTGATTCGAACTCATACCCTACTCCTGAATTAGTCACTTAAAATAGCAACAACACAAACATTAAATACCGCACCTTAAAGCCCATAATCTTGTTTTACAAAATGAGGACTGAAATCACAATATGTCAGCGAGCGGGCACAAAAAAGTCCATCACTAATGTACCTAGCTACCCTCAATTATCATCACCCACTTAACCTTCTATGTTACAATTATCAATCATTCAGAGCTTGCTGAACCCCTGATTTAGTTCACTATTCTTTAGTCACAGTGAATACACTTTAAAGTGATTGTTTTATGAAAAAGTACGAGTTAGTTGTCCAAGATATTGTGAGTAAGATCTGTCAAAATAGTATCAGTCATAAGCTGCCAGCAGAAAGAGAACTCTCTGAAATATATGGGTTATCTCGATTTACTATTCGAAAAGCGCTAGCGAAACTAGAAGCGATTGGTATGGTGACATCTAAGGTGGGTTCAGGGTACTTCGTTAATACCTCCTTGGTTGGAACACCTTTAGTTTATAACTCAATCACTGAAAACAGCTTTGAAGAAATATCTTATAAAAAGATTCAATTAAATAAGGCGTTACCAAACAATCACGAACAACAAATATTTGCCCTACGTGATGACGAATATATTTGGAAGGTCAAACGTCTTAGGTTAATTAATAATAAAGTCGTTCAAATTGAAGAAACAAAAATACCTGTCAGTATATTCCACGAAATGAACACAGATATCATCGAGAGCTCGCTTCAAAAATATGCACTCGCTCAAGGCCTAGAAATCGACAGTTACCTAACGACTTATCAAGCCATCAACGTATCCAAAGATGATGCTGATTTACTGGGCTGTAAGAAGAATGTCGCGGCAATGAACATTACCAACCGTGGCTTCCTTACCTCTGGCGAACTGTTCATCGTCAGCGACATTATCGATATCAACTATCAATGCACTTATCACACACCTTTTAACAACGAGAGCATGAATTTCAGAGATAAAAATAGCCGCTAGTGCGGCTATTTTATTACGTTACTCAGTGACCGAATAGATACTGTTTGAGTTATGGAGTGTGAATCGCGCCATCAGGAAGGCGACTTTGAGTCCACTCGTGAGGGCGATACATTACAGGAAATTCAGCGGCGACTTCTCGATCAATCTCGACACCAATACCTGCGATTTCAGAAGCGTATAAGTAGCCATTAATTGGCTCTGCGGCATTCGGGAATACTTTGTGTGTGTTTTCGTTGTATTCAACATGCTCTTGAATTGCGGCATTGTGTAAGTGCACATTCAAATGCGTATTTACCGCAGCGCCAATTGGCGTCATGTCTGGCGGGCAGTGCCATGCAATACGAACACCAAAGTTCTGACATAAATGTCCGAGTTTAAGCGCAGGTGTAATGCCACCAATTTGTGAAACATGGCAACGAATAAAATCAATACGGCGGTTGGCAATCAAAGACTTCCACTCTTCAGGGTTGTTAAACAACTCCCCTAAACCCAATGAAACCGAACTTTGGCTACGAATATTATCCAACCATTCTGTTTGATTTGGCGGAAGAATATCTTCAATGAAATAAGGCTTATATTGCTCGACTTCTTTGGCAAATTGTATCGCTTGATTTGGGAAAAGGCGCTCATGAACATCGTGAAGAATATGGAATTGGTTACCGTATTTTTCTCTAAGCGACTTAAACATTGTCAGTGTATTGTCCATGTACTGATCTTGGTCGTAGTACGAGCCTTCAGTTGGATTTTGAGTGGTATGCAAATCGGTTGGAACACCGCCATAGAAACCAAGCTGACAACGAATATGCTTGTAACCTTTGTCTAGGAAAGATTCTACCAACTCATAAATGCCTTCCATTGTGTCGCTAGTCGCGTGTGTGTATACAGGAATAGCATCACGAGACTTACCACCAAATAATTGATGTAACGGCATACCCGCTAATTTGGCTTTAATATCCCACAGCGCCATATCAACACCGGAAATTGCATTATTGATAACAGGGCCATTTCGCCAATAAGCATTGACCATCATCATTTGCCATAAGTCTTCAATATTATTGGCATTTTTACCAACTAGAAGAGGTTTTAGATACTCATCGACCATTGTTTTTACAGCAAGCGGTCGTTGTTGGAATGTCGCACAACCAAACCCTGTCACGCCTTCATTCGTTTCAACTACCACGGTAATGAGATTGTGTCTGTCTGGTTTAGTAATAATACAATGGATATCAGATATAATAGTTTCTTTCACAATTAAATAACCTAAACTAACTTCAACTCCTATTATCTAACCGTGTTAAAAAGCACATTTCAAGCGTTAAATTTCATGCAAAATAATTGGTACGTTTAGTGTTTTTTTTTGATAAACAAAACATACCAATTGGCCGAAAATGGTCAAAAATAATTTATTCGAATTTTAAGTGTGATTGAAGTCTCTTTTTATCCCATTGGCTTTAAATAAGTTATCGATATGATTACTAGAGTTAAATATATCCCAGTAACAGGTGTAGTATGCAAATTGTTGAAAATAATGATGCTGTTATGAATAACTCTAAGTCATCGTCTAAAAAGAAAAATTTCAAAGAAAATATACAGTTATTAGTCACTGCACTTGGTGGTGAAGATAATATTGTGAGTCTCACGCACTGTATGACAAGACTAAGATTCAAATTGGCAGACGAGTCTCTGGTAAACGAAGAAGCGATCAAGCAAATCGCTGATGTGAAAGGTGTGGTACTTCAACAAGGTCAAACTCAAGTCATCATCGGTGTTGAAGTAGAGAAGTGGTTTAACGCGCTATCAAATACTCAACAAGCTGACGCTAATCCGGCTGATGAGCTAGAGAAAGGCAAACTGTTCCAAGGCGTGATGCGCATTGTCGCGGGTATCTTCGGCCCTGTAGTCCCAGCGATTGCCGGTGCAGGTATGTTGATGGGCTTACTTTCTGGCCTTATCGCAACCAATGTTATCTCTGAAACCTCAGACACGGTTTATTTCTTCCGCTCTATCTCTGTTGCTGTGTTCTTCTTCTTACCTATGCTGGTCTCTTTCTCTGCAGCCAAAGTATTTAAGGTGAACGAATACATTGCGCTTGCTGTTTCCTCTGCAATGTTAGCCCCCAAGCTAGTAGATAAAGCGGTGATGCTAAAAGATGCTAGCGCTGCACCTGAGTTGACGGTGCTAGGCGTGGTTCCTATTGAACTGCTTAACTACGGCGGCGCGATTGTTCCTGCGATTCTAGCAATCTGGTTATTATCTAAAGTGACTCCGTTAGTTGACCGTCTAGTTCCTTCTTCTGCGAAGCCTGTATTTACACCACTGCTTGCCTTTACGGTGACTTCAACCATCACACTATCATTTGTTGGTCCTGCGGGTATCTGGCTAAGTAATGGCGCGGGTTGGGTGATGAGTTCACTACTGGAAATCTCTCCGACGTTAACAGGCTTTGTTTTCGGTCTGACTCGCCCGATTACCATCGTATTTGGTATCCACCACAGCATGACGCCGATTAGCCTGAACAACTTTGCACTGTATGGTAAGGATTTACTTATGCCAATCATGTGTTTAGGTAACATGGCAATTGCTGGTGCGACAATGGCAATCTGGCACAAGCAGCGCAAAACAGTTTCTAAAGAGCAATCTTCAATTACGATGGGCTCAAGCGTTACCGCTATCTTAGGCATCACGGAGCCAGCTCTATTTGGTGTCCTAACGAAATACACCAAAGCGATGATGACCGCGAGTTTGGCTGCAGGTGTGTTCGGTGCTATCTCGGTAACAATCGATACCCATTTAACCAGCTACATTCTTTCTTCTGTATTCAGCTTACCGGCTTACCTTGCAGGCGGTACGCAAAACTTCATTCAAGCACTAATGGGCGTGGTTGGTGTGTTCGCACTGTCTTATGTTCTAACGCTGTTGTTCGTGAAACTAGACAACAAGTAAGACCTCCTCTCAAGCTATTGGGAAAAGAATCGACGTGGCTACTTTCCTTGTAGCCACGTTCCATCATTTATACCTAGCAATACCAATTTTTCTGTAAGGGCACACTATGAGCCACATTGCGATTATCGGCGAGTGCATGATAGAACTGAACGGCGCTCCATTCGGTACCATGCAACAGACCTATGGTGGGGATACGCTCAACGCCGCTGTTTATTTGAACCGAAGTGCCACCAGCTATTCCTGTTCGTCAGATACACCTATGATTCGTACCAGTTATGTCACAGCGCTAGGCTCAGACGCCATCAGTCAGCAGATGCTTAACCGATGGCAAGATGAAGGGCTATCAACTGATTTCGTACTGATTGACGAACAGCGCTCGCCAGGCCTGTACCTGATTCAATTAGACGACGTTGGTGAACGCACATTTCTGTATTGGCGTAATGACTCGGCTGCTCGCTACATGGTACAGCACCCAGATTTCGACAAAATAACCGCCCAACTTGAAGATGTCGATATGGTGTTTTTGAGTGGAATCTCTCTGGCGATCTTGCCTCATGGCGATCAGCTAAAGTTACTCACTATCATCCAAGGTCTACGTGAACGTGGTGTGGCCATCGCCTTTGATAGTAACTACCGACCAAAGTTGTGGGACTCGCAAGACGCAACCAAAGAAGCTTATCAGATTGCCTATAAAACGACAGATATAGCCTTGGTAACCTTCGACGATGAGCAACTTTTATGGCAAGACGCCCAGCCACAAGACACCATAAAAAGACTGCATGCACTCGGCGTCAAAACTGTTGTTGTAAAGCTTGGTGCTGAAGGCTGCTTGATCAGTGAAAGCCCCGAAGATATGCCAATAAAAGTCACAACGACACCTGTCGAAACTGTGGTTGATAGCACCTCTGCAGGCGACTCTTTTAACGGTGGTTTCTTATCTTGTTACCTCTCTGGAGGTTCTGTTTCAGAAGCCTGCCAACAAGGTAATGCACTCGCGAGACTAGTGATTCAGCACCACGGTGCAATTATTCCAAAAGCCATCACCGATACTCTTTCAAACCCTATTAAGAAGTGAACCATGCCTACAATTAATGACCAATTAAAAGCACTTAAAGTTATCCCTGTTATCGCGATTGATAACGCTGAAGATATTATTCCACTAGGTAAAGTTTTAGCGGAAAACGGTCTTCCTGCAGCAGAGATTACTTTTCGTTCTGACTCCGCAGTTGAAGCTATTCGATTGTTACGAAAAGCTCAGCCAGACATGCTGATTGGTGCCGGAACGATTTTGAATGGTGAACAAGCACTGGCCGCGAAAGAAGCGGGCGCAACGTTTGTGGTATCACCGGGATTCAATCCAAACACAGTTAAAGCATGCCAAGAGATCGGCATCGATATCATTCCAGGTGTGAACAATCCAAGCACCGTTGAAGCGGCATTAGAAATGGGATTAACGACACTCAAATTCTTCCCAGCAGAAGCATCAGGCGGTATCAGTATGGTTAAGTCATTAGTCGGCCCATACGGCGATATTCGGCTAATGCCTACAGGCGGCATTACGTCATCAAACATCGACAATTACTTGGCTGTACCTCAAGTATTAGCCTGCGGTGGCACTTGGATGGTAGACAAGAAGCTCGTTGAAAACGAAGAGTGGGATGAGATCGCCCGCCTAACGCGAGAGGTTGTTGAGCAGGTGAATCGCTAAGCAATCTAATCCAAGCCAGCCAAACTATTCACCAATTTGAGAACGCCTTACATACAAAAAGAGCGAGAGGTTAGCCTCTCGCTCTTTTTTCATCAACTTACTGTGACAGTTGTTGCTCTACAAGTGTCTTCCAGAACCCAACACCGTGTTCCAAAATATTATCGTTAAAATCATAATGCGGGTTATGAAGCGCAGTACCACCACACTCACCAACACCGTTGCCTACCAAAACATAACAGCCTTTTACTTCGCGTAACATGAACGAGAAATCCTCACTGATGGTGAAACGTTCACATGCTCCATTCACATTCTCTTCACCAACAACCGCTTGTGCTGCTTTCACTGCATGAGCCGTCTCTTCAGGCGTGTTAATCGTTGATAAGAAGCTGTTGTTGAAGTGGTATTGATAATCAACACCTGCCGACATGCACTGGCCAGCGACGACACGCTCAATCGCTTTCTCAATCTTGTGCAATGCTTGATCGGTAAAGCTGCGAGTATCACCAGAAATAGTCACTTGCGAAGGAATCACATTCACGGTGCCATTGGTAACAAAGTTAGTCACCGAAATAACCGCCGTCTCATCAATGGCGCTCAAATTACGCGAAACGATGGTTTGCAGTGCTGTGACCACCTGAGCTCCAACCACAATCGGATCGGTTCCCATGTGTGGCATCGCCGCGTGGCCGCCCGTCGCTTTGATCACAATCTCAAAGCTACTTTCACTTGCCATAAGCGAGCTTGGACGGGTCACAAATTTACCTTCTGGGATACCCGGTAAGTTATGCATAGCGTAAATCGCATCCATATTCCAACGAGTGAACAGGCCATCAGCGATCATCGCTTTCGCTCCCGTGCCTCGCTCTTCATCTGGTTGAAAAATGAAGTATACAGTGCCATCAAATTGCTTACTGGTTGCTAACTCTTGCGCCGCACCCAGTAGCATCGCGGTATGGCCATCATGTCCACAAGCGTGCATCGCTCCTTCATGTTTTGAAGCATGACAAAAAGTGTTCTGTTCATGAATGCGCAGCGCATCCATATCCGCACGTAAACCAATCGAGCGATCGCTTGTGCCATTTTTCAGAATCCCAAGCACACCTGTTCCGCCAATACCGCGGTGAACTTCAATGCCGAACTCTTCGAGCTTGTTCGCTACGAATTCAGATGTTATGAACTCTTCGGTACCGAATTCTGGGTACTGATGTAAATAGCGGCGCCATTCTGTGACGGTTTGTTCAAGTGTCATAGATTTCTCCAAAGCGGAAGGTGAGATCTCGCTCACCTTCATTGTTCTAGTTAATTTTATGCTTTTTGTTCTTCTAATTCTTTTTCTTCAACTGTCGCTTCTTGCTTCGTTTCAAACTTAGTGAACACGTAAAGTGCTACCACAATCAATGAAACAACGATAGTTTTCCCCATGACCATCTGTTCACCAAGTGTCACAACTGCCACTAAGTACCCAACCAAAGGCATGAGGTTTAATGCCATCGTTGCCTTTTCTACACCGATACGCTTGAAAGAATACAATTGAATCAAGTAGCTACCACCAGAGATGCCTGTACCTAAGAAAACAAGCAGTGCAATCAACAGCGGGCTAGAGAATATAATGTAAATCTGAGACAAGTCTAAACCCATGGTCAACACAACGATAATGCCCATCACTGCAACCGAAATGTATTGGTACAGCATAGAAACCACTGAGCCATATTTGTCCGCTAAGCTAGCACGTAAATGTGCCGTCCACGCCAAAGCCAGCATCGAACATGTCACGTAAACATAACCCAGCAGCGGAGTACCGCCTTCAATGGTGTTTGTTGGCCCGACACTCATTGCGTAAATACAAACTGCAGATGCGATGAAAGCGCCCCACTGAATCTTGTTCATACGGAAGTTCATAAACATCATACCGAAGAAGACTGTCGCGAACGGCTGCATACCTTGGATAACACCGTTTTCAGTCGCACCAATATGAGAAAGAGAAAGGAAATTAAAAAGTGAGAAAACCCCTTGTCCCACGATGCCACAAAGCGCAATACGTCCAATATCTTTGGTATCGATCTTTAATGAAGAACCTAAGTCTGCACTTAAGTTTTTGCTACGTGATGTAAAAAAGAAAATGATTGATAGGCCAATTACCGCGGTAACGTAGCGGAAAAATACCAATGTCATCGGATCAACAGCCATAGAAAGCGGCTTAGATACCACCCCTGTTACGCCCCAGATACAGGCAACGGCAATAGCAGCAGTCCATCCTAAAAATGTGTCTCTATTTGTTGTGTTCATTTCTATCTTCCGTAATCTTGTTTCTTATTGAATAAGAGCGATGCATCACCGCCCAGTTTTTTTATAATTTTTATATACTGACTCCAGAGTCCGGAGTCAGCTTTTGTAGGGTGTTAAATTTGTAAGGTGCTAAATTTTTAGCTAAATAATGATCAGTTCAGGTTCTGCTCGTTCGCTCAACCATTCAGCGCCGTCTTCAGTGATCACGATGTTCTCTTCGTGAACCATCGACTTACCCGGTGCGTAAACCATGCCCGGTTCTAGCGTCATCACCATGCCAGGCTTAAGTACTGTGTTGTCGGTAGCGGTGTTAGACGGACGCTCTGTCAGTTCCATACCTAAACCATGGCCAAGACGACCAACGTCGTTACCCAATGCACCATTAGCTTCTAGTACTCCCCACATCGCGTTGTAGATGTCCGTCGTGGTTGCGCCCGGTTTCGCAGCCTCGAAACCTTTAGTTGTTGCTTCGTAAGTAGCGCGGTAGGCCGCTTTGGTTTGCTCACTTGCATCACCAAATGCCCAGTTGCGGTCGAAATCAGAGAAATAACCATCACGCACGGCACCCGTATCGATGATCAACACATCTCCCGGTTCAATAATGCGATCGGTAGGACCCATGATGATGCTGTCATAACCATCTGGCCCTGAGCCTGCGATGATGTAAGGGCATTCGTCAGCACCTTCTAACAACATATCGATACGGAACTGTTTACAAATTTCACGCTCGGTCATGCCGGCTTTTGCGTAACCCGGAATCTTGCTAAACCCAACATTAGTAATGCGGCAGATTTCGCGAGTTTTTTCGATTTCAGCTTGTGATTTGATCTGACGAAGCTCATGCATTGCTAAAGACACATCAACAAAGTCTTTCTTAACCATGGTGGTTAATTTCAAGTAGTTGTTCACAGGCATACGTAGGTGAGATTCAATGCCCAGCGTTGCGCCTACTCGGCCATGACGACAAGGCAGAGAGTTTAATGCGCTAGCTACTAAGCTAATGCCATCATCTTCAGGACGAGGAGAAGGCCAAGTAATAATGTTGTCGACCCATGTTCCCGCCATACCACTTGCTCCGATTTCAGGAACAATCGCAATCGGCTTTCCTTCTGCAGGAACGATGACAAACCATGGACGAGTTGGGCTGTGCCAAAACTGAGTGTGGAAGCCAGTGAAGTAGCGAACGTTTGGTTCGGTTGTGAAAATCATCGCATCCAGATTCATCTCATGCATGACTTTTTGAGCGCGTGATGTTCTGTGTTCAAACTCAGCTTGTTCAAAGCCGCGGTTTAGGTAGTTAGTCATTGGAACCTCTAATTATTGTATTTAGGTAGGCACTTCTGCTGCTCTTCACAACCAGTAACCAACCCTATAGTTCAATTTTGTTTACGTTACGATGAGCATCTTACTGACATTTAAGTTAAATAATGTGACCAAGATCTTAGGGTTAACTATAGTGACCAGAAAGCATCTAAAACTGGGAATATTGTTGATTGCGATCAATTTTAGGTACTTATTTGTAACTTTAGCCTTGTATGGGAAGCGGATGTATAGTCTTATAGTTACATAAAGTTAATTGGCAACTTGAAATACATCGAGTAACCAAAGATAATGAAAGGCAATTAAAGTTAACAACAGTGGTCTAAAATGAACGCATCAGCATATAAATCGTTTAACGTAGAATTCACCGACAATGACAGAGAGCATCTCGCACTGAACTTTCGCTTAGCCGAAACCATTGCCGACTTTATTGGTCCGCACTGTGAGGTTGTGATTCATTCATTCGAGAGCTTTGAAAAGTCGGTAGTAAAGATAGTGAACGGACACCACACGGGTCGAGAAGTAGGATCACCTATCACCGATCTGGGGCTGAAGATGCTGAGTGTGTTTGAGAGCACTGGTGAGGTCACGCCAAAGAGTTACTTCACCACCAGCAAAGATGGATCGTTACTTAAATCTACGACCTGTGTGCTAGCTGGAGAAAATGGCAAACCAATTGGGCTGTTCTGTATCAATATGAACTTGTCTCACCCGTTTCCTGAGATCATAAAAACTTTAATGCCAGACATGGCTCATGCCCCTGTGGGTGTGCATGAGAACTTTGGAGCTTCAACAACAGAAGTGATTGAGCAAGCGCTTGAGCACGCTATTTTTGAAGTCGACAACGATGAGTCAGTCAACTTAAAAGGTCGAAACAAAGCCATTACCAAGCAATTGCTTGAGAACGGTATTTTCGAATTAAAAGAGGCGACAGCATTCGTATCTGAGCGTCTTGGTATTACTCGCCACGCTATTTACAAATACATCCGCGAGTTTAGAGCATAGAAATCATATAAAGAGAAACGAAATGAAAACAAAAATCCATACAGATCTAGCACCAGCAGCAATCGGCCCTTACTCTCAAGGTATGGCATTCAAAGACCTAATCTTCACTTCAGGTCAATTACCGCTTGATGCAAAAACAATGGCGTTTGTTGAAGGTGGCATCAAAGAGCAAGCTCGTATGTCACTAGAAAATCTAAAAGCAGTTTTGGAACAAAGTGGTGGTTCACTGGATACCGTTATTAAAACCACATGTTTCCTATCTGATATGGAAAACTTCGTTGCATTTAACGAGGTGTACACGGAAGTATTTGGTACAGAGAACGCGCCAGCACGCTCTTGTGTTGAAGCCGCTCGTTTGCCAAAAGACGCACTAGTCGAAGTTGAAGCGATCGCTTACATCAAGTAATCACGTATTGCTTTTAGTGACTGCGTATAGCAAAAAATAACTATGTAATGTTATTAACGACAAAGTAAGGTCATTGAACATCGCTTGATGGCCTTTAATTCCTCTGCCTGTATCTAAGTGTGCCCTATGTTAAAACTATCAAAAAATTCATTCTACACTGGACAAGTTTGCGAGCTATTCACTGCATCTCAAGCACAACAAGCGCGTGAGTTTCACCGTCAGATCGAAGGTTACCAACCAACGCCACTTGTCTCTCTTCCTAATCTTGCTAATCACCTTGGTGTTAAGGCGATCCTCGTTAAAGACGAATCAAAACGCTTCGGTTTGAATGCATTCAAGGTACTCGGCGGTTCTTACGCTCTGGGTCGCCAATTGGCAAAACACCTTGGCATTGATATCTCTGAGATCAATCTTAAAACGGTAGCTTCAAAACTAGAAAAACCACTTGTTTTTACTACAGCAACCGCAGGTAACCATGGCACTGGTGTCGCGTGGGCAGCTCGTGAAATGGGCCAAAAAGCCGTGGTTTACATGCCAAAAGGTTCATCTCAAGCAAGCGTTAACCGCATTCAAGGTTTAGGTGCAGAATGCATCGTGACGGAAGTTAACTATGACGACACGGTACGTATGGCGAACCAAACTGCGCAAGACAATGGCTGGATGCTTGTTCAAGACACTGCATGGGATGGTTATGAAGAGATCCCAACATGGATCTCTCAAGGTTACATGACCATGGCAGACGAAGCCGTCGAGCAAGTTCAAGAGCAAGAATTTAGCGCTCCAACTCACGTATTCTTACAAGCTGGCGTAGGTGCAATGGCAGGCGGCATATTAGGCTACCTTGCAGACAAGCTAGGCGCAGATACATTTGAAACCATCATTGCAGAGCCAGCAGCCGCAGATTGTATTTTCCGCTCAGGCGAGAAAGGCGAAATGGTCAACGTAACCGGTGAGTTGAACTCAATCATGGCGGGCCTTGCATGTGGTGAACCAAACCCAGTGACATGGCCAGTATTGCGTGATTGCAGTAACTACTTTATCTCGGTTGACGACAGTATTTCAGCAAACGGGATGCGTGTTCTAGGTAACCCACTACAAGGTGACAGCCAAATCATCAGCGGTGAGTCAGGTGCGATTACACTAGGTCTTCTTTACCAACTTTGCCGAGAGGGCGCAGACCAAGCAACGCGTGACACTCTAGGCTTAAATGAAGATGCAACCATCATGCTCTTCAGCACCGAAGGCGACACCAACCAAACACGTTACCGCGACATCGTTTGGAATGGATTGCACCACTCTAACTAATTGCTGACGGTCATAAACTCCACAACACTAACGACAAAGCCACAGCGAACGCTGTGGCTTTTCTTTTACCAGTTGTTCTTTAATCGCTCTCTCAAAGCACCATTTTTCTAACTCGCACCTTGATTAAGTAACCAATAGCTCACCGGATTATCAGGGCACTGATATGGACCGCATTCGACAAATGTAGCAATAGCATTCAATGCCACCACTGCGATAGCCAGCAGACAAACAATCCGCCCGAAATTACTCATCTTGTAAAGTTCATGAGACTCGGCCTTATTGGTCAGCATCAAGATCACGGCAACACCCAATATGGTTGCAGCGAACAACACAAAGGCCCAAGTGTAATAATGCATCCCAAAAATAGGGCTACCGTAACCAGGAGTACCCGGAATCACGTGTAGGGAAACTTGTCTTAACGATGTGGCGACACCATACAAAGCGCCAATTAGCACAACCCCATAGTGACGAGGTTGAGGCCCATAAACCACATTCAGCATGAAGCCAAACGCGACCATCACAAAGCCAATTCGTTGCAGTAAACACAGTGGGCAAGGAAGTTCATTGAGGACAAACTGAAGAATAAAGCCGATCAACAAAACGGCTGTCATACCCAGTAACCCAAGCGTATTCAGAAGAGTTAACTGATTTCGATTCATGCTCGCTCCTTACAATAAGATCGACAAAGGGTCAGTCGCATGGTGATTAAACCAATACAAACCAAGGATCACTGAGCCAGCGAAAAAGCCATACGCGGCGGTCTTCTTGCCGAAAAACCCGCACACCATCGCCACAAGTAACAACAAAAATAATAAAGACATCATAAGAGGCATCCTCTCCTTATTTATCGAGTTCACTCAAGGTGAACGTCATAAAAATATCCACACCTACGCCCTTAATCATGCAACTTCGGTAAATCTATGGATTACGGATTTAAAATCATCAACTTAATAGTTGTTAGTAACCTCTAAGCTGTCAAGTTAGAGACGATAAGTTCATTGACAGGGTTTGCTACACTTATATCGCTCTGAGAACGTTTTGTTATTCTTGCTTTAGCGAGTCTCCGGTATTTATTGATCACTACAAGGTGACTCCCATCGTAGCTAGGAAACTTCATGAAAAAACACAGTACCTCGTTATGGTCACTCCTCTCCTTTATCAGCCTCGCACTTCCAAATGCCAGTTTGGCCAACTACACCATTGTGCTGCCAAGCCAACATGAGAATGGGTTCAACTTACATGGTTCCCCGGTCTCAGCCAGAAAAGTGATCGATTGGGAGATCAACAATAGTGACTTGGTGTTTGGGGCTTACGCCGATAAAAATGATAACGAAAGAGTCAGCACGATTGGTTATATGTACAACCAAAAATTGGATCTGAATTCGGGAAGTTTAGAAAACGAGATTAGAAACGCCGCAGAGCGAAATGGCATTGATTACGAAGATTTTTTTCTACACTTTTCAGAAGACACTATTCTTGCAGAGCCAGACTTAACACACGGCGAAAATACAGTTTTAAATCGCAAGCCTATGATCGTTGGCTATACCGCAGACGAAAAACATGCGGGCTATGCACTTTATCAGCAGCCGCCTTGGGATGCTGATGTGTTTGAACATTTCGAACGTGGCGGAGCACTCTACGTTTACCATTCGGAGAAGTTCGATGGCTTAACATTCGAATTTTCACGCTTTGCACAAGGCGGAGAATTCCATATTGAATATCCAACATCGACGAATGATCTAAGCCAATCTACGACATGGGTTCGCTTAGAAATAATTAACGATCACACACATAATATGACTCAAAGCCAAGCGTTAAGCTGGCGAGTTCCCTCGAATTGGGTCAGAGCAACAACTCACGATGGCAGTGGCCAGAGTTACGGTGGCGGGCAGTATTTTGGTTCTACATTTGTGCGAGATGGCGGCCGTTTATACGTTGTCAGAATCCGTTGGCAAGGCAGCTCAAGCGATATTCGACCTCGCTTAAATCACGTTCAATTAAAGAACTATTTCCCGAAAATAGAATTCAAAGATCTGCAGTCTTCCAAGACAGACCCGCAACGACCAAGAGAAACCAACCATTGGCGAAAGATCCGTGGTTTTGACCAATCAGCCGATCTCGACCAAGACAACTATTTATCATCTTATGAGTATGAAAATAGGAACAACAAATCGGCCACGGCGCGCTTTCGTTGGGAATCTCGCGTCATTCCTTTTGGACGAATGTGGAACCAAAACTCATCGTGGTCATTGACCAACCTTGCTAACCCAGATCTGCTGATGTTGATACGAAACTACTATTCCAAACATTGGGGGCAACAAGGGCTCAATGGCGCCTACAACGACGATACCAATAAGCTTTTAGGCGGCAATCAATTTGAGGTTTATTCAGGAGGAACCATTCAAGAGCTTGGTCTTGTCGTAGGGTCTAATGAAGCGGATAAGCGATACAAAGCGCAATTCGCAGCCTTTCTCAAACAGTTATCAGCTAACGACGATACTCTTTCAATTGGCCTTAATATTGGAACGGCCAACCTGTATGGCCGAAACGGGCAATCACACTTAATTGACTCAGGAAACCTGTACTTTAGAGAGCACTACTTATTCCCCTCTACAGGCTTTAGTGGTTATGCCGGATTGTCTAAGTTTTGGGATAACTCAGCGTTAGCTAACACTGATTCAAACGTTATATTCCAAGCCACTACTCGCTATGGGCGCGTTCAATACCTAGGTAACAGCCAAGATAACTGGCAACAAGATCAGTATTCAACCCTCGCTATTTATTACCTCAGCTACCAGCCACAACATAGTTGTTTTAACCAGTGGAATAGCAGTTATGTGTATGGCAGCGACAATACTACCAAAGAGAATTTTTGGCAAAGTGGTGTGCCGAAAAACATGGCTTACCGACCGACACAACTGCTCAAAGTCGACCTAGGCTCTCCAGCCAACAGGATTCCGAATGAATTAGAGCCAATTCCCTTGATGCTTTCGACCATACACTCGACACCCAGTGACTACACCATTGTCGGCGATTCAACCAAACATCAAGTCATGCATCCAGACCTCCCAAACGGTAAGGTTCGGTTGTTACCAACCTATACCTATTTTCTTTATCGTTCGGAAACAAACATCGTACAAGGCGGCCCACAAGAGATGGTGCTCGCGCGAGAGTTTGAGCAAGGTCGCGTACTTTATCGAACCGATTTCTATGGTAAAAATCGTGACTTCTATTTGGTACCTAAACTCATTATTCCATTAAACAAGCCAATGAGGCCAATCGATGCAAATGGCAATATTGGCGACTATGTAAATGAAGTTAAGCTTGGGGGATATCAAGGGCTATTTCTGCTTTATTAGCTCTTGATTAATCAGTCAGCATTCGGTGTATTAGCCATCTTCACGCAAAGGAATTAAATACTTAAAGCTCTTCATCACTTGTAGCAACAGTTCCCATCGAGTATCAGTTAACATTGTTCTTGGCATGGCTTGGAGTCGTATTTTGTTTTTAGCAAAAGAAATTATAACTCCTTGTCATTTCGTTCAAAAAACAATCACGAAAGATCAACATGCCCAAAGAAGAAGCTGGTTTATTAGCTAATAAACTCTTGTGTCTGAATCTAGAACCTGTGCTAAAATTTATCAAATACAGAACTACGTACTTAAAAATTCACAACGATACAGGCAGCCCTCATCAAAGAACCACATGAGTTATTTAAAGAACGTTATAAAATCATTAACGACTATCTTCATTACGCGACATTGAACCATCTTGTTGTGGGGGGAGCGTTGGCTGGGTATTTAAGTTATTACCAAAATATGGGCCTGACGATTTTTATCTGGTTTTTTGTGTTGTGCTGTACTCTAGGACTTAGGCTATATTTCCAAAAGACCCTTGCACACAAACTAGAGATTGGAGAGGTTAATCGAGTTTGGTTTGATGCGACTTTCGCGATTGCCCCTTCTTTAAATGGCTTCGTATGGGGTGGTGTCTACTGCTTAATCGCAACGTTAGACAATCCTTCCTTGTTGCTTGGAGCCTCCTTTGTAATTTGCTCGGTTGCGTTTCATGGCTTCACGTACCTAACACATAGTAAGCTGTGCTACTTAAGCTACTTTATCAGCGTGTTTGTACTTCCTGTATTCTACCATTTTATATTAGATTCAAACTACGTTGTCGGTACGATCTTGGTTATCGGTTGTACACATTTCTTATTTTACAACCGTCTACTTTACGATCGATCAACTGCGTTACTAACCCGCCATTTTGATAATCTCGAATTCATAGAGCGACAAAAAAACATTGAAAAAAAGTTGAAGTATCTCTCTGAAATTGATCCTCTAACCCAAATAAACAATCGCAGCAGCTACGAAAAAAAACTTAAAGCCACGCGGTATAGGGCTCAGATTACTCATAAACCGGTCAATATTGCCCTGATTGATATCGACTTCTTTAAACTGATTAACGATCAGTTTGGCCATATCATTGGTGATCATGTATTAAAGCAAGTTGTAATGACAATTGACCGTTTAACCGATAGTAGTTTCACCTTAGGGCGATATGGTGGTGAAGAGTTTATTTTGTTTAATAACCAGCAGGAACACGATGCGTTTGCTCTTACTTTAGAAGAAATTCGTTTATCCATTGAACAGATGCCCCTAATTGATATCCCATCAGGTCTGTCGGTGACGGTCTCTATTGGGGCAATTTCATCGTATACTAATTCTAGTCAAGAAAGTTTGATTAGTAATGCCGATGCCTGCTTGTATAAGGCTAAGACCGCAGGGCGTAACCGAATAGTTTTACACTCCTATGGCAAGTGACATTTCAAACTCGTGTGTTTTACATTACTTAGGGCGTGTTGATCGCTGCTGTGTATTTCATGCTCAGCAACACATCGGTAGCCACATTAACATTAATGCCAGCGATAACATGCTGGCATAATTTCTTTCTAACTTGTCATATCTAATTGAAGTAGTTCGATAATTCTTAATTATCGCAAAGGAATTTTCGTTGAATTGCCCCAAGGCTTTTTCCCATTTGTTCAGACCTTTTCGTAGCCGCGCCCTTGCTATGATGTGCTCGGGCAATAGAGCCATCGAAAAAGACCCATCCAAAATCGGCAGTGCTTGATAACTGATTGAAAAGTTTAACTGAGACACCTTTCTTTAACCAAAGATTAAAACACCTGTAGACAGTACTCCGCTCACCAAATTCTTGAGGTAAATCTCATCATCGGATGCCTGCTCTCATTGGATAGAGTATTCCTCCAAAAGTCATTCTGTGCTCAGGCTTATCATAAATACGACCCGTGCTCTTCATAACTTGTTGCAGTAGTTCCCATCGAGTATCAGTTAACATTGTTATTGGCATGACTTGGAGTCGTGTTTTGTTTTTGGCAAAAGAAATTATAACTCCTGTCATGTCGTTCAAAAAACAATCACGAAAGATCAACACGCCCTAATAAACCAACTAAAAATAAGCGCAGGCATACTTGTTCAACTTCAGCTTATTTTAATGGGTCATTGTCCGGCAGTGCTTTGTGAATCCATAATGCTAAGCGTTTCTTGATGTTCGCCCCATCAAGCTTACTTTCCGGAAGGGGAGTGATCTGATTAACTTCAACGAGGAACAAATACACCGATTTAACCTTTATCGGTTGGGATGAATGTGGCAAATCAAAACCTTGTAGCTTTGCCATTTTAAAACCGACCTCAACTGCTTTTTTTACCAGCTTATCTTCATTAATAATTTTTGCAGTTTTCGACATATCATCTCCATTACATTTATCGAGTGTACATTAAGTATATCAAACAGAATTACGAACAAGATTACCACGATCTCAAATCAAAAAATCTCTTTGATAAATAACATAAAGCGCATCACAGGCTAAAAACTGATTCTAATTTGATAGATATAAACGAGATGAAAAATCATAAGCAAATAGTCTCTTAATAGAATTCTCAATAAATGAGATCCTCAGTCAAGAAACCAAAAATCGAACAATTTTTGACTTATCATTCCAAAGAATACGGAATATTATGACTTTCATATAAATGATAAGAACTCTATCAACAGGAAATAACCCCCTGTTATTTAACCAGTTTTACACTAAAACGACTTAGATCATATTTACGGGCACCTGTAACCAAAACTTATTTACAAAACACTCATTAAGAAAATAGAATAAACCCACTAATTTTATACTGGTGTTAAAAATGCGTTACCTATGGGCTTCATTCTGTCATAAAAACCCTGTTCTCGGACGAATCGTTCATATCCTTGTTATGTTGATAGCGCTAGCTTCTATCGTCGTGCCACTGATCTCCAAAGACGCTACAACTATCATAGCTTCACTGTGTGTCGCTGTAGTATGTATTTTGTTGTTCGTTTTCTTTGCGCTCAGCGACAAAATGCGTTCAGGTATGCACTAATTAGCCCTATATTCGCCAAGCATTCTCTTTTCTAAAATTCATTATAAAATGCTGACTGCCAGATACGGAAAAGTCCAAAGCTATTAGCTTTGGACTTTTCTTTTAGGAACCGCGGTTGATTACAACGGAGTGGTACGGCTAGCGGTACGGACAGCGTCATGTGCAGAATTGAAAAAAGAACGAATCAATCAGGCATCACAACAATACCCATGGTTTCAAGTAACTGCTCTTGCTGCCAAGCAACAATTTTAACGCCTGTGGTATCAACTTTTCTTGGGTCTAACCCTTCTAACTCAGCGTGGCATAAATTAGCACCCTGCATACTAAATTGCCCCCACACATCTTCCGAGAACACACCTCGGCTAAGATCCGACTCTTTCAGTGATGCACCACCTAAATAAGTGCCTATCCAGCGGTTTTCAAACAGCTCGCACTTCTCTAAGCAAGCTTGCTCTAAATTGGCGTAAGACAGGTTACAGCCCGTAATATATGCTGAGCAAAAATACATCCTATTGCTTACCTGATTGGCAAAGTTAGCACGAGTAAAGTTCGCCCCTTTCAAATCGCATTCACGTAGTTCAATCCCATAACAATTCGCATTACTAAAATTCGCCATCGCGAGCTGGCAATTCTGGAAGCTTGCATCTCTTAAGTCGGCAATATCAAAATGGCATCCCTCAATATCACCTTGTTCAACAAACTTGCAATTAATAAACGTTGCATCACGCAAGTTCGAACGTCTGAAATCACAACGTATAAACGTACAGGCTGTAAATGTAAGCTCTGATAGATCTTGCTGAGCAAAACTGTGCTGATGATAAGTACTGTTATTGGTGTCCATTTAGCCCCCTAAAGAAATTAAGCTAAGACTATCATTGCGACCTTAAGAAAACACCAAATTAAAAACCAACAAAAACAGCAAGTTACAACGACCCAATTTCGCCATTTAAAGGCATCAAACAAGCCATTTAAAGCTGCTATTTTAGATTTATAGGATGTGGTTATCTTGAAAAAAGTTTTGTGGCTTAGAAGTGCCAATAAAGAAAAAGTCACTTTGACGAAACGAGTCAATTATTGACAACACCCTAACGCGCTAGACTGGACGGTTGGTATGTTGCTCGTTACACTATTTCTCATTCTCAGCATAAAGAGTAATAACAATGAAAGACATGCGACAAGCTATGCTCGATGCAGGGTTTAGCCTTATTAATGAACACGGGTTTGCTGGCGTTGGCCTGATGAAAATAATCAACCAAGCGGAAGGCACAAAGGGTTCTTTTTACCACTACTTTAAATCGAAAGAGCACTTTGGCGAGATTCTTTTGGCCAACTACTTTGATGAGCATCTCGCTAAACTGGATGACTTTTTAAGTGATGAATCGCTTTCCCGTCGTGACCGCGTAAAAGCCTATTTCGAGTTTTGGTGTGCATCCAAATTGACAGAAGAGTTCAATATCCAGTGCCTTGTGGTCAAACTCGCTGGAGAAGTATCTGGGTCTGCTAACTCGTTACAGTCCACCATGGCAGAAGGTTCAGAAAGGATAATATTGCGCATGGCGAAGCTATTTGAAGAAGGGAATGAAGAGGGTGATTTCGCTATCACGGATCCTGAATCGCTGTCTCGAACGCTTTATGGCTTATGGCTAGGCTCTACGTTAATGGCAGCGATGCAGCGCAACCGTTCGATTCTGGACAATGCCATGGAAGAGACCATTCTTGCCATGGACCCGGCACAATAATCAGCTCACTATGTACCGGTCATAAGAAGCCAATCACCAATCACCAATCACCAAAAGGCTCGCACAATTTAGCGAGCCTTTTAGCTGGTTTTAAATCTTTAGTTGAATCGATTCGAGCCAACCCCACTATCCCAAACGAGCTTGAATATTGTTCGCTTTGAGTAAGGCCTTAATCACGGGGTCGATATGTTGAAAGAACTTGAGCCACCCTTCACAGAGGTAATTTAACCCCGCCTCACCATCTCGGCTTGTGATGATACGGTTTTTAGGGCACTCGCCATGACATGCAAATTTAAATTCACAGGTTTGGCATTGTTTCGGCAGAGACTTCTGTTTGGCAAACCCAAAACGCTGCTGCTTTGGCGAAAAAGCTAAAGTTGAAAGTGCTTGTTCCTGAATATTACCCAGCTGAAATTCAGGAAAGACATAATGATCACATGAGTACACATCGCCATTGGGCTCAACCGCTAATCCTTTTCCGCAGATTTCACTCAAGGTACACATGGTACTTTCTCTACCCATCCACACACCGAAAAAATTTTCAAAGTACGGCACTAATACTCGTCCAAAATCATATTCGAACCACTCGTCAAAAATGGTAGTAAGGAATTGTCCCCATTGCGCAGAGTCGACACTCCAAGGTTCAACCTCACCTGATACGGGTATGATCGCTTGTTGGTTGCTCAACCATTTATTGTTGGTATGAGCCTCGCGCTTATCCACCACAGGAATAAACTGCAGCTGCTTCGAACCCACTTCATCGCGCAGAAAACGATAGACTTCTAACGGGTATTTTCCTGTCACATTATTCACGCAAGTTAGGGTCGCAAACTCGACGTTACTTTGTTTTAAGTAGCGAATACCACGCATTGTTTGAGAAAAAGTGCCTTTGCCTGCACGGTTGGTTCGGTAGTGATTGTGTAAGTACTCGGGGCCATCAATGCTCACGCCAATAATAAAGTCATTCTTCTTGAAGAACTCACACCAAGCATCATTCAGTAAGGTGCCATTGGTTTGAAGGTCATTGCTGATCTTGCTGTGGCTTGGGCAGTATTTTTTCTGTAATGCCACCACCCTTTCAAAGTACTCAATACCGAGAAGAGTTGGTTCTCCACCATGCCAAGAAAAGATGATTTCAGGCGTGTTCTGTCCTTCGATGTACTGCTTGATATAACGCTCTAACAGAACTTCATCCATCGTATATTGGGAGCCTTTTGGGTATTCGAGCAGCTGTTGTTTTTCTAAATAATAACAGTAGGTGCAACTGATGTTACACACCGCCCCAATGGGTTTTGCTAATGCCTGCAGCTTGCTGTGTGCTTTGCCATTGAACTGCGGAACCGAACTCAAATTTGATAGCGATAATGTCGTCATGAAGAGTGCCTCGATGTAAAAGTCTTTGTATTAGCCAAAACAATTCGTAATTCCTTTACACGGTGTTCATCGGCCAACCAAGCTTGATGGCATTAGGTTGGCCGAGTGGTTTTTTCCTCTATTTCACGTTTTCAAACGGGTTCCACGCTTCATCGACTGGGACGATATTTTGCGTTTTTTCGTATTCTTGATATTCAGCGACCATTTCAAGGAACAGATCTGGCATTTCATTTCTTAAGTCATGTTGCTCAGCAGGATCTTTCTTGGTGTTGTATAAGTGCCACTCACTGTCACCGCCCATTCCTGTAGAAATTCGAATGATCTTGTAATCACCTTTAAGCAAAATCCCGCTACCAAACAATTCGAATGGAATCGCATTATTGGCACTGTGCACCTCTGCCGTTTCACCTTTGAAGTAAGGCAACAAGCTCACACCACTCATCGGCGCAACTTCTCGACCTTGATATTCCGTCCCCGGGTGCTCTACCTTTGCAATTTCAAGGATCGTGGCTGCGATGTCTTTCACTTGAGACAAATCATCCGTCTGAGTTCCCGGCTGCAACGCATTTTCATCTTCTAAAAGCACTTTTGCTGGCTTGACGATAAACGGCACACGGATACCGCCCTCTGCTGTATAAGCTTTATACCAAGACAGGCCGCCAGTTGAAGCACTTGCCCACTCAGGACCAAGTGACACACTGGAGTTCGCCTTACCCAAGTTTTCAGTCGAATTATCGAAGTGATGAGCGGTCCATGTTCGGATCAGATCACTGATATTTTCACCTGTAATATCCGTTGCTTCTGGACCATTATCCGCAAGATACATAATGTAGGTATTGTCGTATTCCCCGATGTCTTTCAGGTAGTCGACTATCTGCCCCACTTGTTGGTCCTGCATTTCCATCATGCCCATCGCGACAGCCATTTTCTTGCCATACCACTTTTGTTCTTTCTCAGAGAGCGAGTCCCAAGGTCGACTTAGTGCGTTACGATCTGAAATATCGGCGTCTTTTGGAATCACACCCATCTTTTTCATGCGTTGAAAACGGTCTTCTCGAATCGAGTCCCAACCATGTTCAACGTAGTAATCGACTTTGTCTTGATAGGCCGACTCTGGAGCTTGTAGCGGAAGATGTATTGCAGTGAAAGGGACATAGGCGAAGAAAGGCTTACCGTCGTCTTTTTTACTGTCGATCATCTTGATGATTTCGTTGGTGTAAACTTGATCGGAGTACTCGCCTTTGTATTTATCTTCTACCACTTCACCATTTCGGTAGATTGGCTCCAGTTCAACGCCGGGAATATCACCTTTTTGCAGCGCATCCGCTGTCGCGGCATTTTTGGCAGGGAACATCATGTCGCGGTTAAAGTGATTCGAGCCGCCAGCTAAGATCCCATAACTCTCTTCAAAGCCTCGATCGTCAGGTAAAAAGCCATCGTCGTGACCCAAGTGCCATTTACCAGAAAGGTAAGTGTTATAGCCGCTCTCTTTAAGCAGCGTTGCGACCGTGACGCCTTTCTTGGTGAGGTAACCTTCATAACCCGGTTTACCAATCGCGCCAGGATAGACGGCATAGTCGAAGGTGCCTAACCCAACCTCGTGGCTATTTGCTCCGGTTAACATCATAGATCGCGTTACCGATGAGGTCGGTGACGCGTGAAAGTTAGTAAACTTAACCCCCTCTTCAGCCAACGCCATTAGGTTTGGTGTATTAACTTCCGAGCCATAAGGCTGTGTATCGGCAAAGCCCACATCGTCACCAACAATGACAACAATATTCGGTTTGTCTGATTCTGCGGCCAGAGCAGCACTACTTGCCGCAGCCATTGCAGTGAACAGTAAAGATTTCTTGAATATCTTCATAAGACGTTCTCCAATTTCTGTGATTAACTTTTTCAGTAATTAACTTTTCTGCTATTAACTTGTTCTGTGAGTAAGTTTTTCTGTGATTAACCTGAGTTAGGATTTGAATTAGTGCGCGGCTTGCGACATCCAATGTAATAAGTCGAGCGCAGGGTCATACTCTTGAGCTGCTGCCAACCCGATCCAGGTGACAGCTTCCGCTTGGCTAACCTGAACGCCACTTCCAGAGAGATACATCAACCCAAGTTGTGTTTGGGCTTCAGGGCTACCGTTATTGGCTGCGGTGATAAACCATTCCGCGGCTTTTTCATCATTCTGTTCCACGCCTTCTCCGCTCAGATATAAGTAAGCAACAGAGAGTTGAGCTTCTAACTGTCCTTGGTAAGCTTCTTCCAACAGTTGGACAATATCTGGACGCTGTTGCGATTGAGCCATTGTGGCTTCATTCTCAGAGCTCTCACTTCCGACACTTACTTTGGAAAAAAGCAGAGCAACCAAAGCACCTATCAGAATCACGGTAGTTAAACGTTTCTTGAGCATTTACTTCCTCCTCGGGAATAAAGGTCACAACGTCCCTGTTGAATGAGTTAGGTGAAAAGCAGCAATGGCGCGATGATGCACAAGCTTGATAGCAATACGTTTTCAATTTTCATAATTGGCTCTCGAGTAATGATTGTTGAGTGGATCAGGGAGTGAATCATCGACTGAATTAAATAATCAAAGAATTCAGTCGATTAAGACAGAGACTTAAATCGCTTTCTCTATGATGGTTTCAATCGTTTGTTTCGAGATTGGGTAGAACTGAAAACATATATCTCTTTCAATCGCTTGAGCAATATTGCGCTTCTCTTGCTCATCAAACTTCCAGTTGCTGAAACGCTTCATCGCACCCACACTGGTTTGGAAGTTATTTAAGAAATCCAACACGCGTAGGTAAATCATTTCATCGGTTCCAGTGCTATCGACAGAGAATGCTTGAGCTAACTTCGCCGCATTCGGCATGTAGAACTCCGGCAGTGCTTCAATCACAACGGGCATCAATACCGTGTTGGCATCGCCATGTGGAATGTGACTAATCGCACCAAAGGCATGAGCACAGTTGTGAATCGGAATGCCACCTAAAGACGAATAAAATGCAGAGATCGCCATAGTACTTGCTTGAAGAAGGTTGCCACGTGCGGTTAGGTTTTCTGGCTCTTTAAGTGCCAAGGGTAAGTTTTCAACAATCAGCTTTGCTGCCTGAATGCCGTAAGCGTCTGTGAATGCATTACTCATTGGCGACACAATCGCTTCAACAGCGTGTGTTAGTGCATCCATGGCTGTAGAACGCGTAAGGTGAGCAGGCAACTTGGTGGTGACGGTCGGATCAAGAATCGCAATGTCAGCCTCCAAACCAGACGCCACTAAGCTTGCTTTAATGTTTTCATGCTCGTTGTAAAAAACAGCAATCGGAGAAGCTTCTGCGCCCGTACCAGCCGTTGTCGGAACAGCAATGTGTGGTACTTGAATATCTTTATTGTTTGGCCACACATCCATATGACCACCACCTGCAATCACCGTACGGATATCATCTATCTGCTTATGAAATGCGTATTTCACACCTTTAGAAGCATCAATCACACTGCCACCACCCACAGACAGAATGGCATCGGCGTCGACACTTTTAGCAAACCGAATCGCAGAGTTAATATTCTCACAAGTAGCATCCGGGGCAATATCGGTGTACACACCAACAAGCTGAACCGCTTGTGCATTGCCTTGCTGGTTCACCTTCTGGTTTACAAACAACGCCGAGAACTGTTCAACAAAGCCAAGAGACTCCAAGCCTTTATCAGAAAAGAGCACGACTCTTTGCGCACCTAAGCGACCAAATAGAGAAGGGATATTTTCAATGCCGTTCTCTTGAGCATGAACAATGGTTTTAAGTTGAAAGTTAAAATTATTGGTTGTCATGGTGTTTACCTCATTTCTAGTTGATGACTAAACAATAACCAAAACAAACCGGTCGGTCTAGAGTGACAATGTCAAAGATATGTCAATTAAGATCTTTATGGATCATTGCCCAAAAACGAAAAAAGCCCGCAAGTGCGGGCTGTAGTAATAAGTAAGCTGCTGATCATTAAATAAGCGCCATTGACTCACCATGGGCAACTCATTAACTATTAACTATTAACTATTAACTATTAGCGAAGATGAGCTGGGACCTTGCCTTTGTCTCTAGTAAAGTAGTAATACAGGTAAACCAACGAATAGACAGTTACAAATCCATCGAGCGCAAACACACCACTCCAACCATAAAACCAGTCATAATCGTTGATACACACGTTGTATAAAAATATGCCCACAAACATCGACTTCTCAAATGCACTGTAAATCATGGTCGAAGTACGCAGCGATTTGTACTTCGCCGAGAACATTAACAACACACCAATACTGCCAACCATGACTCCCCAGTGTTGATAGGTACCCATAAGATACTCTTTGTTCACCATCATCGTATCGTTGTAAGAAAATAGAGTCTGCATGCTCCAATCCGGCGCAAGAAAAGTAGAGAAAGCGGTTGCGGTTAAGAATCCTGTAACCATCAAATACGCTTTCATCGTTCGTTCAAAAAATCGCTCTAACATAAAAATAACCTCTTAAAATAACGTCGTAAAAATAACGCCTTAAAAATAACTTCTTGTAAATAAATTGAGTAATGACAGAAATGATTTACTTACCAAGCATGCTCATCACTGCGGTCTTTAATTCGTTGTCTTCTTTTGAAAACAGATGTTTAACTCGATGGTTTAAACCCGTTTCTAAGACTGTTTTTGCATGGGAGAAAGTAAGAAAACCTTCTTTACCGTGATAATTCCCCTGCCCTGATTCACCAATGCCACCAAACGGCGCGTCATCAACCGCTAAATGGAAAACACAGTCATTGATACACATCCCACCGGAATGAACTTGGTGTTTAACCTGAGCTTGTAAACTCAAATCAAAGCTCATCAGATAGAGCGCTAACGGCCTTGGTTTGCTATTGATGACTTGGAACGCCTCTTCGATATCGCGATAAGTAATCAAAGGTAATAGTGGGCCGAAAATCTCTTCGTTCATCACCTTAGATGACAAGCTTGGTTCAACAATCAGGTGCGTCACTAAACGGTGGTTATCTAAGTCCATCGCGTCGTCATGGCAGGCCACAGTTCGAGTTCCAGCTTGTTGCTCTTCATTCAACAAACCAACTATGCGGTCGCATTGACGAGGATTGATTAGGGACGTCAAATTCTCAGAATAGACACCTTCATCGAACAACAATTGGTACTGTTTTTTATACTCTTCAATGAAAGATTCAACTTTTCCTTCCGGTAGCAATACATAATCAGGAGCAACACACACCTGGCCGTTGTTTAGGCTCTTGCCATAAATGATTCGCTCTACCGCAATATCAATCGGCATGTCTTCTGCCACGATAACCGGCGACTTTCCACCGAGCTCTAGCGTGACTGGAGTTAGCGTGTCAGCCGCTGATCTCATCACTTGGCGACCCACTTGGGTTGACCCCGTAAACAGAAGATGATCAAACGGCAACGCCGAAAATGCGGCTGCGATTTCTACCTCACCTTCAACCAAGCACACCTCATCGGCATGGAAAACTTCCGCCAATAGCGCTCTCAATACTTGGTTTGTCGCAGGGGTAAACTCGCTCATCTTGATCATGGCGCGATTTCCCGCCGCCAATGCCGAAATAAGCGGGCCGACGGATAACATGATCGGGAAGTTCCACGGAGCAATGATCCCAACAACGCCTTTGGGTTGATAAACCACTTCAACACGAGAAGTTGAAAGCAATGGGCCAGAATGACGAATAGAAGATGTCGACCAATGAGGTAAACACTCTATGGTGTGATCAATATTTCCGATGCAAGGCAATATGTCGGCTATCAAAGTGTCTTGTCGACTTCGGTGACCATAATCTTCACTCACGGCTGAACACAAACAATCTGTGTAATCGATAAGCACAGATTTAAGTGCGAGCAACTGCTCAATTCTCACCGATACCGCTGGCATCGGGTTCTGTGCAAAAGCTCCCTGCATGTTGTTCAACGTCATGGTCATTTGTGTTGGCGTCAATTCGTATTTCATACATCACCTCGTGGTTAGGATAAGCACACAATAATACATAACAAACCGGTCGGTCTAGTGTTATTTTGTCAGAGAATCGTCAATGCTTTTGTAAGATAAGTGAATAAACGTTGAACAAATTAAAAATAGGAAAGCTTGGAAATTTATAATAGGAAGAGATAACTAGAAGATTTTGTAGACAAGTATGGGCGAAGAAATGGGGTCAGCAAGATCAAAAATGGTCGCTAGAAGCGACCATTCGATAATGTTCTAATACATTGTTTTTAAACAACTAAACCAGTTAACTGATTAGCTCTTAGCAACGTTAGCAATGCCTTCAAGCTGAAGTACTGGAGCGGCGTCAATGTCTTCTGCGTTCATCATTGATGATACTCGTTGCATTGAAGAAAGCAGTAAACTCTGCTCCCACGGCTCTAGGTTTTGGAATTTTTTCACGAAGTTATCTTGCAGCGGCGGTGGCGCATTATTTAGCAGCTCTTGACCTTTTTCGGTCAGGTTCGCGTGTACTTTGCGGCGGTCCGATGAACTGCGTACTCGTTGTACATAGCCGTTTAACTCTAGACGGTCGATGATCGTAGTCGTCGTTGCTTGGCTTACATTGGTCTGGTTAGACAATTCTTTGATCGTCACATTACCCATTTCTTGGATTGCTCTCATTAAGATTAATTGAGGGCCAGTCAAACCATACTCTTTACTCAGCTTCTTCGAGTGTAAATCGATAGCGCGAATAATTTGGCGAATAGCGACCAGGATTTCGTCATGTTTGTCCAAGATGCAGACCTTTGTACTAATATACTGTGAATGATTTTACAGCGTCGAAGCGATGAAATATCTCGAGTGATTACGTCACGCGCGCTCGAATTACACTGTAAATTGATAAATTACTTCATTGATTTTTCCGCATTGTACTGATGTTCATACTATTCTCAATCTTTTATATGCCTCTGAATTTGCGCATGGCAACACTTTTGTACAATGAGTAGCGATATTCAGTCTTAAAGCCGCTAACAAGGTAAGAAAAAGCGAGAAATTGCAGGTAAATAAAAAGGCGCATACTCAAGATAGTTGGATTTGCAGCTAGGCAACAAGTAAGTTCATCCCTACGAGCATAGAAGTTCTATGTGATTAGGGGGCACTTTAGCCGTTAACAACGCTGCAGCTTCAAGCATGCAGAGTATAGAGTCATATAGGTAGCGTGATTTTGAACTCCTCACTACCTATTTTATTCGTTAGGGAACGAATTAGTTCAGCTCAAGCCATTAAGCGGCGTTATTGAGTTGAAAATTACCCGTTAGCGCGTTGTAAAACTCGCTGTTATCCAAAATCCCGACCAATTGATTGTTTTCAACCAACAGAATTGGGTGGTTACTGATCTGTTTAAGCTTAATCGCATCACGCATGCCAATCTCCGGACTTGTCACTACCACACTAGACGCGTTAATCGCAGTTAGGTCGTCAGACTCGCTCCACTCAACAAGCTCCAAGGTAGATTCACCTTTCACCGATAAAGCACCTTCACTCTGTTCAATCCAGAGATCTTTAGAATCGCAGATCTTCCAGCTTTCATTCTCTTGCGTCAATGAATCAAGAGGCTGCATTAAAGAGCGACCTTTAAGCACATTCAATGGATTGGTGTGAGCAACGAAGTCTTTTACGTATTCGGTTTTTGGCGTCAGTACGATCTCTTCAGGCTTACCGTGTTGAATCAGTTTGCCTGACTCCATGATCGCAATGTTATTGCCAATCTTCAGTGCTTCATCTAGGTCGTGACTCACGAACAGAATCGTTTTGTTGAGTTTGTTTTGCAGCGTGATCAGTTCATCTTGCAGCTGAGCACGAATCAGTGGATCAAGCGCCGAAAACGGTTCATCCATCAACAGAATATCGGTATCCATTGCAAACGCACGCGCCAAACCAACACGTTGCTGCATGCCGCCAGAAAGCTCATGAGGGAATTTTGTTTCCCATTCCGCTAGGCCGACCATTTCTAATTGTTCACGCGCTTTTGCACGACGAACGTCTTTCGCTACGCCCTGCATTTCAAGACCAAATGCCACGTTGTCTAATACGTTAAGCCATGGCATCAAAGCAAATTTTTGGAAAACCATTGATACGCGGTGAGTACGAAGATGACGCAGGGTCGCTTCATCACATTGCTCGCCTAAATCCACCAGCTTGTCGCCATCTTTGATTGCTAAAGAACCTCGGCTAATTTCATTCAAACCGTTTACAGCACGAAGCAGTGAAGATTTACCCGAACCCGACAAACCCATCAATACACATATCTCGCCCTCTTTAACCGTCAACGACACATTATCCACACCAACAACTTGACCTGTTTCATCGATGATCTCTTGGCGAGTTTTACCTTGGTCGAGTAGCTCAAGCGCTTGTTTCGATTTATTACCAAACACTACATCGAGGTTTTTAATGGTAATCGCGTCCATTGTCTTTTTTTCCTGAGAGATAGACATGATTAAGCTTCCTTCTGGTTTGGTGTTTTGCACAAGCGGTCAAGAATGATAGCGACTAATACAATCGCCAGCCCGGCTTCAAAACCTTGCGAGATATTCACTGTGTTCAATGCGCGAACAACAGGTTTACCAAGTCCGTCAGCACCAACCAGTGCTGCAATCACCACCATCGAAAGCGACAACATAATACATTGAGTTACACCCGCCATAATGCTTGGTAAGGCAGCCGGTAATTCCACTTTCATCAGCAATTTCATGCGGCTCGCACCAAACGCTTTACCCGCTTCAATCAACTCTTCAGGGACTTTAGTTACCCCTAAGTAGGTCAAACGAATCGGTGCAGCTATCGCGAAAATAATGGTCGAGATTAAGCCAGGAACAATACCCAAGCCGAATAGAACCAGAGTTGGAATCAGATAAACAAACGTTGGGACTGTCTGCATCAAATCAAGGATTGGACGCAAAACTGTATAGAGCCAAGGACGGTGAGCAGCCATGATGCCAACCGGTACGCCAATTAATACGGAAATCGTTGTCGCCGCAAAGACGAGAACAAAGGTTTCCAGCATTTCTTGCCAATAGCCGAGGTTAAGAATAGTCAACAGTGCTGCGACCACAAAAATCACTAGCGAAGGTTTACGGTGTAAGTACCATGCAATCGCAGCAGTGATCACGATTGGCAAAGCAGGCGGCATCCACTTAAATACATCGACTAAAAACATAATGACGGTTTCTAAAAAGATAGAAATAGCATCAAAAAAGCCTGCTGCATTGATTGTTAGCCAATCAACACCCGCTTCCATCCATTGTCCGACAGGGATTTTGTTTTCCGTAATAAAATTCACAATATTGCCTTTTATTATGGGTGGGCTACTTCAAACCAATCGATAAATTGGCAAGCCCACCTTTATTATTTATGTAGCTGTTGAGATAGGTAGAACTAAGCTTTAACTTGCTTTAGGTATTCAGTAACGGCTTGAGTCGCTGATTCACCTTTATGCGTTTTTACGTTGTCTAACCAAGCTTCAACTTGTTGAGGGTTCTTGTTCAACCATTGTTGAGCCGCTTTTTCTGGCTTCACTTTTTGGTTAAGAATCTCTTCCATCAACTGGTTTTCCATCTCTAGAGTGAATTCTAGGTTTTGTAGAAGTTGACCGACGTTTGCACACTCAGACAGGTAGTTTGAACGAACGTTAGTGTAAACATTCGCGCCACCGTAGTTAGGGCCAAAGAAGTCGTCACCGCCAGAAAGGTATTCCATCTCAACATTGCTGTTCATTGGATGCGGTGCCCAACCAAGGTACACAATCCATTGGCTACGACGTGCTGCACGAGATACTTGCGATACCATGCCCGCTTCACTTGATTCCACTAGGCTGAAATCTTTCAAGCCAAACGCGTCAGAATCAATCATTGATTGGATTAAGCGGTTACCGTCATTACCCGGTTCGATGCCGTAGATGCGGTCTTTAAATTTGTCGGCATGTTTTGCTAGGTCGGCGAAGCTTTTTACGCCAGAGTCGTACACGTATTTTGGTACAGCTAGCGTGTATTTTGCGCCTTCAAGGTTGGCACGAACGGTTTCAACCGTGCCCGCTTCACGGTACTTAGCAATATCGCCTTCCATGGTTGGCATCCAGTTACCTAGGAATACATCAATATCACCGTTCGCCATTGAAGAGTAAGTCACCGGTACTGAAAGTAGGTCGGTTTTGGTTTGGTAACCAAGGCCTTTTAATAGTTCAGAAGTAACGGCGGTTGTTGCGGTAATGTCAGTCCAGCCTACATCAGCGAAGCGAACGTTTTCACATTGTTGTGGTTCAACTGAAGCGTTAGCACCAAATGCAAATGAACTGATGGCTAGTGCTGTTAACGTTTTCGTGGTCATGTTCTGAATATTTAGAGTCGTCATAATGGTTCCTTTTTATCTTTCCTTTTTCTGCTCGATATCAACACCGATAGAGAGCAGTTCTTCTGACTTTTGACTAATTAGTTTTGTTATTTTTTGCTTGTTACTTGTTGTTTTTATTCTTTGCTGCTTTTGCTATTTTTTAACCAATAACAGACGCTTACGCTTCTCGTACTGGCTTATTGATTCTTTGTGTTTCTTCCCATTCAGGTGCAATCCACACTGAAACGCCCTGCCCTTTAAGCATTGGCTTACCTAAAATCAAATCCGAAGCACGCTCGGCAACCATAATGGTCGGGGCGTTCAAATTACCGTTTGGAATGGTTGGGAAAACCGAAGAGTCGACAACACGTAAGTTGTCAATACCGCGAACGCGACACTCTTCATCAAGCACTGCCATTGGATCATCATCTGAACCCATTTTGCAGCCACAAGAAGGGTGATAAGCACTTTCAACGTTCTGCTTAACCCATTCGTCGATCGCTTCATCAGAAGTGACGCTCAAGCCTGGCTGAATCTCTTCACCACGGTAAACATCCATCGCAGGTTGCGACAAAATTTCACGCGTCAGACGAATACAATCGCGCCAATCTTGGCGGTCTTGTTCGGTCGAGATGTAGTTGAAAATGATCTCTGGCTTGGCATGCGGGTCAGTAGAAGTGATGGCAACCGTACCGCGACTTTCAGGTTTGTTAGGCCCAACGTGAACTTGGAAACCGTGACCATCAAAGGCCACTTGACCGTCGTAACGCATCGCTGCTGGCAGAAAGTGATATTGAATATTCGGCCACTTCAATCCTTTGCGAGAACGAATGAACGCGCACGATTCAAAGTGGTTAGTGGCACCCAGACCTTTGCGAGTCAAAATCCATTCCGCGCCAATCATGCCTTTGCTGACCAAGCCAAGCTTGCTGTTGAGCGTGATAGGTTCGTTACAGTGATATTGGAAGTAGACTTCTAAGTGATCTTGTAGGTTTTCACCGACGCCGTTCAGCTCATGTTTCAGCTCAACGCCTGCCTTTTCAAGCACGGCTTTCGGGCCGATACCAGAAAGCTGCAGCAGTTGAACAGAACCGATAGAGCCCGCAGAAGAGATCACTTCTTTGTTCGCCACAGCCACTTGAGTATTGCCTGACTTTTCAAACTCGACACCAACCGCTTTCAGGCCTGATTGGCCTTTTGTGTCTTGTACGTATTGTGCTTCAAGTAAGAAACGACGCGCCACGATACCCTTCTTCAAGGTAAGGTTTGAACGCTTCAATGCACGACGTAGATAAGCGTTAGAAGTTGAGGCTCTAACCCCCTTGTCTACCGTCATATGCATAGTACCGAAGCCTTCTTGCTGGTAGCCGTTGTAGTCTTGTGTTTCTGGGTAACCTGCGTCTTTACCTGCATCAATGAATGCTTGGTAAAGGGGGTTAAGCGCCATATCGTTACCGTTACAAGTGCCGACTGGGCCACTGTCGCCACGATATTCGTCACCGCCTTTGCTCCATGATTCAGCACGGCGGAAATAAGGCAGACATGCTTGATAGTTCCAACCCGCAGCGCCCTCTTCTTCCCATTGGTCAAAATCACACGCGTGGCCACGAACATAAACCATGCCGTTGATCGATGAGCTGCCACCCAACACCTTGCCGCGTGGACAATGCAGTTCACGTCCATCAAGGCCCGGTTCTTGTTGAGTTTCAAATTGCCAAGCGTACTTTTCAGTATTCATTGGGTAAGAAAGCGCAGTCGGCATTTGGATAAAAATGCTCTTATCCGTACCACCCGCTTCCAGTAATAAAACGCTATGTTCACCGCTTTCCGTTAGCCTATCCGCTAACACACAGCCGGCCGAACCCGCACCGACGATAATATAATCGTAGCGTTGTTCCATGTTTTGATTTCCCTGAGATGAGTCAGTAAGGCTAGCTCTTTTAAGCTAACCCATAAAATTGAGTGTTACGCGTTAGGCATAAGGGCTGGCGTAGTCGCCAAGTTCAATAAGAATGCTCTTAGTCTGCGTATAGTGGAGTAGAGTCTCTGGACCGTTTTCACGGCCAACACCCGAAAGCTTGTAACCACCAACAGGCATTTCTGCTGGTGAGTCGCCCCACGTGTTCACCCAACAAATACCTGCCTGCATTTGGTGAATAACACGGTGCGCACGAGAAAGGTTTTGCGTGAACACACCAGCCGCTAGGCCATATTGGGTGTCGTTAGCGCGGCGAATCACATCGTCTTCGTCCGTAAACTTCAACACTGACATTACAGGGCCAAAGATCTCTTGTTGAACGTGAGGCATGTTGTCTTCGCAATCCACAAACACGGTTGGGATAACAAAGTTACCGTTTTCGAGGCCGTAGTCTGTCACTCGATAGCCGCCAGTCAGCAGAGTTGCGCCCGTCTGTTTTGCCAGCTCAATCGCTTCGAGAACTTTTGAAAGGTGTTCTTTAGAAATCAACGCGCCAATCTGAGTCTCCATATCCATTGGATCACCAATGATCAGCTTCTCAGTGCGTGTTTTAAGTTGGTCGATGAATGCGTTGTAGATATTTTCATGTACATAAACACGAGTACCGTTGGTACACACTTCGCCTTGGGTGTAGAAGTTTGCGACCATCGAAGCCGATACCGCATCGTCCAATTTCGCATCATCAAACACGATCATTGGTGATTTACCACCGAGCTCCATCGTTACAGATTTGAGTGTCTTTGCACTGTCTGCCATTACCGCTTTGCCGGTACCGGTTTCGCCCGTGAACGACACTTTCGCGATGTCTGGGTGCGCCGTTAGCATCTGACCAACACGGTAATCGCCCTGAACCACGTTAAACACGCCATCAGGAAGGCCTGCTTCAGTAAAGATTTCAGCAAGCTTAAGCGCAGTTAGCGGGGTTTCTTCGGAAGGTTTGAAAATCATCGCGTTACCCGCGGCCAATGCCGGAGCCGATTTCCACATCGCGATTTGAATTGGGTAGTTCCACGCGCCAATACCCGCACAGATGCCTAGCGGCTCGCGGCGAGTATAGAAAAATTGAGATTCACTCAGCGGTTGTTGGTCACCTTGTAATGTTGGAGCCAAACCAGCAAAGTATTCAATAACATCAGCGCCAGACGCTACATCCACTTCAATGGCTTCTTGCAGCGGCTTGCCCGTATCAGCAACCTCAAGGTTTGCAAGATCATCATTTCGAGCTCTAAGTATTGCCACCGCTTTTAAAAGAATACGACTGCGTTCCACGGCGGTCATTGCTGACCACTCCGCAAATCCACGTTTCGCTGATTCAATAGCGCTATCCACGTCCGCTGAAGAGGCTTGTCCTAACGTCGCGATAGGTTCGCCGTTTGCAGGGTTGATGCTATCAAAGGTTTCACCAGACGTAGCTTTAACCGCTTCGCCATCAATGTATAACGAGTTCATTTCCATTTGAGATTCTGACTTATTTGTTGTTATTAGACTCTGCTGGTCTATGTATGAGTGTTTGTCGTTTGAGTGCAATGATTGCAGTACTACGACCACGTCTATTCGGTGTTACACGAGTAGAACGTTAGTTGTTTATCAAGATAATCATTGATGATGGCACGAGCTTTTTGAGCATCGATACCTTCAGGGTTTAATGTGCCTCTCAGCCACAAACCATCAATCAGAGACGCAATCCCGTGAGCAACAAGATCCGCTTGTTCATGATCCAAAATACCTTTCAACTCAAGACGTAAGTGTGAAATCAAACGCTTTTCATTCACACGCTGCAGTCTTTTCAGCTGCTCGTCATGCATTGAATATGACCAAAATGCCAACCACGCCTTCGCGACCTTATTTTCTGCTTGGTAACCTTCGAAGTTACCATCGATGATCGCGTTAATTCTCTGTTGGTGAGCATCAACAGGAAGCGCTTTTAGTGAAGTCGTAATGGTGTTGGAAAGTTGGCGAAGGATTTCACGCATGGTCTCTTCGAGCAGCCCATGCTTTCCGCCAAAATAGTGGTTAATAATGCCAGTGGAGACTCCCGCTTCTTTGCTGATTAACGCAATACTTGCGGCATGTAAACCCACTCGATCAATCACCGTCATAGTGGCTTGAACAAGCTGTGGTTTACGTATATCAGGCATCCCAACCTTCGGCATTTCTCAGTCCTTCTATTTTATATTGAACGTTCAGTTAAGTATAAAATGACAGAATTTTAATTAGGGTTCAAATGATTATTTAAAACAAACCATTAACAAAACATCACAGAAACAAAGATAATATAAACAAAAACAAAAACTTAAATATCATTTAGAGCACTAATTAAATTATTTAAAGATTTGAGGTGTGATGGTTATTGGTCGAATGTTTTTAGCTAAAAAGAATAAAAAACAATCAAGTTGGCAAGATGTAAGTCCTTAGGTAAAACACCTTAAAGTAGTTTGGGATACTGGAATTTAAGGGAAGGACAACAAATGAAGAAAACACAAAAAAGGCTGATAATGAAAAGATCATTATCAGCCTTTCCTTTGTGGAGCTGAAAATATCGAAGAGTGTCGCACTTCGCAGTTGAATTCGGGCCTAAGCTTACTCAATACGTGTTATGAAGCCATATTTATCTGAATCGCTCTTAGTCACCCAATGCTCACCAGAAGCAGGCGCAGAGTCTAAAGTGAAGATGTAAAAATCAATCCCTTTTTCTCCCATCACTTTTTTAAAATAGGTCGCTTGTTTACGATGGCTCACGTCGGTGTATGGGAATTCTTTGGCCGTTTTATCTCCTTCTGCCCAACTATGTACACCAACCTGCTTATTCTTTTCAATGGCTTTGGTGGTATCAGCACGTTGTAAAATTCGCGGATTACCAGCAGCGAACAGATCCGTACCGCCAGAGAATACCGACCCTGTTGGCGTTACGATCGTCGTCATATTGCTGTTCTTAATCATGCGCCCGGTGTACATATTGATATCGTCGTCAGCACTGCCACCTATGTGGTTATTAAATTTCAAGATCATTTCACTGCCTGGGTATAACTTAACGATATCGAAAAGCTGCGAATAGGTTGTCGCCCCAAGGGTAGAAGTAATGCGCTCAACGGCGCCAGTATTCTGGAATACATCACGGTAAAATGCGTTGAAGGCAAACGAAGTCGTGATCGTGATTTTGTTACCATTTTTAGTTTTGCTCAGAATTGTAGAGCCAAGGCTAGTCACGTATTGCGACATCTCATTATGATACTCAAGCTCAACCGCTTTTTTACTGGTTGCGCTCGTTTGAATTAACGTCGTATCATTCCCAATTGAACGCTGAGACGCCTCACAATCAAACGAATCATAGTAATTGCCTTCGCTGTAAATACCGCAGTCATCGACTCCTGCATCAGGCAGATACAGGTCAACACTTTGACCTAAACTATCCGCAAGCCTAATTACTTTTTGTTCGTCACTGATGTCTTCAGAAAACTGAATTGTTTCATACTGCACACCATCGTAAGTCAGCTTCATTGACTCTTGGATCTCTTGTCGCTCTTGATACAATTTACCAAGTTTAGCCGATGAAAATACGTAATCCGCTTTAGGTTTCACTTGTGCTTTAGTTGTCGGTTTACCCGAATTAGAGCTTGAGTTACACCCAGCTAAAATAATCAAAGGTAATGCCAGTAACGTTTTTCTATAGCGATTCATGTGGTAATTCCCAAAAATGTTTGATGGGAAAATTCTATTATTTAAAGACATAAACATCTGTCGTGCGAATGTATGAAAATGTATACCTTTTTGAACATTGTTTTTTATTTTCGCACAAATTCAAAATCATCATTGAACTGGCGTAGAAAGTGTTTAATCATTCACGTTAGGTATTTTACGTAAAGCATGCAAATTGGGTAGGTCACAATAGCTAACCACTAAAGAAGGCACCTTCACGTAATCTCAATAAGTGAAACGCACGACAAGGCTGATAATGGAATGACAAAACCTAAAATGATCATCGTGGAAGACGATTTGAAACTCCAGAAAATGTTGCAAGACTACTTTGTCACGCAAGATTTTGATGTCACGGTATTGGACGATGGCAGTGATGCCGCACAGACCATCCTCACAGAGCAACCTGATATCGTACTGCTAGATTTGATGCTTCCTGTAACGGATGGACTGACAATCTGCCGACAGACGCGTACACACTATAAAGGTAAAATTTTGATGCTCACCGCTAGCGATGACGACTTTGATCACGTCGCTGGTTTAGAGACAGGGGCTGATGACTATGTCACCAAGCCAATCAAACCAAGAGTTCTGCTGGCCAGAGTTCGTTCGCTATTACGCCGCCAAGACGTCAATACCGCTTCAACTAATGATTCAGACAACCTTCAGTTTGATCAACTCGTTCTGAAAAACACGTATAAGAAGTGTGAACTTTCAAGTGCAGTTTTATCACTCACTGATAGCGAGTTTGACCTATTGTGGTTATTAGCAAGTAACCCTGATACTCCGCTATCTCGTGACTATTTGACTCAAACGCTGCGTGGTATTGAGTACGACGGGATCGACCGGACGATAGACAACAAAGTCGTGCGTCTAAGAAAGATACTAGGCGACGACCACACACCAGCAGAGAAAATTCAGACCATTCGCGGGAAAGGTTACTTATTCGTTTCGACCGCCTGGCGTTAACTTCGCTCAATACGAGCGTAATAAAAGAGAGCTATTATGCGACGTATCTATTTGGAGTCTTTGTTAGGGCTGTTAGTTTGCTTTGTGACCGGCCTTGTGGCCTACGAGATCAGTGTCTATCAGCTCAATACTGACTACGAGTATGTGCTAGAAGATTACGAAGCGACAGCCCACCAGCAGCTCATAGAAAACATCGCAGAGAATCAGGGACTTGAAGCTGCTCAGCAAGCGATAAATCAGTTTGTAGAAACCACACGAAATAAACTGGTTATGTTCAGCCCAGAAGATGAAATACCAGGCCCAGTTTCAAAGTTCTTCAGTACTAACCCAAATACCTTTATCTTTCACGATGATGAACGTGACCTTTGGTTTCGCTTAGCAAGCAGTGACAATACCTATCATTATCTACCCAACAGTGAAGCGTTCGTTAGGCAAAAGATAGAGTTGGAGGATGACCTCATTTGGTTGTTCTTCCTAGCGAGCTTTATCTTGTACGGCTTATGCCATCTGATAATTATATTCCGCCGAGTTAAAAAGCTTGAATCTGCAACTCTACGCTTTGCCGAAGGCGATCTCTCCGCGCGAGCCGAAACTTCAAGCGGCATCGCAATTGGTTCACTGAACAAATCCTTCAACTTAATGGCCGACCGAATTCACCGTTTAATTGAAAGTAATCGTTCACTCACCAATGCGGTAGCTCATGAACTGCGCACGCCAATATTTCGTATTCAGTGGCAAGCTGAAATGCTCAAAGACACCCCACTCAACGAATCCCAGCAAGACACTATAGAAAGCATTGTCGAAGATACGGAAGAGATGGAAAAGATGGTCGATGAACTATTGTATTACGCCAAACTCGATAGTACTGACCTAGAAAACTTACAAAAACCATTAGAGATACAAGGCTTTCTCAACCACGCAATAACGCGTTGGAATAAAGACACTCAGCTCAACATCGATCTATCACTGCCAGAGCAACCTAGCTCGATACTGGCGGATGAAACGCTGCTCAACCGCGCACTAGATAACCTGGTCCGTAACGCGATGAAATTCGCACGCTCTCAAGTGTTGATTGAAGCAACCGTGCATCAAGAACAACTACAAATTGCAGTACATGACGATGGTGATGGTGTGGCTCAAGAGCATCAAGCTCGTCTGTTTGAACCCTTTTATGTTGGTGACAAAGCTCGTAACAAAACCAAGAGCGGTCATGGTCTAGGGCTTTCTATCGTCGAGAAGATCTGTGCTCAACACGACGCTACCGTGGAGGTTGGTCAGAGCCAAACCTTAAAGGGTGCGGTATTCACCATTACCATTCAGCTATGTAATAATTCAGCTATGTAACGATTCATCTGACAAACCCATACAGTAACTACAAAACACCTCTGGAATAATGTTCAACATCGGTCGGGAGATGCAGTCTCCCTATGAACTTATTAAGTCTAGGTAAACATGACACTGTCGCTTATGGCTTGTCATTACAGCACTGCTTATTAATAGCAAAGCACCACGGTTACTGGTTAACCCCGCTTTCTCAGCAGTTAAAGTCATAGGCTTACTATCTGAATTCCAATATTTCTTAAGGTGTTTTTATGAAAAAGTTATTAGTTGTTTTAGGCATTGTCTCTCTAGCAGGTTGTTCTGGTATTAGTCACAATGAAGAAGTTTACACAGCCCACGCTGAGAGCTTCAACATTGTAGGATTCCAAGTTCCTGGTAACACTCAAGATCGTGCAATGGAACTAGTGCCAGAAGGTGCTACGGTTGAGACAATTCGCTCAACAAACTCTGATACCAGCTCTGTTCTAGGTATCATCAACCGTATTATTGGTATCGACTACGTACAAGTTGGCGGTAAAAAGAAGTAATTCGTTAAAAAAATAGCTCGTTAGAAAGCAATAACTCGATAAAAAGAAATAATTTGCTAAAGCTTGCGTACCTTTAAACGCTAGTCGCACAAACTGAAATAACCTAAGCCAGTGACGTCCGTCGCTGGCTTTTTCATACCGCTTATTTTGTGCTCTGTGTCAAATAAAGCCCCATATGGCTAGCTCTCTTGTAACTAACAATTCAGAAAATAAGCCCACAAATCGTCAATTTCTTATCAAAATTGCCTTTAAACTCGCTTAATAGTCTTTTGCTCAAACTGAATCCTCCAAATCGTTGATCCTTCTATCAGCTCATCGTACGTAAATTGCGGCACAGTTCAATTTACACACAAAACTTAATTCTCTTGAAAAATTAAAACTTAACAAAAGTGTCACTATTTTATAAATAAAAAAGGTGAATTGGTTCAAAAATAAACAGAAATGATTACTAGCTGTAAATGCGCAAGATATAAGTTTCATGAATAAAAGAGACCATTGCCATGCTACTAATTAATCAGATCGAATGATGTAAATTCGTTGTGAAAATTTTGTTACGTTTTCATGGATTTTACATGGAAAGAGAAAATAACAATGAAAATGAATAAGCGTTTAGTTGCCGTTGCTATAGCCAGTGCTATGTCTTTATCAGTACATGCAAGTGAATCCGTTAACATCGATCAACCGATCAACTTTACTAGCTTTTCTGGGTTGAACACTCAGTTAGGTGTCAGTAACGCCTCTAGCTTTAAGATGGTAAAGGAAGTTAACCTCAAAAAGCGTGGTATCTATAAAGTTAAGATCCAACAGAACATCTGGGGAACGCCAGTATGGGGGCATTACCTAAATGCCACCCAAAGTGTACAAGGTGGCGCACTTAAGTCTGTTCAAGGCAACTACCTTAAAACGACGACCCTAGAGCGATCTTTTGTTAAGCCATCGATCAACAGCTCTCAAGCGGTTGAGCTTGCAAGTAAAGATCTCAAAGTTCAGGGCTTAACCAGCAAATCTTTAGACAACATCCAGCATGAACTGTTTATTTATCAGGGCTCCGGAAAACAAGGACATGACAAAACACGCCTAGTCTACGTTGTCTCTTACCTTGTCGAGGGTAGCGAACAGCCAACTCGACCATTCACCATGCTAGACGCGCACACCGGCGAAGTTATCGACCGTTGGGAAGGTATTGCTCACGCACAGATCGGTACAGGCCCCGGTGGCAACGAAAAAACAGGCATGTACGAATACGGCACCGACTACCACTACCTTGATGTGGTAGAAAATGGCACAGAGTGTGTGATGGAGTCTGAAAATGTCGTTACCGTTGACCTAAATGGCGCGACAGACGGCGACACCACTTATAGCTATGAATGTCCTCGTAACGAGTACAAAGAAGTCAACGGAGCCTTCTCTCCACTCAACGATGCACACTACTTCGGCAACATCGTGTTCGACATGTACAAGAACTGGTTCGACACTGCGCCACTCTCTTTCAAACTCATGATGCGTGTTCACTACGGTAACAACTACGAGAATGCATTTTGGGACGGCAAGGCAATGACCTTTGGCGATGGTGAAAGCTTCTTCTATCCACTTGTTAGCCTAGATGTGTCAGCGCATGAAGTGAGCCACGGTTTTACAGAACAAAACTCAGGTTTGGTTTACGCAAACCAATCCGGTGGTATGAACGAAGCTTTCTCTGATATGGCAGGTGAAGCGGCAGAATATTACATGAAAGGCACCAACGACTGGATGGTCGGCCGTAATATCTTTAAAGGCGACGGGGCTCTGCGTTACATGGACGATCCATCACGCGATGGTTCTTCAATCAACAACGCATCTGAGTATTACGATGGCTTAAACGTGCACTACAGCTCTGGTGTCTTCAACAAGGCCTTCTACCACCTTGCAACCACACAAGGCTGGGATACCAAAAAAGCGTTCGAGCTTTTCGTGCTATCTAACCAAATCTACTGGTCGGAAAACAGTGACTTCTGGCAGGGTGCTTGTGGCGTGAAAAACTCAGCAAACGACCTTGGCTACAATGCCGATGACGTTGTTTCTGCGTTCGCTCTTGTAGGTGTTACCCCATGTGCAGAGCCACCACTGCCGCCAGAACCGGAATATCAACGCCTTGAAAACGGTGTTGAATCCGCAGTTACTGGTGAAACTGGCTCAAAAACTTACTTCGATATCGAAGTACCAGAAGGCCAAGACAAGCTAACGATTGATCTTGCTGTCTCTACTGGTGATCCGGATATGTATGTCGGTCTAGATTATGCGCCAAGCTCTCAAGAGAATATCTGTAAGAGTGAAAGCGTAACCGATGAAGTGTGTGTGATTGATAACCCAACAGCTGGTCGTTACACGGTGAACATTCTGGGTTACTCAGATTACGCAGGTGCAAACCTAAAAGCATCATACGAATCAGGCAACGCTAACGTACCGCCAGTCTCTTCTTTCGAGCACACCATTGTCGGTAAAGAAGTCGAACTGCGCAGCACAAGTTCAGACAGCGATGGCCAGATCGTCTCTTACCAATGGAACTTAGGCGATGGCAACACACAAACCGGTGAAGTAACTCGTTATACCTACACTGAAGCTGGCGACTACGTGGTTACTCTAACCGTGACAGACGATGCAGGCGTTGCAACATCAACAAGCAAGTCGATTACGATTGAAGGTGACTCAGCGGAAGGCTTCCCATTAAAACTGAAGTTTGGTAACAAAAACCCGAACGGCAAAGCTCGCGTTAAGCTGGCATGGGATTACGACACCAATGACTACTTCGTGATTAAGCGTAATGGCAAGAATGTGGGGGCTACAGACTTTAACTCATACGTCGACAAGTTCCGTCACAACGGCACAGTAGATGTTGAGTACCAAGTGTGTACCTCAAGCGATATCTGTTCAGAAACCAAGCACTACCGTTTCATTAAAACACAATAATCGATAGTAAATTCAGGGCTCCGAAAGGGGCCCTTTTCGCGGTTATCTGTTCAGAAAATGAAACATCTACACAAAAACATCCACGTATTGCACAAAAATCCCCCCCATCAACATAACAATACTCACCATAAAAAGGACGACAAATGGCTATTCAAAAAAGCATGCTAGCTTTGGCTGTACTCGGAGGCTCTTTAGCCTTAATCAACAGTACTTCGGCTTACGCATCCCTAGGCATCACACCACCAGCGAACGAAGAAGTCTGGATTACCACCGATGCTGACGCACAGCATATAATGACTCAACATGGCGCAACGGTTTATCCAAGCGTGACTGGAAACAAGCACTCCATCGTCGCTAAAATCAACCAGAAAGAGCTGGCGAAACTATCCAGCCACATGCATGAAGAAACCCACCGCTGTGGTGGCTACATGGTGCACGAAGACAAAGCAAGCGCACTCAAAGCCGCAGCGATGCCACTGACAATGAACACCTTCGAAAAACCGGTGATCAGCCATCAAGACACAGTGAACGATCTGCTATCTCAGGTCGAGCCGAACAACATGGTCACAACCATTGAAAATCTAACCAACTTCACCAACCGTTTTTATACTACTTCTACTGGTGTCGCTGCTTCAGATTGGCTTTTAGAACGTTGGGAAACCGAGATTAAAGATGTATCGTACGCATCTGCACGCCAGATCACGCATGCCGAATATCCACAAAAATCCGTTGAAGTGACACTGCTTGGCGCTAAATATCCTGAAGAGATCGTCGTGGTTGGTGGACACCTTGATTCGACCGTTGGATCTTGGACAAGCGAAGGCACCATCTCACCGGGAGCCGATGATGATGCGTCTGGTATTGCAACGGTAACAGAGTCGCTTCGCCTGATGATCGCCAGTGGCATTCAGCCCGATAAAACCATTAAGTTCTATGGCTATGCTGCAGAAGAAGTAGGGCTACGCGGCTCACAAGATGTCGCCAACGCTTTAAGAGATGAGCAAGCAAACGTTGTATCGGTACTGCAATTAGACATGACCAACTACAACGGTTCGGCGCACGATATTACCTTCATCACGGACTATACCGACAGTAACTTAACCGCCTACTTAAGCGAGCTGATCGACACTTACGCTAATGAGATCAGTTACGGTTTCGATGATTGTGGCTATGCCTGTTCTGACCACGCCTCTTGGCACAATGTCGGCTACCCAGCCGCCATGCCATTCGAGAGTATGTTCAACGACTACAACCCAAGTATTCATACACAGCACGACACGCTTGAGAATTCCGATCCAACCGCAACACACGCGACCAAGTTCGCTAAGTTGGCGATTGCTTACCTTGTAGAAACCAGCCTTGATTCACCGGCTGCAGGCCCTAAAGAGCTGCAAAACGACGTCCCTGTTGACGGACTTACGGCAGGATATGGCGAAGAGCAATTCTTCACATTTACGACGGAAAGTGCAGGTCAGTTAACGGTAGCATTAACAGGCCCTCGTAGTGGCGATGCCGACCTATACGTGAAACACAACGGCACCGTATCGAAAGCGAGCTACGATTGCCGTCCATACCAGAACAGCAGCAACGAACAGTGTGTGTTAGACATGCCTGCAGGGGAATTCAACATCATGGTGCGCGGTTATCGCAACTTTAACGATGTCACTATCGTCGCTAATTTTGTCCCTGATTGGCTGTAAGACTAGTTAATTGACTAACAGTTAAACCGAGTAGACACGGCTAAAATTAAAAACCCGCAAATCCACGATCTTAAATAGAATGGGGCTTGCGGATTTTTATTGTCTACGTTCTTCACTTGCTATGAAAAGCCCTGTTCGAACAAACAAGCCATTAGTTCAATTAACAGTTAAGACGTTTTTTTCATCACCTTGCCACAAATATACTCACCAATCGGCATTGCCGAAGTCGCTGCTGGCGATGGCGCGTTACACACATGCAAACTTCTTGGGCTTTCAGCAAACAGAAAATCATGAACCAAAGTGCCATCTTTGAGCACCGCTTGAGCACGAATGCCTGCTGGGTAAGGTTTGAAGTCAGACACTGTAATACTTGGGCAGTATTTGTTCACTAACTTTAGGTACCCCGGCTTCCACCACGAGTTCTTAAGCTCGATCAAACCGGTTTTCAGGTTATTCGCAGTCACTTTCCAAAAGCCCGCAAAGCTCAGCATCTGCCAAGTGTCCTTAAAACTAAAGTTGAGCTTGCCATAACCTTCTCGCTTCCAACCTTGAACTGCGTTTGGCCCTACCGTTACCGAGCCATCAATCATACGTGTTAAATGCACGCCCAAGAAAGGCAGTTCTGGGTCAGGGATCGGATAGATAAGATGATTCACCACTTGGTTATGCTTGGCGTCCAGCTGATAATACTCACCGCGATAAGGAACAATTTGGAAGTCGGTTTCAATGCCTAACATACTGGTCATTCTATCGGCCATCAGGCCTGAACATGTGATTAAGAATCGGCTATTCAGTTGAAGAGTCTGACCATCGACCTTACACGTTAGCTGCACCTCGCCTTCTAGTTCATCAGCCATGATCACTTCTGTGCCGAGGCTTAGCTTGCCACCCGCCTCAACAAACTCTTGAGCCATCACTTCGGTGACTTTTTTGTAGTCGACGATGCTAGTGGTTTTGACATAAATCGCACCCAAACCGGTGATATTTGGCTCCGCAAGTTTCAGTTGCGCTTGATCCAAGAGATCGACATCAATGTCGTTATCATGACAACGTTGATAGAGCGCGTTCATGCGCTCCACTTCCTGCTCATTGGTCGCGACCAACAGCTTGCCACAGTTTTCGACAGGGATATCGTGCTGACTACAAAAGGTGATGGTGCGTTCTACGCCACGCTTACAGAAATCCGCCTTTAAACTGCCCGGAGCGTAATAAACGCCAGCATGAATCACACCACTGTTATGCCCCGTTTGGTGCTGCGCAAAGCCACGCTCCTTTTCGACTAAAAGGATACTTTTATCAGGGCGAGCTTGTTGTAGCTGCCATGCGGTCGATACACCAACAATGCCACCACCAACAATAATATAGTCGTATGTTGAGTTCATAATATTCCTACATTCAATCCTTTAATTATAGGGAGGACGCGACAGTGTTAGACCCGGTTTGAGGTAACTTTTGTTCCTCACTTTCTGATTCCTTTTTCACTTGATTAGCATCGTATTTACGACCGCTGTAGATGAAGATGCCAACAAAAATAGCGACACATACCAAGCGGATCACGACTGAAACATCAGGCCATACTAAAGCTGCCCCTATTGCTACCAACACTACTCGAGTAATGACATTAATTTCGCTCTCTAGATAACCCTCAATCGCCGCGATAAACGCGTAAGTACCAATAATAGCAAAGCCACCCGTGACTAAAACGGAGGTCACATCCCAACTCACCAAGTTAGTGTAAGCAATCAACAACGGCACTAGGTATAAGCCTTTGGCTATCTTCCATGCCATTAAGCCCGTTCTCATTGGTGGTGTTTTAGCGATAGTCGCTGCCGCAAACGCGGTTAAACAAACTGGCGGTGTCACGTTGCTATCTTGCGACAACCAGAAAATAATTAAGTGAGCCGAAAGCAATGCAAGGCTGATCGCTTCTAAGCCAAGACTTTGCTCAAGCAGAGTTTCCACAAAATCAGCGGGAACCAGAGCAATCATCTCTTTCGCCGTTTCCAGCGCCATCGGTGCATTCAATAAATCAAGCTTATCTGGCGCAGCCAACATGAAGATGGCTTTAGCTTGTTCAGGAAGCTGACCTGACACCAACAAGTCGAGCAACTGGCTTTCAGCAATCAATTTATACAAGGCAGGAGCAGACAATGTACCCAACACGATATAAGCCGCCGTCACTGGTAAGCCCATACCAAGAATCAAAGACGCCAACGCGATCAACGCAATCATCACCAGTAACTCGCCATTCGCCCAGCTGTTGATCATCAAAGAGAAGGTGTTACCAATTCCCGTAGTGCTAATGACATTAACAACTAGACCAATACCAACTAATAACACAGCCGTGGTCGCCATGTTTTTTGCACCTTGAGAAAGTGCTTCAATGACCGCTTTTGGTCCCATTTTATGATTTTTAGAAAACCACGATGCGACCACCACAGAGATAATCGAAATACCCGCTGCGTAAGTTGGTGTAAACCCCTTCACCAACAAGGTCACCAACACGGCCAGTGGGATCAGGTTGTGCCAACCCGACAGCAATACCTTCAACAAAGGTTCACAGCCAGACGTCACCTTTTGTACACCACTGCGCTTCGCTTCAATACGCACGAAAAAGGCCACAGACAAAAAGTAGATAAGCGCAGGAACAAAGGAAACCGCAATAATATCGACATAAGGAATTTGCGTGTAAGACGCCATGATAAACGCACCTGCACCCATCACAGGTGGCATCAGCTGCCCGCCAGTAGACGCAGCCGCTTCAACACCCGCGGCGAAACGCGAAGGGAAGCCCGCCTTTTGCATCAAAGGAATACTGATTACGCCCGTCGATACGGTATTTGCTACGCTCGATCCGGAGACAGAGCCCATTAAACCAGAGCCAATTACCGCGATGAAGCCAGGGCCACCAATCACTTTACCCGCCGCTGCGCGAGACACATCAATAATGAAATCACCGACACCCGAACGCACTAAGAATGCACCAAATAGGATAAACATGAACACGAAGGTCCAACTGATTCTTGAAATCGAACCGAACATCCCTTCTGATGAGTAAAAGCTTCTATAAAGCAGTGTTTCAAGGCTTAAACCCGGAAAATGAAAGATACCGCTGGTCCATTGTCCCCAAAGCACGACATAACTTAAACACACTAAGATAAGCACTGGAATGAACCAGCCCATAGTGCGTCTAATCAGCTCAATGACGATGGCAATCGCCAAGATAGAGAAAAACCAATCACTGGCGATAAATTTTACGCCTCGGTCATACAACGCATCTTCGGCAAAGGGAATGTAGATAAGGCAAGCTAAAGCAGCCAAGGCAATCCCAATATCGATCGCTAATGCTATTTTGCTTTTTTTAAGTGAAATGTGGGCGGGATACCAAAGTGCACAAATGATTGCGAAACCAGCGAAGTGGGTCGCCGAAACCCAAAGTTCCGGCAAAGTGGATAGTGTGTTAAACCAAATGTGTAATAAAGAGAGAATCACGCCCATTGTTGTTATCGCTTTACCCACCCACGGGAAATCCGTCCGGGTCGGTAATTCAAATTTTTTCAGTTCCTGCTGCAGCGAATCGCTCATAGAAAACTCCTGCTCTCCACAGCCAAACGCGCAGAGAAAATCCATAAAGTAAGGTGGTGCGTTTTCACTTCAAATAATCAAACGAATCGGAAACGGTCAAATCAGAAAAAATAGCCGAAACAGATGAAAACGCACCAAGCAATTAATTAACGTGAATGTTCAGTTCACGCCCAATAGCGAGTTAAAGATAAATGGCTAATCAAAGACAAAGGGTTAGTCGACAATCAACTCAGAGGGGATTTCGATGCCCGCTTCTTTATAGTAACGAGCAGCACCTGGGTGAAGCGGAACAGGAAGACCTGCGATCCCTTTCTCAAGTGCCATTGCTTTGGTTGCTTTATGAATACCTTGTAGGAAAGGTAGGTTTTCATAGATAGCTTTGGTTAGTTGGTACACATCTTCTTCAGAGATGTCTTCACGAACCGCTAGGAAGTTAGGCTGGGCGATGGTGGTGATCGGCTTATCAACACCTGGGTAAGTGTTTGCTGGGATCTCATATTTTGTCCAAATATTGTAATCACCGTTGGCTTGTTTGATCTGCGCGTCGGTAAACGACAAGATTTGAATATCTTCACCCAGTGCTGCAAAGGCTTGGGTCACCGCGCCAACAGGCACGCCAGCGGGTGTGTTCATGCCATCAATGGTGCCATTTTGTAATGCACTCGCACTGCCGCCGTAACCCATAAAGGCGAGTTTAAACTGTTCTGGGTCTACCGACAGGCCTTGCATGATCTGACGACCTGAATTTTCAGTACCTGAGTTTTTCTTACCGATAGAGAATTTCTTACCGTTTAGGTTCTCTAAATCGCTCACCGTACCTGTTGTCGCTAAGTCAGAGCGCACAATGAAGTGTTCTACGTTTTGCCATAACATGGACACCGAGCGAAGCTGAGTTTGTTGACCTGACTTTTCATATGGACCAAGCCCTTGCCACGCCCACGCACCATACAAACCTTGTAAAATGGCAAACTGTGCTTCGTTCTCGTTCAACAACTTTACGTTCTCACCTGAGCCCGCAGAGCTAATAGCCGCCAAAGAAAAGTGCTGCTTAGGCGCAAGCTTAACTTTACTCAATGTCGCTAGAGCAACCCCCACAGGATAGTAAGTCCCACCCGTTGAGGCCGTCGCTAGAATGTAGCTGCGGTCTTCTTGCGCAGAGGCGTTGCTGATAAGGCCCATAGAGGCCATTGCGATCGCTAAAGTTTTAACTAGCTTGTTATATTTCATTGTTACTCTCCATGTAGAATTATTCACGTTATATTTTTGTTAACAACAATGACTAGAAAGCAAGCACAATGCCAATTCATAAGAATCTGTTTTTATTGAAATTTATTTTAAAACCCACCAAAAGTAAGCCATTTTTTGCTTATTTGGCTACGAATGAATAAGCTATTTTTTGCTTATCCAATGCCGCAATTAGCCCCCGGATAAAGGTGGCTAAGTCACACCATGTTACATTTATGTGATCAATGTTTATGAAGTGATAAATACACAATGAGCCATTTATTGCTCATCAATATCCAATAAACACAACGGTCAAACCGCTCATTGAGCGTCAACATAGTCACTTCGGTTCAACGCATAGCGCACCATTTTTTGGTTCAATGTTCGACGGGGTAAATCTAAGTCTTGCATCACGTCATTAATACGCCCCTGATAACGAACTAAGGCATCATGAATGACTTTCCTTTCAAAGCTCTGCACCTGAACCGCCAATGGGATACCTGCCGTTGTGGGTTCTGTGACAGAATTGGGACGACACGCCAAGATATCTCCAACCGTCAGGCTTTCATCCAATGCAAAACGAATCGCAATATTACGTAGTTCACGCACATTGCCCGGCCACGCATACGACAACAAGGCATAACGATCAGCCTCACTAGCAACCCGCGTTTCGGTATTGGCTTCTTGGGTAAAATGTTCGAAAAGAATAAGAGCATCTTCTTCTCGCTCACTGAGGGGAGGTAAATGCAGTTGGGCAACGTTCAAACGATAGAAAAGATCTTGGCGAAATTCAGGATGATTCAATAGATCACTTTTCGAAGCAGAGACCACCCGCAAATCAACATGTTGTTGCTGATTACCACCCACGCGTTCAACAACATTATCTTGCAAGGTGCGTAGCACTTTGACTTGCATCGATAGCGGCATGCTCTCTATTTCATCCAGAAACACGGTGCCCTTATCAGCAAATTCAAGCTTACCAATACGTCGTTTGGCCGCTCCAGTAAACGCCCCGGCTTCGTGTCCAAACAACTCACTTTCAAACAGGTTTTCTGGGATTGCACCACAGTTCAGCGGCACAAAAGGGTGACTTTTACGCAGGCTAAATTCATGCAAACAAGAGGCAACGAGTTCTTTACCACAACCCGTTTCGCCATAAATGATCACATTGGTATCAATCGAGGCAACCTTTTGTATTTGCTCTCGCAGATCACACATCACTTTACTGCGGCCAATCAGAACTTGTTCAATGCCTTTCAGGTTATCCAGATAATTTTGACGACTGTTTCTGTCTTGACCACTTTGATATTTATCGACCGCTTCCAACACTGTCTGAGATAGACGTTCTGGGTCGAATGGTTTTTCAATAAAATCATACGCCCCTTGCTGTAACGCTTTCACCGCCATATCGACATCACCGTGGCCGGTGATCAAGATAACTGGCACGTCTGGCACAACATTTTTAAAACGCCCTAACAGCTCAAGCCCATCTATATCAGGTAAGCGCACATCAGTGATGATGGTATGAAAATCACCCCGCTCTACTGCGTTTAATGCATCTTGGCCAATCTCAAATGCGGTGACATCGAAGCCCGCTAATTGTAACCATTGGCTAGTTGCTTGACGCACAATTGCATCATCTTCAATCAAAGCTATACGCTGCATAGTTTGGCTCCGCCACTTACATCTGAATAATGTCGTCCACGGTATGTAAAAAATCCGCAGACGAAAAGGAGCTAGCTCCCACTTTAGATAACACTCCTTTAACAGTTTTATGATGTTTGTTAGCTTCAACTTATCTCATTCGCCACTCGCTTAAAAAGCAAACAGATAGCTTTCTCAAGCCATGAGTTTAAAAGGGCAAGTCACTAATTTTAAAAGGATTTAATCAGCAATGATGAATAACAATCGGTATTGGTTGTTCCTATGTGCCTGTTTATTAATTGGTTTGGTTCAGGTCACCACCAAAAGCGGGATAAGCCAATGGAAGCTTGAGCAAGCCCAGCGCTATGCAGAACAACGCTTTCTTGGGTACATTGCTGAAGCAAGGCGCACTCTGAAACGTTTTTATTATTTGCCCTACCTCGTGACTAACGATGAAACCAGTGTCCGTTTTATCGATGGTGAAACTCGCCTCGAAAAGCACATTAAAAAGCAGCTGATTCAGTTAGACAAAGCCGCCAACACTAAGGGCTGGCACCTGCTTTCTGGGAAGGGCGATTTGCTGGTTTCTAGCGTTGAAAGAAGTAAGTTGAGCAAGAAGAACGCCGACACAATTGTGTCTAAGATCCACCAGCAAGGTGGTGCGATTTCAGTGGTCACCAAAAATAAAGGCGTCACACCCGACTACTTTATTGCAGCGCCCATTTACCGAGCATCCGATGTAGTTGGGATTGTTGCGGTACAAATCGATTTATCGCTGCTGATCGATCAATGGTTTGCCGATGGTGAAGCAATACTGTTCCAAAACCCTCGTGACCAGTTCTTTCTTTCCAGTGATCACCGATTGAGTGCCGATTGGTTCAATGAAAATTTCACTTCACAACCGCTCACCACAAAGCGCGAACTGTACGATCAAACCCACATTCGAGTATGGAGACTAGAAAATAAAGATTACCTTATTCAGTCGATAAAGTTGGACGACCTCAATTGGCGTTTGACCTACCTAACGCCGTTAACCAACCTCAACCAGACCACTAACTGGATAAGTTGGAGCGTCGCGGTTGGCTGTCTTTTCATTCTGTTACTGTTGGTAATTCTTTATCAAAGACGCCAGAAAAAACGCAGTAACCTGCGAATCCAAAAGCTTATCGAAGAGTCTGAAAAACGATTGTCTGGGATGATCAACAAGACACACGTTGGGTTAATACTGATCGATAAACATGGTCACATCCACGATATTAATCTGATGGCGAAAAACTACTTTTCCTTATCCGATTCGATGATCAATAACATCAAGGCGTGGCAGTTATTTGAGGCGGGCAACCCGAATTCAACCACATTGCAGTTACTCAAGAACTTAGAACAACACCAAGAGTTGGCTGAGATAACCAGCGTCGAAACCATGGCAAGGCGCAGCGATGGCAGCTACTTTCCTGTGTTGTTTTCTATCAGTGCCTTTCCTTGGCATGCCACGACTTACTACCTGTGTACGGTGATCGATATCAGCAAGCGTAAGAAAGCCGAAATTGCGGTGCAAAACGCCAATAAAACGCTGCAACTACGGGTAGAAGAGCGAACACAAGATCTCAAAGATGCGCAGCAAGAACTGGTGGAATCGAGCAAGCTTGCCGCATTAGGACGTATGTCGAGTGCGATCACTCATGAACTCAATCAACCGCTTACTGGCCTAAAAACCCTACTTTCAAGTAATCAATTACTGATGGAAAGGGGTGAGACCAAGATGTTGAAAGCGAACATGGATCTCGTGATGAGCCTCATTGACCGAATGGCCAACATGACCAGTCAACTGAAGTCGTTCGCCTTTAAAAGGCTTGAGAAGCCCTATCCAGTCTCACTCACCGAAGCACTGCAAGAAACCCTACGCATTCACCAAGCCGAATTAGACAACGTCGATATTCGCGTGCGTGTCGCCTCTAATATTTCGATGGTGATGGGAGAAGAAGCACGACTTCGCCAAGTGCTTGGCAACTTACTTAGAAATGCTGTGGACGCTACGCAGAATCAAACACTCGCGACCATCATTATCAGCGCACACACCGATCAACAACGCGTAATCATCAAGGTACAAGATAATGGCTGTGGCGTGTCAGAAGACCAACTCGAAACTATTTTTGAGCCGTTTCATACCAACAAAAAGATGGGCGAAGGTTTGGGTCTCGGCTTGGCCATCACAGCAAACAACGTGCGAGATATGCAAGGTACCTTGATAGCAAAAAACAACCCAGACCAAGGCATGACATTCACGTTAACGCTACAAAATAGTGATAGTGAGTAATTGCTTACATAAAGCTTAGCCACCACGTTTATAGAGACGCTAAAACAAAAAAACCGCCCACAGAGGGCGGTTTGATTCATTTGTTGCGTGTGACTTATTCGCTAATACGTTAACGGCTTACTCAGCTAACTGCTTCAACAAGAGCTCTGTCGGACGAACAATCGCGATGATCGATTCATCATAGATTTTCGCTGATTCAGACAGTATCGCTTGGTAGGCCTTCGTATCTGATGCTCTAACTTTTTCACCCGCTTGTGTTTTAGCAATCAAGGTTAACGCCAAGTCTGCTACTTCCGCCGTTTTCTCTGCGACAATCACAGTATCTACCGAAGACACATTACCTGCGAAGACAGTTTTAGCAGCGAGTGCAGCCGCTTTTGCTTGATGATAATGCTCTGCAAGTTGCTCAAGCGCTTGTTGATTACCCGTCGCGACTTCGTTGACCAAATCTTGCATCTCATACACAGCGTAGCTTTCCACTGGCAGCGCATCAACGAAGCGGTTTAGACGCTCGTATTGGCTGTATAAAGTGCCCTTAAGTTCAGTAGAATTCCACTTCTCCCAGTTACGCGCGTAGTACTGTGCTGGTTCAGTGTATTTCGCAAGCACGCGTAGGTCGTGGATATCTTGGCCTTTTGCAATACGCTTCAACAACATGTCAGCATCCGCATGATGACGAAGTCCAACCGACACTTCAGACCATGTATCCATCGCTTTCATGCGCTTGTACATGCTGCGTTCGTCCGTCAATTCCGCATCAGACCAGAAGCGCTCTGCAATCGCATAGCTGCGTGGCCATAGGTAGTTTTCAACCGTGAGACTGTCTTTGTTCTCTAGCCACATGGTGATTTCGCCACCTAGGATCAACTCTTTTTCTTTATCTGTTAATTCCGCTGGGTAACCACCATTTGGTTCAGGAATCACGCTGCCTTCAACATCACTGCTCGCAATCACTTCACCTGTGGTTGGCCAACGTACATTGCCGACCAATTGGTAACTGCCTTCGGCAAAACCCTTTGGATTCAGGTTTAGGTTGAACTCAGTGTACGACATGAAGTTATCGAAATGACCAACAAAGGTTTTACCCGGCACATAATCAAGGATGAAGATCTCTTCGCGAGACTTGCCGTTGTAATCACTGAATGCGCGGAAAGTGCCATCCTTAGCTTCAATAATAGTTAGTGTTCCCTTACGTGGGCCGCCTTTTGAACGAGGCTTCTGCCATTGATACGTCACGAATTTTTCGCCGCTGTGCAGCTTATCGTCAACTGTGATGCCACTTGGCATTGGGTCATTGCGATAGTGGTAGCTAGTTGGCTGAGGCTGGTCTAGGTAGTAACCCGTAGAAAGAATACCTGGGTAGCCCTCTTTCGCAGCACGACCAATGCTGTCGTGCCCTTGCCAGCTTTGAATCACGATGGAAGTCGGCAGATCTTTATGCCAAATTTCATCCCAACCAGTCATTTTCTTACCGCGCTCTTCGAGCATCTTCTCAACTTTTACATTGAGGTAAGACTGCAGACCACGTTCGCCATCGATATTGTTCTCTTCAATGAACTGTTGGTGCTTTTCGCTGTTTTTCCATTGCGCATAGTTCGGCTCATCGCCACCGATATGAAAGTACTCATCAGGGAACAGCTCGGTCACTTCGTCAAACACGTCACCTAGCATCTCATAGACTTCTGGGTTCAGTGGATCCATGAGAGGTTCAAACACGCCCCAGCCTCTTTCTTGCTCGTAGTTTTGCCCTTCACCGCCCGACATCAAACGCGGGTAAGCGTGAGCAACCGCAGAAGAGTGCCCCGGAAGAGACACCTCTGGAATCACACGAATACCAAGGTTACGCGCGTATTCAACTAGGTAACGAACTTGGTCTTTGGTGTAGTAATTACCATCAGCGGTTTCAGACCACAGACGCGGCCATGATTCGGTTTGAATTCGAATGCCTTGATCGTCCCAGAAGTGCCAATGGAACACGTTCATCTTCGCCGACGCCATCGCATCTAATTGACGAATCAACACATCGAATTCAATGAAGTGACGTGAAGTATCGTAAGAGACACCGCGCCAGCGGAAACGGGGCTCATCTACAATTGTTACAGCAGGAATATGGTAGCCAGTCGCCGTAGTTTCAACGAGCTGTAAAAGGGTTTCGATGCCGTGAATTGTGCCGTATGGGCTTGGAGAGCTCAGCGTGATTTGTTCACCCTGAGTGGTAATTTTGTAGGACTCTACAGAGTCGATGTTCTGTACTTCAGACTTTGGCGCTGCGTCGATATCGATGATCAGGTTCGCTTGGTCTTCACTATCCACCTGCCAATTTAGAATCGGTACACCCGTTTGGCGTTCAAGGCGATCAATAAAGCGTTTCGCCGTGTATTCAACGCGATCAGAATTAAAGCCTTTGATATAAACTTTAAAATTACCATCTACTTTCACTTGGCCTGATTTTAATTCCACAGTTTGTGGATAAGGCATTAAATTCAAGTCTGTATTTGGAGCCATTGCTAAAGCCATTGGGGACACTACTGAACCTGAAATCAATAGGGATAATATAGTTTTTTTCATTATTAGTTTTCCTATATAAATATGGTTCTGTTTTGTTTATCGGAGGCGATTCACAAAACAGAACCATCAGCCACTGCTGTTGCTCGTTATCTCTAATTCGAAAGCTTGTTATCGCTAGTTCAAAAACTTATTACTCGTTAACAAGAGCGACCGCTTCTCGTACCAATACCGCAATCTCGTCCCATTGCTCGTTCTCGATCATCTTTGGCGACACCATCCAAGTACCACCACAACACACCACGCGATCCACTGCTAGGTAGTCATTCACGTTGTGTTTACCGATACCGCCCGTTGGCATTAAAGACACATCAACGTATGGCGCTAGCAGAGACTTCACCATGTTGATGCCACCAGACGCTTCTGCAGGGAAGAACTTCAAGAAGTTAAGGCCAAGTTCCAACGCTTGTTCAACTTGGCTTGGGTTGTTTACACCCGGAACGATTGGCATACCGATCTCTTGGCAGCGTTTTACGGTGTTTGGATTCATGCCCGGAGCTACGATGAATTCACTGCCCGACTCTTTAGCAAGGTCGATCTGCGCTGGCGTTAATACTGTGCCGGCACCGATACACATCTCTGGATACGCATCGCGCATCGCACGAATCGCGTCTGCTGCCGCTTCAGTACGGAATGTTACTTCAGCAACTGGTAGGCCGTTTTCTACCAACACTTTTGCCAGTGGAATCGCGTGCTCAACCTTGTTGATTTGGATAACAGGGATAACTTTGAATTGCTTAAGTTTGTTGATAATTTCTTGAGACATAATAATTCCGCTTTTTATTTTATTTTTTAATCAGTTGGCTCATAGCGCTCACGGGGATGATTGCGCCAGAGTATTGAATAACGATGGAAGCCAGTTGGTGGCCAAGTTCGGCTGCGTCGGTGGCGCTCTCGCCAGTAAGACGCGCAGCTAAATAACCTGCGGCGAATGAATCGCCCGCCGCACAGGTATCAACCACGTTAGAAACACGAGTCGCTGAGACATAATTCTCAACAAAGTTGCCCTGTTCAACTTGAACAATCTTGCATGGCTCGCAGCCACTTTTGATGACGATCTCTTGGCAACCCAAACGAAGGCAGCGTTGTTGAACGCTCTCTGAGTTACCCCATACAAGCAGGTCGTCGTCTTCGGTAATCAAGGCGATGTCCACCAGCGGCAGTAACTTGGCGTACCAATGTCTAGCTTGCTCGGTGCTCCAAAGCTGTGGGCGATAGTTGTTATCAAAAATCACCTTGCCGCCTTGGTTTGAGAACACGCTAATAGCTTTGAATAGGCGCTCACGAGAGGCGTCATCCAAGATCGCGATACTGATACCGCTGATGTAAACCGCATCGACTTGTTTCTCTGTCAGGGCGATTTCAAGCTTGTTTAAGTTATCGATTTGGAAGTAGAACTTTACTGCCGCATCGTTGCGCCAGTAATGGAAGTGTCGCTCGCCTGTCTCGTCGGTTTCGACCATGTACAAGCCGGGCAACTTGCTTGGGATGCGTTCAACGAAATTGGTTTGAATACCCTCTAACTGCCAGTTATCAATCATGTTCTGAGACAGTTCATCGCTACCAAGGCCCGTCGCGTAATGAACAGAGAGGTTTCGATGCTGGGTTAAGCGAGAAAGGTAAAGCGCGGTATTGAGCGTGTCACCGCCGAATTTTTTGGTTAATGGAGAGCCGCTGATTTCGACCATGCACTCGCCAAAGAAAGCAATATTGAAGTTAGAAGATGCAGGCATAGCCGATCCTAAAATAGAGAGATAAATGGGGAAGAAGGCCCTACCGAGAAGCAAAGCCTGAGCTATCTGAACCACTCCACAGCTTGTTTTACTGAATTTGTTGTACTAACTAGCTGTGGAGAGTTTTAGATTAGCTTGTTTGATTTGCAGGACGTTGAGGTGACGCTTCTTCTTCAAGTACGCCAGTCTCAGACATTTCCATCTCCATCAGAGCACGCTCGTCATCAAGAATTGCTTTTGCCATTTCTGGTGTCACTTGGTTAGCCGGAGTACATAGACTTACCAGCACACCAGCCGTTAGAGCCACTAGACAAGAAGGAATCACAGGGTTACCCCAGAAAGCCGTGTAGTCTGCGTTTAGCATTACAACAAATGAAGCCACAGATGCACCCGCTAGCGTAGCAAGCGCACCCTGCCAGTTATAACGTTTCCAGAATCGACCCAACATACCGCACACAAACATGCCCGACATTACGGTTGAAATCATTTTCGTGATGTAGCCAATGATGTCGTTTGACGTCAGAGCGAACAACAGTGCAAAACCAATCACCACAATCAGTGCCAAGCGAGAATAGTTCACCATTGACTCTTTGTTTGGTACGCGGCCAGTGAACATCACGTAAACATCACGAAGTAGGATAGACACACCTGCTATCGCATCTGAACTTGCGCTCGACATCGTTGCAGAAAGACCCGCGATAAGAACAATCATACCAACGCCAACCGGAAGAACCGTTGCAGCAACATAAGGGAACGAGTAGTTCGGATTATCCAATGATGGGTCAATGGCATGTGCTGCCATACCAATGATTGCAGGGATGATTGAGAAGAAAAGGTACAACACACCTGATGCAACAAATGAGCGGCGAACGGTTGATACGTCTTTACCCGAGTAGATACGCTGACGGAATGAAGGCGTCGCTAGTACACCCACACCAATAACCACAGCCAGAGACACAGCAGGAAGAAGACCCAGTTTATCGATTGCTAAAAAGCTCGTAGCAGCAGGCTCCATGGCAGCGTAAAGGTTATCCATGCCGCCGATGTAATCGACGGACATTACCGCCATCAAGATGAAGCCAGCAAAAAGAATGATAGCTTGAATGGTATCGGTCCACACAACGGCTGTGTAACCACCGATCACCACGTAAATAGTGAATGCCGCGGCAATAATGATTTTCGCTAGATAGAGATCGATGTCTGCAATCCACGCTAGGTACATGCCGCCACCTAGAATGTGTGCGCCCAGCCAACCAATTGAAGCGACAAAAATCAGTACACCTACAACGTTTTTCACGATGCGGTTAGCACCAACATAGTAAGCGAGTTCTTCACTCATGGTCATGAAGTTCAATTTACGAACCGGAGCAAACCAAAGTGCAAGTAATAGGATGCCTATCGCACCACCAATGCCGTACAAAGCACCTGCCCAGCCATTTGCGTAGCCGAAGCCAACCGCCCCCATACTTGAACCCGTACCAACCATCGTCGCGACCGTTGTACCAAGTACTAAAAACATAGGTAGGCCACGGCCACCTAATAAGAAATCTTCGCCAGATTTTTGATTACGCGAGACAAACCAGCCTAACCAAATTAAAAATAATACGTACACGCCGAAGCCTGTAAGAAAAAGTGTGCTGTTCATTTGACACCTCTCAGTGAAATATTAAGTTCATTCCTGAACTTTATTTATGATTCATTCATTTTATATTTCATATAATTACTTTATTTGTTTTGTATATTTTAATTAAAGTAATTTTTATAAATGTAGGGTGAGAGTATTAAAGGATAATAACAGGGATGACTACCCTCTAATACTCTCTAAGTAGGTAATTGTGATTAGGTTATTACTATCCGCGATCGGCGCGGTAGCAAGTCACATCTACTTCAACCTTCACGTCTACAACTAAGTCGCAAACCATGCAGATACGAGCCGGAGGGTTAGCACCGAAGAACTCTTTGAATACCTTATTAAAAGATTGGAAGTAACGAGAATCCGTTAGCACAACCTTTACGTGCATTACGTCTTCTAGGCCGTAGCCCGCTTCAGTCATGATATCGACACAGTTTTGGATCGCTAGGCGAGACTGGTCAACAATGCCACCCTCAACCACTTCACCATCTGTCATCGGTGTCTGGCCAGAAACGTATAGGAAACCACCTGCTTCAGTAGCACGTGCAAATGGTAAATGTTGTCCGCCTGTACCTGTACCGCCTTCAACACCGTAACGTTTAATAGTCATTTTTTAACTCCACTTATTTATAGATAATATTGGGTTTATAGATAACATTAGCTTTATAGATAAAACAGTTTCTATTCCAATATATTTAAATTAATTCGCCGTTTTTATAATTACCTGAATTTAATAAATAATTTAAACTCTAGTTTCGGTAAATAAAAACGCCTGAACGATTATTTCTTACTTTTCCTTGCTGGTAAGTTAACTCACCATTTACAAATACACTTTCTATTCCTTCAGCAACTGAAATAGGATTTTCAAATGTTGCTGTGTCTTTAATATTCTTTGGATCAAATAAAACTAAATCGGCAAAGGCACCACAGCGAACTTCGCCTCGACCCGCTAAGTTGTAACGCTGAGCCGACATTCCGGTCATCTTGTGAATCGCTTCGGGCAACGAGAACAGTTTTTCGTCTCGGCAATAGTGACCCAATACTTTCGGGAAGGTGCCCCACAATCTTGGGTGTGGATGCGGATCATTAGGTAAACCGTCTGAACCGACCATGGTCAGTTTGTATTTCAATACACGCTTTACGTCGTTCTCATCCATGCAGTGGTAAACCGCACCCGCTGGTTGAAGCGCTTTTGCCGCGTCCATCAGGGGTAGATTCATTTCATCAGCGATCTGCTTCAGCGTTTTGCCTGCGTGTTCTGGTTTTGCTTCAGACCAAGTGATGAAGATATCGAAATCGTCAGTCACTTGTTTCAAATCTAATGTCGAAGAGCTCGCTGAGTATGGGTAACAGTCACAAGACACATCTTGGTGCTCAGAAACCTTGTCCATCAAATCAAGAACTTCAACGGTTCTGCCCCAGTTGCCCGCACCTGCACATTTAAGGTGAGAGATAACAACAGGCACTTTCGCGTATTGTCCTGTCTCAAACGCCTCTTCCATCGCGCTTAAGATCTCTTCAAATTCGGTACGCATATGCGTGGTATAGATGCCGCCGTGACTAGAAAGCACTTTCGCTAACTGCATCACTTCGTTGGCATTCGCTTGTTTCGCGCTGGCGTAAGCCAAACCCGAGCTCAAACCTAATGCGCCTTGCGCCATCGCCAAATCAAGGTTGGTTTGCATCGCTGCGATTTCGTCTTCGCTTGCAGTGCGCTGCAGGTCGTCCATCACTTGGTTGCGCAATGTGGTATGGCCAACTAACGCAGCGACGTTTACTGCGGGTTGAGCTTGCTCTACCGCTTGTGCATACGCGGCGAAAGTTGGGTATTTAAAATCAGCCTGCGCACCTAAAAGATTCATTGGGTCAGGTGGATCGCCAGCCAAAACGGTTGGTGATGCGCTGATGCCACAGTTGCCAACAATCACGGTTGTAACACCTTGGCTGATCTTAGGCAGGCAGTCTGGGTAACGAATTACGTTGGTATCGTCATGTGTATGTACATCGATAAATCCAGGAGCCAATGCTAAGCCAGCTCCCTCAACCAACTGGCCACAATCTTCGTGATCGATTTGACCAATTTCGGCTATTTTTCCATCTCGGATTGCTACATCGGCACAAAACGATTGTTCGCCGGTGCCGTCAAACACCTCTACATTTTTGATTATCGTATCGAACAACATTTTTCACTCTCTCAATCCACTGTGTTGATGGAGCTATATTAAGAATCCAGCCGATTATTTTCAGTGACAAAACACACATAATATTTTAATTTGTGTGATAGTTTCTACCACAAATTAGATTATAGATATATTTAAACATTAAATAACAACAACTTAAATCATGTTAGGAATCAACAATGAAACATAACCCTGCACATAAAGATGTTATAAAGTATCAGAACAATAGTTTTGTCTTGACTGAAAAAGGCCAAAAAGGGAGAGCGATATCACAATCTGAGAACGGTATTTACCGACTGGTTGATGAAGATATTTCGCTCCCGGTAGCAATTATCAAACAATCCGCCTTAACCAATAACCTGAATTGGATGCAATCATTCGCCGATCACCATCAGGTTAAATTGTCGCCACATGGCAAAACATCAATGACACCTGCTTTTTTCCGCCAACAGCTAGAAAATGGCGCTTGGGGTATTACAGTAGCAACGCCTGCACAGGCAGAAGTTGCCGCTATGGCGGGTGCAAAACGAATCATCATGGCCAACCAATTGGTGGGTAGAACCAACATGGCGATCGTTGAACAGCTGATCAGTGAGTTTGATATCGACTTTTACTGTTGTGTGGATTCTTCGGTAAACGTGCAGCAATTTAACCAATATTTCTCTAATACAAAACAGACACTAAAAGTACTGATCGAATTTGGTGTACCGGGCGGTCGCTGTGGTTGTCGTTCACCACAAGAAGTTCTAGAACTGGCTCAAACCATACAAGACACACCTGCCCTTTCGCTGGCAGGTATTGAGGTGTACGAGGGTGTAATTCACGGTGACAACGCAGAACAAGATATTCGTACCTTCTTAAATCAGGCGCTCAGTTCGGTCGAAAGCCTGGCATCAGATGGCCTAATTGCAGGGCAACCTATTATCACTGGTGCAGGCTCGGCTTGGTATGACGTGGTTGCAGAATGTTTGGCGAACCTAACCGATTACTTGGCGATCATCCGCCCGGGCTGCTATGCCATTCACGACACAGGCATTTACCTAGACGCACAAAGCAAGGTGTTGCAACGCGCCCAAGTAAACCAAGGCTACGCGTGTGAATTGGGTGGTGATTTAGAATCGGCACTAGAGGTGTGGGCTTATGTAATCTCTCGTCCGGAGCCAACAAAGTTAGTGGTTGGGCTAGGCAAGCGTGATGTGGCCTTTGATGCAGGTTTACCGATTGCCGAGCGCGGCTATCGCAACGGCGAAGCAATCTCAGTGAAAGGCTTAACCTCTACTGCGGTGATGGATCAACATACCTTTGTGGAAACCGACGGTTCTTCTGAGATTGAAGTGGGCGACATGATTGCTTTCTCGACCTCACATCCGTGTTTAACCTTCGACAAATGGCGCTACATTGCCATCAGCGATGACGACCATCAGGTCATAAACTGGGTGGAAACCTGTTTCTAAATCGAATTCTCGATAAGCTAGAATCAGCGAAGCAATAAGATATACTAACGGGGCTAAGGCTTAGTTTTAAGAGCTAGGTTCTTAAAAACTAAGTGATACGATTAGCCCCATCAACAAAGGATCAGGATTCTTGAGTTTAGAAGTAGATATCATTTCACAGATAACAGAGCGTTTCCCTGTTCTTCGTGATGCAGAAAAGAAAGTCGCCAAGTTGATCATGGACGACATTGATTTTGCTGCCAATGCCAGCATTACAGAGCTGGCCGAAGGCGCTCAAGTGAGTGAAGCCACCATTACGCGTTTTGCTAAGGCTATCGGCTGCAGCAACGTACGTGATATGAAGATCAAGCTTGCTCAAACACTGACTGTCGGCCAACGTTTTATTCTCGAACCGGTTGACCAAACGGGCTATCAAGGTATCTACGAATCGATCAAGCAGAGCCTAGACATCAACCGCACCCTGTTCAAAGAGCAAGACGTTGAAACTGCAGTCAGCTGGCTGCACAACGCAAGGCAGATCATTGCTATAGGTATGGGTGGTGGCTCGACAATAGCCTCTCAAGAGCTTCAACACCGACTGTTCCGTTTAGGCTACCCAGTGGTGTCGTACAACGATGGTTTGATGTCGAGAATGGTTGCCGCTACAGCCGATGCCAATGACGTCATGGTGATGATCTCAGCGACAGGTTTTACACCAGTGATCACTGAAACGGCAGAGCTGGCTAAGCAGTACGGACTTAAGATCATTGCGATTACCCCACAAGACACTCCATTGGCAAAGATTGCAGATATCTTATTGCCAATCAAGCATATGGAAACCGACTTCATCTACAAACCATCGGCTTCTCGCTACGCAATGTTGGCGTTAGTGGATGTGCTTTCGATGGGAATCGCGGTCAATCACAAAAACCGATCGCGCGACAAACTGCGTCGCTTGAAAGTTGCGCTCGATTCTTACCGAGGCGGTGGCGACAGACAACCTCTCGGCGACTAACGAATCAAGGATAGGATGGGTTTGAATTCTGGGGCGCGACAATCTTTCACTAGTTCGTACAGGCTCATTTCCAACCCAGTTATTTGGACTCCTGCATCTGCTAATCGACGGATTGCCAGTTTCTTATTCAATGCTGTTCGCGAGCTAACACAGTCACCAACTACCTGAACCTTGTACCGAAGATCTAACAACCCCATTGCGGTTTGATAGACACAAATATGAGCCTCAATACCACACACCAACCAAGTATCTACATCCTTGGCTTGCACAACCTCAACAAACTTAGGTTCATCACACGCGTTGAAAGTGAATTTAGGTATCGGCGTAGCATCACTCAATAGGCACTTAAGTTCGTCGACTGTAGCACCTAGTTTCTCAGGATTCTGTTCCAAACTAATAATTGGCAACCCCAAAACCTGTGCACCCTCAATCAACTTTCCACAATTAGAGATCAGTGTATCGCTCTCATCAACGAGACGTGCGAGCTTGCCCTGCACGTCCACAACCACCAAACCTGTATTCTGTTTCGTTAGCATCTTTATTCCTTGTTTTGAACAGCCTGACTCAATACGCAATTTAATGTATATTATTTCTAATATGTAATGATTCAGCTTACAAAGCCATACAGTAATACATAAAAGACTGCGGAATAATGTTCACCAACGGTCGAAAGGTCGCAAAACAAAAATTATTGATACTGGCATGACATTAAAGAGTGAGTAACAAAAATGAACAAGATAACGAAATCAGCATTAGCACTGGGCTTAATCAGCGCAGTTTCTCTTCCAGCTTTAGCAGCAGGTACTGACGGCGGTGCTTACATTGGTGGCGGACTTAGCGTCTATCAAGGCTCAGACACTGATAACGCGCCAAGCTTAGATTCTAGCGGCATGGGTTACAACCTATACGGCGGTTACCAGTTTAACCGTATCGTTGGTGTTGAGCTTGGTTACACGGATTACGCAAACTACAAAAATAGTGCTGAAAAGCTGTCTCCAACCTCTATTTCTTTATCAGCAAATCTTGGTTACACATTCGACAACACCATTCGCCCATTCGTATTAGCAGGTTTGAGCTCCGTAGACCTAAATGCAAGTAGTGGTTCAGGGTTTGATGATGACAGCGGCACTGGTTTCCACTTTGGCGTCGGCGTTGAATACTCACCTATCGAACACTTAACACTTCGAGCTATTTCTCAGGCAGATGCGGTAAGTGTAGATAATACGATTGGTGGCAAGACATACACTAGCGACACGCTAGCATTCAACAGCATTAGCTTCGGTGGTTCATACAACTTCTAATGTGATTGAACTACATAAAAGAAGCTGAACATACTAATTCACTTTGCTGTTCCACCTTGTCATGAAGGTCACTCAGTAAAGTGAATTTTTTGTTTCTACACGCCCTATCGCGTCATTTCACTTTAGTTGGTTTATCGCTCGCCATCACTTATTGAGCTTTGTACGTTGATATTAGAGCTTTCTTGGTAGCGGGACTAAAATAAAGGAATAAGAGACGCAGGAATCAAAAAGACAATGAATCTACCACGCTTAAATATGTCGATAAACAAACTCCCTTTCGTTTTGGCATTATATTACTTGCTTGTCATTAACTTGCCTATTTCGCGCGAGCTATTCAACATCCTTAGCGCATCAAAAGCCGAGAGTATTGGGTTCATCATCTCGATCCCCTTTTTCTTTCTCGCTGCATTCAACTTTATCTTTCAAGTTTTTAACTGGCCGATATTCGCCAAAGCCTTTTTCATTCTACTATTGCTTACTTCGTCGTTAGTCAGCTACAGCATGTTCAGCTATGGCATTTTTGTTGACTATGGAATGATAGAAAACGTTTTTGAAACCAACAGCGGAGAAGCAGCAAGTTATCTAAGCCTGTATTCGATTTTATGGTTTGTTCTAATGGGAGGTCTTCCATCACAAATGCTTTTGTTCACAAACCTTGAAAGAGAGTCATGGAAAGATTTTGCTATTTGGAAAGCGATTGGATTATTAAGTTCTTTGATCGTCATCGCCATCATTGCTGGGTTGTTCTACAAAGATTACGTATCGATTGGTCGCAATAACTCTCATCTTAAAAAGATGATCATCCCGACCGAATACGTCGCTTCAACGGCAAAATACATCAATAACACCTACATCAAAGAACCGATTCCTTACCAAGAAATCGGCTTAGATGCGCAGCTAAAACCGGAAGCTCAACAAGCAACCAAACCAACTCTATTGGTCTTTGTTCTTGGAGAAACGGCACGTGTGTATAACTACCAATATTATGGCTATGAGAAAGAAACCAATGCTCATACCAAACCCTACAACCCGATCTTTTTCTCTGATGTTCAGTCATGCGGAACAGCCACTGCGGTTTCTGTGCCGTGTATGTTTTCTAACATGAACCGCAGCAACTATGATCGCGACAAAGCCTACAACCAAGATAACGTGGTCGACATTATGAACCGCGCAGGGATTCATTCTATCTGGCGAGAGCACGATGGTGGGGATAAAGCCGTCGCACACCGAATCAAAGAGATGACTCTCGTCGCCAAAGACAGCGACCCGCTGTGTAATAACGATGTGTGCTACGACACAGCGATGCTAGAGAACTTCGAACAAGATACCCAAGATTTGACTGAAAATAACATTCTTTTCTATCATATTTCCGGCTCTCACGGCCCAACTTACTACGAGCGGTACCCTGAAGAACATAGGAAGTTTATGCCAGATTGTCCACGTTCTGACATCGAAAACTGCACCAAAGAGCAAGTCGTCAATACCTATGACAACACCATCTTGTACACGGATTTCTTTCTCTCACAGGCTATTCAGAAGCTAGAGAAACTCACCGATAAGTACAATGTCGCACTGATGTACATTTCCGATCACGGAGAATCATTGGGAGAAAATGGCGTCTACTTACACGGCATGCCTTATTCATTGGCACCGAAAGAACAAACCCATGTGCCTATGATCATGTGGATGTCTGATGGTTTTGCGGCCGAGAAGGGTATTAGTGATACGTGCTTGCGTAAAGAAGGAAAGGAACAAAGCTTTTCTCACGACAATTTGTTCGATTCTTTGCTTGGCCTGATGGACGTACAAACCAAAGAATACCGAGAGGAACAAGATATCTTCGCACCGTGTCGGTAGTTCTTTTCAAATACTGATTTTAAAGGGGGCTCATTGTATCAGCCCCTTTTTGCTTTCTATCTAATCTAAAACTGTCGTTTTTATTCAATACCGGCCTCAAGCAGTCGCCTACAATTGCTGTTATTGAAACGTGGCTCAGCTAATCAATTATCTCATCGTCTATCTACGTACCTGAGAAACAGACCGCAGTCACGCTGCTCTACCAAATCGATACAATAGGAATTCAAACGATGTTAGACATCAAAAAAATCTCCGCACTTAGCGACTTAAACGAACTTAAAACCGCTTACTTTACCGAAGCAACAGCCCCACTCGATGGTATGTGGCACTTTGGTTTTGTTTCTATGTCTGACCATTATGGTTTTTACGAAGACAGCAAGCTTGTCGGTTACTGCGTATTAAATGCTGAAGGCTACTTACTTCAGTTCTATCTAGCACCAACAGCCAGTACTCATATTGAAAACTTGTTCACCTTAATCGTAGAGAACAACAGTTCTGTGATTGGTAAGGTGAAAGGCGCATTCGTGAGCACCGCTGAACCACAATATTTATCACTGTGTGTCGACAACACAGAGTCATTTAAAGTGAATGCGATGATGTACCGCCAAAACTCTCAAGCCAGATCTGATTGTGATTCAGACCGCATTGAAGAGATAGAGATGAGTCTCGCGACGAAAGAACAACTCGATCAGTTAGTGAAGTTTGCTTCAGCAACAATTGGCGCACCAAAAGAGTGGCTGAACGGTTACTACAGCAACTTGATTGCTCGCGAGGAACTGTGGGGCTACTGGGGAAACAACAATGTTCTCGCTACAGGCGAGTGCCGTAAATTCGATGAGCACCAAACACAGTTTGCCGACCTGGGTATGATTGTCGCTCAACAAGAACGCGGTAAAGGCTTAGCAACGCGTGTTCTTAACTTTCTAAAGCAGCACGCTAACCAGCAAGGTTTGGAAGTTATTTGCTCGACAGAAAGCACTAACACTGGCGCACAAAAGGCCATCACAAGCGCTGGGTTATCATCAAAGCATCGCATCTTGCAGTTTGATTTTAGCGAGCTAAAAAAATAGCTTAGCCTGTATTTGGGCTAAGTATCAGAACGAAGCAGAAGATTTAGTTCTGATAATAGATACCGATAAAAACTGTCACCGATAACAATATCCACATATAGTTGGGTGACAGTCATCCGAAATAGAAGGTCTAATGATCAATTGGTTACAGTCTCCGAAATCCTCAGTTGTTGCTCAGTTCATTGATTGCTACTGGCTGATTGAAAAGACGCCCGACGTCCAAACTCATCAATTTCCGATACTCAATCCCGATCCATCGGCGCACCTGATCTTATCGCCAAGTGAACAGACATATCACTACACGATTGAGCAACAGGTCGATCAAGGCGTTGGTTGCCACCTGCTGCTGCCACACCAGAAAGCCATCGAATTGGATCACTCGAAACCGTTTATTCATTTAGGCATCAAATTCCATGTCGGTGCCTTGTATACACTGGCTATCCCAGATTGCTCTCACCCTAGCTTAGACAGCGTTATCCCAGTCAATCTCGTAGGTTTACTGGACAATCCAAACGCTGATGTAACGTCACTGATCAAGCTCGCCCAAAGCGATGTTGAGGCCTGCTGTCAGCAGTTAGATGATTTGCTGCAACCTTGGCTATCGATAGGTAAAACCGATAGACACAGCGAACTGACACGTAAGGTGTTGGATGTGCTTGGTTCGACACCAATTGCAGAGCTTGGTGACAAACTGTTTTGTTCGCAAAGGACATTGGAAAGAAGCTTCAACAAGGTGACAGGATTGACATTGAAACAGTGCCAATCGATGAACAAACTCGAGGCGATGCTCGAATACTTGTATAAGCGAAATTTTGATGACATTGATTGGATAGACGTCGCCTACCAGTTTGGATTTAGCGACCAGCCACACCTAATTCGTTACCTAAAGAAAACCATCGGTCTAACACCCAATACTTACGCTAAACAAGGCGGTTTAACCATAGATGTTTATGGTGGCGTGAGATCGGACTAACCCACCTTTTGTCCATCAAGCACTTATAACGCGCATTCTTTCTATAACGAACGCTCTATCTATAACAAACGTCCTGTCTATAGTGCACACCTTTGTCTTTTGTGTACCATTAGTAGCAAGTTTTATTGAGTTTAGATTTGCGACTAAATATACTGGGAACGCCATCAAACGGAGGACGAAAATGGATAATAAAAACAAACATATAGTTTTAATTCATGGCCTATATATGCCTGCGTTGATCATGCAATATCTGGATAGAAACTTCAAAAAACGTGGCTTTACAACGCACAAATTTGCCTACAACTCGCTGCGCTTCCCTTCGGCCGCTAAACGCCTCAATCGCTTTATTAATGCTCGTTTTGATGAATACGATGAAGTCTACTTCTTTGGTCACTCACTTGGTGGTTTGCTCATTCGTCACTATTTTAAGTTCTACCAACCCAACTTTGCAGACACCTGCATCATTACCGCAGGCACGCCGCACAATGGCGCGACTATCGCTAAAACACTGTCGAACCATGGGCTTGGTTTTATATTTGGTTCGAGCAAAATGATCTTAAGTGATGGCTTGGGTGACTACGACATTGATGTGCCGATTGGCGTGATTACAGGTACTTACGACGCCGGAGTTGGACGTATTGTACTGGGAAAAAATCCGGGCGATGGCACGGTCACACTCGAAGACGCAAACCTGAGAGGGGCAACGGATACATACGCTCTCAAACTCAACCACACGGCGCTTGTCTACTCTAAGGAAGTCGTGGCACTGTCGGCTAAGTTCATCGAACACCGAGCTTTTAAAGACGCTTCATAGCTTTTGCGTTAGCTGTTTTCCGTTAACTTTTGTACGCGTTAGCTCGTGTATCTAGCGCTGGTTCTCTTATTATTGTTTTCTTACTTCTGGTAGACCGATACAAAGATAGATAAAAACAAAAATACCACTCTGCGATAAGAGTGGTATTCATAGATTCATGACTGAAGTCAGTCGCTTGTTATACTTTCTATACTTGCTACAGGAGATTCACTCGCGTTGGCAAGAAAACCTCACCCAACATGCATCGCACCGAACCACCACCAATGTCTTCAATCGTTTTTACGTTAAATGGTAGTAGCTTTCCATGTGTCGAAAGCTGAGCTAATTGAGCTGGAGAAAATGCATCGTAAGCCGACTGAGACATCGCAATTACCTTATCGCCATTCACTGTTTCCAATTGCAGAATGTTGCCACAAAATCGATTCATCTGATCGATTGAGATTGAGATAACCTGTTTGTCTTTCGCAAGAGATTTAACCACAAAGCGACGCTCAAATTCAGGGATCACTTCATCACAGATCACGCAGAAGTTATCACCAATCGCCATCATTACATTGGTATGATAAATCGGTTGGCCAGACGGTAATGCTGTTTGGAATGAAACCACGCGAGAATAACCAATACGCTTCGCATAATCTTCTAATACTTCACGGTCGCAACGCTGAGAAAGCGCAGCATAGATAGTCTTATTAATATGATCGATAACCATCACGCCGGTGCTCTCTAGATAAGAACCTTGAGCAACGTACGACTCCATAGAATCACTATGGTTAACAATGCGACCAGACGCCTCCAACACTTCAATAAGAGCAGTAGGCTTAACTTCATGCTGACGGTTTTCACAGGCCATAGGGAAAGTGAATAAACTTCCATCACTACAAGTACTGAACCAGTTGTTTGGGAACACTGCATCAGGGGTTTCGACACCCGATTCTGGGTAATCAAACTCTACAACTTGCACACCTTCTTTACGCAACGAAGCCACCATAGCCTTAAATTCGGCCATCGTTTCTAGCTTCACCTCAGCTTCGGTCAGATTGACTCTGTGCTGAAACTCGTTATCACGTGCTGTTTCTTCGTTAAATCGAAACTCTTTTGGCGGAACCATAACAACGCAATTGGCGTTTTGAACATTAGTAATATGAAGTGATTTTTTGTGTAGGTTTAACATTTCAACCGTCCCTATCTTTTATTTACCTCAGAATTGTAAACAACTTGTTACGACAAGATTCACTGAAAATAATAATGATTTGAATATTTATCCCAAACAATCACTGAAGATCTTAGATTAATCGGTAATTTTTACTGCAAGATAACAGCACATCAGAAAGAACCAACTGTATGCATATTCGTTAAGTCGCTTTATGGATAAATATTCCGATTCCATTTTCTCGCTCACCACGAGTTTTGATTACAATTTAATCCATTTAACGTTAGGATTATCACCGTTGCATAACCATCAATTACGTTTGAAATAAGCTTAACTTTTCTTGCCTAATTCAATCTAAAATATGCGAAATGAACGACACTCTTTGAACCTTTCCTCCGTCACTTAAAAGAACTAACAACGAAAATCTATCTGATGAGGTCATACTGATAAGAACTCATTAGCACTTATAAAATTTCAAACCAAATTTATAAAAACAGAGCTACACGACGATGCAGTTGCTAACAGATGCAGTAGCTTATAAAGGAAAAACTATGTACAAGAAATTTGAAGGCTTTACTGAAGCCTTTCCAAAGGGAGAGCCGATACAACCTCCCACTGGAATACTGGCATTTTGTCGCCATTACACACGAGGTTTTGAAAAGCCGTTGATCTTGCTCGGCTTAATGAGCATGACCATCGCGATCATCGAAGTCGCGCTGTTCGGTTACATGGGGCAATTGGTTGACTGGCTATCAACAAGCAACCCTGACACCTTCTTGGCAGACAACCAATCTACTCTGATGGGGCTCGGTGTCCTGCTCTTGGTCGTGATGCCAGTCTTGATCAGTGTTTACTCGCTATTGCTTCACCAAACTTTGCTGGGCAACTACCCAATGTCGATTCGTTGGTTAGCCCACCGCTATCTTTTGAAGCAAAGCTTATCGTTCTATCAAGATGACTTTGCCGGGCGTGTTGCGACCAAGGTAATGCAAACCTCACTCGCAGTACGTGAAACCGTGACTAAAATGGTCGATGTGTTTGTCTACGTGACGGTCTACTTTACGGCGATGTTATTCATACTCGCAGAGTCAGATTGGCGCTTGATGGCTCCGATGCTGGTTTGGCTGTTCATTTACGTCAGCATTCAGCTGCACTTCGTACCGAAACTCAAAGATGTGTCTTCTGAGCAAGCCGATGCTCGCTCGTTGATGACGGGTCGTATTGTGGATAGCTACACCAACATCGCAACGGTCAAACTGTTCTCACACAGCAAAAGAGAAACCGAATACGCTGAAGAAGGCATGGAAGGCTTCTTAGATACTGTCCATCGCCAAATGCGCTTAGTGACCGGCTTCAACATCTGTGTTGAATTCGCTAACTACTTGCTGGTGTTCAGTATTGCCGGTATTTCTATCTACCTATGGTTAGATAACGCGATCACCGTGGGTGAAATTGCCATCGCAGTCAGCTTAGCTCTACGTATTAACGGTATGTCGAAATGGATCATGTGGGAAATTGGTGGCTTGTTTGAAAACCTAGGCACCGTGATTGATGGCATTAAAACGCTATCTAAGCCCATCGCTATTGAAGACAAAAAAGACGCTAAGCCTTTGGATGTGCCACAAGGCGGTATCCATTTCGATAACGTGAGCTTTAACTACGGCGAGAACAAGGGTGTGATTAACAACCTAAACCTAAACATCAAACCGGGAGAAAAAGTCGGCTTGGTTGGCCGTTCAGGGGCAGGTAAATCAACTTTAGTTAACTTACTACTACGTTTCCACGATGTAGAAAATGGCCGCATCCTGATTGATGACCAAGTGATCTCAGATGTCACGCAAGACTCACTGCGCAGCAACATCGGCATGGTGACTCAAGACACTTCACTGCTTCATCGTTCAATCAAAGAGAACATCCTTTACGGTCGACCTGACGCGACAGATGAAGAAGTGTATGCCGCAACCCAACAAGCGCACGCTCACGAGTTCATTGAAACGCTCACCGACCCATTTGGTAACATTGGCTACGATGCTCAAGTTGGTGAGAGAGGCGTTAAACTTTCGGGTGGTCAGCGTCAACGTGTGGCTATCTCACGCGTACTTCTGAAGAATGCACCGCTGTTGGTTCTGGATGAAGCAACATCAGCACTCGATTCTGAGGTAGAAGCCGCAATTCAAGAAAGCTTAATAGAGTTGATGGAAGGTAAAACGGTTATTGCAATTGCACACCGTTTATCGACGATTGCAGCAATGGATCGCTTAATCGTACTCGACCAAGGCAATATCGTTGAAGAAGGCACTCACCAAGAGCTGATTACACAAAATGGCATTTATGCTCAATTGTGGAATCACCAGACAGGAGGCTTTATTGCCGATAATCTTGACCAAGCATCGAGTGCTTAATTTGTGTGCTACTTTAAAAGTGCGGCGTAATTCACACCAATTTGTTAATTACTGGTAAATTACACGTGGCAGAATGTTATGTCGTAATTATATAATGACATTAACACCAAAGACGCCTCGCTTGCGCGTTCTGGAATAAGGCTAGACTTCGGGGGGAGGCTAGCCTTTTTTATACCTGTTATTCTTCGCCCCTTTCTCATCTATTTTCGTCTGTCCCATAAACTTCATCGATCCTTTTGTTTTTTTCTTGGCGTTTTTTTCTTAAAATGCGGGCAGTATTCTTTCTAGAGATCAACCATGAACAAAAGTATCTTAACTAACGTAATTGCGTTAGCACTGCTTGCTGCTGGCTATGCGACAGCAAACCAATACTTGCTTTATGCAGGCCTATTCGCCTTTTCTGGTGCCATCACCAACTGGCTTGCGATTCACATGTTGTTCGAAAAAGTACCCGGCTTATACGGTTCTGGCGTTATTCCAGCTCGTTTTGAAGAGTTCAAGGCGGCCATTAAACAACTGATGATGGAGCAATTCTTTACCGCAGGTAATATCGACCGCTTCCTAAGCAGCGAGATGACTGGAAAGTCTCTAAATTTAGAGCCTGTGATTCAGAAGATCGACTTTAACCCTGCATTCGATTCACTGGTGCACGTTATCGAGAACTCACAATTTGGTGGCATGTTAGCGATGGTTGGCGGAACTGAAGCACTACAGCCAATGAAAGCGCCATTTGTTGAGAAAATGCAAGAGTCTGTGATTGAAATCAGTAAGAGTGATTCTGTAAAAAATGCCATCAAGGATGAACTTGAATCGCCTGCAATGATGGATGAAATAAAAGAGAATATTGAGGCGATCATCGATCAGCGTTTGAATGAGCTGACGCCAAAACTCGTGAAAGAGATGGTTCAAGCCATGATCAAGAAACACCTTGGCTGGCTGGTCGTTTGGGGCGGTGTATTCGGTGGTGTGATTGGCCTAATCTCTGCGGCGATTACGCTATAAGCCGGACAAGTTTATCGGATTGCTCTCTATCTGACACCCAACAAAAAATGGAAGCTTATCGGCTTCCATTTTTATATCTAAACAAACTTGGTAAGACGAAAGTAGACCACTATTTTAGGGTGGCCAACAACTCAGGGTTTACACCGAAGCCTTTCTTATGCTCTTCAATCACCACTTCACTGCGTGTCTGAATCACACCAGGTAAGGTACCTAGCTTGGTTGCCATAAACGCTTGGTATGCCTTCATGTCTTTCACTCGAACCTTGATCATGGTGTCAAAGTCACCCGACAGCGAATAGCACTCTTCCACCTCAGGCATCAGTTCAACCGCTTGGGCGAATTTATCGAAAATCGAAAAGCTGGTCTGGTCGAGACGAATATGAATAAAGACCTGGACATCGAGTCCCAGCTTTTCTGAACAGAGCTCGGCATGGTAGCCCGTTATATAGCCTTCTTTCTCCAATCGCTTCAATCTATCAGAACAAGGGGAAGTGGTTAGGTTGACCTGCTTTGCCAACTCAACAACAGGCAAACGCCCTTTCATATGCAGAATTCTTAGTATCTCTTTATCGATACGATCGAGTTGATGCTGAGACATAACATTCCTTAAACATTCTAAATTCCGCTCAGTATATTCCATACCATGAGCAATCGAAGAAAACCTCGCTCACACATTTAAAAAACTAAACAGGCCATTCACATTCACACTAAATATAAATCAATAGAGAACGATAATAGCCCTTATAAATCAAACTCTGGGTATTAACAAATTATTATTAAAATGACCCGATTAACAAATAAGTTGAGCCAGAAACGAAAGAAAGGATATAGGCCAAAGTGAATAATATAATTATCAAAGAGAAAGGATAACTCTATTATGAAAACGCAAGAACTCTCATACAAGCCATACAGCATTGGCTCATGGACACACGTAACGGTTTCAAAAGATGTTGCTCAAGCACTAGCAAATGAGTACTCAAACTATGGATGGAAAGTGAAAATTGATGGCAATGCCATTGAAACCGAGCTTGCACTCAAAGCAGCATAGAAACGCAAAAACCTCCAAGTACGGAGGTTTTTTTAATCTAGGTTAGTGAGCACTTACTATAATTTAAGCTAAACCAACTTGGGGGACAGTACTTCCTGTTTCGCAACGGCAGTTACACGTTCGACAGAAATGCTGAGTTTCCATATCGTAGTACAGATTTCCACTAAATAGCTTTGACGTCCATTGCATCATACGACCTGAAGCTGTCTCAGGCTCAGATTCACAACGTTTCATTATAGACTTATGTAGTGTTGTTTTTTTACATCCTTTGCAATAGAGATTTGGCATACCTTTGTCCTATAGGTCTTTAGTGGTTACTGACAATTGACACATCATGTCTAATTCGGTTCCACTATTCACCGAGCTAATAACAAAAGTGAGCGCCAAGTTCAAAAAATAGCCATTTTTCCCTTTCGTTTTTTGACATCAAACGCTATCAAGATCCTTATTCTTCCATTTATCCTCCCCGTTCACGCGGTTTCGATTTACATTGTAAAACCCCACAACGACAGTACTTCCCCCTGTATAAACCTAAATCTGAAACAAGACAAAAGTCGCCCCCTCATCAAGGTAGTTCAGCTTTTAATGATCAAAAAAACATATTGGTCGACTGCAAAGCAATACCAAACATTAGGGAATCAGAAATTATTGGAAAAGAGCGTTGGGGTCGTATGATCGAAAACGCAGGGTTCAATTGATAGGAGATAAAACACTGTCACAAGCTGTTTGAGATAATGGAGCCGACTGCTCATCAAGAATTCTTCGAGTCATTGAATATCGACCAATAAGAGGTCGAAAGCATTAGAAAATGGTCAAAAAAATAGAGCCACCGAAGTGACTCTATTCTAGGGTTTACATTGTAAACTCTTTTCATCATTGAGCGAGTGAGCATCCAGCTCAATGACTTAGCTGAAAACCTGAGCCCAGAGGATTAGTCTAGTTCAACAAGGTTTTTCTCGAACTCAGCGTGTTGCTTCTTAACTTCGTCTTCTGGTTCGCCAGTAATTAGGCTCACGATAACGATAGAAAGCGTCGATAGGATGATTCCCGGTACGATTTCGTACACATCGAACCAACCGCCCGTGAACTGTTTCCAAAGTACAATCGTAACACCACCAACCACGATACCCGCTAGAGCGCCGTTACGGTTCATACGAGGCCAGTAAAGGCTCAATACGATAGCTGGACCAAACGCAGCACCGAAACCAGCCCATGCGTAAGATACAAGGCCAAGTACTGAACTGTCCGGCGTCATCGCTAGAACAAGAGCAATCAGAGAAATTAAGATAACCGCGAAACGGCCAACACGAACAATCTCTTCCGACGTTGCGTCTTTCTTCAGAATTTGCTTGTACAAGTCTTCTGCCATTGCAGATGAAGAAACAAGAAGTTGTGAATCAGCAGTACTCATGATTGCCGCTAAGATTGCAGCAAGTAGGATACCGGCGATAACTGGGTGGAACATTGCGTTAACAAGAAGCATGAAGATCTTCTCGCCATCGTCTAGCTTAGGCGCGCCTGAGTTAGTCACGTAAATTAGACCAACAAGACCCACTAGCATTGCACCAATCATAGACAGTGCAGTCCAGATAACTGCGATGCGGCGTGCTGTCACAAGATCTTTGTTTGAACGAGTTGCTTTAAAACGCGCAAGGATATGTGGTTGACCAAAGTAACCCAAGCCCCATGCCGCTAGCGAGATGATCGCAATAGCAGACAGTGGCTCACCTTTCGCATCATTCCATAGCGTTAGAAGCTCTGGGTTGATGTTGTGCAGGTCGCTAGATAGCTGACCAAGGCCACCATTCATTGCAGCAATTGGTACAATCAATAGCGCTGCAGACATCAGTAGACCTTGAACTAAATCCGTCCAAGATACCGCAAGGAAACCACCAAACAGGGTGTAAGAAACCACACATACTGTGCCGATAATTACCGCTATTGTGTAATCTAGGCCGAATACCGTTTCAAACAATTTACCACCTGCTACCAAGCCTGAACTTGTGTAGAAAAGGAAGAATAAAAGGATAAAGAAAGCAGAGATTGTTTGGATCAGCTTAGAATTATCATTGAAACGACGAGATAAGAACTCAGGCAACGTCAGTGATTCAGTTGTAATACTGTAAGTACGTAGGCGTTTAGCACTGATTAACCAGTTAGCCCAAGTACCAATAAGTAGGCCACCAGCAAGCCAAAATGCTTCAAAGCCAGCAGCGTAAGCGTAACCAGGCAGGCCAAGTAGCAACCAACCACTCATGTCTGATGCACCAGCAGAAAGTGCAGCAGGCCATGGGCCTAACGAACGACCACCTAGGAAGTAGTCAGTTGAGTTAGATGTACGTTTGTAAGCAATAACACCGATCGCTAGCATCATAATTAGATACGCAATGAACGTCGTCGTTATTGCAAAACTGTTTTCTATCATTTGATAGTCCTCATTTTGTAGAAAGCCTTCCATGCCTAATTCAATGCAAGGCACTCACCGTTAAGGCAAGCAAGTGCATTGAGTTAGGTATTCAGGCTCCAAAGCACTATGAGTTAAATCCAAAGATGGTGAAAACCAAAGTTGGAAAGAACCAAAAGTGCTTAGAGCCAATTTTACTGAAGGTTAGTGAGCTTCGCTTCCAAGTTCGAGCAAGGTCGCGTTACCGCCCACGGCTGTTATATTTATAGTTCGCGTACGCTCGGTAATGAAGCGCAGCGATAGGTGTGGATCATTGGCAACATTCATTGTCGCCAGATCCGTTTCAGCTACTAAACCGACGATTGCACCGTCACGCTTAGCAAGCTGTAAATTGATAGCTTGTGCCGTTTGCGAGTTACCTACGTAACCCACGCTACGTACATCGCAAGACAACAACTGTTGAGCAGCGTCATACGAAGCAACTTGCACCAAGTTAGTTGGCAAGTTCGCTACCTTAGCTGCGTCTGCAACTAAGGTATTGAACTGCACATCATCACTGCACAATTGAACGCTGTTACCTGCCAATAGCGCAGCAGTAATCAAAGCCATTGCAGTTTGCAGCGCTGGCACTTTCTCTTCGCAATCATCAACAATCACCAAAGCCACACCGCGACCAGCGGCGTATAACTCATTGGTTTCGCCCGTAGGACCTGCCATTAGGTGATGTTCAGAAAGCAGCGCAGACGCTTGCTCTAGATGATAAGTCGCCACCGTCGCCAAAGGCGCAGATTGACTTTCGATCTCTGATTTTAGTGCAAGTACCTGAGCACTCTTGTAATCAAAATCGGTAAGATTCCATTGTTCCCACGCTAGCAAAGCATCAGAAAAACCTGTCACTTGATGAACCATGATAATGCTCCTTATGCCTTGTCTTGTGATTGAGAGAAATGAACATCTGTAAAACGGTATAGGTAGTGAGGACCACCCGCTTTAGGGCCAGTACCTGACAAGCCTTGGCCACCAAATGGTTGAACCCCAACAACGGCGCCCACTTGGTCACGGTTGATGTAGCAGTTACCCACACGAACATGTTTTTCGATCCAACGGTAAGTTGTCTCGTTACGGCTGTGGATACCCATGGTTAGGCCAAAACCAGTTTGGTTGATTTGGTCTACCACTTGCGCTAGCTCACTCGCTTTGAAGCGAACAATGTGCAGCACTGGGCCAAACTGTTCTTCTTTCAAGCAGCTGATGTCATCAATTTCAAAAGCACTTGGTGGAACAAAATCACCATGTTCACAATCACTACCTAGAGAAAGTTGAGCCACCTTCTTCTGGGTATTGGTCATGTTTTCTAAGTGCGCCATTAGCTTCTGTTTCGCGTTTTGGTCGATAACAGGGCCAACATCGGTTTTATGAAGGTGTGGAATGCCAACACTCAGCTCGTCCATTGCACCGTGAATCAATCCAACCACGCGGTCTGCAATGTCTTCTTGGATGTAAAGCACACGTAGTGCAGAACAACGCTGACCTGCTGAAGCGAATGCTGAACGAATCACATCACGAACTACCTGTTCAGGCAGTGCAGTACTGTCGACGATCATCGCGTTTTGGCCGCCTGTTTCCGCAATAAACGGAACTGGCTTAGCATTACGAGTAGCTAATGACACATTGATACGCTGTGCCGTTGGCGTAGAACCCGTAAAGGCAACGCCAGCAATTGCATCATGGCTTGTTAGTGCACTGCCGATCTCAGCACCGCGACCCGGTAGTAGCTGAATCGTGCCAGCAGGGAAGCCCGCTTCATTCATCAGTTCAACCGCGCGAGCTGCAATCAAGCTTGTTTGCTCGGCAGGCTTCGCCACAACCGTGTTACCTGCAACCAATGCAGCTGTAATTTGGCCAAGGAAGATAGCTAGAGGGAAGTTCCAAGGGCTGATACAAACGAACACACCACGACCTTGTCGAGAAGCGATTCGTGTTTGGCCATCAAAACCTTTTAGTTCGAAACCTTGTAGGTTGTCCGCTTGTTTTGCGTAGTAACGACAGAAGTCGACGGCTTCACGTACTTCATCAACACTATCGTGAATTGTCTTACCCGCTTCTTGATGACAAATCGCCACCAGCTCAGCGAGGTTGTCTTCCATCAGGTCAGCTAACTTATCAAGTGCCGCCGCTTTGGTTTCAACCGAAGTTGCGTTCCAATCAGCGAATGCTGCGTCTGCGCCAGTGATCGCTGCGGAAACATGATCAAGGTTAGCGAAAGCCACCTGACCCACATGAATACGACGATCATAAGGTGCAGTCACTTGCTCAACGTTCTGATCAGCCTTGATCATGCTTTCGGCAAGAGATTCACCGTTGATCACAGGGCCCGCAGTCCATTGATTGTTTAAGAAGCCTTTTACTTGCTCTTCAAACTGATGCGCTTCGCTTTCAATATCAATATTCACACCGTAAGAGTTCTTACGCTCAGGGAATACCGCTGGAGGCAGAGGAATCTTAGTGTTGTGCAATGTATCGAACGCCAGAAGCATATCGACTGGGTGCTGTGTCAGCTCAGCCACAGGGCAACGCGCATCAACTAGACGGTGTACAAACGAGCTGTTTGCGCCGTTTTCTAGCAAGCGACGTACTAGGTATGGCAGTAGATCTTTATGGCTACCAACCGGTGCGTAGATACGTACCGACTGTTGGTAAGCTTCCATCGCGTGGTTGTAAAGAGAATCACCCATGCCGTGTAAGCGTTGGAATTCAAAGTCTTTATGCTCTGTCATTACGGCAATAGCTGAAACCGTGTGAGCATTGTGGCTAGCAAACTGCGGGAAGATATTGCCACGAACACTTGGGCTCAGCAGGTAACGTGCACATGCAAGGTAAGCTACGTCTGTCGCTTCTTTACGTGTGTAAACTGGGTAATCAGTAAAGCCAGCTTGTTGTGACCATTTGATTTCGCTATCCCAGTACGCACCCTTCACTAGGCGAAGCGGGATCAAATCACCCTGCTCTTTCGCTAAGCGGTTTAGCCATACAAGAACTGGTAGTGCACGCTTTGAGTAGGCTTGAATAACCAGACCAAATTTACCCCAACCTTTTACAAGATCAGTACGGTACAGTTTTTCGAATAATTTAAGAGAAAGCTCTAGGCGATCCGCTTCTTCCGCATCAATCGTAATCGCAACATCGAGCTCTACTGCTCGGCGCAATAACTGCTCTAGCGTGTCGCAAAGTTCAGTCAATACGCGGTCTTCATTCGCCACTTCATAACGTGGGTGAAGCGCAGAAAGCTTGATAGAAACCGATGGAGCAGGACTCGATTTTGAAGATACGTATGTATCTCGACCCACAGCTTCAATCGCCATGAGATAATCTTTGAAGTATTTATTTGCGTCTGCAGTAGTCAGTGCCGCTTCACCTAGCATGTCGTATGAGTAAGTAAAGCCTTTGTCACGCATAGACTTACCGTTCTTTTGCGCTTCAGCAATGCTGCGCCCAAGAACAAATTGGTGACCCATCACCTTCATCGCTTGGTGCATCGCTTTACGAATTACCGGCTCAGAAAGCTTGTTCACTAAGCGGTTCACGGCTTGACCCGCGCTCTGCTCTTTAGATGAAAGCCCAACAACCTTACCTGTTAGCATTAGGCCCCAAGTGGATGCGTTAACAAACACTGAGTCAGAATTCTTTAGGTGAGATTTCCAATCCGCAACGCTAAGTTTGTCACGAATCAGTGCATCAGCGGTTGCTGAATCAGGAATACGCATCAAGGCTTCCGCCAGACACATCAGCAAGATGCCCTCTTGAGTATCTAGGCTGTATTCAAGCAACAGTGCATCGATCATCTGGATAGAAGTCTTATCCGCGCGGATAGCTTCAATCAATGATGTCGTTTTGTCTGTGATTTGCTGCTTTTCAGACTCAGAAGGGGTAGCTAGCGGCAGGAGTTGCTCTAGCCATTGGGTTTCATCCACCATATATAATGGTGAGATAAGCGTCCAAAGATCAGCAAGCGACTGCTCGTTGAATTCTGGCTTTAACACATCAGTAGCTGTAAACATGCGTTTTCCTTAATCTCACACCCGGAATTAGCCCGGGATCTCTACAATGGCTGCAGTGTATTTAGAGTATATAAGGATTACTTGTCAAAAACTCCGAGTTTTTTGCTAAAAACTCGCTTTATTAACAAAACAAACACAAGGTCACATATGAAACTTTAAAATAATATGCCGTTTTGTTTCACTATTTAACAGAAATTTTCTTTTTGTATTGAGATGGTGACATGCCTTGAAGGCGTGAAAAGGTGTGAGTAAAGGAAGATTGGCCGGAGAAACCAGCCAGTTCAGCGACCTGACCAAGGCTCAGATTACCTTGTTCGATTAAACGGCGAGAACGATCGATACGCTTACCAAGAACATACTGGTGTGGAGTAATACCCATTTGATCTTTGAATAGCATGTGGAATTGGCTTTCACCCAAGAACACACTGCCTGCGAGTTGCGCGACTGAGATCTTATTAGCCAAGTGTTGTTCAATGTAGCGATCCAACGACTCAAGATCGAAACGCGAATCTTTAATCGAGGTTTCAAATGCCGAGATGTGTCTCTGCATCAACGCAATCACCGTGTCATTACAAGCTCGACTCAACAACAGATCATCAGGACTGGCCTGCATCTCTTGCACCAACATATGGATAAGCTTTTGAATTTGAGCATCTAATTGGAAGTAAACGTTCGATGATTCTAACTGGTTAATCTTCTCTAGCATCAGAGGGTCATCATCGGTTGGCATAGGCATGTTGAGCACGAGAATATCCGACTGACCAACCACTCCACCGAAAGCATGATCAGAGCGAGCCGTGACTACACAGCCTTGCCCTGGACCGACAAGATTACCTTTACCGCTCACTTCAAATTCCGCCTGACCTTTTAAACCAATGACTACCTGCGAATAATGGTGATCGTGACAATCCATATGCGAAGGCAAAGTAATGATCTCCGCAGGGCGAGGGCCAGTAAGGCTTAGCGGAGACAAGTCTAGGTTTGGAAAGGGTAACGGTTTAGGCATGACATCAAAATACTCTGGTCGACATAGTAAGAATAATACTCTGAAATCTGCATAAGATGAATTTGTAAATGATCATGAGAGTCATTTCCTCGCCTTAAACAAAAGATCATTATCGAGATCGTCTTGATCATGCCTCCGGAAAGATGATCAAGAGTGCACAAACTACGGGCATTGTAAAACCAATCGTTCCGGTGAGTTTAGGGGCTTCACAAGCAATCACACCGGCAAGCAAACCATGCCACCAATAAATACTTTGTCGCCCCAACATAATGAATAAATTTTCTTATATAGCTCAAATAATTGGCGATAAACCTGCAAAAAGTGTATCCGAAGTACCGAAACTTGGCTTTTGAGTAGATTGGATAGCAATAAAACGGTATAAAGACGGGTACTGTGTTAATTGCTAATAACTAGTGACTCACAACTAGGAAGTAGACACTTTATTAACGAGCCAATTTTCAATCTACAAGTTGCAGGGACCTATGACTAACTTTCGAATTTCAGCGCTTTTACTCGCGCTATCCCCACTTTGGGTATCTGCATCGGTATCCGCTGAAGAACTGAATCAAGTCGATCCCGTTTCAGCTATCGATGCAAAGCTAACAGAGAAAAACTCAGACATTGAGCGTATTTCAGCAACCAAAGTATCGGCGACTGAAAACCTAAAACAACTTCAAAACAATAACAGCAAGTTGTTACGCGAAGGTGAAGAACTTAAGGCAAAACGTAACAGAGCCAAGTCTGTACTCGACAAACAGTACAGTCGCTTACTTGAAGATCCAGAAACGGATCTGGTCTCTTTCCAGAAAAGTTACCAAGACGCTTGGGCTGCGGTTAAAGAGAATCAATCGTCTCAGCTAGATAACGAACAAGCGATGAACGAGAGCGAAATTCACCTTTCTCAAATCAAACAAAAGCAAGCTCGCTTGAACAATGAGCTGGCTAACTTGAGAGAGTCAAAAGTTGAAGCTCGCGTTAAACGTATTGCATCAGAACTTCGCGAAAGTGCAGTTCTTGAAACCAGCTACACCACCACATGTTCATCAACAATGACACTGGGTGAGTGTACTGCTCAAGGTAAACACCTGACCAATCAAAAAGCAGTGAAAACGTTCAAGAGCCAATTACTTGAGCAGCTCACAGAAAGTTCATTAGCAAAACAAAACTTGCAAGGTGTTCAACTGAACATCCATGTTCAAGACAGCCAAGCGATCAAGAGTGGCTTTTCTGGTAACAACTCTTACTTCATGCAGATGCAGGCTCAGCTTCAAGCAAAACCTGAAGCGGTTGCAGCGTGTAACTTATTGAACGTTTCAACGCGCTACTGTTTAACGGGCAGTGACGCAGCGGTCGTTAAAAAGAGTGACAAACAGTGGGCTAACGTGACGGTACGTTCTGATCAGTACAATGACTCAGTGACCATCAACGGCATTAAGTATGGCAGCACCCCTCTTGAGGTTGCGCTACCAAGTGGTCGTCACCAAGTAACCATTTCAAAACAAGGTTACGAGTCTTACAACCGTACAGTTACCGTCAACGGCAGCGACACTATTTGGGTTAAGCTTCTTCCTAGCAAGGAAAGCTAAGTCCGATATGAATATCTAATTAAGATAGCCGTGCCTATTTCACAAAGCTGAATGAATACTCGCCATTTTGTTGATAGTTATAAATTGTATGATCGTTATAAACTTGTATGGTCGTTATAACCTTGTTTGATCATTATAAACAGTAGCTGCAGACGAAATGGCGTTTTCGTTTAGAATATTCGATTAACCTAAATTACGATTGAAGTAGCCCATCATGCGCCAAGGTCTTCCTACTCTACTATTTGCACTTGCTCCCTGCCTAATGACTCCTGCTGTTTTCGCTGAGGCGACACCACCAGCGATCGCATCTTCTGTCAGCGACATTGAAAGCTCACTTTTCGAAAAGCATGCCGACTTAACGGCTGTAGAAAAGAAAGTAGCTAACAAACAAAATGAAGTCGACAATCAAGCGCAGCAAACAGCGCGTCTAGCCAAGTTATCGGCTCAAGCAGAGCTAACACTCGCAAAGGCAAAAGCCAGCCTAGAACAAGATTACACGCGCATGATTGATGAGCCCGATTTCGATATCTCGCCTGCTCAAAATCGCTTCCAAGACGCTTGGAAAACAGTAAAAGAAGGCAAGCTTGCGATTTCAGACTCAGAGCAGAAGCAGCAAGGCTTGGTGATGGAGCTTGAGGCTATCCAAACAGAGAAAGCGACGAAAGAAGCTTCAATCGATAATCTGAACCAAGACAAGCTAAGAGCAAGAGCTGAGCGACTCAGAAACGAGATCACTCAGACGGAAGAGCAAACCGTTAGCTTTACGAACCGTTGCAGCAACGATATGACACTGGCTCAATGTTCAGACCAAACGATGACCTTGGCACTTCAAAAAGCGGTAAAACAATTCCAGCACAGCCTTGTAAACAACGCGACCGAATCGAAAACAGTGAAAGAGCACCTTGCGTCTGCTTCACTGAATATTCACGTTCTGCAACACAAAGTGAAATCCTCGGGCTTCTCTGAAGATAACCGTTATCGAGCGGTGGTTGCGGCCAACCTTGAAACTCGTCCAGATAAAAACACACCTTGTCGTCTGCTTGGTATTCAGTCATCAAACTGTTTCACTCAAAGCGAACAACAAGCCAACGACCAGCAAAAAGAAGTCGCTTGGGTTAACTTGGTGGTTCGTTCAAATCAATACAAAGACAAGGTTTCTATCAACGGCGTGAACTATGGCAGCACACCCGTTGAAGTGATGTTACCGACAGGCCAACACATGGTCACGATCGAGAAGGAGGGCTACCTTTCTTTCCACCAAGAGCTGAAGATAGCCCGCGATCACAACCTACGAGCAGTATTACAAGCCAAACAGAATACATTGAATGTTGGTACCAAATTTGCCGACCAAATGGGAAACAACATTCAGAGCCCTGAAATGATTGTTGTCGGCTCAGGTCGCTACCTACTCGGTGAAAACAACGCAAAACAAGTGACGATCACACAGCCGTTTGCATTAGCCGCAACACCAACACGTGTTCAAGACTTTAGAACATTTGTAGACAGCACTGGCTACCAAACAGACGCAGAGCTGATGAACACCTGCGATACGTTCGTGAATGCAGAGATCACAACCGTTTCAGACAATGACTGGCAGAGCCCTGGCTTTAAACAAGCAGATAACTCACCCGTTGTATGTGTCAGCCAGAATGATGCAAAAGCGTATACGCGTTGGTTATCTCAAAACACAGGCTTCACTTACCGTTTACCTACACCACAAGAGTGGGAAGCTGCAGCAAGAGCAGGTCAAGACACTAACTTCTGGTGGGGCAACGAGTTCCGCTCAGGTAAGGCCAATACTGGCTGGGCGGGTACGCCTTGGTCAAACGTTAGCACATCTCCGGTTAAATCATTTCTGCCAACACCAACAGGCTTCTACGACATGGTGGGTAACGTATGGGAATGGACAACCATTCAGAAAGGTTTAGCGAAAGGTGGCGCGTGGAGCTTCTCTCCAGAAGAAGCAAAAGTGTTTAACGAACTTTACGTACCGCCTTCAACGGCAGCGAACTATCTAGGATTCCGGGTAGTACGAGAGCTGTAGGCTTTCAATTACCGACTCAGAATCTCAAATATTTACTCTAAGTTCTCAATTATCACATTGAGCAGCATTTATGGGGGAATTCCCCCCTTATGCATAAGCATTCCTAGGAGTAGATTCGTCGATAGAGTAGTAAGTCACTCTGGGTATCAAATTGATGCCTCAGTTTAGTTTGCACGACCCTCGTAAATTAAACTGAAAATCTTCTACATGTCGACAAGGCATATCTTGTCTTTAGCCAGCCCCTCTTCAGGCTGGCTTTTTTTTGCCTGTTTATCACCCTTTCTGCCCACCAATTCTCCGTGATTGAAGTAGTTAATCAACAATCCGTTTAACTGTCATTCACCGCCCTATTTTTCGAACAGAGTACAAACTCTAATTGCCATTGCAGCGCTATAAGAAACTGATACTATTGCTATACCTCTGATCACGAGATAAAACCTTGCCAGATCTATTCAACTCCATACATCGTTCTTTATTTGAACAACTTCCAGGCTGCTGGGGCTGCAAAGATACTGATTCGGTCTTCGTATACGCAAACCTCGCCTACAACCAATTGATTGGCTTAAAACCCGATGAGACTTGTACTGGCCTGACCGACTTCGACATGCCCAGCCAAACCATTGAGTGCGCGCAAGATTTCAGAGCTCAAGATAAACATGTGATGGATACACGCAGTACCCTTAAAATCCTCGATATTCACCCCTATCCAGACGGACGCTGGCACGCCCATATTTTTACCAAAACCCCTTGGTTTGATGATAACGGCAATGTCCAAGGCACTATCTTTTATGGACAAGAGCTCACTGATACTGCGATCTTAGAAGTCGGCCACTGGGTTTGTCAGGCAACAGGAGCGAAAGGTAATCAAGCATCACTTGCGGGGTCAGAGCCGCGCGTGTCTAAGCTTCAAAAGCGGCTAACTTCGCGAGAATCGGAGGTGTTGTTCTTACTGCTTTTCGGCAAGAAGCCTCAATATATTGCGTCTACGTTAGATATTTCAATCAAAACGGTCGAAGGTCATGTCGCGAGATTGAAACAAAAATTCGATGCCCGTAGCAAAAGCCAATTGATTGAGTATGCATTGGACTCGGGCTTAGGCTCCGTGATCCCAGAAACTCTGCTCAATAAACAGATCTCCGTTGTTCTGCACAGTGATAGATAAATTGAATAAAGTTGAATGACCAACTCATCGATGAATCTGGGAATGAACAGACAAAAAATACCGCTGCTTGATGTTTCAAATCACCAAGTCAGCGGTATTTTTGTATGTTCTATTCGATGTAAACGACTGAAGATAGATAAGCCTAAGGCGCTAGGCGATCAATATCCCAGCTGTTGTCTTGGCGTGAGAACAAGAAACGGTCATGCAAGCGGTGCTCACCACCTTGCCAAAACTCAATGCTATCCACGCGAACTCGGAAGCCCCCCCAGAAAGAAGGAACCGGAATCTCTCCTTTCGCAAACTTCTGTTTAAGCTCCAGATACTTGCCTTCCAAAATGCCACGAGCAGAAATACGACTACTTTGCTTGCTTGCAATCGCGGCCAGTTGGCTCTCTTTTGGACGTGACGAAAAGTATTTCATATTTTCCATTGCCGTTAGCTTTTCAGCCGTACCCGTAATATGAACTTGTCGCTCAAGAGGATGCCAAGGGAAGTGCAAACTGATTTTGCTATTGTGCCCAAGCTGGTGCGCTTTGCGGCTACCTAAGTTGGTGTAAAAAACGAAACCATCTTTATCGACATTCTTAAGCAAAACAATTCGTTGAAATGGCTGACCATTTTCATCAACCGTAGCAACTGTCATGGCAGTAGGGTCCGTCAACTTAGCTTCAATGGCTTGCTCTAGCCATAGATTGAATTGCTCAATCGGGTCTGCGGCCAAGTCTTTACGTCTCAATCCACCCTTAGCGTATTCACGACGAATATCTGTCAGTTCCATTTGGTTGCTCCTTTCAATTTTTTGTGATTTTGCGCTGTAATCCTTTGAAACACAAGTCTAAGCCATGGTTTTGTCTCACAGAAGGTGTTCGGTGTTAACAAGATCTCGGTACTCAATCAATCATATTGATAATCTTTATACAAACCGATTACAAACTGAGATCCAAGTGACCAAGATACTGCCTAACCTAATGACTCCTTTTGTTTTATTCTCATTATTATTGGGAGCAGCAGGGCTGACCGCAACCCACTTTATGGCAGTACAATTTCAAGAAAAAATCGTCACCCAACAACTCAATGAAGCCGCCAATAAAGCGAACCTACAAATTGATTCTGAACTGGATAAATTCAAACAGATCCCGGATTTACTCAGCCATGACCCTCGCTTGCTTTCTTATTTTGACTCAACACCACAAACAGACAAGATTTCCGCTGCGCAGCTCAATCAATTGTTGTTTGAATGGTCGAATCAAAGCCAAGCTGACACCATCTATATTCATGACCCGAGTGGTACTGTGGTCGCTTCCAGTAATTACCAAAAACCTCGTACCTTTGTGGGTGAAAACTTCTCGTTTCGCCCCTACTTTGCTTCTGCAATTCAAGGCAACAACACGCACTATGTCGCACTGGGTGCCCGCTCGAATGTACGCGGTTACTTTTTATCTTCACCGCTGTATGTTGAAAATGACATTGTTGGGGTTATCACCGTAAAAGTGAGTTTAGAAAACCTCGAAAGCATCCTAACCAGCGACGACTTTGAGATAGTGGTACTCGACTCTAACCAAGTAGTCTTTCTATCGAGCCAAGCTCCGTGGCTTTACCATTCATTGTTGCCATTAACTCAGCAGCAACAAACCGATATCGCACTTCAACGCCAATACGGTCAAAGCGAAATTTCGATCATCGAAGCCTTTCGTTCTTCAACCTCAGACAAGGAAAAGCAATCAGCTCAACCTAACAACATTCAAAAAGAGCTCACAACCAACCAACTATTCAAACTTGGCACTTTCAATCTCTACCCAGCAGCCGTCAGTAACAATCAGTACCAAGTGGTCGCCCTAAAAGAGACCAGAGCTGAGCTTATAAAAGTACTGCAGATCGATGTCATCTTTGTGGTTATTTACAGCTTGATGATGCTCATTGCTTGGTCGTGGCGTCAAACCTACATAGCAAAAGTGGCGTTAACCCGGCTCAACCAAAACCTAGAGCAAACCGTAGATAAACGCACTCACTACTTGAAGCAATCCAATCAACAGCTGCAACAAACCCTTTTTCAGTATCAAGAATCGCAACTCAAGCTTAAACAGACAGAACAAGAACTGACTCAAACCGCTAAATTAGCAGTACTCGGTGAGCTGTCAGCCAGCATTAACCACGAAATCAACCAACCACTAGCTGCCCTTCGAACATACAGTGAGAACAGCTTAAAACTGCTTGAAATGGAACGGACTGATTTGGTCAAAAGCAATCTCAATAAAATGATTGCTTTGAATACCTCGATTACTGAGATTATCGCGCGTCTTAAAGTCTTCACTCGCAAGGTCGCCAAGCAAGAACATCACGTGGCAAACCTGCATCAGTCGATCAACAACGCGACCAGTATTCTTAGTGCGTTAATGATCAAGCAAGGCATCACGCTAAGGCTAAGCACAGTGCCTGACAACATTGATATTGCGATTCACCCAACCGAGCTCGAACAAGTGCTGGTTAACCTGATTCACAACGCAACTCAAGCGCTTCAACAGCAAATTCTTGAACAGAAAGTATTGCAGGAGCAACAAAACCTGGAAAGCGTTGACCAACAGGCTAGCCCACAGATAGGCATCGAATGGCAGCTGCATCATGACTCTTGTCAGCTGCTCATTTGGGATAACGGAATTGGCATACAGGATAAAAAATTAGGACAGTTGTTCGACCCGTTTTTTACCACTAAACCGGAAGGCTTAGGGCTAGGGCTCTCAATATCGAAACGGATTATTGAAGCGTATCACGGCACAATCAGCGCGAACCGATTAGAGCCTTCAGGCATGGTATTCTCGCTAAACATCCCGTTATATAACGATAAGGGCTGACATGTCGTTATTATTGTTGATTAGAAAATGAATTTTACAGACAGCTAATCTCACATGCTGTTAACCTCACATACTGTTAAGGACTCGACTTTTGCACTCTATGCCTAAACTCTATTTTGTCGACGATGAACCCGCAATCCGAGACTCCATAGAACAAGCCATGCTCATTGAAGGCATCGATATCGTCTGCTTTCCCAATGCTATTGAGGCGTTAAAGAAGATAAATACAACGCAAGCCGGAATCGTCATCACCGATATTCACATGCCGGTGATGAATGGCATTCAATTAACGCAAAAGTTACTGAGTCAAAACCCTCATTTTCAGATCATCGTACTTACCGGACACGGTGACGTGCAAACAGCAGTATCCGCAATGAAAGCCGGAGCTTATGATTTCCTAGAAAAACCGTTTGTGGTCGATGCCCTACTCACTGCAATAAAGAAAGCCGCAGATAAGCTCGCCTTAGTTGAAGAAAACAACCTACTGCGTAAAGAGTTGGCGATGCAGAATCAGGTCGGACCAAAACTGATTGGTCAATCGCCATCAATGCAGGCATTACGCCGAGAACTGATCACCTTAGACACCAAAATTCACCCTCTTCTACTGTTTGTCGGCGATCTAGGGACAGGCAAAAGGGTCACAGCACAGTACACGCACGATCTGCACAGCCATCAAACCGCGGAACTGTTCCCTATCGCTGCGTTCAACTTGCCGCGCAATAACCAAGCTACGTTTGATCACTTTGTTATGCAATTATTCAACAAACATCAGGGCGGAACACTGTATATCCATGAAACAGAAACGTTAACTTCAGAACAATGGTACTGGTTAGCCGCTCTAAAACCCACTCTACTTCGTGAAAATTCATGCAAGACCAATGCAACCTGTATCATTATCGCAACCACAATAGTTCCAACTACAATTGTAGGTGAGTTTCGCCGATTTGATTTGTTAACCTTGGCGCAACGAACCGAAGATATTGGCTCATTGTTTAAGCATTTTGCTCGTGGTGCGGCAAGTCGATATCAGCTGCCGCCCCCTGTCATTAGAGAAAAAGAGATTCAACGACTCATTGCGACTCATTGGACGGAAAACATTCGCCAGCTTCGCCAACATGCCGAACTCAGAGTACTGACTCAAATTAAGCAGCCGTCGCTCGACAGCGATACTGGTAAACAAAGTGATGAGAATGAAGGTGATGTGAGCATAGAGGAGCAACAATTGTCGTTGAACCAACGCACTGATCGCTTTGAACAAATTATCTTAATTGAGGCGCTACATCGCCATCAAGGGCGTTTAAAAGAAATGCAGCAAGAGCTGCAAGTGTCGCGAAAGACATTGTATGACAAGCTGAGAAAGCACCAATTGGACAAAACAGATTTCAAGAACCAATAAGTAATAAAAATATATAAATTCAAAGATTTAAAGGAGCAAAATCTTAACATTTATCAAAAGTAAGAATACACTCAATAGGCTTGCACTTTTATTTAGCGAACAAGGACTGTTATGAGTCAGAAAAATTTCAGCAAATTGAACGAAACCGAACTTGAGTATGTCGATGATAAAACAGCGGCATTACTACTCAATACGCCCACCAGTGCGCGTATTATGTTATGGATGATTGTTCTGTTTTTTATTGCTGTTATTGGGTGGTCCGCTTGGGCTGAGATCGATAAAGTCACCGTTGGCCAAGGTAAAGTCATCCCCTCTTCCCAAATACAAGTTGTACAAAACCTTGAGGGTGGCTTGGTTAAAGAGATCTTGGTTAAAGAAGGCCAACGTGTTCAAAAAGGCCAACAACTACTGTTAATCGATGACACTCGATTTCGTTCTGACTTCCGCGAACGTGAACAACAAGTGGCGAACTTAACCGCCAACGTGTTGATGCTTTCCGCTTCACTGACCAGTGTCGTCATTAACGAAGAGTTCTCTGTAAAAGAATGGAAAAAAAGTGTGTTACTCGACTACGGTAAGCTCGCCTTTCCTCCAAAGTTCTACGAGCTTCAACCGAAACTGGTTAGTCGCCAAAAAGCCGAATATCGTCAAGACCTGAATAACCTAAAAAACCAACTTTCCGTTTTTGATCAACAGGTTGAACAAAAGCAACAAGACCTTATCGAAATTAAGGCACGTGTTCGTAACCTAAAACAGAGCTACCAGTTTGCTCGCCAAGAACTGGATATCACCAAACCTCTTGCCGATGAAGGGGTAGTACCAAGAATTGAATTACTTAAGCTTCAACGACAAGTCAACGACACTCGCCGAGAAATGACCTCAAGCGAACTCAAAGTCCCTCTTCTACGTTCAGCAATCAAAGAAGCGATGCTCAGCCGTATTGATGCTGCACTCAACTTCCGTTCCGAACAACAAGAAAAATTGAACCAAGCACAAGATAAGCTCTCTGCATTGACGGAGTCTGCAGTTGGCCTTGAAGACCGAGTAAACCGCACCGTAGTTGTCTCTCCCGTAACAGGTACAGTCAAAACACTAGGTATCAATACCGTGGGTGGTGTTATCCAACCGGGTATGGACATTGTTGAAATTGTACCGACTGAAGACTCGCTATTGGTTGAAGCTAAAATCGCTCCGCAAGATATCGCATTCCTACGCCCAGAACTGACCGCTATTGTTAAATTTAGTGCTTATGACTTCACAAAATATGGCGGTTTAGAAGGTGTACTAGAACACATCAGCGCCGATACCACTCAAGATGAAGAAGGCAACAGCTTCTACATCGTGCGTGTACGTACCGATAAATACAGTTTTGGACACAACGAAGAGCTACCGATCATTCCGGGAATGACCGCCTCTGTCGATATCATCACAGGCAAGAGAACCGTACTTGAGTATATGTTGAAGCCAATATTAAGCGCTCAAAACAACGCACTGAAAGAATAAGGGCGTTTGATGCTTAATAACGCCTTTCAGTACACAGTGAACAGACAAGAGCAAAGGTTATGAAATCTCGGATTTCGTTATTTTTGTTGGTCCTCACCTCTTTTACCTCTGTGGCGCTCAACAAGAGCGATCAAAGGTGGATAGACGCTGTTACTTCAACCTACGGGGAAAGAGCCGGCAAACGAGTGGCGACATGGCGCTCGAATATGACGTCATACGAAGGGTTAAGTGAAAAAGAGAAGCTGGATTCGGTAAACCAGTTCTTCAACCAAATGTACTTTGTCGATGACAACATACTGTGGGGAAAAAATGACTACTGGGCGACACCACTGGAGTTTTTAGGCAGCAACGCGGGTGATTGCGAAGACTTCACTATCGCAAAATACTTCTCTTTACTTGAGCTCGGCGTCCCAGATAAGAAATTACGATTGGTGTACGTAAAAGCACTTGAGTTAAACCAATTCCATATGGTGTTGGCGTACTACTCAACACCCAGTGCAGAACCACTAATTTTGGATAACTTAAACCCTGAAATAAAACGCGGCTCTCAGCGCAGAGACTTGCGACCGATATACAGTTTCAATGGTAAAAACCTTTGGTTAATTAAGTCGGCAGCAGGCAGCGGTAAGCTGGCAGGGAAATCTTCACGATTGAGCTTATGGAACGACCTACGTTCTCGTGAGCGCTCTCTAAATTTAAACAAACCCATTATCAATTACGATGAGTAGGTACAATGACTTTATATAAACAGCTTGTGGTCGGGATGGTTGCAGTATTCATACTGCTGATGACGTCAGTTTTTATGATCGAATTCAATACCACCCGTGGATACTTAGAGGAGCAGCAACGCTCTGAGGTAAGTAATACCATTAATACTGTTGGACTGGCTCTCGCCCCTTACCTAGAAGAAAAGGACAAGGTGGCAGTGGAGTCTGTTATCAACGCCCTATTTGATGGCAGTTCTTATTCCGTCGTGCGATTGATTTTTCTAGACACCGGAGATGACATTCTCCGTTCATACCCTGTAAAGCCAACCGGGGTACCGGAATGGTTTACCAACCTCAATCTATTTGAGCCAGTTCATGACCGCCGCGTGATTACCAGTGGCTGGATGCAACTTGCAGAGGTAGAAATCGTCAGTCACCCTGGTCCTGCCTACGATCAACTTTGGCAAGCATTCATCCGCTTGTTAACCATCTTTAGCTCGATCTTTCTATTGGGTCTAGTGTCTATCTCTTGGATCCTTAAACGCGCATTACGCCCGCTCTCGTTGATCATTACTAAGATGGATCAAATAGCGAAGAATCAGTTTGGTGAACCATTGGCTCGTCCGAAGACAAAAGATCTCACCTTGGTTGTCGACGGTATCAACCACATGTCGACCCAAGTTGAACTGGCCTTTAAAAACCAAGCGAAAGAAGCTCAAAAGCTGCGTGAAAGAGCGTATATCGACCCTGTATCTCAGCTAGGTAACCGCGCTTACTACATGTCTCAATTAACTCAATGGTTAGAAGAATCTAGTTTGGGTGGTTTAGCCGTGCTAAAAGCTGAATTTATTAGTGAAGAGTACGACGAAAAAGGCTACCAAGAAGGTGATGCCTTGGTTCATCAACTGGCTGAACAGTTACAGGCTTCAATTTCATCGCCAGATATCACCATCGCCCGTATTTCTAGTGATGAATTTGGCTTCATTATGCCAAACATTGATGAAAGCGAAATTAAACTTGTCGCTGACAGCATCGTAAACTGTATTCAAAACCTAGGTTCAGACCCAACAGGTATGGCGAATCCACACATCGCATTAGGTGTGACATACAGCAACACGCGTAAAACCAGTACCGAAATCATGTCGCTGGTCGATAATGCGCTCTCAAGTGCGAAGGCGAATCGTGAACTGACATACGGCTACGTAACGGCAGACGATCATGGCGCTGTGATGGGCAAACAACAATGGCGTATGTTGGTTGAAGAAGCGATCATCAATGACCTTGTCACCTTCCGTCTGCAAGCAGCAAACAATAGCTTTGGCAAAACATATCACCAAGAAGTGTTCTCTGCGATTGAAAAAGAGGGTGTTCGTTACGGTGCAAACCAATATCTATATGCACTAGAACAGTTGGAAATGAGCCATATTCTCGACCAATACGTTATCGAGAAGATGATAGAGAAACTGAATGCGAAAGAAGTAACGAGCCCAGTAGCTATTAATATCTCGCCGAGCAGTATTTCTCAGCCGAGCTTCATCCGCTGGATCGGAAAAACTCTTGAACACAATGCCTCAATCGCTCACTTGTTGCACTTTGAGATTCCAGAAAACTGCTTCATCAACGTTCCGCACTACACGGCACTACTGTGTAACACTATTCGCAATGCTGAAGCAGTGTTTGGTGTCGACAACTACGGACGTAATTTCCAATCATTGGATTACATCAACGAATACCGCCCTAGCTATGTGAAGCTAGATTACCTGTTTACCCACAACCTTGATGACGAAAAACAGAAATTCACCTTAACGTCGATCTCTAGAACCGCTCACAACCTAGGCATAACCACCATTGCGTCTCGAATAGAAACTCAGACTCAGCTAGATATCCTGTCTGATAACTACGTAGAAGTGTTCCAAGGCTTCATTGTTGATAAATAGTTGTAAGGGTTATATCGCATGCAAGATCCACTATTGAACTCACTGATCTACGTTAGCCGATATTACGGGTTAGCGAATTCGCCCGAGGCGTTGATCAATGGGCTACCACTATCCGATGGAAAGCTAACCCCTTTCCTATTCCCTCGCTCTGCGGAGCGAGCGGGATTAGTGGCGAAAGAAAACCGTTCCGACCTAGAAAATATCCCTCACCTGATTCTGCCTGCTGTTCTGCTTCTCAAACAGGGTGAGGCATGTGTTCTCAACAGCATCGATGTAGAAAAACAAGAAGCGGAAATTATTACAGCGGAAAGCGGCATGGTGCCAATCATCATTCCTATCGAAGAATTGAAAGAACAATTCATCGGCCGCTACTTCTTGGTAAAAAAGCAATTCCGTTATGATGAACGTTCACCTGAGGTTCTAAAAACACGCAAAGGTCACTGGTTTTGGAGCACCATTTGGGAATCCAAAAACATCTATCGTGACGTGTTGATTGCATCCATTCTGATCAACATCTTCGCCATTGCGGCACCGATGTTTACTCGTTTGGTGTACGACAAAGTGGTACCCAATCTCGCATTTGAAACCCTATGGGTGCTGGCGAGTGGTATCTTTGTGGTCTTCTTATTCGACTTGCTTTTGAAGTTAATGCGCAGCTACTTCATTGACGTTGCGGGTAAAAAATCCGATATCCTAATTTCATCTAAGCTTTTCAGTAAGGTGCTGGGGATTCGTATGGAAGCAAAGCCAGCTTCGGTCGGTGCTTTCGCTAAAAACCTGCAAGAGTTCGAATCTATTCGTGAGTTCTTCACCTCAGCAACTATTGGTTCATTAATCGACTTACCATTTGCACTGATGTTTTTGGCATTAATCTGGTTAATGGCTGGCAACCTTGTATTTGTTCCCGTCGCTGGTGTGGTCATCCTTGTCATCTACGCACTGCTAATCCAAGGCCCACTGCGTCGTACTATTGAAGAAGGCTCTCGTCTTGCATCTCAGAAATACGCGAACTTAATTGAGAGTTTAGCAGGGCTAGAAACCGTTAAGCTATTCAGCGCGCAAAGTCAGTTTCAATTCCGTTGGGAAGAAGCGGTTGCGCATATGGCAAACTGGAATATCAAGAGTCGTCGTATCACTGACAGCATCCAAAATACCGCCGGCTTTGTTCAGCAAAGTACCAATGTAGGTATGATCATTTTTGGTGTGTACCTCATCGCAGAAGGTGAACTCACTATGGGTGGCTTGATTGCTGCGACCATGTTGAGCGGGCGTGCGATTGGCCCTCTTGTTCAACTTTCATTGCTTTCTACGCGTTACAACCAAGCAAAGTCATCAATGACTTTGATTGAACAAGTAATGTCGATGCCTGATGAGCAGGAAGAAGGTAAGCGCTACATTCACCGCCCAATTATTCAGGGTCATATTGCACTAGATAAAGTGACGTTCCACTATCCAGACTCTCCAGTCGCTTCAATTAGAGACTTAACCCTCAATATTAAACCCGGTGAAAAAGTAGCGATCATTGGTCGAATTGGTTCCGGTAAGACCACGCTAGAACGTCTGATTATGGGCCTATACAAGCCCACAGAAGGCCATGTGCGTATTGATGACACAGATATGGAACAACTGCATCATGTCGACGTACGACGCAATATAGGCTGTGTACCGCAAGACAGTAACCTGTTCTACGGCTCGGTAAGAGACAACATTACTTTAGGCCGCCCGTTGGTCGATGACCGTGATGTGATGGATGCAGCCAACCGCGCAGGCGTGACCGCTTTTACTCAGCAAGATCCAGCCGGCTTAGAACGTCAAGTCGGTGAAGGCGGTGCTTTGCTCTCTGGTGGCCAGCGTCAATCGATTGCCATTGCCAGAGCATTCCTAGGTCGCCCACCCGTGCTGTTGATGGATGAACCGACCAGTGCGATGGATAACCGCTCAGAGATGCACATCAAACATCAACTCAACCAGTTATTGCCAAGCGAGACATTGATTCTTATCACCCACAAAACATCGATGTTGGACATTGTAGATAGAGTGATTGTGATGGAGAGAGGCAGCATTATTGCCGACGGTCCGAAAGCACAAGTTCTGTCAGACTTGAAGCAAGGCAAGGTAAGAGCAGCAAGTTAAAGCGCTCATGTGACTTAAAGAATCTAACTAAATCAATATCAGTAAAAAGCAAAGGGGGAGCATCAGCTCCCCCTTTTTTTGTTTGTTCTAATGAGTAAAAAAGAACGTGTCGGTCAATTGCAGAGTCATTCAATTACAATGAGATATCTTCTTGTTCCATCTTGAATGAACATTGAATCTCGTATTGATTGAACGAGAAAACACTGCCACCATGAGTTCGCTTGGTGGTAACTGTCTCATCACCAAATTGAATCGTCACCCGGGTATACACCTTTTCGTGTGCCTCGACTGTGCACTCGGCAAGACTAGTTTCAAACTCCGCTTCGAGTGTGTCCAACTGCGACTTAGTGTTTTCAATCGCGAGATTGTTCTTTTCTCGCTGCTGCTCAATTTTTAACGCTTGCTCTTCGCTTCTTTCTGCTTTTGGTCGCTTCTTAAATTCGAGCTCTTGGCGAATCACATCCATGGTCTGTTCTTGAGCGTGTTTATAAGTTTCTTTCAGCTCAGCTATCTTTTGTCGGTAACCATCGTAGCGTGCAAATCCGTGTACCTTGGTTGCGGTATCTCCTTCTACGCCTAAAAAGACACATTCCACTTTCCCACCGACTCTAGCTTCCCCGCCACTAAGCGTACCGTGCTTCTTCAAACTATCCATTACGATAAGGTTGTTACCACAACGAATGTCATTACTCATGCTGTGCACACCAAGTCGAAGGTCGGTGGCGGTTTGGAGCTCGGCGTTCTGCGCGTAGCTTGCTGTGATAGAACCTTTGCTAAACACCTTGCAGCTTTTCGGCTCACCCTCTTTGGTCGTGTGACCGATAATCCCCTTCGCAACTTTGATATCGCCCTGAGCTTGGACTTCTGCCGATTCAATAAAGCCACCAACGGTAACACTACCCGTCGCTTTAACGATCATTCCCGGTTCAATGTTTCCAGAGACAAATACATTGCCTTTAAATTTGACGTGTCCGGTTGACACATCTACGTTGCTAACACACAAAGCGTCATCTACTTCAATGGTTCGATCTTTGATTATGGGTAACCCAGGAAATGAAGCGAGTAATAAGTTGGGGTCGTCAGGGGAGATGTAGGTGCCCTTTCCAGGCTTAATTAAACTGTCTTGTCCAGGGAGCGGTGGGATAATTCGACCTTGGACGGTAAAGCCAGCGATACCTTTGGTCGCGGGAGTACGCTTCATCAAGTGATCATTTTGACCAACAGTAATGGTTTGCCCCAAGTCTCGCATATCAATCTTGCCCTCGTCTTTACTGCGAGGCTTCAATACTTGACGAGTAATGTCTTCAACCAAAGCGGCAAACTTAGCATCTTTGCCCTTTACTGGTTGCGTCCCTTTCGCGACAGGTTGAGTAAACTTTTCACCGGGTTTAAGCTTGTTACTCATCATCAGTACTTTTCTGAGTGCTAACTTATTAATTCCCTTTGTTATGTGAGCTTGGGCTAAACAGTGAATGATGTCGCTACCACGCAGCGGATGTCCATTATGGGGTCCCGTCACAACAAGACTCGCAAGCATCTCATCGTCAGACAGTTCGACCGCGACACTGGCATGACGAACTTCGGCAATCAAGATTCCCTCATAAGCTTCACCCTTGCCTTCTTTAGAAAGAGTAACAAAGCGCAGTACCTCTTCTTCGAAAAGAAAATAGTTAGACGCGTTCAAAGCTTCCAAGGCTGGTGGTAATGTCTTGTTGTCAAAGCTTGCGTCGACTACAAATCCAGATGGCAAACGAGCAACCACCTGCAGCTTATCTTCTGACAATGTAACAATGTTGTCCCACATTCGAATCGAGTATCCCTAATGACTCAGTTGTTATTCAGTCTATATAATTCGTTCTGAGCTTAAAATCACCACATTATAATAATCAGCGTCACATCACTTACTTTCGATTGTGCAAACATGACTCAGAAATAAGACACACGCATTTTATGAGCGGGCTCACCTTTACAATCCGAATCCGCAATTGTTTAAGGCAGTTTTGGAATGGAGCTCTAGAAGATGACAACAAAAAGTAGAGCATGAATACGCTTTGAATTAGGAGGTGAAAGGAAAGCCTCAGATGAAAACACCACACAAATACTCGATAAGAGCGATGGCGAAAATCTCTATTGAAACGTAAATCAGTAGGCCTAGATTCGGTTTGCCTGAGTTGATTAGACCAACGTTCAGATTCAAAACACTTATATGGCACTTTCAGATTCTCGGGCTGCTGGGTAGATATAAAATTTTAGGTCAAGCCAATAAGCTGAGGATACGTTTTAGAAGTCAGTAACCGAAGAAGAAGAAGAAGAAGAAAACAAACAAAAGATAGGCTTCAGTTTACAGTGTAAATCGCCATTTTGGATTTACACTGTAAATTAATTTGGAAAATTGTCCCGTCTATTTACACTGTAAATTAGACAATAAGATCGAGATATCTCGTCGAAGCTGAACTTCAGCCTGCTTACGCCCGACAAGATCGAGTTGCTCAATACAAGCCCCCCAACCTTTCTGCTGAACTATTTTTGCAATCATCAAATCAGATATAGCCGAGCAATCATCACTATGATGCTGTCGAACGGGCTTAATTGGTTGGTCTAATAATGGAGATGCAAGCGTGTTCGATAGTTGAGTGTTAACCGCTAGAATTAATTTCAACGCGATGAAACCGATACTGTCGTAACTGTTCCCACCCTCTACATAATTGCTGAGCAACTTAATTTCCAACTCACTAACCGGGACTGATTTGCTTGCTTGGCAACTGGTTGCCAATGAGTTAGTAGGTAACAAGGCACGAACCATATCAACCTCAAGAGAAGCTAAAGAACCAGAAACGAGGAAGCAAAAGCTTTGCTCAAACTGAAACTGTACCTGAGCGACCCAATTGTTAGTATCAATACCGAGTGGCCTAACCATCAATACCGAGTGACAGCCACTTGCCTGATCGCGCTGGTGGCCAATATGAACGGGTACAAAATCGTTATCACGCCAAAAAGAAATCAATTCACTAGTCGCACCGAAGCTTGTTGCCAGATAATCCGCTTGGCTGGTTTGCTCTGATAACTTAGCCAACATCCAACGGCCAATGCCCAAACCTTGATGACGAGTTGAAACTGCAATGCGCATCACTCGAAGGCAACGACTGGTCGCCGCTTGTGTGCAGCCTAGTTGGTTTGCTAGCAACACGGGAGCAAGGTGTCCTTGAGGCCTGCGTTTTCCAATTTGAATCTGAGTAATCAAATCTGTATCTAAACCACCCTCTTCAATGACTAACATACAACCTAAGCATTCATCTTGCAGCCATGCCGCGTACAAGTGGATTGCTGGATTGTTGAGAAACTGCATTAAATCATTTGGCGACGTCTGATAATGAGCATCGACAAGAAGAGAAAAACATCGTTGCAACTTGTGTGGATTAGCCAAGCAATCTGCTTTTGATAGTTCAACTAAATTTAACTGGCTGATTGTCTGACCAGAAAGGTTTTCTAACTTATGAAACGCCGAGTCACTTAGCGATTCGTCATTACCAAGCAGGAAGCAATCAAACAACCAATCTTCTAATGGGTCGTTGTTGCTCCAACGAATAGGTTGTTCGAGCTTAAAACCTTTCCAACCAGGGCGATGTATAGAAAGCCAAGATTCAAACTTAATTCCAAACCCTCGTCCACTGCCCTCGTAACCGTGTACCGTGGTTGAGAAAACCATACGATGATAAATACCGACCATGGATTTGAGCATAGGGATTGGAATAGCAGCCGCTTCATCAACCAATAGTAGGTCGCAATCGGGTTTAGATTTAAGTAATTCATCTGGTGCGACGAATCTTAGGCTGCCACCTTGATGGCTAATGTGAGTAGCATTGATAATCTCACAAGGGTCTAGTCGTTGGCTTGCGTGAACAAATACCGGCTCGACCGCTTTAACAGAAGGAGCGGTAACAATGATATTGAACCCGTGACGTTCAACTAAAAGCTGTGCTGCTGCGATACCTAATGTCGAACTCTTGCCGCGACCTCTGTCTGCAGTGAGAATCAAAGGACGCTTTCGATGTCCAAAGACTACTTTCTTAACTAACTCTACTGCCGTCTTTTGCTGTTCAAATCTATCCAATCCGTTTTCAGCGTTTTGTTTTCTGGGGAATGCGTTACTCGCTTGAGTAACATCACCTGCTTCATTCGTTTGTGAAACAGAAATGAGCTTATCGAAATGCCCCTTTAACCAACGTTGACCAAAGCGAGTACTCCCACTCTCTTCAGCTTCATTGACGTTTGGTGGCAGCACCAACAACAAACCGCCACCCACCAACGATCCCAATGCTGCACTGAACCCATTCGCGTCAAACTGTTCTCTAAAATCGCAAACAAGAACCTGGCATTCACGACCCAGAAGTTGCTGCCCCTTTTTAACCGGAGCATGCGTCACATCGTCGAATGGGACACCGCCAATCTGAAAAATGGATTTAACGTTCTTATCTTGAAAGAAAGTTGAAATAGCCGTGTTTTGCCAATCGACATCACCATTAAAGACCACGCCGTAACGGTGATCATTATGTTGAGCAACATCAGAAAGTGTATGTAGAAAAGAGTTGGTTGGGTTTGTCATAGTTAGCATCCAGATTCATCTAGACACAGTTTATCACAGCCAAATAAAAAGCCGCATAATGCGGCTTTAGAGTAGTAATGGAAAGTCGTCGACTTAGTCGAGCTTCGATTGAACGAAAGCTAAAATCTCTTCCATTGTCGCATCATCCACTTTCTTAAGGTTTAACGCCAAGTTTGAACCCTTACGGCTGTATGAAGCGCGGCCTTTAATAAGCTCAACTTTTGGAGAAGCTTTCTTCGCTGGCGCAGGTGCCAATTCAAGAATCCAACCTTCTAAAGTCTCAGTAACGTCTTTAGTTAAACGCGTAACACCTTGCGCTTCACTACGCTGCCATACAAAACCTTCCGAAGCATCACACTTAGTCAGTAATGTTTGTTGCTGTTCGCCAGTCAGGCCACCAAATTGTTTGTGTAGCTTAACTATTGTTGGGCGACCAAGATCGCTCACATTTGGGTAAGCTTGTAGCAGTTCAAGAGGTAAAGCCGCCGCTTTCAATGCGCCACTCACCAAAGCTTCACTGCACTGGAACATTTTCGCTAGTGCTTTCTGGTCTTCAGCTTCGCCTTTATCTAACTTCGCTTGCATCTCTTTACCCTTCTCGTACAGAGAAAGCGGTTTATGAGCATTAGCAACATCAGATAGGAACTTAGCGTGTTCGCCGTTAATGTTTTCAGCAACATAGATAAGGAACTCTTTGTCAGCCAAAATACACGACATACGACGGCGGCTACCATCAAGGACTTCAATCTTACCGTCTTTGTTTTTACGACCAACCGCTGGGTATTGCTGCCCACGTTCTTTCAATGTTGTAAGAACATCAGAAAGCGCGTGCTCGTTTAAGAAAGATTGCTCACGAGCATTTTCTTCGAAAACGACCGTTTGAGTTGCTACATCAGCCGCAGGGATTCGAACGAGTTCAAATGAAACCAATTCTTCGCCAGCAACAGAAAGCTCAATCACTTGAGCCTGTTCTTTTGCTGCTGTTTGCGCTTCTTGAGGTGTTGCTACGCGGCGTTTGTTTGCTTTACCAAATAGCTTTGCATTTAAGTCAGATGTTTTAATTGCCATTTTTGTTATCCCTGATTAAGTGAAGGCCAGTTGCTATGTAATACTCGCTCTAATTCTAGAGCACTTTTTTGCACCGCGTCTTGAGCAACGGCTAGAGTTTTCTTACCGCCCTCAAAATCGCTAACCGTCAGGTCGAAAACTGTGCTGTAAGTATCTGCACAGGTTTCAAAAGCACGGCTTCTTGGAATCGTTGCCATCATGACTTGGTCATTCAACAAGTAATTCATCTCAGTTAATACTGATACCTGCTTCTTGTTATCGTCTTCAAACATCGTCGGCATTAGACGAACAAATTCGAGCCCTTTCCAGTCGTCCGGGAACATCTCGTACACGGTTGGTAAGTGCTGGAAGAAGTTAACCGTTGAAGCCCAATCCAAACGCTTGGCAGCACATGGAATCAGAAGAGCGTTCGATGCGTACATTGCGTTCCACACTAGAGGGTCTACATGCGGGCCGGTATCAATCATAATCACATCAAAATCATCAGCAATTTTGTCGATAAGCTTCTCTTTTAAAAGACGAACAATATCAAGTGACTGATCTTGAGATAGGCTTTGCCACGCTTCAGCGTTGAACATAGCATCTTCTGGAAACGCCGAAATCGTCTTTAGATTCGGATATTGTGTTGGTAAAAGTACGTTCTTACGCAAAAATTCAAGGTCAACATCTTGGCCTTCTGGCACGTTGTCCAACATGATATCAACTGCAGAATAGATACTGTCGTGCTCTGCACCGCTAATTTGTGGGTTTAAGAACAGACGCAAAGAACCCTGTGGATCTAAGTCAATCAAACAGATACGGTAGCGCTTATCTAAGTTCAGAGACAAACAAGCCGCTAGGTGAACCGCTGTCATTGATTTGCCCGTACCACCCTTTTGGTTCTGTACGTTAATAACCCATGGTTTGTTATCGACATGCTGCTTACGTTGGTGGAACTTCGGTACTTCAGCCGCGTCCATCAGCATGTGAGCTTCGGTCAATGAAATCGAGTAATGATTGGCGTTGTTCTTTGTAAACTGATGACCATCCGCTTCAAGTTTGTTGATTGCCTCATCCAATTTTCGACGAGTTAAGCCTGAACGTGTCTCCATCATAGCTTTAGACATTGGAGGGAAATGTTCATCACTTCGCTCTTCCAGAATAATCTCAATTCGGTCAGCCTGAACTTGTTGAGTTTGTTCGGCCAGCTGATAGAGCTTATCAATCGTTTGTTCTCTTTTCATTGCCAGTTTCCGTAATGATTAACTAAGCACAAATTGTACAGCTATTTACACCAAACACAACAAAAACATGAACATGCATTTATGAGTAAAATCACATAAAATAGACTGTATTTTTACATTTTGATGAAACATTGACTTAGATGAACACAAAAACTCCTATTATTAACACCGCTAACAGTGTTATTTCCGGTCTACATTTAAAATGTTACATCGTCACTTATTTACAATGTAAATATATTTTTAGATAAAAAACTTCGGAACGATTGGAATACAACCATAGATTACGGTTGGTGTGATTTGTATTCGAATTTGTCAGATTTTCAATAAAAAATAACTAAACAGACTAAATGGATAACAAATTCAAAGTCGAAGTAAAAATCGAGCGTCATAAAACGAAAGAGGATTGTAACCTGCCCGGAAGAATGATCATGGAACACATCAACCGTTAGATAATTGATAAGACCAAATCGTGAAGCATGATCAAGGCTCAAACTCGTCAATATTGATCTGAGTAAATGCATGTTAGAAATGATCAACTCACGGAAAAATGATCAAGTAAATATCGTTCCGGAAGCATATAAATTTAGAGCTAGCTTACGGACAAATGCTTTTGCAATGGGGATTCAAGCTCTACAAGGCCTCATCGCTTAGAAATTCAATCTACACGGATTAGAAATACAGAAACATGGCAATTTCATGATCATGCTTCCTGATTTATTATGTTTCGAGCTAACAGTCCCCAACCAGTGATTATCTAACCAATAACGATTAAACTTTAAACATCAAAGGGGAGGAACGATATAAAAGGCTCATTACTTGATCATTGTTCCGAAGAATTGGCAGTCAAAAATATCCACATAGGTGACTTAGAAGCAACTTGGAACAACATGATCAATTACGGGCTGTGGATAAGCTGTATAAGCATAATGATCATGCTTTCGAACCGATAATGATCATGCTTACAATGACTTAATGATCATAGTTCTGCGGTTCTGTGATCATGCTTTCTTTGATTTAATGATCATAGTTTCGGGTTCTTTATGATCATGCTTTCCAAGTGAATTTATTTTAATTCTTATAATTCATAAGCTTAAAAGCAAATCCACGCCCAGATCATTAGATCACTTAATCATTTAAGATCATATTAATCAAAAAGATCAGTTATTTAAAAGCCAATAAATTCTCTTTATTTATGATCATTCTTTCTTTATCATTCAGGAACTATAGTGAAATTACGGTTAGTGTGATACGGATCAAAAATGAAACCAGAAGAAAAATTGTTAATTAAGGCACGAAGCCATAAAGATGGTCATTTATTTGAGGTCTCTGAAACAGCCGTTGCATGGATAGAGCAATATCAACACTTCAAAGGTGTCACCAAAAGCATCGTTGAACTTCTTAACCTAATTTCACTGCGTGGGTTTAGTAGCAAAGATGGATACGTCTCCACCACAGAGATCATTGAATCAACAGATGGTCAAGTGACTCGTGCGGCCTTGCAACAAAGGCTAAGAGCCGCTGTAAATATTGGCCTGTTCAAACAAATTCCCGTTCGTTTTGAAGAAGGCCTTGCAGGTAAAACCATGTTGCATCGCTTTGTGAACCCAAATCAATTGATATCGGTGCTGGGTGCTACCAGCTTAGTCACAGAAAGCGTGAAGCAAAATGAAAAGCAGAAGCGTTCTAAAGCGCTAGCTCAAACCAAAGTAAACAAACGCTTACTGAATGAACACGGACTGAATACACCCCCGACGATGAAAGACGAAGCGGACCAATTTATTGTTTCGCCAACCAATTGGGCGGGGATTATTGATCAAGCGTTGGCGCCGCCTAGAACACGTAAGAGCTACCAGAAATCTATGGTTTCGATCTCTGGCACTCGAGCAGTGATCGAGACACGATCTTCTAAAAACATCATGACGGTTGACGATTTGATGACGCTGTTCGCGTTATTCACGCTTACTGTTCAATATCATGATCACCACCAAGATGATTATCATCTAGACGCTAAACACACACCGAACAAAACACCACTCTATATCACTGATATTTTGTCTTTGCGTGGCAAGAAAGACAGCGGTCCTGCACGTGATTCGATCCGTGACAGTATTGATCGTATCGAATTTACGGATTTCCAACTGCACGAGCTTACGGGTCGTTGGCTTAGCGAGAACATGCCAGAAGGCTTCAAGAGTGATCGTTTCCGATTCTTAGCTAGAACCATTACGGCATCGGAAGAAGCGCCTACAGAGGGCTCTGATGGCGAAATTCGCATTAAACCGAACCTGTATATCCTTGTCTGGGAACCGTCGTTCTATGAAGAGCTCCTGACGCGTGACTATTTCTTCCTGTTCCCGCCAGAAATCCTTAAGCAACATACCTTGGTCTTCCAAATGTATTCGTACTTTAGAAGCCGTATGGCACGTCGCCACTCAGATTGTATGTTACTGAGCGAGCTGAACCAGAAGTTGGCTCGTAATATCGATTGGCGTCGTTTCTCGATGGATTTGATCCGCGAACTCAGAAAATTGGGCGAAGTAGAGGATCAAGAAGATACCTTCCTGGTGAACCTTTGGGGCTATCACTTGACGATCACTGCGTTGATCGAAAAAGGTAAAACCACCGATTATCAGGTTGATATTAAATGTAACGTCGAAGAAGTATTACGTTATTCAAGAGCGCGTACCACTAACGCTGGTAAGCGTAATATGGCACCAACGTTACCGAACCCACTGCGTAACGAGATGGTGTCTAAGCAGAAGCTGGAAGAGCTGTCTGAGATTATCGATGGTGAGTTTGAGCCAATTCAGCGTAAAGCTCCGTCGCCAAGAGGCAAATTGGGACGTCGAGTTAAGCAGCGTAAACACTCTGTTGAGATCAACGCTGATGAGATCATGATTACTCTATCTAAATATACCTCCGCAGAGGCTCTAGAACGCAGCATAACGGCTTTATCTGCTATGACAGGGCACTCACATGCCTCAATCAAAGAAGAGTGCTCAGAGCTCATTGAGAAGCTTGATTGGTTGAGAGTAGGGGAGGATGTTATCCCATACGAAACACTGAGTCGTTTGATTGAGCTGTACAACGATCGTGATAGCACCAGTAACCGACACCTGTCCATTGAACGTTTGATTTCTGGTTTGGCTGTACGTCGTAAAGTGTGTAAACAAGTTCACGAAGGTCATTTGGACGAGAATGTGTTTCTGGCGCTCGATGAGATGGCAATTGGCCATTAATAACTCGCCATTACTCAGTAGCAACAAGCCGCTATTTACGGTCGATGAATGGATAGTTTGAACACATTCGGTGTTGATTAAAACCGCACCTAACGCTGACAAAGTTCTGACAATGTAACGCATCCAGTTGATTATTATTTATCCCGAATAGACAACCTTTGTCCTTTCTTATGATTAATAGATTGGCTCATATTTTGTTACATCATACTGAATAGATTTTTGCGAGTTCCTAAGGGACTCGCTTTTTTTTTGCCTGAAATCCGCATAATAATTAAAATTCAATAACTTACGCATTGATCGTAACTGCTAGCCCTGAAGCATGATCAAGGTTAGATCGTGTTTTTCACGGATCCTATTTGTGAAGGGATTCTGCTTTGGTGTTTGATCGATCAGGGTTAAACCGTTGGGTGGATCAGTGGAGTTGACGTAGAGCTGCACCTTGATCATCGTTCTGGTGTTGGCTTGCCATAAAACGCACATGCGATTCGATCAGTTTTTCTGATTCTTCCTTCCAACGCGGTTCTTGTTGTTGGTTAGTAAATTCTAAAGCCAGTACACATAAATGCTGGAGCCGCTGCGTACACCACTCTTGCAAGTCAGGCTCTGATTTTAGGTCGCATGACACGGCTTGCAGCTTGCTATAGGCAAACATCAGGTATTGATAGGCCTTTTCTTGATAGTGCGAGCCACCAGCCTCGTTTGAGAGCGATGATGAGCTTGATGCTGCAAGCTTTGTTGATGTCGTTGGCGTTACGTCTTTATATCGATAAAACGTAAAGATTCTCAGGCATCCATCAAGCCAACACGCAATGCCTTTGCTCTGTTCATTTGTGATCATTGGCCCCCAGAGTGCATCTGGAGGCGTTAAGATCAAAGATTCTAACTGTTCCACTTGATCATGCTTTCGGTCTTTGTACCAATTACCGATCCGCTCTAACCAAGTATCTAGTTCATTCATGCAACGTTATCCCACTGTTTTACATAGTGATTATCAGCAACTTTCTTGACTTCATGCTGAATTTCACTGCTTTGCTCTCGAATACGATCAGCGTCCACTGAATAGTTTGGCTCATTTTTGACCAGTTCGCCAAATGGCAGATCGGGGTCGGGCACTGCAGAGATCAATAACTTGGTGTACGGGTGTTGTGGGTTGGTTAAGATCGACTGGGTTGATCCCCACTCAACGATCTGCCCTTTGTACATTACCGCTGTCTCTTCCGCGATATAGTGTGCAGTGGCGAGATCATGGGTTATGTACAAAAAGCCAATCCCCAACTCTTTCTTCATTTTTTGCATGAGGTTTAACACACCAAGTCGAATAGAAACGTCCAACATTGAGGTCGGTTCATCAGCAAGAATAACCTCGGCGCCAACCGCGAGTGCTCTTGCTAGGTTAACCCGCTGCCTTTGGCCACCACTAAGCTCGTGAGGGTACTTGGCGAGAGTTTCGATGGGTAACTCCACCAGCGTTAATAACTCTTTGAGACGCTCTGTTAGAGCTTGTTTCGTGGCAACTTGATTATGGATTTTAAGCGGGCGCGTTAAGTGGTGCTCAATGGTGTGGGTTGGATTAAGTGAGCCAAATGGGTCTTGAAATATCATTTGTACGCGACTACGGTAATCCAAGATATCTTTACGGCTTTTTAGGGTAGAGATGTCTCTGCCATTGAACAGTATCTCTCCCTCTGTCGGCGGGTAAACCTTGGTCATCAATCGGGCGCAGGTGCTTTTTCCGCAACCTGATTCTCCAACCAGTGCCAGTGTTTTACCGGCATGCAAATCAAAACTCACCCCATGCAATGCTCTGAAAATTTCTTCTTTACCAAATCCACCGCCAACGGTGAACTCTTTAACGAGGTTTTTTACTTGAAAAATAGGTTGTGACATAGAGCTCTCCTAGCACGCAGTCGTGTGCGCATGTTCGTGAATGTTAGGGAAAGAACTCCATAGCTTTTGGGTGTAGGAGTGCTGAGGGTTGTTGCGAATCTCATAGGCTTGGTTGATTTCAACGATCTGGCCGTGGCGCATGATGGCAATGCGGTCACATAACTGGCTCATTAGTGCGAGGTCGTGGGTAATGAACAATATCGAGAAACCAAACTCTTCTCTGAGTTGGTGTATTTGCTGCAGAATTTCGCGTTGTACAACCACATCAAGCGCCGTTGTTGGCTCGTCCATAATGATCAATTTGGGATTGAGGGCGAGCGCGATGGCGATGACTAAGCGTTGACGCATCCCTCCGCTAAACTGATGCGGGTACTCGGTTAGGCGGTGGCGCGGGATATTGACAAGGTCGAGGAGCTTCTCTGAGCGGTTTTTGGCTTGTTCGTTGGTCATTCCTTTATGGTGACGCAAAACATCAGCAAACTGCTCTTGAATGGTGAGTACGGGATTGAGCGAGTTCATCGCACTTTGGAACACCATGGCGATTTCGCTCCAGCGCAAGGTGTTCAAGTGGCTGTCCGATAAGCTCAACAGGTTTTGCCCATCAAATAGTATCTGGCCTCCAGAGATGAAAGCGGGCGGCTTATGCAGGCGGTTAATGGCAAATGCGATGGTGCTTTTGCCACAGCCTGATTCTCCGGCTAAGCCAAAAATCTCGCCTTGGCCTATGCTGAAGCTTACGGATTTTACGGCATTAAAATCACCGTCATCGGTGATGTAATCGACACATAGATTCTTCACTTCGAGAAGTGGTTTATCTGAATTTTCCCTAGACATGATAAATACTCAGTTATGATATTGATAACCATTATCATTAACTTGAAGTGAATTTAGTGAAAGCGATGAGCACAAAAAGAATGAAGTGCCTCGAAATTTATCTTGAGTTATTTCACGAAGTTTCAGTGGGAAACAATAAATGAGAACGGGGAAAATGAGAGGTGGATCAAACCACATTTCTTATGGGGAATCTTGTAAATGTAATTGCAGAAAATGGCTTTGGCAAAGTTTAAATGAGGCATTTATTAATTAGCTTTGTGAAGCGTCGGAATCATCACATTTCGGTACAGAATTTCTTAACAAGTGAAAGAGCATTTGCTACAGATTACCTGTCCATTACATGGTGCTTTTCGGAGGAAAACATGTCCATTAATTCTATCAACCATGATGAAATGACAAATATTGCAAACAAGTGGGATGCTGAAGAAGAAGTATCTTTCAAACCAGAAAAGAAAATGAAGTCTGCTGAAGCTCGTCGTCGTATTGAAGCTCTAAGAGAAATTAGAGAAAGCGGTTTTAGTCTGGAAGAAGCGAGGGAACTAGGTCTTATTCACTAAGAACCTCTATTGCATTTAAGAGGGTGGCACATCGCCACCCTTTGATTTATATGTCTTTTTTAAAAGGACAGTGTGCTTTTTATAAGTAAATAATGATCCTTGTCTCCCACCATTTAAACCTATTGCTTCTCTTCTACATTACCTGCTCTCGTCTAAAAGCATGCTCATGGCATACTCTTGAACTAAGTTGTTTGACAGCAATATGCAACGCCACTAATTTTAAAGTTAAAGCAAAAATATGCGATGTCGTGGGTAAGGAGAAGGCTATGTCTAATTCTGTGGCTAAAGCCAAAGAAGTGCTGTTTTATGAACCTGAAGATCCAAACGGATACCTATCAAATTTTGCAGCTTGCCCCATCAAGGTTGACGATAAAATTTGGGCAACCAGCGAGCATTATTATCAAGCGATGAAGTTTGCCTCTCAAGCGCTGCGCAACACTATTCTCGAAGCCAGTACTCCTGCTGAAGCGTTCTCTTTAAGTCGTGATTACGAAGACCAAGTGCGTGCTGATTGGTATGACATTCGTGTTGAAGTGATGCAATTTATTGTGACTGAGAAGTTCCGCCAGAACCCGAAGTTTGCTTTGTTTCTAACCAATACTGGTGATTCGGTGATCAAAGAGCATTCTCACAAAGATAATTTTTGGGGCGATGGGGGGGATGGTACTGGTGAGAATCGCTTAGGAGAGATTTTGATGACTGTGCGACAACAACTTCGTAATCAACAGTTGCATTTGATTACTTCGCATTAACCTTTCACATTAACTTCTCGAGAGCGAGTTAAAAGACAGTTTCTTTAAATGCTTAATTTGAAAGGCCGCTCTGCAATTTAGTATTAAGTTAGTCTAGTCTAAGCAGAGCAGAACGGCCTTTTCGTTGCAAGTTGAGCAAGGGGTGACTAAGAGTAGTAAAGTGCTTTACAGCGTCAGCTAGGCGCTTTTACAGATAAACTCGCTTTACAGATAAACCAAAGGGCTATAAGTATCCTTTTACGATGTCATCAAGTTGCCCATCATCTTTCATTTGGTCGAGACGCTGGTCGATGAAGCTTTGGAGCTTAGGGTCCATCTCAGGGTCAAATGCTAAATGGATAGGGTAGTTATTGATCACTGAACCAAACTCTTGCATCTGGTAATCATCAATACTTAACTTCTGCTCGTTTAGGTTGTATTTGATTCTCGATTCCATCTCAACAAAAACGGTATCACCTGGCGTTCGGTTTAACACACGAAAAGCCGCGCTGTAATCTTTAACTCGAATCTCATTGAGCTTGCCTTGTTTGATGTAAGGATCTAGGTTTGGATATTCGAACCCCACCAGCAAGACCACCGCTTTTCCTTTTAAATCGTCGATAGTATTGAACTCAAATGGTGCCTTACCGCTGCTGAGTAACACGTGTTTTACATTGTAAATCGGATCTTTAGACAGGTTTACAGATTGGATATTTCCCCAACTAGGGCTTCCGTAAGTTACCCAGTTTGGATTCTCTCTCGCGTCGAGCTTGTCAATCATGCGGTTGAAAGGGTAGGTGTGGTAGTCGATCTCGTATTGGCTGTCATCAAATACGGCCTCAACAATATCCGAAACCATTCCTCTGTGAGATGACCCATCAGTTTCGATCTGAAAAGGTTGCGCTTGGCTCGCAATAATGTAGTAGTGAACAGGTTCGCTTGCAAAAGCATAACTGCTTGAAAACAAACTGACTATGGATGCAAATATAAGATGTTTTTTCATAACCTTCCCTAGTTATTTGATGAATGACTACTATTATACTAGTTGAGTAATTGTAGTTTGCTAGGATAACAATAATGGTAATTTGTGTATGGTGACAAAAGGAAAACGCTATATTGGACTCTCCCGACAGTTGATCGGGATTATAATAGCAATCAGCACCTTATTCACAGTTATAGTGACAGGTCTAGGGTTGTATGTGGAGTACCAAAGTCGAGTTTCTTTTATCAGTTCTCAGATCGAACAGGTTAAGGCTGGCTATCTTTCGGGGTTAACGTCCAGCTTGTGGGTTGAAGATCGAGAGCAACTGTTTGTGCAAGCCGAAGGCATCTCTCGTTTACCCTCTGTTAGTTACCTTCTTATCGAAAGTCCCGATGAAATAATTCTAGAATTAGGTCAAAAGACTTCAGGTCAGTCTTATTCCCAGTCTTGGGAAATGGTGCACCAGATGGGGGGCACAGATTTCCCATTGGCGACGCTCACGGTGCAATCTGATTTGAGTATGATCCTCAATGACTTTGAAGAGCGAGTTCTACTATTGCTCGGCTTCGAAGCCGTTAAAATATTCTTACTGTCTCTGGTGTGTTTAACGATCGTCTATCGCCTTGTGGTCAAACGTTTAATGACTATGTCTTCCCAGATCAACCAACAACAAGCCGAAGACAACAAACCGCGCTTCATAACGCCAACCGACTCTACATACAGAGACGAAATCTCAACGCTAGAGAGTAGCTACAACCAGTCTGTCGAACGTATTCGCCAACAATACCAAGAACTAGAAAAAGCCAAAGATGTCGCTGAGGTTGCCAACCACAACAAAAGTGAATTTCTTGCCAACATGAGCCACGAAATCCGCACCCCAATGAACGGGATTATCGGGCTGTCGTCTTTGCTCTCTGAAATGGATATGCCGAAAGAGCAAAAAGAGTATGTCGATATGCTCAATACCTCTTCGCTTACTCTACTCGACTTAATCAATGACATTCTCGACTACTCGAAGATTGAGGCGGGGCGTTTAGAACTTCAGCAAGAACCCATGAAAATGATGGGCATTGCTGCAGATGTAGAGTCGACTTTCAGAGTTAAAGCCGAACAGAAAGGGCTCAGATTCCAACTGGCGATTGATCCTAAGATCCCAACCATGGTTATTGGCGATGGGACCCAGCTAAGACAAGTGCTGAATAACCTAGTCGGCAACGCCATCAAATTTACCGAGCATGGCCATGTTACGCTCTCACTTCGCTTGGAAGACATCATAGAGCCGGAACAAAAACTAAGAGTGAAATTTGAGGTTACCGACAGTGGTATCGGTATTGCGGAAGACAAGCAACAATCGGTGTTCGATAAATTTCAACAAGCCGACGGCAGCACCACCCGTATTTACGGAGGCACAGGGCTTGGTCTAACAATATGCGATAAGATCGTGACTTTAATGGGCAGTAAGCTTGAGCTAACCAGTGTCGTAGGCAAGGGGAGTTCATTCTACTTTACCGCTGACTTTGACCCGAGCTTGGACGTTGACGAGAGCAATATCGATTTTAATAAAGTCTCGGTGCTTCTGGTTGATGATAGTCAACTGAACATGCGTATTACCTCAACACAACTTCAATCATTCGGCGTTAAGTCAGAGTGTTGTGAAACCGCCATCCAGGCGTTAGAGCTTGTTTCGGAGTCTGTCGCGAAGTCATCGCCTTATGATCTGGTGCTGATTGATAAAGTCATGCCGTCTATTGACGGATTCCAGTTAGCAAGAAGCTTGATTGAGCGTTTTGACAAAGCTTGTCCCAAGCTAGTGATGATCTCCGCCGACCCACGAAAACAAGATGAAGTGCGTGCTAAACAAGTGGGTTTTGTTGCTTATATAGCTCGTCCTTATCAAGATAACCAGCTTAAATGGACGTTGAGTGAAGTCCTCGCGAGAGCAGCGGATACCTCAAACTTTACCTATCCAAACAGAGGTGAGGTCGCGTTCAAAGACAATGAACCAGTACCATTAACCAAACTAGCGGGTTCTGCTGAAGCTACATCAACGGCCTCTGTTAAAACCACACCAACAGATGAACAAGATCAAGCTAAAGGAGAGCTAAAATCAGTGGCTGCTGCGTTTAGTGGCAAGGTCTTGGTTGTTGAAGATTCTAGAGTGAATCAACAAGTCGCCAAGATGATGCTCAAGAAGTTGGGGTTTGAGGTTGATATTGCCGACAACGGTGAGATTGGTGTCGAGAAATTCAAGTCTAACGAATACGTGATGATTTTCATGGATTGCCAGATGCCGGTTCTCGATGGCTTCGAAGCGACTAAACAGATCAGAGCGATTGAAGCGGGCTCTTCAAAGCAAATTCCAATCGTTGCGCTGACGGCCAACGTCGTACAGCGAGACAAACACTTGTGTTTCGATGTCGGTATGGATGAGTTTTTACCAAAGCCAGTTAATCAAGGGAAACTGAGAGAGATTGTTGCCAGTTTCTTGTCGAAAGAGACAGAGTTAAGTAAGGAGCATGAGCAGAAAATAGTTTAGGTTCATTTAACTGATGTCTCGCTAAAGCATACCCAACCAATAAGAACTCCGACTGAATCAGTCGGAGTTCTTTTTCTAGCTACTTAAGGTTTGGTTAGTTAATGCATCGCTTATCAATATCGATCGAATCCATAAGCTGTTGTACTTAAAAAATAAGCATGGGGCGATTGTCATTAGTGTGAAACACAACTGCCACGAAAATACGCTTTAACTGTCACAATTCCGTTATAGCATGCAGCCAACTTGAACTGCTATTTAACCTGAACGAAATTCAACCCGTGAGAGCCTAAGATGTTCAAACCTTTGTATGTATTTGATATGGATGAAACGCTGATCAATGCCGATGCAGCGATGCTCTGGAATGCGTTCTTGGTTGAAAAGGGCATTGCCACTGCGCCCAACTTTATTGAAGAAGATAAGCGCTTAATGGGCCTGTATTCGGAAGGCAAACTGAACATGGAAGATTACCTCACGTTTTCCATGCAGCCTTTGGCCGGTATGCCAATAGAGCAAGTCACCGCATTGGTCGAAGAGTGTGTTGAACAGCATATTTTGCCTAAACAGTTCAAGCAGTCGAAACCTTTGATTGAGCAGCTTGAGAATGATGATATCGACATGTTGATCATCTCTGCCAGCGTGACTTTCTTGGTGGAAGCGGTCGGTCGCAAGATTGGTATCGAGAACGCACTCGGTATCGATTTAGTTGAAAACCAAGGCCGTTTTACTTCTCAAATATCAGGTGTGCCAAGCTACCGTGAAGGTAAAGTCACCCGTTTAAAAGAGTGGTTAGACAATCAAGAAACCAACTACTCAGACATTCACTTTTATACGGATTCAATCAACGACTTACCTTTGTGTGAACACGCTGACTTTGCTTACCTAGTAAACCCATGCCCGCGTTTGAAAGCACTGGCTGATCAACCGAATTGGTCGATCCTCGACTGGGATTAAACAGAATCTTACCTTCGAATTAGGTTCGCTCTAGAACTCATCAAGCCGCTGACTACGGCGGCTTTTTTGCATCATCAGTCTAATGTTCGATTTATTACCTTAGCTGACAAAAGGATGTATGTAACAATTCAATAACATTTCTTGCTCTGCTGTAAATCAAACCACCATCTTTCAATCCCTTGATGGCACTCACTTTCTTGTCTTGATGGTTTGTGTGTAACAAATATTTTACAATTTGACGGGTTTCTAGCGTTATTGCCCATTTCCTTCCATCCATTCCAATCTGTCGGCTTGTGGGCCAAATTTAATTAAGGATAAAAAACACACAACCACGTAATAAATACAAAACCAATAGGTACAAGGAGAAAGTTCATGGTGGAGTCATACAACCCGCTTGGCACGGATGGATTCGAGTTTGTTGAATACACGGCCGTTGACCACAAGGGAATTGAGCAACTTAAAGCGCTGTTTGTGTCACTTGGTTTTGCTGAGGTCGCCAAGCACCGCTCAAAAGAGGCTTGGCTGTATCGACAAGGTGACATCAACTTCATCGTTAATGAACAGCCACACAGCCAAGCGGAAGCGTTCGCTAAAGTGCATGGGCCATCGGTGTGCGGCATGGCTTTTCGTGTCAACGAAGCAACGGCTGCCATGGAGCAAGCATTCAAGGGCGGTGGTGAAGAGTACAAAACAGAAATAGGGCCGATGGAACTGAGCATTCCGGCTATTTACGGCATCGGTGAGAGCCTGCTCTATTTTGTGGATCGTTATGGCAAGCAGAGCATCTATGACGTCGATTTCCGATTCTATGACGATGCGGAAGAGCGTATGGCCGAAGCCAATGTTGGCTTGTATGAAATCGACCACCTCACGCACAACGTTAAGCAAGGCAATATGGATGTGTGGTCTGGGTTCTATGAGCGTCTTGGTAACTTCCGTGAGATTCGCTACTTCGATATCGAAGGCAAGCTGACAGGCCTTGTGAGCCGCGCCATGACCTCACCGTGTGGCAAAATCCGTATCCCTATCAATGAGTCTTCCGACGACAAATCACAAATCGAAGAGTTCATTCGCGAATACAACGGCGAAGGTATCCAACACATCGCACTCGCAACGGATGACATATACAAAACGGTCAAAACCTTACGTGAGCGTGGCATGGACTTTATGCCAACCCCAGATACCTACTATGAGAAAGTTGACGATCGTGTGAAAGGCCACGGTGAAGACACCGATCTGCTGCGCGACCTGCGCGTTCTGATTGATGGCGCACCGACCAAAGACGGCATTTTGCTGCAAATTTTTACGCAGACGGTAATCGGGCCTGTGTTCTTTGAAATCATTCAGCGTAAAGGCAACGAAGGCTTTGGAGAAGGTAACTTCAAGGCGCTGTTTGAATCGATTGAAGAGGACCAGATTCGTCGAGGAGTATTAGACGATGCATAAATGGATCTCGTTTCCTCATCGGGAGGGTGTGTGCTCTAAACAAGCGCACGCCGATTTTCCCGAAGAGGCAATCTATGAGCGAGAGGCAGGCCGGAGTGGTTTCTTCGGCCCAGCGGCTCACTTTCATCACCAACATGCCCCTACAAGTTGGTCGGAGTGGGAGGGCGATTTACGTCCTCGTGCTTTTGATTTTACGCTGGTAGAAAAAGCCAGCCAGATAACCCCTTGGGCGGTGCCTCATCTTTTGCACAATGCGGACTGCAAAATCCGCGTATGGCGCATGGATGAGAAGATGGATTTCTTGGTGCGGAATTCTGACGGTGATGAGCTGCTGTTCATTCACCAAGGTAGCGCCGATCTCTATTGTGACTATGGTCATCTAGCCGTGAGTGAAGGGGATTATGTGATGATCCCGCGCTCGACCAACTGGCGCTTAGAGCCAAGTGAGCCGATGTTCATCTTGATGATTGAGAACACAGACGCGGCTTACTCCCTGCCAGAGAAAGGCATGGTTGGTAATCACGCGGTGTTTGATCCTGCGGTGCTTGATATCCCCTCTATCAATGATCAATTCCGCGCTCAATATTCAGAAAGCCAGACTCAGGTTCAGGTGAAGCGCCACGACAAAGTCAGCGTGATCACCTATCCGTTCAACCCATTGGATGCGATTGGCTGGCATGGCGACTTAGCGGTGGTTAAAGTGAATTGGCGCGATATCAGACCGCTGATGTCGCATCGCTATCACTTGCCACCTTCTGCGCATACGACGTTTGTTGGCGCTGGATTTGTGGTGTGTACCTTTGTGCCACGCCCGATTGAGAGCGATCCTGGTGCATTGAAAGTGCCGTTCTACCACAACAATGATGATTACGATGAAGTGCTGTTCTATCACGCTGGTGACTTTTTTAGCCGCGACAACATTGAAGCGGGCATGGTGACCTTCCACCCTGCTGGATTTACGCATGGGCCTCATCCAAAAGCCTTCAAGGCTGGGCAAGCTCATAAGAAGAAGTTTACCGATGAAGTGGCGGTGATGATCGATACTCGCCATGCACTGCAGTTTTCTGACGAACTCGATAGTGTTGAGAACAAAGAATATGTCTACAGTTGGCAAGACTCTGGTTTGAAAGAAATGGCTGATGATAAGAAATAAGGGACAAGGATGAAATTAGCAACCAAGAAAAATGGCACTCGCGACGGTCTATTGATGGTCGTGAGTAAAGATTTAAAGCAGTGTGTGGCTGCCACCGAAATCTTCCATGCGATGCACCTTGCACCCACCATGCAGGTAGCATTGGATAACTGGGACAGCGTGGCTTCCCAGTTACAAGAGTTATACACCTCGTTAAACAACGGGCATGTGACTGGCAGTGAAGTGTTTGCACCTCAGTATTGTGAATCACCTCTGCCGCGCGCATATCAATGGGCTGATGGCAGCGCGTATGTAAACCACGTTGAATTGGTGCGTAAAGCACGTGGTGCTGAAATGCCAGAAAGTTTCTGGGTTGATCCACTCATGTATCAAGGCGGTTCAGACGCGTTTATTGGCCCTCGTGACAACATTGAATTTGCCAGCGACGAATGGGGTATCGATTTCGAAGGTGAGGTCGCGATTGTGACCGGTGATGTACCGATGGGCGCTAGCGCTAAACAGGTGCACGAGTCGATTCGCTTGCTGATGTTGGTGAATGATGTGTCGCTGCGTGGTTTGATTCCGGCAGAGCTCGCGAAAGGCTTTGGGTTCTTCCAGTCTAAACCATCTTCGGCGTTCTCTCCGGTTGCGGTAACACCTGATGAGCTTGGCGAACAGTGGAAAGGCAGCAAGGTACATCTACCGTTGATATCGACCTACAACGACCAGCCTTTTGGTTGTCCGAATGCGGGCGTCGATATGACTTTCAATTTTGCAGAGTTGGTCGTGCATGCTGCGAAAACTCGCTCACTATCGGCCGGTGCAATCATTGGTTCGGGCACGGTTTCCAATAAGCAAGGCACCGATCATGGTACCTCAATTGCCGAGGGCGGAGTGGGTTATTCATGCATAGCTGAAGTTCGCATGATAGAGACGATTCGCGATGGCAAACCGTCGACTCAATTTATGTCGTTTGGTGACTCGATCAAGCTTGAGATGTTTGATGCCGCTGGTGACTCGATCTTTGGCGCGATTGACCAGAAAGTGAGCCAGTATCGGGCGCTATAGTCCACATAATAGGATTTCTGTATGAGCGAGAGCATCGTGAACAAGATCATTATACTTTACGGTTACTGGCGCTCGTCTGCAGCCTATCGGGTGCGTATTGGGTTGAACCTCAAACAGCTTAGTTATGAGTCTAAATCGGTGCATTTGGTGCGTAATGGCGGTGAGCAGCATGATCCACAATATCGCGAGCTCAACGCCAGTGAATTAGTGCCCGTGCTGGTGGATGGTGATGTTCAACTCAATCAGTCTCTGACGATCTTGCAATACTTGGACGAAAGTTATTTGTGTGAGAGCGGCCCAGACACCTTGTTGATTCCTAAGCAAACACCATTGCGCTATCAAGCATTGGCTATGGCTCAGGATATTGCGATGGAAATTCATCCATTGAATAACCTGCGCGTGTTGCAGTATTTGGAGCGGGAATTGTCGTGCGAGCAAGAGGCAAAAATGGATTGGATCCACTATTGGATGAGCCAAGGGTTTTCAGCGTTAGAAGAGAAGCTAGCCAAACACCGAAAAACACACGGTGATTCGGTTTATAGCCTCACGGACTCACCTTGTATCGTAGATATTTGCTTAGTGCCGCAAGTCTACAATGCTCTGCGCTTTGGTGTTGATATGTCGCCGTATCCGCTGATTAACTCTATTGTTGAAGCGTGTAATCAGCTGCCGGCCTTCATTGATGCGATGCCTGAGAACCAAATTGATGCGAACGAATAGCCACAGTTAAACGCTGACTCAGATTTAGCGAGCGATAAGAGCAGAAAGGCCTTCATAGTATTAAAGCGGTGGAGGCCTGTTTGTTTGCTCGTCATTTGCAAGAACTCATCGGTTGCCTTGAATTCCACTGTCAATTTTACTTATTTTTTCACTTATTTTTCACAATGCGTTGCCTATCATTAATTAAATAGAGGGTGTTGCCCTTTAAGTTTTGGCGAAATGAAAGAGGAATGCATGAAAAAACTAACGTTGACGACTATTGCACTGTCGGTATCTTTTGCGGTCAACGCGAACGAACTTGGCGAATCTGGGTTTAGTGGCGAGGTTTCTGGCCTTATCGGAATGAGCTCTGAAACATCAAACTTCAATACTGATACCAAGAAAAAAACGGGCGATCTAAATACCAAAGGAGAATCAGACTCGGGATTAGCGGTCGCTCCTCTGGGACAAATTCGTTACACATTCGGTTCGGGCAACAATCATCAAGTGTTTGCTGGTACATCTAGAGACGATTTGGCGGTCGGTGATTTCGTTTTAGAACTCGGTTACAAGCACGGCTTTGGTGAAAACTCGTCGATCGCGTTTTCTTATTTACCATCCATGGGCGGTGAAACGTGGGCTGACCCGTTTATTACCGGTGACGACCGTGAAGCTACTGACTTCTCAAGCAATGCTTATCGTGCAAAGTACGACAACATTTTGGATTCAAATTTTTCTGCGGACTTTGCTTACTACACCATTGAACTTGATAAAGAAAATTCAGGTATGTTCCAAACTGGCTCGGCCATTAAATCTCTGGATAGAGATGGCAATGGTCTTTACTCAAAGATCTCATACTCTCATCAGTTAAGTTCTAATTCGATCCTTGAACCTTCTTTGTTGTACAAGACGTTCTCTGCCGATGGTGACGCGATGTCTAATACTGAGATTGGCACAGAGCTAACTTACAAAGCATTTTATGGTCGCCATGCTTTTGCTTTATCGGGCAAATACAGCTCAGTGAGCTTCGATGATACGCATGTTTTTTTCAACAAAAAGCAAAAAGACAGCAAGTTTGGGGCTTTTGGCGCGTACGAGTTTGACAAGTTAATGGGCTGGGAGAATGTCTCATTCAACGCGCTTGCTGGCTACGACGTAACAACGTCAAACATCGAGTTCTACGAGAAATCTGAACTCATTATTGGTGTTGGCGCAACCTATAAATTCTAAGAGGTCGATATGAACAAAATACTTCTCGCTAGCCTTATCTCCTGCGCAGTAGCGGCTCCTGTGCTTGCCCAAGATGACAATATGACGGCACATACCGCATTTAAGTCTGACTTAGCAGAAAATCAAGACCACTTTTACCGTTCTCTTCGTGTTAGCGAATGGGAAGAGATGGGGTTAAAAAAATCTGATTTTACCAATACCGTGAAGCGCCTTGAATCCAGCACAAAAGATGGTTTGCTCGATAGTAACAATGAGAATAGAAAAGGTTTCTGGACTTACGAGTTTACTCTGTCGGCAGAAACTATTGAGGCTCAAGCAGTTCAAGACAATCTGGCTGAAAGCTACGATCGAGCATCAGCGGCTTATCTTGTCGCTGCGTACCCGAACCTTCATCGACCTAATGAAATCATCGCGATGGAAAAAGCGGTCGAGATGTACTTAAAAGCCGCTGAAATACGCGGTGAAAACGTACAAAAGGTGATGATGAAGCGAGAGGACGGGCGAAGCATCGTTGGCCTTTTACACCTTCCTGAGACAAGCACTAACAACTTGCCAGCAGTGATGTGGTCGGGTGGTGTTGATAAAACATTAATCGAACACAAAAATAGTATTAAGCCGATGATCGACAAAGGCTTTGCCGTATTAACCTTTGATATTCCGGGAGCAGGCTTAGACTATAAAAACCATATCGAAGTTGGCGATGAGCGAGCTTCTCATGTGGCGGCGTTTAACTTCTTAAGCTCCATTCTGGAAGTCGATAGCACACGCATTGGAGTGTTAGGCTCTTCTGGCGCAGGTCCATCTCTCTTGGACTTTGCTCTGAACCAAAAAGGCTTAAAGGCTGTGGTTGCTCGGTGTGCGTTAGTTGATGGACCGATTGGTAAAACTGAAACACTGAAGTTTATCCCTCGAATGTCATCGGACTCTTTCATTGCAAGAATCGGTGGCGATATTTCAGATATGTCTTATTTCGAACAGATGGCTCCTCAGTTTTCTTTAAACAATAAAGGGCTGTTTGATGGTAAGGCGAGAATTGATGTGCCTCTTCTCGCGATAAACACTAAAAAAGACCCTATTGCGATGCCTGATGATGTGAAGAAAACCGCTTCATTATCGAGTAAGGGAGAAGTCTACATTTCTGATGAATTTGGCCACTGTCCAGACAGCAAAGCGGCTAGCGACAAAATTATTCAGTTTCTATCTGATAACATTTAACTGAATTAAGCCAATCTGAATCAATTCTATGACGAAAAAGCCCTCCATGGCGTTAAATCCTTGAAGGGCTTTTTATTTCGATATTATGTATTCATTATTTTCAGGAAGCATTAACGAAGTGTATTTATCTAAGCTAGTATTGAAATGACTTTAATAAAACAAGCCTAATTATAATCAAATAATAGGCTTGTGTGATGGTTTTATATTAACAGTAGTTATCAATCGATAATGTTAGTAATAAATAATACCTTCGCCTTTCGTAATCAGAGTACCAGCTTCATTAGTAATGATTTTATCTAGATCAAATAATGAACCAATTGCCGCATTACCCAATCCAGCTTCAACGAATTTACAAACGGCATCAATTTTTGGCCCCATAGAACCAGCCGGGAACGAGAATTCTGCTAAACCAGCAGGCGTTGCTTGCTTCATTTCTGCTTGGTCTTCTTTACCATAGTTACGGTAAATCGAACCATCGGTTAAGATAATAAATAGGTCAGCATGGATTTTTTCAGCCAGTAATTCAGCCGTAAAATCTTTGTCGATTACGCACTCTACGCCAGTACTCTTATCTTGCTCAATGCTCACAGGAACACCGCCGCCGCCACATGCGATAACAAGGTTTTCAGTATCTAGCAGAGTTTCAATTTGCTGAATTTCAACAATGCTTTTTGGCATAGGAGAAGGCACAACGCGACGGTAGTACTCGCCATCAGCTTTAAACTGCATTGTGCTTTGAGCCATTAACTCTTTAGCTCGTTGCTCTGTATATACAGGTCCAACAAATTTTGTCGGGTTAGCAAACGCAGGGTCTTTTTTGCATACTTCAGTTTGCGTGACTAGCGTAGCTACGTCTAATTCAGGGTCAATGTTTCTTAGCTCTTGTTGTAACATGTAGCCCACCATGCCACAGGTCTGAGAGCCGAGTACATCCATTGGGTATGGGGTAGTCTCTGGTGAATATTCGCTATAAGCTGCGTTTTGCTCCATCAACAAACCCACTTGTGGACCATTACCATGAACGATAACAATCTCATGCTCGCGTGCTATCGCAGCAATACTCGCCGCTGATTTGATTATATTTTCACGTTGGTTCTCAGCCGTTAATGCTTGGCCTCTTGCTAAAAGAGCGTTACCGCCTAAAGCTAATACTATGCGCATGATAATGTCTCCAATCATTTAATAATGATTTTATTTTAAGTAGGGATTAACCGCTTGTTATCTCTAATTGAATTCAAGCTTATTAATAACAATGACTAGTTTTTTAATTACTCTTAAGTAATTAACATGCCGAGATAGTATGAGAAAATAATCGTTCTAAATGTGATAGCTATCAAATTATCATTTCACTAGAAATGGGGCTGTGGAAATGAAAATTATTGGAATTCGATTAAATATCCATAAGCTTGGATGTAATCTAGCGGTGGACTCTTTTTTTGTATAAATGATTCGGCTTTAGTGAATATTATCTCAGGCCATAAAATGAATAATTTTCTATTTTTGTTTTAAATATGACGTTTAGATCGCATTAAGAGCTTTAGAAAAGGTACGGGGCTAAATTGAAGCGAGGGACACGAGCTTAAATAGTGGTTTCGATTCGGTTTTTATCGGCCAATCAAGGGCTGCTTAAAGTGTTTGGCATGTAATGTTTCCCCCGTTGCTTGCTTTATTAAGTCATTGGTTTTCAATCGGCTGCCTTTACTCCAGATGTTATCTGACAGCCAAGTGAAAGTTGGAGATAGCTCGCCACTTTCTAGGGCTCAACGCTAAAGCGAAATCACGCGTTTTATCTCTTCCAAAACCTCGGCGTTAGCAATGGCACCGAGATTTTCTACATTCTTGCCATTGATCACCTGTTTCACTGCTAGCTCCACAAGCTTGCCCGACCGTGTTTTTGGCACATCGCTGATAGCAAATATCTGGCTTGGCACGTGTCTTGGTGAGCAAGATGACTTGAGCTTACTTTTGATGGCTGTCAGTAACGTCTCATCTAGACTCAGACCGTGCTGGAGTTGAACGAACAGCCATATCTGCTCATTGCGATCGATGTCTTTTCCTACCGCGATAGAATCGATAATGCCCTCAATGGTGTTCACTTGCTGATAGATCTCGGCAGTCCCAATTCTTACCCCTCCGGGGTTGAGGGTGGTGTCGCCTCGCCCGTAGAACAGGTAGCCGCTATGTTCGCTCTGTGCGACTTCATCTCCGTGATGCCACACATTATCGAACCTATCCCAATAGGTGCTGTGGTATCGCTCTCCGGTGTCATTCCAAAAGCCTGCGGGGAAGTTGGGTAGGGAGTTTGTACACACTAATTCGCCACGTTCGTGATCGACCTTGTGACCAGAAGAGTTGAACACCTTGATGTCGACGCCGAGCCCTGCCTGTTGGCATTCGCCGCGATATACAGGGGAGATAGGGTTGCCTAAAACAAAGCAGCCACAAATATCCGTACCACCAGAAATGGACGCTAAATGCAGATCTTGTTTGATGTGCTTGTAAACGTAATCAAATTGCTCAGGGTAGAGCACTGAACCCGTCGAGCACAGTGTTCTTAATTGAGGCAGAGAGTGGCTGTCGATCGGTGAGAGTTCCGCTTTCTCTATCGCTTCTAAATACTTGGCTGAGGTGCCAAACAGCGACACATCAGCACGCTGCGTTAAATCCCATAGAACGTCAGGTTGCGGATAAACCGGGCTGCCATCAAAGATCACCAAACAAGCACCGCTCGCGAGCGCTGATACGTGCCAGTTCCACATCATCCAACCACAAGTGGTGTAGTAGAACACGCGATCTCTTGGTTTAATATCGCAATGAAGCTGATGCTCTTTTAGGTGATTGATGATGGTGCCGCCAACAGAATGCACAATGCATTTAGGCTTGCCTGTTGTGCCGGAAGAGTAGAGCACAAACAGTGGTTCATTGAAGCCTACACGAGTAAATCGAAGAGGCTTTGGCTGATAGTGATTAATGATGTTTTGCCAGCTTTGGGGCGACACATCATGTTCAACGTCGCTCTTATCTAAATCGTTTTTCTCTAAATCGCTCTTCGCTAAATCACGAGTCGGTTTCAAATAACCGATCTTACACACCTGTTTTAACGCGGTTAAGTGTTCGATGATTTCACGGTTCTTGTCCGTCATATCGAACGTCTTGCCATTGAAGGTGTATCCATCACAGGTGAACAACACTTTGGGTTTCACTTGGCCAAATCGCTCAATCACACTCTCGACGCCAAAATCAGGCGAGGTCGATGTCCAAATCGCCCCTAAGCTGGTGGTCGCTAGCATCGTTATAACGGTTTGTGGCAGGTAGGGCGTATATGCAGCAACCACATCACCTTGTTGTACTCCGCAATCCTCGAGCCATTGTTGAACGCTAGAGATTTCCTCACACAAGGTTTGCCATGTGTAGCTTTGCTGCTCGCCACGTTCATTTTCAAACCAAATCGCAAGCTCGTTTGGTAACGTTTTTGCTGAATGCAGCAAGTTTTCGGCGTAGTTAACTTGAGCATTCGGAAACCACACCGCATCGCGATTTGATTTCGGCTGCTGCCAGCGGCTTTCGCCTTGAGTTTTGATGAGCTCTCTTTGTGCGTTATCAATACTGTCCTGCGATCCCACTATTCCACAATATTGCCATACGTTCTGCCAAAACGACTCTGGATATTCCACAGACCATTGATGAAGTTCCGTGTAGTTTTGTAATTCCCGCCCGAGTACGCCCTGCTGATCAAGGCTATCCATAAATCGGGTTACGTTGGCGTTTGCGATACGCTGCTCGCTGGGTTGCCAAATTGGCTTATTGCTCTCGTGCATTCCTTTACCTTTAACAAAAAGTTAACGATTTCAGTCTGGTATTTAGGTTTTACAAAGTCAAAAGATCAGCAAAATAAGGGGGTAGCGGAATTGTGTAAATAAAATGTTACACGATCGCCTGTTTCGAAAAATCGCACAAATTGGCGGATATAAGGAGTGGAGATAGGCTTAAAGTGAGACATTCAAAAGGAGTGTGTAATGACTCAATATCATTCTAAGCCCGTGAGCCAAGAGGGATGGGTTGAGTGGAGCCTCGAAGAAGACGCCATTTGGCACGACTTAGTGAAAAGGCAACTGGACGTCATTAATGACCGCGCATGCGATGCCTATTTGCACGGTTTGACCCTGCTGGATCTGCCATTAGACCGGGTTCCCCAGCTTCCAGAGATAAATAAAGTGCTAATGGAAACAACAGGTTGGCAGGTTCAGCCTGTGCCTGCATTGATCGATTTCGACCGTTTCTTTGATTTGCTCGCCAACAAAAAATTCCCAGTCGCGACATTTCTGAGAACACGAGATGAGTTCGATTATTTGCAAGAGCCTGATTTCTTTCATGAAATTTTCGGCCATTGTGCCATGCTCACCAATGCCGATTTTGCGACATTCACTGAGCATTACGGGAAATTAGGCCAAGCAGCGACAGCCAAGCAACGCGCGTATCTTGCCCGTTTGTATTGGTTTACAGTCGAGTTCGGTTTAGTAAAAGAAGGTCATAGGCTGAAAATCTATGGCGGCGGCATTCTTTCGTCTCCCGCTGAAACCATGTATGCGTTGGGAGGGGATTTGGCCGTTCGTGAGCGGTTCGATCTGCAAACCGTGCTAAGAACGCCTTATCGTATCGATATTATACAACCGAAATATTACGTGATTTATGAGCTGTCTGAGCTCTTCAAAATCAGTCAGGAAAACCTATTGCAGCAAGCAGATCTCGCGATGGACGAGGGATTACTACCACCACTTTTTGAACCCAAGGAACCAACACATGTTGAATGAACAAAAATGCGAAGCCTGCAGCATCGACGCGATTGCTCTGAGTAAAGACGAGCAACAGTCTTTACTGTTGGAGTTGTCTGATTGGCAGATCATAGAAAGAGGCGGCATCCCGCAGCTTGAGAAGGTGTTCAAGTTTAAGAACTACAAACAAGCATGGGCATTCAGCAATAAAGTGTCAGAGTTGGCAGAAGAAGAATTCCATCACCCTTCGATTTTATTGGAGTGGGGCAAAGTCACCGTCACTTGGTGGAGCCACTCAATCAAAGGCCTGCACAAGAATGACTTCATCTGCGCCTCACGCTGCGATGTGTTTGCGGTGATTGAATAGCCTTTTGGGTCTAGATGAGGCATTTTTCCAACCTCTGTGATGTGATTATCTTATTATTCGGCTCACAAGGTGAGTCGAATAACTGCTTAAACGGCTCATGTTGTGAGTTGGATAATCGATACTTTCGTATCATTGGGCGTAACTTCTCCCAAACTAGCTTGACCTGCATCAGCGACTTGCTGCTTTCTCGTCCTACAACCCCCACTATTGCTCATAGTATTGGTTTTATGAGGCTGCTCTATGATATATTTCTCGGCCAAGCGTATTACAGACGAAGGCTAATAATGTCTATCAACCTTTCACTCCTTCCACCCAGTGAGAAAAATAAAATCGAACTGGATAAGCAAGCATCGTTTCTTGTATGGAAACTGAAGCAAGCGAAATGTGGCCCTGAAGCCATTGTTGAAGAAGCAATGAAGCTAGGTGATCCAGAAGAAAAGGCTTGGTTTGATCAGTCTGTAGAAAAATACAAACGAGTAATGGGTGTCGCATAAACGCAGACAAACCTTACCCAGCAAAGCTGTTGAATTGAAATGACGCAGTAATTTGCTAGAATTTGCACCGTTAATTGAATCAGAGAGAAGATCCCGATGGGAAGAAGTTTTGAAGTGCGCAAGGCCTCAATGGCGAAAACTGCAGGCGCAAAAATTAAAGTTTATTCTAAATACGGTAAAGAGATTTACGTACTGGCTAAGAACGGTAGCTCTGACCCAGACATGAACTTACCTCTTAAGCACCTGATTGCTAAAGCGAAGAAAGACCAAGTACCCGCTCACGTTATCGACAAAGCGATCGATAAAGCGAACGGCGGCGGCGGTGAAGACTTCCAACCAGCTCGTTACGAAGGTTTTGGCCCCGGTGGCACAAGCGTAATCGTTGACTGTTTAACAGACAACGGCAACCGTACTTTCCAAGACGTTCGCCAATGTTTCGTTAAGACTGGCGCGAAAATCGGTGTTGAAGGTACTGTTTCTCACATGTTCGCTCACCAAGCTGTATTCCAGTTTGCTGGCGAAGATGACGAGATCATCCTAGAAATGCTAATGATGGAAGACGTAGACGTGACTGACGTTGAGCTAGAAGACGGTGTTATCACTGTATTCGCTCCAACGACTGAGTTCTTCAAAACGAAGACGGCACTACACACTGCGTTCCCAGAGCTAACTCTAGATGTTGAGGAAATCACTTTCGTTCCTCAAACAACGACGCCAGTAGCTGAAGAAGATTCTGAGAAGTTCCAGAAGTTCTTAGACATGCTTGACGACTGTGATGACGTTCAGCAGGTTTACCACAACGCTGAGCTGTAATATCAATCTATAATTGATAGCTTTGCTCTTGTGAGTAGAATTTAGAATGCAAAAAACCGAGCCTAGTGCTCGGTTTTTTTATGCCGTTTATTCAGAGATAGAAGAACTTAAAAGTGTGCCTCTGAGTATTGGCTGTTTTCTTTGGTCTTCTTCTGTAGTTGCTAACTGTTTTTGCTCACCGTATCTGTTCGCGGTATTTGTTCGGAACAGCTGACCGAATTCCCCTTGATCATCGTTCCATGATAGCGACATGATCCACCTCGTTGCGTGATCTACCTAGTCGCGTGATCTACTTATTCGTGTGATCTACTTAGCTAGTCGTTTTAGGTGAAACCAATGGGTTAGGTATCGCTTTAGTTCTTGGCTTACATATCCAAGCTGCTAGTTTTCGAATCAATGGCAGAACGGTTAAGTTGAGTGTAAGTGCGCAGGGCCAAGCAATGAAAAAGCTCTGCAGCCAGATTGGTGGCCACTCGTGGCTGAAGCCCATTTTGTAACCTGAGATAACGCCAGACATAATCGTTGCCATGGTCAAGGAAGATAAAATCGCGGTGACCCAAAATTGTTTGTTGTTCATACTATGTTCTCCCGTGATTTTCTGTTGTTGATGAGATAAGGTTACATCTATCCATTAATGAGAAAAATAGGCACATATAGAAGTATGAATTCCATATTTGGAAACATTGATGATCTGTTCTTATTCTGTGCAGTGGTTGAAGAGGGTTCTTTGCTTTCGGCATCGAAACGTCTGCAATTGCCTGTGTCGACCATGTCGCGTCGGTTAACCGCATTGGAAGAGCGCCTGAATATTCGTCTTTTGGAAAAGAAAGGTCGAGAGTTGGTGGCCACTAAAGACGGTGAGGCGGCCTTTGCTGCACTGAGCAGTGGCATGGAGTCTATCCATCAAGGCTTTAATAGCTTGTTGGAAGAGCGTGATGCTATCCAAGGCAAGATTAAGCTCGCAGTACCTCATAACTTCTATGGTGGCTTCTTACGGTCGACGGTAGAGCAGTTTCTCACTGAGTATCCAAATGTGCAGCTCAATCTCATCTTGAGTCAGCAACAAGTGGTTCCCGAAACCGATCGTGATTTGTTGATTACCTTTCAGATTTCCGAGATGGACGGCATGATTGCTCGACCACTCTTTAAAGCAAAACATGGCTTTTTTGCGAGCCAAGAATATTTGGATTCCCACGGTGCGATTACAAAGCCGGATGATTTAGAGCATCAAGACTGGATTAATGTCGATGATGTGTTTGATATGCCGCTCTACAAATCTGACCGCCTAGCGCAGATGATCACGATTAAACCGAAGTTTATTGTTAATGATATTCTCGCTGTCGCTGCCGCGGCGCAGAAGGGATTAGGCATCGCTTCACTGCCTTTTCGTCATGTATCCCCAGAGATGAATCTAATTCAAGTGCTTCCTGAGTATCATCGGGGTGATCGCCAAGCGTATTTAGTGTACAAAGAAAGAAAATATCAGCCAAAGGCTTTGACCCTGCTTATCGATGCATTGATTGAGAGTGTTCGATCTTTCCATCGCGATGACTTGGTCAAATAAAAGGAGAAAGGAATGAAAGTAAGTTTTATCGGGCTAGGCGTAATGGGTTTCCCAATGGCAGGTCACCTAGTCAAAGCCGGTTTTGAAGTAACGGTATTTAACCGCACTCATAGCAAAGCGCTAAACTGGGCTGAGAAACACCAAGGTAAAGCCGCAGAAAGCGTGGCTGAGTGCGTCGTGGATGCTGATGTTGTTCTAGTTTGTGTTGGTAATGATGACGACGTTCGCAGCATGACAACCAGCGAAACAGGCGCATTGGCAGCAATGAAGCCAAATGCAATTCTTGTCGATCACACCACAACGTCTGCGGTTCTATCTGAAGAGCTTGAAGTGGCTGCGAAACAAGCGAATGTTCGCTTTATGGATGCACCTGTATCTGGTGGCCAAGCCGGCGCAGAAAACGGCGTGCTAACCATCATGTGTGGCGGCGAACAAGCGCTATTCAACGACCTTCAACCTGTATTCGAAGCTTACGGAAAATCGTCGGTTCTGATGGGTAAAGTCGGCCAAGGCCAACGTGCAAAAATGGTCAATCAGATCTGCATCGCGGGTGTATTGAATGGCCTTTCTGAAGGCTTGGTTCTTGCAGAGAAATCAGGTTTGGATATCCCAACTCTGGTTGATTGTCTTAAAAACGGCGCTGCGGGTTCATGGCAGATGGAAAACCGCGCAACCACAATGGCGCAAGATAAATTTGATTTCGGTTTCGCCATTGATTGGATGATCAAAGACTTAGGCTTCTGTCTAGATGAAGCAGAACGCCAAGGCATCCAACTTCCATTGACGGAAAAGACCAACAACGCCTACAAGGCATTGTCTGCTGAAGGACAAGGCCGCATGGATACCTCGGTATTGATGAAAGCTGTCGTTGAAGAGACTAAAAAGTAGAAGAGACGAAGAAGTAGAAAGATCGAAGTAATTGAAGCTTCGTTTAGATAATTAAGAATAGCCGCTGATTAGCGGCTATTTTTGTTTGTATGAAACGATAACGAGCCTTTTTAACTCGTTTCGAGGCACTAACTATCTAGATTAAAGTCTATCTAGATTAAAGTCTATCTAGATTGAAGCATAACCCTTTTTACCACATCATGAACTGCAAGGTTGAGAGGGCTTTGGCGATCGACAAGACGCATGCAGGATACAAGATTTAGATCAATCCTAAGCTCCTTGGGTGGCTCTATGGTGTTAAGCGAAGCGTCCTTCCAACTATCGCTCAATACGCAGGCGTGCTCACCCTGCTCTAGAATTTGCCTCGCAACTGAAAAATTGTCCACCGTGATACTGATGTGCGGCTCAATCCCACTGCTTTTCAACATCTCTAAATATCGGTAACGATCTTCATTCCAACCTTGACTGCGGATCTTGATAAAAGGCAACTGCAGCGCCTCTTCCCATGTTAGTCGCCCCAATGACTTTGATACGGCGATCACCAGTTGGTCAGCCATGATGCGTTTCTGGAAGATATTCGTACTACGGTCTTCATTTAGAAAGTGCACACCTAAGGTGATATCACCCTCTTCTAGTTTTTGCTCTGTATCTGATGTCCAAGTTTTCAGCTCTATTTGTGCTTTGGGAAATGTATTCGAGAGTTCCCTAAATAGATCAACACCTGAAAACTCCAGTGTGTAGGCGAAAAAAGCAAGAGTGATTGGCCCTTCATAGGTGGCAGGATCGAATGTCACAGGTGAAGTCGCAGAGTGCACCAAGGACAAGGCTTGTTCGATGTCGGGTAGAATAGACTTGCTATAATGAGTTGGCCTCAGCCCTTCCGTGGTGCGCTCAAAAAGCGCATGCCCCAACTGTTCTCTTAGCTTGGTCATTTGCTTGCTGACTGCACTCTCTGATATTCCCAGCTTCATCCCCGCCCTTTTAAGGCTATTCGACTGACACAGCAATACAAAAGTACGCAGCAAATTTAGGTCTATACTTTCCATTTGGGCAAGTCCTATTTTCCATGCTTTCCATCTTGGAAGTTTAAAGTAATCACTATCGGTAGAGCAAATAATACTCTTCCAAATGACATTCACTTTGAAATATAAAGGTCGCTATTATGAAAAAGCTATTCCCCCTTACTGCTGTCGCTTTATTCTCAACCTGCGTTTTTGCAACGCCAACCATTGTCACGGAAGATAATTTTGCTCAGGCATACACAAATATGCGTCTCGATGCCGTGATAGAGAAAGCCGGTGGTATCAATACATTCTTTGAAATGCCAGTACCAAGCAGCGTTCCAGAAGAGCAGTTCGTTGTGCGAATGAATCGAGACACCTTTTATTCCGTTTCTGTCATCGATATGTCGAACGATGATGTTTACGTGACGGTTCCAGAAACTGACCAATATGTATCACTACAAGTTGTTGATGAAAACCACGAGACACAACCAATGATCTACGGTTCGGGTCGTCATAAAATCAGTGCTAAGACTGACCATGCATTTGTCATTGTCCGTGCTCTTGAAGATGATGCACGCCGTAACCTGAAGATTGAAACCAGCAGTGAGAAACCGTTTGAATTAAAAGAGTGGGACATGGCGTCTTTCAAGGCCACGGATAAAGCTGGCAATATCGATTTCAGTGACGGGTATGATCAATCAAAGGCGTTCGGTAACAAAGAAAGCGGCCAAACTGATTATATGAATTATGTTGGCGCAGCTGGCGGTTGGGGTGGTGCGATGGTCGAAGACAATATCTATCAAACCAGCCAGTACTTCGATGCGAATGCATGTTACGAGACGACTTTCAAAGATCCGAAGGCTGGCTCATTCTGGTCCGCAACGGTATATAACGCTGATGGTCGCATGTTTAACGATAAAGCCAATATTTCGAGTGAAATGGCACCCGTTATGAATAGCGATGGAACCTACACCCTCCGTTTTGGGTGTGAAGGCCAGCCAAACAATATCCCAACGATGGAAGGTAATACGACGGGTAAATTTAATGTTCTCATGCGCCATTACAACCCTAGTGAGCCAGTGAGTAAAGGTGAGAAAGGTTACAATCCAGCGACAATGATTAAGAAAGTAGGTTAAGTTAAGTCGTCGGTTCTGGTGGGTAAAGCAGTCCAAGGTCAACGTGCGAAAATGGTTAACCAGAGTTGTATCGCGGGTGAATTGAACTGCCTACATGACGGTTTAGTACTTGCTGAAAAATCAGGCTTGGATATCCCAACTCTGGTTGATTGCCTTGAAAACATTGCAGCAGGTTCAAGGCCGATGGAAAAACGCGTTACTATAATGACGCAAGACAAATTCGATTGCGGTTTCGATTTCGACTTCGCGAGAGATTGGATTTTCAAAGGCTTAGGATTCTATCTAGATGAAGCTGAACGCCAAGGTATCTAAATCCAAGTCCAAGTCCAAGTCCAAGGCCATATGGTGATGAAAGCCGTGGTTGAAGATACTAAGAAGTAGTTGCATCGAAGAAACAATAAAAGCTTCGCTTGGATAATTAAAAATAGCCGCTGAATCAGCGGCTATTTTTGTTTGAGGTAAGTACAATTTAAAGTGCTAATTTGTGAAACGTGCGTGGAGTGGTCAGGGATGCCAGTAGTTTTAGATTTTGCATTTGTACAAGATGATCTAACCTTGCTCTCGTTGATTGAAAAATGAGCAAAAACGAGCTTGGTGCTTTGCTAGTTTAGTGTTTAATGTATTGATTAATATTCATTAAATCGGATTTATGTAATAACCAATTAATCTGGGTTTCGTTTTATTAGAAATTAACTTGCACTAGATTGAACGGTGTTTGCGGTAACTATACGGTCGGTCGGCTTTAAAAATGTGGCAGTAAGATAAATCGCAAACCCACATAGGCAGTAAAAGGTAGCGATTGTCATCCATCGCTCGTCCCATAAGCTCATTACAAGCCATGAGAATATTGAGGCCATAATTAATGGCAAAGCCCCATTTATTGAAGATGCTCTGCCAGACTGGTGAGCAAACTCGCTAAGGGCAAGAGTGGTTCCAGCTGACATTAAGAGTGCAAACCCAAAGCTTCCAAAGCAAGAAGGTATAATGAAGTACCAAACATTAGTGTCTGCTGTAAAATAATTCAGATAGAAACTAACGCCCGCGACAATCAGCAATATTGCCCCTGCTTTAATAATTATCTCTTCACTGTACTTACCAATTAACTTAACTACTAAGAGGCTGCCCAGAGTAATAGAGAAAGCATTCACAGCGAACAGAAACCCGAAGTATTCTGTATCTATCTGAAATTGCTTAATAATTACAATCGGTGAGCTTGAGAAAAAAACTAATTGGGTAGAGAAACCCAAGGAACAGGCCGTGCATCCTACTACAAAGCTTTTCGTTCTTAGAAGTGTTAAGTAAAATTGGAAACCTATATTAGTGGTTTCACTTGACACTGAATCTCTTGAAGGAAGGGGTTTAAAGCAATTGAGAATCATACAGAAAATCATGTATGCCGTTAGAAATGTAAAACAAGCCGTCCAACTATAAGTTGCAGTTAAGAAACCTCCTAAGATTGGAGCCAGAACAGGAACAATACTTAGAACGCTGCTAAAAATGCTGAATACTTTGCCGATAAGATCTTTACTAAAGTTTTTTGGGACACTCGAGAAAATCGATACCGCAATTGCGCCCCCTCCAAGGCCTTGTATAAATCGTGAGGCTAACAATGTCGTATATGAATCGGAATAAACGATTGCGACATTAGCTGCTGTAAATAAGACAACCCCTAAGATAAAAGCTTTTTGACAGCCGTATTTGTCGATTAATAGACCAAAGATTAATTGGCCAATACTTAGAGCAAATACATAGATACTGATAAGCAGTTGGGTTGAATCTGGACTTGTGCCAAAGGTGTCACTTATTTGTGGTAAACCTGGTATGAAAATATCTAATCCCAATGATGACACCGCGACGATAGGCAAGAACCAAAAACAGTATGATAGTTTGTTGTTCATTGTACACCTATGCTACTTTGTGTTTTTTTGAAAGGCTTGACTCACCATTCATTTTCAGTGGCATACGAATCAGTGGAGAGTTATCTGTCAGTTGATTACACATAGATTGGTAAACTGCGGAAACAAGAACTGCTCCATGCTCATGTTGACTGAAGTCGGATTTCATTTCTTCTTTCAATAACCTCCCTTGCATCACGTCAACAAACTCAAAGAAACATTTACTTTTCGGTTTATTTAAAAAACCTTTAAGCTCACTCTCGAGCTTTTCTAAGTCATCAAGTCTAATGACTTCCGTTGGTTTTCCACCGATAAGTTTATTGTTTCTGAAAATGAATATCGCAATATGTCTTTTCGTACCAATTACTTCATGATCGGGCTCTACTATTTCATCTGGATCGTCTGATTTGTATGAGTGTAAGTGGATAGTTTGGAAGGGTCCTTGTTGAATTATATGAGACTCATGAGATACGCGACCATTTCCTTTGTATAGTTCTATGCCGTCGATAGAGGGCCAACTTCTTCGCGAAAATCCGTTGTGAGTTAAATTAAGTAGAGCTGTTGTAACAACGTTTTTGCCATTTTTGAACGCAATGCTGCTCTGACAATCAACTTCACCTAAGTCTTTCATTAAACCATTGAGCTCAACTTCATTGTGAGGGTTATGCTCCGTATATTCTTTTAGCCCGAATAAGTTTTTGTAGTCATTGAGATTGAATTGCGATAACACATCCAAAGGCCTAACTGCATGTGAAAATACTTCTACATGGTCATATGACTTGGTTTCACTTAAACCTGCGGAGAGTATGTATGGGACAATGTCGAAAAAGTGATATCCAGTATGTGAACACTTGCCATAACCTTGGTTGTATCCGTGATAAACCTCATTGATGCACTCTGTTGGTGTTCTCCATTGTCCATCTGAATGGAAAGTTTGGATGTTGGTTACCGGGCAGTTTGTTTTGGTAAAACAGTTTCTAATTTCGTTTCGAATGATGTCTATGGTCGTCTGGTATCTTCTTTGAGCAAGTAGCGAGAATATGAGTTCAGGATCTCTGTTTTGTGCTTTCTGATATTCGTTATTTAGAAAATAGTAATCTTCCGCAATTTTCTCTGCATTTTTGACATTGGATGAAACATCCATGTTTGCTGAGATTGGTTTGTCCATTAGAACCGATAACCCTTTTCTCAGCCCCCACGTCGCATAAGCTCTATGAACTAAAGGTTCTGTTGCTATGAGAAGTACGTTGATTGAATGCTTTTTGACAATAGAGTCTAAGAGAGTTGTTGTCTTTTTACTAAGTAAGTCTTGGACCTGCTCATCATTGGATAAATAGAACATTTCTGGTTGTACACTTTTGTGTGCAAGATAGTTCTCAATTCGTTCCTTTTTCGATGTCAGATCAACGCCAGCTTTCAAAGCAATAGATTGGTTAGTTGTACTTTGTTCGAAAATAGGATGAAAGATTCTTTTTGAGTGAGGGCCAAAACCTATTAAGAGAAAATTAAGTGTTTTATTTTTGTTATTCATTTGTCTAGCCATTTGGTTGTTATGATAAATGCACATGATTGATAATTAATCATGTGCAACTAGACTATATTTGATTTGTAAACGTTTTCACGGTATTGATAAATTTATAAAATAAAATATGTTTTATCTTTAAAATTAATGATATTGATCTATGTAAACGAGTACATTTATTGTTGGTTTTGTCAATATTAAGCCGATTCAGGCTAGATTCATGACTAGATCGCTTGGTTGAAATAACAGCATGCATGGTTGGAGTTATTTCAATTTTCAAATCACCTGTTAATAGGTATTTGATAACCGTTTTGTTTCAAAACTAGTGGACTTCGAAAGGCATTACTATTTTCTGTTTCCTTACTCATGCTCCAGCTCCACCATTTGTTCCTTGTTATTACCATTCGTCGCATTGATAAAACGGCGTGATAGTTGGTCGGCATTACAATTCAGAGACATCCGCGAAGATTTTATATTGATGTATCAACCCCTGTTTGAAAGATAAGAAAGTCGCGAACTTAGTGGCATACGTGCTGCCATTTAGGCGCACATAGTCAACTTGCCCCTCACACGCAACCGTATCATCGTTTACGTAGATCCCAGAAAACGTATGCGTCATTGATTCAATTGATCCAAAGAACGCGGCATTGACCGCTTCGACAGCTGGCTTTCCTACTACTGGTGCGGCGTTCGAAAAATGAAACGACACGTCATCATGCAGCAGTGCCATTAGGGCGTGGACATCCTTTTGGTCGACGATTTGATATAGATTTTTTGTCTGTTTGATTAATGGTGACATAGCAATTGCTCCTTTGAATTTGAACTAATTTGGATTTGAACGAGATTAAGATTTAGCGTGATTAAATAAGTACAGGCTTATCAGCAACAGTATTACGGCAGCGATCAATTGCAGCGTTAATGGCTCGCCATACCACGTGATCCCAATGGATACGCCGACGACGGTCACCACATTTCCCACTTGGCTAAAACCCAGCCCATCCGTGATCCGTTGAAAACGAAACGTCAGTAAATAACTGAGTGCCGATAGGCTTGCCATGAGCGCAAGTACGCCAGCTCCGTTTGTAATGAATTCACCATCGACCTTATGAGTAAACGGAAGCCATATCATGCTCTGTAATGTCAACATGCCAGTGGCCAGAACCATTGGATTGGCAAGAGGGGGGAATGCGCGACTGCGATAGACATTGCCTGCGGCCAAAAATATGGGTACGAGTAGCGCAATGGCCAGTGCTGACCAAGGGGATGACATATTCATTTGTGGTGATAAAGTCACAGAGAGTGCGGCGATGACACCAACTATGATCCCGAATACTTTTCGTCTGGTTAACGAGGAGCCTTGAAAAGGTAAGGTGAATAATAAGGTAAAGATGGGTGACAAAGTGACGAGCACACTGAACGTACTGGCATTAAGAGATTGTAGGGCGTAGGTTGATGCAAGATTAGGGATTGCGACACCCAGTAAGCCAGCCCAAAGATAATAACGGTAATGCACCAATGCGGCTCGGTTGAGCTGACCTCGCATAACCAATAGCGCCATCAACAATAAAGCGGCACCTGCCATCGGTATTATCGCAACATCAATAGGTGGAATACCAATGGTCACAGCATATTTGGCTAACGCAAAATTCACGGCGACAAGACTGCCAATGCTGACCACATACAGCGGAGATTGGAATTGCAAACCGATACCATGAATGGGCCTTCTTACCATTGCCGCTTTTATCAGTGATTTCATGTCTTACTCTATTGGTAGAAAGTCGATGTAATCAGCATAAAAGACATAGATTGATTAGAGAATAGGCTCTACACTCTCCATACTGTATCCAAATTGGCGACAATCATGCAGCACTTAGACGCTATTCCTTATTTCCTTGCGGTGGTAAAACAATCGAGCTTTGCGGGCGCAGCGCGTGAACTGGGCGTGTCACGTTCGGCAGTGAACAAACGGGTTATTCAACTGGAGTCGAGTCTTGGAGTACGTTTGCTGCATCGCACTACGCGGCAAGTCTCGCTTACTGAATCCGGTGAGCAGTTTTATGATCATCTCACCAAAGCCAATTATTGGCTGAAAAAAGCTGAAGATGCGGCAACCAGCCAACAAAATCAGGCGATTGGTACATTGCGGGTCAGTGCACCGATGTCCTTTGGTCGCCTTGTATTAGCCCCTCTCATCCCCCAATTTCTTAAACGCTATCCCCATATTCACATCGACATGACGATGGATGATGGTTACGTCGATATTGTGGAGGGAGGGTATGACGTAGCGATTCGAGCTGGTGATTTGAGTGACTCAAGTTTAGTCGCTAAGCGGTTAACCAGTGTCCGTAGTGTCATTTGTGCTTCTCCTACCTATTTTGAAGAGAATGCTTTAACCATACCCACAGAGGTTTACGAACTTAGTGCGTACAACGCTTTACTCTATCGCCACACATCCGAGAGTGCCGAATGGTTTTTTGGCCATCAAGATCAAGTGACAAGTGTGGTCGTGAAAGGCAATTACCGAGTCAACAACAGCGAAGCATTACTGTGCGCGACCATTGCAGGATTAGGGATCGCTAGGCTACCCGACTTTATCGCCAATGCACCTATTCAGTCGGGACAATTGTTGCCCTTGCTACCTAACTATCTGATGCCAGAAAAGAATGTCTATGCATTGTTTCCTGAGCGAGATCCTATGCCACTCAAACTACGATTATTCATCGATTTTCTTGTTGATTCGCTCAGTGACGATTGAATATTTTCGAAGTTGATGAGAGGGCTTAGGCATTCCGAGCCTTTTATATTTTCACTATTCGTACTTTTTGTTTTCCACTCACGCCCCAACTCAACCATTCACTCCTTGTTATTACCATTCGTCGCATTGATAAAACGGCGTGACAAATTCTAGTTAACCTTTCAACGTCAACATTTGAAAGGGATTAGAAATCATGACTACTTCACACTCATTTACTTTAAGTTCTACCACTTCTCTGCTTAAGCGAGCATTACTGATTGCTCTTGTTTCATTTGTACCCACTTTGGCTTTAGCGAACCCAACTTCAGATGTGCTCGATATCTACAACCAAGCCGCGCAAGGCAATGAAGATCTGGTTGAAGTGGCGTATGAACGTCTTAACGACACGCTGCAACAAGACGGTGCTACGCCGTTAACCTTGGTTTATCTAGGTAGCACAGAAACCTTGATGGGGCGTGATGCGTTTTTGCCTTGGAACAAGATGAAGTATGTGGAGAAGGGCTTATCGACCATTGATAAATCACTGGTGCTGCTGAAAGACGAAGACCAACCGATTCATGAGCAACCTCGTGTTCAAGGGCTGCCAGATTCTTACCTAACTCGCGCTATGGCCGCGGTGACTTACACTTCTCTGCCAGACATGTTTAACCATTTTGATCGTGGTTATGACTTGTTCCTCTCGTTACTCGCGGAAGATGATTTCCAACAACAACATTTCGCGGCGACCTCGTGGATTTACCGTTACGCCATTACCGCATCGATTCGTGCTGAAGACTTCAAGCAAGCACAAGTGTGGCTAGAGAAAATGGAGAGTATTGATGCTGGCAACATCGAGACCATGACCGCTAAGGCCCTAATCGCGAAAGCTAAATAAAAGCTGCGAAAGCACAGTAACGGGCGTGAATGCTAAATAACGGTTTACTAAAGCTCATTAACGGCTTGCGAACGCTTAAGAATGAATTGGTAATCAGAGGGAAATGGAATGATTGAATTTAACGGTATCGGCAAATCGTATGTGATTGGCGGTCAACGTGTTGATGCATTAGATGGAGTCGACGGACACATCCAACGTGGTGAAATGGTCGCCTTGTGTGGCCCATCGGGTTCTGGAAAAAGCACGCTTTTGAATATCCTTGGTTTGTTGGATATGGACTATCGAGGCCAAATCAGTATTGATAGTCAAGCTTACCCGACCGAGCAAATCGCCGCTGCGCGTTTTCGTCGTCAGTCGCTGGGTTTTGTGTTTCAGCGCTTTAATCTGGTTCCTGTAATGACAGCACTTGAGAACGTCGCGTATCCATTGATGTTGAACCAATGCTCTAAGCAAGAACAACAGAGCAGAGCGCAGGACATGTTAGAGCGTGTTGGGCTAGGAGATTACGTTCATCACCGACCGGACAACCTTTCAGGTGGCCAGCAACAGCGTGTTGCGATAGCCAGAGCATTGATCCATAACCCAAGCTTGGTGATTGCTGATGAGCCGACCGCGAGCCTAGACAGCCACACTGCCAACCTTGTGATCGACATTATGAAAGAGCTCGGCCACGAAATGGGCACGACTTTTATTGTCGCGACTCACGACCCAAGAATGGCAAAGCGTTGCGACAGAATCATAGAGTTAATTGATGGACAACTGGCTCCACAAGCCACATCAACGGAGGCGATCTCATGGGCAAGCTAACACAAAAACTCAGCACACTATTGATGCCGACTTCAGTGCGTTTGGCATGGCTTAACCTATTGAGAAATGGCCGACGCAGTATGCTTTCGGTATTGATTATCGCGATTGCCGTTTTTGCACTAACCAGCGCTGGTGGATATGGGTTGTATACCTATGAGTCGTTGAGAGAAGCGACGGCGCGCGATACTGGACACCTTACATTGAGCTCGCCGGGTTATTTTGAACAAGATGAAGACATGCCGCTGAGCAATGGTCTGGATAACGTGCAAACACTAACAAAGCGCATTATTGGCGACAGTGACGTGCGTGGTGTGCAACCGAGAGTCTATTTTAGTGGCTTGGTTTCCAATGGCAGCAAGTCGACTATTTTTATGGGAACGGGCGTGAATGAGCGTGAGTTCGATATGAAAGGCCCGTTTCTTGATGTGCGCAGCGGGCAAACGCTCTCGGATGTGAAGTCTCCAAGATACGACAGCCAAGAGCCACAAGTGATGCTGGGAACCGATCTTGCTCGTAACCTCAAAGTGGCCGTTGGAGATTGGGTAACATTGCTCGCGACCACCAGTGATGGTGCTTTGAATGCCTTTGATTTTAAGGTGCAGGGCATCTACTCGACAGGGGTTCCTGAGCTAGATAAGCGTCAGCTGTATGTCCACATCACAACAGCTCAAGAGCTTTTGGCTTCAGATAAAGTCAGCACCTTATCGGTGTTCCTATTTGAAACAAATAAGACCTCGACGGTTCAACAGCGTATCCAAACAGCTTTAGATCGAAATAACGCTAGCCACAGCGATCAAGGCACAGAGATCGAGATCACCCCATGGCAAGATCGCGCGTTTTTCTATACCAAGGTTAAAGATCTTTATGACCGGATCTTCGGCATCATGGGCGCAGTGATGGCGTTAGTGGTGTTTGTATCGCTGTTTAACACGATGACTATGTCGGTGACGGAACGCACTCGTGAGATTGGCACCTTGTCAGCACTCGGCAGTTATCCTTCTGAAATCGTCGCAGGCTTCTTAAAAGAGGCGGGGTTACTAGCACTGATTGGTAGCGTGATTGGCGCGCTAGTAAGTGGCTTGGTGTCGTTGCTACTGCTGGTGGTTGATATACAAATGCCACCACCTCCCGGCAGAACCGAAGGCTACCCACTCAACATTTATTTCTCATTCGAGCTCGTTGGTTACGCGACATTAGGCGTACTGACCATCTGTTTGCTTGCTGCCTATTTCTCTGCTCGCAAAGGCGTGAATAAACCCATTACGGAGGCGCTGGTTTATGTATAAATTCACTCGTTCAATCAAATCATTAGTTCCGGTTTTGGCTTTGGTCTTAATATCTTCGCAAAGCTGGGCGGTCGATTCGCAACAAGTCACAGAGATGATTGCCAAAGCTGATAGCTATCGTTTGGACAACGATAAAGCGTCTAAGGTGGTTTCCTTGGTGACGCTGTACCAAAACGATCAGCTTGATAAAACCCGCGAATACAATGTTTACACAAGGCCGAATCGAGAGTCGTTAGTGGTTTTCAAATCGGCCGTGGAAGCGGGACAAAAGATGTTGATGATTGAAGACAACTATTGGTTGTTAATGCCGAAATCACGTAGACCAATTCGTATTACACCTATGCAAAAACTATTGGGTGAAGCCTCGGTTGGCGATATTTCGACCCTAACTTGGAGCGAAGATTACCAAGGTGAGTGGGTGACTCAGCAAGATATTGAGATGCCATCTGGCGAGCAACAAAGTTCTCATCATCTTAAACTAACGGCGAAAACCAAAGGGGCAAGTTATCAATCGATTGATCTGTGGTTAACGTCAGATCGCGCGTTTCCTATCAAAGCCGATTTGTATCTGCGTTCAGGAAAACTGGCGAAGCAAGCGTGGTTTACCGAAGGTGTGCGTGATGGTTTACCAAGCGTTGTGTCGATGACCTTGCTCGATAAGATTCAACCGAGCAAAAAGACCGTGATTGAATACAGTGAAATCAGCGAGCAAACCTTAGCGGATAAGTATTACAACCCCGCTTATCTGTCGCGTAACAGTGTGTCTGGATTGTAGGTGAGCGTTATGAAAGCCTCTCATTGCAAACACCACCTAAGCTCTTCAGTCACCGTCTTGCTTGCTTTGTGCTTTATGAACAACGCAAGCAAGGCGGATGAGTTGAGCTTGGCCTGGGACTGGCAACTCAGTGCAGAAGCCGTTGAATCGAGAGAGTCGCCATTCAGCCCCTTACCATCTGATAATCGTCAGTCTTTAAATGGCTTGTTGGATCTTGAAGTCGGCTATGGTGATTGGCTTGGTTTGTTGGCCGTCAAAGGCAACGACATATTGAATAATACTTCTGAAGCTCAAGCGGCGAGCTTCGAATCAGAGTTCATCGTACGTGAGTTGTTCTGGCAAGGTGGCGTCGAGTTGTCGAACTCTGTGTTAGGTGACCACTATCTTGATATTACGCTCGGAAAGGTTCGCCTAGATTGGGGCGTGGGTTATGGCTATCGACCGCTAGATATCATTAAGCCTTACCGCCAAAACCCAGTAGGTATTGTGGCTGAAGAGGGCGCAGGCGTGGCTTCGGTTTCCCTATTTGATATGACGGGCGAATGGACGCTGCTTTATAGCGATTCTTCGTGGACTTCCCAAGACGTGAATGATTTCGAAAAACAGAATCAGCAACAAGGCGTTGGCTTGCGTCGTTACAACTTAGTGGGCGATCACGAGTATCAATGGGTCGCTTACTACGACGATGTGCGCCATGGCTTGCTTGGAGCGAGTTTAGTCTCGGTATTGAATCTCGCGTGGGAATTTCATGGCTCGGCAGTCTATCAGCGACAAAGCTTAGGCTACAGTCAGCCTAGCTCAATGCTTAAACCGGTTTATCTTGAAGAGCAGGGAGAGGCTTATCAAGCGCTAGCCGGACTAACATGGGCCAATGACACAGGGCATAATGTGGTTCTGGAATACTGGTTTGATAGCCGAGCTTGGAGTCATTCTGAGTGGCAAAGCGCAATAGAAAGTGCAGAGTCTTTGTCGGTCAATTCGATGACTGCGTCATTGGCTGGTTCTTACGCTCAAGGTTTTCAACATGCCAATTTGGTCCAACATAACATCATGTTTCACTGGTCTTTGGATTCAACAAATGGTTGGCTTGAAAATATCACGCCGACATTCGATGTCATGTTGTCTCCCCAAGACGGTGGTCTTATTGCAACGCAATGGATCAATTATCGAGCTTTAGATAACGGTGACTCATCGTTGGATTTGGAACTTGCTGCACGCTTTCTAGGCGGTAAAAGTGATTCTGCTTACGCCAACTTACCCGATAGTCATATGATTCTTATAAATCTTAAGGGACGATTTTAATGAACACTTCTTCCGATAGTGAATACTCGTGGCTGAAAAGCCTTACTCTGACGAGCATCTTTTGCTTTTTGATTGCAGCTATTACCCAAATTGTAAGAGGGAGCGATTTTATTGTTAACCTCGCGATAAGTTTTGGCTTTGGTTATAGCGCGGTGGGCTCTTCTTTCATTTTGGTTAAGTTGTTTAAAACTCAATCTAGAGTGCTTGAAGTGGGCATCTCAATGGTGGTTGCGATGACAGTGGGTACGTTAAACGCACATTATTGGTTAAACCACTCCTTTGGCGATAGCTTTTCAGATCTTAAATCCGTGATGCTGTTGGGCGTGATTTTTTGTTCGGTTTGTTATTATTATTTCTACACCAAAGGTGAGCAACTCAGAGCTGAAAATGAGTTGGAAATCGCCAAACGCCGCCAAGCTGACCAAGATAAAGTCGTGGTAATGAGTCAGCTTAAGCAACTGCAAAGCCAAATTGAACCGCACTTCTTGTTCAACACACTTGCGACCATCAATGTGTTGATTGAGAGTGACAGCGCGAAAGCCAAGTTGATGCTCGAAAAACTCACTGACTTATTGCGTGTGACTTTGAAAAACAGCCGCACTGAGCAATCAACCATCGCACAAGAGGTCGATTTGCTAGACGCTTATCTGAATATTCAGAAGATACGATTAGGTGAGCGTTTGACGTTCTCGATTGAAACACACGAGATTGGCGATTTGCAGGTGATTCCCCCGTTCTTGATTCAACCATTGGTCGAGAATGCACTCACGCACGGTATCGAACCCAAAGCAGCGGGTGGCCGAGTGAATATCCGCATAGCTCAACAAGCACAGCAGCTAAAAATTGAAGTGGCTGATAATGGCGCTGGGTTGAAAACGCCTTCTGCGAATACGGGTCACGGTGTTGGGTTGAGCAACATTCGTCAAAGAATCGAAACCCTTTATGGTGATAAGGCGAGCCTAACGATTACTGAACACGCTGAAGGTGGGGTAGTCTCGACGATCTTGTTACCGCTTATCAGCGAAACAAGATCCGAGAGCGATGAGCCGAAACTCTAATAGCAGTGATTATAAACAGACGATTTACAGTGTGAATTTAAAGGACTAACCATGAACAACTCAGCATTACAGCCGATCGTAACGGCGATTATCGCAGACGATGAAGCACTGTTAAGGCACCACCTAGACAAGAGTCTTGCTGAAGTTTGGCCTGAGCTCGAGATCGTCGGTAAGGCAACAAATGGTTTGGAGGCGATGCAGAGTATTCAGCAGTTTAAGCCCGATGTGGCTTTTCTCGATATTCGTATGCCAGAGCTGGATGGTATCTCACTCGCTAAACAACTGACCAAGCTCGACTCGCCGCCATTGATAGTGTTCATTACCGCTTATGACGAATATGCGGTCAAAGCCTTTGAACACAATGCGATGGATTACCTGCTTAAACCGATCAATGAAGAACGCTTATTTGCCACCTGTCAGAAGGTGCAAGCGCGCTTGTCGAGCAACCAAACGCAATCAGGTAGCACTCCGGAACAGCCCGATATTGCGGCGCTAATGAACCAGCTTCAACAGTTATCACAGTCAAACCCACAGCAAACTCAACCTCCTTATCAATCGCAGCCCCTTTATCAACAGCAGAAGAAGTATCTCACGTGGCTTAAAGCCAGTGTCGGGGAAGACATTCACTTAATCGCCGTCGATGATGTTGCTTACTTCAAAGCAGAAGACAAGTACGTGTCTATATTTAAGAAGGGTCAAGGAGGTTCGCTAGAGGAGTTTATTCTTCGCGTGTCGTTAAAAGAGTTGATCGCCCAGCTCAATCCTGATGAGTTTTGGCAGATCCATCGCTCGGTAGTGGTGAAAGTCTCCGCTATTGATAAGGTGAAGAAAGGGCTCTCAGGCCAGATGTCTGCTTATGTGTTGGGTGAGAAGCTGCCGATCAGCCGTGCTTCGCAATCCCTGTTTAAAGGGATGTAGAGAACAAATATAAGACGCAACATATCGGTTCTACAATTAATTCATGTAATTTATAAATTTAACACTTTCATACTTATATCGAGTGACTCTAAAATTTTAGTCGTTTGATTTAATGGCGAACTATTACACTTTGGCGATCGGATATATTGGAGGAAAGCCCTTCAAAGAGATCGTTATGAAAGCATACTATTTAGTCGTCGTATTGAGCTCCGTATTGCTAGGTTGCAGCTCTACTCCTCAGCAACAAACGTTATTGAAATCCGATCCATATTGGGTCACTGGAGAGTTAGATAACGGATTAACTTACCACGTGTATCCTGACCAAGAACAACCGGTATCGGTACGCTTACTTGTGCATGCCGGCTCTTTGCAAGAGAGCGGACAACAGAAAGGGTACGCCCATTTTGTTGAACACATGGCGTTTAATGGCAGCAAGAACTTTTCAGGAAATGATGTGGTAGAGCTATTTGAGCAATCTGGTGCCAGCTTTGGTGCTGACTTAAATGCTTACACCTCTTACCAAGAAACTCTCTATAAGTTAGATCTACCCGACAATAAGAATCTAGACAAAGCGTTGGCTTGGTTCAGAGATATTGGCGATGGTTTATTGCTGTCCGAATCTGAGATCGAAAAAGAGAAAGGTGTGATATTAGGGGAATTTCGACACACACGAGTTGAAGATAAGCCTCTCTCATTTAAGTTTTACGATCATCTGGTTGAAGGGACGACTTACCAAAGTAATGATCCCATTGGCAATAAAGAATCCGTTTCTAATGTGAATGTTCAAGAATTAAAGAACTTTTACCAAACCTGGTATCAACCTCAGTTAACCGAAGTGATTGTCTCTGGCGATATTACTTTGGCAGAAGTGATCCCTTTGATTGAAGAAAGTTTCTCTGGCTGGCAAAGAGGCACAACACCGGTTCCCGTAAAGAACACGTCAGCGGATTACAATACTCAAGATTTTGTGGCGTATGGATCTGGGGTCGAGCCACCGAGTATCGGGATAGTGATTGATCGTGGGGAAAGAGTGACACAGAGCCATGAGCAACAACATCAGCTTTGGTTAGATGATATTGCTCAACAACTTATCCAACAAAGGTTGAATTCAGATTTTGTTGACGCTGCATTGCCAGTGCAATGGGTTGCTTCAACTCCTTACTTATTAGAGTACCAAAGGTATTCCATTACTACCGTCGGTTTTCCTGTTGATAGCCGAGAGCAAAGTCAGCAGCAGTTTGTTTCTACTCTCGCCTCTTTACGTGATTATGGGGTAAGCGAATATGAGTTGATGAGTGTGTTACAACAATACCAAGCGAACCTTGATGACATTCAAGCTAACTGGGAGAAAATGGACGCAGTAGCTCATGCTGACGGTAAATCGACGGCATTGGTAATTAACCAACCCGTTCAATCACAGCTCGATTATAAGTCGAGCTTGAAAGCGTTTCTTGCGAATACGGATCTTGAGGCCGTGAATGATAACTTAGATGACTTGCTTTCTAGCCCTTATATTTTGGGGTTAGGTTTATCTTCTAAAGAAGACTTGCAGGTAATGAATAACGAACTAAAAGGTGTCAGAAAAGCCTATAAAAAGACAGGTAACAGACCATTGCTCGTTACTGCAAGCTCGGCGTTTAGTGTACCAGCGTCTCAAGGCGAAATTGTGAAACAAGTTCAGGTGAGAGAGGAGCCTAACTTACAGCAATGGACACTAAGCAACGGCATTGAAGTTTTGTATCTCCGTAACTCTGAGGCTGGTAATAGTGTTGGGGTTTACTATGCAAGTGAGGGGGGAAAAGCGGCGTTGGATCCTGCGCTGTTTCCTGCTGTAGAGATTGCCCTGCCCGCTTCGATTCGTAGTGGTGTTGGCAAATTTAGTGGTTCGGAGTTAACCGCTCACTTGAGACGCGAAGACATTGAAATCTATCCCTTCATCAACTTTACTCATCACGGCTTAGAAATAAGCGCCAAGAAAAAGACGCTTGCAGAAAGTTTGGCTGCGCTGCACACCATTGTAACCGAACCTAAAATAGACAGTGAACAGCTTGAGGCTGTGAAATCTGAATTTGCTCAAGATCGTACAGCATATTTAGAAACTCCAGTTGGTCAGTTTATTCAGATGGTTAATCGCAATAGCTATCAAACAAGCAGCCGTCACATGATGCTTGAAAGTGACGACATTAAGGCTGTCACGTCGCAAGATATATTAGACGTGCAGCATCAACTTTTTCAAAAGCTAAGAGACAATACGTTGGTTATTGTTGCTGATATTAACCCAGCTGAAATTAAGCCTCTTGTACGTCAATATGTTGCTTCATTGCCATTAGAAGCGGTTGCGTCTCCTGATTATCAAGTTGCCTATAGCTCTGATTCGAAAGAACGAATCGAACTATCCATCAATAATGAAGACAGCAGTCAGTATTTATTACGTATTATTTCTCAGCAAGCTCGGGAGAAAACAGCAAAGGATGTGTTCATGGACGATATGCTGCAACGTGTATTGTCCAGCCGCCTAACGGCTTACGTTCGTGAAGAGTTAGGCTTAGACTATGCGCCTTTCGTGTATTCGGTCGCTCAAGACAGTGAGCCTAGTTACGACTGGTTGGTTGGCTCTTCAGTTGCACCTGAGAACTCAGAATATATTGAACAGGCGATTGATAAGGTTATTGTTGAAGCCGTTAAAGGCATCTCTGAAGATGAGACTCGAACGGCAGCTAAGCAGTTAGTGGCCGACCTTACGCCACTTCAATATAAGCCCACTCAACAAGCCTGGTTTATTTCACGTTACTTAATTCATGACTATGGTGTTGAGGCCCTGTTTGACTTTCAGGGAACGGCAGATTCCATTTCTAGTAAAGACATGACTGAGTATGCCAAAGAAATTTTTGGTGATAACAGCTATCAACTGAAGAATTTGTTAAGGCCACAAAGTTAAACTTATTGAGTAAAGTGACTTTTCAGAAACGTCGCTTTCAACCCTGAATATAAGATGTCGAATCTAAGCCAAATGCTAAGTCACTTGGCTTTTTTAGTTAGGTTGGGGCTAGTCTTTTAAATGCTCGTAACTTACATCTTACATAACGCACGGTGATTTATAAAATGAAGATCTAGATCACAAAGATATTCATCGGGTTAAATATTAAATAATAATCGTTAGCTCAATCTGTATATTGTCGATGAATGACATTAAGAGGTTGTTATGAAAACATATTATTTAGCGGCGGCAGTATGCCTTATCTTAGTTGGCTGTAGTTCAACATCAAATATCACCGAAACCTTAATCCAACCGGATCCGGCATGGACTTCGGGTCAGCTAGAAAATGGCCTTACCTATCATGTTTATCCAGATCATGAAGAGTCTGTCTCTGTACGTTTAGTCGTGCACGCGGGTTCGTTCCAAGAAACTGACCAACAAGAAGGTTATGCGCACTTTTTGGAGCACATGGCATTCAATGGCAGTAAGAATTTCTCTCAAAATGATGTGATACGTCTATTCGAAGATGCAGGCGCTAGCTTTGGTGCTGATATCAACGCCTATACCTCTTACCAAGAAACTGTGTACCAATTAGATTTACCTGATAATGTCCAATTACAGTCTGCCCTGACGTGGATGCGAGACATAGGTGATGGTCTGGACCTATCAAGTTCAGAAGTTGAAAAAGAAAAAGGCGTGATTCTTGGTGAGTTTCGTTATGCACGTTTAGACGACAAACCATTTGCAGAACAATTCTTTGACCACTTCATTGAGGGTGGCAAGTATGAAGGTCAAGATGCCCTTGGTACTAAAGAATCTGTGCTCAACGTGACTTCTCAAGGGCTAAATAGCTTTTATCAGACGTGGTATCAACCTCAGATCGTTGAAGTGATTGTCTCGGGTGATATCGACACAAAAATCGCTATCCCACTCATTGAAGAGAAGTTTTCAGATTGGCAGCATGGTAAAACTCCAAAGCCAGAAAAACAAAGAATCACAAGCTTCAATGACGGTGATTATATCGAGTATGCAGAAGGGGAAACCCCAAGTATTTCTTTGATGATAAACCGAGGTTCAAGCGAGATAGAGACTCGCGAACAACAACATCAGCTTTGGCTAGATGAGACCGCGCAGCAACTGATCAGGCAGCGACTCAATACCAAGTTCAATGATGCGGCCTTAGCGACTCAATGGGTGGTGGCTGAACATTACTCTATGGAATATCAGCGTTATTCATCGATCAGCGTTGGTTACCCTGTGGGCGCGCGTGAGGTGACTCAACAAGAGCTTATCGCGACATTGGCATCTCTGCGTGATTATGGTGTCTCTGAAAATGAGATCATCAGCGAGCAGCACTATTACCAAGATTTGCTCGATAATGTAGAAATTGACTGGGACAACATGGACAGCGTACAGCACGCTAACCAGAAAGCGATGGCTTTAGTGAACGAACAGGTCGTGCAATCACAACGAGACTATGAAGCGAGCCTTGAAGAGTTTGTCGCAAACCTCGATCTTGATGTGATTAATGCCAATATTAAGGCTTTGCTTTCTAGCGACTATTTCGTAGTGGTTGGTATGAATGAAAGTGAAGATAAAGTTGCGATTACCCAAGCCATCGAGAGCTTAAAAGCAACTTATAGCGAAAAGGGTGCCAAACCGTTGTTTTCGGTGACCAGCAGTGTTTTTGCTGTACCGAGTTCGCAAGGCGACATTGAGTTAGTTGAACAGATGTATGTAGACCCATATGTTCAAAAATGGACGCTTAGCAATGGTATCGATATGTGGTATTTGCGTGATTCTCTTGCAGGCGGTGACATAGGTATTTATTACACGAGTTTAGGCGGCAAGGCTGCACTTGATCCTAGCTTATACCCAGCGACAGAATTGGCTCTTGCTGCTGTAGGTAGAAGTGGTGTTGGCAGTTTTACTGGCACAGAGCTCGATGCGCATCTTGATCGTGAAGATATTCAGGTTTATCCGTTTATCGATTCTACTCGCCATGGCGTCGAGTTTAAGCTCAACAATAGTGGCTTAGCGGAAACTTTTGCCGCACTCAATGCGATCGTGACATCAGTCAAAGTATCGCCAGAGCAACTTGAGGCAGTTAAGCAAGAGTTCATTCAAAATCGAGATTCTTACTTAGCAAGCCCGACTGGTCAGTTCGCATATGCAATGAACCAGAATACCTATCAAGCGGACAGTGATCATGTGTTGCTCGATAGTAAAAGTGTGGAAACGGTTTCTGTTGAAGAGATAAAGAGCGTCCATCAACAGTTGTTTGGTCAATTTCGAGATAATCAGTTGGTTATTGTGGGCGACATTGATCCAAGTGAGCTGAAACCTCTGGTTCGTCAATATTTGGCTTCTATTCCGTTGGAAAAAGCGGATGTGCCTGACTTTAACGTCGCGTACAAGCACCCATCTAAAGCGCGCATTGATTTGGCGGTCAATACTACTAACAGTACTGAGTACATGCTAAGAGTCATTGCTGAGCCTTCAGCCCATACTGGAATGGTAAGAGGACAAACGGCGAAAGATGTCTTTATGGAAGACATGCTACAACGCGTGCTTGCTACTCGCTTAGACGCGTACATACGTGAAGATTTAAGCCTAGATTACTCACCTTATGCTTACTATGCATCCCAAGATGGTGAAACAAGTCATGACTGGTTTATTGGTGCGATGATCGACCCTAAAAATGCTGATCAGATAGAAGTGGCGATTGATAAAGTGGTTGCAGATCTTTTGAAGGGTGTCTCACAAGACGAAGTTAGAGTGGCAGGCAAGCAATTAGAAGCGGACTTTACGCCTTTAGATACTATCGTTGTTGACCAAGCATGGTTCGTGTCTCGTTATCTTTTGCACGACTATGGTGTAGAAGCCTTGTTTAACGTGAAAGCGACGGTTAACTCGATTTCTCGTGAAGACATGAATCAACTTGTCCAACGCATCTTTGGTGAAAATAGCCGCAAGGTTAAGAACATCATGCGCCCTAAAGCCTAAAGCCTAAAGCGAACAGAAACACTTAACCCAAAGCCAAGCGAGCACCGCTTGGCTTTCTTGTTTCCACCATTCGTAACACCTATACATTACCTGTTGTTAAGTACTTTTAGATCTATGTAAATCTAAATTGCGAGAGCGCTTAATCGGTTGCATCGAATCATTTTCTAAAAAAATGTTTTAAATCAAGACAGCGTTTCATTTGTATTGTAGATTGGCGATCTATGAGAATGTTGTTTGGATATTAGATTGCTTAAACTGGGTACCCGATTAGTCTTAATGTTGTTTTTACTGAGCTTTGGCTTAGTGAATTCTAACGGCTATTCGTTCCCTTCTAAGCCATTCCAAATCCACTCCGCTCAAGAGCAGTCTTCGCAGAATGAACAATCTTCCGCGAAAAAACAGTGTAAACAAGCTACTGCGGATAATCCGTCGAGCTACATGGAATGCGATCAGGTTCAGTTTGACACTGTGTCTTTAGGTGATAGTTCCAACTATCACGACACTGAATCGAGTCTCCAAGCGGTAACTTTTAGACGTATGCTCAGCAACGAGCAAGAAAGCGTGGCCGATCTTGAGCCTGCTTATCATCTATTGATCGATTTCTCTCCTCCTTCAATATTGGCTTCTCTGCTCTTCAACACGCCGTTGTTGGATTCCAAGCAGCACTGGACCAGCATTGTGAGTTCTCCGTCCTCCCGGCTTTCGGGGTGGAAAGAGGGCAATATCCAATACTCGCATTTCCGAGAACTTCTTAGCTAATCGTTTGACCCTAAATTGGTCGTATCGGTGGTCACTTTGTGCCCGTTGAACTTACCAATTAATCAAATATAGCGACACACCATTTTTAGCATTACTACTCAATCAATTGGTTCTGGTTGTGGCTAGTCATCGCTCGTGTTCGCAAAACATTAGTTGTACCAATCGTAGTAAATAACAGGTCACCCTAGCGGGTTAAAATGCTCGGCCACTGCTTTTTTCCGGCGCTATTTTTGAGCACGTGTTTACGATGATTGGTAAAAAGAAGAGATCTTGACTGTGAAAAAACGCATTCCAAGAAAACAAATTAACCACTACTCAAAGTGGAAATACGTGGTGCTTATTGCCACCATTATCATCATGATTCTGAGTGCTCTACCTTCTTGGTTTGGTGAGAATGCATCGGTTCAAATCAGCAATCGTTCTGAACAGACAATCGACGCCACTCAAATTACTCAATACCTTGCTAGCGAGGGTATTCAAGCCAAATCAGCCTTTCAAAAAGACAAACGCTTAGTGGTGATCTTAGAAGACGCTGAACAACAAGCGAAAGCCAAAGAGGTGCTGAATGAACATCTATTGGATAACGCGACTGTTGCCTTAGCGATGGAGCCAGCAGCACCAAAATGGTTGACTGACATGGGCTTTGCGCCGATTCAGTTAGGCCTTGATTTACGTGGTGGTGTGCAGTTCTTGTTAGAGGTGGATATGGCGCCGGTTTATCACGCGCAAGCTCAAGCGATGGTCGACGAGGTCACCAGCGAAGTGCGTTATGCCCGCGGTAAAGTGGTCAACAACCAAGTTCAGTTTGATTTCCGTACCGACGCCGATTTTGAAAAAGCACAGAAGCTGATTCGTCAAGAGTTCCCACAATGGCTACGTAACCGCTCAGACAAGTCGCTAACGTTAACTCAGTCTGAAGAAGAACAAAGAACGCTACGCAACCTAACAGTTCAACAAAACCTGCAAATCATGCGCAGCCGTATTGAAGAATTAGGCATCACAGAAGCATCGATTCAACGCCAAGGTGAAAGCCGTATTCGTATTGAATTGCCAGGTGTACAAGATCCTGCAGCGGCGAAAGACGTGATTGGTGCTACGGCTTCATTGGCGTTCTATTCGGTGTACGACAATGCAACTCGCAATACTCAAACACTGAAAGATTCAGATGGCAACCGTGTCGTTGTTGCTCGCAAAGCCGTGTTGAGTGGTGAACACATTATCGATGCTCGCAGCGGTATTGGTGAGATGGGCAGCGCAGAAGTAAACATTACCCTAGATTCTTCTGGTGGTAAGAAGATGTCTGAGTTCTCACGTCATAACATCGGTAAGCCAATGGCAACCGTGTACAGCGAATACAGCCGTGATAGAGCGGGTAACAGCAAGCAAGACAGCGAAGTGATTAGTGTGGCAAACATTCAATCTCAACTGGGTAGCCGTTTCAGAATCACTGGCGCTGGCAGCTTGGCTGACGCGCAAGAGCTTGCGTTACTGCTGCGTGCGGGGTCATTGACTGCGCCAGTGACCATCATTGAAGAACGTACCATTGGCCCGTCTCTGGGTGCAGAAAACGTAACCAACGGCTTTGCTGCTCTGGCGCTTGGCCTTGGTCTTACTCTGACGTTTATGGCGCTATGGTATCGCCGCTTAGGTTGGGTCGCGAACTGTGCATTGGTTGTGAACATGACCACATTGTTTGGTTTGATTGCGTTACTACCGGGTGCGGTATTAACTCTGCCGGGTATTGCAGGTTTAGTTCTGACGGTCGGTATGGCGGTGGACACCAACGTGCTTATCTTCGAGCGCATTAGAGACAAGATGAAAGAAGGACGCAGCTTTGCTAGCTCTATCGATCGTGGTTTCGATAGCGCATTCTCGTCTATTTTTGATGCTAACGTCACCACCATGATTGTTGCTGTGGCTCTGTATACCATTGGTAATGGACCGATTCAGGGCTTCGCTCTGACACTGGGCTTGGGACTTCTAACCAGTATGTTTACGGGCATTTTTGCTTCACGAGCAATCATCAATTTGGTTTGGGGGCGTGACCAACGCCACGATGTAAGGATTTAAGCATGAGTACTTCAAAAATGATTAATTCAAACAGCAATATTTCAGACCGCTATATTACAAACAGCAATATGACTTGCCTTCGTAAGGTGATGTCTATGATCTCTATTGTGTTGTTCATGAGCTCTGTGATGCTGGTGGCAGTGAAAGGCTTTAACTGGGGTTTGGACTTTACAGGCGGTGTGGTTGCCGAAGTTCAGCTCTCCGATCAGGTAACTAAAGACGCGTTAAAAACAAAACTCGATACAGCTTTCCAACAAGACGTGCAAGTGGTTGGTATGGCAGAGCAGGATCGTTGGACGATTCGTTACAGTCAGCTGACCGACGCTCCACAACCGAATTTAGTGGATGCTTTGACGACGGTCAGCGACCAAGTAAAAGTGCTCAACAGCAGTGTGGTTGGCCCTCAAGTAGGTCAAGACATGGTTGACCAAGGTGGCTTGGCGGTATTGGTGTGTTTCTTGATGATCATGCTGTATCTGAGTGTACGATTTGAGTGGCGTTTGGCACTGGGCGCACTCGCAGCGATCATCTATGACGTGACGCTCATCTTGGGCTTGTTCGCTTTTACTCAGTTTGAGTTCAACTTGACGGTATTGGCGGCCGTGCTAGCGATTCTCGGTTACTCATTGAATGACTCGATCATCATCGCCGACCGTGTACGCGAAATGCTGCGCGGCAATCCAAACGGTGATACTGATAACCTGCTTAACGAATCGGTTAAAGCGACCTTCTCACGCACCATGGTGACCTCAGGAACGACTCTAATCACTGTATCGGCGCTTTGGTTACTTGGTGGCTCTGCGTTGCAAGGTTTTGCGATTGCATTGGTTGTCGGCATTGTCAGCGGTACGTGGTCTTCTGTTTCTGTAGGTATCACACTGCCTAAGCTACTTGGCTTACAACCTTGTCACTACCAAGTGAAAGCGCCGGTAGAAGTTGAGGGTGAGTACCCTTAGTCAATCTAAGCTAGCTTATGCACGGTAGGCCGATTTACTTACGCTATTAACCGAAATCAATAATAAAAGCCCTTGAACTCACTTAACCCCCTAAGTAAGTTCAGGGGCTTTATTTTTATATAAGAGTCAAATGGTTAGCCAAAAGAGAGCCTGTTTCAAAAAACGATGGATTGAGCAGGCAAGCCCTCATGATATGAAGTATGTTTAGATGACGTTAGTAGAAATGAGGCAAGGGAATGGAATATCGACATCAATGTCATGTAGGCGACCATGGTGATGCACTGAAGCATCCAGTATTGAGTGCACTGGTTCAGTCATTAATGCAGAAGCATTCGCGCCTCAATGTTATCGACACGCACTCAGGTACAGGGTGTTATGACCTCACCACCGCACCAAGCAATCACGCAGGTGAGTTTGCCGAAGGGGTCGGGTACTTGTGGCGCAATAAGGCTTATCTTCCTCCGGCGTTCACTTCTTTTATGTCGGTTCTTGAATACTACAATCCGAATCAACTTATCTCTTTGTATCCGGGTTCTGCCGCCATCACTTACCAACAAGGTCGCAGCCAAGATAGCTTCTATTTTTCAGACATTCAGCAAGACGAAGCTGATTTACTACAAACCAATATCGATAAGTTACAATGTAACCTAAATGTTTCGAGCAAGCTTACGATTAGCGCCGGTGATGGGCTTAAAGCGTTACCTGATGATGTAGCTAAACACGACAGCCACCATCTGATTGTTATTGACCCGCCTTACGAAACCGATTCTGAATATCTCGCGGTGATTGATGCCTTGGTTAAGGCGTATCAGCAATCTGAGAAGGTGTCAGCCCTTATTTGGTATCCGCTTTACACGGACGACAAGAGCTCACTGATTCTGAACCACTGTGTGACCGCAGTGAAAGATGGTTTGCTGCCAAGCCCAATTAAGTCGGAGCTTCGCCTTCGAGATCCTAAAGGTGATGATCGCCTAATCGGTAGTGGTTTACTGTTGTTCAATCCACCACAAGGTATTGCTGGAACCGTGGCTGACACTCTGGATTACTTACACAGTCAACTCGCGACCAATGGCGAAGGTTACTGGCAAATGAGAAGCCTATAGATCTGATTTTTATGGGATTTGTGATAATTTTCGAGATGTAGATCGCTAAATCATTTCAATCTGTATGGTTTAAATTGACCAAACTCTAACTTTTATCGATTGATTAATTGTAGTGAATCATTTAAAAATAGAATATCAATGCGCACAAGTGCATAATGGCTCATAAGTTAAATAATTAATCTTAAAATTAAACTAGATTGTGGTTTACCCCCTAAACTGCATAAGGCTCGCACTAGTCATGCGAGCCTTTCTTTTGCCTGTCGGAAATGTTTTTAGTGGTTAGAAACCATCATCTCCTCCAAATTCACTACAACGCTGGGTAATCGATATAGCCTTTTTCGTTGCCGCCGAACAGAGTCGCGCCATCAAGATCGGATAGTTCGCTGCCGTTTTGTAGGCGTGAAACTAGGTCTGGGTTAGCAACGAATGGGCGACCAAATGCGACGAGATCGGCGTAGCCTTTGCTTAACACTTCTTCGGCGCGCTCTGGTGTGTAACTGCCAGCAACGATGATGGTGTTTGAGAACAATTCTCTTAACTCCACACGGAAGCTCTCAGGTATCACCGGCGCGTCATCCCAATCGGCTTCTGATAGGTGCAGATAAGCGATATTACGAGCTTGCAGTTTCTTTGACGCCTCGAGAATCGTTGGCACGATGTCTGGGCAGTTCATGTCTTTGAAGGTGATGAAGGGAGCTAAACGTACGCCTACTTTGTCAGCACCAATCGCTTCAATTACCGCATCCACGACTTCAATTAGAAAGCGAAGTCGGTTCTCACGATTGCCACCATAGTTGTCGGTGCGCTTATTTGAATTGGTTCTTAGGAATTGATCGATGAGGTAACCATTACCACCGTGGATTTCCACTCCGTTGAACCCTGCCTCGACGGCTTTCTTCGCTGAGTTCGCAAAATCTTGAACCACACGATCGATGTCTGCTTGGTTCATCTCTCTTGGTTGGATGCAATCCACCATGTTGCCGTTACCATTTTCATCAGAGATCCAAACCTGAGTTTCTATTGGCGCTAATGCTGAAGGTGCAATCGGCAACTCGCCTTTTTGAAAGGTAGGGTGTGATACTCGACCCACGTGCCATAGCTGGCAGAATATCGCGGCACCTTGTTCTTTTGCGGCCGTGGTTACTGACTTCCAACCTTCGATTTGTGCATCGGTATAAACGCCGGGTGTGAATGAGTAACCTTGAGAGTCATCTGAAATCTGTGTGGCTTCAGTGATGATTAGCCCTGCACTTGCTCGTTGTTGGTAATAAGTCGCCATCATGTCGTTTGGCACATTGCCAGGTTGGCTAGTGCGAGCGCGAGTCATGGGTGCCATAACCACGCGGTTTTGCAGCGCTAGGCCTTTCAGTTCTGATGTTTCGAATAATTTGTTCATGGTGTCTACCTTGTGTCGGTCATGTGTTGATTGATTTAGCGTGCGGTGGTCACTATTTCGATTCCGCAGGGCTGAAGATCGAGTTGCTTTGTGGTTTTTCAGCTCGGTTGGCTTTCGCGATAAGCAGTAAACCAATAACAGGGACAACAACGGCTGCGAATGGAATCATTCCTGCACCTAACTGGCTGTCGAGTACCATGCCGCCAAGGAATCCACCGAAGGCATTAGCCAAGTTAAACGCTGAGATATTCGCAGTTGCTGCTAGCTCTTGTCCTTCGCCACCGTGGTTCATTACTCGAAGTTGCATGGCAGGAACGTTCGCAAATGATGCAATACCAAAGATAAATGCAGCTGCAACGAAGAGGATTTTGTTGTCTACCACCAGGCCAACCACAACTAATGAAACGATCATTGCGACAGCCCAAAACATTGAAGCTTTGCCTAGGTTTTTATCTGAAGAGCGTCCGCCCAAGGTGTTACCGATGATTAAGCCAACACCCACTATCACTAAGATCCAAGTTACGGATTCTTGACTGTAACCTGTGATGTGCATGGCGATTGGCGCAAGGTAGCCGTAAAGCGTCATGAAGCCAGACCAAGCAAAAGCGGTGATCGCTAAGCTGATCAGTAACATTGGATTTTTGAACGCTAGAAGCTGAGTTTTGATGTCTTTCGCTTCACTGTGACCAGTCGATTTAATCGAAGTCAGAATGGCAAGCATCGCGATAGTGCCAAGTGCTGCCACGGTAAAGAAAGTGGTATGCCAGCCGAATTGCAAGCTGACCCACGTACCAGCTGGAACGCCAAGAACGTTAGCGAGTGTTAAGCCTGCGAACATTTGGCCAACGGCACGACCTGCCATTTTTTCAGACACTAAGTTGGTTGCAACAACTGCACCTATGCCATAAAAAGGACCTTGAACTAAGCCTGCGATAACGCGACTTGCCAGCAGCAATGGGTAGCTCGGCGCTAAGGCTGACAACACGTTACCGATGATGAACAGTGCCATTAAGCCAATCAGTACGATCTTCTTGTTAAAGCGAGCAAGGTAGATGGTTAAGATCGGGCCGCCGATAACGATAGCCAACGCGTAGGCACTGATTAGGTAGCCAGCTTGACCTTCGGTGATCGAAAGGGATGTGGCGATTTGTGGAAGGATGCCTGCGATAACAAACTCAGCCGTGCCGATTGCAAACGCTGCGAGTGTCAGTATCCAAACTTGGAATGGGATCTTTTCTTTATGGATCGCTTCTGATTTCATAGTGAAGTACCTGTGTTAATTCTTGTTTGTTAGGACGCTTAGATACACGCCCTAACGATTGTTCTTTGCTTCTTTGCGGAGTGTTAGCCGAGTAGAGCGCCGCCGTCGATATCGATGATTGACCCTGTGACGTACGGGTTATTTATCGCGAACAGGTAACCCATGGCTATCTCTGAAGGCTCGCCAACCTTGCCTGCGGGTAGGTTATTTTTAGCGTTGTCGTACATGTTTACACGAGCGGAATCGTCCATGTTCTTATACGCTTCTGTCATGGTTAAGCCGGGGCTCACTGCGTTGACTCGAATCGGTGACAGTTCTTTGGCAAGCACTTTAGTTACGCTCTCTAGTGCGGCATTAATCGCGGTTTTTACGTAAGTACCAGCAACCACTTTGCGTGACAGCATGCCCGTGGTGAAAGTGATTGAGCCATTTGATGTCATGTAACGCGCAGCATGTTTCGCAACGTTTAGGCTTCCCCAAAACTTGGTGTCAAAGGCTGTCTTAGCGTCTGCGGTTGCTACGTCTGTTACTTTTCCTGCGGGAGCGGATGAGCCAGCCGTTACGATTAAGTGGTCAAACACGCCAATCGATTCGAAGTATTCACAAATCGACTTTTCATCGGTGATATCTACGCCTGTGTGTCGGCTGGCAATGTGTACCGTGTTGTCTTCGTTTCTCAATTGCATTGCCAATGCTTTTCCGATGCCTGATGTTCCACCGATGATGACGAATGTACGTTTCTCTTGTTTTGAATGCTCAATTTGCATATTCCGAATTCCTGCGTTGTTCTGCTGATGGTTGTTATTATATTTGTTCGACTAAATTTGATAATTGACTAAAATATGAATTCATTATTCGGTTAATATGAATAATGTGGCTAGGCATTAAGATCGAGCAGTAAGACGAAGGGGCGGAAGCGCGAAGAGTATGGATAAGTTTTCAGATATGGCGATGTTCGTAAGCATCGTGAAGCATCAAGGTTTAGCCGCTGCAGGGCGCGAACTGGGTCTCTCCCCTGCAACCATGACAGCAAGGCTTCAGGCGCTGGAAGAACGATATGGCGTGAAGCTACTAAACAGAAGTACAAGGCACGTTTCTTTGACCGATTCGGGGGAGCTGTACCACAAGGCGTGCCTGGAGATATTAGATAACGTAAGTGAGGCTGAAAACCTGATTCAAAACGGTGTCAAAGAGGTCAAAGGCCCCTTAAAAATAGCGGCGCCGAAGGATATCGGTAAGCAGTACATTCTTCCGATACTGTCTGAATTCTGTCAGCAATACCCCGATGTTATCCCTTACTTATATTTGGACGATCACTTATCGAATATTGCCGAATCGGGTTTGGACATTGTGATCCGCTATGGAGACTTAGTGGACAGCAGCCTTATCTCCAGACGCTTATCGCCAAGCCGACGAGTGTTGTGTGCCTCACCGGAATATCTTGCCAAGCATGGAACGCCTTTAAAGCCACAAGACTTAGCAGAACATGACTGTTTAGCCATGCTCCGCAGCAATGAAGAACTCAAAACTTGGCACTTCCAAGATCATGACATGAAGAAGGCTGTCACGGTCGTACCTAAGCGGTTCTCGGATGATGGCGAAGTGATTCGATACTGGGCATTAAAAGGCGAGGGTATTGCGCTTAAATCAGTGTTGGATGTGCAAGACGATATCAATAACCAGCGCCTCGTGACGTTACTTAACGGCTACATGAAGAACTTCAATACCGCGATGTCGGTGTCCAGTGCCGATTTGAATGTGGTGTACATCAGCAAGAAGTATCAGCCAAAACGTATCCGGCTGTTTCTGGATTTTCTGTTTGAAAGGTTTAGTGGCTTGATCGAGAAGTCAGAGTAGTTTCTATTGAGATATTCTAAAATACCGATGGTATAAAAAGTCCATTCAAACTAGGGAATGAATGCTATGCCATCGGTGTTTAGGAAAGAAAACGTTGAATCATCATCTCTAGCTACCACTGAAAAGATCAACTCGACAACTGGTTTAATATATACCTAGGCGTTTGGTACCACTCTGAGTTTCTTTTCGCCGTTGTAGTGAACTTCTTGCAGCTCTGCATCACCTAACTTGAACTGGCGAATTTGACCATCTTGAACAATTGTTGAGGAACGTCCTTTGGCGTTACGAATACGGATTTCTACACCATCGCGATAATCTGATACAACATCACCAATGATTGCACCTCCGACAACTCCGCCAAGAACTTCCCAAGCATCGCCGCCAGATATAGCCGTGCCAACACCCCCTATGACCGCTGCATCCCCTGCGCTATTATAACCTAGCTCTACCTGTTGAACTGAAGTGATGGTTACCCAATCTGCTAGAGTTGGAAGTGAAATAGATAGTGCTACGATAGTTACAACTTGTTTAAACATGGCGCTTTCCTAATTAATAATCTTGATAAAATGTGGTGAAACTTAGACAGATCAGTACCTGTATTTCGTTTGATTCCTAAGTCGCATTGGCCACCTTTAAAGTGAATATGAAAAGTTGATACCTTGAGCATCTGTGTTACCAAATCGAGCGGGTTCGATGGATAAATTTGGATCTTTATATTCAGACGTAACTAAATAACTCACGGTAATGGCCAGTGCTGCACCCGCTATAACGTCAGTTTCCCAGTGCTTCGTGTTTTTTACTCTTGAGTAACCAACGTATGAAGCCGCTAGGTAACCTGGTATGCCATATTTAAGGCCATAACGATGATGCAAGAAGGCTGCTCCACTAAAAGCTGCGGATGTGTGGCCTGATGGAAACGATTGATAATTAGAGCCATTAGGTCTCAGAACTCCGGTTGTGTTCTTTAGCAAATGAGTGACTCCCGCAGTAATCGCGATGCCTTTAGTTGCCTGCCAAAACCCTTCTTTGTCGTCATGGCCAATGGTGGCGCCAATAGCCACTAACGGAATTGCTATTTGTCCTATGTCCCCCCAATCTTCGCTGTTCAATGAATTAGCATGAGATAAGCTAGGCATTAGAATTGCGGCAGTGAGCATGGCTCTTTTAAACATTTTGCATCGCCTCTATTTCTTTGCTTTTCTTAGCCCATCGAGATAGCTTTTTATTCGAAATAGCTTGGATCATTTCTTCTATCTGGTGCGAGTTCGTTATGCCATTGGCTGCCATCTGTAGAAAAATGATATCGAGTGAGACGTTGATTACGTCAATCGCTTCTCCAACCACCCCGTCGACACCGCCTTTTGCTTTTGGCAAGTGACCTTTAGTGACCTGTATTTCTATAGCCAACTCGCCAACTTCCTCCACAAGTTTTGCTAAATCAAACTCTAAAGTACGAGTGACTCCTGTCGTCCCAAATAATGCTGATTGAGCCAACTTTTGTTCAATAAACATGACTTATACCTCCAACAGGTAGTTAAGTAGCGACTCAAGTTCAGGAAAGCTATTAAGGGCTTGAAGGTTAACTTGCTTGTTTCCGTTTACGACAATAGTTGGCGTATGTTTGACGTCGTATTCATGGGCTATTTGATCGAGTTGTTCGGCTTGCTCCGTTAATTGAGAGCAGCGCTTACGGTAGTCGCTAGCATTGCCGCCCGTCTGTTCAAGAAGTAGGGCTAAATCTTCACGAGTTCGTGGGTTGTTTGCTTGTTGCATATGTATCTTTGCCAGAAGAGCAATCGTGAATTTTTCTTCTAATCCCTGATTTTTAGCGGCGATTACACACTCTTGAATATCTCGACCAAAGCTCCCTATGTTCATGGGAACGTCAATAAATTTGGCGTTGGCGCGCTTAGTCATCATTTGAATTGGCGAGTGAACAAGGGCGCAAGGGCGGCAAAAAGTCGTATAGAAGATTTTAACCTCGGGTTCGCTGCTTTTTGGGTGATCAAGAGTGATGTAGTGACTACCATTAATGAACTCTGTACCAGCAAAAGCTTTTGGCATGTGTTTAATACTAACGACGGTAAGAACGGCAATAAGAGAGAAAAAGCCGAGCGCAGATAGATGCACTTGTTTAGTAAATATCATGGATGATCTCATTGTTATAAGAAGGCCACGAGTGGCCTTTGATTAGGACAATAAACACCATCCATGGCACTTTAGGTATCGAGTGGTTAGAAGATGTACTGTGCGCCAACGCCAGCAGATAGTTGGTCGTTAGAAACCTTACCTTTTGTTTCGTAGTTGACACTCATCGTGCCTGACCAGTTGTCTGAGATTTGGTAAGCGCCACCGATAGCGATAGCTTGTTTTGAACCCGCAGCACCCATACCTACACCCATACCAAATTGGCCAGCAGAATTAAGAACAGGGCGTGCGTTTGTGATTGCGTGAGAAGAAGCAACAACACCATCCATGCGGTCTTCAAGAACTAGCATCTTGTTACCCATTGCTTGCATGTCTTTCTCAAGAGAACCGATACGGGATTCATGGTTAGCTAGTTTTGCATCAGTCGCTGTAGCGTAAGCAGAAGCTTCGTTGTAAGCAGCGGCACCTGCAGTTCCGATTCGTTTGTCTACTTCTTTAGAAATAGCGTTAGCTGCGTCATCAATGATTTTTTCTGCGTGCTCTACATCACCAGAAGGATCATTGCTTGGGTTAAGTGGTTCATCAACGTTTGGTGGAGTGATAGGCTCCATGTCGTTATCAACAACCTTTGCATCAACAATTTTTCCGTTTGTATCTGTATAGATAATGTGTTGATTGCCATCATTGTCAGTGTGAACTTGGTATGTCTCACCAGTGCGAGGGTCAGTAATCACACCTGACTTGCCATCACGATCAATCTTGCCTACTTTCTGGTTGCCGCTGTAAATGCCGCCATTTTCTTTAACAACAAGGTTGTCGTTGGCTACTGCATCTTTAATAGCGTGAGATACTTCACTTTCTGAGACGCTAATTTCTTTGCGTTCTGGAAGCGGAGCAGGGTTATAGTCATCAACGATTTTAATATCAACACCATTTGTATCGTTATCGCCAAAGTGTACTTTTCCAGAGCCGTTTTTATCTAGGTCAATCTGATAGCCGTTTTTGCCTTCTTTATCTCGCTTGGTGATAGTAATGCCACCATTATCACCGTCAACAGCGTCACCGATGTAGTTACCGTCAGCATCTTCTAGACGATATGTACCTGCGCCTGTTTCAGTAATTTTTACTGTGTCCATATACTCAGCAACTTTAGTGCCGCTTACTTCATATCCTTGGATTGGATTAACATTAGCCATTGCAGGAGCAGCGAATACAGAAGCAAGAGTTAGAGTTAGAATTGTCTTTTTCATGGGTTTTACACCTAATTTAATTTGTTTGGTTTCGTTTGAAAGGTGGAAATCCGTTTCCCATGAGCATCCATTAAATCGTTTTAGAAGCTGAACTTAGCGCCTAGCTTGATTTGGTTATCTTTACTATCGTGGTTGTGTGCGTACTGAACATAAGGAGCAACACCGCTGTAAGAAGTAAGCGTTGCTTTCACTTCACTGGTCCAAGAAGAGTTAGATGTACCCAACTTGTCTACGTCTAATGGTGTCGTGTCAGCAAACTTATCGAAGTCATTCAGAGCATCGTTAATCTTGCGAATATCTTTGTTGAGTTGAGTCTTATGAATGGCTTTAGCAGTAAGAGTTACAGCATCAAAGTGGTAACCAATAAGAAGATCGGTACGACCAATGCGGCTTGTTTCGCTTACCAGGTCATCTGAAACCACTTTTCCAGCAGACTTAGGTCCAGTCGCGGTGAGTTTGTTTTTTGAAGTATCCATCTCTATGCGGTAGCGAACAGAAGTGAAGAACTCGCCGAAGTTAGCGCCAGTTTCCAGACCTGCTTTCATAACGTTTGAGTTTGGAATGTTTAAGTGAAGTTGGTCATAACGATTTTTGATTGGGTCAAGGTTAGCGAATTTACCTGTAGATGCTTTATAGCCATCCTCAGACTCAATTACGTACCCCATTTGTGGTTTTAGATAGAAGTTAGAACCCAATTCAAACTTGTATGCCACACCTAAATCTAAGTCTTTGTCAGTAGTTACTTCCGCATCAAAATCTAGATTTTCAATTGGAGAGTAACCAATCACCACGCCTTGTGTTGCTTTGTCTGCGTTTGCGAAATCTTTGTTAGTTGTACGGTCCCCATAAATATCGACGGTAACTTCTGCGAATACTGATGATGCTGCCAGTGATGCTAGAACAGCTGTTGTTATTGCTAGTTTTTTCATTGGATGTTCCTAATTGATTCAAATTTGAAAAAACCATCCTTGGGCTGCATCACAAATGGCGGCAATCCTACCTGTGGTTTCATTTGTGATCTCTTGGTGCGAACTATACTCACGATGTGATCATTTGTGAAGTGTTATTTTTAAATAAAATCAAATAAGTTTGTTTTTTAGTTAAAAAAAAGCCCTAACAGAGAATGTTAGGGCTTTTCGGTTTCATATTTGATTCATTGATTAGAAGTAATAGCTGAAATTGAACGATGTATTGTCTTCTTTTTTATTTAAGAAAGAACTGTATTCATACTTAACTCCTAAGCTCGATCTGTCGGTTAGCATATAGCCTGCACCGACTTCAATTTCATTATTCCATTCTTTAAGGTGCTGTACATAAGTACTTTTAGGGTTCGCATACAACCAATGACCAGCGTCAAAACCGTACATTGCGTAGATTCCGGGCTGTGCAACAATTGAGTCCATTTTGACTTTTTCATTAGTGCTGGAGTTTGTTGCAAACACTTTACCAACCGAAAGCATTGGAGCGACAATGATGTTAGGGGTCACGTTGAATTTGTGAAGATAACCAGCCAGTAATCCTAATGATTTCGTGCTTTTACCATTGCTGCCGATAACATCTAGTGATACCCCATCTCCCGCATCAGACACTTTGAAGTAGCGTATGCGATAATCCACGATATTCTTTTTGGTGTTTTTACCTATTTCGGCAGAACCGATATTGCCGTCATCATCACCGTATACACCGGATAATTTGTAAGACTCTTTATCGCGGCTAAAACCTACACCTTTATAAGACGCAGTGGGGTCGCCATAGTTAACCTGCTGAGTGGCGCTGTTTGCTCCGTCATAGCTGTCCATTGAGCCGCCAAGCACGTCTTGCGAATTCCGACTGCTTTCATCGTCTATAGTGTGTTCCGCGACAATGACGACTTCCCCGCTTTCTTCATCTAGATATGCCGCCTCGGTATTGGCTGAATGACCTAAGGCGATAGCGAAAGCCGAGAATGAGATAGCAGCGTAAAATTTAGCGCTTTGAGTTTTCATAAATCTGTTTCCACATTGACAAAGCCGCCTAAGCGGCCTCTAAGTTGATTGGTTAAGCGTTACTTTAGTGCTGTAAGCAGAGTTGGTACGACATCGAGGAAGGTCATTGATACAGTGCGATGTGATTCACGCTCGTCTTGAGCCCCAGTCATCGCAAGAACGATACCTGTAGAAGGTTCACCGATAACCACTTGGCCGTGAATACCAACGAATGCTAGAAATTTGTGTCCATCAACGTTAAACGTGCGGATTTGGTCTTTGTACCATGCGTCAGCAACCATCTTGCTCTCTTTGCCTTTTGACCAAGCACTCTTCACATCGGCATTGCCTGTGATTAGGTTGTCGACGAATGTTTTAGGGACTATTTGTTCACCACGGCGGTTCTTACCGTCATTGACTAACACGTCCATCATGCGGGCAACGTCTCGGGTTGTTGCGTTTAAACCACCAGAGGCAACCGCCTCACCAACAGAGTTTGTTTGCATGTAAGCATTGCTTTCAAAGCCGACTTTTTTCCAAAGTTTTTCTTCCATAACTTCTGATGTGGTTTTATCTGTTACCGATGTGATTACCATTCCAAGCATCTCGGTGTTAACGCATTGATAGTCGTATGCTTCACCTGAATTAACGTCATCTCGTGCGCCAAGTAGAGCGCCGAATTCAGCGACAGTGGTGATTTCTGGGTAAGCATTTGCTCCGTTCCATTCTTGAACATTAGTCATGCGTTCATCCCATGATTTACCATTAATGCCTTTAACAAGAACACCAGAGCGCATATCGGCGACTTCTTGTACTGTAGCTTTAGCGTAAGCAGGTGAAGCTTTAAGCTCAGGAACGTATTCAGTGATGAGTGCATTCATATCGACTAGCCCATCGTTTGCCAGTGTTGCTAATGTCATAGAGGTAAATGACTTAGTGACACTCATCATTAAGTGTGAGTGATCTTTGTGCATACCAGACCAGTAATACTCATCGACTAATTGGCCGTTTTTAAGGATGACTAAAGATTCTTGATTTAGACGGTCTCGTAAAATGACAGACATTGGTTGTTCGCCGTCGAAGTCTTGCGCCGTCATACTATTTAAATCAAAACCAGAAGCTTGACCGATGTCGTGGGTGTATTCCCCCTTGGACAATTCCACATGGTGTGTAAAGCGGTACGCGTTTTTGATTGTTAGTTTTGCTGCTCTTCCACTATCCCAGTTTGCTTGTGTGATGCCTACTTGTGCTACTTTCTGAATGAATTCAACGTCAGGTTTGTGGACTTCTTTTGCATTAATTCCAAAAGTAAGTGCTGATAATGCAACTGCCAAGATTGTTTTTCTCATAAATGAAACCTCTCATGGTTGTTATGTTCATGTTTGCTCTCTATGGTTGGTAATATACACGATAAAAATCATTTGTGAACCTTTGCGAATGTGTTTTTGAGTTATTTTTGATTTTTATTTCTATTTTGGTGTCATTTGTGGTTGTTTTAATGTGTTTTGGTTTCATTTTTGGTTTCTAATGAGCAAAAAAAAGGCCAACAATAAGTTGGCCTGTTACATTTTAAGTCACGGAGGAAAAGCAAAAGGTTATGTAAGGATCATTTCAATATCAATAAAGGGGTAAGAGCTCACGAGTTCTTGATGTAGCTGAGTCTTTTTATTGATAAGAGTGCTTTGGTTATTTGGGTTGAGTTTAGTTAAGTCTAGACCTATGACTACAAGGTAACTTGAACCTGTTTTTGAGATATGTAGTGACGTTATGTGGTGTGTTTGGGCATCAAATTTGGATTCAACTTTAGACTTTATGTCTTCGTAGCTTTCAGTGTCCTGAAGTTTACCACCAGCCAATTCAACGAAAGCTTCTTTAATAATATTGATTGGTTGGGTAATCATCATGAGCGCTAAAGTAATCACAAGTATAGAGTCACCTATATATAGAAGAGGTGAAAATGTACTTGTTGGTTCTATGAATCCTATAACTACCAAGATTACACCTGTTGACGCGGATAGAATGCCATCAATGAAGGATGATTTTTGGTCGACTTTAAGCATTGAGCTGTTGCGGTTTATTCTTTTGTTCTGACGATGATAAAAGAATGACAACCCCCAACAGATCACGACCATGGCGATAGCGTAGTAAACAATAACCCCAGTTTTGATCGGTTCTATTTCTGCGCCTTGCCAATAACTTAAGACTTTCGAGCTGTTGCTGCTAATTGCTGATATCACGACTCCAAGGAGCAATAACCCTTTCATTAGAGAATACAGAGCTTCTGCGACGTATAGACCAAAAGGGAAGATATCGGATTTGTTTGATTTTATTTCTGTGATTTTTAAAGCAACGAGGGTAGTGATGAACAAAATGAAAGACATGTTCCCGTCTAGAAGTAATGCCTCGGAACCGGAAAGGTTAAAGGCCGCCCACCCTGAAATTGCCATAACTAAGTTAGCTATTACACCTATGATTAGTGCTCGTTTTTCAATGTGAGCAATGTGTTTTGTCATTCATTTACCCTGAAATCAAAATTGATTATTCACATTATCAATTGTTGAGCCTGTGGATCAAACTTGAATCTGAGTATTTCGACCTAGTCGAGGTCTGTAGGGCTATATTTTTGGCGGTAAAAAGCAGGACTTTAAAGGAAAAAATTGATGCAGCCAACATTGCTTCTTTAGCTTGTATATATGGCTTGAACGTAGGCACAAAAGAGACTATCGTTCACTTGGTTTCATTTTTGATTCATTTTTAAATATCACTCTCGAAAGGTACATCATAAATGCAAGAAAACTACCAAGATCGAATCGCGTCATTGATGAAAGAACGTGGCGAAAACAATGCGACTCTTGCAAAAGGTATTGGCAAAGGTAAAGCAACCATTGGACGTTATCTTTCTAGAGCGGAAAATAGAACTTATCCTAGTTTGGAAGAGCTAGAGGATATTGCTAAGTATTTAGAAGTTGAAGCTCATTGGTTGTGTTTTGGTATTGGGGAAAAGCATACCGATATTGAAACTATTAATAGTTTGAGTGATTCAGATGCGACGACGGTTAATGTTTATCGAAGAGGTGATGTGACGGAGTTTCTTGAGACAGGAAGCGCTCCTGTTTTTGATGTTATGCCGGTCAAAAAAGAACATGCTAACTGCTTTGCTGTTATCTACCCTGTTTTAGGTCATATTGGAAAGTCATGGGACTGTGCTGCTCTGATTGCTCGAGATCGACAGTGGGTGAATGACGATATCGTATTGGCAAGAATCGGTACTAATCCCATTCCTGAGTTTTTCACGCTAGTGAAAGTCGCGGATACAATCAATGTTTGGTACGGCGACGATACAAGTAAAAATCCAATTCAAGCGATCACCGAAGATGATATTGATGTAATAGGTGTTGCCTACTGGGGCACTTGGTCAAAAAGGTATTAGGCTCGGAAGCGTCCCTTTCTTGTAATATGGATAGTTTAAAGCATTTGAACTATCCCGCTGCTAAGCGGAAACTCATAGCTATCCCTGAAGGTAAACTAACCTTGCTTGTTTGCTTGTTTGCTTGTTTGCTTGTTTGCTTGTTTGCTGAACTGAACTTTCTGTTCGAAAGATTTAGTGGCTTGATCGAGAAACCTGGCAGAGATTAATTATTGTTAATCTATTGGAAATCAAACCTCAATGCAGGTGGATTTATATTGTCATTGAAGCTTTATTGATGAAATAAAGCTTCATTACCGAATTGCCGTTTACCCCCTAAACTGCATCTGGCTCGCATTAGTCACGCGAGCCTTTCTTTTTTCTGACGATAAATATTTTGTTTGCGATAAAATTTATCTTCGATAAAGAGGGCTATCAGTGAAAATACTAATCATCGAAGATGACACCACCACCAGAGAATTTATTGCCAAAGGCCTTGAAGAACATGGATATGCGGTCGACCAAGCGGAAGATGGCAAGAAAGGCCTGATGATGGCGTTGAGCTCTGAATATCAACTGGTTGTTCTTGATCGCATGCTGCCTTACTTGGATGGTATGAAGGTGCTTTCTGCCATTAAAGCCACAGAAGAAAACTTACCGGTTTTGATTTTAAGTGCCATGGACAGTGTGGAAGATCGCGTGAATGGCCTACAAGCGGGAAGTGATGATTATCTGATAAAGCCTTTTGCGCTCGCCGAGCTTATCGCAAGGGTTGATATCATTATTAATCGGACTAAACGTCAAAGCTCTAGCGATAACGGCCTCGCGTACGATTGCCTAAAAATAGATTTACGAGCACACCGTGTGATGTGCATGAATCAAGAACTTCAACTTCAGCCTAAAGAGTTTCAACTGATTCAGTATTTCGTGGAGCACAGCGAGCAAGTGGTATCAAGAATGCGCTTGTTTGAGGCGATTTGGAGTTACCACTTCGATCCGAAAACCAATGTCATCGATGTTCATGTTGCGAACCTGAGAAGGAAGCTTGAGGAAGCTGGATGCCCGGATCTACTTCATACGGTGAGAGGGGCAGGTTATGTCCTTCGTCGATGATTACTCCCTCACTCGTTCCTCGGTATTTAAAACCTTAGTTGGGTTGTTTGTGTTGGTGACGGTGATTAATGTCATCGTGATTAGGCAGGTATACAAAGACTCCGATGCTTTTCATCGAGAACAATTGGTCAAGCAACTGCAAGATGAATCTTCTGAATTTAGCTATGTCGCCAAACAGAGCAAAGCCGATGTTGAGAAGCTACTGGCCGCTAAACAGACCTCTGACACCAACTTTTACTATCATTTGGTAGAACGCTCAAATACCCCTGCCACTGTTCCTATTTACCCTGTGAGTTCTGTCGTATCAGAGACGGCTGATATTCCAGTCGGAAATACGCATCGTCTTGTTATCGGTATTGACCAAAGGGCGGTAGAAGAATACCGTAATACCCTGATTCCCATCGTCTTCTCTGGAATCGTATTACCGATCGCTGTGATGTTGATTGCGGCTCTGTTTTTCACAGTACTAATCTTAAAGCGCTTGGAAAGAGTCAACCAAGCGATGAATCGAGTGCTGTGTGGCGAACAACGCGTAAAAATCCCAGTATCTAAGCAAGATGATGAGTTCGATATTCTGGCGATCCATCTCAATTTCATGATTGAGCAGATGGCCAAAAATGAAGAGTCTTTAAAATCATTAACGGTCGGTATGGCACATGACATGCGCACTCCTATGGCTCGACTGAAATTGCGATTGGAAGAGGTGCTTTCAGACCCAACGCTGACCGAAGCACATCAAGACCAGTTTTCTGCTTGTCACGATGAGCTTGAGCTTATCTTGTCTCTGTTTAATAGCATGTTAGAGATCACCAAGTTAAATAGCGGCCAAACGCCGATTGCCACAGAGCGCGTGGGCCTTGGGAAAATAGCCCAAGATGCCATCGAATTCATCAGCCCTATCGCTGAGATGAAACAGCAAAAATTGGTTTGTCGTTTAGACCAAGAGTGCGAAGTATTAGGCGATAAAAGTCTACTGTTCAGGGCTGTTTTCAACTTGGTTGAAAATGCAGTGAAGTACACGCCTGAAAAGGGGGAAATTGAAGTGGTGGTTGATTACTTTGGTGTCACGGTGGCAGATAATGGCATTGGAATTTCAGACAGCGATAAGATGAATGTTTGTCGCCCTATGTTCCGTGCTGACAAAAGCCGAACTGAGCTTGGCAATGGACTTGGATTGTCTCTGGTTGATGCGGTAGTAAAGCGTCACCATGCTCATCTTATCTTAAGAGACAACACCCCCGGATTAAGAGCGCGCCTCTATTTTGAACGTTAACCTTAGGGAATGTTTGTAGCAGTCTAAAGAGATAACCACAGCATCTTCAGAATCACGATGTGTAATGGCTATTGAACTTGCATCATTAACGACACCATCCCAAACCGCCTTGAGACTATTTCTAACTTCAGTAAAAGATACGATTTTCATAAGAACCTCCACATGTACGAAATCAGAGGAGACATGACGAAGAAAGACACGAAAAATAGCTAACTGGTTGTTACGATTGCTATCGTAACCTTATCTTGGCCTCGCTCGCCTTGAGAAAAACCTCAAAGCGATGTGCCCTTCAAATTCAATCGTACAATTTACTTAATAAAGTGGCTTCGAGCTTGTTCAACGCTCGGGATTCAGTGTTGGCTGCGCAACACCTTAATCCTTATTTGTTAAATTTTTTCTATCAGCGCGTCTAAATGTTTATTAAACCGCTCACTCATTTGAGCTATCGTGCATAATTTCTCCTTTTGAATTTCACCTAATAGTATCTTTGCTGTTCTTTGCATTTGCATAATATCTGAAGGAGACAAAGGTGAATCCATTAGTCCAGCTTTAAACGCCTTTTTAAAGTGCCAATGATTGAGATATATGAATGAATAAAATTCATCTTCGTTTTCTGCTGCAAGCAACTGTTCAATAGGTAAATTTCGAAACTTAATCAATTTTTCTTTATAGCTTTCGGGTGTATTACACAACTTCTCATAACTGTCGAAATGAACAGAGTCATAACTTTCGACAACCTCACCTTTATGCTTATTTGTTCTAACACCAATATTCATTGGTGATATTTCACACTCCCACCACTTAGAAAACAATGATGGATATAAATCTAGCTCTAGCAAAGTATTAACCGAGTTAAATTCTTTCAACTCTCTATAGAATTTAATATCACACAAGATCCCATGCAAATTAGCATAACTTTCAGAAATAGCATCTAGTAGATTCATGGAAAAATTAAATATCAAAGAATATACATCAACAACTTCATTAAATGACTTACTTTTGTCTCTTGTTTGAAACTTAACTTTAAATAACCATCTTCTGCTGATGCCTAAACATTCATTTAATGCTGCATGTTCAAGATCCATGAATGCAATACTATGGAAAACCAATAAATCATGAAAAATATCACGAGTATTTTTCATGGCTAAGTCCCATGAATAATTACCGGGACTAGCAAGATCACCCATACCAATTTTAACTACATAGTTATGATTTGAACGAATACGGTAAAGACCTGTAAGTATTGATTCATTTGGAAATATGAGCGCTTGGTGTGCACTCATATCTCTTAATTTTTTTAGAATAATATAACTATCACTATTTTCAGCAATATAATCCTTGATTATTTTTTTCTGCCAGCTCGGAGCGTTTTTTTGAAGCGTTTCTACAAAAAATAGTAATGATCTAAGTGCATTGTTTAAATTTAAGATGAACAGTTTCGGGTTGTGATACGAAGAATCCAACGCATTCTGATTTTCAAAGACTATTTCAATATTTTGTACTAGTTCAGCATGCTCATTAGCCATTGACTCAAAAAATAGAGATTGTTTTTCTAACTCAAACACTACTTTGCCCTCAAAAAATTTAACGCTTTGCTAAGCGGCAATAAATAGCTGGCTAAAATTAGCGAAGAACGAGCAAAAGCCAGCTGTTTTTTGTCCGTTTAAGCAACTTGTTAGTTTTCAGTGTCTGGGCCTGTTTCCTCATCGGAACTTGGGTTAGATATTACTTTTTCAGCTAGTTTACCCGCTGAATTACCGCCTAAAATATTTGCGTTCATCGCAGCGATTTTAGCGGCTGAATTACCACCTAAAATATTAGCGTTCATTGCAGCGATTTTAGCGGCTGAATTGCTACCTAAAATACTAGCATTCATTTCAGCTAGTTTAGCCGCTGAATTACCGCCTAGAATATTAGCGTTCATTGCAGCGATTTTAGCAGCTGAATTGCCACCTAAAATACTAGCATTCATTTCAGCTAGTTTAGCCGCTGAATTACCGCCGAAAATATTAGCATTCATTGCCGCGATTTCAGCAGCTGAATTTACATTTATACTATTTGTACCTATTGCTTTTGCAATAAAACGTTCTGTAGCAGAAACATTATTTTCATTATATGTTCGAGTTTGAGAGTTAGCCCTTAATTTTTGGATCTCACTGCTTAGCTTATTGACCTTACTATCTTTGCTTTTACTCTTATTTTTCTCATTAGATAATTCAGATGCTAGCTCTTCTATCTTTGAAAGATGAAGTTCTTGCTCTCTATTGACCTCATCTATTTTAAGTTCTTGAATGGTAATTTCTGATGTTAAATTCCTAACAAATGATCCCATCTCATCAGCACTTCCTGCCATACGATTGAAAATAGTTAAAAAATAAGAAATTAATTCATTATTTGAAAAGTTTGGGTAACGTATTTTATGATCAATTTCACTCCAACCTTCTTCAAAAATTGTTCTGACTTGAATTTCAGAAAATACTTTTTTTAAAGTTGGTTGTGTAGATATAACATAATGAATAGAACGATAACCTACGGGATGATTTTTAACTTCACAAGAGTTGGCTTTATAGCTTTCAATAATTTCCCCTTCGTCACCTGAGCGAATGTATGCAACGGGAGCTTCTTCGGTTTTCCAATGTGCTAAAATATGCTCTTGAATATTCACCCATTCATATTTGAATAGATGAAGAACTCTGACTCCAATTAAATCTGTTATTATTTCTGTATAGTTTTCAGTATTGATTGTTAGATATTTTTCACTTCCAAGAACACGCTTTCGGACAATTTTTTCAATTAAATGCTCGGGATCTTTTACCCTCCACCTTACAGAGTGAACCTGTGGGCATTTTTGTAAAATTTTAGCTAAATAGCTTGCTGCGTCATCTAAGCTTGTGACTTTAACTGCATGATCTAATGCTATTGCCTTTAGATCATCAAACTCTATTGCAGCTTTCTCCCAATCCTCATGAGTAATTCGGTTATTTTCTAAAAACAACTCTAATGATAAGTCCACAATACTCAAAACTATCTCCTTTGAAAGCTAACATTTTAATATCGCGCAAGCACGAATCTATCCGCTTAACATATCAAGATTATTGCTTATAACCAACTGAATGCTATGCATATAATCTATAATCGTCCTAAATTTTAAGTGAGTAACCGTGCAAGCACACATTACCGCCTACAAAAAAGGCCAAAGCGAATGCTTTGGCCTCAGTGTATTAATGTGCACCGTAACGTGTGCAGTGTTTAAGTGGTGCTAGGTTTAACTCGGAAGTGGGACCGATGTTAGGTCTTGGCTTTCAGGAATCTGCTTCATTGCGTGCGCAATTTCTTCTGCTTCTGTCCCGATGATGACTTGTAGGTTGTTTGAACCAATCTTAACAACGCCCATTGCGCCAATCGCTTTCAGTGTCGCTTCTTCAACAAGGCTGATGTCTTCAAGTGTTAGACGTAATCGTGTGATGCATGAATCGATACTGGTTAGGTTGGCATGTCCACCAAGCGCTTTTAAGTATTGAGCGGCTTTTTCATTCGATGACGCTTGGTTTACTTCTGCGATTTCAGCATCTTCGCGGCCTGGTGTTTTTAAATCGAATTTTAGGATAGCGAATCGGAAAATGGAGTAGTAAATCGCAGCAAAACATAAGCCTTGGAGTACAAGCATGTATGGTTTAACGGCGAGTGGTAGGTTGTAAGACAACACGAAATCAATCAAACCACCACTGAAGGTGAAGCCTGCGATCCACTGCATGCTTGCTGCAAGGTAAAGTGAGATAGCGGCCAAGAACGCATGAATAACGTAAAGCACCGGTGCCACAAACATGAAGGCGAACTCAATGGGTTCTGTTACGCCGGTTAAAATAGCGGTTAGTGCTGAAGCACCTAGAATACCGCCAACTTTCTTTTTGTTTTCTGGTTTTGCACAGTGGTACATCGCTAAACAAGCGGCAGGTAATCCATAGCCCATTACTGGGAAGAAACCACCTTGATAGATACCCGTCACGCCAAGCTCACCCGTACCTGACCAGAACTTCGAAATATCGTTAATACCGACTAAATCAAAGATGAATACTTGGTTTAAGGCATGGTGCAAACCGACAGGAATTAGAAGTCGGTTAAAGAAGCCATAAAGCCCAGCTCCCACCGCACCCATTTCAGAAATTGCGATACCAAAGTTAACAAGTGCACCATAAACAACAGGCCACACATAAACCATGACCAAACTGATACCGATAGCGGCAATTGACGTCACTATCGGAACGAATCGTTTACCACCAAAGAAACCAAGAACGGCGGGCAGCTTAATGGTGTGGAAGCGGTTATAAAGTGAGGCTGCAACTATACCCATCACGATACCAGTAAACGCACTGACAGCTGCTTTCGATGCGATAAGCTCAGGTGCACCCATGTCAGCAACAGGCACGCCTGTAATTTGCGAAATAACATTCACATCACCGACAATCATCTCAATGATCAACAGACCTAATAGGCCGGAGAGTGCTGCGGCACCGTTATTATCTTTCGCTAAACCATAAGCGACACCAACGGCAAATAACCACGCTTGGTTATCCATGATGCCTTTACCGCCATAAACCAAAATGGTTGCCAGCGGGCTGTTGGCTCCCCAGCCTGTTGGGTCAATCGCATAACCTAACCCCAGCATTAAACCACCGGCCGGCAGCACCGCGATCGGCACCATCAGTGCTTTACCTATTTTTTGTAAGTATCCGAGTATATTCACTGTTCATTCTCTCTATATTTCGATTAATACTGGAAGCTTACTTGCACAAGGATTAAGGGCGGATTGTGCTTAGATTAACGATTATTAATGTAAGGCAATGTCTTTGAAATACTGAGAATTGTTGATGACTTTGTCGATCAGTTGATTGTTCTGAAAGTGCTAAATCTAAAGCTTCATTACGGACAACGTAAATGGTTCTCGTTAAAATAGTTCGAATACAAGGACGTGATTGGAGAGAAAAATGAAAGTAGTCGGCAATACGATTATCCAACCTTTTCACAAGGCAAGCTGTCACTGCGGTGCGGTGGAATTAGAGCTCAGCCTACCTAACGGGATAGAAAAGCCACGTCGTTGCGATTGTTCTATCTGTCGTCGTAAAGGCGCGATAGTTGGCTCTGTGGCGTTAGATGGGATTAAGATCCTGAAAGGTGCTGAGCATCTTAAGCTTTATCAGTTTAATACCAACACCGCGAAGCATTACTTCTGCTCGAACTGCGGTATCTATACCCATCATCAACGCCGTTCTAGCCCGAATGAATATGGCTTTAATATTGGCTGTTTGGAAGGGGTAAACCCTTTTGATATTGGTGATGTGGTGACCAACGATGGCGTTAATCACCCTGCTGATCGCTAAGTCGTTACACAATATAAAAGGAATTAATTATGTCTGAATATGGAGCGGTCATTCGCTGGCAAAAAGCGGAAGATGAAGCCTTTAGTGATAATCAATACAGTCGAGGTCACTCGTGGGAGTTCGATGGTGGTGTCACTGTGCCAGCTTCATCTTCTCCTCATGTGGTGCCACTGCCGTTTTCGGTAGAAGCGAATGTTGACCCAGAAGAGGCTTTTATTGCTGCGCTCTCTAGCTGTCATATGCTGACTTTTTTGGGCATTGCGGCTAAGCAGAAGTACGTGATCGACTCTTATGTGGATGATGCGGTTGGTGTACTTGAGGAAGATGAATCAGGCCGTTCGTCGGTTACTGTAGTGACACTAAGACCTAGGATTGAATTTGTAGGCAGCAAGGTTCCAAGCAGTGCGCAGCTTGATAAGTTACATCACTTAGCACACAACAATTGCTTTATCGCTAACTCAGTCAAGACTGAGATCAGAGTAGAGATGCGAGATTGATTTCAATTTTTGCACATTATTTTTTGCAAAGTTTCGTCTTTTTGATTTTGCCGTCGTCTTAAGGGTATTCATGCAATTCAGTTGATTGCAAAAAGACAGAATACACTATTTGAGGAAACCTCCATGACAGCGTTTAACAGTGCATCTAATTACGGTGAAAATGCGTTTATCAAAAGCAAACCGCAAATGCTACAGAACATTTATAACACCACAGATGTATTCCCATACTGGGTTGCCGATATGGATTTTCAGGTAGCAGAACCTATCACTAAAGAGTTGAACCGTTTAGTTGAGCGCGGTGTGTACTCTTATGAGTTTCATGAGCAGGCTGTATTTGAAGCGCTTTCTCAATGGTATTCAAAACGTCATGGTTTGACTCTTTCTGCTGACAAATTTGTGCAGGTACCAGGTGTGCTGTCTGGTATCGCGTTGTTATTGCGTCAATTTACCAATGAAGGCGATGGCGTACTTATCCATACTCCGGCTTACCATCAGTTTGCTAATTTGGTAAACAAAGCGGATCGCAAAGTGGTGAAAAGCCCGCTTATTAATGATGAAAACGGCTACCAGATTGATTTCGCAGGTATGGAGCAACAGATCATCGAGCAAAAAGTGAAAACGATGATTTTCTGTAATCCACACAACCCAACAGGCCGAGTGTGGACGCAGCAAGAAATCGAACAAGTCATCGAGATCGCCAAGCGCCATGATGTACTGATCATCAGTGATGAAGTCCATTCAGACATTATTTTTGAAGGTCACGCTTTTACGAGCTTAACCAGTTTTGATTACGACAAAGTTATTACCTTGATTGGATCTCCGGCAAAAACATTTGGTATGCACAGCATCTCAAACGGCTATGTGTATACAAACAATGATGAACTATTTGAAGCGTTCAAAACCAATGTGGTCGCGATGTATCTTGATCACGGGAATGCATTCAGCACGTTCGCAACCGTGGCGGCCTTTGAAAAGGGCGAAGCGTGGTTAGATGGCATGTTGGTGTATTTGCAAGACACGGTTAAGTGGATCACTCAATTTTCTGAGCAACGTATTCCTCAGTTGAAAGTCTTTCAGCCGCAAGGGACTTACCAAGTGTGGTTTGATTTCTCAGGCTTAGACTTTTCGGAAGAAGAGCTAAAACATGTGGTGTTTGAACAGGCGAAGATGGGGTTAACACCGGGTGGGTGGTTTGGCGCTGAGAATCCCAATTTTATGCGAATGAATATTGCTACTTCACGCGACAATATTGAGAAGTCGTTTACGGCTTTGGCCGACGCTATTGATGGTTTTGAGCGAGGAAGTGAAGAGAGTTCAAACTGCTGTGATAGCGGAAATTCAAAAAGCTGTTGCTGATTGATTTAAGCTTAGGCTTTGGCGTTGAATAGCCGAACCTGAAGAACGGATATAACAATGTAAAACCGCGAGTCTGCTTAGCGCATGACTGGCGGTTTTTTTGTGTCTGTGTAATCCTAAGCATGATTTTATTGAGTTATTGAGTTATTGAGTTATTGAGTTATTGAGTTATTGATTCTAGATAGAGCACTTAAATTATGGGTAGATATTGGTTGGCAGAGAGTTATGTTTAGCGTTCCACTGAATAGTTTTGTACATCGTGTGAGTGATAAAAGCCAAGTGATGGTCAATGCTGCAAGTTGTGGGTGCCAGTTGAAGCGAGTTCGACGTTCGCGTAATTGGTTATTGGTGGCTCAAGAACATCAGCTCGTTGAATTTAAAACCATGCTAACCCATGAGAAAGACGATTGGATAGCAACCGCAATCGACAAAGTGCTACCTAAACCTGTGGTTTGCTTGGCGTCACTATTGGCGGCTAACCCCTCTATGACTGTCGCACAATTGGTGATGGAATCGGGTTGTTCAATGGCAGAAGCAAGGCATGCTATTGATGAGCATGAAGGGTTGTAAGCGCAAACTATAAGTGAATAGATTGTGTTGTGAAACGCTGTGAAAAGTGTTGTAAAAAAAAGCGCGAGCAGCAAAAAGCCCGTAACGATATTATGCTTTTTCAGCGGAATATCGTTACGGGCTTTATCATCTGTGCTTACTGTGAAGCTAGATCACGAGGCAGTTCAATTGCTTGTTCTTGTATAGCGCTAGTTCTTATTAAGAGTTAGCGACTTTTACACGAATCGTGTTTTTGCCAAGCTTTGACAGGTTTAGCTTGTTTAGTGCTGCTTTAGCTTCTTCGTGCTCTGGCATTTCAACAAAAGCAAAGCCTTTAGATTCGCCAGTCTCTTGGTCTAAAACTAGGCTGCACTCTTTTACTGAGCCAAACTCAGAAAATAGAACACGGATGTCTTGCTCAGCAGTAGAGCGCGATAGGTTACGAACTAGAAGTTTCATAATAAACCTTGAATATGAATTTACGCCGAGCATTGTCGCACACTTTCGTGCTCATCCTCACAAATAATTAGCTGATAATCTCTGTTTAAGCTGAATAGCTCTGTTTACTTGTTCGCAGCTCTCTTTGACCGTTAACCGCGGTTTATCGTGATATCTGATACATATCCATGCTCAGTGCTGGTTAACGCCTGCTGCAGCATTTGAGCAGCCTCTGTCGCTGTCATAAAGCTTGAGGTATCCATCGCTTTGCCGCTGGTTCCCCAAAATTCAGTTGCCATCCCGCCGGGGTAAACCGCAACAATCTTCATTGGGTGACCTTTTAACTCCAACCTTACCGATTCGATAAAGCCCTTAACGGCCCATTTTGCTGCGCAGTAAGTCGACTCTTCTGCTTTAGCGCCTTGAGCCGCGGTCGACATTACGACAGCAATGGTGACAGGTTGATCCTTGTAACGCTGAACAAGCTCGCGAATCAGAAATATCGAGGACTCGATGTTGTTTTTCAGCATGTCGCTAATTGCTGTGGGATCTTGTTGTTCAATTTTACCGAAGTACCCACTGCCTGCGCTATGAATCACCAGCTTTGGTGTTTCTGGTAAGGCATCAAGCAGTTCGCTCACGGAGCGCGGGTCACATAAGTTACAGGCTTGGCTAACGGTATCCGCTGGTAGGCTCTTCGCTAATTCAGTTAAACGCTGAGAGCTGCGGCCAGTGATCATTAGGCGTTGATTGCTGTTCGATGTGTTCGCATATTGCTTGGCTAAAGCTGCGCCTAAACCGCTGCTTGATCCGGTGATTAAAATCATGGGGACTCGGAGTTGTTGAATTGAATTGAGATAGTAAGGCTTTGAATCCCTGTTTTCTGAGATCTAAGACCAAGATGCTGAGGCTTATGATTAAGATTGGTCGATAGAATTGAGGTGTGAGAAAGGTGATGTAAACAGGGAAGGAAAAAAGAAGGAGAGCTAAAAAGTAAAAACGCCGGCACAGGGCCAGCGCTTTCGAAATCAGATTACTCTTCGTCGAACTGTTTGGTCGTGAATGAGTCTTCGATTCTGTTGAGCTCTTCTTGATCTTTCACACGCTGTTCTTCTTGGCGAATGACTTTCGCTTCATTGAAGCGTTTCTTTTCCGACTTAGTCAGGAATTTTACAGCTTTCTTGTTGGTCAGTGCGTAAGCAACTACGTCTTCGCCTTTTTCTCTGCGGTCGTTTACACGTTGTGAGAAACGTTCATTGTCGCGAGCTTTACGCTCCGCTGAGGTCAACTTGCTCATGCTTTAAAGCCTTTTCAATTATTCATGGTAGGGAATCTACGCTTAGCGAAACCAATGGGGAAGTGCTCTTAATTGGTGGAACTGTGTATCACATCCGTTCAACTGAGTTTAGCCCATTTGTATGCTGGTGGCGCATCTTAGCACAAAGGCTTGAGCATGCAGGTATGCTATTCGAGGGATTAAACAGAACAGCCCACAGTTTTCTATTGTGGGCTGAGAATGTATCGTGGGCTGAGATTATATTAAGGGCTGAGATTATCTGTTGGGGTAAAGGTTATCGTTGAAGAAACTGAGAATAAGAAACGACGGTTAAATTAAATCTTCTCGATATACAAAATCACTTCACCAACTTTAAATCCGAACTTAGACATCTCGGTTTTGTTAAATAAGCGTTTTTCGTCCATTAAGAACATCCAATCATCAAGCACCACTTCATAGGTGCTACCGTCTACTTCGATTTCTAAATCGTATTTCCAATACAAAGCCGAGCCTTGAGTCTCCCCATAAGCTGTACCAACCACATCATTGGCGGTGCCGGTGTAGGTGTTGTCACCGGTTTTGATGAGGTTCCAAACGCGGGTTGAACGCTCGCCATTAGCAAAGGAGAACCACTCTTTAATCTCTCCGTTGTTTCCCTCCCAAGTCGCGACAAGCTTAACATCGAAGCGGCGCAGTAAATCACCCGAACGATCGAGTACCATTCCATAGGCCTTGAGTTCACCATTAAAAAAGGTTTCAAGCTTTAGCTCTGGGGTCGTGCCTGCGTGGTTCTCTAAACTGGCAGAGCCACAGCCCGCTAACCAAGTGAGTGACAAAATGGCTAATGCGAATTTGATTATTTTTGTTTTTGGGTTCATTTATTCAGACCTAAAAGTTGCTTGCGTAGAACGGGTTCAGATGTGTTCTCAGACAGCCAAATCGCTAAGAAGGCTTCGCCAAATTGCTTGTCTTGGATAGTGCCGATAGGTTGTTCATCAAAATAAAAACGACTTATGTTGTCTTCAGCGACACGGATGGTGAGCGTGCTTCCTTCTTCAACGTTGGGCCACATCGCGTACAAGGGTTTCAACCAGCGCTGAATGTTATTTTTAGAATAACCAAGTTTGCTCCACTGATCTTTGGTTGCGTCTACCAGATCTTTACTATCAATCGAACGGAAGTACTCAATCTTTAATGCTCGTTCAGAGTTTGAAGGTGTGGTGTAGAATTCGGCTGAATAGAGAGTCCAAAACAGGTAACTCATTTCTCCTTCGCCGCGCTTATTTAAATCATCGACGGCAGACGCTTTGGCATTTCCGGTAAATAGGAGCGCTGCACAAATGAGGGTTAAGGTGACTAAGCTAAATAGTCGGTTTCTTGATTGCTCGCTTGTTTGAGTGCGAACGCAACTTACATCGCTCTCAGATTTGAACGCTTGCGTAGGTTTGCGTGGAAAAGCCATAAGTCACCTCGTTGTTGCCATTTTGGGTTGTACTAAGTTGGAGTAAGCGGCCACCAGTAAGGGCAACAAAATCCCCCAACTTATTGCAAGGGCAGCTAACACCGATGCGTCTGGCCAAGTAGTCAGAAGGGCACCTGCTTTGATGCCTCCCCAATAACTACTAGTACCTGCTACGAACCCTATGACAAACAAGATCACTTTTGAGCATTTTAAAAGCCAATTTAGGCTGTGGTTAAAGCTGATTAAGAACATGATCCACAGGCAAACAAGCCATATTGGGAACCACGATTGATTGGCAATTTCAGAATCTACGGCAAACACGCCGAAGTGAAGTAAAAGGCTATCAAGTAATAGCCCTAATGGTAATAAAGCGAGTATTTTAAGGTCGCTACTGCGAGTAGGGGAGAGAAGGAAGTGAACGGCCACAATCAGTGGCGCCACGAACGGGGCTTGCGCGGTAAAGAATGCGCTGCAAACCCAGGTCGCTTGAAACAGAACGAGATTAATAATCCAAAACCGTTTCATCTTTTGCTCCAAAGTAACGAGGTTTTCTAGCAACTAGGTGATGAGTGCTGATCACGCGCTCTTTGAATGCGCCTTCACAGTAGCAGAAGTAGAAGATCCATAAGCGCTTAAACTCTTCTGAATAGCCTAATGATTCGAGCTCTTCCCAACTGTTTTCAAAGGCAACATTCCAATCATTAAGTGTTCGAGCGTAGTGCAGGCCTATGTCATCAATTTCTTGGACAACAAGGTCTGTGCTAGTCGCGAGATGTTGGGTCATCACTGAAACTGAAGGTAAACAACCGCCAGGGAATATGTATTTTTGAATAAAATCGACGCCTTTACGGTATTTATCGTAACGACTGTCGGCGATGGTGATCGCTTGAATTAACATTTTTCCCGAAGGCTTTAATAATGAAGAACACTTTTCAAAGAAGGTCTCTAGATATTCATGTCCGACCGCTTCTATCATTTCGATAGAGACCAGTTTGTCATACTCGCCAGAGAGGTTTCGATAATCCTCTTTGAGGAGGGTGATTTTGTCGGTTAAGCCGAGTGCTTTTACTCTCTCTTCTGTGAGAGCGTGTTGGGCATCTGAAATAGTGGTTGTGGTCACTTTGCAGCCGTAATGCTGAGCCATGAATATGGCTAAGCCACCCCAGCCTGTGCCTATCTCGACCACGTTATCGGATTCAGACAGCTCTAAGCGTTCGCAAATCGTTCTCATCTTGTTTTGCTGAGCTTTGGATAGGGTTTCTGCTTCTTCACTGTAGATTGCTGACGAGTACTGCATTGAACTGTCTAGGAAACGTTCATACAGCTCATTACCGATATCGTAGTGAGCGAGAATGTTTCGTTTAGAGCCTTGTTTGGTGTTGGCATTTTTACGACGTAATAACAGATTTTTGATGCGAGAAATCCATTGTGTTTTATCATCAAGCTCGTCGAGTTGAGATTGATTTCGAGCCATAATTTGAATCACTTTGGTGAGATCTGGGCTGGTCCATTTACCGTCAATGTAGGCTTCCGAAGCACCAATACTGCCGTTGATGACCACATCTCTGAAAAAAGTGGCATCATGAATTACGATTTGACCTTTGAGGTCTGCTTCACGATCACCGAACACCGAATGTTGGTCACGCTCAATGATCTCGAGTGTCGCGAATTGTAGACGCTCAAGCACTTTGAATATTAAAGCCCGATATTTACAGTTGCTCGAAACAGCAACGGCTTTAGCTTGTTGTTCAATATTGTTGTTTTGTTTTGCAAGCTGTTCCATGTAAACCTCGCTGAGAATTCATTCTAATATTTAGCCAACTAAGGTTATCTGTTGCTCGTCTGGTTGAGCTAACCGAAGTCTTCTATTTAGTCATAATGCAGACGCTTAAGATGCTGAGTCTGGGTGCGTCACAAACGGTACTTTTTTGAGAAATAATTTGAGAGCCTGATAATAAATACCCATTACGACTTTGATGGTCATTGCAGGGATTTTGAGTACCGTTTTTCTAATGTTTGTCTTTGATACTGACTGCTTTGTCAGTGCTAGAGTCGCATCAAAAAGCTTTTCTTCTCGGCGGCTTTCGATGTGGACGAGTGTTCGCTTCGCTGGTGGTTGAATCTTCCAAAAGTAGGTCATGTTTAAATCCATAAATGGCGAAACGTGAAACTCTTTTTTAACCTTCAACTCTTGATGCATGTCGATCAGGTAGTAATGTCGTTGGCGCCATGGCGTGTTACTCACTTCTGCCAACATATAGCGACAATCTCCAGTTTCGTCGTAACAGAAAAAACAGTTGATTGGGCTGAAATAGATACCTAGACAACGGCACTGAGCCAACATCGTCACTCGATTTGATTCAGACCAAACACCACCGAGTTGTTGTACTTTGGAAGCTATACGTTGCTTAAGTGATTTAGGTTCACCATTGGTGACATTTTCTTCTTTTTCAGCGAGATAATCCGATTCAACAAAGCGAATCGGGTTGTACCATTGAGTCCCAAACAGCGCACTGCGCGCTGTGGTCTGGGGCAGTTCGTCAAGATCTAACCCCATCATGTAAAGCTCGTAGCTAAATTCGTGAGTGATATCGCCAAATCGGCGGTGTCTGACATTACCCCAATAGATACCGCTGAGTTCTTCACTCTTTTCGGATGCGATCCCCATTTCGGATGTCAGGGTTTGGCTGCTCATAGCGTTGAACTCGTACTCAAATCTAAACCAAAGCGTTTGGTCACATCGAGTGCACTGTGAACCCCATCTTCATGGAACCCGTTGTACCAGTATGCGCCGGCGAAGTGAGTCTGGTTTTTGCCACAGATCTGCTCGCGCTTGTGCTGAGCTTCGACCGTGTTCGAGTTTAGAACGGGGTGGTGATAAACAAAGCTTCTAATAATTTTGTTTGGGTCAATGGCTTCGCTCTGATTCAAGGTCACACAGAAGGTGTGTTGGCTTTCGATCCCTTGCAGAATGTTCATGTTGTAAGTCACACAGGCAGGTCGTTTGCTGTCGCCATCCAACATGTAGTTCCAACTTGCCCATGCAAGCTTTCTGTCTGGTAATAATCGGGTATCCGTGTGCAAAACCACTTCATTACGACTGTATGGGATCTCGCCTAGAACCTGTTTCTCTTGCTCTGTCGCATCGCCAAGCAGACGTAGTGCTTGGTCTGAATGACAGGCAAATATAACTTCGTCGAAGTTTTGTGTACCGCCATCTTCGAATTCAACGGTGACACCTGATTCTTGACGAGTCACTTGTTTGATCGACGTGTTTAACGCGACGGGTTTGCTTAAGCGAGAAAGTATGATCTCAACGTAAGAGCGAGAACCTTTAGGGACGACGTACCATTGAGGGCGGTTCGCAATGTCCAGTAGGCCGTGGTTGTAGAAGAACTGGACGAAGAATTTAAGCTCAAACTCTTCCATCTCTTCTAAGCTTGTCGACCAGATAGCGGCGCCCATCGGCAAGATGTAGTGCTGACTAAAGAAGTCTGAAAATTGGTTGTCGCGTAGGAAATTACCAAGGGTTACGTCTGGCGTAAACTCGTTACTTTCGAACTGGGCTTTGCATAGTTTATTGAACTTAAGAATGTCAGAGACCAAAGACCAGAACTGAGGTTTGAAAATATTACTTCTCTGAGCAAACAAAGAGTTGATGCTATGGCCGTTGTATTCAAACTTGGTTGTCGTGTTGTGAACGCTGAAGCTCATCTCGGTCGGTTGCCTTTCGACACCCAATTGTTCGAGCAGTTGATTAAAATTTGGGTAGGTTCTGTCATTGAATACGATGAAGCCAGTGTCTATCGAAAACGCCTCGCCTTGATGTTCAATATCAACCGTGGCGGTGTGCCCACCGACGTAATCATTTTTCTCGAATACCGTGACGTCGTGATGTTTATCTAATACGTGTGCGCAAGTCAGCCCGGAAATACCGGAACCTATAATGGCGATTTTCTTCATTGTTATACCATCCTTGAAGCGAGTTTTTGCCAAACTGGAGTTGGAAGCATTCTTAATAGCTTCATCAACATAATGAATCTTCTTGGGAAATCGATTTCACTCTTTCCTTGAGCAATACCATTTACGATTCGCTGAGTTGCGGCCTCACTACTAATAATCATAGGCATAGCGAAGGAGTTTCGCTCGGTTAATGGCGTTTCAACAAAGCCTGGGTGCACAATTGAGACATGAATATTATGCTCGGCCAAATCAACCGACAGTGTTCTGCCTAAATAGGTGAGGGCTGCTTTCGAGGCGCCATAAGCTTCTGCTCTAGGTAAGGGCAAAAAACTGGCGCTGGAGCTGACTAAAACCAAGCGGCCGCCGGTCTTAATGTTTTTTAGCCAGGCTTTAAGGGCGTAACCAATTGAAATCAGGTTTATGTTGATGACGCGCTCAAAAAGCTCAGCGTCAAAATTCAACGGGTCGTCGATGTACTCACAATCTCCGGCGTTCAAAATGAGCAGGTCGAGAGGTTCGTCTTGAGAAAGCTCAGGAAAATTTTGGTAATCGGTTAAATCAAAGCAGAGAGGTGTAATTGATGAGTTGGACAGGTCTGTCTCGTGAGAATCTACGAGTGCCTGTAATTTTTCTGGGTTGCGCCCGCAAGCAATCACTTGATGCCCTTGCTGTGCATAATCTAGTGAGAGGGATTGGCCGATTCCAGAGGTTGCGCCGGTTATCATAATACGCATTAGCGGCTCGCTCTTTTTTTGATGGATTTGATTGCGCAGCCTAAAACTGGGATGTGCTCGTACAACATGGATCCGACATCGAGATAGTCTCTGTGGTAGATGACTTGGTTTTCATGCATCTTAAGGTGACTGTGCCCTTGAACTTCGATAGGCTTTTGACCGTTCAGCTGCTTGTGAGCGAATTGCATCGTCCAGTAGACTGAGGCCTCGTTGCCGCTTTCAAAAGCGTGTTCGATGTGGAAATAACAACTGGTAACTTGGGTGTAGATGTTTTCGAAATAATGAGTCAATGCGTCGATACCGCTGACTTGATGCAGCGGATCTTGGAACTCGATGTCAGGGTGATAAACCGTCTTCAGAACCTCAAAGTTATCGGTTCCGAGTTGCTGATACATGTTGAGAAAATTATTAAGCCATAGAGAGTTATCCATAATCTTCGCTCTAATTATTTGAAAAAGGCTAAGGCTCTCAATCGTGCTTCTTTGTGTACAACGATGGGTTGCCAGTATTCGCTGTCTATTCCGTTTTTCGCGATATAGTCATGTGGAAAATGTACATGCTTATCAGGAATATTTTGCAGCTCTGGTATGTACTTACGAACAAAAATTCCTTTCGGATCAAACTTTTCGCTCTGCGTGATCGGATTGAAAATTCGAAAGTAAGGTTGTGCGTCACAGCCAGTACTTGAAGCCCACTGCCAACCGCCATTGTTAGCACTGAAATCACCATCGATAAGGTGAGACATAAAGAAGCGTTCGCCCCAACGCCAATCAATGAGTAAGTGTTTGGTCAAGAAACTCGCCACGACCATTCTTAATCTGTTGTGCATCCAACCGGTTTCAACTAATTGACGCATTGCCGCATCAACCAATGGGTAGCCTGTCTTACCCTCACACCAAGCCTTGAAGCTAGGATGATCGTGATACCAATCTAAGCCATTGTATTTCTGTTGAAAGTTAGCACCTTTAACCAGTTTAGGATGATGGAACATTAAATGCTTATAAAAATCTCGCCAAATCAATTCATTGAGCCAAGAAAAGGCTGGCAGTTGTGTATCAAATAACAAATCGGGCTGTTGTTGAATTAACTGAATTGCTAACCAGCGCGGACTTACCGCACCAATCGTTAAATATGGTGACAGACCAGAGGTCCCTTTAACTGAAGGGATATCTCTAAATCGAGCATAATCGCCGACTTTATTCTCTAAGAAGTTGGGAATCACGGCCTCTAATACATTTTGGCTCAGTGGCCAGCGGTTTGAGTCAACGCGTGGGAAGTCAAAATCATAGTCAGCGGCAAGTCGAGAAGCGGTTAGGTCGCTAGGCGATTGGTCTTCTGAAAATTGAGTCTGTGTAAGTTTTTCCGGTATCACTGGAGCAGGGCTGCAGTTAATGCCTTTGACTTGCACTTCTTTTAGCCATGCATTTTTAAACGGCGTGAAAACCTTGAACATCTCACCTTGTTTATTCAAAACACTTCCCAAAGGAAGAATGGTGTCGCAATCGGTGATCTTTAGTTTGACGCCATTCACGAGCAGACGTTTGTCTCTCAGCTGCTCATCCACTTCAGGTTCAGAATTCGCATATACACACTTGGCATCAAGCTGCTTATACAAATGTGTGAGTTGCGTGGCTTGGTCGTCAAAGTCGGTGGCTTTCAAGTGCAGCAACGTTATCCCGAATTCAGCGAGCTGTAATTCAAGTTGCTTTAGATGGCGATAAATGAAATCCGCTTTGATTGGTGCAAGATAGTGTTGTTGCCATTGCTGCGGTGTTGAAATGAAAACGGCGGTAGTTACACCGTTTTCAACAGCCGCGACGAGCGCTGGGTTATCGTGAATCCGCAGGTCTCGTCTTATCCATAGAATATCGCTCAATATCCGTATCTCAGTTTAAGTTCTTGAGGGTGAGGGTTAAGGTAAACTTGTGATTCTAGGTACTCGTTTGGATATTCCATCAGATAATGATTGATTAACGTTAACGGTACTAACAGTGGAACCAGCCCTTCCCTGAATGATGAAATCTGATTGGTTAGCTCTTGCTTGTGAGCACTGCTCAATTGCTTCTTAAAGTAGCCTTGTAAGTGATGCAAAGTATTGGCATGACTACCACGGTTCGCATGGTGAGATAATGCCGTCATCAGGCCTTCAATGTACTGATTTGCCAATTCGTCGATTTCAAGATCGTTGCTTGCCAACAGTTTGCCAAGGTTCTTATAACCTTCAATGTGATGACACATCACTAAGTACTTGTGCACACTGTGGAACTGGATGAGCTTGTGTTTGGTCACGCCTTCGTCAACAAGGTCGAGCCATTTTTGGTATGTGAAAACTCGTGTCATGAAGTTTTCGCGCAAAATAGGATCATTCAGGCGACCGTTTTCTTCAACAGGAAGTAATGGGTTGCCTTCCATCACTTGTTTAGTGAACATGCCTACGCCTGTCGATTCAGAGCCGCGACCGTGGTGATGGTACACTTTTACTCTTTCCATACCGCAGGTTGGGCTTTTTTGACATACAATGAATCCTGCGATGTGCTGGTTGCTCTTTGAATAGCTTTGTCCAAACTCGATCAGATCATTGGTCACGTCACCAGAACCGTCAGGTCGGGAAACGTGAATGATATTGTCTAGCTGACGAACTTGGCGAATGGTTGGGCGAGGTGTTGGAAGACCCACTGCCATCTCTGGGCATACTGGTTCCAGTTCTACATAATCTGCAAGGTCATCTGTACAAAAACGAGAGCGTTTGTGACCTGTATCGAAACGTACTTTGTGTCCTGCAACACAAGCGCTGATACCTATCTTAATTTTCTTTTCCATTGGCCAACTCCTTTGCTCTTGCTTTGAGCTATTTATTATATTTCAACATTGCTAATCGTACTTACAGAGCCGGGTGTGTTTGAAATCTCAACACCATTGATGTTTTAAGCCAGATCTACGGACGATATACAGGATAGCTTCATGCCATCCTGTATATTTATAGCGTGCAACTGGGTTAATAGATATACTTACCTAGCGGATTGAATAACTGACTCACACCTTTTGTGAAGTAAAGCGCATCACTAGAAACGGTGAGACAGACACAACCTTCTTTGGTTACGGGTTGATGCGTATGTTTTCCATCTAACCAGATGAAATCACCTTTGTTGTAGATACCCATTTCATCTTCGAAACTACCCTCTAGGAGTAATGTAATTTCGAAACCTTTATGAGTATGGCAAGGGACCTGTCCATCTTTATCGATATGCAGCAAACTGGTGTGGTGAGATTCATCATCGAAATCCAGTCTTGCGCGAGAAATCTTGCCTAGGTTCATCCAGTCTTTTCTTACCACTGAATTGAGCGCGCGAGGAACCGTGAAGGTCGTGTCAGACACTGTCTCTTGTTGCGCTTCAATGACGACTTCAACAGCCTGCGACAAATCAGCCGTGATTTTATCAATAGCATCAAAATCAAACTCTCCGTCATCGGCTAGGAACGCGTCCATTTCGCTTTCAGAAAGTTGTAGTCCCGAGGTATCGCTTTCAAAGTTAGAAGTATCGCTTTCAAAAGCAGGGATTTGGTTTTCAAAGACTGAGTCAGCGGCTTGGGCGGTCAACATGCTTACTTGTTTTTGGCAGTGTTCGCAAAGCTCAACATGGCTAGAAACAATCAGTGAAACAGAATCCGCTAGATTGCCATCGACAAAATCTTTCAAGATTGCCGCGTTTGGATGATGTTTAATCATGGTCTTGTTCCCCCATATGAACTTTAAGTTTGGCCAGAGCAAGTCTTAAACGTGATTTCACTGTTCCTAGTGGAACTCCGAGTTGTTGGGCAAGCTGCTCTTGCGACAACTCCTGAAAATATACGCCTTTCACTATGGTTTTTTGGGCTAGCGGCAGTTTTTCTATCTGGGTCATTACATGCCGACTCATGAGATGATCACCAAACGGTAAATCTTCGCTCTGAGATTCAGCGACCATTGCATCAATGGGCCAAATATCGTCAGCGATGGACTGTTCTGCCTTGGCTTTGACTTTGCGTAACATGTCAAAGGCTGCATTTCGCATCACGGTGTAAACCCAAGTAGTTGCAGCACCTTTCTCTTCATTGTAGAGATGTGCTTTCTTCCACACGTTGGTCATCGTGTCTTGAACCAGTTCGTTCGCGGCTGCTTCACCACCCAACTTACTGATGCCAAAACGTTTGATCTTTGGAGAAAAGAACTTAAACAAACAGGTAAATGCCTGTTTGTCCCGGTCTGAACCAACCAAAATCAACCAGCTTGAGAGCTCAGTAGGAACTTTGTTATCGGTAGGTACTTTGTTATCTGGGATAATGACATGCTCCTTGCCGTTCCCTGTACTTCTGCTTTCCACTTGCATAGTAAACAACCATCATGCGAATTTGAGTGGCATTACGTGGAAGGTGAAGGTCGGGATCACTTTAAATTAAAATAATTTCTACTATACAAAATTATAGTGAATAAAAGTGTTTATTGCCCCGTAATGATTTGATTCAGAAACGGAACTAACGACGGAAAACTAGCGGGCTCTGTGAACTCAGTTTTCTTTTCCAGAGGTATTGGCATCATTTCAAGCAATCGAGCGCATATCCATTGTGGGCTCTCAAAATCGGGTCTTGGATAGAGTGTTCTGATGGAGTCGTGATCTCGAAACAGCTGCGTCAAGAATGCAGTGAATACATTCGGTACTTTGCACTCTTGATCTGGCCAATGAGGCAGAGGGCGAAACTGGCTGTGAATCAGACCGTTTTCTGACCGGAATGGGGAGTGGAGTTGTACAAGCTTTTGACCTTCTACGTCTATTTCGAGAATTTGGTCATCAGACATATTGAAGTCAACGATAGAGACTTTTGTCCCCCAAGAGCTTAGGTGTTCAGAGTTAGTATCGTCTTGAGTGGCGAGAATAAACCCCTCTCCTTGCGCTGCATGTGCAACCATTGAAAGATATTTAGGTTCAAAGATACGGAGCCTCTGACGACCTCCGGGCAGAATAAATATCGGAAGTGGAAACACTGCGAGCTCTAGAGTGGGCTCTGTGGGTGTCTCTGGTTCGGCGTCTGTCCGTGTAGTCTTGCTCAATGAATTCGGCACATAGCGCTCCTTAGTTCAAATGTGGTCGAGAAGATATACGCGGAGCTAAGGGGGTTCGATCAATTCGGCATGGCTCTTATTTGGGGGTGCCAATTGCTGCTAGTGGGGCTGTGTCGCTGAGTGCAAAGCCGAGGCTCATGTTTTAAAAAGAGATAGGTTTGTCGAGGTATGGGTTTCACAACGGTTTATGTTTACGGAAGATTATATTTGCGAAGGTATGGTCTTTTTGTTGCACATGCTCATAAATTCATTGTTTTTACCTTCTTTCGTACGCGTCATTAGGTAATATATGTACAAATAGTAAGCGAATGGATAGTCGCCAGACGATGCTTCTATCTAACTTTCTTCTTTACCTAAAATCGCATCAAAGGAATGGTCATGATTGTTATATATGGTATCAAAGAGTGCTTAAATCCAATTAAGTTGCAGCTCTCTAATGTGTTGCAACAGTGCTTAAACAGTGAGATGGGTTTACCCGATGACAAGCGAGCGCACCGATTTGTGCCATTGGAGCGAGATGATTTCTTTTATCCAGACGGAAGAACAGACGCCTATACCGTTATAGAGATCAATATGATGGAAGGTCGAGCGGTAAACACCAAGAAGCGCTTAATTAAGAAGATATTCTCTGAAATAGAAAAGCAACTTTCCATCTCTCCAATAGATATCGAAATTACCATCAAAGAACAACCATCGCACTGTTGGGGGTTCCGTGGCATGACTGGCGATGAAGCTCAAGATCTTAAATATAAGGTGAAGGTCTAAGGTTTATCTCATTTCATATCTTGAATTAAAAAATCACTATGGGCGGCTTAGAAAAATACTAAGCCGCTTATTATTGAATAAGACTGTTATTGATGAAGATTAGTATTGAAGAAGGCTAATAGAGGGTTAAACCATTAGCTCTCGTCGTTCTCTTTTAGGTAACGGTGCCAGTTGGCATTGATGACATCAAAGTGCTCCACACAGAACTCTTTCCTATCTTTTAGGTAGTCGTTTTCAACTTCATCGAGCAAGTTTTTATAGGCATCAGGATCGCTGCCATACACCAAACATAAAGTAGAGAAGTAACGCTGTAGGTCAAAGCTGTGTTCATCGATGTATTCACCCAAATCGTAATACTCAGGGCGGTCTTCTGACTCGAAAGCAAACAGGTCAGCGGCGCTGATTGCGGCATCTCCGCCATGTTCTACATAGTTAAGTAAAAGCACTGTCGCGAGGTTATCAACGGCATCTTCCTCTTTGCCCAGTATGGCAATATTCTGGTCTTCGATATAAGCGTGCCCAGCTTCGTGCAGTAGAGTATGAAGCAAAGTATCGATAGCGCCAGTTTGCGCGGTCTTCCCATACTCTTTTTCGTATTGGTTCTTTTCAAAGTAATTGAGCGACTCAGAGTAGAAGTTATAAGGGACCAGCACTTGATGCGTCTGTGGATCGTAGAGTGGACCTTCTTCTCCGCCGTATTGAATGGTTAATGGCTTTTCAAACATGAAGAGCTGATTTGATAGGTCAACCATAGTGTCATTGACGCCACTGTTTTGAATCTCACGTTTTACTTGTTCTTCTTCGGTATTTTGTGGTGAAGAGAACTCAACGATCAGGTTATTTTGGTTTTTTTGTTCACTAGATGCATAAGTTGCGGCAAACACTGAGCTAAGGACTAGGCTGTAGGTCAGTGTTCGTTTCAATAATGTCATCGGTTATCCTTGTGATTATGTTACGAATCAGACTCGGTGCTAAGGTGAGTCCACTGAATTATGTAACTCAAGCCGCGTACCCCAAGTTATGTAACTTAACGTCACTTAACTTAAGCTATCTACTGTAGTTAGAGTACAAGTTTAGACTGAATTTTGAAGTATTGAAGAGAGCAATTTTTGAAGTCAACACTAGCCGGTTAATGAATAACCCGCTTTGAGGTTCGGCCACAAAGAATTGGCGAGCTGAATCACCCGTGTTGATGTGATTCGTTTCTGTTGGTAATTGATAGATAAATTTCGGTTCAAGTGAACCCTTGTGCTATACTCCGCGCCCCAATCCGAATTGGCTTGTTAAATCTTAGGAAATTATTATGAGTGTTAAAAACGAACTTCAACAAATTAACAACCGTCTAGACAAGTGTCGCAACAAGTTAGCGGCTGCTAAAACTCGTAATGATCGTCCTGTTGTTCGTCAATTTGAAGACGAGATTAAGAAGCTAACCAAGAAAATTGCTCAGCTGAAACACAAAGAAAGCTTCGATGTAAATCAAGAACGTAAGTCTTTGGTTGATATGCCATTTAACCGTGAGATTACAAAAGCAGAGCAAGCGGATATGGGTAAACTTAAGAAGTCTGTCAAAGGGCTCGTGATTGTTCACCCAATGACGAAGATCGGTAAAGAGCTTCGCATTGAGGTTATGACTGGTTACGCACCGAAAAAATTCTAATTACCAGTGATGGTGATGAAAGAGGAGCTAGCAATAGCTCCTTTTTGCTTTTTTAAGTATTAAAAAAGCAGAGTCAGCGGCAAGGATACTCACGCCGTTATCAACTTTTTGGAGGTGATTATTGTCACAAATCCTTTTACCTCTTATAAAAGTTAACGTGTCACTAACATGGCACCAAGTGAGCGCAGTAATGTGTTCACTTTTCGAATCTACAATTTCTCTCCAGTTTGTATAAATATAGGTAGAGCAGCACAGATAATTACAGATAAAACTAGACTCATTAAGGAAGATGAGAACGTAAAAAAATAGAGGTTATATGAATCAATTAATTTCAATTGGACCACTAGAATCCTTCCTAATCGCGATTAGTGTTTTGTTTCTAGGTCATTTCGTCAATGCAAAGCTTCCGGTTCTCAAAAAGTACAACATCCCAGAGCCCATTGTCGGCGGCTTGATTGTCGCTTTTGCTATTACAGCCCTGCACTTTAACGGCCTTGATCTTGAGTTCTCCTTGCCCTTGCAGAACACGTTTATGTTGATGTTCTTTGCAACGGTCGGCCTTGCGGCTAACTACACGCAGCTGATTAAAGGTGGTGCTAAGGTATTCCTATTCTTAGGGGTGGCTTCGGTTTACATCATTATCCAAAACGGTGTAGGGGTAACACTTGCGACGGCACTAGGCCTTGAACCCTTGATGGGTTTGATTGCTGGTTCTATCACGCTTTCTGGTGGTCACGGTACGGGCGCAGCTTGGTCTCAAACTTTTTCAGACACGTTTGGCATTGCCAATACTCTAGAGATCGCGATGGCTTCAGCGACGTTTGGTTTGATTATCGGTGGTATTATCGGTAGTCCAGTAGCCCAAAAGCTGATTGATAAAAACCAGCTTGAATCCGAGTATGGCACTGGCACGCAAACCCACGAGCGTTTTCCTGAACTTGTTACTTACAACGAGTATGAAGAAGACAAAGTGACAGCGAAGAAGGTGATTGAAGTCTTATTCATTCTTCTTATCTGTATCACGGGTGCGAAATACTTAGAGCAGTGGGTGGCGACTTTTGAAATTTCTTGGTTGATGATTCCTGACTTCGTTTACGCGTTGTTTATCGGTGTGTTCATCACTAACGTTTTTGAAGTGACTAAGCTGCATAAAACCGACAGCGAAACGGTCGATATTCTTGGTACGGTGTCATTGTCGCTGTTTTTAGCTATGGCGCTAATGAGCCTTAAGCTTTGGAACATCTTTGACCTTGCGATTCCGTTCTTGGTTATCCTTGCGGTTCAGGCTGTGGTGTTGGGTATCTTCTCTTACTTTGTGACGTTCAAAGTCATGGGTTCTAACTACGACGCAGCGGTTATGGCGGGTGGTCACTGTGGTTTCGGCCTAGGTGCAACACCAACAGCAGTAATGAACATGGGTTCTTTGGTGAACCGATTCGGTCCGTCGCCACAAGCTTTCATGGTTGTGCCAATCGTAGGTGCCTTCTTTATCGATATCGTTAACCTGATCATCCTACAAGGTTACATTTCGTTTATTGGATAGTGCGAACGCACCAATAACGAAGTATGCAGATACAAGAAAGCCAGTCGATTGACTGGCTTTTTTTGTTTTAGCGAATGCCGCTTATTTTATTCAACGTATATTATTGAGCCTATGCGGGTGAGCTTGCCTGTAGCTCTTTGAGCAGAGAGAACGCCGCTTTGGTGTGCTCTCCCGTCACAATGAATCCAACCAACTGGTTATCTTCATTGAAGCCTTTAGCGATAAGCCCGTTAGGTTCAAATCGTGTTTCCCAACTCTGGGTTGTGTGAATATCACGACCGGCCAGTTGAATAGGATAACTCGGTGTTTTCACCTTGGTGATCATATGGGGTAAGCTGAACTTGGTTTTTGTCATCGAGAGCTTCTCTTCAACTATCGAAAAATTCTTTTCTTCCCTCAAGAGTTGTTGAGCCAACACGTTTGCAGACAAAATGGCGGGCTGCAAATAGGCCATCACGCGGCCTTCAATTTCGGCGCAGTCACCAATCGCGTACACATTGTGGGCACTGGTTTTCAGGGTGTCATCGACCACAATGCCTTTGTTTACTTCTATACCCGCTTGCGTGGCTAAAGCCGTATTTGGCCTTAATCCTGCTGCTGCAATCACGGTATCTGCTTGTATTAATCGAGAAGCGGTAGTTTGTAGCCTGACTCCATCGTTCAGGTAAGTCGCTCGACAAATCGCAGAGTCCGTTTCAACGGTAACCCCTGCTTTTGTCAGTTCTCTTTCCAACTCAAGCGAAACGAAAGGCGGCACAAGGCTGTTCAATAGATAACTTGCGGGTTCGATAATCGTGACATCTTTACCCGCAATTTGAAGGTCGAATGCAAGCTCGACTCCGATCAAGCCTCCACCAATCACTGTGATGCGTGTAGCGTCATCAACCTCAGCTTTGTGTTTCTCGAACTCTTCTAAACTATTTAACGTAATGGTTGCGCTGTGTTTAAGCCCTTCCGCTGGTGGTATGAAAGGCGTCGCGCCCGTTGCTAATACCAATTTCGAATAATGGATAGTTTGTCCGTCAACATGAACACACTGCTGCTTGGTATCTATTTCGTTGACTAACACCCCGGTTTTGATGACCACGTTGTACTGCTCTGCCAATTGCTGAGCGTTATTAACGGCTAACGCTTGTGGTGTTTGAGCCTGGCTGAATGCGTGTGAAAGATTCGGCTTACTGTACTCAACCCCTGCATCTGCCGTGATCATAGTAATCGCGACGTCTTGGTCAATTTTACGTACCATCTTTATGGTTTGTAGGGCAGCGAAACCGCCGCCCACAATCACAATGTTCGACATGCTATTTCTCCACAAACACTTCTTTGCCTAAATGGCATTCTGGGCAAAGGAAATCATCAGGCACTTGTGCCCAAGGTGTTCCTGGTTCAACGCCTTGGTAGGGTTCACCCAATTGTGGGTCGTACACCCATTCACAAACAGTACAACGCCAGCAAGTGCAGTCTGCTCCGTGTACTGGCTTATCTTGAGCAACTTCAGGCTTCTGCTCTGTCGTGTCTCTGAGTTCTGCCGTCGTGCTTGTTTGTGTTGGTCTTAGTGTTGGTGCCGGTGCTGGTGTGGCTTCAAGCGGTGTTACATTACGTGATACTTGTTTTGGTGTGCTCACTTCACCTGCTTCTACACGCCAAACTTCTGCAAGTGTCATTCCGTAGTCAATACACTGGCGAAGTGCGTCTGTGTCAGGTTTCCAGTGGATGTGTTGTGGCGCACTGACTTCGAAGTTAGCTTCATGTAAGCGAGCGTCGATACGTTTTACTGCGCCCCCCGTCCAACCTGAAGAACCAAATGCTGCAGCTCTTTTACCTGCAAAGCGTAATCCGTGGATCTCTTCTAGTAGTGCAGCGATTTGTGGCATCATCACGTTGTTCATGGTCGATGATCCAACAAGCACGCCCTTTGAACGGAAGATATTGGCAAGAATGTCGTTCTTGTCGTGTTTAGATATATTGAAAACTTTGATTGCTGTTTCTGGGCTGCCTTTACGGATACCTTTTGCGATTGCGTCAGCCATCATGCGAGTGTTGTTCGACATAGTGTCGTAAACAATGGTGATACGATCTTCTTTGTAGGCTTTAGACCACTCGTAATACTGCTCAACGATTTGCGTTGCGTTGTCGCGCCAAATACAACCATGAGAGGTTGCGATAACATCGATAGGTACACCTAAGCTGAGCACTTCTTCTATCTTCGCTTTCACCAAAGGCGCGAAAGGTGTGAGGATGTTCGAGAAATAACGCAGACATTGGTCATGCAGTTCGACTTGGTCTAGTTGATCATTGAATAGATTTTCGTCACAGTAGTGCTGACCAAAAGCGTCGTTACTGAACAGAATTTCATCGCCAGTCAGGTAAGTCGCCATTGAATCTGGCCAGTGCAACATTTTCATTTCGACAAAGATAAGCTGTTTACCGTTACCCACGTCAAGTGTGTCGCCGGTTTTAACGGTTCTGAAGTTCCAGTCTGGTTGGTGATGATGGCCAACAATGGAGTTAACACCTGCTTCGGTGCAGTAGACGGGTGTGTTCGGAATTTTGGCTAGGAGCGCAGAAAGAGCACCTGAATGGTCTTCTTCTGCATGCTGACAAATGATGTAGTCGATCTCGTTGATGTCGATTTCCATCTCAAGGTTTGCAAGGAATTGCTCAGTAAAGCGATGGTCAACAGTATCAACTAGCACCGTTTTCTCTTCACGAATCAGATACGAGTTATAACTTGTACCTTTGTTCATGTGGTATTCCTTACCATGGAAGTGTTCTGTTTCCCAATCGTGGACGCCGACCCAGTGAACATTTGATTTAACGTGAATAGTCATAATGATAATACCTTATTTAAATATCTAAGCTCATCATTGCATTAGCTGTGCCATGTTTTTAAGGTGTTGTTTTAAATGGACTTGTTTGGTTTTTGATCTTCTTGTTGTGTCTTTTTGACTGCCTGTGTTGTGTAATCAAAATGAATCTTAAGTGTCTTTATGACTAATAATTGTGCTAGGGCTACTCAAGGTCTTAAATCGCAGGAATAAAAAAGGCCAGACGAGTGTCTGGCCAAAACAAGGCAGTGTAATTTAACAGTCTAAAGTGCTGTTAAAACTATATTTTTGAAAAACGAAAAAGCGTTTTAAAGATTAAAGCGTTGTAGCAGTTAAGCATTGTAGCTATTAATACATAATGCATTGGAGCTATTAGCACATAATGCATTAGAGCTATTACAGTGTTGTAACCACTTCATCAAGAGCTAGGCGAGCTTTTGGTTTACCGTGGTTGTAGTCTTCGCCGTCTTTGTGGTAGCCGATAGCTAGCGCGACATCAACAACGTGGCCTTCTAGTTCGTCAGCAAATTCTTCGCCGATCATTGAAGCGTCTACGCCTTCCATAGGTGTAGAAGCGATACCAAGACGAGCCAATGTGTGCATTGTATTGCCCAGAGCGATGTAAACTTGTGACTTAGTCCAGTTACCGTTGAAACCAGTCTCATCTGTGTTCATTTCTGCAAATGCGTAAGCACCTAAGAATTGCTCGTACATTTCAGCTGGTAGGTGACCAGAGCTTACTTCTGTATCTGCGCGTTTAGCGAATTTCTCTTTAGTGTACTTAGGGTCATGAGCGAACAAGATCGTGTGTGATGCTTCTTTCGCATGTGGTTGGTTAAACTGGAACATGTTTTCGAATGTGTTGTGGAAGCGTTGTTTTGCTGCATCACTCTCAATGATGATGAATTTCCAAGGCTGAGAGTTGATAGAAGAAGCTGACAAACGAAGTGCTTCTTTGATTACTTCCATGTCTTCCGCAGAGATGCGTTTTTCGGCATCGTATTTTTTAGCTGTGTAACGAGTGTTTAGATCAGTAATGATTGGATGAGTCATGTTGAATCCTAATATCTATCAATAATAAATGTTGTAGGGTTTTATGTTCAGTCACGTCAACAATAAACGGATAACGCATTTTGGCTGTATCTCTATAGAAACCGTTCTAGAACAGTAAGTCTCTAAAAGACCGAACGCTTAAATGGCTATCGAACATGCCCCAATAAATCGAGTATCTGCGGTAGCTCAAGTCGATGGGTGTAAGATAATAGAAGATTGGCTTGGGAAAAATAGCGAACACATCAAATCACTATGGTTAATAATGTCCATAATGATTTAATTAGTGTGATCTAGATGTGTGTTGGCTTTCGAAAATCAGCCAGTTAGTACGCTTTGATTCCATATTGGCGTAGTAAAGAGGGAAGTACGCTGTCGAGGTTTGGGATATCTTCAGGGTTAAGTTCAATCAAGCTAAAACCATGCTCTTGGTAAACTTTCTTGGTCGCACTTCGTTTGTCCTCTTCTATAGGGCCTGAATCTGTTCCCCAGAACTGAATGTATACCTTGCCGCTTGGCAGATAGAAATCGCTCATTACTTCTTTTGATATCGGCAGCGGACGTTCATAGGCATGAACCACTCCCGCCATATAAAGCCAGTTATCGATGATCAGCTCGCCTTTTGAACGCACATAATGTCCATCTAAGCTTCGGTGCTTCGCTTCAAACTTCTGACGAAAACTGGAAAATGACACATCGGTAGAGTGGCTTTCAGCATCATGCCCTAGAAATTCGACAACAGATTGCTTCAAACGTTTATTGCGAACCAACGAATCGTGCCAAACCACAAATAAGTTTTGAGTGGCTTTGTCTTCCCTTTGTTCACCACCGGCTTTTAAGCCTGTAGAGGTGACATGCCAGCCGTCGTCTTCTTTTGTTATCCAGCCAAGCTCATTGAGCAATAAGTTGATTTTCTTTGCACTGAGCTGAAAGGCACCGCCGAGCTGAGTGGCGGTCAATGTGTTTCCTGAGAATGAATCCAAATCGATAAGCAGTTTCTCTGGCCAGACAATAAAGACACCGAACTTCTTGTGCTCGATGTATTCCCCACCAAAGCTTTCTCCTCGTTCTGTGAGAACCCAGCGTTCTTGTGAGCGCACGATGTAACCCGCCGATTTTAGATCGCTAAATAAAGTTTTAGCTTCTATGCCTTTTTGTTTAGCGAGTGCGGATGTGGAAATTTTGTCTGGCATAGTTTATTTCTCAATTAGCAGTAGAACTGCTGAATAATGTTGAGGGGCTGTTGTATAGAATAGATAAATACAATAACACAACTGTTGATACTAACTGCAGTTCACTGGTCTATGTTTTTAGTAGAAAGTCATGTCTTATTTTGACGTTATGGGAAATGTCGCTCTTTTTTGTAATTAAATTACACAAATGGCAATTCTTGTCATCTAGGTGCATATCTCTTGTGTGTGATACGGCGTTCTTTTGTGCGATATAAATGGAATTTAGGTGCCATCTTTTTGTAAATGTGATTTGAATCACTATTTATTTTTAAGTATTACAAAATAAAGTGCGATCTATATCACCATTAAATGAGAGTTATTCTCACTGATTTGCCTTTGTAATTTTAATTCATGGTGTTTTTGTGATCTAAATTACTCTTGTTAACCCTAAAGTGTTTTTTGAGTGTGATGCTCGTCACTAAAATTGGGTTGAGGTGCATTTTGGAAATGTTGTGATACATTTTAATCGACTTTTGAGTACACACTTTCGGTCATTTGACCAACCAATACATTACGGGGTTCTACCTATGTTATCACCAGAAGCAAAGATTAAGGTTCAAAACTTTGGTCGTTTCTTATCCAATATGGTAATGCCAAACATCGGCGCATTTATTGCGTGGGGTTTCATTACTGCACTATTCATCCCAACAGGTTGGTGGCCTAACGAAACGTTAGCATCAATGGTTGGTCCTATGATTACATACCTACTGCCACTATTGATTGGTTACACCGGTGGTAAAATGGTTGGTGGTGACCGCGGTGCGGTAGTGGGTGCCATCACGACAATGGGTGTTATCGTTGGTACTGATATCCCAATGTTCATGGGTGCAATGATTGTAGGTCCACTAGGTGGTATCGCAATTAAGAAATTCGATGAAGCTGTTCACGGTAAAGTGAAGAGTGGTTTCGAAATGCTAGTGAACAACTTCTCTGCCGGTATCATCGGCATGATCTGTGCGATCATCGCGTTCATCGTGATTGGTCCTGCGGTTAAGATTCTATCTGGCGGACTTGCTGCTGGCGTAAACGCAATGGTAGATGCGGGTGCATTACCTCTAGCATCTATCTTTGTTGAACCTGCGAAAATTCTATTCCTAAACAACGCAATCAACCACGGTATCTTTTCTCCACTAGGTATCCAGCAATCGGAAGAAATTGGTCGTTCGATTTTCTTCCTAATTGAGGCGAACCCAGGTCCTGGTTTTGGTCTTCTACTTGCTTACATGGTGTTTGGTAAAGGAAGCGCGAAGCAATCTGCGGCTGGTGCATCAATCATCCACTTCCTAGGTGGTATCCACGAAATTTACTTCCCTTACGTTCTAATGAACCCACGTCTAATTCTTGCGGTAATCGCAGGTGGTATGGCTGGCGTATTCACTAACGTAATGTTCGATTCTGGCCTTATATCTCCAGCATCACCAGGTTCTATCTTCGCAGTCTTACTGATGACGCCAAAAGGTTCTTACATCGGTGTTGTATTGTCAGTTATCGCAGCAACAGCAGTATCTTTCGTAGTGGCTTCAATCCTACTTAAGACTTCAGCTCAAGGTGATGACGAAGACTCTCTAGAAAAAGCGTCTGCACAGATGAAAGACATGAAAGCGTCGTCTAAAGGTGCTGCATCAGAAGCAAACGTAAACCTAGCAGATGTAAAAGCAGTTTATGTAGCATGTGACGCGGGTATGGGTTCAAGTGCGATGGGTGCGGGTCTGCTACGTAAAAAAGTAGCAACAGCTGGCCTAGACATTGAAGTAACCAACTACGCAATCAACAACCTACCGGCTGATTCGCAAATTGTTATTACGCATAAAGACTTAACAGACCGTGCTCGTAAAACTGTACCAGGTGCGATGCATATGTCTCTAAGCAACTTCTTAGACGGCGGCGTTTACGACCAGCTAGTTGTAGAACTTGTAGATGCTCAGTCTACGAATGCTCAAAGTGGTGAAGCGAAAGTAGAAGCTCCGGCTCCAGCACAAAAAGGCAACAAGCTTGCACTCACTGATGACAGCATCTTCCTTGGCCTTAAAGCGACTCAAAAAGAAGACGCAATCAAGTTTGCTGGCGAACAATTAGTAAAACTTGGCAACGTATCACCAGAATACGTAGACGGCATGTTTGCTCGTGAAGAGCTTGTGTCTACTTACCTAGGTGAGTCTATCGCAGTACCACACGGCACAATCGAAGCGAAACAGTACGTACAAAAAACCGGCATCGTTTTCTGTCAGTACCCTGAAGGTATTCAGTGGGGCGAAGATGAAGATGATATCGCGAAGATGGTTATCGGTATTGCCGCACAAGGCGATGAGCACAACATGGTGCTGATGGCTATTACCAATTCACTTGATGACGAAGAAGCAGTGGAATGCTTACAGAACACAACTAACCCAGATGATGTTCTGCGTATTCTAAACGGAAATTAATACGCTCTAGTCAAGCTCCCGAGTGAAGGAGGCCGGTGTCCCCCCACTGGCCTCATTTTCGGTCTTACTCTTTATCGGTTTTAAAGATTCAGTCTGAATAGCTTACTGTTTAATGCTTAAAACGACGATTTCAAGGCATGTTGTTGAGTGGTTAGCTATCTAGATTCAAATATTTATAAGGTCTAAAATTATGAAAGCGTTACATTTTGGTGCAGGTAATATCGGTCGTGGTTTCATTGGTAAGCTTCTTTCTGATGCTGGTATGAAGGTTACGTTTGCAGACGTAAATGAAACGGTTGTTAATGCGTTAATTGAACGTCAAGAATACCCAGTAAAGATTGTTGGCGAAGAGTGTGTTGTTGAGATCGTGAAGAACGTAACAGCAGTTAACTCGGCGACAAGCGCAGTGGTAGATTGCATTGCTGAGTCTGATCTTGTGACAACAGCAGTTGGTCCTACGGTTCTTAAAATCATCTCTAAGTCTATCGCTCAAGGCATTGAAAAGCGTGCAGCAGCAAACAACACTGCACCAATGAACATCATCGCGGCAGAGAACATGGTTCGCGGTACTAGCCAATTAAAAGCAGCAGTGTTAGAGCATCTTTCTGATGAAATGAAAGCGTTCACTGAAGAGCACATTGGCTTTGTTGATTCAGCGGTCGACCGTATTGTTCCACCAGCAGAAGCGGGCGAAACCGATCCTCTAGCGGTAACCGTTGAAACGTTCAGCGAGTGGATCGTAGACCAAACACAATTCAAGGGTGAGATTCCAAACATCCCAGGTATGGAATGCACTGACAACCTAATGGCTTTCGTTGAGCGTAAACTATTCACGCTAAACACAGGTCACTTGGTAACGGCTTACCTTGGTGTGCTTGCGGGTCATGAGACTATTAAAGACTCTATCGAAGATGACGTGATCCGTGCTGAAGTAACAGCGACGATGGAAGAGAGCGGTGCGGTTCTGATTAAGCGTTACGGATTTGATCCAGAAGCTCACGCTGCCTACATCCAAAAGATTCTTGGTCGTTTTGCTAACCCGTTCCTACGTGATGAAGTAGACCGTGTTGGTCGTCAGCCAATTCGTAAACTGAGCCCACAAGACCGTCTAGTTAAGCCTCTGAATGGCACGTTAGAGTATGGTCTACCGAATGCTCACCTAGTAAGAGCAATCGCTGCTGCGTTCCATTACAAGAATGAAGACGACCCACAAGCGGTTGAACTTCAAGCAATGTTCGCAGAAAAAGGGTTTGCTGAGACATTAGCGCATTATTCTGAGCTGAATAGTGACTCAGAAGTTGTTAAACTAGCGGAAGAAGCTTATCTAGCATTGAAATGATAAACCATCAAAGTGCCACACCAGTGGCACTTTCTTATTGTCGAGCCGTTATGCCAATACAAACTAGCCACGAAACTGAATTACTCGAAGCCCTATCTGAAGCTGAGAGCGCTAGCGCCTGTCTAATGGCGGCTTACGATGCATTGGACGACACGGTAGATGCCGTATTAAAAAACATTTTTAAGAAAGACGACACGGCAATTAAATTCGTTGTTGAACCACTTCTCAACAGTGGTGGGCCGTTAGGCGAGATTATGATCCGCGCTAAGCTGCTATTAGGGCTTGGTGTGATCAGTAAAGAACTCTACGATGATTTAGAGATTTTCGTTACCTTGAAAGAGTGGGCAAAAATACAAGGTGAAGACACCAGCTTCACAGAAGTCGACGTTATATTTGAGCTCAATAAGGTGCAGGCGATTCAACGCATAATGCCTATCGAATATGACGCAGAGATGGTGGAAACCATGTCGGGCCCAATGCTTCAAATGTTCTTGGGTCGACACAATCAGAAAGTGAAGTCGACGATCGTTTTGGCTATCACTGACATTATCACTACGTTATGCCGAGATAACGCTCTGAGTTCTTAGCTCTTCTTTTTCGTCCTACGTATCGCGTCTTCCTCATACGTAGTCAGCAGTTGCTCGTTTGTTTCATTCCAAAGCTTAAATGATAGCGGTTTCTCTCGTTGGAGAAATCGCTTTGTTGTTTTTGTGCCCCTTAAGATGCTCGAAAGTTCTCCTCATTAAATACAAAAGCAGCAGGCACAAAAAAGCCACATTCAGTGGCTTTTTCTATTCAGACGCTTTTCTATTGCAAACGCCCTTCTATTCAAGACGCTCTTTCTATTAAAAAAGCTCTTCTATGCAAGACTATAAGGATTATAGGTCTTGGATGTTCTCAGCTTCTAGCTCTTGGAAGTAGCGTAGAGTCTTAACTTTTAGCTCTTGTTGAGCTGGCTCATCAGCAACGATGATAGCTTTACGGTGCATCTGTAGAGCGGTAACAGTCCACATGTGGTTTACAGAACCTTCGATAGCCATTTGAAGCGCTTGTGCTTTGTTGTGGCCTAGAGAAAGGATCATCACTTCTTCAGCATCTAGAAGAGTAGCAACACCGATAGTTAGTGCGTATTTAGGAACTTGGTTGATGTCGCCATCGAAGAAACGAGAGTTCGCGATACGAGTGTCTTCAGTCAACGTCTTGATACGAGTGCGTGAAGATAGAGAAGAACCTGGTTCGTTGAATGCGATGTGGCCGTCGATGCCTACGCCGCCCATGAACAGGTTAATTTTGCCGTATGAACGGATTTTCTCTTCGTATGCTGCACAGTGAGCATCGATGTCTTCAGCTTTGCCGTCTAGCAGGTTGATGTTTTCTGCTTGAACATCAACGTGGTTGAAGAAGTTCTCGTGCATGAATGTGCGGTAAGACTCTGGGTGGTTTGGTTCGATACCAACGTACTCATCCATGTTGAATGTTACAACGTGCTTGAAGCTTACTTCGCCAGCTTTGTAAAGTTCAATTAGCTCAGCGTAAGTAGTTAGAGGTGTGCTACCAGTAGGAAGACCTAGTACAAATGGACGCTCAGCAGTTGGAGCGAATTTGTTGATCGAATCTGCGATATGACGAGCAGCCCATTTACCTACTTTTGCTTTGTTGCTTAATGGAATAAGTCTCATTGATTTTGCCCCTAGAAATTAAATTTTATAGTGTTCTGAAACATTAATTCGCATTATAAAATAAGTTGTCGTGTTCCGCTATTGTTTTAGGTCAAGTTTTTACTTTTTTCGTCGTATCTGTGATTAGAACTCTCAAAATTGCACAATTATTGTATGGATATTTGGTAGCGTTAAACAAGATTAATACGTTTGTCATATATCATCAGGTGGGTTTGATTCAGGGTCTGAAAGATCAACAAGCTTTGTTGGTTTGTTGGTTTGTTGGTTTGTTGGATAGTCAGGAGTGCAATGAACATATGATCAAAGAGTGGTGGTTATGTGGTACTGCCGTGCAAAAAAGAAGAGAAAAAGTGAGGAAGTTTCACCGATAGGCATGAATTAACATCGGTATATTTAAGAATAGTGGTTATTCAAAGCTATCACTATGAATTATCTATAAATATTGGTAAAACTGGATAGGTTGACTAAACTTACTAATTACGAAGAAGATGCGTGTTTGTTTTAAGTTGCCGCTAACCTGCTATGAACAAAAAAAGCCCAAAGTGATGAGGTATCACTTTGAGCAGTTTTACTAATCTTCTAACACTAACTCTCTTTCGTATTCTTCCGTAGGCACTTCACCGCGTTTGCAGCCGTTTAGGGTATGAAAGCGACGACGTCCACGAGCCAGTTGAATGTATTTTAACCAAACACGGTCTAACTTGGATTTCGCCTTGTGAGGATGAGCCAATACTTTGATGAAGTGCCTTTCTTCAGCATTGGTTGGTGTTAGTTCACCAGTCTCAAGTGCAAGCATAGTGTCACCAAACAAGGTTAGGATTTCTTCTTCTGAAAGAGTAAAATCACCTGACTTAGCGAACCCTCGTGGGAATTTAATGGTGTCATAAAAACGTTTTTTTCCGTGTCGGAATTCGGTCTCAGACATATCAGCCTCAGTAATGTGGTTAGATAGAAATTAGTGTTTATTGCTCACGCGAAAATATTGTTAAAAGGCTAAAATAGGAAACAAAACGTTTTTGCCTTTACGATAAACAATCCTAGATCGGCTATTTAGCAGATTTATTACAGAGATGTATTTTTGATGGATGTGAAAGTATTTAGAACCTTTCTTGAGGTTGCAAGGGTGCGCCACTTTGGGCGCGCAGCTGAAAACTTGTATTTAACACAAGCGGCGGTGAGTGCGCGGATCAAACAGCTTGAAGGCTATTTTGATACGCAGCTCTTCATTCGTGATCGCAATAACATCAAGCTTACCTCTTCCGGTGAGCGTTTGATTGGTTATGCTGAAGTGATGGTGTCCACCTTACAACAAGCAAAATTTGAGCTGTCGTTAGAGAGTGGAAAAGCTTTGCAGTTAACGCTGGGTGGTACGCCGAATATTTGGGATGCGTATCTGCAAAACTGTTTAAGCGTAGTGACCGACTCTTTTGGTGGTTACGGCTTTATGGCAGAGGTGATGGGGCGCGAGCAACTGAACCGTAATTTGCTAGAGCGAACCTTAGATATGGCTTTCGCCTTCGATCAAATTAAAGCGGAAGAGCTAAACTGTAAAAAAGTCGCTGATTTGGTTTTGGTGTTGGTATCAACGCAGCAAGATGATCTGGAATCTGTGTTCCAACATAAGTATGTGTATGTCGATTGGGGAACGCGCTTCGGTTCAGAACATGCAGAACGTCACCCAAAAGTGCCAGCTCCGTATTTACGTACCTCTACGGCTCGTATTGCCCTCGATTTCATTTTAGAGAAAGGTGGCAGTGCGTATTTACCTGTTTCTATGGTTGAACCTTTTATCGACTCAGGTCAGCTGCATAAGGTGAAAGGGGTTGAAGATTGGTATCGCCCAATTTATCTCAGCTACCGCAAAAGCAGCACCTCGGTTGATGCGATCATGCAGGTTGAGAAGCTGGTGAATGAGATTGACCCATCGACCGCTTATACGTTGCAGCAAGCCGCTGAACAAGCACCAGAGTAACGGCTATGTTGTAATGAATATCGTGAGTTGCAACCAATATCGCTTGTTGAAATATGCGTTGCTGAATTAACGTTGTTGATTGGATAAAAAATGGCTCCTAACTAGTTATATAGTTGGGAGCCATTTTTGTTTTTAAACCAGAGATGAACTTCATTGCCGAATCAGAGATAGCCCTCACTCGGATAAAATCGTTTAAGCCTGGTATGTGTAACCTTCTTCAAGGCTCTATCACTTCAAAGCACTATACTTTTAAAGGACTGTTCTTCGAAAACTCTACTCTTCAAAAACTCTATTCTTCGAAAGTTCTAGAGATTCATCAGGTTCTCAATAGACTCTTCAAGAGAGTGTGACAGGTATGAATGGATTTGATTGCCATCCGTTGCGTCAATCTCAATTTTAGAAATCCCTTTACTTGCTTCGTCTTCAAGAAAGCTGAGAGACTGCTCGACTGATTGACTGGTGAGAACCTGTTGGTTTGATAAAACAATACGACACGTGTGAAGAACCATAGCCTTTTCCTTTTTATATTCGACAGGTCTCTGCATCTTAGTGTGCTAAGTACCTATCGTTGACGTTGTGAGAAGAATTTTTTCTCAAGGTTAAATTTAGTCGAATTGCGTAAAAAGAAAACCCTTTTTTGTGATTTATCTAACCTTCAGTTCCGAAAGTGGCTAGCGACAATGACAGTTCGCGGTAAACTTTGAGGTATCGAGTAAAAGTTATGGCAAATAGGACGAGCGCAGTATGTCTAAAAATATTCATCACAACAGTACGTTAACGAGTGAGCAGTGCCATTTGGCTCGATATGCGCGAGACGCTCGCTTTGATGGGATGTTTTTTACGGCAGTAAAAACCACCGGAATTTTTTGTCGTCCAATTTGCCCTGCAAGCCCACCCAAAGAAGAAAACGTCGAGTATTTTTCGCATCAAGCTCAAGCCTTGAAAGCTGGGTATCGCCCATGTTTGCGTTGCCGACCTGATAGCGCGCCTTTTTCTCCTGCATGGAAGGGGGTTGAAACGACTTTCTTGCGTGCTTTACAGTTGATTGATCATGGTGCGCTGAACTCAGGGTCAATCGTCGACCTTGCCACGCGATTAGGTATTTCAGATCGTTATCTACGAACCCTATTCGACAATTACATTGGGGTGTCACCGAAGCAATATAGCCTTTATAGCCAATTGATGTTTGCCAAGCAGTTGCTGCACACTAGTAGCATGAGCATTACTGATGTTGGCTTTGCAAGTGGCTTTAATAGTACGCGACGTTTTAATGATGCCTTTCAAAAAGAGTTGCAGCTCTCGCCAAGCCAAATCCGACGAGCAAAGCCAAATAACAATTTGAGCAATCATATTCAGCTAGGCTTTCACGGCCCATTAGATTGGAAGCATTTGTTGGGCTTTTATCGACGAAGAATGATTGAAGGTTTAGAAGACGTTGGCGAAGATTATTATAAGCGCACGGTCAATGTGAACGGGTCAAAGGGCTGGTTCAAGGCAACTTTGGTCAAAGAGAATCGCTTAGATATTGAATTTGAGTTGGACGATATAAGCCAGTTAAGAAGCTTGATTGCTAACATTCGACGCATGCTTGACCTTGATGTCGACATTGCTAAGGTCGAAGCCTTCTTTACAAGCATTGACCCCAACTTGGTGGCTAAGAGTGGCATCCGTATTCCTGGCGTGTGGAGTGCTTGGGAAGCAGGAGTGAGAGCGATCCTCGGGCAGCAAGTCTCGGTTACAGCAGCCATTGGTCAGCTTAACTTGTTAGTACGAGAGCTATCAGCTTTAAAAGATCAGAGTGACTTACAAATAAATTCAGATGTATCCGAGAAAGCGCATTTCCCAACGCCTAAACAGATAGCGGAGGCTGATGTTAGCTTCTTGAGAATGCCGGGAAGTCGGAAAGAGACTCTAAAGCGTTTTGCCGAATACATGGTCGACAACGAATCCGAACACCCTTCTAAATGGATAGAACTAAAAGGCATTGGGCCTTGGACGATTCAATACGCGCTGCTTCGTGGGTTAAGTGAACCTAACCACTTGTTGGTTGGCGACTTAGTGGTGAAGAAGTTTATTGAGCATCGCCCTAAGATTAATACAAAGAGTGTTTCGCCTTGGGGAAGCTACGCCACGTTCCATTGCTGGAATCAGTCTTAATAGAATGAGCACCCACAAGCATTGGCAATCCACAAACATCTGCAATCCACAAACATATGCAATAGCAGGCTAGGAGATATTATGGCTAACCGTTTTACTTATTATGAGAGCCCATTGGGAACCGTGACTTTACAGGCGAACGATGAAGGGCTGCTTGGCCTTTGGTTTGAAACATACACCACCAAGCCAGAACAGCTAGGCGTTCAAGATGACAGCTTTCCGATTTTTGAATCGGTCATTGACCAGCTCAACCGTTATTTTTCTGGTGAAGTTATCCAGTTTTCTGTGCCGATCGCAGCCAAGGGCACTCCATTTCAGCAGTCGGTTTGGCAGGCGTTGACGACCATTCCTTATGGAGAAACATGGAGTTATGCTCAATTGGCCGACGCGATTGGTAACCCAAAAGCGGTGCGTGCAGTGGGTTTAGCGAATGGAAAAAATCCGGTGTCAGTGATTGTGCCGTGTCATCGTGTGATTGGTAAAAATGGTCAGTTGACAGGTTATGCCGGTGGTGTTGAACGTAAACAGCGCTTATTGGTGATTGAGGGGAGAGAATTAAATTAGGAAGTTGTATAGATAGCGATTTGAAGCATTCTTCTGTGAATAAAGGTGGAAGATTCTGCACGATTCAGGATGGATCTCAAGGACGCTCAAACTGTGACTTTGCAGTTAAAACGAGACCTTGCAATAAAAATGTGACTTTGCAATAAATTCGTTACTTCCTGGAAAATACTTGTCTGGTTGCATATTATTTAACTATGTTCTCTAGGCAAGGATGCCCAAATGAATAGCCACTATTCACTTATACTCTGCTGTAGTAGCACACTATTGCTTACGGGCTGTTTAACCGACACCAGTCGCCCTTTCGAAGTGCCACAGCTTGCTCTGTTCAAAGGTGTGTTTGAGAACGCAGATAATAACAGTTATTTACTTTTTGAGTCTGGGCAAGTGACCTATCAAACAACGGATAACTCGGTAACTCGAACCTATAGTGTTGATGAAGACTTGATTACCATTGAGTTCAATTCAGGAAGCAGCCGAACTGACTCTAGGCTAGTGATGCGAATTCAACAACAGGGTGAGATGTTAACTTGCAACCAGTGTCCAGCGATACAATTGAGTAACGTCTGGACACGCGTCGAGAAGCCTCTAACCGATATGCCTTAGGGCGTTTTACTAGAAAAGATTGCCATTAAGCCATAGGTGAGCGGCGATACTGACGGCATAGCCAATCATGATCACTGGCATCCATTTCAAGTGACCAAAGAAGGTGTACTTGCCATGCGCTGCTCCCATTAATGCCACTCCTGCAGCACTACCTATAGACAATAAGCTACCGCCGACACCTGCGGTTAATGTAATCAGTAGCCAGTTGCCCATCGACATTTGTGGTTCCATTGATAGCACGGCAAACATTACCGGAATGTTATCGACAATCGCCGATAAGAACCCCACCATGACGTTAGCCCAAATTGGGTCCCATTGGCTATACATCACGCCTGAGGCCAATTCTAAGTAACCAAGTAAACTCAAGCCACCGACACACATTACCACGCCGTAGAAGAACAACAACGTGTCCCATTCGGCATGCGAAACTCTTCGAAATACATCAAATGGAACAACAGAACCGAGTCGCTTCAGGGCACCCTCATCGTTATTGGCGATCGCCACCGCTTTTTTCTTCGCGAGTGAGTTGGGTAAGGTCTTACGTAAGTAATAACCAAAGAACTGCAGGTAGGCGAGCCCCATCATCATCCCCATCACTGGAGGGAAGTGGAGTACAGCATGGAAAGCAACCGCGGTAGCGATCGTCATGATGAACAAGAACACGATGCGTCTTGCACCGCGTTTTAATTCAACATGTTGGTGAACCGTGTCGGGTTGGGTTGTGGGAACAAAGTAAGACATGATCAACGCAGGGACGAGGTAATTCATCACTGAAGGAATAAACAAAGGAATGAACTCACTAAAACTCACATAACCAGCCTGCCATACCATTAGCGTTGTGATGTCACCGAATGGACTGAACGCACCGCCAGCATTAGCGGCTATCACGATATTCACACAAGCTAGGTTAACGAATTTAGGGTTGGAGCCTGCGACCTTAAGAACCACAGCACACATCAATAGAGCTGTCGTGAGGTTATCGGCGATAGGTGAGATAAAGAAGGCCAGAATACCGGTTATCCAGAACAGAGAGCGGAAATTAAAGCCTTTGCCTACCATCCACGCTTGCAGCGCATCAAACAATCTTCTCTCTTCCATGGCACTGATGTATGTCATGGCGACGAGTAGGAAAAGTAATAGCTCGGCGTATTCCAGAAGGTTGTGTTCGAGTGCTTGTTTGGCGACTTCAACAAGGTTGTGTTCTTGGTAGGTAAAACCAATAATTATCCAGATTAGGCCCGCCGCAAGTAGAACAGGCTTGGATTTTCGGAGCTTTAAGTATTCTTCCATCATCACCACTATGTAGGCGACAACGAAAATGGTCAGCGACAGGTAACCAGCAAATGAACTGGTTAGTTTGAGCGGCTCTCCTAGCTGAGAAGTGGCAGCGCCTGCTACCGTAGAAAAAAATAATAAAGAGAGAACAGCAGAAAGCTGGATACCTAACATGGATTACGCTCCGAAGTTAATAAGTTATTAACACGGGTAAAAGCGTAGACCTAAATAACCATGTTCAGTGTGATAGATATCTTAATAATTCAATAGATTATATAGAAAACAGTCGATTGGGTTAAAACGTGAGGTCACAGTGAAAGCCGCCGATTATAGGAACTTCGTCGTTCACAGGAAAACGATCGATCATAGGAAGCTCGTCAATTATAGGGAAAATGGAGATTATAGAGAAAATAGAGGTTAGGGGAAAAGCCCTACCGGATGTAGTACCGATAGAGCTTTCCCTAAATTGCCAACATCATGCTGCATTACGATCAAACGTCATTGCTTGTTCTGCGGCACATATTTCAACAGGCCAGCCATAGGATTGGTATTCCATTGCGAGCTTGTCCGCAACTGCGCAAGAAACTGTTGCTGTAATCCACATGCCTTGGCCCATTACTTGATATTTAAGCGTTTTCATTTCCATTATCATCACCGTTCACCTTCGATTTTGGCAGCGCGAATTCTATAGCACCTCTAAGGGCTGAAATTTCGAATTAAGCTCAAATTCTTTATAAAATGGCTCACTATTTAAGCTTTGTTCAAAACTTATCTAACAACGGGTAAACGGTTACATTTTAGAAACGTAACCACGATTTAGACCGCTGTATTATGACCGAATTAAAATTGAACAAAAAAACCTGTAAGAGATCACTTACATCATTATCAGAGATCAGACTAGGTAAAAACCTGTCATTTGAAACCTTATTTGTGTGGTGATTGTGTGCGTTTTTGGTTGCGCTGTTGAAGAGAATTTTGTTTAGTTTTGTATGTGAAATATTCTAATTATTTTAGCGTATACCTCTGCTTTTAAATCTAAATCACAGTTTTATATGTTGCTGAGGTTCTTTTGTTTAAACCGATACGCTATTTGATTTTGGTCATTAACCTTTTGCTCATTAGTTTGCACTATCTATACGTGTTCTGTTCCACATAAACGAGATGTATAGAGGTCCTTATGACTAATCCAACCAAAACCGATCGTAAAGTCACGATCGGCAGCTATATAGCACTCGCATTCGCGATTGTGTTCTTTTCAGGCTTAATGCAGTCCAATGAATGGTATGGAGTGCTCGATTTTACGACGCTCAATGGTTCATTCGGTAAGGTCGCTTACGATGTGAGTGAATCGGCTGATGGCATCCAAGCGGCAACGACGTCACTGCGTGGTAAAGGTGGTAGTGGTGCTCGTGACGGTTTCATTTTTGCTTTGACACTTATTCCGACCGTGATGTTTGCATTGGGTATGATCAACGTTCTTGAGCATTACGGTGCACTGGACGCGGCTCGTAAACTACTGACACCTCTGCTTCGTCCTCTAATGGGTATTCCGGGTAACTCAGGTTTGGCATTGATTGCTTCTCTGCAAAGTACCGATGCGGGTGCCGCGATGACAAGACAGCTGAAAGACGAAGGGCATCTGACTAAGCGTGAAACTGATGTTTTCACCATGTTCCAGTTCACGGCGGGTGCGGCAATCGTTAACTTTTTCTCTTCAGGTGCGGTGCTGTTTACTCTAACGGCGATGGATGGTTCTTTGGCGGTGACATCGTCAATTGGCCTTGCTGTAGCCGTGATGTTTATCTTCAAATTTGTCGGTGCGAACCTATTCCGTATTTACCTCAATATTACTGAAGGCAAAGAAGACAAAACAAAATCAGACAAAGAACAAAAACTGGAAGAGGAAGTAGCATAATGAGCGACGTTAAAGCAAAGAAACCAATGGTTACTGATATTTTCGTTGAAGGTGCTAAGAAAGGCTGGGTCATTGCTACAACCTCTACAGTACCTAATGTTCTGATGGCGTTTGTGATTATTAAGGCGTTGCAGATTACTGGTGCACTGGATCTGATGGGTAGTGTGTTTGCACCTATCATGGCGGTATTTGGTTTACCGGGCGAAGCGGCAGCAGTATTGATTGGCGCGTGGATGTCGATGGGTGGCGCAGTGGGTGTGGTTATCACGCTATTTGACCAAGGCATTCTGAACGGCAACCATATTGCGATCTTGGCACCAGCTATCTACTTGATGGGTTCTCAGGTGCAATACATGGGACGCATAATGGGACCTATTGGTACTGAAGGTCGTTATATCCCTGTGATGATCGCGATTTCAGTATTGAATGCGTTTGGTGCTATGTTTTTGATGAACATTATTCTGTAACGTGGCTTTGAACGGTTAACTACTATTTGAACGGTTAGCGGCTAATAGCTTTTAGACGTTACAAAAAAGGAAACCCCGCTTGGCTTTCACCAAACGGGGTTTATTCTTTTCGTAGCCATCCTGCTACTGCGCGTTACTTATCTTTCAATAGGTAACTGGTGCTCCCTGCATCGTTCCTTGACGTGGCTAAATCCTTTAACCTATCCAATTCATCGCCTTCCTAGCGGTGTCCTTGCTAACTCATCATCCTGACAAGCGACTCAATCCTAGAGCAAAACTTCCTTGCTGATAACTCATCCTAAGCCATCAAATCTTCATCCTGAAGATACCTAATCCGTTAGGCTTTTTCCTGTTCCTGCCAACTCCTTGTCGACATGTGTATTAAACACTGCAGAGGCTTTACTCACAATCCACCTCAAGAAACAAATGTACTCACTAACCGAAAGAAATATGCGTGGATTCATACAAAACAAGGAGTTGGGTTTGTATTTTAGGAATTTTCTGCGAAGCTTGATTGTGATCTCTTACGTTCGGTGTGAGAGATCTCTTACAAGTGCTCGGGCGTGATTATCATTTTATCTCGACGGTTATTGTCGAAAAGATAAAAAAGAACACTGAGTGAAGACAAAATAATAGGGAAATATGATGGTTACAGCACTTTATGCAGCCTTGCTGACGGTCGTAATGATTTGGTTGGCGATTGAAGTTATTAAGCAAAGACGAATCAATCTTGTTGCTCATGCCGATGGTGGTGTTGAGTCATTGCAGATAGCACGTTCGGCACAAAGTAACGCAATGGATTACATCCCAATCACGGTGATTTTGATGGGGTTGTTGGAGATGAATGGTGCTGGTGTATGGCTTATTCATGTCATTGGTGTGGCGTTCATTCTGGGGCGAGTGATTCATGCTAAAGGGATCTTAGCGAAGAATTTCAAAGGCAGAAAAGTGGGGATGGTGCTAACGCTTATCTGCATGATCTCCTTGATTGTCCTAAACTTAGCTTACCTACCTTTTGATAAAATGTTCTAGGGAGCATTATGGCATTGCGCCTTCTTCCTGCTTGGGCGGTTGTCCTTGCAGGGCTAATACTCAATATCATGGCGATTGTCATGTCGAGCTTGGTGTTGGACAAAATTGAAGCGGAGAAATCGGAATATAACGATCGTAAATACGGCAATGTGTACTCTATACAACTATCCTGGAATATGATCGAAACCCTAGAACGTAAGCGTGAAGCGATTCTGATTCACCTTGATAAGCTATCCACAGAAATCGCTCAACCTGCCACTGTTCTTGATGAAGCGCTTCGCGGACAACTTCGGAGTTGGGTGAATGATGAGGTGCCGGCCATCTCGTTGGCTAATTTACCTAAGCTTATGATGCTGATAAATAGTGCCCAAGAATCGCAACGATCACGAATCGATGATTACTATTTGGATAACCTAACCTTGGTTGAGTTAATCCAAAGGCTTGATGAGAAAATGGCTTTTTATAAGAACATCGCCCTGTTTCTTCAGGTGTTTGGTCTAGCGCTTATTTTGGCTCGCGATCTCGCTAGAAGACCTTAGTCTTATCTACTTATCTACTTATCTACTTATCTACTTATCTACTTATACCGTTAGCGAGACTTACTTGGCAGGTTAGGGTGCTGCTGGCCTTGGTATTTTGGTAACTGACTTTTGAGCTTATTAAAGGTACTAAACGCATTGTTTGCTGATAATCGGTTCATCAACCAGTCAGGCAGAATCCCGCCAGCATTCGCATACGCAGTGTAACTAATATGTGTGAATCCATTTGTTAACGCATCGAGTGTCCAGAGTGCATCGACCTCTTTTATTCGGATATATCCAGGCTCTTTGGCCAAGTAATTAGAAGCATCTTTAATGGTGAGGGTGAACTGATTATCTTCAACACCATAGCTTGAGTAGGTCACCATATCGCGGTCACGAGCAGGCCAGGGGGCTTTGAATTGAGTGTATACAATGTTTTCATTGCTGGATATTTGCATTAACACTTCGCTGTTTGACACGTTGTCGATCCAGTTTGGGATATTATCGCTATCTTCCAGCAGTAATAAAAAACCTGAATAGCTGGTTTCAACTTGCATTTGCGCGCGCACTTCAACTAAACCATTACCATGATTTCTTTTATGTATTGTGATGCCATCTTCACTTTTGACGAACTGCCACGGGGTCGCGTAAGCAAGTGTTGATAGGGCATAGAAACCAAGCACCAAAATCCTAGGTAATATCATTATTCTTCCATGAAAATAAAAGCTTATCTTTTAGGAGTATAGAACAATAGTGGGTTTGATTCGCGCTGAAATCATTTGTGCAAGAGTGAAGAATGATTGAGGTAGGGAGGGATAGCTAGAGCTCTACGCTGGAGAAGAAAAAGGTCGTGAAGCTTAACGCTCCACGACCCTAAATGTAGCGGTCTAGATTATTGCCCCAAACACGCTTCCCCAAGTCGAGCTGGGGCAATTTTATCAAGAACTACATTTAATTCTTTCCAATCATTGGCCATTTTATCAGCCTGTTTTTGTGTCAGAACAGAGCCATATTGTTTAATACGATCATGTTCCACTTTTGTGTAGTGGAAAATGTTCATGTCGATGGAGGCGTCATCTTTGTATGCCTTCTCCATGTTCGTGATGTTCTTCTGACTATCGTCGATAAACACGACGCTGCTAAAGCTTTGGCCGGTTTTATCAAGGATGTAGTCCAGCATCGTTCCCTTGTTCATACCGGTCGTCATCATTATACCGTTAATGTAGCTCAGGGGACGTTTAGGGTTGTCGATATAAATGGGCAGCTCGTCTGAACCTTTTGCTTTCAATGCAGTACGTGTCATGTCAAATTGGTTGCGAACCATCTCGCGTTCGGTAGCGTAGCGGTAGTTTGGCGAACGAGAGGTTAGAGCCATGACGGTAAGCCCCTTATCTTGCCATTTACTTACAGTGTTCGGTACATCGTCTTCAATGATTTTCATTGGAATGAGTTCGTAAAGAAGGCCGATCGAGTCTTGGAAAAGGCAGTCTACTTTGTCTTCTGCTGATGGCTTTACGTCCAGCTTGCCTCGCTGCCACTGATACCAGATATCACCACCAATATTGCTTGTTGACGTGAGAAGTGTGTTATCGATATCAATAACGATCAGCGGTTTTTCGCCATTCGCTGTCAGTTGGCTGATTTTCTCTGCCACATCTTGGAATCTGTCCGTTTTCTTAACGGTGACGTCTGCAAATGCGTTTCCTGCAACAGCGAGTGCGCACAGCGCCGCTAACTTATGTAGTTTCATCATACTTTCCTTTGACTCAATATTGACTTCTTAAATGCACAGCGGAAACATCACCGCAGTCAGAAGTTGTGAAATGTTATAACATAACAAATATCAATATTTAGACTATCAATAAGTTACCCCTTAAAAACGCAGCCTAGATCACACAGATAGAGGCCGATAAGGAATATTGATAGGGAAAATAGAGGTTTTATGGCCGCAAACAATTAACCAATAGGATTGGTTAACAACCATTTATCAAAAAATGAAAGGTTTAAAAAAGCGAGTCACTCTCATGTGATGTGATGTGATGTGATGTGATGTGATGTGATGTGATGTGATTGGGGTTGTGGTTATAACTGCGCAAGCTGAAAAAACGGAAGAGCTAGGCTTTTCCGTTTTGATATAGGGAGGGGGAAGCTTTTAGTTTAAAGTTTGTACGCCTCAACAGTTTTGATGTTAGTCCAGTTGCTGTTGGCGTCTTGGATGAACTCTTGCGTATCTTCCAACCATCGTTTTTGTACTGATTTGTCTAAGTTCAGATACAGCTTTCCATCTTCGACTTTCCAAGCGTTAGGGTCGGTCTCAAATTTCTTACCCATAGCCACACCAAAGGCACAATAGCCACCGTATTGAGGCGCATAAGCTTCAGGGTTGGTGCGGAACTGATCTCGGTTGTCACTGTTTGCGAACTGATAAATAGCGTTCTTATAAGTAGCAGTGAATTCTGATGAACCTTGAACGGCACCAGCATCAGTAAAGTAAGCCACTGGGTCATAGCCTTTGATCGCGATGTCATTGCTATCAACGCTCATGTCGATGTCTGCTGCCATCAGTGAAAAGCTGGTTCCTAGTAACGCGGCCAATAGAGTGATTTTTTGACTGGTCGATTTCATATGTGACATTTCAAGTTCCTTGTCAGTGTTGGTTATCTTGTTTGAAATAATTTAGCCCACTCGTCCGGTCTATAGAGGGACAAAAAAACTTAAAAGTAAGCGAATCGTTCGGAGGATGCATGGATCTGCTTTCACAACTAATGGAACATTTCTCGATACGTACCGGTGTTTTCTATTCTGGCAATTTGTGCGGAGTGTCGTCATTTAAGCCGCAACAGGGTAAAGAAGGGCATCTTCATGTATTGAGCGCGGGTGAGTTGACCTTGTCTAGTGCGCACACGGAGTACAGGCAACTGACACAGCCCTGCATTGTTTACCTTCCAAATAGCACACCACATGTGATTGAAGGCGTGGGAGACGGTGCTGAGGTCGTGTGTGCGAATGTCGAATATCGTTCAGGGCAGATGAATCCTTTATTGTCTGCTCTCCCTGACGTGATAGTCATTCCGTTTGCGGATGCACCTAACTTAATGCCAGTGATAGAGGTGCTATTTCGAGAGTCGAGCCAAGATTCATCGGGGCAACAATATCTAATGGACAAGTTGAGTGACGCCTTGATGGCTTTGATTTTCCGACATCTCATTGAACAACAGCAGATCGATCAAGGCGTATTTTCTGCGCTTGCTCATCCGCGGCTTGCTCCGGTCGTTACTGCGATTCATCTAATGCCTGCTCGCCACTTTTCGATAGAGCAAATGGCTTCATTGGCAGCGATGTCTCGAACTCAGTTTATAGAAGCGTTCAAGCGTGAAGTGGGTGAAACCCCAGGTGACTATGTACAAAAGTGGCGGGTATCTGTGGCTCAGTCGTTGCTGCTACAAAATAAGCCGATCAATTGGGTGGCGGATGAAGTGGGGTACAACAGCTATTCTGGCTTCTCTCGAGCTTTTCAGCATGTTACGGGAATGTCGCCGCGTTTGTGGCTAAAGCAAAATGTGTCGTGAATCGCTGGGCAACCCTAACTGAAATGTGGCTATTAGCATGAGGCTAGTCTATGTTTTAGCGGAAATTGAGCGTAGTTTGTTCAATTCTCAACTGACGGTGTAAAAAGGTGGACTTTATAAGCTCGTTGTAACATTCTGCCCGTCCTATTTTATCAGACATCAATGAGACGAAGTGCCTGCTGAACATTATTCAGCCTCCCGTATCTCATTAAAGCACTAAGGAGTTCAACTTGAACCTATTTGTAAGAGACCTTACCGTTATCGATTCTTCATACATCTGTGAACACAGAGGGGTCGTAGGAGATAGTTGGATTTTAGATGTCACCATGTCTGGTGAACTGAATGAGATGAGCATGGTGTTGGACTTTAGCAAGGTCAAAAAACAGATCAAACACCTTGTTGATCAACACGTTGACCACCGCTTGCTGCTGCCGATGCAAAGCGCTGCAGTTGTTCTTCAAGCGAGCAAAGCGGGCTACTCTAAGGTTGATGTATTACGTGGTGACAAGAGCCTCCACCTACATTGCCCTGATGAAGCGTACTGTCTGATTGATGCAGAGGCGATCACCATCGAAAGTGTGACCGCACATGTTTATCATATTCTTCGCGATAACCTACCAAGTAACGTCACAGGGTTAGAGATCACCCTTCGTCATGAGAACATTAATGGCGTGTTTTACCACTATACCCATGGCTTGAAAAAGCATGATGGCAACTGCCAACGCATCGCACATGGCCACCGTTCTCCAGTCGAAATACTGGTTGATGGTCAGCGTGACGAACAACGCGAGCAGGCGTTTGCTCAGCGCTGGGAAGACATTTACTTAGGTTCTCAAGAAGACCAAGTTTCAGTTTCATCACTTAACCTGAGTGAACACGCGCAAAGCGTTAATGATGAAAGCCACTATGGTTTCCGCTACACGGCACCACAAGGTGAGTTTGAACTAGCGATTGCTAAGAGCGAAACGGAAATCTTACCAACCGATACCACGGTGGAATTGCTGGCAGGCTATATCGCGGATCAAGTGGCTCCAAGCTTGGCAGAAAACCAGTCATTACAAATCGTGGCTTATGAAGGGGTCGGTAAAGGCGCGATGGCGTTCTTATAACACCTCACGAGTGAGATAACCTCAGTTCCAATATTATGAAATAAAGGCAAGATATTAAGTTATCTTGCCTTTATTTTTTGTTGCGCTTTAAAACTGATTTAGCTGATGGTTTTAGGCACAAATACTAACGAAGTAGCACGCGTCGTAATGGTGTTTTTTCGATCCCAACAACCAACCCGAAGCTCAACAATACGGTGCCAAAAAATACCGTAACGTCTTTTGCCAATTCTGTAATGCCCAAGACTCCGCAAACATTGAACAGCACAATAATGATCAAAAGGTGGCAAACGTAGATACCCAGCATGCGATTCGAAATGGCGCGAACCCACGCATAATCACCGATGTTTGGATTAGCTAAAAGCCACATGAACACACCAATCCCCCACAAAGCTGTACCAAACAAGAAATCGTGAATATTAAAGGCGATATCAAATTGGGTTAACCATGCGGCTTCTGTGAAATGAATGATCATTCCCACCGCGAGTAAGCCTAATGCCTTGGCTGAGGACACTTTCCGTTGATGTTGGCGAATTAGAAAACCAGCGGTAACGAGCAGAGTGCTAAAGAACGGGCCGTTACGCGTGAAGAAGGGGGCTTCCAATCCGGTCAGCGTAGCGTAGCTTCCTGCCAAAACACCATAGCCATAGAGTGCAATAGCGATCGGTAATAGAAGCTTGGTGAGCTTCAACTCAACCAATAAAGCGATGATCAACACTGCGCAAACAAGGGCTGGAATGAACCACAAATGCACCAGACCTCCCTCTAAGAATGAGTTAAGAGGAGTGCTCATTAAGAAACCCCAATAGCCTTCGCGCTCACCTAGATAGCCAAACTCTCCTACCTTCGCGAGATTGAATGGCATCACTAAGCAAATGATGCTCCATGCCAACCAAACTTTAAGCAGTGGTTTAGAGTAGTTAAGGACGGTTTCCCATGGCGATGCAGCCAACTTAGGTTGAATAAGATAACCAGAAATCAGGAAGAACAGAGGCACGGCGAAGCGAGCAGTTTGGTTGAGCACATAACCGATCCAAGGCACTTCATCTATTTGCCAATAAGTGAGTGCCATTTGGCCGTGTAGACCAATGATCGCCAATATAGCAATCACTCGGCCTAACTCGATACTGGCGATGTGTTGTGAAGGCGTATGTTGAACGGAAGACATATCAGATCTCTTAGTAAAATTTTTACGAAATCTAGCAGCCTTTATGCCCAACTAGTTAGTCCTAAATCAAGGCTTATGACCGTTATTTCAGGGCTTGTGTCGGTTTTTTGAAGCCTGTCGCAGCTATATTAAACCCATTGCGGTGAGTGCAAAAATACCGAGTGTGCAAGTGATAAGAGAAACAACGGTCGTGAGTGCGATGATGTTAGCCGCTAGGGTTGAATTTCCTCCCATTGCACGAGCCATAACATAGCTCGCTGCTGCCGTTGGTGCAGCGCTCATCAAGAAGATAAGCCCGAGATCGAGTCCTTCAAACCCCAAGTACCCAGCAGCCAATGTAATCAGTAAAGGTGAGGCAATTAGCTTGTAGCTAGAGGCGAACCACGTCGACAACTTTTCTTGCTTGAGCGAGCTAATATCCAGCGACCCGCCAGTACAGAGAAGAGCCAAAGGCAACGTCATGTTGGCAAAGTATTGCCCAGCATCGGTTACCATTTTTGGAATCGGAATTGAAAGTGCATAGAAGACGACCGCTAAGAAAATAGCGATGATCAATGGGTTTTTGGTGATCGACTTGGCTATGACTTTTATGGCTTTCGTGCCGGTGTCTTCGCCTTTGGGTGTCAGTGCAATCACGGCTTGAATGTTATACAGCACGGTTAGGGATGCGACATAGATAGCAGCCAATGCCACGCCTTGATTGCCATAGATATTCGCCACATAGGCGAGGCCAATGATCGCGGTATTAGCGCGGAATCCACCCTGGATAATCACACCTTGATCTTTCGAGCCTCTAAATACCAACTTGGTCGAGAAAATAGCAAACAAGAAAAAGACAAAATTAGCGATGACGCCAAACGCCACTAACGTGCTACTGGCTGAAAAGTTATGATTCGATTGAACAATACTCAGAAATAGCATCGCAGGTAAGGTGACTTGAAATACGACCTTAGATGCGACATCAATGAAATTATCATTGATCAAGCCGATTCGTTTGAGCATCACACCAAGAAACAACATTAAACAGATAGGGCCTGTTACTGACGCCGAAAACGCAAACTGTTCCCAAAGTGTGTTCATTTTTCTTCCTTTGTTAGTCGATTTCAATTTCCTTTGAATACTGTCGCATTTTTCCACAATTCTTTGATAATACAAAATGAATACCAAGGGTTAAGTAAAAAACTTGAAAAAAAGTACGAACGTGCTAAAAATAAAGCATCAGTTTTATTATTGGTGAATAATGAGCAAAGGAAAGATAACCAAAGAGTATATTTTGAGCCATGCATTTGCACTTGCGAGTGAGAATGGTCTTGAGAGTTTGACGATTGGCGAATTAGCCAAGCAGTGTGGTATGTCTAAGAGTGGATTGTTTGCGCACTTCAACTCTAAAGAGAACCTGCAACTCTCTGTACTCGAATATTCCAACGCCATATTCACTGAAAGAGTCATCATTCCGGCGAGAGAGTTGGGCGACGGTGATATTGAAGCCAAGCTGAAGCAACTGCTCGATAACTGGCTGGGCTGGAACCACTCGTTCCAAGGCAGCTGCATGTTTATTGACGCTTGGAAAGATGCAGGCAGCGAAACCTCTGTGATTCAGAAGGCACTGCAGAAAACCATTTCAGTGTGGATTGACTACTTGACGATTCAGGTAGCAAAAGCGGTTGAGAACAAACAATTCAGAGCCGATTTAGACCCGAAACAGGCAACCTTCGAGTTGTACGGTCTCTACTTAAGTGCGAACTTGTTTTACTCCTTGCGAGGGCAGCAAGCGAGCCACACTCACTTCTGGAGTGGTGTCGAGCGCTTGGTTGCCAGTTGGAAAGTCACTTAATTCGTTTTTAAGCGGAGCATTTCTTAGTTAACTTAACTTAGGTCTGAGTGACCAATAATTTTAAGAGAAATGGCGGAAAGCTACGATTAACTTTTATAAGTAGCAACAGCGCCATTTTTTACATTAACAAATAGCACGGTCGTTCGATTTTTAGGGCCGAGCTCGATCCGCCAATAATGATGGCGATACAAGGAACGGTCATGAGTGACAAAATCTATTTCAATACATCGAATAAATTTAGCTTCAAGCGCAGCTTAATTGGCGCTACAACCAATTTGCATTACATTTTAGCGCCAAGTCATGCGAAGAAAACAGCACGTAAGCTGCTGCTCACTCCGATGCGTACCGAGCAAAAAAATGCCGATCCACAAGGTTTAATTAAAAGTGAAATCAAAGGCCGAGATGGTGTTTTGAAAACTTACTCTTTGGGTACTGGTCCCGTTTGGCTTCTGACTCATGGTTGGTCTGGTACGGCGAGTCAGTTCTTCCCTTTGATGGAACACATCGCAGCTAAAGGCTTTACTGCAATGGCTTACGACCATCCTGCTCATGGTGGCAGTGATGGCGTACATGGTCATATTCCTGCGTTTGTGAACGGTTTAGAGGCAATCCTAGATTCGGTTGGTGAAGTGGCAGGCTTGGTCGGTCACAGCATGGGTACCGCTTCTGCGTTGGAGTGTAAGCACGTTAAATTGGAAAACAAGCCGTTATTGCTCATTGCACCTGTGTTGGATTATCTAGAAAACCTATTTGGCAGTGTGGCTCGTTCGGGTTACTCAATGAAGCTGTTTGAGGCGGTAGTCGGCGAAGTGGAAGAGCAGTTTAACTACCCAATTCAGTCTGTCGATCCTTATGGAAAACTGGCGCTTCGTGAGTCTCAAACGATCATTGTTCATGATGAGCAAGACAAGTTTACTAAGTTTGATGTGTCTCAGCGTGCCGCTAATGAAATGGGTCGCGTTACCTTGATTGCGACTCAAGGCCAAGGTCACGGGCGAGTGATGAAGTGCCCACAAGTGTTTGAGAGTTTTGATAACTTAATTGGCTAAGCCCAACTAACGTACTTGAAAAAACCTTCAGTAAAAAGATCGTAAGCTCAAAACTCAGAAACATAAATAAAAGGCCAACCAGACATTGTCTGATTGGCCTTTGTTTTAGGGATTTAGTTGATGCTTAGTCAGTATTTAACTAAGCACTATTTTTAGTTAGCAGCTTGCAGGACCGATCTCTTTCCACACGCCCCATTGGCCTGTCGTTGTTGGATCTTCACCAGTTGTCCACCATTTCGCTTCCCAAACCTTACCACCTTGAGTCACTTGGTCGCCGCCAGTGTAGACCGCACTTGAATCCCAAGCGTTAGTACACGTACCGCCGCCTGTGGTTTTCTTTAGGACTTTAACCGACATAGCCGCTACCGATGTATCTGTACCATCACTCACTGTCACAGAGAAGTTCAGTACCGTGTCTTGCGTGTATTCCGCAGCCACAAAGCTTACTGAAGAACCTTGAACCGTTGCATCAATACCAGCAGGTACATCCCACGTGAAGGTCAATGTGTCTTGGTCAGCATCGCTCGAAGACGAAGCATCAACCACCACTACATCACCCGTATTCACTTCAGCCGGAGCCGTAACCACAGCAACTGGTGCTGTATTGACTGGGCCTGTGTCTTTAGGAGTTACCGTTACAACAACGGTGTCAGTTGCAGTAGCACCTTCGTTGTCAGTTACCGTTAGGCTGAACGTGAGTACTTCTTGTTGAGCGACTTCAACCACATCGAAGCTTGCAACTGCAGCATTCGCGTTGGCCAGAGTTACGGCTGTTCCGCTTACTTGTGACCAAGCGTAGCTTGCAATCGTGCCGTCGCTGTCTTTTGAAGCGCTACCGTCTAGAGAAACAGAAGCTGGGCCTTCAACTGATTGGTCGGCACCCGCAGCTGCGGTTGGTTTACGGTTTACAGGGTCAGTAGTTCCACCTGCTAGACCTTCATGCATCGCATTTAGGATATCGCCGTTATCCGCATCAATTTCCCAAGAGAATAGACCCGCAAGGCCAAGACTACGAACGTACGCGCCTTTTGCTTTCACTGAGCGGTCATCATCAAATGTGATCAACTTGCCTGAAGTACGGTTCCAAACGTAAGGCGCTTCTGCCATTTCGTCGTAGCCATATTCAAAGCCGTTGATGCCTTGGTTATTCGCACCAAGCATGTTTGCTTTAATGCCTTTGTAGTCAATAACGCCGTCTTCCCAAACACCTTGTGCTGTGCTGCCTTTAAGCTTGCCGTTACCCACACCCGTCATAGGATCGGTAGGATCCGTGAGTGATGAAGGTAATACGCCTTCCCAACCACGACCGTACATTGCTGTACCAACAACGAGTTTGTTCGCTGGAACACCTTGTTCAAGCAGCAATTGGATGCCGTTGTCAGTGGTGTAAGCGGGGCCAGTGTACTGTTCGCCATTTTCATCAAGGCCTGTGCCATCACATTGACCAGGGCGCATGAAGTTACCGCAGTTGAGTGCTGTTTGGTGACCTAACACGTTGTTCCAACCGCCGTAGAAGTCATAAGTCATTGCGAAGATGTAATCCATGTATTGGATAGCATCGCCGTAGTTCACGTCTTCAATCTTGTCATGACCAACGCCAATCGCAGAAGTTAGCTCGTAAGTGCGACCGTTTTCCGCTTCTAGTTGATCAAGCATAGCGCGCAGTTCTGCCATCAATGCAATGTAAGCAGGGCCGTCATTCACAGGGTCACCAAGATCGGGAGCAGCACCGCCTCCACCAGGGAATTCCCAGTCAATATCGACACCGTCGTAGAATTTCCATGTGCTAAGGAATTTCTTAACCGATGCAACGAACGTGTCGCGGTTCGCTTTTGTAGTGAAATCGAAGAACGGGTCAGACAGTGTCCAACCACCAATTGATGGGATGATTTTTAGATCTGGATTGCGCTGTTTCAGCGCCATCATCATTGCGTAGTTACCCTTGATAGGTGAGCTGTATTCGTGACCTGCTTGAGGGAAACTCTTCTGGAAAGCCGCCCAAGGGTCATGAATGACCACTTCGTAATCGTTAACACCCTGACATGCCGTCATTAGTGCGTTGTAGCTGTTACCGCCTACTGATTTCACTGATTCATTAGGACCACAAATTGGGATGAAGCCATAAAGGATATGGGTCAAGTTGTCAGCGGGTAGGTTATCAACCGTGTAATCACGACCGTAAATGCCCCACTCAACAAAGTAAGTACCTACTACCGTGTTTGGGTCAGTGTTGTATGACTTGTTGTTCGGGTCAACATTCATCGCAAGTGGTGCTAAGTGTGAGCCATCGGTATCGGCGATTGTGATCTGAGCGGGTGCACTCTTGCTACAGCCTGTTTCATCACATGCTTCGATTTCCATCTGAAACAAGCCGCCTTGGCCGTATTCGAATGAAGCCGTGGTTTGGCTGCCAGTGATTGGGCCTGTAGCAATTTTAACGCCATCAAAGTAGATGTTATACGTGTTTCCTGACGTTCCACTCCATTGGTTGAATTTAACATCGACCTTTGCTTTGTCGTGGTATTTAACCATCTGGTTGTAGCCAGACGTTGTTTCCATCGCGAGTTCAATTTTCGAAAACTGCAGGTTGTTGGAACCGTACATGTCGATGCTAGGTGCTGTTGGAGCAGCTAATGCTGTGCCAGATAGCGCTAGAGCAATGCTCGCCGCACAGGTATTTATACGAATCATACTTTTTCTCTCATTCCTTGAAGGTTACGAGAACCAAATGGCCCCATAAACGGCTCCAGTCAGTTTTGAAGGAGCTTCCCAGTCAGTATTCGAGAGAGTTTTAATTTTATAACTGAAAATAAATCCGTTTTCGATGGACAACTAAAAAATAGTATTTCGTTACAATTCTGTTGCTTAATGAGTGAGAGGCTGAGTCCATGTTTTATAAAATAAAACATCATTCAGAAGTAAAATCTCATAAGTGAAAATCCACGACATGAAGTTATGAAAAGGTGCGACAAACGATAAGAAAATATCGTGAATTGAAGCAGTATCACAAAGCTAAGTGTATTGGATGAGTGGGGCAGATCGATAAGGAAATATAAAGGGTAGAGCTGCAGAGAATGCTTTTATTGAGAAGACAGAGGAGAGGTCATTTTTTGAATTGCTCAGCTAAGGAAGCGCGTCTTTGTTGCATCACACTGTGGGTATCACCCGTCGCGGTATCTTCGAAGCCTTCTTTGATGAATTGCTGAGATGGCACACTTGGCGCCAGTCGCTTTAAGCGAGGTGAATCATAAGTGCCACTTATGGTGTAAATCGTTGCCCCGGAACCTGTATTGATTGTGACAATCTTGCCATCAAAATCAAACGAGGTAGCAATGAGGCGATGATTCATCATCACACCATTATCTGAAAGTGTCAGGGTATCAGTATTGTAAGGTGGCGCTGCAATCTCTATCCATGTGCCGTAGACATTGCTTGGGCTGACAGATTGTTGGTGGGCTTGGTAAGCAAAATAGCCTGCGGCGAGGGCAATCATAAAGCCAGCTAATAGAAAGCTGTAGAGTAACGAGTTGGCAAATATATCTCTGCTTTTAGTCGGCTTTTTTGCCATTATCTCTTCATTTTTCCACTGATATTGTTTTAGATTCTATTAACTAAGACCTTAGTTTGCAAAAATTGTTATAAGAGTTAGAAGCAGGATCGAATGTTCCAATAAATTTGGTTGCGTTGGCGGTTTTAGCCTTACTCTTCAGTATTTACGCTATCAATGAAAATGAATTCCAGAAATGCCTAAGCTATGCGTATTTATTTCTTGTAGGACAGTCTCGAATTGGTTAAAACAATTATTACTTAGATTCACGCAAAGGCTTATTCGTTGAGCCCAATAATTGCAATTTTGAGATAACAAGGAAGTACAATGATTAAAGAAAACACATACTTTGAAGGTGGCGTTAAGTCGTTAGCGTTTAACCAATCTGGTGCGGACGTGAGTGTTGGTGTGATGGCCGCTGGTGAATATACGTTTGGTACTGCGGCTCCAGAAAAGATGACCGTTGTTAAAGGTGCTTTGATTGTAAAGCGTGTTGGTGATGACGATTGGACGACATATCAATCTGGTGAGTCTTTTGACGTTGCGGGTGACTCTTCATTCGACCTGCAAGTAAAAGAAGCGACAGCTTACCTGTGTGAGTACTTATAACCAGGTCTAAATTCGTTCAATTAGGGTATCGTTTGTCTCTGATTTAATAGAAAAAAACCACGCTCTAAGAGCGTGGTTAAATAAGTGATAGTAACCGGCAGTGGATAGTGTCACTTGTTTTTACAGTCATCAAATGGACGACCAAAATTCGTTGTTTGTTGCAAAATCTCTTCAATCTTCAATCTTCAATCTTTAAAGCCCAAAGCCCAAAGCCCAAAGCCCAAAACTCAAAGCCAGACATCTGTAAATCAGTAAGTCTCAAAAACGCCGTTGTTGTAGTCCTGAATCGTCTGTTCAATTTCTTCCATCGAGTTCATGACAAACGGACCATAGTGCACAACGGGCTCATTAATCGGTTGACCAGAAAAAATCAGCACACCTGAATCCTCTAGGCTATTTAAAGACAATAATTCAGCTTTTGTTAGTAGGGCGAGTTGGCCTTGGTTGATGACTTTGTCGTCGACTTTGATACTGCCTCGGTACACATAAGCCATGGCATTATGATCAAGCTGAGTCCTTAACGTCACTTTTTGTCCTGAATTCGCTCGCCAATCCGCGACGCTTAATGGCACACCTGTTGTTTGTAATGGACCTTGCGCTTGTAAAGTGTCTACATCACCTTGGCTATACAGTTCAAATCCACCTGCAATCACTCGTAATAAACCGCTTTGTTCGTTTTGATGTTCAGCAATGCTTTCACTTTGGAAGTCATGATACTGCGCTGGCTGCATTTTGTGTGTTGCTGGTTGGTTGATCCAAATCTGAAAACCATGCAGTGCGCCTTCTTCCATCATTGGCATTTCGCTGTGAATCACCCCACGACCTGCGGCCATCCACTGTGCACCACCGCTGCGCAGCTCCCCAACATTTCCCATGTGGTCTTTGTGTTGGAAGTGACCTTGGAGCATGTAAGTGAGCGTTTCTATCCCGCGGTGAGGATGGGGAGGAAAGCCACCAACGTAGTCTTTGCTCTCATCCGATTTAAGTTCATCAATCATCAAAAATGGAGAGAAACGCGTATTATTGAAACCAGCGAGTCTTTGGATTTTGACACCATCACCATCAGAGGTGGCATGCGCTGCAATCACATGATCTACCGTTCTTACTCTCGTCATTTTTAAATCCTCGTAAACTTGAATAGCTGTAGTTTATGTAATTTGATTTAAAAAGAAGATGGCATAGCGTTGAGTGACTTATTCGAAAATTTTGAACAGGTAACAATAATTTTGAGCAGGTAACAATATGAAATTATGTCTATACTCAATATAGATTAGACCGCCAAGGAGGCCGCTATGGCAGTACAGCAAAAACATGGCGAAAGGCATGGTCGGATGGACTTTGATAACGACTTTACAACGGAACAAGGACAGCGTTTTACCGAGGTTGCGAACAGCGCGGTTAAACGTCGCGTGAAAAAACGTGAGGTTGAAGCTCCGTTTATTCAGTCGGCTAAGCAAGCTGCTTTTAAAACGGTAGTGAGACCTAGAGGCAATAACCCAAACCGTACACGACAAGTTGTATGGATTATTGTGATCGGATTAGTGAGCCTTTGGCTTATGTACATGGCAGGTTAGTGCGCTTAGCTGTAAGCGATATTAACGGTTAACGTTGGCGAGTTTTTAAAATCGTAACATTGTTTCCTTCGACCTTTGCTTCAAGACAATCTTCAAGCTCAGATGAATTCGATTCTGAGAAGTTTAGGTTCGTCGGTAGTTCTTCTATCAAGGTCGATACTGGATTGTCGTGATAATAAGCGTAACGGTTTTTTCCTGAATGCTTAGCAACATACATCGCTTTATCAGCACATCTCGTCAGTTCATGTAAATCTTGAGCATCTTGCGGATACAAAGACACCCCAACGCTGAGCGTCAATTCCTTGATTCTCTCGTTTGTCTGGCAACCACTTTCGAATAACCCACAAATCCTATCTAAAATACCGTCTAGATCTTTACGAGTTGGTACATCGTAGAGCATCAAAACAAACTCGTCGCCAGCAAAGCGCGCAATCGAATAATCGTATTCATGGCTTTTTCTGTCTCTGGTTCGAATGTTGTTGCTCAAGCGATTCGCAAAGTGCTGTAAGACACTGTCTCCTACGTCGTGCCCGTAGCTGTCGTTAATGCCTTTAAAGTCATCAATATCTAAGAAGACCAATGCCGTAAGTGATCGCTCACTATCCACTGTCGCAAGCTTTTCCGACGCCCAGCGCTCAAAGCTCCAACGGTTTGCCAACCCGGTAAGTTGGTCTCTGTAGGCCAGATCTTCAATGCCTTCTTTATAAAGACGTTGGATATAACTGACGGCTTGTGTGTAGTAATAAGCGGATGTGTGACACACCAAACTCATAGTAAACAGGCTAAGAATAAATCTGTGTGTACTGTTAAATGGCAAAGAAAAGTTGTTTGGCATCGCTGTAATTAAGGTGCTGATAAACAGGCAAAATGAGGTACTGAAGATAATGCCAATTCTGAAATCGTTAATGAAAATGACGGCTGCCAGAATCGGATAGAGCCAAAGTATCCGGTCGGGAATAGCGTGACTGTATAGGAATAGGATGACTCCTTGCACCAGAAGAACGCCACTCAGAATCAATTCTGAATACTCAGGGTTAATGACTTTTCTTACGTAAAATGCATTGGAGATGGCGATAAGTGCAAAACACAATTCGAAAGCCGATAGTGTGTAATGTTGGCCTTGGAAGTAAGCCCAAGTGTAGAAAATGAATAACGTAGCGGCAGTCAGTGAAAAGGAGTGAACAATTTTTTGCTTGCGGGTGGATCGTATGTCCGCCATTTCTTCTAGGTGTCTGCCGACGAGCCTTTTCATGTGATTTGTGCCAAAGATTTTGATAATGGTATTAATAATAGATTAAATAATAAGCTACGCGGAGACTTAGATAGCTATTTAGTGTGACTGTAATCAATCTTTCACATGAAAGAATAATCAAATCATTATAAATCGTGATGTACGTCACCGACGGCGCAGGTCGTCTCTAGAGTGTGGTATTCAAAGATCAGGTTGGTAGAGGCGATTTGATTATTATGTACTTGCTTTCCAATGATTTACTCAACATAGTTTATAGACAGATAAATGTTTGCAGATAACTAAATGTTTGAAGATAGCGAAATGTTTATAGATACCTAAATTTGATAGAGGCTCATTATGTTAATTACCTTTAGTTGCAAGGCTCATGCTAGCGTCACGATGTTTGGTGAGGTGGGTCTTCAGTTCATTAAGATGCTTGGACATAGTGGTACGATCCCAGGAGCAATTGATGCTTCAGCGGTCCCTCAAGCGCTAAACAACTTACGAGCTGCGGTCGCCGCTGAGCAGATCAAACCTATAGAGCAAGAAAATGCTAATGACGAGAGTGAAGAAGAGGTTGTTGAAGCGCCTGTTAATATCGGTAGCCGAGCTTTTCCGCTAGTCGAATTATTAAAAGCAGCGATCAACGATGAATGCGAAGTGATGTGGGAAGACGGCAGCGGTAAACGACTTTAATACGATTTTCGCGAAACGTAACAAGCCTATTGAATCTATTTTAATCAGAATCAATGTTGAGTCAGTATCGGTCATGTCATGGAGTTTGATGGCGATGAATCGACACTGGCGCTTTTTTAGGCGAAGTGTTTCATTTCTGTCTGTCTGTCTGTCTATTTGCTTGCTTACAAAATTCATCAACCTTGAAATGAGTTACTTTTGTTATCGTAATATCAATACATAACAGACCGTAAACAAAGTGATGCTGTTCACGCTTTCTTGACTCCCAATTCTGAACTAGGAATTTTTCCTAGTTATTCTAAGACCCTCTCTCATGCGGTCGATTTTTAGACTCCTTATTATTTCACGGTCAACTAACAAAGAATGCATGGTCGCAATTATGCCGTGTAGACCTCATAAATAATAAGAGAGTTCACAATGTTAAAGTTCCTAGATCAGGTTCGAAAACCGACACTGGATCTTCCGGTCGAAACTAGAAGAAAAATGTGGTTTAAACCCTTCCTACAATCTTACTTAGTCGTGTTCATTGGTTATCTAACCATGTATTTGATCCGTAAGAACTTCAATGTCGCGCAAAACGACATGATTTCTACTTATGGTTTATCAATGACGGATCTAGGTCTTATCGGCCTCGGTTTCTCAATCACTTATGGTATCGGTAAAACCGTCGTTTCTTATTACGCCGATGGTAAAAACACCAAGCAGTTTCTACCGTTTATGCTAATCCTATCTGGCCTTGCCATGTTGGGCTTCAGCTTCAGTATGGGCGGCGGCAGTGCTAGCTTATTCATGATGATTGCCTTCTACGCATTGAGTGGTTTCTTCCAAAGTACCGGTGGCCCCTCAAGTTACTCGACCATCACTAAATGGACGCCTCGTAATAAGCGCGGTTCATACTTAGGCCTTTGGAACATGTCACACAACGTGGGTGGTGCCGGTGCTGCTGGTGTTGCTTTGTTTGGTGCGAATTACTTATTTGATGGCAACGTTGTTGGTATGTTTGTTTTCCCATCTATCATCGCGATTGTGGTCGGCTTTATTGGCATGCGTTTTGGTAATGATTCTCCAGAAGCATACGGTCTCGGTACGGTTGAAGAGTTGTTTGATGAAGAAATCAGTGAAGAAGATACTATCGCTGAAGAAAATCAAATGACCAAGAAAGAGATCTTTGTTGAATATATCCTTAAAAACAAAGTGATCTGGTTGCTCTGCTTCGCGAATATCTTTTTGTACATTGTTCGTATCGGTATCGATCAATGGTCTACCGTTTATGCGTATCAAGAGCTAGGTCTATCAAAAGAAACAGCGATTTCAGGTTTTACTCTGTTTGAAGTGGGTGCTCTGGTCGGTACGTTGATGTGGGGTTATTTATCAGATCTTGCGAACGGACGCCGCGCTCTAGTTGCTTGTGTATCGCTTGGCTTGATTATCGTTTCTCTAGAGTTCTATCAGCATGCAACCAGTGAGTTCATGTACCTAGCATCACTGTTCGTGCTTGGTTTCCTAGTGTTTGGCCCTCAGTTGCTCATTGGTGTTGCAGCTGTTGGTTTTGTGCCTAAGAAAGCAATCAGTGTTGCGGATGGTGTTAAAGGTACATTTGCTTACTTAATTGGTGACAGTTTCGCAAAACTTGGCCTAGGTATGATTGCAGATGGAACACCTATTTTCGGCTTAACGGGTTGGAAAGGAACGTTCGCAGCACTTGATACTTCAGCTGCCATTTGTATTGTACTGCTGCTATTCGTTGCGATTGCGGAAGAGAAGAAGATTCGCCAAGCTAAGAAAATACACTTAGCAGCTCAAAACGCTTAGCTAGTCTCGTGTGCTTGCTTTCGCGTGTTTTCTTTCGCGTACTAGCTTTCACGTACTTGTTCTGGCGTACTTGTTCTCGCAAATAGAGTTTCGGATAGATCGTCTCACGTACTTTATCGGATTAAAGCACGTGAGATCATACTAATCGTTAGTTCGATTCAGTATTATCTCTATCAATAAACTTAATTTTATATAGCTCCTATCGGGGCTATTTTTCTTTCTTACTCTTAATTTTGGTTGATATCATGATTAATGTTGCGCTTGTTGATGACCACGTCATTGTTCGTTCGGGCTTTGCTCAATTACTCAGTCTTGAAACTGATATTACGGTCGTGGGTGAATTCAACTCTGCGGCAGAAGCTCGCCTCGGATTACCAAGTTGTCATCCTGATGTCGTTATCTTGGATATTTCAATGCAAGACGAAAGTGGCCTGAGCTTATTGGAAGAGATTCCATCAGGTATTGCCAGCATCATGCTGAGCGTGCATGACTCTCCTGCGATGGTTGAAAAGTCATTAGAGTTAGGAGCCAAAGGCTATCTCAGCAAGCGCTGCAGCCCAGATGAGTTAATCCAAGCCGTACATACAAGTGCAAATGGCGGTTGTTATCTCACGCCTGATATCGCTATAAAGCTCGCGACACCAATAAAGAGTAAAGCTTCGTTAAATCAGTTAACCCGTCGAGAAAGTGAAGTGTGCCAGTTATTGGCGACAGGGCTCGATGTGAAATCTATCGCCGTTGAACTAGGGGTTAGTCATAAAACGGTGCATGTACACCGTGCTAATGCCATGGACAAACTCAATGTTAAGAACAACGTTGAGTTAGCTAAATTGTTCACTCAAGACCAGTACTAATGCGTTCCTATCTAGCCACCTCCTTATGCGGGGTTTTTATGGCTGGCTGTGCATGGTTCTGTTTATGGGTTATTGCCTTTTATTTCATTAATGACCCTGAGTTAGCCATTCTGCTTTTCCCATTCTCACTCAGGTTAGGAATGACGCTGCACACTCGCACTCACTATTGGCCTGCTATCTATATTGCAGAGTGGGGGCTCGCGATCGCTCTAGCTCTACTACTTGATGAACCCCAATGGCTGACGATACTCATCGCCAGTGGACTAAGTATTCCCGCTACTCTAATTGCCAAACGTTATTATTCTGGTGACCAGAATCGTCATTTGTTAGTGATGGCGAGCTTAATCATGGTGACAGCACTCATTAATGTTGCCGTGGTCAGTTCTCATGTTCCGGCTATTTACATGGTGTGGTTGGTGAGTATCACTGGTGGTTTGATGTTGGTGCCGATGTGTTATCTGGTCTGGAACTACTTATTTCAAAACAAGTGGGCGCCGTTGAGCTCTTACTTAATCCATAATGTTGTAGAGTTCAAAATCCGCCACATCGCTTTATACAGTGTGTTGCTGGTGGCCAGTATTTTGATACAAACCAGTTTGCCTGATGAACTAAGACGCTTCGCCCCATTCTGTATGGCGATCCCTATTATTTTGCTGGCCGTTCGTTACGGATGGCAGGGCGCTTTACTGGCGACTCTATTAAACAGCGTCGCGCTGATTGCAGCTCACAGCGGAACATCCAAACTCGAAATTACCGACTTGCTCTTGTCTCTATCTGCTCAAACCATCACAGGTATATTGCTTGGTCTTGCGGTTCAAAAACAGAAAGATCTTAACTCGAAATTACGAAGTGAGCTTTCCAGAAATCAAAATCTTTCACGTCAGTTGGTAACGGCTGAAGAGTCGGTTCGTCGTGATATTGCCCGTGAGCTGCATGATGAAATAGGCCAGAACATCACCGCTATTCGCACGCAGGCAAGTATTATTAAACGTGTCGATGCCGCTGAAATGAGTGTTCGTTGTGCAGGTACGATTGAGTCATTGTCTTTGAATGTTTATGACACCACCAAACGTCTACTTACAAAACTAAGACCTAAGATGTTGGACGATCTTGATCTAAAAGATTCCGTGGAACAGCTTATTCGAGAGATGGAGTTTTCGGATCACGGTGTTGATATCCAGTTAAATTGGCAAGGTGATTACTCGTGTTTGAGTGACACGCTTAAGGTCACCCTCTTCAGGTTGTGCCAAGAATCTCTAAACAATGCCTCGAAATACGCCAACGCGAGTGAAATTAGAATTGAACTGATTCTCGATGAACATGTTGATCTTCAAATCTCAGATAATGGCGTTGGCTTTACAGCGCAAGATCTTCTCAAAGGAATGGGTGTTCGTGGTATGCAGGAGCGTGTTCAGGCGCTCGGTGGCAAAATGACAATCAACGCTAATGGCTCATCTTCGGGTACCAAAATCAGCGTTATATTACCTAAAGTGTGAGAACGAATATGTTTGGATTTCTGCGCTCAACAACGTCAAATCGTCATGGTCTAACGGATGATGAGGTCAATCAGAGTTATCGCTACTGGCGCCTCCACATCATGATAGGAATGTATGTCGGCTACGCAGGTTTTTACTTCACTCGTAAAACCTTTAACTATGCCGCGCCAGCTATGATCACCGATCTTGGCTTGGACAAAGGTGATATCGGCTTAATTGGCACGCTCTTTTATCTTTCTTACGGTTTATCTAAGTTTATCTCAGGCACGATATCGGATCGTTCAAACCCGCGCTACTTCATGGGGCTTGGCCTAATCGCGACAGGCTTAATCAATATCGCGTTTGGCTTTTCTAGTTCGTTGGCCGCTTTTATCTCGCTTTGGGTACTGAATGCATGGTTCCAAGGTTGGGGGTGGCCATCATGCTCTAAACTACTCACGACTTGGTATTCTCGCTCCGAAAGAGGCTTTCGCTGGGCTATATGGAATACAGCACACAACGTTGGTGGGGCATTGATTCCTATTCTCGTGGGCTATCTAACTCTCCAGTACAGTTGGCGAGCAGGGTTTATCTGGCCGGGTGTGATTGGTGTTTTTATTGGTCTTATTGTGTGTTGGCGCTTACGTGATAAGCCCACGACCATGGGGCTTCCGACGGTAGGGAAGTGGCGCAATGACCATCTAGAGTTGGCGCAAGAGAACCATGGACAAGGGTTAAGTTATCGAGAGATTTTGAAAACTTACGTGTTCAGCAACAAGTATATTTGGCTGCTCGCCTTTAGTTATGTGTTGGTTTACATCGTAAGAACAGCGGTTAATGATTGGGGTAATTTGTATCTAACTGAAGAGCACGATTACAGTTTGATCAATGCGAACGCTGCTTTGTCTCTGTTTGAGATTGGAGGTTTCGTCGGTTCACTTGTTGCTGGGTGGGGATCGGATAGACTGTTTGGTGGTAACCGCGGCCCGATGAACATCTTGTTCGCGATTGGTATTTTCCTCTCGGTATCCGCTTTATGGCTTATGCCTTTGACCAACTTTGTGTTTCAAGCGGCTGGGCTGTTTTGCGTTGGCTTTTTTGTTTTTGGCCCTCAAATGCTTATTGGCATGGCGGCGGCAGAATGCTCGCATAAAGACTCTGCCGGGGCCGCGACAGGCTTTGTTGGTTTGTTTGCTTACATGGGCGCTGCACTGTCTGGTTACCCATTAGCGCTTGTTCTGGAAACCTACGGTTGGAGCGGATTTTTCATTACCATCTCAACTTGTGCGGCCGTTATTGGACTGCTTCTTCTGCCTTTCCTACAGGCTCAATCACCTCAGAAAAGTACAGAGGCTCGCTCTGGTTTTTAAGGTGTTTATTCGTAAATAAAATAGCTGTAAATGGTCCTCTGGTTGTTGTGCAGCTATCTTATCTTCAACGTTTTTATACGTAGCATTCAAATGTGACTCTTTTCACGCTTTTCATCGATATCATCCGTTTCTAAGAATTTTTCCTATTGCGTCTAAGACCTCATCTCATGTGGGTTCTAGCTGCTCTCTGTAGTCTTTCTAATTATTTACGTTATTAGAAATCAGCTCTCTGAATAGTGTTCAAAGGGCTCACTACGGAAAACGCCATGTCATTCAGCCACTTCTCAGAACACTCATTTTTCCCAATGGAAAACACCATCCAAAATTATGCATGGGGGAGCATTTCTTCGATACGTGAACTGTTTGGCTTTAAGAATGAGTCACAAGAGCCGCAAGCGGAAGTTTGGATGGGCGCGCATCCGAAAGGTTGTTCAATGGTCAAGTTGGACCAACATTTGGTGCCTCTCTCTGAGTTGATTAACAAGAATAAACCGGCCTATCTATCTACTGATATTGCGCAGGAGTTCGGTGAACTGCCGTTCTTGTTTAAGATTTTAGCGGCAGAAAAGGCGCTATCTGTTCAGGTTCACCCAAACAAGCACCAAGCTGAAATTGGCTTTGCGAGAGAAGAGCAAGCAAGTATTCCTTTGACCGCAGGGCACCGTAATTACAAAGACTCGAACCACAAACCTGAATTGGTTTACGCGATCACTGAATATCAAGCGATGAATGGCTTTCGAGAATTCGAAGAAATATTAGGTCTGTTCAAAAAGTTGGATTCGAGCGAACTGGCTGGTTTGGTTGAAGAGTTTGGCAACCACCTTGATTCTCTAGGCTTAGAAGCGTTTTTTCGTGATCTGTTAACGCTGAATGACCAGCGTAAACATCATGCATTAGAGCAACTTCTGACTTACGCTGCCGCTCACCAAGATCAAGCTGAGTTTGCTTTGGTTACTGAGCTTAGCCATCAGTACCCGAACGATATCGGTCTATTTTGCGTTCTGCTGCTTAACTTGATCACATTGAAGCCGGGTGAAGCGATGTATTTGAATGCGAACACTCCGCATGCTTACATTAAGGGTACTGGGCTCGAGATCATGGCAAATTCAGACAACGTGTTACGCGCTGGTTTAACGCCAAAACACATTGATGTCGCTGAGTTAGTTGCGTGTACAGAGTTTACGCCAATCCCGTTCGAACGCTTATTATTGGCACCTTCAAAATTAGGCCAATGTGATAGCTATCATATTCCGGTCAGTGATTTTGATTTCAATATATTTCATTGCCCTCATCAAGAAGAAGTCATCACAAGCGGTGCTGAAATTCTAATGGCAATAGATGATGATTTAACGCTAATGAGTCAGAAAGGCGAGCATTTAACTCTTACTAAAGGGCAATCGGTGTTTATCCCTGCCTATATTGGCCATTACGAATTGAGCAGTAACGGCCGAGTGGCCAGAGCGTTTAATTGAGGAAATAGCTGTCGTCTAACATTAGAAAGCTTTCGGACTTTGGGTATGCGGTAAAGTCGTAGAGATATTAGTAAGAATGAACATTTCATAACAATAAGAGCTCTTCGAATCAGAAAACAAACGTTTTCATAGGTTGACTAATAAATGCAAACTGAAACAATAAGTCGCATTTATAGAAGTGTGTTGATCTAAAGGAAATTTGATGAGCTCTTATTCTCACGTTCGCAGTTACGCCAGTTTATTCAGTGCCTTATCGTTGGCGCTTGCGTCAGCTCCGAGTGCCGCTGATATATCAACAACGCCCGTCATTGGTGGTGTGTTTAGCTCCAGTGAAGTGCTGAAAAATCAGGTGCTTTCAAGCCTAAGTTACTCAGCATCACTCACTCGTGATGCGGCTCTTTTCACAATTGGTGGTGTTGCACTAGATGCGTATATTCTCGCTCTCCCTTTAGATGTAAAAACCAAAGCTCGGGTTATTGCTCAGTTATCCAATCCGACGTACTCAATTCCTTTGGGTTATTTTCTCTATAGTTATTACGATCGCTATTCAGGCTTGGGCAGTGAAGATGTGTTCAAATCTTACTTGTCGACGGTTTATGATAAGCAGGCGCTAAAGGGCTTTGAACATAGCCTCTATCATGTTGGAGATAAGCCTACCTCAGAGCATCACGAGCCAAATACCTCGACTGAAGCAACGGGACATCATGAAGGGATTCGTATCGATGAACAGTTCATTGCCAACATGGTGGTTATCTACGATGCGTTATTCGAAATTGGTGTTTGGCAGGATATGGACACGCTCCCTGCGAATTACACATACTTAACCAATAGTCATGAAGATCTAGCGATCATCGCTCAGATTCAACCGATCATCGTTGATTTGATCGGTAAAGCGGCATTGGGAATAGATGACGGCGACATGAAGTCTGCAATGTTGGCGATTGCAGAAGATGGTAAACCAGAAAACGCTGATAAGCAGAATAACAAAGCACAAGCTCTTACCATCACGCTTATTGATTTTGTGCGCTTAAACTTGCTGAAAGCCTACCGACAGTTTGTGTTTAAAGAAGAACGTGCAGAAGCGCTCGATGATTGGATGCAGCAAGCGTTCAGTGACCAACCTGATGCGCTCATTCAGTTCTTAGAATCCCAACAGAACAAACGTTTTGCGGTCCAAGTGACTGTCGATGGTTTACAGCAAGGATTGATCGAAGGCTTGGTCGATGAAGATTCACCTTTCATTTCGGTTGCTTATCAGAACCATAAAAACCGAGCGCAATATAAACCTCAGTTAGAAAAGGTCATTGAGCCTGATCATCAACAGCAGGTGAGGTTCATGGAGGTTCTGTCTGAACAAACCTACCGTGATCCGAATTACCTTCCGTTCTTTAAAAAACTCTATCAAGAGAATCGAAATAACATAAGCCGAGTGGGTATCTCTTCTACTCCGACAATCAGTGTTCGAAATCTACCTATCATTAAAACGGGCGCGAAAGTGTCTGGTAACGGTGGTACAGGTATCCCTAACTTCCACTTTGTCGACCGAGAGATCGACCGCGCTTATTACTTCTTCGGCAATGATGCCTTACAGCTGGATGTGTTGATGGCAAACAACAAGGTTCAGACCATGTTTGATCGCCTTGATTACCTTAAAACGCTGAACTGCAACGCCCAATACGATTGGAATGCTCATACCACTTACGATGGGCTGGTGAACCTAGGCTTGGGTGAGTCACTGCGTGATTATGGTGAGAAACGTTGCGTTAAAGAGCTTCAAGAACGTTCAGAAGTCGAAGTGGTTTTGCAAGAAAAGCGTCAAGCCTTGATTGAAGATATTGAAGCGTATCAGTCTATATCTGGCTTTGATTTTTTCACTAAATTTTCAAAGAGAGCTCAGGTTAAACAGTCGATCACTCAGTTTGCCGAGTTAGATGGCAAAGGGATGCCAGACTACACCTTGGTTTATAACCCATGGCCGGATCACTTCGCACACTTTACCGGTCCTTTTAGTGACGAGATTTTGATGCCGACTGGAGAGCTTAACCGACTGGACTATTGGATTCGCCAGATTGAAGCGACCTACCGCAGTGCAGGCGTTTACGATAAAACGCTATGGGGTATGGCAGGGGATCATGGTTTAACACCGGTGTTCTACGCGCTCAATCCCGAAAAGCAGGTATTTGAAGGCTTACAAGCAGAGCTAGAGTATCCAATTGTGGTTAAGAAGATATCTTCAGACGAGGGTGAAGGGCCTAAAATCACCAATGCGCTAAGCTACCCAAGCTCGAAGGGATTGGATGTGGTGGTCGCCTCTACTGCGGGTGGTAACTTCATGATGGACTTTTTTAATTCGGCTCAAGGGTGGCAGGTTCAGCCGGTTTATCAAGAACTCACGCAGTGGTCTCCGATTGCAGCGCCAGCTGGTCAGAACATAGACATCATTAATCAGATAGCGCAACGCTTGCCTGAAAGTCTTGATTATATGGTCGTAAGAGAAAGCACATGTGATCAACAACGTTGCGCTGTTCGTGTGATTGGCAACCGTGATTTAAAACGGGTCGATGAATTGATCACACGTGAAGGTGACAAGCTTTTCTATGAGTCAGTGGAAGGCAACCGAGCGCCGATTTTGTTGAATACTCAAGAGCTTAACCATTATCTAACATCACCGAGTGAAGCCGATTTTGCACAGTATTCTCAATTGGTCGAAAAGTGTATTAACCGAGCGGTTAAGGTGGATGTGACAACGTGGTGTAGCAGTGCTGAGTGGACTTCATTAACGCAACCAACACCTCGACCAGATTCAGTGAATCAACTGGCTAATATCTACCTTGAAGATAGGGCTGGCACGGTTAACTTGTTCCCTAGAGCGGGAATTGGCTACAACACCAAGGTACCGGGGCGTCATGCTGGTGAGGATTACTTAGAGAAAGATGCCTTCATCGGATTCTGGGGAGCGCCAATTGGCGATAAGTCTCAGCAATTGAAAATCGAAGCTAACGGATCCTTAGCGCCAACGCTGTTTGAGTATTTGACCGGAGAAGCTGTGGTCGAAGGCGAGAACGGTTGGGGCTTTCCGTCGTTAATCGATAAGTTGGATATCTCTGCAGGCCGCTAGTCATTAAGCTCTCTATCTACTCACCGTTTACTTGGTTAGTTAGGTAGAGAGTTAATCCCACAAAATCATCATCTCCTTCATCAACAACTCGGTAGCCAAGTGACTGATAAAAACTAATGGCGCGAGTGTTACTTCTAAAACTCGACAGGGTGACTTGCTCACGTCGCTCTTCCGTTGCTCTCTTATGTATGAGGCACATGACTTGTTTACCTAGAGAATGACCTTGGTATTGAGGGGAAATGATCAGCAGATGAATATGGTATGCGTTGTCATAAGGCTTAAAACACACAAGTCCAATCCTCTCTTTTCCTCGGTATACCCAATGAAACCAAGAGGGATGGTAATCGTTTAAAAGTCGTTGACGTTGGAAGTCGTCATCCCAACCGAAAACGCTATCGACGTGTATGAAAAGACCTTGTTTAACACTAGCAAACAGTTCTTCGAATTCGAGATTTGAAACGAGTTGGAATTGTATGTTCTCTTCTTTTATTGCCACCGTGTTCGCTTCCTTATCAAACGCCTTAGAATAAATAAACAGTAACATAATGTCTTAGGTGTTTTTTGTGCTTACTTGGATCATTTATCTAAAATATTTGTATGGATACTGTGTACTATTTACTGAATCTATCTAGTTAGCGCTCAGATGTTGACGTAGCCCTTTTCCTATAACGCTTCCAATAAATTCAACCAATTAATGGGTATGTTATTAGTTTTCTTGGTTTTTTTCTAAATGGAGAACTAACGTAAGATTATTGGATTGATCTTTATCAGCGTGAGAGTTTTATTGATCCAAATCAATACTCAAAGTTGGTGGTTCTCGTTAAATACGGGAAAATGAAGAGGTTATGTAGTACACCAAATTGTGTTCTTTCTAAGGTGAATGCACAACATATAGTGTTTTTTGATATTTAAATAGGAGGTAAAAATGACAATGTTTGAGATGTAAAAAAGCCTACACAAGGTAGGCTTTTTTATCTGTATCACGCACGTTGTAATAAGCAAAGTTTAGAGTCTTCTCCTACAAAGTCTTAAAACTTCAGGACAACAATTATGATGACTTGTTTCAAGGCGAATCATATCAAAGTCCACGCAAAAAACAATGTGCTCCATTTATATAAAATAGAGAGTACAGTTCATGATGAACAAAATTAGTATTTTGTTAGACGTAACTGAGAGAGTATTAGCAATTATCGACTTCTTAGTATCTGAAGATTTTGAATTACCGACCGCTATCATTCAGATTTTCACTAAGTTAGCTGCGTAAACTTGTGGTAAACAGCCCGTCAACGGGCTGTTTAAAAAATGTTTTTGAGGACAAGTGTATTCTGTTAAACGATCTTAAGTGCGTGGTGGCGCGTGAGTTGTTTGTGTAGCGAGTCTTTTAACGCCATTCGCTCTACTTTGAGGTTATGCATGCTGTCGTCATCAATAGGGCTGCCAGAGATTTCTAGCTGACGGATGTCGTAGTCGAGTTGGTGGTATTTCTGCATGTCTGCTTTGAATTTTTCGTCGTCGTGGTTGAGCTGAACAATGTCTAATTTAAGATCTGGGAAATCTAAGATAAAGGCATGGTTTTCATTGAGCATTGGCACTTCCTCCCTAGTCGAATTATCTTCAGTATAGAGCCTATTTTTGAAGATAAATGTGTTCCTAGACACAAAGCGAGAGCAGGATCAAAAAAGGGCATTGGCGTTCCATTATAGATTCGCTGATGCCCTTTGTTATTTTCGTAATATTAAAAACTACTTCGCTTTCTTGCCAGAGCGTTGTTGCTCTTTGTGTGCTAGCTTTTCTTTCTTACGTTGATCGATAAGGTGAGCGGCTTCGCCACCTACGTGGGTTTCGCCACGAGCATTCGACAGTTGAACTTGTTTTTCACGTTCGCGGAAGCGGGCTTTCTGCTCATCGCTGTGCTTATCAATACACTTAGGGCAGCTTACGCCTTTCTCGAAGTGCTCAGAGGCTTTGTCTTCGTCAGTGATTGGCAGACGACACGCATTACAAACATCGTAACCGCTCTTTTCTAGCTGGTGGTTAACTGCAACACGGCCGTCAAATACGTAGCAGTCGCCTTCCCACATGCTCTCTTCTTCTGGTACTTCTTCTAAGTACTTAAGAATGCCGCCTTCAAGGTGGTATACCTCATCAAAGCCTTGCTCTTTCATGTAGGCTGTTGATTTTTCGCAACGAATACCGCCCGTACAGAACATCGCGACTTTTTTGTGTTTCTTAGGATCGAGATTTTCTTCAACGTATTGAGGGAATTCACGGAAGGTTTCTGTATTTGGGTTTACTGCATTTTTGAATGTGCCGATATCGACTTCGTAGTCGTTACGAGTATCAACCAAAATCACATCAGGATCAGAAATCAGAGCGTTCCACTCATTTGGTTTTACGTAAGTGCCAACAACGTGGCGTGGGTCGATACCCTCAACGCCCATGGTTACGATCTCTTTCTTAAGCTTAACCTTAGTGCGGTTGAATGGTTGTTCTTCGTTGAACGACTCTTTGTAAACAACATCAGCCAAACGAGAATCTTGTTTGAACCATTGAAGAAGAGCGTCGATAGATTCGCGCTTACCTGCAACGGTGCCGTTGATACCTTCACTCGCAAGTAGCAAAGTACCGCGGATTTGGTTGGCTTCTAACACGTCAGTGAGTGGCTGGCGAATATCTTGGTAATCATCAAGTGCTACGAATTTATACAGAGCACATACAACATATTGAGACATGGTTTTTCCTTTCTGCGAGCTGGAACGTAAATCCAGAGCGGTTGCCTTTTATGATACAGACTGAGTTTGATTTACTCAGGTTTGCCCATATTGGCTTATTAAAATCCGCCGCAGTATAACCAAGCCAAGGAAGGACAAAAACCAACTAAAAGTAGGGCTATTTAGCATTATTATCCGTGTGGTTTATAGGCTGGAAAATGCAATGAAACTGTTTTATCTGGTTCGAATTACAATACGTATTCCTAAACAAAAAGCCCTGCTGTAAGAATACAGCAGGGCCTTGGTATCTAGTCTGTGTTATTTAAGCAGTGATTACGCTTGGTTCAGTACTTCCGCTAAGCGTTTCACCGCTTCCGTTAGTTCTTCTGGGTTGGCATTGGTGAAGTTGAGGCGCAGTGCTGCTTTTGCTTCATCTGCTTTTGGATAGAAGACTGGGCTTGGTACAACCGCTACGCCATTCGATAGTAAAGTCTTAGCTAATTCGAAGGTATCGCACTCTGGGATTTCAACCCAAATGAACATCCCGCCATCTACGGCTTTTAACACGCAATCTGCAGGCAGTTGTTTTTCTAGCTCTGAAAACAACACTTCATAACGAGACTTGTAAAGGGTACGAATGTTTTCCATGTGCAGGTTGAAATCTTCATGCTTCAGAAGGCCAACAAGCAGCGCTTGCATTGGTACACTTGAGTGTAAGTCCGCGCCTTGCTTCACTTTAATCAGTGGCTCAAGGTAGCTGCGTTTGCCGGTTACTGCGCCAATGCGTAAACCTGGCGATGCAATCTTAGAGAATGAACGAAGAACGATAGAGTTGTCAGGGCAGAACGAAGAAACCATTGGCAGTTCAGTGCCGGTAAAGCGCAGCTCGCGGTATGGCGCATCTTCAATGAATGCCACGTTGTATTTGATACACAGCTCAGCCACTTTTTGACGAGTTTCTGTTGCCCAGCAAACGCCCGTTGGGTTATGGAAATCAGGTACGGCATAGAACATTTTCGGTGATTGCTCTGCAAAGCACGTTTCTAGTTCGTCTAGGTTCGGACCAAATTCTGTTTGAGACACAGTCACGATGTTCGCTTGAACTAAGCCAAACACTTGCATCGCACCCAAGTAGCTTGGTGCTTCCATCACTACCACATCACCCGGATCAACATAGGCACGTGCAATCAAATCCAAGCCCTGTTGAGAACCAGTACAGATCATTGCTGTGTGAGTTTCTGGTAATTGGTAGCTTTGTGTTAGGTGATCAAGCAACGGGCCATAACCTGCGGTCGAACCGTATTGGAAAACTTCAGGCATGTTCGCTAGGTTTTCTAGCGTAGGCTTCATTAAATCGATAGGGAATGTTTTCGCATCGGGTAAACCACCGGCCAACGAAATAACATTAGGATCGCTTGCGGCTGCGAGGATCTCTCGAATGTATGAAGATTGAATCTGTTGTAATGACTGTGCGATTTCCATGTGTTGTGTCTCGTCGTTTATCGTTTTTATTCTATCGCTTGATATTACACGGCAATTGTAAAAACTAGCGTGTCCGTTTATGCTCTTAAACATGTCCATTTATGCTATTTGAACGATGTCACGACAACACATATCCCGAATCAATGATGTTTTGTTCCATATTCACCAAGACATCAGTCAGCCTTTGTCGGCAAAAGCGCTCTCTGAGATTGCTGCGTATTCAGAGCAACACTTTCATCGCACGTTCAAAAGTGTGGTTGGGGAGTCGTTGCATCAATACATTCGACGCACTCGAATGGAGTATGCGGCCAATCAATTAATGTTCGATACCAGCTCGTCTGTGGTTGAGATCGCCCATAAATGTGGCTTTAGCTCTGTGTCTTCGTTTAGCCGAGCATTTAAAGCGACCTTTAATATGTCGCCAGGAGAATGGCGTAAGCATGATTTACAGATTGCAGAAAAACCCTATTTGAAAGATCCCGAAGTGGCGGCAGGCTATTTGAATGTGTCGCAGCGGGAGTTGCCGGAACCTAAAATTGTTGAAGTATCAGACCGAATGGCGGCTTATGTTAGACATACTGGTTATAACCGCTCCATTCGCAACGCGTGGCTGATATTGAAAGCATGGGCGAACTCTGAACAGCGTGATTTTTCGAGTCAGTTCGGCTTGCATCACTCTAACCCTGCTTGGGTTGAAATGGATCAGTGTCGTTATGTAGCGTGCATCGCGATAGATGAGCCGATCAAGTATCGAAGTGTCGTGAACCAGATGGTGATTCCAGGCGGTTTGCATGCCGTGTTTCGACTTAATGGTCGTTATGGTGAGCTGCTACCACAGATCAGTATGGTATTGGAAAAATGGTTGCCGGCTTCTGGTTTCAAACAGCGTTCGACTCCTGCGTATGTGCATTATCATCGGAACCACTTTCTCAATAGTGATGAAGTGTTTGAGCTTGATTTCTACCTCCCTGTGAGTTTTTACTGAGTCTTTATCTGGCTAACTAATGAATTGGCTCGGTAATTCGTTTTGTTGTGTTTTTTCGAGCGTGGCTTTACTCATTTGTTGTGGCTAATTTGCTCACTCAATGGCTGAAAGGCATCTTATGTTGATGATGTAATGAAGAGAAAGCTTGTTGATAATTTACCTCAGTAATTGATGACAACGTACGGATTAAGCGATAGCATTCCGTTCTAATTGCAAATAATTCTTAATATCACTCGCTAGAATATATGACCATTACCCATAAAGATTATCTGAAAATCGCCTTCCCCTTCATCATCTCAACGGTGACACAGCCTCTGCTTGGTGCGGTGGATACTGCTGTTATCGGCCAGCTTGGCATTGCTGAATTGATTGGTGGCGTGGCGATCGGCACTATCATTATGAACACCATGTATTGGTTGTTTGGTTTTTTCCGTGTTAGTACCACGGGACAAAGTGCGATGGCACTGGGCAAAGGGAATCGTTCTGATTTAGCGGGCAGCTTGATGCGTCCATTTGTGTTGTCTGGTTTGGTAGGTTTGATCTTTATCTTGATACAACCACTCATCTGGCAAGGCGCGATGTGGGTGATAGAACCTGAAGCGAAAGTGGCTGAGCACGCGCATATCTACTTCAGTATTTTGATTTATGGTGCACCTTTTGTACTGCTCAACTACACCATTATTGGTTGGTTAATGGGGCAGGCGAAAGCCAAAGAAGTTCTTTACACACAAGTGTTTGGTAACGTGTTGAACATTGTATTGGATGCGGTGTTTGTACTTTATTTCGACTTGGGTGTTGCGGGTGTGGCCTACGCAAGTTTGATTGCACAAGTCACTACTTTCGCTATTGGTATGACACTGGTGATTAAGACCAGCAATATCTCGATCTCTGAGTTCCTACAAGGTTCGAAGATGACTAAGAAAGACCTATCGACAATCATCTCTTCAAATACTGATCTCTTACTTCGTACCATCTGTATTTTAGTTTTCTTCAATATGATGGCGCGTACTGGTTCTAAACTGGGTGCCGATGTTCTGGCTGCTAACGCGATCTTGATGCAGGTGACCTTCATTATCAGTTACATGTTTGACGGCATTGCCAATGCATCGAGTGTGTTCGCGGGTAAAGCGGTAGGTCAGAAAACCCCTTCAATGTTGGATCGTGTATTAAGACTTAACTTCCAATGGACGGCGAGCTTTATTGCCGTACTAACCCTCCTCATCTTGGTATTCAAAGACAACATTGTTTTCTTGTTTACCGATATCCCAACGCTTGTCGCTCTATATCAAGAGATGGCTCCGTGGTTGATTGTGTTCCCGCTGGTGTCTGGCTTTGGCTTAACGGTTTACGGCATCTTTACCGGAACGGGTACCACGCGTCCGGTTAGGGACTCTAGCATCGCTACTATGTTGGTTTTCTTAGCGGTACAGGCATTATCAATCGATATGTGGGGCAATCATGGTTTGTGGTTGGCGTTTACCTTGTTTTATCTTGGACGTATTGCCTTCTTGTATCCGTTCATCGCACAAGTTAAGCAGAAGTGCCTTCCAACAGAAGGTGCATCCGCGGCGTGTCATTAGGTTAGAAACACAATCGTTATTGCCAGTACTTTTGAAAGCGCCTGACAGCATTATGCTAAGGGCGCTTTTTCTATCTAATGACCTAGTAAAAATGGTCAATCAAACATCAAATAAAATGCGATACGGTTCAATGTTCGCTTTTCATCATGTAGGCTTAATGATAGAGTTGTTATGTTATAACATCCATTTATGAGTATCTGCGTGAACGCCCCACTTCTGTCTGTTGACCAATTAACGATCAAAACCTCTTCGAGAACACTTTTTCAAGATATTCATTTCGATGTATATCGAGGTGAGCTGTTGGCGATCATGGGTCCGTCAGGCATTGGTAAGTCGATGCTCTCACGCGCGATTGCAGGCTTTCTTCCAGAAACGGTTGATGTTGAAGGTCATATTTCTTTATCTGGTCACGCGGTGTGTGGTTTGCCTATATTGCAAAGAACCGCAGCACAACGACCTGCGATTATCTTCCAAGATGCACTTCAAGCTTTAAACCCTCTTGTTTCCATTGAAGGCCAACTCAGTCTGGCATTAACGGGTACTCGCACTAAGCTTAAACCACAAGACAAAACCAAACTCACGGAATTATTAGTTCAACTTGGTTTCCCTAATCCTGAGACCATCTTGCCGTTATACCCGAGCCAAATTTCGGGAGGGCAACGCCAACGAATTTGTATTGCGATTGGGTTGTTGAGTAACGCTGATATTATCATTGCCGATGAGCCAACCAGTGCGTTAGACCCGGTGACAGAGCAAGAGATACTTAAGTTGATTCGAGACAATGTTAAACAGCGACAAATTGGTGGCTTGTTGATTACTCATGACCTGCACAGCGCATTAGCGTGTGACAAGTTGTTGGTCATCGATGATGGTGGAGTGGTGGCTTACGGCGCACCAAAACATGCGCTTGAATCAAGCTCTCATGCTTTCTGTTGTTCATTGAGAGACTTAATCGAATGAGCCCGACCTTACCACTCAATTCAGAAGCCTCGCCGCCAATGCCAGTGACTGATTCAGACACACAAACACCGATCGAGATTAAGTTCGAGAATGCTGGTGTGCACTATTACTCAATCCCGAGTTGGTTGGGTGGTAAGGCATTTAAAGCTCTACAGAACATCGACCTCAATGTTGAAGACAAAAGTTTAGCCATTGTTGGGCGTTCTGGTGCCGGAAAGTCGACACTGATTGAGTTGTTATTTGGCCTTAAAGCCCCAACTGTTGGTCGAATCAGCCTATTTGGTTATGCACTGCCTATTTGCGATAGCAAAGCGCAAGCAACGGTGTGCCGCCTAATCCAATTGGTACCCCAAGAGCCGCACACCAGTCTCAACCCTTACTATACCGTTCGACAGATCTTAGCCGAGCCGCTCAGCAATTTAGATGTTTCAGGCAATCATGAAAGCATCATTGAAGAGACGTTGTCGGACGTTGGATTGCCAGCCAGTTTGCTCTCACTGAAACCTAATCAGCTTTCTACAGGCCAAGCCCAACGTGTGGCGATTGCTCGAGCTCTTGTTGTTAGACCCGCCGTGTTAGTGGCCGATGAACCGACTGCCAGCCTTGACCCGGTGAACCGTCAAAGGTTGTTGGATTTGCTTAACTCACTGAAAAAGAAACGCGACATGCGAATAGTTTTGGTGACGCACGATCTCGGCGCGGCAAAAGCGCTTTGTGAAGAAATCTTGGTGCTTGACCATGGCGAGATGGTGGAACACGGACCGACCGCTCAAGTGATGAGTCAACCTGCTCATTGTACGACTCAATTGCTGATTCAATCTCAGCCTCTTTCGAAATCGACTTGTTAACACAACCTTATTCATTACGAAATACAGTTTGTTAACGAAATATGGTTTATCAACGAAATCCAGCTTATTAACACAACACAGCTTACAGAGAAAAATAACTATGCGTTTTAATTCAATCAAACTGGCTTGCGCTCTTGCGTTGGCTCTGCCTTTGACGGGCTGTTTTGACTCTCAACCAGAGTCGAGCGATGCCGCAGTCAAATCTGAAATCCGTGTTGCGATGATGCAACCGCCAAGAACAGGCTTATCGCCACTTTCTGATGATGCTTTTAAGTTGTCTCGTTGGAGCACAGCAGAAACTCTGGTTAATCTGAGCTCAACTTCAGAAGCACAGCCGATGCTGGCAACTGACTGGAAACATCTTGATCCACTGACTTGGCAATTCACGATTCGCCAAGGTGTTAAGTTCCACGATGGTTCTACATTAACGGCAAACTCTGTAGTGAACTCTCTACAAAAAGCGCTTGAAGCTGCGCCTAAGCCACGCATTCTAGATGGTGTAGATCTAGAAGTGAAAGCGATGGATAACTACCGCGTAGAGATCAAAACCAGCTTTGATGATCCTCTTTTACCAAGCCGTTTATCAAGCCCTCAACTAGCAATTCTTGCAGCAAGTGCGTACCAAGAAGATGGCCGTGTTATCCCAACGGGCGCGGGTACAGGTCCGTTTGAATTGACTGAGATTAACGGTACAACAAGCGCGAAACTAAAACGTTTTGATGACTACTGGGGTGAGAAAGCGCAGGTTGAATCTGTGATCGCAGAATACGTTCCTAACGGTTTTGCGCGTGCTGCGGCTCTAAGAACCGGAACGGCAGACATCGTTGAAGCGGTACCCGTTTCACAAATCGCGACCATCGATCCGAATCTACTTTACGAAGTGGCAATGCCTCGTACCAATACGCTTTACCTGAACAACAAGTCTGGTGTGTTCAGCGATATTAACCTGCGTAAGGTTGCAGCTGCTGCGGTAGACAGAGAGCAGATCGTTAGTACTGTTTATGAAAACCATGCGGACATCGCACAAGGCCTATTAGGTCCTGCACTTGCTTGGGCTGAGCCAATTCGACCTGAAGGTCAGACATTGGATAAGACGCTAAAAGCGAACGGTGAAAGCATTGTTATCGGTACCTTTACCGACCGTGCAGAGCTTCCAGAAGTAGCAGCGCTGCTTAAACAGCAACTTGAAGCGGCTGGTTTCAAAGTTGAGCTGGATATCCGCGAGTACGCTCAGATTGAAAACGATGCGCTATCAGGCAAGTTTGATGCGTTCATCCTTTCTCGTGCAACCGTTCTAGATTCTGGTGACCCAGTGGCTTACATGATGAGTGATTTTGGCTGTAAGGGTTCCTTCAACCTTGGTCAATTCTGTTCTCAAGAAGTAGACCAAGCGCTGACTCATGCTGACTTACAACCACTAGGTGCACTGCGTCAGCAAGCTATCATCGAAGCTGAGCAAAAAATCTTGAATGACTTTGCTGCTATCCCATTGCTTCACGAACGTGTGATTCAAGGTGAAAGCGAGCGCGTAAGCAATGTGGTTCGTGACCCAAGTGAGCGCCGTTTAGTTGACCAAACTACACAGATTAACCAAGCGAAACAGGCTAACTAAATAGATGCTATCTGCTGAGACTCTGCGTCGAACCTTGTTTATCTTGACGCCTTGGCTATCAAGAATCGCCTCACTGATCGTGGTGGTGATTCTTGTTGGTTTGATGCCTGACATTGCAGGCATCGACCCAAGCCAATCTATTCTGCGAGCGAGAGCGGGACAACAACACCTGCTTACGCCTGAAGCTCTAGCTGCCGTACGCGCTGATCTTCAGCTTGACCGTTCGGCAAGCGAGCGCCTGATTGACTGGGTAGGAAGTGCTTTTTCGGGTGACCTAGGGAAATCATGGATTGATGGCTCTTCGGTTGCATTCGGCATTCAAAAGACAGCGTCTACGTCTCTGTTTCTGATGTCGAGTGCACTTGTGATGACTTTCGTACTGTGCGGTGCAGGCTTGCTTGCCACCTTACGCAGCTGGAAGAAGGGCAAACTGGGCCAGAGTTACAGCAGTTTAAGTACGGTATTAATATCTTTGCCAGAGTACGTGGTCGCCTCGGTATTAATACTGGTGTTCTCTATCTGGTTAGGTTGGCTGCCGCCGTATGGTTGGCAAGGTTGGCAAGACATCTGGTTACCGAGCTTAGCGCTTGCATTGCCTGCCAGCGGCCTGTTTAGTCGCCTACTCAGAGACAGTTTACAACGCGTTCTCAATGAACCTTGGGTGATCACTTGGCTCAGTGCCAACGTTCACTCCAATCAAATTATTCGCTTTGCGCTGAAAAGAGCGTTGAGCAGTCTGATCCCACAAATCGCGATGATTGTGATTGGTTTGACTGGTGGCGCAGTCGCGGTTGAGCTTATCTTCTCGATTCCCGGTATCGGTCGCATGATCTTAGGCGCAGCCAAAGCGCAAGACTTGCCGATGTTGCAAGGCGGCCTGTTGGTATTGCTGCTATTTTCAATTGCCGTGAGCAGCATGAGCTTGTTTGTTCAACAGCTGATTCTGGGTCACACTCTGAAAAGCGGTAAGCTCATTAGTAGCCACTCTTCGTTTCGCTTTACACAAAGCCGCACCAAGCGTGCTGTTGCTTTTTCAATATTCTCATTCCTGATTGCTATCGTGGTTTGGGCTGCATTTCGTGACCCATACACCAGTCAATTTTCTCGTTTAGCAGATCCAAGTTGGCAAGCACCATTGGGTGCGGATGGCATTGGCCGAGATCTGTTAGCGAGAATCGGGTCGGGCATGGTCTCGACCTTCCAAGCGGGCATATTGGCAACGTTTTTGAGTTTGGTTACAGGCATCATCATGGGTTTCAATACCCGCTTTAGCCAAGGCCTTATCGAGATCACTAAGGGTATCCCTTACATCATTGCAGGCTTGCTGATTGCGGGTTTAACGGGAATGAACCCGAGTAGTGCATTAATCGCGATTGTATTGGTGTCTTGGGCGCCATTGGCGGCGCATTGCTCAAGCTTAATCGTGGAAGCGAAGGCTCAACCTTATACGCATCTCGCGCCATTGTGGGGAACCAGCAAGCTTCGAATTTTCCGTTTCTACTTACTTCCTTATGTATTGCCGCCTTTGCTAAGGCACGCGATGTTGAGGCTGCCAGTAATTACATTGAGCCTGACATCGCTGAGCTTCATCGGTTTAGGTGCGAAACCACCTGCACCGGAATGGGGTTTGATGATTGCAGAGAACTTGCCCTACATTGAACGCGCGCCATTAGCTGTCATGGGGCCAATTGTTGGTCTGATTCTATTAGGTGCGGCCATTAATATGATGTTTGATGATTAACGAAAAAGAGCAGGTTGCTTAAGTTTTCGACGAGCTATTCGATTGAGTGTTCGATTTGGCATTTATGTTGTAACCTTGGCCTGTTTTTTGGAATTGGCTTTCGGATCGGTTGTCGATCGGTTTTTAGCTTAGTTAAGTGTTCAGCGTTAAGGATTCAACATGTATCTCGTTTTGTATTGCCACAATATTGGTATGACCGACTTCTCCTTCTTTGAGACGGAAGATTTCGACAAAGAAGAGGGTTATATCGTGCGAGGTAAATGGCCGAACGAAAAAGCATTTCGTGATTACTTGACCAAAGAGTTTGGTGATATGAGCGAATTCAAAGTGATTGACCTAATTGCCAAAGGCGCAGAAGCAAAACACTACTCGCCAGAAGAGTTGATGCGCCTAGCTCAGTAGCCGTTAGCTCAGCAATATCTAGCTCGGTAATACGTTTTAAATCGAATAAAGAAATGGCAGCCTGATTGGGCTGCCATTTTTCGTTTTAAGCTAAAGCGCATCACTCGGAGTAAGCGCGAAGCTATTGCGCGACTTCGTCCACCAAGTACAAGATGGATTGATAGGGAATGCCACTGTGATGTGACAAACCAATCTCACAGGTTCGGCTGTTGCTGAATCCGCGAGTGCAGTTGCTTGGTACTTGTTCTTTGAGTGGGTGTACTGCCGCTTCATTCAGCTCTGGTGTGGTAAAGCCTTTATCACCCGCCCAACCACAGCATTGAATATGCTCTGGAACAATCACCTCTTCGGTACAGGCTTTAGCAAGGCTCAACATCGCGCCTTCCAAACCCATTCGACGAGAGCTACACGTCACATGTAGCATCACGGTTTCTTGCAGCGGCTCAAGTGTCAGGTGCTCAAGCAAGTATTGGTTCACAAATCCAGTTGGTTCTAGCACTTGCAGTGGTTTTGTGAATTGCTCAATGCTGCGCTTAGCACACGGACTGGTATCCATCAACACTGGGTATTCACCCTGACGACTGGCCTGCCACAACACTTCTTCCAGTTGCTGAGCTTTAGACTGCGCGAGGTCGGTCATGCCTTTGCTGTCATATGGCATACCACAACATTGGTCATCTAGCTTCTTCGGAAGAATAACTTCAAACCCTGCCTTGTTAAGCAAAGACATGGTCACTTCAGTTAGAGGACGTTGGTCGCCCGCATCGCTTTGTTGCCCCATAGTTCGACTTGCACAGGAAGGGAGGTAAACCACCTTCTTATGATTGCTTGAGGATTCTGCCGTCACTGGTGATGAGACTAGCGAATGGCTATTGGATTGCGGCATCTCAGGCATCCAAACTGGCGTTGCGCCTTTAGTCATAGAGCGCAGGCCGTTGGTTAACTTGCCGACTGTACTAGCACCTAGAACTTTACTTGCTACTTGATTGGCTTTGAGGCCGGCCTTTGTCAGTTTGGTGGTGGTTGAGAAATGATCCGCCGTCCACTTTGCAATTGGAGTGAATTTTTCATATTTGGCGATACGAAGCTTCTTCACCAAATCACCGGTGTTGATGCCGACTGGGCAACGCTCGGCACACAAGCCAGTTGCGGCACAAGTATCAATGCCTTGGTATTCGAAGGTTTTCTCTAACTCACTTGCCTCTATCTCTTCACCTGCCGCACGACGGCGTTGCAGCTCGCGGTACAACACAATACGTTGACGTGGAGATAGGGTTAAGGTGCGAGAAGGGCAAACCGGTTCGCAGAATCCACACTCAATACAACGATCGACAAGGTCGTCGGCAGCCGGCATTGGTTTCAGATTAGTAATATGAGAGTTCGGATTGTCGTTAATAATAACGCCCGGGTTGAGCAGTTTTTCTGGATCAAACAAGGCTTTGATTTGTTGCATCAAGGCGTAGCCATCTTTACCCCACTCTAATTCCACGTAAGGTGCCATATTGCGGCCAGTACCGTGTTCCGCTTTCAATGAACCTTGGTATTTGACCGCAACCAATTCAGCAACGTCGTCCATGAAACCACCGTAGCGGTCGATCTCTTCTTGGCTATCAAAACCTTGAGTAAACACAAAGTGCAGGTTGCCTTCTAAGGCATGGCCGAAGATGATCGCTTCGCTGTAGTCGTATTTATCGAACAATTCTTGCAGCTCGCGGATACCGTTGGCGAGGTTCTCTACAGGAAAAGCCACGTCTTCGATGATAACGGTTGTGCCGACTTCACGAACGGCTCCGACGGCTGGGAACATGCCTTTACGGATGCCCCATAGGGTTGCGACTGTCTTCGGATCGGAAGTGAAAGGAACCGATTCAACAATCGTGTACTCAGTTAATGCATCCAAAATTGATTTACATTGTAAATCTAAATCCTGCTGGGAGCTGGCGTGAGATTCAATCAAAATAGCCGCTGCTTCTACGTTGAGGCTCGGCATAAATGCGGGCATCCCCGGATTGTCTGCCACAGAGCGCAGTGCTCTGCCATCCATCAATTCAACCGCAGCAACCGGTGTTTTGGATAGCGTGGTGACGGCCTTACTGGCTTGCTCGATGTCGGCAAATACCAATAGAGCAGAAGCTTTATTCGGGTGTTCAATAACGGTGTTGTAAGTGATTTCGGCAATAAAACCAAGTGTGCCTTCAGAACCAATCATCAGGTGTTTGATGATTTCAATGGGGTCGTGGTAATCAACCAAGGCATTGAGTGCATAGCCAGTGGTATTTTTTAAGCGATATTTGTGACGGATTCTGTCTGCGAGCTCTTGGTTTGAGCAGGTCTGTTTGTGTAAATTAACAATGCCTTCAAACAGCTCTTTGTGTGATAGCTTGAACGCCTCAACACTTGCGTTATCCGCCGTATCAAGCAAGGTGCCATCACTTAATACGATTTTCATGCTGTCGACGGTACGGTACGAATTCTGCGCGGTACCACAGCACATGCCACTGGCGTTGTTCGCCGCAATACCACCAATTTTACAGGTATTGATTGAGGCGGGATCTGGGCCGATTTTACGTTGGAAAGGGGCGAGGTATTTGTTGGCGTCAGCTCCAATCACACCGGGTTGAAGAATGATTTGATTACCGTTGTCCACGATCTCGTGGCCGCGCCAGTCGTCTGTCAATGTGATGAGTACAGAGTCTGAAACGGCTTGCCCTGAAAGACTTGTGCCTGCTGCACGGAAAGTAAAGTGGATACCGAGTTCACGACAGCTTTGAATGGTAAAGATAACTTCGTCTAGGCTTTTAAGCCTTAGAACCATTTTCGGCACCAAGCGATAAAAACTCGCGTCGGTGCCGTAAGCCAAGCGCTTTGCCTCTTGAGTGACAATGCGTTCTGTTTCAATTTTTTGAGCCAATATCGATTCAAGCTGCTGATAAGCTTGTGCGTCTACTACTCGCTCATGGGATGTGGTTGTCTCCATCTTTGCTTCCTTGTGCTTTTTAAATTGGCACTGATTTGTTTTTTTGTTTTATTTTCCAGTGCTTAAACGGTGTCACAACGGCAGTGGAATTGCTGTGACACCGATTGAACTTCAGTCTCAGTAGACCAAAGCATGAGTCTGAATCGGTGTGGTTAACTTAACCCAACTAAAGAGTCGCGATTTAAATCTTTGATAGTCTTAGCGCCAGTCAATGTCATCGCAACGCGCATCTCTTTGTCGTAAAGGTCGAGTAGGTTCTCAACGCCTGCTTGACCTTGTGCAGCCAGCGCGTAGACGAAAGAGCGGCCAAGTAGGGTACAGTCTGCGCCCATTGCCATCATACGAACTACATCTAAGCCAGTACGAATACCTGAGTCGACCAGAATTTTGGTGTCACCTTTTACTGCATCTGCAATCGCAGGTAGTGCTTTGGCACTTGATAAAACACCATCAAGCTGACGACCGCCGTGGTTTGAAACCACGATACCGTCTGCGCCAAATCTTACGGCGTCTTTTGCATCTTCTTCATCAAGAATGCCTTTGATGACCATCGGGCCGTCCCAGAAGTCACGGATCCACTCTAAGTCTTTCCATGAAATCGACGGGTCAAAGTTGTCACCCAACCAACCGATGTAGTCTTCCAGTTTGGTTGGAGAACCGCGGTAAGTAGAGATATTGCCAAGGTCGTGTGGTTTACCAAGCAGGCCAACATCAACTGCCCAGCTAGGATGACGCATCGATTGAAATACACGACGTATTGCTGCATTTGGGCCACTCATTCCTGAGTGCATATCACGATAGCGAGCGCCAGGTACGGGCATATCCACCGTAAAGACCAGTGTTGTTACGCCTGCTGCTTTGGCACGTTCCAATACGTTCTTCATGAAGCCACGATCTTTTAGCACGTAAAGTTGGAACCACATTGGGCGCTCAATCTTAGGTGCGACTTCTTCAATCGGGCAAACTGATACGGTCGACATCGTAAATGGGATGCCTTTGTTGTCAGCCGCTTTTGCAGCTTGTACTTCGCCACGTCGTGCGTACATGCCTGTTAGGCCAACGGGTGCTAAGGCAATCGGCATCGCCAGCTTTTCGCCAAACAACTCAGTTTCCAAATTCAGATCTGACATGTCATTGAGGACACGCTGCTTGAGCGCGATCTCTGCAAGATCGGCCGTGTTGCGGCGTAAGGTATGTTCTCCGTAAGAACCGCCGTCAATGTAGTGAAAAAGAAACGGTGGTAATTTCGCTTTTGCTGCGGCGCGGTAATCAGTCGATGCGGATATGATCATAATTTCAGTCCTAAATTCTTGGGATGTTGCCCTTCTATGAGAGCTTGGCTTGGGCTGCTTGCTTTCTTAATAAAATGGCGTTAATACCCGAGGGTGTTGATGTGTTTTAGTATCCATTCCGAAACTCATCAACTGTCTTATTAGACGGTGTTGCAGTCGGGGAATTGAGTATTAACGCCAAGTGCTTTTGTAACGACTTATGGGTTTACATAAGTGCGTCTGTCATTTTGAAACCGTAGACAACCACTAGGCCAATGATTCCGGTCATTACCAGGTAGTAGAACGTTGGGATAATGGTTTTACGTAACGTTGCGCCTTCACGTCCTAGTAAGCCAACGGTTGCCGATGCGGCGACCACGTTGTGAATAGCAATCATGTTACCGGCAGCTGCGCCAACAGCTTGTAGAGCAACAACTACAGCACTAGAGATAGACAGAGTTTGCGCTACTTCGAATTGGAACTGGCTGAACATCATGTTTGAAACTGTGTTCGAACCAGCAATGAAAGCACCTAACGCACCGACGGTTGCACTTAACGCTGGGAATGCGCCGCCGACTAGGTCAGCTGCAAAGTTTGCAGTGGTTACTGGCATACTTGCTAAATCAGCGCCGTTCACGCCTGAGTTAATGAAGATACGAACCATTGGGATGGTGAACACCAACACAAAGCCAGCGCCTATTAGAGTTTTGCTCGACTCACCAAAGGCTTTAGCCAGTGGTGTTGCGCTGCGTGATTGCATTAGAACAGCAACCAGTGCGACGAATACCAAGATACCGCCAGGTAGATACAGAGGTTGAATCGCTGTACTTACGCCTGTCTCGCCAAGGATGTTGCTGAATGAAAGGCTAACGCTCTTAAGCAGGCCTTTGAACTCAGGGCTAACACGGCTAGCAACTAGAGTGACAGCGAGCAGCACGTAAGGTGCCCATGCCATCGCCATGCTCATTTTCTTATGGCTTTGGTTGTTGTCATCAAGGTCGATTTTCAAAGAACCTAACCATTCTGCTGGCCACTTGTCTTCGCTCTCAAAATCCCATTTTGATTTAGGTACTAGGAAGCCGCGCTTTGCTGCTGTTACAACAATCGCAAGGCCAGCCAAACCACCAATCAGTGATGGGAACTCAGCACCTAAGAAAACACCTGTTAGTGCGTAAGGAATAGTGAAAGCAGCACCTGCGAACAGTGCGAACGGCAGGATATCAAGACCTTCAGTCCAGCTTTTGTTCTTACCGAAGAAGCGAGTCAGCATCATCGCCATCAATACAGGAATCATCACACCAACGCAGGCGTGGATGATCGCAACACTTGATGTGATCTGTTGTAGGTAAGCATCCCATGTTGAGCCATTGGCGATCAGGCTTTCACTGATTTTGTGCGTATCCAAGCCTTTGTTTACGCCAACGATGATAGGTGTACCAACTGCGCCGAACGATACCGGCGTAGATTGAATCATCATACCCATCAGTACCGCAGCTAATGCTGGGAAGCCGATTGCAACCAGTAAAGGAGCGGCGATTGCAGCCGGTGTGCCGAAGCCTGATGCCCCTTCAATGAATGAACCAAAACACCAAGCGATGATGATCGCTTGCACACGACGGTCTGCTGAGATGTCAGTAAAGCCGTTGCGGATGGTGGTGATAGCTCCAGTGTGTTTTAAAGTGTTTAATAAGAAGATGGCGCCAAACACAATCCAGAGAACCGACACCGTAATGCCGAAGCCTTGGAATACTGAAGCCAGCACGCGAGTGCTAGACATATTCCATGCGAATAGGGCGATAGCAACGGTTAATGCAAATGCCACTGGCATCGCTTTTTTCGCAGGCCAGTTAAGGCCAACCAGCAGAATCGCTGCAACAACTATTGGCGAAAAGGCCAATAAAGCTAGTAGAGTTTCACTCATGGGTACTTCCTCGTACTTGTTTTCAAACGTTCATGTTTGAAATGAATAACACATTATTGTTTGACGTTATTTGAATCGCTTTTGGTCTCTAAAGGGCACCATAGTTGGGCGACTCTTGTAATTGGAATGACTGTTTTGTAATTGTTTTGTTAATTTGGCGTGAATTTACCCCTTTATTTTTTATTGATATAGGGAAATAATGAAAATAATTAATTCCAAAATTGGCATAATCAAATGCGAGCAGACGATTTGATCCTGTTTTCACAGGTAGTAGAACTGGGTAGTTTTAGTAAGGTGGCAGAACAAAATAACCTTACAAATTCGGTAGTTAGTAAGAGAATTGCGCGTTTGGAAGAAGAGATTGGCGTGCAACTATTATATCGAACTACGCGTAAATTGACGTTGACCGAGGCAGGTAAGGCAATGTTACACGGAGCCAAAAATGTGAAGCAGGCGGCTCAAGAGGCTATGGACGCAGTTTCAGGCTTTGGTGAAAATGTCAGTGGTCATATCAAAATGTCAGTGCCTACTATCTCCGGAGATTTGATTCTCGCAGACGCTGTTGCCGAGTTTTGTAATATGCACCCAGGTTTAACGGTCGATATGTCTCTTAACAATCGATTTGTAGACTTGGTTGATGATGGTCTCGACTTGGTCATTCGAACCGGTTATTTGGAAGACTCCAGCTTAATTGCCCGTCATATCTTGGACTCTCAATGGGTGGTATGTGCCTCTCCGTCTTATATAGCTAAGAATGGTAAGCCGATGCAGCCCAAGGATTTGGTTGAGCACAATTGTCTGCAATACGCTTATCAAACAACGGGTGCCAGTGAGTGGCAATTTCTGCATAGTAAAGATGGCTTTACTGATAACGATAAATACATCGTGCGCGTCTCTGGTTCTTTCTCTACCGATAACGCTACAGCACTTCGTAAAGCGGCGTTGGGCGGTCACGGTGTTGCGTACGTGCCACGTTGTCTGGTTTATCACGATATACGTAACGGCCAGCTGGTGGATATCTTCCCGGACTTAGTCGGCAAAAAGTTGGGTATTTATGCGGTGTATCCCTTTACTCGCCAACCACCGAACAAAATTAAGCTACTGATCGAACACATCAGAACGCGTTACTTAACGATTTCACACTATTTTTAATGCTATGAGTTTCAAGCTTGGTTTTATAAGAAAACTTGGTTTCATGAGCAGAGTCATAGCATTACAGCATATAAAATAAGGATCACGATGAGCGATTTTAAAGAGTATCAATATCCAATGACTAACCAACAGATCGTCAACGATGACTATTTTGATCAAATAGTCGAAGACCCTTATCGCTGGTTAGAAGACGATAGAAGTGATGAAACCGCGCAGTGGGTGGCAAGTCAAAATGAAGTGACGTTCGATTACCTTGCTCAAATTCCGTATCGAGCAGAACTGCGAGAGCGATTAGCAAAAGCGCAAGACTACAAAAAGAGCTCGCAGCCGTTTGTACGAGGAGATTACACCTACTTCTATAAGAACGATGGCCTGCAGAATCACAGTATTCTCTATCGTCAGAAAGAAGGGCAACAAGAAGAGGTTTTCTTAGATCCGAACACCTTCTCGCAAGATGGCACTACATCACTGGGTTCTGTGTCGTTTTCCAAAGATTATAGCTTGGCGGCGTATAGCATTTCAGAGGGTGGTAGTGACTGGCGTAAGATCTTTGTGATTGATACCGAGACTAAAAAGCAGCATGAAGCTGAAATCACCGATGCGAAGTTTACCGGCATTTCTTGGTTGGGTAATCGCGGCTTTTATTACTCTAGCTACGATAAGCCAGACGGCAGCCAGCTTTCTGCACGTAACGAACAACACAAGCTTTACTTCCATGAATTGGGCACTGAGCAAGCCAGCGATAAGATAATTTTTGGTGAGAGCAACGCCGAGCAACACCGCTATGTATCAGGCTATACCACTGAGGACGACCGTTACTTGATCATTCTAGGGCGAGAGTCGACATCGGGTAATAGGTTGTTCTATATCGATTTAAACTCACAAGAACAGTCACTGAACACGCTGATTGATCATGTGGATAGCGACACTTACCTCATCGATAATCAAGATGAAGTCTTCATTTTATACACCAATCTCGATGCGCCTAATGGCAAGGTGGTGAGCTTTGATACTCGCGATGGGAAATGGCTCGAAATCATCCCTGAAAAGCCACAACCATTGGATATCAGCACGGGCGGTGGTTACTTGTTTGCTCACTACATGGTGGATGTGGTGTCTAAGATTGAGCAGTTGGATTACCAAGGTAATCTGGTTCGTGAAATTCATTTGCCTGGGCTGGGAACGGCCAGTGGCTTAGGTGGAAAAAACGAGCAAACTCAGCTTTATTACACCTTTACCAACTATGTAACGCCGCCAACGATTTTCTCTTTTGATGTTGAATCTGGAAGCTCTGAAGTCTACCAACGCTCTGAGTCTCCGTTTGAGTCGGATCAATTTGAGTCTAAACAAGTCTTCTATACGTCGAAGGATGGCACCAAGGTTCCGATGCTTATCTCTTATAAGAAGGGATTAGTGTTAGATGGCAATAACCCAACCATGTTGTACGCCTATGGTGGTTTCAATGTCAGCCTAACGCCTGCTTTCTCTGGTACGGTCGGCAGCTGGTTGGAGTTGGGTGGCGTGTATGCCGTGCCTAACTTACGTGGCGGCGGTGAATACGGTAAGGCATGGCACAAAGCCGGCACTCAACAACAAAAGCAAAACGTATTTGACGACTTTATTGCTGCTGCGGAGTTCTTAATCGAAGAAAACTACACCAGCAGTGATAAGTTAGCGATCCGCGGCGGTTCTAACGGAGGCTTGCTAGTAGGCGCTTGTATGACACAAAGGCCTGAACTGTTTAAAGTGGCCTTGCCTGCCGTTGGGGTACTGGACATGTTGCGTTACCACACTTTTACTTCTGGCGAAGGCTGGGCTTACGACTACGGTACTTCAGCGCAAAGCAAAGAGATGTTCGAATACCTACTTGGCTATTCACCGGTTCATAATGTGGTGCGTGGCACGGACTATCCAGCAACTCTGGTCACTACCGCCGATCATGATGACCGTGTTGTGCCCGCACACTCTTATAAGTTCATCTCAGAACTGCAAGATAAGCATCAAGGTGACACCCCCGTGATGATTCGTATTGATGTGAATGCTGGCCATGGCGCAGGAATACCGCTGAGCAAAGCTATCGATTTAACAGCAGATATCTACGCATTTACTCTGTTCAATATGGGAATAGAGCTTCTAGATTCACTTTAGCGAATACTTGATTTTAGATAGCTGGGTATTTGACTCAAACCAAAAAGCCTCAAAATTCGCCTTAGATTTTGAGGCTTTTCATATATATGAAAGCCAATCAAAAATGCACTCTATTCTCGTCTCTTTACTACACACTTTTTCGTGATAGCGGCCACCAATACTGATGAAATGAAAGCGATTTCAAGCTGATATGTTACGCATTTTCGAGTGCAACTTGTTGTTCTAAAGGCAGTATTTTTCTGCACGAATTCTCTAAAAGTTTCATGGCATTTAGGCTGATTTATCAGTGTGAACAGCGACCAACTTTTCAACTCTTTCATTGCTTAATATTTCCCTGTTCGATGAAAACTCAAAAAAATAATAGGGAAATAAAATGCAAAAATTTAAGCTTTTGCCAATAACAGTCGCAGTGGCGGCGTCGCTTGCTTCACTCTCTTCTTTTGCTGCTGATACTAATATCGAAGCACTAGAAAAACGAATTCAAGAGTTAGAATCTAAGGTTGTTGATATTGATTATATTAACGATCAACAACCCGCAGTTTTAACTGCAGAAACTAAGGTGCCAGATGGCATCGTCTTCTCTGGTTATGCTCGTTACGGCGCTCACTACAAGAGCGGTGATGAGCGTTACGTAGACATCGGTACAACAGGTCGTTCTGTCGGTCGTTTGGGTAACGAAGCCAATGGTGGTGAGGTTCAGCTAGCTAAGTTATTCGAAGCTGACAATGGTGCTATTTGGGATATCGTATTCATGGCTGACCACTGGGAAGCAGACGCTTGGGCTGACGACGGCGGCCTAAGTATGAAAAAAATGTACGCAGGTGTAACCAACGTATTTGAAAGCCAACCAGAACTTTATATGTGGGCTGGTCGTGACTTCCATCAACGTCCGCAACAAGGTTTGAACGATTACTTCTGGATGACACACGATGGTCAAGGCGCTGGCTTTAACAACCTAGATTTCGGCGGCGCTAAGCTAGATATGGGCTTTGTTGGCCAAGTGAAAGGCGGCCTCGTAAATGATAATGGTCGATACGCCGTGACTGCTAAACTACACAGTATTGATGCTGGCATTGGTAACCTAGATTTCTACGCGAACTATGGTTTTGCATCTAGCGAAGCGGATACGTCAACGACAACTGAATACGTATACGATCCAGTGACAGACACGATGAAGCCAGTGGTAACTCAGGGGCAGAAAGTCAGCGATGAAACGGCATACCTAGTAGGTGCAACATTAGGCTTGGGCGACTCTAACAAGTTGGTTGTTAAATACGGTGACGGTGCGGATTCATCAGTATACGACCTTAAAGGTGACTACCAGACTTTGTATGCAAGTGTTGAGGGTAGCTACGCGGCATCTGAACAGTTCATCATCGATTACCTAGTGTCTTACAAAGACAATTCTGGCTCAGACTTAGATCGTGAGAATACTGAATACGCAGGTATCGTCCGTCCACAGTACCAATGGGATGATGTGCACTCTACATGGTTAGAAGCGGGCTACGGTATGGTTGATTACGATGATGACGGTGAAGAGAACGCATGGAAAGTCACTCTGTCTCAAAACGTATCTCTAGGTGGCTTACCTTGGAGTCGTCCAATGCTTCGCTTCTACACAACCGTGGGTGATGTAGAAACGAAAGGCAACACAGTGAAGACAACCAATGTTGATACATTGTCGTTCGGTGCAATGTTTGAAGCTTGGTGGTAATCACAAGCTAGAAAGATCAACTCTTTGAATTAGGCATATTTTCAAAGAGTCATACTTTCAAATCTTATGCTTTCGAATATCCATGCTTTTTAAGAGCACGTAAATACTGTCCGTTTTAGCCCTAAAGGCAGATTGATTAGGGCACGTTTCAATTAACTCCATTCTTGGGCACATTTTTTGTGCCCTTTTTTTCGCCACTAGATCAAGGAATAACGATGAGGCTTTCTTCCATAGTGTCTCGAGTTTATTTAGGTTTCTTCACGCTGATAGTCATCATGCTTGGTAGCGCATTGTTGAGTATTAGCAGCAACAAGAACATAACCTCACACATCGAAACCATCACTCAACAAGCAACTCCTTTAATGCTTCAATCCTCTGCGCTGACGATTCGATTCTTGGATATTAATCGCAGCACCACTCCCTATTTATCCGCCAATTACATTGATGAACTTGAACCACTGAAACAAACCGTCTTGAATAAAATCGAGCTGTATCAGACGCAATTGAGCTGGTTTGAAGGTAAAGGCGCAGCAGGCTCACAAATGGAAGCCATGCTTAACAATATCGCTCAAACAGGCGTGTCGACTATCGATAAGATAGATCTGGTATTAGAACTTTACGTTGAGTATCTGGATAGCAAAGACCTCGGTTCGATGGAGCAGACACAATTTCAATCGGTAGTGAATCAACTTAACAATACTTTGGTTAATCAATTGGCGAGCGCAAGCTCAGATGTAACGCAAAAAGCGGTAGAAGCATTACTGGTTCAGTTGGGCTTGATTGCGGCAGAAGCGAATGAGGCTTTCTCTCTGCAAACCTCATCGGAGGTTCGTGGTGTTGAGCGTCGCCTACAAAGTCGTAAAGAGCGACTCGAACAAGCTGTATCAGAACTGGATAATCTGGACTCGTCTTTGCTACGCCGGAGTAAGCAGTCTTTGTCATTGCTCACGTCCCATGCCTTTTCAGCGCAAGGCTCAGTGTCTACACACATGGAAACCGTTAAGTTGCATGAATCAATAACTGAACAAAAAGTGGAGATAGAACAGCTAATTGATGTCCAGTTAGCTCATTTCGACGAGCTTTCTATGTACGCCGAAAACACCGCGACAGGTTTGTATCAAGAGTCGATGGAGTCTTCTGAACAAGCACTTTTGATGCAGGTCATCATCTCAGCGTCATCGGTTTTCATTGCCATGTTGATCGGGTTGAACATTGCTAAAGGGATCCGCAAGCCAAGTAAATTAGTGCAAAGTGCGTTAGACCAAGTAGCGAACAAAGACCTGAGTTCTAAGGTTGAGTATCAAGCTAATAATGAATTTGGTTCAGTGAGTGACAAAGTTAATTTGGTGATCAGCCATCTAGCTCAAATGATTGAGAACATGCGTCAGTCGTCGATGCACTTACAGCAAGCTTCTTTGGAGAACCAGAGCACGAGTAGTTCACTGCGTGAAGCGATGCAAGACCAAACCAATCAAACTGTTATGGTGGCAACAGCGATGGAGCAGATTGAGTGCTCAGTGACGGAAATCACTCAAGCGGCTAACCAAACTTTAACACTAGTGACTGAAGCGGTATCCAGTTCAAGTGATGGTCAAAAGACCATGGATAAAAGCGTCGAGATGATGAGCGGTTTAGAAAGTCAACTGGCTGAATCGACAGTGACCATTGCTCAGCTTGAAAAAGAGAGTGCTAGTATTGGCTCGATTCTCGATGTGATATCGGGCATCTCAGAACAAACCAATCTATTGGCACTTAACGCGGCTATTGAAGCGGCACGAGCAGGGGAGCAAGGAAGAGGTTTTTCTGTGGTTGCTGATGAAGTTCGAGTATTGGCAGCGAAAACCAATGCATCAACTCAAGAGATCCACAATAAAATTGAACAACTGCAAACCAGCTCTAAGTTGGCGGTTGAGCAAATTAACCAATGTGTGGAGGGGATGATTCAATGCGTAGAACAGACTGGAGAGGTTAATCACTCAATCTCCACTGTGTTTGATCTTCTCAATGAAGTTGAACAAAGAAGCCATCAGATCGCTACCGCGACCACCGAACATCAGGTTGTGGCCTCTCAAGTCACTCAAAATATCAGCCAGATACACATGTTGGCAGAAGAGAACTCCAAGCGTTCTCAACTGCTTTTTTCACATGGTCAACAGCTTGAAGTGATGTCCCAAGAGCAGTTTTCGTTAACGCAGGAATTTAAGTTAGCGAAGCATCCACATGTCAGGGGTTAAACACAGCATCGAGTTTGTCGATAATTTCACGCCCAGCCTTGCGCTGGGCTTTTTTGTCTCTGGGTGCGTGAATTAAAGAAGCAGTGAAATGTTCTCATACAATTTCGGGTTATCCTTGAAATAATAAGGTCAATTTCCTCGCGTATTTTGTCTCTGTGTATATTGCCGTCAGCTGCGGATTTATCATGAAATGACGCTTTCAAAAAATGGATTTTGACGTACTTGTTTGATCTGATGAGTAAGTAATCGAACGTCATACTGATAATGTAAACAATAATCCCATGAAACAGTTTCATGACGTGAAGGGAATCTGTAAGCGCTTTCATGATTTCCACAACTGGCCTTTTTACCTCCAACTTTAGTGTGATGCCACTCACTTCAACCAAGACGCCTTTCTTTAATAATCGTTTTGAAAGCGGTTACAAGCTAATGAAGTATCGAGGTTCGAGTGGCGACAATTAAACACGTATCGGAACATGCAGGTGTGTCTCAGGCGACAGTGTCTAGAGTCATTAATGGCACCAGTAGAGTCAGTCATGACAAGAAGCTAAAGGTAGAAAAAGCGATCAAAGAGTTAGGCTATCGTCCTAATTCTATCGCTCAAGCCTTGGCGTCAAGTCGTACAGGTAGTGTTGGTGTTGTTGTTCCAGAACTTGGCGGTTCGTTTTATTCAGGCATCTTGCATTGCATAGAAGAGAACCTACGCCGCTTTGGTTACCACGCTGTTGTCACGGCGGGTTCTAACACAGAGCAAGGGCAGCGCGAGTCTGTAGAGTTTTTATTGGGGCGTCGAGTTGATGCTTTGATTCTTCATACTCAACTGCTGAGTGATGACTATTTAATTGAATTGGAAGAACAGGGGACCCCTGTGGTTTTGATTAACCGCTTCATCCCCGAAATGGCGATGAGTTGCATAGATATTGATAACGAAGTCGGGGGGCTACTCGCTACTCAATATCTTTTGCAAAAGGGACATACAGATATCGCGTGTATTACCGGGCCTTTAGATAAAGCAGATGCTAGGGGGCGTTTGCAGGGGTATCGAAAGGCCTTGGAAGAAGCGGGTGTGCCATACGATGAAGCTTTAGTCTCGGAAGCGGGCTTTACTGAAGAGACTGGCATAAGTGCTATGAAGAAGCTGATTAATCGTAAGTGTCATTTCACAGCAGTATTTGCTTCCAATGATCACATGGCATTTGGCGCCTTCGAGGTGTTGCATCAAGAGGGGCTGTCTGTTCCGAAAGATGTATCACTAGTGGGCTTCGATAACACCATCTTCGCGCGCTATCTGACACCTAGTTTGACCACCATTAATTTCCCTATCGAAGAGATGAGCGTTGAAGCAGTACAGCTCACTCTACAGAAGCTAAAAAAAATCAAACATGACGTGAACTTTAAATTGCTGCCGACGTTGGTCACTAGAAACTCGGTATCGGATTTACCAGTTACCCTATAAAAATATTAAGGATAGAACATGAAATTTAAGACCTTAGCGCTTTCATGCGCGGTTGCTTTAGGATTAGGTACAACGGCTGTTAATGCGGCTGACAAAGAAATTCGTTTCGATGGTTTCCCTGATTTCGATAGCAGCCTGAAGGTGTTACTGCCTGATTTCGAAAAGGAAACAGGGATTAAAGTTGATTACCTTATGAACAACCACGGTGACCACCACACCAAATTAACGACTAACCTAGCAACGGGCTCTGGTGCAGGTGATGTGATCGTTGTAGATGTAGAAAAAATCGGTCCATTCGTGGGTTCTGGTGGCTTAGTTAACTTGTCTGAAAACTACGGCGCAGATAAGTACGAAGAACGATTCGCACCTTACGCATGGGCACAAGGCAAAGGCGCTGATGGCAACATGTACGGTATTCCTGTGGATCTAGGTCCTGGTGTTATGTACTACCGCACAGATGTATTCGAAAAAGCAGGTATTGATGTAGAAGAAGCAATCAAAGATTGGGATTCATACATTGCTGCTGGTGAAAAACTGAAAGAGCAAAACGTACAACTTATCGCTTCAGCAGCAGACGTTGCACAAGCGATTATCTTTACGACTGTTCCTGAAGGTGAAGGCCTTTACTTCGATAAAGATGGCAACCCAGTTGTGACGTCAGAACGTTTCGTTCACGCTTTTGAAGTAGCGAAAGAGATTCGTGACAAAGGCTTAGATGGTCAAATTCTGGCTTGGTCTAACGAGTGGTACGAAGGTTTCCGTAACGGCACTTTAGCAACTCAACTATCTGGCGCATGGCTGTTAGGTCACCTTCAAAACTGGATGGCTCCAGATACAGCGGGTAAATGGGCAGTATCTAACCTTCCAGATGGCATCTACGGAAGCTGGGGTGGTTCATTCCTTTCTATTCCAACTCAATCAGACAACCCAGATGAAGCGTGGGCTCTTATCGAATATATGACAACTGATCGTGATGTTCAATTGGGTGCCTTTGAAACTATCGCGGCCTTCCCTTCTAACGTAACCACGTATGACGATGAGTTATTCCAAGAAGAGATGGAGTTCTTAGGCGGACAAAAAGCACGCCTTCTGTTTGCTGAAGTTGCGCAAAACATCAAACCAGTATCTCCAGCACAAGGCGACCACGTTGCACGTTCTATTATCTTAGAGAACGCATTGATGGAAGTACTTGATGAGGGTAAAGACATCAAGACTGCGCTAAAAGAGGCAGAGCGTCTAATCAAGCGTCGCACGCGTAATCTTTAATTTGTTTTTACTTTAAGTAAGTGAGGAAGCGTGGATAACGCGCTTCCTTTTTAAGAGGTCGTTACTATGAATCATACAGCGAGCACAACGATAGAACCTTCGGAGCAAAGCTTTTTTTCTCGTCTAAATTTGAAAGCGCTTTCACCGTATGGATTTCTTCTGCCGTTTCTGATCATTTTTTCTGTATTTGGGATCTTCCCGCTGTTGTTCTCTGTTTACCTGTCGTTCCACGAGTGGAATCCGGTAAGAGGCATGGATGCGATGGAGTTCGTTGGTTTTGAGAACTATTACATTGCATTGACTGACCCATGGTTATGGCGTTCGTTGAAGAACACATTGTGGCTAGCGGTTACATCAGGCGTGGCTCAGCACTTGGTTGCTATTCCAGTGGCTTACATGTTGGTTTCAATGGGTGACCGTATGCGTCACTGGTTAACATCAGCGTATTTTCTACCGTTCATTACATCAACGGTCGCAGCGTCACTGATTTTCTTCAATATGTACTCTCCTAACTCAGGAATTATTAACCAAACGTTGATGGCATTGGCTGATAGTACCTTGTTTGGCTGGGCATTCGCTTGGGTTAACGATTATCAACCAATCCGATGGTTAGAGGATGCCACTATGGTGAAGCCGTCTATCGCGATCATGGTTTTCTGGAAATACACCGGTTTTAACATCGTTCTTTACACCACAGGTTTAATGACGATTCCTAAAGACATTTTGGAAGCGGCTCGTATGGATGGTGCCAATGCCTTCCGCCGCTTCTGGAATATCTCATTACCCATGATTCGCCCGTTTATCTTCTTTGCTATCACGATGACCATCATCGGTAACCTGCAAATGTTTGAAGAACCGTTCGTCTTAACGCGTGGTACGGGTGGTACAGGTCAATCTGGTTTAACCATTTCGATGTACCTTTACAAAGTGGGTTGGGAATGGCTAGAAATGGGCACAGCATCGGCTATCTCGTGGTTACTGTTTGCACTTATCGCGACTTGTACATTGGTTCAATTTTTACTCTTCGGTAAGAAAGGCTTAGGGGAACATTAATATGTCGACATCAATTAAGACAAATACCTCACCACTAAGTGGCTTGATACCAAGCGAACGTGCCATGTTCATCATGACAAAAATCTTGATGGTTATGCTAGGCATCTTACTGGTTGTTTCAGCGATTATTACGGTATTCCCGTTCGTGTGGTCAGCACTACTATCAACTCGTGACCGCTCTGAAATTTTCGGCACGGGCATTAGCTTTGCGATTGGCGATAGCTTAGCAATCAACTATGCAAAACTGCTTGAAATCATGCCGTTTTGGAAAGCGATGTTTAACTCGATTTACGTGGCTTTCTTGGGGACCACCATATCGCTGCTGTTTTGTAGCATGGGTGGTTACGCATTTGCTGTGTTTAAGTTCCGCGGTAAGAACGTGTTGTTCGGTATGTTGGTTGGCTCAATGGCAATTCCGCCTGTGCTGAGCTTAATCCCTTACTTCATGATCGTGAAATTCTTAGGCTTGCTAGATAACCATATGGCGGTATGGCTACCATTCACCACCACGCCATTTGGTATCTTTTTGATGCGCCAGCACGTGATTGCATCGATTCCAAAAGAGCTGCTTGAAGCGGCGAAATTGGATGGTGCAGGTGAGTTCAGAACGTACTGGAGCGTGGTACTGCCACTGATGAAGCCTGCATTGGCAACACTGGCTATCGTTCAATTCGTTTTCTTCTGGAACATGTTCATGCAGCCTCTAGTTGTGCTTAACAACCCAGATAATTACGTGATTACACAGGCGCTACGAAGCGTTCAAGGCATTCCGAATACGCCATGGGGCGCGGTAATGCTAGGTACCACAATTTCAATTTTGCCACTCGTGATTACTTACCTGTTCGCATCGAAACAGATGATCAGTGGTTTAACGTCCGGCGCAGTCAAAGGTTAGGTTTAAGGGTTATAACAATGAATAAATATCAACTTCCAAGTGATTCAAAGTTACGCAGTAAGGAATTTGTATTCGGTGTCGCGACATCTTCATACCAAATTGAAGGCGGCGTTGAAGAGGGTGGTCGTACACCGTCTATCTGGGACACTTTCTGTAAGACGCCTGGCAAGGTCGATAATAACGATAATGGCGACGTGGCGTGTGATCATTACCACTTGTGGCAACAAGATATCGAGATGATTCAAGGTTTAGGCGTTGATGCTTACCGTCTCTCTATTGCATGGCCACGCATCCTGCCGCAAGACGGTGTCGTGAATCAGCAAGGCCTAGAGTTTTACGGTCAGATCATCGACGAGTGTCATGCTCGTGGCATGAAGGTTTACGTAACGCTATATCACTGGGATCTACCGCAATACCTTGAAGACAAAGGTGGCTGGCTAAACCGCGAAACGTCTTACAAATTTGCAGAATACGCAGAAGTGGTGAGCAAATACTTTGGTGACAACATTGATGTATACACCACGCTCAACGAACCGTTTGTCTCTGCATTCCTAGGTTACCGTTGGGGTGAGCATGCGCCAGGAATCAAGGGTGAAAAAGAGGGCTACTTAGCCTCTCACCACCTAATGTTGGCACACGGCTTGGCGATGCCGATTCTTCGTAACAATGCGCCTCATGCTAAGCATGGTGTGGTATTCAACGCGACTCCGGCTTATCCGTTCACGCCACAAGATGAAGCGGCAGCAGACTACTGTGAAGCCGAGAATTACCACTGGTTCATTGACCCAGTATTAAAAGGTGAGTACCCACAGCTTGTGGTTGAACGCCAAGCGATGAACATGCCGATGATCCTTGACGGTGACTTAGACATCATCAGCGCACCAGTCGATTACATCGGCATCAACTACTACACACGCAATGTCGCTCGCTTTAATGAGAACGGCGATATTGAATCGGTCAAACAAACCGATGCTGAACACACCTATATTGGTTGGGAGATCAACCCACAAGGTTTAACCGATTTATTGGTAAGACTGGATGCTCGCTACGAAAATATGCCGCCAATCTACATCACAGAGAACGGTGCTGCAGGCAACGACGAGTGTGTTAACGGACAAGTGATGGATGAGCAACGAGTTCGTTATTTCCAAGGTCATATCGAAGCGGTGCATAACGCAGTAGAAGCCGGCGTAAAAGTCGATGGCTACTTCGCGTGGAGCCTGATGGACAACTTTGAGTGGGCATTCGGCTACTGCCAACGCTTTGGCATTGTCCACGTTGATTACCAAACCCAAAAAAGAACACTAAAACAGAGTGCTATCGCGTACCAAAATATGCTTCTAGAGCGCGCTGAGGAGAACAAGTAATGGCTAAAGTTGAATTTAAGAACATCAAAAAATCATTTGGCGACGTTGAAGTTGTAAAAGAGTTTGATTTTACGGTTGAAGACGGTGAGTTCGTTGTTTTCCTTGGCCCATCTGGCTGTGGTAAATCGACAACGCTACGTATGCTTGCTGGTCTTGAAAGCATCAGCTCTGGTGACATTGTAGTTGGCGGCAAGCTGATGAATAAGGTCGACGCGAAAGACCGTGACTTAGCGATGGTATTCCAAAGCTACGCACTGTACCCGCACATGACCGTGTACGAGAACATCGCGTTTGCGCTAAAACTGAAAGGCATGCCGAAAGCTGAAATCGACGCAGAAGTGCTAAAAGCGGCGAAAATGCTTGAGCTTGACCCACTACTGAACCGTAAGCCGAAAGAGCTTTCTGGTGGGCAACGTCAGCGTGTGGCAATGGGTCGTGCAATGGTTCGTACGCCCAAGGTCTTCTTGTTTGATGAGCCGCTATCGAACCTTGATGCAAAACTTCGTGGCGTGATGCGTGAAGAGATCAAACACCTACACCGTGAACTTAAAACCACCACGATCTACGTAACCCACGATCAGATCGAAGCGATGACACTGGCGGATCGCATCGTGATCCTGAAAGACGGTTATGTGGCTCAAGTCGGAACACCAACCGAAGTGTTCCAACGCCCAGCCAATAAGTTTGTTGCACAATTTATTGGTAACCCGTCAATGAACATGTTGGAAGCGAAGCTGACTGAGGCAGAAGGCGAATATTTCGTAGAGCTTGGCGATGTGAAAATCCCACTTCCTGAGCGATTCAAATCTTTAGCGTCGAAAAACCTAGCGCTGCATTTCGGTGTTCGTCCAACAGACATTCATCTACGTGCCGAGCAAGTGGACCACGACCGCGTGTTGCCATTCCCTGTGAAAATCAAAGACAAGGAACTCCTAGGTGCAAGCATCCTTCTGAAAACAGAAATTGGTGGTCAGCCGCTAATGGTTGAAACCCAAGCTGCTGAAGTGGACGTGAAAGAGCTGACGCTTTACTTGGATTTGGATGCTTTCCATCTGTTTGATGCACTGAGCGAAAAATCGCTAGCAAGCTGATTTACAAGAACTAGTTATTTTGCAAGAACCCGTTTATTTAAGAAAGCGAGTTCGATAAGCCTAACTCAAAAGGCGGATTCAAACGGTTCAGTCAGACAGTGAGCTGATACCAACCAACTTACGACAAATTGTTTTGGCTCCTCCTGATTTGGGAGGGGCTAGGGATAGTGATGATGAAATTCGGATATTTTGACGATAAAAACAAAGAATACGTAGCAACCACACCGTGTACACCGATCAAATGGTGTAACTATGTGGGCACATTAGATTTCGGCGGTATTGTGGATAGCAACGGCGGCGTGTTGTTGTGTAAGGGCGATCCGGCACTCAACCGCATCACCAAGTACATTGCTCAACTGCCAAATTCAGATTTTAAAGGCTCGACCATGTACCTCAAGGTACGTGATGAAGCGGGTAATGTAGAAATATTCTCACCTTTCTACACGCCAACCTTGAAGCCGTTGGATAAGTTTGAAAACCACACGGGTTTGTCTTACACAACCATCATTGCAGAAGCATTTGGTGTACGTTGTGAAGCGACCTTCTTCGTACCAAAAGCTGACCAAGTACTGCTACAAGACATCAAAGTCACCAACATTTCAGACAAAGCGCTGCACGTTGATGTGGTGCCTGTGTACGAATTCACACACTTCGATGCGCTTAAACAGCTACTCAATGCGGACTGGGTTCCACAAACCATGACGCTTAAAGCGCACCAGCAAGAGTCGGGTCATACCGTGCTTGAGCAGTATGCCTTTATGAAGCGCGATTATGCAGTGAACTTGATGACTGCAGATCGCCCTGCAACCTCGTTTGATGGTGATCGCCAGTCGTTTTTAGGTAATTTAGGCTACGGTACATGGGCAGCGCCAGAAGCGCTAAACAATGATGAATTGGGTAATACTGAGTGTTTGCGTGGCGACAACATTGGCGCACTGAACCTGCGCCTAGGTTGGTTATCTCCAGAGCAGACAGAGCGTACTGTTGTACAAATCGCACAAGACGAAAGCGTAGAAGCTGCACTGCCTTTGCTAGCTAAGTACCGCGACCATCAAGTGGTCGATTCTGCTTTCGCTGAACTGGCTGAACATTGGGATGGTTACCTACAAGCGGTTCAAGTTGAAACGCCAGACCCTGCAATGAACTCAATGCTTAACGTACATAACCCACGTCAGTGTCACACAACCAAAAACTGGTCTCGTTACTTGTCTCTGTACCAGCTTGGCTATGGCGCGCGTGGCATCGGTTTCCGTGATTCTTCGCAAGATACATTAGGCGTAATTACTCACATGCCAGAAGAAGCGCGTGAGTTCATTGAGCGTCTGTTGTCTGTTCAGAACACTAACGGTTCTGCGATGCACCAGTTCTTCCCATCAACGATGGAAGCGAACGCGGGTGACTCACGTGAAGAAGAAGATCGCCCTGATTACTATGGTGATGATCACCTATGGATCATCTATGCGGTGACTCAATATGTGAAGGAAACGGGAAATGCAGACTTCTTGAATAAAGAGATCCCGTTCTATCAAAAGGATAAAGACGGCAACGCGCTTGAAACTGGAACGGTTTGGAATCACCTGTGCCGCGCGATTGAATTTACTTACTGCAATACTGGTGAGCACGGCCTACCACTGTTAGGTTTTGCTGACTGGAACGACACAGTGAATCTGCCAACGGGTGCTGAGTCGATGATGGTTGCCAATATGTACGGTAAAGCATTGCTCGATATGTTGGATCTGTGTGAGTTGCGCGGAGAAGCGAAACTGACGGCTAAGTTCAAGGACCAATATCAGCAGATGCAGAGTACGGTCAATGAATGTGGTTGGGATGGTGAATGGTTCGTTCGTTATTTCGATGAGCAAGGTTTGCCAATTGGTTCTCACAAAAACGAGCAAGGTCAGATCTACACCAACGGGCAAAGCTGGCCTGTGATCTCTGGTTTTGCGACTCAAGAACGTGCAACGCAAGCGCTAGATTCGGTTTACAACAAACTGAACACTACCAATGGCATCAAGCTTTCAACACCGGGTTACAACGGCTTTGATCCACAGTTAGGTGGCGTATCAACATACCCGCCAGGTGCGAAAGAGAATGGCGGTATCTTCTTGCATTCAAACCCATGGGTAATGATCGCAGAAGCGAAAATGGGCAACGGCGAACGTGCTTACGAGTACTACCGTCAAATCAATCCAGCGTCTAAGAACGATGACATCGATACCTTCGAATCTGAGCCTTACTGCTACCCACAAAACATTTTGGGTGATGAACATAAGCAGTTTGGTTTAGGGCGCAATGCGTGGCTTTCAGGTACGTCTTCTTGGACGTACGTGGCGGGTACGCAGTGGATTCTGGGTGTTCGCCCTGAAGTGGATGGCTTACTGGTGGACCCATGTATTCCGGCAGAATGGCCTGAATTCAAAGTCCGTCGTCAGTTCCGTGGTGCGACATATCATATTCATGTCACTAACCCGAATAACGTCTGTAAGGGTGTGGCTGAAATGAAGGTCAATGGTGACCTGATTTCAGGTAATAAAGCGCCAGTATTTACATCTGGTGAGCACACCATCGAGGTGATTTTAGGTTAACAAGAGAAGGGCGCTTTATGCGCCCTTTATTGCTTTTTGGTTTCTCTTTAGTGTGGCTTTATTTTGGTTGCATCACTTTGGTAGATAGCTAGCTTGGCATTGCCAAGTAAAAGTTTGAGATTGGTTTGGGCTAAGCGTCAATAAGCCAACCTGGTTATTGAATGCGTCGGCTGGGCAAGTCATTGGTTCTATTGCAATACTTTGCTCGCTAGTCGGTGTGTACAGCTGAACGAATGGGTAGCTTTCATCTTGTTGATAGCGAATAGCGGCAGACGAATCTGAGCGTGTAAACGAAAGTTGATTGGTTGTTTTGGAATCAAATTCAAAGCAATGATTTAAGCTTTGATTGATGAGTGATTCGTCCAAAGACAAACGGTCAAAAGCGTACTTTTCACCATTGGGTAGGTCGTTTTCGTGTATGACCTCAGAGCAAGGCGACATAGCGAGTCCACATTGCGCTAGCTCAGTACCGAGTGAAAAATAAGGGTGCCAAGCATCACCGAATGGGAAGTCTGAATCACCCAGATTAGAGACGGTCGTTGAGGAAGTGAGTCTACCCGTGATATCGACAGTGAAGATCACTTCAAGGTTGAATGCAAACGGGAAAGCTGAATGCAAAGACGATGTTTGATACTGCAACGTCACACTGGCGGATTCTTCAGTGGCTACGCTGTTTGTGATTGAAAAAGGTTGGTTGTAGAGCAGGCCGTGTACGGCGTGATCAGACCAAGGAAAGTTAGCTGGGAGTTGATGGTTTTGGTTATCGAAACTGTAACGACCTAAGTTTAAACGGTTTGGAAAAGGGAATAATTTAGCACTGCGGGAAAAGAACGGATGTTGGTTGATCAGTTCATCATAATTCTGATAACCACAAATAAAAGAGAATGGACTGTTATTTACGGTATATTTATTAATAACAGCACCAAATCCACTGATTATTTGAAGTTCTATACCATGCTGGTGGTTTATTAATGTGACTGAGTCAATATTTCCAAATTTTTCATTTATAATTTTAAACATGTTGATGTCTCCATTTTAAAAAGATATTAACAAGAAGAAAAAAATATTCAATGGCGGTTTTAAAATGAATAATAAAATTCCATATACGAGCTACTCAGGAAATTCAGAGCACTTGTGTAAAAAAGGTGATGCAGTTGAATTTATTCAACCTTGGTACACGCCAATTTCTACAACACCAGAAAATACTGGTATGGCGGTGGGCGGAATTGGTAACACATTTACACTGACACCAAATGGCAACACGCCAAACTTCAGTTTTATTCCGGGAATATTTGTCGATTGTTCAGAGCAAGTTGTTAATTTTAATGATTTTTATGCGTCAGTGATGAATGTGCCGACCATTGATACGCTGCAAGTCATTGATGAGCAAGAGCTGAGCGTTCACCTGAACTTTTATCCTGCCTTGTTTGATGGCAAGAAGATCGAAAGCAAAAACATATCGAATGCGATTAACCTAATTCGAGCAGCATTAAAAAATGGTCGCTTCTACCAAGAAAATAAAACTAACTTTACAAAGTGGAAGGTTGAATTTTCCAATAAGACTCAATTGTTGATTGAAAAAAATTCAGATTCAACAATTTGTCAATTATATGTAGCCTTAGATTTCTTTAATGGTTTATTAATAAATGATACAACGAGATTATTATCACTCACTGCGGTTGATAATAATGATATAGATAGTCTTAATAGCTGTGATATAGATAGTGTTAATGGCAGAGATATAGAATATCAAGCTTTGTATCCATTGGCTGAATATAAATACAATAGCTTCGAAGATATTAATATAAAACGCAAGGTAGTCTCGCCGATCGTTAAAGAGAACAAACGCCTGTGTTCTTTACCGATGCACTGGAATCACTTTGAATTGACTAATAATTCATCGAAAAAACGCGTGATCACACTTGCTCAGCCTCTACAAAACTTGATTGGATCAACCTATCAAAAAGGTCGCGATGGCATTCAGGATTCGGCGTGTACCTTGTCTCAAAATCCAATCGCTCAGAAGCATGAAGTGGTTAACATAAAGGGCGAACGTCGCAGTTTTACGGGTGTTCAACTGACTAGCCAATCGCCTTATCAAAGCGATATTGAAGGCGAAGTGGTGTTTGGTGTTCAAGCAGACAATCTCTTGACGGAATCTGGCAAGGTCTCGATTTCTGTGAAACCAACGCTTTATACCTCTAAGACTGTTCAGCAAACAGAGTTCGCACTGAAAACCGGCCGCACAAATGCCGAATTCCAAACGGGTATTTACACAGGCCGTGAGGCTCTGAGCGGATTGGTTGTGGTTCAGGTTGAATTGGAAGCGGGAGAGTCAGTTGACCTGCGTTTTGCACAGGTGATGGCGCACAGTAAAGTCATGCTTAATGGCTGGCACTCAGATAAGGCTTACACACAATTCTACCCGCAAGCGAAACCGGCTCTGCCGATGTTAGAAGATGTATTACCAGAGCTAGAAGCGATTGAGCAACAGATTGTCGAACAACAAACTGATTTTCTGAAACAAGCGAACACTAAGATCTCTCAGCCTGATTCAGTACTTCGTTACGCAACGATGGCAATGAATTCATTATCTTTCTTAGCGGAATCAACTGTGTGGGACAAAGAGGATAAGTTCCTAGTCAAAGAGTGTGTCGACTACCCATTCTTTAACTCTTTGGATGTGTATTTCTATGGCTCCTTTTCACTGCTTTACTTACTGCCTGAGCTTGATGGCTGTGTGATGAAAGAGTTCTCGAAAGCCATTTTGGCGGAAGACTTTACCGAGCGCCGATACTGGGAATACGAAGCGACGCCTAATGCCGAATTGATTGATGACAAGTACCAAGGTGTGCGTGCCATTCGAGGTGCAGTAATCCACGACTTAGGCAGCCCATTCGACATCCAGCCCGATGCTTATAGCTGGCACAACGTGAAAGAGTGGAAGGACTTAGCGCCCAAATACATTCTGATGGTGCACCGCCATTACCAAAACACCCAAGATATCTCTGTGGTTAAAGCGTGTTGGCAAGCGGTAACTGAAAGCATCGATTTCTTATCGAATTTGATCGCTGAGGGCGATGATTTACCGCTAACCAGAGGCACAGACGATACCTTTGATAACCTTGCGTCTCACGGTATCTCTATTTACTGTGCGAGCCTTTGGGTCGCTGGTCTTCAAGCCGCAAGCGAGCTTGCAAAATTGATGGATGAGAACGAACTAGCCGCGGGTTACTTAACGCGTTCGAAAAAGGCGTTAGTCACGGTTGAGCAAAGCTTGTGGGATGAGAAAGAGGGCTATTACCACTTCTTCGTTACTCCTGTTCAAGCTAAGCATTTAACGGGACAAGGCTACCAAGTATTGGAAACCTTAGGGCTTACGTTGACGGGCGATGCGATTGCCGATAAGAACATTCTGAATGATTATCTTAGCCAAACAGATACTTCAATAGATGTTAGTAAGGTATGTCAAAGAGTCTCTAAGAAACGCTTACTGAGCGAAACAGCTCCTCAAGCTTTTACACAAGAGTATTTAAATTTAGTGCCGGACTCTGACAACAGTTTTGGTGATGCGCTGTTGGCTGATAGCTATCTAAAGCTCATCGGTCTAGAGGGGATTTTCCCAGAAGATAGAATCCAACGTGCGCTAGACTACGTCTATAAGCATAACTTTGAGATCAACAGCCCTACGCTTGGGGTCGCGAATATGACGCTGGCCGATGGTTCGCCGCATCAGGCATTTCAGGCTCAAGATGTGTGGATTGGTGTACAGTTTAGTGTGGCAACCGCGTTGAGTTTGGCAGGTAAAAACCAACAAGCTGAAACATTGATGGATACCGTGTATACCGCGCTCTATGACTATTCGAAAATTCCTTTTGCTGCGCCAGAGGGGTTCAATTGTTCAGTCTCAATTGATGAGAAAGATCTGACAGAGTCTTTTGAATTGTCACAAAATGATGCGAAAAGTTGGCTTATTGCACTTAAATATCAAAAATGTGTGCTATCTGACGGTCGAGTGAGTCCTAGCCTGACTAAAGACAGTGATAAATTTGTTAATATGCTGCAAGGCGAAATATCAACGGAACACGCCACTGTTCTTCATCAATGGTTATTGAGTACGGGATTGAAATATACCGCAGGTCGCTACTTCAGGCCGGGGATGATATTCGCCTACTTGTATTAACTTAATGATACGATTTTCAACGAAAGCAGTGGTATGCAGGTTGAAACTGATGGGGAGCTTAACGCTCCCCAAATGTCACTTGATTAGGGTATCGAGATGCGTACAAAAACAAAAAAAACCACCGTATACGATGTAGCGAGACTGGCAGGGGTATCTCCAAGTACTGTTTCTCGTTTTCTTAATCGAACGACTTATGTGTCCGATGATAAGAGTCAGAACATAGAACAAGCGATCAAAGACACGGGCTACAAACCTAACTTCCAAATGCAAGAAAATACCAACCGACGCTCGCTCACTATTGGTGTATTGGTGCAACACCCTGACAGCCCCTATACCAGTCGTATTCTCAACGACATGGAAAAAACGCTGATCGCTCAAGGCTATTCATTAGTGATCGCGACAGGGCATTGGCAGAAAAAGTTAGAAATGCACGCGTTGGAGTATCTCGCAAAAAGCAACGTAGATGGCATGATCATCGTGACTGGCAGTATTACTCAGGAAGAAATTGCCAAATATGCACAAGACATTCCTATCGTGATGGTTGGCTACGATTTTGTTGAGAATAACGTCCGCTCCATCAACATTGATAACGTGTTGGGCGGCTACATGGCAACCTTACATTTACTGCAACAAGGGCATGTGAATATTGCTCATATTAAGGGGCTTTCAAGTCAACCTGATTCGGGAAATCGCTTTGAAGGCTATAAGAAAGCACTTCAAGAGGCGGGTATTAAAGTGATGCCAAAACTTGTTAAACAAGGTGATTTCAGTAGTGAATCTGGCTACGAGAAAACGGTAGAGTTGATTGAATCTAAGGTTCACTTCTCAGCCTTGTTTGCTGCTAATGACCAAACGGCTTACGGTGCGATTAAGGCGCTGTCTGACCACGGTTATAAAGTGCCAGAAGATGTGTCTGTGATTGGCTTTGATGATTTGCCGACGTCTAAGTATTTCACGCCAGCCCTGACGACGTTGAGGCAGCCGATTGAAGAGATTGGTGAGGTGTGTGCTCAGTCGATCTTGAACTTGTTATCTGGCGAGAGGCATGAAGCTCGACTACCACCGATTGATTTAATTGTTAGAGAGTCGACCAAGTCTTTGTATCGCTAGTTTGTAATGAAGTGATTTGATGGCAGGGAATGACATCTCAAGATCGATTATTACTCTTCAGAAACGAAAAATGTCGCATCCATGCGACATTTTTCTTTTGGCGGCCAAACCAGTTTTGCTATATCCATTCTAGAGTGCAATCCATTAGGAGATTATTCAGAATGTACTTATAAGACGCTGTTAATGTTGATTAGTTCCCTTTAAGCGGCATTTTTTTTCGATTTATTTTCTAAGTCGAATGACGCCTCAATCAATTTCTTGGTGTATTCATTTTTCGGGTTATTGAAAATATCTTCTGCAGAGCCTTCTTCCATCACTTCGCCCTTTTGCATGACTAATACACGATCCGACAGTGCTTTCACTACCGAGAGATCATGGCTGATGAAAAGGAAACCGATGTTGTGCTTGGTTTGAATGTCTTTCAACAGGTCAATCACGGTCAGTTGTACCGAGCGATCGAGTGCTGATGTTGGTTCATCCAGCAAGATAAAAGAAGGTTCAAGAATCAGCGCACGAGCAATCGCGATACGTTGTCTTTGTCCGCCAGAGAACTCATGCGGATAGCGGTTAATTGAATTGGGTTCTAGACGTACTTCAATCAGCGCTTTGCGTGCTCGTTCCAATCGTTCTTTCTTAGATAGTTGAGGTTGATGCACCGTTAAGCCTTCGGTGATGATTTCCCCAACTGTCATACGTGGTGACAAAGAGCCATAAGGGTCTTGGAACACCATTTGTACATCTTTCTTGAGTTTATGGCGTTCTTTGTCGGTTAATAAACTGACATCTTGGCCTTTATAAACAATACGTCCGGTACTTGGTAGTAAACCGATTAACGCTCGTCCCAGTGTTGATTTCCCTGATCCGGATTCACCAACAATGCCCAAGGTTTCACCCTGTTTAAGGTTCAACGAAATACCTTTTACGGCTTCGAAGTACTGACTTTTACTCTTAATGAAATGTGATTTAACCAAGAACTGAACTCGGATATCGTCAGCAGACAATAGCTCTGGGGCTGATGCCTCAACAGGAACCTTAGCGCCTTTAGGAATCGAGTTAATCAGCATGCGTGTGTAATCGTGTCTTGGGTTCTCGAATAAAGATTGAGTCATCCCTTCTTCAACTAGCTCACCTTTGCACATTACCAGAACACGATCAGCAAAGTGTCTTACTACGCCAAGGTCATGGGTAATGAACAAAATTGCCATGCCCATTTTGCTTTGGATTTCTTTGATAAGAGAAAGCACTTCCGCTTGGACGGTCACATCTAATGCGGTGGTGGGTTCGTCGGCAATCAGAATGTCTGGCTCGTTGATCAACGCCATAGCGATCATGATGCGTTGTAACTGACCGCCTGAAAACTCATGGGGATACTTGTTGTAAGCCTGCTCTGGCATTGGCAAGTGCACAAGATTGAAGAGCTCTAGCACGCGCTGTTTTGCTTGAGATTTCGATACCTTACGATGACACATAATGGCTTCAGCCACTTGAATGCCTACACGCAGGTATGGGTTGAGAGAGGTCATCGGTTCCTGAAAGATCATTCCGATTCTATCGCCCCGAATCGATTGCATTTGGCGCTCTGTTTTTTCTAATATTGATTGCCCTTCAAACTCTATTTGAGATTGAGGGTCAATAATCGCGTTATCAGGAAGTAAACGCATGAGTGCGTTAGAAGAGACTGATTTACCTGAACCCGACTCACCAACAATGGCCAAGGTTTCGCTGGAGTTAAGGGTAAAGTTAACCTTTTTAACCGCATCAATGATTCCATCATTGGTTGTGAAGCTAACGGAGAGGTTATTGACTTTGAGAATGGCCCGGTCCGACATGATATATCCTTATCAATTTAAGACATTAGGTGAAGATTGAACTTCTGACGTTGTTTTTAGCTGCCCAAAATGGTGATGAGCACGCTGAATTTGTTCTAGCTCAAGCATCCAATGTGAGCTGCGCTGAGCACTGCAAAAAGCGATCAAGTGATTGAGTAGATCTTCACTTTGCTTCTCTAGTAGTGAATAAGTACGTTGAATCAGTTCAGTGCTTTCTAGAGATATAAACTGCATCAGTGCGTAAGACTGATTCAATGTGTCGAAGGCTTGCTGTTGTAGTCCCTGACGGTTAAGAATTTCTGATTGAGCTACGCTTGCGTCTCTTAGCCCTGCTAATAAACAAGCAAACTGACAGGGTTTGATGTCGCTTTGGTATGCAGCATCTTGGATGTGGTGAGGAAGAGACGTTAGAACATCACCATAAAGGCGCTGTGCTTCTGGCCAGTGACCTTGTTCCATTAACTGTTCAGCTTTTAGGTAGTGCATCCAGCATCGTTCAATTTCCATATCCACATCCTCAATTTATAATATTTTCAAATGTTAATGATATTTATTATCAAATGCAAATTAAAATCATTCATACGTTGAGTTGGCAAATAAAATGGCCGGTTATTCTTAAAAATGGCTCAAATTGTGTGTTATTTGTTCGGTTGAACAGCAGTACAGCGTAAGTCACTAAATTTATAGGAAATTACATCTACACTGATTTTATCTACACCCAAGTAATGAAGGACTAAGGAGGCGGCGATGGCGATGCAAAGACTCAATACAGAACAGCTGTATAAGGTAGCGGAACTCGATAAGCTACCATGTAAGTCGACCAAAGAACTGGCTCCAATTGACGAGATCGTCGGGCAAGAACGGGCGCAAAAGGCCGTTGAGTTCGCGATGTCAATCAAGGAAAAGGGTTACAACATTTATGCGATAGGTCGAAATGGTCTTGGTAAACGCACCATGATTTTGCGCTATCTAAACCGACACAATCAAGAGGTTCAGGAGCTTTTTGATTGGTGTTATATCGCGAATTTCGACGATATTCGGACACCTAAGGTGCTGAAATTGCCTCGCGGCGTTGGAAGCAGCTTAAAGCAAGACATTGAAAAGCTGATGCGTAAATTGCTTAAAGCAATGCCGCTCGCATTCGACAATGAGATGTACTTTAGCCGTGCTGATAGGCTTAAAAACCAATTGGCTACGAAGCAACAAGCTGCATTAGAAACGATTAGCCAAGAAGCGAAAGATAAGGGCATCAACCTGACGATTACTACTCAGGGTGATTACCAGTTTGTCGCAATGAATGGTGATGAACTTCATACCGAAGAGAGCTTTGATCTGCTTTCGCCGGAAGAACAAGATCAATTTGATAAAACCATTGATGGACTAGAAGTGGGGCTACGAACCATTTCTCGTGAACTGACCGAGCTTGAAGAGACGTACACGGAGAAAATTCAAAAGCTCAATGATGATACGGCGCGAGATGTAATCACGCACTTCATCAAGCAGTTGAAGCAGGATTACAGTCAATATCCAGATATCAAAAAGTACCTGACGGCGCTGCGTAAAGACATTGTCGACAATGCAGATATTTTCTTGGAAGAGAGCACAGAGCAAGCAGAGGTTGCGACCGCCTCTTTGGATAAGAAAATGCCGCGTCGCTACAAGGTTAACGTGATTGTGAGCCAGAAGGAGGAGACACTGCCGATCGTGGTTGAAGAGAATCCGAATTATCACTCTCTGTTTGGCTACGTTGAAACGGCAACTTTTAAAGGCACCGTATTTACGGACTTCTCATTGATTCGAGCTGGTAGTTTGCATCGAGCCAATGGCGGTGTATTGCTTATGGATGCGGTGAAAGTACTCGAACAACCTTATGTTTGGGAAGGCCTGAAGCGCGCGCTACGTTCGCGTCAATTGAGCTTCACTTCATTAGAAAAAGAGGTGACGTTAACGGGGGCGGTATCGCTTGATCCAGAACCGATTCCATTAGACGTTAAAATTATTTTGTTTGGTGATTACCGCACTTATCAACTGCTGCAACATTACGATGCGGAGTTCGGTGAACTGTTCCGTGTCACAGCCGATTTTGAAGATGAGATGAAGCGTACTGCGGATTCTGAAATGCATTATGCACGCTTCATTTCGAGCATCGTGCATGACAACAACATGCTGCATTGTGATCGTAAAGCGATAGCTCGCATCATTGAGCACAGTTCTCGTCAGGCGGGTGACCAAGGTAAGTTGTCGCTGCACTCGGCACACATTGCGAATTTGCTTCGTGAGTCAAACTATGTAGCGAGAGGCTCAAAATCGAACCTGATTCGTGCAACGCACGTCGATCAAGCGTTATCCAACCAACAGATGCGTGTCGGACGACTGCAAGACAGCGTAATGGAAACCTTCACTAACGGTACAACGCTTATTCATGTTGATGGTCAGGCGGTTGGGCAAGTTAATGCTCTGTCGGTACTCAGCACAACCGATCATATGTTTGGTGCGCCGAACCGAATCACGGCTACCACAGCTTACGGTGACGGTGAAGTGATTGATATTGAAAGAAACGTAGACCTAGGTGGCAGTATTCACTCGAAAGGGGTGATGATCTTGTCTGCTTATCTTTCTTCAGTGTTTGGTAAGACAGCGAAAGTCCCGCTCACCACTAACATCACCTTCGAACAATCGTATGGTGGCGTTGATGGTGACAGTGCGAGTATGGCCGAGTTCTGTGCGGTGGTGTCTGCGTTTTCTAAGCAGCCAAACCGCCAAGACATCGCAATTACCGGATCGATGAACCAGTTCGGTGAGTCTCAGCCTATTGGTGGTGTGAACGAGAAAATTGAGGGTTTCTTTGATGTGTGTGAAATCAAAGGACGTTCAAATGAACAAGGGGTGATCATCCCGCGTTCGAATGTTCATAACCTAATGCTGCGCAGTGACATCGTTAAAGCGGTTGAAAAGGGCGAGTTTAATATCTGGGCTATCGATCACGTGACGGAAGCGATTGAACTGTTCACTGGTAAAGCGGCAGGAGAAGCGAGTGATGAGGGTAGCTACCCAATCGATACTATCTTTGGTATCGCTCAAGCTAAACTGAACGCACTGCGTAAATAGCTGTATAGCTAGACTAGATAGTTAGCTAGTTTATGCCTAGATAAACAGATAAACAGATAAACAGATAAACAGATAAACAGATAAACAGATAAAAACAGCCAAAACGCAAAGCCATCGATTCTAGAGTCGATGGCTTTTTTATTGGTTGCGACTTTGCTCGCGAGTGAGCAGTTTGTGTTTGGTCAATTCACTGGATTAGATGAACGCAGCGTGTTCAATGACCTTAGCCGTTTCGTAAGCAGAGCTTGGTGCCATCGAACTTCAATTTTGCCAACAAGTGCTTAGCGTTAGCTCGGCCAATATCATCGAATTCCACACCGTATCGAGCGTAGTGCGTCGATTTTTGCAGATTACAGATGATGCCTCTCAATGGCGGGATAAGAGGCCCATTGTAGTTCTCAGGCGTAATCTCGATGGACACTCGATCGGCAATCTGGATTGCACGAGAGGTCGGTGAGGTCACAAAACGACAACCACTTTTCGATAAGTCTCTTATCTCACAGTTTGCTCGTTGGTCGTTGAAGATAATTCTTGAAGCCAAGTTCACTTCATAGCGTGTTTCTTTACGCAACTGAGTGACTTGCATCGTGCTTGGTGTAGAAAGCACAAGAATAGGGAAGGGTTCACCAATCTTATGGTGAATTTGGCTTCTAAAGTGGATAAGTGCGCCTTCACCTCGCAGAGAATAGGCACGAGCGGTCATCCAAAAACCTTCTTGAAAGAAAAAATTCAGATCTTCATTGGAAACCTCGGGAACCTCAACCACAATACAGTTATCACTGTGCGTACCGATAAATTTGGTGGTGGCGAGAAACTTAGTGCCAACTGGAGTCGAGATATTTAATGTCAGCTCACTACCGTGCTCAATCATGGCTAGGGCATCGGTGCTATTAATCGTAGAAACGATGCGGTTACGAGGGTCTTGAAGTGCCTGATTATGCTCCAAAGGCTTCTTCAGTGGTGCGTTCATTATTTGTTCTCCATGCGCCAACATGCGTCTGTTAGTTATATTGGTAACTTGCTAACAAGGGGGTGTTACGTGCTAGATTTGATATAAGTACTTTGAATTATTTATAGAGTGTGATTACTTTCTTTTGATTTTATGTAAATCAGCGATCTCTAAAAATATCCGTTGTTTGAAGTACTTAGTTTTGTTTATATGCACTTGCGTTAGTCTATTACATGAAACTCATACTTCAAACTTTAATTGTTTGTCGTATCAATTATTTTTAGGAGTTGAGAATGCAGGCAATAAAATGGGTTCAAGACGAGAACTTGATCACGGTTGAGTTAGAGCCTAACCAGTTCGCGGTTGTTGGATATCAAAGGGACGGAGATGTACTACGTATCACGTCGACACGTATTCCTGATGAACTGCAAGGCAAGGGCTTTGGTAAGGTGATGATGGAGTCGGTCTTGCCTGAAATTGAACAAGCAGGCTTCAAAATTGTTCCAGTGTGCAGTTATGTCGTGCACTACATGAACAGGCAAAAACAATGGTCGCATCTTCTATCCGATAAAGCATAGCAACGAGTTATATGTCTCAATCAATACCGTCAAACAATCTTGCTCAATCACAAGTGAGTACAAGTCAAAATCAGCCAGAGCTTTATCAACAAGAGTTTTATCAAAATGAGCTTTATCAAAAAATAGCGACCTCGTTGGGGTGTTACCAAGGATTTGATGTCCAAGTAATTCAACGTCTGTGGGGGGGATATGGCGAGTTAGTTCGCTTAGTCTTTTCTCGAGAAAGCCATGCTGAACTTAAGAGTGTGATTGTTAAGCATGTCGCATTGCCAGATAAAGCAGAACACCCAAAGGGTTGGAATACCAAACTCTCTCACCAACGAAAGGTGCACTCTTATCAAGTGGAAACGGCTTGGTATCAATCGTTCACTCAGCAATGGGATGAGCGTTGCCCTGTGCCTGTTGGGCTGAAATGTGAGTTACAAGAGAACGAGTGGCTGATTGTGATGGAAGACTTAGCGGATATCGGCTTTCCGTTAACTTCTCTGTTTGATGTGCTTGCTGTTTCTGACGATCTGGCAACCAAAGATACTCAACCTGAACTGGCGTGTGGTTACACTCTCGCAGAGCAAAAACAACGTGATGCCTGCTTAAAGTGGCTTGCTAATTTTCATGCAAAGCATATCTATATCGACCAAGAGCAGTCTGCATCATTATGGAAAATAGGTACTTACTGGCATTTAGACACACGTCCTGATGAGTTCAATGCCTTGGTTGACTTACCATTGAAGAATCAAGCGCAACACATCGACCGTTTACTCAGAGAGTGTCCGTATCCAACTTTGGTGCATGGTGACGCCAAGCTCGCTAATTTCTGTTTTGATTCAGAAAGCCAAAACGCTGCTGCGGTCGATTTTCAATATGTGGGTCATGGTTGTGCGATGAAAGACGTGGCTCTGTTTATGAGCAGTGCGGTGAGGCCGCAAGATTGCGCTGAACTTGAGTCACATATGTTAGAGACATACTTCCGATTCTTGGAAGAGGCATTGGCATACTATCAGCCACAGCTTTCGTTTGATGACATCGAAGCTGCGTGGCGACCTATGTTTTATGTGGCGTGGGCTGATTTTCAACGTTTCGTAAAAGGTTGGAGCCCAGAGCACTGGAAGATCAACCCGTATACTGAGCAATTGACTCAAACGGTTATTGGTCAGCTAGAAAACCCAAAATAAATTGCCTCATACCTGCAAACCAGATAAGAAAAAATCGCCCAATTTATGATTGGGCGATTTTGATTTTATCTCGCGTAGGCCTTAGTTCGTTTGGCTATCAGCTTCTGTTGTTCGTGTGTAAGCGAGCTTATTGGCAAGTTTGAGTTTTTTATTGAAACCCTCTTTATCAATATCCCCCATTACTCGCGCAGGCTCTATTTCACCACTGGCGGGTGAGTAAAAGAAAATAGCTGGTGGACCGAACACATTTTTGTTGTTGAGCCACGCCATTTGCTCGGGGGAGCTTTCTGTTACATCAAGTTTTATGGTCTTCCACTCTTTAAGCTTTAGGCTCACTTGTTGGTCGTTGAACACATTCGCTTCAATTACTTTACAAGACACACACCAATCTGCGTAAAGGTCGACTAGCACTTTTTGGCCGCCGCTCGCTGCGGTTTGCAACTGTTGTTCTAACTGAACAATAGAGTCTGTTTTTTCAAATGGAGTGGTCGTAATGGATTGGACTGACTCCCTGTTTGCAAGTGGATTCAGAGGATCGGTATTACCCAAGAAGAATCCGACAAACAGAACTAACCCATAGCTCAGTGGTAGCAAAGCAGAGAACTTACGTGTACGCGCCCAACCCGGTTGGGCGGCTTCTAAAGCCCCGAAATGGACCCCAGAACCGATGGCGAGCAGCGCCCATAAGATCATAATGATCGATGGAGCGACAAAGCGGCTTAATAGCACGATAGCAACAGCCAATAGCAGCACGCCAAATACTTGCTTAACTGAAACCATCCATGCGCCACTTCTTAATAGCAAACGCCCGCCACTCGCTCCGATAGCGATAAGTGGTACGCCCATACCAAGCGCCATTACGAACAGAGTCGCTCCGCCAAACATCCAATCTTGAGTGGTTGAAACGTACAGCAACGCACCAGCTAATGGCGCACTGACACAAGGTGACACCACCAAGGCTGAGATTGCGCCCATGGCAAAGACACTGGCGATCTTACCGCCGCCAAGCTTGTCTGAACCGCTGTTGAGTTTTTGCTGAAGAGCGGCAGGCAGCTGAAGTTCATAGAATCCGAACATCGCCAACGCAAGCAGAACAAAAACCGCCGCAAAGCTACTTAACAACCAAGGCTGTTGCATCGCGGCTTGTAGGTTGACCCCTTTTGCCAAGGTGGTGACTAAGATCCCCGTCATGGCATAGCTGGTCGCCATACCCAGAACATAGGAACTGGAGAGTGCCGCACCTTTCTTGCCTGTCATCGCTTTTTCGCCACCGATGATGCTAGCCAAAATCGGAATCATCGGTAGTACACATGGCGTCAGGGACAAGCCTAAACCAAGCAAGAAGAACACAAGAAGCGCTTGTAACTTACCGGCTTGGGATAGGAACGAAGATAAGCCATTCGTATCCTCACTGATCTCACCTAGGGTTTGATATAGAGAGTTTGATGGCTCCTCAATCAGAGCTTCAGCTACGGTTTCGAGCATAGGTAAATCGAGCACTAACTTTTGCGGCAGATAACAAAGTCCTTTGTCTGCGCAGCCTTGATAACGCACGGTGAGTTTCCCACTTCCCGAGTAAGGAACAGTAACGGTAACGGGCTCGTGAAATACGACGACGTTGCCAAAGTTAGGGTCCTCTTTCTCTTCACCTGGCAGCGAATAACTCGGTTCTAACGTTGATAATGAGGACTCCCCTTTGAACGAAAATCGAGATTGATACAGGTAGTAACCCTTGTGGGTATCAAAGCTGATGACCGCGCCTTGGTTTGTGGCTTCCCATGTAACAGGGAAGGCCTCTTCAACGGGAAGGAACTCGTTTTCTTGAGCATGTAACAATCCGCTAAACAATAGAATTAACGTAAGTAGGTAGCACTTCATGGATGAAGGAACTCCGTGTTTTGGTGAATGTGTAATTGATCGTCGATGTAAATAACAGCACTGTCTTCGGGCACCGAAATATTAGAGTTCAGTGTTAGAGAAGTGCTGAGCACGCCCGCTTCTAATGTGGACGACGCGATAGCAGTAACAGACATGATTTTCTTTTCAACATCCTGCTTCGACAGAATATGAGAGGTGGTCTTGTCACCAAATTGCACTTGGCGCTCACTGTGAGCCGAAGTCGTGAGCGCTGCGTCCGTTAACGGAACGGCGAAAAATGGGGTCTTGTTGTCTCTTGGGTCTAAGACAGCAATGTTAAATGCCGAGCCATCCGGTTTGGTTCCCAACGCATAGATGTCACCGCCAAAATTCACCAACATCGACGTCGCGCCGAGCTGTTTTCCGATCGCTACGGCTTGGTCGACGGCGTACTCTTTGATTACGCCGCCAAAATCGAAACGAGTACGGGAATCAGGGACGTGTAGCCTTGTCTTTTGTAGATCGAGGGTCCCTTGTAGATCCACGGCCCCTTTTTGATCCATTGTCCCTTTCAATTCCCAAGCTTGCTTACCCAAAGCTGAAGACAAGGCTTGGAACGCGTGGCTGTGCAACATCTTCGGTTTCTGTTTTAAAAGATGTTTGATGCTGCCGACCGTGGTATCAAAGGTATCGAATGTCAGTTGACTTAATCGGTCGAGATGTTGAAAAACCTCGGCAGATTCAGAATCGAGTTCGACATCACATGACGCTCGCTGATTAATGCATTGTGTTAACCACGAGTCGTTGCAGTAAAAGTTATATTTTTGTTCCAATCGGCGTGTGTTTTGCTCTATCTCCTTGGCTATATCTTTTGCGCTTGTCTCTGGAAAGTTAGCCAAATCAATCGACAAAATTTGCACTTCACACGGTACGGTCATGGCATGAAAACGATGCACAAAGGTTAGATTAGAACTCATAGGTTGCTCCAACCGCCCACCATTGCGCTTCAAAACCGTTGCTCTGTTCGTAATACGCAGCAAGCGCATTTAAGCGTAATTTCTTATGTACCTTGATACTCGCCCCTAGCTCATAGGCATTGGCGGTGAAGTTGCCTAAGCGAAGGTCTGAAGTCGCGTAGCCTGACGATGCAAAAGAAGGATCGGCACTACTAGGGTCGCGATAGAAATCGGCTGCATCTTGCGTGTACCAAAAATAGCCCGGTGCCAAGGTTAACCACTCACTCACTCGCCAAGATAATTTGCCGCCTAACTGGTGAGACATTACGCCCCAATCATCCATAAACCATTTGTATCTTGGTCGGATTTTTAGACTGTCGGACAATGAGTAAAAGGCTTGGATATTGATACCGCCAGAGAGTCGCGTATCCGGTCGAGAATCTTGTCCCAAGAACACTTCATTATCATCGATTTTACCGTCGTCATTGATATCGACTTCACGCAGGACCGTTAAATAGTGATTGCTCAAATAGCCACTTCGGTAACCCGTGTAAGCGGTAAAAATGCTGTATAGATTCGGTGTGAAGGTTTGTGATAATCCGGCTTCCAAACTGCCGGTGAAAATGTCTTCCCAGCTCTGGCTGTTTGATGAAGCCAGCGAGTATTTTCCGAACGCTTGAGTCTGATCGAAAAGGGCAGAGCCACCTAGACTGTAAGAGCGGTTCTTAGTGCTATCGGCATAGATCAAACCTTTGGCGTTGATACCAAGGCTTTCATAATCTTCTTCTTGAGATGCGTTGCCACCTAAGGTCCATTCATTACGTAACGTGTCACGATAGGTCGCGCTTAAGCTGATCGACTTTCTGGTGTCTTCAAGCCCTACTTTTTGGATTTCATAGCCACTGCGGTGAGGATCGTAGCCTACACGAATAACCTCGTCGGTTTTATTCTGTGCTTGTTGAGTTTTCAGGGCGCGGTTGACCTGATCCGCATCCGAAGCGAGAGGTGTTGTTGGCCCCCATGCCGGAGATGCACCAGAAACACTGTCGTAGCTTATCTCTGCGTTGAGTGTCCAATCTAAGCCGATACTTTTCTCAATCGAAACCATGGTGTCATTGGCTGATACTCTGTCATCGTATTCCTCATAGCTCAGGTAATGAACAGAGATATGATCTTCAGCTAATGCCACGTTAGCCACTGCCGCTGCACTCAGCAGCGTAATTGGTAATTTTTTCATTTTGTTCTTATTTTGTTTTTTTAAATACTGATTTGTTCATTGATGGAGCGGTTAGTTACAACCACAGCCACCGCCACCAACACCACTGCCGCCGACGGAACCTTGTTTGTAAGCGAAGACCTTTTCAGAAAAGACGTCGAATTCAGGCACCGGGCCACCGGGTTTCATCTCTTTTTGAGCCAATGTGCCTTTTTCCCAAGGCTTTACAGGTTCAATACCAAGAAACTCATCAACGAAAGCCAGAGCAGAAGGTTTGTTGTTTACTTCTTGTGCTTTCTGTTCGATAACCAGTTGCTTTGCCTTGGGTTTCACCATTTCAATGTTTCGTCTGGTTGCACGTTTCGCTTCTGGGTTTGAATAATCACCGCCACTTGAATAAACGGTGCTGGAGATGATCTCTTCTTCAATGATTGGGCCTTCGTTTTTTCCGCTATCGTTGGCTTGCTGTTCAGCGGGCTTCTTTCCTAAACCACTAAGATCGAGTTCAAGAGCCGCATTAGCCGTCATTGGAATAGCGAGTAGCCCAACAAGGGTGGCTTTGATTAGCATTACAGTTGCACTCCCATCTTGGTGAGGTCGTCAGTAATGACGTCGCTAATGTGGTTGATGGCACCAAAACGAATCTTGATAACCTTGCCTTGATAGATGTAATAAAGCGCTGGCATGCCGATCGGCTTGAACTCGGCAATCAATGCTTGTTCAGGGTCGTTAACAACAGGGAACTCCAGTCCGAGCTGCTTTTGAAACGCCAAGCCAACCTCAACATCTTCATCAACGTCCACGCCTTTAAACGTGACACCAGTGCCTTTGAGTTCGGTGTAGAGCTGATTGACTTCCGGTAGCTCTTCGCGGCAAGACACGCACCACTCTGCAAAGAAGTCGATAATGGTCAGTTCATCCTTGTTAAGTTGCAGTTTCTCGATAACGTCTGGTGATAAAGAATCGCCTTCTTGATAAGCCAATGCGGGTAAAGAAAGGCATAGCGCCAATAGCGCTAGGGCTCGTGTAAACATGTTTTTCTCCATATTGTTTTTAACTTGTTTGTTTTTAATTCAATGCTTAAATTCAGGTGTTTCGAATCAAACGCTTTGTTTGGATTAGCGAGTGAGTTTGATGGTTGCCGAGTATTCAACCGCTAAAATATCGGAAAAGTACTCGTTGAGTTGAGCCGTGCTAGTGGCACTAAACACGTGTTGTGGATCCCCGGCACAGTTCTCGAATTGAGCGATTCGAGAAGGGCTGACGCCATAGCCGATGAAGTTCATTTCGATGCCATATTGATTGATTGCGGTAGTACAGAACCCTGCGTTAACCAGTTGGTCAAACGTGTCTCCTTCGTCAGCACCGTCGGTGAAGAGCACCAATTTTCTTCTGATTTCGGGTACTGTGCTGGCGTTCAATCCCCACGCTTTTTGCCAGCGTGGGATAAGCTGTCTCACTCCCCATACCAAACCGTGATAAGAGCGAGTGCCGCCATTTGCTGTTAGGTTGTTTATCGAGTTTTGGACGCGGGAAAAGACGCTGGTCAATGGCAGCATTGGTGAATCTTGATTGCAGTCGCTTAACCACTTACTCGGTGGTGTAAATTTCACTGGTCGCTCTGAGTGAAGCGTTGCGAGGTTATCGACGGTCAGTGCCGCAGAGAAATTGCCATTACGATAGCTAAGCCCATCGATACAGTAGATTCCGGCTGCTTCTTTGGATAACCAAGGTGGGCGCTGCGCTGAAACTCCAGAGTCGAAAGGAACGATTGAAATTCTTACTGAGTCTAAATCGTTAGCGTTCTTACTCTGAGATTGAATCGTATTCAATGCATTGGATAAAATGGATTTCAACGACTGGATGTTTGAACCCATCGACCCAGACACATCAAGTACTAAAACCAGCTCCGTTGGAATCGAAGATTGCTTGCTTTCAACCACACCTTTATAACCACCACCCGTTGCCGTTACCTTGTTTGCATAGCTCTCATATTTAAAGTTGGGCAGTAATGTTGAAACTGAATAACCCAAACTAATACGGCAGCCTTGGTTTTCTGGTGTTAAGCCACTCACGCCTTTCAGTGTTGGGTGATAGTAATCTCGGTAAGCCATCATCATTGGGAGAGTGGCTTGGTCAGCAAAAGCACACGCTAATGCGGCCGAATCGGCGGCTTTCGCAGCTCGGTTTGAAACCATCACTTGTGCGGAGATCATCAGGGTGCCAACAGCGATGAAAAGCGCTGGAAATAGTAACGCTAACAATGAAATGGTCATGGAGCCTTGCTGCTTTTTAAGCGCAATGCTGCCAAATATTGGTTTAACCATAATGCTTTCCTATCACGGCTGATGAACTTGAGAGTGTTTTAGGAAGATTGAGTCGCTTGTAGTCAAACGGTGTATTCACACATAAAGTGAGTTGAACCAAGGTGGATGGTCTTCCAACTAACGCAGGGTCGCCGCTACCCTCAACGATAAGTGTCTCTAGTTGATCGATGGGTGTGTACTTTTGACAGATGATCCCGGCATGGATGTGCTTGTATTCCCAGTTCGAAGCAGTGGTATCAAATACACGGCTTTCAAGTACCAACCCAATATCGATGCGCTTGATGTCTTGCGGAAGATAACGTTCGGCGAGATCGAGAAGCTGATCCTTTAACGTATTAGGTAATCCGTTTGGGCCTTGCTCTGGTTTCAGTTGCGTTAGTGAAACGGCGTTGACTAGGTTATATGTTACGTTGTCGAGCTGAGTCTGTAGGTTGAATAAGCGATAGACTGCAACAAGCCCCCACAAAATGATCATGAGTGCGAGTACAACGAAGGGGAATTCAATCGCTGCTGAACCCGCTTGTTTTTTTCGAGGTGTTTTATTTGTTGTCATAACTAACCAGTACCTTTCTTTTCAAGGTTGTCATGTTGCCGATAGACTCAGAAAACTGAGTTGATAGATTAGGTAATAAGGCAAATGAAAATGAGTAAGACACCTTGTACTCGCCTAACACTGCTCTGCTTTTGGATACCGGTTTCTCATTAACTAAATCTGAGAAGTTTTCGGCGTATAGCGGCGATGGATCCAAGACGAGCTTGCTCTTATCTATCAGTGGGAACTTTGCGATAGTCTCGGCAAAAGCGAGATCTGAAATAGGACTAATCGGCCGTGTCTTAGCCTCTCGAACGCCCGCATTAACGGCTACATCAAAGATGATGTTGACCAGCAGCAGACGGCAGATCTCAAAGAAACCAATGATCAGTATCAGAAACGGTATCACCAACATTGCAAACTCGACGCTCTGCGCCCCTTTTTGACGAGAGAGCATCACAGTTCTCCTTGCTCAGTTTTAGAAGCAAGCTCTTGGTAATACAGGCTATTGTTGGCGAACTCAGGTTGAGATAGGTGTGCGCGAGCGATACTTTTCGCGGACGCACTGTCTCCAGAAAGCGCATAAGCCAGTGCTAGATTGAGTTGCAGCTTTACGCTCGCTTCACCTCGGACAAAGATCGGGTGCAGAATTCGGATCCCTTGCTCTGGTTTTCCATCGAGTATCCAAGCCATGGCTAAGTTGTTGCGGTACTCATTACTGGATGGCATCAAACTAAGGGCATGAGAGTAAGATTCACGCGCTTTTGAATACTGCTTATTGAGCGAGTAACTCACGCCTAGACTGTTGTGGGCGACATCATCAGTTGTAACTAATCTGACAGATTCTTTGAGTGCTGATGTGGCTTGTTCAAGCTCACCAAGCGCCAACCACGCACGGCCAAGTTCTCTGTAAATCGCGCTCGATTGATTAAGCTCGATACCGTGCTTTAGATAATGCAGTGCCTCATCATAACGACTGGCTTGATTCGCGGCGGACCCCATTAGCAATAGCAACTGCGGATCATCAGGCTTCGATACCAGCATCTTTCGGTACAGCTCCATGGCACTTTCTGGTTTGCCATTCATCAGTGCAACCTCTGCGACTTTCATGTCTTCAGAGGCCTCTTTTTCAACGTTATTCGTTGATTGGCAGCCGACTAAAATTAGCGCTAAACCCAAGAGAATGATCTTGTTCATAAGCCCCCCAGAGTTTGTTTAAGGGATAACATGATTGGCACGACAATAATGCCCACGACAGGTAGCATGATGAAGACCACTAAAGGGAACGACATCTTAGCTGGTATTTTTCCTACCCACTCTTCAAGCTCTAGGAAGTGATATTGGCGACTATCAGAGGCAATCAGCTTTAACGCCTCAGCGAGAGGTGTGCCGTATTGAAGCGCTTGATTCATGGTGGTCACAATATTGTTGATGTCAGGAAGCTGGACTCGTTTGTCTAGGTTTGAAAGTGCCGTTTGTGGTGAATCAAGAACCGATATCTCAGTCGCAGTGAGTAGCCATTCGCGTGACAATGCTGGAGAGATCGCACGCATCTCTTTACCGACACAGCGAAATACCGCTTCGAGTGTTAGACCTGATGCGACACATACCACCATCAGATCGACGGCATCAGGAATAACGCGGCTAATTTGCATTCGGACTTGGTTCACGCGCCAATCTAGAATGCGGTCGAACAGGATGCCAACCACAATGGCGATTGCGATACATTCGGCCACAGAGTTCATGTTAAGCACTTGGATTCGAGTGACATACCAAGCAATAGATCCCGTCACCATCGTCAGTAGTCTTAAGCCAAGAAAATAGATCTCTGCATTAGGACTCAACCAGCCAATGAGGATTAACTTCTGGCGTCGTGGTTTTGCACCTTGGAAGCGCCATTTACTTGAAGCGGTGGTGTACTTAGAGGAGTAGCTCGATACGCGAGTCAGTCGTTCAGCAACAACATCTCGTTTGAAGGAAGACAAGTGTGCGACAACTGTGAGTAGTAATGCACATCCCAACAGAAGCAAGGCAACATACATCATGATGAGAACCTTCTGTTACGAGTCAGAGCGTTCAAAATGAGTGTGCCTGAGCTGATGCTAATGACGGCGTAGGTCAGTACCCGCTGTCCCGATTCTGTGTTGAACAATTGGATTATCATGGTGGGTTCCATCAAATAGATACCACCCAATAACCCCAAGGGTAAGATAGAAAGAAAGAGGGCTGTCATACGAGGCTCTGAGGTTAAGCTCTTGACCTTTTTTCTCATCGCTCGATTATCATGCATGGTTCTGCTTAAGCTTTGAAGAATGTCGCGCAGTTGGCCACCATTCGATTGATTCAGGATTAACGCGACCGAGAAGTAGCGGAAACTGCTGTAAGGAAGGCGAACGCATGCATCATCGAGGCTTTGTCGAAGGCTTAAACCGAGCGTTAAGTTATCGCGAATATAGGAGAACTCACGTCCTAATAGCCCTGGTTGGGTTTCTGACACTTGTTCAATTGCTTGTGGGACTGAGAGCCCCGCAGCCACAGCTCTAGAAATTAAGCCAAGTACATTGATGATGCCCTGTTCGAACTCTTCTACCTGCATTTTTCGGCGGTACATCACCAAGGCACATGTGCATACAAACCAAAGTCCAACAGCGGCGAAAAGTTGATGATGTATTGCCAGTTGGGGAAATAACATGTGGCCTGATGCTGGGAAACCGATAGCTGATAAGACAATAAAGTACTTATCCCAAACTGGCAGCAATGCATTCATTCGTAAAAAGAAAGCATGCAGTTTGTTGCTACGCTGGTGGTTGGTTTTTTTGATTGAAACGTCAGCTGTAAGCGGTCGTTGACTGCTGCTTACCAATAACAGCCGTTTATTGACGATGGCTTGCTTTGAGCTCAACCTGATTAACCCGATCGCGATAAATAAAACGAAAACAGTGAGAACTAAGATCATCAGGCTTCAAGCTCCATCGCTACTCTTAGTTGAGCATCGAGTTGGTGGTATTTGGCTTTTTCATTGAAGCTTGGTACGCACTTAGCACTCTTGTATTCGCCAATCAGGTTGCCTTGTTGATCCTCTGATAACGGCTTGAATTTGAACAAGTCTTGAGTGATGTATTGTTCTCCTTCTAACCCTTGCACCTCGGTGATCGAAACAATGCGTCTTTTGCCATCACGCATTCTTTCAACTTGTATAACGACATCGATGGTGTCTGCGATTTGGCGGCGCAATGAGAACAGAGGCAGGGTCGCTTGGCTCATCATCAACATGTTTTCCATGCGAACGAGTGCGTCAGTCGCCGAGTTTGCGTGCAATGTACAGAGTGAACCATCATGACCGGTGTTCATTGCCTGCATCATTTCAAAGGCTTCATCGCCACGAACTTCGCCTAAAATGATGCGATCTGGTCGCATACGTAGAGCATTTCGCACCAACTCTCGCTGGGTAATTGGCGTTAAGCCTTCGGCATTAGCTGGGCGAGTTTCAGCGCGCACAACATGAGGTTGTTGTAGACGCAGTTCTGCGGTGTCTTCAATGGTAATGATGCGTTCTTGAGGTGAAATGCTAAAAGACATCGCGTTGAGCAGTGTGGTTTTACCTGCACCAGTGCCTCCCGCAACAAGCACATTAAGGCGTGAGCGAACAATAATATCGATAAGTTTAACCATCGATTTCGACATTGCGCCAAACTGAGCCAATTGGCTGAGTGTTAGCTTATTCTCATTGAATTTTCGGATGGAAATGTAGGTTCCATCAAGCGCTAGCGGTGGGATCATCACATTGACACGGCTACCATCATCCAATCGAGCATCGACTAATGGATTCGATTCATCGATTCTTCGTCCAACCTTGCTGACGATGCGTCGCGCTAGGTTGAGAAGTTGTTCTTCATTACGAAATTGAACTGCCGTTTTTTGCAATTTCCCTGAGCGTTCTACGTAGACTTCACGGTACCCATTGACCATGATGTCGGTAATGCCTTGGTCTTCAATTAAGGGTTGCAGTGGACCTAATCCTAGAAACTCATTGAGCAATTGTTCCACCGAATGAGCGACATCTTTGTGACCAAGCGGTAACTGCTTAGAGACCACGATATCTGATACCATTTCGGCAATTCTAGCTTCAAGATCGGGTGCGCTTAAGCTCACTACAACCGATGGGTCGATCGCCTTGATGACCTCTTCATGAATTACATGATAATGCTCACGAACTGAGGGTGTTGATGTTAGGGCTTCATGTGTTCGAGCTCTATTCGCTTCAATCGGATCTATGGCTTGTGTGTTCTGACCAAACATTATGCGCCTCGCTTCCAAAAACGGCGGCTGCCTTGTTGCGGCTCACCAGTGACTAGTTCAAGTAGAGAGTTAAACGCGAGCTTCACTTTCCTATTGCCTTTATGGGCAGGCTGACCAAGCGATGACTTGCTCAAGAAATGGTTAGGCAAAAATGGAATCACGACGTCTACGGATGTACCGAGTGATTTCTTCACATCATTGACCGAAATAAGGGATGCGGAATCGGATTTACAATGGTTCAACACCACAATGGTTTGTGAAGCCGTTTGGTTTTGAAGTCGTTTGATTATCTGGCCTGCATTGCGAATGGAACTGAGTGTAGGTTCAACCACAATGATTCGAATATCGGCACTTTTAAGCGCTTCAAAGCCAACCTGGTCACGCAATGAATAGGTCGGGATGTCGATCAGTAAGTAGTCTGAACTTTGCAGGCAGAACTTTGTAAACTGATCGAATGCACTCTTTTGTGGCCAAAATGGTGTGGTGTCTAAAGGTAGATAACCGGTAAAGAGCGTGTGCTCGGGTGACACACTGATCCCACTGCGCTCAAATACGAGAGGTTCTAATCTTTCTGGGTATTGTAAAAGCTCTACCAACGCCGTGTTGCCTTCGACATTGAGTAGCAAATCCAAATCACCCATCGAAAAATCGAGGTCCATACAAGTTACTCGTTTATCGAGTTCGGCAAGCTGTTGCGATAACGTCGCTATAATGGTGCTGCTTCCTGAGCCACCTTTTGCACTGACAATGGAAACGACTTTTTCATTTCGTTTTTCGTTGTTGAGTTGCAAAGCAGCAAAGGAGACGTGTTCAAGATCTTGTGGTGTCACTGGGTTGACTAAGTAGTCACTGGCACCGGATGCGAGCATTCCACGGTAAGCAAAAATTTCGGTTGAATGACCAATCGCGATAACTTGGCACCCAGTACGTTGTATTAAACGCTGCACAACCTGTTTCGACTCTGGCAATTCGCTATTCAGTACATCGAGGAAGATGGTTTTAACGTCATTCTTAAGTACCTGTCTCACCACGTCATCTTCTTGATTCGAAGAGGTTGTGATGTTGTTGATACCGAAATCATTCAATGTGTATGTGAGCGCTAATGTATCGAGTTGCTCCGATGCCGCGATCAGTACCGTTAAGTTGTGTACTTGATTCATTGCGAACCTCCTAGCGTGGTATTCGAAGAACCAGAGTTTGTCTGTTGGTTTTGTGCTGGTGGTGCAAAGTAGTTATCGATGCTAGACACCGCTTTTTGTCCTTGTGCACTGTCGATGGGTTGCCCAACAATCAGGTCTTTTGGATTTGCGACCATTTGCGCCAGTGCATTGGCATTCGCACAACCAAAATTGCGCTGAGTACGATAAGCGTTGAGTGTGGTTCTTGGTGTTTTACCCGCGTCACATGCTGTTACTTTGGCACGATAAGATTCAACAAAAATCGTGAGATCACCTTGACCTTGTACCGATGGATTAGATACTGAAATTTGAGAAGGGTAGAGGCCTGACTCGATCAGATGAAGCCCAACTTTTTCACTTTGGCTTTCTCCTTTCTGAGTCGTATTTTCAATCTTGACCATTAAGTTGGATAGCGTGCCTCGGCGAGCAATAAAATCAGAGATGTCATCTTTCTCTTGAGCCGATAACGTTTTGCCCGACAGTGTTAAAGTCAGTTTGTTTGTCACGGACACCACATCCACAGAAGGTTGTTGGGTTGTAGGTGTTGGCGCGCAACCCGCAAGCGCAATGAGAGCGGGCAGTAATAAGGATAATTTGTTCATGATGTCCTCAGTAGTAGAACCCGTTGTCACCCAGTAAGCGAGGCTTCTGGTTGTCGGTGTAAGTCGCTTTATTATTTGATGTTTCTTGTTGAATCCTTGGCCATGCCAGCAAACGTTCAACATCGCTCAACGGGATTAAGCCATCGGTTGGTAGTGGCATTGAGTCCGAACGAGTTGGCTGAACTAGGTAAGCCGTTACAATGATGATCAGCTCTGTTTCTCTACGAGTGAATTCAGTCGAGCGGAATAGGCTACCGAGTACTGGTATCTCACCGATAAGTGGGACTTTTTGTAGTTGCTCAATGTCTTCTGATTTCAACAACCCGCCTAAAGCAAAGCTCTGCCCACTCGCCAATTCAATGGTGGTGGAGGCGCTACGAGTGGTAAAAGAAGGGAAGTTAGTTCCGTTTATCACTTGTTGGCTCTCGATTGAGATGTTACTGACCTCGGGATTTACTTTTAAGCTGATACGGTTTTGACTGAGCACGGTTGGGGTGAAGTTCAGTTTTACACCGAAATCCTTGTATTCGATTTGAGTGGTGTCAGCCGTAATCAGTGGCAGCGGTACTTGACCACCAACCAAAAACTCCGCATCTTCGCCTGACATCGCGGTCAAGTTAGGTTCAGCAAGCACAGACATCATGCCGTTGGTTGCTAGCGCATCAATTAGAGCAGTAATGCTCGGCTTGCCCCAACTACTGACATTAGGCAACTTTGAAAACGAAAATTGCCCCACACCGCCAGCGATTGAACCCCATTTTATTCCCAACTTATTGGATACATTTCGTGAGACTTCAGCGATTTTTACACGAATGTTGACCTGATTTGGCATGGTGACAACCAATTGATTGATCAGCTCATCATCATTGGGTTGAGTCTGCTGATTTTGATTGGTTGAACTACTGTTGTTGCTATTGTTTCCTTCCGAACTTGAGCTTTCTGGTTGTCCGGTAGAATCGACAACCGGGGATAGGTAGCCTTTTGCTAGCGACACGATATTATGTGCCATCATCGGAGAAGGAACGCGTCCTTTAAGCCATAATTTTCCGCCCAGAGATTCCGCGTTGACTGACGCTTCAGGGAATTTGTTTTTAACCAGTTCATTGAACTCACGGCTGTTGTGCGTGACGCGAATTTTATTGGTATAAATCACGCGCTCTTGCTCATTCAAAACGGTGATCGTAGCGCTGCCCGCTCGCTTACCGAATATCATCACCTTGGTATTGGTTAAGGTTTGGTAATTAGCGATATGGGTGCTAGAGATGAAAATGGATTTCGCTTTTTCGGGTAAGCGAATCATTCTCGCCTCATTGATCGTGACATCAAATGTTGATGCTGCAGATGCAAAAGAGACACATAGGCTTGATAGCAGGAGAACACCCCACCAACGACAGATGTTAGCCATTGTTATCAGCTCCAGTTTTATTATTGACGGTTTTATTTTCGGCTCTAAATTCCACCAAACCCACGTCAGGTAATACCTGAGTTGTGTCTGGAGAAATGACTTTTAGCGTCACGGCATTTGCATGTTGAGGTTGATCTTGAGCCTCGTTTTGACCGCGCAATACAAGGGTTAACTTTCCTAATTGTTTCGCAAGGACCACTTGGTTTGCTTGCTCGGGTGTCACTTCTAAAGAGACACTGCTGTCGTCAGGGATACCATCTTCGAAGCCATTCGATTCCCGAGCCTTTTGATAAGATTCTGCCGTTTGCTTGTTATTAAATGCCAAGACTCTTGCATCGTGAACTATCGTTGTGACGTACAATCCTTGAGATGAATTGCCATAACGTAGTAGTTCACCATCTTGTGAACCGAGCAGGAGAATATCCACTCGGTCGCCCGGCTCAATGAAGCCTGAATTAGACGTGACTTGATCGACAGGGACTGAAATCGCGCGATAGCCTGGTTGCAACTTTAATGAAAGCGAGTAGCCACCTTCCGGCTCGGTAATGTCCGCTTTCGACAATATTGAGTCTTTGACAAGTTTGGTGCGTGCAAGCCCCGACATCGTGTGGTCGGCAGAAATATCTTCCGGTGTCACGTGGTCGATGTAGTTCTCTAACTCTTGCTGTGGAACTTCTTTCCATCGAAACGAGTTTGGCGTGTAGGTTTGGCCTATCTCAATCGTACGAGTTGGAACCAGCACTTTGACCGTTTGCTTAGCGGCTTGTTTAGAAGAGGTGGTCGCAGACTCGCTATTGGTTTGGCTCAACAGTAAAACGGACAATCCGAGCACCGAGCAAAATAACGACAGCAACATGAGTCGCTTGGCAGTCATAACTATTCCTTTAATTTACGGTAAACGGGCTTATTCTGATTTTTGAGCGTCTTTGAGCTGCTTGACGACAGTTTGGTAAGCGTCAGTAATGGCTTCGGTTAGATCACCATTCTCGCCGCCTACAAAATTAAGCAAGACCACTGACATTGCTGCTGCGAGAATTGCGTATTCGATAGCGGCCGCGCCGCGCTGCTTTTTCTTGTTTAACATGTTTTTGTGTCCTAGATAAAAACAGCCTCAGCTGAGGCTGTTGTGGTAATAAGTAAAAACTAATAGGTCTTGGAGTTATTAATTGGCAACGAGTCGGTATAGGTAAGATGAGCCATAACTCGCCGTAGTCACTTGACTTTCTGCCATGTTACTCATGCTGATACTAATTTGACGCCCATCCTCATTCATATCGCTAGTAATATAAGATGCGTTGCCAAAACCAGTAGCTTCATTAAATTTGAATACATTGGTGTCTATTGGAATTAGTCCGTAGAGCTCAGGTTTTGTTGGATAGCGCCAATTCGACTTACCACATATATTGTTTGCGCTCTGTGCTGCGATTAATGGTTGAATATCGACATATTTTTTGAATCGACTGCTATCACCTTTCGAAAATAGTTGCCAGATTAAGCCACTGTTTGTATCACGAGCACATATTGCATTTGATCGTGTTTGAACGACTGCACCACTTGAGTCTAGGTATTGATAGCTGCTCGATTCTTCACGTACTAATCGAGCTAATACCACTAAATCTTCTGAGCCATCGGTATAAGCACTACGAGTATTTTGACGGTTTGCTCTTGTGTTGTAACTCGCTGCGAATTGCTGGTTGCTATATCGATTCACACTTGACCAGTAATAGAAAACTATGCCGTTATCGAAATATGATTTGTCATACTCAGGTTGCAACGATAAGTTGTGTGGGAATGCATCGCTGTCTAGTGTCATTTTTGAACTATAACCAGGGACAGGTTTGGTTTTTAGAGACAGAAGCTGAGCCAAATGAGGGACTGTCCAGTCACTAAAACCACATAACTTGTTTGTATTAGTGTTCGCAAGAAGCTCGTTGTTGCCTAAAACGCTTTGTATCCCTGCCGATGAAGCATCGTAAGCGATATCATCTTTGCCATTGGGAAGACCATCCTTAAGTAGCGTCCAGACTCGACGTTTTCCTGAAATCTTCGTGTCTTCAACACAGCGCCAACCTTGTTGATAGGTTGTGTCGCTTGGCAGGTAGTTTCCTAGTTCGTCAAGTTTAGCGAAGCGGTTGCTTACCATTGCGTTGGCTTGAGATACCTTAAACCCATTATCTGCTGCTTGTTTCAACCCATCTTTTGCTACAGTTTTGGATTGAGTGAGATCGTGGATTTTTGCTGTCGAATTCATTTCCAAGATAAACGTTTGATACAGACTGATGAGCGTATCGAACTCTGCATCTACTCCGTTGGTGGAGGCGTTTAGTTGAGTGATGAGATCAGTGACTTGCGCATATTGGGTCTCTAAAACAGCAATGGCGTTGTAAAGGTCTAAACTTGCTTGATGCAGTTCTGCAGCCAATGACGCTGAGCTTATAGCATTTGTTGCATTTGTTAACATCACCGAGTTTTTCTGGATGACTGCCATTTTCTTAGCAAACTTAGCACCTTCAACTAGTGCATTTAGCCCGTTTGAGTTTTGCTGTAGTTTCGCTGCTTTTTCTTTGTAAGCTTTTACTTTGGTAATGAACTCAAGGCTCTCCGCATCAGTACGGCTTTGAGCAACCGACATCTGAAAGTCGTAAATGGTGAGCTTCGTGGTCACTGCACTCAATTCGTCTGACCATGGCTTAACAAATGCCGCCAGTTCAAGAGTTTTGGCTTGCGCTTCAGTTTCTAGCGCTGTGTAGCTTTTAGCCTTTTTCTGATTGTTCGTTAACCATGTTGTTAGGTAAGCCTCTGCCCCTTTTACAATTGAGCTTTGTGTATTGAGTAGAGTGTCCACAGAAGTTGTTGAAGCATCAATGTGACTGACTAGCTGTGCCCCAGATGGTAATTGCCATTTAGGGTATGCGTATTTGCTGTAATACTGTTCAAGGGATTCTTGCCCATTGTTTATGGTGACTGCAATACCATTTTTATCAGCCCAAATATTTTTGGTCTGATTCGATGTTAAGTAGTTTCTTAAGCCTGAAGGTAGTATTGCCGGATCACGGTTTGAAAGTGTAATGACTTCACTGTAAGTTGGGAGTTCCCAACCAAGAATGCCGCATTTATTTATCTCTGAAATCTTATCAAATACAGTATCGGCTTCAGCTGAAATCGCTTTTCCCCAAAAGACAGGTTCACCTTGCCCATTGCTGTCATATTCCGCGATACAGTTTAAGTTGTAGGTGCTCCACGAACCGTTGTAATTAAAGCTGACGACCGAATCTTTGGTTTTCATTGGTACAAACCTAAGTGCGGTGAAGTGACTCGTAGCCCCTGTTGCCCAAAGGGTGTCACTGATAGAGTTTGAAATGTCTTCTTTTGCATTCTCTTTCAATCGAATGCCGACATTAGCCTTGTCGTATGCTTCAGGACCAATGAATTGAGGGTTCGAAACGACAGGGTGCCAAGTGAGGCCTTTGTCGTTGGTGAACTCATAGTATTCGGGTTTATTAAAGCGAACCGATTGACCTTCGAGGTTTGCGGTTAAGTAAGCCCAGTTAAATCCATTTGTGTTTATTGGATAACTGCCTGTAAACGTATTTACAATTTTCGGCGAGGTTGGTGCTGGTATCTCGAACACTTTGGTAAAGGTTTGTGTGGTTGGAGCTGCCGCACCATGAGGCATGCCATTGGTAGGGTTTGTACCTACTCGTAATTGTACTTCAGCGATGTTCTTGTCTACATTGCCAATCACAACAGGTTTCGCTGTTACCTTTGTCCAAGTTGAACCTGAGTCGAGTGTTACTTCGAAGTGCTCGGGCTGAGTGAACTCGCCGAAGTATGTCCAATCGAGCGTGTTGTCGGTGTCGTTAACCACTAGACCTGTAGGGGCGCTTGGTGCTGACGGACGAACAGTAAAAGGAGCATCGTTGGTAAGCTCTGAACCGCTAGGACGACCCGTAATCTGATCTCGTTTAACGCGTACTTGGATTGAATCGATAGCGTAAGCTTGGTCATTTAGCTGATATGGTTTTGTGGTAACCACTGCCCAGCCGGTGTTGAGTGTATTGATCTCGTAATCCGTTACCTCTGAAACCCCAGTAACAAACGTCCAGTCAAATGTATCTAATCCATCATGAGAGATTGGTGATGTCGGTGCGGCAGGCATATTAGGAGTAACAGAGTAGCCCTTGTCTGAACACAGCGCTTCGCCAGGATCATGTTGAGGATCCGATTCCGCTATTACTCGCACACAAACTTGCCCCTGGGTAAACACCTCATCAGGGATAGCTTGTGGGTTGCTAGTTACAGGGGTAAAAGTAATGCCTTTATCGAGAGAGTATTCGTAGGAATCACTTCCCGTGAACCCTTTAACTTCAGTCCATGCGAATGTATTTTCTGCGTCGTCAACAGTCGGTGAGGTTGGTGCTACAGGTTGGTTTTCTGAGCGAGTGAAGGCAGAGCTGATAACCAACGAAACGCCCGTTGGACGAGCATCCAATGTATTTGACTTTACACGGACCGAGATTGAGTTTGCTGGAAGTGAAATATTGCCAACAAGATACGGCAGTGCGGTGACGTCTTTCCAACCGTTACCTAGATTAATCTCGTAGAAAGACGGGTCGGTATATCCATTAACCCAAAGCCAATTAATTTTATTGGTGCTGTCGTCAGCAAATTCTAGGGTCGGTTGCGCGGGTTGGATTGGGGTTACCGTCAGCGGTTTTTCTGACGCTGCACTTAAACCGGTTGGGTGTCCTAGAGAGTCATCTTTAGCAACACGAATCTTTAAGTCTCCAAGAGGGATATCTAGATCTCGAATGTTCTGTGGCTTCTCTGTCGCTTTTGTCCAGCTTGAACCGTTATCTAATGAATATTCATATAAACCTAGTTCATTAAACGAATCGACAAATGCCCAATCAAATTGATTGATCGCGTTATTCACAGTAACCCAAGCTGGAGCTGCAGGCACTGTAGTTAGCGTAAACCCTTTGTCTGAGAGCATTGGCTTTCCGGCAGGAGTATTACGAACGTTAGACGCGGCAACTCGAACTTGAACGGCTCCTTTATCGAACGCCAGTTTTCCTACAACAATCGGCTTGCGAATTACCGTTGTCCAAGTATTACCAGAATCTAGCGAATACTCGTAATCTGTGTTTTGGTTGAAGCCACGCACCAACTGCCAGTTGAATGTGTCTGAGGCATCATTGACCTGACCGTGTTTAGGGGCCGGCGGTCTAGTGATGATTTCGTTACCATCGATGTCTTCTTGGGAAACTTTGAGTTGATCTCGGTATTCCTTACCAAGTTGCTTCAATGCGCTATCGGTTCCTGATGCGCCATGAGACAGCAAATCGGTCTTGGCTTTAAATTCTGCTAAATCAAGCTCTGCCAGCTTGTACATAGAGCCTTTTCGAGCATTTACTTGGTCGACTCCTGCATCAACAGAGGCCATTTGTGCTTCTTGAAGTACTCGCGTAACACCGCGTGCAAACATGTGTACTTCACGACTTATCGCTGAGTTTGATGCGGAATAATCACCAACAGCCAGTTGTTTATCTATGCCTAAGTCGCTGGCCACAAGCTGAGTTGCTTCATCAAAACTGATTCCACTGGTTTTCGACACACTCGCAATAAGAGATGTCATAGGGCTGATCACGTTCGAAGTGTTACTCGGCACTTCTAACGTAAATCCGGATTCAATAGGCTGATTCGGTGAATCCATATCGATGGTTATACCGGCAACCGCTTCAACCAATATTGGGTATTGGGCGACATCATTGTCGACGTCTAACTGAAATCGTCCTTCGGCGTCCGTAGTGGCAATTTCCCCATCAGCAGAGTCACACATGGCATTGCTATTTTTGTCTAAACAAACCTTCGCATTGTGCAAATAACCATCCAAAGCTATGCCCGAAATATTCTGAGAATTTGGTTGAGTTTGTGACTGTTTGAGCTTCGGATCTGACTCTGCTCCACCACAAGCAATCAGCATTGTGGAAACGAGTGAAACACTCATTAATTTGTATGGATTTCTTACCACCTGAACTCCAAATAATTTATAAATTACCCATAAGAAAGGCGAAGAATAGTAATTTAAATGATAGTTATTATCAATATCATTTGATCTTTTATTTCGTTAAGTGATTTAATGGCCAAATTAAATACTATCCATCCAATGATAAACTAGGTGAATCGGTCGAAAAAATGCACAATAAATTCTTAATATGCAAATTGTCACTAGCAATCTCTAGTGCCTTGATGATCTCAGGATGCGGAGGCAGTTCTGATAGCGAAAATCCCGTTGGGTCTACAGCTTCAGGCTATGCGTTTTTAGATTCATCAGTGTGCGCTGATGCAGATCTGAACGGTTTATGTAGTGACCAAGAGAAAGAGCTAGAAGAGGTTTCTGGGTACGCGAAACAGAGGCAAGATGATGGTGCAATTTTGACCGCTTCTCCCAATATGGAATTGGTCACACCTTTCACGACCTTGATTCATAGTGAGATGATGTTTAATCCCGGCGTAAGCAACGATATTGAACAAGCAAAAGCGTCGCTTCAAAGTAAGTTAGGCGATCATGTTGGTATCAATTTCAGTACGCTCGATACCACCTATGGCCCTAAAGATTCATCTGATTTATTGCTAAATTCTTTGAAAAAGGCACAGAGTGAAGGTAAGCAGTCTTCTTATACAAACATTGCTCATGCTCTCGACTTGATGATAGAACATAAAACTTTAGACTTATCTAATATTGACGTTGCTGGTACGGTTTCTCGGCATCTACAAATTGAAGATTCTTTGGTTGTTCGCGGTTCACAATCGGTACCGCAATTGTCTGGTGCGAAGTCGATAGCTCTGAATCCAGCGAGCAGTCAAATTGTGTTTTTAACGGCTAATGATGTGGTTATGCAAATTGATAGTTCTTCACGCAATAAGCCGGTGACAATCAATGGTGACCCTGCATCTCAAGCTGTTTCTGGTCTGGTTAGTATCCGTTCGCACGACGACGATGATTATGACGACCATGACCATGACCATGACCATGATGATGATGATGATTATGATGACGATCACGGAGGTGGCACTGGAGGCGGAGAAATACCGGTAGATTCGAGTGAAATCATTCAGTTAGTTCCTGCGCTAAATGGTGTTCAGGCATACAAGGTTTACAAACCGACCGCTTACGTCTCACCCACATCGAGTGATATTTGTAATAGCCAAGGCGCTAATGGTGTTTTCCTCACAAGCCTCAATGGTTCGAATAATAACAATATTGGCGTGAAGGCTTTTGCGATTGATACATACAGCAGTCGTAGTGGAGGTACGCTTCCACCCATTCCAAAACCTAATCCAGCCGTGCCGACTAAATCGAGTGAGTCGTGCATCAATGATAACTTCGCAGCAGTGGTTCCTCTGTTACAAAGTGGTTCGTTACTGGCGATTAAAAATACCGGAAGCTCGATATACTCACAGCAAGAACTCAAATTGCTAAGTGCTAATAAGCTTGATATGAAAAGCTGGAGTCACGCATTGAAAGCTTCTTCACCTCAAGTCATGTCATCTTATGACGAAAGTGAAGCATTAATTGTTTATAAGAATTACTTTTCAAACAGTAATTTAGCGGCAGAAGTTATCGATACGGCTAACCTATCCACTAAGATGACGATTGATAAGTTAAACCTTAAAACAGCCAATATTGTCGTAAATCAGCAGATATTGTTGGGGTTGGATAGCAATAAGGTTGAGTGGGTGTCTAACTCGATACAACAAACCGTACTTGGGGATCTGACCGTTGATTCTGCTATTAGCAAGATAGCGACATCGCGAGACGGAAAAACCAGTGCTATTACCACAGCAAGTGCTCTTTATATTGTTGATAACATGGCGAGAACCTTACTTGTAACAGAGTCTCTGAGTAACAATGCCATCAAGTCTTTGTATGTGTTAGAAGATAAGGTGATTGCGTTAACTTCTTCGGGGGCGGACTATTATCAGTTCCGAAATATCAGCGGCCCGGCTCTCAAGGTTGGCAGTCAGTTGGTGACCAAAGAACTCCTCAAAAAGTGGGAAGACGGTGGAAACTCAAGCTGGAATTCTACCAACTTGGGCTACATTCTTTCTCAAACAGGAATGGAAAGTGAAATCTCCGACAAATTTAAAAATGTAAACCTCTCGTTTTCTCCAACTAACGCAACGACCTCGAGTGGTATCTCTGGGGTACATGTGAGTGGTTTAGAGCGAGGCGAGTGGGTGACTTTTTATAAGGCGCTGTAAACCTAATAGTTCAATGGAAGGGGAACATTTTTTGTTGAGCTAGGAAGTCAACTTATGTGTTTGGTTGACTTTTTTCCTTGCTACTAGTTCTATCTGAAATTAAAAGCGTGGTATTACTTAAGTGTTGTATTGCGCTTTTCTGTTTTAGATATTGCCTTTTTTGGTGTTCTTTGAACCTATTTACCTTATCGGAATTCAAGGTAAGTTGTTGTGTGAAATTTCCTCCTGATCTTTACTCCTCCCAAAGTTCTACTACATCCAACATGGTGTCTATATCATTATTATTTTTGTCCTCTTTATTCTCCAAAATGACGTATAAAGATGATGATATCTTATCGATGTTGGAAGTTTTTTCCGAAGAGAATACGAGGTTTTCCTCTTTATCGTACTGGAAGTTAGTATTTTCTATCGAATGCTTACAAACGATACTAGAACAACTTCTATCTAGGGGGAGGTATTTTTCATTATCAGCATAGGCTGTATTTATCCATAACATGAAAATACAGCTAGTAGTAATGACCGATATTCGAGTGAGCATGGCTAAAACCTTGGGTTTTGTTGGCGTTGAATTTTTTATTGTACTATTCATTATCGATTAAATGAAACTGTGACGTAAATAAATATCGAAAATAGTATTTATTACGTCATTCTATTTGATGTTAATAAGTGATTCTCTCACCATTGATAGTTCAACGCTGTAGGTGGATTCTTTGATTTCTTCATTAAACATATAATTTAATGAAAGTGAATTTAATAAATTTTATATTCAGTTGGATTTCTATCTAATATTTACTGGTCGCACATCTTACCAGTGTCTGTTAATTCCCTTAAATAAAGAAAATTAAGTCTAGTCGTGAGTGGTTATTAACAAAATGTCCATGTTGTTAAATTATGTTTAAAATTGCGACTGGTTGTTAATAGAGTTTAATGTAAAAACATACAAAATATCATTGAATACACCCTAACTAAGTTGTACTTTAGCCTTGATTTATAAAATGTATATCTGGATGTATAATGAAAAAAATAAGTAAAATAATCATTGCGTTACCTATCATGCTTTCTAGTTTCGCGCATGCTGAGCAGAATTACTTTAATAGTTTCAGTTTTGGCCTTCAAGGTGGGCAAAATGAAGGTTTGGACCAATATTTAGGATCCAAGTTTTCAGAGAAAGAAGAACAAGACCTTGTGGGCGCATATGCTTCATTATCTTTCTCATTGACCAACAATGTATTCGTGGAAACTGAATTCTCTGGGATGAGCACCGGAAAAACTCAGTTTAGAGATCATTATGCTGGATTAGGGTTTAACGGTAACTATGTCAATGGAGTCGTGCCTTTTTTATCTGTTGGCGTAAATCGTATCGATGCAGAGCGACGCAAATTTGAGTTTAGTGAATATGCTCCTTCTGCGCATGTTGGTTTCAAATATACCCCAATTAGCTTTCTGACTTTTACTCCTAGTTATCGTTACTCTTACGTTGATAAAAATACGATGAATAAATACTCGCTAATGGGCGAGATAAACTTTACTGATTTTTTTGCGATTGAGTTAGGTGCAAGCTATAAAACTTATAAAGAATCTGAACAATGGTCTGGGGTAACAGGTTTAAAGTTCTACTTTTGATTTAAAAGTAAACCTGATTCCTTTCAGGGTTGCTACTTTGTAAGTTAAGAAAACAGATCCTCATAGAATTCTTCTATGAGGATTTTTTCGTTCTTGCTGCTTATCTATAATACCCATTCAGTCTTCAGTCATTGTAGAGCTATGAGGATGCATTATGTACACCGAATAAATGCTACTCAATCACCGATTAAGGTCGATATGGTGTAATTCATATCTTTTCGACATTTAAAGCCTCCTCGTTTACCGCCACATTCGAATTTTACTATCAAAGGTTTCGTTGCTCATCTTGTAAATGCCGAGTTAATCATTTGTTGATTCTAATGAAACGAGAGTATGATGTTGGATTAATGATAAGGAAATTCTACTCATGAGTGAACCTGTTACGAATTGGAAAACGCCGCAAAACTTTTTGTTACTGATTTCGATTGTTGTCCCTATCGCGTTTTCGAGCTGGATGGCTCTACTTAATAACTTCGTGATTGAGAAAGCGAACTTTGATGGTTCGGATATAGGCCTATTGCAAAGCGTTCGTGAGATTCCTGGCTTCTTAGCGTTTACGGTGGTGTTTGTGCTGGCTTTCATTCGTGAGCAACGCTTCATGTTGATATCGTTGGCTATGCTCACTGTGGGCACCGCGATTACCGGTTTATTTCCTACACTCACAGGCTTGTTGCTGACTACGATTTTGATGTCGACGGGTTTTCACTATTTTGAAACGCTGAAGCAGTCTTTGTCACTGCAATGGCTGAATAAAGAAGAAGCACCAGAGATGTTGGGTAAGATGATTTCGGTCGGTGCATTGGCATCATTAATCACTTATGGATCAATTTGGGTGATGTTAGAGCAGCTCAAGCTTGATTTTGCATGGGTTTATGGCATCACTGGGGGCATCGGTTTCATTTTAGTATTGATGATGACCTTTGGTTTCCCTGAGTTTCAAACCAAGACCCAGCAAAATAAAAAACTGGTGTTGAGGAAGCGTTACTGGCTCTATTACGCGCTAACGTTTATGAGTGGCGCAAGAAGACAAATCTTCACGGTATTTGCAGGCTTCTTGATGGTAGAGAAATTTGGTTACTCAGCAGCAGATATCACATTACTATTCTTAATTAACTACCTGTTTAATTTCTTGTTTGCTAAACGTATCGGTCGATTTATCGGTGTAGTTGGCGAGCGCAAGGCGCTGATCTTCGAGTATGTCGGCTTGATTGGTGTGTTCGTTGGGTATGCTTTAGTACAAACGGCGGAGTGGGCAGCCGCGCTGTATGTTGTCGATCATCTGTTCTTTGTGTTGGCATTGGCGATCAAAACCTACTTCCAGAAAATTGCAGACCCTGCTGATATGGCTTCAACCGCTGGTGTCTCTTTCACCATCAACCATATTGCAGCGGTTGTTATTCCGGTCGTGTTTGGTGTGATTTGGTTGTCTTCTCCAGCGACAGTTTTTTACATTGGTGCAGCAATGGCAGTGGTTTCTTTGGCGTTGTCTTTAAACATTCCTAAGAAGCCAAAAGAGGGAAATGAAGTTCGGGTGCTTAGCTGGCGCTAATGTTGGTCTCGATCTTATGAAATAAACAAAAAGCGCCAATAGTGATATTGGAGCTTTTTTGTATATGTGGGATGGGTCTCTCTAATCCGCTAAACAGATTTCAGTCGGATCAGTTTCTTACCGTTTTTAATTCTGTACGCAGCTTGAAAATTCCCTTTGGTGCCTTGGTGAGTAAGATGCCGCAAAGTAGGGGAATCATCATAAACAATGACTGTTCAGACAGAACTTCACCATTGGCGTAGCAAGAGATAAGTAGAGCAACTACAGGGAAAATGAGGAAGCAGATAGAAGCTTGGAAAGGTGTCGAAACCTGACCTAATTTAAAGTAAGCAACAATGCCGCCAACACTCGCGACAAAGCCTAGGTACACCACAGCTGAGATTGAATCCCAAGTGAAAGATTCAACATTTACGTTCTCGCCCATAGCTGATACGGCAAATAAGAATAGAGCTGCAATTAGGCTCGGTACGGCGTTGTAGGTCAGTACTTCAATGCCTTTGCAGTGCTTTTGAACTAATACATACATCACTGCGTGAATCGCAACAGCAAGGCCTAAGCAAACCGTGCCAATTACGTAGTCATCGCCACCCATTTGCATTTCGTTGCCAAGGATTAAACATAGGCTCACAACAGCAGTAATCAAACCGAATATCTGGTGCTTCGCCAGTCGTAGACCTAAGAATAAGCCAGACATCAGCATCACAGCGACCGGCATGTTGGCAAAGATGATCGACGCTAAACCAGAAGAGATGTATTGCTCACCATAGATCATCAACGTAAACGGAATCGCGAAATACATCAGCGCAACAATAAGCAGCCATTGGCGCTTACCTTTAGGGAACAGCAGAGGTTGGTTGAAGACTTTCGCCAATACCGCAAGCAGAGGTGCTGCAAGTAAAAAGCGCAACGCAGTAGCAAAAATAGGTGGGATAGAATGCAATGCTACTTCCATAGCGAACCAAGTGGTTCCCCAAATTAAGCAAACAGAGACAAAAAGCAAGATAGTTAGCGACTTCGAATTCATGGTGACTACTCATTAATAATTATTTTAAATCATAGGCTTGTAGCGCCTTAATGACGTGTCACAGTATAGAAAGGTAGTCGGAGAAAAGTTTTGCCTTTTTATCTATAATTAAAGTTTTCTGTGGAAATTAAATCTCTAATATAATTATTTTATAGAAAATAAATTCACTTTAGATAGTTAAAGTAAAGTCGTCATTCTTTGTGGGGTTTTTGTTGAATGATGGAAAGTTAAAACAGAGGAAGAAGCGGCGAAATTGATTTAAGTTGATTACGGTATTCGCAACTGATTGGAAAGGTTATTACATGAAGTAAAAAGCCCCCTTTACTCAAACAGATCGTAAAGGGGAGAGAGCTACCACACGAAACGGTAAACTAAAAACGAAGGTTGAAGCCTAGCTCAACGCTGCCATCAGAACGAAATATGTCTCCCGGGCTAACGCGTTTTTGGCCGAATGTATATTTCACATAAGGTTCCACCCATTTGGGTTTCAGCGTAAAAGTGACGTCTTGGCTGTTGTAATAACCTTTTGAACCCGTTAATTGGCGGTCATGGCTGAAAGAGTAGGAAAAACTCATGTGCTTGGAAGGTGAATAGCTCGTACCTATGGTGTTTTTCCATTCGCGATTCGCATCGTGAAGATCGGCTAGCGAGAATTTCCGCCATTCATGCGAAGTGTTGGCAAACAACATGATATTTTCTGAAAGCGCCGTTCCGCTAAAAATACCAACGTCATAGATATCAATAAGGTCAGCGCGGCCATAGCTAACGAAAGCTTCGGTGTAAAATTGCCCTAAGACTAAGCCATAGCCAGTTCCAAGCTCAAGGTAGCCTTCGCTGTCGATCTCTGCATTAATGTTTATCCCATCGGTCGCTTGAATCACGCCTGATACCGTGCCGACCCAAGTATCACCAGCCTTAGCGGTTTGGAAGCTGAGGCTAGGTTCATGGTAGCTCAGTTGTTGTAGCTGGTGGTCGTTAGCGGAAACACTGAGTGTCACCAGCATAGCCATTGCCAAAGATATTCGTTTCATTTCACTTTCAACCTTGGTTCAAACAAAAAGGAGCCACTTAGAAAGCGGCTCCTTTGCTTTTATTCACTGTTTTATTTAGCCGCGGCTAACACGGTCTTTTACAGCTTGTTTGATTTGCTGACGTTGCTCTTGTGAAAGTGATTGAACTTTCTGTTTTAGTTCTGCTTTTTGCTCAGCGGTTAGATTTGGCTTTGCAGGAATCCAGTCATTAACTGCGTCTGAGATAGCTCCTTTCGCAGCCGTGCGAAGTTCATCTACAGTTTTCTTTTCACCAGTTAATAAGTAGTAGCCCAAAGAATTGCCTTGAAGATCCATTTCAATGTTCGCGATTTTCAACATGGCTAGCTTGTTGTCTTGAGACCACTCTTTCGTCATCTCTTTAGTTACAGTCCAAGCTTTCACTCGCATATCTTCATTGATGGCACCAGCACCTTCATTGGCAATAAACGCAAGTGCCAGGAATTTCTGTTCTTCTTTTGTTAGATGAGTCATTGCTTCTTTGTAAGCGTTCACTGTCTTTACAGAAACAGTGCTGCGGCCTTCATCTCCTGATATAATGACACCGGTAGCTGTATCAGTAATTGTTACTTCACTCGCACCTAAAGTGACAACGAGTTTATTATCGTCAACCATTTCGAATTCGAAGCCAACTCCGTAGTCAGGATCTGTTAAACCCCAGCCGTTGTCAGTATCGCCATCAATAGATACATTAGTGTCTCCTGTCGCACTATCCCATGTGTAGATCATTCCGTCTTTGTGTACGGTGACAATGGTAGTTTCAGTCGATACTGAGTAATTGAGGGATGTCCCGTTGTACAGTGTCACGGTGCCTTCGTCGGAACTACCTTTGAATTCACCTACAATTTGTCCATCCTTGATAACGTAACCATCATCACTAACTGAGCCGATTAGTTCGTCTCCAACAAAAATCAGTGTTTTTCCATCAACAGGAATTAACTTAATTGAGCTTGCGCCTTCGTCCCCCCACTTTGGTGGTGTTTCAATAACAACAGAATCTGCAATCAAACGTCCATCGACAACCGTAAGTGTAACTTCGACTTTTTCACCGTTTACCACGCCGTTAAACACGATTTGGTCGCCTTGATTTTCGATGTGACCAATTTCATTGTGGTCGTTATCAGTAACAACACCATCTTCAATGTGATACAGGTTGCCATCAATTAAAACTAAAGTGGTTGTTTCACCATTTTCACTCGATATATCACGAATAATTAATGCGTTGTAGTTGCCTTCATCACCGACTACACGAGCTGCGTCCAAGTTTTCGCCTTGGAAGTAAGTAACATCTGCAATCCCATCTTGAGCTGCTGGTGGATTGCTACTTGAACCAGAAGAAGAACAACCAGCAAGGAATGTTGCCGCAATAGCAGCGCTCAGTAATTTTAGTTTCATGGTTTACTCTCAAATAATTGTTAGGAACAAAGTTTGCTTCTTGCAGTGTTATGTGGCGTTCCTAGCCGATGAGAGAAGTATATGGACTGAACAAAAAAGCCTCTAATCTCTTAAAAGAATAGAGGCCTTAACGATGAGTTATTAATGAAACAGAGTAAAGAGGGTGATAACTACTGGTTATTATTGAGTTGTGATTCAAGTATTTTCCTCAACCACAGCGTCATTGGGCTATTTCGGTTTTTGTGATGATAGTACGCACAAACCGTTGGTTCGTAATAGCTACTATCAAACAGCAACTTGATGGCTCTTAATGAGGTTTCTTGTTCAATATCTAGGAATTTAGATGCTGGGAATAACATGTCTGAGTTTTTGACGACATCAATAACTGCAGACGGTAATTCTGAACGGAAACCAATGTTTGCTTTCAACCCTTTTACTTTGAGTATTTTCTCTGCTTGTGACTGGTGTGAATTCCAATCAACCGCAATCACTGAAGCTAATTCAAAATTTACTCCGTCTTTAATTTCTAAAAATTCTTTTTCGTATGGGTGATCTTTCCTGACATACCCTTTGAAAGTATCTTGTGCGATAGGCTTTTGCAGTAGTTCTTTAGGGGCATGGTTAATCTCGTAGTTCAACCCTATGTAAACTTCATCATTAATAATGTCGGTCATGGTTGTGCCTGACCAATTCAATAGCTGAATTTGTACTAGCGGTGCTTCAGAACGAATGGCTTTAAAGAGCTTACTTGAAAGAGACGACAGCAAATATGGGGACAATGCGACTTTGACCACTCCTTGTAGTTCAGCGGGATTAAAATCATTGCTGTTATTGATAGCGAAAGAAAGTTCATCAAGTATTGGTGAAATGCTTTCCGCTAGCATAGTCGCGTGATCAGTTGCACGTAATCCGTGGTGCGTTTTTACAAATAGCTCATCGCCAAAATGATCGCGCAATCTTTGTAGAGCTTTACTGATCGCCGGTTGAGATACGAACAAACGTTCGGATGCTTTGCGCATATTCCGCTCTTGATGCAGGATCATAAAAGTTCGCAGTAGATTTAAATCTAAGCTAGAAAACAAGTCTTTTGCCATATTGAGCACCTTATTATTAGTTATTTAACTATAAGGTTGGGTCGGTACGAGAACAAATACATATTTTATATAGGTGTGATGCCTGTAAAGAAAAACCCGCACTTGGCGGGTTTATAAGTAACAACCTAAATCTTTTACTGCGTAATGGGTTTGACCGTTTTGGTTTGTCTTACCGCAAGGATAAGTTGCGGCAGCAGCGACATCACGATCATGCCGGTCATTAATGAATACTGGACTGGAGTAAAGGATTCATCCATCAACACCATGCCTGTCACGATCCCAGCTACTGGGTTTGCGATGCCACCGAACGTGAAATCAACCACTGACATACGTTGTAGTAACCACACATACATGCCGTAACCAAGTGCCGTATTTAGTCCAATCACCCACATCAACCCCATAGCATTACGAGTATCGAAATGAGTGACAGCGTTAACATAAGGCTGCGGGTCGATGAACGCATGAACGCCAGACGCAACAGACAAAATCGTACCACCCAAAATCAGTTGCCACGTTAACACCTTCCACCAGTGCATGCGGTTACCTAGTGACTTGGTAATGCTGCTGCCGATGACAATACACATGATTGCGGCGAACATGGCACCTAAACCGATCGGGTTTAATACGATTTGGCTTGGGTTAAACAGTATCCACGCTAAGGTGATCAAGCCAATACCAGAAAGGGCTTGAATTAGATGCGGGCGCTGCTTTTTCACTACCCAGTGAAAGATCATCGCAAATACAGGCACAGAGATCATGCCCACGCCAGAGATTGCCGAAGGCAGCGTTAACGCCATTACGAAGATCAAGCCAAAGAAGGTCGCGATATTGATAAGGCCCAGTGTGAAAATGATCTGCCACTCGCCTTTTTTAGGCAGTGTTGGCTTTACCGCTAGCAATAACAAACCAGCAGGTAACGCACGCAAAGCACCCAATAATAATGGTGGCCACTCCTGTAGCGTAAATTGCGTCACTGCATAGGTTGTTCCCCAAAAGAACGCGGGGATCATTGCTAATAATATGTTCATTTAAAATATCTTTACGTTAAGATAACTATTGTGTGAACTGTATACTGAGAACTAGTGGTTGTAAAGTATCTTTATGTTAAACTAGTTTGAAGTAAACAAGACTAATCACGGAGCTAGATTGCAAATGGATGCTATCGACCGCGTTGTAGAGCAATGGGCAAAGGAAAAGCCCGAATTAGAAACTGAGCCTATGGCAATGATGGGCCGGATTATGCGTATTGCCAAGTATATGGAGACGCAAGTTGCCGAGCTTCATAAAAAATACGACATGAAGCTGGGTGAGTTTGATGTGCTGGCGACGTTGCGACGTTCTGGAAAGCCTTACCGACTCACTCCCTCTGAGCTTATAGGTTCGATGATGCTGACATCAGGTGCGATGACCAATCGCCTTGATAAGCTAGAAGCCAAAGGGCTGATCAGCCGTGAGCACAGCAAAGAAGACAGACGTAGCGTGAGTGTTCAGTTAACCAAAGATGGTTTGATTTTGATTGACCAAATGATGACTGAGCATGTTGAAATGCAGAAAAAGCTGGTTAAATCTCTGTCTGCGAGCCAGAAGAAGAACACCAACCAACTGTTAAAAACATGGTTGAGCGCTTACGAGTAGTTTTGCTGATCTTCCTTTAGATTCATAAAAAAACCGAAGCTATCTGGCTTCGGTTTTTTATTCCTGTCTAAGAACTTCAAGTACAGCGAGTTGGCTAGTTAAGCTTGCAGCATCTCGTCGCTAAACAGCTCTGCACAGCCAATGCCGTTGATGGCGCAGCTTTCATCAATGTCTGAAATGTCACCGCTCACGCCGATAGCACCCAATACCGTTTTATCTTTATCTCGAATCAGTAGCCCCCCTGGCACTGGCACCATGTTTCCGTGTGCCAGCACGTTAACGGCGGAGATGAATGCTGGTCGGTTGTCAGCATCTTGGGCGAGTTTTCTAGAGGAACAACCTAGTGCGAGTGCCCCCCACGCTTTAGCAATCGCGATGTCTGGTCGCATCATGCTAGAGCCGTCTTGACGTTGCAGAGAAATCAGCTTGCCACCGCTGTCTAAGACGGCGACCGTCAAAGGTTCTGTGTGGATCTTGCTTCCTGCTTTTAAGGTGCCATCAATGATGGTTAACGCTTGTTGTAGAGTCAAACTTCCCATGTTATCTCCTAGTTTTTCAAGGGGCCGTGTACCAAGCTAAGTCAGCCAATCATTACTCTGTTGTGAATAATCATTGACTGATTCAGCTCGGTACAAGAGTCCTAACTGGACTCTTGTAATAGCCCATAGCTGGGTAAAGTTAGGAAGGCAGCGAACTCTTTGGCTGTAGAAAGTTGATAGAAAAGATTAGCTGTCTCTTCAAATCGACCTGCTGCGTAGCGCGAGTCACCGACTTCATGTTTTATCGTGTCTAATTCCTGGTAAAGCCAAGAGTGGAACAGTTGTTTGGTAAAGATTTGGCCGTCATCGAGTTTTACCCCATGGTGGATCCATTGCCAGATATTGGCTCTTGAGATCTCTGCGGTGGCGGCATCTTCCATTAGTCCGTAGATAGGCACACAGCCGTAGCCTTGAATCCAAGCTTCGATGTAATACAGCGCGATGCGGACATTCTTACGAACACCCGCTTCGTCACGGCTGCCTTCACAAGGTTTTAGCAATGAGTCTGCATTGATCACATGCTCTGGGCTTTGGAAATCCATTTGGTTTACTTCGCCATCTAAGTGCTTATCAAAGATCGACATTGCCAAATCAACCAGTGCAGGGTGCGCGACCCATGTGCCATCGTGTCCATTTTGAGATTCTCTCTGTTTGTCTTCGATAACTTTGGCGGTTACACGCGCCATTTCTTGCGGATCTTTTGCTGGAATAAAGGCCGACATACCACCCATCGCCAGTGCACCGCGAGCGTGACAAGTACGTACCAACAGCTGGCTGTAGGCATTTAGAAACTCTTGATCCATGCCGATCCCGTGGCGGTCAGGCAGGATGCGGTCTTTATGGTTTTTCAGCGTTTTGATGTAGCTAAAGATGTAATCCCAACGGCCACAATTCATCGCTACGATATGATCGCGCATTGCATACAAGATCTCTTCCATTTGGAATACAGCTGGAAGTGTCTCAATCAAAACTGTCGCACGAATGGTGCCTTTGGGTACGTGGAAATAGTTTTCGGTGAAGCTGAAAATATCGTCCCACCACTGTGCTTCTTCCATACTCTCAAGTTTGGGAATGTAGTAGTAAACCCCTAAACCTTGTTGTGCACGTGATTGATAGTTGTGGAAAAAGTATAAGGCGAAGTCCATTAAGCAACCGCCGATAGGCTGATTGTTGAATTGGATAGACTGCTCTGGCAAATGAATACCACGTGGACGAGCGATTAGCAGTGCAGGATCGTCGTTTAATTGGTAACGCTTCTGCTTCTTCTCATCGAAGTAGCTAATGGTGCCAAGGTTGGCGTCTCTTAAGTTGATTTGCCCTTCGACCATATTGGCCCAAGTCGGGGAAGACGCATCTTCAAAACAGCACATGAAGACTTTCGCGCCTGAGTTTAGCGCGTTGATCACCATTTTTCTTTCGATAGGGCCGGTGATCTCTACGCGGCGATCCAGTAGCTCTGGTGGCGGTGTTGCTACCTTCCACTCTTTATTCTGACGAATGGAAACGGTGTCTTTTCTGAAGTTGGGTAACTCACCCTCGTCATATTGAGCTTGTTTTATGTCGCGGTCACTTAGCAGGGCATGACGGCGATCTCCAAACTTATTAACAAGGGCTTCTAAGAACTTTAATGCATCTTTAGACAAGATCTCTTTGTACTCGGAGTTGTCCATCTTCCCAAGTACCTGCATACACAGCACATCTTCTCTCTCTTTCACGTCATTCATCATTGCTTGTCTCCTTTACACAATACGATGTAGTTTTGTATGCAAAATGTTCTTTTTAAGGGTATTTATATGGTAGAAATTGTAAACAAGCAAACTGTATTTAACATTTATTTATCATTTGATCTTTTTGTAATTTATTTTTACGTAAAGATATTTTATGTAAAGCAATGAATTGTAAGCTTTTCAGGATGAGTGCGTACTTAATGTGATGGGTTGATGTAACAAAATTGTTTCATTCTGGGGTTGATAAATAGCGAGGATGGTTCATAGTACACAAAAGTTAGTTTAATTGTATGCAATCTGAACTGGAGGTTCGAATGGCAATTATGAAAGCGATTGAAGCAGCGGTAGAAGTGCTTAAACGTGAAGGTGTAGACATCGCATTTGGTGTTCCCGGCGCAGCAATAAACCCTATGTATGCGGCTATGAAAAAGCTCGGAGGAATCGACCACGTCTTAGCTCGTCACGTAGAGGGTGCATCCCATATGGCTGAAGGGTACACGCGTACTAATCAAGACAATATAGGTGTGTGTATTGGTACCTCTGGCCCTGCGGGAACGGACATGATCACGGGTCTTTATTCTGCGTCTGCCGATTCGATTCCAATTCTATGCATCACAGGCCAAGCGCCCCGTGCTCGTCTTCACAAAGAAGATTTCCAAGCGGTCGACATTGAATCTATCGCCAAGCCTGTGACCAAGTGGGCAACCACGGTACTGGAACCTGCACAAGTGCCACGCGCATTTCAAAAAGCCTTTCATTTGATGCGTTCGGGTCGCCCGGGACCAATCCTGATTGATCTACCGATTGATGTTCAGCTGGCTGAGATTGAGTTTGATATCGATACCTATGAACCACTAGAACCTTACAAACCGCAAGCAACTCGCGCGCAGGTTGAGAAAGCATTAACTATGATGTCTCAATCGGAAAAACCGTTGATTGTATCGGGTGGTGGCGTGATTAACGCTGGCGCATCTGAATTGTTGCAACAGTTTGCCGAGATCACTGGTGTTCCTGTGATTCCAACCTTGATGGGCTGGGGCTCTATCCCAGATGATCATGATTTAATGGCGGGTATGGTGGGGCTACAAACGTCTCACCGTTACGGTAACGAAACCATGCTCAACTCTGATTTTGTGTTTGGTGTCGGTAACCGTTGGGCCAACCGTCATACCGGCTCTGTGGATGTTTACACCGAAGGTCGTAAGTTTGTTCACGTTGATATTGAACCAACCCAAATCGGCCGCGTGTTCTGCCCCGACTTAGGTATTGTTTCTGATGCGAAAGCAGCACTAGAGCTAATGGTTGAAGTGGCGCAAGAGTGGCGTGATGCTGGCAAACTGCCGAACCGAAATGCTTGGGCAAGTGAGTGTCAGGAACGCAAATCGACCATGCTGCGTAAAACCAATTTCGATGAAGCACCAATGAAACCTATGCGTGTTTATGAAGAGATGAACAAGGCATTTGGTCGTGATACTTGCTATGTGAGCACCATTGGTTTGTCGCAAATCGCTGCCGCTCAGTTCCTGCATGTTTATAAGCCGTGTAACTGGATCAACTGTGGTCAAGCAGGCCCACTAGGTTGGACAACACCAGCCGCATTGGGTGTAAGAGCGGCTGATCCTGATCGCGATATCGTTGCCATCTCTGGTGATTACGATTTCCAATTTATGATCGAAGAACTGGCAGTAGGTGCTCAATTCAACCTGCCATACATTCATGTGTTGGTGAACAACTCGTATCTAGGTTTGATTCGCCAAGCACAGCGCCAGTTTGATATCGATTATTGTGTACAACTGGCGTTCGATAACCAGAATGCGCCAGAACTTGAAGGCTACGGTGTTGACCATGTCGCGGTTGTTGAAGGTTTAGGCTGTAAGGCGATTCGAGTTCGTGAACCAGAGCAAATTGCCGCTGCGTTTGAACAAGCCAAAGAGTTGATGAATAAGCATAAAGTACCGGTTGTTGTTGAGCTGATTCTTGAGCGAGTGACCAATATTGCGATGGGCGTAGAGATCAACGCCATCAACGAATTTGAGCCACTTGCCGAAAGCCGCGGCGATGCTCCAACGGCACTAGCGTACAAGTAATCATTAAGTCATGTGTATCCGTAGAGCTGAGGTTTAGCTCTACGGCAAGCCTCCGATAGAGCGAGGCTTTACTACAAACAACCAGATTTTTACAGATAAAGAATAAGGACAGAGTCATGGCAAAATTTGCAGCAAACTTGTCAATGTTATTCACGGAAGTTGATTTTATAGATCGCTTTGAGGCCGCTGCAGAAGCGGGCTTTCAAGGTGTGGAATATCTTTTCCCTTACGCCTTTGATGCTCAGGCAATCAAAGCAAAGCTCGACGCTAATAACCTAGAGCAAGTGCTATTTAATTTGCCCGCGGGTGATTGGGACGCTGGCGACCGTGGTATCGCGGTCGACCCAGCACGAGTTGAAGAATTTCAAGCGGGTGTACCTAAAGCCATCGCTTACGCAAAAGCACTCGGTTGTACTCAAGTGAATTGCTTAGCCGGGATTGTTCCGCAAGGTGTGACCCAACAAGATGCGCAATCGGCGTTTGTGATTAACCTGCATTACGCGGCAAACGCGCTAGCAGCAGAAGGCATTAGCCTAGTGATTGAAGCGATCAATACCCGTGATATTCCGGGCTTCTTCTTGAACACGACTGAGCAAGCCAAAGCGATCATCAAAGAGGTAGGGAGCGATAACCTTTCTATCCAATACGATATTTATCACATGCAAATTATGGAAGGCGATCTTACGCCGACCATGCAACAAAACATTGGCCAAATCGCACACGTGCAACTGGCGGATAACCCAGGCCGACACGAACCGGGTACTGGTGAAATCAATTACCCATTCGTGCTCAATTATCTTGATGAGCTTGGCTATCAAGGCTGGGTTGGCTGCGAATACAAGCCAAAAACAACGACGACAGAAGGCCTTGGTTGGCTACACCAGTACCGTTAATTGCGTCTGGTAACCCTCAAACGTTAAGGAGAACAACATGTCTAAAATTGCATTTATCGGAACTGGCATCATGGGTAAACCTATGGCGAGTAACCTTCAAAAAGCAGGTCACGATTTGATTCTGTCGGATCACTTTAATGCAGCACCTGCCGACCTTGTGGCAGCGGGCGCAACGGTCTGTCATTCACCAGCGGAAGCGGCTGAAGCAGCAGATATCATTATCCTAATGGTGCCGAATACACCACAAGTTGAAGATGTCCTGTTTGGTGACAACGGCGTCGAGAAAGGCCTAACGGCGGGTGGCGCAACGGGGAAACTGGTTATCGACATGAGTTCGATCTCGCCAATCGCGACCAAAGCAATCGCAGCGCGAATCAACGAAGGCGGGGCGTCATACCTTGATGCTCCGGTTTCAGGTGGTGAAGTAGGCGCGATCAATGCAGCGCTGACTATCATGGTGGGCGGTGAGCAAGACGCCTTCGATAAAGCGCGACCTCTATTTGAAATCATGGGCAAGAACATCACGCTAGTAGGCGACAACGGTGCGGGTCAAACCTGTAAGGTGGCGAACCAGATCATTGTTGCTCTGAATATCGAAGCCGTGTCAGAGGCGTTAGTCTTTGCTTCGAAAGCAGGCGCTGATCCTGCACGTGTACGTCAGGCGCTATTGGGCGGTTTTGCTAACTCTAAGATCTTGGAAGTGCATGGCGAGCGTATGGTTGAAGGCACATTTGATCCTGGCTTTAGAATCTCACTTCACCAGAAAGACCTGAATCTTGCGCTAACGGGCGCACAAGAATTAGGTGTCGCGCTACCGAACACGGCAAATGCACAAGAGCTGTTTGGCGAGTGTGCCGAAATGGGCGGTGAAGGTTGGGACCACTCTGCGCTTATCCAAGCGATTGAGAAACGTTCTGATCACTCGATTCGTTAATTAATTAGGGCTGCTATCGATTCTTAGCCCAACAGTTTGTTTATAAATCGCGTAGTTTCGTCTCCTTTTATACGCGTTCCTGATACGAGGCAGAGGTTGAAGTTGTTCCTTTCCAACTTGATCTTAGCAGGCACCCTTTGGCCTTGTATCGGGGTTCTTTTTTTCTCCGTCAACTAAGGAGTGGCTGATGGACATTGATGCTAAGCAGTTTCTACAAACCCTTTTCTCAAGTGCTGTTAATCAGGCGCTACCTAAAAATCACATCGAACCTTTTCTTCCTCAAGACATTTTCTATCGCTCTGCTAATCAAGCCGGGCGTACTGTGGTGATAGGAGCAGGAAAAGCGGCCGCATCAATGGCAGCTGAGCTTGAAGCGGGTTGGCAGACAAAGAAACAACAAGATCTTGCACTGCGTGATCTTGAAGGCTTGGTGGTGACCCGCTACGAACACACCGCCCCTTGCCAACATATCGAAGTGATTGAAGCGGCGCACCCTGTGCCAGATGCGATGGGCTTAGAAGTAAGCCAACGTATGCTGCAATTGGTGAGTGGCTTGTCTGCTGACGATACGGTGATTTGCCTACTGTCGGGGGGCGGTTCCGCTTTGTTAAGTCTGCCCGGTGGCGACATCAGCTTGGCAGAGAAGCAACAAATCAATAAGGCGCTGCTCAAATCAGGCGCTGCCATTGATGAGATGAATTGTGTTCGCAAACATCTATCTTCGATAAAAGGCGGTCGACTCGCCAAAGCGGCGTATCCTGCAAGGGTTGTGTCACTGGCGATTTCAGATGTGCCGGGTGATGACATTAGTGTGATTGCATCAGGTCCGACTGTACCCGACACCACCACACGTTTTGATGCGATGGCAATTTTAGAACGTTACCAAATAGAAACACCACGCTCGGCATTTGAATGGTTAAATAATCCAGAGTCAGAAACCGTAAAGCCGGATGACGTCTGTTGGAAGAACGCCGAACACCACATTATTGCGACCCCGATGTCGGCATTGGAATCCGCTGCAGCAGAAGCTGAAGGCTTAGGCATTCCGGCTTATGTGTTGAGTGATTGTATAGAGGGAGAGGCACGAGATGTCGCCAAGGTTCACGCTGCGCTGGCTAAGCAAGTGGCCAATCATAAGCACCCATTTGAGACGCCTTGCGTGATACTTTCCGGTGGCGAAACCACAGTAACCGTTAAGGGAAATGGTCGCGGTGGGCGTAACTGTGAGTTCTTGTTGAGCCTATATAACGAGCTTAAAGGCCAAGACAACATATTTGCATTGGCTGCTGATACCGACGGGATTGATGGCGTGGAGGACAATGCGGGCGCGTGGATTACCCCACAAACATGGCAACAAGGTTCGAGCCTGTCGCTTAAAGCGCAGGACTATCTCGATGCCAACAATAGCTACGATTTCTTCAAGCAAGTCGATGTGCTTCTTACCACAGGGCCGACGCTGACCAATGTGAATGACTTCCGCGCAATATTGATTCTTTAACTTGAACAGTTTAAAAACACAGTATGGAATGGTCGCTTCTTAACAAATAGAGCGGCCATTTTATTGTTATCAATGCGGTGACCTTGAGTTCTGAGATTATCTGCTGGACTAATGAAGCACGTTGATTACTATGATTTTAGTAACGAGCTGTAAAGGATGCAATATGTCTAGGATCAGACAAAAGAATCAAGATTTAATCATCGAAGTCGCGTGTGAACAATTCGCCACTCATGGTTATGCCGCAACAAAAATGGCTGACATCGCAAAAGCGGCCGACATTCCCAAACCTAACGTATTCTACTATTTCAGCTCTAAAGATAAGCTCTACAATGCTGTGCTTGAAACCGTCACTCAGCCCTTACTAGAAGCATCTCGTCCGATTGAAGAGCTGAGCGATCCTGTTGAAGCTTTATCTCAATATATTCAAACCAAACTGATTATTTCTCGTGACCATCCACATGCCTCTAAAGTATTTGCCAATGAAGTGATGTCGGGCGCGAAAGTGCTGCCGAAAGAGATTGGTGACGAGCTGTATAAGCAATCACAGATGATTATTGATAAGTTCTCAACGTGGTCAGCACAAGGCTTAATGGATGACGTTCCTGCACACCACCTGATGTTTACCATCTGGGCAGCCACCCAAACCTACGCCGATTTTGGTTGGCAGATTTGCAGCGTAATGCAGAAAGAGCAGCTCGATGATAGAGACTATGAAGATGCCGCTGAGTTCATCACCCAGCTAGTGATTAAAGGGTGTGGTGTAAAAGGAAAGGCGGAATAATTCATTCCTTAGATTCATTAAAAAAGGACATCACTTGATGTCCTTTTTTGTATACGCTGTTTCTTGTAACAGCCGCTTTTGAATAGACGCCGTTTTTATACATCGTTTCGAGCAAAGGTCGCAGTGCAGCCACAAGTTTTTGTTGTCGAGTCTGAATGCGCGTTATCAGTTAGAGTTGATGTCCAGCCGTAACTGTCTCCGATACGTTTGACGATGATTAGGCCAAGGCCGTGTTCAGTTTTTGTATCATCACTCAACCCTGAGCCGGTATCTGAAACCGAAATCATGTTTGAGTTGATGGTCACCGTGATTTCACCTTGCGTGGTAAATCTAATCGCGTTTTCAATGTAGTTCTTCAACACCATATTCACCAATGGCAACGGCATATTAAGCGTGGTGTTTGGTTCAACGTTTAACATCAACTCAACGCCAGAGGCAAGCATTGAGTGGTACTTTGATAAGTCGATAGTGGCATCGTCGATAGCGGTGAATGTTTTTTCGGTTGAAGAGTTCTCTTGTTTAACAATGCTCAATAACACCTCAACGGTGGAACTCATGCCATTGGCTGCGCCGAGAATACGATTACGTTGTTTGGTTTGAAATGCTAGGTCGCTAGGCTTCATTGCTTGCAATTCGGCAGCGCCAGTCACAATCGCGATCGGTGTTTTCAATTCATGGCTCGCGTACTTCGCGAACATCATCTCTTGCTTTGATAGGCGGTCTTTCATCTTTGAGTAGCTATTGAGGTGTGAGGTGAGCATCTGCAATTCATCAACGGTATGCGTCGGGACATGGAAGTTGTCAGACTCATGCCTGCTGAGTTGAGTACTGAGGTCTGAAATGGGCGCCATCAGTTGGTCAAATACCCGCTTGAGGGTAATCCGCAATACTATGATCAGTCCGATCATCAACAGAGTCGAAATTGCCATCAATACGCCCCAACTGTCGTCCCACAGATCCATATCAAAAGAGCTGATGGCGATGTAAGTCGGAATGTTTTTGCCTTGGTCTTCGAAGGAAAAGTGATAGACGACCACGCCGGGAATAAGAATGTCTTTTTCAGAGAGTCTTATTTCAAAACGTTGGCGATCCACTGTATCCAGTGCCATAGGCGGTAGTTTTTTGAGTTGTTCGGTAAAGTCGCCTTCACCATAATAAGCCGTCACGTTGTCCGAGAGCTTTAGGCTACCTTCGGGTGAAAGGCGTTTGTAGAATTGCTCTGCCACCCCTTTGAATGACTTGAGGTGATTCTCTATTTGAGCTTCTTCCTGCCAGACTAGACGAAGTGAGAACACAAAAAATATAACGCACGAAGAGACTAGAGCGATGACAGCAAAGGTACGCATGGTGCGGATCCTGACATCCTCGATGGAGTTGCCTAGCTTGGTTCGAATCTTCATGTTTATTGCGGCTCACTTACTGATAGGATCAATTGAAAACCGTGTTTAGGAATCGTCTTCAACATAGGAAAGTTGAATGGCTTATCGAGGACATTCCTTAACAAATAGATATGGCTACGAAGTACATCTTTGTCTGGGATGTCATCGCCCCAAAGCATGTAGATTAGGCTTTCACGTGACACGACGCCACCTTGAGCTTTCACCAATTCTCTCAGGATCTGAAACAAGATAGGAGTCAGAGTGAGCGTTTGTCCGCCTCTTGAAGCGGTGTGTGTTTTCTCATCAATCGTCACTTCGCCAAAGCTTAAGGTCTTTTGAGCAACCAAGCCTTTATTACGTTTGATGAGCGCGCAAAGACGAGCTTCCAGTTCTGGAAATTTAAACGGTTTAGTGACAAAGTCATCGGCGCCGGAATCAAAGCCGCTTAATAGATCTTCTTGGCCGTTCAAGGCTGTTAGCATCAAGATAGGCGTCGTGATGCCATTTTGACGCAGTTTCGAAGCCACTTGTATACCGTCAAGCTTGGGCAGCATTATGTCTAGGATGATTGCGTCGAAGTCGTTTTTCATGGCTAGCTTGAAGCCTTGTTCGCCATCGGAAGCAAAATCCGTAACAGCCTCTTTGACCTCTAAGAAGTCAGCAATAATGCCTTGTAGTTCGATATTGTCTTCAACTACTAAAATACGACTGCGTTCAAGCATCGATCTGCTCCATTAAAATATCTGCTCTCATCAAAACGTTTGTTCCCATCAAAGCATCGACTCACAAAAAAAATGTAGCCTACCTAAAATTATGTCGAATTTATGTCTAATTGATAGCGTTGATTAAAAAATGGAGCTTCATCAGATTCTTTTTCAATGTCGAATCGACTTCGACTTTAATTCGACAAAGCCAGTTCAACAATAGTTCACATCAATAGGTGAAGGTTGAATTATGAATACTAAAGTTATCGCGCTAGCGGCATTACTCGGCGTCTCAACGACTCAAGCAACAGAACTGATCGGCCACGTTCAGGGTTTAAATAAACACAGTGTCGTGGCAGAAGTGTCCGGTGTGGTCGAGATGAATAACCTTGAAGTCGGTGACGCAGTAAACCAACAACAAATACTCGCTCAGATCAAAGCCGATGATTTTAAGTTTAGCGTCAATAAGGCCAAAGCAAACCTTGAACTTGCCGAAGCGGATCTTGCGTTACGCAAAGCGACTTATAACCGCTATCAAGCACTGATTAAAAAGAACAGCCTTTCAATGGGGGAGTTAGATACTGCTCGTGCTGAGTTTTTAAGTGCTAAAGCTTCAGTTTCTGTGGCTCAAATCGATTATCAACAGTCTCAGATTGACCTCGATAATACTCAAATTGAGTCCATTATTTCAGGGTACATCTCTAACAAATCCGCACAATCGGGTGCTTGGGTGAGTGAGGGGGATTTACTCTATGAAGTGGTCAATATCGACAAAGTCACCTTGTCTTTCATGGCGAGTGAATATGATTTAAAGCACTTCACAGTTGGTCAGGAAGTGGTGGTTTGGTCTGAAACGAGTCCAGAAATAAAAATGGAGGCGAACGTGCAGCGTATTGGTGTAGAAATGCATAATCTGACCTATCCAGTGCTGGTAGAGATCACCAATCAAGGCCATCAGTTTAAACCAGGTATGTCGGTTTACGCCTCAACGGATCTTTCTATTCAGAACAACACCGCACGTCAGAACAACACCACGGATCCAATCGTATCGAACGAAGGTAAAGGGCAGTAGAGATGAACTTTTTAGCTTACTTTGCGAATCGTCAATTTTTGGCTCGTATCATCACCGTTATGGTGTTATTGACCGGCGTTATGTCGTTGATGCAACTCAACTTGCAAGAGTACCCAGATGTTGCGATGGACACGGCGGAAATCGAAACCAGCTATCCCGGCGCAACAGCTCAAGACATTGAATTGAACATCACTAACCCGATAGAGAAAGAACTTCGCTCTGTGGATGGCATTGCCTACTTTTCATCAGAATCTTCAGAAGGGCGTTCTTTTATTGAGGTCGAATATTTACCCGGTGAAGACGCGGCTGTGATCTTACGAGATATTCAGCAAGCGGTAGACCGAGTCGGTAACCTGCCGAAAGATATTGACTCGCCCCCCGTTGTGACTCAGCAGAAAACCTCTTCTTTAGATGTGTATCACTTTGGCGTGAGTTTATCAGACAGCAACACTGATCCCGCCTCATTACAACACTACGCGTATCAGCTAGAAAAGAGAATCAACAACCTTGGAGGTGTAGGTTCTATCAAGCTTTCTGGTTTTAACGAGCGTGAGTTTTGGGTTGAAGTTGATCCTGAAAAAGCACGCCGATATCAAGTTACGTTCAATGATGTCAGCACTGCAATAGAGCAACACAACCTATCGCAATCGGGTGGTTTTGTAGAGTCATGGAGCCAAGAGCAGAAGATCGTCACCATGACTAAAGTGGCGTCGACGGGTGATGTGTCTAACATCGTGATTAAGGCGCTGGATTCTGGTCAAGCCGTTCGTGTGTCAGATGTAGCAACGGTGATTGATACTTTCGCACGAACAACTGAAGACCCGGTTCTGAGCGGGAAGTCTGCGGTGATTTTCTCTATCACCAACAGTGGTAGCGCGGATGTCATTACCACCATCGACAGTATTAAAGCTTTGTTAGACAGAGAAAGCGAACGTATTGGCGACCAGTTCATTTTTCAGACCAGCCTCGATCTTGGTAAGGATATGGGTGAGAAGTTCTCTATCGTGGCCACCAATGATGCGATAGGTTTGGTGTTGGTTTTACTGATCTTGAGTATGATTCTGCAACGACGTGTCGCTTTCTGGGTATCGGTTTCGATTCCGTTTTGTGTGTTCGGTGTGATGATGGTCCTGCCAATCATGGGGCTGAACTTAGACAGCATCACATTGGCAGCATTGCTGTTGGTGAGCGGTATTATCGTTGATGATTCAGTGATCATTGCCGAAAGTATTTTTCAAGAAAAGGAAGCGGGCAAAAAAGGTGTCGATGCTGCGGTGTCGGGTACTTTAAAAGTGATCAAACCATTGATGGCGAGCCTAGTGACAACGGCTTTGGTGTTTATCCCGATGATGTTTATCCCAGGCACCATGGGCAAGGCGGTTGCGGTGATTCCAATTACCGTTATTGCTGCGCTCGTGTTCTCATTCATTGAATGTACCTTGACGCTGCCAGCACATTTATCTTTGGCTAAAGAGAGCAACTCAAAGACACAAGAAAAGGATCGATTTGAATGGATCTCAAACCGTTACTGCTCCCTACTGCATATGGCTCTGAACTACAAAAAATCGGTGATCGCATTAGCCATCGTTGGGTTCGCGGTATCTGGCTATTTAGTGTCTTCGTTGAAAGTGGATATCTTTCCAACAGAAGCGGGTAAATACATTGAGATTTACACCGAAGTAAAGGCGGGAACTCCATTATCTAAAGTGCGAAACGCCCATCAGTCTATCGAGCAAGCGATCGAATCTCTGCCGGAAACGGAACTGGTTAGTTATGAGTTGATTTACTCGTCACCGGTATCGCAGGGCATCATCAACCTAACGAACTTTGACCAACGCACCCGTTCAGCCGAACAGATTATCACGGCGCTCAATGAAGAGTTGGCAGCGCTATCGGATGACATGTTCATTAAGTTCTCGATTGATGCTGGTGGCCCGCCTCCATGTGACCCAGTCGAAGTCCGTGTGCTGGGTGGAACAGAGAGTGAACGTAATCAAACCGTTGATTTGGTGATGGCTTGGCTAGAAGACTACCAAGGCGTGACCAGTATTAATTACAGTGAGGCATTAAAAGATCCTCAGTTGAACATTGTGCCTCAGTATCACTGGTTGGCGAAATACAACCTAACCGTGAGCGATTTATCGAATGCGCTGCGTGTCGGGTTTGATGGTAATAGCGTGACTTCCACTTGGCTTGGTGATCAAGAAGTCGATATTCGAGTGGTATTGGACGAGCAGTTCCGCGATATCGAGAAACTGAAAACCACTAAAATTTACACGACAGACGGACAGCAAGTACCGCTCAGCCGATTAGCAATGGTTGAGCAGATAGAAATCCCGCGTTTGATTAAGCATTACAACGGTGAGCGTGAAGTGACGGTGTCTGCCGCTCTGTCTGACGAGAGCATTAGTCCTGTCGCATTAGCCGATGAGCTAATCACTGAGCTAACAGGTCAATACCCATCGAGCGTGACTATTAACGTGGGCGGCGAAGCTGAAAGCACCAATGAAACCATGAGTGGCTTTATGGTGGTGTTCCCTGTCGCTATGGTCGCGATCTACTTCGTATTGGCGGTAATGTTCAATTCGTTGTTGCAACCACTGCTCATTATGGCGGTTATCCCGTTTGCGATTATGGCTTCACTAATGGCACTCGTGGTGCACATGCAGCCAATGTCTCTGTTTGGATTGATTGGTGTACTTGGGATGACGGGGGTTGTGGTCAATAATTCCTTGGTGCTGATTAATCGAATCAACGAACTAAGAATCGAAGGTCTGAACGTGATGGATGCCGTGACTCAAGCTGCGGTTAGTCGTCTGCGTCCGATTGTGATGACATCACTGACCACGGTGGCTGGCTTGCTCCCCTTGGCGTATGGATTAGGTGGAACCGATGTGTTTATGGGGCCAATGTCGCTGACGCTAGGCTATGGTCTGCTGTTCTCGTTACCTGTCGTACTCTTGGTGATTCCTGCAATGTATGCGTTGTTCTTTTCTAAAGGCTCGATTTTGAGAACTAAGGACAGTTTGCATGTAGAGAGTTCGTTAAACATTAAGGAGTCGTGAAGCGCGGTTTTGTGACCCGTTGTGCAATAACTCATTTATCTTGAAATCGGTTCGATTAGGTACGCCATTTTATTTAAATAACAGGTTATAGTGTTGCAAAAATTAGCGGCACTTATTGTACTTAGAAGTGAACAACTCAGAACATCAAAGTGAAGCTTCTAACAATATTACACGCACAACATATAGGTTTAGCAATGACGCTTAAAAGCTTGGCATGCACCATCAGCGCAGTTCTACTGGCAGGCTGTGGTTCGACAGTCGCGACGCAAACATACAACGCCGATCTGATCATCACCAATGGACAGGTTCTAACAATCAATTCAGAAATGGATGTGATTGAAGATGGTGTTGTCGTCGTGAAAAACGACCAGATCATCGCAGTGGGCAATGAGGATTTGATTACTCAGTACCGTGCTGAAAAGGTGATAGATGCTCAAGATGGGATCGTTATGCCGGGCATGGTGAACGCGCACAACCATCTTCCTATGATTGCATTTCGTGGCTTAGGCGAAGAGGGCATTTCGAATCGTCTGTTTGCTTACTTTTTCCCACTCGAAGCCGAAAAGCTAAGCCGTGAACTGATTTACAACGCGACTAAGCTTGGCTCGATCGAATTGGCACAAAGCGGTGTAACCACCTACGCCGACATGTATTACCACATGGACGAAATGGCCAAGGCGACCAAAGAAGTTGGCCTGCGTGCAGTGCTTGGCGAGACGGTGATTAAGTTCCCAGTGGTCGATGCTAAAGAACCTTATGGCGGAATTGAATATGCCAAAGGTTTTATCGAGCAGTACAAAAACGATGAGTTAATCACACCCGCTTATGCACCACACGCGGTGTACACTGTGAGCAAAGACAAGTTGCAAGAAATCAATAAACTGTCTGCTCAATACGATGTACCGGTGTTGATTCATGTTGCTGAATTCCCTAATGAAGAAAAGCGCATCAAAGATGAAACCAAAGCGACGTCACCAGTGGAATACATGGATGAAATTGGTGTGCTCGATGAGCGTGTAGTGATTGCTCACGGTATCCACCTGTCAGAGAACGACCAAAAGCTTCTGAAACAGGCGGATGCGGGTATCTCATACAATCCAATGGCGAACGCCAAGGGTGCGACAGGAATAGCTCCTGCGTGGGAGATGTACCGAGCTGATATGCGTATTGGTTTAGGCACAGACGGGCCAATGAGCTCCAACCAAGTTGATATCATGCGTACCCTAAGTTACGCAGCTAACATGCAACGCTTAAAGCATTCAGACCGCACCATTATGATCCCTGAACAAGTGATCGAGATGGCGACATTAGGCGGCGCGAAAGCTTTGCATATGGAAGACCAAATCGGTTCTCTTGAAGTCGGAAAGAAAGCAGATATCGTGATTGTAGAGACACAATCGGCGAACATGATGCCAAGCTACGACCCATACGCGACACTGGTTTATCAAGCGAATCCAAGCAATATCGACACGACCATCGTTAATGGCCAAATCGTGATGGAAAACCGAGTGATGCAGACGGTTCAACTGGATGAAATTCGCCAAAGCGTCGATGGATTTGAAACTGACATTAAAGCGTTTGCTAAAGAGCTTTCTAAGAAGGCAATCAAGTCGAAGAGCTTGATGGATTAGGATGTAAACCTAGTTCTTAAAATCGAAAAGAATGAACAAGGCCGACGTAATGTCGGCCTTTTTGTTGCTGGCTTATCCCCTTAACCTCGGTTCTTTGGATTAAAGCAACGCCTCGGTTAATTAAAGTAGCTCTTGGTTAACGAGAGTAACATTTGCTTAATTAAAACAGCACTTGCCTAATTAGAGCAGCTATTCCCATTCGGGATACCGCTGCCTAAGAACTCGACGCGAATCTGCTCGATATCTTGTAGATACTGGTTGTTCGCTTGTTCGGTTTTATCAAAGTTGTTGAGTGTGACATTCCATGATGAAAACGGAGTGGGTTGGAAGTAAGCGTATTCGAATTTATTCGCCACGGCGCCATCGGTGATGATGCTAACATCGTTGGTGGTTGGATCATCTAGGCGGTAATAGAACGCACGTGAAACAGGGTTAGAACTGAACTGGTAATCTTGATTTTCATATCGGTCTAAATAGTTACCCGAACTTGAAACTCGCAGGTTGAGTTGTTTGCCATAAGGTAAGTTTTCACCCTCTAAGAACACTCGTACCGTGGATAGCCTAACGCGGTCAAACGAACAGAGTTGGACTTGCTCCAATGGAATAGAGAAGTTGAGTTGTCCTGTCGTTGCAAAGCTCTCGAGTTGCTCCGGGCTGGAAATGGTGTAGTTATCTATGGTGAAGTCTTGTGGTGCGGGTTGGAAAGAAGACAGTGCATTCACATACTCACTTTCGATGGACGCCAAATCAAACTGGTAGTCTAAGTAGCTTTTATTCAGAGAAGGCGTGACCTCGCTTGGCTTCAATGCCCAATATTCGTATGCCTGAACATAGTTAGATAAAGCAACGTACATCGGGCGTTTGAAGTGCATCAATACTCTTGATAGTTCACGTTCAATCGAATCGAAGCTGTCGGTGTCTACCTGATAACCCCCAATTGCATCATTCAGCCTTTGCTGTTGATTAATGGTTACGTTCTTGGTTAACAACAAGTCGACCAGCTTGGCTTGCTCCTGAGCAAAGTTAAGCTGCGTGATGTTAATGGCTTTACCTAACAGAACCTGCTTTTCGAGTTCGAGCAGGTATTGTCTTGATCCTTTGATACCTAAGCTATCGGCATATCTTAAGTTGCTGCGGATCTCAGTGATCATCAGATCCCACGCCAGATTGCTTTCATTGATGGTTGGGATGTTGAAGTTAAAGCCATCCATCGCTTCCGATATCTTCTGGAGTTTGATGGTTGATTTAATATCAGCGGTCAGCTGAGAGATACCAGAAATCGTTTTGGTCACGCTATCAATAATGCCCGTGACCGACTTGATATTGGTGACTAGGTTTTTCGCTTTTTCTAACGCTTCGGGCGTTTTAGCCAATTGCTCAGTTAGGTCGTTGACACCTGAAAGGTTGCCTGTGAATACGCCACTTACCGCACTGCCAATCTCGGCTATCGCTTTGAATATGGCCAAAGCTGCTTTGAGCTGTTGTTGGGTTTTCCAATTCTCTACGCCAACTAAGTAAGTCGTTCTCGCATCAAGGGTGACTAACTCTTGTGCTTTGTATTGGCTATCAACCTCAGTAAGGCTGTCTCCTATCTTGTCTATGTTTGATTGGGTTTGCGTAATGATTGAACTTTGAGCGCGAAGAACGTCTTCAATGTTAGCGAGTGCTAACTTAGCGGCTTCTATTTTGTCTTCAATGACGGTGTTTCTGTCTTGAATAATGTCCCATTGAGCTTGGTAGGCGACCATCGCCTTCAGATACGCTTCGTACTTGTCTTGGTACAGAACTTTGTCCAGGTAAGGTACGTAGTGGCTCTCTTTAGTACTGAAGCTAATGAACTGTTTGAACGCGACCGTTTGCAGGTAAAGATCTGAAAGAATAGGGTCGTCTTCTACTACAGAACCTGAGTAACGTAGGCTCTGTTCAATCCAGTTGATGAGGTCGAGGCTAAGCTCTGGGTTAGTGTCGTATAAGCTAGCAGCCATATCAAAAGAACGATTTACAATGTCTGTAAAAGGCTCAGAAGCTAATTTCATTTGCCCAGTGATGTTTGAGTCGATGGTGGTTCTTCGGTAGTTTTCTCCAGCTAAGACAACGGACTCACCATCACCGATTTTTCCTGTTAGAGCATCTCGTGTAATACTGCCATCACTTTGAAAAGCAAGCACATTGATGGGTGTTTCTATCTGGCCCGCAATCACAGAAATCGAGGCAGCAGAACCTTGCTGTCCGAGCACAAACGTTGGTGTGCCTTGACCAACGATTCTACGTGCAAATATCAGGATGTTTTGGTTATTTACGAGTAAGTTGAAGTTCTCTGGAACCTCAATCGTATCTGCAAAAACAACGATTTTTGAAGGCTTAGTGACGTAGAGGTTCTGCTCTGCAATCCAGTCACTTAGGTTGATGTGTAAATCGGATGTTGAACGCGATAGGACGCCAACATTGGAATAGGCAGACTGAACCCAGGTTGGGTATTCGGTTGAATTGGGTAAATTGTTTAGTTCAAGCCAGTCGCTAGAAAAAGCCTGTGGAGAAAATGAAAGAGAAATAATAATAGGTAGAAGTCTCATATCTATATCCTGTCGAAATTAGTATTTGCCAAATTTTGGATAGCAGAAACCGCCACCTTAATTTGCTTAAGGTGCGGCTTCTTATTCGGAAGATAATTTGGCTATCTTGTTATATTTTTAGCAGTTTATTTACTGCGTATAGAGTTGTTGTATATAGCGTTGATTTTATCTGTCGCGCTATTTTTCGAGAGGTATAGGGACTAATCCATTTTTTGGATATATGCATTGTTTGCGAACGCTTTTGCTTTCTCACTAATATTCGTCCAATTACTTTCCGCAACTGTTGTATTCGCAAGAGCGCCTATCGCACCCAACATGGTGTCATCTTTCATGATGTCGGCGTTATCCTGAGCTTGTTCAAGTGCAACGAGCAGTGAAGTAAAGTCGGCATTCATTTTCTGCCAGTTCAATTTCAGCTTATTAATATGTGGAATCGCATTTTCAATTTGCTGAGAAATTACATCGATACTCTCTGAAGATCGATGATAAGAGTTATATATCTTCTGCGTGTAAGTTAACTGCTCTTGAAGCTCTTTTACTTCGTTTTGTAATTCGTTACGAAGTTTGCGTGCTTTTTCTGCTTTATCGCCGAAGACGCCCATGATTGGCCCTGCAACCAGAGGGAACCATGCATAAGTCACAGCAGTAGAGGCGACCGTAACGTAGTGAGTATAATCTTTATTGAGTTGAGTAATGCGCGCATTGATGTCATTCACTCGTTGCTGAAGGGCACTGCCATCATCGCTTAGATAGCCGTTGTGTGTGCCTTCCAGCACATCTAACTGCAATTTTTGCGTGTCCAGTGTGGCTGAAAATTCCAATAGACTGCCGCCAACGTCAGACACTTCTTGTTGGTATCTCATCGAAAAGTTCTGCAGGCTTTTTAGGTAAGCGATCGCCATCTTTCTATTGCGTTCCACTGCTTCAATATCTTCTGGCAGTGGCGAGAATGCTTTGGCCAGCATTTCATTTAAGGCGTCGCTCAAAGGGTTGAGCATATAGTCTTTGATTTGTGCGTAATTGGCTAAGCTTAATGAAAGATCAACGATGCTTGGGTAAAGGTCTTTTTTCCAATAAAAGGCAGTATCGTGAATGCTTGAGTATTGCTCGACAAGTGCTTGGAAATTAGAGAAAGGAATATCGTTAGGGATACTTAAAGTCGACTTCATACTGGCTTCTGTCACGGGCAGCGCCAACGCACCTTCGACATAAGCTTGGATCTGATACCACTCTTGTTGCTTTAGGATAAAGTTGTCGGTCTCTAGGTCAATAAAGACGCCATTCTCACCGATGATCGTATTGTAGGTGATTTGAGGTATGTTTTGTTCAGCTGACGCTTGGTTAATTTGAACTGACGCTGCTTGAGAAGTGAAAGCAAAAGAGGAAAGTAGCCCAATTGAAATTGAAGATAATACGAGTGTTTTTGTGATTTTTTTCATCGTTTAGCCCTGTTAGATTTGTTATTAGCTTTTTGCAAAGACAATAATCCCCCTGCCATTTGATGGCATTATTTAGATATTTATGAAGGGTTATTGAATAGTTTTATATTGTTATTCTTGTGATTATTTTATGGTTTTAAAATTCACTCCTTTAATGTGTTTTTTGTTTTTATAAGATTCGGCCAATCTATAGCAGATTTATAATGAAAAGTTCTATTTAGATCACACATTTGGATTCATATTGATCGTTTGCTGATCTATTGAATTTAATGATATTTGAATCATTAGTTTTGTTTCTTTTGTCAGGCTAGGTATGGAAAGGTCTCGAGGGGTTTTCATTCTATTCATAAAGGTGGTAAATGATAAAAGTATAATTACAGTCATCATTATGATTATTACTAAATCTGTTGATTAATTTGATGAATATATAAATAGAACGAACGTTTTAAATTTGATCTGTGCCAAACAATGTACGAGTGTCTTTATATTAATCGAATATTTAATTAGTGAATGTTTTATTAGTAATTATTAAATTAGATTGCATTAAATTAGGTTATCTTCAATTAGTTAAGGTTTATTTTTTAGTTTAATAAAGATAGAACTATTTAAGAAAACTGACTGATACATAAACTGAGAGGCAATTATGTCTTCAGATTTTCTTTGCAGGTTTTCGTAGATGTTTGCGTGTGTTTTCGAATGTTTTTAGATGTTTCGGATACTTATGAGTGTTTGCCCATCTTCGCCACGCGCATTGGCTTGCAGTGTTTGATGGGCAAGTAAAGTAGTTAGTTGTTATTCATCGCCAGCTTACCTAGTTTCATGGCCGCGGCGTGGTGGCGGTGCATCAGTAGCTCCATGTCTACGCCAATCACGGCACCATCATTCACTCGCCACTTTCCAGCTACCATCACCTTATCCGCTTGTTGAGCGCCACAAAGTAGCAATGCCGCCAGTGGATCGTGGCTACCAGAGAAACGAATATCATCGAGCTTGAACATCGCGATGTCGGCTTGTTTGCCGACTTCTAGCGTACCAATATCGGTTCTCCCCATCGCTCGTGCAGAGCCTGACGTTGCCCAGCGCAGCGCGTCGAAGTGAGATACGTTTGCCGAGCCATATTGCAAGCGTTGTAAATACATCGCCATGCGTACTTCGGCAATCATATTAGAGCCGTCATTTGAGGCCGAACCATCCACGCCAAGGCCGACTTTGACGCCAGCGGCTTCAAGGTCGTTGTTCTTACAAATACCGGAAGCCAACATCATGTTGGACGTCGGGCAGTGGCTAATACCAATTCCTGCTTTACCTAAGCGCTTGATCTCTTCTGGATTGAAGTGAATACCATGAGCGAGCCAAGTGCGTTCGTTGAGCCAACCGACATCTTCTAGGTAATCAACTGGGCGCAGGCCAAACTTCTCGATACAGAAGTCCTCCTCATCGAGCGTTTCACATAAGTGCGTGTGCATCATTACGTTTTCACGTTCGCTGATCTTGGCGGTTTCTTTCATCAGGTCTGTAGTGACCGAGAATGGCGAACAAGGCGCGAGCGCGATTTGAATCATCGCCCCTTCATCACGCTGGTGGTAATCGCGAATCAAGCGTTGGCTGTCATCAATAATGGTCTGTTCGGCTTGAATGGTGTGTCGTGGAGGTAGTCCACCTTCATCTTCCCCAAGGCTCATGGAGCCGCGCGTAAATATTGCTCTTACACCCAGTTTCTCTGCCGCCTCGACTTGTAAATCGATGGCGTGTTCTAGCCCACTGGGTAGCAAGTAATGATGGTCTGATGCTGTCGTACACCCTGACATCATTAACTCGACCAGAGCCAGCTCTGTGGCAAGGCTCATCATTTCAGCATCGAGATTAGCCCAAACAGGATAGAGGCTTTGCAGCCAATGGAAGAGTTCTTTATTGAGTGCTCCGGGGTAGGCACGCGTTAGGGTTTGATAGAAGTGGTGGTGCGCATTGATAAGCCCTGGGGTTACAACATGACGAGAGGCGTCGACGCTGTAATCTACGGGTGAGGTTGGCTCTTTGTGTTTGCCAACCAGCTCAATGATTTTATTACCTTTAATGACAATACCGCCTTCTGCATCAACTAGTGAGCCAGTGTAGATTGCGAGAGGATTCTTAATCCAGATGGTTTCCATTCATAGTAGTCCTTAGCCATCTCAGCCTTTTCAGGGAAGAGGGTCTTTATTGGTATTTGCTGTTGGTAGATAAATTCGAATCAGGGACGTTAAAACGTTCAATGCTCTAATCAGCCCTGATCCTACGGAAATCGGTTTTACGTTAGTCAGTGAACCAGTTAATTTGAGAACCAGCTAGTTCGCTTTGGGCTCAGGGTTTTCTGAAGCCGCTTGAACATCTGCTTCTGTACTTGCTTGTTGAATCTCTAATTGCTCGTCTGAGTGTCGTTCTTCTTCAGCCTGTTCTTTCATTTCTAGCTGAACTTGGGCTTGGCTCTCGGCTAACGCTTCTTGCTCTTCTGCTCGTGAAGATTTCGGCAACACAAGGTTTAGCAGAACTGTCATGATGGTGCCCGTGGTAATGCCAGAGTGAAGGAAATTCGCCAAATCATGCGGTAAGTGTTGTAGCAGTCTTGGTTCGAAAGTTACGGCCAAGCCAGACGCCAAACCTACACAAATTACCAAGGCATTTCGCTTAGTGTCTGCGGCTTTGATCAACATGCGGATACCCGCGTAAGCAATCATACCGAACATCACGAAACCTACACCACCTAGAACAGGTTTCGGAATTGTGACGGCAATAGCGGCTAATTTCGGGAATAAACCTCCTAAAATTAGCAAACCACCGGTTGCAGCCACTACGTAACGGCTTGCTACACCTGTGATGCCTACAATGCCGACGTTTTGGCTGAATGACGCCAATGGCATTGCCGTTAAAATTGAAGATAAGGTACTGCCAAGGCCATCGCCCAGCAGACCGCGTTTTAGATCTTTACCGCTGACTTGGGTTTGGCAGTTGTTACCCAGAGCCATGAAGTCACCCGTTGCTTCGGCGATAACCACGATGTACACCAAACTCATACTGATGATGGCACTCGCAGAAAAGGTAAAGCCGTATTTGAAGGGTTCAGGACCACCTATCCAAGCGGCAGAGCTGATTTGCTCAAGGTCGACCATGCCGAGCGATAGCGCCACAATGTAGCCGCCCGCTAAACCAATCACGATGGCCGAAGCGGCAACTGCGCCTTTACAGTAAACCGATACGCCCACCACAATCCCCAAAGAGATCAGTGCTAGAAACAGCTTTGGTAGTGTAGCGAATTGTTCAGTATTGGCAGGAGAGTCTCCGACCCAATTCATGGCAACGGGTAAAATGGTTAAGCCGATTAGGGTAACCACCACACCACTTACCACGGTAGGGAACAGTTTCCTAACCTTGTCCATATAGAAACTGGCACCAATCACCACGAACGAGCCGATAAGCGCCGAGCCCATGATCGCGGCGACACCGCCTTCGTTGCCGATTGAAATGGCGACGCCCAAAAAGGCAAAGCTCGAACCCATCACAACGGGCAGTCGAATACCAATAGGACCAAAGCCAAGACATTGAGCGACAGTCACAATACCTGAAGCCAGTAGCGCAGCATTGATCAGTGAGACGATCTCTGTGTTAGGTAGGCCAATGGAAGCGCCAACAATAAGGGGGACTGCAACGATGCCACCAATCGAGGCGAGCATATGTTGCAATGCGAGTAGAAGGGTTAAGCCGTGAGGCGGTCTTTCATTTAAGGTGTACAGAAGTTTCATTTGATATTCCTCTGCCTGCTTTTCCATTTACAGGCGAATGGCGGTCAAATAATGACTTCTACAAACTGCGTAGGGTCATAAAAAAGGTGCACTAAAGCGGCAGAGGGCATTTGCTCTCCACGAATTAGTACTATTAGCTTTCTTAAAAATCATGTTGTTCGTTAATTGTGACAATTAACGATGATGGCTTAGCTCGTTGTTGAGCCAAACCACCATGATCTAGCGGTATTGAATGGCTGATTAACCGATGAACACTAGCTTGGCGATGAAGATAGCCGCTAGGAAGTACATCGAAATTGAGACGTCTTTTGTTTTACCTGTCGCCAGCTTAAGCACTGTGTAGGTAATGAAACCCAGGCCGATACCATTCGCGATAGAGAACGTCAGTGGCATCATTAGTGCCGTAATGGCTGCGGGTGCACCGTTGGTGAAGTCTTTCCAGTCTACGTGTTGCATGCTGCTCATCATTACGAACGCTACGTAAATCAGCGCACCAGAGGTTGCGTAAGCGGGGATCATGCCTGCAAGTGGCGATAGAAAAATCGCCGCTAAGAACAACACGCCAACCACAATCGCAGATAGGCCAGTTCGCGCACCTGCTGCAACGCCTGCGGCACTTTCTACGTAACTGGTGACTGGCGGACAACCCATACACGCACCTGCCACGCTTGAGATACTGTCGGCTTTCAGCGCTTTGCTCAGACCTTCGATCTTGCCTGTTTCAGGGTTCGTCAGATTTGCACGCTCAGCCACGCCCATCAAAGTACCTGCGGTATCGAACATGTTGACGAAAAGGAAAGCCAAGATAACGCTGATCATCGAAACATCAAGCGCACCCATAATGTCCATTTTAAGGAACGTAGGCGCTAAACTTGGTGGAGCAGCGAAGAAGCCGTTGTAATGCACTAAACCAAGCATCATGCCGACCAGAGTCACACTCAAAATTCCGATTAACACTGCACCAAATATTTTACGCTCACTGAGTACCGCGATGATCAAGAAGGCGATAGCGGCCAGTAGAGCTTCAGGTTTAGTGAAATCCCCTAAAGAAACCAAAGTCGCTGGGTTTTCGACGACAATGCCCGCTGTTTTAAGGCCAATTAGACCTAAGAATAGGCCAACACCCGCTGTCATGGCATAACGAAGACTCACCGGAATACTTTCAATGATCCATTGGCGGACTTTGTAGAAACTCATCCCAACGAACAAGATGCCGGAGATAAACACCGCACCCAACGCCACTTCCCAGGTGTAGCCCATTTCGCTTACTACCGTGAACGAGAAGAAGGCATTCAAGCCCATGCCCGGTGCAAGACCGACAGGCCAGTTCGCAAATAACCCCATTAACAAACAACCGATCGCAGCACCAATACAAGTCGCGACAAATACCGCTCCTGTATCCATGCCTGACGCAGCCATAATTTGTGGGTTAACGAAGATGATGTAAGCCATAGTGGCGAAGGTAGTCACACCCCCCATTAATTCATCTTTCACGCTGCTTCCGTGGGCCTTAATTTTAAAGAGTTTCTCTAAAATTCCGTTATTCGCGTCTTGGTTGAGTATTTCTGTTTTACTCTCACTCATGTCAGCAAGTCCTTTTATGTTGTGATCCATTTATTGAATACAGCGAGATTTCAATATTGAGTTTTTAAGTTGTTCCCTAGCCGTTATTTCTTTAGCTATCAGTTGTTTAGTCATCAACTTTCTAACTAACAACGTTGTTAGTATTTTTATATGAGCGTGTTTAGTGAGTGCACACCCTTTGGGATGTACACGTGAATCTGTTTATTATTCGACGGTTGAGCCTAGTTCTAAGTGCTAGGACAAGGGACTAACTGCCCCGATAGGTTGAGAAACTGTAAGGCGAGACGAGAAGAGGAACGTGATAATGCGCGTCTGGATCATCTAGACCAAAGCGAATAACAACATCGTCTAGGAAAGGCACACCATCCAATTCCACACCTTTGCTTTTGTAGTAATCCGCAACGTAGAACACCAATTGATATTTCCCCGGTCGGAAATCATTCCCTGCCAGAATGGGCGCATCGGTTCGGCCATCGGAGTTAGTGATTACCGTCGCCAGCTTTTCTGTTGAGTCTTCATTGACCTTATAAAGCTCTACCTTGATCTCTGCACCCGGTAAGCCGTGAGTCGTGTCTAATACGTGTGTTGTTAATCTTCCCATAGTCCTTTAATAGCGCTTTTAGCGCTCCTCTGTTCCGTGGTTTATCTGTCTGCTTCGACCTTGCAAAGAATGCAACTGGTCACTTTGTTATCACTAACTATGTACGAACTGTACACAATTAGTAAAGCAAATTGTTGGAAAAATGTTAACCATTGTGTCGTTTTTTTTGGATTTATAGATCTTGGTTATCGTTTTTTAGTGAGTTTTAATTTTGTTAAATCATTGTTTTTAAATGAATATAGTGCGCAAATTTAACTTGAATAACAAAATCTTTACATTGAGATAAATAATTGTATACAATAAATGTACAGGGGTAAGGTTGCTCTGTTTATTGAGAATCCATTTGATTGAATCATCCGGTGACTCACTTAACGAGCGGCTAAGCCAACCACTTATGTTAGGAGTACTTGGATGAATAAGGATTATTCAAGAAATTTGATCGGTTACGGAGCTAACCCTCCAAACCCTCAATGGCCAGGTAATGCGCGCGTCGCGGTTTCTTTTGTATTGAACTATGAAGAGGGCGGTGAGCGTTGTTTGTTACATGGAGACGACGAGTCTGAAGCCTTTCTTTCAGAGATCCCGTCAGCACAACCGATCAAAGGCGAACGTCACATGAGCATGGAATCCATTTATGAATATGGTAGCCGTGCGGGTGTATGGCGTGTTCTTCGCTTGTTCGATGAATATGAAATCCCACTGACCGTCTTTGCTGTCGCAATGGCGATTGAGCGTCATCCAGACGCTGCCAAGGCCATGGTCGAAGCCGGGCATGAAATTTGTAGCCACGGTTATCGCTGGATCGACTATCAATACATTGATGAGTCTGAAGAGCGCGACCACATGACCAAAGCGATTGAGATCATCCAACAAGTGACGGGTCAGCGCCCGCAAGGTTGGTACACAGGTCGAACGGGGCCAAATACGCGTCGTTTGGTTGCAGAAGAGGGCGGTTTTCTTTACGACTCAGATGCCTACGATGATGACCTGCCTTATTGGCACACCGAGACTGGTTATCCGCAACTGGTGATCCCATACACTCTCGATGTGAACGACATGCGTTTTTCAACCGCGCAAGGCTTCAACTCGGGTGAGCAGTTCTTCCAGTATCTAAAAGACACGTTTGACACCCTGTATATGGAAGGCGAAACCGCACCGAAAATGATGTCGGTTGGGCTTCACTGTCGTTTGATTGGTCGCCCCGGTCGTATTGCTGCCTTAAGACGTTTCCTCGATTACGTCAAAGAGCACGACAGCGTGTGGTTGTGTCGTCGAATCGATATTGCTAACCATTGGCACCAACATCATCCATATCAACCAAATAACGCTAATCATCAACAGCAAAAGTAGCAGTGAAGCAAGGAGGCTTAACGTGACTGAATTTCGATCATGCCAACCAACAACCATGGACCGCGATACCTTTGTCGCTCACTTTGCTGATGTTTACGAATACAGCCCGTGGGTTGCAGAAGTGGTGTATGACCAAGGTTTGAATGCCGAAGATGATCATATCGAGAATCTTCATCTGAAGATGGCATCAACCTTGTTAAGTGCAGACCAAGGCAAACAGTTGGCTTTGATCAATGCTCACCCGGATTTAGCCGGTCGAGCTGCAGTAAACGGCGAACTCACCGAGTCGTCGACCAAAGAACAAGCGGGGGCGGGCATCGACCAGTGCAGCGCCGAAGAATTTGAAAAATTCACTTCTTACAACAACAGCTACAAAAGTCGCTTCAATTTCCCTTTTATCATGGCGGTAAAGGGAGCCAATCGTTACCAAATTCTTGAGTCGTTCGAGATGCGATTAGGAAATGATAGTGAAACTGAGTTTGCTACGGCGATTCGAGAGATCAACAAGATCGCGATGTTTCGTCTCTGGGATATGTAAGTTAACGGAGTTAACAGCTATCTCAGCCCAGTCTTAGTGCGCTAAGAGCTTTGTTTATCAGAGCGCTGCTTATTAGAGCTTGATTTATCGAAGGCTTGTTTATCAAAGCCTTATTGAATAAAGCATAAGCCACTAAGTTCTCATTTTATTATTACTTGATTAATTGGATAGGATTACACGGACATGACCCAAACATTTGAACAATACATAAACCTTGCAGACGAAAAACTCGGCGCAGAAGCTATCTTCGCAACCGACGATTTTTTCGCGGATAAAAGCCGTCTACTCAGCCACGCAGCGCCAGAGTGGAAAGACGACTTATACGACGATAACGGCAAGTGGATGGACGGTTGGGAAAGCAGACGTAAACGTGGTGAAGGTTACGACTACTGTGTCGTTCGCCTTGGCCTAGCTGGCACTATTGCTGGCGTTGATATTGATACCTCATTCTTCACCGGTAACTTCCCACCTTCGGCATCAATTGACGCGTGTTATTCACCACAAGGTGAACCAACTGATTCAACAGAGTGGCAAGAAATTCTGCCTTCAATGGCACTACAAGGTGATCATCATCATCTTGAAGCAATCGAAAGTGACCAAGTCTTTACGCACCTACGTTTGAACATTTACCCAGACGGCGGTGTCGCGCGCTTACGTGTTTATGGCCGACCAAGTGTCGATTGGGAAGCAATAGATTCTCAGCAACAAGTTGACCTAGCATCGGTTGAACACGGTGGCCGAGCATTGGCATGTAGCGATGAGCACTACGGCAACAAAGCCAACATCTTAGGCCCAGGCCGCGGTGAAAACATGGGTGATGGCTGGGAAACAGCACGTCGTCGTACACCGGGTAACGACTGGGTAATTGTGGCACTAGGCCACCCAGGCAGCATCGAACGCATCGTTGTTGATACAGCCCACTTCAAAGGTAACTACCCAGACAGCTGCTCAATTCAAGCGGCTTACGTTAAAGGCGGTACCGACGACCAAGTAGAAACACAAAGCCTATTCTGGCGTGAACTGTTGCCAGCACAAAAGCTGCAAGCGCACGAAATTCACGAATTCATTTCTGAGGTTAACGACCTTGGTGCGATTACCCACGTACGTGCAAACATATTCCCAGATGGCGGTATCAGCCGTTTGCGTCTGTTTGGTACGAAAGCGAAATAGGTAAGGAAATGAGTATGAGTAATGGAATACGTCGTTTATCCATCGAACCGTTAACCAAGCAGGCTTTTGCAGAGTTTGGTGATGTTATCGAGTCCGATAATAGTGATTTCTTCATGATCAACAGTGGATCAACACGTCGCTACCACAAGCTAGCGACAACGGATGTGCAAGACGAAGACGGAGAAGCGATCATTAGCATCTTCCAAGCCACACCGTTGAGCTACCCACTGACCATCAAAATGTTAGAGCGTCATCCACTTGGCTCTCAGGCATTCATTCCATTACTTGGTCAACCCTATTTAATTGTTGTTGCGCCAAAAGGCGACGATCCAACATTAGCCAATAGTCGAGCTTTCTTGAGCAACGGCCGTCAAGGAGTGAACTATCACAAAGGGGTGTGGCATCACCCAGTTCTCGTACTCACCGATCAAGACCAGTTCTTGATTGTCGATAGAGGCGGCGAAGGGCACAACTGTGATGAAGTTTATTTCGACAGCGACCGAGTAGAATTGCATTTGGAAGATTTGCCAACGGAAAACAACAAGGAAGAGCAACGCTTAGCTAAAGCGTTGTGATACAGGAGTTTATTATGGATCCGCATATTACAGAATGGTTGAATTTAGCAATACGCTGGGCTCACATGATTGTTGGTGTTGCGTGGATAGGCGCATCATTTTACTTTGTTTGGTTAGAGAACAACCTTAACCGAGTAAACCCAAAAACGGGCCTTTCAGGCGACTTATGGGCAATTCATGGCGGTGGTATTTATCACCTAGAGAAGTACAAACTTGCGCCACCAGAAATGCCAGAACATCTGCACTGGTTCAAATGGGAAGCCTACTTCACGTGGATCACCGGTGTGTGCCTACTGGGTGTGGTTTACTACCTCAACGCTGAGATTTACCTGATTGCACCGGGCTCTGGCCTTGATTCAACAACGGCAATCGCGATTGGTATTGGTTCATTCGTTGCTGGTTGGTTTATCTACGACTTGCTGTGTGACTCGCCATTAGGTAAAACGCCTGTGTTGCTTGGTGTTGTGCTGTTTGTGCTGCTCGTCGCTGCAACATATGGCCTAACTCAAGTGTTCAGTGGTCGTGGTGCTTACATCCATGTTGGTGCGATCATTGGTACCATCATGGTGGGTAACGTATTCCGCGTTATCATGCCTGCGCAGCGTAACTTGGTGAAAGCGATTGAAGAGAAGCGCGAACCGGATCCTGCACTGCCAGCGAAAGGTCTACTGCGTTCTCGTCACAATAACTACATGACACTGCCAGTGTTGTTCATCATGATCAGTAACCACTTCCCAAGCACTTATGGATCGGAATACAACTGGCTGATTCTTGCTGGCCTCGCGATTTTCAGTATCTTGGTGCGTCACTACTTCAACACCCGTCATGGTAGCCAGAAGTTTGCATGGACAGTACCTGTAGCAGCATTGGGTATGATCACGCTGGCGTTTGTTACCTCACCTTACGCGAAAAAGCAGATGACTCCGGTTGTGCAAGCATCAGTCGTTCAAGAAGTGCAAGTAAGCGCGACTGAATCGGCGACAGAAGAGGCTGTTTCGAACAGCACAGCTTCAACTTCGGTAGATGCCCCAGTTGTACCTGCAGACCACGCAATGCAAACGGCTAGCGCAAGTGTAAGCTTTGAAACCATCAACAAAGTCATTCAAGAGCGCTGTTCTGTGTGTCACTCATCAACCCCGAGCCACGCCGCTTTTGCTGCTGCGCCAGCCGGTGTGATGTTTGATACCCCGGAAGAGATCAAAGCCAACGTACCAAGGATTGTTGCTCAAACTGTCACAACCAAGGTGATGCCGCTCGGCAACATGACTCAAATGACCGACGAAGAACGCGCACTCATCGGCACTTGGGTTGAGCAAGGCGCGACGCTTCAATAACAGTAATTTGTAATAGCAGTACTTTGCAATAACAGTACTCAGTATCCTTTACCTAAGAGCATGAGTCTTAGGTGAGGCTTGGGGAGAGTTTGGTTTCGGGCACGCGCCAAACTCATCCCACCCTGTTTCCCCGGTTCCTATAACCGGGGCTTTTTGTTTTTGGACAATCGGAAATAGGAAAGAGAAAACAGGAAATGTGGAGCTGAATATAGGTCGCTTTATTCGTTAAATCTGCGAAATGAAGATAGGCGAGTTAAGCTGATTGGCGAGATTGAATATTACAAACCGCATAGCCGATACAGTGATAGATACAGTCGAGTACTTCTTGCTCTTCGCCTTGGATCTTGGATTGCAGCCCTTTGATGCCTTTCTCGGTTGGCATAATAGGACCAAACGCGATAATGGCCGCTACAAAATTCGGTTCGCTATTAATGGCTTTCTGCCACGTCTTAGAAAAGGCTGCGGTCGACTCGTAGCTTAAGTGCTCATTGATGATTTTTGCAAACATAGGCTCAAGCTCTTTGGCAATATCGACTTTTCTGTCGAAGTGAGCATTAATCCCTGATTTAGACACACCGGCTTTTTTAGCGATATAAGCAAAGGTTGCCTTGTCGAAGCCTTCATTTAATGCGATATCAAATGCAGCATCGATGATCTTTTGTCGTGTAATAATCGCTTGTGCAGCGCTTGCTCTTCCCACTCTTGCCTCCGAACGTTGGATGATGGTTGTATTTTATGTGCCATCGATAATAAGCAATAACAGGCCGTAGAATAAAGGCACAAAGCTTGCGATACAATCGATCGTTGAGTAACTGGACATTAATGGGCCCAAACAGGCCTCATCGAGTTCATGCTATTGAAATTATACATTTATCATATAGAATAGAGGTTGTTAACCTTTATTTTTTTGAAAGGCTCGAAATGATGACCAACCTGATACATTCCCCACTGAGCAGTCACAAACTGAATAGCGCCACTGATTACATCAACACGACGTTTTCAGCGAACAAGGCCGACCTGTCAGCCAAGCTAGATAGCCATAAGCAAATTGTCATCTCATCGTCTAACGGAACGGTATTAAAAAGGATTCAAGGGGAAGATGTGGTTAAGAAAATGAACAAAATAGATCTGTATGTATAGCGGTTTCAACTTAAGTTTAAGGTTGTAGAAAGTCCTTTTTCTAAACCAGTTTTACTAATATTCAATTTCGTTAAACTCGCTCAAGAACATTAGAAAGTGTAGCTTACTCCAACATTCCCAATAACCGATGTTGTACTTTCAAGTATCGGGCTTTTCTCGATTTCAGAGTCGAGGTTTTCATATCTAACCCCACCCGTTAAACGTAATTGCTTTGATAAGTGCATGTAACCGGTCAAACCGACAAAGTAACGTCCACTCCAGTTTGGGTTAAATTCTTCAAAGCGAGTATTAGCTGCTTCAGACGCCGACACACCATACAAATGCTCATTCAATTTATCGCTATTGAGTGAATATCCTATCGCTGGGATAAAACCAAATGGCCCCATATTGATGTGGTAACTGTAACGAGTTTCTGCATAAAGGCCATTGTGAACCGAACCAATATCTGTACCCACGCCCGCTCTGAGTTCTCCAACATTCGTCGTCAATACATAAGCGACCCCACCCACAAATGAAGGATCGCGATCATTGAGCTTCTTGATATCGGGATCATTGGATTCCTTCGCGTCTAAGGTGCGAGGATCGTAGGCCGCAAAGATAACGAGATTGTTCACGCTGCCTTTTGGAGCCAAGCGATAGCCAGCTTGGACACCTTCAATGAAAAAATGGCCATTATCGTAACTAATTAAAGGGAATGGTGTAACTTCGGTATCGCCTCCTTTGTAAACATTTGGCGAGTAACTGGCGGTTAGGCCTACGCCAATTTCAGCGTTAATTGGTGCCGATAAAGACATGGCTAAAATGAGGGTAGTAAGTGCTGCTTTTTTCATGTTTTGCTCTTGTAAGGGGTGACCCTATGTTCAAATCTAGGAACCCAACTCCAATAGAGTTGAGCGGTTATTCTAACTTTTGACTACGAAGTAGCTTGACGATAAGCCTGACTAAACGTAGACTTCAAAAAATAAAGGGCGACACCCCTTATTTAAGGCAAGTATAACAACAGTTCGTTGGCTTTGGCTAATTAATAATTAGCGATAAAACAAAAATCACAGTCAAATAAAGGGTGTTGCCCCTTAAATTATCATTAAATATTAGTATGTTACTGATGGTGTCAGAGTCATCGATGCTTATTTCTGGAGAGAGTGATGGGAGAAGAAGTGGAACCAATTTACGTTTTTCTTTGTATAAGCAGCATCGTGATGACTGTTCTATGCATTGTCGCTGCATTTCTGGTTTATCGCATGATCAAAGGAGATATCGAGGATAGATGGTGACTAATTCTTTAGCAGCGCTAAGCACTACGTTTCAACGACACATTGCCAGCCCTCAACTAGGACATCAATTTTAGATGAGGTTTCGGGGGAGTTTGATCGCAGGCATACGTCAGACTCATTTTCCCCATCTTCCCCCGGCTCCTATCGCCGGGGATTTTTTGTTTTTGGACAAAGGAAATGCAGAAATACTATTTAGTTAATAACATATGTGTATATATGTTGCTTAGAGTGTTTTAAGTGTTTGAGTAATAATATGCCAAGCTATATTATATGCAGTTAATTGCTCTTTAAGGTGTGTTTTCAATGAGAAAACCGAGAATATTTATAGCGTCTTCAGTAGAAAGTTTGGATGTGGCAGAAGCTATTAATGTCAATCTAGATCATGAGTTTGAGGTTACTATTTGGAAAAATGGCACTTTTAAGCTTTCTTCCACTAGCGTTGATGACTTAGTTGCAAAGTCATCTTCTGTTGATTTCGCGTTGTTTATTTTTGCTCCGGATGACATTGCTATGATAAGAAGCAGAGAGCAACATGTGGTGCGGGATAACGTGCTTTTTGAGATGGGTTTGTTTGTTGGAGCTATCGGGAAGGAGCGTACATTTTTTATTAAGCCTCGAAATCAAGAAATGCATTTACCAACAGATCTTCTTGGTTTAATGCCAGCAGATTATGAAGCTAATAGAAGTGATGATGATCTTGTTTCTGCAACGAATAGAGCTTGCTCGTTAGTTAAGGCTGAAGTTAAAAGGTTAGGTTTACTGAATCGAGAATCCTTAAAAGCTAACACTGTGTTGGAAGTTAACTCTAAAAATTATCCTATTTCTACAGTGGATCTAAAGTTCTTATCGGTTGTTCTTTCCTCACACACATCTCGACCTGATGGCTTGGACTTTTTCCAAATTTGTAATGATGTTCAGGAGTCAGATAGTTTAACCAGTTTGGCTGCAATCAAATTGGAACGTCTTGGTTATATTGAGAAAACCATCGAGCATGATAGCTGGGGGAACGGCGTGTATCAGTACTCAATCAATGAAGCAGGGATCGATTTACTATTGGATTCTGATTTAACGTCATGATGTTCCAGCTAAATAATTGTATAAAATACCTAATTCAAGGGCTTTGGAGGAGAGAGAGGCCGTCAGAAGTCCCGTATAATACACTTGATCTGAACCTCTACCCATGGCACTTTCTGTTCTAAATTGACTTTAGTTAGGACAAAAAATGGAAGACTTGATAGTCGCGTATTTTAGAGCATTAAGCGCATTCTTCAGATATATGTTTCAGTCGCTCGTGATCGAATTTATTGGTTACGGTTCTGGCTGGATAGTTTGTAAAGTATTCGCGTTAGGACGCTTCCCCTCATTGACTCCTACTGAAAAAGAGCGAACCAGAATTTCTTATATCGGGGCGATTAGTCTCGCGCTATTTCTGTTAGCTATCGGTGTCTTTAATAGTTTTTAGTGCTCAGACGCCTGCAATAGAAGTGAGTAAGTATGAAGTTCTACCCCGCGGAACAATACCAAGCGGCTTGCAACGAGCTGTTTATCCGATACGAACGTGACATCAAAAAAGCTAATCCCTAACGCGAGAGTTGAGCACGTAGGCGCATCTTCTATTCCTTTTGCCGTGTCTAAAGGCGATCTAGATATTTTCGTAGGTGTTGAACTTGGTGAACTTGAGGATGTTATAGAGAGACTCACAACACTCGGCTTCAATGAGAAACTCGATACCTTAAGAACGCCCGAACTGTGTATGTTGGAGTCTACATCAGGGGATGATGTGGCCTTGCAAGTGGTCGCCAATGGTTCTGAGTTCGAATGCTTTCTAAGGTTTCGTGACAAGCTACGAGTGACCCCCGCTTTAGTGGAGCAATACAACACCCTCAAAATGTCTTATGAAGGTTGGCCACAAGATGAATACCGCGAAAAGAAGTCGACTTTTATCGAGCATGTATTGGCTCTGAAATAGTCAGAAGTCCTTACCCCCTTTGTCTCCAATCTATAAACCCTAGTTAAACCACTAGACGTACGTTTTCTAGTTCTCACTATCTAAAGGCTTTCACCTCGTAACGTCTCCTGTTCATTAGAGGTGATTACAAAAAATAGATCCTCTAACCATTTGATTAAAGTTGCATGTAAGTGATTAAGTTAATACAGAACAATGGTTTAGTTCTATTTAACTGATTTTTTTAATTTTAACCACCCATTACGCAACGTAGCTCACACATCTACATGCAAGTTTGAAATTAAACCATTTGCATATGTTATGTTTTTCGCGTTTTTATAAAGTCTAGGTTATTACATGAAAAATAAGGTATTTCTTTGCTCTGCTCTTCTTCTCGCATTATCTGGGTGTGCTTCTGTGCCAACAGTCGATTCATCAGTTTCTGATCAAGCGAAAACGTTCCCTGCTCCTAAAGAAGGTAATACAGGTATCTATATCTATCGTGAAGATACTTTTGTCGGTGGCGCGCTCAAAAAGTACGTATATGTTGATGGAGAATGCGTAGGTGAAACGGCTCCTGGTGTTTTCTTTTATCACGAAGTCAAAGGAAACGAAGAGCATATTGTCAGTACGGAATCTGAATTTTCTGAAAATCACGTCTCCCTTTTTACTGCTGAAGGTCGTAATTACTTCGTTAACCAATACATTAAAATGGGCGTTTTTGTCGGTGGTGCAGGTGTTGAGTTAGTCGATGAAGAAGTAGGGAAAGCTGAAGTACGCAAAGTCGCAATGGCTGAAAGCGGTAACTGCCTTTCTATATAGTGATTCAATCTAATTCAAGATGACGTCAGAGCTTCGAGTTTCTGACGTTTTTTAATTTATAGGTACTTTGACGTTAGGAAAAGACATGTCTGAAGTAATAGAAAATACTCCTGCAGTTATACTCTCGTCTCGCTCGTCCCGAGTAGGGGCAAGTTTGATTGATGGCCTGATTGGTATCGCTATGATGACGCCAATTTTTCTCTATACCGATTATTTTCAAAAAATATTCGATACAGGGCAAATTGATATGACAGAACTACTTGTAGTCTCAGCTTACGGTTGGTTGGTGTTCTTTTTGTTACACGGATATTTGCTGCATAAAAAGGGGCAGACGATTGGCAAAAAACTAATGGAAATTGCGATTGTTGATATGGAAGGTAAACAAATAGGGTTATTCAATATAGTAGGCAAACGAATGATGCCGATGACAATCGCTACGTATATACCTGTAATTGGTCATTTTATAACGACGCTAGATTATCTGTTTGTTTTGCGTAAAGACAAACGTTGCCTACATGACTTAATTGCGGGAACTCAGGTTGTTAGTGTGGCGGTACCTAAAAGCCTAGATTTCAGTACTATCGAATAGAAATTCATAATCAAGCACTTACATATTTTAGGAACTTCATGATTCATAAGCTTTTCTCAGCCATTTCTATTTACAGGTATTTACCGAATAATATCTATTATTTAGCACTGGCTAGAATGATTCTGGGAATGGGTAACTTTATCGTTCCATTTTTAGTTTTACTGTTAACCGATAAGTTGGGTTATTCCGCAACAGTCGCAGGTTCCCTTGCCATGGGTGTGACGGGCTCTTACCTTTTAGGGAGCTTTTTAGGTGGGAGATTAGCGGATAGGTTGGGACATAAACGGGTCATGGTATTTGGCGAGTTTATGTGTGCTGTATTATTGATTATTTGTGGTTTCTTCGCCGATGCTTCGGTAGTCGTACCTGTGTTTTTGTTTTGTGCCTATTTCTTTGGCGGTTTAGCGTTGCCCGCGAGTAATGCTTTAGTTGCTGACCTTTCTACCCCTCAGAATCGTGATGCAGTCATGTCACTGAGTTATCTTGCCTATAACTTTGGTTCAGCTCTTGGTCCTGTTATGGCTGGGTACTTGTTCTGGAATCACACTGACTGGATATTTTTCGGCAACGGTTTTGCGGCTCTTTTTTGTGTTTTTATTGTGGCTGCATTTGTGAAGTTGCAACCTGGAACGGAATCGACCAGCGAGAGTGAACTGGAACAGCCCGTTTCTGGTTCGGTTTGGTCAGTTTTAAAATCAAGGCCACGGCTTTTGTTGTTCACTTTTCTATGTGGATTGCTGTGGTATTCGCTAAATCAAATGACTATGGCGAGTCCATTGTATTTGAGCCATGTGTTTGGAGAGCAAGGCCCAATTATTTTCGGGCAACTCATGACTTACGCTTGTGTTGTAGTGGTGCTGATTACGCCAATCTTAATGAAGTTCACGTCAGGTAAGGCTGAAACCGTAAGCCTTGCTTATGCAGGCTTTATGTTTGCCTTTGGTTATATGCTCGTCATGTTGTTCCCCAACATTCCTGTTCATTTTTTTGCATGGCTATTTCTATCTGCGGGCGAGGTTCTTCTTTTGACAAAAGAGGGCATATATTTAGCAAACAACTCTCCGTCGAGTCATCGTGGACGCATTCAAGGCGTGCTCATTACCTTGCGAACGGTTTTCGTTATGCCTAGTTTTATCGTGATTGGCTACTTTATCGATGATTATGGGTACACTTTCACTTGGTTTAGTGTGATATTAATTTCAGTTGTTGGTGCCGTTGGTTTTTATCTTATGTCAGCTAAGGGGAAGCAATCTCCAGCGTTAGTCACCGAGTAGTTATTCGATTTACTAGCAAGTAGTATCTTTTAATCACCAGAGGTAGGCTTATGATTACAATTAGAAAAGCGGTTGAGTCTGATGCTCAGGATATTTTCGATATTCGACGCCGTGCCATTGTCGAGAAGTGCTCGGCTTATTACTCAGAAGAACAGCTGTCAATATGGACGCAGGGTGGAATGTCTGATGGATTCATCAGTGATGTAGTTGAAACCTTCCACGTTTCAGAAGTTGATGGTCGAGTGATTGGCAGCGGTAAGATCAACATCGAAACCGGTATGGTTGATGCTATTTTTGTTGACCCAGATTTTTCCGGAAAAGGCGCAGCGAAGCAGATGTTGCAGTTCTTAGAGGAACTCGCGATTCAACACAACTTGCCCTTAATGAAGTTAGAATCGACCCTGAATGCCGCTACGTTTTATCGTTCGTGTGGCTTTATTGGCGATGAACTTTCCACTTATCACTCGCCTAGAGGTATTAGCCTCGATTGCATCCCTATGGAAAAGCCGGTGGTTGCTTAAATAAACAGCGCCAATACCAATCTTGGTGCTGTTTTTACTTTCCTCTTACACTCTTTTTTAATATCGAACCTAGTATCAAATTTCTCTTTGTTATACAGGCAAGTCTCTCATTATGAAGAACTTCTTCGATAGCGAACTCATGCTCTCTAGCTCCTTGAATTTCGTTTTGCTATCACTAGGGCTAACGCTCATCTTACATATTCCAATTTGGTGTGGGTTCAATTTGAGCCGACGAAAATGGAAGCTTATGGATTATTTATGGCCGTTGTTGGCGGGTATCGGGATGCTGGGTGCGGTGTCTGAGATTCGTGCGTCGGTTGCAGGTGATTGGGTCGAGACAGAACAAACCAGAGCAGTCACTACTCTTGAGTCGATTCAACAGTTCTCTTTGGATAAATTAAGAAGTGATACCTGCACTGGTCAGCCGTCTTTAGACACTCATGCCCAGCACCATGAAGCGTGTTTGTGGTATTTGAATACAGCGATCACGTTCAAAGATGTCGATTTCACCTTGTTGCCTAATGCCGCTGATTTTACGGTTCCTGCGCCTAGTGTATCGCTGGTGGAAAGCGATGCAGTGTGGGTGGATGGTATGCTGAGTCAATATGAGAAGCAGAAAAACCAATACATAAAAACCAGAGAAGCGCAGGTGAAGCAACCTTTAGAAAGCCTCTTCTGGTATGTGAGTCCTTACTTAGTCTGTTTCGCTATTGCGTTGCGTTTGACGAAAGTAACCGCAGAGCTCAAATTAGATAAGTGCGCGTAACTTTAGCTCTTAATCATTGTATAGAAAGGTGAAGTAATGAATGTAAGTGAGTTTTCTCGGTTGGTGGGTTTGTCAGCTCATACGCTTCGCTACTATGAAAAAATAGGTTTGCTGAAAAATATTCAACGAAACAGTAGCGGTCATCGAGTGTATACATTAAAGGACGTCACTTGGATTGAGTTTGTGAAGCGGTTGAAAGTTACCGCAATGCCACTGGATGAGATTTTAGAATACGCAAAGCTAAGGGAGTTAGGAGCAGAGTCAGTTTCACAGCGTCAATTGCTACTGGAACAACATCAAGCAAACTTGCGCTCTCATATCGAGGAGCAACAAAAGCACATGGCAGCGTTGGAAGAAAAAATTAGTTTGTATCGAGATGGAAAAGTCCGTTGACTTAGAGTCGACTCTAACTTGTAAGGTGTTCCTGTGAACTATAAATACAGGAACAGACTCATGAATCAATCACGTTTTGAAACTGGCTTAGAAAGACTTAATCACATCGATGGAGAAGCAGGGCAACAGGTTATCGAAAGCCTGCAAGACATCTGCCCTGATCTTGCCAAATATACTATCGAGTATCCCTTCGGAGACATCTATTCACGACCCGGTTTAGATTTGAAATCACGAGAGATTGCGACCGTCGCCGCTCTCACCGCTCTCGGTAATTGTGTCCCTCAGCTTAAGGTACATTTGAATGCAGCGCTTAATGTCGGCTGCAGCGAGGAGGAGATCAAAGAAGTGATATTGCAGATGTCGGTCTATGCGGGATTCCCTTCGGCACTAAATGGCATGTTTGCTTTCAAGGAAGTGCTTGCTGAGAGAAAACCCACCTCAAACATATAGAACCTCAATCGACTCAAGATTAGCGTCAGTATTGGATTGCTGACGCGATTGGATTTCTGGAATGGGTAGGCTTTTCTATTCAATATCAATAGTTAACTCGACATAGACAGCGCGAACGACAGCAAGATAGGCAAAGTCACCACGCTTAGGAAGTTGCCAAATAGCACCATTGAAGCAACTTTTGGTGGTTCTACATTGAAGCGTTCTGCAAACAGGTAGTTCATCACGGCGGGTGGTAGCATGGTGAACAACACCATCATTTGCAGGTGCAGCGTTGGCAGCGGAATAAAGAAGTAGATGATGGTAAAGGCGATGGCTCCGGTGAACAGTGATTGAGCCGTACATAGCAAGCCGACTTTTAGACCGCTCAACCTCAAGTTGACCATTTGTGAGCCCAGCGACAATAACATGATAGGCACGGCGGCTTGGCCGAGTAGCGATGTGGCTTCATAGATTGGATTCCACACTGCAATGCCAGATAGGTTGAGCGTCATCGCTAGTGAAGCGGCTAAGAATATCGGCATCTTGAGGATCTGCTTGATCGGGTTACCTTCACTCAGTAACGCCAAACCAACACTAATGTGCACACAAGCGGACACGACGAACAGCAATACTGCAGGGGCTAACGCGCTCTCACCAAAGGTATACGTGAACAGCGGAATAGCGAGGTTACCACTGTTGCGGAACATATGTGGTGGAGCCCAAGCTTTGAAATTCAGCTTAAAGATCTTACAGATCGGAATCATCAACAGTGCAGGCACTAATACTGCGACCAAAGAGGCGGTGATGAGTGGCAGTTGTTCTGTGTCGAGAGGCATGGTGGTCAACGAGGCAAACACCAACGCAGGAATGCACACATCCATGTTGATGCGATTGATCGGTTTGAAATCGGGCTTGAGCCAACGACCGACCGCAAAGCCAGCACTGGCTAAAGCAAAAACGGGAAACAGAATGCTGACGACCTGTTCGAACATAGAATTCCTTTCTAGATTGGGTGCTTCCATTTAGCCGAGAAACGAATGTTTTAGAAAGACGCTAAAGTGAAGTATGAAGCCGATATGTATAAACATTAACCTATCAATATAATGAGTTGGCGTCACCGAAGATCGTTGTCTGTGAGCGGTTAATTTATATTTCTTTGAATGAAGCACAAAAAAGACCAGTGGCATCAGCAACTGGTCTTTAAAGACTAGATAAATCTGGACGGATTTTTAATTAACGACGGCTGTCGCTGTCTAGCGATTGCTACTCGGTTTTAAGTCTAGCTAACGAGCTTTTTGTAATCTTTGAAATTTACGTCGTAGGCTTTTTCGCCGTAGATGTAAGTCTCGCTGACGGTTCTGTCGTCACCCAAACTCATCAGTACAAACAGCTTCTCTTCAAGCTTGGTGGCTTGTTCCATTCTAAAGCGCATCAGTTGTGTAGCGTGCAAGTCGAGTACTACGAAATCCGCTTCTTTACCCACTTCTAAGTTACCGATCTTGTCTTCTAAATGCAGTGAACGTGCACCGCCTAGTGTTGCTAAGAACAGCGACTTAGCCGGGTGCAACTTCTTATGTTGTAGTTGCATGATCTTGTAGGCTTCGCTCATGGTTTGCAGAATTGAGAAGCTGGTGCCTGCGCCTACATCAGTACCCACGCCGACACGAATACCGTGATTTTCCATCTCTGGTAATCGGAACAACCCCGAGCCTAAGAAAAGATTAGAAGTTGGGCAGAAGGCGATGGCAGATTCGGTATCCGCAAGGCGTTTACATTCACAATCAGAAAGGTGAATACCATGAGCAAATACCGAACGTTTGTGAAGTAGTCCGTAATAGTCATAGACATCTAGGTAACTGTCACGCTCTGGGAACAGCGATTTCACCCACTCGATCTCTTTCTCGTTTTCAGAAAGGTGAGTGTGCATGTACACATCTGGGTACTCTTCTAGCAGTTTACCGACAGTAGCAAGTTGCTCTGGTGTGCTGGTTGGCGCGAAACGAGGGGTTACAGCGTAAAGCAAGCGACCACGGTTGTGCCATTTTTCGATCAGCTCTTTTGAGTCTGCATAGCCTGATTCTGGAGTGTCGGTGAGGTAGTCTGGCGCATTGCGATCCATCAGAACCTTACCCGCGATCATACGTAGATTACGCTTCTCGGCCTCTTCAAAGAATACGTTAACCGACTCTTTGTGTACCGTGCCAAACACGAGTGCAGTGGTGGTGCCGTTGCTTGCTAATTCATCTAGGAATAGCTTAGCGACTTTGTGTGCATAGACTGGGTTTTTAAAGCGTTTTTCTTCTGGGAAGGTGTAGTTTTCTAACCAATCAAGAAGCTGCTCACCATAAGACGCGATCATCCCTGTTTGAGGGTAGTGGATGTGCGTATCAATAAAGCCAGAGGTGATCAGCTTGTCTTTGTATTCTTTTACTTCGAGTGTTTTAGGTTGGCGAGCTAATACCTCATCGGCATGGCCTAAGTCGACGACATGGCCGTTCTCAACCACTAAAACACCGTCTTCAAAATAGTCGTAAGACTCATCGATACCGACGTCTTTTGGGTCGGCGACGCTGTGTAAAATGCTGGCGCGATAAGCTTTGCGTTGCGTTGTCATGTTTACTTCCTTTTAATGACTTCAGCGACTTTATGGCTACTGAAGCTTTGCGACTTGTGTTAGGCGATCTTCTCTTCCAGTGGTGGTTCGCCTACGTCGCTTGGTTGACTGTGTTGATCGGTCAAATCCTGATTTCGATATTGTTTGGTTGGGCGCTTTTGTTCAAGGGCTTGGCCTTGATAGTGTGCGATCAGTTCACCCGCAACCGATACCGCAATTTCGGCAGGGTGTTTGCCATTCACAGCGCTAATACCAATCGGGCAAATCATGGTTTCAATTTGCTCTTGGCTATAGCCGCGTTGCTCTAAGCGGAAGTCGAACTTCTTGCGCTTAGTCAGAGAACCAATCATGCCAAAGTAACGGCTGTCTTCACGGTCGATGATGGCTTTGGTTAAATCGAAATCAAGCTGGTGGTTGTGGGTCATCACAAGGTAATAGCTATTCGGTGGCATGTGTTTTACTTCACCGACCGGATCGTCGCTTACTAGCTTTTTCACACCGTGTGGCAGCGTTTCAGGGAATACTTCTTCACGTTCATCAATCCAGGTCACGCGGAAGGGCAGGGTCGCAACAATATGTAGCAGCGCTTTGGCAACATGGCCTGCGCCGAACAGCACGAGGTGGTTCTGTTGAGTGCCAATCGGTTCAAAGCTTAACGTTGCCATTCCGCCACAACATTGGCCTAAACGAGCACCGAGGTTGAAGCGTTCTACTTTGAGTGATTTCTCGCTGGCAATCAGCATCTCGCGCGCCATTTTAGTAGCCACATGTTCAAGGTGACCACCACCAATCGTAGCGATGATTCGGTCACGAGTGACAAGCATTTTGGTGCCCGCATCGCGTGGAACGGAGCCTCTGTCTTCAAGAACCGTCACCATCACACACGGTTCGTAGTTCTCTTCCAGTTTTGCCAGTTCGTGAATCCAATTATCCTTAAACATACGTCCTCCTAAATCCCTTCTGTGCTTCCCTAGCTGTTTATTACGTCCTAAGCCATACCTATCAGCTCTAAGCCGTTTCTGATTGAGCATCGACCGAAGTCGGAGTCGTTTCAGTTACTTCCTGTATTGCCATCAGAATGCGTTCAGGCGTTGCAGGTGTGTTGAGCTTAGGAATCGCGCCATCGACGGCGACATAGCTAATGGCATCTTTCAGTGCGCTCCATACCGACATACCCAACATGAAAGGGGGCTCACCCACGGCTTTCGAGTTGAAGACGGTGTCTTCTGGATTGTTACGGTTTTCTAAAAGGTGCGTTCTGAAATCAATTGGCATATCAGCAATCGCAGGGATCTTGTAGCTCGCTGGGCCATTGGTCATCAAGCGGCCTTGCTGGTTCCAAACCAACTCTTCCGTGGTTAACCAACCAACACCTTGCACAAAGCCACCTTCGACTTGGCCGATATCAATCGCAGGGTTCAATGAAGCGCCTACGTCATGCAGAATATCGACACGCAGAATCTTGTTCTCGCCGGTTAAGGTATCGACGATAACCTCTGAACAAGATGCTCCATATGCGTAGTAGTAGAACGGGCGACCGCGTGCTTTCTCGTGATCGTAATAGATCTTCGGAGTGCGGTAGAAACCGGTGCTCGATAGCGAAATTTGGTTAAACCAAGCCAGTTCAACAAAAGAGTTGAAGGTCATGATCTCGTCGCGTATCTGCACCATGCCGTTCTTAAACACCACTTCTTCAGGCCACACTTTGAAGTGCGCAGAAGCGAAGTCAATCAGGCGCTGCTTAATGGTCATTGCGGCGTTTTGCGCGGCCTTACCGTTGAGGTCGGTGCCCGATGAGGCTGCGGTTGGTGATGTGTTCGGAACTTTGTCTGTGTTTGTAGCGGTGATCTGGATACGTTCGACATCGACTTGGAACTCCTGTGCAACGATCTGTGCCACTTTGATGTTCAAGCCTTGCCCCATTTCCGTACCACCGTGATTCAAATGAATACTGCCATCGGTGTAGATATGGATGAGCGCACCTGCTTGGTTCAAGAAAGTCGCAGTAAACGAGATACCGAATTTCACTGGCGTGATCGCTAGGCCTTTCTTCAAGATAGGGCTTTGCTTGTTGAACTCTGCAATGTCTTTACGACGTGCGTGATAGTCACTGCTGCGTTCAAGCTGTTCGGTTATCTCAGGTAAAAAGTTGTCTTCAACGGTTTGGTAGTAATGGGTCACGTTGCGGCCTTCTTCGCCGTAGTAGTTCGCCTTACGCACTTCCAAAGGATCTTTTTTCAGGTAACGCGCAATCTCGTCCATGATGTGTTCAATGGTCATCATGCCTTGCGGGCCACCAAAGCCACGGTAAGCGGTATTCGATGCCGTGTTGGTTTTACATCGGTGACCGACCACTGTTGCATCACCTAGGTAGTAGGCGTTGTCTGAGTGGAACATCGCACGGTCGACGATAGAACTTGATAAGTCTGGTGAGTAGCCACAGTTACCTGCAACGGTAATGTCGGCACCTTGAATCACACCATTGTCGTCAAACCCGACTGTGTATTGATTGTAGAACGGGTGGCGTTTACCGGTTTGCTGCATGTCTTCACTGCGCAGCAAACGCATTTTGGTTGGTCGGCCTGTTAGGTGGGCAATCACCGCTGCCATACACGCGGGAGAGGCCGCTTGAGTCTCTTTACCACCGAAACCACCGCCCATACGACGCATATCAATCACGACTTTGTGCATCGGTACGCCAATCACTTCCGCGACCAGCTTTTGAACTTCGGTCGGGTTTTGGGTCGAGGTATAGACGATCATGCCGCCATCTTCGGTTGGCATCACGCTACTGATTTGAGTTTCTAGGTAGAAGTGTTCTTGGCCGCCGATCTCTAGGTCACCAGAGATCACGTGTTTTGCTTTTGCCAGTGCGGCTTTAGAGTCACCACGCTGTTGGGTGTGGCTCTCTGTCACGAAGTGTTCTTTCTCTAGCGCTTCTTTTACATCAAGAATCGCAGGGAGTTCTTCGTATTCAATGATTGCAGCGTGTGCGGCTTTGCGCGCGGTTTCTAAATCATTGGCTGCCACGGCAATCACAGGTTGGCCGTAATATTCGACTTTGCCATCAGCAAGCAGTGGGTCACCTGGAAGAATCGCACCGATATCCAGCTCGCCCGGTACGTCTTTTGCTTGAATGGCTATCGCCACGCCTTCGAATTCGTAACACGGTGACAAATCTATCTTGGTGATATTGGCGTGTGCTTGAGTGCTCAGGCGTGCGTAGACGTGCAGCTGATTTGGGAACTCTAGGCGGTCATCAATGTATACCGCTTCGCCCGTTACTTGCTTAGCTGCACTGTCGTGTTTAACACTTTTACCTACGCCAGTTTTTAGGTCTTGTTTTGCAATGGTAACCATCTCTTCGTGGGTCATCGCATTGCTCTTGTGAACAAAGGAATTTGATTTAGACATAAGACGTTACCCTTGTTTCGATTTGGTTGTTTTTGTTCTGTTGTTCAATGAAGTAACGACGCAACATATTGGCTGCCGACAATGAACGATATTCTTGGCTGGCACGGAAATCAGATAGCGGCTCAAAGTCGTTATACAGTTCCTGCATCGCTAACTTAATATTAGCGTCTGTCCACGGTTCGCCTAATAACGTATTTTCACAACGAGTTGCACGCTTAGGCGTTGCTGCCATACCGCCGAAAGCGATACGAGCGTAAGAAACCTTGCCATTTTCAATTTGAATATCAAACGCGCCACACACCGCAGAGATGTCGTCGTCTAAACGTTTCGACACTTTGTAAGCTCTGAAGCTGTCGTTGCTTGGCTTAGGAATGATGATCTGTTCAATGAATTCACTCTCTTTCTGCGCCGTCACTTTATAGCTGATGAAGTAATCTTCAATCGGCATAGTGCGTGACTTCTCGCCGCAACGAAGTTTGATTTTCGCGTCGAGAGCAATCAGCAGAGGAGGAGTATCACCGATAGGTGAGGCATTCGCCACATTACCACCAATGGTGCCTTGGTTACGCACTTGCAGTGAAGCAAAGCGGTGTAGCAGTTCACCAAAATCTGGGTAGTGCTTTTTCAGTAGTGCGTAAGAGTCACTGATAGGTAGGTTGGCACCAATGATTAAATCGGTGTCGGTCTCTTCGCATACCTTCATATCTTCAACAAGGTTTACGCTGATCAGCGTTTCAATCTCGCGATGGAATTGGGTCACTTCCAGTGCTAAATCCGTGCCGCCAGCAACTAGTTTCGCGTTCGGATGTGCTTGAAAAAGTTTGGCCAGCTCATCGGTGCTTTTCGGGGAGAAAGCGGTGAGGTGACCAAGGCGTAAGTTGGCTTCGGTGTCTTGAATACTTACTAGCTTCTTGATGGTGTTGCGTTCAAGTTCAGAAAATTGGTCGATCAAAGGTTGGTCTGTTGAAAGCGACATCGCAGCATCAACAATTGGTCGGTAGCCAGTACAGCGACATAGGTTACCCGCCAGTGATTCCATGACGTCTTCTTTGCTCGCGTCGGGTTTGTTCTTGCCTAGCGCAAACATCGACATGATGAAGCCAGGTGTGCAGTAACCACACTGTGAACCGTGAAAATCAACCACCGCTTTCTGCACTGGGTGCAAAGAGCGATCTCGGTTTTGTAGATCTTCTACCGTGATCAGTTGCTTGCCATGCAGCGCTGAAACGAACGTAAGGCAAGAGTTCACCGAGCGGTATTGCAGTTGTCCATTAACCACTTCACCGAGAACTACCGTACATGCACCACAGTCACCTGACCCACAACCTTCTTTTGTACCCGTTTTATTCACCTTGGTACGAAGGTAGTTGAGCACTGTCATATTTGGCGACAAATTATCTTCACGTCTTATTTCCTGATTGAGCAAAAAAGTAATCAAGAGACCTCCTTGTAAATCGACATATTTCCATGTGTATTCTTTTTGACTTCTAGGTCAATAATTATCCATCCTGACCCTGTGGTCAACTATTTATTTACAAAAATGCAACAAATAGAGCTTATTATGGATTGTATACAATTTTATTTTAACCATAGTTATCTGTTTTATAAGGGTTTTAATTGATTGTGAGCAGTTTTATGGCGTGAATGAATTGATAGCTATGTATACAAGATAAAGACAAGGTTTATGGCACTGTTGGAAGTGATTCTGTAAAGGCTAAGATCGTTGTTGAGGTCAGAATAGACAGTGTTTTTAGATGGATGTGAGCCGATCGTCGTCTTTATTTTTAGGGGAGAGGGCATAAAAAAGAGAAGTAAACGCAGAGGCTTACTTCTCTCCAGTTTTGTTAATCACTTGTTGAATCTACTATGACTTACTCTTAAGCAGATCTGAGAACACAACATGCAGGTCGCTCGAAGCTGTGCTGCTGTCTAGGTTGAGCTTCGAACGAATATGGCTTAGGTGTTCTTGCATCAATTCTACGGCTTGTTGTTCGTTGCCTGACTCTATCGCATCCAGTAAGCCTGAGTGTTCGTCTAGAGAACAGTTCGAGTGGCTGCCCGTTTCGTATTGAGCGATCAGCAATGAGGTTTGCGATACCAAGCTGCGTTGGAAAGCCAGCAGTGGCGCGTTCTCTGCCATTTCAGCCAATTTGATGTGGAACTCACCAGACAAACGTAGGCCAGAGCCGTAATCACCTTGGTCGAAAGCACAGTTCTCTTTCGCGACTAATTTTCTGCATTCTTCTATCTGAGCTTTGGTCGCGTTTTTCACCGCCAACTCAGTGATAGCAATTTCCATCACTTCACGTGCTTTAAAGATCTGTTTGGCTTCGTCAACCGTTGGCGCAGCAATCACGGCTCCTCGGTTAGGACGGATCACCACAACTTGTTCTAAAGAAAGACGCAGTAAGGCACGGCGGATAATGGTGCGGCTAACGCTAAAGATTTCTGCTAACGCTTCTTCGCTTAATTTGGTGGCTGGTGGCAGCCTTTGTTCTAGTATCGCGTCGAAGATATGGCAGTAAACAACATCGTCTTGAGTCTGGCCTGTTACTTTCGTTTTTACACCTTTGGAGACAGAGTTTTTGAGAACTGTCATAGAGATAAGGACCCTTGTTTAGTCGAGTTGGGTTGGTCGAGAATAATTCATGAGCATTACTCTATATTGTATACATTTATCTATACAATGCCACCGGATGAAAGTGCGATGCACGCTTATTTGTTAATGACTTATAACATTTTGTTTGCAGGGAACTGTGTGCAATCTTTAGCTTTAAGCCATTTTTAATTTAACTAAACTCGATTATCACCGCAGCTGTAGGCAACAATTTGGCTGATTTCGCTCAAGCTACGCCCTGACTGTTGTTGCCATTCGTTGAAGGCTTTACCCGCTGCCAGTTGTGCTCGCTTGGTGTTACGACCGCTATCCACCACGTCTGTGCTACGTAGGTGTGCTTCAACATCTGATGATAAGATGAACGTGTCTTTACCCATTTGGCGCAGAGTGTAGGCTCCAGTATTACCACCTAATCGCTTGCCGTGTTTTTTCAGGTAATCCCACAGCTCGGTGATACGTTCTGATGGCCAGTCGGCAACCATTTGCGAGAATGAATCGGCTTCACGCTTGGCGTTGTGGATCATGGTGGCATTGGCAGGGATGGTCATCACCTTGGTGAGGTGGCGAATAATACGCGGGTCTTGTGCTTTCTGTTCCCACATTTCATTTGGCAGCATCAGCATTTTTTCGATATTGAATTCAAAGAACACCTCTTCAAATTGCGGCCATTTCTTTCTCACCACATTCCACGAAATACCACACTGGAATACCTTTTCAGTAAAGGCGGCCAACCAACGGTCGTCTGTGATCTGTGATAGTTCAGCTTGTGAAAGAGGCGCACGAACAATCTTTTCGAGCTCGGCTGCACCGCCTTTACGGTGAGCCGCACGTTGATAAATGGTGTCGAATTTTTCTTGGGTCATTGAAGGTTCCAAATTACATCTGTGTATCTTGAGTGTGTAGCCAATGCTTAATGATATGGGGTCAAATCTGGTAATTAAAACAATTCTGTTAACTAAAGTAAGTCTGTTAACTAAAACAATCTTATTAATTAAAATCAGTCTGATAATTAGAACAAGCTAGCAGAGCTTTAACTCCATCTGATACAAGGGCCAGGTTTTACCATTGAACTCTTTTACGCTCGGTTCCTTATCGACCACTTGAAAGCCTGCTTTGTCGTAGCAGCGTTTTGCGCCATAGTTTTGCTTGAATACGGCCAAGGAGATGGTGGTGACATTTGGTATTTCTTTCGCCGCTTCTAATGCCATTTCAAGCATCGATTGTCCTAACCCTTTACCTCGAAGGTTTGGGTGAATCGCGACTCGGCAAAAGCGAAGTTCGTTGTCTGTCATGCGTTGAAATTCCATAAAGCCAAGCAAGTCATTGGTATTTGAGTTGGCGTTTGAATCGGCGTTCGGTTCAGAGTCTGACTTAGATGCAGAAAAGGTATACAGCTCGACCTGTGGTTTTAGAGAGCGTTCGATGATGGAGGCAGCTTCCAACGGCCAACCAAATGTTCGGCCGCCCCATAGAACGTAGTCTTCTAGGGACGTAAACCAAGTAACGATCTCTTCGGCGTCAGATGCTTTAAAGCGGTTTATTTCCATATGCTTTTCTCTGCCTTATCGTGTGTCTCTTTTGTTTAAGCCGTTAAACTTCCGTGCCCAACTGTTGAAGAAAGCCACGCATGTAGTCGGTGCGTTTGTTGGCTTCTGACTTGGCTGATTCTGTATTCATGGTTTCAGCGAGCTTAAACAGCTTTACGTAGAAATGGTCGACGCTGTAATTCTTGTCATCCAAGTCGCGCTGCTTCGCGAACGGGTCTTCGTGGTTATAGAGTTCGGCATCGAAGCTCTGACCCACATATAAGCAACGAGCAATACCAATAGCCCCGAGAGAATCAAGGCGATCGGCATCTTGGACGATCTGAGCTTCTAAGGTTTCAGGTGTGATGTTAGCGCTATAGCTGTGAGTGACAATGGCGTGATGGATTTCATCAAGATAGGATGCGGGATACTCGATAGATTTGAGATAAGAGATAGCTTTGTCAGCCGCCATTTGTGAGCTTTGAGCTCTGTCTGGATGGTTCTTAGGAAAGGTGAAGCAATCATGAAGGTAAGCGGCGGGCATTACGACTTCAAGCTTAGCTTGTTCTTGAGTACATAAAGCCTTGGCAGTTTTGACTACGCGCTTGATGTGGCTGATATCATGTGCCGCATCTTGTGTCATCTCTTGCTGTGCAAAATCAAGCAGTTGGCTTTCAAATTTTTCTATCACGCGTCCCTTTCTCCATTTGTAGACATTATCAATGTTGATCATCACTTAGCATGTTTTTCAAATCGACTGTAACAGTTTCAAGCGCGATTTTTTATCTTTTATAAAAGGAATATCAACAAAAAAACCGACTCTGTGAGTCGGCTTAATAGAAAGGTTATTCTGTGTTGATTAAAGCGTTATCAACGGTAATCAGAGCCTAAGCTGCAGTTTGTTGAAGCTGTGCTAGCACATGATGCAGAGAAGGGCTGATGGTGTGACCTAGGGCTTTGACTTCTTCGCAAGGTTCCACTAAATCTGGAATTTGGAAGCTAATCATATTCGCTGCCATCGATGCGCGAATACCGTTGTTTGAATCTTCAAACGCGAGGCAGGTTTCAGGGGCGACACCTAGGCGTTCAGCCGCTAACAGGTAGATCTCTGGGTGAGGCTTACCATGAGTCACTTCACAGCCAGTGCTTAGTGAGGTGAAGTAAGAATCTAGGCCAGCCAGCTCAAGCTTCTTTTTAGCGATATCAAGCTGAGTCGAGGTCGCAACCGCGATTGGAATGTCGTTTGATTTTAGCCATTCAAGAAGCTCAATTACGCCGTCTTTTACTGGGATCGCTTGGTGCTTAACAATTGCACTGTAGCGAGTTCGCCATTCGTTGTTCAGCGCTGGGTAATCTAATCCTTCACCGTAGCCATTTCTAAAGATCTGTTCGATGGTTTTTGCGTTACAGCCAATGATGCCTAGGTAGACATCTTGCAAAAACGGAACACCTTGTGCGTGACATGCTTCTTCAAAAACCTGCATACAAAGTCGCTCGGTGTCGAGCAGCAGTCCATCCATATCAAAAATAGCAGCTTGAAAATTCATATCCGTGGTTCTTTATGTGTTGTCATCGTAAGGGCGAGTATTTTGACATAGTGTCTAAGGATAGGCGAGTCAGCGTTGAGTGATAATCAGAGGTGTTGGCTGTGTAATATGCTCCGGATTGACTTAAGGTGCGATTGTTTTGGGTTGGATTAATATCGTTTGGTTATGAGCTTGGTGTTTTATAAGCCGTAACGGTCTAACCAATACAATAATGGTTATCGTACATAACAAATCTAGGTTGAGCGCCTAGCTTCCTATTACAATTCATAAACTTACAGGCGTGTTAGCGTGACCATAATCTTATAAAAAACAATTTGTGTAAGCCTGTAATGATAGTGTGACCAAGCAAAAAGTAAATGGAGGAACTTCCGGACAAAATATAATTAATCCACATTTTTAGCAAGGTTGCTTATGTTGTATTTTGAGTTTCTATTTTTATTGGTCGTACTTTATATCGGGTCTCGGTATGGCGGTATTGGCTTAGGTGTTGTTTCTGGTATTGGTTTGGTTATCGAGGTGTTTGTCTTCAAGATGCCACCAACGTCTCCACCTGTCACCGTAATGCTGATCATCCTCGCAGTTGTTACCTGTGCTTCGATCCTCGAAGCGGCTGGTGGCTTGAAATACATGCTGCAAGTTGCGGAAAGGGTACTGAGAAAGAACCCGAAACGCGTCACCTTGATAGCACCGTTCGTGACTTACTCGATGACTTTCCTATTGGGTACTGGCCACGCGGTTTACTCAATCATGCCAATCATCGGCGATGTTGCGTTGAAGAATGGTATTCGTCCTGAGCGCCCAATGGCGGCAGCATCGGTGGCATCTCAATTGGCGATTACGGCGTCTCCAATCTCGGCAGCCGTGGTCTATTACCTCGCGCAACTTTCTGATATCCAACACTCGATTACTCTGCTTTCTATTCTGATGGTGACGGTTCCTGCAACGCTGTTCGGCACACTTTTGCTTTCTCTGTATAGCTTGAAACGTGGTAAAGAACTGAACGACGATCCTGAATACCAAGCGCGTCTAAAAGATCCTGAGTGGAAGAAGCGCATTGAAAGCACTACTGCGACTTCTTTGGATGAAGTACTGCCAACTTCGGCTCGTAATGCGGTATTGATTTTCCTACTTTCAATTGTTGTGATTGTTATCGTGGCGATGGTGCCTGAGATCAGAACTATCGTAGACGGCGACAAGCCAATCAAGATGTCGGTAATCATCCAAATGATGATGCTCTGTTTCGGTGGTATCATCTTGTTAGCGACCAAAACTGACCCGCGTGACGTGCCAAACGGCGTGGTATTTAAATCCGGTATGGTGGCAGCGATTGCTATCTTCGGTATCGCTTGGATGTCGGATACTTACTTCCAATACGCAATGCCTCAGTTTAAATCTGGCATCGTGGAAATGGTAACGAATTATCCATGGACGTTCGCACTAGCGCTATTCATTGTATCGGTTGTGGTGAACTCTCAAGCCGCGACGGCGCGTATGATGTTGCCTGTTGGCCTTGGCTTAGGATTAGACCCAGCCTTGCTGATCGGTTTGATGCCAGCAGTTTACGGCTACTTCTTCATTCCGAACTACCCATCAGATATCGCAACGGTTAACTTCGATGTCTCTGGCACTACCAAGATTGGCAAGTGGTACTTCAACCACTCATTCATGTCGGTTGGTTTAATCGGTGTGGTCGGTGCATGTTGCTTAGGCTACGCACTGGCACAGATTTTTATCGCTTAATGAATTAGCTTTTTTGAGTTAGCTAAGACAACAAACAAAAACAGCGCCTAAATTGGCGATGTTTTTGTTTGATCTGTCTTGGGAATTAGCTTTGATACGAGCTCTTAAGCAGTATTAGCGAGCCTCAAAAGCCAAAGACTGAATCGCTTCTTCGATCGTTAGGAAGTGGATCTTCATCAGGCATACTTCGGCTTTCTGGAACTCGTGATTTCGAATCAGTTTGGTCACGCTTTCAACCGAATACTGGTCTGCTCGTTTCGCTAGAGACAGTTGGTTTGAACTCGATTGAAGCGAATAGCTGTCGCCCTCTGAATCGATGAGATAATCATCTTCGCCTAAGATCATGTCTGAGCATTCTGCCTGAAAATCGTTCTCGGATGCGACGTAAATAAGTTCATCATCACCGTCGAGTTTTACCAAAGATGGCCAACTGATCATTATTGCCTCTAAATCATGGATGTTGAAATTTGTAGTTTACGACTATAAACGCTTTTGAACCTTTGGTCATGTGCTGTCCCTAAGCCTTATTTACTCAAAGATCGACCCAACGGCGCGAAATAACCTTGCAGCGCTTGATAAATCTCTTTGCGATGCGTGAGGTCTGGATAGAGAGGGAACATATCCGGTTTGGTCGTGCCATCGACTAAGTAAGAATTCTCGATATCTGAGCAGGATTCAATCGTAGCTTCAAAGGCACGAGCCATCATCTCTGTTGGTAACGAGAAATACCGGGCAGACATTGCTTTGTCGGCAATAACACTACGTGCAACGTAATCGTGTTTATCCAGGTTATTGTCGCTGAGTAGTGTGGCATCGAACAGTGACATCAAACTTTCGTTTAATGGATGAGGTCGTACTTTTCTATCGTGAAGCCAACAATCACTGGCGAACAAGATTTGCTTGCGAGGGCCGGAGGTGTCACCAATCTCAAATGCTTTCTCTGCGATATAGTGGTCAAACGCATGCCAAAACTCGTGAGCGAGCGCACCGGCGCCAGCGTTCTTGGCGAGGGCTAATTCTCGTTGGTTCGGTGCGTAGTGTGCTTGTACGCCTTTTCTGCCACCACTGCCAAACGCCAGGCCTAATGTGCCGCGAAGGCCAATTGCTTCTGGTGGCAACGCCAAGATGTAAGCCAAGTCTGCTAACGAATCGAATATCAGATTGGCAGCCAACTCTTTCTCTTCTTTTGTTACCCAAGCGCCCACACGAATACTGCCCATACCAAAGGTCTGTTTGATGTCCATAAAAGACACCTGATCGCCATGTCGGTAGTCTGGGCCTTTGCGAGTCTTGTATTTAAAGTGGGTTAACTTCAAAGGGATCCTTAGAGAAAGACATAAAGTGGAGGTGGGATTATGCCTTTAAAGGGAGGGATTCCTTTAAAGCACATTGTTATTAGCCGTATTTTTATGGTCGATATTTTTAAAAACCGTATTTTTACGAACGAACAAAAGTTAGCATTTTTGACCGCGAATTGCCGAATAAAATTAACTGAAATTGAACTCACGAGCTTCCCATGACGTTGGGCTTCCTTCACGAGTCAGTGGGAACAGAGACTTGTTTGGCTTGGCATAGCTTAATCGATGAAGCCTTTGAGTCACGTGGTAGCTGTCTAGTCCTGAAATCGTGACTAAATCTAACGCTTCTAAATCGAGATAGCCATCCGGCATCACGGCTCGTTTGGGTGCTTGAATCGTCATGACTTCGCCAATCAACATTTGCGTTTGATTGCTTTCTATTGTGATTTTTTCTTTAAAGGCTAAGCCTATTTTTAGAGTGCTTTCTAACACAAAAGGTGCGGGAAAATCATCTTTATAATAGGGTGTGAGTTCGACTGCATCGAATTCGGATACCGATTTTGGATAACGTGCTGACGTTTGATGTGCTTTTTGTACGAAGTCGGCTCCAACACTGTTGATCGTGAAATGCTTGGTTTCGAGAATATTGTCCAAAGTATCTCGACGACTTTCGGTTGGCCGAACAATGAAGCCAAACAAAGGTGGATTTGATCCTAGGTGAACCACAGAACTCACCACAGCAAGATTTTCTAGCCCTTGTTTATCGCAGGTGCCAATAAGATTTGCGCTTTTAAATCCCGACAAAGAATTAATTAAACGAGCGCGCTCACGCTGCTCCATTGTTTGGATATCTTGCTTTGAAAGGGTCATTTCCTTCATATCTTCTCTTCTTCTCATTTTTGTTTTCGACGACTTGTTCACTAACCAAACTATATTTACGCAGAAGCATCCTCTATCGATCAGCAAAGTGCTTAGTTTGGTCGTGGGCTGCCCGTCTCTTTTATCTCTGCTACAGCCAACGGACGCGAGCCTTTGCATAGATTTACGCATGTTGACGTCCCTTTACATCACGCAAGCTAAAGTAATGATGTCGTCTTTATGAGTGTTAAAAAATGAAAACAGCCCGCAATATCATCTGGGCAATGATTGCCATAATGTCAGCCTTTTGGTTTGCGATGGAACCGCAGCTCTTCGCTTCGCACAACGTATTTGAATGGCGATCCGCTATGATTCAGTATTCGGGTATTTTGTCTCTGATGTTAATGTCCATTACCATGATCTTGGCGATGCGTTTACCTATAGTTGAGAATTGGCTCAATGGTATGGATAAGGCGTATCGCGTCCACAAATGGTTGGGCATCGGTGGTGTCGCATTGGGTGTAACACATTGGTTGTGGTACCAGATCCCTAAGTGGCTAGTGACGTCTGGAGTGTTGGCTAAACCTGTTCGTCATGATGGTTCAGGCCCGGCAAGAACTTTGTCTGGTTGGGAAGCGTGGGTCAATGGACTACACGGTTTTGCTGAAAACATTGGAGAATGGGGTTTTTACTTATTACTCGTTTTACTGGTGGCGTCGTTGTGGGCGGCAGTGAAATACAAACCGTTTAAATTGTCGCATCGCCTGATGTCTGTCGCGTATCTGTTGATCGCGTTTCACTCGGTATTACTGCTCAAACATGCTTATTGGGGCCAGCCTATTTATTACCTAACGGTGGCCTTCGCTTTGGTTGGATCTATCGCAGCGATTTACAGTTTGTTGGGTTTTGTCGGGCGTCGTAATCGGCATTCTACTTCTGTTGTGTCCACTCGCTACTTTCCAAAAGCAGAAGTGATGGAGTTAGTGTTAAAGCCCGATACATCTTGGCGAGGCCATAAAGCAGGGCAGTTTGCGTACTTGCGCTTCGGCAATGAAGACCCGCACCCGTTTACCATTGTGTCAGGTAGCGAAGACTCAGAACTGCGCTTCTTGATTAAAGAATTGGGTGACTTTACTAATGGGTTAGTTGAGCGAGTAAAGGCGGGCGATGCGGTTACGGTGGAAGGGCCTTATGGTCGACTTGAGTTTGACCTAAACAAGCCACAAATTTGGATTGCGGGTGGTGTCGGAATAGCGTCGTTTTTTGCAACGCTTGAAGCGCTCAAAACAGAGAAGACTCACCCTCGCATTGAGTTGTTTTATTGTACCCGTGGTGTCGATGAGCATTTAGTCGATGAATTATGGCACCTTGCACATCAAGTTGGTGTGAAGCTGAACGTAATAGATACCTTGCACTCACCGCGATTAAACGCTGAACGCATCGCTCAACAGTGTGGTGATTTAAACGATTATGAGCTGTATTTCTGCGGGCCAGAGCGGTTCTCAACATCGCTTAAAAAAGAACTCGATGCGTGCAAGTTCAATGTAGATCAGAATTATCACGAAGAGCTGTTTGTGATGCGTTAAAAAGTCCGAAAGAGGTATCAATAGCGTCAAGTTTGGCTATTTGTCGCGGGGTTGGGGAAGCTGTCTGATTTGTCGTTATTGATACCTGACGACAAGTACTCGTTAAAAAGGCAAAACTTGCTCAATTTTTTATTGCAGCGGTTTGCTATTGAGCGATACCATGTACGGCTGTTTTATTGGTAAAGATCGCAAAATGTCAGATGAAAAGCTCGCGCTAGAGTGGATGCGCCAACAAGCGCACAAAATTGATCCGTATGTTATAAATCCATCATTTGATGAGTGTGTTGAACTGCTTGAACCTGCTTTCAAAAAAGGGAAAAGTGTCGCGCAGCTAAAATATCTATTATCAGAAGCGGATCGCCGAGCGGGGGCTGCTGAGCGTAAACATGCTGCTTTAAAGTTCGCCAAAGAAAAAAGCCCAAAGGCAGGTCAAAACCTTCGTCTGCAAAGCAAACTTCAACAAGTTCAGTTGGCGTTAAAGCTCGCAACTGGCGATAACAACATGACCATATCGCAGTTCTGCTCTGAGTATGATGTCAGTAAGCGAGACGGCAACGAAGCGTGGAATGAAAAGCTGGTTGAGCAGAATAGTAAGAAGTAATTTCGTGATGTCTTATGCTTTCTCATTTGAGAGCGCTTAAGGTTTGCTTGCTCGTGAGATTTAATTCATAAAGTCATTTCAAACCTTACCAATAAATGTTGTTTAACTTTGTTTCAAAAGCCTGAAAAGCATCTTTTCTTCTCAGGCTTTACTAACGACTAGTGACTTCTCTCTTCCGTCTTAACGGGAAACCTTTGCTAAAAGTATCGACGAGTGAATATCAGACGCTAAGGTCGAATGTTATTGAAACTGACTTTCTGCGTTCCATCGCTCTGATTTTCTAACTTAACCACGTCCCCTTGATAGTAGTAAGGTTCCATTGGCATCTTGCTGTTGGTTGGCCTTGCGTAATGCAATACGGCCGGTTTAGCGTCAACTTGCTGAGCGTATAAATAGCCAATCAGTGCATGTTCAAATTGGTGATAGCCATTGCCCCAATGGAAAGCCTTGGTACGTTTAGGTTCAAGCCCTACGCCGCCATACTTATGGTCAACCCACACATCATGAAAGGTCGGTAGGGTGTATTGCAGTACTTCTTTCATCGAGCCATCAACAAGCGATACCGTCATGGCTGCTTGATCGAGCTCTGCCCATTCCCATGATGACGCCCAATTAGTATTTGGCCTACTTTGCCAGCCAGTAATCTCTTGTCCTTTCCACGCATTCTGAAGTTCCTCGCCAAAATATTGAGATACGCTGACGAAATCTTTCTGGTATTGCGCCTGACCCAGAGTGTGTTTCATACCATCTAAACCAAATTCCGACCAATCGGAATTTTCTAATGCATGGCCTGTTAGATAGGTCATCCAATACGCTTTGATGGTGTGCCCAAAATCATTGTGATTGGCATTCGGCATCATCGCTGCTTTGTCGTGAATAGCCCCGTAGAAGCGTTGTTCATCTTCAGAATGATAGTGATCAACCATGGTTTGTGTGAGCCAATTCAGGTCATCAAGCCATTTTGATTTGGTGGGCTCTTTCAGCAAAGGGGCGACTAACAGTATGTAACCGTTAATTTGATCAAGTTGCGCGACCAATTCACGTCGTTTTGCACTGCCATCTTCACCGTCAGCAAGTACCCAAGCAAGACCACTGTTGTCGCTAAGTCGATATTTATCAAAGATAAAAGCTTGTTGGGCGATGAGTGCTTCTTCTACCTTTTTGTCTTGCGTCAGGTAGTAATACATCGCGAGTCCAACCAGCGCATACGCTTGATCTTGAGAGGTACGTTGCTGCCAATTCTGACCTGCTTTCCCCTCTTTTGTGTAGCCAATAAAGCCACCATTTTGCTTATCTTCTAGCTGATCAATGAGGTAGTAGGCGCCTTGTTTGGCAAGCGCTAAAGCCTGTTTGTCGCCGGTAAGATGGTAGAGCACGCCATAGGCATAAGTTTGACGTGATTTCATGCGCGTAAACTCTTTGCCGAAGTGAGGAGTGATCCAGCCTCTGTCTAATTCAGGACACACATCAGAAACATCGAGCAAGGTACCATCATCACAACGAAACGTAGGGTAGTTGCCTATCGGTTCTCCCTGAGCACTAGGCATTAGCCAGTAAGGTGCCAGCCCTTCAGAAGCATGATTGATCCAGTCTTCTCCAGAGGGAAGGGTGACATTGGCAGATACAGCGAAACTGGTCACGCTGAGTAATGCGATCGTTGCTCGTAACATGATGTTTATCTTAATGATTTGAATTTAGTTGAATATAAACAATCAGGTCTGCGCATTGTGATTAGGCGATCACAATCGATCAAATTATTAGGAAGTAAATGGAAGTCTTATGAAAATGGACTTTTAGGTTGAAGTTTTAGAATCCAGAGGTTGTCTATCTTATTTTTTTGGCAGTACTCAGGCTCGATTGGCTTAGTCAGTTGAATCTAAAATTGATATTTAATTATCGTTTATCGATAATTTTTTGTTGATCATCATTTGTTTTGATCTTAGTATCTCTCCGTCAACTTAACAGGAATATAAGTATGTCTAACATTCAAAAACAAAGCCGCCGTGTGCGAATGCTACTGCAGTCTTTTCTTGCACTCACTCCGATCATGGTGTGCTACTTCTGGCTAACCGTTCAAACACCCTATGACTTTCTTAGTGAGATGGGCATTATTCAGTTTTCTCTCGAGATGGAAAACTTCACAACCTCATCACTCACTATGACAACAAGAATCATCGCAATGTTCACAAGCTTGGTGATGTTTAGCATCCTTATGTATGCACTAACGGTTCTGATTCGTTTATTCCGCAACTATGAACGAGGCGAAATATTCTCTTTAGAAAACGCAATGTCCTACCAGAAGCTCGGATATAGCCTGTTTTATTGGGTATTGGGGTCTGTTATCTATGGCGCACTTATGTCTGTCGTCTTGTCGTTTAATAACCCGCCAGGTGAACGCGTATTTGCAATTAGTTTTGTCGGTATGGACTTTTTGACACTGATATTGGGTATAATTATTTTGATCATCTCATGGGTGATGAAAGAAGGTTATATTCTGGCTGACGAACACAGCCAAACGATTTGAAGGACTTGTCATGACTATCCGCATTAATTTAGACATTGTGATGGCCAAACGAAAAATGCGACTAAAGACATTGGCAAAAGAGGTTGGGATTACAGAAGCCAACTTATCCATCTTAAAAAATGGTAAAGCCAAAGCGGTAAGGCTATCGACACTCGATAAGCTGTGTGAAGTTTTAGAGTGCCAACCTGGTGATATTTTGGAGTTTGAGCCGAATGATCATCAAGACAGCGTTGCTGAAGAATAGCCGGTAAGGAAATCGCTTTCTAATCATCTAATAATGAATGAGTCTCGATGCCCTTATCGAGACTCATTGCTAACTATTTATACAGTCTCGCCTGCCTCGTCCTCTTCAACCACATCGGTTTCTAAGCTTGCCTCTGCCAACCATTTTTGTATTGATGGGCTGTTGAGCACGCGTTGTTGATACTGTGATGCCTTTTCGGAAAGTTGTATTCCATAGGTTTCTACACGTAAAGCCACAGGTGCAAACATCGCGTCGGCAATCGACCATTCACCAAATAACCACCCTTCAGGGTATTGTTCCATCTGCGTCGACCAAATGGCATCGATACGAGCGATGTCTTTCAAGGCGTCTTCACTGAGTGTGAGCTTTCGTTGTGCGCGGCAGTTCATCGGCATTTCATTTCTGACGGCAAAAAATCCAGAGTGCATTTCTGCGGAAATTGCTCGGGCATGGGCGCGTTCTTTCACTGAACTGGGCCATGCTGCGCCGTTCAAGTGAGCGTCGTTAACGTATTCGAGAATGGCCAAGGAATCCCATACCGCGACGTCACCATCAACTAGGGTTGGAACCTTAGCCGTTGGTGTCACTTTAGCCAGAGTGTCATAGAAATCAGAGGTGAAAAGCTTGAGCTTGATGACTTCTGCATTTAGGTTGTAGTTGTCGAATATCAGCCATGCGCGCAGTGACCAAGTTGAGTAGTTCTGGTTTCCAATATAAAGCTGCATAGGGGCTTCCTTGCGTTTAGTGAGTATGCTTTTGAGCTTAGGGGCATGCATTTGAGCTTAGGGGATTGTGTTGCGGCGCACTAACGGATAATTTTGATGCAATACATTAATAAAAACGATGGGTGGTGATTTCAATATGGACATTGATGCTTTGCGAGGCTTTCTCGCGTTCGTAGAAACCAGTAGCTTCACGCGTGCGGCGAAGCAGATAAATCGCACCCAATCGGCATTCAGTGCTCAGATGCGTAAGTTGGAAGAAGAACTCAACGTGACTCTTTTCCAAAAAGAAGGACGCAACTTAATACTCACTGAAGCAGGCTTAGCGCTACGCTCTCATGCAGAACAGTTGGTCGCCCTTCACAATTCGGCCCTGAAGCAGGTAAAGCGATATGGGGATAAACAACCTTTGCGACTTGGTTGCCCAGAAGATTATAACGATACTATTCTGCCGAAAGTCATTGGTCTGTTACAACAAGCGGAACCAACGTGCTCAATCCAAATATTCAGCCTGCCCAGCGTTACGCTGAGAGAGTGGTTGGATGATGGCAGACTCGATGCGGCGATTGTCACCCGAGCGCCCGACAGTGAAGAGGGATATTGGCTAACTCATGATGTTGGAGTTTGGATAAGCAGCCCTGATTATGTGTTTGATGATTCTAAACCTATTCCATTAGCCTTGTTTCAAACGGACTGTAAATATCACGCTGCAGCAGTGAATGGTTTAACTAAGCAGGGTACGCCTTATCAGTTGTTGGCATGCAGCAATACGGCGTCAGCGCAGCGCGCCATCGTCAAAGCAGGTTTAGCTATTGGTGCGATGGGTAAACTCAGCGTGACTCCGGATTTGAAAATACTTGATGATATGCCACCACTGCCTTCGGTAGATATTGTATTGATCTTAGCGAGCAAACATCACCCGGTGTTAGACAAAGAAGTGCTCAATCAACTTGTCGAGTTGGATTCCAATTAGATTTTTGCTCGGAAAGGGTAATGTTGAGTGTGGAACTAAAATAGATAGGCCGAAAACACTGCGTTTCTCGGCCTTATTTTTATGGAAGACTGAACGTGAGTTAAGAGAGCTTAAACTTACTCAATTCTCCGTGTAAATCTCCAGCTTTTACGGTCAGTTCATTACTGATTGCTACTGATGATGTCATGGTGTCCATCACTTCCATTGCGGTGTCATTGATGGTCACTACATTACGGTTAATCTCTTCTGATACTGAGCTTTGCTCTTCAGCAGCGGAAGCAATCTGATTGTTCATGTCGTTAATCACTTCAATCGCTTGGTTGATTTCCGACAAGGCCAGATGTGCTGCTTGGGTTTCCCCTTTGGTGTCATTCGCTTGCTTCTGGCTTTGCTCCATCAATATCACGATAGATTGAGTTTCTTGCTCTAGGCGAGCTAACATCGAGCGAATCTCTTCTGTCGAACCTTGAGTGCGATTTGCGAGGTTACGTACTTCATCAGCAACCACTGCAAAACCTCGTCCGGCTTCACCCGCACGTGCGGCCTCAATCGCCGCGTTAAGCGCAAGTAGGTTGGTTTGTTCTGCAATGCCACCAATCTCGCTCAAGATACCCTGAATAGCGGTACTTGAATCCACCAAGTTTTGCGTTTGTTGCTGTGCGTCATTGACCTGAACAGCCAAGCTATCTACTGCGCTTGCGGCATTGTCCATACGAGTCATGCCATTAAGGCTGTTGCTTTGTACTTGGCTTGCTGCCGCGGCTGCTTGAACGGCTGAACTTGCTACTTCTTGAGCAGTTGCACTCATTTCATTGATCGCGGTGGCAAGTGAGTTCACCTCGTTAACCTGAGAATTCAACTGGTCACGTGAAACTTCGGCACGAGCTTGGCCTTCTGTTGCGTTCTTATCGACTTGATCGGCCGTTACCATCACGGTAAGTAGCATCTCTTGCATACGAGATAGGAAAGTATTGAACCAGTGTGCAAGCTGAGCGGTTTCATCTTTTCCTTTCACTTTAATGCGGTAAGTTAAGTCACCTTCGCCTTGTGCTGCATCTTTAAAGCGCTCCACTAAGTTGTTTAGAACCTTGCCCAGAGAATTGGCAATGAATGCCATTGAGGCAATACCTAGAATAGCTGCGATGATCCCCGCCCACACACCTTTTTCAAGTGCTTTTGAATTCTGAGCATCACTCCATTGCGTGTAACCGTCGACGCTTTTTGTAAGGTGACTACTGGGAACCGACACCATGACTACCCATGGGGCGTCACTCGTATCAATGGCTGTTATTGCGTACTCATCGCCGCCGAAATTAATAAGACCAGCCCCTTCTCGCTTAGCGATAGATTGAATTGTCGACCATTCCGATTCCAATTCAGAAGAGACTCTTTTACCCACCATGTTTCCAGCTCGGCTGTTGGCGAGAGTGATGCCTTTCCATGATGTGATAAGGATTTTTCCTTCGCCATCAAACAAGTTACGTGCAAGCAATTCACTTTGGCTTTGAAGCTCGAACAAAGACAAATCAAAGCCAATTGAGCCAATGATTTTTCCGTCTTGTTTGATGGGTTGGCTGATGGTGGTGATGAGCTCTTGCTTACCGCGAACTGGATAAAAATAGGGTTCCATCACAAATGTCTTACCGGTTTGATATGGCATTAAGTGCCAGTCGTCTTTGCGCTCACCGTTGCTGTTGAGTTCGGTATTGCTGAAGCTCTCCATTGCGACGGCGTCAAAGCTGTTCTGATCATTTGGAGAGAAGAAAGGCGCAAGATAGCCCTGACTGTTAAAACCTAATTTGGTGTCCAAGCCGAGCTCGCCATTTAGATCGGTTTGTTGTGGCCAAGTCTTGTTCTCCCAAACCATGTAGCCCGCAAATACAGCTTTGTTTTGAGCTTCCAAGGCAGCAGTAAACTGTTTAACGATAAGGTCTGCGCTTGCGTTGGTTTCTGAACTTAACTCTATGATGGAGCGTGCTTGCTTGAGGTTTGCTAGTACAGGGTCAAGTTGGTTGGCAATGTTCAAACCTTGTTGAATGGCTGTGTTTTGCAAATCTGTCGTTGTGGCATCTGTCAGCTGTGTCTTTACTTTTTCAGTGACTTGTTTGTTCACATCGGTAAATGCGCTGGTGGTCATGCCCATTGCGATCAACAGAGTGAAAGCCATTGCTCCACCTGCACTCACCGCAATTCGCGTACGTATACTGTTAAACATATGATCCCTGTAACCAGATAGTGGTAGTTTCCCAGAGATTTTAAACAAGATACGTGAATGGAAAATTCAAAATAATGAACACAAAAAGAATAGGGTGATCAAAATTATAAACAAGATTACATAATGTGCAGTTATGGCTTTGAACGCTACGTTTAGAGGGAAATATAAATCAACATCAAGCCCTTACTAACCATCTGTATTTATTGGTTTTTGGATCGCTTTGGCGAGTTTGATTTTTTATCAAGGCCGGACTTTTGCATCTCTAGCTGTGACCGTGTACTGATTACTCATTACGTGATCAGTATCACAATTAATTTTATTTAACATTCTGAAGCCCTTCTCATTCTATAAGTGTTTAAGTTTGGAAAGCACTTGTGTTAGTTCGTTCGTGTCGCTTTGCTTTGTTTCTTCGACGGCCTGACATGGCGAGCCAAAATTCGACTCCGCTCTTGTTTTACCTCGGTGAGTTTTCGCCAAGACCATAAACGCACCCGTGCGTCTTTTGCGCTGGTTTCGAGATCTATGACTGGATTGAGGTAAGGGGAGTTAGGCTCAAACTCATGCATCATCACTTCCATTGGTGTCATCTTCCAAGGCTCAAACAACAATGGCGTCGGAACCTCTGAAAGTTCTGGAACCCATTTTCGAATGAAGTCACCATTGGAATCGTGCTCTTGTGCTTGCTTCGTTGGGTTATAAATTCTGATTGTGTTGATCCCAGTGACTCCCGCTTGCATTTGAAACTGTGGGTAATGAATGCCGGGTTCAAAATCGAGAAAAAGCTGCGCTAAATGAGTAACACCATCTCGCCAATCCATATTCATATGGTGAGTGAGAAAGCTCACCAGCATCGAACGCATCCGAAAGTTGATATATCCTGTGTGATGCAGACAGCGCATGCAGGCGTCGACCAATGGCACGCCCGTTAGTCCCAGCTTCCAAGCCTCTAGAAGCGTCGGATCTTTTACCGTTTCATTCTGTAACAGTGCTTCGTAGGCGTGGTTGATGCAACGAAATTCCATCTCGCATTCCGATTCAAACTTCTGCATGAAATGACAGTGCCAATGAAGCCTGGAGGAGAGCGCAATCAAGCTGCGACGAAACCCTGCTACTTGCCAGTGTTCCAACAGATGTTGATAAACTTCACGCAGTGAGATGTTACCCCAAGCCAAATACGGGGACAGGCGAGTGCAAGCATGTCTCGATGCTTCTGGACTTGAGATACTGCGGTAGTAATCGCGACCTCGCCGCTGAAAGAAATCATGCAAGGTTGCCCATGCCAATGTACTGCCGCCCGTTTGTACCCCATTGCTTTTGGTCAACCACGCTTCTGGGGGGACTATTGCTAAACCAAGCTCATCAGCATTTAGAGTATGCAGTGATTCTGTGGTCAACTTGGTTTCGGCTATTGGTTCGCGCATGACACTGTTCCAATGTTTGTCCCAGCCGATTCGGTTTTGGGAACCTCTCACAACGGCGCCCTGTGCTAACTCTGTCCAATGGATGTTGTGATCTTTAAACCAGCCACAGAGTTGCTTGTCGCGCTCGAAAGTGCAATTTAAGCCTATCTCTTGATGAGAGAATACATTTTGGATGTGGTAACGAGATTGGAGCGTTTCGAAGCAGTCGATAGCACTACCATGAAGTATTGATACTTGATGTCCATGATCGCTCAAAGACTGATTCATGCATTGCAGTGATTGCCAAACAAATCTCCAGTGCCGCTCTGAGTAGTGCGGTTCGTTTAACAGCATGGGTTCAAAAATGTAAACTAACACCGTTGGGTGTTGCTCTGATAAAGCCTGCCGTAATGGAGCGTGATCGGTAAGGCGTAGATCTCGTTTTAGCCACACTATGTTGATTGTTTGCATTTGAACCCTCTGTCGTTTTGAAGCATTACGAGTCAGAGGGCAAAATGTCTCACTGGAAGTGAATTTTATTTATTGATAACGAAATGGCAAGCCAAGATCGTCAGTGGCTATTACTGAAGAATGCCTAAACTTTTCAGCTTTCGATAAATGGTATTACGGCTGATACCCAGTATTCGCGATGTCTTGCTGATGTTGCCTTGGTTGGCTTGATAGGTTTGTAACAAGGTATCTTCAACGGTGCTTTTTAAATCGGTATTCGCTGTTGTAACTTTGATGGCACTAGGAGTCGTCAGTTGATGCTGATGATCTTGCGTTAACGACGTCAGCTGCTGAGCAAGGTGGCAGGGTACATGCTCAAGTGTGAGTTGTGCTTCATCACTTGCCAGTAGAGCTGCAACCTTAAGTAAGTTGTCTAATTCACGTATATTGCCCGGCCAAGAATAGGCGCACAGTAAACTCATCAAATGTGGGCAGATTGTCTGTTCATCTTCGGCGTATTTACGATGAATGTGCTCGATTAAGGCGTGCTTGTCTTGTCGGTGTTGCAAGCTTGGCAGAGTAAAGGCCAAGCCATTCAGGCGGTAAAAGAGATCTTGTCGAAACTCCCCCGTAGCGACTAACTGTTCTAGGTTTTTATGCGTCGCGGCGATGATCTGGCAATCGACTTGGTAACTCTGATTTGAGCCAACAGGGACGACTGACTTATCTTGTAGAACATGCAGCAATCGACATTGAGCCTCCAATGGCATGTCGGCAATTTCATCGAGAAACAGAATTCCCTTGTCTGCTTGGCGGATCTTACCTTGGAAACCTTTGTGGCTTGCGCCAGTAAAAGCGCCCGGCGCGTAGCCAAACAGTTCAGACTCGATAAGATCTTTCGGTAGTGCCCCACAATTGACCGCCACTAACGGCGACGATTTACGCTGGCTTTGCTTGTGTAATGCTTTAACAAACTCGCCCTTACCAACCCCTGTTTCTCCTAAGATTAATAGGCTGATCCCTTTATCGATAACCTTGTTAGCTTGCTGCCAAGCGTGTTCTATTTGTTGTTCGCCATGGTGTAAATCACACGCTGCTGAGAGTGAACGTGTGCGTTTTGCTGTTTGACGTTTGAGATGCTGTTTTTCAAACACAAAGGGTGTATCTAATGAGGTTCGGTTGAAGAGAGTCTCGATGCATGCCCCGACGATTGAGGTTTGATCCAGCAATTGAGAGGCAACCTGATTGTGAGCCACAACCTCGCCAGCTTCGTTGGCTATCACAATCCCTTGCCAACCACTGTGCAATAACGACTTGTCGCACGCGAGGTCAATTCGAGTGGTGCCTTGTGGGATATGGCTGAGTAGCTGGTTTTCAACTAACTGAACCATATTTTGCACCAGCAATTGGACGGAACTGTCGTGTTGTTGCTGTTCACTGGTAATGTCTAACACCCCAACCATTTGACCTTGATGGTCGAACACAGGGCTTGCTGAGCAACTGATAAATCGATGCTGGTGGATGAAGTGTTGTTCGCCAATGATCGATACTGGTTTCGCTTCAACGATGGCGGTGCCAATCGCGTTGGTGCCTTTCAGTTGTTCCTGCCAACACGCTCCAGAGCTGAGTGCAATTGATGTCAACTTCTCCTTAAACCGCTCCTGTCCCCAACTCGCCAGAATCACCCCTTCAATGTCGGTCAGAATCAAACGACTGTCGGTGCGTGCAAACATCTGATTAAACAGAGGTAGAGCATTACGTTCGACTATTTGAATTAAGCTCGAAGATTGGTGACGTCTCTGTTTAAGAATCGATTGTGGCAGGCGAATGTCTTCGGGTAGTCGTCTCTGTTTTAGACCCGCTTCTGTGCTGCGGTGCCAAGAAGACGAAAGCCAATCTGAGGTGTTTGCTTGTTGAAGGTGCATGACTGTTCCATGTCGTAACAGTGAGGGTGTACCAATTTGGAACAGTTGAACACTGGAGTGCTTTCCAGACGTCCGTTCAATGCCAACTCACTTTGGGTTGTAAACGTTTGGTAATCATAGTTTTACAATTTATTAACAACAAGTTTTGAAGTTCTGGCGTGTGATTTGCGTTGTTACTGTTGTGAAGAAAACACGAAGTATCAGTGTTTTAAACAGAAAGGATAAACATGGTGGCTCTCTTCTTACGAGCTTTCTTCTCACGAGATCTCTTCTCAAGATAAGCCGCCATGCTAGCTCGACAACATAAGCTCAATAACGAATGAGCAACGACTAAAAATCTAAGAAGGATCTAACTATGATTTACGCACAGCCGGGTAGTGATAACGCAGTGGTTAATTTTAAAGCGCAATACGATAACTTTATCGGTGGCGAGTGGGTGAAGCCTGTTAGCGGCGAGTATTTTGATAACATTTCTCCAGTAAATGGTCTTGTGTATTGCCAAGTGGCACGTTCGACAGAGGCAGATATTAGCTTGGCACTGGATGCGGCGCATGCGGCTCGTGCTAGTTGGGCTGCGACCAGTGTGACTGAACGATCGAACATCCTACTTAAGATTGCCGACCGAATTGAAGCTAATCTTGAAGAAATAGCGGTTGCTGAAACGTGGGAAAATGGCAAGCCTGTGCGTGAAACCTTAGCGGCAGATATCCCTTTGGTTGTCGATCACTTCCGTTACTTTGCGGGTTGTATTCGTGCGCAAGAAGGCAGCGCAGCAGAGCTCGATTCAAACACGGCGAGTTACCACTTCCCTGAACCAATTGGCGTGGTTGGGCAGATCATTCCTTGGAACTTTCCGATCTTAATGGCGGCTTGGAAACTAGCACCGGCACTGGCAGCAGGATGTTGTGTAGTGATGAAACCCGCCGAGCAAACACCAACGTCGATCTTGGTGATGATGGAGAAGATCGCCGATCTTCTACCAGCAGGCGTGGTCAACATCGTGAATGGTTTTGGTAGCGAAGCGGGTCAAGCGTTGGCAACCAGTGATCGTTTGGCGAAGTTGGCGTTTACTGGCTCAACAGAAGTCGGCCACCATATCCTGAAATGTGCCGCAGAAAGCTTGATTCCATCAACGGTTGAGCTTGGCGGTAAGTCTCCAAACATCTACTTCCCAGACATCTTTAACCATGAAGACGAATACCTCGATAAGTGTGTCGAAGGCATGTTGCTTGCGTTCTTCAACCAAGGTGAAGTGTGTACTTGTCCATCACGTGTGTTGATTCATGAATCGGTATACGACAAGTTCATCGCGAAAGTAGTCGAGCGTGCTCAAACTATTAAACAAGGTAACCCGTTAGATACCGATACTCAGGTGGGCGCACAAGCTTCTAAAGAGCAGTTTGATAAGATCTTGAGCTACCTAGAAATCGGTCGTCAAGAAGGTGCGAAAGTGCTAACAGGTGGTGAAATTGCGCAACAACCCGATGATCTTGGGAATGGTTATTATATTCAACCAACCATGCTCGAAGGCAACAACAAGATGCGTGTATTCCAAGAAGAGATCTTTGGCCCTGTTATCGCGGTAACGACGTTTAAAGATGAAGCAGAAGCGCTAGAGATCGCCAATGACACCGAGTATGGCTTAGGTGCTGGCGTGTGGACTCGTGATGCAAACCTAGCGTATCGCATGGGGCGCAACATTGAAGCGGGGCGTATTTGGGTGAACTGTTACCATGCTTATCCAGCGCATGCCGCGTTTGGTGGTTACAAAAAATCGGGCATTGGCCGTGAGACACATAAGATGATGCTCGACCACTACCAAAACACCAAGAACCTGCTAATTAGCTACGATACCAATCCGTTGGGCTTTTTCTAAAGCCGATATGTTCTAAAAAAGATGAGTTCTAAGTGTTTGAACATATTTACAAATAAAGAATAACTAACAACGCAGTAGGCTTAATAAATAGAAAAAGAGAAATAGAAGTAAAACTACAGCGCCCAGTTCATTAGAGTTGGGCGCTTTTTATTTGGGAAGAGTTTTAGTTTTTCGAAAAGAAGATCTCTGGCTTGTGCACAGGGCCGTAGTTTCCTTCTAGCTGAGTAAGCTCCAGTCCTTGTTTTCCTATCAGAGATGCGACCAATTGACGGTTAAACGGGTAGCTGTCGGGGTTATTAATATACTCTTCAACATCAATCCATTTTGCTTCTGCTATTTCGTCGGTGTCTTGAATCGCAATCTCTTGGGTTTGAGCGATAAGATGGCAGATAAAGTAGAGGTTCGATTTACCGAACTGATACGGGTGTCTTGTCGCCATGCCAACCACAGACACGAATGTGGCTTCGATGCCAGTCTCTTCCAAGGTTTCACGAACAACCGATTCCTCAATACCTTCACCCAACTCAATATGACCGCCAGGTAACTTGTAGCCTGTCATACCGTGCTCTTTAATCATCAGAACTTGGTTGTGTTCGTTGGTGATCAATGCACCTGCACCCAAGGTGTGGGTAGGGATGAAAGGCACAAACTCTACAATCTCGGATTTGTGGATCAGCGTAATCTCGTCTTCTAGACAGTTGTGAAACACAAAGCCAAGCTCAGTCGCCACCGGAATAAGGTGCGAGAGAGAAATTGGTAAACTAATCCAAATGATGCCTTTGTTATTCTGCTTTGAAAATTCGGTGATCTGGTTAAGTTCGGCATTGAATGAGTCAGCATCGTGAGGGGCTGTTGCTGGGTCGATGATGATGCCGTTAAATTTGTCGAGCGTAAATTCCACGGGTGATCCTTTATTATTTTTGATTTATAGGGAGTCGAGCATAGGTGGAGCTTATAACATCTTAAGGGCTTATAAAACCTGCTCTGCTTGCAGCGTTTTTAAGAGCACGGCTGTGGTGGGTAAAAAGTGAGGGAGAGTTTAAAGCGGGCGGCTTGAAACAAAAATTACGCTTGAAACAAAAACTGCGCTTGGAAGCCAAAGCGCAGTCTGAAGATATATCTTATCTTAGGTCTATTCTAACGAACATAGTTCGCATCAACACTCACGTACCAGTGCTGCAGTTTGCCGTCGGCCTTTTTGACCCATAAATCGTTGGTGTAGCTCTCGATCTTACCGTTAACCGTTAAATTGAAGGTGTTCTCGTCGAATTCACCAAGCTTCACGAACTGGTCTGTGGTAACTAGGAACGGGTCCATGTCGTCCACGCCAACTACATCTGAAATCACATAGTAGTGGTAGGTCAGCGGCTTGCTCGCATCATTCGGGTTGCTGCGGTACGCCACAAGCTTGAACGGTTCCGTTAATGGAACGTCGAGCGTTTGCTTGTCCATGGTCGCTGGAATCGGGATAAACAGCCAAGCGGTAAATAGACCGCTCAATAAAACCATCAGGAAGAAAAGAGTCTTAATTGCTTTCATAGCAACCTTCAAAATAGGTGATGTTGAAGACGCTATGGTAACAGGTTTGATTTGTTGATTGTAAGAGTATGAATAAGTGAAGGCGACACCCATTTGTTAGTAAGTTCGAATTGTTAGTAAGTTCGAACGAATTGACACACTGTTCATCAATCTCCATTAAGACAGCATGCTTATGACAATCTACTCACAACGCAATGTTCATATTCTTGCGAATAAATAACAGGCACAAAAAAGCCCACACCTAAGCTTTTGCCAGGTGTGGGCTAAATAGGTATGACTACTTGTTTAGGTAAGCTGCGTGGAACTCAATATGCTCATCAATAAAGCTAGAGATGAAGAAGTAGCTGTGGTCGTAACCTGGCTGCATACGTAGTTCTAGGTCAGCGTTAGTTACCTTAGCGGCTTCTACAAGTTGTTCAGGCTTAAGCTGTTCAATTAAGAAGTTATCGGCTTCGCCTTGGTCTACCAACATTGGTAGTTTAGTACCTTTGGTCTTTAGAAGCTCAGAAGCGTCGTAGTGCTTCCACTTTTCAATATCTAAACCTAGATATTGGTTGAATGCTTTTTGTCCCCAAGGGCATTGCATTGGGTTCGTGATTGGGCTGAATGCTGAGATAGAACGGTAGTTTTCTTGGTTCTTGATACCAATCGTCAGCGCGCCATGTCCGCCCATGCTGTGACCAGAAATAGATTTCACAGAAGTCACTGGGAAGAAAGACTCGATCAAGGCGGGAAGCTCTGTTACCACGTAATCATACATGCGGTAATGGCGGTCCCATGGTGCTTGAGTGGCATTCACGTAGAAACCAGCACCTTGGCCTAAATCGTAACTTTCATTGTCGGCAACGCCTTCGCCGCGTGGGCTAGTATCAGGCGCAACAATCGCAATGCCTTGTTCTGCCGCGGCTTTGAAAGCACCGGCTTTTTGCATAAAGTTTTCATCGGTACAGGTTAAGCCTGATAACCAATACAAAACAGGAACTGGGTTTTCTTTGCTTGCGTTAGGTGGCAAAAAAATCGCAAAACGCATGTTGCAGTCAAGCGTTGTAGAAAAATGGGTGTATTGTTTGTGCCAACCACCAGCAACCTTTGCTTGGCTAATGTTTTCGATTGTCATCTATTGTGCTCCGTTAGGTTGATGGTTTTTGGGAATAGCGTGTCTGTGTTAATTAAAGTTTCACCACCTACCGGGCAGGAGGTGGTGAAGACAGTTTCGCTCTGATGTTTAAGTCAGAACTGTGGTCTCGACACTTAAGTGCCGAGACCAAGGAGTATTATTTATCCATGTGTAGAACAGTGCGGATAGATTCACCTTTGTGCATGAGGTCGAATGCTTCGTTTACGTCTTGCAGGCCCATTGTGTGAGTGATGAACTCTTGAAGTCCGAACTCACCCGCCATGTAACGGTTTACGATTTCTGGAAGCTCAGAGCGGCCTTTAACACCACCGAAAGCAGAACCACGCCATACACGACCAGTCACTAGTTGGAATGGACGAGTTGAGATCTCTTGACCTGCACCCGCAACACCAATGATTACTGATTCGCCCCAACCTTTGTGACAGCACTCAAGTGCTTGGCGCATCACGTTTACGTTGCCTATACACTCGAAAGAGTACTCAACGCCGCCGTCTGTCATATCAACAATCACTTCTTGGATTGGCTTGTCGAATTTCTGTGGGTTAATGCAGTGAGTCGCACCAAGTTGTTTTGCTAGTTCGAATTTGCTCTCGTTGATGTCAACACCAATGATGATTTTCGCACCAGCCATACGAGCACCGATGATTGCAGAAAGACCAATACCACCTAAGCCGAATACAGCAACATTATCGCCTTCTTCTACTTTCGCTGTGTTTAGCACTGCGCCCATACCGGTTGTTACGCCACAACCTAGAAGACAAACTTCTTCAAGTGGTGCATCTTTGCTTACTTTCGCTAGTGAGATTTCTGGAAGTACAGTGTACTCAGAGAAAGTAGAGCAACCCATGTAATGGAAAATTGTTTCGCCATTGATAGAGAAGCGGCTTGTACCGTCTGGCATTAGGCCTTTACCTTGCGTTTCACGAACCGCTTGGCATAGGTTAGTTTTACCAGATTTACAGAACTTACATTCGCCACATTCAGCGGTGTAAAGTGGGATAACGTGGTCACCAATCTCAACACTTGTAACGCCTTCGCCGATCATCTCAACGATACCGCCACCTTCGTGACCAAGAATTGAAGGGAAGATACCTTCTGGATCGTCACCTGATAATGTGAATGCGTCAGTGTGACAAACACCAGTAGCAACGATGCGAACTAGAACCTCACCCGCTTTAGGAAGTTGTACATCTACTTCTTCCATTTTTAGTGGTTCGCCAGCTGCCCATGCAACCATTGCTTTTGATTTGATATGAGTTTGACCAGGTTTAATTTCGATTGTCATTGGATGTTTCCTATATATGTCAGTACAGCGGATAACTGTGCAATTAGCTTCAACCCGTTAAGAGTAGTTGAGCTTAATTGTTTCCGCTCTCTCGTTTTGTTGGAGCTAGTATAGGTGTGAGTGCATGTTTTGATAATCCCCTTAAATAGAAAATGATTATTACGTATTTGTAATAATAGGCGTATTCAGAAGGGTTCAGAAAGGAGGGTTAGTTACTCAGAAAATCTAAGGACACTGTAAACAGGAACTATGTAGGTAAGACATTTATTAGAAACAAATGGGGCGTAAGCTTTCCGCCTATTTTCTCGTTGTAGATTCAAACATGCTTTTATCTCTCCCACCTCCAGTGATGCTATCATTCGCCATCGTGCTTGAAGTTGTCGCCACTTCTCTATTACCTAAAACGCAGCAGTTTACTTCTCTACCTGCCACTGCCGCGGTATTGGCTAGCTATGGCTGTGCCTTTTATCTGTTGTCTCTAACGGTGCAAACCATGTCTTTGGGTGTGGCGTATGCGATTTGGTGTGGGGCTGGGATAGTGCTAGTCGCAGCTCTGTCTTGGTTGGTCTATGGGCAAAAACTCGATATCTTCGCGATCATAGGCATTGCTTTGATTCTGGCAGGCGTGGTGATTATCAACTTGTTTTCGACGTCGGTGAGTCATTGATTTTTCTAATTTCTTGCAGGCTGGATAGCAGCTAAATCATTTCTTGATTATTGCCAATTAGAGCATGCTTATATAATAAATGTATTTTCGAACTATCTAGCAATTTGTGTTTTTTTAAATTTAGTATTGTAATAATTAAGTGACATCTTTAATTTAAAGGAGGGGAATAAAACCCCTTCGATGGATAAGCACAATTTAGTGGTATGTATCTTTGTATAAGTTGATATCATTATTAATTTTTGGCATACACGTATCGCAAGGAATATTACCGACTTTCACCAATACACGTGGTTGTGTCTGCCTTTTTTTAAACTCACTTATATGTTGACCAGATTTATCGCCGAAACGATCTTTATAATCAGCTTTAGCAACTTCAAAGGCTTTATTAACAACGTTTTGGCAGATAGCTTGCATTACCTCTTCTATGTTGTGACCTCGCACAAACAAAAATATATTATCCTTCGTTAGCCCTTTGTTTTGAAGAGATACAAGTAATTCGTCTTCGAGGTTAAGTGGTTCAATGACTAAATCACTGTAGTTACTACTAACTTCGATTTTAATTGAGTCTATTATCTCTTGTAAACCGCTCGTCTCAGTGCGATTAGTCTTTAAAAACCGAATAAAATCAGGGTATAGCTTTCTTGACCAAGAGGAAATCGAATACCATATGTCATTATCTGCAATAAGGTGATCGCAACACGCGGCAGTTTTACATATGGAGTCTAATCGTCTTGGGTGCCACAATAAGTTCTCGATGGAATAAGCATATGTTTGAAAAACGAATTCACTAGAAAAAATATCGTTATTCAAGTCCATTAAATAGTCGTAATCGCTGTCCAGTGCTACTATCAGAAACTCACCTAAATCAAGAGTTCCGTTTCTGATATCGCGAATTATCGTACCTTTACCATTGGCATCAGCCGAAAACACATATGCTACTACTTCAACATCGACAGATTGTTCAAGAAATAGGTTTCTCCAAAAGGGAACATCCTCATGCCCTTCAACATATACTCTAACTTTTTGCGATGGTTCAAAAACCTGCGTGGCTTCCATAAAGTCTGAAGAGATACCAAAACTGGCACCAGCGATTACTTCACTCATGCTATGTTAAATTCCTTTAAGATCCAAACAATTACCTAACCAGCCATTCATTACCAAACTAGGCGAGTGAGTGGCAATGATAAATTGGTTATTTGGTGCAATTTCAGCCAAATCACTAATTAAACTCTTTTGCCAATTAACATGAAAGGATATTTCTGGTTCATCCAATAGGAAAGCCAATACGCGATCTTTATAAAAATATACAGAAAGGAATAAGTATATTAATGTTTTTTCTCCACGAGAAAGTAAATGCCAGCAAATTACCTGTGGCTCTTCATCAATATTATTTGAAGTAATGCCTAGAGTTATTTTGTTATCATCATCGCGAACAATACATTTCCCCGACTCTTTGAAGTATCGATTCAAAGTGTCCATAACACTTTCTATTTCATTTAGTGAATTAGCAATAGATTTAAATTCACTAGAATTCATTACGTCGGAAACCGTGTTGTCTTGGTTTACTTTCCTAAATTCTAAAACTTGTCGTTTATTTAGTTGAGATTCTCTTACTTGAATCGTATCTCGAATAAATGCCAGTCTAGTATCAATTGAACTACTATAGGCATACCTATAGAAAGCACTACCTGATGATATTTCTTCTGAGTTGTGCAGAGCATTACGATCTTCTTGAAAAATGAAGCCAAGAGATTTTGACGTTAAATAGCTTTCGATCTCTTCGTTAAATTCATTTTCCTGATTGATCGTTTTACGCCATTGCTCTCCTTTAGGCATAATATCAAAGTCTATGAAACTGACCGAGCCATCGTTATCACCATTTTCATGAACAGCCTGCACAGCCTTTAACAGTTCCAAATCAAAAAAGTCTTGTTCATCTAGCAGTTCATCGACTTCTTTATCAACCTTTTCAAGCTGAGCATAAGGCAACACCAATGTTTGAGCTGATACATTGGTGTTAAAAATAAGCTTAGATCCCCAGAATCTATGCTTGGATGTGGATGGTTTTTGGTGTTCTTTAGGACTACCAACAAGGCTATCAAAAATCACATTAAGCATCGAACTCTTGCCAGAACCGTTGATGCCGGTCAAAAACGTAACTCGTTCTTTGAATGGAATAGAAATTTTATCTTTTCCACACCAATTTAAAAGTTCAATTTTGGCTATATGGTTTGGTTTGTTTTCGAGATTCACTTAATAAGTACCCTGTTAAGAACCAAATACGTCAATCTATATACTATAAGAAGCTCGAATTTTAGACTGCTGCTTAAGATTTAAACGTTTTCAGGTTGTTTTTTTACACCACACAAATACTATAACAACTACCCCTTATTATAAATAGAAATCTGTCTTAACTCTGATTTTGGAAGCGAAGCTGCATTGACATGGCTACATACGGATAGCTTAACTTCAAACTTCTCATGGCGAAGATATTCTTGAACTTTGGGATTTAGTTGCCCCTAAAAAGTGATACTTCCTCCACTTTTATTTCCATCTAGAGGAGGCTCAAGTAAAAAGAGGAAAGCTAACCAACCGAACTAACGTGTTTTATCTACATATTATTTTGTTATTTTTAAACTTCTGAATCACCGAAATTTACCGGAGCTTACCTAGTCACCACGCCCCAACGCCGCCACAAACGCATCCAAATACTGCTCGATAGTCAGATCCGCTGAAACGGGCGGTAGCTCCACGGTGATGCACGGTAGGTTTCTTTCTTGGCACCAAGTGCCGAATGAGCCTGGGGTTTCGTAATCGACGTCTTCGACAAGTGGTAGGTTGAACTGTTTGCCCAGCCAAATGGCGAGTTCAGATTGGGTTGGGTCGTCGACCATAGCGAGTGGTTCGTGGAAAGAGATGACGAACTTGGGTTGGCGCTGTTCGATGAGGTTGATAAGCGATTGCACTTCCGGTTCAAGTTGATCGGCTTGGCCGGTTTTAACTTTTACATCTCTTACTGGGGTGTGAGAACTCCAGCGATAGACGGTGCCGTTTTCTGTCCAATTTTGCGTTGGGAAGGCGCGGTTCAGATCGACTTGGTTTGCGTTGGCGCGAGTGCCGAGTTGATTGCCGTCTGGGTTCATCGATAAGATAACATCGTGTCGTAAGTTGGCGGCAGGCAAACTTCTTAGCGCGCAAGATAAACCTGCGATAGAAGCGGTTTCATCGCCGTGTGTACCCGCTAAGATCAGCCCGCGAGATTCGCTTTCTATTTGCGCAGGGAAATAGAGCAAGGGTGCACCCAACACCGACTTTCCATATGACAGCGGCTTTATCGAAAACGCAGCTCTTTCCGTTCTTGGAATTAAACTCACCTTAATCTCCTGATTGATCAAGTAGTATCAAAGAGTCACTACTATTTAGATGACCTCTATTAAATAAACCATAGCGTCAAAACTCGTCAACCGTCGCATTGTTAATTTTATTACTTTGCTTCAAAGATAGGCTAGGAGAGCAAAAAAACATGGATTTTAAGAAACATTCAACGGCTTTAATCATTTCATCTTTATTGACCCCTTTTATCTCAGTGACTGCCGTTGCTGACACATTGCCTGCCGGAACTTCTCTGGCGAAAGAGCAACATTTGGTACGTGCCAATGATGCAGAAGCTGCGACACTCGATCCGGCGAAGGCAGAAGGCTTGCCTGAAATGCACATACTGCGTGACCTATTTGAAGGTTTAGTAATTCAAGACCGCGATGGCAATATCACCCCGGGTGTTGCGGAATCTTGGGAAACCGAAGACAACCAGACGTTTGTATTCCACCTGCGCAAAGATGCGAAATGGTCGAATGGCGATCCAGTGACGGCCGATGATTTCGTGTATGCGATAAGACGAGCGGTCGACCCTAAACTCGCTTCGCCAAACGTGTGGTATCTCAAACTCACCAAAATCAACAATATTGCTGACGTAGCAGAAGGTAAGAAGCCTGTTGAAGATTTGGGGATCTCTGCAGTCGACAAGCACACGGTGAAGTTCGAACTCGATAGCAAAGTGCCTTACTTTGTGGCGATGACAGGCCACACCTCCATGATGCCCGTTCATAAGGCAACGCTAGAGAGCAGCGATAAACCATGGAGCGATCCCAAGCAGTTTGTGGGCAATGGCGCGTTTGTGTTGGACGAGTGGGTGATTAACGAGCGTATTGAACTGAAGAAGAACACGAAATATTGGGACAGTTCAGATACCAACTTAACCCAAGTGACTTACATTCCGTTTGAGAACCAGAATGCGTCGATCAACCGTTATGCGGTGGGCGAGGTGGATATCACATCTGATGTGCCGACACATATGGCGCAGCAGCTTAAGACTAAATACCAAGATGCGTTTACTGCAGTGCCTTTGTTGTGTACTTACTACTACGCATTCAATACCACACGACCTCCGTTTGATGACGCGAGAGTGCGTAAAGCGGTGTCGTATTCCATGATGCGTGATGTGATCACCAATGGTGTCACTCAGGTGGGTAACTTGCCGGCTTATACCTTTGCTCATGAATACACGGCAGGCTTTGATGCGACTCAGCCTGAATACAGCACATGGACTCAAAAGGAACGCGACCAAAAAGCGAAAGAGCTGTTGAAAGAAGCGGGGTACGATGCAGCTAATCCATTGGATTTCAAGCTGCTTTACAACACCAGCGAATCGAACAAGTCGATCGCAGTGGCTATCGCGTCCATGCTGAAAGGCAACCTAGACGCGCAAGTTGAGTTAGAGAACCAAGAGTGGAAGTCTTACCTAGTATCACGTCGCCAAGGTGATTTTGATGTAATGCGAGCGTCTTGGTGCGGTGACTACAATGAAGCGTCGACCTTCTTGAGCCTATTGCGCTCAGAGTCATCGGGTAATTTTGCTCGTTACAACAACGACAAGTACGACTCAGCGATGGACAGCGCATTAGCCGCAACCAATGAGCAAGATCGCCAAGGTTTCTATGATCAAGCGGAGCAGTTACTGGCTGAAGATATGCCTATCGCACCAATCTACTACTACATGCAGGCTCGCCTAGTGCGACCAAGTGTTGGCGGCTTTGCAAAGAACAACGTGGAAGGGCGCATCTATTCTAAGGATCTTTATATCAAGCAGTAGAACGCTTTGAACATGATATAAAAAAATCCCCATTCGCTGACAAAACGAATGGGGATTTTAGTTACTAGGGGGTAGTAATTTTATCTTCTAACTTTTTTCAGGTTCTAAATAGCCACCATGTCCGCGGCTTTCTTCATCGCTTCTTTCGTTGAACACTCAATCACGTTCGCGTTAGCAAAGCGGTGAGCGTCTTTCACTTGAATATCGTGAGCCAAGATAACCAGTCTCGCATTCGCCACATCTAGGTCGCTGATGCGGTTTTGAATACCGTTTTGACCTTGTGTTTCTACCTTGATTTTTAGACTTGCCGCCGCACCTGCTTTCTCTAGAGCTTTCGCTGCCATGAAGGTGTGTGCAACACCAGAAGGGCAACATGTTACGGCTACGATGTCGTACTCGCCTTCGCCTGCTACAGGCGCTGCTTGAGCTTGTACTGGCGCTTCAAGCATGTCTTCTTCTGATTCAACCGCGACTGGTTTCCAGAAGCCAACGATAACCGCTGTAGTTAGTGAGCCAAGCGCAATACCGACAACGTACATTGGAATGTTGCTTGATACTGGCGCAGTGATTAGGCCGCCCCACGGTGCGTGCAGTAGTACGTCTGTCATGAAGCCAAACACACAACCCACGATACCACCGGCAACGATTGAAGGAAGCACGCGCATTGGGTCGTTCGCTGCGAACGGGATAGCACCTTCAGAGATACCGATAGAACCCATGATTGCCGCCGCTTTACCTGCTTCTTGCTCTTGTTTCGAGAACTTGTTTTTGAATAGGAACGTTGCCAGTGCCATGCCTAGAGGTGGTGTACAAATCGCGATGCCTACGCCGCCCATTAACCAAGGTTGTGTGTCTACTTGAGTTTGAGCAAATAGGGTCGCTACTTTGTTGATAGGGCCGCCCATATCGAATGCAGTCATACCACCAAGGATTGTGCCTAGAACCATCTTAGATGCGCCAGCCATTGAAGCTAGGAACTCGTTCATTGAAGACATGAACAGTTTGATTGGCTCACCGATGCCCCACAGTACGATACCTGCAGAGATTAACGTACCTAGAAGCGGGTAGATGAAGTAAGCACCTAGCGCCGTCATGTTTGCAGAAAGCGGGATCTTCTTAAGTTGGAACACCACGCCACCGGCGATAAAGCCTGCCACTATACAGCCAAGGAAACCGCCGCCCATGTCAGCCATGATGCCAGAAGAGATCATCGCAGGTGCTAGTGCTGGTTTATCTGCAATGGAGTAACCAATAAAGCCGCCAAGAATGATTGGGAAAAGAACAAGGCCTTTGATACCGATATTAGAGATGTCTGCCAGCAAGCCGTCGGCTGGTACCGCACCTTTGCCTGATGCCATGACCGCTAAAGCCAGTAGAACACCACCGGCTACGATGAAAGGCAGCATGTGTGAGGTTCCGAAAAGCAGGTGGCCTTTCATGGTACTAAGGATTTTTTTAAAGTCGCTACTACTGTTTTTATTATTGGTATTCGTAGCTTGAGTTGTTAGGGTGCTCATAATTTTCTACGCCTTATGAATTAATTAAAATATTAAGGATCTGTTGTTCGTCTTTTGCGTTATGGATATCTTGAATAAATTCATCGCTGAATTTTCCAAATAGTTCTTGTAGTACATAAATATGATGGTCAGCACCGTTGTCGGGTGAGGCAATCATAAAAAATACGGTTGGATTGATGCCGTCTTCATCGCCATACTCGATACCTTCACGCTTAACACCAACAGCGATTGCCGGCTCAGTTACCGCCTTGCTTTTTGAGTGTGGGTAAGCGATACCATCCATTGAGGTGATGCTTTGAGATTCACGAATTTCAATGTCTGCCAAGAAGGCTTCTTTATTACTGATTCGGTTGCTCTCAAATAACATGCCTGCCAATTCTTCAAACAGTTCTTTTTTATTATTCGCTTGAAGGTTGTTATTAATTAAGTTGACGTTGGTTAGCTGTGTGATCATTTATTAACTCATTCACTATTGAAGTTCTTGAATTAAAATTAATGGATTAACCCGATTCGCGAAATAGCAAATAAAAGCCCTTCACTGTACATTTGTATCCAGCAAAATTAAGTGTGATTTGCATCATTAATGCTGTGTGATATGGGTCATACTTGATGGCGTTTTTGACTATGTTTTTGATATGCCAATAAGCTTCGTCAGAAACAAAAATGCCCCGCATGAGCAGGGCATTAAGACTTTGTACTGATTTGTGAGGGAACTAGCTGTAAGCGCGCGCTACGCGTCCAACGCAATCCAGTTTGTAACTCTCAGCATAAGCCGGAATGAACACGGATTGGCCTTTCTCTATCACGCAGGTTTCGCCACATTGGTGAGTGAGCTCCATGGACTCATCAAGCGGCAATAGGATCTCGGCACCTTCGGTGGTGATCTGTCGTTGATGCGAATTTTGCACGATAGAGAACTTAAAGTCCTCAACTGGAATTTGGTATTCCATCACATCGCCTAGCTCAATCGGGCTGAGCAGTAATCTATCCGCAGGTTTTTCATTAAATCGAGTACAAGAAACCAACTCATTTACGTCCATGTATTTAGGCGTCAACCCAGCGCGAAGCACATTGTCTGAGTTCGCCATGATTTCTAAGCCCGTGCCTTTGATGTAAGCGTGGGGTGTTTCGGCATCCAAATACATGGCTTGCCCTGGCTTTAGGGTGATCACATTCAATAGCAGCGGTGCAAACAGGCCGACATCACCTGGGTATTGATCTTCCAGTTCTGAAATCAATTGGAATACACGTTTATCTGAAAGCTTGGCCTTCATGATCAACATGGTAAGCGCCATGCCTTTTTGCTCGCCCTCCAAAGACAACAAGCTTGCGAAGAAGCAAGCTAATCCATTGGGTGTTTGGTCGCCAGTTAAGTCGTTAACCATTGAATGCAGCTCTGGAATATCGAGGTAATGAAAGTGCTCTAGGATCTCGTTGATCGACCTAAAGCCATTCATCGCGGTGTAGTCGGTTAGGGCATACACCAGTTCGGGTTTGTGATTGGCATCTTTATAGTTACGGTTGCCTGCCGTCATCGGAATACCTTGTTGCTCTTCGAGGGCATATCCAGATTCGGCTTGTTGCTTGTTTGGGTGCACTTGAACCGAGAGTGCTTTCTCTGCCGCCAACACCTTAAACAGATACGGAAGTTCACCAAAACGGCTCGCGACTTTCTCGCTTAGAAACAAGTTTAGGTTCTTAGAAATCAAGCTCGACAGGGTGGTCTGTTGCCCGTTGTCAGTGACCATAGAGCAACCATTCGGGTGAGCGCCCATCCATATCTCTGCTTGCGGCTCACCAGATTGGTTATCAATACCAAACAGTTGGCTAAACGAAGAAGGACTACCCCATGCGTAGTTTTGAATCACGTTGGTCATAGGGTAGAAAAAACGTTGCACGAACGAGTCGTTCGCTAAAGAAAAATCAGACATCGAAATCACCATGAAGGGAAACATGGCTTGAGCTCTATTCGGCCTATTTGCAACTAAAGTATTAGCTACTAAAAAAAGTAGAGTAGAAGGGCTCAAGCCATTGGAGTTGAAATGGCTTAAGCCGCGGCTGTCGTTAGCTTGGCTTTGCGTAGATTTTTAAGCGCGATACAAGTAACCGCAGTTACGCCCGCACCTGATGCCATGCACAGAAGAGCCAGCAGTGGGTAGTTCATTGCGCCTAGTAGAGCGACAACTGGACCACCGTGAGCAACGCTGTTGGTGATGCCGAATGAGAACGCCATAACCGCTGCTGTCATTGAACCAAGCACGTTGGCAGGGATAACCGACATTGGATCTTGAGCTGCGAAAGGAATCGCACCTTCAGAGATACCCACTAAGCCCATTGCGCCAGCGGCTTTACCTGCTTCAATTTCAGAAGATTCGAACAGGTCGAATTTACGGCCAAGTCTGGTTGCGATAGCCATACCCAGTGGAGCGACAGGAATTGCACACGCCATCGCACCCATGAATTGAGTTTGACCGCTGGCAATCATGCCCACGGAGAACAGGAACGCCACCTTGTTGAATGGGCCGCCCATATCGAAACCAGCCATGCCACCAAGCACGATACCAAGCAGAACCACGTTGCCTGTGCTCATGCTGGTTAGCAGTGCCGTAAGAGCATCCATTAGTCCAGCGATAGGTGCGCCAATCACAAAGATGAACAGACCTGCGATGAATAGAGAACCAGTGATCGGAGCGATCATGATAGGCACAAGCGGTTGAACGAATTTGTGGTAGTTAAACGAGGTGATCCATTTAACGAAGTAACCAACTAATAGACCTGCGATGATTGCGCCGATGAAGCCTGTACCCGCGTCAGCGCCATAGAAAGAACCGTTGTTAGCAATCCAACCACCGATAAGGCCAGGGGTTAGGGCTGGGCGGTCGGCAATCGCGTAAGCAATGTAGCCAGCTAAGATTGGGATCATCAATGTGAAGGCAACCACACCGACTTCTAGAATTTGGTTCCACATGCTGCCAGCAGGAATTGCCATGCCTGATTCACTTGGCTCGCCACCAATCGCCAGTGCTAGGGCAATCAATAGGCCGCCAGTGACTACGAATGGGATCATGTGTGATACGCCATTCATCAGGTAACGATAAAGGTCTGAACGCGCTTGTGAGGCTTTTTCTACAACAGATTGGTTGGTCGGCGTTTGTTCAGCTTGGTAACTAGGTGCATTGAGAGCTTGCTTAATTAAGCCTTGCGCGTCTTTGATTGGTGCTTTTACGTTGGTGCTAATGACGCGTTTTCCGGCAAAGCGAGCCATGTCGACCTGCTTGTCACAAGCCACGACAATCGCATCGGCACGTTCGATCTCTTCTTGAGTCGGGCTGTTTTTAACGCCAATAGAACCGTTGGTTTCGACCTTGATGTCGTAACCAAGTGCTGCAGCGCCTTTCTCTAGTGCTTCTGCTGCCAAATAAGTGTGTGCAACGCCAGCAGGACAGCCAGTCACGCCAATGATGAAACCTTGCTTCTCAATGTTGGTTTCGGTCGTTGAAGGTTCAGGTTTGGTAAGCAGTAGTTCCAATGCGGCTTGTTCAGAGTCGGCATTCATGAAGTTCTCGATAAAGCCTTCTTCAATCAGTTTTGAAGAAAGCTCTGCCAGTACTTCGATGTGATGGTTATCGCCGCCATCGGGAGAAGCAATCATAAAGAACAGTTTTGATGGCTGACCGTCATCGGCGCCGTATTCGATGCCCTGTCTATGGACGCCGATAACAACCGCGGGTTTGATCACCGCGCTACTTTTTGCGTGTGGCAGGGCGATGCCTTCTTCAAACCCTGTATTACCTTGTTCTTCACGCGCCTTAATGTCGGCAAGAAACTGTCCTTTGTCTGAAATTCGACCTTGTGCATAAAGCACGTCTATCAGCTCTTTAAATACGTCTTCTTTTGAATTAGCGTTAAGCGAAAGCTTAATCAAATCTTGATTGATCAATGTCGTGATCATAATGAACCCCTACTCTGTTTTTATTTTGTTAGGGGTATTCTGGAATCTACGGCTTACCTTCTGTAGTGAAGAAAAAATGCATTTACTGGATGATTGTGGCGTTATAAATAGAGTGTGATTTTGATCGGTCGAATGGTCGTTTTCGAGGCCATGTTGACAAGTTTGATGAGGTGTGGAGACCTTTATTTATAAGGAATTTAGCGTGTTTGGTTTTCCTTGGAATAATGTGCTGTATCAGTTTCTTGACTGGAAATTTATTTCCATCGCTAGATTTTTGTAACCTAGATCTCAAATTGTGATTTTGCTCAATAGCGCTATGTTTCACTTAGGGGTATATCTATTTCCGTAGCCTTATTGCTGCCCATAAGAGTTCGAATAATGATATTTCATGACTTAATCTCCTCTGTGTTAAATGAGCGAGAACCGTTTCATAACATCTGGTTTGCTGGAGATTTTCATACGCCTTCAGCGTGTAGCTATCAGGTGAACTTTCCGCGTTTGGAGTTGGTGTTAGACGGAGAGTACGTTAATGAAATGGAAAGTCATGATCGCAAAATAAACAACGTTATTGCCAAAGCGGGAGACGCGATTTTCATCCCACCCAACTGCTGGAATAAACCCAATTGGGACACGGACTGCTCGGTGTTGAGCATGTTGTTTGGTCGTCGTCAGCTTGGTTTAAGTTTGGTGAGTAAGCGTAAAGGGGAAGAGAGTTTTTACGATATCCAAAAGCACAGTATTCAGACTCGCTCTGGGTTTGCGATTGATAACATCTTGGAGGCGCTCAGCTCGTTAGCGAGAGAGAGCAACAAGCAGCCGATGGATGAGTTATTGCTGCAAGCGCTACTTCAATACAGTAAAACAATGCTAGAAGCCCCCGTCGAAAAATCTCACAGCCGAGTTCAGGATGTGTATCAGGGGATTTGTATCTACATTCAAGAGAACTTCCATCGCCAAATCACTCGAGACAGCATTGCCTCGCGCTTTAGTATTTCATCCAATCACCTGTCGCGAATGTTCCGTCAACAAGGCCACATGACGCTGGCAGAATACATCACCCGTGTACGAATCGACCGTGCTAAGTTTATGCTTAAGAAGTACAACTTCAAGCTTAATGAAGTGGCATTACGTTGCGGCTTTAAGGACGTGAACTATTTCTGTCGCGTGTTTAAGAATCGCACCGGTAGAACCCCAACAGAATACCGTGGTTCAATCTAGTTACCCTCTAAATTACCTTTTTTGATCTGAGTTTATACACTTCAATTTGTATGACTTGATCATCACTACTGACTCCGTGCTGTGGTGATCAATTTGCTTTGTGTTTTCTTCTACGTTTTCTCTTCTCGACGGATTTTCCTTATCTATTGCTAAACCTTTATCTACGCTTCATCTATTTATCGCGTTTCATCAAATAGATCCGATTAATAACAATAAGGGCTGGTTTTGCGAGTTGTTTAATATTTTTCGTACCGTATTTTTAGAATTAAACGTGTAGGACATTAGATATTAACGAAATACATTAAATGGATTTAAAGTAAATTTAATTTCATTTATCGAGACGATAGAATCTTGCTATTGTTGGCTGAGTTGTTGATTGAAATGTTCATAAGATATTGATTTTAAATGTTTAATTTGTGGTGCGTTATTCTTTATTTACTCACGTGTCATTCATGTCTAGAAATCAAATATTCAGGTTTATACGGTTCATCACAATGTTGACTTATAATACTACAAATTAAAAATTCTATGGATAATATGCTCTTCAGATATTCATCATAAAGAAGACTTATACATGGAACTCAATACTCTGATCGTAGGAATTTATTTCCTTTTCCTTATCGCAATAGGTTGGATGTTTAGAACGTTCACCAGTACAACCAGTGACTATTTTCGCGGGGGCGGTAACATGCTTTGGTGGATGGTTGGTGCCACTGCGTTTATGACTCAGTTCAGTGCTTGGACTTTTACCGGTGCAGCAGGCAAAGCATATGCCGATGGTATGGCTGTCGCGGTTATCTTCCTCGCGAATGCCTTTGGTTACCTGATGAACTACCTGTACTTCGCTCCGAAATTTCGTCAGCTGCGTGTCGTAACGCCAATTGACGCGATTCGTATGCGCTTTGGTAGCTTCAATGAGCAAGTGTTTACTTGGTCTGGCATGCCGAACAGTATTGTTTCTGCGGGTATCTGGCTAAATGGTTTGGCGATTATCGCATCGGGTATCTTCGGTTTCGATATGACAACAACCATCGTTCTAACAGGCCTTGTTGTACTTGTTATGTCGGTGACAGGCGGCTCATGGGCGGTTATCGCATCTGACTTCATGCAGATGGTTATCATTATGGCAGTAACGGTAACGTGTGCTGCGGTTGCTATCGTTCAAGGTGGCGGTGTCACTGAGATCATCAACGATTTCCCTGTAGAAGAAGGCGCATCATTCGTTTCTGGTAACAATCTTAATTACGTAAGCATCTTCGGAATCTGGGCATTTTTCATCTTCTTCAAGCAGTTCAGCATCACTAACAACATGTTGAACTCTTACCGTTACCTTGCGGCAAAAGACTCAAAGAATGCGAAAAAAGCGGCTCTTTTGGCATGTATTCTGATGACAATCGGTCCAGTTATTTGGTTCATGCCACCTTGGTTTGTAGCAGGGCAAGGCATCGATCTTGCGGCGCACTATCCTGACGCAGGTTCTAAAGCGGGCGACTTTGCTTACCTATACTTCGTAGAGCAATATATGCCAGCCGGTATGGTGGGTCTTCTTATCGCAGCGATGTTTGCAGCAACCATGTCTTCTATGGACTCAGGCTTAAACCGTAACTCAGGTATCTTTGTAATCAACTTCTATCAACCGATTCTTCGTCCAAACGCGACAGAAAAAGAGTTGATGATTGTTTCTAAACTGATGTCTTCATTTTTTGGCGTCGCTATCATCCTTATCGCGCTATTTATCAATTCGCTAAAAGGTTTGAGCTTGTTCGACACCATGATGTACGTGGGTGCCTTGATTGGTTTCCCAATGACCATTCCAGCATTCTGTGGCTTCTTCATTAAGAAAACCCCGGACTGGGCAGGTTGGGGTACGTTAATGGTTGGCGCAATTGTGTCTTACATCGTTGGTTTCGTGATTACTGCTGAAATGCTACAGAACTGGTTCAACCTAGAACCGTTAACAGGCCGTGAATGGTCTGACTTGAAAGTAGCGGTAGGCCTGATTGCTCACTTAACGTTTACAGGCGGCTTCTTTATTATGTCGACTTTGTTCTACAAACCACTTGAAGCGTCTCGTCAGAAAGATGTCGACACCTTCTTCACGAACCTATCAACGCCGTTGGTTTCTGAATCAACCGCGCAGAAGAAGCTGGATAACAAACAACGTCATATGCTGGGCTCATTGATCGCTGTGTCTGGTGTGGCTGTGATGGCGATGTTTGCTCTACCGAACCCATTCTGGGGAAGAATGATGTTCGTACTGTGTGGCGGTATTGTGTTTATCGTTGGTCTGATGCTGGTGAAAGCCGTGGACGACTCGGTGGAAGATGCGAAACAAGAGAACAAAACGGCTTAGGTAACTAAACCTACAAGATAAGCCATTTAGAATAGAACGGCTGAGCGTAATTGCTCAGCCGTTTTTTATTGTGTGAACAATGGAGATTACAACTAATGGAGTGAGTAACTTAGTTGATTAATAAATTGAATTTAAAAAAGAGAGAAGAACTAAATCAGGCGTGAAGAGATGTACATCAACAGGGCCTGTAGGTCGACACTGCTTCGAGTCTTCTGTAAACGCTCGTTGACCTGATCATGGAGTAGGTTTCGTGTGAGGTTAGTGGCTGCCACAATATGTTCTCGTTGCGGCTTGGTTGGTAGTACTAAAGCGATAGCAACGTGTACTTCGCCGATACGTGAAGCCCAATCGATCGGGTCGTCACTGACGATCACCGCAATGGAGAGATCTTGAGTGGACTCAAACATTACATGAGGCAGTGCGATACCCGGTGACACGCAAGTTGAAGAGCGTTCCTCTCGTTTAATAAACGCTAGAATCAGTTCATCTGGATCTTGTGGGTAAACGAGGTGAGCAAGCCCTTTTAGGCATTCAAATTTGGTCAGTTGAGTTTGTGCTTTGGCATGGTGCCACTTGATGTCACAAGGCGGGCATATCTGTGGCATACGCTGGATTAAATCGTTAGAGAACTCATGGTTCACTTGTGAGCCAACCATGGAGTAATGCTCGGCAATCACGTCTTTTAATACAAAACAAGCTAGCTCTGCATCGATGCCAATGGCGGTGATCTGACACAAATCGCCACGAAGCAAACCCACTTGCAACATCGCGACAGATTTGGAGAGATCGGCGGTTCGATTTTGAGTGATGTTGATAATACGAATGGTACTTTTGAATTTCTTCGCTAAGCGACTAAGGGGCTGCGCGACGTGTGAGTTCGCGGCAGGATCGTCAACAAAGAAGGTGATCTGATATTCATTCATACCGAGGGTTAGGCTCGACCGCTTTTTATGTCGCGACTTGGTTTTAGAGCACGGCAATGTTTAATAAAGACTTTATCAACACTCAACAACACTTCTTCCATTGGAATGAATACGGTTTTAGCAGTATCGAATCGGCTTGGTTGTTCAATGTCGATATCAGAGACGATCAAGACTTTGTCTGCGAGGGAAATGTCCTGTGCAGAGAGTAAATTTTCAATACCCATAGCGCCTTGTGTTTCAACCTTGATTGAAACGTTGAATTTAGGGGCTGTTTTATTTAATGCATCAGCTGCCATATAGGTGTGTGCAATGCCTGTAGGGCACGCAGTTACCGCTACAATTCTCATTATTATTCTCGGCTTAATCTCGCCTCTAGTTACCTTACATAAGCTATCTTGCAACAAACTATCTTGCAATAAGATACCTTGCATAGGGAATTTAGTATGGCAAGTTCGCATCGGGGAGGGGCGATATTGTTATGGGTTCTGTGGATTTTATGGATTGGCGTTTTTTATTCTAAGGTGGACGTCACACTCTGAGTTCTTGGTTACAATAATCCAGTCAATGCACCTTTCGTCCTATATATTGAGTGCCCCCACACCGTTAATCTTTTCATCTTATTGACCTCTTTATCTCATTCACTCAAATTGGTACTCGGACGAGGCAGCATATGGATATCACTAACATTATCGAGCCCGAGATTATCTGCTTGGAACTACAGGCAGACTCAAAACAGGCGGTATTTGAAGAGCTTGTTGAACTGCTCGACCGCGCTGGTAAGCTTTCCAATAAAAGTGAATTCCTTGATGATATCTGGAAGCGTGAGGCCATTGGTAATACGGGCTTTGACGATGGTATCGCCATCCCACATGCGAAAAGTACCGCCGTTGCCAAGCCTGCTGTCGCGATAGGCATTAGCCGAACAGGCATTGACTATGGCGCCGACGGCGGTGAATTGTCTGATGTGTTCTTCATGCTCGCTTCGCCTGACAACAACGATGACCATCATATCGAGGTACTGGCACAGATCTCGACCAAATTGATTGAAGATGACTTTGTTACAAAATTAAAGGCGGTAGAGTCGGTAGAGGAGGCTCAAGAGCTGTTTCTCGAAGCCAATTTTGAATCGTTCGATAGCTACGCATCTAGTCATCATGAGGTTTACGTCGAACCACTAAGCCCTTGGGCTCAATCTCTCAATCGTCTCAAAGAACACCTGTTATATGGCACTTCACACATGATCCCATTCGTGGTCGCGGGCGGAGTCTTGTTGTCTCTGTCGGTCATGATGTCGGGTCACGGCGCAGTACCAGATAGCGGTGTTTTGGCTGATATCGCTCAGATGGGTATTGCGGGTTTAACTTTGTTTACTGCGGTACTCGGTGGTTACATCGCGTATTCAATGGCCGACAAACCGGGTTTAGCGCCTGGCATGATAGGTTCTTGGGTCGCGGTGAATCAATACAACACGGGCTTTCTTGGAGCGATTGTGGTCGGTTTCTTTGCTGGCTTTGTGGTTAACCTACTTAAGAAAATAAAACTGCCAGACAGCATGATCTCGCTGAGCTCTATCTTCATCTATCCACTAGTCGGCACCTTTGTGACTTGTGGTGCTGTTATGTGGGTGATTGGCTCACCGATTGCCCAAGTGATGCTTGAGATGAACCAGATGCTTACTGGCATGGCAGGCTCGGGGAAAATGGTGCTCGGTAGTATTTTGGGTGCGATGACGGCATTTGATATGGGCGGCCCAATCAACAAGGTTGCAACGCTATTTGCTCAAACTCAGGTGAATACTCAGCCATGGTTGATGGGTGGTGTTGGAATAGCGATTTGCACACCGCCATTGGGTATGGCACTGGCGACTTTCATATCGCCGAAGAAATTTAAACGCGATGAACGTGAAGCTGGAAAAGCGGCGGGGATCATGGGAATGATCGGCATCAGTGAAGGGGCTATTCCATTTGCCGCCGTCGACCCTGCACGTGTTCTGCCTGCTGTTGTTGCTGGTGGTATTGTCGGCAACGTGGTTGGCTTTATGTTTCATGTGGTAAACCATGCACCATGGGGCGGTTGGATTGTGCTACCTGTGGTTGATGGCAAGATTGGCTACATCATTGGTACTCTTGCGGGATCTCTAACCACGGCTTTAATCGTGATACTGCTGAAAAAGAATGTGGTCGAAGGAGAGGCGAGTTCCAACCCGTTTGCTGGTGGTTCGGTGACAGAGGAAGGGCAAGCGGATGTACTTGCTATTACTTCATGTCCGTCTGGTGTTGCTCACACATTTTTGGCGGCCAAATCTTTAGAAAAAGCGGCGTATCATCTTGGAGTTCGGATCAAAGTCGAAACACAAGGTGCAAACGGGATAGACAATCGCATCACACAGAAAGACATTGAAAGGGCGAGGTTGGTGATCTTTGCTCACGATGTGGCGATTAAAGAAGTCGAGCGCTTTGCGAACGTGAAAACCTTAGATGTCAGCACCAAAGAAGCGATGCTCAATGCGCAGGCGTTGATTATGAGAAAAGTATAATTTAATCAATTGCTTAATCAGTTGGGTTTGTTGGCGATAAACTAAAAAAACTCCACTCTAGACCTGTTAAGGTAAAAGTGGAGCCTTTTTGTATGGCTTTTAATACGTAAGGTAGACTCTAGAAAGGGTGGTACTTAAATACGTCTTCGACCATAGAGTTCAGCAATTCGATATCGTCACACGTTTTTGCATAGGTACGCAGGCCTGCGATTTGAACCTGAACATGACGAGCAAGTTGAGCGGGTTCGCGTTCTTTGCTGATTTCACCAAGCTCTTGCGCTTCTGTAATCAGCTTAGTGAATTCACCTTCCATTACCTTCAGTGACTTCTTCGCTTCTTCTAATAATTCAGCGTGCTCATTAGTCAGTTCTCCGACCGTTTTTGCCAGCATACACATGCCATTTGGCGAACTTTGTTTTGATTCGACAACGGCGCGTTTTACGAAGTTTTCGAGCGCTTCGATTGGCGATTCAGTTTCACTTCGAAATCGGTTCAGATTCTGGATGCCAAGTTCGGTATAGCGAGCCAATGTCTCTTTAAACAAGCCTTCTTTGCTGCCAAACGTCGCGTAGATGCTTCCCGGACGCATATCAATAACGTCCTGCAGGTTACGCATAGACGTTGCGTGAAAGCCTTTTTCCCAATACAGGTTAGTTGCTTTATCTACTACATCTTGTCTATCGAACTTTGCCGTTTTAGCCATAACATCTACTTCATTAAACTGAACATATACTCAATATTTTATGCTGAACGTTCGTTCTAGTAAAGGGGGGATTGATGATGCATCATTTGAATCTGCTTCACTTGAGTCGCTTTAAACAACTAAGTCTTTGACAATCTTCCTACTTGTTCAAGTACTTGCTAACTACAGAACGGATATAATTAATTTCTAGTTTTCCACCACATAGAGTTTGATGGGTTAGCAGGCCGATAAGGATGCTATACAACTCCAATGCACTCTCTTTATCTATGTACTGGGCGATAAGTTGTTGATACTTGGTGTTAGCGATCTCGATACTTGCATCTTGGGCAACAGCGTCTTGGCCAATCACATCAATGTAATCGAAGACCAGTTTCATTTCTTGAAAGTGGCGTGATTCTATCGCTTGAAAGATATAAATGAAGTTTTCAATTTTTTGCTTGGTTGTGGCGTTCGCAGCTAGAGGCAATTCGGCGAGGTTTCCGCTATCGTGTCGAACAATAGCTTCTGTAGCCGCCTTAAACAGTTCGTCTTTACTTTTGTAGTAGTGATAAACCGCACTCTTGCTCATGTTGAGGTGTGAACACAACTGTCTCATCCCTAATTCTTTATAACCAAACTCCAAAAATACGCCTGCAGCTTTTAATGCGATTTCTTCGCGTCTTTTGTCGTGGTCTACGATCTTTGGCATGAACACTCTCACTATTAGTTAAATGAAGTCTTATTCTTGTTCTTCTAAATATTGATATAAGTATAAGTATAAGAACAAGACTTCGACTGACCAGTGTCATTTTAGTTTTAATTAGTCCAAATGGTCAAAATAAATCTTTACAGCATTCAAGCTACGGCCTATGTTAAAAAGACCAGGTGTCCTAAATAAAAATCAAACGATACATGTTCGAGGTAAAAATGAGAATTGACTGGAATTTACCGCCGTTCAGAGAAGGCTTTTTAGGTGGTTTTGATAAGTTTATCGGCCCCGGAGCAACGAAAGCTGAGAAGAACATGCAGTTGTATATTCCGTTAATCGCGGGTGCATTTATCGCGACTTACGCTAGCCTTGCTGAGTTAGGTTGGTCTTGGGGACAATACTTAGCAGCAGTTCTTTTAACCATCGATTTGTTGGGTGGGGTGATAACTAACGCCACATCCAGCGCGAAACGTTTTTATCATCGAGAAGGTGAAGGTTTCAAGCAGCACATGACCTTCATTGCTATTCACTTTGTTCAGCTCACAGTATTCAGTTGGTTGTTCTTGGATTGGGACCTGACGTGGGTAGCGGTGACCGGTGGTTACATGATGTTAGCGTGTGCGCTTGTACTTAAAACTGAGCTTTACCTTCAGCGGCCTGTTGCCCTTATTCTGTATACTCTGAGCTTAATTTTATCGCTTTATATCGTGGAATCATCTATTGGCTTAGAGTGGTTCTTACCTGTGTTTTATCTGAAGTTGTTAGTCAGCCATATTCTACGAGAAGAACCTTACCGTCCGGAAAATGAGGTGATCAAATGAATGATTTTAAGAGTCGAGTTCTTGTAGCAGGTGCGACGGGATATTTGGGACGTCACCTTATCGAATCCCTGCAAGCTTTTGATTTTGATTTCCAAGCTTTGGCTCGTGCGCCTGAAAAGTTGAAAGATCTTGGCTTAACAGGAGCTCAGATCAAAACCGTGCAAGTCACGGATGCTGCAAGCTTACAAGGCTGCTGTGATGGTATTGATATCGTTATCTCTTGCATTGGTATTACTCGCCAGAAAGAGGGTTTAAGTTACATGGATGTGGATTATCAAGCCAATCTAAACTTGTTGGAAGAAGCTGAACAAGCAGGTGTTAAAAAGTTTGTCTATGTGTCTGCTTTTAAGGCAGATGCGATTATAAATGTTCGCTTACTCGAGGCTAAGGAACGTTTTGCACATCGCTTATTGAACTCAGAACAACTAACGCCTTGTGTGATTCGTCCCAATGGCTTTTTTGCAGATATTGATGAATTTTACAATATGGCTCAGTCGGGACGAGTTTACCTATTTGGTTCCGGTGACGTCCGTGTGAATCCGATTCATGGTAGGGACTTAGCCGATTTTATCTTGGCATCGCTGCCCAATACTGAAACCGAGTTGGATGTGGGTGGCCCCGATGTGTACAGTGCCACGCAAATTGCACAGTTAGCTTTTTATTCACAAGGTAAGACGGCGAGAATTACCTATATTCCCGATTGGATGAGAAAGTTGGCTTTGATAGTAGTAAGACGACTTCCTGAAAGTAGGGTTGGGCCGATAGAGTTTTTTTTGAGTGCAATGGCAGAGGATGCCATTGCACCTTGCGTGGGGACTCATCATTTGAATGCGCATTTCTCTCGGCTTAATGATGAGTCTAGCTAACGTTAGCTATCAACAACTTCTACCGTTTTATGTTGCGCGCCGTAATAGGTGCCTTCATCAATGGTATACATTAAAGTTTCATCGCATTCTGGGCAGTTGAATTCTTCGTTGGGTTCAATTGCTGCCTCTTCTACCCATTCCCATCCAATATTTTCTTCGCAAGCAGGACAATCCATAAAAGCCTCTAATTATGCATCTACGTTAATTTTACGAGCTCGGCATTATACATATTTGATGTTGGATATATAGATGACCGCGAGTGCATAGCTTGGTAAGAATTATACAACGAGCATTTCTCTACCTCTTTATGGTTATGCATAAGCTGTCAATTTTTAGTCACCACGTCAAGAAAATGCTGTTACACGCATTTGCATGGCTACTAAGGTTGCATAGCTAACAGTTTTATAAACAAATCAATGAGTTTTATAAGGTTAAGTGTTAGTTTTATCGGTCGCCGTCGATATAGAACGGTAATTGTTAAAACTGAATAATTATATGATCTCAACAAGGGCATACCGGTTTAGAAGTGTGTCTAATTACGTGACAGATTGAGATTTGTTAGCAGCTAGGGAAAAAAAATGAAATTATCCGATATGTCTTTTAAGCAAAAAATTATTGCTTTGCTTATTTTGCCTATCTTAGGCTTTCTATGGCTTAGTGTTTCTGCGATTTCAAAAGGCGTAGAGACCACCAATGAAATGTCATCATTAAACCAACTCACGCGTTTGTCGGTTGTGTACAGCGAACTGGTACATGAGCTACAAAAAGAACGTGGAATGACGGCTGGTTTTATCGGTTCACAGGGCACTAAGTTTGTAAGTGAACTGCGTTCACAAAGAACTAACGCGGATAATAGACGTGATCAGAGAAACGAATACTGGCAGTCTGAGAGTATTGAACTACCACAAATCACCAAGTTGAATACCGAAATCAGCAGAAGCCTCAATCAGATCACTTCTATTCGTAACCGAGTAGATTCTCAATCTATCCCGCTTTCTGAGGCTTTAGGTTACTACACTCAGCTCAATGCAAAGTTACTGAGTGTATCGGCTTTGATTGCGGAACTGAGTTCAGACTCGACGATTACTACTGAAACCATCGCTTATTATAACTTCCTTCAAGGTAAAGAGCGTGCAGGTATTGAACGCGCAGTGCTAAACAATACGTTCTCAAAAAATGAATTTGGCCCCGGTATGCTGGTTAAATTCATCTCATTAGTGACGGAGCAAAATACGTATTTCTCTAACTTTAAAGTGCTAAGTGAACCAGAGAACGTACGTTTCTTTGAGCAGCAATTGAATGATCGGTCTGTTGCCGAAGTTGAAAAGCTTCGCCAATTAGCAGAATCGAAAATGAGTGGTTTTGATGTTGATCCTGTGTATTGGTTTGCGCAGTCAACGGCGCGCATTGTCCAGTTGAAAAAGACAGAGAATCAGGTAGCAGAATCACTTATCGCACTCACTGAACAAAAAGCGACAGATGCCCGTTCTGCAATGATGGCTAGTATCACGATGTTTGTTGTGATTACTTTATTTGCAACCTTCGTCAGCTTTAAAACTATTACTGACCTAACGACTCGAGTTAAAGATCTAACGCAAATGCTTTCTAAGGTCCGTGATGACAACGACCTAACCGTTCGCGCTCGATATCTAGGCGACAGTGAACTGGGTCAAATCTCTTCGTCGCTGAATGCAACGTTAGAGAAGTTCTCTCAAGTTATTGATAGCTTGTCTCAATCTAGCCTGACACTCGCTTCTGCAGCAGAAGAGACGGCGCAAACATGCCAATACAACTCTAATACCTTGGTTGAGCAGCAAGATCAAATCGGTTTGATTGCAACGGCGACAGAAGAGTTATCGGCAACGGTGAATGAAGTTGCAGCTAAAACACAGCAAACGGCAACGTCAGCGAAAATGGTGGATCAACAGTCACAAGAGGGCTTGAGTACGGTTCAACACTCCTACCAATCGATTGAAATCTTAGCCTCTGAGATCAATGGTTTAGCTGAGAAAATTACCCATCTACACGAAAGCAGCAATAATATTAACAGTGTGATTGATGTGATTAAGTCTGTGGCCGACCAAACAAACTTGTTGGCACTAAACGCGGCGATTGAAGCAGCACGTGCGGGTGAACAAGGTCGCGGTTTTGCTGTGGTTGCTGATGAAGTTCGTACTTTGGCTCAGCGTACTCAAGAGTCTACTTTAGAGATCGAAGGTTTTATCAGCTCATTGCAATCTGATGTTCAAACGGCATTCAATGTCATTGATAACAGCAAGACGATGTCATCGAAAGCGGTGGAAGATTCAAAAGATGTAGAGAATACGCTTCAAAGTATTTCGACTGCAATCAGCGAGATATTCAGCATGACAGAGCAGATTGCAACGGCAACAGAAGAGCAAGCGGTAGTGACACAAGACATTGCTCAGAACGTGGTTGCGGTAGAGCAAAAGTCGACTGAATCGACGACAGGCGCGACTCAAATTGCAGCTACAGCCAAAGAACAAGCGGAATTGGCAACATCACTGAAAGAGCTCTCGAATACGTTTAAGAGTTAACCTTTCCGAGTTAAGTGTTAAAAGTTAAGAGCTATTTATCTTATATGACGAATATAAGATAAATAATGAATTTAACGAAATGTCCCGCCTAGTGCGGGACATTTTTTTGGAAGAGATAAAGTTACCAATACAATAGTTTATGAAGACAGCAAGCTAAAGCTCAAACAACACATCAGTACGAATAATGTACTTGGTTCCAGACAGTATCGGCGCAGAACCGTGTATGCAATGTGCAGGGTGAGTACCGTGAGGAAAACACAGAACACTACCACTTGGTGTTCTAACCGATTCTATATGCGCATTCTCCTGATGATGCCCTTGACGACGAGCGGGCTTACTCGGGTCATTACGGTTAACCATAAATTGAGTTTCGCCACCGACAAAGTCATCACTTAATAGAATTAAGAAGGTGTACATGCTCCAGCGATCGCCAAATGAATCATCGACCAATTCTCCATCGATAACCTGACTACCAGGCCACGACCCATCGGTGTGCATCTTAAAGAAATCCCCTTCATCGTAACGATAAAAGCGAAAACGACCGTTAATACCCAGAGGTTTCACACCAGCAAAGTGGTCGTACTTATCAACGAAATGATCTCGGCAACGCTTCCAAATAACGTCGAGAGTTTCAGTATCTGCGATCAAGTTGAGATTCTGATTGTGACGAACTTCTCTCGGTAAAGAAACAGCAGCATCTTCCGTAAATCCAAGCTGGTTGGCTTCATCCAAGATACGCTGAACTTCTTCAGGGAGCAGTACATCTCGCAACTGGAACGCACCGGGAACATTAGCGACTTCAGTTCGTGATGTCGTATTCGAATTTTCATCAAGTGCAAATGGATTTACAGACTTTGGTGCCCAAACGGGAAGGTCACTGCGTTGAGTGCCTGATTCTCGTCGAACGACATAGAAGTTATCTTTATTACTCATCATGAATCCCTATTTTGAAACCACTTTTACTTGTGCAAACTGACGGTGTCCGTCAACAGAACCATGATAGCCAAGGCCGCTCTGCTTTGCGCCAACCCATGGAGCATCTCCACCACCGCCTTGACCTTGATTGATACCAACCATCCCAGCATCAAGTTCGTCAGCTACCTTGTTAGCCCCTTGGTTACCAAAGACCACAGCTCCTAGGCCATATTCGCTGGCATTGGCTCGTTCAATCGCATTGTTGATGTCAGAATAACGACTGATCGCGACAACCGGGCCGAATGTCTCTTCTGTTTCCAGTTTCATTTCTGGCGTCATTCCGGTGATAACGGTAGGTCGGATATAGCGCTCAGGTTGCTCAGAACTACCGAAAAGAAAGGTTGCTCCTTTTTGCTGTGCGTCTTTCAGTTGGTCGACAATCTTGCCATGCTGTTTCGCATTAATGATTGGGCCTATGTTTACGTTAGGCATATCCCATGGGCCAATCTGATACATATTGGCAATTTCAGTGACACGTTGTTCAAATTTCTCGGCGATACGATCGTCAACATAGATACGTTCGATAGAGGTACACATTTGTCCTGAGTTTTCAAAGCTTCCAGCAACGGCAAACCGTGCTGCTTGCTCTAGGTTTGCATCGCGCATTACGATCATTGGGTCTTTACCACCCAATTCCATCACAAGGCGTTTTACCTTGCTGGCAGCGCGCTTCATGATGTCTTTCCCCGTCGCTTTTGAACCGGTGAAGGCGATCATCTGAATATCACCTTCGACTAAAGCTTTACCTGTTTCACCATCACCTTGCACAATGGTCAAGACATCGTCGGGTAGATGTTTTTGCAGCTCACCAAAAAAGGCTTGAGCGATAAGAGGTGTTTCTTCAGAGGGCTTTAAAATAACGCTGTTGCCCGCGACCAGTGCTGGCACAATGAGGTTGTTTGCCATCATCACAGGATAGTTCCATGGTGCGATCACACCAACAACACCAAGAGGGCGATATTGAAGTTCGGTTGAACCTGATAGGTTACGGGTATTGAATGCCTGCTTAGCTTCTTCTGCATAATGCTGACCCATAAAAATGGCACCCGTTGCTTCACCCGTTGCCCGGCGTATATCTTTGCCCATTTCTCGAGCAAGTAACTCAGAGAAGGAGTCAGCATATTGGTCAAGTTGTCGGTATGCGTTAACAATGCTTTTTACACGTTCATTGATAGAGAGCTTTCGCCATGCATTTTGTGCCGTTTTTGATTGATTAATAGCTTGAGCTACCTCGTCTACTGAGGTGCAGTTCACCTCACCAAGTAACTCTCCATTACTTGGGTCAAAAGATTGAATAGATTTGCTCATGTTGACTAGCTCCAGTAATTGTTTTGTATCTTCACTTGCTACTCACTTGAATAATTAGATATCGAGAAATGTCGATATTATGAGTCGCAAATAAACAAAAATAGTTAAAAATAATAGGGTGTCATTGTGCACCCTATTTAATTGGGTTCGACTCGTTAGAGAGAGTCGGACAGTTCTTTTAAAAACTTCTCAATATATTCATCATTACGCTTGTAGTAAGTCCACGAGCCAATGCGTTTTGAAGTCACTAACTTTGCGCGTTGCAAGTTAGAGAGGTAAGAAGAAACGGTTGACTGAGACAAGCCACTCTTCTCTTGGATAATGCTGACACATACCCCTTCAACGTCGGTGTCAACGAGTTGTTTCTCAAGATTAAAGTGCTCGTGAGGCGACTTTAACCAGTGAAGGATATCTCTGCGAACAGGGTTGTTGATCGACTTTAGAACTTCATTCATATCTGACATGGTGTTTGACTACCGTTTTCGATTTGAATGGAATATACCCTTAAAAATAAGATATCGCAATATCTCGATATTCTATTTTTGAGGGTGTTAGGTTCTTATTGATAGGATTAGTCGTAATCTAAGTGCGGACACAGCCAAGTTCATGCTGTTTCTTTTTGTTTAGTTTCATAGATATTGAGCGAAGATGATCACGATCTGCTCGATCTTCCACGGCGTCTAACTCAACGTTTAGCCGAAGTGCTTCAGAGAAAAATGTCAGGTTAGTCGATGCTAAAGCTTTAACTAACGTCACTTTCAGAAATGAAAAAGGAGCAGAATTGACTGCTCCTTTATCTTTTGGGCATTGGATTGGTTGGCTAAGTCTTACCCAGATAATCAACCAATCAAGCCTTAACCCATAAACCAAGAGATAAAGATCAGAGCTCCAAACCCGAATGTTGCCATCAGTGCCGTGTCGCCACCGGCTGCGGTATAGCTGCCTTCGGTTTGTAGGTGAGGAAAATCAGGTCTACGAACCTTAACTACCATCGCCAGTGGACCCCAGATAGCTAGGAACACCAACACCATGCCTGCATAGTCCAGCATGCTTACGAATTGGCTAGCAAACAGCTCAGCGAGTACCAAAGGCAGTACGAAAGTTAATGCGTAAGCCAACAGCTTGTTGTTAGTGACAGCGTCTTTGTTTTGGTCGTACAGCGCCATCGACACGCCAAGGAAAGAGGTCACCAATGCCAATGCTGAGAAAAGGGCAATCACCACTTTCAACCAAGCAGATTGTCCGCTAAACGCCGAGATCAGTTCTGAAATGTTGTGGAACTGACTAATTGCGTCAGTACCAAGGTTACCAATAATCGCGAATAACCAAGTTAGGTAGCAGATCAATGGGATCACTGAACCCAATAGAATCATATTGCGGATCTGTTTTTGAGTCGCTTCTCGGTTGTAGATAACCAGTGACGGTATAACGACCATAGAGGCAAAGCTGGTAAAGATAACCGCGCTGTATTGCACTACATCATTAGCCGTGTATTTGCTAGTTTGAGTCAGGTAATCAAGACGAATATTACTAAACAAAGAGGCAATAACAATAAGTAGCATCACCACCATCATGATGAATAAACCACGATTTAACTTGTCGATATACGACTTACCCGCCACCACTAACACCCCCATCAATAGGCTGAAAATGGTATAGGCAACCGATGTAGACACATCGACGCCAACATCGAGCAGTAGCTTATGAATGATGTCGCCGACACCCAAGATATAAGCGATGAGCATGCACACCAACAGCAGGTAAAAGAGTGCATTGATAAAATGTTTACCTTTGCTGCCTAGCGTTAGGTAAGCAACACTGCTCATGCCACTGTTGTCTTTAGTTTTGGTGCACGCTTCTGCTAGTAGAAGAGCAGAGTAAGTGGTGCCGATAAAGATAAGTAGCATCAGCACTGAGCTGATCATAAAGCCAAATTGGGCCAACACCATGGGAATGGCAAGCATACCAGCCCCTAATGCAGTTCCTGAAAGAATCAAAGAACTGCCGAATAATTTCATATTCAAGAAAGCAACCTCAAGGTATCCAATTAATTTTTAGTTGGATTGTAAATATTTGTTGCCAAGCCTACCAAATTAATCAGTAAAGTTAGGGGTTAAATTCTAATAATTTTTGAATTTTTCTAAAAAATTTACGAAGAGATTTGCGTTGTATATGGCTGGTTGTTTTTGGCATTCACCTTGTGAGTTGTTTTATCTTTCTGATAACTATCTTAGATTGGCCGCTCACTCATGATCTGTGTTCATTCGTTGGTTAAGACGACTTTTAGTTTCAGTTAGATTCGTTCAAAACCTTGCTAATTTGCATTAACCCTGCATGTATTTTCATTTTTTGTCATCAAAAAAAGAATCAGAACGATCGTTCAAAATAACGCTTGAACGATCGTTCTATTTTTTCTATATTGTTTTCACGCCAACGGAGAGCCGTCATGTATCACTCCGATTGTGAGTCAAATTTAGGTAGAGAATTGAAAGGAAAAAACGATGACCAATTTCAAAATTCACTCAGTAGAATCAGCACCAGAGCAAAGTAAACCTATTCTTGAAGGTGCAGCTAAACAGATGGGAAGAGTACCAGGTCTTTTTGGTGTGATGGCTGAATCACCGAATACTCTGAAGGCTTACACTCAACTTCATCAAGCTTTCAGTGACACATCTTTCGATGCAGACGAATTGACAGTAGTGTGGCAAACCATCAACGTTGAACATGAATGCCACTACTGCGTACCAGCGCACACAGGCATCGCACACTCAATGAAGGTTGACCCTGCTATTACCGAAGCGCTGCGCAATCGCACAACAATGCCAACTGAGAAGCTGCAAGCACTGCACGACTTCACGCTAAGCATGGTTCGTAATCGTGGCAATGTGTCAGCGAACGAAATGGAAGCCTTCTTTGCGGCGGGTTACGGCCAACAACAAGTGCTCGAAGTCATTCTTGGTTTGTCTCAGAAAGTGATCAGTAACTACGTAAACCGTGTTGCTGAAACACCGGTAGATAAGGTGTTCGAACAGTTTGCTTGGCAAGGTTAGTCGCTTTTGATTAAGTGAAGTAATCTTGTCCCAAGAGGTAATGTGAATAATCAAAGCCCCGCTCGGTCGAGTGGGGCTTTGTTGTATTGGTTTGAGTTCAGTAGGGATTACTTGTCCGTTTAGCGTGCATGGTCTGTTCAGCGTGCATGTTTGGCGATCAATTTCGCCAGTGTCACGATCCCCTGTTGCCAATCTTTATTTTCTTCAATGTTAGCGACGGTAAAGCGTAAGCAGTGCTTGAATTGGTCGTGAGTGCCAAACACGGTACCGGGTAATATCCCCAATTTATGTTTCAAGCAATCTTGATAAACGGCATAACTATCGACGGATTCTGGCAGTGTTATCCAGTTTAAAAAAGACCCTTCAGGTTTCGATAAATGGTAGCGGCCGATAAGGTGCGGATAGCTATCCAATGCTTGTATTAATAGGCTTTGGAACTGTTTCTGATTGGTTTGATAGAGCCGCTTCATTTTAGATAAATGGCTGCGGTATTTGCCTGTGGTGAGAAACTGTCCGACTGCGGATTGCATGAGATTGGAGCTGCCCATGTTGTCGCAAAGTAGATATTTTTCGACTTGAGCTTGGTAACGTCCTGAGAGTAACCAACCAATGCGTAGGCGAGAGTCTAGGGTTTTAGATAGCGAATTCACGTAGATAACTCGATCTTGGTCATCAAGTTCTTTTAAGCTAGCAATTGGTGTATCAAACGCCAGACTGCCGAACACATCATCTTCAATGATTGGTAAAGTTCCGGTGATCTCTAATAGTGCCTTTCTATTGGCTAAAGGCATTCTTGAGCCGGTAGGGTTGGTAAAATTTGGCGTCAGTAACAGCGTTTTTACTCCCCATTTATCAAGTGCATTTTGTAGTGATGGAATGTCGATCCCGTGGCTAACGCTACTTGGTATTTCAAGAGCTTGTAACCCCAGAGATTCGAGCAAAAGTAGGTTACCGAAGTAACATGGTGACTCAACAGCGACAATGTCCCCCGGTTTGGTCAATGCACGCAATGCCAAACTGATCGCCTGTTGTGCGCCGTGGGTAATCGCAATCTCTTTCGATCCCGCGGGCACACCTAGATCATGGGTGATCTTTAACAATTGCTTTACTAATTGCTCGTCGCCAGGAGGTAGTTGGTAGTAACCGGGTAACTGGGTTTGTAAACGGCTGTGGCGGCCAATTTCAGCATATAGGCTACGAATAGCGGGGTTGTTGATGTTTGGGTGCGCAGAACCTGCCAACAGTTTCAGACGACCTTTCGGACGAGAGAGCACCGATTTGGTGACAGACAAGAGGTCAACTTTTTGAGGTTGGCTAGGTGAATCCCAACTTGTGGTGTTGGGTGCTTTAACGCGATAACCCGACTTGGGAACTGAGTACACCCAACCTGTAGCTTCCAGTTCTTGATAGGCGCGAATCACGGTATTTTTGCTCACGCCAAGCTGTTCACTGAGTTGGCGAATCGAGGGTAGGCGATCATCTGGGTGAAAGAGCCCTTTATCAATCTGAGCTTTAATGTGTTGTTCGGTAGCTAGATATTTATTGTAGCTGAGTTCTACATTCACATTTTATCCCTCGTTACTGATCATCTATCTGTAACCATTTAAAGTGTTATATCTGTGTCTTTATTAGTTATCTGTACCCAACTAAGGTAACAGTATTGATGAAGAGTTGACCAGAGGTTTGTAATGCTGATTAAAATGATTCCATTTGTGTTTGTAATATTGTGGTCGTCGGGCTTTGTTGGCGCCCGCCTTGGTGTGGAATATGCTGAACCCGCAACGTTACTTTCACTCAGGATGGTAGCCAATGTGGCGTTGTTCTTGGTTTTGATCGCAATCCTCAAGCGTCGAATCCCTCGTGGTCGAGCATTCTTCCACGCTTGTGTGGTCGGTATTTTAATTCATGGTTTCTACCTTGGTGGCACTTATCTGGCGATTGATATGGGTATGCCTGCTGGGTTGAGTTCTCTACTTGTTGGCTTACAACCGATCCTGACTGCCTTGATTATGATTAGCTATACTTCACAGCGTTTTAACTTAGCGCAATGGCTCGGTTTGGCTCTTGGTTTCGTGGGTATTAGCCTAGTGTTGATGGGCAATATTGAATGGCAATCAGATGATCAAAAGGGCATGGCGACGTTGTTGTGCTTGGTTTCGCTGGTGGGTATTACGGTCGGTACTCTATACCAAAAGCGTTTCTGCAAAGGGACGGATATGGTCGGCGGCGCGATGGTGCAATATCTTGCTGCAGCTTCGTTATTTTTACCCTTTGCGATGCGTTACGAAACCATGCAAGTGAACTGGACTATTGAATTCACTCTGACGCTTGCTTGGTTAGTGATTGTTTTATCGTGCATCGCCATTCTGTTGCTGCTTTACATGGTAGAGCACGGTGCGTCTTCAAGTGTGGCGTCGGTGTTTTACTTAGTACCACCAACGACGGCAATTCAAGCTTGGCTTATCTTCGGTGAGTCGTTCGATATCTACGGTGCTATGGGCTTTGCTCTGTCGGCCGCTGCGGTTTATCTGGTGGTGAAAAAGCCGGAATGGATTAAGGCTCGCAGGCGAACAGCGCTAGAGCGGTAAGTGTTTCATCAAAACTAGCCGAGTGATAGAAACAAAAAAGAGCCTGAACATTCAGGCTCTTTCTGTATCAAATATTGGCTAGCGACTATTGATTAGCGCTGCATTAAACAAGCGTAAGCCGTTGTAAACGGTGCTTCTTGGTATTGCTTAAGGCCAGTTTCTTTGAACTTCATCATAAGAGGGTTGCGCTTAAGGCTCTCTTTGATGTCAGCAGGTGATACAACGGTTACGTCTAGGCCATCGATCAATTGAATTGCTGCTTCTAGTTTAAAACCAAAGCCACCGCCAGCAAATTTACCTTTTGTTTGGCGTTGACGAATCACAACTTTGTCTACTTGGTAATCTTCCATTAACTTTGCAAAAGAGAATTGAAAGTCTTTCATATTCTGCGTGTCGTTTGCGTCGCTAATCGCAACCTTTGAAACTCGGCAATCAGGGATATTAAATACACCATCTGACAGAGAAAGAAGACAGATGACTGCATCGTTACCTTTGATTTCAACACCACAAATTTTCATGTTCATACCTATTTACTTTTGAGCCGTACATTATGGTGTTATTTCCGATACTTCTCCAGTAATAGCGCTCCTAAGTAGTAAATAAGTACAAAAATAATGTGGGCACGGTGTTTGGAGCAATCGCCAATTTAGTTTCTTAGTTGGAAGTTGAAGGTATTGGCAACATTTTTGGATACGACTAGTTTGATTGTCCCCTTCGTATTCAGATGCGTAAGTATCTTCGTTTTTAGCATGAGCAAAAAAGCCCGTACTCAATGAGTACGGGCTTTCTTTTTGGATGCGAGATCGGTTTTTAAAACTGACCAATCATTCGGTGTTAGCTGCTACGACCGTCTTTGTATGTGTAACGGTAGTCAACTTTTACGTTCGCTTGGTAATGAATGTCGCCGTTCATATTCGTGATTTTTTTCACTTCCATGTTCGCGTCATCAATCTTGAACGAATCGTACTTTGTTGTTTGTTGGAACGATTGTAGGTCGAGAGCTTTTATACGCTGAGCATATTAAGCAAGGTGACACTGATTTATAACTTCAATACACTGTATGGGTAACCATCGTTCAATATAAGGTAAAAACATGGCCAATTGGGAAGGGGTAAGTGAGTTCGTTGCAGTGGCTGAGCGTGAAAGCTTTACCGGTGCTGCCCAGAAACTCGCTACGTCGGTAGCTCAAATCAGTCGTAGAGTGGCAAACCTTGAAGAACGACTCGCAGTAAAACTGCTCAATCGAACGACGCGTAAGGTTTCTTTAACAGAGGCTGGGCAACTCTATTATCAGCAGTGTAAGTTGCTGGTCGAAGGCTTAGAAATTGCTGAGCTTGCGGTTACGCAGATGCAATCCACACCAAAAGGCTTACTGAAAGTCACGGCGCCTGTCACTTATGGTGAGCGTCAACTCGCCCCAATACTTCACCAATTCTTAAAGCTTCACCCACAAGTCGAACTTGAGCTGATGTTGACCAATCAAAAGCTCGATCTCATCGATTCTGGCGTTGATGTGGCGATTCGTCTTGGCCGTTTGGAAGATTCAAGCTTGGTAGCAAAGAAGCTATCTCAACGACAGCTTTATGTATGTGCAAGCCCTGAATATATTGAACGCTATGGCGAGCCACATACATTATCTGAACTAAATAATCACCAATGTTTAGTTGGTGGGTTTGAACATTGGCGCTTCAAAGAGAATAAACGCCCTCGCTCGGTTCGTGTTAATGGACGAATTAGGTGTAACAGTGGCTTAGCCTTATTGGACGCCGCCAAACAGAGCATTGGCTTGGTTCAACTGCCTGAATATTACGTGAGTGAAGATCTAGAGTCGGGAGAGTTGGTCGAAGTGCTATCCGATTATCGAGACGACAAAGAAGGGATATGGGCGCTTTATCCTCAGAACCGTAACCTGTCTTCAAAGGTTCGCTTACTAGTGGACTTCTTATCTGAGCAACTGGATTAGTTCTATGACCCAAAGCCACTTCAATTCAAAGGGTCAAGCCGAGCTGATCCTTAACGTGTTCGACTCCCTTGAGCAGCACTATGGCTATTTTGATTGGTGGCAAAGGGAAGACCCTTACGAGATAGTTTTAGGCGCTATTCTGGTTCAGAACACCAACTGGAAGAACGCAGAGAAAGCACTCACCAACTTAGGCGATAAGTGCGATCCAAGCTCAGTAGCCGATATGGATCTTGATGATCTTGCCCAAAAGATTCGTTCGAGTGGCTACTATAATCAAAAAGCCATTAAGTTGAAGGCCGTGACTGAGTGGTTTTCGAAGTATCAATACGATATGTCTGTGGTGCGAGAACAGGACAAAGATAAGCTGCGAAATGAGCTATTGGAAGTCAAAGGAATCGGTGGTGAAACGGCTGACGCGATTCTGGTATATGCGATAGGTAAACCATCTTTTGTGATTGATGCGTACGCAAGAAGGATCTTCACTCGTAATGGGCTCGATGTGCCTAAATCGTATGAAAAATTTCGAACCTTGATGGAAAGCGTGATCCCTCTAGATACTAAAAAGTACGGCCACTATCATGGTTTGCTAGTCGAACATGGTCAGCAGTTTTGTAACCCTAAGCCCAAGTGTGAACATTGTCCTTTGAATCAAAGCTGTGTTGAGGCTGAATTTGGGTCTTAGAGCGGTGCAATATGCTTCCTTATTCAATACCCCATTTAATTAAAAACGGGCTTCAGAGTTGAGATTCTGAAGCCCGTTTTTATTTAGTGTGAAAAATCTTAACGTTAAATAGCGTTTACTTGCGATTTATAGGCAGCGTTTATTTACTGTTTAATAGGCCATAAATATCCTAGACCGTGAAGCGATCCACCAAGTGGTACAGCTCATTTGCGCGGCTGTTGAGGTTTTGGCTACCCGCACGGTTTTGATTCGCTAATGATGCCGATTGTGAGCTTTGATCGGAAATCACCACAATACGTTGAGATATCTCTTGGCCAACAATGTTTTGCTGCTCTGTCGCGGTAGCAATCAATGAGTTCATGTCCATGATCGTATCAATCGACTCTTGGATTTTCGCCAGTGCTGCGGCTGCGGCATTCGCTTCTTCCACCGTTTGAGCACTTTTATTTTGGCTCGAATCCATGGCTTTTACGGCAGCATCTGAGGCGGCTTTTAGCTGCTGAATCATTTTATGGATGTCGCCAGTGCTTTCTTGAGTTCGGCTTGCCAGTTTACGAACCTCGTCCGCGACCACTGCGAATCCACGCCCTTGCTCACCAGCTCGAGCGGCTTCAATTGCGGCATTCAGTGCTAGTAAGTTTGTTTGTTCGGCAATATCTTGAATGACCGTCAGTGACGACGAAATGTTTTGTACATCACCCTCTAATCTAGATACCACAGTGTTGGCTTCGGATACTTCACTAGCGAGACCAGCAACAGAATTGGCAGCAGCGTTCACTATTTGTTGAGCTTCTTTGGCATTACCTTCTGCAAGCTTCGCTGAGTCAGCCGCTTGGCTTGCGTTACTTGAGATCTCTTGTGCTGTTGTTGTCATTTCGGTCATTGCTGTTGCAACTTGTTCAGTCTCTTCACGCTGACCTGTGGCAATTTCATCAACCTGAGCGGCGCGAGAAGACATACTGCTGGTTTCTGCGACGACTTGCTGGCCAACATCACTCACGCTGCGGATGATGGTTTGTAGGCTAGCAACGAAGGCGTTGAAGTTTTCACTGAGTTTAGTGAACTCAGGGGCTTTGAATTTTTCCATTCGAGCGGTTAAATCCGCCTCACCACTTGCAAAGGCACTAATTGAACGGTCGAACTGCTCAAGAGGTTGCATGATGGTGCGGTTCACTGCAACAGCGAAAACTGCTACTACTAGGGCAATCAATCCACAGAAAATCGCGATAGCAGTCAGGGAACTTTGTAACGCGGCGTTCGAACTTTCTTTCATCTCGGCAATAACAGCGTCGATGTCATCGGTGTAGAAACCAGTACCAAGCATTAAGTCCCACTGCGGAACAAATACTGAGTAGCTGAGTTTTGGCAACGCGACAGATTGGCCCGGCTTAGGGAAGTAGTAAGTTGTAAATTCGCCCAATTTTGAGTTCTTGATTAGATCTCGGATTAGGTAATTACCTTGCTTGTCTTGAAGGTCATAGTAGTTTTTACCAATACCATCGTTACTTTGCCCAACGACCACTCGGACACCTTTAGAGTCATAACCAAAAATATAGCCTGATTCGCCATATTCTAGGGTTTTTAATGTTGGTAAAGCTTCTTCTAGCGTTGCCCCTTTATCTAAAAATGGGCTGATCGAAGAATAGGCCATTTGCAGGTACGCTTTGAGTTCCTTTTCTTTCATCGCCATCATATTGCTACGCGTCGATTCTACTTGCTGTGCGGTTAGCTCGGTGCTCTTCATATACGTCACGCTCATCATGCCAATTGCCATTAGTAGCAAAGGAATGAAAGAGAGAATATAAAGGCGGTTTTTGATGGTTAGGGTCATGTCACGCTTCCTGTGTGATTTTCTCATGCAATTTTCAACACATTATTAATGTGGTTTCAAAATGTAAATGGGCTTGTTGTCTAATTGTTACTCTAGAGAGTTTTTGTTTGATAAATATGATGATGGTTAAGTTTTTCAAGTGAGAAGCCTTGCAATTAGAGGCTTAAGAGCGAAAAAGCGAGTTTGTATCGATGCTTTTGAATTCGACGTTGCTTTGGTAGAATGCGGCCCTTTGTAGCACCTTGCTATGTTTATTCGTTAAGTGAGAAAATTCATGAACAAAAGCCATGTCACTATTGGTTTAACTAACCCAAAGAGTCCGACGAATGTTGGTGCTGTTATGCGAGCGGCTGGCTGTTACCAAGTCGACGAAGTTAAATACACAGGGCTACGCTACGAAAAAGCCGCTAAATTCCACACTGACACTAAGAGTGCAACTCGCACTATTCCGCTGACTAGTGTCGAGTCATTTTTAGATAACCTTGATACAGAAACACAGATTGTGTGTGTAGAACTAGCAGAGGGTGCGACACCGCTGCCGCGTTTTAAACACCCGGAAAATGCTATCTATATATTTGGCCCTGAAGACGGTTCTATTTCTCAAGATGTTGCAGACCGAGCTGACCACGTTGTGTATGTACCAACGGTAGGCTGTATGAATCTAGCTGCGACGGTCAACGTGCTACTTTATGATCGCCTTGCTAAGTCAGATGAAATGGACGAGAGCAACGAGCTGATTAAGAAAAGCCGTGATAACCGTAATCATTTACAAGTGAAGTCGGTATAGATATCGTTCTAATTAGTACTCGGTTTCGTTAAGGTCCATGTAGATTGAAGAAAGCCCCCTATTACCCACTATTTTCTAGTCAAAGGCATATAAGGGGCTCTTTTGTGGTTTATCGCGGTTTTTAGTCGTCCTTAAATATGACTATTCAGTACATTTGGAAGCCATGATTTTGAGTGGTTGCCCTGCATCATCAAATTTTAAGCTCCATACATACTGTCCTGCATTACGAATAGTGACTGCGGTATCTTGCCCGTAACCACCTTTAGTTAATGAGTTAAGTTGCCCTAGTTTCAGGTTGAGCCCATCAGCTGTAAACTGAGGTGACCAAGCTTTTGAAGCATATTGCATGCGATAGCTGCCAGGCGTTTCAGTGGTGACGACTTGGTAAGTGTTATCACCTTTATATTCAAACTCTCGTTGATCCACGTGCTTCCAACCTGAATCAGCAAAGTTGCCAACCACATAAAGTGGGCTCGAAATAGGGCCTTCAGCTTTTATTGTTGGATTGTCACATTGAGCCATGAAGCCTTGTCCAACTTCATTTCCTGTCGCTAGTATCGCCGCGATTGGCCCTTTCTCACTTGGCTGTGTTATCGACAAGAAACGAGCTTCAAATGGGCTTAGAACGATAGAGTAATGACCACCAATAGCTGAGACCGATTGCTTGGATTCAATATCCTTCAGATCAGCTACGGAGCCTGATTTTTCTTTGGTTAGTTTTATGATTTGTTCTTTGTTGGTAACGTTCACTGCGTAGATAACAGCATCGCCTTCATAGGCTTTGTGATCGACATAGGCGACATCATTGGCCATCAGGTTTGTACGTTTACCTTGTGATAGAGCGGGGTGCGTTTCTCTCAGTTTCATCAAGTTTGTCACGTATTGCTTTAAGTCTTTTTCGTGCGCATTGAGTTGGGCTGTGACACCTTCAATTTTACCGCTAGTACGGGCTACGTGATCATCACACAGACCATTAATTGCACAGTCATCAGTCCAAACTTTATCGGAGAACCCCTCTAGCTGGTCGCCAATCTCGTCCCCATAGTAGGTCGTAATTGGGCCGGTATAAGCTGCTTGGAATGAAAATGCCGCTTTATAGCGCTGCCAATATTCTTTGTCTTGTGGAGAAGCGATATCACCGCGCTGTAATAAGTCACCAAAGCGCACAAGGTCATGGTTACCGATCATTAAATTTGGCTTTGCGTGGTCTGGGTATAACGAATGTAAAGACATGCCTTCTGCAAGCCACTCTCCACCTTTGTTCCCCACGCCAGCTTCGTTTACAGCAAATGTTTCCGTCAGGCGGTAGCGCATCGGGAAATCAAACGCAGAACATAAGGCCGGCGCTTCATTTGAACCGTAACCAGTTTCTATGATGCGGTTCTCACCTGCCCAAATTTCCGCGACCATATAACCCAGAGGGTTCACGGTTTTACCTTCGCTGTTTACGTATTCGACTTGAGAAGATGCGGTGTCTACCGTTTCTCTGATTTGACTCCAAGCTTCTTTTGGCACTTGATAAGCTTGATCTAAGCGCCAACCATCAATTTTGAGCTCTTTGATCCAATACTCGGCAACTTCTTGATAGAAGGCTAGGCTCTCAGGGTATGATACTGGATTATCCTCTCCTTGGGGCACCTTACCTGTTGGTGACGGCACTACGTTTTTTTTGTGGTGGCCAAATACGCCATCAAAGAAGACATAAAGCCCTCGAGCATGCGCTTCTTCAACTAAGGTTTTAGCTTCTTCCATCGAGCCAAATCTAGGGTCGATATTAAAATAATCAGTGGCAAAATAACCGGTTGCATCCAGTCTATCAGCCCAGTGGTCTTGGTTTTCGATAGGCTCTGAATTAAAGATTGGAGTTAGCCAAATACCGTTCATGCCAAGAGATTCAATGTAATCAAGTGAGTCGATAATACCTTGGATATCTCCGTTATGGTGACTGGTTCCGTAGCCAGTCCCATGACCAATTGAGTCATCGCCATTGACAAAGCTTTCGACCATCACTTGATAGATTCTCAAGTCATTCACGTTGGCATTCGTATTCGCTTGGCATTGGTATGCTGTTGGTTCTTGAACTGATTCAGGTGCAGATTGGCAACCTGCAAGTAGGATGGCGGTAACGGCCAACGCGGTATTGGATAGAGAAAGTTTCACGTTAAGGTCCTTATTATTATGATTTAACTTATTATTCACCATCCTGATATTCTATAAATCCTCCGTTAAATAGTGGCAATAGGAGTAGACGGTAGGCTGAGAGATTGAGGTCACAATATGTGGCTAATTTCTTATACATATTATGATGAAGTGCTGATTTTTGAGTCGGAACGAGATTTGTCCAGGAAGATATTTTTATGCGGTATGTAAACAGCCTTGTTGATAATAAGTCATTCTCTGTTTCTAATGTTATCTATCCCGTAAGCAATCGGATATTATCTTTGGTTCATCATTAGATAATTGAAGGGTTAGATAACACCATGGAAGACAAGCAATTACTTGCCGCGCTGCAACAACACCCTGTCCTCGATCTGTATCAGTTATTCCAAGAATTTGGTCAAAATAGCTCTCTATACGCACTATTAGAGAGGTTATCTTCCCTTAAAGAACAGCATCAATTAAATACTCGTCTGAGCCCTTTCAAGCCTCACATTGAAGGGTTACTGGCTCAATTCGATAGCACCACGCCGGATAGTGACATCCTTAAGGCGGTCGCTGTTCAGTCTGAGATTCAACAACGAGGCCATAGCATGAGCCGTTACATCATGACATCAGATAATCACCGCCATTTTTCCCCAAATGCAGACCTAGTGATGTTTGGTGATTCGATCACCGAGTGGGCCCCGTGGGCGGATATTTTCCGCGATATCTCGATGGTCAACCGTGGCTTGGCGGGTGATACCACAACGGGCATGTTGCGCCGTATTGATACCACGTTGAATGTGAATCCAAAGTTGGTGTGTTTTATGGCAGGGATAAACGATTTAGCGCAGGGTTATGATGTTGAACATATCTACCAGAACTACATTGATATGCTTGAAGTGTGGCAAGAAAACGATATTCGAATCTTGGTGCAATCAACGCTTTATGTTGGTTCGAAACTGCAAGGTTTGAATTCGTCGGTTGAGCTACTCAATAGCAAGATAAGCGAGTACTGTTCCCAGCAAGGCATTGCGTTCTTAGATGTGAATTCAGTCTTGTCACCTAATCAGATTCTATCGAATGAGTACTCGTGTGATGACTTGCACTTGAATGCGAAGGCTTATCAAGCTTGGTCAAAAGTGCTCCAGCCTAAGATAGAAGCGTTACTAAAATAAACTCGTTCAGGTAACGGATTAGATAACTGGATAGATAGTTAAATAGATAAGTTAAATAGGCAAGTGAACCCAAAAGGACATTGATTTGAACCTAAGACAGTTGGAAGTCTTTTATGCCATCATGCAAACCGGAACCGTATCTGGAGCCGCACGTAATCTACATGTGTCGCAACCCAATGTGACCCGTATTTTGGCGCACACTGAGCAACAACTCGGGTTTGGTTTATTCGAACGAGTTAAAGGGCGCTTAGTACCAACGGTTGAAGCAAAAACCTTACTGCCAGAAGCGGAAAAGGTGTATCAGCAATTGGGTCAATTTCGATCTCTGACCAACAAAGTGAAGCAAGGACATCAGCATTTACGTATTGGTGCGCCGCCGATACTGGCGACTAAATTGCTGACTCCGGTGATAGCCCAAATGTCTCGAGTACAAGAGCTCTCTTTTGAGTTACTGACTGCCAACCGTGATGAACTATGTGCTGGGCTGTTAAAGCATGAGCTTGATATTGCTATCGCGTTTGGGGACGAAACACCGCCTGCAATATTAAGTGAAACGCTCTTAACCGAATCACTCAAGGTTTTGGTTCCATCCCACACTATTGAACAGTTACCTACAGAATTAACCCTCGATGATCTGATCAATTATCCTTTGCCAATCATCGGGCTCGATAGCCGCGATCCATTAGGTCTTCTATTACATCAAAGCCTTATTGCGCGAGATGAGCATTATCATCATCCGATAACTGTACGTGGATATAGCGCGGCGGCGGAACTGGTGAAGCACCAAGTGGGGTTTGCGATTGTGGATCCGTGGACGGCAGAACAGTATCAACATGACGATCTGGTTTGTGTGTTGTAATTGCAACAAGAGATCCAATTCTCAGTGTCGATGCTTTGCGCAGAACACACCCCTCAGTCGATTTCCGTTAAGCAATTTATCGCTTCATTGAAGAGCCATACTCAACCTATAACTTAAGGTTATAGGCTCGCCATAAATAGGTATTCGGCAGCCTTCAAATTCTTAATTAAAGTAAACCCATACAAGGACTTATTAATTAGGAATGCTCATGTCTATCGCTCAACCTTATCTTCTTTTTCTTGGGGATGTTACTGACCCACTCGCAGCAAAAACGGCTCGTGGTATTCATCAATGGCGACCAGAAATCTGCCTAGGCCAACTGCGTTTAACCGACGACACAGTTTCACTTGGCTTAACGGACATGACCTTGCAAGAGGCACAAGCACAGGGCGCGAAAACCCTAGTGATTGGTACGGCAAACCCAGGTGGCGTTATTCCTGACTCTTGGCAGCCAACCATAATGGGAGCAGCAGAAATGGGATTTGAGATTGCATCGGGCATGCACCAGCGCTTGAGTGAATTCTCACCGCTTGCTGACATGCAGCAGCGAGGATTGACTAAGCTTCATGATGTACGCCATTTTGATGGTGACCTGAACGTGGGTAATGGTAAGCCTCGTCAGGGTAAGCGCCTGCTTACGGTCGGAACCGATTGCTCAGTAGGAAAAATGTTCTCGGCGTTGGCCATTGAAAAATCGCTTAAACAAGCGGGAACGTCAGCTCAGTTTAAAGCGACAGGGCAGACAGGTATCTTGATTGAAGGTCGCGGTATTTCGATTGATGCTGTGGTCGCGGATTTCATTTCCGGCGCGGTTGAAGCGATTAGCCCCGATTTTACTGACCACGATTGGGACATCATTGAAGGCCAAGGTTCGTTGTTCAATCCGTCTTTTGCAGGCGTGAGTTTGGGGTTATTGCATGGCGCACAAGCTGACGCTTTGGTGCTATGTCACGAAGTAGGGCGACCACACATTCGCAACCTTCCTCATGCTCAATTGCCAAGCATAGAGCAGACCATTGAAGCTAACTTGCAAGCAGCGCGATTGACGAACCCAGACGTGAAACTGGTCGGTATCTGTTTAAACACATCGGCGATTAGCATTGAAGATGCTGAGACATTGTGCCAAGAATGGACCACACTTTATCAAGTACCAGTGACGGACCCGGTTCGTTTTGGTGTACAACACATTACTGATCATTTGCGACATTCACTTTAACGACTTCATCATTTCTACGTTTCCATTTGTTAAAGCGAACATCAACCGAGTGAAATTATGAAGATTACAGCAGAACCCATTACTATCGCGATGCAAACGCCTTTTCGCATCTCTCGTGGCAGCCGAACTGAGTGTCACGTTGTTCGTGTTTACATTGAACATGGTGGTAAACAAGCTCAGGGCGAATGTACGCCTTACCCACGATACGGCGAGTCATCGGAGTCTGTGTTAGCGCAAATTCAACAAGCGTCTAGTGCCCTTGAAGCTATGTTTGAACGAGGCGTTACCGATCCCGCAGAGCTAAGAGATCATCTTCAGTCTTTATTGACTGGAGGAGCAGCGCGAAATGCGGTCGATTGTGCGCTTTGGGATTTTGAAGCGCAGCAGAACGAACAGACGTTTCCAAATAGCTTGTTTGAGTTACCTGCTCAAATCGTGACTGCAATGACAGTCTCCATTGGCACACCGGAAGCGATGGCGACACAAGCTCGAGATTATGTGGCGAATGGGGCGAAACTTCTAAAAGTGAAGCTTGATGGCGAGCAGGTAGTAGAGCGTGTTCGTGCTGTGCGAGAAGCTGCGGCAGATGTTCAGATTGTACTGGATGCCAATGAAGCCTGGACAGGGTTGAATCTCGAAGAGTTGTTTAATCAACTAACAGAGTTTGATATTGCGATGATCGAACAACCTCTTCCACAGCAACATGATGCCTCACTGGCACACATCAAGCACCCGATCCCATTGTGTGCTGATGAAAGCTGTCATACCACTTCACAGCTCTCATCGCTGTTGGGTAAGTATGAAATGGTCAACATCAAACTCGATAAAACGGGTGGCTTGACCGAAGCATTGGTACTTGCTGAAGAAGCTCAAAGGCTAGGATTTACTCTGATGTCGGGTTGTATGTTAGGTACCTCATTGGCGATGCGTGCAGCATTACCTATTGCGGTTCAATCTGAGATTGTCGACCTCGATGGCCCTGTGTTACTCGGGCAAGATGTTTCGCCAGCACTGACTTATCGAGATGGGATGATCATTCTCTAAGATCGTTTAGTTTCAGCTAGTAGATGGACATGCCACAAATGAAATCGCACGAGTGAAAGCTTGTGCGATTTTTTTTGGTATCAATAAACCTTAACTGATTAATATTACGTGAGTTTTACTGCTTAATTGAGACTGATGAATTCACTTTACTCGGCTGGTATTGATAAAGTAATCACGTTTCTGTCGGTGAGGTCACTTTCTATTATCGCAAAACAGACAGCTCAAGCTTTATAAAATAATTGTTATGATATCTTATGTGAAATGTTAATGATTACTCTTCATTTAATAGTTTCACTAAAGCTATTAGATCTAAGATTAAATAGGTAAACCACCTAACTGATTGAATCATTGACGGATCCTGTTAATTTTATGATGAGAAGAAGGTGGAGCGAGTGAGTAGTCATGTCTCCGAGGTGATAGAAAACAAAGACAGTTTTGAGCGCCCATTTTCGATCAAAATCCCGCGTCGCAAGTGGTTTGGTTGGAAAGGTATTGAACTGCGCTTGGTATTGGCATTGGCTATGTTATCAATGACCACCATCTTCCTCTCAGTTGTCTCTAGCTTCACCTTTGACGATTTAAACCAACGCCTTGTCGAATTAAAAGAGAGCGAAATCCCCGCCTTAGATAACGCTGCACGCCTTAATGATATGGTGCGTGTGATTATCACGACTTCATCTCAACTCAGTGATGCTGAATCCAATTTAGAGCGTAAACAGGCGATGCTTAAAATTGAAGAGGCCATTTCAGTAATGAATAGCGTTATGGTTCATTTTTCTGACTATCATGCCTATTTTAAAGATCTTATCGCCCAAGTTAATAATAGTCTGAGTCTGTTGTATCAAAGTGAGATTGAGTCAGAACAACTCAATCAAGAACTTCGTAATTTGCTTGAAGGCTTTTATCCTCTATTGCAACAAGCCAGTGATTCACTCGATAGTTTGCCTGAGTCAGCCAAAGATCAAATCCAATATACTCAGTTGAAATCTCTGCTTTATTACCAATTAGGCTTAGTAGAGAAGCTGTATAACGACTCAAGCTTTAATGAGCTCGATTACACTAGCTACCGTCTAGAGCAAGTCGGGGAAGAGTGGTGGAAGCTTTGGGTCAGTGGTGATTTAAGAAATGATTTTCCTGAATTAGATCATCAACTCACAGTGATCTATAACCTTGCCTCAAGCGATAGCAGCTTGTATGGGATGAAAAACAAAGCGCTCGATCATCTCTATCAAGAGCAATATTTCCTGCAAAACAGCCGTGAACATTTGAACCAGTTAACCGTGCAGATCGAAAGCAACACCAGCAAGGTGAATAGCAATATTGACCAATCGATTCAGCTGGCGCAGCTGTCTTTACAATCGAATCAGCAGCTCTCTCTTTTTCTTTCTCTGTTTAGCGTATTGGCTGCCGCTGCCATTTCGTGGTTCTACGTACGTAAAAGTATTTTAGAACGGCTTTTACAGCTCAAAGACAACATGTTTGCGATTTCTACCGGTCATTTAGATACCGAGGTTTCTATTCGTGGCAAAGACGAAGTGACGCAAATGGCCAAGTACCTGAAGGTATTCCAAACCACGGCCAAAGTCGTTAAGCAAACCAATCGTAAATTAGAGGCAGAGGTTGAAGAGCGCACCTTAGCTGAAGCCAAATTACGAGTGACCCAAGACGAATTGATACAAGCGGGGAAATTGGCTGCGCTAGGTCAACTAAGTGTTGGGATCACTCATGAGATCAATCAACCTCTGACCGCTGTGAATAGCCACGTTCGAAGTGCTCAATTATGGTTAGGTAAGCAAAGGCCTGACAGGGCAGAAGAGAACCTGAAAAAGATCGAGGTCTTATTAGATAAAGTGGCTGCGATTACTCGTCACTTAAAAGCCTTCTCACGCAAGAGCGATGGCAAGATTGATAACGTCGAGTTGGATAAGGTCGTCGGTGATGCGATTGATCTGTTTGAAACCAGACTGAGCGCAGTGTCGATTCAGTATTCACCGCAAAGTTACCAGATGGTTCGAGCCAACAGTATTCGTTTGGAACAAGTATTGGTTAACTTGATCAGCAATGCTCTGGATGCCGTTGAGCACAAAGAGCAACCTAAGCTCTGCATCTCTACTCAAGTGTTTTCGAACACCATACAGATTTCGGTCAAGGACAACGGATTGGGTATCCCTGAAGAAGATATCCCGTATTTGTTTGACCCATTTTATTCCAGCAAAACAACAGGTAAGGGGCTCGGGCTCGGCTTGTCTATCGCATACAACATAATAAAAGACTTTGGCGGCTCGATTCACGTGGAATCGGTTGAACACCAAGGCACCACCTTTATCGTCACCCTACCAAAAGGCACAGGTTCATGATTCCAGAAAAACACATAGTTCTTATTGACGATGAAATTGATGTCGTCGAAGCCGTGAGCGAAATGTTAGAGCTAGAAGGGTTTAGCGTCACCACCTTTACTGATCCCAACCTTGGCTTGAAGTCGCTCAAAGCGAACAGTCAGTCGGTTGTGTTGTGTGACGTACGCATGCCGAAAGTGGACGGTTTGACGTTGTTGAGCTCAATTCAACACCGTGCCCCGAATGTGCCCGTTTTGTTGATGAGTGGTCATGGCGATATTCCAATGGCGATCGAAGCGATGAAGTTGGGCGCTTTTGATTTCTTGGAAAAACCGCTTAATTCGAGTGAGCTGGTGGAAAAGCTTGATTTGGCGATTACCCAATGTCAACACAATTGCCCGTCAACCTCGCGTGGCGATGAACAAGAGGATCTACCGATTGAATCTGTGATTATTGGCCAATCAAAAGCGATGGATACGATACGTAAGCAAGTACTCGCACTGTCTCATACTGGTGTTGATACCATCATCAACGGCGAAACAGGAACAGGCAAAGAGGTGATTGCTCGCGCGTTGCATCAATTTAGCCGTCGTAAGGCGAAGCCCTTTGTCGCGATCAACTGTGGCGGCATGACTGAAAGCATTATCGAAAGTGAGTTGTTTGGTCATGAAGCGGGCTCGTTTACCAGCGCGAACAAGAAACGCATTGGCAAAATAGAACAAGCCAATGGCGGTACTCTGTTTCTCGATGAAATAGAAAGTATGCCGATTGCGGTGCAAATAAAACTGCTGCGTGTGATTCAAGAGCGAATGATAGAACGCGTTGGCGGCAATGAATTGATCCCTGTCGACATCGTCGTGGTCGCAGCCAGCAAAGCCGATCTTGTGAGCTTGAGTGAGTCTGGGGAATTCAGAGCTGATCTCTTTTATCGCTTGAACATTGCGAGCTTAAACCTTCCGGCACTGCGCCAACGAAAAGAAGACATTCAGGTGCTGTTTCGCCATTTTGTGATTCAAGCGAGCCACAAATATAAGACGCGCCCATCAACGATTTACCCTGAGCAGATACAGCAGCTATGTCGGCATGAATGGCCAGGTAACGTTCGTGAACTGCGTAATGTCGCTGATCGATTTGTGTTGGGTATCGTCGGTGATGGCTTCGATCTTCAATCGCCGATTTGTGAAGCGTCCGGAGAAGATTTCGCCTTTGAAAAGCAGATGGAGCAGTACGAAAGGAATGTATTGACTGAAGCGCTAATAGAAAGCGCAGGCAACATTAACGAGGTATCAAGTAAGCTGAATTTACCGCGTAAAACCCTTTATCGAAAAATGAAGAAACACCAATTGGATAAAGAGAGTTTCAAAGCTTAATTCGTTCAGGTGTTTGTTAAATGGAAACCCAAAAGCAAAACCAAAAGAAAAAGCACAAGACAACAATGACCCATTTGGTTTTTAGTCGAATGGCTAACTGTTTCAAGTGGTTGTAATAAAAGAGCTTTAACATCTGGCACAAAGCGTGCAATCCCTACATTGTGGCGTCAGCCCACATGAGGTTATTCGGTGTTGAGTCAAAAAATATATGACAGCTATCTATATATGACAACTATCCAACATTGAATGATCGAATAAAGGACATTAGAAAAATAATTGCTTGTTGCAAGGAGATACAAACATGAAGCAAATACTGAAAGGTTCGATTGCTCTGATATTAGGCATGAGTTCAATAACGGCATGGGCCGCTGCAGAACCAGCAAACTTAGGACCTCGTCCCCTCTTTTTAGTCAACAATATGGATGAGAGCCCTTTGAAAAATAAGCTGTTGAGTTGCAGCGAAGGACCTTTTCATCGTAGTGATTTTTCTATTGGGCATCGCGGAGCTGCGATGCAGTTTCCTGAGCACACTAAGGAATCTTATTTAGCGGCGATTCAAATGGGCGCTGGCGTTGTCGAGTGTGATGTGACCTTCACCAAAGATAAGGCGTTGGTATGCCGTCACTCGCAAAGTGATCTGCACACGACGACCGATGTATTAGCACACCCAGATCTTGCTGAGAAGTGCTCAACCCCATTTACACCAGCTAATCCAGCGACAGGCGAAGATGCTCAGGTTGAGTGCCGTACTTCTGATTTCACGTTGGCTGAGTTTAAGACGCTCAAAGGGAAAATGGATGGTGCGAACCCAAAAGCCACCACGGTTGAAGAGTACATGAATGGCACGCCTGGTTGGAGAACCGATCTTTACAGCCAAAGTGGGACATTGATGACACACGCAGAAAGTGCAGCACTGTTTAAAGAGCACGGCGTGAAGGTCACTCCTGAATTGAAATCAGCAGCGGTAGATATGCCTTTCAATGGCTTTAGCCAAGAGATGTACGCGCAGAAGCTGGTGGATGAACTGAAAGAGGCGGGTTTCAAGCCTTCTGAGACTTATCTACAGTCATTCAACCTGGATGATGTGAAGTATTGGATCAATGAAACACCGAAGTTCGGTAAACAAGCCGTTTACCTTGATGACCGTGTTTATGAGCAAGCGGACTTTGTCGCGTCTGTTGAAAATATGAAAGAGCTACACGATGCGGGCGTGAATATCATCGCACCACCTCTGTTTGCTTTAGTTGAGCTTGATAAGAACAACGAGTTGGTGGCGTCTAACTACGCGAAACTGGCTAAGGATGTAGACCTCGACATTATCGCATGGACACTGGAACGTTCTGGCCCGCTAGCGCAAGGCGGTGGTTGGTATTACAAGAGCGTGACAGACGGCATTAATAATGATGGCGATATGATGAAAATGCTTGATGTACTGGCGCAAGATGTTGGTGTTATGGGCGTATTCAGCGATTGGCCTGCAACGGTAACGTATTACGCTAACTGTATGGACAGCGACGCTTAGGCGATTCAGAGAGCGCGTAGCCAAAGAATAACAAGAGAAAAAGCAGTGAATCAAAGAGCCTTCGGGCTCTTTTTTACCACCGAAATTAGCGGGACATAAATGACCCAAATGGTGGTTTGTGAGTTGGACAAGAATGACACAAAAGTAATTTGCCAATTTGGGTTTTAAATTAAGTTGTTGAAATTAAATGAATTAAAAGGTGGCACAAAGGCTGCAATAGCGAAGATGACTTTCAACAATAAGTAAAAGTAAGGTTTGAATATGAAAATCAGTGTTAAAGGACTGTTAATCGCTAGCTCATTACTACTTCCTTCAATGGCTATGGCAAGCGACTGCTCTAGCCGTGGTGTGTTAGACGATCGATACTGTGATGAAAACCAAGATTTGGTCGCCGATTCACCGAAGAATCCAGATGAGTGGAACGACCCAAGTACGCTTGTGTTTACTTACACTCCGGTAGAAGACCCAGCGCTATACAAAGATGCGTTCGCCGACTTCCAAGCTCACCTAAGTAAAATTACAGGTAAGCGAGTGATTTACTACACGGTGCACTCGAATTCTGCGCAAGTAGAAGCGATGCGTTCTGGTCGATTGCACGTTGCAGGTTTCTCTACGGGCCCAACAGGCTACGCAGTTAACCTCGCGGGTTACGTTCCAATCGCAGTGAAAGGCGATGAGTCTGGCTTCCAAGGCTACAACCTAATCACGATTGTGCGTAAAGACAGCGGCATTAACAAAATGACTGATCTGAAAGGCAAAAAGGTTGCACACACTTCTGCATCTTCCAACTCTGGCAACCTAGCTCCACGTGCGTTATTCCCTGCGAAAGGCCTAGTGCCAGATGAAGATTACAAAGTGCTTTACTCAGGTAAGCATGACCAATCGATTCTAGGCGTCTTCAATGGAGATTATGACGCAGCACCTGTGGCATCGGACGTTTATGACCGCATGGTCGCAGCAGGTCGTGTCGACGATTCTGAACTGAAGATCATCTACCGTAGCCCACGTTTCCCAACGTCTGCGTTTGGCTATGCTTACAACCTAAAACCAGAGCTAGTTGAGAAGATCAACGAGGCTTTCTTTAGTTACCGCTTTACACCAGAAATGAGCGCATCGTTTAAAGGTGCAGACCGTTTCTCGCCAATCAGCTACAAAGAAGAATGGGATGTGATTCGTGATATCGCTCATGCGACAGGTACGGCTTACACCAAAACTGGTTTGAAGAAACTGGCTGAAAAAGATGCGGCTAAACGAGCAAAGAAAAAAGCAGCTGAGCTAGCAAAACAAGCAAACAACGGCTAACTCTTTTTCTATTAGAAGACTAAGTTTTAGAAAGACTTAGTTCTTTAAATACTTACCTTAACTAATACCAATCACAGTAAGTAAGTGATCAAACATAGCGTAGAAAAAAAGCTTGAGAACAAGGCAGAATTTTTCGATAAGTAGTTATTCTACAATCAAAAATTCTAACGAAGTTATCGAGGTTTTTAACAAGCTAGGGTGAGCAGTTATTTACTACGATTGGTATCAGTATCTATGCCCTCGCGGGTAGGGCATAGATCATTCTAAAATTCGCACAAGGAAATGCAGTATGGCCGTAGCAAGCTATGAAGGAATAAAGATAAACAACCTTTTCCACGAATACGTGGCAGGCAAGCCAATCCTTAAAGGCATTAATATTGATATCGATGAGCCAGGTATCATCGCGATCATTGGTCCATCTGGTACCGGTAAAAGTACGCTTCTGCGCTGTATCAACCGACTCAACGATCCAAGCCAAGGTGAGATCATATTTGATGGCGCAGACCTGACTCAACTAAAAGGCCAAGCGCTACGTAAACAGCGTCGACACATCGGCATGGTGTTCCAAGAATATAATCTCGTGGAACGTCTAACGGTTATCGAAAACGTGTTGAGTGGCCGTTTGGGTTACATGACCGCTTGGAATGCATGGCGTCGCAACTACTCTGCACAAGACCTAGCCAAAGCGTTCGAGTTACTTGAATTTGTTGGCCTACAAGACTTTGCTAACCAACGTGCCGACAGTTTATCGGGCGGCCAAAGACAGCGTGTCGGTATCGCTCGTGCCGTTATGCAAGACCCCTATATCTTATTGGCGGATGAACCGACTTCATCACTCGACCCGAAAACTGCGGTTGAGATCATGGAGTTGATGGAGACATTCGCAGAACAGAAAAACATTCCCGTGTTGGTGAATATCCACGATGTGAATTTAGCTAAGCGTTATGCCAAGCGCATCATTGGTATGTGTAATGGCAAGGTGCATTACGATGGCAGCCCTGAAGGTATTTCAGAAGAAGACCTAAAAATTATTTATGGGGGTGAGTCATGGCTGGATTAAACCCAAGCTCATCGCCAAGCGTAGCGTCAAACCAATCGCCAGCGAAGCATGAAAACCCGTTCAAAACCTCGTGGGCTAACCGAGCAATAATAGCTGCGATAGTTGCGTATCTGTTTTACAGTTTCTCGACTTTAGGGCTGACCTTTGATCGTTTGATCATCGGCTTTGGTGAAAGTGAGCGGTTACTATCAAGAATGTTTCCGCCTGATTTTTCGCGTACTAGCTTACTGCTGAGCGGGTTAGCAGAAAGTTTACAGATTGCGATTATCTCAAGCTTCTTTGGCATCGTTATTTCATTGTTTCTGGGCTTGTTAGCTGCGAGAAATATGATGCCTTCAATAGTATCTACACCAATACGTTGTTTCATCGCACTGTGTCGCTCTTTTCATCCGGTGATCATCGCAATCCTATTTGTGAAAGCGGTGGGCTTTGGTGCCCTTGCTGGGATCCTGACCTTGGTCTTCGCATCGATTGGTTTTATTGCCAAGCTTTTTGCAGAAGCGATTGAAGAGATCTCTTTTAAACCGGTTGAAGCGATTAAAGCAACCGGTGCCAGTTTTATCAGCGTCATTTTGTATGCGGTAATGCCTCAAGTCTTTACTCGTTTTATTGGTTTTGCGAGCTACCAGTTGGATTCGAATTTACGGAACTCAACCATGGTTGGCATCGTGGGTGCGGGTGGCCTAGGTGGCACGTTATTCTCGGCATTCCAACGCTTTGACTACGACTTCGTCGCCGCTATTTTGATCACCATTATCGCATTGATTCTTGTGGGTGAATTTCTTTCCAACATTGTTAGGAGAATCTTTTAATGACAACAGCATCTATCGATAAAGAGTGGCAGCGCTTTACACCAAACGAACGCGTGGCTCGATTTGCCGTTTACCTTAGCTTAGTGTGTGCGATTGTTTGGTCTTGGCAGACAGTTGAAGTGATTCCTGAGTTCCTATACGACGCGCCAGCGCAGTTTGCTGACATGTTTGAGCGTATGGTGCCAGTGGACTACGCTTTCTATCCTGAATCAATTCACGCAGCGATGATTGAAACACTGCACATTGCGACGTTAGGTACCTTGTTTACCTTGATATTTGCGATTCCTTTGGCGTTATTGAACGCGCCAAATATCACTCCGAATAAAGCCTTGAACTGGATTGCTCAATTCTTTCTCGTGTCTTCACGTTCTGTGAACTCATTGGTTTGGGCATTGCTGTTCATCGCACTGTTTGGCCCCGGTGTTCTCGCAGGCATTATGGCAATTGCCATTCGTAGTATCGGCTTTGTAGGGAAGCTGTTAGCGGAAGCAATTGCTGAAGTGAACATGGGGCCTATCGAAGCTTTGCGCGCAACCGGCGCTTCTTGGATGAGTATCTTGCTTAAAGGGTATTGGCCACAAGTGATGCCCGCTTTCTACTCCATCGTGTTGTTCCGTTGGGACATCAATGTACGTGAATCTGCGGTATTGGGGTTAGTGGGCGCTGGTGGTATTGGCGTGGTGCTAAACGATGCGCAAAACCTTTTTGAGTGGCAAAAAGTTTCGATGGTATTAGTGAGTATCTTCGCAGTGGTTATCGTTGCAGAAGCGGTGGTGATCCATATTCGTAACAAACTTATATAAACATATGGTGCAATGCAGCGTGTTTTGTGTGATGTGTCAAAGTTAAGAGCTTATCTAGCATTTTGAAGCTCAAACGACCCTAGGTACTTCGGTCTACCTAGTGGTCGTTTTTTTATGTCTATTGAGTGACCTGAGACCTTGTTAGAAGTAGAAGGGTGTGACTCGTTTTTAAGAGTCTAGCTTTTAACTGCCAGCAGCGCATCCACAAATTCTGCAAACCCATAGCCACCCGGCTGTGACATCACCTTACTTGGATGATGATCTAACTTATTCCAATAATGCTTAATGTTTGCCACGCCAACGGTGAGTGGTAGTGATTCGAACATCTGTTGATCGTTCATTGAATCGCCGACATAGCAGGCCTGATTGTGAATTTTCTCAAGCGATAAGCCTTTATCAGCCAGGAAACGGTGCACGGCGTTTTTCTTTGAGTGCTCGCCGTACCAAGCGTTGATATGAATCGAACTTGCCGTCGCGTGTGCGCCTAAAGCGTGTATTCTTTCGAGTACCGCTTGAACAGTTTCAGGATCAACAGGCTTACGGTTTTGGCCGATATCAATCGCGACCTCACACAAGCGATAGGCTTGATCCAATGTTAAAGATAGGTCTGGGTAATTCAACAAGATCGTTTCAACTTCTTGTTTTAGCTTGGCTTGGTTCTGACGCACTTGTTCTAGTGGTGTTTCAGATGAGAGTTGTAATGCACCATTTTGCTTCTCTAGTAAGAAGGCGCCGTTCTCTCCAAGCACGGCATCGACAGGCCAAAGCTGCGCAATATGATCACACCAACCAGCACAAGCTCCCGTTACTGCGACCACTTTGATTTCACTGTCTCTCAGCTTTTGTAACGCAATCAGGGTTTCTGGAGGGAGTGAGCCTTTCCAAGTGAGCGTGTCATCGACGTCGGTTAATACCCATTCGATGTGCTTCCAGTCATTACCTAGTTGGTGTCCCATACTCAAACTCGCTTATTCGGGTTCATTGTGTTGCGTGGAGTGCTCAATTCGTCGTTAAACGTCTTTCACTCAGTGTTATCAAGTGTTGTTAATTAACGCTTAGCAGTGTTTAGAAAATACAATGCTTAGCAAAATCACCAGCTTCATTGGCAGTCCAGTCGCCTTTCGGCTTTTCTTTCATATCTGTACACCAAGCTTCACTGCCTACTTCTGTACAAGCCATCAGTTGAGTCGCTAGAAATAGAATTAGCGCGATTTTTTTCATAATCAACATTCCTTTATTGTTTAAATTTCTGCTTATAACTGTACCAAATACGACTAGTCATTGTTATAGCAGCCTGTGACATAAGTCTGTTAAAACGAGATAGAGTTGGGCTTGGTTCTAAGATGGGAAGCAAAAGGGATGTTAGACAGCCGAGATAAGCCAAATCAAAGTGATAAATAGACAAATAGACAAATAGACAAATAGACAAATAGACAGGTTGATAAATTGATTGAGGTGTAGATCGAAAAAGCCAGCAACGTGTGCTGGCTTTGCAATTCTTGTACGCTTCTATTCGTTAGTGCGCTGTAACTACTTGTCGAGTTATACCAGTTTCATCTCTTGGATGATGTCCGAAGCAATCTCTGGCTTCGTGCTCGTTGGCTTCTCGTGTAGATCGGATTTCAATTGTCCCTTACGGTTACTTAGACCTGCTTCAAGTTTTTTGAGTGCTGCAGCGATTGCTGGGTACATAACATCGTCTGTAGATTTTGCTGTTACTCTTACACCTTCGTAGTTGGTGAATACTTCAACCTGGTGTTGACCGTGTTCTTTAGTAATGATGATGTCGCAGCTGATCAGTGATGGGAAATGGTTAGATATCTTCTCGAATTTACCTTCGATGTCTGCACGTGACTCGTCGTTAATTGATACATGATGTGTTTGAACATTTATTTTCATAAATCATACCTTTCCAATGACTGTGTCATTTAAACGTAGCAAACATCGGATGGATTGACCAACAGTGAAAGTACACATGTGTGATTGACTTCAGTGTTATCAAATAATCTATCCTTGCTCCCTTGAAAGTCTGATAAACTGATCGCATATTATGTTTCGTGTTTTCAATACATGTTCAAAAAAAACTCATTATTGATTATTTGTTCTGTCTTTGAGCTCAGACCCAGTGAATATCTCCTTATCGGTTTTGTAAACCCGAACTTGTCTCTTTGGTTCATAGTCGTAGCTTGATAAATATTTCATCTCAGAGCGTGAATCTATAAACACTCAACCGCCCACTCCATATTTAAGTGAAACTCTCCAGCTGTCAGTTGCAATTCTGGTATAGCGATACGCGCTTTAATTTCTACTTCATTATTTGATGCGAGATGCTCGATAGGAAATTCGACTCCTTGACGCCAATAGTTGATGTCACCCTCATAACGAGCAGGCGTTTCAACTTGGAAACGAACGAGTTCAGTAAGGCGAGGTTCATCAATAGAGCCTAGGTCAATATGTTGGAGTTTGAGTAGTAATCGCGAATCTTTGCGATTGGACTCCAGTTTTAAGATGATCGCTCGGCCATCGTAATCTTGTCCAAATGTCATTTCACCTTGATTGTTGATGACTTCTAATCCACAACGTTCTCTGATCTGTTGTTTAAAACTGAGCGTGGAATGGTTGGCAGCTAATGTGTAACTCGACAGAGTCAAAAGAATTAAGATAGCAATAGTGCGTAGCATGTTAGTTCACCATAACGCGGACAATAAAACCTGTAACGGCTTGTTGAGTAACTGCAACATTACTGATGGTCTGTTTATCATCCAGCGAGACCTGATAAGTTGAACTCAGAATAATATCTGTGTGGTGGCATTTGTATTCGACAATAAGATCACACATAACGCGATTTGTTCGCTTATTCCCAATAGTCGTATCGGTATAGTTAACACGGCTTTCTGTATCGATTAATTCAATGCTCGACCAATCAATGTATTCTGAATTCGAAAGTGCATCAAAGATTCGACGTTCATGGTTGTTTGAACCGTTCACACACATTTGGTTTAAATGCTCGACTTCTTGCCTATCTAAACCTGCGCTTAAAGCGTAAGGAGCAACAAACAATATCGAAAAAAATAAAAGTAAGGTTTTCATATTACCTCTGAGTACTTAAGCCCTCGTGGTGTGAGGGCTTGTCGTAGGAGAGTGAATGAGTTAGTTACACTCAATCTTCCATTTTGTTTTTACTTCGTAATCTTCACTCGCATCAAGATTGCTTTCATCAACCGCAACTCGGGCAAATAGATTCATATTGTTATCTTCTCGGATTTGGTCTCGAGTGATGTCTACACCAGCCTCCCAACTTTCAGCTGGCTGGGAGATCTCAGTTGTGCCTGTTGATTGGAAATACACATCGCTTTTTTGAATTTGTCCATGGAATGACTCTAACCTGATCTCTTCCGCTCGAATTTTAATACTGTTTTTGTTACTAACGAGCTTCACGGTTGCATGGGATTCATTGTAACTTTCGCCAAAAGCTAGATTAGCCTTGTCTTCCGTTGCTTCTATGCCACATTGAGACTCTACAGATGCCGAGAACACGACATCTCCTGTCTTATCGTCTTTATGACCAGGGGGATGTGCATAGGCAGTGCTGGTTGCAAAAATAGCGATGGCAGTAAGGCCAAGTAGAGGTTTTTTATTAAGCATTTTTTACTCCGAAAAAGTGGTATTGCTTTGTTTCATCTTCAGCAGACGATATTTCTCTGCTTCGATTTGTAATAGCTTTAACTCATGCTCCGCTTGAGCAAGCTCTTCTATACGTTCTCGCTCACGGAGCTCGAACTCGTAGAGTCGACGACAGTCAACTCGATCCTCACCACCAAACTGCAGTGTGACAGCCGCATAAACGCCTGCCTCATCCTGATTCTGGTAGTAATAATTGTTGTAATAGCTGTCGCTATCTTCATTGCCCGTTGAACCATAGGTACCGAATTGAACGGTTTTGCCTGTGGAAATGGCTTGTTCACAAGAAGCCCCCTCAGAGGTACGAATTCGGTCGGTTCCTGATGGGTTAGATACACTCGGTATCGGGTTCGCAAGTACAGGGCTCGTTACAGAAATACTGGCCAATGAAGCGATAACCAGGGCAACGGCAGTCAATAAAACTCTGCGTAGCGTTGTAATGGTTTTGTACATAGTAAGTACCATTTGAATTTAGTTAATACCGTTTGAACCTGAGATTGGTGCACACTTCGTAGCTGTTCGGAGAATCCGTCACCATGCGTGTGCAGATCTTTTTCTTGGTAATTTGAGAGGCTGGAGTTTTTACATTGATATCTAGCTCTATCTCTTGGTTTGCATCCAATTGGATCTTGTTTGGAAATTCTTTGTCATCAATTCGCAGGTAGTAATCCGCTTGTTTGGTGTAACGGTTTACCAATAAAAATCTCACCTGCGTTTTATCGGAGTAGGTCTGAAATTGGGTATTTTTCCATTTGTGCACGTTTGCATTTGCTAAAGAGCTGCTCAGCAATAAAGCTGCAGTAATGATGTAAATAGCCTTCATGAGAACCTCAAAATGATCATCGAGATCTCATTTTAGTTTCGTTCGAACGCAGGACTTACCATTTTGCGCCACTGACATAAGGCTGACAGTACGGTAAAAATGATGTCGGTTTTTCATTTGAGATAGTTTTTCGTTTGAAATCGAAGGAGAGTTGAATCTTTGAGAGGGGAGGTCAATCGTGGTAGTGGTTTTTATCAATTCGTCACTCAGTATCACAATTACTGATGTAAAGAATAGTTAAGCGTTGAGGCGACCATTGGTACGGGATACTCTAACAACTTCATTATACTTGGACCCATCACCATGAAAATGCCTGTTAAATTAGCTGCAATCGCGGCATCTCTTTCTTTCGCTTTTAATGCTTTTTCTGCACCTGTTGAGTTTCAGAAAATTCCAGAAATCATGCAACAGTTTGAAACCGCAGAGCTGTACGTCAAGAAGTCGGTCACCTTAGGGCGTTTGCCAACAGAGTCTGAAATTGGCGTTGATTTTCCGACTTATGTTTCAGATGGTAAGGGCGGTTACAGCTTAGAGACAAATAATGTAATGACGAGTGATGTAGTGATTGCAAGTATGCCTAAAACGATTGTGGATGACATTTTCAATCAATGGCTAGTACCAAAAGAAACCTGGATCAGCAGCTATGGTTCATTGCCAACATCGACCACTGAATTTAAACCGTTTAAGCGTATTAAAACCATCAAAGCAATTAAGATTGACGATGAAATGCTCGAACTGATGGGCAGTGAAGATGGTAAAACAGCGGTGATCAAAGTCAGTTGGGATGAAAAGGGAATGAAGGTTTATAAGGATGGTTATCTAGCGGATTATGAGTATGGAATAGCTCCTCATGAGATGCAAGAGAACTATGAGCTAGCACCTAAGTAGTTCGATTCGATTTTAGAAAAGCGCCCTGTTTTTATGGGGCGCTTTTTGTAAGTAAAGGGGTGTTACTGATGAATGCTGAGTGACCAGTATTAGAGGTTAAGACTCATTAAACTCGTAAGAAGAGGGCACCACAATTACGCCTTTTTTCGATATGTGGAAGCGTTTGGCATCGGCCAGGCTATCAATGCCGATTTGGGTTCCATCTGGCACCTTAACGTTCTTATCGATGATGCAGTTTTGAATGTGACAATTTTTCCCAATTTCCACATCTTCAAACAGAATACTATCAATCACAATCGCGGCATTGCTGACTTTGACCTTAGGGAAGAAGATAGAGTTTTGCGCTGAACCGCCTTCAATCACCACCCCATTCGCGATCATCGAGTTGATGAATATCCCCTGGTTACCTTCGACCGAAGCAATGGTTCGCGCGGGCGGCAGTTGCGGCTCGTAGGTGCGGATTGCCCAATCGGGTTGGTATAAATCGATAGGGGAAACTGGCTTTAGCAAATCCATATTGGCTTGATAATAAGAGTCGAGGGTACCAACGTCTCTCCAATAAGCATCTTGTGTCACTCGGCCTTCGGTGTCTCCAAATTTGTAGGCATAAACGCTTTTATCCTCCACCAATTTAGGTATCACATCTTTACCGAAATCGTGGCTGGAATTTGGATCTTCTGCATCCGCCAGCAGTGCTTGTGTAAGCACTTCTTTATCGAAAATATAAATTCCCATAGAAGCCATGCTTCGTGTTGGTCTTCCGGGTACGGAGGCAGGATAACGGGGCTTTTCTGTGAAGTTATTTATCTGATGCGATTCGTTAATTTCCATAACGCCAAACTCTTTGGCTTCATCAATCGACACTTCCATACAAGCCACCGTTAAGTCGGCTTCGCTCTGTTTATGTTGTTTGAGCATTGGCGCGTAGTCCATACGATAGATATGGTCACCGGATAGCACCACCACATGCTTGGCTTCACTACGTGAAAGCAGATACAAGTTTTGATAAATCGCATCGGCCGTTCCGCTATACCAGCTATCACCTGTGCGCATTTGTGGGGGAACATTGGTGATGTATTCGCCTAGCTCGGGGTTAAGCACCGACCAACCATCTCTTAAATGTTTTTGCAAAGAGTGAGACTTGTACTGAGTCAGTACCAAAATTTGCCGTAGCCCAGAGTGTAAGCAGTTCGCGAGAGTGAAATCGATGATTCGATATTTGCCACCAAAGGGTACCGCAGGTTTTGCGCGGTTATCGGTGAGGGGAGAAAGCCGAGAGCCAACACCGCCGGCCAGAACGATCGTTAGAGTGTCTTGCATAGTCAGAACCTCAATGTACTTATGATTATGAACATAGACTTGCAAGCACTAAGCCAAATGTAACTTGTTGAATATTAAGTGAGGTGTGAGCTAAGAATACGAGGCTGCACCAAATTGATGCGCACGAAATGCTGGCTTGCTTCATTTTGATCCAAAAGATTCGAGTAAGGTTGAGGTGTTGGATTTAACGGCATGACGCACGGGAAAGTTGCATTACAAAACTGTCAATAAAATGGAGGAATAAAGTGATCGAATCGATATAAATTTACATAAATAGTTACAAGTTTTCACAAATTGATTTCCATCAATAAAGTAGGGTTATTATATGCTACCTTGCACGCAAAATAAGAAATGATTACTCATTCACAATTAGAACAAGCCCTACAAAAGGAAATAATAATGAAAAAAACAGTATGTGGTATTGCGGTTATTGCGGCTCTTATGTCTACCAATGTACTTGCTCATAAAGAAGGTGATTTCATCATCCGTGCAGGTGCAGCGACCGTTTCTCCAAACGACAGCAGTGGCGCTGTACTTAACAATTCAGACCTAGAGTTTTCGGTTGATTCAGATACTCAACTTGGTCTTACGTTCGGCTACATGTTTACTGATAACATCAGTTTTGAAGTACTAGCAGCGAGCCCATTTTCACATAATATTTCTGTAAATGGCTTAGGCAAAGTTGCTGACACTAAACACCTACCGCCAACGTTTATGGTGCAGTACTACTTCGGTCAAGCGAACAGCGACTTCCGACCTTACGTGGGTGCGGGTATCAACTACACGGTATTCTTCGATGAAAGTTTGAATGGCACGGGTAAAAGTGCAGGCTTAAGTGACCTATCTCTGGATGACTCTTGGGGCTTGGCGGCTAACATCGGTATTGATTATATGATCAATGAAGATTGGTTCCTGAATGCGTCAGTTTGGTATGCAGATATTGGTACAACAGCTAAGTACAAACAAACAGTGGGTGGAACTACAACACAATACTCAACAGACGTTGATATCGACCCATGGGTATTCATGATCGGTGGTGGTTACAACTTTTAATTCACCCCATTAGTTTACTAAAGGCGCTCAAGCACCAGCCAGCTTGGGCGCTTTTTTTATTGCTTGCTAATAAAACGCTCACTCCAACTTGCTGTTGTTATGGGTAAAGCAAACTGATTGCCGTCATTTATTATTAATAAAAGAGAAAGATAAGTGTCATAACAACGCTCTATGATCGCGATTCTAATTATGGAGGATATATGAATCGTAAATTTAATAAGCTGACTTTATTACTGCCTATCGCGGTAAGTTCTGCTCTGGTTGGGTGTTCTCAGTCAACTTCAACGACTGCAACACCATCAACAACTGCTACGCAATCTCAAACGTCACGTGATGCTTTTAACCTTCAATGCCAATCCATCCAACCAATCGCATCCGATGCCGCGGTTACTGGCATTAGTCTGGTTGGTCGTTCAATTGCCGATGCCCCATTTGATACCTCAGCAGCCGAAATCGTCAGCTACGACTCATGTACCGACAAGCTTTATGTTGTGAACGCCCAAGCTCAGAAAGTTGATGTGTTATCAATGAACTCGGTTAGTGAACCAACATCTTCAGGTTCGATTGATCTTCAATCAGCGGCTGTCGCTTCTGGTATTGATATTGGTGCAGCGAACAGTGTATCGACTCATCAGGGTTTGGTGGCTGTAGCGATCGAAAACGCCGACAAGCAACAAAATGGCATCATTGCGCTTTATCGCTCAGACACATTAGAGCTGATCACCACTTACGTTGCAGGCGCACTGCCAGACATGGTGAGCTTTTCTAAGGACGGCCGTTACATCGCATCAGCAAACGAAGGTGAGCCGAATGCGGATTACAGCATTGATCCTGAAGGCTCGGTGACGCTGGTTGATTTAGCTAATGGTCCTTTACAAGCAAAAGTGACTCAAATTGATTTCAAGGCATTCAATAAGGGTCAGTCTCGCCATGCAGAACTGACCGACAAGGTTCGAATCTCGGCGCCTAATGCAACCGTTGCTCAAGATCTCGAGCCCGAATATCTAACGTTTGCGGATAACGGAAAACTCTACGTAGCTCTTCAAGAGAACAATGCATTAGCAGCGATTGACGTGGCGAGTGCAGAAGTCGATGCGATTCTGGGACTAGGCGGCAAACCTTGGGATACCGCTCAGTTGGATGCGTCAAACAAAGACAAAAACATCGGTAACCTACAAAGCTACGCAATGTTAGAAGGTCTTTATATGCCAGATAGCATTACCAGTTACAGTGTTGATGGCAACACTTACATCGTGACTGCGAACGAAGGTGATGGTCGCGAGTATGGCATCAAAACCACGCAAGAAATGTGTGACGAGAAAGGTTTTGAGTGGGATGGTGATGATTATCAAGGCACCGAAAACTACACAACAGAAAAAGACTTTTGTATCGCTTATGTCGATGAAGTGCGTGGCAAGAAGTTAGACGTTGATGCTAACCACCCATTGGCTGGTGCATTGAAAGACAACAAACAACTTGCACGTCTTAAGGTGATCAAGCCACAAGGGACACTTGCAGCTGACCAAAAGGTTCAAGCATTCGGCAGCCGCTCGTTCTCTATTTGGGATGAGTCAGGCGAGCTCGTGTTTGATAGCGGTGATGATTTCGCTCGAATCGTTCTGGAGCAAGATCCTGCAAACTTCAACAGCACCAATGATAACAACCAAAGCGGTGATGATCGTAGCGATGATAAAGGGGTAGAACCTGAAGCCATCGAAGTGGCTGAGATCAACGGCAAGCATTATGCCTTTATTGGACTTGAGCGCCAAGGTGGCATCATGGTTTACGACGTAACGCAGCCTAAGAGTGCAAGTTTCATCAGCTATCTAAATAACCGCGATTTTACTCAGCCTGTGTGTACTAAGGTTGATGAAGACGGTGATTGCGACAACGATACGTATAACTCGAAAGCAGGTGACCTAGGGCCTGAATCAATTAAGTATTTCACACGTTCAGGTAACCACTTTATTGCGGTTGGCAACGAAGTAAGTGGCAGCTCGTCAGTTTATAGCGTTGAGTTTTAATCACGGTTACTGCTTGTAGCTAGATTCAATAAAAAAAAGCGCCACTACTGAATAAGTAGTGGCGCTTTCTATTTATGCATCACCAATATATGCGTGATAATTAACTTCTATGGTTGTTGCTTAGTTGGCGCTAGAGCAATTTCACGGATACAAACGTTCTGTGGTTGCTGGTAAGCGAATGATACAGCGCGAGCAATATCGTCAGCGGCCAATACGCCGCCCATGTCTTCTTTCCAAGAATCGTAACCGTCTTTGATCTCTTGAGAGGTTGTGTGAGACAGAAGTTCTGTTTCTACAGCACCCGGTGCGATAGTGGTAACACGAACATTTGAAGCAGCAACTTCTTCACGAACGTTCTCAGAAATAGCGTGTACCGCGAACTTAGTACCACAGTAAGCTGCGTGGCTTGGGAATGTTTTCTTACCCGCGATAGAGCTGATGTTGATGATAGTACCTGTGTTGCGTTCCATCATCGGAGCAAGTACAGATTGCATGCCGTTTAGAAGGCCAATTACGTTCACGTCGAACATTGTCTTCCACTCTTGAGCATCTTGAGTATCAATTTGACCAAGAAGCATTGCACCAGCGTTGTTGATAAGCGCGTCTACAGGGCCAAACTTCGCTTCACCTTGTGCGATTGCTGCATCAAAAGATGCTTTGTCTGTTACGTCTACTTTTACTGACAGTGAGTTTGGTAGGTTCAGTGCTTCAAGGCGGTCAATACGACGAGCTAAAAGTAGCAGAGGGTGACCTTCATCGCTTAGACGACGAGCGATTGCTTCACCAATACCAGAGCTTGCACCTGTAATTACGATTAGTTTTTTCATTTTATTTCCTCTGTACTTTTATTGCGTCGGTTGGCTACGACGTATTGTTTAAGTGCATTCGAATCAAGTGTTTGTGCCTTGCTTCGTTGCGATGGAGGTATATTAAGGAAAATAGCATTGTTGATATATAGCGCTTTACTTGAAACACTGTTGCTGTAATGCAACAATAAAGGCGTTCACGTTATTACTTCACTACTTCATTACTTTAATTTCACAAGTAAGCAGGCGACTATGCTAAATCAAATTAACCTGTCCGATATTCGTTCCTTCGTGCTCATCGCTCGTTTAGGTAATTTCACTAAAGCGGCGGAGGAACTTGATGTGTCTCGCTCCCACGTTTCACGCCAAGTGAGTAGTTTAGAAAAACAGATGGGTGTGACTTTGTTTATCCGAACCACTCGAACTTTAAGGTTGACTCATGCCGGGCAAGATCTGTACGTGAGATGTGAACAAGCCTTAGATAATATAGACCAAGCTCTGATTGCTGCTGTGGACGATGTCGAAGAAATACGTGGTGACATAAAGGTAAATTGCGTCGGTGGTTATCTTGGTGAGGTGGTTATCGCGGATCTGGTCAATGAGTTTATGCAGCTTTATCCAGATATCAGTATTAGCCTTGATTTCAGTAGCAACCGAGTCGATTTGATTGAAGACGCTTTCGATATCGCTTTTCGAATGGGAAGCATAGAAGATGCAGGGTTTATTGCGAGAAAGCTATTGGACATCGAGATGGGAACACTCGCGAGCCCTGAGTATTTCGCTCGCAAAGGGAAGCCAAATCACCCCAAAGATCTGATCCATCATGATTGCTTAACGGGGTCAGTGCGTAAGTGGAGTTTTCAAGCGTTGGACGACACCAAGAAAACGGTCGATGTGCATGTGACGGGCAAACTACAATGTAAAAACGGCCGAGTGTTGGTGCAGGGCGCGAAGTCGGGCAACGGAATTATTCGTGTTCCAACCATCTATTGCTTACAAGAACTGAACGACGGACAATTGGTGCAAGTGTTTGATGAATGGATAGTGCCTAAGGTCGACTTTTCAGCGATTTACCATCGAGACCGCTATCAACCGAGCCGAATTCGAACCTTCATTGATTTTGTAAAAGGCCGTTTTGAGCAAATGCCAGTGAGCTAAGCGTGTTTGCTGTCTTCCTTCTTTTGTCTTCTGTTTTATTACAATCGTTGGACTGACTCGAACTTACATCTCGTTGATTTCGTTTTGTAGGTTTTCCAGCTGGTCCAAAATCAATAAAAACTTCTTACCGAACGGCGTCACTTGGTACTCCACTCTTGGTGGCAGTTCGTTGAACATCTGCTTATCTAAAATCCCGAATTCTACATTTCGTTTCAAGCATTCATTCAATACCTTGGTCGATAACCCTTCGACCGAGCGCACCATTTCACCGGGCCGATTAATGCCATTTGCCAATAATTGATAAACTGTAAGCGACCATTTGCAGCCATAGATGGTTTCCACCATACGAGCTGAACGCTCTGGTGCTGATTTTCTTGAAAAAAAGTTTTCCTGATTTTTCATAAAGATGTACCAATAAGTACCTACCTAACCGATTTGTACTTACTATTCATAGTGTTAGTTCAAAGCCTAAGATTACCACGTTCACATGACTTAGGAGATAACAAAATGAACTTCACTAAAAATGGTATTGCAGTAGTAATCGGTGGCACAAGTGGTATGGGCTTTGAAACAGCGAAGCAGTTAGTCGCTCAAAACATCCATGTGTTGGTTGTCGGCAATAACCCAACTAAGTTAGATAAAGCGGTGTCAGAACTGCAATCACTAGGCCACGCTTCTGGTTGGCAAGCTAACCTTTACGATGATGTGAGTGTGTCTCGCCTTATTGCGCATTTAGAGTCGCTCGAAGAAGGTATTGGTTATCTTGTTAATGCTGCAGGTTACTTCAACCCTAAAGCGTTTATTGAGCACCAAGAATCTGATTACGAGCAATACATGCAGCTTAATAAAGCAACCTTCTTCATTGCTCAAGCGATAAGTAAATTGATGATCAAGAACGGCGGTGGCAGTGTGGTTAACGTTGGTTCTATGTGGGGTAAGCAAGCAATCAAAGCGACGCCATCTTCTGCCTATTCAATGGCTAAAGCTGGCCTGCACGCATTAACACAACACATGGCAATGGAACTGGCTGAGCACAACATTCGTGTGAATGCGGTTTCTCCGGCTGTGGTTAAAACGCCGATTTACGAATCTTTCATTAAGCCCGAAGAAGTGGATCAAGCGTTAGAAGGCTTCAACGCGTTCCACCCTATTGGTCGAGTAGGTTTGCCGAAAGATATCGCCAATAGCATCTCTTTCTTATTGTCAGACAGTGCAGATTGGGTAACAGGTGCAATCTGGGATGTTGATGGCGGTGTGATTGCTGGCCGCAATTAATTAGGATTCTTTTAGGTGGCTGTCGCGCAGGAAAAATGCAGCGAGATGGCCTCCTTGATGAGTATTCGCGTAGAATAAAAGCTAGAAAGATAATAAGAATAATTAAAACGATAACAAGAGTAAGGTCGCCATTATGTTCAACATGGACTTTTCAAAAAAGCTGGTTATTGAAACCGAATCATTAGACTGGATTGCAAGCCCTGCCAAAGGGGTTTGGCGCAAGCCGCTTGAAAGAGAAGAGAGAGAATCAGGTCACACGACTAGCGTGGTGAAGTACGATCCTGAATCTTCGTTTTCTGAGCACCCGCATCCGCAAGGCGAAGAGATCTTCGTATTAGAGGGTGTGTTCTCAGATGAAACTGGAGATTTCCCTGCGGGTACTTATATCCGTAATCCGCCGGGTAGTGCGCATTCTCCATCAAGCAAAGATGGCTGCACGATCTTGGTGAAGCTTAATCAGTTTGATGCGAGAGACTTAACTCAAGTACGTATCAATACTCAAGAAACGGAATGGCTTCCGGGCATCGGTGGTTTGCAAGTGATGCCACTGCATGAGTTTGAGCACGAACATGTTGCCTTGGTGAAATGGCCCGTTGGCGAACGTTTTCAGCCACACCGTCATTTTGGTGATGAAGAGATCTTTGTATTGTCTGGCATTTTTAAAGATGAACATGGCGAGTATCCAAAGCACACATGGATGCGCAGCCCTCACATGAGCGAGCATTTCCCTTATGTGGAAGAAGATACGGTTATCCTAGTGAAAACGGGTCACCTTCCATTGAATTAAAGGAATGCTCAATATAAAGATAAGAAAGCCGCATTGTTTTGAACAAGCGGCTTTTTTAGTTTTTGTATATGAGCTGACTAGGTCAACAACCCCTAGTAAGCGACACCGATACGTTGGCGTGGGAACTTGCCCGCTTCTAGTTCATCAATCATCGCAATAGCGTAATCGCTGACGGATATTTTGCTGTTGCCATCTTCGTCGGTGAGCAGTTGATCACCACCAGTGCGGTAGGTTGATAGCTTATCGCCCGGGAAGATTTCTGCTGCAGGGCTAACGAACGTCCAGTTAACTTCGTTATCAGATTGTCTGAACACTTCAAGAGCTTCGCCCTGTGCTAGCGCTTCGTTTTTGTAGTCCGCAGGGAAATCAGAAACGGTAACTAACGGAACGTTTGGCGCGACTTCCAATGATCCCGCACCGCCCACCCACAACAAGCGCTCGATACCAATGCTTGGCAATGTATCAAGCAGCTTAGCCGCTGTGTTTTTTACGATATCGTGATTACCTAGAGCACGTCCGCCAATCGAAGCAATAACAGCATCAACGCCAGAGAACACGGTCGCTAGACTTGCTGCTTCGTCTTGTAAATCAAATGTACGAACTTCAACATCGCTGATTTCTACGCGGCTTGCGTCTCTTACGACTGCAACGACTTCGTGTCCGCGAGATTGAGCTTCTTGTGCGATGTGACTACCAATCCAACCTGATGCGCCTAATACTGCAATTTTCATAATGTCTCTCCAATTATCTAATTTATTGAGTCTGTTTCTCGACAGCCATTGCAGTCTAATAGCTCACTAGGTTGCGATAAATATCGCAAAATGATGTAGATTGTATCTATATAGTGATCTAATAAGATTCGGTTAGCTGCTAAACAGCTCAAGGAGAGTGTGATGGATAGGTTGACGGCGATGCGCAGCTTTGTCGAAGTGGCAAATTGTGCCAGTTTTACGCAAGCGGCAGAGCATTTGGACATGAGTCGATTACAGGTTTCACGCCATGTTCAAGAGATCGAAGGGTGGTTAAAACAGAGGTTATTACACAGAACTACGCGTAAGGTAAGCTTGACGGCGGCAGGGGAGATTGCGCTACAACGCTGCGAGAAAATACTCCATGAAACGGCGGAGTTAGAAGTGACCGCACTGAATCAAACCGACGCTCTTTCCGGAACCATCCGAATCGCCGCTCCGATTGGCTTGACTCAAAATATGTTGTTGGATGTGGTTGAACAGTTCACAGAACTTCACCCTAATATCACGGTCGAGTTGTTTGCATCCGATCGTTTTGCGCAGCTGGTAGATGAAAGAATCGATATTGCCCTTCGTTATACTGACCAACCTGACGATAGCTTGATTGCTCGAAAGCTAATGGAAATTGATTCAGTGGTGTGTGCCTCTCAAGTCTACCTAGACAAGCACGGAGAACCTCAATCTATCGAAGCACTTCGACAACATAATTGCTTTCGCCACCTGAGTGTGACGAAGTGGGACTTCGTGAAAGATAACCAACATTATTCGGTTGAGGTGTCTGGCACCATCAAAGCCAACGATGTTGGGGTGTTAACCCGCGCCGCACAGCATGGCAAAGGGATCGTGCGATTACCGTGTGATTTAGCGAACCCATTGATTGCTGAGGGTAAGTTGAAACGAATTTTAGATGATTTTGTTTCACCGAGTAGTGCGCTTTGGGCGGTGTATTTGTCTCGCAGTTATCAGCTTCCTGTTGTTCGCCAGTTCATTGATTTTGCGGCAGAAGTTTGGTCTAGCGATATAAAGTCTGGAGATGTTTAAAGCGACATCGTTCATAACTTGTCTCGCCCTAAAATAGAACTAAATATGTAAGCCCATAAATACAAAAATCCGATATCAATGGTGATATCGGATTTGAACTCAATAATTCAGAGTTCCAGCACCTCTCCTCTCACGAAGCCTTTATATGTAGTGATGTACGGATAATCGTGTGTCTATCGCCTTTTCGTTAATGTCAGGTAAAGGTCGATATAAGCTTCTGGTAATGTCCGTCAATACTTGGTCGTATACTTTTGAAACGACGGTTGATATATCGCTTGTTAATTCGTACATGGTATCTGCCGGTTGAGTAGCTTCTGTACTTGATGCGATCTCGGTAAGTGCATGCATCGCACGTGTACAAATGGGTGACCCACTGCTGATAGGGCAGATAATCGATAATTGGTTGAGTTTGCGGTGTGTCTGAGATGCGTAGAATTTGAATCTCGCATACTCCTCAGGTTTCTCCATATCAGGTATGCACACTCTCAGCTTGGTCAAGATCTCCATGCAGTCTAAGATCTGTTGCCAATTCATGTGGTATTCACGGCTCATGTCTTCTCGCTCAGACTGAATCAACCAAATGATCATCACCTCATCCATTAAAAACATGCTGTGACGAATCGTTTTGCCATGAATTGATTGGTTACGTACCAAGCTGCGGTTTTGCCAGTCGCTGTGCATAGCGATGAGCTTGAGGTGATAGATGCGATACATAGGACGGCTATCAAACGACACATGAGATTGAAGCAGTTCAGACACCTCAAGTATGTTGTCGTAAATGTCATTCACTTTGCGAATCGAGTCGCTAGACAGCTTATAACCAAGAGCATAATGCGTTGCGGCGCGATGTTTGCGTGATAGCAGCAATAGTTCTCTGAGTAGAACTAAGGTTTCAAACCTATGTGATAGCGCCGTTTGTTTCTTTTTGGAAAAATGAAATAGGGCAGCAAGTACTGCTATGGATAAACCAACTGAAATAATTACAAACATATTTAACTCCTAATATGTGCATACCTACTTAGTGGTAGTGCAGACACCGTGCCAAAAAAATAAGTGCTATATTTCAGTGGCTTATGTTTTCTCTCTATTTATGGATGATCAATAATGGTGCATGACTTCACCATTCGAGTGAATGTTTCTCATATTTTGCAGGATTTTTTGAGAGGTTACGCTTTTCTAAGTGACTTGGCTGAGTAGGTTTCAATAACTAGACATACTTCGGCGATCCATCGTTGGCTCGCCTCAAAATACGGAAATGAAAAAGGCCTCACCCTTTATATACTTTTAACTAGAAAAAGTAGTAAGAGTGAGGCCTTTCAATATGCATTTCTGAGTTTAGTTAGCTTCAATGCTAAGTGCTAAGTGCTAAGTGCTAAGTGTTAAGCATTGAGGGCTGAACTAAACGTTACGCAAGTTTAAGATCGAACTCGTTGCGATACATCACCATGTCTTCAATGGTCAGTACTGGCATGTTGTGCATTTTACCGAAAGCAACGATCTCTGGCGCTTTTGCCATCGTGCCGTCTGGGTTGGTTACTTCACACAGTACGCCTGCCGATTGAAGACCAGCCATTTGCATAAGATCCACAGTGCCTTCTGTGTGACCGCGGCGAGCAAGTACACCACCTTTACGAGCGCGCAGTGGGAATACGTGACCAGGGCGCGCGAGGTCAGTAGGCTTAGCTGTTGGGTTTGCAGCTGTCTTGATCGTTGTTACACGGTCAGCGGCAGAAACACCTGTCGTTACACCAACTTTTGCTTCGATAGTTACGGTAAACGCAGTTTGGTTTGCGCTGTTGTTATCAACAACCATAGGTGGAAGTTCAAGTTGGTTTGCTTGCTCGTCGGTTAGACATAGGCACACAATGCCGCTGCATTCGCGGATCATAAGCGCCATTTGAGCGTTCGTTAGGTGTTCTACAGAGTAGATGATGTCACCTTCGTTCTCGCGATCTTCATCATCGAGTAAAAGTACGCCACGACCTTCGCGTAGAGCTTGCAGTGCGTTTTCAACGCGAGTGATTGGTTCGCCAAATTCGGCAAGTAGTGAAGACTGATTCATGGTTAAACTCCTAAAATATCACCAGAATCAGGGCTGTATGAGGGATCTCAACCGAGCACAGCAAAGCCTACTCATTACAAGAGACTTTAGCTCATTATGGTTTTATCCAAAACGAAATGCACCCGTCTAAGTTAGTGGTATGAACCCAGCTCACGCGGGCACGCCTTTCCAACTTAAACGAGTGTGTTTTCATTCTCTCTCATCCGGACTATGACCGTCGGCTCTGGCATCTCACCAGATCTGCTGACCTCGACGAATCGAGCGCTCGCGGGCTTATCTTTAGATTTTGCTAAGGACATACCGCCGGTGGGGAATTTCGCCCCGCCCTGAGAATAAAAATTAATAATCTGTTTTGCTTTTGAAAGCAGACCAGATGGTAATCCTTTCAATAGTGGATTTAAAGGACTGACAGCAAAGTATTTAAGATTTTGGCCTTATAATCCGGTAAGTGTTCACTTTATCGGCAGAACACGTCAGGCAGTCTTTAGTGGGATGATGCCTTTGTCTCGTTTGATTTCTGTGGTCTTTACTTTCTCTATGAACATAAGTGGATGGTGAACATTATTGGTGTTGGCGTGGCTGTTCAGCGAGTCAATATTCAAGCTCCGCATTAATCGGATATTGTTACGCCATGACAGCTCACTGACCGTTTTGACATAAAATTGATATTGGCGATGCTAAGCTGCGATAGCATCCGACCACTTTCTTCAAAAGGTCTTAGCCATGACTTCTCTGTTCTCTAACAAATCCAAAGGCTTATTACTGCTCGTTTTAAGTTTGTATTCTCTCGTACCTTTTTTGATCTTTGGATCGGACTTTGACCTTGGAAGTGCGGTTTTGCCTTTCTATGGCGCCTTCATGACGTTCGTGACTTATTCAGCAGGTAATCAAGGGTTCTTGGTAACGCTCGCTGTGTTGTCTTTAGTATTGCTCACGATGAAGTTTTCCAAAGCTAAGTTATTCAGCCTTTGTCTGCAGCTCGGCCTGTTGTTGGTGCTTAGCTTTGCAGCGAAAACCTTCTTAAAGCATTCAACAGAAAGTCCTCGACCTTATTCTGAGTATTTGGTGACGCAAGAAGTTGTCGAAATGCCAGAAGTGTTTTATGAACTGCCACTGGTAGAAAAGAACGCAGCGATTGCATCTGTGCAAGATAAGGTGAGTGAGTGGCGAACGCGTCACTGGTTGGGTGAAACCGACTACTCTTTCCCATCTGGACACATGATTTTCGTCGGTGTGTGTTTGGCGTTCTTCGGTGGATTGTTTTTAGAAGCGAAGCGTTTTTATTTGGTAGGTGGTTTACTGGTTTGGGCTGGTGGTGTCGCTTACAGCCGAGTTTGGCTTGGCATGCATCGTCCAGAAGACTTAGCCGGATCTATCGCTTTTGCAGGTCTTATCTATTTATTGGTACCGCTTATCTCAGAGCAAAAAATAGAACGCTATTTACCTGCATTTTTGAAACAGACTTCCTAGTCATTGTTCCTCACTACAAAAAACTAGGGCTCAGAGTCGCAATACGTGACAAACGTTATTGATTGAGTCCGAGTTCTGCTTGTTTCTTCTTGGTTAGCCCTAAAGATACAATTCGGTGTGATTCAGTGAGGTAATACTTCAGCTCCTCATCTCTTTCTGATGTGCTTTCAAAAAGCTGAATCCACTTCATTCCGCGCGAAGCAAAGTAGGGAGCAGGTTTATAGCCTGACTCTTCTTTCAGGAAATCAAAATTCTGATTGGATGCCTTGAAGATAAACGCAGGCTCGTCATTTGGTCCCCAACCACCTATCGCAAACACCTTGCCACCCACTTTCCAGACGTGAGAGTTATTCCACTGCATCACATAACTGGTTGCAGGTTGTGACTGGCAGAATGCATTGAATTCGTCGTATGTCATAGAACGTCCTTTTCAATAGTTTAGTGTTGGCTCTGTTGTTTGCTTCTTTATACGGTCCCGCTATGAACTAGCCAGCTAAGCCTTGCCAGATAGCAGTAAAGCCACTGATAGAACATAGCAGTAAAGAACCGATGCGTATTTTCTCCTTAGGGATGCTTTGCGTCGTCAGCAATGCCACTTTGTAACCCAACCAAGCCGCAGGAAGCAACGGGATTGTGATGATCAAATGGTGCATCGTGAAGAAGCCAATTGGGATTTGCACAATCAATGAAATGATCGAACTAAACACGAAAAAGGCAGACAAGTTACCACGTAGTTGATTTGCATCTTGATGCTGCAGTAGTAGCGCCATCGGAGGGCCACCAATACCGGAACTGGTGCCAAAGAATCCTGAGAAGAACCCCGCAATACCCATCTTAGTTGGGGTTGGTTCGAGTCTGAATGGCAGTAGGCTAACAATCACGGCAAATACCACCAATAAGCCTAACCATAGTGACAGCACGCTCGTTGAAACCATTACCAGCAAGGCTCCGCCTGCAATTGAACCTGGAATACGGCCAAGCAGTGCAATTTTTAATCCGCCGATAGAAATGTTTGCTCGGTGTTTAAACGCATTGAATATAGAAATGAACAGGCCAACGAGACAGATAGGCGCGGGTACGTAATCAGGTGAGACTAAAAACAACAGTGGGGCTGCCACAATAGCCAAGCCAAAGCCGATTGCGGTTTGCACAAACGAGCCGACAAAAATGAGTGCCATCGCGATAAGTACTGTCTGATTTAGGTATTCCATAAGCCTGCGGGTTAATTTTAAAGGAGCTAACGAATACTATAAATTAAAACGAAAAGAATAGTCTTATTATTCAGTGAGGTTTATGCAAATATCGACCTTTATTATTGTCGATATAACGGGCAACGAAAAAGAGAGCGAATACCTTAGGATGTTATCCTTCAATACTCACTCTCTTTATTGGAATGACTGTTGGTTTTTAGCTGATGGGGGAGTCAGCGTTAAACGTTAAGCCATTGCCAATTTCAGGCGTTCAATAGGTTTGTCATTAATTGGTAAATGGATAAGCGCAGCCGCAAATGCCAGTATCACTGTTGACCACCAGATTGGCTCGTAAGATCCGTAGTAATCGTAAATACGACCACCAACCCAAGCGCCTAAGAAACTACCCACTTGGTGAGTAAAGAAAACCAAACCGTACAGAGTAGATAGGTAACGCGCACCGAAGATCTGACGAACTAGTCCAGAGGTGAGTGGTACAGTTCCTAACCAACAGAAACCAATCGCCGCACCAAAGATAGCAGCCGTTGATTCAGTTACCGGAAGAGTCACAAACGCACCAATAACTACAGTACGAACTAAGTACAGTGCCGACATAACGTGGCGTTTGCTGAACTTGTCGCCCATCACTCCCCAGAAGTAAGACCCGAAGATGTTGAAGATGCCAACGTAAGCCAGAGCCATAGCAGCGCTGCTCGCAGGCAAATCTTTGTCTGCTAAGTAGCTTGGTAAGTGCGTTGCAATGAACATGACATGGAAGCCACACACGAAAAAGCCTGCGTGAATTAACCAATAACTTTTGTTCGCAAATGCTTCAGACAGCGCTTCTTTTAGTGTCTGGTTGTCTTCAATCTGTTTATTGGCTGCCGACTTCGGCGCTCGCATAAACAGCGCAAATGAGATCATGAAACAACAAAGCACGCCAAAGACTTGCATCGCACTCTGCCAATCGAATTCGTTCAACATGTATTGGGCGCCTGGAATCACAGCGAACATGCCAAACGAGCCTGCTGCTGTGGTTAAACCAAATGCCTTAGCTGCGTGCTCTGCAGGTACTGCTTTTGCTACGGCACCTAACACGATCACATAGCTCGTCGCACTCAACCCAAGACCAACTAACGCGCCTAATGAAACGTAAAGCATGCTTGATTCGGTAGAAATTGAGGTAAGAAGTAAACCCAAACCATAAGCACATGCGCCAGCGATAATGATGCGTCTTGCTCCCCATTTGTCAGCAGCCATACCAACAAAAGGTTGGAACACGCCAAACAATAGGTTTTGTAGCGCAATCGCGAAGCTGAAAAACTCGCGACCCGTGCCGAAATGCTCTGAAATTGGCATCATGAAAATGCCGAATGATTGTCTGATCCCTAGACTGATAATAAGTGTGCCGATCCCAAGCCATACCAGTAAAGGAAAACGGAAAATGCTCATTCTAATACTCTTAAATTAATGGTGGTGATGTGAGTGGTTTTGCGCTGACATGTGTTGGTCTGTCATATCATGGTGATGCTCGTGCCCAGAATGTTCATGCGCTGACTTTTGGTGGCATCCACTGCTCACGGCATGCTGAGCCAAGAGATCAATCAATGGCTGACTGTGATGCACAATAACCAAACTAATGACGAGGAATAGCGTCATTCTGGCCAGTTGGGCAAAAAGAGATTGTGAAAACATAAGGTGTTTACATGCGCTCAATGTTGTAAGAAGTCGCGCATCATAGTGACGAGTAAGATATGTATCAAATGACCATTTGTGATTTAGTCTATGCGTTTTATGCATAGATTTATGCATAGATTTATGCATCGTTAGAATTAGGGCGAAACGTGGTCAATAAATAGGAAAACTCGAAGCTCACTCATTCCGGGATAGAAGTATGCAGTTAATAATGAAAGCCTAGTTACAGGTTTTTAACTATCTGTTTAATTGAAGAATTCACAAAACTGTAAAAACTAATATACAAACTAATCACTAAACAACATTGCTTGTTTACTCGACTTATCTGTCAAACATCGTAAATTTGGGCGTAAATCGTTTCAAAACTACTGAAACGCGATGTTCAAAGATTCAGGGAGAGTCATTCACATGGATAAAGATCATAATCTTCGCGAAAACTTACTGGCACTGCTCTTAGGTAGCGCACTGGTTTCACTTGGCGTTATCTTTTTCAATCAAGTCGGTTTGCTCACTGGAGGCACGGCTGGTCTAGCGATCTTCATTACCAAAGTAACAGACCTAAGTTTTGGTCAAGTGTTCTTCGCGCTCAACTTACCTTTCTATATTTTGTCGGTTGCTCGTATGGGCTGGCGTTTTACTATTAATACCTTTATCGCGGTTTCGATTGTTTCGTTCGCTGTGGACCATTTGTATCACGTGATTCAGATTGCCGAAATTCATGCATTGTATGCAGCTTTAATCGGTGGTGGCTTGATTGGTACCGGCATGCTGGTGATCTTCCGCCATAAGATGAGTTTGGGTGGCTTCAACATTTTGGCGTTATTCTTACAAGAACGTTTTGGTATTCGAGCGGGCAAGGTTCAGATGGCGTTAGACTGTACGATTGTAGTGCTTTCACTGTTTATTGTTGACGTGTCACTGGTTCTATTGTCTGTGCTTGGTGCGATAGTCACCAACTTGATTCTAGCGATGAACCATAAGCCTGGGCGCTATCAACCGGTCGTCAAAGCGGAAGCGGCGTAGTAAGTGGAAGCAGAGTGTTAGGTTCGCTCAAGCACTAGGTTAGCTTAAGCAAAGTGATTTGTAGATTCTAAAAACAACAAAGCCAGCATCAATTGCTGGCTTTGTTCTATTTCAATGCAACGATTAACAGTTGTTGCAATCGTTGTCTGGCTTGAGCTCGCAGTCAATCACATTGCCTTGTTGATCAAGTGACAGGTTACAACACTCTTCAAACAAGTTCTTAAGATCTCCGCGACTTTTCTGAACACGAGACTTAACGGTTGAGTAGCTGACATTTTGCGCCTCTGCGATCTCTTTTTGGCTTTGGCCTTTGATGTCGACAGCAAGCAGTAACGATGAACTTTGTTCTGGCAGCGCCTGAATAAAGGGTTCAATACACAACGAAAGCTTCTGCTTAAACTCAGAATTGTGGTCTAAATCGGTAAACCAAAGATCTTCAGCATCAATTTGGCTATCACGTTGTTGTCGAGCGTGCTTACGGTAGAAGTCGATGATCGTGTGATTGGCTAATTGGAATAGCCACGATTTTACGCTGCTTGTATCTTGGATTTTGTCTAGGTTTTGATAAGTCTTAATCAAGATCTCTTGAAGCAAGTCGTCTACATCGGCGGTGTTGTTTACCTTAGAATGCAAGAATGACTTTAATGCTTGCTGATACTCAGCCCAAACCTGTTCTAAGTTTAAAGATGCCCTATTCAAAGGTGCCCCGTTCAGAGGTGCATTAGTTGCACTGTTCATTTACGCAACACTCGTCTTGTAAGAAATCAATCACACCTTCTAGGCACTCATACTCTGCTACACAGAATAGGGTTCTTCCTTCTCGTCTTTGACTGATGAGGCCTGCCGACGCTAGGCTTGAAATGTGGTGAGACAAGGTGGAACCAGGGATACCTAGCTCTTCTTGTAGGCCGCCAACTGCAATGCCTTGGTAGCCAGCTTTAACGACACTCTTATAAATAGTTAGGCGAATAGGGTGGCCCAACTCTTTAAGTGCTTTCGCAACGACTTCTAAGTTCATATTAACTCCTCAAGATTTAATTTCGATGTTAGTCGAAATGTATGCTGAATTCAAATTTAAAAACGATGGCTGTGTAAGTCATTGAAAAACCGTGTTTTAGAAAATTATTTCGATTTTTATCGAAATAACTCTTGATCTGGATCTGTTTATTTCTATAATTCGAGAATATTCGAAATTAAGGGTTGGTTACTTTTCTCATAGAGCCCGACCTTCAATCCAGTTTGGAGTTAATTATGAGCAATGAAATGTTAACAATGCTAAAAGACGCACTTGATATGTTCGCTTTCTTAGCAGTAGAGCTAATTATCCTTTTCTTAGCGATCAGCTACATTGTTGGGATTCTTCAAGAGTTCCTTACACCAGAAAAGATTCAATCTATCTTGAGTTCACGTAATGGTAAGGGTTATGTGGTTGCAGCACTATTGGGTGCAATTACACCTTTCTGTTCATGTTCGACCATTCCTTTCCTAAAAGGATTGCTGCGTGCAAGAGCGGGTTTCGGTCCAATGATGGTGTTCCTATTCGGTAGCCCTCTATTGAATCCAGTGATCATTGGTTTGTTCGTGATTACGTTCGGTTGGCAAGTGGCGGTGTTCTACTTCTTAGTCGCAATGACAGTGTCGGTAGTGGCAGGTTATGCACTTGAGAAGCTTGGCTTTGAGCGTTACGTAAAACCTGAAGCGTATGAATCTACAGGTTCTTCTTCAAGCTGTGGTACTAACTGTGGTGATTCTGCTCCTAAGAAAGTAGCGCCAGCGAAGGCAGAATCTTCATGTGGTACAAGTGCATGTGGTGAACCTGCACCAGTAATGGCTAAAGAGACATCTTGCTGCGATTCGAAAAAAGAAGAACCACAAGTAATGGTTTCATGCTGTTCAGCGGATGGAAGCGCGACGGTGGAAATTGTAGAGAAGAGAGAACCTAGCCGTTGGATGAGAATTTGGTTCTCAACTTGGAAAGACTTCAAACAAGTTTTCCCTTACCTAATGATGGGTATCGCGATTGGTTCATTCATCTACGGCTTTATTCCTACAGACCTAATTGCACAGTATGCTGGCGAAGGTATGTGGTATGCGATTCCAGTAGCAGCCGTGATTGGTATCCCATTGTACATTCGTGCTGAAGCGGTAATCCCACTAAGTGCGGCTCTAGTACAGAAAGGTATGGCGTTGGGTTCGGTAATGGCATTGATCATTGGTAGTGCAGGTGCAAGTTTGACAGAAGTTATTCTGCTTAAATCAATCTTCAGAAACCAAATGATTGCAGCATTCTTATTCGTTATCCTAAGTATGGCGATGGGTGCAGGCTTCCTATACAGCTTCATCTTTGGTTAATCAGGTCTGATTGCGAGATAACACCATTGATACCAATAGATAGATAACAAAAAAGAGCTCACTAAATGAGCTCTTTTTCTGTTCAGACTATTAGTTCGGAGATTAGAACCCGCGAATGTCCAGCTCATTGTTGATCAATACAACACACTGAGAAGCAAACAGCATGTTCGGACCTAAACTGATTTTCTCTGTTCCGAGACGCTTTAAGCTGTTGTAGCTTTTCTTCGGCATAGGGATGTGGTCAGTTAGAAGGAAACATGGGTTTTCCACAATCTCTGCATCACGGATAAAGTCGCCTTTCTTATCCATCATGTACAGCTGGTGGTCTTCAGCCAGTTCTTTAACCAGCTTTTCAAAACTCATAGTACGAACAGTGATGCCCGGTTCAACCTGACGTGTCTGTTCTTTTGTCATACCTTGAGATGCATCAACCGCTCTTACTACCGCAGATAACAATGCCGACTCATGGAAGCCACCAATGTTGGTGATCTCATTTGAATCGAATGTAATGGTACGTGAAAAGTCTTTAGTACTCTCTAACACAAGGTGCACGGTGACATTCTCTCGGTGAGATTGAGCAACGAAGATCGTGTTCATCAGAGTATGAGCCAGAATCTCAGTATGAGCGTCTTGCCCAACACCTTCTAAGATAAGTTTGCTCTCTGTAGGGGCTGCGCGAGCGCGTAATACAAATGAACGCATGAAATGTACCTTGTCAGTGTGTGATAAAGCGAAACAGACTTTATCAACATGAATTGATGAATAACCAAAATTATGGAGGTATGTAACTCTTTTCTATTAATGAAGTCAAATGGAGTTATGTATAGTACTGATCAGAATAACTCTACGTATTAAATAGAGAGTGACCACATTACAAGATGGTAAAGGTTGAAGCGAACCAAGGTTTACATAGATAGTATGCGCAAATTATTAGGTGACTTACATAAGGAAGTAGTCGATGAAGTTACAGAAGATTAATAAAGAAGAATATAGAAAGAAGATGAACCTGCTGTTGGTGTCATTGGTTGGGTCACTCGCCTTGTTTGCCATTGTATTCGGTAGCATTCTGATTGAACTTTTTGGTTCAGTTGGATCTGTTACTGGGGAAACAACAGGTAACTTCCATTTGAATGTACTCGGGGTGATTTTATCAGTCGCACTGAATGCGTTTATTGCGAGTCGTGTGAAAGGTCATGATTACTTTAAAGAAGCCCTTTATGTGTGGAAACTTAAACAAATTCATAATCAAATCTATCGTAAGCTCAAGCGTATTCAACCAAAAGCTGAGCAAGGCGATCGAGAAGCATTAACTATCCTTTACTTCTATTACACTACGCAAAAACAGGTATACGACCTAGATAACAATACATTGACGATAAAAACGGTTCAGCAATCGCTAGATAACATAGTGGAGTTGAGTGAAAAGTGGAGTATCAAACTGGATATAGAGGCATTTTCAAAAGATCTAGTCGCAAAATTCTAAGTTATATGCTCTTGATTGTACGAGCTTTACCCTGCGAAAGAGGGTTTTGACGTAAAAGTAGCCGCTTAAGCAATTTTTTTGAATTTTTATCAAAAAAGGGGTTGCCATGTTTTCGATGATCTCTATAATGCCGCCTCACTGACACGGCAGACGCCACAAGGCTTCAGCAGTAATCAGTAAGACGAAAAGTTCGAGAGGAATTAATTTTAAAAAGTGTTTGACACTTAAGATTAAATCGCTAGAATTCACGTCCGCTTTCAAGGGTTTCTTTGTAAAAAGAAAGTTTCGATAAGCAAAGCTCTTTAACAATT
>NZ_MCUN01000009.1 GCF_002873455.1 Vibrio splendidus | reverse complement strand
CCACTCTGCCAAGGCGCCTTTTTGATTCAACACTTTAGGCACTCAAGTAAGCCGCACCGCTGTGTTCGGGTGCCTACTTTACGGATCGAGGAGAGATAGTCAAACAAAAAAGTGAATTTAAATTCCGTTTGCTGACATTTAAATCAAATTGCTGCATGTTCGATCTCTTCAATCAAAAAACACGCAGCAAAATGGATTAAATAAAGGTATTAGGGCGTTACCACTTCTTCATGAAACGACCGACAAGGCTCGGGTGATAAGCCCAGCAGTGATCAAACATGGTCATAAGTTGAGGGTTACCATACTTAGAAAGGCTAACCGCATGGAAACGATTTTTGTGCTCTTTTAACTTTTCAACTTGAGCAATCATTTCATCTGATTGCTTCGGTGCGATAAAGTCAGAAAGTACGATTAAATCGGCATTCTTATATTTATCACCCGTCATCAAGTCAATCGACTTCATGAGTACAGGTTCTAAATCCGTACCGCCGTGGAATGAGTAACTTAAGAAGTCGCTCGCTTCACGTAGGCCATCTTGCCTTGTTAACTCATAAGTGATCTGCTCAGAAGAGAACAGAATCACGTAACAGTCTCTCTCTTCCGCAAGAGCGATTTGCATCAACGCATAAGCCATCGCTTTGGCTGATTGCTCTGGGAAACCACTCATAGAGCCAGAAGCGTCCACACAGACGATGAACGGACCTTTTTCAATATCAACGTTTTTGCTATCCGGCTTTTGCGCTTTTACTTTACGTAATGTGCGTGATTTACCTTGCGAGCGATAGCTAAGTAAACGCTTGTCGGCCAAGTGTTTGTAAAAGATAACCTCAAGTTCAGGGTAAGCTAGGAACATAGTCTCGTTAGGCAGCATTTTGTTCAGGTCATCACTTTCATGTATCCCAACAATATCGTCGACCGCCTCATCACTTTTTTCTTCAACCATCTGCAGTTCTTCTACAGGGGCTTTATGTAACGAGGGATCATCTTCCTCGCCAGCCATACGGCCTAACTTCTCTGCTATCTCTTGAAGGCCCTTGTGCTTGTTCAAGAACTCCGCATGGCGCTTCATAATGGTGAGATCAGTTTTGCTTAACTTGGCAGATGCCATGTCCCACAAACGCCCTACACTGCCTTCATCGCCCGACTCCGTCACTTTATCCATGTTTTTCATGGTTTCCATGCGTTGATAAAGATCAGCTAAGACTTTTTCTTTGCTTGTTTCAAGCTCGATTACTTGAGCTTGTTTAATGGCGTCTGACAGTGACTGATACCATTGATCGCAAAAGTAATGTGGAAACATCGCGTTATAAACGCCTTTGTTGTTTTCCATCAAACGTCTTGCTTGTAGATAAAACGCTGAGTGCCACTCCAGCTTTTTGATAACACTATCGATCTCGTCAAAGAACTGCGATTCATCCCAGTAAATGACTTCTTGATAAAGCGCAATTTCCTCTTGGAATCGATCAGTTTCGCACACTTTAGTGACGCGTTTTTTCACTTTACCGCGCCATTTTACCAAGTGGTTTTTCACAGATGTTTTCACACCTTTGTTCTCAGCAGCCATCATAACTTGAGAACGAGCAATGAGATCATTCATCGCGGTATCAATGATGCCTGAATCAGCCACCATTAAAGCGAGGTTTAAGCCGTCTGCCCCTAACATATGCTCTCCCCTTACTCGAAGTACTGACTCATGAACTTAATGCGTTGCGTTATCTTACTACTCTTCACTTTCGTCGTTTCAAGCTCTTGCGTTACTGCTTGCAAGCTTGATTCCATCGCTTTCGGCAGATCAGGGTCGATATAGTTATGAGGTAACGCATCATGGAATTCAGTGCGTACGCGTTTTAACTTGAATTCAGCTTCGGTTAATTGCTCTAGCGCTTTCTCTGCGCCACTCAACCATTTGCTATACAGTTCTTTATCCAAACCGTCTGTTGTAACCACGCTCACTAATACCGAGCGATTCGCAATATCTTTGATAACTAGTTGATTCGATGCATCCAAATCGAGTTTTAAACGGCATAGATTTTTATTTTCGTTAACGTAACCGTAAATGTCGCCATGCCCTTCTTTAAGAACTCGATCAAAATCGTCTTTGGCTACGTACACCCAACGGCTATCGCCTTTCTCAGATTCAGACACCGACATGTTGCTTTGCAACATCACCAGTTTAACTAGGTTGTATGCACTGCCGACGCTGTACATTTTCGCGTTCTTGATATCATTTTGGTAAACGTCTTTACGCAGCAAGCCACTGGTGGACTCCATAGATAACGACACAGACAACGTTGATTCAACATCGTCCTGAATCTCTTCTAGTTCTTCTCGAGACATTTCAATTTGAGCTTTCGACTCTTGCTGATCAAACGCTCTGTTCAATGCAAAATCTTTCACGACACTACGAACTACATCGCGTGATTCCGGGCTATGCCACAAACAATCTTGAAGAAGCATAATGTCCAATGGATTCACGCTATCACGGCCACTAAAGAATGCGCTCGCTTTCAAAAGTTTAACCGCTTTCTTCCAGCGTCTATCAGAAACATACAGCTCCGATTCAGAAGATGAACCTTGCTTTTTAACGGTCTCTTCAAGCATGGTCTTCAGTTCAAAGAGCTTGTTAAACGAGTTGTCCGTCAGTTCAAGCTTATCGAGTTCTTTCTGCCATTGGTGGTATTCAATATCAGTAATCGCCAAACCTTTAGGAATCACCGCTTCTTGAGAGGTACCGGTCGTCAGCATCGATTTGAAGTTCTGTTTGTTTTGAATACGATTTACAAACACACGGACCAACATTCGGTCATAAAGAGCTTCTAGGCCGCTGTCTTCATCGGGAAGTTCGTTTGATGCAGAAACCAGCAAACGCATAGGCACACGTTCAATTTCGCTGCCATTTTTGAATGTTTTCTCGTTAACCACAGTAAGCAGCGTGTTTAGGATCGCAGGACCTGCTTTCCAGATTTCATCAAGAAAGACAACTTGAGCAGTTGGTAAATAGCCTTCCGTTAATCTTACGTAACGACCATTATCTTTTAATTCTTGAATACTTAACGGACCAAACACTTCCTCTGGCGTAGAGAAACGAGTCATCAAATATTCGAAATAACTACTGTTGTCAAAAGCTTGAATGAGGCGTTTAGCGATAAGGCTTTTTGCAATACCCGGAGGGCCTAATAGGAACACACTTTCTCCGGCCAGAGCGGCCAATAAACAAAGCTTAATTGTGTCTTCTCTTTCATAGACGCCATCAGAGAGAGCATGCGCCAATTTATTGATTCTTTCAGAGAGTAGCGCCTTGTCAGCATGTGAGGAAATAGAAGGGGTCATGCGTTACTCCGAAAATCTTTGAACAGTTGAGAGTGTAGATATGTTTTTATACATTTGTTAGCATTCTGTTACAAGTGTATTTTATTATTGAGTTGCATTTATATCAGATGCTTACGGTCGTAATTTTAGTGTAATCATAGATTCCAAATATGAATGTAAGGTCACTGACAGCGTAAAGTTAAATCTATAGCCAACCTAATTTTTCTTTTATTTTCGACACCATAGACGTTAAGGTGGTACACGTCTTCATTATTGTGACAAATCGACAAGGATTGTAGTCAGACTGCATGAGTAAAGTTATCCATCAATGGAAAAGTATTTCTCTCATCGAAGAGAACGTGACGCTCCCTACGAACGTCGTGGTAAAACATACAACAATACACCACCCTGGCGCCGCCGTTATTCTTCCTATCACTTCGTCCGGAAAAATCATCCTTATTAATCAGTTTCGTCCTTCTCTTAAGAAATGGCTTTTAGAGCTACCTGCAGGCACGATGGAAATTGATGAGACACCTCTTCAATGTGCCCAGCGCGAGCTGGAAGAAGAAACCGGTTACAGTGCAACTTATTTTCAGAGCTTAGGGCAAGTCACACCTTTAGCTGGATTCTGTGATGAAATTCAGCATTTGTTCGTCGCCAAAGACTTAAGCCTCACTACCCGCTTTGAATGCGACGAAGATGAAGTCATAGAAGTGATAGAGCTGAGCTTAGAAGAACTGCACGACAAAATACGACACGATCAAATCACCGATACAAAAACTATCGCTTGTTTAAGCAAAGCCCAACTATGCGGCTATCTATAGCCAATTATATGACTACCTCAAGTACTCTAGGAGAGAAACATGGACTTTCGTTCTGATACCGTAACTAAACCCTCACAAGCTATGCGTGATGCAATGGCAAATGCCGAAGTGGGTGATGATGTTTATGGCGATGACCCAACCGTAAACGCACTAGAGCAATGGGCAGCGAATGAGACCGGCTTTGAAGCAGCGATGTTCACTTCTTCAGGTACACAAGCCAACTTACTTGGTTTAATGGCACACTGTGAGCGTGGTGACGAATACCTTTGTGGCCAACAAGCGCACAACTACAAGTACGAAGCTGGCGGCGCCGCGGTACTTGGCTCGATTCAACCTCAGCCAATCGAGAACAACCCAGACGGCACGTTAGATTTTAAAAAGCTTGCTGCTGCTATTAAGCCAGACGACAGCCACTTTGCACGTACCAAGCTGCTTAGTTTAGAAAACACGATTAATGGCAAAGTACTGCCAATGTCTTACCTAGCCGAAGCTCGTGAGTTCGTCAACCAACACGGCCTGCAAATGCACCTAGATGGCGCGCGTGTCTATAACGCGGCAGTCGCGCTGGACGTACACGTTAAAGAGATCGCCCAACACTTCGATTCTATGACAATCTGTTTATCAAAAGGGTTAGGAGCTCCGATCGGCTCGTTGCTTCTTGGTAGTAAAGCCTACATAGCCAAAGCACGTCGACTTCGTAAAATGGTCGGTGGCGGCATGCGTCAAGCAGGCATTCTTGCCGCTGCGGGTAAAATGGCGCTTACGGAGAACGTGGCTCAACTAAAAGTAGACCACGATAACGCAAAAAATCTAGCGATTGGTCTAAACAAGCTAGCAGGCTTCTCTGTTAACCCTGACTTCATTCAAACGAACATTGTGTTTGCTAAGTTAGATGATTCTGTCGATATTAACCGCATCGCAGGTGAGTTAGATGAACAAGGCATTACGATGTCTCCAGGTAACCCTGTTCGTTTTGTTACTCACCGCGACATTAGCGCTGAAGATATTTCTGCGTTCTTAATTGCTCTAGAAAAATCCCTATAAATAAGCAATAAGCAATAAGCAATAAGCAATAAGCAATAAGCAATTTAATACTTAAGCTTCCCTCAAAGGGAAGCTTTATTGCTACGTTTTTGAATGAGTCAGAACATTACTTACCAATCCCTAACCCTTGTATTAACGGCCTACTCTCCAGTTATTTACACCGCTGATATCAGAGGTCTTAAACTTATCTTGAAATTTAAATTACGGGGCCCTGGTTGATAATTGGCTCCACTAACTCGCAAAGCCACTCAATTTTTGCAGAGTGCCTTCGTGAAGATTTCACTATTAGCGCGATATCTACACTTATATCGGTGTGAGTTAATTCATCGCTCACTTTGTTGTATCTAAGTGTATAGAAATCATCCATAAGTTGAGACATAAGTTGATAGTTATCAATATACAACTTAGGTTTTATTGTTGGATCCAACTTATTGAATAGATTTTCATGTTCATTAACTCCAGCTACAACATACTTCACATATTCTCTACTACCAATATTACCTTTGAAACTCGCAGAGCCTTGATGTAATCGTTTTTGATAAAAACTTTGTGGTTTGTCATTGAGTATATGGATTCCCAAATCAACGTCTTCTTGTAAAATAAGTGATTCGCTATGTTCTCCCCATGTACGTATATCAATAACAGCATCTGTTTCTTGGCGAATGGCTTTGATGATTGCGCTGCCTTTTTGAACCAAATATGGCTCTATAATATGTAAAGACACTTTCGTTAGTTTTTGTGGGTCAAAATGTTCAGGTTCTAGCGCTAAAAACACAGATTCTAGTGCGGTCTTAAGTTTAGGTTCAACGGCTAAAGCGTAAGAGGTCGGAACCATACCCTCAGAACTTCGAATAAACAACGGGTCATCAAGAGTTTCACGTAGTTGAGCCAACACCTTAGAAATGTATGACTGAGATCGACCTAGTTTCATAGCAGCTCGACTTGTCGAACCTGTCTGCATTAAGGTTAGAAAAACGCGTAAAGCGTTTAACTCATTTATATCATTATTCATTTAACCTCTTCGTTCTCGATTAGAACGTTTTAAAGAAAGCCCTGATCCATAGATTGCAACCGGTAACCTATGTAAAATTTATTACATCTCAGTTCTAGGACACATAAAGAAAACTTATTTAATCCAACAAAACCAATTCAATTAAATAAATGGTCATGCATTTAAATAGTTAATAATTAACTGTTCCCCATTACATTAATAAAATAGCATTTCAAATTATTTTCATTTAAACCAAACAATTACTTGCAAGGTAAATAGAATAACACCATGTGGAATAACCCATATTCCACATGGAACAATAAAGATTGATAGACTTATTCTTACTAATGTAAAACACCCATCAATAGGTTTAAAGTCATGATTAAATATGCACCAATTATACTCACACTGTTGTTTACTACACCTCTGCAAGCACAACTTATTATCGATAAAGATGGCATTGAAGAAAAAGAATATATTTACGATATGCACAAATGTGAAGAGCTAGCAAACCAAACTAAGAAAGACAGTGGTTCACGTGGAGCTGTCGGTGGTGCAATTAAAGGCGCTGCTATTGGCTCTGCTGGTAAAGCAATCGCTGGTGGTTCAGGCTCCGATGGCGCAAAAAAAGGAGCGGCGGTAGGTTTGGCAGCTGGTGTTGTTGGAGGAAGTCGTGACCGAAGAAAAAACCAACAAAACTACGAAAAAGAAAAACAAACAGTTCTGAGAAACTGCATGTCTAATCGAGGATACACAGTTTTGAACTAATATAAAACTGTGCGTATACCAATAGATCTACAAATCTACCACGACTAAAAATTAAGACGCTATTGGCACAACGCACAGTTTTATAACTTCTCGTTCGTATTTTCTAATCAACCACTCTAATTAATCTCGTTCATCGAGAATGATTCCCTAACTAGTGCCCTTTCTACCCAGCCAAAAAGCTAAGGCTTTAATTTACTATTGAACTAGCTGAATATTATCTAGAGACCAGTCTCCTGAGAAATAGCGCTCATTCGGAGTATATAAACGGAAATAGGTAAACCATGTTTGACCAGGCTCAGTTTGAACCCAATTAGAGGACACACACCCTTTACTCTTCTCGCATTGAGGACCAATAAACACATCAACACTGCCATCTTCGTTATAAGTTAACTTGTTTGAAGAGTTGATCTCTGCTTGACCCGTACTGTTAGCAATTAGGTTACGATACTTAGAATCATAAATAGTCACCGCCCAAAAAAGATCCGCAGGCACATCAGCTGGTACATTGAGATGATAATTGTTGCTGCCATCAAATCCGATACCGTTCGCATCCTCATAAGCACCTAAGTACATCTGACCAGGGCCCGGTTTATACATCTTCATCGCTTTGGTCGAACCAATCGCCTCATGGAACCAAGCCGCACGCTCACGAAGCTCACCATGAGTCTCTTGTTGTTGAGTTGAATCGTTTACCAGAGCGACAAACCAGTTCTTATCGCCAAAGTAATTCGCTCCCTCAAAATTCTTTTTGTAGGTGTTGTTAATTGCCTGTAAATAACCTAACTCTTCGCCAGCAATCAGAATAGCTTTCTGTTCTTTGGTTGGATTAAACGGCTTGCCTTTCTCAATGCCAAGATCTTTCAACATGGCGTAGAAGAACACATCACGTTCGTGCATGACTTCCCGCTGAACGATCTCATTTAGATTTTCCCAAAACGTCATACCGCGTGGCTGAGCTTGGATAAACGCATCGCCCTGCTTTGATACGATTGGGCGATCTCTAAGTTCCTGTTGGTTAAATGGATAGGCTTTGAAGGATTCCGTGATTTGCTTATGCTTAATTGGGTCACGCTCCATATTCCGCGTCCCGAGCCAGATAACGTTGGTTGGTGACTCAACGACAGTATAAGAGCCATCGTGTTCAGGTTCTTGTTGACCTGGACCTAGGATAAGCAGTTTCACACCTTGGCCTTGCTCTGGCCCGGCAACGCCAACATCGATAATAGGGCGTTGCCATTGATCACCCACATAGCCTGCTGTCATACCTGCTGGGACTTCCCACACCACAGGACCATGAACATCGGCATTATGAAAAGCAATTAGATACTCCACTACTTGGTTGGGAGTCAAAATACCGCGAGCCCCGTCACCTTGATAAGAAGAGATTTGCGCACTGTTCGCACTATTGCCCATGTCATGATTAGCATTTTCCCACCCCTTCAAACCCATAGCAGGCATTGACCATTGATAAACCATAGCTGCATATTGAATATTCTGATCTTGATACATCTTCTGCGAGGTTTCAGCAGAAGGTACATTGTTGACAAATTGATAACCGTGGGAGCTGGTAAAAGTAAGATCATTGTTGTCACCCGCAAATACGGTAGTGACAGAGAGTGAAAGCACAGAGGCAATAAAAATCAGTTTCATGTTGTGTCCTAATGTTCAGGGAATACACAACACTCTAATGACTCTTAGATATACGATCTAATTCCTAATTTTGACCTGAGAAATACGAAAAATGTATATCTGGTTATTCAGTAGCAAACACCTCTTCTAATTGAGTCATAACCCATAGGTGAAATTCTGAACTTCGGTTTTTCTGATGATAGAACAAGCTGCGATCGAACTCCACGGCAGGCACATCCAATATTTCTTGTATAGGTATGCTAACAATATTGGGTTGATTGTTTTCATCCAACAAGCCAGAAATAGCGGGGAAAATTAAGTTGCTGTCTGCCAACGACCTAATTATCGCGTGTACATTTTCCGAACGCAGCGCCACAGTAACTGGAACCTTTGCTTTGCGTAAGATCTTTTCAACTCGCGATTCTTTCTGGTTCCAATTGGAGATAAGCACTGAGGCTAAGGGGTAATCGGACAGCGCTTCTAAGCGAACGTTATCGAGATATGGGTGACCTTTTCGCATATACAAAGAGAATGCTTCTCTACCCAATGAGTTACTAACTAACTCTTTCGGCGCGTCAATACCGTAGAAATTGACGCCAAAATCTAGCTCCCCTTGCACCAACTTGGATAGGCTAGCTTGGTTCCAAGACTCTATCTCCAACTGTAAGTTTGGCGCTAAACGGGAGATATTTCGATATAGGGTGCTGGCATAGCGTTCAGCCATAAAGTGGTTCAAGCTAATACTAAGTTTACCTTCAGCTCTCTCTGGGGAGAATGTGTGTAATGCGACACTTTGTTCAAGAACTTGCAAGGCTTGGTTTACCTCACGACAGATTTTGTCGCCTTCTGGAGTTGGCGTTAACCCGTATTGATTGCGAATAAACAGCTCTTGCTGAAAGTGCTCTCTCAAATTAGTTAGGGCACGGCTGACTGACGGTTGAGTGGTAAACAAACGCTCTGCGGCAAGGCGAGTATTTCTCTCTTGATAGAGCACAACCAAAGTCTTTAAAAGGTTAAGGTCTAGATTTCGAAAACCGCGATCCATCAAGTCTCTCCACAGGTAAATTCAACTAAAGCACACTTTGTAACGTGCGTACTTGATTTGGTACTGACAGTATATACTGACCTTAACGTACAAAGACAGTGACCCTATAGCGATCTGATTTTCAAAAGGTTTATCACCTCAGATCAGTTCTCCAATTTTGGGACATAAGCTCTACATCGTGACAGATTATCGACTGAGTTAAAATAGTTGATAGAGATATATGTTCATCGGCATTCTTGCCGTTGTAGAAAACGAGTGCTCAAGATATTTCTACATTTCTAGTTGCGCTAGAAAAGGCGCTAGAAACAAATAGTAAGCAACTTGAAACCTGAGCTTGCCCTAAAAGAATCCGTCTATCCTTTTTCTCAGGAGAAGCATTAACCAGAGTTACATTGAAAAAACAGTAGTTTGATGAGATTAATAAATAGTTTTCTGAGATTAATTGTCGGGCCGAAATCACCATATTGAATTGCAAAAAAACGAGTTCTCAATATGACCTATATAGATGCATTCGACGAATTAATTTTTGTTTAATCAAAACAGTTCCTTAAAATTCAAACCCTATCGATTTTGTAACGAGTAAAAATACTACTCGATGTTAAAGGTCAAAGTTAAACTGGGATATTTTCTTTCTCGGTAATGATTTAGCATCAGACTAACTCAGCTAGTGTATACAAGCTTTAATCTTAATTTATTATAATACATTTCATTAAGTTACAACAAAACACCTTCAATTTATTGTTAACAACTCTCCATTACTTATTGCACCCAAAAAACTAAATTATGTATTTATCGTTCTAATTTGAACTTTGGTTATTAATACTCATCACCTAATAACAACAGGGATAATACTATCATCGAAACGACATTTTTCGGGTCCGTAGTATACAAAACCACTTTTAGCAACACAATAAAAATACCATTCCGAACTGATCTTCAGTTAGATACTCCCTATCTGATTGAATATTATGTTATTACTAAAAATATGGTTTCCACCTCTCGGGCTAAACTCATACCAAATTTCATACTTCTCTTGAATAATAAACTTTTTTTACTACTTCACCATTTTTTTTAGCACTTATAGTTTTGAAAGTTAAGCAACAAGTTACATTCAATCAGTGAGAGGTGAAATTATGATTAGAGTATTTTGGATTCTTCATAACTTCATCGTCTCCGGGTTAATTTTCAGTCAGTCACTTTCATTCTATGCCAGTGCTAACAACTTAACGTTAGGAATTAGCGGTCAGATCAAAGATCAATGCGAAATAAACTTCTTTTCTGGCAACATTATGAATTTCACGGAACACCGTGATGTGCAGTCATTACCTTTTAATATGTATTGTAACCGTCCATTGGGTATAACGATCAACTCAAAATATGGAGGCTTAAAATATCAACACCAAGGGGTTGATATTATTGAAAGTTACAATTTGTCATTGCAAATAGACGAAATTCGTCTTTATGAAAGTAGGCACAGCAGCCAACTTATTTCACCTGTAATGATCAACAGTTCAGGTGTTATTCCTTTTGCTCAACATGGGAGCCTTAGGGTAGCACTCGAAAATAGCTTGCGTTTCGCAGGTTATTATCAAGACGTTATTGAGATCGAAGTTTACCCTTCGATTCATAGCGTGACAAAGTAAAAACTCTGCAATGTATCTGCAGAACAACATACGCTCAGCAGTATTCGAGCCAATCATTTAAGATAAAGGAATTTCTAATGAAAAAGCTAACACTCTACGCAGCAACAGTCACTGCTATTTTTGGTGCTCAAGTCCAAGCCGCTCCTGGTGATGTCCAGTTAGTTGGTTTTGTTTCACCTGTATGTGAAGTTACTGGTCTTTCAACGCAACTGATGGACTTTGGTAACGTATCTCAAATTCAAAACCTTTCTGTTAGTGGTCTTAACATGAAGTGTAATGACGTCGATGGTGCAACTGTAACACTGACAAGTGCTGAAGGTGGTCTAGAGTCAGACGATAGCGAAGACTACGCTCTTACATATGATGCAACATTCAACCCTTCGGGCTTAGCTTCTTTCACGCTTAATGCACCAGGGGGCCCAGGTCTAAATGACGTTTCAGTCAGTAACTCTTATGGTGGTTCCGGAGTATTGGCGACTGGTGTTGCCGCATCTATTGATATTGTGACGACAGAAACCTCCCCATGGGCAGGTGGCTACTCAGATACATTAACCGTAAACATCACCTCAAATTAGAGGTTAATAAGTTGGGGGCTATTATTTGGCCTCCGACTTAATCTCAATCTCAATCTCAACGACATGAGTTTAATTTGGAGCTCTTCGCTATGTATAAATGGATCATGCATAAATGGACCGTTCTTTTCCTATTGTCATTCACTTGTTTGTCCGCTCATGCGTTCAAAGTCGAACCGATGTCTATGGAAATGACACCGCTTGGAAAAAGAGCTCAAATGACGATGAGGGTTGAGAATTCTTCTACCGAACCACTCACGGTTGAACTGTCTCCAGTATTTATGACAATGGACAAATATGGAAAAGAGACCACCACTCCGGCAGATGATGAGCTATTAGTGATACCGGTGACAGCAATAATAGAGCCTGGACGATCACAATCCATTATGGTGCGATATTTAGGCGATCCTTCCATCACAGAATCTAAAGCGTATCGCATTGCTGTTAAGCAAGTAAAAGTTCAAAGAGCGAGTAGTAACCAAGGACAAGTGAGTCTTTTACTTCAGTTTAATACGCTTATCAACGTGAAACCTCAGAACACAGCCTCTCAACTAGAAATTAAAAGTATCGAACCCAATGACAAAAAGAACAAATGGGTCCTTGAAGTACTCAACAGTGGCAATAGTTATGGTCGATTAACCAATACAACCTGGAAGGTATCTGATGGTAAAAACTCAACATATTTAAAAGGCGTAGAAATCGCTAAACGTATTCCTGGGACTTTAGTTCTTCCCTATTCCACTCGTTTTTTCGAAATGCAGCCACTTAAAGATTACAACGTGAACACCCTATCGATTGAAATAGAGCAGGATCAATAGCAATGAGACGCTATATCTTGGGAGCGCTCATTTATTGCTTTCTGTGTGCACAAACGTTTGGCATAACACTGTTTCCAACCGTCATCGAGCTCAACACAGATCACCGAGCAACATCGCAATTGGTTGTGACTAACAATTCAACACAAGCTCTCCCACTTGAAGCTAACGTTCGTCGTTTGAAATTCTCATCTGATGGCACGTTCCAAACATCGGATCTATCGAGTGAAGAGATGTTTGTGTTTCCACCAGCCGCAATGTTGGCACCCGGTGGACGCCAAGTATTCCGGATACAGTGGTTGGGAAACCGATCACTCGAAACCTCCCAGAGTTACTTCGTTCGCTTCAGTACCGTGAATATTGGCCAGAACAACGCGAGAATCGACAAACCCATAGGTTTAACAACAGGTATCAATTTACAAGTTCACTACAATGCGTTGCTGCACATTCACTCATCCTCTTTAGTGCCTGACGTGAAATTACACATAGATGAACAAGGTAAACTAACACTCACTAATTCAGGGTCACGATTTACCTATACATCGTTACTTCATTTTGCAGGGCTCGAATCTCAGAGCCAAAAAGTACATGAGGCTTTAGGTGAGCAGTTTATTCCACCGCGCTCCATTATTACTTTGCCTTCTTCTTTAAATTACTTACCAGTGGGCACTTACCATGGGCATGAAAACTGAAACCTATCACAAGATGTGGCAAGTTTTTCATGTCTTGGTATTAGTGCTTTTTTACTGTGCCGCCTTAAGCCCTGCCGCTTGGGGACAGGAAATGGTCTTAAATCCGACAGGGCGCGATATTCAACTCACCTCTTTGTTAAGGATAAGTGACACCATACTGGGGGAAGCGGACATTATCATTACCGCAAACAACGAAATCTTGTTACCGAAGGAAAGCACGCTCTCTCTCCTTTCGTCCGTCGTAATTCAAGAAGGTATTGGGAAACTCAATGACACGACAGACGATAAGATGCTGTCTCAGCGCCATTTTGAGAGCGTAGGGTTAGGTCTTAGTTTCGATTTCTCTTCATTAGAATGTATCGTGACGGTACCGCCTGAATTTAGCTTAACCCAGCAACTGTCTATGAACGGCGCAGATGATTTTTATAACTATGCTGAGCCAAGTTTGTTTAGTGGATACGTTAACTTTGCCCTTTCAGCAAATGAGAGCCAATATGTCGATCAGAATTCGTCAAGACAGGCGCTTTATCGTAGTCAGTTCGACTCAGCACTTAACATTGGTTTTCTAAACTTTGAGTATGAATCCTATTTAGAAAACAGCTCATCACAAGATTCACGATACATAAGAGAAGGATCTCGTCTTAATATTGACTTTGCAGAACAAGGCACACGACTTGTGCTCGGCGATATGTACAACAGTGGTCAATCTTTTCAGGACAGCACCGACATACTTGGTATTGGCTTGACTCGAGATTTTACACTCATTCCAACCAGAAACGCACGACCACGAGCCAATCAATCATTCACACTTCAAAGAGCTTCAAATGTCGATGTCTATATAGATGGGATTGCAGTCCAAAGATTAACCCTAGGTGCTGGTAGCTATAACCTTAGTGATATCCCTCTAGCGCAAGGTAGCAATGATGTTGTACTCGTCATTACCGACCGCTCAGGGAATGAAGAACGCATCGAGTTTTCTATTGCAACCGGTAACGACTTGCTCAATAGCGGTGAGTTTGAATATAGCATCATGTATGGAGCGCCTTCTGAATTACAAAATGGACAACTAGAATACCTAACCGATGAGCGTATTTTACATGGTTATGTAGATGTAGGTATTGCTCCTTGGTTGACGTTGGGTACGAACTTTCAAACCCGTGAAGATCTTTACCAATATGGTGCCACTGCGTTGTTCGCTTCTACATGGGGCGTCACTGAACTCAATGCATCGCGTAGCGAACACCCTACATTTGGTACTGGCGACGCTTACCGATTGGCATTCGATGCAGAGTTTTCCAATACGAACACACTGTCCCCACAACTAAGTGTCAGTTATGAATACCTGGCCAACAATTTTACTGGGGTTTCAGGGTTTGATGCTTCCGACATCGATATCAACTTAACCACCCATTATGTATCTGCATTCAGCTCCATTTACCTTGGTCAGTCTTTACGCGCTGCGATGACGCTCAATTACCGCTCAGGAATAGACAAAGAGAACGATTATTGGTTAATCAGCCCAAGTTTATCAGACGGACTGTTTGATACTCCCGCCACCTGGAGTGCACGCGTTAACTATCGGCATAACGCAAGTGAAGATGATGATATCAGCACTACAGTCACCATAAGCTGGCCTCTTAGTCGACAAACTCGTGTTGTCGGTCGTTACACCACAGAGCTCAATGAAGCCGCCTTAGATTACAGTTATCAGAATAACATTGGTAATACAGGGGGAATATCGGCGTTTGCAAGTGTCAGTACTAACGAAGAAACGGATGCCGATATGGATGCAGGTATTAACTACACGGCCAACCGTTATGAATTAAACGCGACCCACGCTTCGCGGCTTGAAGACATTAGTGGTGAAACACGAAACCATAGTACTGATGTGACTATAAGTAGTGCCCTTGCTTTTGCAGGTTCATCTGTGACCGTCGGCAGACCGGTGCGCGAAGCATTTGCGATTGTCAGCAAACACAAAAGCTTGAAAGAGAATGATGTAGCTGTCGATCCAACAAAAGATGGTGAGTACGCACGCGTTTACCTTAAAGGAGATGCAAGTGCCATGGTTCCTGACCTTGTTGCTTATAATGGCCAAGTAATCGGTTACGAGGTTGATAACTTACCACCAGGTTATGACTTAGGTGATGGTGCTTTTTGGATCAAGCCTGGTTATAAACGGGGATACCAACTACAGATCGGATCGGATGCCGTATTAACCGTTATTGGCAAGCTATTCGATCGTCAAAGTAACAGTCCGATTTCACTTGTCGCTGGTGTAGCACATTACCTTGGCAAAACAAAACAGTTACCGATTGACTTCTTTACCAATCGCAACGGCATATTTGCAATCTCTGGATTAAAGCCAGGTAAGTACCAGTTGGTACTCGACACTAAAGAACAAGAGTCAGTCATCATTACCCTCAGTGAACGCAGTGACAACTTGATAAGACTAGGAGATGTGTATGTGGAATAAACAAGTTCTTTGGGGAGCCTTGTTCCTCATCGCCATAAGCCATGTACCTTCGGCATTGGCGTGTGAAGCTAGCGCATTGACTATTCAACCCGTCTCATCTAAATCGCAATATGACATTTTCAGCGCAGGAACGTTCGCAACAATAAATACTTACCGTATAGATGCGAATATAATTGGCGAACCCTGCAAATTAAGCTTAATTCTACAACTTAACGATACCAGTCGATCGTTAAAAGGATCAAACCAAGACAAACTCAACTTTGAGTGGAGTGGGCAGATCGGTATGCCAGTGGCTAATCAATGGCACTTATCATTAACCGACAGTCAACCTTCGGCAACGATACAAATGCGTTTCCCGAGCAAACAATGGTTAGCGTCAGGAACTTATCGAGGGTTATTAGAAGTCTCGCCATCTTATACTTCAGATAGCAAACAAATAGAAATTAGCCCTAGCTCACTCCCTGTATCTGTTAACGTCCCGCCAGCTGCAAAAATTCATTTTTATGGGTTAACCCAACAACATTATGACCTTGATCTAGGGACATTATATTCAAACAAGGTTATTCGTTCGGCGCCTAACCTATGGGTTCAAAGCAATACAGCGTATACCATCGTGTTGGAATCATCCCATCAAGGGATGCTACGTCATGAATCTAATGAGGCCAAATGGGATATTCCATACCAACTTTCCCTCGATAGCGACAGAGTAAACCTTGAGCAACTTGATGCAAGAATTCAACGTCTTTCGGCGACGATTGGTCAACCCATTCCTTTGAGTTTTGTCATAGGAAAAACAGAGAACAAACCAGGGGGACAATATGACGATACATTACAAATTTCTATTGAACCCCGACTTTCGCAACAACCATAAGTATGCAATTATATAAAAAATGAGATATGCAACTCAATTATATAAAATCTAACATCATACAATCAAATATGATCTTTCAGTTGAGGAGTAAATTATGTATGAAAATAAAAATAATTTAAAGCACATACTCCTGGTAGGTGACAACGGTATTAACAACCAGTTTATTCAACGAGAAATAGAGAAATACAGTGATTTTTCTTTTAGCAGAGAATCTATTTTAAGCATTGAGCGCTCACGTAATCATAAAACTTTCGATGTCGTTATCATTAGCTACTTACTCTTGGCAAAGATCGAAGATATCAACATCATCTTATCAAAAATAGAGTCACATAAATGGGTAATCTATGACGTTCCTTCAGACATTACCGGAAAGAGTATTACTGTAATGCAACTATTCAACTTGTTTAATATAAAAGGGATAATTTATCAAGATGCGCCTATTGAACACCTTACACGTTGTTTAAAAACGGTATGTGATGACGACCTATGGCTACCTAGGAAGTTAATGTCACATATTTTATCCAATGCGCGCTCTTTTACTTTCAAGTCTCAGGTAATACTCTCTAACCTTACGAAAAGAGAGGCTCAAATATTTAAACGAGTTGTTAGAGGAGATTCAAATTTAGAGATATCAAGTGAACTATTTATTTCAGAAAGTACGGTAAAAACGCACGTATACAACATATATAAAAAAATAAATGTCACTAATCGAAAAGAAGCGATAAGAAAAGCAAATTTTATCAATAGTTTAGAGACTATTATACAACCAGACATATAGTTAAGATTATGAACATAAATACAAAAAACGAACTACTGGTCTTTTCCACAATTGTTCGCATTATAGTGTAAGCCTTCAAAGAGGTGGCTTGATATTATTCAGTCCCTAATAGAATTACTGTCAGGCAAATAAACGCGGTTTAAGTCGTGTCATCTGTGGTTTAATCACATTTGTCCAAATGTAAAAACATCCTGCCCTCTAAAACATGAGTCGAATCTGTTAGCTCACAGAAACATCGCTTCTGAAAATCCCGCGACTTACCAATCCTTCGATTTACTGCTACTTACTCTTTCCCCTAGTCTACATGCCTTTGATTTTGCCGATCTTGAACTAGGTAAAGTGAAGTCATCAAGCTACGTTTTCTGTCGTAGCCCCACAGCTGAAACAAGCCGCATTGATTGCATAATACTTTCTGATCAATATTCAATTTACCTCTATGACCAGATGAAAGCTTACCAAAACGAAGATAGACAAGGCGCTTACGCAGAAATGAGACGAGCACAACTCAGAAAGCCCAATGATCAAGGTTAGAGATATAGAGCGACTTCTTATGCTTAACAACATTAGCACCTCCCACCTCCATTGGGTCAATCATCAACTAAATAAGCATCACCAAGTCGCCTATACTTCAAGCAAACTCACAGCACTCATTGAAGGTGGGGATAGATATACCTTTACACGTATCATCCAACCCTTACAATGTGCAGCAAATATATTTATCAAGGTTTATCTCTATGTCTATTCAATGGTTTCCGGGTCACATGCATAAAGCCCGCAAAGAAATCGAAGAAGTTATCCCACAGGTTGATGTGATCATCGAAGTACTGGACGCTCGTATCCCGTTCAGTAGTGAAAACCCAATGATCTCTTCACTGCGCGGCGATAAGCCTTGTGTAAAAGTACTGAACAAGCGCGACCTTGCGGATCCTGAGCTCACTGAGCGTTGGATTGAGCACTTCGAGAAAGAGCAAGGCGTTAAAGCAATTGCGATTACCACCAGCGCTAAAGAAGAAGTTAACCACGTTATGGAGCTAGTACGTAAATTAGCACCGCACCGTGAACAGATGGGCAAGAACATTCGCACAATGATTATGGGTATCCCGAACGTGGGTAAATCGACCATCATCAACTGCTTAGCTGGACGTACGATTGCGGTAACGGGTAACCAACCTGCAGTAACTCGTCGCCAACAACGTATCAACCTACAAAATGGCGTGATCCTTTCAGACACTCCAGGGATTCTATGGCCTAAAGTAGAAAACCCGCACAGTGGCTTTCGCCTAGCCGCGACAGGTGCTGTAAAAGATACAGCAATGGAATACGATGAAGTGGCATTCTATACGGTAGAATATTTAGCTAAACAGTATCCTCATCTTTTGCAAGAACGCTACCAAATTGAAGAGCTACCAGAGTCAGACATCGAATTGATGGAAGCGATTGGTCGTAAACGCGGTGCACTTCGTGCCGGTGGTCATATAGACATTCACAAATGTTCGGAAATACTACTTCACGAACTTCGTAATGGTACTTTAGGTAAAGTAACGCTAGAACTACCAGAGATGATCACCAAAGAGTTGGTCGAAGTTGAAGAAGCTGCTGCACTGAAAGCTGAGCTGCAGATTAAGAAGAAAGAAGAACGCCGTAAGCGTTACTTGAAGAACAAGCGCTAATCGCTATTAGTTTTTATTAATCTCCAATAATTTCTGTTAATTACTCTTGCACCAGCCTCTAAAATATTCACGTTCTATCGATAATAGAGCGTGAATATATTCTCGAGCAGTTTGTTGATCTAGCTAACATACTGACAAATCTATAGAAACGGTCATTTACAATCCCAAAGACTGTGACATACTACGCAAATTATTGTGTATCCATCTCGGCTAATTTCTCAATGCGTTCTTACTCTGGGTTCAAGAATCAAAGATTTAAAACCTATTTCGATAATGAAATTTATTTGCCGTACATAAATTTCATCTACATTCCGATCTCAATATTCTTTGCTTTCATTGTTACCGACTACATCCATTTTGGCACAGAGTGCCTAACGCCTATCATTTGCCGAATTATACTGTTTTTAATAATGATGGCAGTCGCCAGATACTGCATTACAAATAAACCCACCGTTTTAGAGCTCGTAGAAAGCTCCTTCCTTATTGTTTGCTCAATTTTCTTACTCTATGTTGGACGACTCGCTATCGAGCTGAACAATTTCGATTACCAAGGTGGCATCATTCTAGTAATGATCTACATCGGCACGTTTTCAAGACTGTCTGTTAAGTACAGCATATCTACGCTTTCGTTTATCTTTTTGGCTTATCTCATTGGCCTTGCCCCTCAGCTTTATCAAGCAGAGCCTAGTCACGAAATAGAAACCATTTCCGTATACGCTTCAGCTTATATTCTTATTGCAGCTTCTTGCTTAAGAAGGGATTTCGAAGTGCACAAACGCTTCACTCAATCCGAACAACTTCGTAAACAAGCAATACAACTTCGCAAGCAATCTAATATGTTTGAAGCTCTTTCTTATCAAGATGCGCTAACGGGTTGCTATAACCGTCTTTATCTTCATCAGGTGATAGAACCAAGCATAGATCGTCAGCTATCCATTACATCGCTCATGATAGATATTGATCATTTCAAATCGATTAACGACACCTACGGCCACCAAATGGGCGATATGGTGATCAAAGAACTGGCCGATGAGATTCAAAAAAGGCTACCGACCAGCAGTAACTGCTTTCGATATGGCGGTGAAGAGTTTTTAGTGATGGTCCAAGGGGAAACTGAGGCTTCAATCCAATCATTGGTCGATTCCCTTTTAAAATCCCCTTCTCACTTTAGGCTAGAGGTAACGATTTCAATCGGTGTGAAACATGCGTCACAGGCTCTTGGTTCTGTCGAGCAACTCATCGATGATGCCGATCAAGCACTCTACATTTCGAAGAAGAGCGGTAGAAATAAGATCACATGGAGTGACTAGTGTTTCAGCTATTTTGCGATTCAAAGTTATTTTAAGTTATTCACGAAAACGACCACGACTCTAATCAAAAAAGCCCCAAACAATTGAATGCTAGGGGCTTTTATCTACGTTCTTCGGCTTTAAAGTGACTTCAGTAAAAACGTCTAAGAATACACAACGCTCGCTGTTTTCTGTTCAAGTTCAACGGGAGAACTCCAAGAAATCACCTTTTCATTCACTTGGCTGCCACATGGTGCGTTCCAAACTTGCTCTAGTTCTTCTTTGCCACCAATCGCCTGATAAAAAGCAATGGCTTGGTGGTTCTCAGACATCACCTCTAGGTAAAGCCCCGAATCAGCATAATATTGCTGTAACCATTTAGTGAGTTCAGACAAGAGACGTTTACCTACACCTCGACCACGATAATTGCTGTCTACATGTAACGCATCAATGAACGTTCCACGTTCAAAGTTGTGATTACCAAACGCGCAGACGAAACCAACCAGTAAACCACCCTCTTCAAGCAATAAAACATGTTGGTTGAAAGGAGGATTAATCAAACGAGTCTGCCAAATAACAGATCTGTCCTCCAAAACATCATTTTCTAAGTAATCATCAGCAAGAATGCCACGGTAATATAGCTTCCAGCTATCCGCGTGTAATTGGGCAATCCGCTCATAATCTTTATATTCAGCTACCTTAATTTCCATTTATTAGCCCTTAGTACTTCCATTTATGACTTGCTACTACATTTCACACTACCTTTATACAATATTTAAGCAAAACATACTAATACACGTTTACACTTTCAATATTGACTTACACGTGTACGCTGATATTCTAGCGAACAGATGTAAGCTCAATGGAAATTTACTAATGAATAGTGCCGATAAACCATCAACAAAAAAGCCGCCATTAATCTGGCTCAATATTTTTGTGTTCTCTTTTAGCATGCTGCTTGCTGTTGTTGCGGCTCCCGTTTATGGCTACTTTTTTGGCTATGGTATGGAGCACTGGATATGGCTAGCGATCTGTTTTACGTTCTGCAACCTGTCTATCACGACGGGTTATCACCGCTTATGGTCACACAAAGCATTTGAAGCGCATTCAAGCCTAAGATTTCTATTTGCATTAGGTGGCGCATTTGCTCTACAAAACAGCGCGCTACACTGGTCTTCTGATCACCGTGTGCACCACAAGCATGTCGACAACAACGACAAAGACCCATACTCAGCAAAGCGTGGCTTTTGGTATTCGCACATCGGCTGGATGATTCGCAATTACAATACTGCAATGTACACAGATTATGAAAATTGTCGCGACCTGAAGAAAGATAAGATTGTTATGTGGCAGCACAAGTACTACATTTTATTGGCATTGCTGATGAACTTCGGTGTTCCAATCGCATTAGGTGTAATTTACGGTGACGTGCTTGGCATGTTGTTAATTGTGGGTGCAGTTCGTTTGGTCCTCAACCACCACACCACATTCTTCATTAACTCTCTTGCTCACATCTGGGGTAGCCAACCTTTTACCGACAAAAACACAGCGCGTGACAACGGTGTGCTAGCGGTACTCACTTTTGGGGAAGGCTACCACAACTTCCACCACATCTTTGAGAACGATTACCGTAACGGCATCTACTGGTGGCAATACGATCCAACAAAATGGTTGATTAAGAGTGCTTCTTTAATGGGCTTAGCAAGCAAGCTTAAGAAAACACCACAAGCTCGTATTGAAAAAGCCGAAGCATCAATGTTATTAAAGCGCACGCAGCAAAAAATCATGCACCGTGCTGACAAGCAACAAATCGCAGACAAGCTTCAACAAGAATTCGATGCGCTTGTATCAAACATGAACGAATACTACGAAGTCAAAAAGCAGCTAATTGAAAGTAAACGCGAAGACGTTGTGAAAAAGTACGAACACTCAGTACTTAAGGTTCGTTACCAACAAATCAAAATGAATTTTGAACAGCAGAAGAAAAACTGGGCGATGACAGTGGAGCAATATGCTTAAAGTAAAGCAATACGCTTAACACCCCAATAACAACACTATTTGATTCTTATTCAAATGCCTTTATCTTCCGATAAGGGCATTTTTATGTCCGTAACCTATACGCCACCAGCTTGATGCTCTCAAACTCGAATTGTGGATGCTAACAACCATAGTTATTGGATTCCAGAACTCTTTCTTCAACCTAAATTTATACTTATATTACTTTAACTTACAGAGTTTAGAGTTAAGAGTTAAGAGTTAAGGAATTGAACATGAGCAAACTGACTATTATCGCAACGATCGTCACTAAAGAAGATAAGATTGAGCTTGTTAAATCAGAGATGATTAAATTGATCGACAAAACCCGTGTTGAAGACGGCTGTATTAATTACGACCTGCACCAAGATAACAGTAACCCTGCTCACTTCGTTTTTCATGAGAACTGGGAGTCTGAAGCTCATCTAGAGAAACACTTAGCGAGCCAACACATCGCTGAGTACGTTGCTGCGACTGAAGGTTGTATTGAAACCTTTGTGCTTAATAAAATGACGCACATTGCTTAACCAGTCACTCAGAACTGATTCAATAAAAACCCTGCTCTGATCGCAGGGTTTTTCGTTTCTACAAGCTTATATCTGCTCATTCCAATAATGAAAAAACCCGCCAGAGTAGCGGGTATGGTCAATAATTAATGCTGTCAAAAACAGATAGGTAACAACCATCAATCCAATATTGAGTAACACTTTACAGTGGCACTCTGACATTTCTTTTGCTGATCGCTAGCACGGGGGCACTAGTTAAAAGCACGAGCCAAAATGCCATTCCCTTGATATTGGTAAACACTTGAATTACTACTTACAAAGACCGATTCTCCGGGCTTAAGAGAAACTGACCGTCCTTCTGAAGTGACAGTCGCCTCTCCTTCTACACAGAACAAGATCTCCGCACTACGTAGATACTGTGACTTGCTCTCATCAGTCGCAGATAATATGTCAAAGCCAAAATCATCCACTGGAATCGGATAGCTCATCTTGCCCTCTTTCAATACAGGCTTAAGACGAATATCTTCTGGCTTAATCGGCTCAAAGATCGTGTTGTCGATTAGCTCAGGAACATCTATGTACTTTGGTGTGAGGCCAGCACGCAACACGTTGTCTGAGTTTGCCATGATCTCTAAGCCTGTGCCTTGAATATAAGCATGTGGGGTTTCTGCGAACAGGAACATCGCTTCACCTGGCGCCAGTTCAACCGTGTTAAGCATCAATGGCGCAAATAAGCCAATATCATCTGGATAATGCTGTTTGAATTCAATGCTGTATTGCAGAGCTTCTCGCCCCATAACCGTTTTGGCTGGTCGCGCATGTGCAGCATAAAGCTCATTAAGCGCAGAAGCTTTTCGGTCACCTTCAAGCGACATAATTGCGCTAAAGAAAGACTTCAGAGAATCACTGTCGGCATTGGCTTTAAGTACATTAAGCTCAATCGCTAACGAAGGAATCTCCGCTTCTTCGAACAAGGCAATAATATCGTCGATAGGACGAAAGCCATTCATCGCTTTGTAGAAGGTTAACGCATAAACAAGTTCAGGCTTGTGGTTTGGATCTTTGTAGTTTCGATTAGACGCATTCAAAGGGATGCCAAGTGCATTCTCTCGCTCAAAACCTAATTCAGATTTACGCTTGTTCGGGTGAACCTGAATCGACAACGGTGTTTCAGCTGCCAACACTTTAAACAGAAAAGGTAATTCACCGAAACGTGTCGCCGTGTACCCGCCTAAGACGTCGATTTTATTTTCATCAATCATGTGAGAAAGCGACTCTCCGGTATCACCTACCTTTGAGCAACCATTTGGATGAGCACCCATCCAAATTTCTGCTTGGGGTTCTTGGTTTGGGTTCACTATACCAAACAGTTGGTTGATGGAGTCTTTGCTTCCCCATGCGTAGTTTTGAATAACGTTGTCGAGTTTAAATAGAGACATAATTACTTCTCATTAAAAATCTGGCAACCAAGCTTGAGCGTGGCTGCGATATTACGGGCAGTACGAGTCAGGTTTTGGCTCGCTTCTGATAAAACTTGGTCTAAAGGCTGAGGTGAACGTACGGTTCCAAATAAGCTAGACATTGAGCCGTAAAGCTTTTCAACGTCTTGCCCCAAAGAGCCCGCAATTCCAATGGTTGGAATACTCAGCTTTTGAGCTCTCTGAGCGATACCGAAAGGTGTTTTACCTTGCAGGGTTTGGTTATCCATCTGCCCCTCTCCGGTCACGACCAGTGAAGCACCTTCTAGAACCTTATCTGCATCCAAGGCATCTAATACCATCTCAATACCCGCTTTAATTTGGATATCGAATACGAGGCTTAGTCCTAAGGGCGTGCCACCAGCCGCACCAAAACCAGCAGTGTCTCGATGATTAATGCCCGTGCGCGCTTGAGCGATATCGGCAAAGTGTCCGATCGCAATATCAAGTTGTTCAACTTGAGCTTTCGATGCTCCCTTCTGTGGTCCAAACACGGCACTGGCTCCGCTTTCGCCACATAGTGGATTATTCACATCACATGCGACCACGAACGTCACTTCTTTGCATCTAGGGTGCAGTCCATCAAGATCGATGTTTGCTAATTGGCTTAACTCGGCGCCACCACCAGATAACTCGTTGCCTTGCTTGTCTAACAACTTTCCTCCCAAGGCTTGGAAAATGCCAGCACCTGCATCATTAGTGGCACTGCCGCCCAAACCAATGATGATTTGTTCCACACCTTTATCTAGTGCATCTCTAATCAGCAACCCTGTGCCGTAAGACGATGCTGTGAGAGGTGCTCTTTCTTCTACGGTTAATCGATCTAAACCCGATGCTTGAGCAAACTCCACCAAGGCAGTATTTACGCTTTTGCCATCAACCTGTTGCTCAAGTGAAGCCCAGTAAGCCGTGCATTCACGCCCAATTGGATCCGTCGTTTGCAGCCGTTGTTTCTTACCATTGAGCGCCTCTAGCAACACGTCTACTGTGCCTTCTCCTCCATCGGCGAGGGGCATTTTCACAAACTCTGCATGAGGGAAGACGTCAGCAAATCCACGCTCAATGCAAGACGCAACTTGATGAGCGTTGAGTGATTCTTTAAATGAATCGGGGGCAATTACAATTTTCATTGTCGTTCACCATTCCCGCCCACCAAGGTGAGCGGGTTATTGAAATTAGAATTTGATTTGGAATGTTTTCGCTTGGCAAGATGCTAGTTCACCAAAAGACAAGTCGCTAAAAGACAAGTCACCAAAGGCTTCAGTTGCTACATTACCTTCGCGAACGCGCTCGTCCATGCTTGTTTCTTTCCAGCTTGAAACCGCTTGAGTGAACGAAATTGAATCTGACACTGAACCTGTTTCTGCCGGGTTGTAGACACGCATTATCAACGCATCTTCATCTTCCGCTTTCTTCAGCACACTCAGTACCGCGCCTGATTGTTGCTTAGACAGAAGACTAAAACTCATCGGTAGGTTTTGCTCGCCTACGTTTAGCTTCATCGCGTTGTAAGGGATCTTGTTGTAGCATTCGATTTGAGTGACATTGTCACGTGCTTGCGCCATGACGTTCGCGTCAATATGGTTGCCAGAGAAGCCACACAGCGTGAATTCACACACTAGCTTGCCGCGCACTTGTGAATCAGGGGTCGGGATCTTGATACCTGAAGGACGACCCGGACGAAGCAATAGTTCTTCTTTACCTAACACGCCGATACCGCGGAATAGTGTCAGTGCGAAAGTATCTCTGTTTTCGTCACCTTGAGATGCAATCACCTCAAATTCACGCAGTCCATTCGACATGATCGCCACGCCTGCTTTGCCGTTTTCTAGCGCTGCAAAGTTCATTAACTGATACACAGGAACCGGCGCTTCTTTCCACTTCTCTTCTTCCCAAACCGCCATTGCAGGGTCGTTGGTTAGGCGAGTGATACAACCGAACTGGTTATCTGCAACCACAGTTTCAGAAACAAATGGCGTTGGTACTAGCACACGTACACGGTGGTCGTCGGCTTGGTTGTCTAGTTCCATGCGTACTTCGATGCGGCGAGAACCTTGCTTCAATACCACTTGGCATTGCGCTTCGACAAAACCGTTTTGACCCGTGCGCTCTTCACGCTCTGCAAGGTTTACAGGAACATTCATGCGGAAAGCGATGTTCGCTACCGATTGGAAGCCTTGGTGGTCAATCGAGGTTTCTACCGGGAATTCGTCGGAGTACAACAGCCACTCTTGACGAGATGGTGAGTAATCGTACTCATCGCCGTCATCAGAACCGTCTTCTAAACGAAGCACTTGGTCGAATACTTGCTCTGTCTCTTTGTCGAAAATAGTCAGAGTACCGTTGTCATTTACGTTAATTCGGTAGTATTCGTTTTCTAGCAAGTAATCTTTTTGTTCCGCGACTTTTACTGCGCCCTTCTCGTTACCTTGGATGTGTAACGTAGTGAAGCCCATTGCCGGCACAGTGCGTTTGATCTGAATATCAAACTCCATGAACGGGTCGTAGTTGCCGTAGTGAACGATTTGACGGTCTACTTTACCTGGGTCAATTTGACGCTTACCTTGGATGAAGTACTCAACTGGGTTTTCGTTTTCATCAAAGATAGAGAACTCTTGCGCACGGATAGTGATAGTCGTGTTAACCACTTCTTCGCGCTCGTATGGAGAAAGGTTAAACATCGCTAGTTTGTCGCAACCTTCGCGATCTGGCATATGGTCGACAATCTTACGCTTGTAGAAATGAATCAGATTTGTCGCCATATCGTCCGCAAGGATGTAACGGTTTAGGATTTCAGCGTGAACCTTGTCTGAACAGCAGCAACCAATCGAGTCATGAGCGTGGTTCTTCATGCTCTCTTTCCACATTTTCTCAATCAAACCGTGGTGGTATTCAAAGCCTAATGTCCAAGCGATAGACGCTAGGGGTTCTAAGATATTTACAATCTTGTTTTCGATTTCTGCGTGGATCAATTTGATGTCCATACGCGTAGAAGAGATCGTACGGTGAACACGCATGTATTTGCCGTCGTTGAACTCGCCTTTGATTGTGTCGAGTTGATCGCGTGCCGCTTCTACTTTCTCGAACACTTCTTCAAAGCGACTCATTGAGAATTCGCGATCTGGGTAGATTTCGCGAAGTTTGTCCATTACTTCAAAGATGTCTTTTTGAATCGGCATTTGGTCGTGGCCGTTCGGCAATAGGATGTCTTTCGTTACCGATGGTTTTTCTAGCACTGGGAAGTACTTATCTAAACGAGCACGCAGGCCTTCTTCGTCTTGTGGAAGGTATTTGCCAATTGCGTAACCTAGCGGAAGCACTTGTGCCGTTACTTCACTGCCGTCGTTTGATTGCCATAAGAATTCTGTTTTGTTGGTGCCATGACGCTCTGAACAACCACGCCAGAACATTGCACGTGTGATGTCGAAGCCGTTGTAGATCATTGGCAGCTGTGAGCTCATGCTGAATGAGTCTGGTAGGTAACCAATCTTCATAGCATCGCCAAACTTCATGCAGTCACGAATGCCATACATCATGTTACGTACAATCGACTCACCAGAAACTTGCATTGTGTCGGTTTGAGAATACCAAGGGCCAATAATCAGCTTGCCCGCTTCGACCAATGCTTTTACGCGTTCTGTGTTCTCTGGTTTGATCGCGAAGTAATCTTCTAGAACGGCTGTTTGACCATCTAGAACGTAATATTTGTATTCTGGATCGCTCTCCAGACGGTTCATGATTTCTTCCATGTTGTTCACAAGAAGAATGCGAGACTCTTCTGTTGTGAAATACCATTCACGATCCCAGTGCATGTGAGGAGTAATGTGTACGCGTGATGTAGTCATAATCATTTACCTAAATGTATCGCTTCGAGTAAAACTAAAGTTCGAACTCAAATACGACTAAATTAAATTTTTTCAAGGGGTTAAAATTGGCTGCCACTAAATTGAGGGTGCAGAAAACCACGCCCAGAATCTGTGTGAATAAAACCGTTAGGAGCACAGATATTTAGGACAGCCAAGTTGTTCGTTATTTTTTATATGGTGTTTTAATTGCGAGCTAGAAGTGAGCTCAAAATTTAGTTAGTTCTGTGTTGCAGTACTTGCTTCAAACTTACCCTTTTTTACAGCGTGACCACGCCACATCAGAAGAGTAACTGTTGAAATCACTGTGCCGACAATCGCAGCACCGAACCAGATTGCAGCAGCAGAGAATGCGCCCAAACCAGAATCGTGTAACAAGAAGATAGAGAAGATACCTGCACCCGGAGTCGATAGACCAATACCTGCCGCGCCGACCATCGCACCTGTAACCACTGATCCTAGTAAGAATGAGCCGATTACACGGATTGGATCTTCAATCGCCATTGGGATTGCACCTTCGGTAATACCCGCAAGGCCAAGTAGCCATGTAGATTTACCCGTTTCAATCTCAAAATCTTTGAATAGGCGTGGAGCAATCATGGTTGACGCAGTTACAGTGAACGCCGATACCATTTTTACTGAGCCAAAGATTGCGTATGGCCCATAAACACCATTCGCCATTGCACCTAAACAGAATGCGTAAGCGGCTTTGTTTACAGGACCACCTAAGTCGAATGATACAAACAGACCAAGAATCGCACCTAGAAGCAGAGCGTTAGTGCCTGACATACCGTTCAGCCAATCCGTCAGACCTTGGTTTAGGAACGCTACAGGTTTACCTATAACAAACAGCATCAAGCTACCTGCCACCAAAGTACCGATTACAGGGTAAAGGTAGAAAGTGAGGAAGCCGTTAAACGCAGGGCCTAAGCGAACATGCTCTTTCACCCAACGCATCACGTAACCAGCAATCAAACCACCAACAACACCGCCTAGGAAGCCAGAGCCAATGATGTTTGCTGCAATACCCGCGGCAAAACCAGGACCAAGTGCCGGTTTGTCTGCTAATGAGTACGCTGTGTAAGCCGCTAATACTGGTACCATCAATGTACCTAAAAGGCCGCCACCTAGTTTGCGATACATCCATAGCCAAGAATCTTTTGTTGCGTAGAGCTCTTGCAGGTCAAAAATTTGCGCGATAAGAACAGCAACCGCAAGAACAGTACCACCAGCAACAATAAGAGGAACCGCGTAAGAAATACCAGAAAGCAGTGCTTGTTTAAGCTCAGTTTTCAACGGAAGTTTCTTCGGCTTGTCATCAGTAGCAACTTTACGTTCTGCTCCGTTACCTTTTTTCGACTCTTCAATCGCTTCATTAAGAATGCGTTCACCGTGCTTAATGGGTTCTGCAACTGGCGTTTCAATACGAGGAATGCCATCAAAGCGCTCAGATTCTTTAATCGCTACTTCAGCAGCAAATACACACGCCACAGCATTATTAAGTTGTTCTGCAGTTAAGCGATCTTCAATACCGTTTGCGCCCTGCTTTTCAACATAAACCTTGTAGCCAAGCTTTTTGCCTGCTTTTTCAAGGTACTCAGCTGCCATATAGGTATGAGCAATACCTGCAGGGCAAGCAGTCACACATACAATTGTCGGTGCATTTGTATCTAAGTTGTCTTGTTTTTCTTCTTGTTGATTGTCGCTATCAAGAAGCGCAAAGATTTCTTCAGCCGTTGTCGCTTTTAGTACCGCTTCGCGAACATCATCGTCAACCAATGTAGTTGTCAGTGCAGTCAGCAGATGCATGTGGGTAGAACCCGCTTCTGCATTTGGAATCGCAATTAGGAAGATAAGATTGACATATTCGTCTTCATCCAAGCCTTTCCATTTCATGTCTTCTTTAAGCGTTGCTACAGCGAAGCCAGCTTCTTTAACCGCGTCAGTCTTGCCGTGCGGTACAGCTAGGCCTTCACCAAGCGCTGTCGGGCCTTGCTCTTCACGAGCAAATACTGCATCAAGATACTCTTGCTTGTTATGCAGTTTGCCTTGCTGATCCAGTTGGTCAGCAAGTGCGTAAATCGCTTCTTCTCGACTGCTAAACGTAGTTTGCAGATTTACGAGCGACTTATTCGTTAGAGTAGTAAGTTTCATAACCTTTGTCCCATAGTCACGGATTAGTACGACAGTCGTCCCTGTCGACGAGAAGAATAATACAACTTCAAGACATTTAATCCGTGATCACGATCTCATCAATACATATTTGTATCTAATTTGTATTCAAACTGCATTGGCAAATCCTTTAAGAAAGCTTGTTATGTATCGTTTAATTTGTATTATATGTACTACAAAATACCGATACGATGCTGACACTAACCTTTAAAGCAAGGCTTATATAGAGCAAATTTACGTATTTAAGGTACAGGTTGTTAATCAAAGTCTAGTTGTCCTAGCGCACAAATGAGGCAAAAATGGCAAGACTCCCGATGTATCGCCAAATCGCCGATGCAATAAGAGAAAAGATCAGTTCTGGTGAATATAAAGTTGGAGAAGCACTTCCAACAGAAGCGCAGTTACGCGAAGTCTTTTCTGTCAGCCGTGTCACCGTAAGACAAGCACTCAAGCTACTGATCGAAAACGATGAGCTTGAAAGCGTTCAAGGCAGCGGCACTTACGTTAAAGAGAACAAAATCAATTACGACATTTACAAACAGTCGAGCTTTCAAGAAAAGTGGGCGCATTTGGATGTGGTAACGCACAGCGAGGTTTTGGCCTTTGAGATGAAACCCTGCTCTTTGGTGATGTCTGAACATCTAGATATCAAAGAAGGCGAATTGGTTTTCTACGTAAAGCGTGTTCGTTTCATAGACAACAACCCAATCACGGTTGAAGAGACCTGGTTGCCAGTTGCCCTATTCCCGGATCTTACTTATCAAGTGATGCAAACATCAAAATACGACTTTATTGAAAATACCAAAGGCATGGTGATTGATAGAAGTGAGCAAGAACTGGTTCCGATTCTTCCACCTGAAGACGTGGCTAAACAGTTGGATATCGACCCTGCTCAACCGATTATTGAAAAGCGCACTCGTGGTTATCTCGCCAATAATACGGTATTTGAATACAGCCGAAACTACTTCACATCTAACGATTACCGATTTACTTTGGTCGCTAGACGCCAAAGATAATGCTCATCAGCAAGTTTCTATAATAGTAAAATGACCGACACAGAGAGCGCATGTTCTCTGTGTTTCCATAACTCTCTTTCCTGACATAAATATCTTACTTCCTCCCCCAAATATTCCTAAACCAATATCAAACAACCTCACGAAAGATCATTCACATTCATTTAAATACCGTTGACGCGCTTTGACCATAAAATAGACGCCCTATGACAAGAACAACAGTCGACAGGAATGTAGATGAATACTAAACAACTTGAGGACGCGGTAAGAGAAGTGAGCTTGTTCAATCAGCACCTACACTTAATCCAATCCGTGCATACGATTCCAACGCCAAAGGTGAATTGGGAGTCGATTGCGATGCAGCCTGCACCGGCAATGCCAACGGTTCGATTCGATCATAAAGTCAAAGCCATGGAAGCATTAGATGAATACAAGCCTAACTGGCTAGATATGCTACTGGGCAACAAGTCGAAGTTGTACACCCTAACCAACAATATCGAGCGTGCAACCGAGAAAGACATCGAACAATACAAGACAGAATTTGTACATTGGGTTCAAAGCTACAGCTACTGGGCCAAGGGCAATCAGTTATCAAAAGGTGTTTTAAACAACGACAGCGAAGCCAAGCTTTCTGCCCTTTCAGAAGCACAACAAAACCCAATGAGCGCCACGGTGGTCGACACCAAGCTGATAAACCATAGCTCTAATACCTATAAGAATGGGCATCTGTTAGAAGTCAATATTCAGGTTAATAAACACAACGTGATCCCTAAAGACAAAAAGGTATTGTGCCAAGGCGAAGTGAAGCTTGAGAGGATGCCTCTTCCAGAAAGCAATGCTATATACAGAGAGTATATCAGCAGCTGTATTCTCAAATGTGCGCTAGATACTTTCAATGTCTTGCCCGAGACGAGCGTCGTGATCAATGTTGAACAAGTTGCATCAGACCAATCAAGCGAGACCATAGTTTCATGCCATGTTGAACAAGGGTTACTCGAGTTTTTATTAATCGAAGATGATAAACCCTCTGAGATACTTGAATTCTTTGTCCACATCGAAGATTTCAACCCTCATAGAGGTAACGGGTTCTCAGCGATCAAAACGATCTTTTCACCTTTACCTATCGCGTCTTAAATCAGTCTAATTTTCGATTCAACCATTGACTACTTTTCACGACTAACCTTGCGTTCGTCGTGTTAAATCACTCTGTATACCAAACCATTATGCCGACACACGATATCTCACAAACAACGCACCTATTAACAAACACAGTTTTATACACCCAATACCTAGCACGGTTACCTTTAGTTTTGATCGCTTTTTCAATACCCGTATTTGCAGAAGAGCCAAGAGAAGTGGAGATCAAGGACGAAGTCGTATTAAGCGAAGATTCTGAGTTAAAAGAAGAAACTGAAGAGTCGCCCTTTACAACCCTAACTAAGCTTGGATTCATCTATTCTCAAAACACCAGTTCATCGTTATCTATCAACTCTGGAATATCCGTTGGCTACAAGAAAGAAAACTGGGGACAACGAGTTCAGTTCGATACGTATTATACCGATGCCGAAAATGATGAGGATGGTACCAATCGCTATACCACCAACTATGGCATCAGCTACGACTTAAACGAAGTCACCTATTTGGTCGCAACAACACGTTTTGAGCACGATCACTTTGGTACTTATCGTAAGCAGTTCATTACCGCGACAGGTTTAGGTCGTCACTTTTATGATACTGAAAGAATCAAGCTTCAGGGCTCTGCGGGCCCGGGTTATCGAATAAGTAAACGACTATCCTCTGATGAAGAGTTCCCAAACAAAGAGAACTATGAACTCATAGTCAATGCCAATATTGATGGATCATTAACCCTAACAGAAACCTTTTCTATGGGGGCAACCGCTAACATGGCTTACGGTGAAGAGAACACCAATTACAACCTGAAAGGATACCTAAAGAACATTTTGATGGGCAATTTAGCTCTAACTTTTGATACCGAATACATCTACAACACCACCGTTGCATCAGACCAAAGTAACGCTGAAATCTACAGTTCAATGAATCTAAACTACGATTTCTAAATGCCCGTAACGCTCTTTTCGCTTAATCTAGAAACCTCATAGCAAAAGGCCCTCACAACGAGGGCCTTGAAGTATCTAGCTTAGACTTAGACTTAGACTTTAAAGCATATCGCTATGCTGCTTTCGTTCTCAACCGAGCTAATATGTCCATCTGTTTTAGATTCGCCATCCCGACGTAAGCCACTGGCACTAAGAACAGTGAGAAGAAGGTTCCGGCTGTCAAACCTCCGACCAATACCAAACCAATATTGATTCGACCTAATGAACCTGGGCCATCCGCCAATGCCAATGGCAATGAACCGAGGATCATCGTCAGTGAAGTCATCAAGATTGGACGTAACCTTGAACGTGCACTGTTGATCGCCGCTTCTTTTGCACTCGCACCCGATTTGCGCTTCTCGTTAGCAAACTCCACCAGCAAAATACCATGTTTAGTCACTAGGCCAACCAAGGTCAACAACCCTATCTTCGAGTAGATATTAAGGCTTTGTCCGAATACCGATAGCGTCAAAATCGCGCCCACAATACACAGTGGAACCGTCAGTAAGATGATCATCGGGTCGACAAAGCTTTCAAACTGCGCGGCTAAAATCAAAAAGATGAACACCAACGCTAATACAAACAACACTTGCGCTCCTGCCGTTGAATCAACCAGATCTTTCACTATGCCGTTGAATTCGTAACTCTGTGCTGGTTTCAATAGGCTCGGAACCGTCTCATCAATGTAAGCTTTGACGTCACTAGCCGTAAATCCAGGCATTAAGTCTGCGGTAATTTCAGCGCTGTCTTTACCCATGAACGTCTTGAAGTTTGATTCCGATGTCACTTGTTTAATTGATACAAACTGAGACAAAGGAAGTCTTTGCCCCGACTGTGAATCCACATACAGCTTATCGAGAACTTTGAAGTCACCAAGATCTTTTCGATTTACTTGAACTTGAATGGGGTATGTATAACCATCATCCGCTTGCAAATCTGCCGCTTTCACAGATCCGAGAAAGGTCGATAGCGCGTTAGTTACGTTGCTGTAATCCACACCAGACAATACGATAGCATTGCGGTCAATCGACAAGTCATAACGCAATTGGTCACGCAACATCGAATTTTTAATGTTGGTCACGCCCTCATAATTCTCAAGCGCCTCAACCACCTCATTCGCAGTTTCCGACAATACGGTGGTATCACGGTTAACCGTCGTTAACTCTAGGATCATATTGGTGGCAATGTTCAAGTTATCAGCCGAGCGAACTTTGAAAGACATGCCATATGCAGATACCGAGCTTTGCGCTTTTGCGATAAATTCGTTCACCAACTCATCAGCTGACTGGTTGCGCTCACCCCATGGTTTTAACAGAACGTGATTGGTCGGTGTCCCTTCGATGTAAGATAAATTCGCTTCTACTGAATTATCACCTTTGAACACACTGTTAAGTTGCTCGTTGTTATCTAGGTGATACTGACGGCCCACCCCTGTTGGTGGCGTTGAGGTCACCTCGACGAAGCCGGTGTCTTCGGTTGGAAGCAGCACTTGAGGCATTGTCCAAACCGCCAAAACGGACAGAGCAATCAACACCAAAGCAATACTACTCATCAGTGTTTTACGCTCAAACCATTTACCCAGCTCTTTGGTGTACAAGTCAGACAGAACATTCAGCTTCGCATCAACTTTTTTGTACCACTTTGCTGGCTTTGTAACTGGCTTCATTAAGTAAGCACACATCATGGGTGAGAGCGTTAAAGCCACAAACCCTGAGATGATCACTGCTGCCGCTAGCGTGAAAGCAAATTGTCTAAATAGGTCGGCGGTTAAACCTGACATCAGACCAATAGGTAGATACACGACCGCTAAAGTCAGTGTCATCGCTATCACAGGAAAGACGATCTCTCGACACCCTTTGATTGCAGCATTAAAAGGGGTTTCGCCCTCTTCGATATGCCGGTAACAGTTTTCAGCTACAACAATCGCGTCATCAACCACCAAACCAATCGCAAGAATGATGGCTAAGATAGTCAGCACGTTGATACTAAACCCAAGTAGATGCATGACTGCAAATACACCTATCACACACACTGGGATGGTAATGATCGGAATCGAAGCCACACGAACAGAACCAAGGAACAGAACCACAACCGCTGAAACCAGAACAATCGCTTCAACTAAAGTCATGAAGCCTTCGTCAATTGCGGTTTTAATGAAATCAGCTTGGTTGTAGACCATCTTCATCTCAATGCCTTCTGGCAGCTGAGGCTGAATCACATCAATTTGTTTCTTAACTTTATTGGCGACCGTTACCGGATTTTCACTTTTCAGCGGCAGCACCTGAATCGACATCGCTAGGTTGTCGTCTACACGAAGAATACTCGGCGTAAGGCTCTCTTCACCCATTTTAACTTCTGCAATGTCGCCAATGCGAATGATCTTGCCGTTATCGACACGAACCACCAAGTCTCGCACGTCATCAACACTCGTCACTTGGTTAACTGGGTTGATTGAGAAATCTCTTACCTGCCCCTTGATAGTACCAGCCGTAAACGTTGCGTTGTATGAGCTCAATGTCCCAACCACATCGGATGCACTCATATTTAACGCCATCATGCGATCCGGTTGCAACCAAACACGCACTGCTTTGTCACTACCACCATACGGTCCCCAAATCCCCCCCACACCTTGTATGTGCTTAAACTGAGGCACGACTTGCTGGCTAATGTAGTCGTACATATCTTGCTTCGACATCTTGCCAGTATTCACAAACGTGATGATGTTACTCGGCATACTGGTATCAGATGAGTCATCCGTCACCGTTGGTTTATCCGTCATGCTCGGCGGAAAATCACCAATCGCTTCAACACTACTGCGCAGGTTGTTCATCAAGCTCGTGTATTCAACGTCATCAATCTCGTCTTCGAAAATAATTTTCAAATTACACGTTCCTTCCTGACAGTCTGTCGTCATGGTTTTCACGCTATCGAGACCGGTTGCAGCGGTAATCAGTTTGTCAGCCACATTACGCGACATGAACTCAGCACTGGCACCATTAATCGCGGCAGTGACCGTTGCTGAAGGCGTTTTATGTTCAGGAAAGTATTGGATTGAGAGCTTTTGAAATGACAAAAGTCCAAGCAAAACAATGGTGATACTCAGAACAGACGCAAACACAGGGTGCTTGATACAGATCTCAGGAAGCTTCATTCAGATTCTCCTTAGTTACGACTTCCTTGCTCTGGTTTTCCTTACTTTGAATTTCCTTGCTTAAAGTTTCCTGGCTTAGATTCTCCTGACTTAGAGTTTCGCTCGATGATTGATCAACAGTCGCGTTTGTCTCTGCTTTCTCAGTGTTTTCGTTAATCGCTTCGTCTACACCTTTCGATGCGTCCGTCCAATCAACCGAGGGCTCTATCGGATGTGGTTCATCCACCGGTGTTACTGTCTTTTCTACTTTAAGATCGGCGATCTGTTGAGTGCTCTCTTTGTCTGTTGGTTCCGTTATTAGCTCAACTGTTTTCTGTTCAGCATTCGGGTTCATTACCTTAACTAAAGACGCTTTCTTGAGATTCTGCTGCCCCGTCACTACGACCTTATCACCCAGTTTCAATCCATTTTCTACAACAACATATCCATCGTTAGTGTTCACGCCTAATTCAACAATGCGCTGCTCGATTTTTTCGCCATTCACTACCCATACAAAGCGCTGTGCATTTTTTGCTTGAACGGAATTTTGAGAAACCACCATTTGCGTGGTGTCTTCGCTCGTCATTTGGCTCACTTTGGCAAACATACCCGGAACCAGGCGATGATCAGGATTGGTTACATGGGCGTGTACTTCTACACGGCCTGAACTCTCGTCCACCGCGGGGGCAATGTAATCCACTACGCCAGAAAAGGCTTCATCGACAAAAGCATCAACTTGGATGGAAACGTTCTGCCCAAGTTTTGCGTTGCCTAAATCCGATTGTCCAATGGAATACTGAACTTCGACAGGGTCGAGCTTAATCAAGCTCACCAACGCAGTTGCGCTGTCAATTTTACTGCCTACTGAGTGGGTAAAATTAGTTAACTGCCCATCAAATGGTGCTACCAATAAATAGTCATTCATCAACGCTTCTTTCTGACGGAAATCAGCCGCAGCTAAATTCGCCTGCTCTCCCAGTTCTTCAACATCTTGTTGAGACATAGAGTCGGGCTGTTTCTTTAATAATTCTTGTACTCGCTTTAATTTCGATTTTGCTAGCGCTAGAGAGCTTCTTGCTTTATCTAAATCGGCTTTTGCTTTGGTATTGTCCAGTTGAGCGATCAGTTCGCCTTTTTTAACTGAATCTCCATCTTTGAAATGGATGTTGAGAATTTTGTCGGAGGCACTAAATGTCAATGCTGCAGAATCCGTTGCCCTGATTTTGCCAACCTCGTTGATTGAAGATGTGAATGCTTGTTTGTGCGCTTTTTCGATAGTCACAGGAATCAAGTTTGAGTCTTGGGCAAACGATGGAGAGATATGTAAGGCAAACAGTACCAAACAGATTGTTTTACTAAGCTTTGTAAATTTCATTTTTAATAACCATAACCGTTGAATTCGTCAGAATTAAAACGTTTTTCTAAGCAGCTATTTCTTACTTAATGAGCTTCCAGCTATTTAAATAATGCTAAAACAGCTAATAATGAGAAAAGGGCTCAACTCACTGTCGAGCCCTGCAATTTTTTATATGATTCCTAATTTTTTACGTTCTGAACTCCAAAGTAAAAGTTAAAAACGATGCTGATATTGAACACCAAGCAAGAGAGCATCGGCAGTCACATCAGCTGTTATATTGGAACTCGTTCCTGGAATCGTCGTCAGGTTTTCGTCAATATCTTGTGATTCTCCGATGATAAATCCGACTCCAACGTCCACAGAACTGGCTTCGGTGAAGTTATACGTCCCTCCGATTGTAAGCCAGTGACGGTTAACATCAGGAATAGAGAGCGATGTGAGTTCGTCAGTCGGGGAAATGTCGTACATGTAACCCGCTCGTAAAACGATATCTTTTGACATGGTGTATGTACCACCTACAGAAACATGTCCTGCATCTTTCCATTGATACTCTTTAATGGAGTCGTCGTAAGAGTCAGACGTTAATGAATCAAACTCAGACCAATTCACCCACTGCAGGCTATAGTGAAAAGCCCACTGTTCGTTGAGCTGGTGCCAACCGGAAAACTCTAGAGTGTCTGGTAGAGGTACGTTCATCTTGTCGGCAGGGACACCACCTTTGGTAATATCACCTTCTACTTCGATATCTGGGCTGTAACGGTAACTAATACCGAACTTGTTATGTTCGTTGACTTGGTAAGTCGCACCAACATTTGCACCCAGACCGAAACCGTCTGCATCTACGTTTAACAAGTTTTGACGGTATATCTCACCCTCACCGTAGATAACATCTAGCCCAGCACCTAAGTTAATTTTTTCAGACAACTCATAAGCCACAGCAAAGCCAACGTTGATACTTGAAAGCGCTGTTTTGCCACCGAACTCATCGGCTTCGAACGAGTTATCAAATTCAACGTCAGTACCGAAATTGGAGTGAACCGTCGCACCCAAAGTAAACTTAGAACCTTCGATAGGACGAACATAATGAATGTTCGGAACTAGTGTCCCTGCGTCCAATGATTGGTCATCTAATGTTTTAGTATCACCAATCATTGGCGTGTAACTAACACTAGACACATCAATACCACTATCGATATAAATAGCGCCAACTGAGAGTGTTGGTTGCTCAATGTAAGCCATCGCAGCGCTGTTCTTAGCAACAATTGCCGCGCTATCAGCCATCACAGCATCACCCGCGAATGCACGACCTAACCCTGTTGCAGACTGCGCGTTAAGTTGAAAACCTGCTGCGTTAGTCAGGCAAGGAACAAGAGCAGCGGCAGTGCCCAATAAAAGTTTATTCTTCATCTTGAGGCACCTCTGTTTCGATGTGATCTTCGTTGTTGATGACGACGACTGAACCATCACTCATTACCATCGAAGCAACGGCAACTTGCTGAGTGTCCACCGCTTCACGCACGTCTGACATGTTTTCACCCGGCGTGCCCGGTAAGCCATTTTCATCAACGGGGCCTTCATAAGGAAACAAATACGTACCGTGACCACCAGTTGTGGTTCTTACGGCTCCACGCTTAACATTTGTATTTTCTGAAGTGCCTGTTATTGGGTCTAGTCCAAGAGCTGTAATAAGTGGTTCAGTACCTGTACGAATGTTATCTGGATCAGTATTCGGAATTACACTATCTGGCACATAATCAACACCAACATCACAGGTTTCTCCGCAATCTCCAACTGCAGCTAACAAAAGAGTCGGTTGCTCAGCCGCTACTTGACGAGAGATAAAGCTAGCAGGGTCAGCACTATCAATTGTGGCTTGAACCCCTTGTTTAAGGTCTGTCACAACCAAATCGAAGATGTCGTTCTCTAGCTGATTAACAAGCAACGCGTTATCAGATGAAAGTTCGACAAACTCTCTAAGTGCTTCAATACATTGTTGATTCGTTGCTTCTGCTGTACATGTATCTGGTATGACAGTTTCAGCAATGCCTCTCTGAACATCTGGAGACTTCTTAACACCTTCCGACATTTCAGGCCCTAGGGTTTGAGAGGACAGAACCAAGTTGGTTAACCCCTGCCCCGGAACAACAAAGTTCACCGTATTAAATGCAAAATCAGAGTTGGTATGAAAATCAGGACTTACCTGACTAAATTCACTGACCATCACCGACATGATTCCGCCTAGGGATTGTCCAATTAAATGAACATCATCTTTTTTCACCCAACGCTCTTGGTTCAACGCGTAACGAAGCCCCAAAAAGTCAGACACTGATTGCTGTAGGTTAGAGCGCAGTGCTAAAGGCGAATCTATGTTGATGAAAAACGCTTTGTTTGCTCTCGCGCTGATTTCCACATGTTCCGGACTTGAGTCATAACGCATTCTCTCCCCGTGATATGGCATATCGATCGCAACAACGGCATAGCCTTTTTTCGTATATTCCGCAGCCATCAAAGAAGCAGTGCCGCGCTCCGCAGTAACACCATGGATAAATATCGCAGTTGGGAACCCGATCGATGTATCTTTCGGTCTAGGTGTATCGGCAAAATCAGGTAGATAGATGTCAGCAGTTATATCGAGGAATTCGACTACTTTAGACTCTGGCATCTCGGCTGTTGGGAAACCACCATCTTTATTAGTAATCCATTCATATAAAGGAGGGCAGTTTTCTTTCGGATCAAACTCATCAACAAGGCACTCGGATTCTCGAGCCTGAGTAAAAGGTAAATACGACGGTATTCTTAACTTCTTAGAATACTGATTGTAATCCCCATTAAACTCGCGAACTGTTTCATAACCATCTAAGAATCTAGTATTAAACTTTACGTGGTTATCCCTCATTGCGTCTAGTGACGGATATGAACTCTGAGTTTTAAATTGAGCAGCATATACAGGAATACCCTTCTCTGGATACAACGCATAATAGGAGTCAATAGCGCTTAATATTTGCCCTTGAAGAACTTGTTCTTTTTCGCTATCTAATTTAACGTCTGAATAGATCAACTCGTCAAAGCTAGCATCTGCTTTTAAAGGCTCATCAAATTCAGTTTTTACCCCATCCGTTACTACAATCGAATAAGTACGATTCTCGACTAATCCTGATTCACATTGAATTTTAATGTTGGAACCATCGGCTGATATTTGAGTGCCAACTTCCTCACCTGTTACTCCATCAATTAATACAACATTCCCGGCTAGGGTTTCGTTATTGAGTGGGTAACGTTTGTCAGAATTTACGCTTTGTAGCGGAATTAAAATCGGTTCTGCACAAAGGCCCCAGCCGTCTAGGGCTGCGTATGAATTGTTGTAGTCCTGATAATAAGCATCATTGGTCGATGACATTGCGGCAACGTCTTCACCGACTCCCGATATTGTCCCATCGTCGTCATACCCATAACCATCATTCGGTTTTGGTAATTCATTAACGTTGTAGGGAACCAATACCGAAACGGCTTCTTGAGTCGAGTCTTCAGACTGACAGCCGAGTAAGGCAAGCGTAATTAGTCCACATATATATGGCTTATTGAAATCTTTCAAAACAGCTCCTTCGTAGCTTTCGCATTTAACTGGTGTGGTCATGCGATTTATCGTTATTTGAGTTGCCGATTGAGTCGGAGGTAAGCTCGACTTTTATTCGTAGAGAGCAAGGCAACACAGAGTTGGAATGACACGTTGATAAAACTACGTAAGAAATTTGAGCAATTAACCCACACCCACTAAATCAGCGTCATCCGTTAATGATCCAATAGCTACTAACGGCAAGCACCTGAAACCGCATTAAACAACCTCAAAAAGGTATATAAGGAAATCTAATTAGGATAATAATCAACATAAATTCAGTTACTTAAATATCAAAGACGATGAAATCAGTAAGTTTATGTTTGTTGTAAGATTTGTTATATTTAGGTTAGAACGCTTATAACAATGAGAACCCAGATGTCTGCTGAATTTATTATCAATGATGATATACAGGTCAATTTAGAAGAGAGTGAAATCCATCACTTTAAGACGGGCCGTACCTACCCAATAGGTTCTAATGAATCAGAGCTGCTTAAGTTTTTTATCTCGAGACCCAATGAAGTAATCACTCGCCAAGTTCTGATCGAACAAGTGTGGGTGTCTAAAGGTATCTACGTTGAAGATGGCAGCCTAATGCAGACCATCTCGATTTGCCGAAAAGCGTTAGAAGATAAGAGCGGGATGATCATCGTCACTGAGCGCGGTAAAGGCTACCGATTTGCAGGGCAAGTGACACAAGGAAAAGAGCACGCACTGCGTAAAATTCAATCGCAACCAAAACAAGAAACAAAACAACCTGAAGACAACACAGCGACAGATAGCATAGCGACAGAAAATTCAACAACCGAGAAAACGGCCGCGACGAAAAAAACAAACCGTGTAGTAGCGCTGGTTGCATTATTTGTAGTGGCTGCAGGTTTATCCCATTATTTGTTTTCTTATTTAGATAGAAATAGCCTAGGCGAAGATCTCGTGGGCCAGCATTTTATCTCTTGTAAAATCGAATCCGACGAATTCACTTTTAATGAGTTATTCAACGTGACGCTTTATGAATATAAGGGACGAAAAATCATCATCGATAATTCAGGAAAATCTCTGAGCTTTCCAGCAGGATTTAAAGGAGTGACTTGTGAATAACAAAACGAAGACAGTAATTGCTGTGATGCTACTTGGCGTGTTAGTCGGCTGGCTTTCTACCTTTATTCCTAAATCACACCTTGAAGGTCATTATTTAGCGAATACAGCATCGGTTATTAATCCGTCAAATAATATTATTCATAACCAGTCTTCAATTAATATCGAGTTTAAGAAAAATGACAGTTATGACCTATTGTACGTGTCGACCAAGCAAGTCGGGTTTACGTCTTCGGGGTCTTACTCAGTCACCCAACACGATATTTCACTGGACGAAAACCAACACCAACAAATCATTCCGAATCGCGAGTTGTCGTTTTACGAAAAGGTCATGATAAGTGAAGGCTCAACACTGTCGTCTGACGCAATGCCTTACATTCCACTCAACAATGAGGAATTTTTACTCGTGACGCGCTATGGGATGATTCATTTTTGTAAGAAGTTAGTCTGTTCTGAGCTGCCAACGTATTCAAATGATATTCCTGACGTTGATATAAACTAAATTCACTCGCCATTTTTAACTTTAATTATATTTTAGTGCCAGCTTGTGTTTTAACGCTTACTTAGGGAAATCAGTAAGCGTTAAACATAAGTCGACGTTAAACGTAAGTAATCGTCAAATCTAAGATTCTCACCTCTTTACTCCGATAAATACCCACTTCGTTACAAGTTTCCTCCCAACGTGTAAAAAACGTTCGCTATTTATAAAACAACCCCACCATATGCAACTATAACAATCAAAGGTGATCCAAGTTATATTCTGACGAGCTAGAAAATTTGTTTATTAACATCCAAACAACAGTAGTTAATCACGATTTACAACCACAATTAACATCAAAAAAAATGTTTGTCTTAGATCATATCAACCTCAACTATGCCTCGTGCCACAGTGCAGTTTTCTGTACATTCATTGTCATATTCTGAAACACTTTCTTATATTTTTTAAACTTTGTGGAGATTTCTATGTTAGAGCTCTTGATCGGATTAGTGATTACTATCGCTGTTGGTTACTTTATTGTGAAAGGCTATAAAGCGGCAGGCGTATTACTAACTGCTGGCCTTGCCCTACTTCTTATTACTGGCCTTATTGGCCACACAGTCTTACCGGCTAAGGTCGCTTCAACAGGTAACATGGTTACCGATTCACTAGAATTCGTTAAGTACATGCTTCAGTACCGTGGAGGCGGCCTAGGCATGCAAATCATGCTTCTGTGTGGTTTTGCTTCTTACATGACGCACATTGGCGCGAACAACGTGGTAGTAAAGCAATTTTCTAAACCACTCGCTGCTATCAAGTCTCCATATGTACTTCTTGTTGCGGCTTACATCGTAGCGTGTCTAATGTCTCTAGCAGTAAGTTCTGCAACAGGCCTTGGTGTGCTATTGATGGCTACCCTATTCCCAATGATGACGGCAATGGGTATTTCACGCCCGGCAGCGGTCGCTGTTTGTGCATCACCTGCAGCAATCATTCTTTCACCAACCTCAGGTGACGTGGTTATCGCAGCAGAGAAATCAGGTATGTCTCTTGACGTGTTCGCTGTTCAAACGGTACTGCCTGTTTCTATCTGCGCAATCATCGTGATGGCTGCGGCCGCTTTCTTCTGGAACAAGTATCTGGATAAGAAAGAAAACACACCAATGGAAAAAGTAGACGTTTCTGACATTGAAACAACAGCACCCGCTTTCTACGCTGCACTGCCATTCCTACCTATCATCGGTGTATTCTTATTTAACGGCCGCACGATTCCAGGTCTTTCACTTGATATCTACACCATCGTAGTCGGTTCTATCTTTGTGGGCGCTATCATCGATTACGTTGTGAAGAAGTTCGACGGTGAAAAAACATTAGAAGATTTAGATTCTTGCTACCAAGGTATGGCTGAAGCATTCAAAGGCGTGGTAATGCTATTGGTTGCGGCGGGCGTATTTGCTCAAGGCCTAATGTCTATCGGCGCGATTGATAACCTAATCGGTCTTGCTGAATCAGCTGGCGCTGGCGGTATCGCATTAATGCTTATCCTAACGGGTCTAACGGTTGCAGCTGCTATCGCGACTGGTTCAGGTAACGCACCTTTCTATGCATTCGTAGAGTTAGCTCCATCACTGGCTGCGAAAATGGGTTTGAACCCAGCGTTCCTAATTATTCCAATGCTTCAAGCATCTAACTTAGGCCGTACAATTTCTCCAGTCTCTGGTGTAATTGTAGCGACTTCTGGTATGGGTAAAATCAGCCCATTTGAAGTAGTAAAACGTACTTCTGTACCGGTAATCTGTGGTCTTATCACGGTTATCTTCGGTACGCTTGTATTGGTTCCAATGGCGGCGTAAAACCCAAAGTTCGCAATAACAGTTGTTCTAGGAGTACTAAGACATTAAGACGGGTCCTAGCACCACTACCTTAGCCATACGAACACCAATATCGAATGCTTAAACAAAAGGCGCTGAACTTATAAGTTCAACGCCTTTTTTGTGTCTCTTTTTCTCTATTTAACTTCGCGTTCTGATTTCAAAAAAAGCTATTACAATTTTAATTAAGCATCGAAACTAGGCAGTCAGGCTTGAAATAGTTGTATTTCAAAGGAAACAAGCCCTACTTCATTTCACCATAGCGTTCTAGATACAGAACCGTTGCAGCAGTACGTGAAGGCACCTGCAGCTTTTTCAGTAAGCTTTTCATATGTACCTTAACTGTCGATTCAGAAATAAACAGATGATCAGCGATCTGCTTATTACGGTACCCTTTAGCGACTTCTTGAAGGATTTGCATTTCACGCTCAGTCAGTTGGTCGAAGATATCATTGCGACTGTCCGCATCATTCAAGTAACGAGAAACAACACTGCTATAAGCTTTATCACCGCTGTGTGCTTGCTTTAACAGCTCGATGAGTTCATCGGGTTCAGTGTCTTTCAACAAATAGCCATCAGCACCCGCTTTTACAATTGCTTCAATATCTGCTGGGCTGTCAGAAACCGTTAGAATAACGATGTTAGCGCTTGAGCCATCAGTACGAAGTGCCTTCAGCGTGTCGAGACCAGACATGCCTTTCATATTAAGATCCAAAAGGATCAGATCAGGTTCTTCTTCGTGGGCAAGAGCGACCGCTTCAGTACCGTTACTTGCTTCTGCAATCACTTCGAATTCATCTTCAAAGCTCAGTAATTGGCTTATACCTCTGCGCATCAATGGATGATCATCAACCAGCATTACTTTACAAATCGTCAACTTTAACTTCCTTCAAACTTTTATATTTCAATATGACTGTACAGCCTTCACCTTGAGCCGCTTCAATCGTTAAGTCGCCATTCAGTCTTGCCGCGCGCTCCTGCATAATGCTCATCCCGTAGTGGTTCATCTTCGAACTACTTGGGTCAAAGCCATCTCCATTATCTCTAATTACGACTAACACTTCACCTTCCTCATCGATACAGCATACATCTATCAAGTCGGCATTGGCGTGTTTTATTGCGTTTATTGTTGCTTCACGAATCAATTGAAGCAAGTGAACCTGACTATGTGCATCAAGCTCAATCGATGAAAGATTATTGGTTAGGTTAATCTTCGCTTCTGTTCTTTCGCTGAGTTCTTCGAGCATGGTGCTCAAAGCGTCTCCAAAGTTGCCCTCTTTTATGGTCAACCTGAATGTAGTGAGTAGCTCTCGTAATTGAGTGTAAGCATCAGCCAAACCGTTACCGATTTCCGACGCTATTTGTTCTGACTGCTCTCGGTGTTGTTGTTCTGGCAACTTGCCAATCACGCGCTTCAACAGTGTGACTTGGATTTTCAAATACGACAGTGATTGAGCCAGTGAATCATGCAGTTCACGCGCAATTGTCGCACGTTCTTCCATAATAATAAGCTGCTCAGCTTTCTTTTGCGCACGATTATAATAGATAGCTCGCGATAAGAGTTGGATAAAACTCTCAATCAATGTCTTAGTTGAATGACCATGATGATACGAACAATATAGATAGCCCAAGATAAGCTCATTATCATCCAGCTTCATTTCAAACTTTTCATAATCTAAGTTCGAGTCATACCCTTCATCCATAATCAGTGAACGACCTGAGTTGTCTACAATCTCTAGCCTTAACGATTCGATACCTTCTAAGCTCACTAAGTGCTGCAGGATTGATCGGAAATTCTCTGGGGCGATACGAGTTACGGTCAGCTCTTGTGAAGAGTGATATAGCGCCTGAAGCGATTGGTTGGCATTCTGTAGCTCTACTGTTTTGGCATCTACAACATCTTCAAGGTTTCGATAAAGCGCGCCCAAGTCTTTCGCCATCGAGTTAAATGTCTTAGTCAAGATACCCAGTTCGTTGTTATTGGTGACCTTCAGCTCTACCTCAAAGTCACTGTTTTTGATTCGCTGACTGGCTCCGACGAGAGCATGCAACGGCTTAACAACTTGTTTACGGACAAAGTGAACAACAAAAAGAGATATGACGAGAATTCCACCTAAGCCAATACCACCAGCCCAGGCCAACTTTATCAGTTTATCTTCAGAGAACTCTTGCAGCTTAAAAACGAAGCCATCAATTTCAGCAACGAAGTTTTCAACCAATACGAGATAGTGCTTTCGATCTTCGCTACTTAATACCTGTTTCAACTCGTGCCAACGACCAATAATTAAATAGTAATCTTCGGTGATGTCTGCCGGAACATCCCAACTGACCAAGTTGGTCATTGATGGAGAATAAAGAGAACTTTCGAATTCACGAATATGAGAATCATAATCAACTGATTCTATTTGAATATCATGCGCTAAACGATAGCTTTGCATACGCATTGAGCCTGCCACGTTAACCGCCTCTGCGTCGTTGAGACTTGACGCTAATGTGAAGATGGCAAAACCAGTAGTGGCAACCGAAAGAAGCAGTATGGATAGCAATGATTTAGCTATTGTACTTGTTACAGATGAAACAGGTTTAATAAGCAAAATCAAAATCCTGAAGGTATATAAGTGGCTGTCCGAAACCTATTGTCACACATCAAAAAACAGAGCTCCATTCAATATGTGACCAAACGCTTCGTAATTTATTGATCTAAGACAATATAGGATCCTATTTAGCCCTTAAGGGGTATTTATACAAATATTTCTAAAACTACACTACTTGTGAGGATAAATGACAAGATATTAACAAAACAATGATCTACAATTACAACATCTTAGCAACATTAGTAGGCATTTAGTGGTAGACCTATCGAGACGACGCCTATTTTCTAGGCGAAAAGTAGATTCAAGCCAGATTCGATTGCCTTGGATTAACAACCTAGAAAGCTTTACAGATGACTGCACTCGCTGCGGTAAATGTATCGAAAATTGTGAGACTAAGATAATCATTGTAGGCGATGGTGGGTTTCCTACTGTCGACTTTTCAAAAGACGAATGCACTTTTTGTTATCAATGTGCTGACGTTTGTCCTGAACCAATTTTTAAACCCAAGGAAGAAACACCTTGGCGAGCAAAAGCAAGTATCTCTGATAAATGCTTAGCGCAACAAAATGTTGAATGCCGAAGCTGTGGTGACATGTGTGAACCTATGGCCATTCAATTTCAACTTAGAGCAGGCAGTGTTGCTCTACCAAAAATCGAGTTAGATGAGTGTAGCGGTTGTGGAGCTTGCATAGCAGTTTGCCCTACTTCAGCTATTCTTGTGAGTAATGCATAAAACAAAAATAACGAGAGCAATTTATGGCACTAAACGAAGTGCATATATCAAGTTTAGTCGTGCATGTGAGCCCAGAGCATCTAGACGAGATCAAAGCACAAATCGAGCAATTCGATAACGCAGAGATTTACGGCAGCAGCCCTGAAGGCAAAATCATAGTAGTCCTAGAAACCGAAAACCAAGGTTTTGTAACGGACACCATCGAAGAAATTAATAATATTACGAACGTTTTAGGCACAGCTTTGGTTTACCACCAAATCGAAACTGGGCTCGACGAAACGGATTTAGAAACTGGAAGCAACAATTCTCAACTTGAGGGTGAAGTATGAAAATGACAAGACGCGCGTTTGTGAAAGCAAACGCAGCTGCATCAGCGGCAGCCGTTGCAGGTGTGACTCTGCCAGCAACAGCAACCAACCTGATTGCTAGCTCTGATCAAACAAAAATCACGTGGGATAAAGCGCCTTGTCGTTTTTGTGGTACGGGCTGTTCGGTACTAGTTGGTACACAGAACGGTAAAGTGGTTGCGACTCAAGGCGACCCAGAAGCACCTGTAAACAAAGGCCTTAACTGTATTAAAGGCTACTTCCTTTCAAAAATCATGTACGGCAAAGACCGTCTTGAAACTCCTCTTCTTCGTATGAAAGATGGTGAGTTCCATAAAGATGGTGAGTTCACACCAGTCTCTTGGGACACAGCTTTCGACGTAATGGCTGAGAAATGGAAAGCGGCTCTGAAGAAGAACGGTCCAACAGGTGTTGGTATGTTCGGTTCAGGTCAGTGGACAGTAATGGAAGGCTACGCAGCCGTTAAGTTGATGAAAGCGGGTTTCCGTTCAAATAACATCGATCCAAACGCTCGTCACTGTATGGCTTCAGCGGTAGGCGCATTCATGCGTACTTTCGGTATCGATGAGCCAATGGGTTGTTACGATGACTTTGAACACGCAGACGCATTCGTTCTGTGGGGTTCAAACATGGCAGAAATGCACCCAGTATTATGGACTCGTATTACAGACCGTCGTCTAAGCCACCCACACGTTAAAGTAAACGTACTGTCTACTTACTACCATCGTTCTTTTGAGCTTGCAGACACGGGTTACATCTTCGAACCTCAATCAGATCTAGCGATCGCTAACTTCATTGCTAACTACATCATTCAAAACGATGCGGTTAACTGGGACTTCGTGAATAAGCACACGAACTTCAAGCAAGCAACGACAGACATCGGTTACGGTCTTCGTGATGACGATCCTCTACAGAAAGCAGCAGCAAACCCTAACTCAGGTGCAATGACTGCAATCACTTTTGAAGAGTACAAAGCTTCGGTTGCTGAATACACCGTTGAAAAAGCGTCTGAAATGTCAGGTGTCTCTCAAGATGACCTGATCAAACTTGCTAAACAATATGCAGATCCAAACACTAAAGTAATGTCACTTTGGACTATGGGTATGAACCAACATACTCGTGGCGTTTGGATGAACAGCCTTGTGTACAACATCCACCTGCTAACAGGTAAGATTTCTACTCCAGGTAACAGCCCATTCTCACTTACTGGCCAACCATCTGCGTGTGGTACAGCTCGTGAAGTTGGTACGTTCTCTCACCGTCTTCCTGCAGACATGGTGGTTGCTAACCCTAAACACCGTAAGATTTCAGAAGAGATCTGGAAACTTCCAGAAGGCACTATCCCAGCGAAGCCAGGTGCTCATGCTGTTGTTCAAGACCGTATGCTTAAAGACGGCAAGATCAATGCGTACTGGGTAATGTGTAACAACAACATGCAAGCTGGTCCAAACATCAACACTGAACGTCTGCCAGGTTACCGCAACCCAGACAACTTCATTGTATGTTCTGACCCTTACCCAACGGCAACAGCTCAAGCAGCTGACCTTATCCTTCCAACAGCAATGTGGATCGAAAAAGAAGGTGCTTACGGTAACGCAGAGCGTCGTACACAAGCATGGTACCAACAAGTTAAAACGGTTGGTGATGCTAAGTCTGATTTATGGCAAATCATGGAGTTCTCTAAACGCTTCACTGTTGAAGAAGTTTGGGGCGAAGAACTTCTTGCTAAAGCACCTGAGTACCGCGGTAAAACAATGTACGACGTGCTTTACAAAAACGGCAACGTTGACGCATTCCCACTGTCTGAAGCTCAAGAGCTTAACGACGATGCACAAGCTCAAGGTTTCTACGTACAAAAAGGTCTATTCGAAGAATACGCAACCTTTGGTCGCGGCCATGGTCACGATTTAGCACCATACGATACTTACCACAAAGTACGTGGTCTACGTTGGCCTGTTGTTGACGGTAAAGAAACACTATGGCGCTTTAAAGAAGGTTCAGATCCATACGCTAAGAAAGGTTCTGATTGGGACTTCTACGGTAAGCCAGATGGTAAAGCACTGATCATCAACGCTCCATACGAAGCGCCACCAGAAGTACCAAACGATGAATACGATATGTGGCTATGTACAGGTCGTGTTCTTGAGCACTGGCACACAGGTACTATGACCCGTCGTGTACCAGAACTTTACAAAGCAGTACCGGATGCACTTTGTTACATCCACCCTGCTGATGCTAAGGCTCGTGGTCTTCGCCGTGGTGATGAAGTTCTTATCGAAAACAAACGTGGTGAAGTACGCGTTCGTGTTGAAACTCGTGGTCGTAACCGTCCACCACAAGGCTTGGTATTCGTACCATTCTTTGATGCAAGAATTCTGATCAACAAGTTGATCTTGGATGCAACGGATCCTCTGTCTAAACAGACCGATTACAAGAAGTGTCCAGTTAAGATCACTAAGGTTTCTTAGGAGCTCGTCTTTCTATAGAACTTAGATACAAGATCTGACGTATTTAATATTGCGACTACTTTTTTCAACACTTTTTGAAAGAAGTAGTCCACTCAAAGAATTAGCCTTTAGGCGGAGAAATTAACCATGAAAAAACTGATTACTGCCCTACTATCAGCTGGTCTTTTGCTAGCTGGTGCAGTTCAAGCTCAAGCTGAACTGGATAACCCAGGCGGCATTGGTGGCGTAGAATCTCTACGTGGTGCAAGTGAACTTGAAGCAACTCGCGCAGCGGATGACTTCAAAAAGTTCCCTCGTGACCAAGTACTTGATAGTGACTACGTGTACCAACCACCTCTAGTACCTCATACTATTCGTAGCTATGAAGTTTCTCTTAACGCTAACAAGTGTCTTTCTTGCCACAGCTGGAAAAACGCAAAAGAAATGGGTGCGACTAAAGTGAGTGTAACTCACTACATGAACCGTGAAGATGCGGTACTTGCAGACGTATCACCTCGTCGTTATTTCTGTCTACAGTGTCACGTACCTCAAGCTAATGCTAAGCCACTAGTTGAGAACGAGTTCAAACCTGTAGATTCACTGCGTTAATCGTAGCCAGACGGTAAGAGAGGCTATATATGATAAAATTACTTAAAGCGTTTTGGAAAAGACTCGCGACACCAAGTAAAGCAGCGGTAGGCGTTGTACTTTTCTTGGGGTTCGCAGGCGGTCTTTTGTTCTGGGGTGCATTTAACACAGGTATGCAAGCAACCAACACGGAAGAGTTCTGTTCTGGTTGTCATGCTCCTATTGTTGCTGAAATCCAAGAAACAATTCACTACTCTAACCGCTCAGGCGTTCGTGCTATCTGTTCAGATTGTCACGTGCCTCACGAGTGGACAGATAAAATTGTTCGTAAGGTTCAGGCATCTAAAGAGTTGTACGCGCACTTTATTGCGAAAACCATTAACACTGAAGAGAAGTTTAAAGCACGTCGTGCTCACCTTGCAGAACGTGAATGGAAACGTATGAAAGGTAATGACTCACTTGAGTGTCGTAACTGTCACCAGTTCGATTACATGGACTTCTCAGAGCAGAGCCCTCGTAGTGCGAAACAACACTCGACTGCGCTAGCTTCTGGTGAAAAAACGTGTGTAGATTGCCACAAAGGTATCGCACATAAACTACCAGATATGCACGGCGTTGAAGGCTGGCAATAAGGAGCGATTGAATGAGTACTTTAGAAAGCGTAATTTGGCACATCCTAGGTTACAGTGCTATGCCAGTTATCATTCTTGGTGGCTTTGCAGGTGTTGCAGCCGTATCTCTTTGGCTTTTATCTATGACTAAAGACAAAGAAATCGATTAGAAATCGATATCGCATCAACTTTTACCAGTTATTTTTGATCCGTTCTGATATGGGTTGACGCAAAAAAGCCACTGAATTCAGTGGCTTTTTTATTATCTGACACTTTATCTCTACGCGATTAGAGTTCTAAAACAACCCCTAACCTAGCCGACACTGACTGTCTAAGTAGGCTTTCAAAATTTTCACTTATGGACGGTAACTCTAATGATTGTTAATACACCCAACAATGAAAATGGGGTAATTTTTACTTAGTGAATATTTCATTTGTATTTACATCAAGATAAATTTTGTTTTCAAGAGATAAGCCACCACAGTAAATAAAATAGACATCTCGATTGCTGTACTTAACAGATTTAACCCAACCGCCTAATTCTTCAAAGTCGCTTGGGTCACATTCCCCTTCAGAGATCAACTTAGCCACCGTATTACGGAACTTCTCTTGATGAACCTTGAGGTCATCAGATTTAACCAAATAAGAATCTAATATCTCTTTGCTTTCTTGCTCCGAGATAATAACTTCATCATTAGACAGACCCGACATCGAGACCCATTCTGCCGTTTGCGGACCACCTTCTTTGAGAACAATATAATCAGAGATACGAACCCAGTCGCCTTGTTTCTCCAGCACTTCAATCTTTTCACCCTTGTAGAGGTAATCTATTATCAAGCCATCAATTTCAGGTTGCTCTACCACCTCAAGCTTTCTATCCAAAACGTAAAATTCCGTCTGTTCTGGTTCAGGCTGAAGATCCATCGTAGGTACGAGGTCCGATTCTGATTGCTTAGCAACTTCTACAACCGGCTCTTCCATTTTCTCTGGTGGAATTGGTTCTTTGTTCATGACTAAGAAGTAGTACGCCGCTCCTCCTCCGCCCAAGATTAACAATACAAGTAAAGCGATCAGCGCCTTTTTCATTAAATCCACCAACTCTTCCGTTCTAGGTATCGTTCAAGTGTACATCAACTCATGCTGCTGCTCATCTATACTCTCTATAGAGAATACTGTAACTAGAGGAAAGTCATGAGTTTTTGGGTGAAGGTTATCATTGTGAGTGTACCTTTGAGTGCTAATGTTGCGCTAGCAAACCATTGTGACAGTGAAAACTGGCAAATATTGTTGGATCGCCAGCTCACATTTGAAGAACGGTACAACCAATACACTAAAGAATTCAACCAAGTTCTCTCAACCTATGAGTCACAAACGCTGCTATCCAAACATTTCACCAAAACGCAGATCATTGAGCTTTGGGCAAAGTACGAACAAAGGTTTAATGTACAGCTCAATAGTCATATGAATACCGCTTATGATGTCTCTGAGGTTCTGTTGAAACAGGCATACGTTGTGTCTACCGAGCTAGATGGGGCTGAGTCTCTAACGCATTCTTGGCAATCCGTCGCTAGACATTGCGCCAATGCGAAGCTATCGCGACAGACAGAAATTGCGCAGGTGCATGTACAAAGTTCACAATCACTCTCGCAAGATCTCCATACACTCAGTGAAAAGTTTCGTCAGCTGTCTTCAAAATATCGCAAAGAAGCCACGATGATTGATGAAGCACGCAACATAGGCCAACCAACAAACGACGTACCACACTGAATACATTGTTACGTTTTAACGCTTTAACGCTTTAACGCTTTATCGTTTTATCGTTTTATCGTTTTATCGTTTTATCGACAGGATTTTTCCGATAAATATGCTTCCCACAAGCCAAAATAATCAGATAACTTGTTAGTCAAAGCTTTATCAATAAGTTGTAAAACCAATGTGTGAACTATCAACAACAAAGTTCAATTTCCGACCAATGCAAGCGAGTATGTGAGATATTCATCACAAAATAGATTTACAAACGCCAGAAAATTGTTATCATGATTCTTCATATAACTTAATAACAAGAAACATTTTGGCTAGGTAATATGCAAAAAACTATGGCTTTCAACTGCTTGAGTAACACGGAATGGACTGCAGAGATAAGAGGCAAACTTTTATCTGTAGCTAAACACATGGAAGAGTTCGGTTCAGTAAGTGAGCTAGAGCTATGTAAGATATTTGGAGAGACGATTTGGAATGACGGTGTGGATTATCATTCACATGCATTTTCATTCAGAATTAACGCTCTGACTGGAGATTGTTCAATCTCTAACTTTAAATATCACTAAGTTTTGCACCTATCACATACGGAGTGCCTTTCACGAGGCGCTCCGTTTTTTATTGCTGTACATTTTCTATTTGACAATAGCCTTTAAGAGCAGCGACACCTTAGCTTAACAACGAAGGTCATTTCGTTTTCAGCTCATTTCATCCAAAGGCGCATCCCCTACCCACTGCTTAGTCAGTATAAACAGTTAGTCGGTATAACAGTTAGTCAGTATAAACGGGAAGCGGCGCATTGCCTTTCACTTGCCTAATCGCAAGATGAGTATGTATATCTTTTACGTTAGAGAGCCGCTGTAGCTTTCTTGTAAATGCTTCATAAGCCATAAGATTTGGACTGACAACTTCTAAAAGATAGTCATAAGCACCAGACACAACGTGACAGCTGATGACTTCTTCCATCTCGACAATCGCCCCTTCAAACTTGTCGATCGATACTTCTTGGTGGTTGTTTAGGCTCACTTCAACAAACACACTCATTGCGATGCCGACCTGTTCTCGGGACAAGCTCACACGGTAGCCATCAATAATCCCTTTTTCTTCCAATCTTTTGATACGCCTCGCGCACGGCGAAGCCGATAAACCAACCTCATCAGCCAACTCAGCCGTGGTTAGCCTGCCGTCTTTCTGAAGCAACTCAAGAAGATGTCTATCAATCCTGTCCATAGTAAATACCGTTCATTGGTTCAATTCGCTAACAATTAGACAAACATTAGCAGAAATCATCAACCGCAATTCAATTTAGAACAAAATTTGCCAACCTGTGGCACACCAAGTACCCCATAATGAGTCATCATCCACTTTCCTTGTTTACTATGAAGCTTGGTTATCTATCTATTATTGTCACTCTGCTCATCTGGGCGAGCTTTTTTCTTTCTCTTAAAGGCGGCGCAAACTCAGACTTAACACCTGCAGACATCGCACTGACCCGATTCCTCATACCGACATTGGTGCTATTGCCTTTGATGTGGAAAGCACGCAGCACGATCGCTGCTGTCCCGAATCGATACTTGGCCGGTATGTTTGTGGGGTGCGGGTTGCCTTATTTACTCGTTGCAGGGACAGCCATGCAGTTTGTTCCGGTCTCACATGGCAGTGCTTTAGTGCCTGGTACTCTCCCTTTGTTCGTAACAGGAATTGCAGTGTTCTTTTTTAAGCAACCACTCAGTCGTCATCGTGTCGTTGGTTTAGGTCTTGTTTTACTCGGGATATTGTTGTTTCTAGGAAATAGCTTAAGCAGCTTCAACTTTGAATACACCAAAGGTCACTTGTTGTTTTTGTGTGGCAGCTTGATGTGGGCGACTTTTACTATCTCAGCGCGTGTCGCCAACCTTAATGCGCTCGTGAGTGCAGGGTTTATTTCATTCTGTTCCACTTTGCTATTGCTGATCCTTATCCTGACAGGAACTCTCCCTAGCCATTTAATGGATACGCCAATTGCTCAATGGCCGGTCACAGAGCTTGCCGTGCATTCAGCGGTGCAAGGCGTCGGCGCAGGCTTAATAGCGGCATTCACTTACCTCTATGCTGTAAATACACTAGGAGCAGAGCGCTCTGCCGCTTTTGGCAGTGCAACACCTGCTGTTGCAACATTGTTGGCGATCCCACTGTTCAACGAGGTTCCGGACACGATGACTTGGTTAGCGCTTGGGTCAATTTGCATCGGTAGCTTGGTCGCGAGCAACATTTTCATGAGAAACGACCAATCTATGCAGTATCAACCGCCAAGCCATAGCAAAACATGATATTGCGTTCAAACTTACATACAATTCCTCTAAGCATTACTTTTAGGGCTCCTAGTACACAGATAAGCTTACAAACGTAGGCTTATCTAAAATCTTCTTTTTCTAAGCTCACTTCTCCATTAAACTGTCCGACCTTTTTGCAGATCCAAGAGAACACCATGCAACGCGATTACACTTTAACTTGCTTAAACAACATGCCTCGCGAAGAACTAGAAGAATTTAGTTTAAGAATGATTCATCGCCTTGTCCCTGAAGATGCAATGACGGAACTGTTTACGTTCGAGCAAGAAGAAGTGACTAATGAAGAGCGTATGCAATCAGCAAAGTTTGATGCGATGTTGCGAATGACAGCCATCGCGCTGAGTGAAGTAAACCTTGCATTTAGTGAGTCTGACAACTCGCAACAAAATATCGAGCGCATGACTCGACTATTGCTTTGGCACTTCTATGCAATGTCGTTCAATCTTGAGCAAGCAATAAGCCTTGAAACTCACTGTGACAAAGTCGAGAAGATTTTGTCGAAAGCTCCGACAGAAGCATTTGGTTGGGTAAAAGAGCTCACAGAGTTACTACACTTCTATGCTGAAATAAATGAAGGCAGCGAAGACAAGAAAGGCGCATGAAGCCCCCCTCAACTTAAAATCTTCTCAATTTAAAAGCTTCTCAACGAGTTGTTCGTTACTCAAGGAACAACTCGCCTATACCCTATACCCTAGAGCGACAGCGAGTAAACGATATCGAAGGTAACTAGAACTAAACCGAAAGCAACTAAACCGAAATCAGACAAGGCTATACCGAAGGCAAGTAGAAGCTTTGTTGAAATGAGTTTTCTGCTTTTGTTGTTTCTAAAACACTATGATGTAGCATCAGTATCGACTGAGCGATTTTGGTGCCAATACCTAACGAACCATTAGGTGCTTCTAGTTCAACCTCATTATGGATAACGACCTTCACCCGTTTTGAATCCGATTCTAAACCTACATTTAACGACACCATTGTTCCGCTCGGGCTATGCCTCAATGCATTATCTAGCAGGTTCAAGATTAGCCTCTCAAGTAAATCACCATCACCCACAGCCCTAACGCCATTAGGTATATTGACTTTCAACTCTACATTCTTGTGGCGATACTGGCTTTGTATCGTTTCTAAGCATTCGTTCATCAACACATTGATATCAATCGAAGCATACTGATAAGTAGGCACAGGGTTATCATTCTTGGCGCTATCTAGCAGAGAATGGAGTTGTTCAGACAACTTGTTACCATTACGGTAAGCAACATCGATCAGCGGATCCGAGTCTGGATTCTGAATCTTCCACGTTTCTAAATAACCAAGCACACTGGAAAGCGGTGTTTTCAAATCGTGACTGAGCTGTAACAAGCTTTGCCTGCGATGCGAGGATTGGTATTCAAGCTGCAAGAATTGTTGTTGAATGTGTTTCGCCATCAATTGATAAGAACGGGCAATAGGCACCAGTTCTGGTACTTGGTGTGTGAAATTAGGTTCTAACCTAAAGTCTTGTTCAGCTTGTTGCTGCAATTTATTGGTTACCGCCTCTATTGGGTTCAACAAGCTGCGTTTCACTAACAGATACGCACCAATTGCAAAGCCCAAGATAGAAACCAGCACAAGCCCTGCTAGCGCGATATATGGTGTATCAACCTGGGAATTAGTAATCACAGTATGGCGATTACTTCCAATAACCACATACAAATAACCGACAGTAGAACCAACCTCTTCAATCGCCGCAACAGAAAAAACTTTAGGTAACCCGGGGTTAATCGGGTCCTCTCCCAAGATAGGATAAGCCTCTTCATTTAAAAACTGTTGAATAGGCGCTAAATCGATTTGGCTTGCTAGTTGAGTGCCTTCCGGCGCTGCATGTGTGGTGATATTACCCTGACTATCAAGAAAATAGATGTCGAAATCTGGTCCTATCAACATCAAGGTATGGAATATAGATTTGAGCGCTTTGGGGTTGTAGTCAGTACCAATCATGAGAGGATTATCATCGCGCATATGAACCGCAAGCTCTTTGTGTAAGCTTTGTTTGGTTCTTTGTTCTATGGTCTCTTTTTGCCAATGATAGGTGTAGGCGATGACCACACTCACTAATAGAAACCACAAACTTGTGAACAGTACTAAACGCGATTTGAAGCTCATGTTCTCTCCTCGATGGCTCGTAGGTCTTACTGGCTTTTTAGTCAACTTAAGACGCGACACATAGACCTAAGCTTTTGACTCAAACTTATAGCCAACACCCCAAACGGTTTTAATAAAATCGTCATCGCTATCGGGCATGGCAAGCTTGGTTCTTAGACGGTTGACTGTGCTACACACAGTATGATGATAGCCAGAATGATGAGTATTCCATACGTGGTCTAGCAGATCGTCTTTGCTATATACTCGTCCCGGGCGGGTCGCTAGAAAGTGAAGTAAGGTAAATTCGGTTGCAGTAAGCGGTACATCCTGGTTATTGAGTGAAACCTGATGGCGTTCAGGTTGGATAATGAGCCCACCAAAATTCATAATTGATTCTGTTGTCACAACCTCTTGGGTCACTGATTCAACATGGCTCAAACGGCGAAGTACGTTCCTCACTCTTGCTTGAAATTCAAGAACGCTGAAAGGTTTCGTTATGTAGTCATCAACGCCGGCTTCTAAACCTGACACCTTATCTAGCTCAGCATCCCTTGCTGTTAGCATTAGTACCGGTGTCCAATCTTCCTGCTGACGCAACAGTCGACAAAAATCGAGCCCATCACCGTCAGGTAAGCCACGATCAAGTACGATCAAATCAAACTGACCATCTTTATAGAGATCCTGAGCCTTTCCAATTGCATTGGTTCTTATTACATCATGTCCTTGGAACTTAAGGTGCATTTGCACCAATTCAGCCAAATCGTCATCATCTTCGACCAACAATATGTTCGCCATCAAATTTACCGCAGCACTATTCATGATCCCTGCTCTATTCTGAGTCTGCCCACCTTTCAATTGACCGGAACAGAGCAGGAATTCTTTCATTGCACTCTAACCCTGTTACTCCGTTCGAGTAATGGTGATTCTTGCTCCTGGGTTAAGGAAACGATGGTTTGCACTTAAAGCAGACGTCGTAAGGCCATCATCTTGGCTGATGACACCAGAGTGGAAACTCACCACATCAGTGTCGTCTCGAGTAGCATTGAAACCCTCACCACCACCTGCCGGGCCTGGAATAGTTGCTGCAAGCTCATCATTGAGCTCAGTTCCAGAATCCCACACATTCATGTTCATGACGAAAGTGTCTCCCACCGCCAATGATTTGAGCGATAAACCAGATTCCCCCACGAACGCATCATTGGTGTTCACCAACATAGAAGCAACTGAGAGATAACCTTCTTGGTTAGGGTCAACGCGGATAGAAATCGTATCCTTTTCTCCTGACAGAATCAGGCCATTGCCTGAGATGCCTTGATAAACGTTGGCGTCACTGTCGCTTAGTGACAACAATTGAGCATTGCTGCCACCTTCCGCTAAGTATTCAAGATCGACAGAGGCACTTTGTCCGACTTCAAACAGATTGAAACTATTATTGTGAGTCAATACCGCGAGTGGCGACATGGGTTGGTTTGGTGTGAGGTTAGTAACACTCACATCATAGCGATAGTAATCGTCGTCATCGTCCGGACAACCCGCTAAGACAGCAACAGAAGCAGCGATAAATAGAATTCTAGCTTTCATACATCCCCCTTACTTCACAACGATGGTGATAGTTGCAACAGGGTTTAACCAACGATGACTACTGCTATCGAGGTCACTGATGCCGCCAGCCGCGTCACTATCACCAATATTGCCAGGATGAATATGAACCTTGGCGTTTGACACTGCAGTTTCAACTCCCGTACCACCTGCACCAAAGGTAATAAAAGGTGGATTAGGCATGCTTCCAGCTAATTCATCATTAGCTTCAGTGCCTGCGTCATAACCATTAAGTGTCGCTTTATAAGTACCAGCTTGAGTCGGAATTTTCCAACTGTCTAAGCCTACAAAACCATCATTGGTAGGTAGCAACATTGCACCTAGTGACAAGTAAGCTAAATCACCAGTATCAATATCAAATGTGGTCGCAACTCCTGGGTTGAGAATTCCGATCGCAGGATCCTCAACAACCACGCCACCCGCGTTAGCTATGAGACTTGAAAGACCAGAAATGTCACCACCTTCTGCCATCGATTCCAATTCTGCTGAAGCAGTTTCACCGGTTCTAAACATAAACAGATTAGCGTCATGCGCTGCAGCTAAGATTGGTGTGAAGTAGATCCCTTTCGTTGCGTTGGTAACGGTCACCTCAAGCGCTGCAGCCTGAACTTGAGCAGCTCCGAGGGTCAACATAGCCGAGCTGATCACTAAGCTGATTTGAGTACGTTTGTTCATTTTGATTCCATCCTTTATTGAGTCCTATCGTTGCCAACAAAACGAATAACAGCGATATACCGTTACAATTGCCAGAACGAACTGTGGTGTTGTTGACTCTAAGAATGGCGATCAAATCTATCAGCAACTTCATTGAATTCTCATAAAACTCTCACAAGTTTATTTAAACTTCTTACTCTCTAAACTTCTTGCTATCCAGAAAGACAGGCCCAAGAAGCTGGTTTGCCTACAGAACTCGCGTTTTAGAAGTGAGAGGTACAAAAGAAATAATGGATGGAGAATAGCGTAGAGCAAACGCAAAAAGGCCCGATCGACATATCGACCAGGCCTTTCATTTGGTGTATCAAAGTTCTCTCAGGAAAGCTCTACTCACTTTCAACTGAGCGAACCATACACCACCAATTTAGAATGCGTAGTTTGCGTCAACAAATTCGCTTACTTCAACTTTGCTTACTTCTGCGCGAGCTTCAAGCCATTGTGCAACTTGCAGTTGCTCTGCTTCTGTTACCGAACGGTAACGCTCAATAGAACATAAGAAACCTTCGAACAGCTCTAAACCACCGCCACCAAAGCACAGGCCGATGCTGTCGATAAAATCGATAAATTCATCGATAAACACATCGTATTGGTCAAAATTAGCAATCGAAGTTGTACAGCTTACTTCAAAACCTAGAATAGCGAATTCACCTAGGTATAACTTCTTGCGTAGGCGGCGATTTTTGTTTTCGATTTTATCTAATTTCATAACTGTCTCTCTTTTCGTTTGATAAAGCATTTATACACAGTTCCTCGTCAATTCCCAAGAGTTTTGTATTACGCGAGGGGCTTAACAGCAAAAATTGTGCTACAGAAACAAAACCTTAATCAAAACTATAAAAATCTGTCACTTAACTGCTTCACGATTGGTCACACATTAGCCCAAGTTATTAACCAATTCATTAATACGTGGGTAAGTCATAAATAACGAATAATAAAGTCAGCCAACAGGAAGCAGTCCAAAATGAGCAAGGAAACATTTGATAGCACTCGTTTTAACAAGAGTAACAACAAGTCATTCGAAGAGGTTCTAGATGCAAACCTTTCAAGAAGAAACATTCTGAAAGGCGGTTTAGGCATCAGTGCAATGACTGCCTTTGGGGCGTTTGGTTTAGCGGGTCACAGCACGGCTAACGCTGCGACAATGCAGGCAAAGGGCGCACAGAAAAGCACGGCAACACTTGCATTCGAATCGGTTAAAGGCTCATTGACAGACAGTGCCGTTGTTCCAAAAGGCTACATAGCACAGGTATTAGTTCCTTGGGGGACTCCGCTTAACAAGCAAGGCAATGCTTGGTTAAAAGACGGCACCAACAACGCACAAGATCAAGCCAACGCATTAGGTATGCACCACGATGGCATGCATTTCTTCCCGCTTAATGGCAACAGCAATGATGGCTTGTTGGTGATCAACCACGAATACATCGACCAAAAAGCACTACACACCAACGGCCCAACAAACAACGAAGGCGATCGCCCTAGCCTTGACGAAGTACGTAAAGAGATCAACGCGCACGGCGTGAGTGTGGTTCGTATCAAGCTTGAAGGCAACCAATGGATAATGGTTGATAATGATCCACTTAACCGCCGCTACACAGGCGCGACAGTAATGGACCTGTCTGGCCCTGTTGCTCACAGTGAATTTACCAAGACCAAATTTTCACAAGACGGCAGCCAAGCAAGAGGCACACTGAACAACTGTGGTAATGGCTACACGCCATGGGGGACTTACCTAACTTGCGAAGAGAACTGGCCGGGTTACTTTGTGAACAAAGGCGAGACAACGCCAGCACAAGAACGTATTGGTATTGCAACCGACAAAACACGTTACGGCTGGGACACGCTTTCTGGTAATAAACAAGAACGCCTCGACGAATTCGCACGCTTTGATGTAACCCCCAACGCTGATTCTCCGATAGATGATTACCGTAACGAAGCACACGGGCACGGATACATTGTTGAAATCGACCCGTACACAGCAAACTCTCGCGCTAAGAAACGTTCTGCGCTAGGTTGCTTCCGTCATGAAGGCTGTACGTTTGGTAAGTTAACCGAGGGCGAACCAATCGTGTTCTACTCTGGCCACGACTCTCGTTTTGAATACCTGTACAAATTCGTTTCTGAAGAAAAATGGGATCCACGTGACGCAGAACCAAGCAACCGCTTAAGTGCGGGTGACAAGTACATGGACAAAGGCACGTTGTATGTGGCTAAGTTCAATGATGATAGTTCAGGTACTTGGTTACCACTGACTCTGAGCAGTAAGACCACAAATGGCGGCAAGCTAGGTGATTCATTTGATTCTCAAGCAGCACTTATCATTAATACCGCAGGCGCAGCCGACCTTGTAGGCGCAACGCCAATGGATCGCCCTGAATGGTGCTCTGTTGACCCAATGACAGGTACGGCTTACCTAACGCTAACTAATAACAACAAGCGTAAAGAAGCGAACTCCGCGAACCCTCGTGTTAATAACAAGTTTGGTCATGTTATTCGTTGGGATGAAGGCAAAACGGCAGGCGAGTTCGATTGGGATATCTTCGTATTTGGCTCTCCAGCAGTAGAAGACAAATCGATTAACCGTTCAGGTCTAACAGACATGAACCAGTTCGCCAGCCCTGACGGCCTAGCGTTTGATGCTCGTGGCATCTTGTGGATTCAGACTGATAACGGCGCAGATGAAGTCACTGGCTACACAAATGACCAAATGCTAGCGGTGGTTCCGTCTCAGTTAACGGATGATAAAGGAAACAGCGTGGGGGTTGATGCAAACAACCAAGCTCAGCTAAAACGCTTCTTTGTTGGTCCAAACGGTTGTGAAGTAACAGGCTTTACCATTAGCCCTGATTACAAATCACTGTTTGTGAACATTCAACACCCTGCAAACTGGCCATCGTCAGAAGATGCAACCGCACAGACTCAAGGCAATGTTCGTCCAAGAGCATCTACGGTTGTCATTCGTCGTGAAGACGGTGGTGAAATCGCGGTTTAATACGCAAATCTAGCTAAGATCTGCAACCTTGCAATTATCTAGTTTCTGTTCGCTAGCTAAGTAAAAACAAAAAGAGCGATAAGGCCAAATACCCTATCGCTCTTTTTATACTCTATTCATTCGTCGGTTTATTAAGCCTCGTCATCCTCGATAAAGAGGAACGACTAAATCGGGGATCTTTGCTCGTTATCGGTTAACCAGAATTAACTCACGAACAACCACACACCAACACCCATCATTAACGTACCTGCAATACGGTTCATCAACTTAACGTTATCGGCTTTGCCCAGCATATGTTTTAGGCTCTTACCGCCAGTGGCGTACAAAGTCATACAAACAAACTCAGAAACGAGAATAATAGAAACAAGAATCAACAACTGCGGTGCTAGGTCTTTATTACTGTTAATGAAAGGAGGCAGTAATGAAATCATGAACGCCCAACCTTTCGGGTTAGCGATTGCCGTCACGAAGCCTTGAACCACCAAATCCCAATCATTACTAACTTTGGTTGTTTGATTATCAGTACTGATCGCCAGCTTGCCTCTTGAGCGCCACATCTGAACGCCTAGATAGAACAAGTAAGCTGCACCAACAAATTTGAAGCCCGTAAATAGCCAAGGGTAGTTCAACATGATAGAAGCGATGCCCAGTACCGCTGCAATAGAAACCACAGCAACACCAGCCAGTTCACCGATCATCATCCATAATGTACGCTTGTATCCAACACTCATTCCTAGCGTCAAAGCCAAGGTCATACACATACCGGGCGTGATTGAGACAAAGAAAAACGTGGGAATAAAAGCCCAAAGTAGTGCGCTATCCATATTGTTACCTTATCGACTTATTTCTATTTGATGGTTCTGTTTCTTATGCTTGACTAAAAGTTTCTTACGTATAACTAAAAAGAGCCACATAACAGTGGCTCTTTTTAATCACCAACCGTAATTACTTACGACGGCTTTTAATTCGCTTCATCATAGTCAAACGACGTTCGGCGCTTGCTTGATCTTGTTGCTCTTCGTTCGCGTTGTTTTTACGACCTTGACGATTTTTATAAGCCGATTTCGTGTTCAACTTCTCAATATAAGCGTCACGCTTCTTCGGCTCATAACCCGGCTGTTCAACACGACGAATACGTTGTTGAATCAGTGTTTCAACTTGAACAACAGTCAACTCTTCTTCGCGGTTAACGAAAGAAATCGCATGACCTTGTTTACCAGCACGACCGGTACGGCCAATACGGTGAACGTAATCTTCCGCTAGGAAAGGCATGTCGTAGTTAATTACGTGTGGTAAGTCTTCGATATCAAGACCACGAGCCGCAACGTCGGTTGCAACCATTACGCGCGCTCGGCCTTCTTTGAAGTCATCCAACGCACGACGACGAGCGCTTTGCGCTTTATCACCGTGACAAAGTACCGCTTTAATGCCGTCTAGCTTAAGCTCTTTAACGACGTCATTCGCTGTTTCTTTGTAGTTCACAAACACAAGTACTTGGCGCCAGTTTTTACGGCCAATCAGTTCAGAAAGCAGCTCTGTTTTACGTTCTTGATCCACAGGGTAAACCACGTGGCCAACAGTAGCAGCCGTTGAGTTTTCACGCTCAACACTAATACGTTTTGGTTTACGTAGAATATCAACAGACAGTTGGTTTAACTGAGTAGAAGTCGTTGCCGAGAACATCATGATTTGCGGCGATGTTTCTACATCTAGCATGATCTTACGAACGGCATTGATGAAGCCCATATCAAGGATACGGTCAGCTTCATCGAATACTAGGAATTCTAGGTTAGCAATAGACACGTTACCCGCTTCTAAGTGCTCTTCCAATCGGCCCGGAGTCGCAACCAGAATATCAACACCCAATTCTAATTGACGAACCTGTGAAGACATCTTGTTACCACCGTAAACTGCAGAAACGCTTAGTTCAGTGTATTTAACGTAGTCTTTAATATTTTGAGCGATCTGCGCAGCAAGCTCACGAGTTGGAGCAAGAATAAGGCCACGAGCCGTTCCTCTAGACGCCTTTTTACCGCTGTTCAAAAGGTGTTGAATAACAGGCAATGAAAATGCCGCTGTTTTACCCGTACCGGTTTGAGCAGTAGCAAAAATATCATGGCCTTTACGAGCCATTGGAATCGCTTTTTGTTGAATTGGAGTGAGTTTTTCATAACCACACTCAGTCAACGCTTTGACTAATTCAGGAGCAAAACCTTGAGAGGAAAATGACATTGTTACGGGTTCCTTAAGCAGACAGCCTACATTCTTATTTCAGCCGAGCACTATAAAGTAATTAGAGTGATTTATCTCACATTTATCGTGATATAACGCAAACTTTCTCATTTAATCCGGTGTTTACTCCACCTTCAACGAAGTAAACACCGAGATCATTGGTTCAAACAGTAAAAATAGCGCTATTTGATGCCACACAACCTGAGTAGAATTTGCTCTAGATCTCCCCAAGGCATGAGTTGTGAATCAATCACTTCAAGTCGAGATTCAAAACCATCGAGCGTAATTTCGTTAACAGATACAACTTGGTTCGCCACATTAAATGCGTAACAACCTTGGTCAGTATTCACCACCGCTTTTACACGCTCAGCCGTAAGATCCGACAGCATTGAAAACAGCGCATCAAAATCAAACTTATGCTCTGCGCCAAACAACCAACCACAGCTGAAATAACCCTGCCCTTTATTCTCTTTACGGATAAAAGCTTCACCGGGAGGCAGTTGGAATTGAGGCTCTTGTTCAGCGTGATCGTGATGGTGTGCTTCAATATGAGATGAAGCACTGCCATGTACTCTTTCAATGTCCAACACTTCCAGTGGAACTTCACCGTCATGGATTAGCTTGTGGAATACTTTGGCTGGCGTTTGAGCCATCACCCAGTCATTAAACACATCGATGTCTTCAGGATGAACAAGGTCTACCTTAGTACCAAGAATCACATCTGCACTATCGAGTTGATCGTTGAAATTCTGATTCGACGTATACTTTTCATTGGATAGATTTCGTGGGTCAACCAAGCCAAGCGTCGCTTTTAAATCAACATAAGGTGTGTATTGTTCTGAAGTTAGTGTCGCAATAACCTGTTTAGGATGACCAAGCCCTGTCGGCTCAATCAATAAACGGTCTGGCTTTTGACGCAGTAAAGCATTAATGCCCACCGACATAGGAACGCCCGCAGTACAACACATGCAGCCACCCGGCACTTCTTTAATCAAAGCGCCTTGATCCGTCATCAATGCGCCGTCAATGCCTATTTCCCCGAACTCATTAACCAGAACAGCCCAGTTTTCATTCTCAGGTTTATTTTTAAGCAGGTTCAAAATAGCTGTCGTTTTGCCAACACCCAAGAAACCCGTAATGATGTTTGTAGGAACTTTTTTGGTCATATCAGTTCTCCTTTTTAAGGGAGTATATACTCAATCACCGAAAAGTTGACCCCAATCGATTGTTTATACTGAGATTGCTTAATAGAGGTATGGCGAAAATATGTTCAGAAGAGATAAGAGTAGAAATAAGCAAGAGAGGTACCATGCGGAAATTGGATGCTCCAAACGAACTAAAGGCGTACTTTGTCAGTACGCCTCACCCTCGTTACTCAATCGTGAGTTCGCGAATCAGGAAGCCTTAAATATCGACCTGAACATTTAACGAGGAACTAAAACTTTGTTCTGAATCCATCCAAATTGTGTGTAAAACCTCACTTCTCCTTGCGGTCTGTTATGTTGCTTTACGATTTAACTATGGTTCATTTTTGGGGATATTCAAGCTACCGCGAGAGAATCGATCAAAATTGTGACGGTGATTCCACTATTAACCGTTCGTTCCATTTATGGAACACGCACATTTCATAAATGGAATTCAACTTTTCATCTTTATTGCTATAGGATATGTAGAGGTCGCGTATAATTGATACGTGCTCCACGTAACTAACTCAGGAACCTTACCTCAATGACCAGAAGAGAGAAAATTAAGCAGTCCCTTTTAGCTAAAATGCCAAGGGATGCTATTAATCAATTTCTCTCAAGGGATAAGACTCCAGCTTCCGTTCTCTTCCTTTCTTGTATCGTCGGTGTGCTTGCGGGTGTTGTTGGCACTTATTTCGAAGTCGCTGTTCATTTCATTTCAGAAACTCGTACCGACTGGTTGAAAGATGAAATTACCAATTTTGTTCCTCTTTGGTTAGCGGCTTTTATAATCAGCGCTGCATTTGCTTTTATTGGGTATTTCCTTGTGCACCGCTTTGCTCCAGAAGCCGCAGGCTCAGGTATTCCAGAAATTGAAGGCGCGATGGACGGTATGCGCCCTGTTCGATGGTGGAGAGTGTTACCAGTAAAGTTCTTTGGCGGTATGGGCGCACTAGGCTCAGGTATGGTGCTAGGTCGTGAAGGTCCAACCGTTCAAATGGGCGGCAGCATCGGCCGTATGGTCACAGATATATTTCGAGTTAAAGATGATGACACTCGTCACTCACTATTGGCTTCCGGTGCCGCAGGTGGCTTAGCAGCCGCATTCAACGCACCTCTGGCTGGGATCATGTTTGTGGTCGAGGAGATGAGACCACAGTTTCGTTACTCACTCATTTCAATCAAAGCGGTTATCATCTCTGCGGTTTCAGCCAACATTGTGTTTCGTTCAATCAATGGTCAATCTGCCGTTATCACAATGCCTCAATACCAACCGCCTGAACTGAATGCACTATGGTTGTTCTTATTGCTAGGCGTGTTGTTCGGCCTGTTTGGTGTGATTTTCAATAAGCTGATTACACTTTCACAAGATCTGTTTGTAGCAATACACAAGAATGACCGCAAACGATACTTAATGACAGGAACTCTGCTGGGTGGTTGCTTTGGCTTATTGCTTCTTTATATACCGGAGTTGACTGGCGGTGGTATTGGTATCATCCCGAATATCACTAATGGCAACTACAGCGCGAACGTGTTGTTACTAATCTTCTTAGGGCGTGTGCTCACTACGCTACTTTGTTTTGGTTCTGGCGCACCTGGCGGTATCTTTGCACCGATGCTCGCACTGGGAACGCTCTTTGGTTATGCATTTGGGCTTATCGCAGCTGCATTCTTCCCTGAACTGAATATAGATCCGGGTATGTTTGCGATTGCTGGCATGGGCGCCTTATTTGCCGCCACTGTTCGAGCACCCATTACAGGCATATTATTGGTTATTGAAATGACCAATAACTACTACCTCATCCTACCGTTGATCATCACCTGCTTGGGCGCAGTAATCATTGCTCAGATGTTAGGGGGTCAGCCCATTTACAGTCAGTTACTCAATCGTACACTCAAAAACGAGAAACTAAGACAGCAAGATCTCCCTCAACAAGAAGAAGTACGTTAACTATATTGAGAACCATAAATCAAATGTGGGACTTAAGCGTCACTCGTTAAGTTCCACTAATACAGTCAGCTATCACTAATACATTAAGCAAACAAAGCTCGGTATTCATAAATTACTCAAATAAATAAAGCACACTTTCCTCGTGCTTTATGTCCCGATTCCGTATCAAAATCAAAAAAGCAAACGTTAAACTTGCTATCATCCACTCAAAATTATTTGAGTGTCCTTAACATCTATTGAGGGCACAGCTGAGCGCTCACTCTAGAGCAAAAATTCTATAATTAACTCAATCATTATATAGACAGCTCACATTCTATAAATAACCCGCATTCTATAAATAATTAGTTGGAGAAAGTCGTTGAACTGGAGAAGATTAACCCAAGTAAAAAATGTGCCGCCATCTCAGGCGTCTTTAGCACTTGGCGTTATTGGATTAGGACAAGCTTGGGCTTTATATATCCCGGGCATCGGTGAAATCATTCGTCCCTACCTCGCTTCATTCGGTGCACTATTATTGCTGCCCGTTTTACTCCGTTATCTAACGAGCTTTAATACCTTCTTAAGTGATATACGCCACCCGTTAAGTGGAAGCTTGATGGCACCAATGAGCATGGCGTTATTGATTCTATGCGACTATTTGGCCGAGATCTCTCCAGTCATTGCATACCCAGTCTGGTTTTGCGCGTTATTGTTGCATTTTACCATGATGGTATTGTTCTTTAGTTTCCAGATCATCAACTTCAAAATGTCGAATATCGTGCCGAGTTGGTTTCTGTATCCGGTAGGGTTAATCAGCAGTTCCTTAGCAGGTACACAGTTCGGACACACTGTCTTTTCAGAAACACTTGCGGCCACTTGTATTGGTATCTATTTTCTTATGCTGCCAGTGGTGTTGTACCGCTTGGTGTTCGAAGGAAACCTACCACGCCGAGCAAGACCAACCTTAGCCATAATGGCAGCACCTGTGAACCTGTCTTTAGCCGCTTACTTGGTTAACTTCGATAACCCGGACCCGATTCTAACAGGCGCTTTAGCTGGCATTGCGATCACTATGACACTGCTGATCTACTTGTGTTACATCCGCCTGATGCGTCTGAAATTCCAACCTTCGATTGCTGCCGTCACTTTCCCATCCGTGATCAGCGCTATTGCTATGCATCGTCTAACCACGTTTTTCGGCGCGGAATACCCACAATGGTATTGGCTACATAAGTTCGGCTTTTTTGAGTTAACCATCGCGACCATCCTAGTGATTTGGGTAGCAGGCGGTTATGTGAAGATGTACTGGCCAGAATTTTTTGATTCTGACTACATGTCTAAAAAGATCAAACGTTCTTAGACCGAAGCTAGAAGAACCTAGGTTGCTCGACCGAATTCTCCAATATTCTATATGTCAGACAGGATAACCAAACCAAAAAAGGCCTCACAATGTGAGGCCTTTGAATGAGCAAGGTATTAATAATTCAGGCGAGTGTTAATAGAACTGCCGAGTACTATTAGAAATCAGCGTGAGGGCCAAATACTTCGTAGTGAACACGTGAACGATCAATTTCAAGTGCGTCTAATTGTTCCACTATGTTCTTCATAAAGCCAACTGGACCACAGATATAGAAATCACTCTCTTCAAAGCCTTTAGTGTCAGAGATAGACGCTAAATCCATTTGACCTTGGTGTGTGTTTTCACATGCAGATTCATCTTTGTTCATGTACCACGTTTTCGCTTCCCAACCTTTGTCGGCAACAATATCTTTAACACGAGTCGTGAAAGAGTGCTGACCTACGTTTTCACATGCGTGAAGGTAAAGTACAGATTCACTTTTCTGTTCATTGTTTAAGAATTCAAGCATTGATTGCATTGGCGTAACACCAACGCCTGCAGAGATAAGCGTTACAGGCTTGCTGCGCTCTTGATACATAAAGTCACCCGCTGGTGCGTATAGGCTAACTTCATCGCCAACAGCAACCGTGTCGTGTAGGTGATTAGATACCACGCCTTGTGTCTCTTGGCCTTGTCCTTCACGTTTAACAGAAATGCGGTATTGCTTGCCGTTTGGCTTATCGGATAGTGAGTATTGACGAATTTCGCTGTATTGAGAACCTTCAGGTTTCACTTCGATACCGATGTATTGACCTGGTGTGTAATCCAAAACTTCACCGCCATCTTTTGGCTGTAAGATGAAGCTTGTTACGAGTGCGGATTCTTCGATCTTGTCTGCGATTACAAACGCACGAGCCGCTTCCCAACCACCAACAGCTTGCTTACGTTGTAGGTAAAGTTCAGCTTCACGATCGATGAATACTTGCGCCAAGAATAGGTAAGCGGCTGTCCATGCTTCTTCCACTTCTGGAGTAAACGCGTCAGCAGCTAATTCACGTAGTGTTTCAATCAGGTGTAAACCAACAATCTGGTAGTGCTCTGGTTGAATATTAAAGCTTGTGTGTTTCTGTGCAATACGTTCAACCGCTGTGGTTAACGCTGCTAGGTTTTCAATGTTTTTAGCATAAGCCGCGATAGCTTCAAACAGTGCCACGCCTTGGCGGCCTGTTCTCTGGTGAGTCATGTTGAAGATATCTTTCAATTCAGGGTTATGCGTGAACATACGTTGATAGAAGTGTTGAGTTAAAGCAGGGCCTGCGCTTTCTAAAAGAGGAATCGTCGATTTGATGATGTTGATATGTAGATTGTTTAGCATTGATTTACTCCGAACACTTAGCCTTTTGACCTTTCATGTCAAATTGACTAATTTTATTTAAAGATGACTTTATACCAATTCTTTCTCAATGAGCTCTTTGGCTACTATTTTTATGAGAATTACGTGGACTGATAAATTCGCATTAATTGATTCAAATCAATGATAGGTCAGTTATTCAGTCATATAAACAACACGCAATGGACACATTGCACAAACGATGCCAACATGCGAGAGCTTGCTGTGTCTGGCACCCTTTCAAAAACTCAATTCGAAATTTAGTCAAAAAGACCTTTTTTTTGTGTCATAAAGACTCTACCATGTATGAAAATACAAACAGTATGAGCCCTTTATGCAAGATATCTCAGCATCCACTCTCATGGAAATGACCATTGGTCTCGCCAGCGGTGTGAACGATCAAGACCGTTTCAATCGCCTAATCGATGCCATTCGTAAAACAATCACATGTGATTGTGTCGCGCTTTTGAGCCTCCAAGGTGACACGTTAGTACCCATCGCTATGCAAGGGCTCAGTAGAGATACATTTGGTCGTCGTTTCATTATTTCAGAGCATCCACGTTTTGATGAGATCTGCGCATCTCGTTCACCTATTCGTTTTGATGCTGATAGCTCATTGCCTGATCCTTTCGATGGTTTACTGATCGACCACGACGGTGATTTACCGATGCACGCTTGCATGGGTTTGCCTCTGCTGTTTGGTGACAAATTGTTAGGAGTGCTAACCCTAGACAGCTTAAAACCTGATGTCTTCGCGAATATTCCCGCGCGTAACCTAGAAGTTCTCGCTGCTATTGCGGCTTCCACGATGCAGATGGCAATGACTTTCTCGCAGCTTGAGCATCAAGCAAAACAGTCAAAGCAATTGCTCGAAGAGTTGAATGTTGAAGCGTGGGAACGTGACGGCGGGGAACTGATTGGTAAAAGCGATACCATGATGGCGCTTAAGAACGACATCGCGGTTGTAGCGCCGTCTGAATTTAATATCCTGATCCATGGTGATACTGGTGTTGGTAAAGAGCTCGTTGCTCGTACCCTGCACCACCAATCGCAGCGTAAGCGTAAACCACTAGTTTATGTAAACTGTGCTGCAATTCCTGAGAACTTAGTAGAGAGTGAACTATTTGGTCACGTTCGTGGCGCGTTTACTGGCGCAGACAAAAACCGCTTAGGTAAGTTTGCTCTAGCCGATGGCGGCACACTGTTCTTAGATGAAATTGGCGAATTGCCTTTGGCTGCGCAAAGTAAGCTGCTACGAGCACTGCAAAACAACGAAATCCAACCTGTGGGTCAAGACAACATTCAAACCATTGATGTTCGTGTTCTGGCTGCAACGAACCGAGATTTAAAGCAAGAAGTTGAAGACGGTCGATTCAGAGCCGACTTGTATCACCGACTCAGTGTGTACCCTATCGCAGTGCCAGCACTCAAAGATCGCGGTGACGACATCAGCCTATTGGCCGGTTTTTTCTTAGAACAAGCGCGTCGTAAGCTTGGTATCAACCAAGTTAAGTTCCGTTCTGATGTTCTGGTATTCCTAAACCGTTACGGTTGGCCAGGTAACGTTCGTGAGCTTGAACACGTGATCAGCCGTTCAGCATTGAAGGCACTGGCTCGCAGCACTAACAAGAACCTCGTGACAATCACTAAAGAAGATTGTGGCCCACTCGATCAAGATCAGCCTATTGCAACGACTCAAATAAAAAACACACCACTATCAACGCCAACAATCGACCTTTCTGCAGGTTTACGTGGCGCTACGGATGATTTTCAGCGCAGTATCATTACTGAAGTATTAGAAGATGCCAATTTTAACTGGGCGCAAGCAGGACGAGTTCTGAAAACAGACCGCGCAAATTTAACTCGACTGTCTAAGCGTTTAGGGTTAAATGTGGCTAAGTCTCACACGATCGAACGGACAAAATAGATATTAGCGGTTTGTTGCGAGCATCTAGCGAAACTTGTGTATATAATGCTGCAAATTGTAACGCTAATTTTAAATATGTAGAGAGAGTTATGAAGTTTATTCGTTGGTTTTTAGGTCGTGTTATCTTGCTATTGAATTTTGTTTTCAGCCCACGTGGTGTGAAACGTTCTCAAGAAGAGCAAAGCAAAGTGAATGAGCAAGCAAAAACGCACACGTTATACCAATTCGAAGCGTGCCCATTTTGTGTAAAAGTACGTCGCGCGATGAAACGTCAATCGGTTCAGTTTGAGCTTCGTGATGCAAAAAACAATGATCAACACCGTGCAGAGCTTGAAGCTGGTGGCGGTCGTGTGAAAGTACCTTGTCTACGTATCGAAAAAGACGGCAAAACTGAGTGGATGTACGAATCTTCAGATATCGTTACTTACTTAGAAAAGCAATTCGCATAAGCTAACCTGCGAAACGAAAGTCAGATACAAAAAATCCCTCAAATATGAGGGATTTTTTATGTCTGTTATTTGGAACTCGTCGCTTTCAATTTAGGGAAGAAAGCTCAAATGACTACTTCGACACAATCAGCATCAATTCAACCCGGCGATTACATGCTTTACCTTGGGCTGAAGCATTGTTACAAGCCGGAACGTATTCACCGAAGCCTCGAGTATAGATAGAGCGACTAGATACATAGTTACTCTCTAATCGAGCTTTCACTTCTTTTGCACGCTGCTCTGATAGAGGATCATTGATTTGATCAGAACCTGTATTGTCGGTATGACCTTCAATCACAACATCGATATCTTGACGCTGAGAAAGATAACTGCCCAACGTATCTAACCAATGGTTGTAAGCGGGTTCAGGGAATGCAGAGCCTGTCTTAAAGTTCACATGTTGCTCAAGCTTTACCATTACATGGTTGCCAGGCAAGACTTCGAAATCGATACGGTTTTGTCTTAAAAAAACTTCCAGCGGGTCATTAGTCGAGACACCACGCCCATAGTTGGTAGTGATGGTTTTTTGTTGATAAGTGCTGCTCTGGACTGAATAACTGCGATTGCTCGCCACAGATGTCGTTTGAACCACACCCCATTCAGGATGCATAAGGTCGTAATCGGTTTGCGGTGCAGTTTCTAGCAGATCGTCACCTAACATACCCGTTGGTAACGTCGTTTCACACCCTACCAAAGCTATGCTTAACATTATCGCTAAATATCTCATTACTTCACCAACCACTCATGCAGATAAACCATTCACTAATGTCTATATCGGCACTGAGGGAAAAACTTTAGACAAAAACTTTATACGAAAAGAAAGCACACCCAAAAAAAGTGCTTTTGATCACAGTTAACCGTCAACTAGCCTGTCATCACCCGCTGGTTCCAACTGTTTGCATTTATTTACCTTATAATTGTTTTCCAATTCGTACTAAATAGTTAGAATCTCACGACTTCTCAACGTTAGAGCAAACATTATGTTTAAACCATTTACTAAATTCATCACAGCACTCGCTGCCGTACTTATTATTGCGGGTTGTAGTGAAACAGACGAGCCACAGAAAGGCGTTCAATACGAAGCACTTCCTACTGCTCTAACTGAATTTAACCTGTCTCCGATCACTGAAATCTTCTCTCTAAACTGTGGTCACTGCCGTCAAATGGAAAGTGCAATTCCAGAGATTGAATCTCTAACAGATCAAACTATTGGTAAGATGCACGTAACGTTCAATGAAAGTGCTCAAATTAGTGCAATGATCTACTACACAGCAGTGATGCAACTCGACGCGACACCTGATCACGCGTTCATGGACGACCTATTTGGTGCCGTTCAAATGGGTGCTGATGCAACGCCAGAACAGCGTCAACAAGCACTAGAGACAGCGTTCACTTCTCGTGGTCTGGTTAGCCCATACCAACTGAACAAAGAACAACAAGTAGCTCTGTTTGACTACGTTAAGAAAGCAGAAGAGATTTCTGTAAAAGGCCAAATCAACTCAGTACCGACTTTTATCATCAATGGTAAGTACCAAGTCCTAACTGCAGGCCACCAAGATGTTCAAGGTATCGCAAAAACAATCAACTACCTTTTGACTCAGCCGTAACGGCTTTTCTCTATAAAGAATCAACAATAAATAGGTTTTACTATGTCTAAATTTATCATCCCGGTCATTGTCTTCATCTTGGCTGGTTTCATGATCTACCGTACTTGGATGAATCATAAGTCTGGTGACGAAAACTTCGAGCAAGGCCAACAGTTCCTTATCGAAAACGGCACTAAAGAAGGGGTTGTTACGACTGAAAGTGGTCTTCAATACCTAGTTCTTGAAGAAGGTACTGGTACAGAGCACCCAACTAAGAACAGCAAAGTAACGGTTCACTACCATGGAACTTTGCTAGATGGCACTGTTTTCGACAGCTCTGTTGAGCGTGGCGAGCCGATTTCATTTGCTCTTAAACAAGTGATCAAAGGCTGGCAAGAAGGTTTGACTTACATGGTTGAAGGCCAAAAAGTTCGCCTGTTTATCCCGAGCCAATTGGCTTACGGTAAAGGTGGTTCAGGCCCTATCCCACCATCAGCAACTTTGATTTTTGATGTTGAGTTAATCTCTATCAAATAATCGAAGTGACCGATTTAAGCCCCAACATACGCGCTATGTTGGGGCTTTTTTCTATCTGAACGTTTTGATCCACTTTAGCCACAACCGAATATACCCTCAAAAACCAACCACTAGACGACTGGTCTAATTTAAATTATAGTACTGCCCATGAACGAAAAAACAAATGACACACGCCTGCATGTTTTAGATGTTGGCTACCAATTAATAGTGAACAACGGCTTTAACGGCGTTGGTCTATCGCAATTGCTTAAAGAAGCGGACGTGCCGAAAGGATCGTTTTACCACTACTTTAAATCGAAAGAGCAATTTGGCGAGGCTCTGATCCAACACTATTTTGAGACCTACATCAGCAGAGTTGAAACTATTTTGGTTCATGGTGAAGGCAATCATTACCAGAGAATTATCAGTTATTTCACTCGATGGTCACAGATTGAAAACGGTACCTGTAACGCTCATAAATGCTTAGTAGTTAAGCTCAGCGCTGAAGTTTCTGATCTTTCTGATCCTATGCGTCAAGCCTTACTAAAAGGGGCTGAAAAAGTAACCTCTACGATACAACACTGTGTTGCTGGTGGTATTGAAGATGGCTCCATTAAGGTTGAAGACAGCCGAGAAACCGCTCAAAATCTATATTCTATGTGGTTGGGCGCAAGCTTATTGAGCAAATTAAGCCAGAGCTCACGCAGTTTAGAATCAGCTTTAAACCTAACCCAACAGACTTTAAAAGGTAAAAACTAACCACGTACTGTGTTTAGTTTTTATTAACGACAGATAACCCGCCCTCTTATCAATTTGATGACGGCGGGATTTTTAGACAACCAGACTAGACGACTGGTCTAATTCTGAATGAACATACTATAAAATTAAGGATATCCAATGACTCAACAAGACAATCGCCGCATCGTATTGGCTTCTCGCCCAGTTGGCGCACCGACTAAAGAAAACTTCCGTTTAGAAAACGTAGCTGCACCAACAATCAAAGACGGCGAGATGTTACTTCGCTCAGTTTACCTCTCTCTCGACCCATACATGCGTGGCCGAATGAGTGATGCGAAATCTTACGCTGATCCAGTCGCTATCGATGAAGTCATGGTGGGTGCAACTGTTTGTCAGGTTGAAGAATCAAACCACGCTGATTACGAAGTTGGCGAATGGGTTCTGGCTTACACAGGTTGGCAAGATCTTGGTGTATCTAACGGTGAAGGTCTAATCAAACTAGGCAAAGAACCAACTCACCCTTCTTACGCACTTGGCATCATGGGTATGCCTGGCTTTACGGCTTACATGGGCTTGCTTGATATAGGCCAACCTAAACAAGGCGACACTCTAGTCGTTGCGGCGGCAACAGGTGCAGTAGGCGCAACCGTTGGACAAATCGGCAAGCTAAAAGGCTGTCGTGTAATTGGCGTTGCAGGCGGTCAAGAGAAGTGTCAGTACGCGAAAGAAGTGCTTGGTTTTGATGAATGTATCGACCACAAAGCGGATGACTTTGCAGAGCAACTGGCTAAAGCGTGTAACAACGGTATCGATGTTTACTTTGAAAACGTTGGTGGCAAGGTATTCGACGCGGTAATGCCTTTGCTTAACACAGGTGCTCGTATTCCTGTGTGTGGCCTTATCTCTCAGTACAATGCAACATCACTTCCTGAAGGCCCAGATCGCATGTCTAGCCTTATGGGTACACTGCTGGTCAAGCGTATTAAGATGCAAGGCTTCATTATCTTTGATGACTACGCACACCGTTACAATGAGTTTGCTGTTCAAATGACGGAATGGTTGTCTCAAGGAAAAATGCAGTACCGTGAGCACCTAGTTGAAGGTTTAGACGAAGCACCACAAGCTTTCATGGGCCTATTAGAAGGTCAGAACTTCGGCAAGCTTGTTATCAAAACTAACGAACCTAAATAACTCAATCGGCTGAAACCGTAAAATAGGCAGAATAATGATTACTTTACATCACCTAAATAAATCACGTTCGAAGCGCATCATCTGGTTATTGGAAGAGCTTGGTGTTGATTATCAAATCAAACCATACCAACGAGACAGTGTCACGTTTCTAGCACCACCAGAATTGAAGTCCGTTCACCCTCTTGGTAAGTCTCCAGTCATTGAAGACGATGGCGTGGTGATCACTGAATCTGGCGCCATCACGGAATACCTGATCGATAAGTATGGTCAGGGCAAGTTTGCTCCCGTACGTGGAACAGCAGACTACGTCGAGTATTCACAGTGGCTACATTTTGCTGAGAGCTCAGGTATTTTACCGATGCTACTTAAGATCTTTGTGATGAAAGACGGCTGTGAGACTAACTTTCTAGGAGGTTACGCTGACGACGAAAATCAAAAGATCTTAACTTACGTGAATAATGCACTTGAAGGTAAAACCTACTTGGTTGCAGACACACTAACAGGTGCCGATTTTATGATGTCGTTCATCGTAGAAATCGTGGGTAACTTTGGCGCAACTGCGCTTTACCCGAACATCGCTAAATACGGTAAGCTTTTGGCTAACCACCCTGCTTACCAAAAAGCAGAGCAAGTAGAGCTAGAACACTCGAACTGATCGAGTTTCACTCAAACACTTGCTCCCTAGGGTAAACACAAGAAACTAAATGAAGCCAAAGCCGATTTATCTTCGGCTTTGGCTTCTCATTTGTCTTTATTTCGACAACAATATCGAACTCTAACTGAACAGCCACAGAGTTTGATCTTAATGCCAGCAAACCTCGCTCAATACACACCTCTGCACCTAGCCGACGCGAACGCAAAATTATCGCTACCGACTCGTTTTACGTTTCCGTATTACTATACTCCGCACCCCATGTGTGAATTAGCTATGTTGCAGCTTCAACAGTCGCTCATCGACTGTGGTATGAATGAAACCTCGCAAGGTAATCTCTATGCTGTGCTGCTTGTTCAGAATCCAACCTCGCAAGAGTTAGGCTTCCTATCAGCGTTTTCTGGCTTACAGTTAGAACCATCACTGACCTCTCAGTTAAAAAATATCAACTTCGTCCCACCAACATTCAATTCAGAAAAATTTCAATCTCAAAACAGTGCAAACCTCGCTCGCCAATCGCGACTAGCGGATAATATTGAAAAATTACAACAATCACACAACCTAGACGCATTAGAATCTGCTCTTGAATCGCTGAAAGCAGAATCAGCACAAGCTATCGAAGCCTTTCAGTTTACAATGGCCGCGAACAAAGCTCAGCGTAACAAACTCAGAGAGCAAGCCAATCAAGAAAAGGCATTGGGGAATCTAGACTCAGCAGCGAACCTACTCAAGCAATTAGGTAACCAAAGCAGCCAAGAGAAGCGCGACCTAAAAGCGCTCCGTATCGAGTGGAAACAAAAGATCGCAGAACGCCAGTCGCAAGTTGATGCCATCGAGAATGAACTAAAAAACCGCAAGCAAGACTACCAAGCGATTTCGGGCGAATTAGAAGCACAACGTTTGTCTCATTATCGCTTTATCAACCAAGCTCTCGAATCAAAGAACCTGCTAGAACTGTTAGATGGCAAAGACGCTCTTGAAGGCTCTGGTAACTGCTGCCTACCCAAGTTGCTTAACTTTGCGTTTGAACACGGATTTAAACCGTTAGCATTGTCTGAGTTTTGGTGGGGATTGCCTCCAACGGCTGTCATTCGCCAACACGCAAACCTATACCCTGTTTGCCAAAGCAAAAGCTTCGAGATCCTCGACCACCAGCTAAACGGCATCGAATTAGAAGATAACCCGCTTATCGTGAACCCTGCGGTTGGTAAGTCGTTTGATATTGTCTACGAAGATGACCAGATCGTGGTGGTGAATAAACCCGAGGAGTTTCTCTCAGTTCCCGGTAAGTTTATCGAAGACTCGGTTTATACACGCATTAAAGCGCGCTACCCCGATGCAACAGGCCCTTTAATTATCCATAGGTTAGATATGTCGACGTCAGGCTTGTTGATCTTGGCGCTCACGGCGGAGTCAAACAAACACATCCAGAAGCAATTCATAGATAGAACCGTAGAGAAACGATATACAGCTCTGTTAGATGGTGAAATCGACGGCAAATCTGGCGATATCAGCCTGCCCTTGCGCGGCGACATAACAGACAGACCAAGACAATTGGTTTGCCATGAACATGGACGTAACGCTGAAACTCATTGGGAAGCGGTCAGCACCAACAATGGCAAAACCAAGGTTCATCTGTATCCGAAAACAGGGCGCACCCATCAGCTACGTGTGCATTGTGCTCATCCATTAGGGCTTGGAGTACCAATTCGTGGTGACGACTTATACGGATACAAACGCGAACGCTTGCACCTACATGCTGGCTACCTGAAGTTGATTCACCCAACAACTGGCGAGTGGATCGAGTTTGAAGTGCCGTCAGAGTTTTAATCCTATCTTTAGCCGTGGGGCTTTCGAGCCCTACCCTTCTCAAATATCCTGCAAGTAAGCTTTCACCCCTCGACCGGACAAACCAAAACCAAACACTAGTACCAGAAATCTAAGACTAAAAAGCTTGAACACAACAAAGTGACCATCGCGGGAATACCGTCCTTCCAAGTATCAAAGCGTAAGTGGAAATAAAGCGCCCCTATAGATGTCGCTCCCAATATTGCACCACCCATCAATTGAGTATGCTCTGATGAAACACCACATAAAGCTAAAATCAAAAGAGCAGCCCCAGTAAACTCGACTAACCCAACCAGCAACATCACCGTTCTATTCAAGCCATAGCTTTTAAAGAAACCAAGCTGAATTTCAAACACTTTCTTTTGCCAACCAAGCGTCTTAATTGAACTCGCTAACACAAAGAACATCACCATCAAAATGCTTATTACTGTACTCATTTTGTCTACCTCTATAAGAATCATTAATTTCAGCGATTCTATTTAATCATTCATAATTAAGGTGATAAATGCTAGTTTCATGATAGCTTAGATTCCAGATTGGAATAGATAAACACAAGGTGAGTAAGATGGATAAGATTGAATGTATTCGTATCTTTGTGGAAACTGCGCAGCTGAACAGCTTTACCGCAACTGCCAATAAGTTAAACATGACACAGGGTTCGGTTAGTAAGAAGATCGCATGGTTGGAAAGTGACTTAGGGATGACTCTGTTTCAACGAAACAGCCGCAAGATATCCCTCACTCATGCAGGGAAAGACTACCTAGAATATTGCACCCGTTTGCTCGAAGAGATGTCTGCCATAGAAAGCAAGCTCAAGCGTGAGACAGAATCCGTAGAAGGCGAGCTCAAGATATCTGCGCCAAGTGCCTTTTCATCGATGTTACTCAGTGAGCCGCTTCAAGCTTTCATTGAACAACACCCGGGCATACGGATTAATCTCAGCGTTGACGACCGCATCGTTAATCTCAATGAGCACAATATTGATGTTGCCATCCGCGCATCACAGCTGAAAGACTCAGGGTTAAAAGCTCGCTTTCTTTTCAACAATAAAGTTCAGTACTTTGCATCGCCCGATTACTTAAAAAATCACGGAAAACCTGAACATCCTCAGGATCTTAACCAGCATAAGTGCTTAACTTATTCTTTGATGAACCCAGCAAACGAATGGCGTTTCACAGACAAAGATCGCCAATGCACCAGTATGAAAGTAAACCAAATTTTCACGTCAGACAGTCCAGAAATGTTGCTTAAAATGGCTAGACAGGGTTTAGGTGTGGTTGCTTTACCGGATTGGATGGGCAAAGAATTTGTAGAGACTAGAGAGTTAACGCAGTTTTTAGAAGATTGGAGCAATGACTACTTGCCTATGTACGCGGTGTACCATGCAAGTGATTATTTGCCCCAACGAATTCGAGTATTTATCGATTTTATTGCGGAGTGTTTAAGTTCTACAAACAGTTAGAGCTCAACCAAAAATCAATCAATCAATCAATCAATCAGTTATCAAGCCTCTATAAACGACTAATCAAACATTAAGATGGTACTTAGCCCATCACATCTGTACGTTGCTCGACGCATTCAAAAGAGCCCATTTCGAACTCACGGCAGATCCAAGGTCGGTTTTCATAAATAGTACACATCAGTGTTTCTCTATCTACCGCAGAGCACCAACCGTCGTCTAATCTCAGCATGGTTTCGCCGCCCCACTCGTCATAAGCAATATGCTCTTCAGGAACGCCAGTATCTGTGATGATCATAACCTCTAAACGACAACAGCATGCCTGACAATTGGCACAAGTTACTTCAGGTTCGGTTACGTTCTTTATCTCTATGGTCATAAGTGACTACACTGCTAAATTTTGCGTATAGTAATCGAAACCGCCCGCTACGGCTAATAAAGAAAGCAGATGACGGTGTTTTCATATATGTAGAAACAACAATGGGCGCTATGATTCACTCACAACACCCATTAGATTGTTTTTTAGCTCGATAAAGACTCTATTTAGAATAGACTCGCGAAGAACAACTTAACGTAGTCCATCAGACGTTTAAATATCCCACCTTGTTCAACAGCCTCTAGCGCAATCAATGGCTGAGTTTGTACATCTTCACCATTGACTGTGTAATGAACGACACCTAATGTTTGACCTTCAGCAATCGGCGCCTTCAACTCAGAATCAAGTTCAATCGATGCCGTTAGCTTCTTACTGTCTGACTTAGGCAGTGTAATAAACGTGTCTTCTGCAACACCCAACTTCAATGTATCTTGAGCACCAAACCATACCTTCTCTTCAGCTACTTGATCGCCACCTTGATGTGGGTTTAGCGTATCAAAGAAACGGAAGCCATAGCTCAATAACTGTTTACTGTCTGACTCACGACTCTTAACACTTGATGCGCCCATCACAACCGCGATAAGTCTCATCTCACCTTGTGTCGCTGAACTCGCCAAACTGTAACCAGCGCCAGAAGTGTAGCCCGTTTTCATGCCATCAACCGTCAAGCTTCTATCACGCAGTAAGCCATTGCGGTTGTGTTGTGTTATTCCGTTGTAACTGAACGAACGCTCGCTGTATAAGCCATATACATCTGGGAGGTCTCGAATAATTGCACGACCAAGTAATGCAATATCGTAAGGAGTCGAATAGAGATCGTCAGCATCTAAACCGTGTGCGTTCGCAAAATGGGTGTTTTCTAATTTCAGCGACGTAGCCCAAGAGTTCATAAGATCCACAAATGCATCTTGTGAGCCCGCAACGTGTTCCGCAATCGCAACACTCGCATCGTTGCCTGATTGAATGATCAAGCCACGGTATAAATCCATCATTGCAACATCGGTGTTCACTTCAATGAACATTTTTGAAGAGTCTGGGAAGTTCTTCGCCCACGCGTTTTCGCTGATTCGTACCTGATCGTCAGCAGAGATATTACCTCGCTTCATCTCTTGTCCAGCCACATAGCTGGTCATCAGTTTGGTCAAACTCGCTGGGTTTAACTTAGTATGCGCGTTTTTCTCTACCAGCACGTCACCAGAATTAAAATCAATTAACACATACCCTTTTGCACCTAGGCTAGGTGGGCTTGGTACTATAGAAGGTGCTGCGATAGCTGCATTACTTACCATCGCTGCGTTACTTACAATGAATATACTTAATAGAGGGAGAGAGTATTTGGAGAACAGTTTCATTGAATCAAACCTAAGTTAACGTTTTGTTCAGTATAGACAAATGCTAGCAAAAGAAGCGCGAACTTTACGTTGCTTTACGTATTTGTACCATTCGTTACAAATAAAAAAGTATAATCTGCGATCTGACCATATTTTCAACAACTAATATTGACTCAACGAATGCATCCAACGCCTTATTCTATCGCTCAGGCATGCGTCCAAATAACATTTCAACAAAGCCAGTAATGCGCTGTTTGCTCTCGCTTGGCTCTAAATCAGGTTGGATACCAGACTGGGCTAATGCTTGCCATTGTACGACTGCAGAGTTAGGTACAAAAAACGCAATATACAAAGAGCCTTTCTCGGCGACCTTTCCGTCACCATCATAAAATGGCACCCCCGTTGAAAGCTTAATCGCATCAAAAATCGAGTCATCATTTAACTCTGATTCTTCGGCCAATCCAAAACCGACAACAACATCACCAACCGCACCATTTTGATTCAGTTGATAACCTTTCGAAGCGAGTTGATCTTCAATCACGTCACGCACCAGATCGGTCACTACGGTCTCATCATATTTTTGAGAAAGGTAAACCTGCTCTGATTCCGGATGCCATGAATACGTCATCACTCCGTGATTCATGAAATCAAAATCACCACTGGTGACCACACCATAATTGTGTGTTGGCGGTATTTCTTGTGTAGTACATGCTGTTAGTCCAATCGCTATCAAAGCCAATAATGCTGCTTTTTTTATGCTTTTTGTTGCACAAATGGATCGTTTTATCATTCGCGGCTTCCCTACCTATATAAGAATAAATATCAATTAACCTCCCAACATAAATAGTAATTATGTTAATAGAAAGGTCATTAAACGTTTGCGTAATCGCTAACCTTCACTTCTGCCCGTTTTGGGGGTTTAATCACAAAAACAGAGTTGGTATAGTCTACCTCGTTAAACATAACCAGACCATTCGAGGCACGGAGCTTCCTCAATCATCTCATGAAGAGAAGAATTGGTACCGACAAAGTATCGGCAAATTTAAGAGGGTCAAACAATGGAATTCAATATGGTTGAAATTTTAGGTTACGCGGCATCTATTATGGTCGCAATTTCATTAACAATGAAAGATATCGTTCGTCTGCGTGTCCTTAACTTTATTGGCTGTACTCTCTTTACAGCATACGGCGTTATGATTGACGCATGGCCAGTTGTCGCGACCAACGGTTTCATCGCTTGTGTAAACATCTACTTCCTTGCAAAAATGCAAAAGGAAAAAAAAACGGAAGCGATGAAAGCAGCGAAAGCTTAAATTAGCGATTAGCATTTCAAATATTTCTGAAAAAGCCCAAATAGAGCGATCTATTTGGGCTTTTTTGTATCTGTTATCTCAAGAGCATGATTCCAGCCTTTGAAGACATCGATTCTGTCAACTGATCACATGTAAGCAACGCGATACTCATTGTTTCGATACGTCTGAGTATTGTTACGTCCGCTCTCTTTTGCTTGATAAAGTGCTTTGTCAGCTTTCTCGATAGCCGTTTCAATATCAGTTAGCGCTCGAGCGTGACAACAACCAGCACTCATTGTAACAGGTGATACCAAACCTTGCAGTTGCTCAACACTTAGTCTTAGTGCCTCAGACAATTCGAATAACTCCCGTTCATCACAATCAAACGTCACCAGAACAAATTCTTCACCGCCATAGCGTGCAATCAAGCGACGACGATTAACAAATCTCTTGAGTGATTTTGCAACTTCACAGATAACCCTATCGCCTTGAGCGTGACCATATTGATCATTCACCCGTTTGAAATGGTCAATATCAAGCAAAATGACACCGACATTTGTTAGCGAATAAGGAGACCTTTGAGCAATTTTCAGCTTTAACTGCTCGATAAAACTCCGCCGGCTAGGAAGACCCGTGAGGTAATCGAGGCTCGCAACATCCAAGATTTTAAGATGACGATGCCGCAGGTAAAGCACCAACACAATGATGATGCTCAATAGGCTCACAACCAAAGTCATCAAACTAATGAACAACAAACTATGATTTTTATTGAGCTCTTGCTCTAAGATACCTGCGGAAATGACCCAATTCAGATAGGGGTAAAATTTATAGAAAACGTTTTTGTTGGTCATACCATCGTCACTCGAAACCGAATAGCTAAAATGACCTGCTGGTTGGGTTGCGATTCGATCAATAAGCAGTTCGGACGAGTAACCTATCAAGGCTTTCAATGACTTGTGTTCGTCATCAGGATGAAGCACTAAGTTACCCTGAAGATCAATGATGTACACATATCCGCTATCACCGAATGCGTACTTCCTCAGCTTATCTTTTAAGACTTCAAGATCGACCAAATACATCAACTCTTCTTTATAAGTCGTCGCGACCAATGTATTGCCACTCGGCAGCCTCATCGAATAAGAGACTTTGGCTCTGCGGTTTAATTCATGAGGGTTAGCGTGAAAGTATTCGATCATACCAGAATCGATACTGAGCTGTTTTTGGATATGTGTAAGATGTCCGCGCTTCTTACCTTGCAAGAAAGGATGGTAGAGGTGAACGCCTTGCGGCGACATCAAATAGATATAACCTGATTGTCCAATGTGCAGTTCACTTGCGATCTGGCTTACCTGTTCAATTTCTTGCTCCGGTGTGGCGTGCCATACATGAGAAGCAACGGTATCCGTAATTCCTTTGAGGTATGTATTTATCGCCTCATTAACTGTGGTATCGACAATATCGTAGCTCGCATTCACAATCGTTCGAAAAAAAAGCTGGTTGGATTCCAACAATGACCTTTCAGTTCGGTTAAATTGAAAGGCAGAAAGAATCATCGACACCATAGCGAGCGCAATGGAAAAACTAAGAATGTATTTACGTCTGACTTTCAAGATTACCTCATAGATTTATAATTTTAGGTAACGCTGTGACTTCACTTATATACAGACTGTTTTATATCATGGTTTTATTTTTTACTGAACGAGTGTCGATATTTTTGAGGGTTTCTATACGCAATCTGTGACTTATAGCAAAAACGCCGAACTGAATTCAGTTCGGCGTTTTAATTTTACGTTGAAGTTGATTACTTAAATTACACTAAAACCCTGATAAATAGACTTAAAAGCATTCGTATCTACTGACTATCACTGCGTTCTATTGTCTATAAATGGGTTACTTAGCACCAAATTAAGAACAAACCTGAGTCCAGCTACCATCGCTGCCCGGTTCAGAACTTGTCCACCAGTTCGCTTGGTAAATACTACCGTTATGAACCACTTGGTCACCAGTGTTTGCATGGCTTGGGTTACCCGCCCAATCTTTCTGAGGTAAGTCTGGGTAAACCGCTAAACCGGCTGTATCGCATGTACCTGGGTTTGTGCCACCATCGCCAGGGTTACCGCCACCTGAACTGATATCACCTAATGGTAGGTCTGGTTGCTCAAAGCTAAAGGCATAATCGATACCGTTCACGCTTACTGCATAGTTAGCAGGGCCTGAGATTGGCAAGTAATACACCATATCTAGCTCATACACACCACCAGCAGGAAGCTCTTCCCATGTAGGCAAAGTAAACGCCACTCGGTGCATGGTTCCATCTAATCCACCAATGTTATCCGCACGAGTATGACCCGAAGCAATCACAGTTAAACCACCACCCGATTGATCTTTTGCGTTATCAGGTGCTGACACTGGGATATCGAACTGGAACTCGGTACCGCCCGGAAGCGCTTGACCTGTGTTGTTTGTAAACGTGATCTTAGGATTGATTGGGTAGTTTTGGTCACCGACTTTGAAGCCACCAACCAATACCGTAATATCTAACGCTTCTGTAGGGACAGCGCTCGTCGCAACCTTGTTACCATATGGAGTCGCAGACTTAAACTTATCGTAGATAGCTTTCGTCATGGTGTTACCCATGTGGAACTCACCGTTACCGCTATTACACGCTTGTTCGGTCGTATCGATAGACGTTCGATTACCACTCGCATCGAGTACATAACAGTTATAATCTCCTGCTAGTTCCCAGAACATGATGCCGCCGATCTCTTTGTCGATAACGTAGTCTGCTTTCACATCAATAGACTGTTTATCTTCCGTTGAAAGGAATACGCCCTTCTCTGCATTCCACAACCAAGGAGCAACCGCCACGCTGTCATAGTTACGAGTGTAAGTACCAGCTAGAACATCAGATGGATCGTTTGCCGGATCAAGTTTGTAAGCCTCAGCGTAAGAACCCCAAATACCCTTCTCTAAGTTCTTAGCGTGCCACATTGGGTTAGAGCCAGCGCCCATTTCGTTGCCCTTCGGATCGGTATCGTGCCACATATTGTCGATACCAATTGCACCATGACCACAATTGTTCTTCTCACCTTCACCCGTACCTGCTGAACATTCAGCTTGGTTTGGAAGTGCAGCTCGGCCCCAAAGACCATTCTCGCCACCGGTTACACCTTGCCAACCACGTGTGTAATAAGGCACACCAATGTTAATACGACCTGCGGGCATAGAACCACGGAAGTAATGGTAAGCCCAATCGGTATTCAGATAACCGATACCGCCGTAAGCTGCAGTACCGTAAACGTTCCACTGTGCTAACTCTGAATCTTTACCTGTATCAAACAACGCAGCGTTGTGACCTACGTGATCGTTCCACGCACCGTGAAGGTCATAAGACATGATGTTCACGTAATCGAGATACTTAGTCACATCGAATGTTTCCATGCCGCGCAACAAGTAACCAGAAGAAGGTGCTGCGATCGTTAACATGTAATGATTACCGTCTTGCGCAGAGGCTGCATCAAGCTTCTCACGCAACACTTTCATCAACACTTGATAAGAAGCCCATAGGTATTGGCGACGCGGCTCCATGAAGTCTTTGTCATATGGGTTACCTGCGCCAGCCATAGAGGTTGGGTATTCATAATCGATATCTAAACCATCGAATTGGTATTTACGCAGCATTTCCACCGCGGAAGTGGCGAATGTTTCGATACCTTGATGGTTAATAGAACCGTCGGCGTTGGTCGTCATTGTGTAGAAACCACCATCAGCAACTCGGCTACCGTCAGTGACAAAGTGACCACCCGTTTCTGCCCAACCACCGATTGAGATTAAAGTCTTAACATCGTGTTTTTTCTTAGCTGTCGCTAATGCACCGAAGTGACCTTTGAAGCCTAATTCAGGATCGACTTCCACGCCCGGCCATTCTTTACCCACCGCTGCGTTCTCAGGATCGTTTACATCACCCACATTTACTTTGCCATCTGAACCGATGCTCACGAAAGCGTAGTTAATGTGTGTGAGTTGTTCCCAAGGGATGTCATTTACTAGGTAAGCAGCTTGTGGGTCGTCCCCTGCGCGCCAGCTAGTGAAGTAACCAATGACACGACGTGGGTGGTCCGCGCCCATTTTCTCACGGCCTTCATCATCGTAAATCGTACAGTAAGGAACATCGACACCTTGCGTTTGATACAAGCCATCAGGGCGACATGTACTCACTGTTGGAGCACCGTTCACTGTCAAAGATGCCAACGCAGAATCTGCAGTCGCACCTTGGTTGTCTGTTGCTTTCGCGTAAACCGCTAAAGAGCCGGCTTGAGTCGTTGTGTAATCTAATGTGTATGGGCTTGTCGCTGCTGTACCCACAAGGGCACCCGCTACGTAGAAATCAACCTTATCGACAGTGCCATCGCTGTCTGCTGCCGTTGCTGTAAAGGTGACGACACCACCAACATCCACAGATGTTGCTGAAAGGGCTACTGAAACTGTCGGCGCTTCATTACCTGGCTGTGTTGAATCAACAGAAACAGAAACCGCACTTGTAACACTTGCTGCGCCTTCATTGTCCGTTGCAACAACTGAAATCTGATGGTTACCAGACGTTGCAGCCCAAGCCGCTTCAAATGGTGCCGCTTTCACAACCGCAACCGAAGCACCATCAACAAAGAATTCTACTGAAGCAACACTGCCATCAGCGTCCAGTGCTGTTGCACTTAATACGACGTTATCACCCTCAACAATCACATCTGATGCCGTTGGCGCTGTTAACGAAGCCGTTGGTGCTTCATTTGGTGTCCCACCGCCTCCATTGCCGCTACACACATCGACTTTCTTCCATTGTGCGTAATCGCCTTCAAATTGGCTCGGGTTGTTATTTTGATTCCAGTAGTTTGCTGAGTACGCGCTGCCGTCATGTGAAACCTGATCACCACCGGTATATACAGTGGCAGAGTCCCACGTTTCTAACGTTGAGCAATCCACAGCCGCATAGCTATTGAACGCCATTAAGCATGACGCGGTGAGAGTACTGAGTGTAAAAACCTTCTTAGCCACTCTTCCTTGGTTTAGGTGCATGTTAGCTATCCCTTAAGTTGTTGTTTCAAGATGTTTAATTTAAATGGGACTTTACTCACCACTTAAATCTCTTCGCAAAACAACTGTAGGTAACAACGCAAATTTAACACCTAAAATATTCTCTATTTATAAAATGACTCGCATTAATTTGTTTATAGCATGCAATGAGTCGACACTTATTTTGCACCAACAACTAATATTAATTTATTTCGGAAAGCTAAAAAATAATGTCTCAAAAATCAGAAATGTGATTTGGATTCGATAAAGAAATTCGCATCAAAACTAACCAAAAAGTAGAGATTTACAGTCGATTTGGCTTTCTTTTTGGAATTCGCCCACCTTTTGATAACAAATGTGTTAGTATCTGCGGCTTTTTTGACGAACCTCACACTTCTATGTAAGTGTGGGAGAAATACATAGGCTTGAAAGAGCCAAATATAGCGAAGAAATAATGTCCAACTTGACGCAAGTCGCCAACGAAAACATCAACGCAGAAGCTACTTCTATCGATTTCAATAAAGCTCAATCTTTGGGTGAAAAACTGGAACTCGGAAACCCAGTATTTTGGCTTAGTGGGAGTTTTTTAACCCTCTTTGTCGTCCTCGCTTTCACCAACACCTCCGTGTTGTCCGAACTTGTTAACATCGGCTTTAGTTACTCAACTAAGTGGTTCGGTGCTTTCTGGCAAGTCCTACTACTACTCAACTTCATTATCGGCTTAGTGCTTGCACTAGGGCGCACAGGCCACGTTCGTTTAGGAACGCTTGCTTTCCCTGAAATGACCACCTTTAAATGGATGTCTATCGTCCTATGTACGCTGCTTGCCGGCGGTGGTGTGTTCTGGGCAGCGGCAGAGCCTATTGCTCACTTTGTTTCAGCTCCGCCTCTTTATGGCAACGCAGATCCGCAAGCGATGGCGTTCAACGCCCTATCACAATCTTTCATGCACTGGGGTTTCCTTGCATGGGCAATCTTAGGCGGTTTATCTTCTATCGTGTTAATGCACCTGCATTACGACAAAGGCCTTCCTCTTAAGCCTCGTACTCTGCTTTACCCAGTGCTTGGCGACAAAGCAATTAATAGCTGGATTGGTAACGTAGTCGACGCATGCAGCATCGTCGCTGTAGCCGCGGGTACTATCGGCCCTATTGGCTTCCTTGGACTACAAATCAGCTACGCTCTGAGCGAACTGTTTGGTATTTCAGACAGCTTTGCGACTCAAAGTGTTGTTATCGTATTTGCTATCGCAATGTACACGCTGTCTGCATTAAGTGGCGTAAACAAGGGCATCCAACTGGTTAGCCGTTACAACATCATCTTGTCTGTGTGCCTAATCGGCTACATCCTGCTAGTCGGTCCAACGAGCTTCATCATTGATGGCTACCTACAAGGCATAGGTGAAATGGTCGATAACTTCATCCCTATGGCGCTTTACCGACAAGACACAGCGTGGCTAGGTGGCTGGACGGTATTCTTCTGGGGTTGGTTCTTAGGCTATGGCCCGATGATGGCGATCTTTATTGCTCGTATCTCACGTGGCCGTACCATTCGCCAAATGATCGTTTCTATCAGCATCGTTGCACCACTAGTAACATGTTTTTGGTTCAGCATCGTTGGTGGTAGTGGTTTAGCATTTGAATTAGAGAACCCAGGCGTGATTTCTAGTGCGTTTGAAGGCTTTAACCTTCCAGCTGTTCTTCTAGCAATTACAGCGCAACTACCGTTCCCTACGTTGATTGCGATTCTGTTCCTTATCCTGACGACCACGTTCATCGTGACGACAGGTGACTCAATGACCTACACAATCAGCGTAGTAATGACAGGCACAACAGAGCCGAACGCAGCAGTACGTACCTTTTGGGGTATCATCATGGGTGCGGTAGCCATTGCACTTATCTCAATGGGCTCTGGCGGCATCTCTGCCCTACAGTCGTTCATTGTGATCACAGCCGTTCCTGTATCGTTCATCTTGTTACCGTGTTTATGGCACGCACCGAAGATCGCAAAACAGATGGCAAGAGATCAAGGTCTTGTTTAATACCTAATCCGATTTAGTATCGGTTAGCGTGTAAAACGAAAAAGCCACTCAAGTGATTCACCTGAGTGGCTTTGTTTTATCTGTTCGCTGCCTAATTGATTAGCTGATTAGCGTTTATATCGACTAATGCTTACTTCTAAAGATATTTCGGCTTATTGAAACTTCTCACCCGCAGCAACCATAAACGACATCTCAACCAACAGCTCTGGGTTTGCCAGTTCAGCTTTTACACATGCACGGCTTGGTGCGCTGCCTTCAGGGAACCACGAGTCCCACACTTCATTCAGTGCATCAAAGTTGGCGAAATCTGTTAGATAAATCGTCACCGACAATACGCGAGATTTATCGCTGTCGACCAAGCTCATCATTTCTTCAGCTTGATCAAAAATTTGCTGAACTTGGCTCTTAATTCCTGCAGATGTATCCGTCTCTGGTACTTCAACAAAACTTGCGATGCCATTAAATACAGTTACATCAGACCAACGTTTGGTCGGGTTAATTCTATGGATTTTCACGGGAGATTCTCTTCTTATAATTAGGATTTACGTCAGCGTAATCTAATCCAAATCGTGAGTATTGAAAACAAAAATTGGAAAGCTCGCAGTACCTCTTGAACAGCACTATCTCCCACTTATTTCGTCGGTTACCGACATCACTAGCTTCTCAGTTCATATCGAGACAATCAGTCGCCACCTATTAAATCTCTAGATAAATATATTAAGTATTATTCTCAACGCGAAATTTAATCTAAAGTCTTGCGGTCATATTCAGGGATTTTATTAAATGGAGTACTTTTATGCATGTTCAAACCTATGATTTAAAACAGAGTAATGTGGGATATAACCTTGGTGTGATTGGCGTAGCATTAGTGCTCGCTTGGATTGGTATTTACAAGTTTACGCCAACCGAAGCGATGCTCATTGAACCGCTAATCGCAAATCATCCTGCAATGAACTGGCTTTATAATCTGTTCTCAGTACAAGCGGTGTCTAACATGGTGGGTGGCGCGGAGATTATTGTCGCGATTGGACTGATCGTTGGATTTAAGAAGCCGACAGTAGCATTCTATTCAGGCATTGCAGCAGCGGCTATCTTTGTTGTGACACTCAGCTTTCTAATTACAACGCCAAATGCTTGGAAAGTATCAGATGGCATCTTAGTCACTAACTTCTTCCTAGTGAAAGATATTCTATTTTTGGCGATCGCGATTAGCGTAATCGAACGTAATAAACCTCAGAAGTAACCGTAAATCTATAAGCGGCCGTAAACCTAGAATTAACCTTAAAACTTGAAATAAAAGGCTCGAAGCTGGCTAGAAGGACGCTGCCAGCTTCTAATGTATTGTTACTTTTTTACTTTTTATGAGTTTCATGGTTAAAACACTGTCTAGTCACCAAACCCCATTTTTCGTCCTGATACTGGTCTTCAACGTAGTTACCTGAGGTGTAGTCATTAACAACCTCTCTCCAGAACTTAACGGCATATTCGGCACCCAGCACTTGCTTGATCTCCCAACTGCCTTTTAGGTGTTCAAATAGTTCACAGATAAACTTCTTCCCTACTTTGTTTTTTCGAAAATAAGGCACCACATAGAAGTCGCAAATCTCAAACTCGTTTGGCGTTTTGGTTTCAATGGCTGTTAATGCAGCAGGAACACCGTCAATGTAGAGTAGATAACCAGTCACGGTATCACCAAGTGTCGGGTAAATATCAAACAAGCCGTACTCATCGGGTTTATCTCCGATGATCTTTGAAAACTCAGCCGCATACCCTTGATATAAATTCGCATATACCTGCTGATTACCACTATAGACTGTCACAATATTCATAAACTGATCTCTGTATTGTTTCGCACCACAATTGGTGTGAGCTCATCTCGTCTGAATCTATTATCTCATTGATCATAGGACAAATAATAAATATTAAACAGTTACTTAAGTAGATAACGCCTTACGATAATAATTAGCATCTTGATGTTCTCCTTTGAACACCGCGTAGTTCTCTACATGCTCGATTAACTCAAAGCCTGTATTGGATAAGATTTTATTTGACCCGACATTACCCACTAACGCATAGGCATCAACATATTTAAGGGAAGAGTTCTCAGCCAAGTAGATAAGTAACTTCCTCACCGCGTTGGATGCAATACCTTTAGAAGCAAATGCGTGACCTACTCGATAACCTAGTTCTCCACTTTCAGCGTTCTGGTCGATATCACGAACATTGATTCGCCCACAAATAGTGCTATTAGCGTTTTTGATCAACATAGGAATCATCTCGCCATTGTCATACTCTGTTAGAAAGCTCGTGACTTGCTCTGTAACACCTGCAATAGAATAGAACCCATCATCCCGCGCAGGAACAAATTGCTCGAACCACTCTCTATTTTCAACTTCAAACTCCAATAAAGCACTGACATCGCTTGGCTGAAGTAAATGTAAAAATACACCCATAATCAATACTCTGTCGCTTATCTAAAAAGTCGCACCTTATGATTCATACAGCTCAGCTTGTCTTATGAAACTAAGGTAAATCTCTTAACTTCTTAGCCGGGTTGCCTGCATAGATACCTTTTTTGGTGATGTCTTTGGTCACCACACTGCCCGCGCCGATTACCACCCCTTCACAAATGCTGACAGACAACACTGTCGCATTCGAACCAATAGTAACGTTATCAGCGATAACAGTTCGTCCCCAACTGTCTGGGTTTGGATCTGGTTTGCCATCTTTAAACAAGTCATTCGCGAACATCACACCGTGCCCAACAAAGCAGTCACTTCCGATCGTCACATACTCGCAAATAAAGGTATGAGATTGAATCTTACTTCTCGCGCCTATCACCGAGTTTTTTTGAATCTCAACAAAGGGGCCAATGAACACATCATCTTTAAGCTCACAACCATACACATTAGATGGTTCGATGATAGTGACATTATCACCACACGTAACATCAATAATCTGCGCCTTTAAAACTCTAGGACTTGCCATACTTCCTCTCTACATTGGCGTCACCATTCAACCTAAGCGATTGTGCCGTAGCCATTAAAGTGCAGCAAATAGAGATGTTGAGAGTTGGCAGTGGATCAAACATTCCACGAGTCTGTTTACTAAAACAACCCAACCAGCAAAACTGACAATAACACTGCACTGATAAAACTAGGGGCATGAAATGGGCGAGCTTTAGATTTTACGTACTCTTTCTGAAGCTCTTCTTGGTAAGTTTTGACAGCAAGTTCTTTTACGTAGTTATTTTGCATAATAAGCTCCTTTTCAATGAGTAAAAGAAGCTTAAGACTTGAAGTTAGGTTGAGGTAAAGCAAAAATTCAGATTAATTGAACACTTTAGTTTTGTCACTCTAGGATTACCCTGAACACATCGTTATTCACACCGCCAACATCCACTAACTCTCCCGGCTTCATAACAAGTGAAGCGTTTAGTTGTCGTGTTGAACGCTGCTCTTTCTTTTCTCGAATCACTAACATATCTACAAAGTAGCCTGAGTTTTGCTTTGATATTGAGCCCGAGAAAGTAACACTCTCCTTTCTATTGGCTAGCACCGAACTAAATGTTTTATCCTCTAAAACACCTGCAGAGATGGATGTATCACCATAAAATAGCGTGATGGTTGTTGGGTCGGGTACCAACTCTTGATTGGACGAACACCCTATTAGGGTAAGGCATAGCAGTAAGATGGCTCGAAGTTGCATAAGCTGGTTTTCTTTATTACGTTAAGCGTCTGTTTTTCATATTAAAACACTTCAACCTTATAAATACCATATTTACGGGATAAGCTTAGGTGTGTCGCTTCGATGGACTTGAGTAATGAGGTGAACGGATCAGATCACGGCCTGTTGAGTTTGCTCCCTGTTTGGAAACTAAAGCCGAGATCTGATCGATATTATCGAGAAGGATTCAATTGATTTAAGCAACCACGTCTTGTGGAGGCGTGCCTTCACAATTAGAAACGACAGCATCAATTTGCACTAAAGCATTCATTGGAATGTCTGAAACCCCTACTACCGTTCTTGCAGGCAGCTCAGCATTAAAGAATGCGGTGTAGATTTCGTTTACCGCATCAATATCTGAAATATCCTTAAGTTGAATATTAATTTTCACCGTATCGTCCATGCTATGGTCAACACTTTCAATTATCGCCTTAATATTTTTTAAACATTGTTCAGCTTGCTCTTTTACACCACCAGCAACAATTTCATTTGTTTTCGGGTCTACAGGTAATTGACCTGAAATATGATTGTAGTGAGAGAAAGCAACAGTATGCGAATAAGGCATGAATGGTGCTGCAACAGTATTATTGGTTTCAATAACCAGTAAGCGGGTGTCTTCTGGTAATTGCGGCGGTGTACCGTCGCCATGTGAAACGGATGTATCAATTTGAATTAAAGCACCCATTGGTAATTCAGCTGCGTTAACAACAGTACGAGCAGGAACGTAGCTTGGGAAGAATTTAGCACATACTTCATTTACCACTTCCGCATCTGCGATATTTTTTACGTAGATAGTCGTTTTAACCACATCATTCATGACATGTCCGATGCTTTCTAAAATAGCTTTAATGTTTGATAGACATTGGGCCGTTTGCGCTTCGATACCACCATCAACCAACTCACCTGTGGTTACATCTATCGGTAACTGAGCTGAAAGATTGTTGTAGTGAGAAAAAGCCGCAGTCTGCGTGGACACAGCACTTTGAGGCGCATTATCAGTATTTCTTGATACCTTAACTAGTGCGCAAGGTGCTTGTGGTTTAGTGCCTTCGCCGTTTGAAATAAGAGCATCCATTTGAACTAAAGCGTCACTGTTCGGCAACGCAGCGACACCCACGACGGTACGTGTCGGAAGGCTGTTGTGGAAGAAGCTTTTGTAAACTTCATCGATAGCAGCAACATCAGCAATATTTTTAACGAAGATATTAATCTTCACAACATCATCCATAACATGATCGATACTTTCAACAATAGCTTTAATATTATTTAAGCATTGTGTTGCTTGGTCTTTAATATCACCGATTACGACTTCACCTGTTTTAGGATCAATAGGTAATTGCGCTGAAAAGTTATTATAATGAGAAAAAGCGACCGTTTGTGTAGATACAGAATTAATTGGTGCGTTTTCAGTATTTCTTGAAATTTTAATGATATCGCTACTCATCGGAATTATCCTTTTAATAAAATAGGCATACGTATTTATATTTAACAATCGTATTTGAAAGAATGATTAAAGTAGCGCTACTTTAATTTAATTATTTGAAGAGAAACGTGATAACAGTCAGGCTATCACTTAACCATAAATCAGGGAGTTACAGAATAATTAGTCACAACACGACTAATTATCCGCAATAATAGGGCGAAACGAGTAATAAATTCTCTTTATCTTTTGATATATTCAACAATCATGAATACTCACTCAGATAAAGAGATGGATAACTTTCTAAGTTTAGAAAAGATTTGATAGGTTGTTCACATTAAAAGTCCTCAAATCCTCTTACTAGACTAATTATTGAGCTAACTATCTTATATACGTGCATAAACTCTTAGGTTGCTTAACTAATTATTTTAGAGGGCTGATATTATATAAACACATTAATAATATATTCGAAAATCGAATACCAGCAGACTAATATTACCTACCATTAGATACATTTACTTATCTTGCTTAACAAGGGAATGTGCTCGTTCGTGGTATCCGGAGAGTCAATCCACTAAACGCCACCCCAAATTTCAAAATTTCAGCGTTGAATACCTAAGAAGTTAGACCACTTATCTTTTACTTCCGGTGTTAAATCTAACGTAAATTCGTAGCCTAAATGATTTTCACGAGTGACCTCAAACCCCAGGTGCTTGTGAAACTGCACCGATAACTCATTGAGGCGTAGGACATTGCTCACTAAAACAGTTGAGTGGTTGTTTTTAAGTTGATCGGCAATGGAACGAAACAAGAAAAGGAATGCCGCCTTACTTCGATAGTTTGGATGCACCACAAACATAGGCACAAACCACTGACCATCTCCTAAATCACGTAATGTTACATAACCAATTAATTTGTCTTGTCGACGATACTCAAACAACAACCCCTGCTCAATTGATTCAGCACGTGATGCCAAATAAACATCTCTTTCGATCGGAAACCCAGCTGCTTTAGAAATTGACTCCAACGTGAGCATATCTAGTTCCAAATACTCTTCCATCATTACCTTCTCAGCCAATATCTTACTGGCGAAACTTTCCAAGTATTAAGTATCATTGCAACTCATTTGTTCTACTGGAACTCAAAGAAGTTGAAGAACAAAGCAAGCAATAAAAGCGGGTAAACCAGCGATGAACAACACTAGCCCTGTGTGGTAGTTCATTCGGTAGTGTTCTTGTTGGTCTTTATCAAAATCATGGCCTTCGACCATTTTGTAGACTTTATCTGTTATAGGGTCATCAAGACGTGTGGTCTTACTATGAACACCACCTTCCCACATTAACTTGGCTAGAACCCAAATGACGATAACCACAAAAAACATGAAGTCGACGAGTCTTGTCGTGGCAAAGAAAGGAAAAAACTGAGGTAAGGCTAAAACAACCAATGCTGCCGTTAGATTAATTAATGCTACTTTCTTCAATAAATCGAGCAAGAGAACTCCTAGAAAATGTCTGTAAATTAAGCTTTCCTGACGAGAGAAAAGCAACGACTAAACAGATATTTATAAAATAAACACTTCTCGATCAACCAAAAGATATACGTGATATCGCACAACATGAAATACCGCACGTTTCGGAACATAAATATTGAGTAAAGGCTAAACAGCTCTTGGAGTAGTATTGAAGTGGCGCTTAAATTCGCGGCTGAATTGGGATGGGCTCGAGTAGCCGACTCGGCGAGCAGCATCGCTGATGCGAAGGCCTTCTAGCTGAATCAGTTCTTTGGCTTTGTTGAGTCTTACCTTCTTCAAATATTGAAGAGGTGATTCAAAGGTGACATTGCGGAATGCATTGTGGAAGGCAGACACGCTCATGTTAGCTTCATCGGCAAGCGATTGAACAGTGATGGTTTGGTCATACTCTTCATGCACTTTAGACAGCGCTTTAGCGACACGTGCATAGTGTCCGTCATGATGAGCTAAATCAAACAGCACACGCCCTTCTGAACCGGTTAATGCGCGGTAGACAATCTCGCTGACCATGGCATCACCCAATATGTTGGCTTCAATGTCACAATGTAGAGTTTTGACCAATCGAGTAAAGCTCCCCAGCATTTGCTCTTCCATTGGCGCCGATTCTAAGCCGCTCGAATTCTGCTTGTGCTTGTTGCAGTAGCTCTCTAGAAAGCCTTGGTCTTCCAACTTTTTGACTAAGCTATGCAAGCGCTGAGAATCGATGCTTATCGACAAACCAAGCAATGGTTCGCCATTTACAGGCAAGGCTTCGCACTCCAATGGCATTGGCACGCCTACCACAAGGTAATCACCAGCAGCGTAAGTAACGGGTCTGTCGCCAATGTAGATGTTCTTTTTGCCCTGCCCGAGCATGATAATACCCGACTGGTAAGTGAATGGCTGACGCTGATTCCCGCCACTGCTTCTATACAACCACACACCGCCAATTTCAGTTTCTCTGATCCCTTCAAGATCATCCCAACCTTTGTGTTCTACATAAGACTGTAACAACTGCGCGAGTGTTTTCATAAGTGGCGACTTTCCATTCCAAGTGCTAAGAGTAATTAAGCTAAAGCAGAGAAAGAATATCAACTTTGTAGAAATAGGCAATTTATTTGGAGGATCAGCTCTTCATCACCCTAGATTACTGTACTAATATGCAAATATAGAAATTGAGCAATCAACTAAAATAACAAATTGAGCTTTACACAAGGAATCTCTAATGCAATTCACTTATGTTAACCCTACAGTTATCCACTTCGGCCAAGGCCAAATCAACGCTATCAACCAAGCGGTTGATACTTCGAAGAAAGTACTAGTCATCTACGGTGGCGGTTCAATCAAAAGCAACGGTGTTTACGACCAAGTTGTCGCTTCTCTAAAGGATCACGCTTGGATTGAGTTCGCTGGTGTTGAAGCTAACCCAACCAAAGAGACGCTAGATAAAGCCGTCGCTCTTGTTAAAGAAGAAAACGTAGAGTTCATTATCGCTGTTGGCGGTGGTTCAGTAATCGACGGTTCTAAGTACGTTGCTGCGGCGGCTAAATACGACGGCGACGGTTGGGATATCCTAGCGGGTAAACACCAAGTAACAGAAGCGACACCAATTGGTGCGGTACTGACACTTCCTGCGACAGGTTCTGAATCTAACATGGGTGCGGTAATCACTCGTAAAGAGACTCAAGAGAAACTGGCATTCATGAACCCTGCGGTACAGCCTAAATTTGCGGTTATGGACCCAGACGTAATGAAGTCTCTGCCAGAGCGCCAACTGATCAACGGTCTAGTTGATGCATGGGTTCACGTATGTGAGCAATACATCACAATGCCAACAGACGCGATGGTTCAAGACGGTTACGCAGAAACACTGCTTAAGAACCTACTTGTACTGGGTAAGCAATACGACGAGCGTGACAACGACGCATGGCGTGCAAACCTAATGTGGACTGCAAACCAAGCGCTTAACGGTCTGATTGGTACTGGCGTTCCTCAAGATTGGGCAACACACATGATTGGCCATGAGTTCACAGCACTATGGCACGTAGACCACGCGCGTTCTCTTGCGATTGTTCAACCTTCACTACTTCGTAACCAAATCGAAGCGAAGCGTGGCAAGCTAGAGCAAATGGGTCGTAACGTATTTGGCCTAGAAGCGGGTACTGATTTAGCCGAGCGTACAATCGCTGCAATCGAAGCCTTCTACCACAGCCTAGACGTTCCAACCATGTTCGACGGTTACGAAGCAACGAAAGCGGCAGCAATCGACAACGTTGTTGCTCAACTTGAATCACACGGTTACCTGCAACTTGGCGAAAACCAAGCAATCACGCCAGAGAAAACGCGTGAGATTTTAGAGTCTGCTATTCACTAAGAATTGCTAAAGTAGAGAGAAAGCAAAGGCAATGGTCACACAAAGATGATTTTTCACATCTGACTGAACCCATTACTTATTTCTTTCGTACAAACAAAGCAGCGTTCATTTTGGGCGCTGCTTTTTAATTTGCCCTACAAGACGCTATTAAATTCTCATAAGTCCTTAATTTTATGTGCATTCAGATTTCTATATTGGTAAGGTAAACCTGTCTCTTTACTAGGTATGAACAACGATTTGAACAATCTCAAGGAAATGGTTAAGTTTAAGTCACTTAACAAGTGGTATGGTGATTTTCATGCCCTAAAGGATATCGATTTAAATATTGAACAAGGAGAGATAGTGGTGATTTGCGGGCCATCAGGTTCGGGTAAATCAACCTTAATCCGTTGTATCAATCAGCTAGAACCTTTCGAAAGTGGCGAGCTTTGCGTGTTAGAACAAGTGCTTCCGAGTAAATTCAACACACCTGGCCAAGTCGGAATGGTGTTTCAGCATTTTCATTTATTCCCCCATCTTACCGTGCTCGAAAACCTGACTCTGTCGCCGATTCGTACGCTTAAAAAAAGCAAACGAGAAGCTGAGAAGATTGCAATGCACTATCTCGAGCGCGTACACATCGCAGAACAAGCCAATAAATACCCTGTGCAACTTTCGGGCGGACAGCAACAACGCGTGGCCATTGCCCGTTCACTGTGTATGAAGCCTGAATTACTGTTGTTCGACGAGCCAACTTCAGCGCTTGATCCGGAGATGATCAACGAGGTGCTCGATGTGATGGTTGAACTGGCGAGCGAAGGCATCACAATGGTTTGTGTGACTCACGAAATGGGCTTTGCCAAACAAGTAGCCGACCGCGTTATCTTCATGGATGAAGGACAAATTGTGGAATCTAATACTCCACAAGCGCTCTTTGAAAACCCTCAACATGAACGTACTCAAGCGTTCCTAAATCAGATCCTGACTTATTAATGTTGATTCGAATTATTAAACCCGCCCTATCCGCTTTGGTACAAATTATTGTACTGGTGGCTGCCGTTGTTTGGATTCTCGATTCTGGCGCACAAACTATGGGTTACAGCTGGCAATGGGAGCGCGTACCGGACTATATTGCTTTCTATGAAGATGGTGAATGGTGGCCTGCAGAATTAGTTGAAGGGCTACTGGTTACCATTAATATCTCATTGATTTCTTTGGTCGCTACGCTGATTATTGGTTTAACGACAGCGCTATTGAGAAACTCAAACTCTGTTGTGGGACGCACCTTAGCCACCAGCTATGTTGAGTTGATTCGTAATACGCCGTTATTAGTACAAATTTATTTGCTCTATTTTGTGTTTGGTCCTGTATTGGGGCTGGATCGTTTTAGCACTGCCGTTTTAGCCTTGGCGCTGTTCCAAGGTGCTTACACCGCCGAGATATTCCGTGCTGGTTTAAATGGTATTGCGAGAGGGCAATTTGAAGCCGCGCAATCTTTGGGCTTATCAAAGACCTATACTTATTGGGATGTGATTCTTCCTCAGGTAATACAACGTACGTTGCCACCTTTGACGAATGAAGTAATCTCTCTTATTAAAAACTCTTCAATTGTGAGTGTCATGGCTATTTTTGACCTGACGACTGAAGCCAGAAACATCGTTTCTGAAACCGCGATGCCATTCGAGATTTGGTTCTCTGTGGCGATTATTTACCTTGCTCTTACACTTTCACTTTCTGCCGTTGCTGCTTGGCTCGAGCATAAGCTCGGAGCTAACTGGCGAACACAATAAGGATTTATCAGCATGAAGCTATTTAAAACCGCGATTACAGCCCTGCTTGCGCTTGCCGTAAGTTTGCCTGCACTTGCTTCTGACACGCCTAACCTCGACAAAATCAACGAACGTGGTTCACTGCGGGTCGGCATGTCGACATTTGTTCCGTGGGCAATGCGTAACAAACAAGGCGATCTTGTTGGCTTTGAAATCGACGTGGCGAAACGCCTTGCCGAAGATTCAGGTTGGAAAGTCGAATTTGTTCCTACGGCATGGGACGGAATCATCCCCTCTCTATTATCAAAGAAATTTGATGTGATCATCGGCGGTATGTCTATTACTGAAGCGCGAGCTAAAAGCGTACTGTTTACTGAACCTTATTCTCACTCTGGTGTTCAACTGGCTGCAAACAAGGAGTTAGCTGAAGGTTTTACTCAGATCTCTGATTTTGATTCTCGCCGCGTAAAAATTGCCGCTCGTCGTGGTGCATTCACAGTTCAAGTAGCTCGTGAAACCTTCCCTAAAGCGAAAGTTCTACAGTTCGATGACGATGCTCAAGCGTTCCAAGAAGTGTTAAACGGCAACGCACACGCAGTTATCGCGTCTAGCCCGAAACCAGAGCACGAAGCGATCAAAAACGCAGACACCTTATTCATTCCATTTGAAGAGCGTTTATCGAAAGGTAACGAAGCATTCGCGGTTCGTTTGGGTGAAACTGACAAGGCTGAGTTCTTCAACGAGTGGATCAAAGCTCGTACTGAAGACGGTTGGCTTAAAGAGCGTTACGAATACTGGTTCTCTACTTTAGATTGGCAAGACCAAATCGCTCAAGGTCAGTAATCAGAACTTTTGCTACTGAATCAAGGCAGTGCGGCGTATGTACTGCCTTCTCATCGGCAACTTGATTCGTTTTATTGATTATCTAAAACTCAAAAAATCCACTAATTATTATTGTTTGAACAGGAATGACGTGAGTAGTACTAGCGCATTAACAACACCTAAGCCCAACATTCATATCAAGCCTTGGTATCAACGCCTTACTCTTTTAGATGGCGTGTTACTCGCTGCTATTTGTGTATTTGCTGGCTGGCTTTATTATCGTTCGGCGGTTGGTATCAACTACCATTGGCGATGGGAAGATGCGTTTACCCTAATTTTTATTCCGCCTTCTCAAGGCAGTATTCCCTACTTTTTTCAAGGCTTGATCGCAACGCTGCGCTTAAGTTTGTGGAGTATGGTGTTAGCACTTTCTTTTGGCACATTATTAGGTGTGGCAAGACATTCAAAGATCGCTTTTTTCAAAACACCGGCATTGATTTTCATTCAGTTGGTCCGCAATATTCCGCCACTGGTGTTTGTCTTTATCTTTTACTTTTTTGTTTCTAATCAGCTGATCCCACTGCTTGGTTTAGAAAGCATCTTGCGTGAACATAACGGCGACATTAACGCTGTTCAAGAGTTCCTTTTCGGCCCTGCTAACCTTTGGGAAAACTTAGCCTCAGGTGTTATTTGTATTGGCTTGCTCTCTTCTGCTTATATTGCTGAAGTGATTAGAGCTGGCTTAGAAGGTATTCCTAAAGGCCAATGGGAAGCGGCGGATTCACTCGGCTTATCTGCGTTGTCTAAGTATCGATTTGTGGTTGGCCCACAGGTACTAACTGCCATCACGCCACCATTGGCAGGCCAAACAATCTCTTTAGTTAAAGATACGTCTATTGTCTCGCTGATTTCCATCCAAGAGATGACCTTTGTTGGCACTGAGATGGCAAACTCTTCAGGTTTAATCTTCGAGATATGGCTAATTGTGGGTGCCGTTTATTTTGCTTTATGCTTTGCACTTTCTCGCTTATTCAAAGTGATTGAGCAGCGTTCTAGCGCTTACCTAAACCAGCAGTAACACCATTAATCAAAAGTACTTACTCGCCCGATCATTCATCACCCTTATCAATTTCATCTGATTGGTTTAAGTTGTTGACCAATCAGGATTAATCTCCTTCAATTCCCTTATCAAAAACACAGCAAAACTGTCGTTTAAACACTATACTTTTAAGACCGAACTACGTTGATTTTTATCAAGGACCTCACCCAACATGGACAATCATAAAGAAAGAGCTTTTTACGCTGTTGTTGGCGCATTGGTTGGCGACGCCGCTTCCATGGGGCTGCATTGGTTGTACGACCAAGAGAGGATCTTACAAGTAGCTGGCTTTGAGCCAGAATTTCGTTCACCGAACCGGTTCGACTATCAAGACAAAGGCTACTTCGCCCATCAAGGAAAAACCGCAGGCGAACAATCGCAATACGGAGCTCAATTATTGGCGATGGTCGATAGTCTAATCGACAATCAAAAATACGATGAAGAGAGCTATATTCAGCATTTCCGCTATTGGTTTGATTTCGGTGGCAGTTGGCAAGGCTACATTGATAAGGCGACTCGTATGAGCTTGCTGAACATACATCAATTGGAGCTAGCAGATGATCCAATTACGGCTTGTGGCGCAGATGACACCCAATTACCTGCGGTTTCAAAACTTATTCCTCTTGTGGCGTGTACCTACACTTCTCACACCTTACCGGCTATGGTAGAGAGTGCGGTTCGAGTCACCAATAATAATGATAAAGCGGTGGAATGGGCACAAGCGATCACCCTATTGATTCAAGCTGCGATACAAGGAAATTCACCATTACAGTCGGTAGAAATGGTGCGACAAACTTGCAGCAAATTTATACACGATCAAATCGATGAAGCACTGGCTGAGCCTGAACTTTCAATAACGGATGCCGCGAAGAAGTTTGGATTACATTGTGAATTGAGTGCCGCGTTTCCATTGCTGATTCGCATCATTGCGGGTGCTCAGAGTTATAAACAAGGCATTCGCGACAACATCTTATGTGGTGGTGATAGCTGCGGGCGTGCCATTATAATTGGCGCAGTGCTAGCGGCCTGCTTCTATGAGGAAGATGGCGGAATCCCAACCGAATGGCTTAAACAAGTCGACCTCAATTGTGGTGTATTGTCTTTACCTATTGAGTAATTCCAACAATAACGAATAAAACTAAAGCGCCTCTCGATTCCTTGCTTGAGAGGCGCTTTTCTTTTCACTGATCACTTAAAGTAATCACTAGAATGAATGGCTTAAATGAGTGCCTTAAACGGATAGATCCAGTTTTGGTCGATAAACTTTCCGGATCCCTACGACCGAGAGTTTATCGCTCTAATCAAACCTAAGAGCTAAAGCCTTATCTAGAACTGATACGCAGCGGAAAGTTTGTAGTTACGACCTGGTTCATAGTCATCCAAGGTAAAACCTCTTGCAGTACCCGAACGAGACGCGTGTGAGGTGTATTGTTCATCAAACACGTTATCGATACCAAAGGTGACAGATAATCCATCCACATTCGAAGGCACCCATTGCGCGTACAGGTCGTGAACATCGTAGCCTTCTTTGATTGGCTGACCATCGAATACGTTGTCTTCGTCTTTAACAAACATCGAGTTCCAACCGAAGATAGTTTCAAGGACTTCAGACTGATAATCCAATGTTAGCGTGATGCTGTCACCCATATCAATACTGCGACCATTTCCACCCGCAACAGCGCCGCCTGTGTCTTTGTTTTTTGTATCTGAGCGAGCGTAAGACAACTTGCTGTTAAACATCTCGTAACCGTAAGACAAGCTTGCCTCGAAGCCTTTTATTTCCACATCACCCAAGTTGTATATCAAGTAACTCTGGTTTGCGGGCTGATACTCTTCAGTAATGTAATCATCAATGTTAGTTTGGAACACTGTCAGGTTTGCGCCAATAAAATGGTTATCTAAACGTTTATCAAAGCGCACACCACCCTGTGTGTTCTGCCCTGTCTCAGCCTTAATGTCGTCGTCTAAGTAAGCGACATCTTGGTAAGCAATGAAGGTCTCCATTAGCTCAGGGCCTTTGAACAGCGAACGTGTACTCGCAAACAACGTCCAATCTTGAGTCACATCCCACTGTGTCGCCAAAGACCAAGTAACGTCATCAAAATTATCATTACCTGTTTCCGCTTTACGTTGGTAATCATCAAAGCGAAGCCCTGCTGTGATTGAGAAGGCTTGGGTAAAGTAGAACTGATCTTCAACAAAAAGTGCGGTAGAAATTGCTGATTCGTCCATAAACTTACGGCTGCCGTAATAGCTGCTTGATGACTTATCCATATAGTCAAAGCCATAGGTCGTGAGATTATCAAACGACATTAAGCGATAATCTGATTGGAACTTAGCGTTTAGGCCAAAGTTTTGGTTTTTAGCCGTATTCTTGGACAAACGATTGGAAGGCCAACGAGGAGCCATCACAGATTCGTCTCGCTGAATCTCAGTTTCTGTGTTGTACAGAGTCACGTTACCTTGGTGACTTTCGCCACGCAGTTCATAGCTAGCCGTTATCGTGTCACGATCGTAATCGGTAGGAATGAGAATATCGTTAGACAAGCCTTCGTTCGCACCGCCAGACATATCTGGACGCGGGCTATAATCACCGCTATCACGATACAAGTCATAAGAGAGTTCAAAGCGATGTAAGTCACTCGGTTCAAAACCAATCTTACCGAGAATGTTATACACGTCCCCTTCTGAACCGAAGGTTTCATTGCCGTCACCGTCTTCGAAATCATCTCTACTCATGTAATGGCTGTAGAGCATCGCATCAATCTTATCCGACAGCAAACCATACACAGTTAAAGAACCTTGCTGACTTGCATTAGTCGCGTAGCCGCCATAAACACGAGCACCAAAACTCTCGTCATAACGAAGCAGATCTTTCGCATCTTTGGTTTCAAACAGCACCGAACCACCTAAACCATTTTGCGTCACCGAGTTGTTACCCACTTGGATATCAGCCGATTTCAAAATGTCAGGGTTAAGAGTCAGGTTACCGATATGGTGGAACATATTGGCGTGCTGAGAAGCACCATCAAGCCGAATATCTAAGTCAGTTTCGCTGAGTCCACGGATGGTAATTCGTTGGTTAACCGAGTGCGTTCCCCCAACATCAACACCGGGAATCTCACGCAGAAGATCTGACATATGGTCAGCTTGCTTGAGTGACATGTCATCGGCAATGATCGATTCAGTGTTGCTCGATACTCTCGTTCCCCACACCACAACTTCATCAAAGTGCGATGTGTTTTCCTCTGCCATCACCGGGCTGCTAAACACGCTGGCAATTGCAATACAGAGGGCTGAAAGCTTGATTGTTGAGTTGACTGGGCTTTCCATAAATTCAATCCTAGATGTAAATGATAATAATTCGCAAATATGATAGAGTTGTAATTTATAAATGCACAGATGATTTGCTTATGCAGAAACGCACAGGTGTTATGAGGAACAGTCAAATGGGTGAAGTAACATCAAAGCAAACTAAACTTGCCGAAACGGCAGTGGCTAAAGTGAATGCACCAGTAAAGAGATCAGCATTGACCAAAAAAGTCGCGTTGACCAAAAAGCTCGAACAGACGGAAAAGCAGATTATCGTCACTCAAGGTCAGACCAAGCAGACCTCGCTTGCTGAGGGAAAGTTTCTTTCTTATCAATACAATGACCAAATTTTTGTGCATGGCGGCCGCTGTATTGAATTGGTCGACAGCAACATAGTTTCGACGGCTCACTCCGCTATCTTGATTACCATTCTTCTCGAAGGAAAGCTCACCTTTGGCTACGACGATCTTGAGTTCGATCTCGATGCCAGTAATGGACCACAAGGCGTGGTAGTAAATTTAGCTAAACCCGCCAACTTCATGCGCTCACTAATCCAAAACAATAAGATGAACAAGATCAACATATTGGTTAAACCTCAATGGGTAGAGCCACGTTTAAGTGAGCACTGTACAAGCAAGTCATTCCTCGATTCACACAAGGCGTTTTACGACTTACAAATCAACACTGACATAATTCAGCTAACCAACAGATTAACCAGCCAAGCGACACCAACCAACTTTCAAGACAAGTTAGTAGTAGAAACACTCACCCAGCAGCTGCTTGCTCAAACCCTGTCGCAGATGCCCATTCAATGTTGTCAGCAGTGTACTTCCGACGATGACCTCATAAGTGCAACTAGCGCAGACCTAGGCTTCACTTCACACAGTACAGATTCGAGTGAAAACATTGATAAGCCCAGTACATCAAAGACATTCGATGCCAAAATTGAGGACATCATCAGCTATATTGAAATCAATTTGGATCAGCCGCTCAGCCTTGATAGCATCGCGAGTAAGTTCTCGATGAGCATTTCCAATCTTCAACGTCGATTTAAGCAATCTTACAACCTCACTATCAATGGCTATATTCGCTACCGACGCCTTCATATCGCACGACAGCACTTAGAGCGTGGCTTGGTTTCAATAACTGAAGCCGCTTATGAAGCGGGTTATCAGCATCCCTCCAACTTCACCAATGCTTTTAAGAAAACCTTTGGTGTGCCGCCGCAAGATATAGCGCTTAAGACTTAGTCTCGTTGGCAAGTTAATCTCCACATATAAACAAACTGGTCATTTTGCGAGGTAACTTCGAAGCCAAACCTTAAATACAACTCCCCAACTCGGTTACCTTGCAGATAACACAACTCCACTGGTTTATTAAGTTTGGTTGCTTGGACTAAGCAATCCGTTAAAACTTGGCTACCAATACCTTTGCTATGATGTTCGGGCAGTAGGAAGAACCGGCAAAAATAGAAGTGGTCGCCTTTATCTTGCAGCAAAACACTACCAATCGCTTTACCTTGATATTCAATGATTTCAGGCCGTTCTTCTGCCCACTCTTCCGCGTGTATATCTCGCTGAACTTGTTCATCCCAACCAAATACAGCTTTGATCGGTTCAAACTCAGCGGCCTTCTTAAGCTCGAACAGAAATTCATAATCTGTTGGTAGAGCGGGTCTTGTCGAATACTTCAAAATATCTCCAACAATAATCAATGAGCTATAGCCAATGAATAAGAAACAACAGTGGCTTCATTTCCCAAAAGATCGCTCACAACAAGCAAGTGAGAATTGGAGGGTGCCATGCTTCAGTGTTCATTTAGGGTTTAGTTGATAGCGTAGAACTTCGTGTTTATCTTGCTCTGAGTAAAAGGTATTTAAGAACTGCCCACCACACTTCTCAATCACTTTTTGCGAAGCAATATTGCGGTACTCACAGGTAATAATAGCGTTTTCGGTCAGTACGTGACGCTGAACCCAAGACAGCATATGACTAGCGATACCTCGCCCTCTTGCTTGTGGCAGAGTCTCGTAGCCTATATGGCCGATAACGTCATGAATGTATTCACTGGTGCCATGACGAACTCTGATCACACCAAGGATTTGACCAGAGTCGATACAAAAATACGTAGAAGCAGGCGTCCAACCTTCTGGCAGTTCCTCACCTTTTGAATAAGCGACTCGCCTTTTTAAATACGCATCACTACTGTCAGAAATACCTGTGTAAATATCTAACCCATCCTCAGAGCAAGCATTCACATAGTGATAAAAGGCACTTGAGTGCGAAACATCAGCTTTGACCATGTCCATATAGTTTCGATTCCTAGTTACTTTTCTTCCGGGGTTAGCTATCAAGCCTAGGCTAAGTGCATGCTGTATTCTTGGTGTCCGGTATGCTCATCAGATTGTTCACTCACAATAGAAAATCCTTGGGACAAGTAGAACTGAATCGTCGCTTGGTTTTCTTTATATACATTTAAAGACAAGTTCGGGCATTCAAGATTCGCGTGATGAATAAGCCGTTTACCAATACCACTGCCTTGATGTTCTGTACTGACAAAGATCGCCGCTAAGATCCCTTCATAAAGCGAATAAAAGCCACGAATCTCACCGTCTACTTGATACACGTAAGTTGTTGATGCCGGAATATATAGGTCGCGCATACTAGCTACTTGCGACTCCCAAAACTCAGGAGCCACAAAGTCATGCGCCTTTATCGAGGCGGTTAACCAAATACCTAAAACGGCTTCAATATCAGCTGGGTTGTACTCTCTAATCATCTTAATTCTCAGGCAATTAATATTATTTAAACTGCGAACCAGTATGCTAAAAAGGGACTTAAACTTATTGAAGATTTACGGCAATGATAGATCAATACCATTGGCTTCTATTGTTTCTTAACGTACTTCGCGGTAACGAGCATTTCACCGCCACCATCCAGTTTGCAATCTAGCTGATGATCTTTACCTTCATTAATTCGTCTGATTACCGCTTTAGTGCCGATTTTCAGTACAGAAGAACTGCCTTTAATTTTTAGATCTTTAATGAAGGTAACTTTATCGCCACTTTCCAATACAACGCCATTCACGTCTTTAACACGCGCGGCTTCTCTTTCTAAACGTTCTTCTTCTGGGTTCCATTCATAGGCACACTCAGGGCAGATTAGGTTGTTTTGATCTGGGTAGACATATTCAGATTGGCATTGAGGACAAGGAGGTAAAGACATACGTTAATACTTCATTTAAATAGAATTTGCGTCCATTTTAATGACTCTTGCTAGGCTTAGCGAGCACAAATCTAAACGATTGTCTGAAGATAAATCTAAAGTAAGAAAAGAACAGCACCTAAAACGAACAAACACAGCCGTTAAGCTGTGTTTGTTTAAAAATTTGAGAAGCAGAACGTTTTAACGTTCGACTTTTGGTGAGTAGATGGAGTAAGCGGTGATTTGCCCTGCCACGATTGCAGAGAACATGAATAATGCCGACAAACCAATACTCGGAATAGGCAGAATCGATTGTTCAAACACCGACTGACTGGCACTCACTAATACTCGGCTACCGGGTACCAAGATGATGATCCCTTGCACGATATAAATAGAGCCTGTGAGCTCCATCTTCTTGGCAATCCAAGTTCCGTACAAAGTAATAAGAACCGTGGTTACCCAAGTGCCCACAACCCAACCACTATCAAAACCGAGATAGAACGGCCCCCACATACCCAGAACCGCAACGGGTAAGCCAAGTAAGATGTCTTTAGGACGCGCATTGAACATCACACCGATAGACACGGAGATTAGCACTAAGCCAGATATGTGCATCCACATCGGTACAGCATTGGTGTAGTCGATAGAGACCGCTTGTCCCCATATGGCTTCGCCAATATTGAGACCCATGATAATCCCAACAAACAGCTTAATCAGGGTTAAGGCGCTCTGACCTAACAAGCTTGTACCAGAAACCAAGTCATTAAACGCCAAACATTCTAATGCATTGGCTATGGATAACCCGGGGACAAACAGGACGATCGAGGCGATGCACAACGCCCACACCGGAATCGGCAAACCTGTACTTGCCAAAAACGCCACAAAGATGCCCGTTAACAGTGCCGAGATGAACTCAACTGCAATAGCGCGACGTGAATGAAGAACTTGCTGGCATATCCAAACCATCAAACCTAGTAATGCAGAAAAACCAACCGCTTCTAACGTACTGCCCACCAGCATCAAATACGCAGGTGGAATACCCATATTGGCAAGTGCAGTCACAAATTTAGAGTAGCCCACTGGTTCTGGCACGGGTTCACTGCTCGGCTGATTAATACGAATGATGGTATTTGCCAACAAACTCAGGTTAATTGAAGCAGGCTTTAGACGCTTAAGAATCACGGCGTTGTTATCGTCTGGAAATTGATAATTAATCGCGGTTGGCGTTGCTTGGATCATCACGTCAACACCATGCTTTTTTGCATAGAATTGGGTGTATTTCTCTAGCTTGTAAGGAGCACAACCACTGCGGTGAAGAGTGTCACCAATTTCAACAATTTTGTTAATTCGGAACTGAGAAGGCATGGGTATTTTAGCGGAGACATAATGTGCGGCAAATGTACCAAACGATAGACGGGATGACGAGACTTTTGCGTAAATTATCAACTCAACTCGTTACTTTTTTCTTCGAATGCTCAAAGGCATGTATAACTCTACTCATTTGGGATTAGTTCAATGAATAATACGAACCGTTTGTAAGTTAAATCTATGCATCCATACTGTTATCGTTTGACTTGGATGTTCGGCTTAGATCTCGATTGTGTTAACACTTACAGTATTAGATTTTACTTACGTTTTTAGGGTAATAGTACTCGGTGTTCGTTGATAAGTTCTCCCGACTTACCTATCCCAAAATAATAAATCAAATGTTACTTTGAATCGTGAACTTAACGAGAGTTTAGTCACATTTTATTCACTCTTGAAACGCCAGATATGATTGAAAAACTAGCGGAGTGGTGGTTATGCGAGCACTTAGAATAAAAATGAAAGAAAAAGGTTTCGTTTTCAGTTAGATGTGGCATTATCAAACTCGTTAAGACGATGTGCGTACATCGTATAATGGCTATTACCTCAGCCTTCCAAGCTGATGATGCGGGTTCGATTCCCGCTGTACGCTCCAGTCTTCTTGATGCCTCAGTCTTACTCTTAAGACAGTGTGCGTGCATCGTATAATGGCTATTACCTCAGCCTTCCAAGCTGATGATGCGGGTTCGATTCCCGCTGCACGCTCCAACTTCTGTTTAGTTACAAATTCTCTTTGATGACAATACCCCTTTAGATTCACCATCTCCTCTTAGCTTCAAAACCTAAAACAATTAAAACTGCGCACTTCATTGTGTGATTTTTTGTATTAAAAAAGAGCAATACCAAATGATATTACTCTTTGAATATTCTTAATTTAATTGATTACCTCAATCAAGCTGCCCTTCATCTAAAGCAGAAGTAACCCATACTAGCGGCGCATTCCAGTTGATGGTTATCTCGTTCAACGTCCAAGCTCCAATATTATCGCTGTAACACGTTTGTCCAACACACTTGCCTTTCATCACAGCGGCAATAGGATCACTAAAACTTACCGAATTGGGGCCTCCAATTAACGCACCCGGTGCTGGTTTTGGTGAACTTTCATCAGCAGCGTAAGCCCAGAATCGATGATGAGGATTCTCTGCAGATTTCGTTCCATAACCAGTAACATAAGAGATATTCATCGGGTTACCTCCGAGGATATAATCCATCGCACTAGCCGCCGCTTTGATGTATCGAACATCATTAGAAAAATCGTGAGCGTAAATCAAAAAGATACTTCGGTTTACAAGGTTGGAGTTTGAGCCCCACGAATACTCTTCGACGGTATAAGGAATGTTATAGCCTTCATTGGCAACTTGCTTGGTATAGGATTCTGCCGTTTTAATGATGTTCTTACGTGCTTGTTCAATAATTTGGCTGTCCAATGAGTTAGGTACCACGGCTAAACTCACGGTGCCCGCAGGCGCTATATACTGCCAATACATGTCACCATCCGCATTGATGTTCCCCTTCGGCACTTCAAGATAGTGTGGAGAATCAATCAATACTTTTTTGTAAACCTCATCATTGGTTGTGATAAAGAGCTCGGCCGCAGCCCAGTATCGCTCATCACTCAATTCGATATCATCATAGGGCCCAGAACCTGTAAAGTTGTCGTAAGCATAGATATCTTGATGTTGATTTGCGGCGTTCCATGCTTTGGTCGCTGAATCCAAACATAACTGTGAGAAGTCGCTGTCGATATCTTTCCAAATACGTGCGCACTGAGCACCAATGGCGGCCAAATTCAATGAGGCCGCTGTCGTCGGATAACCAACATAGCGTTTCTGAGTATCTTTGTGAGGTGGTAATGGCATGCCAGTCCAAGACTCATCCGCGATCTTGTGGAATGCCAGCCCTCTCGCGTTAATTTCGGTAAGTTTGAGGTTTTTTCTCGCAGACTGATTACCAACAGGAACGGCGATAGGCGTGTCAGAATCAACTTGCATCGCTAACATGAACTCTATGTTCCAGCGAGCTTCAGACAACAGCGGGTTAACGCCATTGGTTGCTTCAGGGATTTTTACTTTGCTCTCTGAAAAAGGAAGTGATTTGTTCTCTAAGAACCTCCCTCGCTCAAATAGGTTCAGGAGTGTCCATGTTGAGATGCCACTGTTCACTGTATATTTGCCATGATCGCCTGCATCGTACCAACCACCGGTCGCATCAATAGTCAGGTCGCAGCCAGGCCATTGATTCCCCCAGCTATCGACTTTATCAAAACATGTTGCAGTATCGGACATGTGGCCACCGGGCCTCGCAAGATCCTCACGTTGAACGAACTCTGGCTTTATTTCAATGCCGCTGCGATTTTGATAGAAGTAAGACAAGGCATCGAGCTTCAACTTACTATAAACATCGCTTCGGATATCGAACGGATAACTAGCATCGTCGTCGACCTTAACCGTTAAACCTTTCATCGTGTCTGTATATTTTGAAAAGTTTACTCGGTGAATGTGCTCACCCGACGCTTTATTCAAACCGAATACTTCTGTTTTACCGAGATCAAGGCTGATCCCTGATTGAGAAACTAATGTCCATTTCAGAGGTGTCGTCGAGGTGTTTTCAACAAAGATATATTTATCGGATTTCGGTAAGAAACCTACTTGATTGGCTCGAGTCGGCATCTTAGTTGCCACTTTTACAAATGGTTTGCCTAAGACAGAAACATTGTCTACACAGATGATACCTTCCTTCTGAGCACCCAGCTGAAACTGGAACTCTGTATCGGCATCGCTATCAAGCTCTTGTAAAAAATCAAACGTATAGTTTTGCTTGTCTTCGGATACTCCTACTTCGGTTAGAAAATAGTGCGTATAGGGAGGCCCTTCATGTTGGATCAAGGCTTTCATCTCAGTATCAATATTCGCATATGCATCGAACGATACCTGATATTTTTGACCTTGCTCTAAACCAATACCACTGTGACCTAAAATCACATCCCAAGAATTCTTTCCTGGGTTTTTTATATCAATACACGCTTCATTACTTTCTGTAGCTATGTTGGCGCCAGCATTCCACCAACCATCCATATTGCCTTTAAAGTGACTATTCCTAATCTGCTCTTCTGCATAAGTTGCTCCAGAAGATAAAATCATGACAACCGCGAGAGATAACGTTCCTTTTTGCATCATTATTCCTTAAAGATGTTTCATATCTCCAAGGAAACTAGCGAAATAGATTCAATAATAGAGCGTTAACATTCGCAAAAAATAGACTCATAAAAATAAATATTATGATTTCTTGTGATGTTTAACACTAAGGAACAAACTCATGAATCAATTGCATGGATAGACAAAACGATATTTGGTTAGTGCTTCTTAATTAAACTCAGATTTCATAAAAGTGTGGGTTTAATAATCTTGGTCAATATCCGAAAAAACAGTTGTGTTAATGTGCGCGCATTAGCAACAACCAAGAATAATTAAAAATGTTTAAAAGCAATGAGTTAAAAATAAACATCGAAGCAATCAATGTCGCACTGTCAAAAGTCGAAAATGCGAACAAAATTCAGCTTAACACGTTGAAAGGTTATGTGAGCAGCGAACCAGAACAGGCCGTGCTTGCGTTTCGGTCATTGAATGAAGCAGAATCAATCGATGACAAGTTGAAAAAAATCATGGCAGAGCTACCGCACCTCAGTGGCGAAGCTCACCACCTACTGGAAACATCGATCCTATTACAGTAGTGGCCAAGAAAGATAAGTCTCAACTAGCGCGATGAGCTAAGACTTATCTTTTAGCTTTCTGTTTTTTGTACTTACCTAGCAGCTACTTCTAACTCTATTAGATAACCCCTAAAGCGTCATCGACTTCGCCATACCCGCTTCAGCGTGACCAGGAATATTGCACGCGAACTCTACGTTATTATCACCATGGAAATGCCACAGCAATTGCTTCGCTTTACCCGGCTTAACTGTAACTGTGCTGCCCGAGTCATGAACGTGATTACCCATATTTTTCATCATTCCACGATGCTCTAACTGCTCTGAAGCAGAACCAATCGAGAATTCGTGATCAATCTTGCCCGTGTTCATCACAACAAACTGCACCACGTCGTTCGGCTCAATATCAACCTTGTTCTTAAATGTGATTTTCATATCGTCACTTAGCAGAACATGAACCACTTTATCCGGCTTTGCGCCTGTCGCAGGCATACCCACTTCAGACATGACTTCCATATTCATCATATTTGAATGATCCATACTTGAATGGTCAACAGCTGAATGGTCCATTTCAGCAAAAGCCGTTGCAGTAGTTAACGTCAGTGCAATCGCAACAAGTGTCTTTTTCATGATCGTTCCTTAGATTAATTTATTTATTTGTTAGTTTCACATGTTCATGTGGTGCGCCCTTACCCACTCTGTTTTTGGTAAGTAAGGGCTAATAATCAATACGTTATTTGTTTGTCTCGTTTTGGCTGTGCGTAATCTCACGCTGTTTCCAAAGCTTAAAGATTGCAGGCAACACTAGTAGGGTAAGCAATAGCGCAGACGCCATTCCGCCTATCATTGGTGCTGCGATTCGTTGCATCACTTCTGAGCCCGTACCCTCGCCATACATGATTGGAATAAGGCCGATAATCACGGTAAGTACCGTCATCATCACAGGGCGAACACGCAGTCCTGCGCCCTCACGGATCGCATCCGTTAAGTCTTCACTCTGAAGTGCTTGCTGGTTCTGCTCCGCATCCAATATTTTGTAGTGCCATGCTTGGTTTAGGTAGACCAACATGATCACACCTATCTCAACAGCAACCCCGGCAAGCGCGATGAAGCCCACACCCACCGCAATGGAGAAGTTGTAATTGAGGACATGCATCAGCCATAGGCCGCCAACCATCGCGAGTGGCAATGTCAGCATGATCATCATCACCTCACCGACACGGCGGAAGCTTAGGTAGAGCAACAACATGATGATGGCGATGGTGATTGGCACTACGACACTCAAACGCTCTTTCGCACGCTCCATGTATTCGTATTGACCAGACCATGCCAGTGAATAACCAGCAGGCAAGACGATTTGATCGGTGACGACTTTTTGCGCCTCTGCCACATAAGAACCAAGGTCACGCCCTTCGATATCGACAAATACCCAGCCATTAGGACGCGCGTTCTCCGTTTTAATCATCGGAGGGCCATCTTCATAACGAATATCAGCTACGTCCGATAGAGCGATACGAGCTCCATTTGGTGTCACTAACGGCAGGTTCTGCAACTTAACGACAGAATCACGATAGCTTTGTGGGTAACGGACATTGATTGGATAACGCTCTAGCCCCTCAACGGTTTCACCCACGTTCATGCCACCAACCGCAGTCGAGATAACCTGTTGCACTTCTTTAATGCTCAAGCCATATCGCGCAGCAGAGCGACGTTTGATGTCTATCGTGACATAACGACCACCCGCAACACGCTCGGCATAGACAGAGGCCGTGCCGCTGACACCATTCAAGATAGGTTCAAGTTGAGAGCCAATATCCTCAATCACGCTCAGATCTGGGCCTGCGATTTTGATACCAATTGGGGTTTTGATACCGGTCGCTAACATGTCAATACGCGTTTTGATTGGCATGACCCAAGCGTTGGTCAAACCGGGGAATTGAATCAGATCATCAAACTCTTTTCGTAGCGACTCAGTAGTGACACCGTCACGCCATTCATCTCGTGGTTTAAGCTGAATCACGGTTTCAATCATGGTCAGTGGCGCAGGATCGGTTGCTGTCTCTGCTCGACCAATTTTGCCCCACGTGGTTTCGACTTCTGGAATGGTTTTGATTAGCTTGTTGGTCTGTTGCAACAACTCACGCGCTTTACCAATTGAGATGCCCGGATACGTGGTTGGCATGTACATCAAATCCCCTTCGTCCAAAGGGGGGATGAACTCGCTGCCAAGCTTACTGGTTGGGTAATAAGCAGACGCCATTAAGCCAAGTGCGATAACAATCATCACCTTGGGATACTTGAGGCTGAGGTTTAGAAGCGGTTTATACATCGCCACTAGGCTGCGGTTGACTGGGTTTTTATGTTCAGGTAACACATTGCCGCGAATGAAATAACCCATTAACACAGGCACAAGCGTGATAGCCAAACCGGCTGCTGCGGCCATCGCATACGTCTTGGTAAACGCAAGTGGCGAGAACATCTTGCCCTCTTGCCCTTCTAGCGCGAACACAGGCACAAAGCTCAAGGTAATGATAATTAGAGAGAAAAATAGCGGTGCGCCAACTTCTTCTGCGGCCTTACCAATCACTTGCCAACGGTTTTTATCAGTGAGCGGAGTCCGTTCGATGTGTTTATGAACGTTCTCGATCATCACTATGGCACCATCCACCATGGCGCCAATCGCAATCGCTATTCCGCCAAGAGACATGATGTTGGCGTTAATACCCTGCCAATGCATCACAATGAATGCACCCAAGATACCGACAGGCAGACTTAGAGCAATAACCAATGATGAGCGTATATGGAACAAGAACAGCGCACACACCACGGCGACCACTATGAACTCTTCAGCAAGCTTCTTCCAAAGGTTTTCAACCGCTGAATCAATCAAAGTAGAGCGGTCATAAGTCGCGACAATCTCGACACCATCAGGTAAGCCGGCTTGCAGCTCAGCGAGTTTGGATTTCACCGAGTCGATCACTTCACTGGCATTTTCACCAAAGCGCATCACGATAACGCCACCAACCGCTTCGCCCTCACCATTGAGTTCAGAGATACCACGACGCATTTGCGGGCCAAGGTTAATGTCGGCAATGTCACCTAATAGCAGCGGAGTACCTTTGTCGGTCACTTTTAGCGGCAGAGATTGGATGTCTTCAATACTTGTAAGGTAACCCGTGGTGCGAACCATGTGCTCGGCTTCCGCAATCTCAACAACAGACGCCCCTGTTTCTTGATTGCCATCTTGGATAGCCTTATTGACTTGTTGTAGTGTTAGGTCATAAGCACGTAGCTTGACCGGATCTATCTGAACCTGATATTGCTTCACCATGCCGCCAACGGTCGCCACTTCAGACACACCATCAACAGTTTGAAGCTCGTATTTCAAGAACCAATCTTGCAGGCTACGAAGCTCCGCTAAGTCGTGCTGACCGGTTTTATCTTGCAGCACATAGCTATAAACCCAGCCCACACCAGTGGCATCGGGCCCCAATGTTGGCTTAGCACTTGATGGCAAATTAGGCGCCACTTGGCTTAAGTACTCCAACACGCGAGAACGCGCCCAGTACATATCGGTATCGTTATTGAAAATGATATAGACATAGGAATCACCAAAGAACGAGTAGCCACGAACCGTTTCAGCACCCGGTACAGCTAACATGGCGGTGGTTAATGGATAAGTCACCTGATCCTCGACCACTTGTGGCGCTTGACCCGGATAGCTGGTTTTGATGATCACCTGTACATCAGACAGATCTGGAATGGCATCAACAGGTGTATTTTTAACACTGTATAAGCCACCAAATACGATGGCGACCGTGGCAACCAGAACCAAGAATGGGTTACTGATGGACCAACGAATGATTGCATTGATCATAGTTTGCCCTCACCTGTGCTATTGGTCGATTCGAGAGACTTGAGCACATAATCAGAGCCTTGCTTTTCGACTAGAAACCGAATGGTTTGACCTTCAGAAAACTCAGATAAATCAAGGTCATCACTGGCTTGGAAATTCATTTCACCCGCTTTCCAATTCCACTCAGGCACTGGCTGATGTTTTACAGTGATCATGCCAAAATCTGCCATCAACATGGTGATGTCACCCGTCACCAAAACTTCGCCGGCGATCTTGTGTTTGTTGACCTTGTAATCAACAACCTCGTACTGCCCTGACTCTGTCTTTCTCATCTCAAAATCAATCGCCTTACCCCGTTGCACGTCACTCATGTCTAAGCCTTCCGCAAAGGTGAAATTCATCACCATGCCCGGCCAATCCCATTCAGGAACAGGCTGATGGTTAATCGTCACCATGCGACTGCCTTGCATAACGTCAGAAATTTCGCCATTTGCCCAAACCGTTTCGGCTTCTTCCTCAACGCCATTAATGCGCGAAAGATCAGCCGATTGGCTAGACTCAGAATCCAACATGAAGTGTGCCGAAGTGACAATGTCCTCACCTTGCTGCAACCCTTGGAGCACCTCTATTTTTTCGCCAGCTTCACGACCAACCTCAATACGAGCAGAACGATACTTGCCAGAACCTTCTGACATCACCACTCGAGTCATACCGCCTGAATGAATCACCGACGATCTTGGTATGGTAAGTACGGCATCATCACTGATCGGCTTCAATGCAATATTGGCGAACATGTTCGGCTTAAGCTCGCCATGCGGGTTAGAGAACTTCAAACGAACGCGTAAGGTTCGAGTTTTCGGGTCAAGTATTGGATACACATAATCTACGTTGCCCTGCCACTCCTTACCGGGAATCGCATCCAGTGTCATTTCGGCATTGCTGCCTGATGAGATCCAGTGTGCTTGGCGTTCAAAGACTTCAGCATCAACCCACACTTCATTTAAAGGCCCTGCACTGATTACCGCTTGTGCAGGTGAAAGATAACCACCTTCTCGAATATTTAGGCTAGCGATCACACCATCGGCTGGCGCTTTGATTTCGATAGTTTGCGAGGCTTTACCTCGGCGCGTAATAGCGCGGATTTGAGTCTTATCAACACCCAAGGTAATTAAGCGTTCAGTCGAGCCCTTGATCAAACCTTTACGACCCGTTTTATAAGCACTGATCAACTCTTCTTGTGCTTTAACAAGCTCTGGAGAATAGAGTGTGAAAAGCACATCACCTTTGTTTACCTTCTCACCCACTGCGTTGATGGAGAGTTTTTCCACCCAACCAGAAACACGCACGTTGGTTTGCCACAATTTACTTTCATCGAACGCCACATAACCCACGGTTTCAATCCGAGGAGACAGCGCTTCAAACTTAACTTTCGCTGTTTTGACACCGAGATTATTCTCTACCGACGGGTCGATAAACACAGTTCCCGCCTTGTCTGCTCCCGCACTTGAGTCATCCGCATAAACAGGGATTAAATCCATCCCCATAGGTGACTGACCCGGCTTGTCTCGCTGATAATTTGGGTCCATAGGCGCAACCCAGTACAAAGGTTCATTACTTTCGTCAGCTTTGGATTCTGATCCCTCCATGCCTGCCATCGCTGACATGTTATGTGCTGACCCAATGACGAAGTGATTCACACCAAAACCCAATGCACCACCGACCAACAAAGCGATAGTCGCTACTTTTACTGTATTCATTGTCTATTCCTTTATTGATTGGCTGTGTGTTTAGTTGCGATTGAGTTGAGTTGTGTTTGGTTTACTTGGTATTCAAAACCACTGACTAACGCGGCTAGCTTGCTGTTAACGATGTTGAGGTCGGTGATCAAACGTTGTTGCTCTAGTTTCAGAGCAAGCTCGTCTGCCGTTGCTGCAATAACGTCGTTAAATTGCGCGGTGTTGTTTTGATAACCTCTTTCCACCGCACTAATTCGAGCGGCAGTTTGAGGAAGCAAGGCACTTTGGTAGCGTTCCAAACGCTGGGTGAGGTTGACCTTTTCCACCAACAACGCATTCACTTGCGCGTTCATTTGGGAAAGTAAGGTGTCTTTTTGGGATTTAGCGGCGCCGACTTGATACTGAGCAGCCGATAAGTTTTTATCTTGTCGATTCCCCGTAAACAGCGGAATGTCGACTGTCAGATAAGCACTCACCAAATCAGAAGCAGGTTCACCCGCCATGTTATTGGCTTGGCGGTGCGCATACATCACTTCTACCCCAAACTGCGGGGTATAAGCTTGCTCGGCTAACTCAACCTGAGTTTGATTAGATGAAATAGTCGCATCTGTGATCTTAACGAGCGGATGCTCCATCAACAGTTGATAATGCTTGGTTGAATCGCGGTTAGTCGCCAGCTTGCTCTCCAATAACGACCAATCAATGTGGTTGGTCGCATGAAGCCTCCCCTGAGGATCAACAGCCTGAGAGTCAATCGCTTGATTCCCTAACCAATCAGAACCGAGCCACTCAGACAGTTGAGAGATCAGACGGCGTTGAACTTGCTGGTTGGCTTGCAGTTTCTCATCAAGCTTACTAACTTGAAGCTGCGCATTAAGTAGGTCTTGCGCTTCGCTTTTACCTATCGAGTAATTGGTTTGCACATAGTTCTCTAGCTCAACCAATAAGCGTCGGTTCTCATTCATGATGCTTTCTGCAACTTGTTGGTAACCCAATTCAAGCCAAAGCTGCGTCATACTATTTGCGACGGTCAGTTCGCGAGCCCGCACTTGAAGAGCCAAACCATCCGCTTGCTGCCCCGCTTTTTTCTGCTGTAGATCCAGCGTATCGCCACGTTCAAATTGCTGCATCAGACCAACCGAAATATTGGTCATCGGGTCTTCATCAAACTGGAAGCTATCGACTGGCAGACCGCCAAATCCGACTTTTAGTTTCGGATCCATCAAGGCTGCGCTGGCAATACCGGTTTCTCGCATCGCTTGTGACTGAGCAAAGTACTGCTTGCGATTTCCATCTTGGTTTAAAGCTACCTCAATCAGTGTATTGAGCTGCTGTGACGAGCTTTGCTGAACGGTAGAAGTTAACTCAGCCGTCGCTAATGCAGAGCTTGAAAACAAGACAGCAGCGACCACTAAGCTCGTGTTCATTACAAACACAGAGGTTGTTGGTTTTATATTCACAATGAATGTCCATATCTAGCGTTAAATAACGCGTATAAAAAATTGGCGCATCTGATTTATGAGTCTGATATCGCTATGTTTTTAGATATAGATTTATGCGGTGGGTGGGCGTAACAAAGATTGAGCACGTGCGACTTTCTGGCCAATAGTGACCGGCTGAAAACGAGCTAATGAAAAGGAAAATTGATTAACGGCTTGAACAGCCTGAATTGGATAGGAAGCAGTAGAACAAACAGAGATACAACAGTTATGAATAGAATCCGAACCGCCTAGGCAGTGCGTACCCATCATATTGTCATCATGAGAGCTCATTGAAGAAGAATGTACCGTTGTTACTTCATCATCAGAAACGGTCATTTCAGTATGACCCTGCTGACTGGAATGATGAGACATAGTGGCATGTGCAGCATGCTCACCAGCTACATCGCCAGTTACTACGCTAATGTCGCAACCCGTTGTCATGTTAGACAGATCTGATACCGCATTCGATGATTCACTATGATGGCAATCTGACTGGGGTGAGCCCATCTGAGCCATCATTACGTCGGCCATCAGAGCCGATGAACTTGAGGCATAGCTCGACACCAACATCGCGAAGATGCTGAAAACAGTAATCCAAGTTGTTCGGAGTGTGTTTGTCATAGCTAACCTTTAAATTTATATGGCAACTATAAAGGTTCCCCTTAGGGTAAGGTCAACGATAAAGTACAAAGATGTGATGCAATTAATGGTAGTTGCTGAATAGATGGACAAAAGGAACACTCAACAAGCGACTGAGTGATCCTAATTCTAAATGCTATTAATTGTTTATCGGATTTTGCGCATCATACTCAACTAGCGCATTTTTAAGCGCCATTAAGTCTGAATCGCACAAGTATTGTCTTAGCGATTCAAACTTCTCTTCAGGCCAGTCGTAGATTTTCATCGAAACCAATTCTTCAATAACGGGCTTATCAAAACGGTACTTAACAACTTTCGCCGGAGAGCCACCAACAATACTGTAAGGTTCGACGTCTTTCGTAACAACGCTGTTCGCTGCAACCACCGCACCTTCTCCGATCGTGACACCGGGCATCACCATGGCTCGCATACCTAGCCAAACCCCATCTTCAATATGGGTATCGCCTTTGCCGATATAGGCGTCTTCAATCACATCCATAAATGGATACAGCGAAAACCAGTCGACTCTGTGTGTATGGTTGCCGCCCATCAAAATCACGACCTCTGCGCCAATACAGACATAATCGCCGATATAGAGCTCGTCGATTTCCCATCGAGGCTCCCACTGACGGCTAACTTCATCCCCATGTAAATAGCGCACTACCGATTGTTCGAAGCCATTATCCCAGCAATCGCTGTAGTAACTGTGTTGACCTTTGATATGAATATTGGGGTTGCTGACTACTTCATGCAGCAACTCGAATTTGGACCAATGCTTCTTTTGCATTTTTACCTCTGAGTGATCTAATTAGTTAAATATCAATATATTCGACAATACAGATCTAACGCGTACAACTTCGCTGATGCAGTAGCACTTAGTGCTCGGATGCATCAATAGTGTAGTCACAGTTAAAATAATCGTAATGTCGCTGAAACTAAAGAGGCGTCAGTGGATTCTAGGTTGCTTTAAGAGAGGAAGTAATTTCACAATATGCTCGGTTTGTTTACGATAGTTTGTTTACAGTGGCTTGTTTACAGTAGATCAGTTAGAAAACTCACTGATATATTGTATCCGTTGATACGAACTAATTTGACAGAGGAATGTGATAAATAGGGTTTCATATATCGCTTTGTCGAATGAAGAAACAAGCCTGAACTTGTGGTAGTACACAGGCTCAGACTCGTTTATAAACTTAGGCTTACACTTGGATTTAGGATCAGCGACTACATGCGAGCAAGCTGAACTTTTCTGTCTTTATTCACCACGCAGAAGTTACCGCGCTTAGTACGACACTTAGAGCATCGTTCACATTCTACAGGACTTCTATCGCCTTCCTTCCAACGCTTAACTAAATGGGGTTCAGAAAGCAGAGGTCTCGAAAGCGCAAAGTACTCAATACCCGTATTGTTTGCAATCGCTTCGATAGCATCAAAATCCGTTAAGCCGCCAACCGTGATAACTGGGATATTAACGTCTTGGCTGATTGCGTGACCATACTCGTGGAAGTAGCCTTCAGCTTGAATGGTGAATCCATCGTGCGACTCGCCAATCATAGTGTCGGCTTTGCCGTGAATATTACCTGACACGACAATGCCATCCACACCCACTTCTTCTAGCTTTTTACAGACTAAACGGGTTTCATCAAAGGTTACACCACCCTCAAAAAACTCAGAAGCGGTGAGCTTAACCAAGATAGGAAAATCGTCGCCAACTAACTTACGAGTCGCGGTATAGATCTCTAGCAAGAATCTCATGCGATTCTCTAGGCTACCGCCGTATTCATCTTCACGTTGGTTGTAATACGGGCTTAAGAATTGGTTAATCAGGTAGGTGTGAGCGGCATGAATTTCGACTCCATCATAGCCTGACGTCTGTGCTCTTAATGACGCTTGAGCAAAGGCATCAACAATGTAGTCGATCTCGTCTTTGGTCATCGCTTTACCCAGTGTTTGAGTTCCTTTTTCTGGAACTTCACTTGGTGCGTAGATCACTCGTTCGCCAAGATCATGCGTGGTTTTCGTGCCACCATAAGCCAATTGCATCACGATTTTAGAGTCGTTACCGTGAACCAGTTGAGTTAGCTTCTGATACTCTTCAATGAATGAGTCGTTATAAATCCCCATCATGCCCGCGTTAGGCTTTTCTTCTTCAACGATGTTCGCATAACCTGTCACGATCAGGCCGACTTCACCTTGAGCCAATTCTTCATAGATAGCGTAAAGTTTATCTGTCATATGGCCATCTTCAGTGGCCATATTTTCCCACGTTGCACTTCTCACGAAGCGGTTCTTTAGTGTCATCTTGCCAATGTGGGTTTCTGTAAACAAAGTGCTCAAGTGTCTTCCTCTCAAAATCGTGTTACGCGAGTTACCCATTAAGCATGGGTACTGATTCAGGCGGATACTACAGAGAATAAACTAGGGGAAACTTAATCTAGATTAAGAGAGCGCCACTCTAATATGAGAAAAAGATAGAAAGAGATAATTAAGGATGAGAAAAACAGGAATTAGAGGAAACTGAGGGAGCAAACAAAAGCCGCTCAGTTTAGCTAAACGGCTTTACGGATTAATAGGCTGATAGATTTATGGCTTTATAGATTGAAGACTTTACCAAAAATCATATTTAACGACGTTATCCATATTGAACCGCAGGATCAACACACTGATAGATCTGCCCAATGCTCGCCCCATTGGATAACAAGGCTTAGATAAGACGCGCCACTTCTTGTCGGTAGATCACACCATGAACTTCGACCTGTTGGGACAGCTCACCGTTGCCAGTCTCCTCGCCGGCCAACAAGCCACCCGGACGTAAGATTGTATAATCCAGAGTACTCGAGGTTAGCCAAGCTTCAGCCAACGACTTTTCACGAACCGCGGCACCAAACCCTTTTCTAGAACGCTCTGACAAATACTGCCACGAGTCACCACACCCCAACGACGTTACCAACACAAATCGAGCGATACCATTGGCTTCAAGCGCATCAGTCAGATGTCGGTGTCCAATGTAATCAACGGGAATGTCAGCTCTGAAGCTGCCCATGCTAGAAACAATGAGTGCTGATTTAGGTAACTGAGCGACCACAGATTCAACTTGTTCTTTATCATTAGCATCACAGCGAAGTGTGGTGACACCAAGTTCAGTTAAGCGCGTGTTCTTTTCTGGGTTTCTCGCAATCGCTATCACTTGATAATCTTGTTTATGAAAATGCTCAACAATTGCAGCACCCAACCCACTTCCAGCTCCCCATACAACGACTGTACTCATAAAAAACCTCATAATATTCATGTTGTAGTGATACTAGCCAGACAATCTAAACCGTTCCTTTATCGAGATCAACAAATGAGAATAATTCTCAATTTTAATTATGGTTTTATCAGCTGTGTTATTTGATAATGAAGCATGGAAGAAGAAGCCTAACCAGTCGGAAAGTCATATATAGGGAATGGAAATAGTGGGAAAGGATACAAAAGATCTGAGTGTAGATTCACTAAATTGGTGGATCTACACTCAGTTTTTTATCTAGGACGATACATGAGAATAACTATTTGAACTGATAGGTGTAAGATGCACCAACACTGTTATTTTCGCCGAAATCATCCTCAGCAAAAATAGTGAAGAAGTTAAATGATTGAGCATCACTTAACTTGTAGCTAGCGCCTACCCCAGCCCAATACCCTGAATAATCATCAGAGCCCATTGAACCACCGCCGAAGCCCATAATAGACCATTCATCGGTTATCGTTTTTAAGCCAAACGCACCGATATAACCGCCACGTGTAGAACTTGGCATCAGTACATAATCAGAACCCACATTCTCATCATCGAATACTGCCACTTCACCATCGTTATAGCTGTATCCAGCCATTGGGAAGATTTGCCAACCGAACGGTTCAATATTAAAATAACTCAGTGGTATAAATGTACCAATACTGTAGTTGTTCTTATAAGCATCGTTGTCATATTCAGAACGGCTAAAGTTGAAGTTCACGATGCCCATCGGCAACAGCCATGAACCACCAACTCGCCACTCTTCGCCGTCCGCATTGACACGAGCATTGATCATTCGCGCTTCATCTAAACCAATAGAGCCTGAGAACTGCAAATCTTCGTTATAAGCAACGCCAGCTTTGGTCACGATTTTAGTCGGGTCATCTGGATGCTTCTCTTCAGCAAAAGCCCCCATCGAACCGAGCGTTGCCACAGCAACAAGTAATAGATTGCGTAATGTCATTAGAAGGTCGCGCTAACGCCAATAAAGTGAATGCGGCCATCGAAAGAACCATCTACCATAAATCGATCCATATCAACTGAACCTAAGTCTGCATACTCGTAGAACACATCAATTAAGATATCATCCCAGTAGGTAGATGCGCCTACTGAGTAGCGGTATTGCTCACCTACTGGCAGGTCAACATACTGCATTGTTGGATCGTCTTGTGGTGAAGTTTCGTAAGAGAAGCCCGCTTTTAAGCGCCAGTCTGAGTTCAATTGGTAGTCAGCACCAACCGCAAATTTCCAAACGTCATCCCAGTCACGTTCGACCTGGAGCCCGCCGATTTGAGTTCCAAAATCGAGAACAGTAGTATCCCACTCACTCCAACGGTGGAACTGAATACTCGCCAACAGATCAAGCTGCTGATTCAACGCATAGCTAGCACTTACATCAATAATTTCTGGAACTGCAATATCTGTAGATAAAGAGCTCAGTAGTCCGATATTTGTTGGACCTTTTACTTCATTGTTAAACTCATGCTCTAGCTTCGAACGATAGCTCGCACCTAACTTAAGTTTATCCGTCGGGGTATACATCACGCCAAGGTTATAGCCGTATGCCCAATCTGTGTCTTGCTTGATGGTCAACGCAGATGTTGACTGTTGTAATGCAGCCCAACTCAATTGAATACCCGCGCCAACAGACCACTGTTCATTCAGCTGGTAGCTCAGTGATGGATTTACTTGCATCGCAGTCAGCGTGATTTCTTCCAGCAAAAAGCGACCAGCCCATTCACTGCCGTAATCTAGGCTTGATCCGCCAACAGCACCAAGTGCAATGCCAAGGTGCAATTTGTCGGTGACTTGATGAGCATGAAAGGCACCAAATGAAGGAAGAACTGAATGCCCCTTCCCATCATCGCTGGAATCTTGATTGTCTTGATATTTCATCTCAAGATCGAACGCCATGGTATTAATCGTGGTTTTGCTTTCACCCATGTGAGACATAGTGGCAGGGTTCGTCCACATTGCAGCAGCAGAACGAGTATAAACACCATCACCAGCACCAGCAGTACCAGCATTAGCAACAACGGCTTCTTGCAAAAAAAGGCCACTTGCGAATGCATTTAAGCTAGTAAAAATTGCAGTGGCAGCTAGAGAGTAAGTAAAAGTTTTTTTCATCAGATTGCTCATTTAGCCTTAGACATTAAATTGTTCTAAGGTTACCGCAAACCACGATAAACAAAGGGAATAATGATTATTCCTTTACAAGTGTTATTTAAATGTTCTAGGTAGATACTCTCTAGGTTTATCACTATGAATTTCACGCTGAGCGGCTATCGCTCGGTTCTTTCTTGATCCGACTTTAATTTGATACCAAGTCTCTAAAAATAAAGCAACGCCAGGGCTTGACCACCAAGTCTTGTTGTAGAGTTTCTTGTTAGCAGCGACAACATCTGGTGACCGATTCGCGCACTCAAGTGCCAACGCATAAGCTTCAGCGTAAGGATCTTCAGCAATTTTTGTCACCAAGCCGTACTCTTTGGCGGTTTGGCAATCAATCACTTTAGCTGTCATAGCCATTTCTAAGGTGTGATCTTTACGCATTAACTCTCGAAATGCGATGGCGCCTCCCATATCTGGAATCAAGCCCCATTTGGCTTCCAATATAGAGAAGGTCGCGTCTGGACTGGCCATCCTAAAATCACCACCACTTGCTAATTGAAGGCCGCCTCCCCAACAACGACCATGAATCGCAAAAATGACAGGACATGGGATCTCTCGCCAACCAAGCGAAAAGCGCTGCGCAGCATTAGGCAATGTCGGTAACCATTTGAACAACAGTTTCATCGCCCCAACTTTACTGTTCAATAACGATTTAACATCTAAACCAGAACAAAAATCTGAACCACTACCTTTAACAATAACGGCTCGAATATCTCTGTTCTTCTTGAGCTCACTTATCATTTCATTAACGGCTTCAAACATCGCCATATCAATAGCGTTGAGCTTATCGGGTCGGTTTAACACAACCGTCGCAATTTGGTTTTCATCGATAGAACAAGTAATACGATCGAGGCTTGACATGGTGGCTACCTTATAAGTGGTCAGACCTTTAGATTATACATTTTATTAACATATGCCAAACTTGCACATTAAGAAGCGAGACCTGTGTTACTTAACGCCTCCTCCTTACACAAACAACATCAATAAAAAGCAGTGATGGATCGCTCCATTCACTGCATTTCATTCGTAGCTTATATTGCCAGTAGCTTTGATAATCAAGGACTCTGAGTTTTGGGAGGACCTATGTTCTTCGAGATTTCAATAACAAGAAGATGAAGTAGCTACCACCAATAATGGAAACTAGCGTCCCTGCTGCGAGTTGAGCTGGGAATACCACCACTTGCCCTAACCAATCAGCAAACAACATTAAGGCTGCACCAATTAAAAACGACAAGATGATCTGCTCTCGAACCAAACGAGCCCCCACCATTGCAGCGATGTGCGGAGCTAACAAGCCGACAAACGCCACAGGCCCCATGGTTGTTGTCACGACCGAACATAAAACCGCGACAATGCACAACAATACCACGTAGGCGATATTGAGATTCAACCCTCTGGCAATCGCGAACTGACGTCCAGTTGCAATCAAGGTCACCCAACGACTCAGCAGCAGAGCCACACCAATACAAACCGTTATCACTATGGCCATAATCATTGCTGACTCAGGTTCAACACGATAGGTAGACCCTGCTAACCAAGCCAACAAAGTGTATTTCCCCTCACCCACTCGCGTTAGAGAGAATTGCACCAAAGCTTCCAATACCGCGGTGAGCGAGATACCCGTCAGAATTAGAATAGACGGAGCAAACTGATGCTTCTTGCCAAGAAACAATAACAAACAGAGTGCAATCGCACTGCCCAAAAATGCAACCCATGGGCTTAGAGAGTGAATCGAATATCCCATAAACAAGCTGCTGAAAATCAAAGCTAGAACCGCACCTGCCGACACACCAAGAATATCTGGACTGGCGAGGGGGTTGTAGACCAATCTTTGTAAAACCACACCAGCAACCGCTAAGCCGCCACCAGCGAATATCGCCGTTAACATTCTCGGCCAACGAATAGACCATTCAAATGCGTCTGGAATAACAAAGTAGCCCATATCAGAAGAAGGCTGAGACAATGTGCTCAACGCCAGCAACCCGAAAATCATTGTGCCCAATAAGAAGTAAGCCAAAGGTGAAATAGACCTTAACCCTTTCGGCATCGAGAAAAACAGCTGATCTTGAGCAGACATTTGCTTGCGAGCAATAATGATCAAAGCTGGAGCACCAATCACTGCAGTTGCCGTCCCTGTTGGAATCATGTCCAAAGACCATTGTGCCAAGAAGATAGCCAGGCTGTCAGTGACACAAAGTAAAAGCGCACCTAATACACAGCTTGCGATGAGTTCAGATTTCGCCTTTAAAAAGCCCAAGTGCCTTGCGATATTGGGAGCAATCAAGCCGATAAAACTGATCACGCCCACCGAAGTAATCGACACTGAGACCAACCAAACGCCAATTGCCATTAGCACAAAGAAGGTGGTGCCAATATTAAGCCCGCGCGCTGCTGCCCCTTCAGTACCGATTGAAAGCAGAGTCAGAACCCGTGGCGCCAACAAGAATATGGCAAAAATCGGCAGTAGCTTTGGCATCAACCACAGTACTTGTTCCCAACCATTTTGCCCTAGGTCGCCCGCTCCCCATACAAACAGGTTCTGTGCGTACTGATCGTTGAGCAGAATAATCGCCGTTGCAAATGCCCCTAGTAACAAGTTGACCGCCATACCCGCCAGTACAATTGGCAAGCCGCTCATGTTTTTGATTCCGACAATCGAAACAATAAGTCCCATCGCAAGCAGCGCACCAACTAGTGCAAACCAAACTGAATACTGAGCGACCAACATAGGCGCTACCACATTCAAAATGACCAGACCAAGCCATGCACCTGATGATGTACCTAAAGTTAACGGCGACATCATGCGATTTTGCGTCAACTGTTGAAACAGACTACCTATGGTACCGAGTGTTCCACCAACCAAGATCGCCATCACCAAGCGAGGCAAGTTGACATAGGCTAACGCCATCAACTCGAATGAATCATCGACCATTGAGTTGAATGTTGCGATGTCACTGATCTGTGAGACTTGCTGGAACAACTCACTAATAGGGCCAAACTCCGACTGCCCTAACCATAAATGAACAAGGGCAGCACAAAACAGCACAACCCCCATCATAAAACCACTGGATTTCATTACTGCTCCGCTAACATCAACAACGATTGCGCCATGGCTTCTGCGTTATACAAAATCGACATTGCACCGCCGTAGCTCCAACTTGCCGCTACTGGACTAAATTGACCATTGCGTACGAAAGGCATGCTCTTCCAAACAGGAGAACGATCTAACTTGTCTTGATACGGGAAAGGTTCAAAGTAAAGCGCAATGCCACCCTTGACGTTCTTAAGTTCAGTCATTCGTTTTTGACTGATGCCCCACTGGCTTGCAGGAAGATCCATCGCGTTTTCAAAACCAAGCTTTTCGAGTGCATATTGTGGAATCGAGTTATCGCCGTAGATAAACACAGAAGTTGTGCTCGCAAAACGGAAAGAAGTGACTTTCGGCTTGTCGCCCGGATACGCTTTATCTAGTTCAGCTTTTAGAACCGCGATACGTTCATCCATCGCAGCCAGTTTATTGTTCGCTTGCTCTTCTTTGCCAAGCAATTGACCTACCTTTTTGAAGTTCTCGATAGCAGCCGCAGCATTGCTGTGTTGTTCACTGTACGTTTGGTAGTAAAGCACGGGCGCAATTTCAGACAGACGCTCCTGAAGATCTTTCTGAGGAGAAGCAATAAGAATCACATCAGGGTTTAGCTTCTTCAAAGCAGAAAAATTGGGCTCAGTTCGAGTGCCAATATCCGCCACGCCTACAGGAATCGCAGGCTGAACAACCCAATCGGTATAACCTGCAATATCGGGCACTGCGACTGGCGTAACGCCGAGTTCGATAACTTGTTCAGCAATGTCCCAGTTCAGCGCTGCGACTCTAACCGGTTGTGCTTCAAGGGTTTTAACGCCCTCACTGTCTTCAACTTGAAAATTAGCCATCGCATTAAACGATAAAGCGCTCGCTAATGCCGATACCACAAGCTTTGCGTTCAAGTTCTTTGCTTTAGAAAAATGGGAAGCTATTCGGTGTAAATTCATGCTGTTGCCTACTCAATCTAAATTCTATATTTCTTCAAACGACAAAAGCAGCCCAGTAAAGGCTGCTTTCAAATTGATAACCCTAACCTAGTTAGAATTCATAGTTCACGCTTAGCTCTACAGACTGCTCAACACCGAACCAACAGTTCGATTGGTCATAACAGGTGTAGTACTCTTCATTAAATAAGTTGTTAACCAGCAAGTTAGCCGTTGCCCCAGATAGTGTGTCGCTTGCCTCACCTAGGTCATAACCCACGGATAGATCGACGACCGTGTATGACGGTACTTTGCCTTGAGTGTTTGTTGCATCCATTTCCATTTCACCCATGTAACGAGCGCCTGCACTCCAGCGCGTACCGGATAAAGCACCACCGTAAACATAGTAATTACTCCATAGATTCGCTGCGTGCGTTGGTACGTAGATCGGTGTCGTTCCTTCTAGATCAGGGTTTGCATCTTCCGTCACTTCCATATCGACATAAGTGTAGCTCGCGTTCACATCCCAATCTTCCGTTACAAACCATCGACCTTCGACTTCCACACCTTGAGAGCGTACTTCGCCTAACTGAATCTTAGAGCGATATGTTGGATCTGATGGATCTGCAGCAATTGAGTCTTTCTTAGTGATGTAAAAGTATGATGCTGTAAGTTGCTGTGCCATATCAGCAGAAAGGTATTTCATACCTAGTTCGACTTGCTCACCCAACTGAGGTTTCAACGAGTTACCGTTGATATCAGTACCTGCCGCTGGCTCAAAACTCGTCGCGTAACTTATAAATGGAGAGATACCATTATCTAACTCATACAGCGCGCCTACGCGGTAAGAGAACTGGTTGTGATCGGCCTTTTCAGTGCCATCGCTTGTTGGGTAAGTACTCGTTTTATCGTCACTCGCTTTAAACATGTCGTAACGTCCACCAGCAAGTAAAACCAGCGCGTCGTAGCGAACTTGATCTTGGAAATACAAGCCCAGTTGTTCAGTCGTTATGTCATGTGATTCACGATAATTCTCTTGTAGCTGGCTCTTATCAAGCAGATCATTATTCGGGTTGTATGCGTTAAAGCCGTAGAAACCAGCATTCGCGGTGAACTCTTGATACAAAGAGTCACCGGTTAGTTTTAGGTAATCGAGACCAAACAATAAGTTATGCTCTAAACCAGCGACTTCGACACGACCTGACACTTGGTTATCGATAACAAAGCTTTGAGAGTCTTCATCCGTGCTGTACACATTTCGAATTAAGCTACCAGTTGCGGCGTCAAAATTCGTACCGCGATGGTAGGTGTTTTCTTGATATAACGACGCATCGGAATAACGAGCATTCTGAAGGAAAGTCCAGTTGTCATTGATTTGGTGGTTAATCTTATAACCTAACATCAACACTTCACGCTCAAAAGTGCTCCAGTTCTTATCGCCCATAGACACAGATGGATCGCTTGCCTTCAAGACTTCGAGCGGCATTGCTGAGTTAGTACCCATTGACGGATCATTCTGATAGTAAAGATTGAAGTTAATAAGTGTTCTATCAGATACCTGCCAATCTAACGATGGAGCAATCACATAACGCTCTTCTTCTGCGTTATCAACTTGGCTGTCTTGTTTACGAGCTAACGCTACCAAACGATATGAAAAATCACTGTCGCCTAACTGACCTGAAGTATCAATTGAGGCTTCCATCAGATTTCTTGAACCTGTAGATACACCAACTTTTGTAGACCCATCTTCTTGCGGTGCCTTCGCGATCATGTTGACCATACCACCGGGTGGCATCGATCCATACAACACAGACGTAGGGCCTTTAAACACTTCTACTTGCTGAATCGCAATAGGGTCTATCTGAGGTTGCAGATTCCAACCGGTTAGGAACGGAAGCACCAAACCATCGTAGTAACTTTGGTTGTTGCTAAAGCCACGAATAGAGAACGTATCGTACATTGTTACGGATGCGCCCTTCTGCTCGGTTACAACACCCGGCGCGTATCTAAGCGCTTGGTTGAGGGACTTCACACCTCGTTGCTCTAACTGTTCTTCATCAATAACGGTAATACCTTGAGGCGTCTCTTCTGGCTCAAGTGCCGACTTAGTCGCTGTATTACGATAGGCTTTACCCATAATAGTAACAGTCTCGATGTTCGAGTCTGCCGCTGTAACGGTTTCTTCCGCCAACGCTTGCGCTGAAAACGCAGTGAGCAACGCTACTGCAAGTGATGAATACTTAAAACGAGTGTGAGTGGTCATGATTCCCTCGGTACCAATACTTAATATAAATAATAATAAATCTCATTTGCATTGTATGTATCTAGAGATGGGATAATTAACAATTTGGTGCAAATTAAAAAAGAACTTGGCTTAATTTTAATGAAAATCGGTCAATTGCTGATTAAAAACACAATTGACCTTATTTTTGGAGAGGCTTTCCAGGAAGAGATTTTATGCGGATATGATTACGATTTAATAATAGGAACCCAGTACTCCATTTCAGCATCTGACGCGTGGGCTTGATAGCCAAATGGGTACACTTCGAGCTCATAACCATCGATACCACGATAACCAGAACTCGGCAGCCAGTTAAGTACAAACCAGCTAAGAGTGTGTCGTAGATTCTCAATAGGACCACAATGCTTAACCACAGCGTAGGTTTGCTTAGGGATGGTCAGCACCTTCAATTTATCGGATATGATGCTTGGTAATTGCGGGATGGAAATTCCGTCGTGAAGCTCAACACCAGCCCAATAGTGGATGTTGGTACCATCGAAACAAGACTGAGTAAGATCAACTACGCCAATAAACTGAAGCACATTATCATTTGGAATCGTAACTTCCTGTTCCAAGCGAGACCAAAGCTGAGGGACTTTCTCTGCAAAGTCTTGTGTTAGTGAAAACAAGCCGCTGATTTCTGATGTCATGCCTTTAACAAGAAACGACTCTTTTTCGTCAATGCGAACCTCAACAAAACTCAGAGCGCCTTTCTCTTCTGTACTCACAGTTTCAGATACTTGTATCGGCTTTCTTAGCCCAACTCTTTTACCCGCTTTTCTATATTGGCTTGGGCTCGCCCCAAACATCTGCTTAAAGGAGCGACTAAAACTGATTTCTGAGTTGAATCCAAGTCCAAGTGCAACATCAATAACACGCTCTCTTCCATCAAGTAGCTCTTCGGCAGCCTGACTCAGCTTTAGCTCTCTCACATAGTTAGCCACAGTAAGCCCGGTTTCAGCTTGAAACACTCTTTGCAGTTGCCAGCGAGACCAACAGCTTTGTTTAGCAACATCTTCTAGCGATAATGTCGAGCTTAGGTTCGCATGAATATAAGCTAAAACGCGGCTAATACGATCGAATGCAGGTGTATTCATATTCAAGCTTTTATATTCTCTATAGTTGGCAGTGACACATTAGTTTCACAAATACTTTTATCATTTAAAAAGGCTTTTATCACTTAAAAAAGTACAGCCTATCCACACTTTATAAATCTCAAAAACGTTAAAAGCACCGAGTAGATGCTCCATTTTGTATGGTTATCCTCGATTATGTCCGTTATGATAACGTAACTGATTCTCATTTATTGATTTAAGATGCTTCCCCAACTGCACAATATTATCACTCGTCGGAAAGCCCCGTCTCTACATCAGAAAATCTTCGCTTACTCAAAAGAAGTTACCCCTTATTTAAGCGGAAGCTTTGGCGCACTGAATAGCAAGAGCATTGCGGTAACAAATGAGAATAGCCATAAAGAGCTCAAACGAGTTTACGATGGCCTTGCCCAAAGCCACCCAGAATCAGGCAAAGCGTATTGGTTAACGCGAACTTGGGATCTCGTGTGTTGGCAACCTATCTATGTGACTTTCATTTCTATCTACGGACTTCATTCACTGCCCGATATCAAGAATATCGGTCAGTTTAGATACAAAGAGTTTATTACTGGCTATCGCTTTTTTAATGGTGATCATCAACATGGCTCACCTGAAGAGCTTATCCCACACGCTGGGGAAGCCATTCTTGCATTGACTGAGTTTTATCGTAGCCAAATCAGTGAATGGACACGCATTCGCCCAGGGTTTACCAATCACTTACTGGCTGATCTACTATTAAGTAGTTTGATCAAACTGCAACAGCACGAACCAAGCCTGACCAATGATTATATCACCGTACAAGCTAAACTTTGGTTAGAAGCATGCCAATTACCTAAAACTCATTTAAACAGCCTTAAGGTCGATGCCCATTCTGGTATGTTAAAACTGATCAGAGTGAGCTGCTGCCTTGTTTATAAGTGTGATTCAGGTAAGTATTGCGACGATTGTCCTAGACATCCTGACAACAAAAAAATCGCCAAATAACAGCCACTATTTTAAAGACCAGTGCGACAAATTTGCTTTCACTAAGCATCGCTATTGCTCTCTATACAGGACCGACATGTTCCAGCTTTCAAACATCAACATCGTTCGAGACAACCGAACCATCCTCTCAATTGACGATCTTACTATTCCGACCGATGAGCTGACCGTAGTTCTTGGTCACAATGGCTCAGGTAAATCCACACTCGTAAACTTGCTGTCAGGACAAATGTCTCCAGATCACGGCACCGTCGAGTTAGAAAACACTTCTCTTTCTTCATTCAAAAGCAAAGATCTAGCGAAGAAGATTGCTTATTTACCGCAAAAGCTACCTGCTTCTGCAGGTTTAACCGTAGAAGAGCTGGTTCGTTTAGGCCGTTTCCCTTGGAGAGGCGCATTAGGCCGTTGGAATTCTGAAGATAAGTCGATCATTAAACAAGCTATGGAAAGAACCGGCATTGCTGATTTTTCACAGGCGTTAGCAGATGATTTATCTGGAGGTGAACGCCAAAGAGCGTGGGTATCAATGTTACTTGCTCAGCAATCTCCGATCTTGATTCTTGATGAACCGACCTCTGCGTTAGATGTTCATCACCAATTTCAGCTTATGGGTTTATTGTCTGAACTCAACAAAAAGGAAAACGTCGGAGTTATTGTCATTTTGCACGATTTGAACTTGGCTCTGCGCTACGCCACACACATTGTTGCCCTGAAAAAAGGTCAGATTGCATTTGAAGGCAGCGCGGATAAGTTACTCGATGAACAAGCTTTGTCAGCACTGTATGAGTCCCCTATCCGACTGATCGATCATCCTGCTCCTGCCAAGACAGCCGCAAGTGAGAAGGTTGCAGTCGTCTGCGAATAATTAGGGCATTTCAGTTTAAGTACAAGCTCTAGGCTCTAGGCTCTAGGCTCTAGGCTCTAGGCTCTAGGCATAAAGAAGGCCATTGAAATCGTATAACTTCAATGGCCTTCTTCATTTTTCACTTGTTAAATCATTGTATTACTAGCCAAGCTGCGACTCTCTCGCTTCTTGGCTACTGAAACCACGTAAAATATTAAACAGGGTAATCAGTGTGAACAACATGATGACAAGCGATAGATGCCACGCTTCTCCTAGCCCTAATTGAACTAGCCCCATACTCACCATTGAAGACACCACCATCTGCCCTCCGCCAGACATCGCAGCCGCCGCGCCAGCGTTCTTCTTATAAGGCAACATCACCAACGCCTGAGCACAAGGTAACGCTATACCATTACCAAGAATCATCAAGAACTGGCCAAGCATTAAATACAGTGGCTCAAGTGGACAAAAGAAAAGCCACAACGCCGCAGCAACGTGCAAGACAGGCGTACATAACAGAGTTTTCTTGTTACCCAGCATAGGGCGAATACGGTTACATAAGCTTGTTCCGCCGAGCATGCCTAATGCAGGAATAACCGCCCACATCGCGTATTCATCTGACGTCATACCAATCTGGTTTTGCATGATAAATGGCATCACTGATACAGTGGTGATCATCAAGCTAAAGTTAAGCCAACCGATACTTGCAAAGCTCATAAAATAACGAGAAGTAAGTAACTCTTTATATTGAGAAACCATTTTCTTCGGTGAAGGGATAGCTGAAACCTGAGTGACGGTTTCCTTAAACTTGAACGCCAATACCACCCAAGCCAATGAGACATAACCAAGTAGTGAGATAAACACCATGCTCCAACCGAAGTGGAAGTTAATAAAGCCGCCGATTACGGGCGCAATCAAAGGTGTAATCGACGCAACCATCGCAATATAAGACATCGCCAAAGGCAAGTCTGCGCCGTTGAATCTATCACGCGTCGAGGCGCGAGCAAGTACAGCGCAACAGCCGGTCCCTAGGCCTTGTAGAAATCGCCCCATCACCATATTGGTAAACGAGTGGCTGAAGAAAATGATCATCAATAGTCCCAACATGGCGATTAATAATCCGCTCAGCAACACTTTCTTACGTCCTAAAGCGTCAGAAATAGGACCATAAATAAACTGAGAAGGCCCAAAACCTAATAAATAGACACTCACCAAAAGCTGGGCTTGCTCTAGTGATACATCGAAGTCTTTGGCGATCCAAGGTAAAGAGGGAAACACCAAACCCATACTGAGTTGACCGATACTGATAACCAAACACGCAAGTAAGATCGATTTAAAATCAAAGCGACGACTCATCGTTTAATACGTCCGTTCGAAGAAAAAACGTGCGTATCTAACTCACAACATAAAAACAGAGAAAATAGCGGAAACGCTGCTGGCGAGTTGTTCATAATGCTCCGACTGGATCAAATAAAGAAAGGCACAGTAAACATACGTGAGCTTGTATAATCATACAATAGACGATCAACTAAATATGTGAATAGTCACTTTTCAGTAACCTCAACTTCCCGCCTATCGACCACAGGCGCTAGACTAACACTAGACGCTCATAATCAAGGGACTTCAATGAACACTCATCACCGTATTTTCCCATGTGCTTTGGCGCTGCTTGCCCTTGCTCCTATAACGTCAGCCTTTGCGTGGCAGGCAGAGAAGATCACCGACGGACTCGTGATCCCTTGGGGGTTGGCTTATATCAACGATAACTCCATGCTAGTAACAGAAAAATCAGGCGTCATTAAACACATTGATTTAAAGGCCGGCGATCAAAACACATTGTTCAGGCTGCCAAATGTTTGGGCGAAAGGCCAAGGTGGATTATTGGATATCGCACTCTCCCCTTTTGAAAACGGAAGGTTCTACGTCACTTATAGTAAAGACGTCGATGGTGAAGGTGTAACGACACTGGCTTCTGCTAATTACAGTAATAATGAAATCACTAATTGGACAGACGTGTTTGTGTCGAAATCAAGAACGGACACCGGGCGTCACTTTGGTAGCCGTATCACCTTTGATGAGAGCCACCTGTATTTTTCAATCGGCGATCGTGGTGACAGGGACAACGGCCAAGACACCATGACTCATGCTGGCTCAATATTACGATTAAATACCGATGGAAGCACGCCAAGCGACAACCCATTCACTGATAACAACAAGTTACTCAATGAGATTTGGAGCTATGGCCATCGTAATCCACAAGGTCTGCATTACGATTTTCCGACACAGAAGCTTTGGTCGATTGAACACGGTCCGCGCGGTGGTGATGAAATCAACCTAATAAAAGCAGGTGGCAACTACGGATGGCCAACAACCTCTCACGGTAAAGAGTATTGGGGCCCAATAAGTGCTGGTGAGTCTGAAACCAAAGACGGCATTGAAGCGCCCAGAAAAGTCTACATTCCTTCAATTGCTCCCGGCAGTTTGATTGTTTACCAAGGCGATAAATACCCAGAGTTAAAAGGAAAGCTGCTGGCTGGCGCACTTAAGCTTACTCACATTAATATTGTGACAGTCAATGAGCAGGGTGAAGCAATCAAGGAAGAGCGTATTTTAGAAGACTTAGGCGAGAGGATAAGAGACATCGAAACTTCACCAAGCGGAGACATTTTTTTCAGTACCGATAATGGCAACCTATATCGATTGAAAAAGTAAGCAAATTATTGATCTAATAAAGACATGATACTTACAACAAGATATATAAATACAAGCCGTTATGATTGGGGGAAAGCTCCAATTAGCGGCTTTTAAATTTACAAAATGAATGTGCCAAAACAGTGCAATTACTCCAAATTTGTCATCAATTTCGACCACCTTTTTCACAAAAACGACAACAAATCACCATACAACTGTAACTCCATGATATTTAAGGAATGCAAAGTTTGACTACCCCCAAGTTTCTGCAACCTTTCACTATGGATTCGATTGACTATCCCTTGATTTGATTTAGACTTCATCTCGGCTAGAAAGAAAGTTCTTTGTATATAAACATTTCGTTGGATTACTAGTAACCCCGTTGTGTTGTACGCAATAGCAATAAACTTTTCCGCGCTATCAGTGCCACAATTGGCTCAAAATAAAAATTTAATTTTAGGATATCATCATGTCTAACACAGTTACTGGTAAAGTAAAATGGTTCAACGAAACTAAAGGCTTCGGCTTCATTGAGCAAGAAAACGGTCCAGACGTATTCGCACATTTCTCTGCAATCACAGGCGACGGTTTCAAAACTCTTGCTGAAGGCCAACAAGTTGAGTTCACTGTATCTCAAGGTCAAAAAGGCCCACAAGCTGACAGCATCAAAGTACTTTAATTTAGTATTTTAAAGCTTTCTAAAAATAGCCAGCCTCTGCTGGCTATTTTTTTACCCGCTATTCAGAGATTTAAGGTAATATTCCCCCTCACTATTTCTACCTAGACACCCTATCAATGGCTCTTAAACCGACAATCTACAAGTTTCGTATCTCATTAACCGATATGAATCGCGACTATTACGACTCTTTTAATCTAACGGTTGCACAGCACCCTTCAGAAACAGAACAGCGCATGATGGCTCGTATCATTGCTTTCTGTATCAAGGCATCTCCTGAACTTGAGTTCACTAAAGGGTTATCTAGCATTGAAGAACCTGATTTATGGCAGAAGTCGTTGGATGACCAAATCCTAGAGTGGATTGATGTGGGCGAACCAGACCCAGAGCGCGTTAAGAAAGCGACTCGCTTATCTAAGTCAGTGAGCGTGTTCAGCTTCAACACCAAGTCGAACATTTGGTGGGAGCAGAACAAAGGTAAGTTCGGTTACCTAAAAGCTCAGATCGTTCGTCTAGACAACGATGGTATTGAGCAGTTAACGGCAATGACACAACGTACGATGGATCTTTCAGTGATGCTGTCGGGTAACTCTGCGTTCGTAAACAGCGACACTCAATCTGCAGAAGTGACGTGGGAAGAGCTACAGAGTAATGACTGAGATCCACACTCAGACTGAACCTCAGCGCCAAACTAAGCTCGAAGCGTGTTTGCAGCTCGCTGGTCTCGATTCAGTGAAAGCGCTGACGACTGACTATGAAAAAGAGCTATCGTCATTTATTGATGAAAACCATGCTCTGTTTAAGCACGCTTGCGAGAACAAGCCGGACAACTCTGCACGTCAGACGTTGCTTGGCCTGTTAACCAAAGTACATATCGATGCAAGCTATCGCTTTGAAAGCAATAAAGAAGCAAATGAGGCGATGCAAAATGTATTCGATAAAACAGTGGGCACTGAGTACAGCGACAAGTTTCAAAACTCTAACGCCCAGCAGTTAAAATTAGTGACGCATTTGTGGTTGTTCATTCAAGGACGACTAGGAATGGATTACAGCCTTGCCAATGATCATGCTGCTGTAGCCGCTACGCTGTTGTCTCGCATATCGAGAAGCAGTGATGATGAGATTCGCGTAGAGTTTATGGCCAGTTTTTATGATGGTTTGAACCTCTATCAAGCTGAGAATAAGCCCTCCGGTTTTGTTCACTACTTTAAGCGTTTGTTTAATCTTACTTAAGCATTCCACCAGCGGCTGTACCCAAATTTGCGCTTTATAGATTCTGTAGAGCGCATCTAATTTCCGTTCCAACCAACTCACATCGAAAATGGAGATTCCCTATTACGCTCGTTCCTCACTTTAGGGAATGACGACAGGTCTTTCGAGTTAAAGCGTGATCATTTCCTAATCAACGTCATCAATCTTGACCGTCATCCTCGAGAAGGAGGAACGACTGAGTCGGGGATCTCATGCCAAGTCAGAAAACTACACAGACAAACAGATTCCCTATTACGCTCATTCTTCACTCTAGGGAATGACGACATTCGCAGCCATTACAGTTAACTTCATTACAAGTACAAAAAAGCCCCGCAGAGTGCGAGGCTTAGAATCTTGGTTGTCGATTTTCTAAGGCTAAATCGAGCTTATCAAATAACGAAACATATTAACGCAGGCCGTGTAAGAACTCATGGCGCGTTGCTGGGTTTGATCTAAAAATACCGCCCAAGGCAGTTGTTGTTGTTTCGCTGGTTGCGTCCATTACACCACGCGATTTCACGCAGTAGTGAACAGCATCCATGGTTACAGCAACGTCATCGGTTTCGAGTAGCGTTTGCAATGCAACAAGGATCTGCTGAGTCATACGTTCTTGAACTTGCGGGCGTTGTGCAAAGAAGCGAACAATTCGGTTGATCTTCGAAAGGCCAATGATCTTACCTTGAGGGATGTAAGCGACGGCCGTTTTACCATCAATGGTCACTAAGTGATGCTCACATGTGCTGGTTACGGTGATGTCTTTCACGCGTACCATCTCACGAACACCCATCTTGTTTTCGATCACGGTGATTTTAGGGAAATTGGCGTAATCCAAACCGGAGAAAATCTCATCGACGTACATTTTTGCAATACGTTGCGGTGTTTCTTCCAGACTGTCATCCGCAAGATCAAGTTCAAGGAGAGTGAGAATCTCACGCATATGGTGTTCGATTCGTTCCTTTTTCTCTTCTCGGCTAACCTGATTAGGACGCATTGGTGTCTCTAATCCGCGGCTTGCTAGCGCATCTTTAACCAACTTCGCTGATTCGCTAAGACCTGACATTGAACTTCCTCTTTTAATACCCCTTCTGGATGGCAAACAAGGATACTCGGAATTTTGAATAAATACACCCATATTTTAAGGGAGGTCATTATTTACGGGGCTTAAACTATGCTAAAGTGGCTGCAATTTCGTTGGCGAACAACCGTGATTTGATAATTATTGAACCACCACTGCCAACCGCCAAATCAAAATAATAACGACCAAAGGATTTCAATTATGGGCTGTTGCGATGCTCCGGGCTTAATGCCAATTGAAGAAGCACTAGATAAGCTGCTATCACCAATTACACCGATTCAAACGACCTTATCACTGCCATTAGCGGATGCATTGGGTTACGTACTTGCTGAAGATATTCTTTCCCCTATTTTCGTACCTCCTTTTGATAACTCAGCAATGGACGGTTATGCACTGCGCTTAGCAGACCTAGATAACGGTAAAACTCTACCATTAGCCGGCAAATCCTTCGCGGGTCAGCCATTTGAAGGCGAATGGCCAGCAAACACTTGTATCCGCATTATGACAGGTGCAAAGATCCCGGAAGGCTGTGATGCTGTTGTGATGCAAGAAAACACACGCGAAACAAACGCTGGTGTTGAAATCCAACAACAAGAAATCAAGCTGAACAATAACATTCGCCCTACTGGTGACGATATCAAGCAAGGCGATATCGTACTTAGCCGTGGTGAGCGTTTAACACCTCGTGACATTCCAATGATTGCTTCATTGGGTGTGAGCCACGTGACAGTGTTACATAAGCCTAAAGTCGCTTTCTTCTCTACTGGCGATGAGCTAAAGCCATTAGGTCAACCGCTTGAAGACGGTCAGATCTACGACAGTAATCGTTACGGTATTAAACCGCTGATCGAAGCATTCGGTTGTGAAGCGATTGACCTAGGCATCATCCCAGACTGCCCAGCAACACTTAAAGAAACCTTCGAGAAAGCTCAAGAAATAGCAGATGTTGTGGTTACTTCTGGTGGCGTGAGTGTGGGTGAAGCAGATTACACCAAAGACATTCTTGAAGAGCTAGGTCAAATCGGATTTTGGAAGCTAGCAATCAAACCGGGTAAACCTTTCGCATTCGGTGAACTTGATAACGCATGGTTCTGCGGTCTACCGGGCAACCCCGTATCAGCAATAATGACCATGTATGTTTTGGTTCAGCCTATGCTGGCTAAACTTGCTGGTCACACAGCATGGACAGCACCAGAATCTATTCCTGCGATCACTAAATCCGCATTCAAAAAAGGCCCAGGTCGTACTGATTACCAGCGTGGTATTTACACCATTGAAAACGGTCAGTTTGTAGTAGAAACAACAGGCAACCAAAGTTCAGGCGCTTTCCGCTCAATGAGTTTGGCAAACTGTTTTGTGGTACTAGAACGTGAACGTGGACGTGTGGAAGTGGGCGAAACAGTTCAGATTCAACTGTTTAACTCAACGCTTTACTAACGAGGCTTGATGATGGAAATACTGTCTGATGCTGAGATGCTTCGCTACAACCGTCAAATCATTCTTAAACAGTTTGATTTTGAAGGCCAAGAAGCTCTGAAACAGAGCTCAATCTTGGTACTGGGTGCCGGCGGCTTGGGTTGTGCCTCTTCTCAATACCTTGCTACGGCGGGTATTGGTCAGCTGACACTGATCGACGATGATATTGTCGAGCTTTCAAATTTACAGCGACAAGTCCTTCACACTGATGCCGACATTGGTAAGAAGAAAGTAGATTCAGCCGCTGAGTCGTTGCAGGTGTTGAACCCTTATCTAACCATTGAAACCGTCGACCATAGGCTTGATGACGAAGCGCTTGCGAAGTTGATTGAAGTACACTCTCTTGTTCTTGATGCCTGCGACAACGTTGAAACGCGTAATCAACTCAACCGCTTGTGTTACGCCTCTAAAACGCCACTCGTATCAGGTGCAGCGATTCGCATGGAAGGTCAGATTAGCGTGTTCACTTATCAAGACGCAGATGCACCGTGCTACCAGTGCTTAAGTGCCCTATTCGGAAACGCTGCACTAAGCTGTGTTGAAGCGGGTGTCATGGCGCCCGTTGTCGGTATGGTAGGCGCAGCTCAAGCTTTGGAAGCTATCAAAGTTATTGCTAAGTTTGGACAACCCAAACAAGGCAAGCTTTTAATTCTCGATGCCATGTCGCACAACTGGCGTGAAATGAATTTAATGAAGATGTCTAATTGTTCGGTGTGTGGGTAAACTAACTCATATCCCCTTCTTATAAAAAACCTAAGCCTTGACTAAAAGTCAGGGCTTTTTTAGAGCTCAACATCAGCTTCGCAAATCGATTTATCAATTTGAAAGACTCTATAAAAGATTAGTTTCATTTGAGTTCTCATTTTGAGAATACAATGAAAAAATCAGCACCACAAAATATAATTGTTAAAAATCAACACCTTAAATTTGGCACATAACTTGTAACTGTATCGGTACCTTCCATCACAAGGATGTAGATATGAGAATTACAACGTTAAGTTTGCTATTAAGTGCCCCTCTAGTCGCCAACGCAGCGCCATTCGATACCTGCCCTAGTCAGGCATACCTCTTTCAGTCGAAACCCGTTGAGGTTTGGGGTGTTAATCTAGTGACCGGCTCAACCACTCTGTTAGAAGACGATACGGGTATGAATGCCAATATCAATGGTGTTGGTTTTGACTTTCAAGATAGATATATTTACGGCTATGACACAACCAACAAGCGCTTGGTGCGCCTAGGCCAAGACTTCCAAGCAGAAGTCATCAATACTAGTGGCTTACCAACCGATCACACTTTCTATGTTGGTGACGTCTATGAACACGTTTACTACCTATATCGTAAAAGCAAAGGTTTATTCACAGTTGATCTTTCGCCTTTAGACAACAATCCAAACGCAACGGTAATCGTCAATAAAATTGTGGGTAGCCCTGCGTCCGTTAATCTAACTGACTTTGCGTTTCACCCAAGTGATGGCTCCCTGTATGGTATCGACAATGCATCAGGTGGTTTATATCAATTCAACCCAACCACAGGTTCAGAAACCTACATTGGTGATACCGGAGAGCTCGGAACGTTTGGTGCGGGGTACTTTGACGTGAACGGTTACTACTACGTATCAAGAAACCAAGACGGAAAAATCTACCGCATCAACTTATCTCCTGACAACGCGACTAATATCGCTGCTGGGATTGTTCCTGCCGTTGAATTTGTATCAAATGGTCCTGCTTCTGGCCAAAACGATGGTGCTCGCTGTGCTAATGCCCCAGTTGTTGACGAAGATTCCAACATCGACTTCGGTGACGCGCCAGATAGCTACCTGACTCTTCTCGCAAGTAATGGTCCTCGACATGAACTGGATGGCATCACATGGTTAGGTACAACTCCTCCAGATGCGGATTTGGATGGTTATGTCACACCACAATCAGACGAAACCGTTGGAGTGGACGATGAATGGGCCAACGGTGGTATCGGTTTTGTAACCGCACTTGAAGCCGGGCTTGATTCAAAAGTAGTAATTGAAGCTTCAACAACCGGTTACCTTTCAGCTTGGATAGACTGGAACCAAGATGGCAGCTTCGATGGCGCCAACGAGCAGGTGTTTACAGATTACGCGCTCGATGCTGGTGAAAACGATCTGTTCCTTAATGTTGATATCAACGCACTGACCGGTACTACGTGGGCTAGATTTAGGTTCAGCCAACAAACCAACCTAAATTACTTTGGCGGTTCAACCTCTGGTGAGGTGGTCGATATTCAAGTCGATGTTCTTAACGATGGTGCCACCGCTCGTTACTTCCCGAGTGCTTCTGGCTACGCAACGCTCGCGTACGAAGATAACTGGCCATATAAAGCAGATTACGACATGAACGATGCTGTTCTTATGTATCGTATTACCGAGATCCTTAAAGATGGAAAAGTCGTTAAATCCACTATCGACGGACGTTTAGCTGCTGTCGGGGCATCGTACAGAAATGGCTTTGCTGTTCGACTTCCTAATTTAGACCCGAGCTTAGTAAGTAGTGGTAACTCTTACATGAAACACAACGGCGTATTCACTGACCTCGACTTAGAAGATGGACGTAGCGAAGCAATATTTGTAATCGCCAATGACCTGACAGAGAAAATTAGTACCGATTGTACCTTTTACCGGACCAGTAATGGGTGTAAAGAGGATGAGCAGTTCTCATTCCAAATAGGTATTACCTTAGCGGGGGACGGTGTGAGTACAAACAGTTGGACAGACATGCCTTACGACCCGTTCATCTTTGCAACGCCTGGGTATTATCACGGTGAAAACCTACCTCTACATCCAGGGAGAAGCTGGGAAGTTCACCTGCCAGACCAGGCTCCAACTGAGGCATTTGATAGCGCTAATCTATTTGAAGCTGGATTAGGCGTCGATGACAGTAATCCATCAACAGGTAAATACTTCAAAACTGCAGAAAACCACCCTTGGGCTCTAATAGTGACTTCAGATGACGAATGGGAGTGGCCTCTAGAGTACGTCGATATTGTTACCGCGTACCCTGAGTTTAAACAATACGCAGAATCCGGTGGTGACACGAACCAGACGTGGTACCAATCACCTGTAGACAACCAACGCTACGAACCATAAGGAGAGACGTTATGACTAATCACACTAAACAATATCGAGACAATCATGGCATTGGTTCAAGTCGCAATCTCTCTGAGGAAAAATGTATGTCTGTACAAAGCATTTGGAACATGAAGAAGTCACTAGCCGTTATTTTAGCTGTCACTCCACTGGTATTAGTAGGTTGTGGAGGCGGTGGTGGAGGTGGTGGTGGCAGTAGTGCATCGACTCCATCTACATCTGCACCTGCAACACCGTCGACTCCAGTAACAGCAACACCATCGCCGTCTCCCGCGACAAGTGCGATAGCAGCGCAAAGCTATACGATGAGTGATTTAGTGGTACCTGACGAGTTTGACTACAGCTCTGTTGAACAGTTTGATCTCGACATCGACATCAGCAATATTTCGACAGATCGTTCTTTTGTAACCGTTTATAGTCGTTTTAGCACAAGAGATGACGCAACCTTGAAGCCAGATTACTCCAGCAAAGTGATTGCAGGCTCTTTAGATAATGGTGTTTTCGCCTCGAACTTTGCAGCACCGGTAAACCATGAAGCACTCTTGATAGAGATTTGGTTTTACGATGGTCAACCTCCATTGCAACAAGTCGTTTCTAGCGGTGACTCCCAGATCGTTTGGTAGTCGACGGATACAATTTGTTGGTTAACTGATACAAAACGGATTATGTATCAATACAAAGCGAGCAGTAATGCTCGCTTTTTGATCGCATTAGAATAGGGAACCACTCAAACTTTCTGATTGATTACATTCACTTTGCTGCCAATCTGACTTATCTTTTCAAGATAACCTTCAAAGACTTACTCTCATGAAACAGTTAAAAATAGGTCTATTTATCTTAATGTGTGGTTTGGGTGTCCTTTTGGCTCTCACCTATTTCCCGCTAACATCTGAGACAGGGCAACGCATTCAAGCCAAAGTGATTTCGAACACGCTCACTCAGTCCTTAGATGGACACAGACGCTACCTCACCGTTCAGACAAAAGATAATGACGTATTTCGCATCTCTATTGCTCCAACCACAGAATGCCCTATTGATTCTGTGGTCACGCTTGATACATTAAACAATCAAATAACCGGACAAAGCAGTTATCAGTTCATCCACTGTCGGGCCGCACAGTAACCATCAATACAACAACTGTATTCGCTAAAACAGCAGTAATCGCCATAACACTGTATTTGCTATAACAACAAGAATCGCTAAAACAACAAGAATGGATATAACAATAATGAATCAGCCACTCATCTCACCAGAACAACTTCAACAACGTTTGCTAGAAGAAGAAAACATCATCATCCTCGACGCCAGTATCGAGTTTCAAATTCCAAGTGAATCAGAAAAAATCGAAGGACAAATGATTCCTGGCGCTATTCGTTTTGACTACGATAAAGACTTTTGTAACAAGCACACTCTACTCCCTCACATGTTCCCGACCGAAAAACACTTCAACACACGTGCACAAAAAATCGGCATCAATCAAGACAGTACGATAGTGGTTTACGACAACTCAGGAACCTTCGCTTCCCCTCGTGCGTGGTGGATGTTTATGGCAATGGGACACAACAACGTATACATCTTAGACGGCGGTTTACCAGCATGGATAGAAGCTGGTTACGTGACAGACACTGACTATGGAACAGAAGCCCAAGCCGGAAATTTTGAAGGGAGTATTCAAGATAACTATTTTGTAAATGCTCAACAGGTTGAAGGTTACTCAACTGACAACAGTGCAAACATTATAGATGCACGTTCACAAGCTCGTTTCGATTCAGAAGTACCTGAACCACGTGAAGGCTTACGCAGCGGCCATATTCCGAACTCGATTTGCCTACCATTTGCACAAGTTCTAAATGCAGGTAAATTGAAATCTCAAGAAGAGTTAGTCGACATTTTCTCGATGCTAAACTTAAGCCCCTCTCAACCTATATTCTTTAGCTGTGGCTCTGGTGTGACGGCTTGCATCATTTTATTGGCCGCTAAACTGGCCGGATATTCAGATCAAATGGGCGTTTACGATGGATCATGGACTGAATGGGGAGCAAATGAAAACCTTCCTATCTCTAGAACATCTGCAAAAATATAGAAGTATCCATGCTTTTGTTCTGGTCTCTATTCTTAAAAATGAGAATATTGGTGCTATTGTACACAGCAGTTGTCATTTAAATGACCCAATAGGATTTTGACTCTAAATGCATTTTGTTACCATACGGCCAAATTATCAAAATGCATTCTTCTATTATTACTCAAGATTTTGAACAATAAGTCGTTACAGAGTAGATATTAAAACCCAAAGGCAAATTATGGCTGTATTTAAGAAAAATATCTGGACGTTATACGCACTCATTGTGCTTTTAACTACGATACTTTTCTCTGCATTTGGGTCAGTCAAATGGCAGAGCAACCGTAGCGATTCCATTCATCAACAACACATGCAGATCGAATTATTCTCGAATTCAGTCAATTCACTGTTAACCAGTCAGGAAGCTCTACTCGAAATAGTTGGCTACCAACTGGTCCTGCAATCAGATTTCACACGAACGGCCGCTATTCAAATTAGACCCATTTTAGACAAGCTTTTAGACACGCATCCAGCTATCGCTGCATTTGGCTTACTTAACCCTCAGGGCGAATACCTAGCGGTTAGTTCGAATCTCATGCTAAGTGAGCAAATGAACTTACTTCATTCTCCTTTGACCAGAGATTCATTTAAAGAAGCAATGGTCAGCAAAGAAATGGTGCTGGGACGTACATACTTCCATTCTTCTATCGGCAGCTTGATCATTCCAATTCGGAAAGCTATTTCAATCAATGGCGGAAAAGTTGACGCTGTTATGACAGCAGGATTGAACCTCAATAACTCTATTTTGTTCAAAGAAAATGTAAATACGAGTGATCACAACAGCCTTAGCATTGTTAGAGAAGACTTGTATCGTCAGTTCTCCTCCAATGATCTAACGTCCTTAGATACTTATACAACACCCGTAAATTCAGATCTTGTTAAACACTTTCTCGATATTTTTGAAGTCACCTATAACATCGACATCAAGCAAGCAAAAAACAGCGGCAAGATATACTCCGCCATCATAAAAAAGCCAAGCTTAAACTCTATTGTCACAATCACATATCTAAAGAACTACCACCTATGGGTCGTCGGTGCGACCGATCTTGAATATGTCGACAATGCTTTTTATAAAGAATTCAGTATTTATATTTTGGTATTTCTCATACTGCATCTTTGCTTTTACATACTGGTAGAGTCCATATCCAAAAGCGAAACCAAAAGTCGGACGCTCTTGATCTATCAAGCAAATCACGATGCTTTGACAGCGCTACCAAACCGCTCCTATCTACGCCAAAACATCGCGGGTTGGTTGGCAGATGACACAGCTCCCTTTTCGCTGTTGTTTATCGATATCGATAACTTTAAGTGTGTTAATGATACTTACGGTCATGAATTTGGTGACAAAGTCTTAAAGCAAATATCTCGACGCCTAATACGCTTCCAATCGAAAGCTAGCTTAATTGTTCGTGATTCTAGTGACGAATTTTTATTCTTAATTCCCACTGTTGATGAAAACGAACTAAGCCGTATCGCTGAACGAATGATCGAAGTTTTATCAAAACCTTACGACATAGATGAATCCCAATTTTTATTGGGCTGCAGCATTGGCATTGCCAAGTTCCCGGAGCATGGTAAAAACCTAGATGGCTTGCTTCGCTCTGCTGATATTTCAATGTACAAAGCAAAACAACAGCAAAACTCGTACAGCATTTTTACAACGGAAATGCAAGACGCTCACCTCTACAGAATGAGAGTAGAACAAAGGCTACGTATCGCGATCGAGAAACAAACTCTGTTCATGGTTTTTCAACCATTGGTTCGAGCCAATGAGAGTATTCACGGTGTAGAAGCACTTGTTCGCTGGATTGATGACGAATTAGGTTTCGTTCCGCCAGATGTCTTTATACCGGTAGCTGAAAGCACAGGTTTGATGCAAAAGCTCGGCACTTTTATTATCGAGTCCAGCATTATGCAGATCGCCCATTTACACCGAACGACGGAACAAACGATCGGACTTTCGATCAACATATCTGTTCGCCAGTTTTCTCACCGATCTTTCTCTGAGCATTTATTCACAACGCTGGAAAAGTATCAGCTCTCTGCAAGTTGTCTAACATTAGAGATTACCGAAAGCCTGTTCATTGAAGACGTAGAAATAGTAAAACCTATTTTCGAAGCATTACATGAAAAGAACATTAAAATATCTTTAGATGACTTTGGTACAGGCTATTCATCACTAAGCATGTTGAAAGCACTCCCTATTGATGAGCTTAAAATTGATAAGAGCTTTATTGAGAACATTGCAGTCGATCAACAATCTCTTACCATGGTTCAAAACATTATTGCGATAGGTAAGAACTTCGGCATGGTGGTATTGGCAGAAGGCGTAGAATCGAACGAGCACTTCTCTATTCTAAAGGCATGTAGATGTGACTTAATGCAAGGCTACTATTTCTCTCGTCCCATTCCTTACGATGATCTTTGTGAGTATCTGACACCGACTCAGGTTGAGACAAAAGAGCTACCTGAACCAACGGGGTAGGTGGTTGGTTATCTTCTCTAGTTATCAAATAACGCGATGAATCAAAAAAGGGAGCCCAAACAGGCTCCCTTTTCTGTAGCTTATAGAGCTTACATATCCTAACGGTTTCCCTCTGATTCAGCATGTTTCATCTGCTCATCTAAGTTAAGTACCGTCAAAGCATTACTTACACTGGTCGCAATTACATCAACCACCCCTGTTCTTAGTGCACCTAATAAAGCTAATGGCTTACTGTTCTCGGCAGCGATGGCGATTACATCAGCGATAGGACGGAACTCTTCCAGGGCCAAACCAATGACTCGGTCGCTCATTACAGTGTTGGCCGCTTTACCGTGTACATCAAAAAAATCATAACCGGCAAAATCACCTACTACACCTTGTAGCAACCTTGATTGCACTACCTCTCCTGCTGTAAACCAACCTAAGTCGACCATATAGCTGTTTTCACTCATATCACCGATACCCACTAATGCGACATCTGCCTTGCGGGCGAGATCGAGAGTCTGCTTAACAGTACTGTTTTCCATGAATGCAGTTTTTTGTGCCTTGTTTTCAGCATAAGCAGGGGCGTATAAAGTCTCAGAAGACCCGCCGTACTTTTTCGCCAACTGTCTGCATATATGGTCGGCGTTAAACATACCGCCTCTTGGGTGAATGCCGCCGATACCACATACGAATTTACAGTCACGTGGGGTAATTACGCCAGTGTGGTGAGCAACAGACGATACGTTTCGACCTTGGCCAACCGTGACTACCATGCCGTTTTTTAAGGTGCTCGTAAGATAGTTAGAGACTAAACCAGCCACTTGCAGTCGTTGCTTCTCTTCATTCGGTTGGTCTAATGCAACCAGTGCACGCTTCACACCAAATCGTTCGATCAAACGTTGTTCGATCTTCGCGCTGAATACTGGGTGGTATTTCACGGTGATCTCGACAATCCCTTCATCGCGGGCTTGCTTGAGCATTCGACCAACCTTTGCACGAGAGATAGAGAACTTTTTAGAGATCTCTTCTTGTGTAGCGCCATCTTGATAGTAAGCAACGGCTACTTCAGTGAGGAGATCAGTGTTTTCTTCGGAAACATCTTGGATATTCTTACTCATATACCACTCAACCAATATTTAACAATTATTTTACCTGCTGTACTTCCTAATATAGGAGAGCTCAGTAAGTGATACACAAGCTTACACCCTGAACATATGTAACAACAAGGAACATTTGCTCAGTATCATAACCATCGTTTTTTTGTTGATTAATTCACCTCACTTTGTTCGTTAAACGTTTGCTTGCATACCCCATGATTACTAGAGCGAAATATATTTGACTGAAGTCACCATACAGCACTATTTACCGTTGACTTTGGTGCTAGATCGGATAAGTATGGCTACATCATTTACTCATCGAGCGATCAAATGTTCTGTGCAAATGTTCGTTCGGAGAAAAATTTAAATTAATGTAAGTTAGGCTCACTGGTACAACCATGAGGAACTTCATTAGTTAGCTTGCAAATGCCCACACCTCTCCCATTAAAGGGGTGTTCTGCGATACATAGGATGATCAAAATGAGCAATAAATTAGAGCAACTTCGTAAACTAACAACTGTTGTAGCTGACACTGGTGATATCGAAGCTATCAGCAAGTACACTCCGGAAGATGCAACAACTAACCCATCTCTAATTCTTAAAGCCGCTCAAATTGCTGAGTACGCACCTCTAATCGATGCTTCTATCGAATACGCTAAAGCGCAAAGCGCTGATAAAGCACAACAAGTTCAAGATACTTGTGACATGCTTAACGTGAACATCGGTAAAGAAATCCTTAACGTTGTACCAGGCCGCATCTCTACTGAAGTAGATGCTCGTCTTTCTTACGACATGGAAGGCAGCGTAGCTAAAGCTCGTCAACTTATCAAAATGTACAACGACGCTGGCATCACTAACGACCGCATCCTTATCAAACTGGCTTCTACTTGGGAAGGCATCCGTGCTGCTGAAATCCTAGAAAAAGAAGGCATCAACTGTAACCTAACGCTTCTATTCTCTTTCGCTCAAGCTCGTGCTTGTGCTGAAGCAGGCGTATTCCTAATCTCTCCTTTCGTTGGTCGCATCATGGATTGGTACAAAGCGAAAGAAGGTCGCGATTTCGAAGCTTCAGAAGATCCAGGCGTAATCTCAGTTTCAGACATCTACAACTACTACAAAGAGCACGGCTACAAGACTGTTGTTATGGGCGCAAGCTTCCGTAACATCGGCGAGATCCTTGAACTTGCTGGCTGTGACCGTCTAACTATCGCTCCTCAACTTCTAGCAGACCTAGAAGCAGCTGAAGGCGAAGTAGTTGAGAAGCTAATCGACTCTAACGGTACTAAAGAGCGTCCTGCTGCAATGACTCACGCTGAGTTCCTATGGGATCACAACCAAGACCCAATGGCTGTAGAGAAGCTAGCTGAAGGCATCCGCAACTTCGCAGTTGACCAAGGCAAACTAGAAGACATGATCGCAGCTAAGCTGTAATCACTCTTACCAATTTCAAATAGGGGAACGTTCAGTTCCCCTACTTTTATCAATTTGTTTATCTTAATTTTTATTCGGAAGTTTCTATGAACCGCAAACATCTAGCTAACGCAATTCGTGCTCTAAGTATGGACGGCGTACAACAAGCAAACTCTGGTCACCCAGGCGCACCTATGGGTATGGCTGACATCGCTGAAGTACTTTGGCGTTCTCACCTGAACCACAACCCATCTAACCCAGAGTGGGCTGACCGCGACCGTTTTATCCTGTCTAACGGCCACGGCTCAATGCTGATCTACTCTCTGCTTCACCTAGCAGGTTACGAGCTTTCAATTGAAGATCTTAAGAACTTCCGTCAACTGCACTCTAAGACTCCAGGTCACCCAGAGTACGGCTACGCACCAGGTATCGAGACGACTACAGGTCCTCTAGGTCAAGGCATCACCAACGCTGTTGGTATGGCGATGGCTGAGAAAGCGCTTGCGGCACAGTTCAACAAAGAAGGCCACGACATCGTAGACCACTACACTTATGCATTCATGGGTGATGGCTGTCTGATGGAAGGTATCTCTCACGAAGCATGTTCTCTAGCGGGTACGCTAGGTCTTGGTAAGTTGGTTGCTTTCTGGGATGACAACGGCATCTCTATCGATGGTGAAGTTGAAGGTTGGTTCTCTGACGATACACCTAAGCGTTTTGAAGCTTACGGCTGGCACGTAATCCCAGCAGTTAATGGTCACGACTCTGACGCTATCAACGCGGCTATCGAAGCAGCTAAAGCGGATCCTCGTCCGACTCTAATCTGTACTAAAACTGTAATCGGCTTTGGTTCTCCAAACAAAGCAGGTACGCACGACTGTCATGGTGCACCATTAGGCGCTGACGAAATCGCAGCAACTCGTAAGCAACTAGGTTGGGAGCACGGTCCTTTTGAAATTCCGTCGGAAGTTTACTCAGAGTGGGATGCGAAAGAAGCAGGCGCAGCTAAGGAAGCAGCGTGGAACGAGAAACTTGCAGCTTATGAAGCAGCATACCCTGAGCTGGCAGCTGAGTTCAAACGCCGCGTAAACGGTGATCTTCCTGCTGAATGGGAAGAGAAAGCATCGGCAATCATCGCTGACCTTCAAGCTAACCCAGCAAACATCGCATCACGTAAAGCATCTCAAAATGCACTAGAAGCGTTCGGTGCTATGCTACCTGAATTCATGGGCGGTTCTGCTGACCTTGCGCCTTCTAACCTGACTATGTGGTCTGGTTCTAAGTCTCTTGAAGCAAATGATTTCTCTGGTAACTACATCCACTACGGTGTACGTGAATTCGGTATGACGGCTATCATGAACGGTATCGCTCTGCACGGTGGTTTCGTACCATACGGCGCAACGTTCCTAATGTTCATGGAATACGCGCGTAACGCAATGCGTATGGCTGCTCTGATGAAAACTCAGAACATCCAAGTTTACACACATGACTCTATCGGTCTTGGCGAAGATGGCCCAACTCACCAACCGGTTGAGCAGATCGCTTCTCTACGTCTGACTCCAAACATGAGCACATGGCGTCCATGTGACCAAGTTGAGTCTGCTGTTGCTTGGAAACTGGCAATCGAGCGTAAAGATGGTCCTTCTGCACTTATCTTCTCTCGTCAAAATCTTGCACAACAAGATCGTGACGCTGAGCAAGTAGCAAACATCGCTAAGGGTGGTTACATCCTGAAAGATTGTGCTGGCAAGCCAGAGCTAATCATCATTGCAACGGGTTCTGAAGTTGAGCTAGCGGTTAGCGCTGCTGCTGAACTAACAGCTGAAGGTAAAGCGGTACGCGTAGTATCTATGCCTGCAACTGATGCATTCGACAAGCAAGACGCTGAATACCGTGAGTCTGTACTTCCGTCAGACGTTACAGCACGTATCGCAGTAGAAGCTGGCATCGCTGACTTCTGGTACAAGTACGTTGGCTTCGGTGGCAAGATCATCGGTATGACAACGTTCGGCGAATCTGCACCAGCAGGCGAACTATTCAAGATGTTTGGTTTCACTACTGAAAACGTAGTAAACACAGCAAAAGAGATTCTTGCTTAGTCTTGATTAAATTGTCTCGCCCTTAAATGGGTTGATGCATACTGAAAGCCCCGCATGAAAATGCGGGGCTTCTTTGTATCTGTTGTCTGTTATCTGTTCTTTTAGCTCACAAAAAAGCCCTGCTAATTTGGCAAGGCTGTTTCTTATTTCTCATTCAGTTTAAATTTAACGTCTACTTCTCTTCGAAGCGCTTCGCCAAGTGATAGAACTCGTTAACTTGCTCTTTTAGCTCAGTGGAGTGGTCTTTCACGGAATGCGTTGCAACTAAATTTTGCTCTGCAGTAGACGCGATAGACTGCATATGAAGGTTTACATCACTCGATAACTGACGTTGTTGATTTGCAGAACTTTCAACAGACTGCATCAACCCATTCATTGATTGCATGAGGTTTTCGACTTCCGATAAACGCTCTGCACTCACCTTCGCAACATCACCACACGCATCAGTTTGCTCTCGATTAGCCAGAATATCCTTTTGCCAGCCTTCAATCGTCGCTAGCATGGTATCGATGCTCTCTTTGATCTGAACTGTGGCCTTTGACGTTCGACCCGATAGTGCACGTACTTCGTCGGCAACAACGGCAAAGCCTCGTCCTTGTTCGCCCGCTCTAGCCGCTTCAATTGCAGCGTTTAGTGCCAACAAATTGGTTTGCTCGGCGATACCGCCAATCTCTTCCATTATCTTGCTCACGCTTTGCGCTTGGTCGCTCAATTGGTAAGTCGTTAGAGTCGCCTTTTCAGCCTGTGAAGCTAAGCTTTCTAAATTTCGATGCGTTTGATTAATGCTCTCTTTCGCACCCGCACAGGTTTGCAAAGTAACATCAACAATCTGGTGCGCTTCTTCTGTACGAGAAGAGACCTCATTCGCGGTTACTTCAACCTCTTCAGTTGCCTCACGCACTTGAAGAATGTCTTTTGTTTGTTGGTCTAAGGCTTCTGACACTTCAAATGACGTGGTGTTGAGGTTATCGGCTAAGTCTTGTAGTGGCTTTGCAGAATCGGTCATACGACCTAATACTGTACGAATTCGAGCAGACAGCAACTTCAAATGGAAATCAGCGACTGAGAACTTACTATTGCCTGAGTAAACAAGTCGGCTGACACTATCAAACTTCGATTGAAGCTTCTTCAACTGTAACGGTGTCTCGATCAGTTCTTGTCGGAAAAGCAGAGCTAACGCTGATACCGGAAGCAGGCTTAAGAGCCATTGTGATACCTGCCCGACTTCCATTAGATTTGAGACTACAGGAGCCGCGAGAGAGCCCAACAACACGGCATAACGAACGCTATCACTGATCTGCAACGACCATTGACGACCGGATTTTTCAGCTTTCAATAAGCCTTGATATGCTTTGTCGGCAATTTGAACCCATTCATTCTTAGGTTTGACGCGAACAGATTGATAACCATTCACCTTGCCGCTCTCATAGATTGGAGTGACGTACGCATCGACCCAGTAATATCCACCAGATTTAGTTTTGTTTTTTACGATACCGCGCCATGCTTTACCTTGCTTCAGGCTTAGCCACATATCGGCAAAAGCGGCTTTAGGCATATCACCATGCCTGACAACATTGTGGTGTTGCCCAAGCAACTCTTGTTGGCTGTATTCTGCTATACGACAAAAAGCATCATTACCGTAAGTAATCACACCTTTAAGATCGGTAGTTGAGACAAGTTGTTCGTTTTCGCTTACAAGCGTTTCACGTGATTGAAATGATGAGCTGACAGTCATTGATACTAACTTTTGTTAATTATTGTTTTAGCCGAGGAATATATACAATTATTAAAGTTATGACAAAATGTGAACATCACATTTTGTGTAAATGCTTGCTATTTATACAAAAACACACACGACACCTCACTAAGCTCAGAGATTCACGCCTCTTCTCTTCTCAAATTCACGGTTATGACTCATCTAAGTTAACCGCAGTAGTAAATTTCACGGTTCTCATTGAAACAGAGGTATGGAACTTGCGGATGTTTAAATCTTTGCGCAGTACTCGTTCAACAAAATCTTCGTAAGCTTGAATGTCTTTGACCGTCACAATCAGCATGAAGTCAAAGCTGCCCGATATCTGATAACACTGCGTGACCTCTGACGCCTTAGAAATAGAATGGCGAAAAATCTGATAAATATCCCCTCGGTCTCGTTCCATTTCTACGGACACAACCAAAGTCATCTTACTGCCTGTAAGTTCTGGATTGATGATAGACACATCACTCACAATCACGCCTTCCTCTCTCAATCGTTTCACTCGCTTTAAGCAAGCCGGAGGCGATAAACCAACTTTCTCAGCCAATGCTAGGTTTGGGATTCGGTTGTTCTTCTGCAGTTCAACGAGAATATTTCTATCTATACGATCAATTTCCATAATTTCTCAAAGCTCAAATTTTGTGAATGATAATTTCAAATACTATGACAAATAAAAAATTTGATACGAATATAGATGTAGATTTTGAAATAACCATCACAATAATAAAGGTAAGATCTTCTCATTCCAAACAATCGAACCATGGTCGTAACTATGAAATCAATCTATCAATTTTTTAACGAACTCCTCAGAGAGATTTTCGATGTCACCTCGACTCTTTTTCGAATCATGATTCCAATCATCATCGTGATAAAGGTCGTTGAAGAGCTTGGCGGCATCGTGATTCTTAGCGAATGGCTTAGCCCAATAATGCAAAGCGTCGGATTACCGAAAGAAATGGGTTTGGTATGGGCGGCGACCATACTCACTAACATCTATGCGGGACTGATTATTCTTATTAATTCCGATGCTCCCTTAACGGTTGCTCAAGCCTCGGTTTTAGGCAGCATGATGCTCCTAGCGCATTCATTACCGATTGAGGGTGCAATAGCTAAGAAGGCGGGCGTGAGTTGCCTGGCTACCCTATCAGTGAGAGTCGGTGGTAGCTTAGTGTTGGCATGGTTACTCAATCTCAGTTATCAATACGGAGATTTGCTCAACTACCCAGCAACCGTGCTTTGGCAGCCTGAAGTATCTGGAAACACTAGCTATCTTGGTTGGGCTACCGAACAACTCAAAAGCTTTGCCGTTATCTTCATGGTGATTTCAGCACTATTACTGTTACTCAAGATCTTAAAGCTTCTAGGCATTGAAAAGCTCATGGCAATATTGTTAAGACCATTCTTGAGATTACTCGGAATCAGCAAGGACGCGACTAATCTAACCATTATTGGAATCACGCTTGGTCTTTCGTTTGGCGGTGGATTATTGATCAATGAAGCTAAAAAGGGACATATCTCCGCGAGGGATGTATTCACTGCAATCATGCTGCTCAATCTACTCCACAGTTTGATTGAAGATACACTTTTGATCATGTTAATTGGGGCTGACTTCTACACCATATTTTGGGGAAGATTATTATTCTCGATGCTGGTTATCGCTTTAATATCAAACGTCATAAAGCGCTTGAATCCACGCACTTGTGAACGCTTTTTTTACCGTGATGTCTCTCATTCATAAGTAAATCGCCAACAAGAATGAAAGTAAAAGAGCTCAAATACGAGCTCTTTTGTCATCTGATAATCCAACCTCATTGAGGGTATTGCGAAATTCTTTCTATTAAAGCATTTTAATTCGTGCTTAATTGACCAATTATTGATATTTCGAGTGAAAATAATTTTAGTATGAGTATTTACTAAACACTCAATTATTACATGCATTTTTTAAACTCTAACTATAAAATATTCATTTTATTTTTTATACCCCCGTACCTTACGCAAAGCGCTTTCGAGAATAAAAACCACTTCCTAACCATTGCCATTAAATATTAAAACCATCAACTATTAATGCATCCAACCTCACTAAATAGCTGACAATTAAATAAACAACACACTTATTTGATATTAACTCTTAATGTTGAAACCGGAACGAATAATTAATTGTAATAATTAACCAATTGATTGGTTAATTTTATAAATATATTTTGTTACATAATCAAAACTGATGGCTCTTATAACTATGAACCTTACAACAACCCTTATAATAACGAGGAATCTTATAAAAAAACGCAGAAAAACAATGGCTTTAATGGTTCTAACTTTTTCCTCACTGTCACAGGCTTCCACTATTGAGAATGACGAACTGTTGTTGAAGTCATTGATTGAACAAGGCGTTATCTGTCATGGCTTAACCTATGAGGGCAATCAAGAAGCTTTGCGTATCTATCTCAACGCAAAAAAAGTAAAGAGCACTCCGTTTGATTCAAAAAATAGAAAAGAGATAACCAATACAAAAGAGATAGAAAGTAAAAAAAATACAACAAACACACGTCAGTTAAATAAGACACCAAAAGAGTGTATTAAGCCAAACTCGGACAACCGCTCCGAATAAAGCAGTTGATACTGATATCGACATGGAAATATAAAAAGGAAATGTAATGAAAATGATGAGAAAAACATTGTTGGCTTCAGCAATGCTAACTCTATTTAGCGTCAGTAGTTATGCAAAAACACCTATTGATTTAGGCGTTGTTAATGAAGACAAACTCATTGAAATGCTAGTTAGACAAGGCTTAGTCGACCAAGATGCAACCGATGTGACAAAGCACGACGCACTTGACCGTTACTTGAAGAATAAGATCAATTCCGGATTTAAAGGCGATGCTCAATTCGGTAAAAAAGCACTTGAGCAGCGAGCGAAAATACTCAAAGCCATAGAAAAAGGGTCTGGCGTTAAAAAAGCGAGTGTCTTTGCTTTAGAATTAGGTACCAAGCGTACAGATAAAGTACTCGCTCTACTGGTTGATTTCCCCGATTTAAACTGGGACGACAACAAGCTAACTGAAGAACACACTCAGATGTTGTACGAGAGCTACAACCCAGATCATTATCAAGAGTTGTTATTTTCAAATTCTGGCTACACAGGGCCAAATGGCGAAAACCTAATCTCGATGCGCCAATACTACCAAAGTGAATCAGGTGATAGCTACAGTGTTGCAGGTCAAGCTGCGGGCTGGTATCGCGCCTCTAAGCCTGCGTCATTCTATGGTGGCAACTCCCCGACCACCGACAACGATCTCAACGCACAAGAACTGGTTCGCGAAGCGCTGAATCAATTGGCTCAAGATCCTAGCATCAACCTAGCCGATTACGATATCGAAGATCGTTACGATTACGACGGTGACGGAAATTTTCGTGAACCCGATGGTGTGATTGATCACCTAATGGTATTCCACGCATCTGTTGGCGAAGAAGCCGGTGGTGGCGTATTAGGCCCTGATGCGATTTGGTCTCACCGATTCAACCTTGGTCGCACTCATGTACTAGAAGGTACCTCTAGTTCACTTCCAGATCGCTTTGGTGGCCAATACGCGGCGTTCGATTACACGATTCAACCTATTGATGCAGCAGCTGGTGTGTGTGCTCACGAGTATGGCCATGATTTAGGCCTGCCAGACGAGTACGACACTCAATACACAGGCAAGGGTGAACCTGTCTCATATTGGTCAATAATGTCTTCAGGTAGTTGGGCAGGTAAGATTGGTGGTACACAACCAACGGCATTCAGCTCTTGGGCAAAACACTTCCTACAAAAATCGATTGGCGGTCGCTGGGTTAACGATGATCAAATCTCGATTGATGACCTAGAAGACAACCCACAAGTTTATACGCTGTTCCAAACAACGGATAACAGCCGTCCGAACATGATTAAAGTCGATCTTCCAGAGAAGCAGATTGAAAGTCTGAAACCCTTTGATGGTGAGTATTCGTTCCACTCTCAAAAAGGCGATGATCTGAAAAACAGTATGACTCGCAAGTTGGTGATCCCTGCTGGTGATTCAGCTCTGCTTTCGTTCAAAACTTGGTATGAGATAGAGAAAGACTACGACTTCGCTCGCGTGCTAATCAACGGACAAGCAATAGCTGGCAACATCACCTCAATGGACGACCCATACAATACCGGTCTCGTTCCGGCTATTGGCGGCGAATCTGGCGGGTGGGTTGATGCTGAGTTCGACGTTTCACAATGGAGAGGCCAAGAAGTAGAGCTGTCATTTGATTACATCACCGATGGTGGCTTGGCGATGGAAGGTTTCTATTTGGATAATCTTAGCGTGGTCGTTGATGGCGAAGTAACCTTAATTGACGATGGTGAAAGCAAATCCACCTTCGCCCTAAATGGCTACAAACTGAGTAATGGATTCAATCAAGCTCAACACTACTACCTGCTGCAATGGCGCAGCCACATGGATGTTGATGAAGGTCTAGCGAACATCAAACGCATGGGCCAACTCATCTCATTCGATCCGGGTTTGATTATTTGGTACGTAGACGAATCTCTGACTGATAACTGGGTAGGCAAGCATCCAGGTAAAGGTTGGTTAGGCGTGGTCGATGCTGACCAGAATGCAATGATCTGGGAAAAATCCGGTCAAGTAGCTCAAACTCGTTACCAAGTTCGCGATGCCGCGTTTTCACTCAAAGATCATACTCCAATGCGTCTTGTGAACAGCGACAATGATGTACTTGAAGATACCAGTTTGGTTGGCAGTGCTAGCTTCTCTGATGACCAAGATTACACGTCCCCTCAAGCACCAGATTCAGGTCGTATCCTGACGGAATTTGGCTTAGCCGTTGATATTGTAAATCAGAGTGACAACAACGAATACGGTGTGGTGCGCTTATCTAAAGCAAATCAACACAACGTCGCACCTACTGCGAACTTCGAGATCAATGCTACTGGCCTGAACGTCTCCGCTCGTAACTTCAGTTCTGATCAAGACGGTGAGATCACCAGTTACCTATGGGACTTCGGTAATGGCACAACAAGCAACGAAATGGCGCCAAACTGGTCGTATGAGCAAGCGGGTGAATACACAGTGAGCTTGACCGTTATTGATGACAAAGGCGCTACCAATTCATTTAGCTCCGTTGTGAGCGTTGAATCGCCAAACGCCCTTCCTGAAGCAAGCGCGAAATACATTCACTTGGGTCGTTGGGTAACCATGTGGTCAACAAGTTCAGACAATGATGGTCGAATTGTTGATACTGAGTGGACATTGCCAAATGGAAAGGTGAAACGAGGACGCACATTCACGTCAATCTTCCCTTCATACGGAAAGCATGAAGTGACGCTAAAGATAATCGATGACCAAGGTGGGATTACGACTGATACAATTTTGGTGGACCTGTAAATCATCGCAGGCTCTGTCATGCGTATTTACAAAACAAACTTAAGTACTGTTGTCGCAAGGTATAAGCCACGACAGCAGTTTTAAGACAACGTTATTATTTAAGCCGTAAACAAAAGCCCTACCAAATGGTAGGGCTTTCTATTTATCTGTATTTATCAGTAACAACATTAACGCTGTGAGGGAGTTACCATATTGGTGGTTTTCCACTCTTCATTAGACGAGCAGCCATTACACCGGTTGTTTTTGAATGCGCGATTTCCGTGCGCTAAACGCGAATAGCAAGATAACAGCTAGCACAAATGGTAATACGTAAATATTGAGGTTCTGCCATCCTGCCGTCGATTCTAGCCAGCCAGAGAGCATCGCTGTAATAGTCACACAACCAAAGACAATAAATTCATTAAACGCTTGAGCCTTAGCTTTATTCTGCGATTGGTAGGACTGACTAAACAAACCTGTTGCCGCAATAAACATGAAGTTCCAACCCACACCAAGCACAACTAGAGCCGCTCTGAAGTGCCAGATCGACTCGCCATGAATGTTGATAGCAATACAGACAACGAACAGAATCCCGCCCGCCAAGATCATCATTCTTGACCCAAATTTTTCGATAAGTGAGCCGGTAAAGAACGCAGGTACAAACATGCCTAGCACGTGCCACTCAATGACACCCGCCGCCTTGGTAAAATCAAAGCCACAACCAATCATTGCCAGTGGTGTTGCTGTCATCAGGATATTCATCACCGCATAAGCGACCATGGCAGCAAAAACTGCACCAATAAAGTTAGGCGCTTTGACTATCACACGAATAGGGTCTGCTTTGGGGGCCAGACTATTATAGGAAACTTTAGGAAACTGAATGGTTTGTAAGATAAGTAACGCTAGAATGTTTAATCCAATCAAAGAAGCGAAAGCACCGATATACAAACCATCTGCTGACCATTGCTGAGACATAATCGCTAAATTAGGCCCTAGTACCGCCGCCAATACTCCACCAGCCATTGATATTGAAATTGCACGGTGGCGTGCGTTTTCATCACAAACTTCGATAGCAGCGAAACGATAAAGCGTACCAAAGCCAATACCTATTCCAAGCAAAAACGTGGCGAAACAAAACAGATAGAAATGCTGCTGAGATAAAGCGTAAGTTGCAAGGCTAGCCCCTGTAATGCCAACCACATTACCGATACTGAACCCTCGTTTTCGACCTAATTTTCCTGAAATTAAAGACGCAGGAATAGTAGCTGCCATTAAGCCTAAAAACTGCAACGCTACAGGAAAAGTGATCATACTGACACTGGGCGCAATCTGTTTGCCTATCAAGCCAATCACTGAGATCAGTAATATGTTGCCCGTCATCAACAAGGCCTGACACAGTGAGAGCAGCCAAACATTTCTATTCATCTTCGTTCCTAAATATGAGCACAGTTGGTCAATAGACCAAATAATCAACAAAGTCGCAACACTTTGTTACTCAAAAGAACTCAAGCAAACCATCGCAAGCTCTACTTCGAACAATATTCAATCACGTGTACTTTGATCTTCGCTGCTTTACGCTCTAGAGTTGAAATTATCATTACTTAAGATAATAATAATTTTCTGTTATTTATAGGCTTTGTTGTTTACAGGCTCAGTTATTTATAGGCTTTAGCATTTGAAGGTGAGTATGATTAATCCACTTTGGCTCAATACGTTTAAGACTCTGGTTGAAGTTGGTCATTTCACCCAAACGGCAGAAAAGCTGTATATGACACAACCTGGAGTCAGCCAACATATCAAAAAGCTTGAACAGGCTTGCAATTGTGATCTGCTTTCTCGCGAAAATAAGAGTTTCGAACTGACCGAACAAGGTCGGATCATGTATCGCTACGCGCTCAAACTAGAGAAAGACCAAGAATATCTCTTTGAGTCACTGAGTTTTGATAACCCCTATGCAGGGCAATGTCACTTGTCTTGCTCTGGCTCACTCTCTTTACGCCTATATCCCAAGCTTCTTGATCTTCAGCAACAACACCAAGATCTGAGCATTAACTTAGAAGCGGCTCCAAACAAAAAGATTTTAAATGACCTACTCCAAGGCACCACCGATATCGGCATTGTTAGGCACTCCCCCAACGACAGCTACTACCAAAGCCAAGTCATCGGCAAAGAAGCATTGTGTCTTATCGTACATCACAGCCTTGCTGATTTAGAGATCACACCGCAAGCACTTCACGACATTGGCCTGATTGCACATCCAGATTCTGCTCACTACCTATCTTTATATTTCGACCTCTGCGGAGACAAAGATCTAGCGAACATTAATGTTAACGAAATACCAAAGTCTGGCTACATCAATCAACTTCACCAGATTTTATTGCCAGTATCTAAAGGATTAGGCTTTACCGTGTTACCGGCTGGCGCGGTTGAACACTTCCCTGAGAGAGACAAATTACACGTTGTACCACCAAAAGTAGAAGTTGAGGAAACACTGTATTTGGTTCAAAAAAGAAACCGAAAACTACCGCACCGATACGATACGGTTATTGATGTAATCAAACAGAACGTGAGTGGTTAGAAGCGTTGATTAACTGGTTAATTGATTAGCTGACTAGCTGACTAAATCAAAGCCTTTAACCCGAAAGGTAAAGGCTTTAATCTTAGAAGTGGCTGTATTGACGTTTCTGTCTTGAAGACAGGTGCTTTGGGGTGACTATTATAAGCCAATGATCAAAAACGGCTTATTCCAAGGTATTGAGAACCTGACACGCTCGATCGAAGTCATAGTTATCTAGCGCACTTTGTACATCTTTCAGCGCAGCAGAATTAGGATACTTCGCGAGTAGCTCAGCCACGTATTGCGTGGCATCATTATCATAATCTTCTAGCAGCGAAAGTAGCTTAAGCCTTTGATCTTCTTTGATTACGGATCCCGTAGCACTCACTTTATTCATCTCTTCTGCTTGTGACTTCACAATCTCGCTTTCCGTTGCTGCAATGAGCTCAACTAGCCTCGCTTCACCTTCTCGGAGATCTTGCTCATCACACAGACTATTGTGAGCTTTTCCTTCTAACTCTCCCATCAAATCAGCTAACCGAAGTCCACCAATCGACGCTGCTATGCTTTTCAAAGTATGCAGGTTTCTTTCCAGCGTAATCCAATCGTTTTGTACCAAATTATCAAACGCATCAACCATTATGCTTGGTGCACTATTATGGAATTTCCCAATCAGCTTGTTTTGAAGTTCCGAATCATAATGAGTAAGTTGTTCGAATTGTTGTCGAGAAAACACACGGATAGAGTCAATGCAATTGGGTTTACTTGTTAGGCCTTCGAGTCTCTCTGCCTGCCCATCTAATGGAGGAGCCTTTCCTTCCACCATCACTTCCGGAACTATGTATTTGATGATCAAAGAAGTCGCTTTATCGATGATAATCGGCTTATCTAAGAAGTCCGTTACACCGGCGTCTCTTGCTCTTTGCTTTGCATCAGCAAACACATTGGCAGACATCGCTATAATAGGGACCTGCGTATCAAACTCACGGATCTGACGTGTCGCTTCAAAGCCATCCATAACAGGCATTTGAAGGTCCATAAGAATCAATTCATAGTCATTATTTTTGGCTAGCTCTACCGCCTCTTTTCCATTCTCGGCCAAGTCAGCATTCAAGTTTGTGCGCTTGCAAAATGCCAATGCTAGGTCTTGGTTCAATTCATTGTCTTCAACCAGTAATACCTTTTGCCCTTTAAACTCGATGTGATAATCCAGCTTGAGCTCCTGTGATTTAAAGTGAGCGAGTGCTTCTGTGTTCGATCTAGGCAATGTTAAAGGGAAAGAGAACTCACTGCCTTTACCCAATACGCTCGCTACTGAAATTTCACTGCCCATAGCTTGCACGAGTTTCTGACTGATATTCAGCCCCAATCCGGTGCCTCCAAACTTTCTCGTGGTAGTACTATCTGCCTGACTGAATGCTTGAAAGAGCTTGTGCCTATTTTCTTCTGAGATTCCTATCCCTGTATCGGAAACAACCACCCTCATACTCATGCTGCGATCATTGGATTTGAGATGAGTAACATTCAAGCTCACTTGTCCATAAGCGGTAAATTTAACTGCGTTACCAATCAGGTTCAGAATGACCTGAAATAATCTTAATGGATCGCCCATCAACGGAGTATCTAACTCTGGATCTATCGACATAGATAACTGAAGTTGCTTCTCAGCCGCTTTCGATTCCATCAGCTCAATGACATCTTGAAAAGTCGTCATCGGGTCAAATGGAATGCTATCAATAACAAGCTGCCCTGCTTCTATCTTTGAGAAATCCAAAATATCGTTGATGATAGCTAATAATGAATGACCCGAACGATGCACTTTCTCAATATAATTTCGAGCAACCGGATTAGATATTTCTCCAATCGCTAGATAAGACAAGCCAATAATCGCATTCATCGGCGTTCTTATTTCATGGCTCATATTGGCTAAGAATTCAGATTTGGCTTGGCTTGCCAAATCTGCTCTCTTTTTCTCTTCTTCTAGTTGTTCATTTAGGCGTTTCATTTCAGAAATATCAAAAGCCCAAAATAGAGTCGCAACTTCCCCATCAAGTTCAAATAGGTAGTAACTAACAAGGGCGACAAAACGGCTGCCATCAAATTTCCTAAGCACTAACTCCCTATTCACAACCTTACCGTAAAGGTTCAGTTCTTTATACAATCCATCACGGTCGGATAAAGAGTTATAAACGACTTCAACATCAATAGAGGAAAGTTCTCTCCGTTCTACTCCAAAGAGGCGTTTTGCCGTATCGTTCGCATAACGAACTTGTTCGTCGACAATAACACTCGCAGCTATAGGGGACGTATTCAAAATGTTGTAAAGCTGACTTTGTGCTTTACGAAGTGCTTCAGTAGCGTTATTAGCAATAGTGATTTGCTTGGATAGTTTTCTATTCCAAAATACAATCAACAACACTATCACGACGGAAAATACCGAGATGGTATAAACAAGTTGGTAATCAACTTTTTCAATCGCTTTAGGTGCAGCCCATTTAGCGGATATTTTTTGGTGGTATTCCGCAGAGATACTTCCTATTGCTTTGTTAACAATAGACAGTAACAACGGCTCTGATTTGATGACATGTAAGGTCGGCGACAAAAAGAAATCCAACCGACCAATAATTCCGATACCTCGATAACCAAATGAATTGATCAAATAATTCAATACATCGACAGTATCAATAAATCCATCTAGCTCACCTGACTCAACTCGATCCAACCCTTCTTTAGTGAATTTGACAAGATCCCATTCAATATTTGGGTAACTTTCAACGATGGCTTCGGTGTTAGCACCACTTGCTAATATTCCAAGTTTCCAACCTTGAGCCTCTTTAAGCACAATACTATTTACATCACGTTTTGAGGCTATCGCAAGGCGGCTAGAAAAAAGCGCTTTTGCGGGTTCTACACTTTCGCCTAGTGAGCGATTCTCAACCGCAGCTGACACTAAGTGTACTTGTCGATGATCAACGAGGCGACGAGTTTCTTGCCAACTTTCAACGTCGACATGACTAAGACGCAACCCTGTTTTTTGTTCAATTAACTTGAGGTAATCATCAATCATTCCTATATATTCGTCCTTGTTTGACAAGGCTTCATAAGGTAATGAGTTTGGATCGATACCTATCTTCAGTTCGGGATGGTCTTTGATCCATTGACGCTCTTTCTGACTTAGGTTAAGAAGTTCACCAGTCAAGCTGTTTGATTGGTAAACATCAGAAATATAACGCAGGGCTCCTTCACCAAACGATTCAAATTGTTCAATCGAAGGGAAATACACATAATTATTCTCAACCAAATTGACATCAAAATAAAATGTCATGAAGCCCGCATTAATACTTCCTGTTTGAGTTTTATAACCAGCACCTTTGGTAACAGATGATAATTCAGACGTGTTTTTTTTACTCAGTGAAGAATCTAATGCTTCACCTAAATACCAAGATTCAATAGGTCTTTTATTATTATCCGCTTGAGCAGAAATAATCTTAAATGAGTTCTCAGCATCGAATATATCGAAGATCTTAGGGAGTTCTTCGAAGCGGTCATTCACAATAAAGTAAGCGGAGATTTGAGCAATAATATCGGCTTGTCTAAGTACTAAGGTAAGATCGTTATTAACTTGGGTTTCAAGTATCTGCTCAAACTCATTATCAGTTTTTTTTAAATGTTCAATGGCTTCATTAAAACTGTCTCTTAGTTTGGCTGTTCTAAAATCAACAAAAATTGGATAGTTGACTCTAAAATCTTCGTGTAATTCTAATTCACGCATTTCAATAAAACGTGTATTCGTCACAAACCACCTTAGTACACGCTTTTCGACCATTAACAAGTCAACATTTTGTGCTCGTAGCTGAGAAAATGCAGACTCTAAGCTATCAATATCTTCAATTCGATCGATGCTTGCTTTGTTTGTTAATAGTTCGACAGCATTTTTTATTGGTGACGTCTCATCAAATAACAAAGCACCTAAAGAAAGGTTTTTGGTAGAATTGAGATTCAAATTACGTCTTTTTAAGGAAACGGGTACAAACTCAACATCCATGACTTTGTCACTCAAAAAGTGTACTGAAGACTCGTCAGTCTGTCCCCCAGAAACAAACGATATAGAACTATTGTTATCTATGGCTTGATTAGCAGCACTGCGAGGGAGAGTGACAACGTCACCTAGGCGGTAGCCCATATTGTTTAGAGCTCGTTGCATAATATCGTGTTCGATACCGACAGAAGTGCTTTCCGGGTACATATATGGTGGATTACCAAAACCAAATACCCCTTTTACTGGAGTCCGATAGGGCGAATCTTTTAACCAATGCGACAAAATCCGGTTTTTCTTCCCGATATCAAATGTTGCGATTTGTTGGTTTAACAAAGCAAGCAGTGCGGTGTCCTGAGTTCGAACAACCATTGAAGCTTCTATGTATTTCCAGCGGTCGAGAACGTAATTGATCGCTAAGCTGTATACACCACTCTTGTGAGCAAGATCTAATGTGGTAACAGGCTCGGCGAGCATCCCATCGACTGAACCATCTTCCAGCGCACGAATTGCATCAATCGCAGTATCAAATTGGACTCTTTCGATCGAGTTGAGTTGGACACCCGACTTTTCTAGATCGATACTATCTCGCACCATGGCGATACGCCGCTTATCGGATTGCGCAATGTTATCGGTAATAGGATCGTCGGTAGGAAGAATCACTGCGATTTGGTAAGGGATGTAAGGGGTAGTAGCGAGAAATCGCCCACCTTCGCTCGGGTCAAATTGCTGGAAAGGGAAAACATCTCCTTTCCCATCAAGTAGTGCTTGTTTCGCTTCAGAATTAGAGTTTACGCTTATAAAATCCGTTTCAATTCCATAATTAAGTTCAAATTCTTTCGCCCAATCCCGAATGATACCGGACACCTCTCCATTATCATCGATAAACGAATATGGGTAATGACTGGAAAGCGCAATAAATGTCACCGTAGGTTTATTTTCCAACCATAGGGTTAATTCATCTTCACTGACACTTTCAGCATTGGCATGCGACAAACCAATAAAAAGAAGCAACAAACTAAAAACGAGTATAAAACACTGCTTGATCCCTATGGCAAAGCGTTTATTCATCTTTAAACTTCTCTTTAATTGCTAGAATCTCAGGCAGCTTTAAGAAAAAAAGATCGACGATAGTAGGATCAAAATGTTTGCCTTTTTGTTCTTCAAATAAGCTTAGTGCCTCATCGATACTCCAGGCTCTTTTATAATGGCGCTCTGCTGTTAGGGCATCAAACACATCAGCAACAGCCGCAATTCGTCCGACCAAAGGAATATCTTCGCCAACTATCTGGTTTGGGTAGCCACTGCCATCCCACTTCTCATGGTGGTATTGCGCTACCTGAATCGCCATTCGCATCAGTTTAGAATCGCCCTGCCTACCAAGGATTTCAACACCGAACTCCACATGTTTCTGCATGGTAGTCCATTCATCGGCATCCAATTTTCCTGGCTTCAATAACACACTGTCAGGAATGCCAATCTTGCCAATATCATGCATTGGTGCTGCATCACGCAGAGTCTCGGCGTCTTCATCTGTCATACCCAAGGCTTTAGCTAGAACCTCACAGTAATGACTCATGCGCTTAACGTGCATCCCTGTTTCATTGTCTTTAAATTCAGCAGCTCTACCCAATATGTTCAGCGTTTCCAGTTTGCCGAGATTAATCTCTTGGGTTTTCTCTTTAACCTGACTAAACAACGCGCGTTGTTGGTCATAAAGTGCGATATGCGTTTTCACACGCTGGAGTGCGATTGCAGGGGTTATCGGCTTGGTTAGGTAATCGACAGCCCCCAAGGAGAGCCCTTTTACTTCAGCTTCAGGTCCAATTTTGGCAGTCACGAAGATAATAGGAATATGCGCGGTATTGGGCTGTTCTTTGAGCTGTCTGCAAACTTCATAACCATCAATATCTGGCATCATGATATCGAGGAGAATAAGATCCGGTTGCGGCGCCATCTTTGCTATTTTGATACCAATAGTACCGTTAATTGCGACCTTAACTTTGTAGGTGTCTTTGAGTATCGCCGTTAACACATCCAAGTTGCTTGGTGTGTCATCTACGACTAACACTATAGGCTTCTGACTCATTAACACCTCGTATAAAAATCAAATAGTTATACTCATAGTGTAGATGGGTTTTCGCACCTCTCAACACGAAAATGACAAATGTTTGTTAAAAATGAAGAGTAGATCTTCGAGTGACATCAAACTAACGTTTGTCGAAGTATGACCAGTCAATATTACGTCGATTAAGTCATTATAATACAAAGGAAATTATACAAATTACTTTTGAAGCCAGACCTTTATTAACAAAATACAAACTGGCAAAAACAAAAAGAGCTCCTCACTCGGGAGCTCTTTTCACTTAAGTCATTAGAGAATCAAATAGCCTAGCGAACCAGCAGCCTAACGACCTGAATAATACATACAGATTCGAACACCATCGAACTCACGAATCTCAAATGGGATCTCGTAGATAGACTCCATCACGGACTTTTCAACCACTTCCGAAACCTTGCCCGACTTAACCACTTGGCCTTTCTTCATCGCGACAATGTTATCAGAGTAACAAGAAGCAAAATTGATGTCGTGAATCACGATCACCACCGCTTTATTGAACTCATGCGCTAAACGACGCAGCGTCTGCATGATTTCGACCGAGTGTTTAATATCAAGATTGTTCAGTGGTTCATCTAGGAACACATAATCTGTATCTTGCGCCACAACCATCGCGATAAACGCCATTTGACGCTGACCACCACTCAACTCATCAAGGTATTTGTTTTGGATATCGGTAATGCCAAGGTGTTCTAGCGCTGTATCGACGATCTTATGATCTTCGTCTTTCAAGCGACCTTGAGAGTGTGGGAAACGACCAAAACAAACCAACTCACGAATCGTAAATCGCATATTGATGTTGTTCGACTGCCTTAACACGGCAAGGTGTTTCGCCAGCTCTTTGGTATCCCATTCAGCCAGTAATTTATCGCCAATAACGACCTCGCCCGCATCACTTTCGGTTAAGCGACTCGCCATAGAAAGCAGCGTACTTTTACCCGCACCATTTGGGCCAATGATAGAAGTCACTTCTCCTTTCGGGAACATGGCACTGGCATCATCCACCACAAGTGTCTTGCCATATTTCTTACTTAAACCTGTTAATTTAATCACTACTTTCTACCTTTATTGAATTCTGGTGCGTAACAACAAGAACATAAAATACAAACCGCCGACCAAGTTAATGATCACACTCACTGTGGTTTCAAACGCCATTGCTTTTTCAATGAACCATTGGCCTGAAACCAATAGCACTATCGCTAACAGGCTACTTGCGATGATAAGTACACGATGCTGATAAGATTTGAATATCTGACGCGCTAAACTCACGGTGATTAAACCAAAGAACAGCACAGGGCCGACCAAAGCCGTCGATACCGCGACCATCACTGACACAATCACCAAGGTAATTTGAGTCAATCGCTTGGTGTTCACCCCTAAGCTTGTTGCGTTATCCACACCAAGCCAAAGCACATCAAGCTTAGGCGCTAACAACCACAGACCAAGCAAGCTCAAACCCAATGGAATAAGGCTGAGGTAAACCAGTTCACCTTTCACGTTGTTGAAGCTCGCGAACATCACATTTTGCAGCACGGCAAACTCGTTCGGGTCAATCAACATCGCAAGGAAGTTCGCTAAGCTTGAGAATACGCTGCCGCACACAATACCAATCAACAACAGTGTAAATACGTTGTTTCGCTTACTCTTGAAGTAAAAATGGAACAGCGCAAACGAGAACAAGATCATCACAGTCACAGACAATGAAAAGTTCGCGATTGCATCAATTACCCAAAAGCTAGTGCCACCAAACACAAACAGAAGCACCGTTTGAACCAACATGTACAAACTATCAAAACCCAAAATTGAAGGGGTTAAAATTCGATTATTGGTGATGGTTTGAAAAACCAGTGACGATGCAGAAATCGCCACCGCCGCTAACACAATCGACAGCAGTTTTGGTAGTCGCAAAGACAAGAAGAACTCGTAGTTATCCCACGTAAGTCCCTGCCCCACAAATACCGCCGCCATACCCAAAGACGCAATAACCAGAATCGCAATTTTTACTGAATCACGCATTCGACTTGTCTCTCATGATTAGGTAGATAAAAATCAAGCCGCCAAAGATGCTGATTACCATCGAGATTGGGATCTCGTAAGGGAAGATGACGATTCGAGCTAACAAATCACAAACCAATACCAAGATCACGCCCCAGTAGGCTGTCCAAGGCAGGATCTTCTTCATGTTATCGCCCATCATCAGCGACACGATATTCGGCACGATAAGGCCAAGGAATGGGATAACACCGACGATCATCACCACTGAAGAGGCGCAGATAGCGACCAACGCAACACCAATGAAGACGATCTTCTGGTAATTCAAACCGATATTTTTTGCGAAGCTCTCACCGATACTCGCCGCGCTGAACTGACTCGCAAAATAGTATGCCAACACACATGCAGGAACCGCGAGGTAAAGGATTTCATAGCTGCCTTGCAATACACTCGCAAAGTTCGCCATCGTCCATGCCGACATGGTTTGTACTAAATCGTACTTATAGGCAATAAAGGTTGTTAGAGACGAGACAACGTTGCCATACATGATGCCAATTAAAGGCACCAACACCGCATTCTTGAACTTAAGGTGTTGTAAGAAGCGAACCAACAACATGGTGCCTAACACCGCAAACGCAAAGATAAAGCCTAAGTAACTCCATTGAGCGGCATTACCCAGCACCAGAATACCGACTATGTACCCAAGCATGGCGCAGTCAATGGTGCCCATAGTCGAAGGCGCGGCAAACTTGTTCTGCACGATCTGTTGCATGATCAAGCCAGCGACACTCAAGCCCGCTCCGGCGAGCACAATCGCGAACAGTCGAGGGATTCGACTAACAACATAAATAGAGTTGGCGTGTTGGTTGCCATTGAAGAAGTCGCTAAAACTGATCTCAGCGACTCCAATCATCAATGACATAACGCATAACACAACAAGAAATACAGCAGCGGCAATGGGTTTCAACATAAAAATAATACTAAAAGTAGGTATCGGGTAGACCGTATAGAAAGTAAAAAAGGGCTTATAAGAACATTCTTATAAGCCCGAGAATCTGATGATTAGCAATTATTGAATCGTACGTTCAATATCACCCAACATTCTGTGAATCGCTGTTACACCGCCACCAGCCAGATACCAAGCACTTGAATCAAGGTAAACGATGTTACCTTGCTGCGCTGCAGGTGTTACCGCGACTAATGGATTATCAAACAGTTGTTGTGCGCGCCCTTCTGATTTACCGATCGCTTTTTCGCGATCAAGAACGTAAAGCACTTCAGGTTTTGCGTCAGCAATGTATTCGAACGAGATTAGATTGCCGTGATTCCCTTTAATCGGAGCCACTGTCGCACTCTTTGATTCAACGTAACCAAAGTCATCAAAGATGATTGAAAAGCGGCTCCCTTTGTTGAACATCGCAATGTTGTTGCCGTTGTTCATCAGCATCATTGCTGACGTTTCGTCAGACGCGACTTTATCGTTTACCGCCGTGATCGACGCTTGAGTCTCTTTGATGATCGCTTCTATTTCAGCTTGCTTACTAAAGATGTCACCTAGCGCGCGCCAGTTTTGCTGAGCATCAGCCCAGTATTTATCACCGTCAATAGAGAACATGACCGTTGGAGCGATTTGTGCCAGCTTGTCGTAAACCTTAAGCATGCGGTTTTCCGCGATAATGATGTCAGGCTTCAACATGTAGATAGCTTCAAAATCAGGTTCACTCAATGATCCTGTATTTGCTGTCGTTTCCTTGTACGAAGCTAGGTAATCGGGCAGCAAGCTATGAGGCGCACCTACTGGCTTCACGCCAATTTTGTCCAGCACATCCAAGCTACCAAAGCCAAGTACCACAACGCGCTGTGGTACTTCAGTAAACTGCGCCGTGCCCTTTACGTGTTCAATGGTCACGGTTTTCGCTTGAGCGGTCATCAATAATGATGATGCAAGAACGATGGCAAGCCCGCTTAACAACTGGCGAACTGAATTAATTGTTTTCTTCATGTTTCTTCCTTTGCCATTGATACTAACCACCACTCATGACAATGAAAGTCACATGACTCATAGGCGAGCGTGGGGCGTATATAACGGCTAAATAACGATAATTTAAAGTCTGTCATTGCTTTGATAACAGACCCGTAACGCAAGTGAGAACTATTATCAATTATATTTGCGTTAAACTAGCGACACAACAACTTTATTATTCAGAAATGTAAAAGTGAGTATTCATATTATGCGTAGTCAGGAGAGATACTAGGGATCAGAAATAACAAAAGGACACGAAGAGGAAAATGATCATCAATGTGAAGAATAAACTGATGGGGAAAAGTGCCCGAAAACCCTATAATTACAACGCTCAACCTCATAATCAAGAGTTGCAATTTACAATGTAAAAGCCATACATATCAAAGGCTTAATTATCACCAAGTTAGCTGTTCAATTAAAACTACTAATGACAAAGAACACGAAGCGGTGTAAAGCCAAACATTAGTCAGACATCATGGTGAATCACCTGTCCTTCGCTCATTTAACTCTCAACAAGCGACGGCAAATCATTCAAAAATATTTTTAAATTTAATTAAAAATAGGGTTGTAATTTAAAAAACTAGGCGTATAGTTCGCCACCTAGCTCCAATCTATAGAGCTGTTAATGCTAAAGTAAGTCCAAGTTCCACAAAGACAGTTCTCGATTCCTCGTTACACCATCTCTGCGTCAGCTTTCACCTAGATAGTCATTCAATAGCTTTTAAATTAGATCCCACTACCGTTTTATTCGTCATTTGCTTTCTTTTTAGCGAATTCAAAATAGATCGACTTATTAAATATAAATGTAATAAACACAAGGCACAGTTATGTCACGCAGAACAACAAGACAAACCCATTGGTACCAACTATCACGCGAAAAAACAGTCAATAAACTAAAAGGTAATAAATGCTCAAGATTAAAATAGACTTACACAAAGAAGAGATTTCATGGGTCACAGAGATTCGACAGCTTAATAGCGATATACTCCACCGCCACATATTGCCCAAGCTACAACATCACAGTTATCTCATCGACTTTGAATTTAATGAACGAGAAAGCATCGGAACTATTGTTTCAGGCAACGGAAACACCCTAGGACATTTCACACTCCTATAGCATTTCCCATAGGCTACAGAAAGAAACACCGTCTAGTTCAACAGATATAGAAAAAGTCAAAGATGTCACCCTCAATTCGCTCTAGTAGAACAAAATAGAGTAGAAGTAAAACAGATCAGAAACCTAGCCCTTTTTGCATTTCACACGCGGCTAACGCTAGCTAGGTTATCGTACTTCTATTGAAACCAACTTATATCAAACTCTGAATCACCAATGAGTCATTATCAGTGCATTCATGGACTAATAAGTTAACGGCATCGACCTTAACTTCTGATCAAGAGTATATAAGTGTTCTGCAGCTTGCATGTGTTGAGGGTAATCACTAAACTTCTCACGATTCTCCTCATTCATCTTACATGTCTCATCCACCAGCATTAATTTCCAATACAGCTTTGTTGTGTGCAGCATAGCCAGTAAAGGTTTGAATACCTCTTTTTCATAAGCTTGAATCAATTCTTCAATCAACTCATCACGTTCGTCTTCACTTGCGATTGAACCATTGGTTGCCGACAACACTTTTTGATACTTCAGGTTTTGTTGAAGCTTATCCATGACTGTTTGGTTTTCTTCCGCTAGCTCAACAAGTTTCGACTTAATGATATTTACCCAATTGGCTTGGCTCAGTACCGCGTCATCAACACTGGTAAAGTCTTCTCGTATCTGTCGCTCCACGTCTTTTTGAGCTTTCTTTAAAACGGCGCGCACCTTTTGAAAAGGCAGCTGATATTCCTTACTTAGATCGATAATCAGTTTATGAAAACCACCATTTGGAAGGTGTAAGTTTTCCTTAAACGTCGACATTGCAGCTTCTTGCTGATCGGTAAGGTGAGTCATTCTGTTTCCTATTCTTTATCACTTATGGTGCTGAGCCCGCGATCATACCACTATATAACCTCGTTTTTTCGGTAACTTGATAGGTTACATCTAGGTACGTACTTAATTTCTCTCAACACGTTATCTTTTGGCTAGTTTTCACACTACTTGGCATTAAATGGTAAGTTTCTATCGATGAATATTCGTACATTAGTCGCACAGGGTATATCGCCAGACAGGAGTCATTACTTACATATGAAAGACAACAACAGAAATGAGAAACCATATGACCTATTCAGAATACAAAGAATCCGATCTGCATAAGTGCGTTAGCATTGGTGCAGAAGCAACGGTATCAATCGCCAAGTTTACCGTTAAAGCCACTACCCTTTTATTTCGATTTTTCCGCTGGCTTGTCGTATCGGCCTATTCTTATGTGATGAAGTGATTCTGTATTGAAGTCGTTGTTTTCATTACGACTTATCCAAAGGCTCAAAAGCGAGTCCTATTAGGTCGCGCTTTTTTTATGCTCCGATTTTTGTAGCCCGCTTTTCTATATCTGGTTTTCTAGATCTAGCTTGTGATGCTTAAAGTACATAACCAATTTTCTATCGTCAGTGGCGTTAAATGGTAAAACTCTGAGTCGAATAAAAACCATACTACACCTGTTCCAACAAAACAGACTTCTAACTTATACAGGTACTAAAATGAAAAAGATTGCACTTAAAATTGTAGGACTAACGGTTTTGGCTTCTGCGCTAACTGGTTGTATCGGCAGCAACGCCGTAACAGGGAAAGTGATGAAATTTAACGTTGAAGTTGTCGATAACCGCTATGCTCGTGCAGGTGTAAACTTCTTATTAGCGCCTGTGTACGGTATTACAACCGCAGCCGACTATGTCGTATTCAACTCACTTGAATTTTGGACAGGTCAAAACCCAATCAGTGGTTCGCCACACGTATTTGATACAAAAACAGATACACACTTCGAAGTGAACGACGACCTAGACCCAAGCCTGAAAGAAGCCCCTGTAGGACCAATTTCAAACAATCGCACGATTGAAACGGGTGAGATGATTAAGATTGACGAAAACACGGTTCAAATGGACATCGTCTATACCTCTGGTGAAACGGCAACTCTGACCGGTATCAAAGAGGGTCAAAACGTTAGCTATTACATGGATGGTCAGCTTGTGTCACAAACGACCATCGCTGAATTGGAGAAGATACAAGGCATTGGAGCTTAAGATTCGTCGCTCATAGGGAGTTCACCTCAAAGCTAGGTTTGACTTTGAAAAGCGTAAAACAGAACAAGCCCGGCAATTGCCGGGCTTGTTTGTCTATGCTCTATTATTTGTATACGCTCTATTGGGATTGAGACTGTGCAAGTCGAATGCTCACCAAACTCGCCACCATGATGGCCAAGTAAAAGCTGCCGATAATGGATTCCATAAACACGAAGAACTGAGCAATAGGCAAAGCCGGTGATATGTCACCATAGCCGACCGTAGTCAACGTAATAAAGCTAAAATACATCGCATTGAACAGGTTCGTCAGCCAAATCTGCTCTTCTAATCCAGTGAAGGCATTAGGGAAGATTTCTAGAATCAACAAGTAGATGGTCGACCAAGCAAACCCCAACAATAAGTAAATACAGATCGAACCGATAATGTGATTGGGTGTTACCGTTTTCGCTTGCATCACCTGCTTTAAGGCGGAGTAAATATGTAAAAACAAAAATACAGCCAACGCAGTTAAAGTCACAATAGTTAGGTTATAGCCTTCCAAAAACGAAAACACACCAGACACCAATGCCGTAAGTAGTAACATTCCATACCAAGAGCGATACAAAGCTCGCTCTTTGTGGATGCCAACAATTGAACTCGCCAGAGTAATGATGATAAGAAATAGTATCGTTTTCTGGCCTTGCGGATAAAACTGCTGCATCACAGCGCAACCAAAAAACAACACCAACAGTGCATAGAATAAGAAGTAGAAGTTGTCGTCTTTCGAGACTGGCTTCATCTATTTCCCCTCTGTCTCTTCTTGATATTTCTCAGTTTCTTCTTGGCTTTTATCTTCAAGTTCAAGCCACGCCATCATCAACTCATAAGTCAAACTCAGAACCACTGCACCAACAAACAAACCGACAATTCCTGACATCGCCATTCCGCCCAGCGCACCCAGTAAAATGACCAACATTGGAATATGAGAGCCACGACTTAACAGTACAGGCTTCAAAATGGCGTCACTGCCACTGACCAAAATACACCACACTAAGAACAGGCTCGCCGCCAGCGTAGATTCAACACTAAACATGTAAATGATTGCAGGTAGCAAGGCAAGAATCGGAGGCAGCTGAATGATAGCGACCAGTAACACCGCTAGCGCCCACAATGCCGCGGCTGGAACACCCGCGATAACCAAACCAATTGCCGACATAATGGATTGAATAACAGCAACCCCTATCACGCCTTGTACTACGCTACGTACTGTTGCTTTAGAAAGTTGAACTAGCTCTTCACCTTTACCGTCCGTTAAACGCGCCACTAAGTGAGTCACACCGGTTTGGCATTTGTCGGCATTACTCATGAATGCACCAGCAATAATAGTCGAGATAATAAATTGGATAAAACCACCACCTAAAGAACCTAAAACCGACGCCGCTTTAGACGCAAGTATCTTCAGTTCATCAGCATACTTTATAAATACACTCTCGATATTCGAAGAAGCATGAACCAAGGTGGCATAAACTCTTTCACCCACGAATGGGATTTCTTGCAAAGATTCTTTGGGTTTAGGCAGGGATAAGGTTCCATCTTGTAATCCTGCCATTAGGTCCGATGCACTGGTGTAAATACCCGAAGAGAGTGCGACCAATGGAATCAACAGCAACAACACACCGATAAAGCTCAGTAATGCGCTGGCTTTACCTTTCGACATCCCCGTTTTATTTGAAATAGCGACGGCCACTGGATACAACGCAGTCGCAATGATCGCCCCCCACACCACCAGCAGAATGAACGGGCGTAGAATTGAAAAACACCAATAGACGAGCATGGCAATTGCTGCGATTTTGATAGCAGCGTCAATCGCCTGTTTTGAAAAATTATCGGTTAACTTCATGAGACGTCCTTGTAAGACATAATTAAGGCTGATTTTGTAGGAACTTCCAATTCCGAGTTTCTAGGAATAAAGAAGCCAAAATCATATATATACCAATTAACACTAATTGGAATATGCGTATAAGAGTGTTGCTATCGATGTCGCCTGAGCTCATCAAAGTGCTACCGACAAGTACTAACAACGTACTAAATGCAGTGGCGAAAATCGGCGCTTTTTCAGGAACCGTGTAGATCTTCTTGGCGATCACAATAGCGACCAAGGCTATGAATGAAGAGTAGAAGATAATATTAGGAACAATCGAAAGGATTGAAAAAGCCGCTATCGCGAGCAATCCCCCGATACCGTTACTTATCACTAGAAAAGCACTCAACTTTATCGACTTCTCTGACGTAATCATCAACGATAACAGCGCAATGAACATCATTGTCAATAAAGCTTCAGATATTTGAAAGATAAAGAAAAAACATACTACTGGATAGGAGATAATCATCGCCCTAAAGGCTGCATACCAACGCTGTTTCTTTTCGAGTGGCGCAGCAGCGAAGCCTGAGAACTCCGATTTAGGCTCAGGGAAAAATACATGCACTAACGCAAAGATCATCACTGAAACCACACCAGAAGTTGCTAATCCAGAGGCCAGCATTACCGAAACGCCAGGGTTATCAATCGCCATGAATGGCAACATCAAGACAGCAATCAACAATATGGTGGCGAAAAGGTTCCATTTAGGGTCTACAAACAAGTAGTAACCCCAAAGCATCATTAGCCCCACTAAAATCAGCAATGGGATCGGGTAATGGGTAATTCCTCGCGACAGCAATAAACCTAACCCCATGGTGACAACAACAGCCAAGAGCAATTCGTAGACCGTTTCCTTATGGAGATTTGATTTATCAATTAGGAACTTAGCAGTGAACACTGGCGCCACAAACGCAAGTGGCCAGTTTATCCACGCCGCCAAGAAAACAGCCAACGTGACCCCGACAGTAAATCGCAGGATACGTTGCTGTGTTTGTTGGTCAAGAATCGGCTTATCGGACATAAGACAATACGCTAATCAGACGAATCCATATTTTGCCTATCGCGTTGAAAACAAAGTTGTCGCCACTATAAACAATCACATCCGCTTGGCCACCCACTCGGAGCATGCCTGTCACTTCTTCATTATCAAACTCAATGGTGATAGGAAGCATCTGTGTTTGGCGCAACCAACCCGTTTGTTGGCTAGCTTGAGCAAGTTTGCCTGCTTGGTCATTTTGCCCCCAATCAACCCCCCAATCGATACTACTTACGCGCCCTTTTACCACTTTGCCCGGAGCGAAATCCAATGCCACTTCAACTTCATCACCGACCGTTACATTACCTAGGCTGTTTTCTCGATAATAAGCTTCAATCCAAATATCTTCGGTTGAAACAAAGGTCATGATTGCTTGCCCTGCCGATGCATAAAACCCTTCAGACAGGCTAAAGTTAGAAACTCCACCTTGTGTCGGCGCGGTAATCACGGTGCGCTCTAGGTTCAATTGAGCTTGTTCAAGTGCCAACAACGCCGCTTTCACTTGGCTATTTTCTTCGCCTTCTTTACCCATTTGTTGCTTAGCACGGTCAAGGTCAGCTTCCGCATTCACAACCGCAGCTCGAGACGTCGCTAATGCTGCTCGCGCTTTATCTGCATCTGATTTAGAAACCACACCTTTATCGGCCATCTCTAAAACACGCTTGGCTTGTAGCTTGGTGTTTTGTCTTTCAACGATCGCTGAAGTAAGTTTCGCTTGAGCAGAAGCAATGCTCGCGGTTTGAGCTCCGACATTTTGGCCTGCAATCTCTAAATTTTGCTCGGCTTGTTGTACTGCAATTTTGTAATCAGACTCATCTAAAACGGCTAACTTGTCGCCTTGATTAACCAGTTGGTTAGGTTGAACCAGTATATCGAGTACTTTACCCGACACCTCTGGCTTGATTGGAACGATATAACCTTTTACACGAGCATTATCAGTAATGGGAATGATTCGGTCTGAAATGACACTGAAAGTCAACATGAATGCAACAAACAACAATAGATAGTTTGTGACCTTTCTTACTTTGTCTTTTCCATTTTCTTGCTGGCCAACTTCTTCATTGGCTTCTTGCTTATTCCCTTTGACTTCTGACATGGGACTCCCTTCTAGATAACTAAGATCAACAAAATTAATACTTTAAAAATAAACCCAGCGATGGAAAACTCAAGTAAATAGGGTTAGATTTAGTAAACAAAACGTTGCAAATGATATGCACGTCTAATAATGCAACAATATATACAGGATCGTATTCCAATGACCTCTAGTCACTACCAAGTCCCGGTAATTCAAACGAACTACGCTAAAATTCTGGTTCAGGTTTTTTCTGACTATGGTCTTGATTTACATCTGTTGCTTAAAGACTCAGGTTTACCACCCGACCTTATCGAATCAGAAAGTGATTTTGTGCCATCGGAATCCATTAAACGTTTGATTTATCTTACATCGGCACAACTCGGCGTATCTCGGTTCACCGATATTCTTGGACTCGCATTTCGACGCCGAATCATCCCAAATGTCTTGCATCAATTTACCGAATTCGAAACCATCGGTGACGCACTAAAACAGATCAATTCAATCTTTGCCTACGACTCCCCAGGCAGCAAAGTCGAGTTTATTCAAGAACACGGTCAAAGCTGGTTTTGCCGAACCGCCCCAGAAGACAACTCCCCTATGTTTCAATGGGGCGAAGCTTTTGCGATTACATATATCATTGAATTAATAACCATTTTATCCCAATCGCCATGGTTACCTAATAAGGTGCGTCTGCAAGGACATGACATCGATGTCGTTAAAACACTGGTGCCAAGTAGCTGCCAATTGTTTGTTGATCAGTCGTCGACGGCTGTGCTTATTCCTGAAGAAATCTTACAACTCCCAATTCGCCTAACCTCTAAAGAACTCAGTGCTAAACCGACGCTTATTGAGTGGCACACCAGCTTTACCGATAGCGTCTATGAGCTTCTAAAGCCGTACATGAAAGAACAAGATCTCTCTCTTGAAGAAGCCGCTGAGCTACTCAACTTTTCAGTGCGAACGTTCCAACGCAAACTCAAGAACGAAAACACCACTTATCGAAAGATCAAAGAGAACCTGATGTTTTCGGTAGCTTGTGAACTGATGGAAGAAGGCCATACCCTGACCTACATCTCTAGCCAACTCGGGTACACCAACATCTCGCACTTTTCTCGTGCGTTTAAGCGCGTCTCAGGGTTAACCCCCAAGATCTATCAACGCTCGATTTCGGCTTAGGCTCCGCTCTCACCGATTAGTTAATTGCAACACACGCCTAACCAAGGACAATGGGCGCTGCCCTGCCCGAGCCTGTGCTAGAACTAGAACTAGAGCTACACACTCTATTTCGCCCATTACCTTTAGCTCGGTAAAGCGCCTTATCCGCACTGCGATAGGTCGCTTCGGCTTGTGCCTGTATTTCAGACACACCACTGCTCACAGTCAGGTTCAGTGTTGTTCCTTTGGCAATCACTTCTTTCAATCGATACATCGCCTCAAACGCTTCTGCCAAATTAGTTTCGGGCATTAAGATAGCGAACTCCTCGCCGCCTACTCGCGCTACGATGTCGGTGTCTCGGCTGTTATTTCGCAACAGTTCCGCGACCTCTTTCAACGCTGAATCACCTTGGTCATGACCATAATTATCATTGATGGCCTTGAAATGATCTAAATCGATCAACGCCAAACAAGAGTGCGTGTAACCATAACGCTCCGCTAAGTTTGAATAATGGTTAAGATCTTTATCAAAACGGCGGCGGTTCCAGCACCCTGTGAGAGAATCTGTGTCCACCAACATTCTTAATCGACGTTCTAATACTTTGCGTCGGCTAATGTCGGTAAAGGTCACAACGTATTTACTATTGTGCGGCAGGATTTCGGTTAGCTTTTCCACTACAACGTTGACAGTAAACTGCTCGCCAAGTCGACTGACCCCACTCAACTCACCTTTCCACCTATGATTTTCCTTAAGTGAACGAGTGATAGTCGATATCAAACTGCTATTATTCATGAAGCAGAGATCAGAAATCGGACGAGACTCGACTTGGTCAAAGGCATAGCCTGAAACTCGAGAGAACTGTTGATTGACTTGTATTACCCTCAATTGACTGTCGAGGATGATAAAACCAGCGACGCCATCAATAATCGCTTCAGACAAGCTATTCTTGCTTTGAGCCATTTCATGTCGATATAGGCGTGCAGTAATGAGGCTGCTGAGCACAAATAAAGCGCACACAGAAAAAGCCATGACTGCCGAAGAAGCCACACTCAGTAACCACAGACTAACGGCCATATTGAGGGCAAGTGTAGACACCACGTATAGCGGAATTTTTCGGTCAAAACTTAACTTATTCATAGTTTGCTCTGGTGATGGGCGAATCGCTATGATGGCTAAGTTTCCACTAAGATATTTACCATTTTACGACACATATAAATTCAAATTACATACCGAACATTAAGCGCATAGGCTTATGCTAACTATTGAGCAGAAGAAGCGAGTTGTTTAATAGAAAGAGCTAGTTAGTAATCAGGTACAACTAATTATTAAGTAAGAACAAGCTACCACCGCTCAACGAGCTGCCAGAATTGAAGTTAATTCCAATCCCGAAGTTGTCAAAAAAGTAAGAATCGTAAGGGACATCAAATACTAATCCTGCCCCAAATTCATAGTAAAAGGAGTAGTCAAATCACCCGCGACATCGATTCTTGTTAAGTTATAGTGAATTTGAGGGTGATTAAGCGACCAAGCATCGAGCGCTACATTTTGCCTAAACTCTAGTTCATTAATGAATCGCATCCCTTCTGGGTTACCGGTATCGCCATCGTTCGCTTCGCCCCAGCCTGTTCCATAAAAGTAACGAACTCTGGAAGACACATTCCAACTGCCCCACTCCTTTGGTTGCAAGTATTGAAGTTTGACTGAAGGTTCTGCAACAAACGCCCATGCTGATGTATTCAATGCGTAGCCATCTAGCTGAGATTGAAATGCTTGAGAGTAGCTGTTGTTGTATTCGTATTTATTGCGGTAATAGAGCAAGTGAGTGCCTAACCCATAGGCGATAGACCAATGCTGGTTTAAATGGTTTTGCCCTCCGAAAAAGCCATACAGGCTCAATACCGAGTCTTCATTTGGGTTAACACGACGGTCAGGAGTCACATCGATGAGATCTCAATATCCTGTTCAGAAAGCGCATAAGACCCTCGCACAGACCAAATAGATCAAGGTCAGGGTCGCCGGTTTGAATCACGGAAGAATAAGGAATGGAGCCGACACTGACTTGGCTTCTCGTGTCGATGGTTTTATCGGAGCCAAAACCACTGTCGTGATTATTGTTTCAAAGATCTACTTCGCACTCGATGATACGCCCAAAGCAGAGAAAGCATAACTGCTTTACATACACACCAAAGACAAAAAAGTGAGCCTAATTATACTCACTTTTTATATCCAGATCTGATTATTAACAAGGAGAATTAGATAACGACTCTCGCTCTAATACCAAACACCCAAGCGCTGCTTTCATTGGAGAAAGCTGGATCTTTAATGTATTGAATATCAGGTGTCACTTGGATGAAATCGTTGAGTTGCATGTTGTAGTAAATTTCAGCTGTCCACTGCTCTGTATTACCGCTTATTGCTTTCGCATCAGCTGCAAAAGAATCACCATTCACTTCCGCCCAGTTTAGCGCAACACCAAGGTTGTTCGTCGGTTTTCCTAACCCGAAATATCCCATACCAACAGAGATTGATTTATCGTAAAGGGCAACATCCCCTTCTGAGAAACCACCTCGCACAAACGGCATAACTTGCGGCGTCATAAACTGACTCCATGAGAAATTGACGCCCGAGCCACCTTCCGCAGCAAGGCTATTACTGTGGCGCGTATCGTCACCAAAATCCCAAAACGTCACATGGAAGTTATCGGTATAAATCTGCTCTTGCGAAGCCGTCCAACCTAATTCCAGTGTGGTGAAGAAAGAGGCATCGCTTCCAAAAGCGGTATCAAAGCCATCAAAAATATCATCTGATTTACCCTTTGCGTCCGCGATACCACCTACGACATAAAAGTTTTCGCCTAGCATATGACCGGCAGAAAGGGCCAATACACCGTCATCCGGTAAGCCCATCGCACCTGAGCCTGTCGAGAATGCCAAGTTAGTAAAGCCAGACCACGGGCTTGCTAGAGCGTAAACATCCGCATAGTTCGTTACATCCTGCCAACCGACGACAATGGTGCCTTTGCCATCATTGATTTTTTGCTTCCAGTTTAAGTCTGTAACACGAAATCCTTGGTCGCTGTATGCCGGACCAATTGCACCGACATAGCCAAGTGGGCCGAATGAATAGTCTTTTGGCGGAGTATCACCATAAGCATGCCTATGTTCCACCTTCCAAACTAAGCTACCTGAGTTCTGTGTGCCCTTTCCTAATAGATGCCATGAACCGTATAATCGTGCCACACCCGAAGATGCATCAACGCTGTCGCTGCCAACCCCATCCCCTGAGGTCAGCCCCAAAGCAAAGTAATCTGCACCAAATGTAAAACCATCTTCAGCTAATGACTCCCTCCAAGATTTCTTTTGTGCTTTCTGCTCTGCAATTGTATTTTCAACAGAATCTGGGCCTTCAAAGTTAGCGCCGTAAACAACGCCACTCATTGGGCTCGCCACCATCACAATAGCCATACTTATTTATTTTGGAGAATCTTGAGTTCATCATGTCACCAGTGCTTTTTAAGTTAGTTTTATTTTATTCACTACTCACATTGAAAATTGTCATTTGATGACAACCATTAATTTTCTTTTTCATAATAGTCTTCGATCGTCGAAGCTTTCATTTCATAACCCATGGTGAGATTACTTTTGCCATCGACTAGGAAGACTTCTTCGGTCACTTTGTTCGAGCTAAAGTCACCTTCTACCCACACTGGATACTGAACGTTCTGTACCTGAAAGCCTTCAGGGAAAGACACGCGCACAATCTGGTTTGCAGGTGGTGGTGGCATGTGGATACACGCACCCGCCACTGGCACTAACAGAAACTCGGTTGCTGTCATTCCTTCTGAAAACTCCAGTGGAACGATGAAACCGGGAACTCGTACTTTCTTGCCATCAACTCTGTCGTGATGGCTTCGGCGTTTGCTTTCATGGTTTGCATGTATTCGTCACGCAGTGCGATCATTTCGTCTGCGTCTACACCCTGCTCTTTTAGCGTTTGTTTAAAGAATAAAACCTGTTGTTGAGCTTGATCTTCCTCTGATGCACTCATTGCTATCACACCTTGTAATAGACGCATTTGTTGATCGGTGAGATCCGGCATTTCTACTTTCATTTCGTGAGACTCTGAGTTCAGATCTTGCCACTCAAGATTCATCGCAGTTTCAGAAAAAGTAGGAAAAGCAACGGTCGTCAGTGATACCACCGACAGGATAAGAGGAAGCATTTTTTGCATAAGGAACACCTTGAAGAGAGGTGACCTACCCAAATAGGTCACCCATTAAAGCTTAATTTCTGACTAAGTTGTCGAACTGATCTACAGCGTGTTTTTGTAGACTTTGCCGTCTTTCATGATGACTTTAATGGTGTCGATTTCAGGGCTGCGCGGCTCTGCATCAAACCATTTTTCGTTTGCCCCAATCATTGACAAGTCTTCAAGTGGGTTGCCTTCAACAATAATGATATCGGCGTATGCGCCCGCTTCAATCACGCCTAACTTACCCTCTGGGTATGGGTCCATCACGCCAGATAACTTAACGATCTCACCATTTACAGATGTCATCCCTTTCAAAGTGAAGAAGTTGCCTAACTCTTTACCCGCAAGGAAGATCGTATGGTCAGTTTGTTTGATACAAGAAACCACGTCACCAACACAGTCTGTGTGGAAACCCCATTTAGGTTGGTACTTGTTGACATTCGATATGTAGTCTTTGAATGCTTTGGTTGCCGACTCCGCTTTACGCTTAGAGGCAGGGTTCGAGTTGATCGCTTCGATCTGCGTCAGGTAAGGTGAAAACGCGGTCATATTAGTTGTGATGTAAGCGTCTTTATCTTCCATCTTGTCAGCGATATCGCCATCGAACATGAAACCGTGTTCGATTGTTTTAACACCCGCATCCAAGTTACGCATGATCGCTTTTTTACTGTAGGCGTGCGACATCACGTAAGAGCCATACGCATCAGCAATTTCCACGGCAGCTTCAATTTCTTCCGCAGACATCGCATTCAACTGCCAAGGGTCAAATGTTGAAGCCACACCACCCGAAGACATGATCTTAATTTGAGTATTGCCTTGCTTGAAGTTTTGACGAGCAGCGGCTTTGATTTCTGTAATACCATCGGCATTAAAGCTCACGCTATTTCGAGCCATACTGGTCGATGAACCAAAGAAGTGTTGGTTAGCCGTGGTTAGGTTACTAAAGTCAGCATGCGAACCCGTCGGGCCAATAAATGCGCCTGATGTGTAAAGTCGTGGGCCCGGCAACATGCCAGAATCGATTATTTTACGTAAGCCAGTATTCAAGCCACCAGCATCACGCCACGTGGTGAAACCTGATTGAAACGCAGCGTTAGCGTTCACTGTTGCTCGAGCAGCCAGTTCTTCAATCGTCCGGTTGTTTTCGTGGTCACTTAGATTACCGCCATTCAGCAACAAGTGACCATGGCCTTCGATTAAACCCGGCATTAACGTTTTGCCTGTGCCATCAATCACTTCAGCTTCGCCAGCCTCTATCGGGCTCGCAGAGATTTGTTTGATAAGATTATCTTCGACTAATACATGATGGTCTTCGTACAATTTGTTTTCAGTACCATTGAAAATATCAACGTTTGTGAATAACGTTGAAGCGGCATTTGCAGAAAAAGCAAATGAACACGAAAGAGCAATAACAGAGAGTTTTAAGCCAGCATTTTTCATTTATACACCTTGATTCCGTTTATGAGTGGAGTCCACTTCCCATAACGATTCCGTAACTACTAATGAGTGTTATGAGGTTTCAAAGGTGTTTTTATTAGCCGCGATAACCACAAAAATCTAATCAAAATTCCGGGGGAAATCGAGGCAAAACAACTCATCAACATTCAGTAACTTAGTAGTGATACTGCCAGTGTTCAAGGTTCACAAATGGCCATTTGGTGACAATAAATAAATCTGCGTTCAGGCTCCGGTTTCTGCTTAATGGCTGGAGTTATTACTTATTGGCTAGAGTTTGGCTGCGGAACTGTTATTGCCGGAGCTCTTACTGATAGCTTTGTACTGTTGCTTACCGACGTTAGCTGTGCTCTTTTCGGTACTGTCTTGGCGTCATGTTCATCTGTCGTTTAAAGGCTCGGGTAAAGTGGGAAGAATCGGAATAGCCCATTTTCGCGCCTACTTGCGTGATCGATAAATCTGACTTCTTAAGCAATTCTAAAACCTGCTCAAGAACCATCTCTTCAATCAAGGTTTTGTAGGTCACCCCTTCACTTTCCAACCGACGCTGGATCGTTCTGACATGAATATTTAGAATCTCAGAAGCTAAGCTAATTGGCAGTTTCCCCATCGTGAGATAAGGTTTAATAACAAGCTTAAAAGCACTCAGGAATGAGCTAGGTAAAGGCGCAGTGATTTCTGATTCTTGAGCTACCTTTGGCAAAACAATAGGCGCAAGCATGATCTCTTCAGGGATCTCAAAGGCGGTGACAGGTCTATGCGTATAAAACTGAGTACTGCCCATTTGTGGAAGAGATTGAAAGCATTCGAGATCGCCATTCTGAATACCGACCTCAAACGGCTTCCAACGACCTTGCGTTAATACTGAAAGTAACTCGTTGATGAAAATAACCGAGAACAGTTCAGCGAACTTAAACCAAGGCGCGTTAGTAAACGGCTTCTCGCGGACCAACCACCACTTTCCTCCGGATTGCTTGGTATAGACATTCGCACCGTTGGATACGAGCTTCAACTGCTCACCAAATTGGTCAAGTGCACTTTTCAGCGAGTCTTGCTGACTCAGTTTAGCGACGAACCTTGGCACATAGGTTTGCTTGCAAAAACTCCACATAAACAGCGAAAACTCTTCTCTCGACGCAGATTCCCCCATAATCTTGACCACATTCTTAACCGTGGTCTCAGGAAGATAATCGTAATGGTCATTACTGGTGAGAATATCATTAGGGATTTGAGCACTGCGTAGTAAGGTATAGATTTCACCATCAATATGTTTGAACAGTTCCGCGAACAATTCGACTTCTTTCTTATCTACAACCGTCATTTGAGGGATATTCGGCATCCTTTCCTCTTAATCTGTTCTTTCACGAACTCAAATTATCACCTTATTTAAGATAGCAGAACAAACGCCCCGTTACCTAGACCTACTAACCGGATACCTCCGTCAAAATAACGGATAAACAAACGGTTAGTAGCCAAACTAGTATTTACTGACTTGGTAGATTACTGAACGGCTAAGTCCGCTCTGCGTACCCAGAATGCTCGTATATGATCGTAAATCAGATTAAACACAAACGCGTAAATGGTAATAAAAATAGTCACGCCGATATCCATTAAGAATGCCTGCCAAATCCCCACATTAAGCAAGAAAGCCATCACTGGGATCGTCGCTATCAACAAGCCTGCTTCAAACAAAACCACATGGAATATTCTCAGCTTAAGTGAACGCTGAGATTTTTCACCCGTAAAGTAGCGATCAAAAATGCGGTTAAAGCAGTAATTCCAAATCATAGCGATTGTCGCGACAACTATCATGGTTTCTGATAAGGCATTCACATCATGATCGGTAAATATCGCCAAGCCCATAATTGAAAGTGTTACGGCCAAAACTTCGAATAACACTGAGTGGAACACTCTTTCTAACGTACTCATACATTCCTCTAAATAATCTAGTATGTGTTGGATTAGCTCGGATTATGTCATCGGAAATAATAAGAGAAAGTTAACAGCCATCACGATTAGTGATAGCCTGAGCATTATCATCCCATTTGGTATTGAGCGAGAAGTAACATGTACAGTTTTGAGCAATTAAAAGTCTTCGTCACCGTGTGTGAAAGTGGCTCTTTTTCTGCTGCAGCACGTAAGCTGAAACGCGCTCAGTCTGGTGTCAGCCAATCGATCGCCAACCTAGAAATTGCCATCGACCAAGAGCTGTTTAACCGTGAGAAAAACATCCCCGTTTTGACCAACACAGGTAAAGCGTTATTGCCTGTCGCTAAGGCAATTCTCGACCAACAAAAGTACTTCGACCAAAAAGTAGAATCGCTGACACAAGAAGATGAACACGAACTGATCATTGCCATTGATGAGAGCATCATAGATAAGAATTTCATTAAGATAATCAGCTCACTAGCCGATCAGTTTCCAATCACACACTTTGATATTATTACCACCTCAACCTTCGATGTTGAAGACTTAGTCAGACGCGGCAAAGCGCAGATAGGTATCATCTATGCGGACGGTGAACTTAAAGTAGATATGGACTTTTTCTTACTGGGCCAAGCACGCTTTCTTACTGTTGGCTCTGCCACGCACGAGCTGAGCCAAATGCCCGTCGTTCAAGACTCAGACCTAAAGCGCTACCGCCAATGTGTGCATCGCAGTTCGAAGCAGCGCGAATTGTGGTTCACCTATGGCATCAGCTCGATGCTTTGGTATGCAAACAACCACAAAACAATCATCGATCTCGTTGAACAAAACGTAGGGTGGGCAAATGTGCCTGAAATGATGGTGATGGAAGGAATTCAGAAAGGTGATCTCGTAGCACTGCCAGTGGCACACGAGCATGGTGGTTGGATTACTCCAGTGGGTTGCTTAGTGTCTCGCAGTCATATCAATGGGCCAGTGTTAACAAGTTTACTTGAAAAACTAAAGGGCCACTCATTAGAAAACAATCAATGGCAAGCCAACTAATCTTCCCCAATCCTTGAGCTCAGCCTATTTCAGCAACTGAATCCTAAATCAATGACGGTGGTGTTTTCTCCAGCACTACCTCATTTCCGCTTTTCGTGCCGATAATTTTCTTTGTCGTGTGGATAAAACACCCTAGTTGATATCCCAAAGTGACATAACTAGTATGCGATCCTAAAGGGGTTGTCTTATCAAACTGAGATCGACAAAACCAAATCGCTCTTTAACACCACTGACCCAACTTCAAATCTCCCACATAAGTGCCCCTGCCCTGCAACCACTTGTGAAAGCTTCAAATAGATCACTTTTGAATATTGATTCGCACCCAGTTTATGAGCCCTCTTCGAGTGCTTTTTTATATCTAAATGAACCTTTTGGAAAATTTGTCGTGAACGTTTTAAGAAATATTTGCCCTGAGAAAATGGGCAAAGAGCGTAACAAACGAGAGTATGATTTACGCGTACTTAATTGTGTCAGTGAAAGCGAATATGAATCGCGTATGGCAGTTTGGAATAGCTTAACTTTGGTTGCTACTCCGTCTATTTCAGAAACAAAAGGCTTCATCGATGAGGCTTTCAACAAACTTCAGCAAGACTTGAAAGAAGCGAGCCGCGAGTTATCGATTAACTACACAGACTTCATTGCAATGGCGCATGAAGAACTCAACTACATTAAGGTGTTTGTTGCTGATAAGACCGCGCAATACGGCTGGTATGCCGCGATCGTTCTTATGATCATCGGTACTGTTGCTTTATGCGCTCAGTAAACCAAATTGTGTATTCAATAAATTGTCTTAAAAGCTCAAGCGATAGGCCAATTTAGCCTTTCTATGAGCCTGTTGTTTAACTAGAAAACAAATGGTTAATCTCATTTGTTTTCTAGCCGATAACCCCTTCACTCTCTCATTAGAGACAACAGATCCCGCGTCGCTTGTTTGGGATCTTTAGCGTGACATATCGCAGATACCAATGCTAACCCATGAATACCGCTCTCAACTAACTGCGGAATGTTCGATTCATTAATTCCACCAATACCGACAATCGGTAACTTCGTTGTCTCCAACGCCATTTTAATGCCATCATAACCCCAATGTTTCTTAAGATTTGTCTTAGTCGGTGTGGCAAAAAGCGCACTGAGGCCAATGTAATCAATCGGCAGACTATCGGCTTGTTGTAGCTGCTGTTCAGTTTCAATTGATAACCCAAGAATCTTGTCTGGGCCAATCAACTGACGGGCTAACTCAGCAGGCATATCTGACTGTCCTAAATGCAAGCCGTCAGCATCCACAGCCAAAGCAACGTCTACCCGATCGTTAATGATCAGCGGTACACCAGAGCCAGCCAAAATCAACTTAACAGCTTGTGCTCGTTCAATGAAAGCTCTTACATCCCCATGTTTCTCTCTTACTTGAACCATAGTGACGCCACCAGCGACCGCTTGTTCAACCACAAACTTAAGCGTTTCTAAATCTTGCTGGTCATCCGTTACTAAATAGAGCTTATAAGGGTTCATATCGTACCTTTGGAGTCGGAGTCTAAATAGAGTTGCTACCATTTTACCGACAAATCGCATCATGTGCATGGAAGTTAATACTAAATTAGCTCAATTAAGCGCGCACCATTGAATATACAACTCGTTGAAAGCATACCGAAAATCCTGGAATTTTTAACGAAAGCGTTACTTATTACACAAAGTATTCACTTCAAGCATGCCCAGAACGCTGTTTTATGAAATACTCCGCTGTGAAGGAATCAGGTAAATATAGGGATAGTTATGCGCCACCTTTCTATAGCGCTCAAGATCAAGCTGGGTTATGCCATCTGCTTGCTCTTTTTCGTCATTTCAGGCTTTGTGAGTTACAAAGGTATCCAAACCTTGTCGAACGGCTTTAGCCAATACAGTGAGCTCAGCCAAAAAGCGACACTGTCAAGCAACATTCAAGTGCACTTTCTTCAGATGCGTTTAGCCTCTGAACGTTACTTAGAGTCATTGGATGAGCAATACGAAACAAATTATCAATCAAGTAAACTCGCGATTGATGAACTGCTCAACAACTTAATCCAAACCACCACCAAAACCGATAGCCTAGCTAGCCTGCAATTAGTGCAAGACAGCGTGGCGGCATTTGACACGGCTTATGGCTCAATGAAACAGAGCCAGCTGCTCATCGACCAATTAGTGAATGTCGAAATGGTCAAACGAGAAACCAACGCCCTCAAAGCGGCTCAGAGCTTGTTGTATGAGTCTTACAACAACAATGATCCAAACGCGAGCTTATACGCGGGTATGTTGATGGAGAACTTCCTCGCAGCCAAGATCACCGTACTGAGTTACTCAAACAACAACGACCTAAAAACCTATGAAGCGGGTAAAGATATCTTTGAATACGCGTTGCCAGGTATTGAAGGCGATATTGAATCTCTTAAATCATCCCCTTATCAAAGTGAGTTGATTGAAGACTTCTCAAACCAACGTGAAGCGTATGCAAAGGGCTTTAAGCAAGTTCATCAGCAGATGATTGAAAACACTCAAAGAACAGCGACTCTTGCCTCGATTGGTGACAGCTTGGCTATCGCGGTCGCGGATGCTCAAAGTATTCTAGAGCAACAGAAACAAGCATTAACGCCAGAACTGCAAGCCAGTAAAAAACGTTCAGTTCAAATCATCTTCTTGCTAACGGGTGTGGCTTTGGTGATTGGCATGACGAGCGCAGTGTTGGTGACTCGTTCTATTACCAAAGGCATCGCGCAGGTTAAACAGATCACCAACGAGCTTTCTCAGGGCAACCTGAATGTTGAAGTGAACATTGAGAGCAAGAATGAGATTGGTGAACTGCTGACTAACATGGAGATTACGATTGAATCTCTGCGCGATATTGTTGGTCAAGTGAACCGTTCTAGCGTGCGTATTGGTGAGATGTCGGAGTCACTTAATCAGGTGACAAACAACAGCTCGACCAATGCAACACAATTGAACAGTGAAATGATCAACATCTCTTCTGCCGTTGATCAATTAGCTTCAAGCACATCAGAAATTGCTGCAAGTGCTAACCACGCGTCTCAAGTTGCCAACCAAGCAACCGAGAATGTGGCGATGGGGCTCAAAGAAGTAGACAAAACACTGCATGAGATTGGCAGCGCCGATGAAAGCATGCAGGTGAGCAGCCAAAAAGTGACTGACCTACACAAAGAGTCGATGAATATTGGTGCCATTCTTGAAGTAATCAAAGGCGTTTCTGAGCAAACCAACCTACTGGCATTAAATGCGGCTATTGAAGCTGCGCGCGCAGGTGAACAAGGTCGTGGATTTGCAGTAGTAGCCGACGAAGTAAGAACTCTAGCTAAGCGTACTCAAGATTCTGCAAGCCAGATTGATGAGCTCATCACCTCGTTACAGCGTGGCGCTAAAGATGCGTTAGAGTCGATCAAAGAGAGCCACAGCACGGTTTCAGATGCTTCAACTCAGGCACAGCAAGCTTCTCAGAACTTGCATGTGATTAACCAACACATCCAAGATCTGAATCAGGCTAACAGCCAGATTGCAGTATCTGTTGACGAACAAGATTGTCTGACCAAATCATTGGGTGAGAATGCACAAGGTGCAAACACCATCGCACAAAGCAACCAAGAGTCTGTAAGCAGTATTTCTGGCGCGGCGAGCGACTTAACCGAGGTTGCTCACCACCTAGAGAGCCAAGTGAATCGATTTAGAACCTAGCTGACTTTAAGTCTCTGTTCTTTCGAGCCTCGTTTATTGAAAACATAGCGAACACGGTTTATACAATAAGAAAGCCCCCAGCACATTCGTGTTTGAACTGACACCAATAGTTGAGGGCTTTTTAGTGAGCTAAATGCTTAAGCCAGATTGAGACTACTGAACCTTTAAACGTTGAATCAGTGTCTCTTCATCTAGTTGATACAGCTCATCGAGTAAGTTCATTTGCAAACTACCTGGGCCACGTGAATTCTCAGCGGCGATTTCGCCAACCACACCTAAAACTGCTGCTGCAGCCAAACCACTGTCATCACCGACAGCCGCGAAAGCACCCGTCAGCGCTGTTAGCGTACAACCCATGCCCGTCACATACGGCATCATTAGGTGACCATTGTTTAACGTCACAACGCTGTCTTTAGTCACAACGTAATCTGTTTCACCAGAAATAACCACGTTCGCACCATATTCAGCCACTAAGCATTGCGCTGCGCCTAATGCGGCATCACTGCTATCTAGCGCATCAACGCCTTTGCTCTGTGCTTGCTCACCCGCTAGTGCGATAATTTCAGATGCATTACCACGAATAATCAACTTATCGGCTAAGCGTGCAATTTCACGAGAAGTTTCGGTACGCAGCGTACTTGCACCACAACCCACAGGATCAAGCACCACAACCTTGTTGTTCGCATTCGCTTGTTCAACAGCAAAGCGCATTCTTGGTGTCCACACACTGTCTAGCGTACCGATGTTGATCACAAGCGCGCCAGAGAAAGACATCATCTCTGCCAGCTCTTGCTGTGAGTGCGCCATAATAGGCGAAGCGCCAATCGCCAATAACGCATTGGCCGTATTGTTCATCACGACGTAGTTGGTGATGTTCACAACCAGTGGTTTTTGCTCTCGTACTGCGCGCAGCGATTGGATGATTTGTTCAGTTAGCATGGATTAATCCTTATTCAAGAAAGTCGCTTTAAACCGCGGTTGAGTCATTAAGTGCATTCAGACCTTGCTGCCAAAAAGCCACTTCCATACGCGTTGCGGTTTTGAAGATATGAACGATGTTCTGACCGCGCTCGCTGTTGATATCAATTTCAGCAAGCAGTTGATTGAAATATTCCGCGCCCGTTGCCACGCCTGATTGGAACTCTTCTCCGCCGTACAGTTGCAGCCAGCTTGCGTACGGGTTGCCTTCTAACACAGTATCACTGCTTTCTAACAACGCTTTACCAATCACAGCGTAACCAATTGAACACGGAGCCAGTGCCGCGTAAAGGTCGACAAGATCACCCGTCATACCTGCATCTAGAACGTAGCGCGTGTAGGCAACGGTGCCGAAATCTTCAGGTTCATTTTCCAAGTCAGACTCCGTTAAACCCCATTGACCACAGTAAGTCACGTGGTGTGAAATTTCAGAATCTAATAGAGCATGAACACTTGGCAGTGCACGACGCATATCAGCCAAGGTTTTAGCTTTGTAAATCGCCAAAGCATAAGCACGAGCATACTGCTTCAAAAACAGAAAATCTTGCTTCAAGTAATGCAGAAAACACGGTTGAGCGAGAGTGCCGTTCGCCAGCGTTTTAACAAAATCATGCTCGATGTAGTCTTGCCAATCTTGCTGACAGGCTTGGATTAAGTCTTGGTATTTCATGAGATTCCTTAGTCAAAAGTCGGTACGTAATCAGCGGCTTTTGGTAGTGATTTGATAATGCCTTTGTCGAACATGAACTGCGCGTAATCGTCGTAACGCTTCATATCTACAGCTGAAGGGCGAAGTGCAAAACGAGTCAGTGTGTCGTCCCATGCACGTTGGTTAAGTTCGTTGTTCAACGTATCTGGTGAATACGCCACAAACTCACTCCATGACTCTTGTGGGTGGTTCACAATGTAAGTGGTTGCTTGCTCAAGTGCTTTGTTGAACGCTTTGATCGCTTCGTCGTCGTGTTTCTTTGCGTTCGCCACAAAGATCAGCTCGTCGTAAGCGGGTACGCCGTGCTCTTCAGGAAAGAACGCTTTTGCTTTAAAGCCTTCAAGTGCTAACTGGTTGGTTTCGAAGTTACGTAAGCCACCCCAAATTGCGTCTACCTTGCCTGATGCTAATGAAGATGAAAGTGCCCAACCGACATTGATGGTTTGCACGTCTGTAAACGCAACATTTTCTTGCGCTAGCATAGTGCCGATAGTTGCTTCTTCGTTACCCGCAATCGCGATACCGATCTTCTTACCTTTCAAGTCCGCTAATGAATCGTTCTTGCCATTGTCCAAAACCATCAACGTATTCAATGGCGTTGCGATAAGGGTTGATGCGCGAACGAGAGGTAAACCTGCCGCTACATCCATGGTTAAACTTGGTTGGTAAGTTACTGCTAAATCGACTTTACCTGCTGCAACCAACTTTGCAGGCGTGCTTGGGTCTGCAGGCTCTTGGATTTCAACCTCTAGGCCTTGGTCAGCAAAGTAACCGCGCTCTTGAGCAATCACAATTGGGCCGTGGTTCGGGTTCACAAACCAATCCAACATCAATGTCAGTTTCTTTTGTTCAGAATCCGCCAATGCATGACCTGAAACTAGCGAAGCAAGCAGTGCCACTGCACCTACCAATTTGGTATTTTTCATAGTTAACCTTTCCTTTTGAATATTATTATTGTGTTTATAGAGCTAATTTTTAACGAAGTTTTGTTTAGATAAATAGCGTTGAGCGAAGCCTTATTAAACAAAGTGTTGAGCGAACCATCATTGGTTTTCCCAAGGGATAGCTTTTTTAAGTAATTTGTCTGTGATGAAGTAGAGCGAGATGGACAGCACCGCCAAGATGAACAAGGCAGCAAACATCTCATCAATGATCATGCGCGCGTTGGCCTGCAGCATTAGGTAACCTAGCCCTTCACTCGAACCCACCCACTCGCCGACAACCGCGCCAATTGGGGCAATAACCACCGCCACACGAATGCCAGACGCCAGTGTTGGCAATGCGGCAGGCAATTGGATATAACGGAGCAATTGCCATTTAGATGCACCCATCGTCTTGGCAAGATCAAGGTAACCTGTCGGTGTATTACGTAGACCGTCGTAACAACAAGTGGTCACGGGGAAGAAGATAATGATCGCCGCCATCACCACTTTTGACGCGATGCCATAACCCAGCCACAACATCAACACTGGTGCGATCGCAAACACAGGGATTGCTTGGCTAGCAATTAAGATAGGCAACAACCAACGTTTCAGCGGTTCGAACATCAACATCTGTAGGGCGAAAAACAGCCCCATAGACAAACCGAGCAATAGACCAAGTAAGATCTCCTGCGCAGTCACCCAAGTGTGTTTGAGTAGCACATCGTAACGTTCAATTAGCTTGATGAAGACTTCTGCAGGTGCTGGCAGAATGAAGCTAGGCATCTCGAAGATAACCACCACCATTTGCCATAAACCGAGAATCACGGCGCTGCTGATCAGCAAACGCATAATGGGATTAATCTGACGAGGACGTGTAGTGGCAGTCTGTACGTTAGCTGAATGAGCCACAGCTTCGCTTCGCGTTAGATCATTCATAATCACGCTCCAACTGTTCTAAGATCGCTTGTTGTAACTCAGCACATTCACCATCTAACACTCTTGGTGTGCCCGTATTGGGCACAGATAAAGACTGAGCATTCGCAGGCGTGCCTTGCAACACATACAAGTTATCCGCCAAACGCACCGCTTCTTGTGGATCATGAGTGATCAACACAACGGTTTTATCTCTTAACAGTTCACACGCTAAGGTCTGTAACTTGTGTCTTGTTACCGCATCCAGCGCAGAGAACGGTTCATCCATCAGCACCACTGGCTTGTCTTGCATTAAGGTTCGAGCCAAAGCGACACGCTGACGCATACCGCCAGACAATTGGTCCGGCATCGCATTCGCATAATCAGCCAAACCAACCGCAGCTAGCAACTCTAGAGCTTGATTGGTTTGCGGTGCTTTATCAGAAGCTGGATTTTGAAAGCGATGACTTAGGCAAACATTGTCGATAACCGACAACCATGGCAGTAACAAGTCTTGTTGTGCCATGTATGCGATGCGATCCGTTAAAGGCAGATCATCAGAGGTTGCCAATGTGCCCTGCCACTCCACCTTGTCGTCCAGCAAGCCTGCCAGATAACGCAATACCGTGGTTTTCCCGCAGCCACTACGACCAAGCAATACCGTCCACTTACCTGCGTTTAAGCTCAGTGACAGCCCAGATAAGGTCGCGTGCTCGCTATCTCGGTAACGCAGAGTCGCGTTGCTGAGTTGAACGCCAATCGTATTAACGGACATTACCGTGTCCAGCGAAGAAGTGATTTACTGGGCCATGACCTTGGCCGACTTGCAACTCATCAGCGTGAGCAATCGCGCGCGAAATGTATTGTTTGCCTAGGTCGACAGCCTCTGAAAGCGTGTTGCCTTGAGCCAAGAAAGAAGCAATAGCAGATGAAAGCGTACAACCCGTGCCATGGGTATTTTTTGTAGGAAAACGTTTAGCGCTAATCAGAGCAGATGTGGTTGGCAGAATCAGTAAGTCGTTACTGTTCTCATCCTTCTCTAAGTGACCGCCTTTTAGCAGGACAGCTTTAGCACCTAGTGCGCGTAAGTCTTCAATCATGCCCTGCATTTCGGCTTCGCTTTCAGGTACTGGCTTGCCTGTTAACGCCGCGCCTTCTGGCAAGTTAGGCGTAATGATGTCTGCGAGCGGAATCAGCTCTTGTTTTAGCGTCGTAATTGCCGAGTTTTCTAACAGCAGGTCTCCACTTGTCGCCACCATGACAGGGTCAATCACTAAGTGTTTAGGTTGGTATTGTTTGATTTTGTCCGCGACGACTTTGATGATTTGCGAATCGGCCAACATGCCGACTTTTACTGCCACGATATTGAGATCAGTGAAAACCGCATCTAGCTGGCTAGCGACATGATCAAGTGGAATAGGAAAAATGGCGGAAACGCCTTGAGTGTTCTGGGAAGTGATAGCGGTAATCACAGAACAAGCAAAACTACCGGTAGCAGACATGGCTTTAATATCAGCTTGGATACCTGCACCGCCGCCACTGTCAGAACCCGCGATGGTTAAAACAATCGGAGTATTCGTGCGAATCGTGTCTTCAGCAGAGTGCTGCTGTGTTGAGGCTTTTGGAGTTGAGGCTTTTGGCGTTAAATCTTTTGAAATAGAACTGTGTGTCATTGTCGCTCCTACTATCTTACAAGACGTAGGAGAACGAACACCGATCGAAGGAGAAGTCGCAATAGATTCATGAACAGTATTCATGAATGCAGACGTAGAACGAGTGCTTATAGTTCCCTACGCCAGTGTTAACTGAATCAGGTTCAACGGGTCTCGACTAACGATCTCAGCAAACACCAAATAAGGAATATGCCCCCCGACTATTGATAGCGATAGTAACAGCACTCTCACAACTGAGATACTGATTTTATTCAATTATAAGAATTACACATGAAAAAATTTCAATTAGGCAAAACAAAACAAATACTTATAACGTTCCTTTAGATGGATTCGACTGTATAAACAAGCACATTACAATCAGAGACATACCTAGCCAGCCTATAAAAGGAATAAGCTCACCGACAACACAGACGGCAAGCACCGCTGCGACTACTGGTTCAAACAAGGTCAGCAGATTGGCACTGCTCGCGGTGACGTGGCGTAAACCAAAACTGAAAGCGATATAGCCCAAGCATTGCGGGATTAACGTCAGATAACTGATGACTAATACGTTAGCTTGTGAGGAAAACAGGTTATCACCAGTAAACCAGAGCGTTGGCAGCAACAGCATCGCACCGAGGCCAAAAATACTGCCCATCGCTGCTTGTGACTTAATCCCTTTATCTATCAATGCTTTTGTCGCCCAAGAATAAATGGCGTAACACAAACCAGCGACCAGACCTAAAGCAATACCCAACAGCTTCAGATCATCACCGGATTCATTCGCCCATGAAGATTCTGAAAACACCAACAACCCAATACCTACCACACCAATCGCAAAGCTAGTGAGCCAACGTTTGTTGATATTATTCTTTTTGCTAATCAGACACTCTAACAGAGCAGAAAAGAAAGGTGCGGTCGCAATCGAAACTACCGTACCAATCGCCACACCTGATAATTTCATTGAAGAATAGAAAGCTAAAGGATAGACCGCCAAAGCCAAAGCACTCACTGCCAACAGCTTCTTGTTCTGCAAAAGTTTGTCGAAAGCGAATAGGATTTTTCTATACGCCAAACCCGCTTGCATTAGACCACCGACGCCCATAGAGAAAGCACCAATCGCTAATGGGCTTAAATCAGGTGCAAAGCTTGCGGCGGTGCCTGTCGTGCCCCATAAAATAGAAGCAAACAAGATGGCCAAAGTGCCCGTTTGGAGTTCGTTAACGCGATTGATGGCAAGATTCATTTCTATTATCCAATTTTCAGTTCTGAAATAGATAATAGTGAAGATTGATAAGGTTTAGTTTGCTAAAAGGACGCTATTGTTGTTTTGAAAGACTCTCTTTCATTGAGCCTAGAAACGCCCTTGGGGACATCCCAAAGTGCTGAGAGAAGCGTCGACTGAAAGCAGATACATCACTATAGCCCACATTTTCAGCAATCAATTGAACGGGTAAATCGGTATGAGTTAACAGGGCTTGAGCTTTCTCCATACGAAAGCAAGTGATGTATTTAAGCGCACTGATACCCAAGCACTCTTTGAAGAGTTTTTTGAATTGAGTGGGACTCAGACAGGCCGTTTCTGCAAGATGTGAAATAGAGAGAGGTTGGGCGTAATTATCCACTATCAGCCTTTGTACGGCGCGGATTCTTGGGTCGATGCTCTTGCTCACTTGTTGTTGCTCTAATAGCAATGAAAACACATCCAAGATTGATGACTCAATACCGCTATCGACCTGATATTCCAACTGCTTTTCTACAAACAGCAGGAAGCTCATTAAAGGTGGTGTTATCGTAAAAACCGAGAGCTCATGCTCTAACAAGTGCTGCGGCAACTCTGCCATATCCGCGACAATAAACCTCGCTGCTTCATCCGCTCTAAACGCATGCGCTGTGGCTACCGGAATTACCACACATTCACCCACGGCCACTTTGCCGATATACCCCACCATTTCAATATTGATACTGCCTTGGATCGGCAATACCAATTGATGATGGCCATCATGAGCATGGGTATTAAATTGCTTGGTGTAAGATCGAATGCTTAAGCTAGATTTCATGAGCAACGCCGAAATTCGGTTTATTGAGAACAAGAGTGTTAAAAACGAAGTTACATGATTTAAGCGAGTGAGTCACATCGTGCTAGCGTTTGTTTGTCCCCTGACCTGATCTTGAGACGATCAAAAAAGCCGTTTAAACAATGACTACATTGCTCAAACGGCTTTTTATTAGAGTCTAACTAGCGTTGCCAAGAACAGTTAGCCAAACCGGCTATCGCTCATGAACTCTATCGCTAGATCACACTCACTTATTTTTGAAGTTGCTCTTTAGCGGCTTCAACCTTAGAAAAATCTAGGCCAAGCTCTTCAACTGCTTCTTTGATTAGCGCAGGGTTTTGCATTACCTGACCCATCAGCATTTGAAGCTTATCTTGTGGTAAACCAAGTTGGCTGATTGTCGCCATTGCTGCAAGAGGGTTCTCGGTCAACGTCTTGAATATCTCGCTGATCTGCTCGTCGCTAATATTGTTCTCTTTCAACATTGCTAAAATCGGGTTCATTTTTTTGCCTTTGAAACACTAAATTAAGTAGGAGCACAGCATACCATCTAGCTGTGCTCGATTGTACTAACAAGTGAAGCTTTGGTTTAACACGAACTGTGCTTTTCCCAAACGCAAATAATTCTTGGGCTTAGCGAGACTCCAATGGGTAAGAGCGGTAGCTCCACATACCATAGGTTCTTAGAGCATCACGATAAATGCCTAACAGCTCGCCACTAGTTGCGTTCTTAAGGCTTTCTAACGGCTTGTCTGGGTAAGAAACCGTATCGAACGTAATGCCCTTAGGGCCAGTTTGCCAGCTGGCGATTTCAAACAGAGTTTGACCACGACGAACGTGGCTCGCCGAGCTGATAATTGTCGCATGTTTGATGTTATGACGAGCAAGCGCATAGCTACTGAACAAAGCGTTACCTACCGTGCTGGTCGCATAGTTCTCTTCAATGATGCGATCTTTACTTACCCCTTTCGAAATAAGCCAATTCGCCATCAACTTACCTTCTGTCTTGTGATTCTTAGGTACACCACCTGTTAGTACGATCATCGCATCCGGGTTGGCTTTTGACATCGCTAATGTGGTTTCAAGACGTTCAATCAAAATTTCATGCATTGAGCCATCAGGGTTAAGTGCATAACCTAACGTGACGATTGCACCATGGTCGCTAAGTAACCCTTTATCCGCAGACTCTTTAAGAGGTGTTTCTAACACACGATCAACGGTAGCGAAAATACGCTTAATATCTTCAGCTTTGCCTTTGTTCAGGCTTTCTAGTTTCTCCATGTGCTTATTGGATTCACTGTCATTGCCGTCAAATCTTTGCCAAACAGCTAAATATGCATGTAGGTCTACATCATCAGGGGCGACAGTCAGAGCTTGTTCAAACAGCTCAATCGCTCGCTCTGCATTTTTGTTATAGATCTGAGCATTGGCTGCCGAGATCAACAAGTCAGTACGGTAAGGTTCAAGCTTGTAAGCTTCTAGTAATCGATTCGTTACAATTTCCATGTTGCTTGGCATTTTAGCCGTGAAACCAGCGTGAGAAATTCTTGCTGGAGATTTAAACGCCTTCAACGCATCAAGTAATAATTGATCTACAACTTGTCGCTTGGTAACCAACTGCGCGTAATCTGCAGAAGCTTCTACAGCACCATCGTTAGCGGCAAAAGAGTAAGGTGTTACGCCAAAAGCCAGCATGCCACCAAGAGCGAGGGCGATAATGTTCTTTTTCATGGAAAGATCCTGTGTCGTTAAGTGTTCACATCAGATTTGCTCCCCAATGTAAGCCCCTAATATTAAAAAACCGTGAACCACCCCAAAATCTATCGCGTTAATATTCATTTGTTGCATAAGGTGTGACTCCAGATCACAAATTTGTATGCCTGAGCGAAGTAAAAACCGAGTTAACTTTTGTATTTAAGACGTTCGATTAACTATTTTTGAATACCTATCTTTCAATTCGACACGTTCAACGTCATCAAAAATGATCCTCTTATACTTAGCTATTGAACCAAAAAATCAAGTTTATGCTCATTTATTCAACAACTTAAAAACGCTTACACTAGACAACTCTACGCAGTTCCTCTGGGTATGATGAAGTTCAGCAGTCATAGGAACTCAAAACGAGTCGATCAATTTGCATATAATCCAAAATCAATTATTGAACGATCGTTCAAGTAATGCTTTAATGAATTTCCAATACAAGGAGTTACCCTATGCTTAAGTTTTATTTTCATCACACGCCAAACCCAATGAAGATCGCCCTTTTTCTTGAAGAGACAGGGCTTGATTTCGAACTTGTTCCTGTAGATACCTTAAAGGGTGAGCAACACACGCCGGAATATCGTTTGATTAATCCGAACGGTAAAACGCCAGCGATTGAAGACGATGGGCAACGTGTATTCGATTCCAACGCTATCCTTCTTTACCTTTCTGAAAAAACAGGTCAATTAGCAGGCCAACCACAAGACCGGGCTGAACTGCTATCTTGGATGATGTTTATTGCCAGTGGATTAGGTCCATATTCAGGGCAATCAGTACACTTTCAAAAGGTTGCCCCCGCAGGCCTTGATTACGCAGCAAATCGTTATTTGCGTGAAGCACAACGTCACTACGATGTGTTAGAAAATCACATGAAAGGACGCGAGTTTATCGTTGGCAATGAATACACCATCGTGGATGTTGCTGCGTGGGGTTGGATCGACAAAGCACCTTTTGTTCTTGGCGAAGAAGGATTGAACCCTTACCCAAACCTTAAACGTTGGTTCGACAACGTAAACGCTCGCCCCGCGGCATTAAGAGCTCGAGAGATAGGCAAAGGTATTAGCTTTAAAACTGAATTTGATGAAGAAACTCGTCGAGCACTATTTCCATCTAACTTTGAACAAGACAAATAAAATTTCGATTTAATAACTTAAAAGCCACCAGTAATAATAGAAATATTATTACTGGTGGCTTTTTTCATTTCGTGACCCCACGCTTTAATAAAATCCATATTTATGAAATGATTACGTTTGCGGGTCTGATAATAATGGCTGATATGTCTACCCGAAATTCCAACTCATGACACAGCGATTTGCCGTGCTAAATCATTGTTTAAGGATAAAATATGTTGAGCTTTATTTTCGGGTTAGTCCTATTTCTAGGTATTCACTCTATCTCAATTTTCGCTGAGAGTTTACGTGACCGCTTAGCCGCAAAGAATTTAATCGCATGGAAAGGCTTCTATGCGCTGATCTCAATTGTGGGGGTTGTTTTAATTGGCAAAGGGTATGCCGAGCTCAGGCTTGAACCTACACTTATTTACGTCACTCCGTTTTGGTTCAGACATATCACCTATTTGGTGATGCTACCTGCGATGATCTTATTTGTTGCTCCCTACTTTCCAGGCAGAATCGGACAATTCATTAAACACCCTCAACTAATGGCCGTTAAGCTGTGGGCGATAAGCCACCTGCTCGTCAATGGAATGTTGGCTGATGTGATACTGTTTGGTTCTTTTATTATCTGGGCGATTCTCGATATTATCTCGATGAAGAAAAGAGAACCAAGACCGATTCCAAGACTAAAAGTCAGTAAAATTAACGATCTTATTTCGGTCGTTATTGGTATCGCACTCGCGGTGGTGATGATTTTTTTCTTGCACGGAAAACTAATAGGCATGCCATTATTGGGTTAAGCAATAATTACCACGTTACTTGATCGACTTGCTCAGTAGTTTTTCTACTGAGCATCTAATACCCATTCTTTTCATTATTATCAGAGGGCAGTTGCTACTCTGTATATGGAACAGCAATATCAGTATGAAGCTGAAATATCAGGTACTAATTGAACTTGGTTCCGAATGATAGATGCACTCGATATTCGTCTTCCGAGTTAACACCTTTCGCCAAGTTGAGTTTAATAGGCAAGTACTTAGACTTCCACTCAACGCTTACCCCTAAGCCTTGGTTCCAGTTCGGTGAAGTATCAAATGCATCACCAACATCATAGAATATGCCTCCCCAAAACGACTTGTAAACTCGTGCTTGGTAATCAAGTCCAAGCGTAGCTACAAAGGGAGCACCTGTTAGCTCACCATTTTGGTCTGTCGGTGATATCGAACCATATTTGTAACCACGAACACTGCCATCACCACCAGCAAAGAACCTTAAAGATGATGGTAGATCTTCAATTGAATCTGAAAAGTTTGTGCCTAAATAAGAACGCATGGAAAAGATTTGGTTCTGAGTGATGTTCCATGCCAACTGGCTATCCCCCGTTACTCTAAGCACTCGAGAATCAGACAACAGGTTTGGGTCGGAGTATTCAATCGAATACAGATGCCAATGTTTTAAGTCTTTGAATAGTGGGTTATTAGGTTGATAAGCCTTTGGTTGATAAAGAAATTCAATGCCCGGCATCATCAGCTGTGTTTCATTTTCGTCAGAAGCTTGCTGATAATTCTCGTAAAGGTACTTTAGATAAACCGTACTTTGCCACTCTTCATCCACTTTCCAGTGTTTCTCGAATACAAGGTCCCCCATAACACTGTTAGTATTGAGGTAATCAACCTGCTTACTCTCGAACCGAACACCGTAATAATCATTGATTACGTCCTTAGTAGGAATCTTATAACCCAAGCTCAGTGACTGTTCAGGTTCTGAAACTTCGAGTTTACTTTCAAAACTATGCCCTCTCGCGTTATACCAAGGCTGCTGCCAACGAAGCGACCCTTTAGCTCCTAAGTTCGTCGAATATCCTGCACCAAACTGAACAATATTTTTAGTCTTAGGATCGAGATACACATCAATGGGAACTTCATTTTTTTCATTCGCAGTCGACCAATTTGAAACGACACTCGTACCTTGATACCAGTTAGTTTTGATCAATTGCGCTTGAAATTCCGAAACCAAGTTGGTTTCAAAGAGGTCACCTTGTTCAAAGGTGTTCAAGCTTCGAACTCGATCCTCTTCAATTTGATTTTGATGGAAAGTAACCCTGCCAAACTTGTATCTCGGACCCGAATTAAAATGGAGTCGGATGTTCGCAATATTTTGACTCGGAATGACTTCAAGTTTTGATTGCGTAAAGACACCATCAAAATAGCCTTTTCTTTGCGCTAACGACAACAACCTAGACTTGAGTGAATCATATGCTTGATGATTCAAGGTATCTCCCTCTTTGATGGTCCTATTAGCAAGCAACATAGAGAAATCGATATCTTGAGACGCTTCTCCTGATACTACGACATCGACCGTAGCAACCTTAGTAGGCAAGCCCAAATCAACCTCCAATGAAAGTCTCTGATCATCGACAGAGTGTACCTTCAATTGCGAGTGGTAATAACCATATGGGCTAAGCGCAGCATCAACAGTGGAATGCAACTTTCGTTGGTTCAGTCGACTAGCCTCTTTGTCTTCATAAGCGGTTAGATGATATCGAAGGTTCGTTTCTAACTCTAAAGGTAAGCCAGATATATCAAAACCCATGGCATTGGTGTAAGCCGAAAAAAAGCCAAATACGGCGAGCAAAAAATGAAATGGATGAATCTTGGTCATGCCGCTATCTCTATCACCTAAGAACAGCGTCAATGTAATACGATTAATGACTTCTTTATGAATCGCATTCGACGGATGTCATCCTACTCTCGCTACATTCAAGGCATAAAAAAACCTTGTCTTTCAACAAGGCTTTTAAGATGCAACGTAGTGTTAGCTGCAGCGTTAGGCTTCCAATTTAAAACCTATTTGAAGTGTTCTTATAGAGCTCTATTTTGAAACACTGTTTCGAATGGCTTTCCCCGGATACACACCTTCCAGCACTTTCGAGTTTTCAACGATCACCGTCCCATTCACAACAACATAAGGGATGCCTGTTGATGGTAATCCAGGTTCTTTCAATGTTGAATTATCAGTTACAGTCTCAGGATCAAACATTGTGATATCCGCATCCGCACCCACTTGAATACGACCTTTTTTACTCATTTGTTCAATGCCATTCTCTTCCAAGAATTTAGCTGGCATGTAAGACATTTTAGCGACTGCTGACATCAATGGCATGAGATTGTCTTCACGAACCATTTTTAATACACGAGCCTGAGTACCCGCCGCGCGAGGGTGACCTTGTAAACCTTCATACGGAGTGTTCCAACTATAAGCCATCATTCCGTCTTTTTTCATTAAAGGGAAAGCATCACTTCCAACAGTAGTCGAACTGTGAGCAAGTGCATTTTTCAAATCGTCATTGGTTGCGCCATAAAACATTACACTCGCACCTGGATTTTCTTTCAACAATTGCTCGTAGCGTTCCTTTGTCAATGGCTTCATCGTTTCAGTTTCAATGATATCTGAATAATCACGTCCCATATTGCGTTTGTAGTTACTCGGCTCTAGATAATCAGCCGCTGCGATCGTCGCACCAAAATTGTATGGGTAAATTTCAGCCATTACTTTATAACCTTTATCACGCGCATCATCGAGCATTTTTAGCGCTGCCGGTGTTTCATTCAACGTTTGCTGATGCATATGTTGAACGAGCAGACCACCACCGTAAATGCCTACACTTGAGAGCATTTCTTCAATAGCTAACAGGCCCGAAGTCGGCGGAAGCTCACTCGAAAAACGGCCATGCAGATAAGTAGGTACGCCATATTCACCCGCTAAACGCTGCCACTCTTTGGTTTCTACTACGGTCGCCGCTTTAGACATATACCCAACCGGTACACCAATACCTAAACCGCCAGCCTGCAGTTCTTCATCAACCATTTTTGTAATCTGTTTGATTTGTTCCGGTGTTGCTATCGTCGACAAAGCATCACCGCTAATGCCTGATGCTTTTGTCTCTTCGGCATCAAACATGTCGTTGATCATAGTACCTGTTCGGGTATTGTATTTTTCGTTAAACACCTTAGTACGAATACCACCAGATGAAACACTCGCGCCAAAGTTAGTCTGCGAACGACCTTCCAAGCGGTTGTACCAATTGTTCACAGGGTATGCTCCAACTTCAAGCGCAAGAGGGGTTGTCACACCACCTCGCAAATGTAATTTTTGCATAACAGGGATGGCCACTACGTGTGAGTGAGTATCAATAAAACCAGGAGCAACCACTAAACCTTCAGCATCGATAACTTTATCGCCATCCAAAATTTGATCCGTGATCGCAACAATCTGACCATTGTCTACAGCCACGTTTGCAATTTTGTCTGTTCCTGTCTCAGGGTCCATAACACGGCCGTTCATAATCACTAAGTCATAAGCAAATGCGCTAGGTGACAGAGCGACCATCAATGCCAAAGTCGTCTTCTTTAGTTGGTTTGCTGTAGTTGTATTTTTCATATGGGTTACTCCAAATCAATTCGGTAAATGAACAATAAATGAGAACATGCGTTGCCTCTTTGATTCATATTATTGACGAATTCACTCATTCCACTAACTCTCACATGACGGATATGACCCTGCATAATTTATAATGCATTCATTCGAGAGTTAGAGATCGAAAAACGAACACATACAAAAAAGCACAACTTGAAATGCAAGTCGTGCTTTTGAAATTCGCTATTCGTCATCCGCAGTTTTGTTATCCGCTAATGATTAAATTAGAAATAGAATTTGTAGTTTGCCCAAACAACAGTATCGTCGATATCAATAGATTGATTTTTAGACTGCATTGAGCCAGAGGTATTATCGACTCGGAGTTGTCCCCAGCGAGTTTTGTCATTTGAGAAAGGTGTTGCGATCATGACCGTCGATTTTAATAATGATGTTTCAATATCACCGTCTAAGTAATTATATTCTGGCCAAGCGCCAATATAAGTACCATCGTCACCTAATGTGTACATCATATAAAACGCTGCTGACACACCGTATGCTTCGCTACTGTTCGCATTAAACGCATTCATTGATTCATCTGAATATTCGCCCGCCAACACGCCTAAACGTGGAAATAACTGTAAACCTTCTACACCCGCATTGATGGCTGCTACGCCACCAATAGACGCTGATGTAAACATTGAGTTATCGATAACATCAACCGACAAAGCAGCTCTTGGTACCACGTGGTTGTCTGTTGTGAAGACATGGAAATACTGCATACGACTGTCCGAGTATTTTCCTTCTTTGTCCATCGTACCTTCAACCGTCAACATACCCGTTTGTCCATTATCGAAATGGAAATCTCCAGATATAGACCCTTTTAATGCACCTTGATTATTCAAACCAAAAAATGCAGACGTACTTGTTTCAGTCAAGTCAGATGGGTTGGGTGCAGACTCTTCTGCAAATACTTGTGTTGCCACACCTGCAGCAATGCTGCCAATTGACATAATGGCGAGTGTCGTTCGTGTGAATTTTTTCATTTTTAATACCTATACAATACAAAGTGCATTTCCCTCCAAAGTTGTGAGCGTTGTTTCTCACCTGTTTCCGTACTGCAGGTATTTTTGACTAATAACCCTAAACTCTTTAATCGCAAATGACGGACACCACCCATCATAGTTAGCAACCATCGCCTCTTGTTCGTACTCTTACTCTTACTCTTACGATGAAGCTATCAACGACATGATTGGCTTGTGGGGAAAGACCGAAAAACAAAAAAGGCAGGGCGACATCCGGCATAAGCGATTAACAGAAAGCACGCTAAAGAAATAAGCTACTCAACAACGAAAATGAGGAGTCTCAAATGAAAAACGCATTAATACGAGTCGCGGCTTGTTCTTTAGCACTGTTAAGTAGCGTCAGCATTGCTTCTGACATCGTGACACTTGAATGGAAAGATCTTGTCCCGGTACACGAACAAGAAATGATAAAGAATGCCTCCGTACAATTTACAATGGATCATACAGGTGAAGCCCCGCTGCAAAATACTGTAGGATCTTTTCGAAAGGAATTGGTCGGGAAAACAGTCAAAATACCGGGGTTTGTAATTCCACTAGAAGGCGACAGTGAGACCACGACACAGTTTTTGCTTGTCCCGTACTATGGCGCTTGTATCCATGTTCCACCACCGCCAACCAATCAAATCATTTTTGTCGATGCACCAGATGGAACCAGTAACCAAGCACTTTGGGACGTTGTTTATGTCTCCGGTACTCTTAACATTGAAAACAATTCAACCGACTTAGCCGATGCTGGCTACAGCCTAAATAACATTGAAGTCGAGCCCTACGAGTAACCAAGCTATTATCAGCTTCTAAGCCGCAATCATTGATGCGGCTTTTTTGTATCTGTACGAACTCAAATATGCTTCTGCATAACTTGCCTCCCTCATCCCCTAGACCTCGATTCGATCACACATCAATTTATATAACGATAAACCACTAAATCCTAAGTGCATTCATTGTAAACAAGGCCAATTTTCGTGGCATTTCTGAGGATTACTGTTAGGTTTAAGTGACAACAATAAATATTGTGTGGGGAGCTACCAAGCAATGAATTTTAGTATTGAGCAACTATTGGCCTTCGTGACGGTTTATGAAGAGCGTTCATTCAGTAAAGCCGCAGCAAAACTCAATAAACATAGAACGACAACAGGGCAAGTCATTGCCAATTTAGAGGATGTCCTTGCGGTAGACTTATTTGAACGTATCGGAAGAGCCGTAGAACCGACGGAAGAAGGTCACCTACTTTATCACTACGCAAAATCGACTATCGACCAATCAAAAATCTTCGACAAGATCGCATTAAGCCTTTCATATGGTGGACTTGAGCGAGTCAATATTGGTTACTCAAGTGTGGTGCCACACGGTATATTGTCTTTGATCAGAGAACAACTTGCTGAAGACTTTCCAAACATGAGAGTCAACTTCTTAGTAAAAACCAAGCAAGAAGTAGAAGAAGGCATTAATAACGGAGATATTCATTTTGGCTTGGTCAACATCGACCAAGGTAAAGGCATGTTTGGTAAGGATTCAACTTTCATTGGCCATGTGGAATTCTTACCTTTTGCTAAGAAAGGAAGCAAACTGACCACACTGTCAGAGAATCAAGTTTTAGGCGCGCTTAGAACAAATAGACAATTTGTATTGAGATCTTTTACTCATGATGGATTGAAAGAGAAAATTGTCCTTTCAGCCAACAATGAAGAAGTCGATCAACTCGCATTAGTGATTAAATTGATTGAAAGTGATTTAGGTTGGGCTTGGTTGCCTAAAGTGCTTTCAGAATCACAATACGTTACAGAGCACTTAGAACCTCTAAAGCTAGATGAACTAAAACATGGTTTGAAATTCTCGTTCGCGCTGTGGAACACCCACTCCAAACCCATTTTAGAAATAAAGAAATCCATCCTTAAATCCGTCGACGAATACATAAAACACTTTAATTCTCTACAGATCGATAAACAGTAAATTACTATCTGATGAAGTAAATCGTTAAGAGCTGAAAATAAACCGTTAGGAGCTGGAAATAAAAAAAGGGGCATAATGCCCCTTTTACTAAAGTTCAAATTCAATATTAAGCTTACGAAAAAGCCAATCAGGCATATCATGACTTAAGCCATAATTAGGTGACTGCGTCTCTACAGCTTCACCAGAAACCCACTGTGTTTCACCTTCTTCATTCCGCGATACGACCCAGAACAGTTCATCTTTCTGTTTTTTTAAGTAATGTTCAACTTGTTTAGCAAACTCTTCATCTCGTACAAATAACCCAAATTCAATATTCAAGTAATCAGAGCGTGGATCAAAATTGGAAGAACCAATATACGTCAGCCTGCGGTCAACGATGATGGTCTTATTGTGGTAATAAGTATCAACATGATAATAATGGTCGTCGTTCGGCGCTTGATCTTTATATTCAAGTAACGTAACACCTTTATCAAGCAGATCTTCTCTACTCACTTCATAAGAAGCAGATACAAAAGGTGAGTCATTTGAGCTTGAAGAATTAGTGATCAATTCGACCTGTTTTTGTTGTCTCGTCAACTTATCGATAACCTTAAATTTGCCATTACTTGGAACCACATAAGGTGTCGATATCAACACGTGCTGAGCTGATGCCAAAGGTTCATCCAACAAACGTTGCACTCGAGTTCTAAAATAAGGCTGGTTATCAAGTAACTTTTCCGTTGAATCAAAGACCGGACTGGCCGTTGTAGCCGTGTACGTCACGGGTGACAGTTCGTTAACTGTTCTGGCAATAAAGAGCTGCAAGTCTTGATTTTGGCTCATTACGCTGTTGAAAGCTTTGAAAAAAAACCGAAATTCACCACTAGGATTGACGCTAATTTTATCGGATATAGGGCGTAATAAACCCCCTTCCCACAATGATTCATAATTAGCAGAAAACGATTGAATAATCTGCCCTTGGAACAAAACATCCATATCAAAGAAGTTCGCTTTCTCACTGTAACCAAAATAAGCATTGCCGATATTTCTTCCCCCTAAAATCATCCACGTCCCATCAACGTTAAAGTATTTTTCATGTAGGCGATGATCAAAAGTGGAGTGATCAGAGGCAAAATCAAAAGCTCTCCCCAACCAACCTATTTTTCTGGATTCGAACGGATTAAAAAGACGTATTTCAATATTCGAGTGCTGGTCGAGATCCGCTAACCATTTCTCATTGAACACCAATAAATCATCCAGTGTCAGTCGAACCATTACACCTCGGTCGGCCGCTTGTTTGATTTCATTCAAAAGCATGAGCCCGACGAGATCTTTATCCCACGAGAAGTAAGTCATATCGATGCTCGATTGCGCACGACGAACTAACTCTATTCGCCTTGCTAAAGCCTCTGGTGCTGACGGTATTAAATAGACACTGACTTGATACTCTGTAGGTTGCCAATTTTGTTCAAAATCACTTTCAACTTCAGGAAATGAAGTGGCACATCCCGTAGCCAACGAAACGAAAACCATCAGAATGTAAAATCTGAATGGCGGTAAAGTCACACGATTACCTCTTATAAAACAGGAGTAAGTACAATGGGTTAGTCGCAGATATAATCCACTGAAATTTAATAAAATTGGCTAACTTAGGCCAAGAAGGGACTTGTTTGAAGAAGGTCGAGTCAGCATCCGTGCTAACAAAGGTATATCCATACGACGAGTATCAACTTATGCTTTATTGAATAGCGACTTAACATCGATATGAGCCCAATCACTCTCTTCGCCTAGAGCTGGAAGTTTCACCCACATTTGTAGCTCGTTCAAATCAGCAACTACTTGGTAGTTAGTTAAGTCCACATCTTGATTCGTAGGTTTAGTTACACCACCGTTTTCTTTGAAGTTACCGTCTTCGTCATAGAGCGGTAAATCAAAGATATCGCGCATAACTTGAGCATCAATGTCGCCTTTATGATCATCATGACGAGCATTTAAATTTTCTAAACGTTTCAGTGAAAAGCTTTGTGTTTCACGCATACCCAAACCCCAATCAGGGTTTAAGAACGTATTCACAGTCACGAAAGAGTTCGCCCCTTTTTCTGATACACGTCTACGGTTTTCTTGAATCGTATTTTCATAAGCACAAGCTTGACCGTCTTTATCCGCCACCATCCAAATTGACGCAATATCAGTACGAGCCGCTTGAAAACGCGCGCTCAATGCTTCAGCCGTATCAGACTCTGTCATGTAGTCGAATACTGAATTTAAAAATGACGGCTTTTCAATTGAAACGATGTTTCCTCCCATTGATGTACCATCGTGCAAATCTGTGTAAACACCTTGGTCATTGAAACCCGTTACCATCCATGTCCAACCAGGCCAGCTCACGTTTACAACACTATTCGAACCGTCAGTTGGGTTATAAACAGTGGTATAAATTGGGAAATCTAAGAAGAGCTCATTCCAGTCCATGTTACGGCCAACCACTGTGTTTTCATTATTCGTACTCTCACCCCATGTTGCTAAAGATGAACAACCAGAGAAAGAGTGCAGCTTACCCAGGTAGATAGCCATCGGACCGCTTTGGTCTAGCACAATGGCTTTTTCTACAGGCCAGTTAAGTGCATCTGCGACACCTTGGAAATATTGTTTACGACGAAGTGAAAGTGATGCAAACACTCGTGAACCAAACAACTCAAATGCTTTAGCTTGGCTGATCAAACCTTTGTCAAATTCAGGCTGTACAAGCACATCGTACATTGCTTGCATGTGCTCTTTTGAAAGCGCACCGTACTGCTGACCCATTTCATACCAACTACCATTAAGTTGAAGTACAAACAGCATGTCTTCGTTGGTTTCAAACATTGTGCCGTTTTCGAATTGTGCTTTTTTGATTAGAGTTGAAGTGTTCATAGTGACCTCTTTTGAAGTGTGTTTCTGTTTAAGTTGGGTCTATTATATGGATGATTTTTATAATCAAACAATTCCATATGACGGACTAAATCCGTCAAAAGCCGTAAGATCAACGTTAAATAAGACGTGCAGAAAGAAAGACAAATAAAGCCACCAATCAAATGACCTAGGCGGCTGAAATCGGGGCGCAGATATGAAAATGGCCAGTCAAAAGACTGGCCATTGGTATAATTTAAATACCTATCGATACAACACGGTCGTTGAGATAAGGTAATACTGATTTTCTAAAAAGCGTTATTCATCAGTAACGAAATAGCTTACAAGTATATCGGTTTCTTCCAGTCCATTTAGACGGCCTTGACTCAACAGAGGGTCTTCACCCGCTTGTGTGTAGCTGTCCCAATATAACTCAGCACCAATCTCGCCTTGCTCATCAATCACGAGCACATTGTCAGAAGAAGCTTCGTATTCATAACCATCGAACAATTCATCACTGAACCAGAATCGAGACAGATTTTTCATCAAGGCTTTATCTTTTTTCGATGGTGAAACCGCAGTTCCATCAAGCCTAACGGCTTTATTAAAGACGAATGGCAACTCAGAGCCATTGCACGCACCACTAATACAACTCAGCGTTTTCATTGCGTCTTCTATATCCAGAAGCCCCTCTTGACCTTTGGTATTGTACGAACGGACGTTAAAACTTGGTTTATACGAAAAGTGGTACAGGGTTACCGCTTGATCTGATTGTTTCGCTTTCATTCTATTTGGCCCGGAGAACAACATGTCATTCATCATGGTGCTGAACTGGGACATATTTTTCATAGCCAAGCTCAAATCACTTTCGTTACGAGGAGAAAAGTCAGAAAAGTTTAACAATTGAGAAGTTATATTGCGGTTCTTTGTATAACCGAAAAACAATTTGCTTACTGCTTCATAGGCCGTGCTCGGCAATCGTATATCTGGTAAATCAATAGCAAGCTGAACGTCATCAACTCGTAAAAGTACATTGGTAACTTCGATGTTAGACTCATCATTGATCCACTCTTCAACCATTGTGAGTAACTGTGCCTGTGACATAGATTCTAAGTCCTCCGGCTGAGACGCTTGCAAGATTTCGATCACCTTAGGGATCAAGAAAGTTAACCGAGGCAACATGGTCATCGTACTTGAATCCTTTGCGTTTGAACCTAATACGGTTGGTACGGCAAAGTCAGCAATAAAAGGCTGCTCAGCATTGTCTGAACAAGAAAGCAATCCCATACCAGTACACACCATGTAAGGTGAAAACGGCATCAACTCACTCATTGGCGTACTTTCTGCTTTACCAAGCAAATCGGGCGTCACGCTTTTTGCAACCCAACCAACAATTCGATTTGGAAGGCTTAATATTTCAGATTGAGCATCAAGTAACTCTTCGACGGAAGCTGATCTTAACTCAAGTTTTTCGTCTTGTTTTTCAGCGCTTGAATAGTTTCTATATTCAAAACCATAAGGGTTACTTTGCATGATCGCTCGCTGAAAATAAGCAGATGGTAGGTTATCGTCTAACATTTGTTGCTGAAGTAGACCAATCGACATAGCACCCGCACCTTGCCCCATGACAGTGACATTTGAGGCATCGCCGCCAAAATCACTGACATACTCCTGCACCCATTCTAATGCTCGCTTTTGGTCACCGATACCATAATTACCATCGGCATTTTTGCCCTCAACCCAATGGCTTCCTAACACACCTAAACGGTAGTTCAACGTCACCATTATAAACGGACGATTATCATCGACACTTTGTGCAACCACAGTATCGCCATGCACTAAAGCTTCAGAGCCAGATCCATACTCGAAGTCACCGCCATGGATATAGACATAAACGGGCAAGTCGTCGCCAGCTTGCGTGTTCGCAGGACGCCACACATTAAGGTTCAAACACGCCTCTGATTGTGATTGTGCCGTTTTCTTCAATTGTGGGCATGCTGAGCCAAACTCAGTCGCATCAATGCTGCCTTCAAGCGAATGTAATTGGCTATGCTCAAAACGGTCAGCGTTAGCAAACGGAATTCCTTTAAACACATCGATATCGGTAAGTATTTGTTGACCATCGATACGATCGACCACAACCGATTCTCGCAATGCCGTTATATTTGCGAAATCCAGTTCAAGGTTGATGCTTTGCGTTGGATTAGGCTGCAGTGGTTCTGGCTTAGATGGCGTAGGCTGGTTGTCAGAATGATCACTTCCACAAGCCGCTAAAAATAGTGATGCTCCGATGATGATAAGTGAGCGATTGGTTTTCATAGTAGTATCCACTTTGTTTGATGGCTAAGTTTGCTAATTAAAGTTTGCTAATTGGCTCAAACAAGCGTCTCCCTGCGCTTACCACATTCCTTTTGGTTCGTTTGTGCTGACTTGCGAAAAATTATAAAGGCGACTGAACGACTTCGATAATCGCCTTTGTAGGATGGAATCCTCTCTAGCCTGAATAGCTGGATCGAAGGCTCAACCTATTGAAGAATGATTGAAACCAACCGTCGGTTTAAAAACCACTGCCTAAAGTGATGTAGAACGCACCGTCATTTTCGCTGCGCGCTAAATCCACTCCCATGTACAAACCATAACGACGAGCGACTTGGTAACGAAAGCCAACGCCATAAGCATCAACGGTAGCGTTTTCACTATAATTGCTCTCCTCTTTCGCTTCACCGATGCCATAGAAAGCAGACACCTTCCATCGATGGTCAATGTCATAAGTGATTTGGGTTTGCAACGTGACTATTTCATCCCCTTGATAACGAAAAGATTCTACGCCTCGTAGTTTGATATAAGGTTGTGTCGTTGGCGCAACGAATAACTCTTCGGTAGTGAATAGCTCATAGTCACCAGCAAATGCGATTGTCCATTTTTCAGTAATGGGTACATAACCTTCGCCTTCTAAGCTGAATTTTTGATAATCCGAATCACTACCCAATTTCTCATCGTAGATCATGTAATCGGCTCCGACTTTAAAGCCGGATGTCGGATAAAAAAGGTTGTTTCGCGTGTCATATTCCGCGATGACTCCTAAGCCTGAAGTCACGCTTTCGTTGCCTAACGTCCACGCCAAAAGTTGGTTCACTGCGCTTTTACTCGACTCGACAGAAGTGTAAGAAGCAAACTGTTTTACGCCCAACATCAGCGGGGTATCAGCAACACGAAACTGAACACTTTGAAGCATCGCAGCCCCGGTTGTTTGAGTGTTAAAGCCGAAAGTTTTATCAAAAGAAGGCAGCTTGTCACCCACACCAGGGAATGAAATATCTTTATAGATATCAAGGTTCACTTTACCCAAACCCGCTCCCCCAATGTAACGAATCGAATCGTCTAACCATGTGTGGCGGTGTCCTGCAAAAGCAAACCATGAGCCGTTCTTCGTTCCGGCAGCGCCTACCGCTGTAATCGCTGCTGGCATCAACTGAGCCCCGCCGTCCAATGAAGTGAGCGCAGCTTGTTTTCGCTGTTTTTTCTGCTCTTCCGTCTCATGCATAAACACCCCAACTAAGCCACCACCATAGCCAACCGCAGGCTCGGTGATAATAATTGGGATAGGTAAAAAACCGACCGCATTTTCTGCGATGTGATGACCCATATCGAACTGGTCATCTACCTCATCAAAAAATGAAGCGAACGTTGAACAAGAAAAGGTAATACAACTCATGGTCAGCGTTGATAAGAGTTTATTCATTTGCATAGTAGTGCCTTAGAAAAGTGCCAGAGTTACTCTCTAGCGAATCACGCTTCCATGCATCGAAATCACCTGCCAACGCCTAGGCAAGAAAAGGGAATTTTACGTTTAGTCTTAGTGCTGCCGTTAAAGTCAGTGTTCATGTCGGTCAACAGCACTTTAGGAGATCCCAAGATTGAACCTAATTGATTCTGCTTTTGATAATCGCCCAATCAGGCACAGCCACATGCTTTTGAATGGATAAATGCCGCATGTAAACAATCAAACCTGCTGAAATCAATGCCCCGACTTGCACGTAATCATTCAAGAAAACTAGGAAACCACAATAAAGCAGACACCCTAACGCCACTGGAATGGCATAGAGTTCTTTAGTTAGGAGTAGCGATGGTCGTTGCAGAAGCGTATCTCTGACGACGCCCCCACCAACAGCGGTAACAATCCCCAAAATAACCGGTGCTACCGGAAGACCAAAACCGAGTGACCATGCTTTATCTGTCCCTTGAATCGCAAACATTGCAATCGCTACTGCATCGATATAAAGGTACAAGGTATTAATCTGCTTACGTTGAACTAATGGGAAAAAGAAAAAACCAAATACACTCGCCATACAGGCAATCGTAATATACGAAATATCAACCGACCAGAAAACTGGAACATCCAAAATACAGTCGCGTATCGTTCCTCCACCAACCGCCGTGATAATGCCTAATACCGTCACCGAAAATATGTCGACCTTCTTATCTAATGCAGCCAACACGGCGGACAATGCGAATGCCGCAGTACCCAATATTGTGATCGTGCTGATGATAAATTCAGTTGTTGTCATGTTATTTGCTCTTATGAATAACGGATGTGTTCTCAATAAATAAACTGCGTTTAAGTGCTATCTAATCACGCCATAATTGTGACCAAACTTGATCATTTTTCGCTTTCAAATAGCCGTATTGGTATAACGAAAGCATGTAACGACTATCGAACATATCTTTGCTGCCTGCTCTCGCATGAAAATGCTTGTCAATGTACGTATATTTAAGGTCGAGTCCTTGCTTCTCGCTAAAGTAAGCCATTCGATAAAGGTCACCCATACTTTGGTTTACGGTCATGCTTTGCACGGTTCGTGTAAGTAAATTAATGCCTTTATCCGCGGTCTTTTGGTAGGGCATCTCTAGTCTTCCATTGCGGATAACATGCACGTTCGGTGGTTGTGTCATGCCCATGGCTTTGTTGATCTTGGCGTAATCAATGTGGTCGGCAAACAGGAACATTTGCGCAGCAAGCCCCCCATCGACATGGAGCTCTTCCAATCTTTTGCCTTCACTTTCAACGTCTATAAATTGAGGAGGAAAGACACCCGGAATAGACGCACTGGCCGCGATAACTTGATGAATCAATGACTGCTTATTCGGCATATCACTCGCAGCAATTTGACCGATATTCCAAACCACTAGCTCTTCGGAATCGAACTGAGCCGTTCCAATCAGGAGTCGTCGACCAGACTGATGGGCCTCAGCAATTTCATTGATAAATCCTGATGTATAAGTCGCTTCAATAAACTCAATCAACTTGTCACCACGAGAAAAAGCATCTCTAAATAGGGTATCGAGTAGATTCTTCTTACCGATGACTTCGCTGTCTTTTATTCCAAGCATCACCGCTTTCATACTCTCGACTCTGTCGTTACCCACGAAAGCAAAAGGAGCCATCAAAGCACCGGCACTGATGCCAGTCACCACGCTATAACTTGGTAGGCTGCCCGAATCATAAAGACCGTTTAATATTCCAGCCCCAAATGCACCGCTCGCGCCACCGCCAGATAGCACCAACACATTCAACCTGTCTTCATGACTGCGCAATGGCGTTTTCTGAGTCGATTCATCAAAAAACAGAGAGTAATTGTCGTGTTTCAGTATGCGAATGGGTTCTGACAGTTGTTTATTCCCCGACACCACACTGGCTTGCTGATAATTGTGCTCACTGACTCGCTTATCTAACGTATGTGGTGACGTACACGCCGTCACAAACGTAAGTACCACGCCACTAATCGTTGTATTTTTGATATTTGCTTTCATCTGATGCCTACGAAAGTTTGATTACGCGAGTCCATTCCTCTACGTTACCTATCCGCTCTCTAGCGGTTTTGATTTAATGGATTCATACTAAAATCACTGACTCAATTTCCTAACTCGCGTTTGTAGGACTTCACCCTCACAAACGTTGTCGACCAAAACCTACAAAGAGATTTGATACTAGAAACGGTATCCGAAATTGACGGTGACTGAATCGCGAGTCTCACCTCTGCTGTATAGCCCTGTGATGTTGTAATGCTTACCAATTTGCTTGTTAAAGCCCACGAGATAAGCCCAATTATCTAAGCTCACACCAATGTCGTAATCGAACTCAATATCACCTGCTACAACGTGCCCATCCATACGAGCATCTAAACCTTGGTATTCCGCTCCCACAAAAAGCTGAGTTCGATAGTCCACAAGTTGATAACCCAGCATAGGTTGAATGGTAAGTATTCCATCTCCCCAATTGTCAGTGCCTTTCAAGCGTGTTTTCGTGTAACTGCCATTCACCGAAGCGAAAAACTCTTTATAACCAACAGATAGCGTTGTGCCCATACCGACAACGTCGTATTCAAGATGAAGAGGAACATGCACATTTCCTGACTGACAAAGCGCAGCGAGTTCACTACAAAATGCATCACCTAAATGAGGCACCTTATTGTTCAGCTTGTCTTTGATCGCTTGCCCTATTTCACCGGTGTATTCTGCGTCCACCTGAGCATCGACATTAATCTTTCCGACCAGGCCATACACATTCCAAAAAGGCAGAATGTTAACGTCACCTCTCAAAGTGAAACTTTCAGCATTAACCACACCCACACTGCCAAACGGGTCAAAGAACTCATTAAGACCAACCCCTTCAATAATGAAATCAGTAAAAGGTATGTTCATGTTTTGGTTGCGGTAAGCCGCAGAAATACCAAAAGGTAAAGGTAGATCAATACCTTGCCTTCTCACCATGTCACCCATTAGCGGAAAGACTCTGTCTAGTTCTACACTTTGCTCACGCATTCTTGGGTCCGATACACGCTCTAAACGGTCGTGGTCCAAAATGTTAACGCCGCTTTCGTCTTCATAGATAGCAACAGGTTCCACTGAGCTCACAACATGAACAGGCTCTTTCTTTGCCATCCCTTTGATTTCAGTGTTCTTACTTGCAATGATTAACTTTCCAGAAGCCAGTGAAGAGAATTCGATGCGTTGTTCGTAGCTATCGACACTGTATTTGTCGTATGAAAACGGCTTTCTATTAAAGATGCGCATCCTCTGCGGCTCACCGTTTTCTAAGCTCAACTCAACACTGAGGAAACGGAAGTATGAGATGTCTTGAGGTAAACCATATTTTGAATAATCAAAGCTAATGACGACCGTACCACCCTCTAGTTCCTTAGCTTTAATGCTAGAAACGTTATAGCTTTCCGCATAATTTCTAAGGCGATATTCCGTGCGAGTGAAGTTCTCTATCTGATCGATAACATCTTCCTGCTCATCGAGAGCATCTGGGCGATATTTGATCCTAAGATCGATGTTTCCTTTGGCATCCGTATCCTTTACTAAGTACACACTCGACTCGCGGGTTTTATCTCCCACGGTCACTTTCCGTGTCGCGTATTCCACAAGATGCTCGCCTTGCAATAGTGAACTCATTGCAAGTTTGGGGATGTTATCGTCTAGCCCATAATGAGCAAAAATTTGTTTACCAGATAAAGACTCAATGTTTTTTTCCTCAGACTCACTTGCAAAAGAGATAGTTGAGATTGAAGCAAGCAAAGCCAAAGAGAATAAGTTGTGTTTACGTTTGTTTTTCAAAAGTTGAGTATTCATACCTATAAAGCGCCATTTCATTAGCTAGAATCTTTACCCTTAGATCCCAACAACTCATTTGTAAATGAACACTCCGGTTCACCATGCATTTCTAACTCGATTAACTCGTTAAGAGGTACACAGTCTAAATTTGCTAAGTGGAATGTTTGAATCGCTTATGTAGGATGCAGTCCTACCAAATGAGGAAACGCAATAAATACAAGGCTTGGTAACGTCATTCGTTCAAACAGATTGTAATGGTGAGTTGTCAGAAACGACAGATTGGAGACGAATTGATGCAAGTGCAGGTGTATTAATAGTATTGATAGCATTTGAAGCGGTTAGGATTTGGTAGGGCTATTAAGAGTCGGTGTCGCTATTAGAAGCAGATAAAGTATTAGGGATACGAGTATGAAAGCGCTATGAAGAGGCATCAAAAACTAGCGCTAAGATATTGATGCTTTGATACTTTGATACTTTGATACTTTGATACTTTGATACTTTGATACTTAAAGATGAATAAAATTTGCCGAGCGTGATAGTCGCTATATGATGACTCAATAACTTTTCGTTTTGATCATTAGCCTTAAAAAAGCCGCATCAAAATGCGGCTTTCTTCAAATATCAATATCTCGAACCTAAGCAATAAAACCAGTCACTACGACTTAGCTTTAAAACTATCCGGTACTGAGTGACCAGACAGAACCAACAGACCAGCGAGAATACCCAAGTTCTTAATGAAGTTTTGCATTTCATGCGCCCCTTCTAAGCCTGAATAATTCCAAAAATCATGCAACGATACATTGATCACTACCACTAACCCGGCTAGCAACAACGCTACGAGCCATGTAAATCGGTTCGCTATTAATAGTGCAGCAGCACCAATCTGAAAGATACCGGCAAGCCCCAGCAGTACAGGAGCGAATGGCATTTCATGTTTTTCCATCAATTGGATATGCATATCCCACGACACAAATTTCATAATGCCTGGAACCAAGAAATACAACGCCAAAAGTACGCGGCCAGCGGCCAACAATAGAGTGTTCACGTTATTTGTCCCTAATTACACAAATATTAACTAATTATAATGCTTTGTCATTCACAGTGATCTTCACATCAATATTACCTTTTACTGCATTTGAATAAGGGCAAACTTGATGTGCTGTTTTAACTAATTGTTGTGCTTGTTCTTCTTCTAACTCTAGTGTTACAGCTAGCGCAACCGTTAATGCAAAACCACCGGTTTCGTTTGGACCGATACCAACTTCAGCAGTCACTGGTGCTTGAGTTAGTTTTATTTTCATTTCACGAGCTACGTGAAGGATCGCATTTGAGAAACATGCCGAGTAACCCGCAGCAAACAGTTGCTCAGGGTTAGTTGCTTCACCCGTTCCACCCATTTCTTTTGGGTAGCTCAATGCGAGATCAAGCATGTTGTCATCGGTGGTCACTTGACCATTACGTCCTGCTGATGCTGTTGCTTTTGTTGTATATAGTGTTGTCATCATGATGTCCTTCAAATTAGGTACGGTAAAAACCACATTAATTGCTAGCAATTAAATTGCGCGCAATTTATTTTCGGTAAGTATAATTCGATCAAAAGGGAAAACACAAGTATATTGTGCACAATATATTTTCAATAAGGTGTGTGAGATGGCCAATTCAACTGAAAAACTCGACCAAACCAGAGCAGACGGGACTCAATTATTACTTAAAAATCAAGTGTGTTTCTCGCTTTATAGTGCATCAAATGCACTCATTCGAGCTTACCGCCCATTACTGAATGAACTTGATCTTACTTACTCTCAATACTTAGCCATGATGGTTATTTGGGAGCGAAATGGCATCAATGTAAAAGAACTTGGTCAGGAACTTCACCTCGATTCCGGTACGCTTACCCCGCTACTCAAGCGCCTTGATGCAAAAGGATTTATAACAAGACAACGTAGCACTGAAGATGAGCGTATTCGTTTAGTTTTCTTAACTGAAGAAGGGGCTGAACTGAGAAACAAAGCTCTTTCTGTCCCTAACAGCATGCTTTGTAAGAACAAGCTAGATATTGAAGAGCTACAGCAGCTCAAAGCAAGTTGTGACAAGTTATTAGCAAACCTATTGAACTAGGTGTTTAGTTCTGACATGGCAACAATTCAAATTGTAATCGCAGTTCTTGTATGACTATTGTTCTTCTTTAGAAGCAGCTTATCTAAAGTACAACTTCCGCTTCTCGGAATATGAATCAACGAACAAAAATGAATGGTTGAAAGGGCCAAATCAAGAATGGCGTATTGTTTCCATTTATTGCCAAGCAGAAGGATCATCATGTGTTCTTGGATAGGCTTTTAAGAATTCATCCTAAAAATAGTGAGCGGAAAAGTTAAGTGGCTCTTTACGCCTGTAAATAATACTATTTAAGTCTGTAACTTACAGTGAGTTTCGACAGTTTACACTTAGATTTATACCCGGAGCGAGAGCATAATCAACCACAATTTGTGTAGTTTGACTTCAGGCGCTGTTTAAACATTTCTCAAGCTTGCTTTATATCTTGTGGGCTCATTTTCTTGGTCAGAACATCAAAAACTGGTTTAGTTACTTTATGTCCACTATGCCCCACTAGCTCAAGCCACATATATGATTTTCTATTATCTTGGGGAGCATCTTTACCAGTCTCATATCACCCCAGGATTATATTGCGCGCAAGCTTGACCCTGTTCTACAGCTTTTCGATACCACTCTATCGCTATCTTGTAATTTTTAGGTACACCTTCGCCATTTTCATATATCACCCCGAGATTGTGTTGAGCTTTAGTGTCTCCCTACCCGACCACTTTTCGATGTAAATTCTAAAGTAAATGATATAAGTGAATATCATTAAGCTGTATGATATTAATCCATATAGAGTTTCAGTTACAAAGTACAGTAATGTAGAAGCATCCTCAGACGGCTCTATGATAAAACCTATAGCTATATCAAGTCCGCAACTAAAAACGAAGATCATCATCAACCTACCCACGATCCCTTCAGTATTTTTCCAACTTTCACTTAACGATGAAAATATAGGTTTATCGTTTAAAATAGCTTCAAAGTCTGCAAACGCATATTTAGATGCTCCGGTATGATCAATGCTAATGTACCCAACATAATTGCGAGGCAATACAGAAGTTGTACGACCAATAACCTAAGAAACTCCCGCCAAGAGACAGTTTCATCTTTTTTATACCTAGCAGCCTTAAAAGCCATGAATTTAATAAAACGGACCATTAAATAGGTTTGGACAGTGAAGATTAAAATCCAATTAATGAAATTGACCTGAGCATAGTTAACACTCTCCAAAAATAATTCAATGGAGGGGGTAAGCAAGGATGTAAAAATCATGTAAGGTCCGAATATTCTAAAAATTTCACCAGCGTTAGATTTGGTAAAGTAAAAACATTCCGTTAAAAGTTTGTTCATAATATCCACTTATTTGAATAGAGAATGTGCTCTTCCAATTTTTTGAGTAAGCAAACCATATCCTTAACTCCTCGGCCAAAATTACATCAAAAGCTGAATCAAGAACCATTAAGTAACTGCCATAAAAAGTAGCATCCCCCCACAACAATTTCCTTTACTTAAATACCAGCGTTACCAATAATCAGACCAATATCGTGGAATATAAACTTAAGATTGACACAAAAAGTTAAACTACAAATCTATAAACAATGACCAATCTACTATCACCTTATCTACGACCTCGTTAACTGCTTCATCACATTGGTTTTCCAAGCTTTCAATTCTTCTCATCACTCTAAAGTTAATAGGCTCACCAAATAAGTACCTACATCAGTTTAGATTTCTTTTGGTGTTAAGAACGCTTGTAACATTTTTCTCAGTTACATTGCTTGCCTTTATTTATGTTCAATTCACAACTTATAACCTCTCGCCATTCTTCAACTGTCTAAAAATATTATGTCCGCCGCCATTTCATGTTTTTCAAACAAAAAAAAGAGCCACTCTAAAGTGGCTCAATTCTTAAAATTTTAAACAAGTGTTTTAAACGTTACTCGCGACCGAATACGGTATTCTCTTGCTCTTGTACACGGATGAAAGTCGTACGCTTAGTTAGCTCTTTAAGCTTTGCTGCGCCTACGTATGTACAAGTTGAACGTACACCGCCAAGGATGTCAGAGATTGTGTTGTGAACTGAACCACGAAACGGAAGTAAAACAGTTTTACCTTCCGCAGCACGGTACTTAGCAACACCACCTGAGTGCTTGTCCATAGCCGACTGTGAAGACATGCCGTAAAATTTCATGAATTGCTTACCGTCTTGCTCTACAACTTCACCGCCTGACTCAGAGTGACCGGCTAACATGCCGCCTAGCATTACGAAGTCAGCACCGCCGCCGAACGCTTTAGATACGTCACCCGCACATGAACAGCCACCGTCACCGATGATCATGCCGCCAAGGCCGTGAGCAGCGTCGCCACACTCGATGATTGCAGACAGTTGAGGGTAACCTACGCCTGTTTTAACACGTGTAGTACAAACCGAACCTGGGCCGATACCAACCTTAACGATGTCTGCACCCGCTAGGATTAGCTCTTCCACCATATCACCCGTTACAACGTTACCCGCTGAGATAACTTTGTCTGGGAATTCTGCACGAACTTTTTGTACGTAATCAACCAGGTGCTCTGAGTAGCCGTTAGCGATATCAATACAGATAAATACGAAGTCTTCGCTAAGCGCCATAATTTGCTTAACTTTCTCGAATTCAGCTTCAGAGGTGCCTGTTGAAACAAATACGTTGTTCAGTGTTTTCTTGTCTGCTGTTTTAGCGAACTCAGCCCACTGCTCTACCGTGTAGTGCTTGTGTACTGCCGTCATAACACCGTGCTCGGCTAGAGCGGCTGCCATTTCAAAGCTTGCTACCGAATCCATGTTCGCTGCGATTACTGGAGTACCAGACCATTGACGACCGCTATGCTTGAATGTAAAATCGCGGGTTAATTCAACTTGAGAACGGCTTTTAAGGGTAGAACGCTTCGGACGGAAGAGTACATCTTTGAAACCTAACTTAAGTTCTTGTTCGATACGCATGGTGTTTTCCTTGATTCATAAAATTATGTGTCTCTCGCGAAATGCGTAGTAAAACCGTTGGCAGACGAGTTTACTTTTCTTCGGACACAAAAAAACCGGAGCGTTGGCAGACGCTCCGGTTTTCAGCATTATAGGTCGTGATTTAGTAACAGCAAGTCTGATATTTCACTTTTTTTTATGCTATCCTCTCGAAGATTCCATATCTGCTAAAACCTCCCTCTTCCCGATCTCCGACTAAACACTTACTAATTAGTAACTTAGCTAACCCCCAAAGCAAACGCTGTCGGTTTATTGCGCAATCGTTTTCCTCCGCATTTCACGAAATACCCTCCTCACTTCGCAAATATGTGAAGAAAGTTCATCAAAATCACAGAAAAACACCACTTTTACCCTATAAAAAAATGCCTTTTTTCTTAAATAAATTCAATTTTTCTCCTAATTTTTTCTGTTTTCGACCAAATTCGACAAACTCATGGTGCGGTTGGTTAGCATCAACTAGGAAAAGTAGAGTGATAAAGACCCAATCTAAAGGCCAAGACTCACTTGGGTTTGAGAATCCAGCCCTCGCACTCCATTAAATAATGCTTTCAAACTCAAACTTTATAAATCCAATTTCTATTGACCCGTAGCATTACCGTTCCAAAAGCACGTTTCGTGGCAGCCCTTTCGTTCATTTAACCAGGAAGATTCTGCAAAACGCTTAGTAAAAGAGGATTGGTTGAAGTGAAAAGCTAGAGGAAAGATTAGATTTGAAGAACAAAAAGCAAAAAATGGCTAAGGTGGTTAACCTTAGCCATTTTTATTCGCTGATCAGACCGATGCTAATACGCACATAGAAAAGTGCTGTTTAGTGAATAGAGCAGTGTTAGTTCTTTTGAGAGGCTAACGCTTCAGCGGTCGCATCTTGAATAGACAAGAACAATGAGTTGACTTGCCCTGTTGGTGAGCGCATTGGGTTTAGCGTCACGTTCTGATACATGAAATCGGCTTGTTGAGTTACAGGGCGAACATTGCGGCACTTAAACAGATAAGGCCTTTGTTGCCATGTAATGAAGCTGCGGCAACCTAGGTCATAGACTGGCTTGGTTTTCAGTCTAAACCACTCTTCAGGAATTTCAGGGAATAACTCAAAGATCGACTTACCGATCGCATCATGCGATTGCTTACCGCTATGGTGCGTCATGAAGCCATTCCAAACTTGTACCTGAAAGTCACGGTTAATGACCACCAGCCCCATATCGACGTTTTGAACCATGTCCACCATCCAGTGGAACTGTTCAAATTCAGCAGGAAGATTCAGCATATTAAAACTCCTCCATTAGGTAGGCCAATTTGTTGTCTAGAAGAGGCAGAGACTCATCAACGAACATAAACAGAAGGTCACAACGGATAGAAGTGCCGTCTATGTTATAGCTGACTTCGAACGTCATGGTCTTTTTGAACGAGCCACTGGTATTCTCAATCACCGAATCAATTGAGATGTGTTGACCTAGCAGCACAGGAGAGCTCTGGAAGAAACGAACTTCTGACTGCTCCCCTAACCCATTCAAGAATGAGCCGACTAAGATGTTCGATACATCCATCAACAGCTCTAGTTCTTCTAGCTGCTCGCTCTCTGTTGGCACCTTCATGAGCTTCTTAAGATCGCTCACACTGGAATCACTCAACAAGACTAATGCTTCGCCTGCAATGCCTTCTCCGCTAAAGCCTTGGCAAACACCCGACACTTGGTCGTTGTCGGCTAGGTCACGAAGTGCCATGTGCAATTCACTCACTTCGAAGATGTTGACGTTCGGCAGCGGTAGGTGAACAAACACATTAAAGTGACGAGCCAATGCATCGGCTGCACGGCCTATCGCTACGTTCGCGACTTCCATGTAGATGTCGCGTCTGCGAAGTATTGGCAACTCTAAGGCGGTTGGAGTAATGATTTGAGGCTGTTTTGGCGGCTCAACATGCTCACGTAAAATGGCTTTTAACGCTTCTTTATCGATCGGCTTTTGCAAAAATGCTTTGGCACCGAGATCCATCACCTTCTGTTGTGCTTTTGGTTGTATGTCACCCGAAACAACGACAACAGGTGTGGTATCACCCAAGCGCTGCATCTCTTCCAATGTGCCATAGCCGTCTAGTTCCGGCATGGTGAGATCGAGGAACATCAGTTTGAACTGGTTTTGAGCTAACTCTTCAAGTGCATTAAGCCCGTGAACAGCAAACGTTATATCTGCATTTAGAGAACTAGGCAGTGATCGAGCCATCTGCTTCCTTGCTAACGCAGAATCATCACATATAAGAACTGGGAACGACATAAATGCACCACCGACAAATTAAAGCTAATTCGGACGAGTGTAACAGAACATTATGGTATCAGGTACGGGGTGAATGGATTTATGTGTAGATTATTAGTAAGAATGATGAAACAAGCAGGTAAGCTATTATCTGACATTATTCTTCATGAAAAACAATATGCTACAAAGGTAATAACCGATCGTTATTATAGAGTAATAACACTTTTTTATCGAGCAACAGTACTAATTTATGAAATGGCAGCCCTAATAAATCGGTTCATTAAGGCTCGGATTTACTCGTTAATAAACTGACTTCTCGTTTCTAACAGGTGACTTCACATTCCTATCTAAGAGGACTAGAATTGATATGAAGGCCAAAGAATCAACAATGCAAAGCGAATGACCACAGCAAATACCAGTAATGCTATGCCTAAACGGTACCATTTGTATTCTGCAATATTCATTGGGATACGCTTATAAAACATAGTAATCACGCCCTTCCAATCACTACTGCGTCTTCCGTACTGCATCATGCTCGTCAAAACAAACAGTGCGCCAAGCACTAACATTCCTTTTTCAGTCCAGAACAATCCAACTTCCATTTGTAGTTTCCTTGATAAAACGGTGAGCGACTCGATTCATTCTAGTCACCTTTTCTATAGGTTTCTGTAAGACCAAGGTCTATAAATACACATCAATCAACGAGCCATTCAATGGCTAGCGACCAATCGACTCTTCTCAATACATAACAAAATCAATGAATCTAGACTTATAAAACGAAAAAGCCGCTGCAAAATGCAACGGCTTCTAACTAGTCATTCAAACAATAGAGGGCTTTAAAACAGCACTTATCACTTGAGCCAAAAACTTATTATAACCAAGTCAGTTTTTCTAATGGTTTAAGCTGTTCAGTAACGTCACCAAATAACGATTCTGGACCATTAACTTCTACTGACATAATTGGTGCGCCCACTTCTAGGTTAACACTATCAATATCTAGCCAAAAAATAGCAGGCTGAATAGAAGATTCAAAGTAGTAACGTTTTGCTTCATGGTCGCCCAAACTTCTCCACAATGTTGCAGAAATATTTGGGTGATCAGGGTCTTCCATGCCTAGAGGGACACCAATTGAACGCATAATTGACATAGCCGCTGAAGTTGCCATTACGCCATCATCAAATTTAGGCGTGCTTTTCAGAAGATAATTTACACGGACAAAACGGTCAGCGGCACTAATTGTTCCAGGAAGCATACGGTTGCCGCCTATAATTTCCCAATAGTTGTTAATCGCTAACTGCTGATCAAATGTTGGTGAATTTGTCATCACTCGATGAGCTTTACTGTGGTAAATAACCAAGTCCCCATCAATATATTCAAGTACAGCAGAATCACCAGATACATCAGAAATCGCTAGATGTACTGCCGCTGCACGGCCATTAGGAAGCATTGGTGCTGCAATAATAAACGGAACATCTTGCATCGCCTCTACCGCTTCAGCAACTGTTGCAAAATTATCTAGGAAATATTGATTCCAAGCGCCAATCGACATACGCGGTTTTTCACTCAGTGCAACATCGCCGTAGTCAGCTTCTGCTAGGTAAAGTGTGTTAGCAACTAAGCCACATTCATTCATACCATCTGATGAAGCAGCATCGTAAAAAGAACTAAAAATTGAGCCGTATTTTGAGGTCCAAGTTAGAGCATTATCCATATCACCGCCCGTTTGCTTTAGCCCTCGAGGGTAAACAACAACGCGGCTTTTTGCTGTTGGATCGTTCCAATCCATTCCACGACCTGTGATGAATTTGCCAGTATTTGTTTCATAGATGATACGTGTGCACATAAGATTTCCTCAAAAAAGTAAAACGACTAAATAATTCATATTGAGTTAAACACCTCAAATTAATGTGTGTGTCTCGCTCTGTTGACACCAATTTAATCGCAATCACCTTTTCCTTGTAATCTCTTAAGATGGACGGAATCCTCACTTATTCAGAATCGGGGATTCAAATCAACGAATGAAAGCTGAATAGAATATTCATATCGAGTTCAGCTCACCACTCTATACTCTGTTTTCCACTAACAGGAGAAACTCAATGAAATCACTGAAAAAGTCGCTTTGTGTATTAATGGCTTCAGCTTTACTCGTTACCGCTCCGTTTGTGAGTGCTTCATCACCAACACAACCACCACAGCCCGCAGCGAGCCCACTACAAATGGTGATTGCCTCTTTGAACCTAACGGAAGAACAGCACGCTGAAGTCATTTCTCTTGTTGAAGATTACCAATCTGATAGAACACAGATTGATATGGATAAGGCGATAGCGCTTAAGAAGAAACAGATCAACCTTGTGATTCAACCTGTTTTTGATGAAGCGGAAATGGAGAAAGTCATCGACACCGTTCAAGCAACTGAGAAGTCGATGGTGATGCAGGAAATGCGTCTGAAAAATAATATTTACAATGTGCTAACCAACGAGCAGAAAGAGCAATTCAAAACGATGATGAAATCAGCAATGTCTGGTGGAAAATAATCTCGTAGTAAATAAATCTGCCTAGTAACAAATAGGCGCCCCTGATATTGATTCTTCCCATCCCCCCAGAAAAGGGAGAATCTGAATAGATAACAAAAAAAGCCGCAGTCATTATGATGACTGCGGCTTTATTGTGTTCAGTACACCATTAGCAAATCACGTATAAGAATGATTAGACAAATCTGGAGATTGATTGTGCTTTTGAATAACACGCATTAATTGGATAAGTAGAAGAATACCAGTTACACCTAAACCAACTCCGATTCCTCCCCAGATCCCAGCAAGCTGAAACTGTGGCATCAAATACCAGGCTGCAGGCAAACCAAACACCCAGTAACCAATGGCTGTCATAACAGTCGGCATTGAGACAATCTTCATCCCTCTCAACAAGTTAATCGCCAGTAACTGCCAAGCATCTACAATAAAGCACAGAGCCACCACCCAGATCACAGAAGCCAATAACGAAGTCATTGCGCCAGTACCGTCGTCGAGCTTAAAAATAGAAGCGATCATTTCCGGCCATATAATGAACACGGCAGACAACACGACGCTCAACACCGATACTAAGATAAAGCTTTGAATTGACGTTCGCTTGATTCCTTCGAAATTACCCGCACCAAAATCACGACCAACCAAAATCGCTGCAGCTTGTGAAAAACCAAAATTGAAGTTCCAAGTAAAACTTAAACATTGAAGCAAGATTTGATGTAAGGCTAACGAAGCAATACTGATCGTTCCCGCCATTAAGGTACCGCCATATATCAAGCCATGCTCAAGTAAAGCCGCGAGTCCAATCGGTAAACCCATCATTAATAAAGGGCTCATCAACTTAATGGAATACTCTTCGGTATTTAACCAAGGGGCGAATTGTTTGAACTCATCACGTTTGAACACCCAAACCGTGTATCCAATCATCACGATAAATGCCGCAATAGCCGTACCTAGTCCTAATCCAGTTAAACCCATATCGAGTTGGAACGTGAGGAGGTAGCTTACTGGCACATTCAGGATTACGGTGATGATCGACATCACTAGAATGGAGCGTACATTACCAAACGCACTGGTTAAGCCACGAAGCACCAACAATATAAGCGAAGGCAGCATCACCCATTTCAAGGCATGCACGTATTCCATGGCCAAAGTGATCACTTCTTGTGGCTGCTTGGCCGCTTCTAATACCAGTGGCGCGAACCAAAAGCTTGCCATCAAGCTGACACTGAGTACGAATGCCAACATAACTGCGCCTTTAACGGCCAACCTAATTTGAGTATTGCCAAACTCTGGGCGAGCTACGCGCTGACCATAAGCGATCGCGATCAGGTTCGCGACACAGCCTACGGTGCTGCTGGCAATGATAAAAATGAAGAAGTAGATAGAGGCACCTAAGCCACCAGCCGCAAGGGCTGACACACTGATACGCGACATCATCCAAACATCAGTAAGGACTAACGCCATAGAGATCAGCTGAGAAATGATCAAAGGGAATGCGAGTGTGAGTATTTTTTTCATGGGTGCCTCGAGTTATTTTGGACAAAATACGATCGATGAGGCTGGTGTTCAATTGATAAATTTGCGACTCTAACATTCCGTAAACTCATGCGAACAAATTATGACCCCGTATCCTAGCTTGCCCCCCTCACATAATGGCTTAAAAGCCTTTGAAGCTGCAGCAAGGCTGATGAGCTTTACTCTGGCTGCCGAAGAGCTGCACGTGACACAAAGTGCAGTCAGCCGACAGATCAAACAGCTTGAAGATGAGTTAAACGCATCACTGGTTATTCGTAAGCATCGAGCGATTGAATTAACGGTACAAGGTTATGATTTGTATGCGGCTTTGCGTGAAAGCTACGGCAATATCGAAGCTGTCATTGCCTCTTGGAGCGAGCCCAAGCAGAAACGTATTGTGATCAAAGCGACCTTGAGTTTCGCTACGCGAGTATTGATCTCTAAAGTAAGGGAACTAAACGAGCGTTATCAAGATTATGAAATCGTCATAGTTCCTGTAATTGAGGAAGACGAATCGATTAATAGTAGTGAGTATGACCTACTGATCTTCCACACGCGCTTCAAAAAGCGATATGACAAAGCACCTGACATCACTTTCTTACGTGAAGAGTTTATGGCGCCAGTCTGTTCGACTAGCTTAACTAATTCTGCCAACTTAGCTAATTCGACCAACTTAACGAATAAAGACACCGACCTCGATTCGATCTTAACCTTGCCAAGGCTCCATCCAACCTTAGATCATCACGACTGGAAAGTGTGGTTGGCAGATGTCGAGTTTCCCCCAAAGAAACCCGTCAGGAATACCAGCTTTTTGTCTTTGGATATGGCGCTTAGTGCTTGCTTGTCAGGTGAAGGAGTGACGGTTACTGATCTATTATTGGTTCAACAAGAGCTTCAACGCGGTTTCTTGTACTGCCCTAAGCACACAAAGATCCAACACAGTGCTTGGACTTACTTCATGCACCAGCGCACTCACACGCCTATCATCAATGACCTTATTGAATGGCTTAAAGAAGAGACAGTAAAAGAGATCGAGTTGTTGAAATCGCTATCCCATAAGAACCATTGGTTTGGTGTAATTATCGATCAACCGTAGAGATAGACCTTGAATCCAGAGACAAATAAGCCGCAGAACTGACTGCGGCTTAGGCTTTCTACCGGTGGTGTTCGCTCTATTGAGTAAACATTAAAGCTTAAACATACGCGCACTGCGTGGTGGTAGATTGAACGTATGGTAGCGAGAAGAAATGGTTTCTGTCGCGCTGCTTAATACGTCTTTGTATTGAACATTCCAATTGAACTCATGTTGGTAAGTATCAACCGTCACTCCACGCGTTTCGCCACACTTGTTAATACCAACAACGCCTTCCTTGCCACGCTTAAACAGCAAAGTACATTGGTCGCTCGAAATCATCGTCATTGATTTGCCTTGCATTGCGTTATGGAAGCTCAACATATTCTTCATATTCGAGCTATTCCAGACATTGCCCCAACGACCGCTATCCTTATCTTCAGAATCAGGAAGGTCATCACTGTAGATTAACGGCGTGCCGCCATCTTTGCCAAGGATGTAAGCGTAAGCAAGCTGCTCATCTTGTGGACCCATAATTTGGTAACGGAATCCATCATTGGTCGGGATATCATGCGTAATAGTAAACGTAATCGAGCGATCATCATCAAGCGCTTGACCATATGCTTTAGGATCATGCAGCTGATTTAGACCACCACTCATAGAGAATGCAGAGCGAATCGATGCAAACAACGGGAAATCGTACGCGGAGTGATTAGTATTATTCAGGTAAGGCGCTAAGAATGACTCATAGCCGCTGTTCCCTGCCCCGCCACTGGTAATTACCTCACCAAACACGTGCATGTTCGAAGTAATCTCAGATGTGAATACCTGATCGATTTGGTACTGACTCATGTGCTTGACGGCATCAATACGGAAACCTTTAATTCCCATCCCTTTCAGCGCTTTTAGATATAAACGCTGCTGTGAAACCACCCAGTTATTCGGATCAAGGTCAGGTAAACCTACATCGCCATCGGCACCACACAGACGCCAGTACTGAACGTGACCAGGATCGTTCCAGTTTGAAATACAACCTGCTGGGTGGAAGTCGCTAGCCGAAACATAACCTTGTGCTAAATTGCCAAAAAGAGTTTGATCGGAAAAATAGCTAGAGCGGTTTGCATAGTCATTAAGTACCTCGGTCCCAGGATAATCTAGGTCACTTCGCTTCCAGCTTTCATTCGCCATATGGTTTAGAACCACATCGGCATACACATCAACACCCACAGATTTGAGTGCCGAGATCATAGCGGCTAAATCTTGTTTATTACCTAAAGGGGAATCAATGGTTCGCAAGTCTTGAGGTTGGTAGCGAGCCCACCATTGGGTGCCGCTCGACTTCATTGCCGGAGCAACAAGCACTTTTTTGTAACCCGCTTGCGCAATTTGATTAGCGTTGGCAGTGACGTCTGAATACTTCCAGTTGAAAGCGTGCAAAATAGTATCAGCATAGCTTACCGGGCTAAACGCACAAGCGGCAAGTGCAGAAATGAGTAGGGTATTTATTGGTTTCATGGCAGTGTCTCTTATTATCTATTCATCGAGATAATAAGAAGCCGACAGCTAATTTAAACCAAAAAAAATCAGAATTGAATTAAGGTCACTTTATGTCGGGGTTGATTTTATAAAACTGAGTTGTAGTAGATATTCTGTGCGTCCTTCGAACACTCAAAGTCGATGGCTTTTCGCCAATAGCTTGAAACAATAAACAAAGACTTTGGTCGGCACTCCTAAACTAAGCTATCATTCCTTCTCCCTCAACCGATTGATATTTTTATGCCTTCTTTCTCTTTTTCACAGATCCCCGTTGGGGTCAGGTTCATGATCCTCTCCGCTTTTGGATTCGCATTAATGTCAGCTTGTGTGAAATACATTAGCAACTACGGCATACCAGTATTTGAAATCGTTGCAGCAAGAGCTTTGGTATCTTTGATCATCAGTTATATCGATGTGAAACGAAAACGCATATCAATTTGGGGACAAAATAAGCCACTCCTTTTCGTCCGTGGAGCTGTCGGCACTGCTGCGCTCATGTGTGTTTACTATGCAGTCACCACGCTACCGCTTGCAGAAGCCACCATTTTGCAATACGTTCACCCGGTATTTACCGCGTTACTCGGTGTACTTTTCCTAAAAGAACGCATTCAAAAATCGACCATGATCTGTATTGCATTTTGCTTAGCTGGATTACTAGTAATGGTTCAGCCAAGCATGAACAGCGGCGCGAGCAGCGAGTTGCCGTTATTCAGTATTATGCTGGCGTTATGTGGCGCATTTGGTAGCTCAATTGCTTATGTGATTGTGAGGAAGCTTAGCCAGACTGAAGACAGTTCAGTGATCATCTTCTACTTCCCACTGGTTGCTCTGCCAATATCAACAGCTCTTATCTGGAACGACTTTGTATGGCCGAGCCTGTTCTTAACCGTTATGTTAGTTCTAGTCGGAATTTTCACACAAATCGGCCAATACGGTTTAACCAAAGCAATGCAAACTCAAGCGGCAGGTAAAGCCTCGGCTTACTCATACGTCCAGATCGTGTTCTCAGCACTATTAGGTGTGTGGGTGTTCAACGAGATTCCATCAGTTTGGACCTACCTAGGTGGTGGCCTTATCGTGACGGGTGCGCTTATCAATGTGTTTGGAAAACAACTGTTAGTGCCATTTAAAGCTAAGTAGGTAACCAAACTAAAGATCAGTTGGCTAATCAATAGATCTTAAAGGGCATTGCGGAATATCCCACAATGCCCTTTTCTATAAGTGCTCCCTAAAGCATTTTCATACCGTTAACTCGTGGCATTACGCAGTTTGGGATCATCGCTAAGATACTCAACGAACTCGATTTCAAAGCCCGCCGGATCCACAAAGTATACGTTTTTTCGATAAGGTTCTTCGGCTCCGGGCTTGGCAATTGGGAAGCCCGCATCAACAAGGCGCCTGGTTACACTTTCGATATTATTAGTCACATAAGCGAAGTGCGCGAGACCAACAGAATGCCCAGCCAAGTCTCTATTTTCGCCTTCGCCGTGATCACTCAACGCTATATATTGGTACTCGTCACCAAAATGCAGCCAGTTACGCGGCTTACCTGACCACTCCCCTTTGCCTTCATCACGGACATACCAATGAGGGAACGCAGCTTTGTAAAAAGTCAGCATTTCAGGGATGTCTTTGACGACTAAATTCACATGTTCAAGTTGAATCATTCTTCTCTCCTTAAAGTATTCTCGTAAGCAACGTTTCATATCCTAATACCTCAAGTTAAGTTTAGGTAAAGCACTAATTTGCTTTTATTTCGAGAACGTTTTAGAGCCCTAATGTTCTGCTTTTGATGCTATACAAACTTCAAGCATGAGAACTTTAATCACACAAGTTTTAAGCGATAGGCGTTAAGTTTAGACGACTACCCCAAACTGACTTCCTGATCATGCGGCTTGTTAAGCTCGTTTGTTAAGTCTGTGATGATTCAAAAGCAAAAAAGCGAACCACTTGGGTTCGCTTTTCTTTCATCAAACACGTTTCGTCTTTGCAATACGTGGCGGTTAAGCAGCAGATATTATGACTTGGGCTGATTCACCTCTACATCGAGAGGCGCTCTGTTCCCTAGACTAAAGAACGTCTTCCATTTAATCGGCATCATAGGAATAACGATGAGGCTGATACCAACCAATGTCAGCGTGTCGGGGATTTCGTCAAACCACATCACGCCAAACAAGGTTACAAACACTAACCCCGAATATTCTGCGAGTGCAATTTGGTTTGCCGGTGCTTTTTTATAAGCGACTACGACAAGCGCATGGTAACCAAGAACGAACAGGTTGATTGCCATGATCCATCCCACATGACGCCATTCAATCGCGCCCCATGCCGGCAATGCAAACGCCAGTGCAAGTGGCAGAGTCATAACACTAGTCCAAAACAAGGTCGAGATAATGTGTTGTTCGGCGTTCAGACGCTTGATCAGAATATTACCGACACCCATTGCAAGCGCACTGCCTAACCCTGCAATCGCCGCCCAGTGAAATTGCTCCGGACGCAACACAATTAATACACCCACGAAGCCTATCAGTGTCGCGATCACTTTTGATGATGTCGGCCTTTCTTTCAACAATACAATAGACAGAGGAAGCATCAGGATTGGCCCAACATAGAACATCGCGTTCGCTGTCGCCAAGGTAAGGTGTGTAATGGCAATCATCGCACAACCACTACCCACTAATATAAATTGAGCCCGTAAAAAATTGATGCGGCAACCGCCTTGCATGCGAGTCTCTTTAGGGAGCTTTAGCCAAAAAGGAAGCAGTAAGATCACGCTCAATAGCTGCCGAATAAACACATACTGAAATGTGGGAACTTCACCATTCAGTATTTTTAGTGAGACATCGGAAAAAGACGCCAATAGGTTTGCAAATACCAAAAGCAAGATGGCGTGGTTGGTGACTTTACTCATACGGAAACAGAATTACACATTTGTCATACAATTATGGTCAGGCATAATACATGAGAATGGAAAATAAGTAACTCGATTCAAACTTCATCTTCAGAACAGAAGAATAAGACTCTCTGAACTGGTATTGAATCCTATTTTCTCAAGAAAAGATTTGTAAGTAAGAAGCTTTCTGTAAAAAGATCACGTTTGCTCTCCCATGTGATCGGAACAGAAAGCGAGATCGTATTTAATTAAAATACAAGCACTTAACATTGTTTAATCGACTACTCAGCGGGAGCAGCACATGGACAGCAGAATCACCATTATGGAATTTCTTAGAGTATTTGAGTGCATTCGTACCTCTGGAGAACAACTGAATAGTAAATATCAATTGGGCGAGATGATTGCGTGGCACGATTACGATGGTTACACCTGTTGGTTAAGCTACAGAGACGTTACGGTGACACTGATGTTCCATGGTTCGTTGAAGATAGAATACGACAAGGCACCGAACTATGAAGACTTCATCAAGCGTTGTTTAGCTATGCTTGAAACTGAACCTTCTCCGTAAAACATCCATAGCTAACGAGTAAACAATGTAGCGCTATGGAAAAACAGTGGAGAGAATCATGAACGGAACCGCTTTTCAGACGCAAGTGCGATTTAGGCTAACAACACCCTTGTGGCTGCTACTCAGCCTAATTTTTTTATATTCCAAGTCAGTTGCCGCAGAGATAAATATGATCGATTTTACACAACCTGATCAACAACAAAAATGGACAGCGACCAATGACAATGTCATGGGCGGCATCTCAACCGGCGGGTTCATTTATGATGATGGGATAAGTCGATTCAGGGGCGAGCTATCGTTAGAAAATAATGGCGGTTTCAGTTCTATAAAGCGCTCCATTGAATCACCTGCCCATGAAATAGATAGTGCAGAGCTATTATTCATTGGTGATGGTCGAACCTACCAACTGAGGTTCACAACATCGAAGAACGGTAATCGAGTTCAATACAAACACGATTTCGATACCATTAAGGGACAGCAGCTTAACAAGACCTTCCACTTCAATGATTTTCAAGCGGTGTTCAGAGGCCGGATACTGAGCGATTCGCCAGAACTTAAAGCACAAGACATCAAACAGATCGGCTTTTTGATCGCAGACAAGCAGCCCGTTCCTTTTGAGCTAGACCTAATACAGCTTCACTTCAAAACATCGAAACCTATCAAGTCACCAAAAGCTGACTAAACCGCAAGCAAAATAAAAGCCCCTGATACTTTTTGACTAGCAATCAGATATCAGGGGCTTCTTCTATTTAAACCGTCAACGATTCAAAACAACGGCGGAAACACATCAGCTATTAGTATTTGATGGCTGTTTTACCGATCGAGGCACTGCTTTCAATACGTTGATGTGCATCTTTCAGTGTCTCAACACTAAAGCCATTCAATGTGGTGGTCAGCGTCGATTTAATACGACCCGCATCAATCAGATTCGCGGCTTGGAATAAGATGTCTTGTTGCTTCTGGATATCGTCGGTGTTGAACAGTGAACGTGTAAACATCAGCTCCCAAATAAAGCCTGCTGATTTACCTTGTAACGCAGACAAGTCAACTCCGCCATCAAACTCAACAATCGAACTGATCATGCCTTGAGGGGCTATTAGCTCAACCATCGAATCCCAATGCCCTTTTGTATCAGCAACATTGAAGATGTAGTCTACATGTTGAATACCTTGCTCTCGTACAGACTCAACCAAGTTACGGTGATTCACCACATGGTCTGCACCCATATCCCTAACCCAGTGTTCAGTTTCAGGTCTTGAAGCTGTAGCGATAACTTTCAGATTGGTCATTTGCTTCGCCAATTGAATCGTAATTGAACCTACACCGCCTGCTCCACCAATGATCAGGATAGACTTTTTCTCTTCAGGACGAACACGCAGGCGGTCAAACAACGCTTCCCAAGCGGTAAGTGTTGCTAGTGGCATAACAGCAGCAGCTTCATCAGAAAGGCTCTTAGGTGCTTTAGCCGCAATACGGTAGTCCACAGCTTGGAATTCTGCGTTAGCACCCATACGTGTTACGTCACCCGCATAGTACACACGGTCACCGACTTCGAAGCCTTCAACGTCAGCACCTCTGCCAACAACTTCACCGACTGCGTCATAGCCCAGCACTTTAGGTTGTTCGAGTGTTTTATCCTTAGCATTACGAATACGAATTTTGGCGTCAGCAGGGTTGATAGAAGTCGCATTCACTTTTACCAGCAAATCATTATTTTTTAGTTCTGGCAGACTCGTTTCAAACTCAAACAAACTCTCTTGCTCGGTAATCGCAAGTGACTGAGTAAATCCGATAACTTTTATTTTTGATGGTACTGACATTGTGCTTTCTCCTTGAATTAGACGAGTTAATCTTAGTTAATTCCCACCCGAGATAAACCGCCTAATATTTGAATAATTATCAAATTATTTTTGACAATGGTATTGCCGCTATCTAGGTAATGCAGACATCTAACTGCATTGCCAACGGCTTAGAGGTTAAATCAGGCCGTGCTCAATCAACCAATCATGTGTCACTTGATCTTGTGATTTACCTTCACGGCAAACTTTGTAATCCAGTTCGGCAATAATATCGTTCGAGAAACGCAGTGAATCCAACTTCTGAATCTGTTCTTCACTGAACAAGAGCTTCTTGTCATCTCTTAAAAGCAGTACCGCTCTATCAACAATTCCGAGCAAGCCTTTAAGCTCTTTGAGTTCGCGAATATCGTAGCGATAATGCAGAAACTGTGGTTTCCATAGGGGCACGATGACCCACTCTTTGTTTGCGACCGCACTTTCAAATGCATCAAAACAATCCACTTCACTTCCAGAGAAGAATTCGTAGCCGACATCGCTCAAGCCATAGTCTTTCATCATCTGGAGAGAGAAACGTGTGATACCAGCTCCGGGGTTGATACCTTGGATAGTAGAGTTCATTTTCTCGATTACTTCGGATTTTAAAAAAATATCCGCCTTCTTAGAAGGCGGTTTTGCTTTATAACCCCCAAGAAGGGGGCGTCCACGCTAGCCGTTCTTCAATAACTGCAGTTGTTGTTCATACTCAATGTCCTGTTTATCTTGGTGTCGGACATATCGTCGAATGATTTCTTCATTCACACCGACCGTATCTACAAAGTACCCTCTAGCCCAAAAGTGATTTCCCCTTAGTTTCTTACGTATATGTGGGAATTTATTGAAAAGTCTAATTGCTGTTCGGCCCTTTAAAACTCCTAACAAACTCGAGATCGACAACTTGGGAGGAATAATGACAACAAGGTGAACATGATCTAGTTGAACATTTAATTCTAAAACCTCGCAGTCTTTCATGTTGCACAAGATATAGATTGAACGATAAAGCTCCTTTCCAACCCTATCTTTCAAAATCTTACATCTGTACTTTGGAGTCCAAACTATATGGTATTTGCAACGCCAATAGACATGTGATGAACTTCTATAATCGCCCATGTGGTTGTTTCCCTTACTTTTGGTGAATAAGAGGTTACTTCTAACATGGGCACTTCTTCAGGCTATAGCCTCAAGGAACAATCACCACCGCCCTAGGCGGTGGTTTTGAGGGGCCAATAAAAACGCCTAAAAGCACATAGCTTTTAGGCGATTAAACATCAGCGAACTTAGAGAGGGAGAAGTTTGAGATAGAGACGCTTAAAACATCGAAAGTCGCTGCGTCTACAGCATCTCTTTGGCAATCAGATGGAGTAAAAAAGTTTCACGCTCAATGCTCATGCCCTTTTTAGGACTCTCAGCCATGGTCTTTTCGTTATGAGCAATCGCTTCATTGATATTCATCCACACAGGCTTCATCCCGTTTTTCACTTCATAGTCTTCGTAAGCCGTTTCACCAAGTTCACGATCAATCTTGCATGAGTAACAGTAAGAAATCATGTGCATTATATCCGCATCGTCTTTGTGCCAAGGACGGAACTCTTCAAAAATACCGAACGGCTTGATGCTATGGATATTCTTCGCGCCGGTCTCTTCTTCGAGTTCACGGACCATACCTGCAATAACATCTTCCCCTTCATCTAAACCACCGCCAGGAATGGTGTAATCGTGATAACGCTCTGTATAGAGCATCAGAATATCTTCACCATCTAATACAATAGCGCGGGCAGCGTTGCGCTTGTATACCGTTTTATTGTCTAGATGGTCGATATCAGGGTGGATAGTGGTTTTTAGGTGTCTCATGGTTCTGACTGCTCTACTGAATTTGGCGGCATCATATCATAATCATCAATAGATTAGAGGTTTACAATCGCCAACAACTACCGTTACTTGCTTGCTTTTTTCACTATTCAGTCATCCTTACCGAATGATTATCGAGTCGCTATCGAATCCCTAACACCACCAAACAAGAACTTATCGAACAGGGACATTTCCGCTGCAACATGGATTAACTTAGCTTGATCCAACACTCAAAAAACAACCAAACATTGAGAAATATCAACCTATTTCAATATCTTGACCAAATTAGGACAACCTTTTCTGAAATCTAAAATATACTAGTTTCATAGAGCTTCTCATTTGGTTCTGTAAAACTTAACGCATTCACTTTTAGACTTATCACGTAGGAGATAAACATGAAGAAAATTGGTTTGATGGCTGTATTTGCCGTTGTATTAGGCGGTTGTGCGAACGACTATGCAGAATATAGCGAAGGCCAACGTGTATCAGTCGCTAACCCTGCTGCAGTTTATTGTGTTCAACAAGATGGTGAGTTAGAAACTGTCACTGAAAACGATCAACGCACAACTTACTGTGTATTCGAAGACGGTGAGCGCATTGAACAGTGGGAGTACTACCGCAATAACCATGATCAAGAAACTGAAAAGTAATCCTTCGATTATAAGTTTCCAACCTCAAAACTATAAAACCCACCCCTATCAATTCTATTCCGTTACGTAAACTGCCTGCCTTCAGGTAGCGGTTTACGGTATGCGAACACCAATTGAACACCGTTTTATTTCTGACACATTTCTGACATTAGCCTAACCTAGACCGATAGAATACCTGTCTGTTACAAATATTTACAAATAGTGTTGATTATGAAAATACAAACAAAATCGAAAGAACAAAGTCATATGTCATTTGAGATACCAGAGTTCAATCTATCTCAGTCGACTTCTGAGGTAATCTATAAACGCTGTCAAACAGCGCTGGTAGTATTGGCGATTGGTATAATAGTCAACCTAGCAATCCGCATTGATTTCGTTTTCTTGAATGGAAAGATCGGTGAAAATTCAGTCACTGAAATGCTACAGCAATTTCTTTTAATCGTCTCCTCTGGCGCATTTGCTTACTTAGCAAAAAAGCGTCCTGAGGTAAAACATGCCGCTATGTTAATCAGCGCATTCTTTGCCGTAATGTTCATCCGAGAGTTAGATTATTGGTTTGACATGATCGTTCATGGTGCTTGGGTTTATCCCGCGGTTCTTGTAGCCGGAAGTGCAATTTTTTATGCATTAAGAAATGGTAAACAAACTATAGACCAACTGGCTCTTATTCTTGCATCCCCACACATGAACATGCTGGTTACTGGTGTTATGCTTCTGCTTGTTTTTTCTCGCTTATTTGGCATGGGCAGTTTTTGGCATGGCGTAATGGGAGAACATTATATAAATAACGTTAAGACCATCGCAGAAGAAGGTACTGAACTTTTAGCTTACTGCCTGATTGCATTTGCAAGTTTAAAGACCGTTATTGGCATCACGAGAAAGAAATAACATCTATCGCCACCAGCGATGTGTGTGATCCGATTCCGGGTCTAAATAACGATTCAATAAAGTCAGGTTAGTATCGAGCAACGCTAGGTACTCCCTGACTTTTTTTATCTCGGTACCAACTGGGGTCTTTTGGATACAACCCTCCAATACTGGAAGTAAGCTGTCGACGATATCAAAATGAGAAGAGTCCCCGACTAATTCCTTTACGGCCATCAAGGCTTCCAAAGACAACCTTTCGGGCTCTCGTCTTACTGAATCCAAATCCCTCTTAAATGAGCCTGCAGAAACACCTTCAAGATAAACTCGATAGGTTGTCAGCACATCCATCAACAGAAACAATTGCCCTTGAGCACTTTGATGAGGGTATGGCACCGCGACATGAGCATCTAGCTGATGATCTATTTGCAGTTCCACGCCAAGTGCAGAGCACTTCTCGACTAAAATCTTAAGTAAACCTTGCTCGTCCATTAGCGATTGAATCTCGAATATACGTTGTAAGTGGTAATCATTAGAAACGAATGTCACCTGCACACTCTGTCCGCGAGTAAATAGCCTGCTTGCAATCATCTCTGAGGCCAAGTTCTGAATGTTCTCAACAGTGTTGGTCGAATGTTGCTCGAGTAAAACCGCTCCTAACGGAAACGGATGTGCACGCTGGTTTTCAAGCTTTCTAAAATACTGGTGCATCACATCGGCTTCAGAGAGGGTTTGCCCTTGCGTTATCCCACCACAAAATGCAACGGCAGTTTGCTGATCGGACTCTTCTACCAAAGACTCCGCCAGATACCCAACCAAAGCATCAACTCGACTGATTCCTTCATCAGTCAATTTATTCTCATTAAGTCGCTTACCCAGCACAATAAGGAGGTGATTAATGCTCATTTTATGTTCAAGTCTCGTTTTAGTGATTAGATGAAGTGAATTATGTATACAATAGTTGTTAACAAAAGTATTTTGAAATTCTTATATGTTGCTCGCAATAATGCTCACTATTCATAGCGACACATAGGAAATGCAAGAATAGACGTGCCGCTTTTAAGCAAAAATAACACGCTCATGCATTTCATTGCTCTACGTTTGTTAACACAAATTTCAATAAAAGAAACGTTTCAAACAAAGAATAAGCTCAATCAAAAATCTGTTTCAACCAAGGTCTGTTTTCACTAAAAAGTGAAACGCACAAAATAAAAATTTTACACAGAGTTCGTTCATCGAACCGTCTTCACAGGAAGTTACTATGCTGTCTATTTTTGACATTTACAAAATCGGGGTTGGGCCTTCCAGCTCCCATACAAATGGACCAATGATTGCTGGGTTTAATTTTACCCAAAAGATTGATGCTCAGCTTAAGCAAGTGAAGCGTATTCAAATCGACTTGTACGGCTCGTTATCATTGACGGGTATTGGTCACCACACCGACAGAGCAACTTTGTTAGGTTTACTCGGTAACCGCCCTGATACCATAAAGATTACCAGCGCTAACCAAGCAATGCGTAAAGCGATCGAAGATAAATCTCTACTGGTTAGCGGTAACCATGAAATTCACTTCGATGTAGAAAGCGACTTACTCTTCCATAAAACTAACCTTCCGCTTCATGAAAATGGCATGACCATCTCTGCCTTTGACGCAAACGGTAACCTTCTCAATATGGAAACGTATTACTCGATTGGTGGTGGCTTTATCGCAACCGCTGATGAGCTACAAAACGGCAAGCAAGAAGCAGAAACAAAAGTTGAATTCCCTTTTACTTCTGCCGACCAATTGCTTGAACTCTCAGAACAGCAAGGGCTTAGCCTTGGTGGCTTAATTCTGCGCAATGAAGTTTCATTCCAAGGTATGGATGTGATTGACCAAAAAGCCGACCAAATTTGGAAGGTGATGTCTCTGTGTATGCAACGTGGCTTTGACACCGAAGGCATTCTTGATGGCGGTTTAGAAGTGACGCGTCGAGCCCCTGCTCTTTTGAAAAAGCTTGAGGCCAATGCTTCGATTGAAAACGATCCAATGGAGATCATGGATTGGATTAACCTATTTGCCTTTGCTGTGAGTGAAGAAAACGCTGCGGGTGGACAAGTCGTAACATCACCAACTAACGGTGCGGCTGGCGTTATCCCTGCGGTACTAATGTACTACCACCGCTTCATCAAAGAGCTAGACACCAAGCAGTTGAAAGACTTCTTAGCCGTCTCTGGTGCTATCGGTATCCTATACAAAACCAATGCTTCAATTTCTGGTGCAGAAGTGGGTTGTCAAGGTGAGGTCGGTGTATCTTCATCAATGGCTGCAGCTGGCTTAACCGCCTTGCGCGGTGGCAGCAACGAGCAAATCTGTATCGCTGCTGAAATCGCAATGGAACACTCACTGGGCATGACGTGCGACCCGATCGGTGGGCTTGTTCAGGTCCCATGTATCGAACGTAATGCAATGGGTGCAATGAAAGCCATCAACGCATCACGCATGGCGCTGAAACGCACTAGCAAGTGTCTTATCTCGTTAGACAAGGTTATCGCAACCATGTACCAAACAGGTAAAGACATGAACAAAAAGTACCGTGAAACGTCCTTAGGTGGTTTAGCAGTGATCCACATGGCGCCACCCTGTGAATAGCTAGATGCTGTGACCAGCTGAGATGCGGTGAATAGTTCAGGTACATTGCATAGTTGAAGTACAATAAATCATTGAAACGCGCGACTAGAAGCCGCCGCTCTCAGAACACGTTATTGTAAACTTAGTTTTCAATATCTCAACAAAGCCAGCCACCAAGCTGGCTTTTTTATTGGCTAAAGCCCAGCAGCCAATTGAAAGTGACTCTCACTTGTAAACTTTACAAAATGATCAACGTTAATTTTCTCTTTATTAGTTCATTACTTAGCCACAAATGAAGATGGTTAGATTTCGAACAACCACACACTCATTAGCAAAATCTAACATTGCAAATTTCACTCATTAGAAATATCAATGCACTCATAAGAAAAGGTATATCGAGTAAAGTTCTGTTTGGGATACATGTTTCAGTTTATGTCTTGCTAGTGATGGTATTATAATTAGGTTATTACACTACATCTTAATACTAATGTGAGAATAAAATAATGTGGAATAGATTAAACAAATCAATGATGTTCTGCCAAATGATGTTTGGACTTTCGTTCTATGGCGTTATGGTGATCTTGACTCGTTTCTTCCTTGAAGATCTTAACTACAATGAAGCCGACACAATGATGGTTGTTGGTGCTTTCTCTGCAATCGGACCGCTATTTGCTATTGCAGGTGGCTTCATCGCCGACAAATTTTTAGGCGCATACCGATCGTTGACCATTGCCTTTCTAGGATTCGCAAGTGGTTATGCTCTACTGGTACTCGGTGCCGCGGCGACCAATGTTCCAATGGCATTATGTGGTATTGCTTTAGCGAGTTATGCGCGTGGTTTGATGTCCCCTTCTTACCCAAGTCTTTACAAACGCACGTTCAAAACTCAGGAAGATTTCGAAAACTGCTACCCTATCAACTACTCAGTCAACAATATTGGTGCGCTATTAGGCCAGTACTTGTTCCCGATGCTAGTGCTTGTTGTTGGTTTCCACGGTGGCTTCCTTCTTTCAGCTGCTCTAGCAGGTGCTGCACTTCTGATGATGCTCTTTGTTCGCAAAGGCCTTGTTGAAGCAAGTGCTGAAATCGACCAAAAACCAGTAAGCACTAAACACTGGGCTGCGTTCCTTGGCCTTTCTGCAGCAATGATTGGTTTGGTATTCTTCATGTTTTCTAACATGGATATCGGCCAGAACATCGTATACGCAATTGGTGGTGCAGCGATCATCTACTTTGTCTCTTTGATGATGAAATCGAAGAAATCAGACATGCTGAAAATGGGCACGATCTTAATCATCACATTCCTGACGACATGTTTCTTCGTGTACTACGGACAGATGATGACTTCGATGACAATGGTTGCGATCAACACAATGCGTGGCGATCTATTTGGCTTCATCCCTGTAGCCCCTGAAGCTTCAATGGCAATGAACCCACTTTGGTGTATGGTTGCAGGCCCTATCATTACGGGCATCTTCTCTAAACTAGAAAAGAAAAACATTCACTTCTCAACCGCTACCAAAGTAGGTTTATCTTTCATCCTGACGGCGATCGCTTTTGGTATCTTAACGATGGCAGTAACAACCGTTGGTGAAGATATTCTGATTCGCCCGGAAGTGTTCCTAGCAATCCACTTCTTCCTAGCATTTGGTGAAGTTATTGTTGGTTCTATGGTTGTAGCGTTCATTTTGTCTGTTGCACCTAAGCACATCGAGAACTTCTCAGTAAGCTTATTCTCTGTTGCAATCGCACTATCCGGCATTGTTGGTGCGGTATTCTCTACGTCAATTGCACTTGAGAAAGGCCAAGCAATCACACAAGAAATCGTTCAAACGGTTTACGGTGATTACTTCCAATTACTAACTATTCTAGCGGTTGTAATGGTGGGTATCGCAATGGCAGCATCGTTCATTATTCGTAAGATGCTAGACGCAGCGAAAGCCGCTGATCAAACGATTGAACTAGAACAAGCTAACAGCTAACAGCTAACAGCATTCTTACTCAACAAGCTCGTTCATCAAGCCCTTTAGTTTTCTAAAGGGCTTTTTTGTCGATATTGATATCAGGATAAATAGGTATATAGATGTCAGGATTGGTAGATAACTCGATGGATGATTCAAGTTACGTTGTGCTTGTGTAAATAAAAGTAAATGATAACCATTAGTATTGAGTGTTTTCTTGTTCAGGATTATGATGTAAAAATCAGAATCCAAGAGAGCCTTATATGAGCAAGCCTAGCCCTATCACATTAACCGTTACTCAAACCTCAACAATTACACCGAATATGCAGCGTATAACGCTTAGCGGTGAAGGATTAAGTAAGTACCCAACCGAATGTGCTGGCGGCTACATCAAGCTTTTGTTCTCGCCACTCGGCACCACTGATTTAAGCCAGCTGAACGAAGGTGAGCGCCCAGCCATGCGCACTTACACCATTCGTCAATACAACCCAGTAGAAAAGTGGATTGAGGTTGACTTCGTTCGTCACATCACCACAGATCTGCAATGTGGCTTTGCTGCAAGATGGGCAATGAACGCAGAAGTAGGTGACACGGTTTCAGTGGCAGGCCCTGGATTAATTCAAGGGCTGAATCTAGAATCGGATTGGTTCTTCTTGGTGGCAGATATGACGTCGCTACCTGCGCTCTCTGCAAAAGTAAAAACACTTCCAGAAACGGCGACGGGGCACGCTGTCATTCAGATCAATTCAGCAGCAGACAAGCAAACGCTTGAAGCGCCTCAAGGCATCAAAGTCACTTGGTTAATTGAAGATGAAACCTCAGAATCCCTTTCACAAACGGTTCGCAACTCAGAATGGTTAGACGGTCAGGTTTCGATCTGGACAGCGTGTGAATTTGAAAGCATGCGCGCACTAAGACAATACTTCCGCAACGAAAAAGAAGTCGCTAAAGAGAACATCTACATCAGCAGTTATTGGAAGCGTGGCGTCACTGAAGATGGCCACAAAGTGTTGAAGCAACAAGATGCTCAGGCTTTAGCGGGTTAAGCCTGTTACTACATACATCTTTTTGCTAGATAAATAGAAAACGCTCTTAGCGAAGTTCATCTCGTTAAGGGCGTTTTAGTTTGAATCCGATGAAGATCAAAGCCAAAGTGTAAGATTAAATACTCTCACCTACTTCAATCTCATAACCGAGATCCAGCTTCGCAACCCATTCTTTATTGCCTTGTAAACGCGCTACAACTTGCTGTGCAGCGACTTTACCAATTTGCTCCCTAGGTGTTACGACAGTCGCCAAACGCGGTGTCATCGCCACTGTGATATCGTGTCCGTGGAAACCTGCAATCGCCATCTGCTCGGGTACTTGAATACCACGCCGTACACATTCATAAAAAGCACCAATCGCTAAATCATCATTAGTACAAAAGATACCATTCACTTCAGGGTGCTTCTCAAGTAACTCACCAATCAGTTTTGCACCAAGGGTAAACGAGGAAGCGTCCTCCGTTTGCAGGGTTACCGGCGTTTTATCGGCTTCTTGCATCGCATGCTCGTAGCCCGCCATTTTTAAGCGAGTACGTTCATCCATACGTGCCGCTAAGTAAGCGATATTAGTGCGCCCTCGGTCGAGCATGGTTTTGGTCATCGCTCTAGCCGCTTCGAAGTTATCAAAGCCAACCGCTTGTTCAATTCTTGGCGACACCGAATCCATAATTTCAATCACAGGGATAGAAACAGTCTGCAGCATCTTACGCGCTCTATCTGTGTGCACGTTTTCTGAGAGGATAATCGCATCAACGTTGTAAGAAAGCAGCGAAGCGATGCTCTGCTCTTCCAGTTCTGCGCTATAGCCATAGTGGGCTATCATAGTTTGGTAACCCGCAGGTGCGGTGACTTGCTCAATACCGCGGATAACCTCAGCAAAAACTTGGTTAGTTAACGAGGGGACTAAAACACCAATCGCATTGCTTTTAGCGTTGGAAAGGATGTCTGGCGCACGGTTAGGAATATAACCTAGCTCGTCTACTGCAGCGCTGATCTTATCTCGCAGTGCTTCTGATACCTGTGAAGAATCACGTAAACAGCGACTGACGGTCATTTTGGTGACACCAACTAGGTTGGCAACATCTTGTAATGTGGGACGTTTTTTCTTACTTAGCATACTGACAGCATCATGGTTACGATTAATGTTACTGGTAACATAGTAACGAATTTCGACGACTTTAGAAGAACTAAACACCTAAAACTTGATATCAGATCATAAACACACACGTCGCTTTACCACTAATAAAACTAACAATATTTCTTTTCGAAGACGATGTTCAATAAGTTCTCAACTTACACTTGATGTGTATATTACGCATTAAAAACCCCAACCTTGGATGATCAAGACTGAGGTTTCGCTTAACCCATTACAATTGTGCACATAACTTGCCCCTATTAAGAGGTTGTAACTTGTCTCTATTCGTTATCTAGCAACCGATGTCCATCAAGAATGCAAGATCGCTGTCTGCCGTGAACGTTTCTGCAAGTCGACCATGCTTAAAGAGCTTCATTGGCTTGCCTGTCGCGGTGTGGTACGTTAATTTCCCTTCACACACTTGCAGCATCGTCCCTTCAGGGATACCAACAACGACTTCACTTGGGTTCATGCACAAGAACTCTTCAATACGTTCATCACGTGTTTCGCCCATATGCCCAGAAATGGATGCTTCTATATAGTGAGGGTTAATCTGAAATGGCACAAAATTAAGCGCAGGCAAGATAGCAGCGCTGACAATTGGCATGTCATTAGTGGTACGAATCGTTGGTGTTGCAACATTTGTTCCCGCACTCCAACCAATAAACAGCTTACCTTTGTTGATCACAGCATCACGCATCGGTGTTACCAAACCTAGATCGTGAAGCATACGGTTAAGTACCCACGTATTACCGCCACTAATGATGATACCATCAACCTCTTTCAAGGCTTGCACAGGGTCTTCGGCTTCATGAATGCTCACCACTTCGCAATCATATTCATCGAACACTTGCTGCAATTGCTGCGTGCGATCCGAGTATTGCCCTCGAATCATTGCGAATGGAATAAACAACATTTTTTTAGGCTGAGCCTTTTCCATCATTGGACGAATCCACTCTTTACCATACTCCAAAAGTGATGTGTCACCTGGTAACTTACCGTTACTAAATAGCATTACATTCATTACAACCTCACTACAATTTGCAAATTTACTATATATTATTTTGATATTCTCTTGAACTACAGCACTTGCCGCTTTCAAAGACTCTACGGGTTAGTATTCATAAATTGAGGGGAAGTAATGTGCGCCAGTAAACAAGTTCGGAAAAGGAATGACCTTTTGAGACAAAATCTTGTTGAGGGCGTTATTGATTGTTTAAGCATTCACTTTTACTTCAGTTCTTGGGGACTGACTCCAAGTCACGTGAAACTTTTCAGCTTCCTCTCTATCCACGCGCGAATAAGTATGAGAACCAAAATAGTCACGTTGCGCTTGCAGCAGATTTGCAGGCAACACCTCACAACGTAATGAGTCGAAGTAACTCAGAGCAGAGCTGATTCCCGGCATCGGCACACCATACAGAGCTGAGTTCGCTACTGCGATGCGCCAAGCCAACTCGCGCTCTTCCACTTGTTTGATGAAAGCCTCATCAAACAATAGATTCGCTAGCTCACTATTTTGTTGGTAAGCCGATGTGATACTTTGCAAGAAAGCGGCACGAATAATACAACCCGCTCGCCAAATCTTAGCAATTTGAGTGAAATCGAGATTCCAACCCTCTTTGTCTGACGCTGTCTTCAATAAATCAAAACCTTGGGCATAAACAGACAGTTTGGCGCAATATAGGGCATCGTGAAGCTCAGAAATAACCTCTGTTTTATCCAACTGGCTGGCATCAGCAATATTGCCCTTTAGAAGCTGACTACCTTGAAGACGTTGTGATTTTTGACCGCTCATCGCACGTGCATAAACCGCTTGAGCAATGGTTGGGGTTGGACACCCCTCTTGAAGGCTGTTAACTGCCGTCCACAACCCCGTACCTTTCTGCCCTGCTTTATCAAGCACTACCTCAACGAACGGCTTACCCGTTACAACATCTTCTTGTTGAAGAATATCGGCACTGATTTCCATCAGGTAACTATTAAGTACACCGTTGTTCCATTGATCAAAGACTTGTCCAATCTCTTGAGCTGGCATTTCAAGCATATCACGCATGAAATGGTACACTTCGCAAATAAGCTGCATGTCGGCATATTCAATACCATTGTGTACCATTTTCACATAGTGCCCTGTACCAGAAGGACCAACATACGCCGCGCACGCTTCACCCGCTTCAAACTTAGCAACCGGTAGTCCATTCGCATCCACTTTTGCAGCAATCGCTTCCCACATCGGTTTCACATATTGCCAAGCTGATTGGTCACCACTCGCCATGAGCGCTGGGCCAACACGCGCGCCTTCTTCACCACCAGAAACGGCGGTGCTAAAGAAGCGAAGCTTGCCTTTGTAGTTCACTTCACGCGCCTCGGTATCTGTCCAAAGGCTGTTACCTGTATCGATAACAATGTCATCCTTTTCTAAGCCAGCATCAAGCAAGCTATTCACGACGATATCGACAGGTTTTCCAGCAGGAACCGACAAAGCGATTACACGCGGCTTCGCGAGCCCTTGCAGCACATGCTCAAGGCTAGTCCCTTGTGTGAACTGACCTTTACCAGTAAACGATTCATTAAGCAGCTTTGCTTCTGAACTGGCGCGATCAATATTGTCTGTATTCAAGTCAAAGCCAGCAACGTTAAAGCCGTTATCCAATAGGTTGAGCGCAAGGCTTTTGCCCATCACTCCTAAACCAATCATCGCGATGTCATTTTTTATCTGAGTCATGGTTTAACCTATCTGCTTAATTTGTTTGAGTGCACTTTCTACGACTTGCCCAACATCTTGCGATATATCGACAAATAACGCTTCATCTAGCTCAGGTTCAACCAAGGTTGCGAATTGGCTTTTCAACATTTCTTGACCATTAAAGTAATGGTTTTCGCGAGCTTTATGGCGACTCCAAATCGTATCGAAACTGCCCTGAAGGTATATAATTACTAAGTCTTCATTGTTCTCTCGCAGAATCTCGCGGTATTGAGGTTTCAATGCAGAGCATGCAATCACAGCACTTGGTTGTTCGATATATTGCTTATTCAGTGTTTCTAGCCATCCTTGACGATCTTCGTCAGTCAGCGGGATACCTTGACGCATTTTTTCAACGTTGCTTTGCGGATGGAAGTCATCCCCATCAAAAAATTGAAGTTCTAAAGCCTGCGCGACACGGCTACCAATCAGGCTTTTTCCGCATCCAGATACGCCCATCACGAGTATTTTTTTGCTTTTCATAAGGCAAGCCTTCCCTAAGCCCCAACCAAAACAGGGGCTGACAATCGAATCTAATAGTTAAACTTGTGTTGCTATTGATAGGTTCCTGAACGTAAACTCACTCAGGAACCTTCGCTGTTATTGCCACCAAAGCGCGAGCTGAGGGAAGATAATAACCAGTGCCAGAACCAATACTTGAAGTGCAATGAACGGCAGTAGTGAAGAGAAAATCTCACCTAAGCTGATGTCTTTTGGTGCTACTGATTTCAAGTAGAATGCCGCAGGACCAAACGGCGGTGACAAGAACGACACCTGCATGTTTAGGCAAAACACAACGCCGAACCATACTGGATCAAAACCAAGGCCAGTGATGATTGGAACGAAGATTGGCATAGTCAGAAGCGCCACACCTACCCAGTCAAGGAACATGCCTAGAACCAACAAGATAGCCATCATGATTAATAGCGTTACTGTCGCGTTACCGCCACTGAGCGCAAGGATAGTTTCTTCAACAAAATCAATACCGCCCATCAGGTTGTAGATACCAACCAATGCACTTGCACCGATACCAATCCACATGATCATGCCGCAGGTACGCATGGTTGCGATGGCACTCTCTTTCAACATGTTGAAGTTCAGTTCACCACGAATTAGCGCACTGATCATGATACCAACCACGCCCAAGGCAGAAGCTTCTGTTACTGAAGCGATACCTGTGTAAATACTGCCCAAAACCGTTGCAACAGAAAGCAATGGGAAGAACAGAGCTTTGAAGTAGCTTGGCTGATTGGCGATATCTTCTTCTGTCTCATCATCACTTGGAATAGGCGCAAGAGAAGGGTTTAGCTTACAGCGAATCAGCACGTAACCGATGTAACAGCCAGCAAGAATAAACGCAGGTAGGAAAGAAGCTTTGAACAGGTCGCCAATCGATACGCTGGCTGTCATACCGTAGATGATCAGTACGATACTTGGCGGAAGCATGGTACCAAGTGCGCCACCCGCACAGGTTGTACCGATAGCAAGCTTACGGTCATAACCCAAGCGAAGCATTTGTGGCAGAGCAAGAATACCCAGTAGTACCGTTTCACCACCGATAACGCCTGACATCGAAGCCAATAGAACCGCAACTAGTAGCGTTTGAACTGCAACACCACCACGAACCTTACGGCCAACAGATTTCATTGCATCAAACAGGTCACGCGCGATACCCGAGCGGTCTAATAAAGCCGCCATCAACACGAACATCGGAACAGCAAGGAAAACATAACCAGAAGCAAAGCTGTAGGTACGGCTTGCAATCAAAGGCAGGGCATCAGGACCAAACCAACATAGAGTGAAGAAAATCGCGACAAAGCCTGTTACGAACGCTAGCTGCATACCGGTCAGTAGCAAGCCAATCATCATAACCAGCATGAGCAAACTGCCCCATGCGATACCAATAGAAGATAAATCAAACATCGTCATTCTTCCTTAGACCTATCAACTCTTGGATTAGGTGCAATACAAACTGGACAACAAGAACACACAAAACGACAAAAATCAGGCCTTTCAGCAACGCAGGATAAGGCGCGTTTAACACTGAACCTGATGTTTCAAGGCGGAATTCACCCCAAGGTGCAAACCACGCTTCTTCCGCAGTGAAGTAAGCCGCGTAAGCGAGCATGCCAGCAAAGGCCAAACCAACAATGTGGTGAACAAGATTAAGATATTTGCGTGCTTGGTTAGACACTGAATCGTAGATAAGAACCACACGTACATGCTTATTCGCAGCAAACGCGTAGATACCACCAATAATGAATAATGAACCACCGATGAAAGAAGCTGTTTCATGTACCCATGTGGTCGGGGCATCAAATGCGTAACGCATCACAACTTCATAAAATGAAATCAATACAGTAAAAATAAACAACCAGCTAACGAGATTACTGAACTTTATAACAAAACGATCAAGCGCATTTCTTGGTTGCTCGTCGTTTTCAGCTGGGGCGTGGGGGATTTTATCGGTCATGAGCCAAATTTCCTGGGAGAATACGGGAGAGCAGTGCCCTCCCCCGTCAGTAAACTAAGTTTGAATTACAGTAAGCCGTTTTCTTCTAGGAACACAGTCACTGAGGTGTAAACTTTTCCTGCGTTATCAGAACGCTCTGCAAATACCTTCCATTGGCCTTTCGCGATTTCACGGAACTTCTTACGCTCTTCTTGAGACCAGTCGTGGATAGTAATTTCTGGGTTCGCTTGAGCTTCTTTAAGTGCAGCTTGGTCAGCCATTTTCAGCTGAGTCGTCATGTCGTAAGAGAAGTCACGAACTGACGTTTGTAGAATCGTTTGTAGATCAGCTGGCATCTTGTCCCATTTCTTCTGAGAAATAGAGATATCGATAAGCGGCAGTGAGTGGAAGCCCGGTTGAACTGGATGTGTTGCAATGTCGTTCATGCCCGCTTTTTGGTTGGTAGAGAATACCGTGTAGTCCGCGGCATCAATTACGCCTTTGCTTAGGCCAGTAAATACTTCCGAACCCGGTAGGTTTACTGGAGTCGCACCCGCGGCTGCAAATACTTGTTGAACTAGGCCTTCAGGCGCACGTAATTTCAGGCCTTTAAGATCCGCAACACCATCGATTGGTTTTTTAGAAATGAAAGATTCAACACCCGTCGTAGAAGCACCAACAAATTGAACACCGTAAGGCTTGTACAGTTCGGTCATTAGCTCATTACCACCACCGTAGTTCATGTACTGAAGCAGTTGTGTTGTGTCTGACCATGCGCCAACCATGTTACCGATAAGACCAAATGCTGGATCTTTACCAGAGAAGTAACCTGTTGCTGTGATGTGACCATCTAGGATGCCCATTTTGATCGCGCCTAGCGTTTCTGTGTGCTTAACCACAGCGCCTACAGGCAGAAGATCGATATCAATACGTCCGTTAGACATCGTCTCTACGCGCTCAGCCCACTTCTGCTGAACCTTGAAGTTCAAGTCACCAGAAGGATCTGAAGATTGAATTTTAAGTTTAAAGTCTGCAGCCATTGCTGAAGTAGCAAATAGACCAGTGAGGGAGGCAGCAATCAGCGTTTTAGTCAGAGCTTTCATTTGGGTATCCTTATGAGTTTCACAGAGTCCGGTTTGTAATTATATGTTACCGGTAACGTTGAGGTGAATGTTACCGGTAACTTTACAGCCTTGTCTATGAGAAGGATCACATCTTTAACATTAGTAAAACGTTTGCTATCAATAAGAAAAATGCGACTGAAAAGTCACATTACAGGTTGGAGGTGGGATTTAATTTCTTTTTAAGTCAGTGAGATAACTAAGCCAGCAATGATAAACATGACGCCTACACCACGTGTAACGTGCCACTTTTCCTTTAAAAAGTAGATCCCCATCACTACGCCGAAGATGATACTTACTTGCCTAAGAGCAACAACCAAGCTGACGTTCTCAGTCATGGTCATCGCAAACAACACCAAACCATAAGTCGAAGCCATCATGATGCCGGCCACTGTGGCTTTCTTTCGCAGTGTCCAAGCATTAGTAAACTCGATTCTTTGGTTGGTTACGAATAACCAAACACTCAACGGAATCACAATCGCCCAAAACTGAATGCCTAGGTAAAAAATCGCGGTGTGCTTGTTTGTGATAATAGATGTGCTTAATGGTTCTAATAGTAGAAGCGCCTCTTTATCAATAATGGAATAACCCGTGGTACCAATAGCGGCGATTAACGCCCACAGCACGCCAAGGTTCAGATACGCTTTTAACCTAAGATCTGAAAACTGCTTAAGTGGTACAAACAAACAGCCTAAGGTTATTAAAGTGAACCCAATCCATTGATTCGCTGACAATTCATAGCCGATCAACACGGTGCCTAAACCCACCATCAACACGGGAAGTGCTCGTGCCATTGGGTAAATCACACCGATATCAGCTTGTTTATAGGCCGCGCCTAACCCAATCAAATAGATGATTTGACAGATCCCACTCAAGAAAACCAGTTGCCAGAATGGAAGTGAGATATTTGATAGCCCTACACTGTGAACATACCAGAGCAAGTAAGGCGTCAATATCGCTGCGGCGGCAAAGCCAGAGGCTAAGAAGAATGACGAACCCGATCCTTGATTAGATTTACCTAGAACATTCCAACCCGCATGAAGCAAAGCCGAAATAATCACGATTACAATGGCAGAGAATTCCATTTCATTCCTAAATTATTGATGAATTAGCACAACGGCTGACAACCGGTGATAAAAAAGGCCTCCGAATAAGAGACCTTTGATCGTTTCAATTGGGCAATACTACATAATTGCAGATATGCCAGCATTCTAAAGTATGACTAGCGCTCTAGCTGGGCTATCGACTCAATGCTGATCGCATCATGACGCCAATACTCAATATCGCAGTCAATCAAATCACCGTTCTGATTGTAGTTAACACGCTCAACCACCATAGCCGGAGAACCCGAAGTCGCGCGCAGAGCTTGCGCTGTTTCGCCCAGCAATGATGTTGTGCTCACACGATAACGTATCTTTTGATACACCACACCAAAGTGCTCTCGGTATATGTCCGTCAATGACTTAGACAAGTCGTAGTCAAGCAAGTTAGGGAACAGTTCAGGTCGAATGTAGTTGGTCACATACACAACTGGCCTATCTTCAAGGTAACGAACTCTGTCCACTCGATAAACATCCGAAAAAGGTTGCAGCTCAAGAAGCTTAGTTGCTTCCTTGGTTGCTAACATACCTTTCGCTGCCACTAATTCTGTTTTCGGCTTACGATTCTGCGACAAAGCCATATTAGTGAAGTTCAGCGTTTGCGTTGGATCGTAGCGCAGCGGCGCTGGAGAGATAAACCAACCACGGCGGTCTTCTCGATAAATACGCCCTTCAGCTTCAAGTGAAGACAGCGCTTCACGCAACGTTACTCGTGTTGTATCAAACGATTCAGCCAGTTTGCGCTCCGCAGGCAGCTTCTGTCGTGGCGTTAACATCCCCGACTCTATTTGCTCTACGATGACGTCTTTTATTTTTACGTACTGCACTTCATTTCCTTTTATTTTTGTTCTTGTCGTCAGCCATTCCTTGGCCAACTGCAATATAAAATGGTTGGCTAGCGTTTGCGCCAAGCTTGGGTGCGCTTCTCAAATAACTTGTTGATTAGCATATGAATCAACTTCGCACTTGCCGCCGATATCATGATCATGACGGCCATGGCTGCTGCTGCACCGGTTTGTCCCGCATCGTCCATATTCAGTACTGAAACTGACGCAGGTATCGTATCGGTAGAATACAAGAATACTACCGCAGATGTCGTGGTAAGTGCATTAATAAACAGGTATGTCGCAATATCTAAAATCGCAGGCAAACAAACCGGCACGGTTACCTTAAAGAACAGCTTGTATTGCGGTAGGTTAACCGAAGCCGCCGTCGCTTCTATCTCCTCAGGCAGCTGTTTTAATGCGGTTAATGCCGTCATGTGCCCTACCGTGTAGTAGTGAACCACGGTGTTGATCACCAAGAACGCCATCGTGCCATACAAAAAGTTAAGTGGGTTGCTCAAGTCATTAAAGTAGAAGATGTACCCCAAACCCAACACCATGCCCGGAACTGCCATCGGCACAACACTGAGCATCTGCATTGCTTGACGAACAGGACCAAATGCTCTGCCTTTCTCGATGCAGTACGCACCCAAGAAAATCAGCACTGTACCGATAATAGCAGTCCATGCACCCAGCGTTAGAGAGTTGAAGAACGGCGTCCAACCATAAGTACTCATTTCTGCGAAGTTGTAGTTATTCAAGGTGAGTGCTTTGTTCCAAGGCCAGAACGTGACCATTGAACCGTATATCGCCATGCCTAGCACGATAACCACAGCAGCAGAGATGATGGTGCAATAAAGGAAACACACGCCATCACGTAGAGTGTTTGGTTCAGGTTGGTACGCGACGGATCGAGTATCAAACAAGCTCTTCTGTTTCTTTTGAACCCAGCGATCCACTGTAAACGCAAGCAATGCAGGCAACAGCAACAAAATACTGGTCACTGCACCCATAGAGAAATTCTGTTGCCCTACCACTTGTTTAAAGATGTCAGTCGATAGAACGTTATAACTGCCACCAATCACCTTTGGCACACCAAAGTCACAAACCACCAGCGTAAATACAACGATCAGAGTGCTGATCAAACCATACTTGGCTGCAGGTAGCGTCACCATGAAGAAGGTTTTAAGTGATGAAGTATTTAGAGCACGTGCCGCCTCATACAGACGAGCATCAGAAGTTCTTAACGAGGTGGTCAGAATCATCAAGGCGTGTGGAAAAGTCCAGAATATTAAGCCGAGTGATATACCAATCAAACCGTATACCGAGTTTCCCCCTAATACTTCTTTGGCGATACCTTGATTACCAAATAAGAAGATCAAACTGATCGCAGGAAGCAACGACGGAGCTAGAATCGGCGCTGAACCCAACACCTGAAAAAGCCCCTTAAAAGGCATACATGAACGAGTCAACGCATAGGCATAACCAAACGCTAATACACCTACGACAACCGTTACTAACAGCCCAAGTGTAAACGTGTTACCTACCGACTGCCAGAGGCTCTGCGAAGCAAAATACGTTGCGAAATTCTGTAATCCTACAAATTCACCGTCTGCGTTCTGAACACTCTTTTTCAACATTGCCCACAGAGGCATCAGAATGAATAGCGTCATGACCACTGACAAAAAAGCCAGAAGCCCGAATAGGATTACGTTGTCTTTACTTAACCGAGCAAGAAAAGGCGTTACTCGTCGTTGAATTAGCAGCTTAGATTGCATCATTTGAGTCGATTCCATGATTGTTACGCCGCCTCGTCTTTCATCACTTGCAGGCTTTCAGATGGGTAAGCTCTCAGACCTTCTTCATCAAACGCTACGTAACGAATATCGCTGCGACGCAGTTTCAATCGATTAAACTCTTTGACTGACACATCAACGATGATCTCTTTAGCCGTTGAGTCATGTTGCAGCTCGCACTCAACTCGATAGAACGCCCCGAGGAACTCGCTAGATATGATTCTGACGGGTAAAGACTCGTTAAAGCGATCAACAAACTGAATTTGTTCTGGACGCACCGCGATATCAAAACGGTCGCCATGCTTTGGTGTCAAATTATCTAAAACTGGCAACGTTAACATCGACTCTGCAATGCGCATTTTGCCTTTCGCAGCAACAGAAGCTTGTATAAAGTTCATACTACCAACGAATTCAGCGACAAAGCGGCTGACTGGATTTTGATAGATTTCTTGCGGAGCACCCACTTGCTCGATAACACCATGATTCATGACCACAATGCGATCGGCCATGGTTAAGGCTTCATCTTGATCATGAGTCACCATGATGGTGGTAATGCCCAGCTTACGCTGCAATTGACAGATCTCATCACGCAGGTGTGTTCTTACCTTCGCATCAAGCGCAGAGAGCGGTTCATCGAGGAGTAGCAAACCTGGAGACAAGGCCAATGCACGAGCGAGAGCCACGCGTTGCTGTTGTCCACCAGACAGTTGATTTGGGTATTTTTGGCCAGAAGTTGGTAAACCAATGGTTTCTAACCAAGATTCTACCGCTTCCAGAGCTTCTTTGGTCGACATCCCTTGGTTCTTCAAACCAATTGCGATGTTCTCTTCCACAGTCAGGTTTGGAAATAGAGCATAAGATTGGAATACGATACCAAAATCGCGTTTCTCAGGAGGTAGGAACGTCGTATCCGCTCCATTCTGCTCAATAGAGCCTGAGGTCGGTAAATCCAGTCCTGCAATCGCACGTAGGAGTGTTGTTTTACCGCAGCCAGACGGGCCAAGGAAACAGACGAACTCACCTTTTTCGATCGATAAGGATATGTCTTTTAACGCTGTAAATTGGCCAAATTGTTTTACAACGTTTTCAATATTCAAATAAGTTTGGTTGCTCATACTACAGCACTCTCTATATGGTATATACCAAATTTAAACTTTGAATATTGCAGTTGAGTGACAAATTTATAGAAGCTAAATGACAGTTATATTGCAGATATAATAAGCATTAAAGATTGCTATTTGTTCAGCATTAAAAGTGAGCTCAACGTTGAAAGCCCTCAATGACTTGCCCATAAATCACTGAGAGCCTAAATGTAAACTTCTAATTTAAACGCTAGATTAATCTATGATTCAACCTTGTCGGCTTTGCCCGCCGCACCTGCGAGTTTGGATAACTGTTTATCTAGCCACAATGGCGTGTTACCCGAATCTTCTGCGTTCTCTTTTCTTCGCACCGCATCACGCACCATCATCGCCCCAACCCAACGAAATGGCTCTGGTGGGAAATAGCCTCGTGGACCGCGAGTTAAACCACTACGTGTCCATTCGTTATCATCTCCTAACACCATTGAAGACAAAATTTTGCCTCCCATGCGAGTTTGAGCCACACCATTACCTGAGTAACCGAGCCCATAATAGATGTTGTTTTGATCTTTTAGATTACCGAAAAATGGCAATCCTGTGACGGAGCGGTCTGAACCGCCTGACCAGTTGTAATCGAATTCATTCTGTTCCAGTTTAGGGAACAATTTCTGGAAAGATTGATTGAGGATCGGTATGTAGTTAGTCGTTTGGTTGAACATGCTTTCAACTTGATTGGCAAACGAGAATTTATTGCCGCCTTTGCCCAACATGAGTCGTCCATCTTCAGTGTCACGGTAGTAATGAACAAAGATGCGTGAGTCCACTACCGCCGCTCCTTTTTCGGGACCAAACTGCCTGAGTTTTTCTGGAATAGGCTTGGTCACTACCATGTCAGACGAGACAACCACAATGCTGCGTTTGAACTCTTTAAAGTGATCGAGCATCCATGCATTGAGCGCTAAGATCACTTTATCGGAAGTTATCGTCCCACCCTTAGTTTGGACGCGAACTGGTGAGCCGTAATCAAGAGAAGTCATTTCTGTATTTTCGTAAATTTCGACACCCAATTCGATCGCAATGCGGCGTAAGCCTCTCGCTAATAACGCTGGCTGAACGCTACCCGCAGCTTCCGAGTAATAACCTTCAATGTGGCGATCCGACCCTGCTTTATCAGGCAATGACTGATCGCACTTCTTCCAACTGTTGATACCCTGCTTGACCAACTCATTAACGACAGGCTTCATTCCGCCCTTTTGAGCTTCATTGGTCGCCGTGTAGTAAGTGCCACTTCTATAAAGATGCGCATCGATTTTATGCTCGTTACAGAAAGCTTCGATCTCGTAAATGACCTTTTCAGATTCCTTAACTAGCCATTTGGCTTGCTCTTTTCCATAGAGTTTTTTCAGCGTTGGATATTTAGTTGACCAAGTCAGCATACACCCGCCGTTCGCACCAGAAGCACCGCTGCCACACAAGCCTTTTTCAATCACTACAACATGTTTTTCGGGCTGTTGTTGTTTGATTAAAATCGCCGTCCATAAACCGGTGTAACCACCGCCGACAATGGAGATATCACAGTTAACGTCTTTTTGAAGCGGTTTAGCGGATTCTAGCCCAGTATTGATGCTGCCAAATTCCTGTTCCAATGCTTGCTTGAACCAATATGAGTAGTGCTTTGTCATTTGTTGTACCTTACTTAAAACCTAAAGGTGTAAAACTAAAAAAGGAAGACCGAAGCCTTCCTTTACTGATTCCTAACTTCTAATGAGCTGCATACCTAATGGACTACGTGTCTAATAAACCACGTGTCGAATAAGCTCGGTAGATAATTAACCAAGGAGCTCATGAACTAAAAAGCTCAGCAGATTAAGATTTTGGCTCTGATTTAGCGTCAAACTTCTCAGACCATGTTTTCAGAACATCTGCACGTTCACTGCCCATACGAGCGAAGTCCATTTTTGCCATGTTCTTCTCTACGTTCGGGAAGTTCTCTGCTTTACCTGTGACATCTTGGTGGCCAACAACTGGGTACATTTCAATGTAAAGTTCATTCGCTGCTTTAGAGATAGACCAATCGATAACACGCTGTGCTGCATCTGAAGGCTTAACAAGACCTACCGCTTCAGATTCCCAACCGATACCTTCCGGTGTAATCACAGAAAGTGGCGCGCCTTGAGTCTTCAGCTTCGCGCCGCGGCTCGCCATAGAAATACCGATAGCCACTTCACCCATACCCGCTTGAACACATGGCTTCGAACCGGAGTGCGTGTAATGAGCAATGTTTTGATCAAGCTTCTGCATGTAGTTCCAACCTTGGTCTTCACCCATGTTTTGTAACCAAGCCGAAACCTGCATGTAGCCCGTACCAGAAGACGCTGGGTTTGGCATTGCAATGTGGCCTTTGTAGATAGGCTTCGTTAGGTCATCCCAAGATTTAGGTGCAGGTAGGTTCAATTGCTTAGCAACTACTTCGTTGAAACAAACCGCATTGAAGAATGCGTCATTGCCATACCAAGCTTGAGTAGATTGCGGGTCGTTGAGGTTTGAACGCAGTGCTTCTACACCTTGAGGTGTGTAAGGCTTGAGAATGCCCTCTTCTTTAAGCAAAGCCATAGAAGAGCCCGCAAGACCCCATACTACTTCTGCACGAGGGTTGTTTTTCTCGGCCAATAATTTTGCCGTCATGATCCCAGTTGAATCACGAACCCATTTGATGTTGATGTCTGGGTTTTCACTTTCAAATGCGTTTTTGTATTTCGCTAAAATGTCAGTTTCGAAAGCGGTGTAAACCGTCACTTCCTGTGCTGCATAAGCATTACCAGCCAATAGAGTAACTAATGCTGCAAGTGATCCTTTCATAAAACGGTTTTTCATCATTTTCTCCAGTCAGGCCCGATGCCAAGGTTAGGAATTGCCAAGGTTAAAGTTGTTAAGGCTAGAAGCTCCATCTAGAGGCTTCTATATCCATAAATTCATTTAGGTTGTGAGCACATACCTTTACATTGGTATGTACCAGATTTCGAGTATTAAGCTAACTGGCTTTTATGACGATTAAATGAACAAAAAATGGCAGTTTAAAGATCGGGGAATTTCTCAAGAGAAGTGACCAATTTTAATATGAAGCTTTTGTGAAAATGATGTTTAGGCTATTTACGACCGTTTAAATTGGTTGTTAAAGTAATCGCAAATATTGGTATAGTCCAAAATCAACATCGCGAGAATTGAACATGAGAAACGAATACTTACTACTGACACCAGGTCCTCTATCTACTTCTGAAACCGTTCGCCAAGCGATGCTAAAAGATTGGTGTACTTGGGATGATGAATACAACAAAGACGTTGTTGAAGTGATTCGTAGCAAGCTTGTGACTTTAGCGACTAAACAAGCGGGATATACAAGTGTGCTAATGCAAGGCAGCGGCACTGCTTCAGTTGAAGCAACAATCGGTAGCGTTATCTCTAACAGCGGTAAGCTTCTTGTGGTTGATAACGGTGCGTATGGTGCTCGTATTGCTCAAATCGCAGAATATTTAAACATTCCATGCCATGTCGTTTCCCCAGGTGAAACATCACAGCCTGACTTGAACGAAATGGAAACGGCATTGGCCATGGATTCAGACATTACTCACGTGGCGATTGTCCACTGTGAAACCACCACTGGTATGCTGAATCCAATTGAAGAGATTGCCAAATTGGCAAAACAGCACAACAAAACAGTCATTCTAGATGCGATGTCGAGTTTTGGTGGCATCCCTATGGATATTGCTGACTTAGGTATCGATTACATGATCAGCTCTGCAAACAAGTGCATTCAAGGCGTGCCGGGGTTCGGCTTTGTTATTGCAAAACAATCAGAACTGGAAAAGTGTAAAGGCCAAGCTCGCTCATTAAGCCTTGATTTGTTTGACCAATGGCACTGTATGGAAAGCAACCATGGGAAATGGCGCTTCACCTCTCCGACTCATACGGTGCGCGCTTTCTACCAAGCTCTACTTGAATTGGAACAAGAAGGCGGTATTGAAGCTCGTCATAATCGCTACCAAACCAACCAAACCACATTGGTTGCAGGTATGCGTTCTCTTGGTTTTGAACCGTTACTCAATGATGATCTTCACTCACCTATCATCACCTCTTTCTACTCTCCAACTCATAGCGATTACCAATTCAAGGAATTCTATGACCGATTGAAAGAGCAAGGGTTTGTGATTTACCCGGGCAAGGTTTCAAACGCAGACTGCTTTCGAATCGGTAACATCGGTGAAGTTTACCCGTCAGACATTGAAGCTCTCATTGGCGCTGTAGAAAACGCTATGTACTGGGACATCAAATAATGACGACGACCAATCAAGAGCAGATTCTAAAGGCGACACACTTTCGAAGCGAAGGCGATGTGAACACCACGCCAGCGCGTGAGAAGTGGAACGAATCGCTAAACGATGATGCGACTCAAGCAATGTTAAAGCGTGACTCTGACGTGTTTCTTCACCAAGCCATGTCAACGCCTTGCCTAGACACACTTGAAGCAGCCGAAGGCATCTACATTCAAGATGCGACGGGCAAGAAGTACATGGACTTTCACGGCAATAATGTTCACCAATTAGGTTATGGCCACCCACATATCATTAATAAAGTGACTCAGCAAATGGCGTCATTGCCGTTTTCACCACGTCGCTTCACCAATGAAACAGCCGTTCAGTGCGCTGAAAAGCTGACACAGATCTGCGGTGGTGATTTGAATCGCGTGTTGTTTGCTCCCGGTGGTACATCGGTGATCGGCATGGCACTCAAACTGGCTCGACATGTCACCAACAACTTCAAAGTCGTTTCATTGTGGGATTCCTTCCATGGCGCGTCACTGGATGCAATCTCTGTCGGTGGTGAAGCTTGTTTTCGTGAAGGCATGGGCCCGTTAATGGCAGGCGTAGAACGTATCCCACCAGCGGTCTCTTATCGTGGTGCTTTCCCGCTTAATGACTCTTTATCGCTTCGCGGGCAAAGCTCAGGCGATAACAATGAGACGGCATGTGATGTGCACTATGCCGATTACCTTGAGTACGTGATTGAAAAAGAAGGCAGTATTGGCGCCTTCATCGCAGAAGCGGTTCGTAACACCGATGTTCAAGTGCCAAGTAAGGCTTATTGGAAGCGTATCCGTGAGATCTGTGACAAACACAACGTCATGTTGATCATTGATGACATCCCAAATGGCATGGGTCGTAGCGGTGAATGGTTCACACACCAAGCGTTTGATATCGAACCTGACATCCTATGTATTGGTAAAGGTTTCGGCGGTGGTTTGGTTCCAATTGCAGCCATGGTCACCAAAGACAAATACAACACGGCAGCGCAGGTATCACTGGGTCACTACACCCATGAGAAAAGCCCTATTGGCTGCGCGGCAGCACTTGCCACCATGGAAGTAATTGAGCAACAAAACCTACTTAAAAAAGTGCAAGCAGACAGCGCTTTCGTGCATGAACAACTGCTTCAAATGAAAGAGAAGTACCCAGTCATTGGTGACGTTCGCGGCATCGGCCTGCTCTGGGGCGTGGAATTGGTCACTGACCACATCACCAAAACCCGAGCTTTCGATGAAGCAGAAGCGGTGCTTTACCAGTGTCTAAACGATGGCCTGAGCTTTAAGGTGTCACAAGGTAACGTGATCCAGTTGAGTCCACCATTAATCATCAACCGCAACGAACTAGAAGTCGCTCTGTCTGTATTCGAAAAAGCGATAGCAAAAGTCTGCAGAGACTTTGAGTACCTTTGAAAGCATGCCTTGAAGCAATAATTTCAAATAACCAATAACCTAAAACAACCCGTAACCTCGCGTCTGAACCTTTGAGTATTAAACAGGCGGGAAGTGACACACAATAGGACATTATTATGAACACAACATCACCTATCCAAGCGGTTATCTTTGACTGGGCTGGCACTATCGTTGATTTCGGTTCGTTTGCTCCAACCAGCATCTTCGTTGAAGCATTCAAGCAAGGTTTCGACTTTGATATTGTTCTAGCAGAAGCACGTGAACCTATGGGTATCGGCAAATGGGATCACATCCAGGCGGTGGGTCGAATCCCAGCTGTTGACGCTCGTTGGAATGCTCAATTCGGACGCTCGATGACCAGCGAAGACGTTGATGCGATCTACGCGGCATTCATGCCTCTTCAAAAAGCGAAAGTAGCGGATCACGCAGCGCCAATTTTAAACGCGATTGAAGTCGTTAATAACTTAAAAGAGAAGAACGTAAAAATAGGTTCTTGTTCTGGTTACCCACGAGAAGTGATGGACGTACTGATTCCAGCTGCAGCAGATTACGGTTACCATCCAGACAACGTCGTAGCGACGGATGACTTACCTCAAGGCGGTCGCCCTGCTCCATTCATGGCACTTAAAAACGTAATCGACCTTGGTGTGACTAGTGTTTCAGCATGTGTGAAAGTGGATGATGCAGCACCTGGCATCGATGAAGGCCACAACGCCGGCATGTGGACAGTAGGTCTTGTTCTTTCTGGTAACGAAGCAGGTTTGACGTACCAAGAATATTTGGATGCCGACGAAGCGACACTTGCAGCTGCGCGTGACAAAGCAAGTATGAAGCTAAATAGGTCAAACCCGCACTATTTGATTGATACTATTGCAGATCTACCAGATGTCATTGTCGATATTGAAAAACGTTTAATTGCAGGCGAGCGCCCTTAAACTCTTAAACTCTTAAACTCTTAAACTAGCTCGATAAATCCACATTCTGTATAAAAAAAACAACACAAAACCTCGTAAAACTACGTCAGTGATGCGAGGTTCATCCGATTCCAACATTTAAGACAACATATTATTGACAAATAAAACAGTAAATAGCACCTTAAATATATAATATTTAACAATTTCATTGACTACGATACGCAATCAGATTAACAATATAAGTACTAAGTAAAAAATAGATCCAGCTGAGCCAACGCCTTGGTTTACTTTTTGTAAGCAGTGTCATACCCCAATAAGTAATCGTTCTCCTGGCAGGTTCAGATAACAATAAGAGTTAATCCAAGGATAAGATTATGAAAAAACTGTCAAAAATCATGTGTGCTGTTGTTGCGGCTTCAGGCCTAGCAGCAGCTCCTTCTATTGCTGCAACCACTTACGTTGGTGCAAAAGTGGGTGTGGGCTGGCTAGACAGCGCGTGTGTAGCTGGTGCTAAATGTGATGACGATGCAATCGGTGCAGGTATCTACTCTGGTTATAACTTTAGTGACAGACTTGGCATTGAGTTGAGTTCTGATTTCTTAGGTGATTACAAAACTAGCTTCTCAAAGAATGGCACTACATCATCATTTAGCGATCCTCTGATCGCAATTTCTTTAACTCCAATGTACCGTTTACCTGTACAGCAAGAGTTTGACGTATTCTTCAAAGCCGGTCCTGCTTACATTTCTCACGGTGGCGAAGATGACGTTGTTCTTACTGCTGGCATCGGTGTTGAGAAGCAGCTTTCTTCTGACTGGGCACTGCGTGTTGAATACCAATACTTTGATGATTTCGACGACAACTACGTTCAAGACCTAAACTCAAATCTACTGTCTGTTGGCGTAAGCTACAACTTCGGTACAGGTAACACAACGGCTTCAGCGGCAGCGGCTACAGCTTCTGCGGTAGCAGTAACACAAGCGCCATCTGAGCCAATCACAGAGCCAGTAGTTGTTGTTGAAGAAAAAACAACCGTTGTTGTTACTAAAGCGCAAACTGAAAGCTTCTCTCAAGGTATGTTTGAGACAAACAGCACTGAACTGTCTACAGATGGCAAAATTGCATTAATGCCATTAGTTGAAGTACTTAAAGCTCACCCTCAATCATCAGTTGATGTTGTTGGTCACACTGACTCAACAGGCGCAGCTGAATACAACATGATGATCTCGAAGAAACGTGCTGCTGCTGTAGCCGCGTACATCGAAGAGCAAGGCATCGAAGCAGACCGTATTTCAGCGTCTGGTGAAGGTGAAGAGAACCCTATTGCATCAAACGATACTGCAGAAGGCCGCGCTCAAAACCGTCGTGTTGACGCAACGATCCCTGGTTTTGAATACCAAGAAGAAGTCAAAGTTGAAGAAGTTGTCGTAGAAGCTGCTCAATAACGCTATCTATAACAACTAAAAAATTAAGGGCGGAGCACTTTCAAGTGCTCCGCCCTTTTCTTTATCAGGCTCTCCCCATATGCCGTCAGCTATAAGTAGAAGCCGTAAAAATCAGTCTACCGCCAAGCAGTACAATTAGAGACTAGACGATTTCCCAACTGTGGGTCATCTCTACACCGGCACCCAACATTAAGCATACTGAACAATACTTTTCTAACGAATCCGCACATACCTTAGCAACAAGTTCAGGATCAAGATTGTCACCAGATACTTCAAAATGAATATTAATCACGGTAAAGATTTTCGGCGCTGTTTCACGACGTGTCGTTTCTAGTTTTGCATTACAACCAGTGATGTTTTGTCCTGCAGATTTCAAACCATCCACTACATCAACAGAGCTGCAACCACCCGCGGCCATTAACACCATTTCCATTGGGCTTGGAGCCGTTGCGCCACCGCTTCCATCCATAACGACAGAGTGGCCTGACTGAGATTGACCTAAAAATTTAAAGCCTTCGACCCATTTAACTTCTGCTTGCATGTTGTTCCTTAGATGTACGAGAGACGCCATCATTATTTGTTATTGCGTACCAATGTCTACACCCTACTACTGGCGCCATTTATGAGCAAGATTTTCTCTGTGACATATTTTTTTGTAAATGATGTAATTTTTTCCATCTTAAACCTGTCTCTATACGTACATTCAAAATCGAATGAAAAGAACGTCAAGATGAGGTATCTATGAATAAATTATCTAAAATATTGGTATCACTCGTGGTTGCTCTGCCACTGATTTCTCTGTTTGTGAGCCAAACTGGCACTGCCAATACTATGGATAAAACGGCTAATTCAGGGAAAAGTGAAGTCGCGACCCTAGCTGGTGGTTGTTTTTGGTGTACAGAATCTGATCTAGAGAAACTCACAGGGGTAACTGACGTTATTTCTGGATATTCTGGTGGCGAGCTAGAAAACCCAACCTACAAGCAGGTATCATCGGGTAAGTCTGGTCACATCGAAGTGATCAACGTGACTTATAACCCTGATGTGGTTAGCTACGAACAGGTGCTTGACCAATTCTTCAGACACATCGATCCAACTGATGACAAAGGTTCATTCGTTGACAGAGGTCCACAATATCGACCTGCTGTTTTCTATCATAACCAGGAGCAAAAAGACGTCGCTCAGAACTTCATGATGGAAATCGATAAGGCTCAAATCTTTGGTGAACCATTAAAAACAGAACTGATTAAGTTTGAAAAATTCTGGCCAGCAGAAGATTACCATCAAGATTATTACAAGAAGAGCAAGGTTCGTTATAACTACTACCGCTACGCTTCTGGTCGTGATCAATACCTAGATAAAATCTTCGGTGATGATAGAAAAGAAAATCCGAAAACGATCCGCCAAATCATCGATGGCAAAAATGCGACAGCTAATGCTAAGACATACAGCAAACCGTCTGATGCAGAGATCAAAGCGTCTCTAACTTCACTGCAATACGATGTTACACAAGACGACGCGACAGAGCGCCCATTTGACAACAAATACTGGGATAACAAGCAAGAAGGTATTTACGTTGATATCGTAACGGGTGAGCCTTTGTTCTCTTCAAAAGACAAATACAAATCAGGCACAGGTTGGCCGAGCTTTACACAGCCAATCAGCGAGGCTTATGTCGTAACGACTACGGACTACAAGCTGCTTTACCCAAGAACAGAGGTTCGCAGTAAATTTGGTGATTCTCATCTAGGACATGTATTTAAAGATGGTCCAAAGCCAACAGGTTTACGCTACTGCATGAACTCAGCCGCTATGCGCTTTATCCCAGCAGATAAATTGGCTGAAGAAGGCTATGAAGAATATATTGAAATGTTCGAAGGCTAAATACTAAGAAATTAGAGCTACACCTATAATAACAAAGCTAGCATATCGCTGGCTTTGTTATTACTGACAAAATGTGATTCATTAGCCTGCTAACGTTATTAACCCGTTAACACAGTATCTTCGGGATATTTCAATAAGGAAGGTTCTGGGCGAGCTAGCATATAAGCCAAGGTCAAGGGACCGATACGTCCAATCACCATAACGACAATCATGATGTATTTACCGGGCTCAGTCAGGTTCGCGGTTAAGCCAGCTGTTAAGCCAACCGTTGCAAAGGCTGAAATCACCTCAAACATAACTCGATCAAACGCTGCCTTTTCAGTAAGCATTAACAAAAACATCGCAGTGGTTAATAACGCCCCACTGACCACAATAATGGCCAAAGACTTTGTTACCGCTTGCCAAGTCACGGTGCGCTTAAACATCACGACATGCTTTTTCTGACGCAAGAATGTCCAAGTTGCGACAAACGCAACCGCAAAGGTCGAGACCTTAATACCACCACCAGTAGAAGTCGAACCAGCACCAATCAACATCAGTACGATCATCACCAATAATGCCGGTTGCGTATACTGAGACAAATCGACACTGTTGAAACCAGCGGTACGAGCACTCGCCGATTGGAAAAAAGCCGCTAACCACTGACCTTGGATAGAAAGGCCTTCCATGGTCGCTGAGTTATTCCTCTCCAATAACCAAAACATCACCGTACCCACCAACAACAAAGTTGGTGTTGCGGTCAACATGATCTTAGTGTGCAGATGCAAGTGCTGGAAGCCTTTACGCCAGTTACTCGATAAGTCCCCCACTACCGTGAAGCCTAATCCACCAAAGATGAATAAACCCGCCAAAGTACAAATCACCAATGGATCATCAACAAAACTCATCATACTGTCTGAGAACAGCGCGAAGCCTGCGTTATTGAATGCAGATATAGCGTGAAAGAGCGCATAAAAGCTCCCCGTTGCCCATCCCATTTCTGGAACCCAACGGAAACAGAGCAATACAAAACCGACAAATTCCGCCACCAACGCAAAGATGATGATCTTCTTAACTAACTTACGGAGATTAATCTTACGATCTTGACCCAGCGCTTCCTTCGCCAAGGCTTGTTGCTTGAGACTTAATCTAACGCCAAACATATAGAGCAGCACTGCAGACAGGGTCATCTGCCCTAAACCGCCGACTTGCATCAAAAACATCAGCAGTATTTTGCCCGCCAGAGTGAAATGTTCACCCGTATCGACAACACCCAAGCCTGTCACACTGATTGCGGATGTGGCAGTAAACAGCGCATCTGTAAAACTAAGTCCGGTTACAGAAAAGACTGGCAGCGTCAACAAGATTGCAGAAGGGATAAGAACACCTAAGAAACTCGTAAGGATAATCTTTGGCTCTGAGCCTTTGCGCGGCTTTTTATCTGTATTGAGCGTGTAGAAAGTACCTTTTCGTTTCAACGAATTCATACGGTTACCTTATTACCAATTACTTATTATCAGTTACCAATTGCGCAGCTTTCTAGACAAGGTCTCTTTCGGCCCTGCGATGATCACCACATCACCGATTTCTAAACTGACATCCAGTTCAGGTGCTTTGGTTAGGTTCGGGCCGCGCTTGAAGCCAAGTACTTCAACCCCTACCTCTTTGCACAGCTTTAGGTCGCGAAGTTGCTTACCTAAAAACTTTGAGCCAATAACGATTTCTGTCATCGCTAAGCCACTGCCAAGGTCGATAAATTCGAGAACGCGTCTGTCCAGCATCTTACGAGCAACACGAATACCCATATCTCGCTCCGGCATGATGATATGGTCAGCACCAATCTTAGAGAGGATCTTGCCGTGGAACTTATCATTCGCCTTAACCCAAACTGCTTTTGCTCCAGATTCTTTCACCACCAAGGTCGTTAGAATGCTTGAGTTAACGTCAGAGCCTATCGATACCATCACCATATCGTAATCATCGAGTCTTAACTCTTTTACTGTCTCTTCGCTCGTGCAGTTCGCAACAATCGCTTGTGAAACAAAAGCCGCTGCTTCTTTCACTCGCTCTTCATCAATATCGACGGCCAGTACCTGTGCGCCTGAACTTTGCAGCTCTTTGCAAACAGACAGACCAAATCGCCCTAAACCGATAACTGCATATTGTTTGTCGCTCATTTGAAATCCTGTTTAGAAATTTTAATTACACGGGGATAGCCAAACCTACATTAGTTTCTATCTCAAAAAAAGTTAGTTCTGCAAGAATAAGGTTATACTATTGTCATAATCGCTTGATTTATAAAGGTAGAGAACAACTCGAGTTTCTGCTAATTTCCAATTCATAATTTCTGCGGCAGCACACACAATGAATGAATTCATAACCCAAGTACAAACCTACATCAACCAGAGCCATAGTGATTGGGCAAACAGCGTCCTATTCATCACTATTGCGAGTTTTCTCGCTTGGGTAGCTTGGCGAATTATCCATAATCGCTTAGAAATTCTGGTTAAGAAAACTCCATTCCACTGGGACGACCTACTGCTAGAGGCTCTAAAAACGCCTGTCAGTACGTTACTTTGGTGTTGGCCTGCTACTGTGTCTATTGGCCTAATCCTTCAAGATCAATTTGGCAATGAAATCAACTGGTTAAAAACGCTTAAGCACATACTGATCATCTGTACTTTTGTTTGGTTCACGTTGCGAATGATCAGCAACTCTGAAGTATATGTCTTAGAACAGAAGACCAGGGACGAAACCACCGTTCAGGCTATCGCGAAAGTCGCTCGCTTGTTCTTTATGGTGATGGGCGGCCTGACCATCATGCAGGCGTTTGGGCTCAGCCTTTCCGGCTTACTCACCTTTGGTGGTGTGGGTGGCTTGATCGTCGGTTTAGCGGCTAAAGACTTACTGTCGAACTTCTTCGGTGGCATGATGATTTACTTCGACCGCCCATTTAAAGTTGGCGATTGGATACGCTCACCTGACCGCCAAATCGAAGGGACAGTTGAACGCATTGGCTGGCGTATGACCATCATTCGCACCTTTGATAAGCGTCCTTTGTACGTGCCGAACTCTGTGTTCAGTAACATTGTGGTGGAGAACCCATCAAGAATGTTGAACCGCAGAATCAATGAAACGTTTGGGCTTCGCTATCAAGACGCAAACAAGCTTGCTCTGATTGTGAATGACGTAAAAGCCATGCTTGAAACGCACCCTGACATTGATGCCAAGCAGACCTTGATTGTTAACTTTGATAAATTCGGACCATCAACCCTGAACTTCTTTATCTACACCTTCACCAAGACGGTTAATTGGGTGAGATACCACGAAGTGAAACAAGATGTTTTATTGCAGGTATTAGCGATTATCCATAAGCACAATGCTGATATCGCCTTCCCAACACAAACACTTAAGATTGAAGCGCAAGACATCAACGATTCTCAAGGTGTAATGAATTCGAGTCCTGAAGCTCATCGATAAACCATAAGCGTGGTAACATGGTGTTAGTAACCCTTTACGCCTAATTACCATTCTATGATTTTACCTGTCATCCTAGCTGGCGGCTCTGGAAGCCGCCTCTGGCCACTGTCTCGAGAGCTCTATCCTAAGCAATTCCTGAATATTGCTGGCGAACAGTCGATGCTTCAGCAAACACTTCAACGCCTAAAAGGGCTTGAGAGGCACTTAATAGATAGCACCTGCGCTGCCCCACTCATCATCTGTAATGAAGAACACCGCTTTATTGCTGCAGAGCAAGTTCGCGCCGCGAATATCAAACACAGTGGAATCCTACTAGAGCCTGTAGGTAGAAATACAGCACCAGCCATTGCGCTTGCTGCCCTGCAAGCTCTAAGTAAATCAACCGATGAAAAATCGCACGGATCTGATCCTATTTTATTAGTGTTGGCTGCCGATCACCACATCGCTAAAACCTCTGAATTCCAACAAGTAATTAGCCATGGTGTTGATTACGCCAAACAAGGCAAACTGGTGACATTCGGGATCACTCCGAACGCGCCAGAAACGGGCTATGGTTATATCAAACAAGGGCAACCACTTCCCTCTAGCCTACAACTAGAAACTAACGCTACAGAGCAACCAGTCCATCACGCCTACACCATTGAATGCTTTGTAGAAAAGCCAAACAAAGTAACCGCAGAAGCATACATCCGTTCAGAACAGTACCTATGGAACAGTGGTATGTTCATGTTTAAGGCATCACGCTATCTTAAAGAACTCGCTGAACATAACCCAGAAATCTTGGCTGCTTGTAAATTCGCTCTTGCAAAGCAAAATGCCGACCTCGATTTTATCCGTATCGACGCTGAAGCATTTAAAAGCAGCCCAAGCGATTCTATCGATTATGCTGTGATGGAAAAAACCTCACACGCGGCAGTGATCCCAATGGATGTTGGTTGGAATGATATTGGCTCGTGGTCTGCTATCTGGGATGTAAGCGACAAAGACGAACACAATAACGTCATTGAAGGTGACGTGTTAACCGTCGACTCTCAACACAACTACATCCATGCTGAAAACAAGCTAGTTGCTACTGTAGGTGTCGATAACCTGATTATTGTAGAGACCAAAGACGCCATATTAGTCGCAGATAAAGACAAGGTTCAGGGTGTTAAATCAATTGTTAATCAACTAAATCAAGCAGGTCGAACAGAGCATATTCATCATCGCGAGGTATTTAGACCTTGGGGTAAATACGATGTTATCGATCTAGGTAAACGTGACAAAGTGAAACGCATTACCGTCAAACCTGGTCATAAGTTGTCGCTGCAAATGCATCACCACAGAGCTGAACATTGGGTGGTAGTGGCAGGGGCTGCAAAGGTAACCAACGACGAAAAAACGTATTTGATCGAAGAAGATCAATCGACTTACATCCCTTTAGGTCACATTCACTGCCTAGAGAACCCAGGCGAGACACCTCTTGAAATGATTGAAGTTCAAACTGGCAGCCATTTAAGTGAAGACGATATCATTCGATATCAAGATAGTTATGGGCGAGATGCTCGAAGCCAACAATCTGATTCATCCCAAAACAACAAATCGAAATAGAAGCGGCGACAATCAAATGAAACCAACATTAGATCTTAGCTGCTTTAAGAACAACGACATTCGCGGCATCATTGGTAACCAAATCAATGAGCGTTTTGCCTATCTGCTTGGAAAGGCTTTTGGTGAATACCTCCTATCACAAAATGCCAAGACTCCAGATGCATGGCGTCCAGTCGTTATTGGCCGAGACAACCGTGAAACGTCTTTGTCACTGCAAGAAGCCATTACTGCAGGCTTAATCGAGTCCGGGATAAGCGTCATTGAACTTGGGATAACTGGCACTGAAGAAGTCTACTTTGCGACTCGTCACCTAAAAGCGATTGGCGGAATACAAATCACAGCCAGCCATAACCCAATCAATTACAACGGAATGAAATTAGTCGGTGCTGACGCTAGCCCCATCAGTAAAAACAGTGGTTTAGATAAAATCAAACGACGCATTAAAGAACTGTATCAAGAGCTGAACGCCGATTTGCCGATCGTCCATGTTCAATCAAATAACTCCAACATATCGACCAATATTCTGGTTCCCTATGTAGACCACCTGCTCTCCTATATAACACTTTCTAAGCTTTCACCAATGAAGATAGTGGTGAACGCAGGGAACGGCGTCACAGGGCGTATCATTGATGATTTGGAAGCTCGCTTTACAACGCTCGACATTCCGATCTCCTTCATCAAGGTTCACCATACTCCTGACGGAACATTCCCTAATGGTATTCCTAACCCATTGATTAAAGAAAACCAAGCAGCCACTAGGGATGCCGTTTTACGTCACTCAGCCGATCTTGGTATTGCTTGGGATGGGGATTTCGACCGTTGTTTTTTCTTTGACGAAAAAGGCAATTACATTGAGGGTTACTATATTGTCGGGTTGCTCGCTGAAGCATTCTTGTTAAAAGAACCTAGCGCCACGGTGTTGCACGATATGCGTATGACATGGAACACGATTGAAGTCGCCAATAAACTTGGAGGGAAGGCTGTTGCAGTCAAAGCCGGACATGCTCTCATAAAAGAGAAGATGAGAGAATTGAACGCTGTGTACGGCGGTGAAATGAGTGCGCACCATTATTTTCGTGATTTTGGGTACTGTGATTCAGGAATGATTCCTTGGCTACTGGTTATTGAATTGATGTCGAAAACCCAACAGTCTCTTCATCAATTGACCAGTGCAAGTATGAATAGATTCCCCTCTTCCGGAGAGATAAATCGCAGAGTTTCAGACTCAGAACAAGTCATGGCTTGTGTGTTGTCACACTATCAAGATAATGCTGTTGAGATCGATCACACAGACGGGCTCAGCATGAATATGGGGACATGGCGCTTCAACTTAAGAAAGTCCAATACCGAGCCATTGATACGCCTCAATGTGGAAACCACAAAAGACATAGCTTTACTGTCACTTAAGGTCGACGAGTTACTGTCTTTTCTCACTTAATAGTACAAGGCAGTTTCCGTTTACAACTAAGAACCACAAAAAAGCCCTTACTAGCAACGGCTAATAAGGGCTTTGAATTTTCAGTCGCTTAGTCGCTGACTGTAATTAGTCTATTTGTTGCGGCGAGCTTCAACAGCGCCTGCCAACTGGCGAAGTACTGTTTCAGTATCTTCCCAACCAATACATGCGTCAGTAACGGATTGACCATATGTCGCCGCTTTACCCTCAACTAGGTCCTGACGACCTTCAACAAGGTGAGATTCAATCATCACACCAAAGATAGCTTTGTCACCGCCTGAGATTTGCGCGCTCACATCATCAGAAACGTTCATTTGACGCTTAAACTGCTTAGAGCTATTTGCGTGGCTGAAATCAATCATTACTTTCTGTGGAAGGCCTGATGCTGCTAGTTCTTCTTTGATTTTACCTACATGCTCAGCGCTGTAGTTAGGTTCTTTACCACCACGTAGGATGATATGACAGTCAGGGTTACCCACTGTTTCAATAATAGCTGAGTGCCCGTACTTAGTTACCGATAAGAAGTGGTGAGAAGCGCTGGCAGAGCGAATTGCGTCTGTTGCGATCTTGATATTGCCATCCGTGCCATTCTTAAAGCCAACTGGGCAAGATAGGCCTGAAGCCAGTTCACGGTGAACTTGAGATTCTGTCGTACGTGCGCCAATTGCGCCCCAGCTGATTAAGTCAGCAACGTATTGAGGCGTGATCATATCCAGGAATTCACTCGCCGTGGGCATACCAAGATCAGTTAGATCAAGAAGCAACTTACGTCCAAGTCGAAGACCATCATTTAGTTTGAACGTATCGTTCATGTATGGGTCATTGATTAGGCCTTTCCAACCAACCGTTGTACGTGGCTTTTCAAAGTAAACACGCATTACGATTTCAAGATTGTCGCCGAGTTCGTCGCGTAGCACTTTCAAACGTTTACCATATTCAAGCGCAGCTTCTGTATCGTGAATAGAACATGGGCCAACAATAACAAGCAAGCGGTCGTCGCTTTCTTCTAGAATATTGTGGATCGCTTTGCGGCTTTCAAAGGTTGTAGAAGAAGCAACTTCTGTCGCTGGAAACTTTTCTAAAACAGCAACAGGTGGTAATAACTCTTTTACTTTGTTAATTCTTACATCATCAGTCTGGAACATTGCTTACTTCTTCCTTTTTTCTATCCTTGAGCTGAATGCACGTTGTCTCACGTAACTTTCTATCAGCACTAATCTTCTTGTTCCCTGTAACTTAACTAGTAAAAACTCTAGTTTCAATCACTAATTAAAAATAAACGCAATTTTTTTTGTGTTTTATATTTAAAACACCCTGTATAACATTATTTACACGCCATCGATTGCGTAATTTATAGGGAGGTAAGAGCAGTTGTTCTTCAAGCTTCACCATGCATCTGAAATTGTGTAGAACTTAAAAACAAAAAAGCTCACGTCATTAACGTGAGCTTTTTCTAATTACATTCTTTTCAATGGCTTAACAACGCTATCAAGCCCTTCAATTTTCAGAGCAAGGCATAGTTTTAATAAGTCACCTAGTTCACCAGACGGGAATCCCTTTTTATCGAACCACAGCAAATATTCTTCAGGTAAGTCAATCAATGTACGACCGGCGTACTTGCCAAACGGCATTTGCATTCTGGCAAGTTTGATCAGGTTCTCTTTCTCTAGCATTACAGGCTCTTTCTAGGCGTCATCGATATTCTGTAGAGTATCACCTAAACGTTCAACCCAATAGTTGATCGCATCTTTGGCATCATCAGCGAATCAATCATAGTTGAAACGTCTTTATTTCCTGCTTCTCGGTCGAGAACTGTAAACAACGAAGTGCCTTCTTCTGCTAAGACAAATTTTTGGTCAATCACCATAGAATCTTCGTCGTCTAACTTGGTTCTCAATCACTGCGCATCACGTAGCCCAATCCTTGCCCAAACTAAGTCAATGCCTCCGTCAGGGCCAGGCTGAAAATCTTCATAACTGGCGAATTTAGTTGCGGTTTCAATTAGGCCATCTTCATAACCAAGCAAGAAGATGCTAGTTGCAACAAGTAAAAGGCTCTTAGAGGGTTGTAGAAAAAGGGGGGAGGCTCAGAACTAACTCCAAAATTAGTCATTCTGAACGGTGTGCGCATACTCTACGATTACCTGATTTCCTTCGATATAAGCATTTTGGATCTCACCATCAACGCTCATTCTACTTTTCAGGTAGACCACTTTAGGCCCAGAATCATTACCTTCTTTAAGTGAAGGAAACACATTCCGAGGCTCTAAATGAAGTAAACGACAAAAGTGACTAGCGAAAGACATGGTTAATGGCGTCTCGCCTTTTAGCACTCTAGAAAAATCCAGCTGGTTCATCCCTAGCTTTTTTGAAAACTCCATCTGCGTAATTCGCATTCTCGATTTGTGCGACATCCACGTTTGATACAACGCATCTCTATCTAGTTCTGTGAACTCCATACCGACTCCTTTATATAGCTCATGCAAATCAATTGTCCGGCTTTTCATACATAGCATGTCAGAGTTTGGTTAGTGGAAATCAAAGGTTTGGTTTTGATATGCGCCCAACTCTTTTAAGGAACGGGATTTTATAACAAGAAATCATTCACTAAAACGATTAGAGTAAATACTTTCTTCATTTATATCAATAATTTATACATTAACTCAATAAACATTTAGCAAGTTAATTTGTATTAAGAATTAAAAGTTCGAGATTAGCATTCCACATTTCAATCTATTGGTTCGCATTTATAAAACTGGTTGGCTACATTTCGTTTGCTCAAGCGCACTTCTGGCAAACTATTTGAAAGAATAGGACGCAAAGCCACCGGTCTGTCGACAAATATTCTGTCTATGATAGCGGGGCCGCCACTTAATAGGATTTAAGTGTAAATGCATGCCGGAGTGTTCTCTTTTTTGTCGGCCAAATACAGTAAGGACAAATAATGAAACAACTCCCAAAAAAATCACTCATCGCGTTATCACTACTTAGCGTAAGTGGTGCAAGCTTCGGTCACGGTTATGTCTCGGCATACGATAATGGCGTAGCAGAAAGCCGTGTCGCGTTGTGTAAATTCCCAGCGAGTGATACACAACAAAAAAACACAGACTGTGGTGGTATTCAATATGAACCACAAAGTGTAGAAGGCCCTGAAGGCTTCCCTGAAAGCGGCCCAACCGATGGCAAAATTGCTAGTGCACAATCTTCTTTAGCTGCAGCACTAGATGAGCAAACAGCCGATCGCTGGGTTAAGCGCCCGATCAAATCTGGTTCTCAATACTTTGAGTGGACGTTCACAGCGAACCACAAAACCCGTGATTGGAAATATTACATTACTCAACCAGATTGGAACCCAAACCAACCTTTGGCGCGCAGCTCTTTTGATTTAACGCCATTCTGCGTCGTCGAAGGCAATATGGAACAACCACCGATGCAAGTAAGCCACTTGTGTAATGTCCCAGAACGTGAAGGTTATCAGGTGATCCTTGCTGTATGGGATGTGGGTGACACTGCTGCAGCTTTCTACAACGTTATCGATGTGAAGTTTGACGGTGATGGCCCTGTTATCCCGGATTGGGATCAAGGTGGTCAAATTAACCCAACACAAGATCTCAACATTGGCGACGCAGTTTACACTCGAGTCTTCGACCAATCAGGTGAGAACGCTTCATACAGTACAGAGCTAGTGATTGAAAGTTCTGAGCAAGGTAAAGCAAACAACTGGTCTTACTCGCTTGCTTCTAAGATCAATCAAGAGCAAACGCAAATCAAATCAGGTCAATTAAATGACCAAGGTGATTTCGCGCCAGTGTACGGCACTAACCCTGTTTATCTAAAAGCTGGCTCTGGCTTTAACAGTGTAGAAATCGGCTACAAGATTGATACTCCAGAGCCAGATCATGATCTAGAAGTAACAGGCCTAGAATCAGAGTATGTTATTGATGAGAATCAACCTACACAGCTTGATCTTACATTAGCGGCAACTGGCGATATTCAAGCTGAACTTACCGTTTACAATCATCACCGAGAAGCACTTGCATCTCAGAAATCTGAACTAGCAGACGGACAAGTTGAAGATGTTCAACTGACTCTATCTAAGTCGGAAGCAGGCCACCACATGCTTGTGATCGTGACGAAAGATGACCAAGGTAACTTAGTGGATCAGAACACGCTTGATTTCCATTTAATGGACGAGCAAACGCCTCCACCAGCCGGCGACTATGACTTCGTGTTCCCAGAAAACATAGAGTCTTACACAGCCGGTACTAAAGTACTAAGTAGTGATGGCGGTGTTTATCAGTGTAAAGAGTTCCCATACTCTGGTTACTGTGTTCAATGGGCTCCAACAGCAACTCAGTACGAACCAGGTGTCGGTTCACACTGGCAAGATGCTTGGAACAAAGTGGATTAATTGCTAGCGAGTGACACACTTTCGAGTAAATAAGCTTTAGCAATTAGCTAAATAAACAAAAACGGATGCTTAAGGCATCCGTTTTCTTGTTTAGTAAGGGTTAAGTGATCTTATTTAAAACTAATAATCAGAGCAAATAATGATCCGCCAACAGAGCAACAAACAAAATCATGAGATGATAAATAGAGAACTTAAAGGTCTTCATCGCCATATTAGGCTCATCACGATACTTGAGCACCCAAGCGTGATAGACAAACCCGCCGTTGAGTACCAATGAGGCAGTTAGATATATCCAACTGCTCATGCCGACCAATACAGGCAATATACATACGATGCTAAGCAACAAGGTATAGAGCAAAATAGAAGTCTTGGTGTATTCGATTCCGTGGGTCACAGGCAGCATGGGGATGTTCACTTTGGCATACTCGTCACGACGATGAATTGCCAACGCCCAGAAGTGCGGAGGGGTCCAAATAAAGATGATCATCACCAACAACCAAGCGTTTGAATGCAGTTCATTGGTTACGGCCGTCCAGCCTAATAAGGGTGGCATAGCGCCAGCAATTCCGGCTATCACGATGTTTTGCGGCGTCGCTCGTTTCAAATACATGGTATAAATCACCGCGTAACCTAATAAGCTAGCAAAGGTTAACCAAGCGGTGAGTTGATTGACCCACACCACAAGCGTGACGAAACCAAGTAAGCCGATACCCGCGGCAAAGCTGAACACGCGCGCACTACTCAGTTCACCGGATGGTAAAGGTCGCCGATTTGTTCGAGTCATTTGTCCATCGATCTTTTTGTCGATCAAATGGTTAAACGCTGCTGCCGAACCTGCCATTAACCCTATCCCAATCATCCCGAACAGAGTTTGTTGTAAAGGCAATCCATTAGGCACAGCCAAACACATCCCAACCAATGCCGTCAGCAGCATCAAAGCCACTACTTTGGGTTTAGTGAGTGTTAAGTAGACTTTCCAAACAGCTTTGTTTTTTCCCGCCATTTCATTGCTTAAAGCGATATCATTGCTGATTGCTATCTTAGGACTTGAGGCTACGTCTTGAACCACCACTCCATGTTGTGTTGACGTTCTACTGACCATGATTACCTCCTTGTAATACACTGTTCTTCACCAAGCTCTCACTCGGTTTGCGTTGCCAAACCACAAAGTTGGTCACTACCATGCTAATGAGTAACATCGCTGCGACTAGGTTATGCAAAACCGCAACTGAAATGGGTAAATGAAACCATACGTTACTGATCCCAAGGCTGATTTGAGTAAACAAGACGATTGTGACAATCACGCTCAGCTTTTGGTGAGGCGCTTGGCCAAATTTCCATAGCTGGTACACGATCATCAGCACCGTTAACGATGCCACAATAGCCCCGAACCTGTGCATGACATGTATGGTGAGCCTTGCGGGATATTCCAACACACCAAACTCATAGTTATCATGTCCGTGTTGAGCAAAATCGAACGCATTTTTGAAGTCGAGATAATTCGCCCAGTTACCTTCACAGATGGGTAATTGAGTACACACCAAAGCGGCATAGTTCGACGATGTCCAACCACCAAGTAGTATCTGCCCGACCACAATGAGTAGCCCGAATAGCGCTGAGACTTTAAGTGAAGACGTGTACGAAGCCTCACCAAAACGGCTTTGGAATTGAGACAAACGACAGTAGAGCAGACACAACAACGACAGCAGCGTGAAGCCTCCCATCAAATGCGCCATAACGACAACGGGCATCAACTTGAGCGTCACCGTCCACATCCCTAATAAGGCTTGAAAGATCACGGTTGCAGAGATAAGTAATGGTAATCCAATCGGTGTGATGTTCCTTTTGATACACCAAGCAACAACGACAAAGATAAGCAGCCCTAATGTTCCTGCAAAGTAACGATGGATCATCTCTATCCATGCTTTGCCTGATTCGAGAGCACGCTCTGGAAATTGCAGATTGGCTTGATTCACCGCCAGTGCGTCAGAGGGAACGGTGATTTTTCCATAACACCCCGGCCAATCAGGGCAGCCAAGGCCAGCATCAGACAAACGGGTATAAGCGCCGAGCACAATCACGGTAAGGGTTAACAAAATAGTTAATCTCATCACGTGTATGAGTAAATCGGGGACTTTATTCGGCATCACTTATCTCCCTATACTTATTCCCTTTCGGCTAATAACACTCAAGCATTAACGCAATCTGCTAAAGCTTGTAAACTCAAGGTTATCAACTTAAGCTTATTAACTTTAAGCTTATCTACTACCCAACACGTGACAGCTTGAGTAACTTTCTTAGATCATGAATCATGCCTTTGGATTGACCAACTAACTGCGACGGGTCAGAAACGCTTTTGTATTCCATAACCAATTGCCCTAATGGGTCAATTATGACAATGGAAGCAGGCGCAAACTCAGTACTTAACTGATCACCACCCGCTAACAAAGACAGATCAGGCTTATTGAACGAACCCGACAACGAGTTACCTTCTGAGACGAAAACAACAGCGGTCACTCGCTCTTTGTTTTTCCCTAACGCCAAGTAGCTTTGATTCAAATAATGGAGCTGTTGTTCGCACAAGCTTTCGCACTCTGTGGGAGCGATATAACCCACTAACCACCCCTCTCCAGCCATAGGTATCGTTACACCAAAATCCGCGAGCGTGACTCTTGGTTCTACCAATTCGCCTGAGTTAGTGACACCTGATGTATACCAATTCTGATCCAACACAGTTTTGGCGATAATGGCTGGCAAAGCGAAAATTAAAACCATTCCGATTAATACCAAACGCCCTTTAGTACGACGGCCTTTAAGCTCAGCCGTGTTTTCTTCGGTACTTTCCCTGTTCACTTGTGCTTGAGACTTATCCATCTTTATTTCCTGTATTAGGCGTTGTTTTGAGATACCGATAGCCAACCAAAATCATCAAAAACAAAAGCACAGTTGCCATTACAAACCATTGAAATGAGTAACCGAAGTGCTTCTCAGATTTCATTGCCGTCGGTCGCCATAACAACTCATAAGGCCATGATTCTAAGCTTTGCGGTTGGAAGATAAAGGGTAAAACGTCTTGTCCTGTGTACTCTGATAACGCTGTTATGTTTAGGTTTTGGATTCTATTTGGTGTCGTATTTTCTAAAGCCAACTCATGGCTTAAAGGATTCACCGAACGTGTATACAAACGCCCTGACATATTGGTTGGTAGTGCGATGCTTCCTAGTTGTGGGAGTTCTCTTCTGTCACGGCTCGCTGCAACAAACCCAAGATCGATCAACAACTGCTTTTTATGTAAAAGCTGATCCCCTTTCTCTTGAGATTGAACCTCACCCAACATGTAAATCACGTACCCTACCTTTCCTTGGTTAATCTGGTTGTCTAACAAGAGTATCAAACCACTCTTATTTACTATTTCAACATCGACCTTTAGTCCATTTAGAGCTTGAGGATTCAATGACTCTTGCGCCGGTAAACGAGAGTCTTGCCACTCAGAAATAATGACACCTAAAGATTGTGACGATTGCTGCGCTCTTTCTGATAGCTGTTGTTCATAGCGTAATTTCTCGTTACCTCTGTCTAACTGCCACAAACCCAACTTGATTAAAATGCTGACTGAAACCACAGTTAAAACAACCGCTATCCAAAAACCTTTACTGCGGAACTTGTGTTCATCATCAATCAATCGGTTTGGAGTTATCACTATGGCGTCATCTACCTTTGTGTTGTTATTTAAAATTGTATTGGTCGCTTTGTTGTTTTTTATCGCTTTCAATTTGATGAAAGGTCTAATCCAAATCGCCTCAGGTAAACACAATGGCAAAAGGCTGAGTCACTTCTTGGGTCGTCGTGTCATGTGGTCAGCCGTTGTCGTGCTACTGTTGTTACTTGCTTTGGGATCAGGAGTGATAACTCCCAACCCCCGCCCCTATTAATCTCCAGTAGGCTCAGCAGTTTGGGCTGCATATGGGATTAGATCTGCATATGTCGTTAAAGCACATAAACAAATACGAACAACCCTAGCCAAACCACATCAACAAAGTGCCAATACCAACTGCCCGCTTGAAACGCAAAATGGTCTTTCGGCGTGAAGTGGTCTTTCGCAACCCTTGCCAGCAACACAATCAAAAAGATCGTTCCTAAACAAACATGCAAACCATGGAATCCCGTCAATAAGAAGAAGGTATTGCCATAGATACCGGATTGAAGTGTCAGTCCCATCTCTTGATAAGCGTGAAGATACTCTTCAACTTGGAAGAACAGGAAAAATCCAGCCAGAACAATGGTTATTTCCAGCCATACGATCAAAGCCATACGCTTATTTTGTTCAAGACTGATATGTGCCATGTGCAGCGTCACAGAGGAGAGCAGCAGGATAATGGTGTTTTTAAGCGGGATACCTTGCCAAGCCATCGCTTCTGTTGTCACACCATCCGGTGTCGTCGTCAACGGCCACATTGATTGAAACATCGGCCACAACACTTCGTGAGTCATTGCATTGTTGCCCGCCCCACCAATCCAAGGGACAGAAATCATTCGAGCGTAGAAAAGCGCGCCAAAGAAAGCGCCGAAGAACATGATTTCGGAAAAGATGAACCAACTCATTCCTTGTCTAAAAGAACGAGATATTTGCTCAGAATAGAGACCACTCAATGATTCCGTGATTACATTGCTAAACCAACCCGCAAGCATGAAAAGCAATACACAAAACCCAACTAACAGCACCGCTTTTCCAAACACGCCACCAGCGGCATCGGTACCCATGTTTTGCACCGTTAAGCCAGCACCAACCGCGACCAAAAACAAAGCAACAGCAACCACTAATGGCCAGTGGCTTTGATGTGGAACGAAATAAACTTCCTTTTTAGAACTCATCGCTCAACTCCTTATGTTGATACTGGTTCTGTAAATCCCTAGTTACTTGCGAGTGTGCTCGCTTTTGGTGAGCCAGATTGTAGTGTGCTCAATGTTGATGTGCTCACTTCAGGCTTACTTGTCTCTCTACTCACCTGACTCGTGATATTGAATAACGTGTAAGAGAGCGTAAGCGTATGTATCGATTCTGGAATATCGGGCTCAATGTAAAATATCAACCCCATTTCAGCGGTTTTGTGCCCATCCAATGGTTGCTGATTGAAACAAAAGCATTCCATCTTATTGAAGTAAGTTGCCCCCATACCTGGAGAAACCGATGGTACGGCTTGCCCAACCAATGAGACTCCAGATAGGTTTTTAGCAATGTAATTGGTTTGCACTACCTCACCAGGGTGAACCTCTAACACTCGAACCTCAGGCGAAAATTGCCAAGGCATATCTGGCTTAATATGAGACATGAATTCAACTCGGACCGTACGAGAGTAGTCGGGCTGCATTCCCTGAGGCTGAACGGCAGAAACCGTATTGGTTTTGCCATTTATCCCTAAGGCGTCACACATCACATCGTAGAGCGGCACCAAAGCAAAGCCGAAACCAAACATCGCAACCACACTCAAGACTAAATAGCCTGTCAGCTTTTTAGTCGATCGCTTCTTAGACAGGTTCTTGGACTGCTGTGTCTCTTGATTTAGATCGCTTTGCTTATCACTCATGGCTCCTCCCTTTAATCAACTTTAGGTGGATGAGTAAAAGTATGGTGAGGCGCTGGGCTAGGAACGGTCCACTCTAGACCTTCAGCTCTGTCCCAAGGTTTGCTCGGCGCAGGCTCTCCGCCTTTCACACACTTAACGACTAGCCATAAGAAGATCAGCTGAGACAAACCAAAGGCAAATCCCCCTATAGACACCACTTGGTTAACATCAGCAAACTGAATCGCATAATCCGGAATACGACGCGGCATTCCGGCTAACCCTAAGAAGTGCATTGGGAAAAACAGAACATTGACCGATATCACCGACGTCCAGAAATGCCATAAGCTGAGCTTGTGGTCGTACATATGCCCTGTCCACTTAGGCAGCCAGTAATAGGCCGCTGCCATAATTGAGAACACGGCACCTGTCACCAGAACATAATGGAAGTGAGCCACAACAAAATAGGTGTCATGGTATTGGAAATCAGCAGGAACAATCGCGAGCATCAATCCAGATAACCCACCAATCGTAAACAGAACGATAAATGCGATAGCAAACAGCATTGGCGTTTCAAAAGTTAAAGCCCCCCGCCACATGGTCGCCACCCAGTTAAACACTTTAACTCCCGTAGGCACCGCAATCAGCATGGTGCAATACATGAAGAATAACTCGGCAAATACCGGCATACCCGTGGTAAACATGTGATGCGCCCAAACCAAGAATGACAGTAGTGCGATACTACAAGTCGCGTACACCATCGAGTGGTAGCCAAATAAGCGCTTGCCACTAAATGCTGGAATGATGGCCGAGACAATACCGAAAGACGGTAAGATCATGATGTACACTTCTGGGTGTCCAAAGAACCAAAATATATGCTGGAACATCACCGGGTCCCCACCACCAGCGGCATCAAAAAAGCTCGTCCCAAAATACTTATCCGTCAATACCATGGTGACGGCTCCCGCGAGCACGGGCATGACGGCGATCAATAGGAAAGCGGTAATCAACCAAGTCCATACGAACATTGGTAGCTTGAACCAAGTCATTCCCGGTGCGCGCATATTCACAATGGTTACGATGACGTTAATCGCTCCCATGATAGAACTGATCCCCATAATATGGACGGAAAACACAAACAACGCTGTACTATCAGGACCATAAGTCGTTGAGAGCGGCGCATAAAATGTCCAACCAAAACTTGGGCCGCCTCCTTCAGTAAACAAAGATCCGATTAAAATTAGAAAAGCAAAAGGCAGAATCCAGAAACTGAGGTTGTTCATTCTCGGCAAAGCCATATCTGGAGCGCCGATCATCATTGGAATCATCCAGTTAGCTAAGCCTGTAAATGCAGGCATCACCGCACCAAACACCATTATCAAACCATGAACAGTGGTCATCTGGTTGAAGAAATCTGGCTCAACGAGTTGTAACCCAGGTTGGAATAGCTCCGCACGGATCACCATTGCCATGGCTCCGCCCGTTAAGAACATCGCAAAACTGAACCACAAATAAAGTGTACCTATGTCTTTATGATTGGTTGAATACAGCCATCGCGCCCAACCTTTAGGTGCTGCATGCGAGTCGTGATCATCAACAGGCAAATCATTATTGTCCAGCGTACCTTCGGCAGAATGGCTCAATGTTTGGTCTTCTGCTGGAGCCGATTTCACCGGCTTATTAATTGGTGAACTCATAACTGCTCCTTAGCATCGTTTTGTGCTTCATCCATTAAGCCTTGCGTTGTATCCGTAGAACCTTGCGTTTCGTCCGTTAAACCTTGTTCGCCAGCAGCTTGATCTCCGCCTGCTTGTCTCGCCTTATAAGCGTTCACATCTGAAGCCTGAACCACATCACCTGCGTCATTACCCCATGCATTTCTTTGATAAGTAATAACCGCTGCTATCTCTTTTTCGGTTAACTGATTATCGAACGCCTGCATTGCTGTGCCACCACGACCATAAACAATCGTGTCAATGTGAACATCCACATCACCAAGGGCAATAGGGCTTCCCTTAATCGCGGGAAATGCGCCAGGAATACCTTCTCCGTTGACTTGATGACAAACGGCGCAACGAGTTTTGTAAACTTCTTCACCGATGACATTCAATTCATCTAAGGAAAGTGACGCATCTAGTGCATCTTGCGCCGCTTGCTGTGCGGCTATCGCCAATTCTTTTTGTTCTGCTAACCATGCGTCAAACTCGGCTTCTTCCATGGCATGGACCACGATTGGCATGAAACCATGAGCGCGGCCACACAACTCAGCACATTGGCCTCGATAAACACCAGGCTCATCGATCTTTGTCCACGCCTCGTTTATGAAACCGGGAATAGTATCTTTCTTAACCGCGAAAGCTGGTACCCACCATGAGTGGATAACGTCATCGGAAGTCATCAAGAAACGAACTTTGCGATTGATTGGCAGTACTAGAGGCTTATCAACTTCTAACAAATAATGTGCCCCTTTCACTTCGATGCCTTCTATCTCTTTATCGCTAGTGGCCAAAAGACTGAAAAACTCAACGTCTTCACCAAAATAGCTGTAATGCCATTTCCATTGTGAGCCGGTAATTTTAATCGTTAGATCTGACTGGGAGGTATCTTCCATCGCTATCAAAGTTTTTGTTGCAGGAATAGCCATAGCGATGAGGATAATAATCGGAATGATGGTCCAAAGGATTTCTACTTTGGTGCTTTCATGAAAATGTGCAGCTACCGCGCCCTTCGACTTTCTATGTCTCAAAATCGAATAAAACATCACACCAAAAACGGCGAACGCGATCGCACAACAGATGTAGAAGATAAGCATATGGAGTTCATACACTTTGCCGCTGATCTCAGTAACACCTTGTGTCATATTGTATTCACTAGTTGCATGTACTAGAGGCGATACTAAAACCACAACAAAACTATTCAAAAGCCACATTAGCCTGACCAATAATCTTTTCAAAAGATCTCTCCTTATCCTTCCTAATTGGATACTTGCGACCTAAATGTCGTTGCGAGCTGTTTCACTACGATCTAAATGTCATTACGAGCGGGACTAGATTCATTGTTGCTCCAACTTCACATGAAAAGGCTGAATCTCAATCTACATCTCACATGGAAATAGCCTGCAAACGCACTGCTTACCTCATATCAACCTGTGAACTAATACGGGTCAAAAGCGTTAGAGGTTCCCATAAAAGATTCAAAAACGACGAATATGTTAAAATTTGTTATATTTATGTAAAAGGCTAGTTAGTGATATCCAATTGTTCAAGGTAAGTTTACTTACTAAACAGTCAATTATTCAAAGTGGCTTTACCCATGTGCCTTTCCCTTGCTGTTGGAATTTATTTTAAATCGAGTTTTACGATTGCTTTCATAGAAATGATAATCAGTATCATTTAAATTAAATCAACAGAAAGACACCCCGATATGAAAAGGTTTAGTGATTATGCAAGATGCAATGAACTGGTTAGCGAGAGACCCAGACCCAAGAACTCGTGAAGAGCTTCAATACCTTATCGATGAGGGAATGCACGATGAAATTGAAGACCGTTTTATTCAACGATTAGAATTCGGAACGGCGGGACTGCGCGGCAAAGTTGGGTGCGGTCCAAATCGAATGAACCGTTTAGTCATACAAGAAACAACAACCGGATTAGGTCACTATTTAATAGAACATATTGCCAATACGGCGATTCGTGGTGTGGTTGTGGGGTATGACGGACGTCTAGACTCTAAACAATTCGCCATCGATACCGCTTCAGTACTGACAGCCTTAGGAATTAAGGTTTATTTGACCGCGAACGTGGCGGCAACACCGATTATTGCCTTTGGTATTGAACACTTCAACGCTGCGGCCGCTGTTGTAGTGACGGCCAGCCATAACCCACCGGAGTACAATGGTTTCAAAGTGTACTGGGAAAATGGCGCACAAATCATTCCCCCTCACGATGCAGGTATCGCTGCTGAAATTGAAATAGCCTCGACGAAGCCTATCCCTCTACTCAGCCTAAGTGATGCAGAGAAACAAGGTAAGTTAGTGTGGCTAACCGAGGGCTATTATCAAACTTATCGCGCTGCGATCAATCAGAGTCCACATGTAAACAACAATATCGAATCAGCAAACATAACCATTACCTACACGGCAATGCATGGTGTAGGCGCGCAAATGGCAGAAGATCTTCTCCATGATGCAGGGTTCCACAAGGTATTCAGTGTGCCGGAACAAAGAGAACCTGATGGTCACTTCCCGACGGTAAACTTCCCGAACCCGGAAGAAAAAGGCGCGATGGATCTGGTGATAAACCTAGCGAAAAGTGTCGATGCAGACATAGCTTGTGCCAATGACCCAGATGCAGACCGATTTGCCGTTGCTGTTAGAACTGACGATACAGCTAGAACCGACGATGCTTCGTACAAGATGCTGACAGGCGACCAAGTGGGTGTGCTATTCGCGCATTACTTGCTATCAAAGCCTCATACCAAAAACCAATTAGTTGGCAACAGTATCGTCTCTTCAACTCTGCTTGAAAAGGTGGCGGAATCTCATGGTGCGACTTATTTCCAAACACTGACTGGTTTCAAATGGTTAGCTAATATTGGCATGCAATTAGAAGACGAAAACAACGAGTTTTTGTTCGCCTACGAGGAAGCACTTGGTTACACGATTGGTACTCAGGTTCGTGATAAAGATGGCCTGTCTGCTATCGTTGTTTTTGCCCAATTGGTAGAAGAGTTAAAGTCTCAAGGTCGTACCGTTTGGGATCTCCTCGCTCAGATTTCATTGGAACATGGTGTCCATACCAACGCGCAGCGAAGTATTGCTCTTAACCCTGATTCACCATCGATTGGCTCTAAACTCAGAGCAGCACAACCCAAATTGATAGGTGGTGTCACTGTCTCTGTGATTGAAGACCTGCAATCATCTTTGCGATACATCGTGGACGGCGAGACTGAGACCATTAACTTGCCATCGAGTGACGTGTTGATTTATCACCTCGAAGATGGTTCACGTATTATCGTCCGCCCTTCAGGAACAGAGCCAAAAGTTAAGGTTTACTACGAGACGGTAACAAAGTTTGAAGGGACAGAAACCTATGACGATACTCGTAAGCGCGGTGAAGAGTACATGGATAAGCTCATCGAACAACACCAGAAAGAACTGAATTCTTAGCGATTTGGTGTTTTCAATCTATCGTGGTTGAAAGTAAAATACAGTTGAAAACAAAAAATGGACGCTCGAAGCGTCCATTTTTGTATCGGCGGCTAACCCCGACAAACTGTTTGAGTTACAGTCTACGAGGTAACGAAAGAAGACAGCATCCACACCGCCAACACGATAAAAACTCCGCCCATCACTTTCTGCTGATAAGTGCGAAATTTAGCATTTTCTACCAAAGATTTACCAATCGTACCCACTAACGTCACAAGCAAAAAGTTGAACGTCAAACCTAGCACATTCAGCAGTAAACCCAGAACGAGCATCTGCTCACCCGAAGTCGCTTCAATATTCGTCGACACAAACTGCGGTAAGAACATCACGAAGAAAACCAACGCTTTAGGATTGAGCAGGTTACTAATAAGTGCTCGTTGGTAGTAGGCTTTTGCAGCACGATTATCGCTTAACTCAGGCGCGTCGCCCTGCTCTGTTCGAAGACAATCCCACCCCATCTTTAATAAGTAAGTGCCACCTAATAGATGAAGGGCTTTTAGAGCAATCGGGCTCATCGCAATCAACGCTGAAACACCCATTGCTGCTAATACTGTCAGGATGATTCCAGAAGTCGCATTCCCTAAGCTCGCAAACACACCGACCTTGCGGCCATAGCTCATACTTGAGCTCGCGATGAGTAACATATCAGGACCAGGTAAAAGGAGAAGTGCAACAACGGCAGTCAAGTAAACAGGTAAGATGGTTAAGTCGATCATGGGTTTCAGTATTGATAAAAACGGAGCCGGATTTTATATCAATTACAAATACCCTTCCAGATACAATCAGCTATTTGATGATTAAATGTTCGAACTAACAACCAGTACCAGTCAATAAAGCCAAGTTATTAACTAAAAATAAATATGATTAACTAAAAAAAACAATATGATTAACTCGCTACCCATTCGATCTCAATCAATGTGGTTTCTCCACACTTAAGGCGACCAAGGAAGATATCACCGCGGTGTACTTCTCCAACGCCTTTAGGAGTGCCTGTCATGACCACATCACCGTCGAGCAGTGTCGTGTAAGAGGACAGTTCTTCGAGGATAGTTTGCGGGGAATATAGCATCTGTTCAACGTGTCCTTTTTGAACGCGAACACAGTTAATAAACAGTTCTAGATTCAAGTCTGTAAGGTCTAAGTTATCGGTTGGAACAAAACGACTAAACACAGCCGAACCATCAAACGCTTTGGCGCGCTCCCAAGGTAAGCCTTTCGCTTTCAAGTTACTTTGAAGCTCACGTTTGGTCAGATCTAACCCTAACCCCACCGCCGAAAATTCACCTTTTTCAACGATGAAACAGATTTCAGCTTCGTAGTGCAGAGCTTCTTGATGAAAAGAACTTAAGGTAGAAGTAACGCTGGTATTCGGTTTGTTAAAAACCACCATCGAGTCAGGGATAGCATTGTTGAGTTCTTCAATATGATCAACATAGTTACGCCCAACACACAGCACTTTGGTCGGTGTTGCTGTTCGTTTTGAATTCATCAATTGTTCCTGATCTACAACGCTGCTCATAGTTTGTCCCTGCACTATTTTTTGGAGTGCAAAGTTTACCGCAACATAATGAGAGAATCTTCGACAAGAAGGTTACCGATCTCTAAATTCTGATCTTTAGCTCAATTCGATGATTTGAATACTTTTAAGTGAGTATCTCGATCGCTCCACTAGAAGTAGAGTCATAAGCTTGCATAAATTAGAGAAAATGAAACTAAAAGAGACAGTTAGATTTGAAGAGCATTAAAACGAAAAAAGCCCTCTCTAACCAAAAGGCTTGAGAGGGCTTAGCATGGTGTCTAGGACAGTATCCTAAAAGGTAAACTTAAGGAGTAAACACTATGCTAAATTAGTTTGCGACTTATAGGTAGTAACGAGCACCAAGTAGCCACTGGTCATCAGCTTTTTCTTTGTAAGTAGAACCAGAACCTTGTAGATCAAATTGGTAACCAGCAAAGCCTACGAACTGAGACGTGAAGTTGTATTCAGCTTGTAAAGCAGTTGTGCTGTACACAGTCTCGCTCTTCTTATCATCTTCGACTGCTTCGTAGTTAACGCTTAGGTTAAGGCTGTTAGAAAGAGCGTAAGAAGCTAGCAATTCAATCGCAACTGTCTCTTCAAGAACATCACCTTTGTATGAGTTCATGTAACCGTTCATTGCGTAAACACCAGCAAGGTAAAGACCTTCAGCGCCATATGAACCATAAGTTGCACTTAGTACGTGTGAATCAGCTGTTTTAGAACCCGTAATACCTGAGTACTTAACATCACCAGTATTGTAAGCGTAGTTTGCAGTAACGTCAGCAATAGCGTAGTTCAAAGCAATTTGACCACGGTTACCGTATTCATTTGCACCGTCAGCTTTACGACCTTGCCATGCAACAGCAGCGCTTAGAGAACCAGCGTCACCGAAATCGATAGCGTTACCGTAGCTCACCATCTCTTCACCACGACCAGTACCTAGGTTACCGTGATCTTCGTAGATGAAGTCGTTTGCGAATGCGATTGGCATATCAGCAACACCAGCAACGTTGTAGTAAGGTGCCCATTGAGTACCCACTGCAGCGCGGCCGTAGTCATCATGAGAAAGACCAACGTAACCAAGACGAGTTGTGAATGACTCATCACCACCGTCAAGCATGTTTAGCGCCCATTCACCTTTAGCGTCAGCAGTGAAGCCGTTGCCTAGCTCATGAGTTGCACCGAAGTTAATACGTGGAGATACAGACTCAACACCGATGTCATCGCTGTTAAGGCGGTCATCACTGTTTACATCGCCAACTGCAACTGAAACGTGCCCGCCAACTGAGAATGTTGTGCCGTCTTCGTTGTAAAGTTCTACAGCAACTGCCTGTGTACCAAATACTGCACCAGAAATTGCTAGCGCTAAAAGTTTCTTATTCATTGTCATATCCATTATGTAACTGGGTGAGTTATTCACTAACAACCTCGTGCTTACGGAGAAGTTGTTACCTGCATTTAACAAGTAGGCAAACACTAATATACGAATGACAAAAAAGTTGCATTAAAATATATAAAATTTAAAAAAATCACGCTATAAAAAACAAAAAATCCTTTTAAAACAATAAATTAAATAGAGGTTTACCGATGGGCTTTTTTATTTATTGAGACAAAAACCTCGATCTTTTTTGATTTTTTAGTCACTAAAAAAGCATTAAAAATCCATTTCAAAATTGACTCATCAGACCATAGAGAGGCGAACCTTCAACTCTGAAACATCTTGTAACATGCAGAACCCAGTTGAAATATTTAGCTTTGTGAAACAATTCCCGATTTGAGCTAGGAGAAATTGCTCAATTGAAAGTTCAATAGAGTAAATACAAAAAAGGGCAACCAATCAGCGACTGGTTGCCCTTAATAACACAGTATTAAATTCTTATTTGAAGCAAACCTCGGCCCAACGAGCTAAACCAGAGGTTACTGAACCGAAGTAGTTACCACTTACGATCGGTACATTTGGTACGGCTTGCTGCACTGCTTCACGAAGTATCGGCGAACGGGCTGAACCACCTGTCATGTAAATTACATCCGGCTTTTTCTGGCCTTGTTGAATGGCTTCTTTAACCAACTCAATCATCTTAGACTTTGGCGATTCAATAGCTTCAACCATCTGCCCAACGGAAATGTCCACTTCGATCAATTCAGAAGCCACATTAATCGCTGCTCGATATAGAGATGATTCTGCTAATGCAATCTTGGCTTCTTCAGCTCTGCGTACAATGCCGTAACCTAAAGTATCGTGATAAACCTTCATCAAACGGTCTAGCTTTTGAGGATCTGAAGCTTCTTTACGAAGCAACTTCAAGGCTGCTAGATTTTCGCGAGAATAGAAGTTCTTTTGAGCTTCGACATTATTGATCGCGATTGGATTCCAGAATTGAGTCAGTGGCATATCAATACCTGAAATGCCTTTGCTGCCCATACCGAAAGGTGACATCAGTTGTTTAAAGGCAAGGTAAATATCAAGATCATTCCCCCCTACCCTTTGTCCACTGTGTGCCAACAAGCTCTGGGTGCGGTCCGCTTTACCAGACCAGGTTGGTCCCATTTCTAATAATGAGCAATCGGTAGTACCACCGCCAATATCCACAACCAATACCGTTTGGTTTTCAGTCAGGGTACTTTCGTAATCAAGACCTGCTGCGACGGGTTCAAATTGAAAAGCGATATCAAGGAAGCCGGCACGCTTAGCAGCGCGTGAGAGTATATCTTCAGCTTGTCTGTTTGCTTCTTGACCACCTCGGCCATGAAAGTTAATTGGTCGGCCGATAACGGCTTGTTGGATCTGCTCTTGAGTCGATAGTTCGGCTTGGCGTTTAATATTGGCCATCATGGCGCACACCAAATCTTCGAAGAAACTCATCTGAACATCATGCAACCCACTTGCGCCAAGAAAAGACTTAGGAGACTTAACGTAATAAACGTCGCGAGGGTCTTCCAAATAAAGATCCAACGCTGCCTGACCAAATGCCATATCTTCTGGTACCAAATCGATACTCTCTTCTCGATTCAGCGCAATCGCACGTCGTAACACTTGCTCACCGATCGCATCACTCGGTTTGATATTCAAATGGCGAAAGAGATGCTCAGAAACGCTTTCACGAGTAGGAGCAAAAACGGTTGAGGGAATATAATGGTTGTTACCTTCTAGTGGTAACAGGCTTGGCTCTCCATTAACCATCGCTGCAACAGAACAGTTCGCTGTTCCATAATCAAATCCAATAAACATAGTATCCCCCACTCAACAAAAGGGGCGAGATGCTACATGAAAACTCTAAAAATTACGAGGTCATTTGTTGATTTTACTGGGTCATTTCTAGTTTTACAGGGCTCTGCAAAGGGAAACAAATATGCTACATTTCAGCACAAATGAATCACGGGTCAGATAAATGAAAACACCTTGCCGAGCGGCTTGTAAAAATAATGGTGGTATATGCAGTGGCTGCCATCGAACAATGGATGAAATTATAGGCTGGAAATACTTATCTGAAGACAAACGAGAATCGGTGATGAACAACCTGAGTGGCATTAATTCAACTCATCAATGTCCACAGTGCAGTGAGCCTGCACAATGCGATATCAGCGCGGGAAAAGAAACGTGTTGGTGCTTCGAGTTAGAGAAGCGTGATACCGGTAGCATTCCAAAAGCAGGTATTTGTATGTGTAGAAAATGCTTGTCTGAACTGCCTATTCAGTAGGTTACCTGTTCGGTAGTTTAGAACCTATTTAGCAGGTTACGTACCGGTTCAACATATACAAAAAAGCGAGAGGTTATTTTCTCGCTTCAAAATACTGAGATTTACTTGGTTAGTGTCTACTTCGTTTTTGCAACCAGCGAAGGCTGAGAAAACTGTATACCGCTCCAACCATGAACCATGAAGTTACGAATATTTTGATGGTCGGTGTTCTCTGGAAAACCTAATACATCGTTACGATAAAACTGGCCAAAGCAAGCAAGAGTTTGTTCCGCTGATAAGCCTTGCTCTAAACCAAAAGCAAAAATCTTACACGAACCATTATTCTGCCCGACTTCATTCACTACATCACCATTGCGAAATTCACTCTCCGTAAAAACATAGTGAGCTTCGATCACTTGCATTGTATCTTCAAATTGCACGCCTTCTGGGGTTTCAGCCAGAGTATTTAATAAGGTTTCCAGTTCCATTTACTATTTCTCCATCAAGTACATATCTGACAACAGTGTATCTTGTTTTTCTGTAAGAGTAAGCCGTTGTTTACTTGGAACAACGATTCACTTTTTTGGGTTTATCATGATAATTACTTCAATGAAACTAATGACATAGTCTTATCAGGACGTTATATTATTTTATCAGACGATTAACATTGTTCAGTAACGAATATGCATAAAGATAAAAACTTAGAACTGTTCAGATACCTTAAACCAGGTACAAAAACAGCAGGTGTATTGGAATTTGGCCCAGATGACTCGATCCCGATCAGTACACTTTATATCGGCCATAAAGAAGAACAGTATCTTATCCTTGAGCTTTCACAAAAAGCGACAGAAGCTCTGACGCTCAGAAAACTCATCAACGTGGATATTATTGTTCGTGCCATCACCGACACCGAACTTGGGCACATTGTCGCGTTTAAAACCAATGTACTGGCTCATATCACCTCACCTGCGCACCTTATTTTCCTTCGTCCGCCTTCAAGCTTTGCGACTAAGCCTATCCGTGAGCACGAAAGATATAAGGTACGACTCAGCTGTGAAGTTACCTTTGATACTTTGTCATTAGATGCCACTCTGGTCGATTTTTCTGTTTCGGGTTGCGGTGTCTATATTACGCAACAATCGGATATCGATGTCGGTTGGAAGATACAAGTAAACTCTGTTTTAAGTGAGCACTTAGATAACGAACAGGCCTACAACGTGGTAAGCAAAAAAAGACATGGCCAAGGTTGGCTACTAGGCATTCAGTTCCCTGAACACTTAGATATGAGTGACGAGTTAAAAACGCTGCTGTTGGAGCAAGCATTTGTTGCTGGCTTTGTATAAATACGAGTTCAGGTAAAGTTTATTCACAATACTTGTTCTGCAATACTTTCAAAGATTTAGATCAGTGGTTCGTTACATCCCAATATGAGTTTTTGAAATGGACAAATGCTTGATGTAGTGACTGTTCTTTAATGGGTTTCACAATCACATAATTCGCCCCAGCAGCCATAAAACTGTCTCTTGTCGACGCTTGAGCATCAGCTGTGCACGCATAAATCGGGGCTGTGATACCAATATCATCCCTGAGTTGCTGGGTGGTTTCAACACCACCAAGATTGGGAAGTTGGTTGTCCATCAAGATAAGGTCATAGTCTGTTGCCTTGGCCATTTCTATCGCATCTAAACCGTCTTTTGCCCATGTCACCACCATGCCATATTTCTTGCAGAAAGCCTGTGCAATAAAAGCATTGGTGTGATTGTCTTCCACCAGCAATACGTTCAAAGATCGACTAAACAGCGCCTCTGGTTCGATATCCGTCTGTAGCTTCAAGTCCTGCTGCGATTTAGAGTGCACTTCAACTGGAATCTCTATAATGAACTCCGAACCTTGGTTTATCTCGCTGCGGACTTGAATATCTCCTTCCAACATATCGACAAGATTTTTTACAATCGTTAAGCCTAGCCCTGTCCCACCATATTCACGAGTTGTGGTCTCCTCGGCTTGAACAAAGGGTTCAAATACAGCATCAATCTTACTTTCATCAATACCAATACCAGTATCTTTCACTCGAACGATCAAACTGGCGTGGTCTGAGTTAAAGATACTTTCGAGTTCAAAGCTAACGGAAATACCGCCTTGGTGAGTGAACTTTAGAGCATTGCTCACCAGATTAAACATGATTTGATTCAGGCGCACTTGGTCGGTGTTTATTTCAATGTCATCAGCCAAGTGATTGACAATAGTAAACGTGATCGATTTATCTCCGCAGAGTGGACGATAGATACTATCTAAGGTATTAACTAACTCCCCCAAACGGAAGTCTTTCTTTTGAATATTGAACTGCCCCTGCTCTATTTTTGAGAAGTCCAAGATATCGTTAAGTACCGCCAGTAAGTGTTCCGCACTATTACAAAGCACATCCACCTGTTCACGATTATCGTCACTGTGTATAGAGCGCTTCAGCAACTGAGAAACACCAAGAATACCGTTAAGCGGTGTACGAATCTCATGGCTCATCTTAGCTAGGAAATCAGCCCGCACATTCGCAAGGTGTTCAGCTTCTTCTCTTGCTCGATCGGCCTGTCTCTCTGCTTCTATCAGCTTAGTGATATCTTGCCCTTGAACCACAACTCCCGTAATACCATGTTCAACGCGAATTGCAGACATGTTCCAACGAAACACCTTCTCACCAATTGGCACATTAATGCCCGTCAGTTTAGAACCTTGAACCACCATCTGAATATTGGGCAGCATACGATGCTCAAACTCTTGAGCCACCGAACCGTAAGTGTCATCGGCGTCAAAAAGCGCCATACGAGCAGCGGGGTTCATTTGAATTAAGTCACCTTTTTCAGACCAAACCAAAATAGGTGAATGAGCAAAGTTAAAGAGATCTTGGAACTTTTGGTTCTGTTCAGACAAACGTTCAAACGTATCCTCAAGGGTGCAACCAATATGATGAAACTCGAAAATGCTGGAGCCATCGAACTTATTGTACTCTTCCCCGTCACTGGCTGAGCGAGTAAAGTCCATCAATTTATCAAGTTCAGCAGCCACTTTTCTTTGAATCCAAGCTCGCGCAAAGAAAGACATCAATATGATCACCACAATCACAACAATGATCGCACGCTCATAGTTCTCTTCTAATGCAATGAAATTAGTGTTCTTTTGGACAGCTCGAATGGTGAGAGGCGTTTCAACGGCATTGATCTTAATGGTTGCGATGGTGACGAAATGACGAGGTAGTTGCTCGTACATTTTGTAGTTGAGGATATTCGTTATTGTGTAACTTTCATCGCCACTGAATGTCGACGTAACCGGTGTACCGTGCGCTTCAATAACGATATTTTCGCAATTACTGCCCTTCTGAATAGACTCAGCCAGAGAGAAGTTGTTATCAAGTACGATCGCGATATAGAGCTGACCAAGAACTTCCCCTGTTTTGTTATCCACAATAGGAGTCCGACGAGCCAACAAATGACGTTTACCAATAGTTGTTATTACTTTAATGAAATGCCAGTTACTACTGAATGAAACCTCATCAGAGATATGTTTAAAGTTGGACTCATCCAAACCATAAAACTGGCCATTGCCATCTTCCCATGCCAAACCGTCATGAGTAGAAACAAACCGAAGATCCGGCGCATGATCCGGCTCTCTTTGATCAACACCGAAAAAAAAATAACTCAGAGCTTCTTCATTGCGGGTATCAAAATACTCTCTTAGAGTTTCGCTGTGTGAGCTACTGTCTTGATGAATTTGCAGCACAGACAAACGGTAATCAAACATATTTTGGATCAAGCTAGAGGTTTGCTGGACCGTTCGATTCGTCTCTTGCTTTACGATATTACTGCTAGTTTCATAATTATGAATAAGTACGCCAAGTGCCATCAAGCCTATCACTAAAATAATGATACGCGTAATGAGTTTAGCTAAGGTGTTCCTGGGTGTACTGGCGTAGCTTTTCTTCATTATTGACCTGAGTACCTAAATGCTCGCTGCTTAAGTTCTGAAATACGTTCTGGTGAATCTTGTTTGGTCACTACTTCAAATTCGCCAGAGTAAACGGTAGGAACTTTCAACCCGTCTAAATCCCATTTGATCGCTTCTGCCATCGCGATACCAGTATCGTCATTCATACGCATGACTGTCACATCTAAATCGCCTCTTGCAATGGCTTCAAGTTCAGCGGATCCGCCTCCCCAGCCATTAACTAAAATATCTCGCCCAGATTCACGAATGGCTTCTGCAGCGCCCAGAGCGACATCGGTTGCACATGCATAAATAAAGTCTAGATCCTTATCGTTCGCTATGCTGATTTTAGCCGCTTGGTAACCACTCTTTTTATCTGATTTCGTGTAAAACGAAGATTTAAGGGCAAAGTTTGTGTCAGTGTTCACATCATGGATAAAGGTATCTCCACGAGCATCACTGATGTAGCCTTGGGAGTAATATAAAACAGAATATTTGCTGTCTGGTTTGCTCACTTTTTTAAAGTAATCCGCTAATTTTAAACTACCTGTCGCATGATCAAAACCCACATACATGAACGGCTGTCTATCAGCCCAAGCACGTACTGGGGTTGTGATGTTCTGCAGAATCAGTTTGGTGTCAGTAGAGCTCAACACGTGCTCAATAAACTTGCGGTGTCGCGTGGTGTCTAATGTGAAAATCAAGTAATCCGTTTTGTTCTCAATCGCTTCTTGCAATGAGATACTCGTTTGAGATAAATCAGCATTGACCCGAGTAAATACCTGATTTATTTGGTAGCGAATTTTCAGCTTATCGAGACGTTTCTCAAAAGCTTGAATATTGCGAACCCAGTAGTCAGAGATCTGTTGACCCGGATACACCACCGAAATCGTGATCGGCTTGTCTTGAATTCTTCTCAATGGCACGGGGTGATTTTGCACAGCTTCGACCATTTTGTCGGTCAATGCTTTTTGCTCTGGAAAACTGGAAAGATAATCTTGGTATTCCCAGTACCCATTGAGGACATGAGTACCATGGGATAGAGCGGATGCAGAAAATACGGCAAGTCCAAACAACATCAGTAAACGTTTCATATTTTTCTCGTTTTATATGAGCTACTTTGGCTCATTTTTTAACCTAGCATGACACCATCTCTTTGTATGGCTCAAAGATATTATGTAGGACAACGATGATAAATGATAGCGCCTAGCACTAATTAGAACGACATTCTAAATGAGCGATCTGTTAATTTGGAATAGAGGTTAAGAATAACGAATTAGATGATGATATAAGGCCATCAAAATAAGAAAAAATTAACATATATAATCAATAACTTAGAATGAATCAATGTCAGATTTTACATTATTAAGATTTAATCAATAACAAACGTTTTAGCTATGAATTATGAGACTTCGATATATTGAATTTTGTCTTGTTGCCACTCAATAATTAGTTTGAGTGATACCAGTTTTTCTTTGCGAGACTTTGGTAATTGTTTGATCGCGTATTCGATTTTCAACGCCTCACTTTTGGACCCAACACCAAAACTCCAAACTAGCTTAAGCGGGCCTTTACCTTTTAAGGCTTTGGCGCCTTTACCCGTTTGATGTTGTTCAAATCGACGATCCAAATTATTGGTGATACCGCAATAAAGTGCGTTGTTTTTATTGCGGATTAGATATACGACCCAATCCGCGTTTTTATTAGAAGACGTCATCTAAAGTAGTGATTCAACCAATTCTTTTAGCTCTGCGACTTCAGCTCGCAAGCTTGCAACCTCTGACTCAAGCTCTTCCAATTTTTCGCTTGTCGCAGAGGGTGCAGCCGCACTTACCGATAACGTCGCAAACGCTTCAACATCCACTTCACCACTCAATAAGTGTTGATAGCGTGATTCACGTTTACCCGCTTCACGTGGTAACTTTACGACTAAAGCGCCCGCTTCTCTTACGGCTAATTTATCGAGTGTCGATTCAACCTCTTTCACATCACTAAAATTAGCAAGACGACCGGTACGAGTGCGCAGTTCGCCAGGCGTTTGCGCACCACGAAGCAGCATACAGCAGATGATTGCACGTTCTTGTTCTGTAAATTGCAAATCACCAAATTCAGTATTGCAGAAACGATGCTGATACTTATTAACACGGCTATTGAAGCTGCTCTCATCACTCACCATACGACGAGCTATCAAACCATCAACCGCATCTAAAACGTCCGACTCAGACAAAGAGAGAACTGGTTCACGGTTACTCTTTTGGTTACATGCAGTCGTTAAGCTGTTTAACGTCAACGGATAATGATCAGGAGTAGTGACTTCTTTCTCGATCAAGCAACCGATAATTCTCGCTTCAATTGGGGAAAGTACTGTGTTCATCGTTTTTCCTTTTTATTATTTTGATAATTCCATCTCAACATTTAACAATGCAGCCAGTAATGGCTAATGCTCAGACAAAATCGGTACTCGTTTCTTTCTGCCCTGTTCATCAATCATTATGATCTTAGAACGGTTTAGCTCTATTTCCACGACTTCCAAATAAGTACGTTCTTGTACATACGCATCACGAAGCTTGTTTTGCTCTGCCGAAGGTTCAGTGACATCGTCGCCCAAATCTTCTGTTTCCAATTGTTGTTGATTCATTTCACATTTCGTATCAATGCCGTGTCTATACTGGATACTAACTTGAACAGTGAGATAAAAACAATCGCACTTGAGCGAGAGTGCCGAATAATTATACAACCTTACTTTTGCTTTGATCTAAAGACTGTTACAACAGTAACTGATGTGCTTTAATCAGAACCAGACAACGTATTTGACGATTAGGAAAAGGAATCTATGAGCAGCGTATTTGAAATTGTTAACCAAGCACGACGTAAGAACAAACTTAAGCGTGAACTTTTAGACAACGAAAAGAAAGTTCGCGACAACCGCAAGCGTGTTGACCTTCTTGATAACCTACTTGATTACATCAAGCCAGAGATGACTCACGACGAGATCCTAGGCATTATCAAAAACATGAAAGCTGACTACGAAGACCGCGTTGATGATCACATCATCAAGAGTGCAGAGATCTCTAAAGCTCGTCGCGACATCAGCCGCCGCATTCGTGAACTAACAGAAGAAGACAAGCAAACTCAAGGTAAGAAGTAATCTAACCTAGCGAATTTACTTGCAACAATGTTAGTAGCCCACTCTTTGAAGTGGGTTTTTTTGTACCTAAACTCCAGTGTCTATACTTAAGCATCTAAACCTAAGTATCTAGACCTAAGCATTTAAACCTAATCGTCTAGACTTAAGCGTACCTAAGCAAAATGAATGAAACTCAACAGCAGTATCAAGCTAAATAACGAGTGTACACTAGCGATGGAGAGACTTTATGTACGGAAGCATTCTGATTACCTTGGCGTTATCAACGACACAACCTTACCCTGAAAAATTTGAGAAACTTTATACCGAAGAAACCGAAATCACTTATGACGATCTCGTGGTCGATGTTCATGGCTACAAGGTTCCGACCCGATCAGCATTTCGAGGTTGGATGCTCCTTAACCACGCCCAAGATCAAGTCAAAGCAATAGGTCAACAACTCAACGATAACGGCATCACACAGAGCATGCCTCTACATTTAGTCTTGTTGCAAGGCACGGATTGGGCAATGAGTAATACGACTCTGTTTACCCTTCCCAATAAGAAACATGTGCCAAGCATGGTCAATACCCTAAGGTACATACAACAATATATTGAGCCTGAAATTGGCGTCGTTATCCCTGTGTCAGGAGAGCGAACCAATATCTATAATCAACAAGCTGGCGGCGCACTGCGAAGTAAACACTTGGAATTCTGCGCCTTAGACTTAGTTCCTGCGAATGATATTACTCGCAAAGATCTACACGTAAAACTTAAAAAGATTCATGCAGAATTTGGGCAAAAAAACAACGTTGGGTTGGGTTTGTATTCTGGTGTTCGATTCCATATCGATACTTGTGGGTTTAGACAGTGGTAAAAACACAATAAAGTCATAAAGACACACAATTAGGCCGAGTCATTATGACCAACAAGGTCATCAGTTTAATTTTAAGCTTATGATTTTATGAGAAAATGTAAGTGGAACGCTAATTGCTATTGATAACAAGTATCATAATTATTAATAGCAATTAGGAATTCAATATGAAGACGATGACTCAACGCTTCCAAACTCTACTTTCTGTATCAAATTTCACTCTAGCGATCACCGCCTTGCTTATGCTACTCAGTATTATTGTTGCTTATCCGATGGCCGATCACTTTTCACTTCCAATTCAAATTGTCGCACACATCAGCACGATCTTAGTGGCTGCATTACTAAAGATTAGTTATGTCGGTCGCTGCCTTGCGCAATACAACCTTGGGTTAGAAGTTCGCTAAATCGCACAGTGCTAGCCTTGATAATGAGCCAGTTAGACAATATCAAGGCTACTGAAAAGGTCATACAATTGGTGGGATTTATAAGGTTTCGGCAGATAGGCATTCATGCCCGCTTCAAAGCAATCTTTGATGTCTTCTTCCAGCACACTGGCAGTTAAAGCAATGATAGGTAATGGCGCAGCTTGTTGGTCAATCTCCCACTGTCGAATCGCACGAGTCGCCGTTATACCATCCATAACAGGCATCATGCAGTCCATTAAGATGGCATCAAACTGAGCGCCTTGAGTGATCACATCCACCGCTTCTTGGCCATTACTGGCAATCAAATATTCGTAACCCGCTTGCTCAAGGAAGAAGCTCGCAATTTTCTGATTCATCAGGTTGTCTTCAACAATCAGAATACGTCGATTCAGAGAGCGAACCTCTTCATCTTTTGCTTCCACCGCCGGCGCTTGTTCTTCACCGACATCAAGCGATTGTAAGCTATTTAAGAAACGTCGACCCAAGAATGGCAATGTATGAGTTGAGTGAACCGTTTCTGTGATTAGATTGGTTTTAAAGAGATGATGCTGACACACGATGACGCGAGCCAAAGGGTATAACGCCTTCAGCGTCGCAAGATCTTTATCCATGGAGTGATGCAGCGTATGACAATAAAGTATGAAGTCACTTTCTTTCAGGCTTTCGTCAAGATCCGAAATGGATGACACAACATTGGCTCGAACATTCAAACGCTCACACTCTTTAACCAGCTGATCGAGGTAATTAAAAGAGTTCGAGATGATGGTCGCTCGGCTCAGATTATCGAAAGTTTGAACAGGCGCTTCTACAACATCGACATACAAACAAAAAGTGAATGTAGATCCCTCTCCTTTCACCGAGCGCGCGGTAATGTATCCGCCCATCAAGTCCACAAGCTGGCGACAGATCGCAAGCCCTAAACCAGTACCGCCAAATTGACGAGTGATACTGCCGTCTTCTTGAGTGAAAGGTTCAAATATGGACTCTAGCTTCTCTGGCTCAATCCCAATCCCGGTATCAGACACACTGCATTCCAGCTTGCCTCTACCCAAAGACATAGGTGTGTATGCAATGTCCGTCGTAATAGTGCCCTTTGACGTGAACTTGATGGAGTTAGACAACAAATTAGTTAGCACTTGTCTCACGCGGTACTCATCGAAGAACAGCTGCGGTGGGGTTTGGGAGTCAATATTAATGTCGAGTTCGATATCTTTACTTATTGCTTTGGATAAAATCACACTCACAGAGTCATACACAGCTTCTCGTAGATCGGCATTGTGTGGCGATAACATTAAGTTGCCCGACTCGATTTTGGACAGGTCAAGAATGTCATTGAGCAGAACCAGCAGCGAGTGAGAAGACGATTCTATATCTCCTAACACTTCTTGCTGATTCGCGCTCAATTGGCTTTGAGATAAGATCTCTGCCATGCCGATAATCCCGTTGAGTGGCGTGCGAATCTCATGGGACATATTCGCTAAAAATGCACTTTTGGCCTTATTGGCTGAAACCGCATCTTCTTTTGCGGTTATCAGTTCTTTGTTGTGATGATAATTACGTTCCATTACTCGGTTTAGAGTTTGAGTGAATTCAGCAAGCTCATCGTTCCCTGAAATTTGGATAGCTGTAGGCTTTCCATCACTGTCAGCACAATCAGATACCCCTTTGAGTATCAATGATAAGTTTTTATTTAAGCGAAGAGACGTCGCAACACCAAGCCATAACAACACACCTGAAACGACAAGAATAAGCAATGTCATAACCAAGGTTTGCCTTTTTTGCAGCGCTATATTTTTGGTCAAATCAAACTGCAACTGCTTAGTGTAAGCACTCACTGCCTTGGAGATCGCTAACTTCTTTCGCTCTAAACCTTCCACATGTTCATATATTTCAGGCGACGAGAAGTCACCTTTGAGGATTCTAGCTGTAAAACGGTTTTGAAATTCATCGTTAGAAAAAGTACTTAACAGCTTTCTAATTTGAGGCGAGCGGCTTCCTGATCGGAAAAACGTATCTAATAACTGTTGCTGCCGTTCTAAAGCACCAACATAACTCAATAAATATTGATCTATCAGCTCTGGAGAACGATACAAACGGTAACTCAACCAAGCTTCTCGCTGAGTCCAGAACACGTAGTGAGTAAGATTGATAAACATCGCGTCAGCTTGACTGATCTTTTCATCCACGATGTTAATGCGATATTCAGATAGCTCCATTAACACGTTTTTTAACAAGGCGAAGGCATGCTCTGTCAACTGCGTGTTGTTGCCAGTAACCTGTAATGTATCGCTGTTGATACTAGAGGTTACGCTAGCGAGTTCCGCTAACACACTCTTAAGCTCAATCAACTGTGGTTCAACAGTCCAATTGCTGTCGAACCGTTGAAGCTGTTTCTCGTACTGAGCGAGTCTAGCCAAATCAGTTTGCAACTTTAAAAGCAGCAGATCTTTCTCTGAAGAATCATCAGACAGAACCAACCATCGATAAGCATTACTTGAAACTGTATTAAAAGATTGAAGCGCTTCAATCTTAATACGTGTTGTTTCAAGGTGATTCATCTTCGTATCATTCTTGAGCACTTCATTGACTGTAAAACCAAACATGATGAATACAGAAACCGTGGAAAGAAATATAAGACGCCATCTAATTGACATATTTATCATTTTTATAACGACTCCCTTCCCGAAAGTAATTTTACCTAGCCCAAGTTAAGAATAGGACATTAACAGGACTTATTGATCAAATTGGATATGAACAAACGATACTCTGAGCCCATAACGGAAAATTATGATCAATCAGCCTTAATACTTAGGCTTTAAAGGAGAGCTGCTATTCAAACAGATGCACTTAAACATATATGCTGCAAACAAGTGTGCTTTAAACAAGCGAGATCTAAACACAAGATATTTAAACAGGAGGATGTATAGGTGAGAGAGTTGTATGCAAACGAGGTACGAACAAGTGAAGTTTAACAAAGCAAGTTTTATCCAGTTATTATCACTCGTATATTAAGCAAACGACTACGTATCTCGGCGCCACAAGGCTGTGAGTAATAACTCTATAAACCAACAAACACCAAAGTTAAGTGAAATTTGTGAGATCTAATCGTTTGCGTCATGCACTTTTCGCACTCGAATTCGTCTTATTCAAAGGTCGAACAAGAAAAGGCGTTGATTACCTTACTTATCGTTTACTGTTTACGTGTAACTTGGGTCAATGATCACATCTTTAATGATCACTATAACTTTCATTACATATTATATTTTGATTTGAGTATTTTTTGGCGAAAAATAAGTGCTACAGATTGTTAAAGTCAATAGTCTTTATCGACACTTTAAGCTTGATTTATAGCTAATATAAAGCCAATTCACAGATATTTTATCTGCATTTATTTTTCCTAGCAGAATAACCCGTCGTACCTTACAATCCTGCCACATAAAAATTACAAGTTACACACAAGGCATATCAAGCACATTTAAGTGGCAATATAGACCGCAGCCTGATGCCTCAAATCCCCTATGTTGATTGGCTTCCCTACAACCGCCATGAATGCAGAAACTTAACGTGAAAGGTCCCGAGTAAAGATGAGTCCCGAAAAGCACCTCCTAGACTGGCAAACTAGTCAAACCATTGCTGAATCCATCGCTCCAACTTTAGGTCAGTTATACCGTCAAAAAGGCGTAGAAGTTATCCTCTTCGGTAAGACCCTAGTTAACGCGACAACTATCGACATCATCAAAGCTCACCGTATCGCAAAACGTTACACTGGTTCCCCGCTGACCGCAGAACAGACTCAACCAATCATTCAACACCTTCTCTCTATGGACTTGTCTCCATGTCGTATCGATGTTGGTCGCCTTGCGCATTCATTCTGGCAAGATCGCGAAGACACACACGGGTTGGATGATTTCCTACAAACTGCACTCATTGAATCGCTTCAAGGCGATGCGATGACAGAACCTCGCGATGTTGTCTTGTATGGTTTTGGTCGTATTGGCCGACTGCTGACTCGTCTATTAATCGAGAAAAGTGGCCCAGGCTACCCACTACGTTTACGTGCAATTGTAGTACGTGGCGGTAAAGACGGTGATTTAGAAAAGCGTGCAAGCTTACTGCGACGTGACTCAGTTCATGGCCAGTTCAACGGCAGCATCGTTGTAGACCAAGAGCGTAAAGCAATCATCGTAAACGGTAACTTCATTCAAGTTATCTACGCAAACAAACCTGAAGAAGTGGACTACACGACTTACGGTATTGAAAACGCTCTTGTGGTTGATAACACGGGTGTATGGCGTGACGCTGAAGGCCTAAGCCAACACGTTGCGTGTAACGGTGCGAAGAAAGTACTACTGACTGCGCCTGGCAAAGGCGACATCAAGAACGTTGTATTTGGTGTGAATGAAAATGTGATTCAACCAGAAGACACGATCATTTCAGCAGCAAGCTGTACAACAAACGCGATTACGCCAGTATTAAAAGCGGTTCACGACAAGTTTGGTGTCCTATCGGGTCACATCGAAACGGTTCACTCATTTACCAATGATCAAAACCTGATCGATAACTTCCACTCAGGTGATCGTCGTGGCCGTGCTGCGTCATTGAACATGGTACTAACATCGACTGGTGCTGCTAAAGCGGTATCAAAAGCGATGCCGGAAATGGAAGGTAAGCTAACAGGTAATGCGATTCGCGTACCTACGCCAAACGTATCAATGGCAGTAGCAAACCTAAACCTTGAGAAAGGCACAACCAAAGAAGAGTTGAACGAATATCTGCGTGAAATGGCGCTATCTTCGACTTTATCTGCGCAAATTGATTACACCGATTCAACTGAGATTGTATCTACGGACTTAGTGGGTTCTCGTCACCCAGGTGTGGTTGACGGTGTTGCAACTATCGCGCAAGACAACCGCGCTGTTCTCTATATTTGGTATGACAATGAATTTGGCTACAGCTGCCAGGTTGTTCACTGTATGGAACAGATGATGGGTGTTCGTTACAAGACTTACCCTGAAGTATAAATTGCTTAGACCCAGTAAATTGCTTAGATTCTATAAACAGTTTTAGGTAACCAGCTCCACAACATAATAATTATATCTGCGAAGTCTGTAATGGACTTTGCAATCCTTCTTGTTTTACTCCCCCGTATAAACAGGAAGGTTGCCACTTAGATCTGCTCTCTCTATCGGATCTAAGTGGCCTTTTTACATCTGCTACACTAACTTTTCATGTCAATTGCGTTGATTTCGTCTTTGTCGCTTTAACAAAGTCTCGCTTCACATCTGCTACAACTCAACTTCAACATCTGACTGAATCGTGCTTGAACACGCGAGTACGTAACCCTGCTCAATCTGTTCTGGTGTCAATGTCTCTTGGCTGCTTGATTCCACCGAACCCTTGGTTACTTTGCACTTACACGAACCGCAAATACCGCTACGACAAGCAATGATAATTGGAACGCCTGCGTTTTCTAACGAATCAGCTAATGGTGTGCCAACTTCTGCTTCAACTTCAGCGCCAAATGCAGGCACAAACACCTTAACAGCACTATCCGAATCCGCAGACGCTTCTGCCTGTGATTCATCTGAAGCAGTATCGGTATTGGCTAATGCATTATTGCTTTGAACCGCTGGCGTGAAGCTCTCTTGATAGAAATTGTCCATATTGAACTCAAGTTCTTTCAGGTAGCTTTCGATGTCTTGCATAAAGCCAACAGGGCCACATAAGTAAACGGTTCTGTCTAAGATATCAGGGCTCAATGTCACCAACCAATTCTTATCCAGTCGACCTTGAGGAGCCAGAGTGCCTTCATTATCCTTTAGCAATAACTTAAGGTTGAAGTTAGCGTGGGTTTCATCCAACTGATGAAGCTCTTCAAAATAGATCGTCTCACGCTTATTGCGCGCCATATGAACGAAATCAATTTCGATATCACTGTCTTGAGACAACCAATATTTCACCATAGCCATAACAGGTGTGATACCACAGCCTGCACTCACTAGCGTCACTTTTTTAGTTGCTGTCGGCATGCAGTCAATACAGTTAAACGCGCCAGCAGGCTTCAACACGGAAACTTCATCGCCTTCATCAAGCTCATCGACAATAAAGTTGGAGACTAAACCGCCATCAACACGCTTCACTGTCAACTTTAAGCGGTTATCTTCCGGGCAAGAAGCAACAGAGTATGCACGATAGTCAGTTTTCGTCGGCATATCTAAACCCAGAGTGATGAATTGCCCTGGCTTAAAATTGAAATGTAGGTCTTGTGGAACACTGCCTAGCTCAAAGCTGACCGTATCTGCCGTCTCATGCCATTTCTTTAAACATACTAAATTAATTGAATCGCTATCCGACCATGCATACATAGTTCACGCACCTTGCTAATGACTAAATGATTAAATGACTGAAGATTTAAATCTAAAAAGCCCCGTCGTTGTATGTTCTTAGAAAGAACCGAAACAACAACGAGGCTTGGGTTGGCTTAAATTAAGCCGCTAAGATTGTTTTAAGATCTTGTTCTGGCGTTGAGATAGAACGCATATCGAACTCATCTTGCATAATCTTTAGTAAGTTTTCAGTTAAGAAGGCAGGTGCCGTTGGGCCTGTGTAAATGCCTTTAACGCCAAGAGCAAACAAAGTAAGCAGGATAACAATCGCTTTTTGCTCGAACCAAGATAGAACTAGCGTTAACGGCAGTTCGTTGATACCGCAATCAAACTCTTGAGACAGTGCGATAGCAAGCTGAATCGCCGAGTAAGCATCATTACATTGGCCAACATCTAACAGGCGTGGGATACCGTTAATGTCACCAAATTGGTTCTTATTGAAACGGAATTTACCACATGCAAGTGTCAGGATTACTGAATCTTCTGGTGCTTGTGCTGTGAAGTCCGTGTAGTAGCTACGCTCTGATTTATCACCATCACAACCACCCACTAGGAAGAAGTGCTTGATGTTGCCTTCTTTAACTTGCTCAATAACGGCAGGAGCCGCTGCCATCAATGCATTGCGACCGAAGCCTACAGTAATCATCTGTTCGATTTCGTCGTGCTTGAAGCCTTCTTGCGCGAGTGCACAGTCGATTACAGCACTGAAATCATCACCTTCAAGGTGAGCCACACCAGGCCAACCTACGATGCTACGAGTGTATAGACGGTCAGCGTATGAACCCACATCAGGGTTAAGCAGGCAGTTTGACGTCATTACGATTGCGCCAGGGAAGTTCGCAAATTCTTTTTGCTGGTTCTGCCAAGCGCTGCCGTAGTTACCCGCAAGGTGTGGGTACTTGTTTAGTTCAGGGTAACCGTGTGCAGGTAGCATCTCACCGTTAGTGTAAACGTTGATGCCTTTACCTTCAGTTTGTTGAAGGATCTTTTCTAGATCATGCAGATCGTGACCAGAAACAAGAATACAGTGACCTTTCTTAGTTTTCACGTTCACTGTTGTTGGTTGCGGGTGACCAAATGTATCAGTCTCGCCTTTGTCCAACATTTCCATGACTTTGTAGTTCATCAAGCCAATCTGCATTGATGTATCAAGCAATTGCTTAAGATCTGTTGGATCTGTACCCAAGAACGCCATGATTTCGTGGTATTCAGCAAAAATAGCATCGTCAGTTTGACCAAGAACACGAGCGTGCTCCATGTACGCTGCCGCACCTTTTAGGCCGTAAAGGCATAGAAGACGAAGACCAATTACGTCTTCGTGTTGAGAATCGTGGCCACGGTTAACAGCGGCTTGTGGTGCTAAAGCGAGTAGCTCTGAAGAGTCTGTTGGAAGATCGAACTGAGCAGCCGAAGAAAGCGCTGGGATTTCAAAACCAATCAGCGTTGCTGCTGCACGAACTTTCTGCTCTAAACGTTGCTTAAATTCGTGAGACTGTTGTGCGAATTCGATAATACGAGCAGGGTCGAAGTTAACGTTAGTCAATGTTGCGAAAAACGCTTTTGGCGCCCACTCATCAACTTCAGTATCAATAATATCGCAAGTGCGACCTAAATTAGCCCAAAAAGATACACCTTGAAGAGAATGCACCAACACGTCTTGAAGGTCAGATACTTCCGAGGTTTTACCACACATACCTTGTGCGAAAGAACAGCCTTTTACGGTTGGGGTTTGAATCGTTTGTTCACATTGAATACAGAACATGAGGGGCTCCAGTAATAATTTTTATTAGCTGTAAGTGCTTTGCTTACAGTGACTTATTCCAAACCCTATAGAGCATCAACCGTGCCAACTTTTAAGCACCTGATTTTATTGACTTTAATTTTATTCCATATTTTTAGTGCGTGATTATGACTACATCTAAGCCCTCAATCCACACACACCCGTGTCATAGTGACTCTCTGAGATTAATTAACGGTGTTCATGTTTCGTTCAGAATAGAAGCGATATAGTAACAACATAGAAAAAGAGGAATGAACATGAAAAATATATTAGTTACGATTGTTGCGTTGTTTACTGGCCTATTGGCGCTATTCACTAGCTTGATTCTCGCAATTCCTTTGGCTATTGCAGCTTTAATCACGGGCAAACGCATTCAAAATCAAATGAAGAAACAGGGGTTTGCCGCTCATATGAACGCTCGTCACTCATCAAACAGCGATTCTGGCTTTATTGAAGGCGAATATGAAGACCTTTCAAGCAGAAAGTAATCTAAACTTTAGTTTCAGACATAGTGAAAGCACAACAGAGACAACATTAAAAAATGCATAGAAATACCATTCTAACGCTGCTCGCCTTAACGACTTTAAGTCTCGTTGGTTGCTCCAACGAGACATCAATACCCGCTTACGAAGTATCACCAAACTTACCTGAATATCAACAAGACAGCTTTAAAGCCTACGTCAATGAAACTCAAGATTGGCTGCTAAAAAACCGGGTATTCATAACCGAAGATAAACAACTTGAAGTTCAGCTTAACTCACCAACTGAATACAAGCCCACGTCACCGAATGGCAAAGCCGTATTATTGGTCCATGGACTTGGCGATTCTCCATATTCATTCAAAGACATTGCTACGCATTTAGCTGAACAAGGTTACCTGGTAAGAACGATATTACTTCCCGGTCACGGAAGTCGTGTAGGCGATTTAATGCAACCTAGCTTAGAAGATTGGCAAGGTGTTGTAGATCATCATACGAAACTATTAGAACAAGAATATGATTCAGTGTGGCTTGGAGGCTATTCGACTGGGGCTAACCTTGTGACTTCGCAAGCTATCAAAGATTCAAATATCGAAGGTCTATTGTTGTTCTCCCCCGCCTTTCAACCCAGTTCTTCTGCGGTGAAATATGCAGGGTTTGCTAGCTACTTCGTTACTTGGGCGGATCAAGATCCAGAAGACAATGTATTGCGTTACAACTCGTTACCAATGAATGGCGCTTCAGTTTATTACCAGACTTCGAAGGTCGTTCGCAGCGATCTAGCATCCCAGAGTTTCGATAAACCTGTATTCATTATGATGAGTGAAGGCGACAGTGTGATAGACACAAACTTCGTTCAGCAAGCATTTACAAATTCGATGCCAAACCCAAACAATGTCTTAGTTTGGCAAGGAGAAACACAGCTCGACGACCCAAGATCGGTTCAATACAGCATGAAACTCCCTGAACAACGAATCTCAAACGGCTCCCATATGGGCTTACTGTTTTCACCAAATAATCCGTATTACGGTATTAATGGTAGTGAAAAGATATGTTCGAACGGACAAGCGGAAGGGTTTGAAGCACAATGCGCTGAAGAGAGTGAAATTTGGTATTCCGCATGGGGATATCAAGAAGATGGGAAAAACCACGCTAGGTTAACTTACAACCCTTACTTCTCTGAATCGATGAAGAAACTCGATACAGTATTGAACTCAACTGGCTAGCACGCCCTAGACACCCTAGAAACTATTCTTCAAATATAAAAAAGGCTCATTGGATAATTCCCTTGAGCCTTTTTTATTGAATCTCGTTAGTCATTTATCAAAGAAGAGCTTCTGTCACTAAATCGTCCACACAACACGAACCGCCAGCAGAATCAAGACGATACCTGAAAGTCGATCGATCAACTGCGCTTTCGAACGAATACGCTCGACGATCAGAGGGCTAGACAACACCAACGTGATAAATGTGTACCAAAGGCCGTCAACAATGAGTGGCGTTGAAACAATAATGACCTGATTGGTAAGTTCGTTGCCTAAGGCAACAAATTGGCTAAACAATGCAATAAAGAACAGCGCGATCTTTGGGCTCAAAATAGAGATCAAGAAAGCCTCACGAGCAGACTGCATATAGCTCATCCGTTCACCCGCTTCCAGTTTCGCTGCGACACCGCCTTTTGAGCGCAACGCATTCACGCCGAGATAAAGCAGATACACAGCACCCGCCAAACTAATCCCTTTAAACAGCATCGGAGATTGTTCAAGTAACACCGCTAAACCGACAATCGTTGCGAACGCATAAATGCCAATGCCCATTGCGTGTGACCAAGCGGCTATGAGGCCATTCATACGACCACCAGCCAAACTATGCTTAGCGATCATTGCCAAACTTGGGCCCGGGGACATTGCACCCAACAAACAGATCGCTAATAAAGAAAACCAAATTGTTACTGTCATCATTCCATTCCTAGTAAACCATGCGTTCCAGTTAAACGCTCTACACTTAATATTTAATGCTTAATGCTTACAATAATGCGCAGAAGGTATTATTTGAAATCAAAGGTTATCATCATACTTATGATTTGAAGTCATACTGATATTGTAACTCGACTTTTGCATAGCTTGGAATGCCTTCTCTCGTGCCCACTTGTGAGCAGAGTCGTTGTCGTACTTGGGGTGCCACATTAACCAATATGTATGCATTTCCGTATCAAACGGCAAAGAAAAATAAGTAGTATCGAGGTGTCGGCCCAAATTATAAGCTATATGTTCAGGGACGATCATCAGATAGTCATCTTGCATCAATACCGTTCCTGCTGACGAGAAAAACGGAACCTGCAAAGCGACTCTGCGCTTGAGCCCTTGTTTCTTCAATGCAATATCAGCGTAGCTGTCTTTATCTCCGCCACCCGTCACTTTGATGTGAGAGTAGTTAACAATATCTTCTGCACTCAAAGTCGATTGTTGAGCTAATGGGTGAGACTTGCGCATTAAGCATACAGACTTATCTTCACCAAGCTTAATGCTCGATACGTGCTCTGGCTTTTTGGGAAACATGCTCGAAGCTAAGTGAATACCCAACTCGTTCAGTGCTTCAAGATAATTGGGCTGCCACAAACGATACGCCAAATTAATGTTTGGGGCTTCTGCCGATACCTCAGACACAATCACAGGAAGAATATACTGAGCTACATAGTCACTCGAAGACAACACCAACTCACCTTGCCAGTCTTGTGGGTTAAAGGGTTTATCATCTAATAAGTGGTCAAACTCACCAAGCAAATCATCGAGCTTACCTTTAAGCAACACAGCACGATTGGTAGGAACCAGCTTGTTGCCATCACGAACAAGAAGAGGATCACCACATAAATCTCGTAGCTGATTAAGTTGGCGGCTAACCGCAGACTGCGTAATGTTTAATCGCTGTGCTGCTCGGCTTACATGGCACTCTTCAAGAAGCACATGCAGAGAACGCAGCAAATTTAAATTCATATTACCTAACATGAACGACCTTGCGAATTCTGCTTGTTAAAAAACTCAGTCAAAACCGTATGCGTCATGAGGTGACGTAGGTCTGAGTAGCTTTGCAATTGATCGCGGACTTGATTCAAGCGTTCCATGCTCTCCACTTCAACGTACAACATCATATCAGTCTCTCCACTGATCGAATGGCAGCACTGAACACCATCAATACTCTGGATACGTTTCGCGTAAGACTCACAGCTATGGTCGCTGCTCGATAGATCAAACTTCAATGTAATATAAGCGCTCACGTTCTTAGCTTGATCAGGTTCTACTATCTGCGCGCAGTATCCTGTAATCACCTTATCGTTTTCTAATTTCTTAATTCTGGCATTGACTGCAGAGCGAGAAAGGCTCACATCTCTAGCAATATCACTCACTGAGCATCGAGCGTTAATTTTGAGGATATCTAAAATTTGGCGATCAAACTTATCCATGATTACGATAACTTCCATTATTGTTCTATTTATAGAGACTAATTTGACACAATTCTCCTCGATAGAACAGCCAACACTTTCACGTTCAATCAAGTTAATAACGTTAAAATGACGGTGTCTTAAGACGTTTCGCTAGCTGTATTATTGATAGCGACAATGTATGCTTTCAAACACAGTGCAGAGTATGCACTCTGCACCTCCATTTTAAATAACGACAACACCGCACCACCAGCAAGGATAGCGAATGACGCAACTCAAACAAGAAATCACGCTGATCTCAGGAATCGGACAACTCTCGACCACTTTGTTAGGTACCGGGTTATTCATGATTCCAGCTATCGCAGCAGGAATCGCAGGGCAATTATCACTGTTAGCTTGGTTAATTCTGTTTATCGCCATTTGTCCGATCGCCCTAACCTTTGCATCATTGGGAAAGCGTTTTCCCAATGCGGGTGGCACGGCTTATTTTGTTCGTCAGGCCTTTAGTGAGCGGTTAGAAACTAGCGTGGCGTGGTTATTCGTCAGTGTTGTTCCAGTGGGCATTCCAGCAGCTATTGCCTTAGCAGGCGGCTTCGCTCAACAACTGTTACCAACACCACTCGACACACCACTTGGCGCTCAGTCCTTTACCGTCGCTCTGCTTATTGCCGTCAATTTGATGGGCAGTAAGTCTTCTGGCCGACTACAAACCATCATTGCTTTGTCGATCTTTGCTTTGGTTGGTGCTTTTGTATGGAAAGCCGACATCGGCACCGCTGATATTGCGATTCCGACAATAACATCAGATTCAGTCTGGTCACTTGGCGCGGCGCTTGCGGTTATGTTTTGGTGCTTTGTTGGAATAGAAGCCTTTGCTCACATGGGTGAAGAGTTTAAAAACCCACAACGTGATTTTCCCATCGCGATCATTGCCGGATGCTTTATCGCAGGCATCGTCTATTGGGCTTGTTCCGTGGTAATACTCAAAATTGGTGCGTACGGCTCACCTGAGTTTGACGCAACTTCAATCCCATGGGTGACTGAGCAATTATTTGGAAATGGCTTGAAAACGGTGATTAGCGTTCTAGGGTTCTTTGCATGTTTTGCAAGCCTGAACCTTTATACTCAAAGCTTATCACGCATGATATGGGCTCAAGCACGCCAACACAGACCGGAAAGTAGAATGGCGAAGCTCAATCGACGTGGTGTACCACTTTACCCAACTTTGGCAATTGGCTTTATCGCGCTTATCTCGTGTGTAATTGGAGAGCTGTCGGATTTGGATCTAGAGTTCTTTCTCAAGCTTGCTAACGGTATTTTTGTTCTGGTCTACTTGCTTGCAATGTTAGCGGCTTGTCGCTTGTTAAACGGCACGTCGAGATACACAGCAATGGCAGCTTTGGTTATATGTACTCTAGTGTTTATCTGTCTTGGATGGTCGATGCTCTATGCTGTGACTGTTTTTGTGACATTGTCACTACCTTGGCGCAAGTGGTTAGGTAAGCCGACGGTTTCTATCGACAAACTATAAACATAGAACCTCATGCATTAATGTAGTTAATGCAACTAATGCCGACAACTATTTATAAAAGCCACAACGCTACTGATAAAAAAGCCGAGCGATCGCTTTGATCTTCGGCTTAATATCATCCAAACGAATGTTACTGAACCCCAATACCACGGCATTCCAATCACGCGCAGCACTCGAGCCGTATTCATAAAAATCAAACGGTCTAATTACAATATTTTCTTGATCCGCTCTACGGCTCCACTCTTGTTCTGATATCCCGCGATACCACTTCACCGTCACATGCAGCCCTGCAGCTTGACTGATAACCTCAAGATCACCACTGAATTCAAGATTAATAGCCTCGATCATCGCTTCGTATTTGAGTTTGTAAGAACGACGCATCTTTCTAATATGACGCAATAAATCGCCTTCGCGAACAAAATCCGCCAGCGCTTCTTGTGTATGTGACGCCGTGTCTCCAGTGAGCGCATCTTTAATCTCAAGACACTTCGCCACCAGACTTTCTGGCACCACCAAATAACCTAGTCGAAGGCCATTGAACATCACCTTACTCAGGGAACCGACATAGATGATGCGATCATCGAACCCTAACTTTCCCGCCAAGCCTTGCATGCTGGTATAAGGGCGGTGAGCAAACTGAAACTCACTGTCGTAATCATCCTCAACGATCCAAGACTGATGTTTATTGGCCCAGTCGATCAATTTGAGGCGTTGTTCAGTATTAAGCGTCGTTCCCATCGGGTATTGGTTACTCGGCGTGACATAGAGAGCCTTAGCATTACTGGACAGCACTTTTTCAATATCTAGCCCCGCCTTTTCACGCACACTCACACCGTCTAGCTCTAGCCTCAACAGATCGATGATTTTATGCACTTGTCGGTAGCCGGGTTCTTCCACAAGAATTTTGTCGCCCATCGCTAACGTTGCCATCAAACCTATGGAGATTGCCTGCTGCGCACCTGCGGTGATGATGATTCTATCGGCACTGCAATGAACCGAGCGACTGCTCGCTAGGTAACCGCTGAGCGCTTCCCTCAAGGCTAGACTTCCTTGAACGTCTTGATTGCCCGCAATGTTCTGACGCGTAGAGTGACGTTGTAATAGCCTCTGCCACTTAGCAAAAGGGAATGCATCTAAATCAGGAACTCCGGGGGCAAAGCTGCGGTTAATGTCGTTAGGCGTGGCTATGTTTGCGCTCGGTTGACTTACCACGTGCTTAACCTGTACATCCTGAACACGCTTCGGCTGAGGCAAACTTAGGAAGTGTTCTGGCTGCTCAACCGACACATAAAAGCCTGAACCTTGTTTACTCTCGATATAACCTTCGGTGACCAGTTGTTCATACGCGTAAATTACCGTATTTCGGCTCACCGACAACTCAAGCGCCAACTTACGCGTTGAAGGTAACTTACTGCCTTTGCTCCATAAATCTTGGACGATCTTCTCTCTGATCGCGTGAAACAAGGCGGTTTGGCGCGTCTCGTGTTGTTCGTCTAACTGTAGATCACCGACATCAATAGGCTGCATAACTGGATCCAAATAGTGTTTAAAAGTGGCCCTATTTAATAGACCAGTTAATCGCTACATTAATCAAAAGGCAATGATTAAGGAGCGATTATGTTATCTAACACGAAAAGAACCACGATTAAAAAAGGGGCTCACAAAGCCGTATTTGAACAAGAAAAACTGCATCAAATCATTGATGAAAGCTTAATCGCGCACATTGCACTAGAAGGTGAACAAGGCCCGATGGTTATCCCTATGCTCGCGTGGCGAGTGGATGATATGGTCTACATCCATGGCGCAAAAAACAGCCGCTTGTTGAAAGGCTTAAAAAAAGGAGAGCCAACCTGTTTAACGTTCACTTTGTTCGATGGTTGGGTGTTAGCTCGTTCGGCATTTCATCATAGTGCGCATTATCGTTCTGCTGTGGTGTTGGGGTCATTTTCAGTCATCGATGACAACCAAGAAAAGGATCGCTTGTTGAATATCTTTATTGAGAAAATCGCGCCGGGAAGAACCGATGAAGTCAGGCTCAGTAATGAGAAAGAGCTCACCGCGACCGAGCTATTGGCGATACCTTTAACGGAAGCCTCCGTGAAGATTGGTAAACATGGAGTGAATGACGATAAAGTTGATATGGATATCCCAGTATGGGCGGGCGTGTTGCCTTATCGAACGGTCGTAGGGCCATTAGAAACGGTTCCAGAGCAAGAAGGCCTTGTCGACAAGCCGGATTACCAAGCAGCCTATGGCGAACGTTGGTATCAGAATTAGTCTTCTATAATGGTCAACGCGATAAAATTGTATACAATCTTACTTATCAAAAATTCAACATAGTCAGAAAATGCAGAAGAATAAGGACATTCTCCCACTTCAAGGCTTGCTCAATGGTATTGGGCAAGTCTATTTCACGCCCTCTGTCATAACGTCTCTTTTGCTATTATTTGCCATTACGCTTGAATCGCTTTCACTGGCCGTTCTTACCTTATTCGGCGCAGCTTGTAGCTACTGGCTAGCCAAATACACCAACAAACCCACACTAAATATCGATAATGGATTGTATGCTTTAAACGGCGCACTCGTTGCTTTGTTCATTGGCAATTTTTTTGGTGTGACGCCGTGGTTAATCTTGGTTACCGCAGTTGGCGCACTGCTTACCGTACCTCTTGCTCATATCGTGTTTCGATTCAAAGTTTATCGAGGTTACACCAGCGCCTTCGTGCTCGTGTCTTGGTTGATCTACTTAATCTACGCAATATTCAATTTCGCGATCTTTGATGCTTCAACTACCCCATCAAGCTTAATCACAATTTCAAAGAATGATTTATGTGACTGGTTCCAGCCACCAAGTACCGTAATACCGTTTCTCAAGGGCATAAGCCAAGTTAGCTTTATCAACAATGAACTATCGGGGTTAGTCATGTTGTTTGCCGTCGCGTTCAACAGCGCCAAGCATGCGATGTGGGTGGTTACTGCGGTTGTTATTAGTACCTTATTTAGCAATATGATTGGCGTTCCAAATGAATACCTAGAGCAAGGGTTGTATGGTTACAATGCCGTATTGGTGACTTTAGCGCTCGTTCTCTATCAACAGATTACTTGGCCATTGATTGTTGTTGGTATCCTTTTTACTTGTCTCATCACATTAGGCTTTCATACTTTCTCTTTATTGCCGCTCACCGCCCCATTTATTATCAGTGCTTGGGCCATCGTCTATCTATCCCGATGGATAAATAGACAATTTTCAAGTTAACGACGCTCCATTGCCTGTTCTATCCGACATAATTAGATCTAGCAGACATGAGTAGCTTTAGCCAACACGAGTAGCTCTAGCCAGCATGAGAAGCCCTAGCCGAAATGAGCAGCGTTAACAGCGTTTTTGCTAAAAGAAATCGTGAGCAATCACCGTTCACCAGTTGCTCTCTCATTGCGCTTTTTTGATATTTTCGCCATATCAACCCAATACCCTCGACTGATTCTTGATTTATAGCCAACACCCTGCGTTGAAAATGCACCAGTAAAATCTGATACACCGCCGTTTCATATAAAACGATATCTTTGTTATAGGTGGCGCGAGCTAAAGAAACCCATTTGTTATTTGGTTGAGTTTTAACGAACCGATAAAAAGAAACACACCCAAAAACCACCAATAAGAGAAAACCAATACTTACGCTAATTTCCACTTTGTACTCTTTTAGAAGAGACGTAAACGTGTGTGATACATCCAAGCGTTGCTCTGGAAGGATGAGTTTTTTTTCTATTTGAGATTCAGAATCCCACCAAAATATACGAATAGCAGGAATCGTGACGTCACCCGCGCTATTAACGATATAAGTCACTTTCTCAAAGCTTTGTGCCTGACGTACCCCTCTTTGCTCGCTGTCATTGTATTTTGTTGATTCGCGATAAAACAAAAATTCATTTTCTGAGGTATCCGGTCGCACGACAACTTCAGGCAAAAGCATACTGATCGTATCTTGTGCTGATAGCGTAATTTCACGAGTAATGGCATCACCCACTTTGAGCTTACCTTCTAGACTTTGCGACTGTTCATTCTGAGAGATAAATGTCCATTTCTCTTCGATCTTGGCTTCTTTTCCGGTTAACCATTTTCGAACAGGCATCATATTGACCGACGGCTTATGTACGTCAAAAGACAATGCTTTGGTCATCACAATCCCTTCGACACTATTGCGTCCCTGCTTTACCCCAACTTCAAGCGCGACTGGCGGGATTAGATACTCTCCGCTCTGCAGTGGGTAAAGCACGATCTCCCAAAGCTGGCTGGAGTAAACCTTCCCATCAATACGCACTGTAGAATTGACGGCAAACGAGCTGATCGGCAACACGACCGCATTATCCACTTCGACACGATGCACCTTGGTGCCTTGAGTGAACCATGTATCGGTCATCACTTCGATATTGAGAGTGACCTGCTCATGCACTGCAATATCCGAACTGGCATGACTCAGCCAAGCATTAAGTTTCACATTGCCTTGTTCATAGAGCGAAGCTAGCTGCTCGTTATAAACCGTTTTTTGGCTATAAACCGTTTCTTGGTTATAAACAGGGTTTGAGCTGTAAACAGGATTTTGGCTGTGAGCTGAAGGCTGGCTATAAGCACAATGACTCACTAGGTTAATAACCAAACACAAAAGCTGAATTGACCTACTTTGAAACATCGTTCCACTCCGTTTTATTGGATAGCCCCTGTTGGTGCTGCAACGCGAACTTAGTGGTAATGAAGTTAGACAAATCACTTTGAACACGTTTCATCCATTTATCATTGGCTCGAGGATCATTCAATATATCTTCAGCCGATAGTACTTCTTGAATCACTTGGTCTTGTTCAACTTGCTGTTCAACACCCTCGGACCGCTTCGGCTTATCACCATTTTCTCGGCTCACTTGGCGCTCACTACTTTCGGATTGCCCATCGGTAAAATTATCAATGTAAGCAATCACGTCTTCTACTATTTTTAGATTGTGGCGTGCTTCTTGTTGCCCTGGAAATTGTTCCAAAATATCTCGGTATAACGATCTTGCAGCAACAAACTCTTTTAGATTGACCAACGAGGCCGCCGCACCTAATTGACTCTGCAAGGTGTCACTGCGCATGTAAAATTGTTGTGCAACTTCATATTCTCCAGCTTGATAGTAGGCCGTTGCTTTCCAATATTCATTGTCAAAAACTTGTGCCGCTTGCTGATAGTCTTGCTCTCGATAATACAAAGCACCCTGCTGATCTTTTGTTAGCCAGATGTCGGCCAACGAAAACTCGGCGGCATACAAGTTCGGACTGTAAACAGCACTATAAAATACCGATGCAACGAAGCACCATTGAACCAACCAACCTTTTCTAAACCACAGTAAATAAGGCACCAAAACCAACCACACCAAAGGATAGCTGGCGTCAAACCAAGGTTCCGCTTGATCAGCGGACAGTTCAGCAAAAGACGTGATCTGTCCACTTAAGTCTTGGATATCTTGGTCATCTTGTGTGAAAGCAATAAAGTCCCCATGCACCGCACTGGCTAAACTCGACAGTTTTTTAGCTTCCATTGGCAACGGTGATGGAACATCTGAATTACCAACCCCATAAATAAGTAGTTGATGTCCTGTTTCATTGAAATAATCTTGATAGCTGCGATACGCTTGTTGGTTAACAGCGTCTGTCACCAGTAATACTGTGGCCATATCCGTTTCTGATATCAGTTTATTGATAACAGGCAAAGTATATTCAGCAAACTTACCTTCCCTTGGCATCACATTGGGCTGAATTGCGTCCAACAAGGGCGTGAACACCTCAATATCTTGCGTCAAAGGCATCGCTAAGTGCGCAGTACCTGAGTAAACGACCAAAGCCGTTTTCCCTTTTCCTTGTAGGTCGATTAACTCAGCTATCTTTTTCTTCGCTCGAAACAACCGACTTGGAGCAACGTCTTGCTGCAGCATTGACTCGGAAACATCAAGCACAACGACTAAAGGCGTAGTGTCTTCAGCAAAGGGCGACGATTGTCGATACCAACTTGGTCCTGCACCTACCACGACCGAGATGATTCCAATGACACCCAGCAACAAGATAGGAAGATGCTTAATCCGAGACGATTCACCCACTCGCAAAGCATCAGACAAGTGCTTCGGTAGGTGCGTGACCCATGAATGTCGCTTCTGGCTCCGACGCCAATTGATCAATAATACAGCGAACAATGGCACAATGAGCAATAGCCATTCAGGTCGCAAAAAATGGAAGTTTCCTATCATATTTGCTCCATATTATGAGCCGATGACTTGGTGTAAAGATTCAAGATGGTGCGAACTATCATGAACAGCAGGTGATAAACAAATGCGATGAGTAAAGGCAAGTAATGAAGGCTTTGCTTAGGTTGGTATCGGTAACTTTCAAATACACTCGGTTCAAGCTCATTTATCGTGTCGTATACTTTGTCTAGCTCCGTAGGCGACATCGCTAAAAAGCTGCGCCCTCCCGTTAACTTGGCGACAGTATCAATAACATCTATATCTATGGCTTGTTCACCTGACGTATTGGGGCTACCCATCGCCACAAGATGAATTTTAATACCGTGTGCCGCTGCAACTTTAGCCGCATCAATGGGTGGAACTAAGCTGTCTGTATCATTGCCATCCGTGAGTACAATCATCAGATGATTACGATTAAACCGTTCAACGGTATCGAGATCAGGTTGTTGTCGAGTGTCTTCCGGTTGCTTTTCTGACAGAAAGGTTTTGATACCTAAGCCGATCGCATCACCCAAGTGTGTACTTTGCCCGGCCATCGCAGGTTCAGTTTCATCAAGTAGCGCAAGCCATGCCGAATGATCGACCGTGAAAGGTGATTGCAAAAAAGCCGAATCTCCGAACACGATTAGACCTAACCGATCCCCTTCTCTCTTTTGGCTGAACGTATTCAATACCGTTTTTGAAGCCGCTAAACGCGTCACTTGTTCACCCGCGCGATTAGAGAAATCATCCGTTGCCATAGAACCAGATAGATCCAGAACTATCATCACATCCCGTCCGGCCAAATCTCGGGTTTCCTCTGGGCCTAACCAAACGGGTTTTGCTGCGGCAGAGACCACCAATAACCATCCAAGAAGCACAGAAGAACGTTGCCAAATACCCGCTTTTAGTTGATTCGAACCTTTATCTGCATTCAGCCCTAAGCTTGATATCAGCGCATCAAAAAAAGGCACTTTGAGTGCTACTTGTGGAACTTGATGACTTGGGGCAAAAAGGTAAACCAAAATCGGTAAGGGCAGTAACAAGAAGGCCCAAAGATATTCAAATTCAATCATTTGAAGCCCTCGTATGAGTTTTAATCCAGACAACAGAACTTGTTCGTATCTCGCTTAATTCTCTATCAGTCCAGTCATAATCCGATGAGGCCTTGTAAATATCATTTTGCCATTGGCTTAATAGCGCGTGATTAAAAACGGCCCCCAGTGAAGAATCAGTGAGAAACTCGCTCCATTCATCACCACTGAGCATAGCAACCTTACTCTTTGGATAGGAGCAACAAGCCACTCGCTTTACTACGCGGTTAATCCTACGCAGTTCTTGTTGTAATTCATCACTACCTTTCGCATTCCCCTCCACATTACCTCGACTTGCATTAATCGTTCGCACAGCCACACGGCGATACTTATTGGCTTTATAAATGCGTAAGAATTGGAACGATTTCCAAACAACCCAGCTCATCGTTAAAATGAAGACGACTTTCCAACCAACCGTCGATGGAAGCCAACTGACGTCAATATTCGCCACAGGATCGATGAAACCTTTGAGTAACATTCGATTATCTGACACGGTAGCCCCCACTCATTTTTTTGACAAAATCAGCAATGTGATGACCAGAGGTATCTAACCTAACAACATCAATGCCACCAGCGCTCATCAGCTGATGTATGTCTTGATATCCTTGTTGTGTCATTTGGTTGTACCGATGAAGTTTCTGGTTTAGCGAAGTATCAGCCAAGAGCTGCCACTCACCATCACTGATATGGATAGGCTGAGAGAATTGAAGCTCAAATTCCATAGGATCATTCACCGCAACTCCCATCAAATCATTGTGCTGTTTTAGCCATTTTATCCGCTGAACATCTTGTTCTTTCGCATCATTAAAATCACTTATCATCACAATCAAACAGCCTTTCAACTTTTGCTTAATCAGCTTTGTTAAAGCATCCGATAGCCCCGAATGAACACGGTTTTTGTCCTTGTCATCTGGACGAGACAGAGCTTGATTCGCCGATGCCAAAGACTGGATGATTCGAGAAACATGAGCCGGATGACGCTGAGGTTTATGCCAGTGCAGCTGATCATTTGAGAAGATCAACGCGCCGATGCGGTCTCCGTCTTTTGAAACTTTCCAAGCGCAGCAAGCAGCGACCTGAGCTGCCGCTACCGATTTCATTGTATCGACCGAAGAAAAAAACATGCTACTGCGCTGATCGATAAGCAACACCACGGGTAAATCTTTCTCTTCACTTTGAACTCTGACATAGGGCTCGCGCATTCGTTGTGTCACATTCCAGTCGATGCTGCGAATGTCGTCTCCCATTTGATAATGACGAAACTCTTCAAAGTTAAGCCCTCGACCACGGTAACGAGATAAATAGTTACCGGCTTGTCGAGAACGACTTTTAGCCATTGGCGGCAAAGAGAAACCTGTCGATTTCAATTTCATCGCCATCAGAGATTCAAAAGAGGTAACGACTCTTGCGTCATCAAATGGATTCATAACCAACACTTCCTAGAAAGAGGCACATTGAGCAACAGCTCATCAACGATTTGCTCAGTACTCACCGAATTCGATAAGGCATCAAAACTTGGGGTAATTCGATGGCCTAACACCGAAACAACGACGGTTCTCACATCATCGGGAGTGACGTAATCGCGCCCTGCGAGCCACGCATGTGCGCGGCTGCATTTGTCCAAAGCAATGGATGCACGAGGACTGACTCCAACATCAATCCACTTGTCCAAATTAGAATCTGGATACAAATGTGGGAATCGTGTCGCCATAACAAGATCAACAATGTATTGCTTGATGGGTTGCGATGTATGGATTCGTTTTACTGCTTCTTTACCATCAGCGATATGCTGAGCACAGCCTTCAAATGCCGCGTGTAGTAGTTCAGATTCATGTTGTTCTCGCGCATTCGTATCAATGTCCGTATCACTTTCTGCGTCTGTCGTTTCTTTCTCTTCGCCATTGATGGATCCAAGTTCCTCTTGGCGAACCAAGTCAATGATTAACATTTCAGATTCTCGATCTGGATAGTCAACGTTTACCTTCATCATGAAACGATCCATCTGCGCTTCTGGTAGCGGATAGGTTCCTTCCTGTTCAACCGGATTCTGCGTTGCGATGACTAAAAATGGCTCTGGTAGCGACATCGTTTCACCGGCAACCGTCACTGTACCTTCTGCCATCGCTTCTAAAAGTGCGGCCTGAACCTTGGCGGGTGCTCTATTAATTTCATCCGCCAACACCATAGAGCTGAAAATGGGCCCAGCTTGGAACGTCAACTTCGTCTGTTCTTGATGATAAATCTGCGTGCCCGTGACATCTGAAGGAAGCAGATCAGGCGTAAATTGGACACGGCTGAAAGCGAGGTTTAACCGTTCAGACAATATTTTAGCGGCTCGAGTTTTCGCTGTACCCGGAAGGCCTTCCAATAGAATGTGTCCTCCCGTCAGCAATGCAATCATCATCGATTGAGTGACATGAGCTTGGCCGATAATGGAATGATTCGTCTGTTCAATGAGTTGGCAAATGATTGATCGAGTATCTGTAGACATAACGTTACCTTGTAGGGCTTGCCTAAATACGCAGATCTCCTTCATAAGGGAGACCTACGTCATTTTAATTTGGCAGATAGATTTTTTTTAGTTTTGATACAACATCTTGGGGTGCGACAACTTCAAGTTCGGTGAGACACTCATCAGCATCTTTACCCGAACTTAACAAGGTTTCACACAAAGCGTATAAGTAGGTGGGTTGAGCATGGTTTTTATAAATAGTTCTATAAACACTGATCGCGGTTTCAGCGTCTGTTTCTCGAACCACAGTTGCGTAAATATATCCATATGAACCGCTAGTCGGCTCAAGTTCATAAGCTTCTTTTAAATGGCCCAATGCCATCGCGCTTTCACTAGAGCGTAAGTAAGACAACCCAAGGCTATAGTGCAACATCGCTGAAGTAGGAGACTCCAGTAGCGTTTGTTTTAAGATCGCTTGAGCGCGTTCATCGTCATCAATACTTTTCAGATACTCTGCATAAGCGATAGCAACTCTAGGTTGTTTATGAGATTCGAATAAGCCCGAGTAAATCGATTCAGCCTCTCGGTGTTTGTTCTGCAATGTATAAATCCAAGCTCGCTCTAAGTTACCATTCAAGTCATTAGCTAATAATGAAAGGTGCTTTTCGGTTGCAGGGCTTAAACGCTCTAAATATTCACCGGCAAGCTGTGGCCAGAGTACAACCAATGTCCGAACTGCCTGCGCTTCTACATCACGGTCAACATCGTTTAGCATTGGTGCAACCACATCCCACTTGGCTTTCCCCTGCCATTGCTCTGCCGCTTGTATCGCAGCCAAGCGCATTTGGGGAAATTCAGATCGTGATGCTCGCGCCACTGCGATAATTGAATTAGGGCCGTAATACATCCCTAAATTGACAGTTGCTGCGATACGTTGGTCTAGAGTTAACGATTCATCTTGCGAATATTCGGCTAGCAACTGTTCGCGTTGTTCAGAGACAGCGATAACTTGACTACCTGAATCACCTAAAAGTTGAACATCTGCAGCTAAAGATAACGCAGACGGCACACTAAACAGTATTCCAATAATGATGAACACCGTAGCTCTGCCATTAACTAACCGGTTGTTCATACTGAGTGACGCTCTATTTGTAATTGCTGAGATAACTCTTCAGCCCTCACCAAAAGAGCATGCATGAGGTAAATGTCTTCTGTTTTAGAAAAGTTATGCAATACAAGCCATTGATTCAAAGCATCCAGTGTTTGGGCGTATTCAACATTTCCTTGGTTTTTCTTCAAATAACCTAATGTTTTTAAAGCAGTAACGACTTCGTCGTAGTTAGATGGCGGCATCATCAAAGCAATAAATTGAGGATTGTTGGTCATGAGTAGTACATCGTGATTCGCTTTTGCTACCTCGTAGCTTGTGCGCTTTGCTTCGTATTTTTCACCACATTGAGGGTTTTTAGGCAACTTTTGACAAAGATTAAACAGCGTAGCAAATTCAGTATAGCGTTCACTTTTAGTGCGGAAAGCCATATCAATTACAGCTTTTACCGACGTCTGGTTGAATAGAGAGTCTGTAGACAAAGCTTCATCAGTTTGAGCGGTAGCCGTTTGGCTAATAAATGCAGCGACGAGTAACACAGCAGTTTTTAATTTCATTACGTAGTGCCTCTATTTAAATTTAATCTTCATCGCATCACTATTGATGCCTTTGTTTACTGGGTAACCCATTGTGGCGACAACCATTGAGATATAGGGATCAATGTGTGAAAAGAAATGCTTCCACCCAGCGCACAAATAGTTCAGGCCGGCTTCTCCATCCAAAGTTTTAATAAAACGATTTTTTGGACACTCACCAAAACAAGCAAACTGATACGTACACTCACGGCACTGCTTTGGTAACGACGATTCTTTCGCACGACCAAACTCTTCCTGGCCCTTAGAAAATTGCATATCTTCAAGCTTGGCATCATTGATATTGCCAAGTTTATATTCAGGGTAAACGTAGTGGTCACAAGCAAACACATCGCCGTTGTGCTCTATTGCCAACCCTTTCCCACACATTGGCGCGAGAGTACAAAGCGGGTTAACTCGACCCATCCAAGTTTCAACTGCAGCTTCAAAATACGGGACATTCACTTTGCCAATATCGTTCTCCAACCATTCATCAAAGATGGTGCATAGGAAGTCGCCCCATTGGTGAGCGGATACGCACCATGACTCTACAATCGAGTTTGGGTGGCTAGGTTCAGTTTCTGGCATACCTTGAAATATCACGTCTTCGTCAGCCCACTTTTGTGGTGCCGTATCACGAAACGATTTGGGTTCAACAATTGGGATGAATTGCATTTGAGGTGAGCGAATCTCATCTCTCAGGAAACGGTAAACGTCAAGAGGGTTGGAACCAGTCAGGTTGTTTACACACGTCAGCGTCGCGAAGTTAACGTTGTGTTTATGCAGAATATCGACGCCTTTCATGGTCTGCTTAAACGTCCCTCGCCCAGAGCGGTTGGTGCGGTAAGCATTGTGAATCATTTCAGGCCCATCAATGCTCAAGCCGACCATAAAATGGTTCTTGCTTAAGAACTTGCCCCACTCATCGTTCAATAACGTTCCGTTGGTTTGCAAATTGTTTTCAATTTTCACGCCATTCGGACGATATTTTTTTTGCAGACGAACCACATCACGAAAGAAATTCACCCCGAGTAAAGTAGGTTCACCGCCCTGCCAATGAAAAACGATTTCAGGAAAGTTATGTTGCTCAATATAGGTTTTGATGTACGTGTCGAGCATCTCTTCTGTCATTTGAGTTTGACAGCCTCGTTCATGTCCAAGCAATTCTTCCTTACTTAGGTAATAACAGTAAGTGCAATCAATATTACACGCTGAGCCAATTGGCTTAGTCATGATATTCATTCGTTTCGCGGGTGCTGCTTTAGGCAACATACTGGTGTTGTGCTGAGCTGATTGGGTCATGTTATTCCTCTTCTCGTTCACTCACATTCACTGTGCGATTACTTCCCTAAGTTTGAAGCCTATACCGATTCTCTTTGACCATTATTCAACAACGTTTTCCTGGCGTAATCAGTAGTATTACTGATTCTATTCCTGAGCTATAAAAATAAAAAAAGCGATCACAAGGATCGCTTTTTAAAGAGGTTTTCAAAAAACCAACCGTGATAACTCAGTTGATTCACTTGTTCGTTCGTTTATGAACGAATTTCTCAACCTATCTTATTGGTACTGAGCACGTTGCCAAATTTGCATTTTTTCAACAGTCTTATCAATAGACCAAGAACCCGGAACTTGACGTGGTGGGAACTCATTAAATGTCTGTAGGAATTGAGCTGTGTAAGCTGCGCCTAAGTACATGTACGGTAGGTGCTCTACTTGCCATTTCGAGTATCCAATACCATCTTTGTGCGCATTCTCATACGGGTCTTGACGAAGGTTGAAGATGTATGGGAAACGCAACTCATCAAACTGACACATCCAAGTTTCGATACTGTGACAAGTGTTGACAGTAAACATTACTTTGTAATCGCCCATACGTACTGCTGAAATATGGCCATCATCCGCTGCGTATACGAAACCTTTACGCGGCCAATCAGCACTGTTGTCTGCTGTCGTGTTGTTACCTTTCTTAAGAGCAGGCATTAGGTTGTAACCGTCTAGATGTACTTTGTACTCCTTGCTGTTTAACTTTTTGCCTTTCTTAAGGTCAGCAACTAGGTTTTCTTCGCCTGCAGCAGCAAGGAAAGTTGGAGCCCAGTCATTGTGCGCAGCAATTTCATTTGCCACTGTTCCTGCCGGGATCTTAGAAGGCCAGCGCATCATTGCTGGTACGCGGAAACCTCCTTCCCACGTAGAGTTCTTCTCACCGTAGTAACGTGATGTCGCACCATCTGGCCAAGACCATTTTTCTGCGCCGTTATCTGTAGTGTAAGAAACGATGGTGTTATCAGCAATTTTAAGCTCGTCTAGTTTGTCAAGCAGTTGACCAACCATGTTGTCATGCTCAACCATGCCGTCACCGTATAGACCACCACGCTTAGAAAGACCTTTTGATTCTTCTTTTAGGTGAGTCCAAACGTGCATACGCGTTGAGTTGAACCATACGAAGAACGGTTTTTTCTCTTTATGTGCGCGGTCAATGAAATCTAGTGCTCCCTCAAGGAACTCTTCATCTACCGTTTCCATACGCTTAATGGTTAGTGCACCAGTGTCTTCGATACGTCCATCAGCATAAGCGTGGATCACGCCTCGAGGACCAAAACGCTTTTTAAACCCAGGCTCCGACGGGTAATCTGGATGCTCTGGTTCTTGTTCCGCGTTTAGGTGGTATAGGCTACCCATGAACTCGTCAAAACCATGCTCCGTTGGTAAATGCTCATCACGGTCACCAAGGTGGTTTTTACCAAATTGACCTGTCATGTAGCCTTTGTCTTTTAGCATCGTTGCGATAGTTGGATCTTCCGGCTTCATACCTTCAGCAGCGCCAGGCATACCTACTTTAGTCAAACCCGTACGCATTGGGTGCTGACCCGTGATAAATGCTGAGCGACCTGCAGTACATGAGTTCTCGCCATAAAAGTCAGTAAATAACACACCTTCATTAGCGATACGGTCGATATTTGGAGTCCAGTGACCCGCTTGACCACGCGTATACGCAGAGATGTTATCAATACCGATATCATCACCCCAAATAGCCAGAATATTCGGACGTGATGTATCTGTAGTTGCAAAGCTCGCCATTGAAGTCGTTGCTAATGCAGCGCCCACAGCAAGTTGTAGGAAAGTTTTTTTCTTGAACATGACCTAGACCTTATTTTAAGTAGAAGTATTGATGTCACTGACTATTATTTGGAATATAAAAGAAAAGTGAATCAGTACAATTACTGAATAATTAATAAATTTAGAAAAAGTGTTATTGATGTTCGATTAATTAAAAATAAAAAGCAGTAATACTACTAATTTAATTAGCCGAATAATTTGTTTAGTTTTTTCTTTGATCGTTATGGCCAGCCATAAAATCATTCGTTCCACTAATTTTTGATAGCCAGTCGTAACCTTTGAAACCAATGAGGCCTCGTATAAGAGGAATTAAACCAACCAAACGTGGACGAGCAACGCTGATTTTGTTTTTCTTAATTCCATTCCAAACAGCATTAACCATTTCATCAGTTGTAATCTCTGGCATTAATTTAGAATGTGCACCATCGAACATCCCAGTGTTAATATGCCCAGGGTTGACGGTTGTTACATTAATATGAGGTAGCGATTCTGCTAACTCAACGCGCAATGAGTTTGACCACCCAACCATTGCCCACTTACTGCTGCAATAAACCGCAATTTTGGGACAATACATATAACCCGCACCAGACGAAATATTCACAATATGACAGTCGAACTCTTCGGCCATTGCCGGCAAAAATGCACGAGTGATATGCATTGGAGCTATGCTGTTGATTTGCATTGAAAGATCTATGCTTTTACGCTGATGCTCAATGAAATGTTCGGAGAATACAATGCCAGCATTGTTAATTAACAGGTGGACGGGGCCGATCTCATCCAACACAACTTGGGCCGTTTCATAGATAAGATCGGTATCGGTTACATTCACGACAAAGGTATGAATAGACGTTTTACTGCCTTTAAATTCATCCTTAACTTTTTCCATCTCGGCTTCGTTAAGATCCCAAATAACCACATGCTTAGCACCATCATTAACAGCGCGCTCAACGTACGCCTTACCCATGCCCATTGCCCCGCCTGTAACCAAAACGGTTTTGTTCATAACGCTTTTCATCATTGATCTCCGACTAAAAATATTTGGTTATTTCTCATTCAAATAACCAAATATTTTTCTAATACAGGCCTAACCTGAATACTTCAAATGCAGGTTTGCAATGATGTTATGGCGATATTGCTCGGAGTTATACGGTAAGAAATACTGCATTTAGAGTGAATGCTCGTATTTTTGAAGAAGAAATTGACACTTTTCTGACTGACAAGTTATCTTATTAAATAGGACACCAAGCGAGCTTATTATGCGAAACATCAACCCTCCAGATTACGAAGAGCTTCTTCATTCACAAATTGCGGCAATGACCTCTTGCCAACCTAAAGATTTCAACGCGAAGTTTCGAGAGTTGGCTTTGCAAGGTATTGAATGGTTTAGGTTAGACAGAATCACCCTTTTCCCTAATTCAATGATTTTGTTGAATGACGGCAAGACTATCTCTGTTTCACGACCGAATATTCCCGAATTAGATAAACCCAGATTTTTACTCGGTAACTATTTGGATTATCTCAATTTGCTTCGCTCTAAACAGGAATATCAAATCTTCGATTGTGAGGGTCTTAAAAATTCAAAGATTGAACCACTAAGAGCACTTTATGATGAAGGTGCTCGATGGCATGGTATTGTGCGTTTAGAACTATTTGGTCAAACATGGGGCGCGTTAGCGTTTGCTAGATTCAGCGATGATGAACCAGAAATCACTCAACAAGAGCTAAAAAGACTCAAACTGCTTTGTGACACCTGGCTTGTTTACTGGCAACACTCCACAGTCACTCGTAGCCTGAACCACGGAACAGAAAAGCTGTTTGATGAAAACGAGAAACTGCTGAGGTTGAGTAAGAAACAATGCACCGTGTTAACTCTATTGGCACAAGGCCTCACAGCAAAGCAATGCGCTGAAAAACTGTTCTTAAGCCCAAGAACGATTGAGTCACATAAGTATCGAATGATTGATCTTCTTGAACTAGAAAGTAATACCGAATTAGTTCAGTTCGCGCTCAGAAACGGCCTAGGTATTGATGGATAAACGTTCGCTTATTCTACTTTTCTCTGAAGGTGCTCTCTGAAGCACCTTTTTAAAACTCAGTAAATTTACTCTACTCCCTCCCTGAACACTCGAATAACATCCTCTGCATCCCGCTTTAACCAACACTAATGGTAGGCATAAGATGCAAAAAAGAATACTGGTCCTTGGCGCCTCATCGGGTATTGGCTTCGAACTCGTTGAAACACTCCTGACACAAAACCACATCGTCTATTGCGCAGCTCGTCGCATTGATAGACTTCAGCCTCTTGCTGAAAAAGGCGCAAAAGTACTCGCTGTTGATGTACGAAATGAAAGCGATGTACAAGCTATCTTTGACAAAATCATGAGCGAGCAATCAGGTATTGATATCGTCTATGCCAATGCAGGATACGCAATTGCAGGTCCTGTCGAAGACACCTCGATAGAGAAAGCAAAACAACAGCTTGATACCAATTTATTTGGAGCAGCTCGGGTGGCTCGATCCGCATTACCTATCATGCGTCAACAAGGGGGTGGGCGCTTAATATTCACTACATCGATTGCTGGTCGCGTCTCAACAAGTATGAACTCTTGGTACTCGGCCAGTAAGCATGCACTCAATGGGTTAGCCAAAGGGCTCGCACAAGAAGTCGCTGATTTTAATATTAAAATCATCACTATTGAACCCGGTTGTGTACAGACAGAATTCGATGCAATCCAATTAGGTGACATGTTAGATAGCAACTCGCTACCTGAATACGCCCCACTAGTGAAAAAATCACATCGTTTCCTGGACCAAGCTTATAGCAAAGGGGTTTCTCCAACATCTACAGTGAAGATCATGATCAAAGCAGGCATGGCAGCGAATCCAAAACTGAGTTACCGCAGCACTTGGGATGCACGTTTAATGTGGTGGGCACAATCCGTTATTGGTGAGCGTGCTATGGGAAAAATATTCTTAAAACTAATCCATAGAATTAGCAGTTAAGCCGATTTATCCAATGAATAGATGCTTCAACCATCGAATAACTTATTCACTAACAAGTGCTTATTATCCACACAAGCTCGTTCGATGAACCTTATTACGAATGATGTCATGGTTAAAATGCATTTGGCCAACTAAGTGACCACTCACCTATTTTATTCGTGACTATTCATGCTCACTACTGGTCTGTACTTACTGCTCGTCGAGCTCACTAAATATGAGAACAACGCTCAACATAATGGCACTCTACTTACAAATGGACGATACCGGTGCATCCATTGATGACAGCCATTTAAACACACGCGATGGCAACGCAAGCGCAAACACGCTAATGCCTTCGATTGGTATTTTTCATGTTCGACAAGTGAATCAGAACGTTGAACAAGGTGATCAACGTTCTTTCCCCGTCTTTTAGAATCGGTAATCGATACCAATGGATGCGGTAACTTCTTCTGATGTTTCATCTAAATGTGTTGCATCATTTTGGATAGAGAGAACGTCGTATTTCAGCTCAAACATAATATTGAAGTCTTTGTCTGCGACTTTGGTTTTGATCCCTTGTATCCACATAAGGTTGGCTACTTGCATTTCAGCACCACTATAAGATGAGCCAAGATTTATGTTGAAGACAGAGAAGTGTGTATCGTTCCAAGGGTGAAGTGCGTACATGTTAACAGAACCAAGGTGTGCATCATCGCCACCAATGAGTTGCTTGATGTTACCTGACGTTACTCCTTTTGGTAACGAAGGCGGATAACCTCCTGACAGAGCTAATCTGGAGTTCATTAAGGTTGCAATATCATCTGTTTTGAAATCTACATAGGTGTAATTAACTGATGGAAAAAACAATGTGCCATCTTTGCTAGCCAAAGGCAGCATATAACCAGACGTATACATGTTTGCTGCATCGGCTAAATGATAGACGTCGACATAAACACCACCAAAGTGATCAAAATGCGCACCACGTATGCGAGCATTTTCAGACTGAGTGTAGTATTCAGCAAAGCCTACCGATTGAGAAATATCACTGGTAAGCCCGCTGAACCCGCCACCAGCCAACAGCTTTAGCTCGCCTTGGTCATCTGAAAACACAGCGGCTCGTCGGCTACTATTGCGAGGATCCGCATCATGATATTCATCATGGTTTTCACTAGCCAATGCTGGTGAGGAAATAGCAGCGCTGGTCAACGCTACTAAAGAAAACAGAGAACTTAAATGACGCATTATTCGATACCTTTACAATCATAACTTGAATGCCGTGAGAATAAATAAAGGTTATGAATAGCGCTACTTATAGCGACAATTAGTAAATCTTATTTAGGAAAAATAAACACCATGAAGAGTAGCTATAACAACCTATTAAATCTGAATTACCTTCGTGTATTCGAAGCCGTATATACATACAGGAATACTTTAAAGGCCGCGGAATATTTAGGCATTAGCCAATCGGCAGTAAGCCAAACTCTAAGTAAAATACGAGAATATACTGGTGATAAGTTGTTTTATAGCTCAGGGTCAAAATTACATGCAACACAGAAAGCGGATGTGATAGGAGAGAGCTTACAGCAACAAATAAAATTTCTTGATGAAAAACTGTCTAATAATCTATTTACCGATCCGAAAACATTTGATGGTGAAATAACAGTTGCTGTATCTAGTGTTTTACTAGAAGCGATTGCAAATGAATTGACCAGTTCAATTATGCTCAACCACTTTCCTAAACTACGATTGAATATTACGATTTGGGATGATGACACCCAGCAAGACATATTAGATGAACGTGTACAGCTTGGGGTTAACTTTCACCCGACAGATACGAGTAAAGCGATTCGTGCCGTACCATTGACTCCTAGCCAACCCGTGATTATATCTCGACTCGATCACCCTATATGCCAAACCAATTGCTCGTTAGAGATGTTCAAGAGTTATCCATGTGGCGGTATGTTTGTCCCTGGTCTTCCTGACTACGGTGCAAAACTAAAGAAGAACTATCCTGACATTTTTGATTTTCAGTATCGCTCGGCCAGCATGTCGGTTCTGACAAATTTAGTGGAACATTCTGACTTACTTGTTATTGCTGAAAATCTATCGTCGAGCATGGCGAAACATAGAGTGGCTTTTCATCAACCTAGTTGGTTAAAAGACTATATACCGAACTCACGAAGTCATGCGGTTTACTATCTAGAAAAAAATCACCGTACATCGCTTTATGAACACTGCATTGAGGCAATTAGCATGGCGCTACGCAATCAGCATGGTGTAACTCAATCAATATAGTGTTACGCAACCAGTATATCGTACGAAATTTGCATCGTATCGCGAAATCATCAGAAACGTTTGGAGTACATTTACACGGGTTCGAATGCGTAAAATGCAGTAGATCTTACTGCATGTTTTAGCAGGCCACTTTAGTAAGATCGCATCCAAGATATAGATGTTTGGTATAGCAATAATGAACAAAAAACCACAACTACTGGCTCTTGTATATCTAGGCATGTTTACCCTGTAAGGCCACACAGCGCTCTAATGTAACCATTGGGGATTCGGATTTGAGACAGAATCTTACCGACTAGACAGTTCTATTTACTCGACCGTTAACGGCATCGCTATCGTACTTGGCGAATACCCTGATACGCGCAAAGAGGTCATTGGTCACACGGATAGCAAAGGTCGCGATATACCCAATCAAACTTTATCTAAGAAACAAGCTAAATCAGTCGGCGATTACCAGGTGAGCCAACAAGTACCTAATGGCCGATTTAATACAAAAGGCTACAGTGCGCTGCCCTGTTTGTGGAAAATCAACGCAGAAGATCGAACGTGTAACCGTCGTATATAAATCAATATCCTCTCAATGAAATAAGGCAATTCGATGTTTTTTAATAAATACCTCAAACCATTTTTGACTGTTGGCGGCATAATCACCATGTCTGCCGTCGTCTACGCTATCGATCCTGAACAAGCTCTTATGGGCATGAATAACCTGCCCTTCGATTCAAACTACGTATTTTTGTTTCGCCACTGGGGCATCATGGTAGGACTAATGGGCTTCTTCATTGTGTTATCAGCATTTAAACCTAGCTGGCGCGCACCTATTGTTCTCTATTCATTTATTGAAAAATTATTCATGGTCTACTTATATGTGAGTAACTTTTTCAACCCAGAAACAGCACATTTGAACGCTAGTTTTATTCCATTCGCCGTCACAGATATCATCATTTGTACCTACACACTTGGCTACTGGTACGAAAACTACAAGATCAGAAAAAATGTGACCGCTTAAGCCGAGAGAAGGTTTGCTACTCAAAGATCGTTTTTCAAGCGCTCCACATATTGCCTGGGTGTCAGGCCTCGATGTTTCTTAAACATCCGATTAAAACTCGCGACGTTGGTGTAGCCTAGCCTCGTCGCGACTTCTTCTATCGGCACTGAATACAACAATAGTTCCACCGCCACGTTGCTTAACGCGTATCCCATGATGGTAGAAAAGTTAACACCCAATTTGTGTAATCGTCGCTGGAACTGCTGTTCGGATAAACCGAGTAGACTGGAAACTTTATGTAAGGTGGGCAGGCCGAAATGTCGGCTGTAATTGATCATCTCATAAGTAACCTTATGTTCATCACCGGCATCCGGCATATTAAGATAGTTATCTAAGTCATGAAAATTCATCGCCAAACTCATCTTGCCTACGGAAGGTGACTGATTGATCGAGAGCCGCAAATGACCCGGTATCCAAATTTCCGTTCGTGGTTGTCCCCATTGAATGTTACATCCAAAATACTCTTGATAAAGTTGAGTGTTTTCTCGATAACCTGAGATAGATATGGCTGCGGGAGTAAAGTCGTCTCCCAAGTAACGTCTTAATATCTTCATCATAAAAATGGCGACTCGGATTGAGTCATGAACCTTGCCCGCCTCTGTGTAAGCAGGGTTGTCGTAGCACCATTTAATCAACTTACCGACTTGGCACCATAGAGAAAAGCACCTGACTGCAAGCAGTGCAACCCGATGTTAACTCGACGTATGGTAGAAGCCAGATCATGCCCTGAGAAAAACCAGTTTGAGAGAGGACCTAGCCTTTCAATATCCACCCTATCAGCAAGCTTCAAAATAATGTCGGAATCGCCAGTTTGCTGTTCAAGCACACCATACCATTTGTCTACCTCGCTGACGGGAATAAGGCTCATTGGGTTATTAAATACCGACTTGGGGATACCTAATCTCTCTACATTCACGAGCTTATTAATCGTTGCGTGTTGATAAATACCCAAAATCCCTAATGCCCTTAAGAAGTTACAATTGTTCATTAGCTACCAAACCTCAAAGTAAAAATGACAGATCAAATCATATTGTCATTGTTATTGAAATAATTAGTAAATTTTCAACCTCTAAATCTGATATCAATCACACTCTGTGCTCAATTTAACCTAGGGTTTATCAATGAGTTTAGTGAGTGTCCCATTTGTCGGTACCGGCGCCGATACTGCTCTACACGTCGTAGCAGGCGTTGTATTGATCGCAACTATCGCTGCTGCATGTTACGGGTTCTGGCGTGTGCATGAATTACCAATCAATAAAGCTCACAGCAAAGAGCACCAACAACTCGGCTTAATCACCGCATTAACCTGGATTGGTTTTATCTGGCACTGGGTATGGGTACTCGCCGTGATCTTGGCCTTTGTAGATATGGAAAAAGCCATCATCAACCTGAGAGACACGTGGAAAGCGCCGGCAACGTCTGATGTACCGCCAGAACAAAACGATAAAAATGAGGAGAGCCCAGTATGTTAGAAGGCTTAGCTATTTGGGCACTGTTTATTTACTTACTTAGACTAGTCGGCATGCCATGGAACAAAGGCACCAAGGCTTTTTCTTACCTTGGTGGTACATCTTGGTTGCTGTTCGTATGGGTTGGATTAATCAACTTCACTCCAATGGATCTCTCGGGTGGTTCAGTTGTCCAATCCCCGCATATTCAACTGCGTCCGGACTCAACAGCGGTCAAAGGAAAAACCACCAAGGTTCACATCAGTCCAAACCAAGATGTGGTTGAAGGGCAACTTCTTTACGAAATTGATGACACTAAATATGTGATTGTGAGAGACAAAGCAAGCGTTCAACTTGAGTCAACGGAAGTCGCTTTAGACACAGCTCGCCAAGAAGTCAGCATTGCTAGAATTAGCTATCAATCGGCGCTAGAAGACATCAAAACATCTATTGCACAGATAGAGTCAGCAAAGACAGACCTAGTGCTGCAATCTAAGACGCTTGACCGTTATCAGAAACAAAACAGTGTTGTAGAACATACGATTACAGAAACCGACATAGACCAACAAATAGCAAAGGTAGATTTAGCGACACATAACGTCACTACATTGGAATCTCAACTCAACAAGAAAGAAGTCGATGCCGAGAGCGCGAAATTAAACATCCACAAAGCTGAAACCAACGTTAGCAAGAAACAAACAGAGGTCGATTCAGCCAAGGCAACTCTGGCGCAAGCGCAATGGGATCTTAACAGCACGAAAGTAACAGCACCGACCGATGGCTTTGTGACGAACTTTATTCTTCGTGAAGGACAACGAGTTTCGCTGATGCCTCGTATCCAAATGTATACCGAAGAGAAGTACGTTTTAATGCGAGTCAATCACCAAGCGATTCGCAATATTAAGGTAGGTCAGCCAGCAGAATTTGCGACAGCGGTATACCCCGGGAAAGTATTCTCTGCAACCGTAGAAGGCATTGTAGAAGCGACAGGAGAAGCGCAAGCAACTTTGCTCGGTATTGATGAGCAGGTTCGCGTTACTACAGGCAAAAATCTTCAGAACAAGCACCACTTTGTTCGTTTAAAAATTGACGAAGCAGAGGGTTACGATATTCCGGTTGGTTCTGTCGGGTTAGCGTGGGTTAGCGGTGAGAAACCTATCAGCTTTATGGCGTTCCTAGACGTAATACGCGGGATCATCATTAGAATGAAGTCGCAACTGTACTTCTTCTACTCCATCTAAAACTTATCTTAGGTGCAACCATACAAAGCCCGTACTTTCTCAGATCGCACGGGCTTTCTAGTATCTTAATTCTAGGGTCTAAGCTTCAGAAAGAACCCTCCAAAAATGAGAATTTAAGCAACATTCAACATTCAACATTCAACATTCTCTTTTATCTGTTTTTCCTTCCACTAAATTACACCAGATCGCAAAATGCGATTGCAAAATGCAACCAACCATTACGAAAACGCGAAATAAACGCTTAAATACGCACCAGATTGCTATAAAACCACCGTTTTACGTGGTTTTAAAAGTTGGCACACTAACTGCAATGTATATAACGACCCTTCTTAAGCCGAGGGTCACCTAGCCAACTGACGTTGTTAGTGAACCTATTCTTGTTCACGATATATATAAGCCAATTGCGATTATTGCGATTGGCTATTTTTTTGCCTGCAATTTGAGAAACATCACCCACCCAGTATACAGATACCCATTCATAAACATAATAATCAACATCCATAGCCAACCACAATCAAAAGACATCTGATGCGTTATAGAAAACGTTTTCTATTTATTTTAATAAAAAAATACAAAATATAACCTTATGTTTTATAGCAACTTTAGTCCAATAACTGGTCCCAAACCGCTTTTATTGACAAGATTAGCATTGACTGCGTCATTTATATCACCATAATGCGCACGTTTGCCTGCAATACGGCGACCGTTAATTCTAATTTTGATCATTTGCGGAGGTAAAAAATGGCTGCTGATAATAACTACAGTCTTGGGCCGGTTCCTACATCGGCGAGAAAAGGAGTCGCTTCACTGACCATGGTAATGCTTGGACTCACTTTCTTCTCTGCAAGTATGTGGACAGGTGGTTCACTCGGGACTGGTCTTTCATTCAACGATTTCTTCCTCGCCGTTCTCATCGGTAACCTAATTCTCGGTATTTACACTTCTTTTCTTGGCTACATCGGCTCATCTACTGGCCTCTCTACTCACCTTCTTGCTCGTTTTTCTTTCGGTACTAAAGGCTCATGGCTCCCTTCGGCTCTACTTGGTGGTACACAAGTCGGTTGGTTTGGTGTGGGCGTTGCAATGTTTGCCATTCCAGTCCAGAAAGCAACGGGGATTGATACCAACACCTTGATTATTGTATCTGGCTTGTTGATGACGGGTACGGTGTACTTCGGTATTAAAGCGCTAATGGTACTTTCAGCGATTGCGGTTCCAGCGATTGCCATTCTGGGTGGTTACTCAGTTCTGACTGCGGTAGACAGTGTTGGCGGGTTAGAACAGCTGCAACTGATTAAGCCTGAGACGCCAATGGATTTTTCAATGGCATTAGCAATGGTTGTGGGTTCGTTTGTGAGTGCAGGGACGCTGACTGCCGATTTCGTTCGCTTTGGTAAAAAGCCAGCGAGCGCAGTATTAATTACAATGGTCGCGTTCTTCATCGGTAACTCACTGATGTTTATCTTTGGTGCAGCCGGTGCAGCAGCCACGGGTCTCTCTGACATTTCAGATGTGATGATTGCGCAAGGACTACTTCTTCCTGCCATCATCGTTTTAGGCTTGAACATCTGGACAACCAATGAAAACGCACTTTATGCGTCAGGTCTTGGTTTATCCAACATCACTGGTCGCTCAAGTACTACAATGTCTATCATTAATGGCATCGTAGGTACGATTTTCGCGCTTTGGTTATACAACAACTTCGTCGGCTGGTTAACCTTCCTTTCGCTGGCAATTCCACCGATTGGTGGCGTAATCATCGCCGACTTCTTTGCGAACCGTAAACGTTACAAAGATTTTGCAAAAGCAGAGTTCCAAACCGTTAACTGGGCTGGCATTATCGCGGTAGCAACAGGCGTAGCCGCTGGTCACTTCCTTCCTGGTATCGTTCCTTTGAACGCCGTGTTTGGTGGTGCGATCAGTTACCTCGTGCTTAACCCTCTATTGAATAAAAACGCTCTGAAATCTCAGGCCGCTTAAGGACACACTATGACAACCTTATTAATCAAGAACGCGAAGCTTCAAGACCAAGATGGCTTGAAACAAATCCTGATTGAAAATGGTCAATTTTCTCGCATTCTCGATAATGACGCACCAATCAATCATCAAGGTGAGATCCTTGATGCTGAAGGTGGCATTGCAGTTTCTCCTTTCTGTGAACCGCATATTCACCTAGATACTACGCAAACGGCTGGAGAACCTAACTGGAACATCTCTGGTACTTTGTTTGAAGGTATTGAGCGTTGGGCTGAGCGTAAAGAATTGTTATCAATTGAAGACGTAAAGTCTCGTGCCAAGCAAACACTGAAATGGCAAATAGCTAACGGTGTTCAACACGTGCGTACTCACGTAGATGTATCAGACCCTACGTTAGTTGCATTAAGAGCGATGGTTGAAGTTCGTGAAGAGATGAAAGAGTGGGTCGACATCCAGATCGTTGCATTCCCTCAGGAAGGTATTCTTTCATACCCTAACGGCAAAGAACTGCTTGAAGAAGCAGTAAAGATCGGTGCCGATGTTATCGGTGCTATCCCTCACTTCGAATTCACTCGTGAATATGGTGTTGAATCTCTGCACTATGCGTTCGAGCTTGCACGCAAGTACGACTGCCTGATCGACGTTCACTGTGATGAAATCGATGACGAGCAATCTCGCTTTGTTGAAACACTGGCGGCCCTTGCTCATAAATTCGACATGGGTGAAAAAGTAACGGCAAGCCATACTACTGCAATGGGTTCTTACAATGGTGCTTACGCATCTCGCCTATTCCGTCTGTTAAAGATGTCGGGTATTAACTTCGTCGCGAACCCGTTAGTGAACATTCACTTACAAGGTCGTTTCGATGACTATCCGAAGCGCCGTGGTGTCACTCGTGTTAAGGAGATGCTAGCGGCTAACATCAATGTGTGTTTCGGCCATGATGACGTGTTTGACCCTTGGTACCCGCTAGGCACAGCGAATATGCTTCAAGTTCTGCACATGGGGCTGCACGTAACACAGGTTATGGGTTACGACCAAATAAACACCTCACTTGATTTAATCAGCAAGAACTCAGCTCGTACATTGAACATACAAGACAACTACGGTATTGAAGAAGGTAAGCCTGGTAGCCTACTGATCTTACCTGCGGACAATGGCTTTGATGCTGTTCGTCGCCAAGTACCTGTTCAGTTCTCTATTCGCCACGGCAAAGTAATAGCAGAGACTCAACCAGCTAAAACAAAAATTAATTTAGATAAGACTGAAGATATCAACTTCAAACGATAATATCGTCTATACTAATGAGGAAAAGGAGGCTTAGGCTTCCTTTTTAATTTGTCATTTCATGCAATTTTATAAAACCAACCGCTATTTCAGTTGGTTTTGTTAACGAGCACAACATGACAAAAAAACTCGCTGATTTCTCAATCAATGAGTGTACAACCGGAAAGACTGTGTTAACATGCATTCGCTCTGTTAGCCGGAGTTATTTAAGTTAGATAAATAGTAAAAAATGACATGTAAAATCGTTACCCGTTTTTGTAAGTAGTTTTTCCTTATTTCTTAGCAATATTAAATAATTCAATTATCAGCGCATTGCAGTAATGCAATCAACAATTTAGAAAATTTATGAATAAGGGACAAATTATGTCTAACACAAATACTGGCACTGTAAAATGGTTTAACGAAGAGAAAGGTTTCGGTTTCATTTCTCAAGACAACGGCGGTGCTGACGTATTCGTACACTTCCGTGCAATCGCTTCAGAAGGTTTCAAAACTCTGAAAGAAGGCCAAAAGGTTTCTTTCGAAGTTGAAAACGGTCAAAAAGGCCTACAAGCAGCAAACGTTGTTGCTCAATAATTAGCTTTTAGCTAAAAAGAATTTTAAAGCGCTGATTTTTTCGGCGCTTTTTTGTATCTGCTCATAAATATTTTCATCCTTTCCCTTTCTCGATACAAGTTTCAGCGTTACTTCTCCAATCGATCACGAGATCACCGTGCTCCCCCCTTACTAAAGTTTTAATACAAAACTCAACCAGTGTTCCATAGTGAATAACCAAAAATATGGTTAAAGAACAAACCATTAGCCACCATTTATGAATGCGCAATCGATATTCATAATAAAAATGAGTTATTTATCCAATCCTCATCTATTAATCATATAATTTTTAAAGCAAAGACCTGCGAAATCCGCTAACCTTGTCCACAAGTGGCTCGAGTTAGTTTGGTATCTGCAGTAAAAATAATGAAAAAAGACGAATTCCAGAAATCCACCGCTAATCTAAAAAAAGCGGTACCTCTTATGATGAAGAACAGAGTGTCTACCACACCTGCAAATTACGCACTTTGGTACACCTATGTCGATAATGCTATCCCACAGCTTACTAAAGACATGGATGGTATTTTAGAACACTACGGCATTTGTCCTCCAGCCGTCGGTGAACAGCTTTACAACAATTATGTTGCGAGCAAATCTGAAACCAATATCAACGATCTTCGCGCTAACCTAGAACTGTTAGTTTCTGAAGTATCGAATTCAATGAATGATACTCTCACCGACACCTCAGCTTTCTCTGACATGATCGATAAAAGCTTCGAGGATTTGGCTCGTGTTGATAATGAAAGTTTATCGCTCGACGAAGTCATGTCGTTGGTTCGTCAGTTAGTTTCTGAGTCTCGTCATATTCGTCACTCTACTCAGTTTCTAAATTCTCAGCTGCACTCTGCTACATCAGAAATTACCAAGCTTAAAACCCAGCTTGTAGAAGTACAGAAAGATGCACTCTTTGACAGCACAACGACACTCTATAACCGTCGCTCTTTCGACCGTGATATAGAAACCTTGTGTGAAGCGAAAGAATCTTTGTGTTTGATTCTTCTCGACATCGATCATTTTAAAAATTTCAATGATACCTATGGCCACTTGTTTGGCGATATGGTTCTTAAAGGGATAGCTCGCAAGCTGAAGTTGAGTAGCCGTGAGGGTATTTCTGCTTATCGATTTGGTGGTGAAGAGTTCGCTCTCATCGTGCCAAACAGATCTTTGCGTATTGCTCGTCAGCTCGCTGATACTAATCGACGCTCTCTAGAAAAGCTGTCTATTAAAGATCGTCGTAGTGGTGAACAAGTCGGTAGTATCACCGCATCGTTTGGTGTAGCTGAACTTGAACCCGGTGAGTCATCACAATCACTGATCGAACGAGCCGATAGGCTACTTTACGAAGCGAAATCACTCGGCCGTAACCGAGTCATGCCTCTGTAAGGTTTCTCCGCTGATTCTACTCAATTAGAACCAGCGAGCACGAATTGATATACATTTGAGAAAGAACCCAAAAATGCCCCAAAGACTCACTATTACGTTATTCTTTGGGGCTTTTCCGTTGGCTATATGTATCGGCTTAGTACTTACTGGGTTTAAACCTTTCAGTGTTCCAAACCTTATTTCATACGACTAAAGTTGGTAGCAGTAATTCAGGCAGTAATCTTCACCACTCTTTGCTCTGAACTCTTTATCTTCGCTGCATGCCTTTGGTTTACCCTTTGCATCACCTTGAATCAAACTGATCCAATGGCGCATTGCTGCAATGGTCTCTTCGCGTATCGTGGTCGTTGCTTCCATTGGCGATTGGCCGAACGTGGTGCATGACTCTAACTGAATGTCATCAATCTCCACCAACTCAATGCAACCCGTCCCTTTATGACAACCAAACATCACTTCTAAGTGACTGCCACTGCCATCTCGGAACAAGATAGAGTCTGGGTCATTCTTCTCCCCCATGTACGCTACAAACTGTTTAGGGTGCTTTAGACCGCTGTGCTGACCATCTTTAAAGTAAGCCATGATATGGCGGTAATCAACTACGTAGCTGGTTACGTCTTGATGTGAACCATTCTCTAGTGGGAACAGTCGATCAAGCAGCTGTTTTGCTTTCACTTGCTTCTCTGTTTGCTGGTTGGCACTGATTGTCTCCACGGCAAAGACAGCTTCAGCGATAAATGGTTTTGATTGTTTTTGGATTTCTGTTTTATCGAATGTAAGCATATTCATAGTCTTTCCCTCTTGACTAGCCCGGTGATAACCACCGATTTCTACAGCAAAAATGTGTCCTAGAGCAATTATTCCAAACTAACGTTTAACTTATTTGTCATTTTGTGAATTGCTTAGTTTGTAGATTAGCGCTTTTTTACATACAATTTCACAACAAAAATTTTACAATGTGAATTTTACAAATATGGCCTTGTCAAAAAGTTTAGTTCGTCAGTCTCATTTCCTAGGTACGAAAATACGTAACCTAAGAAAACGTAACCATTTAACGATGGAAGATCTGTCTGCGCGTTGTATTAGAATCAACCCAGAATACGCACCTTCCGTTTCTTACCTTTCAATGATTGAACGTGGAAAGCGTGTGCCAAGCATCGACATGCTGGAAGTGATTGCGCAGGTTTTTCAGAAGACCCCAACGTGGTTCCTCGACGACGAATCAGAACAACAAGCCATTGCACCTGACAAAGGGAATCGTGGTGGGATAAATGGCATGGCACTCGAGCCTAGCTTTCTTTTCTCCAACGACATCCTGCAGATTGCGATTCCTGAGATGCTGTCACAAACGGGGATCTCAGGTCGTCAGTTTGCGCACCTCTTGATTAGGGCACACCAAGAGAGTAACCAGAACCACTTCCCTGACCTTGAACGTGCCGCAGAGGAAGTTGGCCTAAAACGCCTTAACCTGAGCGTAGAAGACCTTATAGACATCGCTAGAACCCTCGGAATTAACATCCGCTGGGTTACGCGCACGCCGCAGGACGTTGTTGATGAGCTCGGAATTAATGCCAAGCAACTGGTTACTTCATTCTTTGAGCCTCCCGGCACGATCTTTTTAAACGAGATACTCAAAGAGTATCCAACTCGTCTGAAATACGATCTCTCGGTTTATATCGGCCATTGCATTCTGCATAGCAAAGAAGGCCTAAAGAGTGTGTTGTCGGTCGGTAACAACAACACATGGGATGACAACCAGGTTTCAGGCTCTTCACAGCTGAACTCTCAAGACATTCTGCAAGCGTGGCGAGACTTTGAATCCAGTTTCTTTGCTGGAGCACTTCTGTGCCCGAAAGTCCCGTTTAGACAGCTGCTTGACCGCACTGGTTACGAAATAGACGTTCACAAAAGAGCGGGGGTTTCCCCCTCTGTTGCGATGCGTAGAATGACGGTAGTATCGCCCTACCCTCATTGGCACTACTTTGATGCTTATGGCCCGGGGAAACTCAAAGCGGTATACCGCGGGAACGGGATTCCACTGCCTTGGGGGAACATGAGAACGGTCGCCGACCCATGTCAACATTGGGCTGTGTTTCGTCGATTATCAGAACCTCGGGCAGGTAGCTCAGCTCAAATATCCATTCTAAATGTAGGGGATGAGCCAAGAATCTATTGCTGTGAATCCATCAATATGACGGATCCTGCGGGTAACAACCGTGTACTGTGCGCTGGTATAGATTTAAACCCAGCGATTGACGCTCAAGGCGGTAATTCAAGAGACATAGCTGAGCAGCTTAAAGCGTCATGCGTCAACAATGGTGGCTCTGTAGTAATCCCACGTAACATCAAAAAAGATCTCACGACAGTAGCCAAGATTCTAAATATAAATTGGATTGAACGTGGAATTGAGACAGAGGCTAGGCTTATCTGCTCCAGAGGTGGAGAGTGCCCACGCCAACCAAGCTGTTACTCAAAGTGTGGTGAGTAAAAAAGTAAAACCAACAAGTAGAACTTAAAATTCAGGCAAAAAAAAACCAACCACAATAAAGGTGATTGGTTATATATTTTGTGTGAACAATATGGGTTCACTAACAACGTCAGTTGGCTAGGTGACCCTCGGCTTAAGAAGGGTCACCATTATTAATGCAGCATACGTGCCAACTTTTAAAGTACGTATTTACTAAGCATCTGAACACGTATTGGCCATAAACCCCTGCTTGTTTTGCAAACTGAAATTGCAAATTGCAAAAATCCATAAAAACGCTAGTGATTATGTTGTTATTAATAAATCATTAACGAATCATTACCCTTCTTATCAATGCCGTATTTCCTGTTGATTCAATAGTTTCATGCGCCAAAAAAATCACTTCTAATTCGCAAAATAATACCCATAAAAAAACGCGAATATTGAAAATCAATATTCGCGCTTATTTAAGTTAGATTGCAGAAATTCACTAGTGAACAAGAACCTGCTTAAAAGTAATTCTCGTTACTGAATCGCTACAAAGTTACCTTCTCAACCTTTCAGTCTACCAAAGAACACCTATTTCTGAGGTGCAGGCTTAGAACGGCTTCTAGATGGTGAAGGCTTGTTGCCTGTAGGCTTGTTACCTGCTGATTTGTTAGACGGTTTGCTCGAACCATTACCTACACCGAAACCAGACTTCTTAGGTTTACCTGCGCCAGCTGGCTTACCAGAACTATTCGTAGAAGGCTTGTTAGCTGCATTACCGCGCTTATAGTTACTGCCATTGTTTCTTAAAGATTTATCATCACCCGCAGCTGTTGAGTTGCTGTCAGAAGCTTTGTTGCCGGAGTTAGGCTTGCTCGCATTAGGCTTACGTTTAGGAGCAGAACCTGAACCAGAGACATGACGCTTATTCTTACCTGCTGGTTTATGCCCACGAGCATTCTCGCCAGAACGTTGACCATCCGAGTGTTCGCGTGTCTTTTTCGGTTTCTTAGCCTTAATCGGACGCGAATCCAAACGAGATTCTGGCAACTTGTTTACAGGTGCAAAACCTTCAAGTTCACGGCGTTCAAGCACCTGCTGAATAAGGCGCTCGATACCAAACAGTTCACCTACTTCATCAGCACACACCAATGAAATTGCTTTACCAACTTCACCAGCACGGCCAGTACGACCAATACGGTGAACGTAATCTTCTGATACGTTTGGAAGATCGAAATTAACCACTTGAGGTAGTTGCGGAATATCGATACCACGAGCAGCGATATCGGTCGCTACTAGTACTCGTACCTTACCTGTTTTGAAGTTCTCTAGGGCCTTAGTACGCGCGCCTTGGCTCTTGTTACCATGAATAGGTGCCGCAGTGATGCCTTGCTCGTCAAGGAAGTGTGAAAGTTTGTTCGCGCCATGTTTTGTTTTGCTAAACACCAGTACTTGTCGCCAATCATTATCTTTGATCAGCTTAGCTAGCATTGGGGCTTTTTTCTTCTTATCTACTGGATAAATACTTTGTTCAACGGTTGGTGCCGTTGAGTTCGCAGGGCTCACCGAGATTTCAACTGGGTTGTTGACTAGGCCTTTTGCCAAGCCTCGAATATCATCTGAGAAAGTTGCTGAGAACAGTAGGTTCTGACGTTTCTTAGGCAAGAAAGCCAAGATCTTACGGATGTCGCGAATGAAACCCATGTCTAGCATGCGGTCAGCTTCATCTAAAACTAGGATCTCTAGCTGATCAAAACGCACTGCATTTTGGTTATATAAGTCAAGTAGACGACCCGGTGTTGCTACCAGTACATCACTGCCTTTACGCAGTTTTTGCATCTGAGGATTAATTTTCACGCCACCGAATACAACCGTAGAAGTCAGAGGTAGATTAATACCGTACTTAACCACACTGCCATTCACTTGTGCTGCAAGCTCACGAGTTGGTGTTAAGATCAATGCACGAACTTGATTCTGACGTACGCGAGAGCCTTTTGATAACATTTCAAGAATAGGTAACGTGAAGCCTGCAGTTTTACCTGTACCTGTTTGAGCAGCGGCCATAACATCTTTGCCCGTTAGGACAGCTGGTACGGCTTTCTCTTGGATTGGTGATGGCTTATCGTAACCTTGTGCTTCAATAGCTTTAAGGATCGGTTCAGAAAGGCCAAGGGAGGTAAAACTCATAAATTATTTTCTCAGTTGAATAACATTTAGTATGAGCAACACCCCATGAAGGCGTATTGCTGCAGCTTTTGCTTATCAAATCATTGATACGAAGCAAAGCGCGGTATTCTGAGGCTTTTCCCCACATTCAGCAACTAAATTCTAATCATTGACCATATTCAACTTAGATAACTTGGCGCTTCTGTTGGTACATTTTTTCATCAGCGGCTTTCAAGAGTGCATCGACATCATCATAGTTTTTATTATGAATTACCCAACCAACGCTAATTCGAAGATAAATAGAGTGCGCCTCGTAGATAACAGGTGTCGTACATATCTCTCTTCTAAGCTTATCGACAATCGAAGAGACATGTTGATCATCCATGATGCGGGGTAACAAGACTAAGAACTCATCCCCTCCTATCCTTGCGACAATATCTGAAACGCGCAACTCACTCTTAATGCGCTTAGCACATTCAACTAACACTTGATCACCAGCCGCATGACCGAAGGTATCGTTGATTGCTTTGAAACCATTGAGGTCGATATTTACAACTGCAAAGGTTCTCGGCCTTTGTTTTTGGGAGGTCTTAAATGCCAGCCTTAGGCTATACATGAAGTATCGACGATTCGGTAGCTTGGTAAGTTCATCATGCATAGAGCGGCTATCTGCAATACGGTACAGACGATAAATAGTTAAGAAGGCAAATGCTAATACTAGCATAATGGTGTAGCCCACCAGCCTTACCCCGTAGATACGATACCAAGGTACGTCCATCAATACATGCTCGTTACCAGAAAGAGCAAGGTACCAACCACCGTATGGAAAACTCACTTGTTCGGTGGCAAACGCATTGTCAAATACGTTCTGAATACCATAAAAGACGGCGCCACCTTTGCCCGAACTATTTGCACCACGTATCGCGAGTTCGTATTTTTTCTCAATGTCCCCAATTCCGACATCTTCAAACAGCTCATCTAAGCCAATAACAGCACTCGAAACACCCCAATAATTTTGATTGAAAGGCGGGTCTAGAAAGATCGGAGTTCGCGTGATGAGTGCTTGACCACCTTGGAACAATTCGAAAGGGCCAGCGATAAACGTGTTGCCAATATTACGAGCGATCTCAACGGACTCCCACTGATTTGGGTGATCACGATAATTGATACCGAGAACCTGCTCGTTGCCTTCCAAAGGGTAAACAAAGTTTAGAATGTCATCTTTGGCGAGTCCGATCAGTCGAATATGAAAGCCATCTTGAATGATATTCTCAGCAATCTTGTCCCAATTATTAACGTTACCATCAGGGTTGATGGTCACTAAAGTCGAGAAGTTGTTGAGGACGTACATATCTGACACGATCGCAGCTTCGATCCGAGAACGAATAATGGATAATTGTTTTTTCCCCTCAGAATAAGATTCATTCTTAAGAAAATTTAATTGCTTGGCGTGAAAGAACTCAATCGCACCAACTATCGCAAGGAAAAAAAGAAAAGATACTACTTTGGCAGACCACTGCTTGCTAGAACCACTTGGCATTTACGAACCTCTAACACTTTTGTTCTATATACTGCCTTATGACGGCTCATTTCTGGCTTATTCTTCCAGTATGCCGCTAAGTCACTAAAAATCTATACTAACGTCTACTATCGATCAAATATTGTGCCATTCATCACTTCAGGTTTGTTGCCTATACTAATTGCTTAGTCAAAAAATGTTAGTAAACCTTATAAACCTTGCATTGTATTGACTCAAACCTTACATCAAATGATTCATCGGTGTTATTTTACACAGACTATTAATCAGCTTGGTACCTCACGACATGAAGCTAAAAACGATTACACTGTGCACATTGCTATCAACCTCAGTTACGGTCGCTGTTCACGCACAAGAGAACGCTCTTGCAACAAATGTACCGAGAATTCAAACCCAAGCAGATTCTCTCCACTCTCATGAACAATCTTTCAAACAATCTGCAAACCTCATTCGTTCTACCTATGAAAAACAACTGTATACCCTGCCCGCCTTCAAAGAGGGTCATTATGGTTTACGTATGTATCGACAAACATTAGATGATAAATATTCTGCTGCGGTATGGAGTGACATGGCACGAGTGGCAAGTAAGCTCAGCACCCTGTCGAATGACGTTCATACCATGGAACAAATCGTACTCTACTCGGAGAAGCGCGTTGCTTCTTATGTTGGCGATAATGACGAGCGCAGTGTTCGACGCTACAACATCACCAAGCACATGCCAGAATACCTCTACCTTGGTGTTGACCTTCTTGGCTCAATGGCACGTGCCAATGAATACGGTTTAGAGCACAAGAACGATGCCAAGTTGCGTGAGATCATTCGTCGTTATGACTTTTCACGATACGTCACCAACGAAGACATGGTGAAAGCGTGGGCGGCTCAACTCGCCAATCAGGTCTACTGGCTACGCCAACTGAGTGAGCAAGATGTCGTTGATGAGTTCGTCGACACCTTTAAAAAAGCTTACCCAGACGATGAAGACAGGAAGCTTTCAAGCCAGCAATTCGGCAACAAGCTCTATGGCATGACACACGTCATCTTTGGTGATTCCGAGTACTATCAGCATCAAGTAAGTGAACAAGATCATCAATGGATCTACGATTATTTCAGAGAGAACATCGATACGATTCTGTTGCGCGCTAAAGAAGATGTAATTGCAGAAGTTGGATTAACCTTCTTACTCGCAGGCCTAGAAAATGACCCGGTTGTCGAAAAGACTCGACTCGCGATTCAAGCTTCTATCGATGAGAAACAAGGAATGATCCCTTCTATCACCGGCGACTTTGACCTTGAGTACGGTGAACACCGCAACGTGTTAGCAATCATGTTACTCGATTGGCAACAAGTGAACGAAGCACCGACGTTAAAAGGCAATCCTAAAGTGTTTACTACGATTCCGTATGGGCTAATTGAAAACCAGCCATTGAGTAAATAGAAACTCCGGAGTTCATCTATAAAAACCTAAAAAGCCGCAAACCTCTCAAGGCATGCGGCTTTTTTAATTCTTACCACACCAACACTTCATTCAGACTCAGAACACGGCTTTGTTCATCACTATCGTGAAATCCCCTTCTGCGTAACCTTCTATCAAAGAGACATCATCACAAAGCGTTTTACAGAAGCGATAGACACCTTGAGGGTGATAACTCATTAAGGTATTTCGTGATGGATAATAACTTGAGTTCAACAGATTGAAGATCACCGTGTGATTCGCCAATTCATACATACGAGTAATCATGTTTGTCAGGTAATCAGAATCACGGGAGATATAATTCAACGAGCCACTGGCGATAACAATATCGTGCACCTCAAGGCTCATTTTGCTCATGTCTCCCGACAAAAACTGACAACGATCTTCAGTGTAGTTTTGCTTGGCCTTTTTCAGAAAGTCTGCGTGTTGATCAACGCCTGTGTACGATTGAATTCGATAGATACTGTCGAGCAGTGCAAACAGCTCGCCATAACCACAGCCCAAATCCAAAACACTTTTCTTTTCGAAGTCAGCCGAACGAGCGATCACTTCAAAGCGACACAATTGACTCTCTTCGCTAGTCCAACCTAGAGCTTTGGCTTGGTCGCCATTTGAGCGCTTAGTCTGCTTTCGGTGATAGCGATACACCTTCCAACGATCACACCAGTGCATTCAAATCTGTCCCACTGTAATGAACATCAGCACACCTTAGTGAGATTAAGCGTTAGAATTGGAAGAAAAGAGCCCACCGATCTTATAACCAATCGCATAGCAAACCACTGCAACAGTCACAAACACCAATGCCGAGAAGAAATGCCCCACCGATGCGGCGACACCAGTGCCCCATACGATGCTGAAGACTAAACCGTGGTAAGCCTCTTGCGGCCACTGAGAGATAGGAAACTGAGTACCACCAGCAATAAGATAAACCATCGCAAACAAGCCGATAAAGGCAGTGATAAGACCGATGAGAACGCGCATGTTCATGGGGAGACCTTTGATTTATTGGACTTGGTTGCCATTATTCTTAATCGAAAGCGGATGTGCTTAGTCGAAACCGAATGTTCTTAGCCGAAACCGAACGATATTAATCGCAACCTAATGATATTCAAGTATATCGGATAAAATGGACTTGCTCTATTACTCTTCCGAGTGAGCCTTATACACTGCAGAGTAATGAAAGTAGTGGTTTGAATCTGAATCAACCTAACCAGCAGGCACAAAAAAGCGGATACCCTTCTTACGTAAACTCCGTAAGTAAGATACCCGCTTTTACTAAATTTAAGCGCTTTTATTGAATCTAGCTACTTTAACTTAATCTAGCTTAAAGCAGGATGAAGATACCCGCTAAACATGCACTCATTAGGTTTGCTAGCGTACCAGCCGCTACCGCTTTCAAACCTAAGTTTGCCACTTCTGCACGACGCTCTGGTGCCATTACACCAATCGAACCTAATTGAATTGCGATAGAACCAATGTTAGCAAAGCCACATAGAGCAAAAGTCACAATGACTTGGCTATGTTCAGATAGCAGAGCTTTGTTCTCAACGAAGTCGATGAAAGCAACAAACTCGTTCATCACGATCTTCTGACCGATGTAAGAACCCGCCATTAATACTTCATCACTCGGGATACCAATTAGCCACGCAAGAGGCGAGAACAGGTAACCGAAGATAGCTTGCAGTGTAATACCCGCAAAACCGAACATTTCGCCTAGGCTTTCCAAACCCGTGTTCACCATTGCAATCACACTCACGAATGCGACCAGCATAGTACCGACAGCTACCGCCACTTTCATACCGTTCATTGCGCCACTTGCCAATGCATCGATCACGTTGCTTTGGTCAGCTTTATCTAGCTCAATGTGCTCGTAATCACTTGGCGTACTGCGCTCAGGAACAATGATCTTCGCCATCAATAGGCTGCCCGGAGCCGCCATGAAGCTTGCTGCGATCAGGTATTTAAGTTCAACACCTAGTCCTGCATAACCACCCAGCACACTACCGGCCACTGACGCCATGCCGCCCGCCATTACAGCAAACAGTTCAGAACGAGTCATAGACTTTAAAAAGGGACGAATAAGAAGAGGAGACTCACCCTGAGAAAGGAAGATATTACCTGTTGCAACTAGAGATTCAGCTTTACTGGTACCTAGCAGTTTTTGCACGGCGCCACCAAGAACTTGAATCACTTTCTGCATGACACCTAAGTAATAAAGCGCAGAGATCAAAGCACTGAAGAAGATAATGATTGGAAGTACGCGAATCGCAAAAATGAAACCTTCAGTAGCAAGATCGCCAAAAAGGAAAGCGATACCAACGTCAGCAAAACCAAGCAGGCTTGAAACACCATTGCTCATGCTCGTTAGTGCCAATTGTCCCCACGGGAAATACAACACCAAAGCAGCGAAGCCGATTTGAAGTAATAGTGCACGAGAGACCGTTTTCCAGTTAATAGAAGAGCGGCTCTCAGATAGCAGACATGCGCAAGCAATCAGTGCAATAACACCGACAAGACCAAATAGAATATTCATAATGTGTCCTAGTAATCCTTAAAGAGTGAACATGAGCCAAACGAATGACATCAAAGGAATAGGACAAAGAACCGCAAGCAAAACGCTACGCGATGAAGGAGCTAACAACGTTAGCGACTGTAACAACGAGTTGTTCATGTAAAAATCACCTTATACAAGCAGTGGAACGTAGCTGGTCCGGTCCGTGGGGTCATTCACATATCCATGTGACGGCTTGTATTGGCTAAGCACCGGCTTAAAACCGGAAAAGAAGTATAAACAGTTAAGTGAGACTTTCATCACATTTTTTGACGCAAACGATCGCGCGGTCAAGGATTAAACAAAACGCTGTGTTTATCGTCATTTGTATGCATAAAAACTGTAAACAACCTGTATGAGGTTGAATTTGCAATGTTAAGCCTTTAAACGTACGAGCGTAATCACTCGGTTAATTCTGTGTAATTCTTATCCCTTTTCTGTGCTCTGCCTCATTTCACGGCACTTCAAGATTCATCTTAAGTTTAGATGCGTATATACTTTGTATGATCTCACCAAATAATTATCTATAAAATACTAATAGAGCTGATTAGATATAACAGCCATCGAGACTAAGAGAGGAAACACTTGAAGAAAATGGAAGCTCCGCACGACATGAACAATGGAGCTAAATTCAAAACAAATAGACATGGCTATGTGACAGTAGTTGAATATTATAATACCTATACTGTTATTGTCGCGTTTGAAAACACCGGAAATATCCGCGCTATCAGTGCGGCGAAATTACGTACAGGTCAGTTAACCGACCGTTCTGTCGCACCTGAATCTATTATGATTGGTGAAAAGGTTGAATCCGTTAAACATGGAATATTAACCATTACCCAAGTTGAATCTGAAAATATTGTGGTACTAACCAATAGGAATAACGAAGAAATTCGGATGTTATTACCAGCCGTACAAAAAATGAAAGATAAAACTGAAGAAGTTGATAATGAGAAAACGGAGGCTCCAAAACCGACTTCTCTTAGCCAACTAACCAAAAGAAGTAAAAAGACCAAAGACGTTAATAGTATGCTTAAGAAAATGCTTACCGATTACGGTCGATACGATTAATTGTCCATTTTCCTAAATAAATCCTCTCGACATTTATACCTTAACGCCTCAAATAAATAAGCGCACCATTCTCAATAAAATACGTTGCATATTCGAGTAAAAAGTTAAATTTGATCAAGATCTCACTCTCGATCTTTAACACAACCTAACGAGATCTCCATCACAATCTCATTTTCGCTTTGTGATGTAGATCTTATTGAAATCTGAATATTTCCATTACTATGCTCTCACACAATAAGAGAACGCAGTTTCTCAACCCCTAAAATCCAATTGAGACAAATATTATGAAAAAGATTCTTGTAGTTTGCGGTAACGGCCTTGGTACTTCACTAATGATGGAAATGGCAGTAAAAGAAGTGGCTAAAAAAATCGGTTTCGAAGCAGAAATTGATCACGAAGATCTATCTTCAGCTGCATCAAGCAATGCTGATATTTGGGTAGCTGCAACAGACGTTGCAAACCAACTAAAAGAAGGCGGGAAAGAGAACATCATCAGCCTTAAAAATATTTTTGACAAAGCATCAATCGAAGAACAACTAAAAACTTTCATGTAAGGTCAAAATTATGCAAAACTTTTTCGAGTTCATGCTCGGCTTATTAAAAGAGCCAGCAATCATGGTAGGTTTAATTGCTTTCATTGGCCTTGTCGCACAAAAAGCTGATATTTCTACCATTCTAAAAGGCACAATTAAAACCGTAATGGGTTTCCTAATTTTAGGTTTTGGTGCTGGCGCTCTTGTTGGCGCACTAAATAACTTCTCAGTTGTATTTACTGAAGCATTCGGCGTAAGTGGTGTTATTCCAAATAACGAAGCAATTGTTGCATTAGCACAAGAAGCATTCGGTTATGAAATGGCTCTAATTATGTTCTTCGCATTCGTTGTGAATATTTTATTGGCTCGTATTACTCCTTTAAAATATATTTTCTTAACGGGTCACCACACAATGTTCATGTCTATGTTAGTAGCGGTAATTCTGTCTACAGCAAACATTGAAGGCACAGCTCTAGTCGCAATCGGCTCTATTATTGTGGGTACATTAATGGTTGTGATGCCAGCACTAGGTCAAAAGTACACTGAAAAAGTAATGGGTACTGATCAACTGGCTATCGGTCACTTCTCGACATTGTCTTACATCGTGTCTGGCTTCATTGGTAGCAAATTCGGTGACACATCAAAATCAACAGAAGACATCCAAGTTCCTAAGAGCTTAATGTTCCTACGTGATACGCCAGTAGCGGTAGCAACAACAATGGCAATCTTCTTCATGCTTGCATCTATTATTGCGGGCGGCGAGTTTGTAGAAACAGTATCAAGCGGTCAAAACTGGGTTGTATTTACCTTCATGCAATCTCTAATCTTTGCAGGTGGTGTTTACATCGTATTGCAAGGTGTGAAGATGTTAATTGCTGAAATCGTTCCTGCATTTAAAGGGATCTCTGACAAACTAGTTCCGGGTGCAAAACCTGCTCTAGATTGCCCAATGGTATTCCCTGTAGCGCCAAACGCGGTACTTATCGGTTTCCTTTGTTCTTTCGCTGCTGGTCTACTAGCAATGGCAGTACAAGGTGCACTTGGTTGGACAATCATTGTAGCGGGCGTGGTTCCACACTTCTTCGTAGGTGGTGCGGCAGGTGTTTACGGTAACGCAACTGGCGGTTTACGTGGCGCAATCCTAGGTTCATTCACGCAAGGTCTGTGTATCTCTTTCCTACCGATGCTGCTACTTCCTGTACTGGGTGGCCTGGGTCTTGAAGCAACAACCTTTGCTGACTTCGACTTCGGTGTAGTTGGTCTGATTCTAGGATGGATTGTTTCATGAGCCTATTCGATTTAATCGGTAACCAAGGCGTTATCATCAACTCTGACGAAAACCTAACGGTTGATGCTGCGATTGATTTAACCTGTTCAACACTGCTAGCAAGCAACAAAATTGAAGCAAGCTATGTTGAAGCTATCAAACAAAAGCACAAGGACATTGGCGCGTACTATGTTCTAGCACCAAAGATTGCGATGCCTCATGCTCGTCCTGAAGATGGTGTGAACGAAGCATCTCTACAAGTGACGGTATTCAAAAAGGGTGTTGATTTAGAGTCGGAAGATAACGGTGATGTTTACCTCTCAATTACTCTGGCAGCGATGGACTCAGATAGCCATATCCATACTATTATGGCGCTATCGGAGTTGTTCCAAAATGATGATGACATTGATGCCATTATCGCAGCGGAAACAGAGCAAGAGATCATCGAGATCTTAAAGCGATACTAATCTCGAGGTTTAAACCCTGATATTTATCTCTTGAGAGCCCCCATTAAAAAAGCGATAGCCGAGGCTATCGCTTTTCTGTTTCTGGTGCTTAGTCATTTATCTTTTAGCATGAATTGAAACGCATGGCTTGCCAATTCATGATTTACAAAAAGGCATGGTTTACAAAAATGTATGGCTTACAAATGCATGACTAACAAGTGCATCACACCAATGCCTCACACCCAATAAGCATTCACTAGCGTTAAAACGCGTACATTCTTTTATCAGTTGATAACTCGAAACAGTATTGCGCGTGCTTTTTAAGACATTCAAACACTTCTCTATCCAACTTATAGTTGTCTACGTGATCCGTCAAAATCGCTAAGGTCTGTTCTAACGTCATACCCGCACGATAAGGGCGTGACTGAGATAATGCTTGGAATACGTCCACCACAGCGACGATCCGACTTGGTTGATCCAGATCTTCCGCCGTTTTACCCATCGGGTAACCTGAGCCATCTAGCCTTTCATGATGATTAGATGCCCATTGGCAAACCTGAGGAGAACTAAACAGCTCCTGCAGTGCAAATCGAGTGTCCGTTGCATGGCGCTTAATGCAGCAATACTCTTCTTCGGTCAGTAAATCTGGCTTATGTAGAATGTCATTAGGTGTTTGCAGTTTACCTATGTCATGAACTAGACCCGCTAAATAGAGTTTACGCTGAGTTGTGTATGAATAACCCAACTGCTTGGCGAGATATTCAGAAAGCTGGCCAACCTTCAAAGAGTGCTTAAAGGTAAATGAACTCTTGGTATCAACAACATTAGCAATAAACTCGGCAAAGGCCACCGTCTCATCCAAAGACATTTGTTGAGAGAAGAACGGTACAGGTTCAAAGTTATCCCTCATGTTCTCGATATAAGGGATTTCCATCGAGAACCAAAAATCATCCAAATCAACCAACTCACACATATGTTGTACAAGGTTGGTTTCGAACATCTCATCCGCTTGTTCGGTCAAACGTTCAATAATGCTCACTTTTCCATCTGGTGTTAGGTTTCCGTAACGATCAGAAGAGGTTATGCCATATAGATAATCGACTCTATCGGCAAGCATTACGATTGCGGCCAGCTCTTTTTCTAGTTCACTAATGTGCATGCTCTTTAGCTCAAACCAAGGGGTGTGATGATAAAGAACTGGCTTAGCGAATATAGAAAGAACCGGGCACTCCTTTAAAATTTGATACCCCTTTTGGCAATGATGATAGCTCGAATCTGGAACAAACCCAGAAGTCAGGCTGAGCTGCTCATCAATTTGCGATACGCCACAGTCGTGAATTAACCCTAATGAAAACGCAAGTTGCGCCTGCTCTTCTTCCCATCCGACACTCAGAGCACATCGATACGCGATATAACCGACCCGCTGCCCATGATTTTTGCTTTCGAAGCCGACGTTATCAAGCGCCTTAGCAACACCAAATAGAGCCTTTCTTAGGTCTACGGTTACCTCTTGGCAATGTTGATTCATTATTTAAGCCTAGAATTTTTATATTTTTTATATATTTAGGTTGCTAATACTAATGCATAGGTAATGATTATATACACAACTATTGTAAGGTTTAATGAGTTTCGTGATAGAACTAACGTATCACGAAAAATTCGTGCCACAAGTGGTTGCATATTAAAAATCATGCGACATTATAGCCTGCCGACCGAAAGTCACTAAATTCATCAGCCAAAAGAAAAGGAAATACATGTTTAAAACGGTTATCGATAACGAACTATCCATCGCATTGGTTGAAGAGAGTTTCGCCACTCACTACGCCGAGATCTCACAGAACCAAAATGAGTACCTAAGCCAGTGGCTCGCCTGGCCGCCACATTGTAAAACCGAGCAAGACTTTAGGATTTTCATCCAGCGCTCTCTGCACGATTACGCTGAAGGCAAAAGCATGACATGTGCGATTGTGTATCAAAACAGTATCGTCGGTAACTGTAGCTTTAACACCATTGACCATAGCAAGCAAAAAGTCACGATAGGCTACTGGTTGTCTAATCCATATCAAGGTAAAGGGATTGTCACCCGTGTGGTCGAAAAACTGATTGATATCGCTTTCAATGAGTTAGATATGGAAAAAGTAGAGATATCAGCAGCAACTGGCAATCAAAGCAGTCGCAAGGTTTGTGAGCGCTTACATTTCACGTTAGAAGGTATTATAACTCGCAATGAGAACTTGAATGGCCGCATCATTGACCACGCGATTTATGGCTTGCATCGTTCACACGCCAACAACACCTAACCCTGATTTGTTATTTGACAAGTTAATGGTAGTAAATTGGTAAGTTGATATTAGTAAAAAGCCACGATATTTAATCGTGGCTTTCATTTTTTATGAGCCTAACTGACCCGTTACTTACTAGAAGTCATTTACGCTACTTTGGAATTACGATACTGAGCTTAGCTCCACCATGGTTGCTGTCGTCAATTTTGATATCCCAAGAAAGCTTTTTAGCCGCCGAAATCGCAATCGCGAGGCCTAAACCCAAACCACCTGTAGTTGACGTTCTGCTAGAATCCAAGCGAGAAAACGGAAGAAATACTTCGTCACGCCTATCCTCTGGTATTCCACAACCGTTATCTTCAATGAGAACTAGCCAATTTTCTGAGTTCTCATCCAGAGTCATCCATACTTTGTCTTGCGTGTAATTGCCTGCATTCTTAAGAATGTTATCAAACACCAAACGCGCCATCGAACAGTCGCATTTAATGGAGCAATCTTGCTTTACATTTGATTCGAAAGTCACGTTATCCAGTTCGGAGTAACGAATCCGGTCTAAACAATATTCAAATAAGTTGGCTCTTACTTTTACCAGTTCAAAGAAAGAGTTATCCATGACATTCAATTTCGACAACATGATAATTTCTGAAGTGAGCTCGTTGATATCTTCAATGTAGGTATCAATATCATCGAAAAGAACCTGCTGATTCTCGGGTGCTCCCCTTCTCAAAATATCGGTCGCTAGTTGAATTCGACTCAACGGAGTACGTACCTCATGAGGGATAGCTTGCGCAAAGATATGACTTTGTTTTACTTTGCTCTCTATTTCTTCAGCCATGAAATTAAAGCTTCTGGCCAATTCAGAAACAGGATGGACATCGTCCAAGTCAGATCGAGTACTGAGCTTTCCCTTACCAAACTGCTTCTGTTTATCAACCAATAGCTCTATTCTTTCTTGAAACCGCCTCACAGGTAAGTAAACACTTGCGCCAATCACCACAATGACAGCCAATAACAGCCCTAATAAAAAGTGCCTTTCTGAATCCTCATACCATTCAATCTCAGGAGAGAAAAAGTCCCCTACCTCACTGAACGCAAAGCTAGATTCTGAATTTGGCAACTGAAACACCGCCGAATAGAGATTGTTATCACTGAGGTAGATCGGCACACCGTTCAAGGTCGTATATAACTTACATCGTTGGCAAGGAGCCTCTCCCGACCAATTTTTCAACAGGCGTAAATTGAAGATATAAAATTGTTGGTAGCCTGTTCTATCGAGCTCTTTATATAGCGAGTTTTCCTGATGGTGTTGACGAACATACTGCTCAGCAAAGTAAATGCCATCATTAAGGAACGTTTCAATCTCGTCACGTCGCATGTGCCCTTCACCCAGGTTCAAAAACAAGAATATCGTCGCCGACATCCCAGTCACAATCCCAAGGTATAAACGAGCAAACATCGAAACTGAGCGAAGTTTCGTAGCAATGAACTTACGCAACCAGCATGTACCCTTTATTGCGAACCGTGCGGATCAATTGCTTGTCTTTTGCGTGAATACGCAGCTTTCGGCGTAAACCAGATACTCGCATATCAATCGAGCGGTCATTAAACGCATAGTCAATTCCTCGAAACAACTGACAACATTGATCTCGAGTGACGACCTGACAGATGTTATTAACAAGAAGATTTAAGATTTCAAACTCGGCAGAAGTAAGCTTAAGATTTTGCCCATACAAAGTGGCACTTTGAGCGATATTATTGACCACAATATCGCATTGCTTTTCAGGCGTATTTTCTGGCGCGATAGCAATAGGAGCAGCTCGACGTAATAACGCTTCAATTCGCGCCAACAAGGCATGGCCCCGAATAGGCTTTGCAACGTAATCATCCGCGCCAAACTTAAACAAGCTTACCTCACTCATTTCATCGGCAGAGGCGGTCAACACTAAAATTATTCCATTGTAAAACTCACGAGCCTGACGGCAAATTTGAGCGCCACTCATGCCTGGAAGCATCAAGTCCAGCAGAACTAAATCAGGTTCAATACTGCGGATTGCTTCAAGTGCTAAATTCCCTTCATGCACAACGCTAACATCGTAGCCTTCAGCTTCTAGGTAAAGCGTAGTTAAACGAGCTATCTCTTGGTCATCTTCGACAATGAGCACTTTGGTTTTCGACATTCCTATCACCAGTATTTATTAAAAGCGAGGGCAGTATATATACTGGTCATATATCATCAATGTTGTGATTCGAGCCTCATTTTTACCGTACGCAAAACATTGTAATCACTTTTGTACATACACGTTTACAAAACGCAGTGTTCATCCACCAGTGCTCATTGGTTTATGAGGCTTAACCATCAATAATTCGCTATTTGTAGTGTTTCAATTGCCTCTACAACGCTTACGTTTGCTTTATTTTCTTACTCGCACTTACATTTAAGGCGTTTACAAAACCCGATCAAATCAACCCTCCAAATAGTAATGACTTGGCGGTTAATATCACTGACAAATGACATATTTAGAGGTTTAAAATCCGACTCTAGCGTTCGACAGCCGAAGGAAATCGATCACTTTGTCCACCACTCAGTGTTTTGCATTTTTAGGACCGCGGCAGGCGCTATTAAGCAGTAACTTCTTCAAGTAATATTCATAACATTGATAACTTACTCCAGAGTTTGGTAATAACCACTACCTCAAAGGTCCCACTTTAAGATGATTAAACCGCTTTCACTGTTACAGACTGGCGCCGCTTCATTTTCAACTCAGTTAATAGCTGATAGCAATAAGCAACAAATAGTGAATCCGATTCAAGCGCAGGCAAATTCTTGGGTAACCATTCAGGTCGCACCAAAAATAACATTCTTCAAAAGATGGTCTTCAACTGTGAGTTCTATAACGCAGCACTTTCTATAGCGCTTGTTCTTCTTCAACACAGCTTCTTAGCAGTTGTTAAAGACCTCAATTCAAATTAATAAGCGCCTGCTGAACGCATGAGTTCGGTAGGCACTGTCCGACCAACACATCTGTTCACCGAGTTCAATATGATGACCAATTATCAACCTTTCGAGCATCTCAAGTGTCCTATTTGGATATATGACATTGATAATAAAAGAATAACTTGGGCAAATAGCAGCGCCCTCCCCCTCTGGGAATCTGAGTCTCTGTTTGAACTGACATCACGTGACTTTAGTGTCGAGATGTCAAAAGCGATAGAAGCAACACTGGAAGAATACCAAAGACAATTTCTACGTAACGAAAGCATCAAAACATGGTGGAACTTCACGCCAAACTACATTTCTAAACGTGCATTATGCCTATTTTCGGGGATCCCATTGCCCGATAGTCGAACTGGGATGTTGGTACAAGTCATTGCCGAAGAGAGCAGCCTAAAACACGACCTAGCTTGCTCTGATGGCGCAAATCTATCCCTTCTATTTGGTAACTCAGGAAACGTAGTGAGTGCTAACTCCGAATTCTTTCAAAACTATGGCTCACCGTTTAGTACCCTATCCGATTTCGTTTCAAGCGAGGAGGCGGCAGCACAATGGTTGTTTGCTGCGCGCAAAGGCCGCGAGATTTTAGAAGAAGTCAGCTGCGAAATAGATGGCAAAACCCATCACTTTGACGTTCAAGGAAAGTGGTTATTTGATAAGAGCGAGCTGCTGTTAAACCTCACCTGTACAACTAAACAAAAAGAAAAGTTGATCAAAGCCAGATACAACGCCGAGCACGACTGTTTAACTGAGCTTTACAACCGCCGAGGAATCACCAACCTTTTGGAAACCAGTATTGCCTATCGCTCGCCCTTTGAGTTGATGTTTGTCGACCTTGATGGCTTCAAATTGGTCAATGATACTTATGGACACAGCGTCGGTGACCAACTACTTAAGCAGGTGGGTGAACGTCTTAAACACCTCGTCGACGAAACGTGCATGATCGGTCGATTTGGTGGAGACGAATTTATTGTTATTGCTCACACCTGTCGAAATCATAATATCCCGCTACTCTGCTCTCGTATTATTGATGCCTTGAACAGGAGTTTTCACATCAGAGGGATTGGCACTTTATCCGTTGGTTGCAGCATCGGTACCGCTCATTTCCCAGATAGTGCCGTCGATCAAGAGTCACTTCTCAAGCAAGCGGGTATGGCGATGCATATTGCCAAGGCAAATGGACGAAATCGATTTCAAACTTTTACACCTTGCTTAGCACAGACCCTTCACCGCAAGGTAGAGATCCGTCATCGACTCACACATGCCTTAGAGAACGACGACCTCAACCTTTATTACCAACCGATAATGAACATTAACAGCGACAAAGTGAAAGGATTTGAAGCCTTACTTCGATGGTCGGACGAAGAACTAGGTAACATCGCTCCTGACGAGTTTATTACCTTAGCGGAGGAAAGTGGGCAAATAGTTCCGCTCGGGAAGTGGGTTCTCAATTCCGCACTCAAACAGTTATCGATGTGGCAACGAGAGTTTAATAATGAGTTGATGATGAGCATCAATATCTCAAGCATTCAGATGCACGCTACCTTTGCCGAACAGCTATCGGCAATGCTGAACTTCTACAACATCCAACCACAAAGCATTGCCCTTGAAATCACAGAGTCTTCCATGATCTTCAAGCATGGTGAAGTCAGACAAGCTTTAAGTGATATATCAAAATTGGGCGTAGAACTTCACCTTGACGACTTCGGTACAGGGTACTCCTCACTTTCAATGTTGCATGACCTGCCAATTAGCACCGTTAAACTCGATAAAAGTTTTGTCCATGGCTCGCACAAAGGGAGCAAAGCAATAGTCCAAGCCACCCATGCTATTTGCGACAAATTGGGGCTAAAAGTAGTTGCTGAAGGCGTCGAAACCGAAACGCAAAAAGCGTTCTTAATCGATTGCGGATACCAGTATCTTCAAGGGTTCTTGTTTAGTAAGCCCATCCCGTCAAATGAAGTCGAAAGACAATTTTTAACGGGTCGATTAATAAACATTTAAAAATTTATTTATCAACAAAGAAGTAGATTCTGGCAGCAATGCCGAAAGAGTAGCTGCTATCTCTTTTGACGCAGACAACTACACCTATTCACCTGAAGGTGACTTTTGTCAGGTACTCTATCAACCAGAAAAAGAACCTCAAATCGTCGTACTTGATGGCGCATGTTAAATACTCAACGATTGTAATCATTCTGGAGTTAGTACTAAGCCATCGAGACAGATCTTGGAATATCATGTAGTTACGATAACATTTGTTCAAAAACAATACGAATAGGGCTAACTTGTTGCTATTTATATCTTTAAGTGCTGTTTACCATATAACACTAGATTAATTCATATCTTATTTTATATAATTAGCCTATAACGATCTACATAGGTGCATGTCTGATATAGATATCAACAGTGTTTTTATTAAATACCTTTCATAAACAGATAGGTGTAAATAGCACTCTCGCGCTATTTAAAGCTTCCTACCTAAACGTTTCATTATTTAACAACACGCAAAAATAAAGATAAAGTAAACTCAAAATACAATATTATCAATTCCATCATCTAGCCATATAATTTAATGGCTAAAATCATCTCTCAATTAAATAAATATTAATATCACATAAATTGGCATAATCTAATTTTATCTTGAAAAATTCTGATAAATCTTACACATCAATAAATTGAATGAATACCATTAAAAGCTACATTAGAAACCTCTAAACCCAGTAGCTAAACCTTGCGCATAGAAGCTATGAAATGGATAAATACCAAAACAAATGGATAAATCCTCTTAATCCCTTGTAAATCATTGGCTTTCATTTATAAATTCAGCTTTTGGGTGAACATCTCCATAACCTTTCATTCAAACCCAAATTCTGCGATTAGTATCAACACCTTAAGAGAAAATGGTGACATTTTAGTTATATTATTTGGAAAGGACTCTTAGGTTGAATGAAAATCCCAGCCAATACACATCAATCACATAAATATAATAACTGTCGCTTAGGAGTTGAGCCATGCACTGTTCTTTCAATATAAACAACAATAATGAGAGCTTGCAACTGATCTACAATGAAGAAAAAATATATATAAAGAACAACAGTAATAAGATATCAGAGGAAAGTCTTAATAGTAAAGAGAGTTTTGTATTCAAATACCTTATTGAGCACTCATCAATATCTAGTCCTCAATCTGCACGAGATGTTGAAGAGTCTTTTAAATTACATTTTGATGAAGAGTTTAGTTTATATGCACTAAAAAACATCATCGCCTCAATAAGAAAGAAGTATCGAAACTTATGTAAAAAAGCAAAGATAGATAATAATAGCGAACTTATCTCTAACCTTTATAAGGTGGGTTACTTCATCGATCTCGATAAGAGCTCTACAAACTGCGTCGCACCAAAGTACGACATCAATCAATTCAAGCCCAGTCAGATAGAAATGTTGAAGATGATGTTCAACACTTATCATCGAGAGTTGATTAAGGCTCTGATAACCGTGTTCAGCATCTCTTTATTTTTCCTCTTCGTTATCTACTTTTTCCAAATCCTTTATACGACGAAGATTGCAGATGAATACAGCGAAAACACCAGACATATTGCAGAAGAGGTCATGACCTATGGTTGCGATAACCAAGGAGCAGTACACTCATTAAGGCACTCTCTCAACCTTGATTCTGTCATCATGACCACGTCTTATGGTTCATGCTATATATCCAAAACACGCTCGAAAATGGTAGACCTTGATAACGTCGATGACTTTTACGATAGTGCCGATTTCGCTTATTCACGTTTCGTCGATACTAAGCGTGACATTGACCTTACTGTACGTATTTCTAAACGCTCTATTGAAGCTAGGTACAATAACTCATTGTTACCTCTGTTAGTTGACTCAGTCTCTATTCAGAAGAATGGTTATTACATTCTAAACCTTGGTGAAGAAAGTAAAGCTATCTATCAAACACTTCTACCAACCGGTGCAACCATCACCTTCTTCAGTGACGATATTATCGCACTGTGGACCGCGCTTTCTCTGATTCTCGCCACACTGCTTTATCGCTCCTATATTCTAGGTTTTGTGCTCTACCTATTTCGTTGGAAACACATCTCCTTTGAGGAAGAGCCCATAATCAACACTGAAGACAACAGCGTTCTGTATTACGAGTTGCTATCTCGAGTTCGTAACGTCGGTGTTTTAAGCTTCATCAACACCATGAGACGAACCAATTTACTCACCTTCCACACTATCTTACTCATCGAGACGGTCAGAAAAGCCAAATTACACAACAGCCATGAGATCTATGGTGTCAACGTGTGTCCGAGTGCGTTAGTGGGATCTAACTTCGCAAGACTCAGAGAGCATTTAGCGGCAATGGAAGCGAATGAATTTGTCGTCGAGATTACTGAATATTCGAACATTGGCTATGGATGTGAGGTTATCGATAACATTAATGATATCAAAAAGCTTGGTATCACCATTGCATTGGATGACTTTGGTACGGGTAATAACAACATCGAAATCATCAATGTTATCTCTCCTACCTATCTAAAACTGGATCGCTGCTTTGTTAAGGATATCGAGTCAGGAGAGCACCACCAGGGTGTATTGCTTAATATCTCAGAGATTGGACGCTTATCAAATATCACAATGATCTATGAAGGTGTCGAGACGCGCAGACAACAATATATCTTGTGTCAATTGGGCTACAACTTGCATCAAGGTTACCTGTATAGCAGACCCAGTAAATCTGATGAGTAAAGCCTCCCTATTTGAAATGTTGATAAGCAACGATTTTCCATTCAAATAACGACCTCTAATACAACTGCTTGAGAGCCGACAAGGAAGTGGGCTTCAAGTCCCCTATTCCTACCAAACATTTTTATCTAGACAATAAAATATCCTAATACGTTATATAAAAACCTTGCCAATTTGAATAAATAGGATAGTGTTATACACATGTATATCACCATGCAGTTTTAATTATGACCGAATGGAAAGACGACCAACCGATCTTTAGGCAACTTGCCACCAAGATCAGTGACCAAATTCTTCAAGGTGTTTGGTTAGAGCAACAAGCATTACCCTCTGTGCGTACGGTTGCTGCCGATCTTAAGATCAACCACCTTACTGTCATGAAAAGCTATCAGTTACTGGTTGATGAAGACTTAGTCGAGAAAAAACGCGGCCAAGGCATGTATGTGGCCGAAGGGGCACTTCAAAAATTGAAAGAGTCCGCACATCAATCATTCATCAACACACAGATCCCAGCCATCGCTGAGACGCTAGGCATAATTGATATGAGTGTCGAAGAACTCGTGAAACAGCTAGAACAACATATAAAGGACAAGTCATGAGTACTTTACTTTCAGTGAAAAACGTAACCAAAACCTATTCAAATCAAGTGGGTGTCGAGAACATCAGCTTTGAGTTAAAGCCGGGGCAAGTGCTTGGGCTGCTAGGTCACAATGGCGCAGGTAAATCGACATTGATCAAATCACTGCTTGGTGGGCACAACTATCAAGGTGAGATTGAAGTAAATGGCTACCACCCTATCCACCAGCACGCTGAACTCATGTTGCACTTATCGTACATTTCAGATGTGAACGTATTGCCTGAGTGGATGACAGTAAAGCAACTACTTCGATACACACAAGGCGTTCACCCAAGCTTCAACAAGCAAAAAGCAGAACAAACGTTAAGTAGCACCAACATTAAACTGTCTTCAACGATCAAACAGCTTTCTAAAGGGATGAAGGTACAGCTTCACCTTGCGATTATCATCGCGACCGACACTCAGGTGTTGATCTTAGATGAGCCAACGCTAGGTCTAGATTTGCTCTACCGCGATACTTTTTATCGCCACCTCCTAGAGTGGTTCCATGACGGCGAACGCGCGATGATCATCGCCAGTCATGAAGTTTCAGAGATTGAACACCTATTAACGGATGTGTTGATTCTGAAACAAGGCCATTGTGTGCTGCAAAAGAGCATGGAAGACATCGAGAACGACTATTTCATTATCGATGTCGCAAACAACCACTCAAGCGAAATCCAGAAACTCAACCCACTGACCTCACAGCCTGGGCTAGGAACCACTAAGTGGTTATTGGAAGGCCAATACAAAGCGCAAGTTGAATCATTGGGTAACATCTACAACGTTGGTCTCGCAGACCTATTCCTTGCAACACAGACGGAGAAGGCATAATGCACCCAACTTTTTATATGCTAGAAAAAGAACTGATCGAGCACAAAATTAACACTCGATTACCTCTATTTATCGCGTTATGTGGTTTCTTACTGTTCGTTAGTTTGTTTTTCAATGGCGCAGCGCAGCATGAGTTTTTCTTCCAAATGGAAGTGAATGGTGACGTGAGCGACATCCACAGAGAGTTCGCACAAGACCTCAACTCAGTGATCTACTTTGGTGCTGGCCTTATTTCACTCATACTTTCGACGCTTTACATCCCCAAAACACTGCGTAAAGAGCGCCAAGAAGGCAGTTCGATGTTTTGGAGAAGTATGCCAGTATCCAATGCAATGACTCACGGCGTGAAGCTAGGCTTCGGTCTAGTGGTTATTCCGGCTATCTGCGCGCTATTAGTTCTATTCGCTGACTTCCTGTTTTGGGTACTGAACGTTTCAAGCGAACAACAATTGGCATTGATAGTAGAGCAGCAATCACTGCTTTATGTGCTGAGCAATTGGTTGGTGTTCTTTGGACGAATGATGCTAATTGCGTTAGTTCTGCTGCCATTAGCAACGGTTACTCTGGCGATTTCACAACTGGTAAACTCTCCATTGCTTGTCATTTTCATCTCAAGCTATGCGATTAAGTTTCTGTCTGTCGCCGTGTTGGGATTTTATGGCATCAATGACTTCTTCTCTCTCATCGCTTCACTGCCGATGAATCTACTCACAGCAAGCAATCCATTCAGCGTGATTGCAGAAGCGCCGGTTTTGTCTTTGGGTATTTATGTACTGATTGGTGTTGGCGGCTATCTGCTGAGCCTAAAGCTAAATAGAACGGACGATGTGAGCTTGAAGACGCTGTTCCAACGATAGAGTCACTTATTCTGAGCCCTCAACGGGTAACCAAATCAGATATCAAAATCTAAATCAAAGCTTCTGAGAAATCGGGAGCTTTTTTATTGGCTGCTGTTTTATTGTTAGGTGCTTTGAATTATAACAACGGTTTTCGTGATAGAGGCAAAGATACGGATTGGTGGTTGGTTTTGGTTTTGCTTCAGAGTGCTGAGTGAGGATAAACTAGGAGGTATTAATGAGCTGACATTAAATTGCATTATTATTAATGCCTGCCAGCTCTTTGGGGGATGATTTCTTTAGTCGCCGACCAGATGAAGGTCCTTGAGAGCGCTATTGAAATCGGTTTGTTGCGTTTCACATTTGATTAAGCTGTTCAGCTTTTTTAAAGCTTTACGATTTAAAGCTTATTTCTTTGAAGCTTCTTTCGCTGTGTCTTTCCAGTATTGGATGCGAACGCGATGAAGCTGTGCTCTTCTCATTTTTTTCATAAGGGATATTTCCTTTTCTTTAACTGCTCTTCATGAGCTATTTTTATTGCCAACTATTCGAATCTAACGGTGTTTGACGGCCAGATCAATGATACAAATCACAAAATATATAGAGTTTTGAGTACCATTTACATCAAAGTATGACCTAGTTATCAACTATGGCTCAATTCAATCTCTTAAGCCGTTGTTCGAAATTTAGATTAGTTATCTCAGATGACAAATTCATTTCAGTATCAATACAGTTCAGTGATACGTATTTAATAGACCGGACTAACACGGATTTAGTTCCCAATAATTTGCCTTTCCTGCTCCTGCCATTAACTGGCCTTTCTCACGTAATATTTGTCTTTCTTCCAATTATAGTGACAACGTAACTAGCGTGCTTTTTGTATTGACTATTTTTTATTCCACAGGCCTATACGACACAAACTCAAAATGGGATTATGTTTGTAACGGAAGAGCTTTTAATAGAAAAAGACAGTAATGGATAAAATCAAATGGACGTGATTATGAGTAAAGTCATTCTACAAGGGCATATTCTTGTGCCAGACAACGACCTAGAAGCCGTCACACAAGCGCTGGTTGTTCATAAGGAACTCACACTCTCAGAACCCGGTTGTATCGTGTTTCGAGTCAGTCAAAGCTCACTTCAACCTAATCGTTTTGAAGTTTATGAAGAATTCACTAGCCGTGAGGCGTTTGAAGCGCACCAACAGCGAGTAAAAACTTCTGAGTGGGGTGAAATCTCCAAGAACGTGACTCGTCATTATCAAATAACAGACGTTACTACTTCATAAATGTCCGAGCTATTAGCCGACCGCATAGCCAGGCTGATCAAACAAGATCCCTTGCGAATGCAGGTTTTAGACTGTATCGCTCAGCTGGATTTACCGCAGTGCTATGTTGCTGCGGGCTTTGTAAGAAACCTCGTTTGGGACTACCTACATAACTATGCTTCCCCGACTCCACTTAATGATATTGATGTGATCTACTTTGATCCCAGCGATACCTATTACGAATCGGCTCTTCGATACGAGGTTCAGCTTCAAGAGTGGTTACCTGAACTCAACTGGCAAGTTCGCAATCAAGCCAACATGCACACCAGAAATGGGGATGGGCCTTACCAAGGTTCATTGGATGCGATGCGTTACTGGCCAGAGAAAGAAACCGCCGTCGCCGTAAAGCAAAGCCCGACAGGAGAAATCGAGTGTATTTCCGCTTTTGGTTTAGAGAGTTTGTTTGATTTAAAGATCACACCGAACCCCAATCGCAGCAAAGACGTGTTTGACCAACGAGTTCAATCTAAAAACTGGTTAACTCATTGGCCCAAGTTAACGATTGGTCACAGTTAACTAGCTTTCGAATTCAAAGCTAAAACCATTGACTAAATCGAGCTAATTCAATTTCACTCGATAAAGCGGATTGACTGGCTTATCGACAAAATACGACCAAATATGATCGTAGACGGCATGTTGGTTGGGGAACGGCGCAAGTGTTTTCGCTTCCTCTAAATCGCACCAGCGGTACTCTGTATGTTCGTCATTCAGTTCAATCGTTTGGTTGGGCGGGCATAGCACCGCAAACACTGGGATTAGCTGAATCACATTAACGTGAGCCTCGTAAAACTGCTCCAGAAACTGCGCATTATACAAAGTTTTCACTTTAATTTGGGTCTCTTCTTCAAACTCGCGCACGATAGCCTGCCAGCCTGTTTCACCTGCTTCAATTGAGCCTGCGACATGGCACCAAAATTCGCCTTTCACACGCTTCATTAATAACATTTTCATTTGTCCGTCGATCTCTGAAATAGCGACACCGGATACAATCGAAGTATTGAGTGGAATCATAACGTTACCTTAGATTGAACAAGAGGGCGGCAAGGCTACCACCCTTCGTTTGTGAAGTTGTCTTCTATGATTAAAAACGAGAGGCCACTCATCAATTAATGAAGTTCAAGCAATAACTTATCGGTTCAGTGTTAACCATCTCGCTTAGCTATCCAGTAATAGAACCATTTCTTATTTGAGGCGCTTTTCGATAAAGAGTAGAATCGCCGCCTTGTACTGTGTTTAAAGCCTTTAAACATACACAGTAGACTCACAAACATTTATCACCACGATATAAGTATTAAGACGACTATGCACTCATCAAACTCAACGCACGACTCAGATAACGGCCACACACCTGAGCATTGCTTCACCCGCTTTCAACAGCCGATCGAGTCATATTCGTTGCCTGAGCGTTTCACATTCCCGTTCTACTACGAACCGCACCCACTGTGTGAAATCGCCTCTCATCAGCTTCAACAATATCTAGAAACTCAAACCGACTGGCAGCATGACTTCGGCTTAGATTCTGACGCAGGCCGCGGCAAGATGTTTGGCGTGTTGTTGGTGAGAAGCCCAGAAGGTGAATTGGGTTACTTCTCTGCTTTCTCTGGAAAAATCGCCGACCAAAACCTACTGCCTCACTTTGTGCCGCCCGTATTCGACATGTTGAGCAGCGACAGCTTTTTCCATCAAGATACAGCCGATATGATGGCTGTGAATGCGAAATTTAAAGCGCTACAAGCGAACGCTGATTACCTTGAACTGTGCGAGCAACTGGCACAACAAAAAGCACAGGCAGAACAGGAGATCGAAGCGCAACGTTTGTTGATTATAGAAGGCCGAAAAACACGTAAAGAACAGCGAGAACAAGGTAAAGAGAACCTTGATGAGCAAGCTTTCGAGCAGCTAAATAACGAGCTAAACAAGGCTAGTGTTGCCGACAAAAATCAGCAAAAATATCTTAAGCTCAACTGGGAACAGATCTTAAACGAGTTACAAATCAAAGTTGATGTGTTTACTAATCAATTAGTTGAACTAAAAGAGCAAAGAGCGCACCTTTCTCATCAGCTTCAACACAAACTGTTTTCGCAATATGCTTTCCAGAATGCGGAAGGTAACATTGAGGATCTTAACCAGATCTTTGAAGACACCCCCAACAAGATACCACCAGCAGGCTCTGGCGAATGCGCCGCTCCTAAATTACTTCAGTACGCTTATTTGAACGGTTACACACCACTGGCGCTTGCTGAATTCTGGTGGGGTCGTTCCCCGAAATCAGAAATCCGTAAGCACAAGAAATACTATGCATCTTGTCAGAGCAAATGCGTTCCGATTCTCGGCCATATGATGAAAGGCCTTGAGGTGGATCCGAACCCATTATTAGAAAACCCTGCGGAAGGAAAAGACCTCGATATCTTGTTCCAAGATGAGCACATCGTCGTGGTACATAAACCAGCAGGTTTTCTATCCGTACCGGGTAAAACCATCAAAGATTCGGCCTACACTCGTGTTCAAGAAATGCATCCCGATGTTGAAGGGCCATTTGTTATCCACCGCTTAGATATGGCCACCTCTGGCATCTTGATATTCGCTCTTACACGACGCGCGAACAAAAGCTTACAGAAGCAATTCATTACTCGTGAAGTTGAAAAACGTTACGTGGCAATGATAGAAGGCGTTTTAGAGCAAGATGAAGGTTATGTTCGCTTACCACTCCGTGGAGATTTATACGATCGTCCTCGTCAGATTGTCTGCTTCGAACACGGCAAGCCTGCTGAAACGAAATGGGAAGTGATTGAGCGAAACCAAGACACCACCAAGGTTTATCTGCACCCGAAAACGGGCCGCACACACCAATTACGTGTTCACTGTTCACATGAAGAAGGGCTTAACATGCCTATTTTAGGTGATGGATTGTATGGAAACAAAGCCGAACGACTGCACTTACACGCAGAAAGGCTTGCTCTGCACCACCCAGTAACCAAAGAGTGGATGGAGTTCCAGTTCAACGCTGAATTCTAAAATCTCTCATTAGTACCGAGCTTTAAAAGGAGTCACACCGCTTGTGGCTCCTACCTCTTTTGGGTATATCTCCACGCTTATTGCACTACATCAAGATTCACTTTGTTGTGAAGAGTAGCATGCCCACCTTCTTCTCTCCTTGAGGCCTTTGATATGTCATCAGCTGCTTTGAATTTGCACCACAACACACAAACTTCTTCTTTGATAACTGCGCAAGCACCAAGCTTGAAACCACTAGCAACCAAAAAGCCTAATCTAAATTTGGCAATGCTAAGTTTAATTGAAGAAGTTAAAAACGAACTCCCACTTTACGAATCGGAGACGTTTATCTGTGGGCCAAAAGGAAACTGCTCGGGTTGCTCTAAGAAGCTACTAGAGATGGTCGACAGTGAGTTGATGTACTGGGAGCACAGTATTTCAATTGGCCAAGGCCCCAACTTCGAAGAACTGCGCCGTTTTGGTAAGCTGTGCAGTAGCGTTAGACGTGGTTTGGAGCGAAACGGCTTGGTAGAAAAACGCTCAAAGAAAAGATAACCAGCTAATTCATAGCTGCTACAACCTTTCGATAAGCATTACAAACTATCGATCCGCATTACAATCTATCAATCATCATTGTAATCTAACCTAGTCACTAACAGGTTGAACTCGTTCACTATAAGAGTGATAATATTTTGTAATACAATAAGTACCAAGACAAGCCATTAGAGATTTTCCGCCAAGTTCTTGAGCAAATCCATTCTTCATGTCTAGCGTGTCTTAAACCTTCTGAAACCAACACACATCCATTAAAAACCCTTTATGGGATAGCGGGGAATACCTTGAAGCAACCACAACCAATACTGGGTAAGACCGGTATGCTATTTTTCCTCGTCATCATCAGTGCGTTTCCTCCATTGACCATCGACTTGTATTTGCCAGCCCTTCCGCAAATGGTTGAAGTGTTCAATACCGACCAATCGATGGTCAACCTAACCCTGAGCAGCTACTTCGTGACCTATGCGGTTGGCCTGTTGTTCTGGGGACCGCTCAGTGAAAAGTTCGGGCGTAAGCCGATTCTACTCATTGGCATCGCAAGCTATATGGTGGCGAGCGTCTTATGTGCCATGACCAATAGCATCGAGCAGTTGATTGGTGCTCGTATATTCCAAGCCTTTGCGGGCAGTGCTATCACCGTTATCGCAACTGCCATTGTGAAAGACCTTTATGACGGCCGAGAACGCGAAAAGATCATGGCGACTATCATGTCGTTGGTGATCATCGCGCCGATGGTCGCACCTGTATTTGGTGCTTTCCTGCTGAAAATAGCGTCTTGGCGAATGATGTTTGTCACGCTCGCCATTTTTGGTGCATTTGCGTCAGTATTAGCTTGCTGCTACCGAGAAACACTCGAAAACAAATACCAAGGTTCTATATTTCGCTCATGGGGAAGAATGGGCGTGGTCATGAAAAACCGCTCGTTCGTCAAGCTGCTGGTCATTTTCTCTATCATACCGATGGCGTTGATGGGTTTTCTTGCGGCGGGTTCTTATATCTACATCGATCACTTTGGATTGACCGAACAACAGTTTAGTTACGCGTTTGCATTCAATGCATTATGTGCCTCATTTGGTCCAACAATTTACATGAAGTTGTCCTACCGAATGCCGGTTCAAAAGGTCATCTCAGGATGTTTCGCTTTGCTGGCGCTTGCGGGCATCTTTACCCTAACCATTGGTGACCTGTCCCCTTGGTTCTTCATGTTCATCGCAGCACCAGCGACATTAATGGCGATCATCATGCGAGTACCGGGTACCAACTTGATGTTGAACCAACAAGATCATGACACGGGCTCTGCCGTCGCACTGATACAGTTCTTCAGCATGATTTGTGGTTCGCTTGGCATGGTGTTGGTTTCAATCCGTCCAGATTCACTGATTGAAAACCTAGGCTTTATTCAATTATCCGTCGGTACGCTAGGCGGCCTGATGTGGTTGATGGTCAGAAACAAAGAGTTCGTGACTAAGAAGCTGAATTAAGCCTCTCCAAGATGCTCACTGACAGTACGATTCAAGAAGCCTGAGGAATAGTGACTATTAAAAATCATTCCTCAGAGAGAAATCTAGAACGAAATCTTGATGGTGTTAAGCCAATGATTTTCATAAAGACCTTACGAAAGCTATTTACGTCCTCATAACCAACTAGGTAGCTGATCTGCTCAACCGGCTTATGGGAGCTTTCCAATAACTCGCATGCACTTTGAATACGTACGTGTTGGATATAGTTAATCGGCGTAAAGCTGGTCGCCTTGGTAAATTGACGAATAAAGGTTCTTCGAGTCATGAACGCTTCTTCAGCCAATTGATCAAGGGACAACGAAAGGTGATGGTTCTTTTGAATAAAACGCTGCACCGACACAATTTTGTCATTACCGTGAGCATAGTTCGGCACAAAGCTATGATAGTAACGTTGCTCTCTCAACCCCGTATCAAGCACCAAATATTTACCTAGATTACGAGTGTTGGTCGGTGTCGTGTATTTGGTCAGGATAAACAAAGCGAGATCCATCCACGACATCAAACCACCAGCGGTCATCACATCCGCATCATCAATCAAGATTTTGTCGATATCGACTGCGATCTGTGGGTAAAGCTCCGTAAACTTCTGCTGCGCTTGCCAGTGCGTGGTCACGGTTCGCCCTTCTAACAAACCTGCTTTTGCCAAAATGAACACGCCTGCACAAGCTGAGCAAAGTATCGCCCCCCTTTGGTGAGACTCAATCAGGTACTCAAGCAAGGTGTCACTCGGCTCTAGATAGTAACAACCATCTAAATTCGGTGGGAGTATGATGATATCGGTGTTCGATACGCCAACACTGTCATGCGCTTGGATCTGAACGTTGAATTGAGTCTTCTCAGCCGAAGGTTCAAGAGAATTTGCCATCTGCAGAAACTCTTTCACGCCAAACACGGCACTTTGCAGAGAGCCTGGATAGTCGATGATTTCGACCATTACTGATTTTGTCACTATTGCCATAGAGTCTGTCATTTTTGACGTGCGCTAAAAACTACAGAGTATTCATAATATCCCTACACCGCAATACACCAAATACACCAAATACACCAAATACAAAGGTATAGACTATGAAGAACACTGCACTACTACTTATCGACTTTCAAAATGACTATTTCCCTTCATACGAGGGGGCAAAATGGGCGCTGTCTGAAACAGAGAAAGCAGCCGAAAAAGGTGCACAGTTATTATCCGCTTTCAGAGACAAGCAACTTCCTGTGGTTCATGTACGTCATGAGTTTCCGACGAATGATTCTCCTTTCTTCTTGCCAGAATCAGACGGTGCTCAAATCCACAGCAGCGTGACTCCGCTAGAAGGCGAACCTGTTATCGTAAAGCATCAAATCAATAGCTTTAGAGACACCGAACTGAACAAGGTGCTAAAAGAGCAAGGCGTTGAAAAACTGATCATCGTTGGCGCAATGAGTCACATGTGTATTGATGCTGTGACTCGTGCAGCAACCGATTTGGGCTATGAATGCCACGTAGCGCATGACGCTTGCACAACCTTAGACATGGAGTTCAATGGCGTTCAAGTTCCAGCAGCGCATGTCCATGCCGCATTCATGGCTGCACTGAGCTTTGGTTACTGCAATGTCGCAACAGCCAATGAGCTTGAAAGTCTTCTTTAACAAGTAAGCCGAAATTTTCAGTCTGTTCATTACAAACACAAAAAAGGCTCCTATTCAGGAGCCTTCTTATCAAAGCGAGTTACGACTGAGTTTGGTCAATTACTACTAGGCTTTAGCAACTTGACGTGCTGGGTGTTTGATAAACACAGCAACCACAGCTACGATTGCCAGAGCAAAACAGTAGTATGAATTAGACACGATCTCTAGAGGCGATAGGTTAAATACCGAACCTAATAGCAACACTTGTGCACCATAAGGCAATACACCTTGAATCACACAAGAAAAGATATCCAATAAGCTTGCAGAGCGACGTGGAGATACATCATTCTCTTCCGCCAGTTGGCGAGCCACGCTACCAGATACAATGATCGCTACTGTGTTGTTTGCAGTACACACGTTAACCATAGACACCAAGCCAGCAATACCTAGCTCACTCGCACGGCCATTGGCTTGCTTAGAGTGAGAAGAACCAAATGCACGAATCAAAGCGCTCACTAAATTAGTCAGAAACGCTAATCCACCTTGACGACGCATCAACTCACTCAAGCCACCAATCAGCATCGACAGTAAGAAGATCTCTTGCATGTTGCCGAAGCCTGCATAGATATCTTGAGCGTAATCCGTTAAACCGTAGTTCTCAACAGAACCTAGGCTCACGCCACCCGCCAGTAAGATACCAATCGTCAGCACAACGAATACATTCATGCCCGATACAGCAAGAATCAAAATAGTGATGTACGGAAGGACTTTCAACCACTCGATTGGGCCAGTTTCAGGCACTTGAGTTGCCGTGCTGTTGAAAGCAAAGATAACAATTGCGATAAGTGCAGCTGGAAGTGCAATGCGGATGTTCTCTTTAAACTTATCTCTCATCTCACAGCCTTGCGAACGTGTCGCGGCAATTGTGGTATCAGAGATGATAGAAAGGTTGTCACCAAACATCGCGCCACTTAAAACAACACCAGCCGTCAGTGGAATGCTCATACCTGCTGAATCTGCAATGCCTAGTGCCACAGGGGCAACCGCAGCGATAGTACCCATTGAGGTGCCCATTGCTGTCGCGATGAAAGCTGAAATTAGGAAGATACCCGGTAGGATCATGCTTGTTGGAATCGCCGATAACCCTAGGTTTACCGTCGCGTCGACACCACCAGAGGCTTTGGCCACGGCCGCAAAAGCACCTGCCAATAGGTAGATCATACACATTGCAATAATGTCTTTGTGACCTACTCCACCTAAGAACTGTTCGATAGCACGGTTCAATTTATCTTTGCTTAGCAACAACGCTAGCATCACCGCAGGTAAAGCCGCAATCGGCGCTGGCAGTTGATAGAAAGCGAAATCGACACCTTGTAGCGACAAGTACGTGCCCACGCCAATAAACAGCGTTAGGAAGACAATCAGAGGGATAAGTGCAACTGCAGAAGGTGCAATTACAGCATTAGAATTTTTTGAATTAGACATGGAACGACAACGCAATAGAACAGGGAGAAGAGAGACTAATGTCACACTTAGAACTTGTCAACGTCTAGACGTCTAAACACCCAAATTAATGCAAAGTTATAAGCGTGCCATTGAACATCACATAATAGAAAAGGCTACTTACTAACCAAGTAAGCAACCTTTAGATAACAGGTAGCGTATGCGCAGAAGCTAGCTTTTTGCTAACTTACCGCTTTTGCTAAGTTAGCGTTTTTGTTGGAACGTCACTTGGTATTCGCCAATGCCTTCGTAGTGGAAGGTCGTTGGTTTATCGAAGTCCATCTCTACGATACCGCAGTAAGAACCCGTGATGATTGCTTCACCCGCTTGGAAATCTACGCCACGACGCGTCATGTAGTTAATCAGCCAGTAGATTGGGCTTGGTGGTAATGTATTTGGGTGCTTACCTGCGAATGCTTGAACTTGTTCGCCTTGAGTCACTTCAATATTGATCTCAGCAGAAGTGAACGCTTTTTCGCGGTCAATCTCAGGGCCAATGAACAGACCTTGGTTTACTAGGCCATCAGCAAGCTTTTCGTAGAACTCAGCGCCGCTGTCATCAGCAAAGCGAGATTGCATTAACTCAAGAGCCATATGGCAAGAACCAATCGCTTCATTGATTTGCTCTTCGCTGTAACCTTCTTGGTTTGCAGGCAGGCTCTTAGCAAGCGTAAATGCAATTTCAGGTTCTACGCGAACAACGTTGTTGTCTGCAAATAGTTCACAAACTTCGCCTTGTTGAACGCTGCCCGAAAAGATAGGCGCAACAATAAACTTGTCTTCGGCAAGAGGTAATAAACACTTCCAACCACCCACTTTATCGCTCTTAAGATCAATCATTGATGCTTGAATTTTCAAGGCATCTTCTAGGCTGTTCGGACGGTACTGTTTGTTTAACCTTGGAGCTTTAGTGCCCGCAGTTCGACGACTTAGCAGTTCTTCCGCGGCTTGCTTAAATACATTTGTCATATAATATCACCTTTATTTTTATGACCAGTATAATATCGGATTTGTTGAAGCTTGAATAGACAATTAAACAACGAAGCAACACCGTAAATTCAGCCATCAATTTCCACATATTCTAAACGCAAGCAACTGAAATTATGTTGATTTAAATACAAAAAAAACCAGTAAGTTGGTTACTGGCTTTTCGATGTATTACTGATGATTAGGCTTTACTGCCCTTTCAACGTCTTCTTCAGATTCTGCATGAAGTTTCTGAAGTGAGGCATGAAATCAACAAACAGAGGGTGCTTTCTATCTTGCATCATCATTGGGCCGAGTAAGCGGATGCTCACCCCGAGTCGCGCTGCAGATTGCTCGTCTAAACCACTGTCTTGTTTGATCTTCTCAACAATCGCGAACATGTTTTCTCTGTCTTCAATTTCAAACTGCATGGTTTGCAGTTCACGATCTTCTTTAATGTTCACTTCTTCGATAGTGATACGGTAGTTGTTATGTTTGCCTGTCAATGCTGTCATGTGGATCTCCTAAAATGCTAAAAAGTGTTTTGACTAGCTCTTCATGAATCGTTCGAGCTTAGGTTTTACCGTCATCGACATCACGACCATGATCGTAAGGCCAATAGGAAGCGCAGCAATAAATCCATTAAACCATCCACTGGTAAACGCCGATGTATCCGAAAATCCAATATTATTTGCCGCTGTTACAAATGCCATGATGGACTCCATGATAAAAGCCATAATCAATCCCACGACTAAGTTACGAGCTTTCTCGCCGTTATTGGGTAATACCTTGGCGACCAACTTAGTCACCAAAGTCATCATTACCACGCCAATTGGCATCATAATCACGACAACTAGGGTTAACGAAGAGAGCCAGTTACCGATGAATGCCTCACCGAATCCGACATTCATGTAGGTCATCACGGCCGTTAAGCTGCCGCCAATGGTTAGCATTAAGCTCATCATGACCAAAATTTTGTATAAAACTGGGGTGCCTTTTTGCTCAGGAAGAGTTGGCGTTAGTGTTGCTTGAATCGTCATATCTATTTCCTGTCTTGAATTTACGAACAATTAAGTTGATAATGTCAACTACAAATACTGTAGTTGACATTGTCAACTACTTTTCTGAGGATCGTTTATGTCTGATAACACATCGCTAGAATCCATCTTTCGCTTAGTGCACTCTTTGAAACGTCAAATGAGCGAGCAGATTGAGAGCTTGGACTCTGAGATCGCACCCATGAACATTCGTGTCATGAAGATCATTACCAAGAAGTCTCCATGTACGGCTATCGATATCGCGCACTTCTTAAATCGCGATAAAGCACAGGTCACTCGATTGATTAACGCTTTGATCAGTCAGGAACTTGTGAAGAAATCTCCGAACCCAGAAGACAAGCGTAGCCAGTTATTGGTTCTGACCGATAAGGGTCAAGAGATCATGAGTAAGGTATCGAATATTGATCGAGAGATGCTGCAAAGAATGACCAAAGGCATGGCCGACGACGAGCTAGAACAGTTCCGAAAAGTCGCCAACAAAATGGCTCACAACCTAGAAAGCTGATCTAAAGTACTAAGTCCGAACATTTGAAAATTAGGATGTTAAAAAGCTAGAAAGCTAGAAAGCTAGAAAGCTAGAAAGCTAGAAAGCAAACCTATAAAAATAGGATCGGCTTTCAAAACTTGTTTTTGTAGATTGGCGAGACTAATCAGCAGACCATACATTCTTAAAATCTGGCCATCCCCAGTTGGTGATGGCTACGTTTTTCAGAATACCTTGGAAACGCACGGTTTGTAGGTGGTGGAATATAGGCACTAACCAATAATCTGAGATCAAAGTGGACGCGATAGGTTCTAGCTCTGCCAAGTAATTAGGCAGTTCTACAGAGGCTTTATGACTATCCAAGCGCTGTTTGAGCCAATCACTGTTCAGATCTCCTAAAGCTGAATGCAAAACAGGATCATTCATCATCCACGAGAACAGCGAAGACGGGGCATTGTCATCTAGGTTCAGGTTACACAGCACCAAATCTTCTGTTAGGCCGCCACTTTGAGAAAGCTGCGCCAGTTCTCGAAAACTGTAGGTATTCACTTCAACTTCCACGCCATATCGTTTCAATATGTCTGATACGCAGATGGCACATCGGTACAACGCATAGTAGTCGTAAACCGCAATACTCATCTTTTTCGGCAATTGCGCTTCTACCGAAGGCGTTCGATACAATTTCTGCCAATTTGGCAGTATATTCTGAGCCAAAGACACACTGAACAAACCCTTATTCTGTTCCAACTGAGACAAAATCGCTTGTGGGTTGGTGAGTTCTGAAAGGTATTTACGCTGCTCATTATTCAGTGGACTAGCCACTGAGCTCTGATTAAACAGGATAAATAAGCACCCATCCTCAACTCGGCTACGAAGGCCATCGGTGTCTGCAGAAACAAGCTCCGCATCGCTTTTCCCTAATTGATGAAAACAAGAAGAATCTTCATAAGGCGATACGTGCATCTGACTGTCATCAAACCGAGCGCTGCTCGTCATTGACTCCTCAAACTGCCAGATAGTCACCTCATCGGTTAAAGAACGACAACCATAATAGTGCTCAAATGCAGCGAGTTTGATTCGTTCATTATTGGTCTCAACCACTTTAAATGGTCCGGTTCCAATCACGGTATGCGATACCGAATTTAATGGAGAGGGTTCACGGGTTACTTGCGCCGCTGGTTGAATGGAATATTTAACGCCAGCCAATAAGCCAGCAAAACCAGTATCGGCTTTGGTCAATTGAAAGCTGATTCTTAACGGCTGCTCACTGTAAACCGAAGCAACATGGGCTAACTCTTTCTGATAAAAAGGTAGCGGTTGTAAAGCAGTAAACAACGATACTAGCTGTTTGGCGTCGACGGGGTTACCATCGTGGAAGGTTAAGCCTGGGCGCAAATAGAAAGTCCAAACTAACTTTTCAGCATCATATTCCCAATGGTGCGCCAGTTCAGGCTTCAACTTGCCCTTGCCATTACAAGTGACGAGGCAGCTGAACACTTGCCTAATCAAAAATCGTTCACTGCTGCGGTGAATATGATGTGGAAAAAGATCCTCAAACTTACGCTTGTAGGTTAATTGAACGTGCAGCAACCCTTCACGCATCGTCGCACCAGAGGTTTCTTGGAGGAGAGAGCCAAATACAGCACGGTCATTGTCTAAAATTGAGAGCGCTTTTTCGTACTTGCCCTGTTCGATGAGTTTACTGGCGACATGTTGAGTCAGTTGTTGGCTGCTAAAGCACAATGTCAGGTTAGAACGTTGATTCCTCCCGACTTTTGGCTCCCACACCACCCATTCAGCCTGATGCATCTTACCTAACAAGGTTCTTGCGTGGCGTAAACTGGTAAACAGCTTGTCAGCCACCTCAGTTAATGTCACCGAGTGTGAAAAGTTAGGCTCGAACGAATCTAGCCTTGTGTAGTAACGCATCATGTTTAGATCAGACAAATAATGAACCTTTTTAGAAACAACCCTTCCTGATTAAGCTCATTATAAAACATATCAGCCCAAAAGTAGCGCTAAAAGACAAAAACAGGAACAACTTAGTAAAAACCTATCTGTTTATTACTTCCTATTAAGTGGCCATAATTAATGGGTCAACAAGGAACTTTGAGTTCCCACCAAAGCCTAATACAAGAGAAGTAATCATCATGAGAAAATACTATCTTAACAAGCTTAAAAGCACCTGTAGCAAGCTCGAAAGAGAAGCACTACGAACACTTATAGAGCTATGTAACTGGCGTTATTAGTACACTTTTAAGCACCGAGTTAACGCGAGTTGAGTACAACCTAATATGCTCCTACCCCCAATATGAGTTAGGTCTCAACTCGCTTTTCCATTCAAAACTCCCTCTAAACCCTGCCGTACCAATCACTCACACATACGATAAATTTCTGTTGTCGACTCGACAAATTTAATTCGTTTTCTTAGTTAAACGAAAAGCCTTAAGGTTCGCCCCGAAGCAAGCAAGGAGCCTCAGAAAAACTGAAAGCTCAGCTAACAACTAATTTATTTGCAGCTACCAATCAGGTATTAACTAAGGAAACGCCATGCGTATCGCAATTCTTTCTCGCAACGAAAATCTATACTCTACTTCTCGCTTAAAAGCGGCAGGAGAAGCTCGTGGTCACCAGGTCGATGTTATCGACACGCTGCACTGTGATATAGATATCGCGAGTAACAATCCGAAGATTCGCTACATGGGTGAAGAGCTACCTCAATACGATGCTGTTATTCCACGTATTGGCGCTTCCATTACCTTTTACGGCACTGCGGTTGTTCGCCAATTCGAAATGATGGGCACTTTTTGTATCAATGAGTCAGTAGCAATCAGCCGTTCTCGCGACAAACTGCGCTCACTACAATTGTTGTCTCGTAAAGGTATTGGCTTACCAAAAACAGGTTTCGCTAGCCGCCCAGACAAGATTCAAGACTTGATCAAAAACGTAGGTGGTGCGCCACTGGTTATCAAGCTTCTTGAAGGTACTCAAGGTATCGGCGTGGTTCTAGCAGAAACAAACAAAGCAGCTGAAAGCGTTATCGAAGCATTCATGGGCCTAAAAGCGAACATCTTGGTTCAAGAGTTCATTGAAGAAGCTAATGGCGCAGACATTCGTTGTTTTGTTGTGGGTAACAAGGTTATTGCAGCAATGAAACGCCAAGCTGGTGAGGGTGAATTCCGCTCTAACCTGCACCGTGGCGGTACAGCTCAATTGGTTAAACTAACCAAAGAAGAGCGCGCTACAGCGATCAATGCAGCTAAAATCATGGGTTTAAACCTATGTGGTGTCGATATTCTACAATCTAAGAATGGCCCTGTTGTAATGGAAGTGAACTCTTCTCCAGGCCTAGAAGGTATCGAGAAAGCGACAGGTAAAGATGTAGCAGACATGATTTTCGGATTCATCGAAAAAAATGCAAAACCAAACGCTAACCGTACTCGTGGCAAAGGCTGATTAAACGCCGTTTACTCATGATTGGAAAAAACATGAACAATAAAATGATCATAGGGAATACAGAAGCACTTTGCTTACCAGAGTTAGGGATAACTGGACTACATACGCGTGTTGATACAGGGGCTCAAACCTCTTCTCTGCACGTAGACAATCTACTATGTGTAAAAACAGACGGTGAAAACTTCGTTGAGTTCGATCTTCACCCAGACGTTTACCACCTAGAAGAGACTGTGCGCTGCAAGGCGAAGCTGAAAACGAGTAAAAGAATCAAATCATCGAACGGCGAAGTTGAACACCGTTGTGTGATTGAAACCATGCTAAAAATTGGTGGTCAGGAATGGCCTATCGATATCACACTAAGCAACCGTCAAGATATGACTTATATGATGCTGCTTGGTCGTCAAGGCATGAGTGACAAAGTGATTGTTGACCCAGCGGGCGAATTTCTAATTTCTCACTAATTGAACTGCTCCACAGCTCAAATAGTGAGTCAACAACGCGTATTAATAAGGCCAGTCTTTGAGACTGGCCTTTATTATTTATGGCGATTTTTTTTCTCTTTAAACCCAAACCGCCAAACAGATTTTAGCAAGCCTTTGAGTTTAATCTTAGTCACTCGCCAATGTGTTACTGGCCTTCTTGGTGCACTCATCAGCAGGTGTTCAAACGCTTGCTCACTCAAATTCACTTGTCCCCCATGCGCCACCAGCAAGGTGTCGAGCTGCATGTTATAAATACGAGATACCGACTCTCGATACTTATTGGGATGAAAAATTGGGAAAGGCGGAATCAGCTTCTTTTTCACTTCCACCATTAGGTCTGCCACATAGGCAACGCTGTGAGAGGGACAATAAACTGAAAGATCTCTGTCAGTGTGCCCCGGTGTTTCTAGAACCAACCAGTCATCAAAACCCGGAATGCTCTCACCATCCGACAGCTTGTAGTCCGGCTTTAATTTTCTTGAATACCATAGGTTAGCTTTAGGCTTACCCAATCTGTTTGCCATCCATCGTGCAAGCGCCAGATCAGTCAGGTGCATCAATATGCCATCGATACCGTGATACCAGTTTTTATCTCGATTTGCTGCTACCAAATTACAATTGGTGAGCTTTCTGAGCTTATGCGCTGCTCCTGCATGGTCTGGGTGCATGTGCGTCACGACCACTGTATGCAGGTCACTAAATTCGCGACCAAGCTCTTCTTTAATGAAAGCTCTAAGATGTGGTATATCCGCTCGGCACGCGCCATCAAGTAACAGCAACCGATCTGGATACTCTACGAGATACATTTCTTGGATATAGCCTTTGATGGTATGAAGTTGCAAACCGTATTCCTATTCGTTATTCCAGCCGATCAGAACTGATTAACAGTTCAGCAACAAGTGGTCTAACCAGAATATAGCAAAGATCAACAAACTGTGGTTTTGTGAGTTCAAAATTACTGACATTGATAACAAAAAGATGAACCTGTTACCCGAAACAAAAAGTAATCACAATATAAAATTGCTTTCATCATTATGATTTTTAAGTACTAAGTTTAAATTTAACCCATTATCGATATGCATGAAAGAAAACCGATTAAAGCTCATTACCAAATTTATTTTGAAGGTGTAACAAATACAATGCTGTTGATGAATGTTAACCCATTGGTAACATTTACGTGAATTATCAAGGGGAATAAAATGAAAAAAACATTAATCAACACCGTGCTAGTGAGCGCAATTTTATCTACTTATGCACATGCAGAGGCTGAACTCACTCCAAAACAAGCTACCGTGGTCGCGACCATGACTGAACGCCCAGGTAACCCTTCAGTTACACCAGATGGGCGTTTATTGTTGAGCGTTCATCCGCTTGATCATCCAACGACTAAAGTAATCGAGTTAAGCGTGGCTGGAAATCAAACGCCATACCCGACAATGGAATATGCACAAGGTGAAAACTCTCAGTTTAAAGCCGTCATTGCCATTCGGACGGATGACAACGGAGTCGCGTGGATCCTCGATCTGGCGACTCATACCATAACGGGCTGGGATACTCGAAATGAAGCCTTGATCAAAACGATAAAAATACCTGATTCTGTTCTAAAACCGACAAGCTTTCTGCAAGACTTTGCTTTAGACCAAAAAAGACAGCGCATTATTATTGCTGATATGACCCAGAATGATCTAAAAAGTGAGGCAATCCCAGCCTTTGTAACAGTCGACCTGAAGACAGGGAAAGCGGTTCGAGTGGCAGAAAACCACCCATCAATGAAAGCCGACAGTAAAACTGGTTTTGCGTTAAACCCAATCACCATCGATCCATCCTACGAATGGATTTATTTCGGAGCTGTTAATGGACGCACCATTTATCGAGTCAAAGCAAGTGAGTTCGATAACAATGGCAAGACAGTCGCAGATAATATTAAAAGATACGCAGATAAACCCTATTCAGATGGTATTACTGTAGACAGTGCTCAGAACGTTTATGTGACGGATATTGAGAGTAATGCTATTGGAGTTTCCACACCAAAAGGATATCGAATCATAGCCACACTATCAGACAACCAAACTTGGCCTGATGGCATGTCATTTGGCCCTAACGGTTATATTTACGTAACGGTCAACCAGCTTGATCGAACAGCTGCCTTAAACAACGGTAAAGATACCGGTACTAGACCATTCGAAGTCGTCCGAATCAAAGCACTCGCTAAAGGGACAACCGGACGATAATCCAACAGAAGTGAGCCTTTAAACTGGTTCACTTTTTCTTTTCGGTTGTTCTTCCCTTTTATCTTCACCAGTAAACTACAAGCATTAGTCGTGACGACAAAATATGTGATTTGTTGGCCTGAGTTAATCGGACTATATATGCGCCTCTAATTTATTGTCTGAGTGCTATACATGAACCAACTTATCGATGCTCTTTCTACCCAAGGCTATTTCGTTTGGGATGACTTCTTAACTAACGAAGAAGTGGTGGCATTGAGGGATTGCATTCCAGAGAACTGGAAAAAGGCTAGGATCGGCCGTAACGATGACGTAGCACGAGAAGCAACGATTCGTAGTGACAAAATTCAGTGGGTACGCCGTGATATGGGCGAACCAGCATCTCTGTTCCTAGACAAAATGGAACAAATTCGTTTAGAGGCAAATCAAGCGTTCTTTTTAGGTCTGTTCGAATACGAAGCGCACTTTGCGAAATACGAAAAAGGTGATTTTTACCAGAAGCACTTAGACTGCTTCAAAGGCAATGAAAACCGCCGCCTGACCACCGTGTTCTACATGAATGACGAATGGTCTGAGGAAGACGCAGGGGAGCTCGTGGTTTACGATCTAAAAGACAATCACATCGCGACCATTCCACCAAAGTCAGGCCGCTTATTTGTGTTCTTGTCGGAACAATTCCCACACGAGGTACTGCCAACCAACACAGAGCGTTTCAGCATTGCTGGTTGGTTCCGTATTAATGGTGTGAAAGACAACCAACTCGACATCGCGCACTAACACTGTATCCACATCGAACTTTACTCTTAAGCCTCTCCCTCAAGAGGCTTTTTTGTTGGACAACAGTTGTTCAATAAAACGTCTTAAGAACCGAACCTATTAAACATCAAAACCATCAATAACTTTTCTCTTAAATAAAATCGAAACGAATCTTTCATATCAGTGAAACGGTTTAGCCACGTAAGTGAAATATACCCTGTTCAAGATAGCTTCAAACGATACCCCTACCGTCTCGTTAATACTCTAATTCAATACATCTACATCGATTTCATCCAAAAGGAAAAGAAGATGAATAAGCTAATTTTGGCAGGCGTTCTTTCTGCGACAGCGGCAATGCCAGCGTTCGCAACGACTCAAGTCACTTGGTGGCACGCAATGGGCGGACAACTTGGAGAAACCGTCAATAAGATTGCGACGGACTTTAATGCGTCACAAGATGATTACAAGATCACGCCAATCTATAAAGGTTCATACACAGAGACCTTAACAGCGGGTATCGCGGCATATCGAGCAGGCGAAGCTCCTAACATTCTACAAGTATTCGATGCCGGTGCTGCCACCATCATGAACGCTAAAGGCGTCGCGAAACCGGTACAGGATATTCTGGTAGAGTCGGGCTACAGCTTTAATTCGAACGACTACCTAGCGGGCGTTCGTAACTTCTATGCCGACAACCAAGGCAAGATGGTTGGTATGCCTTTCAACAGTTCAACCCCAGTGCTGTACTACAACAAAGACCTTCTTGCGGAAGTGGGTGCTAAAGCGCCTAAGACTTATGAAGAACTCGAAGTGGTTGCTAAGAAACTGAAGGCCGAAGGACACATCGCGTTTTCTCAATCTCTAACACCATGGATCATGTTCGAGAACTTTAAGTCACGCCATAACCTACCAGTCTCTGACCAGAGCAATGGCTATGACGGCCTATCCACTAAAATTATGTTCAACACCAAAGACATGATGATGCACGTTAGCAAGATGAAAGAGTGGTCAGATCTAGGTTACTACAAGTATTACGGCAGCGATTGGGATGCGAACCAAACGCCTTTCGAACGCCAAGAAGTGGCAATGTGGATGGGCTCTTCAGGTTCATTCGGTGGTTTACGTAACCGCGTACCTTTCGAGTTAGGCACAACTTATCTTCCATACTGGAAATCGGTTAACCCGGATGCTGGCTTAACCTTCATTGGCGGTGCAGCTCTGTTTGCACTCAATGGCCATGACCAACAACAAGACAAAGGTGTGGCAGCGTTCTTTGATTACCTGACTAAGCCTGAAACTCAAGTTTACTGGCACAAAACCACTGGCTATGTACCTGTAACGACCGCTGCCTATGAACTAGCGAAAGAGTCTGGCTACTACAAAGAACAGCCAGACGCGGAAGTGGGCGTAAAGCAGCTAAGCCTTAAATCGGGCGAATGGACTAAGGGCTACCGCTTAGGTTATTACCCGCAGATCCGTGAAGTGATGCACCGTGAGTTCGATAACATCTTCGCCGACCGCTCTAGCGTCGAGAACAGCCTAGACAAGGTCGAAGATGAAAGCAGCAAACTACTAAAACGTTTCGCTCGCACCATGAACTAATTCTGCTTTTTAGCTAAAGCAGATAACTGAACTAAAGGCTTAACAAACCAAATCAGTTCAACAAACCAAAGCAGTTCATCGCTCCTCACAACTTGTCACTGCGATTAAAAACGTAATGGCAAAGTGTGAGGAGATTGTTCATTAGCGCCATTTCTTGCTCCAACAACGATAACTCAACTGGATGCATTCCTTAATACCGCGCTAGTGATTTAGGTCGCTAATAGTGGCTACTGTAACTATTAGTGGTCACTGTAAATATTAGTGGCCACTGTAACTATTTTTAGGGATTACCCTGTGGAACGACGTCAGCAATTCTTTCACTCTCCGCTGCCTTACCTATTTTTGGCGCCTCAGATACTCATCATTGCCGTTTTCTTTATCTACCCAGCGACAAAAGCGGTATACCTGTCTTTTATGTTGGAAGACCCTTGGGGCACCTCTTCCATCTTCGTGTGGTTTGAGAACTATCAAATGCTATTTGAATCGAGTGAGTACCTCAACTCGATTGGCTTCACCTTGATGTTTGCGATTGTGGTCTCTTTCCTATCGCTTACTTTAGCGCTGCTGCTCGCGGTCAAAGCTGACAATATCATTCATGGTCAAGGGGCTTACAAAGTCACTCTCACTTGGGTTTATGCAGTTGCACCCGCGATAGCAGGCGTTATCGGTGCTTTCTTGTTTAATCCGCACATTGGTGTATTTACCGAATTATTTACCGTTGTGGGTTGGGACTTCAGTTTCCAAACCGATCCTGTTGATGCCACGTTTGCTCTGATTTTGGTGTCCGTGTGGAAACAGGTTTCGGTGAACTTCATCTACTTTCTAGCGGGGCTTCAATCGATCTCTTACGCCGTAAAAGAAGCAGCGATGCTGGATTGTATCAGTGACTCGAAACGTTTCTGGACCATCACTTTCCCACTACTCGCCCCAACTGGCTTCTTTCTATTGGTCATCAACCTCACCTACTCGTTCTTTGAAACCTTTGGTGTGATAGACACCATGACCAATGGCGGTCCAGGTGGTGGCACCACTTCGTTAGTCTACAAAGTGTATCGAGATGGTTTTGTCGGCGCAGATTTAGGCGGCAGCTCCGCACAATCAGTTGTGCTTTTACTGTTGGTCCTCGCTCTTACATTCATCCAGTTTCGCGTTGTAGAAAAGCGTGTTCATTACTAGCCCACTACAGCTAGGTTTTAACACGACAGGAGTTATCTATGAAAAGTAATAAGGTCTCTGACCACCTAATTTTAATTGCTGGGATGCTGTTTATGTTAGTCCCTATCTGGCTAATCTTCGCCAGTTCGACCCACAACCCAAACACTATTGTCAGCGAAGGCCTGCAATGGCTACCGGGCGATAACTTTACGACCATTTATAGCGAAGCTTGGAACAAAAGCATGGGCTTTAGTGGCGAAGTCACCGCCAGCAAAATGATCGCCAACTCAATGATCATGGGGTTAGGTTTTGCGATCGGTAAGATCATCATTTCGATGATGGCAGCGTATGCATTGGTCTACTTTCGACTACCTTACGCCACGGCGTGGTTTTGGTTGATTTTTGTGACCCTGCTATTGCCATTGGAGGTTCGCATAATCCCATCTTACGAAGTTGTTGCAGGGCTCGGTCTTCTTAATAGCTACACAGGGTTGATTCTGCCTTTGATCGCCTCAGCCACCGCAACATTCTTTTTTAGGCAGTTCTTCAAGACCATCCCAGATGAATTATTAGAAGCTGCTCAACTAGATAACGCAGGTCCATTTCGATTTTTTGTCGATATCTTACTGCCGCTATCTAAGACCATGATCGCCGCGATCTTCATCATCATGTTTGTTGTGGGTTGGAACCAGTACCTGTGGCCAATCATCATAACCACAGACGAAGGCTACAACACCATCGTGATGGGCATCAAGCAAGTACTCAACAACATCAATGAAACCAGTTTACCGCGCTACGACTATGCTTTCGCCATGGTGATTTTAGCCATGTTACCACCCGTTTTAGTGGTGGTTGTATTTCAGCGTTGGTTTGTAAAAGGGCTAGTAGAAAGTGAAAAATAATAACGACACAACTCAAATGAACGATAACCGCATTCAATCACTCGATGAGTACAAAACGTCTCACCCAGCTTCTCCGAACAAAACAGAGGACAAACCGATGCCAAACCCAAAACAGACGCTAACGCACAAACAAGACACTCAGAATTGTATGCGTAAAGCTCCCACCATGTTGGGTATCAAAAACTTGGTGAAGACGTATGAAAACGGCCATCAAGCCGTCAAAGGCGTCTCACTTGATATCGATGAGGGTGAATTCCTTGTTTTGGTCGGCCCTTCTGGTTGTGGAAAGTCTTCTATCCTACGTTCCATTGCGGGTTTGGAAAGCATCTCTGGCGGTGAGATACACTTAGCTGGTCGTCGGGTCGATACCGAGAAACCAGCCCTGCGTGATATCGCGATGGTTTTCCAGAATTACGCACTCTACCCTCACATGACGGTGTATAAGAACCTCGCTTATGGCTTAAAGAACCGAGGTGTCAGTCAGCACCTTATTGAAGAGAAGATTGAAAGAGTCGCCAAAACACTGAAAATAGAAGAGTACCTAGATCGCAAGCCCGCCAAATTATCTGGAGGTCAGCGCCAACGAGTTGCTATGGGGCGAGCGATCGTCCGCGATCCACAATTGTTCTTGTTTGATGAACCTTTGTCTAACCTAGATGCATCACTGCGTGCTCACATGAGACTAGAAATCAAAAAACTGCAGCGCGAACTCGGTGTCACTAGTGTTTACGTCACTCACGACCAAGTTGAAGCCATGACGCTAGCAGACAGAATCGTAGTACTCAACAAAGGTCAGATAGAGCAAGTCGGTACACCAAGAGAGGTCTACCACCAGCCAGCGAGTATCTTTGTGGCAAGCTTCATTGGCAGCCCTGCGATGAATTTCTTACCAGCAACACTTGACGACGGCTACCTTGAGATTGGCGATCAGCAAATGTACTTACCAGAATACGCTCACGTTAAGAACACCACTATCACGCTTGGTATTCGCCCAGAGCACTCAGAGGTTTGTACCGAATTAGTCATGAACGCTCTGCCGCTTGAATTACGCATCAGCGTGGTTGAGCCTTTAGGGCCAAATCAATTAGTTCATGGCCTTGTGAACGAACAACCTTTTATTGCAGTGACACCCGAAACGACGTTGTCCCAAGCCGTCCCCCTCGGGCTAAGCATCGATAAATCCAACCTGCATATTTTTGACAATCTTGGCAAACGCATTCACCCAAATAACTTCACATCACAGGAGTCACACGAAGATGCGACAAGCTTAACGACGGCTCTAGCTTAATCGAGTACACTGATATTTAATGCGTTTTTACGGTGCGTCTTTAAGAAGGATTAATTATGTCGTCTATCATCGTAGGTCATCGGGGTGTAGCAGGTACTCACCCAGAAAATACCAAAGCAAGCATTGAACAAGCGGCTAAACTCGGATTGAAATGGATTGAAGTTGATATTCAGCCCACTCAGGATGACCAGCTGGTCGTCTGTCACGACCACACACTAGAACGTTGTAGTGATGGTCAAGGGCGTGTTGATGAACATACCTTGGCAGAATTGCGCCTGTTAGATTTTGGTAGCTGGAAATCGGAACAATTCGCTGGAGAAAAAATACTGACGCTAGGAGAGTTGCTCGCGCTTGTTAAGCAACATGATCTCAGCGTCAACCTCGAAATTAAAGTCGACAGCCGACATCAAGCCCCTCATGTGGTTGATCTGTTACACGACGAGTTGATTCGCTCAAATCTGGACACTGATAAGGTCTTATTATCGAGCTTCAGCCATAAGGTGGTTACTGAAATGGCTCGTCATTTGCCGAGATATCGAGTGGGGGTGATCACTGAGCAGCTGACTCAAGATGATCTGATGCTCATCAATGAGGTCAAAGCGTTCAGCTGTCACATGAACTATGAACACGTTGATCAGAGCGATCTTGACACACTCAACGAAGCGAACATTCAAGCATGGTGCTACACCGTCAATGACCCGTCTCGCTTCAAATTCCTCTCAAAAGTAGATGCCGTATTCACTGATTTTCCGAATCAATTCAACTCTATAAATTGAGCTCGTAAATACCGCAGAAATAGCCTCGATAAACTTTAAAATTAACTCCCAGGAAACCATAAAATTAAGTAGCAAACACAAGTGAGTAGGAGTACATTCCGCTACTCACTTGGTTTCACTAGCTCGCCTTATTAGACAGCTTCATTGGTTACTTAATTTATGGATCTCATTTTTAGTCCAACTTTCCCAATTTTGGGTGCAATCTTCATTTTCGCCGCTATTGTTCGTGGCTTCTCAGGTTTTGGGTTCACCTTAGTGGCATTGCCATTGAGTGCGTTATTCGTGCCTGTTATCGAACTGGTTCCCGTTTTCATGCTGATCGACCTGTTAGGCAATATCCAATTGCTGCCGAAGGTTAAACATCATGTAAATTGGCGCTGGGTTTCAAAGGTATTTATCCCTTGTTTGGCCTTCACTCCCGTCGGCTTACTGTTGCTCAAATCTGTTAGCCAAGACACGATCATCTTGATCATCAGTGCCTTCATTTTTGCGTCTGCACTTATGATCTACAAAGGATTCCAATACAAAAGCGAACCTAGGTTTGCTCCCTATATTTTAGGCAGCCTTGCCGGGGTTATGAATGGCGCAGCTTCAATGTCTGGGCCTCCGGTTGGCACGCATGCATTGGCAAGTCCTGTCGAGCCTCACATTGCCAGAGCAGGCCTGATCGCGTTCTTTGTACTGGCTGATTCGAGTGCATTTTTCTCGGCATCCATCGCAGGATTGGTCGACCGTGATGTGGTCTGGATTACTATGGTACTTTTGCCAAGCAGCATGTTTGGTGGCTATATCGGGTCTAAATTGTTCGAGAGGTTTGGCGGAGAAAAATTCAAGCCAGTCACCATTGCACTGCTGATCGTAATTGCTATATTCAGTGCAGGTCGAGTACTCGTCTAAATTGGGTAAGTGAAAACTTAATCTGCGTAAGTGAAAATCTAAACTGAACGAGTAAAATAATTTGGGTGCTACCATTCGATATGGATAGGAGTGCCCATTTTAACTAGTTCAATAAACGCATCCATATCTTGGTTCGTTAAAGCAATACAACCATCCGTCCAATCAAAGCTTTGTATAAAGCTCGGTGAACGGCGCTCACCATTTTTAATACCGTGGATTTTGATGTTCCCGCCAGGATCAACTTCATTTTCTTTTGCCCACTGCATATCCGAAGGTTGCGGGTAGCTAATATGCACTGAGCGATGAAAATCCGATTCTTCCAAAACATAGTCAAGCTGGTATTGCCCTTCTGGCGTTCGGTTGTCCCCTTCAAAGCGCTTATGCCCTTTCGGTTGTTTACCTAGTGCAATACGAAATTCCTGAACCACTTCCTCCCCTTTAAGTAGGTACATTCTACGTTTCGATTTATCAACCTTAACCAAAGTGACTACTTGAAGTAGCGGGTCTATCTCTGAAGCAATATTAGGCACGTTGTAAAACTTTTGGGATGAGCTTTGAGGTGGGCGTTTCGATGAACCTTGAGAAAGCTGGCCGACCTTTTGTTGAGAGTCCCCTTCAAGAGCATCGTCCAGAACAATGACATGTTTTGAATTCTCAGTGACCGATGATGTAGGTGTGCGATTAGAATGGGAGGTTGCTGACTCAAACACAATGGTTTCTATCGCCGTTGCATCAGAAACGATTTTCTCGACTACAAGCTTCTGCGCTTGTGACTTCTGAGTTGCGGGCGGCTTTACATATTGCGGCGTATCCGTAGCAGAGGAAGTCGCTGAATAAATCAGAGAGCTCGCAAAGAGTAAGTACAGTGATAAAGGCAAAAACAACCGCACCTTTATATCCCCTCTAAGCTCATAGACATGGTTCGAGATTGAGTTTCCATTCCTAACGACTCATAGAAACTCTGAGCTTGCTGGTTAAACTCCATCACTTCTAAACGAAGCTCTATCGCTCCTCTGGCCTGCGACCATTGGTTGAATGATTTCATCAACGCCTTACCGACACCTTGGCTTTGAATCTGATCGTTGACCACAATCGTATTCACCCGCGCGATTTTATGCGGTTGAATAAAGCTCACCCCTTTGTTCTGTGTCACTTTGCCGGCAAGAAAGCCAACGACCTGTTCGTCTTGAACCGCAACAAAGAAGGAACCGAGCGGGTCTATCATCAACCCTAACCAATACTCTTCGCTGTCGCCAAGGCTTCGTGACGGTGGTGCAAACACCATAGGTGCACCAAGATGATGTTGACGGTTTATCTGCTCAGAAAGCGCTAAAATAGAGCGAATGTCAGTTACCTTTGCGGTACGGATTTGCATATCATCACCTTGTTTGAATTACATAATACCTTAGCAAAAATGACTTACTTGTGCACCGTTGTCCTAGCCAACTCAGGTATATTTTTGAGGCCAAAAATGGATATTAGGCTGTATTTAAACGGAAATTGTTCCGCAAATCTAAGGCACATTGGCGACCTTTGAATGCTACTATCTCTACAGAATCAATACACTAACGACTGGATACCTATATGATTAAGTTTGCTGTAATTGGAACCAATTGGATTACACAAAAGTTTGTTCAAGCTGCCCATGAAAATCAATCGATACAACTTGCTGCGGTTTATTCACGAAACTTAGACAGCGCGGCACAGTTCGCCCAAGAATTTGACGTTGAAACGACTTATGACTCTCTCGAAGCATTAGCCAGTGACAGTACAATAACAGCGGTTTACATCGCATCTCCAAACTCAATGCACTGTGAGCAATCGATCTTGATGATGAAGCACGGCAAGCATGTGATTTGTGAAAAGCCTGTCGCGTCAAATATTGATGAAGCCACTCGAATGTTTGAAGTCGCAGAACAAAACGGCGTGGTGTTATTTGAAGCGTACAAATCTCAGTTTCTGCCGAACTTTAAGCAAATTCAACTTGGTTTAGAAAAGATTGGCAAGGTACATAAGGCACACATCAACTACTGCCAATACTCATCTCGCTATCAAAAATACTTAAATGGGGAAAACCCAAACACCTTCAATCCAGCCTTCTCGAACGGCTCGTTGGTCGACATCGGTTTCTATTGTGTCGCCGCTTCCGTGGCACTGTTTGGCAAGCCTCAAGCAGCTCACGCTTCTGCTAAATTGCTTGATTCTGGCGTGGATGCTCATGGCAGTGCGATCTTTCAATATCCAGAGTTTGATGTGACCCTTGCGCACTCCAAAGTCAGTGACTCTTATGCACCAAGTGAAATCCAAGGTGAACGAGGGGCAATCATTATCGATCACATTGCCGAATGTACCGACATTAAGATCCGCTACCGTGATGGTCGTGTTGAGAACCTTACTCAAGCGCAAAGCGAAAATTCGATGTGTTACGAGGCGCAAGCCTTTGCAGACTGTATTGCTGGCGACAGCACAACACAAATACAAGCCCAACAACGCGCTCTAACCGTTGCCAAGTTAATTACAGAGATGCGTCAGCAAGTTGGTGTCGTTTACCCTGCAGACAAATAGGCACCACAAATACGCTAATGGTCTGATAACTAAGAAATAGTCATTTATACATAACTAAATTTAATCTTTACGACAAATAACTGGATTAGTTGATTGAAGTGTCATCTGTTTAAATCCTCGTTCGATATCTATCGTATTTATTTAATTTATTGAAGGTGTGTAAAGTGTTTTCAGTTGACGATCGCGTTGTAGCAACAAAAGGTGTTGAACTTGGTGAAATGGTAGTGACTGGCCTAAGCGCTGGTGGCGGCTACGTTCACGTTACAACTGTAGAAGGCGCAATGACGCTTACTTACCCAACGCAAGACCTTAAAAAAGCATAGTTTAACCACTCTGCTCTTTTAGTAGTCACTCTGCTAAAGGTAACAACATTGAGGCTTTGGCTGACTTCACTCTTCTGCATTAGAGTGAGCAGCCAGAGCCTTTTTTATATTTGTGACTCCCCCATCACCCTCTTCATTTATCAAGCAAATCACAACTAACTTGAAAAATCGAAGCTCCCCGAAACATTGTCCTTACGAGCTTAGATTTTTTATGACTCCGCTGTCTTTGATTACAGTAATCGCCTTCTCAACCCTGTACGTTCCAAGATTCGTGTCGAAATCTCTTCAACAGACAGTGACGAGGTGTTGATGTATGGAATGGCTTCACGTCTGAACAAACCTTCTACCGTTTGCAGCTCATACAAACATTGAGAGTCACTTGCGTACTCACTGCCTGCTAATCGATTTTCACGGATCTCGGTCAGCCTTTCCGCATCAATCGTCAAACCAAACAGCTTATGACGATATATCTCAAATTCCGGTAGCAACCTTAAGCGAGCAATATCATCATGGATAAACGGATAGTTTGCGACGCGTAAACCAAACTGCATTGCCATGTACAAGCTCGTTGGCGTTTTGCCGCTGCGAGAGACGCCCAACAAGATAATATCTGCCTCTTCCAAGCCTTTTAAAGTAATGCCGTCGTCGTGCGCTAATGTGTATTCGATAGCAGCAATACGGTCGAAGTATTTGTCCGAGTCTTTATTGACGCTACGAGAACGCTGCAGCTTCGGCTTAGGCGCCATTTTCGTATCATCTTGCACTTTCTGCACGATACTCTCTAACACGTCATAACAATGCGCAGGCGCATCTAACAGCTTGAGTTTTATCTCCGGAATCACAATCGAGAAAAAGACCAAAGGTTCATGGCCTGTTGCTCGATATGAAATCTCGATCTCTTTCAATAAATCAGAAAGTTTGTCTTCACTTTCGACAAACGGGAAGGTTTTTTCATTAGCTTCGAATGGGAATTGACCTAGAACAACATGCCCTAAAGTCTCACATGTTATGGCCGTTCCATCAGAAACATAGAATACATCACGACTTTGGATATCAATTTGCATTTTTTATTTAATGTTTAAAATTATTTTGAGTAGGATGGGAACCATAATATATATAACGAAACCCTGCTGACTATTACGTCCCCCACAGCTTTAGAAAATAATTTACATTTTTTTAAACTGATACGTAATCGTTTGCCTTTAAATCCCTACAATGCTTGCTATGTTTCTGGAGAAATAAATGCAAAATAACACCCTATGGTTCAATGGCCTTTCCATGGAAGATGTCGACAAAGTCGGCGGTAAGAATGCTTCACTTGGCGAGATGGTGTCTAACCTAGCCAACGCTGGCGTATCGGTACCAAATGGTTTTGCTACCACATCTTATGCGTTTAATAACTTTCTTGACTACAAAGGTCTTGATGAACGCATTCACCAACTCCTTGATGAACTTGATGTTGAAGACGTTGACGCACTGCGTAAGACAGGTGCAACGATTCGACAATGGGTTCTAGACGCGCCATTCCCAGAATCACTAGAGCAAGATATCCGTGATAACTACCGCGAACTGATTGAAGGCAACGAAGAATTGTCTGTTGCGGTTCGTTCATCGGCAACGGCTGAAGACCTTCCAGATGCTTCTTTCGCAGGCCAACAAGAAACCTTCCTTAACGTGAAAGGTATCGATGCGGTTATCGAAGCAACGAAACACGTGTTCGCTTCACTATTTAACGACCGTGCTATCTCTTACCGCGTGCACCAAGGCTTTGATCACCGTGGCATTTCATTGTCTGCGGGCATTCAACGTATGGTTCGCTCAGACAAAGCCTCTTCAGGTGTGATGTTCACGCTTGATACTGAGTCAGGCTTCGACCAAGTGGTGTTCATTACCTCTTCTTGGGGTCTAGGTGAAATGGTTGTACAAGGCGCAGTGAACCCAGACGAGTTCTACGTTCACAAGCCAATGTTAGAAGCGGGTCACTATCCAGTCGTTAAAAAGACGTTTGGTTCTAAGTTGATCAAGATGATCTACTCAACCAACCAAGAGATCGGCAAACAAGTTGATATCATCGATACGGATACTCAAGAGCGTAACGAGTTCTCATTGAACGATGAAGAGATCAAAGAGCTAGCAAAACAAGCGATGATCATCGAGAAGCACTACCAACGTCCGATGGACATTGAGTGGGCAAAAGATGGCATCGACGGCAAGCTTTACATCGTTCAAGCTCGACCAGAAACGGTATGTTCTCAAAGTGACCAAAACGTTATCGAGCGTTACGAGCTAAACAATAAGGCGGATGTCTTGGTTGAAGGTCGTGCTATCGGTCAGCGTATCGGTTCAGGCCCTGTTCGCTTGGTTGATTCTCTAGACCAAATGTCACTGGTTCAAGAAGGCGACGTGCTAGTAACTGACATGACAGACCCAGACTGGGAACCTGTAATGAAGAAAGCCTCTGCGATTGTCACTAACCGTGGCGGCCGTACTTGTCACGCAGCAATCATTGCTCGTGAGCTAGGCATTCCTGCCATTGTTGGTTGTGGTACCGCGACAAGCAGCCTGAATGATGGCGACACCGTAACAGTGTCATGTTCAGAAGGTGAAACAGGCTACGTTTACAACGGCGAACTCGACTTTGAAATCAAACGTTCTGAGGTTGATGAGCTACCAATGCTGCCAACTAAAGTAATGATGAACGTGGGTAACCCAGATCGTGCCTTCGACTTCGCTCAAATCCCGAACGAAGGTGTTGGCCTTGCTCGTCTTGAATTCATCATCAACAAGATGATCGGTATTCACCCTAAAGCTCTGCTGAACTTCGATGAGCAAACGGACGAGATCAAAGCAGAAATCAACCAGCGAATTCGTGGCTACAAAGATCCTATCGATTTCTACGTAAGCAAGCTAACGGAAGGCATCGCGACTATCGCGTCTGCATTCTGGCCTAAGCGTGTAATCGTACGTATGTCTGACTTTAAGTCGAACGAGTACAGCAACCTTGTTGGCGGTAAAACATTTGAACCACATGAAGAAAACCCAATGCTGGGCTTCCGTGGTGCATCCCGTTACATCTCTCCAGTATTTGAAGACTGTTTCGAGCTAGAAACTCAAGCGCTAAAACGCGTTCGTAACGAGATGGGACTAAAGAACGTTGAAATCATGATCCCATTCGTTCGCACACCGAGCGAAGCGGCATCAGTTATCGACATTCTGGCTAAGTTTAACCTACGTCGTGGCGACCAAGGTCTGAAAGTCATCATGATGTGTGAGCTACCATCGAATGCGATATTGGCTGATGAGTTCTTGAAGTACTTCGATGGCTTCTCTATCGGTTCAAACGACATGACACAGCTGACACTTGGCCTAGACCGAGATTCAGGTGACGTTGCGCACTTATTCGATGAGCGTAACCCAGCAGTGAAAGCGATGCTAAAAATGGCAATCGATGCCGCGGCTAAAGCGGGTAAATACGTAGGTATTTGTGGCCAAGGTCCATCTGACCATGACGACCTAGCCGAGTGGTTAATGGAGCAAGGCATCAGCTCGGTTTCATTGAACCCAGATACAGTTATCGACACATGGCTGAAACTGGGTAACGTTGCGAATAAGTAACACTTAACCGCCCAAAAGTCGCTTTCACAAAAAGTAAATACTACAAAGCCAGTCACTACGACTGGCTTTTTGTTCACCGAAAGCCAACAAAGTTAATCTGCCTATCGCAACAAACATTGGTATCGAGCTGACCTTACGTTATCCTTTACGCAATTCTTCATTGAGAGGATTGTCACCACGACAACCCTGACTTCAAGACTGATAAGAGTGTTATGAATTCGACTACCGCAACTCCCTCGCCATCTCTTGGCCGACAACTCTATACAATGACATGGCCAATGCTGTTTGGGGTGCTTTCCCTAATGAGCTTCCAGCTTGTAGACAGTGCTTTTATTGGCCAACTGGGCGTGCTGCCACTCGCCGTTCAAGGTTTCACACTTCCAATACAGATGATCATCATTGGTATTCAAGTCGGGTTAGGTATCGCGACCACTGCGGTTATCGCGAGAGCTATTGGCGCGAACGAGACACGCTACGCTAAGCAGCTTGGTGGACTAGTGATTGCGATGGGCAGCGTGAGTGTCGCGCTTTTCTCGGTCATCATCTATCTGCTTCGTGGGCCAATTTTACAGTTGTTGGATGCGCCACCGACGGTATTGCCAATCATTGATTCTTATTGGATCTATTGGCTAGTCAGCTCTTGGACAGGTGCACTGCTCTACTTCTTCTACAGTGTGTGTCGTGCCAATGGTAATACCATGCTGCCCGGCTCAATGATGATCGCGACCAGTATCATCAACTTGATATTAGATCCGATTTTCATCTTTACTCTCGACATGGGCATTAATGGAGCCGCCATTGCGACCATCTTAGCATTCGGCGCGGGTATCTTTATCGTTGCTCCAAAAGTGACTAAAAAGCATTGGATGACGTTCGACTGGCACGATCTTGATATCGGTAAGAGTGTTCGTTCCATTGGTAACATCATGGGTCCCGCGATGATCAGTCAATTGCTACCGCCAGTTTCATCAATGTTCGCCACAAAACTGCTTGCAGGCTATGGCACCGCTGCAGTTGCAGCTTGGGCATTGGGTTCACGTTTTGAATTCTTCTCAATTGTCGCTGTGCTAGCACTAACGATGTCGATGCCTCCGATGATTGGCCGCATGTTGGGAGAAAACAACCTCGAAAACATACGTAAGCTCGTTAAGATTGCGGTGATGTTCGTATTGGGTTTCCAGTTGGTGATTGCACTGGTGACTTGGTTGTTCTCTGGTGGGCTGGCAAACCTAATGACCAGTGAAAGCGAAGTCTCAACGATTTTAAACTACCACCTACTGATCGTTCCTATCAGCTTAGGTCCATTGGGAATTTGTATGCTGATGGTTTCTGTTTCTAACGCTCTAGGCAAGTCTTACACCGCATTAACGATTTCAGCGTTGCGTCTGTTTGCCTTCTTCTTGCCTTGCTTGTGGGTTGGCTCTCAGCTTGCTGGAATTGAAGGTCTATTCTGGGGCGCTATGGTAGGTAATGTGCTTGCCGGAACATGTGCATGGTTTATGTACCAACGCGCACTTGGACAAGTCGAAGTAAAATTAACTAATACTAATCGTAGTAAGTAACTGGCCATGGTAGGTTTTGTTGGTAACCTTACAGTGTTAACACTTGTATTCAGCTCAGTTATATCGCTCGATTGAGTTCAGAAGGAATCACAGAATTAGGTTCTACTGGCAATTTTCACCTCAATGTTCTTGTTGTTATCTTAGCGGCCATAAAAGGACGCGAGCATACTTCATGGATTTGTAACCCAAATATGACTCGTGCCAAATAGAAAAGCGAGCAACTCTATGGCATAAGGCAAATTTGATTTTGGCTCTTCCATTGATTGGATGAGAAAAGAGTTTGGCATTTGTTCAAACGAAGTAAAATTTCATGGTATAAAATCACTACTCACTGAAAAGTTGATCAAGAATACAAAAACCTTCAAGAACAAAGTTGAAGCGAATAGATACGTCGGTGTTAATCGAAGTCGTTAAAACAAAAGATAGCCTCACAAAAACCATACTAAGTTAAAGGTAATAGCCACCCTTTTTTCATGCAAGTACACCATTCAATACCTTCTCCTTTTTCTCTTTTTTTCTCGTCCTACAGACTGTTATTGTCTTCACATTTTTAACTTGTCAAAGACCATGAATAGTTTGGATATCATTGCGTTAGATAACATTTATCTATGTGATATGCATTTTATCTATGGCCACCAAATATAAATAGCATTTCACCGCCTGCTGCCAAAGACTTATGATGATTTCAATGACGTTAGTCTTATAAACAGACAGACATGTATCGCAGGAAGCACTCTAGAGAGACCGCTTAATAATAAACATAAGCTGTTGATATGATTAAATTAATATACCCAACGTGATTTTATCGATTTAAACCTCTCCCCCTATTCAGGAGCAATAAAATGATTAAGAAATTATCGCTTGCCGTTTCAGCTGCCCTATTACTAAGTAACGCTGCAATGGCTGCAGAAAACATCGTTATTGGCGTTGAAAAAAGCTATGTCCCTTACTTCACCGAACTTGCAGAGCAGTTCAATAAAGGTAAAGACTTTAAGGTTGAAGTAGCAGCAACAAGCATGTTTGATTTGCTAGCCGCTCTACCAACTCAAAAAGGCAACATTGCTGATATTTTCATGATCCCAAATGACCGTATTGGTGAATTAGCTGACCAACACTTAATTGCACCAACCAACTTTACCGTTAATGGCTACACAGATGCCGCTACCAACGCATCAACCTATAACGGTCAAACCTACATGCTTCCAATGTCTACAGATACAACATTGTTTCTATACAACAAAGACATGATAAAAGAAGCGCCAAAAACACTTAAAGAAATTCCACCTTCAGAATGGGCTGCGAAGTTTACTGATTTCTACTTCACTGGCGGCCTATTTATGTCTAATGGCGGCTATATATTCAAAGACAACAACCCACAAGACATTGGTTTAAATACACCAGATTCAATCAAGGCGGGTTTAGCCGCTCATAGTTTATATAGCAGCGGCGTAAGTCACTGGACATTGATGCAAGATGATACCGTTGCTTATGACATCATGATGAAATACTTCATGGAAGGAAAAGTAAAAGCGATTATCAACGGCCCATGGGCAATTGCCGATATCGAAAAAGCAGGTATTAATGTTGGTGCAGCACCTATCCCAAGCTGGGATGGCAGCCATCCATACAAAGCGCTAACTGGCACAAAAGGGATGACCGTTAACGGCTACAGTGGCAACAAAGAAGGCGCGCGTGCTTTCATCAAGTTCTTAGCAACACCTGAGAATGCTAATAAATGGTATTCAGACACTCGTGAAGTCTCACCTAGCCTATCTGTTAACTACAAAGAAGGCTCTCTACACAAAGCTATCTTTGATGCGACAAACATCGGCCAACCTATGCCAAGCATCCCAGAGTTCATGAAGGTATGGGGACCAATGAAAACAGGCCTTGCTCAAATCGCACAAGGTCAAGATGTCAAAGCCGTATTAGACGCTGCCGTTGATACGATTGAAATTGATATTGAAGACATGTAATCGGCTAATTTAGTTTTCAAATAAACTACACGATGTCGAGTACATTCGGCATCGTGTAATACAAAGGCATGACATATCTACACAACAGTAAAAAATAAGTAGGTTATTTACATGAGTCAACAGTTTGTATTCTGGTTCTCTATGCTGATCCCAGGTAGCGGACACCTTGCACTACGTCGAATGCGAGAGGCTTTATTTGGGTTCTCTATATTAGCTTTAGAGATATTGGTTTTTATACAATTCACTCTTCCTAATTTCCGTCTTTTAGCCGTCGAACAACCTAATGGAAAAATCACTATTGGTGCAGAGCGCTTTGTGGATGACTCTTTTCTTATCATGGTGGGTTCAACCGTTGGTGCAATGATGATCTTAGTCTTTTTTATATTGCATTACGCCTTTGCTCGCGATGCAAAAGATGTAAAACGACAAATAGATGAATCTGGCTTTGCGATTACCTTTACTGAAAAAATACGCGGATTATCACACGAAATTGTACCCAACCTAATTACGGCACCTAAATTTATACTATTGTTTGTTTTTGCTTTATTACCAGCGATTGTTTCTATTGTCGTTGCCTTCACTAACTTTAAACGCCCAGTGTTACCACCTGCATTTCTAATTGAATGGAAAGGCTTTACCAACTTTGAGCGTTTGTTCACGAACGAACGAACAGCTGCAGCATTCCAGGAAACCTTATCTTGGACTCTGACATGGACTTTCTGCGCCTCTGCACTCACCATCGTTCTTGGTACCGCTCTGGCGGTGGTCGCAAACAATAAGCATATCAGAGGGAAGAAATTCTTCCGTACTGTCTACATTTTGCCTTGGGCAGTTCCTGCTTTTTTGACCATTCTTGTTTTCCAACTGTTCTTCTCAAAAGTTGGTGGCATGAATACCATGGTTATTCCATTTTTCACAGGCAACGAATACGACGTAAGCACAGCAATTGGCTTCTTCCTAAATGCAGATTACGCCAAAATCACAATCATATTAATTCAAGCATGGTTAGGCTTCCCTTACGTATTTATCTTGGTGACAGGTGTATTACAAACCATCCCTGATGATTTATATGAAGCCAGTGCGATTGACGGTGGTAACGCATGGACAAACTTCTTCGACATCACTTTACCCCTAATATTGATAAGTGTTGCTCCAGTATTTATTACCCAATTTACCTTCAACTTTAATAACGTCACCATCGTATATATGTTGGGCGAAGCAACGGTTCAAACGGTAGGTTCAATTTACAAACCGCTCGATACCATTTCATCTCTAGGCTTTCGTTTAATGATGGATGCGAAATACAACGAAGCAGCAGTATATACATTAATTACTAGCACCATTGTCGGTGCCGTGGTCTTGTATTCATGGTTAAAAGCTGGTGCCTTCAAAAATGAGGAGGTTATGTAATGGACAAAGCAATTCCTTTGGAACGCCAAATGAAAGCAAAACGCTTAAACCGTCATGTTGTTACAAAAAACATTGGTGTGTTTTTTTGTTATGCTTTTTTAATTTCGATGTCAGTCATCATTCTTTATCCAATTTTGGTCACATTAATGAGTGCGTTTAACGTGAGTAACTCATTGTACTCTACGTCGTTCTTCCCTGAAAATTTCAGTTTAACAAAGAATTTTGTCCAACTTTTTAATGATACGCCTTATTTAAGTTGGTACCGAAATACCTTCTTAGTATCGATAATCACCATGATCCTCTCTACGTTTATCGTGACAATTTCGGGATTTGTTTACTCTCGGTATCGCTACCAATCTCGTAAGAGCGCATTGGTGTCATTATTAGTTATTCAAATCATACCATCAGGCAGTGGCTTAATTGCTTTGTATGCGATTGCGAACTCTATTGGTATTTACAGCTCTGCCAATGCCACGCTTTATACGTATATCTTTATGATCCTCATCTACACCACAGGTGGTATCACAATGAATACGATTTTAATGAAAGGCTATTACGATTCGATTCCTCGTGCGTTAGATGAATCTGCAAAAATTGATGGTGCAACTCAAATGCAGATCTTCAAAGAAATACTGCTGCCATTAGTTAAGCCGATGATCATGGTTATCGCTATCTTCTGTTTCTTAGGTCCAATTGGCGACATCATCATGCCTAAATTCCTGATTGCAAGTATGGATTCAGAAGCGAAAACACTGGCAGTAGGCCTTATGGGTCTTATCAATAACATTAAAGAATCGAGCTACAACGTATTCGCAGCAGGCGCGGTCTTAGCAGCAATTCCGCCTGTTATCGTTTTCTATAAATTTCAAGATTATATCGTGGGCGGTTTAACGTCTGGTGGAGTAAAAGGCTAATGAGCAAAATTTCATTAAGAAACATCAATAAAAAATACCCTAATTCTGATACGTGTTCGGTACGTGATTTCAATCTCGATATTGAAGAAGGTGAATTCATTGTTCTTGTTGGTCCATCGGGTTGTGGGAAATCCACCACACTACGCATGATTGCAGGCTTAGAAGACATTACTGATGGCGAATTCATCATCGATGGTGAAGTGGTAAATGACGTAAGCTCAAAAGATCGTGATATTGCGATGGTATTCCAAAGCTACGCGCTGTACCCACACATGTCGGTACGTGACAACATTGGTTACGGCTTAAAATTACGTAATTACCCAAGTGATGAGATCAAAAACTCAGTTGATAATATTTCTGACGACTTATTTTTAAAAGAATACCTAGAGCGTAAGCCAAAGGAGTTGTCAGGTGGGCAGCGTCAACGTGTGGCTTTAGGCCGTGCCATGGTTCGTACGCCTAAATTGTACCTAATGGATGAACCATTAAGTAACTTGGATGCGAAATTACGTACTACAACACGTACTGAAATCTCTCGCATGCACAGAGCTAAGGGCGCAATCACCATTTACGTAACCCATGACCAAGTTGAAGCAATGACCATGGCGGATCGCATCGTATTAATGTCGATGGGTGAAGTTCAGCAAATTGGTTATCCAAAAGAGCTATTTACTAACCCTAAAAACTGTTTTGTAGCGACTTTCATGGGCATGCCATCAATGAACCTTATTGAAGGAATGTACGAAGGTGGTCAGTTTATGTGTCCTTCTTTCACGATTACCTTGAATAAAAGTGACCAACAGATCTTAAACGACGCAGGCTACAACGGAAAATTAGTTACGTTAGGCGCACGCTCTAGTGCCATTCGTTCTGGCAAAAAATACCGCGATGCGTTCCCTGATTGTTGTTTTGAAGTCACCGCACTTAACAGCGAATACTTAGGCGATGCGATTAACGTATTCTTTAATGCTGCACCAATGAACATGTTTGTAGGCACATTGGGCACCGGCGAACCAGACGTTGATATCGATGAGAAAATCACCTTAGTTATCGATAACACCAAGCTGCATTTCTTTGATACGGAGACGGAAGGGTCCATCAAGTACTCAATCAAATCCGCTGAATTTAAGAAATAGAACACAGCCACCTTTATTGCCCTCACCTCATTGAGGGCAATAAGCCATGCCTTATAGAGCATATTTACACCGTAAAGAAAGGAGCCATATTTTGAATTTTCACGGCCAACTTCAACGCATTCACGACTATATGCTTCATATTACTGTCGCTGTCGTTATTTTCATTACCGGCTTTATTATTGCATACAGCAGTCTTCCTAAGCCATCGTTTGACTACTCAACATTTACAGAGCAACAACAAAATTTTAAGCAATGCGTTAATAATGATGAGCTATTTGCCTCAGCACAACAGTTTGAAAATGACTATTTAACCCTGCCATTAGAAGTCATTAATGCCCAATATAAAGCACTGCGTGATCAGATCCCAAGTGATTGTGGTTCATTCCATGTAGAAAGCAGTTACAAACAACTGCAAGAAATGGCATTACCTGTATTAGCTGAAGCCCAGCGCTTTTATGGCACTCAAAACGTAAAAGCAGTGAATGCCGTATATACCACGCCTTCTCAATACAACGCACTGCTTACACAGCCTCAGCCTTATCTGTTTTTTATTTCTGATAATGAGCAAGAACGCATTGCGGCATTCAAAGTAACACCGACCCAAAATGACGTCCAAATTACATCACTTTGGGGATACGAAGAGAGCCAAGATCTCGCGCACACCCAAGGTGAAGTGCAAAAACTGTTACTCGTTTATAACGGAATTAAAAGCTAACTATAAACTCCCTCGTTAACCTATCACCTATGCGTGAATAAAATAAACACGGGATAACATTTGATATTTAATTGTAAGGTTCACATGAAAATCTCTCTTTCTAAAGCAAATTTTCGCGATATGGATCGCTTTGAAGAATCGAACTACCTACTAACAAATGGATTAGGCGGTTATTCTTCTCTTACCCTTGCAGGCTCTTGCAGTCGAAATGACCATGCGTTGTTTATGGCAAGCCTTGTTGCACCAAACAATCGCTTTAATTTTATACGTCATCTGGATGACCGTATTACGTTGCCGAGTGGCGAAGCTCACCCACTATCTTCACAAGCCAATGTAAATCCGTATGACACAATAGACTCAACATTGCTGTTTGATAATTTTACTCAAACTCATCTTCCAGAATTTACTTATCGTATCCGTGGTATTGAAATCACCAAAACCATTGTGATGGCTCAAGGGGTAAACCGTCTTGCGATTAAATATCAAATATTCAATCCATTGAAACAAGCATTTACGTTGAATGTAACACCAAAATATCACTTCTGTGCAAAAGGGCAGAACCTATCAAGACAACAAGAATTTACGCATCAAGAAGGCAAAATCAGCAGTAACGGTCAAGCACTTATTTATCGTCACAATGGTGCTGATTCAGCATTAGATACCCCTCGCTATGAGTCGGGGCTGTACTTTTCTTATGATGCTCGCGATGGTCGTCCTGCAACAGATGCTCAAGTAGCACTTCATACCATTGCCTTTGTAGGCACTGAAACGCACGAACAATTCTCGATAGTATTTGAAGCAGAAGAAGATCGCGCAGTTTCTCTAGAAGCGCAGACTGCCGACGAAATGATTGACGCAGAAATTAAGCGCCAACAAGAGTACATCAAGCACGCTAATCTAAAGAGTTTATTTGGAAAACAATTGGTCCGTGCCAGTGAGCAGTTTGTGGTAGATCGTGACTCAACAGAATCTAAATCAATCATTGCGGGCTACCCGTTCTTTGCCGATTGGGGCCGTGACACCATGATTGCATTATGGGGTTGTAATTTATCGACCAATCAATTTGAAGACGCAAGACAGATCTTCCGTACTTTTATCCGTTACGAACGCCGTGGTGTACTTCCTAATCTTTTCCCTGAAGCTGGGGTTGAGCCAATGTATAACACCATCGATGCTTCGCTATTGTTCATTGTTAGCTTATATGAATATTACCAAGCGAGCGGCGATCTAGAGTTTATCCGTGATGAAGCGTATCAATGCATGACTAACATTTATCAGCATTATCGTAACGGTACTGACTTTGAGATTAAGATGCTTGATAACGGTTTGATCAGCGGCGGCAGCGGTTTTGATCAGCTGACTTGGATGGACATTCGTTACGAGGATATCGTACCAACACCAAGACACGGTTGTGCAGTAGAAATTAACGCCCTTTGGTTTAATGCACTATCTATTTTGGATTTCTTTAATCAAAAACTGAACAAACCAATGCCAGAGTTGCCTGCACTGGTAGAACAAGTAAAAACTACCTTTAACAATGAGTTTTACAATGATGCAGGCTACTTAAATGACTGGATTAAAGAGGGTGAGATCAATCAACAAATTCGTCCAAACCAGGCCTATGCGGTTGGTTTACCCTTCCCTATTTTAAGCCAAGAAAGAGCACGTTCGGTCATTCTTACTATTTATAAAGAATTGTATTCACCACTAGGTTTACGCTCGCTTGCGATGAATGACCCGGAGTTTAAAGTGGTGTGTACAGGCTCTCACTTTGATCGTGATATGGCGTACCACCAAGGTACGGTTTGGGGCTTTATGATTGGACAGTTCCTAATAGGCATATTACGTCAATTCCCACAAGATAAAGACTTACTTCGTATTGTTGAGCAATTTATTGAGCACAACCAAGATGGTCTTTATGAAGGCTGTATTGGTCAATTAGCTGAAATCTATGATGGTTACGCGCCAAGTCAGTCTCGTGGTTGTTTCGCCCAAGCGTGGAGCGTCAGTGAAGTGCTACGTGTCGTAAAACATTACGAAGAAACGATTCAAAAGTAATATTTATTACCTATCACACATTTCTACCAATCTAGATAAATAGTCACTCAGCGCTTATTTAGATTGGTTTTTCATTAAACGGTATTAATCATGATTACAAAAGCAGCGATCTATCATAGATCTCACTCTAGTTATTCTTATACTTATGATAAGGAAACACTTCATTTACGCATTCGTACAGCAAAAGGCGAAGTCGATAACGCCACATTAAGAATTGGTGATCCATACGATTGGACATCCGGTGGCGGTGGCGGCAATCTAAATGCAGAAGATGCAATGGGTTGGAGTGGCGGCGAAAACCTTACCATGGAAAAAGAATGTGAAACAGAATTGTTTGATTATTGGTTCTGCGCAGCGAAACCCCAATTTTTCCGTGCTCGTTATGCTTTTATTCTAGAAAGTAAAGAGAAAGAAAAACTGCTCGTTACTGAAAAACAAATTTTCACTATCACCGATAATACTGACCCAGTATTAAGCCAATTACTCAATTTCTACTGCTTCCCATACATGAACCCTATCGATGTATTTAGCCCTCCACATTGGGTAAAAGATACAGTTTGGTATCAAATATTTCCTGAGCGCTTTGCCAATGGTGATCCCTCAATCTCACCTAAAAATGTACTATCTTGGGGTTCTGAAGACCCGAAAACTAAAAGCTTCTTTGGTGGTGATTTACAAGGAGTAATTGACCATCTTGACTACCTACAAGATCTCGGTATTACAGGCTTATATTTCACACCAATTACTCAAGGTAAAACGAATCACAAATACGACACCGTTGATTATCTAAAAGTTGACCCTGCTTTTGGTGATGACGACACAGTAAGAACCCTAATAGCAGAAGCCCACAAGCGTGGCATGAAAGTCATGTTAGATGCCGTATTCAATCATATTGGTGCCGATTCTATTCAGTGGCAAGATGTCATTAAAAACGGCAAAGACTCCAAATACATTGATTGGTTCTATGTTGAACAGTTTCCACTTGTAGATGAGTCTAAAAAAGATCAACACAGCAAAGAATACCTCAACTATCGCGCCTTTGCCTTTGCGCAAAACATGCCTAAGTTAAATACCGAAAACCCAGAAGTAATGGAATATTTACTTGAAGTCGGTCGATACTGGGTGCGTAACTTTGATATTGATGCGTGGCGCTTAGACGTAGCAAATGAAGTAGACCAGCGCTTCTGGAGGCGCTTCCGAGATGAGTTAAAAGCGATAAAACCCGAGATCTATATCTTAGGTGAAGCATGGCATGACTCGATGAATTGGCTTACAGGCGATCAATTTGATGCCGTAATGAATTACCCATTATCCGATGCAATGATAGGATTTTTTGCTAACGGAAACCTCAATGCGAACCAATTCAAATATGCGGTAAATGATGTCAATGCAAGCTACCCGATTGCGGTTAATGAAGCGGCATTTTCATTGTTAGATAGCCATGATACGTCCCGTATTCTTCATCGTTGTGATGGCAATAAAGAGAAAGTGAAACTGGCCTATTTATTCCAATTTACCCACAGTGGTACACCGTGTATTTATTATGGTAGTGAAATTGGCTTAGATGGGGGAGCCGACCCATTAAATCGTAAATGCATGATTTGGGATGAGAGCAAACATGATATGGACATGAAACAACATATTATGCAAATCATAAAATTACGTAAACAGCACCCTGCTCTGCGTGCTCATAACATTAATTGGTTAATGAGTGACGATGAGAAACAATGTCTTATTTACCAAAAAGTATTAAAAGGCGAGAGTGTTACTGTGATTATGAACAACAGTAATGATACGGTTCACATCACTCTTCCTGATTTATTATCGAACCATAGTGTCCTTGATATTTATAACGAAACTGCTTGCAAGTTAGAAGAGACGTTAACATTGGCACCCTTTAGCTTCGCCATGTATCAAAACTAGAAGTAATCGCTAGATAGAAAATAGTAAGCCACATAAAATAGCTCTTTCTTATTCAAGCAAAGAGCTATTATGTTTAAATTAATGATTCAATTCATTCAAGTAGCTAAAACCCAAAATATCACTCAAGCTGCTAATAACCTCTGCTTAAGTCAACCGACACTAAGTCACAATATGCAGAAGTTAGAGGAGAAACTAGGCAGCAAGTTGTTTAAGCGTAACTCTAAAGGGATCACCCTAACCTCTAGTGGCGAGTTACTTTACGAACAAGCAAAAATGATGCAAAACCTCTATGAAAATACGCTTAATAAATTAGAGAAGAATAAGATCCGACATCAAACCGAGCTTAAAATTGGTTGTGGAGACGCATGGTGGCATTTGTTTATTCGAGACTGCGTACAAGATTTTAGAGAGTCTTATCCTCACAGCAATATCTCTGTTGACGTAGGGAATCACCTGCAGTTAATGAACTTATTGCTCAGCGACGAAATCAGTATCTTTGTTGGCCATGAAATACTCGGCCTAGCACAATATGAAGACATACTGTTCCATCCCCTTTTTCAATGTAGTGAAGAAGTCTATGTAAGAAAAGGTCATCCTTTGCTAGAAATAACTTGTAGCAACGAAGATATTGCTCGCTTTCCATCGGTTGATTTAGGCGCGGCAAAAAAACGATTTTCACATTTTGTACAACAACAGAATGAAGAATTAACAACCTTTCAAAAACGTCACTATTTACAAGAAAAGGTTATCTACAATACGAACTCACTGTTAACAGCAATCGATTTACTGCAAAACAGTGATGCTATTTTACCTTATCCAATGAACATGAGATCTTATTTCCATACCTTTGATATTGTCCCACTAAAAATGAAAGAGTGTTTTAGTAACGCAACCATTGGCGCATATCTACACAAAGATAAATTGCAAAATAAACAAAGTATTGATCTATTGGAACAATTCAAATCATTAATTAAAAATAACTCTAAAATTAATGGTGGAGTTTGATTTTACTCATCATGATTAAAAGGCGTTTGTAGTATTCAACTAAAGTTGGCCACGGTTTTAGAGTTCCTCTATATAATCTATCTGATTTATAAGGAATTAGATCAAAATAATAATGATGCTTTCTGATTTGGCTGTAATATTGTTGAGCCTCAGAAGACTACGATACCCCGCTATTGATACCAGTTCCGTGTTTAAATTTGTAAAAAACACTCCTATATCAGTGCTTAAGTCATAACTGAAAATTTTTCAATATAATACTTAATTAAAATAAAAACATGATCTAATTGAGATTATAGAACTATTGTCAAATATTGTTCTGACTAGCCTCATAATACTGATCTTAAGACGTTAATGAGCCAACAAAAAACAATTCAAAGAAGGCATCGAAGGACTCCAAGAGAAACCTCACATAAGCCGAAAGACAACAACTCAGAAAGAAGCTGAAACGCCTTCTCGGGGGTGATATACATGACTACATAGTTAAACCTACCACCCTAATTCCACTAATTTTTCCTCGACCACATGTTTTTTGGATAACTTATCGCTACAAACACTCTAGACAATCACAGAAAATCCAAGACGATTTTAAAAAATGCCAAATCGAAGCGACCTTTACTATCTCCTACAATATTGGGTTAGAGAGTGTTGATGTCTAATTTCAAGCGAAGCTAGGTTTGATCAGCAGAATACAACTACACGTCTTTGGGCGACTCGTGGAACGAGACCTCGCATGGTAAACAGCAGCAATTTGAATACACTTATTTGTTTAGCTTTGTATGCTCTGCAAGAGGGATTGGTGAGGCCATTGTGACTCCTTGGGTTAACAAAGACATCATGAGAAACCATCGAGAGCAGATATCTAAAGCCACAGAAAAAGATCGTCATGCAGTCATAGTAATGGATGGCGCAGGTTGTCATACAAACAATATTACGAACCAGTTTGATAATATCAGTATCATCAGAACCCTATAGAGCAAGTATGGAGTTAGTTAAGACAACACTCTGTAGCGAGTCAAAACTTCATTGATTATAATGACAGTGTCGCGAAAGTCTGTGGTGCTTGGAATAGATGTCTTGAATGCAAAGAGCGAGTCTCAGAACGTATATAAGAGATTGGATTAACCTGAACAGTTAATTTTCCGGATTGGTATTATTTACTATAATTGGTATTAGCACTGTTTTGGCATCTCTAGATAGCAGATATAAAAAAGCCCACTGATTTCTCAGCGGGCTTTTCAATGGTGGTGGAGGGACAGGGATTTGAACCCTAGAAACTCCGATATTCATTCTTTAAATAACCTGATATCAATAACTTAATCACAATGCAGACTAAACTTGCTAATGATTGACTTACTAAATTGACTATAGTTAGTGATTCGTAAATCCGTCAAGTAACGCTTCTAAAATATCCTATATTCGTTCACTTTAGACGAAAAGTTATTGCGCTATGAAGGCTACATGTACACTAAATCATTCAAAATGAAATATTACCAGTTAATAGCGGTTTGGGATAAAACTGTCGGTCATAATTTTGTGTAAACTGAAGTCGAGCTAGAAACCTTCAGATACCTTCGAGATAGAAAGCTACAAAGGCACTAAGGAAATAAATGAAACACAATTTTAGAAATAATGTTCACTTGAAAAATAAACGCGACTTTAATGCAACAATCGACCAACTCATTACCGTGACTCTCCGGAGTTCTCAAACTCGTTGACAACGCGAATCAGTGACAATTTTCAAGTGGGTAAACTTACGCGATCATAAAACGACCGACAAGCTTACTGGGTTAGGAGAGCCTGAAACTTCGCATTATGGCAAAAACAACACGAAACGGAACGACCCAGTACCTAAACTGAATTACACAACAAAGCTTATGTAAGGTCTCCTTTGGTTTAGAGACCTTACATGATTTATCAAGATAACCATTGGATAAACCAAGAACCATGTATAATTATACTATTACTTGATTAGCAAACCATTAATGATTTGCTTTTTAAAATTAATCGTAAGTCTCTCCATACACTCATTATTATAGTGAGGCTCACTAAAAGCATATCGGATCGATATACTATCGTTCAACGTTGAAATAAATGCCAAATGTGAACCATTTATCCGATTAACTATAAAATTAAAACCTTCAACAGGTATAGTATCCGCAAACTCTTTGAAATCTATGATCCCTAAATTAGAATTACAGGAGGACCAACTCAACGTATCATCTAATATTGGCGCATTTACATCATCAATGATTAAATCTAAACTTTCAATCTTATTAAGAGATGCCCATATTCTTTCTGAACTTAAATACCTTTCAAGCCAAGAGGAAATACTTTTTGACAAACTCCATACACAATCAAGGTCACTAGGTTGCATGAACATCATACCTGAGTGTGAAAAATGGACTAGGCCTCCAAAATTTGCATCATTTACCTTTTTTCGCATATCAATCGAAAGATTGTGAGTTAAGAGCTTTTCATAACCTTTATCAAAAAAAGTTTCGTAGACTGCCCTTATTTGACAAGCACTTAAATAAGAATTAACAGAAACGCCATTAACTTTACACATTTCAACTAACTTAGAGTAATCTTTCTCGATAACATTGATATCTATAAATTTAGTATTTAAATCACGAGGAGTATCAACGGTACTCATTATTGGTATTGGTGAATATGCTTTATCTAACTCACTAACGTCGACATAATCCATTATCTTAGTCGATTTCAATTTTGCATAGTAAGAGAGTGGTCTAGGAACATCAAAGCTATCACTAAAACTTATTTTATCACTTACTAAGCAGTCATACTCTCGAAGTATATTGGATATAAAGTCGACTCCAGATCTCCCACTTGCAATAGAGTGAGCAAGCGATAGAACTATAGTACTCCCTGATTTAGATTTAAAAAAATTCATTTTCACTTGATAATCATGCACAGGAACATGACTATTCACCACAGTATTGTATCTTTCACTTTTTTCACTAAAATCATCAACGAACTCAGAATGAAAAGGAACACTTTCAGGTTTGATACTTTCAAAAATATATCTGTTATTTAAAAGAGTAACCTTGGAACTGGCTAGTTTATCATTTGCAACCGTAGTATAAAATGCGTTTTTTAAATTTGCCTCATCAACACCCCGCCCCACTTTAATGAAGTAATGTATCGTATGCCATGCAAGTTGTGATAATTCTTGACTTGAAAGTTCACGTAAGACCATTTTTATTCCAACAAAATTATAGCTTTCTAATATGGATAAGATTATAGAAGGCTTTATATAAATAAGGTACATCTCGCCCACCAATATTAGATAGGGAACCACTTTTCAATTATAATTTATAAACTTAAGTTATAATAAAATCAAAAAACGATATCAACTTCCACTTTAATATATAAAACCTTAAATATATAATTTATTTTTAATTAGCTTCTCGATAATATAAAGAGCTTTCCACAGCTAATCGCATTGCATGAGCCATAGCAATAGGGTTTTTAGCTTGAGCAATTGCAGAGTTTACTAGAACAGCATCCATTCCAATTTCAAAAAGCTTTGTCACTTCACATACAGAAATGATTCCAGTTTCACCAATACAAGGAATACTAACCTCATCTCTAACATTTTTCATTGCTTGAAGGTTATATATTCCCACGCCTGTTCCCAGTTCACCAGCTGATAGTCTTAACGCACAACAACCTAGCTCTTCTAGTTTTTTAGCAGCAAAAGGACATGGAGTTATCATAGGCATAACATCAAAGCCATCATCAATTAGAATTGATGCAGCTTCTAAAACATCATAATTATTTGACCAACGCTGTTTAGAATCATTTCTAATATCAAGTTTTACAAATTTTATATCAAATAACTCTCTTAACTTTCTAGCTGTATCAATGGCTTCCTCTACCGTATGTACAAAAGAAGTTGTCGAAACTGGGACATAATTATAGTTTTCTTTATCCAAAGATGAGGCGACATCCGAGATAGTAACTCCAGAACTGCGATCTTTTGGGTTTATAGTTGCGATCAATAACTCAGAACCTGATGCGATAGTTATATCTCTGATTAATTCAGATGTTCCATATTGCTCAGTACCGATCAAGAGTCTAGAAGTCAAAGTTACATCATTTGTTTTTAACCATGGTTTTATTTTATTCATATATCCCACCTATTTACAATTTATACAATTTTCATTTTTATCATAGTAAAATGATTTCATTAATAATGTATCAGAATCAAAAGAAAATATTTTGTTTAAATATTTTTCTTTTTTTCCGATTAGTATTTGAAGAGCCATTGTAGACGCTGATGCTCCAATTACACCCACCATTGGACCAAGTACCCCAATTGAGCTAGGTGTTGGAATAACATTTAAAACATCAAGGTCAGGGTAAAGACATTGATAACATCCACCTTGAACATCAAAAAATGTGATTGCCCCTTCATCTCCCAAGACAGAAGCATTAATGTAAGGAACTTGAAGTCTTTGACAGCTTTCGCTGACTATAAACCTTGTTTCAAAGTTGTCGCATCCAATAATAACCAAATCGTGGCCATCAATAATCGAACTAGAGTTTTCTTTATTTAACCTTGTGTGATAATCAGCTATGTTAACATTTGAATTAAGTTTCTTAAGCTTTGTAGAAGCCACTTCAACCTTACTTAACCCTATGTCATCTTCTCCAAATAATACTTGTCTATGAAGGTTTGACATACTTACGATATCATCATCGACGAGTGTTAAACTACCTACTCCAGCAGTAGAAAGATATAATGAAATAGGACAACCTAACCCACCACATCCAATGATTAGTACTGACGATTTTTGCAATTGTTCTTGAGCTTCATTTCCGATAACTTTTACTTGTCTAGAGTATCTTTCACTCACGATGCTATCCTCCAGCCATAGGTAATATTACTTCTATTTTACAATCTTTGACTATAGTCATGTTAGAATCGTTTGCTCTTATTCCATCTAAGTAAACTAAACAAAATCTGTTAATTTCATCATTAACATCTATTATTCTTGAGTGAACTTCAAGTTTATAATTTGACTTAATAACATTGATTAATGTGCAACCTTGTGGAGCTTCAATAACTTTTGATATACCAATTGCTTTCGGTATATCAATCTCAATATTGACTATTTCATTCATATTTATTCCTCTATTTTAATTAAAAAACCACTTGAATCTTCACACAAGTGTAATTTAGAAAAGTCCTGTATTATTAAATCAGCATTAACCTCCAGTAACTCTTCTTCATCGTGACTAGTTAGCAAAGCAATAGTGAAACAACCAGCAGCTTTAGCTGACTTGACTCCAACGGGAGAATCTTCAAATGCAACACATAGATCAGACGTAATTCCAAGTTGTGTTGCTGCTTTCAAAAATGGGACTGGATGAGGCTTTCCTTTATCAACATCCTCACCGCAAATCATTACATTTGGTAAAGGAAAGCCGGAAGCTTTCATGCTTGTTGTAGCTATACTTCTTGGTCCACTCGTGGCTACTGACCACTTATCTAATGGTATCTTACTAATAAAACCCAAAGCTCCTTTAACTGGTTTTGCACTCTCCATCTTTTCTATTGCAATTGATTTTATTAACTCCTGTTCCTGTATATTATTATATTTCTCATCTACCATGGATAGAGTTTCGTTTACCTTTCGTCCGTGAACATATGGAAATACTTCTGTAAAACTTATACCTTTTAATGACGCCCATGCTTTCCATATATCATCAATCACTGACATTGTATCTACCAATGTAGCATCAACATCAAATATAAAACCTGAACACTTAATTTCTTTCATGATTAAATAACCCCAATTTAAATTTAAACAGATATACCTCGAAAATCGCTATGACTAATTGAATAAGCAGATAAAACTTTATGGAACTTATCTAAAGCAGTCTTACTATCAGGTGCCACAATTTTAATGTTCGTTACAATAAAATTTTGAACTAATAAAGAGTAAATAACATCTGACACTTGATATTCATTTAAATCGATAGCTAAATATAGTGTATCTTTCTTGAAAATAATATAGTTTTTCATATTCCCTCTTTTAATTTCCTTACTACTGAACACGGGTTTCCTACGGCAACACAATCATTAGGGATATCGTTACAGACAACACTCCCAGCTCCAATTACAGCGCCTTCCCCTATTGAAACACCAGGTAAAACAATCACCCCATAACCAATCCATGCGTCATTACCAATTTGAACAGGGGCGACTTTCAAACGTTCTAATTCGTCTTGCTCGCCTCGGCTTTCTGTCGCATGACCACTACAATCCATAATAACTACGTTTGGGCCAAACATAACTCGCTCACCTATAGTGACCGATTGATATGAACAAATTGTAGTCCCTTGTAATGCCGTGTTGTTCCCGATGGTTATTTGTCCATAGTTCCCATCTTTAATAGCTACACAAGTTAATTTTGTTGGACCTGAAGGAAAAGCAGGAAGTACCGTTGATTCAATATAACAACCAACTCCAATCTTGATACATTGATTAACCGACGATAATATCGATATGGACGTGTCTTCTGAAATTCTGGTCAAGTTAACAACAGGACAGCCCGAAAAACTAACCCAAGGCTCTATACCAAAATATTGACCATAACGATCCATTATTTGCTCATCGGTTAACATAACGTCAGACATCGGACAGAGTATTCTTTTTGATTGATACTTCACTTCATCTCCTCTTAAATGAATTTGGCACTTCGGTGATCATTCCATCTTGCAAAAGTAGCACTCGATCAGTAGCCGCTATTGTTTCAGGACGATGTGCTATCATCAATATTGGAAGTCCAATCTGCCTAAATGTTTGGCAAACTAACGATTCCGTATGTATATCTAAACTGCTCGTTGCCTCATCCAATATCAATAATTCAGGTTTCTTGTATAATGCCCGAGCAATTAATATTCGCTGTTTTTGCCCCCCAGATAAACTTGAACCCATTTCGCCAACAAGAGTATGATATCCCATATTCAAACGCTCGATATCATCGTGCACCCCCGCCTTTCGAGCACACTCTACTAACCATTCCTCATCCAAATCAGAACCAAAAAAAGTAATATTTTCAATAATAGAACCACTAAATAACTGATCTTCTTGAAGAACTGCACCTATACGTTGCCTGACTTCTTTCATTGATAAATTAGAATTTCCAAAAAAACCAATGTGTCCATCCGTTGGTTTATAGATTCCTAATAACAATTTCGATATTGTTGACTTCCCACACCCAGAGGGACCGATAAGAGCAACTATTTCGCCTCGCTTAATACAAAACGATGCATTAATTAATAAAAGGGGATCATTCGCACCATAAGAAAAAGAAACACCCGAAAAATCAATCAATTCCTCATAATTATTCGTCGTACTTGACTGGACAGCTTTAAATCCGTAATCATTATTTCTTTCTTTTTGGGTAAGTACGATGTCGGCAAGCCGTTCGTTATAAACAGACAGCATTCGATATTCAAAATACTTATCAATTAGAGAACTGATACTGCCTGAGAAGCGACCTTGATAGGATAAAAAAGCGACGAGCATCCCAATAGTAAATTGCCCACTTAACACCAAATTAGCACCAAACCAAAGTACGGAAGCAGACACTATGCTGATAATGGTGATGTTTATCGTGTTATAAATCATTCCCAATTTAAGTTCATAAAGCTGGGCATTTCTTCTCTTGATATTCAAATTCCGCCAAGAAGACTCTCGCCAAGGTAGCGTCCCATTAACTCGCAAACTTAGAACCCCTCTCACGGTCTCCAAGAAGTAGCTTTCTTCCTTAGTATTTGCTTCCCAAGTATTTTCTTCTGCTCGTTTAAATGTACCAAACCATGCAAAACGTAAGATCACATATACAAGTGCAGCTATGATTGCAATTACGGAAAGCGTCGGGCTGTATAAAAGCATAACGGTTAACGTGCCAACCACTAACACAAGATCTAACAAAGCTTGTATCACGCTGGTAGTCAATGTATTTTGAATTACGTTAATTGCCGCAAATTTAGCACTGATATTGCCAATATCACGTTTTTCAAACCACTCAATCGGTAAGCGAAACAAATGATGAAAAACGTTAGCTGTCCATTGCATATTAAAATTGACCGATAATGTAATAGTCGCCCACTCCTTTGCAAGGCCAATTAATGTTTGGGTTGCTGCAATAAGAAGAATGGAAAATATTATCAAAATAAGTAAATTCTCATCATAGCCGACTAATACTTCATCAATCACAATTTGGTTAAGCATTGGCAATAACAGAGCAAGAGCCTCCAAAACCAATGCAAACAGAAATATTTTAATAAGAGACGACCTTAATCCAACAGTTTTACCTATCAGTTCCGAAAGCTTCGTCTTTTCTTTCTCATCAATCTTCTTAAAGTCATGTGTTGGTGATAATTCAAGAGCGATACCAGTAAAGTGTTTGTTTACATCAGACAGGGTAAGGTTAACCACACCATTAGCAGGATCGTGGATGACAACCTTTTTCCCTTTCACTGATTTCAAAACCACAAAATGGTTTAGGTTCCAATGAAGAATACAAGGTGTGCTTAATTGCTCTAATTCATTAAGATCAAGGCGGACGGCCCGTCCTGACAGGCTTATCAATTCTGAACATTCAATGAGCCGAGAAAACGACATCCCATGCTGTGTAATACCAAACTTTGCCCGTAAATGCCTTAAGCTGATTTGATGTCCATGCCAATCAGCAATCATAGCGAGGCAGGCAACGCCACATTCAGCGTTTTCAGTTTGACGTACCAACGTCAACTTTTTACCCATCCCCCAATCTATTTGGCTGTTCATTTCCACAATCTATATCTTCCCTTTAATCGTATATAGCGGCTCTAATATCCATTCGTAAATCTTTCGTGTATCAAGCTCTATATCACCGACAACCGTCATGCCAGAAACTAGACTTTCTTCTCGTCCATAAACAGTAATCGTTGGCTTTGATAGCTCTACTTTGATTTGGTATAACCCCTCGACTTCGTTATTTTTAATCAAACGCCGATTAGCAATCATTTCAGGAGCGACGGAAGACTTGGAAACACTCGTGATCATGCCAGTCTGGACACCAAATTTTTCATAAGGGAATGCGTCAAACCTTAATCTAACTTTTTGTCCAACTTTCATAAAACCGATACTACGACTAGGTGCGTATAATTCGACAAAAGCTTTTTCACTTTCTGGAACAAGAATAAGTAGCGGTTGATCATTAACAACAGAATGCCCCTCTTCTGCCAAGATTGATGCCACAATCCCCTTAATTGGGGAGCGTACTTGACTATCACTCTGATACAAAAATTCAACTTTACTCTGAGTCATCGCCTCTAATTGTCTATCAAGATCTTTAAGGCTAATACTTAAATTTATATCGAGGTTATTCAAATTAGTAACTAGGCTTTGTTTCTCTCGCTGTAACCTTTGCAGGTTTAAATTATGAGTTTCTACCTGAGACTGCTTGGATATCAAATCTAATTGTTGTTTTTGATAATCAAGTTCTGATATAAAGTTATTTTTTAAAAGAACTTTTTGTTTATTTACCAACTCCTTAGTTAGCGCCAACTCATTTTTGGACAAATTCAATACATTTCTTAAAATGTTCGTTTCGATGTCTAAGCGAACAATATCTTCAACTAAAGCTTGACGTTCAAAATCAACCCTTTCTTCTTCTTGTTGCCTTCTTTCAATGATTAATTGATACTGACTCTCGAGTGATGCTAAAATCCTTTTTTTAACACCTATGCCCGACTCGTCAAAACGTTCCGTTTTAATTTCATAAAGTGGGGTAAGACTTTCAACTCTATCGCCTTCTTTTACGAACAATTTTTCTACATACCCAGAATCGTTGGCTTGCACCTTCACCATCCCCCCTAAAGGACTGACAAGACCAACCAAGGTTTCTCTTCTTGTATATTCGCCCATCGTGATAAAGGCAACCACAGCAATAAAAACCAACATAGAAAGGAGAAGATAAATATTTTGATTAAACGAGTTATTGAGTAAAATGGCACCCTCATTAGTTTGTTTTTGTGCTTCAAAAAATTCGGGACGATATAAATGTTTGGCTCTTGCCACCATATGATCGATCTCTTAATCCAATTCTATAATTGCAATACGATTGTTTTCTTTTTGAACTGATTTTTTATTTATCTTGGTAGATGATATATCTGATCCGCATTGACAAATTTTAGTTCGACAACGAGTCGGATTCGTCGGGAGTGTAATTTCATTATCATATATAGAGCCGATCGCACCATCTTGCATACACCACGCTCGATAGATTTCACCGGAAAAAGTAACCACTATACTCTCGACACCTGCGTAACAATCCCAGCCAATAAAGTTGATTTGATTATTAATCAGCAGATCAAAAGTGGATAGCGTCCCTATTGAACCATCTGTATATTCAATATCTAAGGACGATCTTGGCTCTGGTAGATTCTTTTCATCAGGTCTCCCCCGAAAGGTTTGCATTAATAATTCTTGCTCTTCGGTATAAGTATATTTTTTTGTGATGCCACCATGACCGAAACCTTCATATAGAGGTTGTAATGCAATTGAGCATTTAACTTGCTCTTTTAATTGCAATGCAAATAGATAGCAATCTTTAAATCTATTCGGCTCCATCATTACATTGACGTGTAAACGAGTATTACTGGAAGCTTCTAATATTCTTGCTACTTCAACAAAGTGAGCTTTTTCTCGAATATCATTGATATGGAAACTCAAGCTTACACCATTTAAAAATTGAGCGTTTTCAGTCCACCACTGCAAAGATTTCGAACCATTTGAAACAATACAGACTAAACCATCATTTTTATGGATATGTTTTATAAGATCGCCAAAATATCTAAGTAGAGTAACTTCACCACCACCAAACTCAAAATATGGTTTCAGCTGCAACCTATTTGATTGTTCTAGTATTGTCTGTATAAAATCGACTACAACTTCATACGAGGGTGCTTTAATAGATCCACTATTCAAATCTGAATGACAGTAATCACACTTGTAATTACAGTTATTAATTAAAGCCCAGTTCACAGAAAAACAACCATCATTAGAATTAATCTTATACTTCATATTTACTAAACCTTTTAAATTCACAATTATTTTATATTTTAAAACAAAGAATAATAACGTTGAAGTTGAATGAACACTTTTAACTTACTGAAAAATCATTAATTATAAAAAATAAGCAATGAAAAGGTAAACATAAATATTGTGCAAGGTATGAGGAAATGTAATTATGATAACATTAACTAAAAAATTAGCATGAAGACATCTAAAATATAACCAACCATAAACAGAAAAAGATAAAAATGATACTAACCATAAACCAATGCTATTCGAAATACTAGAGCCCATTGTCGAGTGTAATCCCGCCCAAACAACGCCTAATGCTATACATGATGCGTTCTGACTTATAAAAATTATACACACCCTTAAAATAAGTATAGAAATTATACTTTCAATAACTGGGCTAATTAATACAAATAAAGCAAGGCTGTATTCAGCTTTTTTATAAACCTCCTGATCTTCAATTGAAATTAAATTAACAATCAATTGTATGATAAATGAAGTAAAAATAGTAAAAACTGAAATGCAAAGACCAGTCTTGAGTACATAATTTACTTTTACATTCAAAGTTAAGCTCCATTGAAAATAGGGCATGTACAGTCAGCCTGCCCTATTGATTATTGATTACTAATTAATATTAGTAACCATATCCACCTCTTGAACCACCGGCTTGCATCATGCCACCACCAGAATCTAAACCATAGCCTCCATAATTTTGATTGGTACCTGTACTGACTCCAGAGTTATTACTATAATTATTGTTGCCACCTAGCGCATTATTAAGATACCCAAGGCCTGCACCAATCACTTCTCCAGCGATATATCCCTGAATACTTGTTTTGATAAAGCTACCACCATCCCCCCCACCATCGACCATCAAAATTTCGTCTGTATTTAGGTTATACATATTAATTTCCTTTTTATTAATACAGTAAAAGAGTACTGCGCTCATCTATGTTAATTCGAGAACTATCGAGTTAACCAGTTTTTCTTCTTTCCTAATAATTCGTCAATATAACCTATTAAATTTGGTAGCCAAATAATGGTTTCTAGCACTAACGAAAACAGCGGAGCTTTAAGTATTTGTCTTATATCGGTCTGTGATTTTAATTCGTAATCGTTGATATACAAATTAACTAAATATAAATATAAAACCATATTTATTAAACCCAGCACAACCGGTATCCAAATTTTAAACATAATCATAAACATCAATAATATAAAACTAGATGGAAATATGTACTGAGTTGCTGTAAAAATGAACCATGGAGTAGAACATAGACCCGCTAACCAATGTGTTTTCCAAGCGACAACGTAAGCTTCCACACGCCCTCTCGCCCATCTTCTTCTTTGTTTAAATAAGCTTTTTGTATCAGTTGGACATTGAGTTGTTGCTTTGGCTCTTGGTGCATAACCCGTTTTATACTGGTTTGAAATTGCTTTCCAACACCATGCGATATCTTCAACTAACCATTCACTCCATCCACCTAGCTCTTTCACAACACTCGCTCGGTGGGCAACAAAAGCTCCTGCCAAGACAGGTACGCATCCTAACCTATCTTGTGCTGCTCTTATCGCTCCATAAAAACTAATATGCTCATAATGTTGAAGTAGACCAATAAAACTCTCTTGATAGTTATTTGGCGTAATATACCCACACACAGCTGCATAACGTTCATCAGACCATAATTTTTTGACTAATTCTCGAATTCCAGTTTCTTCAATAAAAGTGTCACTATCCACAACCACATAAACTTCGCCAGTAGGAATACCTAAGTTAAGAACATAATCTAAAGCAAAGCCTTTCCTACCATCATTATTAGGTTTTTTAATTAGTTTATAATTTTGATTTCTTTCTATCGTCAACCACTTTTCTACCTCTTTGGTTGTTCCATTTGTAGAGCCATCGTCAATTATTAAAATTTCTAGTTGGTATGGATATTTTTGGTCGTCTAAAAATGATAAAGCTTTCAATAATAATTTTGAATCTTCATTATAATAAGGCACAAACACAGAAACTGAGGGTGTATATAAAGAATTCACATTTTCCGATTTAAATTTGTATGATAAAAACAAGACAATAGTAGTCAACAAAGTGATAGATGATGTCGTAACTAAGTAGATTTCAATTAAATCCAACATACATTCACCCTTAACAATATTTACTAATTAGTTTATTTATTGAATCTTTCGAGTATCTAGATTTTATAAGGTAATCGTCATTCAAAATGACAAATGATGAGTAATTAAATTCTCTAAGTTCAAATTTTATATCACCGACGATTAGACCTTCTCGCTGCGCAAGTTCAGCAATTTTCTGTTTAAAAATATCTGAACGAAACTCACCTAAGTTTCTACGCTGAGATGACGTCAACAAGTTCTTTACTTTCCCTGCCAAATAAATATTATTACTACTTATATCTTTCACACCTAATTCTTCTAGTATTGCGAGATTCTCTTGACAATCAAGTTCGTTTAAAAAACCTTCAACCAAGCCCTTTGAATTTTGTTCAGAAATTCCCTCACTGAACGTTGTATATTTGTTCAATGTTGTTATTAAGTTCTTCAACCAATTATAAATTAGTAAATGGTCATCCCATACGCCTCCGACACCATCGGCAAGTACATAATTACCAAAATCAGGGACAGCCGTAATGGTTCCAAAATCTAAAAACCGACCGTCAATTCCAATATTAGAGCTTGTTAACGAACCATGTGGTATCCCTTTAACCCTAGAAAAAGCGACTTGCTTCGCTATTCGAGAAATAATCAGACTCAAACAATTTAAAAGTTCTTGTTTAGAAGAAAGCTCGAACTCACTAATACCTAAAGATCTCGGTAGATATTTAATTGACTCTCGCACCCTATCTGCATCATCGACTCGAAGAAACATATTTTCATGAGATGGCCAAAAGAAAGTAGCTCTTTCAAAATGAGCAGGCCGAATAGAAAACTCTCGAATTGCCAAAGCACAAGGTTTTTTCGGTTTACCATCTAAATACAAATACTCTTGATTTACATTAGTTTTTATAATCGCTAACGTTCTAATAGCTCCTAATGGCAGGTGTTTGTGACATACTTCCCCCCAAATAGCTTCTGCAATAGCTTCATCTAAGAATAATTTACCGTGAGAATGGGATTCACTCATATTTTGAGCCAAAAGAGGAGTTAAACCAATACCTTTAATTTGGAAATAACCATCAAACCCGCAGCGAGCACTTCCACCATTACATACTTCATGTCTTGAGCCATAACGATCAGCCCAAAAACTCTTACGTGTGTTATTCATTACTCGGTTGCTGTTGGTATAGCCCTCCGAGACATAAGAATATTGTTCTAACAAAAATTTTTCTATTTCTTCGACTGAACCATTGAAGCCATACGTATTTAATAGATCAGTATTTAACCATACCAGTTCCGAGTTCTTTAATCTTTTTGTCTCAAAATAAGCAAAAGAAATTTCCGGTAATTTTTGATTAGAAATATCGAATTGGTCAGCATTGTCTTTAAAATTATTTTTAATGAAGTTAATTTCCATAATCACTTTTCCTATTATGCTTAACTACAAAACCGGCCTGATTCCGAACACAAATATTGACCGTATTGAATGATATATCGGCTTGACTTCGAGCTCTTCGATACAAGTTACGTATTACAGTTTGAGATAATGAATTATCAACAATCGCAAAATCGACAATGATAAGATATTTCCCTTCATTCCAGCACATCGGATGAAGAGCAAAACGCTCTTGAGTAAAATATTCGTTTAGTGTTTTTCTACTTACCCACGCCCAAAGAACATACCCAGAAGGATCAAGATCGCCATCGTTTTTTATAAATAAGTACTGGTCATGAAGAATTGCGGGTTTAATCCAATGTATAAATGAACTGATATTTATACTTTGTCTGTCTGTGACTTTTGCTGTGATTTCTAAAAACTGCCCTAATTCTAGAAGTAACTCATTTTTAAACTTACCTCTTGGCTCTCTGCGACTAAACAACTGATTTACTTCAGCACTTTGCAATTTATACTTTTGTTCTCTCTTAAGCATTTTCCGACCAGTAGGTTAAATTTCTTATCTAATGCATTGAATTAATGAACCTAATGCCCCTTCCGATATTATTTTTATATGCTACACCACCGAACATGCGAACTCTAATGCACTGCATCTTTATTGATATATCCATCCCAAATATAACTACGGGTTATAAGATATAACCGCTCATGATCACAATTTATAAATTACGGACAATGTGCATTCAAGATAAGCACCCATTGTAGCGGGTGAGATCGTGAACGTTTTTTAATCAAAAAAATGATCGATTTGACGATCACATTTAGCTGTGATCATATAACCCCTTTTAGAGATAGCATCGTGCACATTGGTCACTTCCAAGAACATTTTCAAACGATTATCGACCAACGCAAAGGTGTAAAGGTGTAAAGATCACATATTGCCTTTTTGAAGTCCTTTTGGGCTCGCTATGTGCGGTGATTGCAGGCGCGAAAGGTTGGTTTGATATTCGTGAATACATTCTCGGTCATCATGATTGGTTTAAGCGTAATGATATGTTTTGGATGGTAATCTTGCTGATGACACGCTAGCTCGTATCATCTCTACCATTGAACCCGAGCAGTTCCAAAAGTGCTTCATTAACTGGATGTAATCAATACATACTCTTACCGAAGGTCAAGTAATTGCGATAGATGGCAAAACACTTCGAGGCTCTTACAATCGTGAAGACAGGGCGAGCACCATTCATATGATTAGTGCTTATGCATCGTCAAATAAGCTCGTGTTGGGACAGCTGAAAACCGAAGAAAAAAGTAATGAGATTACCGCGATCCCTGAATTGATAAAGATGCTCGATATCAAGGGAACCCTTGTTGGCCTGTCAAACCAAGATTGCCAAGGTCATTGTAGAGCAAGGTGGTGATTACTTGCTTGCCGTAAAGAGCAACCAAAGAAAACTGCGACAAGCAATAGAGAAAGCGTTCTCATCTCAACGAGCAAACGTGGCTGACGACCTCTCTATTGAACAAGGGCACGGTCGTGTAGAGTCTCGCCAATGCTATGTTTTTGACAGCACCCAACTTAAAGGTAACTTCTCGCTGGAAAGGCTTAAAGAGCATTGTAATGGTTGAAAACTTCCGCCTTGAGAAAGGCAAATCTGTCGAGCTAGAGTACCGTTATTACATCAGCTCTAAAGAACTTAGTGCAGAGCAAGCGGCGAAGGCAGTTAGAGAATATTGGGGAATGGAGTCAATGCACTGGGTACTTGATGTCACCATGAATGAAGATGCGTGCCAGATATACAAAGATCACGGTGCGGAGAACTTATCATGCTTACGTCATATGAGCTTGAACATGCTCCGAGAAGAGCCAACCAAGCTAAGCATAGTAGGGAAACAAATGCGATGTATGATGAATACGTCCATGCTAGAGGCAGTATTAAGTGCTGGTTTTAGTCAGGTGGTGAAAAACCAGGCACTCATGCTGTAGCCCTGCCCATTGTAGGCGTACTGAAGGGTTAGTTTTTTTGCTTGATTCGGTGGAACTAAATCCAGAACCTACGATTTGAACGGCGACATTCGCCACACGACCGGTCTATACCTAAACCTCGTTATAAAACAATCAACTTTAGGCAATAAACCAATCACTCATTGGCCGAAAATCGCTGTCCTTTTTGGATTGACAAAGAAGCGTTAAGAAACTAGACGCAAGATAGACATATTAAGCGTGGGAAGCGACATCGATAAAGTGATTTAGGTATTACATTAGCACTTCAATTATTCAACGACTCAATGTTGAGATCGCCCCCGCACGACACGCTGTTAGAGAGCCACGTGGTTTGATTGAAAATGCGCTTTTTCAAGGGCTTTGTTGTGTCATTAAATTCGTAGATAGACCTACCCAATTTGCATCTTTGTTGGTCAATTTTACGATGTTCACGCATACCTAACCCATTAAATTTGTTTAGCGTTTTATCATCGCGTAAGTTTCATCAATTCGTGTATTGTAATTTCTTGGCTTAATCGTCCCTCTAGCAAATGTTTAACTCGATACATCGCTGTTTCTGAGAGTAAATGTTTGTCCTATCTATACCGTTCTTTCCAAAACTGATTTGAGCCGTATAACTTCTGGCAACCCACTGCGATATTTCAAGGGCGTCAACGCTCCCAGAAGGCTACACCTTCTATTGGCGGAGTATGCACAACGGCTTGCTTAATCTTAATAACTGCGTGACAAGCTCTTGTGTTATAAACGGCATCACCAGATACTTAGGGTTTCGGTGTATTTGTTTAAGTAAGTTCAAGAGCACTTCTCCATCTGTAACCGTCGATAAACTTAGCTCGGTTACAATTGTTTCATGAGTGCTAGCATCGACGGCAAAATGCAGCTTTCGCCTAACTCTACGGTTGCCATCCGCCCCTTGTTTTTTTACTGTCCCTTTACCATAAACCTTAAGGCCATTAACAACTAGATGCTCTGCTGCTCCCCTCATTTCGATCTTAAATGAGACCTCAATTTGAATTGCGGCCGCCCACTTATCGCCTCTTATTCAATCCAGAAGGTCAGTGAAGCACGGTTAATAAACGACTGGTTGTTTTGCAATAAGGTTTAGCCATAAGGCTACAAGAGGGAGTTAATCTAGCAGATCTGAGCGTAGGTTCTAGATTTAGTTCCATTGAATTGCGCGACAAAGCCATGTCCCTTGTAAGTTTGTAGCGCTTTTTGAGCGATTTACATTTCAAAATCAAAATATTCATTTGATGAAAGAACCGCACAATGATGCCAATTTTTCATATTTTGGGTGTCAGATTAGCTACATTTGGGCAAAATTCGGCTATCTACGGACACGTACTGAAGGCGAAAACGATAATTGGTAATTTTGAGTGACATGAATTTAATAAGCAGCTATCGACAAGTAGACCTGACGCTCGTTAGCTAGCAAAACAGAATCGGGGGGCTTAAACTAGGCAATGTCACTGCTGCAGTTCGTTTTATTACCTGTAGTTAGTTGTAAAACTGCACAAGTATTCCAGAAGCTATATATAGGGAGTTATGCGGTATTTTAGTAAGTGCTATAAAACGAAGGTCAACACATTGCTGCATTTAGCAAAGATAAACGACCTCCCTTTAGGATTTATAATTGATACCTTGAAAGGCAGAAGCGTCCTCAAGCAAGATGAACGCTATAAAAAGCGCGACGGTCAGCGTGTTGTTTGGGGCGAAGCTGATATAAATTGCTCTACCGCTGCTTTTCCTCTGGAAACCCTAAAAGGAAAACGCTTAAATTCTTTGGCTATATGCTTCACACCTGAGCAATTGCTGCGCTTTCTACAATATGATCGATGTTCAATCTAGCACTCTATAAAAGAAGGTAACAACGTGTTAGAAGTAAGTGACTAACCATTGTAGTTTATTATCTCCATATAGGGCATCATTACATTTGTCATTCTGTAATGCTTTACATACTCCCAGAGCTTCCCTTGCTCTAATCTGTTAGCTCTTTTTGCCTCTGTAAGTGCTTCAATCGCGACATCAATCCCGATCTTGTTGCGGAACTTAAAGCAATCAACAATCGTCCGCTCAACGTCCGTTACTAAAACAGGAATACCATCAACTTGTGTTGAGATCACCCCCAAATCCGTCACGTCCCTGGTACGAACAATCTTAATGCTTGGGTAGTCAATATTGGGAGCCCTATCATCTTTTTTAATGCTGAGCCATATCTGAAAAGGTGCATGGGTAGTGAGATTATGGTAACTGAGTGCTGATAGAAGGCAGATAACCCCTTTTTTCGCTCTGACACTGACCTCAGCAAAAGAGTGCATCTCCGATTCTTCTCTACCCACATACCCGTAGAGTCCTCGCTGTAGTTTTTCTATGTCACCTTTTTCCACAGCGCGAGAAAGGGCGGCACGAGTTACATTGAATTTTGCAGCGTCTGAGGTGGTGAATATGGATAGCTTTTTAAGCTTATCGAGTTGTGATGGATTCACTTTTAATGATACGTTTCGTCATACTTAATTTGTAATATATGCCAAAACGTAACATTTTTCTATCATTCCTTAGATTGTGCAAACAACACTACTATTGGGCGAAAATAGCTAAACCCTTAAACATAGCCAACTTGCTACATATTAAAATGATTCAGATAAACAAAAAATTATGAATTTCACATTTCAATAGATAGTGTTGCAAAAGACACCCAACTAAACATTATTAACTAAATTTAATGGTTAATTTTGGTGTTTTTTGCTGGTTAAGATTTATTGATAAGTTAAATTGATTGATTGGTTATATTATGCGATATCTCTTAATTACTTTTTTAAGCGATTGTTATTTAAGCAATAATGTTGAGGCGTGTATTTATTTTATAGTAAAATCATGCACTTATGACTTATCAATGTTATTGACGATTTTTTTGTAAATCTGTAGCGTAGATCTCAAATAAAAATGAGGTTTGCATCATGAAATGCAGAGATAAGTTTTTGTTTCGCACGGTAGCAGAAACAATGTTCGAACTTGAAAAAGGAACTTACGCTAATTCAACAATAAAAGCATGGAGATCTAAGTTAAAACGTATCGTAACGTTTTTCGGAGAACTAGACATTCGAGATATTGTACGAAGCGGTATTCTTCGCTACTTACATGCACATAATGATCTTACAAACAAAACGCTCCCATTAGCTGTAATCCATTCACACTGAATGACATAAATAATTTAACTCACCAAGCAGCAGCTTGCTCAAGTGTTAAAAATGGGGTCCTTCTGGCTTGCCATACAGGGCTTCGAAAAAGTGAGTGGTTGGCACTAGTTGTTGATGATTATGACCCAATAAAAAGAGAGCTTAAAGTCGAGAGAGCTTGCGTAGTTAATCACTTTAAAAGGCCAAAAACTACGGGATCAAAGCGTAGGATTCAATTGTCTAAGACAGCCCAAAAGATAATTGAAAACCAGTTAAGTTTAATCTTTGGCTTAGCGGCTCAAGAAATCCATATCACCGAAAATGATCAAAAGACCCGAACCAAACTTACCGCAAAACCTCTATTCCCTAATCTTGATACAGGGAAATTTTACCAAAAAGATAAAGCAATAGATCGCACCTTTAAAAGCTGGCTCGTTGCAGCCAACGTCGCTCATCGAGGTGCGAGTCAGGCCCGTCATACATTCGCATCTCAGGCTATTTTAAGTGGGGCAAACCTTTATTGGATAAAGTCTCAATTAGGGCACAACACGCTAGATATGCTTTATAAGCACTACTCCCAATGGATCGAAGAAGACGCAAAAGACTACCCCAACCTGATTGATTTGCACTTTCAGAAAGCTGCAAATTCGATCGACAAACCCATCCTTTAATTTGCCTCATTCCGGTGTCTCGACACCGGCTTTCAAAAAGATAACGACATCGTAACTAAGGACACTTTCGCAACACTTTTACTGCGTAAAAGATGAACGAAAGCTTCTTGGTGGGGGCTACGCCCCTCAACCTCAACACAACAACACACAAACCGAGGACTACACAATGAAAAATAAAGCCATCACATGCTTTTTTTCAACGCTTCCGTATTCCGGCACAGCAGAAAAACAGGCCAAGCTTAAGAAGTCAGCAGGACATAGTATCCGAGATGAAAATGCGAAATCTGAAACCATTGAATGGAATCCAGATCTCAGTCACCTCAACGAAGTATATATCAACAACCAATGGACGAAACTTGATGAATTGAGCAATGACGATAAATCCCAGTTTATCGAATCTATAAGACTTCCTCAGAAACCTCAAGAAGGCCTAGCTAAATGTAAACAAAGAAAGAGAGCATATAAGAAGAAACTAAAAGCCGCTTTACAATCAGAAAAGGGAAATACCGAGGGGGCTAATTTTATCGCTAAGATTTTAGGCACCCCTGAACATGTCCCGCTTAAACTAGACTCTTTGCTTAATGAAGCTAGGAGTATTGATTTCTCTCGCAAGAAGCAGAGGCTGAACGCTTTTGAGAAGTACATTTCACTTCATAACAAACTGGTTTCGTTCCCTAAAAATTTGAACTCAAACTTGGTAGAAGAGTCGATTTTTGTCATTCCACACCGAAATGAAGTTTCTCAGGATCTTCTTTGTGGCCGTGAAATGGCTGAAGCACTGATGGATTATTACCGCCTCTACTTCAAAGAATATGAAGTCATCTCAGTATTTGTTCATAGCGATGAAAGAGGTATCAATGAAGATACTGGGGAGCATGTCCACCTCTTTCTTAACGCGCAAAATAGCCGAACTAAAGAATGGGATCTTAGAGTAGCCAAAGCAAATCTAGCTCAAATGATGAAGAACTTCTTGGACCGTTCACACTCGCCAATTCAATACAGAAAAGGAGCGTGCTTTACAAGAAGGGAGCAATCAGAGCATGGAGCGCTGTTGCAGGAATGTTTTCGGCGGTTTATGAATAAAAACCTCTTCATAGAAAAAGGATTGAGCATGGAGTTCAATCAAGAACTTCAGAAAGATAAACAAAAAGTAAAAGAAATGCGCCGGCAAGGAAAGCAAAAAAAGTGAAAGGGATTGTAATTATCACACTAGAATGCTGGAAAAGGAGCAACTACAAATTGAGCAAACAATCTCATTGAAGCTCGAGGAGTTGATCCAATTAAATCAACACATCAACGAAGTTAAAAATCAACAAAAGGAGGAACAAGAAAAAATAAGAAGATTACATGTAGATATAGACTTACTACGATCGGACACAAACACTGCAACTAATCAACTGGATACAACCTCTACCGCTCTATCAACAGTCAAAGAACAGCTCAAAACGGCAGAATCAAAAGTTCTACACAATGAAGAAATAAATGAACAGTTAGAGAAATCGAACTCATATCTAAAAAAGGTGATCGCTAAACTGACTCATACCGTTGTTGATACGTTAGCTCCCATCTTTCAAGATTTGATGAAATCATTTGTCTTTGAACAAAGGGATGAGAAAGAACTACTGACTTTATTAGAAAGAAGGATGTCAGCTCACATGACAAAATTGGATGGAAACCCAATACAGCAGGCACTTGTATGTGGGATGAAAGACGCCCTCCTAGATAATAGGGAAAACCTGAACACTGCTTCCCCCAAAAAACGGAGAATGAGTGCCGACCGAGAGTTTGATTGATAAGGTCTTCATAATAATTTAAAAGGTAAATCTCGTGAGCTCTAAGGTGTTCACGAGATTTGGTTTTTCAAAATGACATTGAGATTCAGCGCTTTATATTAACTTGAATTTCTACTCCTGACACACGATGTACGAAAGTAAAATGCTCTTGGCTTCTCGTGCTAATAAGAACAATCCCTTTCTTTGACATAATGGTCCAATAAGGTAGAACAAAGGCATCAAAACACTCTACGTGTGACATGGGTGGAGGGCTTACGAGCTCTGCAATTTCTCTCAGTGTTTCAAAGTCACCAAACAGTGCCTGCTGTGTTTGCCAATCTATTCCTAATGCCATTAATGACATAGATGTTGTGCTTGGTTTATCTTCGAGGCGCTCAAAAAGCTGATAGAGGCAGTGGATATCTTGATAGTTATACTGTTTCGATAAAGCAAGCAACGAGGTTTCATCCCCTTCAAAATAGCTTTGCTTGAACGCCTTATAAACCGTGTGCAACTCATCATAGTTGAACTTACTCATGTGAGCCTCCCAGTTGAAGTGAGAACTGGTTAACCGCACTAAGCATAAGTTTCAGTTTTGTTTGCTTACCATATCGGCCAAATGTCATTGAGGGGTGATGATGGCCAACGATATCAGCGACTGTAGACTCAGCCACTTCCTTTTGCTTAAGAACATCAATGAAAGTGTGACGGAGGGAGTACGCAGTAGGGCGTTGCCCTGCTTTCAATCCGATCTTAGATAGGAGTCTGCCGAATTGTTGGCAATATTGTTGGCTCCAGTCCTTGTTGAGACCCAGTGACTTGTAATCGAATAGACCGGTTTTGCTATTGTTCTTACGAAGCTCAACATATTCAAGAAAGCCATGTTTGATTAGACTCTGATGAATGGGGACTTGTCGCAGAGCATAACGATTCTTGATCCGCTGTCCGTGGCCTTCATCTGTTACGTTTAAGTAAGGGAGTGGACCGCTAACGACCACGTCTTCTGTACGTAGCTGACACACTTCATTCGGCCTCATACCCATGTACGTGAGCAATAAAGTAACCCAGTAGAAACCATTATCCACTTGCTGAAACTGCTCAGATGAGAAGAGTGTTGAAAGCTGACTCTCTGACCACCTTGAGCGCTGCTTATCAGCTTTTATAGACTTCTTGAAAGTCGCTTTGATATCTGCGGACACGTTTCTTTCAATCAAAGACATGGTCGCACACCAACGTATAAATTGACTTAACGCCGCGTAATAATCTTTACAGCTTTTTGCTGAAAGACTAGAGCTATTGAGAGTCTTAATGTACTCCATCAGTGTCATCGCAGTTATTGTTGATAAACCAGATAGCGCAGTGCTCTCAAAGAAGAAGGTAATGCGCTGTTTCAACTGATGGACAGTCAATGCACTGACCCGTTGAACCCCTTTGAACTCTAGAAAGTGTTCTAATGCTTCAGTCCAGTGCTTTTCTTCACTCAAACGCTTAGAAGTATGACTTATGGAAGGCATACAACCTAAATGTAAGCGATCTGTAGTGGCATAGTGAATTT
>NZ_MCUN01000008.1 GCF_002873455.1 Vibrio splendidus | reverse complement strand
AAAGAGCTTCACTTATTGAGCTTTCCTTTTAAGTAAGGAGCCTCTCTAAGTGGACGGCCATTCTAGCGTTTTAATTCTCAGTGTCAAACACTTATTGGGAATTAATTTCTACTTTTAAAAAGTAGGAGCGATTGAACGCTTTAAGCTAGTTGCCTTACCAACATTCTGCGCTGAAGCCTTGCGGCGTCTGCCGTGTCAGTGAGGCGGCATTATAGAGATGCCGCTCTTATTGGCAAGCATTAAATACGTTTTTTATTGAAAAAAGAGGTTAAGCGAAGACATTTCAACCAAGTGCTTATTTATACCACTTTCAACCCAAGTTTCGAACAAATTACCCACAACACCCTGTGGATAACTACTCACCAGTATCAAAAAAGTAAGATAAACGAGCCCTAGGGTTTAGATACTCTCTAACTTGTTCCGGTAACTTACTTGGATTAACTGCATTGACAATTTTTATCTCTTTAGTGAAGAGGTCAATGATCGGGGCTTGGGTTCTTGGCACGCTAGGATCATAGATCAGTACATTCGGATAAAGCATGTGTTTGGCATTAACTGAAATCACTATTCCAATTGATTCATTTGAAAGCTGCACAACAGTACCCGGGGGGTACACTCCCATAAACTTAACTAACAGGCTCAAGTTGTCCTGACTATATAGGTGTTTGCAGTTCTTATATAAATGAGAGAGCGCTAGGTAAGGGATCTTTTGTTGGGATTGCGTTTTCCCATGGCAAAGGTTATCGAATGCATTAGCTACTGCAACTATCTTGGCAAGCTCATCAATGTCTTGCTCTTTTAAGCCCTCTGGATAACCAGAACCATCATTCATTTCGTGATGTTGAGTAATCACCTTTTTAGCACTTTCAGGAAAGTCATCAATTCCTGAGACAATATCTGCACCATATTTGGTGTGAAGTTTTAGGTAGTTCTCTTCTGGTGCCGTCAATGCACTCTGCTTTCTTAATATCGCGACTGGTATTTTGATTTTGCCAATATCGTGAAACAACGCGGCAAATGAAAGATCTTTCAACTGTTGCGTATTGTAGCCTTTGGCTTTACCTATCATTAGCGCAACAACCGAGACATTTAATGTATGAAAATAGATATCTTCAAAGTCAGCTTTTGCATTCATGAGATGCAAGGTTGCGTTATCGTCACTCACTAGCGTTTCGACAATATCATCAACAAGTGCCTTAACCTCCCCTACCGCATCTAATGGACGATTACGGATTTTGGTCATCACAGAACGCATACGGGCAAGCGACCGTTCGAACTCTTTCTCGCAATGACTCACCCTACGACGATAAGAGCTTAAAGTTTCGATACTCTCATGCTTATCTTTCCACATTCTTTCCGCTTCAAGACTTACCTGTAAATCAGTATCAAAGTCTTGTTCACTTACATGGTTAGCGGGTAAAGGTGGTGTATCACTTTGGTTAGGGTTTATATAGACGTGCTTAATCCCAAGATGTCGAATTACCTTTACTTGAGCATCATCTTTGATTTTAAAGCTGTTGAGTAGAAATGGGTGTTCATTCCATTTTACTGGGAGTCGTACATGTAGACCGGGCTGAATGCGATCTACGGTAATTTTTATGCTGCCCATTTTTATATATAATATTAATCAATAATCTCTATTTGTAATTCTAATAAAACCGAGCAGCAATTTCACTAGCCAATTTCACAGGTTCAACTTAAAGAATCGCAGTGCACCATCCAACGTATGCCAAACTTGTCTTCCACTTTGCCAAACCGAGCTCCCCAAAACGTATCAGCTAAAGGTGTCATTATTCGCCCACCTTGCTTCAGCTTTTCAAAGATTTGCTCTTGAGTCGCAGTATCTTCAGTAACGAGGGAGAGAGCGAGATTGTTACCTTCGAGCTCTTTCGCTTTAACACCATCAGACATCATCAACTTCATACCAAACGCTTCAAATTCAGCATGCATAATCCAATCAGGTTGAGCTCCCTCTATTACTTGTGGCGCATCACTAAAAAGTTGTTTCGATAAAACTACACCGCCAAAACATTTATGGTAAAAATCCAACGCTTCGTTACAACGGCCATCAAAAAACAAGTAAGGGGTTACTGTCAGCATATCTCTCTCCTTTATTATTCCTTTAAACATAGACAATAGAAGAGAGAATGATAGGTAACATCATGATTTAAGATGATTAATTTATTAAGGCATCGAATTACAAAGGGAAACAGTGAGATCTAGGAATGAAACAATAAGATCTAACTGATTGAAGAAGCGTTTCTATCGTTAATACAAAGGTAAGCTTTTCTATTCTCCAGATACAACAAAGCCCCGACTTGAGTCGAGGCTTTGTCACTAAAATATGGTACCGATTGGCGACTGACTGGGCTTGCATCCAAGCCGACACGCTGGATTAGGAATTCACAAACGCCCAAAACGACGAAAGGTCGCTATAAAAGCGACCTTTCTAAGTTTGGTACCGGTAGGCGGACTTGAACCGCCACGCCCGAAGGCAACGGATTTTGAATCCCTTCAAAAGTCTTTTAACTAGCTGTATTTACTAGGATATTATTGGATATCAAAGACCATGAAATGGGATTGTATTGGATTTAGATTACATGTTTGGGGCACAGACAACACATTTTTTAAAATGCCAATTTTACTACGATTTTAGTTGAACGACCAATACCTATACAGTTCTTCACTTTCAACTTTAACATGAGATGTCCCAAGAACTCCTTTTACTATTCACATATCAAAGCCAACATTAATCGCAATTACTGTATATAAACACATAAGAATGACACTTTACTTAGCTTTTTTGTCCCGTTTGAGGTAAATTTCTTCCAAACAAAATTACTCAAGAGCTTATGAAGACTATCTCATTATTTTCAGGTTGTGGCGGCATGGATTTAGGTGCCGAACAAGCTGGTGCTAACATTATTTTTTCAAGTGACATTGATCATGATGCTTGCGAATCTCTTCGAAAATACTTCCCTGAAACAAATGTACACGAAGGGGATATTGCAGACGTTACAGAGTTTCCTGAAGCGGATATGCTTATTGGAGGCTACCCTTGCCAATCATTCTCTCTCGGTGGTAACAGAGACCCTGAAAAAGACCCTAGAACAAAACTCTACCTACAATATGTAAGATGTCTAGAAGCGGTAAAACCTAAGTTCTTTGTTGCAGAAAATGTCTCGGGTCTTACAGGTCTAAAAGGTGGGGCCTTTTTTAAAGAGCAATTTGAAGAGTTTGAAAACCAAGGTTACCGTGTTACAGCAAAATTGTTGAATGCAAGAGACTACGGTGTACCTCAAATGAGGAAGCGTTTATTGATCGTAGGTGTCAGAAACGATCTCAATCGTGTATTCATTTTTCCAAAAGAAACTCACGGAAAGGCTACGAAAAAAAATCCTGACTTACTTCCTTATACCTCTCATGGAGAAGTAATCAAAGACCTCCCCCTATGGCCGGAAGGTGAGTTCTATGAAAGACCTCATGACCCAGAAGGACACATGTCATGGTACTATATGTCTCGCAACCGCAAAAAGAACTGGGATGAACCTGCGTTTACAGTTGTTGCTAACTGGAGGCATATTACGATACACCCAGCGAGCCCCAAAATGACCCTCACATGGTCGAATTTAGAAGATGGTTATAAGCAAAGATGGGATTTTTCAGATGAATATGAACATTTAGAGGCTAACCCTGAAAGGCCCATACTACAAACACCTCGACGACTATCTTGGAGAGAGTGTGCTCGTATCCAAACTTTTCCCCATGACTTCGAGCCAGAAGGAAAAGTTGAATCGAAATTTCAGCAAATAGGTAATGCTGTACCACCTAAGTTGGCAAATGTGATTTTCTCTCATTTGATATCAGAGAAAGGGCTAATCACACATGAAGAGTTACTAAATAATGAAGACATTCAGAAAACTCTGACCCACTTCTCTAAATAGTACTACTGTTCTCCCCAGTAAATATCTGCCTTCTGGGCGATAGACAATACTGTTGCCTGCTCAAGAGCAAATTGATCACTATTATAACGTGCTTGATTTGCTTTTGGGTAATATTTCAACTGCCCCCCAGATAAACCATACCAGTCGAACAAAACCTCTTCAGGGAACAATGGATCGTAACCACTCAAACACTTAGCACTTTTGTAACGCCAAATAATCCCTTCTGGGAATTCAAGTGGGAAAGTATGAACCTGATATTGGACAACCCCTTCTTCATTAGGACCATATGAAACAGTCATATGTATAGAGCGTTCTAAATTAAGACTAGGAATACCCGAGTTTTCATACCAGCTATGGACTGTATTTAATACAGAATCGCCAATCTGTTCAGCATACTCTTGCGCGGTAAAATGTTGCTCATTTATCCCTTGCTCCTTTAACGGCCCCCATAATTTAGCTGGAGAGTTGCAAAGCTCCATATACACCCGACCGTCAGTGAGAAGGTTTCTAAACTTATTCTTAGAGAAACCTTTCGATTTCACGGAAACGCCATACTTAGTGCTAGTACCCTCTGAGCTTATGATAATATCGAAAATCCCCTTACCTTCAGGAGCTTCCGCACCTAGAAGCTCAGCAATTATCCTTTCAAAATCTCGCCAACCCGGTCTTGTAGTGCCATCTGTATTTTTCTCATAACCAGAGCCATCAGTAAATGTACTCATAAACAGTCGAAGCTTTGAAAGTTCATCATCAGTCGCTTCTCGTAAAATAAAAGGAATTGTCATAGTATCTCTCAGATTTCATATAGTGAGCACAACTATACGCCCAGTAAAAATATTATGCATCACTAACGCTATCGTTCTTTACTTAAAGGGTTACTTCAACACTTTCATGGAGTTACTAAATGAACAACCTTGAAAAATTACAAAAAATCGTTTCTGAGAAAGTCGCTAGAGATATAAAAGGAACTTGGTCTAAAGGTAGCAGTACCTACTTAGAGGCCATGTATGCTGAACTAAAAGAAGTTGAAGATGAAATAGAAGCGGGAAGGCAGTGCCACCTTGAGGATGAACTCGGTGATGTTTTATGGGTATATCTCTGTATGTTAGAACATCTTGAATTAGAAGAGCGTATCTCTATGGAACGCGTCTTTCAGCGCTCTGAAAAAAAATACTCAGAGAGAGTCAAAGCTATCACTTCGGGGGGGAGCTGGGAAAGTGTAAAAACAATTCAAAAAAAAGCACTCGATAATGAACAAAAAAGTACAAATAATCGTTCACATGAGAAGCTAAGCTGATTAGCCCATAACTATAGTAATTTCAGCGCCACACCAAGCCCTTTAGCAGCCTGACGCATACTTGGGTACTCGGTGTCGTCTATAACAACTTTCTTACGGTACGGTGTCGTAGGGCGAGCCTCAAGTTCAAGGGCTTGCTCTAGTGTCCAGCCGAACTTTGTAACACGCTCATTAACCAATTTTGGGTTCAAGCCATAGTGACGAGCGGCAGCTGTGCGAGAAGTAAACTCAACGCCCTCAACGGTCAATGTTTTAGTATTTTTCATCGGTATTATTCCAGTAATTCAGATAGTAAAAAACCCCACAGGATCTGAGAGGACAAGCCTCTCAGCCCCTGTAGGGCTAACTTTATGTTTAGTTAGAATGGTGCATCGTTATCTATTGGTTGCTCGCCCGTGTTCAGTTTCACCTTATCGCCTAGCTTTTCATACAGAGCCAACATCGGTTCGATAACTTCTCGATGTGCAATGGGCTTATGGTACGAATTAACCCAGCCACGTTCACGGTATCTCGGAGCCCATTCATTCAGAGTGACAAGCACCGAACCATCAATACCCCAAACTTCGACACTATTCACACCATCATTTATTGCGTTCTCAGCATACTGAATCGCTGCCTGAGCCAGCTCTAGATATTTCAGCTTGGCAGTAGCACCAGAACTCAGAGCAACAATCTCACTCTTTCCATCAGAGCCTGTAATGGTTGAATCGGCATTCTTACCACCGAAGTAGCAAGTCAGTACTAGCTTATTTTTCGCAGTTTGATATTCAGGTAAAAATGACTTTAAGTGGCTAAAGTTCTCTTTCTGTTGATATTTATCACGACGATTACGTTTCACCTTCTTTTTCGATAAACGACGCTTAATTTCAGCGCGAATTGCAGGTATAGCAGCAACAGCATCATCATAAGAATCAAATCCTTTTGTTAAACCTCCCGGCTTTCCATGAGCTAACAATTTAGCCTCATCGATAGTTTTAACAGGAACAATGCTTCCATTAGTGATAGCTAAATAATAATTACGGTGCGATACAGCCATTTTAATACCCTCAAATTTCCATTAGTAAATTAGCCACGACGTTGTGGCATAGGATTAAGCTGGAAAGATTTGGAAAGAAATGAGGTTGTGTGATTGGTTATTGATGTATATCCCCAACGAACTAGATACACACAGGCCATGAACCCTTGCTATACAAGGGCTCATGGCACTTCATCATTTACGAAATATTTTCTAATTGACGCATAACTTCTTCACGGGAGGCATTAAACAAAGGCGCAGGGTCAAATTGAGGAAATTTACCCACCAGCAGTGTCGCTAACTTCAACGTTGATGGAGTGAGGGGAACAGTACCTTCCACAAGCTTTGTTCGACCAGCACCACGCACCAAGCTAGGCTTAATGTCATAACCTAACTCTACAAACCATTCAGATAGAGCTTTAGCGGTAATATCTTTCTTAGTGATGCCTGATACTTCATGACCGTAAAAGCGCACAAACAAACGAGCCATTAATTCATCAGACTTTTCATCTTTCTTTAAACGAACTTCGCCCTTGTCGTTAGCTTTATACATACTTAAACGTTCCTGCCAGTCGTACCAGTCATCAATGGTCTTCAAACAGCGACCACTCTTACGCCAAGCATCGAAGCGGATACGTGTATAACGCATCTCAAAAGCATTCTTAAACGGTTTAGTTTCAAAGCTAACTAATGGAACACCATCAACTTCGATAACTCGTGGATTGATAGGCTCACGCTTCATATCAAACTCAAGGTTCAAGCGTGATTGCTTTCGTTCCATCAGCATATCTTTGCGTTCTGTACACATATTACGTAGCGATGTTAAATGAGATGAATCCGTCTTATGTTCAGGTGTTCGTTTTTTGTATAGATCCACCATGTACTGATTTTGATCCGTAACTTGTTTAGGCACCTGAACCCCACCTTTCGCAAGTACAGGCTCCCAACCGTCCATTGGAGTTACCGTATATTGAGCGCGCGTCTTCGCACAGATAAGTTGCTTAGCCTTGTGCTTAACTTCTAGAATCTCACCACCATTAGGCTCCATACGATGAAACAGCTCACGGAAGCGTTGGCAAATTGGTCCAGTTAAATCTATTTCGTCAATATCAGCGTTAGTCAAAAACCCATCCGTAGTAACAGATACAACGGTTTTGTTGGATGGAACACCAGCTAACATTTCACCTAACAGTGCGCGAGCCAGACCACATGTATACGATGCATAAAATGGATTGGTCAATTTGGATGGAGGTTGAGGCTTACTGTATCCATCCTCCACTGAAAATGTTTGCTTTGGTTTTACGTTTTGGCTAAATTTACCGTACGTTGAATTTAACATTTCTTTAACAAATTTTTCCTGAAACGAGCCTTTATCATAGCTCTTTCGCTTTTCACGCCCCCACTTCATGTACTTCTCAAAGATCCGCACATCGTTTTTCCATGGAAATATGAAACCCTGCTTGATCTTAATTTTTGCGCCTTGGTTATAGGCGACTTCTAATTCATGTCCCGTGCAGTGAGTCTCACCACTGAGTGGGAAAATCAGCGAATCCTTATCGCGAACAACAAGTGACGGATGGCGAGCAGAAGATGGATACTCAAATTCAACCCAAGCAAGTGCCATCTTGTCACCAAAAAAATCTTCCACCTTGTTACTCATATACATATCTTCATACGAAATTTCGCGCAAACCATTCGTAATAGCTCCATAGCAAGAAGGCACATCCAGATCATTCCAAGTATCTATAGGCGTCGCAGCTCCCCAAAAACTTTCGTTTCTTCCACCGCTATAACACTCTGATGCGAACCACTCCATAGTCTTACGAGCTTGAGTAGGCTCTTCAATAGTGACTGTACGAACCTTGCCAGTTTCTTTCGACCATATTTCAAGCTTCTTTTCTTCAAAACCAAATAGCTTGCGATAACTTTTAGGGTCATCAAGCGAGTTAATGAATGTTTTTACCGCCATACCACCAATCGTATAAGGCACCGACTTCAAACCTAGCTCTTTACATAGGTCAGCCGTCATCTTGAAATGAAGAGCAGATATGAGACTATCAGTTAAACCATACTCTTCAAATCCAGTCTTATTACCGGCAAGATATTCATCCATACGTTCAATGCTGTATGGTTCTGGTATTTCCAATTTAGGGACGCCTACGATATTTCCGACAGCCGATAAAGACTGAGCGCTAGCAGGAGCAAGTAACATGGTGTCAAAAAATGACATATGTAAGGTGTGATAATTGCGGTTCTTATCTTTAATCTGAACTGGCTCTTTATCTATACGACGAGTCATGACCTTACTCAAATCCAATTCATACGCATCCCCCAGACTAGCCACGGTTTTACGGATACCCTTAATATGAGTTTTGACTTACTCAAAAGCCTGATTGAAGTTAAATAGGTCAGCTTTCATGAAGTGAGCTGTGACGATGATATCGGTAGGCCAACGCTCAAGTACATCATCTTCAATGGCCTTTTCAATGACACGAGCAAAGCAGTAGTCCATCGATAAACGACCAGACTTTTTAGTTGAGTCTGGATACAACACCAACTTAGACACTTTGCCATTATGTAAAGTGACAAATTGATAGCTTAGAACTCGGTTGTACTTACCACACTTCGACAACACATACTCAGTATCGAATGAGATAATCGGACGGTCGAAGAACTTAGTACGTGCCTTATAGCGCTTACTCTTCTTCGAATTATCATACTCAAGAACGTTTTCAACAGGCGGTATAGTCTCTACCGAAATACTACCAAGTGTTTCATCTACATGCTCATCGTTACTCGCACTACCCCACGCTTCAACCAAGTTTTCATCGACCTCGATACCATCAAATGATTCTTCAATCTTAATGTCTACATCTTCAACCCAGTAATTCATTGATTCTTCCATTTTATCCTCCTCTTAGATCAAAAAATGGCTCCGAAGAGCCATAGTGTTAAATCGAAATCAGATTACTAAGCCTTGTAAGCAGACCATTCAATAGCAGGGAACTTCTCACCCTCACCGACACTAACCAGAGCATCCAAGATCACTTCGATCAATCCATCTAGATCAGAGAAAGTCTTAGCATCAAGAACACATAGAGGACGCTCATTAAGACCAACCATAACTAAATTACCAGTCTTCGGAGATACGAACACATTTGAGATAACACGTGCATCAATAAAGCCACCGTTATCTAGCACCAATCCATACTTGTCATGCGGTTTAATTGCTTTCTTCACACGTTCAAACAATTCAGGCGCTTTCTCGCTTTGATCGAAAGCTACCTTCTGACATTTATCATCCAGTAACAAAGTAAAGTCACCGTTATGAGTCAAACTCGTTGCAGTACTCGCATTTACTACAGAGTTACCGTTACGGATGAATAGTGGTTGAGTTGAAGTCGTCATAATAAAATCTCCATCGATTTATGTTTTATTTAAGTTTGTGTACCAATCAAGCCAATCTCGACTGGCAAAAGTAATAGCTGGAAAGAACTGGAAAATTTCGTGGTTTATGCCGTTTCCAATAAAGTTTTTTCCCACTTATCAATTTCACTGACTAAAAAGCGGACACTACGACCAATGCGTAATACCTTGGGTAAGCTGTCAGGCTTTCGAGTCACATTAGTTCTCACTGTGGCAGGGTTAAGGCTGTATGCCTCTGCAAACTCTTCTACTGTTAATGCATTTTTCATCGTGTTCTCCTTAGCTGAATTGGAAATTAGGTAGCATCGACTCAACAGTCTGCTGAGTAGCTTGCGCTAGATGGGTGTTTTGGTAATAGGCGTAACGCTCGGTGACATTCACATTAGAATGACCAAGGCTTTGCTGAACTAATCGAATGTCGTTCGTTACATGCAACATTTGAGTCGCTTGAGTACGACGTAGATCGTGAATAGTGAAAGGCGCTTCTAGCGAACCTTCCACTTTCATGGCTTGCTGAATGCGCTCCATACAAGCGCGTGGGTAGGCAATATGCTGACCTTGGTTCTTCAGCGACGGGAATACCCAATCATTGAAAGAAACCTTGAGACACTTTCGGATTAGGCGCTGGGCTGGCTCAGAGAAGTAAATTCTCTGCGATTTACCCGACTTAGTCATAGGTAACAATGCAGACGATAAATCATCAGCTAACATGGAGCGCGTAAGACTCATCACGTTACCAATACGCATACCTGTAAGAAGACCAATCATCAACGCATAGGCATGAATGAAGTTAGGTTCAGCGCAAGCATGACGACAAAAGCTTTCCATCTCTTTAGAGGACAACACTCGGTCTTTCTGGTTATTCTCCACCAGCTTTTTAATACCCTTTACAGGGCTCTTATCAATAATGTCGTGCTCGACCGCCATAGAGAACAGCTTAGATAAGAATGCTTGGTAGCGATTTAAGGTTGAATTCGACAATCCCGTTAAAGAGTTAAGAAATTTCTCCACATCACGACGAGTCACATCAGTGATACGCTTATTTCCCATCGCAGACATGACACGCTTAGAGCGAGATACAAACGTCTTATGATCACGGTGGTGACGTTGACTGAAAGGCACGAGTACTTCATCAAAGAACTGCTGAACAGTCAGGCGCGATCCCTTGCGGTAAGCACCAGACTGAACATCAGCAATAAACTGGTAAGCCAACTTCTCAAGGTCAGCAAACTTCATTTCAGGGTAAGTACCAAACGACTCGTAGTAGCGTTGACCTTTCCAGCCAAGGCGCACTATCCAACGTTTGCTCGATGCTGTTACCAATAAACGTAAGCGAGAGTTCTTAGCCCATCGATACTCAACACCTTGCTCGCCCTTAGCAGGACGAGGCAAGGCGTTAAGTACCTTCTGGGTCATTTCTATAGATGTACTGCTCATTTAATCCATCCAAATATCAGTTAATCGATATAACCCAAGGCTGGAAAGAACTGGAAAAAATGAGACAATCCAAAAACTTATTAAAAAAATACAGCTAACAATGTCTATATCATTAAAAAAGGCTTACTCAGCCTGTCTTTGGCTAGCCGAAAGAAAACTAGGAATACCCGTCGAAGAACAACGAGGGGAATGGGATCTTGAAGCAAAAGACAAAGCCTTCCACTGGAAGCGTGAAGAATTGGTAACAGCTTTACCTTTCACGTACTACGAGAACAACACGCTCTATTCATACTACGATGGTGAAGATAACGTGTGTATTGATGCGAGTAATTTCATCGATGGTCATTTGTTCGCAGATGAAAACGACAACGATTTTTATCGCTATTCACCAAATCGCAACCGTCAGTTCTTTCACCCTCTGCGTGATGAAGTCAGTGATATACACCACGAATCAAACGAATCACTCCCATGGAAAGAATTGCCACAGCTAGCACTGGAAGAACTTACCGATACATTATGTAGTGATACCGACAAGTCAGCACTCGCAAGTGTCGCAGCACATCAAACCCTAATAGAATTTCTTCAGTCGGGGCAGATATCAGCTAAGGGGTTCGCGCACTTCACCCACACGCAAGAAACCATCACTTCAGAAAATAATCAGCACATGGTGGAGGTTGAGTTACCCCCGATATACTGGCACAACAACCCTATACCGAATTACGAGATCTCTGCCGTTGAAGAAGGTCTACAAAGACACATGGCTATGATCAGCTACTTCGACAAAGCACCATTCAAACCAGATTGGGATTTACTAAGTGTCAGTGAATATTGGTATGTAGATATAGAGGTGAGCGATAGCTTTGCTAGTTGGTTAATGGACAGGGTTAGAGTGGAATTCCCGATACCAGAGAAAGTAACCTTTAAACCAGAAGGCAAAAACTTCTTGGTTCAGTTCGGAACTGATAAAAGAACCACAGTGCGCAATTCCAAGGGCATGTCGCTACTGTATAAAATATTAAAAAAATACCGCAAGAGTTCTTACAACATGGGTAGTGGCTATTCTACTGACGAAATCGAACAAGATATTCAGCACGAGTTAGGCATGAGAACTAAAAAACCTAATTCCAAGCATGGCTATGAAGAAAAACTACGTAACCAATTCTTCGACTTATTATGTCGATGCTTTGAAACGGAAGATCCTGGTGAAAAAGAAAAGCTCGTATCTATTGCAGTCAAATCACTAAGTGAACTCAACAAGATCAATGAGGATGATTTACTTACAACGAATGATCTAAGAATCATATTAAACCAAGACATTAATTGGTTCGAAGCTAACCATGAGTCTCTCAAGCAAATGCTTAAAGTAGACGAGGCTGAGGAAACCAAGGAAATAGATAGTCTACGCAAAAACCTAGAGAACGCCTTGGATAAACTGAAAGTATCTTGTCCACATTTTGCATATTACCTAGGCTCCCTAGCCTCGAAGAAAGCGCTTGGTCTAGGGTACTCGAAAGAGAACGAAGAGTTTTACTTTATCTGTGATGATGATATTGAGTGGGACTTTGGTTGATAAGTTCTGGTGTGTGATTGGTGCTTGATGTATATCCCCAACGAGCTAATGACACACTAACCCGAATCCCTTACAACACTAAGGGAAAGCCAGAAACACAAATTACGATAAAGAAAAAAGTAGAGGAAAAACCACCTCTACTTTTTTCATTAGAGAACGTCTAGCTCATCCAGAACACCGCCGATTAAAGCTCCACTAACAAACCCGATTGCACCACCAAGGACAACACCTTGAGGCCCAAACCTAGCACCTAGAGCCGTCCCATAATGTGCTCCCTTCAATCCAGTTGAAACGCTAGGCTTAAACCATCGTTGTTGATGCATGATTCGATCATATGCTTTCATCATGATTCTCCTTTCCTATAGATATGAAAAAAGGCCATGCTCGATGAAGAACATGACCCTTTAGAATTTTAGTTAATGCAGTTTTAGTGAGAGTGACCGCACACCTGACAGCTACCATCATCATAAGCACGTTCACCACATGCAGGACAGGTTGTAACGAGTGTTGTAATTGATTTAATCGCCATGTTAAGGCTCCTTGTTGTTGGTTGATTGAGTGTTGCGGAGCTCATTGATATCTCAGCCTAGAGAGTTCCAATTTCGAAACTGAGATATCGTGAGCCAAGCTCCGCAACAAACCTTATTGTGCTTTACCTTTCGGGGTATCTAGGCCGCATTGAGTCACATCAGTAACATGACCATTCATTGTTCCGCAGACATCGGCTTTCCATTGCACGATGACACCGTAAGACGCCGTGTTCTGAATACCTGCTTTACCATTCCATTGAGGCTCTAGTAGTTCTTTCATTTTAGATATATCGCCCGGATTACCGCCGAACGTGCCACCTGCAAATACTGAAGATGCGCATAGTGAAGTTAGACCTAGCAGGATGATTGATTTTTTCATTTTTGTTTTCCTTAAATACGTAATGACGCCACCGATAAAGACGGCGTTAACGTGATTGATGATTAGTTTAAAGAGGGTTAGGGACAGGTTGTGTCCAGCAAGATGAAATTGATTGAATATTTTGTATAGCCGTTGCTCCACCTAGGTTGATGAAAGCTATGCCAGTTCTTAGTGCGTAACGAATTGAAAGATTTAAAAATCTAACGGACACAACCCGTCCAATTGGTTCGTTACGATATTGAGATGAATGATAAGAGCGAAAAACTAGCCCTAAGACTTGGAGATATCCTGACTCGGTTATACCGAGGTGAAGTGCTATCTATAAGTTGGCTAATGGAAGAATACGGTGTGAGTGAAAAGACCTTGCGCCGGGATTTCAACCAGCGATTGATTAATACTCCTATCATGAAAACAGAACATGGATACCAGTTAGAAAGTAAGCTTAGCTCAAGCATAACAACCACCCAGCGTGTTCTTGATGAATCAGGGTTATCAAGTCTGCTTCCACCAAAGCTCAATATCAGTACCTCAGCTTCAACCATCCTATTTAAGAATCCACGTAACGAAGATACTCACAAGTTTGATGGTGTGTTTACTCAGATAAACAGTGCAATTACCTCTAGAGCTATCATTGACCTTACCTACCAAGGTCGCCTGATAACTAAGGTACATCCATACCGATTGGTGAATGACAGAGGTATCTGGTACCTCAGTGGAGTAGTGTCAGATCAGCTATATTCGTACAGGTTAGCCAAGGTTTCCCAGATTCACACCACCGAAGATAAATACTATCCAGAACCAAAGGTACTAGAGAACATCCGTAGAGTAGGAATGGAGTGGTTAACAGCTGAAAATGCAGATGTGTTATTACAGGTTGATGTCGAGGTAGCTTCACATTTTATTGATGGTGTTATTCTCCCTAACCAAAAGGTATTGAAAGAGCTTCCTGATGGTAGCTTGTTAGTGACCAGTCGAGTCTCAAAGTTGGGCGATATCATGCCGATTTTAAAACAATGGATGCCACGCATAGAGGTTCTTTCACCTACCACTTTGAAACTTGAGTTAATGCGTGAGTTGTATGCCTCACTGGATAGGCTTTAACTAAAACTCAACTTTAACTCAGATTTTTTAACAACCGATTAGGTGCACTCTTGGTGCCTAATTAGGAACAGATGCCCATGAAGAATTTCAGGGTAAATTACATTTCTAATCAACTCCCTATACGCATCCTAGAGAAAACGACCTTAACGGTTCCTATTGCTTCCACATAGCAATAGGAAACTATCTGACAATAAGACTCAAAAGAACATTGCCATGCAGTAATAAATATCTACAAAACAAATTATAACCCTTGAAAATCAGTAGATTAGAACCCATTACAATAGCTTATTAAATTAATAAGTTAGGAAATGACTATAATGACGCAATTCAACAAAGAAGATTGGCTATTAAATGGTTGTACTAGTGAAAAGCTAGCTAAATGCAACGCAGCAGCACATGCTCATGAGGCAATTATGGGAATGTGTACAATGTCAGTCGACGCTGACCACTATACGATTGAAGCTGGAGCTGAGTTCCTATCGAATGTTGAGGGTCAGGAAGTTCTACACTTAGAGTTCAAAGCGTATAGTGATTTTGAAGACTCTCGCTCTATCGCCCTGATTTATGAGAAAGAAGATCTTGTAATGTACTGCTCAGAGTTTTCATTTGGTGATGATGAAGAAGCTTACTTCGAACCTGTACAACCTATGACAACTCAAGGTTTTTTCAAGTACTTGAACTCACTACCAAACATTAAGAGTTACGCTCTTCCATCAAGCCTTGACAGTAAAGAGCAACAAGCTCAACAAGCCCTGATTGAACTAGCAGGCTAAACCTAAACACTCACTCCCATTGCTTTCAGATAGCAATGGGAGTCTTTAATGACAAAACACCAGTTTAAGTTAACCAAACTCGTTAAAATCGAGTCTCCCTTCTTTGGTGTTTCCACCGTCCATTGCAGTCCTGCAACTTAATCCTCTCTGAATCCCAACGGCAACGTTTAAGTAATCCGTTGTAGAAACTTGATCCAATGAAAAAGGCTTCCCATCACACCATGAGTTACATGGAGCAATAGGAAGCCTTGGTTTCACTAGGAAGTGAGAGGCGGATTTTATGGTGCATACATGGTGCTTTCAACTTGATTCGTTAGTGATGGACTAATCCACCGTGACTTTTATCTCATCAAAGCAGTCCATTCCGATGTAGCCTAGAAAGTTGGTTTCCCACATCGAATAGAACTCAGCGACACTGGATTCAGTAATGGGAACTTCACCCATGTAACGGATGTAAGCCACACCATGACCAAAATCAAAGTCGATTTCTTTCTCAAGCTCAGGCATCAATCCACAGTAACTAAAGTCAGTGATGTAATCGAAAATCCATTGGTCACTAAGCCTACTGGTAGAAATTTCAATAGGGTGGTATCCACCGTTCTCAGAGTTATAGCTCGAATCTCGGAGGCTAATCACGACCGATTGGATCATGGGTGTCAATTTGCCTGATTCGCTGATCACTCGGTTTAAAGTATCTTGAAGATCGACACTTACTGGCAGCAGTAAGCGCTCAACGTCAAAAGTTAAGTTCATAATAAAATCTCGTTTAGTTTGCTAAGGAAGCACTCTTGTTAAATGCTCGGTATGAAAAGTCAGAGTTGGCTTAGTGGATAAGGATTGATGTGAGTTTCGAGGTTATTTAGCTTCGGTTTCACCGTCCACTAATGACATGAGTTCATCACGACGTTGCTCGTAGTCAGGCGCAAGAACGTGGAGAAACACCGATTTCTCTGACGGCAGGATAAGTAATAACCCACGCAGTGCCGCCGCCATAAATCCAGCATTATTAGCAGACCCACCTTTGAACACAGATTTAAGTACAGTGCTTTTAAACGGCTTGTCGTCTTGCTCATTTAGCACCGCGACAATATCTTCAAAGGCTATCCATTCTTTACTATGAAGACCGCCACCTTCATTGCCCGAAAGCCTAAGGAATAGAGTATTTAGATCATCATGTACCGAAAGCTCATAGAACACATGATTCTGAGTTTTCGGTGATAGCTTATTCGCTTTACCATCGAGCGCGACATTGGTGAAATGGTCTACTGGATTATCGTCAGTAACCGTGACTTGTTCATTGCCCTCTAATACTTCAGGTTGAACGACTTTTTCCTTTTGATTGGTTTTACGTGCCATGGGACACCTCCATACTATTAGTGACTATTAAGATTAAATTCGAGATTAAGATTCAGCTTGATCAGCAAGCTTGACGACTGGGAACGTTGGACTGTTCATTGGAGCGCAGCAATACACCCCACTACCTGCCGTAGTGACAATGGCAACAGCAAGTAGCCAAGGAGAGTCATCGTCGTTTAGTAATAAAACCCATTCAGGGTAGTTAGTAACAAAACGTAGAAAGCTTTGATCACCTTCCGATTCTTTACTCAAGGTTTCATCGGTATCATCAGCTTCAATCAAATACAAAGTAGTGCCAACCTCATCCCAGAACGCTTTCGTGCTTTCTTCATCACCGAATGGCTCTATCAAGTGTTCTAGCAGCTTTGCTTTCACTGCATCAGGCATTGGTAGTGATTGAATGTCTTCAAACTTGTTTACATTTTTCATAATTATTTTCTCCTAATAATGAAAAAGCCCCTGTTTAGCTCATCACTAAACAGGGGCTTTTCTAATGTCATTTCTAAATCAATTGGTTAAACCTAACTTATTCATTCCCAACGTATCTCTGGTTTCGCAGTCACCATATCCGATAAGCGAGAGCCTATCTCCCTCCTACGTCCAACAGTCAATTTCGAGTAGCGCCTTGTGGATGAAAGGTCAGCGTGATTCAACTGCTTGGCTATGTCGTGTAACGAGACTCCTTGACTAGCTAATAAGCTCCCAACCGTATGCCGAGCTGAATGTAGGGTTAGATTCGCTTTATCTCCGGGTATGTCGGGCAGTCCCATCTTGGCTTTGATAGCCTTGAAAGCATGCCTAGGTTGCCCTACGGGTTTACCCCTTTTACGTCCAGGAAAGAGATATGGGTTATTCGCCACATGATGCACCGACCTCAAAATATCAAGCATGTAATCACTCAAGTAAATAACATGGCTACTACCATTTTTCGTTTGTGGAATAGTGAGTGTTTTCTCCTCCCAATTCACATCGGATTTTAATCTCAATCGTAATTCACTATCGCGTAATCCAGTCAAAAACAGAATAATTAGATATGCCCCAATACTTTTATCTTCATGATTGAGAGCATGACCTATGAACTCTTTTAACTGTGCTTCGGTAAAGTAACCCGTGCGGACGTTGTCTTCTTTCAACAAGCTGACCTTATCAGCTACCAACGGCGCGTCCATCAACTTGTAAGCTTGACGGTTCACCGTTTTCAACAGCGCTAATACACGATTAATCGTAGCTACAGCATAAGGTTTCCCTGTAGTCTTACTTATAGCTCCCTGCATTTCCATTTGGATCTTAACGATATGTGCCGCCGATAATTCATTAATGGGAACATGAAATATCGACTTAGCATGGCGGAACCTCGCTTGATCATCTTTCCAGCTTCGCTTTTGCTTAGCTAGTGGTAAATAGACTTCATTAAAGAACCGTTCAAGGGTCATAGAAGAATCAGTCTTTTCAGTATCACGCTCGATTTTCGGATCAACACCCTCAAGTATCTGCTGACGATACTCTTTAGCTTTCTTGCGTAAGGTGATTAGGTCAGTGTCATTGAGTCGCCCTAGACCGATGGAGGCTTTACGACCTGTTACTGGACTAGTGTATCGAAGAAGATAGCGCACAGAACCCTGACGCTTACCTACCAAGCAGCGAACACCTACAGGCAGACCAGAGTCTTTCATAGCAGATAGATTAACTTCGTAATCGGTGGATTTAGCGTTGGCAGGATTGGGCTTGAGATTGTTGAGGAAAGTGGTGGTGAGTCGTTGTGATTTGCTCATTCAAACCTCCATTAACTAGATATTCAATTAGTTAATATCTGTTTGAATAGTTGTTTGTTACGGCGACGCGATACGGTTAGAGATACCACAAAGTTACTCAAAACTTCCGTAAAAACAAACTAGAACCAAAACATATAAAGAAAACAGAGAGACTTATTTATGTAAAATTTACGCACAAAGACATTTAAATCCAAAAACTCTCCTCTCATGTGAAAAATCTCCCAAAAATAACGAATAGCAAGGTATCTCTCATTCCAAAACACCTTTAAAACACCCAAAATTTCTTTGTTAATTTCTTGAAAATAAAAATTACCCCTTAAATTTCAGTAAATTAAAAAGACGGCTTTCCGTAAGTTTTCCTTTCCATTGATAATCACATGCACTTATAGTCATTTCAAACTTAATCCAAACAGAGGTGTCTATGTCAGAATCAATAACCCACAATCAAAAGCTTGATAAGGACTGCGCAAAAAGCATTGTCGAGCAACTTGAATCGTTAAATATAGCCCCATCAGAAATCGCTCGCAGATGTGGCGTAAAACAGTCCAGAATCAACGGATGGAAAGACGGTCAGAAAGCTAGCAATGAATATCTTCAAAAACTAAGAGCATTGTTAAACCTCCGCTTACCGAACCATAAAGCAGAAACATTCCAAGTTTCAAAATGCGTGCGTTTAGCTTTATCTAAAGAAGACCTAGACCTATTTCTGGTAAAGCAAATGAAAGCCTTTATAGGAGAGCTCAAGTCACTTCCTTTCGAATTACGTGAGAAGTTCGATAGTGCTGATTCATTAGAGTCATTAAATGAGGTTATCGCGACTCAGTATCACTTGTATGTATGTAAGGAAGTGGATTCCGACCTCTATTTCTCTAAGAGGGAAGAACACTTGATTAACCAAAAGTCACCATATGTAAAACCATTTGGCGTATTACCATCAAGTTACCAAAACACTATGCAAGCCGTACTCGCACAGCTTAAAGAGACAATTCAAGAGACTGAAGAACAGATAGAAAATAAAAAGCAGCGTGAGAAAAACGGACGAGAATTCTTCAAGAGTACTATTGAACATTCCATTTCGAGTAGCTTACAAAGAACCCTATACAATCGAAAACCCGAACTAAGCCTTGAAGATATGAAAGACGAGTTTCTTCAGCAAGTTGACAAAGCTCTACAAGATTTCAAATACTCAGGTTCGCAGTTTTCTTACTCTCTAAAACAGCTCGCAAGCATTATGGAGAGAGTTGCTCAATTTCTCGATGACAGTCAGTTTGGTCCTAAGTACGGTATGTTACGGCTAGAAAACCAAAACATGTATTACCCTGAGTCTATTACGAAACCAGAAGACTTCATCGAATTTGACGATATCGAATTCGCAATTGATTCCGCTAAAAAACTTCAAGGCACCTTTGAAAAATTTATAGAGGAACAGCAAGAACGCTACTCAGAACTCTTTAACTTTAAGGAGAAAGAACTAGGACTATGTTCCAAGCTAGATAGCGATAAAGTATTCCACCAAAAAGCTTGTGAAGCTCTCACATCAGGTAAAGAGCTTGAGGTTCTAGATCCTCGCCTGAATGACCTATCTGTTATTGCCGATAGCATTTTGAAATCAGGCCAGCTAAAAGTTGCTTTGGACGGAAATAAACATGAGTTAGAACTATTCGATGGACTCAAAGACATGTTGACTGCACAAGCACCCGAACCAGTCATTCATACAGTTCAAATTGGTGGTAAATTGGCTTTCTCTACAGAAGGGGAAAACCAAGGGAAGACTTTAATATATTCTTTAGACAACAATGATCTAATTCTTCTTCAAGAAGCTAGCATCTGCGACCAAAAAATCTTAACAATACAGCCAAAACTAGCAGCAGAGGAACTACTAGATCATATCGACATCAGTCTCAGAGAGTCAGTTAAGCAATCACTGCTAGAACACGGCTACATGTTTAGTGATGTCGAGGTTTTGGGGTAACTGACACGAAAAAAGCTCTTTTAGAAAAAGAGGTTTTCTAAGGGCTTAGTGTCTAATTTTCGTCAGCAGAACCACTAACATAGTATTAATAATAACCAGTACAACAGCGGCCTACGGCAAGCTGTTGTACTGGTTATTATATATTTAATATCAAGACTCTATCCAAAACCCAGCTCCCAGTTCATCTCACCACATTCACGCAATCAACTAGCCACCGATACCACCACCTCAATCAAAACCTATATCACACATAGCAATCGCACCAGCAATATAAATTTATTCTTCCAGCAGTGCTCGACTCAGTAATCTCACCCACTTCCCCACAGAAACACCCCTGACAATCTCTCAGTGAGCTTACAACAGTGATATTCACCCATTGAAGGTAAGTAATAACGATACTGAATCATCGCGTTAGAATCGCTTCTGGTGGCAGTGGTGGAATTAGTTAGTAGGTTTCTATAGGGAATGTCGAGACATTTACATGTAAAAATACATGGCTAACAAGATACCCACTTTTTCTTCGACTGAGGGGAACGCTTGATCTGTTTGTTTTTCGATAGTTCAGTAATTGCTTTACTAAAATCCGATTGTGACAACCCCACTTTCTTCTGGAAATTAGGGTTGAGAGATTGAGGGGAAGTCAGTGCATTAAGCACTCTTTCTTCAGGTGTGAGTTTCTTTGACTTTTTAGGCTTAGATTCAATGAGAGATACAACGGTCTGCTCCCTCGTTCGAATACTCTGACAGCTAGATCCAAGTAAATCACACTGAAATTCAAAAGCTGTTATCAAGCTCTCATCGTTACTATATAGCTCAAAATGTGTTGAACCTAGTTGCTTCTTATCCAGAGCCAGTAGCACTCTCGATAGGTAAGCAATAATGTAGAAGTCGGCTTGATTCGGTCCAGTAGGGTAATCACCCAAGAAGTGGTATAACGATTTTTGGCAAACCAACTTAACAGCATCTGATTTCGAAAATACAAATACCTTATCGACAATCGTAGCGTTGATCTTCTCAAGCTCCTTTAAACCTACATTTTCAGCATCAACAAATATCGCTTTCATTCAAATCAATTCCATTCACTTAAAGCCAGTTAAATATAATGCATATCATTACGACAAATGCAACTGTACACTTATTCGTGTGATTGGTTATTAATGTATATCCCCAGCGCGCTAGTGACACACTACCCAACAACGCCCATGATAAAAGGCTTAACAACAACCCCATAAAAACGATTTTTTCGCAACCAAAGGCCACATAAAAAATTCATAGCACCGTAAAGTCACCATGGTCGTACCATGGTTCTCAGACTCTACAGCCCTTGGAGATACTGGCTTGCAAGATTGCAGCTTTTAGCAGTTGTTGGATTTGTCAGGATTCCCTTGAGCACAGAATCGACATGTGATGAACCATAGATGCACCATGGAAGAAAATTCAAGGCTGATAAAGTGAGTCTATTGAGGGAGAAAAGTGTAGATAACAGAAAAGGAAAACTAAGCTAAGCTAAGCTTTTGATTAGCCTAGATACAACAAAGCCCCGACATGAGTCGAGGCTTTATCATTTAAATATGGTACCGGTAGGCGGACTTGAACCGCCACGCCCGAAGGCAACGGATTTTGAATCCGTCGTGTATACCAATTTCACCATACCGGCATTATCTTGGGGCGTTGCCCTTTCGATGTCTGGCATTATACGTATGCGAACTGATGTGGCAAGTATAAAAACTTGAATTCATGTGTGTTTGCCGATAATTTCGCCACTAAGTCATAAGCTGTGCGTTATGTCTCTTTTCACGCTAAGCCTTAAACTATATTCTGACGCCTCAATTTTTGAAGAAGTAATAACACATGACATCAACAAACACTCTGCCACCAGCAGGAGTAATGCGCCGATTTGGTGCTTTGTTCTATGACGCCCTTATTGTAATCGCTATTGAAATGTTGGAGATGCTACCGCAGAGCTGGCGACGAAATCGATGAACCATATATAGACCATAAACAACACCCCAACCACTTCAACACACTACCTCTTCAAAAATCCGTTGCCTTCGGGCGTGGCGGTTTACAATGTGAGAGCATTAGCAACCACAAAACCTAGTTGCTACCAATTGCACCAATGAACAGCATTAAGACCCCGATAGCTAGAGCTGCTATTGGAAAGTTGATACAGAAAACCATAAATAGAAGTACAAAAATTAGCTTAATCATATGAACGCCCTCAAGTTATAAGCCACACATCTCATCAAACTCTTGAAGCATGTCATATCTTATCAAAGCATCCTGTCCATTTTCTTTTCTAAAGGCACTAATTAAGTTATCGACACAATCTTCGCCAAGTACGTACATAGGGCGACTTTGGGCTATTGAAATTACCTTCCGATAAGACTGTTTACCTAACGTAACCAACTCTTCGTAATTTAGACCATCTAAGCGGTCACTCAACTTCGATTGACTCTGAGAACCCAAACTAATTTCTTCACCAAAACTACTTTTTTCTGACTTTTTGACTAGCTCATTCACACGAATTTGAGTCAGGCTTGGCTGAGACTCAACATATTCAAGCAGCATGATTCGATTAAAAGATACGGCAGTTAAGTACTTCTCGTAATCACTCTCTCTCGATTCTACAATGTCAAACACTGAATCGATTAGCGTATCAATTGATCCCCCCTCAACCTCAGGCTCAAACACATATTCATATATAGTCATTGGCCACATTAGCCCTTCAGTCACATGATTTTTACCAAACCCCTCAGGCCCACTTGTGGTGAAAATAGAATAACCAGCCACTACAAACGAGATAGCTACGTAAATACTTAATAAACCTTTCATCTAAAACTCATGAATAAACAAAGACATAATATTACTAAATTGTATACATACCCCATTATTATTTATGCGACTTACATCATATCTTTAATAGTTTGAAGGGAACTAAACATCATGGGTAAATGTAACTCTCGAACCTAGTTATTCCAAAACAGAAGCAACTAGTAAACCGAGCTCAGTAATCAGTATCAATTTACGTACAAGAAGTAATAGAGGCTATCTATACTGGTATTAAGGTAGGAACCTCTACTACGGTACAGCTCCAACACTTCTATGAAGTTGCTCACAAAGATAGAGTTTACCTCTCGCCACACCTAAATAAGCAACAAGGTGCACATTTTGCAACTAAATTTAGATATAAGATATCAATACCAATACAGGTGATAAAAAGGAGGTTCATTTATGGCAGTTAAACATACACCCACAGGAATCGTTCATAAAGGAAGAAAAGGAGGATCTACTGGCTGCGGGTTTGACACTAAGAAAGAAGCATCTCATTGGATCGATTCACACAGTAAAATCACATGTGATAAAAACGGTTGTAAGAACTAAACCGTAACTGCTCTATAGGACTAGAAATTAATAACTAGTCCTTATTTAGTACCCTCAAGTTGAATAAGCACCTTATACTTTATAAATATCCCTATTTAAAATAGTGCGAATACTATATAGAGCATTGTCAACTAAAGCCTGCTGTTGTCCGTCATGAAAACCATCTTCTACATTGATACCCAAATAAGACAATAAACGTACCTCTATGAACATGATTTTATCTTTTATATCCATGATCCCTGGATAAAGCCCCTTATTTTCATCTACAAGCTTAGTTAGGTCTGACAGCAGGATTCTAACAGCTGAATATGCGGATAAATCATGACTTTCTTTAAGAATAATTTCGATTGAGTACAGTACAGACTTCATTTTTTCCATTTATTATAACCTCTATATTCTAAATTACCTGAGCGTAAATACCCTGTTTAAACTAACGTACCACATTTATAGTTTCTATGTTTTTTTGGTCCTCTCCACTCCATAACGACTCTGAAGGCAACATAACCTGTAACGCTCGATCAGAAAAGGTCACCATTGGCGACCTTTTCTCTGTTCATAGTTCGTAGTTCAAGTATTAGGTTCAGTCAAAGTCACTAGAAGAGTGACTTTCGTTTGAGGTTGGTACTTTCTCTACCTCTGTTTTTACATTCCTTGTATGCAATGGTGGAGCATCGTAATCAGGTTCTGGTTTATCCATTTTCTTTTCACTATGAGAGTTTGTTTGATTCATGATTATTTTCCCTTTAAAGCTATCATCAATGTATGATCCAAAAAAAAGTACAACTGAAATTAAGAAAGTGATGGCAGATATAAAAATCATGTTATAACCACTCTCTAATGCCGTAGACTTGCGATAATTAATGTCTGATAAACTTTCAACCACGTGTATACATGCCTTTGAAATTGATATATACACATCACTAATAGATTTATCTTTGAACATTTTCATAGTCGACTGATCTAAGGGTAACCTCTTACTAGTAACCATCTTCAACGCATTAAAAAAATGCCACCAAGCCAATATAAGAAAAACAGCAGTAGCTACATAAAAAGCATAAAAACACATTGGTAAGTTTTGATCTTGTTCTTGAACCAGCCAATTTAAAAATGCTATAGCCACTGTAATTAACAATGATAACAAACTAGTTAGCCTCATTGACTTACTATCTAAATATTCATGTAAGGCTATCTCTTCATCTACTATTTTCCTAGAATAAGTGTATAAAAAGCGTTCTTTATTATCTTCAACATTATAAGCAATTTTATCTAATCGCTTAATAAAATCACAACTCTCATTCATTTTAAACATCCTACCCTACCAGCCACTATCTAGTGTTTTTTACTCCCAAAAGATAAAATTATCACTACTCGCCGTTAGAGAGCCCTAGATATATAACACCTGCGAGCAAAACACTAAGCCACCATGGAGCGTCCATTAAGTGCCATATGATTCCATCTTTACGTCGTGCCATCTCACTCTCGGCCAATAAGCAATTAAGTGCATTAAAACACAAATGATAGATAGTGAGAATAATAAATAGCTTCCGGCACCCTACATCAAATAAATACAACCTAATCCCGAGTTGGATTAGGTTGTTCATAACACATTTACAAAGGTTCAAAGACGGTTCAAGACGTCTTATCCCATTAGGTGTGTTAGCAAAATCATCGCTAAAATGGACACCAAACCTAATAAATAATCTAACTAGGCTTCGTGTCCACTTACACGCAAGCTCGCGTCTACTCTTTCGCTCTATCTTCAGCGAATGCTTCGTCCCACTGTCCCCTCTGTAACTCAACATCCTCTACATGACCAAACTTGTCAGCAAACAAAAGCCTGGCATGTAACACATGCTCTTGCCTTTTAGCTGCGATTTGTTGATCTGTTAGGTCTTTATATTGCTTTAAGCTCTTTTGTTCACGTGTCCACTTGTTATTCAGAGCCGTTGCCTTTTCCTCAAGCCAGTTGTCTTTACGCATTGCATCTTGTTCAATTGGCAATGCTTCCGTCACGACTTGATACCCCGCACCTATTAGATCTTTCTTCATGTGGTCTACATAGGCAAAAAGCTCCCCTAATGAAAGCCCCTTGGCTTCACACAAGGTATGAAGTTGCGCGATGTTAAATGCTGAACTACCACTTTCCAGACGAGAGTAAAACGCATTTTTCACGCCAAGTATCTTCGCATATTCCGCTTGTTTGGATTTAGTTTTAACTCTTTTCGTTAGGCCCATGCCCAACACAAAATCGCAGCCATACATTCTTAGATCTTTTACCGCTTCTGATATCAGCGTAAAGATACTTACTTTTTCCTCGACCTTTGATTTCATACTTTCCTCTCTAACTCACAATTGAAATTTTAACGCTAAAGGAATTTTTTTCAATTATTTATTGACATAACTGAGCTACAAGTCGTAATCTTTACCTGAAAAGTTTACCTAATAGTTATAATTTCAAGTGGAGAATAATATGAATGATGTTCTAGAAACTATGGTTACGGATGAAGACAACTCTAACCAAGAGTACCTTTTGCACGGCAAACGCATAGCCCATATTGCGGCTTGCTTAGCTTACAACCGTAAAGAATTACCAACGCATTATGGTCGTTTGTTTACGGAAAATGAGGTTCTCTCTTACGGTGATGGCGGGGGAACACCTATTGCCGTCATGACGGTACAACGCGTAGAAGAATATGAAAGCAAAGGCGATGAACACATTGAATTCTATTTCGATGAAAAATTGCATTTTGCCTCTAATACCGTGAAACGAGACGGAGACGTGTTAACCATTGATACCGTTCATCAATTAGGTCACGCAAGAAAGAGATTTACCTGCACACATGACTTAAGTACCTCTCAGAGCATACCTAATTCAGTTTATGAGGCAGTAGGCTACGCGAGCAAAGATCTGCCTTTTTACCACCCGCATGCCATCGAATTCTTTTGTGCCTCCACTTTTTCATTGGCCAGCGAATGCTTCGACTGCGTTGATTTTGCTGATGGTCAGTCATTTTACTTTGATGCTGAACGTGCATTAACTAATGATTTTTTCCAATCAGATTCGTGGGATCACCTGATTGATGCGCTAAAGCAGATTGATACGCCTTAATCACTCAAACACATCCCCCCCCTTTAAAAGCAACGTAGAGAATAAAAGCATGACAACTGAACAAAAAACAATAAGCAATCACGGTCGTAACCAAAGCGGTACCTTTGATGACATTTTCGGTGGTAACACAGCCAACCAGCCTATATTTACTAAACCTGAGGCCCTATACCGTTCTCGTTTAGATGACAATGGTTCCGCTTTATCATTTGTAATGAATGTTTTTGAGAAGTCCTATTTTCACTACATTGATACCCCAGAAGAAAAAGGATACATACAGTGCAATGGCGAAAACTGCACACTGTGTGAAGCTCAAATCAAGTTAGACCATCACATACTTACACCTGCCTACAATTTTATCGAAGAGCGCATGGAAATACTCGCGATCCCCCCAACACTAAAACCAACCTCATTAGCACCGCAATTAAAGCCGTTGCTTAATAAAGGAGGCCTATTGGTTAATATTGTCAAGAAAGGTTACCACTATGAAGTAACGTCTAGTGATATTCCGGCGGGCATTGTGATTGATAAAGACAAGGTTATGGAATTTAAAGAAGCGTACGACAGTCGTGAGTTCGCTCTCTCTGACATTTACCAAATCAGAACAAATGAAGAACTAGAAACTATCCCTCAAATCGCAACACGCCTCATACTTAAACGCGGTCGTGTGGCCTAATGCAAACAAGTAAGACATTAATTAGCGGGGCTAAACGCCTCGCCGATTTCAGAAAAGAGAACGATGCTGGAATCATTCTTCAGCATTGTCATAACCACCAGCATGTAGTCATCCGTTGGCAAGTGGGCGTGGGTAAGTCCTATAACATGGATCTAGTTATTGAAACCGCTATTCGCCAAGAGAAGTACGACCTTGTACTTGTCATGGCTCCTACACGAAAAATCATAGATGAACGTAAATTCATCCAAAAGCCACCCAAAGATATCGAAGTCATCAACATCCGCCCTCGTCCAGTAAACCTATGTGGCGAAGAACGAAACAAAGCATGGCAAGCCTATGAGGCCCGTAACCTAGGTCATTTAGGAAAACGTCACTGTTGTGAATTGTGCCCCAAGCGCGCTGAATGCTTTTGGCCTAGTCAATATGGTAAAGATTTACAAAACAAGCAGGTTGCTTTTGCTACTCAAGCTCACCTTGAGCATAACCCATACTTCATTACTCATGTAAAACAACAAGCGAAAGCCGAAAGAGTGCTAGTTATCTTTGATGAGGCCAATGTCAGTCTGGCGAATTACAGCCGTACACTTTCACCTACCTCCATACAACAGTTGATAGAAGCAACAAATCAATCTGATATATCCCCAAAACGTAAAGCCACTCTTGGGCACTACTTGAATTGCTTACTCAGCGCACCAAGTGAAGATTTACAAGATACTAGCGCATGGCACTTCCCGCGCATTGATACCAATGAGATGACACAGATATTAACCGTAGGTGATGCTATTTTTGGTGAGTCATTTCATAACATTATTTATGACTTGCAAGCTTTCGGCTATTCCATGGCTGAATCCCGAGAAAAGTTACCTAATGGTGACATCCATTTTCCAGCCCCTCCTTTCACCTCTGATAGTGATGTTCTGTTGTACAGTGGTACCACTCACCTATCCATTTTGAAGATGCGTTTAGGTATAGACTTTTACTCACCATACGAAACTTATGAGTTTAAAGGCGAAAGCTCTACGTGGTTGAACATTGCATCGGCCATTGGGGCTAGTTCTAATTTCATTAAAAACGCACCTCAAATCCTTGATGTCTTTACACAACTCACGACTAAACGAATTCAGGAAGGTAAGCGAGTACTACTAGTATCGAAGAAAGCTCATGTTGATTACTGCGTCAAAACAATGAACCAACTGTTAGTGGAACAAGGGATCAATAGTGTCCGCATCATACACGGTGAGCATTACACAGAAAGCCCTAACGTGACTTTAGTACCCGTTATTCACTATGGGGTTATTGGTATCAATCAATACGAAGGGTTTGATTGTTGTTACTGCCTTAATAGCTACTATGTAAAGCAAGATACGCTGAGTAATTCAGTTCAGGACTTGCGTTCTAATAGTGAACGGATCGATGTCGCCATAACCTATTCAAAAAAACCACGCCGACGCTATGGCATCGTAGCCGATGAACAATTTCGCTTTACCGATGTAGCAGAAGTGGCTAACCCTATGCTGCAAACCTTAGAAATGGGGACGGTTGTTCAAGCTGTAGGTCGTGTTCGTCCATTTACCCAAACCCGTGAAATTATTACATTCCAGAGTAATGATGCTCTTGCTACGACCTACGATAAAGAATTCTCTAATTTAGCAGAATTACGTAAGCACTTTGGACTAGTCACAAAGCGTAAGCGCAGCAGTAATACGACGGCTGATAATGTTATAGCTCTCAGCGCCAAAGACCTCAAACAAACAGAAATAGCCAAGCTTCTCGGTATCAGTGTGCGGACAGTCCGTCGTTATCAATCCAAAGACGTTGCTTGCCCCAATTAGTTAGACTGCCCCAATCATCAAGGAAACCCCAATGAATTTGCTACCAGGAACGGAACGACACCTTCAAACAAATAAACCTAAAAGAGAATCAATACCTATTTTGCCTAGAGGTACTCACTTTACCGATGGACAAACCTCGCATATTGATACGTCTAATGGACTAAACGCCCTCATAGACTTAGCACTACAACTGCCTATCAGCCACATTAGTATTGATTGTAAGTATACCTACCCTAAAGCACCTGTCACTTTGCCGAATGGTTACGATAAATACGATATTTCAACGATTAAACCTACTCAACTATGCTTAACACTGTGTACAGGCGACACGGTTTCCATGGAACTGCATACTTTCATAATCAACTTAGAGTCGAACGTTGAAATTAGCCACTTACAAGCACTGTTTGACTTACCCGTCATATTTACAGCTTACAACGCTAATAGTGTCCTGCATTGCCTCTGGCGCCTAGGGCTCAACGAGCCACATCAAATATGGGATATTTTGATTGCAGAAAAAGCACGATACCTAGGACTTCATCAATTAAATAAACATCATGAGTTTGATGATTTATCATCGAAAATTGATGCTCAAGAATCCTTTACGCAAGAGCGGAAAGACTTCTATAGCTTAATCGCCACAACAACTCGCTACGGCCAAGATAGTCCCCCATTAGAACAGACTGAAACGACATGTGTGGAAGTGGCTAAGCTATACATCCTGCAAGTTCAAGCTGTGGTTATTCAGGGTATTTATAACCATTTATTAAACGTAGAAATGCCTTGGATTATTACCAATGCGGGTATGGAAAGAAACGGTGTACTTGTTTGTCGAGAGCAATGTTCCAAAATCTTGAAAGGTACAAAAGCAAAACTGGCACAATGGCAATCAGAGCTTGCAGTTTATGGTCTCATCAATCCAAGCAGCCACGATGACAAAGTTACATTCTTTAATTCATTAGGGGTGCTACACCACTTCAAGGATGGTTGCGATTATAGCTTTCAACGAGAGGCATTAAGTACTAACTACAATTTGCACCCCGCCATCAGACTACTAGCCAAGTACACCAATATGGTATCCATTTCTAAAGACGTCATATTCCAACCAGGACTCGTCGGAGGGAGTGGTCGTATTCACCCTATACATAAGCACCTCGATACAGTAACAGGCCGACAAGCAACAATGGCCCCTAACCTCCTAGGGCTACCTGCAGTTCTTCGGCCCATCGTTGTTGCACCTGAAGGCTATGGTATCGGAGAGGTTGATCTTGCTCAGATTGAGGTGGCGATAACGGCTGCTGTGTATAACGATAAAGACTTAATAAAGAAGTACAATGCAGGAGATTTATACACAGCATTAGCTCAAGAGTTCTATTTAAATGAACTACCGATAGAGTTCCAATCCTGTACGCCTGATATATTCAAAGAACACCACAGCGATAAGCGTAACGTGATGAAAGAGTGTACTTTAGGGCTTATTTATGGAATCACAGCCTACGGCTTATCTAAGAAACTCAAAGTTCACGAGGTTAAAGCCCAGCAGTTAATGGATAAGTTTCTCAATATGTTTCCTACCCTTGGTAAGTCTATGGATTTAGCACCACAATATGGTTTTATTCGTGGCTATGTGAGTACAGCAACGGGTCTACAACGATTACGTCCCCAAGATACTGAACGTAACCGCAAAGAAAAGAATTGGATGGTCAACATGCCAGTGCAAGGCACAGCTGCAGCCTTGTTTAAAGTCGCAGGTAATCGTCTACATCAGTTATATAAGCGCCATAATGCTAAATTGATTGTCGCATTACATGATGCTTTTGTGTTTGAGGCACCAACAGATGAGCTAAAGGAAGTTGCGCACCTGACGTCTCAGGTAATGATTCAGGTCATTCAGGAGCGCTACCCTCAACTAAACATCCGAACCGACATCAATACTTTACAACCTAAATGTTGGAATAAAGATGGCAATGTGAACACCATTGAAGAGTGGTTGAAAAAGTGAGCAGCTAATTTATTTTTGCCTCAAATTTAGTTTAGTACAAATACCATCTGCCCTAAGTAGCCAGAATTTGCACAAATGCAGTTTATGTAACACCAGCAATACTTATTCAGTAGGAATGTTTTTATGCATGTGAGGCATTTCAGGACCAAAAATGTGCTGGAGAGAGCATTTATTCTAACTGATTAATTTTTTTGACAAATATGTCTATACTTGTAACTGGGATTCTAATTTCCAAAAAAGGAATTTAAATATCGTGCTTTTGAGAGTGTACAAGATGGACTATCGCTATACTGACTGTAGTTTATACTGTTGCTTCTTATAATACTATTGGGCTCATAAGTGATGATTTTGTAGATAGGCAGGCTTTGTTGCGTAAATCGATGGAACTAACTCTCCAATATACGATCTGATCAGCTACATTCACCTTCCACTGTAGCATCATGCCTAAACCTCGTTACAAAACAACTAACTGGAACAGTATAACAAAGCTTTTGAATAGTAGTTTGTAGTTGACCCGATCTAATGGACACCTTCAATTGTAATTGAAGGTGTTTATGCCAGCTTATAAATCAGGAAAAAAAACTCAACAATATCTTACGCAATTTAAGGTAACTGCTGTCCGACTTTCGCTTCGAGAAGGAGCTACAGTTAATAACGTGGCGCTATCATTAGATATCCACCCTTATATGCTCTCTAAATGGCGAAAGGACTATAGATAAGGGGTTATTATGGAAGATAAACGTAAGAAAAGGACTCAGATCCCGAGCTAGAAAACTGAGTCTAGTCGGATTGCAGAGCTTGAACGTCAGAACGAGCAACTTAAGCTCGAGAATGACTTGCTAAAAAAGTGGCAACGATTCGTTGCCCAAGAAAATCGACAAAATTCCGATTCATAGCCCATTACAAAACACGTTATTCCATTGTCTTGATGCGTCGTTTTCTATCTGTTTCTAAGTCGGGTTACTACGCATGGCTTGATAGAGAGCCAAGCCGCTACGATCAAGAAGAGCAGGCTTTGAAGAAGCGCATAATTAAAATGTTTACCCAGAGTCGAGAGACTTACGGTAGTCCACGAGTTCATGCAGAGCTGAGTCGCCAAGGAGTTTTGGTTAGCCGCAAGCGTGTAGCTCGGAGCATGAGAGAGCAAGGGCTAAGAGCGCGAAGTTATCGCATTTACATGAAAATGGCCAAGCTACATCGGTTCTATCAATCGATTAAGAATATTAAAAAAGACACACCAAAACCAACGGCAGTTAATCAACAATGGTCTGGAGATCTAACGTATATAAAGCAAGGTAAACGTTGGATGTATCTAGCGTTCGTTATCGCTCTTTACTCGCGTAAAATCGTCGGTTGGTCGCTTGGTAGCAAGAAGAGTACACAACTAACGATGAGTTCGTTGAGAATGGCAATTAGAAATCGAAAGCCACAAGAGCGCTTATTGTTTCATACCGACAGAGGCTCTGAATATCGAGCCCATGAAGTTCACCTAAATCCAGAAAGAGAAGCTGCTTAATAAGCAAGCAAATGATGACGACTACCTTGAAAAACACCGGTGGAGTTGTTCTTTCATACGCTCAAAGGCGACATAATTAGGAAAAATAGTTTTAAAAGTGAGAAGCAGCTTAGAGATAAACTTGCCGGTTATATCCAGCATTTTTATAACCGTTATAGACTGCACTCAAGTCTTGGATATCGAACCCCGCATGAATATGAAGTAGCGACGGGTTAAAGATAATAGGGTGTCCATTTTATCGGGTGAAGATCAGTTAGAGAGGGCCATGAACACTTCGACTGAACCAGTCGTTAGGCGGGAAATGACACCTGAGAAACTACAACGCTCAGGTTGATGAAACTTACTCAATGCCCGAAACTCATTATATCGTTATAGAACCAAGCTAAATGGGGTCGGTATACTTTCTCTCTGAATCAAGCAACAAAGCCTATAACGCATCAAGTTCATGTATAGACTCTTCAACCTCTCTTTAACGTAACTTCTATTATTCAACGCTATTCTCTATCTCTAATTTCCAATCTTTAACCTCTACATTACGCTCGTCAAGCATCAATAACGCGGTCACATAGATAGCTAAGGCTAGTTTGTCAGGTAACTCTGCCGGTTCATTTGAAATCACGAGAGGCGGTGATTCAATTAAAGAATAACTAGGTTCAGGTGTTTTCCTACATACGATACTATCGCATGTATAGGGATAGAGATAATTCGCCTCGGCTCTGACAAAACCACACACTAGGGCATATAGAAGTGCAACAACACAAACTCGGAACAACATATAAATCATCCTAACTAAAATAACAAAGAAAGTGACTGCGGACTATTTAAGTTAATCATTTCGGCAAAGTAATAAAATTCCTCAAATGGTAAAGGTCGTGCACATAGATAACCCTGTACTTCAACAGAATCACAGGTTTCATCAATAAAGTTAAACTGCTCTTTTGTCTCTACTCCTTCAACCACAAGATTGACACCAATAGCACTTGCAATAGCGCAGACTCCCTCTAATATGGAACGGCTAACCTTGCAACTTTCAATATCTTTAACAAACGAACGGTCTACTTTTAATGTATCTATTGGAAGCATCTTTAGCGTACTTAGAGAAGAAGAACCCACACCGAAATCATCAAGAGCAATTGATATACCTTCTTTCCTCAACCTCTCAAGGGAAGAAGCAAGCTTCGTATAGTTTTCAATAACTTGTGTCTCAGTAATCTCAATTTCAACTAACGAGGTAGAGAGACCAAACTCATTCAGTAAAACGATCAACTGTTCAACATGAGCAATATTTATAAGTTGTTTGTAGTGGTAATTAATAGAAACACCGATATCATTTAAAACATGTGAACGTGTCCAAAACAAACAATAATTAATTGCTTTATTAACTATTTGACTTGTCATTTCATCTAGAAGGCCAAATGACTGAACTTTATTTAAAAACTGATTTGGAGCGATAACACCCGAATGACAAACCCACCTAGCTAATACTTCACATCTGACCACCTTCCCAGTATCGAGAGACATAATTGGTTGAAAATAGGGTTCGAACTCATTGTTCTGTAAAGCTATTTCTATATTTTCTTTGGAGACTATCATTCAACCTCGCTCTAATTTCATTAAACTGACGTAATTTATAGAAAGTTCATAAAACATTCAAGATGAAATTAAACCTATATAAAACAAATTATCAATATAAAAAATAAATTAAAAATATCAAAAGAATACCACTATTTATATAAAAATATTAACAATAATATTATTTGATTATTTATAATGTAACTATTATTTCCCCACCCATAAAAACAAGAAGAAAAACAATGAAAAAAGCAAACATACTTTTAGGTTTTATTTTAACAGCGCCTATTTAGCGAATGCTGAAACGAATTATTTCAATAGTTTTAGTTTGGATTTCAAGCAGAGCAAAATAATGGTCTTGAGCAATATTTGGGTTCATCATACGCTAAAAAAGGTGAGCAAGACCTTGTCGGTGGATATGCGACGTTAACGACAACATTCAACAGACACGTCTTTTTTGAAACTGAATTTACAGGAATGAGTACGGGCAAAACCCAATATCGAGATCATTATGCGGGGCTCGGTATTAACGGTTACGCTAATGGTACTTTCCCATTTCTATCATTGGGTATAAATCGAATTGATGTAGAACGTGGGAGTGGCAAATTTAATGAGTACAGTCCCTCTGCTCACCTTGGCGTAAAGTTTGTCCCTATCAGCTTCTTACCATTGACTCCTAGCTATCGTTACTCTCATGTTGATAAAGAGCCGATGAATAAATTCTCTTTGACAGGTGAAATAAACTTTACAGATCACTTTGCTCTTGAGCTCAGTGCCAGCTATAAAACTTATCGAGAATCTGAACAATGATCTGGCATTTCTGGTCTAAAGTTCTATTTCTAAATAAACCAAGCAAATGACTATATCAAGGCAACTGTATTTATATTAGTAGCCCTGATATCATCAACGAAAGATAACACTACTTCATCGGTTCTAGTGTAGCTTAATCCATTTGCTCAAAAAAGCGAGTAACGCCACTTAGACTGAACACTTCATTAACCGAGTTTGCCATACCTAAAATAATTCATTAATTACTAATCTAGCGAAATCGCTGACACATTTCTGTCCAAAAACAATTCAGCACAAATAAAAGCGGACTCGAAACCTTTAAATATATTATGTTAGGCTCGGTGTCCGCTTTTGGTGCCATAGAGATAAGATCTCGATGCACCCCCTGTGGTTTTTATCTCTCGCCAACCTTGTGGAACCAACGTTTGATATAAGTCTTGAATTGCTTACGACCAAAGGAATCGTAACCACCTTTCTTGGCTAGATCATTGCGTAAGCAAGACCGAACATAGTTACGTAGGTAAGCGCTGCCTTTCATCGGTCCATATCTTTTTTCGTATTGATAAATACTGTCTTCAAGCACAACCAAATATGCACTCATATTGCCGTTCTTAAGTTCACTTGTGTTGTGTTCGATAATATTACTGAAGTTTTCCATGACCTTATCCTTAATGGTTAATTAAAAGTAATTCCTGTACAGCGAAGCGCTATCTAACAGGGTTATTACTTTGTTAAGAGTCACGGACAAAACTTGAAATACCGTAAGAGGCTTTTAGTTACCCCCGCAGTCTGTACCACTTGACCATATGGTTTGTTCTTGTCGATATAAAAAAAACAGAAACATGCGTCCCTGCTTTATTGATTAACTAGTCCTCCAGTACCTCATCAATCAAAATGCCCGCTGAAAATCCACAGATTGTTCCAATTAACATCCCATACGGCCCACCAAATCGAAGGCCTATAGCACCACCAAGCTGAGCAGCTTTAAATCCTAATTCCTTCCTACTTTTAGATAGAGTCTCTGATCCTTTTTGTGGTTCAGAATAGTTGTCTTTACCCACGTACTTACTCCTTTTATATAGATATGAAAAAGGGCCATGCTCAATGAAGAACATGACCCTTTAGAGTTTTTGTGAATGCAGCTTTAGTGAGAGTGACCGCACACCTGACAGCTACCATCATCATATGCACGCTCACCACATGCAGGACAGGTTGTAACGAGTGTTGTAATTGATTTAATCGCCATGTTAAGGCTCCTTGTTGTTGGTTGATTGAGTGTTGCGGAGCTCATTGATACCTCAGCCTAGAGAGTTCCAATTTCGAAACTGAGATATCGTGAGCCAAGCTCCGCAACAAAACTTATTGTGCTTTACCTTTCGGGGTATCAGAGCCACATTGAGTCGCATCAGTAACATGACCATTCATGGTTCCACAGACATCCGCTTTCCATTGCACGATGACACCGTAAGACGCTGTATTCTGAATACCTGCTTTACCATTCCATTGCAGCTCTAGCAGTTCTTTCATTTTCGAGATATCGCCCGGATTACCACCGAACGTACCACCTGCGAATACTGAAGATGCGAATAGCGATGTTAGACCTAGCAGGATGATTGATGTTTTCATGTTTGTTTTCCTTAAATACGTAATGTCGCCACCGTTAAAGACGGCGTTAACGTGAATGATTAGTTTAAAGAGGGTGAACGACAGGGTGTGTCGCTCAGATGTAGAAATATTGAAATGATTGATGAATACCTTGTAAGGCATACCTTGAGGTAACCGATGAAAGCTATAGCAATATCAGTAACCTTATGAAAATTAGCTAGAAATAATCAGGTTCTTTCCGACCACGACACCACCTGACGAGCGACCTATCTACAATGCGTAGAATGAAAGAGCATGACAAACTAGCGAAACGACTTGGCATCATCCTGACCCGTTTAAATACGGGTGAGAAGTTGCATCTGGATGATTTAAGCCGTGAATTTGGGGTGACAAGAAGGACGTTAAATCGTGACTTCAATGAACGGTTAAATTACCTACCTATACAACGTGACGGTGCTTGTTACTCGTTAGACCCTAAGTTCTTAGGCAGACAGACAAATAATGAGCTATCTCTCCTGCTGTTAAATATGGGATTCGATACTTTGTTTTCGGGTAAGCACTATCTAAGTAATGGCGTATTGAACAACAAAACCACACCGCCCTTTCTCTTCAAGAACCCAAAAGTCGAGGACATCAGTGAATGTGCTTCAGTGTTCGAGAAACTTATCGAATCGATACAGCGACGAAACGTGATCAGCTTTAGCCATGAAGGGAAAACCTACGATGAGTTCCACAGCTACAAACTGTTGAATGAACGTGGATTGTGGTTCATTGTCGGGACACAGAGAAACCGCCTAGAGTCTCTCAGAGTGGCTAAGATTCGTGAGCTAGTGCGTTACGAGGACAAATATTCTCCTGACCCTAGCGTTGAGCAGAAGCTAACTGGTTGTGAATATGAAGAACCTTTACTCAATCCCATTGAAGTGGTTATACAGATGAGCGCTAAAGGCGTAGAAGCCTTCTTAAATGAAGGTAACGCTGATGACTTCCAAGTATTGAAAGACCTGGATTCAGGGGATGTGTTCATTAGTCACCAAACCAAGAACATTCCAGAATTATTACGCCAACTTAAAACGTGGCTACCTCATGCAGAGGTGCTCTCGCCTGATTGGATACGTTACTTGTTTAAGCAAGAACTCCAAACGTATCTGGACTCAACCAAGTAGAAGACGCAGAGTAGATTGAAGCGTGTTGTTAGGCTTATTGATGGTTCGTTAAGGTGAAATGCGACCACCAAAACATAATGTCGTTTCGGTTCTCTGTTGCAGTCACTCCATGTCATAAAGAAACCACTATGCACCGGTTTTTAAACTCACTATGTCGGCTATTAGTAACATCGACATTACACACCAAAGGCACGGAAAGGTTTTTACTGGGTATGAGTTAGTTGAAAAACGCTAGTTTTTTCACTCCAATCTATAAACATGGAATTAAGGCGCTTGTCGCTGTAATTAGAAACAGATGACTATGGGAAATCTCAGGGTAAATTGCATTTCTAATCAGCTACATATACGCACCATAGCTAAACCTGAACATTCGCTCCCATTGCTTCCACATAGCAATGGGAGCCTTTAATAACAAAACACCAGTGAGAACCAAGCAAACTCGTTAAAATCAATTCTCCCTTCTTTGGTGTTTCCACCGTCCATTACAGTCCAGCAACTTCGTCCTCTCTAAATCCCGACGGCAACGTTTAAGTAATCCGTTGTAGAAACTTGATCCAATGAAAAAGGCTTCCCATCACACCATGAGTTACATGGAACAATAGGAAGCCTTAGTGTCACTAGGAAGTGAGAGGCGGATTTTATGGTGCATACATGGTGCTTTCAACTTGATTCGTTAGTGATGGACTAATCCACCGTGACTTTTATCTCATCAAAGCAGTCCATTCCAATGTAGCTTAGAAAGTTGGTTTCCCACATCGAATAGAACTCAGCGACACTGGATTCAGTAATGGGAACTTCACCCATGTATCGGATGTAAGCCACACCATGACCAAAATCAAAGTCGATTTCTTTCTCTAGTTCAGGCATCAATCCACAGTAACTAAAGTCAGTGATGTAATCGAAAACCCATTGATCATTAAGCCTACTGATACGGATTTCCACAGGATGGTAGCCACCATTCTCAGGACAGTATGATTTTCCTCGAAAGTTAATCACGACTGATTGGATCATGGGTGTCCATTTACCTGAATCGGTGATCACTCGGTTTAAAGTATCTTGAAGATCGACACTGACAGGTAAAGTCAGCTTATTCTTTGAAAAGCATAGTTTCATAATAAATTCTCTTTTAGTTTGTTAGGGATGCACTCTTGTGTAGTGCGAGGTATGAAAACTAGGAAATGGCTTGGTTCGAGGTGAGTATTCTGATCTCGTCATTAACTCTTCCAGTGATAACTCAAGAAATTTGAAATCCGTCGAGTAGTGATATCAGTGGTGACCGTATTACTCATCGTCCGTTGACGGTAATCACCTGATGAAGTAAACAGATTACAACTCATCGGCTTAGCAAATTCCTTCTGTCGTCTTACTGTCTGGTAGGGTTATTTTTTCTTAGATGTGGTTTGAGATTTGGCGAGTGCCAGTAATGCGCTTTTCTTCTCCTCGAAGTCTGTCGAAAGCACATGTAAGTAGCGAGATGAATCCGTTTTTGATGCTAAACCTAAGTCCCGAATTATTACAGAACAGAACGAATGGTTGTTTGCTGAACCACCGTTAAATAGTTGCTTGTACAGCTGACTTTTCCATGGTTTATCTTTCTGCGCTTCTATCAGTTCAAGCATGGTATTTACGGATAGCCACTCTTTTGAATGAAGCCCTGCGCCACCTTCCTGCCCTGCAATCCTGAAGTAGAGTTGCTTTTCTTCATTATGCAACGCCACTTCGTACAAGACCTTGCCAGTCCCTGCTAGTTTCGGCGCTGCACCTGTTAATACGATTTGTTCGAAATGATTAATCTCTTGGTGCTGCTCATCTTGAGTGCTTGCATTAGGGAAGTCTGGGTCTACTTTGCGTCGGTTCATAGATATTCTCCTGTCGGTAATAATGTGAAATATTGCTGCGTGAGTGACGACTAGCTATCAACGTGAGCGAGTAGCGTCTGGATTGGATGAAGTTGAGAGGTAGAATGTCCGGCTAGGTAACAGCCTGAGCCTTGGTCGTTAAGTACACCTAACGCTATGACCATAGAGCCGATAAGTAGCACGTACTCAGGGTGAACAGTGACGAAATCAATCAGGTACTTGGCTTGTTCATCCATATCATGAAGGTCTTGATTGGTATCACTCTCATCGAACAAAATCAGAGTGATGCCTATTTCGTCCCAACTTTTCTCTAGCTCGTTTAAATCCCCATCCGTAACTTCAGTTAAATGTGTCATGAGATTAGCCTTATCAGAGCTAGGCAAATTCAAGCCCATCAATTCCGTAAAAGTTTTTATTACTTGCATGTGTTTTTCCTTGTTCCAGATACGAAAAAGCCCCTACTAGCGAGAGCCAGTAGGGGCGTATGTATAATCTTTATATATGTTTGATTTTAAAGTTAAAACTATTTAACTGATGCGGTGTGCCAGCCTTGGAGCCTGTTCTTTCAATACCGAAGACAAAGTGTCCGAGCTGTTGAGCAGCTTTTCCTTAGAATGCTTAACATACCTCTGAGTGCTGCTTAAATCCTTGTGGTTCATTAAACGCTGTACAGTCAGCACATCGACATTATTCTCGATTAAATTTGTCGCAAAGCTATGACGGGCAACATGAAAACAAACCTCTTTCGGATTCTTAATCCCTGCCCTCTCTTTGATTCGAGTAAAAGCATTTCTAGGTTGTGAGATATGACTTCTCTCCTTTCGACCAAAGAACACGTATGGATTGCCTTTTTGTCTCATGTTTAATAGCTCCCGGAACAGTTCGACCATAAATGGCGTCAGTGGCACTGTCATACTAGATCCGTTCTTGGTATCAGCCACGAACATCGTCTTATCAATCAGGCTAATATTTCGCCACTTAATCGTACGTAATTCAGAATCTCGACATCCCGTAAGGAAAAGCAGAGAAATGAAATTTCCAGTCACGCGGCAATAGTAATCTCGTGATGCACGTATCACTGCTGCTGTTTCTTCCATGGTTAAGTAGCGAGTTCTCATATTATCTGGATTGATAAGCGACACCTTATCGCCTATGTAGGGAATGTCTAAAAGGCGGTATGCTTCCTTTAGGATCGTTTTCATCAAGGCAATAGTACGATCGACCGTGGCTGCTGCGTACTTCTTACCGGGGCGATACTCCGTTGCTAATAGCTTTGCTTGAACTTGATGAAGATGAACGCCAGTAATTTTATTGATAGGCTTCATATGTAGATGCTTCCAGTGCTCAAACCTTGCAATATCATCACGCCACGTTTTCTTACCTTTACTTTTCTTAGAAACAATAAAGGTATCGTGAAAGAAGTCGTACAAGGTCGGCACTTGAGTTTCGACTTGCTTATCCCGTTCAAGCTTAGGGTCGATACCATCAGCGATTTGTACCTTTAACTTACGCGCTTTATTGCGAGCAGTAGGCAAATCCATATCGGGCCATGGGCCAATGGAAATGCTGGATTTTTTCTTGGAAACTGGCGACACAAATCTTAATAAGAAGCGCTTTTTTCCAGATTTGCCGATAAGCAATTTCAAGCCCTGCACTTCGGTATCAGAGACTTCATTGTTGGTGGATTTAGATCGTCTATCGTGAGGTGGGATGTTGTTAAGTTTGGTTGGGGTAAATTTGAATAGTTTACTCATGTGAATACCTCGGTGATTAAGTAAGGTATTGATATATATTTTCAAGTGATGCGAGATCGGGAGTGGTTGGTTATAGGCTTTGAGGTCTGTTTTGATAGCAACTTTGCAGATTTTACATAATAGCAATAATGACCATCGTGAAGTACTAAAGGATATTTATTTTTACATTGTATCTGATCCGACGTGCCATTTTGTCATTGACGTTAACCCAATACTGGGGTTTTATAGCGCGGATAAATTCATTCAAATTTTTAATTAACATACGACATAAGAAAAAGGCACATATGCAACAGAAGGCAACTAAAAAAAACACAGTAAGAGCCCCGAGGGTGATGTTCAGAGTCGGTGAGCAAGCTCCTAACTATTCTCTAACTGCTTCTGATTTGTCAGAATTAATATTGAAGGTGTTGATGTGAAGAAAATCTATCTTGCTGGACCAGAGGTTTTTTTAGACAATGCGATCGAAATAGGTAATAACAAGAAAAAATTGTGCCAGCTGTATGGTTTTGAAGGTCTTTTTCCTCTTGATAATGTAATAGAGTTTACATCTAACATCCCACAGGATAATGGGCTTGAGATAGCTAGTGCAAATGAGAAGCTAATTGCTGAAGCTGACTTTATTCTCGCTAACATTACGCCATTTCGCGGGACTAGTTGTGATGTGGGCACAGCTTATGAGATGGGATTGGCGCGTGGCCTTAAGAAGCCTGTTTTTGCGTATACCAATGATACTCGTTTGTTTTTGGAGCGAAATCTATCAGAATTAACTGGTACACACCTAGTCTCACACAACCACTATGTGGACAGCTTGGGTATGACATTAGAGAACTTTGGCTTGATAGACAATTTAATGCTAGATGGAGCAGTGAATGAAAATATCGTTATGCATCGACTTGTTGAAGAAAAGCAGCCATATCGAGAGCTATTAGGTTTTGAGCAATGTCTTAAGCAAATTCGTCTGTATGAAAGTGAATATATAAATACAGAGTTAATGATAGCCGGATAATAATTTAAAGACCTCCGATAGACGGAACTACGTCTAAAGATAGCAATAGCTCTAATAATAAAATTCTACTTCTCTTTTCTTTAGAGTTGGAAGTGTGAGACTACAACAACCCTTTTTAGGGTTGTTTCTTTTTGAGGAGCTTTTCTCTTATTCAACCATTGATATTATCCAGATATGTCTATAAGCAATTTTAATCCCTGTACTTTGGTATCCGAAATTTAATTGTGGTAGACTTAGAATGCCTATCTTGAGTTTTATTTAAATAGGTTACTCACGTGAATACTAGCTAGAAATTAATTGTTAACCATATATAGCATAGTTTTATCTCTGGACTAATTTCATACATACCCGATCTTTTACTCTTCCCAAACTTCTACTATATCCAATATGGCATCTATATGATGGCTTTTGTCATCTTTATTCTCTAAAATAACGAATATAGATGATGATATCTTATCCATTGTGGAATTCTCCTCCAAAGAGAATACGAAACTCTCCTCTTTATCATACTGAAATCTAGTATTTTCTATCGAATTATTACAAACAATACTAGAACAGCTCCTATCTAAGATTGCATAATTTTCGTTATCAGCATTAGCTGTATTTAACCATAAAACAAAAGCACAGCTAATAATAAAAATTAATATTTTAATGAACATGAAGAGATCTTTCTTTGCGTTGGGAGTTAATTATACTATTAATCATAGAGTAATGAAATTGTTGACTTAAGTTAAATGTTACATGCTTTTAATTAATATCACCCCCTCACCATTAAAATTAAAGAGTTGTAAGTGTTTTTTAAATATATTGTTTTGTAATAGGTAAAAAAGGGTAAGTTTACATTTGATTGGATTTAACCCAATAAATACTGGTCACACATCTTACCAGTGTAAGTTAATTATTTTCCAAAAAAGTCAACAAGCTAAATGCCTCCTCTAATTATGAACAAACATCTTCCATTATGATAAATTTCGGTAAAAAACAGTATGAAAACATACAAAATATCATTGAATCCCCCCTAAATAAATTGTATTTTACGCCCTGATTTATAAAATGCATATCTGGATGTATAATGAAAAAAGTAAGTAAAATAATCATTGCGTTACCTATCATATTTTCTAGTTTCGCACATGCTGAACACAATTATTTTAATAGTCTCAGTTTTGGCTTTCAAGCCGGACAAAATGAAGGTTTAGATCAATATTTAGGTTCCAAGTTTTCAGAAAAGGAAGAGCAAGACCTTGTGGGTGCATATGCTTCACTATCTTTCTCATTGACTAATAATGCCTTCGTGGAAACTGAATTTTCAGGAATGAGTACTGGAAAAACTCAATTTAGAGATCACTATGCTGGATTAGGATTTAACGGTAACTATACTAATGGCGTAGCACCTTTTTTATCTGTTGGCGTGAACCGTATCGATGCAGAGCGACGCAAACTTAATTTTAGTGAATATGCTCCTTCTGTTCATGCTGGTTTCAAGTTTACCCCAATTAGTTTTATTACTCTCACTCCTAGTTATCGCTACTCTTACGTTGATAAGAATACGATGAATAAATATTCACTAATGGGCGAAATAAACTTCACTGATTTTTTTGCGATTGAACTAGGTGCAAGTTATAAAACTTATAAAGAATCTGAACAATGGTCTGGGGTAACAGGTCTAAAGTTCTACTTTTAATTAAGAAGCAAAGCTGATGTATTTCAGGTTCTGTCAGTCTACGACAGTAGAAGGACAGAACCTTTTCGGTTTTACTGTCTTGAACATCTAACCATCAAATATTAAAGATATTACAGATTGGAAATGCAGTAACGCGTTTCAGTTTGTTACTTTGGCCTTAGTGACCAGTAAAGCTTAGGCTCTGGCTTTGCTGTTCTATGTTTAAGTTGGACAGGAAGTTGTCAGTAAAAGAAAAATAAACGAAATTAAGAAGGGGTATTTTGAAGTGTGATGGAGGTTGTGTTTTTGCATATTCTGAATGTAGAAAAGCCTCGATAAAAATCGAGGCTTTTCATAAAAATTCTTTATAAATTAGTAACTTAGGAAGTTTTGAATCCGTCGTGTATACCAATTTCACCATACCGGCATTATCTTGGAGCATTGCCCTTTCGATGTCTGGCATTATACGTATGCGAACTGATGTGGCAAGTATAAAAACTTGAATTCCTGTGTGTTTGCCGATAATTTCGCCACTAAGTCATAAGCTGTGCGTCATGTCTCTTTTCACGCCAAGCCTTAGCCTATATTCTGACGCCTCAATTTTTGAAGAAATAAGACATCATGACATCAACAAACACAATGCCACCAGCAGGAATAATGCGCCGATTCGGTGCCTTGTTCTATGACGCCCTCATCATAATCGCTATTGAAATGTTAGCGGCTGGCGTCATTGTCGCTCTACTGCATGCGCTCATGGCTCTTGGCATTTTTCACCACAGTGGTTATGCCGATGTTAGTGACTTCTTGACCAACCACCCGATTTGGAGTCCTGCATATACATTTTACTTAGTCGTAGTTTGGGTGTACTTCTTTGTGTTCTTTTGGACAAGAGCAGGTCAAACGCTAGGAATGCGAGCTTGGAAACTGCGTGTTCAAAACAAAGATGGCTCCGCTATTACTGTAACCCAAGCGCTGATTCGCTTAGGGACCTCAGGATTTGGATTGGCAAACTTATGTGTACCATTTGATCCTCAGAAGCGTGGCTTTCACGACATCTGGGCCAAGACTGAAGTAGTCGTGCTACCACAAGCACGATAACGCTATGAACCTCGCTACAATCAAGATCAAAAAAAGGAAGGCATAAGGCCTTCCTTTTTTCTATTTACAGTTTCCGCCTCAAGAGCATTATGGCAATCCCGAGGAACACCACGCTCGGGGCTAACGCACCAAAGGCCGGTGGTATTTGATAAACCAAACTGACCGGACCAAAGAACTCACTGGATATATAGAAGGTGAAACCTGCAATAACCCCCGAAAGAATCCTTGCCCCCATCGTCACACTTCGTAATGGACCAAAGATAAACGACAATGCCATCAACATCATGACCGCTATCGAGATCGGCTGAGTTATCTTTCTCCATAAAGCGAGTTCATAGCGCGATGCATCTTGCTCTGAGGCTTTAAGGTAGGAAACATAATCATACAACCCACTTAAAGACAGCTCTTCTGGTTTAACTGTTACGATCGCAAGCTTATCCGGAGCAAGTGATGTTTCCCAAGTGTAAGTTGGTAAGCTTTCTTTGGTAATCTGAAGCTCATTTTCAAAAGACGTAATCTCTACATCCTTCATCGTCCAAACGTTGTCTCCAACGTAATCGACTTCTTTTGAGTATATAGCTGTTTTCAGAGCCTTATTCTCATCAAAGCGCCACATATTCATACCATATAGCTTTTGATCATCAATTTTGACAATGAAAATAAAATCATTGGCATCACGCGCCCACACCCCACTTTGGGTAGAGATAATATTACCACCAGCAATCGATATGGTTCTTAAGTCACGAGCCATCTTCTGCGCTTGAGGTGCTCCCCATTGACCAAGAAGAGTCACGACGATCATTAATGGAATAGCGGTTTTGAGTACCGATAGGCCAATATCTAACTTTGAGAAACCCGCAGCCTGCATGACCACCAGCTCAGAACTCGCAGCGAGCATACCCAATCCAATCAATGCACCAAGTAATGCGGCCATTGGAAAGAACATCTCGATATCACGAGGAACACTCAATAGAACGAAATACAGCGCTTGTAGTAGATCATAGGTACCACGACCAACCTTTCTCAACTGCTCAACGTACTTGATAATCCCAGAGAGACCAACAAACGTCACCAATACCAGTGACGTAGTTGCGATGATGGTTCTGCCTATATATAAATCGAGAATCTTAAACACGGCTTAAGCTAACCTTTTATTCTTGAATTTTTCTTTCAAACGCCTTATTGGCACGCTATCCATAAAGTTTGCACCAATCGCGACAAATAATAATAACGCATTAATTGGCCACATGCCGACTACCGCAGGGATACTCCCCTCTTCAATCGAAGATTTGGTTGCACTGATTGCTAAGAAATAGGTTAGGTAAATTAGAATGGCTGGGCCAATTTTAGCGAAACGACCTTGTCGAGGGTTCACCGCTGACAATGGCACAACAAGCATGGTCAACAATGGAATACAAAGCACCAATGAAATTCGCCACTGCAATTCCGCTTTCGCACTCTTTTCTGGATTGCCAATCAGTTCGAGCGTAGGAATGGCTTCCCAATCACGACCTTTCTTCTCAACTTCACGCTGACCAATTAAGCCTTCGTACTCCTCAAAGTGCGTCACCATATAATCAAGACGTGTTGGAACCCCTTCATGACGAGTACCATCGTACATCACAATCACTTGGCGACCATCGCTGAGCTCTTTTACATCACCTGACTTAGAAAACATCACACTAGGCAATACCGAATCACGTGGGCGCATTTGAGCAACGAACACATTTTCTAACTTATTACCGTCGATATCATCAATGAAAACAACAGAAGAACCATCCGGCGTACCTTCAAACTTACCTTTTGGCAGCAAATCAACGCTGTTCTCTGCAGCCACCTCTTCATACATTTGCTCAACTTTATCTTGTGACCAAGGAGATAACCAAAATGAGTTAAAAGCAGCAACTGTTGCGGTAATCAGAGCCAAATAAAGCGCAGATTGGATAAGGAATTTATTACCAATACCCGTAGCGTTCATTACGACTATTTCACTTTCAGCGTAAAGACGACCAAAAGTAAGCAAAATACCAATATAGATACTGAGTGGAAGCATCAATAAGCCCATCGCTGGCATATTTAGACCAACAATCGACAATATGAGGCTCGCAGGAATATCACCATCAGAGGCGTCCGCTAAAACACTGATGAATTTTTGGCTGAGAAACACGAGAAAGAGAACAAAAAAGATCGCAAATTGGCTCTTGATTGTCTCGCGGATCAAATATCTAACAATAATCACGCTCAAATTACCTATACAAAACTTGTTTTTTTGATTGAATCACTATAATTTCCCGTTGAACCTTTTATTTTTTTAAATTTTTAGCTAAGTGTTAGCGTTCTTCTTTAAGGTTAGTTCCATTATAGGATCCAACAAGTAAGAACCCATTATCTAACATTTAGTTCGATTTGTCTTCAGGATGTAGGAGTACGCATGGAGTTCAGTGTAAAAAGTGGCAGCCCAGAGAAACAGCGCAGCGCATGTATCGTTGTCGGTGTATTCGAACCGCGCCGCCTTTCTCCAGTCGCCGAGCAATTAGATAAGATTAGCGATGGCTATATTAGTTCACTGCTTCGTCGCGGTGATCTAGAGGGTAAACCTGGCCAGATGCTACTACTGCATCAAGTACCTGGTGTACTTTCAGAACGTGTTCTACTGGTAGGCTGTGGTAAAGAGCGTGAGCTAGGCGAGCGTCAATACAAAGAAATTATCCAAAAAACCATCAGCACACTAAACGAAACTGGTTCTATGGAAGCTGTATGTTTCCTTACTGAACTGCACGTTAAAGGTCGTGATACTTACTGGAAAGTTCGCCAAGCGGTAGAAGCAACTAAAGATGGTCTTTACACTTTTGATCAATTCAAGAGTAATAAACCAGAGACTCGTCGTCCACTACGTAAATTGGTATTCAACGTACCAACACGTCGTGAATTGAGCCTTGGTGAGAAAGCAATTTCTCACGGTCTTGCTATTGCATCAGGTGTAAAAGCGTCTAAAGACCTTGGCAACATGCCACCGAACATCGCGAACCCAGCTTATCTTGCTTCTCAAGCTCGTCGTTTAGCTGACGATTATGAGACTGTAAAGACTAAGATCATTGGCGAAGAAGAGATGGAAAAACTGGGTATGACTTCATATCTAGCAGTAGGCCGTGGCTCTAAGAACGAATCTATGATGTCTATCATGGAATACAAAGGTGCTGCTGACCCAAATGCAAAACCTATCGTTCTAGTCGGTAAAGGTCTTACTTTCGATTCAGGCGGTATCTCACTAAAGCCTGGTGAAGGCATGGATGAGATGAAGTACGACATGTGTGGTGCTGCATCTGTATTCGGTACAATGAAAGCACTGGCGAAACTTAACTTGCCAATCAACGTTGTAGGTATTCTTGCGGGCTGTGAAAACATGCCGGGTAGCAATGCTTACCGCCCAGGTGACATTCTAACAACCATGTCAGGCCAAACCGTTGAAGTATTAAATACTGATGCAGAAGGTCGCTTGGTTTTATGTGATGCCCTAACTTACGTTGAGCGCTTTGAACCAGATTGTGTTGTCGATGTTGCTACGCTAACTGGTGCATGTGTTATCGCTCTAGGTCACCACATTAGTGGCGTTCTATCTAACCACAACCCACTGTCTCATGAACTTGTTAATGCTTCAGAGCAAGCAAGTGACCGCGCATGGCGTCTGCCTATGGCAGACGAGTACCATGAGCAGCTGAACAGTCCGTTTGCTGATATGGCAAACATCGGTGGCCGCCCTGGCGGTACTATCACCGCAGGTTGTTTCCTGTCTAAATTCACTAAGAAGTACCACTGGGCTCACATAGACAGTGCAGGTACTGCGTGGAAGTCAGGTGCAGCGAAAGGCTCGACAGGTCGTCCTGTCTCAATGCTAGTCCAATTCTTATTGAACCGCAGCGGCCAAGAGACTGAAGAGCAATCTTCAAAATAATGAAAAGGGCCTACGGGCCCTTTTTTAATAAGCGCTATTTGTTAGACCCTGTTAACCAAGTAATATTGATATCCACGATTTTCAGTTCAAGTTTCGAGTGTTAAGTATGCAGACTGCCACGTTTTACATTGTGCCTTCAGACAGCCCGCAAGCCTGCGAAGATGGTTTTGCTCACTATGTGCTGTTTCTTGCTCAGCACTTTGCTAAACAAGGCGCTAAACTTTATCTCAACTGCAATGACAAAGAACATGCCGAACGTATCGCTGAGGTTTTCTGGCAGGTCGAACCCAATGAATTTATTGCACATAACTTAGTTGGCGAAGGCCCAAAGTATTCAACCAACATCGAAATTGGCTATCAAGGCGTAAAACATAATTGGAATCGCCAACTGGTAATAAATCTGGCCGATAATAATACAACCTTTGCGAACGCCTTTGCTCAGGTGATAGACTTCGTTCCTTGCGAAGAAAAAGCTAAGCAACTCGCTCGAGAAAGGTATAAAATTTACCGTCAGGCTGGATATCAGCTACAAACTATCGAGATTCAACATCCATAGTCAAACCTCATAGTTAAAGCTATCTTTGGATTTAGATTCAAGAAGCTTCACTTATGAAGTTTGACCACGATTAACCATTCACAGTATCCGTTATAAGAGCACTATGGAAAAGACATACAACCCAACATCAATCGAACAAGCTCTGTATAAGACTTGGGAAGAGAAAGGCTACTTTAAGCCACACGGTGACACATCAAAAGAAGCTTACAGCATCATGATCCCGCCACCGAACGTCACTGGCAGCCTACACATGGGTCACGCGTTCCAAGATACGATCATGGATACGCTAATCCGTGCTCAACGTATGAAAGGCAAAAACACGCTTTGGCAAGTGGGTACTGACCACGCTGGTATCGCCACTCAAATGGTTGTTGAGCGTAAGATCGCCGCTGAAGAAGGCAAAACAAAACACGACTACGGCCGTGAAGCTTTCATCGACAAGATCTGGGAATGGAAAGGCGAATCAGGTGGCACGATCACTCAACAACTTCGTCGTCTTGGTGCATCTGTAGACTGGGATCGTGAGCGATTCACTATGGATGACGGCCTATCGGCTGCGACTCAAGAAGTGTTTGTTCGTCTATACGAAGAAGACCTAATCTACCGTGGTAAACGTCTAGTAAACTGGGATCCTAAACTGCACACAGCAATTTCTGATCTTGAAGTTGAAAACAAAGACAAAAAAGGTTTCATGTGGCACTTCCGCTACCCATTAGCGAACGGTGTTAAAACGGCTGATGGCAAAGACTACATTGTCGTTGCGACTACGCGTCCTGAAACCATGCTTGGTGATACAGGCGTTGCGGTTAACCCAGAAGATCCTCGCTACAAAGATCTTATCGGTAAAGAAATCCTGCTTCCTATCGTAAATCGTCTTATCCCTATCGTAGGTGATGAGCACGCTGACATGGATAAAGGCACGGGTTGTGTGAAAATCACGCCAGCTCATGACTTTAACGATTACGAAGTGGGCAAGCGCCATAGCCTACCAATGATCAACATCCTAACGTTCAACGGTGATATCCGTGATGCGGCTGAAATCTTCACAACTAACGGTGAAGAGAGCGATGTGTACTCAACAGAGCTTCCTGCTAAATACCAAGGTATGGAACGTTTTGCTGCTCGTCGTGCAACGGTTGCTGAATTTGAAGAACTAGGCTTACTGGAAGAAATCAAAGATCACGATCTAACCGTTCCTTACGGTGACCGTGGTGGTGTGGTTATCGAACCAATGCTGACTGACCAATGGTACGTGCGCACAGCTCCTCTTGCTGCGCCTGCTGTTAAAGCCGTTGAAGATGGTGAAATCCAATTCGTACCTAAGCAATATGAAAACATGTACTTCGCGTGGATGCGTGACGTGCAAGACTGGTGTATCTCTCGTCAACTTTGGTGGGGCCACCGTATCCCAGCATGGTACGACAACGATGGTAAAGTTTACGTAGGTCGCACTGAAGAAGAAGTTCGTGAAAAGAACAACCTTTCACCGGTTATTGTTCTTAAGCAAGACAACGACGTTCTTGATACATGGTTCTCTTCTGCACTTTGGACGTTCGGCACACAAGGCTGGCCTGAAGATACTGAAGCAATGAAAACATTCCACCCAACAGAAGTACTAGTATCTGGTTTTGATATTATCTTCTTCTGGGTTGCTCGTATGATCATGATGACTATGCACTTCGTGAAAGATGAAGATGGCAAGGCTCAAGTACCTTTCAAAACCGTTTACATGACGGGTCTTATCCGTGATGAAAACGGCGACAAGATGTCTAAGTCGAAAGGTAACGTACTTGATCCAATCGATATGATTGACGGCATCGGCCTTGAAGAACTAGTAGAAAAGCGTTGTGGCAACATGATGCAACCTAAACTGGCTGCTAAGATCGAAAAAGCAACACGTAAAACTTTCGAAGATGGTATCGAACCATACGGTACGGATGCACTGCGTTTCACTCTTGCTGCTATGGCTTCAACTGGCCGTGACATCAACTGGGACATGAAGCGTCTTGAAGGCTACCGTAACTTCTGTAACAAGCTATGGAACGCAAGCCGTTACGTACTGATGAACACAGAAGAGCATGATTGTGGCATGTCACTGTCTGTTGAAGAACGTGCAAACATGGAATTCTCTCTAGCAGACAAGTGGATTGAATCTCAGTTTGAAGTTGCAGCGAAAGAGTTTAACGCTCACCTAGACAACTACCGTCTAGACATGGCGGCAAACACGCTTTACGAATTCATCTGGAACCAATTCTGTGACTGGTATCTAGAGCTAACTAAACCTGTTCTTTGGAAAGGTACTGAAGCTCAACAACAAGCGACTCGTTACACGCTTATTACGGTTCTTGAGAAAACTCTGCGTCTTGCGCACCCTGTTCTTCCTTACATCACTGAATCTATCTGGCAAAGCGTTAAGCCGCTAGTAGATGGCGTTGAAGGCGAGACCATCATGACTCAAGCGCTTCCTCAGTTTAATGAAGCTAACTTCAATGCTGAGATCGTTGACGATATCGAGTGGGTTAAAACTTTCATCACAGCTATCCGTAACCTACGTGCGGAATACGACATTGCCCCAAGCCAAGGCTTAGAAGTAATGATCAAAGTCGCTGATGAGAAAGATGCCGCTCGTATCGAAGCAAACAAGATCGTTCTTACTTCTCTCGCTAAGCTAGACGATATTAAAGTTCTAGCAGACGGCGAAGCAACTCCAGCTTGTGCAACCAAACTGGTTGGCAAATCTGAGCTGATGATCCCAATGGCGGGTCTTATCGACAAAGATGCTGAGCTTGCTCGTCTAGATAAAGAAGTAGCGAAGACTCACGGTGAAATTAAGCGTATCGAAGGTAAGCTAGGTAACGAAGGTTTTGTTGCTAAAGCACCAGAAGCGGTTATCGCGAAAGAGCGTGAAAAGCTTGAAGGCTACCAAGAAACTCTTGTTAAGCTTGAAGAGCAAAAAGCGACAATCGCTGCGCTTTAAAGCTGAGTGAACGAGAAGGCTTCGAACTTCTCGCTCTAAATAAAAAGGTTGGTCTTCGTGACCAACCTTTTTTTATGCCTCTCACTCCATGCCTTGTCGTCAGTCACTTATTTATTGATAGGTTTCATCTATCAAATTAATCTCTACTTCCCATTAGATTTAATGATAATAATTCTCAATAATGACTCTATCGAAACAACACAACGACTGAGTAATTATCATGAAAAAGACACTAACTTTTGCTGCATTACATTTTACTATCGCATTTAGTGTCGCTTACGTACTAACAGGCGACATCTTAATTGGTAGCTTAATCGCCATGATTGAGCCCTCTGTGAATACTGTTGCTTTCTATTTTCATGAAAAAGCATGGGCTCAAGTTCCAGCGCTTAAAGCTCGTCAGTGGATGACTAAATTAAAAACAGCAAGCTTCGCTACTATCCACTTTTGTGTTGCCTTTACCGTTGTCTACTTATTGACTGGCGACGCCTTTGTTGGTGGTGTGATGGCAACGTTAGAACCCGCTTTGAATACTGTGGCTTACTATTTCCATGAGAAGGTGTGGTTACGAAAAGCAGAAAGCAAAGCAGCACAACCACAGTTTTGTTTACACCAACATGCTTAACCTAGATAGTTCACTGTTGACATAGTTGCGATTCGCAAATAAATTATAGTTGTACATCGCAACCATATTAAGAGGTAGTATGAATTCAGCACAACTTAGAGAATTATCACGTCAGCTCGTTCGACAACTTGGAATGCTCGACAAAGATTGTGGTGATATTGCCCTACCTCCGATTCAAGCTCATACACTGATCGAACTAGAACAGCAGCCATTAACCGTGAATCAATTAGCGGATAAGCTCAATATTGATAAGTCCAACGCCAGTAGAGCAGTCAATAATCTAGCGAAGAACTCGTTAATCCAAACCTCGCCACACCCCAACGATAAGCGCAGTGTTGTTGCTTCAGTAACTGAGCAAGGGATAAACACTCTTGCCCAGCTTCACAGTCAACAGAATCAGTTTTATGACTCGGTACTTGAGCGTTTAACGGAAGCGGAAACTCAACAAGTTTTGGGAGGAATTAAGCACTACCTTAAAGCACTGCAACAATGCCACGCTTCAAGTGATGTGTTGGTTCGTCCCCTACAACAACAGGACAACAACGTAGTGGCCAATGTGATTCGCCAAGTCTCTTATGAAAACGGGCTAACCGAAGATAAAGGTTATGGTGTGGCTGATCCCACCTTAGAAGACATGTTCAGTGTTTATAACAATGAAAGATCTCAGTATTGGGTAATTGAACTTGATGGAAAGGTTGTTGGTGGTGGTGGATTTGCACCACTAGCCGGTATGCCCGAAGTCTGTGAACTGCAAAAGATGTACTTCTTGCCAGAAACCAGAGGCAAAGGCTTAGCGAAGAAGTTGGTTAATATGTCGATGGAGAAAGCTAAGGAACTGGGCTATCAACATATGTATCTAGAAACGACCGAATGCCTTAATGCCGCCGTTAAACTTTACGAAAAGTTGGGCTTTGAACACCTTGATTCAGCTTGGGGAGAAACAGGCCATGACGCTTGTGAGGTTGTCATGGCCAAAACGCTATAATGTGTTTTTGAAATAGGGTGAGCGTCTGTAGTTCATTAGATGACAGGCGAATGAGCAAATTGATTTATTGCGTAAAAGACTAATTGAATAACCGCTAGTTACGCAAAAAGTTACTCACGCAAGAGGCTGGATTCAAGGCTACGAAAGAACTCTCTTTTTGCCCATCGAGTTCCACTTCTAACTGATATAAATGCTTAGGATTGGGCTTATCAAGGTTAAATACCATTGGAGCCTCAACCTGAAACACAACACCCGTATGTTCTGCTCGCACATCAATCGGCATCACGAGAGTCATACCATTAAACTTGATTGATGCCGATATTAACCCCGGCTTTAGCGTTTGATAGATAACATCTACTTTAAACTCACAGCCACCACCGTGATGCCAGATTTGCTCGGTGACGACTTGCTCAAGCTTGACGTTACGAACGAACTGCAAATATGGAGCTTGCCAGATTCCGATACGAGAATCTGATTTAGCGACGACCTGAGAAGGGATAAAGTCATCCATATCCTCTTCAAGCAACAGGCTCTCCTCTTCTTCAAGGAAAAGGATCTCAAAACGATTTCGACCAGGCTGCATATAAGGACGGATGTCTTTACGATATTCGGCTTCGCTGCCATCACAGTCAAACATGGCAACGCCATTGAGTCGCACTTCGGCAAAGTAGTCAACGCCTGCGACGACTAGCTCAACAAATGGGCACGCTAACATGGCATCATCCACTTCGATGTCATGCATCAGGTGCCATTCTTGCTCTGCGATTTCCTCTTCACTCAAGCTATTAGGGAGCTTTGAGCTTAATGGAGCAGGAAAGGTAATGTCATCTTGTGGGATAGAGAGATCCGTCAGTGGCGAAATTTGCCAAAGACCATCGAGAGGTAGCCGCATGTCATTCCTTGAGCTAGATCAATTTTGACCGCATTATAATGAATGAATGCATATAAAGACATTTATTTTTCTGAGGATAAAAAAATGCCAGCTCAAGGCTGGCATTTTTTAAAACTGGGAGAGATTACTCTTCGTCTTCATCATCTTCGTCAGGGTAGATAGCATCTTCACCTTCGTAGTAAGTGCCCCAACCGTCGTAGATAATGTCAAACTTCTCTGCAAGATTTACAAGCTTTTCAACTTGCTCATCAATCGCTTCTGCGTTCAGAGTACACTGCATCGTTGCATCACAACAAAGTAGCTTGTTGCCATCTTCGTCTTCTGTCTCTTCAGCTTCAAGCACTTCAAAGCCCATTTTGAATGCTTCAACAACGGCTTTCTCAAGTACTGCGAAATCTTCAGCGAATAGGTGATGCTCGATATCGTATAGAGCTTCAGGATCGCTACCATCTTCGATTAGTGCTTCAATGATGTCGCGAGTCTCTCCTTTTTGAAATTCAATTAATTCCGCTACTGATAGATATTCATCTTCGTGAGACATGTGTCTGCTCCAGAGTGTTGACTATGAAAAGATCAAATTTGATTGCCACGAAATATGGCACGGATCGCCCAGAAAAGCCACCTAGATCAAGTGTAGAAGAGTAAGTTTATCGCTAGATAACAGAAGGGATATCAATTAAAAAGTGAAATCAAAATCACAGAAACAAATTTTCAACATATTATTAACCATCGTGTGTTTTAGCATTTCATTTTTATTGTTACTTTTAGCCTTACTCCTTCAAAATTGAGTGGTTAGTCATATCAGATGCATACTGCCGATCACTTCATCGATGCATAAAACCTCACTTATAAGTAAGTAACTGCATAAATTTTGAATGAAAAATCACGTTCACCAAGCAAAGTGGATTATCAAATCACTGAAATTGGAGCATAGATCCGCAAAAAGTTTGTTCCAGAACTCTGCCTTTCGGTTGGATTTTAATATTAACAATCCCAAACAACTCAGCATTTAAAACCAAAAATATCAAAATAACATAACCTTTACACAAGTTTCAAAACTTGCATATTACGAACAAGCTTGTCATAAATAGACGCTGGATTAATAGTAAGGATGCAAAATGAGTAAGCTGTACGTTGGCTCCGAAGTCGGTCAATTAAGACGAGTTCTCCTAAATAGGCCTGAAAGGGCACTCACCCACCTCACCCCTTCTAACTGTCATGAGCTACTCTTTGATGATGTACTTGCAGTAGAAGCAGCAGGTGAAGAACACGATGCCTTTGCGACAACACTTCGTAACCAAGACGTTGAAGTGTTATTACTGCATGACCTACTGGTTGAGACACTCGCTGTAGCTCAAGCTCGTGAGTGGCTGCTTAATACTCAAATCTCTGATTTCCGTTACGGCCCTACATTCGCACGTGATTTAAGAGAGTACCTTGCTCAAATGGACAATGAGCACTTGGCTACGATCCTACTTGGTGGTTTAGCCTACTCTGAGCTTCCTATTAAATCGTCTTCAATGCTACCAAAGATGCATCGCCCACTTGATTTCGTTATTGAGCCGCTACCTAACCATCTATTTACCCGCGATACTTCTTGCTGGGTTTATGGCGGTGTCTCTCTTAACCCTATGATGATGCCTGCTCGCCAACGAGAAACGAATCACTTGCGAGCAATATATCGCTGGCACCCTGTTTTCGCTGGGCAAGATTTCATTAAGTACTTCGGTGATGAAGATCTTCATTACGACAACGCCAATATTGAAGGTGGAGATGTACTGGTTATCGGTAAAGGCGCTGTTCTTATCGGTATTTCAGAGCGTACTAAACCACAAGGTGTCGAAAACCTAGCCGCGAGTTTATTCAAGTCCGGTCAAGCTAAAGAAGTGATTGCGATTGATTTACCGAAGCACCGCTCTTGTATGCACCTTGATACGGTCATGACGCACATGGATATCGACACATTCTCAGTCTATCCAGAGATCGTTCGCAAAGACTTAGACACCTGGCGCTTAACGCCGAAAGAAAATGGCGAAATGCGAGTAGAGAAAGCTGAAAACTACCTAACAGCGATTGAAGGCGCACTGGATATCGATCAATTGAAGATCATCACAACTGGTGGTGATAACTACGAAGCTGAACGTGAACAGTGGAATGACGCTAACAACGTACTGACGGTGAAACCGGGTACGGTTATCGGTTATGAACGTAATGTTTACACCAATGAGAAATACGACAAAGCAGGCATCGAAGTTCTGACAATTCCAGGCAATGAACTGGGTCGCGGTCGTGGTGGCGCTCGTTGCATGAGCTGTCCTATCGAAAGAGACGGTATTTAACTCAAGTAGTTCAATAAAGCGAACACATTAACTTATCTAGGCCAGTACCATTGTACTGGCCTTTTTTATCAAATAAATAAAATAAATATTCACAAATATAGCATTTTTATGTTTAACTGAGTTCTTCATTGATTCTATATACCCAAGGAGCGAGAGATGGCATTTAATCTTCGCAATCGTAACTTTCTAAAACTTCTCGACTTTACTCCTAAAGAGATTCAGTTTTTACTCGACCTGTCTGCTGACCTTAAAAAAGCTAAGTATGCAGGTACAGAGCAGAAAAAGCTTAACGGTAAAAACATCGCTTTGATCTTTGAAAAAGCATCAACTCGAACTCGATGTGCCTTTGAGGTAGCTGCTTTTGATCAAGGAGCTCAAGTCTCTTATTTAGGCCCTTCTGGTTCTCAGATTGGTCAAAAAGAATCAATGAAAGATACCGCGCGTGTATTAGGTCGCATGTACGATGGCATTGAATACCGAGGGTTTGGCCAAAGCATTGTCGAAGATCTTGGCGCTTATGCCGGTGTACCGGTTTGGAATGGTCTAACCAATGAGTTCCATCCAACTCAGATCTTGGCTGATTTCCTCACAATGCTCGAACATGGTCGCGGTAAACATCTGCATCAAATCAGTTTTGCTTACCTAGGAGATGCACGTAACAACATGGGGAACTCTCTGTTAGTAGGTGCAGCGAAAATGGGTATGGATATTCGCCTTGTCGCGCCTAAAGCGTTCTGGCCAGAAGAACAGCTCGTTGAAGAGTGCCAAGCTATCGCGCAAAGTACAGGTGCCAAAATCACGCTGACAGAATACGTTGCCGAAGGCGTGAAAGGCTGTGATTTCCTTTACACCGATGTTTGGGTTTCTATGGGTGAAGCGCCCGAAGCTTGGGACGAACGCGTGGCTGTGATGACACCTTACCAAGTGAATATGGATGTCATAAAGCTCACAGGTAACCCTCAAGTGAAGTTCATGCATTGCCTGCCAGCTTTCCACAACAATGAAACCGTGATCGGCCAGCAAGTTGCAGACAAATATGGAATGAACGGCTTGGAAGTAACAGACGAAGTATTTGAGTCCAACTACTCAATTGTGTTTGATGAAGCAGAGAATCGCATGCACACCATCAAGGCGGTAATGGTTGCGACACTGGGTCAATAGCGAAAACTGAAAGTAAACAAAGCTTGATGTAATCGCTTGCGCTCACAATTTGAAAGCGTATAATTCTCGGCAATTTGTCTGAGAGTAGTGAAAATGACGCCAAGCAATGTTGTGATAAAACATAATGATATTGTGAAAACACATAATAAAATTGTGAAAACACCAAATATTGCTCGCAAGCTAGCATGCTTGCCAGGCCGCCTATTCTGCTTTTCAGCACTTTTTTAAAGCCTCCCATTATGGGGGGCTTTTTTATGGCCAATACATTATTGTGGGGAAGAAGATCATGGCGAATTCGCTCTATCAAAAGCACATCATCTCAATTCCAGAGCTTTCTCGTGAAGAGCTAGAATTAATTGTTCAAACGGCAGGTCAGCTAAAGGCTAAACCAAACCCAGAACTCATCAAGAACAAAGTTGTTGCAAGCTGCTTCTTCGAACCTTCAACACGAACTCGTCTCTCTTTCGAAACGGCTATTCAACGCATCGGTGGTGATGTAATTGGTTTCGACAGTGGTGGTAACACGTCACTGGCGAAGAAAGGCGAGACGCTAGCGGATTCCGTACAGGTTATCTCTTCATACGTTGATGCTTACGTAATGCGCCACCCTCAAGAAGGTGCAGCGCGTTTGGCTTCTGAGTTCTCTAATGGTGTACCTGTAATTAACGCAGGTGACGGCGCAAACCAACACCCAACTCAAACACTGTTAGACCTATTCTCTATCGCTGAAACACAAGGCCGCTTAGACAATCTCAATGTTGCATTCGTTGGTGACCTTAAGTACGGCCGTACGGTTCACTCGCTGACTCAAGCGCTAGCGAAGTTCGACAACATCTGTTTCTACTTCGTTGCTCCAAAAGCACTGGCGATGCCTGACTACATTTGTGAAGAGCTTGATGAAGCGGGCATCAAGTACCAACTGCTGACAGACATGGAAGATGTGATTCCAGAGTTGGATGTTCTGTACATGACTCGAGTTCAAAAAGAACGTTTTGATGAATCGGAATACGCACACATCAAATCAGCGTACATCCTGACAGCTCCGATGTTGGAAAATGCACGTGATAACCTAAAGGTTCTTCACCCTCTTCCTCGTGTTGATGAAATTACTATCGATGTTGATAAAACACCTTACGCTTACTACTTCCAGCAAGCAGAGAACGGTGTTTACGCACGTGAAGCATTGCTAGCCCTTGTTCTTAACGAAACGCTGTAGAGGAGAGATATCATGTCTAAAGAGACTCAATTAAAAGTTGAAGCAATCAAGAACGGAACAGTCATCGACCATATCCCAACAAACATCGGGATCAAGGTACTCAAACTGTTCGACATGCATAACTCTAACCAGCGAGTAACCATCGGCCTAAACCTGCCATCTTCTGCTCTAGGCGGTAAAGACTTACTCAAGATAGAGAATGTGTTTATCACGGAAGAACAAGCAAGCAAGCTGGCTCTTTACGCGCCTCATGCGACCGTCAACCAAATCGAAGATTACGAAGTGGTTAAAAAGCTACCACTAGAACTTCCTGAGCAAATCAACGATGTGTTCGAGTGTCCAAACACCAACTGTATTACTCACAATGAACCCGTTGAAAGCAGCTTTAAGATCTTTGAAAAGAAAGAAGATATTCGATTGAAGTGTAAGTACTGCGAAAAAGTATTCTCTCGTGAGATCGTGACAGAAAGATAACGTCATACGGCAACACCGATCGAACGCAAAAACTATTCAATACCTCGCCTGTGCGGGGTATTTTACCCTTTACCTATCCAAAGTTTGAAGGCACACTGAAAATTGATTTTTATCTAATAACTGATGGAATAAACCAATGACTAAAGTACTTCACACAGAATCTGCTCCAGCTGCAATCGGCCCATACGTGCAAGGTGTTGACCTTGGCAACATGGTACTGACTTCTGGTCAAATCCCAGTAAATCCAGCAACTGGTGAAGTATCTGCTGATATCGCAGAGCAAGCTCGCCAATCTCTAGACAATGTTCAAGCCGTTGTTGAGGCTTCTGGCCTGACAGTAAAAGACATCGTAAAACTAACGGTATTCGTTAAAGACCTAAACGACTTCGGTACAGTAAACGAAGTTTACGGTAAGTTCTTTGATGAGCACGGTGTTGCAAACTACCCTGCACGTTCATGTGTTGAAGTAGCGCGTCTGCCAAAAGATGTAGGTATTGAGATCGAGGCTATTGCGGTTCGCAAATAGATTTTAATCTATAGAACAACGGTTTCTAGTAAACAAGTTGGCATAAAGCTGAGCGTTTATCAGATACAAAAAAGGTTGCCCAATTGGCAACCTTTTTTATTGTTCATCGTTTCGCGTATATGATTACTTCTTATTAAGCTCAACCACTTCTTTGTCTAACTCTTCAAGCTTAGCAGCCATCTGCTCACGAGCGAGGTTAGCCAGTTGACGAACATTAGACTTATCGTAGTCTTCAGTGTTGATTGGTGGCAGCATTTCAACAATCACATGACCATTGTTCCAACGATTTAGCTTCACGCCACCTGTTGAACTGCACACGATAGGGATAATAGGCAAGCCCGCACCAATTGCAGCGTGGAAAGCTCCCGTTTTGAACGGTAACATACCACGGCCACGAGAACGAGTGCCCTCTGGGAACATCCAAACCGAAACATCGCTCTCTTTTAAACTCGTCACAACCTGATCAATTGTGCCTACTGCTTTGCTACGGTTAGCGCGGTCAATTAGAATATTGCCCGTCAACCAGTACAGCTGACCAAAAAGAGGCATCCACACTAGGCTTTTCTTACCCACTGTCACAACTTTAGGTGTTACCGCTGATGAAATAGTGAATAGATCCCAGCTGTTTTGGTGGTTTGCAACATAAACATGTTGGCCACGAGAGTAAGCATCTTCTGGGATACGAAGCTCTAACTTCATGCCAAAGATTTTCGACATACGACCAAAATAACGGCCAAAGGTAAATACGTGTTTTGGGTTACGTGGACTTAGTAAGCAGTAACCACACCCAAATACAAACATAAGAATCGCAAATATCGCCACTGCGAAAATACGTAATATTGCTATCATTTTGTTCCTCATCAACCGCCAAGTTGATTCATCTATTCGCACAAAATAGGCAATAGGTTCACTTGCGGTAAATACAACTATAAAAAAGCCGAAACCAAGGTTTCGACTTTTATGTTTTCATCTTACTGATTCATAAATCAACTAACCTAAGTTAGTTCGACTCACTAAATCGTGTAATGTTTGCGCCTAAGGCTGAAAGTTTATCTTCAATCTTATCGTAACCACGATCGATGTGATAAATACGGTCAACGATAGTTTCGCCTTGAGCAATACAACCAGCAATAACAAGACTCGCAGATGCACGAAGATCCGTTGCCATTACTTGAGCACCGCTTAACTTCTCAGTCTCACCACAGATCGCCGTGTTACCTTCGATTTCTGCTTTTGCACCCATTCTCTGTAATTCAGGAATGTGCATAAAGCGATTTTCAAAGATAGTCTCAGTGATAACGCCACTGCCCTTCGCCATCATATTAAGCAAAGTAAACTGTGCTTGCATGTCGGTTGGGAAACCCGGGTGAGGTGCTGTTACGATTTTCACCGCTTTCAGCTCACGATCTGTCATATCAAGACTGATCCAGTCTTCGCCAGTTTCAACTTTCGCACCCGCTTCTTCAAGCTTCGCTAAAGCAGCTTCAAGAAGATGAGCGTTAGTATTGCGACAAGTCACCTTACCGCCAGAAACAGCAGCTGCAACAAGGAAAGTACCAGTTTCAATGCGGTCTGCAACCACAGAGTGTTGACCACCACCAAGACGTTCAACGCCTTCGATAGTAATCGTGTCTGTACCTGCGCCAGAAATCTTAGCACCTAGCTTGTTTAAGAAGTCAGCCGTATCAACAATCTCAGGCTCGCGCGCTGAGTTGTCTAATACTGTTGTGCCTTCTGCTAGCGTTGCTGCACACATGATAGTAATGGTGGCACCCACACTTACTTTATCCATCACGATGTGCGCGCCTTTCAGACGACCATCAACACTTGCCTTCACATAACCATCTTCCAATACAATGGTTGCACCTAGCTGTTCTAGGCCATGGATATGTAAATCGACAGGGCGAGCACCAATTGCACAACCACCAGGAAGTGACACTTGGCCTTCACCAAAACGAGCCACTAGAGGACCTAAAGCCCAGATAGAAGCACGCATTGTTTTCACTAAATCATACGGCGCGCAGAACTCGTTGATTTCGCGGCCATCAACATGAACACTACCATTACGCGAAACTTTTGCGCCTAAACGCTTAAGCAGTTCCATCGTAGTATCGATGTCACGTAGGTGAGGAACATTACTTACTTCAACTGGCTCTTCAGCAAGGATTGAAGCAAATAAGATAGGTAGCGCTGCATTTTTTGCGCCTGAGATCGTCACTTCACCGCTTAGCGGTTTGTCCGATCCAATAACTCGAAACTTTTCCATCATAAACCTTAAAGTGACATCAGTTTCTTATCACGTTCCCACTCTTCCGGCGTGAATGCCTTAATAGAAAGAGCATGGATATCATTACGTTGAATGTATTCCACTAATGGGCCGTAGATTAGTTGCTGCTTCTTAACTCGACTCATGCCGTCAAAGCATTCATCAACCGCAACAACTTCGTAATGACTGCCTTCACCCTTCACGATAATTTCCTGAAGGTTCAGTGCCTCTGCCAATAATTCTTGTACTTTTGTGCTGTCCACAAATAGCTCCTGCCTAATTTTTTATGTGTTCTGCCATCATTGGCTGGATATTGCTCAATTGGAACAACGTTCGTAATTGTTCTGGCACGAAACTGAGCATTATATGACAGTTTTGATTTTTTGCATGCTCTAATAAGTGAATTAGCATCACCATTCCTGCTGAATCGACCCGATTTAAATGGCTAAGGTCAATTTCAACGCTCGATTCCGTCGTTTGCCACTTTTCCAATATACGCCAGATTGCAGGGACGCTATCTCGGTCTATATCCCCGAGAAGTTGATATTCTTTAGAGCTTAGTGCTTGCCATTGAGAGTGGCTCATTATTTACTACTCTCAAAACGAATAGGTTGTGCTGCGAGTCTCTCTAGTTCATCAGCAACAGTCAAGATACCTTCTTGACGAATCTTAGAATTCCACTCCGACTGCTTGCTCGATAGCAGGCTTATACCTTCGGCAACCATATCAAACGCCTTCCACTCGCCCGACTTCTTATCTTTGCGTAGCTTAAATTCAAGCTTAATGTTTGGTCGCGGCGTATCAATGATACTAACCTTAATACTGGTAATACGACTATCTGCTTTGATTTTTGGTTCTGGACCAAATTCAATCGTCTGATCTGTGTACTGAGTCAGTACTTGAGCGTAAGAAGAAACGAGATATTTACGGAATGCATCGATAAATACACGCACGTCTTTTCTATCCGCACCTTTTAAGTTAGGCCCTAAAAGCTTAAGTGCCGCATATTGAGCATTTACATAAGGCATCAACTCTTCTTCAACAATGACCTTCAACAACTCAGGGTCTTCTTGGATATTGTTTTGTTCACTCTTTAAACGATCAAACGCCACTTCAGCAACTTGCGTCATCATCTGATAAGGCTGAGTGCGATCAATCGATTCTGCTGCAAAAGCTTGAGCAGAAATAAGTGAAGCCATTGCTACCATAAACATTGATTTCAAGTAACCAATAGCTTTGAAGTGACTAATAGTTTTCAACATTATCTTATTCCTTAGCTTCGCTGTCATCAGAACCACCAACGCTATACAGCACTTGACCAATCAAATCTTCTAGCACTAGTGCTGATTTGGTGTCTTCAATAGAATCACCATCAACCAACATCTCTTCATCATCAAAAATGAAGCCTGGGACTAGACTGATGTATTGCTCACCGATTAAGCCAGACGTTAAGATTTGAGCACTAGAGGTATCTGGAAATTGTGAGTACTTCGCATCAATAGACAATTCAACAATAGGAAGGTAACTCTCGGTATCAAGCTCAATGCTTTTAACTCGACCGACAACGACACCACCCACCTTCACTGGAGAGCGAACTTTTAGACTACCAATGTTATCAAAGGTCGCTTTTAGACTGTAAGTATGGTTAGAACCTAAGCCTTTTACGTCAGCGACTTGAAAGATCATGATTAAGATTGCGCAAATTCCGACAATAACAAAAGTGCCGACCCATAATTCTAATTTTCGAGTTTGTTGCATGATTAATTCCCAAACATCAATGCGGTAAGAACAAAATCTAGCCCTAATACCGCTAGAGAAGAGTGCACTACAGTGCGTGTGGTTGCCTGACTAATACCTTCTGAGGTCGGCACTGCGTCGTAACCATTAAAAAGTGCGATCCAAGTTACTGTTATAGCAAAGACCATACATTTGATTGTGCTGTTACCAATATCTCGACCTAGCTCAACGGAAGACTGCATCGCAGACCAAAAACTGCCATGGTCAATGCCTTTCCAATCAACACCAACTAACTGAGCGCCCCAAATCCCAACCGCCATAAAGATCATAGCGAGCAGCGGCATTGAGATAAGCCCGGCCCAAAGGCGTGGCGCAATAATGCGTTTGAGAGGATCGACGGCCATCATCTCGAGGCTAGAGATCTGCTCGGTAGCTTTCATTAAGCCGATCTCAGCGGTTAACGCTGAACCTGCGCGGCCTGCAAATAACAACGCAGTCACCACAGGGCCCAACTCGCGTAAGAGTGAAAGCGCAACCATTTGCCCAAGGTTACCCTCAGCACCGTAATCAATTAATACGACATAACCCTGTAGGCTAAGTACCATGCCAATAAACAGACCCGAAACCAAAATAATAGCTAATGACTGAACACCAACGCTATAAAGTTGTTTAACGAATAAAGGGAAGTTCTTTAGTCTCGGAATGCCAAACAAAGCCCCAAATAACATCAGACTTGCTCGACCAAATGACTCACAGATCGCAAGTGTTCGCTTACCGACACCCGCAATAGCTTTAACAATCATATTAAAACAAATCCTCTTTTAAGCTCTTCGCAGGAAATCTAAACGGCACAGGACCATCCGCGTCACCTTGCAAAAATTGCTGTACTCTCGGGTCGCTATTGCTATACAACTCATCAGGCGTGCCAGCAGCAATGATTTTTCCATCAGCCATCAGATAAACCCAGTCAGCGATACTCATCACCTCAGGCACATCGTGAGAAACAACAATAGAGGTTAAACCCAAAGCTTGATTGAGATTACGGATCAGCTCAACCAAAACGCCCATAGTGATCGGGTCTTGGCCAACAAACGGCTCATCGTACATGATAAGTTCAGGATCCAATGCGATCGCACGAGCCAGTGCAGCTCGTCTCGCCATCCCACCAGACAATTCACTCGGCATCAATTGCGCAGCACCTCGTAACCCTACCGCTTCAAGCTTAAGTAATACGATGGTACGAATGAATTTTTCGTTAAGTTCAGTGTGCTCTCGCAGCGGGAACGCCACATTATCGAAGACATTAAGATCAGTAAAAAGTGCCCCCGATTGGAAAAGCATGCTCATTTTCTTGCGGGCTTGATATAACTTACGACGTGACAATGCAGGGATATTGTCACCATCAAACCAAATTTCGCCCTCATCTGGCGGTAATTGTCCGCCAATCAAACGCAGTAGAGTCGTTTTACCGATCCCTGACGGGCCCATGATTGCGGTTATTTTGCCTTGAGGCACCTCTAAACTGATGTCATCAAAAATAACGCGATCACCGCGTGAGAAGCTGAGGTTCTTAACTTTAACAAGCTCAGTGTTCAACATATTTTTGTTGTTTCCTTGCTTTAAAAAACGCCAATTATGGCTGCAATAATAATGAGTCTACTTTAGAATTAAAAGCACTGTTCAATTAATTATAAAAAACAGAAAATAATGGCAGGGATTTGAAAGCATTGAGAAATTCTTTGCTCGGCTACATTTCTTTATCACTAACTGGCAATTAATTTGTAGAGTGACTTCCCTTTTATCTAGCAACAAGTCAAAATTAGCGGTTAATTCTCCGTTTTTTATTAATTTTTAGGAATCATCATGCTTGAAGCGATTGCGTTTCTCATTATCGGTCTAGGTTTTTTGGTGTGGAGTGCAGATAAACTGGTCTATGGTGCCGCTGCTCTTGCTCGCAACTTCGGTATCTCACCACTAGTTATCGGTATGACAATTCTAGCAATGGGCTCTTCGGCCCCAGAAATGATGGTTTCTGCAACAGCCGCGCTTGACGGAAAAACAGATACAGCTGTAGGTAACGTTCTCGGTTCAAACATCGCCAACATCGCGTTGATTCTAGGTATTACAGCCCTTATCAAGCCACTATCTATTAGCTCTGGCGTGATTCGCCGTGAACTACCATTGATGATTGGTGTCACTCTACTAGCGGGCGCTTTGCTGTGGGACAACCATTTAGGATTCTATGAAGGTGTGTTGTTGTTTGTTCTTTTTGCCGCATTCTTATTTGCGATGCTGCAAATCAGCCGCAGCGAGAAAAAGAACGGCGATGCCTTCCTTGACGAGCAAGAATCTGAGGTTCCAGAAGGCGTAAGTAACCTTAAAGCCGCAATGTGGGTAGTGGTTGGTCTAATTATTCTGCCTTTAGCTGCCAATGTATTAGTTGATAACGCGGTTGTTATCGCGAAGTTCTTTGGCATGAGCGACCTTGTGATTGGTTTAACCATTATTGCCGTTGGTACAAGTCTGCCTGAGCTAGCAGCATCACTTGCTGGCGTAATGAAAGGTGAGGATGATATGGCCGTGGGTAATATCATTGGCTCGAACGTATTCAACATCCTTGCTGTTATGGGTATCCCTGGCATCCTCAACCCTTCCGTCTTAAGCGAGTTTGCTATGGGTCGTGACTTCTGGGTAATGCTAGGCGTATCGCTACTGCTTGTCGTCATGGCGTTAGGTAAATCACGCAGTGTGAATCGTATTGAAGGCGGCGTACTAATAGTGACATTCGTGGCCTACCAAGCTTACCTACTTATGAACATGTCAGCTTAATTATTGATTTAACTTCCCGTACTTGGAGTATTTAATGTCTCAGTCATTCGATTACCGCAGTGTTGCAAAGCAAGTTTTGGAAACCGAAGTTGCAGGTCTTACTCAATTGGACCAATATTTTAATGATGACTTTTGCAAAGCTTGCGACCTTATCCTAAACAACAAAGGAAAAGTGGTTGTGATGGGCATGGGGAAATCTGGTCACATCGGCAAAAAAATAGCAGCAACACTAGCAAGTACTGGGACATCCGCTTTCTTCGTACACCCAGGGGAAGCTGCGCACGGTGACTTAGGAATGATCGGGGCTGGCGATGTTGTGATAGCAATATCCAACTCTGGCGAATCAGGTGAAATCCTAAGCTTATTCCCGGTATTGAAGCGTTTGAACATCAAGATTATCAGCATGACAGGTAAGCCAGCATCAAACATGGCGACTTTGTCTGATATTCATTTACAAATATCAGTACCAGAAGAAGCGTGTCCACTTGGTCTTGCGCCAACAACCAGTACAACGGCTACCTTAGTGATGGGTGATGCATTAGCCGTCGCACTTTTACAAGCCAGAGGCTTTACTGCGCAAGATTTTGCTTTGTCCCACCCTGGCGGCGCTTTGGGTCGACAACTATTATTGAAGCTTGAAGATATCATGCATACGGGCGATGCACTCCCAGTGGTAGCACCGGAAGCATTGGTACGAGACGCTCTTTTGGAGATATCTCAAAAAGGCTTGGGGATGACGGCAGTCGTGGGTGAAGACGGTCTAATGGCCGGTATTTTTACTGATGGTGATTTGCGCCGTATCCTAGACAAGCGCATCGATATCCATGATACGCAGATCGGCGACGTGATGACGCTAAATCCGACGGTAGCAGAACCAAACATGCTCGCGGTTGAGGGTTTGAACTTGATGCAAGCTAAGAGCATCAATGGCCTAATGCTGTGCCATGAAGGCAAACTAGTCGGAGCGTTAAACATGCATGACTTACTGAAAGCAGGAGTAATGTAATGACACAGACAGTCGAAACTCTATACGGCACGGTAGATTCAGAAGTGTTTGCCGTAGCAAAAGAGATCAAATTGCTTATTTGCGATGTCGATGGCGTATTCTCAGATGGTCGCATCTACATGGGCAACAACGGTGAAGAACTGAAAACCTTCCACACTCGTGATGGCTATGGCATTAAGTCACTGATGAACGCTGGTATCGAAATCGCGATCATCACTGGCCGTAAATCTCAAATTGTTGAGAATCGAATGACCGCTCTCGGTATTAAGCTTATTTACCAAGGTCAAGATGATAAAGTTAAGGCCTATCAAGATATTTGCGATAAACTTTCAGTGAATCCTGAAAATACGGGCTACATCGGAGACGATCTGATCGACTGGCCTGTGATGGAAAAAGTTGGCTTGAAGGTATGTGTAGCAGATGGTCACCCACTGCTAGCAAAGCGTGCAAATTACGTGACAACCATTAACGGTGGTCACGGCGCGGTACGTGAAGTCTGCGACCTTATTTTACAAGCAAGAAATGAACTCGACGTGCATAAAGGTTTAAGCATATGAGTTTTACTCGTATTATCTATTTAATACTAATATTTATTGCCTCTTGGTCGACCTATTATCTGTTCGACAAAGAGCAAACTTCGACAATACAAGTAGCTCCAAATTTGGAGCTGCCTGCGTTTAGTGGCAAAAGTCTAAACAACATTAGCTATGACGAAAGCGGTATTCGTAGCTATCAAGTTGAATCGACGTATTTAGAACATTATTCAGTGGTTGGCGATACGCATTTTCAAAACCCGGTTCTTTCGGTATTCCGTGAAGGACACACTATTGAATGGCAAGTCACCGCTGATCGCGCGATTATGGATGAGAATCAAGTTGTCACTTTTTATGACAACGTCGTGGCAAAGAACCTATTGCCAGAAGCCAGCTTCGATACAATGACCACAGATAAAATGGTTGTTGAGCTGCCTAGCCGAGATTTTTATTCAGAGACTCCGGTCCACATGATCGGTACATTTTTTGAAACTGAGGGACAAGCAATGAAAGGTAACTTCGGTACCAACAATGCAACCCTCTTTAATTCTGTTCAAGGTAGATATGAAACTCTTACACCTTAGTTTATTCGCTTTGACCCTTGCGGCGCCTAATGTCTATGCCCTTTCTTCGGATAGCGAGCAACCTGTCTACATTGACTCAGACAGCCAGCAATTGGATATGAAAAGTAACCAAGTTACCTTCCTTGGTGATGTAAACCTTAAGCAAGGCAGCATCAATATCAATGCCGATAAGGTTATTGTTACCCGCAACGCCGTAAACGGTGAGATTGAAGAAATTCAAGGCTTCGGTAAGCAAGCAACCTTCTCTCAACTGACTGACGACGGGAAGACACTCTACGGTGAAGCTGACGACTTACATTACCAGCTTGTTGCCGACAAACTGATCATGACTAAGAATGCAATGCTATCTCAAGATGGCAGCATCATTCGAGGATCTAAGATCACCTACCAGATCGGCTCTCAAAAATTAGTCGCTGACAGTGGTGAAAACAAACGAGTGTCAACGGTTTTACAACCAACGGAAGTGAATAAGTAACGATGGCTGTTCTTAAAGCAAAAAACCTAGCGAAAACCTACAGCAAGCGTAAAGTTGTTACTGACGTAAGCTTGCAGGTAGAGTCAGGCCAGATCGTTGGTCTGCTTGGACCTAACGGTGCGGGTAAAACCACGTCTTTCTATATGATTGTTGGTCTGGTTGCGCGTGATGAAGGTACCATCAGCATTGATGACCGAGACATCAGTATCTTGCCTATGCATAGTCGCTCTCGCCTTGGGATCGGTTATCTGCCGCAAGAAGCATCGATTTTCCGTAAGTTGTCAGTTGAGAACAACATCATGGCCGTTTTACAAACCCGTGATGAGATGACCAATGAACAGCGTCAAGATAAGCTGGAAGACCTGCTGGAAGAGTTCCACATCCAACATATCCGCACCAGTAATGGTATGGCTCTGTCAGGTGGTGAACGACGTCGTGTTGAGATTGCTCGTGCTCTAGCAGCAAACCCGCAGTTCATTCTACTGGATGAACCCTTTGCCGGTGTTGACCCGATCTCAGTTATCGATATCAAAAAAATCATTGTCCACCTGCGCGATCGCGGCTTGGGCGTTTTGATTACCGATCACAACGTTCGTGAAACATTAGATGTGTGTGAAAAAGCTTACATCGTAAGCCAAGGACACCTGATCGCCGAGGGTACTCCTGAAGATGTTCTCAATAACGAACAAGTTAAACAAGTTTATCTAGGCGAACAATTCCGTCTATGATTATATAGAGAGTATCGAGAGTTCTAAGAATAATAACTAGGTAAGTCACACTGAATGAAACCCTCATTACAACTTAAGCTAGGCCAACAGTTAGCAATGACTCCTCAGTTGCAGCAAGCGATTCGTTTGTTGCAATTGTCTACTTTAGATTTGCAACAAGAGATTCAAGAAGCACTTGAATCTAATCCACTACTCGATGTCGAAGAAGGCAATGAAGACACGCCTACATCGGAAGAGAAACCTAGCAGTGACGAGAAAGAAACAGTTGAAGCCACAGAGCAAGATTTACCTGATAGCTCAGACTTAATCGAAAAGTCAGAAATTGGCAACGAACTAGAAATCGACACAACTTGGGAAGACGTCTACAGCGCAAACACAGGTAACACTGGTATTGCGATTGATGACGAGATGCCTGTTTATCAAGGCGAAACCACTCAAAGCCTACACGATTATCTACTTTGGCAACTCGACCTAACACCATTCTCTGAAACTGACCGAAGCATTGCTTTCGCGCTGATTGATGCCATTGATGACTATGGCTACCTAACCGTATCTTGTGAAGATATCCTTGAAAACTTCGATAGCGAAGAAGTAGAGCTTGATGAGATTGAAGCCGTCCGCAAACGAGTTCAGCAGTTTGACCCGCTGGGTGTCGGTTCAGTGAACCTACAAGATTGCTTGTTACTGCAACTGGCAACCTTTCCCCAGGATACCCCTTGGCTTAACGAAGCTAAGTTAGTACTTACTAGCCACATCGACCAACTCGGTAACCGCGATTACAAATTAGTCATCAAAGAAACCAAGCTGAAAGAAGCGGAACTACGTGAGGTTCTGCAGCTGATTCAGCAACTGGATCCTCGACCTGGCAGTAAGATTACACCGGACGAGACTGAATATGTGGTTCCTGACGTAACGGTATTCAAAGATCTTGGAAAGTGGTTAGTCACCATTAACCCTGATAGCGTCCCTAAGCTGAAAGTAAATCAGCAATATGCCGCTCTTGGTAGCAAGGGCAGCAGCGCAGACAACCAATTCATTCGCTCAAATTTGCAAGAAGCAAAATGGCTAATCAAAAGCTTAGAAAGCCGAAATGAGACGCTACTCAAAGTTGCGCGATGCATTGTTGAACATCAGCGTGATTTCTTCGAACATGGCGAAGAAGCGATGAAGCCAATGGTTCTGAATGATGTTGCGTTAGCCGTTGATATGCATGAATCCACGATTTCTCGTGTGACGACTCAAAAGTTCATGCACACGCCACGTGGTATCTTCGAACTCAAATACTTTTTCTCAAGCCATGTCAGCACTGACAATGGCGGTGAATGTTCATCTACAGCAATTCGCGCACTCATTAAGAAGCTTGTCGCAGCGGAAAATACCGCTAAGCCTCTAAGTGACAGTAAGATTGCTGCTTTACTGGCTGACCAAGGAATTCAGGTAGCTAGACGTACCATAGCAAAATACCGTGAGTCTCTGGGCATTGCCCCATCGAGTCAGCGTAAACGCCTGCTATAAGCTAGTTTCGTTAGCTATTTAGTTAACGACTAATTTAGTTATAACTTGGCAACCAACTGAAAAGGAAAGTCTATGCAAATCAATATTCAAGGCCATCACGTTGATCTTACCGATTCAATGCAAGACTATGTTCGCACTAAATTCGACAAACTTGAGCGCTTCTTTGATCATATCAATAGCGTTCAGGTTGTTTTAAAAGTTGAGAAAATCAATCAAATCGCGGAAGCTACCCTGCATATAAATCAAGGGGAGATACATGCGACAGCAACAGATGAAAGCATGTATGCAGCGATTGATTCATTGGTTGATAAACTCGTTCGCCAACTCAACAAGCACAAAGAAAAGCTAAGTAGTCACTAACATGCAATTAAGCGAAGTACTTTCATTGGACTGCACCAAAAGTGCAGTCCAATGCACAAGCAAGAAAAGAGCCCTTGAACTCATCAGTCAAATCGCAGCAGAAAGCTGTGGTCAAGATTCAACAGAACTGTTTGAGTGCATGTTGAGCCGTGAAAAAATGGGCAGTACTGGTATTGGTAATGGCATCGCTATTCCTCATGCTCGTATGAATGTCAGTGATAAAGCGATAGCTGTATTACTGCAATGCCAAGACCCAATCGAATTTGATGCGATTGATAATCGTCCTGTTGACCTACTGTTTGCCCTACTTGTTCCAAGTGAACAGTGCAAGGAGCATCTAAAAACCCTTTCATGTATGGCAGAACGACTTAACGACAAGCAGACTCTTAAACAGTTGCGTAATGCTCAAAGCGATCAAGAGCTTTACGACATCATGATCCAAGTGCCAACTTGCGAGCAATAACATGCGATTAATCGTTGTGAGTGGCCAATCTGGGGCCGGTAAAAGTGTTGCGTTAAGAGTCCTTGAAGACTTGGGGTATTACTGTGTTGATAATCTTCCAGTAAACCTGCTCAGCGACTTCGTCGAATCGGTACGCGAGATCAATCAAAACGTCGCTGTTAGCATTGATATTCGCAACTTACCGAAAGAACCGAAGTTAGTTACAAAGACACTAGAACAACTAGAAGCCGCCACAGATATTGATGTGAACGTGTTGTTTCTAGACGCAAGTAAGCAAACGCTGCTCAAACGCTACAGCGAAACACGTAGAATTCACCCTTTATCGATCGGTCAGGAAAAGTTATCTCTTGAGCAAGCGATTGATTTAGAAAAGACACTCCTAACACCTCTCGCAGAGCAAGCCTGCATTGTGATTGACAGCAGTGAGTGCAACCTCTATGAACTGAGCGAAAAGGTTCGATTTAAAGTTGAAGGCAAAGAGAAGCAAGAGCTGATCATTGTCTTTCAATCTTTCGGTTTCAAATACGGACTACCAAGTGATGCTGACTATGTGTTTGATGTTCGCTTTTTGCCAAACCCTCACTGGGAACCAGCACTACGACCATTAACGGGTCTTGATGCACCCATTCACTCTTTTCTTGAAAAACACTCAGAAGTTCTTGAACTCAAGCAGCAAATCCAAGGCTTTGTTGAACAGTGGTTGCCAATGTTAGAGAAGAATAATCGCAGCTATCTAACGGTCGCGATTGGTTGTACTGGCGGTAAACACCGCTCGGTTTACCTAACTCAGAAAATTGGTGAATACTTCGAACAACTTGGCCATCAAGTTCAAATCAGACACGCCTCCCTAGAGAAGCACCAACAGGGCTAACCATGGAATTAACTCGAACTGTACTGATCCAAAATCGCTTGGGTCTTCACGCTAGAGCAGCCGTAAAATTGGTTGAGCTTGCACAGAGCTTTGATGCAACCATCACTATCCATAGTGAAGAAGATAAAACGGCAACAGCAGACAGTGTGATGGGGCTACTTATGCTGGAGTCGGCGCAAGGGCAACACATCACCATCCAAGCCGCAGGCACCGATTCACAGCAAGCGCTTGATGCCGTTTGTCACCTAATTGAAGACCGGTTTGATGAGGGCGAGTAGCAAAAACGCTTCACTCACAACCTCTAAAACTCAAACCACGCATCAACCAATATTAATTCTTAGTTCTACCTAAGTTAATGATTTAAATAAGCCCCAGAATTAAGTTACTATTCCAAGCATTGTTAGAATAATGAGATAGGAGGAAAATATGGCAGAGCAATTAGAATTCGACCAAGCTCACCAAACCCTCCAAGAAGTCAGCGAAGCCCTAGAAAACGGCCGATTTGTTCACGTACGCCGACAACTTCAGGATATGGAACCTGAGGATATTGCACACCTTTTAGAAGCCTCCCCTCGCAAAAGTCGTGACGTACTCTGGCAACTCACCGATCCAGAAGACTACGGTGAAATTCTTGATGAACTAAACGAAGACGTCAAAGATGCTCTTGTGTCGAAAATGGCACCAGAGACCTTGGCAGAAGCAACCGAAGGCATGGAAACCGATGACGTCGCGTACGTACTTCGAAGCCTACCTGACGATGTTTCTCGCGAAGTCCTTTCTCAAATGGACTCCGTTGATCGTGCTTTAGTTGAAACCGCACTATCGTACCCAGAAGATTCAGCGGGTGCGTTAATGAATACCGACGTAATCACGATCCGTGGTGATGTCGATGTTGAGGTCGTATTGCGTTATTTGCGTATGCGTGGTGAATTACCTGACGCTACCGATGCATTATATGTTATCGATGACGACGAACGCCTCATTGGTAACCTATCGCTCAGCACACTAATTACGACTCAGCCTGATGTGTCTGTTTCCGAAGTGATGGAAGATGCCGACGAAGCGATCGCGGTCGAAACTAGCGCCTCTGATATTGCTAGCCTATTCGAACGTCGTAATTGGGTTTCTGCACCAGTGGTCGATAGTAATCAACACCTTGTCGGTCGTATCACTATCGATGACGTGGTTGATGTCATTCGTGAAGATGCCGAGCACTCAATGATGAGTATGGCGGGTATGGACGATGACGAAGATACCTTCGCTCCGGTCGTAAAATCCGCACGTCGTCGTAGTGTGTGGTTAGGCGCAAATGTTTTGGCAGCACTCGCCGCAGCGTCTGTGTCTAACATGTTTGAGGCGACACTGAATGAGATGGCAGCCATCGCTGTTTTGATGACCATCGTACCATCCATGGGCGGTGTTGCTGGTAACCAAACCGTCGCTCTAGTCATTCGTGGTTTAGCACTTGGTCACATCGGTGACAGTAACAAGCGCGAACTACTACTCAAAGAAGCCTCTATCGGCTTCCTTAACGGCATTCTATGGGCCGTTATCATTGGCGGTATCGTGGTTGCTTGGAAAGGCAATTGGATCTTAGGAGGTATTATCTCGGCGGCGATGATGACAAACTTGATTGTCGCGGGTATTGCCGGTGTAACCATTCCTGTGATGCTGAAGAAGATGAATATCGACCCTGCACTTGCGGGCGGTATGGCATTGACCACAGTAACCGATGTGATTGGCCTATCGGTGTTCTTAGGCTTAGCTACGATACTCATCTAAAGCGTACTTATCTAACTCATACTTATCTAGTGTGAATAAACAGATAGCTGATTTTAAGATAGAACGCCGAATACAAAAAAGGGAGCTCAAGGCTCCCTTTTTAATACGTCAGATTTAAGCTTCAGGTTTGAGCTTCAGATTTAAACTAAAGCTAATTACTCACCCGCAACTTTCATCGATTCAAGCAAGATAGAACCGGTTTGAATTTGCGAACGTGTTTCAACGTCGTTACCTACCGCTACAATCTGAGTGAACATATCTTTTAGGTTACCCGCGATCGTCACTTCAGATACTGGGTATTGGATCTCGCCGTTCTCGACCCAGAAACCTGCAGCGCCACGAGAGTAGTCACCCGTTACTGTATTTACGCCTTGGCCCATCACTTCAGTGACTAGGAAGCCTGTACCTAGCTCTTTTAGCATTTGCTCAAAGTTTTGACCGGTCGATTTAACGAACCAGTTATGAATACCACCCGCATGACCTGTTGGTGTCATATCCATTTTACGTGCGGCGTAGCTCGTTAGCAGATAAGTTGCTAACACACCGTCGGTGATGATTTCACGATCTTGAGTGAACACACCTTCACTATCGAATGGGCTTGAAGCCAAACCACGTAAGATATGGGGACGCTCAGAGATATTGAACCAATCTGGCAAGATTTTCTGACCTAGATGATCCAGTAAGAACGAAGACTTACGGTAAAGGTTACCACCGCTAATTGCCATCACAAGGTGGCCAATTAGACCTGTAGCGACATCGTTCGCGAACATAATTGGATATTGACCTGTTGGTAGCTTTTTAGCATCTAAACGGCTGATGGTTTTTTCTGCCGCTTCTTGACCAACACGCTCAGGCGCCCATAGCTCATCACGATGACGTGCAACGGTGTAGCTGTAGTCGCGTTCCATTTCACCATTAGCGCCTTGTCCAATCACACAACAGCTCGTGCTATGGCGACTTGAGGCGTAGCTTGCTAGTAAGCCATGGCTGTTACCATAAACCTTAACGCCATAATGACTGTCATAGCTTGCACCATCACTTTGCTTGATCTTATCGCTGTAGGCGAGTGCTTGTCTTTCGGCAGCAATCGCAATTTCAGCGGCATAGTCAGGGTTTGGTTCATCAGGGTGGAAAAGATCCAAATCTGGAATTTCTTTTACCATGTATTCTTTTGCGGCAGGACCTGCAAATGGGTCTTCAGAAGTGTACTGAGCGATATCAAGCGCAGCCGCTACTGTTTGAGCAATTGCCTTTTCACTCAGATCAGATGTAGATGCGCTGCCTTTTTTCTGGCCGCGGTAAACAGTAATACCTAGAGCACCATCACTATTAAATTCAACGTTTTCCACTTCACACATACGTGTTGAAACACTTAAACCCGTTGACTTAGTAATAGCGACCTCAGCTGCGTCTGCACTCACTGATGCCATATCCAACGCTTTAGCTACTGCGGCTTCTAGCTCAACTCTTTGCTGGGCGACTTGCTGTTTTACATCCATATCTATTCTAATTTTTTAGGTCAATATTACGTAGGATAACAAGAATTTCGCTTTCTCCCCAAGATTCTTGCTAAAATAGGCAATATATTCGTTTGAGATAGTGACATAGGCAGAAAAGATGGCTCGCAAAAACCAAAAAGCCCCATGGGAACCAGAAGAAGAAATCATCTGGGTAAGTAAGACTGAAATGAAAACGGACATGGACGCCCTGCAAAAGCTGGGAGAAGAGCTTGTTGAACTAAAGCCTTCTATTCTTGATAAGTTTCCTTTGTCTGAAGATTTGGCACAAGCGATTAAAGATGCACAGCGCTTTAAGAACGAAGCAAAGCGCCGTCAGCTTCAATACATTGGTAAAGTAATGCGCAATGTAGATCCAGAGCCAATTCAAGCGGCTTTAGATAAAATTCGCAACAAACACTCTCAAGCAACAGTTGAACTGCACAAACTAGAACAACTGCGTGACCGCGTTGTTGCAGAAGGCGATGCTGCCATTTCTGACGTTATGGAAATGTACCCTGAAGCAGACCGTCAACGTCTTCGTCAGCTAGCTCGCCAAGCTAACAAAGAGAAATCAGCGAACAAGCCAGCGAAGTCTTCTCGCGAGATCTTCCAAATCTTAAAAGAGCTAAAGCAAGGCGACTAATCTTCGCCTCCCTTTACTCAGAAAGATATTAAAAGACCTAGCACATGCTAGGTCTTTTTGTATTCCACGCTTTCAATATCAAGAAGTATTCAATATCAAGAAGTATTCAGTCGTCACTCACCCGCTTTAACAAACGAGCTTAATTCTTGCTGTGGGTGATCAGCCGTGAGTACCTCTATCGAGTCTTCAACCAACACCTTACCTAGCGCCACAAAAATAAACTTATTCGCGATACTGCGTGCATCACCTAAATGATGAGTCACCATCAATACCGTAATATTTCGCTCTGCCGCTAATCGCTTCACTAAGTTAAGCATCTCCTCGCGCAGCAAAGGATCAAGCGCAGAGAAAGGTTCATCAAGCAACCAGATATCATGAGGCTGAACAAAACAACGGGCTAACGCGACACGTTGGCGCTGGCCACCCGATAAATGCTCAGGCAATCTATCTAAATACTCTGCAACACCTACTTGTGCGGCAGCTTGCTCAACTTTGAGCTTTTGGGTTGCCGTAAGCTTTAATCCTGGATGCAGCCCTAAACCAATATTTTCACGTACGGTGAGATGAGCAAACAAATTATGTTCTTGGAACAGCATAGCCAATGGGCGTTGGTGCGCTTCTTTACCAATAAGCGATTGCCCTGCCACTGATATCTCACCCGATGTAGGCTCAATGAACCCAGCAACCAGCGCCAACAGTGTTGATTTACCAGCACCACTCGGCCCCATCAACGCAACAATGTTGCCCTGCTCAGCTTGAAAATCAAAGCGAAACAACTCTCGGTGATAGTGGTAGTCCACCTTTTTCATCACTAACATCATCGGTTCCTTAACTCTTTAGCATCGGGCTTTGAGCTTCGAGTAAATAAAAATTCTATTAAGCTAAAACTGCCCACACTCAGCAGCAGTAAACTCACCGAAACCACCGCTGCAGCTTCCATTTGATAGCTGCCTAACAATTGGAATAGATACAAAGGCAGGGTTCTAAAATCTTGGCTACCAAACAAGGCAATAGCACTTAAGTCACCCATCGCCAGCATGAAACTAATAGAGAAGGCTTGCGCCATTGGTTTACGTAATGCGCGCCACTCCACCAGCCTAAAACGTGTGAAACCTGTCATTCCCAAGCTTGCACACACGTATTGATATTGTTGAGATAAATGCAGCATAGGTTGGGCTAAGGTTTTTATCACATAAGGCAGTGCCATCAAGCTATTTACTGCAATCACAATAAAGAAAGCTAAGCTAAATACATCGGTAAATGAACGCAGTAATAAGAAGATACCTGTACTGATCACTAATCCAGGTGTCACTAAGATAATGGTACCAATCAGCTCGATTTTATCAGCTCTAAAGTTCTTGTTCTGCAAACGCCATGCACGGCTGGTCAGGAGTATCGCAATACCAATACCGACGGCAATAACACTTGCTAAGGACGCAACTTTAACTGAGGTCATTAGCGCAGCCCAAAACGGTTCGCTGCTGAGCACAGTTAGTACTTGTGAGTTAATACCACTGACGATAACCATGGCTAATGGCGGCAATACTAGCATTGAGACTACTATGATCCAAAAGCTATCCCAAGCTTTTGACCACCAGCAGTCCTTAACCAAATATTTCTCTTCCGACAACTGACTGGCCGTCACTGAAATAGGTTTCGACAGGCGCTGAATACTCACCGCGAGCACTCCACACAGCAGCATTTGCCATATCGCGAGCAAGGCACCAACCTGTAAGTCAAAGTCGAATTTAATCGCTTGATAGATGGCTAGTTCAATAGTGGTCGATTTCGGGCCTCCACCAAGAGCCATTACGGTAGCAAAGCTGGTGAAGCACAACATGAAAACTAAACCACAAACATGTGGTAATTGCTGCCTTAAACGAGGCCATTCAACCCATTTGAATTTATTCCAATGGCTCATGCCCAAATGCGCACACAGCTTGTGTTGCTCGGCAGGCACGGTATCCAAAGCTTGTAAAAGTAAACGGCTAGCATAAGGCAGATTAAAGAAAACGTGCGCCAGCAAAATACCATTCAAACCATAAATCGAGAATGGTAATTCAATGTCGAAGTTAACCAAAAATTTAGCTAACCAACCACTGTTGCCATAAATTGCAAGCAAACCAAACACACCGACTAACACAGGCAGAACCAAGGTCGACGCGAACAGCCTTAACAACAGAGCTCGCCCAAAAAATTGCCTGCGACACAAAGCATGAGCAATAGGTATAGCAAAGCCAACACTCAGCACAGTTGAGAGTGTCGCTTGATAAAAACTGAACTTCGTTACATGCCAATAGTAAGGATCGGACCATACTTGGCTGATATCAAGAGAAGGGGCATTGCTAAGCAATGCCCCAACTGCTGAAACCACAAAGGCGGTAATGAGTATCGCAACCCAGATCCCGACCTTAGGTGTTTTCTTTATCATAAATTGATTTTTTACCGTAAATGGTTCACTCAATTAATATCGAACGAACCTTTAAATACAGAAAGTTAGAAAGCTGACTTTTAGGAAACTAATCTTTTAAAAAGTAAGTGCACTCTGCCATTCACGAATCCATGGCTTACGCTTAGCGGCGATTTCTTCAGGTGTAAAACTCAGAGCTTTATGCGGTACTGTTAACTGCTCAAACCCTTTTGGTAGCTCGATATCCGTCACTGGGTACATCCAGTTGCCCGTTGGCATCGCAGATTGAAATTCATCACTTAAGATAAACGCCATAAACTCATCGGCAAGTTTCTCGTTCTTGCTGCCTTTAACTTTCGCTGCCACTTCCACTTGAGTGTAATGACCTTCTTCAAAGCTTGCTGCTGCGTACTTAGAATCACTTTCTGCAATGATGTGGTAAGCCGGAGAAGTCGTGTAAGACAAGACTAAGTTCGACTCACCCTTTAAGAACATAGAGTAAGCTTCAGACCAACCTTTAGTCACAGTAACCGTTTTCTGAGCGAGCTTCTTCCAAGCTGCTGTCGCTTCATCACCGTATACTGACTTCATCCATAGCATCATGCCTTGACCCGGCGTTGATGTACGTGGGTCTTGGTAGATAACCTTGAGGTCGTCACGCTGCTCAACCAGTTCTTTCAAGCTCTTAGGTGGGTTTGCTAGTTTCTCTTTGTTATAGATAAATGCAAAGTAGCCAAAATCATAAGGGACAAAAGTACTGTCACTCCAACCATTCGGAAGTGTCACTGATGACGTATCAACATTGTGCTTAGCTAATAATCCCGTCGCTTTCGCTTCAGCCATCAGATTGTTATCTAGGCCTAACACGATATCAGCTTTGCTGTTACCACCTTCAAGACGTAAGCGGTTCAGAATAGATACGCCATCTTCTAGCGCGACAAAGTTCACATCGCAGCCACACTTTTCTTCAAATGCTTTTTCAACGGCAGGACGAGGGCCCCAATCCGCAGCAAAAGAGTCATAGGTATAAACCGTTAGGGTATTGTCTGCAGCAAAGGCAGAAAAAGAGATGGCTGTAGTAACAGCAAGAGTTGTTAATGTGAATTTCACTGGACGCTCTCCATGGTCTGAGCGGCACAGGTTTGAGGGAGGAGAACGGTAGAAGTTGTTCCTAACTCAATTCCTACGCCAGCATTATCTGGTTCAGGTTTACGGGTCCCAAGCACTTGCTTGATCTCAGCTCGCATTCATTATTTGAATGGTTCGCTCCCCGATGAGTGTTCAGAATTGTAATTTGATTTTTAACAATAAGCTATCAAGTTTGGATCAATTACGTTGATCGTAGCCCCAACGTGGCACTAAACCTTGTTCAATACCAAGATGATCCAGAATACGTGCCACCATAAAATCGACCAGGTCTTCAATCGACTTAGGTTGATGATAAAAACCCGGAGCTGCAGGCATAATCGTCACGCCCATGGTCGAGAGTTTGTGCATATTCTCTAGATGCAACGTAGAAAATGGCGTCTCACGAACCACCAATAGCAGCTGGCCTCGCTCTTTCATCACCACGTCTGCTGCTCGCTCAATCAGGTTATCTGATAGGCCATGAGCAATTGAAGCTAAGCTTCCCGCAGAACATGGACACACCACCATCTGCTTCGGTGCTGCAGAACCAGAGGCAACCGGTGAGAACCAATCATCTTTGCCACACACCACCAGCTTTTCGGGGTCACACCCAAGATGTTTAACCAGAGCTTGTTTCGCTGCATCTGGCCCTGCAGGTAACTTAAGTTCATGCTCTGTCGCCAACACCACTCGCGCTGCCGACGATATCAGTAAATACACCTGATAATCTGCCGCCAATAAGCATTCAAGTAAACGCAGGCCATAAGGCGCACCTGATGCACCAGTGAAAGCGAGGGTTATAGCTTTATCGTGTTTTGTCATGTTCTCAATTACTTCAAAATATAAGGTCGTGGATGTCGTTAACCTTTGAGTGCCAATCCATCCAACAGTTTCTGGTGAATACCACCAAAGCCACCATTACTCATCACCAAGATTTGGTCGCCAGCTTGTGCTTCTGAGACAATTTTAGCAACGAATGCATCCATGTCATCACTCACGTGTGCAGGTTGGTGACAAGAGTCTGCGACATCTTGAACCGACCAATCAATGTTATCCGGTTGGAATAAGTAGGTAGAGTCCGCCTGTTTGAGCGAATCAGCTAAGGTTTCTTTATGCACACCACGCTTCATGGTGGCAGAGCGAGGCTCTAAAACAGCAATAATTTTCTTTGCATCGACCTTATTACGTAAACCGCCCAGTGTAAGTTCAATCGCTGTAGGATGATGAGCAAAATCGTCATAGACAGAAACGCCTGCTACTTCACCTTTAAACTCTAAGCGACGCTTGGTATTAATGAACGTCGCTAGCGATTCACACCCTAAATCAGGCGTCACGCCAACATGTCTTGCCGCCGCAATCGCCATCAAAGCATTGTTGACGTTATGATCGCCAACCAAATCCCAGTCTACGCTTCCAACACATTCGCCTTGGAAGTAAACCTCAAATTTAGAGCCGTCTTTAATTAACTTCTTCGCATCCCAATCACCAAGCTCACCACTCGATTCAGTCTCACTCCAGCATCCACGAGACAATACGTCTTCAATCGCCGAATCTTGCTTCGGTGAAAAAATTCGTCCATTACTTGGCACAGTACGAACCAAATGATGGAACTGTCGCTTGATCGCTTCAAGATCGTCAAAAATATCCGCATGATCGTACTCAAGATTATTCATCACCAAGGTTCTTGGATGGTAATGAACGAACTTAGATCGTTTATCGAAAAAAGCACTGTCGTATTCGTCGGCTTCAACCACAAAGAACATGCTTTCGCCAAGGCGAGCAGAAATACCAAAGTTACCCAACACACCGCCAACTAAAAAGCCCGGCGCATAACCGCAATCTTCAAGGATCCAAGCCAGCATGCTTGATGTTGTTGTCTTGCCATGCGTTCCCGATACCGCCAGAACCCAACGGTCATGCAGTAAGAACTCTTGCAACCACTGCGGCCCTGATGTGTATCTAAGGTTGTTATCCAATACATATTCAACACACGGGTTACCACGGCTCATCGCATTGCCAATGACCACTAAGTCAGGTCTTGGTTCTAATTGGCTCGGGTCGAACCCTTCAATAATCTCAATCCCCTGAGACTCCAACAAGGTGCTCATTGGAGGATAAACATTCGCGTCACTACCGGTAACCTTGTGACCTAATTGACGAGCCAATACCGCAGCACCACCCATGAAGGTGCCACAAATTCCTAAGATATGAATATGCATACATTGCTTCCAAACGCTTGGCTAAATGAGCCATGTCTAAATCAAACTACTTGCACTCATTATCATTAAATGGCGATTAAAAGCGAGTCACAATGCAAAACAAATTTAGTCGACATAGTAAGTGAGATCTGTGTCGCTTAGTTCATTACCATTAAAAAGATCTAACCTTTAGAATTTAGGTAAGCGTCTAGATGAATAAAGCCCATATAAGAGGCTAGTTCTACAGTGCTCAAATCCCCCCTAATATTCAGAGAAGTTTAAGGAAATAACATGTCTGAGATGCGCACCCTTGGTGAATTCATTGTTGCAAAACAAAATGACTTCCCCCATGCAAGCGGTGATCTATCATCCCTTTTGTCATCAATTCGTCTTGCTGCAAAAATTGTTAACCGCGAAATTAACAAAGCAGGTCTTGTCGACATTACTGGCGCTGTTGGTACAGACAACGTTCAAGGTGAAGAGCAACAAAAGCTAGACCTATACGCGAACGACAAGTTTAAAGCTGCACTTGAAGCCCGAGACCAAGTTTGTGGTGTTGCGAGTGAAGAAGAAGACGAAGCCGTTGCCTTCAATAAAGAGCTCAACAAAAACGCAAAATACGTCGTATTGATGGATCCACTTGATGGGTCTTCAAACATCGATGTGAATGTATCGGTTGGTACAATCTTCTCTATCTATCGTCGAGTATCACCTATTGGTACTCCGCCAACACAAGAAGATTTCCTTCAACCTGGACACAAGCAAGTCGCCGCGGGTTACGTAATTTACGGTTCTTCAACCATGCTTGTTTACACAACAGGCGCTGGCGTCAATGGTTTCACCTACGACCCATCTCTGGGCACTTTCTGTCTATCTCATGAAAACATGATGATCCCAGATGAAGGTAAGATCTACTCGATCAACGAAGGTAACTACTTCCGCTTCCCTACGGGTGTTAAAAAGTACATCAAGTACTGCCAAGAAGATGAGCCGAGTGATAACCGCCCATACACCTCTCGTTACATTGGTTCTCTAGTATCAGATTTCCACCGTAACCTGCTGAAAGGCGGCATCTACTTATACCCAAGTACACAAAGCCACCCTCAAGGTAAGCTGCGTTTGCTTTACGAGTGCAACCCAATAGCTTTCCTTATGGAACAAGCTGGTGGTATCGCTTCAGACGGTGCTCAACGTATCATGGATATCAAACCAACTGAGTTACACCAACGTGTACCTTTCTTTGTTGGCTCAACAGACATGGTTCGCAAAGTAGAAGAGTTCCTTGAGCTTAACCGAGACTAACCCTCTCGTTTATTTCTCAAAATAACGTCATTAAAAAAGCCAGCATTTATATGCTGGCTTTTTAGTTGATAACTCAAAGATATATAGCGGTTAACAGTTATTCCGCTTACACCAGTCACCCGAAAGTATTTCTTTATTAGCTGTTAGATCAAGCTGATATAAATATACCCATGCTAATCCAAATATAGTCTCTATTTGCTCGCGACGATACTCAACAGGAACATCTTCTAGCCGATCGAGCGACTCTAAAACTTCGTCGTTAATGATATAGACCTCACCTGCGACACTTTTCTTTCCAGAAATCATCGCCGGATAGGCACCTAAATCAAAAAGGGCAAACGACTCTGGTGTATCAAAGCGTCCCAACAACTCACAACTCTTCAAATAGAGGTGATTGGACTGGCCTTGTCTCAACGTGCCATAGACGAACACAAGATGCTGCATAAACCCTCCACAAGCCGTTTATATTTGTACTTCAATGAATGGCTGAAAAGTTATCTACTCGAACTCAGATAGCTCTATTAAAATTCAAACTACTTTACTCAAACTCAAATTGATAGAGAAGATCCACAGCACTATCTAGACCAGACACAGCTTCAACATAGAGATCCTGCATCAATCGATAGCGAACGGTAAACTCACCCAACGAGTTGAAGATACCCACGCCATACTTCACCTGTAAACCAGGCAGAATGTAGCCACTGACCGTAACTTGAGAGTCATCCCCCGATCCTGCGGTATCCAGTTGTAAATCTTGCACACCAAATGCTTCGCCAATTTCGCCGACAACCTTACCGCTCTTCGCCAAGCTCAAGCCAATTAAGGTGGTTGTCATCGAACCGCTCGACTCACCATCAATATCTTGGCCACGCAAAATATAAGACAGCGCATTTGCTTGAGGCATCGCAGGGTCAGAATAGATCTCGATGGTCGGCTCTGTGGCAGGGCCTGTCACTCGAATACCCGCGGTCACATCATCCTGAGTATTATCAGGGTTACGTATTGCATTGATCGCTACGTATGGCTGATCCGGAGGACCATTCATTAGAATCTTACCTTCTTCGATCAACAAGTCTTGTCCGAATGATTGATAAGTACCATCGACGATGTTCACTTCACCTGTAATAAATGGACCTTGATCTTTTTGAGCCACGTTAAGCTTACCGACCAAATCACCTTCAAGGCCGAAGGCAGAGAGTTTAAAGTCATCTCCAATCGAAATATTTATATTGGTCACAACATCAAATGGGATCGTCGACTCCGTCTCGGGTTCGAGGTCTTTGTTTAAAATCACCTGATCAGAAGAAACGCCGACAGCTGAAGGAGGCAGGTCTTCGACCAGAATTCGCCCCCAAGGCAGTTTAATATCACCCGTAATCTTGGCTAGTTTAGGGGTCACATCAATGGTCATGTCGGGGACAACTTTAACCTTGACCATAGGGGGAACATCAACCAACAGCTCGTCTGCAAAGATTCGGACATTCGAACGCCACGCTTGAAGATCCTGCCAATCGCCAGAACCCTCGATATCAAGATGACCATCCGGCGTTTCGACATTCGCATCAAGCTTCGCACTATAACCATCAAAGTCGAGATCAATACGACCATCTTTAACATCAACAGGCGTTACATCCCCCTTTACTTGAATCCCATCAACTGAGAATTGACCGAAGACTTGAGGGTGCATCAGAGAACCTTGCACTTTTAAATCACTCTCAAGGTCAGCCTTCAGCATGCTGTATTCACCGAGAATTGGTTGTAAGAAATCCAGATGGAACGTCGTCAGCTTAAGTGCCGCATCAACCAATTTGTCCTCAGCGAGAATGTCAGGTAACGACACAGTGCCAGATAGGTCACCATTATCGGAAACATCCAGCTTAAAATCGGCATCCAGTTTGTTGTCTTTCAGCTGTGCATTCAATACAACGCTTTCCCAACCCAGTGTGATTGGCTCACCAACTTGTTGAACAACCTGCCCCTTCGGCATATCAACACTTACCGTAACTTCTGGTTCACCTTGTTCAGACCACTTAGCATGAGCGGTCGCATTAACCAAGCCCTGTAATTGTGTCTCTTTAGGCACAAAGGCTTTAATCAGCTCGAAATCGAATTGGTTGATGGCTAGCTTGGCCTCACCCGACTTTCCGACACGAACGTCTTCATCCAAACACACACTCGAACTAGATTGTTTCCAACAGTGCGCTTGTACATCAGCAAACTGCTTGTCAACATCCGCCTTAATCGCGACAGGTTGATCTAACACCCAAGGACCTTGCTGAGTGATAATTTTGACTCTGTCTAACGACCCATCCCAAATAAGAGAAGGCTTTTGAATCAACTCACCGGAAATAGCTAAGCTTGTAGACACGATGTCGGATATCACATCAAGTGTCACTGTGTGTTTCTTCTCGCCACCACTCACTGTAAGGTCAATACTTTCCACGCTTTGTTCTTGGTAGGTTAAGTTCTTAGCTTTTAGTACAAGATCGGCTTGAGCTTCAGGCAATGGTAGTGGAACCACAGAGCCATTGAGCGACAAAGATTCCAGTGTAGCCTCGTTATTCCAATCGACCTTATCAACATTTAAAGCAAGATCGACCTCAGGCTCTTTCGTTGGGCCGCTCAGTTGGATGCTACCGATCACTCTACCTTTCAACTCAGGAGTACTTTTTGCGAGCTCAGGGAAGAAGATCTCAACGCCCATGTCCCATTGCTTATCAAGTTGCCCTTGTGCCTTAATCGAGTTAACACCATGAGCCAAGCTCAAACCGCTGGTTTTCAGCTTTGGTTCACCGCTCGCGCTGCGATCTGACGCTGACAACTGCCCTTCAATATCCAGAGGGTATTCTCGCAAGACCCCTTCGATATCGAGCTTAGGCAGTTCAATCGCCCAACCACCTGCTTCCGTCAACTCACCCGAGGTGACGATACTTCCGCTAATGTTACCCTCGGCTTCTGGCCACTGTAGACCCGGTTGAATATCTTTAAGTGTTACATCAGCTTGCCAATTAACGAGCTTCTTCCAGTTCGCTTTGACTACACCATTTAGTTCGCCACCCAAGGTATTCAGTTTCAAGCGTTCAAGTTCAATCTGTTCTGTAGTACCTTTGCCTTGCAGGTCGATGGCTAACGCTGGAATTTCCTTACCATCGGCCTCGCCTTTAAGTAGAACATTGAAACCATCTAGTGAGCCATCAGCTTTGAACTGCTCAATTGTCGCTTGGTAATCGCTGTTTCCGGTAAGAGGCCACTGCGCTTGTCCGCCCTCTAAAAGAAGGTCAAATGGCAGATTCGGCTCTAAGGGTTGAATATCACCAGACAACTTTGCCTCAATTAGCTCAGAAAACTGAGAATCTAGGCTTAACTTAGCCACGCTGCCTTGTGCTTTCAGCGATAACTTCTGACCAGCGAGGTCGGTTTCTTTCACCAAAGCATCTAAATAAAGATCTAACGGATAGCCACCTTTAAGCTCAACCTTCGTCGCTAGATTCGCACTTACTTGTGGCATATCGAGTTCTAGAGTTGAAACATCAACCGTATGTTTACCTGCTCGAGCTTCTAACCCAAGGTGGTTCACTACAATTGGGGTTTCTTGTTCTAAGGTGAAACGGTTTAGGTCAAAACGCTCAAGTACAACCTGCAAAGGAATTAAGACTTCAGGTAACTCGATAGCCATTTTAGTGTCAGCCTCTGGTTCTACCGTTTCTGTTTGCGGTTCTTCTGTCGATTCAGCGAGCTTAACTTTTAGGTCATTGAACAAGGTTGGCGATACCGTTAGCGTTTCCCCCTGCATACTCAGAGCCGTTGAGAACAAACCCCATTCGATTTCATGCCCTAAGACATTCAGCTTAATATCAGATAAAGCGATACGATTGATCACTATTGGTAGTGGTGTTTTCACCGATGTCACGGGCGGAGTCGGTTCTGCTTCTTCTGTAGAGGTTGGCGGTAATTCAGTAAATGCGAAATCCAAACCTTGAATCGCTAAGCGGTCGACACACAACTTAGGGTCGAGTAAACAACGAGGATTAATCGCCAAGTTCAGCTTTTTAACCTTGGTGTCGATATGCAAGCTGTCATCTTTAAATTGCACATTATTAAGCGTAAAGCTTGGGAACAGAGCCCCTTGGGTGCTTTCCACTTTAAGTTGTGGTAGTGCTTTTTCAGCTCCCCACAACACTGTGTTTAATCCTGGATTGGTGAATAACACAAACCCCAAAAGGGCAATCAATAGCAATAAAATCGATGTCAAAGATATCGACGTCCACTTGACGCACTTCCCAATCACTTTGATCATAATTCAGGCCCTAAACTGAAGTGCAATTGAAATTCATCACCAGGATCAGTATCTAGCCCCCACGCAAAGTCTAAACTGACGGGTCCTACAGGCGATGCCCAACGCACCCCGACACCGGTGCCGTGCTTCCACTCTGGCTTGTCATTAAATGCATCACCAATATCGTAAAATGCAGCACCCCACCAGTTTCCAACCAAACGGTACTGGTATTCAAATGAGCTGGTTGCAATGAATTTCGCCCCCGTTAAGGCGCCACTTTCATCACGAGGAGAGATCGACTCATAACCATAACCACGGATACTGTTATCACCACCAGCAAAGAACCTAAGCGAGGGAGACAACTTATCGAATTCATCGGCAAAGTTACCACCGAATTGAAGGCGAGTTAAACCACGGTGATTGTTACCGATGCTGCGAATCCATGCCGTTTGCCCTTGAAAACGCACCACTTTAGTTTCAGACAATAAGGTGTCATCGCCCGCTTCAACCATGATGGTTTGTTTGTCACCCCACATCGGCATCGAGCCACCGCGCGTTCGAGTTCGCGAGAAAGAGATACCCGGCAATACGAATTGCGCTAAGTCATCTTGCAAACCTTGTTCATAGTTTTCGACTAAGTATCGAATAAACACAGTTCGTTGCCAGCCATTATCCAGACGCCAATATCTTTCTAGAGCTAAGTTTGACTCCAAGCTTTTAGTATCTCGGTTATCCAAGTTCTTCATACCGTACTTAATTTGATAGTAGTCATTAAGCACGTCATCCAATGGGATTTTATAAGCCGCTGTAATCGTCTGCTCAGGTTTGGATATCGACAAGCTACTGTTGAAGCTGTGCCCTAATGAATTAACCCAAGGTTTCTTCCATTTGAGGGTACCTTTAACGCCAAGGTCAGTAGAGACACCGATACCCGTTTCGATTTGATTTCGTGCTTGTGGAGCAAGGCTAACCTTCATCGGGATTTCGCGGCCTTCGCCCAATTGACTTAAATCGGGTTCAACAAATACAGAAGAGAACCAATCAGTATTAGAAAGATTTTGGTTGTATTCGCCAACTTTGGTAATTGAGTATGGTTCGCCATCTTTAAATGGTTTGAGAGATTGAACTTTGTCATCTTCAATTTGACTGCCCGTCACTGTGGTCGCGCCAAAGTGATAGCGTATACCACTGTTGTAATGAAGGCGGACATAAGCGCGGTTTAATTCAGGAGCGACTTCTAGCTTGCTAAGATCATACGCCCCATCGAAGTAGCCTTTCGCTAACCCAAGGTTGCGAATCGATGATTTCAAAGAATCATAACTGCCATGATTAAGAATCGAACCTTTAGACAGCTTGCTCTTAGCGATCAAGGCCAAAAAGTCTGGATCATCTTTGGCTTCACCAGTCAGAACGATATCTGAAGTATAAACAACAATAGGCTCTCCTAGCTCAACCATAACGGTCATTTCAGCATCATCTTCGGAGTGAGTAAATGTGATATGAGGATGGTAATAGCCTAACGCATTCAGAGCTTCTTTTATCATAGATTCCAAGCGGGATTGGAACCTTAATGAAACCGAATACTCTTCTTCAGGAATCGCACTCAGATAAGCATCAACATTATCCTCAAGCGCCCCATTAAGCCCTTCAATTTCAAGGGAAACATCAGCGAAAGCGAGCGTCGATGACAATAGAGTGCCAATCAGAACTGGTAAAGTTTTTCTTATCATGCTTAATTGGTGAAGAAGTTATCAATACGTTAATAAATGAAAAGAAATAATACCGCTAAAAAGACATTGAGTCTGTAATAAATCTTGGAATAACACGGTCTAATTTAAAGACTTAGTTCATATGAACCAACAGACAATATTAACCTAGATCTAATATTAACTAACGCGGTCGACGTATGCGAAAAGGAATACAACATGCTAAACAAACAACAACTGGTTTCCGCAGCAAGCGCATTACCAGGAAATGCTACCCCAATTCAAATCAATGAGCGCCATTTTGTCAATCAAACTGACTTGCTCGATGCTCCTACAGGTTCCCAACAAGAAGTCCTACTTGGTATGGGATGTTTCTGGGGAGCTGAACGTTTGTTTTGGCAGCTTGATGGTGTTATTTCCACATCCGTTGGTTACGCTGGTGGATACACGGCCAATCCCACTTATGAGCAAGTATGTAGCGGGCAAACCGGCCATACCGAGGTCGTTCGTGTCATTTTTGATAGCGAACAAACGTCTTTATCTCGAATACTTGAGACCTTTTGGGAGCGCCATAACCCAACTCAAGGAATGCGCCAAGGCAACGATTTAGGAACTCAGTACCGTTCTGCGATATACACTTTTAGCGAACAGCAACAAGCTATCGCTGAGCACTCTAAATGTGAATATCAACGAGCAATGACTGAATCATTAGGCAACGAGATCACGACGGAAGTTCTACCTGCTGAAAAATATTTTTTCGCGGAAACCTACCACCAACAATACCTAGCAAAAAACCCTAACGGTTACTGTGGGTTGGGCGGTACGGGTGTGTGCTTCCCTCCGCAATAATGCGTGTTAGGCATACCAATTAGAACATCACCCATTAAAAAAGGGCTTCCAATTAGGAAGCCCTTTTTCACTATAAATCTATTTGATGCAAGACAGCTCGATAAAGCTCAGCTACACCGGCAATGCAGCAATCGTGCCGTTAACTTCTTTAAAAATGGTGAGCTTTTGTTTGTCTGAAACTTCAGGAAGAAGCACTTTGCCTTGGTCGAAGCGAAACTCTCCGATACCTTCAATAGCAAACTGGCCTTTGAACAGGACTTTAACGAAACGCGCCACTTGGTGTGGACGATAAGTAGAAAATTTTCTTAACATAATACAACCTCAATTCCATTTGAGTACTACAGTTAGCAGCCTGAACATCGCCTTGTTCAAAGCACATATAATTGCTAAATCCTTTAGCAAACAGCAAGGTAATCTATTGTTCATCTCGATATTGATGCATTATACCTTTTGGTAACAAGCCTGCAACTTATTTCTACGTCGTACGATAAAAAAGTTAAAGAGGCATTTTTCAAATTTCATATTATACTTCCAGTGCAAACCAATAAGCGGAACAAAAATATAATGAAAAACAAAACTCTACTGGCTTTTTTAGCCGCAGCCTCTCCACTCTTCGCCAATGCTCACAACCTATCTGTAGGTGAAACTCTGCCTACTGTCGATGTTAGCAACTATGGTGAAATCGTACTAAACGACGGAAAAACCGGATATCAAGCTTGGGCAACCAACAATCTCCTAGGTAAAGTTCGTGTCGTTCAAGCTATCGCTGGCCGTAGCAGCTCTAAAGAGCTCAACGCACCACTGATGGCAGCCATTACAGCATCTAAGTTCTCAGAAGACAGCTACCAAACCACCACCATCATCAACCAAGATGATGCTATCTGGGGTACAGGTTCTTTTGTGAAATCGTCTGCCGAAAGCAGTAAAGAAGAATTTCCATGGTCTTCGATGGTGCTAGATGAAGACGGGGCCGTCGCGTCATCGTGGGCTTTAGCAGAAGAAAGCTCAGCGATTATCGTTCAAGACAAACAAGGTAAAATATTGTTTGTTAAAGAAGGCGCTCTCAACGAATCAGAAGTCACGCAAGTTATTGAATTAATTAAAGCGAGCCTTTAATCAGATAATCACTTCTTTTTCGAGACCTGACCTAAGGATATTGTTATATTATAACAGTATCCTTTTTTAATTCTGTGGTTAATCATCCTCATGTGGCAAAACACACCTAACAATGTGAAACGCAAAACAGGCTTTTTGCTTGGGCTGATGCTCATGTTAAGCGTGTTAGCTGCAACACATATGGTGGATATTGACCCCGATCACCACACTTCGCATCACTGTGAGCTGTTTTCGATAAATCAGTTCATTACTGCGCACTCACTTCCACAGGTTCCAGAGTTCCATTCAGAATTTACTGCCGCGATCACAGAGTCAGTAATTTCGTTGCAGCGCCTGTATTTCGCTTATTTAGCACGTTCACCTCCTGTAAATATCGCTTAATTACCACTACTTTTTAATTAACCTTTATTCAGGAAAAAAACATGAAACCTACTATTTTAGCCGTTGTTATCGGCATGACTGTCTCAACGAATGTTCTAGCTAACGAAGAATTCCGCTCTCACGAAGCACACGTGCACGGTAAAGTTGAAGTGAACATCGCTCAAGATGGACAAGAACTGCTTGTTGAAGTAACAGCTCCCGGCGCTGATGTGGTTGGCTTTGAACATGCTCCAGAAACTGCCGAGCAAAAGAAAGTGTTTGAGCAAGCTATCGCGCAACTGAACAAGCCAGAAGAGCTATTTGGTTTCAACAATGCAAGCTGTACGCTGAAGTTCAAGTCAGTGACTAACACCCTAGAAGACGATCATGATGACCATGAAGGCCATGACCACGCTGAAGGCGAACATGATGACCACGAAGGCCATGACCATGCTGAGCACGATCATGATGACCACAAAGGCCATGACCATGCTGAACACGATCATGACGACCACAAAGGCGATGACCATGCTGAGCACGATCATGATGACCACGAAGGCCATGACCACGCTGAACACGATCATGATGACCACGAAGGCCATGACCATTCAGAAGGTGGCCACGGTGAATTCACGGTTGAGTATCATTACCAATGTTCAGACATTGCGAAGCTAGATACGGTAAGCACTCAATGGTTCTCTAAGTTCAGCAACACAAAATCAATGACTGTGAACCTGCTAACTGACAGCGCTCAAATTCAAGAAGAGCTCAACGCAGATCGTATTAGTTTTCGATTCTAATCAGTATTAGATTGAATTAAACGTAGATAAGCAGCCAAGTAAGTATTCACTTACTTGGTTGCACAAATCGGTGTGCTCTGGGAATTTATTATTCTAATAACTGTCCAGTAGATACACCGCTTTAATTATTGGAGCTAATATGTCTTCTGACAGTTCATCACTTGTCGTCAAACTCGAAAATATCAGCTTTCGTTGGAAGCCTGAGCTATCCCCAACTCTAGAGATCCCTTCACTGCACATCCAAACCCAGGAGCACCTTTTCATTAAAGGTCCCAGTGGTTGCGGAAAATCGACATTATTAGGGCTGCTGACCGGAATTAACCAAGCAGATCAAGGTGAAGTCTCTATCTTAGGCCAAGACCTCACTCAGCTAACTCCTCGTCAAAGAGACAAATTCAGAGCCGATCATATTGGTTACATATTCCAACAATTTAACCTGCTTCCTTACCTGTCAGTGATCGACAACGTGACGCTTCCTTGTCAGTTCTCAACAATTCGCAAACAACAAGTCACTGAAAGTCAAAACAGCCTGCAAGCCACCGCACAAGATCTATTGCTACGACTAAAACTGCCTCAAGCTCTAATGGATAAACCCGTTACGGAGTTGAGTATTGGCCAACAACAACGTGTCGCGGCAGCTCGTGCTCTAATTGGCCAACCAAAGATCATTATTGCCGACGAACCGACCTCAGCCTTGGATCATGACAATCGAGAAGCCTTTATCGAACTGTTGTTAGAACAAGCGAATCAGGCTGGTTCTACCCTGATCTTTGTCAGTCACGATCCAACATTAGAAAAACTGTTCACTCGAACCATAGATTTAAAAACCGTTAACCAAGCTAAGGTCGTCGTATGAAAGTAATTACTCACTTAGCCTTAAAAAGCGTACTCAACCGCAAAGCCACGGCCATTCTCACTATTCTCACCGTGGCGGTGTCAGTCATTCTATTACTCGGTGTAGAACGTGTAAGAACCGAAGCAAAAAGCAGCTTTGCCAATACGATTTCAGGTACTGACCTTATCGTCGGTGGCCGCTCTGGTCAGGTAAACCTGCTGCTTTATTCGGTATTTCGAATCGGTAATGCGACCAACAACATCGACTGGAAAAGCTACGAAGAATTTAGCCAGCACAACGCTGTAAAGTGGGCGATCCCAATCTCATTGGGTGATTCACACAAAGGCTTCCGTGTAATGGGGACTAACCATAGCTACTTTGAAAATTACCGCTATGGAAGTAAGCAACCACTTACTTTTCAGCAAGGTAAAGAGTTTAATCAGTTATTTGATGTGGTAATTGGTGCCGATGTCGCGAAGAAGTTAGATTACAAAATCGGTGACCACATCATTCTTGCACACGGAATCAGTGATGTGGCCTTCAGTCGTCACGATAACCTGCCCTTTACGATTGTCGGAATACTCGCGCCAACCGGAACGCCGGTGGATAAAACCGTGCATGTTTCATTAGAGGCTATTGAAGCGATTCACGTTGGCTGGGAATCTGGAGCCAATCTAGGACACACGCCGAATGCTGAAGCACTAAAGCAACGTGATTTCCAACCTAAACAGATTACCGCGATGATGGTTGGCCTTAAATCGAAGATCCAAACCTTTGCACTGCAACGAGAAATCAACACCTACCGCCAAGAACCTTTGAGTGCAATTATGCCGGGCATTGCGCTTCACGAATTGTGGGGAATGATGGCAGTGTCAGAACAAGCACTACTGATTGTTTCAGGGTTTGTTGTGGTCGCGGGATTATTGGGCATGCTCAGTAGCCTACTCACTAGCTTACAAGAAAGGCGTCGAGAGATGGCCATTCTGCGCGCGATGGGTGCAAGACCTCGTCATGTGTTTGGTTTGCTGATCAGTGAAGCCAGTGCACTGACCTTCCTTGGCATTACATTAGGTGTTGCCGTGTTGTTTGCTTTGATTGCAGTGGTTGCTCCTATTGTGCAACAAAGCTATGGTATCAACATATCGATATCCGCAATCACACCTCATGAGTGGAAACTGCTTATGTTGGTTCAGGTTGCCGGAATCATTATCGGCTTTATTCCCGCTTTCAGGGCTTACCGTCAGTCATTGTCTGATGGCATGACTATTCGAATCTAAAATAGGAACCTACGATGCAACGCAAATTCCTGCTGATATTTGGGCTACTTTTATTCCCATTTATCAGCACAGCTCACGCTGAAACCACTCAGACTGACGAATCGGTATTAACACTCGATTGGATTGACTTGATTCCAGAGTCAGAGCGAGCACAACTCGACTCATTTGGCATGCCGATGGTTAACCACGACAGTATGGACAAACCTCAACAATCAACACTTGGCGCTGTTCGCCCAGAGTTGAATGGCAGCACAGTCAAGATTCCTGGCTTTGTGATTCCATTGGAAGGTGATGAGAACATGATCACTGAGTTTCTGCTGGTACCGTACTTTGGCGCATGTATCCACGTGCCACCACCGCCACCGAACCAAATTATCTACGTGAAGTTCCCTAAAGGTGCACCAATACAGCAGTTGTGGGATGTGATCTATTTAGTCGGTACGCTGAAAACTGAGTCAATAAGCCATGACCTGGCTCAAACCGGTTATCTTATTGAAGGTACTGCGATTGAAGAATATGACGACATGTAGTCATTAGAAGGGTGGCTCAAGGATGAGCTGCCGTCACTGAGCGAGTGAGATCATTCAATAACAGTTTAATAACGATTGTTTTATTCTGAATTACGCGATGTAATTAGACAAGTACGCTAGAACAGCAACATAAGTAGCGAGTAATAACCCTATACTAAGCTGTTTCTTCAGCTTGTTATCATTGACTTGATTCATAACTCCTCCTTGAGAATTACAACAAATTTAACATTTTATTATCATTAGCAAAAGTAAAATTTTGTTGAAACCTTCAACTCTGCACGCAAAATCTAGCCACAAATAAAATAAAGAGTTACATTTTAGACAGTTATACCAATCACAATAAGTAAGTGTTCAGAAATAGCGTTTTAACAAGCTAGGGTGAGCAATTATTTACTACGATTGGTATTGAGTCGTCTCCTAACGGTACTCTTATGTCAGAAACCAAACAGCCAGTGATCATTGAGCATGCTAGCGATACACAACACAAGCATGAGAAAAAGCCTCATATTGCCGACAGCGCAAGCAGAATGCTTCACATCGCACAAAGCTTCGGCCTCGATTCCTTAATCAGTCATAGTGCAAAACCCAACGATAAAGCTGAGAGCACGCTTATCGAACGGGCACTATTACGAGAGAAAAAACGTAGAGAGCTTCGCCAAAAGAACCTAGAACAGATTCTAAAGTTAGCACACTCTTCATGTAAGGATGAAGCGGCTGGAGACCCTGATCAGGACTGGCTATACCGTTTCTTCGATATGGCACAAGAGATCCACAATACATCGATGCAGAGGCTATGGGCTCAAGTACTGAAACGAGAAGTCACCAACCCAGGCTCGACGTCGATGAAGGCGCTGCAGATCTTAAAAGACATGACACCAAAAGAAGCGCTCACCCTGCAAAGAGCCGCGTCACTGGGTTGTAGCTTTGGTAGTGATAACAGCAGAAAACTGTTACTCGGCTTTAAATCCCATGCTGGAATCTTCAGCTTTGGCAAAAGGGACATCACCAACACCATCAACCTTGGTGGACACAATCTGCCCTACTCAAGCCTATTACACCTGATTGAACTGGGTATTATTTTGGGGACTGAGTTAGAGTCTGGTGAGATTGATTTCGACCCAGCCTTGCACCTAATCTATCAAGGTAAGAGCATGTCACTGGCACCTATCTCAAAAGGGGTCAAGCTGGTTTACTACCGATTCAGCCCAACAGGCAATGAGCTGTGCACCTTGCTTGGTAACAAGCCAAACACGCAATATTACGACCAACTGATAGCGCTATTGAGCCAGAAGTTCACGGTTCAGACAGAAGTGAAAAGCAGCGTAAATTACACCGTCTAGACACTCGAAGGTGCAAAAAACAGACGGTGTAAAAGTGAAGTGTATTGAGATGAATAAAGAGAATCTAGAGGTAGGTTTCTTGTCTCGGTAAACCAAGGCTGCAGTACTTATTAGTCGTGAGTAAGCAGTAAGTAAGCAGCTTTAGTCATACCAACGATCTCAATTGGCTAAAATGTTTCGCTTCTCCAACGCATCAATACACAGTTCGACCAATTCATCGAGTGTCTTCTCACCTGCGGGTAAATTAATCTCAGGATTCTGAGGCGCTTCGTAAGCTGAACTAATACCAGTGAAGTTCGGGATCTCTCCAGCACGCGCTTTCTTATACAAACCTTTAGGGTCACGCTGCTCACAAACCTCGAGTGGTGTGTTCACAAACACTTCTAAAAACTCGCCTTCGGGTAATAAGTCTCGCACTAACTGTCTTTCTGCTTGATGTGGGGAAATAAAAGCAGACAACACAATTAAGCCTGCATCTGCCATTAACTTAGCGAGTTCACCGATACGACGGATGTTCTCTCTACGGTCTTGCTCAGAGAAACCAAGATCGCTACATAATCCGTGACGTACATTGTCGCCATCCAATAAGTAAGTATGGTAACCAAGCTGTGCTAAGCGATTTTCTAATGCTCCAGCGACTGTAGACTTCCCAGAACCAGATAATCCAGTGAACCAGAGCACGGCTGGCTTTTGTGATTTCAGATCAGAGCGGAATGTTTTATCAATCGAGTGTTGATGCCACACAACATTCTCATCTTTTGGTTTGAGTACTGCGGTCATAATTAGTCCTTTAAATAAACAGCATTAAAATGGGAAAAAATAAGGAATTAGGGTCAGCACCAAACCCGAATAAACAATCGAGATTGGGATGCCGATGCGCAGATAATCCGTAAGGTGGTAATTACCTACGCTATAAACAAGTAAGTTGGTTTGGTAGCCGTATGGCGAAATAAAACTGGCACTGGCACCAAACAGAACCGCCATAATAAACGGCATTGGATCGACGCCATAGCCCACGGCCATACTGTAGCCAATGGGGAATGAGAGTGCCGCTGCCGCATTGTTGGTCACCAACTCAGTCAGGACCAGCGTCATGAAATAGGTCGCGACTAGCGCTCCAAATACGCCCCAGCCATTAAAGGCCTCCATAAACATCAACCCCATTCGCTCAGACAACCCAGATGAAATCATCAGTTGAGCAATAGAGAGTGCCGAACCAACGATCACGACAATATCGACGGGGAAGCGGCGGCGAAGCTCACCAAGTTGCACTACACCAAATGCCACCAGCAATAATAAAAATCCCGCCAGCCCTTTAATAATAGGGACTACATCAGCGAGCGATAACCCAATCACACTGGCAAAACCGAGCAACACAAACGTCGACTTATCGGCATCAAGCTTGGCGCTTGAGTCTAGGTCGTTCATCAACACAAACTCTTTATTGTGTTGTTGACGTTGTTCTTCAAAACGTTTTCCTGGAACCAAAATCAAGGTATCGCCAGCGGTTAGTGTGATGTTTCCAAGGCCACCTTCAAGGCGCTCATGACCACGACGAATAGCAACCACAACCGCATCGAAGCGATCTCTAAACTGGCTAGTTTTGAGGGTTTTATTACAGAAGCTTGCCGATGAACTGACTACGACCTCAACAAAGCTCTGGCCGTTCAGGTGATGCTGACCAAACAGGGTTAGTCCTTGGATTTCTTGCAGTGTTGCAACACTCTCGACATCACCACAAAACAGCAGTCGATCACGAGCTTGAAGTATGAAGTCAGGGTCTATAGACGCGGTTGTTTTACCGTCTCGAATCACTTCCGCCAAGAACAGTTTTCTCAATGCTCTGAGGTTATTCTCGCTAACGCTGCGGCCAACTAAAGGAGAACCCGGCTCAACTCGCGCCTCGAGAAAGTAAGGTAGATCGTCCTGAGATCCGTCATCGTAGCTTGGTAGGAAGTAACTCAGCGGAATAAGGATCAACACTCCGCCCACCAAAACCGCTAAACCGATCAACGTTGGTGTGAAAAAGTTTAAGCTCGGCAGTCCTGCATCTTCAACAAAACTATTAATGATCAAGTTGGTTGAGGTGCCGATCAATGTCAGGGTTCCACCTAAGATGGCAGCGTATGACAAAGGGATAAGCAGTTTAGATGGCGCATGTTGTTGATTACGTTTGATCGCACCGATCAAAGAAACAACCACCGCGGTATTGTTGGTAAAAGATGAAAGTAACGCTGTGGAAATACCCAACTTCGCAACCACCGTACCGAGCCTACCTTCAGAGATATTACGGCTAACCCAGCTGATTAAGCGAGTTTTCTCCAACGCACTTGAAGCGAGGATCAGAAGAATTAAAGTCAGTAGTGAGGAGTTAGTGAAGTTATTGGCTAGGCTCGACAAATCGATCATGCCAGCCATAAAAGCAATAAACGCCGCGCCAGCAAAGATAAAGCTTGGCTTAATACGGGTAACGAGCAGGCAAGTAATGATGCCGAGCAAAATCGCTAATACAAATCCTTGTTGCCACATATACCCGTCCTTTATGGCGGAAACGATGGGTTTCCGCCTGATTCAATAAGCTGTTACTTAATCGTTTATGACTTAAGTAATTGGCTTAGATCTTTGGCATCCCAATGAGGGAAGTGCTTGCGTACCAATGCGTTGAACTCAAGTTCAAATGCAGAGAAGTTACCGACTTGCTGTTCAACAGAGTCCAAACGGTCTCGAATCAAACCAGCACCCACCGTCACGTTTGTCAGGCGGTCGATAACGATGAAACCACCGGTATCAGCACTCTCACGGTATTTATCCAACGCGACAGTCTCGTTCAATGACCATTCACACAAGCCAATACCATTCAGTGGTAACTCATCAACTGCGTAAGTCGACAAGTTGTTGATGTCATATTGGTGACGAACCGTTTCAACCTGACCGACGGTTTTCTTGCCTGCGATTTTGATGTCGTAAGCTTTACCCGGTTGCAGTGGTTGCTCTGTCATCCACACGATGTCTGCCAATACGTGGTTAGTGGATTCAATTTGCGCGTTTTCCAACACAATCAAATCACCACGGCTGATATCGATTTCATCTTCTAGAGTCAGCGTTACTGCCAAACCCGCTTGCGCTGATTCAAGTTCACCATCAAAGGTCACAATGCTTGCCACCTTAGAGGTTTTACCTGAAGGCAACGCCTTGATTTCATCACCCACGCTGACACGACCAGAAGCCACTGTGCCGGCAAAGCCACGGAAATCTAAGTTAGGACGATTGACGTACTGCACAGGGAAACGGAATTCGCCCGCAGAACGTTTTTGGTCAATGTCGACGTTCTCTAACACTTCTAATAGAGACGGACCTTCGAACCATGCAAGCTCTTTACTTGGCGCAGCAACGTTAATGCCTTCAAGTGCCGAAACTGGCAAAATCTGAATGTTAGTTTCGCCCTCTAGGTTTTCAGCAAACTCTAGGTACTGATCGCGAATCTCCTCAAAACGATCTTGCGAGTACTCGACGAGATCCATTTTGTTGACTGCAACGATGAAATGCTTCAAACCAAGTAGGTTAGAAATAAACGAGTGACGACGTGTTTGATCCAGCACGCCCTTACGAGCATCAATCAAGATCACAGCCAGATCACACGTTGAAGCGCCGGTTGCCATGTTACGCGTGTACTGCTCATGCCCAGGAGTATCAGCAATAATGAATTTACGTTTTTGAGTCGAGAAGTAGCGGTAAGCCACATCAATCGTGATCCCTTGCTCACGCTCAGCCTGCAGGCCATCAACAAGCAGTGCTAAATCGGGCTTCTCACCCGTGGTACCCACTCGTTGGCTATCAGAGTGAACCGCTGCTAGCTGATCTTCATAAATCTGTTTTGTATCATGGAGCAAGCGACCGATTAAGGTGCTTTTACCGTCATCTACCGAGCCACAAGTTAAAAATCTAAGCATAGATTTATGCTGATGCTGACTTAGATAACCTTCAATCCCTAGTTCAGCCAATTCGGCTTCTACTGCACTATTCATTTTTCTTTCCTTAGATTCTTAGAAATAACCTTGGCGCTTTTTCAGCTCCATAGAGCCCGACTGATCATGGTCAATCGCTCGACCTTGACGCTCACTAGACGTCGCCACCAGCATCTCTTCAATAATGCCTGTTAGCGTATTCGCCTTAGATTCAACCGCTCCGGTTAATGGGTAACAGCCTAAAGTACGAAAACGAACGCTTTTCTCTTCAATCACTTCACCTTCTTGCAGCTCCATACGGTCATCATCAACCATGATCAGCATGCCATCACGCTCAACCACAGGGCGTTTGTCTGAAAGGTAAAGTGGAACAATATCGATGCTCTCTAGGTAGATGTATTGCCAGATATCGAGCTCAGTCCAGTTAGATAGCGGGAATACACGAATGCTTTCGCCCTTATTAACCTGACCGTTATAGGTGTGCCAAAGCTCTGGGCGCTGGTTTTTTGGATCCCACGTATGGTTCTTATCGCGGAAAGAATAAACACGTTCTTTCGCACGAGATTTTTCTTCATCGCGACGAGCACCACCAAAAGCCGCATCGAACCCATACTTGTTTAACGCCTGCTTAAGGCCCTGTGTTTTCATGATGTCAGTGTGCTTCGAAGAACCATGTACAAATGGGCTACAACCCATCTCAATACCTTCTGGGTTCTTATGTACTAAAAGGTCGAAGCCGTACTTTTTAGCCGTACGGTCACGAAACTCAATCATCTCGCGGAATTTCCAATCCGTATCTACATGCAATAGTGGGAATGGAATCTTGCCTGGATAAAACGCTTTGCGAGCTAAATGAAGCATCACAGAAGAATCTTTTCCGATGGAGTACATCATCACTGGGTTGTCAAACTCAGCCGCTACTTCACGGATAATATGAATACTTTCCGCTTCGAGCTGTTTTAGGTGGGTTAAACGTTCTTGGTCCATTTCAGTGCTTCCTTTAAGGCTCGCGTTACGAGCAATTCATTACTTGGTCTTGCCAAGCAAGGGATTTAACTCATCCACTTGAGTGAATGGGAGTATTGGCACTAGAAGAAAACAGAAGCTTCGTTTGAGCTATCCTTGCTATTCATCTGCCTGATACGTCCTTGATATAGGCATTATGACGAGCCTCTCATATTACTGGAAATTCTAAAATTTCATTTTTTATTCGAAAAGCTGATAAGGGATTAAATTTATCGATAAGAAGGTGAAATGAATGGACTAATATTATCGATATCAATTGAGCATTGATTGAGCAGCTTTGGGAGGCGCCTTGCAGAACACCATAAAGTAATCGATCTAAGTCACGAATTAACATTCGTTGTAATCATTGTTTCATTGGGTTTTGTTACATTACGCAACGAATTTTCTACTATCCACTTTGGAGCTACAAAATGAAAGTTGCAATGAAACCTTTGTCATTGGCTGTACTTGCGGGTCTTGGTTTGACTTTAGCAGGCTGCACAACAACACCAGATACCGATGAAGTGATTAAATTACGTGTCGTAGAAACGACGGATATCCATACCAACCTAATGGATTACGACTACTACAAAGACAAGCCATCGAAAAAAATTGGCTTAGCACGTACTGCAACTCTAGTAAAAGAAGCTCAAAGCGAAGTAACCAACAGCGTATTAGTTGATAACGGTGACTTGCTGCAAGGTAGCCCAATGGGTGACTACATGGCAGACAAAGGCATCGAAGCGGGCGAAGTTCACCCTGCGTATAAAGCAATGAATCAACTAAGCTACGACGCTGCAAACCTAGGTAACCACGAATTCAACTACGGCCTTGAGTTCCTAGAAGAGTCTATCAACGACGCTGATTTCCCATACATCAGTGCTAACGTTTACGACGCAGAAACCAAAGAACACTACTTCACGCCTTACATCATCAAGACACACACGTTCGAAGATACTGCTGGCGTAAAGCATGAAGTAAAAGTCGGCTACATCGGTTTTGTTCCACCACAAATCATGACGTGGGATAAGAAGAATCTTGAAGGCAAAGTGATCGCCCGTGACATCATTGAGACAGCTAACGAGTTAGTGCCTCAAATGAAAGCGGAAGGCGCTGAAGTTATCGTTGCTATCCCTCACTCAGGCGTATCAACTGACCCGTACAAAAATGGCGAAGAGAACTCTACTTTTTACCTATCTGAAGTAGACGGCATCGATGCGATCGCATTCGGCCACTCTCACGCAGTGTTCCCAGGTAAAGGTTTTGATGACATTCAAGGCATCGACAACGAAACTGGCACAATGAACGGCGTTGCGGCAGTAATGCCAGGTCGTTGGGGTAGCCACGTTGGTGTTATGGATCTAACACTTGCACAAAAAGACGGTAAGTGGGAAGTCGTTAAAGGCCAATCAGAAGCTCGCCCTATCTACGACAAGATCGAGAAAAAATCTCTTGCCGCAGCTGATGAAAGCATCGTAACGGCACTAGAAAAAGACCATGCAGGTACTCGTGAGTTTGTTAACCAACCGATTGGTAAAGCAGACGACGTGATGTACAGCTTCCTGTCTCTAGTACAAGACGATCCAACCGTTCAAATAGTTAACCTTGCACAGAAAGATTACGTTGAGCAGTTCATCCAAGGTGACCCTGACCTAGATGGTACGCCAGTACTTTCTGCTGCTGCACCATTTAAAGCGGGCGGCCGTAAGAATGACCCTGCTAACTTCACTGAGGTTGAATCGGGTCAACTAACCTTCCGTAACGCAGCTGACTTATACCTTTACCCGAACACGCTCGTTGCGATGAAAGTAACAGGTCACGAAGTAAAAGAGTGGCTTGAGTGTTCTGCTGGTCAGTTTAACCAAGTGGATGTTAACTCAACAGCACCACAACAGTTGATCGAGTGGGATAACTTCCGTACTTACAACTTCGATGTTATCGATGGTGTTGATTACCAAATCGACGTAACTCAACCTGCGAAATACGATGCGAACTGTAAAGTGGTTAACCCTGATTCACAGCGTATTGTTGGTCTAACTTACCAAGGTAAGCCAATCGACATGAAGCAAGACTTCCTGATCGCAACCAACAACTACCGTGCATACAGCGCTAAATTCCCAGGCACAGGTGAAGACTTCATCGCATTTGATGCACCAGATGAGAACCGTACTGTTCTTGCAAACTACATCTCTCGCGTAAGCAAAGAGCAAGGTCAAGTGAGCCCAAGCGCGGATAACAATTGGTCATTTGCACCAATCAAAACGGATAACAAGCTAGATATCCGCTTTGAAACATCTCCAAGCGACAAAGCAGCAGAGTTCATCAAAGAGAAGGGTCAATACCCGATGAAACGTGTTGCGACTGACGATGTTGGTTTTGCTGTTTACCAGATTGACCTAACTAAATAGATTGCTCAAGTAATCCATAGTTAACGTCCAGAAAGGCTGAGTTTAACGACTCAGCCTTTTTCTTTTTTATTTAGAAATCGAATCCACCGCTCTACTTTTCTCATCGTAAATTCCCGCATATTCGGCACCTCAACCGTCCACATCAAACCATCAACTAAATTCAACCCACACAAAAATCAGCCATCACCTGTAAGTTTTTCTCTGCTCCTCCTGTCTATTTAATTTACTACACTCAATGAATGGCCAATAAGCCATTCATCTATAGGATAGATAAGGACATTTGATGAGCACCGTCGAGAGTATTCAAGCATGGTTACATTCAGGAGAGGAATCGCTGTTATGGCTGATGCTTGGCATCATCGCGCTTTCTTACCTGCTTGAAGACTTGGCGATTGTTACGGCGGCAGGTTTAGCCACACAAGGCTTAATACTCCCTCAATATGCGCTGCTTGCTATTTTCATCGGTATTGCCACAGGTGATCTCGGTCTCTATTACCTAGGTAAATCAGGACGTTATTTCCGAGGCGTTCGTTACAAAGCCCTCACTAATAAGTACTTTCGTTCGCTTCGTACCAAATTACGTCAGAACGCATTCAGCAGCCTTTTTGTTATCCGCTTTATTCCAGGGCTTCGCACCGTCGGGTTTACCTTGAGTGGCTTTTTCGCCATCCCACTGTCTACTTTCTTGTTTGCTGTCATCAGTGCCACCGCGATCTGGACTGGCATTGTCTTCTCTGCCATCTACTATTTAGGGACATCAGCGTGGCTGCAAGCCTCTGAATATCAATGGATCGTTATCCCGTGTGCCATCGCTTTGCTGTTTATCGGTAATCGATTAATGAATAGAACCTACTCTAGAGGATTATCATGAGTTCACCGCAAGATATTCGCATCATTCCAGCACATCAAATCAATGCAGGCATGCCCTTGCTTGAAAAAGATACCGTGCGCAGTGTCTCTCCTTATGAGTTTCTTCCAACTTGGTTCTTCTACACACCAGTGGTGATTCAAAGCCTGATGCAAGGGTTACGGCACTTTGATTGGGCGCTGCCGCTCATCGCCAACCCGAGCATCAAGTTAAGCGGCATGGTAGGCGAATCAAAACACGAGATACTGAGCCTTGCCGGATCATCGAGTCAGCGTTGGATCTCTCCGTTTATCACCTTAACCAAAACGGATCTTAGCAGTAAGAAACAAGCCGAAGATGCGCACAGCGCACTCATACAGTCGGATCTCGATTTCCCGATTGTGGCTAAACCGGATCTTGGTTGTCGGGGTGTTGGCGTTAAGCTGATCAACACACAAAAGCAACTTGAGCAGTATGTTGAATCTTTCCCAAATAATGCTCGCTTTCTATTGCAAGAAAAGGCGCCTTATCAAGCCGAAGCGGGTGTTTTCTATGTTCGCTACCCAAATAAAAAGCAAGGCGAGATCATCTCGATCACACTCAAATATGCGCCAATGGTGATGGGGGATGGCAAATCGACACTCAAGCAGTTAATTGAAAATAGCCCGCGTGCTGGGCAGCTCAGCCACCTGTATCTGCCAAGGCATCAAGATAAATTAGAGCAAGTGCTCGCAGAAGGTGAAGAGTTCCAACTCGCGTTCGCAGGTAGCCATAGCCGTGGTTGTATCTTCCGAGATGGCAATCAATACATTACTCAGGCTTTAACTGAACGTTTAGATGAGATATTCGATGACTTCGATGGTTTTCATTTTGGCCGACTCGACGTCAAGTTTAAGGATATGCACAGCCTAATGAACGGCGAGGACTTCACTATTCTTGAAGTCAATGGCGCGAGCAGTGAGGCTGGACATATCTGGGATCGCAACACACCGCTGCGAGAGATATTTTCTACGCTACTTCTGCAATACCGCATTCTTTTTGATATTGGCGCTCAACAAAAACAACGAGGCCATAAGACTCCCTCTTTCAAGAGCTTATTCGCTGCGTGGCAAGAAGAGCGACGTCTTGTTCAACAATATCCAACCACCGACTAACTTTGCACGAGGACCATGAATGAACCCCATAGCCCAACCAAGCGCCCTCACTTCTTTCTCTCCAAGTATCACAGGAGCGGTAGAGATATTGAATCAAGGTCTAGAGTTTTTGTTAGCGATATCTGACAGCGATTATCTAACACGAGCAAAGCCGCACGTTACAAGCTCTATTGGTGAACATACTCGTCATACGCTCGATCTTTTTCACGCCTTGATTTTAAAAGAGAATACGACTGTTGATTACAACACTCGTCGTCGTGGTCACCCTGTCGAATACGACCGCTCAATCGCAGTAAAAGAGATCCATTATGTGATCAACTGGCTTGAACGATTAGACCGTCGGGATCTGGAAGCACCTATCATGATCGAAACTGAGGTCTCAATGGACACCCAGGTATTCGCCAGCCTGCCTTCTACGTTAGAACGAGAAGTCACTTTTGCTGCCCTGCATGCCAATCATCATTACGCGATGATCAAGGTGATCACCACTTTCTTAGACATCGAAACCTGCAATACCTTTGGTTATGCCCCAACCACCAGCAGTTATCTGAGGGAGCAATAATCATGTGTTCAGTATCTTGGCTGCTTGAAGAAAACGGTTATCAGGTCTTTTTTAATCGTGATGAACAAAAGACACGAGCACTGGCAATGCCACCTAAACAATATCGAGTCAACGGTGTCGATATCATCATGCCACTCGACCCAACTGGCGGTGGTAGCTGGATAAGCATTAATGAGTTCGGGCTTTCGCTATGCCTCCTCAACAACTATCAAGGCATCGTACCCGATGGCCTTTTAGTCAGCCGTGGTTTGTTACTCAAGAATCTATCATCGAGTCGTAACATCAGCCAGCTCTCTGAAGCTTTTCATAAGCTCGAGCTGCACTCTTTTGCCCCATTTACCTTGCTGGCTTTCGCGCCGAACTTAACTCAACACCATGGTTTGGTTATCGCCTACATGTGGAATGGTATTCAACAACAAATAGTCGAAACCGATTCTCCGCTGTTCTCATCCGGTGTTGATTTAGAGCGAGTGCAAGCCTACCGACAAGCTAAGTATGACCAGCTTATGGAAACCGGTAAGAATCAACAGAACTTACTTAAGTTCCATTCTCACCATCACAGTGAACAGCCTCACTTAGCAACCTGTATGCATCGTGAGGACGCACACACGGTGAGCTTTACGCACTTACACAATCTACATGGACAAGCCTCGATGTTTTATGCACCCGGCTCGCCTTGTGAACCAATTAAGCCATGCCAGATAAATCAACTGCGCTTTACTTTCGATTTATCACCCGCAATCAATCTATAGATGGAGTCCATCATGAGAAAACTATTAACCATGGTCATGCTACTTGTTAGCCCGTACGTATTTGCTGCAGACGAAATCTACACCGGATTCTTTAGCAGCAAGGCGCTCGATGGCTACGACACTGTGGCTTATTTCACTTCAGGTGAACCCGTTGAAGGCAATAAAAAATTCAGCACAGAGTACAAAGGCGCGGACTGGTATTTCTCTTCTGAAAAGAATCTGACTTTATTTGTTAATAATCCTGAAAAATATGCACCTCAATATGGTGGCTATTGCGCTTGGGCTGTTTCAGCAAAAAGTGACTTTGCACCCGGTGACCCGAATCAATGGACAATTGTTGATAACAAGCTTTACCTCAACTATGACCAAGAGATTAAGCAGCGTTGGGAACAAGACCGAGCACAACATATTCAGAAAGCCGACACTGTTTGGCCGCAACTGATCAAATAAGGGAATAACCATGACATTCACTCCAGCTAAACATATCCCTGCGGCATTTATCGCTTTCGTATTCATTCAGTCGCTGTTTTTTAAGTTCACAGGCTCATACGAAACTGAGCATATCTTTGGCACTTTGGCGACATGGTCGGGCTTAAATTGGTTCGGCTCGTTTGGCGGCTACTTGATTGGATTCGCTGAACTCATTGCTGCCATTTTGCTATTCACTCGTTGGCATGGCTTGGGTGCCATCATGAGCATGGGGATTATGAGTGGTGCGATATTCTTCCACTTGTTTACGCCATTAGGTGTCCAAATGCCTGAGTTTAATGCGGCAGGTGAAATTGTCGGTTATGACGGCGGATTATTATTTGGCATGGCATGCCTAGTCTGGTTATGCGGTGCATTTTTAAGTGTTAAAGATTTCAAGAATCAAGACGGTTTCCTACACAACTTTAGTCAATAAGGCAGCTATATTATGATTGATAGTCCTTTTCGTTTACCACGTTACACGCCTTTTGGTTTAGGTGAGTCTGTTGTCGAGTGGGCAACTGGGCTATCTAAGCTAGATAAACTCTATCAAAATAGACCTGATGAGTTATCTAGCTTTGAATTCATGCATCACACCCTGTCAGCATTGAATATCGACTATTCCGTTTCAGCAGGCGCCACTGATAATATCCCTGAAGAAGGACCGGTGGTGATTGTTGCCAACCACCCGCTTGGCGCAATTGAAGGCGTGATCCTAGCTGATCTCGTAGGATCGGTAAGAAAAGATGTGAAGGTGTTGGCGAATGAGTTGCTCAAGCGACTGCCTGAACTGGATGATCTTTTCATCGGAGTCGATGTCTTTAATAGTAAAGAATCGAAACGAACCAATGCCAAAGCCATTAGAGATGCCAATCGTCATTTGGCTGATGGTGGACTATTGATTGTGTTCCCTGCTGGCGAAGTATCAAGCTATCGTAAAGGGGCCAAAACATTGACAGATATAGAATGGAGCAAATCGGTTGCCAAGTTCGTTAAGCGTCATCAGGCAACTACGGTTCCTATCTTCATCAATGGTAAAAACAGCGAGCTTTTCTACCAAGCCGGACGAGTTCATCCACTGCTGAGAACGGCTCTACTTGGGCGTGAACTTCTTAATAAACGAGCGACAACTATCTCTATCTCTATTGGCTCATCGATTCCGTATTCGGAAATCAAGTCGTTTGAAAAAGAGATGGATATAGTGAACTATTTACGACTCAATACTTACCTTATGAGTCAACAAGAGAGCCCGAATACGCCAATCCACGCGCCCTCTTTTGACACCCAAGTGATTGCGCCTATTCCACCAGAAGTGTTGGCAATAGAGGTCGATTCTCTTCCTGAAGAGATGAAGTTACTTGAGCAAGGGGACTTCGAGGTCTACTGTACGCCAAGCCAATCTATTCCTAACTTAATGCGCGAAATTGGTCGAGTTAGAGAAGAAAGCTTTAGAGAGGTCGGTGAAGGCAGCGGGCTTGCCTGTGATTTAGATGAGTATGACCTTTACTACCATCAACTGTTTGTATGGAATAAAACCAAGGCCGAATTAGTGGGCGCATACCGACTTGGTATGGTCGACAAGTTAATAGCAGAACACGGGCTTGATAAGCTCTATTCCCGCAGTCTGTTTAACTACAATCAAGAGTTCATCGATACCCTAGATAACAGTATTGAACTTGGGCGCTCCGTAGTGAGTAAACCTTATCAAAAGAGCCTTAACTCACTGTTGCTATTATGGAAAGGAATCGCAGCCTTTGTGTACCGTCACCCCCAATACACACATCTATTCGGCCCTGTCAGTATCAGTAATGATTACAGCCACAATGCGCGTCTGTTGATAGCAACTACCCTATCCATACACCATTACGATGAACAAAAGGCGAACTTGGTTTCTCCTTCGTCACCGCTCAATACTAGTAATAATGTGTTCTGGCAGAATCACCTGCTATCGTCATTGGCGAGTGTCCCTCTGCTCTCTAAAGTGCTAGCACGTATGGAGCAAGGAAAAGGCCTGCCAGTACTACTCCGCCAATACCTAGGCATGAACGGCAAGTTAGTATGCTTTAACGTAGATCCATCATTTAATGATGCTCTGGATGGTTTGATTGTGGTTAACCTTAATAAAGTACCATTGAAAACCCTAGGTAAATACATGGGCAGAGACCTCGCTCAAGATTATCTAGAGCAACACAGTCGACGCTGATTTAGCCTGCTCTGTACCTATACTCAAATAAGTGCGATGATTTCGACACTTATTTGGGTTAGGTTATTTTCATGCACACCTCTTTTATCGAACAACTACAAAGCTTTGACTTCTCTGAAAGTCAGATCGAATCTCTATTAGCTGTCGCGAAGCCACTTGAGCTGCCAACCCGACACATCCTGATCAATCAAGGTGAGATGGCAAGTTCGATCTACTTTGTACTTGAAGGCTTGTGCCACGCTTGTTATCTCACTAATGACGGCAAGCAATACAGCAAAGAGTTCTACTGGGAACAAGACTGGATCATCGGCTTTGAGAGTTTGATAAAGAACCAAGCCTCTCCTTACCTACTAGAAACGCTCACACCCATCACAATGTTAGAACTGCCAATGAACGCGGTTATCGAGTGGCGAGCATCAAATAACCCTTTGTATTTAAAGCTGTTAGAAACTCAGCTCATGCACAAAGAAAACAAAGAACGCTTTATGTTGCTTTATACCCCAGAGCAGCGCTACCAACTGTTCTGCGAACATTACCCCGACCTTGAGCAGCGTTTGAACGACAATCAAATTGCGGCTTACCTAGGTATCACCGCGATCAGTCTGAGCAGAATTAAAGGTCGAATTAACAATAGTTAATGCCAATAATCATCGCACATAGTACATTCAGTGGATCGATAACCTCTGGATGTAAACATGATCACTTGGCACTCAATTCCTTTCTCTGAACTTTCAACACATCAGCTTTATGAATTACTTAAATTACGAATCGATGTATTTGTAGTTGAACAAACTTGCCCTTATCCAGAGCTCGACGGTAAAGATACACTCGCAGGAGTTGAGCACCTGCTTGGCTATGCAGACGAAGAATTAGTGGCATGTGCTCGCTTGTTACCACCCGGCACCTCTTACGACAACACCAGCATCGGCCGAGTAGCGACCAAACAATCAGCAAGAGGTGAGGGCTTGGGTCATCAATTGATCAAAGAAGCATTAACACGCTGTGAGGCTCTTTGGCCTAGCAAAACCATTGATATTGGCGCGCAACAACACCTAGAAAACTTCTATGCGAGCCACGGGTTCGAAACTATCTCTGAGATGTATCTGGAAGACGATATTCCGCATGTAGACATGAGATTAGAAAAGTAATGACGAATATCACTGTCGGTATTCTATTGTTGGTTGCAGGTAACTTGTTTGCCTCGCTTTCCGATGTAGCGGTAAAACTATTGAATGGCGAAGTACCGCCCTTACAGTATATTTTTTTCCGACAGTTGATATCTCTGCTCATCATCACCCCTTTGTGGCTACAGCAGAAAAAGGAACAACGACGCTTACAGCAAGCTAAAGTGACCATCATACGCGGACAACTGATCCTAATCGGCAGTGGATGCATGGTTGTCGCGATTACTCATTTATCTTTGGCCACCGCCAACGCCGTATTTTACGTCGCCCCCCTGTTGATGCTGCCTTTATCGATGTTTCTACTCAAAGAGCAACCCGCACTGGGTAAGGTGATAGCAACCACTATCGGCTTCATTGGCGCACTGATTGTCTTGAGGCCATCGCAATTTCATTGGGCAGCATTGTTTGCGTTAGGTACAGCCCTTACTCTCGCACTATTTAATGTATTAGTAAGGAAGCTTCCTAGTGAACAAACGGTGGTCACTACCCTGTGGTGGACAACCTTATTCTCTATTCCAGCCTCATTAGTACTGTGTTTCTTATACTGGCAGCCGGTGTCGGTGGAACATTTGGGATACATAGCATTAAGTGCGACGCTAATCTTAAGCTATAACGGACTTGCGGTTGCGGCCTATCAGAAAGCACACTCAAGCCAAATAGCATTGGCAGAATATTCGGGGCTAGTTTTTGTCGCGATTATTGGTGCGGTATGGTTCGACGAGATTCCAGATACATTAACCTTTATCGGAATTATGCTCATCATCTTACCGCTAGCCCCTTTCAAGCGACCAAAAAAAAGAGCTAATCATTAGCTCTTTTCTATCGACTATCTGTATCTGGCGCAACGCTTTAACGCAGGCTCAGAATTGAGCTACTTACTACGGCCAAAGCCACCATCTGACAATCGGAAAAACATCACCGAAGTGTTGCCTTTCTCTAGCTGAAGAATGTCTAGTTTCCCGGTCTCGGCGAGTTTGAATCGAACCAGCTGGCCTTTACGAATCTGACTAAGTGGTTTGTCTGCCCCTTCAATACGCACTAGCGCGTTCAAGTCAGACAACGGTAAGTCGTTATTTCGAAAAACCTGCGCTAACGTATCCCCTTGCTTTACAAGATACTCCTGCCAGTTGTTGTTACTCGGTTCTGATGAACTGCTCTTGGCATTTTGCTGTTCGCTTAAACCAACGGTGTTTATCTCAAGCTCAACGCGCGATGTTGCTGGGGTTGCGTCTACTTTAGGTTCTGGTAGCGGCACAAAAAGTAAGATCAATACGATCGGCGAAATCACCATCAACAATCTCTGGTGTAATTTCGGCAATGCTCCCCAAGTTTGCACTGTTGAGGTTTTCATTTTCTTGGTATCGATCGAGCTAAATTTAGCTTTGACCTGATTCAGTCGATCCTTAAACTCTGCTAAGTGGTCTACTTTCTGTTTTTTCTTTTGACGACGATTCATGCCACTGCGTCCTATACATTGAATAACTACAGTATAAAAACCAAAGTACCAACAGTATAGATCTTTCCGCTACAACAGAGACCAAAGCGAGAAAATTGACATAGCTGTGATTTGGACACGGTAAAGCGTAAGTGATCAGAGGCTAGCCGTTTATTCAGGCTGCTAATACTGGTATTCTTACCCTTTTCGTACTGACAAAAAGAGTGACTTTTCATGTCTGAAGTAAAATTTGAAACTGTAGAGCAAAAAGCTAGCTACGGTATCGGTCTGCAAATGGGCCAACAACTTGCTGGTTCTGGTCTTGAAGGCCTAAACGTTGACGCAATCGCTGCTGGTATCGCAACAGCTCTAGTTGGTGACATGCCAGCTATCGAAGTTGACGAAATCAACAACGCACTACAAGAGCTACACACTCGTGGTGAAGCTGCACGTCAAGAACTAGCTAAAGCTGCAGCAGCTGACGGCGAAGCTTTCCTATCTGACAACGCTCTTCGTTCAGAAGTAACTGTTCTTGAGTCTGGTCTTCAGTACGAAGTACTAACTGAAGGTACTGGCGAAATCCCTACTGCAGACAAGCAAGTACGTGTTCACTACCACGGCGAACTAACTGACGGTACTGTTTTTGACAGCTCTGTATCTCGCGGTCAACCTGCTGAATTCCCAGTAACTGGCGTGATTCAAGGTTGGGTACAAGCTCTACAGATGATGCCTGTTGGCTCTAAGTGGAAGCTATACATCCCTCAAGATCTAGCATACGGTGAGCGTGGCGCAGGTGCTGCAATCCCACCATTTGCTGCTCTAGTATTTGAAGTAGAACTTCTAGCTATTCTTTAATTTTTATAAAAACCTTTAGTAAAACAAAAAACTATAGGCAAATAAAATTAAAATAATCCAACGGCGATGTGACTACATCGCCGTTTTTCGTTTATAGTGAATAGGTCGATTACTTTATTACTTAAGGAAGAATAATGAAGAAGATACTCATTACTATGCTCAGCAGCCTTGCTGTAGTCTCTTGCGCTAACACTAGCAACTCTGAACAAACCGGTTCAACATCAGATACCAACTATTCCCAACTATCGCAAACTGCCCTGATGGCAGCAGTGAATATGTGGTCTCAACAAAACGAAACAACACCACTTGCTGATACCGTTGCTGATCAAGCATCTGTTACCAGCGATCAAGCAATTGGCGGTATCGGTTCAATGTTGGCGCTTGCACAAAATTCACTTGGCTCAGCAGACAACAAAGAACTCGCATCACTCATTCCTGGCATGTCGACGCTTGAGTCTACTGGTCTATCGTCAGTATTAAGCTCGCAAGGTGCCGTTGAAAGTGCATTTGCTGGGTTAGGTATGGATTCGTCAATGGTTACGACATTTGCACCAATCATTCTTCAAGCACTTCAATCACAAGGTGCAACGAGTGGATTGATGGATTCACTTGCAGCCATTTGGCAGTAGGTCATCGCGATAAACGATTAGCGATTAGCGATTAGCGATTAGTTGAAGAATATTGTAAGAGCACTTCGGTGCTCTTTTTTGTGCGTGGAAGAAAAGATATTAGAGATATGAGATATGAGATATGAGATATGAGATATGAGATATGAGATATGAGATATGATGATATTTTTAAAAATAGAGCAGTTCAGGCAAGTAAAAATGCCAAATATCGTGGTGCAATTTTTCGATCGACAAAAACAAAAAAAGCCGAGCTAATGCTCGGCTTTTTGTATTAAGAATCTAGTCTAGATTACTCAGCAGCTTCTTCAGCAGCTGGGCGGTCTACAAGCTCAATGTAAGCCATTGGAGCTTTATCACCAGTACGGAAACCACATTTAAGAATGCGAGTGTAACCACCTTGGCGAGCCGCGAAACGCGGGCCTAGTTCATTAAATAGTTTTGCCACAACTTCGTTATCACGAGTGCGAGCAAATGCAAGACGACGGTTAGCAACACTGTCTGTCTTAGCTAGGGTAATCAATGGCTCAATTACGCGACGTAGTTCTTTTGCTTTAGGCACGGTAGTTTTAATAACTTCGTGACGAACAAGAGAGCTAGCCATGTTGCTGAACATCGCTTTGCGATGACTGCTGTTGCGGTTGAGTTGACGACCACTTTTACGATGGCGCATGACCTAATCCTTCTAACTTTTCGATTAATCTTCAGCGATTGACGCTGGTGGCCAGTTTTCTAGGCGCATGCCTAGAGAAAGACCACGTGAAGCAAGCACATCTTTAATCTCTGTAAGAGATTTCTTACCAAGGTTTGGCGTTTTAAGTAGCTCAACCTCAGTGCGCTGTACAAGATCACCGATGTAGTGAATCGCTTCTGCTTTCAAACAGTTAGCAGAGCGAACTGTTAGTTCAAGATCGTCTACAGGACGTAGTAGGATAGGATCGAATTCTGGCTTCTCTTCCTTCTCCTCAGGTACACGTACATCACGAAGATCTACGAACGCATCCAGTTGTTCAGCTAAAATAGTAGCTGCACGACGGATTGCTTCCTCAGGTTCTAGAGTACCGTTCGTTTCCATATCGATAACAAGCTTATCTAAATCGGTACGTTGTTCTACACGTGCCGCTTCTACAGCATAGGCGATTTTATCAACCGGGCTGTAAGTAGCGTCAACTAATAGACGACCGATAGGACGCTCATCTTCTTCAGTATGGATACGAGCTGAAGCTGGAACGTAACCACGACCACGTTCTACTTTGATACGCATAGCGATCTCAGCATTGTCATCCGTTAGGTGACAAATTACGTGCTCAGGGTTAGCGATCTCTACATCACCATCGTGGGTGATGTCACCTGCAACAACAGGGCCTGAGCCTGATTTGTTCAGTGTAATAAACACTTCATCTTTGCCTTCAGCAACGCGTACAGCTAAACCTTTAAGGTTTAGAAGGATTTCCAGGATATCTTCCTGAACGCCTTCTTTAGTGCTGTATTCGTGTAGCACACCTTCAATTTCAACTTCTGTTACGGCACAACCCGGCATAGAAGATAGAAGAATGCGGCGAAGAGCATTACCTAGAGTGTGGCCGAAACCGCGCTCTAATGGCTCAAGAGTTACTTTCGCGTGTGTCGTATTGATCTGTTCAATGTCAACAAGACGCGGCTTAAGAAATTCTGTTACAGAACCCTGCATTGTGTCCTCTCTTTTTTTAACCTTACTTAGAGTAAAGTTCGACGATCAAGTGTTCATTGATGTCAGCTGATAGGTCAGAACGCTCAGGCATACGCTTGAATGTACCTTCCATTTTGCTAGCATCTACTTCAATCCAAGTTGGCTTTTCACGTTGTTCAGCAACTTCTAGAGCCGCTTTAATACGAGATTGCTGTTTAGCTTTCTCGCGGATAGAAACAACGTCGTTTGCCGCTACTTTGAAAGAAGGAACGTTTACAACTTTACCGTTAACTAGAACAGACTTGTGGCTAACTAGTTGACGAGATTCAGCACGAGTAGCGCCAAAGCCCATACGGTAAACTACGTTATCAAGACGACCTTCAAGAAGCTGAAGCAGGTTTGCACCTGTGTTGCCTTTAAGACGTGCAGCTTCTTTGTAGTAGTTGCGGAATTGTTTTTCTAGAACGCCGTAGATACGACGAACTTTTTGCTTCTCACGAAGCTGAACGCCATACTCAGATAGACGACCGCGACGAGCGCCGTGTACACCTGGTGCGTTATCAATTTTACACTTGGTATCGATCGCACGGACACCAGACTTAAGGAATAAGTCAGTACCTTCGCGACGGCTAAGCTTCAGCTTAGGACCCAAATATCTTGCCATGATCTTTCTCCAATATTCCTAGAAACGAAACTTAAACGCGACGTTTCTTAGGTGGACGACAACCGTTATGAGGGATTGGTGTCGCATCAACAATGTTAGTGATACGGAAACCAGCAGCGTTCAGTGCACGAACAGTAGATTCGCGACCTGGACCTGGACCCTTAACCATAACTTCCAAGTTCTTTAGGCCATATTCTTTAGCCATTTCACCACAACGCTCAGCTGCAACTTGTGCTGCGAACGGAGTAGATTTACGAGAACCACGGAAACCTGAACCACCTGCTGTAGCCCATGCAAGAGCGTTGCCTTGGCGGTCAGTGATAGTTACGATTGTGTTGTTGAAAGAAGCATGAATGTGCGCTACGCCATCAGCTACTTGCTTGCGTACGCGCTTACGCGCGCGAGTTGGTTGTTTTGCCATTGTACTCTACCTTATCCGACTATTTCTTGATCGGCTTGCGCGGACCCTTACGGGTGCGAGCGTTGGTTTTAGTACGCTGTCCACGTAGTGGTAGACTGCGACGATGACGAAGACCGCGGTAACAGCCAAGGTCCATAAGACGCTTGATGTTCATCGATACTTCACGACGTAGATCACCTTCTACAGTGTATTTAGCTACACCATCACGCAGTTGATCGATCTGCTCTTCAGTTAGTTCACTGATCTTAGCATCTTCAGCAATACCCACTTCAGCTAGAATAGCTTGAGAGCGAGTTTTGCCAATACCGTAGATTGCAGTAAGTGCAATTACAGAATGCTTATGATCAGGAATGTTAATGCCGGCTATACGGGCCATTATTCACTCCTAAGGGGGTTCATAAAAGAATTATCCGCAGCAAAGCCCGTTATGGATACGCTGCGGCATACTACTTCTTTTGCACGCAAAAGGTAGGCCGAGGAATATACTCGACTCTACCTAGTATTTCAAGTAAAAATTTCTGCTGATTAGCCTTGGCGTTGCTTATGCTTTGGCTCACTGCAAATCACGCGAACGACACCGTTACGCTTGATAACTTTACAGTTACGGCAGATTTTTTTAACGGAAGCACGAACTTTCATTGCTAAACTCCGTAAATGGAATCGAAATAATTACTACCGAATTAACGGCCGTAACCTTTCAGATTCGCTTTCTTTAACACAGAATCATACTGTTGTGACATCAGATGAGTCTGTACCTGTGCCATGAAATCCATGATAACAACCACTACGATTAGTAGGGAAGTGCCGCCAAAGTAGAAACGAACGTTCCACGCGACCATCATGAACTCAGGAATCAGACATATAAAAGTAATGTATAGAGCGCCTGCAAGGGTTAGTCTAGTCATCACTTTATCGATATATTTCGCTGTCTGCTCACCTGGGCGGATACCGGGTACGAATGCACCAGACTTCTTCAAGTTATCAGCTGTTTCACGTGGGTTAAACACCAACGCTGTATAGAAGAAACAGAAGAAGATTATAGCTGCTGCATAAAGCATTACATACAACGGTTGACCTGGGCTAAGAGCTAATGACACGTCAGTTAACCAACCGAACGCGCTGCTTTCACCATTTTGACCAAACCATTGCGCTAATGTTCCTGGGAACAAAATAATACTTGATGCAAATATCGCTGGTATAACACCTGCCATATTAATCTTAAGTGGCAAATGAGAACTTTGTGCTGCAAACACTTTACGACCTTGTTGACGCTTCGCATAGTTAACGACGATACGACGTTGACCACGCTCCATGAAAACCACGAAGTAAATTACAGCAAAAGACAATACCGCGATAAACAACAGAAGAAGCACATGCAATTCACCTTGACGCGCTTGCTCGATTGTTTGACCGATTGCAGAAGGCAATCCAGCAACAATACCTGCAAAAATCAGAATGGAAATACCATTACCAATTCCTCGCTCAGTGATTTGTTCACCTAACCACATCAAAAACATGGTACCAGTTACTAAACTCACGGTAGCAATAAGCGTAAACATGGTTTGGTTGATAACAACCAGATTGTCGACCATGTTTGGTAAGCCTGTTGCGATACCAATAGCTTGGAATGTTGCAAGTACAAGCGTGCCGTAGCGTGTATATTGGCTTATCTTACGACGGCCTGCTTCACCCTCTTTCTTGAGTTCCGCTAACGCTGGATGAACTACAGTTAGCAATTGGACTACGATCGATGCCGAAATGTACGGCATGATACCCAATGCTAATATAGATGCACGCTCAAGAGCACCACCGGAGAACATGTTAAACATTTCTACGATGGTACCTTTTTGCTGATCGAACAAATCGGCAAGTACAGCTGCGTCAATACCAGGGATCGGCACAAAAGAGCCGGCTCGGAATACTAAAAGTGCACCAATTACGAATAATAAGCGCGACTTTAGTTCACTTAAGCCGCTCTGAGCACTACGAAAATCTTTTCCTGGTTTCTTAGCCATCTGTACCTCGTTCCTCGAGATTATTCCTCGATTTTACCGCCTGCAGCTTCGATTGCAGCTTTAGCGCCTTTAGTCACGCGTAGACCTTTAACAGTCACAGCTTTACTTAGGTCACCAGAAAGAACGATCTTAACAAACTCGATGTTCTTAGTGATAACGTTAGCAGCTTTAAGGCTGTTAAGATCAACTACGTCACCTGTTACTTTCGCTAGCTCAGCTAGACGAACTTCAGCAGACACTAGACTCTTACGAGAAGTGAAACCGAATTTAGGTAGACGTTGTTTTAGAGGCATTTGACCGCCTTCAAAACCTGGACGAACAGAGCCGCCAGAACGTGACTTTTGACCTTTGTGACCGCGGCCACCTGTTTTACCAAGGCCAGAACCGATACCACGACCTACACGCTTCTTAGAAGGTTTAGAGCCAGCAGCCGGTGATAGAGTATTCAAACGCATTCTGATTACTCCTCAATCTTAACCATGTAGTAAACCTTGTTGATCATACCGCGTACGCACGGTGTATCTTCAAGTTCTACTGTATGGTTGATGCGACGAAGACCTAGACCTTTAAGACACGCTTTGTGCTTAGGTAGGCGACCAATTGAGCTTTTAGTTTGAGTTACTTTAATAGTTGCCATCGTGTTCTTACTCCGAAATAGATTCAACAGTTAGACCACGTTTAGCAGCAACCATTTCTGGTGACTTAACGTCTACTAGAGCACCAATCGTTGCGCGAACAACGTTGATAGGGTTCGTTGAACCGTATGCTTTAGAAAGTACGTTATGTACGCCTGCAACTTCAAGTACGGCACGCATTGCACCACCGGCAATAACACCTGTACCTTCAGCAGCTGGCTGCATGTAAACTTTAGAGCCCGAATGACGACCTTTCACCGGGTGGTGAAGAGTGCCTTCGTTAAGCGCAACAGTAACCATGTTACGACGCGCTTTTTCCATTGCTTTTTGAATCGCAGCAGGTACTTCACGAGCTTTGCCGTAACCGAAACCTACGCGACCATTACCGTCACCAACTACTGTTAGTGCAGTGAAGCTCATGATTCGACCACCTTTAACCGTCTTAGATACACGGTTAACAGCGATCAGCTTTTCTTGCAAATCATTAGCTTGTTGTTGTTCTTTAGCCATCTTCCAACCCTACCTTAGAATTTCAGACCAGCTTCGCGAGCAGAATCTGCTAGCGCCGCTACTCGACCGTGGTATTGGAAACCAGAACGATCAAATGCAACTGTAGCTACGCCTTTTTCAAGAGCGCGCTCAGCAACAGCTTTACCAACTGCTTTAGCTGCATCAACGTTACTAGTGTTCTTAACTTGCTCACGGATCGCTTTTTCTACAGTAGAAGCAGCTGCGATAACCTCAGAGCCGTTTGCCGAGATAACTTGAGCGTAAACATGGCGAGGAGTACGGTGTACTACCAAGCGAGTTGCGCCAAGTTCTGCAATCTTACGACGTGCACGTGTAGCACGACGGATGCGAGATGCTTTCTTATCCATAGTGATACCTTACTTCTTCTTAGCTTCTTTAGTACGCACATTTTCATCTGCGTAACGAACACCTTTACCTTTATAAGGTTCAGGAGCACGGTAAGAACGAATGTCAGCCGCAACTTGACCTACTACTTGCTTATCGCAACCAGTAATAATGATCTCAGTTTGGCTAGGGCACTCAGCTTTAATACCTTCAGGTAGAGCGTGCTCTACTGGGTGAGAAAAGCCTAGTGTTAGACCTACAGAGTTGCCTTTGATAGCAGCACGGTAACCAACACCTTTAAGAGTTAACTTCTTAACGAAGCCCTGAGTAACACCCACAACCATGTTATTAACTAGAGCGCGAGCTGTACCAGCCTGTGCCCATGCGTTAGTAACACCTTCTTTCGGACCGAAAGTTAGGTTGTTTTCTTCCTGTGCAATAACTACGGCGCTGTTAAGAACGCGAGTAAGCTCACCTTTGCTACCTTTTACAGTAACTTCTTGGCCGTTTAGTTTCACCTCTACGCCAGCTGGAATAGCGACAGGTGCTTTAGCAACACGAGACATAATCTACTCCTTAAGCTACGTAACAGATGATTTCACCGCCAAGACCTGCTTTGCGAGCAGCACGGTCAGACATCAGACCCTTGGAAGTAGAAACAACTGCAATACCAAGACCACCCATCACTGTAGGTAAAGAGTCTTTATTTTTATAAACTCTTAGACCAGGACGTGATACACGCTTGATTTGCTCGATTACAGGTTTAGCTTGGAAGTACTTAAGAGTAACTTCTAGCTCAGGTTTTACTTCGCTGTCAACAGCGAAGTCTACGATGTAACCTTCAGCTTTAAGTAATGCAGCAATTGCAACTTTAAGCTTTGAAGAAGGCATTTTTACAGCAACTTTATTTGCTGCCTGACCGTTACGAACTCGGGTCAGCATATCCGAAATCGGATCTTGCATGCTCATAAGATTTACTCCAAATGATTAAGTGGCAATTACCAGCTAGCCTTACGAAGACCCGGAATCTCGCCTTTCATGCAAGCTTCACGAACCTTAATGCGGCTTAGACCGAATTTACGTAGGTAACCGTGTGGACGACCAGTTTGGTTGCAACGGTTGCGCTGACGTGATGCACTTGAATCACGTGGAAGAGATTGCAGTTTAAGAACCGCATTCCAACGATCTTCTTCAGATGCGTTTACATCGCTAATGATAACTTTTAGCGCAGAACGCTTTTCAGCGAACTTAACTACTAGTTTTGCACGTTTAGCTTCACGTGCTTTCATTGATTGTTTAGCCATAACAGTAACCCTACCCTTACTTACGGAATGGGAAGTTAAAGGCAGCCAGCAGAGCTCGGCCTTCCTCATCGGATCCCGCAGATGTCGTGATAGTAATATCAAGACCGCGGACACGATCGACTTTATCGTAGTCGATTTCCGGAAAGATGATTTGCTCGCGAACGCCCATGCTGTAGTTACCGCGTCCGTCAAAAGACTTAGCGCTAACACCACGGAAATCACGTACACGTGGAAGTGCGATAGAGATTAAACGCTCTAAAAATTCCCACATGCGCTCACCACGCAAGGTTACTTTACAACCAATTGGGTAGCCTTCACGAATTTTGAAACCAGCTACAGATTTACGCGCTTTCGTGATAAGAGGCTTTTGACCAGAGATCGTTGCCATATCAGATGCTGCGTTTTCTAGCAGTTTCTTATCGTTGATTGCTTCACCAACGCCCATGTTTAGGGTGATTTTCTCAATCCTAGGGACTTGCATGACGCTTGTGTAGCTGAACTCTTTGGTAAGCTCAGCGACTACAGACGACTTGTAGTAATCATGCAGTTTCGCCATAGTAGAACTCCAAATTACTTCTAATTAGTTAGAAACAGTTTCGCCGTTAGATTTGAAGAAACGAACTTTCTTGCCATCTTCGATACGGAAACCGATACGGTCTGCTTTACCAGTAGCCGCGTTAAAGACTGCAACGTTAGAAGCATCAATAGCTGCTTCTTGTTCAACGATGCCACCTTGTTGACCTAGAGCCGGAACCGGCTTTTGGTGTTTTTTAACAAGATTGATGCCTTCAACAACAACTTTACCAGTTGTCAGAACCTTAGTTACTTTACCTTTCTTGCCTTTATCTTTACCAGCAAGAATGATTACTTCGTCATTACGACGGATTTTAGCTGCCATGTTGCCGCTCCTTACAGAACTTCAGGTGCAAGTGATACAATCTTCATGAATTTCGCGTTACGAAGTTCACGAGTCACAGGACCAAAGATACGTGTGCCGACTGGTTGCTCAGTAGTGTCATTTAACAATACACAAGCATTACTGTCGAAGCGAATGACAGAACCGTCTGGGCGACGAACGCCTTTACGGGTGCGCACTACTACCGCCTTCAGAACATCACCTTTCTTTACTTTACCGCGAGGAATCGCTTCCTTCACTGTAACCTTGATGACGTCACCGATATGTGCATAACGGCGGTGAGAGCCACCCAGAACCTTAATACACATTACCTTGCGCGCGCCAGAGTTATCTGCTGCGTCAAGTGTACTTTGCATCTGGATCATTGTTAGTGCTCCGCTAAATATTAAAACTAGACCCTCTCGGGTCGGGCTGCCTCTTTAAAAGGGACGCGAATTGTACCACCCTTTTTTTAAATTGGGTAGACAAAAAACAAGCGGCTCCAAAAAATAATTTGGAGCCGCTTATAAGTTATAGAATCACAAAGATTAAATCTTCGCTTTTTCTAGAACTTTAACCAATGTCCAAGACTTAGTCTTAGACAGAGGACGACACTCAGCGATTTCAACTTTGTCGCCTAGGCCACAAGTGTTGTCTTCGTCGTGTGCGTGTACTTTAGTCGTGCGTTTGATGAACTTACCGTAAATTGGGTGTTTTACAGTACGCTCAATAGCAACAACGATAGACTTGTCCATCTTGTCACTTACTACACGGCCTTGCTGGATGCGGTTAGTTTCGCTCATTATGCGCCTGCCTTTTCAGTCAAAACAGTTTTCACACGTGCGATGTCACGGCGTACAGCTTTTAGAGTATGAGTTTGCTGAAGTTGACCAGTTGCAGCTTGCATGCGCAAGTTGAACTGTTCACGTAGCAAATTCAATAGCTCAGCGTTAAGCTCTTCAACGTTCTTTTCGCGTAGATCTTGTGCTTTCATCACATCACCTGCTTAGTTACAAAAGTAGTTTTAACAGGCAGTTTACGCGCCGCTAGGCGGAACGCTTCACGTGCCAACTCTTCAGGTACGCCATTCATCTCGTACATAACTTTGCCTGGTTGGATTTGAGCAACCCAGTACGCAACTGAACCTTTACCTTTACCTTGACGAACTTCAAGAGGCTTTTCAGTAATTGGTTTGTCTGGGAAAACACGGATCCAGATTTGACCTTGACGCTTAATGTGACGTGTCATAGCACGACGTGCCGCTTCGATTTGACGTGCAGTCAGACGACCACGGCCAACAGCTTTAAGACCGAATTCGCCGAAGCTTACTTCAGTACCTTTAGCTAGACCACGGTTACGACCAGTCATAACCTTGCGGAACTTAGTACGTTTTGGTTGTAGCATCGTTCGACTCCTTACTTACGGCCTTTACGCTGCTTCTTAGGCTTATCGCCTTTTGGCTCTACTGCGTTAGCAGCTGGCATACCGCCTAGAATCTCACCTTTGAAGATCCAAACTTTAATGCCGATCACACCGTATTGAGTGTGAGCCGAAGAAGTTGCGTAATCAATGTCTGCACGTAGAGTGTGTAGAGGCACACGGCCTTCACGGTACCACTCTGAACGTGCGATTTCAGCACCGCCAAGACGGCCGCCTACTTGTACTTTGATGCCTTTAGCGCCTAGACGCATAGCATTTTGTACCGCACGCTTCATTGCACGACGGAACATAACACGACGCTCTAGTTGAGACGCGATGCTATCAGCTACAAGCTGACCATCTAGCTCAGGCTTACGTACTTCAGCGATGTTAATTTGCGCTGGTACACCTGCGATTTTAGCTACAGCTGCGCGTAGCTTCTCTACGTCTTCACCTTTCTTACCGATAACAACGCCAGGACGAGCTGTGTGAATAGTCACACGGATGCTCTTCGCTGGACGCTCGATAACGATACGAGATAATGATGCTTTTTGTAGTTCCTTGGTAAGGAACTGACGTACCTTGAAGTCGCCGTCTAGGTTGTCAGCGAATTCGTTGGTATTAGCAAACCATGTAGCATTCCAAGGCTTGACGATGCCAAGACGAATACCATTAGGATGTACTTTCTGACCCATTGCTTACTCTCCTAGTCTTTAGCGATCTGCTACAACAATAGTGATGTGGCTTGAACGCTTCAAGATACGATCCGCACGGCCTTTAGCACGAGGCATAATACGCTTCATGATAGGGCCCTCATCTACGAAGATTTTAGCGACATTTAGATCGTCGATATCTGCACCTTCGTTATGTTCCGCGTTAGCGATAGCTGACTCAAGAACTTTCTTAACTAAAACAGCAGCTTTTTTGTTGCTGAAAGTTAGAATTTCTAGAGCCTGGTCTACCGACTTACCGCGAATTTGGTCTGCAACTAAGCGAGCTTTCTGTGGAGAAATACGAGCAAAGTTATGTTTAGCTAAAGCTTCCATCATCTACTCCTTATTTCTTCTTAGCTTTCTTATCTGCAGCATGACCGCGATAAGTACGAGTTGGTGCAAATTCGCCTAGTTTGTGACCGATCATTTCTTCGGTAACGAAAACAGGGACGTGCTGACGACCATTATGGACAGCGATGGTCAAACCAATCATTGTTGGGATGATCATTGAGCGACGGGACCAAGTCTTAATAGGCTTTTTGTCTCCGCTTTCCACCGCTTTCTCTACCTTCTTCAGCAAGTGTAGGTCAATAAAAGGACCTTTCTTGAGAGAACGTGGCATGGCGATTCCTCTTTATAAATTATTTAGTGCGACGACGTACGATGTACTTGTCAGTGCGCTTATTCTTACGAGTCTTGAAGCCCTTAGTAGGAACGCCCCAAGGAGATACTGGGTGACGACCACCAGATGTGCGGCCTTCACCACCACCATGTGGGTGATCCACCGGGTTCATTACTACACCACGTACGGTTGGACGTACGCCGCGCCAGCGTGAAGCACCAGCTTTACCAAGTTCACGTAGCATATGCTCAGAGTTACCAACTTCACCGATCGTTGCACGACCTTCAGAAAGTACTTTGCGCATTTCACCAGAACGTAGACGGATAGTTACGTATGCACCATCGCGAGCGATGATTTGAGCATAAGCACCAGCCGAACGAGCTAGTTGTGCACCTTTACCAGGCTTAAGTTCAACACAGTGTACAGTAGAACCTACTGGGATGTTGCGCATCGGCAGAGTGTTACCTGCTTTGATTGCAGCATCTACGCCAGATTGAATCTGGTCGCCTGCGTTAACACCTTTAGGTGCAATGATGTAACGACGCTCACCGTCTGCGTACAGAACTAGAGCGATGTTAGCACTACGGTTTGGATCGTATTCTAGACGCTCAACTTTCGCTGGGATGCCATCTTTAGTACGTTTGAAGTCAATCAGACGGTAATGGTGCTTATGACCACCACCGATGTGACGTACTGTAATACGACCGTTGTTGTTACGACCACCGTTTTTAGAGTTTTTCTCTAAAAGTGGTGCGTATGGCTTACCCTTGTGCAGGTCAGCGTTAACAACTTTAACGACGTGACGACGACCAGGGGAAGTCGGCTTACATTTAACAATAGCCATTTTTACTACTCCTGTTATTCCGCGCCGCCAACGAAGTCAAGATCTTGACCTTCTTTCAAAGTAACGTAGGCTTTCTTAACGTCTGAACGACGGCCTTCACGCATACCTTGACGTTTGGTCTTACCCTTTAATACAAGAGTATTTACAGACTTAACTTCAACTTCAAATAGCTTTTCTACAGCTGCTTTGATCTCTTTCTTAGTTGCATCTTTAGCTACTTTGAAAACGATAGTGTTCGCTTTCTCAGCTGCCATAGTTGCTTTTTCAGAGATGTGCGGAGCACGTAGAACTTTTAAGATACGCTCTTCAGTGATCATGCTAGCATCTCCTCAACTTGCTTAACTGCGTCAGCAGTCATCAGAACCTTGTCGAAAGCGATTAGTGATACTGGATCAACACCAGCAACATCACGTGCATCTACTTTGTATAGGTTACGAGCAGCTAAGAATAGATTTTCATCTACTTCGCCAGTCACAATCAGAACGTCGTTTAGCTCAAGCTCTTTAAGCTTAGCTACAAGTTCTTTTGTTTTTGGTGCTTCTACAGAGAAGTTATCAACAACGATTAGACGCTCTTGACGAATCAACTCAGACAGAATGCTCTTCATAGCACCGCGGTACATTTTTTTGTTTACTTTTTGGCTGTGATCTTGTGGTTTCGCAGCAAAAGTAACACCACCTGTACGCCAGATTGGGCTACGAATTGTACCAGCACGTGCACGGCCAGTACCTTTTTGGCGCCATGGCTTAGCACCGCCGCCTGATACTTCAGAACGAGTCTTTTGAGCACGAGTACCTTGACGAGCACCTGCTGCATATGCAACAACTACTTGGTGTACTAGAGCTTCGTTAAAGTCACGTCCGAAAGTAGTCTCGGAAACAGTTAGTGCATCAGCACCTTTAACCATCAATTCCATTACTTACTCCTAGACGTTATGCTTTAACAGCAGGTTTTACGATCACGTTACCGCCTGTTGAGCCTGGTACTGCACCTTTAATAAGGAGTAGATTGCGCTCAGCGTCAACACGTACGATCTCTAGGTTTTGAGTCGTTACACGCTCAGCTCCCATGTGACCTGCCATTTTCTTGCCTTTAAACACGCGGCCTGGAGTTTGACATTGGCCAATTGAACCCGGTGCGCGGTGAGACAAAGAGTTACCGTGAGTCATATCTTGAGTAGAGAAATTCCAACGCTTGATAGCGCCTTGGAAGCCTTTACCTTTAGATGTACCAGTAACGTCTACTTTTTTAATTTCGTTGAAAAGTTCTACGTTTAGCTCAGCGCCAACTTCAAACTCTTCGCCGTTTTCTAAACGGAATTCCCAAAGACCGCGACCTGCTTCTACACCCGCTTTCGCGAAGTGACCAGCTTCAGGTTTAGTTACACGGTTAGCTTTCTTAGCACCAGTAGTTACTTGGATTGCTGCGTAGCCGTCTGTCTCAAGAGTTTTAACTTGAGAAATACGGTTCGCTTCAACCTCAACAACAGTTACTGGGATAGAAACGCCTTCTTCAGTAAATACGCGGGTCATACCCACTTTACGTCCGACTAGACCAATCATTATTCTTATCTCCCTTAACCTAGGCTGATTTGAACATCAACGCCAGCTGCAAGATCAAGACGCATTAGAGCATCAACAGTTTTATCTGTTGGCTCAACGATGTCGATCAAACGCTTGTGAGTACGAATTTCGTACTGGTCACGTGCATCTTTGTTGACGTGTGGAGAGGTAAGAACAGTGAAACGCTCTTTACGAGTAGGAAGTGGAATAGGACCACGAACCTGTGCGCCAGTACGTTTTGCTGTTTCAACGATTTCCGCAGTTGAAGCATCGATTAGCTTGTAATCAAACGCTTTAAGGCGGATACGAATACGTTGGTTCTGCATGAGACAGAGCTCCAATTATTAATAATTACACAAACAATATCGCCACTCAAGCTCGAAATAACGAGAGAATGCCGATTGATTTATGTGAAACCGTAGCATCCAAAATCAGGACGCATTGTCAGTTAACTTTTGAAGTAAACACGAAGTTTACTATTTTTATTAACCGCGAACATAAGCTGAGTATACATTACTAGGTAAGACCTACTCCTCAGTGCTCATTGGTTCACAAACCGGCGTTAGCCAGTGCGATGCATTATACAGATCACACTTTAGTATGCAAGTAGTGCTGGGAAAATAATCGGAATATATTGAAAAAGGGACTTTGAGAGGTGTGGAGTATCGCGCAGTAAAAGAATGTTTCTCTATAAATAACAAAAGGGAAGCCGAAGCTTCCCTTTTCAGATGCGTACTCTTCTAATGAAGAGTGTGCAAAAATCTAAATGCTATTAAGCGAAGATTTTAGCTACAACACCA
>NZ_MCUN01000007.1:298664-452291 GCF_002873455.1 Vibrio splendidus | reverse complement strand
CATCTATTTGATTGTTACCTTGTTTGGTAGTAATCAAGAGAGTCGTTCTCTTAAAACACGACTTGAAGGCGCCTTGGCAGAGTGGCTATGCAGCGGATTGCAAATCCGTGGACCTCGGTTCGACTCCGGGAGGCGCCTCCACTATTTAGAAAAAACCAGTCCTAGTGGCTGGTTTTTTTATGTCTGAAATTCCTTTCTGTATTTTCATCTTCCGAGTTTCAGTTTTGTCCTACTATTCCCTAACCCCTAACCCCTAACCCCTAACTTTAATCTGACATTAGCTCTGTTGTTTCTATCACTTGAACATGATGTTTAACGGCTCATGCCGTGGGATTGTTAGGTGATCCAATGAAGGAGTGCATGGCCTGAAGCGCGATTGAAGGTGAACCTTGGATTTTCTCAGAAAGTACCTTGTAGACCGTAGTAGCCTCAAAATAATTGAATTGAGGGTATAGAATTGGTTCTTTTAGAATCAGGTTAATCAATCTTTCTTGTGCCGTAATACCAGTCTGTCGTAGCTGTTCCAACGCCGCTATCTGAATACCAATGTACGGATGTTTTAACAGCTCAAGTAGTTGTGGTTCGCTAGTGATATATCTTACTAGACAGGTTTGCAATGCAAGGTTTTCAGACTCTATCCTTTGTAAGTGGTGTTGCTCGATCCAGAGTTCTCCAAGCCAGTCGACGATATTACTGAGATTAGAGCAATCAACATCAATGATTAGCTCTGACACTAAATGACTAAATTGCTGAGTTTTAATGTCGATAAAATTTATATTGTTGTGATATAAGGCAGTGACTAACGCGTGGAATGCAGTTTTTGATAGAGTTGCGAGTTTCTGCTCAACGCACAAATCAATCAACCATTGTTTGTTTCGACAATGTTCGATCGCCAAAGCTTGGTTAGTCTGTTTTTCGATAGACGCTTTTTTCTTAGGCTGTTGGTCTTTACTAGGTGATTGCTTTCTATCAGGGCTTGGATGAGTGGTTCGTTTCAGTGCTTCAAGTGTTGAAAGTACGGGTGGCTGTATATTGGCATCACTTAGGTCATGCTGCTCCTGAAGTTGATCGTTTGCTGATGGCTCTTGTTTCTTTATATGGCTGTTTACGAGAATTTCTGGTAAACCGACAACAAGTTCTTTTAGATAGGCTTGATGTTCGCTCGTTGGAGTAACAGCTAGGTGCCCGATAAGCTGCTGCCTCACCGAATTGCTGTTGATTTTAGATTGCAGGTGTTGACGAACAAAGGCGGTGCTTAGGCGCTGTGTTGTTTCGCTAAACAAGATATTGAGGCAATCAAGTTGCGTTCCTTCATCTAGGTTAGAGAAGCGTTCATAGAAAACCGGCATGAAATATTTTAGTTGAGCTTGCTTATGCGTTTCCTTTAACCTCGCAATTAACCGGAGTATCGCTGTTAAATTTTGAGTTGGATGTTGTTGATCTTGCCATCGGTTAATCAGGTGTTGTTTATCATCGTCGCTAAGTAATGTCGAAAGGGTTCGAATTGGTATTTCCGACAGTAACTCGTTATTTGTTAGGTGCTTGATACCTATTTGATATTCCCATCTCGCTAATGTGTTGATCGACGTTTGTCTTATTTTTGAATCAGAGTGGGAAAGCCCGGTTAAAAACAACTGTAAATATTCGCGGCAATTCATCTCGGATAAACGCTGATAGGCAATTTGTTGGCAACGTAGATCTTGGTGTTGGGCGGCTTTGTATAAGGAAATTTTATCTGGTGTACTTTTTAAGGCCAGACGGAAATCAGTCGGATGTTTTAAATAACCACCTTCTTCAAGTAGAGCGGGTGAGTGACGAGACAACACCGAAACAAGTCTGCTTCTTAAGTCGGGTTCTGGATCATTTTGAAGTAAGGGCAATAAGCGAAGAGCCTGGTTACGTTCTAAGTTTTGTGCGTGATTATCTAAAACACGGGCAGCATTCAAACGGATATCATCACCGTCATTCCAATCGCCTTCCCAGTAATCGCGAGTGTCGCAGATCAGATCTATCAACAATTCGTGAGATTGTTCTAGACCTAAGTTTCGTTCAATAGCATTCAGTGCCGCCAATTTAACTTCGCTGTCGTCCCAATTATTAAGGCAGTGGATAATACTCGTTATAGGCGCATTCTTATCTAGAGTTAGACATTCGAGGCAGGTGATAACGACATCGATGATGTTGGAATCCAATCCTTTAAGTAGTAAGTGTTTAGTGTGCGGAAACCTTGAGAGAATTTGTATTGCAAGAATCTGATCGGATACGTCTCCAGTTAGAAAAGTATGTTCGACATGGTTTAGTAATTTATCAAGAGACATCAGGTTAGGCACCGCTAGATTAACAAGTTTGAATAATAACTCTTATCATTTCGAATTGTATGATCCTAATCATATCTTTAATGTTTCACGTGTTAATAATAGGTATCATTAATAGCAATCCCAAAAAGGAAAGCCAATGAGCGTATTACGACAAAGCTCAAGGCGGCAGAGCTCTATGCTAAATAGCTCCATAAGTCAGGGCTCTGTACTAAAGAGCTTCATAAGCCAAAGTTCGATACGTAAAGGTTCCATACTAAAAAGCTCAATATGCCAAAGCTTCGCACGAAAAAGCTGCGTAGGGTTGTGCGCTCTTTTTTCTGTGAGCCTACATGCTGCTTTGCCCCCTCTAAATATCGATCCCGTTAAAGCAGAGTTAGGTAAAAGGTTGTTTTTTGATACGCGTTTGTCTGGGGATGATTCGATATCTTGTTCTAGTTGCCACATCCCTGCGAATGGTTTCTCTTATCCTGAAGCTTTAAGCCCTGCATATACGGGGAGTGATGGATTTCGTAATGCGCCAACGCTGATTAATACGGCTTATAAAGAAGTCTGGTTCCATGATGGCCGCATTGGAACCAACCTAAACGATGTAGTGCGGGAAAATATCACTGAAGATTGGCTGATGAATATGGACATGCGCTTGATGCAAGAGCGTCTAAAACAGGATCCTATATATGTCGAGATGTTTAAAGCGGCTAACCTAGGGGAACCGTCAAATGGCGGTGTGCTCAAAGCGCTTCCCGAATATATCAAAACGCTTACTTCGACGAATGTACCTTTCGACAAAGGCGAGCTTAACTTGTTGGCAAAGCAGGGTGAACAATTGTTCGTAGGAAAGGGCGGGTGTAGTCAGTGCCACAGTGGACCTTTGTTTAGTGACGGTAAGGCTCACAATACAGGCGTCCCTGAGAACATGGAGATCTTTCTAGATCCAATGAGGCATCAATCGTTTCTTGCTTACAACATGTTCATGGGCATCCAAGACTATCTTACTTTAAAGCGTGACGTTGGCGCTCATGTTCAGACTCATAAAGCTGACGGAAGTGACCGAGGTAAGTTCATGACTCCAACATTGCGAGAGTTATCTCAGACGGCTCCTTATATGCACAACGGGATATTGCTCACTCTTGAGGACGTAGTTGAGTTCTACAACCAAGGAGGAGGTGTTGATTCCAACAAAGATCCGCGCTTAACACCACTCTCATTGACCAACCAAGAGAAACAAGCTTTAGTCGCATTTCTGCAATCATTGTCTGGTGATCCTTTGGTGGGAAATCAATATGAATGGCTAGAGTACGACTTTGGTTACGAGTACACGGAGGATTGGTCAAATGCTCGAAATTAAGAAATCAATTTGGCTGGTTACATCCTCTTTGTTTATCGGCGGTATTTTCTGGTCAAATATTGCTAATGCAAGTTTGAAGTTAGCCCCATTAGGTGAAGTCCCAATTCCAGCGGACAATAAACAAACACCTGAAAAAATCGAGCTAGGGAAAATCCTGTTTTTTGATGGCCGTTTGAGCGGCGATACTACAAGCCCTTGCTCTGGTTGTCATATTCAATCTCAAGGTTGGGGCTTTCCCGATGATCTTTCTATGGGGTACCCAGGTACTGTGCATTGGCGTAATAGTCAAACGATCATTAACTCGGCTTACTACGACAAACTGTTTTGGGCTGGTAGTGCTATGTCGTTGGAGGCACAGGCCAAAGATGCAGCGAAAGGCGCTGTCGCGGGTAACGGTGAAGATGACATCATGGAGGCGCGTTTAGCACTAGTACCTGAATATGTGAAACGCTTTAAGCAAGTATTTGGTGACGATACGCCAAAGATTCATAATGCTTGGCGTGCCATTTCTGCTTTTGAACGCACTATGGTTCAACGTGACACACCAATCGATAACTATTTATTAGGTGATAAAACCGCTTTGTCTGAGTCTCAATTGAAAGGCAAAGCACTGTTTGAAGGCAAAGCGAATTGCATTGCTTGTCACAACGGGGCTTTAGCATCTGACCAAAAATTCTACAACATTGGCGTACCGCCAAGCCCTTGGTGGAATGATGATGGATTAGCGCAAATAACGTTTCGATTTGAGCTTTATTCTAAAGGTGTCACTGAAGAGATGTACCGCACCACAAAGGCCGACCCCGGTGCTTACTTTCGAGCTAAACGCAAAGAGATGTTAGGTAAATTCCGCACACCGAGCCTACGTTATACAAAATACACTGCGCCCTATATGCACAATGGCACCATTCCAACTTTAGAAGCGGTGATCGATTTCTACGATCGAGGTGGTATCGCTGTTGATGGCCTCACTACTGGGTTCCCTCAAACTAAGTCTCCGTTGATTCAACCTCTTGGTTTAACACAGGAAGATAAAGAGAACTTACTGAGCTTCGTAAAGGCATTTTCAGGCGAACAGATTGTTATTGATGAACCAAAAATTCCCGAATACCAACCGCTATTTACTCAAGAAGAGCTTGCTGGAGCAAAAAAATGATCGCTAATTCAAAGCAAAATTCCAGTAAAGGACACAATAGATGCATGATGTCACGACGTGACTTCTTGCTTTATTCCGGTGCGGCTACTGCTGTTTCAATGGTTCCTCTTACTCTATTCGCAGGAACAGATTCTGAAACTCAGGTTGAAGGCCGTATCGTGGACTATCCACGTAAGAAAATTGCCAAATTAAGTGAACTCAACAATCACACTCCGGTTCATTTTCAATATCCAGATGAAGGCAAAAACTCTATTGCCATGCTGGTTAAAGCCGATATTGAGTGCGGTGGAGGAATAGGGCAACAACGCGATGTTGTGGCGTACTCTATGACTTGTACCCACCAAGGCGGACCTTTAACGGGTGCCTATAAAGCTAAAGGAGAGCATCGTATTGTTGGCCAATGTCCATTTCATTTGTCTACTTTCGATTTACGTCGCCATGGGATTATGGTTTCTGGACAAGCATTTGAAAGCTTACCTCAAGTGTTGTTGGAGCTCGAAGGAGACGATATCTATGCAGTCGGAGTTATGGGGTTGATTTTTGGCCGAATGGAAAACCTAATTGATGTGGAGGTAAGTTAGATGACCGAATCTCTCTCAAACAATCAATCTCCTTTAAACCGTCAGTATCTGCAGCCAACCAGCACTTTACTGCCTCCTGTTCATGCTGAAGTCATCACAACAGCGTGTGACTATTGTATCGTGGCTTGTGGATACAAGGTTTATCGTTGGCCTGTAAGTAGCCCTTCAGGTGGCGCTCGTGCTAACGAAAATGCATTTGGTGTCGAGTTTCCTGTTCATGCACTGCAAGCTTGGGTTTCTCCCCAACAACATAATATTGTTTCGCACAATGGCAAACCACACCATGTCGTTGTGGTTGCGGATAAGGATATACAAGTCGTTAATAAAGGCGGTGACTCTTCGGTTCGTGGCGGGCTGCTTGCAAGAAAATTATACAATCCAGAAACTCCGACAAAAGATCGCTTGAAGCAACCCTTGGTTCGTATTAATGGGCAATTACAACCTGTCGAGTGGGACTTCGCATTAGACATCGCAGCCCAAGTTGGGCGTCACGTTATTGATACTCACGGTTCAAACAGTTACTGCGTTAAAACTTATTCATATCAGTACATTGAAAATACTTATGCGATAACAAAATACGCTTTACGTCATGTGAATACGGCTAATTTTTCGTTTCATGATACACCGTCAGATGTTACCGCTACACCAGGCTTTCGAGATGCTGGGTTTGATAATTTCGCTCCGAGTTATGATGATTGGGGCGCGGCAGACACCTTAATGATCTGCGGAACTGATCCGTATGAGACTAAAACCATTATCTTTACCCAATTCATCATGCCAGCGGTTCACCGTGGTATGAAAACCGTGATTTTGAACCCTCGTGAAACGGCCGGTATTGCATGGCTTAAAGCGCAAGGTGGCTTGCACCTTGATATCAATCCTGGAAGCGACACGTTAGTGATCGGCGCGATTGCACGAGTGATCCTTGAGCAAGGTTGGCAAGATAAAGAGTGGATTACTAATTGGGTAAATAATAAGTGGGAATCGAGCTCGGGTTTTGGTCAAGGTACGCGCAACACGCCTTGGCAGTGGAGAACGACTTGGGGTAAATTCCAGACAGACGGCTTCGACGACTATAAACAGTGGAATTTGTCTCAAAAAGAGTACGCACCGGAATATGCAGCCTCGGTTGCTGGTATTGATGTAGAGAAGATCCACAAGGCTGCTGAAATGTTAGCGATGCCGGTTGACGGTAAGCGAGTGAAGTCGTCGATTGGTATAGAAAAGGGTTTCTATTGGTCGAACAATACCGGTAATACCAACGCGATTGCGTCACTTGCAACCATTATTGGAACGGGTGGGCGCGAAGGGCGCGTTATTGGTCGATTTGGTGGTCACCAACGTGGTGGGTTGGCTGGTGGAAAATTACCGCGAAACAAATCCCCTGAAAAAGTGGCGGGTAGGCGTAGACGTTCTATCGATACCGATAGATATCTCTACTCTGGCCATACACGCATGGCTCATGTCATCGGTACTACTTGGATTCAAGCCATGTGCGGCAGTTATGGCTTAAAGGAAAAATTCACAGATTTAACGACTCGTAACCCCCATCAAGCGACTCGACGAGATAAGCAACATATCATCGACACTCTAAAAAAACGTGCTGATTCGGGAGGTATGGTTGTCATTAATCAAGATATCTACTTACGTGACCCTATTGGTAAACAATTCGCCGATATCATCTTCCCTGCGGCAACTTGGGGTGAAGAGAATTTCATGCGCGCTAATGGTGAACGTCGATTGCGCCTCTATCAGAAGTTTTCAGATGCGCCGGGCGAGGCGAAACCTGATTGGTGGATTGTCGCTCAAATGGCTTCTCGAATGGGGTACGACGGGTTTGATTGGCAAAACTCTAATGATGTTGCAGAAGAGTCATCGCGATTTAGCCGTGGTAGTCGTAAAGATTTCAATATGATCAAAGTCGCCGCTCATGCTGAAGGCAAAACGCTTCATCAAAAGCTGGCTGAATTTGGAACGGAAGGCATCCAGGGACCCGTTTTTTACAACTACGATACCAAGAAACTAATTGGTACTAAGCGATTGCACGATACAGAAATGAGTTGGGATGATTTGGTCGAGAAAGGCCTACAAGACGGCCCACAAGGCGCGAATATCATGCGTAAACAACTTACGCGGTTCAACAGTCAGACAGGGAAAGTGAACCTTCAAAAGCATCCTTGGGGTTTGTTCAGTGATTTCCACACGTGGCTTACTCCCCAAAAAGACGAACTATGGTTTTCCAACGGTCGTATTAACGAAATCTGGCAATCAGGGTTTGATGATACTGAGCGACGGCCGTATATCACGCATCGTTGGCCTGAAAATTGGATTGAAGTACATCCGGAAGACGCCGCGAAGCGAGGAATCGAAGCCGGAGACGAGGTCTTGGTTTATTCAGAGCGCGTTGCGAATTTCAAAGATACGATCTTAGGTGTCGAAGCGGACGATTTTCAGTTTAACCGTCTAATGGAGAATGGCCATATTCAATTGGACTACGCCGAGATCAAGGCGGTTGCGATTGTCACACCAACAACGAAACAAGGTGTGCTTTATTGCAATATGATGGATATGAAAAATCCAGCGAATGCGTTAACGACAAGGGTAGTTGATCAAATCAGTGGTAACTACAACTACAAAATGGGCGTCGCCAAAATAAAGAAAATTGGTGAATCTAAATATAAACGTGAGTTTGAAGGTTTTTCCTTTGCCCCACGTAACATTGTCTAAGGGAAATCTATGTTTGGTTTGTTATTAGTTTTACATGTTTTGGCGGCAACGATTTGGACTGGGGGCCATATCATTCTTAGCCTAGTTATCCTGCCGAAGGTATTGAAGCATCGTTCTCCAGAAATGTTATTAGAATTTGAGCAAGGGTATGAAAAGGTGGGAATGCCTGCATTAGTGATACAAGTCGTCACGGGGTTGATGCTTGCTTATCACATGTTGCCAGATGTTAGCTTATGGTTTGATATGTCAATTCCGTTAGCTCATGGTATTGCTGCCAAATTGACGCTGTTGTCGTTAACTGTGTTGTTAGCTCTGGATGCTCGCTTTCGGGTCATTCCAAAGTTATCGAAGGATAACCTTGTTGATATGGCACTACACATTGTACCGGTGACCATCATTTCGATCCTATTTGTTGTTGTGGGTGTTTCGTTTAGAGCGGGCTGGTTGCTGTAGTTGTATGTAAGGGAAGAGCATTCAACAATCTTCATTGAGACAAAAACAGCGCTAACTTGCGCTGTTTTTTTGATAGAACTTTCAGCTTAACAGCTACTGAACAAGGTTTTCAGCTTGATCGAGTAAACCTTGCATCTTCTTCTGCGCACGGCGACTCACGCGTTTCTTAGCTGCATCACGCGCTTCTTCAATATTCGCACTTGGGTCTCCTACAACAACCAACGCAACCATTCCATGTCGGTGATGAACTTTACATTTGATACCGTATACACCGGGTTTATCGAATGTAACTTCTTGTGCATTCGAACCTGAGATCATAATGGGCTTCGCGCCTTCAGGAAGCATTCCTTGAATACTGTGAGCGGTGTGAGAGCCGACGGTACCTTGGAACAACACTTTGTCACCGGGTTCGATTTCTACATAGTCAGGGATAAATTGGTACATTTTGTCGATATTTTCAGAGTTCATATCCATGACTTGTTTGATGATTTTCGTTTCGGCAAGTGCAGGGGTAGTAATGATAGTTAAGATCAGTAGAAATACACGCATGGTAGTCGGACTCTATTAAATGAGAATTATTTCCAATAATCTTAATTTATTCACCGCTTAGTTGGAAGTTTGATTTGATATAGCTATGGTGAATTTGAAGGGTGTATGTGCTGGATCAATTAAATTAACATTTTACTAACTGGGAAAGCTTTATCTTCAATGCTAGTTAATAATCTCAGGTCATTTACGACTTGTTTGTCACGATTCGTATTGAATAAAAAAGATGACATTATGATTCAATGTTCGTTTTTTGATCTGTGATTCGGGCATTCCTCTTCATAACTTCACATAGTTTTTCATGAATTTGGAAATTAGCGTAATTTTCAGTGTTGTGTTAAGTCTTTAAATGAAAATGATTGTCATTCAATTACGTTATTGCTAACCTATTGTGAAACTTTACAACACTCTTTCTAGTGCGCCAAAGTGTATATAAAATCCCGCTAAACCCTATCAATACTACGGTTATTCGTTTGCTTGGCCTGATAATTAAGCAGTTCTACCTCTTTTGTTCTACCCCTTTAGGGTAGTTTGTTTTCGTAATTGATTTACATCATATTTTCATTTTCTTTCATAATTCATTATTCGCGTAGTTAAGAAATATATAACCTTCAGGAATTCTTATGAGCAAGATGAAGCTAGTCGTAATCGGTAACGGGATGGTCGGTCATCGCTATATCGAAGATTTAGTCGAGAAGACAGATGTTGCAAGCATGGACATCACAGTGTTCTGCGAAGAACCACGTGTTGCGTATGACCGTGTACACCTTTCTTCTTACTTTTCACACCACACTGCAGATGAACTTTCTTTAGTAAAAGAAGGTTTCTACGAGAAACACGGCATCAATATGCTGATCGGTGAACGTGCAATCAACGTTAACCGTGAGAAAAAAACAGTTTACTCAAGCACTGGTCGTGAAATTCAATACGACAAACTTGTTCTTGCTACCGGTTCTTTCCCATTTGTTCCACCAATTAAAGGCCATGAAGGCAAAGATTGTTTTGTTTACCGCACAATCGAAGATTTGAAAGCGATTGAAGCAACCGCTAAGAACTCTAAATCTGGTGTGGTTGTTGGTGGTGGCTTACTTGGCCTTGAAGCGGCTGGTGCACTAAAAGCACTTGGTGTGACGACACACGTTGTTGAGTTTGCTCCTAAGCTAATGGCTGAACAGCTTGACTTAGCCGGTGGTAATCAGCTTCGTCAAAAAATCGAACGTATGGGTGTAAATGTACACACAAGCAAGAACACGCTAGAAATTGCTCCTGAAGGCACTGAAGCTCGTAACGTGATGCGTTTTGCAGACGGCACTGAACTTGAAACAGATTTCATCGTATTCTCTGCTGGTATTCGTCCTCAAGACAAACTTGCTCGTCAAATGGGTCTTGGTATTGCTCCTCGTGGTGGTATTGAGATTAACGACTACTGTCAAACGACGGATAAAGATATCTACGCGATTGGTGAGTGTGCGTCTTGGAACCAAACGTTCTACGGACTTGTGGCTCCTGGTTACAAAATGGCGACTGTAGCGGTTGACCACGTTGTCGGTAACGAAAGCACATTTGAAGGTGCCGACATGTCTGCGAAGTTGAAGCTTCTAGGCGTGAAAGTTGGCTCTATCGGCGATGCAAACGGTCGTACTCCAGGTTGTAAGAGCTACGTTTACCAAAACGAAGAGCAAGAAGTTTACAAGCGCCTAATTGTTTCTGAAGACAACAAGAAGCTTCTTGGTGCGGTGATGGTTGGTGATACGTCTGACTATGGCGATCTTTTACAGCTAATGCTGAATGAAATTGACCTACCAGAGCACCCAGATGCATTGATTCTTCCTGCTCACGCAGGTGCTGAAAAGCCAACACTTGGCGCGGATTCTTTGCCAGAAACTGCCGTTATTTGTTCTTGTTTCGACGTAACGAAAGGCAAGATTGCCCAAGCGGTTGCTGAAGGTCACCACACAATTGGCGACATTAAAGCAGTAACAGGTGCTGGTACTGGTTGTGGTGGTTGTATTCCACTTGTGACTTCAGTGCTAAACGCCGAACTTGCTAAAGCAGGTGTTGAAGTGAAAAACGATGTTTGTGAGCACTTTGCTTACTCTCGCCAAGAGCTTTTCCACCTCATTCGTATCGAAGAAATCAAAACATTCGACGAGTTACTAGAGAAGTACGGCAAAGGCTACGGCTGTGAAATCTGTAAGCCACTTGTGGGTTCTATTCTTGCTTCTTGCTGGGGTGAACACATCCTTAAGCCTGAACTAGTAAAACTGCACGATACCAACGATAACTTCCTAGGTAACATTCAAAAAGACGGTACTTACTCAGTTATCCCTCGTATGGCGGGTGGTGAAGTAACACCTCAAGCACTGAGTGCTCTTGCTGATGTTGCCGCTGAATACAACTTGTACACCAAGATTACTGGTGCACAGCGTATTGGTCTATTCGGTGCTCAAAAAGATGACTTACCTGCTATCTGGAAAAAGCTAATCGAAGCCGGTTATGAGACAGGTCAGGCTTACGGTAAAGCATTACGCATGGCAAAAACATGTGTAGGTTCTACATGGTGCCGTTACGGCGTGCAAGATTCGGTTGGTTTGGGTGTGATGCTTGAGAATCGTTACAAAGGCATCCGTACCCCTCATAAAATGAAGTTTGGTGTGTCGGGTTGTACTCGTGAATGTGCCGAAGCTCAAGGTAAAGATTTAGGTATTATCGCAACTGACGCTGGTTGGAATATGTATGTGTGTGGTAACGGCGGTATGAAACCTCGTCACGCAGACTTACTGGCAGTCGACCTAGACCAAGAAACGCTAGTTAAATACATCGACCGTTTCATGATGTTCTACATCCGCACTGCAGCTCCGCTACAACGTACTTCGGTATGGATGGACAACCTCGAAGGTGGTGTTGACTACTTACGCGAAGTCATCGTTGAAGACAAACTTGGCCTTAACGACCAACTTGAAACCGACGTAGCGAAACTGGTTGAAGAATTCCGCTGTGAATGGACCGACACAATTAATGACGAAGCTCAACTTAAACGCTTCTCACACTTCATCAATGCTGATGATCGTGATGAAAATGTTGTGTTTGTTGATGATGGCCGTGAACAACACCGCCCTGCGACATACACAGAAAAACACCCAGAAGCGAAGGGCGACATCCTTCACGTTGAACTGGTTTAATTGGGAGACGACATCATGGCATTTACTAAAGTTTGTAAGATCGAAGATATTGTTCCAGGTACAGGTGTATGTGCGTTGGTTGGTGGTGAACAGGTTGCTATCTTTCGCCCAACCAAAGCTGAAGAAGTGTTCGCTATTAGCAACACCGACCCGTTTTTCCAATCAAACGTTTTATCTCGCGGTTTAACTGTTGAACATAAAGGTGAGCTTTGGGTGGCGAGTCCGCTTAAAAAACAACGCTTTAACCTATCAACAGGCGTGTGCATGGAAGACGAGAACTTTAACGTGAAAGCGTACAAAGCTCGTGTAACCAAAGGCGCGGTTGAAATCGCTGCATAATCTGACTGACTAGTCAGTTAGACAGCAAGATTAGATAGATCAAGGGTTTTAGTTTCTGACATTGCCTTAATTCGGTAACTAGAACCTTTTCCTATCCAATTTTAACTTTTAATTTAAACTTTTGAGGACAATCTTATGTCTGCTTTAAAACCTGTAGAATTTGTACAAACGATGATCGATGTCGGCGAAGCTAAGATCAAAACGAGCACTCGTGATCTTATCTTGCGCGGCACCATGGCTGGTATCATCTTGTCTCTTGCGGTTGTTGTGGCTATTACTGCTATCACCCAAACAGGTATTGGTATCGTAGGCGCACTCGTATTCCCAGTGGGTTTCTGTATTCTGAGTTTAATGGGTTACGACCTAGTCACTGGCGTATTTGGTCTTGCTCCTCTAGCAAAATTTGATAACCGTCCGGGTGTTACTTGGGGTCGTGTATTACGTTGTTGGGGTCTAGTTGGTCTTGGTAACCTAATTGGTTCTCTTATTGTTGCTGCACTGATTGCTCAATCACTAACAATGAACTTCAGCATGGAACCAAATGCAGTTGGTCAGAAGTTTATGGCTATCGCAACGGCTCGTACTGTTGGTTTTGAAAACCTAGGCGCAGATGGTTGGATCACATGTTTCGTTCGCGGTATTTTGTGTAACCTAATGGTATGCCTTGGCGTAATCGGTAACATGACTGCTCGCACGGTTGCAGGCAAGATTGCAGCAATGTGGCTACCAATCTTCATCTTCTTCGCACTTGTATTTGAACACGCAGTTGTAAACATGTTCCTATTCCCACTAGGCATGATGCTAGGTGCTGATTTCGGTATCACAACTTGGTTAAGCTACAACCTTGTACCTACTATCCTAGGTAACATTGTTGGTGGTCTATTATTTACATGTGTACCTCTATACTTAACTCACGCTAAAACGGCTCCTGCTTTAGGCGCTAAGTAATCGCTTCGTTTTGTTGAATAGAGCTAGTCACTAGAAAAAATTTGATAAGCCCCTAACAGAACGTTGGGGGCTTTTTTGATCGTAATTGCCCTCAATTCAAGTCAGTAATGATGCATTTTTAACTCTTGTCGTGGTTTATTCGCGCCACTAACAAGAGGTGGTGAGCATCGTAATAGATTGTTTTGTTATATAAACTTCTATCTTGATTAGAATTAAACGTGAAGTTTTATCTCAACAACTGATAGTCTAAGAAGTAGGGATTTTGGTAATTCACATTAATTCACAGTGAATTGCTACACAGAATTAAGCTTGAAATATAACAAGCTAACTTTCGGAGCAAAGCATGTCAGAAGTATCGCCATCGAATGTTAATACAGGAAACAAAGGATTTGTTTCATTAGTAGGTGCAGGTCCGGGTGACCCTGACTTACTTACACTAAAAGCGGCACGAGTAATTCAACAAGCAGACGTCTTGGTTTATGACCGTTTAGTATCGAAAGATATTTTAGCGATGGCTAACCCAGAAGCTGAGATGTTGTATGTGGGTAAAAAGCTCGATCATCACTGCGTACCACAAGATCAGATCAACCAATTATTGGTGACCAAAGCACAAGAAAACAAACACGTTGTCCGCTTAAAAGGTGGTGATTCGTTTATCTTTGGCCGCGGTGGCGAAGAGTGTGAAACGTTAGCTGAGAACGATGTGAGGTTTGAAGTCATTCCTGGTATTACAGCGGCTGCTGGAGCGACCGCTTATGCGGGTATTCCATTGACTCACCGTGACCACGCGCAAAGCGTCCAGTTCATTACTGGTCACTTAAAGAAAGATGGCGAAGATATCGATTGGCGATCTCTTGCTCAACATAACCACACGATCGTGTTCTATATGGGCTTAAAAGAGAGCCCAAATATTCAGAAGAATTTACTCGATAATGGTATGCGCGAAGACATGCCAGTGGCGATTATCGAAAATGGTACACGCCAAGAGCAGAAAGTGTTTCGAGGTGGGTTGCGTGATCTAGCTGACCTTGCAAGCGTTGCGAAAAGTCCAGCACTGATCGTGGTTGGTAGTGTTGCTCAGCTTCATGAAAAACTTGCTTGGTTTAACAAGCAAGTATAATCGGTTGGTTTTTAAGTTAGCTCATTGAGCAGCGACTTATTATTAAGAATCAAATACTGCAGCGGCTATTTTGTCGCTGCATTTCTTCTTGGCGCATTGGCATCTCGTCGATGATGTTGGTGATAAGGTTCCAATCAGTCTTCCCATTCCACCTGTGCTTTTCTTTTCCGTCTTTACCAATCAAAACAGCAGTATGTGAACCTTTTGGTATTCCATAGCTATCGATTACGGCTTCTAGATTAAATTCCTCTTCAAGCCAAGTAGGGACAGTGTAGCCGCTTTCCGCAATGACTATGACAACTACGTCTCTTTCATCCAATTGACAGTTGTTGATCAACACTTCATTGAGAAATTCTTTGACGACGGAATCTTCCTTCGGTGCAAAATAGATCACACTGCGGTGCGGTAAGGCTTCGGAGTGAGAGTAGGCTGGGTAGGCGAAGGCTGAGTTGATGGTTAAACTGGTAATCAACACGCTACTGACCATGAGTATTCTTAGTAGATAAGACCACGTGATTGAACGATCTATAGACTGTATTGTGCAGATCGTATTGCTGCTAGCGAACGATTTGTGTATTTGTCTGTGTTGCATGGCCAACCTCCTTTTAACAACCCTAGAGCCTAAGTGCTATTTGAAGATCATGAACCGAACATGAAGTGTGGATCCGAGTGTGGTTGTGTTTCAAATAACAGCGTTACATTAAGCATAGTTAGATTTACGATGAATATAGTTAGGTTTACGATAAAGAGAGCTAACAGGTTCATTTTTATTGGGTAAAGCGACTCGCATTTTACAAGTGAATAGAATAGGGTATACGGAAAATCTAAAGGTATGAATTTATGGAAAACATAGCAATATTGGTCGACGTTCAGAACGTTTACTATACAACGCGTGACAAATACCGTTCTAACTTCGACTATAACCAGTTTTGGTATGTTGCCACGGAAGGACGTAACGTTGTGACAGCCAATGCTTACGCAATCTCTAGCCAAGATCCAAAGCAGCGTCAATTCCACCATATTCTTCGTGGTGTTGGCTTTAATGTGAAGCTAAAACCGTTTATCCAGCGCCGAGATGGCAGCGCAAAAGGGGATTGGGATGTCGGTATTGCGTTAGATGCGATAGAACTTGCTGAGACAGTTGATACCATTGTTTTAGTATCTGGCGATGGTGACTTTGAAATCCTTGTCGAACGCATCAAAGAACGCTTTGGAAAGCCTGTCGAGGTTTATGGTGTTCCGGGGTTAACTGCTCAAAATCTTATCGATTCTGCATCAAAATTTGTACCGATTGAAAAAGATTTTCTTCTATAGAGGAAATCCCGCACTTTATAATTGAAATCAATAATAACGATAATTAGAATGCAAACTGTTCTTATTTATCGGTGTGTGCAATGTCTCGCGTTTTAGTTGTTGATGATGATATCCAGTTGTGTGAGTTACTGGGTGAAGTATTGGAAAATGAGGGGTATCACGTTGATACGGTTCATTGTGGTGAATCTGCGCTAGAGTTTATTCAATCGAACCCTGTCGATTTGGTTCTACTCGACGTTATGCTTCCAAACTTGAGCGGAATTCAAGTGGCAAGACGTATTTGTCAGCGTTTTGCTACGCCCATTCTTATGCTGACTGCACTGAACGACGATGCCTCTATGCTGGATGGCTACCAAGCTGGGGCAGACCAGTACATCGCCAAACCTTTCAATGTTCCTGAGCTCCTAACCCGTATTAAGGTGATCTTGCGTCGAGTCGGTTTTGAGCGTCAGAGACAATCCCTAGCTTCATCTAATCAAGGTTTGTGCGAACAACTCTCTCGTTTACCCCTTACGGGCACGGAAAAAGACCTGCTTGATTATCTTGTCAAAAATGACGGTATCGTGGTCTCAAAATCTGACCTACAAATCCATGTGCTTAAGAAAGAGTTATGTCCTTTCGACCGAAATTTAGATATGCATATCAGCAATATACGCCGAAAACTAGTTCAGGCTGGCTTGTCGAAGCAACATATCAAAACCGTTCGCGGTAAAGGTTATAGCTACCTAGAGTCGGTAGGAGCATGAGTAAAAAGCTGCTGCGTTGCCCTGATTTTATTGCCAAGCGCAAAGATGGGCTCACTTTCCAATTATTCAGTTACCTGACAGTCATTTTAGTTAGCATTTTGATCCTTCAAGGTGTTGCTGAAAGAGCCTTGATGAAAGCGTTGCTTAGAGTGCCGGAATCCGTGAAAGCTGAGATGCTCGACCTTGCCTATCAAGCCAATGTGCTGATTGAAGAAGGGGATATGGATGAGTTAGCCGACTGGGGTAATGCTCAAGGTTATTATTTGTTTGTTATCGATGAAAACAATCGGCCAATTACCCATCGGCACATGCACCCGCACTTTGAATTCAAATTGAAGTACTTGCGGACCTTAGATCACCAGTTGAGCGATCGTGTCAGTAAGCCAATCTTCGGTTTGCCACTGAATAATGACAACACGTTAGTGATTCAACTACCACATCAGTTTCATCCGGCTAAATCCTTTGCTCCATATTCTTATTTACTCAAGGCCTTAATTGCTTTGGTTGTCTTATCCCTGTTCTCAATTATTATGGCGAAAAGCCTACAGCAGCCGCTAGATAGATTGAGAGAAGCGAGCCGAAGACTTGCGCAAGGCGACTTCACTGTCAGTGTTGTTTCTGAGCTAAATTCCACGACGCGTGAATTTAACGAGCTTGCCCATGACTTCGATCATATGACAGTTGAGATCAAGTCTCTGGCTGAAAAGCAACGTCGTTTGATTCGAGATGTGTCACACGAACTAAGAACTCCGTTAGCAAGGCAAAACCTCGCACTACATCTGCTCCGTAGTAAGGTTGATGACAAAAGTATTGGCTTGCTAGAACGAATGGAAAGCGAAACGGAAGAGATGAATAAGCTGGTGGGGGAGATCCTTGAGTTCAGCCGACTAGAAACGTCTCGCTATGACTCTAAGTTGAGCTTGATGCATCTTGAACATTATTGTTCGATGCTAATCGCTCAGATGCAAAACGACTTAAAGCGAAATCAAACCTTAATTGGTGATTTAGAGACACCGACATCAATGGTTAATGTTGATGAGAGGTTGCTTCTTCGAGTGATTGGTAATTTGGTCAGTAATGCGATCAAATATGCTGGTGAGAATGCTCATGTTGTCGTGACTACCTATGAACTGTTAGCAAATAAACGTTACAGTGTCATATCTGTAGAGGATGACGGTGATGGTATTCCTAGTAACCAGATTTCGGGGATTTTCGACCCGTTTACACGCATTGAATCCGCTCGAGATAAGCAGTCTGGTGGATACGGTTTAGGCCTCGCGATTGTTAAGGAAGCGATGGGCGTAATGAATGGACACGTTACCGCTGAGAATAGAGAAGGTGGGGGACTGAGAGTAAATCTCATGTTTCCTATCACAGATTAAGCTTTGTCTTAGTAATCAGTAATGACAAGACAGCTGATAATCGAATCGTGTTAACGAGAATCCAATAAAAAACGCCACTGCATCTACAGTGGCGTTTTCTTTTATGCGCTTTGTTGTGAGCTAAGGCATAGCCATTAATTACGCCTTGAGCTTGAAGATAAGAGCATTAGAGAAGCTAGATTATGCTTGTTGGCGTGCTAGCTTAACTTCTTCTTCTTTCTCTCCGGCTGCTGGGTCATTGAAGCGAGCTTCGTCAAAAGAACCTTCAGACTTCGCCACAATGATAGTTACAGCACTATCACCAGTAATATTTACAGCAGTTCGGATCATGTCAAGGAGACGGTCAACACCCATGATTAGAGCGATGCCTTCAAGTGGTAGACCAACTTGGTTCAACACCATCGCTAACATAACAAGACCGACACCTGGAACACCCGCAGTACCAACAGAAGCTAGTGTTGCGGTTAGGATAACCATTAGGTAGTCACCCATAGTCAGGTCGATGTTGTAAGCTTGTGCGATAAACGCCGTCGCGACACCCTGCATGATAGCAGTGCCGTCCATGTTTACTGTTGCACCCAATGGTACAGTGAAAGATGCGACTTTGTTGTCTACGCCCATGCGGTTTTTAGCCGTTTCCATTGTTACTGGAATCGTCGCATTTGAAGAAGCCGTTGAAAATGCGAACATGATGGCATCTTCCATTTTACGTAGGAACGTAATAGGGCTTAAACCTGTGAAACCTTTTAGCATCGCACTGTAAGTAACCAAACCGTGTAGGAGTAGGGTACCTGCAAGTACTAAGAAGTATTCTGCCAAGTTCCAAATTGCACCCAAGCCTAGGTTAGAGAACAGTTTTGCCATCAAGAAGAACACGCCGTAAGGAGCCAGGTTCATCAATAGCGCAACAAGCTTCATGATCACTTCGTTCAAGTCAGAGAAAACCGCAGCGATACGCTCACCAGGTTTACCTGCTGCACTGATTGCAATACCAAACAACACAGCAAATACGATAACTTGCAGCGTTTTGCCCTCAGCCATCGCCTGAATAGGGTTGGTTGGGAACATGTCGATGATCACTTGGCCCAAAGAAGGGGCATCCGCTGATTTGAAAGAGCTCGCAGCAGTAAGATCCGCACCAGCTCCAGGTTGGAACAGGTTACCGATAGTCAGTGCTAGAGTGATGGCAACGGCAGTAGTACCGATATAAAGTGCAAGTGTTTTGCCCCCCATACGGCCAAGAGTTGATAAGTCTTTAAGAGAGCTTGTACCGCACACTAGTGAAACGAAGACTAATGGCACAACAAGCATTTTTAAACTGGCGACAAAGATTTGTCCGCCTACTTCAAAGAGTCCGTTAACGACATAGTTGTTAACAAATCCACTGTCTGCAAAAAGGGATTGAATGGCAAATCCCGTGAAGATACCTACGACCATACCGAGGATTACTCGACCAGTCAGAGACATAGGTTTTTTGGTATTCATTTAGAACACTCCTTATTATTTATAACTTTGATACCTTTTCAAAGTGAGCAGGAGATTAGCAGTCGATAGATTAAATCGAAAAGCAAAAATGAGTTCGAAATTATAGATGTGATCAAAGTCACTGGTAATTCCGCCGATTAAACATTTACAAACAAAATTATTCACCTGTTATTTACATCTATCGAGAGTTTTATACATTAATTAATCGTTTCAAAGGTAGTAAATAAGATAAGACAGTATTTTTATCGTTCTTGGCAACCTAGATTGATCAGGCTAATGACTTGATAGTGAAATGTTGAATTCATGTTTATAGGTCTGCACGTTAAGTTAACGCATTGAATTGATTTTTTTGAGCTAGAGAAAGCGTTCTTTCAGAGGGCTTTACAAAGCTTTACGAATGCAAAGAATGTAAATTTAATGCAAATGGTAATAGTTATCACTTATATTCACTCCCGAAATAATTCAGTGGTACCGGAAACGGTTCAACCGAGCACATCGAATAAATAACAAAGTGCTCGTATAAAAGAATAAAAGCGGAGTAAAGGACATGTTTTCAAAGAGCCCATTAGCTTTAGTGATCGGCGCAGTATTAGCTTCACCAGCAGTATTGGCAGAAACAGTAAAAACAGACGAGCACATGGTCGTTGAAGGTCGTGACTACGGTTACAAAGCCGACACGAACACAACAGCAATGCGCATGGAGGCGACTCAATTAGAGACTCCGGGACAAGTTTCAGTAATCGATGAGCAAATCATCGATGAACAGCGTGCAAGTACGTTAGGTGAAGTTCTTAAAAACGACGCATCTGTTGGTGCGGGATCTAAGTCAACTAACCGTGAGCGTTTCACGCTTCGTGGTTTTGATTTGGAGAGTAGCTCTGGTTACCTGCGTGATGGTGTTCAACACTGGTCTCACTACCGCCAGCCGGTAGAGCTTTTGGAGCGAGTTGAAGTATTGAAAGGCCCTGCTGGTCTACTTTACGGTAAGTCTGCTCCTGGCGGCCTTGTGAACATGGTTTCTAAGAAACCAACATACGAAACTCAAGTTAACGTAAGCCAAGATATTGGTTCTGATAGCTACACTCGTACGACTGCTGATGTAAGTGGATCATTGAACGATGGCCAAACGTTGCGTGCTCGTCTTATTGTTTCACAAGAAAACCAAGACTCTTACCGTTCACGTTTTGATGGCACCGATGTAGAGACGGACCGTTTCGTTGGTGGTCTATTTGTTGATTACGATATCAACGAAGATATTTTGTTGTCTGTTCATTACGACCGCACTATTGAAGAAGGCGATTTAGACAACGGTTCTAAAATCGATACTTCTACCGGTAAAGTTATCGACCCTAACACGGTTAATGATCAACGTTTTGCTCAAACGGACAACGACGTTGCAAACTACGGTGCATCTGTAACCGCTAACTTGAACGACGCTTGGTCTGTGAAGACAGGCATCAGCCGTCAGTTCTATGAGCGTCAACGTACTGAATCAAACAACACAGTATATAGCGATAAGAGCGGCGGCTACGGCTACAAGGTATCAGACCGTCACGATGAATGGACGTTTGATACGGCTTACGTAGACTTTACGGGTGATTTCGATGCTTTAGGTGTAAATCACCGTCTGCTTGTTGGTTTTAATGGCCTGCATTATGACTATAAGCAGCTTTACTCACAAGATTACGCATGTTCAAGCGCAACTGAAGCGGAAGCTGTAACGGCTTGTGGTAATGGCTTCGATATGCCTTCAGATATTAGCTACCATAACGATGACGCGCTATCTCACTCTGAAAGCCAACACTACGGTTTTTACGTTCAAGATCTAGTAACGCTGACTGAACAGTGGCAAGTACTTGGTGGCGTACGTTTCGCTTACGACAAAACGACGAGTAGCTCTAATCAAGAAGAAAGCTACAACAACATTCTTCCTAAGTTTGGTGTGATTTATTCACCAGCGTCTAATGGTTCTATTTACGCGGTTTACTCTGAAAGTTTCGAACCTGTTGGCGAAATCACAGATAAAGATGACGTGAATTTTGGTCAGTCTCAAGATGCTAAGAAGGGTACGCTTTATGAGCTAGGTTCTAAATGGGAACTGTTTGACGAACGTCTGTTCGTATCTGGAGCGCTTTTCCAGATCACTCAATCGAACATGCAAGTGACTGAAGATCTAGATCCAGCAAGCAACAACGGCAAAGAGACACGCACAAGCCAAGTTGGTGAGCAAGTTCATACTGGTGTTGAGCTGTCGGCTACTGGCTACATGACTGAAGCATTCTCTTTGAGTGCATCAACCATGTTCTTGGATGCTGAATACCAAAATGACCCTGCACTTGAAGGTAAAACTCCAGCAGACGTTCCTGAGTTTACGGCTAGCATTTGGTCTACTTATGCATTCAACAACGGTACGGATGTAAACCTAGGTATTTATCATGTAGGTGAGCGTTACACAGAAAGTGCTAACACATTCAAAAAAGATGCTTACACTCGTGTAGACATGGGTGTGTCTCATACAATGAAGTATGACGAAAACCTAGATTTTGTTGCACGTTTCAACGTAGAGAACTTGTTTGATACTGACTACCTTGAAGGTGGCAGCACAAGCAGCGTCGTTGTTGGCGAAGGTCGTAACTACATGGCGACTTTACAGGTAAAATACTAATTTGTTAGTAGGGTACTATTGTTAGCCTAAATACTAAGGGGAAAGTTTCGGCTTTCCCCTTTCGTGATTCTGCTATTTCGTAAAATATCCCTAGTAATGCGAGTGACTTTTAATGATAATGAGACTGCTTATCAATAAAATTCATTTGGCCTTCTTCTTATAGTAAATGACTACAATTATGAATCTTTTAAAAACTAGCCTAGCACTTGCGATCAGTTTGGTTGCAACGTCTTCGATGGCAAACAGCTTGGATCAAGCTCAATCAATTCAAAACAAAACCAATAACGCGTCGGCTTCGAGCCAAAAGGTTATTGATAAAAGCTCACAAGCGACTTTAATGCTGCAAGCTGAGATTGAGCGTCTGCAAGAAGAAGTTAAGAACTTAGAAATTTATCACGATCACCTTGCCGCTTTGGTTGAGAGCCAAAATAAAGAAGCTCAAAGCATCGAAGGGCAGATCGATGAAATCAAATATACACGTCAAGGTGTAGTACCCCTGATGTATCAGATGATTGATGGCCTTCAGCAGTTAGTTGAGCAAGACGTGCCAATTAAGAAAGAGCAACGTTTAGAAAGAGTTGAAAAGCTACAAGCAATGATGACTCGCGCTGATGTGAGTGATGCAGAAAAGTATCGCCGTATCCTAGAAGCTTACCAAATCGAGATGGACTACGGTATCAAACTGGGTGTTTATCAAGGTCGTGTAGCATTGACCAGTGAAAAAACGATTGAGGCTGATGTACTGCATCTAGGTCGCATCTCTTTAGTCGCTCGCAATCTAAATGGCAGCCAATACTGGTCTTGGGATCAAACAGAAGATCAATGGCAAGCGCTAGATTCTTCGATGAAGTCTGAGCTAGATAAAGCCTACGATATTGCTGGTCAACAAGCGGCTCCAAGCTTGATTACTTTACCTGTTTCTTTAACTGTTGCGGAGGTTAAGTAATGAACTTAAAGCCATTAGCAGCATTGCTTTGTATTACTTCAATTTCATTTTCTGCTTTCTCAGCTTCTGATACGACGGCTCAGCTAGTTAATAAAGCAAAATCAGAGAGTCGAACTCAAGCTTCTCACAACGTAGTGCGTGAAGCTGATTTCAAAAAGACAGAGCAAGAACTGAAAGCGATCAAGGCACAACTTGAAGCGAAGCGTACTTCAATCCAAGGCGCTACAGATGTTTTAACTCAAACCTTCAGTGATAACGAAAACAAACTTGCTCGTTTAGAAGAGAAGCTGCGTTTAGAAACCGGTAGTTTAGGCGAACTGTTCGGTGTCGTTCGCCAAAACGCAAAAGAACTCGGTGCAGAACTTAGCTCAACCGTGAACAGTGTTGATCGCGCTGAACACACTGTAACTGTCGATCAAATTATCGATGCTAAATCACTACCATCAATGCCACAGCTTTCTGGCTTGTGGATGAGTATGATTGAACAGATTCAAGCGAGCTCAGAGCTTAGCAAATCTCAAATTGCGTTTATTAACGGTGAAGGCAATACACAAACCGTTGACGCTTACCGTCTAGGTTCAATTGGTCTAGTGACAGAGGAAGGCTATGTTAGCTGGAATACTCAGCGTGAAGATGCAATTGCGTATCTGAAACAGCCATCAAATGGTCCAACACTGGCATCGCTTTCTTCACTTGCGAATGGCGAAGTGTCTAATATTGTTGTCGATCCCTCTCGTGGATTCATGCTTGAACAACTAGCGCTAACCCCAAGCCTAGCTGATCGCCTTCAAGCGGGTGGTGTCGTTGGTAAAGTGATTCTTGGCCTGCTGGCTATTGGCCTAATCATCGCATTGGTTCGTGGTATTTCTCTTGCTATAGCTCGTCAGAAGATTCGCGCACAACTTAAGAACCCTGAACAAGCGGGTAATAACCCGCTTGGTCGTGTTCTTGCAGTTTACAACAAAGAGCAAAACCAAACGGTTGAAGCACTGGAGCTGCGTCTTTTAGAAGCCGTTGTTGATGAACAGACTCATTTAGAGAAAGGTTTATCGATGCTAAAACTTCTAGCAGCACTCGCACCAATGCTTGGTTTATTGGGCACCGTAACCGGCATGATCGAAACATTCCAAGTGATCACACAGTTTGGTAATGGCGACCCTAAAGTCATGGCGGGTGGTATTTCGATGGCGCTTGTAACAACGGTACTTGGCCTAGTTGCTGCAATGCCGCTGCTATTGGCACATAATATTCTTAGCACTCAGTCAGAGAATATTCGCAATATTCTTGAAAAGCAGGGTATTGGCCTTGTTGCTGAGCAGGCAGAAAAAACAGTTGAATCAAAAGCTGTTGTTTCACCAGTTGGGACTGCCGCGTAATGGATATTTTGTCGGGTTCTCTATTACCAGCGAGTTGGTTAACGAGTGACTGGCTGCTGTCTTTATCAAGCTTTATGGAGCAGGGCGGTTTCGTTCTGTGGTGGCTAGCGGCTGTTGTCCTAGTGTATTGGGTGCTTGTGGTAGAACGCGTGCTTTATCTTGCGTTCTATTTTCCAAAGCAACGCCAAGCTTGGATTACAAAGTGGCATGAAAGAGAAGATCACTCTTCTTGGCATGCTAAAGCCATTCGTGAAGGTTGGTTAGGCCAAGCGAGTATCTTACTTAACCAAAACTTGAATTTTATTAAGCTGTTAGTCGCTATTTGTCCGATGTTGGGCTTGTTAGGCACCGTAACCGGTATGATCTCTGTTTTTGATGTCATGGCGACTCAAGGAAGCAGCGATCCTAAGTTGATGGCTTCAGGTATCTCGTTGGCAACGCTACCAACCATGGCGGGTATGGTTGCTGCACTAGCGGGCATGTTTGTTCACGCTCGCTTAGCGAAAGTGTGTAACCGCTTAGAATTGAAATTAGAAAAATCTTTAAGGAGTCAACGATGAGACTCGGTCGACGTCATTCTAAAAACGAAGAGGCTCAAATAGACCTTACTTCGATGCTTGATATTGTCTTTATCATGCTTATTTTCTTTATTGTGACCAGTTCATTTGTTCGTGAATCAGGGGTTGAAGTCAATCGCCCACAAGCTTCTAACGTTGTTAGCCAAAAGGATGCGGGCATCTTTGTGGCGATTACGTCTGCGAATGACATTTTCATTGATAAGCGTGTTGTAGATGTTGAACGTGTTCAAGCGACGTTAGAACATTTATTGCTAGAACAACCTGATGCTTCTTTGGTCATTCAAGCGGATGAACACGCTTACAACGGAACCGTTGTTAAAGTGATGGACGCCGCTAAAGGTGCAGGTGTTAAAAACATTGCGCTTGCTGCTGAAAAGCGATGATCTTGGAGGATCTTTATAAATGATTCGCCTATTTCTTGCTTTACCGCTAGCGGGGGCATTGGGTCTAGCGCTGTTTTCTTTCATGGCTTGGATGGTTGATAATGGCCATCAACGTTCTCCAGAAAGTGGTGAGACTTTAAGTTTCAACATGGTGATGGTTGAAGCTGAACAAGAAACCCAGAGAAGGCAGCGTGCCGTTCCTGAACAACCTGAAATGCCAGAGCCGCCACCAGAAGCACAAGCGTCTCAGTCACAAGCTGAAGTCACGCCCCTGAACTCGATGTCTTCATTGCCTTCATTGGATTTGAATACATCTATTGATGGCCTAGCGATTAACGCGCCGACCTTTTCTGATTTTGGGTCAAACCAACAGGCAATGCCTCTGTATCGAGTCGAACCTCGTTACCCAGCTAAAGCGCTTAAGCGCGGTGCTGAAGGCTTTGTTACTTTGAGTTTTACTATCGATGAAACAGGCCGACCGATGGATATTCAAGTTACTGACGCAAATCCACGTCGTATGTTCGAGCGTGAAGCGATACGTGCTATGAAAAAATACAAGTATCAGCCTAAGGTTGTTGATGGCAAAGCGACCCCTCAATTTGGACAAACATTTACCTTTGAATTCAAGTTGGCAAAATGATGAAACAGATATGGATATTAGTGGGCTTGTTGTTAATGCCCCTTACAACACAAGCAAAAGAGCTAACTCAATATACTGCTATTCGTGTTCAAAAGGCGCACAAGCTTGCTCAAGATGAACAGGTTAAACAGGCGATTGATGTGCTTGCAGGCTTGGAGCTTTCGAAAGGCTACGATAAAGCGTACGTAGCGCGCATGCTTGGCGTGTTTTACTGGCAAGATGGCAAAACCGATAAGGCAATTAAGCAGCTTACTTATGCCGTAGACACTGATTTACTGGTTGATGAACAGGCATGGATAACGAAACGCATGCTTGCTGATTTATTACTAAACGATCAGCAATTTAAAAATGCGCTTCCGCACTATTATGAGTTAGTAAAATCTGCGCCAGAAAAAGAAAAGAAAGACACGCTTTGGATGCGAATTGCACAAGCTGAATACCAAATTGAAAACTGGTCGAAAGTACTAGTCGCCATTGGTAATCATGACAAGTTCAATTCAAAACCAGAGTTGTCTCCTCTATCGCTAAAACTGGGTGCACAACTACAGTTAAAGCAGTGGAAGCAATCTATTCCAACACTGGAAAGCCTTATCGAACTGCAACCAGAAAAAGACAACTGGTGGCGTCAACTTGTGGGTATTCAGTTAAGACTAGAACGTAACCGCGATGCATTGAACACGTTAGCGCTGGCTGATCTACAAGGTGTTGAGCTGAAAAATTCAGACCGTAGGCTGCTTGCTCAATTGTATGCGAAACGAGGCATTCCAGAGCGTGCTGCTCAAGAAATCGCAAAGTTAGATGATGCGAACAGCGATGTTCAACTTCTTGCTGAGCAAGCAACTTACTGGCAGCTAGCGAAAGAGTGGGACAGTGCCATTGAAGTGTGGACGTTAGCGTCTAAAAAAGACACTCAATATCATTGGAACGTGGCTCAACTATTGGTTCAGCAAGGTTACTACGATCGAGCGCTGGTTGTTTTAGATAAAGTGAAAGACAAAAACAAACAAGCCGATGTTGCTTTAGCGAAAGTACGTTCTTGGTACAAGTTAAAGAATCTTGATAATGCTCTTGCTCAAGCGAAACGTGCGAACAACATTGAACCTTCTTCTGAAGCAAAAGGTTGGATTAAATATCTGACTCAGCTACGAACAGTCAGCGATAACGGAAACGTCTAACGGCTGATAGTCAGAAACAGAAGAAACAAAGCAGGAAAAGGGTGTCATTTGATCGTTCAAATGACACCCTTTTTTAATTTTGTCTCGTAACTTGTCTCATAATTCAGTCGGCTTGAGTTGGTCTAGTTTTACTCGTCGGATTGATCGATTACGGATCGCACATCACCCCACTAGACGTTGCACTTTTAATTATTCCATTGCTATCAGCGATCCAGTTAATAGTGCAATCACGAGAAGGGTTTTTAAAAGCGTGCAGAGTACTACCATCCTTTAATGTTTTTTGAGTCTCTTTCCATGCAAACGTTCGTGATTCCCAAAAGCTGATAGGCCGTGATCGCTCGGTTAGGTAGCGCTCTTGTACTTCGGCTATGTCTGAACCTATGTACTTCTGGATATGTTCTTCCGTGCTGGCCACTTGGCTACTGCACGCTGTTGCTAGCGCAGCAACAGCCAAAACAACAATAATACGCATGTCAAAATCCCTTTAAGATTATTTAGCTCTCTTTCGTCGGTTGCAGATCCTACTGGTTGGCAACGTACATCCACCGACGAATCCATTGTTTGTTGATCTTTAAAGTGATCCAATCGCCGAATAGTCCCAATTCTCAATCGTTAAAGCCACTATTGCTACCTTAAACTAATCTCAATCAAGCATGTTTAGATTGAGATTTTTTGAGGTTTGAGCTTGTTATCAGTTAGCTCAAATACAACTTATCAATTGCCTCTAATACAAGTTAGCAAGAATATGCAAACAGTTCGATTACTTCCCATGTAATGTTATGTAAATTTCCTTACGCTGCTCGGCAAACGTAAACAATGTAAATTGAATGCCAATACGAATGATTATCAACTAAATTGTCGCCATAAAATTTATAGGTATTGGTTTGTATGTCGTTAAAAAGTAGGGCGGTTCAATCATGGGCTCGTCGACTTCATGTTTATATTTCAATGGCGCTTCTGTTCGTTGTTCTTTTCTTCTCAGTGACAGGTATCACCCTTAATCGACCTGAGTTATTTGAATCAACACAACCCAATATCCAACGGTCTACGTTAACGCTTCCTACAAGTTTATTTTCAATCCAAGACGGGCGATTAAAAGCCGATGAAAAGGCCTTTGAAACGTTTCTGTTTGAAGAAGCCAACCTATCTGGCGTTCCTTCAGGTTTAGACATCTACGCAGAGATTGAAGGCGGTGAGTTGCTCATCGGAGAAGTGTCTATGGACTTCAAAGGACCAGGCTACAACGCTTCTGTGTTCGTTGACGTGACGTCTGAAATGGTGGAAGTCGAAACCACCAATTACGGCGTTATCGCTCTTTTGAACGACCTACACAAAGGGCGTAATAGCGGTGAAGTTTGGAAATGGTTTATCGATATCACTGCGCTACTGATGATCTTCTTTGTGCTTACTGGCGTGTGCTTACTGCTACCTAAGAAAAAAACGCTTAATACCTCCATTAAATGGACGGTGTTTGGGTCTGCAATCTCACTTGCTATCTATTTTGTCGCCGTACCTTAACCCCCATTCGGTTGATGAGTCTGCTTGATGAATCAGCTTGAAGAACGAACTAAAGGTTAAACGGATTTAAAAGGTTGTTAAACATGAAAAAAATGAACTGGAGCAAAGCGCTTATTGCTTTGTCTCTTTTGCCAAGCCTAGGTATGGCACAAGCGATCCCTGATACGGCAAAACTTGATGTGAACTTTAAGCTTCCAAAGATCGATACCTCTATGTACGCACGTCCTTATGTGGCGGTATGGGTAGAGAACAGTGAACGAAAGTCAGTGAAAACCATTGAGCTTTGGGTCGGTAAAGATGAATGGCTTAAAGATTTACGTAGTTGGTGGAGAAAGGTTGGACGTTACGATCGTGAATTGGTTGATGCAGTGACCTCTGCAACGCGTCCTGCCGGCCAGTACCGCTTCGTGTGGGATGGTAAGAGCGATGATGGCCAAACTCTTGAACAGGGCGAGTACACGGTTCATATCGAAGTTGTTCGCGAACACGGTGGCCGTAATTACCTTCGTCAAAAAGTATCACTAACGGATACAAATGCTTCCTATGAGCTAAAGGCAACGGAAGAGACAGGTGAAATCACTCTGAACTACATCGCTAAATAGTAAGTGCGAATAGTAACTAGTAAGTACGAATTAAAACCAAGCTGAACAGAATAGACAGTCGTCATCGTAGGCTCAGATAGAGCGACACGGCTAAAAATTATAAATAATGGAATTGAACATGATGAAACAGACAAAAATTAAGGCACTTGCACTAGCGGGTGTTATGGCATTCGGCCTAGCGGCAACGACAACAGCGCAAGCTCACCCACGTTGGATCCTGCCGTCTCACTTTACCGTGTCTAAAGAAGGTGGTGACTGGCTAACGTTCGATGTGACTGCATCTCATGGTACGTTCGTTTTCGATAAGCCAGCAGGCAGTGAAAACGCTCATGTCATCATGCCAGATGGTCGCAGCGAGCGTCCTAACTTTGTTATTCGCGGTAAACGTCGTTCAATCTTTGATTTCTACTTTGAAGAAGAAGGCACGCACAAAGTTGCGATCAACAATGAGCCTTCTTACTACACGCAATACAAAGCGGGTCGTCGTGACACAGTGAAATGGGTCAAAGCAAACAAAGCGGAACGTGATTCAGCTCTTCCTGAAAAGTCGCGTGACGTGGTAACACAAATCAGCTTCACTCGCGCTGAAAGCTACATCACAGTGGGTAAGCCATCGGATTCAGTATTTAAGATTGAAGGCAAGCTACTTGAAATGAAGCCTGTGACACACCCTTCAGATATCGTTGAAGGCGAACCAGTGACATTCCAATTCTTCTACAACGGTGAAATTCAAAAAGACGTGAAAGCGGAGATCACTCGTGAAGGTACGCTTTACCGCAACCACCAAGAACAGATTGATGTGGTGAGCGACGAGAACGGCGAAATCACCTTCACTCCAGACGTAGCGGGTCGTTACGTAATGAAAGCGAACTACAAAGGTGAGTTGATTGACAACCCACTGGCAGATAAAGCAAGCGCGAACGTTCACCTAACGTTCGAAGCACTGCTTCAATAATCTGTGATATCGGGGCTAGCTCCCTGATTAAGCAACCAAAAAACTTAAGGGCTCATTTGAGCCCTTTATCGCTCAGTTTACTTCTGAGAATTTGCACTGTGGCTAGGGTACGAACCATGACAATAAAAACAAAACTAAAATCGATAATCTCTCCATGCTTGGCTTTGGGACTTGGTTTCGCTGCATTACCTGCGCAAGCACACTTCCCACTGATGAGTTGCTGGTTTGAAGGCAAAACCGTTGCTTGTGAAGCGGGTTATTCCGATGGCAGTAAAGCGATTGATTACGCGGTTGAGATGTACGATTACGAAGACAACTTGATTGCAAAAGAGATGACAGATAAACGTTCTATCGTTGAATTTCCGAACCCTGACACCGAGTTCTACCTCGTATTCGATTCAGGCCATGAGTTTCCTGTTGAAGTAGACGTTGTTGAGATCAGTGAGAAATGATGATTCAAGGTGTACGTGCTGACACGGGTGGCAGAGAAGGTAAATGGGTAGGGCTGATCATTGTATTCATCCTCAGCTTTGCCACGGTAGCCATCCCATTTCATCAAGCAGAATCTCAAGTGAAAGCGGTACTTGATCATCAAATTTTGGTGACTGATGTCGAACAAGAAAACTTGGCGATGCTATCAGAGCTGCGTTTGGCTCATGAGGAGATTCGCGACCTGCGTATGGACTCAAACGGCGAATGGCCAAGTGTTGTGTCACTTAAAGATGAATGGGTCGCGCCATTTGTTGAAGACCAGAGTTGGAAGCGCAAAGGTTCTCATGCTTGGGTATTGGACGAGCGTGGTTACTACTTTTCAACTCCAAGTGAATATGCGACATCAAGTGAACAAGCTACGCCAACCGATCATGGTTCTGCGGATTCCTTTATTTTAAACGCGAACAGTGTTTCTCCTGAGATCTGGATTTACTTCGGTGGTGTAGCAAAACAGCCTACTCGATTTGACGAAAACACACTGGAATCAGCAGGTTGGAAAGTGGTGGTGAATGAGTCAGACGTTGCTGATCAGCATGATGCTTCTTCACATTAATCCCGGACTCTCGAAAAACAAAATGCTCACTAATAATAAGAGATTTACTATGCGAATTATGACTCTATTGATGTCGTTATTGGCGGTGTTAATGACACCCAATGCATTGGCAAAAGAATACAAGATCGATAGCGACAAGCTGACGATTGGCATAACCCTTCAGCCTTATTACAGCTACGTAAAAGCGGTGGTGGGTGACAAAGTTAACATTCTTCCATTGGTTGATGCTGGCTTTAATCCGCATAACTATTTGCCACAACCCAATGATTTGAAGCGATTGAGTCAAATGGATGCGATCGTGGTAAACGGTATTGGTCACGATGACTTCGCGCTTAAAGTGATTTCAGCCGCGCAACGTGATGACTTAGTGGTGATCGAAGCAAATAAAGAAGTGCCTTTGCTCCCTGCTCTTGGTCAGTCTGTTGGTCAAGGTGCCGTTAACCCGCATACCTTTGTTGGGCTTTCGACAACGATTCAAAAGGTTTACACCATCGCGAGCGAAGTCTCTAAGCTTGACCCAGACAACGCTGCGTTTTATCGCAAGAACGCACGTAAATACGCCAAGCAATTTCGTTTTATGAAGCGTGATGCGATGTTGTCACTAGGCGAACTTGACACATCAGGCATGAAAGTAGCGACGACGCACAATGCTTACGGCTATATCCTTCAAGAGTTTGGTGTAGATGTGGCGGCGGTGATTGAGCCTGCACACGGTGTTGAACCAAGTGCTAGCCAACTACAAGAAACGATCGAGAAGATCCGCGCATCGGGTATTGATGTTCTGTTCTATGAGCTCAACATGCCAAACCGTTTTGTTGACACCATTGAAGCGGAAACGGGCGTTCAGCTTTACCGTTTCTCTCACATGACGCACGGCGAATATGAAGACGACAAAGTTGAAGTTGAAATGAAGAAGAACCTACAAACGTTAATTGAAGCAATGAAATTTGCGGCGGCGAACCAAGCGAAGAGCGGGAACGCATAATGCTAGGTCCTTCAATTTCAATCAATCAACTTGGTCTGCAATACGACAATAACGTCATTCTTGACGATATATCACTAGAACTTAAAGCAGGTCAGTGTCATGTGATCATGGGGCCAAACGGCGGTGGCAAAACCTCTTTGCTGCGCTCTGTTCTTGGTTTGACGCCTTTCTCTGGGCAAATCAATATCCATTGGCCAGAAAAGCCAAGTATTGGTTACGTTCCTCAAAAAGCGACCTTCGAATCGAGCTTACCCCTGACGGTAATGGATTTCGTACTGCTTAACCAAACTCGAATCCCGCTATTTTGGCGTCGTAAGTCTAAGCAATTGGATCTCGCACTCGCACAATTGGATCGTGTGGGAATGGCGACTCGTAGCGATCGCCGTATGGGGCAGTTGTCGGGCGGTGAACAACAACGTGTGTTGTTTGCACAAGCGCTATTGGATAACCCAAGCTTACTCGTGTTGGACGAACCTACGACTGGTATGGATGAGCAGGGTGTCCGTTACTTGGAATCTCTGATTCGTGAATGTGTTGATGAAGGTCGCACGATCCTTGCCGTTCACCACGATGTAACCGCAGTGCGTCGCCTTGAAGCCAATGTGCATGTTGTGAATCGATTCTTGGTGGATAGTGGTCCACATGAACAAGTACTCCATCCAAGTAAAATCGAGAGTTTATTTCAGCATTACAGCAGTGGTACAGCCATCGTTAAATCGAAGGAGGTTGCGTAATGGAATGGTTACGACAACTTGCCGTAAGTGGCGTTGAAGCGGGTTGGCTATCTGACAGCTTCATGTATGCGTTCATGGTAAATGCACTGGTTGCTGCGTTGTTATTGGGCCCGTTACTAGGTGGCCTTGGTACTTTGGTGATCGCAAAGCGTCTGGCTTTCTTCTCTGAAGCCGTCGGCCACGCGGCATTAACCGGTATTGCTATCGGTGTTCTGCTTGGTGAGCCACCAGAAAACCCAATTATTGGTTTGTTTAGCTTCTGTATGATCTTCGCTTTACTTCTTCACTTCGTAAGAAACAGAACCAACGTGCCATACGATACCTTAGTCGGCGTTTTTCTTGCACTAGCGTTAGCGGTTGGCGCGGCGTTACTGATGTACGTGGCACGTAAGATCAATATCCACATGCTTGAGAACGTGTTGTTTGGTTCGATTCTGACGGTAACAGACCAAGATTTAGCGATTCTCGCAGGCAGCTGTGCGATCATCATTTTGCTTTTGATACCGACGTTCAACCGCATTCTTTTGACTTGTATTAGCCCTGATATTGCTAAGGTTCGTGGCTATAACACCAGTTTCTACGACTACCTGTTTGTCATGATGATCACTCTAGTGACGATTGCAGCCGTGAAAATAGTGGGTGCGGTTCTGGTTGGCGCGTTATTGCTGATCCCAGGCGCTACGGCTCGATTGCTGACTAAACGCATGGGCAGCTTTGTTTTGCTTTCTGCGTTACTAGCAACCATCGCGTGTTTGGTCGGGACGGTGTTACCGATGGAACTTAAACTGCCAGTGCCATCAGGCGCTTCAATCATCATCGTTTGTGCGACATTTTTCCTAGCGGCGACACTATACCGAATTGTAAGAAAGGCATAATCATGACTTCTTTAATGAATCGTATTTCAAGTTCAGTGAAGGCAACGACTCAAGCGGGCGCACTAAGTAGCCTATTGTTGGCTGGCTCAATGGTGTCTATCAGCGCTAATGCCGAGGATATCCTCACCAGTACGCCTGTGACTTATGTTTTGGCGACAGAGCTAACCAAAGGCACCGATATTACGACCGAATACCTACCACCAAAACGCTACGGCATTGATCGTTTGCCTAACTGGTTTGGTACTAAGGGCGCAAGTAAGGTGCTTAGGTCAGGTGAAAAGGCAACCGTTGTATTAACGCTGTCGTCCATTTGGCAAGCTGACCCTACATTTGTATACGCAAGGCAGGGCAACATCCGTTTGGTAGAGGTGGATGCTGCTCAAGCGATTACACCGCGCGCGCAAGGTGTCGCTGCGCTGACGTTATCAAATGGTGAAGTGTCTAAATACGCGTGGTTAAACCCAACTAATCTAACGCGTATGGCGGCAATTGTGGCTGATGACTTTAAGTCATTGTGGCCAGCGCAAGCAAACACGATTGATAGCAACCTACAGCGTGTGATGCTTGATGTGCGTGAACTGATTAACAAGCAACAAGCGGTACTTTTAGATAATGAAGTAGATTCAGTATTGTTGCTTTCAGAAAGCTTGGAAGATTTTGCGTCTGGTAGCCAACTATTTGTTGAAGACCGCATGTTCAAAGCAGAGCTGGAATGGACAGAGCAAGACAAAGCGAAACTCAAAGCGATGTTTTCAGAAGACGATGCACTCTGGTTAGTCACAGCGAAAAAGCCAACGACGTTGATTAAGTCACTGGTACCGAATGAGCGAATTCTTGTTATTGATTCAGTAGACCGTTGGGGAAGAGCAGGGATTAACGCCAAAGCGCCATTTGCTCGCTGGGAAGTTGAGCCTTTCAAAGGTTAAGTGGCTAAAACGAGTTAGCAAATAAACCGTTTGTTCAAAAAAGACGATCAAAAAAGCAGCCCAAATAGAGGCTGCTTTTTTGTTCTTGTCCGTTGGCTCTGGTCAGAGTCCTGACAAGAATACTGCAAGTTTAAAACTTACTCTGCAGTTTTTGTCTCTTCAGTTTCGATAACAGCTTCTACTGTCGACTCTACCGTGCCTTCTACCTGTTCTTGAGCGACTTTTGCTTGCTCTTCAGCTTCCATTTTTGCGCGGTCAGCTTTAGAAATATAGCGAGGCTTGTTGCTACCATGCAGTTTAGAAGTCGCCTGTTTCTGTCTTTTCTTTAGAATTTGATTGATTTTTTTCTTACGGTTCATTGCTGCATAGCCTTGTATTTAGTTTATGCGGTGGAGGATAATCATTTTAGATCTAGAACTCAATATTTACATAGTATTCAGTAAGGAAAATATCACTATGCAGGCAGTCGAGACCGCGCGTTTACGGTTAAGAATGATCACACCTCAAGATGTGGTGTTTATTCAGCGATTATATAGCTCAGAAGATTTCCTGCGTTACATCGGAGATAAGCAGCTCACTGATACAGATAAGGCTGTAGCATACATCGAAAACAACATATTGAAGATGCATAAAGAGAAGGGCGTGTGTTTATTGATGGTCGAAATCAAAGAGTCGTCAGCACCAATCGGTGTCTGTGGTTTGATTAAAAGAGACACACTAGCGGCGCATGATATTGGTTATGGTTTTGTCCCTGAAGTGTATGGGCAAGGTTTTGCGTTGGAAGCGGCACAAGCGATAATTGAACAAGCTAGGTATAATGCTGATATCGATCATTTAGTTGCCATCACAACCTCTGATAACATGCGAAGCATCGCATTGCTGACTAAGTTAGGTTTTGTGTTCGAACGAGTTGAAGAGGCGATCAATGAAAGCGTCAATCTCAACCTGTACGGTTTCTCATTAGGTAATTAATCATGTTCCAACATAACAACATTCTACAAGGTGAACTCGAGACGGAGTACAAAACCGTTATTGCGATGGTGCACATCTACTGCAAAGATCACCATGGTGCGGTTCGTCAGAATAACGCGTTATGTGAGGAGTGTGAGCAACTGTTGCGTTATGCAGAGACACGACTTGATAGATGCCCTTATGGCGAAGCAAAGCCGACCTGTAATAAGTGTCCAATTCATTGCTATAAGCCTGACCCGAAAGAGCAGATGCGTTTAGTAATGCGTTATGCAGGGCCAAGAATGCTACTTAAGCATCCGATTTTAGCGATCAGGCATTTGATTCATGAGAAACGTGGAGTGCCAGAGAAGCCACTGCCGAATGTTTCTAATCGACATATCCGAATGAACAAGAAGTAGTACCTTGTTTACAATGTGAAAGTATTAGTCGTGTGAAATGGTTCGAAACGAAAAAGGTCTGATTTCTCAGACCTTTTTGATGTAGATAGGTTTCTATTTAAGCTTGAATGTAGGCAGGTAGCCAGACAGGTAACCTATGCTGCTTGAGGCTCGTCGTAGGTAACCGTCAAGTTATTGATCCAGCGTCGGCTCAAGTATCGGTGTGAACAGATGGCCAGTTTCACCACTTCTTCTACCAACATCAGACCATAGATGTATTTGAAATCCCATCCAGCGACAAACGCGCCGTAAACACATACTGGAATACCTACCATCCACATTGCGATGAAATCCATACGTAGGCAGAATGCATTGTCACCACCAGCACGAATGATACCGTTAATGATCACCATGTTGAGCATACGAATCACCACAGCAAAGCACATAATAGTCATTGCAGGCGCAGCGAGTGGGTAGAGCGCTTCTGTAGAAAGGTTCAACCACGCTAGAACATGCTCTTTGCTCATAAACAGTAGCAATCCAACGACCGCACCAAAACCAACGACGGCTTTAATGAACGTCAGACCCATGCTCATGGCGTCATCAAATTCATCACGACCCAATGAGTGTCCAAGCAATACTGAACACGCGACTGAGATACCGAAGAAGATCGAGTAACACAGTGACTCAAACGGCGCGAGCATCGAGAACACCGCAAGCTCAGTCGTGCCCATGTGGCCAAAGATCATCTGGTACGCCATGGTGCCCATTGCCCACAACACCGCATTCATTGTTAGTGGTAGCGCTATTCGACGGTAAGACAACCACAATGACGGGCGATGTGGTGAGCTTGGCGTGGTTAATAGCCAGTGTTTACGCATACGCATGTAGCTATACATCAAACCCACTTGAATCAAGCGCGCTAATGTTGTCGCCAGTGCTGCACCTGCAACGCCCATAGCCGGAATACCAAAGGCGCCTTTAATAAGAACAAAGTTAAGCGCAATATTGAGTGCGATTGTCACACCACCAAGTAGTAGGGGTGTGACGGTGTCACCTGATGAGCGCATGCTTGCTTCTACCACGACAACAATATGAGTCAGAAGTAGGACAGGGAAGCCGTACCAAAGGTAGGTTGCTCCAAGATTAATTACGGTTTGATCGCTGGTTTGCAACATCATTAAAAACTGAGAACCAAGAGTGATGATTGCAGTAACAGGCAGCAGAACTTTTAGGCCAAACACCATCGCGATGGATGATACGGTTCGCGCGCTTTTTCGGTCGTTTTTCCCCCAATATTGAGCGACTAATGTACCGTTTGCTGAGGCCAACCCTGCCATGATCATAATAGCAACGAAGTGCCATTTTGATGCAATTCCCACAGCGGCGGCCGCTTCTATACCATAATCACTGACCATTAATACGTCAGCAAGGGCAAGAATTGCGACTAATGCACTTTGCAAAGCAACAGGCAAACCAAGTTTGACGATACGAGGTAAGATACTCTCTGGCTTGTTATTCATAGATGCGTTAGGGTTGATGTTAGTTGTCATAAGCACTCCAATTTATGGCAGAACTATAGTGATTTGAGCGAAGTAACAACATGTTTAAAAAACAACAAAACCTGTGCGAATCCGTCATTGATGTAATGAAGCCAAAATCAACGTGGCAAGATGACGTGTTTCTCGCTGAACCTTGTAAAGAACGTTTTTTGACCGTTGAAGATATCCCAGAGATGAAAAGCTTTGGTGTCTATATGGGCGGTATGGCGAAGCTATATGATGATTATTGGGTTGAGCGCGAATCCGTCAATGTTCATACGTTGATCTTCACTATGGAAGGTGGCGGTATTTTAACAACCGCAACATCGGTACAAGCGATTACGCCTTATACGTTAGTGGTTCTTCCTGCAGGAACCCCATTTCGTTTTGAGCTCGATCCTCAATATAACTATTGGAAAATGGCGTGGATGTTGACGCCTGATACGCAGCAATGGCTACACATAGCAAGTTTAGGTCAGGGGATTGTACCGTTCGGAGAGTGTGAAAAGATCTGGTCACTAATGAACTTGGTTTACTTTGAGATCGGGGGCCGAGCCAGTTACCGTAAGTTGCTCTTGAGTGAAATCATCCGAACGTTGACGGGGTTTGAACCCAAATCGACCAGCACCACTGCACGTGTTCAAGCGCTGTATAATGAGATTGAAAGTAGCCTTCACCAGCCATGGACAGTGGCTGGTATGGCTGAAAGAGTGTTTATCAGTGAAGAGCAACTTAACCGAGTCACCAAGACGCTATTCAACTTGTCGCCGCGAAGCAAATTGATTCAATTACGCATGGATAAAGCCACCAGCCTACTAAAGTATCAAGATTGGTCAGTCACTATGATTGCTAATCGCTTGGGCTACAAAGATCCCTATAATTTTTCGCATCGATTCAAAAAGCATTTTGGTTTGTCGCCCAGCCAATATCGAAAAGGCTATCGAATTAAAAATTAGTAACAGTTTCTGCGGTTTATGAGGAAGGTCTGCGGAACTGAACAAGGTAATCAACCTTCCAACAGACAGACCATAGACGGCGTCTCTTTTTTTACCATGTTAAATGTGTAATACAGTAATTTTTCTGTATTGCTATTGGATGACGTTGTGTATTTTCTTCTTAATTTTTGCCACCCCAATTTAATTTTATGTGGTTGGCTTAGAAATAAAGAGGTGGAAAGTGCGACAGGTTGCATTAGAGGTGATCGATTTTAAATCAGACAAAAAAATCGTACTTAATATGAGAGAAATTCATACTAAAACGAAACTGGTCCGGAAAGAAGGTTGTGGATCCATTGTGGGGACATTATCTGAACCTCATCGTAAAGTGCTTTTTTATCTTTATCAGAATAAAGGCGTGGTTGTCAGTAAAAATATTTTAAGACGTATTGGTTGGTCAGAGAAAGACGTAACATCGGCTTCTGTACTCGTTGCGATTTATGAAATTCGTAGAGTTATAGGCGACCAATGTATTTATACGATACCTAATGAAGGCTATTTGTTAGAGACAAAGTCTTGCTATTGATATTCTGTTCATATTCTTATAATAAAAATTTAATCTCTTTACCGTATAGATTGCTTTGATTATCTTCGATTTTAAGCGTCCATTTATAAGTGACGTTAATAAACACATCTTGCAATTAGGTGGTGTCTTTGGTCGCTCTGCTAGGGAATATTATATGAATACGGACTCTTACCCCGTTATTGAAGGTGAACGGTTAGAACAAAATGAGGTTTTGGAAGTAAGCGGTAAAGTTATCGAACTAAATACTAAGCTTATACGTAATCTTGAAAATGGGTACGTAGTAGGTACGATGCCGTTAGCGTATAGAAAAATAATTCTGTTTATGAATCGTCATCGTGGACAGTTATTCAGTGTTCGACAGCTTAAAAGCATCGGTTGGGAAGGTGAGAGGGTAACCAACTCTTCGGTGATCGTCGCTATATCTGAGATACGATCAATTTTAGGCGACGGTTTGATTTTGACGATCACAGGTGAAGGGTACGTTTTCCAACCTTAATATTTTGGTAGGTTGAATATTAGCTTTTATGCATGAAAAAGGGCGCTTCCTTGAGACTATGAGTCTTGAATGAAGAGCCCCGCTATGATCATGATTGAATCTCAGAACAATGCGAATAACTTGATAATCAGTTGTTGTAGATCCGATTACTCGCCAGCGATTTGCAGAGGAGAACGTTTTAGGCTTGCAATCAACATGTAAATCGTTGTCGCTAGCAGAGACGCAAACAGGTAAGTGAATAGTCCTGCTTGTGAATCCATAAAGCTATCCGCAACGATTGGTCCCGCAACAGAGCCGATGCTATAGCAAAGCAACATGATTTGAGTCACTGACACCAAGTAGCTTGGGTCAAGGTTACGGCAACCCAAGTTAATCGCGATTGGGTATAGCGCAAATGTCGCCATGCCTAATACGAACAGGCTCATGCCTAATACGTAGAAATCGTGATTTATTGTTAACACACCAATGCTTGCAACCCCTAGCAGGCAGAACAGAGCCATCAATAACACTTGTCCTACGTGGTGAGACAACCAAGTCACCATTGGCTGTACAGCCATGCCCCCCAGGATCACCAAAGCCATCAAACCGCCAATGTCTTCATGCGCAATGTTGCGTTGAGCAAGTTCAACTGGCATCAAGCCATAAATCGCACCTAGCGTTAATCCAGACACAATGCAGCCAATTAGCGCGCTGTGGCTTAATTTACTGATCTGCTTTAAGGACAAAGATTGTGCATCGTGGATCTGTGGTGGTGTTGCTTGCCCATACATCAACACAATGATCGCACCAAACAGAAGGGTGAACATTGCAATAAAAGGCACGCCACCAGTAATACCTAGGTAACCGATGCCAAGCTGGCCAACTGCAGAACCGCCGTACAGTGAACACATGTAGATAGCTAGACGTTTTGCGCGTTGTGACTCGTCACCGCTCATTAGCCAAGATTCTACAATTACGAAGATACCTGCAACAGCCACACCAGCCACAAAGCGAGCTAATAACCATACCGCTTGATGTGGGATCAATGGCAATACAAGGATCGTTGCGATGAACACACTCAATGCGATGACGAAAGCGTCTTTGTGACCAACACGCGCAATAGCACGCTCAATCAATAACGTACCAGCCAGTAGACCTGCATAAAATGCACTCGCCAACCAACTCGATAGATTTTTGTCTAAGCCATATTCAGACAGCATTAATGGCAATGAACTCATTAAGTAGCCTGAAGCGATCGCGTAAAAAGACAATGCAATAACCGGAACAGTTATGCGAGTTGTTGGTTGGATGTTGTCCAATGCAGGACCCTCTAATAGTAAAAGAAACGATGAATTTTCCGCGACTATGGGGGAGAAACTGAATTGGGTAAAACGAATAAAAATGGTCGTGAAGACAAAAGAAATTTATCGTGTTTGTTGGTTAAAATACCGTTGTGAAATTTCGTGTTTTTGCGATATTTTCTGTGGTTAAATAGCCGGTAAAGCGTTGTTCAAACGACTATTTAATTTGAAAGACGAGGAGAGGTTTGTTGTATTCATCAGATTTTAATTTAGGGCACTTATTCGTGTTAGACCACTTCTTTTCGGTATTGCCTGGGCGAGCTTCCACTCCACTTACGAAAGGCATGTCGAAAGTTAGCGCTGTCTGAAAACCCAACGCGCTCAGATATCTCTTCAATGCTCATTTGAGTTGAAGAAAGGTAGTGCCGGGAAAGGTGAAAACGAACGTGGTCAAGTATCTTCTGGTAACTCGTATCGACGGCTTTGAGGTGCCGGCGTAGCGTTCGAGAAGACATCCCCAGTTCTGATGAAATAGATTCTATTGAAGGGTAACATCCAGGTCTCTCTAGTAGCATTTGAGAGACTTTTTCTTTTAGGCTGGTGGACGCACTGACTTTTGCCAACATGTCGTCACACGATTTCAGACACATCTGCAGCGTGATGGTATTGGCGGTAGGAAGAGGCGAGTACAAACTTGTTGCATCAAACTGCCATTCAAGGCGATCACTGTTGAATTCAACGGGACAACGGAAAATCTCTGTGTAGAGGTCGCCGTATTCTGGCTTCGGGTAAGGGAAGCGGATCACTTGGGATGGGAATGGTTGTTGCAGTACTTCTTCACACAGGCTTTGAATTGCGGTGAACCAATATTCGCAACAAAATGGCAGTAGCGAGTCCAAGTCGATCAGCTGTTCGGCTCTAAAGTATCCAACATTATTTTCTACTGACATCGTTTTTCTAAGTACTGGTCCTGCAAGCTGAAGATATTTAAATCCAATCAGCAATGCATCTAATAGTGTTTCACTACTGAATACCGCATAACCTAGAACACCAAAGTCGCTAAACCGTGCTTGTTGGCCGACTCTTAACCCTAAACCACCTTCATCAGTGTTCGCCAATGCGTTACTGAACACCGCCAACTTTTGCGCCAAGGTAATGTGGGTGTCTGGCGTGTTGAGTTGCAACTCATCAATGTTACTGCCTTCCAATAATGCTTCGATATGGAGGGCGGGTGACATATAGCGATGCAGTAATTGAAGATCAAGAATACCGAATGCTTGCATATCGGGTTCGTACACTGCGGTGTATTCCATAGGATGCCTCTTGTTGAATATTCCCATCTTAACCGAACTATTAACATTTTCGCTTGTTCTCACTTTCCCAAGCTTGTTCAAACTTTTGCTTTATGTGTGCAAGGTTCTACAAGGCCTGATAGAGCTGTGTCCGAATATCACCGGTTTTTGTCTTTTTGAAACCTGTTCGAAATGTTATCAAAATGTTGTAATTCGATGGGTTGCATATTGGAACGTCTCAAACATTTTGCTCAATAAATACTCTTACCTACATGACACACCAATGTGCAGGCTTTGATAGCAACAAAGACAACACTTATTACAACGATTAAAACGTCTAAGGCGAATAAGACCGCGAGGTCAAGCCGAATAAGGAGATCATGGATGCACAATCTTGCTGTTAACTTAGAGCGCAGCGCTTCGCTTTTTCCAAATAAAGTCGCTCTGCGAATTGGAACAGATGAAGTCAGCTTTTCTCAGTTGGAACAACTTTCTGGAAACGTCGCCGCGAATTTAAAGAGGCTGGGACTAAAGAAAGGAGATAAGGTCGCGTTATCGTGTCCGAATGTCACGTATTTCCCAATCGCTTATTACGGGATTCTGAAAGCAGGCTGTGTCGTGGTGCCTTTGAACGTCTTGTTTAAAGCAAGAGAGATCGCTTACCACCTTAATGACTCTGACGCTAAAGCCTATTTATGTTTTGAGGGCAGTGAAGAGCTTCCTATTGGTCGCTATGGCTTACAAGGTTTCGAACAGGCAAGCCACTGTGAGTACTTTGTCCAGATGCCAATCCCAACAATCACTGGAATTACTTCAGAAGCACATGAACAGCATGAATCTATTACTGACTGGTTAGCACAACCTTTGACTTCTTTTGAGTCTGTGGCTTGCAATGGTGATGATACCGCTGTGATTCTCTATACTTCAGGTACAACAGGTCAGCCAAAAGGCGCAGAGCTTTCTCACACCAATATGCAAACCAATGCGATGTCTTCACAGTATCTAATGCGATTGGAATACAGTGACACGACCATGGCCACGCTTCCTCTGTTCCACAGTTTCGGCCAGACAGTGATGATGAACGCGAGTGTGTTAACGGGTTCGACCATGGTGTTGATTCCTCGCTTTGAACCGTCACTGGTGATCGAGCAGATCATTACTCATAAAGTCAGCGTGTTTGCTGGCGTTCCTACTATGTATATTGCGCTTCTAAAGGCGGGAGAAGAGTCCTCTAGTGGTTTAGAAAACGTAAGCAAGCGTTCTGAACAAGTTAAACATAGCTTGAGACTAGGTGTGTCTGGCGGCGCTTCTATGCCCGTTGAGGTTATTCGTCAGTTCGAATCTCGCTTTGAGCTTCCTGTATTGGAAGGTTATGGGCTATCCGAGACTGCGCCCGTTGCTACGTTTAACCATATCGACGGTGATCGTTTATCGGGAAGTGTAGGACAACCGTTGTGTGGTCACCTCATCAAGATTACTGATATACAAGGAAACTCTGTCGCTATGGGTGAACTGGGCGAAGTCTGCATTAAAAGCCCAAGTGTAATGAAAGGTTACTATCAAAGGCCAGAGGCTACAGCAGAAGCGATAAGATACGGCTGGTTCCTAACTGGAGATATCGGTCGCACCGATGAGCATGGTAACTTGTTCATTGTTGATCGCGTCAAAGACATGATCATCCGTGGTGGTTACAACGTGTATCCACGTGAAATTGAAGAAGTGTTGATGTGTCACCCCGATGTCGAAATGGTCGCGGTTGTGGGTGAACATCATGATCGCCTAGGTGAAGAGATTCACGCTCATGTGGTGCTTCACGAACATACGCAATGTAATAGCGCGGCACTGATAACATGGTGTCGTGAGCAGCTCGCTGATTACAAATACCCTCGTAAGGTGTTTATTCGCAAAGCGCTGCCAATGACGGCGACAGGTAAAATTCTAAAGCGCGAATTGCACCCAATAGAAATAGCGGAGATGACAAATGGATAGTTACGATTTTATTGTTGTTGGCGGCGGTTCGGCTGGGTGTGTGATGGCTTCGCGGTTGTCAGAAGATCCTAATGTTACCGTTTGCTTGTTAGAAGCTGGCGGTAAAGACACAAGCCCATTCATTCATACACCGGTTGGCGTGGTCGCTATGATGCCAACCAAACTCAATAATTGGGCCTTCGAAACCGTTGAACAGCCGGGCTTGAATGGTCGTAAAGGTTACCAACCACGAGGTAAGACACTTGGCGGGTCTAGCTCTATCAATGCCATGATGTACGCTCGTGGGCACCGTTACGACTACGATACATGGGAATGCTTGGGTAATGCAGGTTGGAGTTATGAATCGTGTTTACCTTACTTCAAGAAAGCGGAAAACAACGAAGTTCACCAAGATGAATTTCATGGTCAAGGTGGTCCTTTGAATGTGGCAAACCTCAGATCGCCAAGCCCAATGTTGGAACGTTACTTAACGGCGTGTGAATCAATAGGGGTTCCTCGTAATGAGGACATCAACGGCGCTGCTCAATTTGGGGCGATGCCGACTCAAGTTACTCAAGTTAATGGCGAACGATGCAGTGCGGCCAAAGCTTACTTAACCCCAAACCTTTCGAGACCAAATCTCACGGTCGTGACCAAAGCAACGACACATAAAGTATTATTTGAAGGCAAGAAGGCGGTTGGTGTCGAATACGGTTCTGACGGCAAGCGTTATCAGATCCAGTGCAACAAAGAAGTGATTCTATCTGCTGGCGCATTCGGTTCGCCCCAATTGTTGTTGCTTTCGGGTGTAGGTGCTCGAGCTGAACTAAAGACGCACGGGATTGAGCAGGTTCACGAACTACCCGGTGTTGGTAAGAATCTCCAAGACCATATCGACTTGGTACATTCGTACAAGTGTAGTGAAAAGCGTGAAACTTTTGGTATCTCGTTGCAAATGGCCTCTGAAATGACCAAAGCTCTGCCGCTATGGCACAAAGAACGCCGCGGAAAAATGAGCAGTAACTTTGCCGAAGGGATAGGCTTTCTTTGTTCCGAAGATCACATCGCTGTGCCGGATTTAGAGTTCGTATTTGTGGTTGCTGTTGTCGATGACCATGCAAGAAAAATCCATACCAGTCATGGTTTTACCTCTCATATCACCTTGTTACGCCCTAAAAGCCATGGCACCGTAACGCTCAATAGTAATGATCCTTATGATCCACCTAAGATCGATCCTGCGTTTTTCAGTCATCCTGAAGATATGGATATCATGATTAAGGGCTGGAAGAAGCAGTATCAAATGTTAGAGAGTTCGGCGTTTGATGATATCCGTGGTAATGCTTTTTACCCGGTGGACGCCAGTGATGACAAGGCTATCGAGCAAGATATTCGCAACCGCGCAGACACTCAGTATCACCCGGTCGGGACCTGTAAAATGGGACCTAATAGTGATTCATTAGCCGTGGTGGATACAGATCTTAAGGTGTATGGTTTGATGAGCTTGAGAGTCATTGATGCTTCTGTGATGCCGACACTGATTGGGGCAAATACCAATGCGCCAACCATTATGATTGCCGAGAAAGTCGCAGATCAGATCAAAGAACAATATGGCTTTATCGAGCAACAAGCCAATGCACAAGCAGAAGACGAGATGATTGTATAATTAAAAAAGCAGATATAACTGATTGATTTACAGTAGGTTAGGGAGTCTTAGTTTGATAAGGCTCTCTAACCTATTTTTGTGTGTTTACTTAGAATAAAGCAAAAGCTAATTCAATCGCTTAATCAATAGCTAAAACAATAGGGTTACTTGGTTAGAGCTTGATTAAGCCACTGATCAAATTGACCTTTTGGTAGTGCACCGTTAATCGTATCGACACGTTTACCGTCTTTAAAGACCATCACCGTCGGAATACTTCTGATTTGATACATTGCTGCAAGCTGTTGTTGAGCTTCAGTATCAATCTTGACGAATCGAACATCTCCAGAACGCTCTTTTGCAACGTCACTGAACACAGGCGTAAAGCCTACACATGGGTTACACCATGTCGCCCAAAAATCAACAACTACAGGTTGTGAACTGTTCAATATAGTTTGGAAATTAAGTGACGTTCCCTCTATCGGTGCGCCATCAAGTAATGCTTCTTTGCATTTACCACAAGCAGGGCTTTCTGAAATTCTTTCTGAAGGTACTCGGTTTACCCCATTACAAGAAGGGCAACGTGTGTTGAATGTAGACATAACTTTCTCTTTTTATTGTAGCTCCGAGTCTAACGTGATTTACGAATCACGCCCGGAACGCTTATACTGTTTAAAACTAGAATACGATACTTAAATAAAAACAAACAATAAATAGGTAAATGATGACAAAATTTTACGCCGAGGTTACGGGCTGGGGAAAGTGTCTGCCACCAGCTGTACTATCAAACGATGATCTAAGCACTTTCATTGATACCTCAGACGAGTGGATTCGTACCCGTACGGGCATCGAGAATCGTCGTATCAGTCATGTTAATACCTCTGAGCTGGCAACAGTCGCTGCACAGCATGCGATGGCATGTGCTGGCCTGACAGCTGACGATATCGATATTATAATCATCGCGACGTGCAGCCCAGACTCCCTTATCCCAAACACAGCATCTAAGGTTCAACAGAACCTAGGCATTAAGAGCGCAGCGGCTTTTGACCTTAATGCAGCGTGTACTGGCTTCATTTACGGTGTTGAAACGGCGACTCGACTGATTCAAGCGGGTAACTACCGCAATGCTATCGTTGTGGGTGCAGAGCGTCTGTCATTCTTCATTGATTGGACTAAGCGTGATACTGCCGTACTTTTCGGTGACGGCGCTGGCGCAGTGGTTCTGTCTCGCACTGAAGAACAAGTTGGCTTGCAAGAGGCTCAAATCGGTTGTGATGCTAAAGGTCGTGACATTTTAGCGGTACCAAAGTTCGGTACTTCTATGGACCGCTTCGCCGCTGATAACGGCTACTGGGACTTCGATTTCGTTGGTAAAGAGATCTTTAAGCGTGCTGTCAAAGGCATGGGTGCTGCAGCACATACAGTATTGAGCCGCACAGGTATCTCAACGGATAATATCGACGTAGTGATTCCACACCAAGCAAACATCCGAATCATTCAAACCCTGTGTGATATGGCGGGTATCGATCGCGAGAAAGCGTTTGTTAATATTCAAAACTACGGCAACACATCGGCTGCAACTGTGCCAATCGCATTGTGTGAGTCGCTAGAGCAAGGTTTCGTCAAACCTAACGACAACATTCTTGTTGCGGCATTTGGTGCGGGTTTAACTTGGGGTGCTGGCCATATTAAATGGGGTAGCCGCGTTGAACCGCTAGGTCAATCGGATGCTAAGCTTCCAGAAACTGATAAATCTGCTTTAGAGCTTCTAGAAAGAGCCATTTTACACTGTAAAACGCACCCAAACTCAGTGACTGAATAACGCTAGTGAGTGACGTGTTATGAGTAAAGTGCGCCTTATGACGAAAGCCGACCTCGATGGGGCGGCTTTAGTTCACCAAACAGCCTTTGTTCGACAGCAACATTCGCGTGAGTGGTTACAATGTAACTTAAGCGCTTCACCACGCTTTCTTAACTTTGTTGCTGAAAGCGAAGGTGAAATTGTTGGCTACATTGTTTGGGTTCAGAAAAGTGGCTTTAGACCGGAAGCGGTATTGGAATTGGAACAACTCGCTGTGTTGCCCAGCGCTCAAGGTCAAGGATTGGGCAAGAAGCTGATTCTAAATTCTTTACCGCAGGTAAAACATCATTTGGCGCAACAAGGCTCGACACTAAAGCATGTTCTGGTTACCACCAGAGCAGACAATTTTGCACAAAAACTGTATCAGTCGACATTAGGCGCTGAAGTCGAAACCACGATTTCAAACCTGTACTCTGCGGATGAAGTGCTGATGATCGCTCGCAATGTGGGTGAGCGAATCTGGTCGCTGAGTTCTTAGAACCAATTATAATCAGCGATACAAACCGACCATCATCGATAAACGTTTAATTAGGGACTAATCCAGTCCCTTTTGTTATTTCTTAGGAAGTGTTTTGAAGAAAGTTTTAGCAATTGGCTACGTTTGGCCAGAACCGAATTCATCGGCGGCAGGCAGCCATATGATGTCTCTTTTACGTCTGTTCAAGAGGCAAGGCTGGTCAGTTGAATTTGCAACGCCAGCTCAAGAAACCGAGCACATGATCAATCTCTCTGAAGAGGGCATCACAAGCCAATCCATACAGTTGAATTGCGATAGTTTTGACCAGTACATCGAAGAATTTCAACCCGATGTCGTGATGTTCGACCGTTTCATGATGGAAGAGCAGTTTGGTTGGCGCGTGGAAAAGGTCTGCCCGAATGCCTTTAAGCTGTTGGATACTGAAGATTTGCAGTTCCTACGTAATGCTCGACACGAAGCGGTTAAGAAAGAGACAGAGCTTACCAAAGTACACTTGTACAGTGACTTGGCTAAACGTGAAATTGCCGCGATTCTACGCTGTGATCTTTCGTTGATCATTTCTAGCCATGAGATGGAGCTACTGCAATCTGAATTCAATATCGATCCGAAACTGCTTCATCATCTACCGTTCATGGTTGATCTTAATACGCTTCCTGAAAGCACTAAGAGTTTTGAAGAACGCAAGCATTTCATGACGATAGGTAACTTTAGACACGCACCGAACTGGGACGCAGTACTTCAACTTCAAAAGATTTGGCCGAAGATCCGTAAGCAGCTCCCTGAGTCTGAACTTCATATTTATGGATCGTATCCGCCGCCAAAAGCGACGGCATTACACAACCCTAAAACCGGCTTCCATATCAAAGGCTGGGCGAAAGACGCTCAAGAAGTGATGGAACAGGCACGTGTGTGTGTGGCGCCACTGCGTTTTGGCGCGGGCATTAAAGGCAAGTTGCTTGATGCCATGAAGCTGCAAACTCCAAATGTGACCAGTGAAATTGGTAGCGAAGGCATGTTACCGCAAGGCGATTTGCAGTGGCCTGGTGCAGTTTCTGATGATATTGACGAGTTTGTTGAACAAGCTGTTGCTCTCTATAAAGATGAAGAGAAGTGGCTTAAGGCACAGATCCAATGTCATTCAATTCTTGAAGCACACTATGAACAGAATCAACTGGGTGACAAATTGATCGAGCGATTGATTACGCTAAATTCTGAACTTGAATCTCACCGATTGGATAACTTCTTTGGCTCGATGCTTAAGCACCACAGTATGGCGAGCACCAAGTACATGTCGCAGTGGATTGCTGAGAAGAACAAGATCAAATAACTGTTCTTTTTGAAAGGACAGAATAAATCATGAGCCCTTAGGTTAACGCCTAGGGGCTTTTTTATATGGCAAGCTCTTGTGATTCCAGACTTAAAAACCGAAACATAACGGCATTATATTAGCATTGACTAATTTATATTTATTAGTAAAATCTAATCTATATTTATTAGCAAGATCTAATTTAAATCTGTAGCGGGTTAAATTTAAGTTTGCGGACAGGAGAGGTCGATGATGAGTTTAATACCTTGGGATGCATTTTTCGGGGGCATGTTGCTAGGCGCGTCGGCGATTATTCTGATGTTGGGGATCGGGCGAGTTGCGGGGATCAGCGGGATCGTTAGCCGCTTATTACCGTCTAGAAAGAACAAAAGATTAGAATTAGGATCTGAATCCGGCTCGGACGCCAACATTGAGAAAACCGAAAAACATTGGCGGCTTGCTTTTGTTGTCGGAATGGTTGCGAGCGGTTGGTTGTTGATTCCGACTGGATATCAACTTCCCCAATTAGAAGAGATTAACTTAGCAGTCATTATCATAGCCGGACTTTTGGTGGGCTTCGGTACGAAAATGGCGAATGGCTGTACTAGCGGTCATGGCATTGTGGGCATGGCACGTTTGTCTAAACGTTCAATTGTCGCAACCTGTGTATTTATGGGGGTGGCAATGGCAACAGTGTTGGTTAAGAATCTGATTGGCTTGGGGGCATAATGAAAAACTCTTCGTTTACTATCGTTATCGGATTGCTCGCGGGCCTTCTTTTTGGTTCAGGTATGATCATTTCAGGCATGGTTGATCCTAAGAAGGTACTTGGATTCTTAGATCTTACGGGTGATTGGGACATTAGCTTGGCGTTCGTCATGGGTGGTGCGTTATTGGTGTTTGCTCCGTTTTATCATCTAGTCATTAAAAAGCGCGCTAAAGCCATCAATGGTGAGTCATTAGACAACAGTAATAATCCGCTTATAGATAGAAAGCTGATTCTAGGTTCAACAGCGTTTGGCTTAGGTTGGGGGATTGCAGGTTTTTGCCCGGGACCTGCAGTAACCAGCCTAAGTGGTGGTAATCCAACAGTGTGGCTGTTTATAGTGAGCATGTTGCTTGGGACGTGGCTAGCGGGTCGTGCAAACAAGATCGGGTAGCAGTATACCTATCATTTATTGCATGGGCTGAGATGACTCGCTCTGAAGTTGCCAAACAGAGAGGTTGACTCGCTTTAAGTAAAAAGCCAGTCAGCCTCTTTTTACATCTCTATCTACTATTTAATAGTCGTTGAAACTGGGCAGTGGTCGCTGAGTATGTAGTCCAGCACATCTTGGGTTTCAAATACCTTTTGTTTCGCAGGAGTAGCATCTAAGGACTCGCTCACCACAATATGGTCAATGACCGAACGAAATTGATGTGTACGGTGATTGTTGCGGTTTGAGCGTACTTTACAATCTGCTCGAGTTTTTCTTGTTGCCAACTGAGCATCGGTATTTTGCGTCATATCTTTCCACATCCAATCTCTTGAATAAGCAAGGTTGTGGTTAAAGTCGCCCAGAATTGCGTAGTCTTCGCCTTTACGCTCTCTCTGCTGTATCCACTTATTCAATTGTTTAGCTTGGTCTTTGAGCCTTGAACAGTTGCGGTTTGATTTGTACGCGCCACTGCAGCCCGCCTTTAAATGCACCGACAATATGTGAATTGGCTCTGCATCCGTTTCTACAACCACATAGCTGGCAAACCTAAGCTTGCTGTTGGTGCTCGTTTCTAGAGGAAAGTCAGCGTAGTCAGTGAATGTGATTCCTTTACGAACCGCGAACCCTGTGTATTGATTCACTTCTTTGAACTGATGGTTACTGTTTTCTGGTAATGCCCGGTCAGACATCAATATCTTGTATTGATCGCCAGCGATGCGCTGAATGGCATTGACGTCGTCGACTTCTTGAAAGGCGACCACATCCGCATCTAAGGATTGAAAGTATTCTTCAAGTTTGTCGAAATCCGCTTGATCACGTTGGGCAGAAAACTTATTCACAGCCTCGTTGGTTGATAACCATTCGATATTCCAACTGGATATGGTCAAAGGTTCAGCAAATGTCTGGCTACTGAGTAAGCAACCTAACATTATCCAGTTTTGAAGTCGTTTCATCCCAAATATCCCTAATTTTGGTGTGCAATATAGTTGAGCCGTTATCCTACAACACTTACCGAAAATTCAACTCTTTTTAGCAGTTTTTTTATTGTTACATTGTTTCTTTTCGACTTGAGATCTCACGTAATAATATTGGATTTATCTTGTTCGGCGTGCCTATTTTATTGATCCAAATCAATACTCAATGTTGGTGGTTCTCGTTAAATACGCCACAATATCTAGTGTTAGTTAAACGATAAATCGCTCTATAGTGTGTTTGTGGATAAGTCTGTGAATACCTCAAGAGTAAGGAGAAGTGGTGAAATCAATCGTAATCAAGCGTGATGGCTCAAGGGCTCCATTCAGTAGAGATCGCATCCAAGCTGCAGTGGAAGCAGCATCAGACAAAGCCGATAAGGAAATTGCTATTTATGCTCTGAATGTGGCATTAGCAGTTGAGTTGAAGCTCGAAGACTACGATGAAGTTCATATCTCTGAAATTCAAACCATGGTCGAGAACGAGCTAATGCAGGGGCCTTATAAGTCTCTGGCTCGTGCCTACATTGAATATCGTCATGACCGCGACATCGCACGTGAAAAGCAAAGCGCTTTAACTCGTGAGATCGAAGGTCTGATCGAAGAAAGCAATGTTGATCTGATCAATGAGAATGCCAACAAAGATGGCAAAGTTATCCCAACTCAGCGTGATTTGCTGGCGGGTATCGTGGCTAAGCATTATGCAAAAACTCACATTTTGCCGCGTGATATCGTACAAGCTCACGAGTGTGGTGACATTCACTATCACGATTTAGACTACGCACCGTTCTTCCCAATGTTTAACTGTATGCTTATCGATCTTAAAGGCATGTTAACGCATGGCTTTAAGATGGGTAACGCGGAAATCGACACACCTAAGTCTATTTCCACAGCGACAGCGGTAACCGCACAGATCATCGCACAAGTAGCGAGCCACATTTACGGCGGTACAACGATTAACCGTATCGACGAGGTTCTAGAACCTTACGTAATGGCGAGTTACGAGAAGCACCTATCACTAGCGAAAGAGTGGGATATTCACAGCCCAGAAGCTTTTGCTATCTCTCGTACAGAGAAAGAGTGTTACGACGCATTCCAGTCTTTGGAATACGAAGTAAACACACTACACACGGCTAATGGCCAAACACCATTCGTTACGTTTGGTTTTGGTCTAGGCGAAAGCTGGGGTTCAAAACTGATCCAGCAATCTATCTTGAAAAACCGCATTGCAGGTTTGGGTAAGAACCGTAAAACAGCCGTGTTCCCTAAATTGGTGTTTGCAATCAAAGATGGTTTGAACCATCAGAAGCAAGATCCAAACTACGACATCAAGCAACTAGCGCTTGAGTGTGCATCTAAGCGTATGTACCCAGACATTCTTAACTACGACAAGGTAGTAGAAGTGACAGGGTCATTTAAAACGCCGATGGGCTGCCGTAGCTTCTTGAATACATACAAAGAAAACGGTGAGTTGATTCATGAAGGTCGTAACAACTTAGGTGTTGTTAGCCTTAACTTGCCACGTATCGCGATTAACGCGAAGCAAGATATGGCTAAGTTCTACGAACTGCTTGATGAAAAACTCAAGCTTGCTCGTCGCGCATTAGAGACTCGTATTTCTCGTCTAGAAAACGTGAAAGCGCGTGTTGCTCCAATCCTATATATGGAAGGTGCATGTGGCGTTCGTTTGAAAGCAGATGACTCTATTGCCGATATCTTCAAGAACGGTCGTGCTTCTGTTTCTCTTGGTTACATTGGTATCCACGAAGCAATGACAGCACTTTACGGCACAGACGTTCACCTGTATGACGACGGCGAAATGCGTACTAAAGCACTTGAGCTGGTGGAGTACATGAAGCGTGAAGTGGAATCTTGGACGAAAGAGACAGGTTATGCGTTCAGCCTATATGGCACACCAAGTGAAAACCTATGCAGCCGTTTCTGCAGCATAGACACCAAAGAGTTTGGTGTGATTGATGGTGTAACGGACCGTGGCTACTATACAAACAGCTTCCACTTAGACGTACAGAAGAAAGTGAACCCATACGACAAGATCGATTTCGAGATGCCTTATCCTGAAATCTCTAGCGGTGGTTTCATCTGTTACGGTGAATTCCCTAACATGCAGAAGAACATCGAAGCGCTAGAAAACGTATGGGATTACAGCTACACACGCGTTCCTTATTACGGCACCAACACACCAATTGATGAGTGTTACGAATGTGGCTACAACGGAGAGTTTGATTGTACAAGTAAGGGCTTTACGTGTCCTAAGTGTGGCAACCATGACTCAACCAAAGTATCGGTAACACGCCGTGTTTGTGGTTACCTTGGTAGCCCAGATGCACGACCATTTAACTTCGGTAAACAAGAAGAAGTTAAACGCCGCGTGAAGCATCTTTAATCTAACGAAGGATCTTAGTTAAGATCTGCGATCTTTAGCTAGTTAACTTAAAAAAGCTACGTTTCAAGAAATAAGATTGGTATCGGCGCTATGTCGATATCAATTCTTTCGTTTCAGTTTACGTTAGTAGCTAGTTCCAACAGCTGAGCATTAAACTTCAATTTCTCGCATCAAATATTAAGCAATAACGAGTTTTCAATACTGCCTTATGAATTATCACCAATATCACCCAATCGACGTTGTAAATGGCCCAGGTACTCGCTGCACTTTGTTTGTGTCGGGTTGTGTGCACCAATGTCGCGGGTGTTATAACCAGTCGACGCAAAGGTTGGATTCTGGGCACTTGTTTACGCAAGAGCTGCAAGACCGCATTATCGCTGATCTCAACGATCCGCGAATCAAACGTCGTGGTTTATCGCTTTCTGGTGGTGACCCTCTACATCCTGCAAACGTGTCTGAAGTGCTTAAGCTTGTTCAGCGTGTAAACGCAGAATGTGAAGATAAAGATATATGGATGTGGACTGGCTACGAACTCGACGAACTAGATGAAAAGCAGAAGCAAGTACTTGAATACGTTGATACCTTGATTGATGGTCGCTTTGAACAAGACAAAGCGGATCCAATGTTAGATTGGCGTGGTAGTTCAAACCAAATTATTCATCGGTTCCGACTGTAGTGGACTTGCGTTAATTTACGACATGCTGCATTAATACAATTAGCTAGCTTCAGCCTCTCTGCTGAGGCTTTTTTATTTTATGACGTAGTTAAATTTGTAAATTGATGGAATATTGAACTATCTGGAGTAGGGATTATTAGGGTGCACTGGATTCAACTAGAGTTATCTCCTAAAAATCAAAACTTTGATGAATTTCTGTTTCTTAAATTGTAAATAAAATGATAACTTGGAGTTCATACTTGAATTTCAAAGGGTTGTGACTTTCATGTTTTCACATCTACCAAAACCAACTTTAGATCCAATTTTATCTCTTTCTGTCGCTTATCGTGGCGATCCTCGTACTGACAAAGTCGATTTAGGCATTGGCGTTTACAAAAACGACCAAGGTGAAACACCGATCATGAAAGCCGTTTCTATGGCTCAAGATATTGTTGTCGATACTCAGAAAACCAAAGCTTACGTTGGCCTAGCGGGCTGTGAAGAGTTTAACCAGAGCATGGTTGATCTGCTGCTTAAAGGGACTTCTGCAATGGATCGTGTTGCAGCGATTCAAACACCAGGTGCAAGTGGTGCACTTCGTATGTTGGGCGACTTAATGAAAGTTTCTCAACCAGACACCACGGTTTGGATTTCAAACCCAAGCTACGTTAACCATAAACCAGTAATGGAAGCTGCAGGCTTAAAAGTCAGATATTACAATTACTTCAGTCCTGAAACGAAGCAAGTTGATACTGCTAGAATGTTGGAAGATCTTTCAAAAGCGGGTCCATCAGACGTGGTACTGCTGCATGGTTGTTGTCATAACCCAACGGGTGCTGATATCGACTTTGAAGCGTGGCAGGAAATCACCAAATTATCTCAGAAGAATGGTTTCTTACCGTTCGTTGATATCGCCTATCAAGGCTTTGGTGATGGCTTAGAAGAAGATGCAAAAGGTCTTCAACATATGGCTAACAACGTCGAAGAGATGCTGATTACTACGTCTTGTTCAAAAAACTTTGGGTTGTACCGCGAAAGAACGGGTGCAGCTATCGTGATCGGCAAGAATACCGAACATGTTGGTAATGCCAAAGGTAAGCTTCTTACGCTTGCACGTTCAACTTACACAATGCCACCTGATCATGGTGCGGCTTTGGTTAAAACAATTCTTCAGAATCAAGAGCTAACATCGATTTGGAAGCAAGAATTGAATGAAATGCAGCAACGTTTGTTAAATCTGCGCCAAAGTTTATGTGGTGAATTACGAAATATTTACAACACGTCACACTTTGACTTCATTGAAAGCCATAAAGGTATGTTTAGTGTACTAGGCTTTAAAGAAACTCAAATGAATCAATTACGTGAAGAATATGGAGTCTATGGTGTTGGTGACGGACGCATCAATATTGCAGGTCTTTCTGAATCCCATATTCCTTATGTAGCTAAAGCGATAGCCAACGTTTCAAAATAGAAGGTGACTGAATGTATAATTGGAAAGCGATTGTAACCCTAATGCTAAGTGGTGGCCTGTTTGCTTGTTCGACGACGACTCAAGTGCCAGTCGAGCCAGAGCAAAAGCCTCAAGTAGAACAACCTGTTGTGGATGAATCTTCTAAGACTGACGCAACTGAAGGCGAGAAAGTAACGGAGCCTACTGAGAAGCCTGAAGAAGTGAAGCCTACTGAGCCAGAAGCTAAACCAAAGCCTGAACAAAAACCGGCTGCAAAACCGACGAAAACAAGCGATGGTAAACTGATTCTTGGTGAAGAAGAGTGGGTGTTTGTTCCTGGTTTGAAAGAAGCATTTAAAGCTCGTGTTGATACAGGCGCAACAACATCTTCGATCAGTGCTGTAGATATCGTTGATTTTGAGCGTGACGGAAAAGACTGGGTCAAGTTCAAAATTGAACATGACGGTATCACAACCAAAGAGATCAGTTTACCGGTAGAGCGTTGGGTTAAGATCAAGCAATCGAGCGCAGAGGGTACACAACGACGTGCTGTTGTCGTAGCTTCAATTCAAATCGGCGATCTAAAAGACAAAACTGAGTTTACGCTAGCAGACCGAACGCATCTTTCTTTCCCTATTCTGTTGGGTAGAAGCTTCTTTAGAGATGTTGCGGTAGTGGATGTAGGCCAGAAATTTGTTCAGAAGAAAATAACGAAATAGCATTAAGTTATCGTTAATACAGATTTAATCTGGTGCTTTTATTTTTTGTAAATTGAATCCCTGCTAATGGAATTAGCGGGGATTTTTTCTATTTCCGGCGAAATTAGCGATGAAATTCATTTAATTGTCCATTGTTCTCTATTCGTTCACGGTTTAACCTCGACAATGTGATCCCGATCTCTATATAATCCGCGCTTCGTTTTATGTTTAATCCATACTTTCGTACATCTTGTTTAGGCGCGTTAATCCGCTTAAAAATTATCTGTCAGTACACGCTTAGGAATTAGTTCTTTGATATCTACCGCGAACATCACAATGCAATTTGGCGCAGAGCCGCTGTTTGAAAACATCTCTGCTAAATTTGGTAACGGCAACCGCTATGGTTTGATCGGCGCCAATGGTTGCGGAAAATCAACGTTCATGAAAATCCTAAGTGGTGCATTAACGCCAAGCTCGGGTAACGTTTCTATCACTCCAGGTGAAAAACTGGGTGTGCTAAGCCAAGATCAGTTCGCTTTTGAACAATACAGCGTTATCGACGTTGTGATCATGGGTGACAGAAAACTGTGGGAAGTAAAACAAGAGCGTGACCGTATTTATTCTTTGCCAGAAATGAGCGAAGACGATGGCATGAAAGTCGCTGAGCTTGAAAGTGAATTCGCTGAAATGGATGGCTACACAGCAGAAAGCCGTGCAGGTGATATCCTAATTCAAGCGGGTATCGAAGAAGAATTCCATTTCGGCCTGATGCAGCAAGTTGCTCCAGGTTGGAAACTGCGTGTGCTTCTGGCACAAGCACTGTTTGCAAACCCAGATATTCTACTTCTTGATGAACCAACCAACAACTTGGACATTCACACGATCAACTGGCTTGCTGAAGAGTTAAACCAGCGTAAATGTACAATGATCATCATTTCACACGATAGACACTTCCTGAACTCTGTGTGTACGCACATGGCCGATATCGACTACGGCGAGCTACGTGTTTATCCTGGTAACTACGAGTATTTCCTAGAAGCTTCTGGCTTGATTCGTGAGCAACTTCTAGCAAACAACGCTAAGAAAGCCGCTGAAATTAGTGAGCTTCAAGATTTCGTAAACCGTTTTGGTGCAAACGCATCTAAAGCGAAGCAAGCAAGTTCACGTGCTAAGAAAATGGACAAAATCACGCTTGATGAAGTGAAATCATCGAGCCGTATGAGCCCATCAATTGATTTTGGCGAAGGCAAAAAACTGCACCGTCAAGCGCTTGAACTGAAAGAGCTTAGCCACGGCTTCGATGGCGAAACCCTGTTTGCTGGTGGCAACTTGCTGCTTGAAGCGGGTACGCGTCTTGCCGTTATCGGTGAGAACGGTGTGGGTAAAACCACGCTACTGCGTTGCCTAGTTCAAGAGCTAGAGCAAAACGAAGGTATCGTTAAATGGTCTGAAAACGCATCGGTAGGCTACTGCCCACAGGATAGTACGTCTGACTTTGATAACGACCTGAGCATCTTCGATTGGATCTCTCAATGGCGTACAGTGAAGCACGATGACCTTATGGTACGTGGTATTCTAGGTCGTCTATTGTTTACTGCTGATGATGCAAACAAGAAAGCACGCAACTGTTCTGGTGGTGAGAAAAACCGTCTGTTATTTGGCAAGCTAATGATGCAAGACATCAACGTACTTGTTATGGACGAACCAACCAACCACATGGACATGGAAGCAATCCAAGCTCTGAACGATGCGTTGAAGGTTTACACTGGCACGCTTATCTTTGTAAGTCATGACCGAGAGTTCGTCTCTTCACTGGCAACACACATCATCGATGTAAAAGATCAACAACTAGTGAGTTTCCAAGGTACTTACGAAGAGTACTTAGATCATCAGAAAAAGATGCTGATGGTTAATTTGTAAAGTAAGTCGCTGGCTTAGGGTGTTGAACGACTAAAAGCCAGCTAAACTAATAAACAAAAAAGCGCCGAACATTAATGTGTTCGGCGCTTTTTTATTTAATTCATGTCGTTATTATTACTTAGTAACGAAGCCTCGCTTATCAATAAAACCTAGGTGCGAAATCTAGATTAGAATCCGAATCGAGCCGACATTAAGATCTGGTGGCCGTACGTGCCGTTATTTCGCAGATCTACACCAACAGAAAGTTGATCGGTTGAGTGAAAACGAGCGCCAAAACCAACAATTGAACTGCTTTTATCGTTATCAATCAGTTGACCAAGGCGCGCGTTGACTTCAACGTTTGCAATGATCCAGGCTTTTACGCCGATGTTTACTTCCGTTTTAATGCTGTTGTCGTCGTTGCGTTCGATGTTGTGCAATAGCATCTGGCCATAGATATCAGCAAACTGTCCAATCGGCCCATTAAAACCAACACCAGCTGCAGCATCCCAATCACTTTCGAAACCACTATCAACACGCCCGATAAAATGAGCATTTTGAGTAAATAGCGTTGTGAATTCACCACCAAACGTACTAGGACTAGCCCCCATGCGTAGCTCGAATGTGTTGTAGTTAAAGTTGTTTGCAGACGCAGAGAATGAACACAGTGCAGCTAACCCCAAAAGGACAGTCTTGTTTGTGCGACCTAGCATGGTGACTCCATATAAATTGTATTTTTCGGCAGTATAATACAAAAAAGCCTGCAATATGCAGGCCATTTAATTGAAGTCAGTATATTTTATATCTATCGCTTATAGAACCTGGATGTGATCCACTTCGATTTCTGGTGTCTTGCCGCCTTCATATTCACCGAAGATACGAACTCTGGTATCAGCGGTTAGTGGTTGTGCCAGGCGGATATCGTCATCCAGCTCAATTTGAATTTCACTCTGTCCGTCAGAGAAGATAAATGTGTCATTCTTTAGTTGACGAACAATCTTGCCATCTACAATCGCTTCTTGCTCTGCGAACATGCTTGTGTCTGCAAGTAGTGTTGCAACAGAAACGGTTTCAATCGGACCCGTGTAAGCAATAGCGCTCTCGTGCTTGTTGCCGTTGCTCTCGTTGTGGTGGTCACTAGCCATTGCGAAAGTAGGTGCAAGGATAATAGTAGATGCGATAGCTAATACAGTTTTTTTCATGGTGAATCCCTTAATGTTGTTTTTAGTAGAAACGTTTTGTGAATTTGAAACGCTTCTTTTCGTTAGTACGTTTTACTTGTTGATGCGCTGCTTATCGTTCATAAGCTTCGTTTCGATGTAGCTATTAAACAACACTGGGGTTGAATCCAGAGTGAGTAACACATTCATTTTCCATTCATTTTATTGAGCATCTACTCGGCAATGGCGTTAAGATGGAGGCAGAGAAATATTGCCCACAGCTATAAATTGAAAATTAAGAAATTAAGAAATTAAGAAATTAAGGATTTAAGTACAAATGCGATCACCATTAAGTGCCCTTATGGTTCAAGGGACAACGTCAGATGCCGGAAAAAGTGTGTTGGTGGCAGGTTTATGCCGTGTATTGGCAAGAAAAGGAGTCAAAGTGGCACCTTTTAAGCCACAAAACATGGCTTTAAATAGTGCGGTGACAAAAGATGGTGGCGAAATTGGCCGTGCTCAAGCGGTTCAGGCGCAAGCCTGTAATATTGAACCTACCGTTCACATGAACCCGGTATTGCTAAAACCTAATTCAGATACCGGCGCGCAAGTGATTCTTCAAGGTCGAGCGCTGAGCAACATGGAAGCTACGGGTTATCACGATTACAAGAAAGTGGCGATGGATACGGTTATTGATTCGTTTGTTCGACTTTCTGAAGAATATGAAAGCGTGATGATTGAAGGTGCGGGCAGCCCAGCTGAAATCAACCTCCGTGAAAATGATATCGCTAACATGGGATTTGCTGAGAAAGCGGACATCCCTGTGATCATCGTTGCTGATATTGACCGTGGTGGGGTTTTTGCGCACCTCTATGGCACATTGGCTCTATTGTCTGAATCTGAACAAGCTCGCGTAAAAGGCTTTGTGATAAACCGTTTTAGAGGCGATATCGCACTGCTTCAATCTGGACTTGATTGGCTAGAAGAAAAAACCGGTAAGCCAGTGATTGGTGTACTGCCATATCTTCATGGTTTTAACCTAGAAGCGGAAGATGCGATTACCTCTGCTCAAGAATCTGACGGAGAAGCTAAGCTTAAGGTCGTAGTGCCAGTGCTAACACGAATCAGCAACCATACGGATTTCGACGCGCTAAGACTTAACCCTTCGATTGATTTGCGTTATGTCGGTAAAGGTGAACGTGTAAACAATGCGGATTTGATTATCTTGCCAGGCACAAAATCGGTAAGAGCAGATTTGGATTATCTCAAACAGCAAGGTTGGGATAAGGACATTCAACGTCATCTGCGCCTAGGCGGTAAAGTGATGGGTATCTGTGGTGGTTACCAAATGTTAGGAAACATCATTCACGATCCTGATGGTGTTGAAGGTGCACCCGGTAGCAGTGAAGGGTTAGGGTATCTTGATACTGATACGACGCTAACACAGCAGAAAACCTTAACAAACGTGCTTGCTACTATGACGCTAGATGGAAAATCAGCACCAGTAAAAGGGTATGAGATCCACGTAGGTAGGACTGATGTCAAAGAAAGAGCATTACCGGTTCAGTTAGAATCAGGCAGCCTTGATGGCGCAGTAAATCAAGATAACTCGATTTTTGGTACTTACCTGCATGGCGTGTTCGATAACAGCGATGCGTTATCGCTTATTTGCGAGTGGGCAGGAGCCAACGATGTGACAGCGATTGACCATGAACAACTTAAAGAGTTGGGTATAAATCGAATCGCTGATGCTATCGAAGAGCATTTAAATCTTGACCTGCTTTGGCCTGAACTTAGCGTTCTAGGTCATAAATAAAAACGAATAATAGATAAGTGATCACAATGAAAAAGCGAGTCATCCTTTTAACCATCGCCTTAACGTCGGCATTGAGTTCTAGTCATCTTTTGGCTGCCGAAAAGCTACGAGTTTATGCTGCATCGTCAATGACCAATGCGGTTAACCTGTTGGTTGAAGAGTTTGAGAAAAACCATTCTGTCGATGTGATTCCTGTGTACGCGAGCACGTCTTCTCTGGTGCGCCAAATCGAAAGAGGGGCACCAGCAGACATCTTTATCTCGGCAAATGAAAAATGGATGACGCATTTAGTCGACCGCAAATTGGTTTCTAGTGACAATGTCACAAACCTGTGTGAAAACGACCTTGTGCTGATTTCACCGAAAGAGACGTCAATATCTTTGGATCTCTCAAAGGGTGACCAATGGGCCAAACTACTAACGAATGAAAGACTTGCGGTTGGCAACACCATGTCGGTTCCTGCGGGTATCTATGCAAAAGAAGCGCTTGAAACGCTAGGTGTATGGGACGATGTGAAGATTCGATTGGCGCCCAGTAACAATGTTCGTATGGCATTGGCTTTGGTAGAGCGTAGTGAAGCTAAGCTTGGCATTGTTTACAAAACAGATGCCTTGCTTTCTAAAGAAGTGAACCTAGTGTCGACGTTCCCATCAAATTTACATACGCCAATACGTTACCCTGTAGCGAAATTGAGCGATAAAGTCGTCGCAGAAGAGTTTTATACTTTCCTAAATAGCGAAAAAGCGAAGGACACCTTGAACAGTTTTGGATTTGAAGTGCGTTAAATGATGTATTTATCGGAATACGAATACCAAGCCTTAATGCTGAGCTTGAAAGTCGCTGGGTTTGCCATCTTGTGGCTTATTCCTATCGGCATCGGCTTAGCATGGTTGCTTGCTAAGAAACAATTTGTAGGCAAAAGCATTGTAGAAAGCATAGTCCATTTGCCTTTGGTACTTCCACCTGTGGTCATTGGCTATTTGCTGTTAGTGATGATGGGTAGGCAAGGCATTATTGGATCATGGCTTAATGACGTATTGGGTATTGTATTCAGCTTTAGCTGGAAGGGCGCAGCACTCGCGTGTGTCGTTGTGGCGTTGCCGTTAATGGTTCGTTCTATTCGCCTGAGTCTAGAAACTGTAGACAGTAAACTTGAAGAGGCCGCTGCTACATTGGGCGCCTCGCCGATTCGAGTCTTCTTCACCATCACTTTACCTTTGATGATCCCAGGGATCATTACCGGCACTATGCTTTCATTCGCAAGAAGCCTAGGTGAGTTTGGTGCGACCATCAGCTTCGTTTCGAATATTCCCGGTGAAACTCAAACCATTCCTTTGGCCATGTATACCTTTATTGAAACCCCTGGAGCTGAAATGGAAGCGGCGCGTTTGTGTGTCATTTCAATAGTGATAGCGCTTGGTTCATTAATGCTTTCTGAGTGGCTAAATAAAAAGTCAGCAAGACGCTTGGGAGGAAATGCATGAGTGCTTTGATCCTCCAATACCAACAGCAGCTTGGAGAAACCTTTTTCGATATCGATTTAGAGTTACCAAGTACCGGAATTACGGCAATTTTTGGTCGTTCTGGTGCGGGGAAAACGTCCCTTATCAATGCGATTAGTGGACTTAAACAGCCAGACAAAGGCGTGATCAGCGTTTCTGGAACCACTCTGTTTGATAGTAGCAATGGTATTAACTTGCCAACTCACAAACGCAACGTCGGTTATGTGTTCCAAGAGTCGCGATTGTTCCCGCACATGAAAGTCGCGGCGAACCTTAAGTACGGCATGAAAGGGGGCGATAGCGCGCACTTTGAACAAATAGTTTCGCTGTTGTCTTTGGGTTCACTGCTTGATCGCTATCCAGCTCGTTTGTCTGGCGGTGAGAAGCAACGGGTGGCGATTGGCCGCGCATTGTTATCAAAGCCAAGCATTTTGTTGATGGATGAGCCTTTAGCGTCTCTGGACTTACCTCGTAAGCGTGAAGTCATGCCATTTTTGGAAAACTTATCCGAAACGGTTCAAATACCGATCATTTATGTCACTCATAGCCTCAATGAAATTTTGCGCTTGGCGAATCACCTTGTGATCATCGACCAAGGTAAAGTTATCTCATCGGGTGTGACAGAAGAAGTGTGGGCTTCAAGAGCTATGCAACCGTGGCAATCTTTCTCAGAACAGAGCTCGTTGTTTGAAGCAACATTAGCGGAACATAATGATGACTATGCGTTGTCACGTCTAACACTGGGTAAATCGACATCGCTTTGGGTTCAGAAAGTGTCGAGTGAGCTTGGTGCAACGGTAAGGCTGCAAGTGAGGGCAAATGATGTCTCTATCACGCTAGAACAGCCGAAAGGGACTTCGATACGTAATATCCTTCCTGTCACCATTAAAAGCGTAGAGACGCACCAGCAAGGCTCAAACAAGCAAAGTGTTGCAGTAGAGCTGGAACTAGAGCCTGGTTGTTACTTGTGGGCCACCATAACCTTGTGGGCATTGGATGAGCTAAACCTAGAAATCGGTCAACGTGTTTATGCGCAAATTAAAGGTGTAAGCGTCGCCCAAAGAGACATCGCGGTCACGCACTAGTTTGTGCGGTAGGCTGTTAAATCTGCGAGTTAAGTTATTAAGTTCATGCGGCAAGATATTTAGTGCTTATGGTGACCAATTAAGTTTCGGACTGTCGGACTGGGGTCTCACGGTGTTTTCGTTTTTATCTTGAAGTTTGTAAAACTCGATCTTGATTCCATGAATGGATACATGCGTCACTTTTATACGGTATAACTGCCAGTTTTGAGCCACACTGTATGAGTGTTAAGGCATATTGCTTACTTGTAAAATGACAACAACACACAGACGCTACGTTCAAAGAACAGATAAAGAACGAACAAAAAAGTAACAGGCACAAAAAAGCCGCATGTTTGAAGCAACATACGGCTTAATCATTAAGTTTTCGTTAAGCACTCAACCTAAACTTAGGTGATATGAATGGCTTATCGGATGAAAACTTCTTTAAAATCACGCTTCAAGATAGCATCACGGCGCGCTTTCTTGATTTGCTTAGCCATATCTTTTACACAGTTATGTAAAATTTGGTCAAGCAGTTGAGCTCTGTACTCTTCTTTTTCTTCATCAGACATACCTTCTGGAAGTTTAAGAGTAGGGAACTCTTCCATCATGTTTACACCAGCGAAAGCTTGGCTAACAGAGATTAGAGCGTGGAATTGCTCAAAGTTGTCCAAAACATTTTGTGCGCTTGCTGGAAGGCTGCTCCAAGTTTCACGCACAGCTTCTTCAGACACCTCATGAATAGAAGTAACCATGTTGTGCATCTCTTTAGGCACTTCATCAAATTCGATAACTTGGCGAAGCTCTGGTGAGATAGTGGTTAAATCGATTTCTTGTACTTCGTTGTTTGTAGCGTCTGACATAGTATTTCTCTTTAAAAAGAAACAATGCTAAAAAGATCTGTAAAAAAGTCAATATAATATAGAGATTAGGGCATGATTTAAGCCCAAATTTGAGCTACTTTGAATATTCAACACTAGATAAAGGTGATGTGATGATAGAAAAGGGATCTTCGATGCGCATATTGCTGGTTGATGACGTTCAACTAGATAGAATGCAACTCGCTATTCGACTCAAGCAATTGGGTCATGTTGTAGAAGCTGTCGGTAGCGGAAAAGAAGCCCTGAATGTTTATTCTGATTTTGATCCTGAACTCGTGTTACTTGATATTAGTATGCCAGACATGGATGGATTTGAAGTGGCTAATGAGGTTCGTGGCCAATTCCCAGAGTGGGTTCCCATTATCTTTTTGAGTGGTCACGAAGAGCCAGAGATGATCGCGAAAGCGATTGATGCTGGTGGTGATGATTACCTAATCAAACCAGTAAACAAAGTTGTTTTGAACTCTAAGTTGATTGCGATGCAGCGTATCGCGCACATGAGACGAGAGTTAAAACAGAGCACCGCCAAACTCGAAGAACTGAATATCCTCTTACAACAACAAGCGAATGAAGATGGTCTGACTAAATTGTATAACCGTCGATATATGGACACCAAGCTCGAAGAGAGCATTGCGTGGCATGGAAGACGTAATATACCCATGACTATTATACTTCTAGATGTAGACTTCTTTAAGCCTTACAACGATAATTATGGTCATATTCAAGGGGATAAGTGCTTGCAAGGGCTTGCCAATACCTTGAAGCAGCTGTTTGTTCGTGCGGGAGAATATGTCGGTCGCTATGGCGGCGAAGAGTTTGTTCTTATTTTAAGTGACACGGACAGCGATGTTGCTATGTTGCAGGCGACACGTATAAAAGAAACGTTGCATGAAATGAACTATGCTCATGAGCATTCAACCGTATCTGATAGGGTGACAGTGTCACAGGGCGTGCTCTCATTTGTGCCTGATGGTGGAGAATCTATCCCCACGATTTACGAAAAGGTCGACCAAGCGCTTTACCAAGCCAAGCAAAGTGGTAGAAATACTTTCATACAACGCAACATTTTGGAGCTTGCTCGTTAGTTGGCGAGCTCTTTTAGATATTTAAATCCATGCGTCTAATAGCAATGAGCTAGGAAGCGATTTAGTGATAGAAAAAATGCCACACTCCACCTCATTCTTCATTTCTAATACGAACAGGGTAATCGTACTGCCGATACTTTGCGTCCTTTTCCCTGCGATTGTTAATGCTAATACGCTGTCTGATCTTTTCAGAAAAGAGCTCGAACAAACTTTCGCCGCGAGCGTATTGCTTAATGATACTGATGTATTTACGTTTGGTATTAATAACTTTGATCCGAATAAAGTTTTTCGTTTAGACAATGAAGATATTGGTTCTAACGAATCTGTCAGTCGCAGAAAAGATATTACATCAATAAGTATCCCTTATACGTTTGAACTGCCTGAATACATCGAAGATAACCACCAAGAGATAACATTGCGCTTGTCAGCGCTTCGTATTGAGAAAGATGTCTCGTACGCGTCAACGACGAAAAGTGATTTTCAAAAAGAATCCGTGGTTTCTGGCTATGTGGAATTTGCCAATATTTCTCAGTTAAATGAGTATTGGAGCTTCAGCTCTGCGGTAGGTAATCACATTTCGTATTATCGAAACGACTTTGAATACCGTTCTTCGCTGCTTGAGCCAATTAAGGGCCAATTGGATGGTATTTATCTGAATACCGATGCGTGGGCATACATCATTGAGCCGAAGATTAAACTGACCTTTGAAGATAAGAGTGATTGGGGGAAATACAAGTTAAGTACGAGTTGGCATTACTTCAACGGTCTGGGTTGGGGAGAGGCAAATGATGGCAATATCGGGCACCCTGAAGGCTGGTATGTCGCTAATGAAGCCAAACTCTTCTATGACTTAATAAGCTGGGATAAAAACATTACTTCGATGTACTCAAGTATTAAAAGGATTGATATTGGTGGTGACACTGTTGCGTCTATGGGGACGTCTTCATATTACGAGGGTTGTGTGGGGTGGTTACTCAATCCAAATCTGTTTAATGACTGGGTCGATAATGTAGGAATAGGCTTTACGATCAATTACGGAAGCAGTTTGAAAGGCGGGAGTTTGGTTATTTTCTTTAACCAAGATTAAGCTCCCTTTTGTCTAGCCTAATCAATGATTACTGTTAGTACTTGTCGACGGATGTCTATTGAATCGTATAGCTACCGTTATTGAAGCGTAAAGCTTCTGGGGCGCACCGTTATTGAAACTGTTGGTACTGAAAGCTATTAACGCCTTTTACTTATTAACGCCTCTAGCTGCGAAAACTTGTAATCATCAATATCTTTAGAGCTATCAATGCTTTAACTGCAAATGCCTTTAACTCTTGATACGCTCTTTAACTAGCAACACACAGCTTGTTTCGGCCAGTTTCTTTCGCTTTATAGAGTGCCTTGTCAGCAAGCTTCAATACTTCTTCTGGATGCTTGGTAGTTGTACTGTCAGACAGTCCAATACTCACGGTAACATTCACCACTTCGGATGGTTTGCCGTTTTGACCACGCTTTTTAATACCCACGTCATGATCATCAGGACGCTCGTGGCTGTTACGGATCGTCATGTCGTAGTTTTGGATCTCGGATATCAGTACCTGAAGGTGCTCTTTTACCTGTTCTGTGTATTTGCCTTTAAAAATGATCGTGAACTCTTCTCCACCATATCGATAAGCTTTTGCGCCGCCGGTAGTTTCTCTGAGAATACGCGCCACTAACTTCAACACATCGTCGCCAATATCATGGCCATAGGTATCGTTAAATGTCTTGAAGTGATCGATATCGACCATTGCCATTGAATATTTACGCCCTAAATGTTTCATATCGACTTCTAAGGCGTGTCGACCTGGGATGTTAGTCAGTTGGTCATTAAAAGCCATATCGTGGCTAGCAGACATCACATAGACGATAATTAACGTGCCTGACAAAGAGAACATGGTGCTAGAGATGTACTGAACGTCAAAGAAGATGAACGTACAAGAAGAAAGTAATATAGCGCTGTAAACCACAACATCGATAGAGCGGTTATACACCAACACTAGAATGGCAGTAAGGCCAAGCAAGCAAAGACTATACAACACTAAAACAAAAGGCAGTTTGGAGAAGTCTCTGACAACAAACAGTAGGCCTTCACTCCATGATTCAAAACCGCCGGCATGGAAATGAGAAACGATCAATTGTGCCCAAACCATGAACAGAATGAGAACGATGGCATATAGGAACATCGACTTTGAATTTACGCCATTATCCGGGAATGCGTACACCAATAAGCAAGTGACCGGTACTAATGCCGCAAGCAACGACAGCTCTAATAGGGTGGTGCCGGTATTCAGAGGCGTTTGCAAACGAATTTGGATGATCAAGTAAGCCACGAGCATGGTTAATGAAACCATGGCCATGCGGCCTTGTCGGAATGTATGGCATAGCAAAACGGCAACGCTCAATAAGATATATGGGAGGTTGCTAGCAAACCCTAAGTTTGAATCCGTCACGAGAATGACGTTGTTCATACCAGCGAGTAAAATTGCTAATAAAAATAGAGGAAAGCAAAATCGAAACATGCTCGACGTTACAAAAGAAGATGCCATTTACGTGGTGAGCCTAATTATACTGATGATCTTATAATTTAATTTTATACGTAGGATACGGTTAAACAAGCGATTGCCAAGCTTTTTCGCTAAAATCAGTGCGAAAACATAGTCATAGGTCGCTAATAATGCAACAATTTTTATATGTATTTGAGTTGCTATTAACCATGGAACGAACTACACAGTATATATGAGAACCTAATTAGTCGTTATAAATACTTAACAAAACCTAGTTGGTTCGCTCTTACTCAGCCACTCTGCTCATGCTTAGTTGCTTAGTTGCTTAGTTGCTTAGTTATTTAGTTAGTTGTTCATTCTGACTTAATTGTTCTTTCTCAAAGTTGACATGTTTACTTACAATAGATTGGCGTAAAGTCTGTAATGACATTAGAGTAAGCTTGCTACGGTGTATTGAGTCAGTTCACTCAGCGTTTTAGAGCGCTTTATAACCCAATAGAACGCTTTTTAACTCAATGGAAAACTCTATAAATCAATAAAAAGTTCTATAACTCAATTTTATTGCTTTGTAGCCGTTAGGTACTGCATTACTTGAAGTCAGCTCAGAAACGACGGCTATTATGAAAAACCGCTACAAATGGAGGTGTGGTATGCAAATTAGTGTTGATGTACATAACTATATGGAAACTCTGGTTGGTCACGTTTTGGCTACCGAGGAATACGTGTCTAGCTATACCAATGAACAGTTGGCTGATCTCGCGTGTTTGGCTTTGGGTCAGCTTAAGCCCATCTACATTCGCTTCGATATCGATTTTCTTTCGGCATTGCCAGAAGACAAATTGGTACTCTATAAACGAAATAGTGAGATCGCAGTCAAGAATGCTGAAAGTATGATCATAGACGATAGAAGACTTGAACGTGACGACAATGTGCCCGTTATATTTAGTCAACACAATTTTGATGATGACGTAGAATTGCAATGGTATGAAAAGCCATTGTTGAACCGTAAACAGTCATGATAGTTTAAGGTTAATACGGTCATTTAAGGAGTAAAAAAAGTGGGATTCTTTTCTAGATTATTTGGTGGCAAAGAAAAAACCGAACAAAAAGTAGAGATTGAGCCAGTCGAATATAAAGGCTTCAATATTTACCAAGATGCCATTGCAGAATCTGGTCAATACCGTGTTGCTGGGCGAATCGAGAAAGAATTCGACGGTGAAATCAAAACTCATCGTTTTATTCGTTCAGATGTTGTTTCAAACAAACAAGATGCCGATGAATTGATGCTAAAAAAATCGCAGATGTTCATCGACCAAATGGGTGACAATATATTTAGCTAACCAATTGGGGTTAGAATTGATGTTGGTCATCATTTCGAGAGCTTTCAGTGTATATGCTGAAAGCTCTTTTTAGTTTTAGGGACAAAGAACAGCTAGTAGGTTGTTATTAAAGGATTATTAGAAAGTGGTTCGACCTCTTTCTTCGAGAAGGCCAACATTTATCGAAATGTAGCGCCGAAAACTCAACTAAATCGTTATAAGTAATAACTTTTCCTGTTCTTTGAACAAAACGCTTGAAGTATTAGTTGTCGTTAGATACAAACGAATAAGTCATTGTGCCAATAGTCAAGGAATCGCTATGCAAATTGGTGTACCAAGAGAAACACTCGCGGGAGAAACGCGAGTTGCTGCTTCGCCGAAATCGGTAGAACAGCTTCTAAAATTAGGGTTTGAAGTTTGTGTTGAATCACAAGCCGGTGCGTTAGCAAGTTTTGAAGATGCAGCTTATGAACAAGCTGGAGCAAAAATTGTTACTGCCGATGAAGCTTGGAAATCCGATATTATCTTTAAAGTTAACGCTCCAATCGTTGACGAGTCTAAAAATGAAATCGAATTACTTAAAGATGGCGCGACATTGGTCAGCTTTATTTGGCCTGCTCAAAACCCAGAATTAATGGAACAACTGTCCACTCGTAACATCAACGTGATGGCGATGGATTCTGTGCCACGTATTTCGAGAGCGCAGGCGCTAGATGCGTTGAGTTCTATGGCAAACATCGCGGGTTATCGTGCTGTTGTTGAAGCGGCGCACGAGTTCGGTCGATTCTTTACGGGTCAAATTACGGCGGCAGGTAAAGTTCCACCAGCGAAAGTATTGGTTGCTGGTGCGGGTGTTGCTGGCCTAGCGGCGATTGGTGCTGCGGGTAGTTTGGGTGCGATCGTTCGTTCATTCGATGTTCGTCCTGAAGTAAAAGAACAAGTCGAGTCTATGGGCGCTGAATTCTTGGAAGTTGATTTCAAGGAAGATACAAGCGCTGGTGACGGCTACGCAAAAGAAATGTCGGAAGCATTCAACAAGAAAGCTGAAGAACTTTACGCGGCTCAAGCGAAAGATGTCGACATCATCATTACGACGGCACTGATTCCAGGTCGTCCGGCACCTAAGCTGATTACCAAAGAAATGGTAGACAGCATGAGTGCAGGTAGCGTTATTGTGGATCTTGCTGCTGCGAATGGTGGTAACTGTGAATACACGGTTGCGGATCAAGTGATCACCACTGCGAATGGTGTAAAAGTTGTGGGCTACACGGATATGGTTGGTCGACTGCCGACTCAATCATCTCAGCTGTACGCAACTAACTTGGTTAACCTACTCAAACTTCTCTGCAAAGAGAAAGACGGCAACATCAATATCGACTTTGAAGATGTTGTATTGCGTGGCGTGACAGTGGTTAAAGAAGGTGAGGTCACTTGGCCAGCTCCACCAATTCAAGTTTCTGCTCAACCACAACAACAGGCTAAGCCTAAAGCGGCTAAACCTGAACCAAAAGTTCAAGAACCTGTCTCTCCTATTAAGAAAGTGGCTGGTATGGCAGTTGCCGTCGGTGCTTTTGCTTGGATAGCTTCGGTCGCTCCTGCTGCGTTCTTATCTCACTTTACCGTTTTTATTCTCGCTTGTGTGGTGGGTTATTACGTCGTTTGGAATGTAAGCCATTCTCTACATACTCCTTTGATGTCTGTGACTAACGCGATTTCAGGGATCATTGTAGTAGGTGCTCTGTTACAAATAGGACAAGGAAGTGGTGTTGTCACGTTCTTATCATTTATTGCCGTATTAATTGCAAGTATCAATATCTTTGGTGGCTTTACCGTGACCAAACGTATGCTTGAAATGTTCCGTAAAGACTAAGGAGTAACAGATGTCTGAAGGATTAGTACAAGCAGCTTATATTGTTGCTGCTGTATTCTTTATCATGAGCTTGGCTGGATTATCGAAACAGGAATCTGCACGTGCAGGTAACTACTACGGTATTACAGGTATGGCAATCGCATTGATCGCGACGATCTTTGGCCCTCACTCAGCAGGTATTGTGTGGATCATCATTGCAATGGTGATTGGTGGTGGTATTGGTATTCACTTTGCTAAGAAAGTTGAAATGACAGAAATGCCTGAGCTGGTGGCTATTCTGCACAGCTTCGTAGGTATGGCTGCGGTACTTGTTGGTTACAACAGTTACATTGATGCTCCAGTAGCAGCAACACATGCAGAGCACGTTATCCACTTGGTAGAAGTGTTCCTTGGCGTGTTCATTGGTGCGGTTACATTTACCGGTTCCATTGTTGCATTTGCTAAGCTACGTGGTGTTATTTCATCGTCTGCATTGAACATTCCTCATAAGCACAAGTGGAATTTAGCGGCTATCGTTGCTTCTACACTGTTAATGATCATGTTTGTTAAAGCTGATGGCAGCATGTTTGCGCTAATGGTAATGACACTTATCGCATTCGCATTCGGTTACCACCTAGTGGCATCGATTGGCGGTGCAGATATGCCAGTGGTTGTTTCAATGCTGAACTCTTACTCAGGTTGGGCAGCAGCAGCAGCAGGCTTCATGCTTGCGAACGACCTTTTGATCGTAACGGGTGCGTTGGTTGGTTCGTCAGGTGCAATTCTGTCGTACATCATGTGTAAAGCGATGAACCGATCGTTCATTAGCGTTATCGCTGGTGGTTTTGGCCAAGAAGTGGTTGTTTCTGACAGTGATGAAGAACAGGGTGAACACCGTGAAACATCTGCTGAAGATGTTGCGGATCTGCTTAAAAACTCTAAGTCAGTGATCATCACTCCAGGGTACGGCATGGCAGTAGCTCAAGCTCAGTACCCAGTGCATGAAATCACTGAAAAACTAAGAGCGCAAGGTATCAACGTTCGTTTTGGTATCCACCCAGTTGCGGGTCGATTACCGGGTCACATGAACGTGCTTCTTGCTGAAGCAAAAGTACCATACGACATCGTTCTTGAAATGGACGAACTTAACGATGACTTTAATGAGACAGATACTGTATTGGTTATTGGTGCAAACGACACCGTGAACCCTGCAGCATTAGAAGATCCAAACAGCCCAATTGCAGGTATGCCTGTATTGGAAGTCTGGAATGCTCAAAATGTTATCGTGTTCAAACGTTCAATGAACACAGGTTACGCCGGTGTGCAAAACCCACTGTTCTTTAAAGAGAATACACAGATGTTGTTTGGTGATGCTAAACAGAGCTGTCTAGGTATTTTAGAACATCTATAGAAAGAACTTTCTAAGCTCTTTCTAAGTGTTTTGTAAGCATTAAGCTAAGCGCCTAACTAAGCATTAAGTAACAACTAGACTAGGAGCTCATTTGAGCTCCTTTTTTTGATCTTAAGAACTTAGTCTTAATCCGAACCTATGCGATCGGGACGAGGGAAACCAAAGCAAAACCCAATCGAAGTAAAGCTGGATTCATCAATCGGGTAGTGATTACACTTGTGCAACACAATCCTAATCTGATGAAATTTATCGCTATAACGCACCATTCCCACTGTTTTCATGCGGTTAAAAATTTATCTTTGATAACGAATGGTATATATTTGTTTGATCTATATGAATTTGCGTTGGTTTGTGATCATCAAAAGAACATTTACTCTTCTTATCGCTACGTTATCTGTGTCTGCAAACGCACTTGCTGACTCTTTACCTGAGCGTATCGATAATTTCACCAAACTCTTTGATCATGAAACCGCAATCGAATCTTATGATATTCGATTATTACAGGCTGATTATCCAACACGTTTGATCATGCCGTCTTCTATGCTGCCACAAACAGCAGAGTACCCATTAAAAGACATTCAGCGCTTATACCAATTATCAAAAACGTGCAGCGGAAAATTACCGCTAAGCCCGTTAATCACGGAACCTTTGGTCTTTACTCGTGCAATGTGTAAAGGAACCAAGCTTTCGGATCGTTGGTTTAGCCGTAGTGGCCTGATTCACCCTGGTGGTGGTTCTTATGCGGCGCGATACGTAGAGAAGTATCCTGACAAATTCGACTCTTTGAAACGCTTTATGCATATTCAAGAGCGCCCAAACACTGAGCATGATGAACTGCTATCTCGCTTACAAAATATGGACAGTGAGGCCATCACGGCACTATTAGCCGGTGCGAGCATGTTTGTCGAGCTTGACGAAATGTGGGTTAAACGCGGCGATAGATATTACCTGTACAAAGAAGCAGACTGGAATGAAAACGCAACACTTTCTGGGTTATCGTTCAGTTTATCTTCAGAAGGCAACAGCTGTTTTGTTCAGCGCGGTAATGTATGTTGGGAAATAGAAGACCATTCCGAACTTCTGCAAATCGCGATGTTTATCTTGGTTATTGCCAACATCATGCTTGTCTTAGGTTGGGCCATTTACCGTTGGAACAGCAAGAAGCAAGAGATGAAAAGCCGCATGTTGGTTCTTCAAATCTTAACGCATGAATTAAGAACGCCAATTGCGAGTTTGTCACTGACGGTTGAAGGTTTTAGACGTGAATTCGAACACTTACCTGAATCGGTATATGATGAGTTTCGTCGATTGTGTGAAGACACTCGTCGTTTAAGACAGTTGGCAGAAGCAAGTAAAGATTATTTGCAGTCAGACAATCAACCATTAGCGACAGAATGGGTGCCAAGCGTAGAAGAATGGTTGCAGTACAAAGTTGAAGAAGATTTTGCCCCCGGAATTGAATTACGTGTAGACAAAGATATTGCTGCAAAATTGAACGTATATTGGTTAGGAACGTGCATCGACAACCTAATCAGAAACGCCGTGAAGTATGGTGTGGCTCCAGTGATACTAGAACTGAATACTTCTGACAAGAAGCTGACATTCAAAGTTATAGATAATGGAGACTTATCCCGTAAAGATTGGGGACAACTAAGAAAGCCATTCGTAAGTAAGAGTGGACTAGGTTTAGGTCTGACGATAGTTGAATCTATGGTCGGAAAAATGGGCGGTCACATGACGCTTATCGGCCCCCCGACAACATTTATTTTGGAGATACCTTGTGAAACAGACATTGCTTCTCGTTGAAGATGATAAAAATTTAGCTGACGGTTTATTAGTTAGCCTTGAGCAAGCTGGATATGAATGTTTGCATGCAGAACTGATCTCTGAAGTTGAAGGCTATTGGGATAAAGCGGACCTAGTGATTCTAGACCGTCAACTTCCTGATGGTGACTCAGTAGATTCACTTCCAGGTTGGAAGAAAAAGAAAGATATCCCAGTTATTTTGCTGACAGCACTCGTAACAGTAAAAGACAAAGTAGCAGGCCTAGATTCAGGTGCAAATGACTACCTAACTAAGCCTTTCGCAGAAGCTGAATTGTTTGCTCGAATTCGCGCGCAGTTACGTCTGCCTGATGCTGAAGATCAAGACGCATCAAAAGTGATGGCTCAAAACCTAGTTATCGACAAAGCGACACGTGAAGTGTTTTTCAATGAACTGGAAGTCACGTTAACGCGCACGGAGTTCGACCTACTGCTATTTTTGGCAAGCAATCTTGGCCGTGTTTTCACGCGTGATGAGCTGCTTGACCATGTATGGGGTTACAACCATTTCCCAACAACACGCACGGTAGACACGCACGTTCTGCAACTAAGACAGAAATTGCCGGGTCTAGAAATCGAAACGCTACGTGGCGTTGGTTACAAGATGAAAGCGTAATGAAAAAAGCCTTACTTCCACTTTTAATGGTGTCTTGCGTGGTAAATACCGCGCAAGCTGCAGATTGGTTTAAGAGTAGCGATACTCTAACTCAAGTTCATAAACATCTGTTGGATAATGACTTACCTCAGATGTTTGATTCATTAGTGGAAGTTTGGCAAATCAACTCTTCTCAATCACGAGAAGATCACCTCAATGAATTGTTTGATCAAGCTTTGAACAAAGATTGCGGTAAAACCCTCACCAAAAAAACACTCCCAGATTGGATAAGTTCAGTCGTCGTTAAAAGACATATTATCCAAAGCCCTGGCCGAGATACTTTTCGCGTATCGATTGATGTTGAATCAGAAAAAAACATTCAAGATATTACCTTTGAGAAATGGGTCGATAAGATTGTTTCATCGGACAGTGAGCTAACCAAAGACAGTGACGTGGTAAACAACGCATCGGCGAGCCTATACCGCAAGCGTTACAACTTAGCATCTCAACTTGAGTCAGGCTTGTATCGTTTGAGTGTGAAAGGAGACGGTGGTAATTCATGGAGCACTTGGATTATTCTTGGAGACGTTGCCTTGCGTCAGCAAGTTCGTTGGGCATCAAAAGATACGTGGCGCATCGATAAAAAAGAACTGCTGAACCCTTATTGTCCGCTTCCTAAGCTCGAAATTGGTTTGTACGATTACGTCGATGAACACTACGAGCAGGTGTGGGGCAAGAGCTATGAATCGGATTATCCAATGAACTTAACTAGCGAAGAACTTCCAAATGATCGCTACGTTTTGGCGGTTTCAATGGTGCATTCACGTTGGCAAGGTGACATAGCGATAGAACAAGCACAAACTATCAGTAAAACTTATGATATTTCTAGCGAAGAAGAGTTAAAGTAATTTAAAATTGTGCCGTTAACTATGTAAGGGATCTAACAAAGATAAACGGCATGAAAAATACAACTAAACTACTCGCAGCATCAATTGCATTCGCCAGTCTTCCTCTTTCAGCAGCAAACTACGCCATTGAAGCGCGTGGTGATGCGATGGGTGGTGTTGGTGTTGTTTCAGCAAACTTCCTAACCGCTCCATTCTATAACCCAGCACTTGTTGCCATTTATCGTCGTAACGATGACATGGGAATGATCACGCCAAGTTTTGGTGGTAGCTATAACGACCCTAACGATATGAAGTCGAACGTTGATGATGTTATTGACGCATCAACTCCTGGCGATATAGATGCTGCTCTAAAAAAACTTGATGGCAACCAAGCCAATGTTGAACTGGGTGGTGTTGTCGCATTCGCTCTTCCTAATCAGTTTGTTGCGGCAAACTTTTTCGCGAAAGCCTACACAGAATCATTTGCTACGCCAAATGTTTATAACAACTCTACAGCGACAGATCCCGATAAAGTGGAACTGTCTACTGTTGAAGCGGTTTCAATCGGTGTCGCAGAAGTCGGCCTTTCTTTAGCAAAATACCAAACCTTTATGGGCCAACATATCTCATTTGGTATCACACCTAAGATTCAGCGAATTTACACATACAATTATGTGGCGTCGGTGAAAGATTACGACCTGTCTGACGTACGAGAAAACAGCAATGGTGAAACTGCGTTCAACATGGATGCTGGTGCACTCTGGTTCTTTGGGCCATTCCGAGTGGGTGTAGCTGCGACTAATTTGATCTCAAGAGACATTGAGACGAAAGACACAACTCAGTTATTAACAAGCGGCTCTCAAAGTAACCTTGTTGGCGGTAAATATAATTACAAGCTTGAACCGGTATACACAGTTGGTGCCGGCATTGTATCGGATTACTTTTCTTTCAGTGTTGATTACGACCTAAACGAGACTGAGAAATTTACTTCATTTGATGACAACGAACAGATGATTCGTGTTGGTACTGAAGTCGACCTATTACGTCAGCTTAAGCTAAGGGGAGGGTACTACAAAAACCTGGCTTACTCTGATTCGGAAGGGACAGTCACAGCCGGTGTTGGTATTTCGCCACTCAACTTGTTTCAGCTAGATCTAAGTGCGAACTACACAAACAAAAATGCAATGGGTGCTTCAATCAATTTCCTTGCTAGTTACTAACAGTCCTTATATAGTTCTGCTCCTAAATAAAGGAGCAGAGCATGCTAAACGACTTACCAACCCTTTCTCACGAAGAACAACAGAAAGCTGTTGAACGAATTCAAGAAATGATGACTCAGGGCATCAGCACAGCACAAGCTATCAAAATCGTTGCTGAGCAAATTCGTGAAGAAATGAGTAATAAAGAAGAGTAGGGCATCAGCCCTTCTTTTTTAACACCTTAGTGCACTATAACTAAATATACTACCCTCTAGTATATTATCTCGTACATCCCAACTCTTTAGTTACCCTAAATCCCGATCTACCAGAAACCATTAAATGTCTTTTATTCAGTAGGTTACCTCGGAGTAATCCACTTTTCAGGTTTTCCTTGGCTTTGGGTTGTAATTAAATTACAGCAAGATCTGAAAGTAAAACAATCGCTATTTTAGGTGTCAGTATTTGTGTCGCTACATCTAAGTGGTTAAATATATGGCGTTTTTTAAGGCTAGTGACGTTGTGACTTCTATTTTTAGTGGATACGAGTGTATGAATGTTCAGAAGCAGACAAATGAGGATTTCATCTAAGAACAGTGCGAGATAAGTAGCGACGGTAATGTTCAAAACCGATACCGCGAGTGACTTACCACTGGTTCGAGCGCGCTTTACTAGCCAAAAATATGTGCACTTTAAAGCAAGTGCTTAGGAAGCTAGAGGCGTACAGGAGAGCTGTTTATAGAGCGATTCAGGAACGATACGTATCAACCTGAGAATGATATTGATGGCGTTATTACAGATGGTGAGATTGGGCTTTGAGGTGTGCGAATCGATGAAAATGCTGATGAGACACCAAAGCTTATGAGCTTGTTTAGTCAGCGGTTAAAAATTTAACGGGTGCTTAGGTGGAGAGTCGATGTCGACAGGGTATTAATGGCGTGTTGATTGTGTATTAGCAGATAGTTGATTGAGTAGTGGCCGAGAGTTGAATGTGTAGCTGCGGTCCAGTCTAGCAAGCCTTAATTAAACGTAACGACTTGGTTTCGTCCGTTGTCTTTCGCTTGGTAGAGCGCTTTGTCTGCACGTTTGATGGCAGTACGTATCGATTCATGCTCCTTAAGCTGCGTTACTCCGGTCGAAGTCGTTACTTTAAGCGCTTTAGGCCAAGGTCTTTGGTCCATTGCTAGGTAAAAATCATCGATAGATTTCGTTACACTGTAGCGCAGTTTGTTCCAGACAAACGAGTAAAAACTCCTCACCACCCCAGCGATAAAGCAAGTACTGCTCACCAAGGCTCTCGTTCGCCATTACGACAAACTGAATAAGTACTTTGTCGCCCACTTCATGGCCATGTTGATCATTGATCTGCTTAAAATGGTCTAAATCAAACAACGCGATGTGAATCGTTTTTCCTTGTTGCGCCAACCATTCGAAATCATAGAAGGTATCTAACGCTTCGGTTCGGTTTCTACATCCGGTCAACGGATCGGTTGTTGCTTTTACCTTTAACTCTTCAATTTCTTGGGTTAAATAGCGTTGTTGCTCTGCTGCACGCGTTTTGCTTCGCTGTGCGATATGTAACGCACAACCCACATAATAGATGGCATACGTCACCCATAATCCAATTAATAGTTCGCCTAACAAAGCTTTGCTGATGACTTTACCGTGGAAAACAATACTCGAGATCTTAAGTGAATGGTGTCCATCTAGCGTGCTGGCTCCAAGCCCGAGCTCAACAGACACCGCGTTTGTAATGTCTACCGCGCTACTAGTAATCGGTTGGTTGTAATGATCAATCCACCAAAAAGGAACGTTGAAATAGTTTAAGTCGATGTGGTTTTTATCTGGTAGTGAGAAGTCTAAGCGATTGAACTTGTTCGACATAGCATCGCCTTTCACGCTGTAATTCTTGTTGTAATTACGAATGTAGAAGCGAAACCTTGGGTCTTCTTGGCCTTGGTAATCCATATTAATGGTGACCGAATCGAACGTTGAGAGATCGAGCCCTTTACCTTGTGTTGATATAACGAACTCAATTTCACAGAAGGGTAAACTATAGGTCCGTTCAAAGTCACACTGTAACTCAATTCCATCTTCTGACTTATGTAATGAGCCTACGGTGCCACCATCGTGGTCTCTGTCTGTGTTAACGCGTGTAGGGTATTTGTCGGGTGTAATAACGTAGCTCTTATTCATAAGCGTATTAAGCAGATTGCACACGACTTAGCGTTAAGTCGTCAGAAGATAAGCGCAATTAGAAGCGGAGCTCGCTATCTAACTGAAACTGAAGCACTTTTTATTGCTGAAAGGATTGGTTTGTCAGAGGAAGAAGTCTTAGTGTACTTAGCCGCTGACCGCAGCAAAAATCACAAGGCTCAGGTAGCTTGGCAGAACATCGCAAAAAAGTTTAACGGACTTAATATGTCAGGCGTTTCAATGGCTTGTGGTGGATTGGTGTTATGGATGATGCCTACTCAAGATGCCATAGCTCAGTGCGTATTATGTGCGTTATGTTAAATTAGTTTTGGTGTTTATAAGGCAGGTATCTTTGTGTGATGCCCTGCCTTTATTCGGTGTCGATAATCTCTGAATTATACTGTGTATTTAACCATAGTGGTTATTTACCATAAAATACCTAATAACCAGTGATAATAATCTTCGATTTTAACCCTGGGATTAGTTAGAGCTTAACCGCCAGCAAATTTAACTTTGTAGCCTTTCTTTTCAAGATGCGCTTTGAGCTTATCACGAGCGTCGCCTTGAATTTCGATGTTGCCATCTTTTACTGAGCCGCCGCAGCCACACACTTTTTTGAGTTCCGCTGCCATTAGTTTTAATGGTGCGTCATCTAGGTCTAAGCCTGTTACTATAGAAACGCCTTTGCCTTTACGGCCTTTGGTTTCTTTTTGGATTCGAACGATACCATCGCCTTTAGGACGTTGGACTTTCTCTTCTTCAGGCTTAATACGACCTGTTTCTGTTGAATATACTAGGCTCATAAATTACTTCTTTTGTTGCTCTGCTTTTTGTTTTGCGAGTAAGTAAGCTTCTATATGACGCTGGATTGCAATCTTGCCGCCTTTGATAAGACGCCCGTTAAACATGCAATACCACGCGTTAGGCTCACCGGTGTCATTCTTGATCTGATAGCCGTTGAAGTTTTCAGTTAGGCCACCAGTTCCTCTCGACTTATTTAATGCAGTGAACTCTTTAGGGTCAATAATAGACGCCGTGTCAATCCACCAATCAATACTCTTCTTCACGGCAGCTAGGTTGCCCTGAATAACATTGTTTTTTAACTTAGCACGCCAAATGGTGTTGTTAGCATCCATCGATTGCAGATGGACGCTACGGTAAATTGAATTAGCCATATCTATTAATCATCTTTTTGTTTTCACTGTATTAATCATAAGTATACTTATAATGATATCAAGCATAATATGGTAAAAACACCTGTTGAGGTACGGTAATTTGAGAAAAAAAGTCCCTATTTTAACCGACTCTGTGACAATTAATTCATTTGTTGAAAAATTGAACAGGCACGCGACAATTGAAATTATAGATGAGTTAACAGGATATCAGTATTCTCGTAACTCACTGCTGGGTATCTACAGTGATTGGAATCGCTACCATGCGTTCTGCACAAAAAACCGTATCAACACACTTCCTGCCTCTATTACTGCTGTTCGTCGTTTTCTTGAGACTGAATCCAGTGATAGAAAATACGCATCTTTAAAACGTTACACTGCAACGCTTAGTTTGTTGCATACTGTGTTGAGCTTTGCCAACCCAATCAAGCACAGACAAGTTCGTTTTACCCTGCTCCACTTGCAAGCTCAAATGGCCGGCGACGCTAAGCAAACCAATGCCATGACATCTGCACACCTCGCTGAGTTAAACACGTTACTTTCAAATGAGAAATCGAGCTTAAAAGAGATCAGAGATATCGCCATTTATAATGTGATGTTTGAGTGTGCTTTAAAACGATCAGAACTTAAGGCGTTATCAATGGGTAATGTCGAGTGCGTTGAAAATGATTACCAGATTACAGTAAAAGATTCAGTGTATCGGCTGTCGCAAGTAGCAAGTGCTGCACTTCAGCGTTGGTTTGCGTTTACTGGGACACAAGACGAGTTACCCGTGTTTCGTGCTATTGACAAGCATGAGAACATTAGTCTGCAACCTTTAGATGATTCGTCGATCTATAGGATATTAAGAAGTGCAAGCGACTTACTTCAACTCGCAGAAAACCACCATTTTTCAGGGAATTCGATTCGTGTGGGTGCCGCACAAGAGTTGTCAAAACAAGGTCTTAAGGTGAGGGAGATTCAGGATTTTGGTCGTTGGCTCAGCCCTGCAATGCCTGCGCAATATGTGGGTTATTCTGGAACGGCTGAAAGTGAGAAGATGAAGTTTAAAGCACTAGTGCCTTGGCAATAAGCTGACTACATGTTGGCATTAAACCAATGGTACCTTGGCTGTAAGCTGATGGCCTCTTTTTGAATAGTTAGCTTTTAATAGACAGCTAGTTAAAAAACGGCGTGAGCAATAGACGGCAGACTCTTAAAACAAAAAGATCTGACTCTAAAAAAACTCGGAATCTTGAAAAAATAGCGCCTTGGCGAGTAAGCTCAAGGCGCTATTTTTTATTTAGCCAGTGGTGTAAGACTCGCTAAGATATTTTGGAACAACTAAGAAATGCTCGTTCTCACACAGTTCTCTAGAAACTGGCTGAATTTGTGGCCATCATGTTCAACCATTTTAGGGAACATGGAAATTGGTGTCATACCTGGGAAGGTGTTTACTTCATTCAAGTAGATCTCGTTGTCTTGCGTTAAGAAGAAATCGATACGAGATAAGTGACGTAGCTTCATTTGGGTGAATACTTTACGAGCACTGTCTGCAATTAACTCTAGTTGTTCGTCTGTTAAGTTATTTGCTTCAACTTCGGTAATTGAGTGGCTGTCTGAGCTGTATTTCTCTTCGTAAGAGTAAAATGCGCCATTAGGTGCAATCACCTCGCCCGGTTTGCTGATGTGTAGCTCACCATCGATTTCATAAGCGGCAACTTCGAGCTCTCTAGGCACAACTGATTTCTCAACCAGTACTTGATCTGAAAAGGTAAACGCCTTATTGATCGCTTCGCTTAAGTCTTCCACTTGGTTAACTTGGTAACAACCTACAGAAGAACCTTGACGAGCCGCCTTCACGAACACTTTGCCCCAATTTTCAAAAGCTTGAGTCGCTTGCGAATGCGCTTGGTCGTTGTTGTCTGATAAAAACAGATACGGCGTGTTTGGGATGCCAAGTGCGTCGTACCAAAGCTTTGAAGTGATTTTGTTAAAGCTGTTGTTGCTCGCTTCAGAACCACAACCTAAGTACGGAATCTTAGCCATTTCAAACAATGATTGAATGTCACCTGTTTCACCCGGGAAGCCGTGAATACAAGGCACAATGAAATCGACTTTAGACTCTAGGTTGTCACCACGTAAGGTTTGATTGTTGATATCAAGATAAACCAATTCACCTGAATCAAGACACCAGCCTTCGTTTTTAATTTCAACTCTGACAACGTTAAAATCTGCAACGCTATTCAGTTGTTCAAAAAGGTAATTGGCTGAAACTAAAGATACTTCATGTTCTGAAGATCCACCGCCGCAAAGTAGAAGGATGTTAATGGTGTTCATGGGTAAATTCGGTCCTTGAAACTAGGAATACTGACTTCAATGATAAACAAAAGTCGAAATAGGTACAGTGTTTTGAACGTTAAAATTGTGTTCGAAAGATCGAGCGATTAACTATTAAACAAAACTGCTGGTCTTAAAACAAAAGAAGGAGCATTTGCTCCCTCTTTCTGAATTAAAACTTAGTTCAACTTGTTAAGTGTTGGGTATTCAGAGTTCTTGATGTCATCAATGCTCTTAACAAACGGCTTCAAGTTTTGGAAAGTGGTTGGCAGCGTTGAGATTGCCTTTTTAGCTTCTAAGCGTGTTGCGTAATCACCGTAAAGTACTGTGAACCACTTAGTGCCGTTAACCATTTTGTAGTTTTCCCAAACTGGTTGAGAAGTCGTAGGTAGCATTTTCACGAAAGAATCGACTTTACTCTGGCTGCCAACAGCAACAACTTGAACCGTGTAACCAAAGCGCTGGTTCATATCTTGTTGTTTCTTCGTTGGGCCTGTCACTACTGCAACGGGCTTAGCTTTAGTCGTTTGAGTGACTTTCTGCTCAACAGGTTCAGTTCTGATCACGTTGACAACGTTTTCTTCAACAACGCCTGTCTGCTCAGATTGAGATACAACTGGAGCTTCAACTTTTGCCGTTTTGTACTCTTCTTGATAACTATCTGAAGTTACATTTGTAACGTAGTCGTCAGATACACATGCAGCCAAGAGCAGTGGCAAAGTCACAATTGCAAATTTTTTCATGGAAAGCTCTATATCCTTAATAATAATTACTATAAATCATGCCGATACGACGGTTTAGAATCAAGTTAACTTTGAGATTATACACCATTAGTGGGTGACCTATTTCACAAACTTTATGCAGTGTCTGCTTATTCATCTTAATTCGGTGAATTTGCCATCAACCCGTGAGTGAAAAGTAAGTTACGATGAACTTACGTGCATTGCTAGGATATGTCTATGAATCATCTTGATCCCCTCCTTAAACCCCGTTCAATCGCTGTTGTTGGTGCTTCTCAACGAGAAACGCGTGCGGGATATATCGTCATGAACAATTTGTTGCACGGGGATTTTAAAGGTGCGGTGATGCCTGTTACGCCAAAATATGACTCGGTGGCAGGCGTACTCTCATACAAGAATATTTTGTCGCTGCCTATCGTGCCTGACCTTGCGATTCTATGTACCAATGCGACCCGTAATGTAGCCATTTTTGAAGAGCTAGCCGAGAAAGGCATAGCCTCTGTCATTGTGCTCTCTTCCGACATGCAGCAACAAAGCAATAATAGCGAAACTTATGATGCACGATGCCTAGCGATTGCTAAAAAACACAACATTCGGGTGCTTGGATCCAATAGCTTGGGGATTATTGTCCCTTGGTTAAATTTAAATGCCTCTTTCTCTCCGGTAACTGCGCTGCCAGGTAAAATCGCCTTTGTTTCTCAATCTGCTGCAGTGTGTACCACGATTCTCGATTGGGCGAACGACAAAGAGATTGGCTTCTCAGCGTTTATCTCGATAGGCAATGGCAGTGACATTGAATTCTCGGAACTCTTGGATTATTTGAGTACCGATTCTCACACCGAAGCGATTTTGCTTTATGTCGATAGTATTACTGACGCGAGGCGCTTTATCTCTGCGGCGCGTGCAGCGTCACGCAACCGACGTATTCTGGTGTTGAAAGGCGGACGAACCGCCAAAGGTCGAGCGGCAGCAATGGCACATACCGGTGGTGCTGATACCTTAGACATTATCTATGATTCAGCGATCCGACGTAGTGGTATGTTGCGAGTTAAGAACTTACATGAACTGTTTGCTGCGGTAGAAACACTGACTCACTCAGTGCCCTTGCGTGGCGAGCGTCTTGCTATTGTGACCAATGGTGGTGGTCCTGCAATTATGGCCGTGGACACCCTATTTGACCGCGGTGGTAAGCTCGCAGAATTATCTGAAGATACGCTCGATAAACTCAGTAAGGTTTTGCCATCGAGTTGGTCTAAGAACAACCCTATCGATATTGTTGGCGATGCTGGCGATCAACGCTATATCGACACCATAAACATCTTGCTCGATGGCGATGAAGCGGATGCCATTCTTATCATGCACAGCCCCTCTGCGGTCGCACATTCAGCCAAAACAGCAGAGCGAATTATTGAAGCGATTAAAAAGCATCCTCGCCACAAGCGCTTTAATATCTTAACGAATTGGTCTGGTGAGCTAACAGCAAGGCCAGCGAGAAAGCTGTTTACGGAAGCGGGATTCCCGACCTATCGAACGCCTGAAAGTTCAGTGGTCGCATTCATGCACTTGGTCGAGTACAGACGCAACCAACGTCAGTTAATGGAAACGCCGACCACGGCAGAAAAAGTGCACATTGAAGACTTGGCAGATGCCAAAAATTGGATAGAACGCCAACTACTGGATAAAGATACAGTTAGCCTTGATACTCATCAAAACAGTCAGTTTTTCAAGCACTTCAACCTTGAAGTATTGCCAACTTGGATTGCTTCCGACCCAAGCGAAGCAGTACATATTGCCGAAACGATTGGTTATCCGGTTGCCGTAAAACTCCGCTCGCCAGATATTGCGCATAAGTCAGACGTTCAAGGTGTGATGCTCAATTTACGAAACAGTAGTGAAGTCGCGAATGCCGCTCAGGCGATTCTCGATCGCTCTCAATTGTCGTTCCCCACCGCTCACATCCATGGCTTGTTGATTCAAGGTATGGCTAAGCTTGCAGGCGGCCAAGAGCTACGAGTGAAAGTCACTACAGACGAAACCTTTGGCCCTATCATTTTGCTTGGTCAAGGAGGCTCTGAGTGGGATGAGTCAATTGATGCCGCTGCTGCTTTCCCACCATTGAATATGACACTGGCGCGTTACTTGATCATTAGGGCGATAAAGAGTGGCAAGATTCGCCTGCAAAAACTGCCTAACCCGATCGATATTGAAGGGCTCTCTGAATTGCTAGTTCGTATATCGCAAATGGTAGTGAATTGCCCTGAAATACATGACTTGGATATTCATCCCGTACTGGCCAATGGCGACAAGTTCACGATCTTGGATGCCGATATCATATTGAAAGCGTACGAAGGCGATCCTCAAGAACGTCTTGCGATTCGCCCATACCCAGTCGAGCTTGAAGAGAATATTATACTCAAGGACGGCACCGAAGTGTTGTTACGCCCTATTCTTCCTGAAGATGAACCGCTTCATGCGGATTTTATTAATCGAGTATCCAAAGAGGATCTCTATAAGCGTTTCTTTAGTGATGTTGGTGAATTCAATCATGAGGCGTTGGCTAATTTTACTCAGATTGATTTTGATAGAGAAATCGCATTTGTGGTTGTCCGTAAGGAACAAGGCGTGCCTGCGATTATTGGTGTATCGAGAGCACTGATTAACCCAGAGAACACCGATGCAGAGTTCGCGATTCTGATGCGTTCCGATCTAAAAGGCGTCGGATTAGGTCGTATTTTGATGACTAAGATTATTGACTATTGCCGTACAAAACAGACTAAACAGATGTCGGGCATGACGATGCCAACGAATAGAGGGATGCTAACACTAGCTCAAAAGCTTGGTTTTGAGCTAGACATCAGTTTTGAAGATGGTACTGCAGATATGGTGTTACCGTTATTTTAACGCCCATGTCTTTTTAAGATGTTGGATACACCAAGACTTGGCGTCGCCCATTTTGTTGCGTCGCCAAGCCATGACAATATCGATCGGCTGTGGTTCTGTACCCGAAATCTGCTGTAGAACGCCAGATTCAATCAGCGGTTTGGCAATACTACTCGGCAAGGTGCCAATCCCTAATCCAGTTGTTAGAGCCTCTACCTTTGCAAAGAAGCTTGTCACGGTTAAACGAGGTTGTTTCTCTAGAATGTTGCGACTTAAAGCTGGTTGTTCACGTGCAGTATCCGCAATTGCAATAACCCTGTAACTTTCCCTTGCCTTTTGATCGAACTCGCCAGAACGTTTATGAACGTAGTGGTTTGATGCCGCGACCCATACCATTTCCATTTTACCAATCACGTCACTTTTCATATCGTTTGGAATCGTGTCGAGCTTGGGGCAAACAAGCAAATCCGCACGGCCATCCGTGAGGGATTCCCAGCAACCCGCTAAGATCTCTTCTTGTAAACGAACACGTGTTTTGCTGATTTTCCCGAGTTCGTCGACCAACGAGAAGAAATTAGCAATTGGAATAATGCCATCAAAGGCAATAGTTAAATCCAGCTCCCAACCATTGGCAAGAATACTCGCGTCGTTCACGAGTTGTTCGGTGGCACCAAGAATGATCCTGCCTTGCTCTAATATTAACTGCCCCGCTTCCGTGAAATTAGCGCGGTGGCCAGAGCGATCAAAAATCATGATATCCAAATCTTGTTCTAACTTCTGGATTTGATAACTCAATGAAGAAGGTGCTCGGTCCATTTCATTCGCTGCAGCTGCGAAACTTCCACGACGATCAATGGCATCTAATATGTGTAATGCTTCAAGTGTTATTGGACTATGCATAGCTTTCCTACTTTATAAATGAGACTTTAATCACAAAAACAGAAGCATTCAGGCTATGAATGGAACTGTAAAAGTCTTTTTAATACAGCTGTTTAAGAATATTAATTATGAATTAGTTGATAAAATTGAAAATTATTTAAATGCAAATAATAGTAATTATCATTTAGATCCAATATTATCTTTCGCAAATCAAGATAATACTATGGAACTAAGGTAACTATCAGATGTATAAGCAATCCCTACTCTCTGCTTCAATCGTTTTAGCGCTTTCATCAACCTCAGCCTTTGCTGACGATTATGCCCTATTTGACGAGGTTGTTGTATCTTCGACTCGTACTAATCAACAACTTGAGGATGTTGCTGCATCGGTAACTGTGATTAACGATAAAGATATCGAAAAAAACATGGTAACGGATGTAAACGATTTATTTAAGTACACACCAGGTGTCACGGTCACTACGAATTCTCGTCAGGGGATTCAAGGTATTAATATTCGTGGTATGGAAGGTAACCGAGTAAAGGTTATCGTTGATGGAGTCTCACAAACTAGCCAATTTACTCCTAGTGGTACTCAGTCATATAACTTCATCAACTCTTCGCGTGTTGATGTTGATACAGATATGTTGAAGTCTGTTGAGATAGTTAAAGGTGCAGCTTCTTCTCTTTACGGGTCAGACGCTATTGGCGGTATTGCTGCATTTGAAACAAAAGACCCAAGTGACTTTTTAAAAGGCAAAGATTTCGGGGGGCACGCGAAATTCAACTACTCTTCATCTGATAACACATTTAGCGAATCCGTTGCCTTAGCGAATCGTATTGGCGATCTTGAAACGCTAGTTGCTTATACTCGCAGGGATGGTGAGCAAACTGAAAACTTCGGTACACCTGATGAACAAGATACTCAAAACAACAACTTGCTGGTTAAGCTTCAATATCAATTCAATGAACAACATCGTTTAGAATTCTCAGGTAATTTTATCGAGAACTCAGGTGATACCAATTTAAATAGCTCAAGCTACACCGGTTACACTGGCGAAGATTCGACTAGCCAACAGCAAATTGGTATCAAACATATTTGGGATGCTGACTTAGCGTTTGCCGACACCGTTACTTGGCAAGCTGACTGGCTGAGCAAAGAAGAAAACGGTATAACTAATCGTACATCTAAGGGTGGTAGTATGTTCTTACCGCCAGCTGGCAACGTTCAGAAAAAGGACTATATCTACGAAGATGAAGGCTATCAACTTGATGTGCAATTCGATAAGTTCTTCATGACAGGTAATGTAGAAAATTACTTTATCTACGGTGCTTCATATTCAGACAAAGATATTAAAAACGTTAATAACGAATATAACTCAATCAGTGCAGACCAAGTTATCTTCTATATTCCTTCAGCATCAGAAAGAAAGTATGGATTCTTTGCACAAAATGAAATGACGATCGGAAATTGGATGATTACTCCGGGGGTTCGTTTTGACGGCTTTGAAACAGATCCTGGTGATACAAGCCAAAACCCAAGTCGAAACCCTGAAGAATCTTATGCAAAATATTCTGACTCAGCTGTAACTGGACGCTTAGGTACAACTTACACGCTTAATGACGAAAATAAGATCTTCGGTCAAATCAGCCAAGGCTTCAGAGCTCCTGATTTCCAAGAGCTTTACTATTCATTTGGTAATCCTGCTCACGGTTATGTTAATGCCCCTAACCCAGACTTAGAAGCTGAAGAAAGTATTTCATACGAGCTAGGTTGGCGTCACAACACAAATTATTCATCAAGCGAAATCGCTATCTTCTACAGCGACTACGATAACTTCATTGATAATGTAGCTGTTAGTGGTTCAGCCACTCCTATGGATCCAACAGTATATAAAAATGTAAATATTGATGAAGCAGTAATCAAAGGTATCGAGGCTTCAAACACGTTGTCTTGGAATAACTTCATGCCGGTACAAGGTGTGAGTACTCGTGTTGCAGCCACGTACACAGAAGGCGAAGACGGTGAAGGTAACCCTCTTAACAGTGTGAACCCTTGGAATGCTGTAGTTGGATTCAACTATGATGCTCCTTCAGCGTTATGGGGTACATCACTTAACATTAGTTATACAGCTGGCAAGAAGTCTAGTGATATAAATAGCGCGGGTCTAAAAGACGAAATTCTACCGACTGATTCTGCAACAGTAGTTGACCTAACTGCATACTACTTGCCGATGAAGGACCTTACGCTTAGAGCTGGTCTTTTCAACGTTACGGATGAAGAGTACTATTCGTGGAATGACGTTCGTGGATTCTCACAAGAAGATAAAGATTACACGCAAGCTGGTCGTAACTGGTCAGTCACAGCTAAATACGAATTCTAATTCGTTAGAAAGCTGAACCACAGAAACGTATACTGCAGAAACTAAAAAGCCAGCTAAATGCTGGCTTTTATTATTTCACTAAAAATTGTATTAAAAAGGGATAAAGTGAAATTATTTCTCTGCCATCTCTTTCTTAACCATTACTGCAGCAGCAATGATGAAAGTGATAATTAGGCCTAGTTCCATGATTAACTCCAAAGAAAATTAACATTAAACATATATTTCGCGAGCATGATAACAACAACCGATACAGAATGATACTTTTTAACCACTAATTCACTTTTTATTCGATTTAGATCAAAAAAGATGCCCTAAAGCATCTTTCTGTATATTAATCATTCATGAAACAACTAGATCAGCCAGGGAAACCATTTGGATTCGTTGACTGCCAGCGCCATGTATCTTCCGTCATTTCAGTCAATGTACGCGTAGCATTCCAGCCCAGTTCTTTCTGAGCTTTAGCTGGATCTGCCCAACATTCTGCTATATCACCAGGGCGGCGATCGACCAGTTTATAAGGGACTTGTTTACCACTCGCTTTCTCGAACGCTTTCACCATATCTAATACACTTGAACCATTACCAGTACCAAGGTTGTAGATATGAAGACCATCTTTACGCCCTACTTTTTCAAGCGCTGCGATGTGACCATCAGACAGATCCATTACGTGGATGTAATCGCGAACGCCAGTCCCATCTTTTGTTGGATAATCGCTACCAAATACAGACAGGAATTCACGTCGACCGACTGCTACTTGAGAGACAAATGGCATTAGATTATTTGGAATACCTTGCGGGTCTTCACCTAATTCACCACTTGGATGAGAGCCTACTGGGTTAAAGTAGCGAAGTAACGTAATGCTCCAATCTGGGTTTGCATTATGGAAATCTGCTAAGCACTCTTCAACCATTAGCTTACTACGGCCATACGGGTTCGTTGCACTTGTTGGGAAATCTTCAGTAATTGGCACACTTGCTGGATCGCCATAAACGGTAGCCGATGAACTGAATACTAAGGTTTTTACGTCAGCTTCGCGCATTGCATCAACAAGAACCAAAGTACCGTTAACGTTGTTGTCATAGTATTCAAGTGGTTTCTCAACTGACTCGCCGACTGCTTTCAGACCGGCGAAGTGAATAACCGCTTCAATGTTGTGTTGCTTCATGGTTTCAATTAAAAGTGCTTTATCACGAACGTCACCTTCAATGAAATCAGGGCGAACACCAGATACTTTTTCGATACGCTCTAGTACGCTTGGTTTACTGTTGTACAAGCTATCAAAAAGTACAGGAGTCATGCCCGCATTGATCATCTGGATACTTGTATGGCTACCGATGTAACCCATGCCACCTGTAACTAAAACATTCATGTTTAGCAGACCTTTTAATTAAAATATTCAACCTATCACTTATGATACAACAACTTAGGTTGAGGTCACAAACGCCTTTGGCAATTAACTATTACGAGAGAACACAAATTGACCTTTTCCTTTGCGTTTCGCTTGGTACATCGCCTCATCAGCAATTTTTAGAATCACGTCAATATCGCGCTCTGAACCATCAACTAAGTGTATGCCCAAGCTCGCTCCAACATTAAGTGAACGCTGTTTGTGGGTCACTTGTTGCCCAATCAGCTGCAACAGTCTCTCAGCTAACTTCACTAATAAAACTTTGTTGGTCTGTTTAATAATAAGAACAAATTCATCACCCGACAAACGTGCAACTAAATCTCCAGCACGAACCTGAGATAACAATCGGCTCGATACTTGTTTGAGGATTTCGTCTCCCGCATCGTGTCCAAAGTTATCGTTAACGTGTTTAAAGCCATCAAGATCCAAATAGATAACCGCAAACTGCTGGTTTAAATAATGGCTGGAGGTTACAACATCATCCATCACCTTATACAGCTGCGCTCTGTTGGCTAAGCCAGTTAACGCGTCGTGATGAGCCAAGTGTTCAAGCCTTTCCATCTCTTTAACATTAGATAAATCAGACAATGTTAGTACCATATCAAACTCGTCTTTCTCATTGTCTGACGAAACTCGGTTCACTTTGACAAACATTGGAACCAAAGTGCCAGATGCACTCTTTTCCCATACCTCACCTTGCCATTGACCGTAATTTTCTAAAGAACTGCGAATTGTCGGCATTAGTGATGAAAATTGTTGCCAAGAAAACACATCAAATGGTGTTTTACCCACCAGCAGATCAGCGTGATAACCGAGAAGTTGAGTGACCGCAGGATTAACCATGGTAATCACGTTTGACGAATTCAGTACGATTAAGCCATCTTTACTGTTCTCAAAAACCCCCGCAGCTATACGCTGACGGCTCATCGCTGTTTCTATCCCCGTGACATCTTGGATTGCATAAAGGATACGACCATGTTTCGACAACGAACGGCTACTCACACGAAGCCAGCGTTTTGATTGATATAGATCGGTGGTTTCGAGTAACTCGTCATTGAACTCAATATTGGCGTCGATAACCGCTTGTATGACCCCAGTTTGCTTGGTCGCGATCAAGTCTTGAATCAATAAATTTTCAAGAAACGCTTCGGAACACTTAAAAATATCGCGTGTGGCTGCGTTCGCATGAACAATGATCCCTTTTTCATCCACAACCAACAATGAGTGCTGAACGGTTTCAATGACCTCATTCGCAAACGACTTTTCTTCTTGCAACTTGTCTAACGTAAAATTGATTTGGTTATCGCGATGTTGAAGCCTTGCGAGCATGGTATTGAAAGCGCGAATTAGATCTCCTATCTCATCACGGTTCGTTGCAACTAATTTTGGTTGTTCTGAACGACGCTCAACAAAGGCTTGCATCGCCTCATTAAGGTCAAACATCGGCTCGATAATCAAGCGTTGAACCAATTTGACCAGTACCCCACCTAAGATCACTAGAAACAACAGGTAAACCGCCGCAACTTTGAAAATATTCGTTAAGATCGTATTAAACGTCTCTTTTGATATTGTCACTCTCAAGTTCGCGATCACAGCGTCATCCAGCGTCACCGGGACGAGTAAAAAGATGAAATTCTCGGAGATGGCAAATTGATGATCCGCGATGTCATTTAATTCATCTGTATTCGGCCTTGGAACCAACGTATTGCTCACTTGATAGCTGGCAAAAAGTTGTTTGTTTATGTCATAGAGTTTTACCCTGACGATATCTTTATCTGCAACGAAGGCTGACAAAATTTCCTGAGCCGAAGGTTTATCCTCAAATAGAATTGCGGCTTGTAGGTTATAAGCAACACCTTGTGCCAACACTTTAACTCGCTGAATAAGACTCTCTTTTTCACGCTCAAAAGTGACAGTGTAATTAACCGATTGAATCGTTACAAAAGTAACCACGATGAAGATGACAATCGGTAATATAAGCTTGTTTTTAATCGATATATTATTAATGAAAGACAACATTATTGGCCCTCCACTATAGCGATTCTTAATAGATTTTAACCGATGACGTATTCACCGCGTCTTGCATTTACTAAGTTGATCTTAGGCTTTAGCTTGTTGTTGATGTGCGTTAGCTCGATGACCCCTCCCATGTCCGTAAAGTTTGGGATATCACTTATCGTCACAGCATGTGGTGAGTGGGCTTTACGGCTAAATTCATCATTATCGAGGTCAGATAGATAAGTAATATCACACCTAGGAGTCACCAATTGATGAACTTGAATCGCGAGAGAACGAATAGATTTCCCTTGTGTAATCGACGTCAGTGCTTTGCTTACCTCTTCATCGCCAATCACACAGAAGTTAACCGTATTCATTGCGCTTTCGTCGTTCCAATGAATAAAGTTGGCAATTCTAAAAAGGTACACTGCTTTCACTTCATGAGGCTTGAAACTAGCCGCCGATGTATTCAACGGCACAATAAGCATAGCTAACGTGGCAAGGCTGAGTTCAGTAAAACCGAGCTTAATGCGGTGCTTAAGCCATTTAGAATTCATGCGATACCCTCACATACACCGACTCTTGGTTGACACAAATATCGGTCAGTTTTTGTGTCGCTTTCGAAGCCGTTTCCATTTCAACATCTAACATAGACAACTCTTCAAGGCTCATCGACATGAGTTGCTCTAGAGAGTTTTCTTGAGCCGATACAAAAACAGGTGTCGTTAATGCTAACCCTAAGCAAACCTGGCGGGATATCATGTGCTCACCTAATATACAGATAGATATTAATCCTTTGACCAATAGCTTAACTATATATGAAATGCCATACTGGTAAATTTTCGGTGTCGAAAGTTTGAGTTAGGTCACTGTTTATTTATGGTATTTATAAGACCGTCATTACTTACCTCAACGTAAAGGATTAGCACCACGTGACAACGAAGATTTTGCTTAATTGCGACATGGGAGAAAGTTTCGGCAATTGGAAGATGGGCGATGATGAGTCGGTCATGGAATGGGTCGATATGGCGAACATCGCATGTGGCTTTCACGCGTCTGATCCGCACGTTATGTCCAAGACCATAAAACTGGCACAGCACTATCACACCCAAATTGGTGCTCATCCTGGTTATCAAGATTTAGTTGGGTTTGGTCGCCGTTCTATTCCACATACCATGGATGAAATCAGTGAATTAGTTTGCTATCAGGTCGGTGCACTACAAGCCCTTTGCCGCTATCACCACACCTCTGTTGGCTATGTGAAACCTCATGGCGCCCTTTACAACGATATGATGGCGAACATTGATGTATTTAATGCCGTTGCTCAAGCGGTCGCTGGATTTAACATCCCCTTGATGATTCTCTCTTCGTCCGACAATCAGCAGTATTTAGATATTGCTGACGATCATGACTTACCCCTCTTGTTTGAAGCGTTTGCTGACCGTGCATACTTAAATAACGGACAGTTATCACCGCGAACTCAAAAAGGCTCGGTTTACGTCAATCAAGACGACATCTATAACCAAGTCATGCAAATCATTAACTACGGCTCGGTCACGACCATTGAAGGTGAGAGACTGCCTATTGAAGCCGATACCATCTGTGTTCATGGTGATAACCCCCAATCCATTGCATTAATTAGAAAAATCAGACAAGACCTCAACGCTTTTAACTAGTTAGTTAGTATGAAGCGTGTGATTTGTGTGACGCATGGCCTTATCGTTCGCTTAACCGCTCACCTAACCAATTGCTCGTAAGATCTAGTCTCTTTGTATTGGTTTGGACACGGAAGTTAGAAACGCCAAGCAAGCTACAGTATTGAAAAAACAAGCAAACAAAAGCATCGAAAAAAGTATGGAAACGAAATGACGACGAAACAAATTGAATTCAATATAACGCCAGTCGCAGAATGCAGTGTTTTAGTAACCTTGGTGTCAGATCCAAGTCGCCAATCTAACGCTCAATATGCGCAGTACTTGGCTCACTTTTCCGATGCCATTCGCCAAAACTTAGCGTCTGTATTGATGAATGTGACACCGGCTTACCACACTATTTTGATTGACTACTTACCTTATCGGATTTCAGAACAACATATTATTGGACAGCTCAACACTTTGTTGACTCAAGCTTTGTCGTCATTTTCTAATGTTATTAACACTAGTCATACTATTGAGCTTCCTGCTTATTACTCACCAGAAACGGCACTCGACTTAGATCGCTATCAAGCCAAAGGCATGTCGTTAGACGAGATCATTCAACATCATACCTCACAGACATACAGCGTCAGTGCTATTGGGTTTACGCCTGGCTTTGCGTTTATGTCTGATGTGGTCAATGAACTTGCTTTGCCTCGTCATTCAACCCCACGTTTAAGTGTACCGAAAGGCAGTATCGCCATCGCAGATACGAAAACGGCGGTGTATCCTTCGGACTCACCGGGCGGTTGGAACATTATTGGCAATTGCCCGCTCGCACTGTTTGAACATAGCCAATTGAAGAACGCTGATATCACGCAAAAGTCGCTGTCTCTACTTAATGTCGGTGATACAGTCCGTTTCATCGCGATTTCAAAACAAGAATTTATTGAGCTTAGGTCTATGGAGATTAGTGGAGATGTCGCTAATGGTTAAGACAAAAGTTAAACCAACACTAACAGTGATTAAACCGGGCCCGTTGAGTCTAATTCAAGACTTTGGGCGATTTGGCGTCGCTCATCTCGGATTGACACAAGGTGGGCCCGTTGATGATTACTCGTATAGTTGGGCCAATCTCCTATTGGGAAATCCAGTAAACCAAGCTGCATTGGAAGTCACGCTTGGGCAATGTGCGTTACGAATCGATTTTGATTGCGAAATGGCGTTATGCGGTGGCGATTTACAAGCGAAGCTCGATGGTGAGCCACAGTCGAACTGGCGTACTTTTCAAGCTTTTAAGGGGCAAGTTCTCTCATTTGGTTTGCCTAAAAACGGTCTAAGGGCGTATTTAGCCGTTAAGGGTGGCTTTGATGTCCCATCAACTCTTAATAGCTGTTCTACAGTGACTCGTGAAATGATTGGTGGGTTAACGCAAGATGGACAACCATGCCAGCAAGGGCAACAAATTGCTTTTACTCAACACGAACTCTCGCGCCCGTTTAAAGCGTTGAGTGTCACCTTCCGATACACGCCCGATTACAATCTACCAGTGAACCTGCGAGTGATTGAAGGCTATCAAAGCGAGCAGTTCTCCGAGTCAGCAAAAGAGACTTTGTATAACGCACAGTATCACGTTGACCAAAACTCTAATCGGATGGGTTATCGACTCAGTGGTGAATCGATTGATTCACCTGATATTTCGCTATTGTCAGAAGGGATTGCCCTTGGTGCGATTCAAGTCCCCCAAGATGGGCAACCTATCGTGTTGCTTAATGATAGACAGACCATTGGTGGCTATCCGAAGATTGGATGTGTCGCCAGAATCGATTTACCGCGCCTAGCACAAGCCAAACCTGGACATGAGGTCTCGTTTAGCAAAGGTGATCGCTTAGGGTTACAAGATGTGTGGTGCCAATGGGCTCAGTTTTTCGGTTATTGATATTTTTTGTTTAGAATTGTTATTCGAAGTTTCCGTGATTAAGTTCGCATCAAAAGGCGTTTAAATTAAAAATCCAGCTTACTATTTATTACTTACTGATTGCTAGTAAGCTGGATTTAATTTTTGTGCGTCTTGGTTTTAGGCTGAACCAGCTTTTAGACGTGATCTTGCCCTGATATTTTAGCTAGTGCTTCTGGGTATCCACGTTCTTGTGTCAAATCTATCGCTCGGTTTTCAATATCACCCAAATTAAGTGACATTGTCACTGAGTGTGTATCTTCAATAGATACCGCCTCTGCGACATCAAACCAATGCTCAGCGATCTTTTGTGCAGCCTCTAGGGTTGAGGAAGCTTTGACTACTTCAAGTCGAGCATAGCGATCACCACAGAATGAAACGTCTGAAGCTCTTAAGCTAGGATCGGTTCCCGGAATCTGCTGAGCACCGAACAAAGGCTTGCCACCTACCTGTGCAGAGCGAAAACTTGGAATGAACTGAGACATATGCGTTATTGCCGCACGAGTTCTTAATTCAAGCTGCTTTTCACTCCAACCTGATACGATTTTCTTAAGAAGCTTAGAAGGCAACTGTGGTTGTGATGAATCTGTTGATGATGAAACAAGCCCACCCTCAAACAAAGTAATCCCTTCTGTCATACCGTGAAGTTGGAACACACCATCAGCGTACGGTGTTAACTGAGCCATGCCTTGCGGTGTGCCTCTCGGGCCATGGAAGATAACCTCTGGCCACTCTTCCTTACATTCTTGCGAATACGGCCACTCTGTAACGTATGCGGCTTTGAACTCAACCAACCTTTGTTGCTTAGAACCGACAAAGTCATCCACGATGCCCGTTTCAAAGCCACTTGCATTAATCAAGTAGTCTGCCTTCAGGTTACAGCGCTGATTTTTGCGATCTGTGTAAGTCAAAGACCAACCTTTCCCTAGCGATTCAACAGATTGTAAACGGCTATTGGTTAACACGGTACAATTAGACTGTTGTCCTAAAGACAGCTGAGCGGTTGCAGATAAGCGGAATACACTCCATCCATACTCTTGAACCATAGCAACAGGATACTTAAGGGTCTCTAGATCCGTGTGTTTGGCAAAAGGAATACACCAATCATCAAGCGATGTTGGTTTCAAAGGCTGTGTTTGGGTAGCAAGTGTCAATAGCTCTTCTTTACTATACAGCTTGTAATACTCTTCCGGCTCACCAAGCACTTGGTTGCTTTTATCTTGACGAACAAGCTCAGCATAAGCGTTTTTGATTATCTTTAGACGAGGAAGTAAATCCAACGGCTCTCCACCATCACTATGTGGAACAGCGATAATTGTCGGACGAATATTGATCGTATGGGGGAACAAGCGGACGGTATCAATTGACTGCGTGAGCAACTGAAGACACTGCTCTACAGAAATATCTCGATACAAATTGCCGCCAGCGTGCAGGTGGCAAATGGGGGGACCATTGACCAAACTAAGCCCTTTTTCCAAGATAGTGACCTTAAAACCCAACTCACTAAAGTGAATTGCGCTTGTCGCTCCGGCAATGCCACCACCAACAATGGCAATAGAAGGTTGATTTGTATCCGTTTTGTTGTGGTTCATCGTGTTCTGTAGAATATGATTAACTAACGCTATTCTACTTTTGTTCTGCGACGAATTAAAACACATTTTTTTCAAGGTCTTAGCTTGGCGGTTATTAATATCTATGTAAAAAACATAAATAATCTCTTGACTCAATAACTCCAGATAGAGTTTTAAAGGTTATTCTAACAGCCAAATTTGTCTTAAGTGACGCCACATAAAGGCTGCCTCAGTACTCATAAAACAATGGTGTTAACTTATCCCTAAAGTTATCCACCGTTTTTGTGGATAACTGTTGATAACGTTCTTGCTAAGTTGCGCAAACCCTTTATTTACAGGGACTAACCGTTGTTCATTAAATCGGCATTATTGTGCAGTTAGTTTTAAAATACACTAAAAAATTGGAAAATTAAGGTGCGATATTCGTTACTTGTGCTACGCATTGGTCAAATAAAAAACGGTCTAAAGCGATGTCTTATAAATAGTGCATGACTACGTATAATTAATTTCACTTTAAGACCGCTTTAAGCATTTGGGAATATCGCATTAACGATCAACCAAAATCCTTGTTCACTGGTGCCAACAAACGTTTGATTAAGCTATTCACTACCGCCGCCAATGTTATGAACGTAAGTACGGGTAGCGCTACCCAGAGCATTGGGTGGAGTGAAGGTTCTAACTCGAAGCCAAAGTTCATTACCCCTGCAACACTGAGCTCAGAACCCAGCGCAGCAATCGAGCCAGCTACTAACGCCATTAATCCGTATTCACACCATATTGTATTGAGAATTCGCTTCTTGCTCGCACCTAACGTGCGGTACAAACGAATCTCTTGCTGTCTTTGAGATAAGCTAAGTCGCAACAGAGTAAAGATAAGCAACAGCCCCGCCACCACACCCAAAGCTGCAAGTACCGTTATCGACCAAACAATTTGTTTGAGCAATTCTTGGATCTTGCTCCCCATCTTACGAATATCCATCAAACTCACGGTTGGGTGATTTCGAGACAGTTCGTTGAGCATCTGATTATGTTGTTCTTCTAGTCTGAAGCTCACTAGCCAAGTCGAAGGAATAGAGCTCAATACGTCTGGCGTAAAGATGAAGTAGAAGTTCGGCTTCATTTCTCTCCACTCTACTTTTCGGATGCTATTGACCTTAGCAGAAACATTTTGACTGTTGATTGTAAACGATAGCTCATCGCCAATTTTCAAACCCAGTTGCTCCGCGACACCTGACTCAACAGACACGCCCTGCTCTTGTGTCCAAGCTCCCTCGAGTACGTCATTGTACTCTGGTAGGCTATCGCCCCAAGTGAAATTGATTTCGCGGCTTAATGCGTCTGTTTCTTCTGAGGTATCGCTGTATTTTGCCGCTTCAACACCGTTAATGGTCGTAAGTCTTCCACGGATAATTGGAAAAGCTTGAGTGCGCTCTACTTCGTTAGCATCAATCGTCTCGAGGTAACTGTCTTTCTCATAGCTCGCAATGTTAAGCGCAAACGCATTGGGTGCATTCTCGGGTAAAGTTTGTTGCCAATCTGACAGCAAATCACTTCTTACCAACCAGATGATAGACAGCAACATCAGTGAAAGCGCCAACGAGCCAAATTGGATCCCAGTAGCTAATGGTGTGCGATTAATTCGGCTTAATGCCAAACGCATAGATGTCGACGTCGGCAGCTTGCTAACCAGACGCAGAACAAGCGTACTCACGAACGCGAGCACTAAGAACAGGCAAGCGATACCCGCTAGAACTATCCATACCAACAGATTGTCGCCATACATCAGCATCATTGGAATAATAGGCACAAGCAACAACAAGTACTTTTTATAGCTTTCACGCAACTGGTGGTTTGATTGAATAACGCTAATCGCCGATGTGTTGACCAAACCTATTAGTGGGATACCTAATGCGGGTACGCCAATCAAGATACTCGATACGATAGCCAATATTGCAGGCTCAGCGCCATAACTAGGAAGTGGTGTTGGCAATAAGTCACCAAGTGGAATTCGCAATAGAAACTCTAAGCCGATACCAATACCGATACCCAGTACAGCACCAATAACGACTAACAGAAACACCTGTGCAGATAGCCATTTAATGATCCACTGCTTACTCGCCCCCAAACTCTTCAGCATCGCGATGGTTTTTCGACGACTCGCCACATAGTGTTGGCAAGTCAGCACTAAAGTGGTCGCAGCCATGATCACAACGATAGCCACAGTTAACGAAAGATATTGGGTCGTACTTTCGAACATGTCGTTAGTACGACTCGCAGAGTCTTGAGTACGCCAGCGATCGCTTGGTGTTAATTCTATGCTGTCTTGTGCCGTTTTCAGCAGAGCATCATCACCATTTAAAAACAGCCTAAAACTGACACGGCTACCTGGTTGAATCGCGCCTGTCGCTTCAACATCGGAATTGTGGATCAGAACAGCAGGCATTTGCTGGAACGGGTTAAAACTCAAACCTGGTTCTTGGGAGATACGCCCTGTGATTGTTAAATCGGCATCGCCTATGGTGACACTGTCACCCACCTCAACCTCTAACTGCGCAAATATACGCTCGTCGAGCCACAATTCACCCGGTTCAACATGATTGCTTACCGCATTATCTGCGCCTTCCAGTATCATTTCACCACGTAAAGGGTAATTGCTCTCTACGGCTTTAACGGTAACCAACTGCATCGAGTTATCGCTGAATGCCATGGTGGAGAAGCGAGTCAACTGAGAGCTTTCTAACTGTTCAACCTGAATCAGGTCCAACAAGGGTTGCGGGATTGGGTTTGCTGAGATAAAGACACTGTCAGCGGTTAACGCATCTTTGCCCTGCTTTACAATCACTTGTTCCATACGCTCAGCCAAAGCTGAAAGTGCGAACACACAAGCAATGATGAGTGTTAAAGCGATGGATACAGGCCATAGTTGACCATGTCGAATTTCTTCGATGCTCCATGAAAACAGTCGTTTGTTCAGTCCGTGTGATGAATTCAATTTACACTTCCTCTATGTGACCGACGTGCATTTTCAAGGTTCGTTGGCAACGCTGTGCGAGTTTAGGATCATGCGTCACGAGAACAAGCGTTGTGCCGTGCGATGAATTGAGTTCAAACAACAGCTCGACGATTTTTGCTGCCGTTTGTTGGTCTAGGTTGCCTGTGGGTTCATCCGCGAAAAGGATTTTTGGCTTGATCATAAATGCGCGTGCTAAAGCAACCCTTTGTTGCTCTCCGCCCGATAGCTGAGACGGCAAATGATCAAGCCTGTCTTTCAAACCTACTGATTCAAGCAGAGCGGTCGCTCGTTGTATGTCTTCGTCTTCACCTTTCAACAAACAAGGAAGCGTGACATTTTGCAACGCAGAAAGGCTTGGGATCAATAAGAAGCTTTGGAAAACAAACCCAACGGATTCACTGCGGATTTTGGCTCTCGCTTCGTCATCCAGGTGTGATAGAGGCTGGCCTAACAAACTGATTTCCCCAGAAGTTGGCACATCGAGCCCTGCAAGCAGTGTCATTAACGTGGATTTACCAGCACCTGAAGTACCGACAATCGCAACCGTTTCTCCCTCACGAATATCGATATCAACATGCTCTAGGATTGTTAAATGTTCTTGATTAGTAGACACTGTCTTCGAAACAGCTTCTGCTTTAATGATGGATGTATGCATGATTCGACTAATTTCCTTTTTATTCTTTATTCTATTTTCAACCGCTTCTTTAGCTCAAGATACCGAGTTAGGTTCTAAGTTATTGGTACTGGGTGATAGCTTGAGTGCTGGTTACAACATGGACATCAAACAGAGTTGGCCAAGCCTGTTGCCAAACGCGTTAGCTAAGCATGACAAAATGGTCACCGTGGTTAACGGAAGTATTTCGGGTGACACAACCGGCAACGGATTAGCTCGTTTACCACAACTGCTTGAAGAACATGCTCCAGACACTGTTCTTATCGAACTCGGTGCGAATGATGGCCTTCGTGGTTTTCCACCTAAACTGATGTCTGCAAACCTTGATCAAATCATTGAGCAGATAAAAGCTTCTGGCGCCAAGCCAATTATGATGCAGATTAAAATCCCACCTAATTACGGAAAGCGCTATAACCAACAGTTTGAATACGTTTTTGCAGCGCTTGCTGATCAACAAAGTGTGCCGCTTTTGCCGTTTTTCCTAGAGCATATCATCCTAAAACCTGAGTGGATGATGAACGACGGATTGCATCCAAAACCAGAAGCTCAACCTTGGATCGCTGAATTCGTTGCTGAAGAATTATATCAGTATCTTTAAGTTTTAATGGTCTAGCTCAATAAATTTTACACAGCTTTACGTTAGCCTGAGTGCATATCACCGTTAACTGTAAGGTTATTTATGCTGATCGAACCTATTATCAAGGGTGTGGTAGCCAAAAGCGCTCACCCTCTAGGCTGTCAAGAAGCCGTAAAGCAACAAATCAAGTTTGTTAAGAGTGCGCCGCAAATCAAAGATGGCCCTAAACGAGTTCTGATTATCGGGGCTTCCTCAGGCTTCGGCCTTGCCGCTCGTATTGCCGTTACCTTTGGCGGTGCAAAAGCTGACACCATCGGCGTCTCATTCGAGCGCGGTCCTAACGAAAAATCCCTAGGCAGCGCTGGTTGGTACAACAATATCTACTTCAAGAAAGAAGCCGAGCGAGAGCAACGCACTGCTATCAACATCGTTGGTGATGCTTTTTCACAAGAAACTCGTTCACAAGTTGTCGAAGCCATTGAAACCTACTTCGAAGGTGAAGTGGATCTGATTATCTATAGCTTAGCGGCAGGCGTTCGTCCTAAACCTAATTCTGATGAGCTTTGGCGTTCTGCCATTAAGCCTATTGGTGAAAGTGTTACTGGCGCGACCATTTCTCTTGAACACGACAATTGGGTGACAAACACACTTGCCGCAGCGACAGAAGAAGAAGCCGAAAGCACACTTAAAGTAATGGGTGGCGAAGATTGGGAACATTGGATAGATGAGCTCATCAACGCTGAATCCATTGCCCCAGGTTGTAAAACCATTGCATTTTCCTATGTTGGTCCAGAAGTCACGCACCCTATTTACTTAGACGGCACGCTTGGCCGCGCTAAAATAGACCTTCACCAAACAAGCCATGCACTGAACCTTGAACTAGCAAACTTCGGCGGTAATGCCTACGCGACTGTGTGCAAGGCACTCGTCACCAAAGCTAGTGTCTTCATTCCGGGGTTAAGCCCTTACCTAATTGCTTTATATAAAGTGATGAAGGAGAAAGAGACTCATGAAGGTTGTATCCAACAAATGCAGCGTTTGTTCAGCAGTAAACTGTATGGTCAATCAAAAGTCCCTCTTGATGGCGAACGCCTGATTCGGATGGATGAATGGGAACTCGACCCAGAAACCCAAGCTCATGTAACTGAACTACTTGAAGCTATGGATGAAAACAACTTCCAAATAATCGGCGATTATCAAGGATTCAAAGAAGAGTTTTTACAGCTGAACGGATTTGCTCAACCGTCAGTAGACTATAAAGCGAAACTTAACACTGAGAATTTTATAAATTTAAAGCCTTAATTAAAACTTATCTCATTACTGAGACCCAGATTCACATTTGAAAACCTCAGCAAAATTGCAGAGGTTTTTTTTTGCAACATTTCTTATACTTAGTAGAAAGTAAGATTCACAGTTTATTTGGTTCATATTAATTAACACAGGATGTGTTGATGCATTTAGCATAATTGACTCGGAGTCATATGAAGAAGATAAAAACGATAGACTTAGATATCCCTGACGATATGGGGTCCAGTTGGCAAAATATCGTTGACCTGTTAGCTCAAATCACTCAAGTGCCAGCTGCACTTATCATGCGTGTTCACTCCAATTATATCGAAGTATTCTCAACCAGTAACAGTGACAACAACCCCTATAACAAAGGTGATACGGAAACCTTAGGAAATGGGCTTTACTGCGAAAGTGTTATGGAGTCTAAACAACAACTCGTTGTCCCCAATGCATTAGCCGGTCCGAAATGGGAAAATAACCCAGACGTGGAACTCGGTTTAATTTCTTACTGTGGCATCCCATTACTATGGCCGAACGGTGAGCTCTTCGGCACCATATGTATCTTGGATTCGAAAGAGAATCACTATACGCCTACCTATATCAAGCTATTAGAGAGCTTTCGTACCTCGATAGAGTCCCAGCTTAAAACCTTGTTCCAACACGCTAAGCTGACTCAAATGAATCGCGACTTAAAAAACCGTGTTTACACTCGCACTAAAGATCTCGCGAGCCTCAATTATTCTTTAAACCAAGAGATTGATAAGCGAAGAGCGGCTGAACAAAAGATTAACTTCCAAAAGAATCATGATCTAGGGACCGGTTTTTTAAACCGCAGTGCTTTTGAATCCCGCTTAAATCACAAACTATCGTCTAAAACAAAGTTGACTGATAGTTCATTCGCGGTTGTCCATATTGGATTTACTAACGGAAGACGCATACAAGCACGCTATGGTTATAACGCGTTAGATCAAGTGCTCGTCGAATACCGACAACGGATCGACAGTATTTCCGATCTGGAGGTATTAACAGCGCGTCCTACTTCTATCGATCTCGTGCTTGCGTTCAGCGTTAAGGATTTACGCCATCGCCTCGAAGAACTCTGCCAAACTTTGGTTAAAGTGGGTCACTCCGAATTTACTATTGAAAATGACAAAGTTCATTTGCATGCATTTATCGGAATTGCGGTGACGAATAGTGAAGACGATGCGGAGAGTGTGTTGCAAAAATCTTCAGAAGCGATGCTTGCCTGTAAAGATTCAGGACAAAAATTTGCTTACTATTCGCAAACTCACACAGAAGAACAAAGCCACATCAATAAGATTGAGAGTTACCTACTACAGGCCGTTCGTAATGATGACCTCATGCTCTATTTTCAACCCAAAGTCTGTCCATTAACTCATCGTTGGGTTGGTGCAGAAGCTCTATTACGTTGGCGTCACCCGGTTTTGGGAGACATCTCCAATGAAACCTTGATACACATGGCTGAGCAAAACGGTTTGATTTTTGAAGTCGGTAGCTTTGTTCTACGTCATGCGATCGAAAAAGCCAAAGAATGGTCGGAACACGTTCAAGACTTTAAAATGGCCGTTAATGTGTCTGCAATTCAACTCAAGAATGTACACTTTGCGGAACAAGTGGTTCACCTACTCGAAACTTACCACCTAGAGCCCCACTTCTTGGAACTTGAAGTGACAGAAGGTGGCCTGATTGCCGATGAAGTTGTCGCTAAGAATACCTTAGAATCATTGCATGACATTGGCGTTACATTGTCACTGGATGACTTTGGTACGGGCTACGCCTCTTTCAGTTATCTTAAGAAGTTTCCGTTCGATACGATTAAAATTGATAAAAGCTTCATCGATCAGATGCTGAACTCACATGAAGATTCGGAAATTGTTCGTTCTATAGTCCAAATCGCGAAAAAGCTCGACCTAAAAGTCACGATTGAAGGCATAGAATCCGAAGTTCAAGAACAATTTATTATCAACGAGGGTTGCGATGTGGGCCAAGGTTACCTTTATGGGCGGCCAATGCCGAGCCAAGAATTCGAACACAGTTTAATCAATCAAAACTATTTGGGGACAACCCGTTACGCTTAAAGCGAAAAAGAGCAGTTTGTTTTGGATTTAGGCCTACTTTCTCTTTACTCTAAAGGTGGTGATTTTTATAATCGCCGCCTTTCTGTTTTAATCTTCCCTTTATATAGGCATTCCTCGTTATGGATCAGTTGACTGCAAAGCTTAAAAAGCTCGAAAAACAAAACTTCCGCGCATATCAACAAATTAAAGGTCAATACGACTTTGCTGATTTCGAATTACACATCGACCACGTTCAAGGTGACCCGTATGCATCTTCTTCACGTTTTCGCGCAACACGCGCTTGGTCGTTAACTGGGTTAGATTGGCTTAAAGAAAAGTCTTACGAATACCAAGTAGCTGCACGTGATTTCATTGCACGTAGCTTCTCTGAATTTGCTAAGCAAGAAACGACTGTGTCTATCGCATTAACAGGTCAAACTGTTTTGGATAACACATCTGTGGTTTTCACCGAGCACGGTATCGAAATTCGTTTTCGTATCAACCTACCTGCTGATGGGCGTAGTATTCTTGCAAAGAAAGCAATCAACATCATCACATTCTATCTGCCTAAGTTTATTCGTCGCGCAACGCTTGAACGCGAACTCAACATTGAAGCGATGATTAAGCATTGTGAAGCCGTTGAAGACCAAGACGCATTACGTGCTCAATTAGAAGAAAACAACCTAGCGGCATTCGTTGCAAATGGCAGTGTATTACCTCGAATTGCTGGTAACTGCGACCTGCCAATGAAAGGCGCGGTGCCTTTTGCTGCTCCAGAGTCGTTGAGTGTTACGTTAAACACACCGAACAAAGGTGATGTGACTGGCCTAGGAATTCCAAAAGGTATCACGCTAATCGTTGGTGGTGGTTTCCATGGTAAATCTACGCTGTTGAACGCCGTTGAACGTTCTATCTACAACCATATTCCTGGTGACGGTCGTGAAGGTATCGTGACGGCGACGGATACGATGAAGATCCGCGCTGAAGATGGCCGCTGTGTTCACAACTTGAACCTATCAAATTACATCAACCATTTGCCGATGCAGAAAGACACCTCTAACTTCAGTACACAAGATGCGTCTGGTTCTACATCGCAAGCGGCTTGGTTACAAGAATCAATTGAAGCGGGGGTTCAAACGCTACTTATTGATGAAGACACGTCAGCAACTAACTTCATGATTCGTGACGAACGTATGCAAGCGTTAGTATCAAAAGGGGCTGAGCCGATCACTCCACTCGTTGATCGTATTGGACAACTTCGTGAAGAGATGGACATCTCAACTATCGTGGTAATGGGTGGTTCTGGCGATTACTTAGATGTGGCTGACACTGTGATTCAAATGCACGACTACCAAGCGGTAGACGTCACTGAAAAAGCACAAGAAGTGATAGCTCAACACCCTACCCAACGCACTAACGAATGTGAGACAGCATTAGAAACTTTTGTTCCTCGCTCGTTAAACCGCGCTGCACTGATGAATATTCTGACTGACGGTAAATTCCGTGTTAACGCGAAAGGCAAAGAGTCACTGCGTTTTGGTAAGGAATTCGCGGATCTTTCTGCATTAGAGCAGTTAGAGTCAACATCAGAAGTTAATGCGATTGGTTGGGCATGGTTCCAGTTTGCACAAACTCCAGGTTGGTCAAACAATCCTGCTAAAGAGTTTAGCGCTATCTTAAGCGATGAGTGGCACGTGAATATGCCAAACTACGGCGACTTAGCGAAACCAAGAGTACTGGATGTAATGGCTGCGCTAAACAGAATGCGTAAATCTCAGTTCAAACCTTCGAACTAAGTTAGATTCAAATATCATAAATTGTATTAACGGCTCTCATTGTGAGGGCCGTTTTTTTATTCGCGAGCTCTATATCTGATACCAATCACAGTAAGTAAGTGATCAAAACTAGCGTAGGAAAAAAGCTTGAGAACAAGGCAGAATTTTTCGATAAGTAGTTATTCTACAATCAAAAATTCTAACGAAGTTATTGAGATTTTTAACAAGCTAGGGTGACCAGTTATTTACTACGATTGGTATAAAGCCTTGAGACCAACTCCTGCCTCACTTTTCTTGTTTGACGATAAAACACACCGATATTGTGCTTATCCTAAAAATCATGACACAGCTTTTACAAAACTATGGCGATATTCATATAAAGTTCCGATTCGACAAGTGTAACCAAATGTAACAACACCTTGAGGCTTCAATGAATCATAAACGCGTTAAGATGCGTGACCATAAAAAAGAAGTAAATCTGTTCAAGAACCGTGTAACCGTTGCGTTTTGTGGGATCCTGTTATTCACTCTTGTCTTGGTCGGTAATCTTTACCGACTTCAAGTCGAAAATTTTAAAAGCTATCAAACTCGTGCCGATGGCAACAGAATAAAAGTATTACCTATAGCCCCTACTCGCGGGCTTATTTACGATCGCAATGGTGTTTTGCTCGCCGAGAATGAACTTGTCTTTAATCTGACGATGATTCCAGAGCAAACTGATGATGTCGATGCAATGCTAACCAAGCTAGACAAATATATTCCGCGAGATGCTGAGCAAATTGCTCGTTTCAAAAAGCGTTATCACAACACTCAACGCTTCAAATCTGTCACGATATTAGAGAACCTAAGCGAAGAAGAAATTGCTAAGTTCTCAGTGCACCAGTACCAGTTCCCCGGCTTAACGATTGATACCAGCTTGAAACGATTTTATCCAAATGGAGAGGTACTTACCCATGTCTTAGGGTATGTGGCACATATCAATGATAGCGATCTTAAGAAGCTAGAAGAAAAAGGCATCGAAGCGAATTATCAAGCAACAACCATTATCGGTAAGCTCGGTGTCGAACGCTATTACGAAGACATTTTACATGGCACCAAAGGCTATCAAGAAGTCGAAGTAAACAGCCGTGGGCGAGTCGTCCGCACCATTGAGTATGTAGCTCCGGTAGCAGGAAAAGACATCGTATTAAATATTGATCTCGAACTACAGAAATACGTATTCGACCAGCTTGATCACCGAACAGGCAGCGCGGTCGTTCTAGACCCGAAAGATAACAGTGTGCTTGCAATGGCATCAAGCCCCAGTTATGACCCGAACCTCTTTGTCGACGGTATTTCTAGCAAGAACTATCAACGTTTATTGAATGATCCTGCTCACCCATTGGTAAACCGCACTACTCTCGGCGTTTACCCTCCTGCATCAACCGTGAAACCATTTATGGCTGTAGCGGGACTGCAAGAGCATGTCATCTCTGAGGATACCATTCGTAATGACCATGGTGTTTGGAGAATTCCGGGTTCTAAGCGCAACTCTAAATCATGGCGTGACTGGAAACGCTGGGGTCATGGCTCTGTCGATGTAACGCAAGCCATTGAAGAATCAGTAGACTCGTTCTTCTATCAAACCGCTTTTGATTTGGGTATTGACCGTATTTCAAGTTGGATGAATCGATTTGGTTTTGGTGAACCTACAGGCATCGATATCTATGAAGAGAGCACCGCCAACATGCCAACTCGAGAATGGAAAATGATGCGTTATCGTACCCCCTGGTATCAAGGTGACACAGTTCCTATCGGTATCGGCCAGGGTTATTGGACATCTACGCCAATGCAACTTGCGAAAGCGACTTCAGTGCTGGTTAATCATGGAAAGGTGATGCCACCTCATATACTGAGAGCAATCTTGGATCATGGTGAGAACTTTGACACACAACAACTCGTTACACCTGAACCTATGCCGTCTATCACTGAAGTCCCTGACAAAATATGGGATGTACCCATCAATGCAATGAGACTCGTAAACCACGGCAGTCGAGGTAGTGGCAGGCGCGCATTTAAGGGAACCAACTACACTAGCGGCGGAAAATCAGGTACGGCACAAGTATTTGATCTTGCGAAAGATCAGGTCTACAACTCAAAAAAGTTGGCTAAGCATTTACTCGATCATGCGCTTTACACGGCTTTCGCACCTTATGAGCACCCTGAATATGTCGCAACGGTAGTCATTGAACACGGTAACGGCGGTTCAAAAGTCGGCGCGCCATATATCCGCAAAGTACTCGATTATGCATTTGAGCATAAAAGTGGTGAAAGCAAAGACCACTCATAGCAACAATAAATGAAATAGCAACGATAAATGAAACAGTAACGACGCTTAATCTAGTTGCAACACATAGTGTAGAAACAGCGCATAATGTAAAAGCAACACATAACGTGTTTACAAAACATAATATAGTTACAGGACATAGCGTAATGACGACAAAGCCCCACTTGTATCACTCACAATGTGGGGCTTTTCAATTTTATATATTAGGGCCTAAATTTTACTCTATCTAAAGGGGCAATAAACCGCGCAATAAGAGCTACGTTCGATTACGAGTTTCGTAATACATGCCATGCTTCACAGAGCGTCTGGAATTTCGCCGTATTGCCCTCGTCCCGATCTGGATGCCAGCGCAAAGCCAATTGTCGCCAGCGCTTTCTAATCTCATGGTGAGTCGCGTCCAATGGTAACTCAAACAAGTTTAACGCTCGGTTTCTATCCATATCGAGTTCATCACCACCGACAAACTTTCTGTACCGAGTCCAGAACTCGTTCAGCAGCCTTTTGACTTCGCCCTCGTCCGCTTCATAGTTAATCCAATTAATGTAGTATTCTCGAAGTGGGTCTTGATGATCGATGCTGTGACTGCTTCCGTGATAACGACCATTCATCAATTCAATGTCCATCGCTTGGACTTGTAGCCAACCATCAGGGTGTAAGGTTTCTTGAAGCTGATAAAGCGCATTCATGATGAGGAAGTTCTTTTTAAACAACTCTTTCTCAGGTGCTGGGTCTAGCACCGGCACAAACCCAAGGTCATTCAGGTGAGCCGCCAATGTATGCACTTTCCACCCGCTTGGCTTTTGCTTGAGCACTTCCATAATCGGCCAAAGCAATGGATTCTCCATATGGCAATGAAAGTTTGCTCTCACCTCTTGATGATTCGACATAGTGGACTCAGTTAGCTTTTATGTGTTAATGGATTGCTAAGGTATTGGATACAATGAATAACCTACATCATATCCAGTGACGTATCTCTTTTAATTGAAAGCGATTTTGTGCGATTTGTCGAGCTAATGGACCAACAACTTTCAAACGCTTGGCTCAAAGGCACCTTTCATCATCAAACTTAATGTCATTAAGTGAGTGCAACCATCACCAATGCAGAAATGATCCTGCGGTACAGATACAAAAAAGGTCAGCAATTAAGCTGACCTTTAATATCTATACTAATTTTAGCACGAAATATTTCGCTAATTAGATAACGCCAAGTTCTCTTAGGCGCTCCATTAGGTATTCGTTTGCTGTGTACTTTTCAGACAGCACTACTTCTGGTTTCGGGTGAAGGAATAGAGGCAAAGAGATACGAGATTTCTCTTGGCGTTCACCTGATGGATTGATTACACGGTGAGTTGTCGATGGGAAGTAACCACCCGATGCCTCTTGAAGCATGTCACCAATGTTGATGATCATGTTACCGAAATCACATGGAACATCTATCCACTCGTCGTTTTGAGCTTTAACTTGAAGGCCTGGCTCATTTGCTGCAGGAAGAACAGTCAGTAAGTTGATGTCTTCGTGTGCTGCTGCACGGATAGCGCCTGGCTCTTCGTTACCTTGCATTGGTGGGTAGTGAAGAACACGAAGCAAAGTCTGCTCACTGCCGTTGATCATTTCTGATAATGCAATAGAGAACTTCTCTTGAACTTCTTTAGGAGCATGCGCTTCAACCCAACCTAGAAGCTCTTGAGCAAAAGCATTCGCACGTTGGTAGTAATCCAGAATCTGCTCTTTCAGCTGCTCAGGAATTTGACCCCAAGGGTATACGTGAAAGTACTCTTTGATGTCTTTTACAGTGTGGCCCTTAGCAACTTCAGACACTGAAGGTGGAAAATATCCATCTTGTGTTTCAACATTGAAGTGGAAGTTTTCTTTCTCTTCAGAGATGAAGAATTGGTACCAGTTTTCGTAAATTGACTCAACAAGCTCTTTCGGGATTGGGTGGTTCTTAAGAACACCAAAACCAGTTTCACGTAGAGAGCGAACAAATTGTTCTGCTGCGTCGTCAGCAAGGTAATCGACAGTTTCCAGTTTCATGACTTTCTTTCTTGTTATGTAATAATAGAGCGATTTTAAGGATCGCTTTGTTGTAAATCAAACTTTTGTGAAACTCTAGCAACCGTTTGTCTAAATACTGGGCGATAACGCCACTTTTCAACAAATATGGTGATTAGAGTGCAATTGAACGCTGTTCATTATTATGTAACTATATATGAAACTTATACAGGATCTGATGATGACAATTACGCCACTTGCTCAAAATAGACCTCTACTCTCACTAACAGCTGTCTATCTTGTTTTCTTTCTTTTATCAGCCTTTGCTCCCTCTTCGAGAGCCGTTTGGATCGCCGAGATTGTCCCTGCCCTCGGTATTCTTGTCGGGATATGGTGGTTATCCACGAAGCTCACGTTTTCAAAGACAGCTTACGTTCTGATGTTTATCTGGTTGGTCTTGCATACGGTAGGCGCAAAATACACCTTTGCTGAGGTGCCGTTTGATTGGTTCAATAATTTAATTGGATCTGAGCGTAATAACTTTGACCGTGTCGCGCATTTCTCTATTGGTCTCTATGCCTATCCACTCGCGGAGTATTTGATTCGTAAGAAACTCGCGCAACCAGCATTAGCTTGTTTCTTCGCCTTATTCGCAATCATGAGTGTTGCTGCAGGTTATGAGATTATTGAGTGGTGGTACGCGGAGGTTGCAGGTGGTGATGAAGGTATCGCATTCCTTGGTTCACAAGGTGATATTTGGGATGCACAGAAAGACATGCTGTGTGATACCACTGGCGCAATTGCCTCGCTATTACTTCTCAAGCTTCAAGGGCGTGTCAGAACTTATTAATATCAACCTTTAAATCTGAACTTCAATACCAGATTTGAAATGCCACACACATTATGTGCTGTGGCATTTATTCTTCTCTATTACTTCATTGTTACCTTGCCACCCACAAACTTGTAGGCTGGCGTACCTCGAACCAAGGTATCTCGCGCAAACTCAATCCCGCATTCAGGACACACGCATGGCTCTTTTGTGAAATCTTCAACGATGCGCTCCTTAAAGCATTTCACGAGTGCACCTTTGCCACCTTTTCGATACTTAAAAAGTTGCGTCTTACATTTAGCGCAGAATATCTGAACCGTTTTGGTCGGTTGTTTCTTGTTTGGTTTAGCCATAGAAGTTAGTGATTGTACTTATTATTTCTTAAGTTTAGGAGCGACAAGAACCAAGCTTATCCCAAGTAAAATAACGGTCGATGAGATAACAAATTGCATGGTGACCGGTTCAGAGAGTAACAATACGCCACCAAGTGTCGCGATAACTGGAACAGAAAGCTGTGCAATGGATGCGACGACGGTATTCAGCTTTTTCAAAACGTAATACCATAAGCTATATCCCATACCAGAAGCCACTGAGCCCGATATAACCGCGTAAATCATACCTTGCTCCATAATAGACACTTGAGACAATGCATTTGGTATTACAGTTAGAACGCTTATACCCGCAAGGATAACTAGTGAGCTGAATCCAAAGTTAGCAGTGGTCGACTGGAGGGCGTTTGAAGATTTCTTTCCTGCCAATGTGTAAATGCCCCACCCAACTCCGGCCAGAGACATCAAGATGATAGAAACTAAGTCTGGTGCCTGTGTCGAATTAGTTGGCATTAATAAATAAACAAGCCCTGCTACAGAGAGCAAACATCCGCTCCACTCAATTAGTGACATTCTGTTTCCAGAGAACAAGTGGGCGGCAATCATCGTAAATTGAACGGCGACAAACAACACCAGAGCACCAAGACCTGCACCAAGTTTTAAGTAAGCGAATGAGAAACCAAACATATAAACGAGCAGTGACAATATTGATGTGAATTGAAACTGTGATTTGAACTTTGTGTATACCGATGTGTTGTTGTTTGCTAACACACGTTTAGACTTAGAAGATAAAGTTAATAAAATCAGCAGTGTAAGCGCACCAGACAAGATGCGCACGATCGAAAAACTCAAAGGATCAATCGTTTGATCCATCAAAGCCCAACGACACAAAACTGAATTAGCAGCAAATGCCACCAGCGTAATAAATGTGACGATCACAGTTTGCATCGTGTTGTCCTAATTGAGTTGTTTGGTCCTGATAAGTGTTCTTGGGTTTCAATCAACGTTGGACTTCAATCAACGTCAGGCTTCACCCAAACTTGACTAAAGTCGAACCAGCCTAATGCATTACATTTTGCGTTCTGCAACGTGCCACATTGATCCTTGTTAACACCCAACCAACAGTGAAACATCGGGATCAGCTGGTTGCTTTGCACGAGTTGTTTACCGAGTTGTCTTGCTGGAAATTGCTCAAACTCGCCCGAACGCCAACGATCAATCATATGACACCATTGGTCGAAGTCTTCTGCTGGGCTAGATTCATCGAGAAAACTGTAATCCATTAACCAACCGGCCAGCGCATCATCTCTATTATTGGCAATCCCCATTGGGTTAATCCAAATATCAACATTATCTGCGTGTGGAGGATCGGTTTCATAACCGAAAAGCTCAACATCAACATTATATTGCTTCAGCACAGTGACGATGGCTTTAGCGAGTGTTGGAAACATTGGATGTTGGCATTGATACGCCAATCTAATGGTTGGTTTCGTACTTGCTTGTGGACAGACAGGCGTGTTTAACTTGATGTCATACCAACCCGGTTTGATTCCATAAGCATGCAGCACACCCAAGTCGATAACCGTCTCTTTTGGAATATGTACAAATAGATCTGAAGCGTTCAAAGCATTTGATAAGAACTCTGCCCACGCTGGATCTTGTGCAATGCCCTTCTTTCTATTGAGTAGTAAATACGTGCAGCCAGGGTCGAGTTCAACTTCATCGCTGTCACCTCGGTCTGCCATTACCGGTTTAGAAAGGCTTGGGTAAACCATTGATGAATAAGCCTCATCGACCACCCAAACTTCAACGCGATCAATCAGCGGCCTAAAACCAAAGTATCCGTTGAAAGCCGTTAGCACGAGTTGCTTCTCATCGTTCTTTTCAATGCGATAAGGGCCAGTACCAATAGGACGAATATCGTAGTCTTCACCACGTAAAATCATCGGTAAGGTCACTTTAGCGACCGATTCGGTAAGCGCGAGTGGGAAGTACTTATCTGGACGCGTTAGAAAGACATCAACCACGCAATTGGCCGGTGATGAAACATCTTTAATATGAGAGAACATATTGAGAGGTTCGAGCAAAAGAAGCGTATCCACAACGTGGCTTGTTAACAGCGGTTCTCCATTATGAAAACGAACGCCCGGCCTTAGAAAGAATCGCCATTGGTGGTCGTTAATCTTTTGCCATGAATGCGCAAGATCAGGCTGTAGCTGATCGTTCTCGTCGAGGCGCGTTAACCCACTGAACACCTGACACGTGATGTGTTGTTCAGAACGTCGCATCGATTTAGTTGGGTTAAGCATAGAAAGTGGACGATAATAAGGTAAACGAATAACTTGTTCACCTTCTTGATACTGTACGCCCAAGTAATTTTGAATAACTTGAGTAAGCTTGGCTGCATTGTGGTCAAGTACCGACAGTGCTTGCCCAATTTTTCCTTCTTCTAAGTAGCGGCGTGCTAGGTTTTCGCTTACATCACAGCGATTCTGCTTAAAGATAAGCTGAGATAACTTGCCTCGACCTGCTGCGGGTAACCACTCTACCCAACCCTCTTCTTCGAGTTTATTAAGCACCATTCTGGCATTACGACGCGTACAACAGAGCACATCTGTTATGTCGTCGAGCTGAACATCAGAATCTTTACCATCGAAATATTCGAACAGGGTTTCAAATTGAACGCGAAGTCTTGGGCTACTCATAAAGAGGAAAACTTATTCAAAGGATATTGAATTCAGTTTCCCTATTTTATGAGTCAAAATCAATCGAACTTATAAGTTTTTACGAAGAGATTACGAATGTGACTTGATTAAGTGGATTTAACAGAAAATCAAAAATCGGATTAAACGTAATTATAACGTATGGTTACATTACATCGCAGCCGATTTCAGTGGCGATATCACGGAGCTGTTGTTCATTGTCTAATTTAATCGACCATTTACATTCTGAACCGTTAGCAGAAATAACGTTTGCCCCTTTTCCGATAAGCTGAATCGCATCAACTTGTGCTTGCAGTGTGACTCTATGTTCACCATCCAAACGAACAACCAACTCATGTGCCGTTGCAATGACTTTTCCACTTTTAAACGTTATGACCATGGATTTCTCTAACTAAAATAAACAGTTTGTATATGAGGTTAATAAGTTGAGGATGAAATGATTCCTATCCCCAGCCTTTGTTGTCGAATTAGCGTTTGTGTTTCTTCACGGCAATAGTTAATCGACTCGTACAAACTAAGCGTTGACGCTCGTCAGTGATATTGATTTGCCATACTTGGGTAGAAACACCAAGGTGAATAGGCTCAGCAGTACCGATAACATGGCCTTCACGCATTGATCTTACGTGGTTCGCGTTGATGTCTAACCCAACGCAATAATAGCCTTCTGGTACGCAGAAGTTAGCCGCCAATGAGCCAAGCGTTTCGGCGAGCACAACCGATGCGCCGCCATGGAGCATGCCTAATGGTTGGTGTGTAAAATGACAAACCGGCATGGTTGCCACCAAGGAATTATCGTTGACCTCAGTGTAAACAATGTTGAGGTGCTCAATTAAGGTATTTTTTGAGGTCGCGTTGAAGGTATCTAGGTCAACGGGCTTTTTCCAAATACTCATATGGGATCCTTAATTATTGACTTTGTTAGTGCGTGAATCGCTTTGTTTTCGTTAGGAGTGATCTTAACGATAACAATGTTTTTAAATACAATACTTATCTTACAGCTCTTAGTTATTACGCAAGTTGATGTTAACATGCATAAAAACCGAATACACAGAGGATATTGTATGACGTCATGGATGAAGTTTGCCTCGCTTCTCACACTTGCAGGCCTAACCGCATGTAGCGCTTCCCCAACAGGAAGAAACCAATTACTGCTTTTTTCTGATCAAGACATGTCTCAACTTGGGGCGCAATCTTTTGAACAAATGAAGAAAGAACAGCCAATAAGTAAAGACGCAAAAACCAACGCTTATGTACAGTGCGTTGCAAATAGCATTACTCAACATATTCCAAAACAAGGCTTTAGTGAATGGGAAGTTGTTGTTTTTGATAGCGACCAAGTGAATGCCTTTGCTCTTCCGGGTGGTAAAATTGGCGTATATACAGGATTACTTAAGGTGGCTATCAATCAAGATCAGCTCGCAACGGTTATCGGACACGAAGTGGCTCACGTTCTCGCAGATCACAGCAACGAACGTCTATCTCAGTCTCAAATCGCTAATACTGGCTTATCGATTACCAGTGTTGCCTTAGGTGCTTCAGAATACAAACAGTATCAAGGAATGACAATGGCGGCCTTAGGTTTAGGTGTTCAATACGGCGTTATTCTACCGTATGGTCGAACTCAAGAGTCTGAAGCCGATATTGTAGGTCTAGAGTATATGGCTCAAGCTGGGTTCGATCCAAAACAAAGTGTCGATTTGTGGCAAAACATGGCGAAAGCATCAGGTGGGAACCAACCACCCGAATTACTTTCTACGCACCCTTCTCACAATACGCGTATCAAAGATCTGCAAGCGAAAATAAAAACGTTACCTCAATCCGGGTCACCAAAGCCAAATTGCAAAGCGTAATCTAGCATTTGTTTAAGAAGAAAAATTCGAATACAAAAATGCCCTATCCATTTTGGTTAGGGCATTTTTTTGGTTTTTGATTCTTGTAAACCGTTCACTATTGGTATTGAGTGAGAAACAGTGATAAGTAGCTTAATTAGTCCAACAGTAACAAGAGGCTAGTTATGTACCAAGAATTTGTAATGGCAGGCTTAATAGCTGATCACCCGTTGACGCAAAGTACCAGATAACTCCTATCAAGCTACTCACTAAACCCACATACCAAACGAACGACACGACTTGACCGTATTTGTCTAGTGGCAACAAGTGACTGTGGTGACGCCCTTTCCATTCAAATAGAATTTCCACACTGCCCATAATTAATAAGAAGCCAAACAGGGTTAGATTCAACTTATAACTCAGCACGACACCAGCAACCGCTGCCGCAACACAAAGTACAATACCAAGCACACTGTTCATCGAGAAACTGATACTTTTTAATACATGCCCTCCATCGAGAGGCAAAATAGGTAATAGATTAAACAAGTTTAATAACGCGTTGAATACTGCAAGCCCAGCGAAGAACATCTCGCCAGTCGCCCAGTACAACACCATAAATATCAACGACAATATCAAGCCAAACAGTGGTCCCATGATCGAGATGACCACATCTTGCCAGCGTGTATTAATCTTTTCGTCGGATAACGCCAAGCCACCAAGGAAAGGTATTAAATAGATGCCTTTGGTCTTCATACCAAAGTATTTCATTGCTCTGATATGACCGTATTCATGAAACATCAAGCAAGCGATCAAGGCTAAAGCGAACTGAATAGAAAACAGCCATGAATAAGCAGCCAAACTCGCTGAGGCAAGTACAACCTTGATTAGTTTGGCACTTTTTAGTGCTTTCATACCAAGCGACACTAACCCGATTAAGCTAAAACGCTTCTCTGGCTTAGGAGCTACAACGGGAGTTTGTTGTTCGATGTCTTTGGTGTCGCGGTTACCTTCGGCAATCGTTTGACCATTAACGGTCGCATTATATGTCATCTCAAACGGTTGCCACTGAACTGTTACTTCAACGTGACACTGCAACGTCTCCTCACCAGCACGCAGTGTAAATGCATGAGTTCGTGCGTCATCTTGATCTGTTGTTGCATCTAATTGAGACACCAGTGTGTTATCCCAAAATAATTGCTGCCACCCTGCCATTGACCCCTCTAAACGAAGTGGTTTTCCAAGAAACTCTATCGCGAGTAATTCCAAACTTTAATTCCAATTTAATGACATCGTAAATGAACCCGTATTATGCCGACTTAGCGATTAACGGTAAACATAAACAAAGTTGCAACATATTGACAAATTTAACACTAATTGTACATCGCAAAGTTATGCGGCGCTCAAAACAGCAACGAAAACATACACCACAAGAGATCTAGCGAGTGCGCAAACTCTAATCAAAGGCCAAGAAACAATAGCAACTGCTGTCGGTGTTGACGCGAATAAAATTGTCTATTCAGCTTGGTTCATTACAACTTCAGGTGGTGATGTGCTAGCTTCAACGGCGACATTGATTGGTGGGATGATAGACGCTGGAGCTCCACTTTCGACTTATTGGAATGGTAGCGCAAACCCAAATAATGTTGATTTAACGCCCGCTTATGATCTTAGCCTTGATTCGTCATCAACCGTTCCGTTTTCTACAGCAATCGCCGCTGATGCAAACTTCAAGAAATACCTTGGAAATGATGACGCTACAGAAACTTCGACCTTAATTAGCCGGAGTTGATGTAAAAGACTCAACGTTTAAGTTTATGGGCCACTCATTGGGCGGCATTACCGGATTTACTTCTGTTGCTACATCAGAAATAGCTGGCACACATAAATTTAGCTCGGCGGTATATGCTAATTCAGGTGGACACATTGCTGAGTTGTTGTTCGCATCGGAAACCTTTGGCCCTGAAATTAAACATAATTTGGCTAAATAGCTGAATACGGCTTACAAGGATTCAGTCGCGACAGCTTGTGCAACCAACAACATTAAAGATGGTGATTGTTACACCGCATTTGCTACTGGAAACCCAACCAGCGCTGCAGCTATTGAAACTGAGTTAGTTGCATTTAAAGTCGCCGCTCAAACCCTTATTGACACTGTCGATCCACATTCACTAGCAAACACTGAGGATCTGTCATCATTCAGATCTAGTTACCCAACGTTGTTGATCCAGTCGCAAAATGACAAAACGGTCCCTAATACCGGAATTGCGACATCTTTTACGGCTTCATTTGTTGGTTCTGAAGGCTTAGATACAACGTTAGGGTTGAGCGACTCTACAAAAGCGAGTCCTTCAATTGGAAACCGTGTGTTTGTTCAGTATAACGAAACGGCTAAGCACTCTACAATCATTGGACCACAAGCAGACCTTTCTGATGCCTCTCATACTCTATCAATGAGAACTCAAGTAACTGATTTCTTGAAGTCGGATAGCCTTGATACAGCAGCACCGAGTGCACTATTGGAGTAACTCAAACTTAAGTACCTTTTAATGAAACCAAATGCCAGCCTAACCGCTGGCATTTTTGTATCTGTCGTTCGAAGAATTCCCCTAGTTAACCGTTTGCATAAATCTTTAAAACACAAATGGTTGATCTCAGCTAAAATTAATCAAGACAGAATACCGTACGACCTCTTTCTTTATTGCAAATAAAGTGGATAATAGCCCCGTAATTTAATACCTAATAAATGTGAGTCCATTATGTCTTCTGAAGCTACGATGCTAGAACGCTGCCAATCTAAATGTGAACTATGTGGTTCTGATTCTTCTCTTACTGCATACGCAGTGCCGCCACACAGCCACGTAACAGTGGATCACGGCATCATGGTATGTGACAAATGCCTTGGTGAGATTGATGATCCAAAAGATATCAACCACTGGCGTTGCCTAAGCGACAGTATGTGGAGCCAAGAAGCGCCAGTTCAAGTAATGGCATGGCGTCAACTTACTCGTCTGAACTCTGAAAGCTGGGCTCAAGACGCGCTAGACATGATGTACCTTGAAGAAGAAACATCAGTTTGGGCTCAAATCGGCATGTCTGCTGATGACAAGCCTCTTGACGTGAACGGCGTTGAACTTAAAAAAGGTGACGACGTAACAGTAATCAAAGACCTGCCAATCAAAGGTACTAACCAAGTGATTAAGCAAGGTACTGTTATCCGTGGTATCAGTGTTGGTGACGATCCTAAGCTTGTTTCTGGTAAAACAAACGGCGGCCAATCAATGTACGTAATCGCTGAGTTCTGCCGTAAGAAGTAATTCTTCTCTTAGCTGAACTGAAAATCTAAAAGGCGCTAATGAATAATTAGCGCCTTTTTTAATATCTCAAATTTTCACGACTTAAAGCTATCAATAAGTTGCTCGCGGTACTCTTTAATAACCGACACCAAAGAGCCTTTGACACCACTGACTTGCTTTGAATGCGGACACCATAATGCAAAACCAAATTTGAATCCTTCCACCATTTGTACAGAGTGAATAGGCTCAATTAAGTGTTTTGAAAACTCAGAGTCTGTAAAAAAGGCTTTAGGAAGTAGCGCCCACCCTAACCCCTCTTCAAGCATCTTGATAACTAGAGAGAGCTGATCGATTTCCTCATAGTCAGAACTAACAATAATCTTCTCAGACATCCCTTCATCAATCAGAGACTTCAATACAAACTGTTTAGAATTCTTGAGAGCCCCTAATAATTCGTCTTTATTTATTTGTGATAGCTCTCCCCCTTTTTGTCCGAATGGGTAGAACTCAAAGTGTCCAAGGAAAGTAGAATCAAAACTATGCATTGCTCTGCTATTGTGAGCATTCACAAGTCCAAAGTGATATTCCCCACTTTGTATCCCTTGCTTAATTTGGTTCTTATTTCTAACTAGAAAGTTCACTCGCATCATTGGGAAATCGTGCTTAAATCGTTTACGTATATCCACCAGAACACGTTGTGGAACGAAACTAGAATACGCGATCGTGATGCTCTCTAACTCACCACAAGAAAGGCTCAACGCTACTTTGTCAAAAGTCCGAGCCTGTTCTGTCATTTGTTTCGCATAGTGATAAAGAAGGAGCCCATTTTCTGTTGGCTTAACAGAGCGGCCTACTCTTTCAAAAAGGCTGACAGCAAGCTGATCTTCTAAGTTGGTGATAACTTGGCCAATGGTCGTTCTGTGTTTTCCCAGCTTCGTAGCTGCCTTACTAAATGACAGCTCTTCATAAACGGTCACAAATGCAAAAAGCTGTTCAATACTAAAGTTCATTATGTTGTGCTTACTTTACTAGTTATGCCTTTGAAATTAAGACGAAATATTCAGGTTTTCTGCGTGGAAAGCAAATTGATGAAATGGGTGACTTGTATCGAGTACCGCTTTCTTCCTTTCAATGCCTATCCTAGCCTTATTTAACTGCACATATCAAACTTTGATGGATCTGATCCTCTATAAGCGATTATTAACATCGCGATAATTCTTTTATCCTTACTTGCATCAAATAATTGAGAAAAGAAACATGAACACAATGCCGCATGAGCTCGTGTGGGGTGAAGTTTACTTCCCACCATTGTTATTGGTTATCGCGTTAGCTTATATATTGACGATCTTGACTGGCTCAATAACAACCAAATTCGGGCTACACAAGTATGTCGCCTTTCCTGCCGTCGCAGAAATTAGCTTAATAGTGATTTTTACAGGCTTTATTGGCCAATTCATTCCCATATTCTGAGGTCTTTTCCTTGATTAAACGTTATCTCATCACACTACTATTATTAGGTGCTGCAGGCTCTGTGGTTTATAGCTATTACCAATCTTATTCAAGTAACCCTTGGACAAGAGACGGACAAGTGAGTGCGTACATAGTATCTATTACTCCTCGAGTTACAGGACAAGTCATTAAAGTCCATGTTGATGATAACTCACAGGTATCTAAAGGCGACCTGCTCTTTGAGATAGATCCTAGTATCTATAACGCAACTTACAATAAAGCATTGGCGACACAAAAGCAGGCTCTTGCGCTATTGGCTAAAGCGAAAAATGAAGAGCGAAGAGCGCTTAATCTAGAAAAGAGAACACCTGGTGCTGTACCCGTTCTAACACTAAACAACTTGAGCAATGCTGTTGAAACTTCAGCCGCAAATGTTCAGTTGGCTAAAGCGAACCTTGACGAAGCGCATTTGAACCTAGAATTTACCAAAGTTTACGCACCAACGAATGGCTACATAACTAATTTTAATTTACGAACTGGCTCTCAAGTCGTTGCTAACCAGCCTGTCGTTGCATTAATCGACGAAGACAGTTTCTGGATTGAGGGGTATTTCAAAGAAACCGACCTTGTGGGTGTTAATTCAAACGATAAAGCACTCGTCACACTCATGATGCACAACAACGTTCAATTGGAAGGTCACATCAAAAGCATTGGTTTTGGTATTGCGAAACAAGATGGCAGTACTGGCAACGACCTTTTGCCAAACGTGAACCCAAACTTTCAATGGATTCGCCTCGCTCAACGTATCCCAATTAAAGTTGCGCTCAACAAAATACCTGACGATTTACAACTTCGTGTCGGTATGACCGCTTCAATTAAAATAATCAAATAGTTGGATGATTTTTATGTTCAATACATCAACCAAAGAAGCAATTAAAGCTGCAGTCTCTATTGTTATCGCTATCTGCCTTGCATTGTGGTTTCAATGGGAAAAGCCATATTGGGCCGCGATAGCAGTTGCTGTGATGGCATTGAACGAAAGCTTTGCTCATTCTATTAATAAAGGGCATAACCGATTAATGGGAACCTTGTTAGGAACCGGTTATGCCTTCTTTCTAATCGCGTTGTTTTCTCAAGATCGTTTTTTGTTTTTAACATTCTTCACTCTATTTCTCGGCTCGTGCATTTTCATGTCGAGTGATGAAAAGTATGGCTATGTATTTTCAATTGGCTTTTCGGTTTGTTCTATCATCTGTTGTATGGGTGGCTTCGACAGTCAAGTTACATTCCATTTTGCAGTATTACGCATACAAGAAACTCTTCTAGGCGTTATCACATTCTCAGTTGTTTACCGTTTGCTATGGCCTGTAAACACTGAACAAAACTTCGTACAACGCTTTGAAAACAGTAGAAATACCTTAACCACAGCTATGCGTAATATCAAAGATTTGGATATAGAAGCATTGGAATCCAATATCGCAAATATTGATAAGCTTAATCAGTTGTTAGATTTACCTCTCACAGGCAGTTATCACCTAAAAGAGAACATTCAGGCTTGGCGTTTGCGAATCAACGAAATGGCTCTTATTCAGAGCAACCTGCTTCAGCTTGCTTCTGATGAACTTGAACAGCCTATTGATTGGTCAACCCTTAGTGAGAAAATGGAGAATCTAGATCTATTAGCGCCAAATAAATCGTTGATTGAAGGTGTGCCATTTGTAATGAATGAAAAACAAAAGGTATGTTGGCACCAGGAACGTCGTTCGTTCGTTCAGCATTTAAATGAAGATGGTCGCAAGATCCTACAAGGTGTCTCGATGTTCGTAACGTCGCTATTGGTTTGGATATACCTACCTGTACCGGGTGGTTTTATTTTCCCGATGATTGCAGGCGTATTTTCTTCCATGTTGCCGACGATGCCACCAAGCATAATCAAAGATGCTTTTTTCGGTGTGCTCGGTACAGGCTCGGTGATCTTGATCCAGTACGTTTTTGTGATGCCATTAATGACAGAACTGTGGCAACTTGCTCTCTTCTACTTCATCAATATCATGGTGATATGGAAAGTGTTCGTGACACCTAAGTTAATGATACACCGCATACTCGGTATCAACTTGTTGGTTGTGCTCACGTCGAGTGCACTCAACCTTACGCCTGTCTATCAGATAATCACACCACTAGTCATGTTGGTCAACATTCTGATCATTTTGATGATAGGCAAATTATTTACAGACCTATTTAGAGTCAAAAATATCGCTTAATCTTAAAAGTCGTATTCGCTCAACTTAGGGCTAGAAAATAAAAAAGGCGCAATTAAGCGCCTTTTAAAACTCTATTTTCACTGATTCAATATCAGTTATTTCTCAACCAAATATCTTGGTTTTTAGGCGCTTTCTTCTTTTTCTTCTTGCCTGTGCCAGCCGGTGGCGCGACAGGTTTTAATGCAGCAACAAGTTCAGCGGTTGCTTCTTCATCCACTTCAAAACCTTCAATCTGCTCACGCTCAAGACGAATTTTGTTCTTCTTTTCGATGATTGTGAAGTGATGGTAATCTTCGTGATCGATCAATGATAACGCTAGACCAACCTCACCCGCTCGACCACTTCGGCCAATACGGTGCATGTAGTCTGATGGACTACGCGGTAAGTCAAAGTTGATAACAACGGGTAGCTTTTCGATATCCAAACCACGTGCTGCGATGTCTGTCGCGATGAGAACATCAATCTCGCCAGATTTGAAATCTTCAAGGATACGAGTACGTGAACCTTGCCCTTTATCACCGTGGAATACTTCTGCGATGATACCGCGCTTGTAAAGCTTGTCTGCAAGGTGCTCACAGCTGTTCTTCGCATTAACGAAGATAAGTGCTTGGCGCCATTCGTGTTGTTGAATAAGGTGAGCGAGCAATGCTGTCTTACGACCTTTTTCTACTTCGAATACACGCTGCACCAGTGTGCTCGCATTGGCACTTTGAAGTTGAACTTCAATCGGGTCGTTCAGTAATTCATGAGTTAATGTTTTAACTTGCTCTGGGAAAGTCGCAGAGAACAACAAGGTTTGCTTTTTACTTGGAAGAAGTTTCAAGATCGCGTCTAATTCTTCTGTAAAACCAAGGCTCAACATTCGGTCAGCTTCATCAAGCACTAACGTTTTTACTTTATCGAGCTTGATAGCGTTGCTTGAGATCAGATCCAGTAAACGACCCGGTGTTGCCACCAAGATATCAGTGCCACCACGTAGCGCTTGCATCTGAGTGTTTACCGATACACCACCAAATACACAAACCGTTTTGATTGCACCATTGAAGTGTACTGCGTAAGACTTAACGCTGTCAGCCACTTGCTTAGCAAGCTCACGAGTAGGCACTAAGATAAGACCAGACACAAAGTTACCTTTGCCTGCTCTGCGGTCTAGAGGCGCATCTTCATGGATTTGTTGTAACAACGGCAGTGCAAATGCTGCAGTTTTACCTGAACCCGTATTTGCACCTGCAATTAGGTCGCGTCCTGCTAACACACTTGGAATAACTTGCGCTTGGATAGGCGTTGGCTGTTGGTATTCAAGCTCGGTAAGACGAGCCATCAAAGGAGAGATTAAGCCAAGATCAGAGAAGTTGGTTGGTGTTGTGGTGTTAGTCATTAATTGCAGGAACTCAAAGCTAAAATAATAGCGCGCTATATTAGCGTATTTCAGCGGTATTACGTAACTAAATCGCCCCTTTCTCTCGTGTTTCAGCAATTAGTCCCCACTAAAGCACATCCAGATAGCAAGTTATCGCAAGTTTAATTCAACCACCCAGCTACCGTTTGCTCTGGAGTGTATGAGTTAGGCTCAGTTAACCACACGGCCACCGCGTCTGGCGTGGCGACTAACGGAGATAAATCGATATTGAATTGCCATTCAGACTCACCACGTTGATAGCCGTCGTAAACCACGACAAAATCGTGCTCAAGTTTCTTACCTCTGTTCTCGCCTGCTTTAACGCTGGTGACTTCGTTCATCGCCAGCAAAGCAATATGAGCGACATAATCCCCTTTGCCTTCATAAGTCACGCTGAACGTGTCGCTTTTATGGTTCACTGTTAATTTAGGATTAGTTTGTTGTTGGTGCGAAGGCAACGTTCTGTCTAGCCAATTAAAGTAACCGCGCCACTCTTTTCCATCGACAACGAAGCCCGGTGTATAGACACCACTTGTTACCCCATAAGCTTTGTATAAACGTTGCTTTTGACTGAATGCCTTGCTGGCGAACTTATCTCCCCACCCTAAGTAGTCCCAGTAGTCCACGTGATAAGCAAGAGGTATAACCTCAGTCCAAAGCTTAGGGTGATCGGCAAAAGTACCGAGGTATGCATCAGCAGGCGGACAACTAGAACAACCTTCAGAAGTAAACAGCTCAATAACCTGAGCAGGCTGACCTTCGTTAGTCCAAGTTTGTGCAATCGACCCAGAGGAATAGAAACTGATCGGTAAGGCAAGTAAACAGAGTTTAATCAATGGTGAGTTGCATTTGGCGTGTGACATACCGTGATCCTTGTACGAAGCGAATTTACTGGCGCTCAAATACAGACCGTTATGCCTAGATTTTTCTTTCAGATACAAAAACGCCAGCTTCAGAAGCTGGCGTTTTTTTAATTTGTATTTCTTTAATTCTATGCGTTTACGCTAAAATTAACGGTTGATACCGATATCGCGTTGCATGTGACCAGATAGGTCGCTTGAGTAGTAACTACGTGGAGAGTTGTCTACAAAAAGAATATCGAAAATGTGTGCAATCAATCCTTTGAAGTTAACCGAGTAGGTCTTCTTATCCATAGAGTTAGGAACAGCGATAGTATTCATTTGCATTGCTTGAGCCATGATTGCCTCTCTATAAATTTGTTTAAGTGTTTCGTTCTGATGGCAAGAATAATAGGTCATCTTTTGCAGGTTAAAAAATGACTAAAATTAGAAATTCAGATTAGTTTTACTAATAAAACAAACCATTAACAACACCTCGAAATACATATTCAGACTTGGCGACTAAAAATTCACAACGACGCCTAAATCATGCATTTAGTATAAATAACCCACAAACAACAGTGGCCAATGTCACAAAAAATTTACATAAATAAATTTTAATCTTCATTGGCCACCTAACCGTTATCGAGTTTTCGATAAGTTATTTTTGTTTTAATTTACTTGTTCAATGTCTGGCTTCTTCGCATAAATCGACGCTATAACTGCAATAGTCATAGTAGAAATCAGCACCGCTAGCGACCAATAAGTTGGGATAGCCCACTCACTGTCAACCAGTAGCATTTTCACACCAATAAACACCATGATGAATGACAGTGCAGGCTTCAAGTAGATGAACTTATCCATCATGCCTTGCAATACAAAGTACAAAGAACGAAGGCCAAGTAATGCAAATACATTCGCAGCCAGTACTAAAAATGGTTCTCGCGTAACGGCGAAAATTGCAGGAATAGAATCCAGTGCAAACATCACATCCATAACCGCGATTGCACCAGTTACCAACATCATTGGAGTGAACGCCCACTTAACGCCCTGCTTAACCATTAACGCGGGGCCATGGAAGTCTTCAGTAACCGGCATCACTTTGCGAAGTAACTTTTCAGGTAGCGTATTCACGCTCTCCTCTTCGCCTTTATCTAGAGCCAGTTTAATACCCGTACCAATTAGAAACGCAGCAAATACATAAAGTACCCAGTGGTATTCAGCCAATAACTGCGCGCCTAATGCGATCATAATTGCACGAAGCATCAGCGCACCGATTACGCCCCAAAGAAGCGCTCGAGGTCTTAGATGCTCAGGAACTTGGTATTGAGCAAAGATCATTGCGAAAACAAACAAGTTGTCGACGCTAAGGGATTTTTCTAGCAAGTAACCAGTAATGAACGACACGGTTGCTTTTTGCGCTGTGTATTCACTATTCGGCGCATAGATGTCCCAAAAAAGGTAAATGGAACCAGCAAACAAAAACGCGAGCACAAACCAGAAAACGCTCCAAATTGCCGCTTTCTTAATGGTTACGCTACCACCACGAGTCTGATAGATATCAATAGAGACGAGAATGACTGTCAGCAGGAAAAAGCCCGCATAAGTCGTCATGATTGGCGATGAAAAAAAGGATTCACTATGTGTAGATAATAGAGATTGAGTTGAGTTCATTATTCCTCCGGGCGGAAGAACTGTACAAAGACCTTCCGCAAACAAAACTACCAAGTTCCACGACGGATCTCGATTGTGATTGCGTTGGTCTCGTTGAAGTGAAATATGGGATTTCACCTTTACATACCGGATAGACTCTTGGCCTAACGAGATGACGATATGTAAACTTGCGCTAACTACTCCCCAAACGCGTGGATAATATTCCTCTATCATTGTTTCGTCTAGACAAATTTACGGAAATAAATAAAAAAGGAGCAAAATGCTCCTCATTTATTTCTATAGGCTTATCAAAATGACATTCGCATTGATTCTGGGAATGCTAATGAACCGATTAGCCTCTATTACAGTGATTCAATACTACGAATAACGAGCGAATCTTGAACGCGTTTTGTCTGACAGTACACCAAGGCACGTTAGGTTATAAACCTGCAGTGGGTACCAAGTACACTAACGCAGACCAAACCGATACCCAACCAACCACCGCTACCGTATCTAACCAATCTTTCTTATCCATGTTTATCTCCACAAGAAGGCGACCTGCAGATATAAAGCATAAACAATGCCAAATTTATAAATAACCCAGACTGATGGTACTAAAACAAGTATTAGCGGTGATTATCTAAAACACTCCATACAATTCAGCGGCTCGTTGTGTTGAAGCGACTCTGGGTGATCTTGTAGAAACTCGATGAAACAGTCTGCCATTGAGTCGGTCGTAACCATGCCATCACCCATCATATCCAGGACTGCGTTATAGCCCTCTTTTCCTTTCATGGTGTAGGCTGACGACGCACCTCGGTAAACACGGTTACGAGAAACAGCCTGCCAACCTAATGCTTCAGAGTGAATTTCTAAGTGATGAATTCTGTGCCCTAGAGGTGCCTCTTTGTGGTAACAGAACCTTAGGTTATGCGTATAAGGAAAGCTGCCTGAACCGGTACCCACAACGCCATTATCTAATGCGTTGTTGATTGCTCCTTCAAGCATACCCGCGATCGTTTCACCTCTTACTTCGTATACACCAATGGGTACGGCAAACGGTAGTAGCTTTCCGGCAATATCGGCAACAGAGACATCGCCGCTGTTCAATGAGTTTCTAACACCACCTGCGTTGTGAATGGCAAATTCAACCTGATGCCCTTTCTTGTTCATTAAGTAATGAAATGACTGAGCAACCAGTGGCGCAAGTTGGCTTGGACCTTTCTCGTCCGGGATACGTATGTGGCGCAGTTTTGTATCTGCATGAGCAATAATTTGTTGCTGTAGCTTTCGAACTCTCGGCTGATATTTATCCGTCAGAATGCTTTGTAGTGCCGGATCTTTTTTACATACCGCAATATTGGTGTGGTTGTTCAAAAACTCACACGCCATATCGTGGGCATCGTCTTGCCCTACTTGACTCAATTTCGCGTCTATAAATAGTCGACGCCCTAACAGCAGCTCATTTTTGCCATTAAACTGAGTAACTTTACCCTCTGAATCGAACTCGACTTCGCAGTGGCCTAGACTCATCGAGTGGAAGCCAGCTTGTACAACATAGGTGTCACCAACTTTCACACCGTAGTCATCGTCTTTGACTAAGCCAATATCAGAGAAATCACCTTGCAACCGATGACTATGACCACCAACAATGACACCGATACCCGACACTTTAGCCGCTAACTCCAAATCAGCCTCATAACCGAGGTGACTGAGTAGCACAATCTTGTTGATGCCCGTTTTATGGATCTGCTCAATGGTTGCTTCTGCAGTTTCGAGCGCATTTTCAAACGGTGTATCAATGTCTGGGTTAGCAATGCCTGCCATCTTATCGATGCTTAAGCCGAATATTGCAACCTTCTCGCCATCAAACTCTTTCGTTATAAAAGAAGCACTTCGCGTTTCAGTCAGATAAGGCTTAACAATTTTGTTGTCCGCTAAGGTATGAGTTTTATTGATATCCTCATTCGATAGATTCCAATTACCAGCTAACAATGGAAATTTGATTCTTTTCGCGAAAATCGCAACAGGTTCATTACCCATGTCTAACTCGTGATTGCCGAGCGTCATTGCATCAATCTTAAGGGCATTCAACAGATCGGCGTTGGCTTTTCCCTTAAATAGAGAAAAGTACAAAGTACCTTGGAAGCAGTCGCCAGCATGCAGAAACAGGGTTCCAACCTTTTGTCGCTGGGCATCTTGTTCTATTTGTTTGAAGCGAGTTGAGATTCGAGCAAAGCCACCAGCACTGACATAAGGTTCAATGATGTGGTTGTTCATTTGAAGTGATAGCTGTAATGAGGTTGGTTCAAAGTATGAGTGGGTGTCGTTGATGTGTGCCAACACTATTTTTGTCGGCTTATTCTTTTTAGTCATATTTTCTTCTCTCTTGGTCCCTTCATACTAGGTCGAGAATCATGACAGAATCGTGAATTTTATGAAACTGCACTGCAATAAATTTCTCCATATAGATCAAAAATCTCATTTTGCACCGTGTTAATAAAGAGCAATTTTTGTGACAAGTAAGCATACCGAATAAGAAATTATCGATTATGATTAAATATATCTGTTAGCTTTCAAATAATTAGCAGAGCCTTCCGTTAGGAGCAAGCCTATGCAACTAGAAAGAATCGAGATTTCTGGCTTTCGAGGTATCAAACGCATGTCACTCGCGTTTGATGAGTTAACCACGCTTATTGGTGAAAATACTTGGGGTAAATCTTCATTATTAGATGCCCTTTCCGTCGTTCTTCCCTCTGACGGCGTTCCTTATCACTTCGAAATGACTGATTTTCATGTCGATTATTCGGTTTCACATCCACAGTCTCAACATCTTCAAATTGTTCTCGCATTAAAAGCCAATGACAAGAGCGAACTTAACGCAGGTCGTTATCGCAAACTCAAACCAGTCTGGGTTCAAGACGAGTTTGGTGTCTTCCGTATCTACTACCGAATCAGCGCGACGTTAGAACAATATGAAACCACCACACATTATGCTTTCTTAGATATAGAAGGTAATCCGCTTAAACTGCACCACTCAGAAAAACTCGCTCAAGAGTTAATGACCTTGCATCCAGTAATCCGCTTGCGAGATGCAAGACACTTCGAACGCCCAATTAACGGAAATTCGCTCAACCACAATGCTCATCTCCCTACCAATGGTCACACTAATAATGCAAACGGGAATGGTAACGGCAATTCAAGTAACGGAAATGGGAACGGACATAATCACACGACCAATGGCCATGGCGCGAATGGACACGGCAGCAACGGCAATAGCAATGGCAATGGCAATGGCAATGGCAATGGACGTCAGGCTCGAATAGAAAAGCGAATTGATAATACCTGTAGACGATTGATGGCCATTCCTGGTCATGTAAACAAAGGTGAAATGCGCAGCAGCCTTGAGTCAATGCAAAGCTTAATAGAACATTACTTTTCATTTAAAAGCGCTTCTCGTAACAATCCAAGAAAACCACGTGATGGTTTACTTTACTCTGCAGGTGCAAACGACAAGAGCATTCATCAGCTTGTCGAAGAAACCAAAAATAAACAAACTCGCTTATTGTTCATGGGGCTACTTAACGCCTACCTACAAGCTAAAGGCCCGAACGAATTAAGACGGTGCGCGCGCCCTCTTTTGATCCTTGAAGATCCAGAAGGCCGATTGCACCCGACTCATTTGGCAAGAGCTTGGAGTTTGATGCAGAAATTGCCAATGCAGAAAATTCTCACCACCAACAGTGGCGATCTCCTCGCTGCAGTACCGTTGCAATCAATTCGTCGTTTGGTTCGCCACTCCGATAAAACCATCGCAAACCAACTCAATATGAACCACTTCAGTAAAGACGAATTGAGACGAATTGGTTTTCACATTAGATTCCATCGTTCTGGTGCTCTGTATGCTCGCTGTTGGTTATTAGTAGAAGGTGAAACAGAAGTATGGTTATTTAATGAGTTAGCCAACCAATGTGGGTATAACCTTGCAGCAGAAGGTGTGCAAATTATCGAGTTCGCTCAATCTGGACTAAAGGCACTGATCAAAGTCGCACAAGAATTTGGAATTGATTGGCATGTAGTCACAGATGGTGATGCAGCAGGAAAAAAATATGCGGCAACAGTGCTATCTAAACTAGGAAACGATCAAGAGCGACATCGCCTCACAGAACTTCCTGACAGAGACATCGAGCACTACTTATATATGAACGGGTTTGAGAGTTTCTTCCGAGACATGGTCAAGATTCCTTACGATCACCCTATCCCAGCGAAAAAAGTCGTAGCTAAAGTGCTCAAGAAACACGCAAAGCCAGATCTGGCTTTAGCGATAGTGTCTCATTGTGAGAACCAAGGACAAGATTGTATTCCATTATTACTGAGATGGACCTTGAAACGCGTAATAACCATGGCAAACGGGAACACCTAATTTCTTAACTTAGCCTCTTGATTTAGTTACTTAGTAATTTTTTATAGATGCTATCAACTGTCCTGCTGATGAGATCTTTAATTTTTTACCTTAACCAAAAACCAAAAAAGGCACACCAAATGGTGTGCCTGTATAAATCGATATACAAATTAATTGGGGGTTATCTTGCAAGAGTTCACATTGACTAAGCATTTGCTGGCTTATCAAGCCGTTTCTGACCTTCTAAACCGTAGCTAACTGATTAAACCATCACTGATCTATTAAGCTTTCACTTGCTTAGCGTGTTGCTCAACCGCTTCCGAAGATTGGTTCGATTTCTCGTGAAGCCATAGACCCGTTGCTTTCATCAAGTATCCAAATACACCACCAAGCAGTAAAGATGGCACTACAAGTTGCCAATCGCCACCTGCAGCAAACGTCGCGCAACAACCAATGAAGGTTCCTGGGATATAACCCAACCACGCTTGTTTCGCTTGAATACACATAAAGAAAGCCACAATAGCAGTAATCACATAGCCTAATATCTCTAACCCTGCGAAGGTTGAGCTTTCGATAATCACCATTGCCCAGAATACGCCTGTCATGTTGGTCAATAAGCTACTGGCAAGTCCTTTAACACCGCCTGTTGGCGAAGCAAAATAACTGGTGCAACCCAAAAAACCTGCCCATGACAATAAGCCGAAAGAGATAGCAATCCATCCCCATAGACCTGACAAAATACCTGTTGTTAATGAAATCGCGACTAATGTACTCATACTATTTCTAAAGCCTAATTACGTAAATCATCGCAACCGGATTTAGCCTCACTTAAAATCAAGTAAGCATACTATGGGAAGAATACCCTTTTTTAGCCGATCTCGATCACATTAATAATGTATGCGAACATGCATTTATCACCATATAGAGACCGGAATCGCTTATTCAACATAATTGGTTATCGGTATTTTATCAATTTATCACTACAGAACCGATGGTTTGCCTTTCATCATGCGCTTACCTTCTCGCTTAATACACTCAGCAAGCGGGTTTTCTGCCATATCAGCACGCCAAATAAAAGAAAGCGTACGTTCCATTTCAAGCTCAGGTACGTTCAAGGTAACAAGTTGGCCTGATTCAACAAACTGCTCGACATCGAGATAAGGTAAACACGTTAAATATGGGCCGTTTGCAACCAAACTTCTTAAAACAGGAACGTGTTCATATTCTCGCCAAACATCAAGATCACCAATTAAATGATGAATAGAGCTATCGAAAACTTTGCGAGTACCTGAACCATGTTCACGTAATACCCACTTTGCTTGCTCTAACTGCGCCAGACTTACTCTTTCACGCTTCGCAAACGGGTGATGGGCTGATGCAACGACCGTTAAATGGTCTGTGCACCACACTTCTTGGTGAACTCGGTTGTCGTCGCAGCGACCTTCGATAACGCCTAAGTCATATTGATAATCTAATACACCATCTATAACTGCATCGGTACTTTGCACACCAAGCGAGATTCGCATCTCAGGAAAGTCGTTATCAATAATACTGATGAGGTCTGGAACAAGGTGTTCTGCCGGCGTTTGGCTAGCACCGAGTTTGAGCTCACCACTCAGTAAATGCTGCTCGTAAAAACCCATCTCAATTTGCTGCGCGTCTTGCAGTAAACGCTTCGCTTTAGGCCTAAGCCACATGCCCCAATGAGTAAGGGCCATTTGCTTGCCTTGCCTTTCAAACAAAGGCCTGCCGAGCATTTTTTCCAACTGCGCAAGAGACATACTTGTCGCCGATTGGGTCAACGCTAATCTGTCTGCTGCTTGACTAACACTCCCGGAATCTGCCACTGCATCAAATACCGCGAGTTGCTTTAATGAATAACGCAAAATTCATCCTTAATTCTTTTAATAACTTGTGCCCTGCTGCTCGTTTTTTCTTAAGCCGATGAGCAATCAATTTCATTTTACGCGTAACCCAATCTATATCAATAAATTTGATGTGGTTTCTAAAAATTATCAATTTTACCTCTACCCCTCTAACCCCTAATCTGAAATGGCAGGACACAACGAGCCCTGCAAAAAATTACTGATTAACCATTACGGATTAATCAAGTCATTAACACTAGGAATTACACATGACGGATTGTTCAAGGGGGGAATATGGCAACCAGCACTTCTGAAAATCAGCAACTGTTCTCGCCAACAGAAATGATGGCGGAAGCCGAGAAGTTTGCATTAAGCAAAGCAAGTAAAACCAGCAGCATGACATTGAGTTTGGCAATCATGGCTGGTGCATTCATCGGGCTTGCTTTTTTATTCTACATCACGGTGACCACGGGTAGCGCTGATGCTGGATGGGGATTAAGCCGCTTAGCCGGTGGTCTTGCATTCAGTATGGGGTTAATCCTGATTGTGATTTGCGGCGGCGAGCTGTTTACCAGTTCAGTGTTATCGAGCATCTCATGGGCTAACAAACAGATAACCTTCACCAAGATGTTGTCTATCTGGGGCAAGGTTTACGTCGGTAACTTTATCGGTGCTATGTTCCTTTTGGCTTTGGTAAGCGCAGCAGGCTTGTATCAACTTGATGGCGGACAATGGGGATTAAACGCTCTAAACATTGCTCAACACAAGCTACACCATAGCCCTGTTCAAGCTTTTGCTCTGGGTGTGCTTTGTAACTTATTGGTGTGTTTAGCCATTTGGTTAACGTTCAGCTCTGCTAACGCTATGACCAAAGCAATGATGACCGTACTACCCGTTGCGATGTTCGTTAGCTCAGGCTTTGAACACTGTGTGGCGAATATGTTCATGGTTCCACTAGGCATCACGATTCAAGCATTCGCACCAGAAAGTTTTTGGATGCAAATCGGAGCAACGCCCGCTCAATACGCAGACTTAAACATCATGAAATTTGTCACCGCAAACTTAATTCCAGTGACAATCGGCAACATTGTAGGTGGTTCTGTATTAGTCGGCTTAGCCAATTGGAGCATTTACCGTCGCCCACAACTCAAAGCAGCAAAAATTACAGCAATTACACAAACAACAGAAATTACGTCAGTTAAGGAAATCACTATGAACACAGCAACGACTATCAAGCAAATCATGAACACTCAACCAATTACACTGAGCGTAGAAATGCCTACATCAGTCGCGATTGATTCCCTTCTAGACGCTCAACTTGTTAGCGCTCCTGTTTGCGATGTTGAAGGTCGTCTAGTAGGTATCTTCTCTGTTCACGACGTAATGGTTGACCTTTGGTGCCAAGATTACATCCCGACAAAAGGTCAGAAAGTCGTAGACCTAATGAGCCGTGACGTAGTCGCTATCGATGCCAACGACAAATTGATCGATGTTGCTGAGTTCTTATGTATCGACAAAGAGCAGCTTTACCCAACAACAAGCATGGGCTTCGCTACTCGCCTGACTTCTCTTTCTCTAGAAGAGCGTGCAAAAGCGATGAAAGTGAGCCAACCACATATGCTTCCAGTGTTAGAAAATGGCGTAATGGTAGGTGTATTAACTCGCATTGAAGTTATGCAAGCATTGCGTCCAATCTACGGTGACCGACTAAACGTGGTTCCACAAGCTGAACTAGAAACGGCTTAACTAATCTAAAGTTAAACTATTAGGGATTAGTAGTTCAACTGGATAACTCAGTCATGGCAACGTTGACTGGTTAGAGGTAAATGGTGGCTTAAGACGCAGTAAAAGATTTGACACAAAACAGACCTAAACGCGTGGCCATTTACCTCAATAAAAAAGGCGCAAAGTGAAAACTTTGCGCCTTTCTCTATATTTCTAAGTGTCGCTTTCTCGGTATCAATTAAAATTTTGATGCTTCTTAAAATGTTGATACCAGCCAACACTTGTTAATAGCTAACTTACTTCTTTACACCTTCAACGTGCAGATCCATGTCTACATAGCTTGATGCGCCCATTACTGGGATATTGAAGTCAGCAAGCTCTAGACGAGTTGTACCAACGAAACCAGCACGCTCACCGCCCCATGGGTCTTGACCAGCACCGATAAATTCAGCTTCGATAACGATAGGCTTAGTTACACCGTGAAGTTTAAGATCGCCCATTACTTCAAGTTTACCCTCGCCTTTATCAACTACTTTTGTACTATTGAATGTTGCATCTGAGAATTTGCTTGTATCAATGAAGTCAGAACTACGGATGTGCTTATCACGTTCTGCATGGTTTGAATCAAGACTTGTTGTATCAATCGTTACGTTCACTTTAGATGCTTCAACGTTGCTTTCATCAAATGAGAAGTCACCTGAGAATGTGTTAAAACGACCTTGAATAAAGCTGTAACCCAGGTGGCTAACTTTAAAGTTAACTGAAGCATGCGCACCTTTTGTATCAATCACGTAATCAGCGGCGTTCGCAGCGAAAGGCATTGCCATAGCAAATGCTAATCCTGTAGCGATAATTGACTTTTTCATTTTGAAGCTCCTATCATTTTTCGTAGCGTATCGTCTTTGTCGATAACGTGGTGTTTTATCGCCGCTAAGGCGTGCACTGATGCCATTATGATCAGTACCCATGCAGCATAGTAGTGAATCGTTCCTGCAAGATCAGATTGGTTTTCAAACAGCTCACCCATACTTGGAACAGTGAACCAATTAAACACGTCGATCCCACGACCATCTGATGTTGAAATCAAATAACCTGAAATAAATAAAACCGCTAAGTTAATGTACATAAAGCCATGCGCTATCTTAGCTGCTACAACTTCATAGCTTTTGCCTTCCACTATAGGTGACGCGGTAACTAACTTCCAAACCAAGCGGATAACAGTAACTGTAGCCAAAAGAATGCCTACCGAACGGTGGTAGTCTGGCGCTGTTTTATACCACTCGCTGTAATATGAAAGATCAACCATCCATAGGCCGACACCAAATAAGCCAAATATTGCGAGTGCTGAAATCCAATGCATTGCTCTTGCTAAGGGATTGTAATTTTTAACGTTGTTGTCCATGCATCTGTTCCGATATGTTAACGAGTCGTGTAATTTTTAAAAGCGTACCCTACACTAAGTTTGTGTAACATATTATTTACCAAGCTTTACATTAGTTACATCATTTCAAATTAAACAAGTTATTCAAATTTTTTGAACAACTTGCTTTATTGATAAATTTCTTTGTCGAACAATCACTTGTTGGATTTATATTTCAACGATTTGTTCAATCTCATACAGCTCATCTGAGATATCTAACATTTTTCGTTCCATGACTTTCTGAGCATCTTCTATCCCCTTGTTGTAGTACACCGCACCAAACTTTTTGCTAATGAAGTCGACCAAGAATTCCGTGTCGAACTGACCAAGCTCCACATCGAGTTCATCTTGCAGGTACTTTTGAAGCGTCTGAGTGAGCTCAGACTTTTGTTTCGAATCTAATTGAATAGTCATGAATGCGTCCAAATAAAGAGTAAGTAGAACAATTGTGATTAGCTGACTAAGATTAGGTTAACTAGCGATAACTTAACGACGTGACCATATGCCTGCTAACTCACTATTATTTCTCATAATTTAGATTACAGCCCCGCAGAGTGCCAGTGCTATCCACAAAAACGCTCTGCAATGGTTAATTTTGATAGAGGGATCATGAACTCGCACTTTGGCGATAGGTAATGGCACTGCAATTACCGTACTATTGCCCATCAATAAGATAGTAACTGTGTATAAGGGACTTCATTGTTATTAGATCTAGTGATTAAAAGCGTCAACCAGTTTCAAGACGATTGTCTAAAGCTTTGTGAACGCCACTACCCTACGGTACACAACCAAGGGATCAGTGAGCACCATATAGGTAAAGCTTTTGCCCGACGAATGGAGCACACCTTCGTTAGCTTTAATCACGCAAGCAACATCAGCCCACTCGAAATGCTCTCTTCTGGTGAAACCCGCCGACACTTCCGAATCTCCTCTGAAATAGGAACCGTTTGGATGATCAGCCACCACATGGTAAGCGCGGGAAAAACTTGTCGTAGAAAGTTGATGTTGGACATACATAACTGGCAGCAAGAGTATGGATTTGCAATTCAGCCCAACGACCTTTTGATCATTGTCTCCGACCATTGGATAACCAGAAGTAAAAACAGCGGTGAACTATTGCATTGGTGGATGGGAGAACTCCCAGACGAGATAACCGAATATAGCCAACAAGGTATCACTCTAAGAGAGAGTGAGTCTCAATTTGCCGCTGATTTGAATATTAACTTTAAAATCAGCCCCTGTTTTATTAAATTCGGCCACCCGTTGAAACGGTCAGGAAACCAACAATTAGTTCGAAAATATCTGCAACTTTATGCGGTTCTTCAATGGCAATAAGAATACGGGTCAACTTTTTCACTCAATATTGAAAGTAAATTGTTAGACTTTCATCCCAATATTTTATAAAAATAACTCATTCCCTGTTCATTAATTATTCGAATCTCTTGTTTTAATTATTAATAGTTAATCGACTCACCTTATCGATTTTGAGATATAGATATCATTTCTGTGCAACCACAATGGTCTCTTTATTTTATTACTTTGACACTCCCCCATAATGTAGTCCATTAACCCTACTTTTTTTTGGTGTATCGGTGTTATAGCCTTATATTGATTGGGTTGATATGAGATAGGTTACTCAGCCATTAAATTCACCAAAACGACCAACTACAGTGAATGATAAGTAAAATTAATGGAAAGTATCATTTATCATGCTGATTTTTAGTTAGTTATATTAGTTTTAATATTGACGTTACAAATGAATTTTTATTAATTGACAATTTAGTAACACCTGTCAATATTGTGACAGCCGTGACGTATATTTTCGTCATTGAATGAATACCTTTATTAGCGATTATGATTATATCAGACAGAAGTGAATTTATTAGTTGTATATCTGTGGATGCCGATATGCAGTTTATTGCGAAATACCAAGACCTAACACTTAAAAGTGTCTACCAACCTATATTTGATTCTTCTATGACTCAGATAGGTGTAGAGGCTTTGGTTCGAATTTCGAATAGCAAAGGTGCTATTGTTCGCCCTGATCACTTCTTCCACTCCGACGAAACCTCATGCACAGACAAAGTCAATGTCGAGAGACTGAGCCGAGCAATTCATATACGCAACTTCGCACAGTCAACTATCCGTCATTTACATCTATTCTTGAACGTTCTTCCTAATGTTGGCGAGCTATTTGCCGCAGAGAAAGTGAGCGACAGCTTGTTAGCTAAACGCCTTCATGAGCTTAACTTATCGTGCGAACAAATTGTGATGGAGTTGGTCGAACTTAATGCAGAGAGTGAAGAACGTTTGAAGGACGCGGCCCATTCATTAGCGGAAAATGGCTTCCAAATCGCGGTCGATGATTTTGGTACTCAAGCCTCAACAGAACAGCGCGTTCGTCATATTAATCCGCATATCATCAAGATAGATCGCTCTGTCATGTTAAATTTTGAAAAAGGCGATACCCACGAAATGGAGTTGGTTCTCGATCTTGCTAATCAAATTGGTGCTAAGACCGTAATCGAAGGTATCGAAACCCAGCAACAGCTCGCAGCAATGCAAAGCTTAGGCTTCGATATGTATCAAGGCTATCACTTAGCGATGCCAAAGCCGATTGAGTTGGATATACGCCTCGCAGTCTAGAACCGCCCCCATTCTTCCTAAAGCCGCATGACCATTGGTTAGCGGCTTTTTTAATACTTCCCTATTCGTATCCGCTGCCACTCTCATGAGTTAACACATTTCAGGACGGGACAACACGCATAAAAAAGCCCAGTCAAAATTAACTGGGCTGGCTCCAAAGAATCTGTTTTATATCAATCCCTAATAACCCGCAGTGGACGGTTTGATTCTATATAGAATAGCGAATATCACTGGTACTACTATTAGCGTCAGTACTGTAGCAAAGCCTAAGCCCGCCATGATGGTAATCGCCATTGAGCCAAAAAAGGCATCGAATACCAAGGGAATCATCCCCAGGATAGTCGTCAATGCTGCCATAGATACCGGTCGTACACGACTGATCGCGCTGTCAACAACCGCTAAATATGGGTCTTTACCTGTTGAGAGCTCGGTGTTGATCTGGTCAAGCAGGACGATACCGTTTTTCAAAATCATGCCGCTTAGGCTCAGTAAGCCAAGGAACGCCGTGAAGCTGAATGGCATATTAGTACCTAGCAAACCAATCGAAACACCAATGATTGAAAGCGGTACCGTAAACCAAATCACAAGTGGCTTACGAAGCGAGTTAAACAAAAGCATGGTGATGATAAACATCAACAAGTAACCCATTGGCAATGAACCAAATAGAGATTCTTGTGCATCTTTCGAACTTTCGTACTCGCCCCCCCAGGTAATGTTGTAACCTGCTGGTAAATCGAGTGCTTCAATCTTTGGTTTTACGCGAGCAAACAAGCTAGCCGGCGTTTCATCACCCAATACGTCATGATCAGCCAGTACGGTTAGTGTACGTTTTCTATCGCGTCGTTGAATCAGTGGTTCGGACCATTGAAGCTCTACACCGTCAATCACTTGTTCAACTGGGATATAGGTTTGCAGCGATGGACTCCAAATCTTCACATTGTTCAGTGATTCAAAGTCAAAACGTTCTGCTTCAGGTAAACGCGCGACAATAGGCAACATATGAGTACCGTCACGCAGTAACCCGATGTTGTAGCCACCAAACGCCATTTGTAACGTCTCGGAGAGATCTGCCTTTGAAATACCAAGGCGACGTGCCTTTGATTCGTTAAAAAGTGGTACTAACTCTTTGGTGCGTTCACGCCAATCATGACGAACATTTCGAGAGCCAGGATCCGCCAACAAGATATCTTCTACCTGAACCGCTATGCTGCGAAGTAACTGCGGGTCTGCACCACTAATACGAGCCTCTATTTTTGAAGCTGGCGACGGGCCAAATTCAATCAGTTTGAATTGGAACGTAGGTTGTTCAAATTTATTGGCTAAATCCTTGTCTAACTCTTCTAGCACTTTGAACATGGTGTCACGATCAGTCGTTCTAACTTGTAGCTGACTGTAGGCTTCGTAACTTTTCTCTGGTTGATATGTCAGCGCGAAACGTTGCATACCCTGTCCAACAGTGGTTGTCACAAACTCCACGTCATCTTGCTGACGAATATAACTTTCGACTTTTTCTGTCTGCTTGATCGTTTCACGAACATCAGTGCCTTCCGGCATCCACATGTCTACGTAAAACATTGGCGTGTTTGATGGCGGAAAGAACTGCTGTTTCACCATGCCAAAGCCGACTACGGAAACCGCTAGTAGTGCAACCATGCTGACAACCGTCAGCCATCTAAATCGAAGTGCAACTTTCAGACACGCGCCGAATACAACGAACAGGATACCTTTGTATGGGTCTTCGTTCTCATCGACCTTATCTTCTTCTTTAAGCAACATCTCAGCAAGGAATGGCGTTAATGTCAGCGCCGTTACCCAACTCAAGAACAGTGAAAAACACAATACCCAGAACAACGAACCCATGAACTCGCCTGTTGCATCTTTCGACAAGCCGATAGGCGCAAAGGCTGTGATAGCAATAATGGTTGCACCCAATAGTGGCCATTGTGTTTGTGTCACGATGTCTTTCGCTGCTTGAAGCTTGGTTTTACCTTTCTTCAGGCCAACCAGAATCCCCTCAACAACAACAATCGCATTATCCACCAGCATACCCAGCGCGATGATTAATGCTCCAAGCGAGATACGGTGTAGTTCTACATCGTTGTAGTCCATCAGAATGAACGTACCGAATACTGTCAGTAGCAACACCAAACCAATGATTAAGCCACTGCGTAAGCCCATCGCGAAAAGCAGTACGATGATAACGATAGCAACCGCTTCTACTAGGCTTATTAGGAAATCAGCTACTGATTTGTCTACTTCTTGTGCTTGGTTGTAGAAATAGTTCAACTCAACACCAGCAGGCTTGATGCTTTCTAAACGATCAAGTTCGGCATCAAGCGCGTTACCAATTTCTACTACATTTACGCCTGAAGAGAACGCAATACCTAAGTTGATTGCCGGTTTACCGTTGTACGTTAATACATTGCCCGGCTTTTCTTGGATACCGCGAGTGACCTCAGCGACATCTTTCAAGCGAATCAGATTGCCCGTATCGCGGCCGTGAATGATTAAATTTTCTAGCTCTTCAACCGTGCTCAATGTTCCGTTAGGTTTGATCGTTAAGTTTTGACCATTGAGCATGACCTCGCCCGCTGACACCACACTGTTTTGTTGTGATAGCAGTGAAGTAACCATCGACATATCTAGGTTCAGAGCCGCTAAACGCTCCAATGACATCTCAACGAACAATTGTTCTTGTTGATCACCCGCAATGCTCACTTTGCCGACACCGTCGACCAGTTCAATTTCACGCGTTAGATAATCCGCATACTGCTTTAGTTCGACATAATCGTAGCCATCGCCGGTCAGCATAATCATCACACCAAATACATCACCAAAATCATCGATGATCTGAACAGAGTTAACACCACTTGGTAGTGTTGGCTGTAGATCGTTGATTTTACGACGCATTTCATCCCAGATTTGTGGTAGCTCGTCCGGACCGTAATCCATCTTCATGCTGACCATAATTTGAGACATGCCATTCGATGAAGTAGAAGTGATCTTGTCGATATAAGGGAGCTGTCTTATCTCTTTTTCAAGCGGGTAAGTCAGCTCTTCTTCAACTTCCATTGACGTAGCGCCAGGATAAGTCGAAATAATCATTGCATCTTTAATGGTAAAAGCTGGGTCTTCTAAACGGGATAGATTACCAAAAGACGTCACACCACCAATGGCCAATATGACGAGAAATAGCCAGCTGATTACTTTGTTTTTTATTGAATATTCTGCGATGTTCATTGTGCTTTTCCTGACAATTTAATTCCGTCACGGAGTTTTCTTAGATTCGAGTTTACGAGTCGATCACCTTGCTCAACACCATGAGCGATCAGCGCACCTTGGCCACTGATCTTGTCAACTTCTACTTCGTTTTTGAATGCTTGCCCGTCTTCCATTTTCCACACATAGAACTGATCAGCTTCAGAGCCCGCTTCGAGAGTTGTCATTGGCAACTGGTAGCCTTGAACATCACTTAGGCCGGCTTTCGCCATATCCACGTGCACCGTAACGCTGGTACCCGGCAGTATTTCGTTTTCAGGTTGCTGCATCTGCATCCAAAATTCGTAAGTGCGCGATTGCGGGTGCAATTCGCTAGTGTGCTCTAAATACGTCAATGGATATTGCCCGGAGTGACCGCCAAAGGTAGCCTCAGGACGATAGCTATTTGAACGCATGTCTGGGCTGATCGATGCCAAAATCGAATCCGAGACTTGAATTCGTACATACACCTTATCGTTCTGGTACACGCTTAATAGTGTTTCACCCGGTGTCGTGTTTTCGAAACGTTGTTTGTCGACGGTGGATACTGTCCCAGAGAATGGCGCTAAAAGCTCTGTGTAACTTAGTTTGCGTTCCGCAGCCGCTAAATTCGCCGATGCCAGCTTATAGTTAGCCGTTAGTTGGTCTAACTCTGACTGCGACAACATCTTGCTACCAAACATCTCCGTACCACGGTCCAACTGCTTGCTCGCCAGTTTGAATTGAGAGTTAGCATCAGTCAGATCTTGGAGATACGTCGCGTTGTCTAAGGTCGCAAGTAGCTGGCCTTTTTCGACGTTGTCACCGGCTTCTACCAAGGCTTGTTGGATTTCGCCTGCGAGCTTAAATGCCAATGGGGTCAATTCAGCGGGCATTACCTGACCGTTAAAACTTCTGAATTGATCAGTCAGTGGCGCGCCAACTTCAAAGGTAGAAACTAACAGAGGGGGTTGTTCACGATGTACAGCTTCACTGTTACAGGCTTGAAGTAACATAGCCGACGCGACAACAATTGATAATTTGGAAAGGTTCATTAAATACCGCCCTCACGTAACCAAGCTTTTACTTGCTGTCCATCGGATAACACATCCACACCCGCTTCAACGATAAGATCGCCAGACGACAATCCGTCGATAACCTTGCCTTGCTCATCAAGCAGGACTTGTACTTTAGAGATCAATTGAGAATCAGGGTTGTAGCGCCATAGTTCACCATGCTCTGTGTCTTTGGTTAACCACGCTGAATCAACAATGCCAATACCGTAGTCAGATTTATGCTTCTGAACTTCAACTTGTGCTGTCATTCCAGAAAGTAGATTGATGCCTTCCGGCTTTTCGATAGATACAACCGCTTGGTAGCTGTTAGTGTCTTCATCTGGTTGCGTAGAGATTTCTTTAAAGCGAGTCGGGATACGAATACCACGGTGGCTATCCATCACAACCCACATGTTTGAGCTCGTTAGGTCTTGAATAGAACGGTCTTCAAGCTTTGATACTGGAATTGAAAACGTCACGTCCATCTCACTGTGATTCAAAATATTCAGTACAGGCTGCTTTTCTGCGATCAGTTGATATTGCTTTCCAAACACCATCGATACCACGCCATCGAATGGAGCAACTAAGGTGGTGTAGCCAAGGTTTGTTTTTGCTTGGTCCAACTCAACGTCAGCGGCAGTAAAGGTGTTCACGGCTTGGTCGTAGTAATCGGTACTGACTAACTTTTTCGCGTACAACTCAGAAGCTTGTTTGTATTGGCTATTCGCAAGATCAAATTTGGCTTGTGCTGCATAAACCGCAATACGGTAATCCGTCGCATCTAATACGGCGAGCACTTGACCCTTCTTCACTTCTTGTCCCATACGAACATCGAAGGTTTCAATGTCGCCTCCTACTTGGAAGGAAAGCGCAGCACGGTCGGTTGCATCCACTTTTGCGATAAAGCTATCAAGCTCGATATCCGTCTGCAAAGGAATCTCAAACAGCTTTACAGGCTTAACAACTTGAACCGTTTCTTCTGACTGAACCTTATTACATCCGGTCAAAGAGCCTGCGAGCAATAGTGCTGCAATCACAGCTCCCATGCGCTTACTCGATATGGCATTGATAGACAAATTGGACTGCATGATGTCTCTCCATTTAATAATTATGATTTATTACACAGGTGGGCAGTATATTTAATATCAGATAATTCTCAAGCTTTACTTTCCACTTGTGCAGTATTTTTTATTTGAGTAAAAACAGTGTAGAATGTGGTAATCAGGTAAATGTGTGAAATGAAGATGACTGAAAAGAAACAAGGCAGAAGAAGCGCAAAAGACGCTGAAGAGACGAGATTTTTGATCATGGGTGTTGCAGCGGATATGTTCTGTGAGCATGGTTATGATAGCGTTTCGCTTCGTAACATCAGTGAAAAAGCAGGTGTATCGCATAGCCTTATTCGCCACCACTTTGGCAGCAAAGAAAAGATCTGGCATGCGATAAGCGATTGTTTACACGCCTATTTTCAGTCTTATATTGCTAAGATAGTGGAAGAGTTACCAAAAGGCGTCGCACCAAACATTACTATCTATTTATTTAGTATGCGCCTCTTTAGCAACATGATTCACTCACGAAAACCGATGCAACTTATCACTGACTCTGTTCGACAAAAAGACAACTTGGTCGATTACTTTATCGACAATGTTGGCGATGTCGAAAAAGAAATCAACATGTTAGCTGAACAATATAACGATGCGAATCCAGAGAACTTGATCAACATTTATGAGATTAAATGGCAAATGATCATGTATGCACACGGAGCGGTATGCCTAACTCCCTTCATGGAAAGCACATGGAATGAAGGCGATATGGTCACCTCGCCCGAAGATGCCCTACTTAAGCATTGGCAACTATTCAACTCACAAATGGTAAGTAAATTTAGAATCGAAGACCAATGGGTGCTAAACCCAACTAGCTTAGAAGAGCTAATTTATGAAGTGCCCTGTGTATGGAAGTGTAATCAAGAACATCATTAATCCAGTGTTTTTATTTTCCTTGGTCATAAATTGATTTACTTGAAACAAAAATGCGCCGTTACAGAACCAACTGTAACGGCGCATTTTTATATGTATAGATCTTTAAACCGGAGCTTTGTCTAGCTTGTTAGCGACGTGCTTTCCCGCGGTTTTGGTGAATCTTAAGCTTCGCTTTCATCTTACGTTTTTCTGATGAACGACTTTTACTGCGACCACCGCGATCGGGTGCTACATCTTTTTCTAGGCTTGGTTCAAAGCCCTCTAACCACTCTTGAGGCAAGCGCGTATCAAGCAGTCGTTCAATGTCACCCAGTAAATAAGCTTCATCCTGACTCATCAAAGAAATCGCTAAACCGGTGTTACCTGCACGGCCCGTACGCCCGATGCGGTGAACATAATCTTCAGCTTTGAATGGCATGTCATAGTTCACGACTTGTTCTAGCTGCTGAATATCAATACCTCGTGCTGCCACGTCGGTTGCAATCAGCGCTCTCACTTTGCCTGATTTGAAGTCGTCCAGTGCTTTTTGGCGCGCACCTTGGCTCTTATCACCATTGATTGATGCCGCTTTGATGCCGTCTAACTTAAGCTCTTTAACTAGAGCATCAGTACCCTGCTTAGTTTTCGTGAACACCAACACTTGTTGCCAGTTCTTTGAGCCAATCAAATAGGCTAATAGTTCACTTTTACGTGATTTATCAACTGGATAAACCATTTGGGTAACAGTATCAGCTGTGCTATTTTTTGGCGTAACTTGAATTTCGCTTGGTGACTGCATCATTCGATGTGCAAGCGCTTTTATTTTATTATCGAACGTCGCTGAAAAGAACAGAGTCTGACGCACCTCGTTCATGCGAGAAAGAATGCGTTTGATGTCAGGCATGAAACCCATGTCCAACATGCGGTCTGCTTCATCAAGTACCAACACTTCAGTGTGGCTCAATATGATGTTCTTAGTGAACATGTGGTCAATAAGACGACCAGGTGTCGCTACAAGAATGTCGGCGCCTCCACGTAGGTTATCGGTTTGAACCTTCATGCTAACGCCGCCATAAGCCACAACTACTTTAATGTCAGTGCCTTTTGCATAACTCGTTACATTATCAAACACCTGTTGTGCCAATTCACGCGTTGGCACTAACACAAGTGCACGAACGAGTTTAGGGTTCGGGATAACGTTGTCTTTAGTCTCGATTAATCTTTGAATAATCGGCAAACCAAATGCCGCAGTTTTACCGGTACCCGTTTGCGCACCAGCCAGTACATCTTTGCCTTCTAATACCAATGGAATCGCTTGTTCTTGAACACTAGTTGGAACCGTAAAGTTTAGCTCTGATAGCGTTGTAAGAAGTTGCTCAGACAATCCTAGTTGATTAAAAGATTGGATAGATTCAGACATAGTATGATGCTCAAAGATTAAATAGGCGCGGATTGTAGCAAACCTGCATTACGCTGTTTACCTTTCCTTTTGATTTTTCTTCATTTGAAGTGCATTAAACTGCTTCGCTTCTTCTAAAACGTTGGGATACAGCTCATTAAAGTGACACTGCAACGTATCATAGTAACGCTCGAGGTCGTCGTAACAATTTTTGAGCATCCCTAACTTGGGCCTTCTCAACGCCATACGTTGCAATACCACCTCTATGGAAGACATGTCTTGATAGCTTTCCAGCCAACGTTGTTCTGCCATCTTTTGGTGAATCGTAATGAAGTTCTCAGGCCAGTGTGGCTCTTGATGTTCAAAGATCTGTTGATGACTATCGAAACAAAAACGCTCTAACGTCTGCTGCGAGAACTGAGTCCAATGATTGGCTAAGCAGTGATCCCAGAATACATCCAGTGCAATAGGTGCAAAGCGACGCGTTTGGTCTAAAAAAAGCGATTTTGCCGATCGGGATACATCGTGGCGGTCTGTGTAACTATCCACAAATCGATGAAGTCTTATTCCGTCTGAAAGCGAGGTTGAATAGTGCTTATTAGGGTCGCCTTTAACGAAGTCACCTAACAGATTACCCGCTAAGTTACTTTTACAGTGTTGAGCGATGTGGAGATGTGCGAGAAAGTTCATTGAACCTCATTAAAGTATCGAGAACTAAGTAACATGGTAAACGTACTCGTTTATCTTCGCGAACTTTAATGAGGATAGTTTTGTTATGACGTGTGAGCGAATGAGATTTGCTCAGTTTAAGAATTGTCTAATTTGAGAACGTTGAACTACAGAAACCTTTAGTTCAGGTAAAACCTAGTTTGAAGACTTAATTAAAGATCTTAAAAACTTAGTTCGAAGACTTGAAAAGCTCTTCTGCTAATTGTTTAACCGCCTGCTCGTAGTCAGATAAATCAATGCCAATTTCCATGGCATCTAACAACTCAAGACTTTCGTCATTAAAAGATTGGTCACTCATAGTGCCCCCTCTATTCCTTGATGCGGACATGATGTCCGATTAACTAGTGCACCATCTTGGACTTATATTATGTCACTTTGATGAACGCACTCTACTCTACCCATTCCATATTTATAGCTTGAAGCTACTCGCGATCATTAGCGCTTGTTTACGCTAAAGGGGTATACGCGAATGACATATGTACTGTCACCTTACACCAAGTACAACAAATTACTCTACAAATTTTGAAGCAGATCATAGTCAAACGTTTGCTTCGGTCGTTTGAGTGCTTCCACCTCACCGGGTGTAAAATATAGTTTACGATGGATATTTTAAATTACATTAGGCATTGCATTTGGAATTAAACTCAATCAGAATACTTAAAAATCGAGATATTCTTTGGGTTTATGCGCTTAAGCTAGAAGAATCACAATGAAAACACACCTCAACGTAAAGAATTATATACAATGAATAAATCAAAGGTTTTTGGTAGTACTTTGATCATTGCAGGCACCACTATTGGTGCTGGCATGCTCGCTCTTCCACTTGCTTCTGCAGGTATTGGCTTTTCAACCTCACTTTTTCTAATGCTTGGTTTGTGGGCTCTAATGGCCTTTACGGCATTGTTAATGGTAGAGCTACATCAATTCGCTGATTCTGACGCAACCCTACACACGCTAGCTGACATAATTCTAGGAACAAAAGGTAAGTGGATCGCAAGCTTTGCAGTTATGTTCCTTTTCTACGCTCTGTGTGCAGCTTATATCGCAGGCGGTGGTGCGCAGTTTAATCAACGTATCTCGGATATTTCAGGCATTGAGCTTAATGGCCAAATCACAACCCTTATATTCACACTGCTAGTTGCTGGCGTTGTGACGATTGGTACACACAGTGTTGATAAAGTTAACCGCGTTTTGTTCGGACTTAAATTGATTGCGATGGTACTGGTACTCAGCTTTCTAGCACCAAACATCACCTCTCAATACCTAATGAGCATGCCTTTACAGCAAGGGCTGATTGTTGCAGCGATCCCGGTTGTGTTTACTTCTTTTGGCTTCCACGGCAGCATCCCTTCAATTGTTCGATACTTAGATGGTGACGTTCGCTCTTTACGTAAGGTCATGATTATTGGCTCTGCATTGCCTTTGGTCATCTATGTTTTCTGGCAGAGTGTGACTTTAGGTGTGATTAGCCAAGAGCAGCTTTTGTCGGACACAAGCTTGGGTGCACTTTTAATCTCACTATCACAAACCGTTCATCAATCAAATCTTAGCGTTATCGTTGGCGTATTCGCAGACCTTGCACTGCTGACTTCTTTTATTGGTGTGAGCTTGGGGTTATTTGAATTCATGGGGGATTCACTGAGCAAGAAACTAGGCAGTGCAAAACGCGTTAAAACTGCCGCTATCACTTTCTTACCGCCATTAGGTTTTGCCTTGTTCTACCCACAGGGTTTCATTACAGCTCTGGGCTACGCAGCCATAGCACTTTCAGTGCTCGCAATTTTGCTGCCGACAGTGATGGTATACAAGATTCGATACACTGATTTCTCTGTAAAACCTCAAAGCACAGAAGCGACTTACCAAGTACTAGGTGGAAGTAAAGCGTTGTTTTTAGTTGGCAGCGTGGGCGTTTTTATCATTGCGATTCAAATCCTTATTTCAGTAGGATTATTGCCTTCTCTGGGCTAATAAACCCATAGAGAACAGAAATACTTGATTGAGGTCTCATAAACGATATGTTCTTATCATTAATTTTCACAATTAGTAGATTGGTATCACATTTTTATTGAGGTCGGTTATTTAGAGTCCACGGTAAAGGATTTACCGTGGAGTTTTTATGAAAGAAGTACAATTTCGAACGATAGATAAACTATTTATCAAAATGTCTATCAACGACAAGTTTTGGGTCATTTTCTTGATCTTTCTAACCGCTGTGGCAAGCCTTGCTGGCCTTAACTATGTCAATAAAATGGAACAAATTGACGCGAGTGCAAAACAGCAGGTCGAACATCAATTGCAAGGCATTTTATCAGCATCAGATTCCCCCGCTTCCGTTCGTTCAGTTCACCAACAAACGCGTCCTCAAGAAACAACCATATTGAAGAATGGTGTTGTTACTGCGACAGCCATTGCGCAAGATGGCAACTACTACTCTCTTACCGTTTCAAATATCGATACGCAGAATCAAAAACAGCAAGCATTGTACTCTTTATTGCTCAGTTTTTTGTGGTGCGTGCCTTTTGGTCTTTTCTGTTACTGGGTAGCGACTTTTCTAGGCGGCGCACTGTGGGTGCTTTACTCAACCACTCAAAAGATTGGCGACGGCGACTTAACATCACGTCTTGGCTTCCACCCTGGACGCGATGAGTTCGGTACGATTGGTTGTGCACTTGACCGTTCAATGGACACGCTAAGTGAGCTAGTCAACAACGTAAACCACAGTGCCGCGACACTCAGTGAAACGTCGGCTTCTTTCGAAACAGAGATGAAGCGCAGTGAAACACAAATCATGAGCCAGAATGCGTCTCTAGACTCTGTTGCAACTGCTATGGATCAAATGACCGCTTCAGCCAATGAAGTCTCTAACATTTCAGCACGTTCAACTCAACAAACAGAACAAGATGCGCAGCAGATCAACGATAGCCACGCAAAGGTTCAACAAGCCATCTCAGAGATCACTACCCTTTCTTCTTTGATTGAGCAAACCTCTTCTTCTGTTACGAGCTTGAATGTGAATACAAGCCAAATTAACGAAGTGATCACGACGATCAACGCAATCTCGGAGCAAACTAACTTACTTGCACTAAACGCTGCTATTGAAGCTGCTCGTGCAGGTGAACAAGGCCGTGGTTTCGCTGTTGTTGCTGATGAAGTACGAACACTGGCAAGCAGAACACAGTCGGCTACCGTTGAGATTCAAGCGATGATTGAGCGTCTGCAACAAGAAAGCCAGAACATCGCTAAAATCACTGAACAAACGGTTGATCAAGCACAAACTAGCAGCCAACTGATTTCAAACATTGGGGACGATGTAAACTCGATTGCCGATTCAGCTCAAGCGCTAATGGACATGAGTATTCAAATCGCAACCTCAGCGGACGAGCAAAGTAACGTAGCGAACACCATCGCCGCAGAGCTTAACGATATTCGTAGTCAATCCGATGTGATTAAAGAAGTGGCTCAAAACTCTTCAAATGGCGTGTCTAAGCTGACAGACGCTTCAGTTTCTTTGTCTCAAACCTTGGCAAGATACCGCACTTAGCTCTTAGCTCTTAGC
>NZ_MCUN01000007.1:0-298652 GCF_002873455.1 Vibrio splendidus | reverse complement strand
AGAAACTAGAAACTAGAAACTGTTGTTCATCTTGCCTTGGGTTAGCGTTAATTGAAAACAAACATTGAAAGGACTCGTAATGAGTCCTTTTTTACTGATGCTTGTTAATAACAATAGAAAATACATGGTCTTTAACGATGAGATTATCATTACCATGAAGCAAGTCGCAAAGGCGAGATTATCAAGTGTCAAAACTGTCTAATATTCGAGCTTAGGGGTAATCTTATGTAACGGGTTCTTTTTCGCTTACCCTTTTGCTGCAGGTGACACATAATGAATAATACAGAAGCACCAAACACCAACGACATCACATGCCCTTTATGCCAACACGACGAATATCTACTATCAGAAAGTGGAGAAAAGTTTACTTGTGCCTCTTGCGGTTTTCATACAAAACAATTTAGTAAAATAGTCAGCCCTCAACTAGGCTCTAACCCACCAAAGCTGCAGGGTTCGGTATTCCACCACTTGAACAGTGCTTGCCATTAATCCAAACCGAAATCTCTTCCAAACTGTGTATATCCTGAGCCGCTAGCTCTGCTGAGTCGGCTTCGGGATCTACGGTTGATTCGTTAATACTTGGGCGCAATCGGAATGATTGAATACCCGCACGAACACCCGCTTCAATTCCTTTCAAAGTATCGTCCACATAGATACACTCATTGGGTAAGAAGCCCATATTCATGGCTGTATACATAATCAAGTCAGGTTCTGGCTTCCAGCTATTGGCATCAAAAGCTGAAAACACCTTACCTTTAAAGTCGTCGAGCATTCCTGTCATCGCCAATGAAGATTCAACCCGAGACTTAGGCGCATTAGAAGCGATACAAAACTCGATGTCCTGTCGCTTTAGGAATTCAATAAGCTCAATAGCACCACCCATCGGCTTCAAATGACGTTGGAACAAGGCTTCTAATTCAGTGCGATATAGTGGCTCAAGCGTGTCAATCGAGATAGATAGCCCTAAACGTTCTTGTGTATCCATTAAGATGTCAGCCAGCTTTCCACCCTGAAAGTGCGCGTAGCAGTCATTAACGTTTAGCTCCGCCCCAAAACCGGTGAATACATTCACCAAAGCTTGGCAACACAATTTTTCGCTATCGATGAGTGTTCCATCACAATCGAAAATTACACATTTAGTCTGCTCTAACCGCATAGCTCTCTCACTCGCATTGAATTCAAGTTTTATCCTATAGTGTTCTTTCAATGCGCGGGATGATTGAGGTAACACTTTCCTTATCCACGCTTATTTCTCTACGCGAAATATGCAGTGGATCACCTTATGCCCAGACATAAGCAACTGTTTTCATCGAATTGAACGAATGTATACAGAACCAAACACTAATTTATTTACAAAAACTGTTAAATATCAGTTAAAAATATAAATTCTTGCTAGCCAATTTCTGTGAAGATAAGAGAGAATTAGATTAGGAACACCGATCTAGCCCAGTCATTTGATTACTCGGTGAATAAGCTCAGACGTGGAGATGAGAGGATAAAATGGGAAGCCTCACGCTATTTTTGCTAATAGGCAGTTAACTAACGACGAGTTCTTCAATAACCGCAGGCCTGTCCGTTGGTTCAGCACTATAACCTGCATTGACAGTGTCTGGGTAAGCATCACGAATAGCGACAAATTCGGGTAGATGGTTCAATAGTAGCTGAGCAAGCTCAGGATCGAACTGATAGCCACATTCTCTCTCGAACAAATCGACGACCATCTCTATCGGCCACGGCTCTTTGTAGCAGCGTGCACTAAGTAATGCGTCAAATACATCGGCTACAGCAGTAATACGAGCAAACAAGTGGATTTGTTCACCTACCTTGCCATTAGGGTATCCAGCGCCATCCCAACGCTCATGATGTTCATTAGCAATGATTGCAGCAAGGTTGGTAATATCACCCGCTCCGCTCTTCAGTAAGTTATAGCCCGCCGTGGTGTGAAGCTTCATTACGTCCCACTCTTGGTCGGTTAATTTACCTGGCTTATCCAAGATAGATTCCGGAACCGAAATCTTACCTACATCGTGCATCGGGCTGATGATCTCAATCATTTCGACCTCACGATGGCTCAAACCACGATATTTGGCAAGCAATGCGGATAACTTGGCTACACGCTTAACGTGATTACCCGTCTCGCCAGAGCGCGTTTCAATAGCTTCACCTAAAACATGAATCATATCCTTTTGAATATTCAACGTCTGCTTCTGAAGCTTTAAGATCCGTTTGTTCTTTTTAGCGAGATCTTTCTTTTGGCGCAAGGTGACAAATTGCATCAATATAATCAAGCTCAAACCCGCAATAACCATCGACACCCCCAACAACAACTGGAAGTTTTTTCGAATGAAAGATGCAGGCTCGTTAATAAACACGGCTTCATCAGGTAGCGCGTTTGCACTAATCCCATGTCGTTTCATTGCAAGGTAGTTAAAAACAAAACGTTTGTTGTCGCCGGGTGCCAAAGGTACCGTAAAACCAAGATGAAGGTATTTATCTAACGCATTGACCGCTTCTTCACCCATACTTTGCGAGTGATTAACATAGCCACCAAGTACCTCACCCGAAATATAGAACTGCCACAAAGCAAACACTGGGGCAGCGCTAGCTTTAGACAAGGTATCCGCAATCTCTTGATAAGTGTGATAGACCCCTTTCTTCAACTCTGTATTGTAGTGGCTGAGCAAAACCGCATCGTCAGCAGAGATTCCTTGTAAGAACTGGCTTGTATGTTCGAGTGATAGGTCGCGTATTTCCACCAAGTTAATATTTGAGAACTCAGCCATTATGCTGTTCATTTCTTTGTGGATTAGCTCAGAAGTGACACTGTAATCATTGATGAAATAGAGGTTCTTTAGATTAGGTCTTAATTTAGAGAGCAGCTTAATATTGACGTCTATTTTATCGTTCTCATAAAGCACGGTTGCTCTATCAGACACAGCATACATGTCGGTGCTGAAATCATTGATACCTGCCGCAACAACAGGTGTGGTTCGGTCAATCAAGTCAGGTAGAGATTTAAGGAGATTAGCCGCATTGTCATCTGTCGCAATGACGCCATCAAATTTATAACCTGAATATTTGGTACGTAAGTAGTTGGCGAGAGAATCGTAATACTCTGGGCTATGGACACGCTTTGAATCCAAATACTCGATTGAGAGTCTAACTTCAGTTTGAGATTGGTTGAACGCACTGTCTATCCCTTTCTGGAAGTCAGCAGTCCATTGGTAAGAAGGTTCGTATGAGTGTAAAATTAGGATGCGTTTGATGTCCCAGTCAGTAGCAAAACTGACTGTAGAAAAAGCGCTAGCACACAATACAGCGATTGATATCAATAGCTTGCACATACAATACCCTTTATAGAAGATGGGGTATTGTACTTAGATTAATGCTTTCTCAAAGAATCTTTAGTTCTCGACCCACACTTTATCGTGAAAAGCATGATCTTGTGCCCAAAAATCATGTAACTGCTTAGCAAAGCCGTTGATATCTTGACCATTTTCAATGACCACATCGGAGATCAACAGAGAACCTTCCGCGTCTGTGACAATAGCACTCGCCACAACATCACCATTTTGAGTACCAATGTATAAAACATGCTCATCAGACAACATAATCTGACTCAAAAACTCAAGTATATGCGCCCTTTCGGTTTCATCTTGATAAACGCTGGCTTGGTTAAGTGAAAAAAGTACGGTCAGTTTATGGAAGTCGACTTTATGAAGTTCATCAATTTGGGAGGGAGTTTGATCTTGAGCGAGGAGTTGGTAATTCTTGGATGAGAGTTTACTTTGATAAAGCTCTCGACCTAACAAGCTCTCCTTTGCGGGATAAGCAATGTCGAGTTGGCTAAACAGCCATTGGTTTTTCTTATGTGCGCTTTCAGGTATTTCGTTATTCATTCTTTTAGTACCTAAGATTAGTAACCCCAAATATCACAGTTATTTGGAAGACATATGGTCGACTGAGGTGCCGAGCTACATGCAGAGAGGATACAGAGCATGACTAAGGCCAACAAGTACTTTAAATGCTTCATATTTTTCATTATCCCATAACATCCTTTAAGAACTCGGTGAAAAGCTCTACACTCGTATTCAAGCTTTCAATATCCTTATAGTAAACAGAACTATATAAATAAAAAGGACTTCTTATGAAAAAAGCCTTAATAGCAGCAGGTATCATCACAATGTTGGCAGGCTGTTCGGACAACGAGGTTGGCGACGTCTCTTTGGGATTCTTCACAATGAAGGATATCAAAATGTCATCTTTAGATGATGATAAGATCGAAGGTGTGACTTGTCACATTGCATCAATCGAAGCAAATCTTAGCCTTTCTGATCCAAGCGATAGCTCTATCTCTTGTCGTCAAACGGGCGAAATCACTCCAGAAATGATTGCTAAAATAGACAAAAGTAAATCAGGTGAAGTGGTATTCAAGCAGTCGAAAAGTATCTTCTTTAAAACGATGAAGGTTCGCCGTATCTACGATGCTGAGAATCAATCGCTGCTTTACTTGTCTTACACAACCAAAGAAACAGAAGGCAGTTTCAAACATAGCCTTTCAACTGTTCCGCTTTGGGGTACAAAGGCTTACGTAGATCCAGCTACTCTAGTTAAAGCCGAATAGTCTCACACGAATGGTCTGAAGCAAAAGTAAGCCGAATCACCTGTACAGACATTGCGCAGGTGATTCAAAATGTAATAAAAATGAAAGAACCAGAAACAAAATGTGATATCATGCGGCAAAATTTTTTCACTGTATTTGTCATATGAAATTTCCTGGACAGCGTAAATCTAAGCACTACTTTCCAACTCACGCCCGTGATCCGTTGGTCAACCAAATTCAACAAACCCCTAAGCTTCACCGCGCGACAATTGTCGGTGTTGGTCAAACTATTGTTGATATCGAAGCCCGTGTTGACAACGCGTTCCTAGAAAAATACGAGCTGAGTAAAGGTCACTCACTAGTATTGGAAGAAAGTAAGGCAGATGCGCTGTATGAAGAGTTAGTTCAACGCGGTTTGATTACGCATCAATACCCTGGCGATACTATCGGCAATACACTGCACAACTATTCCGTACTTGCAGACAGTAAATCTGTCCTGCTTGGCGTTATGTCTAAGAAAATTGAAGTTGGCTCATTTGGTTACCGCTACCTTTGCCGCACTTCTTCACGTATGAATTTAAACCACCTACAAACCGTTGATGGTCCAATTGGTCGTTGTTACACGCTCATTACCGAAGATGGCGAACGTACGTTTGCGATCAACGAAGGGCACATGAACCAACTGCTTCCTGAAAGTATTCCTGAACAGGTTTTTGAAAAAGCGTCTGCATTAGTTGTCTCTTCATACTTAATGCGCGGTAAGCCTGAAGACCCGATGCCAAAAGCGGTTCAAAAAGCGATTGAATACGCGAAAGCGCACAATGTGCCAGTTGTACTGACACTTGGCACGAAGTACGTGATCGAAGGCAACGCTGAATGGTGGCAAGAATACCTGAAAGAGAACGTAACCATCGTCGCAATGAACGAAGATGAAGGTGAAGCATTAACGGGTGAAAAAGATCCGCTATTGGCTGCGAACAAAGCGCTTGAGTGGGTTGACCTAGTTCTCTGTACTGCAGGCCCTGTCGGCTTGTACATGGCAGGCTACACTGACGAGCCAGCGAAACGTGAAACAACGCTGCCATTACTACCGGGTAACATTCCTGAGTTTAACAAATACGAATTCAGCCGTGCGATGCGTCAGCAAGACTGTAAAGATCCTGTAAAAGTGTATTCTCACATCGGCCCTTATTTAGGTGGCCCGCTTGAGATTAAAAACACAAACGGCGCTGGTGATGGTGCGCTTTCGGCACTTCTGCATGACATGGCAGCAAACAGCTACCACCACGTAAACGTGCCGAACTCTGAGAAACACGAACACACTTGTCTAACTTACTCTTCACTATCTCAAATTTGTAAGTACGCAAACCGTGTAAGCTATGAGGTGTTGACTCAACACTCTCCTCGTCTTTCTCGCGCACTGCCTGAACGTGAAGATAGCTTAGAAGAAACATACTGGGATCGTTAATCGACCATATCTGGTCGTTAACACATTGAGGTTGACGGCTAGCTAAATTATCCATTCCTGAAGGGCTGCTATATGCAGCCCTTTTTGTATTCAACGCTAATATAACCGCAGCTAAGGGTAGTCAGAACGAATATTTTGCTCGTTTAAGATTTGATCTCGCGCAATGACTCTTTAGATCTGTTATCTTCCAGCACATAATTCGTGTGGTTTGCCTTTACTTGGCAAATTTATACAGTACTATCGCCACGCAAACGTTTACGTACCACCTTTCGGTTCTGATATAAGGATCAAATATGCTATCTGATATTGATATTTGTCGCTCTACCCCCCTTAAAAACATCAGTGAAGTTGCCAAACAAGCTGGGCTACAACACAACGAACATCAGCCATTAGGGCAATACAAATCTAAAGTGTCTCTGACATCACTTGAACGCCTCGCCAACAAACAAGATGGTAAATTAGTCGTGGTAACTGCGATCACGCCCACGCCACTTGGCGAAGGCAAAACCGTCACTGCTATCGGGTTAGCACAAGGCCTAGCAAAGATTCACCAATCAGTCATGGCCTGCATTCGTCAGCCTTCAATGGGTCCGGTATTTGGTGTAAAAGGTGGTGCTGCGGGTGGTGGGTACTCTCAAGTCGCCCCTATGGAGCAGTTAAACCTTCACCTAACCGGTGACATTCATGCCGTGACAGCCGCTCATAACCTCGCCTCTGCGGCCATTGATGCACGCTTGTATCATGAACAGCGTGAAGGATTAGAAGCCTTTGAAGCGCGCTCAGGCCTAAAAGCGCTCAACATTGACCCAAGTAGAATCGTTTGGCGACGTGTACTCGATCATAATGACCGTGCATTACGAATGATCATCGTAGGCAAAAACGAAGCAGACAAAACAATTAATGGCTTTGAGCGCGAAGATGGGTTTGATATCTCAGCTGCTTCAGAGCTGATGGCTATTCTCGCTCTTTCCGATGATCTACAAGACCTACGCAAGCGTATCGGCCGTGTTGTGCTCGCATACAACAATCATGGTGCGCCACTAACCGCAGATGACTTCAACGTCGCAGGCGCTATGACAGTGACAATGAAGGACTCTATTGAACCTACATTGATGCAAACCCTTGAAGGCGTTCCTACCCTAATACACGCAGGGCCTTTCGCTAACATCGCACACGGTAACTCTTCTATTATTGCCGATAAAATAGCGTTGAAATTGAGTGATTTTGTCGTGACTGAAGGTGGTTTCGGCTCAGACATGGGTTTTGAGAAAGCATGTAACATCAAAGTGAAAGCTTCGAACAAGAAGCCTGATTGCGCCGTAGTTGTCGCAACATTACGCGGATTAAAGGCCAACTCTGGTTTATACGATTTGAGACCTGGCACTCCATTACCTGATTCAATCTTTAATGACGATCAAGACGCGCTCACAGCAGGCTTTGAGAACCTTAAATGGCATATCAACAACGTTAAGCAATACCAAGTACCTACCGTCGTTGCGATCAATCGATTCCCACAAGATTCAACTCAAGAGTTAGATGCTTTAAAACAGATGATCACCGACTTTGACTCAAGTGTCAGCGTTGAAGTGAGCGAAGCCTTTGGTCAAGGTGGTGAAGGTGCAACCCAGTTGGCTCAAGCCGTGGTAAAAGCATGCAAAAAAGAGAGCCAATTTAAACCTTTGTACTACTCTGAGCAAAGCTTAGAAGAGAAACTGATGGCAGTCGCTGAAGTCGGATACGGCGCAGCGGGTATTTCGCTATCACCACTGGCAAGAAAACAACTGACTGAGTTCAACCAACACGGCTTTGGCGACCTATCGGTTTGTTTGGCGAAAACGCCATTATCGATTTCAACAGAAGCTCACATAAAAGGGGCTCCAACTCAATTTGATGTACCGGTTAGAGAGCTCAAACTGTGTGCTGGTGCCGGCTTCATTTACGCTTTGTGCGGCAATGTAATGACCATGCCCGGCCTACCCGACAAACCAGCATTCATGTCGTTAGATATTGATAAATTTGGAAATATCATTGGCCTTAGCTAGATGTCCTTAGCTAAGTAAACTGCAAAAATTCGCGATTAAACTGGCTCTTACTTTAGACCACCATTTATATATTGAGCAGTCATTTCACCTGAGGTGATTGCTCAACAATCAAGCCCAATTGCAAAAAGTTGCACTTAAACCATAGTAATATGCAAATCTTGTTTTGAGTTCTGGGTTAAGATCACATTAAAAACCCCATAAAATATATAGTATTGCGCTGATTCTTTGAGGACAGTGATGAATACGAGTATAAAAAAACTAGTAAGCCAATTTCTATGCACCATATTTGCCCTAGGACTAGTCCCTGCCCTCTATATCAATTCTGAACTTGACAGAGTTGATGCTCAGCATACTCTAAATATTAAGCAATCTAGCCAAAACCAAATCGAATACAGTTTTCATGAGCTCGCCGTTATTGTTGAGCAAATATCTAATTCTGTCCCATCGATTGCAAACTCTCAAACGTTACTTCGTGCGATTGAAGAACCATCAATTGTTCATAAACAAGCTCTGCAAGATCTTTGGGTAATGCTAGCTCGCGGACAACAATACTATTCTCAGCTTCGCTACCTCGATCTAGAAGGTAACGAGGTTTACCGTATAAACTACAACAACAAGAAAGCAACAATAGTTCCGGAGAATAAACTCCAGAACAAATCGGCTCGTAACTACTTTAAAGAGCTCAAACAACTGAAGATTGGTGAAGTAAGCTCTAACGGAATCGATTTAGAGATTGAAAATGGTGAAGTCGTCCATCCTTTGATGCCAGCCCTAAGGATAATGACACCCGTCGCCTCAGAACAACGCATTATTGGCTACTTTATCGCGAACTTGAATATGCTCGAGGTCTACGACCGTCTTCTTTACCAAATCGGCACATCATCAGCCGTCCCGGTCATTCTTAACAGAACCGGACATGTCATCATGGGACCTGACATCGAAGAATCGTTTGGACACCTTATTGAATCTCGTTCAGATAAAACCTACGCAAAGCTTTATCCAGAACTTTGGAAAGCCATTCAAGACAATACCTCTTCTAGCTACTTTGATGGCAAAAACTGGTATTTTCACTCAGATATCAGCCCTAAAATAAAGCAATTTGAAGGTCCAATTTATTTGGTTCTTCACGTTGAAAACCAACAATTTAGTAGCCAGTATCGACAAGAAAAACAAGCCATATTCGTACAGATCATCACCTTATCTTTCTTAATTTCGATGATCTCAGCAGGTTTTGTGCTTTGGAACAGTAACCATAAAAAGAACAGCATCGATAGCCAACTGGCTAAAGCCGCGATGAATGGCATGTCAGCCTTGGTAATCACTGACAGAAATAACCGAATCATCAAAGTAAACCAAGAGTTTACTCGCGTGAGTGGTTACGATTTGGAAGATGTAAAAGGGCGTCAACCCTCGATGTTTGCCTCTGGTCGCTACAATCAAGAGTTCTATATCAAGATGTGGAGCATAATCACTAAGACTGGAGTCTGGGAAGGCGAAGTTGTCAATCGCCGTAAAGACGGGTCTTTGATCACTGAAATACTACGAATCCAAACCATCAAAGATTCAAAAGATGTGATTCAGTTTTATGTTGCTTCTTTTGTCGACATAAGCAAGCATAAAGAGCTAGAAAACAAACTGAGAAACCTGAGCGAAAAAGATGCATTGGCAGGCTGTTGGAACCGCCGTAAATTCGATCTTGAACTTCGTGACGAATGTTCTCGTGTTAATCGCTACCCTACTCGCGAACAATCTTGTTTAGCTATCTTGGATATTGATTACTTCAAAAGAATTAACGACAGGTTTGGGCACGACTACGGTGATCGAGTCATTCAAACGGTCGCTCAAGTGCTACAGCGTGAATGCCGTGAAACGGATTTTGTTGCTCGCATTGGTGGCGAAGAGTTTGGTGTTATTCTGCCTCACACCACAACAGAAGGAGCTGAATACGTTCTCAACAGGCTGAGAATTGCTGTCAGCCTTGAACTCGATAACGTAGTCACTGTTAGTGGCGGCATTACTAACATCACCAATGATCCAGCGCTGAACTACAAGTGCGCTGATTTAGCGTTATACGAAGCTAAAGCAGCAGGTAGAAACAATGTATGCTTATTCCTAGACAAAGAAATGAGTGAAATAGCCTAACAATAGATAGTACAAGCACTCTTGTTAGGCTCTCGATCAACTTGGGGCCGGGTAAAACTCTAACTTGCTCCCTTCTACCACCAGAATACAATCCATCTTCGCAGCATGAGCGGCTTGTTTACCTAAGTTCGTATCTTCAAACACAACACACTGCTTTGGCTGTAATCCCATACCAAAACACGCATCTAAGAAGGTATCTGGATTGGGTTTGTGATTCTTAACGTCTGTTGCTGTCACTAGGATATCGAGCTTGCTCAAGATATCTGTTTTGTCCAACAACTGTTCTGCACTTTTACGTTGGCTACCCGTCCCGACGGCAATCTTCTTGCTACCTAAATTTTCTAATAACAGAGAATGCGTACAAGGGATGATATCTCCTTTGTCTTCAATCGCAGCAAACGACGCCATCTTAAACGTAGAAACCGCTTGTGGGTCGAGCGATAAACCGTATTTACTGTTCACCTCACCCGCGATCTCATAACTCGGCATGCCACCTAAGCTATGCAGCCAAGACGCTTCAAAATGAAAACCGAATTCTTCAGCCGTTTGCTGCCACGCCTTTACATGTGCTGGCATTGTATCGATCAACGTACCATCCATATCAAAGATTAATCCATCATATGCCGTTAAATCTATTTTCATCACTACTACCACTCTTTGAGAAAGTTACTGATACCATAACCAATATTCAGTATCATGACCCCATATTACCGTTCAAAATGGATGTTTATGTTACAAATATCTAACTCTGTTTCGATTCAAGACTGGGAACTTCAGTTAACTGCGATCAGAGCACAAGGAGCAGGCGGCCAAAACGTCAATAAAGTATCAAGTGCGATACATTTGCGTTTTGACATCAAGCACTCCACCCTACCAGATTTCTATAAAGAGAAACTGCTTGCACACAAAGATAGCCGCATCACTAAAGATGGCGTGATTATCATTAAGGCGCAGCAGTATAGAACGCAAGAACAAAACCGAGACGATGCTTTGGTGCGTTTGAAAGAATTGATCTTGGAAGCGACAAAAGTTCAAAAAGTAAGACGAGCAACGAAACCAACACGTGGTTCTCAGAAAAGACGTTTAGAAAGCAAGAAGCAAAGAAGTACCACCAAACAACTGCGCGGAAGAGTGGATTAATGACTTGATGTCTCCCAGTGAACACGTCAACTATGAAACAACCGTTCTAGCTCTGTTTATTTAAACAAAAAAAGATACCTAACGTTATTTATTCCTCGGGCTATTTGTTCGATCGCTAGGTATTCGAAATCTAGGTTAGGTATTCTAAGATAACCTAATGGAACAAAACTCTACTGCTGTTTTTTGACCGACAAAATCAGCTTGATTAACAACATCCGCTCTTCGCTGGTCAGTAAACGACTGACCGCCGCTACATCTTCCGCTGTTGCTTGTGATGCACCAACAATATCAAGCACGACATCCAAATCGGTGACTTTCAAGGTTCTCGTAAGCGAACGATACTGAGACATTTTGATATCAGCTTCACCGCGCTCAATTCGTTGATAGGTTTTTAAACTCATTCCCGCACTGGAGGCTAACTTTTCTTGAGACAAATTGGCTTGTTTCCTACGTTCAATCAGCGCCATTATGATGGGTTCTTGTGACATAAGCTCATCCTCAGTAGACAGTTATGACCTAATTTCAGCAAGAAACAGACCATATTGACTTGTGACGGTTTACATACACCATCAAAGACATATCATTCGAAAATTAAAAAACGTTACGTTTCATAAACTTTCGTACTTAGATCAGTATTGAACGTACAGGCTAGTTAACTTGAGTATTCAAGTGTTGGGAAATCATATAAATTGCAAATTGCGAATATGAAACACGTTAAATTGGAAATTGCGAGTCATTATAAATTGGCATTTCCTTGCATAAAGCACGCTTTAGAATCAGAAAATACCCGCAATCAAATTATCTCGGTACAGCATAGGCTACTTACATACAAAGAGGTGTTGTTACACGGCAACATGTTGGAAGACAAAGAGTTAAAAGACGCTTTTTCTGTATTGAGCCAAAGCGAAAAAGGTGTGGCGCAAGGTGGTATCGAAAGGATCAGCGACGCAGTAACAGAGATGGATGAGATTATCGAAAGATACAGTAGAAAAGTACCGACGGATTTCTGTGTATAACCATTTAGTAATCACTATTGACTATTCAATTCACTGACTACCTACGGCTTAAAGTGAATAGAACAAAACGGCCAGTCATTGTTTAATGACTGGCCGTTTTTAAACCAACATTAAAGGTTAAATTCTAACAAGAGATTATTTTTCTAAACCCACCAAGCAGCATTAACGCACCTAGCAAGCCAAATGATACACCGCCGCCACCTGAACCAGATGACGTTCTCGCATTGACGTAAGCCGTTCTTTTGGCATCGGTTGCTGAAATTTGAACTGTTTCAGAGCTATTGATTACACCATTAGCTACATCTGTAATCCAATATCTGTAATCATAGATTTCAGTGAATACCGATGTCACAGTTGAGCTACTACCACAAGTTGTTGGACCAAAACTAGTAATCCCTACTTGTTGGTATGCAGAACCATCCCACCAATATACCGGACCACCAGAATCACCCTGACAAGTTCCACCATACAAATTTGAGGCTCCCTGGGCACCACTAAAACAAATTTGTTTTCGCGTTAACGAGACACCATCGGTAAACACACCTGCACAAACATTATTTTCAACATATGTGAGGTCAACTTTTTGAAGACGGCTTGTGGCATCTTGACCTGTTGCCGTATCTCCATGACCAACAGCGACAAATTGACTACTAGAGCTTCTATAAACTTCAGAGGAAGGAGGGATAATATTCGCACCGATATTGAGTGATGTTTCAAGCTTTAAAATTGCAACGTCATTTGGTAACAACTTTCTTAAACTATTCGAATAATCACTGCGATAATAAACCTCTGCCACTCGGACTTTCTGAATATTACCATTCGGAAATTCAGACGTATTCTCTAGTTGAGGAACAACCGTAGTAAAAAGCTGCGCATTCTCGTCACCATAAATACAGTGTGCTGCAGTTAAAATATGGGTTGGGTTGAGAATGGTCGCTCCACAGTAAGGACCTGGAGAATGAAAGCCATCATAATCAATACGATCAATGAACAAACTTGCCATCGAAGGAAACTCAGTTACCGAAGCGTTGCTACCATTCACGATATAAGGAGTGATACCAACATCAGGAATGCTCTCGGCCGTGTTTTCCGTCGCCAATACACTAGATGTATAAATAAACGGTGCTAACAGCACTAAAACGACTTTACGAACCGGACTGATTGTATGGCTCACATTCATAGTTAACTCCTTGTAACTTTTACTACTTATTTACAAAAATGATGAATCGCCACCATAACACGTCACCACCATCAGTATAGTAAGTATTTGTAATGATATGGCTACATCTATCATTTTATAACGAGTTTATCGACAAATTATCTCAGCCAATCGTCCTAAGTTTTATACGTTACGGAAAACAAAAAAGCCTACCGTTAAACTCCTCAATACAAAGAAGTAAACAATAGGCTTTTCATTAAGCTTGGTGGTTTATCTTAAAAGAGATTAACCGCGGTAGTAACGTTGAGGTACGAATGGCATTTTTTCAACTGTCATAGGTAGTTTCTTACCACGAACTTCAGCGAATACTTCAGTGCCAATAACCGATAGATCAGTACGAACGTAAGCCATCGAAACAGGTTTACCCGCATTAGGACCGGCAGTACCGCTTGTTACAACGCCAATCTTGTTGTCTTCAGCATCAAACAGCTCTGCACCTTCACGTACTGGCGCTTTAGTTTGCCCCACTAGACCAACACGCTTACGTTGAACATCTTTCGTTGCGATTTGCTCAAGGATGACATCAGCGCCAGGGAAACCGCCTGCACGTTCACCGTCAGTACGACGCACTTTTTGAATACCCCATAGAAGGCTAGCTTCTACTGGAGTTGTTGTTGTATCTAGATCGTGACCGTATAGACATAGACCACACTCAAGACGAAGTGAGTCACGAGCGCCAAGGCCGATCCACTCTACTTCTGCCTCTGATGTTAATTTACGAGCAAGCGCTTCAGCGTGATCGTTCGGTACTGAAATCTCATAGCCATCTTCACCCGTGTAACCACTGCGGCTCACGATACATTCAACGCCGTCGATATCGACTTTTTGAACATCCATGAACAGCATGTCTGCAACACTTGGTTGGAAACGAGCTAAAACTTCAGACGCTTTAGGGCCTTGAAGTGCTAATAGAGCGCGATCATCAATCACTTCCATTTCTACGTCAGCAGGAAGGTGCGCAGTTAGATGGTCGATATCTTGTGTCTTACAAGCCGCGTTCACAACAACAAATAGGTGATCGCCTAGGTTAGCCACCATCAGATCATCCATAATGCCGCCCTGCTCATTAGTAAAGAACGCGTAGCGCTGCTTACCAGAAGGAAGGTCAATAATATCTACAGGAACCAAAGATTCTAAGACAGCAGCTGCATTCGCGCCATGAAGACGAAGTTGCCCCATGTGAGAAACATCAAAAAGACCGGCAGCATCACGAGTGTGTAAATGCTCTTTCTTTACACCTAGTGGATACTGAACTGGCATATCGTAGCCAGCGAAAGGAACCATTTTTGCACCCTCTTCAACGTGAAGTGCATGCAGTGGTGTTGTTAGTAGGTCTTGATTAGCGTGTTCTTGAGTCATTTTCTTCTCCATGAAGCGTTGCAGGCTTTCCAAATCGAGTCTGCCGCTTATATCTCTATTTAGAGTCGCTTCTAACGATAAGTTTCATCATTAGTCACCTCAGCGTAATCGCGTCAGTAACTTTGGCGTCTTAACCTTAGAAACAGTAGATAGTAAAAAGTGATGTCTTTTATATAGGCTTATATCGTTAGCTTGATAAATCAGGTTAGCTGTACAAAAGCTCTACAACTCACTTTCTAAGAATTCACTTCAGTAAACTTCAATCAACATGAGTAAACCGTGTTCACTATAATAAACAAGCCTGCGTCAGTTTTACACCCTTAACAATAGTCAAACAGCTCAAAATGTGACATTTAACAATTTAAAAACAATTATTCGATACATACAAAAACGCGATATTGATGATTATCACACCAATATCGCGTCTAATGCTTAACGTTCGAAACAAAAGCAAACGTTTGCATCCACTATAAGAAATTCTAAGATTGTTAATTTATTTTGCAGTCACCCACAAAATGAGCGCGTCTTCTGCACTGGTCGAGATAAGCATATGACCCATATTGGCATCGTAATACATGCTATCGCCTTCACTCATAGGTACGGGTTCGTAAAATTCTGAGTAGAACATCACATCACCAGAAATGATCATTAAGAACTCTTCACCATCATGGCGAACCCAATCGTTATACTCTTCAAAAGTACGCGCTCTCACGCGGCTCTTAAACGGCATCATCTTCTTATTAGAAAGCTCTGTGGCAAGTAACTCATGTTCGTAAGTCGGTGTTGGGTGTGGCTTTCCTTGCCCCGCCTTAGTTAAGTCACGACGCCCTGTTGCGACCTTTTTCCGCGGTGGCTCAAACAGTTGGGGCATATTTATTTGCAAGCCCATTGCTAATTTTTGCATCGCTTGGAAGGTTGGCGAGATTTGCTCGTTCTCAATTTTGCTGAGCGTAGAGCGAGCTAAACCAGTACGTTGGCTCGCTTCTTCTAACGTGATACCAAGCTTGCCGCGGATATCTTTAATGCGCTGGCCTAGCCTAAGTGGTTCGATATTCTGGTCTAACGTTTCCTTCGCCAACGTTAAAGATGGGTACTCATCATAAATGTCTTCTGACATAGGTCCCTCATTAAATTCTTGCTTCCTGTCTATTAATTTCATTGTTGCATGAAGCGCTTTGTTGATTAAAGAGCACGCAGAGAAATAAAGCGTGCTCCCTGTAGCAAAACAAGAAAAGTTGTTTCCTATTGGAAATTTTTGTTGAAAATTGATTTTATCGGGGCTATGTTATCGACTTGTTAGATGAAGAGATGCTACTTCAGCTTGCAGCAGATGATAGATTTAACATTTGTAAGAGCTGTTTTTTACCCGAACTTTTTGGGAAACAATTCGTGCTGCATTGACCCTACAACGATCGCTTAGACGCTGTAAGAGTATATTTATAACGCAATTCACGTTTATCTATACCTATATAGCGCAAACGATACCGATGCAGAAATCAACGTAAGACCTAATGGACTATAAAAACAATCACCATTAGCTTAATGAAAGGTCTCGATAATGAACGCTTACCAAAATCATAGCTTAGACAGTTTTTTCTCTACGAACCTATCTGGAACAGACGACGCAGTATTTGCTGGAATCCAAGCAGAGAACACTCGTCAAAACGAGCAAATCGAACTTATTGCTTCTGAGAACATTGTTTCTAAAGCAGTAATGCAAGCTCAAGGCACTTGCCTTACCAACAAATACGCAGAGGGCTACCCAGGTCGCCGTTACTACGGTGGTTGTGAGCACGTAGATACCGTTGAAGCTATCGCGATTGAACGAGCAAAGCAGCTATTCAAATGTGAATACGCAAACGTGCAGCCTCACTCTGGTGCTCAAGCAAACGGCGCAGTTAAACTTGCCCTACTTCAACCTGGCGACACAATCCTTGGTATGTCTCTTGACGCTGGTGGTCACCTTACACACGGTGCGCGCCCTGCAATGTCTGGTAAATGGTTCAATGCCGTTCAATATGGCGTAGACCGCGACACTCTAGAAATAGATTACGAAGCAGTTCGTGCGTTAGCTATCGAAAGCCAACCTAAAATGATTATTGCTGGTGGTAGTGCTATCCCACGCGTTATTGATTTCGCTAAGTTCCGTGAAATCGCTGACGAAGTTGGCGCTATCCTAATGGTCGATATGGCACACATCGCGGGTCTTATTGCGACAGGTGCTCACCCTAGCCCACTACCACACGCACACGTTGTAACCACAACAACGCACAAAACACTTCGTGGCCCACGCGGCGGCATGATTCTGACTAACCACGAAGACATCAACAAAAAGATTAATTCTGCAGTATTCCCAGGCCTTCAAGGCGGCCCACTAATGCACGTTATCGCAGCGAAAGCAGTGGCGTTTGGCGAAGCTCTTGGCCCAGAATTTAATACTTATATTGATTCAGTGATCGATAACGCAAAAGTTCTCGCTGAAGTGTTGCAAACTCGCGGTTGTGACATTGTGACAGGCGGAACAGACACACACCTAATGCTGGTTGACCTTCGCCCTAAAGGCTTGAAAGGTAACGTAACAGAAGAAGCGTTAGAGCGTGCTGGGATCACATGTAACAAAAATGGCATACCATTCGATACAGAGAAGCCTATGATTACTTCTGGTATCCGTTTAGGCACGCCAGCTGGGACCACTCGTGGTTTTGGCACTGAAGAATTCAAACTTATCGGTGAATGGATCGGCGATGTACTTGATGGCTTAATTGAAAGCCCTGAAGGCAATGCTGAAGTTGAGCAACGTGTTCGCAAGCAAGTTAAAGAGCTTTGCAAGCGCTTCCCTCTTTACCGTTAAACCGTTTTTAAGATTTAAATTAAAACCTCATAAATTTTTGGAGAATAGCAATGGACAATACACTAAAGTTTGCAGACAGCCACGAGTGGGTAAAAGACAACGGTGACGGTACTGTAACTATCGGTATTTCTGAGCACGCTCAAGAGCTACTAGGTGACGTTGTGTTTGTTGACCTGCCAGACACTGGAGACGAAATTGAAGCTGGCGAAAGCTTCTCTCTCGTTGAGTCAGTGAAAGCAGCTTCTGATATCTACGCACCAATCTCTGGCGAAATCGTAGAAATCAACGAAGAATTAGAAGATAGCCCAGAGTTAATTAACGAAGAATCTTATGAAGGTGGTTGGATTGTTAAAGTGAAGATGTCTGATGCGTCTGAACTAAACAACCTTAAAGATGCGGAAGAATACCTAAGCTCTGTAGAAGAAGACTAATAGGTAACCTCATTACGATAAAGCTGCTCATTTGAGCAGCTTAATTTTAGGGGCTAGCTCACGGCTCCAGAGAGAAAGTAGAACATATCATGACTGAATTACTTCAAAGCCAATTACTGAAAGACTTGGGTACGCAAAACGAGTTTGTTGCTCGTCATAACGGCCCTAATAAAGCAGACCAGCAAAAAATGCTTGAAGCGATCAACGCGGCTAGCTTAGACGCACTGATCGACGAAACGGTTCCTGCACAAATCCGTCTTGAAAAACCAATGACACTTGCTGCGCCACTGAGCGAAATGGACATGCTGACCTCTCTTAAAGAGATCGCTAACCTAAACCAAGTGAAACGTACCTTCATTGGCCAAGGCTACTACAACACATTTACTCCAAACGTTATTCTACGTAACGTTTTAGAGAACCCAGGCTGGTACACAGCTTACACACCATACCAACCAGAGATTTCTCAAGGTCGTCTTGAAGCTCTACTGAATTACCAACAAATGGTCATGGACCTAACCGGTATGGAAATCGCGAACGCATCCCTTCTTGATGAAGCGACAGCGGCTGGCGAAGCGATGACACTGTGTAAGCGTGCTGGTAAAAGCAAGAGCAAAGTATTCTTCGTTGCTGACGATGTTCACCCTCAAACACTAGAGGTTGTTAAAACTCGTGCTGAGTACATCGGTTTTGAAGTAATGGTTGGTGCTCTTGAAACACTTCCAGAGCAAGACGTATTTGGTGCGCTTCTTCAATACCCTAGTACAACAGGTGAAGTTCGTGACCTAACTGACATCATTGCGAAAGCTCAAGCTAACAAAACACTGGTTACAGTGGCTACAGATCTTCTTGCTTCTGCTCTACTTAAGCCGGCTGGCGAAATGGGTGCAGACGTAGTAATCGGCAGCGCGCAGCGTTTCGGTGTTCCAATGGGTTACGGCGGTCCACACGCTGCATTCATGGGTACTCGTGAAAAGCATAAGCGTACAATGCCAGGTCGTGTAATCGGTGTATCTATCGATACTCACGGTAACCAAGCGCTACGTATGGCAATGCAAACTCGTGAGCAACACATCCGCCGCGAGAAAGCGACATCGAACATCTGTACAGCTCAAGCACTTCTAGCAAACATGGCGTCTTTCTACGCGGTTTACCACGGTGCAGAAGGCCTACGTACTATTGCGCGTCGTACACACCACATGACAGCTATCCTAGCGGCTGGCCTGACTAAATCGGGTTACGAGCTAACGAACAACAGCTTCTTCGATACCATCACGATCAACTCTGAAGAGAAGACAGATGCACTGTACGCGAAAGCGCAAGCAGCAGACATCAACCTTCGCCTTCTTAAGGGTAAGATCGGTATCAGCTTAGATGAAACAACAACGATCGACGACGTGAACGCACTGTTCGCTATCTTCGACGTGAAAGAAGACGTTCAAGCACTATCTTCTGATATTGCATCAAACGAGTTTGCAGCAATTCCAGAAAACTGCCGTCGTGAATCAGAGTTCCTAACTCACCCAGTATTCAATACGCACCACAGCGAAACGCAAATGATGCGTTACCTGAAACAGCTTGAGAACAAAGACTTCTCACTAACGCACGGCATGATCCCATTGGGTAGCTGTACGATGAAGCTGAACGCTGCTGCTGAGATGATTCCAGTAACATGGCCTGAGTTTGGTTCTATTCACCCGTTCGCACCTCTTGATCAAGCAGCGGGTTACACAGCACTAGCGAAAGATCTTAAAGAAAAACTATGTGAAATCACCGGTTACGACGATTTCTCACTACAGCCTAACTCTGGTGCATCTGGTGAATACGCGGGTCTAGTCGCGATTCAACGCTACCACGCAAGCCGCGGTGACGCTCACCGTAACGTTTGTTTGATTCCAAGCTCTGCGCACGGTACTAACCCTGCAACAGCATCAATGGTTTCAATGAAGGTAGTGGTTGTTAAGTGTGATGAAGATGGCAACATCGACATGACAGACCTATCAGCGAAAATCGAGAAGCACAAAGATAACCTATCAAGCATCATGATCACTTACCCTTCTACGCACGGCGTATACGAAGAGCAAGTGAAAGAAGTGTGTGAACAAGTACACGCAGCGGGCGGTCAGGTTTACCTAGACGGCGCGAACATGAACGCTCAAGTAGGCCTAACTTCACCTGGCTTCATTGGTTCAGACGTATCTCACTTGAACCTACACAAAACATTCTGTATCCCACACGGTGGCGGCGGTCCAGGTATGGGTCCTATCGGTGTTAAATCGCACCTAGCACCTTTCCTACCAGGTCACATCGAAAACGGTGTACAAGGTTCTGACTACGCGGTATCAGCAGCAGATTTAGGTAGTGCTTCAATCCTACCTATCTCTTGGGCTTACATCGCAATGATGGGCGAACCAGGCCTAACAGACGCAACTAAAGTAGCGATTCTGAACGCGAACTACGTGATGGAGAAACTACGTCCTCACTACCCTGTTCTTTACCGTGGCACTAACGGCCGCGTAGCGCACGAATGTATTATCGATATTCGTCCGCTTAAAGAAGACACTGGCATCAGCGAAGAAGATATTGCTAAGCGTCTAATGGACTTCGGTTTCCACGCACCTACTATGTCTTTCCCAGTAGCTGGCACACTAATGGTAGAGCCAACTGAATCTGAAGATTTAGAAGAGCTAGACCGTTTCTGTGAAGCGATGATCGCAATCCGTCACGAAATGGCAGCAGTGAAAGCCGGTGAATGGCCACTAGACAACAACCCTCTAGTGAACGCACCGCACACACAAGTTGACATTTCAGGCGCAGAATGGGACCGCCCTTACTCTCGCGAACTGGCTTGCTTCCCATCGAAAGCAACCAAGAACTCGAAGTACTGGCCTACTGTTAACCGTGTAGACAACGTATACGGCGACCGTAACCTAATCTGTTCTTGCCCAAGCATCGACAACTACGAAGACTAATTCGTAGCGGCGCTAAGCAGCGAAACATAACAAAAGGCGAACCAAACGGTTCGCCTTTTTGTTTTTTGAAATTCAACGTCAACAAATGCATTGACCTTGCCGTAAGGGAAAGGTTTAAGGTGAAATGAATCCAACGATGAATTAGGAAACGATGATGGGATGTTGTAATAAGGCTCCAAAAGGTGGAGCCCCTCTTGGCTTACTTCTAAAAGTCACGCTTGGGATTGGGATTTTTGTGCTTCTGCTGGCTTTGTGGCAGTAGAATTGTGTATGAGCAATCAACTTATGCATCAACATTAGATTTTATGCTTTGAGATGAGTGATAGAAATAAAGCAAGCGCCAAAGGTAGCCAATTGGCGCAATAGTATCTTGTTGTTCATCAAATCCATCGACGAACTTTTTTACAATACTCTTCATACTCTTTACCAAACTTAACGTGCATCTTTTGTTCTTCAAATGAAATGTACCACCTGTCAGTAATCACAAAGAACACAAACGTCAGTAGAAAACTCACAACAGAAGCTCCTACAAGCATAGAAAAGCCGAGCATTGCGATCGTAAAGCCCAAATACATAGGGTTTCTCGTATACCTATAAATCCCTTCTGTCACTAACACTGTCGGCTCATCAAACGTCATGATATTGGTTTCTAGATGTTTAAAGAGCTGTTTCCCCGAGTTCGCGAGCAGAAAACCAACACCAATAACGGGTATTCCAAGTAAGTTAAATGGGAACATAAGTTGATGAGGAAAACCTATCCCCCAACATGTTAAGCCGATTACAACGATAAAAACTAAAAAAAGAAATGGCGGTAATATTTTTTTCATCTCGATACTCCGTAATAACAAAGTTCGAGAATATTAAAACCGTCTTATCTTGACCTTAACCTATGTTAAGTCCATCTCGCGGCGAATACGTGACAGAGTAACGTCTGTGATGCCTAAATACATAGCGACATGGCGAAGTGGGATATTCTTACTATCTTCACCAAACTCTGTCAAAAATTGCATGTAGCGCTCCTTTGCTGAAAGCATAAGAAAACCGGCTTCTCTCTTCTCTTTCTTTAATACCAGACGCTCAAACATCATACGGACGAAATCACCCCAATTACTGTTCGTTTTTGATAAATCCAACAAATTCGAATAGCTTATCGATGCGACAGTACAACTGGCAATAGCTTGAGCAAAAAAAGGGCTGGGACTGCCTTCAACTATTGAGCTAATACTGGCAAAAGCGCCCCCTTTTCTGACCAATGACTTATTACGTTCATTCCCATTCTTATCGATATAAAAATACCTACCGACGCCATCAAGAACAAAGTGAACATCAGAGATAACATCGCCACTCAAAAAGATAAACTCATTAGGAGCAAAGTAACGAAATCTAAAAAAAGGCAGAGCCAGAACCAGATCGGCTTGACTCAAAGGAACGAGAGAAAAGAATGCGCTATGCAGCAGTTGTTGGTTAGTATTTTCCATATTTCCATCTCGAATAAACGAACAAAAAACGCGACACCACGTTAAGTAACGATACGTGATTTACAGCACCCTGTGTTACTTTCTGACCCCAACTAAGACTGTGCATTCTGAACGGCCAAAAGAGTGGTAACTAGCACACAAAAACCCATTGTTAGAAATGTACTTGAGCAACTCTTTATTTGTGGTTTCGTATTCACTTGAATTGGTATGTCCATGCGCCAAATGTATCCCTCCAGTAATGACACCTAACTGTTGACTATCCATAAAGTCGAGAGCTGAGCGCTTGTTATTGAAAGCGAATAGGTAGTCTGAATATTGGTTAAGGGTACGAATATCTGCGAAATCTATGTTATTTAGCATCTCATCCGAAAATAATTTGTCGACTAGATTGATCACCACATCACGGATTACAGCTAGGCTATTTGATGGGTTCTCGAAGATAAAAAACTCAGTATTTTAATCCTCACAGAATTGAGCTAACTCTTGACTTTGCTCTGGGGATAAACCGGAAGCAAACAAACCGTCAAAAACAGTGCCCGATAATGATGAAACCGAGAGAGAATCTAACGGAATAAACCTTCCATTTGAAACTGAATCTAAGCCAGGAAGTGAGACAACTAATTGTAATGGTTCCATTTCAAATTCAATGGGTTCAAACATCGTAACTCCTATACTGATGTGATGTTCATAATGAATGATATGTGCTTTCCCTTTCGATAAACATCTTCACTCAAACGCCCATTAAAGAGTGGATATTTAGTGAGAACGCCACACCTTTTTCTGTAACAGATCCGCGAAGCTAAAGCCGGACGGCAATTACCTCGAATTCCTTTGGATATTCTTGATTGATTCATGAAATGGCATAGGCACATTCAATTAAAGTATGAGTACCCGCTAGATCGGTGCAAGTACAGAATCTGTCTTAAACTATCTGTTAGACGAGTTTTGCCTTCAGCGAAGCCGCTTGTTGCTCAAATAAACCATTGTCAGATTCAGAGTAAGATTTGGCTATATTTACCCATTGAACTCCTGTCTCATCAATATGGCGAAATTCAATTTGTAATGCATATTTTGAACAACGAAGTAGGCCAAATACAAAGCCTACAATCGTTAAGATAACAACTAGAGCTTGCAACCAGAGCGGTGTACTTTCAAGGCTTGAAATGGCTAGCCAAACTGCCCCTGAGAAAACAAATAACCAAAATATTATTTGACCCAAATTGTCGAGAAAACCGAGATTTTTAACTCTCACATTATTAATTTTTGATAAAGGATATGAATCTTTTTTGAAACTAAACTCTTCTTGGCTTAGTTGAAAGTCTGTTTCCCTGTACATTATTTACTCCATTCTTATAACAGTTCTTAGACAGAAAAATCTTGCATTTAAATACTGCATTTTTCACTCTAGTTTTTATGCCACCAATTGTATTACACCTGGACCATTCATAACAGTAGCTGATAACACAAACATGCTGATTTAACTGGTGAATATAGAAACTTTCCATTTAGTCTGATTCACATTAAAATCATCAGCTTATATATATTAGGAAGTATTTAAACAATAAAAAATCAGGCATCTCTTAGGCCAAATTAGACGCTATAAATCCAAAGCTTGACCCTTTACGGTAAGGTGTTTATATTGTCGCCCGCCCAACGGGGCACATCCTAAAATGCACACCGGCCATCCTGCCATCATTCGTGTATTTATATTGGTGTTGTGAACTTCCATGCTAACGAAATTTCGTCCATTTACTCGTGAATCGGGTGCGCTTATGCATCTTTCGATTCCAATCATTTTGACCCAAATAGCGACCCAAGCGATGGGATTTGTCGATACGACAATGGCTGGCCAAGTGAGCCCTGCCGACCTCGCCGCTATTGCACTCGGCACCAGCCTTTGGATTCCTGTATTGCTGCTACTGCGTGGCGTGATTATGGCGTTAACGCCAGTCGTGGCTTATCACCGCGGTTCACGTGACTTTCAAAGTATCTCTGTTGAATTCTTCCAGATGGTTTGGTTAGCATTGATAGCGAGTGTGCTGCTTATCGCTTATTTAGTAAGTGCGAAACCTATCCTAGAATGGGTTGGGGTTGCTGCTGAGATCATTCCAATTGGCAGTGACTATGCGTTTGCCCTAGCCTTCGGTGTTCCGGGTATTGCGTTGTTCTACACCTTGAATGGCTTTTGTGAGGGTATGAATAACACCAAAGTACCAATGATTATTTCGGTAGTGGGTTTGTTGGTGAATATTCCGGTCAACTACGTGCTTATTTACGGCAAGTTCGGCTTCCCTGAAATGGGCGCTGTAGGTTGTGGCTGGGCAACAAGTCTGGTGTATTGGTTAATGTCAGGAATGCTGTATTCGTACATTAAAGGTCATCACCACTACAAGACCATCATCAACTTTTCAGATGCAAAGCCAAAAGCAAAAGAGATGCTTCACCTTCTAAGATTAGGTTTACCTATCGGGATGAACATCGCGGTATGTGGCAGTATCTTTGCGGTAATTGCTCTGATGATTGGCCGTATTGGAGCTGAGAACGTAGCAGCAGCGCAAATTGCACTTAACATCTCAAGCCTAACTTACGTGATTCCTATGAGTATCTCATTTGGCATTACGATTCGTGTTGGACATGCACTAGGCGAGAAAGACGAACTAGGCGCAATTGAACGCAGCAAAGTCGGCATTTTGGTTGCCGCGTTGATTTCATTACTTTCAGTTGCGATGTTCTTGCTGTTCCCAGAGTGGATCATTAGACTTTACACCACCGACCCTGCAATAAGTGCTACGGCAGCAGTATTGTTGACCTTTACGGCGATGTACCAGTTTAGTGATGCATTGCAAACGTCTGCTAACGGCGCACTGCGTGGCTATAAAGACACTAAGATCCCGATGATCTTAGCTATCGCTTCATACTGGGGCTTAGCACTACCACTGGGCATGGTGTTGGGCTTAACAGACCACATTGTTCCTGCAATGGGTGAAGAAGGCTTTTGGATTGGTATCCTAACGGGCTTGAGCGTTTCAGCGACGCTGATGTTAATTCGCTTACGACACGTGATTAAGAAACGTGACTTGCCACCAGAAAGTGCTCCATTGGCAAACTAAGATAGGCCAATAAGCTAATAGAAAAAAGCGCGTTATTGCTACTCGGCAATAACGCGCTTTTTTATTGAATTTCTATAAACCAGATGATGTGCTTGGTTTAACACTCATCGTTCATAACACGAACTGTACACTCACAACCATCTACTGGACATGTGTCTCCACTTGTCCTGCCGCCAAAAGAATCATAAAGAACATAACAACCTGAAGGTAAGGCATCATCAGTTATGTTATTGCTGTTAAGGTCAGCTTGACTAAATGGCTGAGTATATCCTACTACCGTGTGTCTGTTGCCTAATTCAGATATGATACTGTCATCATCCGACAAAGTTAGGAAATGGAGCATATTTAACGCATCTCCTGATTCACCTTCACTTTCAGGGCAAAGTGTTCCCCAATCGACTTCAACGCTACCAATACCAAAATCGATCACATAGTTGCTCTGATCACCTGGGTTTGTTGCGTCCGGATTAAGCCCAACAATAATGGCTTTAGAAGTCACCTGAGTGATCACGCCTTCCATCGCACCAGCAACACCTTCAAGTACCGCTTCTCTTGCTGACTCTTGAATATTGAGGAACCTCGGGGCAGCTGTAACGGCCAACACTCCGAGTATCAGGATCACAATGATTAATTCCATTAAAGTAAATCCGTTTTTCTTCATAACACCCACATCAACTGATAACTACAGATACAATTACTGAATGAATTATCAATAACTATACATCGTGATGAGATGCGTAACACCCTATGTGTCTCGTTAGAGCTGTTGTTTAGTCGATTTTTTGACCTTGCGCATGTAGGACTTGTTGTTCGGTCTAATTGGATCGCGTTGTTCTAAATGGGTCAAATGGTCACGATATTACGCTGCGCGTACATTCTTCATTTCTGTTGCGCGCTATTGGTGTATCTGCGTCGGCATGGAGCAAAAAAATAGCGCTCATGTTTGACATAAGCGCTATTAAATAACTGGAGACTCAGCACATCCCTTAAAGAGGCATGCTGGGAAGTCTAGATTTTAAAGGAACCGACATAACGGTCGAGAACTTGCGATAGTTCAGCCAGCTGCTGACTTGATTGCTCTAACTTCTCACTTGCGTTCAAACCATTCTTCACTGAGCTATTAACCGTATCCATATTCATATTAATCTCATTGGCTACCGCTGATTGTTGCTCCGTTGCCGTTGCGACCTGAGTGTTAATATCTAGGATTGACAAAACTTGCGTGGAAATTTTTTCCAAAGCTTGGCGAGCCATTTCAGTTTCAGTCGTACCCTCTTCAATTAAGCTCTTACTATTACTCATCGAACTAACAGCGTTCTTAGCTTCGGTTTGAAGTTGGTTAATCATAGTGTCAATTTCATCGGTAGACTGCGCGGTTTTTGTCGCTAGGTTACGAACTTCATCAGCAACGACAGCAAAGCCTCGGCCAGCCTCACCAGCACGCGCAGCTTCAATTGCAGCATTAAGTGCCAGTAAATTCGTTTGCTCAGAGATACCTCGAATAACATCAAGAATAGTACCGATCGACTGGGTATTATCAGCAAGGCTAACAATGATGTCAGAAGCACTATTCATTTCGGCTTCAAGGTTCGAGATTGAGGTCGTGGTCTTCTCAATCGTCTTATGACCTTCTTGAGTTTCACTCGCCGCCATGTTTGCCGCACTTGCAGCACCAGCCGCGCTAGATGCAATTTCATTAACCGTGGCAATCATTTCATTCATAGACGTCACAACCAACATGGTTTGTTCGTTCTGTTCTTGCCCTCTTTGCAATGCTTGCTGCGACTGTTCACGAAGTGCAATAGCAGTACTATTTAATTCAACACCCGTATTCACGGTTTGTTTAATGATCTCGTGTACATTGCCAACAAACACATTGAAAGCCGATGAGATTTGAGCAACTTCGTCATTCCCTTTGATTGGTAAACGAACGGATAGATCGCCATCGCCTTCAGAAATATCATTTAGCGTATTTTTCAATACCAAAAGAGGTTGCATTAATTTGCCAAGAAGAAGCGACAAAACAATAAGACAAACAACAAAAATGAAAATCATCGAAGCTAGCTGGTAGCTAACAATACCATTGGTAGCTTGGCTAACTTCTGTAATTGGAATACCGATATCAAAAGTACCGTACAACTCTCCGTTGACATAAATAGGTGCCATAATGTCAAACACCCACACTTGCTGAACATCAGCGTACCATTTCGAGAATTGTTGTACGCCTTTAGTTGCACCTTCAACGGTATAGCTGTCTTCATAAACTTTGTTGAGTTTATTTTTATCACTGTGTGCGATAGCCATTACGTTACTATCAATAACAATGGCATAACTCACATCTGAACGCTGTTTCAGATCACCCACCAGCTTTTGTAAGTCTTGAACTGGATTCTCGGAATTCTCTAAGATGTACCCTGCATTGCCAGCTAAAAACTCAGCTTGGACTTGAGATTTATGCAGTATTATCTCATCAATTTTCTCGCTTGAAATAAAATACGTTGACGCCATACTCGCAGCGACTGCAATGCCAAACATAATAAAAACGGCTAATAGGATTGTCTTCTTCATTTAGGTGTCTCGACGCAAGTTTGTTAAAAATTCTCTAAAAGTTTCAAAAAGCGAAACCAAAGCTCACACGTTTTATCTCGTGTTAGAGCTATCCACTATTTCTTTATCTGCAAAAACCCCGATAACTTTAGCCGAAGAATATAAAAAACATATATTGATCACATTAATGCAACACAAAATCATCCAACGAAAGTCCATTAATTGGAAATCAAGTAGTTGGAGTTCAGGTTATAAGAAATAAATGTCGCTCAACGAATAAGTATAAGAGCCTTCTTTAGTTCGCTGCGATACAAAAACACTCTTCCCATTAATCGACTTCTAACAAAGACGTCACCCATTTTTGTAGCGGATCATCGTTATACCTTGGGTGCCATGCGGCTATCACATCAAAACTCTCGGGGGATTGTTCCATTGGAATAGTCACCAAGTTCAGCCCTTCGATTGCCCTTGATGGTAAGAAAGCAATAGAGTCTGTAGTGTTTAAATACATAGGCACCATGGAGAAACACGGTGCAGATACCACTACATTGCGCTTTAGCCCAAACTGACCGAACCATTCATCAATCGATCCTTTGAAGTTTGGACGAGATGGTGAAGCAATAATGGTTGGATAGGTCGCCACCTCCTCTAATGAAGGTGTGGTTCGTGCTATCGAAGAATGAGGCGAAGTGACACACACATGGTGCTCTTCAAACAGCTTGATTACTTTGTAACTATCAGGAATGTAGTCCGGAAACGCGATGGCTAAATTGACTTTGCCGCTTTCCATTAGCTCGTGCAGGTTGTCAATTTCGAAGTCACGCACAATCAACTTTAACTCTGGTGCTTGTTCCCTTAGCTTTGCAATTAAGCTTGGTAGGATGATCTGTTGGGCATAATCCGTCGCCGCAATCACAAACGTCCCTTTAGCTTTCTCTGGTACGAAATTTGTTCTAGATAACAACAAATTGAAATCGATCAGTAAACGATCGACACTCACAGATAACTCTTGTGCGAATGTGGTCGGAACAAAGCCGTTGGTTTTTCTCACAAACAGCCTATCGTCGAACACTTCTCGCAGCTTCTTCAAATGCTCACTAACAGCTTGTTGGGTCAGCCCCAATTGATTCGCAGCTTTAGACGCATTCTCTTCACGGATTAAAGCTTGAAAAACTCTTAGTTGCTTTATGTCTAATCGGTCTAGTTTGCTCACACGCACTCGCTTCGGTGAAGTTGGATTCCATGTCAGTGTAGCATTCAACAAGTAAAATCAGTAACACTCACAACTAAGCTTTGTTTCTACTTGTTTAGTGATTTAGTTAAAGTTCTTCCATCGAAACGAAACACATACAGATCGGAGAACAACATGAAAACAATCATTCTAATTGGCGCACGTGGCAAGATGGGTCAAGCAGCATTAATGGGCTTAGGCAATCATAACGTTATCACTGCGGGTCGCTCCGGCGATGTCGACCATATTGTTGACATCACTGACCCACAATCAATTGAGGCGCTTTACAAGAAAGTGGGACACTTTGATGCGGTTGTGAACACCGTTGGTCTCTGCGAATACAATACTTTTGCAGATATGACTGAAGAACAGTGGATGACTACGGTAATGAGCAAAATGATGGGACAGATCAACCTTGTTCGCATCGGTCAAAAGTACATTGCTGATGGTGGTTCATTTACGCTGATTAGTGGCATATTGAACGTTAAACCAATCCCTTTTGCTATTGCTGATGCGACCACCAGCGGCGCAATTGATACCTTCGTTAAGACTGTCGCTTATGAAATGCCAAGAAACACACGTATCAATGTAATCAACCCAACGGTTCTTGCTGAAGCATGGGATGTTTACGGTGAAATGATGCCAGGTTTTGAACCCGTCCCAAGTAAGCTCGTGGGTAAAGCCTTTGAGCGTTCTGTCGATGGCTTCATCACCGGTGAAGTGATTTTTGTAGACGCGTAGACTAGCAAATGAACAATGTTTATAAGCGCTAGCTTTTTATACACATAGTTTTTAAAAACACATAGTCCGTTTCTCTCTAACAAAAAGGCGAACCATTAGGTTCGCCTTCTTGTTTAAAGAGTCGTGCTTAAAAAGTCGTGTTTATCGATTTATCGCCAAATATGAGCCAGCCGCAATCATGATTCCACCAGCACTTTGATTTAATCTTTTATGTGCGCGTGGCGTTTTAAGTAACATAGCCATTCTACCCGCGCCTACAGCGATAAGCATCAAACCGGACATCAGAGCAACAGACGCTAAAACGGAAACCAAGACGATATCTTGTGAGCGTAAAACAGTCAGGTCAACGAAAGTCGGCAAGAACGAAATGTAAAACAGAATCACTTTAGGGTTTGATGCTGAAATCAAAAAGCCTTGCACGAAACTTGCCAGTTCGGATTTCTGACTCTGTTTAGCTGCGAGCTCAGCGGAACCTTGTACTTCAGGCAGGCTCTTAAACATCTTATAGCCCAAATAAATCAAATAAGCGGCACCAACGTAGCGAATCACCTCAAACGCAAACGACCAATTCTCGGCTATCGTCGCTAGACCAAAACAGGCAAGTGTAAGATAAATAAGATCACTGCATATCATACCTAACGAAAGAGTAATGCACTTTCGCCATCCATGAACCATACCACGAGCTAAAATGGCAAATACGCCAGGGCCCGGAGTAACACCAAATATAAACATGGCAATGAAGAATGTAATCGCACCTTCTAATGACATTGGACTGTCCTTATCTATAACCCAACATAATTGATCATGAACGTATCATGGAGCTTCGATTCGGGTAAAGAACGTTTTTGACTAAGCACAATTCACAAAACTCATGTTTTGAATAAGTGTCACACGTAATTTCCCCACTACACCTAAGCCCAAACCCAAACTTAAACCAAAGTGTTTTTTGTTAAGACCCAAAAAGGCGAACCTAGAGGCTCGCCTTTGAAAATGTTAACGACAAATCAACGTCACAAGATTAGTTAGCGATTGGAGACAGTAACTTAGGGTTTACGACTATATTTCTCACTCCGTGGGCGTGATCTTCGTTAAAATCATTTCCTTCACACCAGGTACCAACCGTCGCGATGTTTACTTTCGCTACTTGTGGTCTCACGCTCCATGTCACTTGGAAAGGCGATCCTTGTTCATTGTAGCCAGGACCTGTTGTTGAACCTGCGTATTGAATCGCTGAGCCCGTATTTTGTGGAATGTTTGGAGCTTGGTTTAAACCGTTGATTTTAGAGTGTTTCGCTAATGCTTCGAAATCGAGAGCTTTGTCGTCGTTAACTAATACGTAGACTTGAGTTTCAACACGCAGTTGTGGATTGGTAATCGCATCGTTAAAACAAGCGCCCAATGTTTCACCCGGTTCAACTTGCGCCGTTGAGTAAACATAGTGGACTTCAATGGTGTCACCCGAGTGTAGCGATCCGTGATCGCTTGGACAAACCTTGCTCTCAAATGGTTTTAACTCAGCCGCGCTCAACTTACCCGTGTATTTAAAACCACTTTGGAAGCCCTTTCCATCGCCGTTACCTGCGTATTGGGTAAACTCGCCGCCTTTGTGCTCTGCGTTCTTATGGAAGTGAATATTACATAAATTCATTGCGGTTGAATCGGGTGCATCGGAAAACAGGCGAGCGTTAGTTCCCTCTAGAGAGCCCAAATCTCTTGGAGCTTGCGGTCCAAAACCTTTCCCTTGGGTATTTTCAGAAAGGTTCGCTCTTTGTGCAGCGATAACTCCATCTGAAACCGCTTCATGATTAGCGTCAGATGCATTTGCTTGAGCAGATAACACCACCATCGCGACGCTTAAAAACACACTCTTGTTGTTCATATTTCTTCCCTAGAATATTGATAACTTAATCAAAACATCGAACTTCACAGCAAACATATTACTATGCTCACACATGAATATAAGCGTTGTCTTTGTAAGATTAGATTTCATTGATTACTTTGGGATGAGTATTAGAACCCTTGATGCATATAACAAGTCAAACACGGCAAATTCGGCTAGTCCCTTCCATAACTAACAATTTCCGACTTTGTTGACTGTTCCATGACTCAACGGGCTGATAAACGAACAAAGAATATTAAGTACCGCGATGACAAAGTTTGTAAGACCAAAAAGGCGAGCTTCTTGGCTCGCCTTTATCGTTTCATGCAATATTTTTTGGTTGTTAATGGTTAACGGCTTAACCCTGACCCGTGGCAAATATCCCAAACGTCATGACGTTCAATGCCTCTGTCACGCCCTCTAGTGATTTAATCACTTTCTTGGTCGGTTCGTTATTGAGAATAAAATAGCTTCCGATGCTTTTTTCACCACCAGTCTCTACTCTGTCTTCTGTCGCTGGTTTCATTACTACTTGAGAAGGTTCAACGCCGGTCTCAGCATTTGTATCCTTTGAAGTCTCGAGATTACTCTCTCCCTCTACGTTTTTCGACATAGCGTCTTCGTTGCTCAATGTGTTGTCGTCTAGCTGATGATTACTCGTTGAAGAACAAGCTGTTAAGCAAAAAAGGCTAACGATGAATATAAGTAAGTTTCTCATCATAATGATAAAACACGAATTAATAAAACATTGTTCGATTGTATTTTATTTGGCTGAAGACATCCAGTGATAAGCGGATTAGACATCAAAAGACGCATTCTTGAAGAATAAAGAAAAGCGCACGAGTTTAATGCTCAAATCTAATAGTTCGAGATCTCAATCAGATTGCCATCAGGATCACGAATATAAACAGAGACAATTTTTCCGATTGCACCTGTTCGCGGCACTGGCCCCTCTTCTATCATAACTCCTTGCGCTTGGATATGTTCGGCAACCTCAGCAATTGGCGTATTGGTAATAAAGCAGAGGTCTGCACTACCGACCTGCACGCGCCTTGCCTTTGGTTCAAACTCGCTACCACTGAGGTGTAAGTTGATCTTCTGTGCCCCAAATGACAACGCCAAGCGACCATCACCAAATTCGATGGGCTTCATTCCAAGCACCCGTTGATAAAAGTCGACCGTAACTGGTAAATCACTCACGGTTAATACCAAATGATCTAAATGACTGATTTCCATTATTACTTTCCTATAAATAAGAGTGATAAGGGTTTATTGACAATGATTAGCCATAGTTGGGCGAACAATGTCATTTGACAACCCACATAACTCATAACAGAAATGTAGGTGGGAATTAATAGACTTACCCTTCACGCTTACTGAGCGTATAGGAAACTAAACTATCATCACCTACTTTGAACACCCAAACATTCTCGTCATCTACAAATTGAAACTGATTAGTCGACTCCATCGGTTTTAATTTCGCAATAAACTCGGACAATGCGGGCTCGCTGATAACGAAGCTTCCTTCTGAAGTATTCGCATCGAGGTCGTTATTCACTTCAATCTTCACGGTAGACTTAGGCAGAATGTCGGGTAACCAACCTCTCTCGAACAAGCGTTCTTCTTTGGCTTGTGCATAAGTCGAGTATTCATCGCTGACTACATCTGAACAACCCGACATTAGGGCCAAAGCCGAAAATAAGGCAGGGAGTAAAACGTTAATTTTCATTTAATTACCATTACTTAAAGATAGGGTTTTGAGGTCGTGTTTTGCGATATAACCTCAAATCCATTCATAAAAGACATTTTATAAATCAACCGTAATCGCCATTCAACTCAATTGACTTTATTTACATCCAAGCCAATTATTGAAGAGCAAACTCTTGATTATTAAATCATCACCCTTTCACTCTCGCGCCGCTCAACCTGCAACAGATGTAACCAGTGCTAGATAATATTCAGGCCAAAGACGTCTTTTACATCAAACAGTACCTTTTGCGTTCTTTCCCTAGAGACTTCGGTGCCACTGCGTAAAATATCGACGAGTTGCGCTTTGTCATCTAGTAACTCTGATCTTCTTTCACGAATAGGACGAAGCATCTCTTGTAAGCACTCTTCCAATACTTTCTTAGTTTGTCCATCACCTAGCCCTCCTCTTTGGTAATGCTCTTTTAGTTGACTGACATAGTTAGCTTCACTGTGAAAAGCATCAAGATAAGTAAACACGATGTTCCCTTCTACCTTGCCAGGGTGTTCGATTCTTAGATGATTTGGATCGGTATACATGGATTTGACTGCGGCTCTGATCTCTTTCTCTGTGGCACCAAGATTAATGGCGTTGCCCATCGATTTAGACATCTTACTTTTACCATCGGTACTAGGGAGACGTGAGGCGTTGCTTAGAAGTGGCCTGCATTCATTCAAAATTGATTTACCAGCGAGCGAGTTCAATTTCCTCACTATCTCGTTGGTTTGTTCTAGCATAGGCAGCTGGTCATCGCCAACAGGCACTAAAGTCGCGTTGAAAGCGGTGATGTCTGCCGCCTGTGAGATTGGATAAGTGAAGAAGCCTGCTGGAATTGAGCGTCCAAATGCTTTGTTTTGAATCTCGCTTTTGACCGTTGGATTACGTTCCAAACGAGCGATAGAAACAAGATTGCTGTAGAACATGGTGAGCTCAGCTAACACCGGCAACTGTGATTGCAAACAAATCGTGGTCTTCGCCGGATCAATTCCAACAGCAAGATAGTCAGCGACTACATTGAGAATGTTAGAAGAAACCTTCGAGGGGTTATGGGCGTTGTCGGTAAGCCCTTGCATATCAGCGACCAATATCGTTTGGTTGTGAATATGCTGCAAAGAGACTCTTTGTTTAAGTGAACCGACGTAATGACCCAAATGTAAAGGCCCAGTTGCTCTATCGCCAGTCAGAATGATTTCAGGCTTGTTGGTATTGTTCTTACTGCCAGCGCTATAGTTGCTGACCGCATGGCTGTTGCTGTCGATATGGCTGTGTGAGTTGGTATTCATGGTGTATCTCCAAGTTAAAAAGGCTACTGGAGATAAAAAGAGGCGACATTTTTGATGACATTCTTAGCTACCGTCCAGCAGCTAAAGAATGTGAGTATTCCGTGCTGCTCTGTTAAGAGCACCACCAAAAGAAAATTGAAGTTGAAGTTGAAGTTGAAGCAGAATTTAATTTCATGGTTAAAACCTATCAACAATACAGACGAGCGACAACTGTTATTTACGCGCACCAAGAAAATAGGTCTTAAAATTAATAGGTTACAGGCTTAATCTTTAACGGAACACAGCTCAATGATTCGGTCACACATGGCTTGGTTGACTGTGAAGTGGGTGTTGAGGAACGTTAGTTGGGCAAGTGCCGATTCAGCTGTGCGTTCGTAACCTTGAGTAAAGGTTGGTAGCAATTGGGCAAACTTAGGAAAACGCGCTTCTAGTCTTCTATCCGACATAAACTCATCGACGAATTCAGGCTCAGAATGTTCAGTTTGATCCACAAGATCGATCAAACGATCAAGTGCGTAAGATTGAACGAACCGACTGCCCGACAGTTTTTCGCCTCGATTATAACGAGACATACCGACATAAAGATTGGTTAATGCTTCGCCTATGATCCACTCTTGCGAATTAGCTTCTGCCGCCCCTTTTTGTGGTGGGATACAGCACTGAGTATCAAATTCAGGTTGCTGCCAAACAATGCGCCCTTCAGCAAATGGGATATGCGCTAACTCGTGGGGTTCAAACACTGCAAACTCACAAAAGATTCCGTCAGCGTACAGGACTTTATAACCATCGACGGTATTTCTCACCGCGTAGTCGATTGGGTGAATATCAGATAGCCAATGTAAGCTGTCTAAGAAATATTGCTTGTGCCCTGTTTGTACTATCGCGAAAAAATCGACATCGGAATACTGATCAAGTCGTTCTGTTTCAATACCTACTGAGCCCAATCCCAGTAAAGCATGAGCCTTACCCGATGCGTTCAAAGACTCTCCAATCGCATCTAAACGCTGTAGTAGTTTTTCTGGAGTATTCATGTGCCTTGTTTGCGTTAATATATCCGTTTGCATTGATCGCTCCCTATCAAGTTGAATGCCATTCAACCTAACTGATAGTTAGAACATCTAAGAAGCTTAATTTATAAAATGTGTGTTTTGGATAACGATCTGCGCAAGTTATTGTTTGAATTACGCTGGGATATAGAGGTGAGAAAGAGTGCGTTCAACCGATAAACAACACTCTTCTATCATGACTTATCTTTTAACCGCTGATATTTATAACAGCTTATAGTTATGAGCACCCAGCTTATAAGTACCTAGTTTACAAACAACCAGCTTACAAACGCTTTGGGGCTAAACCGACGATTTTTCCAAGTAAGCGGCCATTTCTTCTTTCGGCACCATGCCTCCGCCAGTCGCCCACACAAGATGCGTTGCATTCGCTAGCGTCGACTCATCAATTTGTAGACGAGTAAGGTATTCGCTATTTTGCTCAACATGAACCGCACCTGGCATACCCGCTAATGCTGAAGGCTCAAGTTGAATACCCTCAGCTTGGTTCAGTTCACCTAGCAATTGATACATGCGTTCATCGGTTAATGTGTAATAACCATCAAGCAAGCGCTCCATCGCGCGACCCACAAAACCTGACGCCCGACCCACCGCCAAACCGTCTGCGGCGGTGAGGTTATCGATACCCAGATCTTGCACTGCAATCTCATCATGCAAACCCGAGTGAACACCGAGCAACATACAAGGCGAATGGGTCGGCTCAGCAAAAATACAGTGCACGTGATCACCAAAAGCCATCTTCAAGCCAAATGCGACACCACCGGGGCCACCACCGACGCCACACGGCAAGTAAACAAACAAAGGATGCTGTTCATCGACAATTATTTGTTGCTGTTCAAATTGCTGCTTTAGCCGTTGTCCTGCCACCGAATAGCCAAGAAACAGGGTTTGCGAGTTTTCGTCATCAATAAAGAAACAGTGCGGGTCTTGTTCCGCTTCTTTACGTCCTTGTTCAACTGCAACGCCATAGTCTTGTTGATACTCAACCACGTTAACACCATGCTCTCGCAGTTTACTTTTCTTCCAAGCTCTCGCGTCTGCCGACATATGAACGGACACTGTAAAACCTAGCTTGGCACTCATTATGCCAATCGACATGCCTAAGTTACCCGTGGATCCTACCGCAATGCTGTATTGTTGGAAGAAGTCACGAAACTCAGGTTCAAGCAGTTTACTGTAATCATCATTTTCTCTGAGCAAGCCCGCTTTAATAGCAAGTTGTTCGGCATGCGTTAATACTTCATAGATACCGCCACGCGCTTTAATTGAACCCGAAATCAATAAATGGCTGTCTTTCTTCATCATCAAACGCCCTTTTATTGGCTGCTGATAATGAGCTTCTAATGCTAACTTCATTGCAGGGATATCAATAAGCTCAGACTCGATGATGCCATTGGTCACTTGAGTTTCAGGAAATGCCTTCGCCAGATAAGGGGCAAACCTTTGTAACCTCAAACTCGCATCATGAATATCTTGTTCACCCAATCCCACATAAGGCAAACCGCGCTCCAGAGTCGTCACATTTGGGTTAAACCAAACCACCTCTTCCAGTGCAATCAATTGTTGAAGTAATGGGAAATCTGAGATGAGTTTATGGATATTCAATATGGTCATGGATTACCTTTTTTGGTAAAGCGCGCGCGACGCTGGTTCAGTCATTAGTAAACCTATTTAAACGGTATTTGTGTAATCATTCAATGACCTGTAGGCTAGCTTTTCTTCTCATAAGCAAACAGTAGAACAACCTATGAGCGCCTCTCTTCGTAATAGCATTTTCGTCATGTTAGGGATTCTATTCCTAGCCCTTAACCTTCGTGGGCCTTTTACGAGCTTGGCTCCTGTGCTTTCTCAGGTTATGGAAGGCCTCAACCTTACGTCGTCGGCTGCTGGATTCTTAACAGCTTTGCCACTGTTAACTTTTGCCTTATTTTCACCATTAGTCACCAAGATATCTCAACGAATTGGTCTAGAACCTAGCCTGCTCTTAGGCTTAGTTTTGATCACTTCGGGTATTACACTACGCTCTTTTGGAGCAATTCCGACGTTATACATCGGCACAGTAATGATTGGACTTGGTATCGCAATTGGTAATGTGTTGTTGCCCGTAGTAGTGAAAATTAGCTTCCCTACTCGTATTGCGACAGTCACTTCTTTGTACATCTTTACGATGGGTATCGGTTCGACGTTAGGCTCAAGTTTGATGGTGCCGTTTTCAAATCTAACCTTATTCACGGTCACGGGGTGGCAATTAGCACTGTTAATGAACCTAATATTCCCAATATTAGCTTTGATGATTTGGTTGCCTAAAATCAGAAAACGCTCTTCTTCATCGACCAATAACAAGCATCAAGAAACGCCTATTCCGATGAAGAAGATGATCAAGAGTGGCGTTGCATGGCAAGTGACACTAGCGCTTGGGTTTAACTCATTTACCTTCTATTCTTTGGCAGGCTGGCTTCCACAGATCTTGAACGACCTTGGCTACAGCGAAATCGATGCGGGCTATATTTATGGATTTCTACAATTTTCGACCATGGTCCCAGGGTTACTGTTACTGCCGTTCTTAGGTAAAAGCGATAACCAACAATGGCTCATTACGCTTTGTACTTCGAGTGTATTTATTGGATTAATTGGGCTGCTGTATTTGCCTGAGTTTGCGATCTTTTGGGTGGGACTATTTGGATTAGCCAACTGCTCTACGTTTATTATCGCGCTCTCTTTTGTTGGCTTGCGCACATCGAATAGCAGCCAAGCTGCATCTCTGTCGGGTATGGCGCAAGGAATTGGTTATGCTTTAGCGGCAACAGGCCCAACGCTGGTGGGTAAGCTTCATGCTCAAACCGATTCTTGGAGCGTTCCCATTCTGCTGATCGCATCTGTTGCATTTGCGTGCACGATTTTCGCGGCATTGGCAGCACGAGACAAAAAAGTGAGCGTTTAGGACAAACAGAATGGTCATGGCGTCGCGACTTTATTACTCGCGACTGTATTGCTGACGACGGTTTTGATGTATTCACTTGGCGACAAACCAAACTTCCCTTTAAAGCGCTGGCTAAAACGCCCTTCCGATTGATAACCGCAAGACTGAGCCAACATCGCCACATTCTGCTGTCCGTTTTGCATCAGATAAAGTGCATGACTCAACCGAACTTCAGCCAACACCTCACGATATTGCATACCTTCAAGTTTCAATTTACGGATAAGCGTGGCACGGCTCATCGCAAAGCGTTCCGCCACCGACTCTAGTGGATGCTTCTCATCAGGTGAATGTGAAAGGTAATGGCTGAGCTTTTGGCTAAACGAGACGTTGGCACTGGCAAACAATCGATGCAACACACCTTTTTCAGCTAAGTGTTGGTATAAGCCCTGCAACCAAAACTGTTGGGTCTCTTTGCTCATGCTCTGTGTATCAAACGAAAACAGCGCGTTGAGTGAGTCTTGTAAGCTTCGGTCCGCTTGTACTGTAGGCAGCCCCAGATCATTCGAGCGTTCCTCACTTAAATCAAGCATCCCTTGAGAAGGTTGGAATTGAAAGCTGAATACTCGCGACAAGAAACGTCCTTTGTGGGGCATATTCTCAAAACTTAATGACGCTGATGCCTCACACAACAACAGTTCAGAATGTGAAAGTTCTTCCGCTGAATCTTTCCAAAACAGGCGCTTACTGCCTGTAATGATCTGAATAATACTAGGAGATAGAATCCTCACATTACGCAGTTTTTGTAACTGCTCTGCACGAAAGATCGTTACTTGATATTGATGACTCACCTCATCCCCTTGTTTTATTAGCGTGTGTAAGTTGTAGTCAGTTTCGCTTTGTCTAAAGCCATGCTGTTCAACGTGAATCCAACCACAGCCGACGGCGTGTTTTCGTCTAGGTTGAGCTTATCCGTTGGCAATGCCCAAACCGTGAATTGATAACGGTGCATACCATCTTTTTCTGGAGGGCAAGCGCCACCGAAACCTACCGTTCCATAATCTATACGGCCCTCTTTGCCACCCACTTTAGAGATGTCGACACCACGAGGTAGCTCGCTCACTGCTGCTGGAATATCAAACGCCACCCAATGCCAGAAACCACTTTCAGTTGGTGCATCTGGATCGTAAGCCGTAATTGCAAAGCTTTTGGTTCCTGCTGGAGCATCTTTCCACATCAACTGCGGTGACAAGTTTTCGCCATCACAGCCCCAACTTGAATATTCAAACATCTTCGCCATTGGGTGACCTTCTTGAATATCATTACTCGTTAATTCGAATGCCTGAGCCGAGCCCACTGTTAAGGTACTAAGTGCCAATACTGATTTGATGAGTGTTTTCATGGTGGTTCCTCTGATTAGGTATGAGCCCAGTATAGTCCCCTCCACCTGCTCAATAATGACAATAAGTACACAATTATCTAATTTATCTCAAACAAATGATACTTACTGTATTTATACTTTATTATTTAAAAGCATGATCCACTCGACAATTTGTTATTAAAGGAACACTTGTTGACATTCAGGTTACAAATCGCGCCTAAAACTCTTTAGACTCGCCCCAAGACTTTTAACGAGAATGATTGGATGCGCAGGTTTACATTAGCCCTTTGCTTGACCTTTTGGCTCCCCACTCTAGCCAATGCCCAAAGTTTGCAAGACAAGTGGCAAACCCTGTATCAACTGAGCTGGCAATCATCCCCAATCCTAGTATCTCAACAAGAGTTGACTCAGTATCCGAGAGTTCTGCTTCATGAACGTAGCCGCTATCCTGATTTCAACCAATTCAGTTGGGACGACATCGCAGCGTTAGCGTCAATACAAGATCACTGCCGAGCAATTGAAAGCAATAACCCTTCATTACATGACGCCATCGAGTTCGAGCTCGCTTTATGTCAGCAACAATCATTGGATTCAATTTGGTTTGCAGCACACTCTAAACGACATCCTGCAGGCGGAAGTTTTGCTGATCGTTATCTGACAGCTTACCCAGACGTAAGCGAGCAGATACGCCCATTTTTGAGTATTTCCAACCCTCAGCACCCTTTATTTAACAAGCTAGAAGCCCTAAGCGCACAAGGCAAAGAAGCACTGCTCAATGGATATCGCGCTTGGAAACAAGACGATGTGCTTTGGCTAAGTGGCGAACAAGGTTGGAAAGCCATTCCCTTAGATGTTTGGCTACCTATTGCGAAGCAGCAACAAGTATCCTTGACGGGTGAAAACTGTTCTTTTCGTTACAGTAATATGTGTATAAGTGAGCCTAACAATGACAACCTGATCATGAAGATTGTGATTTTTTCATTACTCCTAATATTGCTTTCGGGATTAGGTCGAGTCTTATACCTAAGAACAAAACAACGAAAAGAGAGACAGTTCGTTTTACAGCTTCTTACTCATGAACTGCGCACACCAATTACGAGCCTAGGTCTAACCGTCGAGATGTTTAGAAATCGCTACGACGACTTTTCTGATGAAACTCAAAGTGCAGTTTGGCGTTTAATATCCGACTATCAAAGGCTCTCTCAGCTCACCGAGAACAGTAAAGTGTACCTAAGTGCGGATCAGTCAGAGCCTGTGTTAAAGCAAAACGCATCCTTAGAAGAGTGGCTCGATCATGTATGTGAAAAGCACAGTATCAAGTATCAATGCGAATCAAGTGATGCCGAACTTAACCTACCGTATTACTGGCTAACCATCTGCCTGGATAACTTGATTAAGAACGCCAAACAGCACGGTAAAGGTGAGGTTTTGGTCAAGGTAGAGCTCGCTGATAAACTGAGAATTGAGGTGCAAGACAAAGGTCATTTCCCTTCTTTTCTGCAAAGGTTTGTATCTCGATCAACACCGAATACCAATCATAGACAAGACAACATGGGTATTGGCCTTACTATTGTCAAACACTTGATGAAACAAGCAGATGGCCGTCTCATTATTCTCCGTAACCCAACCCGATGTATTTTGGAAATTGCTTATGAACACCCTATTGCTGATTGAAGACGACCAACTGCTTGGACAAGGCCTCGTCAGCTTCTTTGAGTCCAACGGTTACCAATGCCTTTGGACGACGGATTCAGAGAGTGCCAGTAAGCAATGGTTTCGAGCCGATCTAGTGATACTGGATCGACAGCTCGAAGATGGTGACAGCTTACGACATCTGCCGAATTGGTTACTGCTCAAAGCCATACCAGTGATAGTGTTAACGGCTAAAGTGGAAGTTCAGCAACGCGTAGAAGGATTAATGGCGGGTGCCAAAGATTACGTCACTAAGCCTTTTTCTAACGAAGAGTTGCTTGCTCGTATCATTACCCAACTTCGTCCGTTAGGTACGAGCCAACTAAATTACGCCAACATTGAAGTCCGCTTGTCTGAACGCATCGCTTATTTGGATGAAAGCCCTATCACGTTAAAACCTAAAGAGTTTCAGTTACTGGTGTTATTTGTTCAGAATCAAGGGCGTGTGTTTCACCGAGATGAGTTGTTGAATAAAATTTGGGGTTATCAAGCCTTTCCAAGTACTCGAACCGTGGATAACCACATACTGCGTTTGCGCCAGAAGTTGCCGACACTAAATATTGAAACACATCGCGGCGTTGGTTACCGCTTGGCTGGGGAATCATAATGAAAGTCACTTCATTAATCGTATTGGTCTTCACTTTGCCGTTTACGTGTCATGCAGCTTGGTTTACCAACACGCCATTGAAGCACACCTATCAATCACTACTTAGTGACCAACCTCGACTAGCCTGGCAAGAGCTCCAAATAGCACTCAATCAACAAACACTTGATAGCGATCTTTGGCTGCCAGTTAAACAAGAGATACTGAGCCAAACTCAATGCGGAACTTCACTAAAACAACACACCGAGACGAAACATCACATTCAAGTTAGCTTCATTCGACGCTACGGCCTGTCATCGCAAGGTTATCAAATCAAAGTCTCTGCGGAACAACTCAGCGAGGGCTTAGAAAGCCAGACACAACCTATCACTTTGATCTCCCCTAAAGGGAAAGTCCATATCGATGGACAACTCGCTTCTAACAATGGGTATAAAGAGGTTGAGACAAGTGAAATGTTTATCAAACCCGAATCTGGTGTTTATCAGTTAACAATAGGATCAAACCACTACCCTATTGTGGCGGCTTTGGATGACAGCAAGCGATGGTTATCGCTAGAGAACAAACTTAATGATCCGCATATTATCATAACGCCACCAAAGGTAATCGACAACTGCCCTGATGCTAATGTGAGTTGGCAATGGTTTGATGAAAACTACAACCTGTTGGGTTACAAAGTGCCAATCAAGACAGCGCAAGCACCCGTTCCCACAGAAACTCCACTTGGAACCCAAGCCAAGCATTTGAGTGCTTCGGTTGAAATGTTTGAGTACCAAGGTGCAATTGAAGTCCAATATGTGCAGCGTGTCGCGGTGCCTTTCTAATAGAATGCTTACAGCAGAATTTTAGAAAGTTAGAAAGCTTCTAATATAAAAATAGCTACGCAATGCCGAAAATAGAGACATATAGGTGACATAGCACTAACGCTGCTTAGGTGTAATGACCGTACTTACCCTTTACGGAATCTAGATATGCTCAGCGTACGTCACCCACTTAACCTTTCTACTTACGCCATTGTAGCTTTAACAACAGCTTGTCTGTTTTCATCCAACGCACAAGCGAGCCAAATAACACTCACCAGTATTAGCGAAAACAGAATTAACGACAGCACTAACACCACCACTAACAATACAGTCTCTATTTCATCGAATACTTTAGAGATAGATTGGAACGGCTTAAGCGTTAACAGCGGCGTTCTCACCGTTGATAGCCAACCACAGAAAGTGACCAATCTAGTCATTGGTCTTTCGAATAAAACTAACTCAGCAAAGACCGCAACTTGGACCTTAGTACCTAGTGGGATAAACGTTGAGGCAGAACTAAATCAAGATCAACTCACTTTTCAGTTCAGCTTGCCTTCAAATATACAGGTGAAACGTAACCAGCCCGTAGAGTTGGCGTGGTTTGATCTTGCAGAACAACAAACTCAGACCCTATTTCTTCCTTTTAGCGAAGGCATGCGTGTACCTACAAATAGCAAGCTTTGGGGTAGTTATCTCGTCGGTAACCATTCTGGAAGCAACACCACTCAAGACCTAAAGATGCCTTTTTGGACAGTACAACAGAACGACCACTTCATTAGCTATCAGATGATTAATGCAACCAATAATCAACTGCTTTTTTCAAATGCGTCCCCTGATACCTCCTCTAAAACAAACACCAAAATTGATATGAAAGCATCACACCAATTTACGATACTGAATCAATCACAACCTTTTATTATTCGTATCACCCTCGGAGACTCATGGTTAGATGGTGCCAAGCAATACCGAAATTGGCGCATCGATGATGACCAGTCTGAAACACTTGCAGCAAAGCAAAAGCGCAATCCAGATGTGAGTAAGTTAATCGGCGCGAGCCACGTTTATCTGTTTGGCAAAGATCCATTAAGCGTCCAAGATGTGAGTAACTGGTGGGGATTGAAAACCTGGTATCTAGTGGGCTCTAAGCTCAACGTTTCCAAGGAAGCAAAAAGAGAGCTTTCATCACTCTCCAAGGGCAAAGATTGGTTCAGTCAGTACCACAAACAGTTATTGTTAGACTCTATTAGCCAATCGTTGCAGGTCTTATTTCCGATTGGTAATCCGACACTCGAAAACAACTCGATTAAAGCTCAATACGAGGCCGCGCAGAATAAGAAAAACTGGTTGACTGAACACGCCTCCCCATACCTAAACTCGCCAGACACTTGGGGACAAGCGTTGTCTTTAGACATGGTCGCCAATCTAAATAAGGCAGGCTTAAACAAACTTTGGCTCGGATTCGATAATTGGATGCCAGCATTCTATCAACCTAACGCCGTTAGTCTGGCAAAACAATCCGGATATCTGGTTGGTACCTACGATTCTTACAACACAGCCATTCCTGCGAAATTAAACGACAACTGGTTAACCGCTCAATTACCAGAGCCGATGCGTCAAAGTTGTGCCATTGAATTAGCAGATGGCAGCCTAAAAAAAGGGTTTCGAGGTAACGGATTCTATCTCAATCCGAATTGCCATTTAGATTACGTAAAACAGCGCGCTCAAGACATTATGAAATTCGGCAACTTCAACAGCTTGTTCTTAGATGTTGATGCAACCGCCATGGCACGTGAGGATTACCGCGGCTCTCTAGAGGGTCATAGCGATAACAACGGCTACAGCCACACAAATGGCAATACAAACGAATCGGCCATGCTTTCAGCCTTCAATAACCGAATGCAGTGGTTAAGCGAACAACCATCGTTAGTATTAGGATCTGAAGATGGCAACAGCCTGACGACAAAAGGCATCGCGTTTGCACACGGCTTAGAAACGGTTGGTTTTGGCTGGACAGACAAAGACATGAAAGAGAACCGTCAGTCACCTTATTATTTAGGTCGTTGGTATCCAGACCACAAGCCTGACTTCTTCTTTAAGCCCGCCGAGGTTAAAGAGCCCTACAAGTCGCTACTGTTTTCGCCTCAATATCGAATCCCGCTTTATCAAGCCATTTTCCATGATGAAGTGATCAATACGCACCATTGGCATTCAGACAGTCTTAAATTCACCAATGTACAAGCAAATAGAGATTTAATCGCGATGCTGTACAACACACCACCGATGGTTCACTTGACCAGAGATGAAGCTTCATCAAGTTCAAGCCCAAGGGTCAAATCACTAAGCCACTATCAAGATGGTTTTGAACCGATGCACGAGCAGTTATGGGATAAGCGGTTAGTCGATTTCTTCTGGTTAGACAAAAACGGAAATGTTCAACAAACTGAGTTCAGTGACGGGAGTAAAATCATCGCAAATTTCTCAGATGAAGTGTTCGATCAAAATGGTATTGATGTCGCGCCTGACTCTATTAAAGCCCTCTTAAGCAACGGAAAAATCATAGAGTGGAAACCAGAACTTAATTACTAACGCTCCTCTTATTCAGTTCGTTAGCTTTCTATTCCGATACTAAAGAACTGAATCATATTTTGAGATTGATTATATAGAAAGCTATCTATGCTTCTCATTTTGAAAGGCCGTTAACAGGTAATCAATAAAGACTTTCTTGCGCTTTGGCATCAATTGCCTGTCGGCATACACCAAACTTACAGAGACTTGGGGCATGTCATATTCAGGCAATAAGTGTACTAATTTACCTGTTTTGAAATGCTCTCTACAAATGAACTCAGGTAATACTGCAAGCCCTAACCCATCAACACACGCGGTAAGACATGCCGTGATAGTATTGACTTTCAGTTGACTAGGAAGCTCAATTAATTCTGACGTTCCATCATCGAGTTGCAACTTCCATTTGGGCATTCGTGCCGCTTTGTTCACAACCTCAATCATTCGAAATGGTGTTTTAAGATCTTTTGGCGTTTCTATTTCTCCGTATTCCTCTAAATACTTAGGGCTAGCGACCAATACACGTTCAGAGGTCGTTAAATAACGGGAAATCAAGCTTGAGTCGACCAACTCACCAATTTGCGCATAAAGATCAATACCCTCAGCAATGATGTCGACTTCTCGATTGGTAAGTTCTAAGTTCATCGTCACATTTGGATGTTCTAGCAGAAAGCTATGAATGTATTTAGCGAGTACTTGATGGCCTAACTCCACCGGGAGCACCAGTTTTAACGGGCCGCGGATCAGGTCTTGGCTTGCCGACACTTCAAGTTCAGCTTGATTCATGATCTCATGCATTTGTAGGCTAGATTGATAAAAGCGTTCACCTTCCGGAGTCAACACCAAACTACGAGTCGAACGCGTGATCAACCTAACACCTAAATGCTGCTCAAGCTCTGCCAGCTTTCGACTAACCGTTGATTTAGTCATGTTAAGAGCTTCAGACGCTTGCGTAAAACTCCCACAATCAACCACTTGTGTAAAAACAGCCACAGCATTTAAGTCCATACAGCCTTCCCAAATTCTCTATTAGTTAGATTTTTGCAACAGTGTTTCCATTTTTTCCTATCTTATCAATCAATGCGAATCATTTACAATTGGTTACATATAAGTATTAAAGAAAACTGAGAATTGAAAAATGACAGAGAACAATAACGCTTCGCGACCAGTAAGCACAAAAAAACGTAAAAAAGCACCGCTTATTGCTACTGCGATCATGTTGTCATTAGGGTTAGCAGGCGCTGGATATTGGTATGGCTATGGCCAGTACTTTGAGTCTACAGATAACGCCTACCTACAAGGCGACATCACCAATATTAGCCCTAAGGTGTCGGGTTATATTGTTAAGTCTTACGTGAGTGATAACCAATCGGTTAAACAAGGTGATTTGTTGGTTCAAATCGACGATCGTGATTACCAATCTGCACTTGCTCAGGCTCATGCGCATTTAAGCGTCGTTCAATCAAGCGTACACAATCTTGTCGCTCAGCAAACGTTACAACGTAGCCAAATAAACCAAGCTGAAAGTCGTGTTGATTCCGCACAAGCTGAATATGAGCGTGCAAATCAGCAAGTCGTGCGTTCTCGTAGCTTGTTAAAGCGTAACTACGCGTCTCAAGACGAAGTTGACAGCATGGTTGCACAACAAAAAGTCACCCAAGCAGAGTTAGAAGAAGCGAAAGCGAATCTAGTCGCAAGTAATGATCAGTTAATCGTGATTGCGAGCGAAATCGAACAAGCAAAGGCATCGGTTACCGAGGCTCAAGCACAAAGAGAACAGGCGCAGCTCAACCTTGATTACACCAAAGTATACGCGCCAACAGATGGCGTTATAGGTAAGCGCAGTGTTCGTGAAGGCTTGCTGATTCAAGCAGGCGCGCCACTTATGAGTTTGGTACCAAACAACCAAGTCTGGATTGAAGCTAACTTCAAAGAAACTCAATTAAGCGGCATTCACAAAGGCCAAACCGTAGAAGTCGAACTGGATGCCTTTCCGGGTCAGCCACTTGAAGGCGTGGTAGATAGCTTCTCTCCTGCAACTGGCGCCAAGTTTGCGCTACTGCCACCAGAAAACGCGACAGGTAACTTTACTAAAATCGTTCAACGTGTACCGGTGAAAATTACTATTCCAGATCAGCAAGAATTGAAAGGTCGACTGCTTCCTGGTTTGTCTGTGGTCGCGACCATCGATAAACGAGGCTAGATCATGAGTAACGCTGGTGTTGCCACCCACACTATTGATGATGGAGTGGTTTCTAGACGCCATTGGATCGCCCTATTTGGCGGTTTGATTGGCGCGTTTATGGCGATCTTGGATATTCAGATCACCAACTCGTCTCTCAAAGATATTCAAGGCGCGCTGTCTGCCACCTTAGATGAAAGTTCGTGGATCTCTACGTCTTATCTAGTCGCAGAGATGATTGCTATCCCACTCAGTGGTTGGCTTTCTAAAGCGCTCGGTAAACGCCGTTATATCACGTGGACGACGGCCATTTTCACCATTTCATCTTTGTTGTGTTCGTTCTCTTGGAATATGACCTCGATGATCGTATTCCGAGCGATGCAAGGCTTCAGTGGTGGCGCTTTAATCCCGCTTGCTTTCTCGCTGGTGATTCAGTTATTGCCGGTCAACAAACGCGCCGTGGGTATGGCATTGTTTGGGGTAACCGCGACATTTGCTCCGTCTATCGGCCCTACTTTTGGGGGTTGGCTGACTGAGAACTTCTCGTGGCACTATATTTTCTACATCAATATTCCGCCCGCTCTGCTCGTGATCACCATGATCCGATATGGTTTGGACGATGAAAAGCTCGACCTTGGTACGTTAAGAAAAGCGGACTGGTTTGGAATCGCAACCATGGCTCTAGGCTTGGGGTGTCTAGAAGTGGTTCTAGAGGAAGGTAATCGTGAAGAGTGGTTCAGTTCGAGTTTTATCATTGGCTTAAGTATTGTGTCCGCGGTCAGTTTGGTTTACTTCGTGATAAACGAACTCCAACACAAAAAGCCACTGGTTAACCTACGGCTATTGCGGGATGGGCAGTTTGCTATGTCTTGTATCGCCTATTTGATTTTAGGGATGGCATTACTTGGATCTATCTATGTGCTGCCAATGTACCTAACTCAAATTCAACAATATAACGCGATGGAAATTGGTGAAGTGCTGATGTGGATGGGTTTCCCACAACTATTGATATTCCCTATAGTGCCCAAGTTGACGCAAATTATTAAACCCAAGTACTTAGTAACCTTTGGTTTCGCGATGTTTGGTTTCAGTTGTTACGTGAATACGCACATGACAATAGATTTTGGTGGCCAGCAGCTGATTTTGTCTATGGTTCTACGCGCTATTGGCAGCCCATTTATTATGGTTCCGCTGTCTTTGGTTGCCATGAAGAACATCAGCAAAATGGACACGCCAGACGCATCAACTTTAACCAACGTAATGCGAAACCTAGGTGGTGCTTTCAGCATCGCAATTATCGCTACGCTACTCGACAACAAAACACGTGAGCATTTGGCTCATATTAAGGAATCACTGCCTTCTGTTAGTCAATTAGGTTGGCAAACACTCAAAGATCAACAAGCGTTTTTCATTCAATCAGGGAGTGATGCTGCAACTGCGATGCAACAAGCGCAAGCAAGCTTACTTGGCACCATGCAACGTGACGCTGCCATCATGGCTTACAACGATGTGTTCTTAATGATGACGGCATTCTTGGCGCTAGCGGCAGTATTGATTTTAAACATGCGCGATTAACAAAGAAGTAAACTAATTCACCATTCAGATATCTCTAAATAGAAACAAGAAAGCCCGATAACCATCAAGTCATCGGGCCTTTTAGAGCTGTGTTGTAAACTAGAAATTAGTACTTAAGCAACACTTTCACATCGCCAGTAAGTGCAGTTTCATCAACATACCCAATCGCATTAGCGTTTGAAGCAACTTGATTGATTACAGCGCTGTAATCAGCAACTTGGATCGGCGCTTCAGCTTTACCAGTGAACACAAGTCGAGCCCAAGCCGATTGTAGTTGAGATTCAGAACGACCCGTTGCTATTTCATGAAAAGCAATACGACCTGCAGCGCCATCAACAAGCTCTACAATTTGTGCTTTGCTACCATTACCCAGTTGGTTTGATTTACCCATGAATAATTTTTTCACATCAGCATTGGTTAATGCATCAACACCTGCATTATTGCCGATAACAACCATACCTGCAGCAGCATTAAACGAAATGAGCGTTGCTGCCATAAGCGTTACTAATTTTTTCATACTGATACCTTAGAATACGAAGTCTAGCTTAGCTGAATACAAGATTGAGTCATCTTCAAAGAAATTGCCTGTTGCGAAATATGTACCGACTGTTTCGATATTCTCTTGGAAGCCGCCGCTAGTACCTTTGTAGTCAACGTAAGTAACATCAACTTTAAGTGACATATTTTTAGCAAAATCCCAACGAGAACCAACAGAGTAAGATAGACGCTCGTAGTTTAAAGCCTCTCTAAGAGCAGACTGAACGCCTGTCATATTAGTACGCTCTTCATTGTCAGTCGTTTCTACCCAGTTGATTGATAAATAAGGAGTAAACTCATTGACTCTATAGCCAACTAAAGCAGAAATAGATTGATAGTCATAGAACTCACCATCTAGCTGCACATCCGCACCTTCGATGTTGGCGATTAAATCACCGTTGTCGTATTGCGCACCAAGTGAAATAAATTGCCCGTCTTTGCTATCTAGCATCTCAGCCATTTTGCAGTAAGGATCAGATGAGGTCTTAAAATCACAAGATGGATTTGATTCAGCAACAAAGTAAGAACCACGGAATGTGAAATCGTTGACGTTCCAGTTCGCGCTTACACCCATCAATTTGTCTAATTTAACTTCACCAACAATAGAATCGTCTTCGTCAATGGTGCCAATACCAACAACGGGTTGAATCAATAGGCTTGAGTTTTCAAACTCTACAGGGATCAATAGATCAGCACCGGTATAGCTTTTTAAAACGATATTTTCGTACAACTCTTGAGAAGGACGAATCATCGGGTAAGCGTAACCAAGATCCGTGTAATCTGAGTAGAAAAACAGCGGTAGGCGTAGCTTACCAGCACGAGCCGTAAAACTGTCAAAGTCGTATGACGCATAAGCCATCTCGATCTTTGGTTCGTAGTCATAACGACTATTCGCAACAATCTGCGTTACAAACTTTGCTTTCTCATTCACATTGAAGTCAAACTGAAGCCCAGCAAGCGTCTCTTGTTCCCACTGCAGATTTTCGCTAGTGTACCCCGCATAATTAACATCATTGTTAGCTTTACCGATTCCAACCGAACCAAAGCCACTGATATTAATATCTTCCATACTTGCGGCATTAGCACCACAAGCAACACTCACCAAAGCAGCAATTAGTGTCTTTTTCATAACGAACTCCACAGTTATGTTTTCATTTTTATTATTTTTAGCCTCAAATTCGAGGCAAACTACCGCTGTTCTTCTTGGTGAAAATCAAGAAAAACGTCACTTAGAAAACAGCGGAAAGAATTGAGTGAAGTTAACGAGTCTTAAAGTGACCCGTTAATTCAGATAAATTTCGTGTGATTTTTTGAATATCCTGAGCAACTGAGTCAACTAACTGAACACTGTCCGTCGTACCTTCAGCCATATCACGAATATCTGTAACAAAGGTTTCGATTCGAGACGAAGTTTGCTCTTGCTCTTCAGTTGCCGATGCTATGCTGTCATTACGCTGACTGATATCCATGACATCATTAGTGATTTGGATAAGAGACTTTTCAGCGACTAAAGATTGCTCAACACAATTTTCGGCTTTCATTGCACTTTCAGATATGATTCTCGAAGCCATTTTTGCTTGCTCTTGGAGTTGAGAAAGCACTGACTGGATCTCTTGTGTAGAACTTTGTGTTCTAGAGGCTAATGTGCGAACTTCATCGGCAACAACGGCAAAGCCTCTTCCCTGTTCACCCGCTCTTGCGGCCTCAATAGCTGCGTTTAATGCAAGTAAATTGGTTTGTTCGGCAATGGCGCTAATTGAATCCAAGATCGAGCCTGCACTTTGAGTATTAGTATCCAATTGCCCAACAACTTGAGATGCTTGGCGCACATCAGTTGTCAGCTCTTGTACTGCGAGAATCGTACTTTTAACTTGTGACTCGCCCATAGAAGCTTGCTCACTAGCACTTGTCGCAGATAAAGAGGCATCGTTGGCATTCAGGGCAATATCTTTAGCTGCGCTGAATAACTGCTGTAAAGATTCGGATACTTCTTCAATTGCCAAATTTTGGTTCTTTGATAGTTTGCGTGTATTTTGGCTTGTGCTGACCAACGAGCGCGAAATAGAGTCCAACTCTACAACGTTTTCTATGGTCTCAGTTACATTGCGTTGCAAGTGAGAAACGAAAGAGTTGAACGAATCGACCAAAGGCTTAAGTTCATCATTTTTTTCATGTATAAGTCGAACCGTTAAGTCGCCTTCACCTTCGGCAATGTCTCTCATTTTGTCACTGATATTAGCCAAATCTTTACGAATAGCATGTACAACGAACCATCCAAACAAACACAGTGCGATCAACGCAGTGATGCCTAGCACTGTCATTATTTTGTTTGAACGAAGGTTATTTTGCTCCAGTACCGTGACTGAGTTTTCAAAATCTGAGATTCGAGCTTCTGAGAACTGATTTATATCTTTGGTAAGCACTTCAAGCATATCGCTATTTTGTTTGGCTAGTTTACCAACCTCAGTAAGTGCAAGGTCTCCATCGATCATGCCCTTAGCAATGCGATGTGCTAGTTCAAAATATGTCGTGGTATTTTTCTGAAGTTCTATGATTGAATATTTTATTGATGGGTCTAAACCTACCTGCATCTGAAAGTTAGCTATTATCTCCTTGTAGGTAACAGCATTCATTTGAAGTAGTTCTTCGTCACCTAACGTGACTGCTAAATTAAATCGTTCGGCCAATTGAGAGATTAACACTCTGTTCATTGACGACGAGTCCATGATTGGATAGAGAACTTTATCTATTCGATTTACTTGTTCATTGTTATTACTTAAGGCCCCCTCGCCCACAAATAAAATACTACTGAAACCAGCAAAAGAGAAAAGGCACAAAGCCAGAACTTTATTTTTTATAGAAAGCGAAAACATGAAACATCCTTATAAACGGAATAATATACCGTCGTTTATCTATAAGAATACTTTTAAGGTTAGTTACCCACAATTCAGATAAAACATGATCACCACAAATAATTTTAATTAAACACATAAGTACGGTAAATCATATGCATCTGAACGGTTAATTCTTCTTTTCGCTAACATCGAGACATCTAATGTAAGTAATCGCCAAGCCAAAGGTCTTGTACGCTAGAAAATTCAATTTAATGAACCTTTATCACGCAAATAAATAACATAACAACAATGACTTAAAGTTGTCTCATTAAAGAAGATGCCATCTTGACAATGTGCAACTTGACACCTAAATTAAGAATAACATTTGGTATTGAGGAAAATGGATTTGACCTTATCACCAGACCTACGGGTTTTAATTGTCGACGACTCTAAAAGTGCAACGATACTAATCAAACAGCAGTTGGCGAGCTTAGGTATTGCGCGCGAATGTATATTTGTTGCATCCGATTATCGACAAGCCATCAAAGCGGTCGAGACGCACTCGTTTCATGTACTCCTCATCGATTACCACCTTGAACAATCCTTTACTGGGTTTGAGCTTTTGGGGATTCTGTATCGAAACAGACTCATCGATCATACTGTTGCCACCATTCTTGTTTCTGGGGATATGCGTCAAGAAACGGTATTGACGGCTCTTTCCGGCGAAGCACATCATTTCGTTTCTAAACCTATTCATACTCAAATGTTGGGTAAAAAGATCCAAAGTGCTGTGTCCGTATCGAAGAAGCTCACTCAACTTAATGATTTATATCCAATTACCAGTCAGGATAGACTGAATCAAGCGTTAGAGATCTCACCCAATGGCACTAGCGTACAGTTCGAAGCAACATTGATTGAACACTTAATTTCAGGTAAGAAATGGCAATTACTCTCAAGCGTAATCAACAACTCTAAAACCAACATGCACCCAACAAAATTGGTTGCTGAAGCTCTTATTCTCGACAGCTTAGGTCAACCAAATTTAGCAATCGATAAGCTTCACAACTTTCTGATTGCGCAGCCACTCTCATTGAGCGTCATTGATTGCTTAAGCTGCATTTATGAAAAACATAATATGTTACTGCCTGCACTTAAACTGGCCATCAGAGCGTTTGAAATGACACCTAGCATCAGTCACCGTGCGATAAGAGCTATCGATTTAGCGGAAAATGCCGATAACACCCTTATGCTGATCAAACTCGGAGAGATGTACGCGACACATATATCGTCTACCGACATTGATGTTATTCATTCCATTGGCGCTCACTTCAGTTCACTAAAGGCGACATACCAGCGTGAGACACAATTAAAGTACAAACGAATTCTGCTGGAACACGCTAATCAATTCACAGAGCTAGTAAACCTCAAACTTCCGGTAAAACAACAGCAACAAGTTTTGGCCAGCCTTGCCCTATTTCAAAGTAATATTTTACTCATTGAGAACAGCCCTCAAGTTGCTCATAAGAAAGTGATTCGAGCCTCGACACTATTAGCAAATAACTTTTACAACCAACCAACTTACTTACTGTTTCAATTGTTGCCTCTGTTGTCTCATTTTGGCGAATACTCCCTGTACCACTTAGTTGCAGAGTGCTTAAAAACTCGAGGGGAGACAATAGACCATCAACTTGAATCAAAAGATGTCGACCCTTCTACTTGTGTAAATATAGAAAACTCTGGTTCCATTCAAGAATTAAAGGACTACATTCACAATTACCCATATTCAATTGCGGCGAAACTTGACTATATATATGCAGTCCATAAAGCTCATATAGAAGAAAACCTTAGACATGAATACTTAAAGCAACTCGCACAGCTAGAGCTTCCACCAAGATGGAGCCAATGGCTCAGTGATTCATCAAGATCTGGTTTTTCTACTAAGCCGCCCAGCCCATTTTCAACATACAGCCGACAGGAGTCTATATGCTAGATTTTGATGCCTTAAATGCCTACTTAGATAATGACAGAGAAGTAATTTTCGCTGTGTTGTCTGTGTATCAAGAAGACCATGGCAATTCATTAGAAGAGATACAAGAACTGGTACAGAAACAGGATTGGGGCAAGCTTCATTTTACTGTGCATACATTGAAAGGCATATTAGCCAGCTTCGGCGAAGAAACAGCCACAGTGGCCTTAGAAAAAGTCGAACAAAACACACTTAACAAGCTTGCTCCTCAAGATGATGATCTTTCTGTTATCTACAGCGAAATGAAGATCATCAACAAACAAATAGATGAGGTTCTTAGTACTTATTAGCAAATTTACTGAGCTTTTAGCCATAGGTTTTTGTATTGGGTAATAGCTTTTAGTTTTGGGTAAAACTTTTAGTCTTGAGTAATAGCTTTCAAGCTTTACGCACTAAACAATATCAGGTCAAAGAGCTGAGGTACTTTGGAAACATGGAACCTCGACTCTTGCCATTTCACCCTCAATTTTCCTATCAATTATATAACCACACACACCTATAAATTCACCCAGCTTATCTTCACATACCAATGCATAACACACACTTTGTAAGCCATACATAGTCATGTTTCCCATGAAAAACCGACACGTTCGATGAGATGTAAAATCGTTAATTATTTGTAGATTTTTTTGTGACGTAAGTATACGAAATTGCATTTTATTTATTGGTAAAGAAGAAACTGTTATCTACACTCTAATGAAACCAAGCGTTAATCACTTGGTGGCATAATAATAAAATAAAAAACAAAACGTTCAGTCGGCTAGAGAAGGACAAGGAAATGAACAACGATAGTTTTGCTGCGTTTCAGGGGCTCACGGATGAAACACCCATCAAAGAATCATTTTCGACTACTACAGAACCCTATGCACACTATCTAAAAGATATTGTGGGCATTGATCTTTTGTCGCGTGAAGATGAAGTATATTACGCAAAATTGAATCGAGCTGGTGACAAGCAAGCACGCGACATAATGATCGAATCAAACCTGCGACTTGTTGTAAAAATCGCAAAGAATTACCTAAAACGTAAAGGTAACAACTTTACACTGCTTGATCTTATCGAAGAAGGTAATATCGGCTTAATCAAAGCAATCGACAAATACGACCCCGAACCAGGTTATCGCTTTTCGACCTACGCCGTATGGTGGATTCGAGAGAATATTGAAGCCGCATTAATGAACAAAGGTCGTACTGTCCGATTGCCCGCCCACGTATGCAAAGAAATAAACAGCCTCGCGTCCAAGAAGCTCGATGTAAGTAAAAAAATGAGTAAAGAGATCTCTATTTCAGAGTTATCAAACAGCTCTGGCGTTAAAGCAAAACGTGTCGATCAGCTCGTGGCGCTTAGTGGGTTTATTGACGTAACAACAACGGTTGGTATCAGCCTCGCACCAGTGGTAATTGAACAGTGTGAAAGTGAAACTATCCCCGACCCTCAAAAAGATTGTGAAGATCAGTCTTTTACCCAGGCTCTAGAGCAAATCATAAACACGCTGCCACCCAAATTGCAGAAAGTTCTCATTCACCGTTTTGGTTTCTTTGATAACAAGGTGAAAACGCTATCTGAGGTGGGACAAATGCAAGATGTGAATGTTTCTAATGAGCGCGTTAGACAGATGCAAAAAGAAGCGGTCGAGAGGATTCAAAAAAGACTCAAGTTTGATGGTTGGGTGTGAGTCACACCCTTGCTGAAAAGTAATAGCAACGAGTAAAAACAGCAACGCTGAGTGAAAATAACAATGTTAATTGAAAACAATAGCGTTAAGTGAAAACAACGACGTGAAATGAAAACAATAACGTTAACTAAAAGAAAGAACCTTAAGGGTGAGCCTCAAAAGCTTGCCCTTTTTGTTTGCCTACTTTCCTAGCAAACTTGAATATCATAAACACTCAAAACAAACAATTATGGTCAACACACCAAGGCTGCGCTTATTCACCTTAACGAATTGGATCTTTCACTACGCAGAATAAGGTAATTAACATAGGTGGTTTCAAGGCAGTCTTGTTCCCACAAAGACAAAATACGCTTAGTTGCAAAGTAATAGTCTTTGTTCCTCAATAACATACCAACCGTACGGCTGAGTTTCTCAAATCGAACTTGGTCGCTTGCCGAAATATAATCGTCTTCACTTTGAATAATGGGAGCCAAACCATCGGCAAACCAATTATTTAGAATTTCTCGCATCTCTAATTCAGACTCAGGCACATCCACACTCGACAACTCACGATGTTGAGGTGGTGGCACGATGTATCTCGACGCTTGTGGCGAACTGACATATCGATACATGTCGTCCCTCCTTCTTAATTAACTCTTCTAATAATTAAGGACATTTTTACGCGTTCACAAGTTTTTAGTGCTTAGTTTGAGAAGGCAGTTTTTTAAAACCAACGCAATGAATAGAACGACAAATAAAAAAGCCACGTAAAGGTGACTCTACGTGGCTTTAATGAGGGCAACATTACGCTGCCCTGTCTGGTTGTAAGTTCAGAAAAACTGAACTCTTTGGGTTAGATAGAGCTCTGATCAAAATCGTTGCTTTGATCGGTTTCGATTTGAGAATCTGAATCGAAGCTTCCAGAATCGTCCGTGAAGTCAACACCTTGATCTTGACCACCTGAACTTGTCCAGTCGCTGCCACCAGATTCCATACCAGCCATGTCTGGTTGCTGCTCTTGAGTAGAACCTTGCATGGTGTATTGATCATCGACCTCAACTTCAACAGAACCGCTAGCACCGTCTATTGAACTACCCAATTCGTCGTAACCTTGGAATTGGATCTCGCTAGTACCTTCGTAACCTTCTGGAAGTTCAACGGATACAGGCTGCTCTAAGTTGCCACTGATTGTGAAGCTACCATCACCGTTATCCAGTGCGTTGCTCACAGTAGCGCCCTCAGGTAAGCCAGACATATCAGCGTAATCAACCGATTCATTACCACTCACCTCATCTGGAATCGAAATAGAGATGGTATCGCCCGGTGCCGCCGTTACATCTGCCGCATTGTCTTCAGTGTCAGCTTCAGCATCTTGAGATTGGTCATCAGCTTGTTGAACCACTTCCACTTGTTGCTCTTCTGTTGTTTGAGCAACTTGAACTTGTGGTTCATCACTTTGCACTGAATCATCGGCTACTTGGATACTTAAGCTGTGGCTTGATACTTCACCGCCGTCGTTAACTTCAACATTCATCGCTAAATTGCCATCGAAGTCTTCGTTCGGCCAGTAAGTCCACTCACCTTCACCAGATTCAGCAAAGAAGCCAGCATCGTTCGCATCTGCAACATCAACGACTTGTGCAGAATCACTCACACCTAACTCATCCACCAGCTGTGACTCAGTGATAGTTAGTGAACCATCATCAGCTAAAGCATAACCTTCACTCGCCGCTGCTTCATCACCACCTTGGATATCGACATTGAAGAAGCTTTCGATACGATTTTCGCCATCCGTCGCTATAAACCCAACTTGAACATCGCCGGTGTAGTCTTCAGCAGGTGTGAATTGATAGTTACCTTGGTTATCGCTTTCTATCACGCCCTGGCCTTCCATCAAGCTTACTGACTCAATGCTCAAGCTATCGCCTTCTGCATCGCTCAGGTTCGCTAACATGTCTTGATCAGTGAACGACAAGGTTGCATCAGCTGCGATTTCCGTCGTTGTGATGCTGTTAACTTCTGGTGCTGCATTCTCTGGTGAGTCTCCTTCTTTCACGACCACGCCAGTTTGCTCATCATGAAGCACGCCATCTTTATCAATCACGTAAGCAATGTCTGCTTCACCAATGAAGCCTGGTGCTGGTGTGAACGTCCAAGTGCCATCGCCATTATCGACAATCTCACCTTGGCTGCGGTCTGCTAGATGAACCAGTTTCACTTCATCGTCGCTGTCAGCATCCACATTTTCAGCTAAACCGATTAGCTCGTCCGCCGTTAGGATGATGGAATCACCCGCTACGGTTTCGAAATCACCTGAATCGATGCCATCTTCAAATGCTTCTGGCTCATCTCCGTAATCAACCGTTGTAGCACTTACCGTTACGAAGAATTCACCATGGAAATCTTCTGGAGGCGTCATTTGAATGTTTGAGATATCCCAATCGAACAGGTCGATGTATTGACCCGGCTCGGTGATCATCACGGTATTCACACCATCTGTTACCTCGAATCCAACAGGGAAACCTGTCATCACCAAGTTACTTAGCGTTTCCGAATCATCAACTAGACCAACATTCAGCCCTAGGTGACCGGTTTCATCTTCACCGAAGACTAATGGACCGTCATGGTCAGTTGAAATAACCGCGCCATCAGCGACAGGACGTACGTATACAGGAACATCGAGAACCGTTTCAAACTCACCGTCACTTACGACAACTTGAAGGTCAGAAACGCCCGCAAAATCGCCTGTTGGTGTGAATGTCCAAGTACCATCACCGTTATCTGTTACTTCTCCGCCATCTTCACCGTCTGCGGTGATAATACGAGAAACAACAAGGTCAGCGGTATCAATGTCACCGAACAAGTTCATCAAGTCGCCAGCATCGAAGGTGAACGCGCCATCTTCGTCTGTGGTCATCATTGCGTTACCGACGTTAAATGGTGCGTCGTTAACCGGAATGACATCCACATTCAGCGAGCCATCAACCACTTCTTCACCATCAGTTGCCTGATAACCCAGTTCTACCAAGCCATTGAAGTCTTGCGTAGTCACTAAGTGATACATGCCATCTGGTTGCTGAGTTAAGGTCGCATTCGCTGGAGCACGAACCGTGATGCTTTCGATGCTGATCTCGTCGCCATCAAGGTCTGTGACTTGATCCGCGATGTAGGCTGGGTCAATCACCATGACCACATCTTCTTCACTTTGCATCTCAATCATTGGTGCTTCAGGTGCATCATTCACTGGCGTAACATCGATGTTACCGTCGACTGAAATTGTCTCTTGGCCATCACTAACGTTAAACGTCATTGGCACATCGCCATTGAAATTTTCGTTTGGCGTAAATGACCAAGTACCATCTTCGTTGTCTAGCAACTCACCCAAGCTAGGATCGATTTGTAGACCAGAAGCTGACAGCTCGTCTGCGGTGTTATCGATGTCGGTAGCTTGAGCTAACAACATGTCTTGTGTGATAAGAATGGTGCTGTCTTCGGCTGTGGTTAGTTCCACTTCCTCAGATACTGGTCCATCGTTCACAGCCAGAACTTCGATACCTGCCGTCGTTGTTACAGTTGCACCGTCATCATCGGTCACAACCACATCTAGGCTGATATCACCATTAAAGTTCTCGTTTGGCGTGAAAGTCACAGATCCATTGTCGTTTTGAACCAAGGTGCCGTTGGAGCCTGAGTAAGTCGCGCTTTCAAGCGACACTTCACCATCAACGTCCGAGCTATTAGCAATTAATTGCTCTGGGCTGATTGTGATGGTGCCATCTTCGTTCATTTGGTAAGACGTTGAACCCGCAACTGGCGCATCGTTAACATCCGTTACCGTCACATCAATATTGGCATCGACTTTCTCAGTACCATCAGTCACTGTGAAGCCAAGGTTTACATCGCCATTGAAGTTCTCGTTCGGAGCGAAGCTGTATGTACCATCTCCGTTGTCAGTGAATACACCCTCTGCACCTGTGTAAGACACATCAGCGATAGAAAGATCATCACCATCAATGTCCGCAGCACCGGCTAACAGGTCAGCATCAGTAAAGGTTAACGTGCCATCTTCCTCAACCGTAAAGCTTTGATCAGCGGCCGTTGGTAGGTCATTCACCGGATTAACCGTTAGGTCGACTCCCGCTTGAACGGTTTCGATACCGTCTGAAACATCGAAACTTAGGTCTATGTCGCCGTTGAAGTCAGCATCCGGAGTGATAGTAAATGAACCATCATCGTTCGCTGTTACGGTCGCATTATCACCTGCACTTAAGTTAGTGGCAGTTAGGTCATCACCATCAACATCAGATGCGTTAGCCAACAACTGCTCTTGAGATAGCGTGATTGAACCATCTTCATCAACCGAATAAGCCACGTTTCCGGCAACTGGTGCGTCGTTGACGGCAATCACTTCAATACCAGCCGTTGTTTCAGCCGTTGCGCCATCGTCATCAATAACCGTCACATCAAGGCTGATGTCGCCATTAAAGTTTTCATTTGGTGCGAACGTTACTGAACCATCTTCATTTTGAACCAAGATACCGTCTGGGCCTGAGTAGCTCACGCTATCAAGCGACACTTGACCATCGACGTCCGAGCTATTCGCAATTAACTGCTCTGGGCTCAATGTGATGGTGCCATCTTCATTCATTTGGTAAGACGTAGCGCCCGCTACTGGAGCATCATTAATGTCCGTAACTGTTACATCAATATTGGCATCAACTTTATCAGTACCATCAGACACTGTGAAACCAAGGTTTACATCGCCATTGAAGTTCTCGTTCGGAGCAAAGCTGTATGTACCATCTCCGTTGTCAGTGAATACACCTTCTGAACCTGTGTAAGAGACGTCAGCGATAGAAAGATCATCACCATCAATGTCCGTAGCGCCAGCGAGAAGATCCGCATCAGTAAAGGTTAACGTGCCATCTTCTTCAACGGTAAAGCTTTGGTCAACAACCGTTGGTAAGTCGTTCACAGGATTAACGGTTAGATCTACGCCAGCTTGGACTGTCTCGATGCCGTCTGAAACATCGAAGCTTAGGTCTATGTCGCCGTTGAAGTCAGCATCTGGAGTGATAGTAAATGAACCATCATCGTTTGCCGTTACCGTAGCGTTATCACCCGCCGTTAGGTTTGCTGCCGTTAAGTTGTCACCATCAACATCGGATGCGTTGGCCAGCAACTGTTCTTGAGATAGCGTAATTGAACCATCTTCATCAACCGAATAAGCCACGTTTCCGGCCACTGGCGCATCATTGACCGTAATCACTTCAATACCAGCCGTGGTTTGAGCGGTTGCACCTTCTTCATCTTCAACGATGACATCTAAGCTGACATTGCCGTTGAAGTTTTCATTTGGTGCGAAACTGTACGTACCATCTCCATTGTTTGTGAAGATGCCTTCTGTGCCAGAGTAAGAAACGTCGCTTACCGATACATCGCCTTCAAGATCCGAACTATTCGCTAGAAGTTGTGCATCGGATAACGTAATTACGTCATCTTCATCAACACTATAAGCCGTTGAACCGGCTACCGGTAAGTCATTGACTGCTATTACATCAATGCCAGCTGTGGTTTCAGCCGTTGCGCCGTCTTCATCCATAACGGATACATCAAGACTGATATCTCCGTTAAAGTTTTCATTTGGAGCAAAGGTATATGTGCCATCGCCATTATCCGTAAACACACCATCCGTGCCGCTGTAAGTCACGTCGCTAACAAAGACTTCGCCTTCAACGTCAGAACTATTAGCCAATAGCTGCGCATCACTCAGGGTAATACTGCCATCTTCAGCAACAGTGTAAGAGGTGGTTCCCGCTACCGGAACGTCATTGATTGGTACGACTTGGACATCGATGTTTGCCGAAACAACATCGGTGCCATCGCTGACGTCGTAAGTTAGGTCGACATTACCATTAAAGTTCTCGTTTGGAGCAAAGGTGTAAGTACCATCGCCGTTATCCGTGAACACGCCGTCGGTACCTTCGTAATTAACCGATTCGACTGAAAGGTCATCACCATCAATATCCGTTGCACCAGCCAATAGTTGTTCATCGGTAAAGGTCAACGAACCATCTTCGTTTACGGTGTAGTTATGGTCGTAGATAACTGAAAGATCATTAACTGCCGTAACAGTAACGTCGAGTTCAGCAGGTGTTACTCCACCGTTACCATCGTCCACGCTGTAGCTAATGGAGAATTCACCGTTAAAGTTCTCTTCCGGTGTGATGGTATAAGTACCGTCACCATTGTCAGTAATAAGAGCGTTCTCAATTGAGACATCTCCAATACTTGGTTCGTTACCGCCCGTTTCCCCTGCTAATTCACCTGTCTGATCCGTTGAATCGCCAGTTTCATCAGTGGTGTCATCATCTTCACCGCCCGTAAGCAATTCAGAGATATCAATACCATTTTCATTCGCAAGCGCTTCTTCTGCCGTTGGCAAATCAAACGCATTCTGAGTGCCTACATCTTGGCTTGGAACAATAACGCCGTTAACGATATCGAATACATGCCAGTGGTCACCTGATGGGTTTTCAGATAAATCTGGGCTAAAGGTTTCAACCAATGTATCACCCACAAACACCTGAACTTGCACATCTTCAACGCCATCTACATCCCAACTTCTGCTAGTGTAATTGTGCACTGAGTAGTGCATGTCAGCATCTTGATAATTTGGAATAGTGATGGTTTCAGGGCCACCACCATTTGTGTCATCAACGTCTTGCTGAACAACATTGCCTCCGCCTAGGTCATGATTCATATCGCGGTAGTAGATATGATCCAACTCATTGCCAGACTCTGTATCGTAGAGCCATAGATGGTTATCCATGTCACGAGGGCTTTCACCCCATGTCACAACGATCCGCATATCTGTTTCTTCTAACACTTCAGATATGGCGGTGACACCACCATTAGTCTCTTCACCAGCAGGAACAATGAAGCTGTTGGTGATAGAGCCGTCTTGCTCAATGGTGATCGTACCTTGGTCTACAACAGGGCCGCTTACAGAGTAATTACCTGATTGATCAGTCTCGGTTTCGTAAGAATGGCCAACATTATCTGTCAACGTAACATCCGCACCTGCCACTGGACTCCCCGTTTCAGCATCCAACACCGTACCGGTTACCGTCGTATCATCCCCTTGTTCTCCAATGATTGCGGTCATGTCATCGTCTTCGATGTCCGTTGCGAATTGAAGTAACTCTTCTTGGGTAATCGTGTACGAACCATCTTCTTCAATGGTTATCGCAACATCCGCAGAAACAATTGGCGCATCGTTGACAGGATCCACCGTCAAGCCTAAGTTAGCGGCAATTGGTGTGTCGCCATCGCTGATGCTGTAGGCCACATCGATGTAGCCATTGAAGTTTTCGCTTGGAGTGATTGAGAACGTACCGTCGCCATTATCGACAATCGTTGCATCGTCACCCACTAAGGTTAAGTCGGAAGCGACAAGGTCATCGCCCTCAATATCAGCGGCATTCGCAAGTAGCTGCTCCTGCGTGATCGTGATGATGTTGTCTTCATCAACGTTCGCATAAACATCGTCGCTGGTTGGTAGGTCATTGATTGGGTTAACCGTTAGATCGGCGTTCGCCACAATCGATTCTGTACCATCAGAGATGTCAAAGCTTAGGTCGATATTACCGTTGAAGTCAGCATCTGGCGTTACAGTAAAGGTGCCATCGCCATTATCAACAACGGTTGCATTATCTCCCGCGCTTAAGTTGCTGGCGGTTAGATCATCACCATCAACATCGGAAGCTTGAGATAGCAACTGCTCTTGAGTAAGAACAATAGAACCATCTTCGTCAATGCTGTATGACAAATCACCCGATACCGGTGGATCGTTGATCGGAAGGACATCAATGCTTGCTGTCGTGGCCGTAGTTGCACCATCTTCATCGGTCACAACCACATCGAGGCTCACATCACCGTCGAAGTTTTCGTTCGGTGCGAAGCTGAATGTTCCGTTGCCATTGTCTGTAAAGATACCGTCAGCGCCCGTGTAGCTGACGCTATCAATCGCCACTTCGCCTTCAATATCAGAAGCGTTGGCCAAAAGTTGCTCTGAACTGATGGTGATGACTTCATCTTCGTTAACGGAGTAGCTGGTTGAGCCAGCAATCGGTGGATCGTTCACCTCAAGTACGGTGATTCCCGCGGTGGTCGCTTCAGTTGCACCGTCTTCATCGGTCACAACAACATCTAGGCTCACTTCACCGTTGAAGTTTTCGTTTGGTAAGAAGGTGTAAGTACCATCGCCGTTGTCTTCAAAGACACCGTCAGCGCCCGAGTAAGTCACGTTATCAATAGCCACTTCCCCTTCAATGTCTGAAGAGTTGGCCAATAACTGTTCGTTGCTAATGGTAATCGAGTTGTCTTCATGAACCGTGTAAGACGTACTGCCTGCGACTGGAGGATCGTTCTCTGGCGTCACGCTCACTTCAATGTTGGCTTGAACCGTATCTGTGCCATCCGACACATCAAAACTGAAGTTCACATCACCATTGAAGTTTTCGTTTGGCGCAAAGCCGTAGCTTCCGTCACCATTGTCGGTAAGCACACCATCAGCACCCGTGTATGTCACACTTTCGACTGTTAAGTCATCACCTTCGACATCCGTTGCACCTGTTAACAGGTCAGCATCAGTGAAGTTAAGAACCCCATCTTCACCAATAGTGAATGCTTGGTCTTGTGGCTCTGGCGCGTCATTGACTGGTGTTACCGTCAAATCTAAGCCTGCTGCCACCATGTCTTCCCCATCGGTGACATCGTAACTAAATTCGATATTACCGTTGAAGTTTTCACTCGGTGTTATGGTGAAACTGCCATCGTCGTTCATTTGAACGGTCGCATTTTCATCATTGGTGGTTAGGTTGATTGCTGATAGGTCATCACCATCAATATCGACAGCGTGCTCTAGCAACTGTTCTTGAGTTAGCGTGATGCTGTTGTCTTCGGCCGTAACGGCACTGATATCCCCATCAACTTCTGGAGCATCATTCGCTGGCGAGATATGAATCGTCACATCTTGTGTTGCCGTCGCGGTAGTGCCTGTATCAACATCCGTCGATGTCGCGTTAACGGTTAGTACCACATCACCATTGAAGTCCCCTGAAGGGATAAACTCTAGCCCTGCAAGTTCTTCAGGTTGTAGTGACCATGTACCATCACCGTTATCAGTACCTGCGGAAAGCGAACTTCCTTCCGGCACATCTTCGATCAAGATAGCGAGGTTTTCTGAGCCATCGGTATCGGTTAACGCCGCATCAATATCCAGTGGTACTGGCGTATCTTCGGTACCAATGATTTGGTATTCCGCGTCAGACACTGTGATTTCAATGTTGTCGATGCCAAACGACTCGTCACTGATCGCTTGATTCAAGGTTGAACCGAAGCCTAACTCAAGTTGGCCATCTTCGACTGGTACCGTTAGGTTGATTTGGTGTGCCTGTTCGTTCCAACCACTGAAACCTTCACCTTGTGATACACCGTGAACGACTTCACCCACTTCATTGCCAGCTGAATCGTACAACGTTGTCGTGCCATCTTGAGTTTGGAACGCTGAGCTATCTAACGAAGTAAGCTCTTCGCCGCCAACAAAGATTTGGAACGACTCACCGTCCCAAGAGTCAATCTCGTAGAAGCTAAACGAAATATTAACTTCGCTCACATCACTTGGAATGTCGTAGGTTTTGCTGACCGCTTCTTCGCCACCAGTGCCACCTATACGCCCCAACATGTCACCTGAATCAAAGCCTTGCGAGCTTTCAGTACTTGCATTCCAGCCGTTTGAGCCAGACTCGAAGTTGTCTGAAGCAATCACTAGGTCAGATGCAATCGACAGTTCAGGCATATCGACCACAGATTGAACGTCAATCGTTGCTTCTGCTGGTACGGTTGCCGTGCCGTCATTCACATCGAACGTCACATTCACATTGCCATCGAAGTTTTCATTCGGAGCAAATGTGTAAGTGCCGTCGCCATTATCAACCAATGAACCGCTGTCAGAAGCGACATTTTCGACAGTCAAATTATCGCCATCAATATCGCCTGCATTTTGCAGCAGTTGCTCTTCGGTGAACGTAAAGCTGGTGTCTTCTTGAATCACAAATTGTGGCTCACCGACAGTTGGCAAGTCATTGACTGGATTCACGGTAAGATCAGCCGTTGCTTGAAGCGTCGCATCACCATCGGTAATGTCGAAGTTCAAATCAATGTCACCATTGAAGTTCGCATCCGGTGTAATGGTAAAGCTACCATCATCGTTTACAGTGACGGTCGCATCACCACCAACGGTTAGGTTAGCCGCTGTTAGGTTATCGCCGTCAACATCACTTGCTTGAGCCAATAATTGCTCTTGGCTTAGGCTAATCGAACCATCTTCATCCACGCTGTACGCCAAGTCACCCGATACCGGAGCATCGTTAACAGGCAGAACATCAATGCTTGCGTTGGTCGCTACGGTTGCGCCATCTTCATCAGTGACAACCACATCAAGGCTGACGTCACCATCGAAGTTCGCGTTTGGTGCGAAGCTAAATGTGCCGTCACCATTATCGGTAAAGATACCGTCTGAGCCTGTGTAGTTAACGCTATCAATCGCCACTTCACCTTCGATATCAGAAGCGTTTGCCAACAGTTGCTCTGAACTGATGGTGATGACTTCATCTTCGTTAACGGAGTAACTGGTTGAGCCTGCGATTGGTGGATCGTTCACCTCAAGTACGGTGATTCCCGCGGTGGTCGCTTCAGTTGCCCCTTCTTCATCGGTAACGACAACTGTTAAGCTCACCTCGCCATTAAAGTTCTCGTTTGGTGAGAAAGTGTATGTACCGTCACCATTGTCTTCGAATACACCATCACTGCCTGTGTAAGTCACGCTATCAATCGCCACTTCCCCTTCAATGTCTGAAGAGTTGGCTAACAGCTGTTCGTTACTAATGGTAATCGAGTTGTCTTCATGAACCGTGTAAGACGTGCTACCCGCAACTGGCGGATCATTTTCTGGCGTCACGCTGACATCAATGTTGGCTTGAACCGTATCTGTGCCATCTGACACATCAAAGTTGAAGTTCACATCGCCATTGAAGTTCTCGTTTGGTGCAAAGCTGTAGCTTCCGTCGCCATTATCAGTAAGAATACCGTCGGCACCTGTGTAGGTAACGCCTTCAACCGACAGGTCATCCCCATCAATGTCGGTCGCACCTGTCAGCAAATCTTCATCAGTGAAGTTCAATACACCATCTTCACCAATGCTAAACGTTTGACCTTGTGGTTGTGGAAGATCATTAACTGGATTAACCGTTAGGTCAGCCGTCGCAACCAGCGTATCTGTACCGTCGCTAATGTCGAACGTTAGGTCAATGTCACCATTGAAGTTTGCATCTGGCGTAATGGTAAAGCTACCATCATCGTTAGCAACAACTGTCGCGTCTCCATCAACCATTAAGTTAGAAGCAGTAAGGTCGTCTCCGTCTACATCGCTAGCTTGAGAAAGAAGTTGCTCTTGGCTCAAGGTAATTGAACCGTCTTCTTCTACGCTGTATGCCAAATCTCCTGATACTGGAACATCATTGATTGGTAAGACATCAACCGTAACATGAGTATCAACTTGAGCGCCGTCTTCATCTTGAATGGTCACATCCAACTGCACTTGGCCGTTGAAGTTTTCATTCGGTGCAAAGCTACATGTGCCGTCACCATTGATTGAGAAGATTCCGTCTGGGCCGTCGTAGTTGATCTCAACAAGTTGTACGTCACCTTCAATATCAGAGGCGTTCAGCAGAACTTGAGACTCATTAAAGGTCAGTACAGAATCTTCATCGATAGTGTATGACGTTGGGCCAGCAACAGGCGGATCATTGACTTCTAGGACCGTAATGCCCGCAGTGGTCGATACGACTGCATCATCTTCATCCACAACAACCACATCGAGGCTAACTTCGCCATTGAAGTTCTCGTTTGGAGAGAAGGTGTATGTGCCTTCGCCGTTGATTTCCAGAACACCGTCACTACCACTATAAGTCACGCTATCAATCGCTACTTCCCCTTCGATATCCGAAGAGTTCGCCAACAACTGTTCGTTACTGATCGTAATAGAGTTGTCTTCGTGAACGGTGTAAGACGTGCTACCCGCAACAGGTGGATCATTCTCTGGTGTCACGCTGACATCAATGTTAGCGGTTACCGTATCGGTACCATCTGATACATTGAACGAGAAGTTCACATCGCCATTGAAATTTTCGTTTGGCGCAAAGCTGTATGTGCCATCACCATTATCGGTTAGGACACCGTCTGTACCTGTGTAAATCACACCTTCAACACTTAAGTCGTCGCCTTCAATGTCCGTTGCACCTGTTAACAGGTCTTGGTCATTGAACGTTAACACGCCATCTTCGCCGACGGTGAATGCCTGATCTTGTGCTTCTGGACCATCATTCACTGGTGAAACGGTTAACTCAAGATTGGTAGAGACAACATCATCACCATCAGACACATCAAACGTAAAGCTAACATCGCCATTGAAATCAGCATCTGGCGTTAATGTGTAAGTACCATCACCGTTATCTGTGATAGTCACGCTGTCATCGTCGGTCGCTAAGTTCAGAGCCGTCAGTTGATCGCCATCTAAATCGCGAGCATTGGCCAACAAGTCATCTTGAGTGATGATGATAGAACCATCTTCTTCCACTGTTGCTGCAACAGGAAGTGCTTCAGGTGCATGCTCAATGTGAGCGCCTGTCGCATTAATGTAGATAGTTTGAGAGACCGTTTCAGAATCATCATTCGATAACTCTGTTGCGGTAGCGGTTACATGAACTTCAAGCTGTTCGTTGAAGTCTTCAGGTAGCTGAATTTGTAGTGCATTTTCGATAGCCGTTGTTGGTAAGTTCACCGTACCATCAGGACCAACCGTCACTTCACCACTGTAGATTTGGCTGTTCACTTCACCGACATCGATTGTGAAGTTGAAGTCTGAATAGTCAGCATCACCGCCGCCATACAAATCTTCAAAGCCGTAAACCAATTCACCATCTTCGTTAACGGTCGTGCGAGTATGTTCGATACCATCTTGGTTCAGCTGAGAACTTGAACCACCATGGAAGATCGCGTCACCATTCTGGCCTTGAATTACGGTCTCAGAGCCATCTGCCGAAACAAAGACAAGTTGAGGATCAACCGTATCCATATTCGCAGGCGAACCATCCGCAGCACGGAACTCATACTGACCTTCCTGCATCGCGTCAAAGTCATTGTGCTGATGTCCGTTTGGAATCAAGAACAGGTTGAAACTTTCACCTTCTTCAACTTGGAAACTGAACTGATCTTGCCCTGGAACAAGGTTACCACCGCCACCCACTTGTGATGCGTTTTCGTAAACGACTTCAACACCTGTGATGTTGCCGTCTTCGTCTACTTTGTAGTAACCCGCTGTGTTTTGATAGCCTGCAGTTTCACCCTCAAACGTCACCGTAATTTCAGTGTCGTTGTAACTGGTGATACCGTTATCTTGGTCATTCAGAACACCTTCGTTATCGTATTGAATAACCGAACCTTCTGGCACACCATCTACGGTTACGGTGAGCGTTTCAGACAAGTCTTGGTCGACAAGCGCCGCTGCAATGTTCAGTTCAACAATGCCACCTGGCTCAACCAAAATCGCTTGGTCATCAACGTTAACGCCGTCGCCATCAGTAATAACAAGATCTGGCGCATCCGCTACCGCTTCAATGTGAACATTGAGATCTTGTACTACTTCAGTCGTACCGTCGGTAACTGTAAAACTGAACTGTAGATCACCGCTAAAGTGCTCTTCAGGAACAAAACTAAACGTGCCATCACCGTTATCGGTTACTGTGCCTTCATCACCAGAGTAATTGATACTGGTAACGCTTAGGTCGTCTCCATCGATATCAACCGCACCACTCAATAGATCTTCTTGAGTGAACAGGATGCTGCCATCCTCTTCGATGTGGTACATGCCAGGGGCAACCATTGGAATGTCATTCACCGGATTCACGGTCAATGTCATGTCATTGGCGGTACTTAGCTCACCATCACTCACTTCATAAGTGAATGCGATATCACCGTTGAAGTTTTCCGAAGGTGTCACCGTGTAAGTGCCATCGCCATTGTCTACGATACTTGCATTTGGATCGTTGGTTTCTAGCGCGCTCGCAAACAGCTCATCACCATCTTGGTCACTCGCGTTCTCCAACAACATCGCTTGTGTAACGAGAATTGAACCGTCTTCGTCGACATCCGCAACCATTGGCGTTGCTTCTGGCGAATCATTAACGAACTCAACTTTTAGGTCGATGTTTGCCGCCACCACATCGGTGCCGTCACTCACATCAAACGTTAAATCAACATTGCCGAAGAAGCCCTGTTCTGGCGTTAATGTGTAGGTGCCATCGCCGTTATCTGTCACGTCTACCGTATCGCTAGCACTTGTCACGTTCAGTACAGAAAGATCATCACCTTCTACGTCTGTCGCTTGTGCCAATAGTTCTGCTTCGGTAATGGTAATTGCTTGACCATCTTCCGTACTGAATGACATGTCAGGCACATCTGGAGCATCGTTGATTGGATTTACGGTTAGATTAAGATCCGCTGCCACTGTCTCAATTGCGTCAGTGACATCGTAGGTAAACTCAATCTCACCAAAGAAGTCTGCACTTGGTGTGATTGTGAAGCTACCATCTGAGTTTTCTACAACAACCGCATTTGGATCATTCGTCGCAAAGTTAACCGCTTCAAGGTTATCACCATCGACATCCGTTGCATTCGCCAACAAGTCCTCTTGCGTAATAGTGATTGAACCATCTTCATCAACCGCCGCTTCAATTGGACCGCTCACTTCAGGGCCTTCGTTGACAATCTCAACGTCGACTCTTGCAGTGCTTGGTGCGCTTGCTTGACCATCACTGATATCAAAGGTCAGATTCACTTCACCGTAGAAATCTTCTGCAGGTTCGAATGTGAAGGTGTTATCACCATTATCCGTTAACGTACCTTGCGTTGGGTCTGCAAGTAATAGGTTTTCGACATGAAGAATGTCGCCATCAACATCGGTCGCGCCAGACAATAGGTCTTTCGCTTCGATGATCATAGAGCCGTTTTCAAGCATTTGGGTGTGCAATGGTTCGCCCGGAACCGGAACATCATTGACAGGTACAACCGTTAGGTCTAAGTGCGTTGCAACTTCATCAGAACCATCAAACACCTTGTAGTCGATGTCAATTTCACCATTGAAGTTCTCATTAGGCATAAAGGTAAATGTGCCATCACCGTTGTCGACTAAGTCACCGTCATCACCACCGTAAGTGATGTCAGAAATAGACAATGCATCGCCTTCTACATCTGTGGTGTTCGCCAACAAGTCATCAGCACTGAACGTGATACCTTGGTCTTCATCTGTCGATAAAACCATTGGGCCAGAAACGATTGGCGCATCATTCACCGATTCAAAATTGATATTGATGATGTTGCTGTCTGTAAGCTCACCATCGGTAACTTGGTAACCCAGCTCAATTTCACCATGAAAGTTTTCATCCGGTGTTACCGTCCAAGTACCATCACCATTATCGGTGAGTGTTGCATGCTCAGAGTTTTCACCCACCAGCTCCAGATTTTGAATATCTAGATCATCACCATCGATGTCTGATGCTTGGGCTAGCAATTGTTCTTCAGTAATCACAACAGAAGCAAACTGTGCTGAACCTTCTGTATCGATAGTGATGTTAGGAAGATCGGCCGTCAGCTCAATTTCGTTGTCACCCGCACGGATGTTCAACTCAACCGTTTCGGTAATTTCTGAGCCGTCTACGCCAATCGATGTAAACACGGCTTCATCATGAAAAGTCTGTGACACTGTCATGTTTTGAACAACGTAAGTACCATTACCTTGCACGGTACCCAGTTCAAAGTAAGACACTGGTTGGTCAACCGTAAGTGTGTAATCAGTCTCGTAACCACCACGATCTTCTTTGTGGTAAGTCATCGAGTCAATTAGGTCGCCATCCTCATTGAATGCTTTAATTTCTACTTCCGTAAAGTGACGTGACTCTTCCATGAACCAGCCACCTAAACCATCTAGGTGGAAACTGATTTCATTGATGTCTTGGCCTTCAACTGAAATAGTCAGTTTTTCATCACCACTCAACCCTTGGCGATCGGTATCACCAAGGCCGTGACCTATGTGGGTGTTGCCATTCCAAGCACCAAGAGGATCATCGTTACTTTGAACTGTTACCGTTAAGTCGCCATCCGAGAACTCACGAGTGTATGGGTCGACTTCTGTACCCCAGTCGTCAACGCTCGCGTTATCGTCGAAGGTACCAATTTGCGTAGTATGTGTGCCTTCAGCAAGAGCCCCCTCACTTGGAACGAAGCGTACTTCTGTATCAGCCGGTACTTCTTGTCCTACTTCTAGCTCCACCCATTCATTATTAACATTCGCTTCAATGATGCCGTTTTCTGGCGCTTGGTCTAGACGCAATGCAGGTTCTTCACGAAGCGTCACGCCAACCGTTTGGTCTTCTTCCGCCTGAATGAAAATTTCTTCGCCCGCTTCTGGCGCATCGTTTACCGGGTTAACCGTCAAGTCGAGTGTGGTCAGTACTTCACTGTCACCATCACTGATGCTGTAAGTGAAGTCTAATTCACCATTGAAGTTTTCTGTGTGCGTGATGGTGAATGAACCATCGCCATTTTCAACAATTGTCGCGTCTGGGTCGTTGGTTTGTAAGTTAGATGCCGTTAACTCATCACCTTCAACATCGGTTGCGTTTGCAAGCAACTGCTCTTGAGTAATAGTGATGGAATTATCTTCATCTACCTCAGCCTGAATACCCGAAGTTTCAGGCCCATCATTCACAGCAATGACATCAATGCCCGCGGTAGTTGTTGCGGTTGCACCATCTTCATCAACGACAACGACGTCTAGTGAGATATCACCGTCGAAGTTTTCATTTGGTGTGAAGGTGTAGGTGCCATTACCGTTCTCAACAAACGAGCCGTCGTCACCAGCGTAAGTAACACTCGATAGAGCAACATCACCCTCTACATCTGAAGAGTTTGCTAATAACTGCTCATCACTGATCGTGATTTGACCATCTTCTTGTACCGTGTAGGCTGTTGAACCAGCGACAGGAGGATCGTTCTCCGGTGTTACACTCACATCGATAAGGGCAGTTGTTGAACCCGTACCATCAGAAACATCAAATGAGAATTGAACATCCCCATTAAAATTCTCGTTTGGTGCAAAGCTGTAAGTACCGTCACCATTATCACTCAGAACGCCGTCTGCACCTGTATAAAGAACATTTTCAATCGACAGTTCATCACCATCAATATCTGACGCTCCAGCAAGTAAGTCTGAATCCGTGAAGAGTAACGTGCCATCTTCTTCAATCGTGAACTGTTGATCTTGCGCTTGTGGCAAGTCATTAAGCGGGTTCACTGTGATATCGAGACCCACTTGAACCTCACCACCATCGTTATCGATGATATCGAAGCTCAAGTCTAAATTGCCGTTGTAATCAGCGTCTGGCGTAATGGTGTAGCTACCATCATCATTTTGTTGGATGGTCGCATTTTCATCGGTAGATAGATTGATAGCTTCCAAATTATCGCTATCGATATCACCCGCTCGAGCTAGCAACTGTTCTTGGCTTAACGTGATGGAGCTATCTTCATTGATGGTATAAGCCAAATCGCCCGATACTGGCGCATCATTGATTGGTAATACATCAACGTTAATGTGTGTTTCAACCGTCGCACCATCTTCATCTTGAATGGTTACTCCCAGTTGAACTTGACCATTGAAGTTTTCATTGGGTGCAAAGCTGCATGTACCGTCACCATTTACAGTGAAGATACCATCCGAGCCGTCGTAACTAATGCCAACGAGTTCGACATCGCCTTCTACATCAGAAGCATTGACTAGAATTTGAGATTCACTGAACGTCAGTACCGAATCTTCATCAATGGTGTATGACGTTGAACCCGCAACCGGTGGATCATTCACTTCTAGAACGGTAATGCCCGCAGTGGTTTCATCAATCGAACCATCTTCATCGGCAACAATAACGTCAAGGCTGATATCACCACTGAAGTTTTCATTAGGAAGGAAGGTATAACTGCCGTCACCATTGTCTTGGAAAACACCATCTGTGCCGCTGTAGGTCACGCTATCAATCGATACCGCGCCTTCAACGTCAGATGAATTTGCTAACAATTGCTCATCAGAAATGGTGATCGCATTGTCTTCGTTGACCATATACGAAGTAGATCCCGCAACTGGCGGATCGTTTTCAGGGGTCACACTCACATCAATGTTAGCGCTGACCGTTTCAGTGCCATCAGACACATCGAAACTGAAATTCACATCGCCATTGAAGTTTTCATTTGGTGCAAAGGTATAAGTACCATCACCGTGGTCTGTTAGTACGCCGTCACCGCCGGTGTAGCTAATGCCTTCAACGGTTAGGTTATCACCATCAATATCAGTTGCGCCGGTAAGTAGATCTGCATCGGTGAACTGTAGAGTTCCATCTTCTTGAATAGTGAATTGTTGATCTTGAGGAACCGGTAAATCATTTACTGGGTTAACAGTCAGATCGGCGGTTGCTTGAACCGTGTCAGTACCATCAGTGATGTTGAATTGAATATCAATGTCACCATTGAAGTTCGCATCTGGAACAATGGTGAAGCTACCGTCATCATTGGCGGTTACTGATGCGTTACCATCTACCGTTAAGTCACTCGCGGTTAGGTCTTCACCTTCAACATCAGACGCTTGAGACAACAATTGCTCTTGGCTCAATGTGATTGAACCATCTTCGTTAACGTTGTAAGCCAAATCACCCGATACTGGCGCATCATTGATTGGCAATACGTCGACATTGATGACAGTTTCAACTTCTGCACCGTCTTCATCACGAATGGTTACATCAAGCTGAACTTGGCCGTTAAAGTTCTCGTTTGGTGCAAAGCTACAAGTGCCATCGCCATTTACTGAGAAGATGCCATCTGGGCCATCGTAACTAATACCAACAAGCTCAACATCCCCTTCAACATCAGAAGCGTTGAGTAGCACTTGTGATTCACTGAATGTAAGTACTGAGTCTTCGTCAATAGTGTAAGACGTTGGACCAGCAACTGGCGGATCGTTCACTTCAAGAACAGTAATTCCAGCCGTTGTCGCATCAGTCGCGCCATCTTCATCGGCAACTACTACATCTAGAGCTATTTCACCATTGAAGTTCTCGTTTGGAGAGAAGGTGTAAGTGCCATTACCATTGATTTCAAGGACACCATCACTACCCGAGTAAGTCACGTTGTCTATCGATACATCACCTTCAATATCTGAAGAAGTTGCCAATAGTTGTGCATCAGAAATGGTAATCGAATTATCTTCATTGACCGTGTAAGAAGTTGAACCCGCAACTGGCGGATCGTTCTCAGGAGTCACGCTAACATCAATGTTTGCAGACACCGTATCGGTTCCGTCTGATACGTCGAAGCTAAAGTTTACATCACCATTGAAGTTTTCATTGGGGGCGAAGCTATATGACCCATCACCATGATCAGTCAATACACCGTCTGTACCTTCATAAGCGATACCTTCAACGGTTAGGTTGTCACCTTCAATGTCGGTTGCGCCTGTTAGCAGGTCTGCATCGGTAAACTGTAAAGTTCCGTCTTCTTCAATACTGAATTGTTGATCTTGAGGAATTGGTAGGTCATTAACTGGGTTAACCGTTAGATCTGCAGAAGCTTGAACCGTATTAGTGCCATCTGAGATATCAAAGCTGATATCGATGTCGCCATTAAAGTTTTCATCTGGCGTGATGGTAAAGCTGCCATCGTCGTTCTGAGTGACTGTTGCATCACCACCAACCGTTAAGTTGCTTGCTGTAAGGTCATCGCCTTCCACATCTGATGCTTGAGAAAGCAGTTGCTCTTGGCTTAAACGAATCGAACCATCTTCGTCGACTGAGTACGCCAAGTCGCCGGATACAGGCGCATCATCGACTGCAATAACGTTTACATCGATGTTTGCCGCTACCGTATCAGTACCGTCTGATACATCGAAGCTGAAGTTTACATCGCCGTTGAAGTTTTCGTTCGGAGCAAAGCTATACGTACCATTACCGTTATCAGTAAGAATACCGTCGCCACCATCGTAGGTCACGCTTTCAACAGTAAGGTTGTCACCTTCAATGTCCGTTGCACCTGTTAGCAGGTCTGCATCGGTGAAGATAAGCGTGCCGTCTTCTTCTATTTCAAACGTTTTGTCTTCTGGTACAGGTGCGTCATTAATAGGACGAACCGTTAAATCAATTGCGCTGCTTATGGTTTCTTGGCCGTCACTGATGTCGAAAGTAAGGTCAAGTTCGCCATTAAAGTCTGCAGAAGGAACAACAGTGAAAGTACCGTCACCATTATCTTGAACTGTTGCATCTGCACCAACTTGAACGTTTGAAGCAACAAGCTCATCCCCATCTACATCACTTGCGTATTCTAGTAATTGTTCTTGAGTGAATGTTATTGAGCCATCTTCATCCATGATGTAAGCCAGATCTTGTTCTACTTCTGGCGCATCATTTTCACTTTCTACTTGGATTTTGAACGTTTCGCTTACCGTTTCAGAATCAAAGTCATCTTCCACTTCGCTGATGGTCTCTTCGTCAGAAGCTTGAACATCAACTGCAAATGTCTCTTCTACTGTCTGTGAATCGAGATCATCATCGGCTTGTTGGTCATCCGATTCAGAAGATGTCGCACTTGGCGCTGCAGAGGTACGCGCTGCTTGGCCTTGTTCTTCATTACCCTCAGCGTCTGCTCCACCTGTCGCAGCCTCTGCGTTATCACCACCTACAGCTTGAGCGCCGGCCCCAGCCCCGCCGCTACTACTAGAAGCATTATCCGAGCCCGCTTCAGAAGATGCCCCACCAACCACATTGGATTGAGCTGCATCCGAACCGCTATCGCTTTCTGACGACTCTTCTTGCACTGCCGCACCAGATGCTGAGGCTTCTTCAGCATTACCAGCACCACTTGGATTATCTTCCAACGCTTGGTTGATTTCGTCCGCCGCGTCAGTATTTTCAGCCCCCGTCGCTACCGTCGACGCAATCGTATTCTGTTGATTTTGTTGATTCTGCTGTTGGGAGGGCGTACCCGCGTCGTTCGTGTCTGTCTGTTCTACCGCGTCATTGAGATCTTCATTTTGGTTGTTTTGGTTATTTTCGCCTGCCATTACAGCCTCCGTTGCTACTAGCTAACTGATCGTATTTAGAGGCATTAAAGGACACCATTTTAAAAAACCAAGTTTTTATACAACTTTTTTCATATTTTTCTTTTTTATGCATAGAGAAATAAAAAGAAGCAAAAAAAAATTGAAAACTGCCTTTAAACATCCTTAGTTATTGTGATTAAAGCAATTAAGGCAGTGGAATGATGATAGACATGACGAATTTGTTACGTTCAATCGACAACAACCACAAAGGGCTGCAATTGCTGTTAGGCGACTTTTATAAGGACTTTTCGGACGCATCGATGAACATAGAGACACTTAATAAAGGTCATCGTTTTGATGAACTCAACAGCTACTCGAAAAAATTGAAAACCATCTTAACTTTACTGTGCGACCAAGACTTGCCACCCAAAATGGCCAAGTTGGAACATTTGAGTAGACACGAATTCCCTGCGCCGGAAGAACTTTTGGAAGATGTAAAAATTGAACTACAAAACGTCAATCGACAAATCAATCACTTTTTGGACATTAAGGAAGTTGTAGATGACGAGTCATCGAGGTAAGTCATGAGCAATAACCAAATAGAGCATCACCTCAGAAAAGCGCTCGTTTCTAACAACGAAGCTTCCAAGGTCACAGCGGATGACACTATCGTGCTTGCAAGTGCTATGACTAGTGTTCATAAAACGCTGCTCATCATTTTCCTACTCGCTTTGGTGGCTATCGCCGTGGCGTCACAGGCACGCATCGACATAGTCGTTTCTGTGCGTGGCGAGCTTTTACTAGAGTCTGACGTTGAAAAAGTTCAACACCTAGAAGGCGGTATTTTAGAAGAGTTGTTAGTGAGAAAAGGTGAAGTTGTGTATGAAGGACAACCTATTGCTCGAATCCGTTCACTCGACCGCAACACCCAACTCGATACAGTGAACACCGAAATCATTCAGTTGGAACTCGACAAAATTCGTTATGAAAGCTTACGAGACATGGTCGAACCAAACTTTGCTTCTTACATCGAAAAGTACCCAGAACAAGTTCAGGTCAACATGAATACGTGGCAACAAGAGTTCTCGAAGAACCGTTCCAACGAAGAGCTCATCACCCACGATATCAAACACAAAAACTCTCTGATTGGCTCGATGCTAAAGCGTCGTAAAAGCTCAGAGAACCAACTCTCGCTCATTCGCAAACAACTCAACATTAAAAATACGCTTTATAAAGAAGAGATGGCGTCTTATGTCGACGTTCTCAATATGAAAGTACAAGAGTCCAATATGGTTCGTGAGATTGAAAACCTTGATGAGTCGGTCATGAATGAACGCTTTCAGCTCGACAAACTCGAAAAACAACATCGAGATTTGGTTGAGAACCGCAACTCCGAGTACCAAGCACAGATCATTCAGGCCAATAAGGACCTCAAACTGAAACGGATCATACAACCACAACATTCCGACAAGGTCGACCGCCTAATCGTCTACTCACCGGTGGATGGTGTGGTCGACAAACTACATTTCAACTTCCGCTCGGCGGTAATACCACCCGGTGAGAGTATCGCTGATATTGCACCGATTAATAACTCCCTACACGGAGAAGCAAAAATCCCACGTAAAGACATGGGTTTTGTTGAAATTGGCCAAGCAGTGAAAGTCAAAATGGACACTTACAACTTCGCAAAATATGGATTTGTTGAGGGGACCATCGCCTCAATCAGTCGTTCATCATATGAAGAAGAAGATGCTGAGTTCTATTTGGCAGAGATTGAGATTGATCGAAACTTTCTTGAGCGAGGAGGCACTCAATACAAATTATCACCTTATATGGAATTTACCGCCGACGTGAAAACAGGCTCGCGTCGCGTGATCGAATATGCAGCAAAACCTGTGATGTCAGCCATCGAAGATGCATTCGATGAGAGGTAATCAATGAGCGGAAAACCTTCTTACAACATTTCTGTACCCGCCCTGCGTCTGAGCATATTGTTCAGCGTGGTACTGGCCGCACTCGCTTTCTATTTGTACTTTTCTTGGTCAAAAGTAGATTCAGTTGCGCAAGTTCAAAGTGCCCCACTTCTAATACAAGCCCAAAAACTGAATCAGACCATAGAGTTGGATATACAAACCTTGCAGTATTGCCTGAAGGCCAACAATTGCAGTACCAGCGATTTAAACCTATCAACTTTGAAGGCTGAGATTGATGAGTTTAGGTCGCTAGCCTCTTTAAACAAAACCGAATTCAGCTTGGTGGGGGCAACAGAATACACGCAACTTGAACTCGCCATCAATCGATTCAACGATAGCCCTAAAACACGTAGCGAAGTGTTTGATTTGTATCTATCACTGACCAACAATTATCTGCAGATGGATGATAACTACCGCACCATGTTCAATAACCATGCAAGCGATTTGATGTCTGAGAAAAACGAGTTCTTCATCTGGCTATTTATGGTGGTCATAGTACTGGCTGTGATTACGGTTCTATCTAACGCAGTTGCCATGTTGAAACTGAAAAAATCCAGCTCTAACGAACGCGAAATCGACTATGAATTCGATGCATTGTATCAAGAACTAAAACAGCTAGATCTACAAAGGCTTGAAGAGCTTCTTAATGAAGTGAGCATCAACCCCAAACAGCGTCAGATCTACTCTCACCTCAAACTGGTCTTCAGTAAATTGGAAGACCAAAAGCGCAATAACGATCTCTACAAACAGCTGTATGCACTCATCGGCTATGAAATTCGCGGAATCACCAACACCATTAATGGTGGTGTCCAATATCTCGTTCAAGAAACCGATGAAAACGGTGTGTTGATGGCGAAGGATATTACCTCAGCATGTAGCACATTATCTGAACTCGCAGAAAACTATAACCGATTGATTTCACAAGGTACGGAAAGCAAGTCGAAAGAGTTCTCTCTTCTAAGCGTGTTGTCTGAATTGATGATTCATATCAGCGCCAAAGTACAACGCAATGAAAGCCAACTCGACTGCTTTATTTCTGACAATTTGCCCAATCGCGTAGAAGGACAATCCACCAGCTTGTTCTGGATATTGTTTCTGCAACTTTCAAACGCCATACAGCTTAAATCAAACAAGAAGTTATTCGTAACGATAGAGTCTGGCGCGGCTTCTGATATGGAAAATACGCGTGTCACCATTAATCTCAACTTCCTTTCAACATTGGATGTCTCTGTAGCCAAGCTGAATAAACTTCATTGGAGCACTCACAAGGATCACACCGCTAGCACAGACGACTTAGCAAAAAGCGTATTAAAAGATTACGGGTATTACGAAAGCCACTGGTTCCAATCGGGTACGCAGGAACGTTTTCAGATTGAGCTTGATCTCAAGGCTAAAAATTTCCACACAGAAAAAACTCGCTTCGACGGCAAGCGTTTACTGCTTTGCGCCAATACTCAAGTTCGCATTGATGTAATGAAAAAAATGCTCAGCAACTTAGGGCTTGATATCACAGAGGTTCGCACGGCAAATGAGTTATTTTCGGCGGCGAAGACCTTCGGTGAGTACGATGCCATTATGTTGACCGATACCTTTGAACCTAACAAGTTAGCGTCACTGAGTAAAACGGTGAAATCTCAACTTAAGAGTCACCCAAATACTAAGCTATTGCTTTCAGTGACCAACACTCAGCAAGCGCAAGAGTGTCATAGCTTCGTTGATAAGATCATCAACTCCCCTGCGATTCCTTACGAGTTTATTCCTAACCTGCTCACCATTATGGAAGCGGATGCATCAGAAGAACAAATGGAGAACAGCTCATTCCTTATCGTAGAAGATGACCGAGTTCAGCAGATCTTACTTAAACGAATTCTTACCAAACAAGAATATGAGCCCGATACGGTTGGCGATGGCGCTGATGCTGTGGAGCACTTCATGAACAAACGTTCTGACATCATCTTCATGGATTGCATTATGCCAGGCATGGGCGGTATTGAAGCGACAAAACGCATTCGCCAATTTGAACAAGAAAACGATAAAAACCCTTGCACCATCATAGGGGCAACCGCATTGACCAGCAGTAACGAACATCAGGCTTGTATCGAAGCAGGAATGGATTACGTGATCAGCAAACCTTACAAAAGCGACCAAATAATCAAGGTGATCAACAAGTATGTGGCGGTTCAAAAACTTAACTAGCAGCATCATCGCTGCGCTTACATTAAGCACGACACCTTCGGCATCGGCGACTACCTTGCTCGAGGCGGTAGAACTCGGCCTACAAAACAGCCTGTCTCTTCGTGCCAGTGATAAAGGTGTGGAAGAGAATGAATACAATATAGGTATCAGTCGCTCTAAATTTTTGCCTTCACTCAATGGTGCAGCCGATACTACATGGAACGAGAATGAAACCTTACTATCGAGCGTACCCGATGAAACCTCTAGCTATAACTCAAACAGCTACAGCCTTTCTCTTTCTCAATCGATCTTCAATCTTGGTGACATTTTTAAATATGGAACGGCTAAGCTCGACTTCAATATCGAAGAGGTTAAGCACGAGAACAAAATTCAAAGCACTATTTCGGAAATCGGATCTCAATATTTTGAGTATTTGAAAAACAACGCACAAATAAAAGCGACTAAGGTTGAGCTTAAATCGTCTGAGACGCGTGAACATCAAATGCGACGGAACGTGGAGTTAGGAAACACAGCCGCCAGTGAGTTATACGAAGTGATAGCTCAGAAAGAAGGAGTGTCGAATCGATTGAGAACCTTGCAGAAAGACCGTCGTGTCATTCTCAACGGGCTATCGATTCAAATTCAATACCCGATTACTCCGTCTCAAGATATATACGAAAGCGTACCTTTAAAAGAGATTAATGAAACCGAACAACGCGCGATTATGGATCAGGCGTTAAAGCTCAACAACGACTTGTTAGTCGCGAAGAAAAACGTCGAAAGAAGCCGCAGAAGCTTAAAAGAGAGTGGTTCGAACTTCTTACCGACCGTTTCACTTTCAGCTAGCTACCGTCACGATGATGCCAATAACTACGACAAAACCGATATCACAGCGACAGGTGAAAGTAACTCAACCAGTGTTGGCTTGAACCTTGCCGTTCCTATCTTGTCCGGTGGCTCTGATTACTACAGCTATCAAAAATCATCGACTGCAATTGAACGTACCGAACTGCTTTACCAAGATTCGCTTTACACCACACGTAACAGCGTCAACACCTCGGTGCTCAACATTAACGATTTCTCGCAGTCCATAAGCAGTTACGAAAACATCATTCGCGCCAACTATGCCTCTTACAAAGGTATCCAAAGGGCATATCAGTTAGGCACGCGTACTATCACCGATTTACTTGCCGCAGAAAGTAAACTGTTCAGCGCTTTAAGAGACTACGAAAGCGCGCGATACGACTACATCATCGAAACCATCAAGCTTGAGCAAATTAAGGGCATACTCTCTATTCAATCAATAGAAAGCATCATGCAATTAATGAGCGATATTGAAGGACGAAACAATCAAGAATTGGTACCTAAACACCTTCTCTCGACTGAATCATTGAAGAAAGGAGGCCGTCATGCAAACTGAACAGTTTTCTCAAAAGATCAACATGGCCGATAAGTGTTATCTCACTTTCTCAACGATAATATCGACCTTGTTTGGCTTAGTGCTGCCCTTCTCCATTCTGATCATTTTTGACCGAGTTTTACCCAACCAAGCGCAAGACACTCTGTTCCTGTTATTTGCGATTATCTTGATTTCAATCTTCCTCGACTACCACCTGAAAAATCAGGAAGAGAAAATATCTTCGGTCATCATGAGGCAGTTTGAGACCAACTTAACCAACAAGGTATTTCAATCGATATGCTTGGCCGAGATATCCAAATTCCGCCGTTTAGAGCCAGGTGAATATCTAGAACGAATCTCAACCATTCCTGAACTTAAAACCTTCTTTGGTGGAGAATCGGTTCGAGCCCTTATAAACCTTGCTGTCAGCGTGATCACCATCCTCATTATTGGTCTAATCAACATATGGGCTGGCGTGACGCTTCTGATTGCCTCGCTCATTTTAGCTATTTTCGCTTGGAGCCTTTCTAAACAGAAGATTGGCAGCTTGCAAAACAAATCAGACATAGAGGGCTTAACCACCTCTAAAATAATAGAAATCATCTCTAGCCCGCTGGATATCAAAGCGCGAAACATGGAATACCGAGTTGAAAGCTTGATGACACAAATGGTCGAAGAGCGCGAAGTGGAAAACATCAAATACGAGCAGATTGAGTCGAACTTCGGTTTGATCTTGGCGCTCATCCAACAACTCTCGATTGCTTGTGTTGTGGTGGTATTGGCAACAGCCGTGATCAATATGGAATCAAGCCAAGGCATCATGGCCGCGATCATCATGCTAACCAACCGTTATTTTGCGCCTTACCAACAAGTAATGCGCACCGCAAGCCGTTGGGAGCTCAACAAACTCCACATTCAGCGTATCGCTGAACTACTTGAACTGGCGGCTTCTGTTGAACACCAACATGAGACAACAGAAGTTGAACGCATTTCTATCAAATATTCTGAGAAGCAGCGTATTGAATTCGAACTAGGACAAGCCTACCTACTCACAGGTAAGAGTGGTGCGGGTAAGACACACTTAGCCAACTGCATTACGCGACAAAACAATGACAGCAAACTAGACATAATGATTAACGACACCCCTCTCGATGACATTAACTACAACGTGTGGCGCAACAGCGTGCTAATGGTAGATAAGACAAGTTCGTTCGTAGAAGGAACCATTATTGATAATCTGACCTGTTTTCGACCGAGTTTGAATAACACGGCGTTTGCGTTGTGTGAAACCATGAACATCAAAGCACAAATAGATGCGCTTCCGGCTGGCTTTTACACTGAAATCAAAGGCCATATGCGTAACCCATTCTCACGTCAGGTCGGCTACGCCTTATTATTGGTTCGCGCGCTGCTCGCTAGTAAGCGCGTATTGATATTTGATGATATCGATTGTGTCTATGATGAGGAATTTGCACGAGTGGTGCTGACCAGTACCGCGTATCGTGCCAATGACAAGATTCTAATCATCGCCAGTAATAAAATGGACAAACTTAACCATCGCCTCAAACGCGTAAAACTTACCGGAGGTGATCAATGAGCATCCTAGTTGACTTCAACAATGTTCCGCAACGTGTGTTGGACTTTGAAGCAAGTGGTTATGATGAGCGCTACAGTCAGTCGCCGCTGATTCGTGGCTTAGCCTACAGCTTGATAGCACTAGAATGGGAAGGGACACCCGCTATACTCAGCGACGCCTTTATTCCAAAACCAAAAGACAGTGACAGTTTTACTGCAACCATTGAGCGACTTGGATATCGCTGTGATGTTACTAAGCTCAAGACACTCGAGAATATCGATAAGTACCCTCACCCATGCTTTATTGAGATAGAAAACCTCAGTGCTATCTTCTTGGGAACAAAGGATGGAAAGCTGTTGTTGTTTGATTACACAAACAACAACACCATTGAATATCCAATGTGCAAAAAGCCATGCTTGTTAATTGCGATTAGTGAGTATTCTCGCTTGTTCCGCGAACCACCACCGGAATCTCAAGACAGAAGCAATTGGATTAAATACGCTTTCTATCGTTACAATAATGAACTCAAAAGCCTGATCATACTGAGCTTTGTGATCAGTATACTGGGCGCTCTGCAACCATTCTTTATTATGAGTGTGTATAATTTTGCACTCACCTCAAGCTCTCAAGCGACACTCTATTGGTTGACCTTGTTTGCCGTTATTGTTGGCTTCTCTGAATACTTCTTTAAGAAGATGCGAGTCAACATCATCGCCACCTCTGGTAAAGATCTCGCGGTGCACATATCCCAAGCCGTAATATCGAAACTTCTTTGGCTGCCTTATGCGATGACATCAACCGCAGGCGTTTCATCTCAGCTGGCTCGTTTGAAAGATATCGATACCTTCCGTCGCTTAGTGACCGCAGAATCGACTCTCAGTTACTTTGATATGCCTTTTGTGATTGTATTTATCATCGCGATTGCCGTGATGTCTGGAACGGCAGCGCTTGTGGTCATGGGCGGTCTAATTTTGATGTTAGTGTTCTGTGTGTACTCACGCTATATCTACTCGCAAGCCACATCCAAAAGCTCACGCGCCAACGCAATGGTCTCGTATCAGTGGAATGAGATCCTTCGTGGGATCAAAACCATTCAAGGTCTGCCTTTACTGCGTGTGGTTCAATCTCGATTCAGTGCCTCACATATGCAAAGCACCAGCGATGCCGAGAACGTTGCTGTGACCAACAGTAAAATTCAAGCGGCAGGCGGCAGTTTAATTCAGGTGATTGGTACTGCAAGTATCGTGACCGCGGTAATTGGGGTAATGGAAGGTACTTCAGATGCTGGTGCTATGCTTGCGACCGTGATTCTCGTTTGGAAAGCACTAGGTCCTATAATGGGCATTTATAACTCCATCTCTAAGTTTCAATCGATTAAGGCTTCATCGGCACAGATCAACAACTTGATGTCAATGAATGACGATAAACTGACCTTAGAGAAAAGCCCGCCTATTCGCTTGTTCCAAGGCAGCATAGTGGGCAGTGGCGTTAGTCACCGTTATACAGGAGCAGCAACTGGGTTAACCAACCTTGGCTTCAAAATACCGCCCAGTGCAAAAGTCGTCATATGTGGACCAACAGGCTGTGGAAAGACAACTCTTATTTCCATCATTGCAGGGTTAGAAGATCGTTATCAGGGAGCAGTGTCGGTCGATGGCTATAACATTAAGCAATTCAACAGCTATCGCTATCGCACATCAATCAACTACATCCCTTTTAATTTACACATTTTCGAAGGTTCTTTAGAGACCAACTTCATTTTACACAATGGATTGATTCCAGCAGAGAAGATGCAGGATATGGTGAGCTTCTTCGAATTAGACGAATGGCTACCAGAAGGCTTGGCGACTCAATTGAGTGTCGACAAATGCAAAGGCCTTCCAAATGGCATTCAGCAAAAGCTGCGTTTGGCACTTGGTTTAGGTAACTGTGAACAATCTCTGATAATCATTGATGAACCGTTCAACGGGGCTGAAAATGAAAACGCGCAATATTTTAACCGTCTGTTCAGCGATAAGTTGCTGAATAAAACAGTCATTTTTTCGACCAATGATCCCGGTTTGATTGCGACTTCCAATATGAGTTTGGTTCTAGAACCTGATGGAAACTTGAAATATTTTGGCTTAACAGACAAATACTTAAACAGTTTGAGTTAAACACGTCGATGCTTACTCACAGATTACTCGTTAGATAAATGGATGTAATTGACAAAACCATAAGTGAGAGAGATGATTCGTTCTCAAATCACATGTAACAAGGAAGCTAATGTACACATTCGTTGCAGACAAGCTTGATATCGCTTACTTATCCGCAATCCCTGAAAACCATCAACTTCAGGGCTGCGATGTGCCTGAAGAAGAGATTGAACTCCGAGAGATCGTTGAAGTTTGGTATGAGTCCGCCTTTCTACCTGCTTTCAATCTTAACAAAATCGATATCGAGAACAAAGCTGAGCTAACCGTCGTACAAACACATGTATTGAGCAACGATACGAGCACGCTCGCTTTCCTACTCAAAAACAGAGTGTACCGCGCCGCGCTAAACAGAATGTTAGGGGTTTGGGCATTAGAACCCTCTGCAAAAACGGTGTTAGAGCAACTTCTGTTTGAACAAAATTTCGATAAAAAACGCCCTCATTAACACACTTTTCAAGTTATTCATCAATAAACATAAAAATCAAACCGACTGCCAAACGCTATAAGTTGCTAGTAAGAGAGGGAATTTCAAAATAAGCTCTGGAATCACAAGAACTTATACCCCTCCCACACTTCCATTAAATTTACCATTTCAAGGTTTCCATATCCGCATTTTTATTCTACTGTTTTTATATAAAAACAGTTGGATGGATCCTTATATGGCGATTACGGTCTGGAATAACCTTTCAGTCAAACATAAACTCTTTGGCTTAGTTCTACTTCCCATTTCACTACTGCTCTTTCTAGCAGGCAGACAAGCGTATATCTTAACGACTCAGTTAACCGATTTTGAACGAACCAATCAGTTATCTGCGTATCTTCAAGATATTTCCGTCTTATATCGGAGCACTCTAGCTTCTAGCTCTGAAGAATTCGCAACACAAAGCAGCCAAGTAAAGGCAAAACTAAAAACGCTTTCTCCAGCTGTTTTTTTAGACACTTCTGATGAAATGAATCAGCTGGTTGCTGACTTCAGCGAAGCAAGCCTTTCAACGATGGAAGCGACTGATGATTACGATAAATTGGATGCACTTGAGTGGCAGAGTGATTTGTACAAACAGTTGCTCCTTGAGATAGAAAAAGTCCCTTTCGAAAACACCAAACGTGAGATTCAACAACACCTCACCGCGTTACAACAGCTTGAATGGCTGATGTTTTGGTCAAACGAAGAGTTTAAGCTGGGCACCTCTCTGATTGAGATATTCCAAAGCAGCCAAGAGTACGACCCAGAACTTGCTGAACAGATTGAAACCTTAAGTGAAAGACAGCAATTGTTCTTAGAACGCTTTGTTTCATTGAATGCCAACGAACATCAAGTGTCACTGATGGTTGAAGTATTTAGAAACGATGTGTTTGCTCAAAGCCAAGAGATCCGCAGCGCACTACTCGACCTAAACGCAATCAGCCAACTGACGCCACAAGAGATTTCTGTCGGATTAGAGGCGATGAGCGCTCGACTCAGCTTATTGCAAAGCCTAGGCAATGTTATCAAGCAAGAGTTCCAACAAGAAGTTGAGCAAGCCATCTATGAAGCTCAGATCCAACGAACACTGTTTATCTCTATCGTTGCTTTGCTCGCGACCATTGTGATGGGATTAACCCTAAGCTTGGCAAGACAAGTCACCAACAACCTGAATTTGGTGTTGGCTTTCTTAAAAAGCGAAAACGATGAAACCCGCCCTTCTTTGGACAAATTGATTCAGGGCAAAGATGAACTCAGCCTATTTGCTCAACAAGTAGAGCGACTCACGATCGAACGAGAACACGCAAAAGAGAAGTTAACCTTAGCCGTAGAAGACGCAGAAAAAGCCAAAGACCACGCAATACAAGCTAGCAAAGCGAAAAGTAGCTTCTTGGCTAACATGTCACATGAGATTCGCACTCCATTAAACGGGGTTATCGGTATCTCAGAGATCCTCTCTGATACTCCACTTACACCAACACAACGTGATTATGTAGATACAATCGAGACCTCATCTCAACTACTACTAAGCTTGATCAACGACATCTTAGACTTCTCTAAGATTGAATCTGGCATGCTATTAATCAGCCCGCATTCGGCATCGATTAGAGAATCAATTTACGACATCGCATCTATTGTCGCGCCAAAAGCTAAAGAGCAAAAAATATCAGTTAATGTAGACATCAGCCCCGACACACCTGCACGCGTGATGATCGATGACCACCGATTAAGACAGATCTTGATGAACTTTATGTCGAATGCGGTGAAGTTCACAGCCGAAGGTGGTGTAACACTATCAATTAAGACACTCGAACAGTCTAGCGACAATGTCACCATTCGATTTGCGGTGCGCGACACGGGTATTGGTATCGATAAACAGCAACAAAAGCAGATATTCGAACCCTTCGCTCAAGAAGATGATTCCACTACCAGACAATTCGGTGGTACTGGTCTTGGCCTTGCGATTAGTACTCAGCTTGTCGAGCTCATGGGTGGTCAGATCCAACTCCACTCAGTCAAAGGTGAGGGCAGCTGTTTCTACTTCGATCTGGCACTTCCCGTGGATTTGATACTTCCTAAACCAAGCACTGCATCAGCGAATATCTATATTTTGGGTAATGAGAACATGCTCTCTGAGCGCATAGAAAGAGACCTTAACCTTTATGGTTTAAAGGTCACTCAACAAACCAACAGCACAGACACCATCAATGAGCAAATCTCTGCAAAACAGCAAAATAAACCAATCACGGTCATTTTTGCTGAAGATGATTCATTCCAAGCCAGTGATTATTCAGACAGCCTAAATAAGCTCCATCAAAATGGCGCGACTATTTGTCTGATTCGTTCATTCTTAAGTGACCCTGCGGATATTGGCAACTGTATTACGGCTCAGGTATCACAACCCCTACTCGGCTTGCGCTTAATAAAAGCCATAGAACTTTGTGACACACAAGGCCTAGCTGAACTATCAGAAGCCAACCAACAAGCTCTTACGATTCAACACAAAATCCTTATCGTCGAAGACAACAAGATCAACCAGAAGATTGCAGGACTTCACGTAGGAAAAAGTGGCTTCGAGTTCGAGTTTGCGAATAACGGCCAAGAAGCCGTGGACATGTTTACTGCCAACCCTAATTACGCCGTGATACTGATGGATTGTATGATGCCCGTTATGGACGGTTTTGAAGCAACAGGTAATATTCGCCGTGTTGAAAAAGAGACTAATGCCACGCGCCGTATCCCTATCATCGCCCTAACAGCGAGTGTGATTGATGACGATATACAAAAATGTTTCGATGTAGGCATGGACGACTACGTGCCAAAACCATTCAAATTCGAGATGTTGAAAGAGAAAGTTCTCGCGGCGGTAGAAGCTATGCCATTACCAGTCACACATAACACACCTTCAGCGTCAAACGCCACAACGGTCACCCCTATTCATAGCGCAAAAGCAGTCAAGAAAACACTGCCAGAACAAGCAGAATTGAACGTGATACCAAAAAAATCTGAGAGGATCCTCTTGGTAGAAGATAATCGCGTGAACCAAAAGGTTGCTTCAGTCATGCTAACAAAGGCCGGCTATGCCTTTGAAATTGCAGACAACGGGCAAATAGCCGTTGATATGTATCAGAACGACAGTAGCTTCGACATTATTTTAATGGATTGCATGATGCCGGTGATGGATGGTTTCACCGCAACTAAGGAGATTCGCGAACATGAGAAAAACCTAGGCTTAAGCAAGACTCCCATTATCGCGTTAACTGCCAGTGTTATCGATGATGATATTCAAAAGTGCTTTGATTCAGGCATGGATGGATACGTAGCGAAGCCCGTAAGGAAAGAAAAGCTATTCCATCAAATAGAAAGTGCGACTTGTTAGGAGAAACCCATGGATTGGATGAAAACAATAAAAACACTTCCACGCAGAGTCGTAATGTCAGTCGTGGTAGGGCTATTAGGAAACTTGCTTATTCTCAGCCCCGCTCACGCTGCAGAAGATTACGCCATATTCTCTTTAGATTCTGGATTTGAAGCGTTATCAATCAACAAAGCAAGAAAGCTCTACAGAGGGAAAACCAAGCGCCTTAACGGCAAGCGTATCGAACTGTCTGATTGGCCTGAAAATAGCGCCGAAAGAGAGATATTTTATCAGCTTTTACTTGGGAAGAACGCCGCTCAAATGAATGCACACTGGGCGAGCTTATCCTTCTCAGGTAAGGCTCGTTATCCAAGAGAGCTTGAATCGGCGTCCACCGCAACCTTGGTTGACTGGCTAGACGACAAACCAAACCGTATTGGTTACTCCCCACTCTCTTCGGTTCCAAAAAATGCCAATGTTCTATACGTTATAAGTTCGGAGAAATAATATGAATAGAATAATTACGTCAGTGCTATGTGCCTCATTTGCCTCTCCGGCTTTCGCTATTATTGAACTTACCGATAATTTTTCGTTAAGCGGATTTGGTTCTACTTCGTGGGCAACATCAGATAACGACAACCCTTTAATTATTAACCGTGGTTTTACCGATGAAAATTGTTACGATTGTGATACAACGTTTGGTGTTCAGTTAGATTACTTCTACAACTCACTTAAAGCATCAGTACAAGTTGTTAAAGCACCGCAATTAGAATGGAGTGACCCACAGTTAGAATGGGCTTATCTTGGCTATGAATTTAATGACTTTGACGTCAGTATCGGTCGATTGAGGCTCCCACTGTTCCTTGCTTCTGAATACTACTATGTCGGCCAAGCTTATATGACAGCAAGACCACCGACAGAGGTGTATAATAGCATTCTGGGTATCACCGCTTTTAATGGTGTCAAAGTCAGTTGGACTCATGATGTAAGCGATGAATCTACCCTACAACTCTCTCCCTTTGTCGGAATCAAAGATAAGAACGAAGTCGACTTCGATTCAACAACCGAGCTGGAATTCGAAACGAATCGAATGTTTGGTGCTAACCTCCAATTCAGCGGTGACAATTATCGTTGGAACCTATCTTTCCTTGATGCAAATTTCGATCAAACGGCAACAATTAAAAACGTTGGTACCCGTCCTACAGAAGAAAATCAACACCTCCAACTTTGGTCGCTAGGCGCTGAATATGAATTTGGCCAAGCCGTATTTTCGAGCGAAGGTCAAATCAATGATATTTCTTCATCCCTGTACGCCAGTCTAGGTTACCACTTAAGATCATTCACACCTTACGTGGTATACGGAGCACAATTTAACGCCAATGAACACTTAGAAGGCAATAGCTACTTAATTGGTGTCGATTACGATTTGCTACCAAATGTATCTATCAATGGTGAGTTACAATTCTTTGAAACTCGGAAGTCGAACGGTGCCTTTATAAACACTCCTAAAGGTGATACAGATGCGATGCTTTACACCATCATGTTGAGTTTTGTTTTCTAACTCGAATTCAAATCGATAATCACTCGCGGTAATGAGGTAATGAGGTAATGAGGTATTTAAGCAGTTAAGCAGTTAAGCAGTTAAGCAGTTAAGTAATTAAGTAATTAAGTAATTAGGATACAAAAAGCCAGTCGAATATTTTCGACTGGCTTTTCATTAACTGCTTCTCTATTCACTCATTCAATATTATGAGTTGGAAGCCACTCTTTTCTCTTTCAACTGCTCAATAACATAATCAGGAGCCACTTTACCTAGCTCACTTAAGCAATCATCGGCCTTTTCGTTGCCGTAGCGCACGTAGATATCACATACCGCGTATAACTGCTCCGGAGAACCAGAGATCAAATACGCTTTCTCGAACGATTTAGTCGACTTGTCGATATCCAACTCTTCTTGCAACACTCCATTTAAGTACCAATAGTAGCTATTGTCTTTTGCAAGTTCTGCTGCGACTTCAATCTCTTTTGCTGCTGCTGTTTTATCTTCAAGGCGAACCAGAGTTAATGATTTGGAATAGTGCATCGCTGCATTGTCCGGCACGTTCTTCAAACCACGATCCAACACCTCGACCGCTTGTTGATCTTTATTCTGAGCTCTGAAATTATCCGCGTAACTCAGCCAAACTTGAGGGTCTTTCTGGTGAGTATTAATCAACTCAAGATAAATCGTTTCCGCTTTATCCCATTCATTGTGCCAACGGAGCACATCAGCGAACAACAATTGAAACTTTTCAGATTCTTGTGATGCCAAGAATGTGATTAACTCAGCGACAGGTTGTTCAATTTGTGCTTTCTGTTCTTTATCTAACGTATTGTAATCACGTACTAAGTTCGATGTTGCTGAGTGACGAACCATAGAATCTGTATCGCTCAGCAAAGGCGAAACTAACGACCAACGATGCTCAAGTTGATAAGGTGAAGAACCAATAATCGAAGCCTCACGAACTTCAGGGTTTTGATCTTTCAAACCTCTTGCCACCGCCACCAGCGCATTCTGGCTTGGGTATGAAGCAAGCTCTTGCAGTGCACCAGTACGATTTTCTATAGATTGGTTCTGATCTTGTGCCATGTAAGACAACTGTTGAATACGGGTTTGTGTGTCCGTCATTTCGAGCACTTGATTGATATTTTGTGCCGGTGCATCAACCGTTTGTTGAACGCTATTCGCTGCCATCGCAGACGTTGATATCAATGCGGACGTTGAAAACAATGCGGACGTTGAAACCAATAAAGCAACAGCCGTCGCTAAACTCTTCTTCATCATAGTATTACCTTAAACTGGAGAACTTAGCCTGTCCTTAGACTCGTATCTGGTTAAATTTGTCTTGGAGCTGTTGACCCAAGAAACAAGTTAAAACTTCGTCTCGAATGTAGATTGTTGCACCTGTTTTGCTCGATGCGCCATCAATACTGAGTCGCTGAATTTGCCATGAGCGACTGGATGCCCCATCGCACGAGCGATATAAGCCATCGACTGATCAACATGAGCAAAGAACTTGTGCCAACCCGCACATAAGTAGTTCAAGCCCGGCTCACCAGCGCTAGTTTTGATAAAGCGATTTTTGGGACATTCGCCATGACAAGCAAACTTGTAGTCACATTGCTGACACTGACTGGTCATTGTGCGTGATTTAGCAAAGCCAAACTTTTGCTGTGGTGCGCTGTATGCCAAGTCATCAAGCTTCTCGTGATGGATGTTGCCGATTTTGTATTCAGGGTATACATAGTGGTCACATGAAAACACGTCGCCGTTAGGCTCCATCGCGAGGCCTTTCCCGCATATTTCATTCAAGGTACAAAGAGGATTTGGACGGCCAATCCATGTTTCTAGGCTGGCTTCAAAATACTGAACGAACACTTTACCTATATCGTTCTTCGTCCACTCGTCAAACACAGAAATTAGGAAGTTACCCCATGCCAAATCAGACACGCACCACGATTCCATGATCGAATCTTTGTGGCCAGGGATCAGACGCTTGTCGCCTTGTTTTAATTGTTCGCTCACTTGGGATGTTTGCGGTGCAACCGTTCTGAAGGTTTTTTGCTCTACGATAGGAATAAACTGCATTTGTGGTGACTTCACCACATCTCGTAGGAAGCGATACACTTCTAGTGCATTTTGACTGGTGAGATTATTCACACAGGTAAGCGTTGCGAATTTCACTTGATGTTTGTGCAGTAATTCAACCGCCGCCATCACTTGTTTGAATGTGCCACGGCCTGCCCTGTTGACACGATACGCATTGTGCAGCATTTCAGGACCATCGATACTCAAGCCGATCAGGAAATTGTTCTTTGCTAAGAATCGACCCCAGTCGTCATTCAATAGTGTGCCGTTAGTTTGTAGATCGTTTGAAATCAGCACACCTTTAGGTTGGTATTTTTTCTGTAACTCAACCACTCTTTCAAAGTACGCTAAACCCAGCATAGTAGGCTCGCCACCCTGCCATGAGAAGATAATTTCAGGTGTATTTTGACCTTCGATGTATTGTCGGATGTAGGTTTCTAACGTCTCATCATCCATTCTTGGAGAACTGCCTTTCTTGTACTCCAGCAAATCTTGCTTACTTAGGTAATAACAATATTTACAATCAATGTTGCATGCTGCACCAATTGGCTTAGCCATAACATGCAAGCGTTTAGACGCTTTACCATTGTATTGTGGACCTTGAGTAATGTGCATGATTTATCTACCTATCTTAGTGTCTGTAGCCATCATAATGCCTATTTGAGTCAGCGGCATGTTATACCCTTTATAACCAATAGGAATGACCTTAAACGTTAAAATTGCCCTCTATTTCGAACATTCGAGGCACGTGATGAAATTTTTCAATTACAAACAATTAGCGGCGATCAGCAGCGTCACCATGACTATTTTCCTAAGCGGCTGTGCGAGCGTGCCTACACACCCTATCGCCCAACAAATTGATCAAGAAATGGTGTTGGTTGAAGGCGGTACATTCACTATGGGTTCGAACGATCCTGAAGCGACCAAAGCAGAACGACCTGCGCGAGATATAACTGTAGATAGTTTCTACATTGCGAAGTTTGAGGTGACTCAAGAATTGTTCGAATCGGTGATGGGTTCATCTCTCAGTTATTTCCAAAACCCACAAGTTCCGGTCAACAACTTAAGTTGGCAACAGGCGAACTATTTCGTTGAACAGTTGAATGAACTAACAGGCGAAGAATACCGACTGCCTACTGAAGCTGAATGGGAATTTGCAGCGAAAGGTGGTAACAAAAGTAAAGGTTATACTTACAGTGGATCCAATAACTTAGATGATGTTGCGTGGTACTCAGCAAATTCTAAAAATAGCGCGCATCCAGTCGGGCTAAAGAAGCCAAATGAACTAGGCTTATATGACATGACCGGAAACGTTGGGGAGTTTGTTATTGATGCCTTCGATGACACCTTCTACAGATTCGGTCCAACAGACAACCCTAACAATGCAAAACACAGTGACGTCGGTTTATCACATAAATCGGTTCGCGGTGGCAGTTTTGCTTATGATGAAAATGAATCTGAAAGTTACCGTCGTGACTTCGCGAGTCAATCGATCACTATGTCAGACATGGGGCTGCGCCTAGTAAAGAATACAAACTAGTCGAGGACGCTGGTTCATTCTCACAACAAGTTAGTTTGTTGTGAGAATAAGCCCACTAAAGATGCCGAAGGTTACGGTTCTGTGATCTTCAATTCATCACTCCAAAAACATGATTTGCACCATCCAAACGCTACATCGCTACGGCAATACTGAATAAGGAAACTCTATGCAATACACCAAGCTTTCCGGACTTACACTCGCGTTACTCTGTTCATTCCCTGCATCGGCTTCGGAAAAACCAAATCTAGTCCTTCAAATTACGGTTGATGGCCTGCGCGCAGACCTTATCGAACGATATAAGCATAACTTCGGTGAAGGTGGTTTTCGCTATTTAATGGAAGACGGCACTTACTACACCAATGCAAACTACCAACACGGCAACACAGAAACCATTGTGGGTCATGTTTCGCTTGCAACAGGTGCTCCACCAAGCGTACACGGTATGGTAGGTAACGTTTGGTATGATCGTAGCGAAGAGCGTTTGGTGTATAACGTAGAAGACGGTAAGTACAAAATGCTCACCTCTGGTGCGGGTGTCGACAAAGCAACCGAGATCGACCCAACGCAGAAGACAGCACAAGGCGATGGCCGTTCTCCTGAGCCAATACTCTCTACCACGTTTGGTGACGAGCTAACGATTTCCAATAGTGGTAAATCAAAAGTGTTCGGTGTGTCTGTGAAAGACCGCGGCGCAATCTCACTCGCAGGACACAGTGGTAAAGCATTCTGGTTCTCCAAAGCACAATCGGAGTTTGTCACCAGCAACTATTACTACGACGAGTATCCAAACTGGGTATCACGCTGGAACGAGAAAGCGATTGCTGCAAACTACTCGAAACAGAAGTGGGAGCTTTCATTACCACGTGATAAATACACGTTGCAAGAGCACGATACCGAACATAAAGTGAAACTCGGTGATTTCCAACGCACCTTCCCTCACCCATACGGCCCTGCAAGTTACAAGTACTACAGCACCACGCTAACCGTTAGCCCGGCTGGTGATGAAATCACAGAAAACTTTGCAAGCACACTGTTGATGCAAGAGAAGCTAGGCCAAGGCGACGTGACTGATTATCTGTCAGTAAGCTTCTCATCGAACGACTATGTGGTGCACTTATACGGCCCTGAAAGCCTAGAGACAGAAGACAACCTAATTCGACTCGATAAGACGCTCGCCAAGCTTCTTAAAACCGTTGATAACCAAGTCGGGCTCAAAAATACATTAATTGTGTTGTCTGCCGATCATGGTGTACCTGAATCTTCACCTGCGGCAAATACGCTTGGCTTCAATCAAGCTCAATACTTCAATAAAGACACACTACTATCGAGTGGCGTAGAGAAAAGATTGAAGGATCAATTTGGTTTATCCAAAGACGCAATTCGCTTGTATGCACAGCCTTATATCTATCTGAATCACGACTTAATCGCAGAGAAGAAACTTGACCTGGCTAAAGTGCAGGAAGCGATCGCCGATGAAATAGCGAAAGTGAAAGGTGTAGCGTTTGCCGTATCGAGCAGCGATATTGCAGCGAACCGAGTGCCGGATACTCATGTGATGCAACTAATCAAAAACAACTATCACCCTGCTCGTTCTGGTGACGTGTATGTGGTATTTGCACCACGTAGTTACATTAACGACATGGAAGGCCTTCAAATCGCCTCTACACATGGCTCTCCGTGGAAGTACGACACACATGTGCCGGTTATCTTCGCAGGCTATAACGTTGAAGCTCAAAAGGTCTCGCGAGCAATCACACCATACGACATTGCGCCAACACTTTCGAATAAACTGGGCATCACCCAACCAAGTGGATCAATTGGAGAGGTGTTAGAAGAGATTACTGACTAATCACAGCTACTCAGGTTGTGAACCAAACGTGCTCATAGAGTCTCAACCATAAAAAGAGCCGCTTATTCTGATTAAACTGAATAAGCGGCTCTTTTGTGTAATGCTAGATAGATTAAAGCATGCTTAATTCTTACCCGAGTAGCGAAACGCTTCTCTGGTTAGCTGATCCAATTGGTCATCATTCATCTTGTTGTGCACAACTGTGATACGGCCTAAATAGACCAGAGGGACTTCTGCTTCACGCTCTTCCAAGTGAAACTTGATTGCCTCGGCAGTTGCCACGCCAAGATCATCACTCATTCGCATTGGAGTTGCATCTAATTCATCAGTACGAATCTTTTCAATCTCTTTCGCAGTACCACCCCACCCCGTCACATAGACTTCAGACAACATGTCGGCATTGTTCAATGCATCGACCGCCCCCATGGTCATTGCAGTATTAGCATTGTGAACCATGGTCACCTCAGGAAAGTTACCGAGCACTAAACGAATCCCATCGGCACCGCCTATCTTCTGGTATTGTCCAAAGTGCTCATACACCGTCAACCAATCACCTTTCTCTTCTACGCAGTCAATGAAACCTTGCGAGCGTTGAGTATCTGTTATTCCCGGAATCCCACGGTTCGCTGAAAACTCCACTTCGTTGCCGAGCTCTTTCAACACATGGGCACACAAAACATCCGCGCCCATCGAACTGGAAAAATCGAACCAACTGTCTGGTTGATGTACCCATTGTTCGTTTGGCGTGTGAAACGCCCAGATAAAAGTTTTGAAGTCTTTAGACGCTGACAGTTTCTGAATATTACCTGCTTGAATGTCCAATTCAGACGGTCCAAAAATGACGAAATCATAAGGCGTCTCAGAATTCAGGACATGTTCTGTATGTTGTGTCTGTAACGAGTGTTCGATCTGTCTTGAAGTAAACTCCTCTATCTCAAACGGCAGCTCTAGATCAATGAGACGCTCTTTCAATGCGATGTAATTACGTATCCAAAAGTCAGAAATATCTGCACTTGGGTAAATTAATGCGATCTTAACTGGTTTTTCAATTGTCATCGAGGTCAAAGATACGGGTTCTCCGCTGACAGTCTCTTGAAATTTATCCAATTTTTTTACATCTAAGGCTGTCTTTAAGTCATCTGCATTCACATGCAAAGGGGAATAAAAACAAGCTGTAACAAGGGCTGGCAAGACGTTTTTATAGATTCGATGCAACATAACTGTTACCAAATGTTTGAATGTTTATTAACATTATTATAAATATAGAATGATAATGAATTAAAGCCTTTTATAGAGACTATGAATAAGAAGTTAAGTTTTGCGAGTTTATTGCTTGCTACCGCCTGCTCCTCCCCGAGTTTTGCAGGTAATCAGGAAGATGATTTCTTCAAATATGCTGAAGAAAAAGTGATGCTTGCGGTTTCCAACCAACGAACGTGGGATGGCCCCACACAAGGCCCTACTGTTCGTCATGAAAAGAACGTTATTTTTGTCGCGTCTGATTTACGCAATGGTGGCGTTTACGGCGTTGGGAAAGGCCTGTCTGAAGCCATTTCCAACATCAATTGGCACCTTAGATTCATTGATGGGTTAGGTTCAGAAGTGCGCCAAGGCGCTGCTATCAGGAAAGCGATTGGCTTTGAACCCGATGCCATTGTTCTGGGCGGCATTGATGCTGTCCGACACAAAACCATTTTGAAACAAGCGGAGGATCTCGGAATTGTCGTCATTGGATGGCATGCCACTGAGCTGGTCGGCGGTAATCCAGAGATTGGTTTATACACCAATATAACCACCGACCCTCTCGACGTTGCCGAAGTGGCTGCGCTACTTGCCATTGTAAACTCAAACGGACGAGTAAAAACCGTTGTATTTACCGATCCTAACTATGAAATCGCGATGATCAAAGCCAACGCAATGGTCAATACCATCAAGCGCTGCGGTACTTGTGATGTACTTGAGCTGAACTATTTACCGCTCGACAAAATTGCCGAGCAGATGCCTGCCACATTGAAGAACCTTGATGAGAAATACAGCGAGAAAGTCACTCATATTCTGGCAATCAACGACTTGTACATTGATTATGCTATCCCTTCTTTAGAGTCACACCTCGAGGAATACAAACTAATACCACAAAACATTTCAGCGGGTGACGGCAGCAAAGCCGCGTATAAAAGAATCAATCGCGGTCAGTTTCAACTGGCTACAGTACCTGAACCCTTATATCTACAAGGCTGGCAAATTGTCGACGAGCTCAACCGAGCATTTAATCAGATGCCGCCAAGTGGCTACTCTGCCCCTGTACATCTTGTCACGCCTGACAATGTTGAAGAACTCATCAGCGAGTCAGACAAAGGCATCTACGACCCTAAAAATGGCTACCGTGAAGCGTATCTGAAAATTTGGAAGCCACAATGAAATTACCTCAGATAAACATCACCCAACGACTCATTATTTCGAACCTGCTTTCGCTTTTGATTGTTAGCTTTGCTGTCATCATGGTGATCCGATCTCTGTACTACGTCGAGTCGACACTTAAAAACGAAACTTCTGCACATGTATCGGACTTGATCGTTAATTCTGAAATCAGCCGACGCGTATTTACGCTCACCTCCCGAGTTAAGCTGCTTGAACAGACTTTTTTATTCAGTGAAACCACATTGTCGGAAGAAGCATTTAATGTGGACTTCCAGCTTCAACGACTCAGAGACTTATCAACTAACGAAGGCTTCTCACAAAAGATCGACGCCTTCATTAGCAACTTCCACCGGTTTTTAGGTAGCTCACTTGCATTAAATCGGATTCTAAAACAGACAAAAAAAATTGACGCCACGCTGGCAAATCAACTTGATCAGCTCGAATTTGCTATTGCTGATAGTAAACTCAAGCACTTAGAAAAACCTGGTTTCATTAATTACAACAATGAATTAGATCTAATAAGCATGTTAAGAGAATCTTTTCTTACTTCAGGAAAAATGGTTGGCGACATTCATAGCCGTATTACTCCAGAGACTGAAAAGGTGCAATTAATCGAAATAGAAAAAGAGCTGGATATATTCTTACTTCACCTAGAAAACGTCGATATCGAAACCTCTGCGGTCATTGCTGAGAAAAAAAGAATCAGCCGCACGGTTAAACGATATAACGCCGCCTTAAAACGAATTCGAGCTAATTTGGAACAACGGTGGTTGGTGATGGCTTCGCTGTTAGTTGCTCAAAGTGACCTATTGGAGATGGTAGAAAAAACCGAGTCGCGCGTACAAAGCCAAGCTTTAGAATTAACCGACCAGCTTGAAAAAGAGATCGGTTTATCAAGAATGAACGCCATTATTATCAGCTTTTCGGCTGTTGTATTGTCGATGTTGCTGGTTCACCACGTTGTTCGACACCACATTCGAAAACCACTCAATGCACTGAGACATGGCTTCGATCGACTAGAATCTGGAAGCCTCAAAAATCCAATTAACTTGGGCAGAAGTGATGAATGGTCTCACTTAGAAAAAGCCTATAACGATATGGCTTCAAGGTTATCTGAAGCGTATCTAGACCTAACGGAAGAGAAGAAGAACTTCGACTTCCTCGCGCACCACGATCCGCTGACCAGTTTGGCGAATCGACTATTGGCAACAAAACAGTTAGATGAAGAGATCAGAAAATCCTATGAGAACAACACCTCTTTCTTGTTGTTCTATCTCGATATTGACGAGTTTAAGACCATTAATGATTCCTTAGGCCATGCTCCAGGGGACAACTTATTAGTGAATGCCGGTAACATCCTCAACAACTTAGTAGGCGATAAAGGCTTTGTTGCGCGAATGGGTGGGGATGAATTCTTGGTTGTGTATTCGAATATTGGATTAGACGAAGGTGAACCCTTTGCAGAGCGCTTGAACCAAGCACTACGAAAACCTTATTACATCGAAGAGAACTCTATCTTTGTATCTGCGAGTATTGGGGTGTGTGAGTACCCTACTCATGGTTTAAATCGTGAAACCCTAATTAGAAATGCGGACACCGCAATGTATCACGCAAAACGTAACGGCCGAGATCAATATAGGGTCTACGCGGACGAAATGACTCACGAGGTAAATGACTTGATCGAAACCAACATGGGGCTTCATCAAGCCATTGCAAATGACGAGCTTGAAGTCTTTTTCCAACCCAAAGTCGACTTGGATTCACAAGGCATCATTGGTGCCGAAGCTCTCATTCGTTGGCGTCATCCTAAATTAGGCTTGTTACCGCCCGTTGATTTTCTTGAGGTTGCCGAGAAAAGTGACCTCATTATCGATATCGATAAATGGGTGTTCAAGAAAGTAGCGAATCTAATTACCGAATGGCAACGTGAGGGCATGGACCTAGAGGGTGTGATTTTTTCCATCAACTTTTCAGCGAGAATGTTCTATATGACAGACCTCGCAGACCAGTTACAAGTGATACTCGACGAAACGGATTGTCAGCCTCATCAACTGCTACTGGAGATAACTGAAAGGGATATGATGCGAGACTTCGAGACTTGTTCAAGGACTATAGAGGTACTTCATTCTAAGGGTTACAAGATCGCTATCGATGATTTTGGAACGGGTTATTCTTCCCTGTCGGTGTTGAAGAATCTGTCCGCCGATTGCGTAAAATTAGATCGAAGCTTTATTGAAGATATCAACTCGTCAAAAGTAGATTACGAGATCACGTGCGCGGTACTCAAGCTCGCGCAAATACTCGATTTCTCAGTGATTGCAGAAGGCCTTGAAACCCAGAATCATGTAACGACTCTGCGCCAGATCGGTTGTAAATACGCTCAAGGCTATTTCTTTGCGCGACCTCTGCCTATTGATGATTGGGTGTCTTACTTCTTGCTTAACTCAGAACGAAGTCCAAAAGAGGCTTAATGCCTATTACTTAAAATTGAGTAACTTAAATCAAATAACTTAAATTAAACCGCTTCAGTTTGTTAAGTTCCTTCACTGATTTTTGACTAAACAAGCGCTGCCTTCGGGCAGCACCAAGCTGATGCTTGATGGCATAACCTCAAAGCGGATTTGGTTAGAACGATAAGGTTCACCATCAAGATTAATCGGCAGTGTCTGAGGGAAATCTACCTCTAGCCAACGAGCTTGAGTGCGAACAATGTATTTTCCGTCGTCGGCAGGATGTTTAAGCTCTTCGATAACTTTTGGCAAGTCAGAAGCAACGAAGGCTTTGACTAAAGTAAGATCCATCAAGCCATCGTCAATTAATGCATTAGGTGCGAGCTCTTGTCCACCACCTGCCAAGCGGCCATTACAAAAAGCACCGACCAAGATCTCACCAGTAAAACTGCCTTTATCTATAGTCAGTGTGCCACTATAAGGTTTAAAACCTAACGCCTTAACCATACCTGTCAACGTGTACGCACCACCACCAAGAAAGTCCTTAAGTTCAACGGGCGTTTCAGCTGTCACTTCCGCGCCAAAGCCAGCCGCAGCAACGTTCATGAAATAACGATCATTCGCACGAACGCTGTCTACCGCAAGCGCATTCCCTTCTAACGCGAGCGTAAAAGCACCGGTAATATCGCTCGGAATACCTGCTGCGGTAGCAAAGTCGTTCGCAGTTCCCATTGGAATGATCGCAAGCTGTGGCCTTTCACTGGCACGAAATTGGTTGAGCGCATTAACGGCTTCATTCACCGTTCCATCGCCACCAGCCACAATCAGTCGTTTTACACCATCGCATATCGCTTCGCTCACCAAGCGAAACATATCTGATGACTCCCACGTAACTCTAACTTGCAGGTCGATATCCCGCTCCCTTGTAGCAAAAACCGCTTGCCTTAGTTCTGGAGTATTGGCTTTCTTTCCGTTAAAAATCGCACGAACGCTTTGCATGGCGATGCTCCTTATGATTTCAACTTGATAACTCTTTTGCGGCCGCTTTGATCTTGGATCTCAACCATTTATGACTCGGTTCATTAGTTCGACTCGGATGCCAGATCATGCACATATCTAGATTTTCTAACTCGAAAGGCAAAGGCAGTGTTTTTACATTGTACTTTTCAGAAAAACATCGCACTGACGACATAGGAAGCATGCCAAGACAATCAGAACCTTCGATGACCGGAAACATTTCAACGACACCCGCAGCTCGATAAACGATTTTGCGCTTTTCTAAGTCCCTGAAATGCTCAGAGCTCAACAAACTCTTACGAGCGTGCCAGCGAGAAACCACTACATGTTCATGAGCCAAAAATTGCTCCATATCGATAGTGTCACCAACTGTGGGATGATCGGCTCTACACACGACAACCAGCTCTTCATGTGAGATCACTTCGTGTTTAAGTGTCGTTCTTTCCTTTGGAGTCATATCAATGATCACATCATGTCTTTGTAGCCTAAGATCCGATTCGTAATCTTCGGTAAATAAAGGGTGAACTTCCAGAGCTATGTTAGGAGCGACTTGACTAATAAGTTGCATTACTTTTGGCATCATTTCGTAACTTGCCGGGGAGACACAAGCAATAGAGAAAATACGATTTGATGTTTTAGGGTCAAAATCTCTTGAAGCCGACAATGTAGAAGTGAAATTCTTTAGCGCAGCCGCCATTGCCGGATAGATATCAATGGCAAAGGTAGTAGGCTCAACCCCTGATGTTGTTCGGTGAAACAATGGCTCGTCATAAATATCACGAAGCCTAGCAAGCGCTTTGCTTACCGCAGGTTGGCTAATGTCCATACGATTAGCAGCTCTAGATAAGTTCTGCTCTTCATAAATAGCGACAAAAATAGGAATTAAATTGAGTTCAGTACTTTTCATACAGTTCCATAGTAAAGAAGCAGGCTCTCCATATTAGAGAACCTGCCGATTATGTTCGATGCGAATGACTTAAGTTTGCTACTTAGTTCTATCTTTTAAGTCTGGCAAGGCTTTAGGAACTTTCAAGAGACCAATAATTGAACGCGAATTCACCTTGCCAGTTACCCCGTCAGGCGACATAGATTGGTCACTTGGTAGGATACGTAGACCTTTCCACAAACGAATAAATACCTTTTTATCTTCACGCCCTTGTTGAAGCGCTTCGCTGTCTTCCACCCAACGCTTTTGAGAGCTCGCTTTATTTAGTTCGAGTTGAGTGGTTTCACTGCGTAATTGACGATAAATAAAGGTTCTCAATGCAGACCAATTACCTTGCTTTAGTAAACGACGTAACGCCAACCAACTTGGTGCAGGACGGTTTTTATAATAACGCTTCAAAGAAACCAATAGCACAACACATAACGTCATTACCAAACCAATGCTGATAAAGACCGACATGTAAGCCTTGATGAAAGATTGGAGTGTGTGTTTTGCTTCAAACACTTCGCCTTGTATCACCACGCTTTCAAGCCGCTGGTTTTTGCTATCCCACCACTGGAATGAAAACTCTGGCAACGTAAATTCGCCACCTTGTTGAATCACATAGACCGTCTCTTCAATTCGGCTAGAACGGTAGTCACCACGTTCTTGTGTGTCATCTAAACGATTAGGTTGCGGGTAGGCTTGATATTGTTGAGTGGATTCCTTGGTCAACACATTGGGAAGTAACACCGACAAACTGTCTTTCGCTTTGATCGTCACAGTTCGAGTAACCGCATCACCCACTTTTAAGTCCTCGCTCGAACGTTGCCATTGCTGCTCAACATCCACGTTTGTCGCAGAAAACCAAGGCGATTCATCGCTTAACAAACCAGACGGTAATGAGGCTTCAAACTTAATCGGTTGTGTGTAAAGCGTGCCGCCAACGTTTGAACCATGAGGAGCAGAGACTTGTACACGAACCGGCAAGGTTGGAATCACAAACTCGCCAGAGGTCATTGGGTAGAGCGTCACTTCCCAACGTTGGCGCGACCAAGTTGTGCTACCCACTCTTTCCGTGTAATTCGTCGCGAGTTGGTTACGTTGTTTAGCAATTACATTCGGGATTTCAATACCACCAATGCGAGTTCCACCCGTAAACCAACGCGGCGTCGCCACCTCAATATTCAAGATCACTTGCTCATTAACGCTAACTTTAGGCGGCGTTACCCTATCGCCTGACTTCGGCTTTTCCCCTACCCAAGCGATAAGCTCAACGTCACCACTTTTTTGCAGATCGAAGATATCGATCGCAGAAGCAAGCGTAGAGAAAACAGTGCTAATCAAGAGAATCATCGACATTAGCAAGGTCTTCACTAGTTTAAAGGACTCTGAACGCCCTGGCTTTGCTTGAACCACTTCAAGAGCTAAATCATATCGACTCATTGTGCTTGCTCCTGTTTTAACGACGGCTCGATCGAAGGCGCAGGTTCTCGTAGTTGAATTTGGAATTTGGACTTCAAGAATAACTTGGGATCCGCCTCTACTCGTTTTAACCACTTGTCTGCCAGTTCTTGGCTACCCAAAATTTCGTTAGCGTTGAGTGTTTCCTTAAGCATGAGTTCTGCGACCGTTTCTTCTTCTGCACCATCGCCAGTGCGTGGCTGATCGTCATCTAATTCTAACGATTCCTCAGGGCCATCTGTAGTGCCTGATTGGCTCTCGCTGGTGCGATTGACCTCTTCGACAATACCGCCAATTACCGCTAAGTTATGCTCAACGTCAGGTCTTAGTTGTAGTGAAAGGTTTGGCTTTTCACTCAGCGCTTTCAATAAGTCTCGTGCGGCAAGGTATTCACGTTGACGAGCTAATGCACTCGCAGCGTTATACAAACCAAAATCGGTTTTCGTTTGTAAGAACGCACTATGTGCTAACTTAAAATCACGAGCATAATAATAAGCAACACCTTTTCTCATTGGATCTTTAAAGTGCTTGGCAGCTTCAAGGTATTCTTGTTGGTTCAATAAACGCTGCCCTTGTTGGTCGGGCGTTAGCCATAAATCCCACCACCATTGGGCTGTTTTATCCCAAGCGGTGACAGACTCCACCACGAGCGGTTTCTCAGCGGTTAAGTTGACTGTTTTCGCCAAAGTGTTAGGAGAATACACGCCGCCTGTAATCAGAACGCCAACCACACACCACTGCACTAACCACCCTTTTCTGAACCACAACAACATGATGATTGCCATTGGAATAAGTAGACCATAGCCCATGTCTTTCCATGGCATAGAGGACTCACCGTTAAGTTGCATGTTCCTCTCAACCGCTTTGTTCAGTTGTTGAATATCCGAGTCATCAACAGTCACCTCAATCACTCGTCCACCCGTTTTACTCGCTAAGTTACGCAGTGAGTCTAAGTCGACAGGGTTATCGCTGACCACATTACTGTTTCCTGCAGCTAGGATGAGCAACTGATATGGATTGTCGTTAAAGAAGCTCTCGTACGCTCTTATGGTACTTGGGTTTACACCATCTGATACTAACAGCACCGAAGAGCCTAACTCTCCAGATAGTTGTTGATTGATCAGTGGTAACGCTTCTTCCGCTGATTTACCTGAAACCGGCATAATGTCAGGTGTAATAGCCGCAAGAAACGGTTCAAATACCTTGCTGTCCTGCGTCACGGGCATCGCCACGTGTGCGCTGCCTGCATAAACCACTAAACCCGTATTACCGCCTTTACGCGCAGCCAACAAGTCTCGAATTTTCTGCTTAGAACGCTCCAAACGACTTGGCGGTAGATCTTTGGCAAGCATGGATTCACTGTTACCAAGCACAACCAACATCGACGCTTTGTCTTCACCAAAAGGCGAAGACTCACGCTGCCATGTTGGACCCGAGCAGATGACGATGGCGATAGTCACAATCACCACTAATAGTTTCAATGGTAACTGCTTACGCCAGCCGGTTTCGCCAATCGTCAATGCATCGCGTAAGTGCGCAGGTAGAATGTCTCTCCACGTTGGCTTGGTCTCTTCTCTCCAACGAACCCATAACAGGGAAAACATCGGAATAAAGGCCAACAACCACAATGGTCGAATGAAATGAAACTGGGTAAAGAACTGTTGCAGAGTGAGAGAATCAGGCATCGTCCTCTCCTTTCAATTTTTTAATTTTAGAGGCCAAAAACGATCTTCGGCGTATCGTCGCAAAACTAAAGGCAGTCAAATACATCACAACGACAATCGCCATCAGATAATGGTGCAGCCCCTGTTTAGGGCGAAAAGTGGTGCTTTCGTACAACTGAGGTTCTAGTTCACCAATCTGAGCGTAAGCTTTGGTCAGTTCGTCGCGGTTAAGTGCTTCAAAGGCTTCGCCGCCGGATTCTTGCGCCACACGCTTGATGGTTTCCATATCCAAAGCCACTTCACCAACAGTTTGCGGATCGCCCATCGCGATAACGTGTATACGAACGTCTTTCGCTTTAGCAACTTTTGCAGCATCAATCGGCTCAACAAAACTTCCCGTATCGTTACCGTCGGTTAACACAATCACGACTTTCTCTTTCGCGTTGGTATCGATGCTTGAGTCTTGAACTGCAGCGCTCTGCTTCTCGCTTTGTTCAAACACCTTAATGGCCAAACCAATTGCATCACCTAAATGAGTACTTTGACCCGCCATCGCAACATCGGTTTGGTTGAGTAGCTCAAGCCATACCTCTTGGTCTGCCGTAAATGGGGTTTGTACAAACGCTGCATCACCAAACAGAATCAAACCGAGTCTGTCGCCTTTTCTAGTTTTTGCAAAGTCGGCTAACACTTCTTTGGTCGCGTCTAAGCGAGAGATTTTATCTCCTTGCTTAGAGGTAAAGTCTTGCTCTGCCATTGAGCCAGATAAATCGACCACAACCATGACATCACGACCTAGTTGTTCGCGAACCTGTGGCTCACCAAGAATGGTTGGTTTCGCTAGCGCACACACCACTAATCCCCAAGTAATAATAAGCGTGGTTCGTTGCCACCAACTAGGTGTTAATTGGCTTGCACCTTCAGATGGCGCCTCCCCAATCGCTTCAACCAACTCGCTGAAGAATGGCACCTTGATGGCCATTTGCTTGGTGCGATAAGCAGGCACAGCAAAGTAGACCAATAAAGGTAGAGGTAACGCCATAAACCAAAGCGGGTGCACAAATTCAAAGTTCGCAGATAAAACATCAAACATTGTCTTGCTCCTCAACCGTCACCTGTACATCTGGTTTTGTTTGTACATTCGGCTTGTGAAGTTTTAACCACATCATCGCGGTTTGAATCACTTCTAAACGTTGTTCGAAGGTTAAACGCACGTTAGGGTTTATCAGGCTTTGCATCCATAATCCCGAGACTTCATCAGTAAAAAATGCACTGCTGCTTGTATTAGTGTTAGCGCCAACTGGCAGATAAGCGTTCAAGCGATTCACATAGGCTTGACCAAACAATTTCGCATTGCTGTTGTCTAGGTAGCGCAGTACCACTTTCAACACTTTAAAAGTTCGTTCGGTTGAGTTTTTATCTCTTGCATCTAAAAGCATGAGTTCTTTAAGTGCTTCTTGACGATAACGATTGTTCCACCATTTCTGCGCCAAACGATAAGCCAAATAGACAGCGACCAATAACAAAATAACGCCGAGGATCTTCCAACCCATCGTTTGAGGAGCCCAACTCACACTGTCAGGAATAGCGACATCGTGCAACTCGCGAAGAATGTAAGTACTTGGAGGAGTATGTTCAACGGCCATTTAGCGCCCTCCCACTAGCTTTTGCAGCTGCGATATGTGATTGCCTGACGTGTCTAATTCGATGTAAGGGAGGTTTTTCATCGCCATTAATTTAGCAAGGGACTGTTTCTGAAGTGCCGCTTTTTGGGCAAGGCTTTCACTCGCGAGGTTTACCTTAGATTGGCTGTCCAGATTAAGTTGAAACCGACCATCACCCACCACCCAGTTTGCGCTTGCAAGATCTTGAGGCAATGACTGTTCTAATGGGTCGGTGACCATAATGGCCAGGATATCGTTGTGTTGCTGTAACTGCTTTAGTCGATCGAGATGTTGTTCTCGGCAGTCTCGCCAGTCACTAATGAATATCAAGGTTGATTGCTTGAGTCTCATTCGTTTGATCAGTTCAATCCACTGGTTAAAACCAACATTATCGCCATCACTTACGTTGACGCCTAAGCTTTGATTAGCTTTGGTAAGATGCTTTAACTGAGCCAGTAAATCAGACTGTGAACGCTGTGCTTTAGTATGGAAAAGTTTTTGATGTGAGGCCAAAACGAAACCGACACGGTCACCGTCTTTAAGCACCCGCCATCCACACAATGCCGCCACTTCGGCAGCGACAACGGATTTCATAGTGTCTTGAGAGGCAAAAAACATTGAACTGCGCTGATCAACACAGATCATTACATTTCGGTCTTTCTCTTCGGTATAGCTGCGAACATGAGGTTTACCCGTTCGCATCGTGACTTTCCAATCGAGGTTACGAATATCATCACCAAGTTGGTAGTGACGCAGCTCCTCAAAATTCAAACCACGGCCACGGAACAGAGAGTTATGTCTGCCCGAAAGTACGCTGCCCGCTTTTAGATGTGGTAGCAGAGAGAAAGACTCAGCTTGAGCCTGAATTCGCACTAACCTTGAATAGTCACAATATAGTCGTGGATCAAGGCCTTGTGATTTGGGAGCTTGTGTTGGCTTCGCCATAACGCCCCCTAGTTATCCGATCTCAACATTATCAAGCAGTTCTTCAACCACTCTTTGATGGTCAACACCATCGGCCAATGCATCGTAAGACAACGAGAATCGGTGGCCTAATACGGTTGGCAACATAGCACGCACATCATCTAAAGTGACGTGGTCACGCCCTTGTAGCCATGCATAAGCGCGAGCACATTTATCTAATGAAATTGAAGCTCTAGGACTTGAACCAATTTCAATCCATTTCGATAAGTCTGATTCTGGATAACGCTCAGGTTTTCGCGTTGCCATTACCAAGGCCACGATGTAATTCTCAACTAATTCGGAAACGGCAATTTCTGGGAGTTGACGACGAGCCTCAAGTACCAATTCAGGTTCGATGTGTTGCGGTGTGACTAGCTCTGAGCTCGTTTCGCTGCCTAGCTCCTCACTGCGCACTAGTCGAATGATGTCGCGCTCAGCTTCATCCTCTGGGTAGTCGACCGTCACCTTCATAATGAAACGGTCCATTTGCGCTTCCGGTAGTGGATACGTACCTTCTTGTTCAACTGGGTTTTGAGTCGCTAACACCATGAACAGGTCTGGAAGGATATGAGTTTGACCGCCTACGGTTATCGTCCCTTCCGCCATCGCTTCAAGCAGTGCCGCTTGCACCTTCGCTGGAGCACGGTTCACTTCATCGGCCAGAACAATGCTATTGAAAATAGGACCCGGTTGGAAATGCAGTTGAGGTTTACCATCTAGCTCTTGATACACTTCAGTACCCGTTACATCAGATGGCAGGAGATCGGGCGTAAACTGAATACGGCCAAAGCTTGTATTCAGTAAATTCGCCAACGACTTCACCGAACGCGTTTTTGCTGTACCGGGAAGCCCTTCTAGAAGCACATGGCCATTGGTCAATAACCCTATCACCAGAGCCCGAACGACGTGGCTCTGACCGATAACACTTTTCTCTGTTTGTTCAATCAGTTGGTTTATTGCTTGTTGCGCATGGTTCATAGGTCTTCCCTTAATTCAATCTGGCTGCGTACATCCTACTCACAAACCCCATAACTATTAGTTATAAGCACCATAAATTTATAAGCGTATCGCCACGTTGATCATGGCGCTCTATTTCAGCTTAACTTGTTGCTCGATAAGTGCTTTCTACTTGCTAAGTGCTTTTGCTTTCAACTGCTGAATTGCCTCCGGAGGTGCTACTTTGCTCAATGATGAAATACATTGCTCAAACGCCTTTGGTGCGCCCGGTTTATGACTGTTTCGCGCCAACACTTCACATTGGGCATACAGATGCTGTGGGTTGCGACTAAATTGGTAAGCCTTGTTCAGTGATTTACTTGCAGCAAGCACATCAGACTTCTCCAAAGCCAACCCATACACATACCAATATTGCGGATCGGTTTGTGCAGTTTCCGCCGCTTGTTTAAGGTACGTCGTTGCTTGTTCGTAATCTTTCACACGAAGCAGAGATAACCCTGTGCTGTATGGTAATACACTCGATTTTGGTTGAGCTTGAATACCTTGTTTCAGTGTCGCTAATGCTTTTGGCTCGTCGCCAAGTGCGCGATACAAATCAGCCAAGTTGGCATAACTGTTCTCGAAATAAGGCTCTATCTCGATAGCGCCTAGATAAAACTCAATCGCTTTGTCGTGCTGACCTAAATCTCGGTAAACATTACCTAGGTTAGTACGTCCAAACCCTCTGTCGGCATTAAATTGCTGTATCTCAATGTACTCTTCCAATGCAGGCTTGATTTGATCTTTCTGCAGAGGGTTCATTTCTCCCCAGTAACGTACTAGCGCGCCTGCAGTTTCTGAACGAATCGACAATACAGGGTCTTTCAGTAGCGGCTCTAAAATCTGCCAACGGTCAGTGAACGTGAAACCAAACGAGCCTTGCACAACGCCCAAACGGATCATTTCATCATCATGTTTCACCGCTCTTGCTAGCGAGATAAGCGTATTCTTACCCGTATTGCCGCCCAAACGTTCTAAGCTAGATGCACGAATGATATTGCTTAAGCTGGAGTCCTGAGCCGAGTATGCCAACGCATCCTCTGCACCTCTGTGCCCTATTGAGTCAGCATAAAAGGCAACGGCAAAGTGCTGTTGATTACGATACTTAGAATCAGGGAACCATTCGCCAATTTGTTTATCTGCCCACTGGTCGGTTTGGTCTTCATGACAACTGGTACACACGTTCGGTGTTTTAATGTGTTGGCTAATATCTGGCCGCGGGATATGCCAACTGTGGTCACGTCTTGGGTCGACCTCCATGTACGTCGTTTCTGGCATGTGACAAGTCGTACATTGTGAAGCTTCGGTATTCGCTTCGTGGAAGGTGTGCTTTTCAGGCGTGTATTCGGAAGCAATGTGACATTGGCTACATACGGCTTCCTCTGCAATCTTTAATTCTGCGGTATGAGGATCGTGACAGTTAGTACATGTGACGCCTTTTTCAGCCATCGCCGATTGAAGAAAAGAGCCGTAAACATAATCTTCATCGTAGATTTGACCATCGTTATGGTAAAGCTCAGGAGTAATCAAGCTCAAACGATACTCATCAAAGAAAGACCCGTTCACGTGATCACCCGTTTCATTTAACTGAGTTCGTCGGCTGTGGCACTGAGCACAGGTTTGGACTTGGTTGGTATGGATGATGTCTTTTGGTTGCAGGGTTGAGTTGCCCTCTTGGTAGACCCACTCTTTCACCGACTTCGACAAGTCGCGATCAAAGCCATAATGCGCCGAGACTTGAGCATCCTTTCCGCCGTTAGCTTTTGCTGACTGCTCTTTGGTTAATTGAGCTTTTGCTAACTGGGCCTGCTCAACGTGCTCACTCGCAGGGCCATGACAGGCTTCACAACCGACATTAATCTCAGACCAAGTAGTGTTGTAAGTATTACTTGCGCTGTCGTAGTTCTTTTCTAGGTTCGTTGAATGGCAATCAGCACACATGAAGTTCCAGTTTTGACCGCTATTGGTCCAGTAGAATTCATCAGTGTTGGTGGTATCCGGGTAGAGGTTAAACCAGCGTTGGCCTCCTTCGTCCTCAGTGCGAGAATCCCAAGCGAAAGGAATCAACTGTACACGACCGTCTTCAAACTCAACCATGTACTGTTGTAGTGGTTCAAAGGCAAAGGTATAGCTGATTTTGTAATCTTTGAATTGCCCGTTTGGCCCTTCGATGTTGACCCAGAAATCATCGCCTTTGCGAAAAAATCGGTTGGGTTTTCCTTTGTGGGTAACGGTTTGATCGTTGAAGTCGCCCAATACCGATTCATCAGTCGCGTGCTTCATCGCCATATCATGATGAGAGCCTTGCCACGCTTCGACTTCTGCGCTGTGACAATCAACACAAGCCTCAGAGCCTACATACGTAGCTTGAGAGTTGGCTGATTCTGATTCTGTAAATAAAGCTTTTGAACCAACTGACGACACTTGTTCATTGGCATACACATTGAAACTCAGCATCGATAACATAAGTATCGGTAAATTGAGTAAAGACAATATTGCGGATAATACTGCAGCTCGCTGGTGTTTCAATCCGTTCACTAGTGAGCACAACCATGCAGACATAACATTCCTTGTTTTTATACATCCTTATGCTTAATAAGGTAGACGTAAAAACAACCGAATTACAATTATTTAGTAGCAGTTAGCTCCATAGTTGTGACTCATATTCACGACTCGTGATTACTCATCGATATGCGCATAAAAAAAGAGCTCCTAGGAGCTCTTTCGTGTTATCAGTTTCACTGTGTAACAGTTTACTTATTATGGTTCTCTTGAAGTTTTTCCATAACCTGATCCAAGCTAAAGCTTGCCGCTTTTTGGCGTGGTGGGTATTCGGCAAACGTTTCTAAGAACTCGCCTACATACGCTTGCGCAGGAACGAACATATAAGCATGATCTAACAACCAGTCATAATATGTATTCGATGTAATATCTGCGTTTTCGTATGGGTCCATACGCAGGTTAAACAGCTTAGGAAGACGTAACGTCACGAACGGTTCTGACCAAATCTGCATGGTACCCGTTGCACGTTGCTCCATGAACACCGCTTTCCATTGGTTATAACGAAGCGCCGCTAAATCACCATCATCGGTAAAGTAGAAGATCTCTGAACGACGGCCTTTTTCTTCTTCACCCGTTAGGTAAGGAAGGAAGTTGTAACCATCTAAGTGAACCTTAAACGTTTTATCACCCGCAGTATGACCTTTCAGTAGTTTCTCTTTGATTTGGTCATCACCGGCAGCGGCAACGAAGGTTGGCATCCAGTCCATATGATGCATGATTTCGTTGGATACGGTTCCTGGTTCAATCTTACCAGGCCAGCGAACCATTGCAGGTACACGGTATGCGCCTTCCCAGTTAGTGTTTTTCTCGCCACGGAACGGGGTTGTACCCGCATCAGGCCAAGAGTTCATGTGTGGACCGTTATCCGTTGAATAGAAAACAATCGTGTTATCTTTGATTCCCAACTCATCCACTTGCTTCAATAGTTGCCCAACGTGTCGATCGTGCTCAACCATACCATCAGCGTAGTTACCGACACCGGTCACACCTTTACTATCGGCTTTCACGTGCGTTCTAAAGTGCATTCGTGTTGCGTTCCACCAAACGAAGAATGGTTTGTCCGCTTTCACTGCGCGATCCATGAAATCAAGTGCCGCGTCGAGTGTTTCTTCATCGACAGTTTCCATACGCTTACGCGTCAAAGGACCAGTATCTTCAATCTTGCCATCAGCAAATGACTTGATGACACCACGAGGACCAAACTTCTTACGGAACTCAGGGTCGGTTGGGTAATCTTCATTTTCTGGTTCTTCTTCAGCGTTCAGGTGGTAAAGGTTGCCAAAAAATTCGTCAAACCCGTGTGCTGTTGGAAGAAATTCATCTTTGTCGCCAAGGTGGTTTTTACCAAATTGACCTGTCATATAACCCATGGGTTTTAGCATTTCTGCAATTGTCGCGTCTTCCGCTTGCAAACCAATGTCTGCCCCCGGCAAACCTACTTTACTCAAACCCGTTCGCAATACGCTTTGTCCCGTAATAAAGGTGGAGCGACCCGCGGTACACGATTGTTCTGCGTAATAATCGGTAAACATCATCCCTTCTTTGGCGATGCTATCAATATTAGGCGTTTTGTAACCCATTAAACCAAAGGTATATGCGCTAACATTAGACTGCCCAATATCATCCCCCCAAATCACGAGAATATTCGGTTTTTCAGCTGCGAATGTGGTGGTAGAAGCCGCCATCATCGCCGTACCCAAAATCGCTAAACGACGTTTAACGCCATATTTCGCTGTCATAGAAACCTCTTCTTAAGTTATTTGCATCCTGCCCTACAACGTATAGTCCATTTCTTGAGCATGCGCGAGGCTCGCTAAGCTATTAATCTTTTTATCATTTTCAATTCAGATACGGATGCAGAAATCATCGATAAGGTTTACGGTAACAAACATGATAAGGATCACACATGTTATCTAAGGGTTTCTTCAGACCACCAACCTAAAACTAATATAATCAATAGCTTAAATACACCTCATAACGATTGGTTATAAGCACTATAAAAGGACGTAACGAAATTTTGAGAATAACATTTGCTCATCGATGCGTTGTTCTAACGCATTAATCTTAAAAGTGAATCGGAGTCCTTATGGGTACTAAAATTAATAAACTAGCATTAGGTGTTGGCTTATTAGCAGCTTCTTCAGCGGCAACAGCAGCAGAAAAACCAAACATTCTTGCTATCTGGGGTGATGACATTGGTGTATTCAACATCAGTGCATACAACAACGGTATGATGGGTTACGAAACACCTAACATCGACCGTATTGCTAACGAAGGCGCACTATTTACTGACCACTACGGTCAACAATCGTGTACTGCTGGTCGTGCTGCATTCCTAACGGGTCAAGAACCTTTCCGTACTGGTCTACTGACTATCGGTATGCCGGGTTCGGACCACGGTATCCCTGATTGGGCTCCAACTATCGCAGACCTTCTTAAAGAACAAGGCTACATGACAGCTCAGTTCGGTAAGAACCACATGGGTGACCAAGACAAACACCTTCCAACGAACCACGGTTTTGACCAGTTCTTCGGTAACCTTTACCACCTAAACGCGGAAGAAGAGCCAGAGACATACTACTACCCTAAAGACCCTGAGTTCCGTAAGAACTTTGGCCCTCGTGGTGTAATCAAGTCGACTGCCGATGGTAAGATTGAAGATACAGGCCCTATGACGCGTAAGCGTATGGAGCACGCAGATGAAGAGTTCCTAGAAGAATCTCTAGCGTTCATGGAAAAAGCGGTGAAAGCGGACAAACCATTCTTCATCTGGCACAACACCACTCGTATGCACGTTTGGACTCGCCTACAAGAGAAATACCAAGGTAAGTCTGGTATCAGCATCTACGCCGATGGCATGCTAGAGCACGATGACCAAGTGGGTATCCTTCTAGACAAGCTTGATGAGCTTAAAATCGCAGATAACACTATCGTAATCTACTCTACCGATAACGGTGCAGAGACCGTATCTTGGCCTGATGGTGGTGCAACTTACTTCCATGGTGAAAAAGGTACAACTTACGAAGGCGGCATGCGTGTTCCTCAGCTAGTTCGCTGGCCTGGCACTATCAAACCGGGAACTAAGATCAACGACATCATGGGTCACCAAGACTGGATCCCTACGCTACTAGCAGCGGCTGGTGATGAAAAAGTTGTTGATAAACTTGCTTCTGATAAAGGTGCAACTTACAACGGTAAAAACTGGCGTGTACACCTAGATGGTTACAACTTCCTACCTTACTTCCAAGGTAAAGAAGAGAAAGGCCCTCGTGACAGCATGCTTTACTTCTCTGCTAACGCTGAGCTAAACGCAGTACGTTGGAATGACTTCAAGATTTCATTTGCGGTACTAGAAGGTAACATTGTTGATGCAGTACGTTTCCAAACGAACTGGCCTCAAGTTGTTCACCTACGTGCTGACCCATTCGAAAAAGCACCACACGAATCGGGCATGTACCTACGTTGGATGGCAGATAACATGTGGTTATTCGTACCAGTTGGCGGCAAAGTGCAAGAGTTCATGAACACGCTACCTGACTACCCAATGCAGCAAAGCCAAGTGTTGAACCCAGGTAACTTCAACCAAAATGCTTACATGCTTCAAGGTAAACTGAAGCAACTAGAAGCGGCAGCAGCGCAAGCTAAATAAGCCCATCTAGATCATGTAATTCAAGTTGTTTAAAGAAAGTACATGATGTAATACCAAAACCGTGGTAACTCTATGCAGTGACCGCGGTTTTTCTACATCAGGTCTTGTTTTTTTAAATCTAGATCTTAAAAAATTCAGTTTTATACAACAAGGTTTTCCGAATTCACCGTTAACTCGCTCATTTCCCCTAAGTGATGTGTTATCTCCAACGATGCCCCTTGTCACGTCAGCGATTCAATTACGTCTTCTTGAACCTCTTGCTCTTGCTACATCATCTTCTTGCAACATAAGCACTATGAAACTAAGTTTATAAATATAAACCTATCATCCACAGTGTAGATTGGTTTGAAATCAGAAGGATTCTGACTTGCCAAAATTATCTAAATTAGATGGAACTAATGCTATGAAAACGCCATATTTAGCAGTATTAAGCATAACTGTCATTTGCGTTTCGATAGGCTTACTGGTTTATGACGCCGCTTCTTTAAAGATGCATGCCTCTTTTGAACACCAAGACAGTCACTCTCATGAAATCGACCATGATGATTCACACTCGTCAGCACACGACTTAAGTACAAACTCACAAGATACCAAACAGGCAGTACGTTCAGAGCAAAAAATCTTCCCCATTCCAAATTCAACCGAGATAGACAAATCACTTGCCAAGATAGGTTGGGCGCTATTCAAAGACCCTAACTTATCGTCAAACCGAAGTGTCAGCTGTGAAAGTTGTCATAGCCTACAAACCAATGGCGCTGAAGTGACTCCTATTTCCATTGGCGTAAATGGAGCGGGAATGCGAAATTCACTCACCGTTTTTAACGCTGCCTTTAACTACCGATTTTTTTGGGATGGTCGGGTGAACAACCTTGCAGATCAAATCGATGGCCCGGTACATAACGTTGATGAAATGGATTCAAACTGGGAACACATCACGAACTATGTATCCCAATCGAAGGCTTACATCCGTCTATTCGAAGAACAATCGACGGGCATCAACGAAGCTTCAATTAAAGCAGCGCTCATTGAGTTTATTCAAGGGCTGACTACGCCTGACTCTCCTTTCGACCAGTATTTGCGAGGCGATCATTCAGCACTTTCTGGTACGGCCAAGCGAGGCTGGAAAACCTTTCAAGATGAAGGCTGTATTCGTTGCCACCAGGGAACCAATATCGGCGGTGGCATGGTCATGCGATTTGGTTATTTTGGGTTATCAAAAACAGGTTCAGAACGAAGTGAAGACCAAGGTCGATTTATGTTTACAGGACAACCACAAGACAAGCACCTCTTCCGTGTCGCCAGCTTACGAAACGTGGCGATCACTGCGCCCTATTTTCATGATGGTCAAACCGAAACGTTAGAGGAAGCCATCAAAATTATGGGTGAGAGCCAACTCGGTAAGGCATTTGAAAAACAAACCATTGATGAAATTAAAGCGTTCCTAGAAGCCCTAACGGGTAACCGCCCTCAAATGTTAGTGGAGTTTGAAAATGAATAAGATAAGACTCATCTTTTTATTCTTTATTTCACTGTTTGTAGGCTTGGTTAGCTTAATCATACTGACCTATTCCGAGTATGGGAAAGTATCAGAATATGGGGATTCCGTTCGCGAATTAGGGCATGAAGTTTTAGAAATGCGGGATCAGGTAACCAATGCCGCTCTCGTTGGTATTTCAAACCCTTACCAAATGTCTGCTAACTTAGTTAACCTAGAAATAGACCTGCAAGAGCTCAAGGGTAGCTATCAGGGTAAAAGCATCCACTCTACGTTCTTTCAAGATTTGCAAAACACTCATTTACTAGAGCGTTTTCACAATGCGTCGACATTGAATGTCGATACGCTCGACAAGCTTGTCGGGTTGAGTGTCGCTCGTCAGTTCATACTGCAATCCCTAACGCTACAACTCACTGATAGTCATTCAGCAAACAATCGTGAAACAACAAGCGAACACGATTCAGAAAAGTTAAATGCTCTCTCTACACCGGATATCAGCATTCAAAGTGAACTGCTTGCTAGCGTGTTGTTTTCTGGTACCCAAATTCAGCCTCAAGAGATAAGCTCAAAATTGGCGAACCTGTCCAACACGTTCACCGAACTTAATCAGCAACAAAGCCAGCTGTTATCTCAAGTCCTTTCAATACACAGCATGGAATATATTGAGCAAATTGAACATGGATTCAACGACCTTCAAGACCAGCTAGAAAGCATCATAGTTAAACTCGTCATTACACTTGCGCTACTGACTTTCGCCTTGTCATTCGCTATCTTTATCTTCCGAATTTTTGAATTAAACCGAAACAACCTTGCCTATCAACAAGCGGCAGACAAAGCAGAAAAAGCCAACGAAGCTAAGTCCTTATTCCTTGCCACAATGAGTCACGAATTAAGAACGCCGATGAATGGCGTACTCGGTATCGCTCAAATAATCAAAGAGGATTCGCAAAGCGCCGACACTCGCAAACAAGCACAAATCATCATCGATTCAGGCCAACATCTTGTCACCATATTGAATGATATCCTTGATTTTTCTAAGGTTGAACAAGGTAAAATTGAGCTTGAATATAGCCCTTTCTCAGTCGTAGACGTAGTGACACATCTTGATAAAACCCTGACGCCTCTTGCTGAAGACAAAGGCCTCGCTTTTATCATTAAAGACAACATACCAACCAACATTCAGTTGGTGGGAGACCCCGCACGCACGCGTCAGATCCTATTTAATTTAGTAGGTAATGCGGTCAAATTTACTGCATCAGGAAAAGTCGAAGTCGAGTTTTCAATTGCGCCAACTACCCCGCCAAGCGTGAACATTTTGGTTACTGATACTGGTATTGGCATTGCAGCAGACAAGCTTGATCATATATTCACAGCCTTTGAACAAGCTGAGCTTTCAACAACCCGCAAGTTTGGTGGGACAGGATTGGGACTTTCTATTGTTAAGCAGTTAGTCGAACTGATGGGCGGCACAATCACGGTTACCAGTCAGCCTAATTTGGGTACTCGATTTGCCATATCACTTCCGCTAGAAATGAATGAACTTGAAGAAAAAGTCGTCGTTCATACATCAACAAAAACCAATAAGACATTCGACAACTTTTCGGTATTGTTAGTCGAAGACAACAAGATCAACGCGATGGTGATTAGGAAGTTCTGTGAGTCGATAAACTTAACGGTTGAGAATGCTTACGACGGTTTACAAGCCTTAGATAAATTGGCTTCAAACCAATATGACCTAATCATCATGGATAACCACATGCCCAACATGAGCGGTATAGAAGCGATTCAAAAAATTCGTAACGAACTCAAGCTAACTACTGTAGTTTTCGCATGCACAGCCGACGTATTTAAAGAAGCACACGATGAATTTATCATGTCAGGGGCTGATTTTGTTCTCACCAAACCATTACAGAAAAACAGCTTACAAAACGCCATCAATGAGTTTCATCACCAGTTTGAGGTTAACCGACATAAATTGGCAAACGCACATAACCTTTTAACTAAAGATGAAAGCAACATAACCATGTTAACGCGTCATCCCAAAAGCAAACTACCACTCACAGAGGAAGAACTGTCGTGTAGCCAAATATTAGCGCAAGATGCTCTCAAATCAGACGAGAAGCTCAAATGCTTAACTTCTCTCGTTGATGAGCTAGAAAACGAAATTGATGAATTGATAGAGCTGTTCTCGAGCGCCCAACCCGATGACTTGAATAAAACTTTGCACGCGGTAATAAGCATTGCTTCAAAGTTTGAAATGACGGAAGTATTGGAGCTCGCAACTTTCGCGGAACAGATAGCAGAGCGTCACGTCATGCCAGAAGCCGAGTTGCTCCAACAACTGATCAACCGCCTGATGGTCAATAGCCACCAAGCTACGCGCCTAATAAACAAGCTCAATCAACAACGTAAAACAGGCTAAGTGAGATATCACATGACATGGAACTTTAATTTACCCAATACGCGATCAAACGTGCTCTTAGCTCTTGGTGCAACCATCATTTTCGCCGTCGATTATCATGTACCTTTAGGTATTGCTATGGCCGTTCCCTACATTACGATTGTGCTACTCGCATCGACAACAGGAGAGTCATCTTCCACTATCATGTGGGCTATCATCTGCACCCTGCTGACTCTATTGGGTTACTACTTGTCGGGTTCCGGTAGCGAAACCTGGTTCGTCGCTTTCAATCGAGTGATGACGATTTATGCCATTTGGGTTTCAGCCATTATTCCTATTTACATCTCTTTACCGTCCTCGCAGGCCCAAAAAGAAGTCGATGATGATAGCGCAGCTGAGGAGAAATCAATGTCGCAGACTCACCTAGATGAAAACCGAACAGTTAATACGTTCAAAAATTAGGCTTAGGTTAAGTTTCGGTGAATTTTACCAAATCGAGACAAGGTAACTTGAAATACTTCGTTCTGCATGAGATTGTAATTTAACTCCCCATAAACAACTGTATGATTATGAAAACATTACAATCCATTGCGCTGCTTTCCACAATTATCGTAGCACCACACGTGTTAGCTGACGTGACAATTGAAGTTCCTTCTAGCGTAGATGTCTTAGCGGTTAATGAAGCTAAGCCAGATCTTGACGGTAGTCTTTTCTCTTCTCACAAAACGCTAACCGTTCCAGACGGCCAAAACCAAATCGTATTCCAATATCAGCTGGCTTTTGATAAAGGTAACGACCGTGAGTTCGTTGATAGTGACGCTGTTATTGCAACTTTTAGCGCTACGGACGCCGCATTGACGTTTGATATGCCTAAATACCGTAATACCGCTGAAGCGAAGAAAGGTTTTAAAAACCTAGATTGGAAATTGGTTGATGAAGACCAGAATGCAATCAGTGTTAAACAAGACAAGCTAGTGAAAGATGGGATGCAGATTGGTCGCAAGTTCCCTCAAGAAGCGAAAGAGTACAACAAGAAAGGCGGCATTGCAGCGCTAGCTATGGGTACAGCAGCAGGCGCAACAGCGGCCGTTGTTCAACCAGTAACGCTACCAGCAAAGATTGACGCAAACGCGGCGAATACTGCTGAAGAAATGCTGTATTTCTGGTACGAAAAGGCTGATGCTGAAACGAAGCAGACATTCAAAGATTACGTAAACAAGTAGATTTGATTACGAACAAGTAAATAAAATCTCTCGTTCAAACGAAAGAAGCTGGCTCTTTGCCAGCTTCTTGGTTTCTAGATTTATCTAGATGATTTAAGCTACGTAAACTAGACAGGCTCAGAAGATAACACTTTGCCATCTACTTTTGTTGGCCACCCTAGCGCTTTGTATTCTGCTGCCAGTATGTGCGCACAACGGCTAGAAACTCTTGTTTTAATCCAATCACCAAGCCCCAATACTTTATATTCCAATACAGCCATTTTCATAATGATTCTATTCCGCTCTAATTTAATTTATAAATCTAGAGTCAACATTATAGATCTTCTCTTGTAATGTATGTTCCTAAAAGAACACTGTGCATAATTTTGTTGTGGGCTATTTAGTAAACACTGAAAATCTAATCATCCAAACGTTAGTTCGTATTGTTAGAGCTTCACGCCTTAATCTCAGCAACAGGATCTCGTATCATCAAATTCATCGGAGAAATATGCTCATACAAGCGCTCAACGTTGGTGATAGAAACCTTCCCCCTTTGTATCTTAACCAAACCCTGTTGCTCTATCCCTTTGAGGACCTCGTTTAGCCTAGGCCTTGATATGCCAGTGATGTTGCTCAGTTGACTTTGTGAAATGTTGATACTAACCGTTGCCCCAGTAATATTCGTTTGTCGTGCCGCTAGTTCTAACAACACATAAATTGTTTTTTGTTCTTTTTCATGGATAGACGACAAGTAAGCTTGCATCCAGATAGACTGACCTTTTGCACCGCAATGAAGTAGCCATTTGAATACCATGCACTTTCTCTCTGCGAGATCTAAGATCTTATCTGAAGGGAAAAGTACCATTGTGATGGGGTCTACCTCTTCAGCGAGAGCAAAAAGGCTGTAGTCGACATGAACCGACAGCGCCCCGATCCAGTCCCCCCTTCCTATCACACCACCCGACAAGCTTTTCATGCTTTCTGTTGAAAAGCAGATACCAGCGGACCCTGTAAGAATATAAAAAACACCCGGAAGGTTTTGAAATTTTTTCGTAATCTCTAGGCTGTGTATGCCCGTTTTTAGAACAGCGATTTCGAGCAGACTATCTATAAAGTCTTGTGGCAAATCACAAGGCCACTGAATTTGTTTACTGATTGTTGGGTCTAACAACGATTCATTCCTCCTTCGGCAATCGAAATACAACGTTGACGTTATATTTCCAGATATTTGAATCTCTTTTAAATATAGTTCATCCTCTCGGATGAAAAAGGTTTTTATTTAGATTATATCTTAGTAACTTAAGTCATTTGCTTCGTTAATGAATCGTGGGCAATCAGAAACAAAAATGACCAACACTTGTTGGCCTTTTTGGGCTTTCTAAATCACAGAATTACGAAAGTTAGTTCGCATTCATCTATACCTTATACTTCGCCTTTTGCTTTTATTTTTTGCTTCACATACCGAAACTTTAAACTCAAGCGATATACGCCAAAACAACATCGCGATATTGCTGCTTCAACGATTCTTCAATAAAGCTCGCTTCTATAGCATTTAAAGTAAATTGAGCGAGTTCTTGCTCCGTCATGTCATGAGCTTGACTCACTGCCTTAAAATTATCCGACATATAACCACCAAAGTATGCAGGATCGTCAGAGTTAATCGTCACGGCCACGCCTCGTCTTAACAGCTCGACAATGTTGTGATCTTCCATCACATCGAATACACGCAATTTAATATTGGACAGTGGGCACACGGTCAGCGGCATTTTTGTTTCAATCAATTCGGCTATCAGAGCTTCGTCTGTCATACACTGCACACCGTGATCGACTCTGCTTACGCTGAGCATTTCAATTGCATCGACAATGTTCTGTGCAGGCCCCTCTTCCCCTGCATGAGCCACCGTGAAGAAGCCTGCTTGTTTCGCTTGTTGGAATACACGCTTGAACTTCTCTGGTGGGTGCCCTAATTCAGAAGAATCCAAGCCAACTCCGATGATCTTATCCTGATGCTTTAACACCTCTGAGAACGTTTGAATTGCGCTCTCTTCAGATAAATGGCGCAGGAAACATGCGATGATTTGAGAGGTAATTCCCAACTCTTTCTGAGCACACTCTAGCGCACGATGAATACCATTAATTGCGATATCAAATGCAATACCACGCTCAGTATGAGTTTGAGGATCAAAGAAAATTTCAGTGTGAATAACATTGTCGGCTTTGCAACGTTTCATGTAAGCCCATGTTAAGTCATAAAAGTCTTGTTCAGTACGCAATGCATCAGCACCTTGATAGTAGATATCAAGAAATGACTGCAGATCATCAAATTCGTATGCGCGTCTTAGTTGTTCTGGAGAGGAGTAAGGCAAGTCAATGCCGTTGCGTTGAGCGAGTTGGAAAAGCAACTCAGGTTCGAGCGAACCTTCAATGTGTAGATGCAACTCTACTTTTGGAAGACCTTGAATAAATACGTTCATATTTCACCTACTATGGATTTTAGGTGTGCACTTACTCTGTATAATAGACAGGATGTTTTTTGAAGGCCATTACAAAGAGTAAGAACACAATTGTGATCTAAACCCTTCGTAATCAGCACTTTGCGGGAGCTGGTAGAGACCCCCAAACCATATCATTGGGATTATACGAAGCAAACGGTTGCCACTATACAGAATTCAGTGTGAATTTCACTAATCAATTACTCGTTAACAGAGTAAAAACCGATTTGTATAGCAGGAACCGATTTAGCTCGATATCAAAGACAATCCGGTCGAATTCTCGACATCAGTAACATATCGATATACTTACCCGCTTTAAACGTACTTAGCCTTTTGGTGCCTTCTAACTGAAAACCCATTCGTTCATATAAAGCAATCGCGGCATGGTTATCGGCATGAACCTCAAGCTCAAGACGAACTAAATTTAGCCAATTGTCGGCCTGATTAATGGCCTCTTGCATCAAAGCCTTTCCTATCCCTTTACCTTGGGCTTCAGGGTGAATCGCTATACCAAGCCCAGCACAGTGCCTGTCTCTCACCTTCGTCGTCATAAATAAGGTTAAGTGCCCTACTACCTTCTCGGAAACTTCAGCCACTAATGTGAAGTGGTCAGAATGCCCGAACAGTCTTTCAACTTGGTCAGAACTGAGGAAAGGTTTTTGTGAGGTATTTTCAGAGACTGAAGGATCGCGATAAATATCAAATATATCTTGGTTATCAGTTAATTCGAGGTGTCTAATTTGTATTTCCAAAGCACTTCCTTGTCAAATGAATCGATATTTACACAGTTTTTCATACTACGGATAGTAGAGAACCCCGACAAGCTAAAAGGATGTAAGCACACGTATTAATTGAATAAATAGTCAAGTCAAACGCCAACATGTCTCTCTGATTACACACGATGATTAGAACTTATAGTCAACACCAACGCCCGCTAATGCTTGTTCAGAGTTTTAAGAGTCAACCAACCTCACACCGAATAATGAGAAAAACGACCAATCTTCATAAGCTATTAAGCCATTAAGCTAATTAAGCCATCGAACTCACAAGCTAAGAATGCACCCTAATCAATATCTTCACCTACTTGTCTGTAAATGGGGGGGCTAAAAAATAGATTCAGAGGTGCAATAAATTGATCTATCACGATTGAGCTTTCGTAATACATCTCGAAAATAACGGACAAAACTCAAAGGAAGACAATATGTTTAACAAATTATTCAAAACCACATCAGTGCTAGTTGCGACGCTTCTGTTTACGGCTTTTGCTCACGCTAACCACCATGAGATGAAGAAAAATATCGTTGATGTTGCGGCTGGGAACGGCTCTTTCAATACTTTAGTTGCAGCAGTAAAAGCAGCAGGCTTAGTTGACACTTTGAAAGGTGAAGGCCCTTTCACCGTTTTAGCTCCCACAGATGAGGCATTTGCTGCATTGCCGGAAGGAACGGTAGACATGTTGTTGAAACCAGAAAACAAGGACAAGTTAGTCGCTGTACTTACATACCATGTAATACCAGGTAAAATCATGGCAGCTGAAGTTATGAAGTTGAATAGCGCAGTGACAGTTCAGGGCGGAACGGTAATGATAGCGATTAATGACGGCAACGTAATGATCGACAAAGCCAAAGTTATTATGCCGGACGTTGAGGTTAGTAATGGTGTTATCCATGTGATCGACGCAGTGCTACTGCCTAAATAAGAAAAGTAGCATGAATAAAAGATTCAAGAGGGTGTGGCAGGTCCACACCCTTTTCATATTTTAATAAAAAGCGAATATCGGTATCAAGCCAACCGAGGATGCCTTTATATCAACAAGAACTATATCAACAAGAACCCGAGTTACATAAACAAGCGCCCGAATATCAGAAATGCAGCCATCGACACCACCTTCGTGAAGACCACCACCCATATGCAATCACCAACACTAGAGTGCGTCGCTTTCCCAAGTAGAAACACGAATAAAATCAACCCTAGCACCCAACCCACAGTCGGAATCAATGACACCAAAGCAACGATTACAGCAATAGTAAGAAGCGATTTAAAGTCTGCGACCACAAAAGACATTTTGGAGGCGATATACATGCAACATGCGGTTATTAATGCGTCCATCACAAACGCTAAAGCTTCGATTCCCACGTTACTTCCTTCACTCAAATTAGTTGCAGTGAATATTATCGCTAAAGGGAGCATTTTCCTTTAAGAAGAGAACAAAAAGCAGCTGAAAAATGTAACAAAAATAAGATTGCCGTTCGGCTTAATGCACCGTCTTATTTGTTCGAGTCTTCTAAACCTTTAACCAATGCACCTGACCGAGCCTGATTTGCTTTTTGATAGGCATCAAAACCATCTCCGTGTTTATCTCCGAACAAGCAAAGAAAAGAATTGATGACGAATGAAAAGAATGAGATGACGACAACAAAAAGAGGAAACAGCCCTGACACCCCAACATCTAAGGCTAGGACCCCAACACCGAAGGACAACATCGACACTAATGTATATAGTTTAGATCTACTCACATGACTCATGAACAACACTCCTTGTATTCATTCAATGTTTAGATTAGACAAATTACCTTGCACACAATTTGAACTCATCGACAATATCAATAGATCAGAAAAAGTTATCCTTAAAAAGGTTCATTAATATTTTAAAGTAGCTATCTACAGTTTAAAGAACGCCAGTCCACTTATCCGACTACCTTCTCCATCACGTAATTAGTGAGCTTTACGCCACGCATTTCAACTTCCTGTTCATTCACGACCTTAAAACCAAAGTGCTCATAGAAAGGTCTTGCAGTAATACTTACTTCAGAGAAATATCTCGACACACCACGAACATGACCCACGGTGAAAACATGCTCCATCAACGCTTTCCCTACACCCTTCCCTTGATATTCATGGTGACAGAAGAAATGATCAATCAAGCCACTTGGTTGCAGGTCAGTATAGCCAACAACGCAACCATCAAGTTCCGCCACAAAAGGTTGTAACCCGTTCATGCGCTTTTGCCATAACGTAAAGTCAAAGCTACTTGGCGCCCAAGCTTCAACTTGTTGTTGAGAATAATCTCTAGCATTAACATTGCGAACGGTATGAAAGAAGATCTCCCATAACGCTTTATCATCACTCGTTTGGTAATTTCGAATTCTAACCACGACGTACTCCTTTCATGTCATTTGAGTATCTTCAGGGTTGCACATTAATATTGGAATAAGCAGGCTCCATAATCCAAGTTCAACAGTCTAAGCGTTAGAGCCAAAGACCAACGATTAAACTAAAGCTCAACGATAAAACCAAAGCTCAACGATTAAACAATAGAAAACCGAAACCTATGCGACGGCATTTTTTTTGAAGTAAAAGCGGTAGTACCCCACTAAATTGCTGCATATAAACAAAGCTTCCATGAGCACAGCAGTAGGAGAACCAACCAAGTAGTTGTGAACTAACCAGAAACTGGTTCCGATGATCATCAACTCTCTTAACCGACGATCGTCTTTATTGAAAGCTGCAAAGGTCTGAAACACGGAAGCAAAGCAACTCAATATGCTAGTCAGCCCCGAGTAAGTCACAGCCGTTGCGATCACTGACATGGAACAAAACAAGTATTTAAACTTAGACGATGTAGAAAATACACTCGTCAAATAGCGAATAGTGGCAATCGTCATTAAGCTCGCCGCTGTCCATTGTTCGAGAAGGATAAAATGACTTGAAATAAGCACGCCAGCAAAGAACAGACAGGTAACAATTTTCTTTCTCTCTTTAAACTGAAAAGAAAGAAGATCGAAACAAATAGCAATCGCGACTAATACTTGAGAAAGATAAAAAGCTGACACGGTAATTCCTTCAATAATAACATACGCCCTAGTCGCTTCTTTCAACTGTGAATAGCCGAATAAAATGTACTAGGCGGTTCTAACAAAACGGGCACACAGCGCTCTAGAGCTTCAACAGAGATCTAAAGCTTCAACACACCACTAATCACTGTGGTAGCAGAACCAATTAACTTTATTCGCCCATTGTCTAACAGCTCCGTCGACATATAGCCTCCACGACGAGACGCCTGATAAGCACTGAAACTGCTCTTATTTAATTTCTCTGCCCAGTGTTGCGTCAATGCACAGTGTGCAGAGCCAGTAACAGGATCTTCATTAACCCCAACCCAGGGTGCAAAGTAACGAGAAATAAAATCAAGCTCCGTATTTGATGCTAACGCAGTCACCACAACACCTCGTCCTTTGATACCTTTTAAAGCATCAAAATTCGGGGACAGATCCAATAGCACGCGTTCATCAACCACTTCGATTAACTGCTTTGAATCAAACTCCCTGTATGAAATCACTTGGTTTAACTTTATACCAAGGTGATCAAGCAACATTAAGTCGGGTTCAGAACTCAACGATAAATGAGCATTTGGAAAGTCAAGCTCGATAGATGATTCACAAACCGTGGCAGATAACTCGCCAGACAAAGTATTAAACACGACGCCGTCACCTGCTTTCACTAGCCCCTTCTCTTTTAATATGTGAACCGTCGCCAAAGTACCGTGACCACATAACTCCACTTCTACTTCTGGAGTAAACCATTTAAGCGTCATGGTGCTAAGCGCGAGAAATGCCGTTTCTGACACCGCCATCTCTTCCGCGATTGAGAACATTAATGATTCTTCTAATGGCTCTTGAGAAATACAAACCCCAGCAGGGTTCCCTTTAAATGCTTGAGCTGTGAATGAATCAACTTGATGTATTTCTAATTCCACAATAGTTCCTAATGATTCATAGATCAGATATTGCTGACAACAATAAGCACAAATACTCTGTGCGACAAGAGCTTATCGACAACTATCCTCAACAATTAATTGGTATATCAACTCAATAAAAAAGTTACCGAATTTAGTAAGATAAATTTAACGACTTCACTCCAAGCTCAACCACCAATCGAACCCTAATTCGTAGCCCAAATTCGTAGTCAGAAAGCAAACAAAATCGATTTGTTTGGAAAATGTTTAATGCTTAATTAGTTGCAATTGAACGCTTCATGCTGAATATTAACTTATAACCCTCAATCGAACCGAGGGAAACCAATGTTTGAAACCTTATTTGTTTATATCGAGATTGTTAGTGTCGAGGTTGCTAGCATTGAAATAATTAGCATCGAAGTCATTGGCGTCGAAGCAATTAGCGTCAATGTAACTAGCATCAATGTAATTAACATCGAAACAATTAGTGTTGCGGCTGCTAACGTTGAGTTTTCCGGAGGAAGTATTGAACGGCGTGTTTCACATTAATCCAATGTAAGCCGAATGAAATGCGACTTAACAAGTTCAAACGCATAGATTTTTGCATCCCATTGGTTCAAAAACATCAGTATTTACATGTAATGCAATGAGTTGAAGTAAAATTAGAAGCCTAATTTGATGCATGTCTCAAATTTTGGGCTACGATTTAATTAATCACAGTACGAAAGGAATCCGTCAGTGAATACATCCCACGCATCATTACTTGCATTATCATCCTTTGTAACTGGTCCTGCGTTTGGCCATAACCATGATGTTTATCTCTACAATTGGGATGAATTTTTATCCGATAGCGTCATAACCCAGCTGAAAGATACTTACGATATTTCATTGAAACAACAATACTTTTCTGATGAATCAATAAGGGATGAAGTTCTGTTAAGCGAGCGTAGAAATGCTTTTGAGCTCGTAATTCTAGAAAGTGTGCAGCTTAAGGAATTAGCCAAACAGAAGCTGTTCCACAACCTCAATGACTTACAGCAATCAATCGCAGGTAACTACGATGAAAGGTGGAGTGAGGGATGCGGAGAGTATGGTATCCCATACGCATGGGGAACATCAGGCATCCTATATCGAAGCGATAAGGTTGCTGAACCTCAGTCTTGGAAAGCAATCTTTGCCCCTGAACCGGAAATTAGCGGCAGAATCAGTATGTATTACGACCCCACTGACCTTATTGGTGCCGCGCTGTTAATGAACAAATTAGATCCATTTACTAACAGTGAGCAAGAACTTCGTATTGCGTACGAAACCCTACAAACACAAAAACCACACCTTGAAAGCAATGAATATGTAATCGACTACATACACAAACCAGAGCAACTCTCTAATATTGATCTTGCTTACGGTTATTCCGGCGACAGTTACGTTCTCAATGATGCCGATCCTGATGCGTCTTGGGCATATGTCGTCCCTCAAGAAGGTACAACGTTGTGGCTAGAGTGTATTGCCGCAATCAATAACGGAGAGTTATCTCCACAAGCAATCACAATAATGACATTCCTTTCACAACCAGACATCGCAGCTCAAAACGCGATGGATTCATGGTTTGCTACGCCCAGCACTAAAGCAAAAGAACGGACTTCTCAAGAATATCAGAACGACCCCGAGCTTTTTCCAAGCAAAGACGTGCTAGATCGCAGCTACCTTTATGAGCAATTAGAACCCAACAGCATTCAAATTCGCAACCGTATTATCGACAGTTTGAGATAACCAATGCCAGTATTGAAAAAGCTATATTTTGTACTTTTACCAACGTTACTGTTCGTCTTTACGATCGCAGGAATGGTGACGTATAACTTCGCATCTAACCATGCGAAGCACATGTATTTGGACAACGTACAGTCTGAGGTGAACACGGCTTTAGTTGCGGCTGAATACGAGCAACTCGGTTTATCTTTGCTGGTTAAAGACATCGGTTCTTCGTTGCAGTTTCTCCGTTATATTCAAAACCCAGGCAACTACACCACCTTATCATTATTGGAAAAACGGGTCCTTCGTGTAATAAACCAAAATCACGTTAACCAATTTGGGCAGCGGAATATCTATGTAATAGACCCCAAGTTTAATCTCACATTATCAACATTAAGAGCTGACCCGTTTGAGGGGTTAAAGATCCCTGACAATATTTATGAGAAAGTCTTCGACATATACACCTCATTAGTCAACAAAAAAGAGCTATCCCAAAAAGGGTTCTCTTATATCTCAGTCAGTGGTGAGCTCAGGTACGCTCACATCGCGGCCATCGACCCGTACTTACTCCCTCAAGATAAACGTGCAAGTGGCAGTTTAAATCGCTACATATTGATTGCTGACGGGCCTTTAAAGCAACTGTCTAGATTGCTCATTAAATACAATGATGACGATAATATGCGACTCTTGATTGAGCCTTCATCAGATGCCGCCAACATAGAGAACAGACAGTTTGTGATCAAGTCCATTGAGCAAACGAAAGACAGTATCAATGTACAAATGACAAGCAAACATCTCATTGCTCAAGTTATTATTCGCGAACAAAAATTCAACCATGAAAAAGCAATGATCGCTAAACGGACCCTACTGGGTTGTTTCGCTACCCTCTTTACTATCATGTTGCTGGTGCACTTAGTTGTACGCTATCAGCTTGTACGCCCGCTGAAAGATTTGCTGCACGAAATATCTATTGGTGGATTAAAACTTCGATATTTCAAACGTTCATCTGGGCAAAGTGAAATCGATGGATTGAAGAATGCTTACATCGATTCATTAACAGAATTGAAATTCGAAGCTGAGTTCGACCAACTTACTAAGCTAGCTAACCGACGTTCATTCATACGCCACCTCGATGTACGCTTAAAAAGCTCAATGCGCCCGAGTTGTTATCTGGTATGTTGGGATATTATCGACTTTCGAAAAATCAATGACCTGTACGGTGCAAAAGTGGGTGACAATGTACTAGTCAGCTTAGCTAAAGCTTTAAGAGAAACGCTACAGAACCAACAGTCATCGTTGGGCTTTAGTTGCAGTGATTACTCCCTAGCAAGGCTCGGAGGGAACCAGTTTATCGCCATATTGGAAATGGATGATCATCAATCGATAAACGAAGAAATAGAGAATATTAATAACACACTGACCGGTACCACCTTCCTTGATTACTACGGATTTCGGCTCTCGATCGCAACGGGCGTATTACCTGTTGATACTCCAAAGTTTGAAGAGATTTGGCACAGATGTATCGATGAAATGCTGATCAACGCCAAATCTCATAGCGATGGCGAAAGTCGCATTGTTTACGGCGAAGAATTACTGCACACCTTGGAGCGACATGACATTGTCGAGAAAAGACTTTTGGAATGCTGTGAGAGCGACAACTTTGAACTTCGCTTTATGCCCATCTTTAACGCCCAAACACTTCACATCGATGGTGCAGAGTGTCTCATTCGTTGCCCTGCCCTGTTTGATATTAACGCGGGGCCCGATGAATTCATTCCTGTTGCTGAAAAAAGTAACCTAATATCCAAGCTCGACATGTGGGTGATAAGTACCGCAATCAAGTCTTATAAAGAGCTCTCAGAAATTCACAAATACACTGGAACTCTATCTATAAACATATCAGCAATGGAACTCTACAATCGTAATTTTGCAGATAACATACGTAAAGTTCTTGAACGATATAAAGTGTCTCCAGCCAAGATCATAATAGAAATTACAGAGACGAGTTATGTAAAAAGTACCAAACTTACCGTTCAAACCATTGAGAGTCTCAGAAGTTTAGGGTTGAAAGTCTCACTCGATGATTTTGGTACCGGTTATACTGCATTTAACCAACTTCTTCATTACCCTGTCGATGAGCTAAAGGTGGACAAGAGCTTTATCGATAATATCGCAAACGACAAAGCCAGCCGCAAGATGGTCGAATCAATGGTTAACTTAGGTCACTCCTGTGACACCTTAGTCGTCGGAGAAGGTGTCGAGTCAATGGAGCAATACCAATACCTTAAAGAAGCAAATTGCGACTTAATACAGGGCTACTTATTTAGTCAGCCGTTAACTTATCTACAGTTCATCGAGTTTGTACGAGACCATAACCCCCAAGCGATTTTCGATACTCACTCCGCTGTAAAGTCTAATCCTAACGGCAGAATAGTTGCACTGGCTCAAAAGAAATAACCTAACTGTTTATCCTCCTTTGTTTAAATTGTCTTTCGCAAACATAATAAATCGCGGGAGCCAAATTAACTATGCCACTACATTGTCGATAAAGTCTTTTCTTCTCGTTTTTATCTAAGATTGATTCTTAGTTTTATGCATTGTTCTTTTATACATTGATCTTAGTCTTACAACCTTATTTGTTAATCAGTCGAACTCATGTCTATCCAACTATGAAGGCAAAAACTAGCAAGTGAACATCGAATAAAGACGACACAAGTTGATAGATAAAGTCAGCCGATGAAAACGATAAATGATGGGGTACTGACTTGATATGTGAGTAAACTAAAGAAGGCTACCGAACGAGGGAAGCCAATCTGAGAGACACATAAATGAAAAGGAACGACCGAGTAATAACATAACGGTGGAGAATCACAACAATATAGCCTTATAAGGCGCTTTAACCTTGCATCGTGGTTAGTAGCTCCATCATATCTTTAGAGCTTATGTTCTTCTTGTGTCGCACTACAGCATCAACCATTAGCTCTAAATTACCTGCAGAAACATAATCACTGAGCACATCGTTGAATTTCTCTTGTATTTCATCACTTGCATACAGGTGATCAGGAATAAAGAACAAAAACTGGCTGCCGCTGCTACGAAACGAGATAGTACTTTCAGGGATCTTTTCTGTCAGAGACTTAGCGGCCGAGCTCACAACTAAGTCACCATATTCAAGCCCATATTTTTGATTGATCTCGCTAAGGTTTCTGATTCTCACGAAGTACAGATCGAAATTATTATCTTTCGGGTAGTTATTTTTCACAAATTTCATTAACGAAACTCGATTGTGAAAGCCAGTGATGGAATCGGTTGAACGTAATGTTCGTTTAACGGAAAAATCGATATAAAAAATCGCGCCAGTGATGAACAATATCAAGACGAGAAACCCGCTACTGATTTGGTGAATCATGACCAACTTGTCAACCATCGAAGTGTTTTCTTCTATCACGGGACTTTGTAGCCTGAACTTATCATTAATAAACCCCACCAGCGTGTGGTAACAAATATCGATCTTCTTTTGTAAAGATTCTTTAGGTAATACACCTTGGTTTACAAGCTTAATCGAAGGTTCTAATGCCTTAAATTTTTCAAATTCTGTCGTAAAATAAGGCTTAAAATTCGCTGATTTAATAAAATTCGAGGATTCGTTACTGTTTATTAAGATATCAAATCGGCTCCATGTAATATCGTAAGCCAACCACAATTCATCGTAATCGATCTCGTTAGATTGGCTGACCATCAAGAAGTTGGCGTATTCTTTTACCAATTGGAAAACAAACCAAGTGGCTTCGTTTTGTCTATTGGAGAAACTCTTATTGATATCATTTATCCGAGTAACGCTGTAAATGTTGACCGTAAGAACCGCTACCGCCAGAGATAAAACAATCACTTTAACGGCAGCCAAAGACAACAGTTTTTTCATAGTCGAACCTCTACAGGTGAATATCTCTTATCTGCCAAATCATCTTGGCATGGAAATCCGTAGTATTGATTTCTGGATTTGAAGAAAGTGGGTAAATCAACCAATAAGGCCCTTTGTCTCTCACTGACATCAACTTACCATTTTGCTTTATGGCGATAACCGGTTGATAAACATCAAAATCTTCCTTAGGCACGGCAATTTTATAGTCATTCAGTGCGACAAAAGTGACTTGTGAAGATATCGGTAGATCTATGGTTTGAAGAACGGCTTGCAACGTCACACCGCTGTAAACAGAAGTCCCCTCCACCCAAGGCAGTGAAGTCTTTATTTCAGTTTGAGGGAGCAGTAGAAGCTGCTCCGTACTTAACTTGTGTTTTTGCCCTAAGTGGTCAAACACCGTTAGTTCAGAAGCAGCAAAAATAGAAAACGAAAATAGCGAGAATATAACCAAGAATGCAACTCTCATTCTAAACTCCATTTCAAAAAGGTCACTTAATTCAGTCTAGCCTAAATTGACCATTTAACTTGAGTCATGATTATCTAATTTTTCAATCATATAGCTTTCAGCTTATCCATACCGTCTTTACATTAATTAACAGCCAACTTCGTTACCCCCTCGCTCCACTCAAATTCAAGACCAAAGGGGCGTGGTGCTCACCATCAAATATTTATCTTTCCAACGTTTACGACTAAAACATCGCATTTTGAACACAACAAGTAATCCAATCGACCTGATGAATACGTACTAGGATATAGAATTAACAGTAAAAATAGCTCAACAAGTAGCGAGAACAACTAACACGGCATAACCTTTAAACGAACGTAAGCCGTTTTTTGAACCTTTCCAACCGCTTTCGTGCAAGTAACTGCATTTAGATAGACTTAATCTCAACGAAGAAACGCTGATCAATTTCATAACCAAGGGAACCTGTAATGAGTTTAAATATGCGTAAGTTTGACCCCATAACCGCACTTTCCGTCCTGTTGATGACGCTTGTAACGCATCCAGTTTATGCCGCACTAGACAAAGAACAATTTGAATTGGGTAAACAAAAAGCCAAAGTGTGTATGACCTGTCACGGTGATGATGGCATCTCCACGCAAGATCCCTACCCTAATCTTCGAGGTCAAAAAGTGGGGTATCTCATTTCATCTTTGAAAGATTACCAAACCAGAGAACGAACCAGTGGCCTAGCAATACTGATGCAGCAACAAGCCGACACACTTTCAGATCAAGATATTCGAGACATTTCTTATTTCTTTTCTCAGCTAGGTAATGACTCTCAGCACAGCAGCAACAATAGTAATGCCGAAACCAAGCTCAACACTTCAGAATAACTAGACGGCGATTCAAAACTTTAGGCAAGGAGCCTTGTTATGGAACAAGTGACAACGCAGTACAACATTAAGGTCGTGAGATATTTTATCATCGCATCTTTAATTTGGGCGGTTGTAGGTATGATCATCGGCGTGATCCTCGCCGCTCAGTTGTATTGGCCAGTCCTCAATTTCGATTCTCAATACTTCCAGTTTGGTCGACTCCGCCCTCTACACACTTCCGGGGTGATATACGGATTTGTCGTGAATATTTTGATGGGAACGTCTTTATACATTGCTCAACGAACAGGACACTGCGACTTGTTCAACAAAAGCCTTTCATGGATGGTATTTTGGGGTTGGCAATTCATTCTTTTGCTTGCTGTCATTTCCTTACCCGCAGGCCACACCAGCTCAAAAGAGTATGCGGAACTTGAATGGCCAATCGACTTAATGATCGTGCTAGTGTGGGTGCTTTATGCTGTATTGTTCTTTGGCACCCTAGCCAAGCGTAAAGTGAGCCATATCTTTGTTGCTAATTGGTTCTTCGCTGCTTTCATTATCGTTGTCGCAATGATTTTTATTGTCAACAACCTGGCTTTGCCGGTCTCGGCGATGAAGTCTTACTCTGTATTTGCAGGCGCTCAAGATGCAATTGTACAGTGGTGGTGGGGACATAATGCCGTTGGTTTCCTACTGACCGCCGGTGTGATTGGTATGAATTACTATTTCATACCCAAAGCAGCGGATCGACCTATCTATTCCTACCGCTTGTCTGTCATCCATTTCTGGGGTTTGGTTGGCTTTTACACGTGGGCCGGGACACATCACTTAGTTTACTCTTCCGTTCCTATTTGGATTCAGAACATCGGTATCGTGATGTCCCTAATTCTGTGGCTCCCTTCTTGGGCGGGTGCGTTCAACAGTGCAATGACCCTTCTACAAAACAAAGAGAAACTTAAGTCCGACTACATTCTTTTATTCTTTTTCTCGGCGATTCTTTACTACTGCTTGGCGACATTCGAAGGTCCCCTACTTGCTATTCGCTGGTTCAACATGGTGGCACACAACACCGAATGGATCATCGGTCACGTACATTCAGCCGCACTCGGGTGGGTTGGGATGTCAGGGATTGCGGTTTTTTACTACTTCATTCCTCGCTTGTGGGGCCAAACCGAACTTTGGTCACGACGACTCATTAAATGGCACTTCTGGCTTGCTCATGCTGGTGTGGCGATTTATGCGATTGCGCTTTGGGTCGCGGGCATCGGTGAAGGTTATATGTGGCTCGCTCAAAATGAAAATGGCGAACTGATTTACAGTTTTGTAGAAGCAATGGACTTCAAAGCACCTTGGTTGTTCTTACGATTCTTTGGTGGTGCATTATTTGTTCTGGGTTTATTCCTTATGGCAATTAATTTGTTTAAAACCGTTCGTATGCCAGTCGTGCATGCCGTTAAACACACCGTTAATGAGGGAGCTTAAATGATGAGTAAAGACTTTACACATTCAATCGTCATTTTGATTTTGACCACCGTTGTCGTCGCCTCCTTTTCTTTGCTGGTCTGGGTAGTGCCAAGTATTGTTCGCGGTGATGATATTGCCAAAGGCAGCTTAGCGATGCCGCTTACACCGCTTGAGTTAGCGGGACGGGACATCTACATCAGTGAAGGCTGTCATGTGTGTCACACGCAAATGGTTCGTCCTCTCGAACCGGAAGTGAAGCGTAATGGTCGTCCGAATAAAGAGGCAGACGATATCTATGAGTTTCCTAACTTGTGGGGTTCTAAACGCACTGGCCCCGACTTAACCAACTTAGGTAGAAAGTATTCTGATCAATGGCATGTTATTCATCTCATCAACCCTCGCCAAGTTGTGCCGACATCTATCATGCCCTCTTACCCTTGGCTGTTTGAACAAACGCTTACAGGGGATGATATCAGCGACAAAATGGAAGCCTTACGCACACTAGGCGTGCCTTATACCGACCAAGAACTTGGCGATGCCAGACTGCAGCTGAGAGGAAAGACTAAAGGTGAAGCTCTGATCCGTTATCTACAAAGCCTTGGTAAAGATACGTCACAGGAGGTATCACAATGAGTACATTCTGGAATCTATGGGCGGTAATTTTAACCTTAATTTTCTTCGTTCTTATGGTGTCCGTTGTCGTTAAGTACTGGCGTAGCAATCACCGAGCTGATCAAGACCACACCCTTGGTACTTTTGATGGCATCGAAGAGAAAGACGCACCACCACCTAAACTGCTATTTGTAAGCTATGCGGTGGCGTTCTTACTCTCTGCAGGTTATCTAGTGCTTTATCCAGGGCTTGGCGAGTGGGAAGGGTTAGTCGATTGGAAGCAAAGCGACGACAAGCTCAGCTCACCCACCACCAGCCTTAATGAACAGTTTTCACAAACCAGTGAGACAACCTTAGACGGCTTGGCTGACGTTCTACAAATAGTGAACAGCGGCAAAATCCTCTTTCAAACTCACTGCGCAGCATGTCATCGCAACAACGCTCAGGGGCAAAAGCACTTTCCTAACCTGATAGACCAAGAGTGGCTCTATGGTGGCAGTGACGAGGCTGTTATTCATTCGATCGCCAAAGGTCGGAATGGTGCTATGCCGGGGTGGAGTGAAGTTGTTCGCCCTGATGAAGTCGCTAAGATGTCATATTACTTAGCTTCTCTAAATCAAAGGCACACCGATGTTCCTGAGATCAAGGTGGAGCTCGGTAAAGGCTTGTTTTCTAAATACTGTTCGTCTTGTCATGCTGATGGTTCGGTTGCGAACCCCGCGATTGGCGTGCCTGATCTTTCAGACGACATATGGTTGCACGGCGGCAGTATTGAAGAGATTCAACACACCATCAATTACGGCTTGAACAACCTGATGCCGGCGTTTGATGAGCAACTTACAGAGAACGAAATACTCGCTCTTGGGGCTTACATCCGACACTCCGGTGAAGTAGAGCAACAAAGACTCGCGACTTTGAAAGCATCGTCTGTTGAGCGTGGTGAATACCTGGCTTATGCCGGTGACTGTGTCGCGTGTCACAGTGCAGAAGGGGGCGAACCCTTTGCTGGCGGGCTACCTTTTGTGACCCCTTTCGGCACCGTGTATTCAACCAACATAACTCCGCACACGACGGAAGGAATAGGAACCTACGACTTCGATGATTTTAGGGCTGCGTTAGTTGCCGGTAAAGGTAAGAACGGCTATTTATACCCTGCGATGCCTTACACCTCTTATCAGCACCTAACCGACCAAGACATGATCGATTTGTGGGAATACATGCAGTCCATTACCGCCGTTCCTCGACGCAATGATGACAACAGCATGATGTTCCCATCGAATATTCGCTTAGGTTTGCTTGGTTGGAACATTGTGTTCATGGATACCGACCCGATTGACTACCAAGTGCCTGAAGAGCTGAAAACGGAAGTCGAAAACGTTGATAAGTGGCAACAAGGGAAGTATTGGGTAGCGGGGCTTGGACACTGCTCTGAATGCCACACGCCACGAAACATTGCTCAAGCGCTGATACCTGAACGTATTTTCCAAGGAAACTTGATTGACGGTTGGAATGCGCCTGATATCACAGCTAATGAGCTCTATATCGATGGTTGGGATGAAGCGACACTGACCGATTTCTTACACACAGGTCACTCGGATAAAGGCACCGCTTTTGCGGGCATGGCAGACGTAGTGAAAAATAGCCTAAGTTTGATGACACGTGAAGATATTGAGTCAATGTCCTACTACCTACTCAGTGGTGACATCAACAACACCATTGCCAGTGACGCAGTTCCGTTACAGCCTAAAGGGTTTGATGAAGCCGCCTATGGCAGTGAAATCTATACAACCTATCGACAAACCTGTGGAGCATGTCATGGAGACGATGGTAAAGGTCGCGACCCAATCGCCCCTACTCTGTTGAATAACGGCATCATAATGCACAGCGACCCATTCAACACCATTGCGGTAACCGTTCGCGGCTTGCAGCCCACTTATCTCGACAAAGACAGAAACTTCATGCCAATGGCAAGTTTTGAGGATGTATTGTCGGATCAACGCTTAGCCGAATTAATCACCTTTGTACGGTCGAACCTTGGAGATAGAAATGAACCCGTCACGGCGGAGCATGTTCGAGAAGTAAGAGAAACACTTGAAGCCGCAGGTTATGCGGGCGGCTTGCACACCACGCCGGACATGTACGATCGCAGAGACAACACGATCAACATTAGATAGGCGACGTAGCTATACGCAGTTGTAAGTAGCAATTCGCTTCACAAGCAGCGAACAACACGTAAATTTTATCGCTGTCTAACCCCCCTAAAGGAGACCAATGTGTCTCCTTTTCTTTTGCCCAAGCCCGAGCTTTCGATGTATTGCTGAACAACACAATTGTAACCAACTGATTACACAATTAAGCAGAGCTGCACATAATGCGATCAATCTCGCAGAACAAAGGTGACACCAAGTGCATAATATACAAAATTATATAAAGATGCACTAAGGACAGATATGGATACAACTACACTCATTTACGATACGTTGGAAGGCCTGTCGAGCGCAAAGCCACAGCAACACGCTCAAATCCGCCAAAATCTATATAACCAATTAGATTTATCATTTGAGAAACAGTTGGCTTTGTATTCATCAGTTCTTGGTCCGGCGAGTGCTGGTAGATTGACCGATTTAGATAGTGCGGTGATGTCTGCTCGCAAGATTGTTGGTCTAGAAAGCAACTGATCGTTCTTCAAATTATCTCGACTTTAACGCTGCCACTGTGCAGCGTTTTTTTATGGCTACGAGTTTGTCAAAAGTGTAAGAAAGGCCATCTTTCAAATCCCTGCCCACTTCATTTGGTTAATCTTATGTTTCACATTTAACAGGTGTGTAACCATCATAATGACGCTAATGTTAGTAGCACGTTAACCACACATCGGAAAGAAGAATCATGAGAGTACTTATTGAATATACACAAACAGGCAAATACCGTGATCATGCGTGGGAAGCACTAACTATTCGTTCGAAAGGCGAAATTCAAGCTGTGACTCCCTCTTATGCGGCTCAACTTATCGAACAGAACCGCGCCAGCTTATCGACCACTGAAAATCAAGATATCGTCATCCAACCATAATGAGTTTAGGAACTATCCCTCCCGGTTCTTAAACTCTCAGTTTCAGTTAGCTGTAGTTCTTAACATCACGGCTAGTAAAACACAGTTCGATGACATAAAAAAACGCTGCACGGATGCAGCGTTTTCTTGTTTCTAGCGTATCTTATTTCTAACGTAGATAGCTTCTAGTTTACGTAACTTCTAATTTACGTCACTTCTAACGTAGCCCGTCTCTAACGTACATAGCTTCTGACATACATAAGCTTTTAACGTAGATAGCTTCTAACATAAGCAATTCGACTATTTTGGCAGGTTCTCTAACGCTTCAACCATCGTCATTAACTTATCTACAATTCTTTCGCCATCGACTCTCAAACCATTGTGTTCGTACTCGTTGGTAATCCACGCTTTTGAGTTTGGTATATTCGCCAATGTTTCACGGCTGTAATCCAGTTCTACGTACATGTCATCAGCGTAAACTGCGCATGCCATTGGCACGGTATTCTTGCTTAGCTGTTCTGCGTTGTACAACTTGCCCCAATCTGATTTCTCAGCCAGAAGATTCGCCGCTTCACGTAATGGCTTCAACGTTTCTAGTTGATCGAACATCCACGGGTACACCATTTCGCCGGTAAACCAGAACTCGCTACCCGACTGGTAGTTAAAGTGTGGATACTGATTGCGAACGCGATGTGCAGACCATTTCGATGCAGTGCCTTGGCAATAAATCGATTCATGCAAAATGGCGTAGATTGGGTTCGTTAAGTAACCCTGCTCTTGCTGCATTTGATTTAGGAAGCTGTAGCTCAACTGCTTGTTGCCGTTCACTTCAACAAACGCACTCTCCAACGTGAAGTACATAGGAAGGTTTGCTTCACCGCCACCAAGGTTAATGCCTATCAGCTGGAATTGCTCAACGGTAAACACCTGACCGTTTGGCAGCCTCACATCATTGTTAAGCAGGTAATCAGAGATCTCACGACACATAGCTTGTGCTTGTGGGAACTGAGCAAAGAAGGCTCTGTTTTTGTCTTCTACACGCTTGTAAGTCGCACGATAAACATCGTCAGCTTCTCGTTCAATAGAAGGAATGCCGCCCGTCACATAACAACGCTGTAAGCTCTGTGGGAACAGTGACAAATAACTTAGGGTACAGAATCCACCAAAGCTTTGACCAATCGTCGACCATTGCTTAATACCAAACTGTTCACGAATCGCTTCAGCATCACGAACGATATTGTCGGCTCTGAAATGCGTTAAGTATTCGACTTGTTGTTCTGGAGACAGATGCGCCAAGGTTTCATGGCTGATAACCGTGCTGTTGCCCGTACCACGTTGGTCCAGAAGCAGAACACGATAGTTTTGTAATGCACGCTTTAGCCAACCTGATTGACCGCTCACTCGTGGAGATGGAAAGCCTGGGCCGCCCTGAAAGTAGATCAACCACGGCAGTTCTTGCGCATCTTTAGCGAGATCAACCAGTTCACGTGCGAAGACTTGGATCTGTTGTCCATCTTTGGCTTGATAGTCGAGTGGCAACTCAAAAGAGTGCTGACGATACAGGGTGGTTCCATCAATAAAGTTAGCTTGCACGCTTCATTCCTTTTTATCTGATTCTAAAGTCATCGGTACGAATAAAAACGGCGCCCTTTGGCACCTACAATTAGCAAGATACTCATAGTAGCTTGTAAATGAAACCGTTTGTTTAACATGAATGTGAAGGTGCTTCGTTTAATTATTCAATTACCTCTCAACGGGTAACAACGTGTGTCAAAACAGTAAGTTTAGAATAGGTAGATCCAGCGAGAGATCAAAAGAATGAGGTAAAGCAAACCCAAAGCGTGAGGCAAATAAAAAGAGCTTAACGAGGTGAGGATTCGTTAAGCTCTTTGGTTTTATCTGTGTTGATAAACTAACTGGCTTACTTGCTGTTAATCTATCGAACCTGTTAGTTCTAATGAACCTATTAAATCCAACGACTACGAAGCCGTCAGTTCACCGGCACCTTGAGTCGAGCGTTCGCTGCTCTGAACTAGGATTGCGGTAGCGGTCTCTTTCAGTGCCGCCCACTCCCCATCATCAACCTCAATGCCATCGTTCCATGCTTTCTCTTGAGTTTTGAAAAGCGCTTCCGATTCAATGTGTGTTTGGTAGCCATCTGACAAACGTTCGATATCGAAATCCTGGACGGAAAGTTCGATGGTCATGTTGTGAATATGTTCGTCCGATGTCAGTGGCAAATCTGATAAAAACAGTTCTGGAGCAACGCAACCACGATTAAGAACATATAAAGTGCTCTTTGGGTTCGAACCGTTATCCCAACGTGCCATGCACGCGATACCTTTCGCAGCCAGCTTTACAAGCTCGCTGTAAGCCAACCAACGGTTGTGGCAGTTATTTAACTCAATTCTAAGCGTCTTTTTACCGACCATTTTTTCAATGGCGTAATCCATAACCACAGGAAGGTGACACGCTAAACTCGCCTTATGCAGGTCAACTTCAACCGTGTTATCGCTGCGCACTTGAATGTCTACAGGGCAATCGTCTTCTAACCCCATAAAGTTGCTCGCATTATTAAAATGACGAACACCATCCAAACCCACCATTTGTAAATCTGCCACCATGTTCGCTATCACATCAGCTTCACCACATGTACGACGCATACCTAAAAAGGCTTTATTGACGGCCGCTACCAGTTCATTGTGAGAAACGATCATAACGATTTACCTCCATGTTGAGCGTTGATATGTGTAGTAGCTTTTTGTGAGTCAGCGAGCTCCGCTTCACTTGGTAAGACTGGGAACACCCATTCGTCCTGATGAATCTCATCAAGCAGTGGCGCTCCTTGGAAAAACGTCACTCGTACCCAGCGATCTGAGCGAGGGTCAAACTTAGTCGCGCCAAACATCGCAAGCTTGCAACGCAGTAAGTGCATTGGTGGCGAATCTTGGTGCAGCACATTCATTTGAATGTCGCCCATTGCTTTGTTGCCTAGCGTCCACACACGGCGCGCAATTGCACGGTGTTGCGGCTGTTTAACAAGGAATTCGGCCAATGAAAGCTCAGGCGCAAATTGCAATAAAGCATGGTACAAACGATAAGCTTGACGGCCAATATCCAGCGGCAGTTCACGCTCTTCACCCAACTCTTCGCCTCGAACTCCGAGCCTTGGTTCTTCTTTATCTTGAGAGCGATACCAGAACCAGTAGTTGTTTTCTGCTTTAGTAAAGTCGGTTGTGATCGCCCAACGGTACTTTTCTTCTAGTACAACAAGAAGGTCTTGAATCTTTTTGCCGCTTGGAAGCGACAGTGTTTCGCTGCAATTCATTTGCTCTTGATGGGCGTCCACTAATTCTGGGTACAATTCCATCAAGCATGAGATAAGGATTTCTTGGGCTTCCATACTCATTTGCTTAGATTGCTCAACGAACTGCGACCATGTATCACACTGGCTGACAGACGTTTCTAGCGATTGCTCTGTTTCTTTCAAATCTTCAACAGCGGCTTTGTTCAGCTCTTGCTGTGTTTCATTGATGGTAACGACTTGTTCTAAATGACAAATCGCTTTTTTAACTAATGTACGTAGTGGCTCGATCAACGCCGTATCAGTCTGACTCGCTAACACGTCAGCGAGTGCATGCTCACGGGTCGTCATCCACTGATCGACAATACTTGGGTGGTTGATCAGGTATGGCGCCATCCCTAAACCTGTCGCATTACCAACGCCTAGGTAACGTTGTAATCCACGATGCAAAGAAATCGCATGTTCGCCGCCTTGTTGCTCTGCTAGATAATGAACCCAATCTAGGCTGAACTCACGCAGCATATACACCGCACACATTTGAGCGCTAAACGACTGATTGAAATCTTCATTTTTCTCTAAGATTTTAAAGTCAGCGATGCCAAATTTGCCATTACCATAAACGGCAGTGGTTCGCAGGATGTAACCTACTTCAGCCAGTTCTTTGGGTGTTGGTTGAACACCTTTAGCCAAGTGACTAACGATATGTTCAAACACACGTACACTTTTGTTTGCACGTGCTAAAACAAGCACATTGTTAGGATTACGGCCAGCTTCTTGAAGCGGTACATTTGCGCGGAGTCTTTCAAGTAACGTGACATCAACATCACCAAGAACTAGCGCAAACGTTACGTCCCACTTTTCAGCAATTACGCGGTCATTTCGTTCGTCGTCTGCAATTTCATCGCAAAAAACAACCAAATGATAAACATGGTTTGGCGTCGCAAGCTTATAGATAACATAACCAAAACCTTGAGCGTCTAATTGCCACTCATGTTTCGTCACTTTCCATTCTTGCTGCGCCATTTTACGAATCAGAGTTCTAACGAAGCTGATACGTGTTTGGTGCATTGCACCTAGCCTTTCCGGAGCCATGACGACAGTCGCGTCACGTAGTGCTGATTCAGTGTAGGTAGAACGATGTGCATCCATTTTGCTCACCACCTTATAGTTATAGGATTTTGCTAGCCATTCAGAACCGATCGTTGCCATCATTCGAAGCATTCGTTGTTACAGTGTGTTGGTTAGCTTTCACGTTTTAATCGTTATCGGTGTTATTGGGGCAAGCGAGCTCACCCCTTATTATTTGTCCTGACTAGATCGATTGACCTAAATGCTTTGCCGCCCGGTGTATCTTCACCAGTGCGGGTTTTCTGTTCCTTTCGGAATTTTTGCATCAGCCTTCTTTCAAAGGCTGATTTGTTTCTTATTTAATCAATTTCTTACAGTCTCTTTTTTACAGAGATCTTGTCTTACAGAGCCCTTTTCTTTAAAAAAACTGTTCTTTAAAGACCCTGCTCTTTCGCCATCTTGATTGCGATTTGAGGGGCATTCCAAAGCGATGGTAGTAAGATTATGGACACCGGTACTGCTGTGATAACGATGAACGATTGCAGCGCAGAGATTCCGCCTGAACCTAGGGAAATCAGAATTAACGCTGTTACCCCCATCATTACACCCCAGAAAGTACGAATAATTGCATTTGGCTCTGTCTCACCACTGACAACCACACTAATGGTGTAGGTCATAGAGTCACCTGTCGTCACGATAAAGATCGTCGTCAGAATCAAGAACAAGATAGAGGTAAGCATTGGCATTGGTAGTTGTTGAGTCACCGCCAGTAGAGCGCCCGGCAAGTTAAAACCTTCAAACGCTTTACTTACACTGCCTGGATCTGCAATTTCGAACGCAAGACCAGAACCGCCAACAATCGTGAACCAGAAACAAGTAACAAATGGTGCAATAAGGCTAATGGTTGATACCAATTGGCGAATACTACGACCGCGTGAAATACGAGCGATGAAGATTGCCATCATTGGGCCATAACCTAAGAACCAACCCCAGAAGAACACTGTCCACCAGCTCAACCAACCTTCGTCACCACGGTATGTTGCCATTGGGATGAAGTTATCAATCATGCTGCCTACACCTTGAATGTATCCATTAAAGATGAAGTTCGTTGGGCCAAAGATCAGGATGTAGACCATCAATCCCATTGCTAAAATTACGTTGTAACGGCTTAACATTTGCATCCCGCGGTTAAGACCACTTAACGCAGACAATGTGTAAAGCACGATAGCGAACAAGATGATGATCAGCTGAGTTGTGAAGCCATCTGGAATACCAAACAGTTCATTCAGAGCGTAGCTAACTTGCAAGCCCAAGAAGCCGATCGGACCGATAGTACCCGCCGCTACAGCGACAATACAACATGCATCAATCAGTGCGCCGGTATGGCCTTTCAGTGCTCTTTCACCCAAAACTGGGTAAAGCAAAATACGAGGTTTAAGAGGCAAACCTTTGTCGTAGTGAAGGTGCATAACCACGATAGACGTCAAGCTGCCCACGATTGCCCATGCTAGGAAACCCCAGTGCATGAATGATTGTGATAACGCATTCACCGCACCTTGTTGTGCATTTTCTTGTGCGCCATACAAAGGTGGAGGACTCACATAGTGTGCGATAGGCTCAGCTGCGGCCCAAAATACACCGCCACCTGCAAGTAGCGTACAGAAGATGATAGCCATCCAACGGAAGCCATCCATTTCAGGTTTAGCGATGCCGCCTAGGATAACCTTGCCTGTTCGCCCTGCCGCCAGGCCAAGACCAATAAGAAAAGTCAGAAGAAGAAGCATTTGCCAATAAGGGCCGAATACTTTTACAGACCATGCAAAACCAGTGTTAACTATGGTCGATAAGAGCTCTCCGTCAAACAAAGCAAGCGCTACGAACAAAGCAATAAAGCCGCCGCTGTACCATAGTGCTGGATTGGTTAGCCCTAGTTTGTCTGAAGTAGATTCAGACTGGTTTGTGTTGCTTGTTTTATTACTTGCTGTGTGTGCTTGACCCGCATTTACGTTTGAAGATTTCACGCTATTGGTTAAATCAGACATACTCTGACTCCAGAGGTTTCTTTGCAGCTGTCATTTTCATGATGACCACAAGAGGTGTATTTAACACCTGCCCTATTGTTTTTTGTGTTGGGCAGGCTAATCCATGTTTGGGTTACCGCGTTGCGAAATAGACCGTTGTTCCTTTTGTATAGTTAAATTGGTTAAGTTGGTTAAATTGGTTAAAGCAGCACGATTAAATGAACGTTGATTAGAAGGCTGCTAATTCGATGATGGCTTGTAAGAAAGCGCTTAACCCTTGCTTTGAGGCTCTAGGCCATCTTTCAAGAAGTTAAACCAGTTTTCTCCCAGGACTTGCCCAGCTTCAGACTCGCTGAAACCATGGCGCATCAATCCGTTATAAATATTTTCCATACCCGCACTACCACAGAACCAAGGCAGCGCATCTGGCCAACCTGAGTTGTTTGCAGAGCCTTCGCCATAGTCCATTGCTTTAGACCAACGACCATTTCTCATCCATTCAAGAACGGCTTGAGGTTGGTTTAAGCATAGGTCACTACCAATACCTAGGTGTTCTACGCCAACCATGTCAGCGGTAGTCGCAACCATTTGGCAGAAATCTTCCAACGTACATTGGCTGCCATTTGGTAGGTGGAATGGGTATAAGCTGAATCCGATTAAGCCACCGCGTGCGGTTAGGGCTTTAATCACATCGTTTGATTTGTTTCGTAATGCATCATGAGCAAACGTAGGGTTCGCGTGGCTGATACAAATAGGACGAGAAGACAGGTCAATCGCCTCAAGTGTTGAACGCTCAGCACTGTGAGACATATCGATGATCATGCCCACTCGGTTCATCTCTTCGATGGCCTGTTTACCAAAGCGCGTGATGCCTGTGTCATTCTGCTCATAACAACCCGTCGCCAGTAAGCTTTGGTTGTTGTAAGTAAGCTGCATGATCAAAAGACCCTGCTGACGCATCACTTCGATAAGACCAATCTCATCATCGATTGGCGAACAGTTTTGAGCACCTAGAAAAATGCCGACTTTGCCTGTCGCTTTTGCAGTTTCAACATCAGCCATTGAATGAATCGGCATGATAATGTCTGCATTTTGCTCGAATCTTAGGTTCCACTCAGCAAAGCGAGATAAGGTTTCACGAGCTGTCTCGTGGTAAACCGCGGTAGCGTGAACTGCTGTAATGCCGCTCGCCTTTAGTGTTTGGAAATATTCTCTGTTCCAATTGCAGTATTGCAATCCATCTATAACAATCCGTTGCTGGTACATAACCACTCCTATTGAAAGCTCGGTGTTCTAGCTCGGTTTTGAAAACACGCTCAAATAACATGTTTTCAAAAATGGGTTAAATCACTTGTCTAATTTCGTTTGCTGCTTTGGTTGGGATGTTGGCCTGACTCTGTGAATCAGGCCAATTCGATAGCTGGATAGCTTGGGGCTTAATATCCTCAGCTATCCAATTCTTATATAGAAAGTTGATTAGTAAGGACGCTGGTAAGCTGTCTTCACGACTGTGTAGAACTCTTTCGCGTACTGACCTTGCTCACGAGGACCGAAGCTAGACTCTTTACGACCACCAAACGGTACGTGGTAATCCGTGCCTGCTGTTGGTAGGTTCACCATCACACAACCTGTTTGCGCTTGCTGCTTGAACATTGCGCTAGTACGTAGGCTTTGAGTAATGATGCCGCCCGTTAGACCAAAGCGAGTATCGTTTGTTGTCGCGATAGCTTCTTCTAGGTCAGCGACACGAATCACGCTTGCCATTGGTGCAAACACTTCTTCTTGGTTCACTTCCCAATCGTTCTTAGTATTCAAGAACAGCGTTGGAGACATGTAGAAGCCTTCGTGTTTCATGCTTAGGCGTTCGCCACCAAATGCGAGCTCACCGCCGCTTTGACGTGCTTTCTCAACCCAACCTAGGTTTGCTTCAAGTTGGTTGCCGTCAACAACAGGACCCATGAATACGCCGTCTTCTAGTGCGTGACCCACTTTCAGTTCGCTCATGCGTTTTATTAGTGCTTCAACGTATTGGTCATGAATGCCATCCATAACCACTAGACGAGAAGATGCTGTACATTTTTGACCTGCGCCAGAGAACGAACCTGCGATAGTCGCATCAACAGCTGTTTGGATATCAGCATCATCAGCAACCACAAGTGCGTTCTTACTGCCCATTTCTAGTTGGCAACGAACGAAGTTTGGCGCGGTAGCAGCCGCAACCTTACGACCCGTATCAACAGAACCAGTAAAGCTCACACCGTTCACTTCTTTAGAGTTGATCAGTGCATCACCTACTTTCGAACCGCTACCTAGAACAAGGTTGAACGTGCCTGCTGGCATGCCTTGACGGTGGATAATTTCAGTTAGCGCAACTGCACTTGCTGGTGTTAGGTTTGCTGGTTTCCAGATAACGCTGTTACCGAAAGCGAGCGCTGGAGCGATTTTCCAAGCTGCTGTTGCTGTCGGGAAGTTCCAAGGAGAGATGATGCCGATAACACCCACCGCTTCACGAGTCACTTCTACAGAAACGCCTGGGCGTACTGATTCTGCGTTGTCACCAATTTGACGAAGCACTTCAGCTGCAAAGTACTGGAAGAACTGACCTGCACGGTAAATTTCACCACGACCTTCAGCAAAAGGCTTACCTTCTTCACGAGAAAGCAACTTACCCAGCTCATCACAACGTGCAATCAGCTCATCACCAATCGCTTGAAGTACTGCTTGCTTACGTTCAATCGGCGTTTTTTCCCACTCTGGTTGAGCGTGCTTCGCCGCTGAAATCGCTTGTTGAACTTGGTCAGCACTTGCTTGTGCGAAGTTACCGATGTTTTCAGAAATATCTGATGGGTTAATGTTCGCAACGGTGCTTACACCCGCTTGCCATTCGCCGCCAATGTAAAGTGCGTTTTCTGCTTGAACATTCTGTAATTGAGTCATCATTCTGTCCTTGTAACGGTTAGGTTGCGTTTGAGCCTGGCAACCATCTGATTAATGAATAAAACGTTAATTTATATAATAAATAACGTTTAAATCTTGTATCTAAAACTGAACCAAGACGCTTGTATCAATAAAGATCTTTACAGACAAATAGCTTTAATCCGCAAATTGCCTCAGTTCACAGTATCTTTATTCAGGTTGAGAGGCTGATGCGTAAACCACGAACTCAACCAACATTTCTTCTCTTGCTAACCCTGCAACGACGACCGCAGCACGGTTTGGATAAGGTGCATTGAAGTATTCTCCGTATACGCTATTTACCGTTTTTAGGTATTCACGGTCTGTCACGTAAATCAGAACTTGCAGTACGGAATCCATAGATTCGCCTGCACACTCCAATGTATGAACAAGGTTGTTAAAAGTCTGACGCGTTTGCGCTTCAATACCGCCTTCAACTACTGCGCCAGTCTCATCGATTGGAATCTGTGCGGTGTATAGAGTGCCGTTATTAACGATTGCCCACTCTAGTGGTGCTTTTGAAGCGAAAAGTTCGGTTTTTACTGGGTGTTTTTTAGTTTGTGCGTTCACGATTCCATCCAACTTTGTAACAACTATGTTTCAAGATGGTTAAATACTGCACCTTGACGACTGATAAATCTAACGGTAAATTTTGTGCATTTGATAAATAAAATCTATCACCTTTCAAAAAGTAAGGTATAGCAAGGGCTAGAGAAGGATCAGTGTCATGAGTATTAAGCTACAACAGTTAAAACATTTCGTTTTAGTGGTCGAAGAAGGTGGATTTAGAGCGGCATCTCACCGAGCAAATCGATCGCAAGCGGCACTTTCTACCTCAATAAAAGAGTTAGAAAAAATACTCGGTCAGCCACTGTTTGAAACAGGCAACAAATCAACCCTGACACCTTTCGGTGAAATATGCCTGCCAAAAATCATTCAATTCCTGAATGTTTACAAGGCATTAGACAACGACCTGCGCGCAGCCGCTGCAGGACAACAAGGAAGAGTTCGAATAGCGAGCGTGCCGTCGGTCGCCGCAAAATTAATCCCTAGTGTTTTAGGGGCTTTTTGTGAGCAATATCCTAATGTAGAAGTCAGCTTGATTGATGATAACGCGGCGGGTGTAGAAGCGAGATTATTGTCTGGAGAGGTAGATGTTGCCCTCGGAAATAGCTCCCATTTAGAAGAAGAGAGTATCGACTTCACGCCTTTACTTTCCGATCCTATTGGTGTGGTCTGCCTCAAAGACAACCCTATCGCCTCTCAACGAGAGGGAATAGAATGGCAAACTTTGTTAAAACAACCCTTCATTCGCAACGGGACTTGTACCTTACTTGACCCAACTCCTGCGCGAATGCTCAGCGAACAAGCTTTGTATTCAGTAGAGAATATTACTTCGCTGTTTTCAGTATTAGAGCTCGGGATAGGCGTAACCACACTTCCTAAGCTGGCTTTTCCAACCAATGAAACCCGTTTGGTGTGGATTCCATTAATTGATCCGCCCTTACAACGTCAGATCGGTATTTTTAGATTGGCTGACCGTACGATCTCGCCACAAGCGCAAGCTTTTCATGACTTATGTATTCAATATCTAAGCTATAAAGAGTAATTAAGGGAAACAAAGAGTAATAGAGGGAAACGTAATTGACTTCGCTTACTTATGATGACTATTGGTAAGGCAATAACTCTAGTGCGAGATTAGGCAGTGCTTAACTGCCTATTACCTTATCTAAATTCGGCACTTTCCTTTCGTACCATTCTTTCCAATCGCCCTAACCTTTGACCACTAGTCCCAATTTCCAGCGCTGTTGCTCTGATGATTGGGGAGCTAGATTGCTCTTTTAGTGTTCGCCTTAAACGGCAAACTAGCCGTTTTAGCTCTTTACCAACACATAAATAACGACTTTTCGGCAACAATACTAAAAATAATTAATTTAATATAAAGGTCGACGTACCGTTAACTTGTTACACAGATAAGGCCTCCCACTATTGATTAAAACTTAGTTAACCCCACCCAGAATGACAATTAAAATTAGTTCTAGAAGTAATTCTAAGTGTTTGAATCTTATCAATTGATAACATAATAAGTTGATCGTTTTGCTTTCAATTTTTCAGAAAAAAACCTTTCATATCGTCAAAAATAAAGCATCTGAAATATTCATGAATGAAGTAATCAAGCTATTACTTTCATAAATGAAAAACACTTCTTTCAAAAATGGAATTATTGATGTCGATATTTGTCGTTTAGATCACATAATTTTAGGCGTAATTTATATTTTGTCGAAACGATAGCGAATTAGTTTTTACCGTTTAATTTCGGCAGGAGATATAAAGCCAGAAAGATTATTTCTTTGTTAACAAGTAAAGGTTTATTAACAAGTCAAATTGCTATTAACAAGTAAGTGCTAGTAACAAAACATATTCAAACTGTGTTTTATATTTACTTACACTGTTAAATATAAGGTTTTATTATGAGGCTTAATGGGATAAGTAGCGACATCCTTGTTGCTGCTAAAAGAGTTGTTCTTTGCCAAATAGTATTAGCCGTCGGTGTAGTTTTATATGAAGTGTTTTTAGGTAATAAAGTAGATATGGAGTCTTCAGCTTTGGGTATCGTTATCGCGATGCTACCACCGCTGTTTGGATTTATATATGCAAGCTTAAAGGTGCGCAAGAATCCTAATTATAGTTTACGCGACTTAATGCAAATGAGTCGTGTCGTGAAAATAACTTATACGTTCTTAATGTTTATCCTGGCATTCCAATTTTTTAAATTGGACAACCCAGTAATATTATACGCGTACATTTTCACAATGATTGGGTACTTCTTAACACCATTTATTACTGCCTCTACAAGATCGGAGTACGTGTAGTATGGATCAAGTCACTACCGCTCACGAATACATAGAGCATCACTTAACCTTCTTAACTACAGGCGATGGTTTCTGGGCGTTCAACATTGACTCAATGTTGATATCTTGGATTACAGGTTTACTGTTCATTGGTGCGTTTCGATATGTGGTAACTCGCGGCACTAGCGGTGTTCCAGGTCGTTTTCAATGCTTTATCGAGCTTATTTTTGATTTCGTTAACAACCTAGTCAAAGAGATTTTTCAAGCGGAGGATAAATTAATAGGGCCACTGGCATTAACCACTTTTGTTTGGGTGTTGTTAATGAATGCAGTTGACCTATTACCTATAGATTTAATACCGGGGTTAACTCGTGTAATGGGTTTAGGACACTTTAGGGACCTACCGACAGCGGACGTAAACATCCCTATGTCGATGGCACTTGGTGTGTTTATTCTACTGTTAACTTATACGTTTAAAAATAAAGGTTTGAAAGGCTTTATCAAAGAGCTCACTACTCAGCCATTTGATAACCCTCTTTTATATCCTGTTAACTTAGTTCTTGAATTAATAACATTAATTTCAAAGCCAATATCACTAGGCTTACGATTATTCGGAAACATGTATGCAGGCGAGATGATATTCATCCTTATCGCACTAATGCCTTGGTGGATGCAATGGGCACTAAGTGTTCCATGGGCCTTATTCCACATATTAATCGTATTCTTACAAGCATTTATATTTATGGTACTGACCGTTGTTTATTTAGCAATGGCAACAGAAGAACACCACTAATTAATAATTAAAAAATTAACTAACACATTATTTATCGGAGATACAAATGGATATCGTAAGCGCAGTTTTATATGTAGCGGGTGCATTACTGATCGGTTTAGGTGCAGCGGGTGCAGCATCTGGTATTGGTAACTTAGCAGGTAAATATCTTGAAGGTGTTGCTCGTCAACCAGACCTTACTCCAATGCTTCGTACTCAATTCTTCATCATGATGGGCCTTGTTGATGCTGTACCGATGATCGGTGTTGGTATCGGTCTATACATCATCTTTGCCGTTGCTTAATTAAAAGCTTTGAAAAGATCGATTTGTAAATAATCAAGATTTAGTGAGGAAGGTATGAATTTAAATGCCAGCATGTTTGGTCAAGCAATCTCATTCGTGATTTTTGTTTGGCTATGCATGAAATATGTATGGCCCCCTCTCACCGCGATGTTAGACGAGCGCCAAAAAGAAATCGCTGATGGTTTACGCCACTCAGAGAATGCAGCGAAAGAGCTAGAACTAGCAAAATCAAATGGCGCACAACTCGTCGCAGATGCGAAAAAAAATGTGACCGAACTGATTGAGCAAGGCAAAAAACGCCGCAACGAGATCATCACCTTAGCTCACCAAGAAGGTGAGCAAGAAAAAGCGCGCATCTTAGAACAAGGTAGAGCAGAGCTAGAAGGCGAACGTCAAAAGTTACGCCGTGAACTCCAGGCGGATATGGCAGACGCTGTTATTCAAAGTGCACAGAAATTGATTAGCAAAAACCTAGATTCTGAAACGAACCGAGCGTTAGTTGATCAAATGATAAGCGAACTCTAAACGGAGGCAATATGTCAGATTACACCAATATTGCTCATCCCTACGCTAAAGCATCGTTCGACTTTGCTTTAGGTGAAAACAAGTTACAAGAGTGGCACTCAATGCTGTCCATTCTTGTAACGGTAGCGGAAGAAGAAACGATCGCTAAGCAGATTTCATCAGCAGAAGGTGTTCACACACAGCAATCTGAAGAACTGGTCAATCTCATCATTCACGTTTGCCAAGGACTTGTTGATGACCACGTCATTAATCTCATTAAAGTCTTGGCTGAGAATGGCCGTCTTGCAGTGATCAGAGACTTGTTTAACTTGTTCAGCGACCTAAAGGACGAACATGAACGTGTAATCCCTGTCACTGTCACCAGTTCAGAATTGCTTACACAAGATCAAGTTACATCACTCACTGCTGCACTTGAGAAGAAATTAGAGCGTCAGGTTGAAATGGAACAGGTTATTGATAACTCGCTGGTTGGCGGGATCGTTATCAAGGCGGGTGAAACCGTCATCGATGGTTCTTTGAACACATCAATTAACCGATTAGCTCATCAACTTCACGCGAGATAGGTAACAATTATGCAATTAAATTCAAATGAAATCAGCGACCTGATTAAAGATCGCATCTCGAAATTTAATGTGAGCACCGAAGCTCGCAACGAAGGCACCATTGTATCGGTTCGTGACGGCATCATCACCATTAACGGCCTTGCGGATGTCATGCAGGGTGAGATGATCGAGCTTCCAGGTGGCAAGTACGCTCTTGCACTTAACCTTGACACGCACTCAGTCGGTGCCGTGGTTATGGGTCCCTACACTGACCTCTCTGAAGGTATGAAAGTGAAAGGTACAGGTCGTATCTTGGAAGTACCCGTAGGTAACGGACTGCTTGGCCGCGTAGTGAACACATTAGGCGAGCCCATCGATGGCAAAGGCCCAGTGAGTTGTGACCGACTCGACCCTGTAGAAGTGATTGCACCCGGCGTAATCGAGCGTAAGTCCGTCGATCAACCAATTCAAACCGGCTATAAAGCCGTTGATACCATGGTGCCTATCGGTCGTGGTCAACGTGAACTTATCATCGGCGACCGTCAGACTGGTAAAACAGCGTTAGCTATCGATGCCATCATCAATCAGAAAGATTCTGGCATCAAATGTGTGTATGTGGCTATTGGCCAGAAAGCCTCCACTATCGCAAACGTGGTTCGTAAACTTGAAGACCACGATGCGCTTAAAAACACCATCGTCGTTGTAGCCTCAGCATCAGAATCAGCTGCGCTTCAATACCTTGCTCCTTATGCGGGTTGCACCATGGGTGAATACTTCCGTGACCGCGGTGAGGATGCACTGATCATCTATGATGACCTATCAAAACAAGCCGTCGCTTACCGTCAAATCTCATTGCTACTGAAACGCCCACCGGGTCGTGAAGCCTTCCCTGGCGACGTATTCTACCTCCACTCTCGCCTGCTAGAACGTGCAGCAAGAGTTAATGCTGAATACGTAGAGAAGTTCACAAACGGTGAAGTGAAAGGCCAAACCGGCTCATTGACGGCACTGCCTATCATTGAAACTCAAGCGGGTGACGTATCGGCGTTTGTACCAACCAACGTTATCTCAATCACCGATGGTCAGGTTTTCCTACAAACCCAGCTGTTTAACTCAGGCCTACGTCCTGCTGTTGACCCAGGTATCTCGGTATCTCGTGTGGGTGGTGCAGCTCAGTGCAAGATCATCAAGAAACTGTCTGGTGGTATTCGTACATCGTTAGCTCAATACCGTGAGTTAGCCGCATTTGCTCAGTTCTCTTCTGACTTAGACGACATGACGCGCAAACAGCTTGATCATGGTGAGCGTGTAACTGAATTAATGAAACAAAAGCAATACTCGCCTATGTCTGTCGCTGAGCAAGCAACGGTTATCTACGCAGCAGAAAAAGGTTATTTAGCTGACGTAGAATTGAACAAAATTGCGCGTTTTGAAGAAGAGTTGATTGCTTACGCGAAAGGTCAAAACCCAGAGTTGTTCGACACCATCAACGCTAATGGTGACTACAACGATGAAATTGATGGCGCTCTTGCAAAGCTTCTCGGTGACTTTGTAGCGTTGAAAGCTTGGTAAACGCTCCGGTTTGTTGGCTGGAAATCAAAACAAATTAGGAGCAGATAATGGCAAATACTAAAGAAATTCGCACCAAGATAGGCAGTGTTAGTAACACTCAGAAAATCACCAGTGCAATGGAGATGGTTGCGGCAAGTAAGATGCGTAAGGTTCAAGACAATATGACGTTAACGCGTCCATATGCCGAGAACATGCGCAAAGTTATCTCTCATGTCGCATCAGGGTCGCTGGAATACCAGCACCCCTACCTTCAACAGCGTGAACCAAAACGCGTTGCTTACATCATTGTTTCGTCCGATCGAGGCTTATGTGGTGGTTTGAACTCGAACTTGTTCAAGAAAGTGTTAGAAGAAATGGAGATGTGGCGTACCAAAGGCGTTGAGGTAGAAACAACCTTAATTGGTTCAAAAGCTATCTCATTTTTCCAACGCAGCGGCAATGTTATCGCGCAAACGTCAGGCCTTGGTGACGCCCCTAAATTGGAAGACATCTTAGGTACGGTTAACGCGATGCTAGGGCATTACGACGACGAAAAAATCGACAGTTTGTATCTCGTTTATAACCAGTTCATCAACACCATGGTTCAAGAACCAACGACCTTGCAGTTGCTACCCCACCCCTCAGATTCTGAGGACGATGGAGGTGCGAAAAAAGCACGTCGTTGGGACTACATCTACGAACAAGCACCAAGAGACATCCTCTCTGAGCTGTTACATCGATACATTGAATCACAAGTGTATCAAGGCATCGTAGAGAGCATTGCCTGTGAGCAAGCAGCCCGAATGGTGGCCATGAAAGCGGCGACCGATAACGCAGGCCAACTCATCGATGATTTGCAGTTGGTATACAACAAAGCGCGACAGGCTGCCATTACCCAAGAACTGAGTGAAATAGTCTCAGGTGCTCAAGCTGTCTAAGGGCAGAAAAGAGTGGGTTAAGAATAGAATTTGAGGATTTAGAGATGAGTGTTGGAAAAATAGTTAAAGTTATCGGCGCGGTGGTAGACGTCGAGTTCAGCGGCGGCAACAGCCCACGCGTTTATGATGCATTGAAAGTGACTAGCGAGGAAGCAAGCTCTCTCGTATTGGAAGTTCAGCAACAACTGGGTGGCAGTATCGTTCGTTGTATTGCAATGGGTACGTCAGATGGCTTGCGCCGCGGCCTAACGGTTGAAAACACCGGTTCTCCAATCACCGTTCCTGTGGGCGAAGAAACCTTAGGCCGTATCATGAACGTTCTTGGTCAGCCTATCGATGAATGTGGTGAAATCGGTCAAAAAGAAAGCTACGAAATTCACCGTGAAGCACCCTCTTATGAAGAACAAGCCAACAGCACTGAACTTCTTGAGACCGGCGTTAAAGTTATCGACCTTATCTGTCCGTTCGCAAAGGGCGGTAAAATCGGTCTGTTCGGTGGTGCTGGCGTAGGTAAAACCGTCAACATGATGGAGCTTATCAACAACATCGCAAAAGCCCACTCAGGTCTCTCTGTATTTACCGGTGTTGGTGAGCGTACTCGTGAGGGTAACGACTTCTACTACGAGATGAAAGAAGCGGGTGTACTAGACAAAGTAGCCATGGTTTACGGCCAAATGAACGAGCCACCGGGAAACCGCCTACGTGTTGCACTTACAGGCCTGACTATGGCTGAGCGCTTCCGTGATGAAGGTCGTGACGTACTGTTGTTCATTGATAACATCTACCGTTACACACTTGCGGGAACAGAAGTATCAGCACTGCTAGGTCGTATGCCTTCAGCTGTAGGTTACCAACCAACGCTAGCTGAAGAGATGGGTGTGCTTCAAGAGCGTATCACTTCGACTAGACAAGGCTCTATTACATCTATCCAAGCGGTATACGTTCCTGCGGATGACTTGACTGACCCATCACCAGCAACAACCTTTGCTCACTTAGACGCGACCGTTGTACTGTCACGTAATATCGCTGCATTGGGCCTATACCCTGCGATTGATCCATTGGATTCGACCTCTCGCCAATTGGACCCGCTTGTCGTTGGCCAAGAGCACTACGACATTGCACAAAAAGTACAAACAACGCTGCAACGCTACAAAGAGCTAAAAGACATCATCGCGATTCTTGGTATGGATGAGCTGTCTACTGAAGACAAACAGACCGTATCTCGCGCTCGTAAGATTGAACGTTTCTTAACTCAGCCTTACCACGTAGCCGAAGTGTTTACCGGTCAGAAAGGTGTATTCGTACCGCTAAGCGAAACACTAAGAGGCTTTAAAGGCCTGTTAGGCGGCGAATATGACGATATCCCAGAGCAGGCATTCTTGTACTGTGGTTCTATCGACGAAGTGCTTAACAAAGCAAAATCACTCTAAGAGGCAGGTGCACCATGGCTATCGGAATTACAGATAATACATTTCAACTTAATATTGTAAGTGCGGAAGGTACGCTGTTTTCAGGTCCAGCGTATGCCCTAGCCGTTTCTGGCGCTGATGGTGAGCTGGGGATCCGCCCCGGTCACTCCCCGCTTCTCAGTAAAATTAAGCCAGGCGTGACAGTGTTTGTCACAGATCCTAAATCAGAAGGGCAAGTGCTTTATGTCTCTGGCGGGATGCTAGAAGTTCAACCGGATGTGGTAACTGTGTTAGCCGATACTGCCTTGCACGGCCAAGATATTGACCGCGCTCGCGCAGAAGAAGCGAAATATGCAGCTCTAGAAAATATCAATAAAGGCAATGTAGACATCAACTTTGCACAAGCTCAGCTTGAACTAGCAAAAGCCGTTGCTCAGCTTCGCGCATCAGAACTGACGTCTTCTCGCACTCGACACTGAGAATAGAACTTAGACGTTTAATGCTTGATGTGTAAATAGTCTACCCACTTAAAAACAGTTTAAGTGGGTAGACTACATCAGATGTTATCGACTCAAACTCTTCCCTGCTTTCACCTTATCCACCCGTCTTTTCCACCAGCATATTAAAAATCACTTCTTTGCAAAACGCGCTTGGTGCGGATCAAGTTCATGACCAAGAGGTTGTGTGAGTGAATGATATAACTCTGGCTTACGGCCACGAATCCAGCGTCTACCAGTACACATGTCTAACTCTTCTGCTTTTAGCTCTGCAATCACCATATCGTTATCAACACTATCGGTCTCAGCAATGATTTCACCATAAGGGCTAAGGACCATCGCATTGCCTGTTCTTACTTCATCCATATCAACGCCGACACCATTACTAAACACAACAAACATGCCATTGTCGTGCGCTCTTGCAGGCAACCAACGCATTAACCACTCTCGGCCATTCTTGCCTTGCATTTCAGCTCGAATCGCCTCTGGGTTTTCATCTCGGTTAAACCATAACTCTGGGTCAATTCGCTTCATCGCATTCGGGCTTCGTGATTGGCAGCCGCCCGTTTGGTGTGGCGCAATCAATATATCTGCCCCTTTCAAAGCAGTGATCCTGACATTTTCGACCAAGTTGTTATCCCAACAAATCAAGATACCGACTTTGCAGCCATGCGGCGTATCGAACACCGTGTATTGGTCGCCGCTACCCATGTGAGGGCTAACGAAGGTATGCAGTTTTCGATGTTTCTGAACTTCTCCATTTGGCATGGCAAATACGTAGGTGTTGTATAACTCGCCATCAGTACCCTGCTCTATCAAGCCTGCGCCAACGCTAATGCCAAACTGTGTTGCCAATGAAACTAACTTTTGAGCCGATTCACCGCTCGGGACAGGTTCAGCTAATGCTTCAATATCACCTCGCGACAATTCAGACACATGCCAATAACCTGTAATGCACATCTCTGGGAAGCTGATGATCTCCACGCTACTGTCCGCAACTTGTTGAACGTATCGCTCTATAACCGATAAGTTATACGCCTTATCACCTGCGTGGTGGTTAAATTGAACCGACGCTACTTTGATGTCTCTCTTCATGATTCGTCCTCAAGCTTCGCTTTATCTGATTGGTATGAACCTAGTATAAAAAATCGATTCAATTCCATATAATGAAACATATTCTTAATTCAATGAGCATTTGGAATGGAATTTGATCTACTGAAGGCATTTTGTCAGCTGGCTAAATCGGGCAATTACCGTTTGGCATCAGAGCAGCTCTACATCACTCAATCGGCACTCACTAAAAAGATTCAACGACTTGAATCCAACATTGGGGCATCTCTGTTTTCTCGTGGTAGGAATGGCGCAGAGCTCACGCACGCGGGGAAAACGTTACTGGCAGAAGCCCAACGTTTGGTTCATTCAATGCAGGCGTTTGAACAGCTGTCAGGCTCAGTGGTAAAAGGGACTCAGGGGCATTTGAACATTGGCTTTGGTGTTTCCACTTATCATGAAGCGCCAAAGCTTATTGCGGCTTATAAACAGCAATATCCAGACGTTCATGTCACTTTAAATGACACACCTTCTAAGCAGCAGACGGATGAGTTATTGAGCCATGACCTCGATATTAGCTTCAATCGGATACCAGAATCATCGGATTTAGAAAGCCTAATACTGTTCAATGATTCGCTTGTGGTCGCGATACACAAAGATCTTCTTAAGCAAGCGCCAAGCAAAAATTACGTCGTCTCTGAGTTATCGAAATGGCCTTATCTAAAGCTCGCCCAACACCGTGGCCCCGGATTAGATAGACAAATTCAACAGTATTGTCTAGCGAACGATATAGACCTATCTAAAACGCAAGAAGCCGATGATATTCTCACCCTGATCGCGTTAGTTTCGGCCAATATCGGTTTCACTATTGTGCCAAACAGCGCGCAGTACATTAGTAACACCGATGTGGAATTCATTGCATTACAAGGTGAACACGCCACTTGGCCTGTCGGGTTGATATGGAATGGGAAGAGTCAAAATCCACTCAGGGATAGGTTCGTAGAGTTTGTTGCTGATCAAAAAGAAAATTAAGCCAGAACCTAAATTACACCTACAAAAAAGGCTCACTAAATAGTGAGCCTTTTGATATCTGATTAACGTAAAACCTAGGTCTAACGTTGCTTGATGTTCAAACGAATCGTTTTAAAAGAATAGTTTAGAAAAGCAGTAGAGCTATAGTTTAGAAAAATTCAATCGAATTACGGCCGCTTTTGTCGTCACGTGTTGGCTTTGGCGTATCCGCTTTCTTTTTCGGTTTGTTTTCTTTCTTCTTCTCTTTTTTCTCTTTCTTTGGTTCAGCCGTTGCGCTTAGCATTTCTGCTTTGCTTTTCTTAGATTCTTTCTTCTTAGAATCCTTTTTAGACTGACCTTTCTTCGCCTTGTTGTCTTTTTTAGGCGCTTCTTTCTTTTTCGGCTTGTCTGATTCTTCTTGTACTGGCTGATCACACACCACTACATAGTACTCTTGGTTGAATTCAAAGAAGTCGCCATCGTACATTTTACGACGCTTACGAGTTTCTAACTCACCATTTACCGCAACATAACCTTCAGAAATAATGTGCTTAGCTTCACCGCCACCGCTCACTAGGTTAGCAATTTTAAACACTTTGTAGAGCTCGATTGGCTGTGATGAAACATCAATACCAATTGCTTCAATTTCAATCTCTTCGCCTTCTTCGCCTAGCTCTTGGCCTTCGTAGTCAGCGTCTTCGTAATGTTCCTGGTCCATGGTGACCTCTACCTAAATATGTACTTCTGAAATATTGGGCGCAGTGTAATCTTAAAACAACTAAATGACCATGTTGAATTGAACTGGCCATCATTTGTTTTAGTGTTAACACCTACGTTATAACACACCACCCACATTCGAAAGACGAACAAGTTGCTTGGTGTACTCATGCTGCGGATTACCAAACAAAGTCTCAGTATCGCCCTTCTCTATTACCTCGCCTGCTTTCATCACAATGGTGTAATGACACAAGGATTTCACGACATTCAAATCATGACTGATAAACAAATAGGTCAGGCCATATTTTTCTTGAAGTGACTTTAACAAATCCAGGACTTGCGCTTGAACGGTTCTGTCTAATGACGATGTAGGTTCATCTAGCAAGATAAACTCTGGCTTAAGAATAAGAGCTCGTGCAATGGCGATACGTTGTCTCTGCCCTCCTGAAAACTCATTCGGGTAACGGTGACGAGTTTCAGGGTCTAGGTCGACCTCTTTCATTACGTCACAGATGCGTTGATCGAGTTCATTGTCATCCAATTGTTGATGCACTAACAAACCTTCACCAATCACTTGAGCGACCGACATTCTTGGGTTCAATGCAGAGAAAGGATCTTGAAACACAACTTGCATGCGGCTTCTAAATGGAAGCATCTTTTTGCGGTCTAAACCTTGCAGCTGTTCATTCGAGTAGGTAATTGACCCTTCGCTATCCACTAATTTGAGTATCGCCATACCTGTTGTCGATTTACCAGAGCCACTTTCGCCAACTAAACCGATTGAGTACCCTTTCTTCAAAGTGAACTCCATGTCTGTTACGGCTTTGACATGAGAAATGGTTCGCTTGAATAAACCGCCCGTAATCGGGAACCAAACACGAAGTTGGTTAACATCAAGCAGAGGTTTACTGTCAGAAGAAACCGGTACAGGTAAACCTTTCGGGTCAGAGTTGATAAGCTTTTGCGTGTATGGATGAGCTGGCGCATTAAAAAGTGTTCGGCAGTCATTGCTTTCCACGACTCGGCCATCTTTCATTACTGCCACTCTGTCGGCAATTTGACGAACGATACTCAAATCATGGGTGATAAAAAGCATCGCCATACCCAGCTCTTGTTGTAGGTCCTTCAACAAATCCAAAATCTGCGCTTGTACCGACACATCCAATGCCGTCGTCGGCTCGTCAGCGATAAGCAGCTCAGGTTCGTTGATCAGTGCCATCGCAATCATCACACGCTGACGCTCTCCACCAGATAGCTCGTGAGGATACGCTGATATCTTCTGCTCTGGGTAACGAATACCCACCTTTGAAAGCCACTCTATCGCCAAGGCTTGAGCTTTATTGGTTCGCATTCCTCGGTGAATAGAAAGAGTTTCAACCAACTGCTTACCGACTCGATGAAGCGGATTAAGCGAAACCATAGGCTCTTGGAAGATCATGCCGATGCGGCCACCACGAATCCCGCGCAATTGCCTTTCAGAACAACTCAGAATATCGGTACCAGAGAAGTTAATCTTACCGTTTAAGTAGTGCGACGAACCTTTAGGCAAAAGTTTTAGAATCGAGTTAGCTGTAACCGATTTACCGGAGCCACTCTCGCCCACCAGCGCGAGTGTCTCACCTTTGTATATCTCCAACGAGACGTCTTGCGTCACTTGTTCTATCGAGTCTTTACGCCCGAAACCGACAGACAATTTATCGATGGTCAGAACTGGAGACGTGTCGGAACTACCTGTTGCTGATCTTGCAGTAGAAACGTTATTGGAAGTAGGAACTGTATCTGAAGTCATAACTTATCCTTACTTCTGTTGATGTGGATCGAAGGCATCACGCACCGCTTCACCAACGAAGACAAGTAACGTCAACATCAGAGAAAGTACGACAAAGGCTGAAATACCAAGCCAAGGCGCTTGTAAATTCGCTTTACCTTGCGCTAACAGCTCACCTAATGAAGGTGAACCCGCAGGAAGACCAAAACCTAAGAAATCTAACGACGTTAATGTGGTGACTGAGCCTGAAAGAATAAACGGCATCATGGTTAACGATGCAACCATCGCGTTGGGTAGCATGTGACGAAGCATAATGCGCTTGTCGTCCACACCCATCGCTTGCGCGGCACGCACATAATCAAAGTTTCGACAACGTAAGAATTCCGCACGCACGATACCCACCAAACTCATCCAACTGAACAGCACCATAATCCCGAGCAACCACCAAAAGTTTGGTTCGATAAAACTAGAGAGGATGATCAACAAAAACAGGGTCGGCATACCAGACCAGACTTCAATGAAGCGCTGCCCAAACAAGTCGACCCAACCACCGTAGTAACCTTGTGTCGCACCGACGACGACACCGACCACACTCGAAACAATCGTCAAAATAAAACCGAATAGAACGGAAATACGGAACCCATAAATGATACGAGCCAATACATCTCGCCCTTTATCATCGGTTCCTAGCCAGTTGACTGAATCGGGCTCCGATGGCACCGCGCCTGAGATATCGAAGTTTATCGTGTCGTAACTAAACGGAATAATTGGCCACACTATGTATCCGTTGTCTTCAATCAGTTCGATAACATACGGGTCTTTGTAGTCGGCTTCGGTTTCAAACTCGCCACCAAATTCTGTTTCGGCATATTCATTGAGAACGGGTACAAACCATTGATTATCATAAGAAACTAATAATGGCTTATCGTTGGCAATGATCTCAGCGAACAGACTCAAGCCAAACAAGATGGTAAATATCCAAAGGGAGATAAAACCACGCTTGTTTGCTTTAAAACGTAACCAACGAGCTTCAGCTAAAGGGTTGTTAAACATTTATTATCAATACCTTGTTATTCGTTCGCCATTAACGCGCTTCAAAATCAATTCGAGGATCAACCCAGGTATAAGTCAGGTCGGAGATAATGCTCAGCACCAAGCCTAATAAGGTCATGATATAGAGAGAGCTGAACACCACTGGGTAATCGCGCTGAATGGTCGATTCAAAACCAAGTAGACCGATGCCTTCGAGTGAAAACATCACTTCGATCAACATAGAACCCGTGAAGAAAATACTAATAAATGCGCTAGGGAAGCCGGCAATAATGATCAACATCGCGTTACGGAAAACATGCTTGTAGAGAATACTGCTCTCGTCCAATCCTTTCGCTCGCGCCGTCACAACATATTGCTTATTGATTTCATCAAGGAAGGAGTTTTTGGTCAGCATGCTGAGCGTGGCAAAGCCACCGATAACCATCGCAAAAATAGGCAAAGCTAAGTGCCAGAAATAGTCGCCAATTTGCTGATACCAGTTGAGCTGGTCGAAGTTACTCGACACGAGTCCACGCAATGGGAACCAACTGAAGTAGTTACCACTCGCGAACAAAATAATCAGGATAATCGCAAACAAGAAGCCCGGTACGGCATAGCCAACAATGACCACAGCACTCGACCAAATATCAAAGCGAGATCCGTGATGTATCGCTTTCATGATGCCTAAGGGTATCGAAATCACATAGATGATTAACGTACTCCACAACCCTAGAGAAATGGAGACTGGCAGCCGTTCGATGATTAAATCAATAACGTTGCCGCCTTTAAACAGGCTTTCTCCAAAGTTAAAGGTCGCGTAGTTTTTCAGCATATCGAAGTAACGAACATGAATCGGCTTATCAAAACCAAACTGCTTTTTGATCTCTTCAACCACTTCAGGATCAAGCCCGCGAGAGCCTTTGTAGCCACTGGCAGATGCTTGGTCACTTTCGCTTAAATCAACTTCTTGTCCACCACCAGAAAAGCGTTCCATGATTCCAGAGTTATGCCCTTCTAACTGAGCAACGGCTTGTTCTACCGGACCTCCTGGGGCAATCTGGATAATGAAAAAGTTGATGGTGATGATCGCCCACAACGTGGGGATCACCAACAGTAAACGCCGAAATATATACGCGGCCATGCTAACTAACTCCTAGCGACGTTTCTCAGGAAGCAAAGCCGCCTTCTCTTCTGAAATCCACCATGTATCGATACCTAAATCGTATTTAGGCAATACATCTGGACGCTCAAACTTGTCCCACATCGCGACGCGATATTCACCAACGTGCCATTGAGGGATGTTATAGAAATTCCACTGCAATACACGGTCTAGCGAACGACCTAGTGTAAGAAGCTTTTCAGGATGCTGTTGGTTACGCGCAATTTCTTCTGTTAACGCGTCAACCACCGGATCCATTACACCTGCAGTATTGTAAGTAGAATCAATGTAGTTAGAGTTCCAAACAATCATTAAGTTCGGGCTAGGATAAGGGTTTGCAGAAAACGATGAAGACACCATATCGAAATCGCGGTCACGGAGACGCTTGATGTACTGGGTGGTATCGATGGTACGTATCTTCATCTCGATCCCCATACGCTTGAGGTTCTTCTGAACCGGCGTTGCAATACGCTCCGTGGTTGGGCTGTAAATCAGCAACTCAAATGACATCGGCTTGCCAGTCTTTTCGTTGGTCATTACTTTGTCTTTCAATACCCAGCCCGCTTCTTTCAGCAGCTTGAACGCGGTGCGCATTTGGCTTCGAATACGGCCACTGCCATCGGTTACTGATGGCTGGAATTCTTCGGTGAAAACTCTTGGCGGGATTTGATCTTTGTACTGAGACAGCAATTCAACTTCAGCTGCACTTGGTAAGCCTTTCGCTTCATAGTCGGTGTTTTGGAAGTAACTACGAGTACGTTTGTACTGACCATAAAACATGTTCTTGTTCATCCACTCAAAGTCCATCGCGTAGGTTAACGCTTCTCGAACTTTAGGATCTGAGAACACAGGAGATTGAATATTGAAGACAAAACCTTGAGTCGTCTCTGGCTTCTCATGGTTGATCTCTTCTTTAATGATGTAGCCTTTATCGAAGTTCGCCCCCGTGTAAGAGTTTGCCCAGAACTTAGCCGAGTTCTCAGTTCGAAGATCGAACTCCCCTGCTTTGAAGGCTTCCAGCATTACGGTGTCATCGCGATAGTAATCGTACTGCACTTGCTTGAAGTTATTGCGACCAACGTTAACGGGTAGATCCGCAGCCCAGTAATTTTCATCTAAACCATAGGTAACACTTTGACCCGATTTATAGCTGATGATCTTATAGGGACCACTGCCGACTGGCGGCTCACTTAGAGGCTCAGAAAGCTTTCTGTCTTTCCAGAAATGCTTCGGCAACACACGAGTGCTTTGCGCAAAGCTGAACAGCTTCTCGCGGTTCGGCTTGTTCATTTCAATGCGAACAACCGAATCAGAGACAGCAGTTACCGACTCGATTTCTTTGTAATACACGCGATATTGAGGCACACCTTCTTTTGAAAATTTATCAAAAGTGAAAGCAACATCGTGAGCCGTGATTGGTTTGCCGTCTTGAAATTTAGCATTTGGGTTGATCTCGATTTCCATCCAAGAGAAATCACTGGCGTAGCGAACCTTTGAAGCAATCAATGGATAGTACGCATCAATCTCGTCACTCGGAGAAAACATTAACGTATCGTAAATCTCACCCGTGTAGCTTGCAGCAACGCCTCGGGAACCGAATCGATTAAAGCTATCGTAAGTACCAATGCTCCCATAAGTCACTTTGCCCTGCTTTGGCGCATCAGGATTAACGTAATCGAAGTGAGTGAAATCGGCTGGATATTTTGCTTCACCAAAACCAACCAGTTGTGTGGTTTCAATAACGGTGACAGCAGGCGTTGATTCGGTATCAGAAGCGTGAGTAACGGAGGGTTGTAAAGCAATAAGCGGCAACATGACTGCACATGACTTCAAACTAGACCTGAAAAACTGAGTGCGTTGCGAGGCTTTGCGTCGAAAAACGGTTCCCATTTGACTCTCCCTTCAAATGTCATGAATTCTATATTCAAGTTGATTAATCGGCTTTAAATGCATGCCGTTAAATCAAGTATAGGTTCAAATCTAACATCATGTAATAACTAATAAAACCATCAGCACCCTAAGTCTTACTGTTTATTTACAATTAACTAGTCAACGCTCGAAATTATGCGATGAGGTAGGTTAAGGCTACAACACAATGATCTCACTAACGTAAACAACTGAAGCTTCATTAACGCACCTCACTAACGAAATAAAAGACGTCTCACTGACTTTGACTGGCTTAACTGGCTGAATTAATCAAACTTAGTCCTCAAATAATCAACAAACTATACTTTACTGGAGTATCCTTGCTGCCTAGGTCTAAATGGAATGACACTTTGAATAAACCAAACCACATAACATTCGCAACGTTCAATCTTTTGAACTACCTCGAACCACCGAATGCTTACTATGATTTTGAGAATATCTACAGCTTCGAAGAATGGCAGAAGAAACAACATTGGATGGCTGAAGCGATTAGCTCATTAGATTGTGATGTGATTGGCTTTCAAGAAATCTTTAGCCCGCAGTCTTTAGAGCAATTGATGAACGAGTTAGGTTATCCATACTTTTCTGTGGTCGATAGCGCACACGTTGAAGATGATTACCTATACACCTCACCTGTCGTTGGTATCGCTTCCCGTTACCCGATTGAAAAGGTGCAGCCTGTTACGCCTGATTCGAAGTTACTGACAGCATTCAACCTTGGCGACAAATTCTCATTCAACCGAACACCAGTTCACGCAACGATTATGTTACCCCATTTAGGTTCAACCGACTGTTATGTGGTGCACTTCAAATCACAACGTCCGACAGAACCAAAAGCAGGATCTGTCGATGCGGATAACGCTCAGCAAGGCGCAAAACCACAAAGTGACACGCTCACTCGCTTTCACCAAGAACAGCTTGGTTCTTGGTTATCGAGTGTTCAACGCGGCCTTGAAGCTCAGATGCTGCATCAATACATTACCAACCAACGTTACCAAACCGATCAGCCAGTTGTGTTAATGGGTGACTTTAACAAACCACTGTTTCACGATGAGTTCAAAGGGTTATTGAGTTACTCAATCAATAGAGACGAAAACAGCAAGCATTGGCTATCTCACTTTCGCTTAAAGGACAGTTGGGATCTCTATCATCAACTGCATGAAGAGGACTTGCTTGAACAGCGTAAACCAACCCATTATTACGGTGCTTCAGGGTCTGTACTGGACTACATTTTGATGTCCAACGAGTTCGATTGTCAGAACTCTTCAAGCTTAATGGAGATCTCTAGCTACACAGTGTTAGACCATCACCTGATTAATCCTAGTTTTGAGCACGATCAATTCAGTACGGACCATGCCATCGTTGCTGTCACCGCTCATATTCGTGAAGCTTAATAGCCTTACTGCCAATTAGGCTTTCGAAGTAAGAACGATCAAATTTAAGATATAAAAAAGCCGCAGTTAAACACTGCGGCTTTCCACTTTAGCCAAACGGGTTGAGCCAACCGACGCCCCATTTAGAAACCGATTTACCGTTTAGCAAAGTGTGAAACTTAGAATGTGTACATTGCGCCTAAGTAGAAAGAGTCCAGAACAACAGTATCTTCTGTCTTGTGTCCGTTGTCGTAATCTTCGATGTCAAAAGCATCGGCTTCGTATGCTAGACGAAAGCTCAACGAAGACATTGTAGGTGGCGTGTATTCAACACCAACACCCATACGAATACCATCTCCCGAATCATCAAAACCATTTCCTGAAGGACGAGAACCATCAGCAAGCTTCATGTCTAGATCAATAGTCGATAGACCGATTGTACCAAATGGACGAACGCCATTATCAAATGTGTAACCGAGGTTTGCTGTTACCGAAAAGATTTGAGGTGTCCAAGTGAAAACCTTATGACCAGATTTCGTTTTCAGGGCTACGTCACCAAAATCTGTGTATTGAGCTTCAATCGAAACAATACGGTTGAATTTGTAACCAGCAATTAATCGGTAAGTATTGTCTTCGGCTTTAAATGTAATAGGCTCATTGATCGTGTCAGTTAGCCCGCCATCATCAATACCAGAAGTACCGATTGCACCACCTAGATAAAAACCACTGTCCGCTGCCATTACGTTGTTTACTACAAATGCTGACATCATTGCGATGCTAAGAATAAATTTGTTGCTCATTACTGCTTGACCTTACTTATTGCAAATCAAGATTGCTGTGCCTTCCTCTGCTGCACAACCTTGTTGGAGTTATCCGACACCCCGTCGAATTCGCAAGCAGGTTAAACTCACAGAAGACAAAAAAATAAATAAAAACATAATCACTTTGTAATCTCATACAACACAATCAGTAATAAACAAATAACTAACTGAATAATAAACAAATAACATCCAGCCATTTCTACAATAAATACCTCCCCATTTTTCAAACCATCCGATTTTTATATTTTATTAGTAAGGACTTACGAAGGCTTACTTTCAAGAGTGACGTTATTTTGCATAATCCGTCTGCTCTAGTTGGCATCCCAATACCTACCCCTTCCCAAATGAAGTATGAGAAAGATAGAAACACAATGAATAATGAAATCCACCTTGGTGACCTAACTCTTGACGTGACAACTCGGAATATTACGAACAAACAAGGGAACAAAATCCATTTGCGCCCTCACCTGTTCGCAGTGCTTTGTCTATTGTCGAAAAGCCCCGGACAACCCATTCCTAGAAAAGATATAGTAGAAGTCTGTTGGGATAACCAACCCATGCCAGCGCAAGCTCTGACCAATGTCATCTATTACTTGAGAAATGTACTTATTCGTTTGAGAGTTTCAAACGTCAAAATTGTTACGATTCCTCGATATGGATATACGCTATTCATCATCCCAAACACCAATGAATCAGATTGCTTAGCATCAGAAAAACACACTAAAACATCCCCTAATGAACTTTGCTCAGAACTTTCAGGTGAGTAAACCTTAGCTCCCTTTTACGTTAACTCCCCTATCGATGAAAGTGATTACGATCACCAAAAAACGCGCCATCGAAACGTTTCGATGATCGTTATCACACTCTAAAACAATCAAACGTGCAAATGATAAATCACACACTATTATCACTATCGAAACGTTTCGATGGCTTTTTCTTGAGTTGTTCTCAACCCATTAAACGTTATTTTTCGATAGGTCGTGATATGAAAAAAAGTACCCTAATAAACTCTGAACTCTCTTACCTAGTGGCGACTCTTGGCCACACAGATGAAATCACGATTTGTGATGCAGGGTTGCCGATCCCAGATCATGTGACTCGCATAGACCTTGCTTTAACTCACGGAGTACCGAGCTTTCAGCAAACCGTAAAAACCATGCTGGATGAATCTCAAATTGAAGGCGTTGTGATTGCAGAAGAGTTTGCGAAAGTGAGCCCAGAACACCACGCCGCACTGATTGATTTAATCAAGACAGAAGAAGCACGTTGTGGCAAACCGCTTTCGATTACTTACATCACTCATGAAGAATTCAAAGAACGAACGCATGACAGCCGCGCGGTTATTCGCACTGGCGAATGCACACCATATGCAAACGTTATTTTCCAAGCTGGCGTAACCTTTTAGCTCAAGCAAAACGCAACGACAGCTCAGTGTCCTCACTGAACCAAAAACAATACATATACAGAACAATCAAATACAACTGGCCCCGAGTAAAGGAACCGACATGACTCAAGCCATTTTAGAACTTAGCTCAATTGAAAAAGCCTTCCCTGGTGTGAAAGCTCTGGATAAGGCAAGCCTCAACGTTTATCCAGGACGCGTAATGGCGTTAATGGGCGAAAACGGTGCAGGTAAATCAACGCTTATGAAAGTGCTTACGGGTATCTATCACTTGGACAGCGGCACTATCGCTTACCAAGGGAAACCGGCGGCATTTAAAGGACCGCGAGATTCACAACAAGCCGGCATTAGTATCATTCACCAAGAATTGAACCTAATCCCTGAGTTAACCATCGCCGAGAACATCTTCTTAGGTCGTGAAATCACAGGGTCTATGGGTCGTATTTTGTGGAACGAGATGTACCAAGAAGCCGACAAGCTACTTAAGCGTCTTAACGTGAAACACAGCTCGAAAACCCCCTTAGGCCAATTAAGCCTTGGTGAGCAACAAATGGTAGAGATCGCGAAAGCCCTATCGTTTGAGTCTAAGGTCATCATCATGGATGAACCAACGGATGCGCTCACTGATACCGAAACTGAGTCTCTGTTTAAGGTGATTAACGAGCTTCGTTCTGAAGGCTGCGGCATTGTTTACATCTCTCACCGCTTGAAAGAGATCTTTGAGATTTGCGATGACATCACCGTACTTCGTGACGGCAAGTTCATTGGTCAGTGTGAAGTTAAAGACACCGACGAAGACGGCCTGATTGAAATGATGGTGGGCCGTAAGTTGGACGAGCAATATCCACGTATTGGCCAGAGCCACGGTGAAACATGCCTTGAAGTGATTGGCCTGACCGGTTCTGGTGTTCACGATGTGAGCTTTACTCTAAAGCGCGGTGAAATCCTTGGTGTTTCTGGCTTGATGGGCGCAGGTCGTACCGAGCTGATGAAAGTGATTTACGGTGCCCTTCCGAGTGAACGCGGCGTCATCAACTTAGAAAACAAAACCATTAACCCAGTCAGTCCAAAAGACGGGCTTGCCAATGGCATTGCTTACATTTCTGAAGACCGTAAAGGCGATGGCCTTGTGCTAGGGCTTTCAGTAAAAGAAAACATGTCGTTATGTGCACTGGATCTACTGACTAAGAAAGGTCAAATCCAACATAAAGATGAAGTGATTGCAGTTGATGACTTTATCAAGCTTTTCAACATTAAGACTCCGACTCGCGAACAGATTATTGGCAACCTTTCTGGTGGTAACCAACAGAAAGTGGCCATTGCTAAAGGCTTGATGACCAAACCAAAAGTACTGATTCTTGATGAACCCACTCGTGGTGTCGATGTCGGTGCGAAAAAAGAGATTTACCAACTCATTAATAAATTCAAAGCCGACGGCATGAGCATTATTTTGGTCTCATCTGAAATGCCAGAAGTGTTAGGAATGAGTGACCGCATCATGGTGATGCATGAAGGCCGCATCAGTGGTGAATTTGATGCTAAAGAAGCAAACCAAGAATTATTACTGGCATGTGCGGTCGGTAAAAAGATTAACGAGGACGCAGCATGAGTACTAAAACCATGAGCAAAACAACTGAAACTGAAGTGCCAAAGAAGAAGCCGTTAATCAACAAAGAGTGGCTGATTGATCAAAAATCATTGATTGCTTTGATCTTCCTGATTGTTGTCGTTTCTTTCTTAAATCCAAACTTTTTTACTGTCGATAACATCCTGAACATTCTGCGCCAAACCTCTGTGAATGCAATTATCGCAGTGGGTATGACGCTAGTTATCTTAACCGCTGGCATCGACTTGAGTGTGGGTTCTGTACTGGCACTTTGTGGCGCGTTCGCAGCCAGCATGATTGGTCTGGAAATCCCAGTAATGATCGCAGTGCCAACCGCTCTAGTAGCAGGGGCAGCGTTGGGTGCAATCAGTGGCGTGATTATCGCCAAGGGTAAGGTTCAAGCCTTCATCGCAACGCTTGTAACCATGACTCTATTGCGCGGCGTAACCATGGTTTACACAGATGGTCGTCCTATCTCGACTGGCTTTACTGACACAGCAGACGCGTTCGCTTGGTTCGGTACGGGTTACGCAATGGGCATCCCAGTTCCAGTATGGATCATGGTCGTGGTATTCGCAGCGGTATGGTACCTACTTAACCACACACGTTTCGGTCGCTATGTTTACGCGCTGGGTGGCAACGAATCAGCAACTCGCCTATCAGGTATCGACGTAGACAAAGTAAAAATCGGCGTTTACGCAATCTGTGGTCTGCTAGCTGCAGTGGCAGGCATCATCGTGGCATCTCGCTTGTCATCCGCTCAACCCACCGCAGGTATGGGCTACGAGCTAGACGCCATCGCCGCAGTAGTACTGGGTGGCACAAGCTTAGCCGGCGGCCGTGGTCGTATCATGGGCACTTTGATTGGTGCATTGATTATCGGCTTCCTAAATAACGCCCTAAACCTACTAGACGTATCTTCTTACTACCAGATGATTGCAAAAGCAGTGGTTATTCTTCTGGCGGTATTGGTCGACAACAAAAACAAGTAATACAAATTGATTTATTCAGTAAACGCAACACCTATTAAAAACAAGACGTAATGTAACAATTAAACCAATAAATAACGTAACAACGAGCTAGGATTATCCAACCTAGCTCACCCCACATAAAGGACTTACACCATGAAAAAATTAGCGACTCTTATTTCTGCTGCTCTTCTTTCTACAACGGTATCTGTGTCTGCACAGGCGCAAGATACAATGGCAATCGTTCTGTCTACATTGAACAACCCATTCTTCGTAACCATGAAAGATGGCGCAGAAACGAAAGCTGAAGAGCTAGGCTACAAGCTTATCGTTCTTGATTCTCAAAACGACCCAAGCAAAGAGCTTTCGAACATTGAAGATCTAACCATTCGTGGTGTTAAAGCAATTCTGATTAACCCAACGGATTCAGACGCTGTGTCTAACGCTATTCGTATTGCTAACCGTTCAAACATCCCAGTATTAACGCTAGACCGTGGTGCAAGCCGTGGTGACGTAGTGAGCCACATTGCTTCTGATAACGTAATCGGTGGTGAAATGGCAGGTCACTACATCATGGAAAAAGTGGGTGAAAAAGCGAAAGTTATCCAACTTGAAGGTATTGCTGGTACTTCTGCAGCTCGTGAACGTGGTGAAGGCTTTATGAACGCAGTAAACGGCAGCGACCTTGAGCTTCTAGCAAGCCAACCTGCTGATTTTGACCGTACTAAAGGTCTGAACGTAATGGAAAACTTGCTTGCAGCTAACCCAGATGTACAAGCGGTATTCGCTCAAAACGATGAAATGGCTCTAGGTGCACTTCGCGCGGTTCAAGCTTCAGGTAAAGACGTAATGATCGTTGGCTTTGACGGCACTGAAGACGGCATCGCTGCGGTTAACCGTGGCCTACTGGGCGCAACGGTTGCACAACAACCTGACCTAATCGGTTCTCTTGGTATCGAAATGGCAGACAAAGTACTGAAAGGCGAAACAGTAGACGAGTACATCCCAGTACCTCTAAAAATTATTGCTAAGTAACCGAACCAGTATTCAAAATCAGTAATCGAAACCCATATCTGTTAATTAAAGCAAGAATGGTTAGTAAATAAAGCGACACACAGGCAGGGGGTTCCCTATTCCCCTGCCTTATTTTCCAAACTCCGATAGTGCATCGCTGTTTCTCATACCGCCGTCTAGCGAGGCGTGCAGTTTTACGCAATAAGAATTTACGTAAGAAGAATTTACGTAACAAGACTGAACGTAATAAGAATTCACGTAATGAGAAAGACCCATGCATTTTCAAATACGATATATCATAAGGCTCGTATCATGACTCAACTGATTGTTTTAGGAAGCGTTAACGCTGACCACGTATTGCAAGTTCCTTCGTTCCCTCGTCCGGGTGAAACCCTGATTGGCGGTAACTATCAGGTCATCCCTGGCGGTAAAGGCGCAAACCAGGCAGTAGCCGCAGCGCGATTAAACGCAGACATCGGCTTTATCGCGTGTGTTGGTGACGACCCATTCGGCATCAATATTCGTCAAGACTTCGCCAAAGATGGCATCAACATCGACGGCGTTATCGTTGCAGACAACACACCTACAGGCATCGCGATGATCCAAGTATCCGCAACAGGTGAAAACAGTATTTGCCTTTCTGCTGAAGCCAACAACAAGCTGACTTGCGATCAAATCGAACCACACCTAGAGAAGATTCGCAGTGCTAAATACTTGCTGACTCAACTTGAAACTCCGATTGAAGGCATTGAATACGCAGCAAAAATAGCCAAAGAGAGTGGCACTCAAGTTATTCTTAACCCGGCCCCTGCTCGTCCACTATCAGATACATTATTGGCTTGCGTTGATGTGATTACACCAAACGAAACCGAAGCAGAAGTGCTGACAGGCATTACCGTTACTGACAACGCATCTGCTCATCAAGCTGCGTTGGCTCTGCATGCTAAAGGCATCGAAACGGTGATGATCACACTAGGCGCTAAAGGCGTTTGGGTTAGTCATGGAGGTCAAGGTGATGAAGCTAGTAAAGGTGAATTAATTGCAGGTTTCCGCGTTGAAGCGACTGATACAACCGCAGCAGGCGATACCTTCAATGGCGCATTAGTCACTGGCCTGCTTGAAGACATGCCACTCGAGCGCGCAATTAAGTTTGCTCACGCTGCCGCAGCTATTTCAGTGACTCGCTTTGGTGCTCAAACGTCGATTCCAAGCCGTGCTGAAACCGATGCATTTTTATTAGAGCAACTGTCTGCTTAGTTGATACCTATTTGAAGGCTTAACTTCTGCGCTAAACCGTAGTTAACGGATGTTAACCTTCAAATTCGGCAACAACAAATAACAAGCATAAGCCCCTGTTTTCAGGCAAAATATCGCCCAACGTGGAAAAGTAATTCCCACAAGGATTTTATATGGCAACAATGAAAGACGTCGCACGGCTAGCAAAGGTTTCAACGTCTACCGTGAGCCACGTGATCAACAAATCACGCTTTGTCAGTGAAGAGATCGCTGAGCGTGTTAACAGTGCGGCTAAAGAACTCAACTATGCACCGTCTGCATTAGCTCGCAGCTTAAAAATGAAGCAAACCAAAACCTTGGGCATGCTAGTTACCACCTCTACCAACCCATTCTTTGGTGAAGTAGTGAAAGGTGTTGAGCGTCGTTGCTACGAAAAAGGCTACAACCTCATCCTGTGCAACACCGAAGGCGATAGCGAACGCATGAAATCGTCTATCGATACTTTGCTACAAAAGCGTGTCGATGGCTTAATGCTGATGTGCTCAACCCTTGAAGGGCAGCATATCGACGTGTTCGATCGCTACCCAGAGTTGCCTGTCGTGGTAATGGACTGGGGCCCAATGTTGTTCGCGAGTGATAAGATCCAAGACAACTCGCATCAAGGTGGCTACATGGCGACCAAACACTTGATCGATAATGGCCACTCGGATATTGGCTGTATTACTGGCCCACTGCATCGCAACCAAGCTTCGTCTCGCTATCAAGGCTATAAGCAAGCAATGGAAGAAGCGAACTTGGAGATCAATCCTAAATGGATTGTCGAGTCAAACTTCGAATGCGATGGAGGCTTTGATTCTTACCAATCATTAAAAGCCCGTGGTCAAATGCCTTCGGCCTTGTTTGTCAGTAACGACATGATGGCGATGGGTGTGATTCACGCTGCAGCTCAAGATGGCACATTGATTCCAAATGACCTGTCTATCATTGGCTACGATGATATTCACTTGTCTAAGTACATGACACCCGCGTTAAGCACGGTCCACCAGCCAAAACACCGTTTAGGCAAAGCGGCCGTCGATACCTTGTTAAGCCGACTACAAACGCCAGACGCCCACCCGCAAGTCGTTGAACTTGAACCGACTCTTGTCGAGCGAAACAGCGTAAAAGCGATTTAGTGTGCAACCTGCCCATAACACGGTTAAAAGCTAGCCTATTCAGCTAGCTTTTTGGCATTTGGCACATAGCGGCTGCACTTACTCCTCCTCCAAAGCCCTTAATATACAAAACCCACACGTTAAAAATATGCACTTATGCACTCAGCAACTATTTACTCACTTGACCACTCATTGTCATCTACACTAACAGTGGAATGACATCGACATGGAGAGCGCTGTTTTATGATCGCGGGTTGGTTTGACAATATATCCCTACAGAGAAAGCTGTTAGTGAGCTTTTTTATTCCTATCGCTTTAATGCTCATCGTTGCTTTTTCTGTTCATGAAAACACCCGAAACATTGTGAAAGACAATAATTGGGTAGTTCATACACACAAAGCCATAGCTCGGGCTCAAGAACTTCTCAGCTTAACAGTAAACATGGAAACGGCTCAGCGTGGTTATCTGATCACTGGTGACCTCGTTTTTTTAGAGCCTTACAACTTAGCGCTTGATGTATGGCCCCAAAAAGTCCAAACCCTTACGGACCAAGTGAGTGATAACCCACTTCAAGTAGAACGCCTTAATCGAATTAATGATATCCACAACACATGGCTAAAAGAGTCAGGTGAAAGAGATATCATGCAGCGCAACCTTGTGAATAGAGGTGAAGCTGAAATGCAAAGTGTTGTCTATCTCACTCAGCAGCAAACCGGTAAAAAACTGATTGATAAGATCCGTCAAGAAATTGCCCAATTCATTGAAATTGAACAATCTCTTATCAGAATCAGAGCCGACAAGTCAGAAAGTTCCGCGAATCAAACAAGTTATGTACTCATTCTCGGTACACTATTTTCAGTGTTTATCTCGCTGCTCGTCGCTACGTGGTCATCAAAACGAATTAAACGACGATTACACACTCTACTCCAAGCAGCGAACCAAGTTGCCGCAGGTCATTTGAATCAAGGAGCTGCGACTCTCGAACTTGGTTCAAATACAGACACCCAAGACGAAGTGGCTCATCTCACACAAAGCTTTCAAAAAATGACAACAAACCTCGTCAAAAATGACAATGAAATGCGAGTAAAAAATCAGGAGTTAGTCGAAGAACGAACCAAAGCAGAAGCAGCGGTAAAAGCTAAGGGCGAGTTTCTATCCACCATGAGTCACGAGATTCGAACGCCAATGAATGGAGTGCTTGGTATCTCTCAAATCATTGCAAGCCAAACCCAAGAACCTGAAACAAAAGAGAACATTAATCTCATTCTCGATTCTGGTCATCATTTAATGACGATACTTAACGACATATTAGACTTCTCGAAAGTGGAAGAAAATAAGCTTGAGTTAGACTTTGCACCGTTTAATTTTATCCAAGTAATACAACCTGTTCGTAGCGCGCTAAAACCCTTGGCCGATGAGAAAGGCATTCGCTTGATAATCGAAAATAACATACCCAAGAACATCCAACTGATCGGGGACTGTGCAAGATTACGTCAGATCATGTTCAACTTGGGTGGCAATGCGACCAAGTTCACCAAAGAAGGACACGTCGTCATTCAAGCCGAACTCAACCGATCAAACAATCAACTCACTCTCACAGTAACAGACACGGGTATTGGCATTCCAAAGGACAAGCACGAGCAAGTCTTTAATTCGTTTGAACAAGCTGACACTTCAACCACAAGAAAATTTGGCGGGACAGGGCTTGGCCCAGCAATCGTTAAGAATCTAGTCAACCTAATGAATGGTGAAATAACACTCACGAGCGCTGTTGGGCTTGGCACAAAGTTTCAAGTTTCTCTCCCTATCGCTTGGCAAGAAGGAAAAACAGAGGATGTCGTCACACCAATAACCAACACAGAAAATCTGACTTGCGACTCCTTGAGCATTCTATTGGTGGAAGACAATCGTATTAATGCGATCGTTGCACAAGGGTTCTGTGAAAAGCTTGGCCATCATGTTGAGCATGCAGAGAATGGAAAACTAGCAATTGAGCGCCTCAAAACCACTCAGTATGATCTTATTTTGATGGACAATCACATGCCTGAAATGAATGGGGTCGAGACAACACAATACATTCGCGAGAAGCTAAAACTCAGAACCTTAATATTCGCCTACACCGCCGATGTGTTTCGCGAAGCACATGACAACTTTATTCATGCAGGTGTCGACCATGTTCTGACCAAACCTCTACAACAAGAGAGCTTCTTTGACGCTCTACAACAATTTTCGAGCAGGCTGCCTAAGCAAACAGATACCGCCGAAGGCCTGAGCCATAGCGAAAACATCATCGAACTTCACCGCAAGCCCATTGAGACGTTAAGGTTAACAGAAGAAGAGTTAAGCCATTCAGAAGTGATACACATACTTAAAGATGACGCAGAAGGCTTCAGTTTGCTTATCGATTCAACCATTATTGAGTTCGAACAGTCTGTTGATCGAGTCATCGAATACTACCTAACGAAGGAGTTGGAGCCACTAAGTCGCACTTTGCACTCCATCAAAGGCATGTCCCTAAACTTAGGTCTTAACATGCTTTCTAAGCAGGCATTAGAGCTAGAAGTGCAAGCAAAAGACCAACAACTGCCTGATATTGAACTGCTGCAAAAGCTGCTCAATCGACTCATGGTCAACATTCATCAAGCTCAGCGGATGAAAACTGCCAATTCATTCGAGCGTCTGAATCAAATGAATGATAAAACTTAAAAATTTCACGCCTAAACCAAAGCGCAGGTTTAATCACCTTGCGCTTCTCGATCTTATGTCGTTCAGCTAATCATTTCTAATGATTCAACACTGAAGCTATCTGCTGCATTTCGTCTAACACATCAACTCCGTTGTATTGAGGCGCGATAGACAGATCTTGAATCTCTATCGTTTCAACAGACTGATGCTCACTAAGTTGAAGCACTAACTCTCCCTTAGGTGAATAAGTTCTGCTACTACCGCAATACGTTGCGGTAAAGGCATCTACCACATCTTGCCCAACACGATTACAAGTGACGATATGGCACCCTTCTTCCAAAGCTCTTGCTTGGGCAATGGCAAAGCTATGATGACCACCAAAATTCGCGGGATGGAGAATAACGTCGACCGACTGATACGCCCTCATGATCTCTGGGAACCAGATATCAAAGCAAATCGCGACGCCGAACTTCAAACCTTTGTGTTCAAAAGTAAGAAGTTCACTTCCTCTAGAAAAATATTCTTTGTCGAATTTCGTTTGGCTGATCTTTCTGTATTGATGACGTAAACCGGAAGCATCTACAACCACAACGCTATTGTAATATTGACTTTGGTCTTTCTCTGCAATACCAGCAACAATCAGGGTTTGGTGTTTCGCTGCAAGCAGAGTTAACGAATCAATTGTCGGGCTGTTATTGAAGTCTTCGCTAAGTTCATGAATTTCTGCGGCATCGTTAAAAATGTACCCAGTAGTGAACAGCTCAGGCAATAAAGTAATATCCCCTACTGTCGTCTCGGCTTCTAAAAGCTCAGAGACCAACGCAATGTTCTTTGGTTTGTTTTTATATTCAACTTCAAGCTGAATGAGGGTAATGCTGACATTATTCACAATTGAATCCTTACTGAGTAACACTTCAGCTTGATACTAAGAACGACAGACTAAGGCAATCCCCTATCGCTTTGTTATTCGCACATCAAAGGTTGAAGCGAGTGCACACTCTCATAAGCACTCAGTTCATCGACTTCAGCAGCTTGGGCTCAGGTAAAACAGGAGGTGTGCTGTCCATGTAGGTTAAGAAGTTCTCCCACACCTCATGCGTTCTTTGTTTAGTCAGCTTCGTTTTGCAAGAAAGCGCCATAAGGCCTCGAATTGAACCGTCACGCCACTGGGTATACACCGAGTCACAATGTGCTGTCATGTAAGCTTGCCAGCTCTCCTGAGCCACCTTCATTGAGCTCACCAACTCTTCATCATAAGCATTGTGCTCAAAGCTCGCGTTAAGGTATTTATCGAGTTCCGCTTGGGCAGATTCCAACTCAATTGCGGCACATTGATTGATCTCGATGGTATTCATTGCATTTTCGCAATCGACTACAGCATCAACAGCATCATCGGATGCAGATACAGATGCGCTCAATGACAAACAGGCTAATAAGCCGATAGATAATAACTTTTTCATTTTCTTCTCCAAAATCGGCAAACGCATATAGGGACTTATAAATGCCGCGCATTACGAATCTTAGTTAAGTAGGTGGCAAATTTCTGATAAGTACGTTTAGGGTTATGCAAAAGAATAACAAAAGCATACAACCAAATCAGAAGAAACATTGAAAACAAACCTGACTGAAAACCACTCAAGTACACCTCGGGGAGTAAATCGATTACCTTTTGATAGTTCTCAATGGGAATGGTGGCTTTATTACTAATCAACTCATACGTTAAGCTTATTGGTTCCACGAAGCTCCAAACTAAAAACCACGACATGCTAGCAACAGGCACTAAACTCAGTAACGGCTTAAGTTGCTTAACTGGAACAATAAAATACAAAAGCATAATCAAATACAGAGCGGCCAAAAACAAAGTCCATGCGTTGATACTGACTTCAAAAATCCAATAACGCTCGTCTATATACATTATTAATACTACCGCCCCCAACACACTAAGGGATAATAATTTCCCCGCGTCTCTCGTTTTAGAACACCTGATCAGTACATACCCAATCACAAGAAGAAAACATGAAACCCAAGCTAACACCTCTGGTGTGGTATCTAAAAAACGAGGCGCGGCTGTATTAGTTAAAATCAGAATTGCGTAGGTAGGAGCAATCATCAGATACGCAATTAAAACACGTAATAATATCCATATTAACTTTATTGTCATTACCATCTAGCCTACTTGATTCACGTTATTACAAAAGTACAGATCAGAACCTGATGATAAAAACATACAGTAATGCGCTCCATCAAAAGTCTAAAATACTGAACAAAAAAACGTCACATTTAACGCTAAAGGTATCTGTAACGTTATGATTTTTATAGTACGACCATAAAACACTCAGTTTCAATAAATAACTCATGATTTCATTCACAATATTTATGCATAGGCTTGCGTTATTATCGTTAAATTTATAAATTAAATCGAATGCTCACTTAGATCGGTAGTCTTCTTCCAATTATGGATATCAATTACCCGAATATTGCTAAAACATCGCTATGCTTCGTCGTTTCTTTTTGTATATCAATGGCAATGCTCATTCCGTTTACGCCTTTTCATTACCAGACGCTGACTGAAGACTCATCCAAACAACTAGAGCAAAAACTGAGGCACATTCAATCTCAATTCGATTACTTTTTGACTGAAGTTGAGCATGGGCAATCATGCGAGTCCGTGGTTACTCAGCTTAGACAAACGGTTTTTGATACCGACTGGATTAAAGAAGCAGCGCTATTTAATAAAAATGACCGATTTTATTGTTCAACAACAAAAGGTAACGTGTCGTTCCGCGTCTTTAAATCCATCAGAGAGCGCTTGAATTCCGACCCAAACATGACCACGTTGTCTTATACCAATGCTGCGATCACTAAAGTCAATTCCATCATGCTCATTTCTTCTAACGAAGATAATGCAGGAATTAGCTTAATGATCCCTCCTCATTTCTTGTACGACATAGTAAATCGAAACCTTTCCAATTTTGGTATCGAATCAGAAGTGAAAGTAATTGATAAAAATATATCCTCACCAAACGAAAGGGTATATTTAAAGAAAATAGTCATTGATTCTGATAAATACCCACTAACCGTTACCTCATATATCGGATATCAATATTACTTTGATTACCTCTTACGTTACTCTTGGTTCGGTTTTCTATTTGCAGGAATCGCGACAATTATCGCCGTGTCGATCAGGCACAATAAACAAAACCACAGAAGCTTAGAGTCTTCATTATCTGACGCACTAAGAAACGATCACTTACATGTCCACTTGCAGCCAATCGTTAACCATAATACTCATGAAATAGTCGGCTGTGAGTCACTATTAAGGTGGCATGACCCAGTTGAAGGTAACGTCTCTCCCGCTATATTCATCCCTCTTGCAGAAAGCTTAGGATTAATAGAAGACCTCACGTACTTCGTCTTACGTGAAGTATTAGCCATGCTCACCAACAACCAGCACCTATTTCAATCAAGATATGTCAGCGTCAACATAAGCCGGAATGTGCTCTCAAATAGCAACTTTGCGAGCAAGGTGAGTCATATATACAAGAAGAACCCAGACATTCTCAAGCAGGTGGTCTTTGAAGTAACCGAGGATGGTGAATGTTCTGATGCCGATATGCTCAAGATTAAAGACAACCTGACCAAGCTATCGAACATGGGCGTAAGAGTCGCAATTGATGATTTTGGGACGGGCTATGCAGGCTTAGACTTTGTAAGACAATTCCCATTTAGTATTCTAAAAATCGATCGTGTATTCGTGCAAAACATATCCGACGAATCAAGCTTTGGTATCCCTCTGCTAGAGTCCATGCTTCAGCTATCTCAAACCTTAGGCATGCAAGTTATTGTCGAAGGCGTTGAGTATGAATCACAAGTAAAAATCTTGTCTAAGCTAGGTGTCGACTATATCCAAGGCTTCTATTTTTATAAGCCAATGCCAATAAGCTTAACCATCAGCTTACTCAAGCAACAGCACCTTAAGTCCGATAACGTTGAAGCGCAAACCGACCAGACATTCCCTGTTACATAAGGCACTCAAAAACAACGAAAGAAAATGTGAAAACGATGGGTCTCCTTGGAGGGACATTTAATTCATCGCATCGTTGAGTGCATAAAAGGAATATCATGGAAAAGAAACTTCAAACGAAATTGGCGACGAGCCTACTGCTGCTCAGAGTTGGCATTTTTATCGTCTTCTTGTTCTGGGGCTTGGATAAGATACTAGTACCAGAGCACGCTACAAAGGTGCTGTCTGGCTTTTACGGCATCGACATTTCGGACAACGCAATAATGGCTATGGGTGTCGCTCAACTCGGCTTTTTAGGCGCATTCGTTGTAGGCATGTGGAAAAAGTACACCTACGGTGCCATTTTGGTCCTACACGCAGGTTCAACTTTCGCCTCTTTTGGCAAATACATGGACCCGTTCAATAACCTACTGTTTTTTGCCTCTTGGCCAATGCTCGCAGCCTGTATCGCACTCTTCTTACTGCGCGACTACGACACTTACAGCGTTGCCAACTAACACAAAGGGCGCCGTTATTGGCGCCCTATTTCAATTACTAGATGAAAACAACTAACTCAACACCAAAGAAATGCCAAGTGTCGGTTTTTACTCTTGAATGCTTGTTATGTTCTCAACTTTACCGCAGTTCCGAAAGCCATGATTTCAGACGAGCCGTCCATTATTGCACTAGTAGAGAAGCGAATGCCCACAATTGCATCAGCACCTAAGTCAGTCGCTTCAGACACTAAACGTTGAATAGCCGTATCCCTAGCCTCTGAAAGCATTTCGGTATAGCCTTTTAGTTCACCACCAACAAGGCTTTTAAAACCAGCCATAATGTCTCGACCAACATGTTTGGTTTGAACAACATTTCCAGTTACAACACCCAAAATCGCCTCAATCTCACGGTTTGGAACACTTTCTGTAGTAGTAAAAATCATAATTTTCCCTTTAGAAGATAACGAATGATATGGGTTCCTCCTACCGAGGATCTGCCACACTTATGTGGTGCTTAATCACACCGGACACACCATGTCTACTTGAATTACTAATTAGGTTGTTGGTATCGCTCGCTTAATAGCTTCAGCTAGCCCATCGGCGTTTTCCCACGCCATTGAATGCCCAGCATCAGAAACAACGGTGATCACTATACCGTGGTTACTCAGTTCTTCGGTATCGCTGTTTGGCAAAGATTCACTACCAAATAGGTAGGTTCTGTTTACGTTCAGAGAATACAACCTATCACGCCAACTCGGGCGCTGCCCTTCTATCAAGGACACGGCTTGCCTGTGCATACCTATCGCTGAATTCACGGCTAAACTGGCAGCCCATTGAGTATTTTGGTTATCGATGCTGTGTTGCACTATCTGGGCGTGACCGTGATTGGCATATTCAAGCTCGGTGTAGCTCGCAATCTTCTTGCTAAAGAACCCGCCACCTGAATCAAGGTTAGCCTCACTCAACACCAAAGCCTGTAGTTGTGGTTGAACTTTTTCAGCCAACACAACCGACACAGCGCCACCCATGCTGTGACCATAGATAACAAACTTATCCAAACCCAAAGATTGAATAAACGCCTCAAGATAAGCCGCGTGGCTACCGATGGAGTAATCGAAATCCTCAGGTTTATCACTAAACCCAGAACCTAATAAATCAACAAGAATGCGTCGATGAGGAAGCAACCAATCACTAGACGCAACGGCCGGATAATCAAACGAGGAAGCACAGCCAATACCGTGTATAAAAATAATAGGCACTTCCGAACCGGGAAGATCATGATACCTGAGTATCGCGTTGCTCACCTTAACCTTAAACTCTTTCATTTATTCCTCTGAAACCAACTGAACACAACACTGAACTTATGCATGGTTAAAATGCCAAGCGTGTAGAATCATTACCTAAGCATTGTTATTTTTTCTCAACAGCCTTGGTCGCTAAAACAGCTAAACCACCTAAAGCTAAGGCACCACCAAGGAACTTAGCAAACTTAGGATTTTCAGAGCATAAGCCAACTAAACTTGCGCCTAAAACAGCACCTGTCGCGCCCGCGACAACTTGGGTCGAAGACATTTTTAACCCCGTAGCCCATTTAGCAAAATGCTCACAATTTCTGTCAGTCAAAGAATATTTCCACTTTCCAATTTGAGAACGTGCCACTTCAAGTACCTCTGGCACAGGTCGGTCGTATGTAACTTCCATTAAGTAAGTATGCTCACCCTTAGTGACTATATCCCAGCTTTCTTCTTGGACTGTGCCGTTTCGCTGAGTTGCAGAAATGAGCATAGGCAGCCCCTTCTCACATAGTACGTCCGAGACCAAAGACCAGTGCTGATAAACACCAAAGTTACTGACAACAATATCGCCAGCATTCAGGTTTTTAATTGACATGTGTATCCCTACATCTAGTTGATGGTATCGATATGTAGGCATGTTTTTTAAATTTCAAGTGGTTGCATATCCCAATACTTTATAAAAATAGCAACAACCCACATCAGCTCTACTAAAACCGCCTTAAACACTAGGCACTGCGGCCGTACCAACATTTCTAGCTTGACGCTTTACTTCAGGCTGGCTTGAATGATTAACAACTCAATGTCATTTTTTGACGTATTAGCCAAGCCATGGGTACCAAAACGTTTATTTACTATCATGTCTCCCGCTGTCACTTTTGTCTCGACACCTTCAATGATCATCGTGCCTTCACCTTTCAGAATAATATACATTTCTTCATCGTCTCCATGAGAATGCTCCCCCATAGAGCTTCCCGATGGTATGACAACACGGATGGCAAAATCCCAAGCACCATCAAAGTCTTTACGCCTGAACGCACGATAGATGTCTATCGACCCCTCTCCATCATGACTGCTTTCATCTGTTTCTTTATCGCAAGTATAAAAATTACGTATCATAACTCTCTGTATCTCTCTGACTAGTTTCCGCTATTCTGTTAAACAATAAAACGCTACGGTAAGAAGTGGCACTGCATGGTTGAATGCCACGTGTTTAGAATCACTCTAAGCCGTTGTTAGCTCTGTAATCCTGAGTCTTACAGGTTTACTTTTAGCGCGCCTGATGAATCCGCGATTAGGTTTGATAGTCTGGAAAACAATGAATGAGTTCACACCAAAGTCTTCGGTTTTTCTCCGAGGTGTTGAGTGAACCTTAACAAATAACCATCCGGATCTTGGAGAAGAAGCTCACGCTCCCCAGACAACTTTTCACCAATGTCATACCAAGTTTCTTTCATCTCACGAAACAGGGACACTTTGTGGGTTTGGAGACGTTTTACTAGAGGTTCTAAGTCACTTAATTCAATCTGAAAGTTCACACCTCGCCCCAAGGGAACCTCAAGCTCACCAGTAATCCATCTTTCATCACTGATTTGCTCTAACATCATCTGCACATGCTCTTGTTCGAGATACACAAAATCAGGGTTTTCACGCCTTATGCGAATAGAAAAACCAAGTACATCAACATAAAAGGCAAGCGATCGCTCAAAGTTGCTAACGGATAGTTCAGGAACCATCGGATTCCAATAATTTTCCATACTTACTTCCTTATATTAAGGCTCTTGTTGACTGAGTTTTTTCAGAAAGCCTTGCTTAACCTCTGGCCACTCCGAGTCAATAATTGAATACACAACCGTATCTCTTACCGAGCCATCCTTTAAGATTTGATGATTACGCAAGATACCGTCGAGGTTTGCACCAAGCCCTTCAATCGCTCTTCGAGAGACGGCATTCCCAATATGAGTGCGAAACTCGACTGCAATGGCTTCATAGCGCTCAAATATTTGTTTTAGAAGAAGGTATTTACACTCTTTATTTATCAGTGTTCCCCTAGCCACATTTGAATACCAGGTATAACCAATCAAAGCAGGTCTATTTGGTCTATCAACGCCATAGTAACGGGTAGTCCCTACTACTTGATTGGTGGTTTTAGCTCGCACGGCATAAGTTATATTACCTAGATGCATTTGAGCGATAGCATCAACAACGTATTGCTCCATTTTTTCTGGGCTCGGTACATTAGCGAACCATAGCTTCCAATGCTCTCCATCTTTCACGGCCTCGATTAATTCAGATACATGCCCCATAGTAAGAGGCTCAAGAGCAACATGCTCACCTTCAATCAGGCTCTGTTCTATCCACATAACTCTCAATTTTCCTTTTATCGCCAACGCGGTGTTAAGTGTTGTGTAACGTTTGCCATTTCACCAAAATGCAAGGCGTAACGTATTCGTCTGGCAAATCTTTGGCTATAGCGCTTTTGTGAATATCAAGAAGATATACCTCAAAGAGCAAACTCCGAATTACAAACTTTGAAAACATTGACCAAAGGCTCTTCCCAGCCGAGACAAACTCTAAGCTGATCAACGATTGGTTTCACTTGGCTCTTTGCCACGTTGATTTCAACTTTTAATAACGGGTAGTTTTCGACTTTCCCGTTGCACCCAAACACAGGCGCAGAGCCATCAAGAGCTCGGTGAGAACCGATAACAGAACCAATAGCCCAACAGTGATCATAGTTTCCAATTCTATCGACACCCGACTCATGTAAGGTGCTCAAAACTAGATCTTGTTGCTCAGACGTACAAAAAACCTCTAGTTTATACATCTAATTTAAACCCCTAAATGCCAAGCATTACGAATCATTTTAACTGCTTGTTATCGCGCTTATCCGTAGTTTTTCTTACACCAATTTTCCCAACTCTTCTCACCCAATTTTTTTCGTGCTTTGACGATTCTGAACGCATTAACAAGCCCCATAAAGAAACCGAAAATAGCAGATGAAATAAGGTAAGTTTTCCAATGTTCGGGCTCTGAGTGCCAAATAAACATCCACATCAAAGACCCCCAAATTACCGCCATCGATAATCCATACGTCAAGAATACTTTTTGAAGCGATTGAAACACCAGAGGCGTTTGAGACACGTTAGTATATTTTGACCAAATAAAGGCATTTGGCCTCGTTAGGTCTGCAGGGACACCCTTTTCAATAAGGTGCTGCTGAATGAATTTCGCCTTTTCCATCTTTACCTCACTATGCCTATGCCACTTGAATTCTATGACTATACGACGATTTATCGAGAAGGGTTGTTCAGTGTTACCCACTAAAGGACTAACTAGATTCAATGTGTGTGGGCTGATTGATACACGTTGTTTTCTATCAACGCTCCGGAGAACTCAAAAGTCAGTAAACCTATTCGACTAAAACCTAAATGTTCATAAAAGCCATTCGATTCATTTTCTACCCACGTGTACAGCCAGTATTTATTACCAAACTGATTCTCGATTCCATTCAAAAGCTTTCGACCTATCCCTTTACCTTTGAAAATGTTATCTACATAAAGTTTGTCTACTTCAAAGCCATTGCCAGACGTCTGGTAGTGCGATTCAAGGTTAACCATTACGTAGCGTTGAATAACCTCATTTTCTTCACTTACAAACACACGATATTTAGTGGTATTCAATATTTCAAAGAAGTAGGCTGCCGTGAAAGTAGACAAGACATACTCCGCGTATTCAGTTTTGACCCCTTCTCTCGCATATGTGTCTAGCCAGACTTTAATGGACAATGCCGCTAATTTTACACAGTCGTCTTTTGTCGCTTCCCTGACCATTTCCTCTCCAAGCACAGCAGTTATTAAACTGAATAATTATGATTTTTATCACTAGAGCATTTCTGTCTAATAATTTAATTATCTCATACTTAGTTAAATAACTCATTTAATAACAGTATCTTACCAATATAACCGTATCATACATGACGAAAAGCAGAAGTATTCCGTATAGCTAAAATTGAATGCAGAAATTATGTGAATGTGTGTATTACTTATCATTTCCCTCATGTACTTCTTCATCCAAACAAAGATTGTTGGCCTAGATCTGTATGAGGCGTGATGGTTAGTAAATTATGGATGACGTGATCGTTGATATAACCTCTACCGGATTTGCAAAAAAACCGACATGATTGTCGGCTTTTCGTTTGGATATAAGCTGCAAATAAAGTACTCAAAATGTTCCCGCTGAAAGTCACCTTTCCTGCTCCCTTTGAACTTCTAGCAGAGAAGCTAACCAACGCTTTGTAAAAACTCCCCAAAAGCTACGTTGAAGTGCAATGGTTTCTCAATGTGGGCATTGTGCGCACAATCGTTAATGATACACATAGAACTGTGCTCAATACCCTTCCACAATACTGATACCTGCTCATCCCATGGATAAGTTTTATCTGAGTCCGCCCATATAATTAATACTGGCATTCTGTATTTAGAGACATAGGGTTCACCATTCCAACTGTTCATTGCGATAAGTCCGTTTAGATAGGACTGAAACGAAACCTTGTCTGCAAGTTGCATCGATTGCTTGAGTACCTGAGGCACTAATTCATTTTTAAACCAACTAGACACTGCCCTCTGTTTGCTGTCGCCATAGGTAAAAGAGGATGCATTCTTGATACTCTCTTGTAATGGTTCAAACCTACCAGGCAAGCCGCCTTTCGGTCCTGTTCCGTACAAGGTCAAACTGGCGACTTGTTCAGCCCATTTATGCCCAATCTGCTGGGCGACCATTCCTCCCATTGAGTGCCCTATTAGGTGAAAACGCTTTATTCCAAGCAGTGCAAGTTGTGACATAACATCTTGAGCCATATATTGAATCGTCTCAAAAGCTGTCTCATCAGAACGTTCACCAAAGCCTTTCAAACAAACAGGGACTACTTGCATGTTTTTCTCTAAAAACGGTACTTGAGCACTCCAATATTCTGGGCCACTTAAAAATCCATGGATCATCACCAGTGGTACATTAACGTTCATTCACATTACCCCATAACATTTGGTAGCCACACGGCAAGTTGAGGAAAGATAACCATCAGTACAATCAAAAATATGAGAGCACCAATGAAAGGCAAGCAGCCTTTAATGACATCTACAATAGTCAGACGATCTTTCTCAATAGATTGAATAACATACAAATTTAGGCCAACAGGAGGAGTCAATACAGCGACTTCCATTGTTATTGTGTAAATGACACCGAACCAAATCAAGTCAAAGCCTGAAACTTGAATCAGAGGAAACAAGGTTGGCAGGGTTATGAATGTCATCGAAACGGGCTCTAAGAACATGCCTAAAATAATGTAGAACAAAATAATCAGTGCAAGCGTCGTGTATGGCGATAGTTCAAGAGAAGTAAACAAGCTAGTGAATTCTTGTGGCACTTGATAGTAAGTCATCACAAAACCAAAAAGCACACCAGAAGAAAGCAATAGGCCCAAATAACCCATCGTCTTCATGGTCGCTTTGATTGATTCAAAGAACCCTTTGAGATCCATTCCACCAACGGTCATAGCAAGTAGCAAGGTAATCACACAAGAGACACCCGCGGCTTCAGTAGGGGTCGCGATTCCCGCATAGATTGAGACTGTAATAATAAGACCGATAACCATCACTGGAATTATCGCGCTCAATGCTAGCCCCCAAGGAATGCTTTCACTATCATCTGCCCCTGGTACGGATCCTTTTTGTAAGACACTCCATCCTTTAATGATAAGAAAGAAAAAGGAAACCAAAATTAAACCCGGTACAACGCCCGCAATAAACAGTTGTCCGATAGACTGATCTGTCACTATCCCGTAGAAAAGAAGAATCAAACTTGGTGGAAGAAGAACGCTGAGTGTTCCACCAGCAGCGAGCACCCCACTGGCGAGTTTTTTATCGTAGCCAAGGTCTAACATTGCTGGAAGCGCGACGCCGCCAATGGTCAATGAGCCAACCATACTCGATCCGCATACAGCGCCAAAGCCAGCACAAGCACCAACACTCCCGTATGCAGCAGAACCTGTAATTGGCACCTTACTATGCATAAACCAATACAGATTGGGGCCTATGTTGGACCTGCCAATCAATTCCCCTAATAACACAAACAGCGGAACCGATAATAAAACGTAATCTACCCACACACCCCACATTTTAAGTTCGGCTGTAACAAGTGTTGTAGAAAAAGACTGAATTGAAAGAAGAAACGGAACGGATGCACCCGCCAGTGCAAATGGGATTGGTAAACCCATCACAATGAATAAAATTAGTAGCCCCATCAAGCCGAGACCAACTTCATACCACTCAAGCATATATTATTCTCCAAGCTTTACTTGAGGCACAGAAGTCGTGCCACGAATTGACTCAAGTTTATGCATTATCGAGTCATAGAGTTTTAAAATAGAAACCAAAGATAAATTGAGTAATGAAACAAAAACTCCGGCCCAAAAATAATACTTAGGCCATAACAATACCTCTGAGGCAGCAAGCGACACATAGGACTTAGATAGCCCTTTAAAGGCGGCCAAAGCGAAAAAAACAGAGATAACCATCATCAGTGAGTTGTTCGCAATTTCCAGATAGTCTCTTTTCCCTTTAGAGAGTTGGTCGATAAAAATCGTTACCTTGGGAAAAGCATCTGCCTTAAGTGCGTATGAGAGGCCAACGAACGCTAATGGTACTAACATCAAAGCCGTTGCTTCTGTAACCATCCCATCAGGACTACCTATTACGTATCTCATGAATACGCCATAGGTAATCCAGAAAGCTTGGACAATAACGATTACACCACCGCAATACAGCAGTACATTCGTTGAAATATCCAATGCTTTTCTGAATTTACCTTCCATAGTTTCTGTCCCTAGATTGAGTTTGCAGCAAAGAGGTCTTTCATCTTGACTGAAAGCTCTGTTCCACAATCATTCGTCAGCTCGTTTTCCCAAGATGTGGAAATATCGGAAACTAACTTAAGCTTTTGCTCTGAGGTCAGTTCAAGAACCGTACCGCCTTCTTTTTTAGCTTCTGCAATCCGCGCATCTACCCACTTTTCATATTGAGGTTTCAACCAAGCTTCAGTCTCTTTAGCTGCCTCTAGTAGCGCTTGCTGATCCGTTTCGGAAAGCGAGTCAAATCGCTCTTTATTCATCATGTACATGATGTTGCCGTAAAATATTCCAGCATCCACCATGTGTGGCATCACATTCCAAAGCTTCCATGAGCTATAAGTTGCTACGCCCATGTTGATGCCATCAACAACACCACGCTCCGCAGATTGAAACACTTCTTTAGGAGAGATAAAGACTGGCTTGCCGCCCCAACCTTCAATCATCTTGCTCACTAGTGGCCCAACAGAACGAACTAGCTTGCCGTTTAAGTTGGAAAATTCTTCAACAGAATTGACCTGCTCGTTGAACCACCACTCTTGGTCATAAGAGTAATTAGAGTTCATGAGAGGAACCAAACCGTTCTGGTTAGCCTCCGGAGTAATAAGATCACGATATTGAGAATCCATGTCTAACTGCCCGCTCAAATCAACCGCTGACGGATATAATGAAGTTGTTCGATAACATGAAAGTCGGTTATCAGCGCTGATCCAGCTGATATCTGCTACCCCGCCTTGTACAGCATCAACCCCTTCACTCCACCCGTGTAGCGTGGAGGATGGATAAATTCTGACTTTCAGATTTCCATTGGATTTTGCTTCTGCTATTTCCGCAAATTTTTTAAACCCTTCATACCTAATGTCCGATTCATTCACATAGGTAGAAAGCCTAATTACTTCTTTGCTCATCGCATTGAAAGACAGTAATCCACCAATAATTAAGCTGGCTAGTTTGATTGATTTTTTCATGTAATCTCCATTTACAACATTTCATTAAATCTTCTTTCTATCAGTATTCAGTACTAACAGTTACGGTTAATGGGTAAGGTCAGATTGGAAAGTCTCACTTCTATCCATTACTCATAATTTGGAAAGTCGAAGCTGTCACGATAACCAAATAACGCTTGAGCGCCTCCGGTATGCACAAAGACAATATTCTCGCCCTTCTTAAAGAGACCATTTCGAACGAGGTCGATAAGACCCGCAGCCCCTTTGCCCGAATACACTGGATCAAGCAAAATACCTTCAAAACGTGAGAACATGTTGATCGCTTCGATCGTTGAAGGTGCCGGAATCCCATAGCCTTCGCCAACATAGTCACAATTCGCCACTACATCTTCGCGTTTTACTGCGTCTGCCTCGCCCATGTGCTCAGCAGTACGTTGAGCCAATTTGAAGACATTGCCTTCTTGAGTTGGTTTATCAACGCGCACCCCGATACCAAGTACTGGAATTTGACTGTTGGTCATCGCAAAACCGGTGACTAGCCCTGCTTGAGTACCAGCACTCCCCGTAGCGTGTACTACGTGGTCAATCTTCAGGTTCCGGTCATTGCTTTGTTTTAAGATCTCTAGTGCACAATCTACATATCCAAGAGCACCAATATGGTTAGAGCCACCGCCCGGTACGATGTAAGGCTTCTTGCCTTGAGCACGCAGTTTCGCTGCCACATCTTCCATCGCAGCGTTCATATCTGTACCGCCTGGATACTTAGAGAGTTGAGCATTAAATAACTGGTCTAACATAACGTTACCGTTAAACTTGTAATCAGGGTCATCACTTGCAGTACGATCTTCCAGTAAGACGATGCAATCCATATTCAGCTTGGTCGCTATCGCCGCCGTTTGACGTGCATGGTTCGACTGTGTTGCACCTTGAGTAATGATGGTATCAGCACCTTGTTCAACGGCATCAGCCATCAAAAATTCCAACTTTCGAGTTTTATTTCCGCCACCAGCAAGGCCAGTACAATCATCTCTCTTGATCCAGATGTTCGGGCCTCCTAACGCTTCACTCAGATTTTTCATTAGTTCTAAGGGTGTATTCAAGTGGGCAAAATTTAAACGAGGATAACGCGATAAATGCATCTCTCTTCTCCAGTCAATGTTTAGTTAGTGGTTTGTTTAACACTGAATTACATTAGCTCGTGATATCGCTCGAAAGATAATGCTTTTTGCTAACAGGGGTGTTAACTTTTGTTTAACAAAAATATCGACACTCATAATTTTGGACAAGGATTCGCCACATGGATTTGAAGTGGATTGAGGACTTTTTACACCTTTCTCAATACGGAAGTTTTGCAAAAGCAGCCAAAGCAAGAAATATCACTCAACCTGCTTTTGGCCGAAGAATCAAGCTATTAGAAGAATGGGTGGGGACTGACCTTGTTAATAGGAACACTTACCCAGCGACATTCACTAAAGCGGGATTTCGGTTTCTAAAACATGCGAATGACCTCAAACAACAAATAGACTACGCTAGGCTAGAAACGGTTAGAGAAGTTAACAATAATGAAACAAAAGTTACATTTCATACTCAGCACTCGCTGTCTGAATATGTCGTTAATAAGATGATTAACGAATACACCGATGCGTTTAAAACGACCTTAGTTTATGTCAGCCCAAACAACTTACATGATTCAGTGCAAGCATTTATAGATAACCGTTCTGACTTTCTTATCGGACTATCTTTTAAGGGAAGTCGACTTTATGTACCCAACCCAGAAGTTGAATCTGTCACCATGGGGTATGAGTGCCTGATACCTGTAGTGGCCACCAAAAGTGATGGTTCTGCGCTCTATAAAGATCGAAAAAATTCCAATGTTCCTCTACTTAGTTACCCGTCGAATACCTTTTTCGCACAAGTGTTAGAAAAACATGGCTCAATTGCTCAAAGCCTGTGTGGTTTTGATATCGTGTATGAAAACGCCGTTACGCACTCTCTCAAATCAATGGCGCTATCAGGCCACGGAGTCGCGTGGTTGCCAGAAGGGTTTGTTCAAGAAGAGCTCGAGCAAGGTTTATTGATGAGGTTTTCAGAAACCATTTCACCGATTACCGCCAAAATAAAACTCTATCGCTTCTCTACTGAAGAAATGACGCCAGGAATGGCAAAATTGTGGCACCACTTCAAAACGACTAACGGTAAAGCCTAGGTATTGGTGAAGTTTAAGGTATCAGTGAAGTCCAGATATCGGATACATAAACGTGTGACTCCCCCCTCACCACCTTCCCCAAAAAAAGAAACAAGAAGATAAGCCGACAAATGTGGCTTATCTTTTAACAGCATCGCCTAGCTAGCTAATGCACTCAAAAACTCGGCTTCAAACTCTTCATCGGCTTCTCGGGTTAAGCACTCCACCAGCCAATCGATGCTTTGATGATCGAGCTTACTGTTCACCACGAAGGCTTGCTTTACGCCAGACTGTCCCAGCTTGGCTGAGCCATAGTTTTTGAATGATTTGTTGCCATGGTAATGGAGTGATTTAATCGCCTCCGCGTTAGGCTCTGGCAACGCATCGAGGGTGTTGGCAAGCTGAATCACCAACTCCATTGGGTTCTTAGATGATGAGATGCGATACAGAAAACCGCCCTCGACTCTTTGACGCACCCAGTAATCAAAGCCACTGCAATCCATAACTTTGTCACTCACCAAGGCGGCTTCGCTGCGATAGCCACACGGCTCAACGACTACAGGAGTATGTTTGAACTCTGGCTGCCCTGATGCAGCGTCGGTATGAGGCAAGATCAGATCACACGGTTTACTGTCTTTGGCGGTCGGGGCGTTCCAGTGGATAGGCATGAAGACTTGTTCGCGGCGCATCTCTTTGGTCACCACTAAACGGGCTTGGCACTCCCCTTGTGCGCTGCGTACTTTCACTACTTGGTTGGTAGCCCCTTGGCTAACACGATTTATAGTCGCGTGGTTAACAGCATCTAGCCCAAACTCTTCTAAGCCAAGTGCTGCGACCGTATCTGGGTGCATAGCGACAAAAGGCTCTGGTGTGTGCTCACCCAAACCTGCCGCTAAGCCTGTGCGGCTCATGGTGTGCCATTGGTCTCGGATTCGACCTGTGTTCATGATAAGCGGGAATTCAAGACTGGTATCAGCAATCGGCTTGTCGTGTTCGACTGCAATAAACTGCGCTTTGCCTGATTCAGTAAAGAACTCGCCATTGGTGAACATGCGCTGCTCAATGATCTCTGGTTGATACTCAAGCACTGGCCACTGTTGTGGAGTCAGTTCGCCATAGCCTTTCTCATCCAGTTGAGTGAGTCCAATTAAGCACAAGTCACGTGCTTTACCTGTTTCATTGCCGAGCGCTGTCATCTCGCAATATTCTTTAAAGATCTCACCTTCGTGACGGTAATCAAACTGCTCTTTGAATCCCATTTTCTGTGCCACTTCTTTTAATATCCACCAATCGGGTTTGGCTTCCCCTGGGCTTGGTAATATACGGCGTTGGCGTGAGATTCGACGCTCAGAGTTGGTCACGGTGCCCGACTTCTCGCTCCACCCTTGCGCGGGCAGCACTACATCGGCCAGGCGAGTGGTTTCCGTATCGGCAATACAATCCGACACCACCACAAATGGGCACTTCTCTAATGCGGCTTTGATCTTTTCACTGTCAGGCAGGCTCACGACTGGGTTGGTCGCCATGATCCACACCGCTTTAATTTTGCCTTCATTCATAGCATCAAACAGGTCGATCGCTTTTAAACCCGCATGTGTAGCTAAGCTGTCGGCCTGCCAAAACTCACTTACGGTTTGGTGTGATTGCGGATCACCAAATTCAAAGTGAGCCGCTAAGGTATTAGCTAAACCGCCCACCTCTCGCCCGCCCATCGCGTTCGGCTGACCCGTTACAGAGAATGGCCCCATGCCCGGCTTGCCAATTTTTCCGGTGGCTAAATGGCAGTTTATGATGGCATTCACCTTGTCACACCCTTGTGTTGATTGGTTTACGCCTTGAGAGTAAATGGTCAGCACCTTCTCGTTCGATGCGAACAAACGGTAGAACTGTTTTAGCTGCTGCTCTGTAAGTCCTGTAAGTTCAGGAACACTTTTTTCGCCCCAACCTGATTCGGTATAACGATATTGAGTCGCAGATCGAATCGATTCAGTAAAGCCTTGGGTGTGATTTTCTATATAGTCTGAATCTAACTTGTCGTTATCGTCGAGATAGCCCAATAAACCATTGAACAACGCCACGTCTGAGCCCGATTCCAATGCCAAGTGAATGTCTGCAATTTCACAAGTGTCGGTGTAACGAGGGTCGATGACGATAACTTTCAATGCAGGGTTGGTTTGTTTCGCGGCTCTTAACCTTTGGAAAAGTACCGGGTGACACCATGCTAAGTTTGAGCCTGTAATCACGACTAGATCGGCTTGCTCAAGATCTTCATAACAAACCGGTACTGTGTCTGCGCCAAATGCACGCTTATGCCCGACCACGCTTGAAGCCATACACAGCCTAGAGTTACTGTCGATGTTACCGCTACCAATGAAGCCTTTCATCAGTTTATTGGCAACGTAATAGTCTTCGGTAAGCAACTGGCCAGAAACATAAAACGCAACGGAATCTGCCCCAAACTCTTCGATCGTTTGATTGAATTTGTCTGCGACCAACTGAGTAGCACGGTTCCAGTCTAACTCTTGTTTTTGCTCATTTTGAATATGAGCAGGTTGTGTAAGACGGCCTAAAGGCGTGACGGTGTCGCCGAGCGCAATCCCTTTAGTGCATAGCTTTCCATAGTTTGATGGATGATCTTTATCTCCACGTACTTCAAGTTTACCTAATGAAGTCGGCCTCGCTTCTATTCCGCACCCAACACCACAATAGGCACAGGTCGATTTTATCCAACCACTGTTTGAATCGGTCATCCGTTTCTCGCTCAATTATCCATAATTGTAATAATTCAAACCAAGCAAATAACACGCCACTTAATAACAAACTTCAACATAGAAATATTAAACAATAAAAACAACAACTTAATAAGATTTAAAATACTAACCATGAACTAGATAAAACTTAACCAAGATAGAAACTTAATTTTTGCACCATCTTGCAGAAAGTTGCACCACAAATGCTCATTTATATAAATCTAACAAAAAATTTACATACCACTTTAGGGGTAATTGCGTGTTACTGTTAAATTTTAAACAACTGAAAAATAAAGATTAAATTTTATTTTATCGAACAAACCCCAATCTGGCACCCTCCTTGCTCCACTAGAAACCAAGACTTAGAAAAAACATTTTTGTTTTTCTTGATGATTATGAATTGAGTGGAATCTCAACCCGGTATTCATCTGCTAACAACTAGAAATTAGATATTAGTGATGGTGACGCCGAGAATAAGGAATGGATTATGAGCAAGAAGAAAATCGTCGTTGTAGGTAACGGCATGGTTGGACACAAATTTATCGACAACATCCTGCAATCAGAAAGTGATGAGTTTGATGTCATGACTTTCAGTGAAGAGCCAAGGCTTGCCTACGACCGAGTTCAGCTTACAGCTTACTTCAAGCGCGGAAATGCCGAAGACTTAGCATTAACCAGCGAGGAGTATTACCAAAGCAACGGTGTGAACTATTTGTTGAACCAGAAGGTTGCTAAGCTAGACACGGCCAATCAACAAGTCATCACTGAGGGTGGTCATGTTGAAAGTTACGACAAGCTAATCTTGGCGACGGGATCTTTCCCTTTTGTTCCCCCTATTCCCGGCAACGACCAAGAACACTGCCACGTTTATCGCACCATTGAAGATTTAGACGCCATTGAACTATCAAGTAAAAGCAGTAAATCTGGCGTGGTGATTGGTGGCGGCCTGCTTGGCTTAGAAGCCGCAAACGCAGTCAAAAACCTTGGCTTAGAAACCCATGTAGTGGAGTTCGCACCTCGCCTGATGGCCGTTCAATTAGATGACGGTGGCGGTGCGCTTTTACGCAGAAAAATTGAAGACCTTGGTGTGCAAGTTCACACCGAGAAAGCAACCTCAGAAATAGTTGCGGGTGAGAACGCTCGCTACAGAATGAATTTCGCCGATGGCACCCATTTAGAAACCGATATGATCGTGTTCTCTGCGGGTATTCGCCCTCAAGATGCTCTTGCTCGAAGCTCTGATATTGCCATTGGTGAACGTGGCGGCATCGTGATTAACGATCACTGCCAAACCAACATCGACAACGTGTATGCGATTGGTGAATGTGCCCTTTGGGACAACAAGATCTTCGGCTTAGTGGCTCCTGGCTATTCAATGGCGAAAGTCGCGGCTTCGCATATTGTCTCCGGCGGTACTGATGAGGCAGCATTTACTGGCGCGGACATGAGTACCAAACTGAAATTGCTAGGTGTTGACGTAGCCAGTATTGGTGAAGTACATGGCAAGACGGAAGGCGCTCAATCGTATACCTATAACGATGAAATCGAACAAGTTTATAAGCGCCTGATCATCTCGGCAGACGGCACAAAGATTGTCGGTGCGGTATTGGTGGGTGATGCAGAAGCTTATGGTTCACTGCTGCAAATCAAGCAAAACGATATGCCTCTTCCTGAAAATCCATCCGTGCTTATTCTACCAAACCTCGCGGACGATTCTGGCTCTGCAATGGGTGTTGAAGCTCTGCCTGATAGTGCTGTTATCTGTTCATGTTTTGATGTGACCAAAGGTGATATCAAAGATGCGGTATCCGCTGGTTGCACCACAATGGCTGCATTGAAAGAAACCACTAATGCTTCAACAGGTTGTGGCGGTTGTTCTGCTCTTGCTAAACAGGTTCTGGATAGTGAGCTAAGTAACCTAGGTGTGGAAGTCTCTAACGATATCTGTGAGCACTTTGCGTATTCTCGCCAAGAGCTGACTGACATCATCCGAGTGAACAAGATTAAGACCTTCGATGAGCTATTGGATTCTCATGGAAACGGATTGGGTTGTACTGTGTGTAAACCAGCAGTGGGTTCGATTCTGGCTTCTTACTGGAATGATTACATCCTCGAAGATCAACACATCGAACTGCAAGACACCAACGACATCTACCTCGGTAACATGCAAAAAGACGGCACCTACTCTGTGGTTCCGCGTATTGCTGGCGGTGAGATCACACCGGATAAATTAATCGTTTTAGGCGAAGTCGCAAAAGAGTTCGACCTCTACACCAAGATCACAGGCGGACAACGTGTCGACTTGTTTGGCGCACAACTTAACGAACTGCCAATCATCTGGAAAAAACTAATCGATGCTGGTTTTGAAACTGGCCATGCCTACGGTAAATCGGTTCGTACCGTGAAATCGTGTGTCGGTAGCACTTGGTGCCGATATGGTATCGACGACAGTGTTGGCTTAGCGATTCGACTAGAGAACCGCTACAAAGGGCTGCGCTCGCCACATAAGACCAAGTTTGCAGTTTCTGGTTGTACTCGTGAATGTGCAGAAGCGCAATCGAAAGACTTTGGCATCATCGCAACTGACAAAGGTTGGAACCTCTACATCTGTGGTAACGGCGGTATGCGCCCTCGCCACGGTGACCTTTTTGCTACCGACCTTGATGAAACCACCCTTCTGCAATACATCGATCGCATTCTGATGTTCTACACACGTACTGCAGACCGCCTGCAACGTACATCAGTATGGATGGAAAACCTTGAAGGCGGCATTGAATACCTCAAGCAAGTCGTGATTGAAGACAAGCTTAATGTTGTTGAAGAACTTGAAGCCGACATCGCGCTCAACATCGAGAAATACCAATGTGAGTGGAAAACCACCATCGAAAACCCAGAAAAGATGAAACGCTTCCAGCATTACATCAACAGCGAAGAAATGGATACCAGCCTGTCATTCATCAAAGACCGAGAGCAGCGTTTTCCTAAGCCGAGCTTGAGCTCTTCTGCCGATTCACAACGAGATGAAATGCTAACCAAGGCTGACCAAATCGAAGTGACGGAAGTTTCGTAAGCCGAATTGCTGGTGAGTGAATAAGTAACAACTAGACCCAATATCGATAGTCGACAGTGGCGCAGCCCAAGAAAACTGCTGTCGGCTATCACCCTAATTGAATTGATTATTAGTTTTATGTTTTGACTAGGAGAAAGTCATGGAAAATTGGACAACCGTATGCAGCACCCGCGACCTAACCCCAAACGGTGGTATTTGCGCCAAAGTAGACGATAACCAAGTGGCTATTTTTTACTGTAAGCGCAGTGACACGCTTTATGGGCTCTCTAATTACGACCCTATCGGCAAAGCGAATGTAATGTCGCGTGGTATCATTGGTTCATTAAGCGGTGAGCCTTACGTAGCTTCGCCCTTATACAAGCAGCACTACCACTTAGAAACTGGCGCATGCCTTGAACAACCCGAACTCAAGCTCGTTAAATTTGAAGTTCGCAAGCAAGGTGAACACGTACAAGTTCTCGCACCTCTTGCTATCGCCAGTTAATAAACAGCCGACATCATCCTGCAAACGCTTTAAGGCGTAAGCAATTTCGGCATAAAGGTTTAAGCACATTCAAGCGTTCGAATTTCGAAATAACGCACGAGCTAAAACCGGGTAATTTCCAGATTTAAGGGATTTAAACCATGGATAATACAAAATTTTCGCTGCTTTCATTTACGGGTAAGATGAAAACCTTACACCTAAGCTGGATGGCTTTTTTTATCACCTTTGTTGTGTGGTTCAACTTTGCTCCGTTACTACAAATGGTGAAAACCACGCTTGGTCTTTCTACTGAAGAGATCAAAACGTTATTAATTCTCAACGTTGCGTTGACCATTCCTGCGCGTGTCGCAGTGGGTATGTTAACCGATAGATATGGCCCAAGATTGGTCTACTCTTCGCTACTTGCTGTCTGTTCAATCCCTTGTTTTATGTTTGCTATGGCAGACTCTTTCATTCAAGCCGCGATTGCACGTTTCTTACTGGGTTTCATCGGTGCTGGCTTCGTTGTTGGTATTCGACTTGTGTCTGAGTGGTTCCCACACAATGAACTGGGTACGGCAGAAGGTATTTACGGCGGCTGGGGTAACTTCGGTTCTGCAGCAGCGGCGTTTACACTTCCAACTCTAGCTTTAGCGTTTGGTGGTGAAGACGGTTGGCGTTATGCGGTCGGTATTACTGGAGCAATGAGCCTAGCGTTCTCGTTTGTGTTCTACAAAAACGTAACGGATACACCAAAAGGTTCTACTTACTTCAAACCCGCTCAAGTAACGGCAATGGAAGTGACATCAAAGGGGGACTTTTTCTTCCTACTTGTTATGAAGATCCCGATGTATGCCGCGCTAGCGCTACTGACTTGGAAGCTATCACCAACCAACATCAACATGCTGTCTGACATGGCGGTTTACTCAGTTTATGCAGGCTTAGCAGCACTTTACGTGTATGAAGTATCGCAAGTTTGGAAAGTGAACAAAAACGTATTTAAAGAAGAAGTGCCAGAAATTCACCAATACAAATTCAAGCAAGTAGCGGTACTGAACGTATTGTACTTCGCGACATTTGGTTCTGAACTGGCTGTTGTTTCTATGTTGCCACTTTTCTTCTCTGAAACTTTTGAATTAACACCCGTTCTTGCCGGTATGGTTGCATCGGCTTATGCCTTTATGAACCTAATGTCTCGCCCAGGTGGTGGTTGGATCTCAGATAAATTCGGTCGTAAACCAACACTGCTTATTCTAACCATTGGTCTTGCTGTGGGTTACTTCGCAATGGGTCAAGTAGACAGCACATGGCCAGTATGGCTTGCGGTTGTCGCGGCTATGGCATGCTCTTTCTTCGTGCAAGCGGGTGAAGGTGCGGTATTTGCAACAGTACCTCTGATTAAACGTCGTATGACAGGTCAAATTGCGGGTATGACGGGTGCTTACGGTAACGTAGGTGCGGTGGTTTACCTTACTGTGTTGTCATTCGTGAGCTACCAAACGTTCTTCTTCGTGATTGCTGCAACAGCGGTACTTGGCTTTGTCACTCTGTTGTTCATGGAAGAGCCTAACGGTCAAATTGCCGAAGTAAACGACGACGGCAGTGTCACACTGATCAATGTTTCGAGTTAGTCACAGCACTAGCATGAAGCACTGATATTATTGAATCGGGAGTGGTACCAAGGTGTGTTTCACCACTTTGGTATTGCGTTCAAAGGCTCTAGGTTCACTAGGGCTTTTGTTCTTCCTAAGATGTTCTCTCAAGGAAGTTAGAAGAAGATAGTTAAGAACAAGAGCAGTTAAAATAAGAAGACCAGTTATGACAATTTCATTCAGCCAAGGGCAAGTCGTCACGCCGGAATCAAACAACCAGCTAACACTCAAGTTTGGTGGTTATTCGAATAAAGGCATACGCGATGAAAACCAAGACGCCATCATTGTAAAGCACCCCAAAACTCGCGCAGAGCAAGAGTTGAAAGGCAGTGTTGCTTGTATTGCTGATGGGGCTAGTTGCAGTGAGCACGGCCAGAAAGCCAGTCACACTAGCGTAATGCAGTTTATCGACGACTATTACGCCACGCCAAATAGCTGGAGCATTCAGCGTTCGGCGCAAAAAGTCCTTACTTCGCTCAACTCTTGGCTCTTCAACACCTCAGTGTCTAACATTCATCCCGCACAACAAGTTAACCATAACGCCCTAGTTTCTACATTCAGCAGCGTGATATTAAAATCCAACACCGCACATATATTCCACGTAGGCGACAGCCGTATCTATTTATTGAGAAGTGGTGAGTTACGTCAGCTGACACGCGACCACACCCGTAAAACTATGGGACAGAAGCATTACTTAACGCGAGCGTTAGGCATGGACAATCAACTCAACGTTGACTATCAAACGCTACCAATTAAGAAAAATGACTGCTTCATCCTCACATCGGATGGTGTGCACGAGTTTGTCTCGCCCAACACATTCAATGAACACATCGACAAGCCTGGAGCGGATTTCGAATACGCCGCACAAAGCATCTGCAATACCGCCTTAAGCCACAATAGCTCAGACAATGTGAGCTGTTTGATAGTCCAAGTCAGTCACCTACCCAAACCATCGTTAATTGAGTTCCATGAAAAACTCGCCAAGCGCGCTATTCCACCCGCACTAAAACTTGGTCAAAGTATCGACAACTTTATGGTACTTGAGGTGTTGTATGCAGGGTCTAGAAGTCATGTATATCGAGTCATGCAGAAAGAAACACAAACCGAGTTCGTGCTCAAAGTGCCTTCCGTTCAATATCACGATAACCCGTCGCAACTGAGAGCATTCTTTAATGAACAGTGGGCAGGGATCTTGCTCAACAATAAAAAAGTAATGAAGGTTTACCCAACGCCAGAGCATTCGCAATTCTTATATCAAATTTGTGAGTGGGTAGAAGGTATTACGCTAAGACAATGGATGTACGACAATCCAAAACCTTCACTCAAACAAGTGCGCGATATACTCGATAAAATCACACAAGGTGTCCGTGTACTGCAGCGTGCAGATATGGTGCACCGAGACTTAAAGCCTGAGAACATCATGCTTCAACGCGATGGTGAAATTAAAATCATCGACCTTGGTGCGGTGTTAGTGAGAGGCCTTGAAGAGGGAGAGTTCGCAGACAAAGACGACACACCATTAGGCGCAGTCAATTACATTGCACCAGAAACCATCAAGCACAATACAGCGACCACAAGTTCAGATCTATTCTCTATCGCAGTGATCGGCTATGAGATGCTAACAGGCAAACTCCCCTACTCTGAAATGACCGCGCAATCGCTTAAGCAATCTCGTCATCATCAGTGGGAATACCAACCCATTACTCAAAAACGTGCTGATTTACCAAGCTGGGTGGATTTGGTGTTACAAAAAGCCTGCGCGGAATCGCCGAGCGAGCGTCATCAAGTGTTGGGGGATTTTGTGGCAGACCTTTACACACCAAACCAAAGCTTGGTGAAAAGTAAAGCCAAGCAACCTTTGATAAACCGAAACCCAATCCAGTTTTGGAAGGTGTTGGCTTTGTTGCTCGGCATTGTTGCCATTGTAGAAATGGGCTTATTGCTTAGTTAGAGTTAATTGCAGGTTCGAGCTAAATGTCCAAGTTCGAGTTAATTCCAAGTTCAAGCTAAGTGTCCAAGTCTAATCTAGCTTGTGTAAACTAACTGGAATTAGCCTCGTTTCACTAAGCTTCTTGGCACGAGTTCAATGCCCGCTTGGTAACGCTTAGCCGATGCATTTAACGCCAAAGCAAAAGCGCTGTCGGCAATCACTTCAAATTGCTGCGGCAGTGAGTGGACTTTGAAAGGCAAGAAGTCGAGCAGTCGGTTATCACCAAAGGTCGCCAGTTTTACTTGATTGATCAGCTCTGGCTTTTCAACCATCACATCAAGCACACCCTCTAACAAGGTGTATGACATAGTGACAATAGCATCGGGCACCGTGCCTTTTGCAATCCACTCTTCAAAAACCTCACGTCCAGATTCTCTATCAAAATGCTCACCATAACCCACAACCATCGGCTTGTTTTCTGCTGGCTTTGTTTGTTGAGTATGTGCTTTATTTGCTGCTTCAAAACCCAGCTGACGTTCACGTGAAATGTTCAGATCTGGCAGTGCACCAATTAAGCCTACACTATGAATACTGTCATCGAGAATCGAATGGGTCAGTTCAAACGCGGCTTCGAAATCTTCACTGATCACACAAGCAAAGTGTTCATCATCTAACGGACGGTCAATCGCAATCACAGGTGTGCCCGAGTTTTGCAACTTTAAGTAGAACTCATTGGCATCTGGCATTGAGCTCGCCACCAACAAGGCATCAATACGACGGCTCACCAAAGCTTCCGCTACTTTGCGTTCGGTTTCAGCGTCATCATCAGAGCAACCGATCAGGATTTGATAACCCACTTTACGTGAGTTCTGCTCTATCAATTTTGCTAAACGCGCATAACTGCTGTTTTCAAGATCAGGAATAATCAAACCAAATGAACGGCTATTACCAGCACGCAGCGACGAAGCAGCATGGTCTGGTCGGTAGTTATACTCTTCCACCACCGCCATCACTTTCTGCTGCGTCTTTTCACTGATTCTGTATTTCTGCGCCTTGCCGTTGATGACATAACTGGCCGTGGTTTTCGATACTCCAGCCAATTTAGCAATTTCATCAAGTGTCATATGGGTGACCTGTATTTTGTGCGTAGGATCATATAACCAATGATCTGATCCTCGGATTAGTTGAATTATATGCTGAATCGATTCAGTATAAAAGCTGAAAGGATTCAGCAAAATCTGAAAAGTGACTTCAATCATCCTTTTGTATGGATTGAGCGTCATTTGTCGTGATTCAACTTCTCGTTATTAACGAAACTGAAATTACGACACGCAGCAAAACTATTTTGAAACCCAAAATCGGCTTTGCTGAATTTTTTTACACTGAATGCTGAACCGATTCAGCTAAAGTAAAACAAAGAGCAAAGCAACGAGTAAAGCTCACTAATACTTGCTCTAGACTGAATCGTAGCGATACACAAATTCTCAAGCGATACGCTAAAGAGGCACCATGCTTAAATTATCAAAATCTGACATCACTCTTGGTCAAACGGCCGATGACAAATTCAAAGCTATCCAGAACATTGCTGGCGACCTAACCGCAAAAGGCTTAGTGGATTCTGGTTACGTTGAAGGAATGCTGAACCGTGAAAACCAGAACTCGACGTTCCTAGGTAACGGCATCGCGATTCCTCACGGCACCACTGACACGCGTGGCCTAGTAAAAGAGACAGGCGTAGCTGTTCACCACTTCCCTGAAGGCATTGATTGGGCAGACAGCAACCGTGTTTACGTAGCAATTGGTATTGCAGCGAAATCTGACGAGCACTTAGGCATCCTTAAGCAGCTAACAAAGGTTCTAGCGGCAGACGGTGTTGAAGAGAAATTAAAGCAGGCGAAATCAGAAGACGAAATCATCGCCCTACTTAATGGCGAAGTTCAGCTAGAAGCAGACCTAGACGCTTCTTTAGTTCAACTACTGTTCCCTGCAAGCGACATGGTTCAAATGTCTGCTGTTGCGGGCGGCCTACTGAAAAATACAGGCTGTACTGACAACGCATTCGTTGCTGACCTAGTAACAAAAACTCCAACTCACCTAGGCCAAGGCCTGTGGTTGTTGGGCAGCGATAAAGGCGTGACTCGAACTGGCGTATCGTTTGTTTCAACAGCAAACCATTGTGAGTACGAAGGCACACCAGTGAAAGCATTGGTCGCATTCGCAGCTTGTAACAGCGCACACCAGTCTATTCTGGCAAACCTAAGCAAGATGGTTTTCGAAGGTAAACAGCAACAACTGTTAACCGCTGACATTGCACAAGTGATTGGCCTTCTAAAAGGTGAAGCGGTTTCTACAGCGTCTCAAGACGATGACAACTGCGCAGTATTCAAAATCAAAAACGCGCACGGCCTACACGCTCGTCCGGGTGCAATGCTGGTGGCTGAAGCGAAGAAATTCGAATCAACAATCCGCGTTTCAAACCTAGATGGTGACGGAAAAGAAGTGAACGCGAAGAGCTTGATGAAAGTAATCGCACTTGGCGTTAAACACGGCCACCAGCTTCAGTTTGTTGCTGACGGTGAAGATGCAGCACAAGCACTTGAATCGATTGGCAAAGCTATCGCTTCAGGCCTTGGTGAAGGTTAAGGAGTCGATATGTCTGATAAACAAATCAAAGCCGTTACCGTTACGCTAAACCCTGCTCTCGACCTGACAGGCGCTATCGACGCACTTAACGTGGGTTCAGTGAGCTTAGTGAACAAAGGTTCTCTTCATGCTGCGGGCAAAGGCGTAAACGTAGCAAAAGTACTTTCAGAGCTTGGCGCGAAAGTGACCGTAACAGGTTTCCTTGGTCGCAATAACGAAGAAGCATTCTGCCAACTGTTCGAACAAATGGGCGCAACTGACCGCTTTATCCGTGTCGACGGCGCAACTCGTATCAACGTGAAGTTGGTAGAGAATTCAGGCCAAGTAAGCGACATCAACTTCCCAGGTGTTCCTGTTAATTCTGATGCTATCAAAGCGTTTGAAGAAACCTTGTTAGAGCTTGCTGAAACACACGATTACTTCGTGATTGCTGGCAGCTTGCCACAAGGCATCTCCCCTGAACTTTGCGCTTCTTGGGTTCAACGCTTACACGATTTAGGTAAGAAAGTGTTATTTGATAGCAGCCGTGACGCACTTAAAGCCGGTATCAATGCACAACCTTGGTTGATTAAGCCAAACGACGAAGAGCTGTCTCAGCTGTTCAACGCAGAACTGACAACACGTGACCAATGCCAACACGCAGGCCAAGCCCTAAGTGAAAAAGGCATTGAAAACATCGTGGTATCACTTGGTGCTGAAGGTGTGATGTGGCTAAACCAAGGTGAATGGTTACATGCTCAGCCACCGCGTATGCAAGTGGTAAGCACGGTGGGCGCAGGTGACACATTAGTTGCAGGCTTATGTTGGGGTCACATGCAACAGATGCCAAAACCAGAACTCATTAAATTCGCAACCGCCCTATCTGCTCTAGCAGTATCGCAGGTAGGCGTGGGCATCACCAGCCAACAAGAGCTGGATTCAGTACTACAAAATATCCAATTACAGTCGCTTAGTGCTCCAACTAGCCAGTTAGACACAAGCAAATAGGACAAAAGGTTTATTATGAATATTACCATTATCACAGCTTGCCCTAGTGGCGTAGCAAACAGCATCATCGCCGCAGGGTTGTTAGAGCAAGCGACAAAAGCACTGGGTTGGAACGCCGCTATTGAATGTCAATCAAGCGTGCTACCTGACTCAACTGTATCGCAAGACACTATCGACAGCAGCGACGTTGTAGTTATCGCAGCTAACACCAACGTTGATAAAACGCGTTTTGTCGGCAAGAAAGTGTATCAAGCGGCTATCTCTGAATGCACTGCTGATGCAAAAGCATTTCTAGAGAAAGCGGTAGCAGGTGCAACAGTCTTAGACGCTTCGCAAATCTCTGACGAATTAGTTAAAGAAACAGTTGCTGCAACTGGCACTTCTCCAGTAACAAACAGCAAGAAGATCGTTGCGATTACCGCTTGCCCAACTGGTGTTGCACATACCTTTATGGCCGCTGAAGCGCTTGAAACAGAAGGCAAACGCTTAGGTCACCAAATTAAAGTGGAAACTCGCGGCTCTGTAGGTGCTAAAAACCAACTGACAGACCAAGAAATCGCAGACGCTGATCTTGTTATCATCGCTGCAGACATCGACGTTCCTCTTGATCGTTTTAACGGCAAAGCGCTGTACAAAACAACGACAAGTCCTGCTTTGAAGAAAACAAAGCAAGAGATGGAAAAAGCATTCGCAGAAGCTAAACCATACCAACACACAGCGTCTTCAAATTCAGCACCTACTGACGAGAAGAAAGGCGTGTACAAGCACCTAATGACAGGTGTATCGCACATGCTTCCAGTGGTTGTTGCAGGTGGTTTGATCATCGCTCTCTCTTTCGTATTCGGTATTGAAGCGTTTAAAGAAGAAGGCACATTAGCAGCAGCACTGATGACTATCGGTGGTGGTTCTGCATTCGCACTGATGATTCCTGTTCTTGCTGGTTTCATTGCATTCTCAATTGCTGACCGTCCGGGTCTGGCTCCGGGTCTAATCGGCGGTATGCTGGCTAGCTCAACGGGCGCAGGTTTCCTAGGTGGTATCGCAGCAGGTTTCATTGCCGGTTACGCAGCGAAATTCATTGCCGACAAGGTTCAACTTCCACAATCCATGGAAGCCCTCAAGCCAATCCTAATCATTCCGTTTATCGCGAGTTTGTTCACTGGTCTTGTGATGGTTTACATCGTGGGTGGCCCTGTTTCTGGCGTGATGAGCGCAATGACAACTTTCCTAAACAACATGGGAACGTCTAATGCGATTCTTCTGGGTGTGATTCTAGGCGCTATGATGTGTTTCGACCTTGGTGGCCCTGTAAACAAAGCAGCTTACACTTTCGGTGTAGGTCTACTGGCTTCGCAAACTTACGCACCAATGGCAGCAATCATGGCAGCAGGTATGGTTCCAGCTCTAGGTATGGGCCTTGCGACTTTCCTAGTGAAAGACAAGTTTGAAGCGGGCGAACGTGAAGCAGGTAAAGCATCATTCGTTCTTGGCCTATGTTTCATCTCTGAAGGTGCAATTCCATTCGCAGCGAAAGATCCAATGCGTGTTATCCCTGCTTGTATGGCAGGTGGCGCACTAACGGGCGCTCTATCAATGATGTTTGGTGCACAACTAATGGCTCCACACGGCGGCTTGTTCGTACTGCTAATTCCGGGCGCTATCTCTCCAGTTCTTATGTACCTAGTGGCGATTGCAGCAGGTACAGCGGTAACAGGTTTTGGTTACGCAGCTCTTAAAAAGATGAGCAGCGATAAAGTGACAGCAGAGGCTTAATCCCCTACTTTGTTTAACGACTAATCCCGATGAACAGAGGCTCTGATAACCAGTCCCTTGGTAAAATGGCTCCTTGAAACAAAACAAAGGCTCCTCATTTGAGGAGCCTTTTTATTATTCGTTGTCTTGGGTCGTTAAGATGGGCAACTGGAAAGAGAAGGTCACCCCTTCCACTTCGTCATCATCTATGTGGCGAACCATCTCCACCAAATAACCTTGCACATCTAACTTCAAACCTTGTTGCTCAACCGCCTTAAACAGAGCTTCTAAGGCTGTGCTGTACGCCACATCCGAAACCAGATAAACGTCGCTGCATAAGTAGTAGCCTTCAGGAATGGTCATATCGTAACGATCTTTCGCGACTTGCCAATTTCCAATTTCAGCGTCGATGTCGTCCCATTTATTGTTCATCTGTTTTATTGGTGTGGTTCCCATCAAGTGCGTCGATTTCTGACCATAGATTTCAAATACCGTGTCCCAATCAGGATCTTCCAACTTAAGCTTTTGCATGCCGCGTTCTGGATACCAAACCAGCTCGATCGGCATAGATTTAACTAGCTCTTTCTCCATCGAAGACTGCACACCTGGATGTGCCAATTTCTGGATGAAGTCTGCCGTTTCTTTAGGCGTCGCGTTGTAGCCCATTTCTCGAATATGTTTTGCAGTAACCCCAAGCTCGCGCTTAAGCGCCTTACCTAATGACTGTGACGATGAGTAGCCACAATACTGAGCAATTTCAATCACGCTCCACGGCTCATCATTGATCAACAAACCCACCGCGATTTGTAACCGAACTCGGCTTAGATACTGACCCGGAGTTTCGTTAAACAGCTCAGTAAACTGACGATGAAAATGGTAGGGCGAAATAGCGCTCTCGGTTGCGATTTCTTCCCACGAGCGACGCTCACCCCACTCTTCATGCATCAAGGTCAATGCATGCGTAAAGCGTTTTTGAAGGTGCTCTGGCAAAGATTCAATCAATGCAATCTCAGGCACCAGTTTAAAACCTTGCACCAAATGCAAAGCAGGTTTGTTCTCTTGCGTCATACAGTCTTGGATCTCAGGTACATTGGCTTAGTCTTACTGTCAGCTAGCTTCGCCGAACTGGAAGGCTTTATTGAATTGGATAGCTTGGCTTCACTATCGTCTTTGTCCTTTATAAAATCAATCACGAGCGCTCCAAAGTGAGTTCTTCTAATGAATCTTGTTCATGTGCTTCTTGTTCGATTAGATTTTCAACTGGCGGCGATTTGCGACAAAACAGACCAAGCAGCACCGGAATCAAAATCAGAGTCACCGCAGTGGCAAACAACTCACCAAACACCAAAGATACTGCTGCTGGTTTCAAGTATTGCGCCTGTTCTGCAGTTTCGCTTAGCAATGGCAACAATCCACACACCGTTGTAATGGTGGTCAAGAAAATCGCTCTCAAGCGGATAGTACCCGCAATGATTAACGCTTCCTGTAACGGCACACCTTGGCGATATTCACTATTAAAGCGTGTGATCAACACTAGCGAATCATTAATCACGATGCCTGTCATGGCCATCATGCCGAACATCGAAAGAATACTGATGGGTAAATCCATCAAGTAGTGACCAAAAATCGCACCTGCAAAGCCAAACGGTATCACGGCCATGATGATCATCGGCTGCCAATAGGACTTCAAAGGCACCGCCAACAAAATGTAGATAATGATGAGCGTTAGTATCATCGCTGATTTGAAGCCGTTCGACACCTCACCTATTTCTTCAAATTCGCCGCCCGCTTTTATCGTTACACTTGGAAACTGTAAGTGCAGAGATTCAATCGTATCTTCGAGTTGCTCACGTGTTTTCTCTGGTGATTGCAAGTCTCGGTTCTGCTTCCAATATAGGTTGATCACTTGTTCTCGGTCACGGCGGTAAACCACTTGCGGTTCTTGCTCATGACGAAACTCAGCAATATCCCCCATCATCACACTTCCGCCATTAGGTAACATGACAAGTGCCAGTTGTAGCTGAGCTAAGGTTCTGCGCTCCTCTCTTGGATATTGCAGAAGCACCTTGGTCTCTTGCCCATTTTCTAACAGGCGATGCACTTCTCTTTCGCCAAACGCTTCGCCTGCTAGCTGAGCCAGTTTCGCTTGCGTTAACCCTAGCTGCTGACCATATTGATTCAACACCAAGCGAACTTGCGGTAAACCGTCCTGACCGTCGTCGTAGACATCCGATACGCCTTTCAACGAAGCCAAAGTATCCGCTAGCTCCTCGCTAACTAAAGAAGCAAGCTCACGATCATTAGAAGAGATCGTTAAGAATGTTCCACCAGCAGGCTCCTCTGCCGCGCTAAATTTAACCGAATAAGCACCTTCGATTTGCCCTGTGTTTTCTCTCCATCGCTTCAACAATAAATTACCCGGCAATAAGCTTAAAGATTCGTTGGTGAGCTCAGCTGTGACTTCGATTTCGCCATAGCCATCAGACCAAGCAAGCAGGTTCACAACAGGCTTTTCCTGTAATGGGTAATCGTCCATCAAGCCTTTTTCTACTTGCGTTATCGCTTGCTCAACTTGCAACAAGGCTTGGCGCAGTAAAGGCAACGGCGCGCCATCTTCTAGCTCAATAACCGAGGTGATGTAACGCCCCGGAATTTCAGGAAACAGCGCACTTCGAATCGCACCGTTAGACCACATGCCATAAGCCAATGAGATAACCGCCACAAACCCAAGCAAGGACGCGACTTTGTAGCCAAGTGCAAATTCCAATACTGGCTTGTAGATGTTGAGATTAAACCACTGTAACCCGCCTTGAGCAGCATTCTGAACCTTGGCGAACAAACCCTTCGATGGCTTTTTCACGGAAAGCTGAGCCAAGTGTGACGGCAAAATAAATTTACTTTCGATAAGCGAGAATATCAGCGCAAAGATCACAACTGCTGAAAACCCAGCCAACACTTTAGCTAGCTCATTGTTAATCCAGAGCATTGGAGAAAACGCTGCGATGGTTGTCAGCACACCAAATACAGTTGCCACCGACACAGAATGCACGCCCTGCCAAGCGGCTATCTTTCCGTTTATATCAGAGGGGCCGTTTACCTTTGAGAAACCATTTATGCTTAGATTCCCGGATCTACTGCCGTTCCCCGTCCGTTTTTCATGTATTGCTTCACCTACAACAACCGCATCGTCCACCAGCACACCGAGTACCAAAATAAAACCAAACAAGGTGATATCGTTGATGCTGTAGTTGAACAACTGCATTGCTGCCAAGGTTCCAGTCAGCGCAATTGGAATACCCATTGCAACCCAAAACGCGAGCCTAATTTCAAGAAAGATCCCAAGTAGAACTACGACGATCAATAAGCCTTGCCATGCATTATCACTCAAACGAAATAGCTGCTCTTCAATGTAAGGCGCCATGTCAGCCATGGTATTCAACTCAATATCCGACGGCAAAATCGCGCGTTGGGCATCGAGCGTTTCACTAATCGCTTTGCTGACTTTGAGCAGGTTGTCGGTTTGGCTCGTACTGACCAATAATGCAATGGCGTTAGAGCCGTTGTTACGCACGATAGAGCCACTGTATTGGTAACCACGACTTAACTTGGCGATATCACCCAGCAGTATTTTCCCGTTGCTTCCTGAAATCACAACAAGCTGATTCAACTTCTGTAAATCATCGGCGTATCCGTCACCACGAATCACCATTCGGCCTTTGTCACTAATCAGTTCACCGCTACGAGTCTCAAGCGAACGCTGCTCAACGAGCTCTGCGAGATCTTCTAAGCTCAACCCCAACGCTTTCAGTTGGTCAGGATCTGGCTCGATAACCAATTGAGATGTGCGAGTTCCCCAATTTGATACCTTCGAGATACGCGGATTCTTCTTCAGCGCTTGTTCAAGTTGCTTGGCGATCGGTTGCAGCTCGTCATCGGTTCTTGGCCCCGACACCACCACAAACGCCGCTAAATTGGTAAATTCGTTTCGCACAACTTGTGGCCTGTCCGCTTGTACGGGAAAACCATTAATCGCGTTGACTTGATTACGAATGTCGTCCAGAAGCTTGTCTAAATCAGTGCTACTGGTTTTACGGACCATGACCTGAGAAACCCCAGCACTCGACTGACTGGTGATCTGTTTGATGCCTGCAATACCGCTGATTGACTCTTCGATTCGCTGGGTAACACTCTCATCGATCTGTTGCGCCGTGCCGCCAGGGTAAGTAACGCTGATACTAATGGAAGAGGGTGCGATTTGTGGAAACGACTCAACACGCAATTGTCCGAATGCAAGCACACCACTGATCACGATCGCCATCATCAACAAATTGGCAGCAACAGGGTTATTGATAAACCATTTAGTCATCCAACTCATTGGTTCGTCTCCTGAATCTGTTCATCATCAGATTGGCTCGCGATCATCGATTCTGAACTATCATCTTGATAGAAGTTAGGCGCGACTTGCTTACCAATTAACATCGAAGAAAGTGGATATTGCACCACTCTGCGAACCTGTTCACTTTGCTGATTAAACCGAATATCGAGCACCTGATTACCTTGCCCAATCAAAGATACCGACTCTTTACGTAGACGATCATTATTGTCTAACGTCCACACATATCCGTCTCGTGTCATCGCACTTAAAGGCACGCTGACTACGTTATCCTTCAGCCCAAGATTAACCACCGCCTGGACCTGCTGATTTGGAAACAATCTTGGTTTACTTTGATAAGGTGCCTCAACCGAAAGCACGACTTGCCTTTGGCGAGTGACCGAGTCAACTTGTGGAGACACATAACGCACCTTGGCAGGCCACTGATTCCCAGAACGACTCACTACTGTGATACTCGGCTCACTCAGAGCGGCTTGGACTTGTTGCCAATGCATTTCAGAAATCGGCAACTCGATATCAATCGAATCACTGGCAGCCAATTCAAAGGTCACTTGCCCCGCCTCTATCCACTCTCTCGGGCTGATATGGCGTTTCATGATCACAGCATCAAAAGGCGCAGTAATCACTGATTCTTCCAACAACTTCTGCGCACTTAAGTAAGCCTGTTTCGCTTGTTTCAGATTAGCTTTCGCTGCAAGTAATTGAGGCTCTCTGCGAGCAAAAGACGAACTCGTTTTCGAGTTCAGCATTTTTAACGCGACCGTTTGTTCGTGCTTAGCCTGCTCCAATTCTAATTCTGCTTGTTTCAATGAGCTCAACGCCTGAGCCAAGTTCGCATCAACTGCGCTAGTATCTAACCTTGCCAACACATCGCCGTTGTTAACCAAATTCCCCGGTTCAACGCTTTCATCTAACCATTTTAATTGCGCGCTGCTAGATGCTTTCAACTGCACAGACCAACGAGCAGCGGTCACACCTAATACCGTTAACGTCGATTGATGCTGTGATGGTGTCACCTCTAACACTGAAACTGGGGAAAGGACGGCTTCTTTCTTCACTGGCTGGGTAGCTTCAGGTTCCAATTCATCTACGACAACCAACGCGATAAAGATGGCTGCGCAACCGACTAATACAGAAAGTGGCTTTTTAAATTTCATGAGGTATCTCCTTGGTAACCTGTTGAATGGAGGTGTGATTAAGGCGCTGACTGATTTCAGTGAGACGAGAAAGGGTTTGTAATGTGATTGGTAACATCACTGCGGTTTCAACAAACTCCAGTGAATAGGTAACGATAGAAAAAACTTGCCCTGCGGTAGGCTCTGTAAGCTGACTCACCATCCATAAATTGCCGATGACCGCGCCAAACAACACGATAAAAATCAGACCATAGACAACGGCTTCGGTATCAGACAACTTGATTTCACACTGTTTTAGACGCTCAAAGTGCCAACGAAGTGCAGATAAACGAACACCGCTCAGTAGTTTCACTTGCTGTTCAACTTGGTCGTTAAATTGGCCATTAAGTCGTGTAAATGTTCGGTGGAATACGCCGTAGATAACCAGCATCGATAACCCTGCAAACAACATGCAAAGCGCCAATGAGAAGTGAAACGTTGAGAGGATAACCACCGTCGCGACCAGCTGAACGATCGCCGTCATCAAAGTAGGCAAATCATCTTCTAGAAAATCAACCAGCTCACGAGACATGGTTAGCCGAGCGTCTTTGGTCGAAATAGATAAACCGCGCAGGTTACGCTCAACAAGATTGGCCAGTTTTACGCGAATAGCACCATACACGCGAGTATCGTAAAAACGACGAACGACACTGATGATCACCAGTACAAAAAGAATCAGTGCCAACATCATCAAAGGCTGAAATCTCTGATTTAGCACTCCGTCGATGGCGTAACCAATAAACAGCGGCAGCAGAATAAGCATCACGTTTTCAGCCAATACCATTAACCAAGTCGTGGCGACCTTAAATGGGTTAAGCCGAATAATCGTCAGCAGTGAGATGGGATATTTGAATAGCATTATTGAGCCCATAAATGAATATGGCGTCAGTATTACCAATCCCACATGGAAAAAAGTGTCCCAAATTGCTGTATTAACAAATTAGGCAATCGACGGATTCGCTGTTGACCACTAAAAAGCCCGCTCGGTTACCTTTTGTTTACCTCACCTCCTTTACTGTCCTTGATAAGAAAAATGAACAACAAGGAAAGAGCATGAAATTATTCGCTTCACTACTCACGACAGTCGGTATTACTGGTGTTGTTTGGGGGCTATTACATATTCAGCCAGCGATTGCAGAGGCATCGACAGAGCAGCCAATCACTGAGTCATCAACGAACAAGTCCTCAAAGAAACAGTCATCAATAAGTAAGCCGCTAACAAATAAGCCCGTAGAGGTAAAACCACAGGCGACTGCAAACACGACTTATCTGCAAGGTTTAAGTAAGACGATTCCATTAGAGGATGTTCCAGAGTTGTGGGTGGATTTCTATCAGCAACTCGACACCAATGACGAAGCAGTATCTAAACACCAGAAACAGCAACAGCAACAAGTCATCGTGATCTATCAAGACATCAGCTTAGATTTCAGCGAAGCAACAATCACGATTGGCTTCCCGACTCAGCAATCAAAATTAAATAAAAACAAACCCTTAATTAAGGTTCCAAGCAAAGCCAAGGGCACCCTTCTGCTAGGTAAAGGCGAACATACTGAACAGGAACTAGCACATGCTTGGGAAGGTATCGCGATTCTAAAAGAAGTGGATATGGTTATAGAACATCACCAGCTGAATCAGCATGGGTTGCCAGATTCTAATGAGTTATACGTCTATTATAAGAACAATCAGTAAAGGATTTAGTTATGGATTTCACTATGGATAGCATTGGGAATTTTCTCTCTCAAACATTCACAGAAACGAGCATCATCCTAACCGAAACTTGGGTAGATGATAATTTTCTGCTGCTTGCTCTGGCTCTGTTTATCTTTGAGCTTATCCGCTATGCCTTTAAGAAAAAACTCAGCTGGAATATGTTGGGAGACAGCGCTACTAACTTAGTCACTTTGTTCTTCTTGTTGGTTACCCTTTTCTTCGTAGGGTTAGCCTATGTGGGCACGTTTGTTTACGCTTACGAGAATTTCAGCCTAACTCAGCTACCGATATCTGGTTGGACAATTCTGGGTTGCTTGATCTTGGCCGATCTCGCGTACTATTGGGAGCATAGGTTCTTACACAGCAACGGTTTAGCTTGGGGAACGCACTCGGTTCACCATAGCTCGCCTTACTTTAATATCTCGGTAGCTTACCGATTTGGGCCGTTAGATTGGTTCTTCCCATTCTTCTTTTATTTGCCGTTAATCCTGCTCGGATTCAATCCGTTTGTGGTGCTGATGTGTGAAACCTTTGTGCAGCTTTATCAAACGCTATTGCACACCGAAACAGTTAAGCGTCTGCCCCGCCCTGTTGAAGCGGTGTTTAATACGCCTTCACACCACAGAGTGCATCACGCGACCAACAAGCAGTATCTTGATAAGAACTACGCTGGGATCTTTATCATTTGGGATCGTATGTTCGGCACCTTCGCCAAAGAAGAGGAAGAAGTCAGATATGGCGTATTCCCGAGAATCAACTCTGTGAACCCATTTAAGGTATATTTCCACGGCTACGTTAAACTGTGCCAACAGTTATGGCACGCGCCAACTTGGAACTACCGACTACAGCTTCTTATCCAGCCGCCTATTTGGGCTTGGAAAAGAGAACGAGAAACAAAGTAAGGACATTTATGAGCATTAACGCCCTGTTGATTGAAGACGACAGTGACTTGGCAGAAGCCATAGCAGACTATATGGAACTCGACGGTTTCGAATTCGATTTTGCTTACAATGGCAGCGCAGGACTCAATCTTGCGTTAGAGGGGCGTTATGACATCATTTTAACAGACATCAACATGCCCAAAATGGACGGGCTTGATGTCTGTCAATCTCTTCGCCAACAAGGTGTCACGACACCTATCCTTATGTTAACGGCAAGGGACACGTTAGAAGACAAAATCGCCGGGTTCGAAGTGGGTTCGGATGACTATCTAGTGAAGCCTTTTGCGATGGAAGAGCTGAAAGTACGGCTGATGGCACTGATACGTCGCTCTCAAGGTTCGGTGACATCGCTGTCTGTGGCAGATCTCAAACTGGACTTAGACAAGCACCAAGCCCTTAGAGACGACAAGCTATTGAAGCTCTCGCCAGTATGTTGGCGAATGCTTGTTATGTTAGTTCGAAACAGCCCTAACGTGGTGAGCAAAGCCAAGCTTGAAGAAGCATGGGAAGACGAAATGCCAAGCTCTGACAGCGTGAAAGCGCACCTATTTAAGCTTCGACAAGTGGTTGATGCTCCCTTTGACTCAAAACTAATTCACACGGTTCATGGTATTGGTGTTGTCTTGCATGAGGAGCCATCATGAAACACGCGAACATGAATCGAGTCAGTATTAAGCGCGACATCTACCTCTATTTATTTGGCATCGTCGTGCTACTGACGGCCATCTACAGTTTGATGGTGTCACAGAGCTACCATATTGGCCTTAATGAATCGGCAAAATATGGATTCTTGTATGAACTGGAAGTCGCAGAGCAGCAATACATCGAAACAGGGCAACTGCCAGACTACCAAAACCCGACATTCCAAGCCTTTCTAAGCTATTCAGAGCTGCCTGTTAAGTTTCAACAAACCTTTGATTGGAAAGCGTTTGATAACGATGCGATTTATGAACACTACGAGCAATCACCTAACAATGATTCAGGCCAATACCTCTATGCCGCTAAACATCAAATTTCAGGTAAAGACGAAACCTTATACATCATTTCTGAGTACGATGAAGCCATCTATTTGAATCTATTCGAGCTGAACCCACCTGATTCCGTCAACCAAATTAACAATGCCTTCATTGCCATCGGCGTCCTATTACTCTTGGTGTTCTTGATCATTCGTCTTCTGATACATCGAGTTACTAAACCGATCATTACGCTATCAAAATGGTCTGAATCTCTGGATGTTGGCAACACTGAAGGGCTGACTCAGTTTCGATACAAAGAAATCGACCAGTTGGCTACGCTGCTTGTTAAGAGCGTACAAGGTGAGCGTCAGGCCAATGAGCGTGAGAGCTTTTTCTTAAGAGCAGCAAGCCACGAGTTAAGAACACCGATTGCCACGATTTCAGCCAGTGGCGATATGCTGGTTCGGTTGTCCGAAACTATCCCTAACAGCGGTCAACGAGCGGTAGCACGAATCCAACGTTCAGCCACCAACATGAAAGCCTTAGTGACGACTCTGCTATGGATGAGTCGTAATAACGAAATAGAAACCAACTATGAGCAAATCAAGCTTACTCCTCTGCTCAATAATATTATCGAAAGCCAACGTTATCTTTTAAAAAATAAAGAAGTGGACATTCAAACCAAGGTTGAGCAAGAAGAGCATACTCTGCCCCGTGAATTAACTGAGATTGTGCTCACCAACTTAATCCGAAATGCATTTCAACACGGTGGTAGTGGAGATATCAACATCACACTGACAGAACATCAGTTTGAGGTAACCAACCGTTTGGAAGATCAAAACCTAGCAAACGACTCTGAACAACAAACCTCTTTTGGTATCGGCATAGAGCTCATAGATCGCGTTTGTCAGAACCAAGGATGGCAGTTTACTCATAAAACCAACAACAATGAGTTCATCGTTAAAGTCATGCTGTAGCAATTTGCCCAAATGGTTATTTGATGGTGACCAAAAGTTTACCCTTGCTTGGTTATGCTAGTCGCACAATCTAGTTAGGAGTTATTTTATGGGCACTTGGATTTTAGAAACACTGTTATGGGCTGTGGTAACCGTGGCGGTTTGTGTCGCGATTTGGGGGCTGTACTTACCTAATATATTGATCGCATTAGGTGTGTCGGTAGCGGTATCACTGTTACTGGGGAATAGCTGGAGAAGCTAAAATTTCGGCAGCAGACAATGAGCAAAACGAGGTGCGCACCGACACACCCGACAGCACCTAAATTACTAAGCTACTAAGTTATTAAGTTACTAAGTACAAATATTAGCTACAAACTGTCGGGCGCGAATTAAATTAGCTACTTAGTGTCTCTTCAAACACACCCAGCTCACGGCCAAGCCAAATCGCACGTACTGTGTGGTCTAGCGTTTCTTCGCCGCCAGTGACCGGGTGAATAAGCACCGACATATCACCGCGCTCTTGCTCAAGCCACTCAACAATGCCCGACTCTTTGTTCGCAAAGTGAATCTCAAACATTGGCATCTTATGTGGGCCAACCAAACGCTGTATTAATGGGAAAGTCTCTAACACATCTTTACGTTCCGAGAGGATTTTCTGACGCAGTGTTTCTGCCTGCTCTGCAAAGCGCAGAGGGAAATAAATATGACCGTGGTACATGGCACCATCCTTTAGAATTATGATGTCGCGATTTTATACCTAAACCGCCTTCAATAGCTAAATCTAAATAGGTGGATTGACTTTCGAAAGGGCTAAGAACAGGGTAGGAAAACTAGAGCTTGTTGCTCGATTCAATCGAAAGCAAACTCTAGTCATGGATTACCAAATATTACTTTAAATGGCTACGGACGTAGTTTTAAAACACGGTCGATATCTTCCGCGCTGTGACGCTCGGGTACTTGTTCCCACTCTTCGCCAAATGAACGGTTCACTACTCGGCCGCGCTGAAAACCTTCACGAGCTTCAAGTTGCTTCGCCCAACGAACAACATTGGTGTAAGACTCCACTTGTAAGAACTCTGCTGCGTCGTAAATTTTTCCAAGTACTAAGTTACCGTACCAAGGCCAAATTGCGATATCTGCAATAGTCAGTTCTTCGCCCGCAACAAAAGTGTTATTCGCTAACTGTTTGTCTAACACGTCTAGCTGGCGCTTCGCTTCCATCGCAAAACGGTTAATTGGGTATTCTTGCTTTTCATCAGCGTAAGCGTAGAAGTGACCAAAACCACCACCAAGGAAAGGTGCCGAGCCTTGCGCCCAAAATAACCAGTTAATGGTTTGCGTTCTTGCCGCTCCTTCTTTCGGTAAGAAGTGACCAAATTTTTCAGCCAGATGCATCAAAATAGACGCAGATTCAAAGACATTGACATCTTCATCGCCAGATTTATCGACAAGTGCTGGTATTTTGGAATTTGGATTCACTCCAACAAAGCCAGAAGAGAACTGATCCGCTTCACCAATGTTGATCAAGTACGCATCATATTCAGCTTCTTTAACACCTAGCGCTAATAGCTCTTCCAGAAGAATAGTCACCTTCTGGCCATTAGGTGTTCCAAGAGAATACAGCTGTAAAGCATGCTCACCAACAGGAAGCTCTTTATCAAAGCGAGCGCCAGATTCAGGACTATTGATGTTTGCCCATTTGTTACCACCATCGGTATCGTTAGCCCAAACTTTTGGCGGAGTGTATTGTTCTGACATGATATTTCCTTATTAATATAGGTTCTCACAAACTGATATTAGGTCACCGGCACTGAGTTAAAACCCCTGAATACGATTTCTTTTCAAATTGTTAAGCATGGCTTATTCCAGAAAGACATAACTCCCTCTAAGAGATGGCTTACACAATAGAGGCATACTTGGTCAAACTTCACTTGATGTAGATGCTGGGTTCCAAATACAAACTAGTACAAAGCATCATTTAACAATGACATGTCTACAGGTTTCAAAAAGCTGTGATAAAATCGGCGACATTACAATAAATAGGAATTTGACAATGTCTTCAGATTACACTGGTTCTAGCGCTGCTTATGCTCGCCAAGAAAGCGGCTACCGCGAGAAAGCACTTAAATTGTTTCCTTGGGTATGCGGTAAATGCGCTCGTGAGTTTGTATATTCCAACCTACGCGAACTGACGGTTCACCACGTTGATCACGACCATACGAATAACCCACAAGATGGCAGCAACTGGGAACTTCTTTGCCTCTACTGCCATGATCACGAACACTCTAAATATACAGATCATGACCGTTATGGCGTCGATGCAAAAGCGAGTTTAGATGATCATCAATCAGCTACACACAATCCATTCGCAGATCTTGCGAAGTTGATGAAGAAATAACTTTCTACTAAAAGTTCGGGTTCGTAGCGAATGAGCGAAAAAGCAGAAAATACAAAAAGAAGAATTATTGAGGCGGCCTTTGATATTACCTTGAATGAAGGCTTTGATGCTGCAACATTTACCCGACTGTCTAAACAAGCGGTTATTTCACGTAGTGGCATCAATACACACTTCAAGCGCAAAGAAGATCTCGCTTTAGAGTTAGTATCAAAGTATGTAGAGATCATCAAACAACCGCTCAAATTTGAATCAGCAGAGGTGTTCTACCAATCTTGGACTGAGGCGTTCGACAACGATTCAAGGTTTAAGAAAGCAATCCTAACTGCGGGTCCAATAATACCTAAGCTTGATGGTGTTAAAGGCCTATTTGATTCAATACAAGGTGATGAACAAGAGGTTCAAAGTTGTGTTTACAAGTGTGTCGGCTACGCCGTAATTCACGCGTAACATTGCATTTGAGCTAGAAAAACCTAGCTAACTCCAACCTTTATGTAAAATCGTCACCCTGCTCTGCACACCAAATAGGCCACTAATTCAGTGGCCTACTTTCAAATCAATTAAATCTACATTTGTTTAAGATGATTTTGGGTAGTTGGGTCACATTGAATATCACGATATTGATCTTTAGTTTGTAGAATTTCGTCAATCGACCGTATGAAGGCATCAACGACTTCTGGATCAAAGTGGCTCCCTGATTCTGACTTTATTAATGCTATCGCTTTCTCATCACTCCATGCTTCTTTGTATGGCCTAACGGTGGTCAATGCATCAAATACGTCAGCTATTGCAATAATGCGTGCTGATAAAGGGATTTGTTCACCCATTAAATTGTAAGGATAGCCGGACCCATCCCATTTCTCATGGTGTGCTATCGATATGTCCTTAGCCATGATCAACAAAGGGCTACTATGCTCTCCGATAATCTTCGCTCCAAATATAGGATGTGCTTTCATAACGTCCCACTCTTGCGTGGTTAGTTTGCCTGGTTTATGTAATATCTTATCTGGAATCCCTATTTTCCCGATATCGTGCATCGGCGCAGCAGTGAATAAGTTTTCACACCATTGCTTTGTACAACCATAATTTACTGCGACAATTCTTGCGTAATGGCTCATTCGAACCACGTGCATCCCGGTATCATTATCTTTAAATTCAGCAGCATTACCCAACCGCTCAATCAAACTTCGATTTAACGCAATTTGTTTGCCCGTCACTTTTCTAACAATGATCAATGTAAAGCCGAGGCTCAAAATAACAAAAGCACTCATACCGGATGTAATGATAATCAAAGCCCACTGAAAGTCGTTGTGCTCAGTTAGTGCCTCATCAACATCGATCTTCGCTATAAAATTAGCCTGAAACGTACTTTGCTTACTTGCAACAGCAAACACTTTAGTTCCTTGGTAATCCGTAGTGCGCTCCATATCACTAATGTCACCATTACTCGGCGGTTGTGAAATAGGGATAATTCCGTCTTTCTTATTACCTAGACAATTCCCTTTCTTACAACGCGATATCACAATGCCCGACGTATCAACTGCGAGCATCTCTCCCGTATTTTGAAAATATTTTTTGTAATCATCAGGGAAAAACAACTCATCGGTCAGTATTTCACTCACAATTACACCAACGATTTCTCCGGATTTCTGTTTAACAATTGGAGTAGAAAAAAACAGATTGCCTTTGTAGTCTTGCTCAATGTGGTCGTAATAAGCACCTATCGAGAATATTGATGCTCGTCCCCGAAGAGCTTCTAGAAAATACGGATAGATATCCACATTGAATTCATCATAAACAACGCTATCCCCATAGTGAGTCAACACTGACCCTTTAGTATTTAATACCGCGAATGCATTGTTTCCCCCGATATGTAAGTTTTCGTACCGTTTGAAGACTTGAATTAGTCGGTTCTGATTGTTTTTTATTGATACGTTTACCTGTTCATTTCGCGTAATCATGAGCTCATCAAACATGTTGATAAACTCGTCAGTTGAAGTGATAAAGTCAAAAGTACTTTTCATCAAATTAACTTTGTTTTCAACACCTTCTTGGTAACCACGAACAACGCTATTAAGGTCACTTTTCGTTCTTTCGATTGCATAACTTCGACTAGAATCAATCAATAAATAACTCACAGCCGTTGCGATAATGACGAAAAATATGATGGAGATTAGAAATGAATAGAGAAACTTATTTGAGTTGATATCGAAGCTCGATAGCTTTGCATCAGATCTCTTTAGAGCCGCATGAAATATGCCCGATAAAAGCAAGATCACAAGTACAAAAACAGCCGCATAATATCCAATGTGGAAACGGTCATCCGTTAAAGGTTCATCATCAGAGATATAAAGATGCACTGTACCTATGACCAATCCGTCATAAACAATATCAGTGTTGGCGTAATCCGAATACAAACGTACATTTTCATCGATAGAACGGTTGAAATAGGCGCTGTTTTCGCTCTTGAAGTACGTCAATGCGCTCTTCCCGCTTACAACATCTTTTATATCGAGTGCATTGATCGATTCGTTGTGAGCAATAATCGATTCAACCGTCATCCGCAGGTTTTTTGCATCCAAATTGTATAAATGAGGAGCAACCAAATCCGATATTTTTGCAGCTATTTTTAACGGTGTGTTTCTTGCCTTTAAATGGCCATTTGAATCCTGAATTGTCGCTAAGAAAATCAAATAAAAGCTTAAGATGATCATTAAACCAATGAGCAAGTGTGTTGTTTTCAACCTGCTCATTAGGACTCTCCTAACTTTTTATACTTATCAAATAATTGTGTGATGTAACCTTGAGACCGTAGAAACTTGATTGCCTCATTAATCTTAGGAAGAGACCCCTCATTCACTTTTGTTAATCTAATTCTTAAGTCAAAATGCTTCATTGGCTTTGTGATCCCAATGAGTTGATCGTTGATCTCTTTAGCTTCTGCGATGACTAGAGGCATAAACATATAATCACAACGGTCCATTTCAATCATCTTTGTTGAATTATTTTCTGTAATACTGTCTTTGTCTGAGCTCCCAATGTTTACGTCATAAAAGCCTAAAACAGAACAAGAAGTCAGTGTTTTAAACGCACTCAACGTATTGGGTGGAGATTCAAAATGAGAACGCCGATAGATAACCACTTCAGACGTTCGATACAACGGAACACTGTACACACTATTCTCAAGCTCAAGAAGTTCGGTTCGCCATTCTTTCGCTATTCCAGGTTCAACATCCATCTTCTGGTATTTCATTAGGTGTCGAACCCGCGACTGTGGGAAAAAATGATACTTGAAGCGGATTCCCGTCATCTCTCCAATTTCATTCAAAAGATCAATATAGACACCCTTCTCAGGGGCTCCGAACTTCGGTTTGACAAAATAGGGATACCTATCTTCATTCATTAAGGCAACATTGAGTACATCAACGTCGCCATTCGCCTGTATTTGTGCGTGTACCTTTATAGAGAAAATAAAACTCATAGAGATAACGACTGCTTGCCATACTAATTTCAAGTTTTGATCTCCTGTTCATTCTCCACCACCCAACCTAGCCAAAATAAACAGCCAGATTTGATGATAAAATCAACACATCTGCAATGACCATTGTAAAGCTACCGATATTTTATAATAATATAACGCACGCCAATCAGTTTGATTAACTTAATAGTTCTTGTTGATATTTTGACAAGCCAAACAAAAACAAAACAAAAAAGGACGATGTCCGTGAAAGTGATATACATGCTCTTGATCATTTTATTTGTAGCTGTTAAAGCGCCAGCACAAACCCATTTAGATGAATCACTCGTAATGAAAATACGTTTTGAAAGTAGAGATGTAACCTACGACTACACAATGGCCGAACTAACAAAAATAGCCCCAAGGCAGCTCTCGACACCACTGCCTTGGCGAAAAGAGAAACGAACTTACCAAGGAATCTATCTGGAAGACTTGCTCAAACATCATGAATCATCTCTGAACATACGTTGTATTGAGATCGTCGCTGCAAATGGATACAAAGCGACATTTACTCCAGACAGTCTTGCCAACACACACTTTTTCTTAGCGTATCAAGACGAAGGACAACCAATATCCATTAGGCAAAAAGGGCCTATTACTGTGATCAGTGATTTAAACAACCTCAACGACCAAGCTATGCGAGATCTGTCACTTGCTTACCACCTAGTCTGGTTTGCCAATGAAATTGTTGTTTTTGAAGAGTGAGGAAAAAACCGTGAAACATGACAAAGTCAAAAGAAGCTTGGCATTAGCAATCTTCTTCACCTTATTACTGTTTGTTACGTTGAGAATCAATGAAGCACACTCTGAACATGACCGTGAAACCGTAAAATATATCGAATTGATAAAAGCTTCTTATTGGGCTTCTTGGCGATTTGGAAGAGAAGTTCATGAACTGGAAATGGAAGTGTCAGACACAATATACAATGATGTAGATTCGCCTCAAAAAATAAAAAATAGGATTGATTTCCTTATTGTTAACTATGAGTTCTTGACTACAGACGCCAACGTGTTCAAAAAATTTCAAGGTTATGCAAAGGACTCGATTGCTAATCACATTGAACAACTAGACCAACATTATAATACGCTTTTGTCGCAAGAAAATTGGCGACAACATTTACCTGAAATTTTGGGTACGGTCTCCAACATAAAGGTTCTTTATGATGACGTGGTGTTGTACGAACTCAAGGGCTATGATCTCTCTGAATTTGTGAATGCGATAAAAGATGATCGAAAAAGCCTGTTGTATGCGATATATATGGCAATTATTGGCGCTGCGATAACAATTCCCGCCATCACTTATTTAACTCGTAGCCTCAAAGTAAAATCACTTAACCTTGAAACCGACTACCTTACTGGGCTTAAAAACCGGAAATACTGCTTAACTGCACTAAAAAGACATATAGAAAAAGGTGAACCTCTTGGCTTTTGCTTTTTAGATTTAAATGGGTTTAAAGAAGTTAATGACACTTTGGGACACGATGCAGGGGATCAGCTTCTCAAAATCATTGCTAGGCGAGTGCAAAAATCGATAAAGAGTTCTGATACTTTTGCACGACTCGGAGGTGATGAGTTTGGTTTGATTATTGTTAATTTTGAGCATCATGCAGACATTGAAGTCGCACTAACTCGGATAATGGGAATGATAAGCCAACCGATTGAGCTCGAAGGAAACATAATCCAAGTTGGGTGTTCCGCAGGTATTTCCATCTACCAACAAAAACACTTTTCATCAGAAAAAGAGCTCATGTCTGCCGCTGATTCTGCGATGTACAAAGCAAAATCGGAGAAGCACAATCAACTCAACAATTATGCATTTTATCAAAGTTAAACAAGATTTTTACTTGTCTATACTCTGACTTGAGAGCAATTAAATAGTGCCAATATTTTCACTTTACATCTGCACCCAATTTCCAATCAAGGGTGGAGGTTGGTTTGTATTTTGGCAAACGGTCTTCCCTAACCGATACATAAGTAAGAACATTGGACGTAACAAATCGCCTAGTTACAACTAACCAAATCAAGAACCGGTTTAGCATCTACTGGAACACCCATTCTTGACTCATATCTTAAATAACATGAATCATTCACAAGGTTGCCATTTAGCATATTGTTAGGGAAGGTTATTTCCACGTAATAAGCATTGCTGATGTTATTGTTAGATTGTACGTCTGTCAGAACAAAATCGCCTGAACCGTCAACGTCAATACCGTCAACCAAAACGGACAACGTTTTTACATCCGCAGGGGAATATCCGTACCAAAAAGTACAATCACCACAACCAGGTATAATTGCCGCGGCCGAAGCCCCTTTAGTTATAGGATTCCCTTCTGCGTTGGCCAATAGCATTTTTCCATAAGATAAGTTGATTGCAGACTCAATAGCTCCTTTTAGCCCCTTCAATGACGCGTTTCTTGCATCACTCTGCAAATTCAAAAAACGAGGTGCAGCAGTCACTGCCAACACCCCAATGATGACTATCACTACTACAAGTTCAAGCAAGGTAAAGCCTTTGTTTTTATACATAATGATTAACCTCACACATTGTTATTGACCCTACACATAACTATTAGCCTTGTTCCTGTTAATTTTTTCAATGATATCTTTACTCTCGATTCTTTTTAATAAGTGGACCATTATCGAACTTTAACTCGACTTGAGGTCGGCTGCTTCATTTGGTCTCGAGTGGTGTATTCCTATCAATGTAGTTAGCCTCATACTTCAAATGTTCTTGAAGCACTGGTTGAGAAATACTAAGCCACATAATTTGAACTCACTCCTCGCAACATTAATTGCTTTAATATGAATCAATTCAGCCATTAAGAAACAACAAAGCGAACAAAAGAAAAACGAGTAATATCAATAGATTTTGTACTTCATTGTTGAACACTAACGACTACCCCAACTACAACTATCCAATTTAATAAGCACTGCTTTTGCACATCTCTCTAGCGCAAGCAAAAAACAAAAAAGGACAATGTCCTTTTTTGCCATAATAAACATCTGACGAGCAATTCGTCAAACACATATTATTTCAATAATGCAATTTTAGGTAAGGTACTCAAATTCTGATTTTTTGAGCTCAGACAAGATCAAAAAGAGCCTTCCGAAGAAGGCTCATTTTTAGAATTCTGTATTAGTTTTGCAATTATGCTGCCGTTTGCTTGCGAGACTCTTCTACCTGCTTAGCGCGCTTTTTGAGCGTTAATTTATCGCGGTATGCAAACCAAACGTAAGTAACAACCACTAAGAAGAACAGGTATGACAATGAGAAAATGAACGGCGATTGAATAATATCGTTCGAGATTCCCCAAGAAACCCCAACAACCGTCACTGCGATTTTCGCGAAAAAGCCACACATCAATAGCATTAAAGCTAACTGTGGGAAACGCGTGCTACGGAAAGCTAACCAATAGCAACTACCCACTGCCAATGCAGCAATATAGAAGCCAAACAAGAAAGAGTGGATATGGTCAGCTGCCGCTACACCACCAGAAATTGACATCAATAGAATTAAAAACAGTTTCATAATACTCGCCTCGCCATAAGTTGGAAACGCATCCTTTCAAATTTGGAATCTCAGTTTGCGTGCTATTTTCCCACTTTTCACGGACAACACAACCCCTCAAATCGAACAAAATGTAAGCAAAGGTGCTAACAAAAACCAACCGTAACAACTGGTTAACATTTTGTTTTTAATAGAACTCCGTTACTCCTTGTCTCATATGGATAAAGCTCCACTTTGATTTATTTTGTTACACAAAATTAACCTTAGAAAATAATTAAAATAATTCGTAACTCTGTGATATCCGCACGATATACGCACCAACTGGTAATACCTCTTTGAAAAATCCTCTTGAGAATAAGACAATAACGCTCAAAAATCACAAAATTGAAAGGTATTAAACACAAATGCCAAACCAATAAAAAACACCCCGTTAACATTAACTGTTTTATTTATCAAAAATGGAAAAAGAGATTCCAATCACATTTTTATTGGTTATAATCCGCGCTCTTTTGCGTTATCTGTTGATAAACGCAAACTAATTTTGAAGAAATAATCACAATAACCCGTCTTGGGTTAAGTGGCTCTCACTTAACTTATGACAGAACTGAGAATAAAAATGAGCAAGATTGATAAAGCATCACGTATCCTGCTAGCAGGCTTCTGTATCAACCTTTGTCTTGGCATCCTGTATGCTTGGAGTGTATTTAACAAGGCGCTAGTCACTGAAGCTGGTTGGAGTGCTGCTGAAGCATCTTCACCTTACGCTATTGCAACTATCACATTCTCTGTTTGTCTTCTTGTTGCAGGCATCCTACAAGACCGTATGGGTCCACGTAAGATCCTTATTCTAGGTACAGCGCTTACTGGCCTAGGTATGATTGCTTCTGGTTTCGCTACGACTCCTATGATGCTAAACCTAACGTTTGGTGTGATGACAGGTGCTGGTATCGGCTTCGGTTACGCATGTCTTTCTCCATCAGCAATGAAATGGTTCCATTCTTCTAAGAAAGGTATGGTTAACGGTCTAATCGCTGCAGGCTTCGGTCTTGCTGCTATTTACCTAGCACCACTAACTTCTGCGCTTATCGATAGCATGGGTATCCAAACAAGCTTTATGATTCTTGGTGTTGGTGTACTTGCAATTGCAGTACCTCTAGCGGCAACGATCAACAACCCACCAGCGGATTACACGCCAGCTGAGCCTAAAGTAAAAGAAGGCCAAGCACCTAAAGCGGTTAAGAAAACTGAAGATTTAACTTGGAAAGTAATGCTGAAGACTCCTCAGTTCTACTCTCTATGGATCATGTACGCATTTGCTGCTTCTGTTGGTCTTATGATCATCGGTAACATCACTACGATTGCTAGCGTTCAAGCGAACCTACCAAACGCGGTTTACCTAGCGTCTATCCTTGCTGTATTTAACTCAGGCGGCCGTGTTGCTGCGGGTATGCTTGCAGATAAAATAGGTGGCGTACGTACTCTACTTCTAGCGTTTATCCTTCAAGGCGCGAACATGGCTCTATTCGCTACGTTCAACTCTGAATTCACGCTAATCATTGGTACGGCTATCGCAGCTGTTGGTTACGGTACGCTTCTAGCAGTATTCCCAACACTAACTGCTGAATTCTACGGCCTGAAAAACTACGGTACTAACTACGGCGTGCTTTACACGGCATGGGGTATCGGTGGTGCTATCGGCGCAGCGGTTGTTGGTTACTCAATGACGAATGGCGAAGGTTACAGCCTAGCTTACACAATCTCTGCAGCTATGATGGCAGTGTGTATTGTTCTAGCAATCATCACGAAGCCTATCTCAGAAGCTAAAGTTTCTGAGCTAAAAGCATCTCAAGCTTAATCGTCAGAAAAGATTGAATTTGTTACTGAAGAGCTTAACCTTAGGGTTAGGCTCTTTTTGTATCAAGCGACGAACCCATTGACAATAGAAACCACTCCTCAGCTCTCCCCTACTTATTATCTCGACAACTTTAATCGACTGATTGAACACGCTCAAACGCTCTACCCCGATCTTCTGAGCGAAGATGAATGCCGTTGGTTGTCTGAATACGCACACCTTTCGGTTGCAAGTCAGTGTCTAATGGTTCGTTTGCTTTCTCGCAAGGGCTGTTGGTTTCGAAGTGATAAACTCAGTTATGTTGAGATTCCAGATCTAAAAAGCGCCCTGCAAGAGCTAAACGCATCGAGCTTCATTACGTTAAGTCACCCAACGGAACAACATAACCTCGCCATCAGTCAGCTCGAGTTAGGGTTGCATCTACTGACTAAACCAGAGCTGTTCAACGCATTCCCGTCTCTTAAGAGCAATAAAACAGCGAAGAAAGACGAATTCTTGGCTTCACTCGATCACCAGCCTTTTGATCAGTTCCAAAACTTGTCGTTCGATTGTATTTACGTCGTTGAATCTCAAGTTATCGACGTATTACTGTTACTCTTCTTTGCTAACACCTATCAAGATTTAAGCCAGTTCGTCTTAAGTGACCTGGGACTCAACACCTTTGAAAACTATCCATTAAGCAAGCAGCGCCGCTTCTTCAACTCCAGAGAGCAACTCAACCAACTACTCCAGATACGCGATATTCAACGTGAGTATTCTGAAGGTGACCGAAAAGACGGTGAGTTTCTTGAACTCCTTTTAAACTCGATACCGGCAGAATCGGAACACGGAAACATTGCTAGAAAACGATCTCGTTTGATCAATGAAATTGCCCGTGATCTAGAAAGGCTAAACCTAAACGACCAAGCTATCTTTTGGTTCAAGCAATCTACGCTTCCACCTAGCAGAGAACGACTTGCACGCATCTATGACAAGCAAGACGAGTTAGACTCAATGTGTGACATTGTCACGCAAATGAAAGCAAATCCATCGGATATATCAGAGTTAGAGGTCGCGGCTAAGCTTGAGCAGAGGTTGTTACGCAGGCAAATGTTATCTACAAAGAAAGGACACAAAGTGCCACGCACCGCCAAACCAAGTTGTGAACAGATAAAGTTGGAGTTGGACCTAAGTCAAACGAGAGTGGAACTTGCGGTAAAACAGCATTTTGAAAGCCAAGGTTGGGATATCTATTTTTCTGAGAACAGTTTTCTTTGTGGCTTATTCGGTTTGGCTTTCTGGGATACAATTTTCTCTGATGTTGAAGGCGCATTTATCAACCGTTACCAACATCGACCACTGGACCTGTACCATTCAGATTTTGTTGAAAAACGAGCTGACCAAATCGATGCCGTATTACAAACCATATCCGAGCGCGGGCTAAACCAATTGCTTAATATTTATGACCAGAAGCACGGTATTGCCAATCCATTTGTCCATTGGAACTACTTCCCTAGATCACTCATCGAGCACAGTATAGAGGATATTCCCAATGCCTTGATTGTCGATCTCTTCAAAGTGATCTTGAGTGACTTAAAGTTATTTAGAACTGGGATGCCCGATTTGATTGCGTTCAAAGACCAAGGGTTTCATTGGATAGAAGTCAAAGGTCCAGGAGATAAGCTGCAAGACAATCAATGGCGATGGATAAAAGAGTTTGAGCGACTGTCTGTTCCATTCTCGGTTTGTTACGTCAATCAATAAACCTAGCTTAGTTCTCTAAACTCTGAGCTGAGTAAGGGGTTGACGCAATAAGCTACGCCCTTCTATCAATATCTTGTCTACAAAATTGTCAGAACATGAGCATTTTCAATCATTTTCGATATAATTAGAGAAAATGCCTAATCTTTAAATACGTATGAATTTGAAAAAACTCTTCATTTTAGCTTTTGTTAGCGTCTTCTCTGGTTGTGCCGTCTACGCGGGTTTAAACTTCGACCAGCTGTTTGGTCAACAACAAGTTCGTGATCGCCAAGCGCCGATTCTGTCAGCTCAGGCACAGCACTTTATTGACGAAGTAAAACCCATTATTGATAACCGATGCGTAGTTTGTCACGCCTGTTATGACGCACCTTGCCAACTCAAAATGTCTTCGGTAGAAGGTATCGACCGAGGAGCGAGCAAGGCACTCGTTTATCAAGGCACCCGTTTAACTGCATCAGCCCCTACTCGCTTGTTTGAAGATGCTTTAACTACACGAGAGTGGCGCGATGCGGATTTTCATCCAGTCCTCAACGAACGTATGCAGAACTCAACGGCTAACCTAGATGCTGGTCTTGTTTCTCGAATGTTAATCCAGAAAGAGAACCACCCACTTCCAGATCAAACCCAGCTTGAAGGTTTCGACTTTTCAACCGATCGTGACCAACAGTGCCCGACTATTGAAGAGTATGCTCAATACGAAAGAGATTACCCGACGTGGGGGATGCCGTATGGGATGCCGAACTTAGATAAAACAGAATATGCTACTTTAATGAGTTGGTTGGAAAATGGCGCGTTAATGAACGACCACATTCCGCTGAATGATGCTGAACAAGAACTCGTTAATGTCTACGAAAGCTTCCTCAATAAAAGTGATAATAAAAGCCAACTTTCAGCACGTTATATCTATGAGCACTTGTTTCTATCGCACGTCTATTTCTCTGATTTGGCGCAGCCTACACGTTTCTTCAACATTGTTCGTTCTGCGACGCCCCCAGGTGAAACCGTGCAACGCATCACGAGTCGCCGCCCTTACGATGATCCAAACGTAGAACGAGTTTACTACCGACTGATTCCAGAACAAGGCACCATCGTCGACAAAACGCACATGCCTTTTGCATTGAATAAAGAACGTCTGAAAAATTGGAATTCATGGTTTGTCGATGCTAATTATGCTGTAAAACAACTCCCTAGCTACAACATTGATGTCGCAGCTAACCCGATGACTTCGTTTGAAGCACTGCCTGTGAACTCGCGGTTCCATTTCATGTTGGACAATGCGCAAAACACCATCATGGCTTTTATCAAAGGGCCGGTGTGTCGTGGTCAACTTGCCTTGAATGTGATTAACGATCGTTTTTGGGTTTTCTTCATTGATCCAGAGAAAGCCGATTTACCTGAAATAAACGCCTTCTATGCAAACCAAAAGAAAAATTTAAAACTACCCAGTGAACTAAAAAGTAACACAGTACCTGCAACTAACTGGGTGCGTTACTCTAAGCAACAAGCTCGATACCTAAATGCGAAATCAGACTTCACCAACCAATGGTTCGAAAGCGGCGTAAACCTAGACACTGGCATCATTTGGGATGGTGATGGCATCAATCAAAATGCCGCTCTCACCATCTTTAGGCACTTTGATAGTGCTTCGGTTGTTCAGGGTTTAGTAGGCTCACAGCCTAAGACAGCATGGATCCTTGATTACGCGCTACTGGAACGTATTCACTACCTTCTTGTAGCAGGCTTCGATGTGTACGGGAACTTCGGCCACCAGCTGATTACACGCATGTTTATGGACTTCTTGCGCCTCGAAGGTGAAAGTAACTTCTTAACTCTATTGCCTCAGGACGTTCGACATGTGGAGCACTCAAGTTGGTATAAAAACCAAAGTGCACAATTGAGCGATTACTTGCAGCGCAATATCGCTCCTTTCGACCAACCAACAAGTGTTGTTTACAAGACGGCCGATCCTAAGCGTGAACTGTTCAATATGATCAAAGATACGCTCGCCCCTGTTCTCGATGATCGCTTCGATATTGTGGAAACAGGTTTTGGTAGAAAGAATGAAGCACTGCTTAACCAAGTGAATTTGATTAAAGGCGCCGGCCTACGTCATGTTCCTCAATTAGTGATGATCATGATTGAGGGCGAAAACGGCAAAGAACAGCTGTTCACCATGATTCACAATAACGCTCACAGCAACATTTCTAGCTTGTTTAATGAAGAAAGTAACCGTGATTACGCCAATGACGACTTAACGCTCGTACGAGGCGCTGTCGGTAGCTACCCTGCCGCACACCTATCTTTAACCGAGAGCGAGATACCCGCTCTGGTTAAAACGCTGCAAAAATTGAACACAGAAGAAGACTACGTAGCATTATTGGATAAGTTTGCGGTGCGACGCAGTTCTAGCGAATTCTGGCCATTCAGCGACCGAGTTCATCGTTGGTATCAACAAGATCAGCCGATTGAATTTGGCTTATTGGATTACAACCGCTTTGAAAATAGGTAGCAAGCGATATGCCTTGGTTCTGATTCTTTGATCTTAGCTGCATATCCTTGAGCCTTGGTTCTAGCTCTTGAGCCTTAAACTGTATAGCCCTGAATTTTGGCGATAACTCTTGAGCCAAGATTAGCTTTGAACATTTAGTGTTTCTTAAAGAACGCTGACTTTCGCGGTATAAAAAATCCTCTGGCGAATATTCGTCAGAGGATTTTTTTGATTTGTTGATTAGATCAGGTTTAAAGCAAGCTCACGTTATTAAGCTGAAACATAAATTAGCAGTGCCTCTAACGAGTCTTTAACCAATTCAGATAAAGCTTGGTCGTTATCACGGTACTGCAATAATGGCTCTTCACTTGCTTCAATGCTCTGACACAAATTGTACAGTGCTGATAAACCCAAACTACCCGCCGATCCTTTAAGTTTGTGCGCCAAAGACTTCACTTCTCGTCCATTATCGGCTTCGCTGGCCTCGACTAATTCATTCAACGTAAGGTTGCTACTTTCCTCGAACAGGTCAACGATCTGTTTCATCTTCTCTAATCCAAGAATCGATAAGTCACCCTCTATCACTTTGGAATCAATCAGTTTCACCGGAGCGTCTCCTTCGTCTTGAGAGTCAGTTATAGTCGTGTGCTTAGCCAAAAGTTCAACCATCTGTGTCGAGTACAATTCATCACTGTCCCCCTTAATAACACGGTTACCATTTTGCTTACACACAGCATCATTTGGATCGGGCTGCGGCAACAATAGTGTTTTACCATCGAGTTGAGCAACGATGAGCTGAGAAAGTGCTTCCTTCTCTAGCGGCTTAGGCAAGAAACCATCAAAACCAGACGACAAGTAGCTTTCCACTTCCTCGTTAAACACGTGAGCCGATACTGCGATCATAGGTGGTACTTTGCGTATTTCGTCTTGCTCATGCTGACGCACGTCGTCTTTCAACTGTTGAATCAACTCTACGCCATCGCAATCGGGTAAGTTGATGTCTACCAGAGCAATATCAAACTCTTGTCCACTAAATATGGTTCTCGCTTCTTGTCCGGTTGTCGCAATCACAACCTCGTGGCCTAGGTTATTCAAAAAGCCTTCGGCAACAATACAGTTCACAGGGTTGTCTTCAATTAGAAGTACCTTCGCTCGAATACAAGCCTCAATAACCGTTGCTTTTGTTTCAATCTTCTCACCCACTTCAAGTGGCAGTGAGAACCAGAACTGACTGCCCTCACCTTCTTCAGAATGAACACCAATGTCACCATTCATTGCCAACATGATACTTTTGCTGATCGCTAATCCAAGTCCTGTACCACCCGTTTTGTTACGACCACTGTTGGTTTGGGTAAAGGCATCAAACAGACAAGCCTGTTCACTTACATCAATACCGACACCGGTATCTGAGACTTCAAACATCACTCGATTTTCATCTTCGATATCTAAACTAATAAAGATATCGACCGAACCACTTTCAGTAAATTTAATCGCGTTACCGACCAAATTATTCAATATTTGACTGATTCGAGTTACGTCACCGCGCCAATAGCGTTGAACGTCACTTTCAATATGAAAATCAAAGTTAAGCTTCTTCTCAGCGGCTCGCCCTTCCATTAACTGGTAGGTATCTTGAACCATCTGATAAAGGTCAAAAGAAGCCGCACGTATTTCTAAATGTCCCGCTTCTATCTTCGAATAATCCAGTACGTCATTCAAAATGGCGAGTAGATTCTTACCACTGCGATTAATGATGTCCGCATAGCCTGATTGCAGCGGGTCTAACCCGGTATCTTTAAGCAATCGAGCGGTACCTAACACGCCATTCATCGGCGTTCGAATTTCATGGCTCATCGTAGCGAGGAAAGCGGACTTAGCGCGGCTTGCTTGTTCTGCAGCGTTGCGAGCTTTAGCATGGTTCTCAACCTCAACATTCAACTTCTCATTGGTCTTTTGCAGTTGATAAGTTCGGTCAGTGACCAACTCTTCTAAGTGTTCTTTGTGCTCTTCGAGCTCGCGTTTCGCCTTTGCTTCGCCCACCGCGACCACTTGCAGTGCCTGCGCGGTATTTCTGGCAGTAATGATCGCCTCGCCCATATGAGCCAATTCATCGTTACCCTTAACCGAGATATCGATATTCAAGCGGCCCTGTGCGATAGACATCAAAGCTGAAGAGTATTCAGTAAGACGTTTAACAACCGAAATATAAACAACTCGCCACACAATAAATGCGACGATAACCAAGCCAATAACCGAAATCACAGACAACGACCATTGAGCTAGGTTCAGGGTGCTAGTCAGCTCATCAACCGCTTTTTTTGTGCTTAAATTTGAATCATCAACCAGTTGGTTAACCGTTGTATTCAACTGAGAGAACAGCTCCAGCGTATTTTGCATCAGAAACTCTGACTTTTTTGTGTTCTCATATTGTTCTAGCGAGATATCGAACACCACCTGGCGTTTTCTTAACTCTTCAAGCAACTGAGACATCTGCGCTGAACGAGTCGGATCTTCTACCGCTTTAACGCGGCGCGCCATAATTCTTAGGTTGGATTCAAATTCAGATTGGATTTGATGAATACGCTCAACATTGGTAACTGTCTGCGTTTCTTCAATTTGATTAAGCATCTTGAACGCCAACAAATGCAATTCGTGCAAACGCTCAGACAAATCAAGATCAACTTCAACAAGTGCGTCTAAGGCTTGATAGGCTCTATCGGTTTCTTTGGTCTCTAGGAGGTCGTAGATGTGCGTTACGTTGGCAACCGCAATGGTGGCCGTGTTCAACACTTGGGTTCGGGTTAACTGCTCTAATTCTTCTGCGAGTAGTCGCATCTCTTCGACACGAGACGTCAGTTCTTTACTTAGCCAAAGTTTGCGCTCAACCGACACACCCAGTTCAGCCAATGTGTTGATTACGCTTTGGACATTGTTTTCGAGTTTATTGAGGAGTTGGGAATCAAAGCTGTCGACACCAAGTTCTTTGATATGCTGAAGAAGCGACTCAAGTTGGCCGAACAACATGGTTCCGGCCTCTTTTCTTTCTGCTTCATTTCTCGCATTAGAAAGCGTTTGTACCGACGAAATAATACGGTTACTCAACTCAGAAACTTGACGAGCTTCGATCATGGCAGGAAGAGCTGAATCGACGACGTTTCTTTCAGTCTTTGCTACAAAGCTAAAACCTGAAACACCGATCAATGCAGACAACAAAACCAACAGTGCCATCACTAAGAATGAGGCCAGTAGCTTGCGTCCAATACTCGCTGAAGCTAACAACATAAACTCTAAACCTTAAAACGTTCTTCTTTACCCATGCAGAATACGCTATATTTTGCAGTGTTTCTTATCTAAAACCAATAAAACGGCAATTCATGCTATCTAGACCTTTTACTTCAAAAATTCTTCTCTCACTACTGGCCTCAGTAACCACGGTCGCAAGTGCTAGCGAGCCTTTGAGCCCAATAAAACCAGCCGAAGCCACATCGCAAAAAGAAAAAATCTGTGCCATTTACCCGCACCTTAAAGACTCTTATTGGTTATCGGTTAACTACGGAATGGTCTCGGAAGCAGAAAAGCAGCAAGTCGAGCTAAGAGTGTTGGAAGCTGGCGGTTACCCCAATGTCGCCAAGCAAGCTTCACAACTGGTGCTTTGTACAAAATGGGGAGCCGATGCCATTATCTTGGGCACAGTTTCACCCGATGCTTACCATGACAATCTTACGGATTGGGTTGGCTCAACCCCTGTGTTTGCGACGGTCAATGAGTTAACCGTTAATGAAGAGCAACAAAAGGTATTGAAAGGCACGGTTGGTGTCGACTGGTATCAAATGGGGTTCCAAGTCGGAGAGTTTTTGTCAAAAAGACATCCGAAAGGATCTGGCGAAACACCGATTGCCTTGTTACTTGGCCCACAAGCAAGTGGCGGCACTAAGCCTGTGGCACTAGGATTTTATGATGCGATCAAGTCGAGCGATATCAAAATTGCGATAAGCTACTGGGCAGACAACGATAAAGAACTGCAAAGAAACTTGGTACAACAAGTCATCGAGCAGCCGGATATTCAATATATTGTCGGAAGCGCAGTCGCGATTGAAGCTGCGATAAGTGAGCTAAGAGCGGCCGGTAAAACCAAAGAAATAGGATTAATTTCAAGTTACCTAAGTCACGGAACCTATCGCGGCTTACTTCGTAACAAAGTGCTTTTTGCCCCGACAGATAAAATGGTTGAGCAAGGTCGTTTGTCGGTAAAACAAGCCACCAGTTACTTGCGCGGTCAACCTTATGAAAAACACAGTGCACCCATGATTGAAGCGCTGACACCTGCAACGCTCAAAGATCAAATTATCGCCGACTCATTGTCACCTTCTGAGTTTCGTCCGGTATTCAGTGTGAATCCTTAGTGCTATATTGGCTGAAGAACTCAAAACAATAAAAACGAAACAATCATTTAGGGAACATTCATGCAAAAAACGACGCGTACTATGCCAACGCATAAGAATATCGCTTTGGTCGCTCATGACCATTTCAAACCTGAGCTACTAAGATGGGTTAAAGAGAACAAAGAAAAACTACAAAAGCACTTCCTTTATGCAACAGGCACGACGGGTTCTCTACTAAGCAAAGAAACTGGCCTAGCGATTAAGAGCATGATCAGCGGCCCAATGGGCGGTGACCAACAACTTGGTGCGCTTATCTCCGAAGGCAAGATCGATATGATGATTTTCTTCTGGGATCCATTGAATGCCGTACCACACGACCCAGATGTAAAAGCACTACTTCGTATCGCAAGTGTTTGGAACATTCCAGTGGCAACCAACCGTGCTACCGCTAACTTCCTGTTTAACTCTTCACTGCTTGAAGAAGAAGTGATCATAGAGATACCAGACTACGAAGCGTACCTAGCTGAACGCACGTAAACGCACGTTAAATGTGCTCTCTACTGAACAGACTAAAAAGCCTGCATTATCGCAGGCTTTTTTACGTCTAATTTGCAGACATTAAACAGTTCAGTCATCAAACAACATAGTCATAAGATATATAGTGAGTATCTCTACTTATCACTCCACACCGCCATTTCGTTACCGCTTGGCTCTCTAAAATGGAAACGTCGACCGCCGGGAAAGCTGAATATCTCACGGTTTACCTCTCCACCAGCATCAATCACGTCACGCTCGGTTTGCTCAAGATCTTCGCTATAGAAAACCATCAGTGCCGCGCCACTTTCAGCATTAGACGCCAGATCCGCTAAATAGAAGCCACCCATTAAGCCTTTACCTTCAAAAGCAGAATACTCAGGGCCATAGTCTTCGAAGACCCAACTAAACACTTGGCTAAAAAACGCCTTAGTTGCGGCGATGTCTCGTGCTGCAAATTCAATGTAATTAATAGAGCCGTGTTCCATAGCGAATTCCTTCTGCTTTATGCCTTTTTCCTAATGATAATATCTTACGCCCTAATTAGAATAGCTTGCGCCCAAATGACTATAGAGAGCGAGCTTGAGATCTAATCTTAGATAATTACGTCAAGTGACATCATCTTTTACGAACAACGGGGTAATCAGAGCCATGCAGCTCTTGTACAAAACCAGAACCGTCGCCACTGTGCGTGATCCATACTTTCTCTTTTGCTCGTGTCATTGCCACGTAAAACAAACGACGCTCTTCAGCATAAGGGAACGCGTCTGATGATTCAGTCAATGCGCCGTCAATATGCAGCTGTTTCTTCTTCGTCGGGAACTGCCCCTCGTCAACACAAAGAATAATCACAAAATCGGCTTCTTTGCCTTTACTGCCATGGCAAGTCATAAAATTGATATTGATGGATGTGAAGATTTTTTTCCAATCTTCTATCAATTCGGGTTTGTGATAATGATTGCGTCCAAGTAGCAAGACTGACTTTTTGGTTTTACCTTTTGCTTGCCTATTTATCTGATCCAGGATCTTCTCAACTTCTTTGCTTGGCGCACTGTAGACCGCCTTCTGTTTTTGTTGCTTGAAGCTGTTCAGTTCTTTCGGCAACTGAATCGGATTCTCCTGCACGAAGCGATTGGCAACGGCACCTAACTGATTGTTAAAACGGTAAGTCGTATCTAGATGATGAATCGTCGAGCTCTCAAAGCGATCCTTAAAGCCCGTCGTTAAATCAACATCTGCGCCCGCAAACTGGTAAATCGACTGCCAGTCATCACCTACCGCAAAAATAGAAGCTTGGTGTTGCGCTTTCGACTGATTACACAGCGCCTCAACCAAGGCAAGGCGATCTGGCGAGATATCTTGATATTCATCGATCATGATGAACTTCCAAGGCGAAATAAACTTGCCCTTCTCGACATACTGAGTCGCTCTGCTAATCATGATTGAGAAGTCGATATGATTCTGTTCTTTCAATTCCTTTTGCCACGCAGTCACACATGGCCAACAAAGTGAAAGTTCACTGTTGAGACGCGTGTAGTCTCTGTGATCAATTAACTGCTGTTGTACTTCTTTCTTCGATAAACCCGATGCATTCAACTGCTCAAGCTGCTTTTCAAGCCAACCTATCAACTTGAGGTTTGAAACATGGCTACCAAGTTCATCATCACCAGTTAGATAAGCGATTGGCCACTTAGACAAGTGCTTTTGCCAACGTTTGAAGTTGGTCGGCGTCATCCAGTGCTTTTTCAACCAATCAATACACCATGCTTGGCGTTGATTGTCATCGAGCGCTAAAGGAGAGATAACCACACGTTCGGGTTCAACCTGATTAAGGATCTTTAAACCCAACTGGTGGAAAGTACTCACTTGCACCTTCTCTGCTGATAAACCAATTTTGCTGTTAAGGCGCTGTTTCATCTCTTCCGCTGCTTCACGGCCAAATGCGAGCAATAACAACTCTTCAGCTTGAGCTTGATGGCTTTGCAGTAAATACGCGACGCGAGCGGTAAGAACACTGGTTTTACCCGAGCCAGCGCCCGCTAAAATAAGGTTGTGATCATCATTCATCAAGACCGCGTATTGCTGAGATAAGTTGAGTGGTGACGATTCACATTGAGCAAACAATACTTCCCAGTTTTGTCTTTCTGTTTCTAACCACTGCTGATTTCTTTCGGCTTGCTTAATTTCCGTCTCAGACAACCATGGCTGCATTCGAGCAATGCGGTTTGGCATACGCTGCGCCGCTTCATCTAAAGTCATCGTCATGTTCTCTAAACTTGAGTTAACCATGTCGACCCAAGTCTTAACTTTTGAATGCGGTAGGAAAGCAGGAAGTTGCTCAAGACGTGTTAATTCAGCTTCCCATTGAGGAACGTGTTCAGCTAATTGTTCACATTGTGTGTCATGCCACTTCTGATAAGCAGCAACCGATGCGCGTGCAAATTGACGGCATTGTTCCCAAGGTAGGCCTTGTACTAACCAGCTGCGCTGTTTGCCATCTTGTTGATTAGCAAAGAACTGTAACGATCCCCAAAACAATCCGCGTTTTATCGCGATCTTGCCACTCCAAATAGTAAACGGGATACGTTCTTCACTGCCTACCGAAGATAACAACAGACGTGGACCATCAAGTTCAACCTGATGATATTCATTTTGAATAAAAAACTGTGCAGTCTTGTTAGCGCTTAGCTGCATTGGAGCGTGCTCTCTAATTGGGAATATTGAATTTATATCATGATGCTGTGAGAATTAATAATGTCTCACATCTTATCGATGCTTTCATGACCATCTAAGGGCAATTATGGATAAGTATCAAATTCTTGTGCTTGATTTCTGTTAGGATTATGGTTTTAGTGTGTCAAGTGAGCGACTGTGGACTTCTCAGCCAAATTGCGCCTCTATTGGGCGAATAAAACCATAAATTACAGCGTATTAATTCTCATCACTTTGCTCGGTGTTGTGGTACCTGCTTGGTATTATGGACAAAACACACTTATCACACCTTTGATCTTAGGTGTTATCGCTGCGGCTCTTGCTGAAAGTGACGACAGTTTTACTGGCCGTCTCAAAGCACTCACGCTGACTTTTATCTGTTTCGCTGTGGCTGCTTTCTCTATTGAAATTCTCTTCGATACACCTTGGCTGTTCGCGATAGGGCTTTTCGTTTCAACTTTCTCTTTTATTATACTCGGTGCAATTGGCCCTAAATACGCCAGTATCGCGTTTGGTTCGCTGCTTGTTGCTATCTATACCATGCTCGGTGCCCATGAGAGCACCAACCTTTGGTTTCAACCGCTTCTACTTTTAACCGGTGCCGCTTGGTACTACTTCATGTCGATGATCTGGCAGATTGTCTGGCCGATGCAACCCGTACAACAAAACCTGGCTACGGTATTCGATCAAATTGGCAATTACATCGGCTCAAAAGCGGAACTCTTTTACCCTGTATCTGACCTTATTCCTCAGCCACATCGCATTATTGAAGCTAAGTTAAACGCCAGTACCGTTAATGCACTCAACATGTGTAAAGCGACGCTGCTTAACCGCTCTAAGCGCGGGCACATTGATGGTCCGAGTGATCGATTCCTTAACACCTATTTCATCGCACAAGACATTCATGAGCGTGTGAGCTCTACCCACTACCGCTATCAAGAGCTAGCAAAGCACTTTGAACGCTCTGACGTGTTGTTTCGATTCAAGTATCTACTCGAAGCCCAAGCCACAGCTTGTAAAGAAGTGGCGAGCTCATTGAAAGTCGGAGCAGAATACCAACATGGCGATAAGTCTGTATTGGCGCTTGATGAGCTAATGTCTTCGCTTAACCATCTTAACCAACAAAATAAGCCCGAATGGAAATCATTGCTCAACCAGTTGGATTACTTATTCAATAACCTAGCGACCGTCGAGAAGCAGCTCTCGAATATCAGTAACCCGGATGCAGAGAAGTTAGAAGAAGGTGTGTTGGACGATACCAACCCTCATACTTTGACGGCAATGTGGCACAAGATCAAAGCCAACCTGAATACCGACTCAATGCTGTTTCGTCATGCGATACGTATGGCAATCACATTGACGCTCGGCTACGGAATTATCCAAGGCTTTAATATTGAAAGAGGCTATTGGATTTTGCTGACAACACTATTCGTATGTCAACCAAACTACAGTGCAACCCGCCAAAAGCTAACGGCTCGGGTCATTGGCACCGTCGCAGGCTTGTTGATCGGCGTACCGCTACTGACCTTCTTCCCGTCTCAAGAGAGCCAGTTAGTTTTCATTGTGATCAGTGGAGTGATGTTCTTTGCATTCAGAATCAATAACTACGGGTTCGCGACCGGCTTTATCACGCTGCTTGTACTCTTCTGCTTTAACCAATTAGGGGAAGGCTACGCGGTGGTATTGCCAAGACTAGCGGATACCTTTATTGGTTGTGCCCTCGCCGTACTTGCTGTCATTTACGTGTTGCCTGATTGGCAATCAAAGCGATTGCACAAAGTAATGGCAGATGCGCTCGATTCCAATAAGAACTATCTCGCTCAGATCATTGGCCAATATCGTGTAGGTAAAAAAGACACCCTTAATTACCGTATTGCGCGCCGTAGTGCACACAATAACGATGCCAACCTGACTGCGGCCATCAGTAGCATGTTGGTTGAACCGGGTAAGTATCGTACCTCTGAAGATGAGAGTTTCCGATTCCTAACACTCAACCATGCTCTACTCAGCTATATTTCTGCCCTAGGTGCCCACAGAACACGTATCGATGATGAAGCAACACATAAACTGGTACTGGACGCGCACAGAGTAATACACGAACACCTAGATGCTCTAAATGATCAACTCTACTCCCACCAAGAACAGTGTGAAGTAAAAAACGCTTACGATCCTGAATTGGATAAACGTTTGAGTGAGTGGCGAGAAGAGGATGAGAGCTCTGTGAGAATGGTTCTACAACAGCTGCATTTGATTTATCGAATGCTTCCAGAATTACATACTTTAGCGACCAAGTTTGCGGTTAAGGTAAAGATCGATAAGCCGTTTGAAACAGAAGCTTCTTGAGTAACAAACAAAATACTGTAAAAACAGAAAGATAACGCCAATCGCTTACCTTTTGATCATTAAATGTATTTATGCATTGTTCTACCTACAACCCCAAATAGGTAGGACAGCTACTTGCCTACCCTTACTCCACAAGGGCTCAAGAGATTTTTACATTGTGAGAATTCTCTGACTTTGATTGACCCAACCATAACTTTGCCTAACATTCCTCGGACAAAAAACGACCACATGAATTTATAGTTGTCTTAGTTTTAGGAAACTTCAAACTTCATTTAATATTCACTTAATCTTGTTTGATTTCTGGAATCAGTAGGCTATGCTCTATAGAGCATATGGATTTGAACAAAGGTCACATTATGAATACACAACAATTTGAAGTATTTAGGCAGCAAATACAGCTTCTTAGCCCACAGCAATTGAAAGCACTTCAAGGTGAAATCGACGGAAACCTTGAAACGGACCAGTCTTCTCTGCTTACCGATGAAGAGCTAAACGCACTAAATGACCTGTTCAATTAATAGACAGACGTCACTATTTTAGCTTAAGTTCACTATTTCGCCGTAAATTTCACCCGTTCACCATTGCGCTCAAAATATCGTCCGCCTAGACTCATTAAATACGTCAATAAAAGGTTCTGCTATGTCGATATCTGGTATTCAATCTGGTTACGCCATTATTCAGCAGTCAGCCAACATGGCTGAAGAAGCCGCAATCGAGCTCAACCAAGCCTCCAAACACTCTCTAGAATCCGATGATACTTTCCAAACTAGCGATTTCAGTTTTAACCAAATAGAACCTGATCAATCGATTTCATTTAAAGAGAAAGAACCGGAACCCGCTTCATCCTCAACTGATGCCTTGATAAAACTAACACAAAGCGCAAGTTATAACCGCGTCGGTGCAAGTGTCGTTGATCGTCAAAACGAAGCCATCGGCAGCCTTCTCGACATCCATATCTAGCTCAATCTCATAGTGAGCATTTTTTGACAAAGTTGTCTTACTTAGACGAACAAATTGCTGCTAAACCCATACAAACTGTAACTCATTATATCAGGCGCTTGTTTCTGGTTTATTACTCGGTAGAATCAGCGCAAACCAATTTTGCTGCACAAACTTTACTTCATACTATTTATGCCAAAACTAAATCTGCATCGCCGTGACTATGTTTCTATTTTAGGAGGCGACATCTCCGCAGACGCATTAGAAAAAAAGCTTCAGCCTCATTTTGAAAAGCCAGTAAATAAGCTGACTCCTAGCCCCTATCTGACAGAAAAAAATCTAGCACGTCGCTGGGCAGCTCTCGACAATTTGAATTCGCAACAGGAGCTCCTCGACCCTCATACACAAAGTCAGATACAAGCTTATGAGAAAAACATTGAACACTTTATTGGCACCGTTAAAGTCCCTGTGGGCGTGTCTGGTCCTTTAAGAGTCAATGGACTATTTGCTACAGGCGATTACCTGGTACCACTCGCGACCACAGAAGCAGCACTTGTTGCGTCTTACAATCGTGGTTCTAAGCTGATTACAGCATGTGGTGGAGCAAGTGCAATGTTGCTCAATGAAGGTGTCACGCGTACTCCTGGTTTCGCTTTCCAAGGATTAGTTGAAGCTGGACAGTTTGTGGCTTGGGCTGTGACTCAATATAATCAATTCAAGATCTTAGCAGAATCAACAACATCACACGGCAAGCTTACTGACATCAACATCAACATCGAAGGTAACCATGTTTACTTAGTGTTTGAATTTCTCACCGGTGATGCTTCTGGTCAGAACATGGTGACCATCGCCACCAGTGCTGTCTTTGAGCACATCATAGAAAATACACCCGTTAAGCCCGATCATGCTTTCCTAGATGGCAACTTGTCAGGCGACAAAAAAGCCAATACCCAAACCTTGCGCAGCGTTCGTGGTAAAAAGGTTACGGCTGAGGTTAATATCTCTGCTGAGCTTATCGCTAAGTACCTCCACACCACACCAGAGAAGATGGTGCAGTTCGGACAAATGACCACGGTGGGTGGTGCTTTGAGCGGCACTATCGGTATTAATGCTCATTATGCGAATGCACTGGCGGCACTCTATATCGCTTGCGGGCAAGACGCGGCCTGTGTTGCTGAATCAGCGATTGGTATGACTCGCATGGAGCTCAATAAAGAAGGTGGTTTATACGCAAGCGTAACACTGCCTAACTTGATGTTAGGGACTGTTGGCGGCGGTACCGGTTTACCAAGTCAAAAAGCGTGTTTAGATTTGCTTGGGCTGCATGGCAACGGTAAATCACAAGCCCTCGCTGAAGTTTGTGCTGCATTGTGTTTGGCGGGTGAACTATCGATTGTTGGTGCGTTTTGTGCTGGCCACTTTTCACGAGCTCACCATAAGCTAGCTCGTTAATAACCTTGTCCGATTGGCTTGGTGTTTTGTGTGTTGCGCCAAATATCAAGCCATTCTCAATGCATGAGTCATAAATGGATTACTTACACTTATCTAGAGTGAGCCTTAAGCACCTCACTGCGCTTCATATTATGCTGAACACCCACAGCGTTACTCAAACCTCAGAACAACTTTGTGTAAGCCCTTCGAGTGTGAGCAAAACCTTGTCTCAACTGCGTGAAATTCTTAATGACGAACTGTTCTATCGAGATGGCACCAAGCTGATTCCGACGCCGTTTGCCTTGCAGATAGCTCCGACGGTTCACGCGATTCTTTCAAGCATGAACGGACTGCTTCATCAGAAGAGTTTTACTCCTCAAGAATACCAAGGCAGCTTTTCACTTTCGATGCGCGAAAGTACCTTTGAAGTATTCGCATCAAAACTCAGCAAAATTACCACAGAACTTGCTCCTAAAGCTAAACTCAATATCTATTCAAAACAGCAGCTTGGCTTCGATGCCCTACTCAGCGGTAAGGTGAACTTGATCTTGTTGCCTCATGATATTTCCCAGCCACCGACCGATAATAAAGAACTGGTTTGGGAAACGATTCTTCCAGACGAAATGGTTTGTTTGATGGGCGCAGACCACCCTCTTGCCCAGCAAGAACTGACGATTGGTGGCTACTTAGATTACAAGCACATTGGGATTTTAGATAACGAACTGTCTCAGCCTTACTTTGAGCAAAACTTAGTTCAATGTCATAAGCCAAGAGATATGGCAATATCGGTAGCGGACTTCGGTGCAGCGGCTGTACTGTGTCACCACACGCCTTTCCTGTTCACTTGCTCTAAACAGTGGGCAGAACATGCTAAGCAAGCGCAAGGCTTAGTGAGCAAACCCTTGCCTTTTGATTACGGTAAGGTTGCGTATAGCTTGGTGTGGAACAAGCCCAACATGAATGATCAAGCGATCAAATGGTTGTGTGACTTATTTTTAGAAACATAGTGCTTTGGAGACATAATTGTCTAGAAGCTGAGTGTTTTAGAGACTGATTGTTTTAGAGACTTAGTATTTCTAGAAGCTTGATGGTTTGTTTAAACACCACAAACATAAAGACTAGCTATAAACCTCTGGGGTTTGCATTGGCCTTTGAACAATCGTGTAGAGCTTGTCGTGAAAGCTCTGCATCTGTTGTTCGGTGCATTTAGGCCATTTTAGTGCTTCACCAATCACACCATGATGTTGAAACGCATTCAGTCGAATTCGAACATCACTTGGCAAACCCTTCAAGTAACACCCGACCTGCTCTACCTCGATATCTAGGTCACTTTTATTAGGAATATGCAGCAACCGGACTTCATGTAACTTACCTTTATCAGCTAAATAGTTGATGGTTTCAAACACCCGATGATTTCCTCTGCCCACTAACCAGTGATGTGTTTCCGACTGCCATGATTTTAGGTCAATCATCGCGCCATCAAGGTAAGGCAACACCTTTTCCCAGCCTTGTTGTGGCAGTGAACCATTACTATCAATAAAGCACGTGAGATGCGCTAACTGCGAATCGCTTTTAATCGCTTGAAACAGTTCGATGATAAACGGCAACTGCATGGTCGCTTCACCACCGGAGACAGTTATTCCACTTAAGAAGAACTGGTTATGCCTGACGAGATCAAGAACCTCTGAGACCTTCATTGTGGTGATTTTAGGGCTCGATTTATGATCGCAGATATCGATGCACTGATCGCAGTTGGTACAAACTTCTGGGTCCCACTTCACTTTGCCATCAACCATGCTTAAGGCACTGCTTGGACAAGCACTCACGCAGTCCCCACAATGGTTACAGTGATTGATTGTGTGTGGGTTGTGGCAAGTAATGCAGTCAAAATTGCAGCCCTGAAGAAACAGCACTAAGCGGTTTCCCGGGCCGTCAACACAAGAAAAGGTCAGCACACGGCTGACCTTCGCTTGTTTTTCTGTCTTATTATTTTTAACCCTAGCCATTTGAGTTGTTAGATCAGAAACTTTCATAATTGATATGGTTTAATTATTGATATCGTTGGGTTAAGGCGTTAGTCGTACGTCGGTGACATCTCTAAACTGGCTACACGTGGTTTACGCTCTAATATGCCCGTATTCTTCGCGGCTTCAGCACCTAAGAAGGTGGTATTAGTACGTGAGCCTTGCTCATCGTATTTCGCAATATCAGAGAGCTTAATCATGTAACCCGTTACACGAACCAAATCGTTTGATGCCACGTTAGCCGTGAACTCACGGTAACCCGCTTGAATTGCCCCTTTACACAAGTTGAACATCGCTTCAGGGTTAGATTTCACTGTTTCGTCGATGGTCAGGATGTCACTAATACCCGAGGTATAGAACTTATGGTGACCAGCAGTAGCACGAACATAAGATACTGGATCCGGTTCGGTACCATAAGGAATACGGACACCCGGAGTCACATCTTCATCTAAACTAATACCACCTTGTGCATGCAACAGAGCTTTACCCTCTAGCCCATACTTCACTTCAGAGCTTTCAACGATTTCAGCCAGTTTTTCAGAAATTCGGTGCCCGAGTTGATTAGACGGTTCATCGTGGCCATAGCGCCCCACTTTGCCTTCTTTTTCCATCAAGATGTTGACGGCTTCAGCCATGCCATAAATACCAAACATTGGCGCAAAGCGATCTTCTTCAATAAGGCCTTCTTTAGCCAGGAAGCCTTCAAAAAAGTTAGACTCTTCATGCAAGAAGCGGCTACGTGCGTTCATCAGTTCGACCATGATGCTACTGTAGTTCGGCAATACTTGTTGTAGGAAGTCAGCACTATCTTCAGACTTTAACGCCACTTGCTTAAGGTTCATACGCACTAAGGTGTTTGAACCACCCGCCAAAGGTAAGGAGTTGTAGCAGCTCACAATACCAAAACGCTTGTCGCCGTAAGCCTCGGCATGCGCTGGATAGTTTGCGATATGTGGTTTACTGCATTCACAGATGTTGCTCGCTGCATGACGAAGTAAATCATCAGGGGTCACAGCAGGGTCGTACATAAAGGTTAAGTTTGGCGCGATCTGCTTGAGTTCAGCATCTACGCGTAAAATCGTACGGCACACAACATTGTCTGTCGGGCCGATATTAACGTGCATAAAGGCATCTGGCAGTGTGCGGTCCAACATGATCCAAAACAGCTTAAGTTTTTGATACACCTGCTCATCCGTCAAGTCGCCAACAAATGGCATCAGTACATCATCCAACTGACCCAGGTAAACCGGAATTGATGTTACTGACGGAACATGGTGGTAAAGGATGGTAAGCATGTTCAATGCTTCATCGAAATTGGTTGCCGCGCCAAGCTCTAAATACTCTGAGCCTTGATGTAAGTATTTAGAATAATCTGGAAGTACATAGCGCGGCTTAAATGGTGCGTGCCCTTCAAACATGTCACATAGCACACCTTGTTGTAAGGCTTGCTCTACTTCGTTGCTTACCGGCATATACGGCAGGCTCGCTTCAGCTTCTAAGGCAAGATAGCTCGACTTCTGCTTTGGAGACAGGTTGGCATCTGAAATGATATTGCTAAAGCATTGTTGTTGCTCTGAAAGTTGTGGAGAAGCAGATTGATGGCTCATGATGAAACCCTTAATATTATTATGGGCTTATTTTACATCTCACCGTCATATTTCCACTAATGAAATGTATGCAAGACTACATTTCCAAAATGGAAATGAGTAATTTATTAATTGTTAATTGTTGAGGATTAGCTTGTCTATGAACGAAATGGGAAGAAAGAAGCCAGTAACGGCGGTGATAGTGATAGTGATAGTGATAGTGAAGATATTAAACAGCACTCGCTGGTTTGAAACACAAACGACTAAAAATAGAAAACCCACATAACTGACCTTAAGATCGTTGATGTGGGTTTCGTTACTTTAGATGAGCATTACCGAGATAGCTCAAGGCATACACAGAACTACAGGTGAGGAAGTACTTGTTTCCGCCCAACCCCCATCAGCACCTTTAACTCTCCTTGTGGAGTGTCAATCGAGAATGGTGTTGAAACTTCAACCACTGCAAAGCCCGCTGCACTCAATACATTCTCTGAGCGTTGTTGGCTTACACCGTAGTCTTGGCTGTCGTTCTCTAAGTACCAATCCCAATGTACAAATGTGCCGTCGTTTTCAAGCAGCGTGTAAATTAGACTGACTGTGTCTTGTAGGTTCGGGATAAAACCACACACCGAAGAGGCTACCACTAGGTCAAACTGGTTTCTGAATGCTGGATGCTGCGCTGCAAGTCCGCGCGATAAAATATCAACAACCGGTTCAACGTTTGGTAACTCTTTCTTATCTAACTCTTCAATCATCCCTTCTGAGATATCGAGAGCGATGATCTCTTTTGCAAAAGGAGATATTTTCTGGCTGAGTAATCCTGTACCACAACCAAAATCAAGGACACGGGTTCCGTTCAAATCAACGAGCTGTGTTAACTGGTCAAATGCGGACTGTGCGAATACAGCAGTAGCGGGATCGTTATCCCAATCAGGTGCGTACTCGTCCCATTGTTTCGCCATCATGGCCTCCATCTTTACTTCTTGTAGGTTCGGAACGCCCCCAGAATAAACCAAATTAGTCAATTCGTCATAGAGTTATCATGCAAAGATGGACTATTTCTAAGATAGTCAGCACAATATTCAGATAATATGCACCGCCACCCGCTCAATATGGAAATGAAATGAACCTTTCTCAAGTCCAAGCCTTTTGTTCCGTTGCTGATTTAGGATCCGTCTCTGAAGCTGCTCGACAGCTTGAATGTAACCGAACCAAACTGAGCATGTCGATCAAAGCCTTAGAAAAAGAGTTAGATGTCGAGTTGTTCGTACGCAGCGGAAACCACGTTGAACTTTCTGAAGCGGGTAAAGCAATTTACAAAGATTGTGAAGGCTTGTTGGTGACAGCTGCGCGTATTAAACAGACCTGCTTGCATGTTTCGGGGGAATTTAACGCGGAAATTTGGATTGCACGAGATGACTCCTTACCCGATGAAATGTGGCAGGATTTATCTCACGCCTTAAATAACAAGTACCCTTCTACCTCATTCAACTTCGTTCTCGCATCGAGCGGCGACTTAGCTAATTTAGTTGAAACTCAGCAAGTAGACTTCGCATTTGGCGTCGATTACGAACGTGTCGATGACCCAAGAATTATCTACAACCCACTGGGTAAGATTCGAATGATGTCTGTGTGTAAGAAAGGACATGATCTGAGTGCGATGCGACGAGTGTCGGATGAAGTACTGAGAAATTCGATGCAAGCAACCATGGTTTATCTCAATGAAAAGGATAACCCTGAACTTGAGCCCTTCTCTCGCCGTTACATAGGCTTCTCTAGCTTCGACTTCATGTTGGATACAATTTTACGTGAAGAGGCGTGGGGCGTAATGCCAGAGCCATTGATTCGCCATTTATTGCGTGAACAGGAACTGGCGGTGATCAAGCACACTTATGGCTTAACACAGGAAGACTACTGTATGTTTACCGCGGCAGGTATGGCAGAACACCCAGGAATGAATTGGTTAGCAGATCAGATCAGCGATTACTTGTTTGATTTTTAAAGCGCCAGGTAATGTTCTATCTCGACACTTAAAATCATCTAACAAATAGAAAGCTCTCCTTTAGAAGACCATCACGTGATCCACTAAATAGCGTCCGCCTTCTTCAACCAGCACCATTTCGGCCACAAACTCGCCTTTCGCAATGGTATACGCTTGTTTCCAAACAAAGGCGATGGAATCGGAGCGTCTGAATAGCGCAACTGGCTCACGTTCAGCAAAAAAGCCATTGCTGTGCTGATAATGGTGACACACCTTTTCTAAATATTCTGGCGTAACAATGTCTTTCATCCTTTGAGTAAAATCTCGACAATGCTGCGCATGATCAACCTTTGTTGAACCGTCCATCAGGTTATCCATGATCGGGTTAGCTATCACCCACAATTCGTTATCACTGATATCATCAAACTTCATATTGTTCTACTCCTTGTCTAATCCACCTCAGTTCCAGTTCCAGTTCCAACAAAGTATAGAAAACCAATGAAACCCTAGCGACTAATGTGTTTTATTAATCATAAACGATCCTATTTCAGTTGCACATCATTCCCAGAAAACACTCAACGTCAACTTTATTGGCACCTTAATGTTAATCTAACCAATTGAATTATAGCAATTTATTAAGGCAACATTAGTAAGGCATATAAAGATCATCAGATAAAGTTTGTAAAGTTAGCTCAATATTAGAACAATGAAGTTATCAAAAACATCTGGAAAATTTTATGTGTGACAGGAAAAGCCAAAACGAAAATCGAGTACTATTGTTCTCAGCCCTTTTAGCATCAGGCTTCGCAGTTGGCGGATTGGTGTTGGGTCTTCTCGTTGGCTCTCTGGTCATAGTATTTGACGGTGTATATTCTCTTATCAGCTTACTGCTAACTTTATTGTCACTAGCTGCATCGAAATACATTAATCGCCCATCAGATAGGGAGTTCCCGTTTGGTCGAGCCATCATTGAACCAATTGTGATTGCGATTAAAGCAATTGTGATTCTGCTAGTGGTTAGCTATTCACTTTACTCTGCGATTGGTGCCATGATGACTGGTGGTCGTGAAGTTGATGCTTCTATCGCGACTCTGTTTGGTATTTTCAACGTGTTGGGTTGTGGCTATGCTTGGTGGTACATCGCTAACAAGAGCAAACGTATTTCTTCAGGTCTAATTCAGGCAGAATCTAAGCAATGGCAGATGGATACGCTACTGAGTGTGGCAGTAACGGCTGGTTTCGTAGCAGCTTGGTTAATTACCTTTTCTCCATTTGCAGAATACGCGGTATATGCTGACCCGATGATGATGTTGTTAATGTCGTTCTACTTCATCAAAGTACCTTTCGACATGTTACGTGAAGCAATGCGCGAACTGCTTATGATGTCGGCAAACAAAGATATTTGTGACGCGGTAGATAAGAATGTTGTCGCGGTAGACAAAGAAGCGGACCAAGATTTGGAGCTGATGGGTGTGACTAAGGTTGGCCCAGAACTAAGAATTAACGTTGATATTCATACCAACGATCAGCAAGCCATTGCGGTCGATGATATTGAACGAACGCGCCGCCAGCTTAAGCGACGCCTATCTAAAATGCCTTATGAGCTTCAATTGAACCTTAATGTCGCGAGTTAAGTTTGCAAATAACATATGAAGGCCAACCTCGCGCCAACGTAAACTCAGGTTAAGAGTGAGATTTAACTTTTTTAGAAGCCGACGCCTTTGCCGTCGGCTTTTCTCTTGTTACCCACCAACAAGCCAGTGAACCAACGGTTACCATACAAACGCCCTGCCAAAATGTCATAGTCAACGACAAGCCTAAAATCACCGAAGAGAGTAAGGTTGCGAAGATTGGCGTAAAATACGACATGGTCGCAAGAAACACCATATTGCCCCCCAGAATGGCCGTGTTCCAAAGTGCATAACCTGCGCCCATGCAAGCGCCAGCTAGCGCTAAGTCAATTGCCGCACTCGTTGTCATCACCATGCCAGTTTCATCACTCAATGCATATTTGATCCACAGAGTGATCGCCGTAGCGATAAAGAAAAGCACAATCGCATTCTGTCCTTTAGCAACGCGCTGGGTGTAGTTGCAGTAAACAGCCCAAATAATCGCGCCAAAAAACGCCATCGAGTAGGTTTTAGGATTAGTCGCAATGTTGGCAGCAATTTGATCAACAGATAGACCTTGATCACCACTGATGCTCCAAGCCACACCGAAGAATGCCAAAAAGATACTTGGATAAACCAACCAGTTAATCTTCTTGTCGCTCAGCAACACCGCAAACAACACCGTCAGTGCCGGCCACAGGTAGTTGATTACTGCCATCTCTATCGCTTGATGTCGGCTGTTCGCCATTCCCAAAGCCAGAGCCAAGAAGATCTCATAACAAACGAACAAGGCGCCGCCGATCAGCAAGTAAGACTTAGAAAAGCGTGACAGCCTTGGTAAACCCATAACACAGACCAACAAAAGCGCACTCACCGTATAAAGACTGGCTGCGCCACCAATTGGACCTAGCTGTTCAGAGACACTACGAGACAGAGCAATCAAGCAGCTCCATAATAAAATGGCGATAATACCGTAGCAGCTATAGCGATGAGTTTTCAGCACGCCTTTTCCTTTATCTGTTTTAAATTGAATATAAGTTACTGGTCGTTCGTTATGAGCTCAGGCTTTTAGCTTTTAGCTTTTAGCAATTAACCTTTAGCCTTTAGCCTTTGATCATCCGTTATGCTAATAAAAGTGCTTGCAAGTCAGCGAGAGACTTAACTTGATAGTGAGGGTTAATACCCGCTGGCGTTGCCTTTTCTTGGCTGTTTAACCAACAAGTTTCAATGCCAAAATCGAGTCCGCCTAGAATATCAGAATGTGGGTTATCCCCGACCATTAATACTCTTTGCTTTGATGGCAATCCAACCAACTTATGCGCATATTCAAAAATCTCCGCATCCGGTTTCGCTACCCCAACCTCTTCAGAAATAATCACGTGGTCAAAGTAATCCGTCATTCCGGTGCGTTCTAACCGGATAGACTGAAGCTCAGTAAAACCGTTAGTAATGATGCCCATGTTCACTTTGCCTTTTAAAGACTCCATCAACTCTTGCGCGCCCGGTAACAAAGAACAGATATCCGCCATCGCCATTAAGAATGCACTGTTTAAAGCAGCCGTTGTTGTTTCTAGCTTTTCAGCCCAGCTTTCGAAGCGCGTGTGTTTCAGTTGGTCTGCGGTAATGCGACCATCTTGATAATCGACCCAAAGTGGCAAATTAACTTTTTGATAAGCTGAATAATCTTGCTCGCTGAAATCCACACCAAAACGAGAAAACATCAGCTTCATTCCTTGAAAAGCATCAAAGTGGAACAAGGTTTCATCCGCATCAAAGAATATCCAATCGTACTTCATTTTATTTCCTACTATTCGCGCTGTTGAGCTATGTCTATCTTTAAATCGTCCTTGGCGCAAAGGCCAGATGTTCATTCTACTACCAATTTTGTGAGCCTGAATATAGTTCTAATAATTTATAGAAAACAAGCCACAAGTCATGATGTATCGCAAATTTTGCCACATATTAAACCAATACCATACAAGAAATACACTTATGTACCAGGAGGTACTATGAAGCACTTTTTACCATCGTCTGTCATGCTCACCCCTTTTCTTGTCAAACACTGTGATGAGGAGCCAGAAGACACGCTTGATTCTGAAGAGTCACAAGAGCCTCACATTGAATGCAGTAATGACTCAGATAAAAAGTCGACACAAGCCTAACTAGGAAGATTTCAATAAAAAACCTTATTTTTCATTGTTATAGGGAACCATTCACTCTTAGTAGAGTCAATTTATTACTATCTATTACTGACAAAGAACTCAACCGAAAACCATGAAAACGATTGCTATATGAGCCCTATCACAACGACTAGCCACAAAGTAGTAGTTCGGAATCAAAGTTGTTCCAGATCAATGGTCGACCACTTGAATGCCGACAACATGTAGGAAATTAAAAATCATAATTAACGGAGTTTTCCAATGTCTACTGCATTTTACATCCCTACAATCAACTTCATGGGTACTGGCTGTTTGAAAGATGCTGCTGATAGCATCCAATCTCAAGGCTTTAAAAAAGGTCTGATCGTAACGGATAAGATCCTGAATCAAATTGGCGTAGTTAAGCAGGTACAAGATCTTCTTAGCCAGCGTGGCGTAGACGCAGTTGTATTCGACGGCACTCAACCAAACCCAACCATCACTAACGTAAACGATGGTCTAGAATTGCTGACAGACAACGATTGTGACTTTGTTGTTTCTCTAGGTGGCGGTTCTCCGCACGACTGTGCAAAAGGCATCGCTCTGGTTGCTTCAAACGGCGGCACGATTGCTGATTACGAAGGCGTAGACCAGTCTGAAAAGCCAATGATGCCATTGATTGCTATCAACACGACAGCAGGTACAGCATCTGAAATGACGCGCTTCTGCATCATTACTGATGAAGCTCGCCACATCAAGATGGCTATTGTTGATAAGCACACAACACCACTTATCTCAGTAAACGATCCTGAGTTAATGCTTGCTAAACCGGCATCATTAACTGCTGCAACAGGTATGGACGCGTTAACGCACGCAATCGAAGCTTATGTTTCTATCGCAGCAACGCCAATTACAGATGCTGTAGCAATTAAAGCAATCGAACTTGTTCAAGCACACCTAAGAACAGCAGTAGCGCACGGCGAAGACATTGAAGCTCGTGAGCAAATGGCTTACGCACAGTTCATGGCAGGTATGGCTTTCAACAACGCTTCGCTGGGTTACGTTCACGCAATGGCGCACCAACTGGGTGGTTTCTACGACCTTCCACACGGTGTATGTAACGCTATCTTGCTTCCACACGTTCAACGCTACAACGCGCAAGTTTGCCCAGAGCGTCTACGTGATGTTGCAAAAGCAATGGGTGTGAATGTTGAAGGTATGACAGCAGAGCAAGGCGCAGAAGCGGCCATCAACGCGATTGTTCAACTAGCAAACGACGTGAATATCCCAACAGGTATCGCTCAACTTGGTGCGAAGCTAGAAGATATCCCGACTCTGTCTGATAACGCACTGAAAGACGCTTGTGGCTTCACTAACCCTAAACAAGCGACACACGAAGAGATCTCAGCGATCTTCGAAGCGGCAATGTAATCTAGATACTAAGCTCTATTGACCTTTCGCGGTTAAATGTTGCTCTAGAAATAAATCAATATATACACAAACGGGCTCACTTTCTGAGCCCGTTTTCTTTTATCTACCCAACCCTTTCAGACCTTCGCCTTCAGCACGAACCACCAGCGACTAACCATAAAAAAGTCGCGTTGTTTAAATTGCTTAGTTATAGTCAAACTATTGATATATATAATGACAAACAGGTTCCATTGAGTCTTAGGATAATTAGCACCTCATTACTGGCATCATTCCTTACATACTCCGCTCAGGCAGAGGAACAAAACGAATGCCACAGTAAGCCCTTAGAAAACGTGCCTGTCGAAAAAGCCTACCACTTCCTGAACAGTAAGTTTTGCCAACCTGCACTTTGGTTTGACAATTTCTTTGTCGATGATCGCATTACCGAAGATGCAAGAGCTGGTACTTCCGTCCGTTGGTACAACGATTTCATTTACTCCGAGGGTGGCAAAGTAGATTACTCCACAAAACTTAAAGCACGTTTACACCTTCCTTTTGTGAGCAAGCGTCTGAAATTAATATATGAATCTGTCAGTGATGAAGAATTCTTAGATTTTTTCCCTAACGACTCAGAAGAATTAGAAAGTGCATTAGGTTTACGCTATGACGCTTATGCAAAAGGCTATAGTAGCTTCAATATAAAAGCGACTTTACGTCCACGAATTGAAGCCCGCTACCGTTTTACTTACCCTTTGACCACAGATGCTGTGTTCAGATTCACTCAGCGTGTTTACCAAGAAAAACAGAAAACTGGAGAGATCACAGATATCGACTTTGATCTTTCACTAAATGATAATTTCTTGGCTCGATGGTCAAACTTTGCAGGTTATAACGATGACTTAAAAGGATGGGAATATGGCTCAGGCTTGACCTTATATCATTACCTTTCTCAAGATCAAGCTCTGCAATATAGCGCGACTATCACAGCAACCAATGAACCTTACAACCATTATGAATACTCACAAGTGTCGATTACTTACCGGGAAAACGTTTGGAAAGAGTGGTTATTTTATGAACTTATCCCTCGCTACCAATGGGAGCGCGAGCCTTATGAGAAACACATTGAAGAAGCCAATATCACGCTTAGGTTAGAAGTTTTGTTCAATAACGTTTAATCCTTAACTCCCTTATAAATTCACAGATCAGAGAACCAAAAGAAGCACATCATTGCGATGTGCTTCTTAATTAGAAATAACAAACGTAGCTGTAGGAATTAACCTTTATAATTTCTTACTCGTGCGGCTTCCGCTTCGCGTTTGTCGACAACCGTTTTACCGATTGGCGCCAATGAGATAACCGCTAACTTAAGGTGCTGAATCGCAAACGGAATACCGATGATGGTAATGAAACACGCCACGGCTGACATGATGTGACCGATTGCTAACCAAATACCCGCAAATAAAAACCAAATGATGTTACCAATAACACCTAGCGGGCTAGTGCCGATGTCCATTTCATTGGTCAGTTCATCACGCGAAATCGCTTCCTGACCAAATGGGAAGAATGAGAAGTTACCCATTACAAAACACGCTCTACCCCATGGAATACCAACGATGGTAAGGAATGCGAGCAGCCCGAAGAACCACCAAGCTAATCCCATAAATACGCCACCGAACAGAAACCAAATGATGTTTCCTATTGTTTTCATTCTGTATTCTCCAAATCTTTGAATGCTGTTTATTTCATATGCCAAGTAAGGCAATACTTGTTCTGATAGGTTCATTATTGTTGAACCTTTATGAACCGTTTATGAATCACTTACATTTTATGTGATTGATACACACCATGAAACGCCAAATCTACGTAGGGCTCATCGATTTTATTTGATACCATGCTCTTAGATTGTTAATACCACAAAGCTAAACAGCTACAATTATTACAACTACAACTACAACTACAACGAATTGAAGGCCGAATTTATGAATAACACTGAGCAACCTAAAAAGAAAATGAAAAACTGGGTGCCAATCGTCTTCTTCGGACTTCTCAGCACGGTGCCTGTGTTCATGTTTTTAGTCGATGTGTACATCAACCAGTATATGTAACAAACCCCACCACCCTCTCGGCGTAAATGAATACAGGAAGCATGTCCTGTATTCATCTCAGTTAACTCACTTCTGCTGTAATCAATTCAACTCTTCGTTAATCAAATCAGCTCTTCATTAATAAAATCTAGAATGTCTATCAACTCATGATCAGGCAAATTTAATAAGTTATCACCAACATACCATTCAATCTTGCATTGGTTTGGCAACTCACTGATCGCTGGGTTTCCTATCCAAATTTTGTGTTTCTTCGCTATGTTGTCTCTCACAATAACCCCATCTTCATAGCTCACAGGCAAATAAAGGTGGAGCATGTTAACCTGCGGTTGCTGCGGGTTGACCGTGAACTGAGGATAATCTTGTAATATTTGATAAACCTGTTTGGTGCGTTCATATAAAGCAGGCATCAGTTCTAATCGCTCATCAAACTGCATTGCTGCTGAAACCACATAAGGCGTTCGGTGATAAACATTGCCGCCTTGACGCTTCATCCACGCAGATGCTTTCTCCACAAAGGCTTTATCACCCAGTAAAAGTGAACCACCGAGGCCGTTCAGCCCCTTGTAAAGCGAAACATAGGCACTATCAAAACCCTTGGCAATCTCGCTGTATGGCTTTTGGTAATACGCACCACATTCCCACAAACGCGCACCGTCCATGTGAAGGTGGATCGATTGTTCTTTGCAGTACTGCTTGATCGCTTCAAGCTCGTCCCATTCAGGTAATTGGCCGCCAATTTCACGCATAGGCAGTTCATACAAAGCGGCTGCAATCTCATCAGGCCACGCTTTTAAATCATCAACATTCCAAGTGCGAAATACGTTACCAACTGGAAGTATATTGAAGCGGTTTTGGAGCTGATACCCTTGGCGTTCATGACGCATAATATGACTCGACTCATGCATCGCCACTACTGGATTTCTTTTCTCTTGGCACGCAATTTCTAACGCTGTCGGTTGGTTCATGGTGCCAGTAATAACAAACACAGCAGCTTCATAACCTAGCAATTCCGCGACTTTGCTTTCGAAGCTCTCGATAAACTCACCATCGCCGTAGCTATCATGACTCACATTATGTTTCTCACACCATTCAGCCATCTGAGCGAATGTTTGTGCTGGAGTCGGTTCTAGGTGACCGGAAAGCAACAAATCACATTGTTGACGCAAGTCCATGCTCATAGTTTTTCCTTTATTCATTGTTGTTCTATGTAGGGGTATTGAATCATTTACGTTACCGGCCAACGGTGACATAAAATGCCCATATTCGCTTTTAGTATTCGTGAATAATTAGTTTTACTCAGTCATCGGCAATTTGTGCCGGAAATACTCAAATTGACTGATGTTTTGTATAATTAGGCACCTAAAAACACACGCATCTAAATAGATATGTATGGGCTAATTCGTTGTTGTTCAACCGTTCTTCTATTATTGTATATCTATAATTCCAATAAATATTATTCGCTAATGGATAAAGAGGGCTATATGTCGAAAAATCGAGTCTTGGTGCTATTCGCCCACCCTTCTCAGCATCGCTCTGAAGCTAACAAACCCTTATTTGAACAAGCCAAACGCATTAACGGGGTTACCTGTGTCGACCTCTATGCTGAGTATCCAACATTTAAGATCAACATCGACCGTGAACAGAAACGCTTGTTGGACCATGACATTATCATTTTTCAATTCCCACTATATTGGTACTCAACACCTGCGATTCTTAAAGAATGGCAAGACCTTGTTCTCGAATATGGCTTTGCCTACGGTACCGACGGGAATGAACTGCAAGGAAAAAGCTTGTTATGCAGTATCACCGCTGGCGGTAAGAAAGATGCTTATCAAACTGATGGCTATAACCATTTCACCATACGTGAACTGCTTCACCCAATCGAACAAACCGCTTCTTTGTGCGGTATGAACTACTTGGCTCCATTGGCTTTGTTTGGTTCACGTACTGCGTTGGAAGAAGGCCGAATTCAAGAGCACATAAATAGTTATAAAGTGCTTTTAGAAGCTTTTGTTGATGGCCAAGTCGACCTTAAAAAAGCAAGTAAGGCTGAAAAGCTAAACCATTACGTTGATGAACTGATGAGCAGGGGTTAAATCATGACAGGATATTTTCTACAAGCATTTATCTATCTGCTCGCCGCAGTCATCGCGGTTCCTATAGCAAAAAGGCTTGGCCTCGGTTCTGTGCTTGGTTACCTCATTGCCGGTGTTGTGATTGGTCCAATTATCGGCTTGGTCGGCGAAGAGACCACAACCATTCAACACTTTGCCGAATTCGGCGTGGTTATGATGTTGTTCTTAGTTGGGCTTGAGCTTGAACCTAAAATGCTTTGGACAATGAGAAACCGCCTAATGGGTCTAGGTGGTCTGCAAGTTGGCGGCACTACCGCGATAGTAATGGGTATTGCTCTGTTCTTTGGACAACCTTGGACGATCGCACTCACTATCGGTTTGATCTTCGCCCTGTCATCAACCGCGATTGTTCTACAAACATTCAATGAAAAAGGGTTATCCAAAACTGAAGGTGGCAAGAACGCTTTCTCGGTTCTGTTGTTCCAAGATATTGCCGTCATCCCTATGCTGGCATTCATTCCTTTATTAGCGTTACCAGAATTAATCGAAGCGGCACAAAGCGCGGTCGCTTCAGCTTCTGATCACCATGAAGAGTTAAGTCTCGTTGCGGGCCTACCCGGTTGGGCTTATGGCCTCGTGATCACTGCATCTATTGCGATTGTTGTTGTCGGTGGACACTTCTTGAGTCGTCCACTGTTCCGCTTTGTTGCAAGCTCAGGCCTGCGTGAAATCTTTACTGCAACCGCGTTAATGTTGGTTATTGGTATTGCAGCACTAATGAGCCTAGTCGGCCTATCACCTGCTTTGGGAACTTTCCTTGCGGGTGTGGTATTGGCTAACAGTGAGTTTCGCCACGAACTTGAGTCTAATATCGACCCGTTCAAAGGGCTACTACTTGGCTTGTTCTTTATTACCGTAGGTGCAGGAATCAACTTTGATGTTCTATTCAACGACTTTGGTTTAATCATTGGCCTCACCCTTGGCGTTATGCTACTTAAAGCCTTGGTGCTATTTATACTGGCGCTAATCTTTAAAATAAAAAATAGCGACCGATGGTTGTTTACGTTGAGCTTGGCGCAAGCTGGTGAATTCGGTTTTGTCCTACTGAGCTTTTCATCCCAAAACCATGTACTGCCAGCCGATATTGTTCAAACACTGTCGCTGGTTGTTGCACTTTCCATGTTCCTAACGCCAGGGTTATTCATTCTATTTGATAAAGTGATACTTCCTCGTTACGAGCAAAAGTCTAACGATCGTGAAGAAGATACTATCGAAGAGAAAGGCACCGTTATCATTGCAGGTATTGGCCGATTTGGTCAGATAGTTAACCGCTTGTTGGTGTCTAATGATGTCAATACTGTGGTATTGGATCACCAAGCTAATCAAGTAGACTTACTACGTTCAATCAACATCAAATCTTACTTTGGTGATGCGACTCGTCATGACTTATTGCATACCGCAGGTATCGAAGAAGCCGCGATGTTGGTAGTGGCTATCGATAATCAAGATTCTAGCGTCGAATTAGTTCAATACGTAAAACACACGTATCCAAAGGTGAAAATCTTGGCACGCGCATTTGACCGTGGTCATAGCTATCGCTTAAGAGAAGCTGGCGCCGATTTTGTGGAATCAGAAACGTACCACTCCGCACTTGAAATGGGCGCACAAGCCTTGCGCGCTCTTGGACATCACCCATTCTTCGTTGAACAACAAAAATCAACGTATCAACGTGTTGAAAGTCGTAAGTCTGAAAAGCTCTACCAAGCTTGGTCTGAAGCGGAAGAGAACCCGCGCTATGACAACAACTACCGACAAATCTTCATTCACCTAGAAGAAGCAATGAAAGAAGATATGAAGAAAGACCGTTCAGACAAGCACACTCGCTCCGAACGTGGTTGGACACCACCGCCGAAAGGCTATGCTGATGGATTTGAAGAAGATGAATCCTAGGTAATCATTCCAAACGTATCAAAAAGCGGCTCTTAAGCCGCTTTTCTTTATTTTCCCCTCAACAAAACCACCTATGACTGCTAATCATTAGTCCTGATGCAGGTAATCTCACCAATTTATGTGATCCACTTATAATTTTTCATTTCTCTTAACTACGCAAAAACGAGTTCATTTCTTACATTTTTGAAACATTCAAACCCCACATAAACCATGCTATAAAAGCGGATATTTATGCGTTCACTCTATTCTAAAGGCTACCAACGCATTTTATAGCGACCATTTTCTAAGGGTTGAATTGTATTGCATATATCAAAAACCAACGGAAGCACCATTTCAGAATAATTCACCACACCAATAACTTACGCTGTGAATTCACAAATCACAGCCAGTAAAATTAACATAAGCATTTCAAAATATGTCTATGGTTACAATTTGTAACGAATGGCAGTTGTAGGTATAGTCCTGCACTTCAAAAAGTGAGGCGTTTGCGCTCACCTTAAAGGAGATATAATAATGATCACTAATGATGCCGTAATTATGGGCATGTTAGCTGTTATTCTTGGCGGTGTATTTATCACGGAAAGTAGCCAAAACAGCGCACTAAAAAAATTCTACTCGTTCGTTCCGGGTCTATTACTCTGTTACTTCGTTCCTTCGCTACTAAACAGCTTTGGCATCATTGATGCTTCAAACTCGAAGCTATACTTTGTAGCAAGCCGCTACCTACTACCAAGTTCACTCGTTCTACTGATCATCTCAGCAGATCTACGTAAAATCTTTGGCCTTGGTTCAAAAGCCGTCATCATGTTCCTAACTGGTACTGTAGGCATTATTATCGGTGGCCCACTGGCTATCTTGATCATCGACCAAATTAACCCTGACCTTGTATCTGGTGACGTATGGCGCGGCCTAACAACCGTTGCTGGCTCTTGGATTGGTGGCGGTGCGAACCAAGCAGCAATGAAAGAAGTGTTCGAGGTTGATGATCAACTCTTCTCTGCGATGATTACGGTTGATGTTATCTGTGCGAACATTTGGATGGCCGTGTTACTTATCATGGCAGGTCGTCAGAAGAAAATTGATGCATGGCTAAAAGCGGATACTTCATCTATTGAAGAACTAAAAGAGACCGTTTCTAAATACCAAGAAGAGAACGCTCGCCCAACAACCACAACCGATCTCATGAAGATTACGGGAATTGCGTTCGGTCTTACAGGTTTGGCTCACTTATTCAGTGACATGATTGCACCGTGGATCTCAACCAACGCTCCAGAGCTTGCGAAATACAGCCTAACATCTGGTTTTTTCTGGTTGATCGTAATGGTAACGACGTTTGCGCTCATCGCTTCATGCTTCAAATCAACACGCAGCCTTGAGCACAGCGGCGCATCAAAAGTAGGTTCAGCATTCATCTACATTCTAGTTGCAACCATAGGTATGCAAATGGATGTGACGGCTATCTTAGACAATCCAGGTTACTTCTTCATTGGTATCACATGGTTAACTATCCACGCCATTCTAATGATTGTGATGGCGAAGCTTATCCGTGCACCACTGTTCTTCATGGCTGTCGGTAGCCAAGCTAACGTTGGCGGCGCTGCATCGGCCCCTATCGTAGCAGCTGCGTTCCACCCTGCATTAGCGCCAGTAGGCATCCTAATGGCGGTATTGGGCTACGCACTAGGTACATACGGTGCCTATATCTGTGGTCTCATCATGCAGGTTGCTGCGGGCTAAGAAGCCTAGAAACAAAAACTAAATAGGCGACTGAACTTTGATCATGTCGCCCTTTTTTTATGCTTATTTTTATGTGTTGTTACAAGCGTTTCTAAAAGCGCAAACACATTTCAAAGTGGGACAGATACAAAAAAGGCGACAGTGAAAACTGTCGCCTTTCTATTATCTTGTTACTCAGCTAAAGCTTATTCCCAATCAAGGATTACTTTACCTGACATACCAGAGCGCATCATGTCGAAGCCTTTCTGGAAGTCGTCCACTTTGTAGTGGTGAGTAATGATTGGTGTTAGATCTAGACCTGATTGAATCAAGCTTGCCATCTTGTACCAAGTTTCAAACATCTCACGACCGTAGATACCTTTGATAACCAGGCCTTTGAAGATTACTTGGTTCCAATCTACTGCCATATCTGATGGTGGAATTCCTAGTAGAGAGATCTTACCGCCGTGGTTCATGTTAGTTAGCATGCTGTTGAACGCAGATGGGTTACCAGACATTTCTAGGCCTACATCGAAGCCTTCAGTCATGCCAAGGTCAGCCATTACGTCTTCAAGCTTCTCTTCCATCACGTTTACTGCGCGAGTTACACCCATTTGACGAGCAAGATCTAGGCGGTATTCGTTTACATCAGTAATTACTACGTGACGCGCACCAACGTGCTTAGCAACAGCAGCAGCCATGATACCGATTGGACCAGCACCCGTGATTAGCACGTCTTCGCCTACTAGGTCGAAAGAAAGCGCTGTGTGTACTGCATTACCAAACGGGTCAAAGATTGATGCTAGATCGTCAGAGATTTCTGCAGGGATCTTAAACGCGTTGAACGCTGGGATCACAAGGAACTCAGAGAACGCACCAGTGCGGTTTACACCAACACCTGTTGTGTTACGACAAAGGTGAGTACGGCCGCCACGACAGTTACGACAGTGACCACATGTGATATGGCCTTCGCCAGATACACGGTCGCCGATTTCAAAACCACGAACTTCTTGGCCGATGCCAACAACTTCACCCACGTATTCGTGACCTACTACCATAGGTACTGGGATTGTATTTTGTGACCACTCATCCCAGTTGTAGATATGTACGTCTGTACCACAAATTGCGGTTTTCTTAATACGGATAAGAAGATCATTATGACCCATTTCAGGTTTTTCAACCTCGGTCATCCAAATGCCTTCTTCAGGCTTAAGTTTAGAAAGTGCTTTAATTTTCATAATGTTATCCAGTTCATCTCGCCTAACTGTAAGGCGAGAATCAAAATCTTATTGTTATCTATGTTCTGTTAGCTGTTGGTTTTATCAAACAGCAAGAATTAGATGATAGCCATGTCTTTACCAACTTGGATGAACGCATCAATTGCACGATCCAGTTGCTCACGAGAGTGTGCAGCAGACATTTGCGTACGGATACGAGCTTGGCCTTTTGGTACTACTGGGAAAGAGAAACCTACTACGTAGATGCCTTTCTCTAGTGCACGTTCTGCGAATTCAGCCGCTACTTTTGCATCACCTAGCATGATTGGGATGATTGCGTGATCGGCACCGCCCATAGTGAAACCAGCTGCTTCCATACGAGTACGGAAGTGAGCAGAGTTTTCCCATAGTTGAGTACGTAGGTCGCCAGATTCCGCTAGAAGATCTAGAACACGAATAGACGCAGATACGATTGCTGGTGCAACAGAGTTAGAGAATAGGTATGGACGAGAACGCTGACGTAGCCAGTCGATCACTTCTTTCTTACCAGAAGTGTAACCGCCTGAAGCGCCACCCATTGCTTTACCAAGCGTACCTGTGATGATGTCGATACGGTCTACAACATTGTGGAACTCGTGAGTACCTGCGCCGTTTTCGCCCATGAAGCCAACTGCGTGAGAGTCATCAACCATCACTAGTGCGCCGTACTTGTCAGCAAGATCACAAATAGCAGGAAGGTTAGCAACTACGCCGTCCATTGAGAACACACCGTCAGTTACGATAAGCGTGTGACGAGCGCCCGCTTCTTTAGCTGCGATAAGTTGTTGCTCTAGCTCTTCCATATTGTTATTCGAGTAACGGAAGCGCATTGCTTTACACAAACGAACACCATCGATGATAGATGCGTGGTTTAGAGCGTCAGAGATGATTGCGTCTTCTTTGCCTAGAATCGTTTCGAATAGGCCAGCGTTTGCATCAAAACAAGATGTGTAAAGAATAGTGTCTTCTTTACCAAGGAACGTAGATAGCTTTTGCTCTAGTTCTTTGTGAGAGTCTTGAGTACCACAGATGAAACGTACTGAAGCCATACCAAAACCGTGCTGATCCATACCATCTTTAGCAGCTTCGATAAGAGCAGGATGGTTAGCAAGACCTAAGTAGTTGTTTGCACAGAAGTTTAGCACTTCTTCACCCGTCGAGATAGAAACCGCTGCTTTTTGAGCAGAAGTGATAATGCGCTCAGACTTGTAAAGACCTTCTTCTTTAACTTCTTCGATTTGAGTTTGAATCTGTTGGTAAAATGCAGAAGACATTGTCTATTCCTTCCTAGTTATTATTCAGCAGCATCGCGCGCCGCATTATGTAGGGGATGTAAACGATTTCAATTCGATCATTTACACTGTAAAACTTATACCTCTATTCTAGTTGAACATCCCCCTTTCGATTATCCCTCTACTTGGAAAAACATTAATGAATCACAGGCACTAATTGATTTTCATTTTTTGATTCTAGTCACACATCCCACCAAATTACGCTCTCCTTTTGGCACTAGGTGTTAGGTCAATAACTTAGTCTGGTCAGTTGTTCAATGAGGCTCTGTCTATGCTTTGCGCACTTGTTTATATCAACCAAAAGTAAATGCGAACACTGAATGTTTTTTTGAAGATGGCGAAGTCATTAGTGGTAGGACGGTTTCGCTTGGGAGTGGCAAAACAAAAGATATTTGTAACAGGTATGGTCATCATCCATGCTTTTACACTGAAAGATGCAGAAAGACGTAGAGAGAATATCTGCAAGTTCTTCTTGTAATTACAGACGTTACTCCCTCAGTTATTAAGAAAAATTTCGCTTACCCATGGCCTTATGCGATCTCTCGACAATACCAGACCATGACATCTAGTTTTGTGTGATTGGGGCTCTTTCCACAGTATCTTCAGTGTGCTCTGCGAGCCAGTACAACCAGATCATCACTAAACATAATCCAAAACAGACTGCGAATAACCAAGCTGGACTCAACAATTCAATAACCACTCCACCCATTAACGGTGCAATCGCAAAACCAAGTGAATAAAGTGCTGCAGCGCCAAAGTAGGAACCTCGTAAATGGGGAGGCGCCATACGATCGATTTGAACGTTAAGCGTTGGAAATGCAATGACTTCTCCCAAACTTAATATAAAACAAGCCATTCCCCAACCTAGAGCCCAATCGCTAGGTGTAAATAGAAAGCCGACTTGGGCCAACGCCATCAATGACATTCCGATTCGCGTACGTACAAATAAAGGAACATGTTCAAACCACTTCAACATTGGAAATTGAAACACAATAATGGTTAAGGTATTAACCAGTACTAAACTCGCAATTAAATGAGCAGCATCGCTTATTGATGAACGGACAATAACTTGTGGAATCGATGACTCTACTTGAGCATAAACAAACATCATAATAAAATTGGCAATCATCAACTTAACAAAAATATTATCTTTGCGGATCACGCTTAATGTTGCCGTAAAATTGGGAAGTTGTGAGGTATCTGGCTTAGTAAACGTTCCCTTTCTTTCGATACCGACCAGTAACCAAAAACCGTAGACAACGTAGGTAAAACCCGCAACAAAAAAGAGGTTTTGTGGATGCGCGAGCGCCAATGTAATACCAATAAGCGGACCCAAAGCTCCACCTAAATTTAATAAGAAGTAACGAACGTTCAGCGCCAGTTCACGATCTTTTAAATCGTCTAGATTATCGCCAATCACAGCTTTAGCTGGTGCTTCAATCATCGGCCTCATAAGGCCTGTCATCATGATCAAAACATAGAACTGCCAAATCTCGTTGGCAATGCCAATACCCGAATAAGCAATAGCGGCAACCCAGCTTCCAAGTACCATGACCCACTTTCGACCCAGTTTATCGGAGATATAACCCGAATAGAGCCCAGCTCCAGCACCAACGACAGCTGAAGTGGCGAGCATCATGCCCACTTCTATTGCCGATGCACCATAATCTTCATAAAGAAACACAATCAGAAATGGCCAAGCCATAAAGTAACTCGTACGAGCGAGTAGAGTTCCGGTTAATACGGTCCAAATAGAAAAATTAAACCTTTTTACTCTTTGTTTCTGAAATAGGCTTTCTGGTTGTTCCATATAACTCCCTTTATCTAACTCAATGATTTACATAAAACTATTGATTCAGTATATGTATATCATTGTATAAATAAAGCTCTCAAAGCTGTTTTTTATAAAACATAGCAGGTCGTGCTTACCACGTAATGAAAAGATCCGAAAAACCATAGATAACACGGCACTTAATATTAAATGCCGTTTCACGTATGATTGAGGTATTAAAGGAATGGGTAGAGGTAACAAGCGCTCATCTATTCTTAGGATTCTCCCTCCAAACAACCCAGCAAAGAACGTTATGATCAACCCAAAACTGATTGCTTTACTTCCAGATCTCGCCTCCTTCATTTTAGTGGTAAACGAAGGTAGTTTTACGGCTGCAGCAAAACAGTTGAGCGTGACGCCATCAGCCTTGAGTAAGCTCATCACTCGCTTGGAAAAAGCGCTATCGGTGAAACTGTTTGAACGAACCACTCGTACCCTTATCATCACCCAAGCGGGTCAATTGGTTTACGACCAGAGCGTGGTTATGATTAATGCGGCGCAACAGGCCGTTGAACTGTCTACCTCAGACCATACTGAACCCGCAGGGTCCATAACGGTAGCGGCACCAGAGGCATTCTTGAACTCGGTGTTGCAGCCTTTCGTTGTTCCATTTTTGAATCAGTATCCTGAGATCCAACTTAAATTGAGAGCGGCTGATGGCGACATCGATATTTTACGTCAAGGCATCGACATCGCTTTCCGCCTTACCGATAAACCCGACGAAAGCTTGGTACTGAAAGAGTTAGGGAAAACAAACCTCGTGTTGTGTGCAAGCCCTAACTATTTAGAAGCGAAAGGAATTCCTCACCACCCTACCGAGCTGTCTGAACACGATTGTTTGTATCTTGCAGAGACAGACAAAGACCACATTTGGGATTTTCTCAAAGATGATGAATTTCACATGGTCCCAGTAAGCGGACGTTACGCAGTTAACCATTCTCAGATGAGACTAAAGGGTGTTAAAGAAGGGCTTGGCGTAGGTATTTTCCATGACTTCGTTATTCAAGATGCATTGGTAGAAGGCTCAGTTGTGCAGGTATTGGAAGATTGGACCATCAAAAGTAATTACCATGGTGCAATCGCGATGCAGTTTGCTCAAACTAAGTACATGCCTGCTCGACTGCGTGTGTTCATTGATTACGCCATGGAACACTTGGGTGATAAGTTGGCAGGGGAAATAAACTGATGCTAAAAGGAATACACCACGCCGCCATTATTTGCTCAGACTACGAAGTCTCTAAACGCTTTTACACTGAGATTTTAAAGCTTGAGGTAATTGCTGAGAATTATCGTGAAGCACGTCAGTCGTATAAGCTCGACTTGGCGCTGCCTAATGGCGCTCAAATAGAATTATTCAGCTTCCCTGACGCACCTGAAAGACCAAGCTTTCCAGAAGCTCGAGGTCTGAGACATTTAGCCTTTTGTGTTGATGACGTTCAAAAGGTTAAAAGCTATTTAGAAGAACAAGGGATTGAAGTCGAACCGATTCGGGTTGATGAGTTTACGGGTCGATCATTTACGTTTTTTGCAGACCCAGATGGCCTGCCACTAGAGCTTTATCAAATCTAGATCTGTGTCAAGTATAGAGTTGTATCAAGTCTAAAGTCTCCCTAACAAAAAGAAGCCCTCGCCAGATTAAAGAAACTGACCTCTCAAATAGAGAAGGTCAGTTCAGATATTAGTTAGCTCAACACTGTTTTGAGTTTATTAACGCGTGAAAATAGTAACCAATCTAATAACATTGCTGTCACGATAGTCGCACCCGCCAGTGGAAATAGCACCGAAATAACCACCACGGTCACCAAGCCTGCTTTCCATAAGCCAGCATCGCCAAACTTGGGTGGTGTTCCAAGCTTGCTTTGGCCTGAAGGTCTGCGCATCCACCACATTACTCCGCCCGTCACCGACACAACAACGAACGCCAAACAGAACAGAGCATTCAAAAGCTTATTGATGATGCTGATATCGCCTTGGTGTAATGAAATACCAACCGCTAATGTCTTGGCAATGAAGTTGTAATCTTGCCAAGTCACCTCTCCTAGAATACGACCTGAGTATTGGTCTAGGTGAGTAGTGCGATCCTGAGTTGGGTCTATGATATCGCCCCCCATGGTATTAGCTGTCACGGTGTAAACACCCGTTTCTGAACGCGGGAAATTCACCTTGTACTGTGTAAAGCCAAGTAAGTGTGCCTTTTCAATAACGTCATCAATCTCGAAGCTACTAGCTAACAACACATGCTGAGAGTGGTCTTCACCCATCTTAGAATGATCATGAGCTTCAGACGCTTCTTCTACTTGGTGGACATGTTCTGCTGGCTTATCTTGAGACAAAGGCAGTGGAGTTTGCTCTAGGTTCCAAGGAAGCTCTTCTTCTGAGCCATGGTTGAGGGAAGCGTGTGTCTTATCCGACAAAGGAATATCGTCCCACATTTGAGCAGGGAAAGTGCTCCACGCTTGAACAAGTTTACCGCCCCAAAACCCCGTCCATGCCAAGCCAGACAAGATAAACAACAACAAAACAAGCGATAGCGTGCCACCGATGTTCGCATGTAAATCACGCATGAGAACGCGTGGCCCAGATGAGACTCTCAGCTTAAGAAAACCGGCACGGCTTGCGTTATCTCTTGGTAGCCATAAGTAAATACCACTTACTAACAATAGAATGGATAAACTTATCGCAACCTCAATCAGATAGTCGCCCCAATCACCGATTAACAAGGTGCCATGAATGTCATTCGCCAGTTGGTAAAGGCTGTCAGTTCGTGGAATTTCTCCGACCACTTCGCCTGTATATTGATTCACGGTTGCAAAAATAGACGCTCCATCTTCAAGTGCTACCGAAAAACGGTTAGCCAGATCCGGCGTTTTACTAGGTACAAACTGTGTCACCGTACCTTGTGGGTATTGATTTTGTACGGCCACTAATTGTTGTGACACCTTGATCGGTTCGCCCGATACCGCAATTTCAATCGCATCTTGATGGAAAGCAAGTTCGATTTCATCGTCAAACAGCATCACCAAACCAGTAATACTCAACATCAACATAAATGGGATAACGAATAGCCCAGCATAGAAGTGCCAGCGCCAAGTGAGGAAGTAAAGAGTTTTATTGCGGTCTTTGCTTTTTATATTGGTTTCCGAACCGGTTGTTGCACTGCTTTTAGACTGCGAATTAGCTTGTGCTTTCGCAGTATCTTGAGATTCATTTCTCAACATTATTATTTCCTTTGACACACGCAAACATACCTTCTGAAAAATCAGAAAGTAATCTGAGCATGTTTAACTTTACTTAATACTTTATTTTTTAATTATTTTAGTGGGTTAGGTTTAAGCAATATCAAAGGGAGGGCCACGCGGGGCTTGCCTCGTATAGCGTTCGCTTAGAGCCAAAAAAGCGTAGCTGTCTGAGACAATAGAACTCAGTCGAGTTGTCAGTAGTGTAGTTGGAAGTTCATCTTGGTGAAACGTGGAAAAATGGCTGAAGGGACACGGCTTACCTTTGTGGGTATTGGGTTCACCTTCTTCAATTTGAACCAGTTCAAAGCCGTTAACCGTACATAACGACGCCCACACTCCCGCACTATTACCATGAGCATTGATAACAGGCATTAACGTTACTAGCGCCCAGCTTAATGCTGTAGCAAGTAACATGGAGAAGTTGAACGAAGTTCGGCGCATTATTCCTAATCTTTATAAATTTCCCTTATTATGAGGCACTTGTTATATAGGTAAACGTAAAGATTAACATCAGGTTAAAAAATTGAAGCTAACGCACACTCTTTTTCGTTAAAAACTGGTTACAACGAAAGAGCCAAAAGAATGTTACGCACCTATTAGCAGTAACATGTCTAGAAAATAGCAGTAAACTGTTTAGAAAAAAGACAATAAAAAACGCCGCCTTACACCCTCTTAAAAAGAATAGTGTAAGGCGACGTTTTAGAAATCAAATCTCAAGGTTTTGCTCTTTGATACGTATCTCTTTAATACGTATCTAGCAAGCTAACTAAATTGATTAGCAATTTAACCGAAGATCTTGCTCCAAATACTTGGATTACGTTTCTCGTGATACTCTTCACGAAGGCCATCGATAGTACGAAGCTCTTGCTGTGCAGATTCAAATTCACCTTGGTCTAGCTTCTTCTCAATGCTATCAATCGATGCACTGATCTTTTTGAAACCTTCCATGAAGTGTTGTTCTTTCTCAATTGGGTAAACACCCGTTTTGAGCTCAGCAACTAACGTGTCGATACGTACGATAGGCTTTTGCATCTCTTCAATGTTTTGAGCTTCTGCCGCTTGTTTAAATGCAAGCTTCATTTCTTGCATGTTTTTCTTAAGGTCAACATTAGCAAAAGCGTTGCCAGACAATAGCGAAGCAGCGATTAAGCCAGATAAAAGGATTGAGCGAGTTTTCATTGTTTCTCCAGGTGAAGCGATGACTTTGAAGATAGCACCATCGTTATTGTGGCACTTCGACTTTATTGTTTTCGGCTAGTGTATACAAAAATCCGTCGGGCACAAAAATTGATTGTGTCGAAATGCAAACTAGCTAGCTAACCAATTTCTAAAAAGTAACAAGTAACGGGTGTTCCATCACTCAAATACCGAAAACTCGGCAATCGATTGGCGGCCACGCAATGCTAAAAATGCCAAAAATTGCTGTGGCGAATGAGTGATCACTTTACTCGAATTCACACCTACTTTATCGAGTAGTGAAGACACAAGAGCTAATCCACCGACATCGACGCAAAAATGTGCGTCACTTCCTGTGGTAATAAATGCACCTTTGGCTTTCGCTATTCTCGCTATTTCATAGCAACGATCGACGCTACCAACTCGGCTATTGCCTTTGAGTGTGGTGTTATTAATTTCGATCGCAACGTTATGTTCTGCCGCACATTGAATCACAGCTTCAAAATCGAAATCAAAATTAGGGTTTCCTAAATGACCAAGTGCATCAATTCGGCCGCCTTTAATCACATTCAGGAGTGCTTCTGTATGGGTAGCAACATCCGAAGGGCGAAATACTGGCTCGTGAAAACTGGCAATCACCCAATCGAGGTTCTTGTCCACGCTTGGGTGGATATCGATTTCACCCTGTGTGTTCATGATGTTCGACTCTACACCACGGATAATGGCAACTTCTTCGATAAAACGAGGAAGCACACGCTGGTTACTGAAAAACCAATAGTGTGGAGCGCCCGGCATAGACTCTGAATGGTCGGTGGTACAAAACATAGCTAAACCATTTTGCTTTGCCGACTTAGCGTTTTCGATCAGCGTGCTGTAAGCATGACCACTAGCGTATGTGTGGGTATGGGTATCTACTTTTAGTTCCATGAATCAATGCTCTCTTCGCTTGTTCTAGTCAATCAATTTTAAGTTAGGTTGAACGGATACAGCTTCTTCAAAAAATGGCCAACATACACCTGCTTAATGTGATGCTGGGTGGTTTGAAATTATATGCTGACCATCATTCAGTATTGTTAAAATTAATTCAATCGACAATAACCTTATTTCTTCCGTTATTCTTTGCTTGGTAAAGGCGCTTATCAGCAAGCATAAAAAGATCATTTGGCGATGTGCTTTTCGTCGGAACGCATTCCGCTACACCTAGACTCATCGTTACATGAGAAGCAATGGGTGAGGAACGATGAGGAATCGGTTGACTGTGCAAAACCGTTAAGAATGAATTAAGGCGATCTCTGCTTTGCTCTATCGATGTGCTTGGCAATATAATGGCAAATTCCTCGCCTCCTATGCGAGCAGCAAGGTCTGACGGACGATTAAAAATCTGCTTCCATAACTTTGCGACTTGTTTAAGGCAAACATCTCCTTGATGGTGGCCATATGCATCATTATATTGCTTAAAAAAATCAATATCACCGATCACTAAGGTTAAAGTTTGCCCTTCGCGTTCACATCTAGCCCATTCAAACTCAAACGTTTGATTAAATTTACGTCTATTAGGAAGAGAGGTTAGCTCATCAAAAAGTGCTATCTTTGTGAGGTCTTGTTTTTCTCTCTGCAGCTGCTCATCACGCAGCTCATATTGATACAATGTTGCCAGCAATTCTTTTCGAGGAGCTTTAGTCAAATCCTTGATGGATAGTGGCGAACTAACAAACTTGGCAAAATCGCCCCTAAACAGAAAATAGAAGATCAACATCGGAACGCTATAGCACACCGCAATCAACAACTTACCCAGTATATTTCCGAATATGATAGGAACGATCTGCGGGCTTAGACCAAAAGCTAAAAGAGGAAACAGTGCTCCATCCAAACAAAGGATAAAAACAAATGCTAACGTATAGATGAATGCCAACGCTGGTAGGTTGGAAAGGAACTTACTCACTTGTGTAAATATAAACATCAATAACAATATTTCGAGGAGAATCAAGATCCCTCCAAGAACAAGAATTTTCAATGATACGTCAAAGATGCTGAAAGGGATTGCAAAAGGGTTCAACACATATTCCGATTCCAGCAACCAAGCCATGAAGTTAAAACCAACAAAGGCAATCAAATCCACACCCACTACTAACCGAAACATGTGCTTAAAAGTGCTAAAATCTCGCTCAATAATAATGAGCATTATAGTGCTCATCATAAATGCACCATAAGCAATATTTCCGCCTGAAATGCTTAAAGCTTCAGATAAGGGAAAGGAATAAACCGCACCAGCAAGCCCTCCCACTAAAAGTACGATACTAAGATAATTATAAAATGCTGCTATACGCACACGGTTTTTTAACGTAGCAAAATACAATGGGAAAATTGAGTATATTCCTACATTGAGAATACATGCCTCGAACGTCATTACTGTTCCTTCTAGGCTCAACACAATACAGCACCTAGATATTTTATAGATGTGCAAAATAACTGATAATATTAACATAATAACGATAGGTTAATAAAACGTCCGGAATGCTCGGTTTTCGAGTCAGGAATATTAAAAACATTAGAGATGTCTTGCCCGCATAGAACCTGTCCAACATTTTGGAACAACCCTATCAGCCACAAGTGACGATTAGCTCTTAAAGATAGGCTTTATTATCATTTAACTTAATCATCGTAAGCACGGCTTAGTCATACCAACGCCTTAATTACACCAATTTTTTGCAACCTACCCAAGTTCGTCAATACTTATACCAGTTAATAAGCTGGAGTATTTGATGAGACGAAGACGATATCCGCTGAGTATCCACATCACTAGCCTTTTCCTAATTTTGACAACACTTGTTGGTGCCGTACTTATCTCAATAAGCTACCGCCATTCGCAAGAATTGTTGTTAGGGACGGTACGCGAAGTCAGCAATGAACATCGCGACAAGTTGGAGTCGGCATTTAAACAAGCTATTGCCCCAGTCATCACAACCTTAAACGTGATGGCGGTGAGCCCGTTTGTTGCTCATCAAACCTCCTCCGTCGAAAAAGATTCTTGGCTCGCTTCGGTCGATATCATCTTCAAACAAAATACCAATTTGGTTGCTCTGTTCTATGGATCTGAAGAGGGTGACTTCAGGATCTTTCGTCCTCTGAGTTCCATTAAGCAGAGATCCGACAACAACGCCCCCGCCAAAGCGACAATGATGGTCAGCAGCACCAACCTAGATGGTGAAAACTTTATTACCTTTCTCGATGGCGCACATCAAGTGATCAGTACCAGGCAAGTCGAGAGTAAGTTTAACCCCACCACTCGACCTTGGTTCCGTAACGCAAAGCCTGACGGCTCAATACAACTCTCTGAGCCTTATCTGTTCTATTTCCTGCAAACCAATGGCATCACGCTTTCTAGACGTTCTTTGGATGGCAAGCATGTCGTTGGTGCCGACTTTACATTGAAGTCTCTTTCTTCCCAGATCAGTGAATTGGCTTACTCCCCACAAACACGACTTGCCCTATTCGACCAACATTTTAACCTTCTAGGCCAACATCAACTTGATCTATCGATTCCCAAGCTTACCTCCCAGCGTAACGACACAAGTAAAACTGAGAAAACGAATAACCAAACGACGGGGAAACTCTCTGGTAGTGAACAAGACCAAAGCTTCTTTAATGTGCCCAAACGTGAACAGATGGAAGCATTAAAAGCATCCGTCATAGCACCACTTATCTCCGACGAGGAGAAATTAAACCTCAACCTAAAAAACGTTGAGTACAACCTAAACACTTGGGCATTAACACTAACGCCTGTTGAGCTCACTCAAAATGTCACTTTATATTTAGCAGAGGCAACGCCGCATAATGAGCTGCTGTCTGATCTTATCTCGATGCGTGACAAGCAAGTCGCCGTCGCGATTGGGATGTTGTTCATCTGCTTCGCTATCGTATGGTTTGTCGCTAATCGACTGTCTCAGCCGCTCAATACTCTGATGCAACTCACCGACAACATCGCACGATTTGACTTTAGGCGAACTCATTACCCCAAAAGCATGATTCAAGAAGTGGCTAACCTCGCCCACTCCATTGAGTTGATGGAACACACGCTTCATGATCTTATAACACTACTTCGAGACACGGCGGGTAATCAGGAGTTTTCGATCTTAGCCAAAAATATTGCTCATCAAAGCTATTTGATTACCAAAGCAGAGACCATCGTTCTCTTCACTCAATCAAAAGAAAAAGATGTATTTGATACGGCCGCTAACCTTGCCATTCTTCCCTTTAAGGCCGACATCAATGACTTCATCAAACACACTCCTTGGTTGCTGTGCCAGCTTAAATCTGGAGAAACCATCCACTTAAACCGAGAAGATAACGTTCTGAACTATTACCAAGATTCGATCTTCAATTCAGATCTGTACTTGTTTCCATTATTAAACCGAGAAAAGCTGTTGGTGGGTATTGTCGCCATTGGTTATGAAAGACCGATTTCCAAGATGCAAGCCGACAAGCATGCCTTTTTAAGGGAGCTGCTCAGTTTTGCCGAAATCGCCAAAGATAATATCGACCAAATGCAGCAACAGAAAGACATGCTGAACGCCTTTATCGAGTTGATTGCGTCAGCAATTGATACCAAATCACCCTACACGGGCGGGCATTGCCAGAGAGTTCCTGAACTCACCAAATGGCTAACTCAAGCAACCATTGATGATAACCGCTATTACCCGCAATTCTCATTGGACAGTAAACAGTGGGAAGAGTTGATGCTCGCAGCTTGGCTTCATGACTGCGGCAAGGTGACCACGCCTGAGTATGTCGTAGACAAAGCAACAAAACTCGAAACAATTTACGATCGAATCCACGAAGTGCGAATGCGTTTCGAACTGTTAAAACAACAAGCTGAAACCGATTGCTGGAAAGCCATAGCGAATGGTGCGCTTCAAGAGGATCAGCTTAAGATCCTCGAACAAAGCCTATCAGAACTAGATGAAGAATTTGCCTTTATTGCTGAATGCAATCTCGGCGGTGAGTCGATGACGGATGAGCAACTAGAACGCTTAGACCAAATAGCACAACGCCAATGGAAGCGTACTTTGGACGACCAACTAGGGTTATCTTGGTCTGAAAAGGAGAGATTTAACACGCAACAAGATCAAACTGAGAAAGATGAAACTAAGTCAAAAATCAAAGACCAAGTGCTGCCTGTGATGGAGCCGTTACTTGCTGACAAACCAGAACATAAAATACCATGGGATAATGGCTTTAACCCTGCTGATGTATGGCAAGAAGCCTTTGTGCTTAAGCCCGGTGAAGTCAAATACAACCAAGGTGAACTGCACAATTTGAAAGTACGTCGTGGTACATTAAACGATGAAGAGCGCTTTATGATCAACGATCATATTATTCAAACCTTCACCATGCTCAACAAGCTGCCTTATCCGTCCTATCTCAAGAACATTCCAGACATTGCCAGCGGTCATCACGAGCGTATCGATGGTAAGGGTTACCCAAGAGGCCTAAACGAAGACCAATTGCCTCTACCTTCGAGAGCGATGGCAATTGCCGATGTATTTGAGGCCCTCACTTCCAGTGACCGTCCGTACAAGAAAGGCAAACTCCTAAGTGAATCACTCAACATCATGACGGATATGGCCACCAGTGGTCACATCGATCCCAAGCTGTATCTTCTGTTCTTAGAAAACAAAATCTATGACAAGTACGCAGAGCAATTCCTTGAACCTAATCAGAGATGCGAAATTGACCAAGATATACACATTAATCGAGTTAAAGAGCACATACGTTCATTGTTTTAGTTTATCAGCTAAAAGCGAACCGTTAATTTAGCGTCTAGCTTTTAGCGACTGAACCCAACACCACAGAATCTCTCGGCTTCATTTCAGCGCGTAATTTCTGTTGTGCTAGTAATACCTGCTTGGCTTTTGCTTTGTTGTGTCTTTTAGTTAGTAGCGTATTGATTATGCTCGCCACAACAATCAAATTGATACCAATTAGCTGCTGGGTAGAAAATACATCATTAAAGAATAAGCCCTGCCAAAGCACGCTAAACAGCATGTTAGTAAAAATCAATGGTGCCAACTGAGAACCGCTGTCTGCAAGCTTATAAGCCTTGGAGCGAAAGATTTGAGTATTGATGGTAAACAGTGCGAGTCCAAAAGCACCAAACCCAATCCAACTTAAACCATCAATAGACAGCAAAGTCGTTAAAGCTCCATACACACTCCCCCCGTCAAGTACATCTGGTACAGCAGAGGCCGAAGTAAACACGACCATAGGGATCACGAGTATGGCTGCAATTAAAAACGTCCATGCGTTTAGCTCTGCCGGTGTCAGGCTCGTCTTAGAGGCTCGATACAAACTCACTTGAGATCCCGAATTAAACATCCCCGCCAATAACCCTAACAACAACGCTGGCCTAAAGAAATCTGAGCCGAATTCAAACTGCGACCAATCTCCTGCCATCATCACTACGCCGACAAAGGTAATCGCCAAACAGGCGATGGTCGTTGTATGAATCTTAGTACCAAAGATTAATTTTTCTAACAAAGGAATAAACAGCGGGCCCGTACTGAATAACACCACACCTTCAACAAGCGTTAAGGTTTGCAGTGAAGTAAGGAAACACCACTGACACGCCACCATAAAGATCGCTCGCATCACCAAAGGTTTCCACATTTCTCGTGTCGGCTTGCTGATTTTGTAAAAGGTCAGAAAAAGAAATAAAAGCAGACTAGGAAACAAAAAACGCACAAGACTGAGTAACGAAGTGGGCATCACTTCAGATAGGTACTTAGCCATTAAACCGCTTAAAGACAAACTGAACGTCGACAACAACATGAAAGTCGTCGCCTTGGTAATATCAGACATAATTATCACCTCCTATGACACCTATTTTAGAGGCGTGACGTGATGAAAAATAACGAGTAATATTAACTGCAACTGTAAGGAAAACTTACCAATGAAAAAACTCGTTCCGCTTAAATCCGTTTATGCTTTTATTGCTGTTGCTGAAACTGGCAGCATGACCGACGCTGCTCGAGTGTTGTATGTCAGTCATTCTGCAATAAGCCAAGCCATCAAATCATTAGAACAACTGGTTAATAAACCGCTATTTCAGCGAGTAGGTCGTCGCGTTGTTCTTAATGCCGCAGGTAAACGATATTATCGAAAGATCGCTCCAGCACTAGAACAAGTGATAGAGGCTACCGAAGAGTTCGCCAGAACACCTAACGATCACCGCATCACTCTCAACATGGTCAACTCTCTCGCCATGCACTGGTGGATCCCACGAGTTTCGGAATTCCAAAGCTTTGCTCCTTCTCTTGATATTCGTATTTCCACGCTAACGGGCACTTTCGATATAGAACAAGAAGGTGTGGACATCGCGATCGTGCACGGCAAACCTAGCGAGTGGGACCGATATTACAGCGAAAAGCTCGGCGACGATGATCTAGTATTGGTGTGCAGCCCTGCGCTATTGAAAAACCAAATAGGGTTGAACGTTGAACAACTTGTGAAACAAAACCCAACCATTGGTGTCTTTAATCCGAGGCGACAGCACGACTGGCAGGTGTGGTGCGATCATTACCAAATACCAATGCCGACTTTCCACAGTAACTTGACGTTCGATGTCTCCATTCAAGCCGTGCAAGCTGCGATTCGTTCATTAGGCGTATTGGTTACACATCGCTTGTTTGTAAAAGATGACATCAGCCATGGGATGCTCGTCGAACTGAGTAAACCTGTTGCGAACCCACACCAAGATTTCTACTTTGTTTGCCCAAAAAACAAATTAAAACAAGAAAGTGTGCTAAAACTGAGAACATGGTTGCAACAAGAATTCACACGCGCAGAGACAATACTGAGCGATGATATTCAAGAACAAGACAACACCATCTAACAATATCGCGAAAGGCAATATCGCTGATAAAAATCTCAGCTAACGACAACTCAGCTAACTTACAAGAGGCCATTATGATTATTACCACCACTCAATCTGTTGAAGGCAAACGCATTGTTGATTACAAAGGAGTTATCGCCGGAGAAGCCATTCTAGGGGTGAACGTTTTCAAAGATATGTTTTCAGGAATTCGTGATTTTGTTGGTGGACGTTCTGGCACCTACGAGAAAGAATTGGAAAAAGCCCGTAACTACGCATTCAAAGAACTAGAACAGAAAGCGATTGAAGCAGGTGCCAACGCAGTGGTTGGTGTCGATATTGATTATGAGGTTTTGGGGACAGGTAACGGCATGCTAATGGTGTCTGCAAGTGGCACAGCGGTTGTCGTCGCTTAATCGCTCAGTCACTTATTCACTTATTCACTTATTCACTTAAGACCTCAACACATGAGCACTTGGGAATTTAGGCACGTAAACACGTAAGCAGATAATACGTTGGCACTTATTCTATTCGGCTATTGAGCAATCGGCAGCTTAATGACAACTCGTTCCAACCCTTTGATGATTGATAACCAGAGGATTAGAACGGTTATGAGCTGACACTTAGCTTGATTTAACTCGCGCAACCTTTTGCTCAGAGAGCATGTCATCAAACGACGAAACTCTCGCCAAGAATGCACCTTTATTTTCAGGTAAGATAGAACTCGCTAAAGGTAAATTCGCTTTCATCGAATCCACAGCTCTTCCACGCACCAGTACTTCAAAATGCAAGTGCGGACCGGTTACGCGGCCAGTCGTGCCAGACAACGCAATTTTCTGCCCACGCTTAACCTGTTGCCCCTTCTTAACCAAGAATCGGCTCAAATGCAGATAGCGAGTTTTGTAAACACTGTTATGTTCAATCACTATGTACTTCCCCGCATACGGGTGGTTACGAATAGCAATAACTCGACCATCACCGGTTGAATAAACAGGTGAGCCTACCGGTGTTGCGAAGTCAGTACCATTATGCGGAGATATACGTCCGGTCACTGGGTGCTTGCGGTACGGGTTAAATGGCGAAGTAATTCTTCGGAATTGTTTGTCTATTGGATAGCGATTGAAAGCTTGCTCAAGGCTGTTACCCTCTCTGTCGTAGAAGCGTCCATCTGGAGCAAGAAACGCGGCCACTTCCTTACCTCGTAACGTAATCGATATGCCTTGGACCTCAGTTTTTCCTGTTAGATGGTCGCCTGTGTATTGCTCATTGACCAACACATTAAACTCATCGCCCGCTCTTAACTGCTTTGAGAAGTTAATCTTGTCTCTTAACGTTCTAGTGATATTGGCGATCTGCGCTGTCGTTAAACCCGATTTATAAGCGGATGCTGAAAAACTGCCTTGCACAGTGCCAGAGTAAAGCTTTTCTTTCCATTCACTTGGCATCTCCACAAATTGATAACTAAAACTGCCATCGTCATTTTCTGCATAGATAGCTTGTTCAACCAAACTCTCGTGATAAATCAGTTTCACTAAATCTTTCGAATCACCATCTAAAAGCAACTCAAGATGATCACCAGGCTTTATTGTATCGAGTTTCAAAGACTCAAGATCCGCTTCCATCACTTTTTGAACTGTCCCATAAGGCAGTTTCCATGACGAAAATATGTTGCTAAGCGTATCTCCAACCTTCACGAAGTAATGAACTTTTACCAACGTTCTTGAGCTTACTTCTGAATCTGTATTCGAGTTTGATATTCCCTCTTGATGAGTTAGAGAACCTTCATAAGGGGTGACTTGAATTGATATTTCTTCTGGTGTTTCGGTTTGAAAATGGAGCAAAACGGAAAGCGAAAATGCACTGATAGCAATAATGATCAGGCCAATACGGAGGAACTTCATAAAATACTTAGCGGTTAAAACAAGGAACTTGCCAAGTGTTATAACATAACAATTAATTCAAGAAAATAAACGAAATGTAAGAAACCGTTCCGTAAACGTTGCCAAAATATGGTGGGCGTGTGAAACCCACCATCTCATGTGATATTACTCTTCACACAGCGCTTCAAAACGATCTAAGCCGCGCAGCATCTCAAAATCAGGTTCATCAGCCAACAACTCTCGCATTGAACCACTAGCTTCAATAGAACGCTCTAAGTCATCGATAGCCTGGCCTTCTGCTCCTAATCTTGCATACGAACAAGCACGTTGATATAAGGCATGGGCATTTTGATCATCCACTTCCAACACGCGGTTACATAGGCTCATTGCCCAGTGGTATTCCTGCATGTCCATCGCAGCGTCCGCTTTATAGGTCAACGCTTCTAAATCACCCGGACGAACTTTCAATATCTCATCGTAAATTTCAATCTTCTGCTCGGCGGTTTGAGCATTTTGCGCTCTGAGCCATAAATTGTGAATCTCATTGATGATTTCGATTTCTCGGTTGTTCTCTGAAATGATTCTAGTCTTACGTTTAAGATCCCTTTCAAGAACGTTAAATTTCTTCTCGTAGTCTTGAGCAATCGAATTGAGTCGCTGGTCGGCCATTTCTTTGGTGGTATGTTTGAGATCTTTCAGTGATTGCCAGCCAACCAATGCAATGAGGGAAGCGACACCCGCAATTATGTAGAAGAAATACGTTACTGTGACATTGGCATAGTTAAGGGACTTATCGGCGACTGTAAGCTCACGATCGGTCATCTGAATGGTCAAGCGTCTTTCTAGGTCTTGCTGTTCCATTCGCAACTGCTTCAACTCATCTAAGATGTAGCGTTCCATCAATGGTCGGTCTATATACTCTTTCTCTGAGTATTTAACCTCCTCGCTTGCAAAGCTCATGGACGTGACCAGCGAGAACAATGCAATCAATAGGATTCGAAGCATTTATACATTCCTTATATATTTCATCTTTGTTAACTGTATCTCTTAATCGCAAGACAAGCTAGAAAGTCGGCAATTTTGCCTTACCCTTATTGGAACTAACACTCTAAAACATCATTGATTATTATAAAACACCTGAAGCAACATCATTAATTTCTAAATTGTAGAAATACCGCGTAATACTGTTCTATATAATTAATTCGCGATGCGAATATACCAACAAGTGATTTATAGCATCCCATTGAGTCCTATATTAATAATGTTGAGAGCGAGGTTAGTTTGAATAATCCAAGATACGATTTAATGAGCCGTGTGCTGCACTGGATCATGGCTTCAGTCATCATCTATGCAACACTCGCAGGGTATGTGATGCATTATGTCACCAATCATCCAGAGCTGTTTTCTATTTTGTCGGTGCTCAATATGTCATTGGCGACAGTTGCTACACCACTGCTCGTGATTCGTTATATCTGGAGCCACTTTCGTTCATCGCCAACAATGCCACAATCTGTACCTGAAGGGCAAAAGTGCGTTGCGAAACTTGCTCACTCCTTGATGTATTTAGTGATGTTCATGGTTTTCAGCACCGGTTATTTGATGCTAAAGGAACCTTACTCTCTATTTTGGCTAGAGACCGTCAATAATCTAATTACTGAGCCTGCAATCAATAACTTCTTTTTCTATTTACATCGTGCCAGTTGTGTTGCCCTAGCTTGTTTAATTGTTTTGCACATTAGCGCCGCGCTTAAACATCATTATGTCTCTAAGAACTATGTATTGAAGATGATGCTTTAAGTTTTGGGGGGAGACTTAAGGTAATAGGAGTGATGTGCTGAGTATTAGAGGCAATCACCTGCATTAAAGATAATCATCTACTTTAAAAAATTCAGCGCGGTTTACATAAACAAAAAAGCCATAGCATGTACGCTATGGCTTTCCTATTTCAATTCGATTATTTGGTTTGAGTATCAAGCATCACTTGCCAGTATTCACACTTGGCCAAGAACTCTTTTAAATATAATTCTGGGTTCGCAAGCTTCTCACCGCCTTTAACATCAGCCCCTGTCACTCGCCAAAAACCACGAGTTACCAAGTTTCTGTGGTAAATAAAATCGTTGAGTTCATTTGTCTTCAAAGGAAGTAGCTCACCAAACGTCTGTTCGTATAGGCTCAGCGTAGAGCCTTGCTCACTTGGCTTTTCCCTTAAAAAGGTATCCAAATCCAAGCCTAGTGGCTGCTGCTGTTCCTTTGGCAGTGCTTTAGCTAATTTAGAGATAACACTGAACAGAGCCAACTCAACTTTTTGAGACGCTAATAACGATGCGCCTAAAAGCGCATGTTCATTGGAAATGTGTTGCTCTGTTGATGAAACGGTTGCTGTTGTCACTGTGTTAACCTCAAATAATCATAACGGGTGTTACTGAACTGGATAGAGTCTTTTCATTAAGCTGAATCTTATTCTTGTAATTAAGAAGAATCTTACAGTTAAGCAGAGTCTTGTACTTAAGCAAAGTCTTACAGCTAAGCAGAGTCTTTTAGCAGAACACGGTCAGCATCAATAATGGTGAAGCCTGATGCATCTTCATTCTTTTCAACTTGCACTAAACCTTTAAAACCAATCTGCGACAACTTCTTCGCAAGGTGATCCGGTGCTGTTTCAAAAACAACATTCATAAAAGGTAAAGACTCAGCATCAACAAAACCATGCTCGTTAAACAGTTCCATTGCTTGAGATAAATGGTCTGAGTCGGTTAATTCGATAATTTCTACAACTTCTTCCAACAACATTTTCGATTCCATATTCGCCAGAGAGTGACTGACACAAGCACTTACGTTTTGCTCGCATACATCCCGATGCCCGAAGACACCCCCTTTAGTAGTAGGGAGATCATAACATATTAATAATCGAAAAATATGTTTAATTTCCCTAACCTATTGGGAATATTAGAAAACAATAGAAACTGGTGAAGCATAGACAAGACCCATTTGTCTCATCGAAAGCAACAGCCTGATTTGAGGCAATCAAGCTACCGTAACATGAGAATCGCTCGTTTCGACAATCGATTCCTTCAATAACCCTGCGTAAATTCCATTGTGTGCGACTAGCTGTTGATGATTACCTTGCTCAACAATTTCACCCTGTTCCAATACCAGAATCGTATCCGAGTGACGAACGGTACTCAAACGGTGTGCAATCGCAATCACGGTTTTTTCCTTAAACAGACGCTGCATCGCTTTTTGGATGAGGTCTTCGGTGATTGAATCTACCGAACTGGTCGCCTCATCAAGCATCATCAATTGACCACCCTGTGCAACCGCTCGTGCGAACGAAATAAGCTGCGTTTGCCCTACAGACAAGTTGGAGCCGTTCTTTTCCAAGTGGAAGTCATAACCTTGTGGCAAATGTTCAATAAACTTATCGGCATAAACATAGCGCGCAGCCTGCTCAACCTCAGCTCTAGATAGATGCGTTTTACCCAGCGCGATATTGAACTGAATTGTCTCTTCAAATAAGTGCACGTCTTGCATCATCATTGAGAACAAATGAGCAGAGTCTTCACTAGAGATCTGCGACAGCTCTATTCCATTCAACAGAATGCTGCCTTCATAGTCTTGGTAGGTTTTAGAGATCAAACGCAGAATCGTCGACTTGCCAGATCCGGTCGAACCCACAAGCGCGATTTGATGCCCTTTCTCCAGAACAAACGAGACATTCTTTAGAACGTAGGGAGAGTCGTCTTTGTAACGGAAACTCACGCTCTTAAATTCAAGGCTCACAAAATGTTCGAGTTGTTTATCAACCTTATGAGATGGCAGCAGGTTGCGGCCTTCCTCTTCTGTCGGCTCAACAAACAGTTCTTCAATATGATCAAACGCTGCGAATGAACTCTGAATCGAAGCAATCTGCGAGGTAAAATCACGGATCGGGACAAATACTTTTTCTAAGGTGTTGATGAAGGCGATCAACACACCCAAGGTGAGAGCCCCTTCTATCACTTGCTCTGAGCCATACCAGATCATGATTGCGATAGTAATAGAGGTAATGCCAGAGATAAACGAGAACAAAATCGCATCGTATTTATTGATCTTCTTCTGGGCTCTCAGAAACTCATCGGTATAACCTTGATAGCGTTGTTCGACTTGCTCTTCCGCTCGATACATCTGAACCGTTTTCATGCCAAATAAGACTTCTTGTAAAAAACCAATTCCGCGAGCCAACGAAGAGCGGGTAACCTTATACAAGGCACGAAGTCGGTTTCTCACGTATACCGTCAAGTACATCACTGGTGGCATGATAATCAACACAATCATCGTTAACTGCCAGTCAATGAAGAACATCATCACCAGCAGAGCAATGGTATTAATGCTGTCTTTAACAAGCCCAACAACTGACTGAACAAATGTCTCACCGATGGTTTCTAAGTCACTCGTTAGGCGTGAAAGTGTTACTCCAATCGGTGTGTTATCAAAATAGCTGCGTGGCAGTTTAAGTACGCGAGCAAACAACACTGAACGCATGTCAGTTATCGTGTATTGACCCGTTTTACGTAGGTTATATGAATAGGTGGTATCCACCACATAACTCACCACCAGTACTGCGACTAGATAGAAGACGTATTCGAGCAATCCATCCATATCCCCATGGCTCAGGTGTACATCGATCACTTGAATGATCAGCCAAGGAAACAATAAACTTGTAATGACAGAGAGCGGAAGCATAGCAATGCCCAGAATCGCAGAACGTTTGTATTTCTTAGCAAACTTAAAAAAGTGCTTGAGGTACTTGAGATCAACACCTTTTAACATGCTGCTGCCTCCGTTTCATCCTGCTGTAACTGCCATGTACCGTAATAGTACTCACACGTTTTCAATAACGTCACGTGGTCGCCCTTCGCAATCACCTGACCTTCGTTCAACACGATAATTTCATCCATATATTCAAGGGCATTAACACGGTGCGAAACCACAAGAACTGATTGATTTTCTAGGCGCTTAAATAGGCCCTCTAAAATTTTTCGTTCCGTTTCATAATCGACAGCCGATAGAACGTTATCCATGATGATCAGATCGGTGGGTTGCAATAAAGCACGCGCAATACTCAAGCGTTGCTTCTGGCCTCCTGACAACATGATCCCTTTCTCACCGACTAAGGTTTGATCGCCATGCTCAAAACGTGTGACATCACTAGCCAACTGACTGAGCTCCAGCACTTCATCAACCTGACTCTTTGCCAAATCAACATTTAAGCTACCAAAGCGGATATTGTCTTCAACGGTTGCAGAAAACAGGTAAGGGTCTTGAGTCACGGTTTTTACATAACGGCGCAAGTCACTGCGTGAGAAGCTAGTGACATCCTTTTCGCCAAGGAAAACAGAACCTTCAGGAACATCCAAGTGGTGGTTCAAGCAGTTCACTAATGTTGTTTTACCCGCTCCGATTCCGCCTAGCACACCTACTTTCTTACCTGCTGGAATGTCAAAGCTGATGTCATCGAGAATCAGACGTTCTTCACCTGAATAGCTGAAGCTGAGGTTGCGAATAGAGAACGTTTTTCCCTTCAGCGATTCAACGTCTAACTCAGTGAGCTTATCTTCATCAAGCTTTGGTACTTTCGCATTGAGAATAGTTTGCACACTTTGAATACCAACCATGCCACGCTGATAAATCGTTGCGATTCTACCTAATTGCATCAATGGCATTGCCAACAGCACAGAGTAAGTCAAGAAGGCGGTAATCTCACCTAGGGTTAGCTCTTGTCTCATTAACATGTAGCCCCCTAGCCCAAGAATGATGATTTTCATCAGGTCATTGGCGTAATCGAGTACTGGCATAAAGAAGACTTGAATACGAGTAATTTTAAGGCGGCATTCAAGTAATAACTGATTAAGCTTTTCAGTTTCAGCTTTCACCCAAGGTGACATCTGTTGGCTCTTAATCAAGTCAATCCCAGACAGGTAACTCATTAGCTGAGCAGACAAGTTTTGCAGACGCTTCATATGTTCTAAATGCAGCGTTTTCATACGTTTGAAACCCACACGGAAAATCACGAATGCGATTGAGATAGGAATAATCGAATACATCGTAAGCTCTGGCGATATGCGCCACATGTAGAGCGGCGTTAATGACAGTGCCAACAGGGCATTAAAGAACTGCAGAAAGCCGACACCAAACAGCAGTCGAATGCCACTAAGGTCATTATTGATAATTGAGATCAGTCGACCCGACGCAAAGCGTTCATGGAAGCTACTCGGTAAGCGATTCAGCTTTTGTAGAAGTGTACTTTTGAGCGCAGCCTCTGTAATTCGCCCAGGGTTGAGCGCATAAATACGAGACAGAATTCTCACTACAACCATTGCAACCGACATGCCGACCACAATCCAAACATAGCTTTGAAGCTGCTGATGGCCAGTTGAAGAAGCGTCATCAATCAAATCTATCGCCAATTGGATGTAACGGGGGATCTCTACTTGTAACCAGTTGACGAGAAAAATGAACACAATCGCCAGTAAATACGAGGTGCGATTCATGTGCAGATAATGGGCAATAAACTGTCTTTTATTCATAGTATTCTTAGTTTAGGGCAGGCTCACAGCGAGATTTAGCGGTATGACCGGGCTGTTAAGCTAGATAGGGTCATCACTGAGGTAAAGATACATCAAAAACACTTAGTTGACAATATCAACCACATTCAATAGTTAGTTACCGTTATTACATTTTAGCATTGCTAGAAACAACTTTGCCGCCAAAAGTGGCGGCAAATATCTGATTACATGAGAACATTCGCTTTAAAGAATAACCTCTACCTGGTCATTATTGATATCGACTGAACGTTTTACTTCGCTTCCCATTGCCGACGGATACCAAACCTCAACCCAAACCTTCTCAACATGATTAGGTAGAAGAAGCGTTGTAGAAAATTCAATGTCTTCATTGATTGGGCTTCTCAACACTTGTGAAGAGTAGTCGACAACGTCTCCATTAAACTCCGTGTAGATACTCATGAATCCTCGGGTGCTTTGCGAGCTCACCACATCGACCGTCACTTTAACTTCCCTCTCTGTCGAGAAATCAAAGCCTTCTGGTATCGATAGTTCAACCGACTTCAAAGACTGCGATGTCGGCACAGAACTCGGAGATGAAGAGCTACTACCACCACCTCCGCCACAAGCCGAAAGAAATACAAGGGTCACACCACTCAGAATTAGTTTGATTGTTTTCATAAATCCTCCGGATTAGTCTTCAGTTGACCAAGTTTTGTTGGCGTTAGGGTTTTGGTACCACGTTGGTTTTGAAACACCACCTGATGTAGCCCACTCTGCGAACTCTGGGTACGCCTCACTAATATCAATGTATTCTGACGGATGGTTCCAAGGTGATGAAATCAATATTCCCCAAGGCATATTTTGTGTAGTTCGATAATACTTGTCACTCGATGGGTCTGAATCATCTTGCGCGATGCCGTAGAAATCACTCACTAACGTACCTCTAGATGTTGGTGGGAAGTCTGCGGTGTGTATTTCTAAATCTTTACCCGGAGATGTAGTGAAGCTGTCACCATGGTACTGACCTTCACCTGGACCAAAGATAAACGGGTCAAAACCACTCAACGGCATCAGTGAACTCACTGTCGGTTCATTTCCAGAAATAAACGGCAAAGAAATACTGAATGTCATTTGGTCAGCTTCTAACGTCGGACTACACGAAGGATTGGTGCGATGGAACATACACTCGGCATTGATCGGTAGGTCATTTCTCAAGTTTAGAGAAGCGACAACAACAAGATCCCCACCTGGTGATGCGACGGCTTTATCTTCTCCCGTGAATGGAGAAACGTCGACTCGGGTTGCACCATTTTTTTGTACTCTAGCCGTTTGTAAATCAATATCCGACTCATCAAAGCCATTCAGTTTCCAAGCCAAGCCATTACCGTAAGAAGCGCCATAAGCCAAGATAGTTCCTGTTAAGTCCATTCGTAACACGGCGTCATCTTTACTGATGATGGTTGTGCGGTAATAAACCACGACATCGTTCAAGTCGAAGTCACCCACTTCAGGCCAATTATCTTCAAAAGCTGCAGTGTAGTAATTAGAGTGTTGGATGGTTGTGCCAGGGTCGGTGACATTGAACACGTAATCCTCTACTTCCCCATCACCAACGTAGCCATCACTCGGAATATTTGGGCTACTGGATAAACGGAAACGAGTTTGTACAGAACCAACCGTTGCCTCATCTCCAACGCGGAGTGATAGCACTTGATTACCATCGACAACCGAATGGTTTTTCAATATTTGCTCATCGTCATCGAATGTGCCGTTCATATCCCAATCGGCCCAAGCCTGAAGGTAACCACTGCCCACTACGTTAACGTTGATTAGACTGTCTAAGCCGATCTCTAGGTTGGACAGTAGTGCGATACCGTCATCATCGTTGCCATCAATGTCTAGGTCATCGCCATTAGAAGCCGCACCTGGTTGGCCGTCAGTATCAGCATCGATGTTAGTACCTAGATAAAGCGTTGAAGAGATTGCATGCTCTGCACCATTACTCGCTTGTAATGTGTTGTAACTATCAGGTGCATCGCCAAAGTCAGACTCATCTGAACTTTCGACTGGGGTTGTGAAACCAGAAAGATCCCAGTTCCCATCAAAGGCAGAAAAAATTGGGTTAGGGAAACTACTACCACTCGTGGTCACTGTTTCAAATTGAAGTGTAACGATTGAAGTATTTTTAAAGGTAAACTTTACCGCCCCTGAAGTGTCTGTTTCTGCGAAGTTAGTACCAGGACCACTGAATAAGACTGAATCCCCATCAGCACTCTCTTCTGCCGTGAGACTAGAACCAGCAGACCCGGTTTGATAACTAAAAAAGCCTTCACTTTTGAACACACGAACTTGTTCTGATTGAACAGGTTCTCCGTCAATGTCATAACCGATCATATCAAACTCTGGAACAGTATAAGGTTCTGAAAATGTGCCAGACAACCCGTCAGTACCATCATAAAATTCAAAAGTATAAATAAGACCTGCAGAGCCAGCAGAATTGGTTTGGTAAAGAAAACCTATATCCCCATCAGGTTGGTCTGGACCTTCCTTATAATCAGGGGTGTGGAACAAAAACGTAGCATCACCAAAGACTTCGCTACTCACTTTTGCGTCTATAGTTTTTCCGTTATGTGTCCCTACATTTAAGAAATGAATAACCGTACCGTCATAAGATGGCCCTGCCCACGTACTAAGGTTTGTTGGTTCAATGTGGTTAGAAAAATCTAAATCAACAGAAGTAGCATAGAGTGGGAAGCTGGCTGATGCCGTGATAAGAGAAATAACCTGTCTGTATTTCATAATAAACCTCTACTTTATCGTCGCTAAAGCGAATTCCTTGAAAAGTACTTGAACCCCAAATGGCAAATAAACGTGATTCAATTTAAGACGTCTAAGAAGAATCAAGTGCTGGTCTATTATTTTGGTGCCGAGTAAACAAGCTGCATATTCAATAAAGCAAAAGAAAAGCCAAGTTTTCGATCAAACAAAAAATTAAGTTAAGATGTTAATATTAATGATAATTTTTTAATCTCTATTTTATAACGACAGAATTTAAAACCTAGATATTCAAAATAGGAGTCAATTTGCTTGAGTGTTCAGTCAATTTAAAAACAATGGTTCGAGCCGTGCTTTATACCGACATAAATAACTCAAAAAACGAACTAAGCTGGAGTCAAAACATTGAGATTCAATTAAATGTATAGATATTTGATGAGCAGTTAGAAATTAATCGAGCACAAAAAATATCCGCCTTCTTAGAAGGCGGTTTTGCTTTACAACCCCCTAGAAGGGGTCGTCCACGCTAGCCGTTCTTCAATAACTGCAGTTGTTGTTCATACTCTATGTCCTGTTTATCTTGGTGTCGGACATATCGTCGAATGACTTCTTCATTCACACCGACCGTATCTACAAAGTACCCTCTAGCCCAAAAGTGATTTCCCCATAGTTTCTTACGTATATGTGGGAATTTATTGAAAAGTCTAATTGCTGTTTGTAGTGGTCAACTAAAATTGGCCACGGTTTTAGAATTTTCCCAATATAATCGTTCTGAT
>NZ_MCUN01000006.1 GCF_002873455.1 Vibrio splendidus | reverse complement strand
CCATGTGAGAGTAGGACATCGCCAGGCTCCTATTTATTTTCACTTTTTAAAAAGTGAAGACAAAAGGTATCGTTATTTGCATAGCAAGTAACAACATCATTAGTGTACTAATCTATTGATGACAATTTGTTGGAGGGATGGCTGAGTGGTCGAAAGCACCGGTCTTGAAAACCGGCAACCGTTAATAGCGGTTCTAGGGTTCAAATCCCTATCCCTCCACCACCATTGAAAAGCCCGCTGAGAAATCAGCGGGCTTTTTCATATCTGCTATTAAGAAAAACAAAAAAGAGCACTAACGTGCTCTCTTTATTATTCTCTTAACCAACATATCTAAAGTTAACTAGTCAGGGAGATATTTTCCTTCGGCTACCTGCCAGAATGCTCTAATCAATGGGTTCTCAAGTTGAGATCGTTTACAGCAGACACCTAATTCAAACGGTTTGATTGGCTCTATTTTTAATCGGTCGACTTTGTCTCTCACTGGACTGTTGTTAATGACTACATCTGGCGCGATACCAACCCCACAGCCAAGAGCAACCATACTTACGATTGCTTCATGACCTGATACCTGAGCGTAAATGTTGGGCTTTATCTTCATCTTTTTGAACCACGCGTTCGCACGTTCTCGCGCAGTCCCTGCTTCTGGGATGATAAAAGGCACTTCATTCCAGTTTGGTTTATCTGATTGCAGTTGCTGACTAAAACTACTCACACCGGATGGGATGATCACTGATAGTGGGATATCGCTGATGGTTTCGAACTCTAATCTTGAAGGAAGGATGTCGGGCTTCGCTGAGATAGCAATATCTGCTTCATCATTTAAAATCTTGTCGATGGATTGAGCCGGATCGCCGGTAGAGAGCTTAAATTCAATGTATGGATGAATAGATCTAAATTCGGTCATGAGCTCTGGTAGGTGGCTGTAGCTAGCCGTTACCGAGCAAAATATGCGAATCTCACCTTTAAGCTCTTGTTCACCACCTTTAAGGTGAAGATTGTATTGCTGCCACTCTCCAACGATGCTTAATGCTACTGGCAATAGATGCTTTCCTGCTGGAGTAAGATCAACACTGCGGTTATCTCTGATAAGCAATTCTTGCCCCGTTTCCTCTTCAAGCTTTTGTACCTGACGACTAAGTGCTGAAGGACTGACGTGCATAGCAGCAGCGGTTTTACTGAAACTCTTGCTATTACATAAATGTATAAATAATTGTAGAGATTTTATGTTCATGTTTTGCGATCGTTTCCATGTTGCATTTATTGCAATAACTAATTGTGAATATATCACTTTCAGCAACGGAGTGTCTGTTTTAGTATGAAGTCATTCGATAGATAGATATCGACCTTACGGACTTATTTTTAAAGGAGTGCCCTAGAATGGCTAACTATTTCAATACATTAAACCTTCGTGAACAACTAGACCAATTAGGTCGTTGCCGCTTCATGGATCGTGAAGAATTCACGACAGAAGCTGAATATCTTGAAGGTAAGAAAATCGTAATTGTTGGTTGTGGTGCTCAAGGCCTAAACCAAGGTCTGAACATGCGTGATTCTGGTCTAGACGTATCTTACGCTCTACGCCAAGCGGCAATTGATGAAAAGCGTCAATCATTCAAAAACGCGGATGAAAACGGCTTTGTTGTGGGTAGCTACGAAACGCTAATCCCTCAAGCAGATCTAGTTATCAACCTTACTCCAGACAAGCAACATACAAATGTTGTTGAAACAGTAATGCCTCTAATGAAGCAAGGCGCTGCTCTTGGTTACTCTCATGGCTTTAACGTTGTTGAAGAAGGCATGCAATTACGTTCTGACCTTACGGTTGTTATGGTTGCACCTAAGTGTCCCGGTTCTGAAGTACGTGAAGAGTACAAGCGTGGCTTCGGTGTACCAACACTGATCGCTGTTCACCCAGAAAATGACCCTAAAGGCGAAGGTTGGGATATCGCTAAAGCTTGGGCTGCTGGTACTGGTGGTCACCGCGCAGGTTGCCTAGAGTCTTCTTTCGTAGCTGAAGTTAAATCTGACCTTATGGGTGAGCAAACTATCCTTTGTGGCATGCTACAAGCTGGTTCTATCGTATCTTACGAGAAGATGATTGCTGATGGCATTGAACCAGGCTATGCAGGCAAGCTTCTACAATACGGTTGGGAAACGATCACTGAAGCGCTTAAGTTCGGTGGCGTAACTCACATGATGGATCGTCTATCTAACCCTGCTAAAGTTAAAGCGTTTGAGCTTTCTGAAGAGCTTAAAGATCTAATGCGTCCGCTTTACAACAAGCACATGGATGACATCATCTCTGGTCACTTCTCTAGCACTATGATGGCTGACTGGGCGAACGATGACGTGAACCTATTAGGCTGGCGCGAAGAGACAGGTGAAACTGCATTCGAAAATTACCCAGCTTCTGACGTAGAAATCTCAGAGCAAGAGTACTTCGATAACGGTATCCTCATGGTTGCTATGGTTCGTGCCGGTGTTGAGCTAGCATTCGAAGCTATGACAGCATCTGGCATCATCGATGAGTCTGCTTACTACGAATCTCTACATGAACTTCCACTAATTGCAAACACAGTTGCTCGTAAGCGTCTTTACGAAATGAACGTTGTAATCTCTGATACTGCTGAGTACGGTAACTACCTGTTCGCTAACGTAGCAACACCGCTACTGCGTGAGAAGTTCATGCCTTCAGTAGCAACAGACGTAATCGGCCGTGGTCTAGGTGAAACATCTAACCAAGTTGATAACGCTAAGCTAATTGAAGTAAACGAAGCTATTCGTAACCACCCTGTAGAATACATTGGTGAAGAGTTACGTAGCTACATGAGCGATATGAAGCGTATTGCTGTAGGCGGTTAATTAGTCGCTTAGATACTGATAAATTTGTAGAAAAAGCGAAGCAGTATCACTAACTTCTTACAGGTTGGAGTTATAAATAAGCAACACAACATCTAATAAAAAGGCTTGGTCGCCGTTGACCAAGCCTTTTTGCTTTTAGTAACAAAGTCTTAAAAATCAATCAAATGAATATTGCTTGATAGGTCTTCGTCGGTTTTCAGTTCTTGATTGATCTTCAGAAATACAAAAGGGTTGGTGTTTTCACACCAACCCTTTTAAGTTTTTTTACTTTACGCTTACTTGTCGGCAATCTTTGCTTCTAAGTCCGCTAGCTTTTGTTCCATTTCAGTCAGCTTTTGGCGAGTGCGCAGTAGTACTTGTGTTTGAACATCAAATTCTTCACGGCTTACAACGTCTAACTTATTCAACTGGCCTTGGATAACCTGGCGAACTTTTTGATCTACGTCTGAACCAAGCTCTTTTACTGGTTGAGGCATAGAATCGTGGATCTGCTTAGCAATCTGCTCTAGTTTTTTTGGATCAAACATATCAATTAAAACTCCTGAATATTTATCACTATTCTATTTAATCACACTTGAGATGTCGCCTATGGCGTACAAAAAAAGGCCACCGAAGTAGCCTTTTTATTGTTATTACGACTTAGTGATTACTTATTATCAGCTAATTCTCTGTGCGCTGCTTTTGCTTCATCGACGCGAGCTAGCTTTTCTAGGTCTTTGTCTTCAACAAATACAGGTAAAGGTTTGTGTTTTTCAGCCAAGTAGCTGTAAATCACAGGCAGTACAAATAGCGTGAAGATAGTACCAATCGCTAGACCTGCAACGATTACGATACCAATACTGAAACGCTGAGCCGCACCCGCACCACTTGCGTACATCAGTGGGATTAGACCCGCGATCATCGCAGCCGTTGTCATCAGGATTGGACGAAGACGAACCTTCGCCGCTTCCATTACCGCTTCAATACGGTTTTTGTGATTATGTAGCTGTTCTTCTTTGGCTACCTCACAGATCAAGATACCGTGCTTGGTAATCAGGCCGACCAATGTGATCAAACCAACTTGCGAATAGATGTTCATCGTTGCCGCACCCCAAGCCAGAGCGATTAGGGCACCACAAATCGCCAGTGGTACAGATACCATGATAACCAGTGGATCTTTTAGAGATTCAAACTGAATCGCCAATACCAAGAAGATGATCGCCAACGCTAAACCAAAGGTCGCGTAAAGTGCGCTACCTTCTGTTACGTATTGGCGTGCTTCACCCATGTAGTCATGGTTGTAGCCACTTGGAAGCTTGTTCGCTGCTGTGTCTTCAAACCACGCAATTGCGTCACCCATTGCTGCGCCTGGAGCCGGTACCGCACCAATCGTAGCCGAGTTCAATTGGTTGAAGTGAGGAAGTGAGCGAGGCTCTGCCACAACATCAATCGTAATCAAACTGCCTAGTGGAACGGCGTTACCATCAGCGGCACGTACGTAGTAGTTGTTCATTGACTCTGGGTTCAAACGGAATTTACGTTCAACTTGAGGAATAACCTCGTAAGAACGGCCATTTAAGTCGATACGGTTTACGTAGCCATCTGACATCATGGTACCGAGTGTGATACCGATATCTTGCATGGTCACGCCGTATGCGCCCGCTTTATCCTTGTCGATGTTGATCTTCATGGTTGCTGAGTCGTAGTTCAGATCGAGATCTGAATACACGAACAGTGGATTTGAAGAGACATCAGCCAGAATGTCGGTGGTGATTTGGAACAAGCTTTCAAAACTGTTTGGCGTTGTAATGACAAACTGAATCGGAAGACCTGAACCTGCACCTGGTAGTTCTGGCATTTGGAATGCAGTTACCGCCATTCCTGGAACATCTTTCACCAAATTACCAACGCGGTTTGCTACGTCTGATTGGCTTGCTTCACGTTCGCTCCAAGGCACCATAGATGCGATACCAAATGCTTGGTTTGCATTAGGCACACCTGTAAATACCTGTGCGTAAGCTACTTCTGGCTGATCAGACAGAATCTTGTTTACGTCGTTCATGGTGTTTTGCATGAAGTCTAAGTTCGCATTCGACGGTGCTGTACCCATTAACATGATTACACCTTTATCTTCTGAAGGTGCTAACTCGCTAGGGATGAACTTGAACAACAATGGCAAACTTGCAAATACGATGATAGCAAAACCAATAAATACTGGACGATGTTGCATTACCGCACCAAGCATACGCTCGTAACGGTTGGTCATGCCATCCAGCACGCTATGAACTTTCTGCTCAAATTTGCTCGGCTCTGCGTGAGCTTTTAGCATTTTTGAACACATCATTGGCGACAGCGTTAGTGCCACAATACCCGAAACAAAAACTGAACCGGCTAGGGTTAACGCAAACTCTTTAAATAGCGAGCCAGTGATACCACCCATCATCGCGATTGGAGCGTATACCGCACCTAGCGTTAATGTCATTGCAATAACAGGGATCGCAATTTCACGAGTACCGATAATTGCTGCTCGGAAAGGTGACTCCCCGAGCTTGATATGCCGGTCGACGTTTTCAAGTACAACGATCGCATCATCTACCACTAGGCCGATGGCGAGTACCATTGCCAGAAGTGTCATTAGGTTCCAAGAGAAGCCCATTGCCTGCATTACCATTGCCACACCAATCAAAGACAGTGGGATAGTAACAATAGGGATCAGTACCGCTCGGAATGAACCTAAGAACAAAGTAATTACGATCAATACAATTAATGCTGCTTCAAGAATGGTCTTAATAACCTCTTGAATTGATTCGTTAATCGCAATTGTCGAATCGTACATTACGTTCATTGAGATATTACTTGGTAGGTTCTTCTCTAATTGAGGAAGAAGCTCAAGTACATCTGCAGCGATGTTGATTGGGTTAGCACTTGGTGCCGCGTTAATCGCTGCAACAACCGCTTCTTGACCATTAGCACTTGCGCGGTAAATGTCGTGGCTTTTCTCTAGAGAAACCTTAGCGATGTCGGATAGGCGAATGATCTCACCTTCACCGCTCTTCACTACTAGGTTCTCTAATTCTTCAGTGTTTGATACCTGAGTATCTGCACTGCCGTTGTAAAGCACGAACTCACCGGTTGCTTGACCCGTAGCCGATTGGTAGTTGTTAGCGTTCAGTACCGTCATTACATCAGATGCAGTTAGGCTAACTGCTGCCATTTTTGATGGATCTAGCCATACGCGCAGTGCGTATTTCATACCACCATATAGGTCAACTTTAGATACACCATTTACCGTAAATAGTTGCGGGTTGATTACACGCTCTAGGTAGTCAGTAATTTGGCTCGACACCAACTCATCACTAGTAAAACCAATGTAGAGTACAGCCGTCGTTGAACCGGTAGACATAGTTACGGTTGGATCTTCGGCTTCTTTAGGAAGCTGAGAACGCACCGAGTTAGTCTTGGCCAGTATGTCAGACAGCGCCGCATTCGGGTCGGTGTTCAACTTCATGTTGACGGTAATCGTAGAACTACCAAGTACAGAAGAAGAAGTCATATAGTCGATATTATCCGCTTGAGCCACAGCCTGTTCGAGGGGCTGGGTGATAAAGCCTTGGATAAGATCGGCACTTGCACCGTAGTAACTCGTGGTTACGGTTACGACGGTATTCGTCATTTCAGGGTATTCACGCACCTGCATTTTGAAGATTGCTTGTAAGCCAAGCAGAGCAATCAAAAAGCTGATGGATACCGCTAGAACTGGACGTTTAATAAAAACATCAGTAAAGCGCATTGTGCCTCCAGTTACAGCTTAGGTGTTTCAGATGGTGGAGTGATTGCATCACTTTCAACAACCTTAACTTTGGCACCGTTACTTAGACGTACTTGGCCAGAAGTTACAACCGTATCGCCGGCTTTAACGCCTTCAAGGATGTGTGCAATCTCAGCGGTACGCTCACCTACTTTTACAACATGTTGAGCAACACGTTGAACGCCGTCTTCTTCCGTCAGGATGTAAACATTGTCACCATATAGAGTGAAAGTAATCGCTGTTTGAGGCAACGTTACTTGGTTCTCTAGCTTAGGCAGAATGATGTTAGCGCGAGCGAACATGCCGCTACGAAGTTGGCCACCATTGTTTGGAATATCGGCTTGAACTTGAATAAGACCACTTTGGATACTTACCGCTGGCTCAATGGCACTAATAGAGCCTTCAAAAGGTTTTTCTGGGTAAGCATCAACAAAGATGTCGATAGCCTGACCAACATTAATACGAGAGATATCTGTTTGAGATACTGTAAAGCGTAGACGCATGACGCTTGTATCTTCTAAACGAACGATATCTGTACCTGATTGCAGGTATTGGCCTAGGTACACGTTACGGATACCCACTTTGCCATCGAAAGGAGCACGAATTTCACGGCGTTCGATAGATGCTTTTAGGCTTTCAATATCAGCTGATAGAGAGTAGTAGTTTGCTTCTGCTTCATCGTATGCTTCTTTTGAAATAGAACCTTTCTTAAATAGGCCTTGGTAGCGTTTGTATTTTGCTTTTGCCGCAGGCAGGCGAGCTTCAGAACTTTTTAGGTTTGCCTTTTCTACGCCAGAATCAAGACGAACAAGAAGTTGGTCATTTTTAACATCAGTACCAGAACCAAAAGAGATTTGGTCAATAACACCGCTGGTTTCGTTCGCTAGTGTGACACCTTGGTTAGGTTCGATGAAGCCGATAGCTTCAATCACTGGAACCCAGTCGATCGGCTGAACTTCAGTAACCGTTACTGGAAACTCTGGTTCAGGGCGGTTGGCCATATACTCAGCAATTTTTTGTTGTTTGAACATGTTGAACCCAATAACGCTGCCGAAAAGCAGTACAGCGATGAATAACATGAAGAAAGTCCACTTTTTCATTATGGTCAGAACTCCGATCTAGTGTTTAATTATTGCGTCCCAACTGGCTTCTATTGCAGATTCTAGTTCTGCCTCGTCGAGTTGGTAAAATCCTAAAGAATGCTTACGTGCTAGAGATACGCTAGCCGCTAAGCTCAAGCCACCTAATACTTCATTATTAAGTGGTTTAAACAGTCCTTGCTCTTTTCCCTCATTAAATAGCAGCTCAACTTGGGCAAACATTTCACGCTCTAGTTCCCTGAAGTTTAGGCTATTTGTGATGGGTAGAGAGTCATACTGAACCCGATTTTTTATCGCGGCTAAGTTCGTTCCCGCTAAGTTCCATATGTTCAACCACATAGTACGATAGCGTTGCTTAATTGGATCCGAATCATCAACCCCTTCTTGAACAGCATCAGCTACTCGTTGAGTCACGAGCACTCGAACATCATCTATCAAGTGGTCCTTATCATCAAAGTAGCGGTAGATAGTGCCTGCAGCAACTCCCGCCTCTTTGGCTAATTTTTGCATTGAAAGGCCTTGAAAGCCGACCTCCGCAATGAGCTTTTCAGCGGCAGAAAGTATTTGTTGGCGTTTATCCTGAGGTGCATGAGTTGTCATTATTCCATCACCAGTGAATGAACGTTCATTCATTATAGCCCAAGAACCATACACATGTGCAACAAAGTTTTACACAAGTAGCGTAAAAATCTTGTATAAGAGAACGTAGCATTCGTGGTGTTGCAGCATTATTATAGGCGCGCAATTGAATTCGCCCCTCTAGACCAAATTGAGAATCAAATGAAACTGAATCCAAGACAAGATGAAGCCGTGAAATATGTTTCGGGCCCCTGCTTAGTATTAGCGGGCGCTGGATCTGGGAAAACACGTGTTATCACTAATAAGATTGCTTACTTGGTTCAAGAGTGTGGCTACAAGGCGCGTAATATTGCAGCGGTAACCTTTACCAATAAAGCGGCACGAGAGATGAAAGAGCGTGTTGGACAAACCTTGGGTAAAGGCGAGTCGAAAGGGTTAATTGTTTCGACCTTTCATACCATGGGTCTAACCATTATTCGCCGCGAATACAAAGCTCTGGGTCTTAAAGCTGGATTCTCGTTATTTGATGATCAAGACCAGCTAGCTTTATTAAAAGAGCTAACAGAAACACAGATCGATGGTGATAAGGATCTGTTGCGTTCTTTAATGAGTACAATTTCAAATTGGAAGAATGACATGCTGACGCCAGATCAGGCGAAAGCAAGAGCTCAAGGCGAACAAGAGCAGCTGTTTGCATTTTGTTTTGAGATGTATCAGAAACAGATGAAGGCCTACAACGCACTCGATTTTGATGACCTGATCGCGATGCCGGTATTGCTTCTGAAAACCAATCAAGAAGTGCGTGAGCGCTGGCAATCTCGTATCCGCTATTTACTGGTCGATGAATACCAAGATACCAACACCAGTCAATATGAGTTGGTGCGACTGCTTGTCGGTGAAAGAGGGCGTCTCACTGTGGTAGGTGATGATGACCAATCTATCTACTCATGGCGTGGCGCAAAACCGCAAAACTTGGTGTTGCTTGGTGAAGACTATCCAAACCTTCGCTTGATTAAGCTAGAGCAAAATTATCGCTCAACGAGCCGTATCTTGCGTGCAGCGAATATTTTGATCGCTAATAACCCTCACGTTTATGAAAAATCACTGTTCTCTGAGATCCCAGACGGAGAAAAACTCAAAGTATTGAACGCTAAGAACGAAGAACACGAAGCAGAGCGTATTACCGGTGAGATCATCGCTCACAAGTTTTTGAATCGTACAGAATACAAAGATTACGCAGTACTTTACCGCGGTAACCACCAATCTCGCTTGATTGAAAAAGCGCTGATGCAAAACCGTGTACCTTACAAGATCTCTGGCGGTACATCCTTTTTCGCCAGAGCAGAAATTAAAGACATCATGGCTTACCTACGTGTGTTAGTGAACCCTGATGATGACAACGCCTTCCTGCGTATTGTGAATACGCCGCGTCGTGAGATCGGCCCTGTTACGCTTGAAAAATTAGGCAGCTACGCCAACATGCGTGGTAAAAGTCTGTTTGAAGCCAGCTTCGAAATGGGCTTAGAGCAAACATTGACTGGCCGTGGCTTAGAAAACCTGCGTCGCTTCGGTGATTGGATTGTTCGAATTTCAGATAATGCTGAACGCGGTAATACAGTTGAGGCGGTTCGTTCTTTGGTTCGTGATATTAACTATGAAGACTGGTTATACGAAACCTCGGCAAGCCCGAAAGCGGCTGAAATGCGAATGAAGAACGTCTCTGATCTGTATAGCTGGATTGTGGCCGACCTCGAAGGTGATAACTATGATAAAGAAGAGAAGACGCTACGAGAGGTTGTTCAACGCTTAACTTTACGCGACATGATGGAACGCGGGGAAGATGATGACGATGCAGACCAAGTTCAACTAATGACATTGCACGCATCGAAAGGCCTAGAGTTTCCGTATGTATTCTTGATGGGTGCCGAAGAGGGCATCTTGCCGCACCAAACCAGTGTTGATGAAGGTAATGTAGAAGAAGAGCGTCGTCTTATGTATGTAGGGATTACGCGAGCGCAGAAAGAGCTGACCTTTACTAAGTGTCGTGAACGCCGTCAATATGGTGAATTGATTAAGCCAACACAAAGTCGCTTTCTTGATGAGTTGCCGCATGATGACGTGGAGTGGGAAAGCGTTAAGAAACCACAATCCGCAGAAGAAAGAATGGAAAAAGGACAGGCGCACATTGCTAACATTCGTGCGATGTTCAATAAGAAGTAATGCTCTGCTTTAATAGCACTATATAGAAGCCAATAAAAAGGTGATCATGAGATCACCTTTTCTGAATCTGGCGTTTTTAATTACAGATCGGTAAATTACAGACCAGCAATCATGTGCTCGATAGCATCTTTGATTTCGTCGTCTGAACAGTCCATACATGAACCTTTCGCTGGCATTGCATTAAAGCCGTTGATTGCGTGGTTAGCTAGGATATCGCGACCTTGAGCAATACGAGGCCCCCAATCACCAGCATCACCTGTTTTAGGTGCGCCACTTACGCCAGATGCGTGACAAGCGATACAAAAGGTACCGTAAACTGTTGCGCCATCACGAGGGCCTGTTGGTTCTGCGGCTACTGGTTCGCTGCCTACTAGGTAAACTTGACCAACTGGTTTGATGCGTTCAGCAATCGCATCTTGCTCTGCTTCGCTTAGGCCTGAAGCCATTGCGCCAGTTGAAAAGGTTAAAACTGCGATGACAACGCTTAAAATTCGACGAGACATATCCATTAAACTCACTTTACATTCCCAAGGTAAGTACGTGCTTACCAATTTATAGTGTTGGAAGGGTGTTTTGATTTGAGCAGCAAAGAGCAACTGTTAAACCAATGTAAATAATGGGTGATTATATCCCGATAAGTTGTTGCAATAAACAACAACTTATAAGCTGTGGCGGGTTGTAGTACTCAAATAAGGGGTTTATCACATATTAACTGTCGAAAAAGAGACCAAACAGAAAAAAAAGTTAAAAAAGTACTAGACGGCATTAGGTGATATACGTATTATTCCACTCCGCCGACAGGGCATGCGCCTGTAGCTCAGCTGGATAGAGCGTTGGCCTCCGGAGCCAAAGGCCGAAGGTTCGAATCCTTTCAGGCGCGCCATCCGGTCTCTTACTTCGGTAAGTGAGAATTGGCAAAAAAAGAAACAATGGTGGCTATAGCTCAGTTGGTAGAGCCCTGGATTGTGATTCCGGTGGTCGCGAGTTCGAATCTCGTTAGCCACCCCATTCTTTCTTTATAGAATAAAACGGTAGCTTAGGCTTCCAGTGTTGACTCGTTATTCCCAAGAGTCGAGACAAAAAAGTCGGTGAATAGCGCAGCTTGGTAGCGCATCTGGTTTGGGACCAGAGGGTCGGGGGTTCGAATCCCTCTTCACCGACCACTATTTCAATAATCGCTTTTAAGCGGTTATATAAAAAATTAGTGGTGGCTATAGCTCAGTTGGTAGAGCCCTGGATTGTGATTCCGGTGGTCGCGAGTTCGAATCTCGTTAGCCACCCCATTAATTTTGGTAACTTCTTTGAAGTTCCCAGTTTGAGAAATCAAACAAAATATCTCGGTGAATAGCGCAGCTTGGTAGCGCATCTGGTTTGGGACCAGAGGGTCGGGGGTTCGAATCCCTCTTCACCGACCACCTTAAGAAGCCTCGTCAGAAATGACGGGGCTTTTTTACGTCTGGAATTTAGATAATTTGGTACCAAGAGGGTCGTGGGCTGGATCGCCAGTCCGATCAAATCCCCTTCACTGACCACCTTTAAGAAAGCTCATCAGAAATGATGAGCTTTTTTTTCATCTGTAGATCACTAGGCTGGAACCCAAGTGGGGTTCGTCTGATGTTCAAAGAATGTCTCTTCACCTATCACTTAAGAAGCCGAAGCCTCAGTCTAAAGACTGGGGCTTTTTACGTTTGGAGTTTAGGTGGTTTGGGTTCAGAGAGCTGCGACTTGAATCGCCAGCCCGGTGGATCGCCAGCTCGGCGGTTCGTCAGGCCACAGGAAGCGCTTCCGTGCCGAATCTCTCTTTATTTACCACAATAGAGGCTTCAGTCGAAAGGTTGAGATTTTTGACATCTGTCGTTGAAGTTATTCTTGATTTTGAATACTGATACCCTAAATATTTCAATGTCTTGCTTGATATGGCCTTCGCAAAATTCATCCTTTATATAAGGGGATCTCTTACCTTTTTTCTAGATTATTACGCTTTTCTAGAGGATCCCTCTTTATTAAATTGGCTGTTCTATATCTAATTTTATATAAAATTCACCGTTAATAATTCGACAGATTAATAGGTTTGGTCTAAAGATTTTTATGAAAAGTGAAATTTGACCCCGAATATGCTCTCTAAGGCCTGTATTTGACAGTCTTCTTCACATTAAGTCGCTCAAATTCGCCCCCATTTTAGCAAGCCTTTCGTTTCACTGATTGGTATTCGCTGAAATGATGGGGTCGGTAATATATATGGGTAATGCGGTTATATTTGGTTGTTTTGTTTGCTTAAATAACAAAAGTTAGAGTTTGTTTCTATAGTGTTAATTGTTTTTTGGAATAATTATTTGTTTTTATTGACTGGTAGTGAGATCTGCTTTCAATCATAGATTTAACTCTACAAGTAAGTGGTAGTAAGGGGTTTGTGAGTATTTATCATCGACAATATAATATTGATTTTTATTACTATATGCTCTTAAGATGAATAGTTATGTGGCGCTTTTGCTTGTTAAGCGTTTGATGTCGACTTTTTATCCTATTTTTGTTGCTTTTCTGTGAATTATTTGCCAAATTGTCAACCGTATAAAATATCAGAACAATATTCTGGTAAGAATGGATTCAATTTTGCAGACAGGGCAGAGAGCTGCCAAAGCAGTAGAGGTCTGGTAATGTCACTTTTAGAAGTAAAAAATCTTCGTATCGAATACCCATCTCGTCATGGAGTTCACGCAGCAGTAAAGTCGCTTTCGTTCAATATTGAACGTGGTGAGATTGTTGGCGTTGTCGGTGAGTCTGGTGCAGGTAAATCAACAGTAGGCAATGCTGTGATCGATTTGCTGAGTCCTCCTGGTCGCATCGCTAGCGGCGAGGTATTCCTTGATGGCGAAAAAGTTTCAGGTTTGTCTCCTGAACAGATGCGTTCAGTTCGCGGCTCAAAGATTGGATTTATCTTCCAAGATCCAATGACTTCTCTTAACCCTCTATTCACAGTAGAACAGCAGTTAAAAGAAACGATTCATGCCAATATGAAGGTTTCGGATCAAGAAGCCTACCAACGCTCATTAGACTTGATGAACCAAGTTGGTATTCCGCAACCAGAAAACCGTTTAAAGCAGTACCCACACCAATTCTCTGGCGGTATGCGTCAACGTGTGGTTATCGCGATTGCATTGGCAGGTGAACCTGACTTAATCATTGCAGATGAACCAACAACAGCACTGGATGTGTCTATCCAAGACCAGATTTTGGGTTTGATTCGCGACCTATGTATTAAGAAGAACGTAGGTTGTATGTTGGTCACGCATGACATGGGTGTTGTATCTAACGTTACCGACCGCGTTGCGGTTATGTATCGTGGTGATTTAGTTGAGTTTGGCCCGACGGCGAAAGTCCTTGGTACTCCTGAACACCCTTACACGCACAGTCTTATTTCAGCGGTTCCGCGTTCAGATCGTAAACTCGATCGTTTCCCTCTTGTTAGCTACATCGAAGAAGCGCACGAGATGGAACCACTTGATGTGAAAAACCACTGGTTAGGTCAAAGCCAAGATCACCGTGATTACACTGGTCCGTTGTTGAATGTTGAAAATGTAAACTTACGCTTTACCACCAAGGATTCTTTCTTTGAGAGTCGTCGTGAGTACGTTCAGGCGTCAAACAACGTGAGCTTTGAAGTACACGAAGGTGAAACTTTTGGTCTTGTTGGTGAGTCTGGGTCGGGTAAGTCAACGATTGCTCGTGTGATTGCTGGCTTGTACGCACCCAACTCAGGCAAAGTGACCTTTGAAGGTATTGACCTTACTGGGCTTAAGTCTGAGAAAGAGCGTCGCCCAATGCGTCGCCAAATGCAGATGGTGTTCCAAAACCCATACACATCAATGAACCCTCGAATGAAGATATTCGACATCATTGCTGAACCTATCCGATTCCATAAGCTTACGCGCAACGAGAATGAAACTCGTCAGATCGTTCACGACCTGCTAGAGCACGTTGGTTTAGGCAAGATGGCTGGGGTTAAATACCCACACGAATTCTCAGGTGGCCAACGTCAGCGTATTTCTATCGCTCGTGCCTTGGCAACTCGCCCACGTCTTTTAATTTGTGATGAACCTACGTCGGCGCTGGATGTGTCGGTACAGGCTCAGATTCTTAACCTATTAAAAGACTTACAAGACGAGCTCAACCTAACCATGCTGTTCATCAGTCACGATTTACCGGTTATTCGTCAAATGTGTGACCGTGTTGGTGTGATGCAAATGGGAGAACTATTGGAAGTCGCGCCAACAGAGCAGTTGTTCCAATCGCCTCAGCATGAATACAGCAAACACCTAATTTCTTTAATGCCTGAATTTACAGGCTTAAGAGAAGAAAAAGCAGTGGCACAAGCCGCGGTATAAAAATCAGCAGGCTGGAGTTTGGCTTGCTAAAAACAATAAACAGACGCAAATACAACAACTAGGGATCTGGATTCCCGCATGAAGGAGTTATGCAATGAAAACCATGAAAAGCAAATTAGCAGTAGCTTTAATGGCAGCTGGCCTAAGCTTTAGTGCAGCAGCAGCAGATATTACCGTTGGCTACGCAGCTGACCCAGTATCACTTGACCCGCACGAGCAGCTGTCTGGTGGCACACTGCAAATGTCTCACATGGTGTTTGACCCTCTAGTACGTTTCACTCAAGAGATGGATTTTGAAGGCCGCCTGGCATCTAGCTGGGAGCGTGTTGATGACACGACTTTCCGCTTTAACCTACGTAAAGGTGTGAAATTCCACTCTGGTAACGAACTGACTGCTGATGATGTTGTGTGGACTTTTGAACGTCTACAAGCTTCTCCAGACTTTAAGTCTATCTTCACGCCATACGAAAAAATGGTAAAAGTAAATGACTACACAGTTGAGCTAGTATCAAAAGCGGCTTACCCACTAGTGCTACAAACAGCAACGTACATCTTCCCAATGGACAGCAAGTTTTACTCTGGCCAAACAGCGGAAGGCAATGACAAATCTGAGCTAGTGAAGCACGGTAACTCATTTGCTTCGACTAACGTTTCAGGTACTGGGCCATTCATCGTTACGCAACGTGAGCAAGGCGTTAAAGTAACGTTCGAACGTTTCAATGATTACTGGGACAAAGAATCTAAAGGCAACGTAGACAAGCTAACACTTGTGCCAATCAAAGAAGACGCAACGCGTGTAGCAGCACTTCTTTCTGGCGATGTAGATATGATTCACCCAGTAGCACCAAACGATCACAAGCGTGTTAAGAACGCTAAGAATATCGATCTAGTAACGCTACCTGGTACTCGTATCATTACGTTCCAAATGAACCAAAACAGCAACGAAGCACTGAAAGATGTGCGCGTACGTCAAGCGATCGTTCATGCGATTAACAATGAAGGTATTGTTAAGAAAATCATGAAAGGTTTCGCGACAGCGGCTGGTCAACAAAGCCCAACGGGTTACGCGGGCCACGATGAAGCATTAGTACCTCGTTACGACCTGAAAAAAGCGAAAGAGCTTATGAAGGAAGCGGGTTATGAAGATGGCTTTACGCTAACTATGATGGCACCAAATAACCGTTACGTGAACGATGCGAAAGTAGCGCAAGCGTCTGCGGCAATGCTATCTAAGATTGGTATTAAAGTTGATCTTAAAACTATGCCTAAAGCACAGTACTGGCCTGAGTTTGACCTATGTTCTGCAGACATGATGATGATCGGTTGGCACTCAGATACTGAAGATTCAGCTAACTTCAACGAGTTCCTAACAATGACTCGTAACGAAGAAACGGGTCGTGGCCAATACAACTGTTCTGGTTACTCAAACCCTGAGATGGATGCGATTGTAGAAGCTTCTAACACAGAAACTGACCCAGTTAAGCGTTCTAAGATGCTGAAAGGCGTTGAAGCGACATTATACAATGATGCAGCATTCGTACCTCTACATTGGCAGAGTGAAGCGTGGGGCGCGAAGTCTAACGTAGGTGCAGCAGACATCGTAAACCCAATGGTTATGCCTTACTTCGGCGACCTAGTTGTAAAATAATCTAGCTTGCTAGAATAGAGAGCCTGAAGCTTTCAGGCTCTCAATATTATTAAGATATAGTTTAAGTTTCGGTATTTGGTTTTCCTTCAGTTTGGCTAAATACTATTTTAAGACTGAATTTTTTGTTGTCTAATCGCGGATTTCGATTAGACAGTCATGGATAGATAAGGGGCAAGGAATGGTTACGTTTCTGGTCAAGCGCCTGTTTCAGGCACTGATAGTGATGTTTGTGATCAGTTTGGTGGCGTTTGCCATTCAGGATAACCTGGGCGACCCGTTACGTGAGTTAGTTGGTCAATCTGTTTCAGAATCGGAGCGTCAAGCGCTGCGTGATGAACTCGGCTTAAATGATCCCTTCGTTACAAAATACACTCGCTTTATAGGCGCAGCCCTACAAGGTGATCTTGGTACTTCATATTTCTTTAAACGCCCAGCTGTGGACGTGATTCTAGATAAACTGGTCGCGACGCTTGAACTTGTGTTCGGTGCTTCTCTGATTATTGTTTGTTTGTCGATTCCATTAGGCGTTTATTCTGCAATACACCCAAAAAGTTTCTTCACTAAATTGGTCATGGCGGGCAGTAGTATCGGTATATCGGTACCTGTTTTCTTAACTGCAATCATGCTGATGTACGTGTTCTCTATTGAGTTAGGTTGGCTGCCGTCATTTGGACGTGGTGATACGGCGAATTGGTTTGGTTGGGAGTCTGGCTTCTTAACGCTCGATGGCCTTGCACACTTGGTACTGCCGAGTATTGCTCTGGCATCTATCATGCTGCCTCTGTTTATTCGTCTAGTTCGTTCTGAAATGCTAGAAGTTCTAAGTTCTGAATACATTAAGTTTGGTAAAGCGAAAGGCCTAGCGCTAAACAAAATTTACTATCAACACGCATTGAAAAACACCATGCTACCGGTTCTTACTGTTGGTGGTGTTCAGATTGGTACTATGGTGGCATACACCATTCTTACTGAAACGGTTTTCCAGTGGCCAGGTACAGGTTTCTTATTTTTAGAAGCGATCAACCGTGTAGATACACCACTGATTACCGCATACGTTATTTTTGTTGGTCTTATTTTCGTAGTGACTAACACGATTGTTGATTTGCTTTACGGTGTTATCAACCCAACCGTTAACATCACAGGGAAAGGAGCATAATCATGGAACAGACATCGACAGTGCCGTCTCGCTGGGAACGTTTTAAGCAATCAGACATTGTGTATTACTTCTTGCGCGACAAAGTGGCAATGGTGAGTTTCGCCATTTTCTCAATCTTTTTAGTGATGGCATTAGCAGCACCTATTCTAGCGCCAACAGACCCGTACGACGTGACATCGATTGATATCATGGATTCAGAGCTGCCACCATCATGGATGGAAGACGGCGAAGAGCGTTTCTTGCTCGGAACGGATGAGCAAGGCCGCGATATTTTATCTACCATGCTTTACGGTTCGCGCTTATCACTGACCATTGGTTTCTTAGCGGTAGGTCTACAACTGACGCTTGGTATCATCATTGGCTTGTCTGCGGGTTATTTCGGAGGCCGTATTGATAGCTTCCTGATGCGTTTTGCTGATGTTCAGCTTTCGTTCTCAACCATGATGGTTGCGATCATTGTCTCGGCCATCTTTAAGGCGAGTTTCGGTAGTGACTTCTACGCGCAATATGCCGTTGTTATGCTGGTGGTGATCATCGGTATTGCTGAATGGCCGCAGTATGCGCGTACGATTCGTGCATCTGTATTGGCAGAGAAGAAGAAAGAATACGTAGAAGCGGCACGTGTGATGGGCTTTAGAGCGCCTCGTATTATGTTCCGTCATATTTTACCGAACTGTTTATCACCGATTTTGGTTATCTCTACGGTACAGGTGGCAAATGCCATCATGTCAGAAGCGGCACTTTCTTTCCTAGGTTTAGGTCTTCCGGTAGACCAACCGTCACTGGGTGCTCTGATCAGTACTGGTTTTAACTACATTTTCTCAGGAGCATGGTGGATCACAGCATTCCCAGGTGTGCTTTTGGTAACATTGGTTCTAGTTATTAACCTATTAGGCGACTGGTTACGCGACGTGTTTAACCCGAAAATTTATAAAGGGTGATAACTCGGTTTGATTTTTAGTAAAAAAAGTCACTAAACTAAGAGCCGTAAGCAATTACGGCTCTTTTTTTGCTTAATGGATCTGGAACTTAGTATCATTGATAGTGTCAATAATACTTAAAATGGAATTCATATTTTATCGACATAGATTCGGTAATAATTAGCCCGTGAGGGTTTAAGTGGTGGTTATGAAATTGACAATGAATGCTGTATGTCGTGCTGTGACGAGAAACTATCGTATGGGGCTTATCGCTGCATCCCTTTTGGTATCAAGCCAAGTGAGTGCAGAGTCGGTTCTATGTGATGCAACTCAGGCAAGCACTAACCAATTACCACAGCTAGAGCAATCATGTCCGATCGGCAAGGGTGTTTGGGGAAGTAAGGCGCCTAAACGTCATTCAGATAACGAGCTGTTTTGGGTTCAATGCGGCCTGCTGAATAAGCCTTTGTCACTGAACCGAGCAAAGCCCCTATATGAGAAGATCTCGACCAACGTTTGGATGAAGCCTGAAGGCGGAGACTATCGCTGCTTAATCGGACCTTATTCTACATTCTCTGATGCGAGAAAAGACTTAACTCAGGTGCGTAAGGTTCCCGGTTATGGTGAAGCCTTTATTCGTATGGTTGATAAGTCGAAAACCTCATCACAGCCTATCGTTGCAAAAGCGGCAGAACTAAAAGCTGTAAAGCCTAAGGCTTCTGTAAAAGCAAAAGTAGAAGCTAAGCCTGTATCGAAACCTGTGGCTGCCAAGGAAGCGGCGGCGGTAACAAGTGCTGCTGCTATTCAGACGCTACCAAGCGGTAACGCGAGCTCAGACAATGATCTAGAAATCGAGATTCGCGTGAAAGCAGACGTTGCGGGTAGCCAATATGCGATTCCTTACCTTCTAGACCATCAGCAGCAGTTCTACATGGAGCAAGGTAAGCCTTGGAGTCGTCTTGATTACGATAGCGCTGCATTGGTGTGTAATCAGGTCAACATGAAGCTGATGAGTGAAAAGCAATGGCAGAGCATCTTGAGCTCAAAGGTTATGGAAAAACAGAACTGGCCAATGCATCTCCCTTATTGGGGCGCAGATAAGAAAGGTCTGTTTACCAACGGTAACGTAAATCAATTGAAAGGTTCTTCATTGCTTAATGTTATGTGTGTTAAGTAGCGTTAAGAGTATTGGAGTTACCGTAGGCCGAAAGGCACAGATAAAAGAAACCCCAGCGATGTGCTGGGGTTTTTGTTTAGTTAGCCGGAACCTAATCTTGGATTAATGGTAGCTTATCGATCACTTTTTCCATTGATTCATGATCATATGAGTATAGACCAAACTCAGGAGCAGATACGTAGTTCCACTGTGGCTCTTCGCTCCATTTAACACCAATATAAAAGTCACCAAACTCACGTTGAATGTAGCGGTAGCGTGTCTTGTAGTCGGAGTCAGAACCTGTCTCTTCTAGTACCATCCTTTCGCGGCCCAAACTATCAAGCTCGTAGCTTAGATTTCCAGGAGTCTCGAAGCCTGTTGGTTTGATTGATTTGTAGTCGTATGAGTTTTCAGCATACACAAATTGACCAGAAGCATACGTTAATGGGTAGCCATCAAGCTCTGGATCGAATTCCTCTCCAGCCTCAACCGTAAGGTCGAAATCAGTGGAGCCAGAAATAATCTTCTCAGAAGCTGGCGACGTCTGTGCAAATGTTGAGGAAGTTGAGTCTAGCCAGAATAGTTCGTCTTGATTTACTTTCAAGATAATCTGGTATTCGCCTTCCTCTGGTTTATGTTGATAAAGCATCTCGTAGAGACTGCCTTCTTTATCAATCATTTTCCCGTCATTGAGTGTCACATCCATACAGTCTTTATCTTGATGTGACATGTAGTCATTGTACTTATCCAGTTCACCTAGCTTAGCAAAAGGTGCGTAGCTCTTACCCCATTGGTCAAGTGCGTCACTCATGTTACCTGAATAGTTTTCGTCGCTATTTGAGCCCCAGCAGAACATCAATCCGTGCTCATCTTTAGCAAGTGATGCGTAGCCGATTTCACCATCATTGTCGGCAAAGCTACCCATTTTCCACTCTTGATTATCGAAGTGTGCTTCAGTAAATCCAAGTTCTAGTGCTGGTGGATCAACTTCATCACTAGGCTTCGCATTTGGCAATGCAAAGGTAACTATTTCAGATTCAATATCGTTTTCGTCACCACCAGAGAAGTTGATTCCTTTCGCTACGTAAAGCATCACGCCGTTGGTTTCTGATGTAGGTGTACCTTCCAGTGTGACTAAGCCACTTGCATCTACATTTACTGAAACACCTGGGATTGGGTTGTGTGCTGGCTCATTGTCGTGAGCAGCGTAGTTTGCATAATATTCAACGTCACCAGAAACATTCGAGGTAAATAACTCGCTGATATCGAGTTGTCCAGAGAAGCCTTCACCAGCTTTAAGTGACCAAGTGTCTGTAATAGTCTTCTGCAGATCGGCTTTCACTGTAAGTTCGACAGTAATATCGCCGATCGTAACGACTGGCAAATCAAAACTAGCAGGCTCAGACACCATGAATGTCGCTGCGTGGCCATCATCAGCCGTGATGTTGAACTGTTTTGTGTCTGCGGTTGGTACCTCAGGATGACCTGAGATAAGCAGTTTGCCTGATTTAGCGTCGTACTTTGATGTCAGCCCTTTTACGACATTACTAATGTTGGAATCATAAGTTAGAGTATCGTTCTCGCGATCTGTAAATAGGCCGTTAACCTTTAGCTCTGCTGAGAAAGCTTCACCCTGCTTCATTGTCCAGTTATCAGTAATATCGCGCTGTAATTCTGATCGTGCTTCCGGATCTACTTTTGGCGCAGTATTTACTAGCGAAACATCGAATGAGAATGTAGTACTTAGCTCACTCAGTACTTTGGAGTTAGCAGTGGCACGATCAACTGCTGTTAGAGTAACAATGTAGCTGCTTAGTGTAGGAATAAAGCTATCTTTTGCTGAGATAGTTAATGTCTCGCCTTCTAGCGTTACCGTAATTTCTTGCTCACCATTCACTTCAGCACGAGCGATAGCGATGTTTTGATATTTATCTTCAGAACTGTACTTATCTTGGAATAAGTTTTCAGGAACAGTGATAGTCTGCGTAAACCCTTGACCTTCAACTACCTCCAGTTTTACAAATTTTGATTCGAGATCAGCTTGTGCTGTAGGGTCTACCAGTAACTTGTAGTTAGTCACAACGGTTTCTGGTTGGCTTGGATCGATAACAGGCTTCTCATTAACAAGTTCCTCAGAACCCATGTTCTCTTCTGTTACGATCTCTTTAGAAGTTTCTGCAGCGGTCTCGGTAATGCTATTTGCATTATTTTCGTAGGCTGTAGGATCTTGTGCTTTGGATTCAGTAAGAATTTGTGCAGTTTTGTGCAACTGTGCGCTTTCAAGATCATCTTTTGAAGTAGCTACAAAGTCTGAAAATAGATCGATAGGTTCTTCAATCGTTCCGCCTAAATCTTCGTTTACAGATGTCGTCGCATCTTCGAATGAGCTATTGTTTTTCTGCATTTCAATAGCAACGAGGTCGGTAATTGGAGAGATAACTAATGCAGTTTTATCGGTACCCTCAGGGGTGCGAAATACAACGCTGTTAGCTATTGGTTGGCCTTCATGGTCCATGTCTGTAGTGTAAACATCCATAAAATCAGAATAGCTATCCGCTTTAGAACTCAACGCTGAAAGCTCTTCAGCAAGCGCTTTAGTCATATCGCCTGGACGAAGTGTTTTTATGGCTAGTTTTCCATCAATTTCAGTATCTACTGGAAGTGTGATTTTGCCATCTTTGTCTGTTAAGCCAAATATAGTATCCGTACCAACCTCTAAAACGCCAGATTGACCTACATCGTCAAATACAACTGCATTTTTAAAGTAGCCGTCGAAGCCAGTAATCACAATACCGCCTGGAGTTGCTCCATCAGATGAACCTCCATCTGAACCGCCACAACCTGATAATGCAATAGCCACTGACGCTGCTAGTAAACTAACCTTCTTCATTCTTTCCATCCTTACCGAGTGAAATCTATTATTTTTTTGAAGTTGTATAAAAACGGGCTAGTTTTTACAGCTTGTATTCGGTAGGTGCAAGATACGGAAATTAATAGAAAATCCGTAAAAATTGTCATAAAAAACAATTTGTGGAATTGGTTATTTGCAAGGTGTACGTGCGGGCTTGGCCATATTGTTCGTGGGGATAAAAAACCCCGCCGGAGCGGGGTATTGATATCAATGTGTTCTGTTAGTCTTTGTTAGCGATGCCTGTCCATTCAATGTTGAATTTAACTGCTTCTAGGTACTCGCCATCGCTGTCTTTTACCTTACCAATTACGCTGTATACGTTATTAACAGTTAGTGCTGGTAAGTCAAAGTCAACAGAGGCATAGTTGATGCCGTTTTCTTCATTTGTGTAGCACTCAATCGGTGTGCCATTGAACTCTTTAGATTGCACTGAATCAATATCTTCACCTGTGAAGTAAAAGCCTGAGAAGAATTCTTTAACGGTTTTACATGTAAAATCATTGTTTGGAACATCAAAGTATAAATCTGCGTCCATAGTACCTTCATCACCGTTACTTATATCTTCAGTTAGCGATAAAGTAATAACGCCAAGGTTGTAAGTTATATCTGCTTCTGCTGGTAAGTAGGCGTTAAAGCCGCGCTCCTCACCTGACATTTCAGATGTCACATTGATACGCTTTTCGATGTCTGCTTTATTGCTGAAATATGTGTACCGTTCTGCTGAATCTTCAGTAGAGTCTTTCATTCGGTGAATGATTGTTTTAGCACCAGTAGAAATATCATCTGCGCCTTCAAACACTTCTACTTGGAAGGTTTCAACTAGGTTTTGTCCATCTTCTACGAACTCAAATGTCGCAAAAAGCTTACCGTCGATAACTTCGTAAGTTGCATTTTCAGTTTGAGTATCAGCAGCAGAACAGCTTGTTTTATTTGCGATGCTTCTTACGTTGCCTAGTACAATGCCATCTTCGAACTTGATTGAATCACACCAGATGCTTGCGTAGTTCTGCTCATTTTCACCGTTTGAACTACCGTGCTCTAGCATGTACCAAGTCTTACCTTCTAGAGGGTGAAGATCTGGTTCTGGAACCACACCTTCAGCGACTTTAGGCATCAACATTTCTTGGTAAGCTGCAGCGTCTTCGTTATCAACACCACCAACCATGAATGCTTCAGAAGCGTCAGCAGCCGTTGCTTTGGTTGGCGTACCCGAAATGGTAATGATTGGGTTCGTACCTTCTTGTGGAGATACAGTTAGCCCTGGGATTGTCATATCACCAGTACGGTAAGAAACAATGTCACCATCTTTGTCTGTGAATAGGTTTACAATATTGATGGTTTGTTCGAATGGAACGCCAACCTCTAGCTGCCAGTTGCTAATTTCAGCTTGTAAAACATTATATTCCGCATGGTCAACAGTAGGAACTTGGTTCGCAGCTTCAATTTTAACGTTGAAAGTCGCGATCGCAGAACCAACGACTTCTGGAGTTGAGTTCTTATCTTCAGCCGTTAAGGTCACAGCAAACTCACCAGAAGTTCCAATGTAGTCTGATGCGAATAGAGTCAGAGTATTATCTGTTAGAGTGACAACAATACCGCTTGCTGCTGGGATGTTGTGAGTAACAACTGGTGTGATTAGGTTTTGGTCTTTATCAACAAATAAGCCAGTTATATCAAGAACGATATTTGATGATCTACCATTCTCTTCCAGTATTGAGATTTTACCTTGCTCTGTTTCTAAAACGCTTGCTGTTACAACCAGCTTATTGTTGGCTACAACAACAGGGTCAAGAGCGTCACCAGGAGCGGCATTATCTTCAATAACAGGTTTTAAATCGTTGTCTGCTAGTTCTGCTGGAGTTAGCGTATCAACGATCGCATCTGCTTCTTTTGCAAACTGCTCGGATTTTTCTACATAAGTAGTAGGGTTAGCCGCTTTCGATTCCGTTAGGATCTGTGCTGTTTTGTGTAGTTCAGCATTTGCATCAGCACCTGAAACGAAATCAGAGTAAGGGTCGATAGGCGCTTCTTCTGTACCACCTAAAGCTGTGTTAACAATCGCTACTGCTTCTTCTTCAGTAACGGGCGCAGCGTCTGTGCCTCTTGCCATTTCAATCGCAACTAAATCAGTAATTGGTGAAATTACATCTGATGAAGTTGGAGCGCGGAATACCAACTCATGAACCATTGCTTGAGCCGGGTGGTCCATATCAATTGTGTATTTACCCGCGTATTTGCTGCTATCGTGATTTACGAGTGCAGTTTGTACTAATCCGCCAGGTGTTAATGTTTGAAGCGCAAGAGATCCGGTAACACCACCAGATATCTCAATTTGGCCTTGGTCGTTGGTAAGACCGAAAATAACGTCAGAGCCAATGTCCAAAACGCCATTGTTGTTTTTATCATCAAACACAACCGCTTGGTTAAAGTAACCATCAAAACCTGTAATTGTTACACCGCTCGGAGAAGGTGAAGCTGAATCACCATCTGAACCACCACAGCCTGTTAGGGCGAAAGCCACTGACGCTGCTAGTAAACTAACTTTTTTCATGTCATATCCTTTGTAAAGAGCTCTAGCCAAGCTCTGTATGTCTATTGTTTTGAGTTTTATATTGTTCTGGTGAATGTTTTACTGGGTGTAGATCGTTTTATCAACACACGTAAATTTTGAAAAAATCCATAAAATATATTTGATTTTATTTATAGGTTTCGAGTTTACGACTGTCGTTATCAAGCGGATGTCGAAGGAACGGTGAGTTATGAAATGATGCCGGGGTTGCATTGGGGTTGGTATGTGATGTTTGGTTATGAGAAACGCTACCTGAAGCCGATACTTACACATTCAGAACCAGCTTGCAGGCATTATGGAGCTTTTAACCATCAGGGCCTAGGAATCTAACATTGAGTTTGATCTCTTCGACTTTATGACGCCACTCAGTTTTCGGGCGAAGGATTATGCTAAAGACTTCGCCATGTTTGAATTCGTCATGGTCGAAGAAATCAACGTCCAAGTATGAGTATTGAAGAGTTTTTATTGGTTGTACACCACATTCGATGGGGGCGTTCTTTTCACTGACGGTGTATCCAATCACATCACCATACAAGCCTTGTCCACCGATCGAGAAGAAATCAAACTTGTTGAGGACGTCTTTGCAAACGACAGTTGTGCTGTACGACTGTATATTTAAATCACCATCCATTTCGTCCGGCCAATCAGGATTCTTTAATTGGTAGTTGCCAATGTGCATACCATACCAACCCAAGTAGTAGCGGCCATCGTTGGCGAGATACATGTAGTTCTGCATGGTCATCTGCAGCGCTTCTAAGCCTGTAATGGTGTTTATGCGCTGCTCTATTTGAGCTTTAGAGGCAAGCGTATAAGTTTCATAGTTATTATTCATTTTCACTTGTGCCACATGAGCCGTTGTGAAAGTAGGGTTACTTGGATAGGTTTCTAAGATTTTCCAGTGCATGTCATTATCAAATATCGACTGGGTGCTAGAGACGATAAGAGTATCGCCATCAACCTGATAACTCCCTACTTTACGCAGTTCATATTCATTCGGGCAGGTGGTTAAGGTGTTCGAAGATGCGAAGAACACTTCATCATTGATAAATTTAAAAGCTTCGCAGTATACCTTTTCATAATTGTAAGTCTTGCCTGCAAATCGATGGTTGGTCTCCAGTCGATACCAAGTTTCGCCAATTAAAGGGTGTAAACCATTCTCCTCTAGCCCTGAAGACATTGAAGGGAGAGAAAAGCTGGTCGTAACCCATGCATTTTCTTCTGAACCATGGTAATTATCTTTGGCGCGAGCAATAAGCTGAGTTGGCGCTACACCTACTTTCGGGGTGCCTTGGATACTTGTCTTTCCGCCGATATTCGAAACTGAGAACTTCGGGTGATTAACGGCGATTTGTGTCGTCAGTAGATCATCATCAGGATCTTCAAATAGTCCTATAATGTTAACCGAGTAGTTAATCGGAGAGTTTTCAGTAAAAGACCATTGGTTGATTTCATGCTGAATGCTTTGCTGCACCGTGAGATTCACTTTTGGTTTTTGATTGCTGTCGGCTCGATCTTGTTCCTTTGTGATGACTGTCGTTCGAGTTTCTGCTTTAAATGTCTCCACATCTAATTGCACTGATTCGAAGGTGCCTGGAACTGACGTAGACATTTGTGTAACGTCTGCTTTTTCTTGAGTAGATTGAGTTTTAGCTTTTGTATTTACATCAGTTAAACCCCCCACTAAATCTGTAGTTACCAGGCTATGAGGTGACGGCTTATTATTAGAAGATAACTGTTTTATGCCACTATTGATGTACGGCATGTTAGTTTCTTTTGATGCTATCCAAGGAGGCAGGAGCATGATAAATCCACAGCCTGCAACTAGCAGTAAACAGAATCGCTTTTTCATTACTAAACCAGTTTGCTCTGTAGCCAGCAGCGAGAGAACTTGAGATCTTTCTCAATCAGACTTGCACTACACTCTAGGATCTCGCTGATCTCTCTATTTTTCATACCCATTAAGTATTTAAGCTTGAGGGCTTGAGACTGCCGTGGGTAGTGAAGACTGAAGTTATCTATCGCTTTATCCATGATCATTAATTGCTCAAACTTATCGTCTTGGCTGTCGCTCAGTATGGTTATCTGTTGGCGTTTTTTTGCCTGAAGGTGGCGAGCATTATCGATTAAAATCTGGCGCATCACTTTTGCAACCATAAGGAAAAAGTCTTTTTTATTTTTGATCGATTGAAGGTCAGAAGAGGAGATCTTCAGGTAGGCGTCATGAATCAAAGCTGTCGTGCTGTTCATACTGTCGCTCAATACTTGATTGTCAGTGCCATATTTTTGAGCGCTTCGAGCTCGTTCTTGTTGAGCAATATGTCTTAGTTGTAAGTAAGCGAATTGATATAAATCGGTTTCGGCATTTTTATCGCCGGATTGCCATTGTTGGATAATTTGTGTGATATCTGCAGTTGCCATTAGCTATTAGACCTCACTTTGGTAAATTCAGAAACGGATAAGGTGCTGATATTATGTGATTTATCAGGGTTTAGTGATATTTTTTGTTTGAATCTGTAGAGTATGCCTTGATCCCAATCTTGGCCTGCAGGTAAATATTCCCATGCGGTGAAATGCTGCTGTGGTACTGAGTCGTACCAACGCACGGTGACGTTCATTTGGGCAAGAGAAGTCGTAGGCTCAGGGTTAGTCAGCCACCACATATCTCCAAATTTGTCTGTAACCTCTTGCGTATATTGCTGGTGGTTCGTCGAGCAGACCTCGATATCACTAGGATCAAGAAAAATGCGTTTATCTTTGATGAGCAGGCACTCGTTGATGATGTCGGCTTGTTGATACAGAGTGTGTTGCCAAACACCTTCATATGGGATGTGATTGCCGCGTTCATTGGTGTAAGTGAACCAGATCATCTCAGCCTTATTTGAGTGACGGATGTGCTTTTTCTTTCCCAAACCTTGGGTTTTTTCCATCAGCAACTCGGTTTCTGTATCAAAATCCAATGCAACGGTACGGTACTTCCAATCCCCTTCATCGTTGTAGTCTTCAATTGAGAACCCACTTAAATCGTGGCGAGTACAACCTTTTTGAGCACAACTGGTAAAGCCCGTCCAGCCATCGCTGTTGGATAACGGCTCGCGAATGATCTTTTGGGGGGTGTGGTAAGGGCGTAGATTACATCCGTTAAAGTAGTCACCTGTTCCTGGGAACTGAATGAGTTCTGTGTCTGTGATTTGGTAGCTAAGCTCTCCAATCGGACCTTTGTATTTTGGATTGGTGTGGTGAGCTAAGTCGTAAAAGCAAGCGCGTCCAGCATAGTCTTTCTTGGCTATTATTATGTTATGAAGCACTTTGTCTTTAGGAGAAAAAATGATTTCCTCCGAGGCAAAGTTGTTCTTGATGTATTCTTGGCTTTGGTTGAGATGCTTTGCAGCTTCTTTGACTGAAACAAGGTCAATGCCTAGTTCTTGATCATCTAAGTAGCTCAGATCGAGCTTTTTGAGCTTCTTTTGAAACTCTACGTCAGATAAAACTTTACTCGCTAAAATGATTTCGTCACGGTGTTCTGGCGTGTCATCGAGTGACAGCAGTAAGCGGGTCATATTGATGCTGCGGCTTGGACGTGTCGATGACAAGGTAGGGGTGATGACTTCTTGCCCTGATAGTGTCGTCAATAGGTAGCCGGAGTTATCAGTGCCGATGAAAAAGCTTACGATGTCACCTGAATTGTATTGAAACGCACCTTTATCTGTCGTGCCTGAGAGATTGGAGCTAGTTTCGTAGTAAAGCCCTGATACTGGGGAATCAATAAAATACCCAGTGAGAGGTTCGCTATCATTAGCACGAATGTAAAGACTCGTTGAATAGATGGTTATCAGTAGGAGAAGTATTTTTTTCATAATTAATTATTGGATGACTTTTCTTTGTTTTTGTTAATCACGGACTTTTCAGGTGATGGTGTCAGCATGGCCAATAGCATTTTTTGTTTAACGTCTTTGGGTAAATCAGGGTTTGATAATATCCGACGTCTAGTGAGTTCAAGCATCGTGCCGACTGACATTTTTGCAGCATCACTGCCTTTGGCATGAAACAGCAGACTCGTCACTTCATACATCATCTCTTCCGCGACTAGTTTTTCTTTTTGTAGCTGCACATTCTTATGGAATATCGCTGTTGAAAATGTTGCGCCTGACAGTAGTAATAGAATTGTTAGAGCACTCTGTACAGGGCGTCGCTTTAATAGCTTTGCTAATGAATAAAGCGGCTGCTTCTCTCTCAAAGAAATGGGGCGGAACTCTAAGATACGTACTACGTCTTGGCGCAATTCACTTACGCTGGCATAGCGACGATAAGGTTCGTGGTTTGTCGCTTTTTCTACAATTAGATTAATATCTAAGTTTGAAGAAGAGGCAAAAATCAATGCTAGAACCTTACCCAGTGAGTAAATATCACTTTGTTGAGTTAAGAAGTGACCTGCAATCTGCTCTGGACTGGCATAGGCCTTGCTATAGGCTGTTAATTTGGAAGCATCTGAGCTTTGGTGGAGTGCAGGTTGTTTGACCTTTTGAGTTAGATTGAAGTCGAGAATCTTAGGTGAACCAAAAGGATCAATTAAGATATTCTCAGGCTTGAGGTCAGCATGCAGCACTTGTTTCTGATGGGCATGTTCAATTGCTGAACAAATTTCTTTAAATACACTGAGCTTTTGTTTTTCACTGACAGAACGATTCTGTAAGTACAGAGAAAGCGTTTCCCCTTCAACCCGCTCCATCACAATGTAGACCGATTCTTCGTAGACTCCACCGTCAAACACTTTGGCTATGCATGGATGGTTTAAATGTGCGAGTAATTGCGCTTCTTGAAATAGAGCATGCTCACCTAAAATATGTGAAAGAGCTGGTTGTATGAATTTGATCGCTAAGTCTTGTTCAAAGGTCCTATCTGCTCGACTGGCTGAGTAGACAATCCCCATACCACCGCGACCGAGTTCATGAGATATATAGTATTTATCGACTAAGGTGTCGGTGAGGCTAAGTTCGGATCCTGTTGCTTGCTGTGCGTGAAAGCCGAGCAGTGATGTGATCTGCTCTGAAGATACTTCGTTAATGAGAGGAAGTATTTGCTCATATAAGCTGGGTTCTTCTTGCTCTAGTTGCTCTAAATAGAGACTTTTTTCCGCGTCGGAGAGATCCATGAGGTGATAAAAAACCTCAGTGGGACTACTGCTTCTGTTTTGCACAACTGATCTTTTTTATGTTTTTTATTATTCGTGCATTCTATAAGAGTTTTAGATGCTTTTTCGATATTTTTATCAACTACGCATAAAAAAACGAGCTAACGAGTCGCACTTTTGAGAAATTATGTAAAAATCCTGTTCTGTGATCTTCTCCCCAAAGTTTTATTCTTGATTTTCTGTCAAATATTGACTGGAAATAGATGGTTAAAGATTCACTTTGTGAGGGTGGATAATGAAAATTGCTCTCTAGTCTTATTTGTTTCGTATTGCTGTTTACTCACATCAACGAGGTTACAAAGATATGAAGTTGAATAAATGGTTAGAGGGCATATCCCCTCAATTCGAAGCGGGTGGTAAATACGAAAAGCTTTACCCAGTGTACGAGGCTTTCGCGACGATATTTTACACGCCTGGCAACGTAAACCAAGGCTTGACCCATGTTCGAGACAGTATCGACCTCAAACGAATCATGATTCTGGTGTGGTTGGCGACCTTCCCTGCAATGTTCTGGGGCATGTATAACGTCGGACACCAGAGTGTCTCAGCACTAACATCCAGTTATCAACTCAATGAGCTTACCTCGGTTATCGAAAGTAGTTGGCGCTTGTCGTGGGCATTTGGCGATGTGCAGTCATTGATAGCAAGTGGCTGGGCAAGTCAGATGTTACTTGGAGCACTCTATTTTCTACCTGTTTATGCCACGGTGTTTGTTGTGGGTGGCTTCTGGGAGGTCTTGTTTGCAGTCGTTCGTAAGCACGAAGTTAATGAAGGCTTCTTTGTTAGTTCGGTGCTGTTTGCACTAATCCTCCCGCCAACCATTCCGCTCTGGCAAGCCGCATTAGGTATCACTTTTGGTATCGTTGTCGCCAAAGAGCTGTTCGGTGGTACAGGACGAAACTTCCTTAACCCTGCACTAGCAGGCCGTGCATTTCTCTACTTCGCATACCCAGCCAACATGTCGGGTGGCTTAGTTTGGGTCGCGGCTGACGGCTATTCAGGAGCGACGCCGCTCAGTCAATGGTATGAAGGTGGTAGTACTTCGCTCATCAACAATATGACTGGCGAGGCGATCACCTGGATGGATGCGTTTATCGGTAATATTCCGGGGTCGATGGGTGAGGTTTCTTCGCTGCTTATCATGTTGACGGGTCTGATTCTGATTTTTATGAATATAGCTTCTTGGCGAATTGTTGCTGGAGTCATTATTGGCCTTGTGGTGACCTCTAGTTTGATGAACTGGATCGGCTCCGATACCAACTCTATGTTTTCGATGCCGTTCTACTGGCACTTTGTGTTGGGTGGTGTTGCCTTTGGTACGTTCTTTATGGCGACCGACCCAGTATCAGCAGCCTTTACCAATAACAGTAAATGGGCTTACGGGATTCTTAGCGGCGTGATGACGGTCGGTATTCGAGTGCTCAATCCTGCTTATCCAGAGGGCATCATGTTGGCCATTCTGTTCGCCAACTTGTTCGCACCACTGTTCGACTTTATCGTCAAAGAGCAAAATATCAAACGCAGACTGAAACGGACATTGCGTTGATGTAAGCGTAGAAGAGGAAAATTGACGCCCATAAGAAAGGCTTGCATTGATGCAAGCCTTTCAATTTTTGCCGCGATTGATTTGAAGTTGATTTAACTCCACTTCAAATCAATCTCGAACGGCTGTGTGTTGTCACAATGCTCACCGCACATTTCATCATAAGCGCTGTTATGGATAAGTGTCGCCGATGCTACACCTTGGTCACTAAAGTGATCGCGTGCTTGGTTTACACTCAAAAACTTCATTGGGTGCTGGTGGTTATCTTTGATTAATTGCTTTTGCTCGTCAATAACTTGGTAAGCCAAGTAGATCCCGCCTTCAAATGATTCAATTAGTAGATTCATCACAAACTCCATTGTTGTTCTAGATAGGTTAGTACCTGTGTTACGTGGAGTTGGGGAGTAAGGTTCAAGAGTGGGCATAAAAAAAGCAGGCACAAGGCCTGCTTTTTAAGAGTTATCAACAAAAGGCGTTGATTACCTCATCGTTACGAATTCTTCGCTGCCAGTTGGGTGGATAGCTACAACAGAGTCGAAGTCTGCTTTGGTTGCGCCCATCTTCATTGCAACGCCGAAGCCTTGAAGCATTTCATCAACAGTGAAGCCGATGCCGTGTAGGCCGACGACTGTTTCTTCTTCGCCAGCACATACTAGCTTCATCTTACAAGGTTGACGGTGTTTGGTTACTGCTGTGTACATTGCAGTGAAGCCAGACGTGTAAACCTTGATGTTGTCTTTGCCGTACTTCTCTTCAGCTTCTTGAGTCGTTAGACCGATCGTGCCGATAGGTGGGTGGCTGAATACAACAGTAGGCACTAGCGTGTAGTCCATCTTCGCGTTCGTTTTGCCGTTGAACAGGCGTTCAGAAAGCTGACGACCGGCTTTAACGGCTACAGGTGTTAGTTCGATGCCGCCTTCCATGATGTCGCCAACACAGTAGATGCCAGGAACATTTGTTGTTTGGAACTCATCTACCTTGATGTAGCCGCGGTCGTTGGTTGCAACACCCGTTGATGCTAGGTTGATAGCGTCAGTCGCTGGGTGGCGACCGATAGCCCAAATTAGGTGGTCAACGTTTTGAGTGTTGCCGTTTTCTAGATGCAGAGTCAGAGTACCGTCTGCTTCTTTCACAACTTCTTTAGGTACAGAATGCGTGTGAAGGGTTGGGCCTTCCGCTTCCATTACTTCAACCAATGTTTCGATGATCATTGGGTCGAAGCTACGAAGTGGTGACTCTTTACGGCAGAACAGGTGTGTTTCTGTGCCAAGTGCACTTAGTACGCCTGCAATCTCAACTGCGATGTAACCTGCACCGATAACCGCAACACGCTTAGGTTGCTCCATCAGGTCGAAGAAGCCATTTGAGTCGATACCGTGCTCGGCGCCTGGGATGTTTGGAATGGTTGGGCGACCACCCACTGCGATCAGGATGTGATCCGCTGTGTAGTGTTCACCGTTAACTTCAACGGTTTTCTCGTCAACAAACTTAGCAAAGCCTTTGATTACGTTTATTTTGTTGTTACCCAAAACGCGATCGTAAGATTCGTGGATACGACCAATGTACGCTTGGCGGTTTTCAACCAACTTGCCCCAATTGAAGCCTTTTACTTCAACGTCGAAGCCGTAGTCTTCAGAGTAAAGATTGATAGCTTCAGCAACTTGAGCGCCGTGCCACATTACTTTTTTAGGAACACAACCAACGTTTACACAAGTACCACCAAGGTCTTGAGCTTCGATAAGTGCAACTTTTGCACCGTGCATTGCTGCGCGGTTAGCTGATGCGATGCCGCCTGAACCGCCACCGATACAGATGTAATCAAAATGAGTCGCCATTACTTTCTCCATTTATTGAAGGCTGTGGGTACAGTGAGTGTACTGAACACCTACGTCCTATAGATTCTTAAATTGTCTAATTATTATATTGAGGGCAGATCGGTTGAACTCAATCTCCCTGTTTAAAATTTATTCGTGTACGTCACAATCTGCTGAGCATTCGTCAGACGATGACGTTAAGTTCGAGATTACTCGGGTACGATCCACTCTACTTTGAAGTGACCGGTCGCCGGCGCAATTGCTTCCTTCAAGAACGGAAGAATTTCGTTCATTTGGCTTTCTAGCTTCCAAGGCGGGTTGATAACAATCATGCCTGATGCTGTCATGCCACGCTCGTTGGTGTCTGGTGATACGCCAAGTTCGATTTGTAGAATCTTGTTGATGCCTAAGCTTTCTAGCCCTTCGATCATGTCTTCGATATCACAGCGGTTTACCACCGGGTACCAAATTGCGTAGATACCGGTTGCCCAGCGCTTATGACTTTGAGCAATCGCAGTCACAACATCGCGGTACTCTTTTGCTAGTTCGTAAGGTGGGTCGATTAGCACCAAACCACGACGCTCTTTAGGCGGCAGGCTGCCTTTTAAGCGTTGGAAGCCATCTTCTTTGTAGATAGATACTTGACGATCGCGGTGGAACTCTTGCTCAAGCAGAGGGTGATCGGCTGGGTGAAGCTCGGTTAATACCATTCGGTCTTGGTCACGCAGATGCGCACGTGCAACACGTGGTGAACCTGGGTAGAAACGCAGTTTCTCGCCATTGTTGAGTGCTGAGATAGACTCAAGGTAGCTTTGAATGTCTTCAGGAAGTTCTTGTTGCCCCGCTTCACTTGCAGACCATAGACGTGCAATACCTTGTTTGTATTCGCCCGTTTTTTCAGACCATTCATGCGTTAAGTCGTAACGACCTACACCAGAGTGAGTGTCATGGTAAACAAAAGGCTTATCCTTCTGTTTCAAAGAATTAAGAATAAGGCTCTGTACGATATGCTTTACTACGTCGGCATGGTTGCCCGCGTGGAAGCTGTGGCGATAACTTAACAAATTAAACTCTCGTAACACTCTCGAATTAGAGTGTGGTTAGTGTAGGTGGGGTTAATTTGACTATTATAACCCTCAATGGACCATAAATTCTCGAACAATTCAGGAACAGTCGTTCGCAATATGCAGTTAGTTATTGGTTCTACTATTGAAATTTGCCTTCATGGGCACTATTTAATAACTATTCGCAGGTGATTTTTTAGGGCGCTCCTTAGCCTGATGACTGTAAGACGACCTCATTATAAAAAGACGAAAGTCTCTAAAGCCAAAGGAATGTTTATATGTCTAATCCGCTATTAACCTTCACGGACTTACCTCCGTTTTCACAAATCAAACCTGAGCACGTTAAGCCAGCGGTTGAGCAAGTGATTGAAGAGTGTCGCAACAAGATAGAACAAGTACTTGAAGGTAATACTTCACCAAGCTGGGACAACCTCGTTGCTCCGATTGACGAAGTGGATGATCGTTTAGGCCGTATTTGGTCACCAGTAAGCCATATGAATTCTGTCGTGAACAGTGACGAACTGCGTGATGCTTATGAGAGTTGCCTGCCTGTGCTATCTGAATACGGCACTTGGGTTGGCCAACACAAAGGTTTGTTCGAAGCATATAAAGCGATCAAGGCAAGCGAAGCATTCTCGGCATTAAATCGAGCTCAACAAAAAACCATTACTGACGCACTGCGTGACTTTGAATTGTCAGGCATTGGCTTACTCGCAGACGAGCAGCACCGCTACGGCGAGATCAGTAAGCGCCAATCTGAGCTGGGCTCTCAATTCTCAAACAACGTACTTGATGCAACCATGGGTTGGAGCAAGCAGGTAACAGACGTGGCTGAACTGGCCGGTATGCCTGAATCGGCATTGGCAGCAGCACAAGCGGCGGCGGAAGCTAAAGAGCTAGAAGGTTACCTACTGACTCTGGATATCCCATCATACCTGCCGGTGATGACGTACTGTGACAACCAAGCACTGCGTAAAGAGCTGTACGAAGCTTACGTGACTCGCGCTTCAGATCGCGGTCCAAATGCTGGCAAGTGGGACAACACCGAGATCATCACCGAGCAACTTAAGCTGCGTCACGAGATCGCACGCATGCTTGGCTTTAGCACTTACAGCGAGAAATCTCTGTCGACGAAGATGGCAGAAACGCCAGACCAAGTACTTGGTTTCCTTAACGACCTAGCAGTAAAAGCCAAACCGCAAGGTGAGCGCGAAGTAGAAGAGCTACGTCAGTTTGCTGAGAAAGAATTCGGTGTTTCTGAATTAAACCTGTGGGACATCGCTTACTACAGCGAGAAGCAAAAACAGAACCTGTTCGAGATCTCTGATGAAGAGCTTCGCCCTTACTTCCCTGAGTCGAACGCAGTTTCTGGTTTGTTCGAAGTACTAAACCGTGTGTTTGGTATGTCGGTGACTGAGCGTGAAGGTGTGGATACATGGCATGATTCAGTGCGTTTCTTCGACATCTTTGATGCGACAGGCACATTGCGCGGTAGCTTCTACCTAGATCTATACGCACGTGAACACAAACGTGGCGGCGCTTGGATGGATGACTGTCGCGGTCGTCGCATTACTCAATCTGGCGAGTTACAAACACCAGTGGCTTACCTAACGTGTAACTTCAACAAGCCAGTCGGTGATAAGCCTGCGCTATTTACGCACGATGAAGTGGTTACCTTATTCCACGAATTCGGCCACGGTATTCACCATATGTTAACGCAAGTTGATGTGGGTGCGGTTTCTGGTATCAATGGCGTGCCTTGGGACGCGGTTGAGTTACCAAGTCAGTTCCTAGAGAACTGGTGTTGGGAAGAAGAAGCGCTGTCGTTCATTTCTGGTCACTTCGAAACGGGTGAAGCGCTACCAAAAGAGATGCTAGAGAAGATGCTAGCGGCGAAGAACTTCCAATCAGCGATGTTTATCCTGCGCCAGCTAGAGCTTGGCTTGTTCGATTTCACGCTACACACTGAATACGATCCAGAAGTCGGTGCTCGCGTACTAGAAACACTAGCCGACGTGAAGTCTAAGGTATCAGTATTGCCAAGCCTTGATTGGAACCGCTTCTCACACAGCTTTGGTCACATCTTTGCTGGTGGCTACAGTGCAGGCTATTACAGCTACCTGTGGGCAGAAGTATTGTCTGCAGATGCGTTCTCGGCATTTGAAGAAGAGGGTATCTTCAACACTGAAACCGGCAATCGCTTCCTGAACAACATCCTTGAGATGGGTGGTAGTGAAGAGCCGATGGAGCTGTTTAAACGCTTCCGTGGTCGTGAGCCTCAAATCGACGCGATGCTGCGTCACGCAGGTATTCAAGCTTAGGTTTATGATTACCTTATATTGCTAGCTGCATAGCTTAGATAGATTAAAGGCTGAACATTGCGTTCAGCCTTTTCTTTTTTGGACACCCCAAAGAATCTAGTTCGTATGTGAGCTAGGGATTCACATTACGATTGATAGGGTTCTGCAACGAAATCAATGTCTCTGTCGATTGAACCTCGTCAATCGCCTGCAATTTATCAATCAGTACGAACTGCAGTTCTTCGATCGACTTACACATCAGCTTTACAAAAATATTGTAAGCACCGGTGGTGTAGTACGCCTCGACCACTTCATCTAAAGCATTGAGTTTGGCAATGGCCGAGTGGTAGTCGCGGGCTGCGTTAAGGTTAATACCAATAAAACAGCACACGTCGTAACCTAGCTTTTTGGTGTTTACCACAACTTCTGTTCGCTCAATAATGTCTGCTGATCTCATCTTTTCGATGCGAACGTGAATCGTCGCAGGGCTGACATCGAACTGCTTGGCCATTTCAGCATAAGGAGTACGAGCATCTTCCATCAAGGTTTTGAGAATGGCACGGTCTAGATCATCTAGACGAGCTGTAGTTGTGGACATGCATAATCCTTAGATTGAACGAAAATAGACCGGCTAGAGTACACATCATAGCCAAGGGTGATAATATTAGCAGTAACTATAGGGTTAGGGTGAATTCAGTGCGATTTTCGTTATTTTTTATTGTGATGTGTTGGAGTGTTTTTGCTTCAGCTCAGGCAAAGGATGTGTTGGTTATTCACTCTTATCATCAAGGTTTTTTCTGGACAGACAGTTTCCAAAAAGGACTGGCAGAAGAGCTGGATCGAAGCCGCTTGTCTTATCGAGTCGTATATCTCGATAGTAAACGCACACAAAATGCTGAGTATTTAGAGCGTGTGTATCAACTCTATAGAAATAAATTGATGCACGAAGATTTTGCGGCCGTTGTTGTGAGTGATAACAACGCGTTAAACCTAATGAAGCGATTGGCTCCGGAATTAAAGGGTACGCCAGTGATTTTTGGGGGAATTAACAACTTTTCACCAGACATGATTGAAGGGTTGAACGCGACAGGCGTAACCGAAGATACCGATATGGCGAGCAACATCGAACTGATTAAGCGCCTTCAAACGTCGGTAAAAAGAATTCATGTCGTAACCGATCACTCGGTCACTGGCGAGGCTGTTCGTAACCAGATTGATACCTTTCTTGAAAACAACCCTGAGATGTCAGGTGTTGTGAAGCATTACACGCCAGACACTTATCAAGAATTGATAGCATTTACTCAAAAGGCAAAGCCGGGTAACTGCTTGTTGTTCTGGGTTTATTTTAGAGATATCAACGGCCGTGTGACTAGCAATGAAGATTGGCGAGAATTAAATAAAAAAAGCCAAATACCTATCTATATGGTTAACGATTTAGGCTTGGGGCATGGCGCTATTGGCGGTGTGATTCAAGGAGGAAAGATTCAAGGTCGAGAGGCTGGAAGCATACTTTTAGAAGTACTTGATAACCCATCAGCTCCATTGCGCGCCGTGGTTCCCGGTGCTGCTGAAATTAAACTCGACTATCAACAGATCTCTCGCTGGAACCTAGGCGCAGAAAACGAAGCATCGGTGACTTTCTTAAACAAACCCAAGCCGTTTTGGATTCGTTATCACGATGAAATTCGTACGATCGGCCTACTTTTCTTAAGCATGTTCTGTGTGATCGTCACCTTGATGTACTACCTTAATCGCTTGAAAAAAAGTGAGCGTACGACTAAGAAAAGCCAATTGTTACTTGAGTCAATTTTTGATCAGAGCCTGCAGTTCATGGGAATCATTGATAAGGGCGGTGTGTTGCTGTCGAGTAACAGTAAATTGCATGAGCTTCTCTATAACCAAGGTTATAAATTGGGAACACCTCTTCAAAGCCACCAACACTGGGAAGACTCAGCAAGGCAGGAACTGAAGGATTACTTTACCTCTAGCCATGAACATCAGATTTTACGATTTGAAGCTGAGGTGTGGTGTCGTGATCGTGGTGCGATGGTGTTGGATATCTCATTAAAGCCTATGCCTGGCAGTGAAGAAGAAGACATTCAGTTCCTATTTGAAGCTCGTGATGTTACGTCGGGTAAACTCGCGGAGAATAAGTTGTTCCAGCGTGAAGCTAACCTAAAGCTGTATTACGACAAACAACCCGTGATGATGATTACGCTCGATGGCAATAACCGCATCCAACAAGTGAACCAGTTTGCGGAGCAGTTGCTAGGTTACCCGCTAGACCAGCTATTAGGTCACCGTCCTAGAGAGTTTTATGTCGATGAAAACTCAATGATCCCGCGTCATATCTTGTTGCAACCACAACATAATATTCGTGGCGTATGGCGTCGTGATATCGAATATCGCCATGCAGACGGAAGCACAATCTGGATTCGTGAAAATATTCGCCCGTTGGTTGAGTCTGATCAGCTGTTGATTGTGGGTGAAGACATTACTGAAACTCGAGAGTTGTCTGAAAAGTTAGAGTATCAAGCTCGTTATGATCTGCTAACCGATACCTTCAACCGGAACCACTTTGAACAAGAGCTGCAAAAGGCGCTTAAAGAGGTTGAGAGCCACATGCGAACTCATGCCATGCTGTTCTTGGATTTAGACCAACTCAAGGTCTTGAACGATACTGCGGGGCATGAAGCGGGTGATGCCGCAATCATGTTCAGTGCCAAGCTGCTGGAAGAGGTACTGCCCTACAATGCAGTGTTAGCGCGAATGGGTGGTGACGAATTTGCAGTATTAATCAAAGACTGTACTGAGCGAGATGCGGTCAATGTGTGTCGCAGTATTATCTCGACGATGAGCGAGAACCCATTCTTGTGGGGTGATATTCGCCTTAATTTGACCAGCTCTATTGGTATCCGATTGATTGACCATACTGCCGCCTCACCACAGATGGTGCACGCTCAGGCCGATGCTGCTTGCCATGCAGCTAAAGAGGAAGGGCGTAACCGTTACAACCTTTACCATCAAGATGATGAAGATCTGCGTCGTCGTCACCTAGAGATGGAATGCGTGAACCTAGTGCATGAGGCTTTGGCTAACGATCGCTTAGAGTTGTTTGCTCAGCGCATTCTTGGCCTAGATAAAAGCAGCGACAAAATGCACTTCGAAATCTTGGTTCGTATCAAGAATATCCAAGGTGAATACATATCCCCGGGGATCTTCATGCCGGCCTCAGAACGCTATAACATAGCGCATTTAATCGACCGCCAAGTCGTCAGTCAAACTTTGAGTTGGTTAGAGCATCGCCCCGGTATTATCGATGATTTGGGGATGTGTTCAATCAACCTTTCTGGTCACTCGATGGGTAATCGAGAGTTTGTAGAGTTCTTAATAGATAGCCTAAGCGATTCATCGATACCGTGTCATAAGATTTGCTTAGAGATCACCGAAACCGCCGCCATGAGTAATATGAAGCAGGCGATCAAGTTCTTTACTCGCATCAAAGAGCTCGGTTGTATGATTGCATTGGATGACTTTGGCTCAGGGTTATCGTCATTTGGTTACCTGAAGCAACTGCCCGTTGATATTGTGAAGATCGATGGCTTGTTTGTACGTGATATTGATGTGAACGAGATGGACCATGTGATGGTTCGATCGATCAATGATTTAGCTAAGCAGATGGGTAAACACACGGTGGCCGAGTTCGTTGAAAATACCCAGATCATCGACAAGTTGAGAGAGCTTGGTGTGAACTACGCACAGGGTTACATCATAGGCCGACCTAAGCCGCTTGCGGAACTCGTTGAAGAGTTAAGGCAAGAGCGAGAGATAGAGCAATTGGTTTAGATAAGCTGACTTTAGCTGTGAATACTTTTCACCGTTAATATGTATTGTTGAGGCAATCAGGTAAACTGGTTGCCTCTTTTGTTTTGAATACTACTGTCTGTTGGAGACGACCTTGCAACTACAACTGATTTGCGAAGATGCTACCCAAATCGAACATTTAAATGACTTAGCGACCCGTTGGAATTTATCTCATGATGAAAACAGCGATTTTGCGTTGGTTCTGACGAGCGAACGACTTGAGTTACGCAAAGTGGACGAACCGAAACTTGGCGCTATCTTTGTTGATTTAGTCGGTGGGGCAGTCGGTCACAGACGCAAGTTTGGTGGTGGTAAAGGTCAGGCGATCGCCAAGGCGGCGGGTTTAAACAAAGGCGCAACGCCAACCATTCTCGATGGTACGGCAGGCTTAGGACGTGATGCGTTTGTGTTGGCCTCTTTAGGTTGTAAGGTGCAAATGGTAGAGCGTCATCCTGTTGTGGCAGCCTTACTGGATGATGGCTTACAACGTGCGCAGCAAGATCCAGATATTGGTGATTGGGTAACTGAACGCATGAAGCTGATTCACGCTTCAAGTCATGATGCTTTAGATAAGTTAAGCGACGATCCTAATTTCGAACAGCCAGATGTGGTTTATCTCGATCCAATGTACCCACACCCTGAGAACAAAAAGAAATCGGCTTTGGTTAAAAAAGAGATGCGCGTATTCCAATCATTGGTGGGTGCAGACATGGATGCAGATGCGCTATTGCAACCAGCCCTCAAGCTCGCATCAAAACGAGTTGTGGTGAAAAGGCCTGATTATGCGGCTTGGTTAGATGAGCAAAAACCGAGCATGGCGATTGAAACCAAAAAGAACCGATTTGATGTGTATGTGAAAGCATCAATGACTTAGAGATAAGCTAAGAAAATTTCCCGTCATAAATACGATAAATTACCATTTAACACTTGCGATAGCCGCGTTACGGATGTATATCTAACTAAGAATCATTATTATTCTTAGCTGGAGTTGTAGCATGGCTAAACGCTTTTGTAAGTTAAACCGTCGAGATATTACCGAACACCTAGGAGAGATCCACAGCTTGGTTACTCAACCTAAGTTTGTGTGTCGTTCTTGTGCGCGTTCATCGTCGGATCAAGCGAACTTATGCAAACCAACTGCAATCCCACCGATTGATTGCCAGAATAAACCCGTTGAAGAAAAAGTCGCGTGTGGCCTACTTGCTGAAACCTTACCAACTCCGGAGGTTTCTCTTATCGAGGTCATGGACAGCGCTGAGCCAGCCGTGCAAATTTTTGACCCTGCTAGCATAGAAGCAGCAGATAAAGTTTCGTTGAAAAAAGCCAAATTGAAAAAACTTATGGCTGTTGGCGATGACAAAGCTGAGCTCAAACGAGCGAAGAAAGCGGCTAAGAAACAAGAGAAGTACAACAAAAAGCTCGCGAAGATGATTAAGAAGCAGCAAAAGCTGTTTAAGAAAAGCCAGAAACTGGAAAGTGATCTTGAACGCATCAACCTACAACTTGATGATGCTGCATTTATTGAAACCAAGACTCAGGTCGTGAGCCATAATCACATTCACTGAAGCTGATTCGGATAGTTTATTGCTACAACGATGATTTAAAAAGAGCGACCTTAGGTCGCTCTTTTGCATTTTAGGGCTATCCGAGCTAGTTCGTTTAGCTCAGTGAAAGCGGTTAGGCGTTGCTTGTGGATCTCGCTACGCGCTTCTTCACCCACGTCTCATTGACGAATAAAGAGAACAAGATAACGGCACCACCAATAGACAATCGAACTAAATCGACATCTCTGTTCCAAATCAGGATGTTCACCACAAGGCCTGCTGGAACTAAAACATTGTTCATCACAGCAAGTGCGCCTGCATTTACCATGCATGCACCTTTGTTCCACATAAAGTAACCCAGCCCTGAAGCAATTAATCCGAGGTAGAGCAGGATTCCCCATTGAAGAGTGGTGGTTGGCAGTTTCTCTGGGTTGCCCAGCAGCATGAAAGCAACCGAAGCGACGCATAACGCCCCTAAGTAGAAGTAACCAAATACGGTTCGTTGAGGTAACTCTGTCGATTCCTTCTCCATCAACACCTTATAACCAACCTGACCGATAGCAAAGCACAGGTTCGCGCCTTGTACGACGAGGAAGCCAACTAAAAAGTTTTCGTTGATGCCCGCAAATTTAATGAATACTGCGCCCAATACAGCAATTGCAGCTGTCACTAAGTACCACGGAGAGAATTGCCCTTTGAGAAAGTCATAAATAAGCGTGACGTAAATTGGGGTAAAAACGGTAAACAAAAGGACTTCAGGAACGGATAGCAGCAAGAAAGACTGATAGTAGAAGCAGTACATTAAGCCAAGTTGGATGCCACCAATGGCCATCAATTTAGCGATAAGTTTTCGCGAGACACCACGGAATTTAAGGAAAGGAAGAAACACGATACCGGCAAGGGCAACACGCATCAGTACAGAGAACCAAGCATCAACTTGACCAGCAAGGTAAACGCCGATCAGGCTAAAGGAGAAGGCCCATAGGAGGGTAACACCAGCTAAATAGCTCATAGTAAAACTTCGTTAATAAGATATGAGCTGTATGTTACCTAACCTTAAATCATTAGTCTTCTGAATCTCTTAGAGGCACGACCAGCATATCAACTGGAGAGGCGTTGATCAGTTGTCGTGTTGAAGAAAGCAGTTTGCTCCAAAAGTCTTGATGGTGACCGCAGACCACTAAATCAACATTGAACTCGTTGATGGTGTCACATAACTCATGGCTCAAATCACCACTGCCCACTAAGGTATGAGTGATCGGGTATTGAGCGTAGTCAGCAAAATTTTGCAGTTGAATACGTGATGCTTCCATCGCGTTGTGTTGGGTTTCTGCCATGTTGATATCAATCAGGCCGGTATAAAGCTCTGCGTAGTTAATGTCGATATGGATAAAAGAGACTTTGGCTTCCAATGGCTTAGCCAATGCTACCGCTTTATCCACAAGTAATTTGCTGTCATCTGATAAATCGACTGCGACCAAAATATGTTTGTAACTCATATTGCTACCTCCTTTATTCATTGTCTGATTAAAGATTAGCACTATGTGATGCCTTTTTTTGCTGAAGTGATCTCATATCCACTGTCTTGCGTAATAGACGGTTGAAATATCGGTTAACTAATGGTCAGCGAGATATTCATTAAATAGTGATATAATAAAGAAAATTGAGGATGTAATTAGGAGTCTTAAATGCTGTCAAAAACTATGGTTGAGCAACTGAATGATCAAATTAACCTAGAATTTTTCTCATCCAATCTATACTTACAAATGAGTGCTTGGTGTGAAGACAAAGGATTTGAAGGTGCAGCAGAGTTTCTGCGTGTTCATGCAGTAGAAGAAATGGAACATATGCAGCGTCTTTTCACTTACGTAAGTGAAACAGGTGCAATGCCAATTCTAGGTGCGATTGAAGCGCCAAAACATGAATTTGATAGCCTTGGTGCTGTGTTCCGTGAAACTTATGAACATGAGCAGATGATTACTCAAAAGATCAACAAACTGGCTCACGTTGCTTTCAGCACACAAGATTACTCAACCTTTAACTTCCTGCAATGGTACGTTGCAGAGCAACACGAAGAAGAGAAGTTGTTTAAAGGTGTATTGGATAAGCTAGAGCTTGTTGGTGAAGACGGTAAAGCACTGTTCTTTATTGATAAAGACCTAGCGCAATTGGCAAAAGATGGTTCATCTTCAATTATGGAAGCTCCTGCCGTTTAGGTAGTACGAGAAAGACACTGATTATCTTTTTCTTTTGAGTTTTCGTATGAAGATGTAGGGAGGAAAGGATGATCAGCGGCGACACTATTCTATTTGCACTAATGGTTGTGACTTGTGTGAACTGGGCGCGTTATTTTACTGCGTTAAGAACACTCATTTATATAATGCGAGAAGCACATCCTCTGCTTTATCAACAAGTAGATGGAGGTGGATTCTTCACAACTCATGGCAATATGACCAAACAAGTTCGCTTGTTTAGTTACATCAAAAGCAAAGAGTACCACCATCATCACGACGAAGTGTTTATGACGAAGTGTGATCGTGTAAGACAGTTATTTATACTTTCTTCCGCTCTGTTGGGTGTAACGTTGCTGTCTTCTTTCATCGTCTAAGTTATTTAGTACGCGTGAAGTAGAGTTTAGGTTTTGGTGCGAAGCTTCGGTTGTTGGTTAGCTAAGCCGAGTAGTTGTTTTGCTGCTGTCTGCAAATTGTACAATTGAACATCAATTGCAAAGTTTAAAATTGCCGCTAAAATAGCGAGCAATTAGTAAGGATGTGCTGTTTATGCACATCCTTTTTTATTGATGGCATTTCGAGAACAGGGCGTACTCGGGGTGCAAAAGTGAAGAAAGCAGAACCCCAATGAGTGAAAAGTTTGATGTAATCGTAATTGGTGCGGGCGCCGCGGGCTTAATGTGTGCTGCGGAAGCGGGTAAGCGCGGCCGACGAGTGCTGGTGGTTGATCATGCAAAGAAACCAGGCAGAAAAATTTTAATCTCAGGTGGCGGCCGTTGTAACTTCACTAACTATGATGTTTCAGCTAACAACTTCCTATGTAACAACCCTCACTTCGTGAAGTCAGCTTTATCTCAATACACCAACTGGGATTTTATCTCGATGGTCAGTAAGTACGGTATTGAGTTCGAAGAGCGCGATCACGGCCAGTTGTTCTGTGTGAATGACCACACCGCAAAAGATATCGTGAGTATGTTGCTTGAAGAGTGTAAGCAGGCGAAAGTCGAACAGCGTTACCGTTGTGATGTTCACTCAATCGAAAAAACAGACGCTGGCTTCAAAATGCACCTTAATACCGACGAAGTTGAGTGTGACTCATTAGTGGTGGCTACAGGTGGTTTATCTATGCCGAAACTGGGGGCGACTCCGTTTGGCTATAAGATTGCAGAGCAGTTTGGTTTATCCGTAATGCCGACTACCGCAGGTTTGGTTCCATTCACTTTGCATAAAGAAGACAAAGAAGCTTTTGCTGAGCTTTCGGGCATCGCGATTCCTGCCGAGATCACCGCGCAAGACGGCACTCTATTCAAGGAAGCGTTGTTGTTTACTCACCGCGGCCTATCTGGACCTTCGGTACTGCAAATATCTTCGTTCTGGAAAGCGGGTCAATCGGTTTCGATTAACCTAGTACCTGAAGTGGACGTTGCTGAACTACTTGAAAACTCTCGTGAGAAACACCCAAATCAAAGCCTGAAAAATACCTTAGCGAAAGCACTACCAAAGCGTTTTGTGGAAGTGTTGATTGATCGTAAAGAGCTCGAAGACAAGCCGCTCAAGCAGTTCAATGAAAAACAATTGAATGACATCGTAGAGCATCTAGAGAACTGGAAAATTGCGCCAAACGGCACCGAAGGCTACCGAACAGCTGAAGTGACTTTAGGTGGTGTAGACACCAATCACTTATCCTCAAAAACAATGGAGTGTAAGACTGTCTCTGGCCTCTACTTCATCGGTGAAGTAATGGATGTAACAGGTTGGTTGGGTGGCTATAACTTCCAATGGTGTTGGAGTTCTGGTTTTGCCGCAGGCCAGTGGGTTTAAGCTTTTAGCTTACCCATTAGATTTCAGATTGCATAAAAATGGCGAGTCATAGGACTCGCCATTTTTGTACCTAACACTGTCATCTAGCTCTAGGTTCGACTTTATCGATAGCTTTTCGTGCTCAATCGAATCTTTTTGCTCATTTGCTCATTTACGCAGGTTTGTTTTTTGAAAACTTGATCTGTTGAATCACCAAGCCCGCAATAATCAGCACCAAGCCGAACAACGTTGCTGGGTGAATTTCTTCGCCAATGATCGTTGAAAGTAGCATTAGCGAGATAAACGGTGAGGCAAAAATTAGGTTGCTAATACGTGCCGTATTATTGGTTAGTTTCAGTGCAGAGAGCCATAAGACAAAGGTAATGCCCATCTCGAACAGGCCAACATAAGTCACGGCCATCCAACCTTTCGTTGTGATTTGGCTGAAGCTTTCGCCTTCGTAAATGGTCAAGCCGATCGCGAAGGGCAATGCCACTAAGAAACCAAGCAGTACACCAATCACAGGGTCAGCCTTGTTTTTGGTGTTGAGAATCCAGTATCCCGCCCAAAGCAAGGTTGAAAGCAGCGCCAGTGCTACACCGAGTGGACTATCGAATTGCATTCCCAGAACATCACCTTTGGTAGCAATGACCACCACGCCCGCATAACTGAAAGTACACGCAATCCAATCTTGTTTGCGAATCTTTTGCCCCAGGAACACTGCAGCCATGAGAGTCAACGTGATTGCCCAACTGTAGTTGATGGCTTGCGCTTGAGATGCGGGCAGTAAGTCGTATGCTTTGAAGAGAATCAGGTAGTAAGCCAATGGGTTAACTAAACCAAGCAGCAAGTAGTACCAAGGGTTTGAAAGAAACGTAGTACTCAGCTGTGAGAGTTTACCTTGGAAAGCGCAGATCGCGATCAGTGCCATTGATGACACAATGCTGGCAATGGTCAGCATCTGGATCGGCGAAAACTCAGCAAGGGTCAGCTTAAAAGCCGTAGCAACGGTTGACCACAGTAATACTGCAGCAAGGCCAAAGCCCAAGGCACGACGTTCGTTCATAGCAACTCATTCTAATTTGATGGGACAGAATACGAAGCGCCTAGTCTATCTGTCGAATTTTAATACGGCAAACTGGACATTTATCCAGTATCAAAATACCATTTAATGAGTTATTTACAATTAGGCTAAATCATTATCATGCAATGGATTATCGAACATCAAGCAACGCTTATTGCTGCAATTTCTGGCGCGCTCGTCAGTGGCGGTGTGGTGGGTTGGTGGATTAAACAGAAGTTCTCTTTTCAGAATCGACTTCTCGAACAACAACTCGAGTCCGATCGTTTGTTGCATGAATCTCAACAGTCACAGCTCAAATCATCACTCGCAGAAGCACAACAAGAGCTTAATGAGTTGGATGACGACCGAGATAAAGCCGCATTTGAACTCAAGCAAGCCCACGGCAAGGTGATGGCTGCTATGGAAAAGCTTCGCTACTTTGAAGCCGTGAAGCAAGAGCGTCAGCAGTACGCTGATGAGATCAATGTACTGAAAGACCATAAATCTGAGTTGGAGGCTGAACTTCGAGAGCAAGAAGCGAGGCACGACCAAGAAAACCTGGCCAATAGTGAAAAACTGCAATTGCTAGAACAAGCGGAATCTCGACTTAAGCAGCAGTTTGAACTGTTAGCCAATCAACTATTTGAGAGCAAAACCGCCAAGGTCGATCAACAGAACAAACAAAGCTTAGAAGGTTTGTTATCTCCGCTGCGAGAGCAATTGGAGGGCTTTAAGAAACAGGTTAATGATAGCTTTGGTCAAGAGGCCAAAGAGCGTCACACCTTGGTGCATGAGCTTAAAAACCTGCAACGCCTCAATGAGAGTATGACGCGTGAGGCGGTTAACCTGACTCAGGCGCTAAAGGGTGATAACAAACAACAAGGTAACTGGGGGGAGGTGGTGCTGGCGCGGGTGCTGGCGGAATCAGGGCTGCGAGAAGGCCATGAATACCAAACTCAAGTAAACCTGCAAAACGATGCAGGCAAGCGTTACCAACCGGATGTGATCGTACATTTGCCACAAGATAAGCAAGTGGTGGTGGATTCTAAAATGGCTTTGGTGGCGTTTGAACGCTACTTCAACGCTGAGACTGATCAGCAACGTGACGCTGCATTGCGCGATCACTTGGTGTCACTGCGCGCGCACATTAAAGGCTTGAGCCAGAAAGATTACCATCAGCTCAAAGGCATCCAGAGTCTTGATTATGTGCTGATGTTTATTCCCGTCGAACCTGCATTTCAGGTGGCGATTCAAGCCGACCCTAGCTTGGTCAAAGATGCGATGGAACAAAACATTATCTTGGTCAGCCCTACGACCTTGCTGGTGGCACTGCGTACCATTGATAACCTGTGGCGCAACGAAAGACAGAACCAGAACGCGCAAGTTATTGCGGAGCGTGCGAGTAAGCTTTACGACAAACTACGTTTGTTTGTTGATGATATGGAAGGGCTTGGCAGTTCATTAGACAGAGCGAACCAAAGCTACCAAGGAGCAATGAATAAGCTAGTGACTGGGCGTGGTAATGTGATTCGTCAGGCTGAAAGTTTCAAGCAATTGGGTGTTGAAGTGAAAAAGTCGATTTCTATTGGTATAGCCGAAATGGCTCAAAATGAGGCTTTTTCAGAAAATGCCTCCTTAGTAGAAAGACAACCTGCTGAGGATAAAGTAAACTAATCGGCCGCAGCGCCTATAAACAGTTAGTGTGCTGACGATGAGAACTTACCATGGTAGATAACAGCATTATGGACACAAGCGTGCAGACAAATTCAGCAGTAGAGTCAGAAACCACACACTTTGGTTTCGAAACAGTCGCAAAAGACGAAAAAGTCGCGAAAGTAGCAGAGGTATTTCACTCTGTAGCCGCTAAATACGACATCATGAATGATCTAATGTCGGGTGGTGTTCATCGCTTGTGGAAGCGATTCACGATTGATTGCAGTGGCGTTCGCCCGGGTCAACGTATCCTAGACCTTGGTGGTGGTACAGGCGACCTTACTGCGAAATTCTCGCGTATCGTTGGCGAAAAAGGCCACGTGGTTCTTGCTGATATCAACAACTCAATGCTGAATGTTGGCCGTGATAAGCTGCGTGATAGCGGTATTGTTGGCAACGTACATTACGTGCAAGCAAACGCTGAAGAGCTACCTTTTCCTGACAACTACTTCGATTGCATTACGATCAGCTTCTGTCTGCGTAACGTAACCGATAAAGACCAAGCGCTGCGTTCAATGTACCGTGTACTTAAGCCAGGCGGTCGCCTGTTGGTTCTTGAGTTTTCTAAGCCAGTACTTGAGCCTCTATCAAAGGTTTACGATGCATACTCTTTCCACCTGTTGCCAAAAATGGGTGAGCTGATTGCCAACGACGCAGACAGCTATCGCTACCTTGCAGAATCAATCCGCATGCACCCTAACCAAGAAACCTTGGAAGGTATGATGCAAGAAGCGGGTTTTGAAAATACTAAATACTTCAACTTAACGGGCGGTATTGTTGCGCTGCACCGTGGTTACAAGTTCTAGTCGAACTTGGTAGCAGGCTCGTAGAGTGTGCTAAAAAATAAGAATAAAGATAGAACGGATAGGTTAACGCTTATCCGTTTTCAAAGGTAAGGACAGTCATGCCATTTGATCCATTGGTCACCGCGGTTATTGAAACCTCTTTAAATACTTTTGTGAACGATGATCCAGCTTTGGTTCGTCGTTTGTCTCGTTTAAAGGGGCAGATCATTCAAGTCAATTTGAAAGAGTTGAATAAAACACTCACTTTCGTTTTCAGCCAACAGATCGATGTGTTGGCTGAATATGAAGGGCAGCCTGACTGTTACCTATCTTTGAACCTATCGGTACTGCCTGAATTGCGTGAGCAATCGAACATCACCAAGCTGATCAAGCAAGATAAGCTGATCTTAGAAGGTGATATTCAGCTCGCACAGAAGTTTGCTCAACTGATGACAGACTGTAAGCCTGATTTGGAAGAGTGGTTGTCACGTGTGACTGGCGATGTGGTTGCTCATACCTTGGTACAAGGCGTTAAAAACGTCGGTAGCCTTGTGGCGAAGCAAGCAACTAAGCATCAAAACCATGTTGCTCAGGTTTTGACTGAAGAGTGGAAGATTGCACCGGCTCCGTTAGAAGTGGTGCATTTTTGCGATCAGGTTGATGACATAAAAAGCTCAGTTGCCCGCCTTGAAGCTAAGTTGAACGCTCTGTTGGAGAAAATATGACCCCGACAGAACTGAAACGTCTTTATCATATTATCAAGGTACAGTTAGAGTACGGCCTTGATGAATTGATGCCTGAGCACCATTTGACTAAAGCGCCACTGTTGGCGAGAAAGTCTCTATTTTGGCTCAAAAATAAGCATCAAGATAAGGAGTTGGGTCAGCGTTTGCGTCTCGCTTTGCAAGAGTTAGGGCCGGTGTGGATCAAGTTTGGTCAAATGATGTCAACGCGTCGTGACCTGTTTCCTCCTCACATCGCAGATCAATTGGCTTTGCTGCAAGACCAAGTGGCGCCGTTTGATGGTCAACTGGCCAAGCAAGATATGGAAAAGGCACTGGGTGGCAGCTTAGATAACTGGTTTACTGACTTTGATATCGAGCCATTGGCTTCAGCATCTATCGCTCAGGTGCATACTGCAAAGCTTAAAGAGAACGGCCGCGAGATTGTTCTGAAGGTCATTCGACCTGATATTCGCCCGGTGATTGACGCAGATCTAAAACTGATGCACCGAATGGCGCGTATAGTCGCTAAGTCGCTTCCTGAAGCACGTCGTTTGAAACCGGTTGAGGTGGTTCACGAGTACGAGAAAACGTTACTTGATGAACTCGACCTGCGCCGCGAGGCAGCGAATGCCATTCAACTGCGACGTAATTTTGAAGGCAGTGAAGAGCTGTATGTTCCAGAGGTTATTCCTGACTTAAGCAGTGAAAGCTTGATGGTGTCAGAACGAATCTATGGTATTCAAGTGTCGGATATCGCGACATTGGAAGCTAACGGCACCAACATGAAACTGCTGGCTGAACGTGGCGTGACGGTATTCTTTACCCAAGTATTCCGAGACAGCTTTTTCCATGCAGACATGCATCCGGGGAACGTGTTCGTTAACCCAGAAAATCCAGATAACCCTCAGTGGATTGGCTTGGATTGTGGCATTGTAGGTACGCTCAATAGCGAAGATAAGCGCTATTTAGCCGAGAATTTACTGGCTTTCTTCAATCGAGATTACCGTAAAGTTGCAGAACTACACGTGGATTCTGGTTGGGTGCCACACGACACCAACGTCAACGATTTTGAATTTGCGATTCGTATGGTGTGTGAGCCAATTTTTGCAAAACCACTTGGCGAGATCTCATTTGGCCATGTGTTGCTAAACTTATTTAATACAGCAAGACGTTTCAACATGGAGGTTCAACCTCAGTTAGTGCTTCTACAGAAGACCTTGTTGTATGTGGAAGGCCTAGGCCGCCAGCTGTATCCGCAACTTGATTTGTGGGCAACGGCGAAGCCTTTCCTTGAAACCTGGATGATGAATCAGGTGGGGCCGCAAGCTGTGATCAACGCAGTAAAAGAGCGTGCGCCATTCTGGGCAGAGAAATTACCAGAGCTGCCAGAGTTACTTTATGACAGCCTTCGTCAGGGTAAAGCGATGAACCAGAGAATGGATCAGCTTTATCAAGGCTACCGAGATACCAAACGCCAACAAGCGACTGGAAAGTTTTTGTTTGGTGTTGGAGCCACTTTAGTCGTATGCTCCGCAATATTAGTTTCAAGCCCTTATGAGCAGCTATCTATGGGCTGTGGCATCGCAGGTGTCACATTTTGGTTGCTTAGTTGGCGAGCTTACCGTCGTTAGACAGTAGACTCTCTTAATATTTTTTATGTGTAGACAGACCCGAGGACAATGACAATGGGTGGTATCAGTATTTGGCAACTTCTAATCATTGCTGTGATTGTAATTTTACTTTTTGGAACGAAGAAACTACGCGGCATGGGTGGTGACTTAGGTTCAGCGGTGAAAGGCTTCAAAAAAGCGATGAGCGATGAAGACAAACCTGCAGATAAGAAAGATGCAGACTTTGAACCAAAGAATATTGAACAGCAGAAGAAAGAAGCTAGCGCTGAAACAACTGCTGAAACAAAGAAAGACAAAGAGCAGGCGTAAATCGTGTTTGATATCGGTTTTTGGGAACTGGTATTAATATCTGTCGTTGGGTTAGTCGTTCTAGGACCTGAGCGTTTGCCTGTTGCTATTCGTAGTGTCTCCAAGTTTATTGGGCAAGCGAAAAGCATGGCAAATAGTGTGAAAGATGAACTTTCTCATGAGCTTAAAGTACAAGAGCTTCAAGAAAACCTACGTAAGGCGGAAAAAATGGGTATGGAAGATTTATCTCCAGACCTAAAAGCATCAGTTGATGAGCTTAAGCAGGCCGCTGCTCAAGTTCAACGTCCGTATGCTAAGCCTGAGTCTGATAAGCCAAGTGATACTGAACCTAGTGTCACGGAAACCGTTGAATCTGAAACCATTCAGGTCAATAGTGAAGCTTCAGCAACGTCAGATAAGAAAGCCGAATAGTCTCGCTAGGAGGAGTCGTCAGATACTTATGTCGCTAGATGTTTAAGTAGCTAGGTGTTTCAGTAGCTAAATATTTAAGTAGATAAGTATGCACGCGGCTCCTTTTCGATCTTCCTGTTTAAGAGGTTTGACATGTCTTCGACTGAGCAGACACAGCCTTTAATTAGCCACCTTCTGGAACTCCGTAATCGCTTACTACGTGCGATTGTCGCAGTTCTGGTTGTATTTGTGGGGCTAATTTATTTCGCTAATGAAATTTATGAATTCGTATCAGCACCTTTGGTAGATCGTCTACCGGAAGGGGCTACGATGATCGCAACGGATGTTGCATCGCCATTTTTCACACCGTTGAAGTTAACTTTAATCGCGTCTATTTTTGTTGCGGTTCCGTTTATTTTGTATCAGGTGTGGGCTTTTGTTGCTCCGGGTTTATATAAGCATGAGAAGCGTTTGATCATGCCGTTGTTGGCATCAAGCTCACTACTGTTTTACTGTGGTGTGGCGTTTGCCTACTTCATTGTATTCCCGTTGGTATTTGGCTTTTTTACTGCAATATCATTGGGTGGCGTAGAATTCGCAACAGATATATCGAGTTACCTTGATTTTGTACTCGCGTTATTCTTTGCTTTTGGTATCGCTTTTGAAGTGCCTGTCGCGATTATCTTGCTATGTTGGACTGGTGCAACGACACCGAAACAACTGTCTGAAAAACGTCCGTACATCGTTGTTGTCGCTTTCATTGTTGGTATGATGTTGACACCACCCGATATGATCTCGCAGACACTGTTGGCTATTCCAATGTGTATTCTGTTTGAGATTGGTCTGTTCTTTGCGCGTTTTTATGTGCGTAAGCCAGATGGTGATGAAGAGGAAGAAGCTGAGTCGTAATTGAATCGTACTTCTTTGCTAAATTTCAGCTAAAAATTTGAAAACAAAAAAGCGGCCTATGGCCGCTTTTTTGTTTTGTCTGTTTATCGAATCTTTAACTGATAGCCACAGTTTTGGCATATATAGAGCTCTTTGATGCCCAAAATTTTATGCCATAAGGTTCGATGTTGACGTTGTAAATGTTGTGAGTGGTCACACATATCAACTACCTCCATATGCAGGTGGTTGATAGTATACATATCACTATGTTTTAACAAATAAATTCACTCTAAACCATTGAATTTATTTATTGATAAATCTGTTACAGGCTAAATAGCGCCTTGGCATTCGCTGTGGTTATACTATCGACTTCATCTATTGTCATGTTGCGTAGTTCGGCGATACGTTTCGCTACCAATTCGGTATAGGCTGGCTCATTGCGTTTGCCTCGATTCGGCGCGGGTGCCAAATACGGACAATCTGTTTCTAGAATGATGTAATTCATATCAAGGTGAGGGATCACTTTGTCCATACCGGAATTTTTAAAAGTCGACACACCACCTAACCCGAGGTGAAAGCCGAGTGCGTTGATCGCTTGAGCTTCCTCTAAGCTGCTGCCAAAGCAATGGAATACACCACGTAAGCTGCCATCTTGTTCTTTACGAAGTAGAGCAAGTGTCTCTTCAATGGAATCACGAGTGTGGATCACCACAGGTAGATCGAGTTCTTTTGCCCATTGCAGCTGAGTCACAAACGCCATCTCTTGTTCTGCTTTAAAGGTTTTATCCCAGTACAGGTCGATACCTATTTCACCCACGGCGATAAAGTCATGCTTATCGAACCAAGCTCGAACGGTTTTGAGGGTTTGTTCGATATTTGCATCCACATAACAAGGATGTAAGCCCATCATTGAACGACATACCTCCGGAAACTGAGCTTCCGTCGCTAGCATTGGCTCGATAGATTCTAAATCGATGTTCGGCAGCAGAATGGTATCAATACCTTGAGCAAGCGCGCGTTGCACGACTTGTTCACGGTCTTCATCGAATTCGCTCGCGTAAATATGGGCATGAGTATCGATCATTGTTTTGTCCTGAAAGCGGTCTTTACTGAATTGTCATGAGTATACGGCAGTGTGAGGAGAAGGTCATTTTTTGCCATTTCTCCCTGTTTTTGAGTGGGTTTTATATTTTACTGTTAGCGTCCTGAGCCATCAGTGATATGCTTTTGCCTGTATTTTGCACTTTTCATATCTAAGCATTTCGGTGCTTAGACTAGGCAAGGAGAATCTAGTGTCAGTTTCAATTCAAGGTCAATTCCCAGGTCGCCGTATGCGCCGTATGCGTAAGCACGACTTTAGCCGTCGCCTAATGGCAGAAAATCAATTGTCTGTGGATGATCTAATCTACCCAATGTTTATTCTCATGGGTAAAGAGCGTCGTGAGCCTGTAGAGTCAATGCCAGGTGTTGAACGCCTGTCTATCGATCTTATGCTTGAGGAAGCGGATTACCTGTCAAAATTGGGTGTTCCTGCAATTGCTCTGTTTCCGGTAGTGAACCAAGATGCTAAAAGTTTATGCGCGGCTGAAGCTCATAACTCAGAAGGTTTGGTACAACGAGCAGTACGCTTACTCAAAGAGCACGTGCCAAATATGGGTGTGATTACTGACGTAGCACTGGATCCGTTCACCACTCACGGCCAAGACGGCATCATCGATGAAGATGGTTACGTGATGAATGACGAGACGACTGAAGTCTTGATTAAGCAAGCACTATCACACGCTGAAGCGGGTGCTGATGTGGTTGCACCGTCGGATATGATGGATGGCCGTATTGGTAAAATCCGTGAAGCGTTAGAAGAAGCTGGCTACATTCATACTCAAATCATGGCGTACTCTGCGAAATACGCATCGTGCTACTACGGCCCATTCCGTGATGCAGTTGGCAGTGCTTCGAACCTGAAAGGTGGTAACAAGAAGAACTACCAGATGGATCCAGCCAACAGCGATGAAGCGATTCATGAAGTTGCAATGGATCTGAATGAAGGTGCAGACATGGTCATGGTTAAGCCTGGCATGCCTTACCTTGATATTGTTCGTCGTGTTAAGCACGAGCTCCAAGCTCCAACGTATGCTTACCAAGTGTCTGGCGAATACGCGATGCACAAAGCGGCGATCCAGAATGGCTGGCTGAAAGAGCGCGAAACGGTAATGGAATCACTGTTGTGCTTTAAGCGTGCTGGCGCAGATGGCATCTTGACTTACTTTGCTAAAGATGTGGCAGAGTGGCTTGCAGCAGATAACGCACAAGCCGCTGAGCACTTAAAAGAAAAGTAACGATTTAGCGTTCGATTAGATGAATCAATTAAAGGGTTGGCCATTGTGTCAGCCCTTTTGTTTATGAGGAGAACGAGTATGTCTGTAATCGTGCGTGAAGGCTCATTAGCAGAGGTGATCTCTGTTGTTGAGCAGATTACCGAGTTTGCTAAGAAAGAGAGTGTAGCGTCTTTATCGGAGCGATTAACGGGTAAAACCAACCTGATCCTTGTAGCCGAGGAAGCGGGTGTATTACTTGGTTTTAAGATCGGCTATGAATTGGATCAACAGACTTTTTACAGTTGGTTTGGGGGCGTGTTACCGCTCGCAAGAAATAAAGGTGTTGCACAGGCGCAATTAGATGCTCAAGAACAGTGGGTGAAGCAACAGGGGTACCAACAGCTGAAAGTGAAATCTCGTAACCAGTTTCCCGCAATGCTGCGTTTGTTATTGAGAAACGGTTACCTAATCGAAAAATTAGAAGAAAAAGAAGACATTAATGCCCATAGAATTCATTTTTTGAAGCAAATTTGAACACTGTCATTAACGGGTTATAAATTAAATGAGATTTATTATCATTTAAGTGTTGACTATTAAATGAGAATCATTATTATTAACTTCGTCTTAGGGAATGAGGAAATGTTCACAAGGATGTTAAGTACTCAAGTATCTACTTGGTTACCCAACAGAATTCTCGCGAACTTGTACTAAGTTCTTTTTGACACGACATTGCTCACATTGCTTCCAGTGTAATTTATAGCTTTTAGGTAAAGCTGTGGTATTCAATTTGAATGGCTTTACCGGTTTTTGCTAGGCGACATCTTCGGGTGTCGCTTTTTTTATACCTCGATTTCAACAAGATGCATATTTAGTGGCACGTTTTTTTATGAATAAAACGCCATCAGCATTCTTTTCCACAATACAAGATCGAGAAAAGATCGTTGATCATATGTTCGATCTGTAATTTTGTCTTTTATTTTCAGTGGTTTATTTGTGTTTTTTGATTGGTTTACCTTAGTTCTCAACAGGGTGGGTAAATAATATAAACAGAGTTATCCACAGAACGTTTGTGTCTAAGAACAAAAAATAACAACAAATTGATTATAACGAACACAGTCGAGTCAACGGATACGGATCGACAACGTAGAATCCAACCAACAGACGTGGCATTCTTAACAGATAATTTCTGTACTTACTGGATTCACAAACATTATGGCTCGTATTCCTGATAATCCATTGATTCTGATCGATGGCTCTTCTTACCTGTATCGCGCGTTCCATGCTTACCCTGGCACCATGAGCAATGGCGATATCCCAACGAATGCTGTTTATGGTGTGGTTAACATGCTGCGCAGCATGATGCGTCAATTTGCTTCTGATCGTATTGCAGTTATTTTTGATGCGAAAGGGAAAACGTTCCGTGATGATATGTACCCAGAGTACAAAGCAAACCGCCCACCGATGCCTGATGATCTTCGTTGTCAGATCGAGCCGCTGCACAACGTAATTCGTGCGATGGGTTTGCCACTTATCTCTATTCCTGGTGTTGAAGCGGATGACGTGATTGGTACGTTGGCTTCTCAAGCTTCTGCGATGGGTATGCCTGTGCTTATTAGTACCGGTGATAAAGATATGGCGCAGCTGGTCGATGACAACGTTACCCTAATCAACACCATGACCAACGTGGTGATGGATCGTGAAGGTGTTATTGAGAAGTTTGGTATCCCGCCAGAGCTTATTATCGATTATCTCGCGCTGATGGGCGATAAAGTGGATAACATTCCAGGCATTCCAGGTGTGGGCGATAAGACTGCCACGGCATTGCTGCAAGGTATCGGTAGTATCGAAAAGCTGTACCAAAATCTTGATGATATTGCGGCACTTGGTTTCCGTGGTTCGAAAACCATGGCTAAGAAGCTGGCTGATAATAAAGACAACGCTGATATGTCTTACCAGCTTGCGACGATCAAGTTAGATGTTGAACTTGAAGAGACACCAGAGTCACTCGTTAAAGCTCAGCCAAATATCGACGAACTGATCAAACTATACGGCCAACTGGTTTTCAAATCTTGGTTGAACGAGCTGCTTGAAGGTGGCAGTGGTGTGGTTGAGGCGGATGAAAGATCTGCAGCAACGGGAGCTGGTGCGGTACGCAGCAGTGCTTCTGCAGCAACGTCTACCGTGGAGATGAATACCTCTGCCGTGACGATTGACCGTAGTCACTACGAAACGATTTTAGATGAAGCGTCATTCAATGTTTGGTTAGAGAAACTTAAAGCCGCAGAGGTGTTTGCCTTTGATACCGAGACTGACAGTCTTGATTACATGGTGGCGAACCTTGTGGGTCTGTCATTCGCGACTGAAGAAGGCGTTGCCGCTTACGTGCCTGTTGCTCATGATTACTTAGACGCCCCACAACAGCTGGATCGCGATTGGGTGCTTGAGCAGTTGAAACCGATTCTTGAAGATGATGCTCAAGCAAAAGTGGGTCAAAACCTAAAATACGATATGAGTGTGCTAGCGCGCTACGGTATCGAGATGAAGGGCATTAAGTTCGATACTATGTTGGCGTCATACGTTTTCAATAGCGTAGGTGGCAAACATGACATGGACAGCCTAGCGCTGCGTTTCCTACAACACAGCTGCATTTCATTTGAGCAAATCGCAGGTAAAGGTAAGAAACAACTTACTTTCAACCAGATTGAGCTGGGTGAGGCTTCTCCATATGCCGCGGAAGATGCTGACGTGACTTTACGTCTTCATAACCGTCTGATGGAAAACATTGAGAAAGATGAAAAGCTAAAATCGATCTATGAAGAGATCGAAGTGCCACTGATTCCTGTGATGTCTCGCATTGAACGCACCGGTGTATTCATCGATGACATGTTGCTAGGCGCTCAATCGCAAGAGATTGCGGTTCGTCTGGATGAGCTAGAACAGAAAGCTTACGAGATTGCAGAGCAAGAGTTCAACATGAACTCACCAAAACAGCTGCAAGCGATCTTGTTTGAGAAAATGGGTCTGCCAGTTATCAAGAAAACGCCATCAGGTGCGCCTTCAACTAATGAAGAAGTGCTGCAAGAACTGGCTCTTGATTACCCGTTACCTAAACTGATCATTGAGTATCGTGGCCTAGCAAAACTGAAGTCTACTTATACAGATAAGCTGCCGAAGATGATCAATGCAGAAACGGGTCGTGTTCATACGTCTTACCATCAAGCAGTGACTGCGACGGGCCGTTTGTCTTCAACCGATCCAAACCTACAGAACATCCCAATTCGTAATGAAGAAGGTCGTCGTATCCGCCAAGCATTTGTTGCACAGCACGGTTGGAAGATTCTCGCAGTCGATTACTCGCAAATTGAATTGCGTATCATGGCACACCTATCGGGTGACAAAGCGTTACTGGAAGCGTTCCAACAAGGTAAAGATATCCACGCAGCAACCGCTGCTGAGATTATCGGTGTTGATATTGATCAGGTAACGACTGAACAACGTCGTCGTGCGAAAGCGGTTAACTTTGGTCTTATCTATGGCATGAGCGCGTTCGGCTTGGCTAAGCAGCTGGGTATTCCTCGTGGCGAAGCACAACATTATATGGACACTTACTTTGAACGCTACCCAGGGGTAATGCAGTACATGGAAGACACTCGCAGCGCTGCTTCAGAGCAAGGCTTCGTTGAAACCATTTACGGTCGTCGTTTGCATCTTCCTGAAATCCAATCTCGTAATAGCATGCGTCGTAAAGCGGCTGAGCGTGCGGCGATCAATGCGCCAATGCAAGGTACGGCGGCAGACATCATCAAGAAAGCAATGCTGCTAGTGGATGAGTGGATCCAAGCCGAAGGCGATGGTCGTGTGAAGCTATTGATGCAAGTACACGATGAATTGGTATTTGAAGTTCAAGAGTCAGCTTTAGCCGAAATTGAAAGTAAAGTACAAGAATTGATGGAGTTAGCTGCAGATCTAGCAGTACCGCTAGTCGCGGAAGCTGGCCACGGTGACAACTGGGATCAAGCCCACTAATCAGTTTTCGACCTTATTGATGAAATTAGTATGAGCCAGTGCACAAACACTGGCTTTTTTTTGTCTGAAATAAAGTCGAGTGGATAATTGGATTTGAATGTTTTAATAAAACATTAATGAAAAAAAACTACAAAAATGGTTTTCATTTCTGAGCAATTGTTGTACATTAAATCTTGTAGGGTACAGAGGTAAGATGTTCTATCTTTCAGACCTTTTGTTTCACGTTATTGGATTAGGCTGATTCAGCCGCCCCAGTCAGTATTTGACTGGGGCGTTTTTTCTTGTGCGAAAGAAAAATATTTCCAATCTAAATTCCCTCGTTAATCGGCTTGTTTTTAGTGCCTTTTCCAGCGTTTCCCCAAATATACTTTTTATTACCAAGCTTGCCTTAAATCTGGAAGTTGATCAGCAATTGGTAATTAACATCCATCCTTAGTTTGATTTTTTTATTGTTTAAAATAACTTTTATTTTACAAGTTACCTGTAAATGATTGATGGCTTGTGCTTTATTTATCAGTGCATTGGCTTGGTGAATGCTCAATGTAACCCATGATTTCCTGTTGTTTCTCTGTACTGAATTTAAGTGCTTCGGCGGTGATTTGGATGGATTGCGCCATAGAAGAGATATTGTTGGTCGCTTTCACTAAGGTTTGCTGCATGGGTTTTAGGATAAGTAGGTAGATGGCAGTCAAGGCGATAACAATGACAGCGATAACGGCTGCTAACGCAATAATGATCTTGGTCTGAATGTCATCCAACAGTATCTGACTGGTTTTTTTAAAGGCGATTCGAGAATTGTCTAAGGCTTGTGGAAGTTGGTTGAGCGATGTCTTGGTTGAATTGGCGAGCTTATTAATGCTCTCAACGGTTTGATTCAATGCTTGCTGCTGATCATCGCTAAGGTTGGGGTTGTTGACGATGGCTTGCAACGATTGTGATATCACTTCGAGAGATTCACTTGCTTCCTGAGCGTACTTCTCCATACCGTCGAGATCTAAGGTCATATCAACATTGACCAAAGCGGCCTCGGTTTTGGGCTGTTCCGCTTCAGATGATGCACCGGTAAATGAGATCAATATAAGCGCGATGGTCGCCAATGGTTTTTTCCACATGAGTATTCCTTTCTCATTGTTCTGTTTGTCAAAGGTAGTCCTTTAGTATGGTTCATTTCTCTCACTTCTAACTGATTAATATTGTCTTTAACTCTCAAGATTTAGGTTTAACTCGCTAATTTTTGGGTAAAAAAATACCCCGCCTAATAAGAGGCAGGGTATTGATAAGGGTAAATCACTTGCTGTAAGTGCTTTACCCTCTAATTATAGATAAAGCTCTAGATAGAGGAACTACTCTGAGTCGTTTTGCTCTTCGTCCGTTAGCTCATCAATGATTTGATCGGCAAATACCGGAGCAAACCACTCATCCATCTTGGCACGCAGTTGGTCAACGCCGATGCCCTTCATTGAAGAGAAGACATCAACCGCAACATCACCACCGAAAGATTTCGCATCATTACGGATTTTCAGTAGCTGTGCTTTACGTGCACCGCTTTTAAGTTTGTCTGCTTTTGTTAACAAAACTTGTACTGGGATGCGGCTATCGATAGCCCAGTAGATCATTTGTTGGTCAAGGTCTTTCATTGGGTGACGGATATCCATCAATACCACTAAACCTTTCAGGCTTTCACGTCGTTGTAGGTATTCACCTAACGACTTTTGCCATTTTTTCTTCATCTCAAGCGGTACTTGAGCAAAGCCATATCCTGGTAAATCGACGATATGACAACCGTCCGTTACCTTAAATAGGTTAATTAGCTGAGTTCGACCGGGTGTTTTACTGGTTTTCGCCAAGCTTTTTTGGTTTGTAACGCGATTTAGCGCGCTAGATTTACCAGCATTGGAGCGTCCTGCAAACGCAATTTCGATCCCTTCGTCTTCTGGTAAATGACGAATATCAGGTGCACTGGTAATGAAATGCGTGTTTTGATAATGAATTTTTACGCTCACTGTTAACTCCATCTCGACTTTGTGTAGTCGATTGATTACTTTTTTGTGAATTTGTGTAAAATAACCGTGCTCGGCATAAGGTCGCCTATTGTACCATGAGTGGCAACATAGAGTGGTACTGGAAGCTTGATAATTATAATGGAATGTCATGAAGAAATTAGCGCTAATTTTGAGTCTTTTAGCCAGCTGCTCAGTATGGGCTCAAGGTAGTATTGAAGCTGGTAAAGCCAAATCACAAACATGTGTTGCCTGCCACGGTGCTGACGGCAACAGTCTGATCACCCAGTACCCTAAATTGGCTGGTCAACATGAGAAGTACCTAGAGAAGCAGTTAAAAGAGCTTAAGCTCGGTATGACTAGTGGTGGTAAGCAAGGTCGTAATGAACCTGTAATGGGTGCAATGGCGATGTCTTTATCTGAAGAAGATATGGCTGACCTAGCGGCGTACTACGCATCGCTACCTATCTCTAGTAACTCTACTCCTGAGAATGTAGTAGATGAAGGAAAGGTTCTTTACACCGCAGGTAACGCAGAACGCGGCGTAACGGCGTGTATTGCTTGTCACGGTCCACGTGGTAACGGTACCGAACTTTCTGGTTTCCCTAAGATTTCAGGCCAGCACGCAGATTACATCAAGGCTCAACTTGAGAAATTCCGCGATGGTAGCCGTAATAACGACATGAATGCGATGATGCGTGATGTAGCTAAAAAGTTAACAGACGCAGATATTGATACCTTATCGAAGTACGTTGGTGGTTTACACTAATATGTCGGTTTCTTGCTCTTAGCCAGAGTAAAGAAATGTACGCTCGAGCGAGATTGAAGAGACGCCCCGATCAGTAATGGTTGGGGCGTTTTCTTTTGTATTGGTTTTATTAATGTGTTTTGTGCTGATGTCTGATTTATCAATGTGTGATCGATTTGTGTACAAAAGTGTGAGCTTGAACTCTTGTAGTCTTTTTGTAACCGGGTAAAGTAACGGCCATCAGCTAGGAGCTGACTTAGATACGGATGGTCATCTAGTCTAACGGTATAGACAGAAACGGATCAGGCTAGGACAGCCCAGCAACAAGGTGTTAGAAAAGGATAGCCAAAACTCATCAGGACGATGAACAACAAACAAATTTGGCATGGAAAGCACCAATAACAAATGGAGATTTGTGTACCAAGTTGAGTATGCAAATTTTGGCCGATATAGGCAGATTTAGAGAGCGATAGGTTTTCCTATCGCTTTTTTTATTGATTTGATGAAAAAACACCCAATACCTCTCCACTATAAACTCAGTTTCTGGTATGTTTCGCATCCCTGTTTAAGGATGTGCTATGTATACTTGTCCCTTATGCCATCACCAAGGCGTGAATCACTATTTTGAAGACAAACGCAGAGCCTATCTGCAATGTCAGCAATGTGAACTGGTATTTGTTAAACCTGAACAAAGGTTAGAAGCAAAAGAAGAGAAAGCACACTATGATCTCCATGAGAACGATCCTAGTGATGCAGGCTATCGTCGTTTTCTATCTCGCATCGCGGATCCACTAACAGACAAAATTTCATCTAACTCACACGGGTTGGATTTTGGTTGTGGCCCAGGCCCTACGCTATCTATTATGTTAGAAGAAGCCGGACACACCATGGAGTTGTACGATATCTATTACCACCCAGAAGCTTCTGTGTTGGAAAAAACGTATGACTTTATGACTGCCACGGAGGTGATAGAGCATCTTTATCACCCAGACAAAGTGTGGCAGCAATGGTTGAATTTAGTTAAACCCAAGGGCTGGATTGGTCTTATGACTAAACTAGTAATAGACGTAGACGCGTTTGCTGGTTGGCACTACAAGAATGACCCGACACATGTCGTCTTCTTTAGTCGTCAAACATTCCAGTTTTTGGCAGAGCGGGATAAGCTCGAACTAGAATTTTTTGGAAATGATGTAATTTTACTGAGGAAAGTGCAGTAATGGGTCGTAGTAAGAAATCAAGAAAACCGGGAGCACTTGGCGCTCCGGAACCTATGGTTACTCGTAACCGTAGTGAATCTGATGTTGAAGGTCGTGAACGTAAGCGTGTTAAAAAGCGTAAAGGCCTTAAATCTGGCAGCCGTCACTCAGATGGTAGCGAAGCAAAACAGCGTAAAGCTGCACTAGCTCGCGACCCTCGTTTAGGCAGCAAGAAAAAAATCCCGCTGATTGTTGAACCAGCGAAGAAGTCGACGAAACAAGAGCGCAAGCTATCTAACGAACAAGAGTTAGAGATGCTTGAGAATGATGCTCAACTGAACACATTGCTAGATCGTATCGAAAATGGTGAAAACCTAGGTGCTGGTCTGCAGAAGTTTGTTGATGAGAAACTTGATCGTATCGAACACCTAATGGGCCGTTTAGGTCTGCTAGAGCCAGAAAACGATGAAGAAGAGATCTTCGAAGAAGCACCGGTTGCATCTAAGAAGAAAGCGAGCTCTGATGAAGACTTACTATCTCAATTCGAAGATTTCGACTTAGACAGCTTTAAAGGTTAATAGCCAATGAACGTAACCTTATTAGCAATTGCTGGTGGAATTATCATTCTCGGCTTGGGCTCTTACGCAGGTTACCTTCTACTTCAAGTGAAGAAGCAGACGGAGTTGCAAAAGCAGCATCAAGCACTTGCCATTGAAAAACGTAACGCGACGATTTACGAAAACGTAAATACTTTGTGCTTAGCGGGTATTCAAGGCCAGTGTGACTTACCTGAGATCAGTATCCGAGTGTGTATTATTATGGATAACGTTCAGGGTGATGAGCGTGTCGATTTTGATTCTGAGTATCCTGCTCTTTCTGAGTTGTACCATATCGTAAAAGATATGGCTCGCGGAGACGGAAGGCAGGAACTGACGAAGAAAGAGCGCATGCAGCAGAATCTCACACGCCATAAGGCGGAGACTCGCTTGAATGATGCGGTCATTGAAGATTTGAAAAGGTTGCAGGAGAAGGTTAAGCCGCTCAACAACCAAATCAACATTCAGATGATCTAGTCACTAAGACTTTTAAATATAGAGGCTTGTCTAACATTCAGTTTTTAAGACGCGCTGCTTTTAATACCTATGCATTTAAGACGCTTTGTCTTAAATGCATATTGTTTTTAGGTCGCCTTGTCTTTTAACAGACAATGTTAAATTAGCCTTCTTACCTTTTGCGTCTCGTTAATCCCGACGCTTTGTTAGTGATCAAGCTAGCAGTTCTGAGTTTTTGTCTGAAAAATTGATTTTGTCTTGGAACGACCTTACTGGTCGTGTGGCAAAATAACCCGTCTATATTTTAATGTATGTAAAATGATTTGAGAGACCTTAGGTTCTCGCGGATCTAAATTGGAATTACCGCTATGTCGAGCAAGCCAGTAACAACGAATCAGCAAATCGTTTGGGATCAAGAGATCTTAAATAAGTACAACTATTCGGGACCTCGTTACACTTCATACCCAACAGCGTTGGAGTTTCATGAAGCGTTTACCGTCGCTGATTACGACATGGCGTGTACTCAGTACCCTGAGCGTCCACTCTCTCTTTACGTGCATATCCCGTTCTGTCATAAGCTTTGTTACTACTGTGGTTGTAATAAAGTCATTACTCGTCACTCGCATAAAGCGGATGAGTACTTAGATGTGATTGAACATGAAATCCGCCAACGCGCCTCTTTGTTGAATGGCCGTGAAGTGACGCAATTGCACTTCGGTGGTGGTACGCCAACGTTTTTGACCAAAACACAAATCACTCGCTTGATGATGATTCTGCGTGAGGAATTTAATTTTACTACTGACGCTGAAATCAGTATTGAAGTTGACCCACGTGAGATTGAGTTAGATGTACTTGACCACCTGCGTAACGAAGGCTTCAACCGCCTGAGCATTGGTGTGCAAGACTTCAATAAAGAAGTACAGAAACTGGTTAACCGTGAGCAAGATGAAGAGTTCATCATTGCAATGGTTCAACGTGCGAAAGAGCTAGGTTTCCGTTCAACCAACCTTGATTTGATCTACGGCCTACCAAAGCAGACTCAAGCTTTGTTCGCGGAAACATTGAAGCAAGTGTTAGAAATGAAACCGGGCCGTTTATCGGTATTTAACTACGCACACATGCCGCAACTGTTTGCTGCGCAGCGTAAGATTAAAGATGAAGACCTACCTGAACCGAAAGAGAAAATGGCAATCCTACAAGATACCATTGAGACTTTAACGGGCGCGGGCTACCAGTTCATTGGTATGGATCACTTTGCTCTGCCTGAAGACGAGTTAGCAGTAGCACAGCGTGAAGGTATCCTGCATCGCAACTTCCAAGGCTACACGACCCAAGGTGAAGCTGACCTAGTTGGTTTCGGTGTTTCAGCGATCTCTATGGTCGGTGATGCTTACGCTCAAAACCAGAAAGAGCTGAAGAAGTACTACGCTCAGGTGAATGACCTTCGTCACGCGCTTTGGAAAGGTGTTGCTCTAGACAGTGATGACCTACTACGTCGTGAAGTGATCAAACAGCTTATCTGTAACTTTAAGCTTGATAAAACCATGATCGAATCTGAGTTCTCGGTTAACTTTAATCGTTACTTCAAAGAAGATTTAGGGCTACTGCAAACCTTCATCAACGATGAGTTGGTTGAAGTTGACGACAAAGAAATCCGCGTGACTTTGCGTGGTCGTTTGTTGATTCGTAATATCTGTATGTGTTTCGATAAATACCTACGTGCTAAGGCTCGCCAACAGCAGTTCTCTCGTGTGATTTAATCGCTCGATTGAGAATAGAAACATAAAAAATGCCAGCATTATGCTGGCATTTTTGTCTCTGGCTCATTCGATTTAACCTTTGTATTCTATTTATTAGCATTGCTGAGGTCGGTAGGCCATTGGTCAAACGGTACTGGACGACTGTATAAAAACCCTTGAGCAAGTGGGCACTTTAGTTGCTTGAGGAGTTCTTCCTGTTGCTGTGTTTCAACGCCTTCTGCCACTAAGCTCACCTTGAAACCCTTGGTGATGTTAACGATGGCTGTGACGATGGAGCTGTCTAGGTTCTCTTGTTCCAGCTTGCTGACGAAGCTGCGATCGATCTTTAAGCAATCAAATGGCAGTTTGTGTAAATAAGCCAGTGACGAATAGCCGGTACCAAAGTCATCAATTGCAATCGAGATGCCTAATGCTTTTAGCGTTAGCATGTTATCGATGATGGCTGGGTCATTGTCGACGATGTGTGACTCAGTGATCTCCAGTGTCAGGTTGCTTGCTGGTAGCTTGGTGTCACGTAGCGTGCCTTTTACTTGTTCAACAAAGCCACTTTCACTCAGTTGATCGACCGATAGGTTGACGTGAATAGAGAAGTCCTTGCTCCATTTTCCTGACTCAATCGCGATTGCAGTATCTCGACACGATTTATGTAGAATTTGCTTGCCGATATCGTAAATGAGCCCACTTTCTTCTGCGAGAGGAATGAACTCGAGTGGTGAGATCACCCCTTCATCGGTTATCCAGCGTGCTAAAGCTTCAGCCCCAATGGTCGAGCCGGATTCGAGATCAATAATAGGTTGATAGAAGGGTTCGAACTGTTGACGTTCAATCGCTCGGTTCATCCGCGCCAACATCTTAGTACGATGTCTTGATGCTTTACCCATCTCTGGGCTGTAAATGCTGACACTCGCTTTGTCTTGTTTTGCGTTGCTTAGAGCAATGCTACTACTGCGCAGCAATAGCGCAATGTCGTGGACGTTAGATACACCGACGATTCCCATCGATACCTTAATGACGACACTTTCTGATTCCATTGAAAATGGGGATGCAAAGGTTTGAAGCAAGCGATTAGTCAGTAGTTGAGCCTCCTCGCTTTGGATGACGTTTGGGGCGTAAATGGCGAACTCATCACCGCCAGTGCGAGCTAATAGGTACTCGGATGGCAGTGTGCCTCTTAAACGAGCGGCTACAATGATAAGCAATTGGTCACCATTGTAATGGCCAAGGCTGTCATTGATGTCTCGGAAGCGATTGATACCAACTAAGTAAAGTGTGCCTTTTTCGTTTTTAGGGTTTTTCTTGGCAGCGTCGATAAAGCCTTCGCGGCTGTATAGCTTGGTTAATGAGTCATAGGTAAGCTGAGACTGCAATGCTTGAAAGGAAGCCTTTAAGTTGTTGGTCATTTCATTGAATGACTCCACCAACATGCTGGTTTCATAGATATGCCCCGTCTTTGGCATGCTCGTGTCCCAATCGCCCTTAGCAAGACGTTTTGCTGCATCCGCTGTTGAGGTGATAGGTTGGGTAACACGATTAAAGGCAATTAATCCTGTAATGACACCAATGCAACTCAGTGCTAGCCCGATCAACCAACTGTTTCTTTGGTTTTCAGGTAATTCACCGAGTAGGTTGCTTTCAGGGATCGACATACCAATAAACCAAGTGATGCCGTGCTCATCTTGATAAGGGGTGATCTGGTTGAAGTATCGTTCGTTGTCTAGGTGAAAGCTAAAGCGCTGCACGCCCAAATTATCGATTAGGTGAAATTGATCTACGTAGCTAGCACTTTCACGTATTACCGGGTTAGCACTCTCTGATGCAAGCAAGCGTTGGCCTTTATTGGTTTTCCCTGTTCCCCAAGAGACCACGCTGCCTCCGCCCGAGTGAGCGACCAAGCGTTGTTGTTTATCAATGATATAAACAGAGGCATCTGTTTTATCTTTAAGTTCTTTGAGAAATGCATTGAAGGTATTGATCTTGATGTCGCTGACGACGACGGCTTTGAATTGGTTGTCATCATAGATAGGGGCGAGGGCAGATAAGGTGATTTCTTGGCGCTCATCAGCATTGGCATAAATTGGCGACCATACCGCCTTTTTTTGTGTAGCAACGGGTGTGTACCATGGGCGGGCTCTCGGGTCGTAACCTGAAATCACAGATCGAATGTCTTCACTAATCTTACTGCCACGGTAAATGACCAACTGATCGTTAGTACGGTCGTCTTGCACCATCAAGGTGTAGCCTTTGTTGGCTTCTTTACGAAAACCGACATAGTTACCATCTTCAGAACCAAAGCCGATCACATCGATTTGAGGGACTGCAGTGAAATGGTCTGAAAACGTATAAAGAATGTAGTCTTGGACCTTGCTAAGATTGCCCGCTTGATAAAGATGGTGGTAGCCGATGTTATGGCTGAGCGAGAGGTTCGCGTGAAATGGTTTTTCTAAAAAATTGGACAGGCTTTGATGAACATTGTCAGTAAGTGATGTTAGTTGGCGTGCACTAACATCACTCACCATCTCTTTGTAGCTTTGCTTTTGAGTGAAAACCATTACGCCCATAGTGAACAGAAAAATCATCACGAATGGCAGAACCACGGCGGTTCTCAAGGTAATCTGTGTTTTCAAAGACATCTTTAGCTACAACTTTGGTGAATAGTGCACTGTAATTGTACCGACACTACTCAAACCAAGCGACACTTTTTTGGTTAAAAAAGTAGCTGCATAGAGAGTCATATAAGGTCTAGTACAGTTCTTTTAGTTTACGAGTTAGGGTGTTTCTTCCCCATCCCAAAACCTTAGCAGCATCCTGTTTATGACCATTGGTATGGTTGAGTGCAGCCTCTAGCAGTATACGTTCAAACTCTGGCAGAGCATAAGTGAGTAATTCCTTTTCTCCTGAATCAAGCGCACACTTTGCCCAATTAGCGAGCAGTTGTTGCCAGTTATCCCCAGTCCCTGAGGTCGTCACCACTTTTTCTTCCAACAGTTCTGGTGGTAAGTCTGAAGGGAGTATTTCACTGCCGCTAGCCATGACGGTGAGCCAACGACAAATGTTCTCGAGTTGACGTACGTTACCTGGCCAATTCAGTTGATTGAGCTTCAAAATGGTCTCTGGGTGCAGTGTCTTCACTTCAACACCGAGTTCTTCTGCGGCTGATGCTAGGAAGTGGTGAGTCAGCTTTTCAATGTCTTGTTTACGTTCGCGCAGTGCCGGAATATGGATTCGGATAACGTTGAGTCGATGGAAAAGGTCTTCACGGAAACCACCGTCATGTACTAAGCGCTCAAGATCTTGGTGGGTTGCTGCAACGATACGAACATCAACCTTAACCGCAGAATGCCCACCGACACGATAAAATTGACCATCAGAAAGTACGCGCAGTAGTCGAGTCTGAATATCGAGAGGCATATCGCCAATTTCATCAAGAAATAGAGTACCGCCGTTGGCTTGCTCGAATCGTCCTTGGCGAACACTGTTAGCGCCGGTAAAGGCGCCTTTTTCGTGGCCAAACAGTTCTGATTCGATCAGATCTTTGGGGATTGCTGCCATGTTCAAGGCAATGAAGGGCTTCTTAGCTCTTGGGCTGTGACGATGTAGAGCGTGAGCGACCAATTCTTTACCCGTACCCGATTCACCATTAATGAGAACCGAAATGGATGAGCGAGACAAACGGCCAATAGCTCGGAAAACTTCCTGCATTGCAGGTGCTTCACCGATAATTTCTGGTGCGTTGGTTTCTTCGGCTACTTCGCTGGCTTGTTCTCGCTTTTGCTCTTGGCTGTGTGCGATCGCTCGCTCTACCAGAGTCAGTGTCTCATCAATATCGAATGGCTTCGGTAGATATTCAAAGGCGCCTTTTTGATAAGCATTCACCGCCGCATCAAGGTCTGAGTGTGCGGTCATAATGATCACGGGCAGGTCAGGAGAGCGTTGATGAACCTGATGCAACAGCTCAATGCCGTCAATGCCGGGCATGCGAATATCAGACACCAAGACGTCTGGTGTTTCGCGCTCAAGCGCGAGCAGTACGCTCTCAGCATCAGCAAATGTTTCACACTTTATATCCGCAGATGACAGTGTTTTCTCTACTACCCAGCGGATAGAGCTGTCGTCATCGACGACCCAAACGTATCCCTTACTCATAATTCAATTCCTTTGCAGCCAAATCTATTGTGATAATCATTGTTGTTTTTATTATGTCTTTAATCTTTGTATTACCGAGTTAAGCCTTTTCACTCGCGACTTAATAACAAGTCATATATTCGCTTAGATCGGTAGGTAAATCGTGAATGTGGTGTTACCCGGCCAGCTCTCAACATCAATTTTTCCATTGTGTTGATCGATCAGGTTTTGAGAAATCGATAGTCCCAGCCCTGTGCCACCCTCTCGTCCGCTAACCATTGGGTAAAACAGCGTGTCTTTTAAATCATCGGGGATGCCCGGACCGTTATCGCTGATCTCAATGCGCGCTGCGAGTTTGTGTCGCTGCCCATGAATATTGGCTTGATGCACCGTTCTGGTGCGAATGGTGATTTTCCTGGATTCTTGGGCCTTTAAAATCTGCGCCGCGTTACTCACGATATTGAGCATCGCTTGTTCAACTTGTGCTGAATCCATCAAAATGTCCGGTAAGCTCGGGTCATAATCTCGCTCTATGACGAGTGTTGAACCCGATTCAAGCTCGACGAGCTGCCTTACTTTTTCAAGTATCTGGTGAAGGTTCTCTTCTGATTTAGTTCCCGGCTTTTGAGGGCCAAGCAGGCGATCGACTAAAGCTCTTAGGCGGTCTGCTTGCTCAATAATTATCTGTGTATATTCATTAAGAGACTGATCAGGAAGCATTTTCCCAAGTAACTGCGCTGCACCTCTTAAGCCACCGAGTGGGTTCTTAATCTCATGTGCTAACCCGCGCACCAACAGCTTAGCTGCTTGTTGTTGTGCGTGTTGGTTGAGCTCTTGGCTGAGGCGTCTTTGCTGGTCTATCTTGCGCATCTCAACCAATAACAGTGTCTCTCGTTGCCAAGAGATTGGGCTAACCGTGACTTCAAGCATCAGTGGGCGGTTATCAACAACGAAGGTCACGTCACTGTCGGTAATGCTCTGGCCACTTTGTAGCGGTTGCGTCAAAAGTGCCAAATCCAATGAGGCGTGTTGGATAAGTTGGCTCAGTGGATGATCGACGATGCGTCGCGCGCTTTGTGAAAAGAGTTGTTCAGCCGCCGGGTTGGCGTATCGGACATACAGTTGCTCATCGAGCATCAATGTGGAGGTCACCATATTGTCTAGAATGGCGCTGGAAAGGTGATGTGTATCTATGCTGTCGCTTTTGGCTGATCGATTCACTATTTCGTCCTTGAACTGGTGTTTTTCTCACTGCACCAAATTGGTGCGTAGCTAAGTTCAAGTATGGCGCATATCAACCAGAAGCTAAAGATAATTCATTAGAGTCGCTGAAAGCTGCTTCGATTAGGTGAAAAGTAGAGGTAATTCAGTCTCTTTTAACACATTGGCCTACTTGAGCGTCGCTCGATGTAAATACACGGTGACTGGACTAGTAGATGCAATAAGCTTGCCGCTTCTATGTGCTTGAATTGCAATGGTGTGAGTACCTCGGTCGATACCTTTCAGTTCCCAATTTGATTGGGTTTGTGGTGCGCCATAACGATGACCATCGAGCATCAGTTGCAACTGCTCGCCAATACCAAGCTTGCGGCTCAGCTCTATTTGAACAGCGATTAAGCCGCGGTTGCTACGGATGGTTTGGTCATGAACGGGAGTTAGCATGGTGAGGGCTAGTTGAGTTGGCAACTCCCGCTTCGTGCTTTCTGTTTTTTCCTGAGTTTGAGTCGGCGTTTTAGTTGTAGATGAAGCTGCAGCGTCAACGGGAGTCGAGGCCTCAAATTGAGGAGCCGGTGCAGAAGCTTGCACATCCGGTAGGCGAAAAGACTGCGCATTTTGATCGGTAGGGGTATCACTAAAGTGGAGTACGCCATCTTCATCTACCCAGGTATACACCGTTTGAGCCGAGCATGAGAGCACGACTGTTAACCCGATTAGGAACAGTATATTTTTCATGTTTTAAGCCTCTTTCCACCGTAAGGTGGTTTCACGTTTGGCGTTGGTTTTGTTGTTGATTTTATTGTATTTATAGCAGCAGCCTCTGAGGGCTTTTGTCAAAGGTATGTTACGAGGAAGCTGGGGGAGGGAGAATAAAAAAAAGGCCCACCTGCGAGGCGAGCCTAATATTTTTTAGCACTTCTTACATGTTGCAGTAAGAGTCACTACACGATTATTAAACTGAGTAGTACAGTTCAAACTCAAGTGGGTGTGTTGCCATGTTCACGCGTTGTACGTCGTCAGATTTCAGTGTGATGTAAGAATCAATGAAATCGTCAGAGAATACGCCGCCAGCTGTTAGGAACTCACGATCGTCGTCTAGCGCTTTAAGTGCTACTTCTAGAGATTCAGCAACGGTTGGGATTTCAGCCGCTTCTTCTGCTGGAAGGTCGTATAGATCTTTATCCATCGCTTCGCCTGGGTGGATCTTGTTCTTGATACCGTCAAGGCCAGCCATCAGCATTGCTGAGTAACATAGGTATGGGTTCGCTGCTGGGTCACCAAAACGTAGCTCGATACGACGTGCTTTCGGGCTTGGTACTACTGGGATACGTATAGAAGCAGAACGGTTACGTGCTGAGTAAGCAAGCATTACCGGAGCTTCAAAACCAGGTACAAGACGCTTGTACGAGTTCGTTGATGGGTTAGCAAATGCGTTGATTGCACGAGCGTGCTTGATTACACCACCGATGTAGTAAAGCGCCATTTCAGATAGGCCGCCGTACTTATCACCAGCAAACAGGTTAACGCCGTCTTTTGCTAGAGATTGGTGAACGTGCATACCAGAACCGTTGTCACCAACGAGTGGCTTAGGCATGAATGTCGCTGTTTTACCAAATGCGTGAGCAACGTTGTGTACAACGTACTTGTAGATTTGAGTCTCATCTGCTTTTGTTGTTAGCGTGTTGAAGCGAGTTGCGATTTCGTTTTGACCCGCAGTTGCTACTTCGTGGTGGTGAGCTTCAACTACTAGACCCATCTCTTCCATTACTAGACACATTGCTGAACGGATGTCTTGAGATGAATCTACAGGAGCTACTGGGAAGTAACCGCCTTTAACGCCAGGACGGTGACCTTTGTTACCACCTTCGATGTCAGAACCTGTGTTCCAAGCTGCTTCTACATCATCAATCTTGAAGAAAGAACCAGACATGTCGTTTGAGAACTTAACGTCATCGAATAGGAAGAATTCTGGCTCTGGACCAACTAGAACTGTGTCTGCGATACCCGTAGAACGTAGGTATTCTTCAGAACGTTTAGCGATAGAGCGTGGGTCACGGTCGTAGCCTTGCATTGTTGCAGGCTCAAGAATGTCACAACGGATGTTTAGCGTTGCGTCTTCTGTGAATGGGTCCAGTACAGCAGAAGCTGCGTCTGGCATCATTACCATGTCAGATTCGTTAATGCCTTTCCAACCAGCTACTGAAGAGCCGTCAAACATTTTACCTTCTTCGAAGAAGTCCGCATCAACTTGGTGAGAAGGAATAGAGATGTGCTGCTCTTTACCTTTTGTATCAGTAAAACGTAAGTCGATAAATTTAACTTCGTTCTCTTGGATCAGGGATAGTACATTTTCTACTGACATCTTGGATAACCTCCAGTGTTATTAATTCGGTATTAGCTCGATTCGGTTGAAACCAGCATTGATTAATGTCTACAAGTGCATTAATCGATGCTGGTTTATCTATAGCCAAAAACGTGCCAAAAAAATTATTCCATTAATTTCAATGATTTAATTGTTTTCTTGTTTCGCTTACTTTGGTTTTTGCACCAAAATGATCTCTACATGCACCTTATTGGTGCAATTACTTGTCAATGCACCAATATGAAACATAAGCGAGCACCATTCAGCAATGAATTGCTTAAGTTGTCAATCCACTTTTGTTATTTTGCCGGAGATTTGGTTGTCCACCTTACGACTGATGCTTTTTTAGAATCCTACGAATTAGACTGCTAGATACTGTACTGAATCAAAGTTAAGCGGATATGAATCGCTAATAAAGAAAAAAGCCTTGGTTGAGATCACATATTTCTGGGTTTTTGTCTAGAATCTGGTATATTATTGACCGTTTTTTAAATCAAGCTAGCGGTTATTATCCAAACAATTGAGATAATTGACGGCTACCTTTTATGAGTGAATCGAGAATCCATGTCTACTCCACAGATTGATAAGTTAAGAAATATCGCGATCATCGCGCACGTTGACCACGGTAAAACGACTTTGGTTGATAAACTACTACAACAGTCAGGCACTCTTGAGTCTCGTGGTGAAGCTGAAGAGCGTGTCATGGATTCGAATGACATCGAAAAAGAGCGTGGCATTACAATCCTTGCTAAGAACACAGCAATTGACTGGAATGATTACCGTATCAACATCGTAGATACCCCTGGACACGCGGACTTCGGTGGTGAAGTTGAACGTATCATGTCTATGGTTGATTCAGTTCTTCTGATCGTTGATGCAGTTGATGGTCCAATGCCTCAAACTCGTTTCGTAACGCAAAAAGCTTTCGCACACGGCCTTAAGCCAATCGTTGTTATCAACAAGATTGACCGTCCTGGTGCTCGTCCTGATTGGGTTATGGACCAAGTATTTGACTTGTTCGACAACCTAGGCGCGACTGATGAGCAACTAGACTTTACTGTTGTTTACGCTTCAGCTCTAAACGGTTGGGCAACAATGGAAGAAGGCGAAGTTGGCACAGACATGGAACCATTGTTCCAAGCTGTTGTTGATACAGTTGAAGCACCTGCAGTTGACCTTGAAGGTCCACTTCAAATGCAAATTTCGCAACTTGATTACAGCTCTTACGTAGGTGTTATCGGTGTTGCTCGTGTTACTCGTGGTTCTGTTAAGCCAAACCAACAAGTAACTATCGTGAATGCTGAAGGCAAAAAACGTAACGGTAAAGTAGGTACTGTACTTGGTTACCTAGGTCTTGAGCGTCACGAAGTAGAACAAGCTAACGCTGGCGACATCATTGCAATCACAGGTCTTGGTGAACTGAAAATTTCAGACACTATCTGTGACGTAAACAATGTTGAAGCAATGGAACCACTGTCTGTTGATGAACCAACAGTAACAATGACTTTCCAAGTAAACACTTCTCCGTTCGCGGGTAAAGAAGGTAAGTTTGTAACTTCACGTAACATCCTTGAGCGTCTTGAAAAAGAATTGGTTCATAACGTTGCACTACGTGTTGAAGAAACTGAAAGTCCAGACCGTTTCCGCGTATCAGGCCGTGGTGAGCTTCACCTTTCTATCCTGATCGAAAACATGCGTCGTGAAGGTTTCGAGCTAGCAGTATCTCGTCCAGAAGTAATCATCAAAGAAGAAGATGGTCAGAAAATGGAACCGTTCGAAACGGTTACTATCGATGTAGTTGAAGAGCACCAAGGTGCGATCATGGAAAGCATCGGTCTACGTAAGGGTGAGCTAACAGATATGGCACCAGATGGTAAAGGCCGTGTTCGCATGGACTTCATGATGCCTTCTCGTGGTCTTATCGGTTTCCAAACTGAATTCCTTACAATGACGTCTGGTTCTGGTCTTATTTACCACTCGTTCGATCACTACGGTCCTTACAAAGGCGGTATCATTGGTCAGCGTAACAACGGTGTTCTAATTTCGAACGCAACGGGTAAAGCACTGACTTACGCATTGTTCTTCCTTCAAGCTCGTGGTCGTCTATTCACAGAGCACGCTGATGAAGTTTATGAAGGTCAAGTAATCGGTATTCACAACCGTTCAAACGACCTGACAGTAAACTGTCTGAAAGGTAAGCAACTAACGAACGTTCGTGCATCTGGTACTGATGAAGCACAAGTTCTTTCTCCACCGATCAAGCACACTCTAGAGCAAGCTCTTGAGTTTATCGATGAAGATGAACTAGTAGAAGTAACGCCACTAAACGTACGTATCCGTAAGAAACTTCTTACTGAAAACGACCGTAAGCGTGCAGCACGTCCAGCTAAGGCTTAATTGCCAGCTGACTAGCTTCTAGCTATCAAGCAATACGTTTTAGAATAAGTAAGAAAGCCCCGAGTAGCCTAGCTGCTCGGGGCTTTTGTTTTATGTGTTGTTTAGCAAAATATCGAGAACCTGAAAGCAACAAGAGATTCCATATCACGTTCGTTCCTCACTGTAGGGAATGACGGAAGGTTGTTTAGATACGAGTAAACGAGATGAGAGATACGAAGAGTGTTTAAGTATTCGTCATCTTCAAGAGGGAGGAACGATTGAGTTGGGGATCTAGGCGTTGATACCTAGGTAGCTTTGAACAAATAGAGCCCGGTCTTCGACTGACATAAATGGCACCTCGACAACCTCATACCCTAACTCTTGATAGACTCTGATTAACGCGTGGTGAATCTCTAACGCTTCCTCAAATGGATAAGGTCTGACATCATCTTGGACATAGATAGAAGCCTCAGGGCGACAGAATAAGACTTGGGAGTGATAGCCCTTGCTTGCTTCTCGGTAGATCGCATCTATCGTTAGATTCGCCTGAGTTAGGTAACCACAGATATCTGGGATAGCGCGATCAAGAAACGCAACTTGTGGCTGGTTAGCTTGTTCTTTTTGCTCGATCATGACGGTTAAACACAAATGAGCAAAGCCCGGTAGGTCTGACCAAGGTAAGATACCGTTCTCAAGTTGGCTCTGCTGTTCTATTAACTGGCGAGAGGACTCAGCGAAGGTTGGGTAACCCGCGTTACCCAAGGCATTGATCAGTTTTGTCTTTCCGGCTCCGGGGCCGCCAGTAATAATGATTGGCTTCATCGTGTCCTGTCTCTGTAGCGCTACTTCTGGTTCAGTTGATCTAGGAACTTATCCGATTCTGCTATCGCGGCATTCATCTGTTCTATTGCGTAGGCGATGTCTTTTTCTAAGCTCATGAATTCGCCCTGCAACGAACCGACAGCGCTCGCATTGAGGTTGTGTTTCAGATAAAGCGTGTTGTCGCGAAGGGTGTTGAGTACCGGGTCCATTTTCTTCTCAGCGCGTTTCATTGCTGAAAGCATGGTCTTGTAAGATGATTGGGTTTCTCGCAGTTTTTGTTCACTCGAACGGCGCAGTGAATCACTGGTGTAGAGGTCTAACTCGCTCTGCCACTCTGCAAACAGCGCATCCGACACATCTTCAATTGCAGCAATACGATCACTGACATTTTGCGCGGCTTTCTCGCTGTCTTGGTATTTATCGTTGATCTGGTTGTACATGTCTTCAAGGTCGCCACCACTGAAGTTAGTCAGGCTACTCAAGGCTTCAAGTGCGCTAGTAAACTCTTCCTGAGCATCCTGCTGTGATTCTTTCGCGTCTTCTACTCTGTCGACCATAATGTCACGTTTGTGGTAACCCACTTGCTCCATTGCGGTGTAATAAGCTGACTGGCATCCAGTAAGAGTAAAAATAGAGAGGACTATAACTATTAAATAAGGCATCCTAGTTTCCTATAGTTAAATAATATCAATCGTAGTAAATAACTGCTCAATCTAGCTTGTTAAAATCCTCGATAACGGCGTTAGAATTTTTGATTGTAGAATAACTACTTATCGAAAAACTCTACCTTGTTCTCAAGCCTTTTTCCTACGCTATTTTTGAACATTGACTTACTGTGATTAATATAACGGAATAATAATTAGGACTATGAACGAGTTACCAGGGAGTTACAAGTTGAAGATAAAAAAGGCAGCCACAGGAAGCATCCAGTTTTCCCGCTATCTTTTGGCGAGGATGACGCACGATAGAGTCAACGTGAACGCGGGCTATTTAGCGTACATTACTCTGCTCTCCATTGTGCCGATGCTGACGGTCCTGCTATCAATTTTATCGTCATTCTCAATCTTTGCTGATGTCGGTCTCGTGATTCAAAACTTTGTCATTACCAACTTTGTTCCTGCGTCAGGGGATGCAGTGCACGGTGCTTTGCTTGAGTTTGTCGCCAATACCGGAAAAATGACCGCCGTCGGTAGTGTGTTTTTATTCGTGGCAGCATTGATGCTGATCTCCAATATTGATAAGAACCTGAACTACATCTGGCGTGTAACGGAAAAGCGACGTGCGGTGCTGTCTTTCTCCATGTATTGGATGGTGTTAACGCTTGGACCTATTTTAGTGGGCGCCAGTATTGCGGCGACCTCCTATGTGACTTCATTGAATTTACTACAGAATGAAGTCGTATCGAGCGCCTTTAATACCGTGATTCGCAAACTTCCTTTGATTCTCTCTTTCTTTGCGTTCTTCGGTTTATATCTTCTCGTTCCAAACAAAAAGATACACTTTTCTCATGCAGCAGCAGGCTCTTTGGTTGCGGCAATTCTGTTTGAATTAAGTAAGAAAGGTTTTGCGGCTTATATTACTCAATTTCCTTCTTACCAATTGATTTACGGTGCCTTAGCGGCGATTCCGATTCTTTTTGTTTGGGTTTATTTGTGCTGGTTAATCGTGTTAGTGGGTGCTGAAGTGACCGCTGCGCTTGGCGAGCACGAACAGTGGAGTGACACGCAAGAAATGGTACACTCGTCGGATAAAGACAAAATCACAGAGCAAGGAAACAACAGTGATAGCACTGATCCAGAGAGTAAGTGAAGCTGCCGTCCGTGTTGATGGCGAAGTAGTGGGTGAGATAGAACAAGGCTTATTAGTTCTATTAGGCGTCGAAAAAGGTGATGACGAATCCAAAGCTAAACGTTTGATGGAACGAGTGACCACTTATCGTGTCTTTGGAGATGAAGACGATAAAATGAATCTCAATGTGAAGCAGGTGGAAGGCAAGGTGCTTGTGGTTTCTCAATTCACTCTGCCAGCCGATACCAAGAAAGGCACACGAGCAGGATTTTCTCGTGGCGCTCCCCCAGAAGATGCCGAGCGTCTTTACAACTATTTCTCTGACCAGTGTGAATCAGTGTTGCCAACGGAACGTGGCCGATTCGCAGCCGACATGAAAGTGTCTTTGGTTAATGATGGCCCAGTAACATTCTGGCTGCAGGTTTAGGCTTAAAGGAATAAGCATGTTTAAACTCATAACACCGACCACCGAAAATCAACTGAACAAGTATTACCATTTTCGTTGGCAAATGCTCCGTGAACCTTGGCGAATGCCGGTAGGATCTGAGCGCGATGAATATGACCCAATGAGCCACCATCGCATGATTGTCGATGGTCGAGGTCGTCCAATGGCGATTGGTCGTCTCTATATCACACCAGATCTAGAGGGGCAGATTCGCTATATGGCGGTGAAGAACTCTCGCCAAAGTAAGGGCATGGGCTCACTTATCTTGGTTGCGCTTGAGTCACTAGCGCGTCAAGAAGGGGCGAAGCGTTTGGTGTGTAATGCACGTGAAGATGCGATCTCATTCTATGAGAAGAATGAGTTTGAACGCCGTGGCGAAATCAACGACCAGCGTGGCCCTGTGCGTCACCAACAGATGGTGAAACCTCTTGACCCTATGGCTGATGTACTCCGCAAACCAGAGTGGTGTAATGAACTTCAGCAGCGTTGGGAAAATCAAATCCCGATCAGTGACAAGATGGGCATCAAGATTAATCAATACACAGGCTATCAGTTTGAGTGTAGTGCTCAGTTGAATCCAAACCTTAACCCTCATAACACCATGTTTGCTGGCTCCGCCTTTACCTTGGCGACTCTAACGGGTTGGGGAATGACTTGGTTACTTATGAAAGAGCGTGGGCTGACCGGTGATATCGTACTGGCAGACAGCAATATTCGTTATCGTCACCCCGTCGAGCAAAACCCAGTCGCTTCTACCTCATTGGATGGTATCAGTGGCGATTTGGATCGCCTCGCATCAGGCAGAAAGGCTCGTATCATCATTCACGTGACCATTAATAGTGGCGATGTGGAAGCGGTAGAGTTTACGGGAACCTATATGCTGATCCCTGACTACAAAAAGAGGTTATCAACAGACACCAATGTAAGCGTATAGCGGACACTCGTAACGCTGTTGATTAAGTAAGATATTGATTGAAGGCGCTACTCCTGTGGAGTGGCGCTTTTTTGTTGGCAGTCGTTAATCTCGGAATACTCAGCTTGGGTGAGCTTTCCTGATATTTGGTGGCATTGGTCCGATAACGAAATGGATAGCGTGTGTTGCTCGATTTTAAGCAAGTCGAGCTCTCCAGAGACCTCACCGTTGAGCGTTTGAACTCTTTGTGTACCTTGCTCTGCTGCGGATGCACCAATAATGTGCATTGGTTCGAGCGTGAAGCGACCACGGTCAAAATTCGCATTAAGCTCTGGGATTTCAAACACGTTATCAGTCGATGTTTCAGAAAGTTTATCGTTAAAGGTCATCACACCTTGGCGAACACTGCCAGTGAGTTGCCCTGTGGTTGAATAGCCGAACATCAACGAATCGCCATACAAGCCTGCGGCTTGAAGTTCAAACTCACCATAGCCGGTTGCATCGAGCGGTAATTCGAGTTGCTGCAGCATGGGTGCTATGGGTAACCCATCGGCAGAGATATCTAAGCTCCATGGCTTACTGATTTGGTTGAAGTCGAGTGTTGCGTTGGCTTCAATATAGCCGTGCTTTAGTGGCATAAACAGGCGTGTCAGCGTCCATTTTCCTTGTTCGCTATTCATTTCAACCACGGGCTGAACACTAACAATATTTTGATAGCTGGCATCGTTGGCGCTAACCATCAACTTGCCTTGCCACAGTCCTAACTTTCTCTGTTGCAGCAGTTGAATCTGATGTCCTTCGACATGCAGCCCTGAGACCTGCCAGTAAGGTTTGTTTGCGAGTTGGATAAGTTGGCTACGTTCTATATTAAGTCGGCCAATAGAGGCTTGCTGAAGCTGTGTCAGCCAAGGTAATAGGCGAGCGGATGGTAGAACTTTATCTTGGCTTTCCGTAATCCACTTTATGCCTTGTAGGTCGAGCTGCGCTAATTGGATGCTGCTAGGGGTGACTTCGCCATTAAGTTGAATACTGCCTTGTAGGAATTGAGTATAGAAGTCTTCAATCAAAATTTGGTTTGGGCCTAAATTGAGCTTGATACTTGGTTCTATGAACATGTCATCGTCAATGGTGACTCCCTCTGCTTGCAGAGAGAAAATAGCTTTCTGTTGCTTCCACAGCTCAAAGGGCAGTTGAATATTCTCTAGTGATGCATCAAAGGCTGCGAGGTGGCCATCGTTCCATTCCACATCGCTACGCAGAATATCTAAGCTATTGATGTGATTGATCTGAATACCTGCTACATCCCATTCTTTGCTTCGTAGGCTTTGGGTCTGTTTCTGATTGAGCCGTAAGCCATCGACGGTCACATTCACCAGCGACCAATCTTGCTGATACTGCTCTGCTTGTCCGGAAATCTTGGCGCCGCGCCAGTCAAAGGAAGCGCCATAAAGCGTGCTGTCGCTGGATTTTAGGTCTAGGTCAATCAACAGATTATCGAAGGCTTCTCCCTGCCAATAGAGCTGCGTGACTGAGAGTTGGATTTTGCCATAGGGCAGCAATGCGTTGTTGTTTCTGCTGCTGTTGCTATTGCTGTTGTCCCGCGTTGGATCGGAGATCTGGAGGTCGATGCCTCGCGCATTAAAGTCTGGGGTCGAAAAGTCGAGATTATTGATGGCTAGCTGATGGAGCCTGATGTTTGGTTGGATGAATAACGGCGTGAATGTCTCTAGATCGCTTATTTCCAACTGTAGGCCACTGATCAAGACGGAGTCCAAGACCAGCTTAGCTTCTGTAATCGAGCTGGGACTGAACCAAAGATCGATTTTGTCGATATATAGAGGCTTTTGTTTTTCTGGTTGGCTTTGGGTAATGCCCATCAAGGTGATGTGATAAGGCGCCTGATACTCGACATCTTCAATGAGCACCGGTTGTTCAATCGTATGCTTGATAAAAAAGTTAGCAACATCAGCTCGGTATTGAGTCTGTAGGCTTAATAACAACGCTGCGATAGTCGCAACGATGATGGCCACTACAATGCCGATCACCATGAATACCTTTTTCATTCCCTGAAAGCCTTAAATTTCAATAGTCTCAAAACAGAGTGGAACAAAAAGGGGCAAGCAGCAACAAAAAAGCCCCTCAAAAGAGGGGCTTGCTACAAAAAAATCACTTTAAATTGGGCGTTCGCTTTTGGCTAAGCCCGAGCAGATGGTGGACTAGTCTAGTTGCGGGCCTGCAGCAACCAGTGACTTACCTTCAGCGTTGTCTGTGTACTTATCAAAGTTGTTGATGAAGCGCTCTGCTAGATCTTTCGCTTTGCTTTCCCACTGTAGTGGGTCAGTGTAAGTATCACGTGGGTCAAGAATCGCTGGGTCAACATCGTGCAACGCTAGCGGTACTTCTAGGTTAAACATAGGGATAACCTTAGTCTCAGCTTGGTCGATTGAGCCATCTAGGATAGCGTCGATGATGCCACGAGTATCTTGGATAGAGATACGTTTTCCTGTGCCATTCCAACCTGTGTTCACTAGGTAAGCTTCAGCGCCAGCCGCTTCCATACGCTTCACAAGCACTTCAGCGTACTGAGTTGGGTGAAGAGTTAGGAATGCCGCACCAAATGCTGCAGAGAACGTTGGTGTTGGTTCAGTAATACCGCGCTCTGTGCCCGCTAGTTTCGCAGTGAAGCCGGATAGGAAGTGGTACTTAGTTTGCTCTGGAGTCAGCTTCGATACTGGTGGTAGTACACCAAACGCATCCGCTGTTAAGAAGATAACTTTTTGAGCGTGACCTGCTTTTGATACTGGCTTAACAATGTTGTCGATGTGGTGAATCGGGTAAGAAACACGAGTGTTCTCTGTTTTTGAACCGTCATCAAAATCGATAGAACCATCGCCACGAACCGTTACGTTTTCTAGTAGCGCATCGCGACGGATTGCGTTGTAGATTTCAGGTTCAGCTTCTTTAGATAGACGAATTGTCTTCGCGTAACAACCACCTTCAAAGTTGAAGATACCATCGTCGTCCCAACCGTGTTCATCATCACCGATTAGCTCACGTTTAGGATCCGTTGATAGGGTCGTTTTACCTGTACCTGACAGACCGAAGAATACGGCTACGTCGCCTTTCTCGCCTACGTTGGCACTACAGTGCATTGAAGCAATGCCTTGCAGAGGAAGTAGGTAGTTCATCATTGCGAACATGCCTTTCTTCATTTCACCGCCGTACCAAGTACCACCGATGATTTGAACGCGCTCTGTTAGGTTGAAAGCAACGAAGTTCTCAGAGTTTAGACCCTGTTTTTCCCAGTTAGGGTTGGTTGTTTTAGCACCGTTCATTACCACGAAATCAGGTTCGAACGTTGCGAGTTCTTCGTCAGTTGGACGAATGAACATGTTCTTAACGAAGTGCGCTTGCCACGCTACTTCAGTGATAATACGCACACTTAAACGTGTATCTGGGTTAGCACCACAATAACCGTCGATGACAAACAGGCGCTTGCCAGATAGCTGAGTCGTCACAAGCTCTTTCAGCTCACTCCAAACTTCAGTTGTAATCGGTTTGTTGTCATTTTTGCCTTGATCTGACCACCACATGGTATCGCGCGTAGTGTCATCTTTTACAATGTACTTATCTTTTGGTGAGCGTCCAGTAAAGATACCAGTGTCAACTGCAACAGAGCCTAGTTCCGTTACTACGCCTTTTTCGTAGCCTTCCAAACCTGGCAGTGTTTCTTCAACGAATAACTGCTCGTAGCTAGGATTACGAAGAACTTCAGTAACGCCAGTCAGTCCGTGCTTAGTTAGATCAATTTGTGCAGCCTTAGTATGTTCCATAACGGTCATAGGTGCTCCTTGTAGGATATTTTGTAGGGATTTTGTATAAATTTTTATTGTTATCTGCTCACCATGCTAACAACGAGGCTCGGGGGAAACAGGGATATAGCTCAAAAAATACCCATATTAACCGTGAGGTTTTAAGCGCCTCGTCACATATTGGCCCGACTAGTCTATCCTGTACGCAAACCTTTGCGCTAGGGGCGAGAACATTATTAATCGATTAAAATTAAGCGGTGATTTTATTACGAGATGTTACGGGCTTTGCGCTATTTTGATCACAAAAAAGGCCAGCTGAGTGCTGACCTTTTTGGGGTAAATTACGTGTTTTTGGTGCGCTGTAAATTAATGAACCGTATTGTCGCCTTTATCTGCTGCTTCTGCGTACAGTGCGTCAACGTCGTTCTTGTCGAACGAGTAGTTTGTGCCACAGTAATCACAATGAAGACCAACACTACCTTCTGTACTCAGGATGTCGTAGATCTCCTCTTGAGCAACAGTAATGATAGCGGCGCCACTGCGTTGACGAGAACAACCACAGAAGAACTCGACAGGTTGAGGGGTAAACACCTGAACCTTCTCTTGGTTGTATAGGCGGTACAACAAATCATTTGCTTCTAGAGAGAATAGCTCTTCGTTTTTAACGGTGTCAGTTAACTGCTCTAGGTGTTCGAAGTCATCTGGTGTGCCCGTGCCGTCTGGCATAACCTGCAACAACATACCCGCAGCGTGTGCTTTACCTTCGTGCTCGCCCGTGCGTAACCATAGACGAGTCTTTAGCTGCTCAGAGTTTGCGAAGTAACCTTCAAGGACTTCAGATAGAGTGTCACCTTCAAGACCAACGATACCTTGGTAACGCTCACCTTTCTTAGGATCGATAGTGATCACTAGGTGGCCTTTACCCATAAGGTCGTGTAAGCCAGCGTCATCGGCAATGTCACCGTCAAAGCGAGCAACACCACGAATCTTCTGATCGTTATCGCCATTAATAACAGCTAGAGATACTGGGCCATCACCTTGCAGTTGCATCGTGATAGAGCCTTCAAACTTTAGAGTCGCAGTTAGTAGCGTCGTTGAAACCAGTAGCTCACCCAACAGCTTTTGTACTGGCGCTGGGTATTCCTTGCTAGAAATAATCTGTTGGTACGCTTCGTCCATTTGTACCAATTCACCACGTACTGATAGGTCTTCAAATAGGTAGCGATTTAAAACATTACTTGTAGACATTGGGTCTGCCATTTGGCTATTCCTTCTAGCTTATTGAGTCTTGAACTTGATGATGTCACGACGTTGCTTTTTATCTGGGCGACGTTCTGGTGCTGGGCTATGAGCATTTAGCTTGCGTTGTTGTGCAAACTCCTCTCTTTTTGCCAAGCTTTCGGTGGTTTCTTCATAGAGGGTTTGAGCGACTGGCGCCCCGCCACGGTGTGCGGATATCTTCTCTATGGTGACCGTCTTTTCTTCATTCCCTTGGCGCAGGGTAATCACTGCCCCAAGTTCTACGATTTTGCTGGGTTTGCTGCGCTGACCATTATAGTGGACTTTGCCACCATCGACCATGTTGCGAGCAATTGAACGAGTCTTATAAAAGCGTGCTGCCCACAACCATTTATCGAGTCTGACAGCTTCATTAGTCGTTTTCATATAGGACAGTGCCTTTTCAGTTAGAAATGAATGTGGTTTAACTGTTAATCACAGTATGCAACTTATTTTATTTGATGACGCTTATCACATTTAGTAGAAGCTTATGTGGAGGCGATTGGCTTTTTTTTCAAGGAAGATTACAAAATAGCTCAGGTAATGCCGATTTATAGATTTGCTATGATATAGTTCAGGATCTTATGCTTTTAATAAGCAGGAACAGAATTTATGAACAAAAAAGCTGATAGTTTAATAGGTTACAGCTTTCTTCGTTATAGAAAGGGTTAGGGAACGTGAACTTTTTAGAGCTCAAACTTCGCATGGATAACTCTCCGGTGCTGAGCCGATTTTTAGAGAATGGATTTTTACTCCAGCAGAAACTGAGCCTTGTTCTTTGTTGTGTGTTGATCGCAGCGTCCGCATGGATTTTAGGACAGCTTGCATGGTTTATTGAACCTGCTGAGCAAACCGTCGTGCCATGGGTTGCAGCGGCTTCATCGTCTTCAACGCCTCAATCGACTCTTGATATCTCTTCTTTACAGCAGAGCAATATGTTTGGTGCTTATAACCCAACCACGGCTCCTGTTGTTGAACAGCAAGTTATCCAAGATGCACCTAAGACGCGATTGAATTTGGTTTTGGTGGGCGCGGTAGCGAGCTCTAATCCAAAGCTGAGCTTGGCTGTGATTGCTAATCGCGGCACGCAAGCAACCTACGGAATTAACGAAGAGATAGAAGGTACCAGAGCTAAGCTCAAAGCTGTATTAGTCGATCGTGTGATCATTGATAACTCTGGGCGAGACGAAACCCTGATGCTTGAAGGTATTGAGTACAAGCGTTTGTCTGTATCAGCGCCCGCGCCACCTCGTACCTCTTCTTCTGTTCGTGGCAATAACCCAGCTTCTGCAGAACAGAAGCTAGATGAAATTAAAGCGAAGATAATGAAAGATCCACAACAAATCTTCCAATATGTTCGACTGTCTCAGGTGAAGCGCGACGATAAAGTGATCGGTTATCGTGTGAGCCCGGGCAAAGATTCAGAACTTTTTAACTCGGTAGGGCTCCAAAACGGAGATATTGCGACTCAGTTAAATGGACAAGACCTGACAGACCCAGCCGCTATGGGCAACATATTCCGTTCTATCTCAGAGCTGACAGAGCTAAACCTCGTCGTCGAGAGAGATGGTCAACAACATGAAGTGTTTATTGAATTTTAAAACTTTGCGTCTAACGAAGGACGAAAGTGTAGGAGAAGTACGTGAAGCATTGGTTTAAGAAAAGTGCATGGTTATTGGCAGGAAGCTTAATCTGCACACCCGCAGCCATCGCTAGTGATTTTAGTGCCAGTTTTAAAGGCACTGATATTCAAGAGTTTATTAATATTGTTGGTCGTAACCTAGAGAAGACGATCATCGTTGACCCTTCGGTGCGCGGAAAAATCGATGTACGCAGCTACGACGTACTCAATGAAGAGCAATATTACAGCTTCTTCCTAAACGTATTGGAAGTGTATGGCTACGCGGTCGTTGAAATGGACTCGGGTGTTCTTAAGATCATCAAAGCCAAAGATTCTAAAACGTCGGCAATTCCAGTCGTTGGAGACAGTGACACGATCAAAGGCGACAATGTGGTGACACGTGTTGTGACGGTTCGTAATGTTTCAGTACGTGAACTTTCTCCTCTGCTTCGTCAACTGAACGACAATGCAGGTGCGGGTAACGTTGTGCACTACGACCCAGCCAACATCATCCTTATTACAGGCCGAGCGGCGGTAGTAAACCGTTTAGCTGAAATCATCAAGCGTGTTGACCAAGCGGGTGATAAAGAGATTGAAGTCGTTGAACTAAAGAATGCTTCTGCGGCAGAAATGGTACGTATCGTTGATGCTCTGAGTAAAACCACGGATGCTAAAAACACACCTGCCTTCCTACAACCTAAATTAGTTGCTGATGAGCGTACTAATGCGATTCTTATCTCAGGCGACCCTAAGGTACGCAGCCGATTAAGAAGGCTGATTGAACAGCTTGATGTTGAAATGGCAACCAAGGGCAACAACCAAGTTATTTATCTTAAGTATGCAAAAGCAGAAGATTTAGTTGATGTGCTGAAAGGCGTGTCGGACAACCTGCAATCAGAAAAGCAATCTTCAACCAAAGGCAGTTCATCGCAACGCAACCAAGTGATGATCTCAGCTCACAGTGACACCAACTCGTTGGTCATTACCGCACAACCAGACATCATGAACGCGCTACAAGAGGTGATCGCACAGCTGGATATTCGTCGTGCTCAAGTATTGATTGAAGCCCTAATTGTCGAGATGGCAGAGGGTGACGGCATCAACCTTGGTGTGCAATGGGGTTCTCTAGAGCATGGTGGTGCGATTCAATTTTCTAATAGTGGGCCCAAAATTGGTGAGGTAATGGTTGGTTTAGAAGAAGCAAAAGATCAAACAAGTACAGAATACTACACCGATAACAATGGCAATAGAGTTCCATATGATGTTACAGAACCTGGTGATTACTCGACCTTAGCTTCTGCTTTAGGTGGCCTAAATGGTGCTGCATTACCTCTTGTTATGGGTGACTGGACGGCATTGATTAGCGCCGTTTCGACAGACTCAAACTCAAATATTCTTTCTTCTCCAAGTATTACTGTAATGGACAATGGAGAAGCTTCATTCATAGTGGGTGAAGAAGTTCCGGTTCTGACTGGATCTACCGCAGGTTCAAGTAACGATAACCCATTCCAGACCGTTGAGCGCAAAGAGGTGGGTATCAAGCTGAAAGTGATACCACAAATTAATGAAGGTAACTCAGTACAACTAAATATTGAGCAAGAAGTGTCAAATGTATTAGGTGCAAATGGTGCGGTTGATGTTCGCTTTGCTAAGCGTCAACTGAACACGTCAGTAATCATTGAAGATGGTCAGATGTTGGTCTTGGGTGGTTTGATTGATGAGCGTGCTCTGGAAAGTGAAGCTAAGGTACCATTCTTGGGTGATATTCCATTTCTTGGACATTTGTTCAAATCAACCAGCACTCAGGTTGAGAAAAAGAACTTAATGGTCTTCATCAAACCAACCATTATTCGTGATGGTATGACAGCCGATGGTATCACACAGCGCAAATACAACTTCATCCGTGCTGAGCAGTTATACAAGGCAGAGCAGGGTTTGAAACTACTGGATGATGATAACATCCCGGTATTGCCTAAATTTGGCGCTGATATGAATCATCCGGCTGAAATTCAAGCCTTCATCGATCAAATGGAACAAGAATAATGGCTGAATTGGTAGGGGCGGCAAGTACTTATCAGCGCTTGCCGTTTAGCTTTGCGAATCGCTATAAGATGGTGTTGGAGTATCAACATCCAGAGCGCGCACCGATACTTTATTATGTTGAGCCACTGAAATCGGCGGCGATCATTGAAGTGAGTCGTGTGGTGAAAAATGGTTTCACGCCACAAGCGATTACTCTAGATGAGTTTGATAAAAAACTGACCGATGCTTATCAGCGCGACTCGTCAGAAGCTCGTCAACTCATGGAAGACATTGGTGCTGATAGTGATGATTTCTTCTCACTAGCGGAAGAACTACCCCAAGATGAGGATCTGCTTGAGTCAGAAGACGACGCGCCAATCATCAAGTTAATCAATGCGATGCTGGGTGAGGCGATCAAAGAGGGTGCTTCGGATATACACATCGAAACCTTTGAGAAGTCGTTGTCGATCCGTTTCCGTGTTGATGGTGTGCTGCGTGATGTTTTAGCGCCAAGCCGTAAACTGGCTCCGTTATTGGTTTCGCGTGTCAAGGTTATGGCTAAACTGGACATTGCTGAAAAACGCGTGCCACAAGATGGTCGTATTTCTCTGCGTATTGGTGGACGAGCAGTTGATGTTCGTGTTTCAACCATGCCTTCTTCGCACGGTGAGCGTGTGGTAATGCGTCTGTTGGATAAAAACGCCACTCGCTTAGATTTGCACAGTTTAGGTATGACAGCAGAGAACCACGAAAACTTCCGTAAGCTGATTCAGCGCCCACACGGCATTATTTTGGTGACCGGCCCGACAGGTTCAGGTAAATCGACGACCTTGTACGCTGGTCTGCAAGAACTCAACAGTAATGAACGAAACATTTTAACCGTTGAAGACCCAATCGAATTCGATATCGATGGCATTGGTCAAACACAAGTGAACCCTAAGGTTGATATGACCTTTGCGCGAGGCTTACGTGCCATTCTTCGTCAAGATCCTGATGTGGTTATGATTGGTGAGATACGTGATTTGGAGACCGCTGAGATCGCTGTTCAAGCTTCTTTAACGGGTCACTTAGTTATGTCGACCCTTCACACCAATACAGCAATCGGTGCGATCACGCGTCTGCGTGATATGGGCATTGAACCTTTCTTAATCTCTTCTTCGCTGCTGGGTGTTTTGGCTCAGCGCTTGGTTCGTACTTTATGTAACGAATGTAAAGAACCTTATGAAGCCGATAAAGAGCAGAAGAAACTGTTTGGGTTGAAGAAGAAAGAAAGCCTGACGCTTTACCATGCCAAAGGTTGTGAAGAGTGTGGCCATAAGGGATACAGAGGCCGTACCGGTATTCATGAGCTGCTGATGATTGATGACTCAGTACAAGAGTTGATTCACAGTGAAGCGGGTGAACAGGCGATTGAAAAAGCAATTCGTGGCACAACACCAAGTATTCGAGATGATGGCTTGAGCAAAGTTCTGAAAGGGGTAACTTCCCTAGAAGAAGTGATGCGTGTGACCAAGGAAGTCTAGTATGGCGGCATTTGAATACAAAGCACTGGATGCCAAAGGCAAAAGTAAAAAAGGCTCAATTGAAGCAGATAATGCTCGTCAGGCTCGCCAAAGAATCAAAGAACTTGGCTTGATGCCGGTTGAGATGACCGAGGCTAAGGCAAAGATAGCAAAAGGTGCTCAGCCATCGACCAGCTTTAAACGCGGCATCAGCACGCCTGATCTTGCGCTTATTACTCGTCAAATATCCACGCTCGTTCAATCTGGTATGCCGTTGGAAGAGTGCTTGAAAGCCGTTGCCGAACAGTCTGAGAAACCTCGTATTCGCACCATGCTACTCGCGGTGAGATCTAAGGTGACTGAAGGTTATTCGTTAGCAGATAGCTTGTCTGATTATCCCCATATCTTCGATGAGCTATTCAGAGCCATGGTTGCTGCTGGTGAGAAATCTGGCCACTTAGATGCGGTATTGGAACGACTGGCTGACTACGCTGAGAATCGTCAGAAAATGCGCTCTAAGCTGCTGCAAGCGATGATCTACCCAATCGTGCTGGTGGTGTTTGCGGTGACGATTGTTTCGTTCCTACTGGCCACCGTAGTGCCTAAGATCGTTGAGCCGATTATCCAGATGGGCCAAGAACTTCCTCAATCGACACAATTTTTATTAGCATCGAGTGAATTTATTCAGAATTGGGGTATCCAATTACTGTTGCTGACCCTTGGTGTGATTGTTCTTGTGAAGACCGCGCTGAAAAAGCCGGGCGTTCGTATGAGTTGGGATCGCAATCTATTGAGTATCCCGCTGATCGGCAAGATAGCGAAAGGGATCAATACCTCTCGTTTTGCACGAACACTCTCTATCTGTACATCGAGTGCGATTCCAATCCTTGAAGGTATGAAGGTTGCGGTTGATGTTATGTCGAATCACCATGTGAAACAGCAAGTATTACAGGCATCAGACAGCGTTCGAGAAGGTGCGAGCCTGCGTAAAGCGTTGGATCAAACCAAACTTTTTCCACCGATGATGCTGCATATGATCGCCAGTGGTGAGCAGAGTGGTCAGTTGGAACAGATGCTGACAAGAGCGGCAGACAACCAAGACCAAAGCTTTGAGTCGACGGTTAATATCGCCCTAGGTATCTTTACCCCAGCCCTTATCGCGTTGATGGCAGGCTTAGTGCTGTTTATCGTGATGGCGACGCTGATGCCAATGCTTGAAATGAACAATTTAATGAGTGGTTAACGTACTGCTCATCAGACGTTAGTTTTTGGATTATCGAGAAGAAGGACATCATTTCCCTTAACTCGCTATCTGCAATTTGGAGAAAATAATGAAAAATAAAATGAAAAAACAGTCAGGCTTTACCCTATTAGAAGTCATGGTTGTTGTTGTTATCCTTGGTGTTTTAGCAAGCTTTGTTGTTCCTAACCTTTTAGGTAACAAAGAGAAAGCTGACCAACAGAAAGCCATCACTGATATCGTGGCGCTAGAGAACGCGCTCGACATGTACAAATTGGATAACAGCGTTTACCCAACGACGGATCAAGGTCTTGATGGATTGGTAACAAAGCCAAGCAGCCCCGAACCTCGTAACTACCGTGACGGTGGTTACATCAAGCGTCTACCTAACGACCCATGGGGTAATGAGTACCAATACCTAAGCCCTGGCGATAACGGCACAATTGATATCTTCACTCTCGGCGCAGATGGCCAAGAAGGCGGTGAAGGTATTGCTGCGGATATTGGCAACTGGAACATGCAAGACTTTCAATAAGCTTCGGCTTGTTGTCGCTTGATACGTTCTTGTTGTTTGATAAGTTATTGGGTTTGATGCCGATATTGATGGTAGAACGTAAGCAGATGGAGTCTACAAGGTGAAAACTAAGCAAACACAGCCAGGTTTCACCTTGATTGAGATTCTTTTGGTGTTGGTATTACTGTCAGTAACGGCGGTCGCGGTGATCGCGACCATCCCTACCAATAGTAAAGATGTCGCTAAAAAATACGCTCAAAGTTTTTATCAACGAATTCAGCTACTCAATGAAGAAGCTATTTTGAGTGGATTGGATTTTGGTGTTCGCATTGATGAAAAGAAATCGACCTATGTGCTTATGGCGCTTAAGTCTGATGGTTGGCAAGAAACTGATTTCGAAAAGATCCCCTCTTCAACTGAATTACCGGAAGAACTCGCGTTGTCACTGACTTTAGGTGGTGACGCATGGGAAGACGATGATCGTTTGTTCAATCCCGGAAGCTTATTTGATGAAGATATGTTTGCCGATCTGGAAGAGGAAAAGAAGCCAAAGCCACCCCAGATCTACATCTTGTCGAGTGCTGAAACGACACCGTTTACGCTTTCTTTCTACCCAAATACCGGTGATACCGTGCAAGATGGCTGGCGTATTCGAGTGTTAGATAATGGTGTGATTCGACTACTAGAGCCGGGAGAAGAAGATGAAGAGGAGTAACCGTTCTCGTTCTCGTGGTATGCCTCTTGGTTCTCGAGGAATGACTCTGCTTGAAGTATTAGTTGCGCTTGCTATCTTCGCTACGGCGGCGATCAGTGTGATTCGTGCCGTCACCCAGCACATTAATACACTCAGCTATCTAGAAGAAAAAACCTTCGCAGCAATGGTCGTTGATAATCAAATGGCTTTAGTGATGCTGCATCCTGAGAAGCTTAAAAAAGCGCAGGGTACGCAAGAGTTAGCGGGAAGAGAGTGGTTCTGGAAAGTGACTCCCATCGATACCAGCGATAATTTATTAAAGGCGTTTGATGTGAGTGCGGCAACTAGCAAGAAAGCGTCTCCAGTCGTTACGGTGCGCAGTTATGTGGTTAACTAAGAGCATGTGGTCAACTAAGACCATGTCGCTAAATAAAAGCATGTCAGCAGGTAAGCGTACGCCGCGTAAGCAAGGTCTATCTTCAAAAAGTAAAGGCTTTACCCTAATTGAAGTCTTGGTCTCGATTGCTATCTTTGCCACGCTAAGTATGGCGGCTTATCAGGTGGTTAATCAGGTGCAGAGAAGCAACGAGCTCTCAATTGAGCGCAGCGCCCGTTTGAATCAACTGCAACGTAGTTTGGTTATTTTAGATAATGATTTTCGCCAGATGGCGGTGCGAAAATTTCGTACCAATGGTGAAGAAGCATCATCTAAGCTGATCTTAATGAAAGAGTATTTACTGGACTCCGACAGTGTTGGCATCATGTTTACTCGCCTAGGTTGGCACAACCCGCAGCAGCAGTTTCCTCGCGGAGAAGTCACGAAAGTTGGCTACCGCATCAAAGAAGAGACACTTGAGCGTGTATGGTGGCGTTATCCCGATACGCCTGCAGGCCAAGAAGGTGTGATTACTCCTCTGCTTGATGATGTCGAAAGCTTTGAAATCGAGTTTTATGACGGGAGTCGCTGGGGTAAAGAGTGGCAAACCGATAAGTCCCTGCCGAAAGCGGTGAGGCTCAAGCTGACACTGAAAGACTATGGTGAGATAGAACGTGTTTATCTCACTCCAGGTGGCACCCTAGATCAGGCTGATGGTTCTTCAAGTAATGACTCTTCAGGCAGTAATGAGGGGAATAATGACTCATCGAACTAACAAGCGTATAAGGACAAGGTCAGCCTTGGGACGCAAACAACGTGGTGTCGCGCTGATCATTATTTTGATGCTATTGGCGATCATGGCAACCATTGCTGGCAGCATGTCCGAGCGTTTGTTTACGCAATTCAAGCGTGTTGGTAACCAACTGAATTACCAACAGGCCTACTGGTATAGCATTGGCGTGGAAGCGCTTGTGCAAGACGGCATTAGGCAAAGCTACAAAGACAGTGATACCGTAAACTTAAGCCAGCCGTGGGCGTTAGAAGAGCAAGTGTACCCACTCGATTATGGCCAAGTTAAGGGTCGAATCGTTGACGCTCAGGCGTGTTTTAATCTTAATGCCTTGGCTGGGGTTACGACCGCTTCAAGTAACCAGACACCTTATTTAATCACGGTTTGGCAAACCTTATTGGAAAACCAAGACGTTGAGCCTTATCAGGCTGAGGTTATCGCAAATTCAACGTGGGAATTTGTTGATGCGGATACACGAGCCACCTCTTCGTCTGGTGTAGAAGACAGCACCTATGAAGCGATGAAGCCCTCTTATTTGGCGGCGAATGGCTTAATGGCCGATGAATCGGAGCTACGAGCGGTTTATCAGGTTACTGGTGAGGTGATGAATAAGGTTCGGCCATTTGTGTGCGCTCTGCCAACCGATGATTTCCGCTTGAACGTGAATACTCTCACGGAAAAGCAGGCGCCTTTATTGGAAGCGATGTTTGCCCCCGGTTTAAGTGAGTCGGATGCCAAACAGCTGATAGACAAACGCCCGTTTGATGGTTGGGATACGGTTGATGCATTTATGGCTGAGTCTGCCATTGTTGGTGTGAGTGCCGAAGTCAGCAAGAAAGCGAAAGCATATTTAACTGTAGATAGCGCCTATTTTGAGCTAGATGCAGAGGTATTAGTTGAGCAGTCTCGTGTACGTATACGGACGCTTTTCTATAGTAGTAATCGAGAAACAGTGACGGTAGTACGCCGTCGTTTTGGAGGAATCAGTGAGCGAGTTTCTGACCGTTCGACTGAGTAGCGAACCACAAAGCCCAGTGCAGTGGTTAGTTTGGTCGACAAGCCAACAAGAAGTGATAGCAAGTGGTGAACTGTCTGGCTGGGAACAGCTTGACGAGTTAACGCCTTACGCTGAAAAACGCAGCTGTATCGCTTTATTGCCGGGAAATGAATGCTTAATTAAGCGTGTTGAGATCCCGAAAGGTGCTGCTCGCCAGTTCGATTCTATGTTGCCGTTTTTGTTAGAAGACGAAGTGGCACAAGATATCGAAGACTTACACCTGACCATTTTAGATAAAGACGTGAATCACGCTACCGTGTGTGGTGTGGATCGTGAATGGTTAAAACAAGCCTTAGACCTGTTTCGCGAAGCCAATATTATCTTCCGTAAGGTGCTGCCAGATACACTAGCCGTACCTTTTGAAGAACAAGGCATCAGTGCATTGCAGATCGACCAACATTGGTTATTACGCCAAGGTAACTCTCAACGTCAAGGTAAATATCAAGCCGTATCGATCAGCGAAGCTTGGTTACCGATGTTTTTGCAAAGTGATTGGGTTGTCGCTGACGACGAAGATCAAGCGGCGACAATTTTCAGCTACACCGCGATGCCGAGCGACGACGTTCAACAGCAAAGTGGCGTGGAGTGGCAAGCTAAGCCTGCTGAATTAGTGATGTCTTTATTGAGTCAGCAGGCGATCACAAGCAGCGTGAATTTACTGACTGGCACCTTTAAAACCAAATCTTCATTCAGTAAATATTGGCGTGTTTGGCAGAAAGTGGCGATTGCTGCTTGTTTGCTGGTGGCCGTGATTGTGACTCAACAAGTGTTGAAGGTTCAGCAGTATGAAGCGCAAGCCGAAGCTTACAGAGCCGAGAGTGAACGTATTTTTAGAGCTGTGCTGCCAGGTAAACAACGAATTCCGACAATAAGCTACCTTAAGCGTCAGATGAACGACGAAGCTAAGAAATACGGTGGCTCCGGCGAGGATGATTCCTTACTCGGTTGGTTAGCTCTGCTGCCTGAAACCTTAGGGCAAGTGAAGACGATCGAAGTTGAAAGCATTCGCTACGATGGCAACCGTTCTGAGGTTCGACTGCAGGCTAAAAGTTCTGACTTCCAACACTTTGAGACCGCAAGGGTGAAACTCGAAGAGAAGTTTGTCGTTGAGCAAGGGCCATTGAACCGTAATGGCGATGCCGTATTTGGCAGTTTTACTCTTAAACCCCATCAATAACCTGCGTAAGGAGATCAGTGATGAGAAATATGATTGAACCACTCCAAGCGTGGTGGACTTCAATAAGTCAAAGAGAGCAGCGATTAGTTGTTGGTTGCTCAGTTTTATTGGTATTGGGTGTCGTTTATTGGGGGTTATTACAGCCACTCAGTCAGCGAGCTGAACTTGCACAAAGCCGCATTCAAAGTGAGAAGCAGCTTCTTGCTTGGGTAACCGACAAAGCCAATCAAGTGGTTGAACTACGAGGCAGCGGTGGCATCAGTGCCAGTCAGCCTTTAAACCAATCTGTGCCTGCTTCTATGCGCCGTTTTAATATCGAGCTGATACGCGTGCAACCACGTGGTGAGATGCTGCAAGTATGGATTAAGCCTGTGCCCTTTAATAAGTTTGTTGACTGGCTGACATACTTGAAAGAAAAGCAGGGTGTTGAGGTTGAGTTTATGGATATTGATCGCTCTGATAGCCCTGGGGTTATCGAGATCAACCGACTACAGTTTAAACGAGGTTAATGTGAAACGCGGTTTATCTTTCAAATATGGCCTGTTATTCAGCATCATTTTTATCGTTTTTTTCTCGGTAAGCTTGTTGCTGCATTTGCCTGCCGCTTTTGTTCTCAAGCATGCTCCCGTTGTGCGTGGTTTAAGCATTGAAGGCGTAGAGGGCACAGTTTGGCAAGGTCGAGCTAACAATATCGCGTGGCAGCGTGTCAATTACGGCTCAGTGCAGTGGGACTTCCAGTTCTCGAAACTATTCCAAGCCAAAGCAGAACTCGCGGTTCGCTTTGGCCGTAACAGTGACATGAACTTATCCGGTAAAGGTCGTGTCGGGTATAGCATGAGTGGTGCTTACGCGGAAAACTTAGTGGCATCAATGCCAGCTAGCAACGTGATGAAGTATGCGCCTGCTATCCCAGTGCCTGCCTCCATTGCAGGACAAGTTGAACTAACGATTAAGCATGCGGTTCACGCTCAGCCTTGGTGTCAATTAGGCGAAGGTACGCTTGCTTGGTCTGGTGCGGCGATCGACTCTCCGGTTGGTTCGTTAGATCTTGGTCCTGTGATTGCGGATATTACCTGTGAAGACAACACCATTGCAGCCAAAGGTACTCAGAAGAGCGAGCAGGTGGACAGTGAGTTCTCAGCGAGCGTAACACCTAACCAACGCTACACGTCGGCGGCATGGTTTAAACCGGGTGCAGAATTCCCACCGGCGATGCAGAGTCAGCTTAAGTGGTTGGGTAATCCTGATAGCCAAGGTAAATACCAATTTACTTATCAAGGCCGCTTTTAGCCCAGTATCTACTTCTGAGCTAGTCTTTGTAGGTCAGTAAATTTGGCGATCAAATCGCGAACTATAAAAAACGGGCACCTCTCAGTGAGGTGCCCGTTTTGTTTGAATGCTTAACTGCTTAACCACGATCAAAGCTGTCGAGTTTAGTCTTTACCTTGTAAGATTTCTGCCCAAGGTAAGTCTGCATCGCCAAGCACAATGAAGTTTGGATTCTCGAGAGTATCTCTTTCATTGTAAGAGAGTGGCTCTAATTGAGTGCTCAGGATTCGACCGCCGGCTTCTTCAACAATGCACTGGGTTGCCGCTGTATCCCATTCTCCGGTTGGTCCAATACGTAGATAACAATCCACAGCACCTTCTGCGACTAAACATGCCTTAAGCGCTGCTGAGCCAAGAGGAACCAAGTCGTAGTTCCAAGCAGAGCTCATACGACTAGTAATGCGGTTGATGTCTTGACGGCGACTGATCGCCATTGCGATCGATTGGTTTAGCAGCTCGTGGCGATGCGTTTTGATTTTCACGCTGTCGTTGAGGTCAGGAATCTTCCACGCCCCTTTGCCACTGTAAGCATAATAGCTCACACCTGAAACAGGCGCGTACACGACGCCCATTACTGGCTTGTTGTGCTCAATTAAGGCGATAATTGTCGCGAAATCACCACTTCTTGCGATGAACTCTTGCGTGCCATCGAGTGGGTCAACCAACCAGTAACGATCCCATTGAGAGCGTTGCTCCAGGCTGATGTCGGCGTCTTCTTCGGATAATACGGGAATATCAGGCGTCAATTCACTGAGTTTTTTTAATATCAGCTTATGTGCTGCAAGGTCGGCACTGGTTACCGGAGTGTCATCACTCTTGATGAACTCTTCGTAATCCTTTTTCTCGTAAATCTCTAAGATGAGTTGGCCTGCAGAGCGAGCAATCTCAATGATAGAGGGTAGGAGGTGAGACAAATCTTTTGTTATTGGCATAAATATTCTCTTACTCTTCGAGCGGAGCCTGAATGTTCTAATTATTGTTTAATACACGAAGGGCTAATAGTAGGGCTGTAATACTGCGAGCCTCACAGAAGTCGAGATGCGTTAATAGTTCTTCGGCTTGAGCAAGTGGCCAGCGCACAATGTCTAGTGACTCTGGTTCGTCACCTTCTAGTTTCTCTGGGTAGAGTTCTTCTGCGATAAACAGCGTCATTTTGCTAGAGAAATAAGAGGGAGCAAGGATCACTTCTTTTAGAGGAGTAAGCTTGTTGGCACCAAAGCCAATCTCTTCTTTTAGTTCACGAACGGCGGCTTGATTGGGCTGCTCACCTGGATCAATGAGCCCTTTGGGGAAGCCGAGCTCATAGCGCTCTGTGCCTGCTGCGTATTCACGCACTAACAGAATGTCGCCTTGTTCAGTAATTGGAACCATCATTACTGCGTTGCGGCCGCTGGGCTTCATACGTTCGTAAGTGCGCTCTTCACCGTTTGAAAAGCGTAGATCGAGAGACTCGATAGAGAATAGTTTTGATTGAGCGACAGTTTGTTGAGCCAAAATTTCTGGCTTGGTCCTTTTTGTCATTGCGCTCGCTCCTTAGCTCATTGGAATTCTTTCTTATAAAGTCATTCTAATATAGGGGAAATAGAGTTGAGTTCCTAGATCCGAGTTTTCATATCCTGGAATTATTGGATCAGGAACCGATTGCGATCACTTGAATACCTTACTGCAAATGGTAACGCGCCCGTCATTATTGGCATTGAACGAGAAATAGACGGTTCGGAAGTGCTTCTCTGTTTTAAACATAAAAAAAGGTTGATGCTTGCGCATCAACCTTTTGATTGAATCTTTAACTTTCTACTGGCTAAGACTGCATGAGTGCTTAGTCGTAAAGTGATTAGTAGTAAGAGTGCTCACCGCGATCGTGCTCAGTTGCATCACGAACGGCCGTCAATTCACCTTCGAATTGTTGAAGAAGTTCTTTCTCGATGCCTTCTTTAAGCGTTACGTCAACCATAGAACAACCGTTACAACCGCCGCCGAATGCAACGATAGCTGCGCCTTCTTCAGTGATCTCTACTAGGCTAACGTGACCGCCGTGGCCAGCAAGTTGTGGGTTCACTTGTGTTTGGATTGCATACTCAACACGCTCTATCAGAGTTGCGTCATCAGATACTTTACGCATCTTAGCGTTTGGCGCTTTAAGCGTGAGTTGAGAGCCCATTTTGTCAGTTACGAAGTCAATTTCAGCTTCGTCTAGGAATGGTAGGCTTAGCTCATCTACGTAAGCAGAGAAAGCGTCGAAAGAAAGCTTAGTGTCAGACGCTTCGATAGCATCTGTTGGGCAGTAAGAAACACCACACTCAGCGTTTTGTGTGCCTGGGTTTACCACGAACACACGAATGTTTGTACCTTCAGGCTGCTGTGACAGCAGATTGGCAAAGTGAGTTTGAGCTGTTTCTGTAATAGTAATATTTGACACGACGAATACCTGAGTAGATTTGTAGGTTATTAGCGCCATTCTACTCCTGTCAGATTTGTAATTCAGCCCTTTTTTGTTGGATTGCTGTACAAGTAGCGATTGACAGCTTTTATCCAGAGGGCTCAGGAGTGCGGCAGATGCAGTAAATATCAATCCTTTTCACGCCTACTTCAAGTAGTAATTGGCATAATTGATACACAGTACTGCCGGTGGTTACAACATCATCAATTATCGCGACGTGATAAGGGACAGTTCCTTGAAAGTCTTGTTTTCGAAGCGTAAAAGCGCTCTTTAGATTATGTAAGCGTGCGGATTTAGTCAGCCCTTGCTGAGAAGCGGTTGAGCGAATTCGACGGAAAAGCTCCTCATCTTTAACGCCAAGTTCTTGAGCTGTGTAATTAGCAAGCAGCTGACTTTGATTAAAGCCACGATGAATATATCGACGCCAATGCAGAGGTACGCTGGTGATCAGCGGAGCAGGGTGCTCGATACGTGAAGCCAATAACTTTGATAGATCGCGTGCAAACCAAAACTTATCGGCGTACTTCATTTGTTGAATGTAACGTGCTGTTGGAAAGGTGTAGTCTCCAACACAATAGAGACGATGCCAAGGTGGAGGCTGTGATAAACATTGCCCGCACTGATCTACTGTGATCAGTGTTTTTAAACCACACCGTTGGCAGCGCGGCACTGGCTCAAAGAGTTTGAGACAAGAATTGCACCATCGAGGGTGTGCGTCGTCGGGAAGCTTATCTAGCTTGCACAGGTGGCATTGAGGTGTGACCAGACGTGGTGTGTGTTTTTGTAGCCAATCAGATAACATAGCTCAAGATGCTTTTGGGTTATGGTGTTCCTTTTACTCACCATACTGAAAAGTACAGGTAATCGCCGATGAAAAAAGTAGGGAATATTGAAAATGAGTGACGCGTTGTATTGGCATGTTTCTGGGCAAGGGCCTGATTTAGTTCTGGTTCACGGCTGGGGTATGAATGGTGCCGTATGGCAGCAAACGGTTACTGCTTTAGAAGCTGACTTCCGAGTGCATGTTGTCGATCTTCCAGGGTATGGACACAGCGCGCATTGCCACGCTCAAGATCTGGAAGAGATTGCTCAGCAACTATTGGTCGACGCGCCCAAGCAAGCGATTTGGGTGGGTTGGTCACTCGGTGGTTTGGTCGCGACGCACATGGCTCTCCATCACTCAGATTACGTAAGCAAATTGGTGACTGTCGCCAGTTCTCCTAAATTCGCCGCCGCAAAAGAACCAGTGTTATGGCGTGGCATTCAGCCAAACGTATTAAGCGCCTTCACCGAGCAGCTAGTTGAAGATTTCCAAACCACCATCGAACGTTTTATGGCACTGCAAGCCATGGGTAGCCCCTCTGCAAGGCAAGATGTAAAACAGCTCAAGCAAGCGGTGCTGTCTCGACCGTTGCCGAATCCAGATTCCTTATTGGCGGGACTAAAGATGTTGTCTGATGTCGACCTCCGTGAACAACTGCCGCAGATCTCTGTGCCTATGCTGCGTTTATACGGTCGACTGGATGGATTGGTGCCAATCAAGGTAGCAAAAGATCTGGGTAGAGCGCTGCCTCATACCGAGCAATATATATTCACGCAGTCTTCACATGCGCCGTTTATGACAGAAGCCGATGCCTTTTGCAGTGAACTAGTTAGCTTCGCGCAAAAATAATCACTAAATTTATTGCCGGATTGGTCGATATATAACCTAACCAAGGCGTTGCATGATGCTCAGACCTCACTCTCTCCAGAGTTGATTGCGGTAAGTTTTGGGCTATACCTGTTGTGTAACTCAGTACAGCAGTGTTATGGCAATAACGATGGGCGATTCTTGAGGAGAGTTCGCGATGATTGTGTCACCTGCAACTGCAGTAAGTGTGCCACTGATCGCTCCATCCGTTAATGTGCAAACAGAGCAAGTTGCGCGTGATAATAGAGTCCGAGAACCAGTTGCTCCCGCAGTAGCATTGGCGAGAACCAATGCAGAGCGTAAGGTTAAATCAGACGATAAACGAAGGCAGCAGTCGGCTTGGGATCCTTCAGACCATCCTGGTTATGAAATGGAGAACGAGTCAGAGGCCAATTCGGTTAGCCAAGAAGAGCCACAAGATCCTTTTGATAGGCTGTTCAGCTTGTTGGCACTGAAAACATACAGTGCTGACCAAGGTAAAGGCTATACCATGCGTTTCCGCCTGCCAAAGCATGTTTTAGATGCGGCGATTCAGGAGGGACAGATGGAGAAACGACGTAAGGTCATAAAATATCATTATGGTCATGCTGTTGCGCCTCATGCTCCATCAGGAATGCTGGTCGTGTTATAAATCGAAAATTTATGACCCAACCAAACTTTGATGTCTTTTTTGAACACATAATAAAAACCTGCATACCCTAAGGGATGCAGGTTTTTTGTTTTAGGCGAATCAGTTTATCAGATGCGCTAACGGATTATTTTTTCGCTTTAGCAAAAGCAGCGGCAAAAGCACCACCCATCGCCGCGTTTTGTTGCGGTTCCTCACGGCGGCGTTGTCCACCTTGTGAGTTTTGATTCGGGCGGTTTTGTGTGCGAGGTGCACTTGAACGTTGTGCACGGTTGTCTTGGCCGGGTTCATCTTTCATACGCATGCTCAGTGCAATGCGTTTACGTTGAACATCCACTTCCATCACCTTCACTTTGACGATTTCCCCTGTCTTTACGACTTCATGAGGATCCGATACAAAACGATCGGTTAGCGCTGAAATATGCACTAAGCCGTCTTGGTGAACTCCAATATCAACGAACGCACCAAAGTTAGCTACGTTCGACACTACGCCTTCTAGGATCATGCCAGGTTCTAAGTCAGACATGCTATTTACGCCATCGGCGAAGGTTGCCGTCTTGAACTCAGGGCGAGGATCTCGACCCGGTTTATCCAGCTCTTTGATTATGTCGGTTACTGTCGGTACACCAAAATTTTCGTTGGTGTAGTCAATCGCATGTAAACCACGTAGGAAATCCGTATTGCCCACCAGAGATTTGATGTCTTTTTGGTTTTTCTCGGCGATGGTTTTCACCAATGGGTAAGCTTCTGGATGAACCGATGAAGCATCCAGAGGATTCTTACCATCCATAATACGTAGGAAGCCAGCACACTGTTCAAAAGCTTTTGGTCCTAAACGAGCGACCTTCTTCAATGTAGTACGTGCTTCAAAGCGACCATTTTCATCACGGAAATCCACGATGTTCTGAGCGATGGTATTAGAAAGACCGGCTACACGAGTTAAAAGTGCAGCAGAGGCGGTATTCACATCAACACCAACCGCGTTTACACAGTCTTCGACAATCGCATCTAGGCGCTTAGCGAGCATAGTTTGGCTTACGTCGTGTTGGTATTGGCCCACACCGATCGATTTAGGGTCAATCTTCACTAGCTCTGCCAATGGATCTTGCAAACGACGCGCAATAGACACCGCACCACGAATCGATACATCCATGTTCGGGAATTCTTTCGCTGCTAACTCTGAAGCAGAATAAACCGATGCGCCCGCTTCGCTAACAATAATCTTTTGTGCTGTTAGGTTGCCGCGTTTAATCACATCAGCAACAAAGCTGTCTGTTTCGCGTGAAGCCGTACCGTTACCAATCGCAATCAAATCAACATTATATTGGCGAACCATCTGCTCAACCACGTGTGCAGATTTGTCGTATTGCTTCTGTGGTGGGTGAGGGTAAATGGTTTCTGTTGCTAGAACCTTACCCGTTGAATCTACAACGGCGATTTTTGAACCGGTACGTAAACCCGGATCCAAGCCTAAGGTTGCACGAGGGCCAGCAGGCGCCGCCATCAACAAGTCTTTAAGATTGGTTGCGAACACTTCAATCGCTTCGATTTCACCGCGTTCTTTCATCGCGCCCATCAACTCGGTTTCCATGTGCATAGAAACCTTGATGCGCCATGCCCAGCTAATCACTTGCTTACGCCATGCATCCGCAGGAGCGCTGCTTAGGGTAATACCGTAGTGATCAGAGATGATGTTCTCGCAGTAAGAACCACGTACACCTTCTTCCTGCTCAGGGTCTGCATTCATTGCCAGTGTTAGGAAGCCCTCATTACGGCCTCGCAACATCGCAAGCGCACGGTGTGAAGGTACTTTGTTGAGTGTTTCGTTGTGTTCGAAGTAATCTTTGAATTTCTCGCCTGCTTGTTCTTTGCCTGTCACGACACGTGAAACGAGTTCTGAGTTGCGCGTGAGGTGTTGGCGAATCTTTTCAAGTAGGTTTGCGTCTTCTGCAATACGCTCCATCACGATTGCACGTGCACCATCTAGCGCGGCTTTGGTATCAGCAATGCCTTTATCGCTGCTGATGAAGTTAGCAGCTTCGGTTTCAGGATCGTGCTGTGGTTCATTCCAAAGTGTATCGGCAAGTGGTTCTAAGCCAGCTTCGATTGCGATTTGACCTTTGGTACGACGCTTTGGTTTGTATGGCAGGTATAAATCTTCTAGGCGAGTCTTGCTGTCGGCTTGAGTGATATCACGCTCCAGTTCTGGCGTGAGTTTGCCTTGGTCTTGAATCGACTTAAGAATCGTTTGGCGGCGATCGTCAAGTTCGCGAAGGTATGAAAGGCGACTATCAAGGTTACGTAGTTGGGTATCGTCTAAGCCTCCCGTGACTTCTTTACGGTAGCGGGCAATAAAGGGAACGGTGTTTCCGTCGTCAATTAGGTTGACTGCGGCGGTGACTTGCTCTGAACGAACATTCAGTTCTTCAGCAATCAGTCGACAGATAGCTTGGCTCATCCGATGAATCTCTTATTTAATATCATGATAAATACATGGGGGTGAGCGTACGCTTTTTCTAGCTTTGGCTATGTAATTATCGTGTCAGAAGTCGAATTTCCGTTTGTGATATCCGCTTTGTGCGAGATCTCTCACACGTGATGTAAGCCTAAGTCGCCTTAAACCTATCAATATGTCTTAATTTCATTTTAAGTTATTGATTTTTAATGGCTTGATGTTTTTGGGTGTATTTCTCACTCGAAATGTTTTTTGAGACTGTCTAGGAAACTTGCCCAAATACCGTAATATTTAACTTGTCGACAGGGAGTTGGCAGGAACAGGAAAAAGCCTAATGGACTAGGTATCTTCAGGATGAAGATTTGATTACTTAGGATGAGTGGTCAGCAAGGAAGTGATAATCTCTGGATGAGATTCGCCAGTCAGGATGACAGGCTAGAATGGACACCGCTAGGATGGCGATGAACAAAAAGGAAATTGGTTAAAGGATTTAGCCACTATCAAGGACAGATGCAGGGAGCACCTTATCTCGAAGAGATAAACAGTAGCCGGATTGCTGCGATAGAGACTTAACCCCGCCAGGCGCAAGCCTAGCGGGGTTTTCTTTTATCTGGAATTTGGGTTTTGTATAAACACTTGGCTTGTCGCTCAATGTTTATTCGGTCTGGTTATGCGTTATCTGCGTAGCTAATCGAGTTAATGAACCACTCTTTATCGCCTTCCGGTGTGGTTACCGTAAAATCATCATCCACTTCTTTCTTCAGTAGAGCTCTAGCCATTGGTGAGTCGATAGAGATATAGCCTTTGGCATCGCCGTAGATCTCTTCTGGGCCGACAATACGAAACTTCTTAATTTCTCCATCATCATTCTCAATTTCCACCCAAGCACCGAAAAAGACCTTACCTTCTTGTTGCGGAGAGTAATCAACGATCGTGACATCAGGTAGGAACTTACGTAAGAAACGTACTCGGCGATCTATTTGACGCAGTAAACGCTTGTTGAAGGTGTAATCTGCGTTCTCCGAGCGATCTCCAAGGCTTGCTGCCCAAGTGACTATCTTAGTGATTTCTGGACGCTTCTCGTGCCATAAGTGGTCATGTTCCGCTTTGAGCTTGTTATAACCTTCTCGGGTGATAAGTTTGGTTTTCATAAATCTGACTTAATGAAATGATGATCTAAGATAGAATATATATAAAGGCAACATACGTTAACAATTATTTAGGCGACTTTTTCCCCAATAATGTTACATTTTTAATGTCTTATACTAGGGCGTGTTGATCTTTCGAGCTGATTTTTGCAGCGAGTTGCAGGGTATTTATACAAGGCAGAGGCTTTGATGTGTAGCTAGCCTACATGAGAAGCCGATAACGCAGTAGAAATGACCAGCAAACGCTGCCCGAAGGGTTCGGCTAAAAGCGTTTTACTCTTTGTTGAGGGAGATTTGCTTAGAATGACTAGGCGACTTCCCCCTCGCCGCGATTAAAACGCTTTTATCTCGAACAAAATTTAACCACGAAAGGTCAACACGCCCTAATACAATTTACCAAGAATGCTTAACCTCAGGTTCAAGCTTTAATAGGTGGAACCATTACATGCAAGAAAACTACAAAATTTTAGTGGTCGATGACGATGCTCGTTTACGTGCATTGCTAGAACGCTATCTGTCAGAGCAAGGCTTTCAAGTGCGTAGCGTGGCAAACAGTGAGCAGATGGACCGCCTGTTAACCCGTGAAAACTTTCACTTGATGGTATTGGATTTAATGTTGCCGGGCGAAGATGGTCTATCGATCTGTCGTCGTCTAAGAAACGCAAACAACTCGCTACCTATCCTTATGCTGACGGCAAAGGGTGATGAAGTCGATCGTATTGTGGGCTTGGAAGTGGGTGCTGATGATTACCTGCCAAAACCGTTTAACCCGCGCGAACTGCTTGCCCGCATCAAAGCGGTAATGCGTCGCCAAGTGATTGAAGCGCCGGGCGCACCAAGCACAGAAGAATCTGTGGTTGAGTTTGGTGAATTCCGCTTGAACCTAGGTACGCGTGAAATGTTCCGTGGTGAAGACCCGATGCCTCTGACTTCGGGTGAATTTGCGGTGCTTAAGTCACTAGTGACGAATGCTCGTGAGCCAATGTCTCGCGATAAGCTGATGAACATGGCGCGTGGCCGTGAATATTCAGCGATGGAACGTTCTATCGATGTTCAGATTTCACGCCTGCGTCGCCTAGTGGAAGAAGATCCAAGTAAACCTCGCTACATCCAAACGGTGTGGGGCTTGGGTTATGTCTTCGTTCCAGATGGCAAAGCTGTGTAACCTAGCTTTGCTCGTTCTGTGATTATGAATTCTTTATTTACGGGTCATCTCATTAATTTGCGATGGCCCGTTTTGTATTCAGCACAAGGGTTTACAGCTATAGTTCCCACTATATCCCTTTGTCATCCCTCACTTTAGGTCTTCTATGCGCATACGTAGCTCCTTTACTCAGTCGATAGTGCTCTTTTTAACCCTGTTGGTTGCTAGCCAAATCTTTTCTTATTACGCGGTGTTTAACTATGCATTGATGCCGAGTTTGCAGCAGTTTAATAAGATTCTGGCTCACGAGCTAAACCTCGTCTTGGATCAAGGCAGTGATATCGAGATTGATGCGCCACTGCGTCAGCGTGTACTTGAGCAACTCGGAGTGACGGTTCACGCAAAGGACAGTGAAGCGTCGGGTGAGTATTACCATGCGGTCGCGATAGATCTGATGAGTGAGGAGATGACCAAAGAGCTCGGATCTGAAACGGAAGTTCGTCTTATCTTAGGTAAAGAGAGTTATGTGCTGTGGATGGACATTGCGCAGTTACCTAATTCATTGATTCGTATTCCTCTATCAGAGCTGCAAGAAGAGGACTTCGCACCTCTGTTCCGCAATAGCTTGATCATGGCGTTGCTGATTGTAGTGGGGGGATGGTTGTTTATTCGATTGCAAAACCGCCCATTGATTGCGCTAGAAAAAGCAGCGCAAGGGGTGGGACGTGGCGATATTCCCCCGCCACTGCCGGTTCAAGGTGCACAAGAAATTCGTTCGGTAACTCGAGCCTTTAATCAGATGTCGAAAGGCATTCAAGAGCTAGAAGAAGACCGTGCCTTGTTGATGGCAGGTATTAGCCACGACTTACGTACGCCGCTAACGCGTATTCGCTTAGCGACCGAGATGATGTCGCCAGAAGACAGTTATTTAGCGGAAGGCATAATCAGTGATACCGAAGAGTGTAACGAGATCATCAGTCAGTTTATGGACTACCTAAAGCCAGTTGATCGAGAGTCATTCCAAGCGGTATTTGTCGATGATATTGCGCGCGAGGTATCGAGCTCTGAGGGTGGATACGAGGTTCAGATTGAAACCGATATTCCTGAATCGATGAAGCCCGCATTAGGTAACCCGATAGCGATGAAACGTGCGGTGAGTAACTTGGTGGTGAATGCGCTGCGCTATGGCAATGGTTGGGTCAAGGTATCGACTGGAATGACGGCAGATAACAAACTGGCTTGGGTAACGGTAGAAGATAACGGTCCGGGTATTCCACAAGACCAGATCGGGAAGCTGTTTGAACCGTTTACTCGTGGTGACACGGCTCGTGGTAGTGAAGGGACAGGTTTAGGTTTGGCGATCGTGAAACGTATTGTCAGCCAACACCAAGGTGCGGTGGTGGTGAATAACCGCAGTGAGGGTGGCTTGAAGGCGCAGATCAGTTTCCCTGTGAAACCTTAAATATCATCGGTCTGTATTATGGCGACGGGTTCGGTTCGGAAAGCGATTAAGAGATCCTCAACTCGGTCATTCTTCCCTCTAAGGGATGACGAATTGCTAACCATGGACTTTGATGGTGAAAGTTTACTTTGATCGTCATTCTCTATCGTGAGGAACGAGCGAATAGGGAATCTCGCTTTTGTTTGATGAAAGTGACGAGTACTAAAAAGGCTTCCTTGAGGAAGCCTTTTTACGTTTGAATTCAGTCCCAGTTGTTAACTAAGCCTTAGAGTAAACATCGCGTTCACCCAACCAGCGGTTGATGATCGCCTTGGCGTTGTCTGGATAGCTGTCGTGGATATGACGTGCGATACGCTGAACTTCAGGGATTAAACGTTGGTCACGAATTAGATCGGCGATCTTGAAGTCAGCCAAGCCAGTTTGTTTAGTACCGAGCAGTTCACCGGGGCCACGGATTTCTAAATCACGCTGAGCAATCACAAAGCCATCGTTACTTTCACGAAGTACCCCTAAGCGTTTCTGAGCGGTTTTAGACAGTGGAGAGTGATACAACAGTACACAATGGCTCGCGACTGAACCACGGCCAACACGGCCACGCAGTTGGTGCAGTTGCGCTAGGCCAAGACGTTCTGGGTTCTCGATGATCATTAAGCTTGAATTCGGTACATCCACACCGACTTCAATGACGGTTGTCGCAACCAATAGATGAAGCTTGTTCTCTTTGAATTCTCGCATCACAGCTTGTTTCTCGGCGGGTTTCATTCGCCCATGAACCAAGCCGATCTTTACGTCAGGCAGTATGCGTTGCAGTTCTTCTGCGGTGTCGGCTGCGGCTTGAGCTTCTAATACTTCTGATTCATCAATCAGCGTACAAACCCAATAGGCTTGTTTACCTTCATTGAGGCACGCATTACGCACGCGTTCGACAATGTCGTCTCGTTTAGTATCAGGAATTGCGACAGTCTGGATCGGCGTTCGCCCCGGAGGTAGTTCATCAATAATCGAGGTTTCGAGATCGGCATAGGCTGTCATCGCGAGTGTTCGTGGAATCGGCGTAGCAGTCATCACCAGTTGATGAGGGTAATAACCTTGCTTGGCACCTTTCTCTCGTAACTCTAATCGCTGGTGGACACCAAATCGGTGTTGCTCATCGATGATCACTAAGCCAAGGTTTTTAAACTCTACGTGCTCTTGGAACAAAGCGTGTGTGCCGACGATCATTTGGGCTTCACCATTGGCAATGCGCACCAATTCAGTTTCTCGAGCTTTACCTTTGAGCTTACCTGCTAGCCACCCCACTTGAATGCCCATCGCCTCAAACCAGTTAGCAAAGTTGATCGCGTGTTGTTCTGCTAATAATTCGGTTGGTGCCATTAAGGCGACTTGCTGGCCATGCTCGAGTGCGCGAACTGCCGCCAGTGCAGCAACCAAGGTTTTACCTGAGCCCACATCTCCTTGCACTAAACGCATCATAGGGTGTGGCTTTTCAAGGTCAGCTTCGATCTCTTTGGTCACCCGTGCTTGAGCATTGGTTGGAGAAAATGGCAGCTGAGCCAATAGCTTGTCTTTGAGGGTGTTTACCGGAGGAAAAGGCATTGCCTTGTCTTGCTGCCCTTTACTACGGACTGACAACATCGATAAGTTTTGAGCCAGTAGCTCTTCCATAATCAGGCGCAGTTGAGCAGGGTGTTTTCCTTCATCAAACAGCTCTAGATCAATGCCCGGAGGCGGCCTATGAATGGTATGTAAAGCTTGTGCGAGTGTAATTTGGTGGTCGTATAAACCTGATGGAAGCAACTCATTAACGGCCGCTTTATCTATCAGCTCTAATGCTTGTTCGGTGAGGTTACGCAGCGTGACTTGTCTTAGCCCTTCGGTGGTTGGGTATACCGGAGTCAGGTTAGCTTCAACATCTGGCTGCTGCCTAGGAGCAAAGAATTTGTAGTCAGGGTGGACGATCTCCAGCCCCATATTGCCGCGCTTGATCTCACCGTAAGCGTGTACTTGTTTGCCTTCAGCAAAGTTATTCTTCATGCCTGCAGTGAAATTGAAAAAACGCAGGGTAATGGTGCCGTTACCATCACTGATCTTTACCGCGAGCATCTTACGTTTACCGAAAATAGTATCGACGTGCATCACCTTGCCTTGCACCGCCGCCCAAAGGCCAGCGTGCAGTTTTACGATAGGGTAGATGCGTGTTCGATCTTCATAGCGTAAAGGGAGATGAAACAGCAGGTCTTGTACATTGTTAAGCCCAACCTTTTCCAGTTTCTCTGCGACTTTTGCGCCGACTCCAGATAAAGAGTTGAGAGGGATAGCAGATAAAAGCTGTGACATAACAAGGCTCATAAACGTAAGAGATATAATCTATTCAAGCATTTTACTGGATTTTTGTACAGGATAAAGCGAAAGAGCGGATAAGAGATTAAGAGTAGATACGAGGTGCGGGTAAACGGGGTACGAAAGGGGGATATAGAAAACAGGACAAGGGTAAATACAAAAAATTAAAGCAGACTCGAAATATGAATAATTGAGTGGTGAAAAGCTTTTGCTCTTCAAATCTCAAGACTCGTATCTCTCCTCTGCTTTTTAATTTGTTTCTCGATCAGTTTTTGCGACGTTTTACTTTGAGCGCGTGTGGCATCACACGGAGCTTTTTCATAATACTTGCAAGATGAACACGATCTTTGGTGGTCAGCAAGATAGTCACTGTGTACAGGCGTCCATCACGTTCTTCCGTTGAAATACCGTGAATGTTTGAGCCCGTTTTCGAGATAACGTTCGTTAACTCTGCTAGTGCACCTTGGTGGTTCTGGATATCTATCTGAAGTTCAGCTGTGAACTCTTGATCGTAATCGTCAGACCATTCCACCGCCATGTATCTGTCTGGTTCTTTTTGGTAACCACGTACGTTTGGACACGTTTCGCGGTGAACCACAAGGCCACGACCTGGAGATACATGAGCAATGATGTGATCGCCTGGAATCGGGTGACAACAGTTAGCGAACGTAAGTAGCAGGCCTTCAGCACCACGGATCGGCAATTTCTTCCTAGGCGTATCGCTGTTGTTTGCCACTTCAGTTAGTTCGTCAGCATCACCGAGTAGACGACGAGCAATGACGATACTCATCAGCTCACCAAGACCAATCGATGCTAGCAAATCTTCCATGCTTTCTAAGCGCAAGTCAGACAATACATGTTCGATATTCTCTTGGCCGATATCGGCAATAGAGTGTTCACCAAGTGCATGGTTCAGTAGACGACGACCAAGGGTAACCGACTCTTCACGACGCATCGTTTTCAGAACCTGACGGATCTTAGTACGTGCACGTGAGGTCACTACGTAGTTGAGCCATGCGGCGTTTGGACGTGCGCCCGGAGCACTGATGATCTCAATGGTTTGGCCATTCTTCAGCGATTTGCTGAGTGGGTAAGGGTTCATGTCTACACGAGCCCCTACACACATGTTGCCAACGTCGGTATGCACCGCGTAAGCAAAATCAACCGCTGTTGCACCTGCAGGAAGTTCGACAATGCGACCCTTCGGCGTGAACACAAAGATCTCATCTGGGAACAGATCAGATTTAACGTTTTCAATGAATTCGAATGAGTTACCTGCGCTTTGTTGCAGCTCAAGTAAGCTCTGCATCCAACGTTGTGCTTTAACTTGTGCAGTTGTCCCGTTACTACTGCGCGAGCCACTGCCTTTGTAAGACCAGTGCGCCGCGACACCTTTATCTGCCATTTGCTCCATATCTTCAGTACGGATCTGGACCTCAACTGGTACCCCGTGAGGGCCGATCATTGACGTATGCAGAGATTGGTAGCCATTGGCTTTTGGTACCGCAATGTAGTCTTTCATGCGGCCAGGGCGAGGCTTGTACAGGCTGTGAGCCTGACCAAGTACGCGATAACAAGTATCTGGGGTATCAACTACGACGCGGAAAGCGTAGATGTCCATAATGGTGTGGAAACGCTGCTCTTTGGTTTTCATCTTGTTATAGATGGAGAACAGGTTCTTTTCACGACCAAGTACACGAGCAGGCAAACCGACTTCTTCAAGGCGGCCTTCGATTTCGCTATGGATACGTTGGATCATTTCCTTACGGTTACCACGAGCAGCTTTCACTACATTTTTAAGTACGCGATAACGGTTAGGATAAAGGGCTTCGAAGCCCAACTCTTCTAGTTCAGTCTTGATGTTATGAATACCAAGGCGGTGAGCTAGCGGAGAATAGATCTCTAAAGTTTCACGAGCAATACGACGCTTTTTGTCAGGACGAAGAGCCCCAAGCGTACGCATGTTGTGAGTACGGTCAGCTAATTTGATCAAGATAACGCGGATGTCTTGCACCATGGCGAGAACCATCTTACGGAAGTTCTCTGCTTGCGCTTCTTTGCGATCACGAAATTTAAGCTTATCCAGCTTAGATACACCATCTACCAGTTCAGCAACGGTATTGCCGAATTGAGCTTCTAGCTCCTCTTTTGTAACTTCAGTATCTTCAATTACATCATGGAGTAGGGCGGCTTGCAGGGTTTCGATATCCAGACGCATTTCTGCCAGGATTCTTGAAACAGCAACAGGATGGATTATGTATGGTTCACCCGTTGAACGGGTTTGCCCTTCATGGGCATTTCTCGCTACCACATAAGATTGACGCAGAGCCTCAATTTGAGGCTCTGTTAGGTATTCTTGGGCAACGTCTTTGAGGCTATCGAATAGATACAAATTAAAGGCCCGGAAGGTTAATTAGTTCGAATGACGTTGATTCTATCAGCGAATATGAGCTATCGAGTGTGAGCGATGCTGCTTACTGCTGCAAGTTCAGCCGCTTCTTGCTCTTGTTGCTCTTGACGCTCACGAGCATCTAGTACGTCTTTAGTGATAAGACCTTCTTCGATTTCGCGAAGAGCGATAACCGTTGGCTTATCGTTTTCTTCAGGCACTAGTGAATCTTTGCCGCCAGTTTGCATTTGACGTGCGCGGCGAGCCGCAATAAGAACTAGGTCGAAACGGTTGCCAACTTTTTCAACAGCGTCTTGAACAGTTACGCGTGCCATGAGGACTCCAAATAGTAATTAACTAATAAATTTTAGATGACGAGAAAGTATACAAGTTTAACTAGAGACTTTCTAGTTCACCGTATACTTATCTCAGTGGAAAATCTAGTTATAGATCATTCCGCCAGTAGTGCTGTAAGCATGCCGCTGTATTTAGTTGCTTGCTTATCTTCTTTTAAGCGCTCCGCACGAATGATAGCTCTGAAGTCCATTAAGGCTGCATCAAAGTCGTCATTCACGATCACATAATCATATTCTGCATAGTGAGAAATCTCTGATTTTGCTTCGCTCATGCGTTTCGCAATAACTTCGTCGCTATCTTGGCCGCGAACATTCAAACGACGCTCCAGCTCACCATTTGATGGTGGAAGAATAAAGACACTCTTCGCTTGAGGCATTTGCTCACGGATCTGACGAGCACCTTGCCAGTCGATATCTAGGAATACATCGATACCGCGGTTTAGGTTTTCTTCAATCCAAACGCGTGAAGTACCGTAGTAGTTGCCGAACACTTCAGCGTACTCTAGGAACTCACCTTTCTTAATCAGGTCTTCGAAGTGATGTTTTTCTACGAAGTGGTAGTGAACACCATTCTCTTCACCAGGGCGCATACCGCGAGTGGTGTGTGAAACAGATACCTTCATTGCGTAGGTTGGATTGGTTTCCAGCATTGCTGAGATCAAGCTCGATTTACCTGCGCCACTAGGTGCAGATACGATGTAAAGAGTACCTATGCCCATCTGTATATTTCCACTGTTGGTTGGATTGAGTGAAGGTGATAAACCGACACTATAAAAGATAGCACTGACCCTAATTTTGTTCCGGTGGTTGCATCTACTCATTGTTCCGATGGTTACATCTATATAGAGATAACAAGTGAAACTAATAGAGACAACTGGTGAAAATTAGGTCAGAAAAATGGAGGCGAAGAGTAGCATATTTAGATGATTGAGAACAACTGGCTTGATCGTTATTTATTCTCAAATGATCCTTTGTCTGATCTTCATATAAATGTAATGGTCTACCATGTTCAGTTTTTTATGTGATCTGAACAAAATTTGTTGAAGTTTTAATCTCAATCCTTACAATCCGCGCAAACGATTAAATGCTGTATATATCTAGTGATATGGACTAGATGTTTCTACTACCGAGCCTACCTTGGTGACTACAGTTTTTAGTGTAGAGACTCCTCTATTCTCACAGCATTTGAATCTCAAATTTCTTAATTTATTACATAGGTTTTGTTGTGAATATCGACTCCACCCTGAAAGCCCAGAAGTCTTCTGGCTCGCTTGACTCCTTGTTTAAAATCACCGAAAGAAAGACCACGATCAGCACTGAGCTATACGCAGGGTTTATTACCTTCCTAGCGATGAGTTATATCTTGGCAGTTAACCCAGCAATTTTGGGTGGCATTCCGGGGATGGATAAAGGGGCAGTATTTACGGCAACCGCTTTGTCTGCGGCTATCGCAACGCTTATCATGGGCATTTGGGGCAACTACCCAGTGATGCTGGCGCCAGGTATGAGCATGAATGGCTTCTTCAAAGGCCTACTGTTAAGTGGTTCAGTCGCAGTACTTTGGAATGAAGCGCTATTTGGCATCTTCCTATCGGGTATTCTTTATCTTGCTTTCTCATTGACCAATATTCGTAAGTCGATGATTGAATCGATTCCTGAAGATTTGAAGTTGGCGATTACTGTGTCTCTCGGCTTATTCATTGCTTTCTTAGGACTTAAGAATGCAGGCATCATCGTGTCTAACCCGTTTGTACTGGTTGGCTTAGGTGACATCTCAGATCCGAAAGTGCTCATCGCTTACGTGAGCATCTTTATCGCATTGGGCTGTATGGTTCGTGACATTAAGCTGGCAACGTTTATCTCGTTTGTTTCGGCGATTGCATTGACGATTCTGGCTGATGTGTTCTTAGGTACATCAAACGCACCAATCCCAGACCAATTCATTTCTATGCCACCAAGCATGGCGGGCAGCTTCGGCGCGATCTTTGATTTCTCAGCTTTCACCCCTGAGAAAATGTTCGACCTATTGTTCATCGTCCTCATTTTCCTGATTGTCGATTTCTTCGATGGCTTAAGCACGATTGTTGGTGTTGGTCGTGATGCGGGTATCATCGACAAAGATGGCAAGGTACCAAACGCAAAATCAGCTTTGGTTGCTGATGCTGGAGGTACGGTAATTGGTTCGATTTTAGGTACTACATCGATTACCGCTTTCTCTGAATCGGGTATTGCTTCTTCTCAAGGTGCGAAAACAGGTTTGGCGGCAGTTATGGTGGCGGGCTTATTCCTAGTGTCTCTATTCCTATACCCAATATTCTCTATCTTCTCAGCGGCAATGGTCGCGCCTGCTATGGTTGTGGTAGGCATCTACATGGTGGGTCGTCTTGGTCAGATTAACTGGGAAAAGAAAGAGTCACGCATTGCAGCTTTCTTCACCATCATGTTCACAGTGCTAAGCTTCTCACCAGCAAACGGCATGGCGATGGGCTTCATCAGTTACGCATTCACTATGGTTGTGGCAGGTAAGCGCAAAGAAGTACACCCGCTTATCTACGGCCTGTGTGTGGTGTTCTTAACTTACCTAATACTGCTATAAGCCTAATGGCGAAATAACGTTTGTTAAGTAGCAGTCGTTAAGTAAAAGATAAATAGATGGCTCTGCAGTGAATGTGGGGCCATTTTTGTATCTGTTGTTTCTTACCTTTGCTTCTTCCTGGTGGTTACCGATGAATTGATAGCGTTATCCCCAAGTCGATGCTTTGACAGTACGCGACTTATATTGATGCATGCTATTGTAGAGACTGGATTAATTATTTTTTGAAGAGTGACTATGCCTTCTAACTTGCCTAAATCTTTTAGTAAGCCGTTTTTAAAAGTATTCCATATTATGGAAGCGGTATTGCTGGTGGCGATCACACTGGCGACCTTGTTTGCGATGGTCGAAGAGTTCATGCATGTCTTCGCTGAACGCCGAGTGCAATTGACCGACATTCTGCTGATGTTTATCTATTTAGAAGTGTTGGCGATGGTTCAGCAGTTTGTGATGAACGGTAAGATCCCAGTGCGATACCCCATTTACATTGCGATGATGGCAATTGCTCGTTACATCACCTTAGGTATGAAAGAGTTAGATGCAGTACTTATCGTTTGGTTGTCGGTCGCTGCCTTTATCTTAGCCGCAGCCACACTGTTAATTCGAGTAGGGCATCATTACTGGCCATATGTCGATCTAAGAACCAAGCAGCCGGATGAGTAAATTTTTTGAGATCAAAGTCTTACAAATGAAGCCTTGTGACCTCGCTGGGCTTTAATTAAAGCCAACCGAACAAAAAAACATCAATTATTTTCAAATAAAGCTTTACAACCTGGCCCAGATCACCAAGAATGGCGTCGCTCTGTTTTCAGAGTTATTAAATGAAACATCAGTTGTAAAGTAAAACCCTTAGTATTGCTTCATTGTTATTCTCAGTGTTTCCCTTGGCTTCATAGATACATTAAATAATTCAAGCTTTCAGCGCATCGCACTTTTGGCGATTAATTTTTTATTTTTATATAAGGGACACATCATGTCTAACAAAACAAACGGCGTAGTAAAATGGTTTAACGAAGAGAAAGGTTTCGGTTTCCTAACTCAAGACAACGGCGGCGCTGACGTATTCGTACACTTCCGTGCAATCGCTTCTGAAGGTTTCAAGACTCTTAAAGAAGGCCAACAAGTGTCTTTCGAAGTAGAGCAAGGCCAAAAAGGTCTTCAAGCTGCAAACGTTGTAGCTCTATAAGATTTTAAGTCGACGCAGGTTGCATTAGCAACTTGCGTCACTTTCCCGCTTAAATCTTTCCCCTCTAGTTTCACCTGTAATATCCCCCTCAAAATATTCTAAAATCCTTTGTTACATCCTCTTTTCTGTTCTATCTATAGCTGTATCTATCTCTTGCTCCAAACAAATCTCCTGCATAACAACTTGCTCACTTACTCATCCTGATTGGCATTATTGTATCCATAAAAAAAGCCCCTAAAACTAGGAGCTTATCTTGATCTACTCAACACTGTCAGTTAATCAACACTGATTCAGCTAATGGCTATTCAGCGTGTTACTGACAAACTGTTATTCAATGTTCTGGATCTGAATGTCGATTGAGATATTAAAGTAATTTAAAAACAGAGACTTGTGGTTTTAATTAGCTCTTAATCTTATTGATGACCACCAATTTAACCACCAGCGGTTCACTTCCTAGATACGAGCCTATTAGGCTATGAATTACCTTACCTCAACCCCTTGCTTGACGCAAAGTATCAGCTTTGAGTATCTCTTCTACAGTTACGTGATAGTTATTCATATCTTTATGGATGCTATAGTATCCATAAATCACAAAATAACACTATAATAGACATTATTGTATCCATAAAGGCTGTGTATGAACTTTTCACTTTTAGATGATACCGATGTAAGCCAAGCTTTTGCTACTCATATGAGAGGCTTACGCAAACAAGCGAAGCTATCGCGAGAGGCACTAGCCCAGCGCAGTTGCGTACCTGCTTCAACCATAAAAAAGTTTGAACTCACCGGACAAATATCATTTCGTCAGCTGCTGCTTTTGTGGCAGTCGTTGGATTCACTAGACCGACTTTATCAACTGACACAAACAACGGCTGACCGCAGTGCTTTACCGACCAGTATAGAAGAGGTGCTTAAAGATGAGCTTTAAATCCATTCAAAAGTTGAATGTGGAGCGCACTCTCACAACAGGCGAAACGGTATCTGTGGGTATATTAGCGCAAAACCGTCAAGGTGTTTTCTTTCAGTACGATGAAGGTTATCTAAGCACGTTTGGCAATTTATCCCCTTTTACGCTTCAAGGAGATGTGCGATTACAGCAAGCACCGAAAGGACCACACCAAGGCATTCACGGTGTTTTTGGTGATAGTCTTCCCGATGGTTGGGGTTTGTTATTGCAAGATCGTGTATTCCGCCAACAAGGTATTTTGCCAGCACAAGTAACAGCAATGGACAGGCTGGCTTTTGTTGGCCAGCAAGGAATGGGGGCATTGTCTTTTACCCCTGTATCAGAGCTCTCATTAGAAAATCGTTCAGATATTGATTTGGAAACACTTGGGCTTGAAGCCCAAACCTTGTTTGACCAGGCTCTATCTGACGATTTAGATGGTAGCACTCAGCAAGTGTTAGCAACCTTGGTGGCCGTCGGCAGCTCCGGCGGTGCTCGCCCTAAAGCGCAAATTTATATGCCTGCTGGAGATGCGACGCAATGCCGTACTTATGCACAACCTGGCGATGAAGCATGGTTAGTTAAGTTTACTTCGAAGAACTTGGCACTGGGCCATGAAGAAGGTTTGTGTGAAGCCGTTTATTTGCAAATGGCTGAGCAGGCAAAATGTCAGCCGCCGATGTGGCAGTTAATTGAAGCACCTACAAGTAGCGGTGCTAAAGCATGGCTTGCGTTAAAGCGTTTTGACTATTTACCCGCGCAGGAGAAGGCTGGGCGTTTACATATGCACAGTGCTTGCGGCTTATTGGATGCTGATTTTCGAAGCCCGAGCTTAGACTACAGCGACCTGATTAAGGCCAGTCGTCAACTGTGTAAATCACCCGCTGCCGGGCAACTTCAGTTTCGCCGCGCAATGTTTAACTTGTTTGCTGCTAACCAAGACGATCACAGTAAAAACTGGGGCTTTTTACAAGCCGATGATGGCAGTTGGCAACTCGCACCATTTTACGATGTAACGTTTAGCCCTCACCCTTTTAACGAGCATGCGACTGCTTTTGCCGGGTACGGAAAAACGCCACCACTCAAAGTGATGCAAAAGCTAGCGGCTAGTGCAGGCTTTGCTAATTGGAAGGAAGCACAGCAATGCATTCAAGAGGTCGTTGATGCCATTAGTCAGTTTAGGCAGCTTGCTGAGCAACACGGTGTGAGTAAGACTACTGTGTTAGCCATAGAAAAAACACTCGCAGAGCGTAAGCAAGAAAATGCGGCACTTATAGCTTGAGATGGTGTTGGTTTGAGGTGACGTAGCATTAAGAAAAATAAGACGAGTAGATAAAACATGAAACCAGGTCGAAATGAACCTTGCCCTTGTGGCAGTGGTAAAAAGTACAAACGTTGCTGCATGAACACTATTTTTAAGCAACATGCACCTAAGCAACATGCATTAATGTTGGATGATATTGAGCAAGTTGCTTCAATGAACCCTAATTTGTCTTTAGAAGAACTTAATATCGTTGCAGAGCAAAAAATGAAGGCGGCTAATGATCGGCCACATCTTGATTTTTGTGGCCTTTCGCCAACACAAATGAGCAATTGGTTATATGCGCCTTTCAGTGAGTTGAAAGGGGTACTAATACACACGCCAGGTAACCTAATAACCAGTCCAGTGATGCGTTATTTAGCATTGATATTAGAGGAAGGCATGCAAGGCGACGGCTCGTTTAAAGCCACCAGTAAAGGTAACTTGCCGACAAAAATTGTTAAGCAGGCTAGTGAGTTATTGCCAGAGTTTGCAGTATCTCAATTTGAACGACATATCAGCATCAGTGAATATGCAGGCAGTAACGAAGATAAGTTTAATGCCCTACATTACAGCCGAGTGCTGGCAGAGATCGCAGGTATCATCTATCGCAGAAGTGGCCATTATCATGTTAAAAAAACAGCTCAAAAGCAGTACCTAACGCACGGTATTCAAGCGTTCTTTATCCCTATGCTCGAAGCTGCAACCTCTCAGTACAATTGGGGTTACCTAGATGGATGGGAGCACGATATTGATCTAAGAACCTTCTGGCTATTTATGCTGTGGCGCTTGCAAAGTCATGGTGATACAAAGCAGTTGATTGAAGAGGTAATGACCGCATTCCCAGACTTACTGCTGAAATGCCCTGAAGATGAGTACTCGTCCCCAAGTCAGCTACTAGGCACAATGATTGAATCGCGCTTTATTAAACGCTTTCTGGAGTTTTGGGGCTTTGTGACGGTTGCGCCAATGAGGCATGTTAATGAGCTTAGAGCGTCGGATAAAGTAGAAGTGCAGCCATTGATGAAGCAAGTTTTCCAATTCGATGTTTAGCGTGAATTAGAAGCTCAGGGTTAGGCCTTTCAGCTTGAGAGTTTGCCAGGTTGTTTCGAGAATGAGAGTAATCGTACATAGGTTTATTTGTTTGATGACTGCTTCATAACATCAATGAATCAAGTTGTTTTAGTCTAGTTTTAGCTTTCAAGCTTATGATAAGTATAAATTTAAATTTGCTTGATCGTTGCTTGATAGCTTTCTTAGACTTGGCTTTGTATATAGCTTGCGCGAACCTATAAGTAAAACCAATACAGATATATTTCATCTTCCTGGATAAACCGACAACCAGGAGAATATGATGGAAATTATTCAAAGCCGCAGTGACCGCTTTCTTCGACTAAACGATGTGATGGAAACAACGACACTCTGCCGTAGCAGTATTTACAACCTGATTAAAGCTGGCGATTTCCCTAGTAACTACACCATTATGGGCAAGCGAAAAGCCTGGCTAGAAAGTGAAGTGCAAGCATGGTTGCTAGCGAGAGTCAGTGCTTCTTGTTTGAGGTAGTAGCTAGATAAGAACCATCGCTAATCTATAGTTGTTTAGCGATGGTTTTCCATGACTCATATGGTGCATTTATGGGAGCTATTTAATGTCGTGATTCTAAAGTTTAGCTATAAGAAATCACCTCAATTTTTCATATCTGTCATCAATGAGCTTCTTGATCACATCGCTAATATTCGAATCATCCTGCTCCACCAGCCATGTCAGCCGAGTTTTAGTACGGTCTGTCATAGAAACACTGTAAGGGCGTTTGCCTTTTGTTTTTTCTCGAAACTTCTTCTGATTCCAAGAGGCTTTCATTTTCCTGATGGTTAGTTCTGTTTCCAATGGATACATCAATAGGTGATAGTCAAAATATGCGACTAGTGCATGATAGCTTTCACTTTCTGATATGGGGTCCCAAGGTAAAGAAAATCTGATTGTGTTCTTAGACAGATAGTCAATGCATGACTCAATCTGGTTAGGGTTCTTCTGGTCAAACCATTTGACTAACTTACGATGATGCTGTGAGGAGTAGCACATTTGCCAAAGATCATTAACTAAGTTAATCAAGTATTCTTGGCTCTCTAGATTGATGTTACTTCTTAGAAATATATCTCTTATCAATTGGTATCTTGATTTAAATTCTGTAAGGGATCTCAAGCTGTCACGTGGGATATTTAACTTCAATGGAATAGGGTTTCTCTGATAATCTCGAGCTCTTGGCAAACGTCGCATATTTCTATTGTGGAAGGGGGAAAAATTATACTTATCTTCGTCTGATTTTTCTCTACGTGAGTTTTGTAGTAAAAAAGTCAGAACAAACCCGCACATTCTATAGCTTGTCTTTAGATGTGAAAAATCGTCATCATGTAACCGTTCAGCGTGAAAGAAATTATTCTCAATTTCTTTCAATGGTACTTCCGCATGAATTTGCTTTTCTATCTTTTCAACAGATTCATTTAGGACTTTGTTAGCTCTCTTTAGCGTTTTACAGTCATCAATTAAGTTTTTTATTCCTCCTTCACTTTCGTACCTGCTATCTAGTTCTAATGCATAGAACATAGCTTCTATCCACGAGTTAACATGTAACAACTCTTCTGTATCCACTTAGTAAACCCTTAAAATTACATATGTTTTTATAATGTTTTTATTGTGATTTAATGTCAAATAACATTTAATTTAATATTGATTACACAGTAATTTTTTAGTGTTTTGTTGTTGTTTATTTTTTTGATGAGATATTGAGCTATCAAGGGTTAAAGCGATTTTTTCCCTTGGAAGGGAATAACTTGAGAGTGAATTTCATACTTTGTGCGACAGATGGGGTGTTGTCAGAACTGGTTTGTGACCTAGTAACAAGCCAATTTTAAGTGACGGTATGGTTAGTATATGTAGGTAAAGGAACCACCTCGGAGGGCTATACCTACCTTAAGTAGGTTAGGTCATAAGGTAAAAAAATATGTGAGAAGAGAATCCTGTAGATGAACAACACAGGAATCAATCTCATGAAGAAATCTACCTACCAAGGACTACCAACATTAGGCTCATCCTATGAGCTTAATAACGATTACCTAGAAGTTATCCGTGTACCAATGGATAATGCTATGGATGAATACCCGAGGGTTTTTGCTATTAGGTTTGACCTTCGTCAACCCAAAGGTGATTTGATTGACTGTCTTAGCCGTGATGAAATCTTGGGTAATGATGCTTTAGGCATTCAACGTACAGATTTAGCTACTCGATTTGTTCAGTCGTTCAAGGCCAAAATTAAGGCGCATGAACGAAGGTGTCACCGAAAAGGGGTAAGAGTGTATCCTTGTACCGTTAGGTTCGTGTGGGTTAGAGAGCGTGATAAATCGGAACATGACCACTATCACTTTGTCTTATTCCTGAATGAAGATCGTTTTGGGAGGCTGGGCAATACTACAAGAGCAGGCTCTCTAGCATGGACTATCACTAGTGCTTGGGCCAGTGCATTGAATTGTGATGTTGGCACTATCCGCCGTCTTGTACACTTCCCTGACAATGCTTGTTATCTCCTAGATCGAAAGAGCAATGATATTATTCAAGAATTTAAAGACTTATTTCATAGGCTTAGCTATTTTGCCAAGTATGCCACGAAGCATTATGATGAAGGTCATCGCTGTATAGGCCGAAGTAACCGTTAGATGTAACTAGGGTATTTAGAATGCAAAAAAATAAAGGGGAGTGAATCCCCTTAACCTTTGTGACGATGTTGTAAGTCCCATACACGCCACTGACTGGCTTGAATGTGCGCACAAGCGTCACGTTTAAGCTGAATCAATGTGAAGGTGCTTGAGAACATGTCACCGTCTAGACAGTAGCTACAGAACTGATGGCAGTTTTCATTTAGCAGGGAATAGTCTGTTTGTACACCTAGCATGGCTTCTGCCATTTGAGCACAAGACTCACTCCCAACGGCACTGCCTTGTGCATTGCAACTGATATAAATGGAAATGGCTGTGGTGTCTGCTAGAAACTGACGAATCGATACGGCTTCGATAAGACCTTCCCTATTGCGATGGATGATATGTCCATCTCCCACGTAGACACCTGAATGTTCAGCAGAGCCAAATGCGAGATCGCAATACACAATGCTGCCTCTTTCTGGAGCCTGAGTCGTATGAAAGAGATTGTCGGCAAGACTTCTCCCTAATTGAGTTAGCCCTAGGGCTCCTAGTACTTTTAGTGGATTCATTATGAGCCTGTAATAAAAAAGCCCTGAGTTCTGATCTCAGGGCTTATGGTATGAACGTGAAACTTTTATTGGATTTGGCATTTCAGATCGTTGAGGTAGATAAGATCATCACTGCCAAAGTTAAGCCGCTGGCTCCAGTGTTTCAGTGTTTGTTTTAATAGATAGTACGTTTCAGCTTGCTGGTCTTTGTATAGAAGGTTTAAAGACTTAAATAGGTCAAACTCGCAGCTTAATGTTTTATCATCAGAAAATTGAGCAGAGAAGCCATTGTATAGAAAGTGACTTTGCTCATTATCATCAACACTCCATTGGTAAATCTCATCGACGCTTACAGGGGTGATAAATTGAGAGCGGCGATCTTTTAGCTGAGCGAGAGATCCATCAATTCCGCCTGGATACTTTTCTTGTAACTCTTGCTGAGCTCGCTTGCTTCTTTCTAAAAGGTTTTCGAAGCGTTTCTTATCAAAGTATCCCGTTGCTTCATCATATTGCTCTTGATAGCTAGCTTGGTTATCAGCTAGCTTTTTGATTTTCTTGTATTCACTTGAATTTCTCTGAGCGAGTTTGTCTGCACTCTTGTTCAGTTCAGCCGATAATAGGTTGGAGAACTTCTGTGAAGGTATATCCATATTACAACGGTATTCAATCACTGTTCTGTCACGATTATCTTCAAATGTTTGCCATTCGACCTCATTACAAACCCTACGATGATTGAAAGCTTGGTTGATAGTCAGTGACGGCTCATATTGAGTCAGTTGATTTTCTCCGTTTATATGGCTGAAAGGCTGTTGCTGTAGAGAGTCGGCTCCATTGTCACCGCAGCCGAAGAGTAAAAGTGTAGTGGTAAGAGCGCTGATTGAAGTAACGGTACGAGTTGGTACTGACATTGTTTTATCCTTAAATGAAGGAGTGGTTGATTCCCCCTAATAGCTGACTATCGTTTTAGTTGTCTTTATCCCATAGTCAGTAGCAGGTGATTTATTACCCGGTTAATTTACAAGGAGGGGGGAAGTTGCGGTGATGGTGTTTGATGCTTCTTTTAATCAGCAACGACTTTATAAAGAATCCAGGCCAAAATAGGGTCAATTGCCAGTCCGAGTAAAAGCCACCAACCAAAGCTGCGACCATTACTCTTCGCGTACAGCGCCAGTATAAAAGCGAAAAAGACCCATAAAAGCACTAATATCATAATTTATTCTCCTGTTTGAATTGCTTGCACCGATACGGGTGCCATTTAAATAGTACATTAAACATAATCTATCTGCACCCATAATGGTGCAGGTGTATTTGTGAACAAGATTGAGAAAAACATTACTGGAAATCAAATCCGCAATATCAGATTGTCTCAGCAGCTCTCTCAGCAAGATGTTGAACGAATGTGTAGTCTCAAAGGGTTTGATATGACAAGAAGCAAATTAGCGAAGGTTGAGTCTGGCATGGTCCGTGTGACGGATGAGATGCTAAAGAATCTTGCGGACATACTGAATGTTGGTGTCGAAGAGTTCTTCTATTAATCTCTGGTCTCAATGTTTATAAGGGATCGTCGCTCCCGCCCCCTCACGAAATGTTCATTCTTAAAGTTCAAGAGAAACAAAATCTTGATCGACTTCATCTTGAGTGATGCCGATATAGCGAAGCGTGACGCCCTCAGATGTGTGACGAAGCATTTTCATGACACGGCCTATATCCTTTGTGGATTGGTAAAGAAAGTAGCCTCGCGTCTTTCTCATCGAGTGAGTACCTAAAGCGATATTCAGCTCTTGGCCTACTTGCTGAAATGCCATTGACACAGCGCGTCGCGAGATTGGCTGGGGTGGTTTGTTTTTCAGCTGTTGGCATCGGTGGGATTGAAACAAGTAAACGTGGTCGGGATGTTGCTCTCTCAATCTAGCAATGTACTGCTGCGCTTTGGTATTGAGTTGAATGTTGGCCAGCTTGCCCGTTTTACTTTCACGAATAATGAGTCGGTCCTGATGAATGTCTTCAAATCGAATCGACAACAAATCAGAAATCCGCAGTGCTAAGTTTAATCCGATATGCCACACATCGGCCATTTGTGGATGACAACGAATACTCAATAGATGACCAACCATACGTATCGTATCATCGTCTTTGATTGCTTGGACCTCAGCCATAGTCTGCTTCCTTTTTTGTCTGTAGTCAGGTGTTTTGGGAAGCACAGAGCCGATGATATTAAAGAACCCTTACTGTATAAGGGATGGAAGCTTCCCGTTTTAACAATATGGGAAGCAGGCTCGTTTTGGCTCTGTGCTAGTGCTAGTGGTTGTGTAGTGTTTGTGACGTGAAAGGTAACGGGATGATGTGTCTAACTACACTCGACTTGGATTTGGTCGTAGGCGTCCATCGACATGTAGCTAAGAAAGTTTCCTTCCCATAGCTCGTAGAGTTCCGTCATTGTTGGTAAGCGAATGCTTTGCCATCCCGCATAACGCGAAAAGACCACTGAGTTTCCGATATCAAAATCAATATCTCTATCTAGCTCTGGGTAAGCACCACCGCAATAACTGAAGTCGGTGATGTAAAGGATGGTGTAGTGATTCTCTGAAACCTGGCTTAAAGCAATTTCAACAGGATGATAACCACCATTTTCAGCGCTGTAGATTTTATCTCTAAAGTTCACAATGATGCTCTGCTTACCTCGACTGTCGGAGTGTTGGCTAAGTACATGGTTTAAGCAGCTATGAAGCTTTTGGGAAATAGGTAAACATGAAGGGCTGAAAGTAACGGTTGATGAATGAGAGTTTGACATAGTCGGTCCTTGTTTTTAAATATGAGATTACTTGATGGTCGTTGCAGCGAAGTAATCAAAGCTTTGCTGGTGGAAGGTGTTGGTTAACGCATGTTGCCAAGAATGAAAGAGTTCGATGACTTGTGGCTGATTGAGGTCGCATCGCTCGATATCTGGTTGATAGAACCATTGATGGCTGAAGTTGAAATAAAGCTCTACTTCCAACTGCTCATCCTCATCGGAAGGAAAAGAGAAACTGGTCATCGTCGCAATTTTCCAAGCTTCTTCTGGAGACTCTCTGAACAAGTGCACTTCCAATGGATGTGGACCTGATCTATGCGTTAGGTAGGATGAGTGTCTAAAGTTAAGGGCAATACGTTCAGTAGTCTCAGGAATAGTGCACAAACTAATAGACGCTTCTAGATAGCGTAGAAGCAGTTGTGATAATGATGCGTAGCGACAAGGCAATAAGACGGTCTTCATACCCACCCCTTTTCTGCAAATGACACACAATTCTCACCCACAACGATGTGGTCCAATACTCGGATATCCACCAGCGTTAGTGTATCCACTAGCCTCCGCGTAATGCGTCTATCAGCCTGAGAGGGCTCGGCAATGCCTGAAGGATGGTTGTGAGCAAAAACCACCGCAGCAGCATTGTGGTTTAGTGCAGCCTTGAGTACTTCACGTGGATAGACTGAGGCCGCATCAATGGTGCCAAAGAACAGTTCTTCAAAACTGATCAACTGATGTTGGTTATCAAGAAACATCACAGCAAATACTTCTCGGTCGTGAGCCCCTAACTTGATCTTTAAGTACTCTTTAACATTGGTGGGGTTAGTGAAGGTGCCTTCTCGTTTGTATTTTGCAGCCAGTGCTTCGGCTGCACGTTCTAGCAGTTCATTCAACTCTGAGGTTTTAAATGGGTAGTCGTGTTGGTTGTTAGAGTTACGCATAAGAGCTCCTTGGATCATCTGTTTGGTTATGCGTACTGATGAAATATATCTGAGAGCGTTTTGAATCGGGGCGTGAAGAGGGGGAATTTCCAGAGACAGGTAAAAAATAACTCTCTTGCCGTTGTTATGTAGCAATCGCAATAAAGCGACGAATGAATAATCAACACAATCAGCTGGTGCAAAGGATGTATCGGCTTTTTAGTCTCTGGAGAGTATAAAAATGAAAAAAGAAATTTATGTAGAAGCAGCCACCGCTGAGAAGCGAAGAGGACGATTCTCTGCTGGGGTAGGGCTGGTTGTATTCGATGACTATGAAAGAATAGCGGGTGAAGACTGGTTGTTCCTTGATAGCATCATAGACCGTAATTACGCAGACTTATCAGCACTTGCTTTTGGGCTGGAGCGTGCTTGTGATGGCGATATTATTTATTCAAGCAGTGACTATTGCGTTGATGGTTTTAATGACTGGCTTGATGGTTGGAAACGTCGAAATTGGCGTAAAGCAAATAAAAAGCCGATAGCTCATCAAGACCTTTGGGAGCTAGTGGATAAACGAAGTGTAAACAAGCAAGTTGAGGTGAGAAAAGTCGCTGCTTGCTCCGCAGGAAAAGATGCCGCTTATAGATACGCTCTTGCAGCGGTGAATCGTCAATTGTAATAAGAATGAATCACTTGTTGGCACAGCCAGCAAGTGATTCTTGTTTGTGTGCTGTCCTAATATGTCTGTTTGGCCATTTCCTCATAGTAGGTTAGCTAGGTAAAAGTAAAAAATAACGCAGAGGCCTTTGTTATGAATTGAACTACATAACAAGGTTTCAAAATGAAATTTCTTAAATTACAACAAGTCATGGATAAAACAACACTCTGTCGAAGCAGCATCTACAACTTGATTAAGGCTGGTGAATTTCCTAAAAATGTAACCGTGATGGGCAAGCGTAAAGCTTGGTTGGAAAGTGAGGTAGAAGATTGGATGATGGAGAAGGTCGAGTCCGAGCAGCATCGACCATTGAATTTAGTATGAGGTGAGACTTTAGTTATTAACTTATATCTTAGTTATTCAGAATTGTGGATAAACATTGACCTAATCGTAATCCTAGTAATGGTGGCACAGCATTACCCACCTGAGTATATTGTGGTACCTCAAATTTACGCATCTGCCCTCCTGTAGTTGCTTTTGATCGAAATACAAAATTATCAGGGAAAGACTGAATTCTAGCCATTTCTCGGACAGTTAATACTCTGAGTTCATGTTCGTCATAATGACAAGCATCATCAGGGATAGACAAGGTGGCTGGTGCTGGTGCATTTGCTATTAAAGCTTTTTGTGTTTGTTTCTTTGTAGGGTGTGCTTGAAGGTATTCAATAAACTTCTGTTTAGAATGAAATAGAGATAGTTTACCGTCAGCAATAAGATATTCGTGCTTGCGACAGGCATCCCAAGCCGAATCTGACAAATCTGATTTAATACCTTTTAAAACAGAAAATACAGCTTTAGTGACCGTACGTTCATCAATCGTTTGAAGTATTTGATATAGCCTAAAGCGACGCTTAACTATCTCTCCATTTTTACGAAAGTCATGATTTGATAAAGACTCTCTTTCAGGTAGAATTTTGAATGTTGAATTTAAATTCTTTATATACTCCGAAGCTTCTGATGAGCTGCCTTGCTTTAAATCATCTATTGCATCTTTAACGGTAGCGCTTTCCCCATTGACTAAGTTAGACAAAAATGATTTTTCAAATAGCTCGCGATGGGCAGGTTTAGTTGCGTCAAAGTAGTCAAGAAGGCCAAATGGTAATGAATCACCTGACTTTTGCACCAACTTATAGAACTGAAGTGAAGGTGCAAATAGCTGCCTATTAGTACTTTCAGCATCAAATCGTCGAGCTATTTCCTCATAGTGTGAAAGCCGAACAGCAATCATAATAAATCGAGGGCGGTTTTGTGCAATTCCAGTTAAACGAGCGTTAACATGTAAGCAAAGGGGGACATAGCCAATAGAGGCAAATGCTTTTGCAACTTCATACCATGCATGAAAGCTGTTGCCATGCTCGTCATGAAAAGGGCGTAAAATGCCTGTTACATTCTCAAGCATAGCTATTTTAGGTTGAGTATGTTGCACAAACTTTGCAAACTCCCAAGGTAAGATATTTTTATCACAATCACGCTGGCGTAGCCCTGCCATACTAAAACTTTGACACGGTGGACCTCCAGAAACTAAATCAAGACCTCCAGATGAGCCAAAGGCCGTACTTAATTTTGTAACTAGATCGTTGTTAGAGTCCAAAAGGTTGTTTAATTCAACAATACTTCCTACTACTAACTTACCTTGTAGATCTTTAGAACTCTTGGGTAGGTCAGTGTAGCCAGGTGAGCCATAAGCCGGGAATGTGAATGGGTTTTCACGTAAACGAGGTTTTAATGCTGGGAAGTTACTGTTTAACCAAAGTGTGTTTTTTGCCTTTAGTTTTTTGTTTGCAAGCTCTTCTAAGTTTTCATCAAAGAAGTTGTATGCAAAGGACTCTGCTGCCATTGGTGAAAGCTCATTAGCCAAGATCAACTTAAAGCCACTTTGTTCTAAGCCTAGAGAAAGACCTCCACAACCAGAAAATAACTCAATATGGTTCACATACAACTCCAAAACTATAATACCCAAAGAATTCTAGTGAAAGATAGGGGGAAAGTCCAGGTTTGATTTACGCACTTAAGTATTGCTGAGTGTTACTATTGTTGTAACACATTGTTATTTAGTTGCTTTAACGCTCATAACCTTCTTATATTTGTTGAGATTGGGTATGGTTTGAGAGACTATTTTATAGTTACTAATTAAAAAGTTTGAAGCTGGGCTCCATAAAGTGAGGTGTTTGTTAGTGATTTCGAACGCCGAGTTATCGGATCCCTCAAGGCGGTGTCAAATTATGCTACGAAAGACCCAACCAACTATTACTTAGACGGCACCCAAAAATCATTGTGGTGATATAGCATCATTTAATAATTGTTCTACCAATGGACCTTATAGTTATGAATACAAGAACCCTTACTCAAAATGAATCTGATAAAAAGAAAATACTTGAGGACTCTAGTGTTACTCATGAGTTACTTTTTTTGACAAGTACAGGTTTAAGTAAAAGCATTTTGGATGCTACAGCTCCGATAGTAAAGCTATTGAAAGATAACCAAGTTCATGACTTCGATTCACAGGAACAGGGTACTAACCATAAAGTAATGCTTCCATGCATAATTTTGAGCAACGGTCTTCGTGAGGAAACGAAAATCTCCTTATATTGCGCAAGCGCTAGAGGTGACAAAAGGTTTTGGCCTGGGAGGTTTCGTGACTTTGCAGAGGCAGAGCAAGTTTTTGCCCTGTTTGTTGAAAACAACAATGTTGTGCTTTTAAACTTATCTGATGATCTGCCACTTAATGCTTCTGATGATTCTTACTTATCAGAAATATTAGACCGTATTAAATACGTTCCGAGTGAATTCATTGGAACAGAAGGCGCGTCAGAGGAAACGGAAGTTGAAGATACAGATAGTAGTGAAATAGATGAACCGTCACGATTTGAAGTTTCAAGTTATGGTTGGGATAGCGATGTCGAAGGACTTGTTAAGCGGATGAATCGAGGCGATATTAAGCTGCCAGGATTCCAGCGTGGCTTCGTATGGAGCCTCACTGAACAGTCTCGATTTATTGAGTCATTGATCATTGGATTACCAGTACCAAATATTTTCCTTGCTAAAGATAATGATTCAAAAACTTTGAATATCATAGATGGACAGCAACGCTTAAAAACTCTTCAACGATATTTAGCTGGAGAGTTTCCGCTTTCCAATAGTAAAAAAATTCATGAGGATCTTCGTGGGTGCTATTTTAACCGTGATGTTGCTAAAAGTACTAAATCTAAAGTACTGGATGATACGGATGAGCGCACTCTAAGTGATTCTATTTTACACAGTATAGTAATACGACCAGACCCATCTTCAGATAGTGATGAGTATGGCTATGAATATAATGATGCAGTGATACAAATATTCAGAAGGTTGAACACCAGTGGTAAAGCGTTGCAACCACAGGAAGTTAGATCTTGTATTTTCTACGGTCGATTTGATGAGCTACTTCATGATCTAAATAGAAATCAATCATGGCGTAGTTTATTTGGTGTTGAACATAGTCGATATAAAGATGTTGAAGTTATACTTAGATTTTTTGCTTTGTATAAGAATATCGAACTTTATAAAGCACCAATGCCAAGCTTCCTTGATAAGTTCATGGAACAACATCGGAATATTGAAAGTTCATCTCTGGCAGAAATGCGTAGTCAATTTGAAACGGTTATGGACCTTCTATTTCGGGCTGGTGGAGAATCGCTATTTAAAGCTGGCGGCACTTTTCTCATATCAAAATTTGACGCAATAGCAGTAGGTCTAGCAAGTGCTATTGAGTCTGGCGTATGCTTTGAAGAACAAGACATAAGAACAAAGATAGAACTATTACTTGCTGACAGTGACTATAAGGATTCTACAGCTGAGTTTATTAATGACACAGGGAATGTAACTAAACGGGTTGACGCTGCGGTTAGAATTTTTAAAGGGTAAAATTATGGCTCGTAGTTCTCGCCACAATGGCCATGATAGATATAAATCAAGAATTACTAACTTGTTTCAATCCTATGGAGCAGACAGTAACCCTGAATCGCAGGCACATAATGCAAAATACCTTGCAGTTCTCGTTTCTGGATATTTAGAACAAGCCGTTAAAGAACTGCTACTTCAGTATGCATCTCAAGGGACTCGTTCTCAGATAACTAGGTATATAGAAGAAACTTGGCCTATATCTAGAAATATGAATGTTGAAAATATTAAAACTATTTTGAATCAATTTAATACTGGCTGGAGCCAAGAGTTTTCAATTTGGCTTGAAGAAGAAGGTAAAAATCGGAAAAATGATATAAATTCTATAGTTCGTTGGCGCAATAGCATTGCTCACGGGCAAGAGTCGAACACAACTGGTGTTACTCTTGTTTCTGTTCGCAATGCCTTCTGCACTATCAAAGAGTTAGTTTCATTTATCGACGAAATGGTGAATCGAGAGGGATAAATTCAGGGTGATAGTTTGTATTCAATCATTTCCAGATATTTTTGATATATTGAGTAAGTATATGGCTGGTGGTTAGAGGTGAACATAGGAATGCTCTCGATATACTTGGGGTGTGTAAACTATGTCTCTACTTCAAGAAGAAGCCCTTGGGTGGTGATTTTTAATTAAAAAAAAACAGTTGGTTGGGGTTGAAATGGCTAATAGTGATACTGAATTAGAAGTAGCGCTAATTCAAAAAATAAAAAATGGCAGTCGTGAAACAACTAAGCTTGAAACTGATGATAAAGTTTTGGCCAGAGTAACGGATGGTATCTATCGACTACCTGGATCTGCGATTCGAGAACTTATTTCGAATGCTTATGATGCTGATGCAGAAAATGTGTATGTAAGTACTGATGTCCCTCGCTTCAACTCTATGACAGTTAGAGATGATGGTAATGGAATGTCAATTGACACATTGGTAAATATGATTCGCCATATTGGTGGTAGTGCAAAAAGGACAGTTAAAGGTCAAGATTTAAAAGTAACTAATGGTAATGATTCATCGTTAAGTTTAAATAAAAAAAGAAAGCTAATTGGTAAAATTGGTATTGGCCTTTTTAGTGTGGCTCAGTTGACCCGGGATTTTGAGATTATCACTAAGCAAAAAGGTGACAACTTCTATTCGAGAGCAAAGGTTTCATTATTTAATTACTCCGAAGAAAATATCGAGAAGCAATCTCGCGATGAACGCGGTAAAAGTTTTCAGACCGGTAATGTTGATATTTGGAAAGAGGAAACTGAGAACCTTAGTGCTCATGGTACTGACATTATATTAAACAATATAAAAATAAGTGCAAAAGACCAATTGCGTAGTGTTGATATCTGGGGGCAAACCGAAAACGAAACAGAGAAAGATGAGGAATCGGATGATATTCTAGACTCCTCAAAAGCTATCCTTCCTGATTTTCATGTTGGATATCTAGAGAAAGACTCTGAAGGTACCGATGTTTATCAACAAGAAATGGCTAGAGCTCCAGAGCTGCCTTGGACAGATGATACTTTACCTGAAGAAAGGTTTAAAAAACTTTATGAAGGTATTTTGGATAGAACTAAGAATGCCGTGAGTCCTAAATTGAATTTAGTCTTAGATAACTATCTCAATATGCTTTGGACTCTTGGTCTTTCTATACCTCTTCCTTATATAGAAAAACACCCATTTAATCTGACTAAGAAAGATATACCTGATATATATGTGATTAATAATAAGAAGAAAGGGCAGGTAACTGATACTTCAGAATTACTATTTGAAGATGATAGCTTAGGAGATAAATTTAAGTTTTGTTCTCAAAAAACAAAATCTGACTTTAATGTTGTAGTCGATGGCGTGAAATTATTTAGACCACTTAAGTTCACAAATTTACCAGAGTCAAAAGCTATGGTAAAGAAGCCAATATTGTTTGTTGGGAAGTATCAAACTAATTTATCTAGTAGGGCTCTAGAAGATTCAGCTGGAGATTTAGAGTTTGAGGCATATATTTTATGGACACCTAAGGTGAGCCCAAGAGACCATAATGGTTCATTGATTAGAATCAACGATGCGTCAGGAATAATGTTTGATGAAACATTTATGAAGCATCAAGTGGCAGAGCATACCATAAAAAGTCAGCTTACTATTGAAATTTTCATAAATAAAGGCTTGGACTCGGCTTTAAATATTGACCGAGAGTCTTTTAATATTGCACATCCTCATTATCAAATAGTTATGAGGTGGCTACATAGTGCCTTGAGGCAAGTAGTCAATAAATATAAACTAATAAAGAAAGAGAAAAAGAAAGAAATAGAAGACAGTTATAAAGATGATTTCTCTAAGGCCCTAGATGATATAGTTTCAAAAAGTTATATTTCTAATAAAAAAGATCCATATGAAAGATCTAACCTACTTATTTCAAGTGAAGATGAAGAAGAAGTATTAAGTAATGATAAAATTTTTGTAACTGATAGTTTTATTGTTTCATCGGATAGGATTGATAAAGTTTTCGAGCCGATAAAAAGAAATAAAAACAAGCAAACCCAAATAATGAATAAATCAGAAGCAATCCTTCAGATCTTAGATTCATATGGGCTGTTGGAAAGCATGACAGTGGAAAGGCAAGAGAGTCTAGTTGTTGATTTAATTGAAGTTATTAAGCTGGAGGGTTAATGTATGAACTTGTTTGATTCTGATGACTCTCTGATTGATGATGAAGTTTTTGGTTCTGTATCGCAAAGTTTATCACAAGACTTTAAACCTTGGCATAAGCCGAGAAAGCAGTTTATTAGGGATAAGCAATGGCTAGAGCAATTTAAACGTCTACTTGGTAATCGTAAATATCGAGATGTTGAATCTGTTAATTACTTTGGGTTGCCTGGTGGAGATCTACTTGATATAAATTATTTGTATGAAGGAATGGTCAATAGCAGTAGAAGTGGTAGTAAGCGATTAGGGTTTCATGGATTTATTAATAGTACTTCTGATTTTAATAAAGCTCAGGGTGAGTTATCTAAGATTTTAGATAAAGGTAGAATTGAAGGTCGGTCAGTCGTTGAGAGATTCCGCTTTGAAGACTTGCAGAAGCCTAACTCTGATGCTTGGGTAAGAGTAAAGAACTTTGGTGATTATCACTTCATCAATTTAGATTTTTGTAATAATGTGATGTCCCATGAAACACTAATATCTATCTATAATTTACTACAGCATCAAATGAAAAAGGTTATTGGTATCCCATGGTTATTCTGCTTGACTACTAGGTTGAATAGAGACAGTACAACAGAAGTGATTGTTAGTAGATTTAGAAATATCATAACTGAATCATTAGGGACTCAACAGTTAAATGCTAAAATAGAAGAGTGCTTTTCTGAAGTTCATAACTACTTTTCAGATAGACAAACTGAAGGTGATATAGTAGGTGTCGAAGACGACATTCTAATGAATCAGATTCTACAAGTATGTTTGGTTCTTTGGGTATTGAAAGAAGCTACGGAAAGAAATTTCAAGGTTACTTTAAAAAGTAGCATGAAGTATTCCGTTGATTTGTTTGCTCGAGAAGCTGATATGCATTCTTTTGTTTTTCATTTTGAAAAAGAGGAAGAGTTTACTTCGGACTTACTGGGATTGAGTGAAGGCAATGAAAATACTGTTAATGAAATTGATTTTGATACAATAGCTACTCCGGCATTAGATAAGCTATCAAATAGTGCCGACGTAGATAATATTCTGGATGAGGATAAAGACTCTCTTAATTCATATGCTGATGATATGATTAATTGGTTGGGTCGATGTGGATATGATACTTCCAATTACAGAGAGTTTATGTCCAATAATTATGGCTACAACTTTGACTAGAGTTGCGTTATTTTTAGATATCCAATTACTATGATTGGGTGTCTAAATTTACTGAATTAAGCGACATTTTTTGTTCTGAGTTAAAAGGGCCTAAGTATCAAAAGCAGTGACTTTTGTTTGTGTTTAACAATTCACAATGTCAGATATTTGTATTGCTAGTTTCGCTAATGCCTCTCTCCGCTCTTCCAAATAGTCATATTGATCATAAATACCTTCAACACCTTTTAATTTGTGATTCAAGCATCTCTCGGCCACATGGCCGGGAGTGCCTTGTTTTGCCAGTAGCGTACGGCAAGTTCGGCGCAAGTCATGCACTGTAAAGTGCGGCATGTCACCCATCAAATTAGGTGGTTGCTTTTTCTTGCCTGCCTCATGTCCAAACAGTTTGGTTATCGCCCTGTTAAGCGTATCAGGGCCCATGTGAGGGCGCTTGCTGGCTCTTCTGCTGGGTAACACGTATTCAGAGCCAAAACCTCTTACCTTCAATTCCTCAAGCCATTTCAATACTTTTGGTGCCAATGGAATGGTAAAGCCAACATTGGTTTTACTGCGTTCCTTTGGTAAATGCCACAAGCCTTTCTCTAGCTCAAATTCTTCCCATTTAGCTTCACAAAGTTCAGATTTACGCACACCTAAACAAACCAATAACGCACAGGCTAGGTAGTTGTCACGACTAAAGCTGGTGCTGTTTTCTCTCGCAATGCGGAAGAACTGCTTTAATTCATCTTCGTTCAAGAAGCGATCTTTACTTTGTTCTATGCCGCCAGCATCCCTCACAGTAAATGCAGAGGCCGGATTACCTTGAAGAAGGTCTAGCTTCATCCCGTGATTAAATAACTGTTTACAGTGACCTAGAGCATCATTGGCTATAGTCGGGCGACCAGAGTCATTAATCGCAGTGATTGTTGTGCGAATATCACGTGCGGTAATCTTATCTAGAGGGATGTCACCGATGTGTGGTGCTATATCTTTAGTGTAAACACGTTTGGGGATATTAGGGTGTTTAAGGCGCTTAACTAAGGTGGGGTACCAATCTTCGAATAAGTCATTAACGGTTTTAATGCTTTCCTGTTCGGCACGTTTGCGTTGTATGAGGGGATCAAAGCCTTCTCTCACTTGTTTCATTTTAGTGGCGGCTTCGAGGCGAGCGTTAGATAAGGAAAGGTCATTGACCTTACCAAGCGTCATTTCACGGCGCTTTTTATTAGAGGTAAAGCGTAGCATCCAGCTTGCAGTACCTGACGCTGGAACCACTAGGTATAAGCCTTCACCATCAGCATGGCGTTGTGTTCTCTCGCCACCAGCCTTAATGAGCGCTTCTACTTTCTTTACGGACAACTTAGCCATAACTCACCTCTAATCGTACCTGATCTTGGTGAATACTTTCTTACCCACCACTCATCTTGAGACTGAGTCTATCACACCCACCATATTAACCACCAGTTGGTGGTGGTTAATGGTGTATTAAATAATACAGTGGTGGAAAGTGGTTTTATTTAAGTTGTTGTATTTTAATGATGTAAATGCAGTTAAATACAAGTATAACTGTTATTCAATATTCTGGATCTGCTCACGCATCTGTTCGATAAGAACCTTAAGCTCTACGCCTGATGCTGTGATGTCTGTGCTGATAGACTTAGACGCTAGCGTGTTTGACTCACGGTTGAACTCTTGCATCATGAAGTCAAGCTTACGACCACAAGCGCCACCTTTCTTCAATACTACGTTCGCTTCTTTCACGTGAGAGTCTAGACGGTCTAGTTCTTCTGCCACGTCTGATTTCTGAGCCAGTAGAATAAGCTCTTGCTCAACGCGAGAACCTTCAAGTTCAATTTTCGCATCTTCAAATTTGGTAAGAAGACGCTCACGTTGCCACTCTAGGATCTCAGGCATGCGTGCACGAACTTTAACTACTTCTTCAGTGATTGCATCTAAACGCTGAACGATGAGCGCCTTCATGTTCTCGCCTTCACGAGCACGAGCGTCAATGAACTCTGCGATTGCATCGTTGAATGCTTCAAGTAAATCTTTGTTGATGGCATCCATATCTTGCTCTGGAGTTTCCATCACGCCAGGCCAGTTCATAACTTGGAATGGGTTCAGACGGCTGTCTTCACCTGTCATGGTCATTACTTGGTTAGCTGCATTGATTACTTGCTGAGCCAAACCTTCGTTAATGCTTAGCTCGCCTTTCGCAGCTGGGTTTGCTTCAAAACGTAGGTTACATTCAACCTTACCGCGAGCTAGACGCTTACGGAAACGCTCACGTAGGATTGGCTCTAAACCACGGAACTGTTCAGGCATACGGAAGTAAGTTTCTAGGTAGCGTTGGTTTACACTACGGATTTCCCATACTGCTGTGCCCCAATCGCCTTTTACTTCTTTGCGCGCGTACGCGGTCATACTATAAATCATCGAATTTTCCTGTCTTTTATCATTCTGAAAATAACGCGCACGCATAGTATCACGATATGGTGTGCTCCCGAAGCTTGTGGCTTTTTGTGATGAATAGCCTTTCACGATAAATGTCTTTGAGTCGCAAGTCGTTTTGAATGGTAAATCGCTTTTAACGATCAAGAGATTTGAACGTCAAATAGATTTGAAAGATAAACTGCTATATAATCTTGCCCCAATCAAAACTGTCTCACCCCTTTCTTAGGTGATGCACTCTTTCGATAGTAAATCACTTCAGACTGTTAATAAGGTAGATACCAATGCGTCCAAATGACCGCGCTGTAGATCAAATTCGTCCAATTAAAATTACTCGTAACTACACAGCTTATGCTGAAGGTTCTGTATTAGTTGAGTTCGGCAACACTAAAGTTCTATGTAATGCGACGGTAGAAGAAAACGTACCGCGTTGGTTAAAAGGCCAAGGAAAGGGTTGGGTAACGGCTGAATACGGTATGCTTCCACGTGCAACGCACACTCGTAACCGTCGTGAAGCGGCGAGTGGCAAGCAAGGTGGTCGTACGATGGAAATCCAACGTCTGATCGCGCGCAGCCTACGTGCTGTTGTTGACCTGAAAGTAATGGGTGAAATCATGATCACTGTCGATTGTGATGTTATCCAAGCAGACGGCGGTACTCGTACTGCTTCTATCTCAGGTGCAAGCGTTGCAATGGCGGATGCTATCAACAGCCTACTAGCAAGCGGTAAACTGAAAAAGAACCCGATGAAAGGCCATGTAGCGGCAGTTTCAGTGGGCATCGTTGGGGCACAAGCACTGTGTGACCTTGAGTACGTTGAAGACTCAGCAGCAGATACCGATATGAACGTTGTAATGACGGAAGACGGTAAGATGATTGAGATTCAAGGCACCGCAGAAGGCGAACCGTTCAGCCACGAAGAGCTGATGCAGCTTTTAGCCCTGGCGAATAAGGGCATTACCGATATCGTCGAAGCGCAGAAAGCTGCGTTGGCCGACTAATCATTTTTAATAGCTCCTTTTAAAGGGGCTATTTTTTTGTCTGTAAAACTCGAAAGGGTAGTGCAGAGCGTAAGTTAAGTTTTATTGGATAAACGTAGAGGAAAAACATGAAAGCATATCAACGTGAATTTATTGAATTTGCACTAGAGAAAGAAGTACTTAAGTTTGGTGAGTTTACTTTAAAGTCTGGCCGTAAGAGCCCTTACTTCTTCAATGCTGGATTGTTTAATACAGGTCGTGACCTAGCGCGTTTAGGTCGCTTCTACGCAGCAGCATTGGCAGATTCAGGTATTGAGTTCGATGTACTATTTGGCCCTGCGTACAAGGGTATCCCAATCGCGACAACAACAGCGGTTGCATTAGCGGATCACCATGATGTGGACACGCCTTACTGTTTCAACCGTAAAGAAGCGAAAAACCACGGTGAAGGTGGCAACCTAGTGGGTAGCGAACTTGAAGGTCGCATCATGTTAGTTGATGACGTGATCACTGCTGGTACAGCGATCCGTGAATCGATGGAAATCATCCAAGCAAACGGCGCTGACTTAGCGGGTGTTCTTGTAGCGATTGACCGCCAAGAGAAGGGCAAAGGCGAGTTGTCTGCGATTCAAGAAGTAGAGCGTGACTTCGGTTGTGCGATTATTTCAATCGTTAGCCTGACTGACTTGGTGACTTTCCTTGAAGAGAAAGGTACAGACGCAGCACACCTAGAATCTGTAAAAGCGTACCGCGCTCAATATGGTATCTAATGCCTGAAGTTCTTAACCTAATGGTTTAGATCCCTAGGTTTAGAATTTCAAAAAAAGAAAGGCCCGAAAGATGAAAATCTTTCGGGCCTTTTTTACTTTTCTATTGAAGTGAGCTGTTTTCTTATCTGAAGATAGGCGCTCTATTTGTAACGGCTACTCTATTTATAACGAATGCCGCGTTCAACTTCTGGATCTTCCATAGTCTTGAAGCGTTTGTGCAGCCACATCCATTGCTCTGGCGCTCGTAAGATAATCTTCTCTAGGTAGCTGTTCATGTAAGCCGCCGCCGCTTTCTCATCCTTTTGCGGATAGTTATCTTCGATCGACTCGTCAGCCATGATTTCATACTTGCCATCGGCATCTCTAAAACCTGAACCCGGAACGAGTGCACATCGGCTGGTGTACGCCAGAATGCTGGTGCCTGTGGTAGTACATGCATCTTCTACTGCGAAGAAAGGCACAAACACAGACTTGTTACGACCGTAATCATGATCCGGCAGGTAAAAAAGGATCTCACCCTGACGCAGGATTCGAATCATACGCTTCACGTCTTTACGGTGGATTAGACGGTTGCCGTTTTGAGTACGACCGCGATATTGAATGAATTCGTAAGCTGGATTGTTGTGCGGGCGATAAACACCTAAACCTGAAATACCAAGTACCGCCATTGCTCGTGCGGTGATCTCTAGGTTCAAGGCATGCACACAACATAGAAGAACGCCTTTACCGTTGGCTTTGTGTGTACGTAGCGTTTGGGTATCTTTATCCACTAGGATTCTTTTGAAGCGCCACGTTGGCCAAAACCAGGTAATACCGGTTTCGATCAGTGCCATGCCGGTATTTTTAAAGTTTTCACTGACCATAGCCGCGACTTCGTCTGCAGGCTTATCTGGGAAGGCAAGTTCCAAGTTACGTGTTGCCACAGCGACCCGCTTTTTGCCATAACGAGCGCCAAGAGAGCCTAATGAACGGCCTAACAGCAGTAATACACGGTAAGGTAGAACGTTAACGAGAAACGCCAGTAACCCAAAACCGAACCAAACTCCCCAATGTTTAGGGTGGAGCAAAGCCAAGGTAAAAGGTGGCTTAGTAAGAACGTGTTGTGCGGTGCTGTTTTCCGGAGAAGTTTTCGTCGTCATAACCATCACTTAAGGTTGGGTTTACTTAATTTGAGCGCTCAGCAGTGCCCAGTAAGCATCAAAATTTTCGGTTGGTTGATATTTGAAATCAGAGCGAACAAATCGATTCAGACTGCCTTCAACCTGACCGAGCAGTTGAGCTGCTAAGATTTTCTCGTCAACCGGGAACGATTTCCCTTCACGAAGTTTTCTTTCACGCAGGATTTGGCGAAGCTGAGTTTCAATACGCTCAAAAAGCTGATTGATTCGTTCACGCAGGCGCTCATTTTCAAACATTAGAGCATGGCCCGATAAAATACGAGTCAATCCAGGGTTACGCTCAGAAAAGACCAAGATAAGCTGCATGACTAAGCGGATACGCTCAAGTGTGTCTTTCTCTTCATCTAGAATGCGGTTGATTCGAGACATCAACGCTTCTTCAATGAACTCGATTAGGCCTTCAAACATGCGAGCTTTACTTGGGAAGTGGCGGTAGAGCGCAGCTTCAGATACGCCGACTTGTTTGGCCAACTTTACCGTTGTGATACGAGAAGCACCTTCGGTCGATTCCAACATTTGTGCCAGCGCTTGCAGGATTTCTTCACGACGGTTTGATTTTCGAGTACCAGCCATCTATTTACTTCCTTTCCTAAAGATGAGGATTGAGTGAAGAAGGATTATAAACACCATTCAATTCTGTTCCTAGTTTTGTAAGACCTAGGTCAACAGAATCGAGAGGTGTCAGCACATTGTCAGAGCGAAATCGTGTATTTATTCGACAATAAGTTGTTGGATCTGATCGAGGATCTGGAAACCAAGGGTATCTTTGCTATCAAGTGGCAAAGATTTATCACCGTCTTTCCAATAAAGGTGCAATTCATTGCTACTGCTATTGAAGCCTTGGCCTTCGACAGAAACGTCATTGGCGCAAATCATGTCGAGGTTCTTTCTTTCCAGTTTGCCACGAGCATATTTCTCAACATCTTGAGTTTCTGCAGCGAAGCCTACGGTAAATGGACGGCCTTCCGTCATTGAGGCAACAGAAGCGACAATGTCTGGGTTCTTAACCATTTGAATGGTCATGTCGTCTTTACCATCGACCTTTTTAAGCTTTTGGTCTGCAATGGTCTCAGGGCGGTAATCGGCAACCGCAGCGCAGCTGATGAAAATATCGTGCTGAGCGGCGTTAGCGCTAACGGCATCAAACATCTGTTGTGCGCTGTCGACATCAATACGATTAACCTTGTTTGGCGTTGCTAGTGATACAGGGCCGCTGATTAGAGTCACTGTTGCACCTTGTTTAGCGGCCGCTTCAGCCAGTGCATAGCCCATCTTGCCTGAGCTATGGTTGGTAATGTAACGGACAGGGTCGATGGCTTCACGAGTTGGACCTGCAGTAATTAAAACAGAATGGCCAGTAAGCGGTTTAGGTTGAAAGAAGTCTTCACAATGATGTACGAGCTGCATTGGCTCTAGCATGCGACCCATGCCGACATCACCACACGCTTGTTCACCAGCCGCAGGGCCCCAGATTTCACAGCCACGACGTTTTAGTGTGGCGATGTTCTCTTGAGTCGCCGGGTGGCTGTACATCTGTTGGTTCATTGCCGGAGATACCGCAACTGGCGCATCGGTTGCTAAAAGCAGCGTGGTCAGTAGGTCGTTGCCCATACCCGCCGTCATGCGAGCAATAAGATCTGCGGTTGCGGGTGCTAATAACACGAGGTCAGCCCATTTTGCGAGTTCGATGTGCCCCATGGAAGCCTCAGCAGCAGGATCAAGCAAACTATCAGATACTGGCCTTCCAGAGACGGCTTGCATGGTGAGAGGAGTGATGAACTCCTTGGCTGCATTCGTCATCACGACTTGTACTTGCGCCCCACGCTCAATTAAGCGTCGAGTCAGTTCGGCACATTTATACGCAGCGATACCACCACTAATGCCAAGTAGGATTTTTTTCCCAGCTAGGCCTTGTAGGTCAGCGTTATCCAGTTGATTAACCAATGTTTGCATGATTCTGTTCCTTAATTTCTCTGGGACTTACGATATCAGAACAAAGGATTAGTGCCTAGAAGCAGAATTCGAACAGACTTGATGCTCATCAAATTGATGTTATCAAACTTATCAGTTACATGGTTTTGGTAGGCATTAGTCTTCTTTATAACGCTGTGGAAGCTCTCCGTGGGCAAACGGATTAGGCTGATGGGTCGTGTTCATGACCCACTGATTAGCTTTTATATGCCCATAACTAAAATACCTGTTGAATCGATGCCGAGAGAAAAACTACTGAGTCGAGGGCCTGATTCCTTGAGTGATGCAGAGTTGCTTGCGATTTTTCTCCGAACAGGCACACAAGGAATGAACGTTTTAGAGCTATCTGACAAGTTGATCAAAGATTTTGGTTCGTTGCGCCAACTTTTTTCTGCAACCGAGACTGAGTTTTGTGCCCATAAAGGGATGGGGCAGGCGAAATATGTCCAATTACAGGCCGTTTTGGAGATGACGCAACGTTATTTGGCCGAAACTTTATCTCGAGGTGATGCATTAACCAGCCCTAGCCATACCAAGTTGTATCTTTCGAGTATCTTGCGCGATCGCCAGCGAGAAGCCTTCTATATATTGTTCCTAGATAATCAAAATAGGGTAATAAAGGATGAAGTTATGTTTGAAGGAACCATCGATGCAGCATCAGTTTACCCTAGAGAAGTAGTGAAACGGGCGCTTTATCATAATGCAGCCGCGTTAATCTTGGCGCACAACCATCCTTCTGGTGTCGCGGAGCCAAGCCAAGCAGATAGGCGAATTACACGTAGATTAACCGATGCATTGGCGCTAGTAGACATCCGAATTCTCGACCATTTTGTGGTTGGAGATGGTGAAGTTATCTCTTTTGCAGAACGCGGATGGATTTGAATCACATTTTAGGTTGTTAGTTGCGTTAAATCTGCTATCATTCCGCCCACATTTTAGAACCTTAAATCAGCTCTGATTACTCAAATAGCTGCCCTGTTCAAAAAAAGATCACGAAATCCTTAAAAAGGATCTGTTCGGGTCTTGAGCAATGCATGTCAAGTTAGTATAATACGCGACCTTTGATAGCCTTGAATGGATTTTCCATTATGGTTTTTACCTCTATTTTCAGAATTGATAGAGAGGTTCGGCCACCAAGGTTGATATCGAGCTGAAACGATTTGGAGAGACATTCATGTCCCGAGTATGTCAAGTAACTGGTAAGCGTCCAGTAACGGGTAACAACCGTTCACACGCACGCAATGCTACCAAGCGTCGTTTTCTGCCGAACCTACAAACTCACCGTTTCTGGGTAGAGAGCGAAAAACGTTTTGTTAAACTACGTCTAACTGCTAAAGGCATGCGTATTATTGATAAGAAAGGCATCGATGCTGTTCTTGTTGATATCCGTGCACGTGGCGAAAACGTTTAAGAGGAATTAAGCAATGGCTAAAGGCATTCGTGAGAAAATCCGTCTAGTATCTTCTGCTGGAACTGGTCACTTCTACACAACTGACAAGAACAAGCGTAACATGCCAGGCAAATTTGAGATCAAAAAGTTTGATCCAGTAGTTCGCCAGCACGTTATGTACAAAGAAGCTAAAATCAAGTAATTGATAGCCCCTTTGTCTCTTCTTTTATAGAAGAATAAATTAAAAACCCAGCTTATAGCTGGGTTTTTTTATGCCCAAAATTTGGGAAGCCCCTGTATTTTGAAAATCCTGAGGTTTTTTGAGAAGCTTAAGCTTTTTCGAGAAGGCTCAGTGTTTTTGAGAGGCGTAAGTTTCAATGGCTCGATTTGGCACCTACCATATAGACGTTTAGACGTTCCACTTTCTGATGGGCTCATATGATAGAAAATTGCTCAGCATAGAATGTGTCGCCATTTTCACGATATACTGAACACTCAATAGGTTAGATGAGCAGAATCAGATGAGATATCGTGGACGTCGGTGGAACAACATACTCATGTTAAGCGTGATCGCTTTTATTGGGGTGTTAAACCTGCCAACATTGATCAAAACGTACCTTATCGAACCTGAGCCTGAACTTCAGGAAAGCAGCCCTTATCCTTATCTTTTAAACCCAACAGCAGAGCTTCAAGCCTTACACTTTGCTAAGTGGTCGGTAGTACAAGAAGACGGCCATTGGGTTTATCAAATGAAAGAGTCTGTATCAGAGCAAAGTGTGACTGCACTAGAGTTATCGCAACGCTGGCAGCAGCTAGTAGGCACGGAAGTCGACTCACAAACTTATACCGACCTTACTCCCCAGCTTAATACGCCACACACCATTGAAGTTTGGTATCAAGAGCAAGAAGAGCCACAGCGTATTACTTATTATCAACTGCCTGAGTTTTGGTTGCTAAAAAACTGGAATGATAAGTGGCTAGCGGTGTCTATTGAAGAGAGCTACTTGTTTCCAAGCTTTGGCTCAGAAGATTCATTTAAATCAGACCATCTCTTTAAAGCAGACAAGCTATCTATATCAGAAAAATCACCTAAATCGGACGACTAACTATGCCTGAATTACCTGAAGTTGAAGTAAGCCGCATGGGGATCTCGCCTCATTTAGTCGGTGAGAAGATTAAATCCCTGACTTTTCGAACGCCTAAGCTGCGTTGGGATATTCCTCAAGAACTTAAGCGATTAGAAGGGCAGGTGATTCGTTCTATCTCGCGTCGCGCAAAGTACCTATTGATTGAGACAGATACAGGTACAGCGATTGTTCATCTTGGTATGTCTGGTTCATTGCGTGTATTAGATGCAGATTTCCCTGCGGCCAAGCACGATCACGTGGATCTTAAGCTCACCAATGGCAAGATATTGCGTTACAACGATCCGCGTCGTTTTGGTGCTTGGCTATGGTCGGCGCCTGATGAGATACATACTGTACTACTTGGCTCTGGTCCTGAGCCGTTAACCGATGACTTCAACGCAGATTACATTGCCGAGAAAGCAGAAAAGCGTAAAGTTGCCGTCAAACAGTTCATTATGGACAACAAAGTAGTGGTAGGAGTGGGTAACATCTACGCTAATGAGGCGCTGTTTTCTTCACGAATTCATCCACTTCGCCCTGCTAACAAGATCACTCAAGCAGAGTGGATGCTACTGACCAAAGAGATAAAACAAGTACTTGCGACTGCCATCAAACAAGGTGGCACCACACTCAAAGACTTCGCCCAAGCGGATGGCAAGCCCGGATACTTCGCTCAAGAACTGCAAGTCTATGGAAAAGCGGGTGAAGAGTGCCCGAGTTGTGGTGATAAACTTGAAGAGCAAAAAGTCGGACAGAGGAATACGTTTTTTTGCTCTCAATGTCAGGTATAGAAAAACTGAACCTATGTTTGACTGCGTGATTCATTTAGCGGCACAAGGTCGTGCTCAAGACAGTATTCTATCTAAGCTGTCAGATCGAGCTGTGGAGCAAGATTTACCAGCGACCAACTCTCCCCCAGTCATGGTAGCAAGGTGAAATTGATGGATTACATTGAATCATTCAAGGGTGAATAAGTTTTTCAGGCTAGTACCGTAGTTATTATCAGTTATAACTTCCGCCACTTAAATAAAAACACCCGCGACTTATTTGAGGCGGGTGTTTTACACTGTTACTTCGTAAAGCTATTTTAGAAAACGACTAATTTGTTCTAATGCTTCTACGGTATGCTTACCATTTAGTGGTTGGTTTACTGGACGGTTGGCCTTATTGAGCATTTCGTAACCTCCTTTACCTACTTCCAGAATAGTTTCTTCAGTAATGATTGCATAACCACTAAATTTCGATGCAATTACCCATTCACGCTCTGGAGTTTTAGATAGCAAATCATAGCCTGTAGAAAAGTCGCTAGTTGGGTTATTAACACCTAAATAGTTCTTAAGCAGTGTAGGGGCGATATCTTCATGAGAAGTAAAGCTCTCGTTTAGCTTATCGCTACTTAGTTGGTTAAACTTTGGATCGATGACAATAAAAGGAACTTTTACTTGAACATCGGTAAAGTTACTATTGTGCCCCCAAAAATTGAGCTTGTTGTCGTTAAGCTCTTGCCCATGATCACTAGTAATGATTAGCAATGTATTGTCGATTCGGCCCGATTTCTCTAAGGTTTTAACAACTTCTCCAATCAATGAGTCAACGTAGTGAACACTATTTTTATATCGGTTAAACATCGGTTCAGGATTAGTATCGTTGTTGAGTGTTAGATAATTTAGTTCTTTCAACATCGGAGAAAAGCCAGCGTCGTAACCTGAAGGAAAGTCATAACCGTGTGGTGCATCGAAGAACAAGAACGAAAACTGAGGTTTGCTAGAATCCGTCTTTTCAAACCATGCTTTCCAATCATTGGTTAAATCACGGTCTTTGGCTGATGGTGTTGCGCCTTCTGAACGTATACGAAGACTTGGAACATTTCTAAACACGGTACGATTAAATTCAGGCTTAATTAACTGTGCTGCAGTGAAAATGCCTAACTGATAGTTTAACTCTTGCAGTCGATCCATTAGCAGAGGAGAGCGTTGATTTGCTAAGAATGCATGCCAATAAGTACTAGGCATCCCATAAAAAGTACCAAAGATACCAGCTCGAGTCGCATTACCTGTCGACATATGATTGTTAAAAACAGCACCTTGTTGCGATAGCGACCAAGTGATTGGCGTCACTTCTTCGGAAAATGTGTCGTAACGCCAAGAGTCAACCACGATCAAAACGATGTCTTTAAGCTCTTGCGGTTGTTCCGTTGTAATTGGTTGCAGAGGGTAATTCAAATCACCCTTTTGAGATTTCGTTAGGCTTTTGCCTTGCTCCACTGCATCTAAGTCAATCCATCCAAGTTTTTTCATCAAGGAGTTGGCTGTAAGCGGATAATAAAGTGGTATATAGCGGTTGACCATAGATACTGGTTGGAATGCATTGGCAGCAGCCCAAGTATGTATAAAGTTAGCTACAAGAAACGTGACTACAGCAATAGCTGTGATTTTTCTTCCTAGTTTTTTTGGTAGTACTGAACCACGATTTGCTATCCATTTCATGAGCTTTAGCTCAATTAAAAGTACGCTTAAAAAGCCAATAGTGGCCATTGCCCAAGTGACTAACGGGAAATCAACGATATCACCGGCTAGAATTAACCCGACCACCACTGCGTTAATATGGAAACGATACTGAGCAAAAACAATGGTATCGATGAACAATAAAACCAAGAGAAGAGAGGCAAGTATAGCGTTATACCAAGTTGCTTTGTTTTGGTTTAACCACTTGCTTGGTAATAACAATATACCAAATAAACAAGTCAATAAAAATATTTGCCCAACGACAGAGCTAACCGCGTAGATTATCGAAAGTGGAGTGAAAGCCTCGATAGGAAAGAATTCAAAACATCGAATTGAGATCAAAATGGCGAGCATAGCATTGATTAGGATAAACCAACCAATAGAGCGAAAACTGAGTTTGTTCATAGTCTTTCAAAATCCGGTATTTGTGAAAGTAAAAAGTATTCATAGCCTTTAACAAGTTACTGACCATTAAGATAGCAACATTGAGAGAGCCGCAAATATTGCCATAGTTAGTAATTGTTTTCATTAGCCATTGCAATCAAGGTATTGGTTGCTCTCCTCCCTCCTCTTGTTAGCAAGAATGTTGGTAGAGCTTTTCATAAAGCAAAGCCGTATGAGCAATATCGAATTGTTTTATTTTTTGCTTACTATTCGCAATGATTTCCTGGTACAGAATTCTATCTGTTTTAAGCCTGACAATAGCATCAGCCAGCGATTCTGCATTTCTGATTGGAATCAATAGTCCTGTTTTCTCGTGTTCGATAATATCTGGAATCCCGCCAGTATCAGTACCTATAACCGGTAAACCAGCAGATATCCCTTCCAGTATCACAGAGCCCAACCCCTCGGTATAAGATGGGTGAACTTGAAGTTTGGCGACAGCAAACCATTCTCCCATACTCGACTGTTTACCCTCAAAACTCAAATTGCTGAGGCCTTTTGCTTGCGCTTCAAGATCTGCCCTCTCTGGTCCATCACCAAGCAAGCAGATGTGAATGTCTGGATGAGATTTATACAGTAATTTCGCAGCATCAACAGTAATATTGAATGCTTTATGTGGCACCATGTTGGCAGCGTGAATTACGATGAACTTGTCCTTATATTGATTTTTTAAAGTTTTTTTCTTTGTTATATCAACAGAATAAGTGACTGGTGAGCTGGGGATTTTATAGACATTGGTTTTGGGGTAAGCATCTGTTATGCGTGATACGATTTCACTGCTTAAACCCACTACCGCAGACGCTCTTTGATAAGCCATGTTAGCTAGCCACTTTTTCTTTAGTCGATTGTCTATTCTGCGAGTAATAATGTATGGGATATTGAAAAGCTTATTCTGCAACCAGGCCCAATATATCGCTTTTCCTTCGTGAACATGAATTAACTGGCACCCTGCTGTTATACTTCTCTTATGTGCATGAGCAAAACTTGAAGCGAGAATAACATGACAGCCAAGTTCTTTCGCCGCTATAGAAAAGGGACTTTTAGGGTTTGCAACAACGGTCAACTCATAGCCCATTTTCTTTTGCTGTTTGATAAGTTGTAGTGTCTGATTTTCACCACCGTGATACCCAGAAGCTAAGTTAACATGGCAAATATGCATGAGAGTTAATTCCGTAGTTGTCTTAAACATCATATGTTTAAACTGAGATGAATAGAGGGTTAAATGATATTTTTATTAATCGTTTAACTATTTCTTGATAGCGTTTGCCATCTTGTCAAACATGGCAATAACACTGTCGGCTTTGATACGTTTCATTGCTTTGTCATCTTTAACTCTAGTTCGCCAATCTAGTTGCTCGACCTGTTCGGGATGCTCTGCTGCTATCGCATCTTCATAAACAGATACCACTGCGTGTAACGAATTATATGGCCCTGTGCGCTTTGGGTTGTGATGAGCATACAATCCTATAACAGGTGTGCCGATCGCATTCGCCATATGAGTAGGTCCAGTATCCGGAGCTACTATTAAGTCAGCCTCTTTTATTAAAGCAAGCATTTCTAATAGGCTACTTTTGCCTACCAGATTATATACTTGGGTTGTTAACCGCTCTTCTATTGATTTTGCTAATTGAACCTCAATAGTCGCAGGGCTTCCAGACAAGACAATATTCCATCCTGATTGTTGAGCATGCTCTATAAGTGCTACATACCCCTCGATAGTCCAGTTCTTGTAACTTTTACTTGTTGCAGGAACTATGACAAGGTTTGGGACTTGTGATTTGATTTGTGCTTTAGCCCACAGAGTTTGTTCGGGTGTGCACTTTAGTGTCCAAGTTGGTAGCTGTTCAGGTACGCCAAGATAAAATGCAAAACTCATTAGCCCATCAAGTACGTGCATGCTTTCTGGAGATGGTACTTTTACATTGGTAAACAAAGTTTGAAAGTCTTGGCTACGCTTTGTATCAAACCCAAGTTTATACTTTGCTTTGATACCCAAGGTTGCGATACTTGCACGTAGTGCGTATTGCATGTGTAAAAGTGCATCAAATTGTCGGCCTTGAAGCGTCAGCCAGAGCTTTTTATACTCTTGCCAGCCGCCTTTTTTATCAAAAATAATTATTTCCAATCCGTCAACAGCTTCAAGGAGTTGAGCTTCCAGCCTTCCAGTAATCCAAGTTATCTTTGTTTCTGGCCAGTAACTCTGAATGGCTTGCACAGAAGCTATGGTGTTGCATACATCTCCTATTGCAGATAATCGTAAAATACATAAGGATCTTGGAGCTGAATTAAACAGTGACATGGAAAAACTCTAGCAAATTGATTGATAAGAATTATGCAGCTGAGGCTTCGGAATGTAAAATCATTCTAACGGTGAACTTAGGACAAAAGATGCGAACCGAAAAAATAAGTAATCAAACCATTGTCTATGATCCAAACTTGTTGTCAAAGCAACTAGTAAAGCAAGCTTTTGATGCCGGTTTTTGGCAGTCGAAGAATATGATTGTAGGGCAAGCGCAGGGACGAGGTACAACTTGGTTTATTCAGCTAGAAGCAACGCAAGCGGCATTGCGGCACTATAGACGTGGTGGCCTTTTAGGTAAGCTGATTAATGACCACTACCTATATCTCGGTGATAAACGAGTTCGAAGTTTTCAGGAGTTTGGGCTTTTGCAGACTTTAATTGATAATAAAGTTAATGTGCCTAGACCAATCGCAGCTAGAGTAGTCAGAAAAGGTTTAGTCTATCAAGCTGATCTCTTGAGTGAAAAGGTACCTAACGCTAGTGACTTAGTTGATTACTTGACTAAATCCGTTTTAGATAAAGAAACGTATTACAATATTGGTTCTGAGATTCGCAAGATGCATGATGCCCAAGTAAATCATACAGACCTTAATATTCACAATATTTTGCTTGATGCAAAGGAGCAGGTTTGGCTCATTGATTTTGATAAATGTTTCCAGCAAAAAGGAAATACTTGGAAGAAAAGTAATCTAGAACGTCTCAAACGCTCTTTTATAAAAGAGCAAGGCAAACGTAGGATTCAGTGGCAAGAGAGTGATTGGGTACAACTGATGAACGGATACGATGATACTTTGTAGTAAAACTGCATCTAGGGTATATTTAACAGTAGTCCATCTCGATTTTAACTAAATAGAATTTTAATCAACATATGAAAATTGCATTGATTCATATGCGGCACGCTAATACGGGCGGCACAGAACTATTTTTGAACTATTTATCTCGTTATCTCGCAGAGCAGGGGGATGAGGTCTACATTATATGTCGTACGCATGTAGAGCCTTCACATCCTAATATTAAATTTGTAAAGTTGGCGGGTTTGGCTATTGGTAAATCTCATCGTATCTGGAAGTTTGCAAAGGATGTTGAGAATCATTTAAATTCGCATCACTATGACTTTGTTTATGGCCTTGGCAAAACTTGGTCGCATGACATGCTTCGCATTGGTGGTGGGACCAGAATGCATTTGGTTGATACGATAAGAGATGGTAAACCGAACCTCAAAGATAAGGTCGCAATAGAAATTGAGCAACGCTCAATGAAAGATGGGGCGTACAGACACATTGTAGCTAACTCATACAAGAGTGCTCATGAGATCCAACAAGCTTACAAGGTTCAACCCGAAAAGATTTCTGTCATACATAACTTTGTCGATACAAAGCGATTTGATCGAGAACGAGTTTCTGTAGATGCTGAAGCTTTCCGCAATCGTTTGTCTATCGATTGGAGTAAGCCAATATTCTTGTTCTTAGGTACGGGATACAGGCGAAAAGGGTTATCTGAAACACTACGAGCTTTTTCTCAATTGAGCATTGAGGCTAATTTATTAATTGTTGGTAGAGAAAGCAATGAAGAGGATTATAAGCAACAAGCTCAAAGTTTAGGAATTGCAGAAAAGTGTCATTTTCTCGGTTCGCAGACAAGGCCAGAGCTATTTTTTTCACTTGTTGATTGTTATGTTTTCCCTACTCATTATGAACCTTTCGGGTTTACTGCTATTGAGGCGTTGTCATGTGGGTGCCCAGTTATTACCACTGAAGATTGTGGTGCGAAAGAGGTGATGCAACCGACTGTTTCGACGGTAATCGAGTCAGGGAAAAACATAAATGCGTTGACAGAAGCTATGCATTATTGGGCTGCGAAGAGAGGTGATTTAAATTTAAAAAAAGCTTGTAGAGATCTGGCCCTAACATTAGATGTAGAAGCAATGATGGAAAAAAACTATCAGATGATACTCTCCATCTACAAAGAGAAGCAAAAATAATAATGCAAGATTTTCTTCACTGGCCTGTTATTGGTCGAGGTTCTGAGCGAACTTGTTATTTAGATCCTAAAAATCCTAATCGATGTATTAAAGTAAGTCATCGAAATAACGCTAAACAAACCAAGCGAGAGATTGCATATCTTGAGAAATTAAAAAAGAATAATGTAGACTTTACGCATCTACCTCAGTATTACGGAGTTATAGACTGTGGGGATTATATCGGTATTATTCAAGAGGTTGTACGTAATTATAATGGTAATATTGCTTCTGATTTGAGGCACTATCTAAAGCTAACTAGAAACGAAAAAGAGTTAAGATTGCTACAAGTGGGGCTTAAAGAACTAAAGTGTTACCTTAAAGAAAATAATATTATCCCTAGTGACTTAGTTCTGAGTAATATATTGGTTATAGAGAAAGAAGAAAACATAAAACTTGTACTTGTTGATGGTTATGGTAGTACGGAGTTATTTCCTATAAGTAATTATATATCATCAATTGGTTGTAGGAAAATAGAACGAAAATGGAAGAAATTCGAGAGAAATAAACTTCCTAAGTTTGATGAAAGTAAAGTTAAGGTCAATGTCATATCGCTTTTAGAAAGTAAAAAACGGAGAGCTAATGTTGATGCACAATTTTCCAATAAATTAGAATACTCTTATTTTGATGCTTATAAAGTCAATGATATACCTAAAAGCTTTGTCAATAAAATCGACGATAAAAAAACTATTTCCCGAAGAGGTTACGCGTTGGGTCGTGGTGAAAGGGGTTGCTTCTATTCCCATTATTCACTTTGGAATAAATGTGTCTCTGATAATGTACCCATGATAATATTGGAAGACGATATTATCATAAAAGAAGATTTTTTTGATTTAGTGAAAATTAATAAACTGGATAACCAAGAGTACGTTAAACTAGAAAAAAGAAGTTCTTCTTTAATTAATATAGGGGATTTTTTCTTTCCTAAGCAGAATCGTTCCGGTGCAGTAGGGTATTACCTTTCACCAAAGGGGGCAAAGAAGTTGATTGATAATCTACACACTATATACATGCCAGTGGACCACTATATTGGTGCAATTTGGTTGCATGGTATCCCGCCTCTTTGTTTGAGAAAGCCCGTAATTACACATAACTACGAAATGGACACAAATATACAATCTGAAAGAAAAATGCTTGAGAATAGTCGGAACTATAGCCTTTATTCAAGAATAACAAGAAAGTTAATTCGATTGAAAGAAAACTGTATGTATCGCTTAGTTTCGATTAGCAAGTTATTACTGAATAAAGTGTAAAATGACAAGAATTATGTCATATTTTAAAAGTGCAGATATAAATTTTTAAAGATAAGTTTGGAAAGGATTATTATCGTTTAATATGAAAGATTGTGAGGCCCTAAAGCTAAATTCCAATTAGGGCATGTTCATTTTGTTGTATTTCCAAGTTATCACTTTCTAATATGTTGGGGGAGGGGAAGAGGTGAATTGCATCAGAGTTTTTAGTAAATCTAGTATATACGTTAGAAGCTATGGGGAATCACTTTTGGGTTCGAGAGTGCTTTCTAGACGCGACCGGTGTGAAGGAATAAGTCATTCAATAATATGGATGATATCAAGATAAGCAAGATATAGGATGTGAGTTACATCTTCAGTTTCTTGTTATGCTGTTAGAGAGGGACTCCTCTTTACTATGATCATAATCATCCTGGTCTACCAGTGACTGATATCATAGCGACAAGAGTTTTGAATGAAGCTTACTAATAGTTAATTTGTTAGCTTATTTTTGATTTGAATTGTTGTCGATTTTATCTAGCTGAAAATTATATACATATTGAGATGGTGGAGTTGCGGACCAAACATTTTCTGAAAGAAAGCTTATAGTTAAATATTTTTGAACAATTAAGATAAAGTTTTTGTTCATAACATTGTTAAAAATAGAATTACGATTTAATGCATTTTGACTTTTGTAAAGCACAAGGACAGTTTCTTCACAATTGTTCCAGAGCTAGATTAGATGCATTTACTTAAGGTGTACTCTAATGCTCCTTCATTTTCTTGATAAACTTTGAGTGCATTTAAGCCCATAATTGAGGCCATTTTTCTATCATGGAGTAACTCAAAGACAGTATGAGCTAATTCATCATTTGATTCGACGATAGTAATGGCGTTAGCTATTAGAAGTTGTTGGGTAACTTCTAAGAAATTATAATAGCTTTTACCTGATATGATCGGTAAAGCAAGTGCTGCGGGCTCAATAACATTGTGGCCTCCAACTTTCTCCCCGATGAAGCTACCACCCATGATGCACACATCTGCCATAGATAAGTACATGAACATTTGCCCCATCGTATTCCCGACCAAGACTTGAGTATCTGTGGGTATATTTGATAAGTCAATGTCAGTCATCTTCATTGTATTGAGTTGGTAGTTATGGCTTGATAAACGATAGACTTCATCAAACCTTTCAGGGTGACGAGGTACAATAATCAAAATCGTTCCTTCGTTGAGTAGTTCAGAGCGTGCTAAAGATTCAATAATTTGTTGCTCTTCATTCGAATGAGTACTACAAGCAACTATAACTTGCTTCTGAATAGCGTGTTTTAAATGTTTACCCTGCTGAACTTGTTGGCTAGGAACTGATATATCGTATTTCAAATTTCCAGAAACACAGACTTGGCTTTGTTTAGCTCCAAGTGATATAAAATTGGTTTTATCTCTCTCGGACTGGCATATGATATTTTTAATTTGACCGATGAGTGACGCGATAATTGAATTTACCTTTTGATAGTTTTTTAAAGACTTATCAGAAAGGCGTGCATTAACAATTTTGATATCAACATCGCTATCCCCAAGAACCTTGAATAAATTTGGCCAAAGTTCCAACTCCATTATGATAAGCTCATCTGGTGAAACACGGGATATGAAGTTATTGATAAATAACTTAAAGTCGATAGGCATATATCTATGCTTCACAATGTTACCTAAACGTTTGTGAACTTCCAGAGCGCCTGTTGAAGTGGTTGTCGTCATTAGCAAAGTCGTATCAGGTTTATTCTTTTTTATTTGTCTAATTAACGGTTCTATTGCAATCACTTCCCCTACTGAAACCGCATGAATCCAGGTTATGTCACTATTTTTTTGCAAAGGTTTACAGTACCCGAAGTACTCTTTCCATCTTCTACCAATACGAGGTTTGTTTTTTTTGGTTTTTAATAGTTTGTATAAATAAAATGGCGCAACGATAGCTAGTAAGCAATTATAAGCTGCGAAAAATAATTTAATCTTCAACTTGCCTCTCCTCCAATAAAATTAGCAGAAGCACACCAAAGAAAACTAATGAGTAAATCTTTTGCAAAGGTACATCCGTCATGGCTGAGGTAAAATAACTGCCACCCACGATTAATATCGGAGCTAAGGAGATGTTTTCATTTTTCCAGGCAATATACGTTGGATAGATAAACCACAATAGGGTAATGCAAAACCCAATAAAACCGTAAATGACTAAGTTGTGTAGGAATTGGTTATGAAAGCTGTTTAATTTTGCAGCCCCGTTACTTATCATCCCTTGTTTGTGAAGAGAGTCCTTCAGGCTTGAGAGGTTATCTGTACCATAACCTAATAGCTTAGGCGGCATACTGATATTTAGTGCTGCCTGATACATCTCAAGTCTTTGACCGATAGAAGAGTTTAAGTTGCCAGCCTCGAGGTGTTTAATCTCGTTCACTGTATCGTTATAACGGGCCTCTATGCTGCCTTTAAAGATTGTGGCAGTGATGCATGTAGCCGATAGGGCCAAACATAAATATAAGGCACCAGATCTTAGGTTCGTGATAAGGAATGATGCTAATATTAAGGTGCTAACAATAGAGAGTGACAGTAAGGCACCACGAGTTCCACTTAAAAATATAGCGCATACATAAAGAACAAAAGCCAAGAACATAACGAGTCTATGGGTCTTACTCTGCATTTTTATACTCTGATAAAGCGATAAACATGCGGCCGCACTCATCGCGGCAGAGTAAGGTAAAGGGTTGATATCCCATGTGGTTCTTGGTATTTTAAGGTAAACTGCATGGTATGCTATATACGCTATTCCAATTAAGCTAAATATTAACATCGGCCAGTGCAAATTTTCTTTTACTTTTATAAGTGCTTCATTTGGTGTGAATATGCCTAAAACTAATAGGGTAAGTAGTCCTCTCATCTCATTAGTATTATACCCGTGTATCTCCTTAGAAAGGACAGCATAAGTAGCAGCAAGAGCGAATAAAGGCAATAGTCTCCGCCTCTTGCACCATTTTAAAATCTGCTTGAAACTAAAAAGATATGCAGACGACAATGCAGCAACAATAGTACTGATCATCGCGATTTTATAACTATCTGAATATAAAAATAGGCCACTAAAAGCCCAAATAATAGGAATGTACAGGAGTGGTATTAGTATTGGATGGATTGACTTCATTTTAATCGTTCTATTACTCTGTTCGCTGGCAACTCTTTCAAACACTTCAAATGTCCCAGTGGACATTCACGTTTAAAACATGGCCTACACTCGATTTCGGTATGTACAATTTCAACATTTTTAGCCAGTGGCGGGGTGTATTTGGGTGATGTAGAACCATAAACGGCAACTACGTTACATCCAACAGCTGCAGCTACATGCATCAAACCAGAATCATTACTGACTACCGTCTCACAAGCACCGAGTAGGTCTACGGCTTCTATAAGGCTAGTTTTTCCTGCTAGCACATGGACGTTATCTATAAATTTTTTGGACACTAAGTTTTTGATGTTTTCACATGATTCTACATCTTTTTGTGAACCAAATAGCCAAACTTGGTTACCTAATTTACATAAGTGTTCTGCCACTTCTGCATAATGTTGTTCCGGCCATTTTTTTGCGGGGCCAAACTCAGCTCCGGGGCATAATCCTACTGCTGCAAGGTCAACTATGTTTAGGTTAAATTTATTAAAAGCGGCTTGCTGTGCTTTATCGTCTATTTGTAATTTCGGTCTAGGTAAGGTGTTAAGCCCACCAAGAGAGCTCGAATCTATCATTTCACTGCTGGGATGGGCCAGTGCGACATAGCGTTCAACCATGTACTCGAATGATTTCATATTGTCTCGGCGATCATTAATCAACCCAAACCGCATTTCGCCTTTCCATCCTACTCTTTGGGGAATGTTTGCAAACCAGGGAATGAGAGCGGATTTCACAGACTTAGGAAGAACATAAGCGATATCATATCGTTCGTCACGTAAGGTTATCCCCAGCTTACGGCGCATACTCAGATTAAATTCACCATGTCCTATTGGCATGTCGATTGCTGTATGGATTTCTTTCATTCTTTCTAAAATAGGTCGACACCAAGCGGGAGCCATAACATCGATTTGTGCTTCCGGATGTTTTTGCTTGAGCGTACTGTATAAAGACTGGGACATCACCATATCCCCAACCCAAGAAGGGCCGATAATTAGTATTTTTTTATATTTGGAAGTCATGTTATTTATGTTCGTTCTCACGTTCTAAGCGGTAGTAATTTTTTCCGTCAGGTTGAGTTCTTAATAGCCTTAAAGTCCACATATATTGCTCTGGGTTCACTGAAGCTTTAGTTTCAATGTAGTGGTTCATAGTTCTAGCATCTTTTTCTTCTGAGCCTGAAGGGAAATTTTTGAACCCAGGATCAATGTGAATGACATACTTTCCTGTTTTTGAATCAATCATTGCATAGACAGGGACTATTTCTGCGCGACTAACTTTCGCCAATTTCCCTAAACCGGGCAGAGTCGCTTTCTGGGTAGCAAAGAAATCAACAAATATACTATGTTCTGGGCCGTGATCTTGATCGGGTAGGTAATAACCTAAGTAACCATCTCGCACAGATTTGATGAATGGTTTGACGCCACCACTTCGTTCATAAACTCTACCACCGTATTGCACTCTTTGACGGTGCATCAACCAGTCCATAACTTCATTCTTTTGTTTTTTTGCCATCGCTGATACAGGCATGCCCATAGAGGCGAACAAAATAGCGGGTACATCAATCGCCCAAGTGTGTGGGACTAAAAGAATGACATTCTTACCTGAGTCAAGAATCGTTGTTAGGTTGTCCATCCCTTTTATTTCACACTGTGATTTTAACCAATGCTTGTCTCGTAAACTAAGTAAGCTGAAGCCCATAAGGAAAACGCCTGAGGTAACAAGCAATTGGTGAATAATATTCTGTCGTTCGCACTCAGACTTTTTTGGGAAGCAAAGCTTTAAGTTAACCCACGCATTTGCGACGGTTCCTTTACGTTTTTGTGTAAGTCGAGAGGCAATTTTATCGGCTATCCAATATCGTCCTTTAAATGGAAGTAAAGCCATTGGTATCGCAAGGAGTACGAACAACCAGGTACTCCAATATTTTGGAGCAATAAAATGCAGGGAGAAACTCGGGTTATACGCTAACTCGTCAAAATCATTACGAGAGGATTGGCTCATGAATATTCCAAAGTGATTGAGTAGCAATGACAGGATAACGGTTTCAGTATAACACTCATCTAATCAGCAAACTATGTCGCTATAAAGAGGCTGAAAACCACAACTAAGTTACTGTAAATTTAACATCGCATTACCGCAGGCGATGACTTTATCGGTGCTTATTGATTCTATACTTCCGCTCGGGTCACTGGGTAATAGTGGTAAGGAACGGTCCGTAAACAAAAACCATTCTTTGATGACTTCTTGCGGCATTTTTTTTAGGTTATTTGAACCCCAACCAAACATCATAACCAACGGATTCTGCATCATTTGAAATATATGAGCAGGCCCACAGTCATTTGCAATTGTAAGTTTAGTTTTTCTTGCCATGGCGACAAGCTGTTCAATGGATGGTGAGTTAAACACGACGACTGGCACACCATTGAACGAACTAGGGAGGACATCATTGTATTCTTGTTCTTGAGGTCCAAGTACAATATACACAACGTCTAATTGTTGATTACTCTGTAGTATAGATTCTGCTGAATCAATAAATCGTTGTATCGGCCACCGTTTAAAGCTGCCCGCGCCTCCTCCAGGTAAGAGTACTAGTGCATTTTTAAAGTTATCAATATCATGGCCTTCGGCGATCGTATCTATTATTGATGTTTGATAGTTTGTATTCTTCGCACCGTTGAGAGCTTGCAAGTGTGCATTAGCAATATAACGATCTTTTTTAGGTATTAATGCGTGATAATCGTACGCTCGCGCATTTAAGTTTTGGGTACTATGGCTAAATTTTTCTTTGGCATTGACGAATGGCATTATCAAGTGGTGCAACTTTGAGCTATTGCGGCGCAGATTAACTAGCACATCGTAATTGCGTGAGTTTATCTGCTTGAGTAATGAAGGGATAGACATGTCTTTGTACTCAATCACATCGTCAGCACCATTGTTGACGCACAACCAAGTAGCAGGTTCATTGACAGTCCAAACTGTAATTTGGCACTCACCATAATAGTCTCTTAAGGCACTGATTAGCGGAAGTTGTAATACAACTGAACCAAAACGTCTACGTCCGGGGGTAAATATTGCGATTTTTTTCAAAACAAAGACTCAAGTTTGCCAATGGGTTTATCCAGTTGATATTAACAACTCAACATAACTTAATAAACCGACTTGGAATAAAAAACTTATCTAGTTTTTACTTTTTTCACTAGGTTGCTATTGACTACTTTTGGGACAAATTGAGTGATGTCACCACCGTGAATGGCCACTTCTCGTACTAGAGTCGACGATAAAAACGCATATTCTTCTGCTGGAGTTAAGAAGATGCTCTCTAGATTTGGCATGAGTCTGCGATACATTGTGGTCAAACCAAATTCGTACTCAAAATCCATTGTGGTTCTGAGCCCACGAACCAGTACATTAGCGTTCTGTTGTTTAGCAAAGTCAACCAATAATCCGCTGAACCCTAATACGGAGACATTGGAGTAGGATTGGCATACTTGCTTAAGTAATGTTACTCGCTCCTCTAGGTCAAACAAGGTGTTTTTACTAGGACTAGCAGCCACACCTACTACAACATGGTCAAATAAGTTGGATGCGCGTCCGATAATATCAAGATGACCATTGGTAACGGGATCAAAAGTACCTGGGTAGATGGCTTTTTTCATGGCTTCTTTGCTCATGTTCTTTAAAACAATGCATATATTAGATCATTACAGCTCTCGTCGCCATATTATGTGGATAGAACGGATAGAACGGATAGAACGGCTAGAAGCGTGATAAATGTATCGAGATTATGCTAGAGGGGAAGAGCCGTGTAAAATAGACACTTTATTGTTCATGAATTTATTTTTTGGTTCTTCGTATGACTCATGGTAAACCAGGTAACACAGGTCTCACCCGCATAATCAAAGCAACAGATTATTCCATCCAAGGGTTAAAGGCTGCATATAAATATGAAGCGGCTATCCGACAAGAATTAGCTTTGCTATTCGTTTCTATCCTGTTGGCTTTCATCTTAGATCTATCGGTGCTAGAGCGAATTGTAATGTTAGGTAGCATTGTGTTGGTTTTAATTGTTGAGTTGATTAACTCTGCGATTGAAGCTGTCGTCGATCGTATTGGAATTGAGCAGCATGAGTTGAGTGGCAGGGCAAAAGACATAGGCTCTGCTGCTGTTATGGTCGCATTAATGTTTGCTACATTTGTTTGGGGTTATATTCTTTTTTTTTAAATATACTGATTACTTCTTGAGATCTCGTCATTGACTAGGCAACTTCAAGGGATCTAGCTAGTGAGTACCTCAATGCAGATGTACTCACTAGGTAACGTTTCTCATCCTTGATCGTGAGTCGATGAGGAATCGAATAGGTCTAGGAACTTTTACCCGTTAACCTCATCCATATACTCAGCTACACCTTCAGCTACTGACTTAAACTTATGGTCACAACCAGCCGCACGCAGCTTAGTTAAGTCAGCTTGAGTAAACTCTTGGTAAGCACCTTTTAAATGTTCAGGGAACGGAATTGTTTCGATTTCGCCTTTACCGTGATGCTTAATTACCGCTTTGGCAACTTCGTCAAAAGACTCAGCATTGCCGGTGCCTAGGTTAAAGATGCCAGAAACACCATTTTCTAAGAACCACAGGTTTACTGCTGCAACATCACCGACATACACAAAATCACGTTGGAATGTTTCGCTACCTGCGAACAGTTTAGGGTTCTCTCCGGCATTCATTTGGTTGTTTAGGTGGAAGGCCACAGAAGCCATGCTGCCTTTGTGATCTTCACGCGGTCCGTAAACATTGAAATAACGGAAACCAGTGATTTGAGGCAGTGTCTCGTTGTGAGCCGCAGCGTCTGCTTGTAGGCGGCGAACATAGTTATCAAACTGCTGTTTAGAGTAACCGTACACGTTCAATGCACCTTCGTACTCTTTTTCTTCGATGAAAGTATCTGTCTCACCGTAAGTCGCAGCAGAAGAGGCATATAGGAAGGGGATTTCACGCTCAACACAGTAATGCAATAACTCTTTTGAGTACTCATAATTGTTAAGCATCATGTATTTGCCATCCCACTCAGTGGTAGCCGAGCACGCACCTTCATGGAAAATAGCTTCAATAGGGCCGAAATCATCGCCAGCCATAACTTGAGTTAGGAAGTCATCGCGATCCATGTAATCAGTGATGTCTAGGTCTACAAGGTTCTTGAACTTTTTGCCGTTCTTGAGGTTGTCGACAACTAGAATATCGTTGTGGCCTGCGTCATTGAGTGCTTTCACAATATTGCTGCCGATCATGCCAGCACCACCAGTTACGATAATCATATTTTTCCTACTCTTTTGAATATAAGACTACCGCGAGTATAGCAAGGAATGATAAAGACGAGCTAGTGGAATAATTTTTGAAGCGGAGTATGATACGAGCAGTTTAGTCTTAGGTTAGTGCGCAGTAAGCACACGAAATTATAGGTATTATCATGAAGATTGCAGTTGCGGGTACCGGTTATGTAGGTTTATCTAATGCGATGTTATTGGCACAAAACCATGAAGTGGTAGCGGTTGATATTGTTGAAGACAAAGTAGCGATGCTGAATAAAAAGCAGTCACCGATTGTGGATAATGAGATTGAATCTTTTCTAACAAATAAGGCGCTGAACTTTCGAGCGACAACCGATAAGCAAGCGTATCAAGATGCAGATTTCGTTATTATCGCTACGCCAACCGACTATGACCCTAAAACGAACTACTTTAATACCAGTTCTGTAGAATCGGTCATTAAAGACGTCATGGATATCAATCCAAATGCCGTCATGGTGATCAAATCAACGGTACCTGTTGGTTATACTGAGCGCGTTAAGCAAGAGCTAAACTGCAAAAACGTCATGTTCTCACCGGAGTTTTTGCGCGAAGGCAGGGCCCTGTACGATAATCTACACCCATCACGTATTATCGTTGGTGAATGTTCTGAACGCGCTAAAGTGTTTGCGAATCTTTTGGTTGAAGGCGCAGAAAAAGAGAATATCGACGTACTCTTTACTAATTCCACAGAAGCGGAAGCGGTAAAGCTCTTTTCGAATACCTACCTGGCGATGCGTGTTTCTTATTTCAATGAGCTCGATTCTTACGCCGAAGCGCACGGTTTGGATTCTCGTCAGATTATCGAAGGTGTGGGTTTAGACCCTCGAATTGGCAATCATTACAACAATCCTTCATTTGGTTACGGTGGTTATTGCTTACCAAAAGATACCAAGCAACTGTTGGCTAATTACCAAGATGTACCTAACAACATAGTGGGTGCCATTGTCGATGCTAACCGCACTCGTAAGGACTTCATTGCGGATTCGATTATTAGGCGCTCACCTAAAATTGTAGGTATTTATCGCTTGATCATGAAGGCTGGCTCGGACAACTTCCGTGCATCGTCGATTCAAGGGATCATGAAGCGTTTAAAAGCCAAAGGTATTGAAGTGGTCGTGTTCGAACCTGTTTTAGAAGAAGAGCATTTCTTTAACTCGAAGGTTTATTCTGATCTCGAAGAGTTCAAAGCCACATCGGATGTGATTGTCTCCAACAGAATGGTAGAAGAGCTCGCAGACGTTGCAGATAAGGTTTACACACGAGACCTCTTCGGCAGTGATTGATTCCAGCCACGGTTGATTCCAGCCGCGATTAATTGCAGTTGTGATTGTTTGAAAGAGAATTTTAGAGTTTGCTAATTCGACCAGATGTTATCAGCTCGATCTATCCGCTTAGTGGCGATATACTGAACCACTAAACGGATAGGGACCTTATAACTAATGAAAACACGTGACAAGATTGTTTACGCTGCTCTAGAGCTTTTTAATGAGCACGGTGAGCGTAGTATTACGACCAATCATATTGCTGAACATATCGAGATTAGCCCTGGTAACCTCTACTACCACTTCCGTAACAAGCAAGAAATTGTCCGTGATATCTTTACTCTCTATTCAACAGAGTTGCTTGAAAGGTTCACGCCGATTCAAGGCCAGCAAGAAAGCCTGACGCTACTAAAGACCTACTTAGATTCTATCTTCACACTGATGTGGAAGTACCGATTCTTCTATGCGAATCTACCTGAAATATTGTCACGTGATGAAAAACTGCACCTTGATTACATGGCTGTGCAAGAAAGATTGCAAACGAACCTTGTTGATATCATGAGAGCCTTTGTTGAGTTGAACTTGCTAAAAGCAACGGATACGGAAATGAAGTCGATGGTTACTTCCCTTCACTTGATCGCATCGGGTTGGTTGGCGTATCAGTCTGCAATGTCTCCAAAAGCCCAAATTACCGAGCAAGTGGTCCATCAAGGAATGCTGCAGATGATCGCGACCGTTAAACCGATTGCGACAACTCAAGGTTTTGAACAGCTGACATTATTGGAAGATGGTGTAAGGGCTTTGAACTCTAAATAGAAAGAGGCGAGTAAGCTATATACGGGATTCGAAGAACGATACTCGAATCCCGTATCTGCTCTTACCTAACCAACCAGCTCTTTGGATTCTGAGCTTGGCTGTTTCTGCGAATCTCAAAATACAGTGATGGACGAGTTTGGCCGCCAGTGTCACCTGCAAGCGCGATGGCTTCACCTGCTTTAACCTTGTCACCTTCTTTTTTCAGTAGTGCTTGGTTAAAGCCATAGAGCGTCATATCACCTTTACCATGGTCGAGAAGAACCACTAAGCCATAACCACGCAGATACTCGGCAAATACTACCGTACCTGAATAAACAGACTTAACTTGCTGACCATACTTAGCGTTGATCACCATACCTTTCCAGTTAATTTGACCCGTTTGGCGTGACCCGTAGTTATGCAGAACTTTGTCTTTGATTGGCCAAGGCAGTTTGCCTTTACGTTTGGCTAACCCATCCATTGGTACGGCATTACGTCTTTCTCGAGCCGCTTTCTCCGCTTTTGCTATTTCAGCTTTCAGGCGAGTTTCATTTCGCTGAAGCTCTGCCAAGTAATTTTTGTCACCCGAGATGTTTTTCTTGATGCTGCCAACCGTTTTCTTACGTTGCGTTTGAGTCTTAGATAACTTGTCGCGCTTGGTGGTTTGCTGTTTTAACAGGGTCGCAATTTGTTCTTGCTCGAGTTGACGCTGTTTATGGCTTTCTTCTAGTTCAAGTTGCGTCTGCTCAATCGTTTTGATTGTTGCGGAGCGAGCTTTGGCAAGGTGCTGGTAATAGTGACTGATGCGATCTTCTTCCACACCTGTGTTGAGAATGTGAGAAGAAGCCTTCGCTCGACTTGTCATGTAGTAAGTTTGAATCAGTTGTTCTAACTTGTCGGTATGGATTTTTTTCTGGGTAGTAAGCGCTTTAATCTTGGTATCTAAGTTAACAAGATTTGCATTGGCCGTATTGAGTTGCTTTTTACTGTCTAGAATCGCCTTTTCAAGCGACACAATGGACAGTTCTTGTTTCTTGAGGTTTGCCTGTAGGCTATCGAGTTTTTTCTGCTGTGAGGAAAGATTTTTTTGTTGGCGAGATATTTCGCTTGATACGCCTTTCAGTTCCCCCTGAGAGGCGGCAAATGACGATGTAGATAACAGAGCAACACAAAGGCTGGCAGATATCAAAAGAACAGTGCTAACTACTTGGACTGGTTTTATCATTATCGTCATTTTGCTCTTATTCATTATCAACAACGGCTGTTAGTCTTTTGCATTTCGGTTACTCGAATCGAGTATTTGCTCTTAAATTCCATCACCATGAATGAAGTTCTGAGAGCGACCGTTGAACCCTTGATCCATATCCAAAGAGGGTTTGTCAGTTTTCGGTTTTCCGACAATTTTTGCGGGAACGCCAGCGACAGTCGTATGAGGCGGTACAGCTTGCAGAACTACAGAGCAAGAACCAATCTTCGCGCCTTCACCCACTTCAATATTGCCGAGAATTTTCGCACCAGCACCAATCATTACGCCTTCGCGGATCTTAGGGTGACGATCGCCACCTTCTTTACCCGTACCACCCAAGGTAACGTCTTGAAGAATTGACACGTCATTCTCGACTACGGCCGTTTCACCTATCACAATGCCTGTCGCGTGGTCGAGCATGATCGCTTTACCGATACGAGCGGCAGGGTGAATATCCACTTGGCAAGCAACCGAGATTTGGTTCTGTAAGTAAGTGGCAAGCGCAATACGGCCTTGCTTCCATAACCAGTTAGCTACTCGGTAGCCTTGTAGAGCATGGTAGCCTTTCAGATAAAGTAGAGGCATCGAGTACATCTCGACCGCAGGATCTCGATTTACCGTCGCGCAAATATCACAAGCGGCAGCATCAATAATCGATTGATCCTGCTTGAATGCTTGTTCAACCACTTCACGCACTGCCATTGCTGGCATTGACGCTGTCTTTAACTTGTTTGCTAGGATGTAACTGAGGGCTGCCCCCAAACTTTCATGGTTGATAATGGTGGCATGATAAAAACTCGCAAGCATAGGCTCTTGTTCTGACTGCTGTCGAGCTTCCTTCACAATGCATTGCCAAACTTTTTGCTGTTCACAGTGTTTCATTTTACCATCCGTTTTATCTATTTCATTCCACGACGTAATACGTGATGTTATCGCTCTGACTTCTTGTCTCGAGCAAGGAGATCTTGTGCCGCTAAGTGTGCATCTTTTCCTTGATACAACACTTGATAGATTTGTTCAACAATTGGCATCTCAACGCCCATACGTTCGGATAGTAACCAAACTTCTTTAGTGTTGCGATAGCCTTCAACTACTTGGCCGATCTCTTCTTGTGCAGTATCGACGTCTTTACCTGAACCTAAAGCCAATCCAAAACGACGGTTACGTGATTGGTTATCAGTACAGGTTAGTACTAGATCGCCCAGTCCTGCCATACCCATAAAGGTTTCGGGTTGTGCACCCAGTGCAGCGCCTAAGCGACTCATTTCAGCTAAACCACGCGTGATCAGTGCAGTACGAGCATTGGCACCAAAACCAATGCCATCCGACATGCCTGCGCCAATTGCGATAACATTTTTCACTGCGCCGCCAAGTTGCATGCCGATGAAATCTGAGTTTGCGTATACGCGGAATGTTTTACCGCAGTGGATCTTCTCTTGCAGCTCTTCTAAGAATACTTCATCTGGTGAAGCGACAGAGATAGCCGTTGGCATACCCATCGCTAACTCTTTGGCAAAAGTAGGCCCTGATAGAACCGCTAGCGAGTACCCATCACCAAGCACATCGTGCGCGACATCTTTAAGTAAGCGGCCTGTTTCTGGCTCTAGGCCTTTGGTCGCCCAACAGATGCGAGAATCCGTACCTAAGTAGGGTTTCAGGCTATTTAGAACAATACCAAACACGTGGCTAGGCACAACAACGAGAAGGTCACGACTTGCTGTTACTACTTTCTCAAGATCGGATTCGATGATTAGGCTTTCTGGAAAGTCGATATTTGGCAGGAACTCATTATTAGCACGCTCAGATTCAAGACGAGCCATATGAACAGGATCATGTCCCCAAAGAACAACGTTGGCACCGTTACGCGCTAGAGATATCGCTAAAGATGTCCCGTAAGAGCCTGCGCCAATTACAGTCATAGTGATCTCTTTGCCGTAAGTGTTCGTCGTGTTCGTCGGGCGAGTTGTTTCTGTCATGCTTCCACCTAAAAATAATGAGGGAAATCGAAGAGTTCTGAAAAAGCCATCCACTAAAATAGGAAGAGCTTTCAATCTTAGTACAGTGTAAAGAAAAAATGCACATCGCAGAAGTTACGATGTGCATTTAAAAGCTAACTAGCGCTTGAAACGTTAGAGTTAAGTTCTACTTTGAGACTTAAGCCTGTTCGCCTTCAGCTTGTTGAGCTTGGTTCTGTAGGTAGTTCATGAACAAAGCATCGAAGTTTACTGGAGCTAGGTTCAGTTGTGGGAACGTACCTTTAACCACTAGGCTAGAAATTGTTTCACGAGCGTATGGGAATAGAATGTTCGGGCAGAATGCGCCTAGGCAATGAGCCAGTTGACCAGCTTCCATCTCGCTTGCAGAGAAGATACCGCCTTGTTGAACTTCACAAAGGAATGCAGTGTCTTCTGCGTTCTTAACTGTAACCGTTAGACGTAGGATTACTTCGTAAACGCCTTCGCCAAGTTCACGGCTTTGAGTGTCTAGGTCCAGTTTTACATCTGGGTTCCACTCTTTCTGAAACATGTCTGGAGAGTTTGGCGCTTCGAAAGATACGTCTTTTAGGAAGATACGTTGGATTGCGAAGTTTTGTTGTGCGTCTTGTTGTGCTGCTTCAGCCATTTTCTTGTCCTTAAAAATTTATAATTAGGTTTTGTTCGTCATATCAGCCAAACAAAACCTTAAAGTCATATTCGTGTAATCAGGTCAGCTTACTTTTTGCTTTGAACTACTTCTTACCTTTAACCAAAGGTAAGTTAGCTTCGCTCCAAGCCACTAAGCCGCTTTTCAGTACGCTTACGTTTTCGAAACCTGCTTTAACTAGCAAGTTCGCGCTTTCTTGAGCGGTTTGACCTGTCTTGCATACTACGATGATTGGGTCTGCTTTGTGGCTTTCAAGGCTACCAAAGCTATTTGCTTTGATATCTGACGGCAAAATGTGAACTGCGTCCGTAATATGGCCCTTTTTGAACTCATCTTTAGTACGAATATCAACCACAACGCCATTTTCACGGTTAATCATGTGTGTGGTTTGCGCTGCCGTGATCTCTTTGTAGGCTGCGTTTGATGTCTTGATAACGTTCGCAATGATGGCAACAACCAAGCCGATCCATACGATGGCTAAAATCATATTATCTTGAACAAATGGAACTAACTCTTGCATATCTTGAACTCTTATTCGTTATTGGGCGAAAAACTATAGGTCAGGAGTATAGCGAGAAAGGGTAGGAGAATACAGAGGAAGGATGTAGTTGGGCCAACTCCCTTTCCCTTGGATACTAAAAATGCAAGTCGTGCGTAACAGTGATATTTCAAGTATTTCGCTCTTTTATTGTGAAATGATGCTCTCGTCTAGTAGCTCTTCGAATCTCGTCTACCTGTCATTTACACATACTCTGAGTCCTTCGTATCCAGTCTGCTTGTGTCTAATGTTTAGTCATCTCATTCGTTAAATACAATGTCAATAGCCGCCGCCCCCCTCCCGAATATTATTCCTAACAATGTTATGCGTCTTGGTGGCTTCGACTGTATAGCTTTCGTGGCTTTTCCTCCGACGACAATCATGTTTGAAACTCGATTCTCTATCGTGTTCCGCATACCTATTTAATATTTTGGTGATGAATCAATGTGGAACGATGAAGACTGAATAATGGAGAACGGCACGTAGGCAATAGCGGCTTAGAGTACTGATCGTGTAGAAATAAATCATTTGGTAAAAAGATATCAAGAGAGGGAGAGGGCTTGTAGATGGTGAATAACACCCCAAACTTCGCTGTGCGATACAGCAACTTGCTAATTGATACAGAAAATCGATGCTAGATAGATACGTAATTTTTACAAAGTGTACAATGTTTTCACTAGGGAAGTGCATTGTAAGACACCTGCCCTGCGACACCAAATTCAAAGTGGTTAATATAAAGCACTTTTGCTAAAATACACTGTAAGTTTAACCACAGACAATACACGAACAAGTTGTGAACTTTTGCCTTTAGGAGCCAAACCTAAGGGCGGTAGCGTATCTGAATACGAATCGGAACTAATCTCATAGGGTATTCACGTCCCTGCTCATCTTTAAAAGGCCATTGCATGATAGTTTCTCAATTATTGGATTTTATTATTTATAGCAATCACATAGCAATTAACTTTTCGATGTTCGATTTGTAGATCATCTTAGTTTTTTTCTACTACCTTCATAGACAAACTAGAGACCAAACGATGAGTAACCAGAATCCTTTATGCATTTCGATGCTACCCTTGATTATTGATCACAAGGCGAAGCAAACTCGATATTATCGATATCATTTCGTTTTTAATGTGCTTAGTGCTTAGTGATCAAGATTAGTGGATAGATATTCATCTTTATGGTCAGTGCAGTGTTTTTTGAAAGGGGTTGGTGATTTCGATTGTGACGTTCCTTTTAAATAGGCAATAGCACAAACTATGGAAATGATTAATCTGATTCACCTAAAAAGTCATGTATGGAATGGTTCATGTAAGCATCTGTAAACTTTGCTCCTCGAGCCTACACGTCAGCTCAAAATATCTGAACATGTATGTTCGAAACGCCTTCCTAAATGGAGATATGAGAAGATAAAATGATAAGACAATTTAAACAATTATGGTCGATCCTATCTTTAGAGCAACGAAGACGGTTGGGATTTCTACAAATCATGGTTGTGGCGATTTCAGTATTTGAACTTGTTACGATTGGTATGATTGCTGGGTTTATGGGTGTAGTTTCAGATAATAATAAACTAGACTCCTATCTAGATTATTTGAATATTACTTTACCTGAAGGCATAGCATTTAGCAGTGTTTTATTAAGTATTTCTTGCTTAATATTAATATCTCTAACCGTAAGCTCTTTATTGTCAGTCGTTATGACAAAAAAAATAAATCAGATATCTTTAGGTTTTGGTCATGAACTGACGTCTAGATTGTTTAGTTTTTATCAAACTCGAGATTGGATTTATTATGTAAAAAATAATTCAAGCTCTTTATCAAATAATGTATTAATCGAAACAGCTCGTTTAGTCGGCGCTGTAATAGTACCTGCCGTTAATATGGTTTCAAGGTTGGTTTTTATTTTATTAATAAGCATGGCTATTTTTTCATATGATATAGATACGAGTTTATTCGTTATTCTTTTTTTTGTTTCGAGCTATGTATTGATTTCGGCAGTACTTAAGAAGCGTTTACAACGAAATGGTAATTTAGTATCTGAAGCAAATCAATTAAAAAGTAAGATAGTAAAAGAAGCGTTTGCAAATACAAAATCAGCAATTCTTTTAGATAAAAGACAATACTTCATTGACTCTTTTGAAAAACAAAGTCTTCAGCAGTCACGAGCTCAAGCTAGCACAATGACAATCGCAGGTGCACCAAGATATATGATGGAATGGCTTGCATATGTAAGTATGATAATGATCATCATACTTAATCTGATTATCAAAGGTGAGGATTTTTCAACTATATTGCCGTTACTTACTATTTATGGTTTAGCTGCCTTTAAATTACTACCCTCACTACAGCAGGTTTATAATAACCTTGCAATGATCAAGGGAAATATCTCGGTAGTGGGGATCCTTAAGTCGGATATGTCACTTAGTGCCATTAAGATCAAACCAGAAGGAACTGCAATCTCGATACCATTTGAACATTCACTCGAAGTATCACAAGGGTGTTTTTCATACGATTGTAATGATCGATTGGCTTTAGATACGATTAACTTAAAGATTAATAAGTTTGAAAAAATAGGTGTCGTGGGCCATTCTGGTTCAGGAAAGTCAACATTAATTGATGTACTTTGTGGATTATTGTCATTAAATAGTGGTCAACTGAGAGCTGACGGTACATCAATAGAAGAATTATCTGCTTGGCATCATAATATTTCTTATGTTCCTCAATCTGTGAGCTTGTTAGATTCTACGATTGCAGAAAATATTGCATTTGGTGTTGACTATACGGAAATAGATTGGACTAAGCTTAATAAAGCCGTTGAGCTTTCTTGCTTGACAGAGCTGGTTAATAGTTTTTCTGAGGGGATTAATAGTCACCTTGGTGAGAATGGAATACAAATCTCTGGTGGTCAAAGGCAGAGGATAAGTATTGCGAGAGCATTATATGCTGAATCTGAAATTCTAATTTTTGATGAAGCAACCAGCGCATTAGATGGTATTACTGAAAATCAAATAATGGAGTCAATTGAGAAATTGTCAGGTAAGAAAACTATTGTAATGATTGCTCATAGACTAAAAACAATTAAGAATTGTGATCGTATATACTTTATGGAAAAGGGTGAGATTGTCGATGAAGGAAACTATCAGTATTTAATAGAAAATAATGCTCACTTTAGAGAGATGGATAAATTTTCTTGACGTAAATTCAGACATTAAACTGAAATATAGCTGTTATTCGTGTTGATGAAAAGTTATGAAAACATAGGTAGATTAAAAATTATGGAAACAACAGATTTGATACCTGATCCAGTGAAACATTTAATGAAAATACATGACCTTTTGGATAGTCAAGAACCATTTAGCTTTATTCGATTCAGTGATGGTGAAACAGAGATACTTAAAAATAGGTACTTAGAGATTAGTAATGGAATTACAATATTTAGAGGGCAGAGTTTCACAAATAAATACCCTGACTTTGACTCAAAGAAATTCGATCCTCAATGTCATAGAAATATTCGGAAGGACCTACTAGAATCTGCAATGTTTAAAGATATGAGATTTTATAAAGGTATCCCTACATCACATAATGATGCAATTAATGACCGTGAGTTTATGCTGCGATTAAATGGTGGTTTTGATGATAATATCACATTCGCTGACTTATTACTAAATTCTAACTACGAGAAGTATCGATGTGAATTGGTACCATTAATTTCAAAGTACACTAATATATATGTTATCGCGAATCATAGAGCGACACTGAGTGGTATATTAGCAGAAGCACAGCATATTCCAGTGCCAGATAATTTTTTTGGGACATATGAGAGTTGTCTTGACGGTATTATGACTACTATGAAAAATGTAGAGAAGGGGGCTTTAATATTGTCTTCAGCATCTTCGTTAACAAAAATTATCGGGCATAAATTATTTTTGAAAAGGCAAGATATTACATTTATAGATGTTGGAACCTCTATTAACGATCTTTTGTTATTGCAGAGCAACATACGGGATTATCTCAAGGATGATAGAACTCTGATAGATAAACTACTCTTGAGAAAAAGAAAAAGGTTTGAAATTAAATGGTAAATGAAAATAATGTCAGAATTGCAGTTGTACTAAATGCATATAAAAGAACAGAGTTTTTAGAATTACAATTAGATGCGATTGACAAACAGACTATCAAAGCATCAGATATATACGTATGGCAAAACCATGGCCAAGAGATACCTGAATACTTGAAATCGAGATTTATACTAGCTGATTGTAGTGAGAATTTAGGCGTTTGGGCAAGGTTTGCATTTGCTCTTAATATTGATGCTGATTACATATGCTTGTTGGATGATGACACAATACCAGGAAGCAAATGGTTCGAAAACTGTGTAGATACGATAAAATCACATGACGGCCTTCTTGGTACTAGAGGATTGCAATATTTAAGCAGTAAAAGATACCATCCTTATAAAGAATTTGGCTGGGCATACCCAAATGAACATACTGTTCAAGTTGATATAGTTGGCCATGCTTGGTTTTTTAAAAGAGAACATTTAGCCATGTTCTGGAGTGAATTACCACCTAAAAACTTTAGCAGGGTGGCTGGAGAAGATATACATTTTTCTTACATGCTTCAAAAGTTTGGTTTAAAAACCTTTGTACCTCCTCATCCTATTGGAGATCAAGAGCTTTGGGGAAGCCTTCCACACTATGGCAAGGAGTTAGGTACTAATGAAGCTGCTATTTCTCAAGGCTCTGGTGCTACAAGTAAATTCGATATAGCCTATAAATATTATATATCAAAAGGTTTCCACCTAACGCTAGACCTTAGTGAGAGGCTGAGTTCAGGTGTAGTTGTTGGCTCTGGAGTTAGAAAGAATAAGTTTTTTAGGGAAATAGTAGAAAAAAACCCTAGCATTAAAAAATATTCGAAAGTATTCCTTAAACAATTAGAGAAACTAGGTATCCATATTTGATAAAGAACTGGTGCACGGTGTCACTCAGTATTAGACAGAAACCTAAGTGATAGATGGCATTATTCTAGCCATCATATGATTCTATCCTAAGGCTAGTATAATTGAGTTCATCGATACTTGGCCTATCAAACTAAAGTGGTTTAATAAGTTGGGGTTCAAAAAAGAAATGATCTTTTTGTAGTTGTAGGTTTTATTGCATAATCCAGTGGAACTAAATCTAGAACCTAGTATCTGATCAGCTACATTTTTCCCCTCTCTCTGTCATATGCCTAAATCTCTTTATAAAACAATTAACAGGAAGTATTAAATCAATAACCAATTAATCATGGTTCTTTGACCTCTTAGATTGATGAAGAAGAAGTTAGTGGGTAGGTGCAAAGTAGATATAATAGACATGGTAGGCTACTTCGATTCAGTGAGCTGATTATTACGACAGTGCTTATGGTGAAACAGGTATTTTCGATGTCACTGAGAGAGTAGCAAGGATTCATCAAATCGATATTTAGGTCAGCCTATATTCCGTTAAGTTATCCGAAATACACTTGTATTAGCCGGTTGGAAAGTCAAAAATACGGGTCGAATGGTGAGTGTATGGTTTGGAAAAGCTGTTTATTACTGGCGAGACTATATTCAAGAAATCATTACAGCCGAGTTAAGTCTATCAATGTTTACAGGTGGAAATATATTCCGAACTTATTGAACAAATACGTCGAAGCATTTTCATGTGTAGCATATTAAGTGCTCTATGCGCTTGAATAATACTAATGTTTATAAATGAAAGATTAGTACGGTATAAATTGAGAGAAGAAAATGAAAATACTTATTACAGGTGGTGCTGGTTTTATTGGTTCTGCAGTCATTCGTCACATCATTGAAAATACAGAAGATGTAGCTATTAATGTGGATAAGCTTACCTATGCTGGCAATTTAGAATCGTTAACTTCAGTTGCTAATCATTGTCGTTATATTTTTGAAAAAGCTGATATCTGTGATGCGGAATCAATGAAACGCATTTTTGAACAACATCAGCCTGACGTAATTATGCATCTTGCGGCTGAATCTCATGTCGATCGCTCAATTGATGGCCCCGCAGCCTTTATTGAAACAAATATCATTGGTACGTACACTTTATTAGAAGTAACTCGCGCTTATTGGAATGCTTTATCTGATGATAAACAAAGTGTTTTTCGTTTCCATCATATTTCAACTGATGAAGTATATGGCGATTTAGAAGGTACATTTGACTTATTTACAGAAAATACATCGTATAAACCATCCTCGCCATACTCAGCATCAAAAGCTTCCTCTGATCATTTAGTTCGTGCTTGGTTGCGTACTTATGGTTTGCCAACGATAGTCACTAATTGTTCAAATAATTACGGTCCTTACCATTTCCCTGAAAAATTAATACCATTAATGATTTTAAATGCATTAGATGGCAAATCTTTGCCTGTTTATGGTGACGGTATGCAGATTCGTGATTGGTTATTTGTAGAAGATCATGCTCGAGCTCTATATAAAGTTGCTACTGAAGGTGAAATTGGCGAGACATACAATATTGGCGGCCACAATGAAAAAGCTAATATTGATGTCGTTAAGACTATTTGTTTGCTATTAGAAGAGTTAGTACCTAATAAACCTAAAAATGTGAATCAGTACCTCGATTTAATTGCCTATGTAACAGATCGCCCTGGACACGATGTTCGTTATGCAATTGATGCTTCGAAAATTGAACGAGAGTTAGATTGGAAACCAAAAGAGACATTTGAATCAGGTCTTCGTAAAACTGTTGAATGGTATTTAGCCAATAAGCAATGGTGGTCACGCGTGTTAGATGGTTCTTATACTAGAGAACGTTTAGGTATTTCAAATGAGGAAATTAGCTAATGAAAGGGATTATCCTTGCTGGCGGTTCTGGTACACGCCTTTATCCTATTACTATGGGCGTATCTAAGCAGTTATTACCTGTCTATGATAAACCAATGATCTACTATCCATTATCTGTATTAATGTTAGCAGGTATACGAGATGTTTTAGTTATTACTACGCCAGAAGATAATGATAGTTTTAAGCGCTTACTTGGTGATGGTAGTCAATTTGGTATCACTATTGAGTATGCGGTTCAGCTGACACCTGATGGTTTAGCTCAAGCATTTATCATTGGTCGAGAGTTTATTGGTAATGATTCGGTCTGTTTAGTTCTGGGAGATAACATCTTTTATGGTCAAGGTTTTACACCTAAGTTGTTACAAGCTGCTCAACAGCAGAAGGGAGCTACAGTCTTTGGCTACAAAGTAAAAGATCCTGAGCGTTTTGGTGTTGTAGAATTTGATGAAGAGATGAAAGCACTATCTATAGAAGAAAAACCTGAGAACCCAAAATCTAATTTTGCTGTAACTGGTTTATATTTCTATGACAACCAAGTGGTAAACTTAGCTAAATCGATTAAACCTTCTGAACGTGGTGAGCTTGAAATTACTTCAGTGAATCAGCTCTATCTTGAACAAGGTGACTTAAATGTAGAGCTACTAGGTCGAGGTTTTGCATGGTTGGATACTGGAACATATGAAAGTTTGCAAGATGCAGGATTATTTGTATCTACGATAGAACATCGTCAGGGTTATAAGATAGCTTGCTTAGAAGAGATTGCATTTAATAACGGTTGGCTGACAAAAGAGCAGCTTAAAGCATTGGCAAAACCCATGCTTAAAAATAGTTATGGGCAGTATTTAAACGGCTTGTGTTAAAATATCGTACTGAATGGGATATAAAATGGCATATTTAACTCAAACAGAGCTTCTTAGGTTAAATTTTAAAAGTTTAGGTAAGAACGTTAAAATTAGTGATAAAGCAAGTATTTATAACCATGAAATGATCTCGATTGGAGATAATTCTAGAATTGATGATTTTTGTGTTATTTCTGGGGTGGTTGAAATAGGAAAGTTTGTACACATAACCCCTATGTGTTTGATTGCCGGTGGAGAAAAAGGTGCTTATTTAGCTGATTTTTGTACTCTTGCTTATGGTGTTAAAGTCTTTACTCAGACTGACGACTATACAGGGGAAACTATGACTAATTCGCTAATACCTAAAAAATATAAAAATGAAAAATCAGCCCCTGTATATATTAATAAATATGTAATCATTGGAACAAACTCAGTTGTTTTTCCTGGTGTTACCATCGATACAGGATGTTCAATAGGTGCTGTGTCCTTAGTATTGAAAAGTACGGATGTTTGGGGCGTTTATATTGGAAGCCCAGCTACGAAAATTAAAGAACGAAAAAGAAATTTGTTGCAGTTAAAAAACGAATTCTTGAGTGAGTATAATTATGATTCCATTTAATAAACCACCAGTCACTGGTACAGAAATTCAATATATTAATGATGCAATTGCTAATTCCCATCTATCTGGTGATGGCCCTTATGGCAAAAAATGCCAACATTGGTTCGAAGAACAAACCAAATGTTTGAAGGCTTTACTGACACCGTCCTGCACTGCTGCACTCGAAATGGCGGCCATTTTAATAGATATACAGCCTGGTGATGAAGTTATTATGCCGAGCTATACTTTTGTATCGACCGCAAATTCATTTGTACTGAGAGGGGCAAAAATTGTTTTTGTTGATATCCATCCAGACACGATGAATATCAATGAAAAGCTAATTGAGCAAGCAATTACTGAGAAAACAAAGGCAATTGTTCCTGTCCATTATGCTGGTGTAGCTTGTGAAATGGATTTAATAATGTCTCTTGCAGCTCGATATAACTTATTTGTAATTGAAGATGCAGCTCAAGGGATGATGTCAACTTATAAAGGAAAACCTTTGGGCTCTATTGGCCATTTAGGTGCGTACAGTTTTCATGAAACAAAAAACTATACATCTGGTGGTGAAGGTGGTCTGCTTCTAATCAATGATGAGAAATTTGTAAAGCGTGCGGAAATAATTAGAGAAAAGGGTACGAACAGAAGTCAATTTTTCAGGGGAATGGTTGATAAATATTCGTGGGTGGATATCGGTAGTAGTTATTTGCCTTCCGAATTACAGGCGGCCTACTTGTGGGCGCAGATAAAGGCCGCTGATAAAATTAAAAAATTCCGTTTAGATAGTTGGGAGCGATATAGAGAAAAGCTATATTACTTAGATAGAGAAGGAATGCTAGAGCTGCCAGTCGTGCCTAAAGATAGTTGCCATAATGGACATATGTTTTATATAAAAATAAAAGATATAAGTGTAAGAGAATCACTAATATCTCACCTGAAGTCTGAAAATATAATACCAGCATTTCATTACGTACCTTTGCATTCCGCTTATGTCGGTGAAAAATTTGGTAGATTTAATGGTGTGGATAGATATACAACACAAGAGAGCGAAAGGCTTCTTCGTCTGCCCCTTTATTATGGACTGGAGAAAGAAGAACAGGACTTAGTTGTGAAATCAATAGGGTCTTTTTTTTCGTCAATTAATGAATTCGGCTAGGGTAAGGTATTGTAATGTTAAAAAAAGTACTAACGGTCTTTGGAACTAGACCTGAAGCAATTAAAATGGCTCCATTAGTTCAATGTCTAAAAAAAAACGTATCAATAGAATCTAGAGTTTGCGTAACTGCTCAACATCGAGAGATGCTCGACCAAGTATTAGACTTATTTGAAATTAAGCCAGATTATGACCTTAATATCATGACTTCTGGACAAACCTTATTTGATGTAACCTCGCTTATCGTAACGCAAATGAAAGAGGTTCTAGAGGCATTTAATCCTGATGTGGTTATCGTTCATGGGGATACTACGACAACATTTTCTGCCGCTTTAGCTGCTTATTATTTGAAAATCCCGGTTGCGCATGTAGAAGCAGGACTTAGAACTGGGAACATATACTCACCATGGCCTGAAGAGGCAAATCGTAAACTGACAGCTACCTTAGCTGATTTTCACTTTGCACCAACAGAATCGTCAAAGTTAAACCTTGTAAAAGAAGGTTATAATGAGAAAGTTATTGATATAACAGGTAATACAGTCATTGATGCACTGCTCTGGGTTAAAGACAAAATTTCTAGAGATAACGACTTGTTATTGAATATGGAGTCAGCATTCAGATTTTTGGATAAAAATAAAAAGCTCATCTTAGTTACTGGACATCGACGAGAAAGTTTTGGAGGTGGCTTTGAGCGTATATGCGAAGCTCTACTTAGAATTGCTCAAGATTTTGAGGATGATGTGCAAATTGTATACCCAGTACATTTAAATCCCAATGTAAAAGATATTGTAGAAAGTAAATTATCTGATAGTAAGAATATCTTTTTAATTCCCCCACAAGATTATTTACCTTTCGTATATCTAATGGATCAGTCATATCTTATATTGACTGATTCCGGAGGGATACAGGAAGAAGCACCTTCATTAGGAAAACCGGTGTTGGTGATGAGAGAAACAACTGAGAGACCAGAGGCTATTAGTGCTGGTACGGTAAAATTAGTTGGCACAGATACCAATAAAATAATCTATGAAACATCGGTACTGTTGAGCAATCAAGATCAATATGCTGAGATGAGTCAAGCCCATAATCCGTATGGTGATGGAAAAGCCTCTGTTAGGATTGTAGATAGATTACGCTTGCTTTCTAAAGATATGAATGGCCAACTTACGGAGATGTGATGAAAAGTCTAACGATATGTATTTCAGGACATATTTGTCGAGAAAATTCTGCAAATTTACATTCTTTCTGGCGTGGTTTTATAAACATCCAGAGGGGCTTACCAAATGTTGAAATATTGAATGTTGTAGGGCACTGCTGGAACCCTGAGTTTGAGTACCTTGTAAAGAACGTATATAGCCCTGTACTTATCGCATCAGAAAAACAACCATCATATATTGGAATATATGGTCCAGTTATTCAGCCTGTGGACAAATTTGAAATTGGCATTAAACGAAGTAAATCAACGTGGTCTAGAATTTCACCTCAAAGCTTAATTGGTATATCGGAGTCAAGAAGTAAAGCTATCTCTCTATTAGAAGGGCTAGATATTTCTCAGAGTGATTGGGTACTTGCGGCAAGATGGGATCAAGGCTGTTCTGGTAGTAAAGATGTTCATCAGATAGTGGTTGATGGGGCTCTTCCCAATAACTATCTATATATGCCTTATTATAATGAAATCGATGAAGGTTATCCTGATATGTGGTTTCTGACTAATAAGGAAACAGCACAAAACTTCACCCAGTATAGTGAATTTATTATTGATTGTTTATCAGGGAATAATGATTTCTTTAAAGAATTTACAGAAACAGGTTGGCCTCTAGCTATTGCTAAAAAGAAAAAAAGTCGAGTTGAAAAAAAAATAAGCATTGGGAGTGCGAAACTTGCAAATTTAACTCGTAGTTTGCTTATTGATATTTGTGGTTATCTAAATGAAGGTAAAATATATAATAAAGCTAATAGTATATTACGCAGAGTAAATGATTATATAGACAAACCAATAATTACTGGTGAAAATAGCCATTTACCTAAAAGTAAATCATTAGTCGTATATCCAAATTATCAGGCTTTAAATATTCATGCGATGTTAAAATATTTCGTGATGTCAAAAGGTTTAAGGGAGAATACTAGATTTCTTCATGTAAATGACTTTAATACACCTTCCAATGGTTTTGAAATAAACCCTGTTAAATATGCTTATGTAATATATTCCCACTCATCGTTTTCTGATTGTTGGGAAATGGTGGTAAATCAAGCTCTGGAGAATATTTCTAATTCATGTGAAAAAATTATTCTGATCTCTGATGAAAGTGAAGAGACGAGGTTGAGCTTTGGCCATATATTAGGGGCAAAAAATATTGAATTAGTCACCTATAATAATGAAGAGCCATATACCGAACGTTTACGTCGTTCATTTTTGCATATTATGAAAAGGTTTAAATACATTTATTTTTCACATGAAGATATGCCGTTATACGACAAAGTTGACAGTGTGTATTTAAATTCATTACTTCACTATTTAGATAACTCGAATGAATACTATATTAAATTAGTTGATACCAATTATATCGATAATAAAACCGATCATATTTGTTTTCCTGGTCTGGTTGAAAATGTTGGTGGCTATTCATGCTCGGTACAACCATCAATTATGAAATTAAAGGAAATGGTATCTTTTTTAAGCGGCTTTGATGATGATATATATAGTTTTGAGGATAAATGCTGTCGTAGTAATTTACGATTCTCATCGGTCAAGGGGAATAGGAAAATAGGTAAGTATCTATTAATTAATAATCACTTCCCTCACATTGCAACTGCAATATCGAAAGGGAAATGGTGTACTGATGAATGGGCTAACGAGATTTATCAATTATCAGAAAGGTATAAAATAGACTTGTCAGTTAGAGGGGAGGTAGCTCCGGGGAAGGGAAACACATGAAGATTCTTAAAATTTAAAGGACTGAACGATTGTCTATAAAGGCTGTTTAGACACTAATATAATTATTAATACGATAATATTTTAATTTTAGGGGCATGAAATTAGCCAGATAATTAACTGTTTTATATATCAAGGGTGTTAGTGCGGTTCCTATGAATAATGCTAAACTGAACCTTATCTTTATTAACACCCAGAGGATTAATGATGGAAAATAGTAAAAAATGTAAAGATTTTACTCTATTGATATCTGGACCTTATCACCCTAATATCATAAAACAAATCGAATATAATGAAGTATTTAAAAATATAATAATATCAAACTGGGAGGGAGATCCTGTCCTGATGGTAGGGCATAAGCAAGTTTTCACAAAGAAACCTAGCTATAGTACTTGCCAGAAAATACATAATTCTCAGAATATATACCTTCATTGTCTATGTGTTTTGAGTGGTTTAGTGAGAATAAAATACTAACATGTAATGTCTTTACTAGGAATGTATCTTATGCGCCTTTTCATATTTCAGACCATATTATGATCGCTGATGTAGAAGTATTAAAAAAAACTTTCCAATACCTTAAGAATTATCTAGAAAATAATGCTGAATCCGATAAGTTTAATTTACTACGTGATACAGTTCCGGCAGAATCTAAAATCGGATTCGCTTATATGAAGGTTAAAGGTCATGAACTCTCTCGCATTGACACTTTGAACGTAGAATATGCATATAGATTGATGCTTGAAGAAATGGAGATTTTTGAAGTGGACAAATTAGTGCCAATTGAAATTAAATCATCTGTAGCAGGAGTCTTTAGCTGTTATGAGAGGTTTGTTACAATTGATACAAAGCTACAGCTAAGATATCATCGTAATATATCAGACCTCAAGCCTCTAACTAAACTGAATATTTTCTCTTATAGAGTAAAGAACAAGTTAAATAGAATGATACACTCATAGGTCGTGTTTATATCTCTGATTTATGCTGGGGGTAGGGTGAGATCAAACTGTTAATAAAATGCAGCCATTAATTCGAGTGTTTTTAGGGTTGTTTGATTGGTAAATTATTAACTATAATTCAAATAATTAAGGGACAATAATGATAGATATCATCGCCCACAGAGGCTTTTGGCTAGATGCTTCTGAGCAAAATACTGAAATAGCTTTCATTAGAGCTTTATCTAATGGATTTGGTATTGAAACAGACTTGAGGGACCATACTGAAAAATTGGTTATCAGTCATGACATGCCAAATGATAACTCGATGAGGTTTGATACATTTTTACAAATCTGTAGCCAATATGATGATGAATTAACGCTAGCATTAAATGTAAAGGCTGATGGCCTACAACAAACACTAAAAGCAAACGATATTGCAAATAGACACTTTTACTTCGATATGTCAGTACCGGATATGCTAGGGTATATCCGTAAGGATATGATGGTTTATAGTCGATACTCTGAGATTGAAACGTCTCCAGCACTCTATGATAAGAGCGATGGTATCTGGTTAGATAACTTTACGGATGAGACGTTGGCAATAGATATACTAGAACAGTTTGTAAAAGATGGTAAGAAAGTAGTATTAGTCTCACCTGAACTTCACAAGAAAGATGAATCTTTTTACTGGCAAACTCTTAAAAAACTATTGAATAGCAATCCTCAATGGTCAAAATATATTGGCCTGTGTACTGATTTCCCTTCTAAAGCAAGAGATTATTTCTATGACTAATAAGATCAAAGCCGTTATTTTTGATATGGATGGTGTATTGATTGATGCTAAAGATTGGCATTATGATGCCTTAAATAAAGCACTTGAGATTTTTGGTTTAACGATTAGCCGCCATGATCACTTAACTACATTTGATGGCTTGTCAACCGGTGAAAAGCTGAGAATGTTATCTAAAGTACATGTCTTGCCTGAATCATTACACGGTTTTATTAATGAAATGAAGCAACAATATACAATGGATATTACTCATCAATTATGTAAGCCAATATTTCATCATCAATATGGGTTATCGAAGTTGAAAGAAAATGGCTATCAAATCGCTGTCGCGTCAAATTCAATCCGTAATACAGTGAAAGTGATGATGGAAAAATCATCATTGATGCAATACCTTGATTTCTATCTCTCTAATCAAGATGTATCTAAAGGGAAGCCTGATCCAGAGATCTACAATCTGGCTATTTCGAAACTAGGTTTAACACCCCAAGAGTGTGTGATTGTAGAGGATAATGAGCATGGGTTGAGAGCGGCGAGAGCATCAGGAGCACATGTTTTGAAAGTAGAAACCATTCATGATGTGAATTTTGACAATATCAACCGTTTTATCCAAGAGGTAGAATCAAATGCTTAATATTTTAGTTCCTCTTTCTGGTGGGAATACCTTTGAGGTATCTTCTGAAAATAAATACCCTAAGATATTTACCGATATCGACGGAAAGTTACTTATCGAGCGGGCTGCAAAGCCATTTTTAGAGTTAAATCGTGAATGTAAGATAACAGTAGCACTTCCTCAACCAGAAGCTGATAAGTATCAATTACCTAATGTACTAGGTTTACTAGGAGATCAAGTACATACCTGCTCCATTAATGGTAATACTCAAGGGGCAGTTTGCTCAGCATTATTAGCTATTGAAGAGTTGGATCATGAAGCGCCACTTATTATTACCAGTTTTGAGCAGGTGCTTGATATTGATCTTAATGAATATATTGATACCTTTATAAGTGAAGGGGTTGATGCTGGTGTGTTAACATTTAAGGCGAAGCACCCTAAATGGTCCTATGTTAAAACAGACAGTAATCATCTGGTAACCCAAGCTGCTGAGAAAATGCCAATCAGTAATAATGCAATTGCAGGATTTTATTATTTTAAATCTGTAAATTTGTTTCTTGAATCGGCAAAAGCCATGATCCGAAAAGATGTAAAAACCAATAATAGTTTCTATATCGCACCAACACTTAATGAAGTTATTTTAAATGAAGGTAAAGTGAGAGCAATAGATATTGATAAAGCGTGTTATTTTCATGTGATTGATGAGCATGAACTGAATAATTATGAGCAGAAAGTTCTTAATGATAGAAACCAGCATAAAGACAAAGTACTAAAGAGTACACAAGAGTATGTTGCCGCGTTTAATACTATGAACATTGACGAAGTAGCTTCCTTTTTGACGCAGACGTCTGTGCTTGCCGATCCTTCAGGAAGGTTTGTTGGAAAATCAGTAGTATATGACTACATTAAGGGTATTTTTGATGCAACAACAGAGTTAAGTTTTGTTGCTAATAATATCTATGTAACTAATGATCATGAGTCAATTATTGAATTTGAACTAACCATTGACGGAACAACGCTTGTCGGTACGGATGTTATTGACTGGACACCTCAACTTTTGATAAAAGAGCTAAGAGCTTATCTATATGAGGCTAAATAAGTGGATAAACATAATATAGATGATTTTGTTCGTGGTTGGTTTGTTGGTGGGTTTAAGCCAACATTATATAAGACAACGGATGTTGAGGTAGCTGTACAGCGGTTTACTAAAGGCGATAAAGAAGCGAGTCATTGCCATAGAATTGCCACTGAAATCACTATGATTGTTTCGGGTAAAGCAAGAATGAAGGATAATATTTTAGAATCTGGAGATATTATCCGTATTAATCCAGGTGAGTATACTGATTTTGAAGCGTTAGAAGACACGGTGACAACCGTAGTAAAGCTCCCTGGTGCACTTAACGATAAATATTTAGAGGATTAAAATGTTAAATATTGTAATACCAATGGCTGGCCGTGGTAGTCGCTTTGCAAAGGAAGGCTATGAATTACCAAAACCCTTAATCGATGTGAATGGTAAACACATGATTGAGGTCGTGATTAATAACCTTAAACCAATTTGTGAGCATCGATTTATATTTGTATGTCAGAATGAACACATTGAAAAATATAGTTTACTCTCGATCTTTGATGATGCATGTGATGACTATGAAGTGGTTGGAATTGATGGTGTGACCGAAGGTGCAGCTATTACTGTTTTGAAAGCTCGTCAGTATTTTGAGACTAATGAGCCGTTAATGATTGCGAATAGCGATCAGTGGGTAGATGTAGATATAAATGAGTATCTTCAAGATATTCAAACACGAGAATTGTCAGGTAGTATGTTGACAATGAAAGCTGATGATCCAAAGTGGTCTTATGCGAAAGTCGATGATATTGGTTTAGTTACAGAGGTTTTGGAGAAAGTTGTAGTTTCAGACGAGGCGACAGTAGGAATTTATAACTTCTCAAATGGTAATGATTTTTGTAAATATGCTGATTATATGGTTGAACAAAACATTCGTAGCGGTGGTGAGTTTTATGTTGCTCCAGTTTATACATACATGGCTGAAGCGAGTAATTCGATTGGTATATATAATATAGGTAGTGAAGCCGATGGAATGTATGGTTTAGGTATACCTTCTGACTTGGAAATTTTTCTCACTTCAGAAATATGTAATAAAGCAACTAACTTTTAGAGAATATTTATTAACAGAAAAATCAGTTTTTAATGAGAGGGCTAACACTCTAAGTTTTTGCATGCGTTCGCTCTTTTATTACGTATATTTAATTTTAAGTAATTCGTTGAAATCTGCTTTAACTTATGTGTCGAATCATTATTGTTACTTATATTTTTACGTTCCTTGTTAAAAAAAAGTGTTATTCCTATCCTGTAATTGTGAATTATGTTGGTTTTGTTAGTTGTTAAAAATACCAATAATCTATTATTCTTAAGGAGAAGTTAGTATAATTTATGAAATTCTTACTTGTCTCAAATATGTACCCGGCTATAAAAAGTCCTTCTTACGGTGTATTTGTTAGAAATATAGTTGATAAGCTCTCAGAGCATGAAAAAATATCTTTTGATAAAGCTGTAATAAGTGGGAAACCTACTGGTATTTTATCTAAAGCTTTAAGTTATTTGTTTTTTTATATAAAGGCTTTTATTCTTGGGTTTTTAGGTAAGTATGATTTCATTTATATTCATTATATATCTCATTCATCTCTACCTATTCTTTTATTAAACTTATTCAATAAGAAAAAAATCATTATAAATATCCACGGGGGAGATGTTCTTCAACATGATGATGTTTCAAATCTAGCTTTTAAATTCAAGCGATATATTTCTAAAAAGGTGATTGATGTCGCTGATCTGATAGTTGTTCCATCGCTGTCTTATTCTAGGTTGGTTATTGAACAATATGGTGCTAGTAAAGATAATATTGTTGTATATGCTTCTGGAGGTATCGATACTAATCTCTTCTCGCCAAAGAAAAATTTTGCTAAGAATAAAAAATTAACCCTAGGGTATGTAGGGCGTCTAGAGCCAGTTAAGGGTGTGCATTTGTTGACCAGGGTAGCTAAAAAACTTAAGGATGAAGGCATCGATTTTCATTTATCAATAACTGGAAATGGTTCGCTTAAAGAGAGTCTTTTATCAGAAATCAATAGAGAAAATTTAGAATCTTACATATCTTATCAGGAGCAGAAAATACAATCAGAATTACCGGATTTATATAGAAGCTTTGATGTGTTGATATTCCCTTCTAAAGCAGAGAGCTTAGGTCTTGTCGGTCTTGAAGCGATGGCATGCGGCTGTCCCGTATTAGGTTCCAATATTGATGGGATAAAAAACTACCTACAGCCAGAGTATAATGGGCTGATTTTTAGAGAAGGTGATGTAAATGACTTATTCGAGAAAATACTATTAATTAAGAGTCTGTCGAGCACAGAACTTCAAACTATTTCAGAAAATTCAGTTAAAACAGCAAGTCAATTTGAAAGCTCTAAACAGACAGAGATCCTTATTAACTCCCTTATTGAGTGCTGTAATAGAGATAAGTAAGTTTTTTAATTTAGCGTTAGTCAATGATGGAAACATCTTGTGGTTTTTTAGCAATGAATCGGTATGTATCTGCGTTTATTTTTAGGTATCCACATCTGCTAGAAAATTAGACATGATAATTACTAGTTGACTTTATGTGACTTTTAACGGGGTTGCGCTCTATAATTCACCCTCGGTGCATACGTTCTCCCTTGTGAATGATGGCATTATTATAAGGTAAATAAATGAAAAAGATAGCTATCGTATTTGGTTGTGGTGGACACAGAGCTCAAGCAAATAGATTTTACAAAACATTTTCTCAAGATGTACACACTGATTTTTATGGGATTACAGATGAAGGGCAGGCTCCTGAGTGGAGTAAGGGATTTTTAGTATTAGAACCATTTCGTGATAAATATTCCGGGAAAAATGTTTCCCTAGTGAAATTCTTTTCTAATATAGTTACTGCGCATAAATTCCTACGTGAAAACAACATATCTACTTTAGTTTCTTTTGGCCCAGGAGTCGCTATTTTTGTTGGTATTGCGGCAAAGATTGCTGGTTGTTCTATTATACATTTTGAAACGTGGTCTAAGTTTTACTCTCCTACAATGACAACAAAAGTTATGAAGTATTTAACTAAAAACATCTTTATTCAAAATATAGAGCTCAAAGATTCTGTCCCTTATGGAAAGTTTGTAGGCAGATTTTAATATGAATATATTAGTTACAGTCGGTACTACAGCATTTGATGAGCTTATCGCAGTCATCGACGAAAAATTCGAAGGCGACAAATCTGTAGATATTGTAGCTCAGACTTCATCAAGCTCTATCTACACACCAAAGAACTTTGAGTCGTTCCGGTTTAGTGATGACTTTCAGTCATATGTAGATTCAGCGGACTTAATTGTCACCCATGCAGGAGCTGGCTCAGTTTACTCTATGCTTGAAAACAGAAAGAAATTAGTTGTTGTACCTAACTTAACTCGCGCTGATAATCATCAAATTGAATTAGCTCAGTACGTCCAAGAGAATAATTTTGCTGTTTCTTGTTTCGATTTAGCTGAGCTCCAATCTTGTATCAATAAGGCAAAGAGTTCGGAATTCGAACCTTATTCTTGTGAGAAATTTTTCGGTCATAGTATTATTCGGGGGTTATTAAAGTGAATATACTTGTCTCAGGTGCTTCCGGCTTTATTGGACGTCGGTTACTTCAGAGCTTAGACTTATCTTTGGTTAAAGCTGTAGGGCGGAATTTACCTAGTGACTTTCCTAGTTCTCAGTTTTATAAAAAAAATATCGATAGTTCAACTGATTACTCTGAAGCTTTGTATGATGTTGATGCTGTCATTCATCTTGCAGGAAGAGTCCATATGATGAAGGAGCCTTCACAAATAGGTGCTTCTTCGGCTTATCATGAAGTCAATACGGCAGGAACATTGAATTTAGCTAAACAGGCACGCAAGGCTGGAGTTAAGCGCTTTATTTTTGTTAGTACAATAAAAGTGAATGGTGAGTCGACTGAAATCGGTCAGTCATTCACTGCATCGGATAAACGACGACCTTTCGATGATTATGCTCAATCAAAATCAGAGGCTGAAGAGTTATTATTACAATTAGCCGAAGAAACTGGTTTGGAGGTGGTTATTATTCGCCCTACTTTAGTTTACGGCCCTGGTGTAAAAGCAAATGTTGCATCTTTGATGAATTTAGTTTCTAAAGGTTTGCCTTTGCCTTTCGGATGTATAAACCATAATAAAAGAAGCTTGGTGTCGGTTACTAATTTAGTTGATTTGATTGTTACTTGTACTGAACACTCTAAAGCGGCTAATCAAGTATTTTTAGTTTCTGATGATCATGATGTGTCTACGTCAGAAATGGTTTGTGAAATAGCAAAGTCATTGAATAAGTCACAATGGCAACTTCCTATACCGAAATGGTGTTATAGGTTGGTTGGGACTGTTTTAGGTAAGCAAAAGATGGTTGATAGATTGTTAGGTTCGCTTCAAGTTGATATCAGTCATACAAAAGAAACTCTTGGTTGGACCCCTCCTCAAAGATTAGATGATGGCTTCAAAGAAATGGCTGAAACTTTTTTATTGAATAAAGAGAATGATAAATGATTCGTACTTTGGATTTTCTAGCTGCTTTTTTCGGCTTGTTGCTCTTATGGCCGCTCTTATTAATTGTTATGATTGTTGGTTTTTTTGAGACTGGTTCGCCTATTTTTGTCCAAGAGCGAGTAGGACGTAATAAAAAGGCATTTAGTTTGATTAAATTTCGTACTATGTCCGTTGGCACAAAATCTGTTGCGAGCCATTTGACAAATAATGCATCCATTACTACTTTAGGGGCGTTTTTACGAAAAACAAAGATTGATGAACTGCCACAACTGATTAATGTTTTAAAAGGGGAAATGAGTTTAGTTGGGCCTCGTCCAAATTTATTTAATCAGGAAGAATTAATTAAAGAACGTGATGCCCTTGGGGTGTATGCTGTGCTACCTGGCGTTACTGGTCTAGCACAGGTTAAAAATATTGATATGTCTACTCCCAAACTACTTGCTAAAACCGATAGGAAAATGATCGATACGTTAACAATAAAGGGGTATTTTAAGTATATTGTTATGACAGCTACAGGTAGTGGTTCTGGTGACGCAGTTAAATAATAAAGAGAACAGTGATGCAATTTTTACAACCGATTTGGAATATGCCAAGACCACTTAAGCGTCTTGTTAGTATCGTTGTTGATGTTTTATTTATTATTATCGCCTTTTGGGGGGCTTTTGCTACCAGGTTAGATGGTATCGCAGCGTATGTGCAGCAAGACTCTTATTGGAAGTTACTCGCAATATTAATCCCATGTACGTTGTTAGTTTTTACAAAGAGTGGGTTATATCGTGCTATTCTTCGCTATTTAAGTTTGCACGCTGTGGCAAGCATTTGTATTTCTGCCATATTTTCTTCTGCTTTTATTGTTTTCTTTTCTTATTTTAATTATTTGTTCATGCCACGTTCTGTCCCCGTTATATATGCTAGTTATCTGGTTGTACTGTGTGGTGGCTCTCGTTTAATTGTACGTATACTTTTGTCTGATTTCCTTGGGAAGAAGAAAAAGAAGGCGCTGATTTATGGTGCTGGTTCAGCCGGTTTACAGTTAGCTAATATGTTGCGCCAAGGCAAAGATTTCCATCCTGTTGCATTTATTGATGATGATAGAAAGAAGCATAAGACAGCAATGCAGGGTATTACTGTTTATAGACCAAAATATCTTGAAAGATTAATAAAAAAACATTGCATATCAACAGTTTTATTAGCAGTTCCTTCTGCTTCTCAGATTCAAAAAAAGGTGATCATTGAATCTTTAGCTAAGTTGCACGTTGAGGTGTTAACCATACCTAACTTAGACGATTTAGTTAACGGTAAGTTGTCTATAGGGCAACTCAAAGAAGTCTCTATTGATGATTTATTGGGGCGTATTGCTGTAACTCCTCAAGCAGAGTTAATGGAAGCGAATATTAAAGATAAAGTGGTCATGGTCACAGGGGCTGGAGGCTCTATCGGCTCTGAGATTTGCCGACAAATTATACAAAACAAACCGGATACCTTGGTTTTATTTGAGCTTTCCGAATTTAGTTTGTATCAGATTCAACATGAGTTATTGCAAGTAATCGCAAGTAAGCAATTGTCTATAAAGGTCATTCCTTTACTTGGTTCTGTTCAGCGATTAGCTAGACTAGCTGCAACGATGAAGGCTTTTAAGGTACAAACTGTTTATCATACCGCTGCTTATAAACATGTTCCGTTAGTTGAATATAACGTGGTCGAAGGTGTTCGTAATAATATTTTTGGAACGAATTATACCGCTCAAGCTGCGATTGAATCTCAGGTTGAGTCATTTGTTTTGATTTCAACTGATAAGGCTGTTCGACCGACAAACATAATGGGTACAACCAAGCGAATTGCGGAGCTTGGTTTACAAGCTTTAGCCCAAGTTGAAAATACAAAAACTCATGGAACGCGTTTTTGTATGGTGCGTTTTGGTAATGTATTAGGCTCATCAGGTTCGGTTATCCCTTTGTTTAAAAAGCAAATTGCACAAGGTGGCCCCATTACATTAACCCATCAAGATATAACACGTTACTTTATGACGATCCCTGAAGCTGCTCAATTAGTTATTCAAGCCGGATCTATGGGAAAAGGCGGAGATGTATTTGTTTTAGATATGGGAGAGTCGGTCAAGATAGCTGATCTTGCTCGTAATCTAGTTCATTTATCAGGTCTTGAAGTGATAAGTGATGAACATCCTGATGGTGATATTGAGATTATATGTACTGGGCTTCGCCCTGGTGAAAAATTATATGAAGAGTTATTGATTGGAGAGAACGTAGGTAAAACAGCCCATGAGCGTATTATGACGGCAAACGAAGAGTTTTTACCTTTATGTGAATACAATCAATTGCTAGATGATTTAGATACGGCCTGCCATAATTTTGATCATGCAACTATTCGACAGTTATTAATCGACGCACCGACTGGCTTTGCTCCTGTAGATGGTATCGGTGATCTGGTTTGGAAGGCAGAAGCTCCGAGACTATAAGTTTGTAATGCTACACATAGCCTCGAAGGCCGTTTTTATGTGACGCTATTTCCTAAATAATGCTTTAAAGGTATTGCTTATGATTTATCCATTTACTTGATTGTGGTTATTATCTATCATGATCAATTAGTTGTTTAAGCTGAACAGCTAACAGGGGTGTAAAAGTTACCCTCTACATATAAACGTTTATATCAATGGAAATTATTATGAAAAAAATGGCTTTAGTAGCTGCATTAGCAGTTAGCTTCTCAGGTGCTGCTTTTGCAGCAACAGAAACAGCAGCAGCGGGCGCTGGTACTGGTGCAGGAACAAGTGGCGCAGCAGCGGGCGCTGGTGCATCTGCAGCAGCAGCTGGTACAGCAACAACAGTTGCAGTAGCGACAGCAGCAGTAGCGGTAGCTGCAGCAGTTGCAGTTGCTTCTAATGATAGTGGTGCAACAACTACAACTACAACTAACTAATTTTTGTTAGGGTAGGTTTAAACCATTTTATGTGAAAACATAAAATGGTTTTTTTATATCTAATTGATTAATTTTCATATTGGACATCAGCAACCAGATTGCTAGGAAGCAGAACTCGTCATGCTTAAATCTCTAATCATATCTCTTGGCCTTTTTCTTGCTGGTTGTTCTCAGCAGTTTCAAGACGTCAATTCCACTTTTGATGAGGCCTTTTTTGGAAGCTCTGATGTTGAGCTGTCGAAGGAATACATTCAAAACTTACCTTATTCCAGCATTTATGCAGAAGTGAATAACCAAGGTAAAATCTTCATGGTCTTAGCGTACGTCGGTGAAAACCCGCAAACGGGCGCAGAGCAGTTAAAGTGGATGTCTTCTGACAAAGCGATGATCGTCACTGAAAATGGACGTGTCGTACAAACACTATTGCTTCCTTACGAAAACCTTTCTGGTTTGGTATTCCAACCGTTAAATACGTTCTCGTCTGCAAACAGCTCGTCAGCCGATTCTTCTTCTGCGTTTGATGTGTCTGCCAACCCGGGTGCTCAAAAATGGCAAGCGGTTTACGACTGGCAACCCAACTATCGATTCGGCTATAAAGCAAATATCACCCGAACGTATGCAGGGAATGAAACGGTCGAAACACCGTTAGCGTCTATCGATACCAAGAAGTTCCAAGAAAAAATTCGATTCCCAATGTTAGAACAAGACATCACCAACGAATATTGGGTCGACAGCAAAGGCAAAGTGGTCAAAACCATACAGTATTTAGGCCCTGATATGACAAGGCTTGAGTTAACCGTCCTTAAGCATTATCAAAGCCATTAACGAACAGGGTAATGAACTAAAATGATGAATTATGTGAGTCATACATCAAAAATGACGGGACGTCGGTTGCCCGTAGTGAGAGCTCTGTTAATGATGAGAAACTTGTTAGCTTTGAGCGCGCTGTTCTCTCTGTGCACTGTTAGCTACGCTTCTGCGGCACCTAACGTTGTTAAGTCTTCGGTTAAGACAACGGTTGAGCTTCCCCTGCAAGGCGTAACGCTTGAGTATAAAGCTGACGTTCGGCTGCTTCAGGTATTAGATGACGCTAACGCTAGCTTTAATGCGAATGCTAGCTCTAACGTGAATGCTAGCTCTAACGAAAATGCTAGCGACAGTATTGGTTACTTCCCCCTTTCGGCTCAACTGTTTGATAAAACCAATACTCAAGCTATCGAAACAACAAAGCGCAATGTATTGAATCAACTTGACGCTTTCGCAGTAGAAGAGCCAGAAGCAAACTTGGTGCGCCAGCAATTAGCCTCTTTCCAATACCTCAATCGAGTTTTTATTGAGTTAGACCGCAATGCCGTTATCTCACAATCAGATAAGAACCCGTTACTTGTTTCAAGTTCTCATACTAACAAGCCGTCGTCTGCTACCATAAAAAGAGCATCTACTAGCCAAACTCAAGCCTTTTCTCTGTACTTACCACAACGACCAACGTCCATTCAGTTGATGGGTGTAATGAAAGAGTCGGTAACAATGAATCTGATTGAGCATGGAACGTTGAATGATTATCTCGATGCATTGCCGAACGGCATTATTGGTGAATCCGCAGATAAAAGCGTGGCGTATGTTGTTCAGCCAGATGGCGTGGTGCAAGCCATTCAATACGCTTACTGGAACGAACAGCCAGTTTACCTAGCTCCAGGTGCCATCGTATTTATGGCGTTTTACTCTTTGCCATCAGAATACTCAACGTTGAACCAAGATATCGTCGATTTGCTACGTCATAAGGTTGGCCTGTAATGCTGAAACAGAAATCATTCCCTCTATCGGCAGTGTGCACATCGGTTACCTGCGCCTTGTTAATGGCCAGTAGTGCTTCTGTTTTTGCAGAGACGGTTATTGCTGACCCGGTTTTTACAGACACGGCTCGTGCAGAAACAACCATTGATTCCGCTTCAATTCGAGCAGAAAAATCATCATTCGACGACACCGAATACAGAACATCACAAATGAACTTTGGTGGTGTTGGCTTGATGCAAATGCCAACAGGCCGAATGGCACCCGAAGGTGAGTTCAACTTTAGTGCTTCGTTTAACAACGAGTACTACTTTTACAACGTGAGCCTGCAGGTGATGCCTTGGCTTGAAACCACCATTCGTTATACACAAGTACAAGAAATGCCCAATAAAATAGAAGGGCAAGATTGTTCTGATAATTCGTTCAACGGTTGTAGTAAATATACCGACAAGGGTATCGACTTTAAACTGCGTTTAGTCGAAGAGGGGTACTATTTACCGGAAGTATCAGTAGGTGTGCGTGACTTTGGTGGTACCGGCTTGTTTGATGGCGAATTTGTTGCGGCAACCAAACGTTTTGGCCCCGTTGATTTTACCTTGGGCATGGCTTGGGGGTACATGGGCACCAGTGGTAACTTCACTAACCCATTGTGCAAAGCCAGTGACAAGTATTGTGAACGCCCGTCCGATTATAAAGGCAATGGTGGCAGTGTCGATTTTGAGCGCTGGTTTAAAGGCGATGCAGCAATTTATGGTGGCTTTGAATACCAAACCCCGTATAAACCGCTAACCTTGAAGCTTGAGTACGATGGCAATAATTACTCTCAGGACTTTCCTAAGGTGCTGGGAGGGTTTGACATGACACAACACACGCCATGGAACGTGGGCGCTGTGTACCGCTTTACAGATTGGGGCTCGGCTAAAGTGAGCTACGAGCGAGGTGATACTTTAACCCTTGGTTTCGATCTCTCGACTAACTTCAATGAAATGTATTCGGTGTGGCGAGATACCGAAACAGCAGAGTTGCGCCCAAGTGGTGTCGATACGGTTGACGATATTGATATGGCGGCCCTTGCTAAAGAGCTTGAAACAGTCGCAGGCTATGAACAAGCGCAAATCTTGGTCGACGATAACAGCATTGTAGTAAAGGGCACTCAGGTTAAATACCGAGACAGGGATATCGCCCTTGAACGCGGTGCGACCGTGATCGCAAATGCGGTACCGAGTTACATCGATACCTATAAAATTATCGAAAACGATAAATCGATGGAACTCACCGAGACAACGGTAGATGCACAAGCATTCAAAGCGGCGGCGAACAACCATTACCTTAATGCTCAAACCAGTGATGCAACAAACACTCACGAACTAGAGCGTAAGAAATCCGTTATTTATCACGATGGGCGAGAGCGATTCGATGTGTCGATTTCACCAAACCTAGCTCAATCGTTCGGTTCGGCTGAAAACTTCTACTTGTACAGTTTGGGCTTATACACCAACGCTTCGTTCTGGGCGTTAAACAATGTCGAACTGTCGGGCTCTCTTTACGTCAACTTAATTGATAATTACGACAAGTTTAATTACGAAATTCCATCAGACGGCACCGACCAAACGCCAAGAGTAAGAACCTTGTTCCGCTCTTACGTTGACGACCCGGTTCGTTTAGATCGTTTACAACTGACTTGGTTTGAAGACTATGGCAGCGGTGTCTACACCCAAGCTTACGGTGGTTACCTAGAGAGCATGTTTGCTGGCGTAGGTGGCGAAATCCTGTATCGACCATTCAACCAAAACTGGGCCATTGGCGCAGACATGACAGCAATAAGCCAGCGCGATCCTGAAAGTTGGTTCGGCACGTTTGATCAAGAGATCCAAGTCAACCCAGATGACAGCAGCCGAACGTACAAAGTGATCGATAAAGGCACGACTGGCTTTATCACCGGTTACTACACCCCACAATGGGATTTTTTGAGCGATACCTTACTTAAAGTTGGCGTCGGTAAATTCCTTGCGGGTGATATCGGTACTCGTGTCGATTTCTCTAAGCAGTTCAAGAGTGGCGTTATTGCCGGTGCGTTTGTCAGCTTAACCGACATGACAACCGAAGAGTACGGTGAAGGCAGTTATACCAAAGGCTTCTATGTATCTATCCCGTTTGATTTAGTCACCGTGAAACCAAGCTCAAGCCGCGCAGGCTTTACCTGGTTACCGATTACGCGTGACGGCGGACAAGTGCTGAATAAACAATACAACTTGTTCGATCAGACCGATGCTCGCTCACCTTGGTTCCAAAGACCAAGCAGCGTTAAGTAGATTGAGAGCTGGTGCGGGTAACGAAGATCTAAAAAGCAATAACGAGATACGAATAGCTTTTAGCTTTTAGCTCTTCGTTCACTCGTATCTCGTCTACGCGCATCAACCCTTAAACGCTTTAACTTCGAAACCATTCAACTAGGTTGATAATAAGCACAGATTGTGGATAATGCTTACGCAATAAAATAACCGCGTGAAAGTACGAACTTTGACTCGGTTTACGACAAAATACTTCTATCTCAATTCCAAATAGATAGAGGCATATTAACTACGCAGTGTGATGTCGCGGAATATCAAAGGGCGGTAGCATCTCACTTCCCAATCGTAAATGGGAGCAAGATCACAGCTCTTTCACTCCTTAGCTCTATTAAATACTGCGTAGCTGATAAAATGACTCGCTTAACTTCCTTTGGGTATCCTTCGGGATATCACGACACATTCCGTTTCTATGACTTGGTTAACATGAAGATTAATAAACATCGTCTCCTTATAGCGCTCCTTCCTGTATTACTTGCAGGCTGTACGACTCCAGGAACACACCTTTCTACGGGCAATAAGAATGTGATTCAGCCTTCAGAGGAACAGCAAGAATCTGATATCTCTGATGTGGTTAACCTTTACGCACTTACGGCTCAATCTGTATCAAGTTACCGAAATGAGTCTTTATCGGTTTCACAAGCCAACCCGGAACTTGATGTTGATATCGCGAAGTATGAATACCAAGTGGGTGTCGGTGACATCCTAAATATTACCATTTGGGATCACCCTGAACTGACGATTCCTGCCGGTTCTTACCGTAGCAGTGCAGAAGCGGGTAACTGGGTTCATGCCGATGGCACCATCTTCTACCCGTACATTGGTACCGTTGAAGTGGCTGGTAAAACCGTACGCGAAGTGCGTACTGATATTGCAACTCGCTTAGCAAAGTACATCGAAAGCCCTCAGGTTGATGTTAACGTTGCGGCTTTCCGTTCTAAGAAAACCTACATTACGGGCGAGGTTTCAAACCCTGGTCAGCAAGCGATTACCAATATCCCTTTAACGTTATTGGATGCAGTAAACCGCTCTGGTGGTTTATCTGAAGATGCCGACTGGCGTAATGTTTCATTAACCCGTAATGGCGTGGAAGAGAACCTTTCTCTTTACGGTTTAATGCAGCGTGGTGACTTAACACAAAACCGCTTACTGCAAGCGGGTGATATTGTTCACGTACCTCGTAACGATAATCAAAAAGTATTCGTGATGGGTGAAGTGAATGACCCACAACTGTTGAAGATCGACCGTGTCGGCATGAGCCTAACGGAAGCGCTTAGCAACGTAGGCGGCATTAACCAGTTAACGGCAGATGCAACGGGCGTGTTTGTGATTCGCACTTCGGATGATAAATCAGAACGCATGGCGGACATCTACCAACTGAATATGGAAGACGCATCAGCTTTAGTCATTGGTACCGAGTTTGATTTAAAACCTTACGACATTGTTTATGTTACCGCTGCGCCAATCAGTCGCTGGAACCGTGTTATTGGTCAGCTTGTACCGACCATTTCTGGCTTCAATGACCTAACCGAAGGCATGTTGCGCGTTCGTAATTGGTAATAAGCTCTGATTGATAATCAGGTTACATGTTGCGTGTAACCTGATTTTTTATATTTATAAGCTAAGCGCGTCAGATTTATAAATACGCTCGGTTTACGAAAATTAACGTTATAAGTGAATTATGTTTAATAAAATTTTGGTGGTGTGCGTCGGTAATATTTGTCGCTCACCGACTGGAGAACGTGTTCTTCAAAAATTGCTTCCCAACAAAGAAGTCGCCTCTGCAGGCATTGCTGCCGAAAAAAGTCGTTTAATCGGTAAGCCAGCAGATGACACGGCGATTTTGATTGCCTCTGAAAATGGTGTCGATGTTGAAAACCATCAGTCTCAACAAGTCACACCGCAGCTTTGTGCTCAGTATGATTTGATATTGGTGATGGAAAAGGGCCATTTAGAAGTGCTCACGCAAATATCACCGGAAGCGCGTGGTAAAACCATGCTATTTAGCCAGTGGATTGGTCAGAAAGACATTCCCGATCCGTATCGTCAAAGCCGTGAAGCATTTGAACATGCCTATAAATTGATTGACGAAGCGGCACAAGCTTGGGCGAAAAAACTGTAATTGATGCTGTTTTTCAAGCTAGATAACCTTCAGTTTTAAACAGTTAAACAGTTAAACAGTTAAACAGTTAAACAGTTAAACAGTTAAGCTTGAATCGCCACCAATAGAATCACATAAGAGGTAAGGATACGTAAGCCGTACGTCACTTATCTTCAAATATTAGTTTAGGAAGTAGCAATCTGATGACAACACAACCATCTCAGCAATCGCATACAGATAATTCTGATGAGATAGATTTAGGAAAACTGCTTGGCATTCTGCTGGACGCTAAATGGCTAATCATGCTGACCACATTCGCTTTTGCTGTGTTTGGTATTGCGTTTGCATTGCTTTCAACGCCGATATACAAAGCCGATGCCCTGATCCAAATTGAAGAGAAGAGCTCTGGCGGCATTTCATCAATGGTCGGTGATATGGGCGAGTTGTTCTCTCAAGAATCTTCTGCCACAACAGAAGTCGAGATCATCAAATCTCGTATGATCTTGGGCGAAACGGTCGATAAGTTTAACCTCACGACGGTGGCATCTCCTAACTATGCACCCATTGTAGGTAAAGGGTTTGCTCGCTTAACCGGCGACATCAACCACATCTCAGTAAGCCGTTTTACATTGCCAAGCTACGCGAATGGTTACGCACACACCATTCAGATTATCGATGCTGAGCAAGGCACCTACCAACTGGTTCGTGACGATGAACGCGTTATCTTGCAAGGTAAAGTGGGTGAGCTAGCAACAGCCGATGACTACAGCTTGTTTGTGGCTGGTTTTGAATCGCATAACGATTTTGAATTCTCGATTGGCCAACGTAGCCGACTAGAAGCGATCGAATGGCTGAAAGCTTCTTTGTCTCTGTCTGAGCAAGGTAAGCAGACTGGTATTTTGAAGTTAAGCTTTGAAGGTGAAAACAAGCAACAGATTTCTGAAATCCTTAATCATATTAGCCAGATCTACTTCTTACAAAACGTGAAGCGTAATTCAGCAGAAGCAGAGAAGAGCCTAGAGTTCTTAGAAAGCCACCTTCCGGGCATTAAATCTGAGCTAACCGGCTATGAAGACGTATTAAACAATTACCGCCAAAAGAACGAATCGATCGACTTGGGCTTAGAAGCACAATCAACCCTAAAGGTAATGGTAGAGCTTGAAGCGCAATTAAATGAACTGACGTTCAAAGAGAGCGAAATCAGCCAACGCTTCACTAAAGATCACCCTGCCTACAAAGCCTTGCTTGATAAGCGTAAAACGCTATTGGGTGAGAAAGATCGCTTAAACAAGCAAGTGCAAAAGCTGCCAAAAACACAACGTGAAGTACTGCGTATGACACGTGACGTAGAAGTAAACCAACAAATCTACATCCAGCTTTTAAACAAGGTTCAAGAGCTAAGCATTATCAAAGCCGGTACGGTTGGTAACGTTCGTATCTTAGATGACGCTCAGGCGTATGCTCGCGCCGTTAAACCGAAGAAGCCGCTGATTGTTGTGTTAGCTACGCTACTGGGTGGCATGCTAAGTGTCGCGTTTGTATTAGTGAAAGCGGCGTTCCACCGTGGAGTTGAAAGCCCAGACCAAATTGAACAAATCGGCCTTCCGGTTTACGCAGCGGTACCGAAATCTGATTTACAGATTGAGCTAACCAACCGCTTTAAATCGAAGAAACAGCAAACCAAGGGTACCCAAGCTCTGCTTGCTGAATCTAACCCTGCTGACCTTTCGGTTGAAGCGCTGCGTGGCCTTCGTACCAGTTTGCACTTTGCGATGCTAGAAGCGAAAAATAACGTCTTGATGATCTCTGGCCCGGCACCGGGTATCGGTAAATCATTCATCTCGACCAACTTTGCCGCAGTAGCTGCGAAAACTGGCCAAAAGGTACTGTTGATTGATGCCGATATGCGTAAAGGTTACCTACAGCAAAGCTTTGGTGTGAAGTGGGAAAACGGCCTTTCTGATGTATTGAGCAGTAAGCAAGAGTTTGCTCAATCAGTTAAAACGACCCCAGTTGAAAACCTAGAAATTATTACCCGCGGCCAAGTGCCACCCAACCCATCTGAGCTGCTGATGCACCCACGTTTTGCAGAACTCATGGAATGGGCAGCTAAAGAGTATGACTTGGTGATAGTCGATACCCCACCTGTACTGGCAGTAACCGACCCAAGCATTGTCGGCGCCTTTGCGGGTACCACATTAATGGTTGCGCGTTACGGTCAAAACACCATTAAAGAGATCGATGTGGCTCGTCACCGTTTCGAACAATCGGGTATCGAAGTGAAAGGCGTTATCTTCAACGCCATCGAGAAGAAAGCCTCAAGCTCTTACGGCTACGGTTACTACAACTATACGTATTCGAGCGACAAGAAGTAAAGAAAGCAGTAACGAGATGCGAGTAACCGGGTAAACGAAGAGCAGAAAGGCAGATACGAGATTCGAGTGGCGAGATACGAAAAGCGCCACTCGAATCCGCTCTTCATCTCTTCATCTCTTCATCTCTTCGTTACTCGTTTACCCGCTACTCGCATCTGCTCTTTTAGCTCTTCGTATCCCGCTTACTCGCTACCCGCATCTGCTCTTAATCTCTTCGTATCTCGCTTACCCGCTACCCGCATCTATGTTTTATCCACTCGTATCTACTTTTTTATAACGCCACCTGTTAAATACAATCCAATCGCTGCTAACACCGGATAACCAAACGCCTCATTGGTCATTTCCCCCAACGGTTTCCAATCGTAACCGTGCATACAACCTAGAATCACCATCACATGCAGTGCCACATAAGGAATGGTGAACAACAACACAATGTAGCGTTGTACCAACTTAAAAGGTTCATACGCTTTAAGCAGTGCCAGCTTGTGCTTCGCTTTTTCTTCATCAGTAAAAAACATCGCATCTCCTGTGTTGGTGAGTGCACCTAACCCTTTGTTAATAGAAGACTGGCTCCCGAATATTCTTCCGAACAATGTCATACTGCTCCTTGGTTTATTGATTGGCTTTGACCGCATGTATAACCTTTGACTGTATAACCTTATGGTTCGACAACCTTATCGAGACCTTTCCTCCGCCATTTATCTGTTGAATTAGATTCCCTATCACGTTCGTCCCTCACTGTAGGGAATGACGACTACTTTTATTAAGTTAATAATCCCACGACTCCGTCATTCCAGAACTGAGGAACGAAGTATCTGGAATCTGCTTTTAGTCTCTTCGCTACTCGTTTACCCGTCATCCTCATTTGCTCCTCTAGCTTTTCGAATCTCGATACCCGTCACCCGCATCTGCTCTTAAGCTCTTAAAGCCATAACCGGACACGCCTTATTCACACCCCAATCTTTATGCTCCTTCACATTCTCATCTGAAATCAAGAACTGCTCTTGTAACGCTGCAAGCAAACCAAACAGCGCCTTACGCTGCGCAAGTGTGAAGTTGTCTTCTGGTTGCAGCTCGGCATTACAGCCACCGACCAAACAAACCCCAATATTGCCCTTGTTATGTCCTTTTACATGCGCGCCGGTTTGCGACAGTGGCCTGCCAAGTTCGACGTCCCCGTTGCGACGAATAACAAAGTGATACCCCACATCACGCCAGCCTCTCTTTTTATGCCATCGACGAATCTCGGCTACGTCTACATCTTGCTGTGGTGGCGTGGCGCTGCAATGCACCGTAATAAATGAGAATGCCGGGCAATGAGGCAAACGGAGTAAAACCGAAACGAGACTGAAGGAATAGGGTGCGAGTGAAAAGCAAGGCTCTAACGAAGGACTTCGCTCTTCCGTGCTAGCCCGTTCTTCCGAGTCATCCAGTTCTTGTGAATCAGCAGACGCTTCTAACGGCTGATGTGGAACTCGATCAGTTGCTGGTGGAGTGTTTGACAAAATAAATCCTCGTGTTGTTGTAAATAGGCGATTAAAGACGTTGATAACGATTCTTTTAAATTAGGGTGCAATGCGATGTGTTGTCGCAAACTGGTGGCTACGGTTTTGGCATAACCAGAGTGGTGGTTTACATAACGTAAATACATCACGCAGTAACCCAGTGGCTGCCTGCGCCGTGCTCGGCTGATCATCCAACAAATATCCTCATAGCTGTGATCTTCCAAGAGCAAGTCTTCGAAATAAGCTTTTTCAAAGTGCAAGCCTTCAAAATAACGGCACTCGATACTCGCCATTCCGGGTTGGTACGCTGAAATAAAAAGAGAAACTATCGCCTTCATTAAGCACCTTGTTGCTGCATGGGGAGGGCAATGTACTTGAAGATTCTTGATTGGGGTTGGCGGTAATAACGCGAAAACGAAGGAACGTAGAAAAGTGAGAGGTGCTTCGAAGGTAATCATCTTAAGTAGTGTTCTTGTTGCATAACAGTGAGAACACATAGGAAAAACACTTTTTGTTACTTTTTATCTCGCTGCACCTTCGCCCCCAAAGCGCCAAAAAGTGTTGTTAATGCCTTTTGTATCAATGGTTATGCATATCTATGAGTTTTTATAGCGAGAACCATGCAATTAGATAGACCAATTAACAAGGAGCGTTATTCATGTGTGTTTCCCTCATTCTTTCTTTCATCCCATTAAAAACTGGCTCGCCTATCAGCAAGTTGGTGCTATTAAAATTGGCCGACAATGCAGACGCGCGCGGCGTGTGTTTTCCTTCCCTAAATTACTTGGCGCAATATTGCGAAGTGTCGGTAAGAACCGTGAAACGACACGTTAACGAATTGGAAAAACAAGGTTTTGTGAAGCGGATAAAGCGGTTTGATGATTCAGGACGCCAGCGCAGCAACATATATCAGCTACGCCTTCCTAGCGACAGCCACATTCAGCAGGCCGATTTAGACCAAGCAGCCAGAGCTCTAGATCAAGGAGACAGAGATCTAGACCTAAATGATCAAACCGACCTAGCTAACGCCAATGTAGAACAAACAGACTTACCGCCAGCCTCGCCAGAAAATGCACAGAAGACAGAACGTACAAAGAAAACAGACCATGCGCAGAAAACAGATCATTCAGACACCCCCCTGGGTGACTCAAGATCCAACACGGAGAGTGATCACCTGGCACACATAATCTTTCATAAAGAACATAAAACAGAGTTGAGCTTGAAAAATGGCCTCTTAGATAACCCCGATGCACTTGATCCCCCAAGCGGCTCTGAAGAACATGAGATCTCCCCCTTCATATCCAAACCCAAAAGCAAAACCAAAAATGAAGCCGTTATTCACCTGCTCACCAAAGAGGGCAGTGCGCCGATTTATCATGAGTTCACCACCATATTAGAACGCACCTACCCAAAGTTAGATGTGCTGCAAGAACTGCATGCCATGCAAGCGTGGTTGTACATCAACCCCGATAAGCGCAAACCCTTTGAGCACATTGGCCACTTTGTGAATGGCTGGCTAAGAAGAAGCGCCCAAGCCAAAGCGAAGCGAGACTCATCGCAAGTCTCTAAGCCAACAAGAGCGGCTAAACAAGCTAAAGCGGTTAAAAAAACAAAAGTGGTGAAACCCTCAAAGAAAGCTCAATCTATAAAAGCCGTAGGATCAATAAAAGTAGATGTGCCCACAGCTGCTTCAAACCAAGCGCAGCCTATCAAAAGCAATCAAGCCGAAAGCAAACCTCAACAACCCACACCTGTCTCTCAGGCACTAGCGGAATACAAAGCCAAAAGCCCCATCAACCCGTTCGAAGCTCGTATCAAGGCCCTAGTTCAATCCAAATCGCCCGGCACGGATTCTAAGCAATGACCATTCGATCATTCACAGACGAAGCAATTGCTCACACAGCCCAAAGCAATTTGAAAACCAAGAGCTTAGGAAACCAAAAGCGAATACAGACAAAAAACGTCAAGATACAAAAGTAGAATTAGGGAGAGGGAAAATGGACGATACCAGCCTAAAAAAACTGACAACGGAAGAAAAAATAACCATTTTAGAGAAAGAAATAGCGCGAGTGGAAGGGCGTATTGGCGAGTTCTTGAAACTGCTGGTTAGCCACTACCCACACGGATTAACACGCACCGAGATTAAAGCGTTATTGGTTGTGAACAACAACCCAAGCTTCGTCTCGCTGTACCGCAACGGTAACATTTTCATTGATATAGAAAAGCGCTACTGCGACGCAGCACAAGAAAACCGCTACCACATAGGCACTCAGTACCTGCAAGACGTACAATGCTTCCGGTGGCTGAATGCGTGGTGAGTTGTTTGTCATGCCAGAGTCAATTTCAAACTGGTTAATATGCACTTACTTTGCTAGAATGCTCCCAAATTTAAAAGCGTATGAAAACCGCATAAAGCGAACAAATTGTCACTATTGCCTTTAGGAGCCAAACCTAAGGGCGGTAGCGTATTCATATACACATAGATAGCAAAGATACTTGTCTATCTATTGGGCTGGTTTTAATAAAGTAAATGAAATATAGAGCTTAAGGGATACTGGGTGATTCTCGGTGTTTCAAAAGTAGAAATTAGCCTCAGCAATGGAAAGGTCTGAGGTAAATGAGAGTAATCATCAAAGAGTATGTACCAATACAGAGGTGTTTAAGTGAAAAAAGTTGCATTAATTACAGGTGTTACCGGCCAAGATGGTTCATATCTAGCAGAATTACTATTAGAAAAAGGATATGAAGTTCACGGTATTAAACGACGTGCATCTTCTCTCAACACTGAGCGGGTTGACCATATCTATCAGGATTCTCATGAAGATAACCCAAGCTTCTTTCTTCATTATGGTGATCTAACAGACTCGTCAAACCTTACACGTATTATTAAAGATGTCCAACCTGATGAAGTATACAACTTAGGGGCACAATCACACGTTGCGGTTTCTTTTGAGTGCCCAGAATATACGGCTGATGTCGATGCGATGGGCACCTTACGTTTGTTAGAAGCTATTCGTTTCTTAGGGTTAGAGAAGAAAACAAAATTTTATCAAGCTTCCACTTCAGAACTCTACGGTGAAGTACAAGAAATTCCACAAAAAGAAACTACGCCATTCCACCCTCGTTCTCCCTACGCTGTAGCAAAAATGTATGCATATTGGATTGTTGTCAATTATCGTGAATCTTATGGTATGTATGCATGCAACGGTATCTTGTTTAACCATGAATCACCACGTCGAGGAGAAACTTTTGTTACTCGAAAAATTACCCGAGCAATTTCAAATATTGCTCAAGGGTTAGAACCCTGTCTTTATTTAGGTAACATGGATGCACTACGTGATTGGGGGCATGCCAGAGATTACGTGCGTATGCAATGGATGATGCTTCAACAAGATGTAGCAGATGATTTTGTTATTGCTACAGGTAAACAAATTTCAGTTAGAGAATTTGTAACGTTATCAGCAAAAGAAGCGGGTATAGAGCTTGAATTCAGCGGAGATGGTGTTGATGAAATTGCAACAGTGACCGCAGTAATAGGTGCTAATGCACCAGCAGTGAATATTGGTGATGTTATTGTAAAAGTAGACCCTCGATACTTCCGACCTGCTGAAGTAGAGACCTTACTTGGCGACCCAACAAAAGCGAAAGAAAAGTTAGGTTGGGTTCCTCAAATTACGGTCGAAGAAATGTGTGCCGAAATGGTGCAGAACGATTTGAGTAAAGCGAAGCAGCATGCATTGCTCAAAGAGCACGGTCATAATGTATCTGTGGCGATTGAAAAGCAAGATTAATCCAACGTATATAAAGCGATAGAAGGTAGAGCAAATCATTACTGCCCTCTAATTGATAGACTCTATTGAATGTGGAATATCATATGAAAAAAATTTTTGTCGCCGGCCATCAAGGAATGGTCGGTTCTGCTATTGTACGTCAACTAGAACAAAACGGTGGCAATGAAATCATCACAAAGACTCGTGGTGAATTGGATTTACTATCACAATCAGATGTAATGTGTTTTTTTGCAGGACAAAAAATAGATCAAGTGTATTTAGCTGCTGCTAAGGTCGGCGGTATCGTAGCGAACAATATTTATCCGGCAGAGTTTATTTATGAAAATTTAACGATTCAAAATAACATTATTGAAGCTGCTCATCAGAATAGTGTTCAAGATTTATTATTTTTAGGCTCTTCGTGTATTTACCCTAAACTGGCGGAACAACCGATGGCCGAGAAAGCTCTACTTACTGGCACATTGGAAGAGACTAACGAACCTTATGCCATAGCTAAGATTGCGGGTATTAAAATGTGTGAGTCTTACAATAGGCAATATGGTCGCAATTATCGTTCTGTTATGCCAACTAATCTATATGGCGAAAATGACAATTTTCACCCGCAGAATTCACATGTTATTCCTGCTCTAATTCGTCGTTTTCACGAAGCTAAATTAGCTAATCAATCAGAAGTCGTTGCTTGGGGAAGCGGGAAACCGATGCGTGAGTTCTTGCATGTAGATGATATGGCCGCAGCCAGTATTTATGTAATGAACTTAGAAACTTCAACTTATGAATTAAATACTCAACCAATGCTTAGCCACATTAACGTAGGTACAGGGGTTGATTGTACTATTCGTGAGTTGGTTGAAACTATAGCTAAAGTTGTCGGTTATCAAGGTCAAATTGTTTTTGACGTCAGTAAGCCTGATGGTGCCCCTCGTAAGTTGATGGATGTTAGTCGCTTAACAGAACTAGGTTGGACTGCGAGCACTAATTTAGACGTAGGGTTAACAAGCACCTATCAATGGTTTGTAGAAAACCAAGATAACTTTAGAAATTAGCCTATGTATCTTGACCGAACAACATTTTCAACTGTGATTGAAAACACCCCTTTGGTTTCTATTGATTTGATCGTATTAAATAGTCAAGATCAAGCTTTGCTTGGCCATCGTTTGAATAAGCCAGCACTCGGTAGTTGGTTCGTACCCGGTGGTAGAATTTTAAAAAATGAAAATATTGAAACTGCCTTCAAGCGTTTAACTAAAGCTGAGCTAGGTATTGAAATTACGGTCGATCGAGCGGAGTTACAAGGCCCATTTACGCATTTGTATGATGATTGTGTCTTCGGCGATGAGTTTGGTACACATTATGTCGCGATAGCTTATCGCCTTGTCGTTGATGGTAGTGAATTAAATCTCCCTATAAATGATCAGCATAATGCTTACAAATGGTTCAGCATAGATAACTTACTGAAAAGTAAAGAAGTACATCTACATACTAAATGGTACTTCAAAAAAAACCATCGCTAAGAAGCAATGGGTGCTTTTGGGGTGGATATTAAGAATCTAAATTTTAGGAACACTTATGTTATTCCCTGTAATAATGGCTGGCGGCACGGGTAGTCGTCTTTGGCCTTTATCTCGTGATCTTTACCCAAAGCAGTTTCTAACTGTTGCTGGTGAAGACTCTATGTTGCAACAAACCTTTGCTCGTTTACAAGGACTTGAGCATAAAGCTCCTTTGTTAATTTGTAATGAAGAGCATCGTTTTATTGCCGCAGAACAAACGCGTTTAGGTGGCTATGAGCATTCCGGAATTATTTTAGAGCCTGTTGGGCGTAATACTGCACCTGCTATTGCTTTAGCTGCGTTACAGGCATTAAAACAAATGGAAACTGATCAGTTAGGTGATGAGCCGGTTCTTTTGGTACTCGCGGCTGATCACATAATTGAAAACCAAAGTGCCTTTCAAGCTTCGGTTAATAAAGGTCTAGTTTACGCTCAAGCTGACCAACTTGTTACCTTTGGAATTGTACCAACAGCTGCAGAAACTGGGTACGGATATATCAAACGCACCTCTAACTCCAATCAAGGTGATTCTGCATTTAAAGTAGATAGTTTTGTTGAAAAACCGAACTTAACCACAGCACAAGCTTATTTGGATTCTGGTGAATATTACTGGAACAGCGGTATGTTTATGTTTAAAGCTGCACAATACTTAAGTGAGCTTAAAAAACATAACCCAGCAATGCTTGAAGCCTGTGAAAAATCCATGAGCGCTGCTCAAGCAGATTTAGATTTTGTACGTGTTGATGAAGAAGCGTTTGAAGCGTGTCCGTCTGACTCTATCGATTACGCGGTGATGGAGCCCGTATGTTCAGATCATGGTTCAGGTAACTTAGTTGTCGTACCAATGGATGCAGGTTGGAGTGATGTTGGCTCTTGGTCTGCATTATGGGATGTATCCCCCAAAGATGCGCAAAACAACGTGCATAAAGGCGATGTATTCACCGTTGATTCAAGCAATAATTATGTGTATGCAGAGAACAAGCTGATCGCTACGGTTGGTGTAAACAACTTAGTGGTTGTTGAAACTAAAGATGCCATTCTAGTGGCCGAAAAATCTCAAGTACAAGAAGTGAAAGCGATTGTACAACAGCTTAAAGATGCAGGCCGCACTGAATATAAAGTCCATAGAGAAGTGTATAGGCCCTGGGGAAAGTACGATTCAATTGACTTTGGTAAACGTGATCATGTGAAACGTATTACGGTAAACCCAGGTGAAAAACTGTCGATCCAAAAGCACTACCACCGTGCAGAGCACTGGATAGTAGTTTCAGGTACTGCTAGTGTTACAAATGGTGATCGAGTGATTTTGGTTACTGAAGACCAGTCAACTTACATCCCTTTAGGTTGTATTCACGCTTTAGAAAACCCTGGTAAAATACCATTAGAGATGATTGAAGTTCAAACAGGTTCATACTTGGGAGAAGATGATATTGTTCGCTTTGAAGACCGTTACGGGAGAGCGTAAGAAATGTTGATTAGTTCTGAAGTATTAAAAAACAGTGGTGTTGCCTTTGGTACAAGTGGCGCTCGTGGTTTAGTTAGTCAATTTAACGATGAAGTTTGTGCTGCTTTTACCTGTGCTTTTATTGACTCAATGTTAGGAAGGTATTCTTTTCAACAAGTAGCAATTGCGATTGATAATCGCCCAAGTAGCCCTCAAATGGCGAAAGCTTGTGCGGATGCTCTTCAAGAACTTGGCATTGAAACGATATATTACGGAGTAATACCAACGCCAGCCCTAGCATATTCATCTATGCAAAAGGAAATACCTAGCATAATGGTGACTGGAAGTCATATCCCTTTTGACCGTAATGGATTGAAATTTTATCGGCCTGATGGTGAAATAACGAAAGAAGATGAGCTGCTAATTATGAGTAGTAATTCTGAAGTGAAATTGTCTGCTACTAGAAGAGATTTAGATGTTAATTCCTCAGCCGGGAAAGCTTATATTGAGCGTTACACTAAATTATTTAATAAGCAACTGCTTAATGGGAAGCGAATAGCGATATATGAACACTCTAGTGCTGGAAGAGACTTATACAAAGAGCTATTTACTCATTTAGGTGCAGACGTAATCTCTTTAGAGCGTAGTGATGAATTTGTTCCAATTGATACAGAAGCTGTGTCTGAAGCTGATAAGATAAAGGCCAAAGCATGGGCAAAGAAATATGATTTAGATGCAATATTCTCTACAGATGGTGATGGTGACCGCCCATTAGTCTCGGATGAAAATGGTGATTGGTTGAGAGGCGATATTTTAGGTCTGTTATGCTCTCAGTTTTTAAATATTGAAGCTTTAGCAGTACCGGTGAGTTGTAATACATCAATAGAAGCTAGTGGTGTTTTTTCTTGTATAGAGAGAACAAAAATTGGTTCCCCTTTTGTAATTGAAGCGTTTGGTCATTTGATAATGGATTACAACTCTGTAGCGGGTTTTGAAGCTAATGGTGGTTACTTATTAGGGACAGACATAATGGTAAATGGAAAGTCATTGAGCTCTTTGCCTACCCGAGATGCTGTCCTACCTGCAATCATCCTCCTTGCGATGTCAAATGAGAAAGGCATTTCAGAGTTAGTGAGGCAATTACCCAAACGATATACTTATAGCGATAGGATTCAGAATTTTCCGCCTCATCGTAGCCGTACTATTATTTCTAATGGTATAGACGATCCTAATCAATTAATTAAAAAATTAGAAATAAATGGTCAAGTAGAAAAAGTTGATTTAACTGATGGGTTAAGAATAACACTAGAGAAGAACAATATTATACATTTAAGGCCCTCAGGTAATGCTCCGGAACTACGTTGCTATTGTGAGACAGATAGTAATGAACTATCTGAAAGCTTGGTTATTCATGTTTTGGAAAAAATTATTGAAATAGAATGATATAAAATATCATAACTCTTTGGTTCTTTAGATAGGAACTATTTTTAATCTTATTTATTGGGTGGTAGGTTTGAAAAATTCGATTGCTATAATCGGAGGTGGCTTTTTTGGGCTTTATATAGCTAGGCATATGGCTCTTCGCGGTTATCAAGTTGATCTTTTTGAAAAAGAAAAAGAAGCGATGATGAGATCTTCTTATGTAAATCAAGCTAGAATTCACAACGGATATCACTATCCGAGAAGTATATTGACAGCATCGAGATCGCATGAATCATTTGCAAGATTCTGTGAAGAATTTGATCAGTGTGTAGTTAACCAATTTGACAAATATTATGCAATAGGCAGTAAATCAGGAAAGGTTACGGCAAATCAGTTTTCCAAATTCTGTGAAAGAGTTGATATTAGGTGTGATCAAGCATCTAAAAAAATCAGGGATCTGTTTAACCCTCAGCTTGTCGAAGAAGTTTTTAGCGTTGACGAATATGCCTTCGACTTTTTATTGTTGCGGAAGCAAATGATGGAAAAATTGCAAGGTCTAGATGTTGATATAAACTACGAAATACTAGTGGAAGAGATAATCCAATCTAACGAAAATACATTGAAAATTAGGTTGTCACCTGCATCCAATTGTCATAGCAAAGTTTATGAGCATGTATTTAACTGTACATATGCGTCGATAAATCATGTAAATGTTGAATCTGGAATCAAACCTATTGCTCTAATTCATGAGCTTACGGAAATGGCGCTAGTCGATCCGCCAGAAATAATTAAAAACCTTGGTATCACATTGATGTGCGGCCCATTCTTTTCATGTATGCCTTTTCCTTCGACACCATATCATAGTACAACTCATGTGAGATATACACCTAGGTTGGAGTATGATAATTACGATAAAATAAGAGAGCTAAATTCGAGAAGTCAACTTGATAGTTTGTCATCAAGTGCGTGGCCATATATATCTAATGATGTATGTAGATACTTGCCTATTATGAAAGAGGCGGTATATAAAAAATCTATTTGGGAACTTAAAACCATTCTCCCATCTAGTTCAAATGATGATTCAAGGCCTATTTTATTTAAGGCCAACTATGACGGTGTTAAAGGGTATCACTGTATTATGGGGGGGAAAATAGACAATGTTTTCGACGCTGTAGATTGTATTGATAGAGAAGTTTTAGGTAAATAAAAATGAAGAAACAACAGCTAGTTAGTGTTATTTGCGATATGACTGATTTAGACGAAAATACAACGAGAAAATTATCAATTCTATCGAAACACCTAGTAGATGATTATTATTCAAGTGAGATTATAATATTATCAAATGGATTAAATGAAGGTGATTATACTGCATTAAAAGAAGCATCTAGTTCCTTACCCTCATTAAGACTATTAAGAATGAATAGTAAAGTTAGCCCTGACACCGCGATTGTTGCTGGCCTTGAAAATGCTATTGGAGATTATGTCGTATTACTAGATATTGATTCGGATCCGATATCTGTAATTAATGATATAGTCTCAAAAAATATACAGATTAATGGAGTTGTTGTTGGGACATCTGAACCTAGAAGTAGTTTGATAACATATGCTACCAAGTTAACTGGGAAGAGTATACCTGAAGGTGACACAAAGCTCCGTTGTTTATCCAGACATGCAATTAATATGTTGTTAAAGAGTGGCTCATATCACCATAATGTATTATATCGTTTGAATAAGCTTGGTCTATCTACTTATATCTATCAGTATAAACAAGGTTCAAAGAAATATAAGCACTTGTATGATTTGAAATATTTTTTAAGAAATGTCATTTTTGGAGATTCTCAAATAATTCGTAATTTTTACTTGTTTGGGGCGATTTTATCTACGATAGTTTCAATTTTCACAATTACTTTTTCCAGTTCATCGTTAGCCCCACTATATGGAATCGCTATACTTCTGTTTTTATCCATCGGTGGACTTAGTGAATTGGTCTTGCGTCTAATTGATTTACTCACAGAAAAAGATGGCTATATAATCGTAGAAGAGATGTCTACGCCTTTAGCTAGTGATGATAAGAGGTTAAATGTAGTCGATGAGTAATATTGAGAGTATTCCGTGTGTTATAGTTGCTGAGGCATCGGTATTGAATACTGCTAGACTCGCTGTTGAAGGCTTGCTTATCAATAGTAATGTGAGTCGCGTTGATATAGTGGTACCAGACCATCAATACTTAATGTTTTATAATATGGCAAGCGATCTAAATTTTGAAAATGTTAATATAATCAAAGAAACGAATATTATTCCACAGCCTGATATAGAGAAAATAAAAATAGGCCTTGCACATAAAGTGAATAGGTTTGGGTGGTATCTACAACAGTTTCTTAAGTGGCAATATGGCCTTTGTATCAGTGAGAGAAGTTATCTGATATGGGATGCTGACACTGTTTTAATAAAGCCAATGGAATTTGATTCGGATATTTACCAGTTTAATATGGCAAAAGAGAATCACACTCCTTATTTTGATACAATAAAAAAACTTTTGAGCATTGATAAGCAGGTGGACAAGTCCTTTATTTCTCAATATATGTTGATGAAAGTAAGTGATTTAGAAGTACTAATTGAACGAGTCAATGAAAAAGACCTGGGTTGGTATCATACTGTTATTAGTAAATTGAATTTAATTGATAATAGTGAGTTTAGTGAGTATGAAACCTATGGGAATTATATATTAAGCTCGAAAAGCAATGTAAATCTTAATAATGATTTATGGTTTAGGTATGGAAGTGAAATTATAAATATCAATGATAAAACTAGTATCTGTAAGTTAGAAGAAGTGTTCCCACAGTATTATTATATAGCCTTTGAAAGGCATGATAAGAGGCTGTCTAAAACAATTCTAGCCCATGCTCTCCACAAAATGGGAATTATCCTTAACTTTTTTAATTTAGGCACTAAGAAATAGGAATAGCTAAGTTGCTTTCAAGGAAAATTAAGATATTTATCTGCATGTCATTCTTTCTGATTATATCCATTTTTTTTTCATATATATTTCAAATGGAGATAGGGATTTATGATTCTACATTATTGGAACAAAGTGAATATATTATAGATGCATATTATTATATGCAAATGGGAAAGTATATAGTTGCGAATGGATTAGAGATTGGTGATATTTTTCTGATGTCTCCAAATTTAAGCACAATTGGTGTGGTATCATTTTCGTCTGCATTTTATTGGGTTTTTGGTAATTTTTATGTTTATAACGTGGTTATATTTTTTGTCTATTTATTTTTTCTGAATAGAATTTCAAATCAAGTCAAAGAGATTAATGTATCCTATATATCATTAGTATTCTTACCTCTTCTCCCATATTTGTTCATAATTTCGAAAGAGGCTGTGATGCTTCTTTCAATAATGTGCCTATTCCTAAGTAGCATATCTGAAAAAACACTAGGTAAAATAATATATTTGTTATCTTTTATTGTTTTTGTTCTTCTATCTAGGCCTGAGTTTTTGATGATAGCCTTACTTTCCTTTGTTACCTATAAGTTATTTTTGGAGAAAGGCAGATATTTGTTATTAGTTCTTGTTATTTTCGGTGTATACATATCACCTGTTTATGATTTTGTTGTAGCTACATCTATCAGTTTCCAAAACTCAGCGTTAACACTTACAGAAGCTAAATGTAATTATAGTATATTTGATGTATGTATAAGGAATACCAGCTTCGATTTAGTTACATATATTGTCCGTATCGCACTTTTTCTAATGATTCCATTAAAGTGGGTGATTGATCTATTATCGTATTTAATAAATGAAGAAATATATGATTATTATGCGTTGATAATAAAGGGATGTTATTTTATTGGTGGTATAACATTTCCTTTTATATTGTATAGAGTTTTGAATAAGTATAAATATTATTCAAGTGAATCAAAAATTCTTATTTTCTTGTCGGTGATATATATTGTAATTTACTCTGCATTGTTGTTTTTTCAAGGCTCTCGGCAGTTTGCGGTGTTCTTAATGATGCTATGTTTAATTATGGCGTTCCCTATAAAAATTCATAAAGTAGGTAATGATAAATGATTTTCTCTCTTCTTAATACCAGGTTTTTCCCTTGTCCAAGGACTCATAAATATCATTTTGATAAATTTTCTTCTGGGTTTGTTAACAATGGATACACTTACTTAGAGGTTAATGATTTAGAATCTATTCTTCTGCTAGGTGAAGATGATATTCTTTATATATCAAATCACTTTAGTTGTGATTTTACTCATAGATTATTTAAGAGACAATTACAGGATAAATTATATTATTATCTAAGTCGTAGTGTGTGTAAACTGGTTTTTTGGAATTTCCATACAACATTCGATACTTCAGTTTGGCAAGAATTTAGCTATCGCTCCGTTCATCTAGGTGAAGATATGGATAAAGAGTACCTTAAAACTGAGGATGCTCTAGTAAAATTTCAAAGTCAGTATGATATATACCGACTTAAATACAGTTCTAATCATGAAATTAAGCCAAGTTACACACAAAAACGGGATTTTGATTTTCAATTTGTAGGTAGTAATTACAAATCTGAATGGACAAAGCACTGTGACAAAAAATATAATAGCTTTGTCCGAATAACTCCACCAGTTATAAATGAAGTTGAAAGAATAAATTCATATCGGAAGTCAGAAATAAATTTGGTATTTCATAGTGAAGCTAATATTAAGAAAGGAATTATTGTAGAGAGATTTGCAGAAGCTATATCTTTAGGTGGTATAATTTTCCATGACCACCCTAAAATTAACCAATTATTCCCAAATGTAGATAGTTTTTTCTATATCAAATCTATAGGAGATATAGACAAAAATTACAAACATATTACTGGTATGCAAGTTGATGAAATTACCGCATTGAGAAAAGCATCCAGAGAGTGTTGGGAAATATCTAATCTTTCATACCAAAAGCAAGCAAGTTCGATTTTAAAAAAATTGGGAGCATTAAGTGAATAGAGCATTAGTAGGCTTTACAGGTTTTGTCGGCAGTAATTTGGTCAAGCAGGCGAGTTATTCTAGCTTAGCAAACTCAAAAAATATATCAGATTTATATGGAAAATCATTTGATGAGTTGGTAATTGCTGCTGGTGATGCAAGGAAATGGTTTGCAAATCAAAATCCTGAGCACTATAAGTCCCACCTTGATTCATTGTTTAATGATCTAACAAAAATTAGAGCCAAGAAAGTCGTATTGTTTAGCACGGTTGATGTATATGATGAGCAGGCTTCAAGTGATGAGGATGTACAGTGTGTATCCCATGAGCCTTATGGCAAATATAGGTTTTATTTGGAGGAAAAAATATCGGCCCACTTTGAAAATGTGATTGTTATTAGGTTACCAGGTCTATTTGGACAAGGCCTTAAAAAGAATATTATTTACGACTTGATCGTCGGTAAAGATATATCTGGATTTAATCCTAATAGTAAGTTCCAGTGGTTTTGTTTAGATAACCTAACTGATATATTAGAATATGTAGCTAAGAAAAATATCAAGGTTTTGAATGTTGCTGTTGAGCCAATATCAGTTAAAGAGTTGTTTACCTATTTAAATGTTAATACCGATGAACTCGACATCAATGCAAAAAAAATAGTTTATGATATTGGAACTAGGTATGCTCGAGAGTTCTCCAATACTAATAATTACTTATATTCCAAAAATAAAACACTGTCATTGATCGGTAAATTTTATAAAGAAGAAACACAATGAAAATTGGATACTCTACACTAGTAGATTCGAAATTATCGATTGCAGAACAAGGTTCGCTTTTATCGGTATCTGACTGTATCGATTGGGCTCCAACAGTTACAAACCCTAAGTGGGATTTGTTAGACGATCGAGGACAAGCAACTCTAGCTATTTCTAAGCCAATAAGCGCTTTACAGTCCCTTTTTTTTGGTGTTGAAGATGTCGCTTTTTTAGGTAGTGAACAGCAGTTTAACAATATGTTATGTCATTTTGAGAGGCTAATCGTTATCGCAAAAGTATATAATGTTAAGTACATTCTTTGGGGTTCTCCGGGAACTCGAATTTTTGTGGAGAGTCTCACAGAAAGTACAGTTGATGACCGATTCAGAAAAATTCTAGCCCTATTTGAAAACACTAATATTAAATTAATGGTAGAAGCAGTTTCGAGTCGGTTTGGCTGTGAGTTTATAAACACAACAGCGCAGCTTTTGAAGTTTAATAAACGTATGGCTCATGATAATTTGGGGTTGCATTTGGATACTGGACAAATGTTAGATGAAGGTCTAGATGTAATTGAAGTGTTATCTCAATGTAAGGAGGAATTGGAGCATTTACATCTATCTACTCCAGATTTCTCTTATCAAAAGGGATATCTCGATTTTTTTTCCAATGTTGTAAACGAACTGGAAAGAGATTCGAAAGTTGACATTGTGTTTGAAGTTCAAAAAATAGATGAATGCGATATTTTTAAATTGGTAGAAGATATATCTACGGTAAAAGGTTTATGCTAGGTGCTATTACTAATAGAAATCTGTTAATTTTAAGCTCATTGATAACATCAGGTGTAAATTTTCTAATTTTTGTTATAGGACCTACATTTTATGGATTTCAAGAGCTTAGTGTCTTTGTTAGAAATAACTATGTTGGTGGTATTTATTTATTTAGTGTCGCAAGTTCAATATCTATTGTTTCATCTGTGCTTTTATCAAGAAAAAACATAGCAGCTTTGACTTTATATATTAAGTCATGCGTTCTGATTTTTGCTGTGTTTTTTTTGTTTTTGGTCTACTTTAATTTTGATCGTTCTTTTGTAAACTCTATTATTTGTTTATTATCAGCATTAATATTACATATACTTGGTTTCTATGTGGCATCTTTGATTTACAAAGAGTCAATAGCTGTTTGTTTTTGCTTACAGATATCTCAGCCATTATTATTTTTTTCTGGTATTCTATTATTTTCTCCACATGTTGATTGGGCAAAAATTTATTTTGCATCTACATTACTAACACTTATTCTATTCAGTATTAAATTAGATTTTGGTTGGATAAAAAAACGATTTACAAATAATAAAGAAACGATGACTTTTACCGAATTGGCGATGATAATTATTTCTAGTATGTCATTTTCACTATTTTTTCAATTTGAACAGATTTTTGTTGGTGAGTTTACATCAATAGATCTAGGACATTTTGTTTCAATTCAAAGGCTTTATACATCAGTATCTGTAGCTCTGTTCGGAACAATGTTAACTTACCTTTATAAAAATAGAGTTGGTGATTCTGATAAAGAACTGCCTAGGATTTTTGGTTTAATACATTACCCTTTGTTAAGTGTATTCGCTGTGACTGCGTTAATGATAGGGATGAACTTATTAGCTTTGTCTGACTATACATTAAATCAAGTAATCTTAGTTTCTTCCGTATCTTACTTGTTCGGGCTATCGATGTTTATTTCATTTTTTATGAGTATCGATCATCCATTATTGAATATTGGTATTATGCTTTCATCTAGTTTAATTTATGGTTTGATTGCTTCAGTATCAAAAATTAGTACAATACAAGACGTATGTATTATGACTACAATATTTTTTGGCGTCTACTTAGCAGGTTATACATTGATTAGAGAATTTTTTAATAAGGGCAAGGCTATAACTAATGAACGTAATTAATATTCGAGGTGGTTTGGGAAACCAAATTCTTCAATTGTCGTTGATGTTAAACAAAGAAAAAAAATTCATTGTTAATACGAATGAATACAACTTAAATAAATGTCTTTCTGAATTTGATATTTTGACTTGCAATAACTATTTTCTCTCAAAGCTTGGTCTTGCTGCGCGATTTTTTAAGAGTACAATTTATGGTGTTCGTAGTGATTTAGATCTGGGTTTTTTGGTTGATGGGTATTTTCAGGCGAATATAGATGATGATGTAATACCTGACCCATTTTCATCGTACCTTTATAATCATCTTTTAACATACCGTGAACAACAAGAAAAATTTGATTTAGTTATTCACTTCAGAGGTGGTGATTACTTAGATCCTGTCAACGCTAAAATTTTTGAAAATATTAGAATTGAATATTATTTGAATGCTATTTCAGAACTTTGTTCACAAGAAAATATTTCTCTGCAAGAACTTAAAATAGCAATAATCACTAATGATATCTCTTTAGCAAAAGATATATTTTCGAGTTACTTGCCTAAAGATACCGAAATAATGATGAATAGTGAGCTTGGTGACTTTTCATATCTTGAGAATGCTCGATTTGCTATTATTCCTAATAGTACATTTTCTTTGACAGCCAGACTTATTGCACAGAAAAACGATATTAGTAAAGTTACTTATTACCCTAGTCGTTGGTTTACTAATAGTAGTAAGATGATTGGGCCAAAAATTAAGTCTTTTCACATGGTTAACGTAGATTAACCACATGCTAGTAAGGTGTTAGAACTTGAAATATGTTAATGGGTTAGTTTCCATAATTATGCCAGCATATAATGCAGAGAAGTATATATCTGAGAGTATCGATTCTGTTATTGCACAAACTTATACAAATTGGGAGCTCGTTGTCGTAAATGATAATTCTACGGATACTACGTTTTCTATTTTGGAAAATTATTCAGAACAGGAACCAAGGATGGTTGTTGAATCTAATACTTCCGGAATGCATGGTGCAGCAAATGCTAGAAACGTAGCCTTGAAGCTAGCAAAAGGAGAGTATATTGCTTTTTTAGACAGCGATGATGCATGGGAGAAAGACAAGCTATTACTGCAAGTTAATACAATGAAAGAGAAAGGCTATAGTGCTAGTCATTCATCTTATACTAGAATCGATGAAGTTGGTGATACTTTATCTTCGGTTAGTTGTATGCCTCTTGTGAAATATAAAGATCAACTTAAAGGAAATAGAATACCAAACCTAACAGGAATTTATAAGCGTAGTTCAATTGGTTTGTTTCTCCAAAATAATATAGGTCACGAAGATTATGATATGTGGCTGGATGTTTTGGGAAAAGTTGACTCCGTCGGTATACAAAAAAATTTAGCTAAATATCGAGTTTCTTGTGGTTCATTGTCTTCTAATAAATTTAGAGCAGCTATTTGGCATTACAAGATACTTAGTCGTAGAGCGGATGTTAAGGTTCCGCTCCGATTTTATTATTTTATATTCTATATTGTAAATGCCACACTAAAAAGAATTTAAAATTTTGGTTTGGCGATCTTGTGTATTTATTATACTTAAATTCGCTACGCATTGAGATAAAGAAGAGGTAACTCGTGTTTTTTTCTCTAAAAATTATCGTGTGTTAGTTTTGAAAGATTTATAAAGGCGCTAACCAATCGTGCCTTAATATAGTTTATTCTATATGTATTAAAGATATTCTTATATTTTTATGACTCATCAAAACTATAGACTAGGGACTGACTGATTGCTCTTTGAGGTAAGATCTTAAAAAGAGCCTATTATTTCAAGTGAAAAGCAAACGACCAAATGGAGAACTGTCGAAGTTCATTAAATTTTCATATTATAGTCAGTGTTTTTCCCTGGGTATCGATCGCTCTCAATTTTGTTAAGTTAAAGGCTCTAATATAAATTAAATTTTATAGTAAACCCTCTTATATACGCATAAGCTATTGGGAAGTGATTCTTAAACTAGAGCGGGTAATTGTAGCTAAGGTGTTATTTAACTATATGTATGAAATCCATATAAATAGTATATAGGGGAATAGTTGTATTAATGAAACACTGACATAGTAGACGTTCTTTTGTCTGGCGAAACCGCCTTTTAAAAGGCGGATGTTTTCTGAATATATTACTTTTAGCGTCCCATTCCAAAAACAACGGTCTTAACGGTTAAGAATAGAATCTTCAATTCCATACGCCAGTTCTGGTGCTTAATGTAGTAAATATCAAATTTATGCTTCCATACCGCATCTTCAACAGAGGCACCGTACGCGTATTTTACTTGAGCTAAACCTGTTACTCCGGGTTTTACAGCATGGCGAAAACGGTAGTATGGAATCTCTTTTTCTAGATCTTCAATAAACACCTCACGTTCAGGACGTGGGCCTACCATCGACATCTCACCTTTATAGACGTTGATTAACTGTGGCAGTTCATCAATACGTGTCTTGCGAATAAAGTTACCTACTTTGGTGACTCGAGCATCATTCTTAGTTGCCCACTGAGCACCATTCTTTTCTGCGTCGTTACGCATTGAGCGGAATTTGATAACTTCAAACTCTTGGTTGTATTGGCCAGTTCGTCGTTGTTTAAAAAAGACAGGGCCTGGTGATTCAAGTTTGATTAATGCAGCAGTCAAAAGCCCGATAGGGATGGCAACCAAACCGATCATGAAAACGAACAGTAGGTCTATAAAACGCTTTTCGTTGACATTTCTTTTATTTGAAAGGATTGAAAAGGCTTTTTGATGCAGAAAGTACCCGCTATGAAGCAGTTCCGTTTCTGTATAGCCAAGAGTTCGATCAAAGTAGCTCACTAGTGGTTCAACCCACGCACCAAGTTCTGTAGCACCAATTAAAAATGTACGGTGCTCTTCATCAAGCTCCACACTTTTAAAGTGACATAAAGTTTCACCTTTAAAGTCCCTGATGGTGTAGTTATTGATATCGTATTTAATGTCATGTCGAGCTAAAACAGAATGAAGAATATCTAAACATGATTCAGGCGCGTATATGTGAAGTGTCGATTTACTTTCCGATGCTAAGGTTTGTAGAGCCTGATGGTTTGGCTCTGTTTTAAGGGGGGGCTCGGAAAATTCTGATGGGTGAGTCTGTTTTAGAGCAACTGAGTTTTTCATTATAAGTTTGCTTTATAATTATTTAAGAGATATTTGGCCAAAGTTGTATACATATCAATAGCGACTTTGCATTTGCGTGCATCTTACGTTAAAAGTGCTCTAATGTACATGCTGTTGATTATGATGTACTCAGTTATTTCAACCAGTTTTATATAAAATGATTATTAAGCCTTAAACACAAAATGACATTTTTTTTCATATCCGATCCTCCTACCTGCGCCCTTTCTTGATCTTCCGCTACAGTTTTGACTGTAAACTGTAGTAAAATTACGCTAATTTGTTTTTATACCGATTTATTTTGAATTGAACGAGGTCAGTCCTATGTCAGCTAAGAAGCCAATGGCTCTAGTGATCCTTGACGGTTACGGTTACCGTGAAGACAACCAAGACAACGCTATCGCGAACGCTAATACACCTGTATTAGACGGTCTTATTGCTAACCAACCTAACACGCTAATCTCGGCTTCTGGCTTAGATGTAGGCCTACCTGATGGCCAAATGGGTAACTCTGAAGTGGGTCACACCAACATTGGTGCGGGTCGCGTGGTATACCAAGATTTAACGCGTATTACTAAATCAATCGCAGACGGCGAATTCGGTCAAACTGAAGCGCTAGTGAATGCTGTTGATAAAGCGGTTAAAGCAGACAAAGCCGTTCACATCATGGGCCTTATGTCTCCAGGTGGCGTTCACTCTCATGAAGATCACATCTACGCAGCCGTTGAAATGGCAGCAGAGCGTGGCGCAGAGAAAATCTACCTACACGCATTCCTAGACGGTCGTGATACACCGCCACGTAGCGCAGAAAACACATTGGCTCGTTTCCAAGAGTTGTTCGCTAAACTGGGTAAAGGCCGTGTGGCTTCGCTTATTGGCCGCTACTACGCAATGGACCGTGATAACAACTGGGATCGCGTTCAAGAATCTTACGACCTGCTTACTCAAGCGAAAGGTGAATTCACGTTTGATACAGCGGTTGCTGGCCTAGAAGCGGCTTACGCTCGTGACGAAAACGATGAGTTCGTGAAAGCGACTGAAATCAAAGCGGAAGGCGAAGAGTCTGCAGCTATCGTTGATGGCGATGCGGTTATCTTCATGAACTACCGTGCCGACCGTGCTCGTGAAATCACACGTGCATTCGTGCCTAACTTCGACGGTTTTGAGCGTAACGTATTCCCAGCGATCGATTTCGTGATGCTGACTCAATACGCTGCAGACATCCCACTGCTTTGTGCATTCCCACCGGCTTCTCTAGAGAACACCTACGGCGAATGGCTATCGAAAGAAGGCAAAACGCAGCTACGTATCTCTGAAACAGAGAAATACGCGCACGTGACGTTCTTCTTCAACGGCGGTAAAGAAGACGAGTTTGAAGGCGAAGAGCGTCAACTTGTTGCTTCTCCAAAAGTAGCGACTTACGACCTACAGCCAGAAATGAGCGCGCCAGAGCTAACTGAAAAGCTTGTTGCTGCAATCAAAGGCGGAAAATACGACGCTATCGTTTGTAACTTCCCTAACTGTGACATGGTTGGCCACACTGGCGTTTACGATGCAGCGGTTAAAGCCGTAGAGTCGCTAGACGAATGTCTTGGCCAAGTGGTTGAAGCAATCAAAGAAGCCGATGGCCAACTGCTTATCACTGCAGACCACGGTAACGCGGAAATGATGGTAAACCCAGAAACGGGCGGCATCCACACGGCGCACACTAACCTACCAGTGCCACTTATCTACGTAGGCAGCAAAGACGTTGAGTTCAAAGAAGGCGGTAAACTGTCTGACCTTGCACCAACGATGCTTTCTCTGTCTGGTATCGCAATCCCGGCTGAAATGTCAGGTGACGTGATCGTTAAGTAGTCAGTAGTTAAATAGTTGTTTGGCTCAGCGGTTCACGTTGAGCTTTAATGATTTCGAAAGCCCGCACTTCAAAGTGCGGGCTTTTTTATAGATGCGAGTAAACGGGATTCGAAGAGCTTAAAGGGCCAGTATTGGGTTAGAAAAACATGCAGGGTATACAAGTAGGGGATAGCAGAAGGGCACGACCTTAAACAGAAGAGGAAAAGAACGGCCTTGATGAATATCGAAAGAGTGACATTGCTTGAATGATTAGGTAGCTTAAGGCTCATACTATACTTGTCTTTTACCTTATCTTTAGGCTGTTTATATGAACTCAAACCCAGACCGTTGGAAGCAACGACTGCAAAACTTAATGAAAGCACAGCAAAGGCTTGAGAGAGCGTGCTCACAAGATAGCTACAATGAGTTAGAGCTAGCCGGGTTAGTACAAACCTTTGAATTTTCTTTTGAGCTTACATGGAAGACTCTTAAAGACTTACTTGAGTTTGAAGGGTTTGATGTGGCTTCGCCGAGGAGCGTTTTTCGTACAGCCTTAGAAGCTAAGCACCTATCTTCGGAGCAGTGTGAGATCATGCTTGAAGCACTAATAAAACGAAATTTATTGTCTCACACCTATGATGAGGAAAATGTCCTTGAAGCTCAGTCACTGATCTTGGAGTCATTTTCACCAGTGATAGGACAAGTCACACTCTATTTAAAAGTTAAATGTGATCAAGAGAGTAAATGTGATCAAGAGGGTCAATGCGAACAAGAGGTTAAATGTGATCGATAGTTATTTGGTTAGCCCAGGCTCTGTCGGCCTTAAGCCTCATCAATATCAGCTGATTGAGGATGTTGTTTTGAACCATGCTTCAGTCATTCATGCCTGGGTGTTTGGTTCTAGAGCCCTTGGAACTTATAAAGATAACTCTGACATCGATATTGTTATCGAGGGGGACGGTATTTCGTTAAGTGTCGTCGCAGGCTTGCAAGATCGTTTAGAACAATCGTCACTTCCATTCAAGGTTGATTTGCTCGTTAAGCATAGAATTACATCAAGTGAGTTACTTGCCCATATTGACACTTATGGGATTAAACTAAAGTAACCGAACGTATTATTATCAGCGTAACGGTGATGTTGATTCTTGAACCGATTGTTTACGTTTTGCCAGTTTATCTCGAATCTGAGAGCCGGAGTTTACTCGGCCATGTTTTTTATCATCAATAGAAAACGATAATAGTTTCATTAGCGCTATAGCTCCATCTCTACGCTTTCGATCTTCATAAGATTCAATCGTATCAGTGGACATTACCATCACCTCTTTGTATGAAATTTTAAATATAGACTATATGTTGTCTGGTGATAATGGCGCTTCTTGATGGTGAAACTATATATTATCGACCTAGCGAGATAAGGCTTATTGCGTTTTATCTACAACCGAACGCTCAAAATCCAACAACCATTCTTTGCGGCTCATGCCGCCGGTGTAGCCCGTTAATGTACCGTTCGCCCCAATCACTCGATGGCAGGGGACAACAATGCTAAACGGGTTTTTACCGTTTGCACCACCCACCGCTCTTACGGCTTTTGGGTTGTCCATTCTTTTTGCTTGCTCGCCATAACTGATGGTTTCACCATAAGGGATACTGGTCAATGCGACCCATGCCTTGCGTTGAAAATCAGTACCTTTGGGGTCTAAAGGTAAATCAAAGCTGGTGCGTTGGCCTGCAAAGTATTCGTCCAGTTGGCGAGCGGTTTCAAGGCATAACGGGTCGGGGTTTTCTGTCAGCTCTAGTTCGGTATTGATATGGTCAATTTCAATAATCGCACCGCCATTGCTTCTGATGACCATTTTGCCAATCGGTGCGTCATAAAGCATTTTGCAAGTGGTGTCTTCCATGTCATGTTCCTTCTTCTAGTTTCTAGTCTTTTATCTGCTGTTACTTTAAAGCCTTTCGTATTTCGCCTTTCGCATTTCAGTTATTGGCATTCCGCATTGGCTTTAACCCTTACACGAAGCGCAAAGCAATACCCTGAAATACCGCCGACAATATTCCCTAAAGCCAAACCAACAAACATCCCTTCGACACCATCGATTTGGCTGCCTATCCACGCAAAGGGCAAGGTAAACACAAACAAGCGCATGAAGCTCCACTGGAAGGCTTTAAGTGGCTGATGCATCGCGTTCATGCCGCTGATCAACATCATCACAATGCCTTGGAATCCATAGCTAAAGGGCACGACTAACAGGTAATGCCATAATATGCCTCGCACCGATTCTTCTTGAGAGAACAGGGCGGCCAAAGGAATGCTCAGTGGCACCATCATCAAGAAGACCAACCCTTGGAACATCACAGCAAAACGCATGCTTAAAAACAGAGCCTTGAAGCTGCGTTGAGGGTTGTTTGCACCAAAGTTCTGCGCCATGAAAGGCGTAAGAGCCGAAGTAAGAGACATCAACACAATGATAAGAATGGACTCGATACGCTGCGCTGCGCCATACGCCGCCACGGCTTCAGTCCCTTGCTGGGCCAACATCATCATGATGATAGCGCCGGCAAGTGGGTTCAGAGCGTTAGACAAAGCCGCTGGGGTGCCTATTTTTAGGATTTGTCGCCAGTCACTGACGATGTTTGTCAGCTTAGGCGGCGCAAGCAGTTTTTCTCGCACCATCAATACGTAGAGTGAGCCACACAAAGCACCAAACCAACTGAAACCACTGGCAATCGCAGCGCCTTGAATCCCCAGTTCAGGAAAAGGCCCATACCCGAAGATGAGTAGCGGGTCTAAAACGCCATTGATAAGCCCAGCGAGTAGCATGATCTTGGCGGGTGTTTTTGTATCACCTGTCGCTCGAATCGCGCTGTTGCCTGCCATGGGGATGACCAACAATGGGATCGCGAGATACCACACCGACATGTATTCCGATATCAGCGGCAGTAACTCTTGCTTTGCCCCTAACAGGGTAAACAGTGGTTCTAAGGAGAGAATACCTAGAGTAGAAGCACAGCCGACAAGAAGCAGAGCCAACAATAAGCCATGACAGGTAAAGCGTGCTGCATTTTGTGCACAGCCTTGGCCAAGCAATCGCCCAATACATGTCGATAAGCCGATGCCGATTCCCATGGTGATGCAGTTGATGGCAAAGGTGACTGGAAAGGTAAAACTCACCGCTGCTAAGGCTTGAGTACCAAGCAACGAGATAAAGAAAGTATCGACGAGGTTAAACATCAAGATCGCTACCATACCGAATATGGTCGGTATGGTCATGGTACGCAATGTACTCTCAATAGGGGCCGTTAAAAGCCCGTGCTTATCTTGCATGTAAAACGCCGATTGAAACCAAAACCGTAGGATAAACAGATGCGGGATACGAGTAAACGAAAAGCAGGGAAAGATGAGGGGTGAGAATCTGCACTTTAGCTCACAATTTTTTATTTCCCCCCTTGGGATCTTTCACATTGCCCCAACATACTGATTAACCCATGCCAATTGTGGCAACTATCATATTAAATGGAAATTATCAGGAGATACGACCGATGAATATCCGTCCTCTACACGACCGAGTTATCGTTGAGCGCCAAGAAGTTGAATCTAAATCTGCTGGTGGCATCGTTCTAACTGGTTCTGCCGCTGAAAAATCAACGCGCGGTACTATTCTAGCTGTTGGCAAAGGCCGCATTCTAGAAAATGGTTCAGTACAACCATTGGACGTTAAAGTTGGCGATACTGTTATCTTTTCTGAAGGCTACGGCACGAAAACTGAAAAGATCGACGGCAAAGAAGTTCTGATCATGTCTGAAAACGACATCATGGCGATCGTTGAGTAATCCGACCCATAAAACTGAACTGACTGAATAAAGAATTTTAAAGGAAATTAAGATGGCTGCTAAAGACGTTAAATTTGGTAACGACGCACGTATTAAAATGCTAGAAGGTGTAAACGTTCTGGCTGACGCAGTAAAAGTAACGCTAGGTCCTAAAGGCCGTAACGTTGTTCTAGACAAATCATTTGGCGCACCAACAATCACTAAAGATGGTGTTTCAGTTGCACGTGAAATCGAACTTGAAGACAAGTTCCAAAACATGGGCGCACAAATGGTTAAAGAAGTGGCTTCGCAAGCGAATGACGCGGCGGGCGACGGAACAACAACAGCAACAGTATTGGCTCAGTCTATTATCGCTGAAGGCCTAAAAGCGGTTGCTGCTGGCATGAACCCAATGGATCTTAAGCGCGGCATCGACAAAGCGGTTATCGCGGCTGTTGAAGAGCTGAAGAACCTATCTGTTCCTTGTTCAGACACGAAAGCTATCGCTCAAGTAGGTACTATCTCTGCGAACTCTGATTCGACAGTAGGTAACATCATTGCTGAAGCGATGGAAAAAGTAGGTCGTGATGGCGTTATCACAGTTGAAGAAGGTCAGGCTCTACAAGACGAGCTAGACGTAGTTGAAGGTATGCAGTTCGACCGCGGTTACCTATCTCCTTACTTCATCAACAACCAAGAAGCGGGTTCTGTTGATCTAGAAAGCCCATTCATTCTTCTTATCGACAAGAAAGTATCGAACATCCGTGAACTTCTTCCGACTCTAGAAGCGGTTGCTAAGGCATCTCGTCCACTTCTTATCATCGCTGAAGATGTAGAAGGCGAAGCGCTAGCAACTCTTGTTGTGAACAACATGCGTGGCATCGTTAAAGTGGCGGCGGTTAAAGCACCTGGTTTCGGTGACCGTCGTAAATCTATGCTTCAAGATATCGCTATCCTAACGGGCGGCACGGTTATCTCTGAAGAGATCGGCCTAGACCTTGAAAAAGTAACGCTAGAAGACCTAGGTCAAGCTAAGCGTATTACTATCACTAAAGAAAACTCAACCATCATTGATGGTGCGGGTGATGAAGTGATGATCAAAGGTCGCGTTTCTCAAATTCGTCAACAAATCGAAGACGCAACGTCAGACTACGACAAAGAAAAACTTCAAGAGCGCGTAGCTAAGCTAGCTGGCGGTGTTGCTGTAATCAAAGTGGGCGCAGCAACTGAAGTTGAGATGAAAGAGAAGAAAGACCGCGTAGAAGATGCACTTCACGCAACTCGCGCTGCTGTTGAAGAAGGTGTGGTTGCTGGTGGTGGTGTTGCACTTATCCGCGCTGCATCTAAAGTTGTTGGCCTTGAAGGCGACAACGAAGAGCAAAACGTAGGTATCCGCGTTGCACTACGTGCAATGGAAGCACCTATCCGTCAAATCACTAAGAATGCGGGTGAAGAAGACTCAGTGGTTGCTAACAACGTTCGTGCTGGCGAAGGTAACTACGGCTACAACGCAGCAACAGGCGTTTACGGTGACATGATTGAGATGGGTATTCTAGATCCAACTAAGGTAACGCGTTCTGCACTTCAGTTCGCGGCATCCGTTGCTGGTCTTATGATCACAACAGAAGCGATGATCACAGACAAACCACAAGATTCAGGCCCTGCAATGCCTGATATGGGTGGCATGGGCGGTATGGGTGGCATGGGCGGCATGATGTAATCATCCCTCTGACTTAATCCTATAAAGTCTGAAAAGCCCCGTAAATTTAGTGTTTACGGGGCTTTTTTAGTTTTTACTGCCTAAGACATTCAACAAATAAGACATCCAACAGAAATTCACAACTTCTACGTATGGCTCTGAAATCGTGGGAGAAAAAAGCCTTTTGGTTAAAAGATCATGCAGTATGGATAGACGCTAGATATGTATTGATATAACAGTATATGTATTGATTTAACTGGTATCTGTAAATTGTATATAGAAGACATCGATACAAGGCATATTATTGACCTTATTTTGGCTTGCCATCTTTGAAAGTCGCACCTTCAATAACGTGAAGTTCGGCCAAGAAAGAGAAACACATTAAAATTAAATGTGTTACTAAGAGCATAGAACCCCTCTATTTTTTTCTTTATATTAAGATGCTAATTCCACAATTGTCGTCAAGATCATGCAAACCGATTTGAACATCATTGCCGAATTCGAAAAAAAGATTGCAAGACTCGAACAAGAGAATGCTGAGCTCAAGCAAAGCAATGCTCGCCTGCAAGAAAAGTTGAATGCCGCACTCGACAGCAATGGGTTGTGTTTGTGGGAACACCATGTCCCTTCAGGAAAGCTCACTATCTTTAATATGGATTGGGGGAAAATGCTCGGCTACCAACCGCATGAGTTGACTGCGACGTTTGAGACTTGGAAAAATAATTTACACCCTGATGATTATCATCAAGCCATGAAAGCTTTTGAAGAGCACCTGTCGGGGAGCTGTGATTTGTATGAAGTTGTTTACCGAATGACTCATAAAGATGGCAGTGATAGCTATGTGTATGACAGAGGTCGTGTTGTTGAGTTTGATACCAGTGGAACACCGCTTAGAATTATGGGCACGCACATCGATATCACGCAAGAAAAACGCTTTGAACAACAATTGACGACCTTAGCCTCTACCGATAGGTTGACGGGGCTACTCAATAGACAAGCCATCGAACAACGTTTTCGTGAAATGAAAAGCGCTGATACGTTAGTCAGAGCGGCGCTGATCTTTATTGATATCGACAACTTTAAAGCGGTGAATGACACTTTAGGCCACCAGGAGGGCGATCAGTTGTTGAGTTTTATTGCTCAGCGCTTGGTTACTCTAGCCTCTGATGTGAATTCGTTAACTTCTGGTGCGGCTTCGCAAATTTCTGATACAGCTTCGCGAGCTTCTGGTATAGCTACGTCATCCTCTGAACAGGCGCAAATCGGACGGATTGGCGGAGATGAATTTGTCATCTTGTTTCCCGATACGAAGCTAGATCAAGTCACGCACTTTTGTGAAGAGTTGTTGCAGACGGCGGTACCTGAAAGCAATCAAAGGCTGAAGGGCGTCGCCATCGGAATGAGTATCGGTGTGTGTTTCTTTAACCAAGGTGAACATCACTTTAATGACGTGTACCAGCAATCTGATCTGGCTATGTATCAAATTAAGAGAAACGGCAAAAATGGAGTGAAAACTCTGTATCTCTGATGAGAAAGGCGCTTTCATCAAATCCTCCTACGCACGGTTGAACATAACGGGTATTCCATATCCCAATAGTTTGTGCGAACTTTCTTCTTTCTTCTTTCTTCTTTCTTCTTTCTTCTTTCTTCTTTCTTCTTTGTTCTTTGTTCTTTTAGGCCTATATTCAACAGTACAGTTATGACATTGATTTAACATGTATAGCTGTGAGTAAAGGATAATAAATGCTTGATTGAAAATGGATTATCAAGTTAACAATAAGTCAGTGGAGACTCCCCAATGAAAAAACTACTTTCAGTACTTGCTGTTTCTGCAGCAGTAATGGCGCCAGCAGCATTTGCTTCTTCGCCTGTTATGTTCTCAACGATCAACGGTTTTAACGCACCCGATTCAGATGCGGTTGGCGGTGTACGTGTTGCGTTGCTTCATGGGCAAGTGAACGACGTTAAAGGTGTCGACCTTGCTATTATTGGTATGTCAGAGACGCAAACGACGACAGGTGTAAACTTGGGTATTTTTGGTGCGCATAAAGTAAACCAAGAAATGACCGGTGCTTCACTGGGTATATTCAACTGGAACCCTGGAAAAACGACAGGTTTGAACTTTGGTGCAGTTAACATCACTAATGATGTAAAAGGCGCGAACGTGAGTTTTGTTAACTATTCTGAAGGCGACACTATGGTTGATGTTGGTGCTGCGAACCTTTCAGAAGTGTCGACGGTTCAGGTTGGTATCTTCAACAAAACCAACAAAATCGAAGGCGTGCAAATTGGCTTGATCAACTGTGCTGATAACGGCTTCTTCCCGTGCTTCCCGATCGTAAACTTCGCTAAGTAAGTTTATTGTTGAATGCTTGGTTTGCTATTTTTTGTAAACTGAACTTATTTGTAAACCGAGCTTATTTGTAAACTGAACTTATTGGTAAACCAAGCTTATTGGTAGCCGAGATTCTCGTTAAACCAAACTTACTATTAAGCTGAGCTTGTCAGTAAACCGAGTTTATTTATACGCCTAGGCTCCTCTGTTTAGGCGTTAATGTTTTTAATTCCCTTTCAATCAACAGACTTTAAAATACTTGATAAGCATTTAGTTTTATATTTGCTATTGCAGTATTTTTACTTATAAGTACAATGTTCTATAAATTTCCAATGATGATTTATATGCTTTGATTAATCCCCATACCGTCGATTTTAAAAAGGCTTTTTTAAGCCTAACCGCCAGTTTTTTAGTAGTTTTGAGCTTGTTGCTCGTTGATTCAGCGGAAGAATCAGATAAACAGTATGGAATTGAAAACCAAGGCGTGACACGCTCTTTAGCTGAGCTCACACAGATCATTAATGCGCTTGAGTACAACATCACGGCACTCTACCCACTGCATGGTGATACCTACGTATTTTCGCATGAGAAAATGATCGAAGATGAAACGTGCTATTTCACCAGTGAAGAGCAGCATGCCCCTCGCTTTGATTTTATGTTCTCTGGCCCTCGCGAGATGTGCGACCCTAAATCGGATCTTTATACCGAAGCGGGTAAGCGCTTGTTTATCGCGCCAACCATGGCTTATTTTGCCAATACCATTGATACCATCTCTGCGATTTACTTTATCTCGAAAGAGAAATTCATCATATCTTCACCATCTGATTTTGCTCGCTATATCAAGGGCGACACATTTGATTCGGTGGTCAACAGTCGCCCGTATTGGATTAATACAATTCGTTTTGGTTTAGCTCAGGGGCAAGACCAAGTGGTGTATACCGGTCAATATGATGATTACCTGACAGGTAAAAAAGTCGTGACGTTGACCAAAGGCATCTATGTTGACGGAGAGTTTAAAGGTGTATTAGGCGTCGATGGTTATGTTGCTAACTTAGTCTCAAACCCTACCCATGGTTATAAAGTGACGAGTACGCGAGGCGCAAACAAATACGGGTTTATGGATTTTACCTATTCCAAGCCTCTGTATGTTGATGGTATTAATACCCAGTTATATCTGAGTATTGAAGAAGATAAGAGCGAGCACTTTCTGCATGTATTGGAGATGGAGAAGATTCAGCTTTCTATACTGTTGGTTTTATATCTGCTCTTAGTTTTATGGCTATGGCGCTTTTACACCAAGCAAGAGCACAAGCGGTTAAATGATCTTGCGATGCACGATTCAATGACCGGATTATTAAACCGGCGCGGTTTTGAGTCTCGATTGCTGACGCAAGATGAGGAGCCCATTATCGGTGTTGGTGTGTTTGATATCGATGATTTCAAAGTCGTTAATGATCGCTATGGTCATAAAGTGGGGGACGAAGTGATTTGTCATGTCGCTCAATTGATGCTGAACAGTGTTAGGCAGCAAGATATTGTGGCGCGGTTTGGTGGTGAAGAGTTTGTTGTTGCGATCACGGGTGAATCATCGGAATTGCTTTCATCGATTTTTCAACGAATTCAAAATGACATTAGCCTGCAGTGCTACCGCTCTCCAGCTGGCGACAAGATTAATATCTCAGTGTCTGGTGGCGCGACGCTCTACTCTCTGAACAAGTTCGACAGTGTCGGGCATTTGTGGGAAAACCAGAGTATTCGTTCATCGGATGAGCAGCTCTATAAGGCGAAAGCTGCGGGTAAGAACCAAGTGTGCATTCGTGTTTATTAATTAGTCGGATACACAAAGGCCTAGTCGTGTGACTAGGCCTTTTTAATGTCTGTCTCAGGTTGACGTCACTTCTTCATGCGACCCTTGTTCATCCATTTCTGATGCACACCACGGCGCAGGCTTTGGAAGCTGTTTTCGACTTTGTCGACACCAAGCAGAATCACTAACGCCAATAGCGTGATGATGACAGACTGAGAAAGGTGCCCTAACGCAATCATCATACCCAACGCAGCCAACACCCAAATAATGGCCGCTGAGGTGACACCATGAATCTTTCCATCGAGTGTCATCATCACACCTGCACCAAGGAAACCAACCCCGGTAATGATCTGACCAAGTACACGGGCTTGATCGAGCGTGTTGGGGGAAAGGCTAATCGCCATGGTGAGGAAGAAATAGGTACCGCTGATAATAAGAATCGACGTTCGGATTCCTACTGGTTTGCCGCGTGTTTGTCTTTCGATTCCGATTAAAGAACCACACAGCATACATACTGCTAGGCCTGCCCAGCTAAAGGGGGCAAGGTTGAGAGTTTGTTCTATAAATTGTGACATATCACCCCTCCTAAAAATTTAGAATAGAGCCGAGTATGCTAATAATAGACCGGACGATCGAACAAAAAATTTTTGTCTTAACGGTTAGACTTTTAGCTTAAGGCCTAGCTGCCGGTGTTGGTCAACGAGAAGGTAGGGGCTTTTGTCTCTGTCGCTTCTTGATACTCAAGACGATAAGAAGCGACCATTGTTCAAGATAGGATTATTCAATGTGTAGGTCGAGTGGTGTCTTACTGCTGCGTCCACCAATCTCGCGAGTTAACTTAGGCACTAGATAGCCTGAAACCTCAGAGATCAAACCCTTAAAGTGCATCTTTGCTTCTTCATCGGAGATATAGAAATGAGCAGCGCCCTGAACTTTATCAAGTACATGCATATAGTAAGGTAGAACACCGGCGTCGAATAGCTTCTCGCTTAATTCTTTCAACGAGTTAGCGCTGTTATTGACACCTTTTAGCATCACGCCTTGATTGAGCAGAGTGGCCCCAGTTTGCTTTAGTTTATGAAAGGCTTGCTTGAGTTCCAAGTTGATTTCATTAGCATGATTAATATGGCTCACCATCACCACATTGAGACGAGTATTAGCCAATGTTTGGCACAGTTCATCAGTCACTCGAGCGGGGATCACAACCGGTAATCGGCTATGAATTCGAACCGTTTTCACATGCGGGATCTGTTCGATGGCATTGATCAGCCATTCGAGTTCGCTGTCTTTGGCCATCAAAGGGTCGCCACCGGATAAGATAACTTCGTTGATCTCGGGATGTTGAGCCACATAGTCGAGGCTAGTTTGCCACACAGACTTAGAACCCTTGTTGTCTTGGTAAGGGAAGTGACGACGGAAGCAGTAGCGGCAGTTAATGGCACAGCCGCCTTTTACAATCATCAATGCGCGGTTCTTGTATTTATGCAGCAGTCCTGGAATCGCGTTTTCTTGCTCTTCTAGTGGATCGGCTGAATAGCCTTGATGAACCTCGAACTCTTCGTTGAGTGGTAACACCTGACGCAATAGAGGGTCGTGCGGGTTGCCTTTTTCCATTCGTTCTACAAAGCTTAAGGGTACTCGAAGTGAAAACAGCTCACGTGCTGCGAATCCTTTTTGCCACGGTGTTGGGTCTATTTCCAATGCTTGAAGCAGTTTTGTCGGGTCAGAGATCGCATTCGATAGTTGTTTGAGCCAGTTTTGCTCAACAGATTCGACTTTTCGGGTTATGATATGCGGCATTGAAATTAACTCAAAGATGTGGAAGAGAAAATCATGGCGTCAGTAAGCACCAATGAATTCAAAGGCGGTTTAAAATTCATGTTAGATAATGAGCCTTGCGCAATTATCGACAATGAATACGTTAAGCCAGGTAAAGGCCAAGCGTTTAACCGTGTAAAACTTCGTAAACTGCTGTCAGGCAAAGTGTTAGAGAAAACATTCAAGTCAGGCGAAAGCTTCGAGCTTGCAGATGTTGTTGACGTTGAACTAGGCTACCTATACAACGATGGCGAATTCTACCACTTCATGAACAACGAAACATTTGAGCAAATCGCAGCAGACGTAAAAGCAGTCGCTGATTCAGCAAAATGGTTAGTTGAAAATGACGTTTGTACTCTAACGTTGTGGAATGATAACCCTATCACTGTTACTCCGCCAAACTTTGTTGAGATCCCAGTAACTGAAACTGATCCTGGCCTGAAAGGCGATACACAAGGTACTGGTGGTAAACCTGCAACTCTAGCAACAGGCGCGGTTGTTCGTGTACCTCTATTCATCGCTATCGGTGAAGTGGTTAAAGTTGATACTCGTACTGGCGAATACGTTGGTCGTGTAAAATAATTTGATTGTGTCCATCTTGTTTCGGGTGGCTCAGTGAAATAGGAAAGGTCGCTTATGAGCGGCCTTTTTTGTATCTGGCGATCAGGAAAAGCAGGAAGATCAGAGCCGAGTAAGCTAGATATGTGATATTCGACAAGCGACAAAAAAGCAGAGCTGGATAACCTAGCTCTGCTTTTAGTTTTCGTCTTGTCGCTCTTCAGTTTTTAAGCTCTTCGAATCTCGATTACTCGAATCCCGAATCTGCTCTTAACTGTTAGATCATGAAGATAAAGATAACAGACAGTGCGCTGATTAGGCCAGCAACGAAGTAGCAGCCAACTTTACCTGCAACGCCGACGTGGAACTTAAGGTCGTGCATGCCGTGGTGAAGACGGTGCATTGCGTGCCACATTGGTAGAGCTAGTGTACCGATGATGAATAGCGCACCGATAATGCTGGTGGCGAATTCAGAAACACGCTCGTAGCTCATTGCATCCGCATCGATAATGCCCATTGGCACTAAGATACCCAGCACTAAAATCGTGATTGGTGTGATCATCGCGAACCAAGTACCGCCAGCGCCAAATAGGCCCCACCAGATTGGCTCATCAGAGCGCTTCGGATCGTGGTTAACAGGTTTCATTTTGTAATTTGTGTTCATAACGAAGCTCCTTACACCACCATAAGAACGATTAAAGAAATAAATGCCACCGCTGCCCACTGGGTCGGTACGATGATTCTTTTATCTACCAATTTGCCTTTAAGACGGATTGGCATTACTTGAGGCATCATGCTGAAGAAGGTCTGAGCGTGCAGTAAGCTGCCAAGCAGTGCCACGATGTTGATACCAACAACGACAGGGTTAGCCATAAAGCTTAACCAACCTTCCCAAGCTTCAGGACCTTTCACTAGCGAACCCAAACCGAAGGTTAGGAACAGAGTGAATAGAATCAAAGGCAGTACAGTCGCTTCACGTAGCATGTAGAAGCGGTAGAACGGATGGTTGCTCCACCACGTTCTCTTCATCTCACGAACATAAGGCTTACGATTGCTCATATTATGCCTCCTCTGCTGTTTTTACTTGCGATCCGTCTGGTTTGAACATCGAAATAACGAAGTCCATTGAAGACTCAACTTTACCTTGGTTTACTGCTGCTGCTGGGTCTACTTTCTTCGGACAAACGTCAGAACAGTAACCTACAAACGTACAGCCCCAAGCGCCATTGTCGCCATTGATAAGCTTCATACGTTCAGCTTTACCATTGTCACGGCTATCTAGGTTGTAGCGGTGAGCAAGAGCAAGCGCCGCAGGGCCGATGAACTCAGGGTTCAAACCGAACTGAGGACACGCTGCGTAACACAAACCACAGTTAATGCAGCCAGCGAACTGTTTGTACTTCGCCATTTGCTCTGGAGTTTGGATGTTAGTGCCGTCTTCTGGCTTACGGTCGTTACCAATGATGTATGGTTTGATTGCTTCAAGGCGCTCGATGAACGGCGTCATGTCGACAATCAAATCTTTTTCGATTGGGAAGTTAGCCAATGGCTCAATTTTGAAGCCGTTTGGATAATCACGTAAGAAGCTCTTACACGCCAGTTTTGGCACGCCATCAACCATGATGCCGCAAGAACCACAAATCGCCATACGACAAGACCAACGGTAAGACAGGTCTTTATCTAGGTTATCTTTGATGTAACCGATCGCATCAAGTACTGACATGGTTTCATCAAACGGTACTTCAAAGGTTTGAAAATGAGGTTCTACATCGTGCTCAGGGTCATAACGCAGAATTTCAATTTTTTGGATTCGATTCGCTGACATTATGCTTGCTCCTCTTCGCTCTTCTTAGCATTCTCTTCTGCCGCTTTTTCAGCAGCAGCGGCTTTCTCGGCTGCTTCACCGTATAGACGAGCTTTAGGTTGAGATTTAGTAATCTTAACGCCGCTGTAGTCGATAGTTGGAGCTGCATCTTCGTTGTAGAAAGATAGAGAGTGTTTCAGGAAGTTCACGTCATCACGTTCTGTGCAGTTGTCGTCTAGACGTTGGTGTGCACCGCGAGACTCTTTACGAAGGATCGCTGAGTGAACCATCGCTTCTGCAACTTCAAGGCCGTAACCCACTTCGATAGCGTAAAGTAGGTCAGTGTTGAACACTTTGCCTTTGTCTTTAATGCTGATCTTCTTGTAGCGCGCTTTCAGTTCAGTGATTTTGTCGATGGTTTCTTGCATCAAGTCTTCTTGACGGTAGATACCACAACCCGCTTCCATGGTGTGACCCATTTCAGTACGGATGTCAGCCCAGTTCTCATCGCCTTCTTGAGCCAAGATACCTGCGATGCGATCTTCAACCGCTTTAATTTGCTTAGTGATGGCTTCTTCATTCCAGCCTTTGAATTCAGCGGCACGTTTCACGGCTTGTTCACCGGCTACGCGGCCAAATACGACGAACTCAGCTAATGAGTTAGAACCTAGGCGGTTTGCACCGTGCAGGCCAACTGAAGCACATTCACCAACGGCGAATAGGCCTTTAATGCGAGTTTCACAGGTACCGTTAGTTTCAATACCACCCATGGTGTAGTGAACGGTCGGGCGAATTGGGATTGGCTCTTTTGCTGGGTCTACGTTTACGTACGCTTTTGCAAGCTCACAGATGAACGGAAGACGCTCTTGCAGGTACTCTTCACCAAGGTGGCGAAGGTCAAGGTGTACGACATCACCAAGTGGGTGCTTGATGGTGTTGCCTTTCTGCTGCTCGTGCCAGAATGCTTGAGAAACTTTGTCACGAGGACCCAGTTCCATGTATTTGTTTTTCGGCTCGCCCACTGGAGTTTCAGGGCCCATGCCGTAATCTTGCAGGTAACGGTAGCCGTTCTTGTTGACGATGATACCGCCTTCACCACGACAACCTTCGGTCATCAAGATGCCAGTACCCGGTAGGCCTGTTGGGTGGTATTGAACGAACTCCATATCACGCAGTGGTACACCGTGGCGATAAGCCATTGCCATACCGTCGCCAGTTACGATGCCGCCGTTGGTGTTGCAGTGGTAAACACGACCTGCGCCACCCGTTGCTAGAACAACAGATTTAGCTTTGATCGTAACAAGCTCACCTTCAGACATATGAATCGCGATTAGGCCTTGTACTTCGCCATCTTCAACGATCAAATCCACCACAAAGTACTCATCAAATCGTTTGATTGTGTCGTACTTCATCGAAGTCTGGAACAGTGTATGAAGCATGTGGAAGCCGGTTTTATCCGCTGCGAACCACGTTCTTTCTACTTTCATACCGCCGAATCGGCGTACGTTTACTTCACCGTTTTCTTTACGACTCCATGGGCAGCCCCATTGTTCCATTTGGATCATTTCGCGAGTCGAGTTTTCAACAAAGTATTCAACAACATCCTGTTCACATAGCCAGTCGCCACCGCCAACAGTATCGTTGAAGTGGTTATCTAGGCTATCTTCGTCTTTAATTACTGCTGCTGAACCGCCTTCTGCTGCTACCGTGTGCGAACGCATTGGGTAAACTTTAGAAATCAGTGCTACTTCCAATTCAGGATTAGCTTCAGCCGCAGCGATAGCTGTACGAAGACCAGCGCCGCCTGCGCCGATGACTGCGATATCTGTGGTAATTGTCTTCACAGTTATTCTCCAGTGTGATGCGGAGTATTCCGCTTGTAATTATAAAAAGCTTATTGGTAGTACTTATTAATTAACAGCACGTAAACGGCAGCAACCGTTTATTACCCCTAAGCCTTAAGTGGTAGGTTCAGTGTACGAGAGGAAGGTATTTGAAAAGTTGATGTATTTGGGTTTTTAGGTCGGTAATGCATATGGGGGCATAGAAATTATAGGTTATGTGACTGCAATCACGGCAATGAATTGTTGATAACCATTCCCCCACAAGACACGTGTTAACGGCTTGTTGAGTATGATTTTCGTTATCAATGTTGATGTGAAAGCTGTATTGATAATTGTATTGTAGAACGTAATTTCCTGGCTTCATAAAATCTGCATTCTGCTTTCATTAAGAGAAAGATAGAAGCTTACAAAAGAGATGAAAGGTGGTAATTTTCGTCACCTAGAACTCAGTGATATGGAACTTAATAATGCACTCTACATGGCAACCGGCCGCAACCATTAAGCAGTTAAAGCAACGTGCTGATATCCTTAATCAAATTCGTCAGTTCTTTACAGAGCGAAACGTGATGGAAGTGGATACGCCTGCGATGAGTCACGCTACGGTGACGGATGTGCATTTGCATACGTTCAAAACTGAATTCGTAGGGCCGGGTTATGCGCATGGCCAGCCACTGTTCTTTATGACGAGCCCAGAGTTTCATATGAAACGACTGTTGGCGGCGGGCAGTGGCTGTATCTACCAAATTTGTAAGTCTTTCCGTAACGAAGAAAATGGCCGTTATCACAACCCTGAGTTCACTATGTTGGAGTGGTATCGCGTGGGGTTTGATCACCACGATTTGATGGACGAAATGGACCTGCTATTGCAGCAAATCCTCAAGTCTGGCAAAGCGGAGCGAATGACTTACCAACAAGCCTTTATTGATGTACTGGGTGTGTGTCCATTAGAAGATTCTATGGATACCTTAAAGCAAGCGGCTACAACACTTGGGTTAAGTGATATTGCGGATCCAGAAGACGATCGTGACACCTTGCTGCAGCTTCTTTTCAGCATTGGGGTAGAGGCGAAAATCGGCCAAGATGTTCCGGCCTTTGTTTATGATTTCCCGGCATCGCAAGCAGCGTTAGCCAAGATAAATCCGAATGATTCGCGAGTTGCGGATCGCTTTGAGGTGTACTTCAAAGGTATCGAGTTAGCTAACGGCTTTCATGAGTTAGATAAACCACAAGAACAACTGCAGCGTTTTGAAGACGATAATGCCAAGCGTATTGAAATGGGCTTATCACCTCAACCGATTGATCATCACTTGATTGAGGCATTAAAGGCGGGTTTACCAGACTGTGCGGGTGTTGCTCTAGGGATCGACAGGCTGATCATGCTGGCGCTGGGGTACGATCACATCGATGATGTGACGGCTTTTCCTTTCCCACGTTCTTAGCTTTTTGCTTCTACTGAAAGTTAATAGTCCTTAGCTATTAACTTTCAGCTTCTAATCCGCTGCACTAGCTGACCAGAATCCCAGTACCACTATTTGACCAGAATACCAGTGCTATTAGCTGACCAAGATACCGGTACCCACTACGGCAACAATGGCTCCTATCCAAGCGTAGGCGTTCGGTCTCTGCTTGGTGTACAGCCAGAGTATCGGTAACAACATGATTGGCGTGGTCGAAGATAATAGTGCGACCATGCCGACATTGCCTTCCTGCAACGCATACAAAATCAGCGTCATTCCCACGGCCATCGCTAGAAAACCATTAACCGCGGTAATTGCGAATATCTGTTTATTCATTGGGTTGATTGCGCGTGAAAGTTTAGCGCCCGTTAAACGAAACAGAGAGTGAGCAACAAAGGCGGTGATCATTCGAATGGCTGAAGCGGCGACAGGGTCTATGTTGGTTTGCATCACGGGTTTGGCAATAATACCGCCCAATGCTTGGCAGATAGCGGCGGTGATTCCCAGAGCAACACCAATCCACACCGTGCCCTTGATGGTTTCGAGTTGGTTTTTCGCTTGTCCTCGACGACCAAAGAATATTGCAGTTAACACGCCACTGAATACTAAAGCAGAGCCAATAAGCTCAACCGAAGTCATGCTTTCGCTAAACAGGAAGTAACCGAGAATCGCGGAAAATACCGCGTGACAAGAGAACAGCAAACCGGCTTGGCGTGGCCCCATTCGGTTCAAACAGGCAAATAGGGCGGTATCACCAATGAAGATGCCAATTAGACCAGACAGCATCATCGGCGTGACTAAGTCAGCTTCCACACTTGACCAACCGCCAGTAAACCAAGCCATGCTTGATAAGATGATCGCGGTACAACCCATTCGCCAGCGGCTATAAGCGAAAGAACCTAAGTGTTGAGCAGGCTTTACTGACATCAGGCTCGCAATCGCCCAAAGAAAAGCGGCAGCTAGAGCCAACCATTCAAATCCCATCTGAATAACATCCTTGTGTCTGGGATAAATTAGCTCATCAATATGCATCAAACCGAACTGAGAACAAAGCGATTCTTATTAAAGAACGACTTTGTTTCAGTTATTGGTTTGTGTCAGCTGTCACTTGCTGGTGTGGTTCAACTTACTTTGCTTGAGGCGCGCTATACCTCAAAGCGCTAAACCTTAAAGCGCTATACCTTAAAGCGCTCTACGTCTTGGCGCATTGACTCTGCAGCGCTGCTCATTTCATTTGAGCTATTGCGACTGCTTTCCGCTTGCTGGGCAAGATCGTCAGAGGCATCTTTGATCCCTTGCGTATTGCGGCTGATGTCTTCGCTTACCGCGCGTTGCTCTTCTGCGGCACTCGCGATTTGCAGCGCCATGTCGTTGATTTCAGTGATCGCTTGCGTGATTTTAGTGAGGCTGCCATGGGCTTGCTCGGCGAAGCCAACACTGTTTTCGGCCAGTTGAGTGCTGGTGGTCATGCTTTCAACGGCATGTTCGGTATTCTTCTGCAGTGTATCAATCATCACGCGGATCTCTTCCGTCGAGCCGTGCGTTCGTTGGCTGAGCACTCGAACTTCATCGGCCACAACCGCAAACCCACGACCTTGTTCACCCGCTCGAGCGGCTTCAATCGCCGCATTCAATGCCAACAGGTTGGTCTGTTCGGCAATGCCTTGAATGGTGGATAGGATCTGGTTGATGCTTTGAGCATTGCTCTCTAACTCACGAATAACATTGGCGGCATCTTCAACCTGAGTCGCAAGTCCAGTAATCGCATCGCGGTTTTGTTGGATGACCTCTTGGCCTTCGTTACAAGCGGTGGCGGATGCCTGAGAAGCGGATGCCGTTAATTCGGCATGGCTAGCTACTTCGGCTGCGGTGGCGGACATTTCATGAATCGCGGTCGCAATTTGGTTGATATCGTTTTGTTGATTCTCAACGCTAATCGAAGATTGGGTCGCCAGTTGATTGGCTTTCTCTGCATGATTGTTGAGATCGTGGCTGTGTTCTATCACGCCCTTCAACATGCTTTGCATCTGGCTTAAGAACTGGTTTACAAGCTCGGCAAGCTTGCCAATCTCATCCATACGTGTGATATCAATGCGCTGAGTGAGATCGCCTCTGCCTTGAGCGAGTTGGGTCAGCGCTTCTGACAAGGTTTGTAATGGAGAAAGTAAGCGGTTGATCACCACTGTGCTCGCAATTGAAATGATGATGTACAAAATCAAAGAGGTCAGCGTGATGAATTGAATGGCATCAGATACTGCAGAAAACGCCATTTCTTTATCGATAACAAGACCTAACGACCAATCGGTGTTCGGTACATTGGCAATATAGACCAGCTTATCGCCTTGATCAGGCCAAGTGAGAGTGGTGATCATTTGGTTTTGAAGCAGCTGTGACACCTTGTTGGTGGTTAGTTCTGGATTCAAACTGGTCAGTGGTTTTTGACTCAGTTCTTCATCACTGTAGGCCACTATGTTGTTATTACCATCCACTAAGAATGCAAAGCCATCGTTATCCAGTTTTACATTGAGCACGGTATCAATAATGCTGGTTACGGTTAAATCTGCTGCGAGAACGCCCTGTCTATCGCCACTGAATGCTTTTGCGAAACTGATGACAATGCTGCCGTCAAAGTCTTGATAAGGTTCAGTGATGATGAGGTCTGACGTTGCGTTTGCATCTTTATACCAAGGGCGAGTGCGCGGGTCGTAACCTGTTGGCCAATCTTCACCTTTGTCGCCATAAGCGATAGTGCCATCGCTGAACCCAGCATAAACAGACAAGAATTGCCCAGCTTGCTTGGTGATCAATAACTCGCGATCCGAGTTGCTATTGCTTGAAATGGTCGATTCATTGGCAAGCATCATATCGCTGCGGATCGAGAGCCAATCAGCAATATAATTGGTGGTGCCAACACTCACGTTTTTCATTTCTTGATTAATTGCGACTTCAGTCTCTTGAGTCAGCTGATTAACCGATATCCAAGCTTGAGCGCCACTTACGACGGCGATAATCACCGCAATAGCGATCTGGATTTTAAACTTAATAGTATGTCTCAAGGTCTATTCCTCTCTATTAGACAAAAACCTAATTACGTACTTGATGGTGAACTGATGTGTTTCTGATAGAGGTCTAGTGTCATCATATTTAAAATGCGAAACGTGTTTAAAATCATAATTTAAATATATAAATGATCGTTTTTACTAAACAGTGAAGTGGGATCACAATTAGCTGTTGCTAAGGTGTTAATTATTATCGACTTTATCTTTTCAGTTACGGCTTGGTAACCCCCCTCTAGAGAGCAAAATTACTATTGCTATCTAGAGGGGAGTTCGCGGATAAATAGGTGGTCTAGGTGATAATAAACAGTGCTAGGTAGACCATCAGCAAGCCGACGATCCCTAAGATGATACCCATCTTCGCCATGTCTTTGCTTTCGATAAGCCCGGTTGAGTAGGCCAACGAGTTTGGTGGTGTTGATACTGGAAGAATCATACCGAGTGACGCGGAGAAGGCGACCACAACCAGCAAGCCTTGTAAGCCGCCAATCGCGATTAAGCTTTCCATTGATGCACCAATCGCCGCGGCGATAGGCATCAGTAAGTTGGCAGTCGCAGTGTTGGACATGAAGTTTGCCATGAGCCAACAGATGATAGATAGCGTCAGTACCACTGAGGTAGGGGAGAGCGATTCGTAATCAATCGCGTGCGCCAATGCTGCAGCTAACCCTGTTTTATCAAGGCCGATACCAATCGCAATACCACCCGCGACTAACCACAACACATCCCAGTTAATCAGCTTGAGCTCTTCTTTACCCATTATCCCCGTTAGTGTGAACACCGCCAGCGGGATAATAGAGACGACATAGGTGTTCATGCCGTGCAGTTTGGTGGTCATCCACAACAGGATAGTGGCAGCGAAGGTGACGTAAACGACTATCGCTCGCCAGCTCTTTTTAAACTGCCCATCAAGCTTGAGCACCATGTTTTTTTGCTTGGAAGGAAAAAGTTTCTGAAGAAGGAACCAAGCGATGGTGAGTTGGATGATCACAAAAGGTAAACCCATCATCATCCAGCTAAGGAAGTCGATACTGTTCTCCCCCGTCAGGTATTGTAGTGCGATCGCATTGGGCGGTGTACCGATAGGTGTCGCGATACCACCAGTATTCGCTGCAATTGGAATACACAACACGAGCGCTTTAATACCCATGTCGCCTTTAGGTGCTGACGCCACGATAGGGCCAAGCAGTGCGAGCATCATTACGGTGGTTGCAGTGTTCGACATGAACATTGAGAACACGGCGGTGATCAGCATTAAGCCGAGCATAATGAAGCGCGGTTCTGTGCCAAATGGCTTGAGTAGCACTCGAGCTAAGTTGTTGTCGAGTTCATATTTGGATGCCGATATCGCGAGAGCAAAGCCACCCATGAAGAGGATGATAATCGGTGACGAAAATGCACCGAAAATGTCAGTATATTTGATTAAATTGCCGAGATCGTGCCCTGCTGGTGGGTTTCTAAATAGGTGTAGACCTTTGTCGGAAATCATCACTAGTTCAAGCGCAATAATCAGAATTGAAGTAGCGAATACCGGAACGGGTTCAAGCACCCAAAGTAGTGCTGCTAAGAGGAATATGGCGAGCAAACGGTGTTGAATCAGCGTGAGATCATCGATTGGTATTGAATCTATCGGCATGAATAGCACGCCCAAGGGAATCGCAAAACAAATCAACAGCTTGACCAGAACGCCAACATTGAGTTTAGGCATGTACAAAGACCCTATGAATAAAATATCTTCAAATAGAGTAAGTTATCTGGATTTTTGGTACTTGGATACGGGTTGTAAAATCGGAAAGTTGTTTAAGGTTTCGACAATTGTTTTGTTTTTGGTCAATCTTTTTTCTTGGTAATTCCACGTACTGCTCGTTGAGAATAAGGCTGTCGATAGTTGGATTTTTTGAAATCTTGGAGGGAAATATCTCGAACTAGATAAGAAAAAGGCGCGTTATTCTCTAAAAATAGAAAACTAACGCGCCCTTAAAGCTTACTAAGTTAACTCAGAGAGTTAGGCTTGGTCTGTGTTCTCAACCGTTTCAGCAGTATTTTCATTTACTTCAGCTTCTTTGCCCGTAATGTGAGCGAAAGGGGTGCCTAGAACGGTTTTCTCACCATTTATCATCGTATCGTCAAACTTGATTGCGTCTTTAGCGAACAGGTTGATAACCGTTGAACCAAGCTTAAAGCGGCCCATCTCTTCGCCTTTCTTCAAGACGACAGCTGTATCACCTTGTGCAGGGTAATCCCATTTGTAAACTGAGTTACCACGAGGTGGAGTAATGGTACCAGCCCATACTTGCTCGATGCTGCCAACGATAGTTGCGCCAACAAGTACTTGTGCCATTGGGCCAAATTCAGTATCGAAGATACAAACCACACGCTCGTTACGTGCGAATAGGTTTGGAACGTTCTCTGCCGTTAACGGGTTAACTGAGAAAAGATCGCCTGGTACATAGATCATCTGACGCAGTGTGCCGTCACATGGCATGTGCACGCGATGGTAATCACTTGGCGACAAGTAAAGCGTTGCGAACTCGCCGTCTTTAAATTCATCCGCTAGAGCAGCATCGCCACCCAATAGCTCACGAGCTGAGTAGTTATGGTTTTTAGCTTGAATCAGTTGACCGTCAGTAATTGGGCCAAACTGGCTTACACGTGCATCAGCAGGGTGAACAATAACAGAGTCACCTTCAGCGATAGGGCGCATGCCTTCTTTCAATTCACGTACGAAGAATTCATTGAATGTTTTAAAGTGTTTTGGATCGCTATGCAGAGCTTCATCCATGTTTACTTTGTATTGCTTGATGAACCAGTTGATGATCGCTGTCGTTAAGCCACCCGCTTTAGCCGATGCCAGTTTACCGACTAGGCGAGTTAGCCCATGCTGTGGGATCCAGTACTGCAATCCAACTTTAATCTTATCCATTGTATTAATTTTCCAATGCTAATTGTTTTTCAATTAAATCTGTCGATGACGGTTTAGGGCGCGAGATGTTACTTAAATTCGCGCCAATTGTCAGTAAATGCACACATTTGTTCACAAAAACGCGATTAGAGATCAGCTTTCTTGCTTCGTGAGTACTGACGGTTATCTTTGTTGTCAGCCATTGTTTCAATAATGCGATGGTAGCTAGCAAAACGTAAGCGGCTAATTTTACCGTCTTCAACGGCTTCACGTAGCAGGCACCCAGGATCGTCATTGTGTTTACAGTCACGGAATTTACAACCACCTAGGTATGGCTTGAATTCAATGAAAGCATCTGTGACTTCATCGGGTTCTAAATGCCATAGGCCGAATTCACGTACCCCTGGGGAATCGATAAGATCACCACCAGAAGGGAAGTGATACAAGCGCGCTGCTGTGGTGGTGTGTTGACCTAGACCTGAGTTTTCAGAAACCGCGCCTTCTTCAATGTCTAGTGTTGGCATGAGTGCATTCACTACGCTGGATTTACCTACGCCAGATTGACCAACGAAAATGTTGATACGATCTTTCAGTTCGGCTTCCAACTCTTTGATGCCGTAACCCGACTCTTTACTGACGAACATGACTTTATAGCCGATTTTCTCGTATATCTTCAGTGTTTCGCGGTATTCGCTAATTTGTTGTTCTGTCAGCAAGTCGACTTTATTGAGCACAACTAACGGGGCAATGTTCACCGTTTCAGAGGCGATCAAGTAACGGTCGATGATATTAAGTGATAGCTCCGGCAGTACCGCTGAAACGATAACCATTTGGTCTACGTTTGCGGCAACCGGTTTTAGGCCGTCATAGTAATCAGGGCGAGTTAGCATTGACGTTCTTGGCTCAACGGCTTCTACAACACCAGAGATGCCGGCCATTGATTCAAGTCCTGCGCGCCAAATGACTTTGTCTCCAGAAACTAACGTTTCAATACTGCGGCGTAAGTTACAACGGTGAACTTCGTTGGTTTCAAGATCTTCGATATCGGCATGTTGGCCAAAGCGCGTAATTACGAGTCCGCTTTTTGTTCCGCCAAGCATGTTCTCATCCCACTGGATAGAATCTTCTTTCTTGAGTCGCTTGTTCTGGTTGCTACGTACACGACGCACTTGACCTTTGGTTAACTTCTTTTTTTTAGCCACAATTTTTCACTTAACACATCTAACTTGATGATTGAGGACTCAAACGGAATGTTGTTGGTACCATTGATTTCGATGGCCCTAAAGCTAGTTTGAGTATAATTATTTGGGTATAGTACCTCTTTTATACATAAACAAATAGGCGACGCCTTATGTCCTTTAGCGATCAGAACCTTATTTGGGTTGATCTAGAGATGACGGGACTTGATCCTGAAACTCATAAAATTATTGAAATTGCTTCTATCGTTACCGATAGTGAGCTCAACATTCTGGCTGAAGGGCCTGTTTTGGCCATTCACCAACCTCAGAGTGAGCTGGACAAGATGGATGAGTGGTGCACAACGACTCATACTGGCAGCGGTTTAGTTAAGAGAATTCAAGAAAGTACCGTTTCAGAGCAAGACGCTATCAAACAAACGATTGAGTTTCTTGAGAAGTGGGTACCGAAAGGTAAATCGCCTATTTGTGGTAACAGCATTGGACAAGACCGTCGTTTCCTCTACAAGCACATGCCTGAATTGGAAGAGTACTTCCACTACCGTTATGTCGATGTAAGCACTCTGAAAGAGCTGACTCGTCGTTGGAAACCTGAAGTACTCGATGGTTTTTCAAAGTCGGGAAGCCATCTGGCATTGGATGATATTCGTGAGTCGATCGCTGAACTGCAGTACTACCGAAAAACGATTATTAACATCTAGATGGATCAAATGATCACGTTTGTCTAACTTTTCAGGGACATAAGAGCTGGTTTTTTTGCAAATCTGCGTGCTTTTACAGCAGTTGAGTAAAAACTTTCGTAATTTTGCATTAAGGACTTGCATCACAAAAAAATGCTCTTATAATTCGCAGCCCTGAACGACGAAAGACGTTTCAGATTGCGATACTAGCTCAGTTGGTAGAGCGCAACCTTGCCAAGGTTGAGGTCATCGGTTCGAACCCGATGTATCGCTCCAATTTCTTTCTTAGGATTGATGTTGGGAATAGAGTCATTGTCTTAAACAATGCATCCGGACGCGGGATGGAGCAGTTTGGTAGCTCGTCGGGCTCATAACCCGAAGGTCGTCGGTTCAAATCCGGCTCCCGCAACCACATTACAGTTAAACGTTGATACTTCTTTGCAGTAAGAACTTAGCTTCTAGCAGACAAGATGAACGGTTAGCTTATGCGATACTAGCTCAGTTGGTAGAGCGCAACCTTGCCAAGGTTGAGGTCATCGGTTCGAACCCGATGTATCGCTCCAATTTCTTTCTTAGGATTGATGTTGGGAAATAGACTCATTGACTTAAACAATGCATCCGGACGCGGGATGGAGCAGTTTGGTAGCTCGTCGGGCTCATAACCCGAAGGTCGTCGGTTCAAATCCGGCTCCCGCAACCACATTACAGTTAAACGTTGATAGCTTCTTTGCAGTAAGAACTTAGTTTCTAGCAGACAAGTTTAACGGTTAACTAAGCGATACTAGCTCAGCTGGTAGAGCGCAACCTTGCCAAGGTTGAGGTCATCGGTTCGAACCCGATGTATCGCTCCAATTTCTTTCTTAGGATTGATGTTGGGAA
>NZ_MCUN01000005.1:294-49189 GCF_002873455.1 Vibrio splendidus | reverse complement strand
TGTCGTTTCCGCTCGACTTGCATGTGTTAGGCCTGCCGCCAGCGTTCAATCTGAGCCATGATCAAACTCTTCAATTTAAAGTTTTGATTACCTAAATTAATAGGTGTGACTCAACGAATACTGACTTCAAAACTAATATTCATTCCTTCTTTCGAAAAAGAGAAGTGAACATGTAATTCTAAAGCTATTACCATTCCAACAGAATGGTAATGAATTGACTGTGCCGCTTGTTGTTTTCACTTTTTAATAAAAAGTAAAACCAAAAAGCATTCGAACTATTTCTAGCTCAGGTCACTCAGTTCATTGAAATCAAGTTTGTTACCGAAGTAACTGTTATTACGCTCTTTCGAAAAAGAACCAATAACGTTTTGATATTCATCAACGAGTGCCCACACAGATTGATAGGTTTAAATTGTTAAAGAGCTTCTCTTCGTTGTGACTTACATCACTTCGGAAGAGGCGGCCATTCTAGCGTTTTAATTCTCAGTGTCAAACACTTTTGAAAATTAATTTCTACTTTCTAAAAGTAGAAGCGAATTATCGCTTGAAGCTAGTTGCCTTACTAACATTCTTCGCTGAGGCCTTGTGGCGTCTACCGTGTCAGTGAGGCGGCATTATAGAGATGTTCCTCACATTGGCAAGTGTTTATTACCGAAAAATGTAAAAATAACGGTTAGATGACGAATAAACACTCAAAGCCTTATTTATGCAAGTTTAACTACAAAGTACTTACAGAATAACCACAGACTTATCCACAATTACTCTAATTTTCATCCTAGAAACTAAAAAAGCTGCCTTGAGGCAGCTTTTTAAATGGCAATGAGTCTAAATCCCAGAGCCATATTGCTCTCCATCGTCTTCATGGAGACCACATTCTCGTTTTAGACCATTAAAACGGGTTTCTTCTTCAGTCATACCCGGTTCCCATTTCTTAGTCGTATGAGTATCTCCAACAGAAAGGTACCCCTGCTCGCGAAGTGGGTGGTAACTGAGACCATTCTCTTCTAAGTAATAATGAACATCTTTATTTGTCCAATCTATTACTGGCAAGAACTTAAACACACCATTTTGGATAGATAAGATAGGCAAGTTTGCACGCGATTGAGATTGCTCTCTTCTCAACCCAGAAAACCAAGTGCCAACCTCGAGTTCATCCAGCGCTCTTCTCATCGGTTCAACTTTATTAAGCTTGTTGTACTTCTCTATCCCTTCTATACCTTGCTCCCAAAGTTTGCCATATTGCGCTTCTTGCCAATTAGGGCTCTGCTGAGAACGAAAAACTTGAAGGTTTAGAGTCAACTTCTGACTTAACTCATCGATAAATTGATACGTTTCCGGGAATAGATACCCAGTGTCCGTAAGAATAACCGGAATATCTGGTTTTGCTTGAGTCACTAAGTGCAGCATCAACGCCGCTTGGATTCCGAAACTAGAAGACACAACATGTGTCCCTTCTAAATGTTCTAGTGCCCACTTAACTCTTTCTAATGCGGTTAGCTGCTCTAACTCAGCATTGATTTGCCCAAGACGAAGTATTTGCTCCGTCTTAGTCAATGCGAGTAGCTCTGCTAACTTCAGTTTTGAAGCGACAGAATTATGCATGCAGATCCCTCTTTGAAATGATCACCTCTTCGATGATGCCAGCTCGAATTGTAAAATCACCGAACCCTTCATTGTCGTTACGTTCCGTAGCCCAACGTCCCACCAGCGAATCAATATCTTCTAAGATCTGAGCTGAAGTGATGTTCTCTTTATACATCTTCGGGATACGAGTTCCGGCTTTGTTGCCACCTAAGTGCATGTTGTAACGCCCTGGCGCCTTACCGACTAAACCCAGCTCAGCCAACATTGCACGACCACAGCCGTTTGGACAACCCGTGATACGAAGGATAATGTTATCTTCTTCTGGTAATCCATGTTTCTTCAGAATGTCTTCAACATCCGTTACAAACTCAGGAAGAAATCGCTCTGCTTCTGCCATTGCTAAAGGACATGTTGGGAATGCCACACAAGCCATAGAGTTTTTACGCTGCTCGGAAACGGCATCATCCATCAGACCGTATTGACGTGCCAGCTTTTCAATTTTTGCCTTTTGGCTCTTAGGTACACCTGCAACAATTAGGTTTTGGTTCGCTGTCATGCGGAAGTCACCTTTGTGGATCTTCGCTATTTCAGCAACACCTGTTTTCAGCGCTTTCCCTGGGAAATCTAGTAAACGACCATTTTCGATGAATAACGCTAAGTGGTGCTTACCATCAATGCCTTCCGCCCAACCGATACGGTCGCCACGGCCAGTAAACTCATAAGGACGGCTTTCCGAAAACTCAACACCTGCACGTTTTTCTACTTCTGCTTTGAATACATCAATACCAACACGGTCTAGTGTGTACTTGGTTTTAGCATTCTTACGATTCGAACGGTTACCCCAGTCACGTTGTGTCGTCACAACAGCTGCCGCTACATCTAACGTTTTCTCTAATGACACAAAACCGAAATCGTCAGCTTTACGTGCATAAGTAGAAGTGTCGCCGTGCGTCATTGCAAGACCACCACCGACTAATACGTTAAAGCCCACCAGCTTTCCGTCTTTAGCAATCGCGATAAAGTTAAGGTCGTTAGCATGAACATCTACGTCATTTTGCGGAGGAATTACAACCGTCGTCTTGAACTTACGTGGTAGGTAGTTACTACCTAAGATAGGTTCTTCATCCGTTGTTGCTAGCTTTTCACCATCTAACCAGATCTCAGCATAAGCACGAGTCTTAGGTAATAGGTGTTCACTGATTTTTTTCGCCCACTCGTAAGCTTCTTGGTGTAGCTCAGACTCAACCGGGTTTGTCGTACATAGAACATTTCGGTTTACGTCACCCGCCGTCGCGATTGAATCAATACCAATACTGTTTAGTGTTTGGTGCATTAACTTAATGTTCGGCTTCAACACACCGTGAAACTGGAAAGTTTGACGGGTTGTGAGACGGATAGAACCATAAGAGGTGCTTTCATCTGCGAATTTATCAATCGCGAGCCACTGCTTCGGAGTGATGATCCCGCCAGGCATACGCGCACGCAGCATCACATTATGTAAAGGTTCTAACTTTTGCTTGGTACGTTCGCTACGAATATCACGGTCGTCTTGTTGATACATACCGTGGAAACGAATCAACTGAAAGTTATCAGCAGTAAAACCACCCGTAATTCTATCTTGGAGATCTTGTTCAATCGTACCGCGAAGATTTTTACTTTCACGCTTAAGACGTTCATTGTCAGCCAAAGGTCCCAGTACTTGACCTAGCACTTCTTGCTCTATTACTTGCTTGCTCATTAGTACACATCCCTTTGGTAACGTTTCGCTTTACGTAAATCATTAATATATTGTTCAGCTTGCTCGCGGCTCTGATTGCCATGTTTTTCCGCAATTGTAACTAACGCTTCATGAACATCTTTCGCCATTCGAGTCGCATCGCCACATACATAGAGGTACGCGCCCTCTTGAAGCCATTGCCAAACCTGCTCTGCTTGTTCAATTAAGCGGTCTTGAACATAAACCTTTTCTTTTTGATCTCGACTGAAGGCAACATCAAGCTTGGTTAGCGCACCAGACTTAAGGTACTTCTGCCATTCAACTTGATATAAGAAATCTTGAGTGAAAGTTCGGTCACCAAAGAAGAGCCAGCTTTTGCCTTCAGCATCATTGTTTTCACGCTCTTGAACAAAACTGCGGAACGGTGCGATACCGGTACCCGGGCCGACCATGATGATTGGTGTATTGTCGTCTTGTGGTAGTTTGAAGTTATTGTTGTTCTCAACAAACACCTTCACTTCACCACCTTCTTCAAGACGTTGAGCTAAGAAGCTAGAAGCTCCGCCTAAACGAGATTCATCGCCTTTTTGGTATTCAACCAAACCAACCGTCAAGTGAACTTCTTCATCCACTTCAGCTTGGCTTGATGCAATAGAATAGAGGCGTGGGGTCAGCTTACGTAGTAGACCAATCAATTCATCAGCCGATAGCTTAGTTTTCTTCTCAGCTAAAACATCAACAACTTGAGTATTACCCGCGTATTCACGAAGCTTGTCTTTATCTTCCACCAGCTTGATTAACTTCTTACTGCCCGATAGCTCAGCAAACTTAGTCACAAGTTGAGGGTTTGAAGATGTAATCTCGAATTTACTGACGAGTGCGCTGTGGACAGATAAGTTGTCACCATCGACATCAACACTTTCGATACCAGATAACCCAACCTTAGAAAGGATCTGATTAGCGAGTTCTGAACTGTTTTCAAACCATACACCTAGCGCATCACCCGGTTGGTAAGTAATACCCGACTCATCAAGATCAATCTCGATATGACGAACATCTTTGCCCGAATCACGACCGGTGATCTTTTGACTAGTCAGCAATGTTGCTGTGTATGGATTTTGTTTCGTGTATTGCGAATGACCGGCGGCCGCTTGACCTACTGGTAATTGAACCACATCGGCTTCAGTACCTGTCGATAGCGTCTCTTTTACTTGCTCTAATGCTTTAGCGCGCCATTCCGTTGCTGATTCTTCGTAATCAACATCACAATCAAGACGATCAACAAACGATTTAGCACCAAGCTTAGCGAGGAAGTTATCGAAGTCTTTAGCCGTTTGGCAGAAGAACTCATAGCTTGAGTCACCTAAACCAATCACACCGTATTGTAGGTTTGATAATTTTGGCGCTTTCTTCGATTGTAGGAATTCATGCAACTCAATAGCGTTATCAGGGGCTTCGCCCTCACCATTGGTTGAAGCGACAAAAATGACGTGTGTCTCTTTGGCTAGGTTCTTCCCTTTATAATCACTTGCATCGAAAAGCTCGACAGCAATACCTAAGGCTTTAGCTTCTGCCTCAAGCGATTCAGCGACACCTTTAGCATTACCTGTTTGAGATGCGAAGATAATACTGAGCTTACCCGCTGGTTTAGCCGCTACTGCAGCAGCCGCTTGAGCGATTGGCGCAGCTGCACCGACAGGCTGAGCTTGGCTCACTCCCCAAAGGTAACCACTGACCCATGCCAGTTGTTGTGAAGATAACTCAGAAACAGTGTGTTGAAGATGACCCAATTGTTGGTCATTAAGTGGTGCTGCTAGCCCAGGTAGTTCATTAGCCCCAGACTGTGCATTATTATTTTGTGAAGACTCTTTCTTATTTAAAGACATGGTCACGACATCCCTAATCATTGCGTGACGATAGATTAACCACTCCTTTTAATAACAAGAAAGAATAGAAAAGTATGTTTTATAACTTTTTGGAAGTAAAAACCGATTGAAACGTAAATTGACTTACTGATTTTCAATACGCACTTGCTGAAAGCCAACCGCCATTGCCGATTTAGATGCTAGGTCTAAATCCGCGTAATGGCACTCTTCACCATGAACATCAGTAAGCAGAACAAAGCCACCTCCCATATGGCGAAACTCCACAACCCAAGACCCTTCTTGAATTGAGGGCTCTATGATCGCTTCAACTAACAGATTTTCTCTATATAAATTTCGTAATTCATTGAGTGTCATATTCCATCCCTTGCTTTGACCTCACAACATAGACCTTATAAGAATAGACGCTAATTAGCTCTCTGTATAAAGGATGGTCGAAAGTGATGAATGTGCTAACTAATTCCAGAAAGATATATACCCAAGTAACCTCAAGATGCTTGGTTCAGCGAGAATGACTTGGTTTGTAGACGCGGCGACGATTTAAAAGTCTAGTGGGCCTAAATCAAGAATCGACAACAAAGTATACAAGCCAAGACAACTCGCCCTTTGGGAGCGTGTCATTGAACCGATTGCTGCGTCAAACAACTTGGAAAGAGCCAGCTATTACGCTGCGTCGTTTTCCTTACTTACTTTCGGTAATTAGGGGCTCAATGACAACGCTCTGAATCCAGCATCTTGAAGCCACTTGGGTATAACCAATAGATATAAAAAAACGCCACTTAATAAAGTGGCGTTCTCAAAATTCGTTCTAAATTTGCTTTATATGGCCTAGAAGCGCACTTCAGCGCCAGCAAACCAGCCATCAACCATGACAAACTCTTTGCCAACCTCTGAAGAGAAGAACTCTTCCGAATCAAGGTCGATCACGCGGTAACCACCACGCAGTGCCACTTCAGTTTCTGCTACAGGAATTCGGTACTGAACACCTGCCATCAAATCCGTGCTCTTAATACCACTGCTATCACCGAACTCCATCGTACCGATGATATCGAAATTGGTCTCAGGAACGTTGATCTCTGCGTTACCGTAGAAGCTCCAAGTGAATTCATCAAAGCTTGTTTGAGCGCCACCCGTTTTCGGCTCGATGTAATTCGAGTTTGAATACTGAGTAAACGTCACACCCGCATCGAAGTTCATCAGCTTGTGATCTAACAACGTGTAGTAGAAGGTGTAATCGTACTTATCGAAGGCCAATGAATCTGCATCGACAGAAGTATAGCGAAAACTAGCGTTTGGTAGCATTGGGGCATTATGCTCAAATGCGAAATACAACGAAGGAGAGTTAGAGTCATCATCTTGTCTAACTTCGTTTAGCTTTGTACTTCCCCACCACATATCTGCACCGACTTTAGCCGTGTAAGAAAACTCTTCTTCAGCAGACACTGCCGAACTTAAAGATAGCATTCCCACTAAAGCAATTAATGGCATTTTATTCATTTGAGGTAGCTCCAATTCCATATCGTTGTGCTAATTGTATGCACATTCATAGATTATTGGGGAAAATTCTATCACACATCTTAAATTCTAAAACGATAAACCGCTGACGATCAAAGATTTGACGACACCATGACCTTAGTAACGTCTTTGGTTAGAACTGTGTACAAAGTTTTTGAAAAACCAGATACCCAATGCAATCACGATTAACCAAGGCAGCAACTTAAACACGACGCCCATCATACCTAAGACCAACATGACTGCTAACGCGATTCCGGTTGCAGCCAATACCGTCATAAACGTGATACCTGTGACAAGTAGAGTTGCGACGAAAATAAGAACAAAGATTAATTCAAACATAATGGTCTCCCTAATGAGTTAATGACCTATCTTTCCTACTTTCTAACATTGCAGCTTCCATACCAAGTTAGTAAAAACAATAAAACCCTTACTTATCAGGCAAATAAAAAGCCACACATCTAAATGCGTGGCTTTTAAAGAAACTATCAATGGCAAATTTAGCCTCTAGTGGCGAATTTAGCCTTAAGATTTTAAGCTTAGGTTTTTAAGCTTGGGTTTTTAGCTTTGGCTTTTAAGCTCGAACTTTTAACCTCGAAGGAGGTTATACGTTTAGCTCTTTAGGAATCTTAGCCAATGCTGTCTGCATCACTTCGATACCTGCACCTTTCTTATGTGCGTTTTCACTGATGTAGCGACGCCACTGTCTTGCGCCCGGCATGCTTTGGAACAAACCAAGCATATGACGAGAGATGTGTCCTAAGCTTGCACCATTTGAAAGTTCACGTTCGATGTACGGATACATCTCTTCAACTACTTGTGAGCGCTTCTTAATTGGCGTATCCAAACCAAAAATCTGTTGATCAACTTCAGCCAAGATAAACGGACTATGGTAAGCCTCACGACCGATCATCACACCATCAAGGTGTTGCAAGTGCTCTTTAGTTTGCTCAAGAGTAGTAACGCCACCATTCACGGCAATAACAAGATCAGAGAAATCTTTCTTGATTTGGTATGCACGATCGTAATCTAGCGGTGGAATCTCTCGGTTCTCTTTCGGGCTAAGGCCACTCAACCATGCTTTACGCGCGTGAATAGTAAATTGCTCACAGCCGCCTTTTTCAGAAACCGTCGAAACAAACTTAGTTAAGAACTCATAAGAGTCTTGGTCGTCGATACCAATACGCGTTTTCACGGTAATTGGAATATCAGTAACCTCTTTCATCGCCGACACACAATCTGCCACCAGCTCAGGCTCAGCCATCAGGCAAGCACCAAAGCGACCATTCTGAACTCGGTCGGAAGGGCAACCGACATTAAGGTTGATTTCATCATAGCCACGCTCACCAGCAAGCTTGGCACACGCCGCCAAATCAACTGGGTTTGAACCACCGAGTTGAAGTGCAAGAGGATGTTCTTGCTCGTTATATTCTAGAAAGTCGCCCTTACCATGTAAGATCGCACCTGTTGTTATCATTTCCGTGTACAGAAGCGTCTGCTGAGAAAGCAAACGGTGAAAGTAACGACAGTGGCGGTCAGTCCAATCCAACATGGGTGCAACGGATAAGCGGTTAGCCGCGTATTTACTGGTATTGTCAGGTTTCATAAAGCGTTACTCAAAATCTATACACTGCATATATATACAGAAACTCGCTAGTTCTGCCGCAAACTCACCCGTTCAGTACGCATATAGTACGTATTGATGGGGTAGAACGAAGGCATCGTTTAGCATTAAAAAAAGAACACTTCAAAGCGGTGAATCACGCTTCACAGTGGACATTGTAGTCAAAAATAATTGGGCGATTATACACAGGGAATCGAAAACATTCAGGAACAAAGACGAACTTATTTTCCCTTACAACTCACGTAGTGTTAGTGCAGCTTTTCAGCGAGTAATAAATGAATTGGGTATCGAGGATTTGAGGTATCACGAATTACAAAAAGAGGGAGCAAGTCGATTATTTGAGAAGGGCTATTCGATTGAAGAAGTAGCCCAAGTAACTGAGCACCGAAACTTGAACATTTTGTGGCAAGTTTATACACAGCTGTTTCCGCAAAACTTACATAAAAAGACACAACCTTAAGTGTAATTTGGCGTACAGAAGCTAGGTCTTAGTAGATAGCAAAGTTTTTGTTGTAGACCTTTTAGTGGGATCTAGTGGGCGAACTTAAAAGCTCACTATTTCATGGCTGCTTAAGGCACTCTCTAAATTATCTTCAATATTTACGGGCAATAGGGCTTTCAACTTTATCGCACCGTAATGTATTCACGCTGATTCACCATAAAAACTCCCAAAATTTAGCCACTTAAATGCAATACCAACTAAATAATAAGGTTATGGATTTTGATTAAAGGTCAAGGGATTATTTTTTATAGACGTGCAAAAATAAAGCATCATTAAAGAACTGTTTTCGTACAATCAAGCCGCCCATATGACCGTCAGTAAGTAGTCACTTACAGTTTTATTTCAATTAACCACTTATCCACAAGTACTCCCATTTCTTTACCTTGAAAAATATCAGTTGTAGCACTATCTTGTAATCCGTAATACGGGGAAGCACACTATATAGTGTTTTTTTTATTCACAATATACAAAGGAGAGTTATACAGGCGATGTTGTTTATTTAAGCAGAAACGAAGAACCCCACCAAAAGGCAGGGTTCGAATTCGAAGCCAAGTCTAGAGTAACGCCAATTACTCAAAAAGTGACTACTAGATATCTAAATCTCAATATCTGACACCGAGACTATAGATCGTGGATACAGGCTTGGCAATAAAATTAACACAACTATAAAGGTGTAATTATGTTGTCCAAAAGCACCAAAGCTTTACTGCGTGAGGTGTTCGATACGGGCTTTACTATTTTCAAGTTAAGACCGAGTTTCTTTGTCAAGGGCCTAATCTATTGCGTCAATGCTGTCGTAGACTTGATTAAAGAATAACTGAAAAGACAGCCATAAGGCTGTCTTTTTCATGCTCCTTTACCACTTTCGAGCCTTGTAATACGCCCATCCATCTTTTCCATCATTAAGCGCAACCACTTAACATCAGTTTTTAGTGTAATGCCTACCCCAACCCCACTAGATAAAGCACTAACAATGGCTATTATTAATGTTTGGTACTCTGCCATTTACTTGAACTCATTGCGTAGGGTTTCCCATAGGCCAAATACTATTGGAGCACTTGTGCCAATAATGCCATCGAATTGAACACCGTCTGCCGATACGCTAGCGGTGATAAGTTCAGGGTGGCCAGCTACCAAAGCAGCTCCCGCGCCAAGTAACGCTAAACCCTTTTTGGTTGATGACAAGCTAATGTCGATTTAAAACTTTTTATAAAAGCAACTTATTGCACATTTTTTTATAAACATATTCACCAGATCTCTAATTCAGCCTCATTAATCAGTTATGCCTTGAGTCACACTGTCATTTTGAGTTACCTTGTCTTATTCAAAGTCGTGGGTCACAATACGCTCTGTACCTGACTTTAATAGAAATCATTGGCTCCCAAAACGTAGTAACCTAGAAATAGGGTTTGAATAGGGATGTCCGATTGAATGGTGAAAAATTTGGACCACACATTAATAGAGCAAGTTGAAGGGATATGCGGATCTCGAGGCGTTAGATTAACACCTCAGAGAAAGCGAGTGTTTGAGCTCATTTTCTCTAATAAAAAAGCCTCTAGTGCTTATGAATTGTTAGAGCAATTGAAAGTCAGTGAACCACAAGCCAAGCCTCCGACAGTATATCGCGCTTTGGATTTCTTGTTGGAACAAGGTTTCATTCACCGAGTTGAATCAACCAATAGCTTTATATGCTGCTGTTCTTGCAATGCCAATAAACATTTCTCCCAACTACTGATCTGCGATAAATGTGGCACTGTGGTAGAATTACAAGACGATGCGCTTGTCACTCTACTCGCTAGTAACGCTGAGAAGCATGGCTTTAAATTGACTAATCAAGTCATTGAGTCGCATGGCATTTGCCAAACTTGCTCCTCCGATATGAAAGAATAAGATTATAGAAGAACATTATGCGCGCTGAATTTGTAAACCCGTTTTTAGCTTCTTTGATGAACGTATTAAAAACGATGGCTTCTCTAGAATTAAAGCCACAAAAACCAAGAGTTAAGAAAGATGAGATCGCTCGTGGTGATGTATCCGGCCTAATTGGTATGGTTGGCACACAATCTCGCGGCTCAATGTCGATCACTTTTGATGAAGGTCTTGCCCTAGAAATCATGGAAAACATGTTGGGTGAACGACCAAATGGCTTGAACGAAGAAGTGACTGATATGGTGGGTGAAATCACTAACATGGTGACTGGTGGAGCAAAACGTATTCTTGCAGAAAGCGGCTTTGATTTCGACATGGCAACGCCAATCGTTGTTTCAGGAAAAGGCCACACCATTCGTCATAAATGTGAAGGTGCTATTATCATCATGCCTTTCACATCTCAGTGGGGTAACGCCTTCATCGAGATCTGTTTCGAATAGAGACAATCGAGTAAATAAAAAATGAAAGGCTGACGTACATACGTCAGCCTTTTTTATTGCCATAAAATCAACGGACATAAAAAACGCCAACCGAAAGGTTGGCGTTTACAGTTATTACTTGGTGTTACTTAAACAGTCTTAAGCTTTCAGCGCTTTAAATGCGTTGATTAGACCGTTAGTTGAGCTGTCGTGAGAGGTTACTTGAGCATCGTCAGCAAGCTCAGGAAGAATTTGGTTTGCTAGTTGCTTACCAAGTTCTACACCCCATTGGTCGAAGCTGAAGATGTTCCAGATAACGCCTTGAACAAAGATCTTGTGCTCGTACATCGCGATTAGGTTACCTAAAGAGCGAGGGTTGATTTGCTTAACAAGAATTGAGTTCGTTGGACGGTTACCTTCAAATACTTTGAAAGGTACAAGCTCAGCCACTTCTTCAGCTGTTTTGCCAGCCACTAGGAATTCAGCTTCTACTGTCTCTTTTGTCTTACCGAATGCTAGAGCTTCAGTTTGAGCAAAGAAGTTAGACATTAGCTTCTGGTGGTGATCAGATGCTGGGTTGTGGCTGATAGCAGGAGCAATAAAGTCTGATGGGATCAGCTTAGTGCCTTGGTGAATCAGTTGGTAGAAAGCGTGTTGGCCGTTAGTACCAGGTTCACCCCAGATGATAGGACCTGTTTGGTATTCTACTGGGTTGCCTTCACGGTCAACGAACTTACCATTTGATTCCATGTTACCTTGCTGGAAGTAAGCAGCAAAACGGTGCATGTATTGATCGTAAGGTAGAATCGCTTCTGACTCAGCGCCATGGAAGTTGTTGTACCAAACACCAATAAGCGCAAGGATCACTGGAATGTTGCTTTCAAATTCCGTTGAAGCAAAGTGGTTATCCATCTCGTGTGCGCCATCTAGTAGCTCAGCGAAGTTATCGAAGCCGATAGAAAGAGAGATAGAAAGGCCGATTGCAGACCATAGTGAGTAACGACCACCAACCCAGTCCCAGAATTCGAACATGTTGTCAGTATCAATACCAAACTCAGCAACTGAAGTTGCGTTAGTTGATAGCGCTGCGAAGTGCTTAGCGACGTGTGCGTCATCACCCGCTTCAGCCAGGAACCAATCACGAGCAGAGTGTGCATTCGTCATTGTTTCTTGAGTAGTAAATGTCTTAGATGCCACTAGGAACAACGTTGTCTCTGGGTTAAGAGGCTTAAGTGTCTCAACAATGTGAGTGCCATCTACGTTAGAAACAAAGTGCATGTTCAGGCGAGTTTTGTATGGCGTAAGTGCTTCAGTCACCATGTATGGACCAAGGTCCGAACCGCCGATACCGATGTTAACTACATCAGTGATCTCTTTACCTGTGTAACCTTTCCACTCACCAGAAACGATGCGGTGCGTGAAAAGTTCCATTTTCGCTAGTACTGCGTTCACTGCTGGCATTACGTCTTTGCCATCAACCATTACTGGCTTGTCGCTGCGGTTACGTAGAGCAGTGTGAAGTACTGAACGACCTTCAGTCTTGTTGATTGCATCACCGCCGAACATTGCTTCAATTGCAGACTTAACTTCAGTCTCGTTCGCAAGAGCAAATAGGTGCTGCATTGTTTCAGCATCGATAAGGTTCTTAGAGTAATCCACTAAGATGTCAGAACCGAAACGAGTAGAAAAGCTCTCGAAACGCTTTGCATCTTGAGCAAACAGCTCTTTCATGTCCATATCTTGAGCAGACTCAAAATGTGCAGTTAGAGCTTTCCACGCTTGTGTTTGCGTTGGGTTGATATTTTTCAACATGGTATCTATCCCGATGTTACTGTAGGTTTTATTCTAAACGTCACCTGGGTGATGAATAGAACCCCCGATTAGGCGAAAGTTTATATTTTTCTGAGATGACCAAACCGCGTCACCACTGAAAGATTCTTTGTAATTTTTTTTCACGACGTATTATGCCGCATATGAAGAGCTGTACCTTGAGATAAATCAGGATTCGATTTCCTGATACAAGAATCGGTACAGACTCTAGCTCTAACATAATTAAATGTGAGCGATACCTGATAAATTCAAGTTCAAAAGATAACGTTAAACCACTTTTTTTCCAAATACATTATAAAGGATGGCGTATGTGGACTCAGAAGACTATACACCTAAATGCACGAAAGCGTGGATTCCATCTCATTACTGATGAAATTGAACAACAGATACACGATATCAATTCTCTATCTGTTGGTTTATTACATCTTTTTATCCAACATACCTCTGCTAGCCTCACGCTAAACGAGAACGCTGATCCTACCGTCCGTACCGATATGGAATCACACTTTAATAAGTTTGTACCTGAGCGAGCACCCTATTACAGACACACCTATGAAGGCGATGATGATATGATAAATAGAGGACTAACTGTAACAAATAAAGTATGATGGTTAACTCATAACGATCATTTATTGAAGGTGGCACATTATATGGTTTCAGTTAGTTCTACATCAGAATTTAGGATCAAAGGTTATCCTTATACTAACTTCCCTCTATTACTTTGGTCTCACTCAAATGCAGACATTGGTACTCTGTCAGGCACTCTCTTTGAAGAAGGTCATCAGTTTCTAGAATTTCTATTAATTAAAAGTGGAAGAATTAAGAGCAGAGAAACATGGAAGACCTATGCTGCACATCTAGTGAGTTACTTTACCTTCATCGAAGATAATGGGTTGGATTGGACTGATATGAGTGACGATGGCATTACTGAGATGATTCTAGCTGTCTACCGTGATGCTAGCCTCGATGATGGAATGAAGAGTAGCTCTGTGAATCAGCATCTACGAACCATCGTGCGCTTCTATGAATTTGCGGTTGGGCAAGGTTGGGTATCAGAACTCCCTTACTCTCTGATTAGTATCAAAACAAGCAAAAACAAACATGATTTCCTTGCCCACACCAAGAGTGATGCTGGTGAGGTACTAAGCCCTGATGTCATGCTAAATACGCCTAAAAAGCTGCCTAAATTTCTTTCAAAAGAGGAAGTTCAAGAGCTTTTAAGTGCCATTAAAAACCCTGTAGTTAAACTCATGACAAGGCTCTGTCTACAGGCAGGAATTAGAAAGAAAGAATTACTACTGTTTCCCTTGGATCTAATACGTAACCCAGTAGAAGGTAGAGCCATCTACAGAGTTGAAATTAACCGAACGAAGGGTGAAAAAGAGCGTGTTATACACATTCCTCACCGTCTTATGAAAGACCTGTGGAATTACACCCAAACAATCCGCCACGAACAAGTGATGTCACATGGCACAAATAAAAAAGGGAACCCTGTTTTCCATAGTGATTTGTTATTCCTCAACACGAATGACAACACAGAATGGAAAGTGGGTTCGGGCTTCAATAAAGCTCTGAACGACTTAGGGTTGGATTTTAAAGTGAACCCTCACAAGCTGCGCCACACCTACGCGTGTCACACGCTAAAAGGCTTACAAGATCGTAAACAAGGCAAGTTTGAACCGCTGATGTATCTACAGCGAAGGCTTGGACACTCAAGCATCACTACAACCATGATATACCTCGAAATCGTGAATGACTTGATGGACGATTTGGCGCTGGAATATCAAGACCAAATCAATGAGATTTCTGTTCAAGGCTTATGTGCATAAAAAACACTAAAGAAGCTTATAACAACATTCAGAGCCATCTAATATGATTGGCGTTACAAGAGTCAAAAGACATTATCATGCCCAAGAAAAAATCCCGCAAAGTCAGCCTAGATAAGTTCGTACTACAGCACGTAAAGGAAGATACAATTCAAGGTGCTGGCAACCTAGAGATTGTTCGACCAATCAGAGCAATGGTTAATTTCCCAGCCTTGGGGGCGAAAGGTGGTAGCGGGGCGAACATCGACTTTGAACCCTTTTATGGTCAAGGGTTTGATGACTTAGTCAATCGTGTCTATTACACGATTAAGGCATTACTTGACTCTGCTATTTCAAGTGGCAGCTCTCAAAATACTATTCGAGGTTATTTAGCAAATGGGTTTTACTATCTAACAGACTACCTACCTCTTTATCGCCAGCATAAAGGACATGATTTATCTCAAGCAGATATATCACGAGAGCTAATGGATAACTTTCATACACATTTAAAGACGCTTAAGAAAAAAGGTGGCGAAGGTAATCTGTCATACCGCTCTCAAAAAAATTTCTACAGCAATACAAAATCTCTTTTACATGCGATGAAAACCAAAGGGTATTGGGATGCCTCACCTGATTACGTGGAAGGCTGTTTTAAACCTAACCCCTACCCAAAATCAAATCAACGTAGCGGTGGCGGCGCAAGCCCTTTTGCTCCGCATGAGAAAAAACAACTCGTTATTGCATTGAAACGAGCCATTAAGCCTATCATTAAAAAAGACAGAGAAGCTCCATTATCAGCATATGAACTAACAGTATTGGTTTTGGCGATTGCGATGCAGACAGGGGTTAATACCACCCCACTCCTTGAAATGTCAGTGACTTCCTTATCTGATCACCCATTAAAGCCCAACAGGCGGCTGTTGACCTTATTTAAACGCCGAGGTAATGCCACTCAGTTGCACAACTTACGTAAGAGTGAAGACATTGACATTGTTCAGGGGGTTAAATTGGATGTGGCGCTATTTATTGAAACTATCACTAAACTCAACGCTTCGAGCAGAGAAGAGCTAAACACGGATTTATTGCTCACGTACACCTCAACAAGTGCTAGTAACGTTGGATCGACCACCTCACTTACAGCAAATATACTTCTTCACCACATAAAATCATTGGTTAAGGACTACAACCTAATAGATGAAGATGGCAATCCAATCACAGTGAACGCGAGTCGCATCCGCAAGACCTTTATTAATGGGATTTACGAGCTATCAGGTGAGGACTTAGTCGCGGCAGCACACGCCGCAAGACATCAACACCAAAGCACAACAGACCTTTACCTGCGAGCGCCAGAAGAGGCAAAGAAAAATCTTGGTCGTGCCGCAGAAATTAGAGTGGTCAATATCTTGAGTGAAGGAGAAGAAAAAACGCCAGTGGGTACGTGTAAAGATACTAAGTATGGCGATAGAGCGCCCAAGAATGGAAAAATATGTGCTGATTTTTTGGGGTGCTTCCGATGTAAAAGCTTTGTTATCACGCTGGATGACCTTTGGAAGCTCTACAGCTTCTACTGGGCAGTTGTTCGCAACAGGGATAACTTTGGTCGCAAGAACTGGAAGAAGTACCTCAAAGACATTCTGAGAGTAATTGACGAGCACATAGAGCCTCGATTCATTGAATTAAATGCGATTCCACAAGTTCAAATCATGAAAGAAAAAGCAAGAACAACACCGCATCCTTTTTGGAAAAACTTAGACATGTTGAGGGTTGGAAAATGATTAATGTCCAGAATGCGCTAAGTGCAAAAGAGCTAGAAAAGCAAAAGTGTCCAACGCTAGAAATGTTGGGTGACAACCCAACACAGGCACAAATTGAAGCGTTAATGGGCGTTGTTGCTTACTCCACCCTCGAAGATGGTCAGTTCGTTGTGTACGCTCGATTTGAAGAAGATGTATGGGAGTTGCCACTTGAAGATTTCATTAAAAGTGCAAGGTCTTCTGATCGATTCATAAGGTTCAGCTCAATCCAAAGCAATACTCTTAAATCATTGGCGAAATGGGTGATGTGGTCGAGACGACAAATGGGATTAAGGGGCAGCTCTCTGAAACGGCTTAGTATAAATATTCTGTCATTTCTAACTTGGGTTGAGTCCAATCCCCTTCGCTCTAAGCGAGATTTTGATGCCTTTCTGGCTCAAGAATATGTTCAGCACGTAAATGGGTTAATGATTAAACGTAAAGGCGAGTTACAGCCCCTAAAGCCATATTCAAAAGCAAATAGGTATGTATCAGTGGAAGAGCTATACCGTCATGGGAGAATGTTTGATTGGGTTAAGGCGCACCCTTGGATAAGCTCAAGTGCTTATGAGCAATCAGGAATAACTGGCGAAGGAGATCCCCGAAAAATAAGAGAAGGCAAAACCCTTATAATCCCCGAAGCTGTGCTATCAACGCTGGCGATTTACACCAAGGGCTACCTAGATCGAGCAACGGAATTATTAAACTTGCGAGAGAAGCTCAGCGCTTTTGAGCCAACGGTTAAGAATAAGAATGGGCGAGACACGCAAAGACGCCTATACCTGCAAAGTATTTCTGATGGATTTGAAAAGCTTGATGATTTAAATGACGCCTTACTATTACTCAGAAATAGCTGCATCTTCTGGCTTTTATTTACCACAGGAATGCGTATCCACGAGGTCTTGAATATCAAGCGTTCACTGCGTGGGAAAGGTGGTAAAAACTACCGCACAGAAACGAAAGATGAAGAAACGTTTTACTACATTCAATCTAGCTCAGATAAAACACATACGGGCAAAGCGGAATGGATAGCACCAAAAATAGCGATTGAGGCAATCAAGACACTAGAACTTTATTCAAAGCCTTATCAAGACAAGCTCGAAGCAGATTTAAAAGAAGCGAAAAGTCAGGGCAACCATAAGGAAGTCATACGTCTAAGCGGGATTAATAATCACCTGATTTTAGCCAAGGTTCAAAACCAAAAAGGCAATCCAATTGCCATACCATCCCCCAACACTATTACTAAAATTAGTCTCAAAAGCCTCTGCGCAATGGCTGGCGTTGATTGGCACTTAGCTGCTCACCAACTAAGACGCACCTTTGCAAACTACGTAATACACAGTGAGCTTGGTGATTTACGAGCACTGAAAGAGCACTTTAAGCACTGGTCAATCACGATGACTGTACTTTATGCTGCGAATGATGATTTAGACCAAGAGTTATTTGAAGAACTCCTGCGTGAGAAGCTGTTTGTAGAAGAAGAAATATTTTCGGACTTCTTCGCTCTAGATTATCCAATTACAGGCGGGTCAGTGGCGGATAATATCAAAGAGTTCAGGTCAAACGAGGAAAACATCAAGGTCTATGGAAGCCATAAGGAAATGGCGAGGGCAATGAAGCTGCCACTTCGCTCTACTGGCATCGGTTGGTGTACAAATGACGATGATGGGTGCATGGAAGGAGGTTGTGATGAATGCGACCACGGAATCATAGATAAACGCAACGTCAAATACTGGGAAGGCATGTTAATTCAACAACTTGATCTTGTTGACCTAGATGATATTGGTGATGCAGGTAGAGAGTCTGCTCAAAAAGGCTTAGCACGAGCAGAAAAGGTTCTCACCGTATTGGGCTATGATGTTGCAGTCATGAAAGATGAATTGAGTAACAACAATCAAATTCAGCAAGCATCATAATTGCTTTGAATGATGTAACTCTTTTCAAACAGGATGAAAATGACAAAAAATCCAATAAAAGCCAGTTAAACCAGATGTCAATTGACGATATAGATGGTGTAAAACTCAAAAAGGGTCGAGGTGGCGCTCGTAAAGGTGCTGGACGACCAAAGACAAAACCTGACACCAAAGTATTGCGAGTGCCAGTTGACCTAGTGGACGAAATTTAAAGCCTAATTGATGACTATAAAGCGGGATTAGAGAATGAGCAGCAAAAATGAATCACCCAATCACAAAAAGGTACGCCTAGCTATCGTAGCGATTGAGAAAGGCAAACCTAAAGACCCTAAGAACAAGAAACTCACAATGTCTTCTGTTGCGCGAGAAGCTGGCGTTAGCCGAGCGTTAATTCAGCGTGATATGCCTGATTTATACAAACGTGTGATGGGTAAGTCTAGCTCAGAACAAGCGAAAGATAGAATAGAAACCTTACGTGAAAAGCTAAAGGCAGCGGAAGATAAGTGTAAGGAAAAAGAGGAAGAAATAGCTGAATTGAACGAGAAGTTAGCTAATAATGCCTCGGTAAATGCCACGCTTATGAGAGAAAACAAAGAGCTGAGAGCCAGTTTGGGGATAGCGGATAATGTTACCCCGCTATTCACATAAATGTAGTAACTCAAACTAGATCTTACACATCCGCTGATTAGTCACGATCAGATCATACAGGCGAACTGTTGGTATTGTCGGTCTACTGATGTCGTAACTCAAAAGTGGACAGAGACGTGTTTGACAAACTGTTAAACTAGCGAGTAACGAATTTGCTGGCATATACAACAACGCCAACCTAGGCAAAAGTGAGATCTGCTCCAGTATTCTTTGTTAAGTTCGTTTTATCGTCCTAACCCAAAACTCACTACTTATTTGCTCTGTGCTTTCAATTAACACTTGCGCAGTGACTGTATACTTTTGCCCATAAGCTCCTCTATATGTAAGCGTGAACTCGACAATTCGTGAGGCATGTTCTACAAGGGAAGGAAGTTCCACTAGTAGATCACGAACTTCATCTTTGTTATCGGCAATACCAGTCAGTACGAATGTTTCTTGAACTTCACAACCATATCCATCAGGCAAGGAGTAGTAGAGCTTATACTTGCTGCTGTCATCACATTCGATATCTAACGCAGCCCCTAACCCAATATTTCTAATGCATATCGAAACTTGTTTAGTACCTACTTGTGGTCTTGCATCGACATCAAGATCCCGATGTATAACGTGAAGCATATTGCCACTAAGCGTACTAGCTTTTTCGATGACTAAAATAGGTCTGACGTTATCGTGGCGCTGTTTTCGGTAGATATAATAAGCCGAAATAAACGCTAAATAGCCACCAAAGAGACCGCCAGAAAAACCTAACCAACCATCTACCGTCCCTGCTTGCTCTCTAGGTAGGAGAAACTCATGATTGAGAACAAGTAAAACAAATGCCACGATTCCTAGTGAAACCAAACCAAGGATTTTCATTTATTTCCCTCGTAGTGCATGACGATAGCTTATTGATTTGTTAACGCTTTCCACAGTTGCTCAGAGGTAGGTATTTCATGTTCGATGTCAAACCAGTTGGCTGCAATATTTTTGTTTTTATCAACAAGAGCATTTATTTTTTTGTCTTTATCTGTAGTCGAGCCTTCAGACTCAACGATTTTTCTTAATTTAGTAAGAAACTTCAAGCTCTCTTTGTCGTCATGATCTAAGGCTTCGAACTCATCATCAGGGCTAACTATAAACCATGCCTCTGACCTAACAGCCTCCCTTTCAGTCAAGGTTAGTTTTTCTTCATTTGAAATTTTCTTGCCCAATAGATTTAGTTCATCCAAGGTTGTGTCTAGTTCCAGATCAACAATAAACTGCCAGTAGGACAGGTAAGAGTGTGCTATGCTATATGCTAATTTCAAAGTCTCTACTTTTTTATCGAGAGATTGCTGCCTTTTCTCTGACATTGCATTTGCTGACTGCTCTTCGATCTTCATGATCTTTTCATCTAAAGCATCTAATTGCTTCTGTGTTTTAATTCTTAAAGCAATGCCATTTGCTTCATCAAAGTTTTCTTTAGACTCAAATTTACTGATATCAAAAGGATCTTTCTCAGCGCGTTTTTGGGCATCAAATTTTCTCTTGGCAAGTAAGAAAAAGACCACCGACATTGCCAATAAAAGGAAGAACAATAGCATTTAAAGCCTCCAATATTTAATAGATATTCGTTCAATATATCACGGGGAAATACGATACTGGGACCAAAATACCGATATGGTGAACGTTAAGAGCAAAGACTTTAGCTTGGAAAGGGACAGAGACGTGCTAGCAGTGTTCGTGCAGGTACGTCCTTAGACCTAAATGAGCTAGTGCTTCTGCTAAATTAGAAAGCAACCAATAACTACAGGTATGGCAAAGTCAGTTGTGAGGAGTTAGTGCGATGAGTAAAATCGCACTAACTAAAAGGCTTGGTTCAGTACGCACCAAATGCCGATGCGTTAAATTAGGCACTCACAAAAACGACTGACTAAATATTGTCTACTTACTGTTAAATCTCATTGTTTTAACGGAATTTTCAGTGAAAGTTCCATTTAACCTCAATCCACAATCTACTAATACAGCGTGAGAGGAATCGGTTAATGAAAAATCATTTGGCATGTTTTTTATAGGCTCACTCTTTATGCTTTCTATCTCCTCAAGAAAAGCCCTAAGGAAGTCTAGAGGTGATGAGCGATTATATTTTGTTACTGCTTCGGTGAGATCATTTGTGGGGAAGACATCTAAATTTTCCGCATCCACTCCAAGAGTACGAACAAGATTAGAAATGGAAGGCCAATATCGATCGTAATCAAAGTTTCCTAAACGTGTTATGTCATCTTTAATAAAGCTTGAATAATTACCGTTCCCATTTGCGGTGAGTGTAATGAGATCCGAGATTCTTACTATCGAGTTACATCTAAAATGAGAACTATTGTTCAACTGACTCCGTTCATCCAGTAAAGAAGCCAGTTCTGCACTTAATTTAGTTATTCTCTTATTTATACGACTAAGCTCTTTTTTATCTTCTCGTGCTTGCTTCATATTTTCAGGATTCCACTCATTCACGGTAAGAAGATAACTCTCAAAAAAATACCCAATTTGTTCGCTATTCAGTTTTTGCTTTAACTCACGATATACCTGATCAAGCTCATACTTTCTACTGTATAATTCACTAATTAAACACACTAAATTTGGATAGATCTCTCCCTCAACCCAACGAACCTGTAGATTTTTCAATTCAGTTTCACAAATAGTTACATGCATTGTTATCTCACTTGTTCTGATGCTTTAGTTCTAAATTAGATTACTCGATGTAGAGCACCCTCACAGTAAGTGAATCAATAATATTTTTTTGACTTCCCTTACCTTCCTAGTGGTTATTAAAAAGTCGGTTATCTCCAAACTCGTACTTATACGCGAAAACGATAATGGGGCAAAACCGATTTGAGGCAACCAGTCAATTATTTGTGATCACCAAGCGATTCTGTCGTATCGAGAAAATGAAACCGATAGATTGCATTCAAACTAATTAACATAAGGCATTGATTTTAAAGTGTTGGAAACTTGGTTTTAGCAGACTTATGGTTTTATATAGCGGCAAAAAGTGTAACGATAAAAAATCCTATATAAATCAAAAGCTAAACCAATGTTACATGAAACAAGGTATATTTATGACATGCCTGCCCACATTAAAGCATCGACACTTGGCACCAGTGTGACAATACCCATTACCAATGGTCGTTTAGCTTTAGGAACATGGCAGGGCATATACTTAGGTGAGCACCGAGATTGTGGTGGAAACCGCACTGTGATTGCCACTATTCAAGGTGAGTAACCTTAAGTGGCCACCTATAGAATACCTTTAATAAACATAATGATAGACAACAAAAAGGGTGGCACAGTTATGTACCACCCTTTTAAAATATGAGGTATTCTCGTTGATAAGCCCAGGTTAGAAAGGCTGGTTTATCATGACCCTAAACGTCCCTTCATCGCCGCCTCGAGCTAACTCAGCACGAACGACAATGCCTTCCACTTGGAAGCGAACCGCGCCGCCTAAGCTCCATTTCATGTCCGTGTGCAATGTTTTGATATCATACTCATCAGCAACACGCCCGACTTCGGCAAACGCGACCCATTGCCACCAAGGCAAATCGTAGTAGTTAATCAGCGGGATATCACCAAGCGGTTGCCAGTCAGGAATCACTCGGTACTCAGCAGAGTAATGAACCGCAGAACGCCCGTGGTAGCGACCTCCGGTATAACCTCGTAAGCGATATAAACCACCAAGTCGAGCTTGTTCAGTTTCCGGTGGACGAGCACAATCTTGCCCAGAGCAGTTATCCCAGGTTGGTGTATCAGCAGTATAGAAATCGAGTGCCACAACTTGTTGGTCGAACAGGTCACCTAAAGGGCCTAATGCGAAGTACTGACTATTTTGGAACGTCCACTTCAACCATAAATCATCATTAGACCAACTTTCTGCGCCGGTGGTGAACTCAAGGTTAGTATGAGAGCCCGTGGTTGGGTTACGTGTGCTATCACGGTTATCCCAATCAAACGCTAAGTTAAAGCCTGTCGCCTCTTCGGTATTATTTAGACCTTCCAGTTCTCGAGCGGTATAAAAAGGCGTGAAAATGATCGAGCTAACACCCGACTCGACCGGTGAAGCAAAGCTTACATCTTTGATTGGCTGAAATGCACCTAGTAAGCCATGTTCCGCAACATTGCCCCAAGGTAACAAATACTTGAATTCAAACTGATAGTTTTGCTCTAAGCCATCGGCAATCGTTTTGTCATCAATCGATGAATCGTTGTCGCCTTGAGAACCAATGTAATAAGGGTTCTCATTGAAACGCGCTTGGTACATCTGAGTGCTGAACAAAATATTTTCAGACAAGGCGAAATTAAACGCCGATAAAAATCCGACATAGCTGTCTTTATCAGAATAGAGTGCCATACCAAAAAGAGCAGCTTGAGGTTGCCAAACACCTTTTGCGACACCAGCAACCCCAAAGGTATTTCCCATGGTTTCCGTACTGAAATAAAACGGCACAAAAGCTGAATCTTTTTCTTCACTCAATGCTGAAGAAGAAACGCTGATACTCAGTACCGTTACTGCAGACATTAACCAATGTCGAGACCTTAACCAACGTAGAGGTATTCGTTTGAACATCTTTATTTCACGTATTCCATCGCGACGCGAGACGTTAATTTAGTCACGAGTTCGTAGGCAATGGTACCAATATGTTCTGCAACTTCTTCCGAAGATAAACCTTTACCCCACAACGTCGCTTCATCACCCACTTTATCAGTCGCATCAGGCCCAAGATCAACCGTTAGCATGTCCATAGACACTCTGCCTGCAATCGGCGCTTTACGTCCATTCACAAGCACAGGGGTACCATTTGGGGCAGTACGTGGATAACCATCCCCATAGCCAATCGCGATAACACCCACTTTGGTATCACGTTCGCTAGTCCAGTTAGCGCCGTAACCCACACTCTCACCCGCTTTCACATCGCGAACCGCAATCAGGTGTGAGGTCAGGGTCATCACAGGCTTAAAGCCAAGTTCTTGCGCTGATTTATCAGCAAAAGGCGAAACACCGTAAGAGATGATTCCAGGTCGAACCCAATCAAGGTGGCTATTAGGCCAAGCCAATAGACCCGCAGAGGCAGCAAGTGAACGCTCTCCTTCACATCCATCCGTCAAAGATAAGAAAAGCTCTGTCTGTTCAGCGGTCGTTGTTCTATCTAGTTCGTCAGCACAGCCAAAGTGGCTCATATAGCGTAAAGGCTTAGCGACGTTAGGGCAGTGATGTAAACGCTCAACAAACTCTTGATACTGCTCAGGACGCACCCCTAAACGATGCATACCGCTGTCGACCTTAACCCATACCACGACAGGTGTTTCCAGATCAGCGGTCTCTAGTGCGCTCAGCTGTTCTTCGCAGTGCACAACGGTTTGGATGTTATTAGTCACCAAGATGGGTAAATCACCCGAAGAGTAAAACCCTTCTAGCAACAAAATGGGTTTAACAATACCACCAGCTCGAAGCTGCAATGCTTCTTCAATCCGCGCCACCCCAAAAGCATCTGAGTTTTTAGAGTGCTTGGCGATATGCAGTAAACCGTGCCCGTAGCCATTCGCTTTCACAACCGACATGACCTTACACTGAGGAGCCTTCGATTTTATTTGGTGAAGATTATGTTCGAGCGCGTTTAAGTCAATGCTTGCCGTCGCTGCTTTCATGTAAGTCATTAGCGATTACTCATCATCAAATGCAGGGCCTGCATAGTTATCAAATCGGGAGTGTTGACCTTGGAATGTAAGTCGAACCGAACCGATAGGGCCGTTACGTTGCTTACCAAGGATGATCTCTGCGATGCCTTTCAGTGAACTATCCGGGTTATAAACCTCATCACGATAGATAAACATGATCAAATCGGCATCTTGCTCGATCGAACCTGATTCACGCAAGTCCGAGTTAACTGGGCGCTTATCAGCACGTTGCTCTAGGGAACGGTTAAGCTGAGAAAGTGCCACAACCGGTACGTTCAACTCTTTTGCTAGCGCTTTTAGGGAACGCGAAATTTCGGCGATCTCTAAGGTACGGTTTTCCGACAATGAAGGGACACGCATTAATTGAAGGTAATCTATCATGATCATAGAGATACCATCATGCTCACGAGCAATACGTCGAGCACGCGAACGCACCTCTGTTGGTGTTAGCCCCGAGCTGTCATCGATATACATATTCTTCTTATCCATCAGAATACCCATACTCGACGAAATACGCGCCCAATCTTCATCGTCTAATTGACCGGTACGAATCTTGGTTTGGTCGACACGAGAAAGTGACGCTAACATACGCATCATCAGCTGTTCAGCTGGCATCTCTAGAGAGAAGATTAACACTGGCTTATCTTGCTTCATCGCCGCGTTTTCACACAAGTTCATCGCAAAGGTGGTTTTACCCATCGATGGACGCGCAGCAACAATGATTAAGTCTGAACCCTGCAAGCCTGCAGTTTTCTTGTTGAGGTCGTTAAAGCCAGTATCGACACCAGTAACACCATCTTGTGGCGATTTATATAAGATTTCGATACGTTCCAGAGTCTTCTCTAGAATACTATCAACGTTTTGTGGGCCTTCATTTTCACTTGCTCGGCCTTCTGCAATCGCGAAGACTTTACTTTCAGCCAGATCAACAAGTTCTTCCGATGTACGACCTTGAGGATCATAACCAGAATCCGCGATCTCATTCGCCACACCGATCAGGCTACGAACCAGTGCTCGCTGTGCAACGATATCCGCATACGCATTAATGTTAGCGGCACTTGGTGTATTTTTCGCTAGGTCGGCAAGGTAAGCAAAGCCACCTACGTCTTCTAGCTGCTCACGAAGCTCTAAATGTTCAGAGAGTGTAATCAAATCCAGAGGAGAACTTTCTTCAAGGATATCCTTTACCGCTTCAAAGATCAGGCGGTGAGGACGGCTATAAAAGTCTTTGGCCACAACCTTTTCAGCAACAGTATCCCAGCGTTCGTTATCCAATAACAAACCGCCAATAACAGATTGCTCAGCTTCTAATGAATGTGGCGGGACCTTGATGGCGTCCACCTGATCGTTGGCTGATTTCTGACTTTTGGTATCCACTATGACTACACTCAATAACTAATAATGATCGTTCATTATACCCAAGAACACTCATTTGTAATCCGTTCCTAAGCGTTTGTTTTATTCTTCAGGAAGAATTTACCTATTGCTGACGGAATTAACCAAGGGTAGCATTACGATCCTGCCATTCACTCACTGTACAACTAGAGGTATGCGTGTCCAAATTATTGGCTCTGAGCACTGGTCTGTTAAGCTCTGGTCTTCTAAGCACCGGTCTTCTGAGCTCTCCGTTGGCCTTAGCTGATGATGCTACAGCCTCTGTCGATGCAATCCTCGACTCTATAGTAGTAGCAGAACCCGCTGTTGAGCCGACCGTTGTTGCACCGGCACCTGAAAAAGATATGGATATCGCACCAAGTGATACGAGTGACACAGAACTGCCGAACCCACTCAAGACGGAAGTCGAATTTGGGTATCAGTCGCATACTGGTAATTCTGATTCAAGATCGCTAAATGCCCGCCTAAACGGTGAGTATACGGCTGGCCGTCATAGAACCAGTGGTGAATGGAAATACTACAACCTCTACAAAGACGGTGAAGAAGATAAAAGGCAATCGACTTACTCGGCTCAGAGTGACTACAAGTTAAGCCCTAAAACCTACCTTTACGGCAGCTTTAAAGGTGTCGATTCACGATACAGTGCTTACTTTAAAGACTACACAATCTCTAGTGGTTTGGGTTATCAGTTCTCGAACACTGAAGAGTTTGTGTTGGAAGTCGAAGTCGGACCGGGTTTTCGTTACCAAGAACCTAATCTCGATGAATTGGACGACGATGACATCATCTTCCCAGAGATTGTTGAAGAGGCGATTTTCCGTGGCAATGTGAATACATCATGGCAGGTGTTGAAGAATTTGCAGCTCAAGGCTGATGTGACGTTAGTCTCTGGCCACAGTAACCTGAAATTTGATACTGAATTAGAAGCGATCAACGATATTACTGACAATATCGCACTGAAGATTGCTCACTCTCGTCAATACCACGATAAAGTGCCTCACGGATTAAGCAAAGAAGACTCTGTGCTATCGATTAACCTGCTCTTTCAGTTCTAATCTCAGGAGCAACTCTAGTATCAAGAGCAGCTCTAATCTCAAGAACTATTCTAATCTCAAGAGCAGTTCTAATCTTAAGGCCACTTCTAACCTTGAGAACAGACTGTTCAGCAATAAGAGCTTTTAGATCACTGTAAGCTTTTTACTTACCATAACCCTTCGCTATGTTTTCCTATATTTCAGACATAAAAAAACACCAGCCGAAGCTGGTGTTTAAAACTTTCAAAAGAAAGAATTCGTCTTGGTACTGAAATTACTCAGCTGCAACGATAGCGATTTTCGCAGTAGCAAAAACTTCAGAGTGAAGTTGGATGCTTACTTCGAATTCGCCGATGTTACGTAGAGCGCCTTCAGGTAGGCGTACTTCGCTCTTAACTACTGCAACACCAGCTGCTGTAATAGCATCTGCGATGTCACGAGTACCGATAGAACCGAATAGTTTGCCTTCGTCACCAGCTTTAGAAGCGATTGTAACGCCTTCTAGAGTGTTAACTGTCTCTGCGCGAGCTTCTGCAGCAGCTAGTTGCTCAGCAACTTTAGCTTCTAGTTCAGCACGGCGAGTTTCGAACATAGCAACGTTGTCTTTAGTTGCCATAACTACTTTACCCTGTGGGATAAGGAAGTTACGAGCGTAACCAGATTTAACGTTTACTTGGTCGCCAAGGCCACCTAGGTTACCGATTTTATCAAGTAGAATAACTTGCATTATCTTAGTCCTCTTAAACTATTGTTAACTATTACCGATTACTGATGCTTGTCAGTGTACGGTAGTAGAGCTAGGTAACGAGAACGCTTGATAGCGCGAGCTAGCTGACGTTGGTATTTAGCACTTGTACCAGTGATACGGCTAGGTACAATTTTACCAGCTTCAGTGATGTAGTTTTTTAGAGTTGCTACGTCTTTGTAGTCAATCTCTTGTACGCCTTCTGCAGTAAAACGGCAGAATTTACGACGACGGAAGAAACGAGCCATGGGCTATCTCCTGATCTAAATTTAATAATGCGGTATTAACACAGGCTTATAAATAAGCGTAAGCAAATGCTTGTAGTGAAAATACCTAAACGAGTTGAATAAAATTTAATGACCTAAAAGGCCAAAAAAGAATTACTCAGCAGCAGCTTCTGGCTTAGCTTCTTCTTCACGACGTGGTGCACGTTCTTCACGGTCATCACGACGAGGAGCACGCTCTGCACGCTCTTCTTTTTGCTTAAGCATGATAGATTGCTCAGTCACAGCGCCTTTAGTGCGCATGATCATGTTACGTAGAACTGCATCGTTAAAACGGAAAGCAGTTTCTAGCTCGTCCATCACTTCTTGGCCAGCTTCAACGTTCATAAGAACGTAGTGAGCTTTGTGAAGTTTGTTGATTGGGTAAGCCATTTGACGGCGGCCCCAGTCTTCTAGACGGTGGATAGTACCGCCAGCTTCAGTGATTGAACCAGTGTAACGCTCGATCATGCCAGCAACTTGCTCGCTTTGATCAGGGTGAACCATGAATACGATTTCATAATGACGCATTTGGTTGCTCCTTACGGATTATTAGCTTCCACGAAAGGCTCGGTCGTCCAAGGGAAGCAAGGAACTAAAGAAAAATGACCGAGTTTTAAGGACGGCAAATATTATAGAAAGAACCCGGTATTGGCAAGCGGTATTTGGCTAATAATGAAACAGTTTTTCTTTCGCCATCTAGCCATCTGACAAACCAAACGATTCCGTCATAACAGCCTAAAAAGAAACGCCCACCAGCAAGTGATGAGCGTTAATAAATTCATAGACTTAGAGTCGTTTTGCCTTTTTAGTAAGCTTAACGCTATTGAGCTAGGCGCTGACGTACCGCTTCGAACAGACAGATGCCTGATGCTACCGAAACGTTGAGGCTCGACACGCTGCCTGACATTGGAATCTTAATCAGGTCATCACAGGTTTCACGCGTTAAACGACGCATACCATCACCTTCTGCACCCATCACAACAGCAAGCGGGCCCGTTAGCTTCGCTTGATAGATATCATGCGTCGCTTCACCTGCGGTACCCACGAACCATACACCCTGCTCTTGCAGTGCACGCATTGTACGAGCTAGGTTGGTTACGCGTACTAGAGGAACGGTTTCAGCTGCGCCACAAGCAACCTTACTTACGGTTGCCGTTAGCGGCGAAGAGCGATCTTTAGGTACGATAACAGCCGCCACACCCGCAGCATCCGCGTTACGTAGACAAGCACCTAGGTTATGAGGGTCTGTTACGCCATCTAGAACCAACAGCAGAGGCTGTTCGTGCTGCGCTAGTATATCGTCTAGGTGAGTTTCATTAAGCTGCTTAGCAGGCTTCACCTTAGCAATAAGACCTTGGTGATTTGCACCCTGTGCTTTTTCATCAAGCGGCTTACGGCCCATTTGTTGAATCGACACACCAAATTGCTGCAGTTGATTCAGTAATGGAAGAAGACGATCGTCTTGACGACCTTTAAGCACGTACGCTTCAATAAAGCGCGCTGGATCTTTTTCTAGTACGGCTTTCACCGCGTGAATACCGTAAATAAATTCGTTACTCATTGTCTCTGGTTACTCTTATTGCTCAGAGATGAATGACATCAAACCCGATGCCCCCATCCCTGTGTTGTTTATTTCGAGAGTATGCGTCTTGCGCCTGATACTCTCGCATTAAAGTCTTTTCGCGTTAAAGTCATGTCACATTAAACTAGCGCTGTGCTAAACCTAATTAGCAAAGCGCCTTATTAAGCTTAAGACTTATCAGCCTTTGGCTTACGACTTGCGGTACGCTTTTTCTTAGCTCGCGCCTTCGCAGCACCGGTTTTATTCGCTGACTTCTTCTTAGCTGAACTTTCAGAGCTACCGTCTGGTCGCTTAGTCGGTTCAACTAAAGGCGTCGCAGGTACACCCGGCTTATTACTCTTCACCGCTGAACGCTTCTTGCTTTTCGCCTTTTTCATCGCTTCAGCTGCACGCTTCTTGGCGGTTTTACCTTTACCACGCGGCTGACGATCGGTGTCTTCTAAATCAAAGTCGATTTGGCGAGTTTCTAGATTAACCGCAGAAACCTTCACTTTAACCGAATCACCCAAGCGGTAGATGTTACCTGAGCTTTCACCAACTAGACGCTGACCAACAGCATCGAATTGGTAGTAATCATTCGCTAGCGCTGAAATATGTACCAGACCATCAATGTGCAGTTCAGTGAGACGAACAAAGAAACCAAAGCCAGTCACGTTGGCAATCACGCCATCCATCACTTCACCGACATGGTCTTGCATGTACTCACACTTCAGCCAGTCGTTCACTTCACGCGTTGCGTCATCAGCACGACGCTCAGTCATTGAACACTGCTCGCCGTAGAAGTCCATATCATCGAAAGTGTAGTGGTAACCACCAGTTGGCGTCCAACGCTCACTCTGACGGCCTTCTTCTTTCGCAATAAGGTACTTAATCGCGCGGTGCAGTAGCAAATCTGGGTAACGACGAATTGGCGAGGTAAAGTGAGCATAGCGTTTAAGAGCTAAACCAAAGTGACCCGCGTTGTCCGCGTTATATACCGCTTGCTTCATCGAGCGGAGTAGCATGGTTTGGATTAACTCACGATCTTCACGCTCATTAATCTGTTGCATCAATTGTGCATAGTCTACTGGTGATGGCGACAGGCCACCTTCCAGCGTTAAACCTAGCTCACTAAGGAAACTCTTAAAGCCAGTTAAGCGCTCTTCTCCCGGAGTATCGTGAACACGGTACAATGCAGGTTCTTTCGCTTTTTCTACGTAAGACGCCGATGCGATATTCGCAAGAATCATACACTCTTCAATGATCTTGTGTGCATCGTTACGGATGACAGGTTCAATACGGTCAATCTTACGATCCGCATTGAAGATAAACTTAGTTTCTACCGTTTCAAACTCAATCGCACCACGTTCATCACGCGTTTTCTTAAGTACCTTGTACATCTTATGAAGCTCTTCAAGATGTGGTACTTCAGGCTCGTAACGCTCACGAAGTTCTTCATTGCCATCTAAGATAGCGCCAACTTTGTTGTAAGTCAGACGGGCATGAGAGTTCATTACCGCTTCGTAGTGCTTGTAACCCGACAGTTTACCTTTGTCTGAGATAGTCATCTCACACACCATACATAAACGGTCGACTTGAGGGTTCAATGAACATAGGCCATTAGAAAGGACTTCTGGCAGCATTGGCACGACTTGTGACGGGAAGTATACCGAGTTACCACGGTTAATCGCTTCTTTATCTAGCGCAGTGTCTGGGCGAACGTAATAACTTACGTCAGCAATCGCTACCCACAGGCGCCAGCCTCCGCCTTTCTTCGCTTCACAGTAAACCGCATCATCGAAGTCACGCGCATCTTCGCCATCAATGGTAACCAATGGTAGTTTGCGTAGATCAATACGGCCTTCTTTTGCTTCTTCAGGAACATGCTCACCGAGGTTTACGATTTGCTTATCTACCGCTTCAGGCCACTCTTGTGGGATCTGGTGAGTACGGATCGCGATCTGCGTTTCCATACCCGGAGCCATGTTTTCACCAAGAACTTCGGTCACTTTACCCATCATGTTACGAGAACGACCACCACGATCCGTAATTTCAATCACAACCACATTACCCATTCGAGCACCGCCTTTATGCTCGGTAGGGATCTGGATGTCGTGACTAATACGCGAATCATCAGCAACCACGTAAGAATGGCCATATTCTAGGAAGAAGCGACCAACCAGTGGGGTTTTGCGCTCTTCAAGAACACGAACCAAACGACCTTCACGACGGCCACGCTTACTGTTATCAGTAGGCTGAACCAATACGTAATCACCGTGCATGATGGTTTTCATCTGGTGATGCGGCAACACGATATCATTGTCTTTACCCACACTGCCATCTGGGCGAACCCAACCATGACCGTCTTTATGACCAATCACATAGCCTTTAATCAATTCCATCTTCTCAGGCAATGCGTAGCACTGACGACGGGTAAAGATAAGCTGTCCATCACGTTCCATTGCACGTAAACGACGACGCAGCCCTTCATATTGTTCCTCTCCAGCAAGACCCAAAGCTTCGAATAGATCGTTACGGTTCATTGGGATATTCGCGTCTGTTAGAAACGAAATAATGAACTCTCTGCTTGGTACTGGGTTTTCGTAATTTTTCGACTCTCGGTCGGCAAAAGGATCAACAGTGGTTGTCGCTGTCGTGTTTTCTGACATTGGTGTGTTTTTTGACATAGGCGGGCCTGCTTAAGCAAGGAATGTATATACCCCTAGTATATCTGATGCTAGGGGTAAGCTACAGATATGCTTTGGAAAAGCCTAAAATAACCTAAGATTGATACATATCTTCACTTTGTGAAACATCGCTTCATAGAGGCGGACTATCATCAAAATTTCAAGCAAACGATAAAACAAACGTTTGCGCCATGAATGAAATACACTATTATCCCGACACTTTACCAACTCCTGTTCTGAGTATTGATATGAAACTAAAACGCACCCTATTGGCTTCAACAATGGCAAGCCTCGCTCTATTTCCATTTGCGAGTTCAGCAATGGAAAAAGCTGACTTGATGATTACCGATGCGATGGTTCTAACCATGAACCAAGACAAAACGGTTTATGAGAGCGGTACTGTTGTCGTAAAAGACAACAAAATCATTGCCGTTGGTGATGCTTCACTAGAGAAGCAGTACCAAGCGAAACAAGTGTTAGACGTGGATGGCGATATCGTCATGCCGGGTCTCATCAATACTCATACTCACGTATCGATGACGGTTTTCCGCTCGCTGGCCGATGATGTGCCTGACCGTCTTCACCGTTATATCTTCCCTCTAGAGAAGAAGCTGGTATCGCGAGACATGGTACGCATTGGTGCCAACCTAGGTAATGTCGAAATGGTAAAAGGCGGTGTCACGACTTACGCCGACATGTACTACTTCGAAGATGAAGTCGCGAAAACCGTCGATAAGATCGGTATGCGTGCCATTCTTGGTGAAACCGTGATTAAGTTCCCAGTCGCTGATGCGGCTAATGCTGAAGAAGGCATCCAATACGCGCTGAATTTCATTGAAGAATACAAAGACCACCCGCGTATCACACCCGCGTTTGCACCACACGCGCCTTACACCAACACCACAGAGGTTCTGCAGAAGATCTCTAAGTTATCTTTAGAACTCGATGTACCCGTGATGATTCACCTTGCAGAATCACACCGAGAAGAAGAGAAAATCGCCGAGCGTTCAGATGGCCTATCACCAGTTCAATACATGGACAGCATTGGCGCACTCAACAAAAACTTGGTGGGAGCACACATGATCCTCGTTGACGATCATGACATCGAACTGGTGAAAAAATCAGATATGGGTGTAGCTCACAACATGAGTGCTAACATCAAGTCAGCAAAAGGCGTGTCACCGGCGCTTAAGATGTATGACGAAAACGTTCGTATTGGTTTAGGTACTGATGGCCCAATGTCTGGTAACACACTGAGCACCATTGATGAATTCAACCAAGTCGCTAAAGTTCACAAGCTGGTTAATAAAGATCGTGCCGCAATGCCGCCGATCAAAGTGATCGACATGGCAACAATGGGCGCAGCAAAAGCGCTGCACATGGAAGATAAAATCGGTTCTCTTGAGGCCGGTAAACTCGCCGACATCATAGTGATCGATACGAAAGCGCCAAACATGGTCCCGGTCTACAACCCATACTCGGCATTAGTTTACTCAGCTAATTCTGGTAACGTTCGCCACACCATCGTTGACGGTAAGATCATCATGCAAGACCGCGACATGCTAACCGTCGATGAAGACAAGATTCGCCAAGAAGCTCTCGATTTCACTAAAGTCGTTCGTAAGACGGTGATTGAATCTGGTGAAGTAGTTCAATAACTTCACCGAGTAAGATAACGGTTTACCGTTCAGATCAAAAAAGGCCTCATAGGTATTTACCTACGAGGCCTTTTTAATACGATATTTTTATATCGATATCTTTCTATATCAAGATAGATGATTAACGAGTGCAGTCGTTCATCATCAACCTTAATTTACATTCGTCATTACCAGAACACATCTCGACGTTTTGCTCGAGCAATAATATTGTCCGGCATTCTTCGCTCTAAACCGCTTCGAAGCACAGTAATACGTTTGTGTTGCCTATCATCTGCTGTCACCGAGTTGTATAACCAGCGGTAAGCATCTTCATAATCTAACGGGCTACCGTAATCACGAAGTAAGAGTTCCGCTAAGTGAATGCTTGCGCTTAGGTTACCCATAGAGGCCGCTTCACGTAGGTACGGAATCGCGCGTTCTTTGTCTTGTTGAACCAAGGTTCCACGAGAATAATAACGACCTAGCTGCTCTAGTGCAGCCGGTAAACCTTGATGCGCCGCGTTTTCCATATAGTAGATACCAAGCTCGACATCTTGTGGAACACACACGCCCCAAGCCAACATATCGCCGTATAAAAACTCATAAGAAGGCAAGCTAATACGCGTTGCACGAGCAACGATATCTTCAACTAACTGGCACTTATCAGCTTTCACTCGCTCTAGGTGTTGATTATTTTCGATTAAATTAATCAGTTCAGCTTCTGTATATATTGGAACGGGCTCTCCCACGTCAGTCAAATTTGCATGACTCAAGGGTGAGCTCAGCGCCATTATCAATGAAGCTGCTACAATTCGTAGCTTCATACCTGCACTCTATTATCTGTCGCCAAAGTTATCTATTGAGGGCCGTAGAGGATTTCTACACGCACAAAACAGGGTGAACTTCACTTTCCATGATATCTGTATCGGCAATAACCCTGACGGCTTTAGACAAAACTTGCCGCTAATGGGCAATATTTTGCCTGATGACGCTTAAAAGATCACCATCAAAGAGTGCGTGGCTAAATTGCAGGTATTAAAAAGCCGACTTAATAAAGTCGGCTTTTAGAAAACTATTTCATTATCAGAGCACTTCAATTAACAAAGTAACAAAGTACTTTAATTACCACAGCACGGTTAGTGCCTGGTAATCACTCAGCGGGCATTATGCGCCGTATGGGTGAACCTTGATGATAGTTTCGTTACGATCTGGGCCAGTTGATACGATATCAATTGGAACACCAGTTAGGTCTTCGATACGCTTGATGTAATCTAGAGCAGCTTGTGGAAGCGCGTCGATAGATTTAGCACCAAATGTGTTTTCAGACCAACCAGGCATTGTTTCGTAGATTGGCGTCGCTTCTTCGAATGACTCAGCAGCCATTGGAGAAACTTCTAGGATAGAACCATCTTTCATCTTGTAACCAGTACAGATTTTTAGTTCTTCTAGGCCATCTAGAACGTCTAGTTTAGTTAGACAGATACCAGATAGAGAGTTGATTTGGATTGCACGACGCATAGCAACAGCATCGAACCAACCAGTACGACGTAGACGACCAGTCGTTGCGCCAAACTCGTGACCAACATCGCCTAGGTGCTTACCAACTGGGTCTTGTTTTTCAAGGCCATCGTATAGCTCAGTTGGAAATGGACCTGAACCAACACGAGTACAGTAAGCCTTAGTAATACCAAGGATGTAACCGATGTGACGAGGACCGAAACCAGAACCTGCAGCAACACCACCAGCAGTCGTGTTAGAAGACGTTACGTATGGGTAAGTACCGTGGTCGATATCTAGTAGCGTACCTTGAGCACCTTCGAACATGATCTTGTCGCCGCGCTTACGTGCTGCGTCTAGTTCGTCAGTTACGTCGATAACCATCGCAGTTAACATGTCTGCGTAGCTCATCGCTTGCTCAAGAACTTCTTCGTAGCTTACTGTTTCAGCTTTGTAGAAGTGCTCTAGTTGGAAGTTGTGGAATTCCATAACTTCTTTTAGCTTCTCAGCAAATGCTTCTTTATCGAAAAGGTCACCAACGCGTAGACCGCGACGAGCAACTTTATCTTCGTAAGCAGGACCGATACCACGACCCGTTGTACCGATAGCTTTAGCGCCACGAGCGATTTCACGCGCGTTGTCGATTGCAATGTGGTACGGAAGAATTAGAGGACAAGCTTCAGAGATGAAAAGACGCTCACGTACTGGGATACCGCGATCTTCAAGAGGTTTCATTTCTTTAAGAAGTGCGTCAGGCGATAATACTACACCGTTACCAATAACACATTTAACGTTATTGCGTAGGATACCTGATGGAATTAAGTGAAGAACGGTTTTTTCACCGTCAATTACAAGTGTGTGACCTGCATTGTGACCGCCTTGGTAGCGAACCACGTATTTTGCATCTTCAGTTAAAAGGTCAACGATTTTACCTTTACCTTCATCACCCCATTGGGTGCCTAGAACGACTACGTTATTTCCCATCTTTCCAATTTCTGTTGCTAATTAAAAATGGATTCTAGCACCGAATCACATTTCTTGCAGTCATTTTTTGTTCATAATGATTAAAGCTAACGACAAGCAAATTTGCAATGACACCGCGAAGATCCGTAAAGATGCTGATATTATTATCTTTTTACAGGCAAAAGGCAGCAACATGTCTAATTCTATCTGGCTCGCAATCGGGCTCGTTCTTATCGTTGAAGGGCTGGGGCCTTTGATTGCACCCAATGGCTGGAGAAACATGGTTGCTCAATTAAGCCAACAGCCAGACACGCAACTGCGCCGAATTGGCGGTTGCCTTGTGGTTGCCGGCGTCGTTATCGCCTTCATGACCTACCGCTAGGCTTATATAAGTACCATTCTGTTAAGTACCTTCCGTCGCGTCCCTATAGCGCCCCCGAAAACATGTCTCGTCCTTAGATAGGTCGCAGAAACAAAAAGGCTCCCATAATGGGAGCCTTTTAAGTTTTAACGTATTTTGCTTATTGAGCTAAGCATCCGCTAACGCATCAGCTTATTTTGCTGGAGCGCCGCTTGCTTGATTCATGTATTGGAAGAAGTCAGTCTTCGGATCCAGTACTAGAATGTCGCTCTTATCGCTAAATGATGTCTCATAAGCTTGCAATGAACGCATGAAGCCATAGAACTCAGGATCTTTGCTGTACACATCAGAGTAGATCTTCGCTGCTTCTGCATCTGCATCACCACGAGTGATTCGAGCTGTACGGTCAGCTTCTGCAAGAACTGTTGCTACTTCTAGCTCAGCTTGAGCACGGATAACTTCTGCTTTCTCACGACCTTGAGAACGATGTCTACGAGCAACCGATTCACGTTCTGCACGCATACGGCGGTAGATAGATTCACTGATTTCGTCAGGAAGGTTAATCTTCTTCATTCGGAAATCAACAACTTCAACACCTAAATCAGCCATCGCACTTTCTGACGTTCCAGACAAAACGTTTTCCATGATCTTATCGCGTTCGCCATCAACTTCTAGAGCTTCTGCAGCCGCTACCGTTGTGACGACTTCGCTATCAGCAGAGTCTGGCAGGATGTCCTTATTACGAGGGCCTGACACGATCTGCTTAATTTCACGAGCACCAATTTCAGAACGAAGAACATCTGTCACTTTACGCTCAAGAAGTGCTTCTGCCGTCATGATATTGCCGCCGCCGGTACTCAGATAAAAACGTCCAAAATCAGCAATACGCCATTTTGCGTAGGTATCAATTAGAACGTCTTTTTTCTCTGATGTTACGAAACGGTCAGAACGACCATCCATCGTTTGAATACGAGCATCAAGTACTTTTACGCGATCAAACATAGGCAGTTTAAAGTGCAAGCCTGGTTCATAGATTCGTGATACGCCGTTGTCATCGAGAACTCGACCAAAACGAATTACCATGCCACGTTCGCCTTCTTGAATCACAAATAGTGACATCAATAGAAGGGCAATCGTCACAACTAATACAGGGATCATTAATTTACGCATTATTAGTATCTCCCTTGACGTGAACTGTCTGAACGAGTTTGGGTGCTAGACTTTGGATCCGCTTGAGTTTCTAACTCAATTTGATCGTAAGTTGATGATGCTTTTGCAGGGCGAGTGCCCGACTGAGAACCACCTTGTGCGCCTAGCTTGTCAATTGGTAGGTATAGCAAGTTACCGCTTGATTCAGAATCAATCAGGACTTTCGATGTGCTTGAGTACACTTTTTCCATTGTATCAAGGTACATACGGTTACGTGTTACTTCAGGAGCAGCTTGGTATTCAGGTAAAAGCTTCTCGAACTGAGCGACTTGACCTAGAGCACCATTAACTGTGCGCTCTGAGTAACCCACCGCTTCTTTCTTCAAACGCTCAGCTCGACCCGTTGCTTTTGGAAGAATGTCATTTCGGTAAGCTTCAGCTTCACGTTCAAAACGCTCTTCATCCTCTCGAGCCGCGATAGCATCATCAAATGCATCTTTCACTTGCTCAGGTGGACGTGCTGACTGGAAGTTCACGTCAACAATCAGAATACCCATGTCGTAGCTATCAATAATACGGTTCAACGTTTCTTGAGTGCTTTGACGAATCTGCTGACGACCACTTGTTAGGATACTATCCATTAGTGAGTCACCAATTACCGCACGAAGCGCAGAATCAGTTGCTTGACGTAAGCTGTCGTCCGCATCCGTTACACGATACAAGTACTTGTATGGGTCAGAAACACGGTATTGAACGCCCATTTCAACCGTCACAACGTTTTCATCTTTCGTTAGCATGGTGCCAGAAGCACGTAGAGAACGAATAGCTTGAACGTTAACCAGTTGCTCATCTTTAATTTCATCGATGAAGCGTGGGTGCCAGTTAAGACCCGGTTCTTCGATACGGTCGAATTGACCCAGTCGAAGTACAACGGCTCTTTCTGCTTCGCCAACGGTGTAGAAACCGGCGAAGAACCAGATAGCAATCGCAATGACAGCAATGACACCAAAGCCAATCGCACCGCCACCACCAATAGATGGACCGTTACCGTTGCCACCTTTTTTACCAAACTTGCCACCTAACTTTTGACTTAGTTTACTAAACACTTCGTCTAAGTCTGGCGGTCCTTGATCTCGGCCGCCGCGATTATTGTTCTTACCCCAAGGGTCATTATCGCGGCCGTTATTATCGCCGTTGTTATTATTTCCAGGCTCATTCCACGCCATTAGAAAGCTCCATCATTTGATATGACGTTATACTGTAGCAGTCTCTTTGGTAACGATAAAGTCACCTAAGAGCGCCCCTTCTCTTTTTTCAAGTTTAGACCAATCTATTTGTTGCATTCGGATATCTATCAACAAGTTACCATTTTCATCATACTCTTCCTGTTGAATACATTTCATCTCGAAGAATAAGCTGCGAATACGGCCTTGATGTTGATGTGGAATACACAATCGGAATTGAACCATTTGACTCGCCAAACGCTCAGTTAGAGCTTCAAACAGCAGCTCAATTCCTTCTCCTTCCATTGCAGAAACCCAAACAGCGCGTGGTGCGCCCTCTTCGTCTCTTTCAATTCGAGGTTTTTGGTCTTCCATGCAGTCAATTTTGTTCATGACTACAAGGGTTGGCACTTCATGAGCATCGATTTCTTCTAATACTTCATGAACAGCCTGAATGTTCTCACGAAAACGGTCATCACTGGCATCAACAACATGTAACAAAATGTCAGCTTCCTGCGTCTCTTGTAACGTAGCCTTGAACGCAGCGACCAAGTCGTGTGGTAGATGACGGATAAAACCTACGGTATCTGCGAGAATTGCAGGCCCGACATCTGCCAATTCAATCTTACGTAGTGTTGGGTCTAGGGTTGCAAACAGTTGGTCTGCCGCATAAACACCTGCACTAGTGATTCGATTGAAAAGTGTTGATTTCCCTGCGTTGGTATAACCAACCAAAGAAATTGTTGGGATTTCAGCTCGGTTACGAGCACGTCGTCCTTGTTCACGTTGCTTAGCCACTTTAGCTAAACGACGCAGTATTGCCTTTATACGGTCACGCAACAAACGTCGATCGGTTTCCAGTTGAGTTTCACCTGGACCACGAAGACCAATACCACCTTTCTGCCTTTCAAGGTGAGTCCAACCACGAATCAATCGGGTAGAGATATGACGAAGCTGAGCGAGCTCAACTTGTAGCTTACCTTCATGAGTTCGTGCACGTTGTGCAAAGATATCTAAGATCAAACCCGTGCGATCAATCACACGACATTTACACAATTGCTCGAGGTTTCGCTCTTGGGCAGGAGAGAGGGAGTGGTTAAAAATCACAATTTCAGCACCGGTCAGCTGAACAGCTTGTGCGATTTCTAGGGCTTTACCTTCTCCAACGTAGTATTTAGGGAGTGGGGATTGTCGGCTACCAGTAATCACTTGTAGCGTTTCGACCCCCGCTGAGGAGACCAGCATTTCACATTCGCTTAGGTCTTCCCATTCTCCCTCTTGCGTGAAGTTGATATGAACAAGTACGGCTCGCTCGCCGGATTCATAACGGTCAAACAAGCAACCAACTCCTTATTACAGCGCAAGCTGTATCAATTGAACGATTAATCTTCAGTCTTCTCTGGACGATCAGATGGCGCACGCTGTTGCTCGCCGCTGTGGTGACTAACTGCACGAGCAGGAACCACAGTAGAAATCGCATGCTTGTAAACCATTTGGTTTACTGTGTTCTTCAATAAGATCACGAATTGATCGAAAGACTCGATCTGACCTTGCAGCTTGATGCCGTTAACAAGATAGATAGAGACTGGAATGCGCTCACGACGGAGTGCATTTAGGAATGGGTCTTGTAGCGATTGCCCCTTAGCCATTTTATTTTCCTTATTTATATTTTGTTGTAATTATTTAGCTAGTGGTGCACAAAAAGGTGCGGCCTTTGCATCTGAGCTAAACGAATAAAAAAACTCCGTTGTTATTGAAAGGCTGTGATTTTTAAAAGCCTCAATAACTGATCCTTTTCAGAGTATATTCACGCAAAAGCGATCACATTATACACAGCAATACTAATCAGATGCTATTGCATCTGAAAGAGTTTCTAACGCCTGTTCAATGTTTTCGCTATCCAACCAAGTTAAATCATCCCAACTGCGTAACCAGGTGATTTGTCGCTTGGCCAATTGACGGGTTGCGCAGACACCACGGAAAACCGCTTCGTCTAAATCGCAATTCCCATCTAAATAATCCCACATCTGCCTATAACCAACGCATCGGATCGATGGCAGTTCAGGGTGAAGATCGTCTCTGGCATATAACGCCTTCATCTCTTCTTCAAACCCCGCCTCTATCATCTTCTCAAAGCGAAGTTCAATGCGGCGATGGAGCTCTTTCCTTTCCTTGGGAGCTATTGCAAATTGTTTTACACGAAATGGCAGGCTATCGCCTTTCGTTTGAGTTAGCTCTGTTAATGTTTTACCCGAAATTCGGTAAACTTCCAATGCCCTTGAAAGCCTTTGTGGATCATTTGGGTGTATTCTTTCAGCGGATACGGGATCTATCTCTCTTAATTGATCATGCAATGCCTGCCAACCCTGTTCAATAGACTCCGTTTCAATCTGCTTGCGAATCTCTTGATCCGCGGCCGGTAATGGCGATAAGCCTTCCAACAATGCCTTGTAGTACAGCATTGTGCCACCAACCAGTAACGGGATTTTTCCTTCCGCTACAATCTTATTCATTTCATTAATCGCATCACGACGAAAATCTGCCGCAGAATACGCTTCGCTTGGATCGAGAATATCAATCAAACGATGGGGCGCGAGCGCGAGCTCTCCTGCATCCGGTTTAGCGGTGCCGATATCCATGTCTTTGTAGATCAATGCTGAGTCGACACTGATGATTTCTACTGGGTACTTCTGACGTAAGCGGATAGCTAAATCTGTTTTTCCTGATGCCGTAGGGCCCATTAAAAACAACGCTAAAGGTAATTTTTCAGTCATGATATTTTGTATTTGTTTCTCTGTTAGAGCGCTTTATAAAAAAGGGCTTCGTATCGCGATACATTCAGTTGCAAAGATAAATGCCATCGCGAAAAAGTTAAACCGTAAACGCGGCTATGGTCGCTGAAAAGTCGATAGGATTTACAAACTCTGGATCATCTAATGGAAGTAGACCATGCCAAAGCTGTTCAAGTTCCCCAACTAGTTGAACCGCTTCAGATAAAGTGTAGTCGCTTTTTACTTGTGCCGTTTGAATCCCGATCCAGTTGACCAATGATGGCAACATATCGTGAAAAACAGTATCTGCGTGATTATCGACAATCTGAGCGTTTAATGAAGCCGCGTAAGATAACAGATCTGGGATCAAAATTTGTAAGTTTTGCTGCCTCAAAGGAGAAGGCACGCCCATCACCATTACCGCTTCACTGTTTCGCGCCTTAAGCTCAATCCCCAATAACGCCAGTGTTTGGCTCAACGCCTTAGCAACATCGACCAATTCACTACCAAGCTTAATCGATAAAGGCACCAATAGCGGTTGGCTTTTTAACGCCCCTTCTCGAGTATCAAGTTGGCCAATCACACGTAGCAATTCCGCTTTGGCTAGAGACACCAATACGCTGCCGTTTTTGTTTCCCATTACCAAATATTGGCGTTCCACTACCGAGACGGCTTTGCCTAAGTCCGTCACAGGAGCTCTTGGTTTTAAATGAACAGGATTCTGTTGAGCAGGCTTAGCTTCTATATTTCCTATATTTTCTCTATTTTCTATGTTGTCTCTGGTTCCTACTGGTGCCACATGCTCTTGAGGAGATGATGGAGCTACAACTTGATCATCAAAATCTGGCGTTTTCAGAAGCTCTTTGTAGGCTTTCACTTCTCGCTTAGAGGGTGCGGGTTCACCATGATGTTGGTGCTGCTCTTTTTCTTTTTTAGGTTCAGGTCGAGACTCTATCCACTCTTGGCGAGGAGACCCGGTAAAACTGGTTTCGCGAGCCGACGAACCTGTGTTAGCTGAACTCATGTTAGTAGACGAATCTAAGTTGGTTGAAGAGCCCCAGCTAGATGATGAACCTCGGTTGGCTGTCGAGCTATAGTGTTGCCCACCATCATTAACGCTGTGTTGAGGTTGATCATAAGCGCGCTCAGACTCTGCTTTTCTCGGGTAGGCTGGCGTTTGCTCAATAGCATGTCGCTCACTATCAGAGACTTGGGTTTGATCCGAACGGCTAGGCATTGTGCTTTCAGGCTCAGAGAAACTGGCAACTTCACCGGTACCAGAGTTCGAGCTACCTTGCTGATGATGGATCACTTCTGATTGATGAAACGCAGACTGCTTGATTGGTGCTGCATCAATTTGTTTACTTTGGGCTAGTCCATCACTCAGTGCTTGGTAAATGAAATCATGCACAAGACGGGCTTGATGGAAACGCACTTCGTGTTTGGCAGGGTGAACATTCACGTCTACCTGATGTGGGTCTAGCTCAATGAACAACACATACGTCGCAAATTGGTCTGGGCGCAGGCTGGTTTCGTAGCTTTGACGAATCGCATGATTGATCAGCTTGTCACGCATCATACGACCATTCACATAGCAGTATTGCAGATCGCTTTGTTGTCTTGCCCCTTCAGGCGTGGTGATCCAGCCATGAAGTTTTAGGCCTTGATGCTCAAGTTCGATCTTAAGCATATGACGAACAAAAGGATTGCCACATACCGCAGCGATGCGTTTTTCTGCCTGAACTTGTGTTTTGGCAGCGCGATACTGACGAATCATTTTCCCGTTATGGCGAAGATTAATAGTCACATCAAAGCGGCTCAATGCGATGCGTTTAAGCAGCTCATCGATATGCGTGAATTCGGTTTTCTCGGTACGTAAGAACTTGCGGCGTGCTGGCGTATTGAAGAACAGATCCAACACCTCAACCGAAGTACCAATGGGATGTGCTGCAGGCTGCAGTTTCACCTGCATATCACGCCCTTCACTGTGTGCCGCCCAAGCTTGATCTTGAGTGGCTGGGCGTGAGGTCATGGTTAAGCGCGCAACCGAGCTAATACTCGCGAGCGCTTCACCACGGAAGCCAAGGCTGACGATCGCCTCAAGGTCATCAAGGGTATGAATCTTAGAGGTAGCATGACGGCTCAGCGCCAACGCAAGCTCATCTTTAACGATGCCCTTACCGTTGTCACGAACGCGGATCATCTTAGCGCCACCTTTCTCGATATCGATATCGATACGTGTAGCACCCGAATCCAAACTGTTCTCAACCAACTCTTTCACAACAGAAGCTGGTCTTTCTACCACTTCACCCGCTGCGATTTGGTTAGCTAACCGAGCTGGCAGTATTTTGATCGTCATATTTACAGCTACCTTACTGCCATTGATGGAAACATGTCTGCGTTAAAAAGCTTACTTGTGCGGAATAATCAACACCTGCCCCACCGCTAGGCTGTCAGATCGTAGCTTATTCGCTTGGCGAATACTGTTAACACTCACGCCGTATTTCGACGCAATCTTGCCAAGATAATCACCTCTTGCGACTTTATGTTTACGCAGAGGGACATCTTTCACTTCAACCGTAATACGTAGCTTCTGACCCACTTTCAATGTTTCAGACTTCAAGCGGTTCTCACGTTTGATATCAGCTACCCGTACTTTGTAACGGCTGGCTATCTTGCCTAGGTACTCTCCAGACTTAACCGTGTGGGTTATGGTCTTGGTTTTCACTGCGCTGCTTGATGATGACCCTGAAGCACTGCTTGGGATCTTAAGCACTTGGCCGATCGCTAGGCTGCTCGATTTCAGATTGTTGAATTTCATCAACGTCTGTGTCGAGGTGCCATATTTGCTCGCAATCACAGACAGAGACTCACCACGAGACACTTTATGTTGGCTCACGCTACCCGTTGACGACGTTGCGTTAGACAAGATAATCCCTTCAGGCGGGTTAGCCTTCAAATACTTAACGACCGCTTTGGTCACCGCTCGTGCCAATTTATCTTGGTGCGAACGTTGGAAAAGCAGCTTCTCTTCGGTCGGATTCGAAATAAAGCCCGTCTCGACCAAGACCGATGGTATCTGTGGTGAACGTAATACCGCCAAACTGGTATTGATTGGTTTACTGTTATGGAGCTTAGCAACCTTACCCATCTCAGACAGAATGGTGGTTGCAAGCTTATAGCCCTCTTTCTGTGAGTGGCTGAACTGCAAATCAAGCAGAGTTTGGTTTACGTTCTTATCATCAATATTGCCAGTGAAAGCCGCACCGCTACCACCGAGTAATTCAGACTGCTTCTCTTTGTTCTCGATCCATCGAGAGATCTCAGTATTTGCGCGTCGAGTATTCAACACAAACACCGAACCACCTCTTGGTTGAGGGGTCGTAAAAGCATCCGCGTGAATAGAGATAAACAGATGAGCTTCGTTTTCACGAGCAATTGCGACACGTCGGTTAAGGTTTACAAAGTAGTCGGCATTACGGGTCATGCGAGTTTTGATCCCAGGAACCGCATTCAACTGTGCAGCAAGCTTACGAGAAATACTCAGAGTCGCATTCTTTTCATATTTACGACTTGGACCAATAGAGCCTGGGTCCTCACCGCCGTGACCAGGATCGATCACGATCAGAATGTCTTTCTGACGTTTAACCTGATTAATATTTTTGCTCACCGTTGGTTTACTCGGCTTCGACGTCGTTGTCCCCTTACTTACCGCACCATGAGGCAGATCGATCACCAGACGATGTCCGTACTGACCACCAGGAGTCGGGCTGAGTTTAAACAACTCCGCTGTAGAGGACTTCTTCAACTCAAAAACCAAGCGATAGGTGTTTTTGTCTGGCGGTGAACTCTTACGAATCTTAGATAGAACGGGGCTATCTTTCACCACGACCGGTAACTTAGTTGCAAGGTTGGTGTTTTTTAAGTCGACAACCAAGCGGCTCGGGCTACTCAAGGTGAAATAGCTAAAGTCCGCTTCTGATTTTAAGTCGATAACCACACGAGTTTCTTCTGGAGAAGGCCAAACCCTCAAACTTTTCAGTGAGTTTGCTGAAACAAGTGAAGAAAACAGTATAGAAAAAACAGCAGCCATCATGGCTACTGCTGAAATAAGGCGTCTAGAAATCAACATAACTCCAACTGACTAAGTAAGCGCTGTCCGTATTCACTATTAGCGGTTAAAGAAACAATACGGTGATCGTCTTGGTAACGAATATCAATGTCCAAATCTGCTTCTGGTAGCATCCCATAACCTTTCTCAGGCCATTCAACCAAACAGATAGCATCCGGAGTAAAATAATCACGAATCCCCATAAACTCCAACTCTTCAGGATCGGCTAAGCGATAAAGATCGAAGTGATATACCTGCCAATCGGCAAGTTGATAAGGTTCAACTAGAGTATACGTTGGGCTCTTTACATTTCCTTGATGGCCAAGTGCTTTTACAAAACCACGACTGAAAGTCGTTTTACCTGCGCCAAGATCACCATGCAGATAAATAGTCGTCTGCTGTGAGCAAAGATTAGAAAGCTCCGTTCCTAATTGAATCGTTGCTTGTTCATCTTTCAAAGTAAATTGTTTCGTGCTCATGAATACGTTCTCTAAAAATCGATCGTTGACTATATAAAAATCAAAAGAACAAGAATAGTAAACCGTGATGCTTTTAGTAGACAAGCACTCAAGTGTAAGTTCTATGAAAAATACTGATCAAAACACGTCAGTTCTGGTCAATATCACTAAGATCCGTTAAGATCCGCCCCCATTTTTGCCGAACCTAATTTTAATTAGCCTTATCTCTAATTGTAAAACAGAGAAAATAAGAATTAAGAATGAAGCCATGAATCTAGACCATCTTGCTGAAAAAATTAAAATCTGGGGAAAAGAGCTAGGCTTTCAAAAAGTTGGCATCTGCGATGTTGATTTAAGTGAACACGAAGCCCCTCTTCAAGCATGGCTAGATGCTGGCAACCACGGCGAAATGGATTGGATGGCTCGACATGGGATGATGCGTGCACGTCCTAATGAACTTCACCCAGGCACCATTCGAGTGATCAGCGCCCGAATGAACTACCTACCACCAGAAGCTCAGTTTGCCTCTAACCTAAGCGATACTACTCAAGGCTATATCAGTCGTTATTCTTTAGGCCGCGATTATCACAAATTGTTCCGTAACCAGTTGAAAAAGCTGGGACAAAGAATCGAAAAAGAGGTCGAAGGTTTAGATTCACGTCCTTTCGTAGATTCAGCGCCTATTTTGGAAAGACCACTAGCTCAAAAAGCAGGGCTAGGTTGGACAGGTAAACATTCGTTAATTCTTGATAAAGACGCAGGCTCTTGGTTCTTTCTAGGAGAGCTGTTAGTTAACATCCCTCTTCCAGTCGATGCACCCAGTGTCGATGAGTGTGGCAAATGCACCGCATGTATCACATCTTGTCCAACAGGTGCCATTATTGCTGATGGCGTCGTTGATGCGCGCAAATGTATCTCATACTTAACCATTGAATACGATGGTGTGATTCCTGAAGAGTATAGAGAGGCGATTGGTAACCGTATTTATGGTTGTGATGACTGTCAGTTAGTTTGCCCGTGGAATCGTCATGCCGAACTCACAGATCAAACAGACTTTCATCGTAGAGAAGATTTCCAAGAAGCCGATCTAGTTTCACTTTCAAGCTGGGACGAAGCAACCTTCCTAAAGAAAATGGAAGGCTCAGCAATAAGACGTATCGGCCACACCCAGTGGTTGCGCAATATCTTTGTTGCGATGGGCAATGCGCCATTTCAACAACGCATTGTTGAAACACTAGAATCTCATCAAGGCAAAAACGATATGTTGGATGTGCATATTGAGTGGGCTTTGAATAAACAACTACAACAGTTACCCAACGCGAGCAGCGTGCAAGAAGATAGCTCTACGCAGAAAAATAGCTGTGTGCAAAAAAATAGCAGCAAAATCCTCACCAAAAAGCACAGACTGATACGTATTGTTGAGAAAGGACTACCAAGAGACGCCTAGCCCTTTAGGTATCAACGATTGGTAGGTCGACCCACACCGACAGTCCAATATATAAGACAACTCGTTGCACATAATTTGAGAACAATGTTTGACCTTGTTCTCAATTTTAGCAATGTGGAAAAAATTCAGAACTCTCGTAAACTTCCGACACTCTCACAAAGTTAAACACAGTACCGATAAATGATTAAGATCAAAAAACAACAAGTTAACGATCTTTTATCAAATTCGAGATAAACACTCAAATTCATAAAAAACAATAAGTTACGATCATTGCAATTCAGCTAATATATTGAAAACAAGAAAGATCTTTTTGGGATATGTAAAGAATTAAGTCTGAAACAACTTTATCAACCAAGTTATCCACATCTAACATTTTGTGGATAAGTCTGTTTATAGATGTGAAAAACCTCAAGTATCTGCTTCAGAGACCTGATGTTTACTAGCATTCCAGTTGCTAAGAAAAATTTAAGACAAAAAAATATCCACCATGATGGAGGATTATTTGCTTTTTGGGGGGATTATGCTTCGCAGCATTAAAGAAAGAGCGTGACCTTTAAGGTCGCCTTTAAACTCTGTGATCTAAAGAAAAACACGGTGGCTTAAAGAATCTTAATAGCTTTTTAGAAGAAAGCTGGAGCGATACATCGGGTTCGAACCGATGACCTCAACCTTGGCAAGGTTGCGCTCTACCAACTGAGCTAGTATCGCATTAGTTAATCGCTGCTCTTACTGCCTTGGGCAAC
>NZ_MCUN01000005.1:0-220 GCF_002873455.1 Vibrio splendidus | reverse complement strand
ACTGCTCCATCCCGCGTCCGAATGCATTGTTAAGTACAATGAGACTTGACCATCTTCTTCAGTGCAAAGCACGAGAGAGAATTTGGAGCGATACATCGGGTTCGAACCGATGACCTCAACCTTGGCAAGGTTGCGCTCTACCAACTGAGCTAGTATCGCATTAGTTAATCGCGGCTCTTACTGCCTTAGGCAATAAATGGCGCTTAACTGTAATGTGGTT
>NZ_MCUN01000004.1 GCF_002873455.1 Vibrio splendidus | reverse complement strand
TAAAGCTATTACCATTCCAACAGAATGGTAATGAATTGACTGTGCCAAAATTAAGTAAACTTAATTTTGTATTGGTCACTCAGTTCATTGAAATCAAGTTTGTTACCGAAGTAACTGTTTTACTTCTCTTAATAAAAAGGGAAGATAAAACATTTTGATATTCATCAACGAGTGCCCACACAGATTGATAGGTTTAAATTGTTAAAGAGCTTTACTTATTAAGCGTTCCTTTTAGTAAGGAGCCTCTCTAAGTGGACGGCCATTCTAGCGAATTGGGTTCCAGTGTCAAACACTTTTTCCAGCTAATTTTTCAAAGCATCTTAAATGCTTAATGTCGTCTCGTTACTTAGTTCAAACCGCTTGGTTATCCCTGGCAACGGAGGCGCATTATAGAGAGAATCGCCCTTTGCACAAGACCAAAAACGAAAAAAAACCGCCGCAGGTGATCGTTCGAACACTATTCACACAAAGCGTTCAAAATAGGTACGATTAAGCCTTAATTTCGGCTAATCGTACCTATTATTCATAGTTTGATTATTGGTGAGCAATAATTCGGTCGTTATTCACTAATAGCTGCACTTTCTTCTCTGGATTTATTTTTCCAGCCAGTATCGCTTTCGCTAACGGGTTCTCAACAGTTTGTTGAATTGCTCTTTTAAGAGGCCTTGCACCGTATACAGGATCAAAACCAACTTGAGATATTAGCTTGAGCGCTTTTTCTGAAACTTCGAGTTCATACCCATTGTCTTCCATTCGCTTTTTCAAATGATCAAGCTGAATAGCGGCAATCGACTCGATGTGCTCTTGGCCTAATGGATGGAACACGACACTTTCATCAACTCGATTCAAAAACTCAGGTCGGAAATGTTTACCCACAACTTCCATAACCTCATTTTTAATGCCTTGGTAATCCAATGTATTAAAGTTCTCTTGAATACGAGTAGAACCTAGGTTCGATGTCATGATTACCACGGTATTTCTAAAATCGACCGTGCGACCTTGTCCGTCCGTTAATCGTCCATCATCTAAAACCTGCAATAGAATATTGAAAACATCAGGGTGAGCTTTCTCTACCTCATCAAGCAGAATGACAGAATAAGGTTTTCGGCGAACGGCTTCGGTTAAGTACCCACCTTCTTCATAACCCACATAACCAGGGGGAGCGCCAACTAATCGAGCAACAGAGTGCTTCTCCATAAACTCAGACATATCGATACGCACCATGGCATCTTCACTATCGAACATAAAGTTCGCTAATGTTTTGCACAGTTCCGTTTTTCCGACACCTGTTGGACCAAGAAATAAGAAAGAACCAATCGGCTTATTCGGATCAGACAAACCAGCTCGGCTACGTCGAATTGCATTCGATACCACTTCGACCGCTTCCGCTTGACCGATAACCCGCTTATGCAAAACACCTTCCATTTTCAGAAGCTTCTCTTTTTCTGCTTCTAGCATTTTAGAAACCGGGATGCCGGTTTGCTTTGAAAGGACATCGGCAATCTCAGCGTCAGTCACCTTATTACGTAATAAGGTCATTTCTTGCATTTCAGCTTGAGTCGCGAGATCTAACTGCTTCTCCAATTCTGGGATTCGTCCATATTGTAATTCAGACATACGGTTAAGGTCACCAGCACGTCGTGCAAAATCCATATCCATTCGAGCTTGTTCTAGCTCTGATTTAATATGTTGCGTACCAGACAGCGCCGCTTTTTCAGCGTTCCAAACTTCTTCAAGCTCTGCGAAATCGCGTTCTTTCTCAGAAAGTTCACTTTGTAGAATACGAAGGCGTTTTTCACTGGCCTCATCATTTTCATTCGTCAGGGCTTGTTGTTCGATCTTCAACTGAATGATTTTACGTTCTAACTTATCCAATGACTCGGGCTTTGAATCTATCTGCATTCGAATACTCGAAGCCGCTTCATCAATGAGATCAATCGCCTTATCTGGTAACTGACGATCTGAAACGTATCGGTGAGATAACGTTGCTGCCGCTACGATAGCAGGATCCGTGATTTCTACATGATGGTGAAGTTCATAACGCTCTTTCAAACCACGAAGAATGGCAACTGTGTCTTCAACGGTTGGTTCATCCACGATCACTTTTTGGAATCGACGCTCTAACGCAGGGTCTTTCTCTATATATTGTCGGTATTCATCGAGCGTTGTTGCGCCGACACAGTGCAGTTCACCACGAGCTAGTGCTGGTTTCAGCATGTTACCCGCATCCATAGAGCCTTCGCCTTTACCCGCACCGACCATAGTATGAATTTCATCGATAAAGAGAATGACATTGCCTTCTTCTTTCGATAATTCATTAAGCACTGATTTTAGACGCTCTTCGAATTCGCCACGATACTTAGCACCCGCGACCAATGAGCCCATATCCAATGAAAGCACTCGTCGACCTCTTAAGCCTTCAGGAACTTCATTATTGATAATGCGCTGAGCCAAACCTTCGACAATCGCGGTTTTACCCACACCGGGTTGACCGATAATGACAGGGTTGTTCTTAGTACGACGTTGAAGGACTTGAATCGTGCGACGAATTTCATCATCACGGCCGATCACAGGATCGAGTTTGCCTTGCTCTGCTCTTTCAGTCAGATCAATGGTGAACTTCTCTAAAGCTTGGCGTCTATCTTCCGCATTCGGGTCATCAACCTTTTGACCACCACGAACTTGCTCGATAGTTTGAGATAGTTTTTGCTCAGTAAGGCCTAACTCTTTAAGTAAGTTACCTAGAGGTCCTTTGTCTTCTATTGCAGCGAGTAGGAATACTTCTGAAGATATGTAACTGTCTTGACGCTTTTGCGCGACTTTGTCACATAGGTTGAATAGCGTTCCCATTGCGTTAGAAAGCTGAACATCACCACCGATACCACTTACTTTTGGGACTCGGTCTAATATTTCGCTTAATTTAGAACGCAATTGAACAACATCAATATTCAACATGGTGAGCAATGGACGAATCGCACTGCCATCTTGATTAAGCAAAGACACCATTAGGTGTACAGGTTCTATATATTGGTGATCACGACCTAATGCGAGCGACTGAGCATCAGATATCGCAATTTGGAATTTACTAGTGAATCGATCGAGACGCATGCCAACCTTCCTACTCTTAGATATGTTTATCTTATGGTTAGAAGATGGATACGGTAACGCAGATTTTCAAGGGATAAGGATGAAGAATAGAGCTGATATGAAAATATAAATGAACCGGATGAGTGGTTGTGCTAGTCAGAGGTTACTCTAACCAAATAAATGTCGCCTGACGCCCAGTAATACCATCACGACGATAAGAATAGAAAGCATCTGAATCTGAGTATGTACAAAGATTCGAATCTGCCACAGAAGTCACGCCAACTTTCATTAGTCGTTGAGTCGCAAGTTGAGACATGTTTGCTAACCACTTGCCAGGTTCAGATTTGGCTTTAAATGCTAATCTCGCTTGAGGATCAAAACGAACGAAAGCTTCTAACACATCATCGCCAACTTCAAACGCATCTTTACCAATAGCAGGACCAAGCCAAGCAATGATCTGATTATTTGAATCTAGGTTTGAAAACTTTGCGACAGCATTTTCAAGAATGCCACCAGCAAGACCACGCCAACCCGCATGAACGGCAGCGACTTGAGTGCCTTTGGTATCGGTAAGGATTACCGGTAAACAATCGGCTGTCATCGCAGAACACACAACACCCGTTGCAGTAGTATATGCACCATCTGCATCAAGCACATTCGCCACAGGTTCTAAAACTGTAACGACATCCGTTGAGTGAGTTTGATTTAGCCATACTGGAGCGGTGGGCATCTTAGATTGTTGCTTTAGCCATGTTCGATTACTTTCAACAAGTAAAGCATCATCCCCAACGTGCATACCGAGGTTTAACCCTTGATAAGCACCTGTAGAGCAACCATCAAAACGAGTCGAAGCAAATGCTTTCACGTTTTGAGGAGCGTTCCAGTCAGGGATGATCATTGACACGATTAAATGTCGTCTTCTATGTTTTCGCGAGCATCAACACGCAACGCTTCAGCCATCACAACCATGTCATTTGGCACAGGTGCGTGGAACTCAACTTCTTCACCGGTAATCGGGTGAACGAATTTCAGCATAACCGCGTGTAACGCTTGGCGATCAAAAGAACGAATCATTGTCGTCAGCTCTTCAGATGCACCTTTTGGAATACGTGCACGACCACCGTACGCAATATCACCTAACAGCGGATGCTGAAGGTATGACATATGAACACGGATTTGGTGAGTACGACCCGTTTCTAGACGCAGACGAATACGAGTATGTTCGCGGAAGTGCTCCGCAACACGGTAGTGAGTTACCGCAGGCTTACCCAATTCATTAACGTCCATTAACGTACGCTTAGTTGCATGACGACTAATGCCTTTCTCAACAACACCACCCGCAGTCATTTTGCCAATTGCAATTGCTTCATATTCACGAGTAATACGACGTTTAGCAAGAGCACGCACAAGACGAGTTTGAGCTGGAACCGTTTTAGCCACAACCATAAGACCTGTTGTGTCTTTATCCAGACGGTGCACAATACCCGCACGAGGTACTTCAGCAATCTGAGGGTAATGGAAAAGCAATGCGTTTAGTATGGTTCCATCCGGCGTACCTGCACCTGGGTGTACAACCAGATCTCGAGGTTTGTTGATAACCAATAAATCATCATCTTCATAGACAATGTCTAACGGAATATCTTGTGCTTCCCAGCGCTCTTCATCTGCAAGCTCCGCTTGTAGGATGATCGCTTCACCGCCCAAAACTATGGTGCGCGGTTTAGTGATAACTTCGCCATCCACTTGGATTTTGCCGTCAAGAAGCCACTCTTTAATACGAGAGCGAGAAAAATCGGTAAATAGTTCAGCGACAGCTTGGTCTAAACGTTGACCTAACTGGCTGCTTTTTACTGTGTCTGTTAATGTTATCTGCTGAGCCATATCGAACTTTTTTAAAAACCGTGAGACTAATACCCATTAGTATGGATAAAATAGAATAATTGCATCATTGTATCTGTTACTGGTTAGAAAGTAACGGAAGCTTACGAAATATTTAATTCAAGGAATCGACGCCTGACATGAAACACCTTACTTTATCGGGTCTATTAGCCGTATCACTCTTAGTTGGCTGTTCAAGTACTGAAGAAATAGTGCCAGATGTACCACCATCGGTTCTCTACTCTGACGCTCAAGAATCACTGCAGAGCGGTAGCTGGCTTTCTGCCATAGAAAAGCTTGAAGCCCTAGACTCCCGTTACCCATTCGGCGCCTATTCTGAACAAGTACAGCTCGATCTGATTTACGCTTACTACAAAAATGATGACTTGGCGCTTGGTCTTGCTACTATTTCGCGATTCCTGCGTTTAAACCCAACTCATGAGAAACAAGATTGGGTTCTTTACATGCGCGGCCTAACGCACATGGCACAAGATCGAAACTTCATGCACGATATTTTTAATATTGATCGTAGCGACCGAGATCCAGAGCCAGTGAAACTTGCGTTTGCTGACTTCAAGCGACTACTCGAGCGTTTCCCTAGCAGTCCTTATGCTGAAGATGCTCAAAAACGCATGTTCGCACTTAAGAACCGCCTCGCAGAATATGATTTAGCAACAGCTGATTTCTACCTACGCCGTGAAGCTTGGATTGCAGCAGTAAATCGAACGCAAGAGCTTCAGAAGACCTACCCTGACACAATTGCTGCACGTAAGTCTTTGAATATTCAATTAGAAGCTTATAAACAATTAGGTTTAGAAGACGCAGCTTCAAGAACAGAAAAATTGATTGAGTTAAACCCACTGCCTTAATCAGCTCTGCCATATTGATTCGAAAGCGCGCTAATTTATTAGCGCGCTTTTTTTGGGACTTAATTTCGCAAACTTGATGAATCGCATAATACACGGTATCTTCAAAAGGTAACTTTTAACAAAACATCAACATGGAGTGTGGATGTGAGCAGGATGTTATTATTTATCTGGATCGGGTTATTTAGCCAATTTTCCAACGCATTAGAATTATCCCCATTGAGCAATCAACCTTACATGGGCGACTTAGACATACTCAAAACAAAAGGAACAGTGAGAGTATTGGTATCGGCTGATCTAGGCTTTTACTACATAGAAGATGGCAAACCAAAAGGTATCGTGGCAGAAATGCTCTATCACTTTGAGAAAAGCCTTCGTAAGAAAAACCCCTATCTCAATGTGCAGATCATTCCGGTTCAACGAGATGATCTCCTACCTTCGCTAAAGTCTGGATACGGTGATGTTGCGGTAGCAAACCTCACGATTACCGATAAACGATTAAACGTGATCGACTTTTCAGACCCAATGATCAGGAACGGACAAGAACTAATTATTACCGGAAAGAACTCAGCTCCTATCACCGAAATTAAACAATTGAGCGGTAAAGAAGTTTGGATTCGTGCGAGCTCTAGTTATTTCGAGAGTGTGCAAAAAGTGAATAAAGAGCTCAATAAAATGGATCTGCCACCACTGCATGTCCACTTTATCGAAGAGTCACTGCAAGACTATGAATTGATAGAGTTAGTCAATCAAGGTTACATTCAGGGCACGATACTCGACAGTCACAAAGCGAAGTTGTGGACTGACGTAATGGAAAATATTCAGGTTCACACCGACTTCCCTTTACGAGAAAATGGTCGTATTGCTTGGGCCTTAAGAAAAGACAGTCCAATCCTAAAAAAAGAGATCAATAAATACGTTAAAACATCTCGAAGCGGCACCTTACTGGGTAACGTGATATATCAAAAGTATATCGACAATACTCGTTGGTTAGGGCGAGCTCTCAATCCAAATAAAGTAGACAGAGTTGCCAAGCTCGCTGACGTATTTGAGAAATACTCCAGTAAGTACGAATTTGATCCTTTAATGATGTCAGCTCAAGGTTTCCAAGAGTCTGGATTGGATCAAAGCAGAGTTTCTCACCGTGGAGCTATTGGTGTAATGCAGGTATTGCCAAGTACCGCCAAAGACAAAAACGTCAACATCAAAAACATACATAAGGTGGATAACAACATCCATGCGGGTGTGAAATACATGCGTTTCATTAAGGACAGATATTTTGACGACCCAGCCATTACGCCAGATAACCAAATCTACTTCACTTTGGCTTCTTACAACGCTGGTCCTGCAAAGATAAGAAAAATGAGGCACATTGCCAAACAGAAAGGTTACAACCCAAACATCTGGTTTAAAAACGTAGAGATCATCACTCGTAAATACGTGAGCAAAGAACCGGTGACCTATGTCGCCAACATCAACCGTTACTTTGTCATCTATAAGCAGTTAGAAGCTATCAATGCTATCCGAGAAAATGGTACAGCGAGATTATTAAAAACCAATGATTAGTTTGTCTTCAACCCCAAGAGCCTAGGGAACAAAGATATTAAGGTAAATTAAAAACACAAAAGCCGCATAAGAAAACTTATGCGGCTTTTGTTTATCAAATTCAGAGAAAACTTACATAGTGATCTAAATCACGAGAGCTATATCACAAAACACTATTGAGTAAATTTTCATCAAGCACTTTCAATTAGCTGTAAAGCGCCCCTAAAAACTGGTTTAATTTTTAGCGAAGCCTTGCCTCCAAGTTATCGTTTTTCATAGAGATAACAAGCATTTTCCGCCAAAAAGATACTAAGACTTGCGTGAGATCACATTTGATTTTAATGCTTATCCCACCCAACCAAAACAAGATATAGATCACATTCTTTATTGCTAAAAGTCGTAATCTGAAGTTAACCCATGAGGGATACAACAGAGGAAAACTTCTATGAAAATGAACATCACTGGTAAAAACATCGACATTACCTCTGCAATCCGTGATCACATAGAAAGCAAATTTAAAAAGCTGGATAAATGGCAAGTAGACATCATTGGCTGCCAAGCGAGCTTTAGCGAAGAACCAAACAAGAAGAAAAAATTTGAAGCGGTTCTAACCGTACCTAAAGGCCAACTTGTTGCTTCATCAATCCATGACGACCTCTACGTAGCTATTAACGAAGTAGAACAAAAGCTAGAACGTCAACTCAACAAGCTACGCCATAAACCAGAAGCGCGCCGCGCTGAAAAGCCTGAAATTGAAGAGCTAGAAGCTGAAGTAGAATAAGGAAAGAGAACAGATTAAAAAATAGCGCCTCAGGGCGCTATTTTTTTGCTTGACGCTCGTAGCTCGCTTGCTTATTGTGTTTAAACATTCATAAAACAATCACTTTTTATGCACACTCAATCTTTGTTTATTTTTGACTTCTTTTTTCTTCCGTAAATCGGAGGCTTAGTCGTTTTAGAAAAACAAGTCAAAAACGAACAAGAAGCCTCCCACACTAGGGAGGCTTTTTTATAAGGACACATTTATGACTGACCGCTCAATTTCACTGGATGATATCCGCCTTCGTCTTAATGATTTAGATGACGAACTACTGAGTTTACTTTCCGAACGTCGCAAACTCAGTATCGAAGTTGCGAAAAGCAAGGTAGAAACATCAAAGCCTGTACGCGATGCCGTTCGTGAGCAGCAGCTTCTGGTTAAGCTGATTAACAACGGTAAAGATAAATATGAACTTGATGCGCAGTACATTACTAAACTGTTTCACACCATCATTGAAGATTCCGTTCTGCTGCAACAGTCATACTTACAAAACCTAGCGAACCCGCAAAGTCGTAAACCTTTGGCTCGCGTTGCATTCTTAGGTTCTAAGGGATCATATTCTCATCTTGCTAGCCGTGAATATTTCAGCCGTAAGAATATGGAATTGATAGAGCTTAACTGCAATCACTTTAAAGAAGTGGCATCGACAGTGGAATCTGGTCATGCAGACTACGGTGTGTTGCCGATTGAGAACACCAGTTCAGGTTCAATCAACGAAGTTTATGATCTTCTTCAGCACACAACGCTATACATCGTAGGCGAACTTTCTCAGCCTATTGAGCATTGCCTTGTTGCGAAAAGTGATATCCGTTTAGAAGACATCAAAACACTCTATTCACACCCACAGCCACACCAACAGTGCAGTGAGTTTTTGAGTCGCTTAAAAGGCGTAAGCCTTGAATCTTGTGCAAGCACAGCTGATGCAATGAAGAAAGTAAAAGAGCTGGATGGTGATGATGTTGCCGCGATTGGTAATGCATCGAGCGGCAAGCTTTATGGGCTTCAGCCAATCCAAGGCAACATTGCAAACCAAACTGAGAACCACACTCGTTTCATCGTTGTGGCGCGTAAACCGGTAGAAGTATCAACTCAAATCCCAGCTAAAACGACGCTCATCATGTCGACTTCTCAAGAGGCGGGCTCTTTAGTAGAAACTCTACTAATCCTACAACGCTTGGGCATCAACATGACCAAACTGGAATCTCGTCCTATCATGGGCAATCCATGGGAAGAGATGTTCTATGTCGATTTAGAAGCACACTTGGATGCAGATAATATGCAGCAAGCGATAACGGAATTAACCGCTATTACTCGTCACCTAAAAGTGTTGGGATGTTATCCAAGTGAGAACATCAAAGCGACGCAGGTTAAGTTGTCATAGCTTTTAACGAACATAAGCTCTTAACAAACATAAGTTTTCAGCGGATATAAGCTGTTGACGAACAAACGTTTTTGGCGAACAAACGTTTAAAGCTGGCATAAGTCTAAAGCTTACCAAAAGTATTTGGCCCACAGCAGGCCAAATACTAAAACAACGGCTAGTGAAATATACTCGTACTACGGAATACTCACACTACTTATCCTGAGACATAACTCGGTTATTTCACTGGCTGTACACACCTACCAACCTGCCTAGCTCAGCTATATTACTAATAAAAACCTCACTATTGGCTTTTTTATCAATAAAGACAAAACCTTTCCCCCTTCACAGGAAATCATCGAACTACGTGTAATTAATAGCGAGTAAGCATTAAATAACATAAACTTACGCGCTAAATTTATAAATAGTGTTGTCACTAACTATGAAGCTAAGTACTAAAATCTTACTACTGATAACCCCTGTAATACTGATCAGTACCGCTACTTCTAGCTATATTATTTATTCAACGCAGAAAAGCAGTTTCATCAAACGCGAAGACAACGCACTTCAGCTGAATATGGAAAAGTTAGCTGGGTATTTTCGCCAGTCTCGCTCCTTCCTCAATAGCTATTCTTACACCTTGACTCAAAGTGACATGGTAGAGCGTTACTTTCTCACAGAGCAAAACCTATCTCGCGATCTTGAGCTGGTCAATAACCTTCAAGAAGCCATACATTTCCTGCAAGATGACAATGAAAGCTATACCGGGTTAGCGCTTCTCAACGGTGATCGCAAACTGAGATACTACGCCGATAATAACAACGACTCACGCACTCAGATTGATACCAAAATATTGGAGTATGTTGACCACTACTACCAAGATACTCTAGAAATATCGAGTACCAACTATATTCAAAGCTCTCAAGGCGAAGGGATGTTGGTGCACTATGAGAAGGTCGACAAGAAAACGATTTTCCCAACCACAAGCACCCAACCAAGCGATGTGTTCTTTGTTGTTGTGTCGGTCTCTCTCGACAAGTTTAATGCGCTGAGAAAACAAATAGAGTTCGACTACCAAACCAGCTTGTTCTTCACATCTATAGCGGTTTCTCTGGACAATAATGTCACTCACTCAGTCAAGCTTGCGCCAGAACTATACGCCACTGTAGACCCTGCGCCATTCCTGTTGGAGAACAAGCTCGACTCAATTTGGAACAAGCTGAGCTTGTCCTTTGCACTATCCGCGTTTGTGACCGTAGCTCTGCTACTTATGCTTTTATCTCGTAGTGTGATTACACCGATAACACGACTCGACCGACAACTGCAGCAAGTCGAAAAAAAACAACGTAAGAACATTCAACGCTTAGGCACTCGTGATGAACTTGGCCGCCTATCACAGCGTTTTTATGACATGTACCAAGAGTTAGATAACACCTACCAACAAACCAAGCTATTGGCCGAGAATGATCAATTAACCCAAATAGCCAATAGGCATCAATTTCAAACGTTCGTTCAGCAATCACTACCCAAGCCTAGCTCGAATACCGAAACTTGGGTTCTCTACTTTGACCTAGATAATTTCAAATTTGTGAACGACAAATATGGGCATCAAATCGGCGACTCAATTCTGGTCAGTTTTGCTCAGCGTATTTCCGATATTTGTAGCCACTATAAAACGGAATTTGACGCCCATTGTATGCCAGCTAGGCTCTCAGGAGATGAGTTCGTTGTCTATATTAACGCCCCAACTCGTCGAGGAAACATTGCTCATCGATTCTCTGATGACTTACTGACACCACTACAAAAAGGCTTTGTCACCGATTCAGGAAACTTTCCTATCACGGTCAGTATTGGTATTGCGACCTACCCTAATGATGGCCACTCCATCGAGAAGTTACTCTCACATGCTGATACGGCGATGTACCAAGCCAAGCGTGCTGGCAAAAATCAATTTGCTGACTATTCACGTGATTTAGATAAAGCGATTCAACGCCAGGCAAACATTGAACGCGCACTCAGAGACAAGAATTTTGATGATGAATTTAGGCTCGTTTACATGCCGTATATGGATTCAACAGGAACCCATGTTATTGGTGTAGAGGTTTTATTACGCTGGAATTCGAAGCAACTAGGCTTGGTTCCACCCGATGAGTTCATTCCCATTGCCGAGCAAACAGGATTATTCGATCAGGTTGATCAGTGGGTCATTCAGAATGCATTTGCTTCTTTTCATCGACTTCAGGCTCAGTTTGATCACGCAATTCAGTTGTCGATTAACTTATCTTCTGCTGGGATTGAAACGACTGATCTTGCTGACTTCATCAAAGAGCACGCCGATTTAAATCGAATTCCGCCAAGTTTGATTGATTTTGAAATTACCGAAACCTTTTACTCAAACTCTGAAGGTTTTCCGCTGCTTAACGAACTCTCTGATATGGGCTATCGATTAGCCATTGATGACTTTGGATCTGGCTACACCTCTATCACTCAACTGGTGCAGTATCCAACTCAAAAAATTAAGCTCGATAAAGCATTTTTAGACACCTTAATTGAGACCGATAATCAGAACATAGTGAAACCGGTTATCGGGTTATGTCATGCTCAGGGGAAAAAGGTTACAGCAGAGGGGATCGAAACTGAGGGCATGCATCAGTGGTTGCAAGAAGCACAGTGCGATATGCTGCAAGGCTATTACTTTGGTAAACCTATGCCATTAGAAGAGTTGAGTGAATGGTACCGAAAACATCAACTCAATTTAATCGATAACAAAAAGAATCCAATACATGAAATCTGTAATCATCGCATCGCTGAACCCAGCTAAAATTAGCGCCGTTAAAAGTGCATTCTTATCTGCTTTTCCTGATACTGAATTTGAATTCAAAGGCATCAGCGTCCCTAGTGGTGTCGCTGATCAACCTATGAGCAACGACGAGACCTATCAAGGTGCAGTAAATCGCGTTCACAACGCAACTCAAACTCTACCTGATGCAGATTTTTATGTTGGATTAGAGTCTGGAATAGAAGGAAAGGTTACATTTGCTTGGATGGTCGTTGAATCAAACGGTCAGCGAGGAGAATCTCGCTCCGCAAGCTTGATGCTGCCACCTGTAGTGCTTGATAAACTCCAGCATGCAAATGAGCTAGGTGATGTGATGGATGAAGTATTCGGCACCGACAACATAAAGCAAAAAGGCGGTGCGATTGGCTTATTGACACATAACCAACTATCTCGCAGTTCTGTATATAGCCAAGCTTTAATCCTAGCGCTGATCCCATTTGTAAACCCTAAGCACTTCCCTGCTTAGTCTTGTTTAAGAAACACGATATTTCGCCTCTCTAGATGTAATAACACTGAGCGGAATAAAAACAAAAAACGCTAACTTATGGTTAGCGTTTTTATCGAGTTCTTAAGGCTTATTATTTAAAATACTTATTTGAGTAACAACTCTGCGATAGCCGCTTTCTCTTGTTCAGATTTAGCCTTTAGCTCATTTGAGCCTCGCGTGATCGTAGCAACACCCACACCTAACATTTGACTCACTTGTCTTTGTGACATTTCCCCTTTCATGAGTTCACAAAGAATATTCACTCGAGCGACCAAAGCATCTCGCTCATCAGGAGTCATCATCATGGTCAACAACAGTTCATGCTGATCTTTCTCAGCCGCTGTTTTTACCAAATCCATCAGTTGTTGCCAATTCTCATATTCAGGTTGTGATGCCATATCTCTACACTTACTTTTAAATTTTGGCTTGAAGTAGCCGCTTAACGATTGAAAGCGTTTAACACTTTATACCGAAACACTTGCTTTGATCCAATGTAAAAAGGCAGCAAGTGGAACTGGTTCGCACTCACTGCCTTTAATATTACTCAGCTTCGGAGAAAGTACCGCCCCCCTAGTATTTCGTTTCTGCCTCATGGGGCGCTAAAAACATCCCTTTCTCACCCAAGATATCTCGATAGTAGGTCTCAAACATCAAGATATTCTGAACATAACCACGAGTCTCTTTGAATGGAATCATTTCGATAAAAGCAAATGCATCGAGCTTTTCATCGCTGCGTGAACGCCATTGTTTCACACGACTCGGGCCTGCATTATAAGCAGCAAATGCAAAAATACGGTTGTTATCATATTGAGCTAGTAGGCCATCTAGATAGTGGCTACCAATCTCAATATTCTTGCTGACATTATAAAGATCATCGCTGCCCTGATACTTAATTTTATGTTTTTTAGCCGTATATTGCGCGGTCTTTGGCATGACTTGCATGATGCCGCGTGCGCCAACAGGAGAGCGAGCTTCTGAATCCATCGCACTCTCTTGTCTCGCTAAAGACATCAAAGTGATTGGGTCAATATCGTGCTTTTCGGCGTAGAAGTTAAACCACCACTTGTGAGCAACAGGGAAACGTAACGCGATGTTGTCCCACATCTTCGCCGAGATGCTCGCTGTTACTGTAAAGTGGTTCCAATGCTGTGTCGCAGCATGAGCAGCGAGCATTGATTTCTGATCTTTATCAGCATTGGTTAACAACCAACGCCACTCACTCTTCGCGGCCGCAATTTTATCTCGGTCAATCAACTCGCCAATGCGAACCAAAGAGGTCTCGAATGGTTTTACTGTTTCAGCGTTGTATTTGAGTGTTGATGTTGGGTACTGAACTGGCTTACCTAACTGCTTAGCCGCAGCCACACTATAGAAGTTACGCTGCCCCAAGATGTCTGACAGTCGTTTGTTACCCTCAGCAGTATTACCTAAAGCTATCTCAGCTCTGCCCTGCCAATACTGCCAACGAAGCGAAGCTTGATGCTTATCATCTAAGCGCGCAATCCACTCTTTCAAGCCAGTCCAATCTGCATGCTGAATAGCTAAGCGAGCACGTCTTTCCAACAAGACTTGTTTTGATGAGCTCGCGAGCATTTTGTCTCGCCACGCCATCAACTCTTTAGAGTCGGTGTTGATCAAACGGAACGTGAGGTAATCCGCTAACTCTTGGGATTTTTCTTTAGATAACTTTTGAGCTTTCACAACATCATCAAAAACCTCTTGAGCGCTGCTTGCTGACTTCCTTGCCAGCTTCTCGAAACCAAACTCGGTTTGAGCTTGGTAAAATTCATTCGCAGGGTGCTTTTTGGCAAACACAAGAACATCTTCAGGCTTGTTGAACAAAGCCTTCATCTGCTTAGCTTGAGCAATTGCCTCATCATGATCTAATTGCTTGATCAGATAAGTCATTAATTTGCCGTTTCGTTTATCAAATGCCAGTAGCATTCGCTGTAATATCAGCTCATCCGTTCTTAAGCCAGTTTCATCCCATCCTTCAAAAAGCGGATCGCAGGCGTCATCAACACCACTGCCACTTAACCAAAGCTGTTTCGCGCCTTTGAAGGCGAGCTCTTGATTGCCTTGCTCATAATGTGCTCGGTAATAGATACACTGGTATTTATCACCAACAGGCTCTTGGGTTTGAAACTCTAGGATCGTCTTCCACTGTTTTTGAGCCGCCAATAAATCTAAATAAGGAGCACGCATACGATTCGAAAATGGTAAGGCTTTATTCTTTTCAATAAAAGTATCCACTTCAGCAGGTGTTCGATCACCCAAACCTAACAAAAAGGCTCGATAATCAGTGTAAGGCGTTAACGGATATGTTTGAATTTTGTTGCGTAACGCAGAGTAAGCATCTAGATCACGGTTATCTAAAACCTCTTGCGCTCTGTCATAAACATCACGCTGCATTTCAAGCTCGGAGGCATTGCTAGCCATAGCCATCGGAGCCAGTGAAAATGAAGACAAAATTGCCGATGCAGCGACAGCAATTTTCGTATTACCAATGCGGAAAAACATTCGCTCTTTCCTTAGTGCGTGTATGAATACGTGAAGTCTATTTACGCCCGACATCACATCAAATGTAAAGAGTTTGAGTGTAAATATTATTAATATTTAACACTTCGCCTCAGAAGCTTATTAAATATAGTTTTAATGACCAATGTGACAATAATAGGTAAGGATTAGTTCAAGAATGGCTTTTCTGTCCTAGGAGTAACATCTTTGGGGATATTGGTATAAAATAGCTGACAATTTTGAATAATAAATTAGGATCGATCGGCAATGGCTGAATACGTATATACCATGTCTCGGGTGAGCAAAACTGTTCCACCTAAGCGTCAAATTCTTAAAGACATTTCTCTTAGCTTTTTTCCTGGCGCTAAAATCGGTGTTTTGGGTCTAAATGGTTCAGGTAAATCTACCCTACTACGTATCATGGCTGGTATTGATACTGATATTGATGGTGAAGCTCGTGCACAACAAGGCCTTAAAGTCGGTTACCTACCGCAAGAGCCAGTACTAGACGAATCAAAAACAGTGCGTGAAATCGTAGAAGAAGCGGTTTCTGATGTTGCAGACGCACTTAAGCGTATCGACGCAGTTTATGCAGCTTATGCAGAACCAGATGCTGATTTCGATGCTCTTGCTAAAGAGCAAGGCGAGCTTGAAGCACTTATCCAAGCAAAAGACGGTCACAATCTAGAAACAGCTCTAGAGCGCGCTGCTGACGCACTTCGTCTTCCTGAGTGGGATGCGAAAATCGAATTCCTATCAGGTGGTGAGCGTCGTCGTGTTGCGATATGTCGTCTACTTCTTGAGAAGCCTGACATGCTGCTTCTTGATGAACCAACCAACCACTTGGATGCAGAATCAGTCGCTTGGCTTGAGCACTTCCTTGTTGATTACAGCGGTACTGTTGTGGCAATTACCCACGACCGTTACTTCTTAGATAACGCTGCAGGCTGGATTCTTGAGCTTGACCGTGGTGAAGGTATCCCATGGGAAGGTAACTACACATCTTGGCTAGAGCAAAAAGATGAGCGTCTGAAGCAAGAGAAATCAGGTGAAAGCGCACGTCAAAAGACGATCGAGAAAGAACTTGAGTGGGTTCGTCAAAACCCTAAAGGTCGTCAAGCTAAATCTAAAGCTCGTATGGCTCGTTTCGAAGAACTAACGACTGGCCAATACCAGAAGCGTAACGAAACCAACGAACTGTTCATCCCGCCAGGTGAGCGTTTAGGTGACAAGGTACTTGAAGTTAAGAACCTAACGAAGTCATTTGGTGATCGCGTTCTTATCGACGACCTATCATTCAGCATGCCTAAAGGCGCTATCGTTGGTATCGTTGGTGCCAACGGTGCAGGTAAATCAACACTGTTTAAGATGCTAAGTGGTGCTGAACAGCCAGATTCAGGTACAGTTGAACTTGGCGAAACGGTTAAGCTTGCTTCTGTTGATCAGTTCCGTGACAGCATGGACGACACTAAAACAGTATTCCAAGAGATCTCTGAAGGCGCTGATATCATTAAGATCAACAACTTCGAAATCCCTGCTCGTGCATACTGCTCTCGTTTCAACTTCAAAGGCAACGACCAACAGAAAATCATCGGTCAGCTTTCTGGTGGTGAACGTAACCGTGTTCACCTTGCTAAACTGCTGAAAGCGGGCGGCAACGTACTGCTACTCGATGAACCAACCAATGACCTTGATGTCGAAACTCTACGTGCACTTGAAGAAGCGCTGCTTGAGTTCCCTGGCTGTGCAATGGTTATCTCGCATGACCGTTGGTTCCTTGACCGTATTACGACCCATATCTTAGACTACCGTGATGAAGGTCAAGTTAACTTCTACGAAGGTAACTATACTGAATACACAGAGTGGCTGAAAAAGACTCTGGGCGCACAAGCGGCTGAACCGCACCGTATCAAGTACAAGCGTATTGCTAAGTAAATTAGCTTGTATTTTGAACAAAGGCCGCGATAATAGCGGCCTTTGATATATCTGGCTTACTATTTACCTATTGATATAGAGAAATTACCTATGCTTGAAAGACGTCAATTTTCACGAGTTATTTATCAAGTCCCGACTGAGATCTCACAAGGACAAGTAAATGTATCAGGCTCGGTGCAAGACTTATCTCTTCATGGTTTACTCATTCAGTGTGATAAATGGCAGCAACTCAGCCATGATATTCCTGTTCAAGTCAGCTTTAAGCTCACCAACAGTGATATCAATATTCAGTTAGAAGCAACGATAGTCTCTACCATCAATACCTCAATGCGTTTACGCATAGAGCATTTAGATATTGATAGTATTAGCCACCTTAAGCGCCTTGTTGAGCTTAATGTCGGCGATGATGAACTGCTTTATAGAGAGATTGAACACCTTACCGATTTGGGTCAGGAATAATATCTCCATTACCCTTTTTTCTATTAGAAGCATTTAGTTAATACAGAACCATGTCTAAAAAAATTTCCATTACTATTCCCTCTAACAATGGGGAACAGACGTTTTACTTCGGCCGAAAAGCCGTGCTCATGTGCACCACTGCCATTTTTTCAGTACCGCTGTTAATTGGCGGAGCTGCATACATGCACGTCGAAGGTAAACAAGAACTCGCGATGCAAGCGGGCGATGCACAACAATTGATTGAAACGCTGATTGTTGAAAAAGAGCAAACCGAGTTTCTTTACGCTGAACAGGTAGAAACCAATCACTCGTTATCGCAAACACTCACCGAGAAAGAAGGCACTATTCAACTGCTTGGTAAACGTGTATTTGATGTGGAATCCGTGCTTGGCCTTGCCGATGAAGAGCTGCTTACCGATGACGTCTCTTTAGAAGATCGCATTGATGCGGCTGCGGTAGATTCAGCAGTAAGAGCCACGATGTTTCGCTTGATTCCAAACGACAGTCCGATGGCTTATCAACGTATCTCTTCTTCTTATGGTAGCCGCACTAACCCTATTTCAGGTAAACGCCATGTACATACTGGCATCGACCTTACGTGTAAACGTGGTGAAGATATTGTAGCGCCCGCCGATGGAGTCATTGAAACGGTACGCCCAAGTAAAAAAGGCTTCGGTAACTTTATTACTATGCGTCACTCGTTTGGTTTCATGAGTTCTTACGCACACCTACAAAAATTCAAAGTACGCAGCGGTCAGTTTGTGAGTAAAGGTGATGTGATTGCTAGCTGTGGCAACTCAGGTAACTCAACCGGGCCACATTTGCATTACGAAGTACGCTTCCTTGGTCGTTCACTAAACCCTCAATACTTGATGGATTGGACACCAGAGAACTTCAACTACGTGTTCGAGAAAGAGAAAAAGGTTAAATGGGGCCCACTGGTTCAACTGATTGATAATGTGGTTCGCTTGCAGATCAACCTGACTAACGTGCCTTACATCAGTTCAACCATCGACACGGTATCGAGTGAAGAGAGCAAAAAACCTATCACGACTAACTAGTTGTTAATGAATAACTATTTGTTAATGGCTAAGATCTGTTGGTTTGGCCTATGATGATCTAATTGCTTTTAGACTACTGCAGGCCAAATGCTTTCATAGCGTTCAGCACAAACAAAAAGAGCGACCATCAGGTCGCTCTTTTTTTTATGATTTCAAATAGTGATTAGCCACGATGAATCGAGTCATGTGCTTGCTTTAAAAGATTTTGACTCTCTTGCAAGAACTGCTGCGAGTAGTCGCCAAACCAATCACTGACTTGATTAAAGCTATCAACGAACTTGGCTTTATCTTTCCCATCCAAGATTTCTAATGCTTCACCGAAACGACTATGGAAACGTCGAATCATCTCAATATTCTCATCTGAAGAAAGAATGATATCACCGTACAAGTTCGGGTCTTGAGCAAACAGACGACCCACCATCGCAATCTCAAGACGGTAGATTGGTGAGCTTAACTTCAAAAGCTGGTCGATGTTCGGGTTCTCTTTACTCAGGTGTAAGCCGTAAGCAAAAGAGGTGAAGTGGCGAAGTGCTTGAATCAAAGTCATACCATGGTCGTGTTCAGCAGCATCCATTTGGCACAGGCTAGCGCCCCAGATACCAAATTGATTCAGCAACCATTGGTAGCTTTCAGAACCACGTCCATCACTGTAAACAATCACTTGTTTCGCAAGGCTTGGAACATCAGGACCAAACATTGGGTGTAATCCAACTACAGGGCCTTGGTGCATGTTCATCATGGCTTGTAGAGGCTTTGATTTAATCGACGTCAAATCACAAAGAATACAATCGCTTGCTAGGTTACCTAGCTTCGCAATCACACCTTCCGTTAGGTGAATTGGAACCGTAACAACCACAAGACCGGCATTATCTAAGATCTCATCGGCTCTATCCCAATCTTGGCTGCCAAGAATTTTTACTTCGTAACCAGAAAGCTTGAACATACGGCCAAACAGGCCGCCAAGTTGACCATTACCACCAACGATAACCACTGAACGCAACTCTGGGTTAAGACACTTAAAACCAGAATCTTTTTCACTGGCATAAGACTCACGCATCGTACGACGCAAAATATCTTCGATTAACTGTGGCGGAACCCCTATTCTCTCGGCTTCTTGACGACGAGATGCCAACATCGCGGCTTCACGTTCCGGTACATAAATAGGTAAACCATGTTCACTTTTCACTTCGCCGACTTTCTCTACTAGAGCCAGTCGTTGAGCCAGTAAATCCAACATTTGTTTATCGACAGCATCGATTTGGTCGCGTAATTCGTTCAGTTCAACGGCCATTTTATTCCTTACTAATCTATAAGCCCGTACTAATCTAAAAGCCCGCATTGACGCAGGTTCGTTAGCGACAGATCTTAAAATGCCCCATTAGATGAGGCACTTAAATTTAAACTCTGACTAACCTTTCAAGCGGTTCTCTAAGAACGGGACTAATTCCGTATGTGCATGCTTCAATAGTGCCTCAGTTGAATCCCAATTGATACATGCGTCGGTAATAGATACACCGTATTTCATCTCATCGAGAGGTATATCTGAAGATTGGTTTCCTTCGTTAATATGGCTCTCAATCATTAAGCCAATAATAGAATTGTTACCTTCACGAATCTGGTGAATGACATCTTCAGCTACTAACGTCTGACGTCGGAAATCTTTGCGAGAGTTTGCGTGGCTACAGTCGACCATTAACGCAGCCTCTAAGTTAGATTTACCCAGCTCTTGCTCACATTCATGTACTGATACTGAATCGTAGTTAGTCTGCTTACCGCCACGTAAAATCACATGGCCATTTGGGTTACCCTGAGTCGTGAGTAGTGCAACTTGTCCTTCACGGCTGATACCCATGAAACGGTGGCTAGAAGAAGCCGCCTGCATTGCATTGATTGCAGTACCCAAGTTGCCGTCTGTACCGTTTTTAAAACCGATTGGCATTGAAAGACCACTCGCCATTTCGCGGTGAGTTTGTGATTCAGTCGTACGAGCGCCGATTGCTGCCCAGCTGAATGTATCTGCTAAGTATTGCGGGCTGATTGGATCTAGTGCTTCTGTCGCTAGTGGAATTTCCATCTCAGCGAGTTCAACAAGTAGCTCACGACCAACATGCAAACCATGCTCAATATCGAAAGTGCCATCTAGGTGAGGGTCATTGATCAAGCCTTTCCAACCAACAGTGGTACGAGGCTTCTCAAAGTAGACACGCATTACAATATACAGTTGGTCGCTAAGCTGCTCTGATAAAGCTTTTAAGCGTTTCGCGTATTCTTTCGCAGCTTCAATATCATGGATAGAACATGGGCCACATACTACAAGCATGCGATGATCTTTCTTATGAATGATATTCGCAATCGTTTCACGAGATTCTTGAATGAAACGACGAGCATTATCACTCAAAGGTAATTTCGCTTTTAACTCCTCTGGAGTAATCAGTACCTGTTCGTCGATGATATTGACATTGCTTAATTCACTTTTTTGCATAACTCAACCTGTATATATATTTTTACACCCAATATTTCCATTTGGGCTAACAATCTTTAAAAACACAATAACAGCTACAAAAACGATTGCAAGTGTAAACAATAAAAAACATTTACTGTAAATTTAAATTTACACACCCTCTTTAATTCACTCTGATACACAAACCAGTTTAAATCTCGCCCCACGCATACAAAAAAGGCGATATTTCTCATATCGCCTTCTTCAAACTTATAGAGTGTTTATTTATCACCCAGCGTTTAACATTCGCTTAATTTGCTCTGAGGCCTTTTTCCATCGACTATCCGAGTGAAGCGTCGATAAATCAAAGCTGTGCTTTTTAAGCAATGAATTGGCTAAAGGCACCTCTTGAATCGCTAAATGATCAAGAGCCTCAATTTGTGCATCTCGCTTATTACACATCAGCACCATGTCACACCCCGCATTTAGAGCAGCCTTCGCTCTATCAGCTGGCCCACCCATAATGGCAGCGCCTTCCATAGTTAGGTCATCAGAGAACACCAAGCCTTTGAATCCAAGCTGCTGCTTCAATACTTTCTGTAACCAATACTCAGAGCCACTCGCTGGTTGATCATCATAGTGAGAGAAAACCACGTGTGCTGGCATCATGGCATCTAATATTCCAGCTTCAATTTGAGCCTTGAAGATGGCCATGTCGGTTTCAAATATATCGTCTCTAGGATCGTAAGGCGTTTCTAAGTGAGAGTCAGCAATCACACCGCCGTGTCCTGGGAAGTGCTTCCCTGTTGTCGCCATTCCAACCGATTTCATGCCCTTAATAAAAGCACTACTGTGGCGAACGATAGTATCAATATCTTCACCAAACGCTCGGCTACCAATCGCTTTACAGTCGTGACCTTTATCTAATACGGGCGCAAAGCTCAGATCGATATCATGGGCAATCAATTCTGCCGCCATCAGCCAACCGGCTTGTTCTGCTAACTGCTCACCATTATTCTTAGTCGCGAATTCTTGAGCGGCAGGGATAATTGAAAAGCCATCACGGAAGCGCTGAACTCGGCCACCTTCTTGGTCAACACCAATCAAAATAGGACGTTTCGCTACCTTGCGGATCTCTTTGTTTAACGCCGAAAGCTGTTTGCTATCGTGGTAGTTTCGAGCAAATAAGATGAGACCACCAACGGTTGGATGCTCTAAAATTTCTCTGTCTTCAGCTGTCAGCTCATAGCCCGCAACATCTACCCACAACGGTCCCATATTTATCCCTTATTAAACCTAATTTCATAAACTTCCCGAGATTATTCTCTTTAAATTTGCTTTACAATGTTTTTAAACCAATCTGTGGAAGACTTTAAGAATGCAGGGCAAGAGCTTAGGAATGGATCATAAAGAACTGTATATCGGTGTGATGTCGGGAACGAGTATGGACGGTGTTGATACAGCGTTAGTCTCGATTGAAGACGATAGCATCACACTGCTTGCTCATGATGAGTTCCCGATGCCTGATGAGCTCAAAGCGCGTCTGCTTGAAGTTTGTATTGGTCAGAAAACGGATTTGATTGCTATTGGCGAATTAGACCACCAGCTTGGTCACCTATTTGCTGATGCGGTTCTGCAGCTGCTCAAAAAGTCAGATACTCTAACATCAGCTGTGACAGCCATTGGTAATCATGGCCAAACGGTATTCCATCAGCCAACGGGTGATTCACCATTCACCATACAGCTAGGCGATGCCAATATCATTGCCGCTAAAACGCAGATTCAAACAGTCGCTGATTTCCGACGTAAAGACATGGCGCTTGGCGGACAAGGGGCGCCATTAGTACCAGCGTTTCACCATACGATTTTTCACCCGCAAGACAGCTCGGTTGTGGTCTTGAATATTGGTGGTATCTCGAACATTTCAGTACTGCGCCCTAATCATCCTACGCTTGGCTATGATACTGGCCCGGGCAATATGTTGATGGACGCTTGGGTAGATAAACACACGGGTGAGAAGTTTGACCGTGATGCGCAGTTCGCACTAAAAGGCCAACTGAATCAAGCCTTGCTCGAACAGCTTCTAAGTGAATCTTATCTATCTCAAATGCCACCGAAAAGTACTGGTAGAGAACTGTTCAACCTACCTTGGCTAGAGCAACAATTAACAAAATTTAAAGACCTTGCAGCAGAAGATGTTCAGCGCACACTTTGTGAATACACCGCATTGACGATAGCCAATGAAGTGGAGACTTATCGCTTGGGTGACCAACCTGCGCTGTATGTGTGTGGCGGCGGTACAAGAAATCCATTGTTGATGAAGAGACTGTCTGAACTGCTTCCTAGTTGGGAAGTTGAGTCGACGACCAGTAAAGGCGTTGATGCCGATTATATGGAAGCCATAGCCTTTGCATGGCTTGCTCAACGTCATGTTCACCAACTTCCAAGCAATTTACCAGAAGTGACTGGCGCAAGCAGAGCGGCCTCTCTAGGCGTTCTCTATCGTGCAAATTAATTTGATAGCGCAGCTAACTTAGTCACAAGACTGACTTCGCGGTGCTGTCTAAACAAGTTTAGAACCATCATTTTAGAATCACCATTTAAGGATCATTATGAGTAACGACGCTCTCATATCAGCGCTCTCGCACCTCGTTTCGGAGGGGAGAAACCCTGACACTATGGATATTGATCTACTCACCTCTCTCGAAGTGGTCGAAAAGATTAATCAACAAGACAAGCAAGTTCCATTGGCGATCGAAGTAGAGCTGCCACAGATCGCTCTAGCCGTTGATAAAATCGCTCACGCTTTTCAAAACGGTGGCCGACTGATTTATATGGGTGCGGGCACAAGTGGTCGATTGGGCGTATTAGATGCCTCAGAATGTCCTCCAACTTTTGGGGTTTCTGACAAAATGGTGATCGGGCTAATTGCAGGCGGACCAGAAGCAATTTTGAAAGCCAAGGAGGGAGCGGAAGACTCGTTGACTCTTGGTATTGAAGATCTAAAAGCGATTCAGTTTTCAGAAAATGATGTCGTGGTAGGCATAGCTGCCAGTGGCCGCACACCTTACGTAATTGGTGCACTCAACTATGCGAATCAGGTTGGTGCAGTCACAGTTGCGCTGTCTTGTAACCCTGGCTCTCCAATTGCTGAGATTGCTCAAATCGCGATAAGCCCAGTGGTTGGCCCAGAAGCATTGACCGGTTCCACACGATTAAAATCAGGTACCGCGCAAAAATTGGTTCTCAACATGCTAACGACTGCGAGCATGATTCGCATTGGCAAGAGCTACCAGAATCTGATGGTCGATGTAAAAGCGACTAATGAAAAGTTGGTTGCTCGTGCTGCTCGTATCGTAATCCAAGCTACTGAGTGTGACAAAGCCCGTGCTGTTTCAACACTTAAAACGACCGATTATGATGTGAAGCTGTCTATTTTGATGATTCTGACAGGGCTGGATTTAGAATCAGCCAAGGCTCAGCTTGATCAACAAAATGGTTTCTTGAGAAAAGCAGTCGAGAATAATCAGTAATCTCAATTTGATTTGTAGCTTCTCATCTAGACAGCGACTTTAACGACAGACAAAAAGACCAGTACACATACGGCACTGGTCTTTTTAGTTTTTAATTTTTAATCGCTAACTTGAGCTTAGTAGTCGTTTGAGAACTCATCCCAGCCACGCTGCCATTCCATGCGAAAACGTTGAGCATCTTCCGTACCAGAACACACGCCTTCATACACCTGACCAGATAAGCCGATCTGATAAGCATGATTAGGATTACAATATTCAGTCACGCCTAGGTGATAACCTTCTGTGTAACTGGCTTGATCAACAGCACCAAGCTCAGTCATATCTGAATACGAACGCTGAGTGTGCCCTTTAATACCGTCACGGTAGCCGATCTCTTGCCAATTACCTTCAGCCGCTAAGTCTTGAACATTGGCGCTGCATCCTGCAAGGCTAAATGCTACAGCGAATAGTGCGATTATTTTTTTCATTTCAATCCTTTATTTTTACTGAACCACTTCCTGACGAAGCATTGCTTTGTTTGTGATTCTCCGCTGAACACCAACCGATGTCCACTCATTGTCTAATCTTCGCCGCTTTCGGCCGGTAACAAACCACTCAATCAGTTATAGCACCACTAAATTGACTATTCGACCACTCACTCTCGTAGCGGAAGTTTCTTCTCATCGACTCCTTTAATATACACCCTGACTTAATTAATACATTCAGGGATAACAAATTATGATGTGGTTTCTTACCTGTGTTGCAGCACTCATTGGTGGCTACTTTATTTACGGTGCCTTTATCGAGAAAATTTTCGGTATCAATGAAAAGCGTCAAACACCAGCTCATACTAAGCAAGATGGCGTGGACTACGTTCCAATGTCGACTCCAAAGGTTTACCTAGTTCAACTGCTTAACATTGCAGGTGTAGGTCCAATCTTCGGCCCAATCATGGGTGCCCTTTACGGCCCAGCAGCAATGCTTTGGATCGTGCTAGGTTGTATCTTCGCAGGTGCAGTACACGACTACTTCTCAGGTATGTTATCTATCCGTAATGGTGGTGCTTCGGTTCCAACCATCACTGGACGTTACCTAGGCAATGGCGCAAAACACTTTATGAACATCTTTGCCATTGTTCTACTACTTCTGGTTGGTGTTGTATTCGTTTCTGCTCCAGCAGGCATGATCACTACCTTAGTGAACGACCAAACTGATTTCGCAATGTCTACAACGACTATGGTTGTTATCATTTTTGCCTACTACATCGTCGCAACGATTGTCCCTGTCGATAAAATCATTGGTCGCTTCTACCCACTATTCGGTGCGTTGCTTATCTTTATGTCTGTTGGTCTAATCACTGCGATTGGTTTATCTGACGAGCACCAAATCATGGGTGGCTTTGAGATGAAAGACATGTTCACCAACATGAACCCTAACGATCTACCGCTTTGGCCTGCTCTATTTATCACCATCGCTTGTGGTGCTATCTCTGGCTTCCATGCAACTCAGTCACCACTGATGGCTCGTTGTATGGAAAACGAAAAGAACGGTCGCTTCGTATTCTACGGTGCAATGATTGGTGAAGGCATCATCGCCCTAATTTGGTGTGCACTTGCTCTGTCATTCTTCGGTTCAGTTGAGTCTCTATCTGACGCGATTGCAAACGGTGGCCCTGGTAACGTAGTTTACAGCGCTTCATTTGGCCTACTGGGTGTATTTGGCGGTATCCTTGCTTTCCTTGGCGTGGTTATCTTACCTATCACTTCTGGCGACACTGCATTCCGTTCAAGCCGTCTTATCCTTGCTGAATACTTCAACATGGAACAGAAAACACTGCGTAACCGCCTACTGATGGCTCTCCCATTGTTCGTTCTTGGTGGCATCCTGACTCAAGTTGATTTCGGTATCATCTGGCGTTACTTCGGTTTTGCTAACCAATCAACAGCAGTAATGATGCTATGGACAGCTTCGGCTTACCTACTTCGTCACAATAAATTGCACTGGGTAACCACGGTTCCAGCTATCTTCATGACATCTGTGTGTATCACATTCATCCTGAACAATAGCCAACTGGGCTTCGGTCTGCCAATGCAACTTTCAACCATCATCGGTGTGGTGAGTGCATTCGGTGTTGCGGCTTACGTTATCAAAATTTCAAAAGGCAAAGGCGATATCGACCTTGCTGATGAAGACGAAAAAGAAGCAAAAGGTGTCACCAAAACCGCCTAGTTCTTTCAGACTCTTGATAACAAGAGACACGTCTTCATAGAGAGACTAAAGAACAAGCCAAACACACTTCGCTTGCTCCCGTAATCACTCAGTGATTCGTGGAAACTAAGATTAAAGCCCATCCACCGTGATGGGCTTTACTGTATCTCAGCTTGAGAAGTAATAACCATTCGATATAACCAATGAAAACACAAGCAAAGCTACCGTTATCACACAATGAGCTTTACACTTAACCAGCGTCTCAATAGGTGAAAATATGGAACTCATTCTCTCTCTGCTGCAACAAACCTGTGTCTACTTAGTGATTGCTTACATGCTAAGTAAAACCCCGCTGATTCTCCCTTTGTTGAGCATCTCTTCGCGCTTAAGTCATAAAGTCAGCTGCTATGTTCTATTTTCCCTGTTCTGTATTATGGGCACCTATTTTGGGCTGCAGATTAATGACGCGATAGCCAACACTCGTGCGATGGGTGCGGTAATGGGTGGTCTGTTTGGTGGCCCTGTAGTCGGCTTTGCAGTTGGTTTTACAGGCGGTATCCATCGTTACTCTTTGGGTGGTTTTACTGACTTAGCTTGTGCTATTTCAACCACAGCAGAAGGCTTAATTGGCGGCCTATTGCACGTTTACTTAGTCAGAAAGAACAAAGCCAGTCAGCTGTTTAATCCGTTGGTTGTGTTTTCGGTGACCCTTTTTGCAGAAATCATTCAAATGCTGATTCTGCTAGCGGTCGCAAAACCATTTGAACAGTCCTATGCTCTGGTTTCTGATATTGCCGCGCCAATGATCATTGCTAACTCTGTGGGTGCCGCATTGTTCATGAGTATCATCCAAGACCGGAAAACCATCTTCGAGAAGTATTCGGCAACTTTCTCACGCCGCGCATTAACCATCGCCGAGCGATCAGTGGGTATTTTACATGGCGGATTCAATTCGGATAACGCGCAAAAAATCGTACGTATCGTTTATGAGGAGACCAATGTTGGGGCAGTAGCAATTACCGACCGAGAAAAAATCCTCGCGTTCATCGGTATTGGCGATGAACACCACATTCCAAACACCCCTATTTCATCGAAAAGCACGCTGACTTCGATGGAACAGAACGACATCATCTACCTTGATGGCAAAGAGAACCCATATCAATGTTCCCTGTCGAAAGAGTGTAAGTTAGGTTCTGCGCTCATTATCCCATTAAGAGCAGGAAACGAAGTCATCGGAACCATCAAACTGTATGAGCCAAAGCTGAAACTATTCTCGACCATCAATATGTCGATGGGTGAAGGTATAGCTCAACTGTTATCGAGTCAGATCCTGTTTAGTAATTATCAACAACAGCAAACGCTGCTCACCCAAGCCGAGATCAAACTGCTGCACGCTCAAGTGAACCCTCACTTCTTATTCAATGCGCTTAATACCATCAGTGCAGTAACGCGCCGCGACCCAGATAAAGCACGAGAGCTGATTCAACATTTGTCTCACTTCTTTAGAAGTAACTTGAAGCAGAACATCAACACCGTAAAGCTCAAAGACGAACTAGCGCACGTCAATGCTTACCTGACCATTGAAAAGGCGCGTTTTACCGATCGATTAGAAGTGGAATGGGATATCGACCCACAACTGTATGAGTCGCAACTGCCAAGCTTTACCCTACAACCACTAGTAGAAAATGCCATCAAGCATGGGATTTCTAACATGCTGGAAGGCGGTAAGGTGAAGATCTATAGCGAACCTTTCGAGTACGGGTTCAAGTTAATCGTTGAAGACAACGCAGGCAATTATCAGGAACCATCTCAAGATCATATTGGATTAGGCATGGAAATTGTTGATAAACGACTCACTAATTTCTTTGGACAAGACTCTGCACTAAAAATAGAATCTCAACCACAGCAATTTACTCGAATGAGCTTTATCATACCTATAATGAAATAAGAGCATTTTCGGAGACGAATTGCTCCGAGTAGAAACATTTGGAAGCAAGCAGTTAAAAGAAAAACGTGAATCAAGCAGGGATAGGACCAAGATGAAGATTGTAGGATGTTAAAGGCATTAGTTGTCGATGATGAGCTTTTTGCTCGCGAAGAACTGATTGAGCTACTAACCGAAACCGGAGAAGTGGAAATCATTGGCCAAGCGAGTAACGCGATCGAAGGACTGAAACAAATCAACCTGCTCAAGCCTGATGTCGTATATTTAGATATCCAAATGCCTCAGGTTACAGGGATTGAACTGTTAAGCATGCTTGATCCTGACACCATGCCTTACGTGGTATTCGTCACTGCCTACGACCAATATGCAATTCAAGCATTTGAAGATAATGCTTTTGACTACCTACTCAAGCCGGTTGAACCTTGTCGATTAAATAAGAGTGTTTGTCGTCTAAATAAAGTCATCAAACAAAACCAAAAAGTGCCAGAACAAGATATATCTGCGATCGCTCCCTGCCACTTAGAACAGATACCATGTATCGGCCACAACCGCATTGTGATCATGGCTAGCCAAACGGTCGAGTGCGCTTATTCAGATATCAGTGGTGTGCATGTTCGTAGCTCATCACAAACTGCGACCTCACAGTTAACTCTGAAGATCCTAGAAGAAAAGACCGATTTGATCCGCTGTCATCGCCAATATTTGATCAACATTAAATCGATCCAAGAGATCAAATTATTAGAAAATGGATTAGCAGAGATCATCACACTGACTGGCTTTGAAGTACCTGTCAGCCGTCGTTACCTCAAGACACTGAAAGAGCTGCTCGGTCTCCAGTAACCCGTTCGAAACTCGACAACCTGATCCAAAGCACGATCAAAAAAGCCAACGCATCAACGTTGGCTTTCTACTGTTTGCAAATCGATAGTATTTACGAATCGATAGTGTTACGAATCGATCTTGTCACCAATCAATAGCGATTAGTCGACTTGCTTAATCTGCAACTCTTTCGGCACTTCGAAGAACATGTTCTCTTCACGACCTTGAATCTCTTCAACCTCGGTAGCACCTAGCTCACGAATACGATCTAAGATTTGGTTTACCAACTCTTCAGGAGCAGAAGCACCGGCTGTCACACCAATTTTCTTTTTACCTTCAACCCATTCTGTCTGGATGTCTTCAGGGCAATCGGTTAAGTAACCTGGCGTGCCTAGCTTCTCAGCCAACTCTTTCAAACGTGTTGAGTTAGATGAGTTCTTAGAACCAACAACAATCACGACATCAACATCACCGGCCATCTCACGAATTGCGTCCTGACGGTTTTGAGTCGCGTAGCAGATGTCGTCTTTACGTGGGCCTTGAATCTCAGGGAACACGCGGCGCAGCTCTTCAATAACATCCGCCGTTTCATCCACTGACAACGTGGTTTGGCTAACATAATGTAAGTTACTAGGGTCGTTCACTACTAGGGTCTGTACGTCCTCTGGTTTCTCAACCAAGTACATACCACCAGTTTGGCTAGCGTACTGACCCATAGTGCCTTCCACTTCAGGGTGACCCGCGTGACCAATCAGCACCACTTCCATATGTTTGCGGCTCGCACGAGCAACTTCCATATGGACTTTAGTTACCAAAGGACACGTTGCATCAAATACCGTGAGTTCGCGCTCTTTCGCTTCTTTACGAACGGCTTGAGAAACACCGTGAGCAGAAAAGATCACGATGTTATCGTCTGGCACTTCACTTAACTCTTCGACAAAAATAGCACCACGTTGCTTTAGCCCTTCAACAACAAAGCGGTTGTGTACCACTTCATGACGAACATAGATCGGTGGCTGATACATTTCCAGTGCGCGTTCTACGATACTGATCGCACGATCGACACCGGCACAAAAGCCACGAGGGTTAGCTAACATTATTTTCATTTCATTGCTCATCATTTACCGCGGTACTAAGGTTGTTTCTATAGAGTTCGCTGTTAGCGAGGCTCGCATTCTACAGTGAAGCGTCTAGACAGTGAAGCTCTGGGTTACATCACAGGTGTAAGGCGGTGCTATTCTATCGTTGAGATAGCTATTTTACCGTTAAGATAGCAACTCCATCGCTAAGATAGTTCGTCCACCGTTGAAATAGCTACTCCACCGCAAAGAAGTTAATCCACAGCTAAGATGTTGACGTCAAACGTAACGTCTTGGCCCGCTAATGGATGATTAAAATCAACCGTCACTGAATCACCCGCGATCTCAGTAATAATACCAGGGATTTCCATACCATCAGGACCAGAGAAAGCCATAATAGTGCCAACTTCGACTTCAGAATCACCAACAAATTTAGCACGATCCATATGATGAATATGATCTGGATTTGGCATACCAAACGCGTCTTGCGCCTTCAATTCGATAGACTTTTCAGTCCCCGTTTCAAGACCAATCAGGCACTGTTCAAAGTTCTCACTTAGGCTGCCATCACCCATGACAAACTTCGCAGGCTTACCCATATTTTCGGTGCTATCGGCAACTGAACCATCCTTCATTTTAATCGTAAAATGTAGAGTTACTGCTGAATCATTTTTAATTGCTGCCACGTTACTTTCCTTAGATTTCTTTATTATTTGAGGGCGAATTCTGCTTTGCTCCCTTATTAAGTGCAGCATAAAAAAAAGCGCCGTCGGAATCAACCGACAGCGCTTAGGGCTATTCTATTCTGTGAGTCATAGACTGACTTTAGGGCAATCTATTTCAAAGCGATTTGCTTAATACTCATTAATGCTTGAGTAACCTATTTGCTTTCGTCTTTCTTGCGGAAGCCATCTAAGATGATCATCGCAGCACCGATACAGATCCCCATATCCGCTAAGTTAAACGCAGGCCAATGATAAGTGCCCCAGTAGAAGTCTAAGTAATCGACAACAAAGCCATGTACGACTCGATCAAATACGTTACCAACCGCGCCACCAATGATGATTGCGTAAGCTATATTGTTCCACTTTTCTGTCGCCGGTAGTTTGCTCATCCAGTATGTCAGCATACCCGTTACCGCAAATGCGATACCCGTAAACAACCAACGCTGCCAGCCGCTCTGATCGCTCAGAAAGCTAAATGCCGCACCATAGTTATGAACATACAAAAAGTTAAAGAATGGTAACACCTCAATACGGTTTGCCCAGCCATAACCCATATTGTCCATGACGAATAATTTGATGCCAATATCTGCCAAGAAGACCAACAGAGCCAGCCATAACCAACGCACACCAGATTGTTTTAACGAAACTTCACTCATTTCTATTCCTAGTATTTACGAAGCCAGCACCCATTTAATCGTCCCGTTTAAGGGATGATGAGCACGCAACTCGGTTAAACACATTTCCTATAATTAAAAATAACCCCAGTTGATACTGGGGCTATGATTTTTACAAAAAGTTCAGTCTTTCTCTGAGTCGTTATGCGTATTTACGCACTTCGCCTTCACCGTCGATGTTCGACACACAACGACCACAAATTTTCTCGTGACCTTTAATTGTGCCTACATCTGGAGTGTGGTGCCAGCAACGGTCACACTTCTCAGCTTCAGTTGCTGCAACTTCAACGTATAGACCTGCAACGTCTGTCGCTTGAGCTGCATCAGACTTATCGCTAAGTGGCTTAACAACAGCAGCAGAAGTAATAAGTACGAAACGTAGCTCATCTTCTAGCTTGTTGATTTTAGCAGCCAGTGCGTCGTCAGCGTATAGAGTCACTTCAGCCTGCAGAGCACCACCGATTGTTTTCTCTTTACGAGCATCTTCAAGAAGCTTGTTCACTGCGCCACGAACAGACTGGATTTCAGTCCAGAATTCGTTGCTTAGCTCTTCGTCGTCAGCAAGACCAAATAGGCCTTCGAACCACTCGCCTGTGAATACAAACGTGTCGCGTTCGCCAGGCATCTCGTTCCAGATTTCATCTGCAGTGAACGACATGATAGGCGCCATCCAACGAACTAGAGCTTCTACGATGTAGTAAAGCGCCGTTTGACAGCTACGTTGAGCATGACTGCCCTGTTTCGCTGTGTACTGACGGTCTTTAATTACGTCTAGGTAGAAAGAACCCATTTCGATAGAACAGAACTGCATTAGACGTTGAGTCACACCGTGAGTGTTGTACTCACCGTATGCTTTAATGATCTCTTCTTGTGCAGCTTGAGCACGACCAACAGCCCAGCGATCAAGTGCTACCATTTCTTCAGCAGGCACTAGGTCAGTTTCAGGGTTGAAACCGTTCAAGTTCGCTAGGAAGAAACGAGCCGTGTTACGAATACGACGGTAAGCATCAGCAGAACGCTTAAGAATCTCGTCAGAAACCGCAACTTCGTTAGTGTAATCCGTAGAAGCAACCCATAGACGTAGAATATCTGCGCCTAGCTTGTTGGTTACATCTTTAGGAGCAACCACGTTACCGATAGATTTAGACATCTTACGGCCGTTACCATCAACCACGAAACCGTGCGTTAGCACTTGCTTGTATGGTGCTTCATCTTTCATCGCGATAGATGAAATCAAAGATGACTGGAACCAGCCACGATGTTGGTCAGAACCTTCAAGGTACAGATCAGCACTGTGCGTTCTTTCTTCATTCGGGAAGTTGTACTCTTCACGAGAATCCACAACAGAGAAGTGCGTTACACCTGAGTCGAACCATACGTCTAACGTATCAAGTACTTTCTCGTACTTGTCAGCGTCTTCAGCACCCATAAGTTCAGCAGCATCTACATCCCACCAAGCTTGAATGCCTTTTTCTTCCACAAGCTTCGCTACTTTTTCAATAAGAGCTGGGCTATCTGGATGAAGTTCTGATGTTTCTTTATGAACGAACAGAGCAATTGGCACACCCCAAGTACGTTGACGAGAGATACACCACTCAGGGCGACCTTCGATCATACCTTCGATACGGCTTTGACCCCATTCTGGCATCCATTCAACACTCTTCGTTGACTCAAGTGCTTTTGCACGTAGGCCAGCTTGATCCATAGAGATGAACCATTGTGGTGTTGCACGGAAGATGATTGGAGTTTTGTGTCTCCAACAATGTGGGTAGCTGTGCTCGTAAGCGTGGTGATGCAGTAGTGCACCTTTCTCTTTTAGAACTTCTAAAACAGAATCGTTCGCTTTGAATACATGCTGACCAGCAAATAGCTCAGTATCTGGCAGGTAAACGCCGTTAGAGCCTACTGGGTTAGCGATTTCTAGGTCGTACTTCTTACCAACCACGAAATCCTCTTGACCGTGACCAGGCGCAGTGTGAACCACACCAGTACCTGAATCCGTTGTAACGTGGTCGCCAAGAACAGCAGGAACTGTAAAGTCGTAGAACGGATGGTTGAACTGAGAAAGCTCAAGCTCAGCACCAGTAGCAAAACCAAGGTTATGGAAGTGCTCGATACCTGCACGATCCATTACGTCTTTTGCTAGTTCAGAAGCAACAACGATACGTTGAACTGGCTGTTCGCCATTCGCTTCAACTTGGATAAGTACGTATTCAAGATCATCACGTAGACATACTGCGCGGTTTGCTGGCAGAGTCCACGGTGTTGTCGTCCAGATAACGATAGAGATTTCGCCCTGACCCGCGTGACCTTCCGCTAGAGTAAATTTCTCTAGTAGAGCCGCTTCGTCAGCTGCTGTAAATTTCACATCGATAGATGGAGATACTTTATCTTTATATTCAACTTCAGCTTCAGCCAAAGCAGAACCACAGTCAGTACACCAGTGAACTGGTTTGAAACCTTTAAGAAGGTGACCTTTATCTGCGATTTTGCCTAAAGAACGAATGATGTTCGCTTCAGTGCCGAAATCCATAGTGCGGTAAGGTTTATCCCACTCGCCCATGATACCAAGACGTTTGAAGCTCTCTTTCTGACCTTCAACTTGGCCCGCAGCATACTTACGACACTCTTCGCGGAATTCAGCAGCTGAAATCTTCTGACCAGGCTTACCTTTCTTCTTCTCAACCATTAACTCGATTGGAAGACCGTGACAGTCCCAACCTGGGATGTACGGTGCATCAAAACCAGAAAGGGTCTTAGATTTGATAATAATGTCTTTAAGAATCTTATTCAGCGCGTGGCCAATGTGAATGTCGCCGTTCGCGTATGGAGGGCCGTCATGCAGCACGAAAGATTTTTTACCTTTCTTTGCCTTACGGATTTCGCCGTAAAGATCTTCTTTGTACCAACGCTTCAGCATTTCTGGTTCACGATTTGCCAGATTGCCGCGCATTGGGAACCCTGTTTCTGGTAAGTTCAGGGTATCTTTATAATCACTCATCGATTCTTAATTCCGTTATATTGGGCGAAGTTAGACATTATGTTAATCGGTGGAATCATCCGACTAATTCTTTAGCTGAAGCAGCCACACCCTTGCGGCTTCAGCATCCAATTCTATTTGATTCTTTAGTGCGTCGAACGATTCAAATTTTATCTCGTCGCGCAGTTTGTGCAAAAGTCGTACTTCTAACTGTTTACCATATAAATTGGCTTTAAAGTCAAAAAAGTGCACTTCTAATTGCTGCCTTACACCATTAACCGTTGGTCGTTGTCCAATATTAGCAACGCCACCGACAGGAACACCGTCGATATCCAATGCTTCAACAACATACACTCCTGATACAGGAGAAACACAACGCTTTAATGGAATGTTAGCGGTAGGGAAACCGATAGTTCTCCCTAGTTTTCGACCATGGGACACACGACCACTAATACTGTAGTCACGCCCTAACATGGTAGCACTTGCAGCCAAATCATCGACCGCTAGTGCATTCCGTATCTCAGTGCTGCTTACTCGTAATTGATTTAAGCAATAGCTTTGGGTGCTGACCACCTCAAAACCATATTTTTCGCCCGCTTCTTTAAGCATCGCGAAATTACCTGTTCGACCTTTGCCAAAGCAAAAATCGTCACCAACCACCAAGAATTTCACACCAAGCTTATCTACCAAAAGATCCTTAATGAATGCTTCTGCGGATAAGCTTGCAAAATACTGATTGAAATTCACACACAACAACCGACTGATATCTAGCTTACTCAGTTGCACATATTTATCTCGTAAGCGAGTTAAACGTGCTGGCGCTTTACCTCGGGCAAACAGCTCCATAGGCTGTGGTTCAAACGTCATGACAACAGAAGGGAGCCCTAATGCTGCAGCTTGTTTAGAAACCTGACTCAGAACCTCTTGATGTCCTAAATGAACACCATCGAAGTTACCTATGGTTAATACACAGCCATGATGCTGCGCTTTAATATTGTGTATACCTCGGATCAGTTCCATTATGATCAGCTAAAACCTGTTATTTGCATCATTTATTGTGTGAAACCGACGGATTATATACTAATCAGTATTAATCTGTCGCTGCTTTTAAATGTTTTACTCGGATACCTAAAATCAGTACCGAAACAATATAAACAAAGCCACCAAGTCCAATCAAGCCTGTTAATGTCAGCGCTCTCTGGCTAAAGCTCCATTCAAGCCAATGTTGCATATTATCCAACTGCCATAAAATCGCCGCAACCATCACTACGCCTGAGGTAATCAATTTGGCACTGAACAACAAGGTTGTCTTAGATAATTGATACACACCAGCAAGATGTAATCCACGATATAACAAGGCCATATTCACAAAGGCAGACAATGCCGTCGCTATCGCCAAACCAACATAGCCATAGAAATACGCAAAAATCGCGTTGAACACCATGTTGGTGACCATGGCGATAATGCCGTACTTCACAGGGGTTTTAGTATCTTGGCGAGAGTAATAGCCCGGAGCTAGCACTTTAATCAACATGAAGTTAAGCAAACCCGATGCGTAAGCAACCAATGACATTGATGCCTGCTGTACATCATGTGGCGAAAACTCACCACGCATGAAGAGCACCATCAGCATCGGCTTAGCTAAAACTATCAGGCCTAACATCGCAGGAATACCAAGCAGCAACACCATACGTACACCCCAGTCCATGGTGTGCGCAAACCCTTCACCTTGAGCTTCAACGTGTTTACGAGACAAAGCAGGAAGAATGACAGTCGCAATCGCAATACCGAATAGACCTAGTGGGAATTCAAGCAGTCGATCTGAATAATACAACCAACTGATCGAGCCGGTTGCTAAGAAGCTGGCAATAAAGGTATCAAACAATAAATTGATTTGGCTGACCGACACGCCGAAAAGAGCAGGGATCATTAGCGTGCGGATCTTTACAACGCCCGGATCTCTCCAGCCCCACTTCGGCTTAACCAGAACACCCGCTTTTATCAAGAAAGGTATTTGGAAAAGGAATTGGACTAAACCACCAAGAAACACACCGATTGCCAAGCCAATTTCCGGTTGCTCTAGATTAGGAGAGATAAACCATGCGGCGCCGATGATCATTACGTTCAAGAACACAGGTGTAAAAGAGGAGACGGCAAACTTACCTAATGTGTTAAGAATGGCACCAGATAAAGCAACAAAGGTAATAAACCATAAATAAGGAAAGGTAATCTTGAGCATAAAGCTCGCCAGCTCAAATTTAGGGGCTGCTGGGCCGTCATTCAACCAGTCGATAAACCAACCTGCACCAAACATCGCAGTGATCGCACCCGAGCCCAAGACTCCGATAACAGTGACTATAGACACTAAAACCCCGAGCGTACCCGACACTTTAGCAATTAAATCTCGTGTCTTATCTTTATCACCTGCGGCGTGATATTCTGTTAATACAGGAACAAACGCTTGAGAAAACGCACCTTCTGCAAAAAGTCGACGTAAGAAATTAGGAATTTTATTAGCGAAGAAAAATACGTCGGCACTCGCTCCTGCTCCCATCAAATTTGCTACTACTACATCACGTACTAGCCCCAACACACGGGAAACAAAAGTCATTGCACTGACAATCAGGCCTGACTTTAATAGTCGTTTACTCACAGAAACCTCTGACACTGGTTGATTACTTTCAAGCAAGGATAAATACTATCCTATCCTTAGAAGCATAATTATTAGCATTGGTCTAAAAATGCTGTTAGAATCCCCGCCATCTTAACCGCGATGACCTTTCCATACCAAAATTTGTTTTGGTTGAGATTGGTTTTTGCACAAATCATTTGACAATTAAGCGCCTATGAGGGATAGTCCTCGCCCTTAAATTGTCACCGAACTAAGTTTTTGGGAGTTAGACCTTGGCAAACAGTAAATCTGCTAAGAAGCGCGCTATCCAAGCTGAGAAACGTCGCCAGCACAATGCTAGCCGTCGTTCTATGATGCGCACTTACATGAAAAAAACTATTGCAGCTATTGAAGCTGGCAATAAAGAAGCTGCAACTGCTGCTCTTGTAGAAGTTACACCTCTTCTAGACCGTATGGCGACTAAAGGCCTTATTCATAAGAATAAAGCTGCACGTCATAAGTCTCGTTTCGCTGCTGCAATCAAAGCTCTTTAATAGAAATTTGATTACAACGCAAAACGAAAAAAACCGGCCTCGGCCGGTTTTTTTATATCTAAATTTTGAGTAACACTGTGATTTGTCTTACTGAACGTTATTTTTCTTGCCTAAAGGCATGTAGCTTGTAGCTTGCTGACAGGTACTTGCTTCCCAAAAGGCATTTAGCTAACTGACAGGTATATCGCTTATTAAAAGGTATATCGCTTATCGATAAACAGCTAAGCAGATAAAAACAAACAACTAGAAAATAGACAGACAAGAAGGTAGGTAGGTAAATAGATATGCAGTAACATTCGATATGAAATACTGACACTTCCTTGTGTCGTTCTATCACTGATAAGAAATCCCCCTCCCACCAGCAACAAGCTACTTGCAGTAAATACCATGCAGTAGGTTAATCATCGCTTTTACTTCTTCACTGCTCAATGTGTAATACACAGTTTGAGCTTCTTTGCGAGTTTCGACCAAACCATCTCTTCTCAACCAAGCAAGATGTTGAGATAAAGCAGACTGACTCAGTTCCAACTTGCCACACAACTCCCCAACTGACAGCTCAGTACCATGTAATAGGCACAAAATCTGTAAGCGACGCTCGTTGGCCATAGCTTTGAGTAGAATCACAGCTTGCGCTGAGTTCTTCTCCATCTCTTTTAAGTTCATAGTTTGGCTCCCTACAACCTTTACACCAACTACGGGCTATTAGTATTTCCGGCATATGGTGGAGTTATGATAATCGATATCAATTCATTAACAAACCGCCTCACTCGAACAATTTGCTAAAATCTGCGTCACATACGTTTTTAACTGCTGGATGTTGGATCATCCTCTCAGCAAATATGACGTAGTACTCCTCTTTTAATTCTTCAATACCACCCAATAACTGCAGTGATGAATCCTCTTCAACTTCAGACATATAAAGCGTAGGCGCTAAGAAGATAGCGTCATCGTGATAACGAGCAAAAGCCTTCATCAATGCCGCATCATCAAACTCCCCTAAAATATCGGGTTTAAGTCCTTGTCTATCAAACCATTGCAGCACTTTACGCCCCATTGAGGTACGACTGCCTGGAATTAATAGCTTTCTTTGTTCTAATACCGCTGGGAAGTTAACACCTTCAACCTTACCTGAGCTAAAAAAGCTCATCCCACTCTCACCCAACTTCTTACTAAACAGGCCAGGGCTTTGACTCGAATCCACCGGACAATCAGATAAGATCATATCAAGCTTATGTTGAGAAAGTTGCTCAAGTAGCATTTCATGGGTCGATTCAAAGCAGCGTAAATGAATACTGTTATCAGGGGGAATGGTCGACATCAGTATCTTGCTAACAAGCCTTTTAGACAGCGCATCTGCAACACCAACATCAAACAGAATATTGGAGTGCTGGCTGTAATTCACGATATCTAGCATCTCGTAACTTAAGCCAAACATACGGTCGGAATATTTAAAGACCAGCTGTCCAAGCTCTGTAGGCTCAACACTGCGACCATTGCGCTTGGTTAACTTGCCATCCATACGTTCTTCTAACGCTTTGATCTGGCCTGTTACCGTTTGTGGCGTTAAAAACAGAGCTTCTGCAGCTTTAGTAACAGAGCCTTGCTTGCAAACCATCCAGAAGTAATAAAGGTGGTTATAGTTGAGGTGCGACATAGATATGCTGTAGTAAAAGAGTAGGTACCCTTTTATATCAAATATGACACCCCCACTCAACAAACTCGGAAAAACCTAACCTAATTGAGAGTTATCACTTATTTTCACGAAGTGTCTGATTTCATAATGTAATAATTCAGCAATTATTTTCAATTTTTTTCTAACTTTTAAGATCTATATCACCCATCAAAAAACCGAACAAAACCAAACAAAAACAATGATTTAAAACAACGCCATTTCAGTGATAAATATTTAAAGAGCAAATCATCACAAAAAAGTCTTACCTAAACCAAAATGTAATATTACTGAAATATTTGTTCTCTAACATCACGCTCAGATTAAACAAACAGACCAAACACAGACTTAAACGGTCCAATGGAGAAAACATTATGAACCAAGCTACTACTGCAGCAGCGCCTATTTCGAGCACTACTCGTTGGCTACGCTGGGCTAACTTGGCATTCATGCTTTACCTACTATTACTTTCAGTTTCAATGGTTGGTACAGGCTTCAAATGGGCAACAGGCGAGCAAGCAAAGGTTCTTTTCGAATTTGCTTCACACCCAGTTGCAGGCTTAATGATTGGTTTAGTGGCAACAGCACTGATTCAATCATCAAGTACAGTTACTTCAATTATCGTTGGCCTTGTGGCAGGTGGTTTACCTGTTGAGCTAGCAATCCCTATGATCATGGGTGCGAACATTGGTACTACAGTAACCAATACGCTAGTTAGCCTTGGTCATGTTCGTTGTAAAGATGAATTCAAACGTGCATTCGCAAGTGCGACAATTCACGACTTCTTTAACTTATTAGCCGTAGCAATCTTCCTACCACTAGAGATGGCGTTTGGTATCCTAGAAAAGATTTCTCACTGGTTAGTATCACCGATGCTAGCAACAGGTGATATGAGCATGGGTGGTCTTAACTTCATCAAGCCAATCACTAAGCCTGTAGTCAGTGCGATTAAAGAGCCACTATCAACGTTTGGCGACACTGTAGGCGGTATCATGCTTATCGTTCTTGGTATCGCAACAATCTTCGTAGCTATCACGGTAATGGGTAAGCTGATGAAGAGCCTAATGGTTGGTCGTGCTCGTGAGATTCTAAAGAACGCAATCGGTCGTGGTCCTATTCACGGTATCGCTTCTGGCTCTATCGTTACTATCCTTGTTCAGTCTTCTTCTACGACAACAAGCTTGATGGTTCCACTAGTAGGTTCAGGTGTTCTTAAAGTACGTGACGTTTACCCGTTCACTCTAGGTGCAAACATCGGTACGTGTATTACCGCTCTATTGGCAGCGACAGCAGTATCTGGTGAGTTCGCAGTATTTGCACTGCAGATTGCTCTAGTACACTTGGTGTTCAACATTATGGCAACGGTATTCATCTTTGGTATTCCGTTCCTACGTGAACTACCAGTAAAAGCCGCTGATATTATTTCTGACATGGCTGTGAAGAATAAATCTGTAGTGGCTGGTTACCTTATTGCGGTATTCCTTGTACTGCCTGGCACCGTGTTAGCACTGACGGCTTAGTCGCTAAATAATTAGATAGCTTAACCGCTAACAAGACACATCGCTTATAGCAAAGCCCGCAACCTCCTAGGTTGCGGGCTTTTTCTTTTATGAGCAGATGAGGGAAGCAAAAAGCAGATACGGGATGCGAGTGAACGAGTAACGAAAAGCCCGTTTTACTCGCATCTATATATCCCCGTCATTCCCTACAGCGAGGCACGAGCATGATAGGGAATCTCACAAACACACCACGAAAGAGATTCCCTGCTCCCTCCTTCGTCAGTCTAGGGAATGACGACACCTCATGCTCTGCGTGATCTACAGATACAAAAAAGACTGCACAGAGGCAGCCTTTCAATCAAACAAAGCAGATTAGATTAGATTAAACCGAGAATGGGTACTTAATCGCTTCGTGACATTCGTAACCTTCAACCCAGAAGTCATCCATCGTTACCCACGTTTCTAAATCCTCTAGAGACTTAATTTCAGGGTTGATATGGAATGTAGGGCCAGCTAGAGGCTCACGCTTCAACTGAACATCGCGCATTGGTGCAAGTTGATCTTCATAGATATGAGCGTTAACAAGCTTGTGATAAGCCACGCCCGCTTTCTTGCCCGTGATTTGCGCCATGATTGCTAGGAATACATACACTTGAACCATGTTGAAGTTCAGACCTAATGGAACATCACAAGAGCGCTGGGTGCTGTTTAGGTACAGAGTGTCACCAAGTAGAGAGAAATGGTGACTGTACATGCACGGACGCAAACAACCCATATGGAACTCACCTGGGTTATAGAAGTTTAAGATCTCACCACGGTCATCAATGCCGTTTGCTAGATCATCAACAATCTTCTTCAGTTGGTCGATATGACCACCATCAGGTTTTGCCCATGCTCGCCCCTGAACACCGTAAACACGGCCCATGTCATCTTCACCCTTGCGATAAGGATTATTCAGCCATGCTTCATTCAAGTTAGAGTTCGCATCCCAAGTTTTAGTCCCTAGCTTACGAAAATCTTCCGCATTGTCGTAACCACGGATATAACCAAGCAGCTCAGCAACTGCGGCTTTCCAAAAACTTTTACGTGTTGTTACCAGTGGGAATTGGTTATTACCAACATCATATTCAAGGTCAGCATTGATTACGGTTAGGCAGCGCTTGCCTGTGCGTTCATTTTCAATCCAAGTACCGTCATCAACGATACGCTGACAGAGATCTAAATACTGTTTCACACCAATTCCTTACTTCGTTTGTTGTGGTAATTCATCTTTGTAGTGACCGCGCTTGTATGCCCAAACCATCATCAGCGCACCGACAATAACCATTGGCAGTGATAGGATTTGTCCCATCGAGATAAACCCACCGAACAATCCAAGTTGAGCATCAGGTTCACGTACGTATTCAACTAGGAAGCGGAATGTACCATATCCTGCTAGGAATAACCCTGATACAGAACCTAGAGGACGCGGCTTTTTAATGAACCAGTTCAAGATGAAGAACAGCACAATACCTTCAAGCGCCATTTCATAAAGCTGAGATGGGTGACGAGGAAGTGGACCACCATTCGGGAACACGATCGCCCATGGCACATCAGTCACACGGCCCCATAGCTCGCTGTTCATGAAGTTACCCATACGCCCCATACCTAAACCAAATGGCACCAATGGTGCAATCATGTCTGCGACACCAAAGAAGGTTCGACCGTTCTTTTTGGCGTACCAAAACATAGCAGTGATAACACCAAGCAAACCACCGTGGAAAGACATACCGCCAGTCCAAACCTTAAAGAGGTAGAGAGGATCTGCGAGGAATAGGTCAAAGTTGTAGAAAATTACGTAGCCAATACGGCCACCAAGCACCACACCTAGAAAGCCAGCAAACAGTAAATCTGACACTTGCTCTCGAGTCCAACCGCTACCAGGTTGATCAGCTCGGCGATTTGCTAACCAAAGCGCGAACATAAAACCAACAAGGTACATTAGGCCGTACCAGCGAACTGAGATTGGTCCTAGTTCAATAAGAACAGGATCGATATTTGGGAATTCGATAAAACCCTGAGACATACTTGGCTCTCTATCTAAAATTGAATAACGGTTAACTCAACAGCTAACGAAAAAGACACTACAGCAGCATAGTAGCTGCTATAAACATTAAAAATACCGCAAAGAATTTCTTCAGTACGGGAGTTGGCAATTGAGTAGCCAGTTTAGCGCCAACTCGCGTGGTCAAAACTGAGGTACAAGATATCGCGATCAAAGCAGGTAGATAAACATAACCTAAGCTATACGCAGGAAGATCATCGACAGAAGATCCGTGCCAAATGAAGCCTAGCATTCCCGAAATCGCGATAACACAACCACACACCGAAGATGAGCCAACCGCTTTACGCATTTCCACACCGTGATGGTTAAGGAAAGGCACCGATAAAGAACCACCACCAATACCAGCTAAGCTTGATACCAAACCAATACCGCCACCACACAACATAGTCTTAGCTGAACCCGGCATCGACTTTTGACTCTTGGAGCGAATCGACAACAGCATCTGCAACGCCAATACCAATACAATCACACCAAAGACTTTTGGCAGATATTGAGCTGGAATAACGTCGGCGACAAAAGAACCTAGGAAACCGCCAATCACCACTCCTGGCATCAACCATTTAACGACAAAAAGCTCTACATTACCCAATTTCAAATGGTTAATCGCAGAGGATCCTGAGGTAATAATGATGGTTGATAGCGACGTAGCCAGTGCCATTTGCATCGCAAACTCTTGAGGAATACCCGCTTTAGGAAGCAAAAATAGCAAGGCAGGAACCACCAGCAAACCACCGCCAATGCCTAGCAAGCCAGCTAAAACACCAACAATAGCACCAAGGCCTGCTAACAAGCCTATCAGTTCATATGACACGTTAAATCCTATTTTTTACCTGCTCGAATGAAGCCTGTAAATTCACGCTCTTCGAAATAGTTCAGCATCATACTATAGATGTCACTACCATATGGTTTTGAAAGCGCTCTATTTGCCAAATCCTGTAATTCGCTCAAGTTAGATTGGCGAATCAAATATTTGGTTCTAGCGACATTCGAGGTATTCATACTTAGCGTCTGATATCCCAACCCAATAAGTAACAATGCGCCCATCGGATCACCGGCTAGCTCACCACAAATACACACAGGCAATTGATATTGCTTACAAGTATCATGAATTTGTTTTAATGCCATGATCACCGCAGGGTGCATTGATTCATAGACATCAGATACTCGTGAATTGTTCCGATCAACCGCCAATAAATATTGAGTTAAGTCGTTGGTTCCGACTGAAACAAAGTCGACCTTATCAGCAATCAGCGGCAGTATGTAAAGCATTGATGGCACTTCAATCATGATGCCAACGCGAGGCATACGCACTCGGTTATCAAGCTCATGAACTTCGTCATACGCTTGTTCAATAAGTTGTAGCGCGTCATCCAGTTCTTGCGCACCAGAGATCATCGGTAGCAAAATACTCAAATTATGGCTTTCACAACTCGCACGTAGCATGGCACGTAACTGAATAATAAAGATGTCAGGATGATCGAGCGTAAAACGAATACCACGCCAGCCAAGGAATGGATTGTCCTCTTCGATAGGGAAATAAGGTAACGCCTTATCGCCACCGATATCGAGTGTACGCATCACCACTTGCTTCTCAGGGTAACTTGCGAGTACAGAACGGTATTGCTTGAATTGTTCGTCCTCTGACGGAAACCTCTGCTGCAACAAGAAAGAAATTTCGGTTCGATACAGCCCTACTCCATCAACACCTTGATTGATAGCGATATTGGTATCGGCACTCAAACCCGCATTAAGCAGGATCTCGACTTGTTGGTTGTCTTGCGTTTTTGCCGGTAAGTATAATTCTCGATTGACCATAGAGGAGAGCTCGCTCTCTTCTAGAATCAGCCCTTGATATTCTTTGAGCAGGTTTTGAGTCGGCTCAATAAAGATCTCGCCACTATACCCGTCAACAATCGCTTGCTTACCATTAGCTTGAGCAAGATTGAGGTTAACCCCCATAACGGAAGGAATACCCAAAGCTCGAGATAAAATCGCGGCATGTGAGTTCGCCGCCCCTTCTAAAGAAATAACAGCTAATAGCTTTTCTTTGGGAATAGAGGCTAATACCGAAGCCGTTAACTCTCGAACCACCAAAATAATTGGCTTATCTAGCGTACGAAGTTCATGTTCAGAGTTGTGAAGGAAATAGAGCAGCCTTTGACCAAGCTCTCGAATGTCTTGTGCCCTCTCCCGAAGGTACACGTCTGACATACGAGCAAAGCGATTCGAGTAGCTCTCAACAACCTGCCTTAATGCCCAATCGGCTTTATCGCCTTTCTGGATTTGGCTCTTAAGATCCTTACGCAACATGGGATCGTTGAGTAAGTGAGTAAACAGGTCAAAGATCGCCAACGCATCTTTATTGATTTCACTGTCCAAGCGCTTGCGCATTCGCTTAAAGTCATTAAGAGCATTTTCAACGGCGACTGCCAGCATTTCATGCTCTCTTTCAACATTAAGCGTCGATGCTGGATAAACATCGGTGAGTTCAGGCTGAGTGTTGTCCCACCATAAATCACCAATCGCAACGCCCGATGAAGCTGCAATACCTTTAATCTTAGGTAGCTTCTGTTGGTCTAAAAGCCAATGGCCTTGAGTTTGAGCGTGCGCCACAATAACCGCAAGTTGTGCTGAGAGTGTGACAAGGAAGGATTCTTCCATCTCACTGAATAAACGAGGGGACTTCTGTTGAATGACCAATACGCCAAGCACTTGCTTGCGATGGATAATCGGAGTGCCGAGAAAAGAGTGATAAACCTTTTCTCCAAGCTCTGGAAAAAACTTATAAGCAGGGTGAGCAGACGCTTGTGCAAGGTTGATAGGTTCAGCACTTCTTTTAACAAGGCCAACCAGACCTTCGTCAAAACCAATGTGAATGCTATTGCCTTTGAAGATCAGGCCTTGAGTTGCCATCAACTCAAGGCGCTGCATATCATTATTTGCTAAATACACGGTGCAACATTCCGTCTGCATCGCACTGCATGTCTCTTTAACCAAAATATCAAGAGCCGTCGACACATCTTCAACTCTTGATACGTGTTCAACTATTTCCCTTAGTTGACTGAGCATGCTTAACCTCTACGCAATTTGCGTTTTCCTTTTGTTTTTCGCTCTTTAAACGGCATTGCTAAAGATGCGAATTCTTTCATCGCTCGACGGTAAACATCTCGCTTGAAAGAAACAACTTGTCGAACTGGGTACCAGTAACTCACCCAACGCCAACCATCAAACTCAGGTGTACTTCCACGCTGCATATTGATATGCGATTCATCGCAATCTAAGCGTAAAAGGAACCACTTCTGTTTTTGTCCAATACAGACAGGTTTAGAATCCCACCGAACCAGTCGTTTGGGCAGCTTATAGCGTAACCAATGACGACTTGTCGCGACGATCTTTACATCCTTTTTAGTAAGGCCAACCTCTTCATACAACTCGCGGTACATTGCCTGTTCCGGAGTTTCACCTTCATCTATTCCCCCTTGAGGGAATTGCCATGAATGTTGCCCGTATCGTTTAGCCCAGAAGACCTGACCATGGTTGTTACAGATTACAATACCAACATTTAATCGGTAACCATCGCCATCTATCACTGGCCAACCTCTATCTAAATTTTTAATTACACTGATTTTTCCACATATCCCCAATCGGAGCAAACTTAGTGACGTGACAAGCGCTATATTTATGAATATTAACTAAGAATATGGATAAGTTTTGCTCAAATTCTAGTTACCCACACAAGAGTGAGACATAGACCACATTTATTCACCTTTTCTGTGAATAACTATGTGAAGAATTACCCGCAATCGTTTTTTTTAATCCATACATTCATCAACACCGAAAGTAACCTTCTCGCCATAAATAACAAAAAACACATAAAATCAGAAAGTTAAAAACAAAATCGTAAAATAAATAATCTTAGAAAACCAAAAGATCTTTTCAAAATCAAACATGGTTAAAGATCAACCACTCCGCTGCTTATCCACACTGGTGGGTCAAAGATTCATTTTGAACCCCATTTGGCAAGCATTTTATCCACCACAAACCCCTGTTTATTTATACACTAAATTAATATTTCAATTAATTACCTTTATGTCCTGTGGATAACCCTGAGTTTGATCCCTTCCCTAACAAGGAGATCATTTCTTAACCAGTCGTCATATGGTGATAACTTCTGGTAAAATCATTTTTTTGATCATGCCTTCTATTATGAAACCAGAACCACAAACACAACAAGAGTTGTTAGACAGGGCGTATGCTATCGCCGGAATGACCTTTAAAGAGCTCGCTGATGAAGCCGAGATGGTGATGCCAAACGACCTCAAGCGCGATAAAGGCTGGGTTGGACAGCTATTGGAATGGCACTTGGGTGCGCCCGCTGGCAGTAAACCAGAACAAGATTTTACCAAACTCGGTATCGAGCTTAAAAGCATCCCGATTAGCTACTCTGGAAAGCCACTCGAAACCACCTTTGTTTGTGTCGCGCCATTGATGGGCGTGCAAGGCATAACTTGGGAAACCAGTCACGTTCGAAACAAGCTGTCTAAAGTGTTGTGGATCCCTGTCGAGGGGGAGAGAGAGATCCCGCTAGCAGAGAGGCATGTAGGATCCCCTTTGTTATGGGCACCTAGCCAAGCTGAAGACGAACTCCTGAAAAGAGATTGGGAAGAGCTGATGGAGTTGATCGTGTTAGGGGATGTTGAACAGATAACAGCAAGACACGGCGAAGCACTACATTTGCGACCAAAAGCGGCTAACAGTCGCGTATTAACAGAAGCTTACGGTGCAAGTGGAAAACCTATCAAGACAAAGCCTCGTGGTTTCTATCTACGGACTCAATTCACCCATAAATTGCTGACAACCCATTACGCGTAGAGCTTTTTACTTAGCATAACTAAACCAAACTATCAGTGCGTTACAGACAATCGGTGCGTTACAAACAATCTGCAACTAGAATCAATCTCTAACTACAAAGGTTCTCTAGTGAGGTTTGAGCGCCAACTCAATATCACAGTAGCTTTGACTTGGCTCATTACCAAACTCATCATACGCGTTGTGTAAGCGAAGATACGCCTTTTCGAAACCGAGTCGGAGTAATTCTTCTTTCACTTGATCCAAAGATCCAAAGTGAAGCGGTTCTCCGTCCTGCTTAACGGGTTCCAGCTTGTGTTTATATTCCACTGCTAATAGATATTCCGAGATATCGGAACAGCCAATAACGTACACCTTAGGTGTTTGATAAGAGTCTTTGTGCTCTCCATGTAACCACATGTCTAATTGATGCTTTTGCATAGCCAGTCTCCCTTGCTCTATAAAGCGTAGTAGAACTCTTTTTCTTTACTAGATAACGACTTAAAAAAGCACAAATAACGGCTTAAAAAGCCAAAAAGAGAAGCAAGTGCTTCTCTTTTTTGGCCAGTTCTAGTTCAAAAGCTTGCACTTCTGACGCCATAACTATCGCTGATATTCATCTTAAGGGGTGAAAGGCGCTATCACCCCACAAGATTACGTCGGTATTCGCGCGCTTAAGACTCGACGAAGGTGACGAACTCGACGTTCAATCGTAACCACTTCAGGTTCAGAAAAACCAATTGGTCGACCATCGGCTTCAAGGCCAATATCTCTCAATAAGTGAGTATTGTTCCATGGTAGATCGTATGAACTACGACGAACTTTTCGTTGCCATTCACGTTCTTCACGACGAAGGTCTGCACGGATAAGGACTGTTGCTAGTTTTAAATATACTGAGTGACGCATAATAACTCTCCAGTTGTGGAATAAACTGAGGAAAAATAGCGTTCTAGATAGTATGAGGGCTTCTCACTTAGCTGCTATTTTTCCGCAGCCAAATAAGGGTACGGATCTATTAGTTAGGTTTATCTTGGGTGTTTCGATCGGCCATGGCTGATGTTTGTGGCATAGAAGCCACCATGTCAGTACACGGATCAAACGACGCGCAAATATGCTGTATAAAATCGAAATGTTTCATTTGCGCCTCCAAACTAACTAAAAAATCCAAAAAGAAATGAGATAATAAAAGCAAATAAGTCTTTGTCAAACCACTGCTTTCACGGTTAAAGTCTAACCAAGTGAGTATATTATTCAACCGATAATTGGTTAACAATTTCAAAACAAATAATTCACCTGAAATATCAGTTGCATATTACTTTATATATAACATATTCACTATGATTATATAAAATCACAGAACATCTATCTTAAAGACCAAGCGTTCAATAGATCAATCTGCCAGCCAATCAACAATCAACTAGAAGTTGTAACGATGGATAACAAAAAAGCCACGCATGATGCGTGGCTCTTAGATTGACACTAACCGAATAGAATCAATGAATAGAGATCTCTAAACAACACCTTCAGAAATCAGGCTATGTTTATTCAACAATCGGTACATGGTTGCACGCGAAACTCCAAGCTCCTTAGCAGCCAACGATACTTGACCGCCATAAGACTCTAGAACAATCAGCAACGCGTCTCGCTCTGAACGCTCACGGATACTTTTGAGGCTGCGGCGCTCATCATTCTGCTTTGGTAAATCAAGTTGTTGATCCTCAATGATCACAGCATCCGACATCAGCACGACACGCTTAATTTGATTCATCAGCTCACGCACATTACCAGGCCAGTGATAACGATTCATCGAGCGGATAGCATCGTCTGAAAAGCTCTTCGCTTGAGCATTAAACTCTTTTGAATACTCACGCAGAAAATGATTAGCCAGTACTGAAATATCACTCACTCGCTCTTTCAAGCTCGGAACGTGAATACGTAGAACATTGATGTAATGATAAAGCTCTTCATTGAAATCACCCTCGATCAATGCCTTTTCGATATCAGAAGAGTTCGCGGCCAGAATACGCACATCGACAGGTTTAGGACCATCCGCAGTTTCAATTTTACCTTCTTGTAAGAAACGCAGCAGGTTCAGCTGCTGATTACGTGGCATCGCCAATACATCATTGAGTAAGATAGTTCCACCATCGGCTTCTTCCAACATACAAGGTGCTGTTACTGGCTGTGCTGAGATACCAAAGACCTCGGCTTCTATTCGCATCTCAGACAAGGCGCGGCAATTCACTGTTAGAAACGGTTTCTGCGCTCGCGACGAATTTTGATGAATTGAGCGTGCAACAGTCTCTTTGCCTGATCCACTCTCTCCGTAAATCAGGATACTGACGTCTGTCGGCCCAATGCGCTTTACTTGGTCTCTCAAGCGCTTTACAGCAACAGAGTCGCCAAGCAAGCCCATATTGTTGTTAATACCGTAGTTTGGCCATACTTTCTGCTCAAGCTTGAGCATACCCAGTTGGTGACCAATGGTACTCAATAACTGGGCATCTGGGATTGGCGCCGTAAAAAAGTCGATACAGAAGTTCACGATAAATTGGCAAATGGTATCAGAGCTCAATTGTGACTCACGAATAAAAGCGAGCCATCTTACTTGCTTGTTGTTGCTCACGAGGTTAGCGATACCGTTAAGGCTAAACTCATCATGACTAAGATCCACAATGCCAATGCATGGGCCAATGTCAGCAATCAAGGCATCGGCTTTTCGTAAATCTGCACACTGGGTACATTGCCACCCCACTTGCTCTAACACTGATAACCAGGGTTCGTACGCACCACCAACGACGATAAGAGAACCTGGTAAGGAATCCATCTTAAATTGAGTTCCCATCCTTCTTCCTTATTCTATTTTTATTTAAATCAGGCCAATACGAGTCACTGCTTCATCGTTCGACAAAATGCCACGAGATCGTATTCAGCGCAGGACGTATAGTAGTGAGACTATCTTAGATTTTATGTCTCAATAGTAAGACTATGTCAGAAATAATAGTTTTTCGAATCAAGAGTGCGGTATAGGCAAGGTTTTGGATACTTATAAACAGAAAAAGCCACCCGAAGGTGGCTTTTAAATTGAATCGGCTGTTACGGCCTGTCAGCGAAGATTACGCTTGTGGACGCATTGCCGGGAACAAGATCACGTCACGGATAGTGTGCGTGTTAGTAAATAGCATCGCTAGGCGATCGATACCAATACCTTGACCAGCTGTTGGCGGAAGGCCGTGCTCTAGTGCAGTAATGTAGTCTGCATCGTAGTACATTGCTTCATCATCACCTGCATCTTTCGCGTTAACTTGCGCTTTGAAACGCTCATCTTGGTCTTGTGCATCGTTAAGCTCAGAGAAACCGTTCGCTACTTCACGGCCACCGATGAAGAACTCAAAGCGGTCTGTGAAGAATGGGTTGCTGTCGCTACGACGAGCCAGTGGAGAAATATCCGCTGGGTAGCCAGTGATGAACGTTGGTTGAATTAGCTGAGGCTCAGCCGTTTCACCAAAGATCTCTTCAAGAAGCTGACCACATGTCCAGAACTTCTCAACGTACAGACCCACTTCTTCTGCAATTTTAACCATCAATTCTCTGTTCTGAAGATCGTCTTCAGTAAGAGCTTGAATGTTTGCATTTTCAGGCGTGTAGTGTTTGATTGCATCGAACATGCTCATGCGAGCGTAAGTGCCACCGAACTCAACCGTTTCGTCACCGTAAGGCATAGAAGTAGAACCAAGAACGTCCATCGCTGCTGTGCTTAGCATCTCTTCCGTTAGATCCATTAGATCTTTGTAGTCAGAGTACGCTTGGTAGAATTCCATCATTGTGAATTCTGGGTTGTGACGCGGAGAAAGACCTTCGTTACGGAAGTTACGGTTGATCTCGAATACACGGTCAAAACCACCAACCACTAGACGCTTGAGGTAAAGCTCAGGTGCAACACGTAGGTACATGTCGATGTCTAGTGCGTTGTGATGAGTGATGAATGGGCGTGCTGTTGCACCACCTGGGATCACGTGCATCATTGGCGTTTCAACTTCTAGGTAGCCTTTTGAGCTCATGAAGTTACGGATTGAAGACACAAGCTTAGAACGCACGATGAACGTGTTACGAGAGTCTTCGTTCACGATTAGGTCAACGTAACGCTGACGGTAACGCATTTCTTGGTCAGTTAGACCGTGGAACTTCTCTGGCAGAGGACGAAGTGCTTTCGTTAGCAGTTCAAACTCTTCCATGTTCACGTAAAGGTCACCTTTACCAGATTTGTGAAGCGCACCTTTAACACCGATGATGTCACCGATATCTAGGCCTTGGTACTTCTCTTTCAGTACTTTTTGTACGTCTTTCGCTGCGTATGCTTGGATACGACCAGAAGTTTCTTGAATCGCAAGGAATGGACCACGCTTCGCCATAACACGACCAGCGATCGCAACGATGTGGTTAAGCTCTTCTAGCTCTTCCTTAGTCTTCTCACCGAATTCCGCTTGAAGATCGCCAGCTAGGTGCTCGCGACGGAAATCATTTGGGTGACCGTTCGCTTTGCAGTTCAAGCGGATGTGATCCAGCTTGCTGCGGCGCTCAGCGATTAGTTTGTTCTCTTCAGGTGAAGAAGCTTCTTGTGCGTTTTCGTTTTGAACAGCATCAGTCATTAGAGATGTACCCTGCTTTTATAATTTGGACAGCTATATTTTTGAAAATATAGGCATTTTTACCAATATTATTGGTAAAGCTTAATAGTTGGTAAAGCTTACAGACCTGATTTCAGGCTAGCTTCAATAAACTTGTCTAAGTCACCGTCAAGAACCGCTTGAGTATTGCGATTTTCGATGCCGGTGCGCAAATCTTTGATACGAGAATCATCCAGTACGTAAGAGCGGATTTGACTGCCCCAACCGATGTCTGATTTCGTTTCTTCGCTCGCTTGTTTTTCAGCATTTTGTTTTTGAATCTCAAGTTCAAAAAGCTTAGCACGTAGCTGCTTCATCGCTTGGTCTTTGTTCTTATGCTGCGAACGGTCATTCTGACATTGAACCACGGTGTTGGTTGGAACGTGAGTAATACGTACCGCCGATTCCGTGGTGTTTACGTGTTGACCACCAGCACCAGAGGCACGGTATACGTCAATACGTAAGTCAGAAGGATTAATATCGATCGTAATGTTGTCATCAATCTCTGGGTAGATAAACGCAGATGCAAATGAAGTATGACGACGGCCACTTGAATCAAATGGTGACTTACGAACTAGACGGTGAACACCTGTCTCTGTACGTAACCAACCATAAGCGTATTCACCAGAAATACGTACCGTTGCGCCTTTAAGGCCAGCAACATCACCATCAGACACTTCGATCACTTCGGTCTTGAAGCCTTTCGAATCTGCCCAACGTAAGTACATACGCAACATCATTGAAGTCCAATCTTGAGCTTCTGTACCGCCCGAGCCTGACTGTAAATCGATGTAGCAATCTGATGCGTCGTGATCGCCAGCAAACATACGACGGAATTCCAGTTTTTCTAGCTTAGCTTCTAGCTCTGCCAGTTCTGGTTCGATTTCGTCAAACGTTTCTTGATCTTCTTCTTCAACCGCAAGCTCTAATAGACCCTCAACATCCTCAACACCTTGGTCAAGTTGATCGATCGTTTCTACTACTGCTTCCAATGCAGAACGTTCTTTACCTAGTGCTTGAGCACGCTCAGGTTCGTTCCATACATCCGGTTGTTCTAATTCTGCGTTTACTTCTTCTAGACGCTCTTTTCTAGCGTCATAGTCAAAGATACCCCCTCAGGATATTTGTGCGTTCAGACACATCCTGCAGACGGTTTTTAATAGGATTGATTTCAAACATTTTAGCTCATCATTTATGAGTAGAATTTAACCGAAGAATTGTACTCAAAAGTGTGACGGAGATACAGAATTTTTTAGAGCGGAAAGCCAAGATTCAACAACTTAATGGAATATAAAATTGACAGACAGAAAAAACACGTGAAATTTGTAAGGGAAAGAAAGAAAACAAGCCCTGTTTTTGAACAGAGCTTGTTGAATTCGGGGCTAAATGATGAACATCATTCAGTGAACGATAACGCTATTTGGCTTCAACTATTTCGCTTCGATATGGTCAACCATCAACTGCAACGATTGGTTGCCACGAAACTCGTTGATATCCAGCTTAAATGCAAGATGAACCGTTTTCACCGATGCATCGGGCCAACGACGTAAGTCAACATTGAAAGCAATACCATCAATCATCACATTGGTTGGGTGGCCTTTGTATAGAGGTTCTAGCATCAATTTAAGATGTTTTTCACCTACTAGTTTTTGATGCAGCACTTTAAACTCACCATCAAAGATGGGTTCTGGGAAAGCTTGGCCCCACGGACCACCTGAACGCAACGTCTCAGCGGTATGCATTGAGAACTCTTCAGGTAACAGCTCACCATCAGACAAGATAATGCCCTTAAGTGCCGTCTCACCGAGCTCTTTACGCACAACGTCATCAAACATCTTGCTGAATCGATCGAAGTCTTTTTCCATAATGGTTAAGCCGGCAGCCATTGCGTGACCACCAAACTTCAAGATCAAGCCAGGATTTTGAGTATCGATTCTGTCTAGCGCATCGCGCATATGCAAACCTGGAATCGAACGACATGACCCCTTGATACTGCCTTCACCACCATCAGCAAATGCGATCACTGGGCGGTGGTATTTGTCTTTGATACGCGAAGCCAAAATACCAATCACACCCTGGTGCCAATCACGTTGGAAAAGCGCCAAGCCAGAAGGCAAATCGTCTTTACCAAATTCAAGGCGCTCACAAAAAGCCATCGCTTCTTGTTTCATGCCCTCTTCGATCTCTTTACGTGTTTGGTTTAAGCCATCTAACTCACTCGCCATTCGACGCGCGGCATGGATGTTATTGCTCATTAGCAGCTCAACACCAAAAGACATGTCATCTAATCGGCCTGCAGCATTGATACGTGGACCAAGCGCAAAACCAAAATCAGAGGCGACTAAACGCTTAGCATCTCGCTTAGCAATTTCAATCAAGGCTTGAATACCCGGACGAGCTTTACCCGCACGAATACGTTGTAGCCCTTGGTGTACCAAGATTCGATTATTCTCATCGAGTGGAACCACATCCGCGACCGTACCCAGTGCCACAAGGTCAATCAGTTCCATCAGCTTGGGTTCTGTCATACCGCGCTCTGCAAACCAGTTCAATTTACGCATATGAACACAAAGTGCCATCATCAGATAGAAAGCGACACCAACACCCGCCAAGGCTTTCGAAGGAAAAGCGCAGCTTTCTAGGTTCGGATTGACCATCGCATCGGCAATTGGCAGTTCATTGCCCGGTAAGTGATGGTCTGTAACCAGAACGTCTAGCCCTTTATCTTTAGCGAAACGGACACCGTCAATCGAAGAAACACCATTGTCCACGGTCATGATCATTTCAGCGCCAAGTTCAATCGCCTGCTCAACCACCTCAGGGCTCAAGCCATAGCCATCTTCAAAACGGTTTGGGACGAGATAGTCGACGTTGGAACTGCCTAACATACGAAGTGCAAGCACAGACAGTGCAGAACTGGTGGCGCCATCGGCATCAAAATCACCGACAATAATGATGCGTTTTTGCTGCTGAATGGCTTTGAACAATAATTCAACCGCAGCATCAATGCCACCCAGTTTTTGATAAGAGTGCAAGCCTTTCGCTGCTGTCTCTAGTTGGTCAGCACTGTCGATTCCGCGACTCACATAAATGCGCTTTAACAAGTCAGGTAAGTGAGCAGGTAGGACTGAAGTGTCGACCTCAGGACGGCGTTGGATCTCTATCATATAAAATGGGCCTGATATTAATCAGGCCACTCCTTAAATCAAAAACATGGAGGACAAATTGGCAATACAGAAACGATATTATTGCTCTAAACGTTGAAGAAGTTGTGCTGGCGGTAAGTAACCACTCACCAACTCACCGCTTGCTAGCACGATAGCAGGTGTGCCATTGATGCCAAGCTCACGACCCAATTGGTATTGTTTCGCAATAATTTGCTTTTGCTCTGTGAGATCAGTACCAGCCGATGGCATTTCACGATTAACTTTCGCATTGTGCATCGCTGCTTTTGGATCTTCTGATGCCCAGATTGCTGCCATTTGGTCGGCAACTTGTCCTGTCGCACCTTGACGTGGGTAAGCCATGTAGCGAACGGTGATACCTAGGTCGTTATAGCCTTGCATTTGGCTATGCAGACGAACACAGTAACCACACGTAATGTCAGTAAATACCGTCACGACGTACTTTTCGTTATCGGCTTTATATTCGATAACCGTATCCGACATCGCCGCGACCTTTTCAGCATTAAGCGGAGCTTGACGCTCAGCCAAAACGTCACTGAATTTTCCGTTATCATCCAAAGAATAAAGAGTGCCGGCTAGAAAGTGATCGCCCTCTGGAGAAGAAAAGATAATGCCACTGTTAGTTTGAATCTCTAATAGGCCATCGATGTCTGAAGGGACGATCTTCTCTACCTTGATACCGATTTTTTCAAAACGTTGAGTTAACGCTGCTGTATCAATAGCTTGAGCTGGAGCAACTTCTACGGCTGTTGATGTTTGTTCTACTTTCGCTTCTGATGCATTACATGCAGTAATCATGAGAGGAAGCACTAATAGAGGAAGACGGCGTAATACGCTCATTAAGTTCACCTTAAAAATAAATGGATTTAAGCACGTGGGTGATGCTGCGCGTGAATTTGCTTCAGCCTTTCTGTCGCCACGTGAGTATAAATTTGGGTTGTCGATAAGTCACTATGCCCAAGCAACATCTGTACGACCCTGAGATCTGCACCATAGTTCAGTAAATGAGTCGCAAAAGCGTGTCTTAATACGTGTGGTGACAATAGTTCTGTGTCTATACCAGCAATAACTGAGTAATGCTTAATACGATACCAGAACGTCTGACGGGTCATTTGCTTGGCGCGTTTGCTAGGGAAAACGACATCAGAACTCTTTTCACCGAGTAATTGCGGACGACCTTGTTCAATAAAAGTCTCAATCCAGTCCACGGCATTTTCGCCCATTGGCACCAAGCGCTCTTTGCCGCCCTTACCAATAACACGAACCACGCCTTGTCTTAAGCTAATATTTTCCATCGTTAAACTGACCAGTTCAGTAACACGCAGCCCAGTAGCATAGAGTAACTCAAGCATCGCTTTGTCACGAAGCTCAATAGGATCGTTGGGATCAGGTGACTCAAGCAAGGCGTCAACTTGTTCTTCACTCAAATCTTTCGGTAGGCGTTGTGGCAGTTTAGGGCTGATCAACAATGCACTTGGGTCATCCCCTCTCACTTTCTCGCGGTGCAAGTATTGGAACAGACGACGAATTGCCGACAACATGCGAGCACGGGAAGTCTGCTTAAAATCAGCGTCGGCTAACCAACCTTGATAGTCTTGTAGACCCGAAAGGCTAATAAAGTCGAGGCGGTAGTTGTTCTTTTCCATCCACGTTAGAAGCTTGGACAAATCGGTACGATATGAGACAAGCGTATTCTCCGATAATCCCCTCTCCATCCACATAGCATCTAAAAACTGCTCAACGAGACCGTGGTCTGCGCTCTGCCCTTGAGGCGACTGCATAGTGTTACTCACAATATTGGAAACTGTTTTGAGAGTATGTCAGAGCAAATATGAATGCCATAAAAATTACGACTTGAGCGGATAATCGCTGCAATCGAAGTCGATTTATGGTTAGAATTCGCCATCTGAAATTAAAATCGAACGTTTGCTATGAAAATTGGATTATTTTACGGCTCAACCACCTGCTATACCGAAATGGCAGCAGAGAAAATTCGCGGCATTATTGGTGAAGACCTAGTTGATATCCATAACGTGAAAGAAACCCCTCTTTCTTTTATGGCGGACTACGACCTTTTACTGCTGGGTATCTCAACGTGGGATTTCGGTGAAATTCAAGAAGATTGGAATGAGTTGTGGGAAGACATCGCAACAACGCCAATGAAAGGCAAGGTTGTGGCTCTGTTTGGTCTAGGTGATCAAGAGGGCTACGGTGAATGGTTCTTAGATGCGATGGGTCTATTGCATGATGAACTGAAAACCGCAGGCGCTGAGTTTGTCGGCTTCTGGCCAAATGATGACAGCTACGAATTCGAAGCATCTAAAGCCCTGACAGAAGACAAATCGCAATTCGTTGGTTTGGCTCTGGATGAAGACTCACAATACGAACTCAGCGACGAACGTATCGCAACTTGGGTTGAACAAGTACTCGTCGAGTACAGCGAAAAGCTATAAGTTCTGCTTCCTTAGAGTTCAGATCTAAGAGCTACTAGCTAAGGACTAAGAGCTAAGCGCTTCAGGCAGAAAGAACATCATCGATTAGATACAAAAAGGCCTCATTACTGCGAAGTAATGAGGCCTTTTCTATTCAACTTTATATTGAATACGGACTAACGATTTAATCTCAACGGAAGATTAAACGGTCTCTTCAGCCATCTCTTGTTCTGTTGCTTTACCAACAAAGAACATGCAGATGATTGCTGCAGCAGTTGGAAGTAACCAACCCATACCGATCTCAAATAGTGGCAGCATTTTAAGTGCAGATACATCTACACCCGCTACTTTTGCGCCATCAATAAGAGCAAACAGAAGCGACACTAATACAACCACACGGTAAGCGGCTTTTGGATTAGGGAAACGGCTACGCAAGAACGTCAGTGCGACTAGAGCGATAGCGACTGGGTACAGTGCAAACAGTACTGGAACAGACAGAGAAATCAGTTGAGAAAGGCCAACGTTCGCAACGGTTGCACAAGCTACACCGTTGATGATTACCCAAGTTTTGTAAGACAGAGGCGTTAGCGAGCTGAAATAATCAGAACATGCTGAAACAAGGCCAATCGCCGTTGTTAGACACGCCAACAATACGATCACTGAAAGTACTAGCTGACCTGATGGACCAAACAGTGATTGAACGTAAAGACTTAAGATAGCGCCGCCATTGTCCGCACCCGCTGCGACTGTTGCGCTTGTTGCGCCCAAGAAGAACAGAGAGATGTAAACAAACGCTAAACCAGCCGCGGCAATACAACCTGCGCTGATAAGGTACTTAGTCGTCGCTGCACGATCAGTAATGCCCTTGCTGCGAATCGCATCAACGATCAACATACCAAACATCAGCGAAGCAAAAGTATCCATAGTGTTGTAGCCTTCAAGGAAACCTTTGGTCAGTGGTTGAGTAATGTATTCACCGTGAGCCGCAAGAATGTCACCTTGTGGGTTAACAAATACAGCAACCGCAAGTACAACTAAACCAACGAATAGTGCTGGCGTAAGTACCTTACCAATGACGTCGATAAGCTTACCTTGCGACCATGAAAAGAACATCGCTACTACAAAAAATGCAATCGAAAAGAGAGTTAGGTGAGCTTGAGAGGCATCGATGAAGAACGGTTTCACCGCCATCTCATAAGCAACAAGGCCGGTACGTGGCGCAGCAAATGCAGGGCCGATGATGATAAAGATCAACACAGCCATGATGGTTGCAGCTCGCTTTGGAAGATCTTTGGTTAAATGACCCCAAGAGCCACCAGCCACTGCAACTGCGACGATAGTGATTAACGGCAGACCAACGGCGGTCAGCAGAAAACCAGACATCGCTGGAAGAAAGTGGTCACCAGCCAATTGGCCAGCTAGAGGTGGGAAGATGATGTTACCCGCACCCAAGAAAAACGCAAAAAGCATAAAGCCCAATGCCATTATATCTGTTAGTTTTAGACTCTGTTTCACAGATAATCCTTAATTATATTTATGAATTTATGTTGTGTTTACATGAATGTTACAGCTCAAGGCTGCCAATCAATCTTTAAAATAGTCGCGCATAATGACGAAACACTTAGCTAGCTGCAAGTCACCACAAAAAAACACCATATAAATTTGCATATGCGAACAAAAAGCAGTGGATTACACTGGATATGGAAAAATAGACATAATTATAAACTAACCATAACGCACAACAATAGTTACCCAACCAGAACATTGATCCATACAACTGGTTAACATTAGAGCTAATCACTTAAAATATCTCGATACTCAGAACATTAATGACAGATAAAACAATAGAAACCAAAAGCTTCAATTTCAAAAAATTCTCTATTTACGGAGGACAAAGTGGCATGCCCGTAAGTACTGATGGCGTGTTACTTGGCGCTTGGGCAAACCTTGCGCCGAAATCATCGGTACTCGACATAGGGACAGGAACAGGGTTGCTGGCCTTGATGGCTGCACAGCGTTTTGAAGACACCTATATCTCAGCGATCGATATTGATCAGCACGCCATTGATGCAGCAACAGTCAATATTAAACAGTCGCCATGGCAAGATCGTATTTCCCTTCATCATGGCAGCGTATTAACCACGGAGTTCTCGAAACGATTTGATGCAATAATTTGTAATCCGCCTTACTTCAACTCTGGAGAGCAGGCACAGCAAAGCCAAAGAGCTATCGCAAGACACACCGATAGTTTGGATCATCTTGAGCTTGCTCAGCGTTGTTTCGAGATAACGACTACTGCCGCTACAGCCAGTTTTATCCTGCCGACGACCGAGGGAGAAGGCTTCATCAAGCTTGCCCAACAATGTGGTTGGTACCTAGCAAAGCGCCTTGATGTGAAAACAACAGACAGAAAACCGGCAATTCGAGTTCTGTTTGAATTGTCTAAAGATCCTGTTTGTGAGCAAGATTTGCAGCGTGAATCGCTTACGATCCATAACAATGGCGGTTATAGCGAGGCATTTATTGCCCTTACTAAAGATTTTTATCTCAAGATGTAGCAAATACCATGTGATCCTAATCACTAATGCTTCTATAATGTCCGACTACTCTTTTTTATCGTCTGCTTTTTGAGGCAGAAACATTTATTGCTTGTGGAGAAACAACAGTGATCAGAACCTTTGCAGAACTCGATCTAAACCAAGAGCTGCTTAAAGCAATTGACGAAATGGGCTACGAACGCCCAACACAGATACAAGCTGAAGCAATCCCACAAGCGTTAGATGGAAGAGACGTTTTGGCTTCTGCGCCAACAGGTACTGGTAAAACAGCATCATTTGTATTGCCAGCACTGCAATACCTACTGGATTTCCCACGTAAGAAATCTGGCCCTGCACGTATGCTTATCCTGACGCCAACGCGTGAACTAGCAATGCAGATCACCGAACAAGCACGTGAGCTTGCTAAATACACCAGCCTGAACATCTTCACGATCACGGGCGGTGTGATGTATCAAGAGCACGCAGATATCTTAAGCACGACTCAAGATATCGTAGTGGCAACACCTGGTCGTTTAATGGAATACATTGAAGGCGAGCGTTTCGATTGTCGTGCGATTGAGTGGCTAGTATTGGATGAAGCCGACCGTATGCTAGACATGGGCTTTGGTCCTGTTGTTGACCGTCTGTCTGCAGAGTGTCGCTGGCGTAAACAAACTTTACTGTTCTCAGCAACGCTAGAAGGTAAAGGCATTGAAGGTTTCACTGAAGATCTACTGAAAAATCCAGCAGAGATCGATGCTAAATCATCGTTGCGTGAACGTAAGAAGATCACTCAATGGTATCACCGCGCCGATTCAGCTAAGCACAAGCTTGATATCCTAAAACATATCATCACAGAGCAAGCTGAACGCAGCATCATCTTCTTGAAGACGCGTGACCGCCTAGGTGAGCTACGAGGTCAACTAGAAAGCGCACAGATCCCGTGTGTGTGGATCCAAGGTGAAATGCCTCAAGATCGTCGTAACAACGCGATTTCTCGTTTCCGCGATGGTTCTATCAACGTACTGCTAGCAACTGACGTAGCAGCTCGTGGTATCGATCTTCCAGATGTGAGCCACGTTATTAACTACGACATGCCGCGTACAGCAGATGTCTACCTTCACCGTATCGGCCGTACGGCTCGTGCAGGTAAGAAAGGTAACGCGGTTTCTATCATTGAAGCGCACGATCAGCTAATGATTGAACGTGTGGCTCGTTACACTGAAGATGCGATCAAAGAACGCTTCATCGAAGGCATGCGCCCAACGCATAAGAAAGCCGCGGTAACGAAGAAGAAGAAACCGAAGAAAGAAGACAAGAAAGCGGTCGCGAAGCAAAAAATTGCTAAGAAAAAGAAAATCGCTAAGAAAAAGAAAGCCGTTAAGAACAAGTAATCTAACCGCCTTTCAATGATTCAATAAAAAGCCCCATGCAGTTCTCTGTATGGGGCTTTTCTTTGTCTGGTTTATTATTGTTTGGCTTGTGGTCAGGCTAAATAGCTCGGTATCTAAGTTTAATTCTAGGCTCAGACCGAGAGTAACTAGTTAACCAAGAGTGACTAATTAACCAAGAGCCACTAGTTTTGCTCTTCACGCTTGAAGACTAACTCTTTCGCGTTCGACTCTTCTTCAACGAAGTAGTAACCCGCCGTATCAAATTTGGTCAGCGCTTCAACGGAATCGATTTTGTTCTCAATGATGTAGCGAGCCATCATGCCACGCGCTTTCTTGGCGTAAAAGCTGATCACCTTGTACTGACCATTCTTACAGTCTTTAAAAACTGGCGTGATGATTTGACCATCAAGGCTCTTCGGCTTCACTGCTTTAAAGTATTCGTTCGATGCTAGGTTGATCAACACATTATCGCCTTGAGCATTCAGCGCTTCATTCAGCTTGTCTGTGATAATGTTGCCCCAGAACTGGTACAAGTTAGTACCACGAGCATTAGCCAAGCGTGTACCCATCTCTAGGCGGTATGGCTGCATCAGATCTAACGGCTTAAGCAAGCCATATAACCCAGAAAGCATACGCAGGTGGTTTTGTGCGTAGTCAAAATCTTCGTCCGATAACGTTTCAGCATCTAGGCCAGTGTAGACGTCACCTTTGAACGCCAAAATAGCTTGGCGAGCATTCTCTTGGGTAAAGGTCTCGCTCCATTGCTCAAAGCGCGCTACGTTCAGCCCAGCAATCTTATCGCTTACTTTCATCAGAGCTGAAACATCAGCAGGTGTCAGCTTGCGGCACTCTTCAATAAGCTCTGCAGAGTGTTCAACAAACTCTGGCTGGCTGAAGCGCTCAGTCGCTAATGGTGATTCGTAATCTAATGTCTTGGCTGGAGAAACGACAACTAACATAACTTTACCCTAATCGGTTATCTAACTGGATGCAGCTAGAGTATAGAAAAAACATCAACTTGTCTTTATGACTCTTCCTATTACTTTGATAGACAGATCTAGCTATAAGTCGCTTACAAAGAAGAATTGCTTACAAAGAAAAGGTCGCAGACACATAGAAATTGCAAACAGAAAAAAATCGCAGGCAAAGAAAAAGGCTAAGGTCGAAACCTTAGCCTTTCTAATGATTTTAGGATGAGTGATGAATCACTCCAACAAGCTTACTTCTTCTTGTTGTTAACCCAAATACCATCTTCCAATTGAGCCTTAAGCTCTGGGAAATCATCCGCATCGAACGTTGGTACTTTACCCGCTTCTAATTGACGGTTGTAGTCTTTCGCTAGCTTAATCACGATACCCGATAGCAGGATAATCGCCGCCAAGTTTACAATCGCCATTAGGCCCATCGATACGTCAGCCAGTGCCCATACTGTTGGCAATGTCGCCAAAGAGCCGAACATAACCATACCCAGAACAACGATACGGAATAGCACTAGGCCTTTCTTGTTGTTGTGCTCAAGGAAGATAAGGTTCGTTTCAGCGTACGAGTAGTTTGCAATGATTGAAGTGAAAGCGAAGAAGAAAATCGCTACCGCTACAAAGATACCGCCCCATTCGCCCACTTGTGCCGTTAGTGCACGTTGCGTGAGTTCGATACCCGTTACTTCACCATGTGGTACATATTCACCAGACATCAGGATGATTGCTACTGTTGCTGAACAGATAACAATTGTGTCCATGAATACGCCTAGCATTTGCACGTAACCTTGCGATGCTGGATGCGGTGGGTAAGGCGTAGCAGAAGCTGCTGCGTTTGGCGCAGAACCCATACCCGCTTCGTTCGAGAACAAACCACGTTTGATGCCGTTAATCATTGCTTGTGCGATCGCGTAACCTAAGCCACCCGCGGCTGCTTCTTGCAGACCAAAAGCACTCTTGAAGATAAGAGCCAGAACTTCAGGCACTTTCTCAATGTTCATTAACATTACGTAGATAGCGATAGCTAAGTAAGCCAATGCCATGATTGGAACAATGATTTCTGCAGTACGAGCGATCTTACGGATACCACCGAAGATAACGAATGCAGAGATAATTACGATACCAACACCAACGTAGCCGCGCTCAAAATCGAATGCCGTATTCATTGCGCTTGCAATTGCGTTTGCTTGAACCGCGTTGAAGACTAGACCAAATGCGATGATTAGGAAGATAGAGAATAGAACCCCCATCCAACGCATACCTAGGCCTTTCTCCATGTAGTATGCAGGGCCACCACGGTAGTTACCGTCGTTATCACGAGTTTTGTATAACTGTGCCAGTGTGCTTTCTGCAAACGATGTTGCCATACCTAGCATGGCGATTAGCCACATCCAGAAGATAGCACCAGGGCCACCAGCGGTTAGTGCCACAGCAACACCTGCCATGTTACCTGTACCAACACGAGCAGCTAGACTAGTACAAAGAGCTTGGAAAGAAGAGATACCAGCACTGTCTGCTTTACGGCTGTTTTTAAGAACAGAGAACATGTGGCCGAAATGGCGGAATTGAATGAAGCCTAGTCGTACAGTGAAGTAGATACCCACACCAACGAGTAAGTAAACTAAGATAGATCCCCAAAGGAGATCGTTCATCAAATTGATTAAGTCTGTCACGTGAACCTCGTAATTGAGTTTAAGCACTGATCTTGCTTCCGAGCCTTCCTCTAGATCACCTATGCCAGTGTCAATAGTTGTGTCGGCATTAGTTTTATATTTATTTGCTGCGATCTAGATTGTAAATGTCGCTTCATGCATCCATTTTACGTATCAGTGTATTTTTTGACGGGCGGATAATGCAGCGAGACGGCCTAAAAATCAATATGCAATAGAGTTTATATTTAAATGACGTTTCACTAATAACACACCTTTTGTTAACACAATTTTCAACAATAAAGCCCAATAAAAGTCACATTGTCGGGACATAATATCAACAACAACCAAGGCTCCACCATAACAAGAACGACATCCTATAAAAATGACGTCAGCCTAGGTTTTACAAGGTACAGTGAAGATCTGTAATTTTTTCTACAGCGATTAAATCCCTATCCCTCATCACATAATACGCAGCTGTATGCATTGTCGTTAAAGCACTATTCCTTTCGCACAATGAATTAACATTAAAGCACGCGTAATTTAATCGTTTACGTTAGTCTGTTTGCTTGTTTTTTATACAGAAAATAAAGAGTAATGTGTGAGCATGCATAGGAAACACAAACAAAACTTTCATTAATTTGAAACAAATGAGAAACAAATCAAGGTTATTGTAGAACCAAATATGGTATCTAATAGTCTGTAAAGACTAGCCCACGGATGGAGATATAGCTTATGGACAACTTTCAATTTGATGAAATATCAGAACTAGAAATGCCTCGTGTAACTCAAAAAACTCGCTCTAAACCACTCAAACGTAAATGGCGTGAAATCGAGGCCATCAACGATCGTAGACAGCTTGAGAGAGAACTGAGAGAGATGAATCTAGGTCTCGATTTTAGTCTTGACGATACAAAGCTCTAATCAGTTAGGCAACCATCAATATTGAACACTGCAGACCTAAGAAAGGCACCGATAACGGTGCCTTTTTCATCTCTATTTTACCTATAATTTGTGCGTTGTTCTTTATATATAGAAGCAATGCTAAATTTATAGAAGCGACGCTAAATATATAGAAGCAACGCTAAATACACAGAAGCAATGCTAAAACTAGCGTGCTAAACCACTCTATTTCTAGCAAGCTAACCTATTCGCTATACACACTCTTTTTCGTTTTGACGTACTCGCGCAGCTAGTTGGCGATATTGATCGGCGATAGTGTCTCCAAAGACAGGGTCGTCTTCCGGTTGGAGCCATTGCGATTCAACCTCTTGCCAATCTTTAACAGTAAAAGTCTCAACAATCATTGGCAATACATGCTTCTCTTCATATTCCATGTGTTTTCGCTGCGCTTTGACAAAGGCTTCGAGCTGTTCAATAAAAACCTGTTGAGGCACAACCGCATCTTGGAGAATCATGTCGAGCACACCTAGAAAGTCAGCCGTTTTCTCAGAAAGCAACTGATGCTCCAGTTCTAAGTCTTCAATCACTTGATCACTGCCATATTGCTTAAGGTAGTAACGATAAATGACGTCTTCTTTCGGGTGATGCACCTTATCTGAATGGTTCATGAGATAATGAACCACCTCTGCGATCAGGCTATAGTTTATTTCTCGCTCTTGTTTTAGATGCTCTAACTTATTGTTGAGTATCGCGAGCAAACGAGCCATATAGCCATGCTCTCGTCTTATCCTTTCAATCATCATAGTATTGCACTCCATTACACCTACTATTTACAAGTGTATACGAAGATGCTTCTTTATGGTTTGACCCTGCTCAGAAAACCATCAATCTACAATTCTGTTGGTAGCCGCCAATCGATAGGTTGTTGATCCATAGAAGAAAGCAGCTTATTAGTGGTTGAGAAATGCTGACAACCGAAGAAGCCACGATGGGCGGATAATGGCGATGGATGAGGAGCAGTCAACACGTGGTGCTTGTCTGCATCAATGGCTTGGCCTTTCTTTTGGGCATGCGCGCCCCAGAGTAAGAAGATGATCGGCTCAGAACGCTGATTTAACTCAGCAATGATGGCATCGGTAAAGGTTTCCCAACCACACTTAGCATGTGAGTGTGCTTTTGCCTCTTCTACTGTAAGGACAGTGTTCAACATCAACACCCCTTGAGATGCCCAAGAATCGAGGTAGCCATGACTCGGGATCTCAAAGCCTTCGATATCTTGTGCAAGTTCCTTGTACATATTACGCAGCGAAGGTGGGATTTTCACGCCAGGAAGCACAGAGAACGCTAAGCCGTGAGCTTGGCTGACACCGTGATAAGGGTCTTGACCTAAAACAACCACTCGCACGGACTCGAAAGGGGTCATATCGAAAGCACTGAACACTTGCTCTTGAGGAGGGTAGATGGTTTTCCCACTATTACGTTGCTGTTCGACAAAAGCGAGAACACTTTGAAAGTACGCTTTCTCACGTTCATCATTAATAATGGATTCCCAAGTCTTTGGTGCGCTCATCGTTTTACTTCCCAATCATCAAGGTTTCTATGGCCTTTCGCCAGACAAAAAAATAGCTGTATCGGCTAACTGCCCTAAATAAGGCTCTAGTTATACCTCATACAGCTATCAATAAACATGATGTGTAGGGTTCACTTGTTGATGAATAATAATAATCAGTTCAAGTTGTGTTTATCTCGATTAACCACTTTTCTGCTGTGTACGGTGGTGACCGTGGTTATGCACATGACGGTTTGGGGTCGGTAAACGGCGAGCAGCAGAAACAGTTGAAGTTTGGGCTTGTGAATACATAAAGGCACCTCCTCTAAGACATCGTGAACTACATATTCACTTTAATACTATGAAAGAAAGGTGCCAATTTTAGGAGTAGAAGGAAATTAATGATTCCCTCTATTATTACGCTTCTTCGCTCGCTAGCGTTGCTGAGCGATGAAACATCCTAAGTTGTTGAATTTCCTCTTTCCAAATAGTCGAATCAATGGTTTCTAAAATGAGAGGGATACCATTAAAGCGAGAATCAGAGGCTATATACTCAAAACAATCCCAGCCTATTTCGCCTTTTCCTAAAGAATGGTGTCGATCTACACGGCTTGCAAACTCAGCTTTTGAATCATTGATGTGCATTGCTCTTAGATAGTGCATGCCCACAATGCGGTCGAACTCAGTAAAAGTATGCTCGCACGCTTCTTTTGTCCGTAGGTCATAACCGGCCGTAAACGTATGGCAAGTGTCTAAACACACACCGACACGCGACTTATCTTCTACCTGCTCGATAATTTCAGCTAAGTGCTCAAACTTCCAACCAAGGTTAGTGCCCTGCCCTGACGTATTCTCGATCACCGCTATCACATCAGGCACCGCTCGATGAGCCAAATTGATAGACTCGGCGATCTTCGCCAAACATTCACTTTCTGAGATTTTCTTTAAATGACTCCCAGGATGAAAATTCAAAAGCGTTAATCCAAGTTGATTACAACGCTCCATTTCATCAATAAAAGCCGCTCGTGATTTCTCTAGCTTCTCTTCTTCCGGTGCTCCTAGATTAATAAGATAGGAGTCATGGGGAAGAATGTGCTCAGCACCGAAGCCCAACATTTTGCAATTGGCTTTAAAGGCGCTGATGGTTTTCGCTTCTAGCGGCTTTGCCGCCCATTGTCTCTGGTTCTTGGTAAACAGTGCGAACGCATTGGCGCCAATTTCACGCGCACGCATAGGCGCCTGATCAACGCCGCCTGCAGCCGACACATGAGCGCCAATAAACTTAATATTTGTTTCCGGTTTTGAGGATGAATTATTGTTTGTCATTAAATCACTTTACACTTTCAGAATGCTTAATAAATAAAGGGTCGTATCAGTTGTAGTTCAATAAAAACACAACAAATGTAGTAAATTTACAACAAATATTACTGTTAAATATTTTTTATACTTTAAAATATTTTGTAATTAGTTTGTTTTCAAAGGTTTTATTGATTTACCTCAATATAATCACCTTTGTAAAAATATGGTTTTTGGTTGTTTTTTGACTTAAATCAATGTTAACCTTACGGATATTAGGTATATATTACCCAGCTCAACAAAAATCGAAAGTTAACACCATAATCAAACCACATTCAGTGGACTAGGAGATAGTTATGATCCAAGGTATTCAAATTACTAAAGCAGCAAACGATGACCTACTAAACTCAATCTGGCTACTAGACAACGAAAAGAATGAAGCTCGTTGTGTTGTTGCTACTGCAGGTTTCGAAGCTGACCAAGTTATCTCAGCTGCAGACCTAGGCGACTACGAAAGCCGTGAAGTTGCAATCGAAGCAGCACCACGCATCGAAGGCGGTCAACACTTAAACGTTAACGTTCTTAAGCGTGAAACGCTAGAAGACGCTGTTGCTCACCCAGAAAAGTACCCACAGCTAACTATCCGTGTATCGGGTTACGCTGTACGCTTCAACTCTCTAACGACTGAACAGCAACGTGACGTTATCGCACGTACGTTCACTGAGTCTCTATAATCTTTTAGAACTCAGACTAGAATACAAAAACGGCGCTCATTGAGCGCCGTTTTTATTTATTCAACAATACAGATGTGCGTTACGGTTGAACTCGACGAAGCACTACTTTTAGCGCTTCAAAATCATTATCAAGATCTTCAGATAACAACTCCATCGCCGCGTGTTTTGCTAACGGGCCTGGCAGTTCAATATCCGTACCTAGAATGTCATCAACCACTTCTTTGAATTTCGCTGGGTGTGCTGTACACAGGAACAAGCCAGTTTCATTCTCTTGCAATTGCTCCTCTAGTAGACGGTAAGCAATCGCACCATGAGGTTCACACAGGTAACCTTGAGCTTTTAGATCGCGTACTGATTCAGCACTCTGCTCATCAGATACTTTACCTTTGCCCAAAGTATCCAGCCCCCAACCTTTCAGTTGGCACAACTCTTCGATACGTGGCCAGTTGTTTGGTTGGCTCACATCCATCGCGTTCGATGTTGTTGCAACCGTTGGTTTTGGATCCCATTGACCTGTTTCAAGGTAACGAGGAACCGTATCGTTTTCGTTAGTTGCTGCGATGAAGCGTTTCACAGGTAACCCTAGAGCTTTAGCCAAAAGGCCTGCCGTTAGGTTACCAAAGTTACCACTTGGTACTGAGATAACAAGGTTCTCACGTTGCTCTTTGGTTAGCTGAGAAGCCGCTTCAAAGTAGTAACAGATCTGAGCCATCAAACGGCTGATGTTGATTGAATTTGCCGAGTTAAGGCCAATCTCTTTACGCAATTCAGCATCGTCAAATGCGTCTTTCACTAGCGCCTGACACGCATCAAAATCGCCATCAATCGCCACAGTGTGGATATTTTTACCTAGCGTACAGAACAGCTTTTCTTGCAGTGGACTGATCTTGCCTTTCGGGTAAAGGATCACAACATTGATGTCTTCCATACCATAGAAAGCATGCGCAACCGCCGCACCAGTATCACCGGATGTTGCCGTTAAGATAGTGATTTGGCCTCCATCAGAAACAGCAGCTAAAGATTGAGCCATAAAGCGGCCGCCAAAATCTTTAAACGCGAGTGTTGGACCATGGAAAAGCTCAAGTGCGTAAACACCGTCTTTTACTTGCTTGATAGGTGCAGGGAATTGGAACGCCGCATCCACCAATTGTTCAACCTGTTCTTTTGGTAACTCATCGCCGATTAAAGCCGAAAGAATCTTTGAACTACGAGGGACAAAGTCCTCTGCTAGCAGCGCATCGATGTCATCAAACTTTGGCAGTTCAGATGGGAAAAATAGACCTTGATTACGGCCTAGGCCTTGACGAACGGCTTGGCCAAAAGAGACTTGCTCGTCATTTTCTTTGATGTTGTACAGCTTCATAACTCACTTCCTGTAACGATCGAACCTTGCTTATCTAAACGACAAACGTGGACGAATCCTTCTTCATTTTGTACGTAATTTTGTTCTAACCAGCGTGCAACACGCTCGGCGACATCTTGTTCTTTGCAAATGCTAAATAGCGTAGGGCCGCTACCAGAAATTCCAGTAGCCAATGCTCCTGCGGACGTTGCATATTTGCGAGCATCAGCAAACCCTGGAAGCAGTTTCTCACGATATGGTTCAGCAATCACGTCTTTGATCATCTTAGCGGCTAGCTCCGGCTGACCAGAGTGGCAAGCATGGATGAAACCTGCTAAATGACGACCATGAGCAATGACATCTTGACGGCGATACTGAGAAGGCAAAATCTCTCGCGCTTCAGCCGTTGAAACCTTAATACCCGGATACGCCATTACCCAGAACCAGTCATCAAAACACGGTACTTCTTGGCTAATGATGCCTAACTCTTCCAGCATTAATTGCACACCACCAAGGTAACAGGGTGCAACGTTATCGTAGTGGATACCGCCTGAAATCTTACCTTCCATTTCGCCCATTAGAGCAAGCAGTTCAGTCTCATTCAGTGGTTGACCATGAAAACGGTTTAAAGCATCCAGTGCCGCGACAATTGAACAGGCACTTGAACCTAAACCAGAACCAATAGGCATGTTCTTTTCTAGTGTCATTTCTAAAGGCTTAACTGAGATACCTTTTTTGTCTAACTCGCGAGAGAACACAACCCAGCAGTCGTAGACAATATTTTCTTTGGTTTCAGTTGGCAGCTTAGAAACAAAGCTGCCTGCTGTTTTTAGTGAGAAAGGTTCATCACCGGCTTTCACCATTACTCGATCACCAAGTAATGTACCATCCACTGGAGACACAGCGGCCCCCAGTACATCAAAACCTACACTGACATTACCGATTGATGCAGGAGCATAAACGACAACATCCATATCACTTGAACTCATTCCTAAACTCCTAATTTCCAACCAAGAGTACGCATCACATCAGAGAATACGCCTGCTGCTGTAACTTCAGTACCTGCACCGTAGCCACGCAAAACGAGTGGAATTGGCTGGTAGTAACGGCTGTAGAATGCCAGAGCGTTCTCGCCATCTTTAATCTTAAACATTGGGTCATCGCCATCAACCGCTGCGATACGAACCTTACATTTACCTTCAGCGATCTCACCAACATAACGAAGTACTTTGCCTTCTTCTGCTGCGATAGCTGACTGCTCTTTAAAATATGCATCCGCTTCTGGCAAGCGAGTCATGAACTCATCAACGGTACCTGAATCATCAAAACCAGGTGGCAATGCTTGGTCAACTTCAACATCTTCAAGTTCAAGCGCCATGCCCGCCTCACGAGCAAGGATAAGCAGTTTACGTGCGACATCCATACCTGATAAATCATCACGAGGATCAGGCTCAGTAAAGCCGTTATCTTTTGCAATATTGGTTGCTTGGCTTAACGTCATACCTTCATCAAGCTTGCCGAAGATGTAAGACAGTGAACCAGAAAGAATGCCGTTGAACTTCTCAAGTTCATCACCTGCAGAGATTAGGTTCTGTAGGTTTTCGATTACCGGTAGACCTGCGCCTACTGTTGTTTCGTACATCAGCTTACGACGAGAGTTACGTGCAACCTCACGAAGCTGATGGTAGTAAGCCATGCTCGCTGTATTTGCTTTCTTATTTGGTGTTACCACATGGAAACCAGCCGCTAGGAAATCAGCGTATTGCGACGCAATGCCTTCGCTAGACGTACAGTCAACCAATACTGGATTGATAATGTGGTTACGTTGAACAAGTGCATTCAAGCGCGCTAAGCTAAACTCTTCTGTCGCGCTCGACATGCGATCACGCCACTGCTCTAGCGGCAGACCATCGCTATCGAGCAACAAGCCTTTGCTGTTCGCTAAACCACATACGCGAATCACGATGCCTTTTTCAGCCAATTTGCCTTGTTGACGCTGGATCTGGTCAACAAGCTCACCACCCACACCACCAACACCAACAACGAATACATCAAGGAAGTGCTTAGAGTTAAATAGGTTCTCGTGACACGCTTTGATCGCTTCAGAGATTTTATCTTCAGGGATAACCGCAGAGATCGCACGTTCAGAAGAACCTTGCGCGATAGCAACGATGTTGACGTTCACTTCAGCTAAAGAAGAGAAGAACTGAGACGCCACGCCACGTGAAGTACGCATACCGTCACCCACTAGCGTAACAATCGCGACATCGTCCATGAACTCAACAGGCTCTAACAGGCCATCTTTCAGCTCAAGTTCAAACGCATCTGATAGCACTTGCTTCGCTTTCACTTTATCAGCAGATTCAATACAGAAGCTGATGCTGTACTCTGAAGACGATTGAGTAATTAGGACAATAGAAACGCCGGCAGAAGACATCGCGCCGAATACGCGACTCGCCATACCTACCATTCCCTTCATGCCTGGGCCTGATACGTTAACCATCGTTAGATCGCTTAGCGTAGTGATGCCTTTAATTGCTAAGTTATCTTCACCAGTGTCTTGGCCAATCAAAGTACCCGCACCTTGTGGGTTAAAGCTGTTTTTGATCAGGCAAGGAATATGGAACTGTGCGATAGGCGCGATGGTCTTCGGGTGTAGAACCGAGGCACCAAAGTAAGAAAGCTCCATCGCTTCTTGATAGCTTAGTGATTTTAGAAGGCGAGCATCATCCACTAAACGCGGGTCACAGTTGTAAACGCCGTCTACATCTGTCCAGATCTCACAGCAATCAGCGCGTAGACATGCTGCGAGAACCGCTGCTGAGTAATCAGAACCGTTACGACCAAGCGTGACTAACTCACCTTTTTCATTACCAGCCGTAAAGCCCGGCATGATGTTCACGTGACCTTGTGGAAGCGGTGATTGACGGAAGTTCTGAGTAGAAACATCCACATCAACCATGGCTTCAAGGTGGTCACCTTTAGCGTATAGGTATTGAACTGGGTCAATCAGGCTTGCAGGTTGACCTTTCGCTTCAAGTACCGCTTTCATCAACTGAATTGAAATTCGCTCACCTTTACTAATGATGCGTGCGTTTACGTGGTTCGGGCACATACCCAATAGGTTAATACCATTCACGAACTGCTTAAGCTGAGCAAGAGAGGTATCAACCTGCTCTTGAAACGCCGAACCATCAACAGCCGGTAATGCTGCTTGAATCTCTGTAAAAAGATCCGTGAACGATGATTCAATCTCTGTAATTTGTACGTCAGCTTCACCATTTTTTAGTGCAGCTTCAATAACAGCGACCAACTTATTGGTTGTTTTTCCTGGAGCCGATAGTACAACGGCTAGCTCTTCTTGCTGGGCATTATTAGCGATGATATCAGCCGCTCGTAAAAAACGATCTGCATCAGCTAATGATGAACCTCCAAACTTTAAAACGCGCATCCCTTTCTCCATAAGTCATAAAAATGGTACAAAAAAAGGCCTGTATCTTGTTGGATACAGGCCTTTTTTTTAAAATCCGTTACTTAGCAGCCTGCCCCAACAATGTGAATGTCGGTAATAATAATGGTGGTGGTCATTACTAGGTGGCTTACGTGCTGCATATCAAATTCTCTGCTTGTGCTTTACTCTACGTGTATCAATTTTTAGCACTACACGTCAATGAAAAGTTGATTTTTTTTTACATTCACACCATTTTTCAGAGCAAACCGCCATTTCAGGAATAAAACAGCGGCTATAAGCCTACAATTCAAAGGTTGGGTTTGATATCAGTACAACAAAGTTAACTAATTGCATATATAGCCATAACAAATTGCTATATCGATTGTGCAGCGAACGTATAGATCTTGTGCTTTAATTGAACGATAACGTTCGAAGAACAATAATAATGACATCAGGAGTGGGAAGTGAAGAGATTACTTATTCTTTTAGCCTTTGTTACGCCTGTTGTTTGTTCAGCGAACAGCCTACCTCTGCTAAACAATTTGCCTTTACTACCCAGTCAAATCGATCGTTCTGCCCATAAGTTTTTTATCTCCACACAAAATGCATCAAGTGAAAGCTTTGACACCTGGAAAGTCGATAGTGGCTACTCTTATAGTCTGTTTGCTGATGTTGATCTTTATGTTGGTACACGTATCAATAGTGATTCACTAAAATATGAGAGTGGGTTCTTGAGTGGTGTCAGCTATCAATTCTCAGAGAGAGTCTCTTTCAACAGCTCTCTGCACACGTATAAAGATGAGACTGAGGACCGTGAAAAGTCGGTCGCCGCAGAGGTTTCAAGCCGAGTACAACTAACCGACAATCTAGATTTGCATGCCACCCTTGATTATGAAGAGTGGCAACAAGGTGTTGAAGTGGGATTAGGGTTTCGCTTCTAATCTATCTTACTTCTCAATTGGATAAGTCTGTTACGATTCAATCAACAATTCCGTTGAAATTAACACACCATTCCAATCAGCATATATATAGTCACCAGGCTGAATAAGTTGATTATGTATCGTGAGGGTGACATTAACCTGCCCAACATCGTGCTTCTCGGTTTTAAATGGTGATGCTCCAAGCGCTTGAATACCCAGCTCCATCTGCGCCATCATCGCTACATCACGAACCGCACCATTCACAATTACGCCTTCCCAACCGTTTTCTATAGCTAGAATCGCCAGCTGATCACCAAGCAGCGCTCTCTGGCACGAGCCATTGCCATCGACAACAAGCACTTTGCCAGTGCCATCAGTCTCTAAAACCTCGCGAACCTTGGAATTATCGTGATAACAACGAACTGTTACAATTTTTCCAAAGAACGCACCACGTTGACCGAAGTTCTGCAATGGTAGGTTCAGTAATGTGACTTTGCTTTCAAACTCATCACACAAGTCGGGTGTTATATCGTGCATATATCCTCCGTGAGTAAGGCGCTACCTATTAGGTCAAGCGAGCCTCTATGCTTTTATATGTTATTAAAATTAATCCTTTGTTTTCATTGTTCTATGCTCAATTTATTACTGAACAAAAGTTGAATGAGCATATTTATCTACTAGACTCTAAGGACAGCTATTCTCTTCCTTGGTTCATAATCGGGTCTGTTAGCAGGCGAGATGTGAGAACTATCTCGAATAATCATTCTGGTTTTACTGCTAAATAATCACCATAACACTGGTTAAGTTGTAGCCATACTATTAAAGTTTGTTGCGATACGGCAATTGATGTAAATCAACAAAGTGAATGGAATTAACATTCTCGCGTTGTTAGCATGCTGTTAACATTATAGAATCCATTGCAATCACTAACAGAATGATTGAAAGGCGTACTGGATCTACGTTATTGGGCAATACTTCAAGGAAGGCAGATAGCTGGAAGTAAGTGTTTTTTTGAAAACTTTAAGTTATCATCAAAAATACATTACCTGTATGTTATGTTTTTGCCTAGAATTTATTCTATTAGCACAGTTTCGTCACAAATTTAGGTACCGCCAAATGCAAACCCCGCAGATTCTTATCGTTGAAGATGAGCAAGTAACTCGTAACACTCTAAAGAGTATTTTTGAAGCAGAGGGATATGCTGTTTTTGAGGCTAGCGACGGTGAAGAGATGCACCAAGTGCTATCTGATAACCAAGTTAACCTTGTAATTATGGACATCAACCTTCCAGGTAAGAATGGCCTACTACTTGCGCGTGAACTACGTGAGCAAGCAAATGTAGCGCTTATGTTCTTAACGGGTCGTGATAATGAAGTTGATAAGATCCTTGGCCTAGAGATCGGCGCTGATGACTACATCACTAAGCCTTTCAACCCTCGTGAACTGACTATTCGTGCACGTAACCTTCTTAACCGTTCAATGAGCACAAGCTCTGTTCAAGAAGAAAAACGTAGCGTTGAGAAGTACGAGTTCAACGGTTGGGTACTAGACATCAACAGTCGTTCTCTGGTTAGCCCAGATGGCGAAGGCTACAAGCTACCTCGTTCAGAGTTCCGTGCTCTACTTCACTTCTGTGAGAACCCAGGTAAGATCCAAACACGTGCAGACCTTCTTAAGAAGATGACCGGCCGTGAGCTTAAGCCACACGATCGTACTGTAGACGTAACAATCCGTCGTATTCGTAAGCACTTTGAATCTGTTTCTGGTACGCCAGAAATCATCGCAACGATTCACGGTGAAGGCTACCGCTTTTGTGGTGACCTAGAAGACTAATTCGATTGAGTTTCTGACCGCTGAGTTATTCTAGTAAGTTAGCACTTCTAACTAGTTAGCAGTGCTAGCAGCTGAAACGTCATCAATAGTTACTAAAAAGGGAGAATGCCAAAGCATTCTCCCTTTTTTATTGTTCATTGATCGCTAAGGTTTTAGTAAACCGTATCAACCTTAACGTCTCTCTCGACTAACCACTTCACGGTTTCGCCATCTTTGAGTTCAATCGCAACATCAATAGGCTTATCACTGTCGATCTCTAGCTGCCATACAAAAGCGACTTCCCACTGAGTTTCATTGTGTGTTCTTAAATCAAGATCGTCAGCCGTTACCAACAAAGTGTCTGCACCCTGTTTAACCGTCACACTCTCAACCGCAAGTGTTGCTGGTAATTGTGAGTCAGACTCTAGGTAGATAGAGCCATGCAGAGTCTTATCTTGAGCCTCTCCAATCGTTGGCATCTTGTTGTGCCACAAATTGCTTTTCATTGTAACTGTCGCTGCAGAGACTTCTACTTGGTTATCTTGCTGCCATTCTACTTGTGGGGCAGAACAACCTGCTAATGCCACTACACATGCGGCGAATGCTAATTTTTTCATTACTCTTCTACCTTTGATTTAACCAACTCTTTAAGACTTCAATATCATTCTGGTATTCGTTATTTATTTCATCGACCCAATCTGAAATGTTCTCCCACCATGCAGGCATATCTGGAGATTGAGCTTTCTGAGCAACTTGCTGTATGCGCTTTAGGCCAATTGAACCTGCCGCACCTTTAATTTTATGCGCTTCAGAAACGATACTGGCTTGATCTTTCGCGACCATGTTGGAATTCAATATTTCCATATACCCCGGCATCATATCTTCAAACATCACGATGCTATCCAAAACCGGTTTCGCTCCAACAATGTCGATATAAGACTCTAGCATATCAATATCAAGCAGAGTGGTATCAATCGTTGAAAGCGCAGGCATACTCGCTGTTACTTTCTCAGCACCTATGACTTTATCAACACCTGCTACTTTCTCAACATCCTTTGCTGTATCAATACCTTCGGCTTTCTCAATAACCTCCGGGGCATCCTCGATCAACTCGCTGATGACATCCTGGATAGCACGAACCGACAGTGGTTTACTGATCGCTTCGTCCATGCCTTTTTGGAAATACTCTTGCTTATTGTTTAACACGTTCGCCGTTAATGCGACCAAAGGCGGTAACTGGCTGTACTTCTCGCGGTAGTATTGAGCAATGTCGAAACCTGTCATGTCAGGCAACTGGATATCCAGTAATACCAAGTCATAGTCTTCTGGGGTGAAAGCGATCTGCGCCTCTTTACCTGTCATCACCACCGTCACTTCATGACCAAGGCTTTCAAGTAGAGAGCGAGCTACTGTGATATTAAGCTCAATATCTTCGACCATGAAGATCTTAAGGTTAGACTGCTTTCTTGGCGTTTTTATCAGAGCCTGAGTGTCGTGATTAACAGGCACTCGAATTGAAACCGTAAAGGTGCTACCAAAGCCCTCTTCACTAGTGACATCGATATCGCCATCCATCATGTTGATCAACTGCTTGGACACGGCAAGACCAATACCAGTGCCGACAGCGTGTAGATTGTCTGTGCCCGATTTCACCTGATAGTACATCGCAAAAATCTTGTCGATTTCGCTTTCAGGAATACCAATACCGGTGTCTTCTATTTCCATCGTGATATTGGCAAAGTCACCATCAATTTCGGCGCTGACCGTCATCACCACACCACCATCTTTGGTGAACTTCATGGCGTTGCTAACAAGATTCCACAGTACCTGTCTAAGACGAGTCCCATCCACTTCGACTGCAGCAGGAAGATCCGATAACCTTTCAAGATCAAACCTTAACCCTTTTTGCTCTGCCATTAACGCAGAAATACTCTCGATTTCGACAACGAAATCTTCAAAGTTGAGTGGCGTTGGAAATAACTCAAGCTTACGACGATCAAATTTATCCATATCGATAATATCGTTAAAGATGTTACCCAATGTCACCGCACTCACCTTGATAGTTTGCATCTGCTTGCGCTGCTCGGTCGTCAGTTGGCTATCCAACAACATACGACTCAAGCCGATGATGCCATTGAGTGGCGTTCTTAACTCGTGGCTAATGGTTGAGATAAAGGTGGTCTTATCACGACTGGCTTTCTCCAATGACTCTTGGTGCTCTTTACGCTCGGTAATATCACGGCCAAAACCGACCAAGCCCAAGTGGCGACCATCTTTACTGTAGAAAGGCACTTTACGCAGTTCGAAGTAGCTCTTACGACCATCAGGGTACTCTAGCCATTGGTCATAAGTCAGCGCTTGGTTGTCAGCAAATACCTTCTTATCGGTTTCAACCACTTGTTGAGCGATCTCTTTGCTATAAACATCCCAAGGCGTTAAGCCAACGAGATCTTTTTCTGTCTTGCCAGTAAGCTCTTCAACTGCACGGTTACAACCAGAGAACACACCATCTTCATTACGATAGTAAATAAGATCAGGAGAGGCATCGATAAACGAGCGTAGCAGTGCTGTACGCTCTGCTAATTCAAGCTGAGTTCGCTCACGCTGGAACACCTCATTTTCGAGATCGTGCATTGCTTCTGCACGTGCTTCTTCCGCTTTTTCTCGCTCTTCAATTTCTTGATTGAGCTTCTCGATATTGAGTTGCAGTTTGTTGTTGAGTTCTTGATCTCGCTCTCGCATGTCACCAAGCTTAGAGACCAGTTTCGCCAACCTTTGACGAGACTCTTCCAGCTGATCAACAACCACTGATAGGAAGTAAACCGCCCAAGGCGTGATCACTAAACCGAAGAAAACCGAACGGACAATGTCGATATCATCAACATTACCTTTGAGTGCAAGGGTAATACCGACTTGCACAACAACTGCGAGGGCTACAAGCGCTAAGGCGAGTAAGATAGAAAAGCGGACAATCCCCAGTTTTACGAGTAAATCCACGTAATACTGGGCGAGATTTTTCATGGGTTTCATTTAACGCTCCATGCGATAAGACTAGCAATATTCTACCCTGTTTAAAGAGAGGAGGTAAGCTAGCTACATCACACGCAGCAAGAGAGCTGCAGTTATATTGTTTAAAACAGATAAGTGAGATAAATAGAGGGTAAACAAGAGATAAATGCGTTTATCGAATTGAGGAAGGATGCACCATCGAACGGTTTCGACCATCGGATTTAGCTTGATACAACGCACTGTCAGCCAAGGCAACCGCCGACTCCATTTCATCATCAGGTGTCGGAATGTAAGAGATAATACCAATACTCACAGTAATGAATTCAGAGACATTCGATTTCTCATGCGCCAACTCCAATTTAAGGATCCCATCATGGATACGCTGTGCCACCAGCTGAGCACCTTCGGCCGTGGTATTCGGTAGAATAAAACCGAACTCTTCGCCGCCGTAACGAGCCACACAATCCGATGAACGGTTAAGCACCTGTTTAAATGCCTGAGAGACTTGGATCAGAGCGTCATCACCTTGTTGATGTCCGTAAAAATCGTTGTAACCTTTAAAGAAATCGATGTCACACAGCATAATTGTCAGTGGTAATTTCTCACGCACATGATAATGCCACAGCGTCGAAAGCTGCTCATCAAAACGACGGCGGTTGGAAACCTGAGTCAGGCTATCCATAAAGCTAAGACGCTCAAGCTCAAGGTTAGCTTCTTCAAGCTTCTGCTCTGCAAGGTAACGTTCTGTAATATCACGCGCCATGATCAAAACACCATTAGTGCTTGATGCCAGATCCCTAAACGGTGATTTCACCACATCATACCAAGTGTATTCGCCATCACTAGAGACGACTTTATCGATATAGCGTAATGACTTACCGTGATGAAGCACTTGGTGATCGGTGTCTGAAATGCGCATATATATACTATTAGGCACCACATCTTGCAGGCGTTTACCCACTAAATCACTCACTTCAGAGATACCCAGAGCTGCCACAAATGGCTTATTACACGCTTGGTAAACCATGTTTTCATTGAAGATGCCAATCGAGTCAGGGCTCGCTTCCAAGATATTTTGGAGAATGGTGTCACGTTGAGCAAGTGCGACTTCGGTATCTTTTCGCTTTTCCATTTCGCCGCGCAGCTTTTGCTGCATGTCGTGCCAATCGGTCACATCATGGCTAATAGAGAGCGTTCCTATAGTTGAACCATCTTGTGAGAGCAACACACTTTGGTAAGTTTCAAGCAAACAACCCTTACCATCTTGGTCTGTTGTCCACGAACGTTCACTGACTCGACCTTTTAAAACCCCACCAGAAACACTCAAAGTGCCCTCTTCTGGACGACCGTGCCAAAACTTTTTAAACGAGCGATTACTCGTCACCAACTCACCCTTTTGATCTTTTACATAGATCAGCTCAGATAAAGAATCCAAAGCGGTACGTGCGACATTAAGCTCACGAACTTCTTGGGACACCTCTTCATCCGTATTTTTATACGGTGATGCGTGAATCATCCACGTTTTCTTGCTTCTAAACCGGATTCTGCGGCCCACCAAGTTGATCTTAAAGGACTCAAATTCAGAAAGCGCCCACAGGGAGACCTGCTCAAATGCTCGAGAGTTGATGTGGTTGGTTAAGTAATGACGAAAGCTATTCTCGCTTTCAACGGTAGGGAATCGAAAATTAACGCCAATTTGGCGAATACCAAGCAGCTGCATAGCTTGGCGATTGGCATATAAGATTTCTCCACTTCGAACATCCACAAAGTAGAGTGGCGATGGAGTAGCGAGTAGAAGTTTTTCAAGATGCGACTGATAACGTGAATAGAGATGCCAGCAGATGAGAGCAATCAGCAATACAACAACGATATAAATACCGTAGCCATACGCCCTGTCCCACAACCAAGTCATTACCAGTTCCATTTACTCTCAATCTATACCATAAAATCTGTGAGGGAAATGTTACCACTATTTGTTGGTTTTATCTGCTGTTACCTACAGTCACAATTATCTATCAATTAGCTGCGTTTAAAACGGGCAGTGTGTACTCGAATGCAGAGCCAGTTTTGATGCCTTGTGCACCAGTTTTATCAAGCGAACGACCAATCTCAGTCATCGCCAACCAACGGTTCTCACACCACAAAGGAGAAAGCAACGTCGGACGTCTCGCTGCAGAAGAAACTCGGTGATAAACCACGTTTGCAGGAGTGCGTTGAATCACCTCTGTCGCGATATCAATATATTCCTCAAGGCTTGGTGCTTCTAGCTTTCCGGCCTTCCACGCCTTAGCCATGGTGCTGCCCTCTACTATATGAAGGCCGTGCAGCTTAATACCGTCAGTGCCAACAGCCAATACCTTGTCTAAAGTTTCAAGGTTATCCGCTTTGGTTTCTTTTGGCAGGCCGACAATAAGGTGGGTACATATCTTAATCCCCAAAGCGCGAGCGCGCTGAGTGATCGTTTCATACACAGCAAAATCGTGGCCACGGTTAATTCGCTTAAGGGTTTTGTCATTGGCCGTTTGTAGGCCAAGTTCTAGCCAAATCTCATAGCCTTGCTTCACGTAACCCGCCAGCAGATCCAATACAGAATCAGGCACGCAGTCTGGTCTTGTTCCAACACAAAGGCCAACAATATTAGCACCTGGTGCTTTAAGGGCTTCTTCGTACATATTCTTGAGCACCTGCACTTCAGCATAAGTGCTAGTGTATGCCTGAAAGTAAGCAAGGTATTTCTTGGCACGGGCAATCTCACCCGCACGATCTTTTAACTGATCAGCAATACTTTGAATTTGAGTTTGTTCGTCGGAAAAAGACGCCACATTACAGAAAGTGCATCCACCGCGACCGATTGTGCCGTCTCGATTTGGGCAGCTAAAACCACCATGAAGCGTCAGTTTATGAACCTTCTCACCATAACGACGCTGAAGATCTTGGCCGATAGTATTAACCAACTCGTGTAATTGCATATTTTCAAAGTTCTCAGTAAATAAGAATGAATATCAGTCTTTTTTTGAAAAAAAATTACATCCCTGCAAAATTCGACCAATTAGTTTACGCAAGGCTTTTTGCGAGCAACCTATCAAATATCAATAAACATGCAAAAAATCGGCTCTATTTGCCTAATGTTGCACATTTGTTGGACATTAAATTCAAAATAAAACGAAAAAAATGGTCTACAGGGGTCAACTTTCATTGCAATTCGCCTAGACAAAATTGTAGGATACTTACACATATTGGCTGTTTTTGAGTATTTACTTACATCGAAAACTTGCTAATAAGTCGGTGATACCCATATCCCACCTATATAAACCACTAGTTTGTGGCTAAAAATAAACGGATATCACTAAGGATTGTTTTTCTCGCAATACTTTTCCTGCGAGATACGGAAAGGATTCAAACCGCCAGCATAGGCAGGTTTAGACCCATAAATATAAAAGGACAAGGCTAACTTAATACAAATAAGTTGCGCCTAGATTTAACTGGAAGGATGTATCTATGGTAGATCAAGAGCAGAACTCACAGGGTCTGTATACTCCTGAATTGGAGCATGACGCTTGTGGTATCGGTTTTGTTGCGCATCTAAAGAATCGCAAATCTCATGATGTAGTAACTCAAGCACTCGATATGCTTGCACGTATGGAACACCGTGGCGGCCAAGGCTGCGATCCGTGTTCTGGTGATGGTGCAGGTATCCTGCTTCAGAAGCCGCACGAATTCTTACTAGAAGAAGCCGTAAAGCTTGGAATTAAACTGCCATCTTTTGAAAAATATGGTGTTGGTGTTGTACTTTTCCCTAAAAATGAACACAAACGTGCACAGTGTCGTGACATTCTAGAACGCAATGCACAACGCCTTGAGTTAGAAGTTGTCGGCTACCGTGAACTTCCAACTGACAATTCAATGATTGGTGCTGACCCACTAAGCACTGAACCTCAATTTGAGCACGTATTTATCTCTGGCGGCCCTGGTACTACACCAGAAGAGCTTGAACGCAAACTGTATGTTCTACGTAACTATACGGTTCGTGTATGCCTAGAAAGCGTGTCAAATATTGGTGATGACTTCTACATCAACTCTATGTCTTACAAGACATTGGTGTACAAAGGTCAGCTAACAACAGAACAAGTTCCTCAGTACTTCCTAGATCTGCAAAACCCAACCATGGTGACAGCTCTAGCACTTGTACACTCTCGTTTTTCTACCAATACATTCCCACGTTGGCGTCTAGCTCAGCCTTTCCGTTACATTGCGCATAATGGCGAAATCAATACGGTTCGCGGCAATCTAAACTGGATGAAAGCACGTGAAGCAATCCTAGAATCGGATCTGTTTACACAAGCTGAAATCGACATGCTACTGCCTATCTGTCAGGAAGGTAGCTCGGATTCATCAAACTTCGATATGGCGCTTGAGCTACTTGTTCTTTCAGGTCGTACTCTGCCGCATGCATTGATGATGATGATCCCTGAAGCATGGCAAGAAAACAAAAACATGGATCCAACTCGTCGCGCGTTCTACCAGTACCACGCGAACGTAATGGAACCATGGGATGGCCCGGCATCAGTATGTTTCACCGATGGTGTTCAAGTTGGTGCAACGCTTGACCGTAACGGTCTGCGTCCTTCTCGATACACAGTAACTAAAGACGACTTCCTAGTAATGGCGTCTGAATCTGGCGTAGTTGAAATCGCACCAGAAAACGTTGAATACCGTGGTCGTCTACAGCCTGGTCGTATCTTCGTTGCTGACCTTGAGCAAGGCCGCATCATTTCTGATGAAGAAGTGAAAGACGGCATCGCTAAATCGCAACCCTACGAAAAATGGGTTGAAGAGAACCTTCTGAGCTTGAAAAAGCTACCCGATGCGAGCAACGAATTTAACCAACCTTCTCCAGAGAAGCTGCTACACAAACAGCAATCGTTTGGTGTGAGCTCTGAAGAAGTAAACGAAATCATTCTCCCTCTTGCAAAAACAGGCTACGAGCCACTTTCTGCAATGGGTGCTGACTGGCCGCTAGCGATTCTTTCTCATCAATCGCAGCACCTTTCAAACTACTTTAAGCAGTTGTTTGCACAAGTAACTAACCCGCCGATCGACCCGATTCGTGAGCGTATGGTTATGTCTCTGAACACTTACCTAGGTAAAGATCAGAACCTACTTGCTGAAACACCTGAACACTGTCAAAAAGTGGAACTTGAGTCTCCTGTTCTTTCTAACTCAGAGTTAGAGAAACTGCGTGCAATCGATAACGAGCACCTTCAATCGAAGACGCTGGATATCGTATTCCAAGCAAATGGCGACCAAGGTAAGTTAGAGCGCGCACTCAAACGTATCTGCCAATATGCGGAAGATGCAGTTATTGATGGTTACTCTATCATTCTACTGACTGACCGTGCGGTTAACTCAAACCACGCTGCTATCCCAGCAATGCTGGCGGTTGGCGCTGTTCATCACCATCTAATCCGCAAGGGCTTAAGAGCTAAGTGTGACATCGTAGTTGAAACGGGCGACGCTCGTGAAACACACCACTTTGCAACGCTTATCGGTTACGGTGCAAACGCAGTTAACCCATACCTAGTTATCGAAACGATTGTTGAACTGCAACGTACTAAGAAGCTAGATCCAAACGTACACCCACGTGAGTTATTTGATAACTACCGTAAAGGTGTCAACGGCGGTCTACTGAAGATCTTCTCTAAGATGGGTATCTCTACGCTGCAGTCTTACCACGGCGCTCAAATCTTTGAAGCACTTGGTGTTAGCAAATCAGTGGTTGAAAAATACTTCACTGGTACTGTTTCTCGTATCCAAGGTCTAACGATCGACGATATCGCAAGAGAAGTACTGGTTCGTCACCGTGTTGGTTACCCTGCTCGTGAAATCCCAGCTCAAGTTCTTGATGTTGGCGGTGTTTACCAGTGGAAACAACGTGGTGAGAAGCACTTATTCAACCCAGAAACCATTTCTCTACTTCAAGAATCGACGCGTAACAAAGATTACGGTCAATTCAAGAAGTACGCGAACGCCGTTGATGCTCAAGGTGACAACGCAGCAACACTACGTAGCCAACTTGATTTCATCAAGAACCCAGCAGGCTCTATTCCTCTAGCGGAAGTAGAACCTATTGAGAAGATCCTTAAACGTTTCGCAACAGGCGCAATGAGCTTTGGTTCAATCTCGCATGAGGCTCACTCAACACTGGCTGTCGCGATGAACCGCATTGGCGCGAAATCAAACTCAGGTGAAGGTGGTGAAGATCCAGCACGTTTCGAGCGTAAAGAAAATGGCGACTGGGAACGTTCAGCAATCAAACAGGTGGCTTCTGGTCGCTTTGGTGTAACGTCTTACTACCTATCTAACGCTGATGAGCTGCAAATCAAGATGGCTCAAGGTGCGAAACCTGGCGAAGGTGGTCAACTACCTGGTGATAAGGTTGATGACTGGATCGGCGCAACGCGTCACTCGACTCCGGGCGTAGGTCTTATCTCTCCACCGCCACACCACGATATCTACTCAATCGAAGATTTGGCTCAGCTGATCTACGATCTGAAAAACGCGAACCGTAACGGCCGTGTCAACGTGAAGCTAGTATCAGAAGCTGGCGTAGGTACGATTGCATCGGGTGTAGCAAAAGCGAAAGCTGACGTGGTACTTATCGCAGGTTTTGATGGTGGTACGGGTGCATCTCCGATGTCTTCTATCCGTCACACAGGTCTGCCTTGGGAACTGGGTCTAGCGGAAACGCACCAAACACTACTGAAAAACGGCCTACGTAACCGTATCGTTGTTCAGTCTGATGGCCAGATGAAAACACCACGTGACCTTGCAGTTGCAACGTTACTTGGCGCTGAAGAATGGGGCGTAGCAACAGCTGCTCTAGTTGTTGAAGGCTGTATCATGATGCGTAAGTGTCACAAGAATACATGTCCTGTTGGTATCGCAACACAGAACAAAACTCTTCGTGAGCGTTTCGACGGCCGCGTAGAAGACGTAGTAACGTTCTTCCAATACATGGCTGAAGGTCTACGTGAAGTAATGGCTGAACTTGGCTTCCGCTCTATCGATGAGATGGTTGGTCAATCGCACAAACTTAAAGTTCGTGATGACATCGGTCACTGGAAGTACAAGAACCTAGATCTAACACCGGTACTGCACATTGAGCAGGCTCGTGCAGAAGATGGTATCTACAACCAGACAACACAGAATCATAATCTTGAAGACGTTCTAGACCGTAAGTTGATTCAGGCTGCAATCCCAGCGCTTGAGAAAGGTGAAGCGGTTACCGCTCAGTTCCCTATCATCAACACGGACCGTTCAGCAGGCACGATGCTGTCGAACGAGATCTCGAAGGTTTACAAAGACCAAGGTTTACCACAGCCAATGAACGTTAAATTCCACGGTAGTGCAGGTCAATCGTTCGGAGCGTTCCTTGCGAAAGGCGTTAAGTTCGAAGTAGAAGGCGACGCGAACGATTACTGGGGTAAAGGTCTATCTGGCGGTACTTTGGTACTGTACCCAGATGCGAAATCTACTATCGTCGCGGAAGATAATATCGTGGTCGGTAACGTATGTTTCTACGGTGCGACTTCAGGTGAATCTTTCATTCGCGGCATGGCTGGCGAACGTTTCTGTGTTCGTAACTCTGGTGCGAAGGTTGTTGTTGAGGGTGTTGGTGACCACGGTTGTGAATACATGACAGGTGGCGCAGCAATTATCCTTGGTTCAACAGGTCGTAACTTTGCGGCAGGTATGAGTGGCGGTGTCGCTTATGTTTGGGATAAAGCAGGCGACTTCGAAACCAAACTCAACGCAGAACTTGTAGACCTAGATCCAATTGAACAAGAAGATAAAGATCTTCTACTAGATATGCTAACTAAGCATGTTGAATTCACAGGAAGTGAAGTTGCTCAGTCTTTCTTAGACAACTTTGAAGCAAGTGTTGCATCACTAGTTAAAGTAATGCCTCGCGACTACAAAGCGGTTCTTCAAAAGCGTAAAGCTGAAGCACAACAAGCACAAACGGAAGAAGTGGAGGCAGTATAATGGGTAAGCCTACTGGATTTTTAGAACACGGTCGTGAGCTTCCAAAAAAGCTCGACCCGTCAGTTCGAATTGAAGACAACAAAGAGTTCGTACTTAACGAAGAGTTTGGTGAAAAGATCAATACTCAAGCCTCTCGTTGTATGGACTGTGGCGTACCTTTCTGTCACAACGGCTGTCCGATTGGTAACATCATTCCGGAATTCAATGACGCTGTTTATCGCGACAGTTGGGAAGAAGCTTGGAACATTCTAAGCTCTACCAACAACTTCCCTGAGTTTACAGGTCGTGTTTGCCCAGCTCCTTGTGAAAGTGCGTGTGTTCTTGGTATCAACCAAGACCCAATCACTATCTGTAATATAGAGAAAACGATTGTAGAAACTGCGTACCGTGAAGGGTACGCAAAGCCTAAAACACCACGTTCTCGCACAGGTAAAACAGTCGCAGTTATCGGTTCAGGCCCTGCAGGCCTCGCCGCCGCTGAGCAACTAAACAGTGCGGGTCACTCGGTAACGGTATTTGAACGTGACGAGAAAGTGGGTGGTCTACTGCGCTTCGGTATCCCAGATTTCAAACTGGGTATGGACGTGATTGATCGTAAGATCAACCTAATGGCTGAAGCTGGTGTTGAGTTTAAAGTGAACCAACACATCGGTGTTGATGTTAATGCTCAACAATTACGTCAAGAATTTGATGTGGTATTGCTAACGGGTGGGTCTACGGTTCCACGTGACTTACCAATCCCAGGTCGTGAGCTTAAAGGCGTTCATTTTGCCATGGAATTCCTTGGTCAAAATAATCGCCGTGCCAACGACTTAGATCTTAAGACAGAAGAGCTTCACGCTAAAGATAAGCACATTGTGGTTATCGGTGGTGGTGATACGGGCTCTGACTGTGTAGGCACATCAAACCGTCATAAAGCAGCAAGCATTACTCAAGTTGAGATCATGCCGATCCCACCAGAGAAACGCCCTGCAAATATGCCTTGGCCTCAATACCCAATGATCATGAAAACCACCACTTCTCACGAAGAAGGTTGTGAACGTCATTGGAATATCCTAACTAAAGAGTTCATCTCTGACGACAACGGTAATGTAACTGGGCTTCGTATTGCTGACATCGTTTGGCAAGACGCAAAACCAGGCGAACGTCCAGGCTTTGATGAAGTAGCGAACTCTGAACGTGTTATTCCATGTGACATGGCATTCCTTGCAATGGGCTTCTTACACCCAGAGCCAACAGGCGTGCTTGCTCAACTAGACATTAAACTGGACGAGCGCGGTAACGTCGCTTCTGAAGGTTTTGCAACTAACCAGAAAGGCGTTTTCGCTGCTGGTGATATGCGTACTGGCCAATCTCTGGTTGTACGTTGTATTAATGAAGGTCGTGAATGTGCAATTGCCATTGATGACTTCTTAATGGGTAACTCAAACTTAGAAGCGAAAGCAGATTCACTCATGCTTTCCGCATAATATTTCTCGGGCTAACGTCGATGACGTTAGCCTAGAGGAAAAGCAACACCCTTCCTAACTTTTATGTTTGGCTAGCACTCGATGCTAGCCTTTTTTCTATCTGCCTTACGGCTTCTGCGACATTCCCTTCGTTGCACATGTTAAATTCCATTAACATCCACCTTTTATATCCCTTTGATATCATTCTACTATTTTAGATTATTACGTGGTTAATCGCGTTTACGCATGATAATTAACCATGAACTTGACCTTAAACACAATTAGCTATACGTTGTAAAGCTGGTGAAAATAAAACCAATCGGTTTTGTTAACACAACCAATAACGTTTTAACTAGCTAAAGACAAACTATAAGCTTATAAAAAATAACAAGTATATGAATAGTTAGTCATTTACTGTCTGGATGACAGAGAAGCAAAAGGGAGAATTGCAATGGCTCTATATGATCCTAGTCTTGAAAAAGACAACTGTGGATTTGGTTTAATAGCGCAAATGGAAGGCCAACCGAGTCATAAGTTGGTACGAACTGCTATTTCAGCCCTCGATCGCATGACACACCGTGGTGGTATCGCCGCGGATGGTAAAACAGGAGATGGCTGTGGCTTGTTGCTACAGAAGCCAGACTCTTACCTCAGAATTATTGCAGAAGAGAATAATTTCAAGCTCGGCAAGCAATACGCTGTCGGCATGATTTTCTTCAGCCAAGATCCAATCAAAGCGCAATCCGCACAAGACATCGTCAATAAAGAGCTCGCGCAAGAAACGTTAACTGTTGCAGGTTGGCGTGTCGTACCGACCAACACAGACGTATTAGGTCCAATCGCAAAAGATTCCGTTCCCAATATTCAGCAAGTGTTTATCTCAGCTCCTGCGGGTTGGCGTGAGCGCGATATTGAACGGCGCCTTTATATCGCTCGTCGTCGAATTGAAAAGCAGATCACCGAAGACAAAGATTTCTATATTTGTAGCCTTTCGACACAAGTCATGGTTTACAAAGGTTTGTGTATGCCGGCCGATCTTCCGCGATTTTACCTCGATCTTGCTGACTTACGTATGGAATCGGCGATATGCCTGTTCCACCAGCGCTTCTCAACCAATACTCAGCCGCGTTGGCCACTGGCTCAGCCATTCCGCTATTTGGCGCACAATGGTGAGATCAATACCATCGAAGGTAACCGTCAGTGGGCTAAAGCTCGTGCCTATAAATTCTCTTCACCGCTGCTGCCAGATTTACAAACGGCCGCACCCTTTGTGAATGAGACAGGCTCAGATTCATCAAGCCTAGATAACATGCTCGACCTGTTCCTTGCCGGGGGTATGGATGTATTCCGAGCGATGCGTATGCTCGTGCCGCCCGCTTGGCAAAACCACCCAGACATGGATCCCGATCTGCGTGCATTCTACGACTTCAACTCCAAGCACATGGAACCGTGGGATGGCCCTGCAGGTATCGTCCTTTCTGACGGTCGTTACGCTGCGTGTAACCTAGACAGAAACGGCTTACGCCCTGCGCGTTATGTGATTACCAAAGACAACTTGATCACCTTGGCATCCGAAGTCGGTATCTGGAATTATGCGCCAGACGAAGTGGCAGAGAAAGGACGTGTCGGCCCTGGTGAATTACTCGTTATTGATACGCGCCGCGGCAAGCTATGGCAATCGAACGAGATCGACAATGATCTTAAAAGCCGCCACCCATATAAAGAGTGGATGGATAAGAACGTTCACAAATTAACACCGTTTTCCGAATTACCAGATGACCAAGTCGGTAAGCGCAGCTTTGATGACGACACTCTAAAAACGTATCAAAAACAATTTGCAATGAGCAACGAAGAGTCAGACCAAGTGTTGCGTGTACTTGGTGATATGGGACAAGAAGCAGTCGGCTCCATGGGCGATGATACGCCAATGGCGGTACTGTCTTCTAAAGAGCGCCTAATCACCGATTATTTCCGCCAAAAGTTTGCTCAGGTAACCAACCCACCGATTGATCCACTTCGTGAAAAACACGTTATGTCTTTGGCGACCAGTATTGGTCAAGAAATGAACGTATTCTGTGAGACAGACGGCCACGCCTACCGCGTGGCATTTGATTCTCCCGTTCTGCTTTACTCAGATATGCAGCAGCTTCTTCAATTGAGTCAAAAGCATTATCGTCACGTCATGCTCAGCATGCACTATGACCCGAGTCATCAAGATCTCGAACAAGCGATAAAAGCCTTGTGTGATAGTGCAGAGCAAGAAGTTCGTGAAGGCGCCGTTATGATCGTACTATCGGACAAAGGTTTAGAAAAAGGGAAACTCCCAATACCAGCAGCGATGGCGGTCGGTGCAGTACAAACTCGACTCGCAGACACCAACCTACGTTGTGATGCTAACATCGTGGTTGAAACAGCAACTGCGCGCGACCCACACCAATTTGCCGTACTGCTAGGCTTCGGTGCAACCGCAGTTTACCCGTATCTCGCTTATGAAGCTCTGGGCAAAATGTTGGACGATGGTTCATTAGATAAAGACTATCGCACTGCATTACAAAATTACCAAAACGGCATCAACAAAGGCCTCTATAAGATCATGTCGAAGATGGGTATCTCGACAATTGCTTCGTATCGCTGCTCGCAGTTATTTGAGGCGGTCGGTTTGCATACCGATGTCGTTGATTTGTGTTTCCGTGGTGTAACGACTCGTATCCAAGGTGCTAGCTTTAGCGACTTCCAACAAGATATCTATAATTTATCTCGCAAGGCATGGACCAAACGTAAACCAATTGAGCATGGCGGTTTACTTAAATACGTCCATGGCGGCGAATATCATGCCTATAACCCAGACGTTGTTGGCACGCTACAAACTGCCGTTAAAACAGGTGAAACATCGGATTACCTATCCTTTGCTAAGCAAGTGAATGCTCGCCCAGCTGCTATGCTGCGCGACTTAATGAGCCTCAAAAAATCCGGTCATCCCCTACCATTAGAAAAAGTCGAACCGAGCAGTGATCTCTTTAAACGCTTCGACTCGGCAGCCATGTCGATTGGCGCCCTTAGCCCAGAAGCTCATGAAGCGCTGGCCATGGCAATGAACCGCTTGGGTGGTTACTCCAACTCTGGTGAAGGCGGTGAAGATCCACGACGCTTCGGTACTGATCGCAACTCGCGCATCAAACAGATAGCTTCTGGTCGTTTTGGTGTGACGCCACATTACTTATCCAATGCGGATGTTCTACAAATCAAAGTCGCACAAGGTGCGAAACCAGGAGAAGGCGGTCAACTACCGGGCCATAAAGTCACGGCAGAAATAGCTAAGCTGAGATACTCAGTTCAAGGCGTGACTCTGATCTCTCCCCCTCCACATCACGATATTTATTCTATCGAAGATCTGGCGCAGCTGATTTTCGACCTTAAGCAAGTTAACCCTAAAGCCTTGGTTTCAGTGAAGTTAGTATCTGAACCGGGTGTAGGTACCATTGCAACAGGTGTAGCGAAAGCTTATGCCGACTTGATTACGATCTCCGGTTACGACGGTGGTACCGCGGCAAGCCCGCTGACTTCAGTGAAATACGCAGGTTGTCCTTGGGAGCTTGGGCTAGCAGAAACCCAACAAGCACTGGTTGCTAACGGGCTTCGTCACAAGATCCGCCTACAAGTCGACGGTGGTCTGAAAACTGGTCTCGATGTGATTAAAGGTGCGATTTTAGGTGCTGAAAGCTTTGGCTTTGGTACCGCACCAATGGTCGCAATGGGTTGTAAATTCTTACGAATCTGTCACCTAAATAACTGTGCGACAGGTGTGGCGACTCAAGATGAAACCCTACGCCGCGAATACTTCAAAGGCCTACCAGACATGGTGGTGAACTACTTTATTGGCTTAGCTGATGAAGTTCGCCAATACCTTGCGGAGCTTGGCGTAGAAAAACTGACAGACCTGATTGGTCGAACTGATTTGCTTGAAGCCGTTCAAGGCCTTACTGCGAAACAGAGTAAACTCGATCTCTCTTCAATACTCGAAGCTCCGGTATCTCCAGAAGGTCACCCACTATTTTGGACAGAGCCAAACGCGCCATTTGATAAAGCTCAGCTCAACCAACAGATTCTTGATGACGCACTCGACGCAATTGAAAAACGTCAATCCACCAGCCTTTACTACAACGTAATCAACACCGATCGCTCGATTGGCGCTCGTATCTCTGGCGAAATTGCCAAACGTTACGGTAACCAAGGTATGGCAGGCTCACCGATTAAGCTGTACCTCGATGGCACAGCCGGCCAATCTTTTGCAGTTTGGAACGCCGGCGGCGTAGAGCTGTATCTAACGGGTGATGCCAATGACTATGTAGGCAAAGGCATGGCGGGCGGTAAGGTGGTTATCAAACCTCACCAAGGCACTGCATTTGTTTGTAACGAAGCGACCATCATCGGTAACACATGTTTGTATGGTGCAACCGGAGGCAAGTTATTTGCAGCAGGTACTGCTGGCGAACGATTTGGCGTGCGTAACTCAGGCACCGTTGCCGTGATTGAAGGTGCAGGTGACAATGCCTGTGAATACATGACCGGTGGTATTGTTGCCATTCTTGGCGCAACCGGAGTGAACTTCGGCGCCGGCATGACAGGTGGCTTTGCTTATGTGATGGACAAGAATGAAGACTTCCAAGGCCGTGTAAACAACGAGTCGGTCGAAGCACTTTCTCTGTCTGATCTATTTATCCACCAAGAACATCTACGCGGCCTGATTGCGGAGCACTTAGAAGAGACTGGCTCAGTACACGCTGAAGCTATTCTGGCGAACTTTGATGAATGGATTCCAAAGTTCTACCTAGTGAAGCCGAAGACGGCGGATCTCAACACCTTGCTCGGTCACCAAAGCCGCAGCTCTGCTGAACTTCGTGTTCAAGCGCAATAATTGGAAGGAGCCAATCATGAGCCAGAATGTATACCAATTTATTGATGTGAATCGCGTAGACCCAGCGAAGAAGCCAATCAAGATACGTAAGATTGAGTTTGTAGAGATCTACGAACCTTTCACGAAGCAACAAGCTAAGGCACAGGCCGACCGCTGTTTAGACTGTGGTAACCCCTACTGTGAATGGAAGTGCCCAGTCCATAACTACATCCCTCAATGGCTCAAACTTGCCAATGAGGGGCGTATTATCGAAGCCGCTGAACTGTCCCACCAAACCAACAGCTTGCCTGAGGTTTGCGGCAGAGTTTGTCCTCAAGATCGTCTATGTGAAGGCTCTTGTACCCTCAATGACGATTTCGGCGCAGTAACCATCGGCAATATTGAAAAATACATTAATGACAAAGCGTTTGAGATGGGCTGGAAACCAGACATGTCTCACGTTGAATGGACAGATAAGAAGGTCGCTATCATTGGTGCAGGCCCCGCAGGCCTTGCTGCAGCTGATATCTTAGTTCGAAATGGCGTAAAGGCAGTGGTATTTGACCGCTATCCGGAGATCGGTGGCCTACTGACGTTTGGTATCCCATCGTTCAAACTTGAGAAAGGCATCATGGAAAACCGACGCCGTATCTTTAGTGGCATGGGTGTCGAATTTAAAATGAATACCGAAGTCGGTAAAGACGTTCAACTGCAACAACTGGTCGATGACTATGATGCCGTTTTCTTAGGTGTCGGTACCTACAAAAACATGCGAGCTGGGCTAGATAATGAAGAAGCTCCGGGTGTTTACGACGCCCTACCCTTCCTTGTTTCTAATACCTACAAGGTCATGGAACTGGATAACCCAACCCCGTTCATCGACATGAAAGGCAAAAAAGTGGTCGTGCTTGGTGGTGGTGATACAGCAATGGACTGTGTAAGAACGTCAATTCGTCAACACGCTGCAAATGTTGTTTGTGCTTATCGTCGTGATGAGGCCAACATGCCAGGCTCTCGTCGTGAGGTGAAGAATGCGAAAGAAGAAGGCGTGAAGTTCATGTTCAACCTTCAACCACTAGCATTAGAAACCGATCCATCAGGTCATGTTACTGGCGTCAAAGTGGTGAAAACAGCCTTGGGTGAACCTGATGACGCTGGCCGCCGTCGTCCTGAACCCGTTGAAGGCAGTGAGCATGTTCTTGAGGCTGATGCCGTGATCATGGCATTTGGTTTCCAACCTCATGCAATGGAATGGCTAGAACCCTTCGGTGTAGAACTCGACCAATGGGGGCGTATTAAAGCTCCCGGCAAACAAGAGTTTCAATACCAAACCACCAACAGCAAGATATTCGCTGGTGGCGATGCGGTTCGAGGCTCTGACTTAGTGGTGACGGCTATCGATGAAGGCCGCAAAGCCGCGGAAGGAATATTGGATTACCTAGAAGTGTGATTAATATAAGGTTTTCTTTATTACTCAGTTCGTTACTATTAAAAGGATCCATACATGGATCCTTTTTTAACTTCGATACGTTTATCACAAGCATAACGAAAAATACGTAAAACAATCGCAAAGTAGCCAATACCTAGAACTATAACTAAAACAACGCCATAGGAAATACTATGAAAAAAGCCGCTCTCCTTTCTCTATCTCTTTTAACTCTAACCGCTTGCAGCCAAGGAATCACGGACATGAAAGACAGAACTTCATCACCTTGTGGAGACAAACCCAACTGCGTTTCAACTCAAGATGACCGTGAACAGCACACATTGGCCGCGTTTGAGTTATCAGACTCAGCAAACTTAGATGCCATTGAGCAGCTCGCTCTCACGTTACCGGGATCAAAAACAGCTAACAAAACCGAAGATTATTTACGTATCGAATGTACATCTCGCATTATGCGCTTTGTCGATGACTTGGAGCTAAAAATCACTGATGGGAAACTGATTGTGCGTTCAGAGTCTCGAACTGGCCATTCTGACTTTGGCGTCAACCGAAAACGAGCGGATCAACTTCGTGCTAGCTTGAAAAGCGAAGGCCTAATCAAATAGATAAAAGAATACACAGATAAATCGTCTGTATTCGGATGAGAAGTGCTTCTGGGCAGTCGCTCGACACTTCTCTTCCATGCTACAATTTCGCTCTACTGTTTAAATAATTTTTATTAAGAGACTACACATGAAAATCGGCATCATTGGCGCAATGGAGCAAGAAGTTGCGATCCTAAAAGCAGCAATTTCAGACATTACCGAAGTTAATAAAGGCGGTTGTACCTTTTTCTCTGGTCAGCTAAATGGTGTTGACGTTGTTTTGCTTCAATCAGGCATTGGTAAAGTAGCAGCCGCTGTTGGTACTTCAATCCTGCTAAGTGAATACCAACCAGATGTAGTATTAAACACTGGTTCTGCTGGCGGTTTTGATTCAACACTGAACCTTGGCGATGTGGTTATCTCTACTGAAGTTCGTCACCACGATGCTGACGTTACAGCTTTCGGTTACGAAATTGGCCAAATGGCAGGTCAACCTGCAGCGTTCAAAGCGGATGACAAACTGATGGCTGTTGCAGAACAAGCACTAGCACAAATGGAAGATAAGCACGCCGTTCGTGGCCTTATCTGTACTGGCGACGCATTTGTTTGTACAGCAGAACGCCAAGAGTTCATCCGTAAGCACTTCCCATCTGTGGTTGCTGTAGAGATGGAAGCATCGGCTATCGCTCAAGCTTGTCACCAATTCCAAATACCATTCGTGGTTGTTCGTGCAATCTCTGACGTTGCAGACAAAGAATCACCAATGAGCTTCGAAGAGTTCCTGCCACTTGCAGCGCAAAGCTCTTCTGAGATGGTTATCAAGATGGTTGCCCTACTAAAGTAAGCGACTAGACATGCAAACACTGTTTGATCAGGTATTTGCAAATGGCGTGCTCCTTGTAATGTGGGGAGCACTGCTTTTTCATTTAATTTTACCTATCCCCCATGCCGCACATCCCACGACCTTATGGCATAAGTTTGCTGAACTTTTAGCAACCAAGGTTAATAACAATAAAAATTATTCCCAAAGCTTAATCTCAGGCACTTTAGCTTGGGGGTTAATGGTCTTGCCGGCTCTGGTTATTCTATTGGCACTGCAGCCACTGGTTTGGCAATCACAACTGTTTGAATTAGCGCTGTTGTTACTCGCTATTGATTGGCGTAACAATGAAAAGCTGGCTAATCAGTTGATCAAAGCTCTTGGCCGAGAAGATAAAGCCACGGCTCGCCAGTTATTGGCACCTATTGTTAATCGTCAAACTGAATCACTGTCATCACTTGGGCTTGGCAAAGCCGCTGCTGAAACTATCATCATGGGTTACGCTCGTAATGTGATTTGTGTATTGTTCTGGTACGCCATTGGTGGTGGAATCGCCGCTTTAATGTATCGCCTGATTGTCGAGTTAGCGCGAGCGTGGTCACCAAGCCGTAAGCAGTTCTCTCCATTTGGATCAACGGCAATCAAGATCGTCGCTATCCTAGAATTTATACCAATGCGATTGTTTGCCTTGATGATTGTATGTGGTGATAAAGCGTCTCACACGTTCAAGATGATGCTCGTTCAGAGTCGCTCTTGGCCATTACCCGGCCCAGCATGGTTGATTACCGCTGTCGGCAACAAGCTTGAGCTGTCACTGGGCGGTCCTGCTATTTACGACAATACCAAAGCCATTCGAGCAAAATTAGGCGGCAGAATCGCACCTTCAGCGCTGCACTTATCTCAGGTTCAAAAGCTGCTTTTTGGTCGCATCGCGATTTGGATATTCTTACAAAGCCTAGCCTTACTCATTATTCACCAAGGGATTTAAAGTGAAACCCTCTCAACTCATTACACGATGTACCGCTCTCACGTTAAGTCTCAGCTTTTGTTTATGGACACCGACTTCCCTCGCAACAGAAGTCGCGACTGCCGAGCGCGTCATCAGCCTTGCTCCTCACGCCACAGAGCTAGCCTACAGCGCTGGTTTAGGTGATAACTTGATTGCGGTGAGTGAGCGAAGTGATTATCCACCACAAGCTGACAAGCTAGAGAAAGTGGCTAATTACCAAGGCATCAAGGTTGAGAAGATCATCGCCCTGCAACCTGATTTGATTCTCGCATGGCCTGCAGGGAATCCACCAAGAGAGCTCGCGAAACTAGAGCAATTTGGATTTAATATTTACTACTCGAAAACCAAAAGCCTAGACAGCATTGCGACCAATATTGAACAACTCAGCCAATACTCCAGTGATCCGAGTATTGGGGAAAACAATGCCAAGCAATACAAAGAACAACTCAACGCATTGAGACTAAAATATAAAGATGCCGAACCCGTAGACTACTTTTATCAGCTCAGTGAGAAGCCGATCATCACTGTTGCTCAAGGGCACTGGCCAAGTGAGGTATTTGAGTTTTGTGGCGGCCACAATATTTTCGAAGACAGTGCCTCCCCTTATCCGCAAGTTGGTATTGAGCAAGTTGTATTAAGAAAACCGCAAGTGATCTTCACTTCTCAGCATGCAATTGAGAATGGAACCATGTGGCAAACTTGGGAGGACGAGATCCCAGCAGTTGCTCAAAATCAGATTTGGTCACTCAACTCTGACTGGATTAATCGCCCGACGACGAGAACTTTGAAAGCGATCCAACAAGTATGCGATTTCTTCGATAGAGCTAGGCAAAATCACTAACTATTTGCTGCGTTTTTTCGTACAATTCGCCACCGACCTGTCCCTACAATTTCAACCATAAGAGCACCAGTATCATGGACTCCATGCTGCTTTATATTATCGATTTATTTGGCACTGCCATTTTTGCTGTCTCAGGCGTATTTGTCGCTGGCCGTCTTAAGATGGATCCCTTTGGTGTCGCTGTTTTAGGCAGTGTAACCGCGATTGGCGGCGGTACTATTCGTGACATGGCATTGGGTGCAACTCCCGTGTTTTGGATCACCGATACCACCTACCTTTGGGTCATCATCACCACATGTTTGCTGACCATGATTATAGTAAGGCGTCCCAAGCGTCTGGCTTGGTGGATCCTGCCAGTATGTGATGCGATTGGATTAGCGGTGTTTGTTGGTATTGGTGTTGAGAAAGCACTGATTTATCAAGATTCTGCATTGGTTGCTATTATCATGGGTGTGATCACAGGCTGTGGTGGCGGCATTATCCGTGACGTACTTGCTCGTGAAGTCCCAATGATCCTAAGAAGTGAAGTCTACGCAACTGCTTGTATCATTGGCGGCGCTTTCCATACCATGGCAATTACCATGGGGCACGACTCAGAAACTGCCTTTTTAGCCGGTGTGTTTACGACACTATTAATTAGGCTTGGCGCTATTCGCTGGCACTTGTCATTGCCAACCTTCGCTATCAAATAGGCTAGCGTTACAAAATAGAAATGGGCTCCGCAAAGGAGCCTTTTTTAATTCGCTTTCAAATCACTTATCCCCTCTATTTCTCCCTTCAAAGATCCCCTTCTTTCCTAACACTCTAGTTAGCTCATTCATTACTAGGTTAGTAATCTTTTTTGTTTACTTATCCAATTCACAGGCTATATTAATAAACAAATGACTTTATAAAATAATTTATTTACTAACATTGGTAAAAGGGAGTTCAAGATGAGTATCAATAAAGTAGGCATTGTTTTCTTCTCTAAGAATGGAGCGACCAAGCAAGTCGCTGAGACAATCGCTGAAGGTATTAACACTCAACAACCTGACTCAGCACTACTCATTGAAGTCCTCTCGTCTGAAATAGTCGAAGGAAGGTATGACAATGATGACAAGCTCAACGCATTAGACAATTGTGATGCGATTATATTTGGTGCTCCTACTTACATGGGCTCACCAGCCGCACAGTTTAAAAGCTTTATGGATGCGAGCAGTGATACCTACTGTAAGAAAGCATGGCGAAATAAGCTCGCTGCAGGTTTCACTACTGGTGGTAGCCTGAACGGTGAGCAGCAACAAACTTTGTTAAGCTTTTTCACTCTTGCTTGTCAGCATGGCATGATTTGGGCAGGGCTTGATATCTCAAAGCATATCGATGACTTAGGTTTGAATCGCACCGGTTCTAGTATTGGTTTGGTCGCCAGTGATGATCAGACGGCTGATAGCACCAATAATCATATTAACAGCAATGATCTTAAAACCGCTTTCTACTTTGGCCAACGTATCGCGAGTCTAGTTAAAAGAACCTAGCTAGCTTCAAAGCTCCTAGCTTGTCTGATATCTATGAGCTCAGACTAGAGAATGAATGGCGTTTAAGGTAACTTGGTTCAATCATTCCCAACTTTCATGAATATCACTCAATGTTACTCGAAGGAATCGAAACTCTATTAGTGTTGAGCAAAGCAAAGACCATGAGCCGCACCGGCAGTTTGCTTTATATCAGCCAATCAGCGGTCAGCAAACGGATTGCGAATTTAGAAAAGAAGTTAGGTAAGAAACTCATAGAACCGAGTGGACGACAGATAAAACTGACGCCGGATGCGATCGCGCTCATCGAGAGTATTGGCCCCGCATTCAATGAACTTAGAGGGCTTATTTATGAACAGCAAGAGTTGGAAGATACCACTCTCATTACTTTAGATAGCTCTAAGTCGCTGATCGCAGGTTATCTAGGTGAAATGATGGGGAAATTTATCCAGCAAGATAAATACATCACCATCACCACTAACCATACACCAAGAATTATCGAGCGAGTGCAGTCTGGTAAGGCGACCTTAGGGTTGTGTGCTGGTTTACTGCCGCCGCATCATGGGTTGATGACATTCCACCTGTTTGATGAGCCGTTTTACATAGTAAGTAAGTCGCCGTTAACGGAGCTTCCTCCAAGGGTCATCACTAACGATATGACCAATCCAGCAAACTCGTATCAGTTATCTGTGCTTGAAAAGTTCGGCATCAAACCCTTGATGGAGATGGATGCCTACACCGCAGCAGCCCAGCTAGCGTTGGGAGGAACGGGGCCCGCTTTGATCCCGCTCTCTATCGTAAAGACACTCAATATTGAGCCTCAATACCTGTTTAGCTTTCCAGAGTTAGAGGGATTAATTCGACCTATTCATATCTGTGTAAGGCCGAACAGCTATCAATCTCCGCGAGTTAAAATACTGATAGAATCCATTGTTGATGCTGTTCCCAAAGCAGTTTAGACGCCATTAACATCGACATCACGATCACAAGAGGGCGAATCCATTTCTGCCCTTTTGTCACCACTACTTTAGCGCCAAGTTGAGCGCCCATAAAACCACCAACAGCCATCACTAATCCTAATTCCCAAATTGGCAAGCCAGCCAAAATAAAGAAGATCAATGCGGCTATATTCGATGTGAAGTTAAGTATCTTGGTGCGTGCCGTTGCATCCACTAAAGAGAAGTGGCCGATAGCGACAAAACATACCGTGAAAATTGAACCTGTTCCTGGGCCAAAAAAGCCATCGTAGAAGCCAACACCGCCACCAATACACAAAGCAAACATCGCCTCAGAGATCTTCTGCTTTCCTTCAGGCGCTCTAGTTTGGGGTGCTAACAGGAAATAGAGAGAGATAGCGATAAGCAGCAGCGGTATCACGCTAGTCAGTAAACTCGCATCAATGTGCTGGACTAACTCGGCGCCAATTGCAGAGCCAATAAAAGTACAAAAGATCGCGAGGCGCATCTCTTTAATACTAACGATACCGTTGCGAACGAAATACCAACTGGCAGAAAAACTACCAAATGAGCTTTGAAGTTTGTTGGTTGCCAGTGCTTGCGTTGGTGGCACTCCGGCCGCTAGCAATGCAGGTAGAGTCAACAACCCACCGCCGCCAGCCATTGCATCAATAAAGCCTGCCGCCGTTGCAACAACAAACAAGATAGCCAATATTTCTAGAGTGATTTCCATATACCCAACGCCTTAAATTCTCGTGAAGCGACAACTTACCATCGTGAGCAAACAATCAACAACGAAACACAAGATTGTAACCTATTCCAGATTTTCATCATTTAACCGACACCAGATAACAGACATAAAAAAGCCCACTCCGAAGAGTGGGCTTTGAGCATTTATATCCGCTTAACAGCGATACACGTGAGTCAATTAAGCTTGAGAAGCTTTAACTTGTGCGTGTAGCTCTTGAACTGAAGTTACTGACGTTTTCGCGTCTGCAGTATGCGCCATACAAGTCGCGAATGCAGCGTTTAGCGTCGTCGTGTAGTTCACTTTCTCAGCCAGTGCGCCACGACGAAGAACTTTAGAATCTTCAATCGCTTGACGGCCAGCCGCAGTGTTCACGATGTACGTGTACTCATTGTTCTTGATACGGTCAAGAATGTGAGGACGACCTTCGTGTACCTTGTTTACTAGACGTGGGTTAATACCCGCTTCGCCAAGGATAACTGCAGTACCGTGTGTTGCGTCTAGCTGGTAACCAAGCTTAGATAGCTTAGATGCTAGGTCAACAACGCGCTCTTTGTCGCCTTCGCGAACAGAAAGAAGTGCACGGCCACCTTCTGGGTAGATGTTGCCACAACCCAATTCAGCTTTAGAGTATGCTTCAGCAAACGTTGCACCAACACCCATAACTTCACCAGTAGAGCGCATTTCTGGGCCTAATAGTGGGTCAACACCAGGGAATTTGTTGAACGGAAGAACAACTTCTTTCACTGAGTAGTATGGTGGGATGATTTCTTTCGTAAAGCCTTGAGACTCTAGCGATTGACCCGCCATAACACGAGCTGCAATCTTAGCGACTGCTGCACCTGTTGCTTTCGATACGAACGGTACTGTACGTGCTGCACGAGGGTTAACCTCGATTAGGTACACTTCGTTGTTCTTAACAGCAAACTGCGTATTCATTAGACCACGAACACCCAACTCGAACGCTAGCTTTTCAACTTGCTCACGCATTACGTCTTGGATTTCTTGGCTTAGCGTGTAAGCAGGAAGAGAACATGCTGAGTCACCTGAGTGAACACCCGCTTGTTCGATATGCTCCATGATACCCGCAATAACAACGCGCTCACCGTCACAAATCGCATCAACGTCTACTTCAATTGCATCATCTAGGAAGCTATCAAGTAGTACTGGAGATTCGTTTGAAACACTTACTGCTTCGTTGAAGTAGCGACGTAAGTCTTGCTCGTCGTATACGATTTCCATCGCACGACCACCAAGAACATAAGAAGGACGAACAACCAATGGGAAGCCGATTTCGCGAGATTTCTCTACCGCTTGCTCCATTGTTGTTACTGTCGCGTTTTCTGGTTGTAGAAGACCAAGACGGTCAACAGCAACTTGGAAACGCTCACGGTCTTCTGCACGGTCGATTGCGTCTGGGCTAGTACCAATGATTGGTACGCCAGCAGCTTCAAGCTCACGAGCCAGTTTCAGTGGAGTTTGACCACCGTACTGAACGATAACGCCTTTTGGCTTCTCAACACGAACGATTGCTAGTACGTCTTCCAGAGTTACTGGTTCAAAGTACAGACGGTCAGACGTATCGTAGTCTGTAGAAACTGTCTCAGGGTTACAGTTAACCATGATTGTTTCGTAGCCATCTTCACGCAGTGCTAAAGATGCATGTACACAACAGTAATCGAATTCAATACCTTGGCCGATACGGTTTGGACCGCCGCCCAAGATCATGATTTTCTCTTTGTCTGTTGGGTTCGATTCACATTCATCATCGTAAGATGAGTACATGTAAGCCGTATCAGAAGAGAACTCAGCCGCACACGTATCTACACGCTTGTAGACTGGGTGAATATCGTATTGGTCACGTAGACGACGAATTTCACTTTCTGCTACACCTAGAATCTTAGACAGGCGAGCATCAGCAAAACCTTTACGCTTAAGCTTCATTAGCTCGTCTTTATTCAGACCAGCAAAGCCTTTCGCTTTAAGTTCTTGCTCTAGTTTTACGATGTCTTCGATTTGAACTAGGAACCAGCGGTCAATTTGCGTTAGGTTGAATACACCATCAACTGACATACCAGCACGGAAAGCGTCTGCGATGTACCAAATACGGTCAGAACCAGCTTCTTTAAGCTCATGGCGAATCGTCGTTAGAGCGTCAGGTGCATCTAGGTCGACCATTTCGTCAAAACCAGTTGCGCCAACTTCTAGACCGCGAAGTGCTTTCTGTAGAGATTCTTGTTGGTTACGGCCGATAGCCATAACTTCACCAACCGACTTCATTTGCGTCGTTAGACGGTCGTTAGCACCTGCAAATTTCTCGAAGTTAAAACGAGGAATCTTAGTTACTACGTAGTCGATTGTTGGTTCGAATGATGCTGGCGTTGCGCCGCCAGTGATGTCATTCATTAGCTCGTCTAGCGTAAAGCCAACAGCCAGTTTCGCTGCAATCTTAGCGATTGGGAAACCTGTTGCTTTAGAAGCAAGTGCAGAAGAACGAGATACACGTGGGTTCATCTCGATGATAACCATACGGCCATCTTTCGGGTTGATACCAAACTGTACGTTTGAACCACCCGTTTCAACACCAATCTCACGCAGTACCGCTAGAGAAGCGTTACGCATTAGTTGGTATTCTTTGTCTGTTAGCGTTTGAGCCGGAGCCACTGTGATCGAGTCACCAGTGTGAATACCCATTGGGTCAAAGTTTTCAATCGCACATACGATGATGCAGTTGTCGTTCTTGTCGCGAACCACTTCCATCTCGTACTCTTTCCAACCGATAAGTGACTCATCGATTAGAAGTTCGTTGGTTGGAGACAAGTCCAAACCACGACGACAGATTTCTTCAAATTCTTCTTTGTTGTAAGCGATACCACCGCCTGTACCACCCATCGTAAACGATGGACGAATGATACAAGGGAAACCAACCATTTCTTGAACTTTGTAAGCTTCTTCCATCGTTTTCGCTGTATCAGCCGTTGGACACTCAAGACCAATCGATTTCATTGCTTTATCAAAACGAGAGCGGTCTTCAGCTTTATCGATAGCGTCAGCCGTTGCGCCAATCATCTCTACGCCGAACTCTTCAAGTACGCCGTATTTTTCTAAATCTAACGCACAGTTAAGTGCAGTTTGGCCGCCCATTGTCGGTAGAACTGCATCTGGCTTCTCTTTAGCGATGATGTTACGAACCACTTCCCATTGGATAGGTTCGATGTAAGTCGCATCAGCCATGTCTGGGTCAGTCATGATTGTCGCTGGGTTCGAGTTTACAAGAATAACTCGGTAACCTTCTTCGCGAAGTGCTTTACAAGCTTGAGCACCAGAGTAATCAAACTCACATGCTTGACCGATAACAATCGGACCAGCACCTAGAATTAGAACACTTTTAATGTCAGTACGTTTTGGCATTATCTACTACTCCGGATTACGCTTTGTCTTGTTTGTTTGCAACAGACTGGTTAATTAATTCAATGAAGTGGTCGAATAGCGGTGCCGCATCTTCTGGACCTGGGCTTGCTTCTGGGTGACCTTGGAAGCTAAATGCTGGTTTGTCTGTACGGTGGATACCTTGTAGAGAGCCATCAAATAGAGACTTGTGAGTCGCTCGTAATGTCTCTGGAAGTGTATCTTCGTCAGCAGCAAAGCCGTGGTTTTGTGAAGTAATCATCACAACATCACGATCTAAATCTTTAACCGGGTGGTTTGCACCGTGGTGACCAAACTTCATCTTCACTGTCTTAGCGCCTGACGCAAGAGCAAGAATCTGGTGACCTAGACAGATACCAAAGATTGGCAAACCTTTTTCTAGGAACACTTTTGTTGCTTCAATTGCGTAAGTACATGGTTCTGGGTCACCAGGGCCATTTGAAAGGAAAACACCGTCTGGGTTCAGAGCGAGTACTTCTTCTGCTGAAGTTTCAGCAGGAACAACCGTTAGGCGGCAGCCGCGGTCAACAAGCATTCGTAAGATATTTCGTTTTGCACCGAAGTCATAAGCAACAACGTGGTATGGCAATTCAGAGTCTGCTTTCGCTTCAGGAAGTCCACCCGTAAGCGTCCACGAACCTTGTTTCCATTGATACGCTTCTTTTGTTGTAACTTCTTTCGCAAGGTCCATACCTTTCAGGCCAGGGAATTCTTTTGCTTTAGCTAGAGCCAAAGCTTCATCTAAATTGTTGCCCGCTACGATACAACCGTTTTGAGCACCTTTTTCACGAAGAATACGCGTCAGCTTACGAGTATCGATATCAGCGATACCAACAACGTTTTGCGACTTAAGGTAATCAGAAAGGGATTGTTCATTACGGAAGTTAGAAGCGATTAGAGGGAGATCGCGAATCACAAGGCCTTGAGCGTGGATTGAAGAAGATTCTTCATCTTCGGAATTGGTTCCGGTATTGCCAATGTGAGGGTAAGTAAGGGTAACGATTTGTTGAGAATAGGAAGGATCAGTGAGGATTTCTTGGTACCCCGTCATCGAGGTATTAAAAACGACTTCACCAACTGCAGAACCTACAGCGCCAATGGCTTCACCGTGAAATACTGTCCCATCTTCTAGGACGAGTAGTGCTGACTTCTTCAAGACAACCTCCAGAAATAAAAATGCATTAAAATTGATTTAATTTGCAAATCTACCTTCCTGTAACACCAGAAACTGCGTGTTTATGGAAATTAGACAAATTGGCGATATTCTAGTGATCTGCGTGATACGTGTCAACATTTAACGAGAAAGAAATTAAACATTTGTAAGGACTAATTCAATTTACCCCACCAAAGCTTCAAAAGTTCAACTTTCATGCGCATTTAACCCGAATATTACGATTTTCTAATTTTCACCCCTCATTTTGACCAACCATAGAGTGGTAAAAATATCAGTAACAAAACGCAATCGATAAATACAAAGAGAAAACGTGACAATTTGAAGATCTAAAGCAGAAAGCACACTAAAGCCAACATAAACAACACTAAAACAAAGGAAAAACAGCGATAAAAAGAGAGTAGACGGAAAATCGTAGAAGAGAGATTACTAAGAAAAAGGGACTAAACAAAGAAAGCGCCGGCAATTGCCAGCGCATAAATATCTATTTATAGGTCATTCAAACCAAGCACATCCGTCATGGTATAAAAGCCTGCTGGCTTATCATTTAGCCAAACAGCGGCCTTTATCGCACCATTAGCAAAGGTCATTCTATCCGTTGCTTTATGGGTAATTTCAACGCGCTCACCAATATCAGCAAACATTGCGGTATGCTCGCCAATGATGTCACCGGCACGAATCGTCGCAAAGCCGATCTCATCTTTGGTACGCTCGCCAGTAATACCTTCACGTGACCATACAGCGACATCGTTTAGATCATTGCCCATCGCACCAGCAATCGCTTCGCCCATACCAATCGCAGTGCCAGACGGCGCATCGACTTTATGGCGATGGTGAGCCTCAACGATCTCAACATCACAATAATCGCCCATCACTTTAGCGGCTTTTTCTAGCAGCTTGAATACTAGGTTTACACCAACGCTGTAGTTAGGAGCCATTACGATAGGCATCTCTTTTGACGCCGCATCAATCACCTGTTTCTCTTCTTCAGAGAAACCTGTCGTACCGATAATTAGCTTCTTTCCGTGACGTTTACAAAGTTCAATATTCGCTAATGTGCTCACAGGTGCGGTAAAGTCGACGATCACATCAAACTCTTCAATCGCTTTCGAAAGGTCATCAACTAGAGCTACATCAAAACGACCTTCACCGCATAACTCGCCGACATCAACACCGACCAAAGATGACTCTGGACGCTCTGAACCAGCACCAACGCTTGCTTCTGAATTATGGTGAGCGGCTTTCACCAAGTTACGACCCATACGGCCAGCTGCTCCTGCAATTGCAATTCTTACCACTGCGAATATCTCCATTGTTTTGGTTACCGTCACTGCTCATCTGTCGCAGCAACGTTCATTCGATTAATCTCTTTAAACTAACAACAATCTCAAACTCAGGCTAGCAATTACGAAAACTCTTTTATCACTCGCTCTAAAATGGGCAAATTCGCTTCAGGGAACGCGTATTGATTCAGTGATTTAAGATCGACCCATTCACCTTGCTGTCCTTCTTTACCATAAGGCTGTTGCTCGAAATCAGTCACAAGGATAAAATCAAACTTAAGCGACTTATCCGTGTAATCAAATTCAAGGTGCTCAAACAGAGACTGCTCTGTCACCTTGATGCCAATCTCTTCATCAAGTTCACGAGCCATCGCCTGCTCAATGGTTTCGCCTGCTTCTACTTTACCGCCAGGAAATTCCCAGAAACCGCCTTTGTGCTTATCATCTGGGCGCTTAGTAATAAATACTTGAGACTTATCTTGGTTGAAGATAATACCCGCGACGATATGGATTCTTTTCATACTATGGTGTTCCTTAATAAAACGCTTCGCTCACGCAGTCCCTTAAATACATCCCCTCAAGAAAGAGGAACGACTGAGTTCGGGGGGCTAATACAACAGCGTAAGCCTAACTATCAAACGAGGCTCCCTATTGCGATCGTTCCTCGCTATAGGAAATGACGACTTAGCCTCTCATCAAGAGGTAAGCCATGAAATTTACATACAAAAAGAGCCGCCTAAGCGACTCTTTTTATCAATAAGTTTGTGTGAAGCTAAGCTGTGACGTTGTGAGTGCAAGGAGGAAGCACGGAGCTTACGTTAGTAAGCGAGTACCTCCGACACTGCAATCATCCGTTACAGCAACGATTCACCAAACTTAGTCAATTTTACCGTGACACTGTTTGTACTTCTTGCCACTTCCACATGGACATGGTTCGTTACGACCCACTTTACGCTCATCGCGTACTACCGTTTGTGGAGATGCCGCCTCAGCTTCATCGTCAGCTAGCTGGTTTTCAGCCGTTGCATGTTGTGCTTGTGCACGACGCGCCGCTTCTTCAGCTTGAGCTTGACGTTGAGCTTCCATCTTTTCAACTTCTTCTTGTTGCTGAACGCGAACTTTAGAAAGAATGGTAACAACGTCTGTTTTCAGTACATCGAGTAGGCCTTCAAACAGTTCAAACGACTCGCGCTTGTACTCTTGTTTCGGGTTCTTCTGAGCATAACCACGTAAGTGGATACCTTGACGAAGGTGATCCATCGCAGCCAAGTGCTCTTTCCAAAGACCGTCTAGCGTTTGTAGCATCACAGACTTCTCGAAGTTACGCAGCACTTGAGCACCAACCACTTCTTCTTTCTGTTTGTACGAATCTACCGCCATATCAAGAATGCGCTCACGCAATGCTTCTTCATAAAGCTTGTCGTCTTCGTCTAACCAACCTTGAATATCAAAGTCTAGATCGAAATCATTCTTCAGACGATCTTGCAGACCCGCGATATCCCACATGTCTTCAAGAGACTGAGGAGCGATGTATTCATCAATAACTGACGCCAGTACATCTTCACGGTTGTGTTCGATCATTTCACTGATGTCATCTGAACTCATCAGTTCATCACGTAGCTCATAAACAACCTTACGTTGGTCATTGGCTACATCATCGTACTCAAGAAGCTGTTTACGGATGTCGAAGTTACGACCTTCCACTTTACGTTGTGCTTTTTCAATTGAGCGAGACAGCATCTTAGATTCAATCGCTTCGCCTTCGTCCATACCACTTTGGATAAGACCAGCCATACGATCTGACGTAAAGATACGTAGCAGAGAATCTTCCATTGATAGGTAGAAACGAGAAGAACCCGCATCACCTTGACGACCAGAACGACCACGTAGCTGGTTATCGATACGGCGAGATTCATGACGCTCAGTACCAATGATGTGCAAACCACCTGACTCAAGTACTTTATCGTGGATGATTCTCCAATCAGCTTTGATCTTATCGATCTGCTCTTTCGTTGGATTCTCTATCTTCTCAAGCTGTGCCTGCCAGCTACCACCTAACACGATATCGGTACCACGACCGGCCATGTTAGTTGCGATAGTTACCGCACTCGGCATACCAGCTTGTGCAACGATCTCAGCTTCCATTTCGTGGAATTTAGCATTTAGAACGTTGTGCTTAATTTTTGCTTTCTTCAGTGCGTTAGACAGTAGTTCAGATTTCTCGATAGAAACCGTACCAACCAGCGATGGCTGACCAGCAGCTACACGGTCTTTAATGTCTTCAATGATCGCATTGAACTTGTCTTCTTCAGTACGATAAACCACATCTGGCATATCGTTACGAACCATAGGCTTGTTGGTTGGGATAACCACCGTTTCTAGGTCGTAGATAGACTGGAATTCGAAAGCTTCAGTATCGGCAGTACCTGTCATACCAGACAGTTTTTCGTACAGTCGGAAGAAGTTCTGGAATGTAATCGATGCTAGCGTTTGGTTTTCATTTTGAATCTTCACACCTTCTTTCGCTTCAACAGCTTGGTGTAAACCTTCAGACCAACGACGACCTGGCATAGTACGACCAGTATGTTCATCAACGATAACCACTTCGCCTTCTTCAGTAACGATGTAGTCGACGTTTTTCTCAAACAATACGTGTGCACGAAGCGCAGCATTCACATGGTGCAATAGGCTGATATTGGTTGGAGAGTAAAGTGTGTCACCCTCTTCCATCAAGCCGTTTTTGACCATTAGTTCTTCTACAAATTCTTGACCGTTTTCAGTCAGGTGAACCTGTTTTGATTTTTCGTCCATGGTGTAATGACCTTCACCACGGTACTCTTCTGAATCTTCTTTATCTTGACGCTCTAGAGAAGGAATTAGAGTGTTAATGCGCGTATAAAGGTCAGAACTATCTTCAGCTGGGCCAGAGATAATTAACGGAGTACGAGCTTCATCAATTAAGATTGAGTCAACCTCATCGACTACAGCAAAGAAGCGCTCACGTTGAACTCGGTCTTCAGCACGGAAAGCCATGTTGTCACGAAGGTAATCAAAACCAAACTCGTTGTTTGTTCCGTATAGGATATCCGCTTGGTACGCTTCTTTTTTCTCTGGCGGAGCCATGTTTGCCACATTCACGCCAACCGTCATGCCAAGGAATTCAAATAATGGACGGTTTGTTTCCGCATCACGCTTCGCTAGGTAATCGTTCACCGTTATTACGTGAACACCTTTGCTTGGTAGCGCGTTTAGATAAGCTGGTAGGGTTGCGGTAAGTGTCTTACCTTCACCAGTACGCATCTCTGCAATTTGGCCAGCATTAAGAACCATGCCACCAATCATTTGCACGTCAAAGTGACGCATGCCGTAAACACGCTTAGACGCTTCACGTACCGTAGCGAAAGCTTCAGGTAGAAGTTGATCTAACGATTCACCTTTATCTAAGCGCTCACGAAACTCAACCGTTTTTGCTTTTAGCTCTTCATCAGAAAGTGCTTCAAACGTTGGTTCGTAGTTATTAATTTCTTTTACAATTTTTCTAAGGCGGCGCAGTGTTCTGTCATTGCGACTGCCAATTACCTTTGTCAGCAGCTTAGTAATCATGTGCTTGGAATCTCTTCGTTCTCAGATCGTCCGCGATCTATTTTAAATGCCGTCAGTCTCTACTAGCTATGAACTAGTCTTCAGTTACTAACCAAGGATACTGAGATAAATCTAGTATCTTTGATATTGTACTTGAGAGTAGAGTTTTCAAGGCTTGAGTTAAAATTAATGCCCTTTAGTGTAAGTAATTTTCACACTAACGACCATTTAGAACACCATTTGTTTGATGTGCTTGGAACTTTTCTTTCTAATTGCTGATGGATTAAGCAGACTGCGGCCCATTAGCCAGCAATTTCCGGAGGTTAACGACACTGTATCTGGAAAATAGATACAAAAAAACCAGGCCGATGACCTGGTTTTCGAAATCTTATATTGTTGCAAACAACAATTACGCTAGAACCATACCCGGTTCTGCGAAAGCAACTGGAGAGCCAGCTTCTTCTTCGAATGTTGCCCATTCCCAAGCTTCTGCGTCAGCAAGAACTGCACGTAAAAGTTGGTTGTTTAGGCCGTGACCTGATTTGTATGCACGGAACTCACCAATAATAGCGTGTCCACACATGTAAAGGTCACCAATCGCATCCAATACTTTATGAGTTACAAACTCATTGTCGAAACGAAGGCCTTCTTCATTAAGAATTCGGTATTCGTCCAGTACGATAGCATTATCAAAGCTACCGCCAAGTACTAGGTTTTGAGACTGAAGGTACTCAATATCGCGCATAAAACCGAAAGTACGAGCGCGAGAAATCTGCTTCACAAAACCTTGTGATGAGAAATCAAACAACAAACGTTGCTCATCGGATTCAATTGCAGGGTGGTTAAAGTCGATCTCAAAGTCCATACGGAAGCCGTTAAATGGAACAAACTCTGCCCATTTATCGCCATCTTCAAAACGAATAGGTTTTTTGATTCGAATAAAACGCTTCGCTGCATTCAGTGTTTCTACACCCGCTTGCTGTAGCAAGTATACGAATGGGCTTGCGCTACCATCCATAATTGGAATTTCTGGAGCATCTACTTCAACAATAATGTTGTCGATACCCATTCCGGCTAGAGCTGCGTTAAGGTGCTCCACTGTAGAGATACGTACGCCTTCGTCATTAACAAGAGCGGTACATAGCATAGTGTCACGAACTGATGCTGGATCAGCTGGGAAATCTACAGGTGGATTTACATCTGTACGACGATAAACAATACCTGTATTTGCAGCTGCCGGGCGAAGAGTAAGTGTGACTTTACGACCAGAGTGGAGACCCACACCAGTTGTTTTCACAATTTCTTTCAGAGTACGTTGTCTGATCATCTGCTTGCCTCGTTATCAGTGCTACAAATCACGGTCAGTATTTACCGACCGCGAATTTTACCATTAATTCGACGATAGTCAAATTTTGGGTATTTGTTAATCAGCCTGACGTCGTAAAAATGCTGGGATATCTAAATATCCGCTCTCTTTCTCAGCTTTAGGTGCAGCACTCTGGCTAGCGCCTGTACCTGAAGAAACAGGTGACGTTGTTGGCTGTGGTTTAACTTGAGGTTTTACCTCAGTTTTTTCCTGCAATGGTTGTGCCACTTTCTCTTCCACTTTTGCTGCTGTTTGAACAGCAACTTGCGGTTGAGGCGTTGGCGCTACTTTTGCTTTACCACCAGCAACTAAAGTAATGTCTGGTTTTTTCTCTGTGCCGATACCTGTTGCAACAACAGTTACGCGGATTTCATCCGTCATATCAGGGTCTAGAGAAGTACCAATAACAACCGTTGCGTTATCAGAAGCGAATGCCTTAACTGTATTACCCACAGTTTCGAATTCATCTAAGCGCATATCTAGGCCAGCAGTGATGTTAACAAGAACGCCACGAGCACCAGCTAGGTCGATGTCTTCTAATAATGGGCTAGAAATTGCCGTTTCAGCAGCTTCTTCAGCACGGTCTTCACCTTTTGCGATACCGCTACCCATCATTGCATGACCCATTTCCGACATCACAGTGCGAACATCCGCGAAATCGACGTTGATCATACCAGGGCGAGTAATTAGCTCAGCGATACCTTGTACAGCGTTTTTAAGTACATCATTTGCACTTGCGAAAGCTTCTAGCAGTGTTACGCCACGGCCAAGTACTTTAAGTAGCTTTTCATTTGGAATCGTAATTAAAGAATCCACATGTTTAGAAAGCTCTTCGATACCTTGCTCAGCAAACGCTAAACGCTTTTTGCCTTCAAAGCTAAATGGCTTAGTTACAACAGCAACCGTTAGCACACCCAACTCTTTCGCAACTTCAGCAATAACTGGAGCAGCACCTGTACCTGTACCACCGCCCATACCAGCTGCGATAAATACCATATCGGCGCCAGTTAGAACTTCTTTAATTCTTTCTCGATCTTCGAGAGCTGCATCACGGCCTACTTGTGGGTTTGCACCAGCGCCCAAGCCTTTAGTGATATCACCACCAATCTGGATCACGCTGCTCACGCTTGTTTTACGAAGAGCTTGAGCATCAGTGTTAACACTGATGAATTCTACGCCTTCAATTGACTCACGTACCATGTGCTCAACAGCGTTACCGCCACCGCCACCAACTCCAACGACTTTAATTACTGCATCGTCAGACATTTCCATCATCGGTTCAAACATGTGTTATCTCCGTTTTTTCCTGCAACTCAGGTTAAAACTCTTTTTGTATCCAATTACGCAATTTACCAAATAAACCTGACATAGAAGGTGCTGAACGCTTAGGTTCGCTGTAATCACCCTCATCACTTATCTGACAATCTCTTGCGTAATGAAGTAAACCAACCGCCGTAGAATGATACGGCTCTTTAACATAGTCAGTTAAGCCACTAACTTCTAACGGCTTACCAACTCGAACTTGATTGCGGAAAACACGTTCCGCACACTCTACCAATCCGTCAATTTGTGCCGCTCCACCAGTGAGAACGACGCCAGCTGCAAGGTGGTGCTTAATACCCTCATCTCGTAGCTGCAATTGAACCGTATCAATAGTTTGGTTAACGAGACCCATAAGTTCAGTGTAACGTGGTTCAATCACTTCCGACAAAGTTTGTCTTTGCAAACTTCTCGATGGACGGCCACCTACACTAGGGACGTTAACAGAATCATCCTTGCTTACGAGCTCACTCAGAGCGCAACCATGGTTTACTTTTATCTCTTCAGCATCGCTCACTGGCGTGCCAAAAGCGAAGGCAATATCACTGGTTACTGCATTTCCTGCGTAGGAAAAGACTTCTGTGTGTCGCAGTGCGCCGCCAGTCCAAATGGAAATATCCATCGTACCGGCACCAATATCAACAACACATACTCCGAGCTCTCTCTCGTCGTCAGTAATTACCGCATTACTTGAGGCAAGTCCTGAAAACACGATTTGTTCTACAGTGAGACCACATCGTTCAACAGCTTTAATAATGTTTCTCGCCATGTCGCTATGGCAAGAAATTAGATGAACACTGACTTCCATTCGAACACCAGATAAACCAAGCGGATTCTTAATGCCTTCTTGGTAGTCGATGGTAAATTCTTGTGGAATCACGTGCAGAATTCTCTGCTCATCACCTATTTTAATCGATTTCGCGGTATGGATCGCTCGATCCATATCGTCTTGAGACACTTCTTCATCTGAAATAGTGCCCATGCCTTTTTCAATTCGGCTTGCGATATGCTTACCGGACAGCGAGATAAATACATTGCTGATTTGGCATTCAGCCATCAACTCTGCTTGATCAATCGCTCGCTGAACCGACTTCACTACCGACTCTAGGTCGTTTACACCACCTTTATCCATACCTCTGGATGGGCTTTGCCCTGAACCAATGATATTGATTTGACCATCAGGCAGTATTTCACCAACTAGAGCTGATATGGTCGCAGTGCCTATATCAAGACCAACGATTATGTTGTCATCTGCGGTCTTAGTCATTTCTGCTCTCTTCTAACTCTTGCTCTGGAAACCAGCCTACAGCGGCTCCCGTATCATACCTGAGGTCGATGTAGCTCACTTGATTCGCTTTACTTCCTAATTCGTTATAAAGCGAAATAAAGCGTTCAACACGCTCATCTAAAGAATCTTTACCTAGTTCTAAACGGATACCGTTATCTAGGATTATTTGCCAAGCGCGACGTTCATTAAGAACGAGTGAGGTAACGGTTAATCCTAGACTGTTAATCAAAGGAGTAATCTGTCGCCATTTTGCTATCACTTCTTGGCTGGTCCCTTCCGGGCCATAAAGCTTAACTCTATCACCCTTTAACAGGCCGATATCGCCATTAAACACTTGACCGTTTTCGTTCAGCAGCATGTTGCCATTCCAGATTGCTGCCGCTTGGTATTCAGTCAAAAATACTTTTATTGTGTCTGGCCACTGTTTACGAATCGAGACAACAGATACCCAAGGTAACGCTTCTAAACTGTCTTGTAACACCCCAATATCTTGCGACATGAAGGTGCCAATATGTTCTAACTCGCCAAAAGCATGCTGAACATCACCAGCCGTTACATAAGTTAAGTCGCCTTGAAGTACTATTTTGGAAAGAGGCAATCGCTGATCGTCCCACATCCAAGTCAGTGTGGTATAGAAAAGAAACCCAATGAATAGCAATACCACGACTAAAAAAGACCCGCCTAAGGCGTGTTTCTTGAGCGATGGTAAACTGAATAGGTGGCGGTTTTCGCTAAAAGTACTTTCTACCAAAGCCCGCATTCCCTGTCGTTGGTTCGCAATTCTATTCCCTATCTTCGTAATAGAGGTAAAAGCACTTACTTTAACCTATGAATTATACTGAGCAAAATCAAACTATCAAACGTTGATAATAAGATTTTTGGTCAATTTTAGGTCAATCGCAAGAAGTGAGCGATTGACCACAGTCTGTAGACAGTATTCTGCTACGCGTTCTGCATATTATTAATGTCTAACTGTAACGATTCGAGTTGCTTAGCAACACGACCAACATCACCTGCACCCTGCGTTAAAACAAGGTCACCACCTTGAATGACGTTGGCTAGAACCGATGGCAGCGTGTTGATATCAGCAACGAAGATCGGATCAATCTTACCACGCCCACGAATAGTTCGACTTAACGAGCGTCCGTCAGCCCCTGCAATAGGTTTCTCACCTGCAGAGTACACATCTAATAAGATTAGAACATCAACCTGCTCAAGAACGTTAGCAAAGTCATCATACAGATCACGCGTTCGGCTGTAGCGGTGTGGTTGGAAAATCATCACAAGACGTTTGTCTGCCCAGCCACTACGAGCAGCTTGAATCGTTACATCGACTTCGGTTGGGTGATGACCGTAATCATCAACCAACATTGCAATACCTTTACCCGTTTCGTACTCACCAAGGTGATCGAAACGACGGCCAGTGCCTTCCGTTCCCGCCATCGCTTTTAGAATCGCTTCGTCGCTGATGTCGTCTTCAGTAGCAACCGCAATCGCCGCTGAAGCGTTCAGTGCGTTATGGCGACCTGGAATGTTCAATGTAATATCTAGGTTAGCTTTACCTTCACGTACCACAGTGAATTTGCCTTGCTGGCCTTCTTGTACGTAGTTTTCAATACGGATATCCGCATCTTCTGAGAAGCCGTAGGTAATCACTTGACGACTAACTTGAGGGATAAGCTCACGCACTACCGGATCATCAACACACATTACAGCCTGACCATAGAATGGCAGGTTGTGTAAGAAATCAATAAACGTCTGCTTTAGCGTTTCGAAATCGCCACCGTAGGTATCCATATGATCCGCTTCAATGTTAGTAACGATACTAACCATTGGTTGCAGATGTAAGAATGACGCATCACTTTCATCGGCTTCAGCGATAAGAATACGACTCGAACCTAGACGTGCATTGGTGCCCACACTCTTCACCAAACCACCGTTTACGAAGGTCGGATCTAAACCCGCTTCCGAGTAAATCTGTGTCACTAGCGCAGTTGTCGTGGTTTTACCGTGCGTACCTGCCACAGCAATGCCATGACGAAAACGCATCAGCTCAGCCAGCATTTCTGCACGACGAACGATAGGTGTGCGCGCTTCACGAGCTGCAATAATCTCTGGGTTTTCTTCGTTGATAGCGGTTGAAACCACCACCACACTTGCATCAGCAACGTTACTTGCTTGGTGGCCGATGTAAACGGTCGCACCCTTGCTAACTAAACGATCGGTCACTGGGTTTTGAGCAATATCAGAACCCGTGATCTGGTAGCCTTCATTAAGCAAGACTTCAGCAATCCCGCTCATTCCTGCGCCACCAATACCAATGAAGTGGATAGATTTAACACGGCGCATCTCTGGCACCATTGCACGGATTTGCGCTAAGTCTTGGGTATGTTCAATCGTCATCAATTCAATCTCATTATTTTGCTAAAGCTTTAATCGCTTCAGCGACGGTCACATCCGCATCAAGCTTGGCTGCTTGACGAGCTTTTGTTGCCATCATTTTTAATTCATTTCTATCAAGCTGAGCGATAGTATTCGCTAGCTTATCAGCCGTCAGTTGAGGCTGCTCAATCATTAATGCCGCGCCACATTCAACGAGGTGATCGGCATTCAGCGCTTGCTGTCTGTCTTTGTGCATAAACGGAACGAAAATAGAACCTACACCAGCAGCAGAAACTTCAGATACGGTTAATGCACCTGAGCGACACACTAATAGATCTGCCCACTCATAAGCTTGCGCCACATCATCAATAAATTCAGTCACTTGAACATTATCTACAGAATGTGATTTATATTGTTCAATCACTTGCTGTTGATTGTTCTTACCGGCTTGATGCACCACAGTAAAACCTTCACCAAGCTGGGCCATGGTAATAGGCAAGGTATGGTTCAGGATCTTAGCGCCCTGACTGCCACCCATCACGAGGATACGAATATCGCCGTCACGCTCAGCCATACGTTGCTCGGGTTCAGCTAAGGCAACAACATCTTCACGTACTGGGTTACCCACTACCTCTGCAGTAGGAAACGCGCCAGGGAAAGCTTGGAACACTTTTTTAGCAATTTTAGATAGCCATTGATTGGTTAAACCCGCCACTGCATTTTGTTCATGCAGAACCACAGGAATACCGGATAGCCATGCAGCAATACCACCGGGGCCACTGACGTAACCACCCATTCCGAGCACCACATCTGGCTGCCATGCTTTGATGTGCTGTCTTGCTTGAAGTATGGCATTAATAATTTGGAATGGCGCTTTAATTAGCTTGCTAATGCCTTGACCACGCAGGCCTTTCACCTTAATGAAGTCGATCTCAATACCATGCTTTGGTACCAGATCCGCTTCCATTCTGTCTGCAGTGCCTAACCAGCGAATTTCCCAACCTTGTTGCTGAAGCTTTTTAGCCACCGCTAACCCTGGGAAAACGTGACCACCAGTACCACCAGCCATCACTAAAAGTTTTTTGTTTTTTTTCATCACGTTAGATTCTTATTCTATCAATTCGTTTTGATTGTCGGCTTGTTCTTTTTGTTGTATTCGGCACTCGTGATCGATACGTAGCAGCATAGAAACCGCCACCGACATCACGATCAAACTTGACCCGCCGTAACTGATTAATGGCAATGTCAGACCTTTAGTTGGAACGATACCCGAGGCCGCGCCCACGTTAACAAGCGTCTGAAAAGCAAACCAAATACCAATACCAAAGGCAAGATAACCACTGAATAACTGGTCGTTTTCGAAGGCTTTCTTACCAATGAGAATCGCTTTAAGCACCAAACTAAAAATAAGGATCAGCACTAAGGTCACGCCAACAAAACCCAACTCTTCAGCCAGTACCGCAAACACAAAATCGGTATGTGCTTCTGGTAAATATTCTAACTTCTGAACCGAGTTGCCAAGGCCTTGCCCCATCCAGTCACCACGACCAAATGCCATCAATGATTGGGTTAGCTGGTAACCACTGCCAAACGGGTCATTCCAAGGTTCCCAAAATGAGGTAACACGTCGAACACGATAAGGTTCTATCACAATCAAACCAACGACCGCAGCAATACCCGCCACCATCAAGGCAATAAACTGTGAAAGCTTGGCTCCTGCGATAAATAACATTCCGAACAAGGTAACCAGCATTACAACTACCGTACCTAAATCGGGCTGGCCAAGTAGTAACACAGCGAAAGCACCGAATACCATGATCGGTTTACCAAAGCCACCGAAGAAGGTTTTTCTCACTTCATCTTGTTTACGAACTAAATAACCCGCCATAAAGATAAACAGCGATAACTTAGCGACTTCAGCGGGTTGTAAGTTAAATAATCCAAGAGGGATCCAGCGTGATGCACCGTTAACTGACTTACCGACAGCCAATACCACGATCAGCAAAAAGAAGGATAAACCCAATAAGTACATACTGTATTGAAACCAACGTTTCATTGGAATTTGCAATATGACGCTGGATACGATTAACGCCAACACAAGAAAAATGGCATGGCGGAACATAAAGTGAAACGGCTGATCGGTTAAACGAGCACTGATTGGGAACGAAGCAGACGTTACCATCACCAATCCGGTCAGCATCAATCCAAGAGCAATCCAGACCAACTGGCGATCGTAGAGCGCCTCTGGTGTGGCACGGTTTAGCCATTGCCAAATGGATTGATTAATCTCTTTCACTCTTTGCACTGAATGTTAGTCCTTCAACACGTTAGGCATACTCATGGGCAAGGTCAGTGAACTCATCACCTCTCGCCATGAAGTTATTAAATTGATCGAAGCTCGCACACGCTGGAGACAACATCACCATATCACCGGCAACTAACTGCTTCGAGACACTCTCGATAATGTCACGCATGGTATCAAACGTCTTAGCCGATGGATGCAATGGCATAAATTGCGCAGCATCTTCACCGAAACAACACAGCTGTACGCGGTCTAATTGCATCAACACAGGCTTAAGCTCGCTGAAGTCGGCACCTTTACCCACACCACCAACCAGAAGATACAAGGTGCCTTGATATTCTAAGCCTGACAGAGCCGCTAATGTACTGGCTACGTTGGTTGCTTTCGAGTCGTTAACCCACTTAATAGAACGCTTATCAGCCACCACTTGGCAACGATGCGTTAAACCGTTGTAGGCCTTCAGAGCTTCAAGACTTTTGCTGTAATCAATACCGACTTGTTTAAGCAGTGCTAGCGAGACTAACGCATTCGCCACGTTATGACGTCCAACCAATGTTAAATCTTGGGTAGCAAGTACTGACTTACCATTATCCACTAGCCACTCGGTGCCATCGACCATTGATACACCAAACTCTTGGTCATCAAGTCCAAATGTCACCAATGACATCGTATGGTAAGGATAAGTCTCTTTGTCTTCGCGGTTTACAATCGCGTACTGAGCGTTGTTAAAAATTCTTAATTTGGCGTCACGGTAATCAGCCATGCCTTGATAGCGATCCATATGATCTTCTGACAAGTTCAAAAAGGCCGCCGCTGCAAGGTTTAAACTGGATGTTGTCTCGAGCTGAAAGCTTGAAAGCTCAAGGACATATAAATCAGCATCAAGCTCAAGAAGGTCTAAGGCTGGAATACCGATATTGCCACCAACACCAACGTTAAGACCAGCAGCCTTTGCAAGTACACCCGTTAGATCGGTCACTGTACTTTTACCATTGGAGCCTGTTATTGCCACAACAGGTTTGTCTACCGCCCAGCCAAACAGTTCAATATCGCCAACAACCGGAGTTCCCGCTTGAATAACATCTTGTATTTCAGGCGTCGCTAAGGCGATACCTGGGTTAGCAATCACCAAATCAGCTTCCGCTAACCATTGGCTATTCCAACTTCCAGAATGCAGTTCTACCGATTCAGGTAAAGATTCCTTTCCTGGTGGTAACTCTCGAGTATCAATCACCTTCACATGAATATGAGGCTGATATTTTACGAGATGTTTAACGACAGAGAGCCCGGTAATACCGAGCCCCACAACCACTACATTTTGAATATTTTGCCAACGTTCCATTTAAACAAGATGCTCTTAATAGTTTTAAAGAGCCTCTAATCAGAGGCTCACATAAGATTAACGAACTTTCAGTGTCGCTAGGCCAACCAGTACTAATACCATTGAGATGATCCAAAAGCGCACGATTACGCGCGGCTCTGGCCAACCTTTAAGTTCGTAATGGTGATGAATCGGTGCCATACGGAAAATACGCTGACCACGCAATTTGTAAGAGCCCACCTGCAGAATAACTGACAAGGTTTCCATTACAAACACACCGCCCATGATAACCAGTACCAACTCTTGGCGAACCAACACAGCAATTACACCTAATGCACCGCCAAGTGCTAAAGAGCCAACATCGCCCATGAATACTTGTGCTGGGTAGGTGTTGAACCATAGGAAACCAAGTCCGGCACCCACAATTGCCGTACAAACCACAACCAGTTCAGAAGTGTATGGGATGTGTGGGATGTGTAAGTATGCCGCGAAGTTAACGTTACCTGTCGCCCAAGCAATCACAGCAAAACCAGCCGCGACCATCACCGTTGGCATAATGGCCAAGCCGTCTAGGCCGTCTGTTAGGTTCACCGCGTTACTGGTACCCACAATAACAAAATAAGTCAGTACGATGTACAATAAACCTAGTTGTGGCATCACATCTTTAAAGAAAGGAACCACCAATTGAGTTGCTGCAGTATCGTGCCCGTGAGCATACAGAGCAAATGCCACAACCAATGCAATAGCCGATTGCCAGAAGTACTTCCAGCGAGCAATCAAGCCATCGGTGTTCTTACGAACCACTTTACGGTAGTCATCAACAAAACCGACCGCGCCATAACCAGCAAGTACAACCAATACAGCCCAAACATAAGGATTGGAAAGATCAGCCCACATCAATACCGTAATAATGATCGCAGCTAGGATCATCACGCCACCCATGGTTGGTGTACCACGTTTGCTAAAGTGAGATTCAGGGCCGTCATTACGAACAACTTGGCCAATTTGTAGCATTTGCAGACGCTCAATTAAACGAGGTCCCATCCACAGTGACAAACATAATGCCGTCAAAATACTCGCGATTGCACGAAACGATAGGTACTCGAACAAACGGAAAAAAGAAAAGTGTGGCTGTAGTAGCTCTGCAAGCCAAATTATCATGAAAAGTTCTCCTTTAAAGCAGCGGCTATTTTACTCATTCCTGCACTATTCGCGCCTTTTACCAATAAGGTATGTAACGCGTTTTCTGGCAAGCATAAGTGCTGCTCTATGTGCGCGATCATCGCTTGATGCGTTGCGAAGTGGGTACCATTACAGACCGCACTAATCACCTTGGTATCATCACCGTAAGTGAGTACATGCTCAAAAGCGAATGGGGCAGCATATTCACCGACTTGACGGTGAAGTGCAAGACTTTCGTCGCCTAATTCAGCCATATTGCCTAAAATCAACCAACGTTGACCTTTGAAACTCGACAGCAGTTTGGCTGCCGCCTTCATTGCAGGTACGCTGGCGTTATAACTGTCATCTATCAGCTTGATATTCTGACTTAATTGTTGAACCTCAACTCGCCCTTTAACCGAGATAAGATTCGCTAAACCACTTTTTATTTCATCAAGCGTGGCGCCATATTGAATGCTCAACGCTGCAGCCGCCAACGCGTTCGCCACGTTATGCTGACCAATAATACCAAGTTCAACAGCCGTAGCACCTTGTGGTGTTTGCATATCAAAGCAAGCTTCGCCTTGGTCGTTGATTTCGATATTTTCAGCAAAATAATCGGCTTCATGGTTACTTTCAGAAAATGTTTGCACCGCTTTATCTGCAAGTACTTCATTCCAAAAGCCACCACCGTTGCTCTCTAAATTAACAATAGCAGTATCACCGGCAGCAAGCCCCTGAAAGATTTCACCTTTCGCTTGTTTCACACCATCAATCGAACCAAAGCCTTCTAAATGAGCCGCGGCTACATTATTGACTAAGGCAACTTGTGGTTTCACTAGCTGAGTGGTGTAGGCAATTTCACCAATATGGTTAGCGCCTAATTCGATCACTGCATAGTCGTCACTTGGTTCACTGCGTAGCAAAGTGAGTGGCACACCGATATCATTATTGAAGTTACCCGCCGTAAACAGCACCTTGCCACGCTGCTGTAAAATGCTCGCCACCATCTCTTTAACGGTCGTTTTGCCACAGCTGCCTGTAATCGCCATCGTTGGCACGTCACATTGTTTGTGGATCCAAGCACTTAGCTGACCTAAAGCCAGTTTAGTGTCTTCAACAACAACTTGAGTAATATTTAGGTCAAGTTTTCGTTCGACTAACAACGCGCTCGCGTTTGCTTCAACGGCTTGATGGCAAAAGTCGTGCGCATCGAAGCGTTCTCCGACGATAGCGACAAACAAGGCGCCTTCTTCAACGGTGCGAGTGTCCGTTGAAACTGCATTGATTACGTTATTGTTCGAGTTGCCCGCTTCAATCAGCTCACCACTGACCACAGAACAGATCTGCTCAAGTGATACATCAATCATTATGAAATACCTAAAAGTTGAAGCGCAGACTCTCGGTCTGAGTAATGTACTGTTTTATCTTTCAATACTTGGTAATCCTCATGGCCTTTACCAGCCAGAAGAATAATGTCATTGCTGTCTGCCTGCTCAAGAGCGAACTTAACCGCTTGATAGCGATTATGCTCGACGAACGCCGATTCTGGTTCATTTAAACCAGCAAGCATGTCTTTGACAATCAGGGCCGGAGCTTCGCTGCGAGGGTTGTCATCGGAAATAATAATTTTATCGGCGAACTGCTCTGCGGTCGCTGCCATCATCGGGCGTTTCCCGGTGTCGCGATCTCCGCCGCAACCAAAGATTGCCCACAATTTTCCCGAGCAGTGCACGCGCAATGCTGCCAATGCTTTCTCTAGCGCGTCTGGTGTATGCGCGTAATCGACCACCACCTTGGCTTTGCTTGGAACTTGGAAAAGCTCCATACGGCCAATAACAGGCTGAAGCTGAGACGCGGTGTCGACTAATATTTGCTTGTCGATACCCAACGAAAGCAAAGTCGCAAAAGCAACCAGTACATTTGATGCGTTGAACTGACCAATCAGTGGAACAGAAAGCTTCCCTTGTCCCCAACTACCATCAAAAGACAGCTGAATACCGGTTTCTGCATAAGCGACATCAGACGCCCATACCGATTGTTGATAGCCCGTTAGCGGTGACAATGAGACAGCAATAGCATTGGATAAATCTAGCATCCAAGCTTTACCCACTTCGTCATCCACATTGATCACTGCGTGTTTACATTTGTGTTGAGTAAACAGGCTCTTCTTAGCCAATGCGTATTCTTCCATCGTGCCATGGTAATCAAGATGATCACGACTCAAGTTAGTAAATACACCAACCTCAAAGTCCAAAGCCTTGACGCGACCTTGCACCAAACCATGAGAAGATATTTCCATTGCGGTATAAACCGCATTTTCTGCAGCTAACTCACTCAGTGTGCGCTGTATTTCGATGGCGCTGCCCGTGGTGTTAACCGCGGTTTTTAGATTGTCTAGGAAGCCATTGCCCGTAGTACCCATTACCGCCGAACGTTGACCGACGAGGTCAAGCCATTGAGCTATCAATTGGGTTATGGTGGTTTTACCATTGGTACCCGTGATACCAATCAATTTGGTCGCTTGAGAAGAGTAGATACGGCCAGCTAATTCAGAGAGTGTTGAGTTTAAGTCTGAAACATAAACCACAGGAACCGCGTTTAGCCACTCAACCAAGCCATGAGCTTTGTCATCGCCAGCTTGTGCAATAACAGCTTTCGCGCCTTGAGAAACGGCTTTATCGATAAACCGACGGCCGTCGACAGCATGTCCGATTACGGCAATAAAAATATCACCTTCCTTGATGGCTCGGCTATCCAACTCCAACTGCTCAACAGCAATCGACTCCAACTCAGGAGAACCAAAGTCTCCCCAAGGAGAAAGTAAAGATGACAGCGTGAGGCTATTACTCATATTGAATCCTGATTAGCTCTATTCTTGAAACTTGTTTTCATCAGCAGGGACATTGAGTATTTGCAGTGCACCCTTCATGATTTCAGAAAAAACGGGGGCTGCAACTGAACCGCCATAGTAAAGGTCACCTTGAGGCTCATTAACCACAACAACCAGCGCCACTCTTGGATCACTAACAGGGGCAAAGCCTGCGGTCACCGCGATGTATTCATCACTGTAGCCGCCAGCTTCAGCCTTACGAGATGTACCCGTTTTTGCTGCAACTCGATAACCAGGCACTGCGGCTCTTGTCGCCGTACCGCCTTTTTGAGTCACCCCTTCTAGCATATTCAAAACCAGTTCAGCGTTCTCGCGCTTGATGATTTGCTTAGAAAAATCTTGGTCGTTACTCTTAATAATATGAATCGGTTCATACATGCCTTTGTTGGCTAGTGTTGCATAAGCATGTGCCAACTGCATTGGTGTAACAGACAAACCATAGCCAAACGCTAAGGTCGCAATTTCAAACTTTGACCAACGACGGCGATTCGGGAAAATACCGCTAGTTTCACCAACCAAGTTGAGCCCAGACATCTCGCCTAGACCAACTGAACTGTACATCCCAAGCAACGCTTCAAGTGGCATGTTAAGTGCCAATTTCGCCACGCCGATGTTACTCGACTTCTTGAGGATAAGCGCTAAGTCAGCCTTACCCACTTTAGAAGAGTCTCGTACGCGGCTACCACCGATCTGCATAATGCCATTGCCCGTATCAATAACGATATCTGGGTCTGCAGTGCCGTTCTCTAGCGCTGCCAAAACCACAAAAGGTTTCACGGTAGAGCCCGGTTCCATTGCATCGGTGAGCACGCGGTTACGCATTTTGAAGCTTTGTAAGTCAGCACGATTATTAGGGTTGTAAGATGGTGCATTAACCATGGCTAACACAGCGCCCGTTTTTACATCGAGTAGTACAGCGGAGCCTGAAGTCGCCTTATGATCCGCCACGGCCTGCTTGATCGCTCGATAAGAAATCGCCTGTAGTCGTTGATCGATCGTTAGCTCTAGTGGTTTGCCTTCTTCACGCTCTTCTAAAGCAATGTTTTCAACAACACGTCCATAACGATCTTTACGAATAGTCCGCTTACCTGCCTCACCCGTGAGCCATTTGTCATAGCTGCGTTCAACGCCTTCTAAACCATGTCCATCAATGCCGGTCACACCGATAAGATGCGCACTGACTTCACCTGCTGGATAATAGCGACGAGATTCAGCTTTAAGGCCAACACCCACCAGCTTTAGTTCACGAATATACTTAGCCATCGCGGGACTAACTTGTCTTTGCAGGTAAATAAATCGGCGGGATTTGTTGCTAGAGATCTTGTCGATCATTGACTGTCGTTGTAGGCCAAGTACATCGGCTAACGCATACCAACGATCAATTTGGGCCATACCGTTTTTATCAAAAATTGTTTTCGGATCGGCCCATACCGCTTCAACTGGAACACTCACAGCAAGCGGTTCGCCATTACGGTCTGAGATAATGCCGCGGGCGGAAGGAATTGCCTTAACACGTACCGAGCGAAGGTCACCCTGACGAATTAAGTTATCTGGTTCAATGATTTGGATGTAAGCCACACGGCCCACAAGTGCAGCAAAGGCAAGAAACACGAAAGCAATCACGACGTTGAAACGCCATTTAATAAGAACTGGATCCGAATCCTTTTCGCTCTTCACTCGCTCTTTCGTTGATTTATTAACGGTTTTCGCGGGTGCTTTTTCCTTTTTACCGGTCATTTCAGTGTGATCACTACTTCTTTGTCAGAGTCTGGACGTTTCATGTCTAACTCTCGTTTTGCCGATGCTTGAACGCGGCTATGTTCAGCCAAAGCCGTCTCTTCAAGCATTAAATTTCGCCACTCATCATCAAGCTGTTCCCTCTCCATCAATGCCATGTCTTTTTGCGTGATCGCCTGACGTGACATATGTGTCGTAAGAACGACCCCCATCGCACTCGCGAAGATACAGATAAGAAGCACCAATGGGACCTTGCCCGCGGAGATCAAATCAAAAAATATTATCTTGGCTAAGTTCGATTTGGAGGTCTTCATTGACTATAGCTTTTCTGCGATTCGTAGTACTGAACTGCGCGAACGAGTATTCTCATCCACTTCATCTTTAGATGGCTTGATCGCTTTACCAATTGGTTTTAGATCGGCACTGCCTAACGCTTTGATTTGATCTTCTGTTAACGGTAAACCATGGGGAACCTGTGGACCTTGGCTTTCTTTACGGATAAAGCGCTTCACCATGCGGTCTTCAAGAGAGTGAAAACTGATAACAGAGATACGACCTTGAGGAGCAAGAATGCTTGCTGCGCCTTTTAGAGCTGTATCGATCTCTTCAAGTTCACTGTTGATATAGATACGGAATGCTTGGAAAGCACGTGTCGCTGGGTGCTTTTTCTCTTTAAAGTTCTTTGGAGCGACATCAGAGATAAGCTTAGCCAATTGGCCAGTACGCGTTAGCGGTTCGTTCTCTTCGTTCTCTTGATAAGCAATGATGCCTTTCGCGATACGACGAGCGTGTTTGTCTTCACCGAACTCACGAATAACCCATGTGATGTCATCAAGATCCGCATCAACTAGCCACTGAGAAACCGGAATACCCGTTGTTGGATCCATACGCATGTCCAACGGGCCATCTTTCATGAAGCTAAAGCCACGTTCAGCATCATCCAATTGTGGTGAAGAAACACCTAAATCCAGTAAAACACCATCCACTTGACCGACTAAGTCATAACGCTCTGCATATTCAGCCATACCCGAGAATGGGCCATGGATAATCGTAAAACGAGGATCATCAATTTTCTGAGCTTCTGCAATCGCTTGTGGATCGCGGTCGATACTAAAAAGTCGTCCATTCTCGCCCAGTTTAGACAGGATTGTACGGCTGTGACCACCACGGCCAAAAGTACCATCAATGTAGGTACCGTCAGGTTTGATCGCAAGTCCGTCAATAGATTCGTTAAGCAATACTGAAATATGTTTGAATGCTTCTGTCATAGTCTTCTCAGTGAGTGGATTGAGCCATTAGTTCGGCAATAATTTATTCTATTAACGTTTTAGTGTACTGATTTCGCGCTGTATCTCCACCATATTGTGTATAGGCTTTTGGAATTTTTGACCCAAGCTTATATCAGGGTGAAAGATTTTAAGGAAATCTAAATAATTTACGTCAATATAAAGCAAAAAACCCATCACTACGGTTAAGTAATGATGGGTTCTTTATATAGGTGGAGTTGACACATACGCCGGGTTCTGTTCCGCTTGCGCGGCGGTAACCATTCGTCTAGGCCTGCAATCGCTCACAGGCTCAAGCAATCTACCCGCCCCCATACGCGAGCAGCGCAATGCGAGGGCCTATTTGATCTTGCTCCGGGTGGAGTTTACCTTGCTACGAACTGTTGCCAGCCGCACGGTGCGCTCTTACCGCACCCTTTCAGCCTTACCTGTGCCTCTTCCGAAGAAATGAGGCCATCGGCGGTCTTCTCTCTGCTGCACTTGTCGTGGGCTCGCGCCCCCCAGACGTTATCTGGCACCCTGCTCTATGGAGCCCGGACGTTCCTCCCCTCTACCAGTCTCCCGAAGGACTTCAACGTCAGTTTCCCGAAGGACCTCAACGTCAGTCTCCCGAAGGACATCAGCAAAGCAGCGATTACCCGTTCAACTCCGAGGGCGGATTGTATAGAGATTAGTGAGCAGTGTCTAGCGAGATCACAAATATGCTGCAAACCTCTAATCAAGTGCATGAATTTTACACAATCTAGACAAAAAAAGAGGAATGACGGTAATACCATCATTCCTCAGAAGCTTTTTCAGTAGAGGACTTCTACAATATAAAGCGCAATCTAGTTGTCTAGATGCTCTAAGCCCCACTTATATAAAGCGTTCTTTTTCAAGTTGTAGATCTCGGCCGTCATTGCCGCTGCTTTTTTAAGGGGCAGCTCTTTGGTTAGAATGCCTAATGTGCGAGTTGCTTCGTCTGGTAGTTCTGTACTTGCTTCTTCACGGTGACCATGAATCAGCAGTACCATCTCACCGCGCTTACGGTTCGAATCTTCTTCAATCCACTCAATCAACTCACCTAATGGTAATCCTTGAATGGTTTCGAATGTCTTGGTTAGTTCACGAGCCAACACTACCTCACGGTCAGGGCCTAAGATCTCTAGCATGTCTTGTAGAGAATCCGTAATACGGTGCGGTGATTCGTAGAAAATACATGTGCGCTCTGCTTTTGCAATCTCTAAGAACTTATCTTTACGACCCTTGCTCTTTGGCGGTAAGAAACCTTCAAAGCTGAAACGATCTGACGGTAAACCTGAAGCACTCAACGCTGTAATCACAGCACAAGCACCAGGAAGTGGCACAACTCTCACACCCGCTTGACGACATTGTGAGACAAGATGGTAACCTGGATCACTGATTAAAGGAGTACCCGCATCAGAGACTAATGCGATAGACTGACCTTCTAATAACCTTTCGACTAGAACTTGTGCTTTAGTTTGTTCATTGTGATCATGTAAAGCGAACGTTCTGGTTGATATATTGAAGTGAGCAAGCAGCTTACCCGTGTGGCGCGTGTCTTCGGCTGCAATAACATCGACACTTGATAAAATTTCAATTGCTCTTTGAGTGATATCTCCCAAATTTCCGATTGGGGTTGGCACAATGTAGAGAGTTGGGCTCTCTGTGAGCAAGGTTTTGTTATCTGTCATTTGTTTACCATCACTTCAACGATTAATATAGATACAAATTTATACGGAATTTAAAGAACTCATGGCAACGATGAACCATAAGAGACTCAGTGTACCACGCTTACTCACTCCAATTGCATTAGCAATTACATTGGCGGCTTGTTCTTCAGGTCCTCAAGCACCAACGCGTGTTGATATTACACTCGATCCAGCGCAATCAACTGAAAGTTACATGATGCAAGCGGATAGCAGCAAAGGAAGCCTACAAAACGATTGGCTAATCATGGCACTTAAAGCCTCTGTGCAGGCTGGAAAAACCGATCAAGCTACTTTGCTTATCAAACGCATAGCAAAGCAAGAACTTAGCGAAGTACAACAAGCAGAATGGCAACTGGCTCGTGCGCAGTTATTAGTGAATAACTCACAACCAGATCAAGCCTATAGCCAACTGAATTTCCAACCGTGGTGGAAACTGCCTAACGAGCAATGGAAAGACTATCACGAGCTACGCGCTAACATTTCTGAGATGAAGAAAGACTATTTCGAAGCGAGCCGTGAGTTAGTGCTTTATTCAGAATACGCAGATACTGATGAAGAAATCCAGCAGCAAACGGCTGACCGTATTTGGCATAATCTGAACAGCTATTCTCAATATGAGATTCTAGAGCTAAAAACATCTCCTACCGAAGACGTTTTAGCGGGCTGGTTACAGCTGTCTATTTACATGAAGACGCTCAACTCAAATCTTCCAGACCTACAAAAAACACTGTCTGATTGGTTAGCTGAGAACCCTCGTCACCCAGCAGCGCTTTATACGCCTCAAGCGATCACCGACATATTAGCGTTAGAAATCAGCAAGCCGACCAGCACAGCTTTATTACTGCCTTTGACGGGTAAATACGGCAAGCAGGCGCAACTCGTTCGTGACGGTTTTATCTTTGCAATGATGAATGATAAAGAGCGCGAAGAAGATGCAACGCTGACTGTTATGGATACCAACGTACAAAGTGCCGCTGAAATTAAAGCGACACTGGAAGAAAATAACGTTGATTTCATTGTTGGCCCATTGATTAAGAGCAATATAACCAAGCTTCAACAAGCTCAGAAAAACCACGAGAATTCGATTCCAGCTTTAGCTCTAAATATTCCGACGCAGCTAGAACCTGATACCAATATTTGCTATCTCGCTCTATCGCCAGAACAAGAAGTCGCTCAGGCAGCGAAACACCTTTTTGCTCAAGGCTACAAGTACCCGCTTATTCTTGCGCCAAAAGGGCGTTTAGGTGACCGCGTTAAGCAAGCGTTTGAGAAAGAGTGGAAAAAATACAGCAACAACAAAGTCGCGATTACCTTGTTCTCTGACAAGCGCCAACTTCAGCGTAATGTGAATCAGGTATTCGGCTTACAAGAGAGCCAACAACGTATCGCTCAAATGGATGGGCTACTTAACCTAGACCTAGAAACAGAACCACGCAGCCGTCGTGATATCGACTCTGTTTACATTGTGGCGAAGAACTCAGAGCTTACGTTGATTAAACCTTTCATTGAAGTCGCGATTAACCCAGATGCTGACCAACCAGCCTTGTTCTCAAACTCACGCAGCAACAGCGGTGACAAGCAGTACGAAGATCTAACGGGTGTGTTCTACAGTGACATCCCACTATTGGTTGAGAACAAGAACGAGCTTAACAAAGAGCTAAACGACCTATGGCCTGCACATTCAAACGGCCAAAAACGTCTGCAAGCACTGGGGATGGATGCCTACTACCTAATGGATGCATTGCCACAGATGAAAGCCGTACAGGGTTACAGCATTCCAGGTGAAACCGGCGTGTTAACCATCGACAACAACTGTGTTGTTCAACGTGAAATCAGCTGGGCAGAGCATGGGGCTTTTTAGCCGAACGTTCCTGTCCAAACCAACAATCACCCACAAACAAGTGGGTGATAAATACGAGACCGTGGCTAAAAATTATTTAGTTGGCCACGGATTATCGTTAATTCAAGAAAACTTCATAGCTAAATGTGGTGAGATTGATCTTATAATGCGCCATAACAATACGGTTGTGTTTGCTGAGGTAAAATACCGCAAGCAAACCCGCTACGGACATGCCGCCGAAATGGTGACAGCAAAGAAGTCACAGAAGCTGCTCAAAACAGCCAATGTTTGGCTGATGCAGCAAGGCTTGTCGGTGCACTCTACAGATTTCAGGTTTGATATCGTTGCCATAGAAGGGCCGAATGACAATATCGACTGGATTCAAAACGCGATTACCCAAGGATAAACATGCTAGACAGCATTAAAGAAAGTTTTACAGAAAGTATTCAGATCCAAATTGCGGCTGCAGAAGCACTGCCAGACGCAATCACGCATGCCGCTCAAGCAATGGTTGCGACCTTGCTTAACGGAAACAAAATTCTTTGTTGTGGTAATGGTGGTTCGGCGTCGAATGCTCAGCAATTTGTATCGTGCCTACTTAATCGCTTTGAAACCGAGCGCCCTAGCCTTCCAGCAATGGCTCTCACAGCAGACAACACCACGCTAACGGCAGTAGCCAACGACTATCACTATGAAGAGATCTTCTCTAAACAGGTACGAGCGTTTGGTCAAACGGGTGATATTTTACTGGCTATATCTACTAGCGGTAACAGCAAAAACATCATCAAAGCGATGGAAGCCGCGGTAACACGTGACATGACGATCATCGCCTTTACGGGTAAAGATGGTGGTGAAATGGCAGGCTTACTTGGCGAACACGATGTAGAAATTCGTATCCCGTCACACCGTACAGCACGCATTCATGAAGTACACATGGTGACACTGCACTGCCTATGTGACCTAATCGATCAAGTACTCTTCCCTGCTCACGAAGAGTGATATACGGAGCATCACAATGAAATCATTAACCTCTATGAGGCTGTTTAAGCTGATCAGTGTTTCGTTACTTACACTATCCCTGTCTGGTTGTGCTGGCATTTTCATTGCTGGTGCCGCAACCACAGCGAACTTAGTCACTGACACACGAACCACCAAACAAATCTGGAACGATAACAATATCGAATTTGAAGTCGCAGCCATCACCAACAAACAGCCATATCGTGGCAACGTTCGTATCACAGCGAGCTCTTACCGAGGTTCGGTTATATTGATGGGGCAAGCGACTACTGACTCAGAGCGTCGCGCGTTTGAAAGCCAAGCCAAAGAAGTGGCAGGCGTAGAAAGCATACATAATCAAGTGCGAGTAAAAGAGCCATTGACCATCAGTGCGATTAGTAACGATAGCTGGATTACTACCAAGGTGAAATCAGCCCTTCTAGCAAACGCTGATCTCAACGGCATCAAGGTTAAAGTCATCACGGAAGATTCAGAGGTATTTTTACTTGGGTTGGTATCTCGAGAGCATGCTGATATCGCAACAGAAGTTGCCCGTAATGTTTCAGGCGTAAAACAGGTGATTCGAGCGTTTGAATATGGCGAAGAAGACAATTCTGTAAACTAACGTTCTCTGAATTTACTTCTGACTTGACTGCTTCGCTGACAAAGCCTAACGAAATCAATCAGGCGAATAAATACCAGAAAGCACAAAAAGAAAAAGCAGCGATAAATCGCTGCTTTTTTTGTATTTGGAGTTATTTAAAAAATAACGCTATTTGATAACACGAAGGCTTGGTCGACCTTTTGCAGGACGAGGTGGCTCAGGATCTGAGTCAGGCTCTTCAGCATCTACGTCTGCCGTTGCTACGCTCAAAGATGGGCCTTTTTCTTGTTCTTCAAAAGGACTTTCTTCAATCCCTTCTTCAAAAGATTCCATGTAAGCCTCTTCAGGTTCAAACATGGTACCAGCACCATTCTCACGAGCATAAATCGCTTGTACTGCGTAAAGCGGCACGATCACAGAGTGTGGACGACCACTAAATCGAGCACTAAACGTCACGGCTTCGTTACCCAGTTCAAGTTGTCCAACCGCACGAGGCGCGATGTTCAGAATAATCTGACCATCTTGAACAAACTCTTCTGGAACTCTCACACCCGGTAATGTTGCTTCAACAACAAGGTGTGGAGTTAATTCGTTATCAACCAGCCATTCATAAAATGCACGAAGCATGTATGGTCGGCGTGGAGTCATATTTGAAATATCCATAACGCTTAGCGAACGAGTCGCATCTCACGCTCAGCTTCAGTTAGAGAAGCTAGGAATGAATCACGTTCGAATACGCGGTTCATGTAAATCTTAAGCTCTTTAGAACCAGGGCCAATTAATTCGATACCAAGCTCAGGTAAACGCCATAGTAGCGGAGCTAGGTAACAATCAATTAGGCTAAATTCTTCGCTCATGAAGTATTCATACTCAGCGAAGATAGGAGCAAGAGTCAGTAGGTCGTTGCGCAGTTTAACGCGAGCTGCTTCAGATTCTTCAGCGTTGCCTTTAACGATCTTCTCTGCAACTGAATACCAGTTACGCTCAATGCGGTACATCATTAGACGACTATTACCACGAGCAACCGGGTATACAGGCATCAACGGTGGATGAGGGAAACGCTCATCTAAGTACTCCATAATGATCTTTGAGTCATATAAAGCAAGCTCACGATCAATAAGAGTAGGTACTGATTTGTACGGGTTCAGTTCAACAAGCTCTGCTGGTAGATTTTTTTCATCAACCAACTCAACTTCAACACTTACGCCTTTTTCAGCAAGAACAATGCGCACCTGATGGCTATACATATCAGAAGCACTTGAGAAAAGAGTCATTACAGAACGTTTATTGGCAGCTACAGCCATGGAGCCCTCCAGTACACTTTAAATAAAAACAATGGAGGCCTAAAGCCTCCATTGAACATTAACATAATTTGGGAATTAGCACGGTATTATAGCACAATTAGTGCACATCACGCCAATACTCTTTCTTCAGCAAAATCACGATGATAGTGAAGATTACTAAGAAGGCCATTACCCACCAACCCATTGCATGACGCTCAAGTTGAACTGGGTCGCCCGAGTAAACCAAAAAGTTAACAAGGTCACGAACTGCTTCGTCGTATTCACCAGCACTTAATTCGCCAGAACCGTCAGTTTCAGTACCAACAACAGTAGTCACTTCCTCGCCATCTACCATATGAGTATCGTAGATTGGTGTTGGAATACCTTGCAGCTCTTCAAGAACGTGCGGCATACCAACACTTGGGAAAACAATGTTGTTCACACCAAACGGACGAGATGGGTCTTCATAAAAGGTACGAAGGTACGTGTATAGCCAATCTGCGCCACGAACACGAGCAACCAAAGTTAGATCTGGTGGTGGAGCACCAAACCAACTTGCCGCTTGATCAGAGGGCATAGCGTTAACCATCAAACTACCGATTTTCGCTTCAGGGTCGAAAATCAGGTTTTCCTTCATTAGATCTACTGGGATCTCCAAATCATTCGCAACACGTTCATAACGCTGGTACTGCGTTGAGTGACAAGCAAAACAGTAGTTCATGAACATCTTAGCGCCATTTTGCAATGAGGCTTTATCTGTTAAATCATTGTTTGCTTTGTCTAATGGTACGCTTGCACCCGCTGCCATCGCCAGTGACGGCAACATAGCAAATAAAATTACAATCCACTTTTTCATTTGAATGTCACCCTTTCTGGTAATGGTTTCGTCGCTTCATTTTTACTGTAGAACCACAGTAGAACGAAGAACATGAAATAACCTAAGCTAAAGATTTGAGCCAGTAGCGTATACGTTGGCGTTGCTGGAAGCGCACCAAGTACACCAAGCGCAATAAAGCTTATTGTGAATTGGATGATGTTAATCAAATGCAGTTTGCTACGGTAACGGTAAGAACGCACTTTACAACGGTCGAACCATGGCAGTAGGAATAGCACAACAATAGATGCACCCATTGCAACTACACCTATCAACTTATCAGGAACAGCACGAAGTACAGCGTAGAACGGCGTGAAGTACCAAACTGGAGCAATATGCTCAGGTGTTTTCAGTGGGTTAGCAGCTTCGAAGTTAGGCGGCTCAAGGAAGTATCCACCCATCTCTGGGTTAAAGAACAGCACGTAACAGAACAAGAATAGGAAACCAGCAACACCGACCATATCTTTCACCGTCCCGTATGGGTGGAAAGGAATAGAGTCAATGATGTCGTATTTCTTAGTGTAATCCTTGTGGAATGGGAACTGAGTTTTGTAATCGTCGCCCATTGTACCTTTAGGAAGTTTAGTTTCGATACCATCAGGGTTATTCGAACCAACTTCGTGCAGCGCTAGTACGTGAAGTACGATAAGCAGCAGAAGTACAATTGGTAGAGCGATAACATGCAGTGCAAAGAAACGGTTCAGCGTTGCGCCAGAGATGATGTAATCACCACGGATCCAAAGCGTTAGGTCATCACCAATAACAGGAATCGCACCAAACAGAGAAATGATTACCTGAGCGCCCCAGTAAGACATTTGACCCCATGGTAGCAAGTAACCCATGAAAGCCTCAGCCATAAGCACTAAGAAGATCAACATACCAAAGAGCCAAAGTAGCTCACGAGGCTTTTGGTAAGAACCGTAGATTAGACCACGGAACATATGCAGGTAGATAACGACGAAGAATGCCGAAGCACCTGTCGAGTGCATGTAACGCAGTAACCAGCCGTATTCCACATCACGCATGATGTATTCAACAGATGCAAATGCGCCATCACCAGACGGAACGTAGTTCATTGTTAGCCAAATACCTGTAAGGATTTGGTTAACCAGTACCAACATTGCCAAAGAACCGAAAAGGTACCAAAAGTTAAAGTTCTTAGGCATTGGGTATTCAGATAAATGCTTTTTATAAGCATTCATTGCGGGTAGACGTTTTTCTACCCAATCAAGCAATCCTTGCATTATGCGTCTCCCTCGTCCACACCGATCATGATCTTAGTGTCACTCAAATACATATGCTTTGGCACTACAAGGTTCAGTGGGGCTGGTACGCCTTGGAATACTCGACCTGCCATATCAAACTTTGAACCATGACAAGGACAGAAGAAACCAGACTTAACGCCCTGAACTTGTTCTGCAAAAGAATCTGGCAGGTAAGTTGGAGAACAACCTAAGTGCGTACAGAAACCAACAGCAATGAAAAACTCCGGCTTAATAGAACGAAACTCGTTCTGTGCGTAGTCTGGTTGTTGTTCAGTTTCAGATTGAGGGTCACGAAGTTGACCACCGATCGCTTTTAGGTTCTCTAGTACCGACTCAGCACGGCGTACAACCCATACAGGTTTACCTTGCCACTCGACACGAACCATTTGTCCCGGTTCTAACTTACTGACTTCCACTTCCACCGGCGCGCCCGCAGCTTTCGCTTTGGCACTCGGGTTCCATGATTTAATAAAAGGCACGGCTACAGCAGCTGCTCCCAAACCACCAACAACGGCTGTTGTTGCGGTTAAGAAACGCCTGCGACCGTTATTTAAAGGCGCGTTGCTCATCCAAACATTCTCCCATTTGCTCCTTATGGATTGAAATAATTCCGATTAAAGAGCATGGCTAACAAAATATGTATTTAGTTCTATTTATTGACGGCAAATGATAAATAAAACCCTACTTTTTGACAAGATAAAGCTACCTTTTTGTAACAATCATGAGGCAAAGCGCACATTGGGTTACAAAAGCTTTCAAAATATAAGAATTTAGGAATAAAACGAGGAGGGGGAAGCGTTTAGCGGGGGCCAGAAAGACAAAAAGCCCGGCATATAGCCGAGCTTTGAACCACAATTCCAGTAATAAAACTGGTCGCGTGTATTTTTCGGTAAGGAAAAATTAACGCTTAGAGAATTGAGGTTTACGACGTGCTTTACGTAGACCAACTTTCTTACGTTCAACGCAACGAGCGTCACGCGTAACATAGCCAGCTGCACGTAGAGCAGGACGTAGAGTTTCATCGTATTCCATAAGAGCACGAGTGATACCGTGGCGGATTGCGCCAGCTTGACCTGAAATACCACCACCAGAAACAGTGATGTAAAGGTCAAGTTTCTCAGTTAGTTCAACTAGCTCAAGAGGTTGCTTAACAACCATACGAGAAGTTGGACGACCGAAGTAAACATCAAGGCTACGCTTGTTGATTACGATCTCACCAGAGCCTGGTTTGATGAAAACACGAGCTGCTGAGCTTTTGCGACGACCAGTGCCGTAGTATTGATTCTCTGCCATTGTCTTAATCCCCAATTAGATGTCTAGTACTTGTGGTTGTTGAGCAACATGGTTGTGCTCAGTACCAGCGTATACTTTAAGCTTACGGTACATCGCGCGGCCTAGAGGACCACGTGGAAGCATACCTTTAACTGCTAGTTCAAGAACCATTTCTGGTTTCTTAGCAATTAGCTTTTCAAAAGTGATAGTCTTAAGACCACCTGGGAACTCAGAGTGACGGTAGTAAACCTTACCCTTAGCTTTGTTACCAGTCACAGCAACTTTCTCAGCGTTAACAACGATGATGTAATCACCAGTGTCTACGTGAGGAGTGTATTCTGCTTTGTGCTTGCCGCGTAGGCGAGAAGCGATTTCACTTGCTAGACGGCCAAGAGTTTTGCCTTCAGCGTCTACAACATACCAGTCGCGTTTTACAGTTTCTGGTTTAGCAACGAAAGTTTTCATGCTAATAATTACCTATTTAAAAAATTTACACTTAAGGAATACTCGCGTATTCCCACTGTCTAAGAGTTACCATCATCACCCCTTCGAGTGTTGGAAAACTCTTGGCATAACGTGATTTTACTCATCGCTAGAGGCCCGCAGTAACGGTAGGTCGCAGGATTATAGAGAAGAGCGAAGAAAAAATCACCTCTTTTTGAACAAAATCACGATTTTTTTAATTCTCTTTCTTATTCGAGATAATCAAAGCTAACTTAAGTGTTCTTTTGCCAAATATTCATGGCTCTGCATTTCGATTAAACGCGACTGACAACGTTTAAACTCAAATTCTAACTGACCATGGGTATACAGCTTTTCTAGCTCCACTTCCGCTGAAATAATCAATTTAACGTTACGCTCATAGAACTCATCAACTAACGCAATGAAGCGTCTTGCTGCGTCATCTGAAGTCGCACCCATTTGCAACACATCAGCCAGCAGAACCGTGTGATAAACCCTAGACAGCTCAATATAGTCATTCTGGCTGCGAGCCGACTGACAAAGCTGAGCAAACGTGCCATGCAGTACACCATCGCTTGCTTCGACTACATCCAGTTGACGATGATTGACCTCAATTTGTTTGAGTTTCTCTTTATCTTCACCTACTAGCTGCGCATAATATGTTTCGAGGTTGATGTTCGCTTGGCTATCTAGTGGGTAATGGTAGATCTCAGCCTGCTCTAACGTACGAAGACGATAATCGATTCCGCTATCGACATTAAGAATATGGCAATTACCTTGGATAAGCTTAATAGCGGGTAAGAAACGAGCTCGCTGCAACCCGTTACGATACAAATCCGCAGGTGGAATATTAGAGGTCGCAACTAAAATAACGTTTCGAGCAAATAACTCTTGGAACAAAGTGCCTAAGATCATGGCATCCGTGATGTCTGAAACAAAGAATTCATCAAAACAGATAATATCCGCTTCTTCTTTCAACTTGTCTGCGACCAAAGGCAACGGGTCGCTAACGTTACCTAGCGCCCTTAGCTCATCATGGACTCGATACATAAAGCGGTGAAAGTGAACGCGCATTTTTTTTGTGGTCGGTAAGGCATCGTAGAACGTATCCATTAAATACGTTTTACCGCGCCCGACGCCGCCCCAAAAATAGAGGCCTTTTGGTGGCTCTGGCACTTCTGGCTTTTTGCCCATTAATTTCTGAAATCGAGTCAGTTGAGGAATAGGCGTATTCATGTAATCTTGGAATTGATGAAAGAGTTCATCTAAAGATTTAACGGCTTGCTCTTGTGCTGGATCTCTTTGAAATCCATGTTCTTTTATATCTTGTTCGTATTTTTTAATGGGATTCATGACGACATTTCCACAATGAAAGCGATATCAGACAGCAAATAAAAATGAGCTCAAACAGTATGAGGCATGTCGCCATGCGGTGAATAATGCAGCATCAAACTGCTAACTAGCGCACACGCATTTCTCTTTATACTGCGGCTTTCTCATAGTACCATGGAGCTGTATCACGTGTAACTAAGCAGTAACAAACATGTTAAAAAACAATAATAAGGAGCTGTTATGCCTTGGATGTATGCCGTTGCCGGTTTACTAGTCGGAGTTATTTTAGGGGTCGCTATTTCTCGTCTCATGACGCCTGAATACAAAAAACAAAAGAACGTACAGAAAGAATTAGATAGCGCAAAGTTTGCCCTTGAACAGCAGCGACAAGAGCTAGCTGACCACTTTGCGAAATCAGCAGAAATGTTGGACACCTTAGGTAAGGACTACACAAAACTGTACCAACACATGGAAAAAACAAGCTCAGAGCTGATCCCTAATCTGCCAGAGCAAGATAATCCATTTGTGAAAACAGCCGCAGCCCATTCGGACAAATCACAAGACAAGCCTTCAGTTAAAGAGGCGACACTTGAAGAACAACCGAAAGATTACGCTAATGGCGCAACCGGTTTATTTACAGAGCAGAAGAAAGAAATCATGGATGCTCCCGATGTTGTAACAGCAAAAGCATCGTAAACATTTAACACTTCTGTGAACTTTACAAAGGTTTTTGAGTCATAACTTTCACTCAGGTCATTTGAAACTTCTCATACTTATTAAACGTATAAGAGGGTTAAGACCTAAACTAGAGAGGAGTTTATGATGAAAAAACCTTTGCTTGCTTTATCAGTACTGACTTTAAGCTTAAGTTCAATCATCACCCCCATTCAAGCAACGGCCGCACTGCCATTAAGTGTGGGTAATGAACAATTACCAAGCCTTGCACCTATGCTTGAACAAGTGACCCCCGCTGTGGTTAGTATTGCCGTAGAAGGCAAACAGGTACAACGTCAGCAAATCCCTGAACAATTTCAATTCTTTTTTGGTCCAGAACAAACACGAGAACGCCCATTCCGCGGGCTAGGTTCTGGTGTGATCATTGATGCCAAGAAAGGCCATATTGTCACCAATTACCATGTCATCAATGGTGCCGACGATATCAAAGTAAAACTTCATGATGGTAGAGAGTACGATGCCGAGCTGATCGGCGGCGACCAGATGTCGGATATCGCGCTATTAAAACTTGAAACAGCCAAGAACCTTACCCAGATAAAAGTCGCAGACTCCGACAAGTTAAGAGTCGGCGATTTCAGTGTCGCTATCGGCAACCCATTTGGACTCGGTCAAACCGTGACATCCGGCATCGTGTCTGCTCTCGGTCGTAGCGGCCTAAACCTAGAGAACTTTGAAAACTTCATTCAAACCGATGCCGCTATCAACAGTGGTAACTCTGGAGGTGCGTTAGTGAATCTCAACGGTGAGCTGATTGGTATCAACACGGCTATCCTTGGCCCTAACGGAGGCAATGTCGGTATCGGCTTTGCAATCCCATCCAATATGATGAAAAACCTGACAGAACAAATTCTCGATTTCGGTGAAGTAAAACGCGGTATGCTGGGTGTTCAAGGCGGAGAGGTCACCTCTGAATTGGCGGAAGCGCTTGGTTATGAATCCAGCAAAGGTGCCTTTGTTAGCCAAATTGTACCCGACAGTGCTGCGGACAAAGCCGGACTGAAAGCGGGCGATGTTATTGTCTCTATTAATGGTAAGCGCATTGATACTTTTAGCGAGTTAAGAGCCAAAGTCGCAACCCTCGGTGCAGGTAAACAGATCGAACTTGGTGTCGTTCGTGACGGAAAGAATATGACCTTTGATGTGACTCTGGGTGAATCCACCAATAGTAAGACACAAGCTGAAAAGCTCCATGAAGGACTTGCCGGTGCAGAGCTCACCAACACAACCGACAGCGACTCAACGACAGGCGTCAAGGTATCAAGTGTCGCTCAAGGTTCGCCAGCAGAAGCCTATCAACTTCTTAAAGACGACATCATCATCGGGGTAAACCGCCAGCCCGTTAAGAACCTTGCTGAATTTAGAAAGATTCTTGAAAAACAACCTGGCGTGTTGGCGCTTAATATCCAAAGAGGCGACAGGACTATCTATCTAGTTATTCGATAGTCATACGTCAGCGCAATTACAGGGAGGCTCAGTAAGTTTGCTTTAAACTTACTCAGTCTCCCTTTTCTTTAGATCAATCAAAATGCTATGCTTCACTCGTAATCAAGTCAGTCATCCATTGACGGATGCTTCATACCTAACTTGTTGAAGAGGGAAACATGCTGTCCTTTCTATTTCGTTCTATTTCCCTTGGACTCGTTTCAGCGGCACTTATTCTGCTCGTATTTCCGAGCTTAAGGCCAGCTATAGTTGCAGATGTCACTAGTCCTCAAGTGGATAATATTGGATCTCTTCAGATCTCATTTAACCAAGCGGTGCGTCGCGCGGCACCCGCAGTAGTCAATATCTATAGCCGTAAATACGCAGAAAGCGATCGCAACAAACTGCTGACTCAAGGTTTGGGTTCAGGGGTGATTGTCAGCGAAAAAGGCTACATCATTACCAACTTTCACGTTGTTGCTCAAGCCGACCAAATTGTAGTGGCACTTCAAGATGGACGAGTTGCCGCCGCACAGTTAGTTGGTTCAGACAAACGTACCGATATCGCGATACTCAGAGTCAGTGGTGACAACTTACCTGTGATTCCACTGAACCAAGATTACACAGCAAATGTCGGTGATGTGGTTCTAGCTATCGGTAACCCATATAACCTAGGTCAAACCACAACCTTTGGTATTATCTCAGCAACTGGTCGCTCTTCAATCAGCGCAGATGGTCATCAAGCCTTTATCCAAACCGATGCGGCAATCAATGAAGGTAACTCTGGTGGTGCGCTCGTCAATTCTCAAGGTGAGTTAGTCGGTATCAATACCGCGTCTTTCCAACAAGCTACCGACATGGAAACCTACGGAATTTCATTTGCTATCCCCTACCCACTTGCTAATAAAATCATGGAGAAGATCATCGCCGATGGTCGTGTAATTCGTGGTTATATTGGTATCGACGGACAAGACATCAACTCGGTGACGTCACGCTTACTTGGTAACAAGAATATCGGCGGTATTGTCGTTCTAGGGATAGACCCGAACGGTCCTGCTGCTGATGCAGGCTTTGAAGCACAAGATATTATTGTCAGCATCAATAATACCCAAATTAGCGGACGACAGAGCGTAATGGATATTGTCACAGACCTGCGCCCAGGTACTGTCATTGATGTTGGTGTGTTGCGCAAAGGTGAAAACAAGAACCTCAAGGTCACTATTGCTGAAGATACACGCCTATAACCTCTATATTTAGTTTGATTGCTAACATGATGGCTAGCGACTCAAACCGCCAAATACAAATACAGATACAAAAAACCCAGCTATTAAGCTGGGTTTTCTTTTATCAATCAAGCGAATTATAAACTCAATTAAAACTAGTTATATAACTAAGTGTCATAGTTAAGCGTCATAGTTAAGCGTCGCTAGGGTCATCGATATCGATGCGAGTCACTCGCTGCAACCCTCTCGGCAGTAAACCACCACGACGACCACGTTCCCCACGGAAGTTTTCAAGGTCCGCAGGTTTCAAGCCAAGCTTGCGTTTACCCGCGTAAATAGTCAGCGTTGCATTCTCTGGAATAGCCATCAGATGCGAGACAAACTCTTCACGCTCTTTTGCTTTTGCAGAAGGAATATTGATGATCTTGTTACCCTTACCTTTACTCAACTGAGGTAGGTCTTTAATCGGGAACAACAACATACGACCTTGGTTAGTAATCGCCAGAATCTGGTTACTGTCCAAGTCAGCAATCGGGCTTGGCAACATCACTTCAGAAGCTTGTGGTAAGTTAACCAGCGCTTTACCGCTCTTGTTCTTAGACAACAGATCGCTGCCTTTACAAACAAAACCATAACCCGCATCAGAACCGACTAACCATAGCTGTTCATTCTCCCCCATCACCACTTGGCGAATAGAAGTACCCGGGCTGACGTTCAAGCGGCCTGTAATTGGCTCACCTTGGCTTCGCGCCGATGGCAGTGAGTGAGATTCAAGGGAGTAGCTTCGGCCATCACTGCCGAGGAACACCGCTTGTTGGTTACTCTTACCCTTAGTGCTTGCTAAGAATTTATCACCTGATTTGTAGTTCAATCCTTCAGCGTCAACTTCATGCCCTTTGGCATGACGAATCCAACCTTTTTCAGACAACACAACCGTAATTGGTTCGCTTGGTACTAAGTCACGTTCTGTTAGCGCTTTCGCTTCAGCACGCTCAATCAAGGGTGAGCGACGATCATCGCCGTATTTATCTGCATCTGCTTGGATTTCTTTTTTGATCAGCGTATTCAAGCGACGCTCTGAACCTAATAGCTTTTCAAGCTTTTCACGTTCAGCTTCAAGCTCTTCTTGCTCAGCTCGAATTTTAAATTCTTCTAACTTAGCTAAGTTACGAAGTTTAATATCAAGAATCGCATTAGCTTGAATTTCAGAAATGTTGAAACGGTTCATCAGAACAGGACATGGTTCGTCTTCTGTTCTAATGATTTCAATCACTTCGTCAATATTTAGATAAGCAGCAAGTAAACCTTCTAAGATATGCAAACGTGCCAGTACTTTATCTAAACGGTACTGTAAACGACGGCGAACGGTCATGCGACGGAACTCAATCCATTCTTTCAGGATTTGAACCAGACCTTTAACTTGAGGACGGTTATCTAAACCAATCATGTTCAAGTTCACGCGGAAGTTTTTCTCTAAATCCGTCGACGCGAACAAGTGACTCATCAGTTGGTCACAGTCGATACGATTTGAACGAGGTACAACAACGATACGCGTTGGGTTCTCGTGATCTGATTCATCACGCAGATCGTCAACCATAGGCAGCTTCTTAGCGCGCATCTGGTTCGCAATTTGCTCAAGTAACTTCGCACCTGACACTTGATGAGGTAAAGCCGTGATAACAATATCGGAGCCTTCCTTGTGCCAAACTGCGCGCATCTTGATGCTTCCACGTCCAGTACGGTAGATCTTTTCGATGTCCAACTTCGGCGAAATAATTTCAGCTTCTGTCGGGTAATCTGGGCCTTGAATGAAACCCATCACATCTGGAAGTTCAGCTTTAGGCGTATCAATCAAATGAATCGCTGCATTCGCTACTTCACGCACGTTGTGTGGCGGAATATCGGTCGCCATACCTACCGCGATACCGGTAATACCGTTAAGCAAAATATGAGGAAGACGAGCAGGCAACATTTGTGGCTCTTTCATCGTGCCATCAAAGTTTGGTTGCCAATCAACGGTGCCCTGACCCAATTCACCCAGCAAGACTTCAGCAAATTTTGACAGTTTTGCTTCGGTATAACGCATCGCAGCGAATGATTTCGGGTCATCTGGTGCACCCCAGTTACCTTGACCATCAACCAATGGGTAACGGTAAGAGAAAGGCTGTGCCATCAGTACCATCGCTTCGTAACAAGCAGAGTCACCGTGTGGGTGATACTTACCTAATACGTCACCAACGGTACGTGCTGATTTTTTGTATTTCGATGCTGCTGATAAGCCTAGCTCAGACATCGCATAGATAATACGACGTTGTACTGGCTTCAAGCCATCACCGATATAAGGCAATGCACGATCCATGATCACGTACATTGAGTAATTTAAATAGGCATCTTCGGTGAACTTGCGCATTGGCAACTGTTCAACGCCATCATATGTAATTTCGTTAGACATCCATTATACCTCGGCCATATCACCGTTAGTCTGTAACCATGCACGGCGATCATCTGCACGTTTCTTACCAAGCAGCATGTCCATCATCTCGTTGGTTGCGTCGTTGTCATCAATAGTCAACTGAACAAGGCGACGAGTATTTGGATCCATAGTGGTTTCACGCAACTGAAGCGGGTTCATTTCACCCAGACCTTTGAATCGTTGCACGTTGATCTTGGCTTTTTTCTGCGATAGTCGCTCAAGTACCCCATCTTTCTCTGAGTCATCGAGTGCGTAGAACACTTCTTTACCGCAATCAATACGATACAGAGGAGGCATTGCCACATAGATATGACCTGCTTCAACCAAAGCGTGGAAATGGCGAGTAAAGAGTGCACATAGCAGTGTCGCAATATGAAGACCATCCGAGTCCGCATCGGCAAGGATACAGATCTTACCGTAACGCAGGCCTGACAAATCATCGTTATCAGGATCAATACCCAAAGCAACTGAAATATCGTGTACTTCTTGTGAAGCCAATACTTGGTCTGCTGACACTTCCCACGTGTTTAGGATCTTACCGCGAAGTGGCATAACCGCTTGGAACTCACGATCACGTGCTTGTTTAGCAGAACCACCCGCCGAGTCCCCTTCCACGAAGAAGATTTCGGTACGGCTTAAATCTTGAACTGAACAGTCGGTTAGTTTACCCGGCAGTGCTGGGCCAGATGCTATTTTCTTACGCACAACCTTTTTGCTTGCGCGCATACGACGATGCGCGTTAGCAATACACGCTTCTGCTAGTAATTCTGCTAACTGAGGCTTTTCATTCAGCCACAAGCTGAAAGCATCCTTCACGACACCAGAAACAAACGCAGCAGTTTGACGAGAAGATAAGCGCTCTTTCGTTTGACCAGCAAACTGCGGGTCTTGCATCTTCACTGATAACACGTATGAACAACGGTCAAAGATGTCATCACCCGTTAGCTTAACGCCACGTGGTAGAAGATTACGGAATTCACAGAACTCACGCATTGCATCAAGCAAACCTTGGCGAAGACCGTTTACGTGTGTACCACCTTGCTTAGTTGGTACTAAGTTCACGTAACTTTCGGTGATCATATCACCGCCTTCTGGCTGCCAAATGATCGCCCAGTTCGCCATTTCCGTTTCAGCAACGAATTCGCCAACATAAGGTTCTTCAGGCAGTAAGGTGTAACCTTTCACACCTTCTGCAAGGTAGTCTTTTAGACCGTCTTCATAGAACCATTTATGTTCTTCACCGCCAACCTTGTCGATAAAGATGATTTCTAAACCAGGGCAAAGTACCGCTTTAGCGCGCAGGTTATTAATAAGACGTAAAACAGAGAACTTAGAGCTATCGAAGTATTTTGGATCAGGCCAAAAATGCACGGTAGTACCGGTATTGCGGTGACCACAAGTCCCCGTAACAGTAAGGTCCGTTACGGCATGACCACCCTCAAGGGCGATTTCATGTACCTGACCGTCACGGCGAACCGTCACTTCAACTCGTTTTGACAGCGCGTTTACCACCGAGATACCTACCCCGTGCAAACCACCTGAAAACTTATAGTTGTTGTTTGAGAATTTACCGCCTGAGTGGAGCTTAGTTAAAATCAGCTCAACACCCGAGATCCCTTTTTCAGGGTGGATATCAACCGGCATACCACGGCCGTCATCGGTAACTTCTAACGATTGGTCAGCATGAAGCACAACTTTAATTTTCTTAGCGTGTCCCGCTAGTGCTTCATCAACCGAGTTATCAATGACTTCTTGGGCAAGGTGGTTAGGTCTTTCTGTCTCGGTGTACATTCCCGGGCGGTGTCGCACGGGATCGAGACCTTCAAGTACCTCGAGGTCTTTTGCATTATATTGTTCAGTCATAATACGGAGTTTACTCAAAAAGTTTGCGTCAGTTCGCTGGCTCTAGTTTCACTAAAGCAAAATTATCACTATGAACCTTCATAGTAGAGCGAACGAGCGAAGTATTGGGGAATATAGTCTGGAAGCTGAGTAATGATGTCAAGCTAGTTCAAAAACTAAGACATCAAACTATGATATTTCACCATTGATAGATGAAATAACAGACAGACAAGAGAAAATTACTCTGCTGGTGAAACAGATTAAAGATTTAGAAAGGTGATGATTTGTTGTGGGTAGCGCTCAAAATCCACAAAGCTATGATCCCCGCCCTCTTCTATTGTTTGTGTTGCACCTTGGTACTTATCTACCGCTTGTCGGTAATCCAGAACTTCGTCTTCCGTTTGCTGAAGTAACCAGAAATCACTCGCCTTAGCGATAACCGGAACCTCTAACGCTTTCAGTTCATCGATATGCTTTGTTTCCAGTACATATCGTTCATCTGTGTATGGGTTTACTTGCTCACCTAAATAATCAGCAAGAAGCTCATACGGCTTCACGGCTGGGTTTACAACAACCGCTTTAAAACCATAGTGACTATTCAACCATGTAGAAAGATAGCCACCCAATGAACTACCGACTAACGCTATCTGGTATTGCTCTTTATATTGCTCCACCAGCTGCTGCAAATGAAGTGCAGCTTGCAGAGGGAAACTCGGCAGTTGAGGCGTAATCACCTTAATATCTGCGCGATGTTCAGCGCAATAGTCAGCCATCACCATCGCTTTGTGGGATCGTGATGAACTGTTAAAACCGTGAATATAGAGAAGCAGTGATGGCTTAGCGGTTTGCTGATCAAAGTCCTGCATATTAGTAACCACCGGCATCAAAGTCTGGCGAGAACTGTCCATTAGGCAAGCGACGAACCTGAGTAGTTACCGTGCCATCTTGGTGCAATTCAATCTCTCGCCAGCCTGGAGATAAGGTATCAACCGCAAAGTCGTTCGAGTTTGGTTTAAATTGAACACAAGTCGATGGGGTTGCCATGACTTGTACACCATAATGATTGCGATTCATGTCTTGATGAACGTGACCACAAAGTACCGCTTTCACATTGGTGTGCTGTTGAACCACATCCCAAAACTGCTCAGCATCTTTCAGGTTATGTTGATCAAGCCACGCACTCCCCACTAGCAAAGGGTGGTGGTGCAGCAAAACCAAGGTGTTACGCTCAGGGAATTCTGTCAGCTTTTGCTCTAGTAGATCAAGTTGTTGATCACTAAGACGCCCATGAGGTACGCCCACCACTTGCGAGTCCAGCATAACCATCTGCCAGTTATCGCCTAGCAAGACATGCTCAACACACTGTATTTGTGGTGATGGTAAAACACTGCCCATATTAGGCTTGAAGTCATGGTTCCCGGGTAGCCAGTAACATGGCTTTTCCAAAGGCTTTATCCCTGACTCAAATTTCTGGTACGACTCAGCACTGTGATCTTGAGAGATATCACCTGTTGCTAGAATCGCTTGATAGTCAAAGCCCTGACTAACAATGCCATCGACTACAGCACGAAAGCTATCTTGAGTGTTGATGCTTAATAAGCTGCCATTGCTCGGCGCAAATAAATGCGTGTCCGTTAGCTGCACAAGCTTAATAGTGCTCTCATCAAATTTTGAAGTGTGTGATAATTCCAAAATAACAAATCCAGATACGTTACTGTTTAGACTTTAAAAGTGTTGTTTAAGTAGGTTCAATTAAAAGTTAATTGGGGTTCGGCTGATACCCGTTTTTAAACAAAACGTTAACCATTCCCCAAGAAATTTATTCAATTGAAATTTCTCGTCCTTTTGCAAAAGTTTAGTGTTGGGGTAGTCATATTTCGCTTTGACTCGCGAAAAATCCCCGCTAGTGCACACTTCTGCAACTCGAGCGTCGTGATATAGCCTGACAGACATTTTTGGCAAAGGAAACACTGGCATCGCGTCACTCTGACATATATCTATTAAAGTGGTGTATTTTGTGACCTCATTCACTGTCAATTGATACACCATGTTAACGGCTTGATAACAGCGAACGTCACCAACCTCATGCCCAACCGGTAACAGAGCGTTAAGTTTGGCATAGTTAGTCTCGTAAACTCGCATCAATTCAGCAAGATCAACATGATACGGTTTTTTGACTGCTATATTTGGCATGACGTTAATCTATCCACTCTGACTGTAATTCTTGGTAGTTCAATTGTAGCCACTGTAGCGCAATGATCGTGGCTCCATTTTCAAACACACCCTCTTTTACTAATTGATAAGCAGCTTCGCGACTCATCACTTGCACGAGGATATCTTCACCTTCGTAATCCAATCCGTGTACACCTTTTGCTGTCGTGGCATCAACGCAGCCAACAAACACGTCGAGCTTTTCTGAGCAACCACCCGATGAAGGATAATACGAAGTAATAGGCAATACAGATCCGACTTCGACTCCGGCCTCTTCCATTGCTTCACGACGAGCGACATCTTGTGGTGATTCATCGGTATCAATGATCCCGGCAACAATTTCATATTGCCATGGGTTCTCATGCTCTAGAGCACCAACACGGATCTGTTCGACAATCACAACTTCGTCACGGACAGGATCGTAAGGTAACAAAGCAGCAGCATGTCCACGCTCAAACATCTCGCGTTTTATCGGTTGGCTCCAGCCTCCCTCAAACAGCTTGTGTTTAAATGTGTATTTAACCATTTTGAAAAAACCACGAAACAGCGTCTCTTTTGAGACTATTTCCACATCTTGAGGAGTAAACTCATGTCGTTGATTGTCATACTGTTGCATTTGGTACCTCACTAAGTGATCTTTATAGTTTACTCATTGTCCGAGTTAACTACCAAGGATAAGGTTCAACTTTTTATATAAATTTTATAATTAAAGTTAAGTTTTTAAAAATAAATATTGCACAAGTGGACAGTTAAATGTAAAAAAGTGCAAAGTTTCGAGTAAATTACCACCAAACTGGGTTAAACTCTTTTGAAGAAAATTCCATTAAAGGCAGGAATAGGAAAATGAAAAAACTGCTTCCACTATTTATCAGTGCAGCAATCGGCAGCCTGAGTTCGTCAGCTTTTGCTGATACGCTAGCTGAAGTTTACGACCAAGCAAAACAGAACGATCCACAACTTCTTCGTTCAGCAGCGCAGCGCGATGCCGCTTTTGAAGCAGTAACGTCAAGCCGTAGCTCTTTGTTACCGCAAATCAATTTGACAGCTGGATACAACCTTACTCGAGGTGAGACAGACTTAGATTCAGCACCTACTAGAGATAATGACCAAAATGCTCTAACTGCTGGTATTAGCTTTTCTCAAGAACTGTACCAACGTTCTTCTTGGATCACGCTAGATACCGCCGAGAAAAGTGCTCGTCAATCGGATTCAGCGTATGCGGCAGAGCAGCAAGCTCTAATTCTTCGTGTTGCGACAGCGTACTTTGAAGTACTTCGCGCTCAAGACAACCTAGAATTTGTTCGTGCAGAAAAAGCCGCGGTTGCTCGTCAACTAGAGCAAACGAAACAACGCTTTGAAGTAGGTCTTTCAGCAATCACCGATGTACATGATGCGCAAGCTCAGTACGATGGTGTTTTAGCTGACGAAGTTTTAGCAGAGAATACTCTGATTAATAACTACGAAGGTCTGCGTGAGATTACAGGTCAGGAACACTCTAACCTAAGCATCCTAGATACTGATCGTTTCTCAGCTAGCAAATCTTCTGAGTCTGCTATTGCACTTGTTGAACAAGCAGAGCAAAAAAACCTAAGTCTACTTGCTGCGCGTATCTCGCAAGATATAGCTAAAGACAACATCTCCCTACAGAGTTCAGGTCATCTACCATCTCTAACTCTTGATGGTGGATATGACTACACTGATATTGGTTCAAGTGACACTTCTGACGGCACGACAAACAACTTCAATGTTGGCGTTAACTTAAATGTACCTCTATACACGGGTGGTAGCACAACTTCTTTGACTAAACAGGCTGAATACAACTACGTTGCAGCAAGTGAAGATCTAGAAGCAACTTACCGTAGCGTTGTAAAAGACGTTCGTGCATTCAACAACAACATCAGTGCTTCGATTGGTGCTCTACGTGCTTACGAACAATCTGTTGTTTCTGCTCAGTCTGCTCTAGAAGCAACAGAAGCAGGTTTTGATGTAGGTACTCGTACTATCGTTGATGTACTAGATTCGACTCGTCGTCTATACGATGCGAACAAAAACCTTTCAGATGCTCGTTACAACTACATCCTAAGTGTTCTTCAGCTTCGTCAAGCGGTTGGTACACTAAGCGAACAAGACATTGTTGATGTAAACGCAGGTCTAAAAGTAGCAAGTAAGTAATTTCAGATCCTAGTTAAAGGCTCTAACTTGAGTCTTTAATAAAACGATCAAATTACAGATACAAAAATGCCGCTCATTGAGCGGCATTTTTATTGTCGATTGAAAGCGAGATTTACTGTCTAACTAAAAGCTTAACCCCAAAAGACTAGACACTAACCTCGACCACCTTTAATCGCTTTAATGATTTCAGTCGTAGAGCAACCATCTTCAAAATTAAGTACTTTCACTTCACCACCAGCCGCAATCACTTCCGCGCCACCGGCAATCTCTTCAGGTTTGTAATCACCACCCTTCACTAGAAGACTTGGTAGAACCTCAGAGATCAAACGTTGAGGTGTATCTTCAGAAAACGGAACCACCCAATCAACCGCGCCTAAGCCAGCCAATACCGCCATACGACGATCGGTTGGGTTCACAGGGCGACCAGGACCTTTCAGACGTTTTACTGATTCATCAGTATTCACTGCAACGATCAAACGATCGCCTAACTCAGCTGCATGGTTCATGTAAGAAACATGACCGGCATGCAGAATATCAAAGCAGCCATTCGTCATAACGACTTTCTCGCCTTTCGCACGAGCACGTTTCACTGCTTCAACCAGTGCTGCTTCAGAGATCACGCCGTAGTCGGTGTCTTGGCTACCATGAATCGCTTCCGCTAACTCAATCGTAGACAGCGTCGATGTACCAAGCTTGCCGACTACCACACCAGCAGCAGCGTTCGCCAATGCACACGCTTCATCCAGTGGCTTACCAGCAGCAACAGAAGCCGCTAATACCGAAATAACCGTATCACCCGCACCTGTTACGTCATACACCTCTTTCGCTTGAGTCGGCAAATGGAATGGTTCTTGATCTTTACGCAATAACGTCATGCCATGTTCACTGCGAGTCACCAACAAAGCTTCAAAATCAAACTCTTCAATTAGCGCGAGTCCTTTTTCGATCATTTCTTCTTCAGATTTCACTTTGCCCGCAACCAACTCGAACTCAGCCATATTTGGCGTAAGTAAAGTTGCACCACGATAACGTTCAAAGTCTGCACCTTTTGGATCGATAAATACCGGAACATTGGCCGCACGTGCTTTTTGGATAAAGCTCTGTACATGCTCCAAAGCACCTTTAGCGTAATCAGATAAGATGACCGAACGCACATTAGGAAGTGCTTGCTCCATGCGAGACAAAACAAGTTCTGGATCGGTGTTCTCAAATCGGTCTTCAAAATCAAGACGGATCAGCTGTTGCCCTCGGCTCATCACTCGCAATTTAGTAATAGTTGGATAGTCTTCTAACTCAACGAAATCACATTTAACTTTTAGTGCTCCTAGGGTGTTTTTTAAAACCTCAGCAGGCTCATCTTTTCCAGTCAAACCAACGATATGAGCATGGCCACCAAGAGAAGCAATATTCATTGCTACGTTGGCAGCACCACCAGGACGCTCTTCGTTATTTTCTACTTTCACAACGGGTACAGGTGCTTCTGGTGAAATACGGCCAGTTGGGCCATACCAGTAACGGTCAAGCATTACGTCACCGACAACAAGAACGCCTGATTGGCTGTAGTCAGGTAGAATTGGTTTCATTATGGATCTCCAAAAATCGAATCTGGCTAGAGTCTAGCACACTGATTACAGAGGCTAAACCATAGAAAAATTAGCAAACGCTTACTGAAATATAGGCTGTATCATACAAGCCATAACTAAGGTTAAACTTCCATCCACTGCTTCCATGCTTGAACAACATGTTCTCTTTCCATCTCAAACTTCTCAATCGCCACATCCGCATCAAGGTTGAGTAGATTACGGTGATGAATTTCATCTCTTAACGTCGTATAGACGTTGGTTAATGCGATGCCTTGCTGCTCGTCCATAATCCCCTGTGACAACAGGCTTTCAAAGATTCGTACATTGTCACACCAACGGGTGAGCTTAGGTTTTTCGTTGCTGTATCTCAGTACTAAGTATTGCGCCAAGAACTCAATATCGGTAATACCACCCGCATCTTGTTTCAACATGAATCGATCGGCTTTTTTACCGCCTAAATGACCGCGCATTTTTTCACGCATATCCACAACGGACTTTTTGAGCGTTGCCTCATCACGAGCCAAGCACAGAACCTCATGGCGAGTTTTGTTAAATGCCGAAGCCAATAAGTCATCGCCGTAAATCATGCGAGCGCGAGTTAGAGCTTGGTGCTCCCAAGTCCACGCATCATTGTGCTGATACTCGTCAAAGGCATCCGTTGGACTAACCAATAGGCCAGAGGCACCAGAAGGGCGTAGACGAGTATCGACCTCATACAAAATACCGGAAGCGGTTCTCGTTGAGAAAATATGAATAATTCGCTGTGCCAACCTTAAATAGAACTGGCGTCCATCAATCTCTTTCTTACCGTCAGTATAGATGTGTACCGGGCAATCGTGCATGAACACGATATCGAGATCGGAGTTATAGCCAAGCTCCCACCCGCCAACTTTGCCATAACCAACAACCGCGAAGCCGCGACCTTCACGATCTTTCACATGGGTCGGTTCACCAAACTTGGCCGATACTTGTAACCAAGCTTGGTTAATACCCGCCTCAACAATCGCCTCTGCTAAATAAGTCAGGTGATCACTGACCTTCATGACTGGTAGAGCACCTGCAATATCTGCGGCTGTAATCCTCAAGATACAAGTCTGCTTAAACTGACGCAGACCTTCCATCTGTTGCTCCATATCATCTTCAGGAATACGCGCTAGGTAATCTCGCAGCTCAGTTTTGTAGGACTCTAAAGGTACTGGATTATAGAGTTGCTGAGGGTCAATAAGTTCATCTAATAGGATTGGGTAACGACCAAGCTGCTCCGAAATCATCGGGCTCGCAGTACATAAACGAACTAACTGAGTTAACGCGGCTGGGTGTTCATCCAATAACTCAAGGTAAGTGGTGCGCGTCACTATTTTTTGCAGCAAATGTAATACTCGAGACAAACCAAACTCGGCATCTTTGGCGGTGTAGAGCGCTTGAAACACTTTAGGCATCAAGCGATTTAAAACCTCCCGTCCACGTGGGCCAAGGGTTTTCTTCGCTAAATCCGCTTTGAATTGGATAATGGTTTTCGCCGCTTCTGGCGGGTTAGCAATCGCGATGTCATGCTCTAGAACCTGCTCAATCACATCTTGCTTATGGGCCATATCCCACAACTCACTAAAGTGACTCGCGATTGGATTGGCGTCATCTTCATCGACACCAATCAGATCTTCAAACACAGTATGTACATTCGCCATATGCTCACGAGTTGCTTCAATCAAACCATCCCAATCAGCAAATTGCATTGCGACAGCAAGCTGCAGTTGTTCTAATTCGCCATCTGGTAAGGTTTGAGTTTGTTTATCCGCCATCGCTTGTAATAAGTTTTCAAGGCGACGTAAAAACAGGTAAGCCTCACGTAAATGACCGACTTCTTTGGTCTCTAACAAATTGAGAGACTCAATAGCACTCAAGGTTTCTAGTAACCCTCGACCACGTAGGCTAGGCTCGCGCCCACCACGAATCAATTGGAAGACTTGAGCAATAAATTCAACTTCACGAATACCACCAGAGCCCAGTTTGATGTTATTTGATAAACCACGACGACGAACTTCACTGCTGATCATTGATTTCATACGGCGCAGAGATTGAATCGCACTAAAATCGATATAACGACGGAACACAAACGGGCGCAACATCTGGCGAAGCTCTTGATACTCAGGATACATTTCGCTGCCCATCACTCGCGCTTTTACCATCGCGTAGCGTTCCCAGTCACGACCTTGCTCTTGATAGTAATCTTCCAGGGCCGCGTAACTCATAACCAATGGGCCACTCTCGCCAAATGGACGCAGACGCATGTCTACTCGGTAACAGAATCCATCAAAGGTTTGTTGATCCAACGCTTTGATAATCCGTTGCCCTAAACGCGTGAAAAATTGCGCGTTGGCGATACTACGCCTTGCCCCTTGGGTTTCACCGTTCTCAGGGTAGGTGAAAATCAGATCGATATCAGAAGAGAAATTAAGCTCACCGCCACCGAGCTTGCCCATACCGATGATCAGCATCGGCTGCGCTTCACCCTGCTCATTACAAGGGGTGCCCCACTCTTTACAGCAAATATCGAACTGCCATTGATAGGTCTCGAAGATCATCGCCTCTGCCAACATCGATAGATGGCTTAAGCTCTGCTCTAGCTCCCACGCCCCCATGAAATCGCGCCACGCAATGTAGGTCATTTCTCGATTGCGGAATTGACGCAGCACACGCTGGCCACTCATTTCATCAGCACAACCAGAAAGTAACTCAGCCAATCGATCACGATACCCTTCAGCACGCTCTTCGCATGCCAACATATCAGGTAAGGCGTTGGATAAAACCGTATCACGCTGTAAGCAATCAGCAACAAAACAACTTAAACCGAGTACACGTTTAAGATCTTCAATCATTGGCTCTGGCCAAGTATTGATGGCTTCACTTTGATGCTCTAATAATTGCTCAAAAGCAGACTTGGAATGCGTGGTGAGTTGAGAAGGCAATGGCATGTTTCTTCCTTGTGTAAGCTGCGCCGAACAATCGGTTTATCGGCTCAGTTCTTCTATAACTAATTTTAAAAACTAATGATTAGTTATACCAAAGTTACGCCAATAAAAAACGCCCACATTAGCAATGTGGGCGTTTTATCGGTTAACTTATCGAATCTGGCCTTTCCTAGCCATCGAACACTAGGAATACCCCTGGGGGAATAAAGACCAAGACCCCATGATTAAACCTTAAATTGTTTAATCTTACCGTCAAGTTCTTGCGCGTTGGTTTCCATGAGCTGGGAAGTTTCAAGCAGCTCACTGACTACCACAACGGACGCTTCAACAAGCTCACGAACATTGGTCAAGTTGACACTCATCTCTTCTGCGACGCTGCTTTGTTGACCCGCGGCTGTCGCGATCTGGAAGTTCATATCATTAATCTGGTTTACTTGGCTCACGATACCATCCAACTCGGATCCAGCATTGGTAACCAGGTCAACGCCTTCAGCTGCTTCTACAACACTTTTTTCCATCAACTCAACAGCTGAATTTGCACTACTTTGCAGATGGCTGATCATGTCTTGAATTTCTACTGTCGCTTGTTGAGTACGCTGCGCAAGGTTACGAACCTCATCGGCTACGACTGCAAAACCACGACCCGCTTCACCTGCACGCGCCGCTTCAATCGCTGCGTTCAGTGCCAATAGGTTAGTTTGTTCTGAGATACCTTGAATAGTGCCAACAACGCTACCAATCGAATCAACACGCTCTTCAACTTGGTTTACCGCCGCTGCGGAGGCTGCGATATCTGAAGACAACTCACTCATTTTAGAAACGGAACCTTGTACGAACTTCTGACCCGTAAGAGCTTGCCCTGAAGCTTGCTCAGTTAATGAAGAGGCGCTTTGTGCATGCTCAGCTACGGTTTGCACAGTAGACGTCATCTCACTCATTGCTGTCGCAAGTTGATCGATCTCATTAAATTCTTCTTGAGCCGAATCTTTAGTTTCAGACATGCTGATAGTCATCACTTCGGTCAAAGCGAATAACTCGTCTGAAGAGGACACCTGAGTTTTGATCATGTCGTTCAATTGGACACGCGTTTTTTCTAGTTCGCGTGCCACATCACCGTATTCATCTTTACAGTCCATTTCAATCGGCACTGATAGATTCTTATCGGCCATGGTTTTAATGGCGTCATTGAGATACTGAGTTTGGCGAAGCATAACGCGCGCCGCCGCTAATAGAAGAACCACAAACACAATGATCATCAAGGCTGTTTGCCAAGCCACTTGAACTAGGTAAGTCTCGTAATGCTGCTGTGCAACTTGCGCATTATTGGTTACAGCAAGCAATGAATCGTAAAACGTACTTGCGTCCCATAACTGCTTCGAAATGATCAAGATAGTGCTGAATATCATCAGCATGACCATTTTTGGAACGAGACGAACGTCAGAGATTATCCTTTCCCACGGCTTGAATGACAGTTTAGTCATTGTCAGTTCTCCATTAATTCTTATATATTGATGGCTTCTATATCCGCGAGGTGGCTATGTCAGTCAAAGTTCGCGATTTATTTTGAGCCTCGTATGAATGTTAAATAGTACCAAAGACACAACCAAGCCGATGAGCTTATTATCACTGATTCTCTCTTTCTTAGCGTTATTTGTGATCTCAGGCTTATTGTTTGTACCGATTGATAAAGAATCAAAACAAGTTCTTATCGGCCTCGATTTTGTAATCTGTAGTGTTTTTCTTTTTCAGCTCACAATTGATCTATTCAGATCACAAAACAAGAAAGAATATCTAAAAATACACTGGATCGATTTCTTAGCAAGCATCCCAATGATCGAGCCGCTTCGTTTCGCTCGCATTTTTCAGATCCTGCGCGTAATTCTCGTTCTTCGTTCGGGTAAACGTGTTTTCAGAGAGCTCTTTCGTAATAGAAAAGAGACCACTCTCGCCTCGATTATTCTGTTGCTGGTTATTCTTCTAACCATAGGCGCCGGAACAATACTTCTTTTAGAACACAAAGATCCCAATGCCAACATTACCACTGGCCAAGATGCTTTGTGGTGGGCCTTTGTTACTATCAGTACTGTAGGGTACGGCGATCATTATCCCGTGACGAGTTCAGGCAAATTAGTCGCCTCTCTGGTGATCATTTGCGGTGTGGGTGTTTTTGGTATGATTTCAGGTTTGATTACGTCTTTGATCACTTCTCCTAGTCACCATGAGAACCAACGCGCAGAAAACAAAGAGAAGCATCTTGAAAAGATCATAGAACAACAACAGAAAATACTAGAGCGACTAGAAAAGCTTGAGCAACAAACAAAAAAATAGGACCGAAGCCCTATTTTCAAATTCATATTTATACCGATAAAGGTATTGAGCTTAGTCTTGCCAGTATGGCTCAACCTCAACACTGATTTGGCGCGTCTGCTCCATCGCATGCAGAATAGACACTTCTTGGCGAGCTAGCCAACGCTCTAGCTGAACCTTCTCATCGCCTTCCAACTTATCAGTCAAAGGTTCTAATGTTTTAAGTGCCAGCAAGTCATCAATGCCTTGCACCATATCGGCCCATGGCAAGCGGAAGCTGTTTCGTTCATCGTCATCATACAAACTCGCGAAACCAACGCCTGAATACAGATTACGCATCAAACGGTATTGCTGCTCAATATACGCTTGACTGGTCATCACTCGCTCTGGCGGGAAGGCTTCCATCAAATCGGCCCATGTGCGATCGAGTTGCTGCACGGAAAACCATTCGATACCACGAGCCATTTGCTCACGCGCTTTTTCATCTAAAAAAGGCTGCCAGCCACGAGATAAGATCCAACGGCTCAGATCTAATAACAAACCGGTGTATCGAGCAGAACTCAACAAGGTAAGCAGATCTTCACGATCTGGCAGTTGTTCTTGCATCTCTTTCAGCTCAGCGACCAAGAATTTACGGGCATCTAACTTACGCAGCACGTGGCCTTTATCTTCGAGCAAATCTTCGAAGTGGTCATAACTTTTTAGCCAATCAAGTTCTTGCTCAAGCCACTTAAGTTCTTGGCGTAAAATAGCACTGGCACGTCTTGGAACAATGTCACCATAGATAGTGAAAGTTTGACGAATAAAACTCAGCGAATGGCTTATTTCATGTAACGCTTCAATAGATTGGCGCTCGGTGAAGATCTGCTCGTGAGAGTGCCAATGAGCGAGAGCATGCTCTAAAGATTGAATGAAACACGATTCAACGGTATCACTTTTGTCAGTATCAACTAAGGTCAAAGGAGTGACTTCATCTCCTTGATAACCTTGAGCAAGGCGGTAACCTTTAGCTGCTTTGCTTAGATTACCCAAACGCATGCCACCTTGCTCACAGAATTGGCGAGACAGTGTAAACAGAGCATCCGTTTGACCTGATTTTAGTTCCAATTCGACTTCACAAATCGGTTCTTGCAGATCGCCAGATTCAACAAAGCCTTGGTCGAACGCCACCTCAACCTGGCTGCCATCGGGCATCCCGATCAACCACTGCTCACGCGTGAAGTTGGTAGAAAACAAAGGAGTCAGCTCAGCTTGCAACGTTTCGATGTCTTTACCTGCTGGCCAGATATCCTCTGGATGCAGGGCTAGCTTAGGTTCATTGCTATCGTGTTCTGCATTGTATTCAGGTCTTTGATGCAGGCCTGCAACCACACGACCAGCCGTCTTTACGGTTTGTACAAATACGTCATCAAAACGTCGAATACGCATGCCAATATCGTGCTTACGTAGCCAGTTGTCAGGGGTGTCAAAGTAGATGTTACCTAGCTCGCGACAACTGTGCTGAAGTACTTTAGTTTCAGCAATTTTATTGCGTAAAGTCTCTGAAAAATCAGGAGAAACAAAAAACTTCAGTTCTATCTCGGTTTCCATAGTTATACCTTTCTGTGAAGATAGGGACAGGATATTGCCAATTTGAAAACTCAGCAAGTCAGAAATATCGCCCTTATGATGATCTAAAACAGTTTTAATGAGACATTGATTAGGTTAACATGCGCGACTTTGTAGCCATCGCTTAACATTTCACCATGAATATGGTGTATGTTGTTTTAAGGTTATTATTTATTAGGTTGGATGACCATGCCAGTAAATACAATTATGGGGTTATTTGCAAAGTCCCCAATTAAACCTTTGCAGCGTCACGTAGTATGCGTGAACGAATGTTGTTCTCACCTAGTTAATTTCTTTGAAGTTTCTTCAAAAGGTGACTGGGAGAAAGCATCAGAAATTCGAGCTCAAATTTCTCACCTTGAGAAAGAAGCTGATGTACTAAAACGTGAAATTCGCCTTAAACTTCCTCGCGGTTTGTTTATGCCAGTTGATCGCACCGATATGTTGGAGCTATTAACTCAACAAGACAAACTCGCAAACCTAGCGAAAGACATTGCTGGCCGTGTATATGGTCGTCAACTTGTCATTCCAGCTCCAATGCAAGAAAACTTCATCGCTTACGTTAAACGTTGTCTAGATGCAGCGAACCAAGCACAAAACGTAATCAATGAACTAGACGAATTACTTGAGACTGGCTTTAAGGGCCGTGAAGTAACACTCGTTGCTGAAATGATTCATCAGTTAGATGTAATTGAAGATGACACGGACGCGATGCAGATCGAATTACGCCAACAATTAATGGCGATTGAAGACGATATGAATCCAGTTGACATCATGTTCTTATACAAAATTCTTGAATGGGTTGGTGGTATTGCAGATCAAGCACAGCGTGTAGGCGCTCGTCTTGAAGTAATGCTTTCTCGATCTTAAATCATACGCTAACTATATAACGAAGAGCATTTTTTAACCAAACCACTTATGCGCTGAGTATTTCTCTCGCTGAGCGGTTTTTTGCGTCTAAATTTGTTCCGCTTGTTATCAAACAACTAGGTATTACGATGGATATCCTTGCTAACTACGGCACTGTCCTGATTATTGTTGCAGCAGCTTTCGGTTTCTTGATGGCTATTGGTATTGGTGCAAATGACGTTGCGAATGCAATGGGCACTTCAGTAGGCTCTAAAGCTCTAACCGTTAAACAAGCGATCATTATCGCAATGATCTTTGAATTCGCAGGTGCTTATCTTGCGGGCGGCGAAGTAACAGACACGATCCGTAAAGGTGTTATCGAAACGTCTCTATTCGCTCATCAACCTGATGTACTTGTGTACGGCATGATGTCTGCGCTGCTGGCTGCTGGTACATGGTTGCTTCTAGCATCATACATGGGCTGGCCAGTATCAACGACGCACTCAATTATCGGTGCAATCATCGGTTTTGCTTGTGTGTCTGTAGGTACAGAAGCTGTAGATTGGAACAGCGTTCAAGGTATTGTGGGTAGTTGGATTGTCACACCGTTGATTTCCGGCATCTTCGCCTATCTCATTTTCGTAAGTGCCCAACGACTGATATTCGATACCGAAAATCCGTTATTTAACGCTAAGCGCTTTGTGCCTGTGTACATGTTCATTACTACAATGGTCATTGCACTTGTAACGATCAAGAAAGGTCTTAAGCACGTTGGCCTTCACCTAAGTGGCACTGAAGCCTGGTTATGGGCAGCAGGTGTTTCTGCTGTAGTCATGGTCGGCGGCTACCTATACATTCAGAAGAAGTTTGCTAACCGCGAAGAAGACCACGGTTTTACCGGCGTAGAAGGTATCTTCAGCGTACTAATGGTTATCACAGCTTGTGCGATGGCATTCGCACACGGTTCAAATGACGTTGCGAACGCGATTGGTCCACTATCAGCGGTTGTTTCAACGGTTGAGCACATGGGTGAAATCTCAGGCAAGAGCACTATCGCATGGTGGATTCTTCCACTAGGTGGTATTGGTATTGTTGTTGGTCTTGCGACAATGGGTCACAAAGTAATGGCAACCGTTGGTACTGGTATTACAGAACTAACACCGAGCCGTGGCTTTGCCGCTCAACTAGCAACTGCATGTACGGTTGTACTTGCTTCTGGTACTGGCCTTCCGATTTCAACCACGCAAACATTGGTTGGTGCGGTTTTAGGTGTAGGTTTTGCTCGTGGTATCGCAGCACTCAACCTAGGCGTTGTGCGTAACATCGTTGCTTCGTGGATTGTAACGCTACCTGCAGGTGCTCTACTTGCTGTTGTGTTCTTCTACGCAATTCAGGCTATGTTTACTATGTAATAGCCTTGGCGTTAGTAAATATTAGCGTCAGAAAACGGTGAGCTTCGGTAACGATATGTAAATACCATGTCATTATTGACTCAAACGCACAGAAAGGGAGGCTTTGCCTCCCTTCTTTGTTGCACCGCATAAAGAAACTAAATATTATTTGCTCATTGAGGCTGACTCATACGCCTACCCAATTTGAATCGTTAAGGGATTTACTGTGAAAAAACTGATTAGCTTAGTTTTGCTCGCAATGCTTGCGGCTCCAGCTGCCTTTGCACAAGACCGTTATATTGCTGACAAACTATTTACTTATATGCATTCTGGCCCAAACAACACATTCCGTATCATCGGTAGTGTTGATGCTGGTGAAAAGATTACTTACCTACAAACTAACAAGAGCACGGGTTACACCCAGGTTCAAGACAACCGCGGCCGTAAAGGCTGGGTAGAAAGTAAGTTTGTAAGCACTCAAGAAAGCATGGCACTACGTCTGCCTAAGCTAGAAAAAGAACTGACCGAAGTTAAAGGTAAACTAGCGAATGCTCGTCAAAGTGCTGACAGCGAAAAAGCAGGCCTAGCGAGCTCTCTAGACTCTCGTAACAAACAAATTTCTGAACTTGAGCAAAACTACAGCGAAATTAGCCAACAGCTAACCAGCTCTCAAACAGAGAACCGTGAGCTACGCGCTAAGCTAGATACACAAAAAGATGATCTGCTGCTGAAATACTTTATGTATGGTGGTGGTGTTGCTGGTATCGGTCTACTTCTTGGACTTGTCTTGCCACACATTATACCTCGTCGCAGAAAGTCACCAAACGGCTGGTCGTAAACGGATCGCTTTACCTGTTTGGCTTATCTTGCGCTAAACAGAGTAAATTCAGTATCGAATATCAAAAAGGAGCACCTCGGTGCTCCTTTTTATTTGTCTGTCATCTAAGTCTTTGGGCTATCTAGCTTTTAGCCTTTCCACTCGTACAGAGCGGGAATTTCTATCTTCTGTTGATTGAACTCGATAATCACTGATTGTGGTTTAATTTCGAGTAATTGAATGTCTCTTCCAATCCAATCACCTTGCGCCACTTCCTGACCATTCACTTTGACCCAACGCTTGGTTTCGCTACTTGAGTACATGTGAGTTTGCAGGTCTAGCTTAGGTAACACCCCAGATAAACTATTACTATGAGACTCTAACTCTATGACCTGAGACCCTACTTGTCCTGCTGGACGTGAGTCCATTGGCTCAGGTGCGCTTTGTTGCTCACCCATCATTGATTCAAGCTTTAAGGCCAAATCAGGTGGCAACTCACTGAGGTCTAGCCCTTGCAGCAAATCACTGTCCGATTGTAGGTCTTTATTTGATTGTAGATCGCTAGATGATTGAAGGTTATTAGCCTCATCGCTCGCACTTTGTTGTACCTGAGGTTGAGCGAATGACGATTCCGAGTTTGCCGCGATCATTGTTGTACCACCAGCAGTATTTGCATCGCTAGAACCAATCTGTGCATACACCTCTTGGCGTGGCAGTGATTTCAAAAGTTGGCTTGCCGGTGCAGGGCGAACGGCGAATAATACTTCATCTTCTGCATCCACTGACACAACATCCACACTGGTTATGTCAGCATCAGCCACTTGAGGCTCAAGGTCTGATTGAGGTTTTGATTCAGGTAGAGCGACATAGGTAGCTTGGCTAGCCGAGTTTTGTTGTTGGTTATACGATTGATAAGCCAGAACCCCACCCACCAACAAAGAAGGCACTAAGATAAGGAGTAGCCCCATTGCTAACGATGAACCTCGTTTGTTGCTAATCCCTCTCGCAGAACTAGGAACATGATGGTTTTGGTACCCTTTGAAGCTGGGTTTGTTAAAAGATGATTGTTTAGAAAACTCTAGGTCAAGAGGCGACTGCTTGGCAGACGACTGATTAAGTTCGTGCATAATACGTGACATTAACTTGCGCCTCCATCCAGTGACATCAACTTAGGCGAGTCGAGTTGAGCCAATCTTTGTAACCTTGCCAGCGTGCGCTTTCCAGCGATGCCATCGACAGACATCCCTTGCCACATTTGAAACGCTTCGATTTTCATTTTTAACTCATAATCAAATACATCACTGCCCGATACGTCTTCATCCAATACTTCAGACAGTAGCAGATCAAGCAGTGCAATTGCCTCGCCTTGATAACCCTCTTTGAGTGTCTCTCTAAGTGGCTGTTTCCAAATCGCGACATAATCACCCTGCCAGATTTGCTTTAAGGTGCGCTTAGGCATCACCAAGAGCTTTTCGTTAACTAGGAGCTCGACAGACTCCTCAGACGCGCCATAAAGTACAGCAAACACTGGCTCTTGATCGATATCCAGATTAAGGACCACAGGTACGCCAAGCTCTAACAATGCCTCCAAGTTTGACTGTTGTTGCTCGCACACAAATACACTTTGCGGCTCACTTAAGCACAAGCCATCACGCAATGAAGACTGATAGCCCCAAAGCGTATACAAATCCTTAATAGCGAGAGAGCGATTGGTCCCCTGCATCAAGTGCTGTTGAATGTGTTGTGGTAAGTCAAATTTGGAAAGTTTGGGCTCAGCAACCAACTGAGGTTCATTCGCCACCAAAGAGCGCTGAGTCTGTGCTGATTCTTCTGTTTTCATTTCACTTGAAGTATCAGCCAACTGCCATGAATTAATATAGCTTGGAGCAAAGTTAAAGGTCGCCATTGCAAGGCCGACACTTAATGTAGTAATCCCTGCGTATTGGAATAACTTGGGTACGACGTGAGAAGTTCGAGGCTTTTCGACATGGTACACATCAGCCTGAAACGACATAACCTGCTGACACGCTCGGTTAACCGTTTCATTGTTCGGTAATGGCTCACCATCATGAAAAGCCAATTGAAGGGCTTTGTCACACACCAAGTTAATGAGCCTTGGAATACCATGAGTATATTGGGCGATCAGCTTGATTGAACGATTCGAAAACAGCATCTGCTCGCCACCCGCCGTTTCCAAACGAAACGCGATGTACTTGCCAGTTTCTTCAGTATTAAGAGGCAGCAAGTGGTAGCGACCGGTAATGCGCTGTGCTAGCTGACGTAATTGAGTGGTTTGTAAGTGCTGTTGTAATTCCGGCTGGCCGACCAACAGTACTTTTAACAGCTTGCGACTGTCGGTTTCTAAATTGGTCAGAAGGCGCAACTGCTCCAGCACATCGGCTGCGAGATGTTGGGCCTCATCGATCACCAATAAGGTTTGAATGCCTTCAGCATGACTATCGAGCAGGAAGTGATGAATTGCCTGGCTCAGTTGTTTCAACGATGCTTGTTCAGGGTAATCGACCTCAAACTCATCACAGATAGCTTCCAGTAGATCCGTATTCGAAAACGTAGGGTTGAGTATAAGGCCAGCTTGAGTCTGATTATCGAGTGATGACAACATCGCTTTGGCGACCGTTGTTTTTCCTGTACCGACTTCACCAGTAAGCATCGCAAAGCCCCCACCCTCACCTAAACCGGCTTGCAGGTTCTGCATCGCTTCCTGATGACGCTGACTCAAAAACAAGTAGCGAGAATTTGGTACAATCGAAAATGGCATCTCAACGAAGCCAAAATATTCCTTATACATGTGCTGCCCTATAATTACGATTAATGGAAAGTACCATTGCTTGCAGTAAAGTCCAGCAGTGATAAAACATTTCGAGGTGATAAGTTGCAAATATACGATAGCCTACCAAAAGACAATGGGCTACAACGCTACCTAGTCGGTGGAGCCGTGCGTGATAAGCTGCTCAACATTGATAGTTATGACAAAGATTGGGTCGTGGTAGGGAGTACCCCTCAAGAGATGGAAAACCTTGGCTTTACTGCAGTGGGCAAAGACTTCCCCGTATTCTTACACCCAAAGACTAAAGAAGAGCACGCACTGGCTCGTACCGAAAGAAAGTCCGGTTCGGGTTATACAGGTTTCGAATGTTACTTCGCTCCAGACGTGAGTTTGGAAGAAGATCTGATGCGTCGAGATCTAACGATCAACGCCATCGCTCAAGATGATAAAGGCCAGCTTTACGATCCTTACCATGGCCAGAAAGATCTCTCAGATCGTGTTCTAAGACACGTCTCGGATGCTTTTGTTGAAGATCCTCTTCGAGTGCTGCGTGTGGCTCGATTTGCTGCGAAGCTTCATCATCTCAACTTTACGGTTGCACCAGAAACTATGGTGATGATGAGTGAGATTGTGCAATCCGGTGAACTCGCACATCTTACGGCCGAACGAGTTTGGCAAGAGTGGCATAAATCCCTTAGCACTCCGCATCCTGAAGTGTTCCTTTCTGTACTGAAAGAGTGTGGTGCATTGGCGGTTGTGTTGCCTGAAATTGACGCGCTGTTTGGTGTACCTCAACCTGAAAAATGGCACCCTGAGATCGACACGGGCATTCACACTCTGATGGTTGCTCAGCAAGCTGCGCTATTAAGCTCATCATTACCCGTTCGTTTTGCCGCTCAAGTACATGATTTAGGTAAAGGCGTCACGCCAGAAAGCGAGTGGCCAAGCCACAAAATGCATTGCCATACAGGCTTAAAAATCATTAAGAAGCTGTGTGGAAGAGTCAGAGTACCCAATGAATTCAGAGATCTCGCATTGTTAGTGTGCGAGCAGCATTCTAATATCCATCGTGCAGGCGAGCTTAAGCCAACCACCTTCCTCAAGGTTCTCAATAAGTTTGATGTTTGGCGTAAACCAGACAGGCTCGACGATATACTGCTTTGCTGCCAAGCCGATCATGCTGGCCGTAAAGGATTAGAAGATAAGCCTTACCCTCAGAAAGCACGTTTTGAAGTGGCTCACCAAGCAGCGCTTCAAGTCGAAGTTAAAGCCATTATTGCAGATGGTTTTAAAGGTAAAGATATTCGAGAAGAACAAGAAAAGCGCAGAGCTATCGCGATTGAAAACGCCCTATCAGAACTCGCTGATAATTAATCGCCATAACGCTGATTACCATGCATTAAAATATTACCATGCATTAAAAAACCCGCTACTAGGCGGGTTTTTCCGTTTCAATCTGTAGGACGAAACATTGGTCTACGTAAGGCGAATGCTACTGCATCATCAAGAAAGCAAATAGACCAAAACCTAGAATCAGGCGGTAGATAACAAACGGTGTCATACCCATACGTGAGATAAGCTTCAAGAAGAAGTGAATACAGATATAAGCACTGATGAAAGAAACCACGATACCCGTTAGCAAGGTGCCAACATGGATAGGGTCACCACTGGTCACTAACTTCAGACCTAAGTAACCACCCGCCAGAGTGATGATTGGGATAGACATTAGGAAAGAGAATCGAGCCGCGGCTTCACGTGTGAAACCAAGGTAAAGTGCTGCGGTAATCGTTGCGCCAGAGCGAGACGTACCTGGGATGATCGCCATTGCTTGAGCAAGACCAATAAACAGCGCCTTTTTCCAACCCGCTTGGTATTCGTCATCACGCAGGCTTGAGTTCTTATCCACCCACCATAGCAACAGACCAAAAATAATCGTGGTCGTCGCGATCACCCATGCACTGCGCAAATAAAGCTCAACAATATCTTTCATCAACAAACCAAAGATACACGCGGGAATCGTCGCGAGAATGATCATCCACGCCAGCTTTGCTTCTTTACTGCGATCGCCTTTAAACACGGAACCAAAGAATGCGCTCAACAGAGAGACCACTTCTTTGCGGAAATAGATAACTACTGCGGCCAAAGTACCAACGTGGACAGCCACATCAAAGGCCAAACCTTGATCTTCCCAACCTAATACAGCAGAAGGAAGGATTAAATGTGCAGAACTGGAAATAGGTAAAAACTCAGTAAAGCCTTGCACCAACGCCAACATAAACGCTTCAAAATAACTCATTACTTACCTTAAAAATTATAGTTTTATATCTACGACAGAGAGCGAGTCTAATTGCTGCATCTTCTGCCATATTTCACTGACGGTTCTTCCATCTTGCGGGATCACTCTCGCAGGACACAGATCATAAAGTGGTTGTGTTACAAAAGGATATTTATAGATATCACTGCGTGGTAATTCTGGTTCGCTTTCAGAAACCACGTCTCCAAACAGCACAATATCAAGATCGAGCTTTCGATCTTGAAGTTTATGAGCATCTTGAGAGCGACCCCATTTAAACTCAATTTTACGCAGATGCTGTGAAAATTCAGTCAATGAGAGTGACGTGTCGAGCTCTATCACAAAGTTATAAAACGAATGGCTTTCAAACCCTACAGGCTCACAATGATAGATCTTAGAGCATTTAAGGTTAATCCCTAACGATTGAAGCTCTGTCCATGCCACCCTTGCATGCTTGTCGCGCTCTATGTTCGTGCCAACACCAACATAGGCTATTGTCATGCTTGACCTCGTTCGATAATCACACCGACTGCTTTTGCTTGTGGCACTGCGCCAGGCTTCGCTAAACGGATTTTAATCCAAGGCACTGAGAACTGAGTCATGATTAATTCAGCGACTTCTTCTGCCACACGCTCAACCAATAGGAATCGGCCATTCGCAATATGGTCAAGTACGGCAGTGCTGACTGTCGAGTAATCCAAAGCATCGACAACATCATCACTTTTACCTGCGGGGCGGTTGTCATGAGCCATTTCAATATCAAGCACAAGTTTTTGTTTGATCTCTTGTTCCCAATCGTAAACACCGATCGTTGTAATTACTTCTAGCTGTTCAATGAAAACTTTATCCAGTGCCATGACTTGTCCTTTTAGAGGTCGGATACCCATATTGGGGAAAAAAACGTATTATTCGTGTAATTACAGATATGATATCAATTACTCTTGGATTGAGCATTATTTTCCCATCGTTAGGCTTATAACCGTTAAAGGAAAAACATGACCCCATTGGCACTCATCATGATCATTGCAGCCTATTTATTAGGTTCAATCTCTAGTGCGGTCTTGATATGCCGAGTCTTGAGACTTCCTGATCCAAGAACGGTAGGCTCCAACAATCCAGGGGCCACCAATGTACTCCGTTTGGGCGGTAAAGGCGCCGCTGCGGCCGTGCTACTTTGTGACATGCTTAAAGGCACCATTCCTGTCTGGCTTGGCTACTACCTCAATATCGACTCGATCATTTTAGGTGTCGTGGCGATTGCTGCATGCCTTGGTCATATGTATCCAATATTCTTCCACTTTAAAGGTGGTAAAGGCGTCGCGACGGCACTCGGAGCCATCGCCCCTATTGGATTCGATCTAACAGGCATGATCATGGCGACTTGGTTGGTTGTGGCATTTTTGTTTCGTTATTCTTCTTTAGCGGCTCTGGTTACTGTATTACTTGCGCCGTTCTACGCTTGGTTAGTCAAACCCCAATACACACTGCCTGTAGCCATGTTGTGTTGTTTGATCGTCCTACGTCACCATCAGAATATTCGTCGCCTACTCGATGGCAGTGAACCAAAACTCGGGCAAAAAAAATCGGCTTAAACTGTCATGTCTAAGCCGAACCATTTTTAAACTGGGATAAATTTAAACCGACACAAGTCTCAGTCGATCATACTATTCAGTCTTTAAGAGCTTACAGCAGATGTTTATCTAAAAACGTCTTCAGCATTGTGTTCACAAACTCTGGTTGCTCTAGCGAGCTAATATGACCAGCACCAGGAATCACCACTAACTCACTGCCCGTAATGCAATCGTGCATTAGGTATGACTCAAGTGCTGGACGTGGTTTATCTTCTTGTCCTACTGCAATCAAAACTGGCAGTGCAAAGTTCTCTACCGCTTCAATCATATCGCGACGCCCAAACACCATTCGACCGATTCGTGCGACTTCTTCTGCTTTCTCACCCTCAAGTGACGATAGCTGCTGAGTAAAACCTTCCACTAAAGCTGGTGAGTTAGTTTGAGCATCATTGGCGAAGAACAGTGGAACAACCGCTTCTACAATCGGCTGAGGAACCATTTTGGTTTGAGTAATGGTGTCTAACATGCTGAAGTATTTAGCATGAGCAACTTCTGGCTCTAAACCAACAAAGGTATCCATAAGTACCAGAGACTTGATTCGTGCAGGAGCTAACTCCGCCAACTCTGTTCCCCACATACCGCCAACCGATAAGCCAACCACAGAGAATTCTTCGATCTCTAAATGATCAAGCAGAGCCAAAACGTGCTGAGCGTAATCTTTCAAGTTACGCATCGAAGCTGGTGCAGCTTGTGACTCACCATGAGACCAAAGCTCTGGAACAATACAGCGATACTGAGTTTTTAATGCTTCGATCTGCGGCTTCCACATTGCACTATCCCAAAGATAGCTGTGACCGAATACAACAACAGGGCCTTGACCTTCATCTAGGTACGCCATCGACTGATTGTCTACTGTAAACTTGTTCATTGTTCTTCCCTAATCTCTATTAGCAATTATTTATCGACATATAGTCGGTAAGCTAGGATATAAAAACGGCCGCACAAGGCGACCGTTTATCGAAACACACTGGTTTATTCTACGCTTAGCTTTTGTTGAACGACTGTTTTTCGTTGAGCGATTGCTACTAGCTAAGCGATCGCTACTAGCTAAGCAATTGGCTCTAGTTGGTCAATTGGCCAACGCGGCGTGGCATGAACAGACAAATCAGCCGTTTCACCATTTTTAAGGCGTTGCATACCCGCGTAAGCAATCATCGCACCATTATCAGTACAGAATTCAGTTCGTGGGTAGTAAACCTCACCACCGATTTTCTTCGCCAGCGCTTCAAGCTCAATACGTAGCTGTTTGTTGGCACTAACACCGCCAGCAATCACGATACGTTTCATGCCCGTTTCCGCCAAGGCACGCTTACACTTGATTACCAAGGTCGCACAAACGGCTTCTTGGAACGCATAAGCAATATCAGCACGAGTTTGGTCATCATTGTCATTAGCGCGAATGGTATTTGCCGCGAACGTTTTTAAACCAGAAAAGCTCATATCTAGCCCTGGGCGATCGGTCATTGGACGTGGGAACTTAAAACGCCCCGGAGTCCCTTTTTCTGCGAGTCGAGATAACAGCGGGCCACCCGGGTAATCTAAGCCCATCAGCTTCGCGGTTTTATCAAACGCTTCACCCGCCGCATCATCAATCGATTCACCAAGGATTCGGTATTCACCAATGCCTTTTACTTCGACCATCATGGTATGACCGCCAGAAACCAGCAGAGCAACAAATGGAAATGGTGGAGGATTGTCTTCTAGCATTGGCGCAAGAAGGTGACCTTCCATATGGTGCACTGGCACAGCAGGCACGCCCCACGCATAAGCAATACTGCGACCAATCGTTGCACCCACAAGCAATGCACCAACCAAACCGGGACCTGCTGTGTAAGCCACGCCATCAATGTCTTTCGACGTTAGGTTCGCTTCTGCCAACGCCGCTTTAATCAGTGGAATGGTTTTTTTTACGTGGTCACGCGACGCTAGTTCAGGTACCACGCCACCGTAATCGGCGTGCAGCTTTACTTGGCTGTATAATTGATGAGAAAGCAGCCCTTGCTCATCATCATAAATTGCGATTCCTGTTTCATCACAAGAGGTTTCAATACCAATAATGCGCATAATTTTCTCGGCACGCTTTCGTCTAAAATGGGAAATTAGCGCAATATTACCCTGCCTAAGCTCTTCAAACAAATATTGTACAGACTATAATCGACAAAGTGCTTTACAAAGCCACTGTGATCGGATTAAAATTCCGCACCATTTTTGATCAAGCTGGTTAATGGCCAAACGCGAATAGAGAGTTAGCTCGATGGGTAACTTCTCTGATTTGGTACTGAGTAACCAGCGATAATGAATAACCCCTGAGGTGAAAGGCATATGCCAATAGTTAAAGTACGTGAAAACGAACCGTTCGACGTTGCACTACGTCGTTTCAAGCGCTCTTGTGAAAAAGCAGGTATCCTTTCTGAAGTGCGTCGTCGTGAGCATTACGAAAAGCCAACTACAGTTCGCAAACGCGCTAAAGCAGCAGCTCAAAAGCGTCACGCTAAAAAGCTAGCTCGCGAAAACGCACGTCGCGTTCGTCTGTACTAATAACTTAATCCATAAGGACTGAGTTATGGCTCTTATTGAACAACTCAAAGAAGAGCAAAAATTAGCGATGAAAGCCAAGGACAAACCGCGCCTTGGCACTATCCGCTTAGCTCTTTCAGCAATTAAGCAACGTGAAGTTGACGAACGGATCACTCTGAACGACGACGACATTATTGCTATATTAGTTAAAATGGTTAAGCAACGTCGCGATTCTGTTGCTCAATATGAATCGGCAAATCGTCAAGATCTTGCTGACGTGGAAAAAGCAGAAATTACGGTACTTGAGGGCTTTATGCCTCAACCGCTAACTGAAGAAGAAGTTATTGCACTACTTGATAGCGCAATTGCAGAAACTCAACCTGCGGGCATGCAAGACATGGGTAAAGTAATAGCTATCTTGAAACCACAAATTCAAGGGCGTGCAGATATGGGTAAAGTTAGTGGTTTAGTTCGTTCTAAACTCGCTTAATCCCAAATCAAATTGCAACAAGCCGTGCAATCCTTCGGAACGCACGGCTTGTTTGTATCTATAACCTATTCAAACTATTATTATCCACACTCTCAGTTAGTGCATTTTTCTAAGGTTTTATGGCAGGACACATCCCGCGTAGTTTCATCGATGACCTCCTAGCGCGTCTCGACATTGTCGATATTGTGGACGCACGCGTGAAACTTAAGAAAAAAGGCAAAAACTATGGTGCTTGTTGCCCATTTCACAACGAAAAGACCCCTTCTTTCAGCGTAAGCCAAGAAAAACAGTTTTATCACTGCTTCGGTTGTGGCGTACACGGCAATGCTATCGACTTCATTATGGAGTTCGAACGTCTCGATTTTGTTGAAGCGATAGAAGAGCTGGCCTCATTTTTAGGCCTTGATGTTCCTAGAGAACAACGCAGTGGTGAAATATCCACAACGCCAAGGGCTAACAGTGAACAAAAACGTAATCTCTACGATTTGATGGGTGGCATCAGTAACTTTTACCGCTCTCAACTAAAAATATCAGCGAACAAGCCTGCGATCGATTACCTAAAGAATCGTGGACTATCTGGTGAAATCGTACAGAAGTTTGGCATTGGCTATGTGGCCGATGAATGGGACTTGGTTCGTAAGAACTTTGGACAACAAAAAGAAGCCCAAGACATGCTCGTTACTGGCGGCATGTTGATAGAAAACGATAAAGGCAACCGATACGATCGATTCCGTGGACGCGTGATGTTCCCGATTCGTGACCGTCGTGGCCGTGTGATCGGGTTTGGTGGTCGTGTTTTAGAAGACGGCACGCCAAAGTATCTGAACTCGCCAGAAACGCCGATCTTCCATAAAGGTAAAGAGCTTTACGGCCTTTATGAAGTGTTACAAGCATACCGTGAACCGCCTCAAGTACTTGTGGTTGAAGGTTATATGGATGTTGTCGCACTCGCGCAATACGGTGTTGATTACTCAGTAGCATCACTGGGTACCTCAACAACGGGGGATCACGTTCAGATGTTGTTCCGCCAGACCAATACTGTGGTTTGTTGCTACGACGGTGATAGAGCAGGTAAAGAAGCAGCATGGCGCGCACTAGAAAACGCATTAGAGTTTCTAAAAACAGGTAATACGCTGAAGTTCCTATTTTTGCCTGACGGCGAAGACCCTGACAGCTATATAAGAGAGCACGGTAAAGACGCTTTTGAACAACTGGTACAAAATGCGACTCCGCTCTCGACTTACTTGTTTGATAACCTCATCGAGCTGCATAAACTAAACTTAGGAACAACAGAAGGGAAATCGGCACTGCGTGCACACGCTAGCGCCTTGATTAATAAAATCCCTGACAGTTACTTCCAAGAATTGCTCGAAAAATTGCTCGATGAAAGAACTGGATTTGATAACCAATTAAGACGTGCTCGCGTTCACACGAAGAACCCGACACCTCAACCGCATAAAGAGCTCAAGCGCACTCCAATGCGTGAAGTTATCGCTTTGCTTATCCAGAATCCGAGCTATGCTGATATGGTACCGGATTTATCAAGTGTCAAAGGCTTACAGTTGCCAGGACTAAGTTTATTCGTCGAAGTACTTGATATCTGCCGAGTGAACCCCCATATCAGCACAGGCCAATTATTAGAACATTGGCGAGAGAACAAACATGAGGCACTTCTGTCTCGTCTCGCGAGCTGGGAAATCCCCCTCGACGAAGACAACCAAGAAGACATATTTTTAGACTCATTGGACAATATCCTTGCCCAGTGCGTTGAAAAACAAATTGAAAACCTGCAGGCCAAAGCAAGAAGTGTCGGTTTATCAGCCGAAGAAAAAAGGGAGCTACTAGCTTTAATGCTAGATCTAAAAGCGTAACCCTGTTTGATTAGTCAGCATTTAATAAATTTGTTAACATAATTGGTTTGCATTTGAGAATGCAACGTCCTTCACCAGACCTGAAGTTGGATATCATCTATGGATCAAAATCCGCAGTCACAGCTTAAATTACTTGTTATTAAAGGCAAGGAACAAGGCTATCTGACCTACGCCGAAGTAAACGACCACCTACCTGCAGAAATCGTGGATTCTGAACAGGTAGAAGACATCATTCAAATGATCAATGACATGGGTATCAAGGTAGTAGAAACTGCACCTGACGCTGATGATCTAGCTCTTAATGATGACGATGCCAATATAGATGAAGATGCAGCTGAAGCTGCTGCTGCTGCGCTTTCAAGCGTAGAAAGCGAGATTGGCCGTACAACTGACCCAGTTCGTATGTACATGCGTGAAATGGGTACAGTTGAACTACTGACTCGTGAAGGCGAAATCGACATTGCGAAGCGTATTGAAGATGGTATCAATACCGTTCAATTATCTGTTGCTGAGTACCCAGGCACTATTCCATACATCTTGGAACAGTTTGACCGCGTACTCGCTGAAGAGATTCGTTTAACAGATCTAATCAATGGCTTTGTTGACCCAGACGACGATGGCACAGCTGCGCCAACGGCGACTCACATCGGTTCAGAACTTGCTAAAACTGATCTAGAAGACGAAGACAAAGAAGAAGCAGAAGACGACGAGGAAGAAGAAGAGGAAGATACAGGTATTGATCCTGAGCTTGCTCTTGAGAAATTCACAGCGCTTCGCACTAGCTACCAAAACCGTCAACTAGCAATCAATGAATACGGCCACGAAAGCCCGAAAGCAACGCTTGCAACAACAATGATGCAAGACGTATTCAAAGAATTCCGTCTGACGCCAAAACAGTTTGATTACCTAGTAAACGAACTGCGTACTTCGATGGATCGCGTACGTACTCAAGAACGCCTAATCATGCGTCAAACGGTTGAGTACGGAAAAATGCCGAAGAAATCTTTCATTGCTCTATTTACTGGCAATGAATCTAGCGAAGCATGGTTGGACGAAGTTCTTGCTTCAGACAAGCCATACGCAGAAAAGATCAAACGTAACGAACACGACATCCGTCGCTCTATCCAAAAGCTGGATATCATCGAACGTGAAACGTCTCTTACTGTTCAAAGCATCAAAGATATCAGCCGTCGTATGTCTATCGGTGAAGCGAAAGCTCGTCGTGCGAAGAAAGAGATGGTTGAAGCGAACTTACGTCTAGTAATCTCGATTGCTAAGAAGTACACAAACCGTGGTCTACAATTCCTGGATCTAATCCAAGAAGGTAACATCGGTCTGATGAAAGCGGTAGATAAGTTTGAATACCGTCGTGGTTACAAGTTCTCTACTTATGCTACGTGGTGGATCCGTCAAGCAATCACTCGTTCGATTGCCGACCAAGCTCGTACTATCCGTATCCCGGTTCACATGATCGAAACGATCAACAAATTAAACCGTATCTCTCGTCAAATGCTACAAGAGATGGGTCGTGAACCGCTTCCGGAAGAGTTGGCTGAGCGCATGCAAATGCCTGAAGACAAGATCCGCAAAGTACTGAAAATCGCTAAAGAGCCTATCTCAATGGAGACACCAATCGGTGACGACGAAGATTCGCATCTAGGTGATTTCATCGAGGATACAACGCTAGAACTACCTTTAGACTCTGCTACGGCAACAAGCCTACGCGGCGCAACTAAAGACGTTCTTGCAGGCCTAACTCCTCGTGAAGCGAAAGTACTGCGTATGCGTTTCGGTATCGACATGAATACTGACCACACTCTTGAAGAGGTTGGTAAACAATTTGACGTAACTCGTGAACGTATCCGTCAGATCGAAGCAAAAGCACTACGTAAACTTCGTCACCCAAGCCGCTCAGAAACTCTGCGTAGCTTCCTAGACGAGTAATTACACGCTTTAGTGTGGTTAGCTTTTAAGCATAAAATAGAAAAGGTGAGCGTTGGCTCACCTTTTTTGTGCCTACGTGATTTAAGTGGCTAAGATGTAAGCGGAATTGCCCCCCATAGTGTCTAGACACCATTGATTGGTTCCCCTATAATCTATGCCCTACGGCCCCTTAGCTCAGTGGTTAGAGCGCACGACTCATAATCGTTCGGTCCCCAGTTCAAATCTGGGAGGGGCCACCAAATTTCGATAAGGCTCATGAAGAAATTCATGGGCCTTTATCTTTTCTAGTCCTTTCCATATCCGGTCTTCGATTACTTCCTGTAAGCACGATTCCATTAGCGCCAGTGAAACACTCCACCTAATCACCACAGAACCCATAAATCTACCTCAGACTGATGTCGACCATCAGTAACCTCTCTCATCTGTACGGCACGACTCTGCGCTAGATACATACCACTCAACACCAGAGTAGAACCCCAGAAAAACTTCCCGACTAAGCCAACAAAAATATAACCAACATTCCGTTCCATTAGGTTCAGTAATTTATATAGATATAAATGAGATACTTAGATGGAGTTCTAGCTGAGATCAGTCAGGAGACTCAGCACCGAAGATTAGAACCAGATGACTGTTGAACAATGATGACCAATTACCCTCCGTGGTAATTGGTCTGATATCTCTTAAGTGATTTAGGTTAGTAGTCAGCAGCAGTGAGCCTCAGAGCGAGAAACGAATGCTAATCACTGGACTGGTATTCATACTGGAATCGGTAATCTCAAGGATAGGAGTGGTTCTAGGGCGAATCTCGTATGCGTTAGGGGGAGAACTTGGGGTATCGCATGGGTTGAGGGAATCAGATGGAAATCTAGCGTGGGAATCCCGTCGACGACGGCGGCAATAGACCTAAAATCAAGGTGAAAGACCGGACTAGGACCGGACCGACGACGCCGTCAACAAAACCTAGGGAAAATAATTACTGAAGAAGTTAGGTAGAGCAAGGGCTAGAGAGAGATTACAGGGCCAGTCTAGAGTGACCGACCCAGCGACTTAGGATTTTAGGTTTAGTTGGGGGGATGTGGGGGTTGGTAGCGTAGAGGCTCTGTAGCTGCTTCCATTGATTTATTTTGAACTATTTTTAAAGGGATAAAGTTAGTGAAAAATCTCTTGAAGCTTCCAAGATCAAGATAGTCTCTCAGTGCTTCCGAGAACTCCCGTATATCCGAGAACCTCTTATTAAGGTGTTGATCATATTCAAGCCTTAATCCTGTTAACTCCATCTCTTGTTGACCTGACGGCGCTTTTCTAATTTCTATATCGAGTCTGGCTCTTTGTTCTAACATTGCAGTTAGTTGTGCATGATGAGAGTTCAAGGCTGTAATTTGCATGCGGATTAAAAAGAGTTCTGTCGGTCTAAAATGGGCAGGTGCGTAAAGTAACGTATGTTCGTAGTCTTGAAGCAAAGCTAGGCCATTTAAAGTGAATTTTCCTTGGGAAGATAAACCAGTAATTTCATTCTGAAGAATACCTATATTAACTTGGCACCGCATAATATTAGACTTGGTTAGCTGATGTAGCTGTATTCTAGTCGACTTGTTATAGCTCAACTTCCTTAAGAACCCGGAGAAAGTAGATATTAAGACTGTAAGAAGTACACCGACAACTGCGCCTAACAGAGCAGCAAAGATTGTTAGATACAAGTTTGATGCTTTTAACTGCCCCGACAACTCAGCTAAGTATTGTCTGAAAAACTCCGCCATATCCATAGTAGCCCTTGCACTCCTGAATCATGTATAAAATTAAACACATATTAACACTATGATACTGATAATCATGGAGTTCAATATGATTAAGCTAGCTAATCTTAAACAAATCACAACCCTACCAATCACCACCACCTTACAAGAACAAGTCAAATCCATACTCACCGAACCATTCCACGATGAAACAGAAACCCAGCAGGCATGGGATGAACTGCAATGTGAACTCTGGTTCCTCACCTCAATTACTGACCTAAACAGTGTCGTCGACGACGATATCGAACTACTGAAACGAGCTCTAACCTATACCGAATTCGAAGATGATCTAGATTACGGAGCTTCTATATCCCTAAGCATTGTCGAGGATAACGGCAAGGGTATCTACCTGCTGATTCCGAAGACACTCCGCACTGAATTACATCTATATTTCTCAATCTCAGATGAGTAAGGGGGACTGGTGCAATCACGTAAATTCAAATTTAATAAACGCCAACTTGATTCACTACCGCCGACGCCGTCGACAAGTCGAAGCAAAGAAACCGAGTATACGGATGAGCTCTGTAGCGGCCTGAAAATAATTATCAACAGGCAAGGGAGGCGTAGGTTCCTATTCAGGTACACCTATTTTGGTAAGAAAAAATCAATTCAACTAGGTGAATACCCTGCGCTAGATATCAACACTGCTAGACAGATAGCCAATGACTACAAGCGAGAAATAGCACTGGGAAATGACCCTAAGGCAATGAGGGATGAAAAATCCAATGTGCTCACGTTTCAAGAATTTGCGGAGCTGCATTACCTGCCCTATGCCCGTATGAACAAACTTACCGCTAAGAATGATGTAGGTAACTTAAAGCTTCATTTCTACCCTAAATGGGGCAAGAAAAGCATCACCGATATCAGCCAACAAGACATTCAAAAGCTACTCGATGGAGTTTTAGAAACAAGGAAACCATCCACGGTGAACAGATTGCGTTCCCTAGTTCTTAGAATGTTCAGATTAGCCATGGAATGGGGGTATGTAGATAGCAATCCGGGGCAGTACATAAGGAAGCTCAAGGAGAATAATTTAAGAAATAGATTCCTGAACCGCAAAGAGGTTTCATCCTTCATCAAGGCATGTAACGAGGAACCTAATCGCACCCAAGGCAATGCCTTAAAATTCGCCCTGCTTACTGGGATGCGCATAGGTGAAATTACTAGCTCTAAGTGGGACTGTCTTACCGTCGACGACGACGGCAATTGGAGCCTATTTCTTCCCCACACAAAATCGGGGTTATCAAGGACGGTTTTACTCAATAATTTAGCTAAGGAGGTTATACATGACCAACGACGATTTCAGATACGTAAGAACCCCTATATCTTTGCCGGAGATGCACCCGGAAGACCTATCGCACATCCAAAGAAGGCATTCGCTCGAATCAAGAAAGCAACAGGGATCTATGATGATTTCCGTATTCATGATCTCAGGCATAGTTTTGCCTCGATTCTTATAAACAGTGGTAACGCCACGCTCTATGATGTTCAGCATTTACTTGGGCACCAGAGCCCTCAAACTTCGACTAGGTATGCACACTTGGCTAGCTCAAGGTTGAGAGAGGTAAGTGCTAATGTGTCCGAGTTGGTTGGGGATGTGAGTAGTTAGGATCTCTTTAGTTATGCCCGCATAAAAACGGGCATTCTACTGATTAGAGAAACACTAATTAAGTAGTTGATGCCTAGGGACTAATATGAGAAAACATACATATCTTAACCTTCAATGAATGGTAGCTAAAAAATGGATTTAGATAAGTTCTCCCGTATAGCAGAATCACTCCGACAATACCGACGAGCAGAATTAAAAGACTTTGAGTCTGACTTAGGGGCGAAGCCTCTTGATGAGCTGTATGTTGATGCTTTACATGGGGATGCTGTCTTAAAATCTGTGATATCAAGTAACACTACATTTTTATTGGGAAGAAAAGGAACAGGTAAAAGTACAGTATTTGCTAAAGCACAATCTTTATTTCGTAGTAAGAGAGAGATTATTTCTATATATGTCGACGTGAAAACAGTATGCGACATACTGGATTCTGATGTAGCTAACGCTATAAGTTATGAAGAATATGGAATATCAAAAACCGCTTACAAAGCACACCTCCTTCGTAAGTCTATGCTGGGGAGCATCGTTTCAGAATTACTAAAAGAAATAGGTGAAAACTGCGACACACTGTCTCTTTGGGATCGATGGAAAGGCATACGAAAGCAATACGACGAATTAAAGAAAAGTCTAAATACTTTAAGATCTCGGGTATCCAATACAGAATTAGAAAGCCACGAAATCCCGATCCTTCAAAAAATCACTCGACAGATAAAAATAAAAAAACAAGAGGAGCAGTCTTCCAATTTGGGTGGAAAGTTACAGTTGGGTGGCTCTGGGGGTAAAAATGACATTTCTTTGAGTCTGGAAAGTAGCGGCTCTTACTCTGACTTTGATAAAACATTAGATGACTCGGAAATTTATAACGAATATTCTGATGTCGTTTTAAAATCTTTCCCGTTCTCTGAAATAATCGAAGAAATTCAGACTCTAAATAAGGAGGCTGGCTTAATTCGTACTGTTGTTTTTTTCGACGACTTCTCAGAATTAAACTTTGTAGACCAACGACTATTTGTTGATGTAATTTTAGCTCCCCTAAATAATTCCAGTAATGAGGCGGTTAAACTAAAAGTTGCTGGTTATCCCGGTCGTGTGTATTACGGTAAGATAGATCCTAGCAAAACGGATACGATCAGCTTAGATTTCTCTGATTTATACGAATCAAACGAAGTTCAAGAAATGGAACGTTCTGCTGCACACTATGCGGAACGGCTGTTAGATACACGCTTTAAAGCGTTTGGTTGCTCACTAGCCGATTACTTTGATATGCCTAGCGAATCATCTAAAGATGAGGTTATGAAGTTAATGTTTAGGGCTTCTTTTAATGTACCCAGGATAATGGGTCACCTGCTTCACACTTTATTTTTAGATCGAGTATCTAAAGGGCTTAAGATAACACAAGCTTCTATCCGATTGGCCTCTCGAAAATACTACGAGAGTACAATAGATAAGTACTTTGATCGATTAAATAGGTATGCACTAGAACCGTTCGAAAACAAACTCGATCGCCATAATCAACAAGAATTATTACGTTGCTTAATTAATGAAGCTAAAGACGTACGAAAAAAAATAATCTCAGGGGAAGTTGGGGGCGGCTATTTTAAAAATATTTCAGGTACACCACCTACAAGCCATTTCACAGTAACACCAGAGCTTGAAGATATTCTATCCTCCTTGGAATCAAATTTTTTCGTTTCTCGGTATAAAAAGATGCGAGATAAAAATGGAAAAGATGTCGTAGCATACACTTTCTTTTTAGGTTTATGTGAGAGTGAAAGAATGGCCTGGGGGTATCCAGAGGGGCGTCCCTTTAGACATTACTTCCAACAGCGTTGTTTTGAATTTACTCGCGCAACTAGAGAGTTTTTAGCTCAAAATCAAACTATAAGATGTGGTACATGTTTAACTTGCCACCCTATGGAATTAGAAGCGAGTTTGAAGTTGTATAAGTGGAAGTGCCCTGAATGTAACGAAGGAACTTGTGCGATTGTTAGCTTAGCTGATGACTTCAAAGAAGAATTTGAAAAGCTCGATAAAACAATAATGCTTGAGCCTATAGAATTAGAGATAGTTAGTGTATTAAATGAAGAAGGTAAGAAAATGCGAGCTGGCGAGATTGCTCTTCTTATTGACACGACACATCAATTGGTAGGAAAACGAACAAGCAAGCTAAGAGACTTAGGTCTTGTTGAGAAAGAAAATGATATATTTGACGGTAGGATGAGGAGCGAGTTAACAGAACGTTGTGAGCAAACATATTTTGATTAACTTTAACTAACCCCCCAACTAAACCTAAAATCCTAAGTCGCTGGGTCGGTCTCTCTAGACTGGCCCTGTAATCTCTCTCTAGCCCTTGTTCTACCTAATTTCTTCAGTAATTACTTTCCCTAGGTTTTGTTGACGGCGTCGTCGGTCCGGTCCTAGTCCGGTCTTTCGAGTCAATTCTAGGGTTGATAGGGTTGGGAAATTACCGAACGGATTCATTAGTTATTTCAGAACCAACCCCAGTAACCCTGTTAGCTCTTCCAACCCCGACATCCCTACCAACCCTGCTGACATTATCCCGCTAGATTCACATCCTATTCGACTAACCCAACTTCTCACCCTCACGCATACGAGATTCACCCTAGAACCACTCCTAGCGTTGAGATTACCGATTTCAGTATGAATACCAGCCCAGTGATTAGCATTCGTTTCTAGCTCTGAGGCTCACTGCTGCTGACTACTAACCTAAATCACTTAAGAGATATCAGACCAATTACCACGGAGGGTAATTGGTCATCATTGTTCAACAGTCATCTGGTTCTAATCTTCGGTGCTGAGTCTCCTGACTGATCTCAGCTAGAACTCCATTTAGGTATCTCATTTATATCTATATAAATTACTGAACCTAATGGAACGGAATGTTGGTTATATTTTTGTTGGTTTAGTCGGGAAGTTTTTCTGGGGTTCTGTTCTGGTGTTGAGTGGCATGTATCTAGCGCAGAATCGTGTCGTACAGATGAGAGAGGTTTCTGATGGTCGATATCAGCCTGAGATAGATTTACGGGTTCTGTGGTGATTAGGTGGTGTGTTTCACTGGCGCTAATGGAATCGTGCTTACAGGGAGTAATCGAAGACCGGATATGGAAAGGACTAGAAAAGATAAAGGCCCATGAATTTCTTCATGAGCCTTATCGGAATTTGGTGGCCCCTCCCAGATTTGAACTGGGGACCGAACGATTATGAGCCAAGCTTCAGCCCTGTAACCAACATAGTAACCCTGCCCCGAATCACTCTGAAATCCACCAGCAAAATCACATCACCTGATTATCAGCATGAATTCTCTGACGTCGACGACGGGGTTGATGAGGATGATGGGGGGAATTTAGTACGACGACGCCGACGAGGTTATGGGGGTAAAGTTGGGGGGAAAGACAGGACCTATATATAAAAAGGAAACTCTACATATCAATATACTATGCATATCTTTGACTAAGAAGATAAGTTACTGAAATAATGAGCACATCTCCTACTATGAAAAATATCACAATGAACGATATAACGACGATTGAGTTTTATTACGACTATAAAAAATCACGCACAGACCTGTCGAATGTTTTCAGGGCAATGGCGGACTATGTAGAAGCATATGAAATAGTTGAAAAAGCTATTGTGCGAAACTTAAATATTGATGGTTATGATGGATTAAAACTTCATTCACTTGAAGAGGGCAGTATAAAAAATACACTGACTAGCTTTTGTAAATCTTTCTTAGCCAACAGTTCTACCGGATTACTTGATGAGTTTAGCGGGGAATCTGACGGTGACTCAGCTTCATATTACAGAAGTGTAGAAGAGCGCCAAAACGATAAATTTCGAACGGAATGGCATAGAGATGAGAGTTTCCAACAAGCAATCAATGATAATCAAATCAAAAGAGATATAGCAGACGACTTTTTTTCAGGCAAACTACAAGCCATTACAGACGTAGATATTGCTGAAGCTGCAAAAAAAATGTCTAGTGGTAATAGTAAGAGAAAGTCTGGAGAAAAGTTCTCTATAACCGCACAAAATGATGACCATTTTGGTCCTCAAATATCTGTTGATAGCGACTTCAAAGTATCAAAGAGTGTTGGCGCTATCTTTAACTGCAAAACCTTTGATCACAATGGAAAGGAAACTGTTCTTATCATTAAGCCAGTTCAAGAAGGTGATGATAAGTGGCTAGTTCGAAACTCACAAACTGGCTTGGTATATGAGGCTCCTATTTTAGATAAAACGTTTATAGATGAATATCAAACCAAATTCCAATGGCTGATATCTATGAAAGTACACTCTCAATATGAAGTCTGGCGACATGGGAAAGACACAAAAGTAAAAAACGCAAAAATCCACAAAGTCTATGACCCATATTGGGCTACTCAGTATCAAAATAGGCTTCTAGATGACTAAAAACATCAGGAGTAAAGGTCTCAATGACGAAGAGATTTTTGCTAGAACAAATGTATTGTATACGTTATTACCCCTTGGGCTGATGGTAGCAATCAAAGTACTGGTGATGTTCCAGTCACCAATCATGTCATGGACACAACTATGGCCCGGACTATTTCAATCTGGAGATTGGTCACTAGCAAGTGGAATGGTATATATATCTATATTGAGCGGAATGTCAGATGCTTCTAATGGACGTAGAGTTGACACTCTGAGAGTAAACTATAGAACATTAAAGCTTTTATCTTTAATGTTGTTCAACTTTGTAGTCTACTTTTGCGCATCAGTTTTCTCATCCTCACCAGCTGTACCTTGGATTCAGCTAATTTTATTCGTTCATGCTATATGGATGTGTTATCGGTACCAACGAGATATTTATTTAGTTAAAGCAGGGCGCGGAAGATACACCCAAGAATAGAAAAGGGACCGTCGAAGGTCCCTATCTCACTACCTCTTACTATCTGGCGTTCTCTTTACTTTCTCCCACTTATTTCCAGACTTTGTTGTCGGTGGAGCGGCTTTATTGTCAGCAATTGTCGCATAGTTATTTGTCTGCCCTCCCCTAGGGCCAACCTCTCTATAAATACCACCATCTTTTCCAGTGCTTTCACCTGGCTTTAAAGACATAACACTTCCTCCCTAACTCGTATGGCATGAGTTCGAACAGTAAAAACAACCATTCGATTTAAAGTAAACCTTTTTAGCAGCTTGTACTGCAGGACTGCACGAAGCAAAGTCACCCAAATAATGCCTATTGTGCTCCAATGGCATACGAGAACAACCGAGTTTATGAACCTCATGATCGCCATTAGCTTGCTGATTTTTATTAACATAATATCTTGCCATAGTTACCTCTATATTGATTAAAAAACCAATATACAACCACACACCCAATCAATGTGTGACACTCCTTTAAGTATGCAAAAAATAGAAAACATAAAGCTATTGTCGTCGACGTACACCACCAACCGTCAACGCCGCCACTAGAAAGCAAAAAAAAATCCGGTACCAGTGACCAATGCCACCGATACCGGATATGATAATTAAATTAATGGCTTATCTGAAACCATTATGTAACGCTCTGCCGCTCGACCAAACTTGAAGTAGATGCCATTGGCATTCAAGCTTGATTCTTGACCCTTAATCTTAGCTGATAGTGCAGCTGCTCCTTTAGGAAGATACTGACTGTCCTCATGCTCTTGTAGCTTGCTAAGCAGTTGGGATGGCTTACCTTTCCATGCCTTACCGCCTAGCTTTTTCACCATGCTAGTAAGGGCTATGGTTAAGCTATCATCGACCATACCCGATGCCATTAAAGACTCAACATTCTTCTCATACACCTTTTGCAGTTTACCCTCTGGCAACTTCCAGACACGTTCTAGCGCACCTATCCACTTGGCATAATCCATCATGCGAGCCTCATGTATAACTTCAACATCTGGCAATATTGCCAATGCTTGAGATGCAAGGGTGAGTAAGGCACCAAATATCTCTGGCATAGATGCTTCTAAATCAGCTTTAAGCTCTTGCTCTGGACGTCGATTACCTTTCTTCATTGGCTCCAAATTGACACGAAGACAGCGCGAAGCTAAGTCCGATTCCTTAACAAAGTCATGGATACCGTTTAGTACTAGTGGACTGTGTAGCTCAAACATCGTCACTTCTGCTGTCTTATACAACGTTCGCTTCGTCATTGTGCCCTTAGTCGCTACAGTACAAAGTAGATCACTTTGTCGCTTGGTTAAGCTTCGAAGATTATCAATAACAACCAAAGACATACCGTTGATGGTCAATACAAAATCGCTTTGCTTCGGAAAAGCCATTGCTGAAACAGCACTTGGGTCTAACAGACCACGAAGCACGTTGTTACAGAAGAAGCTCTTACCTGTACCTTTCTCACCTTGGATCATCAGAATAGGATAAGGAACACCTTTTACCTTAGGATGCGCCATCAAGTAGGTCATATACGCGACTAACAAAAGAAAGGTGTCCTGATCAGTGTTAATGAAATCTCTAAGCTTCTTCAGAGCTGATTTCATATCAACACAAGGTAGCTTTGGCGTCACCATTGGCAACTGAAAACTTGATCTCTGAAAGTACAACTCTTCGTTGCTGGCTGGCATGCTATCCAACACATCAACACCTTGAGCACTGAGCTGAACAATCTGACCATTAGAGAGGTCAATTGTTACAGTATCGGAGGAAGGTGCCATACCATAGCGAATCTGAGGCTTAATCAATGGCTGCTCATGCTCCCACGCGATAGCTTTAACCTCTTCAAACGCCTCTTTCACAGACTTTCCAACTAATCTCAGCTCAACACGCTTAGCGAACTTACGAAGCATTTGCTCACCTCTATCCGACTCAAGCGGAATAGCTTGCTTTGACTCCCCCGTATGTTCAATCAAGTATGGAGTACGTGACTCATCTTGCTTTACTACACTAGGGGTAAACTGCTCTAAAAACCCTGCGACTACATTTTTCTCTGCCATTGTGAAATCTCCTATAGATCTATTTTTCTTGGGCATGCTGTGTCAGATCAACTGACACATTCAAACTAAAACCATCAAGAACATCGGCGACGGCGCATCGTAATGCGTTCACAGCCTTATCTCTCTGGTCTTCAAATTGCTCTTGTTCTAGCCTCACCAAAAACGAATCGTGATTGGTAAGAAGAAGCGGAATATTGGCTTCATCAAGCCTTTGGCATGCGCGACGAAGTATGTCGGCACCTGCTGCTTGAATCTTCCAGTTGCGAAGGGAAAGACGTTGGTCTAAATCTGAAACGGCATATTGCCAGTCTAGAGACCGAGCGATACCACAATGCCGAATAGCATCAGCGGATTGGTCAAGATATTGATCTATTGGCCAAATGAGCTTTGATAGCTCAACCAACAACACCTTAACTCGACGACGTGAAACACCTATCTTTTCAGCTAATGCACGATGACCAATGCCATATAAACGACCAATAAGCAGTTGCTTACATTGTTCACGGCTAAGCTGAATACCAGTAAACTGAATGAGTTTCTGGTAAATATCTTCTCCTTGTTCATACCAGCTCAAGAGTGGCTGACAGCCTGCAAAATGCGCGGCAATCATTGGTTCTTGTTGCTTGTAGTCAAGGAGAACATAGACGCTACCTTGGGGCGGATTGAGGACTGACTTCCAATACTGCTTAGGCACCTGACTCAGAGATGAACCAAGTACGTGATCACGACCAGTTTTAGTGTGAAAAGCAGATACGACAGGACAATACCAATATCCTTCCGTATCAGTCCTCAGAACCTCAACAATACCTTGATACTGCTTTGCCACGAAGTGGCTCGTACCCGACTTTTTCTTGGAGTACGAACCAATTCGCTTGAGCATTGCAGCATGGTTGATTCGAATCGCTTCCCTACCTTTTAGATGTTCTATATGCCGAGTAATTCGGCGTTGAACATCCAAAGGAGGCAAACTCGATACACCTTTAACTTGTAGAGCTACGGGCTTAGGAAGCCAACCCTGCACTGAGTGAACAATCAGCTGTTTATTCAGCGCATAGGTTTGAGGCTTAAGACCATAGCGTGCTATTGCAATTCAAGCTGCAATCTCATCGAAATCCAAGTCATCAAAGTCGATACTGTCTTCAATCTCAACGTCTTCTAACTCATCAATCTCTTCAAGCTCCTCAAGTGGCTCAGGGTCATTAGAAAAGATGCCATACTCAGAAGGGTCATACGGTCTCTTGTCGTCGGCGTCGGTATCCACCTGATTGCTTTCGGTATCACCGCCGTCGACGTCAACCAATTCACCTTGATTTTCCAACATAGCTTGAGCGATTGGATGCTCCAAAGAATCAATATAAAAGTCACCTCCAAACGTCTCATCAAAAGCTTTCTCCACAAGAGACATATCGATGTCAAATGGAGCGATATCATGCTCAATCGAATAGCTATAAACACTAGCTTCTTTGTTACGTTTTACCGAGATAACCTTGCCTTCATCACTCACCTTCACCGCATCTAGTTTGCTGCGGTTCCATGAGTTAGAAGGATTGCCACTCAGTAGAACAAAGCGAATATCGTTTTTAGTCGTTTGTAGAACATGAAGTACCTTTTGAGAGACTTCTTTTTTCGGCAAAGATTCCGCGACATCTGCATCTACATAATATGTAAATTTAAATCCTGTCTCGTCATCGTATCGCTCAACTGTAAGTAGTTTCTGCACTTCAAACTTAGTCATAAATGGCACACCATCTGAGGGCATCATGTTCGACAATGCATTGCTTGGTATTTCCGCTTTAAAGTTCGCTACTTTTTCCGCTTGCTTTGCTAAATTATTAAATAGACTCATATCATTTCTCCTTAGTTATCAATCGAAATTGATGCTGCTTGATTCAGCATCACAATGAACAGCATGAAGCTGTTCATTAGGTTACCGAATCAGCCAAAACTAAAGAGTCACAAAGCTTAGAGCGTTACTATCCAAATTGTTAAAGAGCATCGAGAAGGCGTTTCGTCTCGTTGGTTTGCATTAAACAGCAAGTCGATATCGGTATCTGTCATATGCGCTCAGGTTTGTTGAGACAAAAAAAAAGGAGAAGCATGACTGCTTCTCCTAGAGTGGAAGGGATGAGGTTATTGCTAAGCTTGGTTCTTACTGCTTGCTAGGATTTGACTGTAGATATAACCATCTTCGGACTTATCGTTCTGCCATGCAGAAAGGTTGTTCTTGAGGTCTAGGAATCGAGCTTGTTGTATTTCGTCTTTGTATACTTGTTTTTCGAAATCAGCCAGATTTGGCATGTCAGACATATAGAAAAAATCATCGTCCCACGATATCTGCTCTGCTACTTCCGATAACGTTAAGTTGTACTTTCTAAGATAAGAGTACAGCCATGCTTTAATAAACAACCAACGGTATTGAGCTCTAAGATCTCGTGATTTAGCGAATTTATTTTTGCTGATCTCTTTGAAGATGAAATCTGTCGGAGAGGAAGGTACTTGAGGCGAATCTTTCAAGTGCTGGACGAGCTGATGCGCAAGTACCACATGTATGTATTTTGGGTACTTCTTTCTAAAGCCTTTATCCACAACTACTTTTCTACCTTGAATTACTTTGGAAGCCTTAGCTACTCGAGCAGTTTCTTTCTTCCAGAAAATCGTATGTTTTTTTACATGGGTACGGAAACACTGCATATACTCCTGAAGAACGTACTTAGCTAGTAACCCATATCGCCCCTCAGGGCTTAAAGTCTTGAGCACCCCAACATCCATCGCTTCTGATGTTGATAAATCTATGAGAAAGTTGCAGACATTTGTAGATTGCTCAACAATATAATCCATCAGTTCCGAATCGATATACGTTTTCTTTTCAACTATATAATCTCTAATCAGACCTGACCAAATGGTGCAACACAAAATAACTATACCATTTAAATCTTTGGCAAATACGGAATCCGAGTTTTTGACTAATTCTTCGAGACTGCCTTTTAACTGCTGAACGCTATGTTCTGCTTTTCTTCCATAAGGCTTTTCAAGAAAAAAATGACAATCCAATAAGTAGTTGTGAACGTGAGCATCATTAAAAAAACTAAATGCGAACGGACAATAAGGATCATCGTTGCCCGGAAAAGGTCCTTGCTCGAATGCCTCGTATGAAAAATCCTTATATTTGTAGCTTGGTCTATTTTCAGCTTTATTCTTAAAGCTCCTGTACCAAGGGTGGTAATCAGAAATTAACCTCTCAAAAGCATCTAGGTCTGGATCGTCTTCAGCAATCTTAAAATATTCTGCCATCAGTACACCTCACTCTGATTCATTGACGTAGGGTGCATTGTACAAACTGGAATTATTCGATAAAGCAATAATTTATCGTCGTCGACGTATTGTGAGCCGACGTCGACGACAACAAAAAAAGCAGAGGTTATCCCCTGCTCACCTAGCTTATCCGTCAATCATCAATAACTTCGTCTGCGACGACACCAATGACGAAACCAGCGATACCTCCGATTAGTACTCCATATGGACCATATCTAGCACCAATCGCAGCACCGACTTGAGCCCCACGAATACCTGTGTTCTTTTTGGATTGGGATGATGATTGTGAGAATGTTTTACTTTGCATACTTCCCTACCTCTTTATGTAGATACGAAAAAGGGCCATGCTCAATGAAGAACATGACCCTTTAGATTTTTTTGTTAATGCCGCTTTAGTGAGAGTGACCACACACCTGACAACTACCATCATCATATGCACGTTCACCACATGCAGGACAGGTTGTAACGAGTGTTGTTATTGATTTAATCGCCATGTAAAGGCTCCTTCTTGTTGGTTGATTGAGTGTTGCGGAGCTCATTGATACCTCAGCCTAGAGAGTTCCAATTTCGAAACTGAGGCATCGTGAGCCAAGCTCCGCAACAAAATTTATTGTGCTTTACCTTTCTGGGTATCTGGGCCGCATTTCGCCGTATCAGTGACATGACCATTCATGGTTCCACAGACATCCGCTTTCCATTGCACGATGACACCGTAAGACGCTGTATTCTGAATACCTGCCTTGCCATTCCATTGAGGCTCTAGCAGCTCTTTCATTTTTGAGATATCGCCCGGATTACCACCGAACGTGCCGCCTGCGAATACTGAAGATGCGAATAGCAAAGTTAGACCTAGCAGGATGATTGATTTTTTCATTTTTTGTTTTTCCTTGAAGATTGCATACCCTCTTTCTAAGAAGGCATTTGTTGATTAGTTTGAAGGTGTGGACTGACAGGTGGTGTCAGTTGATAAAATTAATTTGAGGAATAACGGTAGGGCTTAGGTTTCGTGGGCTATGAAACCTATAACAAAATCGGTCACTTACTCATGACTATCGGGAAATAATGATGACTGACACTACCTGTCAGCGAATCAGTACATCATTGGTGATATGAATAAGAGTGAGAAGTTAGCCTACCGATTGAGTCAGATACTTTCCCGATTACATTCAGGAGAGAAACTGAGCCTTATCGACTTACAGCAGGAGTTTGGAGTACATGAACGAACTGTACTTCGAGATTTCAGTCGACTGGCATTTCTACCTATCGAAAGAGAGGACGGATATTACTTCTTAAAGCAATTAGATCATCGTAACCCTAAAGCTCATTTAGCTCTGAACTCCCTATCAAGTATGGGAGTAGATAAGTTGTTTCCAGATAGAGCAGTCATGACTCAGGCACTAAGCCATAAGACACAATCTATTCTGTTCCGTCATTTACCTATCGAAGATTCCAGTCGCTTTCAGGCAACGTTACGTGTCATTGCGAACGCTATTCATCAACGAAACACTCTGACCTTAACGTGTCAGCGTCGTCGTTATCATCGGATTGAGCCTTACCAACTCATTAACGAACATGGGATTTGGCATTTGGTTTCAATGCTTAGAAACCAATCATATTCGTTTCGAGTGGCAGAGATTACAGAGTTAGTTCAACACGATGATATTTACACTCCCTCCCCTAGCTTCAACGAGAAACTAATCAGAGAAGAATTACACTGGAATACTCAGGGTATTGTAGAGGTCATCGCACAGGTAGGTTCTAGTCGAATTGATGATTACCAGAGGTCAGAACAACCTATGACAATTCAAGTGCTGAAAGAGTTGGGTTATGGCTCGACACTTATAAGCATTGAGACATCAGATATTCACACATTAATGCCAGTCCTCAAATCTTGGCTGCCTGATATCGATGTAATATCTCCGTCATGGGTAAAACAAGCCTTGGTTAGAGATATTGAAGCTTATCTAGCGACTTGTTCATGAGTAGGTTTATCGACGGCGTCGTCATTACGTCGACGACGACAAGGTTTTTACACACTATTTAGCCCTTGATTTTGACAGTGCGAGAAGCTCCTTTTTCCTATCTTGATATTTCTCTGAAACGACATGTAGGTAAATAGAAGACTCAGCTTTAACAGCTAAACCTAGACCACGAACGATAGCGGCACAGAAGCCCTGATTGTTAGCGGAACCAGAAGAATAGAGGGATTTGTAGACCTGACTTTTCCATGGTTTATCACCCTGAGATTCGATAACCTCGAATAACTTAGAGCATGGAACCCACTGTTTTGAATGTAACCCTGCCCCCCCTGTCTGGCCTGCAATTCGGAAGTAGAGTTGTTTATCCTCACTGTTTTGAGCAATCTCGAAAAGGACTTTCCCTTGAGATTTTGAACCTAGTTTGTCTGCTTCCCCTGATTTGAGAATGGTAGAAAATGGATTGTGTTTTGACGCGGCTTTAGATGCATCAGCTTCTGTTGGTACTTTCTTGGTTTGATTGACCTTTGGGTTCATGGATATTCCTTCAATTTAGGTACGAAAAAGCCCTTATGGTGTTGTTCCATAAGGGCTTACTCTAGATTAATAATATAATTTTGATTCATGGTTTATTACTACTGAATCATCATTTAATTTGAGCTTCTTAATATTCTGGGCAAATCTTCACAGTAGTACTCTTTAACAAGTGAGTCTCTGTTGGTTACCAATCCAGCCCAGCCTAATTCCGTTGTATCACCTGGAGGTCTGAAGCAAATCATAGGTTCTACTTTTTGGCGTTCAAACAATTCTAACAAGAGAAGGAAAGCTCTAAATGCATGACGAGGTAGCCCTCTAACACACCAGCGGTTACTATCTAAGTGTCCTTCATCGAAATTTAATTGCGCATGATACTTGGAAAAGAATAGAGGGATAAACTGCCTCCCATCTTCTTCAGTGCCATAATAGGAGCCGTTCACCTTCCCATCACTATGCTCCATTATGACCCAAAAAGGTTCACCCCTATATCCTTCTGTAGGCAAGGCCACACTTTCTAGCCTTTCAGCGATCAACCAAGGTGTAGGAGGTAATTCTTTTGTGGTTTTAAGTATAATATCCGCTTGTTTCGCTATTAACTCTGCACCTGACTGGTACCCCGCTTGAGAAACCATTACACCTGATATCCCCCCAATATCCTGAAGCTTGTATGCGAACTCTTGTACCTTTCCCTTCTCTACTGGGCGAGAATGGTCTTTGCACTCAATCGCAACTCTATGGGTAATGTCAGCAATCTTAAACTGATAGAACACATCTACCTGATGCTTAGCCCCAGATTTACCTGTTAAATAAATGTCTCTTTCTACTGTAACGCCTTCGTCTTTCATATTTAGAAGAAAACGATAGGTGCTTTGAACATACTCTTCTAACTCTTTTCCTGATGAGCTCATACTTCCCTCAATAAACACTAAATATCTACTTGTACAACTCCAGTTTTATATATTGCAAACAAAGATAATTTTTAGCAATTAAGATCAATAGTTTATGCTACATTCAATACAATAATCTTTCTTAATTTTTCCGGTATGTTCCTGTCCGGTTCCTGTCTTTCCACCCAACTTTACCCCCATAACCTCGACGGCGTCGTCGTACTAAGTCATCCCATAACCTCGTCGTCGACGTCAGTAAACTCATGCGAATAATCAGGTGATGTGATTTTACTGGTGGATTTCGGAGTGATTCGGGGCAGGGTTACTATGTTGATTACAGGGCTGAAGCTTGGCTCATAATCGTTCGGTCCCCAGTTCAAATCTGGGAGGGGCCACCATATACAGAAAGGCTCGTAGAGAAATCTACGAGCCTTTTGCTTTTCTAGTCCGGTCCATATCCGGTCTTCGATTACTTCCTGTAAGCACCATTCCATTAGCACCACTGAAACACTCCATCTAATCACCGCAGAACCCGTAAATCTATCTCAGGCTGATATCAACCATCAGTAACCTCTCTTATCTGTACGACACGATTCTTCGCTAAATACATACCACTCAACACCAGAATAGAACCCCAGAAAAACTTCCCAACTAAACCAACAAAAATATAACCAACATTCAGTTCCATTAGGTTCAGTAATTTATATAGATATAAATGAGATACCTAAATGGAGTTCTAGCTGATATCAGTCAGGAGACTCAGCACCGAAGATTAGAACCAGATGACTGTTGAACAATGATGACCAATTACCCTCCGTGGTAATTGGTCTGATATCTCTTAAGTGATTTAGGTTAGTCGGCAGCAGCAGTGAACCTCAGAGCTAGAAACGAATGCTAATCACTGGACTGGTATTCATACTGAAATCGGTAATCTCAACGCTAGGAGTGGTTCTAGGGCGAATCTGCTATGAGTTAGGGTGAGAAGTTGGGTTAGCGAATGGACTGCTGGAATCAGATAGAAATCTAGAGTGAGAATACCGTCGTCGTCGACAGCAATAGACCTAAATCAGGGTGAAAAACCGGACTAGGACCGGACCAACGACGTCGTCAACGAAATCTAGGGAAAGTAATTACGGAAGAAGTCAGGTAGAACAAGGGCTAGAAAGAGATTACAGGGCCAGTCTAGAGTGACCGCCCTCGCGAGCTAGAGTTTTAAGTATTGGATTTCACTTCAAGACATTATCTCTCTGGTAATTTAGTTGTTCTGAGAAATTGCCATCATTTTCGGGTGTTATTGAATGCACCATTGAGTTGTCCACAATATATTTATTGGCATTTAAATTGGAACGAACTACAAAAATAATAACGATAACCTGAGCTATAGTTCAGAGTCCCTGATATATATATTTTCTGAATAACCCTTGGTATACAACAACCTAAGAAACCACTATGAAAAAATTAATTTTATTACTTCTATTTGTTAGTTTTTCATCTAGATCTGACATTCAATTGTTTGGCCTACCTACACAATTACATGAAACTTTGCTTCAAAAAGAAGCAAAAAATAACTATATCAATAATGAAAATATTAATTATATTAACCTAGCAAGCTTGTCTGTCGCAGAAATAAAACAGTCTAAAACTCTCATAAATGAAAATCGTACTTTAATTATTGATATGACAGAAGTGTACTCAGAAGAGGAACGTATCAGTTATAGCTCTATAATTTCTGGCCTAGGTATTGATGCACCTGTAATTGTTGTTGGCAATCTAGACGGAGAAAAAATTATCAATATTGTCAACGTCAATATAACTGATGTCAACGGTAACAACATAAAAAATGAAAGCGAAGCTTTAGAAAGCCTTTCTTCATCCTTGGTTCATGTTTTAAAGCGTTTTAGTGCGGGGATGTCATTATGAGACTTATCAAATACTCACTTTCAATTTTAAGCCTCATCTCTACTTCTGTTTTATCGAATGACTTTCTTCCGGTTGTAGAAATTCCCCTGTACATTACCAGCCAAAATATCACGTGTGATTTATTTACTGGGGATGATTATGACCGAGAGTCAAATAAAACGCGTGATTGGTGTAATGCAAGTGCTTCAATTGACGTTCGAGTCAATATGTCATTAATGCGATCCATACGCTCGTCCACAAAAAAGGGAGGGTTTACACCCGATTCAAAAATAGCACGCTTTACTATTGATGATAAAGGCCATGGGGCTGGTATTCATCTAGCCGATGACATAACACAAGAGTACGTTAATTTTCGAACATGGACAGACAGAAGTGAAGTCTTTGGTCCAATTGCGACAAGTTATGATGTTTGGGTAAAGCCAACTAATGGTTACCTACCTAAAATTGTAAAAAACTACCCTGGAAATAAAAACAAAAACTTCCAACACAGAGAAACCAGCGGCTTTACCATTGGCGTTGATACTAAGAAAAGCATAGAGATTGGTAAAGATGGTCCCAAGGGTAGTGTTGATTTAGGCGTTTCATTTGGTTATCAACAATCCAAAACTTTAGTGTTTGATACTCAGGAATATGAAATCGTCAACCATTCTTCGTTGCATGATTTTTCACTATCTTTCAAACGCACCTTCGGGGTCTGCGATACATTAACGAGAAATGAAGCCTCTACGGGTTGTTATTTTAGCGGTCCTATCTGGTCGGGTGCTTGGGTTTACGATAGAGATAAGGTTAACCCAATCGCTTACGCTAATTTCAAACCTAATTATGACGTCATTTACGAGGCTCCGGTTACTGAGCAAGGAAAGACACGTTTTGAGGTAGGCGTTGGGGTCGACTACTCTGTTTATACAGGTTTTGTTCAATATGGTGTTCTCGCGGCAATTCATCTTACACATGATGAATTGCAAGGTTCACATAAGATCAACACTGCTTTTACTGTTGACTGGAATCACCCGATATTTTTACCAGAAAAACATGTAACGCTTCAATCTCTATCTCATGTCAACCAATGCCTTACTGCCAGCGAAGATGATAATCATGTTTTTGGAAGTGCGTGTAGCAGTGAGTTAGCTCAAATTTGGGGCTACGATAAAGAAAGCAGATATGTAAATAGACAAAGCCCAAATGTTTGTTTATCAATTGACAAAGATAAACGTATTATAACTGAGCAGTGTGGCTCCAGTTTAACCCAGAAGTGGTTGTGGCAAGATGGCCAGTTAATCAGCTACCTACCTGATGGAAAAAAGACTTGGAGTCTCGACCCTCAACAAATCGGTCAACTTATACTTAAGTCTGACTCTAGCAAAGGGTGGTTGGAAAAACAGACCAATTTGAGCTTATAACAACGTAATTATTCCGATCAAAGATTAAGTTGATAAGTTAATTTTCTTCTCTTATAAGATCCATTGGTTATTGTTAGGCGCCAGTGGGTCTTTAGGACACCAAAGCCTACAAACTTCCATTAAATATGCACATTTGGCTAGTTCTAGGTTGAGGAGGTCAGCCATGGGTGCTGGTACATAAAGGCTTATACTCGGTTAATAATATAATTTTGACTTCGGGTTTATTACTACAGACAGATTACCTCTTATCCCCCATACAAAAGCGCTGATACTTCCAGCATATCGAAATCACATTACAGATTCCTGAACCAAGAATCAGGTCGAAACCTGCAATGTGTCTGTTTTTTGGTCTGACTCGTACACTTTTTGTAGGCGTTTTTATGTCTCTCCCCCAATAACCCTCACCAGCAGTTAGAACAAGCAATTAAGAATATTGTTCTAACTTATCCCGTTTGGATATCTTCCGAAGAACTTGCAGAAATAGTTATGCGAGAAATGCATTTAAAGAGTTACTTTTTTGAAAAATATTTTCGCTATAGTAGGGCTAAAGCTGTTTATTATACAGACATGGCTTTAATGCGTAACGGTACACTGCACTAGTGCTACTCACGCGGCACTCAACAGCCTTTAAGCCTCTGGAGTTACAGTCCAAAACTTCTAGATATCCCTCTAGGTTGCTGGCAATAAATTGGACTGATTTAGTCCGGTACTGTTCCTGCCTTCCACCCCAGCTCCCCCTCGTCGTCGTACTAATTACTCCCATCACGTTCATCATCCCGTCGTCGACATCAGAGAATTCATGCGGATAATCAGGTGATGTGATTTTGCTGGTGGATTTCAGAGTGATTCGGGACAGGGTTACTATGTTGATTACAGGGCTGAAGCTTGGCTCATAATCGTTCGGTCCCCAGTTCAAATCTGGGAGGGGCCACCAAATTAGAAAAGCCAGAACAGTTCACGCTGCTCTGGCTTTTTGCTTTTCTAGCCCTTTATCTTCTAGCTCAACCTCCTGCCCCATTCGTCCAGTTTCTTCTATTTGACTAAACATACTTTTCTTTTATAAAAAAATCGGCAATATGAGAGTACACAAATCATTCAATAGTTCAGGGAAGACTCATGAAAGACGAAACACTCTCGATTCACTTCGGCTACGACACTGATCCAACAACCAAATCGGTTGCTACTCCTATTTACCAAACCGTTGCTTATGAATTCGATGATGCACAACACGGCGCCGACCTGTTTAACCTTGCGGTGCCGGGCAATATCTACACCCGTATTATGAACCCAACCAACGATGTGTTGGAAAAACGCATGGCTGCATTAGAGGGCGGTATTGCTGGTCTTGTGGTTAGTGCAGGCAGCGCAGCAATTAACTACGCGATTCAAACGTTAGCCCAAATCGGCGACAACATCGTTTCAACGCCTCAGCTTTACGGCGGTACTTACACTTTGTTTGCTCACATGCTGCCAAACCAAGGAATAGAAGTTCGCTTTGCCAAAGACGATAAGCCTGAAAGCTTAGCGGCGCTGATCGATGAAAAAACCAAGGCGGTTTACTGTGAGAGTATCGGTAACCCAGCAGGTAACATCATCGATTTAGAACGTGTTGCAGAACTTGCTCACGCGCAAGGTGTGCCTGTAATTGTCGACAACACAGTAGCGACGCCAGTGCTATGTAAGCCTATCGATTTTGGTGCTGATATCGTGGTGCACTCGCTAACCAAATACGTTGGTGGTCACGGAACAACATTGGGTGGTGTGATTGTTGATTCAGGCAAATTCCCATGGGCAGAACACAAAGATCGATTCCCTGTGTTTAATCAACCAGAGCCTTCATACCATGGTGTGGTTTATACCGAAGCTTTTGGTGATGCTGCATTTATTGGTCGCGCTCGAACTGTGCCGCTACGCAATACAGGCGCAGCTTTGTCGCCAATGAATGCCTTCATGCTAATGCAAGGCTTAGAGACGTTGTCGTTACGCATGGAGCGACACACAGAGAACGCATTGAAAGTAGCAGAATACCTCAAACAACATGAGAACGTGAGTTGGGTAAGCTACGCAGGTTTACCAACGTCTGAGTTCTATCCGTTGGCTGAGAAATACATGCAAGGTAAGCCATCCGCCATTTTATCTTTTGGCTTGAAAGATGGTTATGAAGCAGGTGTTCGTTTCTATGATGCGCTACAAATCTTCAAACGCTTGGTGAACATCGGTGATGCTAAGTCTCTCGCTTGTCACCCTGCCTCTACAACACACCGCCAATTGAGTGAAGCGGAACAAAAACAAGCGGGTGTATCACCAGAGATGATCCGCCTCTCAGTAGGCATTGAGCATATTGACGATATCTTAGCTGACCTAGAGCAAGCACTTAGCGCTTAATGACGCTACAGCTAACCATAACACTGCTCGTTAACGAACAGACACAAAAAAGCCCATCACAGGATGGGCTTCTTATTATCTAATTTTTCTTAGATAAGCTGCCGATTACTCAACCGTTACCGCTTTCGCTAGGTTACGAGGTTGGTCAACGTCGGTACCTTTGATTAGTGCTACGTGGTAAGACAACAGCTGCATCGGTACTGTGTAGTAGATTGGTGCTGTTACTTCATTAACGTGAGGCATCTTGATGATCTTCATATTCTCATCGCTTTCAAAACCTGCGTCTTCATCAGCGAATACGTAAAGTAAACCGCCACGAGCACGTACTTCTTCAACGTTTGATTTCAGCTTCTCTAGCAAGTCGTTGCTTGGTGCAATAACCACAACAGGCATATCTGCATCGATAAGAGCCAAAGGACCGTGCTTAAGCTCACCAGCCGCGTATGCTTCTGCGTGAATGTAAGAGATCTCTTTCAGTTTAAGAGATGCTTCCATTGCGATTGGGTAGAACTCACCACGACCTAGGAACAGTGTGTGGTGCTTATCTGCAAAATCAGGTGCTAGCGCTTCGATCTCTTTATCAAATGCCAATGCTTTTTCAATATCAGCAGGCAATTGATGCAGTGCTTGAACGATTTCCGCTTCTTTCTCTTCATTGATGCGACCTTGTAGACGACCAATTGAAGTCACCATCATCAGCATAGCCGCTAGCTGTGTTGTGAAGGCTTTAGTTGAAGCAACACCGATTTCAGTTCCTGCGCGAGTCATGAAGGCAAAGTCAGATTCGCGAACCAGAGAAGAACCTGCAACGTTACAGATTGTCATTGCTGACATGTAACCCTTCTCTTTTGCAAGACGAAGTGCAGCAAGCGTATCCGCAGTTTCACCAGACTGAGACAGAGTCACCAATAGGCTATTCGGACGAACAACGAAATCACGGTAACGGAATTCAGAAGCAATCTCTACGTCACAGCTTACGCCTGCTAGAGATTCAAACCAGTAACGCGCAGCCATGCCTGAGTTGTAAGACGTACCACATGCGATGATCTGCACGTGTTCTACCTTATTTAGGATCTCTTCAGCTTTAACACCAATCGCATTAGTGATAACAGAAGTGTTGGAGATACGGCCTTCCATTGTGTTAATCAATGCTGTTGGCTGTTCAAAGATCTCTTTTTGCATGAAGTGACGGTATTGGCCTTTATCACCAGCGTCATGCTCTGCGTTTGATTCAACAATTTCACGCTCAACACGCTCACCCGCTACATCAAATACAGTAACATCACGACGAGTCACCTCAGCAACATCACCTTCTTCTAGATACATGAAGCGACGAGTTACGCTTAATAATGCAAGTTGGTCAGAGGCTAGGAAGTTCTCGCCCACACCAAAACCGATAACGATTGGGCTACCAGAACGAGCAACAACGATACGGCTAGGATCTTTACGATCAACTGCCACTGTGCCGTATGCACCGTCTAATTGTTTTGCTGTTTTTTGCAGAGCTTCAACCAAAGAAGTTGACGTACGAAGTTCCCACTCAACAAGGTGAGCGATAACTTCTGTATCTGTTTGTGAAGTAAACACGTAGCCACGCTCTTGCAGTAGAGCACGCAGTGCTTCGTGGTTTTCGATAATACCATTGTGTACAACGGCAATATCGCCAGACATGTGTGGGTGTGCGTTTGCTTCAGAAGGCTCACCGTGTGTCGCCCAACGTGTATGAGCAATACCAGTACCGCCAATAACATGTTGCTGATCGACTGCGTCTGCCAACTCTTGTACTTTACCAAGGCGGCGTACACGAGTTAGATTAGACTCGCTATCAACGACAGCGACACCCGCTGAATCGTAGCCTCGGTATTCTAGGCGGCGAAGGCCTTCTACTAAAATTTCAGCTACATCACGCTGTGCTACTGCACCAACAATTCCACACATAGTTTTACTCCATCAATTTCGTTTTATTCCTATTGGCAGCAAGCAAAGGCCAGATCTTTATTAAGATCAATTATAGGAAGTTAAATGCATAATACTTAAATTTGTTTTTACGCTGGATCGGTCAGGATCACTCGAACATCATGTGATTCGATACTTGCTTTGGATTCTTCGCCTAAGTCTGTATCGGTAATTAAGATGTCAATGTGTTCCCATGCCAGCTCTAAGTTCGGGATCTTTCGTCCCACCTTTTCCGACTCAACCATCACGATCACTTCTCGTGACACTTCAGCCATTACTTTACTTAGGCCAACCAATTCATTAAACGTAGTTGTGCCTCTATCAAGGTCGATACCATCAGCCCCGATAAATAGTTGATCAAAATCGTAAGCTCGAAGTACTGACTCTGCGACTTTTCCTTGAAAAGAATCCGAATGGGTATCCCAAGTGCCGCCGGTCATTAGCAGTGTTGGTTCGCTTTCCAACTCATTAAGTGCATTAGCAACATGCAACGAGTTGGTCATTACAACCAAACCACGCTTGCTATTGAGCTGCTGAATTAGCGCTCCTGTCGTGCTACCGCTATCGATCACAATGCGATTATGGTCGCGAATTAAATCAGCAGCGGCTTTCGCTAATGAAATCTTTCGAGTCGAAACTTGTGGACCCAGTTCTTCGTTCACAACCTCTTTCGGTAATGAAATCGCACCACCATAACGGCGCAAAAGCTGACCGTTTTTCTCTAAAGACGCCAAGTCCTTTCTAATCGTGACCTCTGAGGTTTCGAATTTAGCGGAGAGTTCATCAACACTGACCTCTCCCTTTTCATTAACAAGGTTAGAAATAGCATGTCTTCTGAGCTGGGTGTTTCGTTTCGACATTTAAAAAAAGCCAGTAAGTTTCGATTTGAAACATATTATAGTTACAACGAAACTATTTAGTCCATTTATTTTGATCCAAAAAATTAATAAATAGCGATGAAACCTTGTCCTAAGACAATTGTTAAGCAGTGATATTGAACTCATTAGGTGGTAGAATCCGCACCCGAAAAGAAAAAAAATTACAAAACTGACTGTTATTTTTTTGCAACTTACCTCTTATATAGTGGGGTAAGTCACATAAAACCGATATTGAATCAAAATATTTTGGTCATAAAATGACTAAAATTGATGAAAGACTTACAACTCTGAAGGACATATTGGAAGTCCCGCACTTTTACACAACAGGCACAAAATGTTGATGTAGCGGACCAATCTTCAGAACTTAAATAAATTTCAAATTGTAACAATACTTACCGGAGAGTACCTTCCATGAAAAAGACCAAAATCGTATGTACGATTGGCCCTAAAACTGAATCTGTAGAGAAGCTAACTGAACTAGTAGATGCTGGCATGAACGTTATGCGTCTTAACTTCTCTCACGGTGACTTCGCAGAACACGGCACTCGTATCGCGAACTTCCGTAAAGTAATGGAAAACAATGGTGAGCAACTTGCTATCCTTCTAGATACTAAAGGTCCAGAAATCCGTACTATCAAACTTGAAGATGGTAACGACGTAGATCTAGTAGCTGGTCAAGAGTTCACTTTCACAACTGACGCAACAGTTGTTGGTAACAAAGACGTAGTAGCAGTAACTTACCTAGGTTTCGCTAAAGACCTATCAGCTGGTAACACTATCCTTGTTGATGACGGCCTAATCGAAATGGAAGTTATCGCAACAACAGAAACTGAAGTTAAATGTAAAGTTCTTAACAACGGTGCTCTAGGCGAAAACAAAGGTGTTAACCTTCCTGGCGTTTCTGTTCAACTTCCAGCTCTTTCTGAAAAAGATAAAGCTGACCTTAAGTTTGGTTGTGAGCAAGGCGTTGATTTCGTAGCTGCTTCTTTCATCCGTAAAGAAGACGATGTTAAAGAAATCCGTGAGCTTCTAAACGCTAACGGCGGCGAAAACATCCACATCATTTCTAAGATTGAAAACCAAGAAGGTGTAGATAACTTCGATTCAATCCTTGAAGCTTCTGACGGCATCATGGTTGCTCGTGGTGACCTAGGTGTTGAAATCCCAGCTGAAGAAGTAATCTTCGCTCAGAAGATGATGATCGAGAAGTGTAACCGCGCACGTAAGATGGTTATCACTGCAACTCAAATGCTTGACTCTATGATCAGCAACCCACGTCCAACTCGTGCAGAAGCGGGTGACGTTGCGAACGCAATCATGGATGGTACTGATGCAGTAATGCTTTCTGGCGAAACTGCTAAAGGTAAGTACCCAGTTGAAGCTGTAACTATCATGGCTCAAATCGCGAACCGTACTGATTCAGCTCTTAAAGCTGAGCTAGGTTCTCGTCTAGATAGCCCACGTCTACGCATCACTGAAGCAGTATGTAAAGGCGCTGTAGACACAGCAGAGAAGCTAGCTGCTCCTCTAATCGTTGTTGCAACTGAAGGCGGTAAGTCTGCACGTTCAGTACGTAAGTACTTCCCAACTGCAAACATCCTTGCTCTAACAACTAACGAAAAGACAGCTGCACAGCTAGTTCTTACTAAAGGTGTTAAGCCAGTTCTTGTTGACTCTATCGAGAACACAGACACGTTCTACATCAACGGTAAAGAAATCGCTCTACAATCTGGCTTAGGTAACAAAGGCGACATCGTAGTTATGGTTTCTGGTGCTCTAGTAGCTTCTGGTACTACAAACACGGCATCTGTTCACGTTCTATAAGAATGAACCGATACGCATAAAATATAAAAGAGGGCTTCGGCCCTCTTTTTTTATGAAACAAATCTTGCCTAACTTTTCAGTACGCTGTATTATCAATCACAGTAGAATCACGTACTGTTAACTTCCATAGGCTCTTTCTAAGAGACGGATTAGCAGACTAGAATCAAATATGCATGAGGTTTGTAATGTCTAGTCCTACGCTCACAGACAAAGTATCAAAGATGATTCGCCAAGATATTCTTAATGGTGAGTTAACCCCTGGCCAAAAACTCGTTGTTGCTGATCTAAAAGCACGATACAACGTAGGCGCATCTCCAATTCGTGAAGCCTTGGTACAGTTATCTTGGAGTAAATACGTAAAGCTAGAGCCACAGAAAGGCTGTTGGGTATCTCCTGTATCAAAGAAAGAACTCAATGACCTATACGAAAGTCTTCGAATGGTGTCTTCCGTTCTGCTTAAAAAGGCGATTTCAGCTGGCGATGAAAGCTGGGAATTAGAAGTATTGACCTCTTACCACAAACTATCACGCCTTCAGAACGTGGAAGAAGAATTTGATTCGATTGAATGGGAAGAACGCCACCAACAGTTTCATGTCGCGTTGCTTGAAGGTGCTGATTCAGAGAACATGTTTAAGTTCTTTGATGAGCTCATTAACCAAGTTAAACGTTACCGCTTCCTAGCGATGTCTGCAGAAAGCGCATCTGATGATCTGTTCAATATCGATGAGCACGAAATGATCATGAAGCTAGTACTCTCTAAGAATGTAGAGCAAGCGACAGAATTGCTTGATCAGCATTTACTAAGCTCAATGAAACGAATTGAAGAAGTTATCGAAGCGGCATAATGCTAAGATAGATTCTAGCAAAATAAAAACGGAGCCCAACGGCTCCGTTTTTTGTTTCCAGCATTACAACTGAACTACCACCCAAAAAACTCTTTATGATGAGTATTGAGCAGCACAACCATAGGTAAAAAATACAACGCACTAAGTTGAAAACCAAGAATGGCCAATGCACCTATAGTTAATCTCACTAAAAAATCGACAAACATACCACGCCTCTTTTAACCAGACAGTATGATCCCCAAACTCTTGCTCCTGCTAACCTAATTCTACTGCTGCTAATCAACTAATTGATAAGGCTAGATAACCAGTTGAATTACGTTAACGGTGTCATCCTTTTACATCTGGTAAACACTTTAATTTACTGTTCCGCTCTATACGGTCCAATTCGAAGCAAGGTAGTTTACTTATCGTTCAGTTTAGCTCAAATTATCACCAGCATTAGACTTTAGTCTAACTGTAAGGATTTCGTGACACAGATCGCTCAAAAGTGAGATTCATAGAAATAGCACCTACCAAAGTGCTGGTTATGACGAGAAAAAGTCGAGTTAAAGTTGGGATCAAAGCGTGGATCTCATGTAGGGTTTAAGAGCGGCGTTAAGGCGTTAGACAGATCGAGAGTAGGCGATTATCTACTTGTTTGGTCTACTGAACCAATAAGATAACTACGCCACATCAGCATGACTTGGACACATTGAAACAGTATTACGCCCAGACGATTTTGAGTCATAAAGCCCGACATCAGCGCATTTATATGAACGAGTACTGTTACTCGTTAAATCCGTAAAGCCAACGCTCACCGTCACTTTAGTTCCTGAAGACAGCTCTATTTCTATTCGCAATCGATCCAATACACGCTTCGCTTCCGGCAGCGAGGTATGTGGCATCAGTAATGCAAACTCCTCTCCCCCAACGCGAGCAACAAAATCAGTACTGCGTAGGCTATCCTGCAGAAGCCTTGCAACACTTGCAATTACTCGGTCGCCTTCATCATGTCCAAGCTCGTCATTGATTCGCTTGAAGTTATCAATATCGACCAAGGCCAAGCACGTCGTCGCTTCGTTAGGGTAACGCTCAACTAAACGAGAATAGTAGGCCAACTGTTCTTCGAACTTTCGTCGGTTCCAAAGGTTACTCAAAGAATCTCGTTCACTTAAGATCCTCAAACGCACCTCAAGCTCCTTCCTTACAGAAATATCAACCAAGGACGTAATATAGTAACTGATCTTTCCAGAGCGATTCTTAACGGCTTGTACTCGCATGATAACGGTGAAAGGGATACGTAACTTGTTCTTACACTGAACTTCCCCCTCCCATACTTCTTCTTGCTCTAAGTGTTGCCAGATTGAATCACTAGAGAGCGCCTGCTCGGTGTTTTCAAGCAATAGCTGTAATGCATTTTGACCGATAACTTGAGTTTTGCAGTACCCAGTCATGTTCTCAAACTCGTTGTTGATCATCATAGTACGATGCTGCTTATCAGAGATCATGACGGCCGACATCCCACTCAATGCGGCGCGTGCCAACTTACTTTCTAGACTTCGACGTCGGTAATGAGTCACTAAATAAGCAAACGGAAACGCAAAGACCAGTACCGTTAGCAACACAAACACTTCTTCTTGAGAGAGGTCACTTAAGCTCGGTTCAGCTCGATCCATCAGTTGTTTCTGATTAAGTTGAATCAGTAAATGGACCTTTTGATTATTCGCGAGCATAACCGTATTAAACGCAAACAAATTACCATTTTCAAAAACGTGTCCAACCTGATCATTGGAGATCGCTTCCCATGTCTTTGGTGCGATGTATTTCAAGTTGTGCTCTTTTCTTTCAGGGATAGAGTCACCAAACAACTTATCGCTGTTGCTACTCGCTATGTAATAACCAGCTTCATTAAGAACTTCAGCTCTAAGATCATTATCAGGTGAAAAGCTAAGACGCGACGATAGACCCCATACATCCAAATTGATAACAAGATAACCTACTCTTTTCTCAGGTGTTTCTACGGGGGTAAAGACACGAATTACTGGCATATAAGGAAAGGTGACCTCACCATGCTCCGTTTCGAGCTCAATCCCCCAGCCGCCAATTTGCTCGGCTTCGAGATTTTGTGCATGTTGAAAATAGCGAGAATCAGACTTGTCTTGTAACTCTTGAGGAACCGCCACACTCCCGGTATTAGCCGAATAATTCACTCGTACCAGCTCTTTGCCCGAAATATCCAACAGATGAATCTTCGTATACCACTTCTGGTTCACTAAGACAGACTGCCAAACCTCTTCGAGTAGATCTTTGGTTTGTTCCGACGGAGATTCTGCAAAATTGACGAGACTTTGGCTGTGGCTGAGCAGCCCCATCATCGAGACTAATTGAGTCTTAAGCAGATCATAGTCTCGTTTGGCATACACTAATTGATGGACAGCTTGTTTAGCTGAATAGTCAAAGCTCTGTTGTTTTACTTCTTTGTAGCGCTGTAAGTAATAAAGAGCAACGGCAGAACAGAGCGTGATAGAGATGATTAGTAATGTAATTATTGATTTTTTATTTCGCATTACTAGCTCAGGAAGAAAAAGAGAGCGCAAGATTATAGCACTCTAAAAAATTAACAAAATAAAAGCCGCTTAAAAAAGCGGCTTAAAAACTATTTTTTAAATACTTCTTGTTTAGGCTTTCAACGCTCGCTCACCACGAGCGATGCCAACAACCCCACTTCGAGCCACTTCAAGCACTTCCGTCACTTCAGACAATGCCTGAATGAAAGCATCAAGCTTTTCGCTAGTGCCGGCCATTTGAACCGTATATTGAGAAGCCGTTACGTCAACGATTTGGCCACGGAAAATATCAGCCGTACGCTTCACTTCCGCACGAGCAAAGCCGCTCGCGCGTACTTTTACCATCAATAATTCACGTTCGATATGCTCAAACTCGGACACTTCTTGTACCTTAAGTACATCGATCAGCTTATGCAGTTGTTTCTGGATTTGCTCGAGCTGCATTTCGCTTGAGTTAGTGGTGACGTTCAAACGAGAAAGCGTTGGATCATCCGTAGGAGATACATTCAAAGACTCGATGTTGTAGCCACGCTGAGAAAACAAGCCAACCACTCGAGAAAGTGCACCAGGTTGGTTTTCCATTAACAGTGAAATAATGTGTCTCATATTATGTTCTCTCCGTTTTGCTTAGCCACATGTTATCCATACCCTCGCCTTTGATCTGCATTGGGTATACGTGCTCGGTGTCATCAACACTGATATCGACAAATACCAAACGGTCTTTCATCGCCAGTGCTTTTTCCAAACCTGATTCCAGTTCATCCGGAGATGAAATACGCATGCCGACGTGACCATAGGCCTCGGCAATTGCAGCGAAATCAGGAACAGAGTCCATATATGAATTAGAGTAACGACCTTGATAAACAATATCTTGCCACTGTTTTACCATGCCTAAAAAACGGTTGTTAAGGTTAATAATCTTAACGGGGATATTGTATTGCAGTGCAGTCGACAGCTCTTGGATATTCATTTGAATACTGCCGTCACCAGTAACAATCACAACTTCTTCATCTGGTTTAGCAAACTTAACGCCCATACCTGCAGGTAGGCCAAAGCCCATCGTGCCTAAGCCACCAGAGTTAATCCAACGGCGTGGCTTGTCAAACGGGTAGTACAAAGCAGCAAACATTTGGTGTTGACCTACATCAGAAGCAACATAGGCATCGCCATTGGTTACTTTATATAGGGTTTCAATTACTTGTTGTGGCTTAATACGACCAGACGTTTTGTCATACGCTAAGCAGTCACGTTCTTGCCATTGCTTAATCTCACTCCACCAGCTTTCTATCGCTTCTGCATCGTTGATTCCGCCTTGCTCAATAAGCAAGTTGACCATACTCTCTAGAACTTTCTCTGCTGAACCTACAATAGGTAGATCCACTTTAACGTTCTTAGAGATAGAAGATGGGTCGATATCAATGTGCATGATCTTCGCATCAGGACAGTACTTATCTAGGTTATTGGTCGTTCGATCATCGAAACGTACGCCAATACCAAAGATCAAGTCCGCATTGTGCATCGCCATATTGGCTTCATACAAACCATGCATACCCAACATACCCAATGAGTTCTTATGAGTACCAGGGAAAGCGCCAAGCCCCATTAGGGTGCTTACCACGGGTAAATTCAGTGCCTCTGCTAATTTTAACAACGGCTTATCTGCTTCAGAAATAACCGCACCACCACCGACATAAAGTACCGGCTTCTTCGCCTCAAGAAGGGCTTTTAAAGCCTTTTTGATCTGACCTTTATGACCCGTAACCGTTGGGTTATACGAACGCATTTTTAGCGTTTCTGGGTATTCATAAGGAAGCTTGATTTGTGGGTTTAAGATGTCTTTTGGAAGATCAATAACCACAGGACCAGGACGTCCTGTCGTTGAAATATAGAATGCTTTTTTAACGACTTCAGGGATATCTTCCGCTTTCTTAACGAGGAAGCTGTGTTTAACGATCGGGCGTGATACACCCACGATGTCACACTCTTGGAAGGCGTCGTTACCAATCAGGTTATTTGGTACGTTACCAGAAATAACAATCATTGGAATTGAGTCCATGTAGGCTGTGGCAATACCAGTAACGGTATTGGTCGCACCCGGACCAGAACACACAAGTACTACGCCCGGCTTACCGGTAGAACGAGTATAGCCATCTGCCATGTGGGTAGCGGCTTGTTCGTGTCGCACTAATACGTGTTTAATTTCAGCAGTTTTAGCATGCAGCGCATCATAGATATCAAGTACAGAACCACCTGGGTAACCAAAGATTTGTTCTACACCCTCTTCAATTAGAGACTGCACCACCATCTCAGCGCCGGATAACATTTCAGCGCCGGATGACATGGCTGTTTCAGGTTTTGTTGTCATATTGCTCTCCTCACCAGTTTCCAACCATATTTGGTGAACATGTTGGGCTGGTTTTTCATAGTCTAGGGCTTATTCGTAGCCTAATTCGAAATACTTCCACTTTTTCGGCTATGGCTGTCTGTAGTGATAACAACAAACAGTAATACGAAACAACTTTAACGCTTTATTATCATCTGGTCTAACACCTGTTATCCGACAATTACGTCAAAAAACCAACTATTAGCTTAAAGCATCAAATAAAACCCAAACCAAACCCAATAGTTAGATTTAAAAACCAATCAGCACACAAAAAAAAGAACTTAATATTCAAATGAATCGCAATTTATCGATTTATCACACCCTTATTGGTGTGCGCTTTCGCACATTGTGCTGTGTCAGCAGGCATAAAAAATCCCCCTAAAAATGCAATCACATTCGTAGGGGGATTTTTAAACAACTGAAAATTTATCTAAGCAGAAAACTACTTATCTTTAGGCTTTTCATTGTACATTTCTTCGATTTCGTCTTGATACTTATCGTTGATAACTTTACGACGCAATTTTTGAGTCGGTGTCAGTTCGCCATCATCCATAGAGAATGCTTTTGGCAGCAGTTTGAATTTCTTCACTTGCTCAAACTTAGCCAACTCTTTCTGTAGGTCATTCACACGCTTTTCTAGCATCTCGACGATTTGGTGATGTTTAACCAGCTCAACACGGTCGTGATACTTGATATTCAACTCTTTGGCATACTCTTCCAGCGAGTCATAACAAGGAACGATCAGCGCAGAAACGAATTTGCGCGTGTCAGCAATAACAGCTATCTGTTCAATAAAGTGGTCTTTACCAATCGCGCCTTCAACCACTTGTGGAGCAATGTATTTACCACCCGATGTCTTCATCAATTCTTTGATGCGATCGGTAATAAACAGGTTACCATTTTCATCGAAACGCCCAGCATCACCCGTTTTTAGGAAGCCATGCTCATCAAATGTTTTTTCAGTTTCTTCAGGCATCTTGTAGTAGCCACGCATTACCATTGGTCCGCGAACAAGAATCTCGTCCTTCGCACCAATTTTCACTTCTGCGCCCGGCATCGACATACCGATAGAATCAGGGTTAAAGCAGCGGTCATCCCAACACGACACAGTCGCCGTAGTTTCTGTCATGCCATAGCCAAGTTTTACGTTGATACCAATCGCGTGGAAGAAGCGACCAATGGTTTCATCAAGCTTCGCGCCACCACATGGCATGAAGTTAATGTTACCACCTAGTAGTGCTCTCAATTTGGATAGCACAAGTTTATCGGCAAGCGCATGGCTCTTCTTCAGCATGAATGATGGTGTGCGACCTTCTTGGTGACAAACAGAAAGCTTCGCTCCCATGTTCACGGCCCAAGTAAAGAGTACTTTTCGGATAAACGGTGCTTTAGATACTTTCTCGTGAATAGCAGAGAATATCTTCTCGTAGAAACGAGGAACAGCAGACATAACCGTTGGTTTAACATCACTCAACGCATCACGCACTTGCATGGTGTCTTGCAAGTAACAGTTGGTTGCGCCTTTATAGAGCACGTAAAAAGTCCAAGCACGCTCAAATACGTGTGATAAAGGTAAAAAACACAGTGATACGTCATCTTGAGTTAAGCTAAGACGTTCATCGTGACCTTTTAATTGATAGCCAATATTCGTGTAATCAAGCATCACACCTTTTGGTTGGCCTGTCGTACCAGAGGTATAGATAAGGGTCAGTAAGTCATCCATGCTTGCATCAGCTAAGCGAACGTCAAGTTCCGCTTGTTGAGCTTCAACGCCACGAGCCATGAAGTCCTGCCATGAAACAGCAAAGCGATGTCCTTGCAGATCGATATCATCAGACATCGCCACAACAACTTCTAGCTGTTCACACTCTTCAAAAAGGCTAACCGCCGCATCAAACTGAGCTTGCTCACCAACGAATAAGATCTTCACATCCGCATTTTGGATAATGTAAGAAGACTGCGCTGCAGTGTTGGTTGGATAAATCGGTACTGTGACTATACGAGCCTGCAAAGATGCAAAATCTGCAACAGTCCACTGAGGCATATTGTTGGAAAAGATACCGATCTTATCTTGAACTCTCAATCCTTGAGCCAATAGTGCTAACGAAAGCGTATCGATCTGCTGTCCAAACTGCTCCCAGCTAATACCTTGCCATACATTGTCGACTTTGTGCTTCAAAGCTGTACGGTTGCCGCCTTGGGCAATTTGGTCACGAAGTCTTTTTACGATATGAAAATCTAAATTGGCCATCTCTTTACCTTTGGCTTACACCTGTAAGCTTTTTTGAGCGCACAAGTGTACCTCCGATCATAGAAAAGGCAACTGACGAAGCTCAAAGTTATAAGTAATAGTACGTCTCACGCTAAGTTTTCTATCAACAAAAATAGCAGGTACAAAAAAGCCCTAAGCCAGACTCCCAGCTTAGGGCTTATAAATCATAGGGATTAGTGTCTAGTTAAGTGCCACGACTTCGCCACAGATCATCATTAACTGATCTCGTAACCAAATGTGTCCTTTATCCTTTTCACTTGATTCATGCCAGCTAAGGAAGCCAGAAATCGCCGCATTATCGAATGGGAAATCTAGAATCTGAAGCTGCTCTTTGTTTGCTGCATGTTCTACCATCCAACGAGGTGCAATCGTCACAAGCTCAGATTGACCAACAACGTAAAGTACGTTGCTTAAGCTCGTACCTTCGTAGAAAGGCGTGCAATCTAGGTCACGGTAAGCTTGCTCTGAGAAGCTGCGTTGACCATGGATGCGAGACAATTTTGCGTGCTTTTCGTTAAGCAGCTCTGCCGCTGAAACTTCACCGTTGATACGTGGGTGAGAAGCAGAAGCAACAACAACTAATTCGTCTTGGAAGATTTCAGTGCTTGAAAAGCCCTGCTCATCAAAACGAGCGTAATCAATAACGAAGTCGATTTCTTGGTAGCGCATACGCTCAGAAAGTTGACGATCGAATTCAGCATCCATGTGCAGTTTAACGCTAGGTGCTTGGTCATTAATTGTAGTCATAATCTTAGGTGCAAAACGCATGTCACAAGGGCTACAAATTGCAAGTTTGAACAGACGAGAAGACGACTCTGGAGAGAACACAGAACTTGGCAGTTCATTGCGTACTAACTGTAGTGCTTGGCGGATTGGACCAAACAACTGACGAGCACGTTGAGTCGGTTGAATACCACGACCTTGACGCATGAATAGTTCGTCGTTAAACATCACTTTTAGACGAGCAACAGCGTTACTTACAGCAGGCTGAGACATACCCAGATTATGAGCTGCACGTGTAATGTTTTGCTCTTGCATAACTGCATCAAATACAGTCAAAAGATTTAAGTCGACTCCACGAAGTGTGCTTTCCATTCTGTAGCTTGCAATAGCACTCATTGCGTCTTTTTTCTCTAACATTCAAGTTGCCTCTTGTCGGTTCGACAGCGTTAAATTGGTAATGGTATAGGAATAGATAACCACTAATTCTTATATTTATCAGACCGATGTTTTTCGGATTACCATTACTATTAACCAATAAATCTCGAGCTACCAACAAGATTGATAAAGAATAATTTTATTTTACCTTAATGATTAAATAACGTCTAAAAATCAATTGTTTACAGAGTTATAAAAAAACATAAAATACATCACTTATGAGTTTCATTTCGACTTATTTAGCTGTTCTATCGTTTGGTTACATTTGTTACAATTTATTGAACCCATGAATTGTTTGACCGGTTAATTCAGAAATAACACTTATGAGTTACGTGAGCGATGCATAACTAGGGAAATCCACCTTGTCCCAAAGTTGCTTTCTTAAGTCATCTTGGTTGGACCAGTTACCGGCTAAAACCCACTCAACAAGTGCACTTGCCACATCGGGATAAGTGACCACTTCTGCCTGCTTTTCACCAAGCCAACCACGCAAGATAGCCGCATCCAAAAAGCTCATGGTTTGAGCTAACCCGAGCGCTTCAAGCGTCGCAACATTACTCTGTTGTTCGAACTGACCCTCAAGTGGTTTGAGAAGCAATTTCTTACCCAAAGTTAGGGCTTCTGATGGTAATTCAAAACCACCATTAGCCACCACACCAGAACACTGATTTAAGTCGAATTGGAAGCCGGCATGACTGAGTGGTTTGAACTCAATATTTTCGACCCGACTGTGCTCAATGACATTCGGGTGATAGCAGACAAAGTTGTGCGAAACAAACTTCATCAACAACTCTGATATCGATTCAAGATCCTCAAACGGCAAATAGACCAAAGTGAAATCTTGTGCTGCTTTAGCGCGCTCATCACCAACAAGAGTGTTAACGATAGGCGTATGAACGTTAGGTGTATGAACAATAGGTGGCAATATCGGTTGCTCGAAGTGATACCAATGCAAACCAATGGCGAGCTCTGTCGGGGCGAAGTACTGAATCACCGAATGTTCAATCCAGTTTCCTCCTTCTTTAGGCACATCGTAGCGGAACGCATTCTGGTGGCTTATCCCAATACATGGTACACCCTGTCTCTTAGCCGCCCATGCAGTCACAGGTTCAAAGTCGTTAAGCACTAAATCATAAGGCGTCAGATCGATCTGGTTAATTTCACGCATAAATCGCCAGATATTATTCTTGATGAATGTTTTACCGTACTTAACTTGCCCCTGCTCACTGTAAAAGGTTAAGCCGCTGCGGGTCTGATAGTTGCCAAACGCTTCCATTGAGAAGTACTTGCTCTCGTCTCGCCCAGAGAACAGAAAATCGACATCGATATTTTGTTGGCGAAAAGCCACCGCCATTGCTCTTGCACGAGCGATGTGTCCATTCCCTGTGCCTTGTACGCCATATAATATTTTCATGGGTGTTCCTTTAGGTTTGAGCTTAAGCTCGGCAACGACTGACAAAAGTGATTACAAAATGAAGTTAATGGCTAGGCTAGTACAAGCAATCCCCAAGGCTGCGCCAATTAGCACATCCGTTAAAAAGTGCACACCAAGTAAGATTCGCGATCCCGCAATCGCTGCTGCCCAAATCAAACTAAAGAGATACAAGCTTGGATAGAAATGTCCGATTAAGGTCGCCATGACAAAAGCCGCAGCCGAATGCCCAGAAGGTAGGCTGTATTTATCGGATGGCACGATATGGGAATAAAGCAATGAAGAGAATTCAGCGGGTCTGCGACGTTTGAGGGTATTTTTGGAAAACCAGTAAATAGGTAACTCGATTGCAAAGGCAGTTAAGCCCACCAAAAGAAAGTCTCGTCCGGTGTAACTGTCAACCAGTAGTGCAACCAAAGCAATCAAAACGTAAAGGTGTCCATCTCCAGTATGAGACACCGCCTTACTGAGTGTCGCCTGTTGTCCGCTATAACGGTTCTTTAAACAAAAAACAGAAAATGCCACATCCCAGCGGACAATAGGTTCGATAGTACGCATACAATCTCCTTAACAATCCTTATTCAGTTAAGGCTCAAGTTATGCCCCTGAAATGACAGTTAAGTGACGTTTTGAATGAACTAAAATGAATTTTGAGGCGAATTGACCGCTTTCACTAGCAAGCTGATGGGGGCCTAGAAACTGCTGATAAAAATAAAGCGACTCAAGGCCGCTTTATTCTTCTATGTTTTTACTTCTTTATATAAGCAAGCAAACGCTACTTCTATCGTGTTAATGGCTATAGCGTTCGCTAATGATAATAGTGCTCGCTAATGATAATAGTGCTAAAGGTTATAGCGCTAATGGCTCATGTTTTTTCACCAAACCAAAGTCCGCCAGTATCGCGTAGGCCGCAGGGATCATAAACAGCACCAATAAGGTCGAGGCAAATATGCCAAACACGATCGAAATAACCAGAGGTTGAATAACCTGAGCCTGCAAGCTGGTTTCAGTCAACAGCGGGAGCAAACCAGCTGCGGTCGTCATTGAAGTCAGGAATACAGCTCGGAAACGCTCGTGACTCGCTTTCACCACCGAGTCATGTACGCTGTCTCCCTCATCGACATGGTGACGAATGTACTGCACCAACAAGATGGAATCGTTGACCACAATACCGGCAAGCGACACAAAGCCCATCATGCTTGGCATACTTAAAGAGTGCCCAAGTATCCAGTGCCCAACGACTACACCAATAAAAGCGAGTGGAATGGCTAGCATCACAACCACGGGTTCTAAGTAGCTTCTGAATTGATAGCTAAGAATGGCAAACACGCCGAATAACCCCAGCAAGAACCCTTTACCCATCGAGTATCCGGTCTTAGCCGCATCTTTAGCTTCCCCTTCGAAATCAAAGCGTAAGCCCGGATATTTCTGAATAAGCTTGGCTGCTTCATCTTTTTGGAACTGAGCCAAAATAGCTGATGAGCTCGCCTTCTTATTATCAACATCACCAAAAATACTGATCGTTCTCAGCCCATCAATACGCTGGATACGCACGTAGTTACGTTGAAAATCTAACGTCGCCAACGTTGCTAGCGGGATCTGACTGCCATCTGCGGTAATTATCGGGAAGTTAGCAAGCTGCTGTACGTCTCCCGCTTGCTCTTTATTAAGGCGCACCTCAATCGAGATGTTCTCAACCCCAATTTGGATTTCATCTGCTGTCTGACCGAAGAATGCAGCACGCAACTGAGAAGCAATCATCTGTCCATTCACGTTGTAGGTTTCCGCTCCTGGGCGTAGCTTAACTAAGATCTCTTCTTTCCCCATGCGCATGTCATCTAAAACACCATGCACTCCATCAAACTGATTGAGGTATTCCTGAATATCCAAAGATGCCGATTTCAACGCTGCAAGATCATCATGCTTGGCGCGGATCTCGATAGCGCGGCCGCCCGGCCCCATGGTTGGCTGCTTGAAGACTAATGAAATAGGATCTGCAAGATCACCAATGTCTTCTCGCCATGCATCAATGAAATCATCGATAACGGTATTGCGACTCTCAGCGCCGCGTAAGTCTAAACGCACCGTGGCTAAATGCGGGCCTGATTCATTGGCGTCTGCATTGGCATTAAACTGGCTAGTGATATGCTCAACCAATTTATTACCGCCCTCAACATCTTCACTCCACTGCTCATTCAAACGTTCAGCAGACGCGACTATTTTGTCGACGACTCTCTCCGTTTGAGACAATGACGCGCCCGGAGGAAGAATGATACGCGCCTCGGCAATATCGCCATCCAGCTCAGGGAAAGGTTGGAACTTAACAACGCCACCAGCGATCAAGGCTACCGAAAGCAACAACAGGGTCAGTACTCCCCCCATAAAGGCGTAGCGGAATGTCACGACTTTCTCAACCATGTTCATCAAAGTGGTATTACGGAAGTTCTCAAACTTCTCAAGCAACACCACCTTAAAACGCAGCGCTGGCTTGTCATTCTTTTCTTTGTGTAATGAATGAGACAAATGATTAGGCAAAATAAGGAAAGCTTCGATTAAGCTCAGAGACAGCACTAAAATAAGTACCTGAGGCACCGCTTTCAGCACCGCGCCCATTTCCCCATCAAGAAACAGTAAGCTACCAAAAATACAGACCGTAGTTAAGAAAGAAGACAGTACTCCGGGAAGCACTTTCTTAACGCCGTTGTAAACCGCATCATCAACGTTTTGCCCCCGATCCAAGTGGGAGGCTATCGATTCAGCTATCACGATGGCGTCATCCATCATGATACCAATCGCCATTAATAAACCGACCAGTGACATAATGTTGATCGACAAGCCCAAGTTAGCCATTAAGAACAAGCCACCAAGGAAGGCTACCGGCAAACCTGCCGCAACCCAGAATGAATATCGTAAACTGAAGAACAACCACATGGTGGCAAACACCAACACAATACCTTGCCAGCCGTTGCGTACCATCATGGTAAGGCGATCCCACAATACCGAAGAGAGATCATTGGTCATTTGTAGCGTCACACCATCAGGGGCAATCGCACTCTGATCTTCAACGAATCGTGTGACGTTCTCCTTAATTCGCAGCGCATCATCTTCTTTGTTTTTACTGATCTTCAACAGAGCCGATGGCTTCCCATCAAATAGAACCTTCTGTTCATCCAGTTCAAAGCGATCGGTTATCTTGGCAATATCCCTCAAACGGATCACTGAGCCATTCGGCGCAGATCCAACCACGATACTTTCTAGCTCAACGGGCGTAATTCGTCTCTCGTCAAAACGAATCAAAAAATTCTTGTCTGGTGTTTCAACGTTACCGCTTGGCAATTTTACATTCTGACGGCCAATCTGGTCTGCGATATCACCGACGCTCAAGCCCAGCTGGCGAATGGCTTGGGTATCCAGTTCAACACGATATTGATGATCCGAGAAGCCGCTGACATCGACCAATGAAACATCATAATCAAGCTTCATGATACGTTTGAGGTCCTCAGCGTAAGCCTTGAGTTCAGGCCACGACGTTTCTGCTGTGATGGCGATATCAACAACCGGTTCATTCCAATCCAGTTCTTGAACAACAGGCGATTCAATCTCAGTTGGGAAATCATTGATCGAATTGATCTGAGTTTGTACGTCCACCAGCATTCGGCCAATATCCGCTTTCTCATTCAACTTCAGGATTAGACGTGCGCTACCTTCGATGGCCTCACACTGAGTTTCTTCAATGTTAGCTAAGCCGTCTACCGCGTCTTCCATTCGCACACATAAGCTCTCCTCCACTTCTTGTGGAGAAGCACCGGGATAAACGATGGCAGCCATGATGTAAGGCGGATCATAAGCGGGGAAGGTTTCACGCTTGATGGTTGATAATGAACTGATACCCATGATCAACAACCCAAGCATCAACAAGTTTGCAGCTGTTGGGTGCCTAGAAAAGAACTTGATCATGACGCACTCTCCTGAGTATTAGATTCAAGCTTAACCTCTTCAGAGTTTGACTCTTTCAGTAACATGCCTTCAATTGCTGGCAGAACATCATTAAGAACCAGTTTGTCTCCGGTTTGTAGCTCACCACTCACAACTACTTGATTGTCTCTGCGATAAAGCACTTCAACATTCACTACTTGCAAGCGTTGATTGTCATCCATCAAGTAAACCTTGTCACCGTGTAGTGCTCGTTCTGGAACCACCCAACTTAGATTTGCGACACCCTCAATCTCAGCTTTTACAAACATGCCGTTGACCAAAGGGGTCGCATTGCTTGGCTGTAATTGTGAGTAGTCTTGAGCGATTTCAAGAATAATCCCCGCCGTCGCTTGGTTTTCATCAACCGTCTCGCTGATTCTTGCTACTTTCGCAGGCCAGTTAAGGTTCAAGTTACCGCTGCTTAGTTGAATGCTTGCTTTGATCGGGGCTTCATAAGGGTTAGGGATTCCTGCAGCATCTCGAGGGAATTGGTTAAAACTAGAGGCTAAAGTTTGCATATCGTGAATAGAAAGTTGCGCCTCCACTTCCATGACATTAATCCCGTGAGCAATAAACATCTCTTGCTGAAGATTAACCACTTGATTTTGTTCGATATCAACCTGAGCGATTCGCATCGCTCTTGGCAAAATGATGGTGGTCTTATCGAGAGAGCGTTGCGCCTCTTTCACTTTAGATACATTGACCTTAATCACCGCTTCCGCAACACGTTTTTCATCTGGCATTAACGCGATTTGGTTAGCGATGTCCAGCACTAGCTTCTGCTGAGACAAGGCACTTTGTTGTTGTAGATCGACATCAGATTGAGAAGTCAGTCCTTTCTTACGCAGATCCTGTTTACGTTGTAGCTCTTTATTACTGATCACCAAGCGATTCTTTTCGATCTTAAGAGTTTGATTCAGGTTGTCTTCTTCTTGGTTCAATTTCGCTAATGAGGTTTGGCTTGATTTAAGATCGGCCTCTGCTTGTATCAGCTTCAATTCGTAATCCAATGGATCAACCTTGAGCACGACCGTTCCCGCAGGGATCACCTGACCTTTCTCAAGATCCGGATGACGATAAACGATCTGTCCTGTCACCTCGGCAATCGCTTTCCATTCGACTTTCGGCACCACTTTGCCAAAGCCAACCGCTAACGGTGCTATCAGTTGTTGCTCTAGGCTTACTGTATCAACTAAGCGAGCTCTATCACCCGCAGGCTTGGTTGGAAGATCCGGCTTAAAGTTAATTGCAACCACAAGGCCAATGACACCAACCGCAAGCGCTGGAAAGAAGAGTAGTTTTTTATTTATTTTCATTATCTTTGATCCTGCACGGAAGAAGAGCTAGGCGTGTTTATAAAGCCTTCTGTCATCAATTGAATGTTGTGCTCGATTAAACGGTTAAGAAATTCTTCATTAATCTCAATACCATGGATTGCTAGTAGAGGAGGCGGCGCAATGAATGGAAACACCATCAAGCTTATATACGACACGCGACAGAGTTTGGGATCCATATCTTTTCTTAAGACACCTTGCGCCACCAATTTTTCAAAAATGACATCTTGGGCTGGCTTAGCCACATCGAGAAAAACCTTTTCGAGTAACTCCCTTTGCACTTCAGAGGGCGGCATATTCATCACTTGGGCAATCAAACGAGGAAACTTGGGGACCTTGACCATCTCTTTGTAGTAAGTCCGCATTAAATCAAGAAAGTTCTCATGACTGCTTTCTTCCACCAATCTCTGCATCTGCAATTGCATCGGTCGTAGGGTTTCACGCAGCATCGCCTCAAACAGCCCGGCCTTACTGCCAAAGTAATAACGAATCATCGCAATGTTCACTCCCGCACGATCGGCAATCAGGCGTGTCGAGACCTTGTCGTATGGCTGAACAACAAACAGATCGCGAGCGTGCTCAATCAATAATTGTCGAACATCTAGGTTCTGTTGAGGTCGCCCCGCTTTTCGTGCCGTCATGGCGTAAACCTATCTCTATAATTAATCATTCGATTAATTATAGAGATAAACAGGCATAACAGTAGAAGAATAATTACTCACTATTTAATCAAGTGATTAATTAATCTAGTCACGCTTGTGATTTTTTGGGTGAATCGTTCCATTAAAAAGATTTACTACAAAGTTTTAACCTACACATCAGCCAAACGATAAACTAACCCGCCAATACAAAACCACCAATTAGCCCATTAACCTGAGAAAAAGATAAAAAACAGCACAAACCAAACCAAAACACTGCCAATGTACGCTGATATTGGATTTTCTTGTTTGACGCTCAGAATAAATTACGGTAAATATGGTGTTAACAGTTTATTTACGGATATTTGTGTAATGATTTTTTCTTCTTCTCTACTGCTGAAACTTCTCCTTATCGTGAACCAATCGCGCGGGTAAGTTGTGGGTCAAGAACTACACAAATATTAAAACCCGCACTGAGCGGGTTTTTTTGTAACTGGCACTTTTAAAAGAACATCATTCTTAATAATAATTTGGATAGCAATCGATTCACTATCGATATAAGGAAGCACCCATGAACGATCAAGTAATAATTTTTGATACGACCTTACGTGACGGCGAGCAAGCATTGGCTGCAAGCCTTACGGTAAAAGAGAAGTTACAGATCGCTTATGCCCTTGAGAGACTGGGTGTCGATGTTATCGAAGCTGGCTTTCCTATCTCTTCGCCAGGTGATTTTGAATCGGTTCAAACGATTGCAAAACACATCAAAGACAGCCGTATTTGTGCGCTTTCTCGCGCCGTTGCAAAAGATATCGACGCCGCTGCAGAAGCACTAAAAGTTGCTGACCAGTTCCGTATTCATACTTTCATCTCAACATCAACGGTTCACGTACAAGACAAATTACGCCGCAGCTACGACGATGTAGTAGAGATGGCAGTGAAAGCAGTAAAACATGCGCGTAACTACACTGACGATGTTGAGTTCTCTTGTGAAGATGCAGGCCGAACCCCTATCGACAACCTGTGCCGTATGGTTGAAGCTGCGATTAACGCAGGCGCTAAAACCATCAACATTCCAGACACTGTAGGCTATACAGTACCAAATGAGTTTGGTGGCATTATCAAAACGCTATTCGATCGCGTACCCAACATCGATCAAGCCATCATCTCTGTTCACTGTCACGATGACTTAGGTATGTCGGTTGCAAACTCAATAGCTGCAGTGCAAGCGGGCGCTCGCCAAATTGAAGGCACAATCAATGGTATTGGCGAACGTGCGGGTAACTGTTCTTTAGAAGAAATCGCAATGATCATCAAAACTCGTCAAGAGCTATTAGGTGTTCACACAGGCTTGGATCATAAAGAGATTCACCGTACCAGTAAGTTGGTAAGCCAGCTTTGCCATATGCCGATTCAAGACAACAAAGCAATCGTAGGTGCTAACGCATTCAGCCACTCTTCAGGCATTCACCAAGATGGCATGCTTAAGAACAAGAACACTTACGAGATCATGACGCCTGAGTCTATTGGCTTAAAAAACAAAGCCTTAAATCTAACAAGCCGTAGTGGCCGAGCGGCAGTTAAGAGCCACATGGACGCTATGGGTTATAAAGACAGTGAGTACAACCTAGATTCATTGTACGAAGACTTCTTGAAGCTTGCTGACCGCAAAGGACAAGTCTTCGATTACGACCTAGAAGCATTGATGCACTTCGCGAATCTACGTGATGAAGATGACTTCTATAAACTTAACTACCTAAGCGTACAATCTGGTAGTGTTATGTCTACCACTAGCATCAAGCTGCAATGTGGTGATGAAGAGAAATGCGAAGCGGCTGTCGGTAACGGCCCTGTAGATGCTTTATACCAATGTATTTACCGCTTAACAGGCTACGAAATCGCGTTGGATAAATTCGACCTTACTGCGAAAGGTGAAGGCGAAGATGGCTTAGGTCAAGCGGACATCATTGCTAACTATAAAGGCCGTAAGTACCACGGTACGGGCGTTTCAACCGATATCGTTGAAGCTTCTGGTCAAGCGTTACTACACGTTATTAATAGCATTCAACGCGCAGACACCATTGCTGAAATGAAGCAGCAAAAATTCGCGACAGTTTAACACCCCAATAACAGAGCCCTAGAGCCGATGTTGTTGGCTTTAGGGACAAAATTTGAAACGAGCCAAACAGCTCAGTAACAAGAATTAAAGGATTAACATGACTGATAAATCATACAAAATTGCCGTACTACCTGGTGATGGCATTGGCCCAGAAGTAATGCAACAAGCACATAAAGTACTAGACGCGATCGAAAAGAAGCACGCGATTAGCTTTTCTCGCGAAGAGTATGATGTTGGTGGTATCGCAATTGATAATCACGGCTGTCCACTTCCAGAAGCAACAGTTGCAGGCTGTGAAGAATCTGACGCGGTACTTTTCGGCTCGGTTGGCGGTCCTAAATGGGAGCACCTTCCACCAAACGACCAACCTGAACGTGGTGCCCTACTCCCGCTACGTAAACACTTCCAACTGTTCTGTAACCTACGTCCTGCACAAATCCACAAAGGTCTAGAGTCTTTCTCTCCTCTACGTGCTGACATTTCAGGAAACGGTTTCGACATCGTTGTTGTTCGTGAACTAACGGGCGGCATCTACTTCGGTCAACCAAAAGGCCGTGAAGGCGAAGGCGCAACTGAAAAAGCCTTTGATACTGAGGTTTACCACCGTTACGAAATCGAACGTATTGCAAAAATTGCTTTTGAATCTGCTCGTCTACGTAACAAAAACGTTTACTCAATCGATAAAGCGAACGTTCTACAAAGCTCGATCCTGTGGCGTGAAGTGGTTGAAGCAGTAGCGAAAGACTACCCAGACGTGAAACTAAGCCACATGTACATCGATAACGCGACCATGCAGCTAATCAAAGATCCATCTCAGTTTGACGTGATGCTTTGTTCGAACATCTTCGGTGACATCATCTCTGATGAGTGTGCAATGATCACAGGCTCTATGGGCATGCTTCCTTCTGCAAGCTTGAACGAAAGTAACTTCGGCCTATACGAACCTGCAGGCGGCAGTGCTCCAGATATCGCAGGTAAGAACATCGCGAACCCAGTAGCGCAAATTCTTTCTGCGGCGCTAATGCTTCGTTACAGCCTAGGTGAAGAAGCCGCAGCTCAAGATATCGAAACAGCGGTGTCTAAAGCACTTTCTGCAGGCGAGCTAACCGCTGACCTTGCAGGCAAAAACCAAGCGCTGACTACTTCTGAAATGGGTGACAAGATCGCTGAGTACATCTTAGCTTCATAAGTTAGATACTCTGATTAGAAGTAAATACATAAGAATAATATCAAGCCAAGTCAGCCTAAATACTATGACTTGGCTAGAAACAAACACTGGGACTGATGCTCCCAAGGAAGAAAAGCTATGTCGACAAACCAGCAAGCAAAAACCTTATACGAAAAAGTTTATGACGCTCACGTTGCGGTTGCAGCCAAGGGCGAAACACCAATTCTTTATATCGATCGCCACTTAGTCCACGAAGTAACGTCGCCACAAGCCTTCGATGGCCTGCGTGAAAAAGGTCGTAAAGTTCGCCAAGTAGGTAAAACTTTTGCAACCATGGATCACAACGTATCGACACAAACCAAAGATATCAACGCTTCTGGCGAGATGGCTCGTATCCAAATGGAAACGCTATCGAAAAACTGTGAAGAGTTTGGTGTCACGCTTTACGATCTAAACCACAAATACCAAGGTATTGTGCACGTAATGGGCCCTGAGCTAGGTATTACGCTACCGGGCATGACCATCGTATGTGGTGACTCACACACAGCTACACACGGTGCATTTGGTTCATTAGCATTCGGCATCGGCACTTCAGAAGTTGAGCACGTTCTAGCCACTCAAACGCTAAAACAAGCTCGCGCTAAAACCATGAAGATCGAAGTAAAAGGCAAAGTTGCTGAAGGCATTACAGCAAAAGATATCGTACTCGCGATCATCGGTAAGACAACAGCAGCTGGCGGTACAGGTTACGTAGTTGAATTCTGTGGCAAGGCGATTACCGACCTTACGATGGAAGGTCGTATGACGGTATGTAACATGGCGATCGAGCTTGGCGCTAAAGCGGGTCTAATTGCTCCTGATGCAACAACATACGAGTACATCAAGGGTCGTAAATTCTCTCCACAAGGCGAAGACTTAGAAGCAGCAATACAATACTGGGATACGCTAAAAACCGATGCTGATGCAGAGTTCGATGCGGTTGTTACACTAGAAGCAGCAGACATCAAACCACAAGTCACTTGGGGTACTAACCCAGGTCAGGTTATCTCGGTAGACACACCAATCCCTGCACCAGAAAGCTTTGCAGACCCTGTTGAAAAAGCATCGGCTGAAAAAGCGCTAGCTTACATGGGTCTTGAAGCAGGTAAGTCTCTATCTGAATACAACGTCGATAAGGTCTTCGTGGGTTCTTGTACTAACTCTCGTATCGAAGACATGCGCGCAGCTGCAGCAGTAGCAAAAGGCCGCCAAGTCGCGAAACATGTTCAAGCATTGATCGTTCCTGGTTCAGAGCAAGTTAAAGCACAAGCAGAAGCTGAAGGCTTAGATGTAATCTTTAAAGAAGCCGGCTTCGAATGGCGTTTGCCAGGCTGTTCTATGTGTCTTGCAATGAACAATGACCGCCTTGGTCCACAAGAGCGCTGTGCTTCTACATCAAACCGTAACTTTGAAGGTCGCCAAGGCCGTGATGGTCGTACGCACCTAGTTAGCCCAGCAATGGCAGCCGCAGCTGCTATCGCCGGTCACTTTGTCGATATTCGTGAACTTTAATTAGAGGATTTAACATGTCAGGTTTTCAACAACACACCGGATTAGTCGTTCCTCTAGATACGGCAAACATCGATACTGATGCGATCATTCCAAAGCAGTTCCTACAGAAAGTGAACCGTATCGGTTTTGGTAAGCACTTATTCCACGATTGGCGCTTCCTTGATGATGCAGGCCAACAGCCAAACCCTGAGTTTGTAATGAACGCTCCACGTTACAAAGGCGCTTCAATTTTACTTGCTCGTGAAAACTTTGGTTGTGGTTCATCTCGTGAACATGCACCTTGGGCGCTTGCCGATTACGGTATTCAAGTGATGATCGCACCAAGCTTTGCTGACATTTTCTACGGTAACTCGATCAACAACCAGATGGTTCCTGTTCGTCTTACAGAGCAAGAAGTCGATGAGCTATTCCAGTTCGTTGAAGCAAACGAAAGCGCAGAAATTACAGTTGATCTTGAAGCGCTAAAAGTCGCTGCCAATGGGAAAGAATATTCGTTTGAAATTGATGAGTTCCGTCGTCACTGCTTGCTGAATGGCCTAGATAACATCGGCCTAACGCTTCAACACGCAGATAAGATTTCAGAATTTGAAGCTAAAATTCCTAGCTTCCTGAAATAAAGCGATCTTTAAATAGAGCAAGCGATTTCAAAAACACCTAAAAGGTTGGCCTAGTGCCAACCTTTTTTATTTGAGTAAATTTTGCTTGGACTAAACTTTGTTGTTTAACTTAAATGGTTTATTTAGCTCACATGTTTATTTAACTAAAGAACCATGAAAGAAAATAATAAGCCGTAGGGTCTTAGTAGTCAGTCATCAGGAGAATGCCATGAAACAACTACTCTTTATTATCAGTCTACTTTTCTCAACCTTAGCTTGGTCTGCACCTAAATCCGATCTTTGGCCACACTGGAACCAAAGCAATGAAGCAAACTCAACACAGGTGTCTCATCAAGATTGGCAGCAATTCCTCGATAGCTATTTAGTCAAGCAAGGTCAACACACCCTAGTGCGCTATCAAGCAGTGAGTACTTCAGACAAAGCAAAGCTGAAGCAATACATCAAGCGGCTAGAGCAGTTGAATCCACTCGACTACTCAAAAGCGGAACAGTACGCCTACTGGGTTAATCTATATAATGCCGTGACTGTCGATTTGATTCTTGATGCTTACCCAATCAAATCCATTACCAAGCTAGGTGGACTATTCAGTTTCGGGCCGTGGGGAGATGATGTGGTTGTAGTTAATGGAATGACACTGACACTCAATGATATCGAACATCGAATTTTAAGACCGATTTGGCAAGACCCTCGCACGCATTACGCGGTGAATTGTGCAAGTCTAGGTTGTCCTAATCTACAATCTCAAGCATTTACTTCTGATAATACAGAAACGTTGCTAGAACTCGCAGCTGTTGAGTATATCAATAGTAATAAGGGTGTATTGGTTAACAACAACCAGCTCCAACTCTCATCGATTTACGAATGGTTTGCTGTAGATTTTGGTACAGAGAAACAACTCATTCAACACTTAGACCAATATCGAACAAAGCCGGTAACGAACACTGAAAAAATCAGCTATGACTATGATTGGTCACTCAACCAAGCAAACTAGTTTTAACATTAAAGCTCATGAATGAAGCTAAACAAAAAAGAGGCGAGAGGTTTTTGTTAAACTCTCGCCTCTTTTTTATCTATTGAACCGTATTTCTACAATTAAAAGCTTGAACCTGGTTGCTGTAAGAACTCAATTTCTTCAGGAGTTGAAGTTCGCCCTAGCACCTCATTACGGTGAGGGTAACGACCAAAGCGCTCAATGATAACCTTATGCTTGAACTCAAAATCCAGATTATGTGCTAATCCCGTTTGAGAAAAGAGTTCCACAGCTTGTTCATGAACTAACAAAGACTCACTGTGCATGTAAGGCATATACAAGAAACTTTTTTGTTGCTGGCTAAGTTGGTGGTCAAAGCCACCCGCTACCGCTTCTTGAGCTAAAACCAACGACATAGGGTCAGCCGAAAACGCCGCCGGACTATTTCTAGCAATATTTCTAGAAAACTGGTCAAGTACAATGATTTCAGCTAAGCGCCCTTCGGCTGTCTGGCGCCATTCAAATAACTCACCTTGGATGGCTATTTGGTGCAGTTCAGAAAAGCGAGTTTCAATCAAAGCGTCAATCTCTTCGCCACCAGCAAACCAATCCTTAGGCGTCAGTTCATCGAACCAAAACTCTAGAACATTCTGATACGTTACCGTCATATAATTCCCTTTAATAAAAAACCGAGTAATTTTGTTATTACTCGGTTTAGTGTTCGATTACTTAAAACCTTTGATCTTTTTTATCAAGTCATAAGCATTTTGAATTTCTTGCGACTTTTCTTTCGCGACATTCATCATTTCTGGTGGTAAGCCCTTCGCCATCAACTTATCAGGGTGGTGTTCATTCATCAGCTTACGGTAGGCTTTCTTCACCTCTTTACCATCGGCACTTTCACTTACACCAAGAACTTTAAACGCATCTGCCAATTGGTTCTGTTGCGAAGCCTGTTGCCAACCCGCTGACTGTCCGTGACCTTGATGCCCACCAAAGCTTCCACCCTGTTGTTGAAAACGAAATGCAGCTTCTTGCATCTGCAAGCGGCGCTCTAGCTGTTCTGCAGAAAATCCAAGCCCTTGCGCTATCTTATGTAAGACTTGACGCTCACTTGGGTGCAAGCTTCCATCAGCAAATGCTGCGGATACCTGAAGCTCAAGAAAGAACTGCAGAAGATCAAAGCGACCACCCGATGAGATTTTCACACGCTCAAGTACATCACTTAACGGAAAATCACTCTCTTTGCCATCACGGAAAGCATCTTGAGCCGCTTTACGTTGCTCTCCATGCAGGTTCATGCGCTCCATCATTGTAGAAGCAAGCTGAATCTCTTCTGGTGTTACTTGTCCTTTCGCTTTAGCAACATGTCCCATAACCGCAAAAGCAGATTTGAAAAACTCGTTTTGTCTTTCTGCTTGGCTTGGACCTCGGCCAAAACCAGAACTATTGAATCCCGATTGGCTTAAACGTCGAGCCTTATCAAATTGATGCCCTAAAAACAGACCAAAAACTAAACCGAGCGGCCCTCCAAATAAAAAGCCAAAAAACGCGCCCAAAATTTTGCCAAATATTTGCATTATGTGTTCTCTATCTATGAATTTTATCTGAGTAACGCTGTCTGATGATGCTGAATGCTAATATTTCCTTTATCATAAGGAAAATGCTTTATTAATTGGATTGATACTAGATCAACCCTTCATCTAGTGACACAGGATAGTTCAACTTCATGCAATCTTTTTCCCGCACCTTATTAGCCGCGTCTATAAGTACGGCATTATACGTGTCGACAACTCAAGCTGAAACAATCACCGATAGTAGTGTGCAGGAAATGCCCTCTATAGATCAATGCTTGATCGAACCCGCTGCCGAAAACGAGACACAACTGCCCGCTCATGTGGAATCAGATCGCTTAGAGGCTATCAATGGTGACAAGGCAATATATTCAGGTGATGTCAGAGTTACGCAAGGAAACAAAACAATCCTTGCTGATAATGTAACGCTTCACCAACAAGAAAACATCGTTGTAGCTGAAGGCAACGTAAACTTTAGTGACGGTCAAATTAAGTCTATCTCAGACAAGGCGACCAATAATCTCACTACCGATCAAATCGAATTAGAGAATACCCAATACCAATTCCTTTGCGAACCAGGCCGAGGGGAGGCTCAATATATATCTCGCACAGGCAAAGCCGTTTATACCATGGAAGATGGTTCTATCACTTCTTGTCCACTGGGTGATAAGTCATGGAGGCTAAAAGCTTCTAGTATCGAACTAGATCAGAACGAAGAACAAGCAACTTTTGTAAACCCTCGCTTTGAAATTCTTGATGTTCCTGTTTTCTATCTGCCGTATCTCACCGTTCCAGTGGGTGATAAACGTAAAACTGGCTTTTTGTACCCAACGATTTCATACGGCTCTAGTGATGGTTTCGAAACCGAAGTACCATTTTATTGGAATATAGCACCAAACTACGATCTACTTATCACAACTAAATATATGGCAGAACGTGGAACACAACTAAACAATGAGTTCCGTCATTTAAGTGCTTTTGGTGAAAGCAACTTAAAGTTCGAGTTCCTAGAAAGTGATGATAAATACCCAGAACAAGGCAGTCGCTGGGGGGGGCAGTTCAACTTTGAAGGCATCTATCAACAAGCATGGAAGTTTGACATCGACTATTCAAAGGTTAGTGATGTTAATTACTTTTCAGATGTGGACTCAAATATCGGTAATAGAGAAGATGGTCAACTGATCCAATCAGGAAAAATAACCTACCGAGCTTCAAATTGGGATGCATCGATCGCTGTTCGTGACTTCCAAGTTCTAACAGACAGTAATAACCAAGCCTATCGTTTAATGCCACAGCTTAAATTCAACTACTATGCACCAATCATATGGAACGCTGTCGAATTTGATATGGTTAGCCACATTTCTCAATTTGAAACAGACGAATTAGGAAAACCAACAGCAACCCGCTTACATATTGAGCCCGGATTGACAGTTCCATTAAGTACAACCTGGGGTACATGGACAACTGAGGCTCGCTTGCTTGGAACATACTATAATCAAGACTTATCTGATGTAGATACGACAACGGGAACAGCTGAAACCAACCCATATTACGGGCTCGAAGATAGTGTATCTCGTGTGATACCAGAATTTAGAAGTCATGCAGGTATTGTACTTGAGCGTGACACTACTCTCATGAATGGTTACACACAAACTCTTGAACCACAGGTTCAATATCTTTACGTACCAGAGGAAGATCAATCTAACATTGGTCGTTACGATACAACTTTACTACAAAGCGATTACTATGGATTGTTTAGAAGTCGCAAATATAGTGGGGTTGATTTTATAGCGGCTGCAAATCAGCTAAGTTATGGTGCCTCTTCTCGTTTCTTTGATGACGAGTACAAAGAACGTCTTAATATCTCTTTCGGTCAAATATTTTATATCGATAAAGAAACAAAGCAATCATCTGGCAATAATGATTCAACAGAAAAATCTAATTATTCATCTTGGGCTGTTGAGGTCGACTTTAATTACGATGACTACCTTTTTTACCATGGTGGCGTTCAATACGATATTGATTCAGCAGAAATGCAGTTAGCGAACAGCACAATTGAATATAAAATAAACAGCAATGGCTTTATTCAAACAAGCTACCGATACGTCACTAAAGAGTACATTGAAGATAATGTCGGCGAGACAATTACTAATATTGATGAGATTACGCGGGAAGGTATCTCGCAAGCAGGTTTAGTTACAGGTTATCAATTCACTCCAAAATGGTACGCTAGCGCCCAGTATTATCATGATATGAACGAAAACATCGCTATCGAGTGGTTAGCTAATCTGCGCTATAAAGATGACTGTTGGTACGTAGGAGTTACCTATAGCAACGAGCTCCGAAGCTGGAGTGGTAGCGGCTATTCAGACATCAATGCTGACCCCGTCTACGAAAACAACTTTAGTGTCAATTTCGGTATTGTTGGCTTCGGTACGTCTGCTGGTTCCGGGGCGGATACTTCAGGTTTTGATAGCTCTGAAAACTCTTTAGAATACGGTCGCCCATTCTTCTTAAACAACTAATTTTCTTTACTGACAAACGTCAGTAAATTTAAAGGATTACACATGACATTGTGGAAACGCACATTAATTGCCATCGCAGCGGCTTGTACTTTATCAACAAGTCACGCAGCGCCGGTTGAACTAGACAGCGTAAAAGTTATCGTTAACGAAGGCGTGATCTTACAAAGTGATATCGATGCTTCAATGAAGACGCTGCGCGCAAATGCAAAAAAAAGCGGTCAAACGCTGCCATCGCAAGACGTGCTCAATGAGCAAGTGCTTGAAAAACTGATCATCGATACCATTCAAACTCAAGAAGCAGAGCGTATTGGCGTTCGTATTGATGATGCTCGACTTGATCAAGCAATCGAAGGCATCGCGAAAGACAACAATCAAACGGTAGAACAATTGACAGCATCGGTTGCAGAAGAAGGCCTAAGTTACAATGCATTTCGTGAGCAAGTAAGAAAAGAGATTGCGGCAAGTGAAGCGCGTAACGCCTTAGTTCGTCGTCGTATCAACATTCTTCCTGCTGAAGTCGATAACCTTGCGGATATCTTAGCGCAAGAGACAAACGCGACCGTTCAATACAAAATCGGACATATCCAACTTCGCTTTAATGATGACCAAACCAAAGAAGAGCTAGAGGCTCAGGCTAAAGAAGTGGTTGAAGAACTCAACTCAGGCAAAGATTTCAGTACCATGGCTTATACTTATTCAAAAGGCCCTAAAGCACTACAAGGTGGTGACTGGGGTTGGATGCGTAAAGAAGAGATGCCAACCATTTTTGCAGACCAAATCAAAATGCAAAATAAAGGCAGCATCATTGGTCCTTTCCGAAGCGGTGTTGGTTTCCACATTCTGAAAATTGAAGATGTGAAAGGTTTGGAAACGGTAGCAGTAACGGAAGTTAATGCTCGTCATATCCTGATCAAACCGACCGTAATCTTAAGTGACGAAGGCGCGAAAGAACAACTAGAAGAAATCACACGTCGCGTAAATGCGGGTGAAGCGAGCTTTGGTGAACTTGCGCAGCAATACAGCCAGGACCCAGGCTCTGCCGTGCAAGATGGTGAACTAGGCTACCAAACACCGGATTTGTATGTACCTGAATTTAAGCACCAAGTAGAAACGCTACCTGAAGGTAAGATCAGCGCACCATTTAAAACCGTGCATGGCTGGCACATTGTTGAAGTACTAGACCGTCGAGAAGTAGACCGTACCGATTCAGCTTTGAAAAACAAAGCTTACCAAATTCTATTTAACCGTAAGTTCAACGAAGAAGCGGGGGCATGGCTACAAGAAGTAAGAGCAAGTGCCTTTGTTGAAATGGTTGAGGATGACCAAGATGACAACTAAACGTATTGTCATAACCGCAGGTGAACCCGCAGGGATAGGTCCAGATTTAACTCTGGCCCTATCTCAAGAAAGCTGGCCTCATCAACTTGTAGTCTGTGCCGATAAAACACTGCTAGCCGAGCGAGCCAAAATCCTTGGTATCGAAGTGAATCTACTGGATTACGACGCAAGCGCAGCTAAGCAATCTCAACGTGCTGGCACACTGGTCGTGAAACACGTTCCACTTGCTGAAACTGCCGTAGCCGGCCAACTCAATGAGGCTAACGGTCATTACGTATTAAATACTTTAGAAACCGCAGCAATTGGCTGTATGAATGATGAATTTGATGCTATTGTCACCGGCCCTGTTCACAAGGGTGTAATTAACCGAGCTGGCGTTGCTTTTAGCGGCCATACCGAGTTCTTTGCAGAGAAGTCCAATACACCGCTCGTGGTGATGATGTTGGCAACAGAAGGGCTGCGTGTTGCGCTAGTAACAACGCACATCCCACTAGCTTATGTATCTCAAGCAGTGACCGAAGACAGATTAGAGCAAATTATTGCAATTCTGAATAAAGACTTGGTTGAAAAATTTGCTATTGAGAAACCAACTATCTACGTATGTGGCTTGAACCCACATGCGGGTGAAGATGGTTGTTTGGGTCGTGAAGAAATAGAAACCATCACCCCTACGCTAGAAAAAATTCGCCAAAAAGATGGTATTAATTTAGTTGGCCCATTGCCAGCAGACACCATCTTTAATGAAAAATATTTGCAAGATGCAGATGCTGTTTTAGGTATGTATCACGACCAAGTACTCCCAGTATTGAAATACAAAGGGTTTGGTCGCTCAGTGAACATCACGCTTGGCTTACCGTTTATTCGCACATCAGTCGACCACGGTACCGCCTTAGACTTGGCAGGGAAAGGCCAAGCCGATACAGGGAGCTTTAGAACAGCGCTCACGCACGCCATTGAATTAGTAGAGAAAAAGCAATGAGAAATGATGTCCACTTAGGGCACAAAGCGCGTAAACGTTTTGGTCAAAACTTCCTTAACGATCCATATATTATTGATGGCATCGTATCGAGCATTAACCCACTACCAGGTCAAAATTTGGTAGAGATCGGTCCTGGTCTAGGCGCAATTACTGAGCCTGTGGGTAAGCTTGTCGATAAATTTACCGTTATCGAATTAGATAGAGACTTGGCTGAACGTCTTCGTAACCATCCCGATCTGGCTGATAAGCTAACGATCTATGAAGGCGATGCAATGAAGTTCGATTTCGAACAACTTGTTAAGCCAAACAACAAGCTACGTATCTTCGGTAACTTGCCATACAACATTTCTACACCATTGATGTTCCACCTTTTTGAGTTCCATAAAGACGTACAAGACATGCACTTTATGCTTCAAAAAGAAGTGGTTAACCGATTAGCGGCCGGCCCAGGTACTAAAGCTTACGGTCGTCTTACGGTAATGGCTCAATACTACTGTAAAGTAACACCTGTGCTAGAAGTGCCACCAACGGCCTTCGTTCCGCCACCGAAGGTAGACTCTGCAGTTGTACGCCTTCAACCATATGAAGTGTTGCCTTACCCGGCAAAAGACCTGAAATGGTTGGACCGAGTATGTCGTGAAGGCTTTAACCAGCGTCGTAAAACGGTTCGTAACTGCTACAAGAGCCTAATCGACAAGGAAGTACTTGAAGAGTTGGGTGTTAATCCAGGCATGCGCCCTGAGAATTTAACGCTCGAGCAGTTTGTCGACATGGCAAACTGGTTGTACGACACTCACAGCGCTGACAAATAATTCTAAAAGGCTCCTACACTTCGGTGAGGAGCCTGTTTTTTATGTAATACTTTAAAGTATACCAACAACAAAAGGTGCGAATATGGATATATCTACGCCTTGTATCAAATGTCAGGTTCACTCTAAATACATAGAGGAACAATCTGAACCAACGAAGAACCGCTACGTCTTCGCCTACATTATTACCATCAAAAACCTCAGCAAAACAACGGTTCAACTCATGTCTCGCCGCTGGCTAATTACCGACTCCAACGGCAAACAACTCACCATAGAAGGTGATGGCGTGGTTGGGCAGCAACCCGTGATTGAAGCCAACGACGAATACACTTACACCAGTGGTACCGTCATCGAAACTCCTGTGGGTGTTATGCAAGGTCATTATGTGATGACTGATAACAAAGGCATCGACTTCATAACTGAAGTGGATCCATTTAGACTCGCGATCCCTAATATTCTTAATTAGCCGTTCATCTGTATCTACAGGAAATTATTGTGTCGAATTATATTGTCGGAGACATCCAAGGGTGCTTCGACGAATTTCAATTACTGCTTAAAACCGTCAATTTTGATAAGCAGCAAGATACCTTATGGGTTGCTGGTGATTTAGTCGCCCGTGGTCCTAAATCATTGGAGACGCTACGCTTTATTCGTAGCCTAGGTAACGCTGCTAAGGTTGTATTAGGCAACCATGACTTACATCTACTTGCGGTTTCCTTAGGGCTATTTCCAGCTAAAGCAAAAGACAAGACTCAACCCATTCTTGATGCAGAAGACCGAGAACAGCTGCTCGAATGGTTAAGACAACAGCCTTTAATTCAAGAACATCCAGAGTTCGTGATGTCTCATGCTGGCATTTCACCTCAATGGGATCTAGAGCGAGCAAGGATTGAAAATCGAGAGATAAGTGCCTTATTAAAATCCGATCAGTGGCAATGGCTTATCGAAAACATGTACAGCAACATGCCTGATTTATGGAATCAAAATTTAGAAGGGATTGAGCGCTATCGCTATGCGATCAATAGTCTGACTAGAATGCGATTCTGTTTTACTGATGGTCGACTCGATATGGCCTGTAAACTTCCGCCAAGCGAAATTACTACTGAGCCGTTAGTGCCTTGGTTTGACCTACCACAACGTATAGAACTGGATAAGACGGTTTTATTTGGACACTGGGCTGCGCTAGAAGGTTACTCAGGAAAAGATGTGATTGGTTTAGATACAGGATGCGTTTGGGGTGGTCAGTTGACGGTACTTCGCTGGGAAGACAAACAGTTCTTCACTCAAGAAGCTCTAACTATAGTTTAATATAGGGCTTGCTTTATATTTCAAGAAAGCAAGCCATACTATAAATTATCGCTCTAATATAACAAAGTGCATATCAAATCGGTTCTTAGTATCATGACTGTAATATTCATCGTACTCACAAGTCCAACCTTCACTTCCCCAGCTAGGAAAGCGAGTATCACCTTCAATTTCAGCTTCAATAAATGTTAGATATAGTTTATTTGCTATAGGAAGGTAAGATTCATATATAGAACCACCACCTATAACCATTACCTCTTCAACGTCTCCAACAGCTTTTAGAGCTTCCTCTGTAGATGTAACTGTTGTTACCCCGTCGATGGATAACTCAGGATCACGACTGATAACTATATTCTGTCTTCCAGGAAGAGGGCGACCTATAGAATCATAAGTTCTGCGCCCCATAATTACTGGTTTTCCTAGAGTGTGCTTTTTAAACCAAGCAAAATCAGCAGGTAAGTGCCATGGCATGGCATTCTCTTTACCAATAATTCTGTCACCAGCTTCAGGTAAATAAAAACCATTTTCCTTGTCAATTTTCCCACCATGAGCCATAGCTGCAATTAAGCTAATTTTCACAACTCTATACCTCTGTAATTTCTGAGACACAGATTATACCGATTTCCCTCATAGGGTAAATCATTATGCGATTATACTATCGGTCTTCTTCTATAAAAGAGCAGCCCTGGTACTGCCAAGCCAACCGCAAGCCCTGCGATTATGAACATCGATTTCAAAAAGTTCTCCATCAACAATGCCAATAGTTCTGGGTTGTATCCTGCTCGGTTAATTTCAACCATAGCAATCATCGCCTTGAACGCGAAGACTCCGGGAACCATGGGGATTAAGGCGGCGACGGTAAATACCTTTGGATGAGCTAACAGCTTATGTGACCAATGAACGCCAATCATCCCCACAATAGTAGCCGCGAAGAACGTTGCCCATTCGATGGGAATGCCGAAATGCATCATTAAGTAGCGACTACCGTGGCCAATGGATCCACCGAGAGCACAATAGATCAACGCACGTTGTGGCACGTTAAAGACCAGTGCAAAACCGACGGCAGGTATCGCAGCAAAAAACATATCGTTGAGTAACCCAACAAAGATTTCAAAAACAGTCATTAGTTTGCCCATCCCCAAACATCTGATAGGCTCATCGCTGCGACAATACCCAAGCTAGTCGCTAGGGTTAATAGGCTGGCCATAGTAAAGCGCGCCAATCCCATATTAATATGGCCTTTAAGCATATCCGCTACGGAGTTAATCAGAGGAAAGCCAGGCACGAGCATCAATACTGAAGAAGCCATCACGATGGTGGGTTGACCTCCAATATTGTAAAGCACAGCTTGAGCAGAGATAGTCGTGGTAACGAAAGCCGTAATGGCAAAATTCAATAACGGATTGAAGTGACGATGACCGATCTCTTGTCTGACGATCATGCCGCAAGCAGAAGCTATAAACGTCATCATAAAGACATGCCAATCTCCACCAGCAAGACGGCTAAAAGAAGCACACGATAACCCTATCATTACGACAACTAACCAACGGTTGTAGCGTTCAGGACTAATGTTTTGAATCTTTCTATAAGCCATTCCATAATCAAGAATTCCCTTCTCCATCATGATACAGACTCGCTGAATATCAGTAATCACTTGCATGTTGATACCACGATCAGCGCAGCTTCGAGTCGTCGTAATACAGTGATCATCCATTACAGTAGTAACAACAAGTGCATTGGCAGACAATGCAACCTCTACTTCATCGACTCCACAAGAGATACCGATGCGACGCATGATATCGCCAACTAATGTGCTCTCGGCTCCATGCGCCAATAACATTTGTCCTGATTGAGCGACTAACCTTGAGATCGCTCTTTGTTTTGATGCCATGATTTCCTTCCCATAGGCGTTAATTATCTAAAGATAAATTTTGCATAAAAAACAACAAGACGTCATGATTTAGATACAAAAAAACCGCAATTTTCATTGCGGTTCAATAAAACTATCAGTGTATCTTAGAAAAAGCGACCAAAGTGCTTATAAGAAACAACGAGGATTATTAATCACGAACATAGATAACATGACCGTCATCTTCTTCGTCATCCCAATCATCCCAGTCGTCGTCATCTTCAGTAACGACATTCTTACCGGCCATCGCATCTTTATGGTAGTCATCCCACATAAAGTTAACTTTTTCTTCTTCTTCAATTGCTTCAACTTCACGAGGTAGGTTCTCCATGAACTCACCCAGTTTAAAGCAAAGATCTTTGGTACCGATCTTGTTTACAGCAGAGATCTTAAAGTACTCGCCTTCCCAACCTAAAGCTTCGACGATTTCTTGAATCTTTTCGTCCGCTTCTTCTTCAGGCATTAGATCAACTTTGTTGAACACTAACCAACGAGGTTTCTGTGCAACTTTCTCACTGTACTGCTCAAGCTCATCGATGATCGTCAATGCATTCTGAATAGGATCAGAACCATCAATTGGTAAAATATCGATCATATGTAGAAGAACACGACAACGCTCAAGGTGCTTCAAGAAACGAATACCAAGACCAGCGCCATCAGCTGCGCCTTCGATTAGTCCTGGGATGTCAGCAACAACGAAGCTCTTTTCAGGGACAACACTAACAACACCTAAACTAGGGATTAGCGTGGTAAACGGGTAATCAGCAACTTTCGGTTTCGCAGCAGATACTGAGCGAATAAAAGTAGATTTACCAGCGTTTGGCAAGCCAAGCATACCAACATCCGCTAGCAGAAGAAGCTCTAAACGCAGTTCGCGAACTTCACCTTTAGTACCCATTGTCTTTTGACGAGGAGCACGGTTAACAGACGACTTAAAACGCGTGTTACCAAGACCGTGCCAACCACCTTTACCAACCATTACTTTTTTGCCATGTTCAGCAACTTCAGCAACGATTTCATTAGTGTGGATATCAACAGCGCGAGTACCTACAGGTACTTTCATCGTCATATCTTTACCACGTTTACCTGTACAGTTACCACCGCGGCCATTCTCGCCACGCTCTGCATTGTAAAAACGTTGGAAACGGTAATCGATAAGCGTGTTTAAGTTCTCATCCGCTTGAATGTAAACATCACCGCCATCACCGCCATCACCGCCGTCAGGACCACCTTTAGCGACGAATTTTTCGCGCCAAAAGCTTACTGTACCATTACCGCCATCACCGGCTTCTATTTTTACTGATGCTTCATCAACGAATTTCATTTTTTAACTCCGCACTTACGTTGCGTTACCACTCATCAAGGAGTGATATAAATTCTAGCAGATCCGTGTTTAGATCGATCACCTAAGATCTAGATCGATCTGCAACCAAGGAACAAATAAGGAGAGGTTCTTTGCTTTCTGTATATTAAAAAACAAACGGCTTCTTCATAAAACCAAACTGTTTCTCAAAAATAAAACGGCTTATCAAAACCAAAACAAGAGCGTCTACTTTTTTATTCTCGCTATAAATAAAAAACCCTGCCGAATCGGCAGGGCTTTTGAATTCAGCTTGAAAGCTAGTATAAATAATCTAATAAAAGATTAAATTACTCAGCTTCGATGCTTACAAACTTACGGTTTTTAGGACCTTTTACTGCAAATTTCACTTTACCTTCAGTAAGAGCGAAAAGAGTATGGTCTTTACCGATGCCAACGTTTGTGCCAGCGTGGAACTTAGTACCACGTTGACGAACGATGATGTTACCTGCAAGAACAGATTCACCACCAAAACGCTTAACACCAAGACGTTTGCTTTCTGAATCGCGGCCGTTATTAGTAGAACCGCCAGCTTTTTTATGTGCCATTGTTAAACTCTCCTAATACTTAAGCGTTAATGCCAGTGATTTTCACTTCTGTGAACCACTGACGGTGACCAGCTTGCTTACGCGAGTGCTTACGACGACGGAACTTAACGATTTTTACTTTATCGCCACGACCGTGTTGTACTACTTCTGCAGTAACTTTGCCACCTTCAACAAGAGGTGCACCAACAGCGATTTCTTCGCCGTTAGCAACAAGAAGAACTTTATCAAATTCTACAGTTGCACCAGTTTCAACGTCTAATTTCTCTAAACGAAGTGTTTGACCTTCGCTTACTCGGTGTTGTTTGCCACCAGATTGGAAAACAGCGTACATATTTTACTCCGCTTTTTCCGCACAGCCTATGGTTGTTAATTCTACAACTCGGGTGTGCGCTAAACTAATCAATAGGGCGCAGATTCTACGGGAATCATGCCGCTATGACAAGCCATATTTTTAAAATATTGGCGAAAACATGTTCGCCAAAGAAAAGTGCGGCAATGATGCCTTTAAGTGATGTATTAATCAACGTTTTTTAGTGTATTATTCAACAATTAAATACAACGTATAAGCCTTACAGGGTCTAACTTCAGCCGGATGAACAATGGATTTTAAAGCTATCCAAACGCTTACTGCCAATGATATGGCAAAAGTGAATGAAACAATTCAAGCCCAACTTAATTCTGACGTAAGTTTAATCAACCAGCTTGGTTTTTATATCGTTAGCGGTGGTGGCAAACGCCTACGTCCTTTGCTTGCTCTTTTATCTGCTCGTGCACTTGGTTATCAAGGTGAAGCTCACATCACCTCTGCAGCTTTTATCGAGTTTATTCACACTGCTACCCTTCTCCATGATGATGTTGTCGACGAGTCGGACATGAGACGCGGTAAAGCAACAGCCAATGCAGCTTTTGGTAATGCCGCTAGCGTTTTGGTGGGTGACTTTATCTACACTCGCTCGTTCCAGATGATGACAACGCTAGGATCCTTAAAGATCCTTGAGTTAATGAGTGAAGCGGTTAACGTGATTGCTGAGGGTGAAGTTCAACAGTTAATGAACTGCAATAACCCAGACACGACAGAAGAAAGTTACATGCAGGTCATCTACTCGAAGACCGCTCGCTTATTTGAAGCTGCAACACAAATCGGTGCAATTCTTAGTGAATCATCACCAGAAATCGAAACGGCAATGCAAAACTACGGTAAATACCTAGGCACTGCGTTCCAATTGATTGATGATGTGATGGATTACACTGCTGATGGTAAAGAGATGGGTAAGAACGTTGGTGATGATCTTGCCGAAGGCAAACCAACACTGCCTCTACTTTACGCAATGCATAATGGTTCACCAGAACAAAGCAGCATGATTCGTGAAGCGATCGAAAAAGCGAATGGCATGGAACGTCTCAACGACATTATGGCTGTTATGAAAGAAACAGGCTCTTTAGAGTACACGACGAATAAAGCCTATGAAGAAGCAGACAAAGCTATAGCTGAGCTTTCTATTCTTCCTGATTCAGAATATAAGCAGGCTTTAACTACATTAGCTCACCTTGCAGTAAAACGTAGCAAGTAAATGGAAGCTAAGTAGACAGCTATATAATAAAAAAGAGCCTATTGGCTCTTTTTTTGATCCTGCTAGATACCACTCTAAATTTCAATATCGACTGGATTCTAATGACAAGGGTAACTGCGCTTCGATCTCTTCAAGTTCTTCCAACGGAACCGCATATTGCTTATGACTGTTGTAAGACTCAAACAAAGCGAACTGCTCTTGCTCATCGATAACCAATATCTTACCTAAGCGGCCTAGATAGTTAACATTCATTCCCTTTTGTACTCTAGTCATAATCCGATACCCTAATTCTTCGTGGTCAAATAAAGACTACGAGTAAGATGAGTGTAAGGATCAAAAAAGCCGATCACAAGGATCGGCTTTCGTTAACTGTCTTTTTAGCAGAGTTCAGTTATCTATCGCTTATTTAGCGAATTCAACACCGATCTCAATATCACCATTTAGCGTTTCAAGCATGCTATCTAAAGCATTACGCTCGAAGTCGCTCAGCTCACCGTAGCTAAGGATAGCTTCTGCGCCCTCTTTGCCTAGCTTAACTGGCTGTGCAAAGAACGGTGCGTGCTCGCCTTCACCTTCAACGTATGCACATTCAATTACGTTCTCTTCGCCTTGAAGCGCTTTCACTAGAGCAAGACCGAAGCGACAAGCAGCTTGACCCATCGATAGTGTTGCACTGCCGCCACCCGCTTTAGCTTCTACTACTTCAGTACCTGCATTTTGGATACGAGTAGTGAGTGCCGCGATTTCTTCATCAGTAAACTCTACACCTTCAACTTGAGAAAGTAGAGGAAGGATAGTTACACCTGAGTGACCACCGATAACAGGAACACGAACATCACCTGGATCTTTATCTTTCAGCTCAGCAACGAACGTTTCAGAACGAATGACATCAAGAGTCGTAATACCAAATAAACGACGTTTGTCGTAAACGCCCGCTTTCTTAAGTACTTCAGCAGCGATTGGTACTGTTGTGTTTACTGGGTTAGTGATAATACCAACACAAGCAGTAGGACAAGTAACTGCGATTTTCTCTGCAAGAGACTTAACAATACCAGCGTTCACATTGAAAAGATCCGCACGATCCATACCAGGCTTACGAGCAACACCCGCAGAAATAAGCACAACATCCGCACCTTCTAGTGCTGGTGTTGGATCTTCACCCGCGTAACCTTTGATCGAAACAGGTGTTGGGATATGGCTAAGATCGGCAGCGACACCAGGTGTTACCGGTGCAATGTCGTAAAGTGCAAGATCTGAACCAGCAGGTAGGCGGTTCTTTAGTAGTAGGGCTAGGGCTTGACCGATGCCACCAGCGGCACCAATAACAGCTACTTTCATTGTTATTCTCCTTGAGAGGTTTCTCTTATAGATTCTTTGTAGGGTGATTCTTGAGCTAAATTAAGGCTAAAAAGCAAAATTATGGTTAAAAAACTATATTAATCACAAAGTGATTACAATCAATTAACGCCAGCTTTGCGACTTCGCGCAAGTCAATAAAACCGTGCTACACAGCAAGTTCGCATTATGGCGACAATCGACTGAAATAACAAAACAAGTCGCCGTAAATGACACATGATTCTATTTAATATTTACAGTGATATGACTAACAAATCACTGGTATATTTTGGCTAAAATTGAATATGTATGCGAGAATATGCAAACATCTTTGTTAATGAATAAGAATGACATATGCGCAATACAGAAAAACAAGACAACTTAGTTCGTGCTTTTAAATCATTGCTAAAAGAAGAACGTTTTGGTTCGCAAGGCGAGATTGTCGATGCCCTCAAACATGAAGGCTTTGAAAGTATCAACCAATCTAAAGTTTCGCGTATGTTAACCAAGTTTGGTGCTGTTCGAACTCGTAATGCAAAAATGGAGATGGTTTACTGTCTTCCAGCAGAACTTGGTGTTCCGACAGTTTCGAGCTCTCTAAGAGAGTTAGTATTAGATATTGACCACAACAATGCATTAGTTGTGATACACACTGGCCCAGGTGCGGCGCAACTTATTGCTCGTTTATTGGACTCACTAGGTAAGTCGGAAGGTATACTAGGTGTCGTTGCAGGCGATGATACTATCTTTATCACCCCAACCTTAACAGTAACCACTAAGCAATTGTTTGATTCCGTGTGCGAACTGTTTGAATACGCTGGATAATTGGTCACAGTTTCATAACCATCAACCTGATTAATGGATCACGAACACCGATTCGCTTCGTGATCCAAATCACATCCTAGAATATCTATCTCCCCCTCCTCAAATAACACTAAACCATTGATTTTAAAAACTCAGTAGCAAATTAAACACGATATCTAAGCCTCATTTGTTAGATTTATTAGCTATATCTTTTAACATTCGAGTAATTTTCTGCCAATTTTTGATATTATTCAGCCACTTTTTCATCACATGGATTGAAAAAGGTGCCGTTTCCAAATAGGAAACTCCAGAAACGACTACACTTGTTTCAGGGTTAATAATGAATAAAGGAAGGGAAATTCATGGCATTTACCAAACTTATTAAAGTTGGGGCTATTGCAGCTGCTGTAATGGGCGCTGGCGCAGTTAACGCTCAAGAGTTCATCACAATTGGTACTGGTTCAGTAACGGGTGTTTACTACCCAACTGGTGGTGCTATTTGTAAGCTAGTGAACAAAGGCCGCAAAGACCACAACATTCGTTGTTCTGTAGAATCAACTGGTGGTTCGATCTACAACGTTAACACCATCCGTGCTGGTGAACTAGATTTCGGTGTTGTTCAATCGGATTGGCAATACCACGGCTACAACGGTACAAGTAAATTCAAAGATCAGGGCGAATACAAGAAACTTCGCGCTATGTTCTCTCTACATACAGAACCGTTCAACATCATTGCTCGTACTGACGCTGGCATCAACAATGTGTCTGACCTTGCTGGTAAGCGTGTAAACATTGGGAATCCAGGTTCTGGTGATCGTGCAACGATGGGTGTTGTAATGGACGCTATGGGTTGGACTAACGATAGCTTCAAACTAGCTTCTGAACTAAAAGGTTCTGAGCGTTCACAAGCACTTTGTGATAACAAGATTGATGCATTCATCTACATGGTTGGTCACCCGAACGGATCAATCAAAGAAGCAACGACTTCTTGTGATGCAAAACTGGTTTCAGCAACTGGTCCACAGATCGACAAGATCGTAGCTGAAAACCCATACTACGCATACAGCACAGTTCCAGCTGGTATGTACCGTGGTACAGATGCAGACGTAAACAGCTTCGGTGTTGCAGCAACTATGGTAACAACGTCTGACGTTTCTGATGAAGTCGCATACAACGTTGCTAAAGCAGTATTTGAAAACTTCGCTACATTCAAACGTCTGCACCCAGCATTCGCGAACCTGAAGAAAGAAGACATGGTTAAAGCGGGTATCTCAATCCCTCTTCACCCTGGCGCAGTAAAATACTACAAAGAAGTAGGCCTTCTAAAGTAATTCTACTTTAAGCCTGCTCTACCAATAAGGAGGCATGTCCTCCTTATTGGCTTTTCACGTTTTATAAAAATAACCCAAGTGAAAAGAAACAGACCTTTAAGTTTCTCCAATTTGGCGAACTTACCATCGTATCAAGCCTAAGACAAAGACGAACAAAAAACGCATTTCCCTATCGATTCACTACACTAGATAGGAGATAAATAACGTCTCGTTGTTCGTAGTAAAGGCAGACCATCAATAATAAGGATAAAGTACATGACGCAGACAACATCACCGTCTCCAGATGTGCAAGAAATGGTGGCACAATCAGACACTGGTGCGCGTAGCCCTCGTGGTATCCAAGGCCGTATTTTATGGTTTGTGCCTCTATGTTGGTCACTGTTCCAACTTTGGTATGCATCTCCGCTGCCGTTCATTTTTAACTTCGCAATTTTAAACGACACTGAAGCTCGAGCAATTCATCTTACTTTTGCCATCTTCCTAGCCTTCACCGCTTACCCAGCCATGAAAAATTCGCCTCGGGATCGAATTCCTGCGGTCGACTGGATATTAGCGCTAGTTGGTAGCTTTTCAGCTTCTTATATCTATATTTTCTATACTCAACTCGCTGAACGTTCAGGCGCACCAACAACATTCGATATTGTTGCAGCTGTCTTCGGTATGATTCTACTGCTTGAAGCAACGCGACGCGCTTTGGGTCCACCTCTTATGGTTGTGGCAGCAGTATTCCTACTTTACACCTTTGGCGGTCCTCATATGCCAGACGTGATTGCCCATAAAGGTGCGAGCCTTAACAAGGCAATGTCACATCTATGGCTAACAACAGAAGGTGTATTCGGTGTTGCTCTTGGCGTATCAACGTCATTCGTATTCTTGTTTGTACTGTTTGGTGCAATGCTAGAGCGAGCCGGCGCAGGTGCTTACTTCATCAAGGTGGCATTCTCACTGCTTGGCCACATGAAAGGCGGCCCAGCGAAAGCAGCCGTTGTTGCTTCTGGCCTATCAGGTCTTGTGTCTGGTTCATCTATTGCTAACGTGGTAACCACGGGTACTTTCACTATCCCTCTAATGAAAAGAGTCGGATTCTCAGGTGAAAAAGCCGGTGCTGTAGAAGTTGCCGCTTCAACCAATGGTCAGTTAACCCCACCAATCATGGGTGCTGCTGCATTCTTGATGGTTGAATATGTGGGTATCTCATATGTAGAAGTGATTAAAGCGGCGCTATTGCCTGCTCTTATCTCTTACATCGCTTTGATTTACATTGTTCACCTAGAAGCATGTAAAGCAGGTATGACTGGCCTACCTCGTCGTCACACACCCACTATCGTACAAAGCCTACTGTCTTTCACTGGTACCATTCTTGGGCTATGTGTAATCAGTGCTGCGGTTTACTACGGTGTTGGTTGGACAAAAGATGTCTTTGGCGATGCAGCAACCCCAATAGTTACCGTTGCTCTATTAATCTCTTATGTAGCCTTGGTTCGAGTTTCAGCAAAGTATGCCGCTGAAGGTGGCATGGACATCGATGCCGAGCTAACAGAAGTACCCGATCCAGGCCCAACGATTAAATCTGGCCTGCACTTCCTACTGCCTATCGTAGTTCTTGTTTGGTGCCTGACTGTAGAGCGATTCTCTCCAGGTCTGTCTGCATTCTGGGCAACGGTATTCATGATCTTCATTTTGATCACACAGCGTCCTTTGATGACTCTGATGAACAAATCGGACGATCTTGCAGAGCAAACTAAAGCAGGTTTCGTTGACCTATTAGAGAGCTTGGTTTCAGGCGCGCGCAACATGATCGGTATCGGTGTAGCAACAGCTGCAGCGGGTACGGTTGTCGGCGTGGTGACTCTGACGGGTATCGGTTTGGTAATGACGGACTTCGTTGAGTTCATCTCAGGCGGTAGCATCATCCTTATGCTGCTATTTACTGCGGTAATCAGCTTAATCCTAGGCATGGGCTTACCAACAACGGCGAACTACATCGTTGTATCAACACTGATGGCTCCGGTAATTGTTACCTTAGGCGCGGCGCATGGCCTGATCATTCCTCTGATTGCAGTTCACTTATTCGTGTTCTACTTCGGTATCTTAGCCGATGATACACCTCCGGTTGGCTTGGCAGCCTTTGCGGCCGCCGCGATTGCGAAATCAGACCCGATTCGTACTGGTATTCAAGGCTTTACCTACGATATCCGGACTGCGATCTTGCCATTCATGTTCATCTTCAATACCCAACTACTGTTGATGGGCATTGATTCTTGGTGGCATCTATTCCTCACTATCTTCTCTTCTGTGACTGCAGTACTTATCTTTGCAGCTGCGACGCAAGGTTGGTGGTTTACCAAGAACAAATGGTGGGAAACGATCCTATTATTAGTCCTAACTTTCTCTTTCTTCCGCCCAGGCTTCTGGTGGGACATGATTTATCCAGAGAAAATTCTTTCACCTGGAGTTGAGATCGCTCAAATCACTGAAGATCTATCTGTGGGACAATCACTTGAGTTAAGAGTGGGTGGCGAAAACTTAGAAGGTGACTATTCTGAGAAGACGGTTCGCCTTCCATTTGAAGATTCTGCGACAACAAGTGAAGACCGCATTGCTTCAATGGGCTTAATGCTGACGCAAGCTGACGACAAGATGATTGTCGACATGGTTGAGTTCGGTAGCCCAGCAGAAGCAGCTGGCATTGACTTTGATTGGGAAATTAAATCAGTTATCCAAGACGCAGAAAGACCAATGAAAGAGTGGGTATTCTTACCATCCCTACTCATTTTGATTGGCTTAGCGATGAACCAAAGAAGGCGTGCTCGTAAGGATGAGATTAGTGCGTAATGGATAGAGCCAAGTAGCGCTCAACTCTATTTGGCTTTATTACATGGAAAGGATAATCACAGCGCTTGGTCAATACTAAGCGCTGATAAAAAAGAGAAAAACACACATGTATAAACAAATCCTTGTTCCTGTTGATCTTAACGACAAAGGCTTTTCTGACAAAGCGGTTGAATTAGCGGTATGGCACGCAAAACACAGTAATGCTGAAATCCACATCTTGAACGTATTGCCGGGCATTCACATGTCGATGGTGGCGTCTTACTTCCCGAAAGATGCAGCGAATCAAATGAAGCTCGATGTTAAAAATCAGCTGAAAGAGTTTGCAGATAAGTACATCGACGATGAAGTGGTTTATAAGGTTCACGTTGCGGAAGGTAAAACCTACACAACGATTCTAGATTACGCAGAAAAGCTTGGGGCAGACCTGATTGTGATGCCTAGTCATAAGCGATCGAAAATCGACAAAGTGGTACTGGGTTCAGTGGCGAGTAAAGTCGTACAGAATTCACCAATCAATGTATTGGTAATCAAACCTCAAGGCTAATAGCTTCTGGCTTCTGGCTTCTGGCTTCTGGCTTCTGGCTTCTGGCAGATAAGCTAAGTCGAACTAAAGGCAAATCATCTGAAAAGGTTGGCTCAAAGCCAACCTTTTTTATGTCTGAAGCTTAGTGTACAACCGCTTCCTGTGAATTAACTGACGAGATTCTGCGGCTTACCTGAAACAAAGGCATCAATGTTATCTATTAATATATCAGACAGCTTTTGAATTGAGCTATCACTGCCCCACGCCACATGTGGCGTTAATAGTAAATTTGGCAAATGACTATTAGCCAGTAATGGATTCGAGTTGTCAGCAGGCTCTTGTGTGAACACATCCATACCCGCGCCCGCAATCTCTTGATTTTTCAAAGCTGCAACTAAGGCTTGTTCATCCACGAGTCCACCGCGGCCAGCATTAACTAACACCGCATTTGGTTTCATCATTGCTAGCTCTCGCTCTGAAATCAGGTCTCGAGTCGCTTCGGTCAATGGACAATGTAAGCTGATTGCATCTGCTTGTTGTAACACCGTATCAAAAGGCAGATACCCTTCTCGACAAGAGTCAGCCCCTTTACGCTCAGCAAAGATGACATTCATACCAATCGCTTTAGCCAATATAGCCGTTGCTTGTCCTAAGCCACCACTACCAATTAAGCCTAATGTACTGCCTGCAACATCTTGAATCGGATGAGTAAAGAAGCAGAATTGTTTATCTTTTTGCCACTCACCGGCTTCGATGTCTTGATGGTAACCAACAAGGTTTCGCTTTAATGCAAACAGCATCGCGATAACATGTTCAGGCACCGATTGAGTCGCATAGCCTTGCACATTGGTAACAGCGATATTCTTGCTATTACAGTAACTAACATCGACATTGTTCACACCCGTAGCTGAAACGGCTATTAGCTTAAGTTGCTGCGCTTTAGCCAAATTATCTGCGTTGAGCACAACCTTATTGGTAATAACCACATCAGCGCCTTCAATTCGTTCAGACACTTGTTCCGGCGAAGTAAAATCATACTCAACCCACTGATGTTCAAAGCTGATAGGTTTTAAATGAATTTGAGATGGGATGGTGGCTCGGTCGAGAAAGACCACTTTCAACTTCGGCATTGTACGTCCTTGAATTTATGTCAATTGAGTCATTCTAAGCTTTTAGCTTACTGTAGTCTGGAAGCTCTGACGCAATTTCAAAGTGCTGTTCGATTTGTGGCAATGCTTGAGGGTAAAACTCGCATGGCACGAAGGCTTTGAAAAGCTGATTATTAGCCGGATGATAAAAACTCAATTCACAAGCGTGCAAAGCTAACCTATCGCTATAGTTAAACGCCTCTGACGTTGCGTAAAACTCGTCGCCTACAATTGGATTCCCTAGCGCCATGCAGTGCACGCGTAACTGATGGGAACGACCCGTAATAGGAAGTAACTTCAACAGTGTGGTTTGAGGCTCTTGTTGTTCGACGATATAACGAGTCTGAGAGGGTTTTCCATCCTCGAAGCACACTTTTTGTCTTGGTCGATTTGGCCAATCACAAATGAGTGGCAGATCAATCAAACCTTCTGCTTTTTCCAATCGGCCCCATACTCGCGCGTAATAGAGTTTGTGTGTCAGTCGATATTGAAACTGCTTCTTCAAATGACGCTCAGCTTGTTTGTGTTTAGCGAGCAGCATCAACCCCGATGTCGACATGTCCAGTCGATGCACAACCTGAATATCCGCAAATTTGACAACCAACCGACTCCACATACTGTCGTAATGCTCTGGCAATCTCCCCGGAACAGAAAGTAGGCCTGCAGGCTTGTTCACCACAAGAATATCGTCATCTTGATAAACAATATCAATCCACGGTTCACACGGTGGTGTGTACTGTTCTAACGCCATTAAAGCCTCTTAATTACTGGTTAATAAATAATTTACGGTTGACTCGTTTATTAATAAATACAATTTTCAACATTTCCGTACATAAAAGTTGACGACCTTACAAAACATGGTATTGATAGGGTAACGGATAACAAGAAGTCAGCATCAAAGGAAAAATGATGGAAAGTACGGTTAAAACCACCAGCACAAAAACACCAACTTCAGCTCCCCTATCAAGTTTAATTAGGTCTCTTGGCCCAGGTATAATGATGGCCGCAGCAGCTGTAGGTGGCTCTCACTTAGTAGCCTCAACCAAGGCTGGTGCGATTTATGGTTGGCAGTTAGCCGCGCTTATTATCCTCGTAAACCTATTTAAGTACCCGTTCTTCAGAGCCGGTATCCAATACACACTAGGAACGGGTCAAAGTTTGGTGGAAGGTTACTCTAACCTAGGCCGCCCATACCTTGTGATCTTTTCGATACTGAGTGCTATTTCCGCAGTCGTGAATACCGCAGCCTTGCTGTTATTCAGTGCAAGCCTACTTAGCTACTTTATTCCTTTCGACTTAGCCACCAGCACCTTGTGCATGATCGTTTTAGCTACCTGTTTGATCATTCTTTTTGCAGGTCATTATCGTGCTCTCGATACACTGTCTAAAGCGATCATGGCGATCCTGACCATCACAACCTTGGCTGCAGTCGCCATTGCTATCGGCTCTCCAGTTGAACCTGATGCGGCTTTTGTTCCACCATCACCTTGGTCATTGGCAGCTATTGGCTTTATCGTTGTCACTATGGGTTGGATGCCCGCGCCTATCGAGATATCAAGCATCACCTCTATGTGGCTAAAAAGCCAAAAAGAGAAACAAGACGTGACCGCTCAATCAGCACTGTTCGATTTCAATGTCGGCTACATTGGTACGGCATTACTTGCACTGGTATTCGTCGCGTTAGGCGCGCTAGTACTTCACGGTTCAGGTGTTGAATTATCTCGATCTGGTGTTGGCTTCACTCATCAATTGGTCGGTATTTACGCCTCTACAATTGGGGAGTGGTCTCGCCCACTGATCGCAATCGTCGCCTTCTTCTGCATCTTTGGCAGTACCATTACTGTTATCGATGGCTACTCACGCGTACTTGCTGAATCACAACGCCTGTTATTGAAAAAAGAATCGAGCCCAAAAATGCTGCAGGGTTGGATCGTCATCGTCTCTCTCGCAGCACTCTCCATCGTGATGTTCTTCAGTGCTGCTTTAATGCCTATGCTTGATTTCGCGATGGTGCTTGCTTTTGCAACTACGCCATTCTTCGCATTGCTTAACTTCATCTTAGTAAGCAAAACTAAGCTTCCTGAAGCGCTGGCGATTGGCGCTAAGCTAAAATGGTTGTCTGTGGCGGGTCTGGTTTACCTATTTGGCTTCTTAGCTCTGTTCGTTTGGTGGAAATGGCTGATGTAATCTGCTCTCCAAATTCTTAGCCAAACGGCCAACCGAACTCTTAACCAAACTCTTAACCAAGTTATAGATACAAATAAGGCCTTCGTGATGAAGGCCTTATTTCGTTGAAGCGTTAAGCTAACGATATGCTCGTTCTTAGCTTAATTGTGAGAAACCACAATCAAGCGTAACGAATCTAGCTGAACTTGTGCTTTACCGATGTAACCAGTCAGTTCGTTGATTTGAGCTTCGATAACCTCTAGCTCTTCATCACGAATGTTAGGGTTAACCGCTTTAAGCGCTTGTAGACGTTCTAGCTCGCCATTCAAGTTGGTTTGCATATCTTTCTGGGCTTGCTGACGAACTTCTTCAACCTTCGGCAGTACATGCGTCTCACCGGCTTCGATCAGCTTGTGAATCTCGCCTTGTACTGAATTAACCAACTTGCTTGCCAAGTGACGGTTCACAGGGCTTAGTTGACGGTTAAAGCTATCGAACTCAACCTGAGCAGATAAATCATTACCACGGCCATCCATCATCAAACGAATTGGCGTCTTAGGTAAGAACTGGCTAATACCACTGCGTTTAGGTGCTTGCGCATCCACAAGGTAAACCAACTCAAGTAGAATAGTACCGACTGGCAGCGCTTTGTTTTTCAATAGCGATACCGCAGAAGCGCCCACACCTTCACTCAATAGCAGATCAATACCGCCCTGAATCATTGGGTGTTCCCAGCTAATGAAGTTCATGTCTTCACGAGACAGCGCCGTTTCACGATCAAACGTGATGGTTGCACCTTCATAAGGTAAACCTGGGTAGCTTGGCACCATCATGTGTTCAGAAGGTGTCACGACTAACGCATTTTCACCTTTGTCGTCTTGATTCAAACCAATCGTATCAAATAGGCTCAGAGCGAAACTGACTAGGTTAGTGTCGCCGTCAGTAGACGCAATTTTCTCTGCAATTTCATGCGCTTTTTCGCCGCCGTTGGAATGCATTTCTAGTAGGCGATCTCGGCCTTTTTCTAGATCTGATTTTAGGCTTTGATTTAACTTCGCTGACTCTTCAATCACTTCATCCAGCTGTTCAGTATTACCAGAAGCCAACATTTCGATAAGAACGTCTGAGTACTTGTCGTAAACCGTGCGCCCAGTTGGACATGTCTCTGCAAATGCATTCAGACCTTCATCGAACCAACGCGCTAGAATCGCTTGCGATGTGCCTTTTAGGTAAGGAACATGAATGTCGATATCACGCAACTGACCGATACGGTCCAAACGACCAATACGTTGCTCAAGCAAGTCTGGGTTGAACGGTAGATCGAACATCACAAGTTGGTTAGCGAACTGGAAGTTGCGACCTTCAGAGCCGATTTCACTACAGATAAGCACCTGAGCACCGCCCTCTTCTTGAGCAAAGTAAGCCGCGGCTTTATCTCGCTCTAGAATCGACATGCCTTCGTGGAATACGGTTGCACGCACGCCTTCACGTTCACGCACTGCTTGCTCTAATTGAAGAGCCGTACTCGCACGCGAGGCGATCACTAAGATCTTTTCGCTACGCTTATCTTGAATCTTTTCAATTAACCAATTCACACGCGAATCGAACTGCCACCAGCTTGAGTCTTCACCTTCAAACTCTTGGAAGATCTCTTCTGGGTACAACATCTTCATCGCACGAGCTTCGGGAGCCATTTTGCCGCCGATCATGCCCGATACACGCATAGAGGTTGTGTACTGAGTTGGAATATCCATCGGCAATAGGTTTACATTACGCTTAGGGAAGCCTTTGATTGCAGCTCGTGTATTTCTGAATAGAACACGACCTGTACCATGGCGATCCATAAGGTTATCAATCAGTTCTTGGCGAGCTAACGCCTGCTCTTCTTCACTGCTATCGCCCTCGATAACTCGGAATAGAGGCTCAACATCTTGTTCAGAAAGCAGCTCAGTGATCTGATTCTTCGCGCTGTTTTCAAGCTTAACGCCAGAGAACAATGCCGTTACTGCATCAGCAACCGGCGCATATTGGTCTTCTTCTTCAACAAATGCTTCGTAATCGTAGAAGCGATCAGGGTCAAGCAGACGCAGACGTGCAAAGTGACTCTCGCGACCAAGCTGTTCAGGGGTAGCTGTCAGTAGTAGTACGCCAGAGGTGTTTTCAGCTAAGCCTTCAACCACTTGGTATTCGCGGCTTGGTTTGTCTTGGCTCCACTCAAGGTGGTGCGCTTCATCGACAACCAATAGGTCCCATTCACCTTCCAGTGCTTGCTCGTAACGCTTGCGACTCTTACGCAGGAAATCTAGTGAGCACAGAACGTATTGCTGAGTATCAAATGGGTTGTCGGACTCAGCAAAAGATTCAATACAACGCTCTTCATCAAAGATAGAGAAGTGCAGATTGAAACGACGCATCATCTCTACAAGCCATTGATGTTGTAGAGTTTCTGGTACCACGATCAGAATGCGCTCAGCACGGCCAGACAGCACCTGCTGATGAATGATCATACCCGCTTCGATGGTTTTACCTAAACCCACTTCATCAGCCAGTAAAACGCGCGGAGCGTGACGACGACCCACTTCATGAGCAATGTACAACTGATGAGGAATCAAACCAGCACGCATACCACACAAGCCACGCATCGGGCTCTTATGTTGTTGGTATTGATTGCTTAACGCACGGTAACGCAGCACGAAATTATCCATACGGTCGATTTGACCTGCGTACAACTTATCTTGTGGTTTGTTAAAGCGGATCTGGTTGCTTAAGAATATTTCGCGCAGAGTCACCTCTGTCTCTTGAGTGTCTTCGCGAGTGCCCAAATAAGTCAGTAGCCCTTTGTCTTCGATAATTTCTTCGACAGATAGAGACCAGCCTTCTTGGCATTCGATGACATCGCCAACATTAAACGTTACTCGGGTTACGGGAGCATCAGTGCGTGCATAGACACGATTCTCTTCTGATGCTGCAAACATTACTGTCACTGTTCGAGCATCCATTGCTACAACGGTACCTAAACCTAAATCGCTCTCCGTATCGCTTATCCAGCGTTGCCCCAAAGCAAATGTCATGAATCGACTACCTCAATCTTATAGTTGGAATTTGGTCTTGTTTAGCTGCAATTTAAAACAAGAACACTCTCGTTCTCGCATTAAAAATATAGCCAAAAATACCTAGTTTGCAGCCACTTTTTAAGTGCGCTCTAGATAATAGATATCTCGAGAAAATGGTGCAGAAAAAGGTCGCTAATCTTACTCGATGCTGTGATTTAGGTCACGCCTAAAGGACATGATTTCATACTTTTTTTCTGTTTTCGCTTGTGCAATCAAACTGTCAAAAAATCATGGTTAATCTATGAGTAGCAGATTACTGCTCTCAAACGAAGACACTATCTTCACCTACAGCGATATGGTGATATTTATCTAGATGAAGTTTAGGTGAGTAGTTGACTATCAGCAGAATGAGATACTAATCTTTATATGAGCTTTATCTACGTTCAATGAATGCAATACAAGCCGCACGTCGGCAAGGAGATGCTATGGGCGAGACCAACCGGAAGCTATTTGTTTTAGACACCAATATCCTACTTCACGAACCCTTTGCTATATTTTCTTTCCACGAGCACGATGTCGTTATCCCGATGACAGTGCTAGAAGAACTCGACAGAATCAAAGACAGTAAAAGAGACGTTGCTCGAGATGCGAGAATCGCGATTCGAACGCTCGAAGACTTATTCAGGGAAGCCACACCAGATCAAATATCAGAAGGCATTCCTTTTTCTAAAGACATTAACGCATCCGGCAGTATTTCAATACTCGCTGACTACGAACTTCAAGAAAGCATCAAAGCCTTTGCCGACGACAAGGCTGGCGATAACCGAATCCTTAACGCTGTTTTATACCTTCAGAACAAACGTGCGCCACGCGAAGTCGTTCTTATCACTAAAGACATCAACATGCGCTTGCGAGCCAAAGGCGCTGGTGTTCGCTTTGTTGAAGACTATCAAACCGACCAATTGATTGATGACATCCAATACCTCACTAAAGGCTTTCAACAACTCGAAGGCTCATTCTGGGATGGCGTCGATAACGTCGAGAGTAGAAGTTTAGGCGGAAAAACGCTGCACACCCTAGCAAGAGCACCTTTCGACCCAACCTTCCTCAACCAATATGTGATTGACGAAGAAAGTGACTTTGCTGGTCGTGTAGAAGAGATTGAGGCCGAACGCATTACGCTCAGAGATCTCAGTCGAGAAAGGTTAATGAACCGCAAGACATGGGACATTACACCTAAGAATGTCTATCAAGGGATGGCGATTGATGCACTGCTCGACCCTGATATTGACCTGGTGATTCTCACCGGCGCAGCAGGTAGTGGTAAAACACTGTTAGCCATGGCTGCCGCACTTGAACAAACCATAGAACGTAAAAAATTCGATAAGATCATCGTAACCCGAAATACACCCGACATAGGTGAGTCGATTGGGTTCCTTCCCGGCACTGAGGAAGAAAAAATGCTGCCTTGGTTAGCAGCGGTGACCGATACACTAGAAGCTCTGCATAAGAACGATCACTGCACCGAAGGATCGATGAAGTACATCTGTGACAAAGCCAATATCCAGTTCAAATCGATTAACTTCATGCGTGGTCGCTCAATCCAAAATGCCTTTGTCCTTTTGGATGAGTGTCAAAACCTCACCGCTTCACAAATCAAAACCATCATCACCCGTTGTGGCGAAGGCACCAAGATCGTCTGTTCAGGAAACCTAGCTCAGATAGATTCATCCTACTTAACCCCTGTGACTTCAGGCTTAACCTACATGGTCGAGCGTTTTAAAGACTTCGAAGGCAGTGCCAATATTCACCTCAATGGTGTGGTACGAAGCCGACTGGCCGAGTTTGCTGAAGAGAACATGTAACGGTTCGATTTAGTAAATCGTACTCCAGAAACAGAAAAGCCCAGAGACAGAAAGCCCCGAAACAGAAAAGCGCCTCACATTGGAGGCGCTTTTAGCTTTAGCTTTAGCTTTAACTTTAATTTCAACTAGCTTGCTATAACAAATTTGCTGAAGTTGGTCTGAATTACTCAGTACCACCAACCGTTAACGAGTCTAGTTTCAATGTTGGTTGACCAACACCGACTGGTACGCTTTGGCCAGCTTTACCACACACACCAACACCACGGTCAAGGCTAAGGTCGTTACCCACCATAGACACTTGCTGCATCGCTTCGATACCCGAACCGATTAGCGTTGCACCTTTCACTGGGTGAGTGATCTTACCGTTTTCAATCATGTACGCTTCAGAAGCGGAGAACACAAACTTACCAGAAGTAATATCCACCTGACCGCCACCAAAGTTCGGCGCGTAAATGCCTCTTTCAACCGTTGAGATAATCTCTTCAGGAGTATGCTCACCTGGCAGCATGTAAGTGTTGGTCATGCGCGGCATAGGAAGGTGTGCATAAGACTCACGACGACCATTACCTGTAGGCGCTACACCCATTAGACGAGCATTAAGCTTATCTTGCATGTAACCTTTTAGGATGCCGTTTTCGATTAGCGTGTTGTACTGACCATTAACGCCTTCATCATCGACGTTCAATGAACCACGTAGATCCGTTAATGTACCGTCATCAACAATCGTACATAGGCTTGATGTGACTTGCTCGCCTACTTTGCCAGAAAATACTGAAGACTCTTTACGGTTGAAGTCACCTTCTAGACCGTGGCCTACCGCTTCATGCAGAAGAACGCCCGGCCAACCCGAACCAAGAACGACAGGCATTGCACCAGCAGGTGCCGCAACCGCTTCAAGGTTAACTAACGCTTGGCGGATTGCTTCATCAGCAAATTGGTAAGCAACCTGAGAACCATTAGCATCACTTAAGAAGAAGTCGTAACCAAAACGACCACCGCCACCAGCACTGCCACGTTCACGACGATCGCCTTTCTGAGCAAGTACGCTAATAGACAAGCGAACCAGCGGGCGAATATCACCAGCGTAAGTTCCGTCCGTCGCCGCAACCAGCATCTGCTCATGTACACCACTTAAGCTTACCGATACTTCAGTCACCATCGGCTCTTTAGTACGAATGTAAGCATCAAGCGCTTTAAGTAATTCTGTCTTTTGCTGTTTTTCCCAGCTAGCTAGCGGGTTTACCGCGTCATAATAAGCTTGGTTAGAGTTACGCTTGAAAGCTTGTACCTTACCGTTTTGACCTTGCTTAGCGATACCGCGAGCTGCGATTGCACTCTGTTTGAGGCCATCCAATTGGATTTGGTCAGAGTAAGCAAAACCGGTCTTTTCGCCAGACACTGCACGAACGCCAACACCGCAATCGATATTGAAAGAGCCGTCTTTAATAATGCTGTCTTCTAGCACTAAAGATTCGTGCCAGCTTGACTGAAAGTAGATATCAGCATAATCAATTTGGCGGGTAGCAATGCTCGCCAATGTATCTGCGATATTTTGCTCCGTCAGCCCTGTCGGGGTCAGTAGCGCTTCTTCAATTTGATTAATGCTCATAAATGGCTCTTATTTGTAATTAAAATTGATTGGTAAATCGAGAGTGTTGCGCTATTGGCATATTTTGCCTAATTGACTCACAACTGGATGTGTCTATCTCAACCACCATACTTTTAGGCTCTTGGTCTAATTGTGCGACCACTCGTCCCCATGGATCAACCACCATTGAGTGTCCCCATGTTTCTCTTTGACAAGGGTGTTTGCCCCCTTGCCCCACCGCAACAATCCACGATTGTGTTTCGATCGCGCGGCATCTTAATAATGCTTCCCAATGCGCTTGACCCGTTACCGCAGTAAACGCTGCTGGTACCACTATGATTTGTGCACCTTGCTTGCGTAACTCTGAATACAAGTGAGGAAAGCGCACATCATAACAAATACTCAAACCTAAGCGACCAAAAGGCGTTTCCTTCGTCACAACTCGTTCACCCGGCGTGAAAATATCCGACTCTCGATAGCACTTGTGCGCATCGGCAACATCCACATCAAACATGTGTAGCTTATCGTAATGAGTCACTAGGCACCCAAAGTCATCAATCACTAGGGTTGTCGTGGTCACGCCTTCCGCTGTGCTTATCGGCATACTACCGACAACGATCCACATTCGGTAAAGCTTGGCTAACTCAGATAATTTCTTTTGTAGTGGGCCATCATTTAGAGGCTCAGCATACTGGTGATAGTCGGCTTTACTGCCAAAAACTAACGCGTTTTCAGGGCACACAACCCACTTCGCCCCCAACGCTTTGCACTTTGCTACTTCTTGAGCAAGGTAAGCAAGGTTCAATTCAGGGCTAGGGCCAGATGTCATTTGAATCAACCCAACACTATCCATGTGTCTCGCTCCTCTATTCATTATGATTCAGAAATCGGCATTTGACCGTATATTAACCGACTGGCTTGTATCAACTACTCAGCTAATTTTCTCAATTTTTCGGGTAGCTGGAACTCGCCAGAACTACGAGAAAGCTCACTCACCGTGGGTGAATCCAATGGGCCTTTTACCGAGTAATTCACTTGAGTAAAGACTTCAACCACCGGCGATATAACCGTAGTCACCGCCAATACGTACAGCGCCGTTTGAGGGGTTACCGCAAAGGCCGTTAATACTGGAATACCCGAGGTAATATCTGGGGTAAAATTAACTTCCGCATCAACCTGACGCGTATTCAGGTTAGCGATTCCTTTGATCTGCATCTCGCCTGCGACCGCATCCATGTTCAGATCGTTCGTCAGGAAGATACCGTTTTGAATCTTGCCGGTTCCTGTGATGCTATTGAATGCCATGCCTTTATCAAACACATCCGAGAAATCGAGTTGCATCTTACGGATAATCGAATCTAGGCTAAACAGACCAAGTAATCGAGCTGCGCCACTGACATCAGAGATAATACCTTTACCAAACTGGGTTTTAACGTTGCCATCAAGAGTATCCATTTTGATCCCCCAAGGTGAACCATCCCAGTTCAGTTGGCCCTCTAACTCGAATGGCGCTTTTTGAATTCCGGATGTAATACCGAAGCGCTCCATAAGTTCGCTATTATTTTCACCTTCAACATCAATGGTTAGCGATGAATGGCTCTTGTCACCATTCAGTGCCCACCAGCCACTCACGTCGGCTTTATTGCTCCCGCTTCGAACTTGAATCTTGTTCCACTCAAGCCGATCGTCTTGCCTGGTTAACTCAACATCGACGGTACCGACCTTATAGCCTTGTAACCAAAAATCGTTCAGTGTTAGCTTCAAATTAGGCATAGCATCATAGATCTCTCTATCCAGCGGAGAGATCAACGGTGCTTCTTGTTCTTTACGTTGCAGTAGTTGTTCTTGGTTTTTCTTATCGCTCCATTCAGGAACAAAAAGATGCAGACGATCCAGTGAAACCGTCAAATCATAAGGAGGCAGGTAATTAATATCCCCTTCTAGCTCTTGGCTAGAGACTTCCATTTGCCACGCTTGCTTGTTCTTACGGGCGCTAAAATCGACATCATTCCAAGAGATACCCCCCAAGATCAACTCTTTACTCTCGAATGTGATACGGCTTGGCGCTGGAATGGTTGGCGTGTTCATTTGGCTAAGTATTGCATCTGACGGTTGCACAGGCTCCATCACCACTGATAGCCAATCATCAGCATTGAATTTATCCGTACGAATCAACGCATGATGGCCAACAACAGGACTAATTTTATAACCACCTCGACCAAGCACTAAGTTAGTCGCCGTTAACTTGGGAACATCGCCTGTGATATCAATTTCAGCCTGATATTTGGTACTAGGAAGCTGTAAACGTGCGGTAATCGCTTCTTGGTTGCCCGACGCTTGTAACCTTGCTGAACCACTTTCTAATGATTTTTTCGCCAATGGATACGGGTAATCACTCGCCAAGTATTTAAGATCTGACTGTAAATCCAATTGGTAACTAAAACCAATATCGTTAAGTTGAATATCAATTTGGCTTTGCCACTGAGCATGGCCCGACAAACGGCTTAGCCATTGTTCACCAATGTAAGGCTCTAGAGGCTTAACGTCCCAATCACCCAATACATCGATATCAACGGCATATCCAGGCCCATCGTTGAGGCCTTTAAAATCAACAGAAATACCTTGCTTTAATAAATCGGCAGCGAGTCCGTTGGCCGTAATTACATCATTATCAAACTCAATACGCCCTGTGGTGTTTTCAAGCACCATTGGCGGAGCTTCAACCTCTACATGGTTATCTTTGAGATCAGCATAGCCCCACGCTCTTGGCTCTTTTTCGGAATCAAAAGGAATATTGAGTTGGAATTCAGACGATACATCACCACTCACTTGCAGTGCCGTTAAAGCGGCACCCACAGAATCAACCAACGGTGAAGCCGTCATGTAATCACGAACCGCATTACCTGACGCCGTTGCTTTAGCTTCAATTTCAATATGACCGCCTTCCCCTAAATAAGGAATACGTCCTGTGATTCGGTCTGCCGTCACATCCATCAATTGAGCGGAGCGAGAATCTAGATGCATTGCATCATTTTCAAACAGCAGATCAAGTTGCAGATCAGTAATCAATGGCCAGGCGGTATCGAAACTGAACTTAGCGTCCTCTAAGCCAACCCAAACTTGGAAAATACCATCATGGTTAGTGTATGGATACTGAGACAAATCGCCATGCCACAACAGTTTTACGGTATCCGCTTTACCCGCTTGAATTGCAGTAGAAAGGTAGTCGGTGAGATCTTGCCCAAGTGCCAACGTTGGTAAATAGCGCCATGTTTCGCCGACATTGTAAGCATCAGCTTCGCCGTAGAACGATAAGAATGGGCTAGCACCCTTTGGGAAGTCCAAGCGAAATGCACCTAGTACTTGTAAATCTGGAGTGGCTGCTGTGATTTTATCTGACCAAAGCTTCCAACCGTTTTCATCTTGCTGCCAAACAATATCAACCTGACCTTGTTTGATATTCAAAGGCGCTTGAAAAACGTCACCATAAGGGAACACATCATCAATCACATGCAGGCTGGCTTTCGCTTCAGATGAAGAGCCAAACACACTGCCTGAAACTTGGCTAAAGCCCGGAACCAATTCCCATTGCTCAATGGCGAGATCAGAAAAGCTCGCCGAATAACGCAGGCTATCAACATCTGAATCCATCGAGACACGAATATCAGAAACTAATCCACCTGGAGCCAACGAGTTAATCATTTTGGTCGATTGCTCAGAATCAGGCAGTAATTTAACCAACGGCGTTAGTGTTTCGATATCGAGTTCAGAAACATTGAGCTCCCATGGGCCGCTATTCCACTTGAAGGCAACATCAAGTTCAGGCCATGGTCTATCATCGGTTCTTAAGTTAAGTGAGTGCCCATTGACTTGCCAACCATCATCCAACGGAGATAGCTTAAAAATACCAGACTCAAACATCAAATCATGTCGGCCATCTTCGTTCCAGGTCAATTCAGAAGGTAGCACTTCAACATAAGCACTAATCGGTTTGCTGTTTTTCAGCGTTAACCAACTATTGAGGCTAACGGTTCCCGTTTCGACACCCGACTCCACCTGCATATAACGAGTTAACCAAGGCTTTACCGAGATATTATCCGCACTGACATAAAACTCACCGGTCATGTCAGTCAATGAACCACCATCAACAAAGTTAGCACTCACTGACAAAGAGTTAAGATTGGCGTCTTTAATACTCACAACACCTTCGGCAAGGTGATGTTTGCCAGAGTTTTGCCATTTTAAGGTTTCGATATCAAGCTGACGTTCTTCATTCGAGATCGAGTGATAGATAATTGAAGAATCTTTGGCTGTCACATCGACAAGGGTTTTGAGCAACAAGTTATCCAACTCTTGCACGACCCGTTTGGAAGAACCCGAATTCTCAGGCTTTGCATCTCCGTTTTGCCCGGCAAACAGATCAATAGAGCGAATATCAAGATACATTTGATTCATGACCAGATCGGCAACGACCGGACGCATCTGTACAAGCGATTGAATTAAGTCAAACTCGACTTCAACACGCTCCACAGAGAAGGTCACATCTTCTGCATTTGGGAGGCTCGCTTTAACACCTTGTAGAGCAATAGAAGGGTGAGTGTTACGCCAAAAACCGCCCACATCTTGAATAGAAAACTCAAAACCGGAATGTTGGTTTACCCAAAGCTCAATTTCAGATTGATACTTATTTAAATTGGGTAAGGCTACACGCAGTGTAGTAACGGCAATAGCTAGGGTTACCAAGATAGTAACCACTAACCATAAACATGCACGAAGAATCAGAGTAACGCTTGAACTCACAAAATATCCATTACATCATAACAACATCAAACTGCTCTTGTATGTACAGAGGTTCAGCCTGGATTTTAACTTGTTTACCAATAAACACTTCAAGCTCAGCAAGCGCATGAGATTCGTCACCCTCTAGCGCCTCGGCAACAGCCGCCGCCGCATACACGACGAACTTATCAGCGTCATACGCACGATTAACTCGCGTGATCTCTCGAAGAATTTCATAACAAACGGTTTCAACTGTTTTCACACTGCCACGCCCTTCACAGGCAGGACAACTCGAACACAGAATATGCTCAATACTTTCACGAGTACGTTTACGCGTCATCTCAACCAAGCCAAGTTGTGTGAAGCCATTGATATTGGTTTTCACACGATCTTTGTTCAGCGCCGCCTCTAAAGAAGTTAGTACTCGCTTACGATGTTCATCAGACAACATATCGATAAAGTCGATAATGATAATGCCACCTAAGTTACGCAAACGCAGCTGACGAGCAATAGCTTGTGTCGCTTCTACGTTAGTATTGAAAATCGTCTCTTCTAAATTACGACGACCGACAAAGGCACCAGTGTTGATGTCGACTGTCGTCATCGCTTCCGTTTGGTCGATAATCAGATATCCACCAGACTTCAATTCGACTTTACGATCCAATGAACGCTGAATTTCGTTCTCTGTATCGTACATATCAAAGATTGGCTTATCACCTTCATACAACTCAAGCTTTTCAGTCAGCTCAGGTACGTATTCAGACGTAAATTCTTTTAGGTTTTCATATTCTAGACGAGAATCAACCTGAATTTTGCTTAACTCAGTACCAACAAAGTCACGCAGGATGCGTTGGCTCAGACAAAGTTCACCGTACAAGCGAGAGCGAGCTTTGTGCTTACCACGACGTTCTAACACTTTTAGCCACAAACGCTTCAAGAATGCCGCATCTTGAGCCAACTCATTCGAATCTGCACCTTCAGCTGCGGTACGAATAATAAAGCCACCGTGTTCGTCACAGTAACGAGACACGACTTTTTTAAGACGGTTACGTTCAGACTCACTGTCGATACGTTGAGATACGCCGACATGGCTTGCGCCCGGCATAAAGACCAAATAACGAGAAGGTAAAGTAATATCCGTTGTTAAACGGGCACCTTTGGTACCAAGAGGATCTTTGACGACTTGAACCACAATGTCTTGTCCTTGGCGAACAAGCTCAGAGATGTCACGAACTTGAAATTGCTTCTTTTCGTTTTCAGCGACACATTCAGTGTGTGGAACAATATCAGAGGCGTGTAGAAAAGCTGCTTTCTCAAGGCCTATATCCACAAAAGCCGCCTGCATTCCTGGAAGAACACGGCTTACACGTCCTTTATAGATATTTCCTACGATACCGCGTCGAGCATCTCGTTCGACATGGATCTCTTGAAGAGCCCCCCCTTCAATCATGGCCACGCGAGTTTCACTCGGGGTCACGTTCAGCAACAATTCAGCACTCATGGTGCACCTCAGATTAGTAATTATAAGAATTCTTGCAGTAGCTGGTCCGTTTCAAATAAAGGTAAGCCGACAACGGCGTAATAACTACCTTCGATTCGGGTAACAAAGCGCCCACCCAAACCTTGGATCCCATAGCTACCGGCTTTATCGCATGGCTCCCCTGTTTGCCAGTATTGTTCTATTTCTTGTTCACTGAGGGGTTTAAACCATACGTCGGTAATAATGATTTCTGTTCTTTGTTTTTCTTCTGAAACCACAGAAACTGCCGTCATCACTTGGTGACGCTCATTCGCTAACTGAGTAAGCATACGCTTAGAATCAGTAAAATCAGTGGGCTTCTCGAGCACTTGTCCTTGGCTAACGACGACGGTGTCAGAACCAAGAACCACTATTTCGGAGTCAAAAGCTACTATTTTGGAATCAAGATCTACCATTTCGGAATCAAGAGCTACGATGCCAGAGCCAACAGCTACATTATCAACACTAGAATCTACATTATCAGAACTAGGAACGACATGCTGCTTTTCAGAAGGGTTATCTTTCAATAAAGACAACGCTGCTAAGGCTTTATCTAAAGATAGTCGCTTAACGTACTCTTCGGCGGTTTCTTGGGCGTGTTTACACTCTTCAACATCAGTTACAAGGACAGAAAACTCATAACCAAGTTGAGATAGCAATTCTTTGCGGCGTGGTGAACCGGATGCCAAAACTAAATGCTTCTTTTCCATTGTCACTCTACCTTACATGCCAATGGCGACGCACGCGTCTCATTAATAAAAACATCCAAGGCCAAAGTATACAGTTTATCAATGCGCTCCATAACGATAATGGATTGAAAACGACATCTTGGATCAAATATTCACCAAAGAAGATTAAGACTTCAAACAACACGGTTAACGCAGCAATGATCATGGCTTGTTGCCATAGCGCCATATTACGAATGACTAGGAAATTCATCGCAATAATGTACATCACGATTGCCATCATCATGCCTCGAATACCTAAAGTAGAGCCGATCAAAAGATCCCACAATAGGCCCAAAATCAAAGCACTGCCCACGTTAACACGATGCGGCAGAGCTAAAACCCAGTAACAGGTAACCAGTAGTAACCAAGATGGTCTAAATAGATCCAAGCTACCAGGCCAAGGGATCGTCTGCAGAATAAGGGCTACTAGAAATGAGCAGCCGATGACTACCTTGCTTCTTAAAACGCTATTGGCCATCTTTACCCTCTAACAATGCTTGTTCTATGCTGGATTGATCCGCTTGCATCTGTTTGTTTTCATCAGGCCATACCAGCAGCAAGTATCTGAGCTTATCGAACTCAACCACAGGCTCCGCTTTTATAACGGCAAACTCACGTTTCGGGTCATAGTCAACGGCCGTAACATAGGCGACTGGATAACCTTCTGGATATACTCCACCAAGGCCCGATGTCACTAATAGGTCTTCTTCTTGTATGTCAGTACTGGTTGGAATGTGCTCTAGCTGGATCTCATCAATCATGCCATTGCCCGAAGCAATAACACGGATGTCATTACGAATAACCTGAACAGGAATCGCATTGTTTGCATCTGTAAGTAGTAGAACGCGGCTGTTGTGAGCAGCAACGAAAGTCACTTGACCGACAATGCCTTTTTCGTTGATCACCGGTTGACCTTCATACACCCCATCAATCTGACCTTTGTCGATCACAACTTGATGACGATATGGTGAAGTATCTACCGCCATAACTTCAGTGACGACTTTCTTCTCATCACGGATAAACGGAGATCCTAATAGCTTACGGAGGCGCTTGTTTTCTTCTTGGTATTGCTCAAGCAGAATCAGCTCGCTCTTCAGACGCAAGACTTCTCGTTTAATATTATGGTTGGATTCGATTAGGCCTTTACGCGTACTAAAACGATCGTACACACCATCGAACATAGTACGAGGTAAGTTGGCTGCATATTGAATAGGTGCAACCATGCTGTTCAATAGATAGCGTACATTTGAGAAAGCATCTAAACGACTATCAGCCAGCATAAGGCTGGCTGATAAAATTACAGCAAAAAACAGGCGCAATTGTAGAGAGGGACCTCTACCAAAAATTGGCTTCATTCTATATTTGGTCCTAGAGCTACATTTGATCCTATAGACAAGGTCCTAGGCTCTTTACATAAAACTAGATAAGAAAAGAGCCTAACACTAGATATTATTCTTCGCTGAACAGGTCGCCGCCGTGCATGTCGATCATCTCTAGAGCTTTACCGCCACCTAGAGCAACACACGTTAATGGCTCTTCTGCAACAACAACAGGAATACCCGTTTCTTCAGTCAGCAGACGATCAAGGTCTTTAAGCAGTGCACCACCACCTGTCAGTACCATACCGTTTTCTGAGATATCAGAAGCCAGCTCTGGCGGACACTGTTCTAGTGCAACCATCACTGCAGATACGATGCCAGATAGCGGTTCTTGAAGTGCTTCAAGGATTTCGTTTGAGTTCAGGCTAAAGCTACGAGGTACACCTTCAGCAAGGTTACGACCACGTACTTCGATCTCATCAACTTCATCACCAGGGTAAGCTGAACCAATTTCGTGTTTGATCTTCTCTGCCGTTGCTTCACCGATCAAGCTGCCGTAGTTACGACGAACGTAGTTGATGATCGCTTCATCAAAACGGTCACCGCCGATACGAACAGAAGACGAGTAAACTACGCCATTAAGTGAGATAACCGCAACTTCAGTAGTACCACCACCGATATCAACAACCATTGAACCCGTTGGCTCAGATACACGTAGGCCAGCACCAATCGCAGCAGCCATAGGCTCATCGATTAGGTAAACCTCACGAGCACCAGCACCTAGCGCTGATTCACGGATAGCACGACGCTCAACCTGAGTTGAACCACAAGGTACACAAACCAAAACGCGAGGGCTTGGTTTAAGCACACTGTTGTCATGCACTTGCTTGATAAAGTGCTGAAGCATTTTTTCAGTTACGTAAAAGTCAGCAATTACACCGTCTTTCATAGGGCGGATCGCTGAAATGTTACCCGGCGTACGACCAAGCATTTGCTTAGCCGCGTGACCAACAGCAGCTACACTCTTTGCAGACCCCGTACGATCTTGGCGAATAGCGACAACGGAAGGCTCATCAAGAACAATGCCTTGGCCTTTTACATATATAAGGGTATTGGCTGTACCTAAATCAATCGATAGGTCGTTTGAAAACATGCCACGAAGTTTTTTAAACATATTCTTCGCTCATCCTGCAAGAATTAGAAGACAAAAATTGCACTAAATGTACCAATGCCTTGCTGTCACGGCAAGGCATTGAAGTATAAACATGGACTGAAACCCGCAATTTCTTACAGATTCCTAACTTAAGGGGCAAAAATTATATTTTTACTGACCTGTTAAGCCACTTTCCCCTCGGTAGATCACTCGATCGTTACCGCGGTAGATGCCGAATGTGCAAAATACAATAAGTGAAATTAGTTTTGTTCACTCCACCAAATCACGCGATCACTGCCTCTGTACAAACCAAAACGAACTTCAGACGATATAGTATCGTCAAAAATACCATCTTGATTATAATCGTTTCTCAACCACGGAAACGCCCCAAAGCCAAGCGTACTTTCTAGAGTTCCTCGATTCCCCTCACCAGGCGCACTGTAAGATATATATCCCTCGCCATTCTGAATAATAGGCGTCGTGTCTATGGTAGCGGCGGTAACACCACCTCCAATGGGTAGAGCATTTGAATCATTACCAACATCAAAGCTCAAGTCCGCCACCGAAAAGTCACTGCAAGAGTCACTGGTATTCGTTTTAAAGCTTGCACCATCAAAATAGTAGCTTGTTACAGCAGATTGCACCCTTGAAATTTCAGGGCCAAAAGTATCTGCGATAACTAAATACCCCCAACGTTGACGTTGTGAATCAGAGACAGGAAAATCGAAATCCGTGCAAGAGGCACTTCCATTCGTTTGATAGCACACACCATCAAGATCTCTTGTGTCATCAACAGCTAAACGAACGATAACCCCTTCATTGATTGGCTCAAAGGGAGTCAATGGTTTCACATAAGCTATGTGAGCGTCTTCTAAACTTGCCAATTGAAGTTTAGAGTCGAAAGTGACTTGTCCAGGCCAAGCAAAACCTTGGGTTTGAACAACTTTACTGGGATCAGTATCAATAATTGACAATGTTGAACTTTCTGGCCCAAAAGTTCTAAAGTTCCAAGGGTTAGCATATCGCCACCAACCATCAATTTTATAATTAAGCGTTTCTTGCTCTCCGTTACTGCCCACGTTGTCAAACGACCGTCCAGTAACCGTTAATTCAGGTAAGCTGCTGAACTCCATAGCTTGTCCTAAATATGTAAATGTTGAACAAGCTTCAGTAAAACTCGGTGTGTTGCCATTCAGATGAAGATAATAAGGTGTAAACCGCCCCACAGAGCCAGTTTGTGCACCTTGAACTGTAAATGAGTTGCTGCCTAAGTAGGAAGGTAACTCTTCAACTAAAAAGTTAAAAATACCTACTTCAGAAACACTTTGAGCGACAGAGTTAATCCCAGAACTAATAGCGGTATGACTGTAAGAAATATTACCAAGTAAACCAAGTTCTGTACCGGTAACTACTGGAGCCTTAAGTTCATGACTCAAGGCAATATCTTGTGAGCTAAAGTTAGGAGTAACGACTCCAGTATCGCCCGAAGCCCAAATATTTAATGTAAAAGCTTCACCGGCTTTCGCAAAAACGGAGCAACTTAAATCTTCGGTTACACAAGAGCCATTATTTCCAGCTGTATTTTTAGCTTGTATATTGAGCTGCTTAGGGAAGCTTACGAACTGAGTACTCCCTCGCATATCCAATCCAAGTTCACCCTGAGAACCTTCATACTGAGCATTAAGTTGTAACTTTCCTGCGTCAATATAACTAACATCAAACTCTGCTTCCCCATAATTATCAAAATCAACGGCAAAGACTTTTGGGGAAGCGCTGTTCATTGCCAGATCTTTTTTAACACTGCCAACTTCTAAACCAATAATAGGACTACCAATAATTACAGAAGAATCGGGGGTAATGTACTTACCAAAGAATTCGATATTCTTTGAAGTGTTCTGGAAGCTTGGTAAACACCTTTGAGCATCATCAGAGCTTTTGACCGCTTTAATACGACCAGTTACTGCTCTGCCAGCGATTTTATCGGGCACATCTAGAACAAAGCCACTCTCATAAAACTCAATACTACAGTTACCGCTACCTAAGTCCCCTCCAGCACTTGAACACAATGTTCCCCCTCCAGGCTTAACCGCAGGTTCAGAACTAATAACGCCAACGTTTAAATAACCTGCAGTATTCTTACGAACTGAATATATTCCTGTACCACCAGATAACTGAATTTGATTACCGCCAACCCAGCCTCCACCATCTGTTACGGCTTCAGGAGATAAAGTGACATCAACATCTCCGGTCACCAGCTCTGAACAGGATTCATTAGCGCACGCACGAATCGTCACTTCTTCTGCGTTACATGTTAGCTCACTACCGGAATGTTCCAACTCAAAGTGGTCAATCGAATTATCCGGCACATCTGAACATAAATGCGTTTGGTCATATAAATACAATATTTTATTATTATCAAATGGTTTATCAAAGATTTGAACCTCATCGATATAACCATCAAAAGCCCGCCCTGAAAAATCCTGGTCTTGTCCTATTTGTAACGGTTTAGGATTATTTACCAATGTTCTATTTGCATTAATTAAAAGCTCCCCCTTTTCCTCTCCGTTAATAAATATACTAGCCAGAGATTTATTATTGCTATAATTTTCAGAGTCGTATCTAATCGTAATAAATGACCACTTGTTTATTGGAATACTAACTTCACTTGTTAATGTTCTTGTTCGAGCGTTTCCGTTTCCATTTTTGTTTTTATCTTGCCACCACCAAAATATTTTCCCTGACGAATTCAAATGAAATTCATAGTTGTTGTCTTTTGATAAAATAGAATACAAACCGGACCTAGGATAACTAGCAGGTTTAACCCAAGCTGATATTGTGAAGTTTTTATCTATATTTAAACGACTATCATGAGGTATATTAACATATTGATTTAAATCATTATTAAAGCCTCCAAAACCACAAGTCCCAAAAGAATCCATAGTTGGGATCGCAGATGATTCTGATACAGGTTCTGATGTTGCTCCATTCACCGATTGACCATGTAATTGATTACCAGAGCTGTCTACTACTTCATTGCTTGAGCCATTCCAGGATGTTTCATCTAAATGATATAGAGCAATCGGATCTGGTAACTCTTCCACCCCACATGCGTTTTCTGGCACGGTTTGATATGAGCATCTCCCATCTACACTACTGTTCGAATTAACAAATACCGTTCCTTTGTCTTTCGGCCCGGCGGTGACATCGCCGACAACATGAGTTGTTGTTCCAAGTACTATGTCATTCTCGGAACTATCAATATCACCCGTTATACTAGAGATCGTTGAAGATACATCTGTCCCGTTACTTAAACGGTTAATGTTAATTGCTTTCTTAGCTATAACATTGTCGGTCACATTAGTACTAACCAATCGAACTGATTCATCACGGCTCACCACTTGCCCACCGACTTCAGTTCTTGTATTTGTAGCGTAGGTACCGTTGTTCAATACGTTAATGTTAACGGAAAGCTTCGCGTCAACTTCATCGGTGACAGTAGCATTTAGAATTCGAATTGAATTGTCACTGCTTTTTACTTTCCCGCCGACACTAACATCGCTGTTAGGCACATAAGCACCATTACTTAATTCATTAATATTGACCGACTGTTTCGCATCTACATCATCAGTTATGCTAGCGTTTATAATTCGAATTGAATTATCACTGCTTTTTACTTTTCCTCCAACGCTAACGTGGCTATTAAAAACATATGATTCATTGCTTAAAACATTTATATTAATAGATTGTTTCGCATCTACATCATCATCAATTCGCGCATCGACTACTCGAATAGAACTGTCGTGACTTTTAATCTTTCCTTCTATAATAGATGCACGTGAAGCAGCAAACGCTCCATTACTCCGTACATTGATGTTCACCGACTGTTTAGCATCTACATCACCACGCACATCTGTATTTATCATTCGAATTGTGCTGTCCGAGCTTTTCACGTTACCGAGTATGAAAGAATAATGATTACTGTTATAGCTGCCGTTAGCGTATTCATTGATGACTATAGACTGTTTAGCTTCCGCTGCACCATAAATGACCGTATCAATAATTCTTAAGTGACCATCTGTACTTTTTACAGATATCCCACTAAAACTTGGATTACCAATGATATTGGATTCAAAATAGATGTTATTTTTGACTTCTAATTTTGATGTTTTATAAGCAATAATTTCATCGCCACTTTGCAGAGTCAGTGAACCATCACATTCATACTTGCTTCCGTTGATATCCCAATTTCCAGTACAAGGAGGTAGTGGATACCGATTAGGCCAATTGTAATTTGTTAGATAATAATACGCGGCTGCAGACTGAAATGAGACTAGCAACATAGATACTAATATAAATACTCTAGCTATCATCACGAAGTCCAACCTCTATTATTCTTTGTAAAACCAAGCTCCCAACCGAACAACTTCCTTTCGAGGTTAGTTGATATACATTGATACCATTGTCCAAAATTCCAATAGATTTACAACTGACCTCCGTTACACATTGAGCCAACCCTTCACCTGAAAAGCTTATGCTTTGCGGGGTAGAAGCATGACAGCTACCTTCTATCGTGGTTTGATAAAAACGGCTAATTTCTATTTGTGCACCAGAGCGCGCAGCCATTTCAGCCCGAGTACCGATCAGGGTTGAAATTAATTGCTCACTGTTACGTTGTTGGTTCTGATTAGCAACCATCGCAGCCGAAGCCATAACCACTAGTATGAAAACAACTAGGATTAAACTTCCTCCCGTTTGTTTACGGAGCGTTATAGATAAGGGCATCATGGACAAACTGAATCTCCTCTCCTTTATCAGTAAACAACATTTCAAGTCTAATTAGCCCATTCCTTTGCAATTCAGGCGCTAAGCTTTGAAAATCTGCGTTTTTTACCTTCTCAGCCATCAGTACGCCATTACCTAGTGCTTCTGGGGAAAGTGATGAGCGAGACAATGCATAATTAGCATAACGAAAAATACTAGAGTTGACGTGACAATAAGCTATGGGGGAAAGATAAAAATAAAGGCGTTTACCTGGAGAGTTAATCTCAAAACCTGTAGCTTGCGTTAACTCAACGTCAACCATCATCGCAGCAGAGGCAGTGAAATCGACATTCTCTTTTACCTCTGCAATTTGACCTTCTGTCGTTGGATCAAGACGCATCGCATTCGGGTCGTTAGGATAAACAATAACTCGCTCCCCTTGAGAAATGCTTTTGCCTATTGGCAATACTCGTATCACTGCTGATTTTGCTTCTGGCGCCGGAAGTTCTTGATAAATGGCACTATTGATGATGGGCAAAAATTCAATACAATCATTTTCAATCAAAATACTGTTAGGGACGGCTTCTCTTAATTCTCGAGTCAATCGCTCCGTGACAAATTTACCTTGTTGTATCAAAGCTTCACGAGCGGTGCTATCAGCATAAATCCCCATACCTTGTTGGATAATATTTCCTAGAAATAGCCCAACAATAGAAAGTAGTAGAATGGTAATAATCATCTCTATCAGTGTAAAACCGCGCATTAAAAATTCCCTTTAATCGCAGAAAAAGGATAGCGGTTTCCCTGAGTATCAATAATCACAACTTCAACTCGTTTATAGTGTGTACGGCTAATCGATGGCTCACCAGACATCATCAAAGTATTGCCACTGACAACAGCAGCATCATAAAAGACATCTATTTCAACGTTGAAATTACGATAACCCGCATCACTGAGATCACTATCAAGAACATCTTCGACGCGCCCTCTAAGGCCATGAAAATCATCAACATCATTAGCCAAGCTCTTTACCAGTACACCATTAACGTCAGTTTCTCCATTTTCAGGCCCTAAATCATTAGGTAACGTGCATAATTGTTGACTAGGAGTAGACATCGTTGAGACTGCACATTCAGGCACTCCGCCGTTCACGCCTGAAAAGTGGTCATACCCTCGCCCCATTACTTCATCAAGCACGGAGCGACCAAGATCAGCAGCTTTAACTGATGTTATTTGTTCCGCCGTCTGAATTGAACGCGGGTACAAAGAGGCAGTAAGTCCAGCAAGAGCAAAACCAATAAGAGTAATCACAATGACCATTTCTATTAGGGAAAAACCTTGGGGGCGTTTTTTTTGTTTAACATCCATAGATATATCCTTCAGTGTTAATGCACACTGAAATTGAATCATCGTTGACAGTCGAAGATATCTCAAGCTGACAATTCGACATTAAACATTGCAGAGCTCGGCCCGAACTATCAAAATCAAGGTACGGAACATTGGTATCAGTTTGTAGCTTAAAGGCCACTTTATTCTGTGTGCCATCAACAAAACTGGGATCTGTAACGTCAGAAGGAAATACCTTGGAACACATATCTTCAACACTAGAGGGAGACACCTGAATAGCTTGAGTTTGGTTTGGATTTAACAGCCAACGGTTACAATAATCCGAACGATTCATCGCACGGTTTTGTACTAATCGTAATGCGGCTAACACTTCGCTTTGAACAAGATAGGTAGAAAAAGAAGAGGAGCCAACATAACGGCTAGATGCGAACAGGGAAACAATACCAATCAATATAATAACGATGATCAGCTCTACCAGAGTAAAGCCTTTGGGTGTGGGGCTGTTATCCATAATGAGCCTCTAACTGACTAGCGAACACTGATTATACAAGATAACGAAGCTTACGCTCTTATGTATATGAATAGTTTTGATATTTATGTGCTTTGGATAGAAAAAAGGCCAGCACTCATGCTGGCCTAGAAAAATCTAGTCAAGTTATTGGGTTACAGTACATTCCGTAGCAGTGTCTGTTACAACAATTACAGGCGCTGTATTTTTATCTTTAGCCTCAGTATATTTTACACAACTGGTTGTGTAATCTTTAATACCAAACGTTACAACAGTGCCCGCTGTAACATCTTTAATAAATTCAAAATCTTCACCAACACCAACACCCTGAACAATTGCAGAAATCGCTGTAGATGATGCTTCTGGGTAACCAAAAACTGTCTCAATACTTTGCGTACCCACACCAGTACTAACTGCGCCAGAAGTAGATTCAATACCTGCGATTGCAGCCTTGCCGTAAATAATGCCCGAAGCACCTTGAATAGCACCAGCTAGACCTTCAAGAGTAGCGTTCTTCGCATCATCTTGCAGGTTCAAGAAACGTGGTGCCGCAGTTACAGCAAGAATACCTAGAATAACAATTACAACCACTAGTTCGATTAGGGTGAAACCGCCTTGTCTTTTCATAGTTAAGCTCTCTCTATGTTTAATTTTACGCAGACTTACTGCAAAGTTACGGTCACACGACCAGTTTTAATTTCGTAAACAAATTGGTGCTCGGTATTACCTTCTAACTGAATGTAAGTACACGTTGCATCACCTGAATTCGCTTGCGCTGAATATTTGTAATTTGAGTCGTTAGCGACATCTGCCACTGCACCTACTTTAGGTGGATTTTGCAGCAAGTTTTCCATCAACTCAGAACATGTTTTATCTGAAATATCTTGTGGCGCGGTGCCCGAATTATTATTTAGAGTCCACGGATAGCCATCTCGAAAGTCAGTATCGACGTTGCTACTGTTCTTTGATCTTGTTAACCAAAAATCAACACCATCATAATTTACAGTATTGTATGTTTCAACACCTATCTTCTCAGATGGCCTAGCTTCAGCTTCCCACTGTGCTCTCGCCGACAAAACTGCGGTTGCAAAACCACCAGCGACGCCTTCAATGCTTGATTTCTTAGCTTCATCTGTCACATCGAGAAAACGAGGTAAAGCAGCTACCGCCAATAAACCAACGACCACGATCACTATGACTAATTCGACAAGGGAGAAACCCTTTTGATTCTTAAGCATTTTCTACCTACTCATCTAATTATTAACGCGCATTATACATTCACGCTCGTATAAAACCATACAAAAACTGTCAATATTTTCACAAAGCCAAAATATTGGCTTTCACACTAAACCGCTCTTTCTTGATTAATATATCTATCTGATACTTATCACTATAATGATAACTGCAATGAAACTGTATGTTATCACTTTTATCTTCAACACCTGGATAGCTGAGCCCAAAAATGCTCCCTTGAGGATACAATTGATCTAGCCAATAATTGCAGTCTCGCTCATCTCCTCGAATCGGCATCACCCAGCCTGTTCGGCTATAACGTTTAGGATGTTCCGTGTCATTGCCTTGCTCAGCGCCCGATAACAGATACTTCTGTTTGAACAGGTTTGCTTGCTCTAAAATTCGCTTACTCGCGACAATCAATGCCGTGTTAGTCGCTTCTTCTTCTACCGTCTTAAAGGCAGAGAGCACTCCCACAATAAGAAAAAGAATAACGACACTCCAAATAACAAAACGTGAGCGTTGTAGGTTATTTAGCATTCCCTAGCCTTTGATTGCATCCAGCATTCCCCACATCGGTAGGAAAATACCCAGAGCTAAGATCAGCACCATACCAGCCACAACCACCAATAGAATAGGTTCGATCCTTGCCGTCAAGGTCTTTAAGTCATAATCGACTTCTCGATCATAAAAATCTGACACCTCAAGTAACAGCTCATCAATACGACCTGTTTCTTCACCCACCGAAATCATTTGTATCACCAATGGTGTGAAAATTTCGCTGTTGATCGCGGTAGATGAAACCGTACTACCCGCTTCTATTGCCGCTTTCATAGCCTGAACTCGCAGTTCTAAAAAGCGGTTATCTAACGCCTCAGCCGATAACGCTAATGACTGATTCAATGGCACTCCCGCTTTCAACATCAATGCGAAAGTACGAGAGAAACGCGAAAGTAGTGCTCGATTCACTACCCCACCAATCACTGGTATTTTTAAGCGTAACCTATCCCACTTTTCTAGACCGTCATCTGTTTTCACCCATGCTTTAAAAGCAAAGATAAGACCAAAAATCACGCCAAGCATTAAGCCCCAGTAATTAACAAAGAACTCCGACATACCAATCAAAATACGAGTGGGTAGCGGTAGGTCGACGCCAAAACGTGCGAACATGCTAGAGAACTGAGGTATCACTTGTGTATTCAAGACAAACATAGCAACGGTTATAAAGGCGATAACAAACGTTGGATAACGCATCGCGGTCTTGATTCGCTTACGAGTTTCGACCTCTTGTTCGTAATATCCAGCTAATTGCAGCAAAGCTTGATCTAAACGACCGGTATTTTCACCAACCCCGATCATCGAGACAAATAACGGACTAAACACTTTTGGGTGCATCTGCATTGATGCCGATAACCCACGACCATTAGTTAGCTCAGCAACCACTTCTTCTAGCGCTGCTTTCAGCTGTTTGTTTTCACAATTTTGGGTTAGGCCTTTCATCGACCTCAGTAATGGAACACCCGCTTTGGTTAGACTGTATAACTGTCGACAAAATAGAACCAAGACTTCAAGAGGCACATTCGGTGAAAACAGGCTCGATACATCCATATCCAAGACTGAACCACCACTTTTACCAAGCTTGATTGAGGTGGGAATAATCCCCTTACTCATCAAACTTTCTGCAGCAAGATCTTCGTTATTCGCATCTAATTGACCCGTAACCTGGCTGCCATCAGAACTGCGACCTACATAACGATACGTTGGCATATCACTCTACCCCTACAGATAAATTGGGTCAGTAGCACCGGAAGCATCGCCTTCACCAAGGTGCATGATCTCATCGAGGCTCACGACACCTTGCAATGCTAGCTCCATCGCAGAAGCCAACAACGGTTTGTAGTTTTTAGACCGCCTTGCCGTTTGAGCAAAGCCAACCGCATCATTCGCTCTGAGTGCATCCATCATGTCTTGCTCTAGCTCCAACATTTCAAATACACCAATACGCCCGCGATAACCGGTTAAATTACAGTTTTGGCAACCACGACCTTTCATAAACGGTACAGCTACTTGATTTGGGAAACGTACGCTCAACCACTGCTTACGAGGTTCATCCAATTCATCCTCAACCTTACAATCAGTACACACTTTGCGAACCAATCGCTGTGCCACTACCGCTCGAACTGCACTCGCGACCAAATAGCCTGGGGCGCCCATATCCATCATACGTAGCGCACTGTCTACTGCATCATTGGTATGCAACGTACTTAAAACTAAGTGACCAGTCAGTGCGGCTCTCAAACCAATCTCAACGGTTTCGTGGTCACGCATCTCACCAATAAGGATGATATCGGGATCCTGACGAAGAAAAGTTCTGAGGATAGTAGAGAAGTCGAGATTGATCTTAGGGTTTACCTGAACTTGGTTCACACGAGGAAGACGGTATTCCACCGGATCTTCCGCGGTAATTATCTTTTTGCCCGGCTCGTTTAATTCGCTTAACGCACCATAAAGGGTGGTTGTTTTACCTGAACCTGTAGGACCAGTAACTAAGATCATGCCATGTGGGCGGCGTAACTGTTGACGAAGTCGAACCAACAAATCACTTGGTATACCTGATGCTTCCAATTTACGCAGGCCGGCTGATTGGTTGAGAAGACGCATAACCACGGACTCACCGTGCTGCACTGGCATAGTCGACATACGAATATCAACAGACTGACCTTTGGCTCGAATGTTAAAACGACCATCTTGAGGAAGACGTTTCTCTGAGATATCAAGATTTGCCATCAGCTTCAAACGCAGTACAAGTGCAGAGGCAATATTCACTTCATTCAGCAGTGTTTCATGCAGCACGCCATCAATACGCTGACGAAGACGCAATACGTTTGAATCTGGCTCAATATGAATATCAGATGCACCGACTTGGATTGCATCTTCAAATAGCGAATTTATCAGCTTAACGACCGTAACTTCGTCACTGTCTTCACCAGCAATATCAAAATCAAAGGCATCATTGACTTGGTGTTCTGCATGAAGCTGCTCGGCGAAAGAAGCAATTTCTTTGGTTCGACGGTAATAGCGATCAAAGCCATCCACTAATTGTCTTTCTTGAGCGACAACGAATTCAAGCGCGTAGTCACCCAATTGCCCAAGCAAAGATTCCTGAGCAAACAAATCCGCAGGATCACTCATGGCGACACGTAACGTATCGCCTTGTCGTCCAATCACCAATGCACGAAGGCGACGAGCATGTACTTCAGGTAAAAGCTGCACCGCCTCAACATCAACAACGGCTCGACTTAAATCAATGAGAGGAATAGCGAGTTGCTGAGACAAGAAACTCAACATCTGTTGTTCTGACAAGAAACCAAGCTCAATCAGCGCATCACCTAGCTTACGACCGGTACTTTTTTGAGCAGCAAGAGCTTGTTCAACTTGGGCCTCAGTAATGATTCCCTCTTCGACGAGCAAATCACCTAGCCTTTTTCTTAATCTAATTTGCATCGCCACTCTCCTCTAAAGCTTTGATTATTTTTAAGCGGTCACGCACAAAGTTTTGCGATTGAGATGAAATTCCAACTCTGGTTAAGGCACCTTGGTATGACTCTTTTGCAGCAGAGAAATCAAGCTGACGCTCTTGTTGAATCGCAAGACCAAGCCACCAGCGAGCATTGTCTGAATCAACCTCGACTAACTTTTGGTAACTCTCGAGCGCGATGTCTTCTTGCTGAGATTTTTGACTTAATGCCGCACGCATTGCCAAATAATCCTTGGTTGGACTTGGCGGTAAGTGTACTAATGGACTCAAAGCGGCTTCTGCTTGATTTGCTTTGACTAGCAGTTTTGATAAACCTAGGCGCAGCTTTTCACTATTGGTATTAAGTTTGATACCTGATTGATAAAGCTCATAGGCTTTACGAGTATCGCCCTTACCAAAATAGAGAATTGCGAGTTTCTGACGGACATCTTCATTTCGTGGCGTATAGCGTAGAGCTTCGGTATAGCCTTTCAACGCACCAGTAAGATCGTTCGCATCAAGCGCTTTCTGAGCTCGCCCTTGTGCATTCTCCGATAATTGCTCAGGCGTTAGCTCTACCTGTTCAATCAACATTTCGCTATTTGCTGAGCTGTCAGAAGATTCTATTTCATTAGAGATAGGGACCAGATCTTTCTTTGCCACGCTAGCAACGTAAATCGGTTGGGGAACTTCAGTCTTAGTCGTTTTTGGCGCACTTAACGGTTTAGACGCAACGTGGGGTTTTATCACTTTAGGAGTACTAGACGCTTTCGTTGACTTAGCTTGAACACTATTTGCCGCCACAGTGCTTTCTGCCGAGCGGGGCGTTACATCTAGCGTAACTAATTTCTTGGTTGGCGATGAGAGAGTTTGAGTAACAACATCCTGCATTTCTCTCGAACTCTCTACGACAGAAACCTGAACTTGTGTATCTCGAGTTGAGATTGAGTGTTCAACGGCAGGGCCTTGTGATATTGCCCACCCGCCCATAGCTAAGCTCAAAGTGAATCCTGCGACAACCCAAACCAATGGGGAGCGTGTTTTTACTTTAGGCACCACTGCCGCTTCTATCGAAGTCGCTGATTTTTTCTTTGCTAATTCAGACAAGGCGTTATTAATGACGCTCATAGTTAATTCCAACCCCACAGTATTGGCGTTTTAAATTTAGGCTTACATACATCGTAAGTTTCATGCATGGCTGAAAACAGGTGCTGGTTATCGATACGTTTCTTATCTTCACTGAACGAGAGCAAAAGAGCCTTGTGGCATAGTTGATTTATCAATCTTGGAATACCTAGCGATGAGCGACAAATCGCCTTTTTTTGATTCAAACTGAACAATTCAGAATTACCACCCGATTTAGCAATCCGATTATCAATATACGCCACCGTTTCATCGAGAGTCAGCGGCCTCAGTGTTGAACTAAACGTAATTCTTTGACGAAACTGCCTAAGGTGATAAGCCTCTAATCGAGCATCCAACTCAGGCTGCCCTAATAAAACAATTTGCAGCAGTTTTTTATCTTCAGTTTCAAGGTTACCGAACAACCTTAATGTTTCGAGAGCTTCATCCGATAGAGCTTGAGCCTCATCAAGAATAGCTACCACTCTTAAACCTGAGTTGTGTAACTCAATGAGCTTATGCTGAATGTTATCAACTAAGGTTGCTTCATTATCGATAGTCAAACCCAGTTCTTTAGCGACGGCTTGGCGTAAGTCAGCACCAGAGAGCACAGGGTTTGGTAGGTAAATAAGAGCAGTACAATCATTTAGATGATTGACCAACATCCGACAAACCATGGTTTTTCCAGTACCCACCTCTCCGGTGACCTTAATCACGCCTTCGCCCATTTCTAACGCCGAGATCACCGTCTGAATCGCTTCGAAATGAGGCGCTAAACCATAAAAGAAATCAGTATTCGGCGTTAAGGTAAATGGCAGCTGTTTAAACCCAAAGTGAGCTTGATACATAAGATGACCTAGCTTAGTTAGATGCTGCCAATCTACATTGAGAAAGTGAGCGATTACTCTTCATCAGGGAACCACTGCTGCAATAGATCTCGAGAACGCTCTAACTCATTTTGCCAAGTATTCACACCCACGATCGTTGGCTTAAGTAAGATTACAAGCTCCGTTTTTTGCGTTAACTGATTGGTATTACGGAACAAATGCCCTAAAGCTGGAATATCACCGAGAAATGGTACTTTAGAGGTAACATCAGTGGTGTTGGATTTCATTAACCCGCCAATCACAACCACATCGCCATCTTTGGCACGAATCACTGAGTCTGATTCTCGAATTGAGCTTTTCGCTAAAGGAAGCTGCACCAAACCCGTCGTTGAACCAAGGTTAAGCTCTTTCACTTCTTCCTCAACCTCAATAACGGCAGGGTGAACATGTAAGAATACCCCGCCTTTATCATCTATCTGAGGAGTTACATCCAAAGATATACCAGAGAAAAATGGGGTGAGTTCGACTTCAGGAGCCACATTCGCGTTATCACCACTACCGACCGAGCTAGATAAATCTGTTACGTAATATTCATCGGTTCCCACTTTGATAACCGCTTTCTGGTTATTCGCTGCCGTTACTCGCGGGCTCGATAGAACATTAAGGTCGCCTTGAGTATCCATAAAGCTCAAAACTGCTTCAAAGCTGCCATCTGAAATCGTTACGTTGGTCTGTCCGCCTAACAAGGAGCTGATTGCATCTAACGGCGGTAAAGTACTTGCCGGACGATCAATTACCACACCACCGCTGCCAATAGATTTCGATAAATTGGACCAGCTGATACCTTGCTGATAACCATCACTCAAGGTCACTTCCATGATTTTAGCTTCTAGGATCACTTGACGCTGCAGGCGTTTTTGAGAGATGCCTAAGAACTCTCGAACCTCACGAATTTCGTCAGGGTAAGCACGCACGGTAATCACACTCGCTTGCGGGGTCACGACAACGCTCTGCCCGTCACCAGAACCAATGAGGTGAGCAACGGCCGCTTCAAGCTGTGGCCAGAAATCACTTTCAGAGGTCGTTTCAATCTCTGTACCACCGTTCGATGTCGCATTCGATGAGTTAGAAGAATTAGATGAGTTCGACGAGTTAGAGTCTGAACTTGATGAGCTTGACGAATTGTTGTCTGAGTTCGAGATAGTGCCTGTGGTGATCGTGGTCAATGAGCGACCTGAACGCTTCACTTGTAAGTAATCAACCGGGATCGTAACCGTGCGCAGACCTGCAGGGTAAATCTGGATCACTTTGCCACGTTTCTCAATATCGTAGCCATACATATCCTGAGCGACAGCCAGTACCTCGTCTAACGTCACATCGGTCAGGTTTAAAGTCAGCTTCCCGGCAACGCTTGGGTGAATAGCCGCGCTGTATTCGGTGCCTTTTACTAAGCTAGCAAAAAAGGTTCTCGCTTCAACACCTTTAGCTTGAATACGAAAACGCTTAACCGTTTCCATACCCGGAGACATGGCATCCGAATTAAGCTGAGGCATCAAGTCATCTTGTACCGACGAAGGGAGATCACGAAGCGCTTTACTATTCGCTTCATTAATCGATTCGTTTAAAGACTCTTTGATCTCAACAGGATCTCGATGCCCCATCGAACAGCCGACTAAAGATGACACTAGGATTGCTACTACAAGTTTACGCATGTCTTCACTCTAACCTTAATTATTCTTAACATCTAAAGAGAACATCTCTAATTTCCACTGCTTAGAGCTTCTCTGCAGAGTGACGTATTCTGGATCTATGTTCTTAACTCGGTACCCTCTGATCGTTTCTCCTTGACCGAGAATCTGACCATTCATAATGGCATAGCAAGGTGTATCGCCTTTGCACACAATGCTTTCTAGAGAAGGTAAGCGGTAACGAGTTGGCGCCTTTTTAGCTGACGTTGTTTTTTGTTGTGGCGTCAACCAACCTAATGGCGCCGTAGGATCCTGTTCAGCCCAAGCCACTTGGCTAATAAAAAGTAATGACATCAAAAGAGTTCTAACCACCGATAAACTCCTGTCTAGTGCCTAGCGTGTAAACCTCGAACACCAGTCGAGCTTTAGGATATTCTTCAACTGAGTACTGAAATGTGCGCCAGTAATAACTGACAGGAAGAGACTCAAGCGCTTGTAGATAAGCTGAGATATCAAAGTAACTGCCGGTCAATTCCATTCTTACAGGGTGAAGAAAGTAGCCTGAGTATTCACTGGTCTCTTGATTATCCGAAATCGCTTCTGGTTTTAACGACTCTAGCGATTCGAGCTTAAGTCCGTTTCCGGCATTAAGAACGCTCTCCAATAGCTGAGACATTTGAGAAGGCGTGATCAGCCCATCGACAATCTGGGAAAGCTGAAGTGACAGGTCTTGGCTCTCCACCAGCAGTTTTTTGTACTCTCGATTAATCTCTTTGTCTGGGTCTTTGTTTAACTTCGCTTGAAGAACGAGCAACTCACCTTGCTGTCTCTGGTTTGACTGAGTCAGATTCATCGCCTTAGCATTTTTAGCCTGTAAATCGAGATACGCAGGCTCAACCAACAAGGTGAACAACAACATGGATAGGCCAATAAAACCACACACGAAAAGTAGCCATTTCTCTCTCTGACTTAATGCAAGAAACTTATCGCTGAGCTGGTTCCATTGCTGCATTATTTGCTCTCCCTGCGAGTACTTAACTCAAACGTCACCACGTCCTGATCATTGCGACCAATTTTTAGTTTTTCAAAAGCACGTCCAACTAAATTAAGCTCACTTTTAAACTGACCAATCCAATTAGGAACTACATTTGCATTACGAGCAAAGCCACTAAGATCTAAAGTATCGTGAGTCATGTAGATGTGCGAAAGAGAGATGTCATTTCGGCCTAATTTAGCTAAGGAATTCATGACGCCAGAATACCCGACTTGTTGAGATTCGTCGTATTGTCCGACCGCCTTCAACGCCTCTTTTTTAGCCTGAGTCTCACGTTTGAGACGCGCAACAGCCGCTACCTTCTCTGGAGACGGTTTATGCTGAGTTAACTTACTATTCAATTGGTTAACTTGCTTGTTAAGCTGACTCGATTCATGTTGCAAAGCTGTTAGAGCTTTATCTAGATTGGAAACTTGATACTGCATCACAAAGTAACCACCAAGCAGCAGCACACAAACTAGCCCCCAGCTCGCAACAACATTCGTCAGCGTAAAATATTCTTTCTTAGGCTTGAGATGTTCAGGGTAAAGATTGACGTTAAAAACAGTTTTTTCAGCCGCAAGCTTAACCAATAAGCTTTCTGAGTTTTCGCGCTCCCCCTCAACTAATAGAGAAACAGTAGAACTCAATGTGTTGTTTAACACACCTTGTAATTCAGCCTCATTTTCCTCATCACAGCAGATTTTCAACTGATGAAGTTGAGTACCTTTAATTTGAGAAGAAAGGTAATCAATCGAGCGTTGGAGTTCTAAGGCAAGACCATCTAACTGAAGAGCACTCGATGCAACCCCCGTTAAAGGCGGTACAACGCTGCGGATGGTTCTTTGAAAGCAAACGGTATTTTCAACAAACGCACCCAGCTTAAAGTGTGAATTGGCGCTGCGTTGTAAAAGGATGAAATTAGACAATTCGCCAGCACTGTAACCCCAGATTTCATCTTCAGGAGCAACACCACTGAGTTCTACCTGAGCTGAATGAGTAATATTCAGAAGTTTGTCTAACAGCTTTTTAGGCAAAACATACACTTGTAGCTTGTTCGACGTCGGAAGCGCGACCGCACTAGCGGTAATCTCTGTCACTCTTTCAGAAACAAGGTCTTTCAGTAAAAAAGGCAGGGCAACTGACCATTCGCTCTCTGGAATATCCGGTTTATCAATTTGGAAAGTTTGGTAGTAGTTAGCACAAACAATTAATTGCAAGCTGTTGCTAGTAAACGCCTCACTATTAAGCGATTTCTTCAGTGCGCTTTCCCAGTCACCGTTAACTACAGGAATACTGGTTACTTGATGTTCTTGCTCTGTCGATGAAATATAAATGGCGTCATTGCCCAGTAGGACAACTTGAGAACTACCTTTATTATTCGTTGGCTTTATCTTGTCTAAAATCGCTTTAAAATTCATTCTTAAGTACTACTCTTACGCCATCGATTTCTTCGTCCAACTTTTACAACAGATTCCGCTTTCGCGGCCTTTTCAGCTTGATTAGGCAAAGGGATAATTTGTTGTTCTTCGTCGAAATACCTCCCTTGATAGCCGTTAATGCCTAACTCTATCAAGGTATTCTTTTCTTGTTTTGTCTCGACTCCAACTGCAATAACTTGAGTTGGAGAGTCACCGCATGCACCAATTAAGCTTCGGACAAACAGTTGGTTCTCATGCCTTTGATCGATTTTCTTTATTAAGCTTCGATGAAGCTTAATGTAATTAACCTTTAAGTCCTTTATATAGTGAGTACTAACAATGGTTCGTCCAGCTTGGCCAACCACAATTTTACACCCTAAACCTCGCAACATCTTTGCCACCGGTCTCATATAATCAAGATGGGCAATCAAGTGCCCTTCTGGAAACTCAAACGCAAGCTGAGAGCGGTGTTGAGCAGAGAGCTGTAACAACTCACTTCTAAACCACTTAAAATGCTGTTTACTCGCAAATGGAGTAACATTGAGGTTGACCGAGTAATTGAGAGTCTGAGTTGACTCTTTCAGCGATTTCAACAAAACCTTTAGAACCGATTGGTCCATTTGAGCTTGATAACCCACTTGTTCTACCGCAGGCATAAATCGAGACGATTTCAATAAACCTTTATCAGGATCCTGAATTCTAGTGAATATTTCTCTATGTAATTCATTAACTTGACCCAACTCCGGGATAAGATAACATCGCTGAGCAAAGATTACTAAGTTTTCAGGAAGCAGGGCTTTATCCAGCAATGTTCTCCAGCGAACACTGCCTCTCTCAAGCTCATTTGTATTCTGCTTAGGGTAACGGCTCCAGTTATTAATGCGCTCCAGCTGGGCACTCTTTAATGCTGTTTCCGTTTCATCCATGATCTGGCTATGGCGCTCACCTTCGGTATACATGGTTACGCCAATATGGCACCAATTATCAGACTCTAAAGGTTCGGGTGGAGTTAGCTTGTCTAACTGTCTCAAGCATTGAGCGGCCAAGGTCGCAATATCTTTTGCCCCCTGATGTGGAACAAACACCGCAAAGTCTGCTTCGTAATAGCGAGAAAAAATAACATCAGGATAGCGTTGAACAATATTCGACAAGACTTCGCCAACTTCAATAATAAATCCGTCAGTGATTTGCTTGTCATTAGCATCATGAACTTGCTCCCATTCATCGATACGTATCAGTAACACACCACCTCGAGCACCGCTTTCATGTAAAGCCGATTCAAGCTTGTTATCGAATAGGACTCGGTTTGCTGTGCCCGTGAGTTTGTCTAGGAAAGTATGGGTACGAATAAAGGTATCAAAGCGGCTTCTTTCTTGACGAGCATCTTGTAACTCTTCGATCAATACATCCAAGGCTTCACTCGCCGTATATGGCCATTCAAGTTCATCTCCCTTTGCATGAGCCTCAACTTGCCCAGCTAAGATCATTCTTCCTCGCTCTTCCAAGATCTCAGAACCCATCAACTGTTCTTTCAACCAACGAACACCACGAGCCAGGCAGAATAGGATCAATGCAACAGCCAAAGTAATTGACCACATCGCTTCCATTGAGTAGCTATAACCAATATAAGGAGGCAGTGCTTTAAACTCGATTCGATAACCTTCATTTCGCTCTAGAATAAAGCTTCTTTCATAAAGACGGTTAGGATCAATTTGTGGGGAGGTATCTTTAAAACGATAAACGATGCCAGTCTGATTCGAGAGCTTCATCTCAACAATATTGCTTGCCTGCAACATTTTAGGCATCCAACGCTGCATCGAATACGCGGCGTCGGGATCTTCCATCTCTTTATCTACAACGTCGACAATACCAACCAAATAATGGTCTAAATATTCCTGTCCGATACGCTTAAAGGAAAGTGTGCCACCAATAAAAAGAATGAACATCGCACTGATCACTATCACAGTAACAAATGCGACCAATCGAGTGCTCAATTTTAGTGTCGGGGTATATCTCATGAATAACGAAATCCTTTTCAACTCACATTATACCGTATTGCTACTTATACTATAAATTGACGTTGTAAATAAAGCGTTAAGAATTCTAGGTAACAAAAAGCCGCGATAAACGCGGCTTTTTCCAATTTAATACTGTCTTTATAATATATTAAAAACTGGGCTTAAAATGGGATGTCATCATCAAAATCCATTGGCGGCTCATTATATTGAGGTTGAGCCTGCTGAGGAGCTTGTTGAGGTGCTTTCGGCTGCTGTTGAGCAGGAGCACTATATTGTTGTTGCTGTTGTTGTTGTGGCTGTTGTGGCTGACCCCAACTACCTTGCTGTTGGTTGTTACCCATACCACCTTGAGCAGGAGCACCGCTTTGAGCACGACCGCCAAGCATTTGCATTACACCGTTGAAGCCTTGAACAACGACTTCTGTTGTGTAGCGATCTTGACCGCTTTGATCTTGCCATTTACGCGTTTGAAGTTGACCTTCAATGTAAACTTGAGAACCTTTACGTAGGTACTCACCAGCAACTTCCGCTAGCTTGCCAAACAGAGCAACACGGTGCCATTCTGTTTTTTCACGCTGTTCGCCAGTTGCTTTATCACGCCATGACTCTGACGTTGCAATGGTAATGTTCGCTACTGCGCCGCCATTTGGCATGTAACGAATTTCAGGGTCATTACCTAGGTTACCCACTAATATAACTTTGTTAACTCCACGGCTAGCCATGATTTGCTCCGTCTAAATTCATAGTCTCAGAAAATTTTAGCGCACAAGAATAGCATGCTTTTCTGCAGTGATAAATCGCATTCCTATTCTCTCCTCACTACAAAGAATAAAAACGTAACAAATCATGATATTCAGAGCGATGTTGCTTTTTTCTCCACTTACAAACCACTCATTTACTTTAGGAATTGATATTCAACGCAAGTCACCATCAAGGTGCTAAAGAAGCCGAAGCATGCATGACAACGTGAAATCTAATCCAATCTAAACAAGGAGTTTCAATGAGAAAGTCTCGATACGCTCGCACTTTACACTTTCTATGCATCGACCCAAGCGACAACTATCTACATGTAAAAGAAATAGAAAAGCACTTATCTATTATCCTTTATAAGATGACACCGGACGATTTGATGTTATTTGATCGAAAGCAGAGCAACCGAATTTTACTGGTTGATTACAAAGAGGTGCCTCGATTAATCAACCTTCATCCAAATTTACCCGTAATGTGGAAAAATCATGAGATCATTCTATTCAACGTCCCCAAAGCTCTTCCCACATCGGAGTTGATTACGTTTGGCGTATTAAAAGGTCTCTTTTATAACTCTGAAGAGAAAGCCAAAATAGCGAAAGGGCTTGAAGAGGTAATCAATGGAGACAATTGGCTACCTAGAAAAGTGGCAAGCCAATTGTTGTTCTACTATCGAAACATCGTGAACACCAATACAACCCCCACCAATGTCGACTTAACCATTAGAGAGTTGCAAGTGATTCGCTGCCTTCAATCAGGCTCATCAAACACTCAAATAGCCGATGATTTGTTTATTAGCGAATTCACGGTTAAATCTCACCTTTATCAGATATTCCGTAAACTGGCCGTTAAAAATAGAGTCCAAGCCATTGCATGGGCAAACCAGAATCTACTTGCATAATTGATCAGCCTCTTAAACTGACGATAATTTTGAGGGAAGCTCTAGTAAACCATACGGATTGTTGCTGAATTTTCGACATAACTTATGCTAGAGTTGCCCTCAGAAATATCAGCCATTCAGGTTGAATCAATAATTATTATAGATAAAGGGTCTTATCATGATCAAAAAGTGCCTTTTCCCGGCAGCTGGCTACGGTACACGTTTTTTACCTGCAACTAAGTCAATGCCCAAAGAAATGATGCCTGTAGTAAACAAACCTCTGATTGAATACGGCGTTGAAGAAGCGATCGAAGCCGGTATGGACGGCATGTGCATTGTTACCGGTCGTGGTAAGCACTCATTGATGGATCACTTTGATAAGAACTACGAACTTGAGCACCAGATCAGCGGTACAAATAAAGAAGACCTGCTGATCAATATCCGTGAGACAATTGAAGCAGCAAACTTCACCTACATTCGCCAACGTGAGATGAAAGGCCTTGGCCACGCTATCTTAACGGGTCGCGAGCTTGTGGGTGATGAACCATTCGCAGTCGTGCTTGCCGACGACCTTTGTGTTAACGAGCAGCAAGGCGTACTTGCTCAGATGGTTGCGTTATACAAACAGTTTCGATGTTCAATCGTTGCGGTACAAGAAGTACCTGAAAACGAAACACACAAATACGGTGTTATCTCGGGCGAGATGATCAAAGACGACCTTTTCCGCGTTGATGACATGGTAGAAAAGCCAGAGCCAGGTACTGCACCAAGCAATCTAGCAATCATTGGCCGTTACATTTTGACTCCAGATATCTTTGAGCTTATCGAGCAAACTGAACCAGGCAAAGGTGGCGAAATCCAGATCACTGATGCATTGCTAAAACAAGCAAAAGCAGGCTGCGTATTGGCTTACAAATTTAAAGGCCAACGTTTTGACTGCGGTAGTGTTGAAGGCTATATCGAAGCAACAAACTACTGCTTTGAAAACCTATACAAAAAAGACCAGCAACAAATCGAGCTAGGTAAGCACACAACAACAAAAGAAGCTTAATCGCTAATTTTGGCTTACTCGCTGTTTAGCTGTTTAGCTGTTTAGCTGTTTAATTAATAGCCATTAGCGGTTGGTTAACAGCACATTAAATGATTCCAAGGGTGACTCAAAAGAGTCGCCTTTTTTTGTTTACTGTTTTTTTATCCAGTAAAACTTTGCACAAATCTCACTCTATGTAATACTTTAGCCACTTAAAATTACATGGTCTGTTGAGATGGATAAAATAGAAATTAGAGGCGCTCGTACGCATAACCTCAAAGACATTAACCTAACCATACCTCGTGATAAGCTGACGGTTATCACCGGTTTATCAGGTTCAGGAAAGTCGTCACTTGCGTTTGATACTCTCTATGCGGAAGGTCAACGTCGTTATGTTGAGTCTTTGTCGGCCTACGCCCGTCAATTTCTATCTCTTATGGAAAAACCCGATGTCGACCACATAGAAGGTTTATCTCCAGCCATCTCGATAGAACAAAAATCGACTTCGCATAATCCTCGCTCAACCGTCGGTACTATTACTGAAGTCTACGATTACCTAAGACTGCTTTACGCGCGAGTCGGCGAGCCACGCTGTCCTGATCACAACATCCCCCTAGCGGCGCAAACCATCAGCCAGATGGTCGACAAGGTATTAGAACTGCCTGAAGGCTCAAAGATGATGCTGATGGCACCGATCGTCAAAGAACGTAAAGGTGAGCATGTAAAGACACTAGAAAACCTAGCAGCGCAAGGTTTTATCCGTGCTCGTATTGATGGTGAAACCTGTGATTTATCCGATCCACCAACATTGGAACTGCACAAGAAGCACACCATTGAAGTCGTGGTAGACAGATTCAAGGTTCGCCCAGATCTTCAACAGCGTTTGGCTGAATCATTCGAGACAACATTAGAGCTATCTGGTGGTATCGCTGTTGTCGGTTGGATGGATGATAAAGAACAAGAAGAGATCGTGTTCTCAGCTAATTTTGCTTGTCCAAAGTGTGGCTACAGCATGCAAGAACTTGAGCCTCGCCTATTCTCATTTAACAACCCAGCAGGAGCGTGTGGCACTTGTGATGGCCTTGGTGTTCAACAATATTTTGATCCAAGTCGAGTAATTTTGGATGAGAATCTGAGCGTTGCAGAGGGGGCGATTAAAGGCTGGGATCAAAAGAATTACTACTATTTTCAGATGCTGACGTCGCTATCGGATCATTATGGTTTTGATCTTTATGCACCATTTAATTCTTTGCCAAAGAAAACTCAAGAGATCATTTTAAAAGGATCTGGCCGCACAGAGGTCGAATTCAAATACATCAATGATCGTGGTGATATCCGAGTCAAGCGTCACCCATTTGAAGGTATTCTCAACACGTTAGAACGTCGTTACCATGACACTGAATCTAGTGCAGTACGTGAAGACCTTGCCAAATACATCTCAACAAAATCTTGCTCTAGCTGTAGTGGTACTCGCTTAAGGCTGGAAGCTAGAAATGTTTTCATTGGTGATACAACATTGCCAGAAATCGTTGAACTCAGCATTGCCGACGCACTGCAATTTTTCCAAGAATTGAAGTTAGACGGTCAGCGTGGGCAGATCGCAGATAAGGTAATGAAAGAGATTAATGACCGCCTGCATTTCTTAGTCAATGTAGGCTTGAACTATCTCAACTTATCACGCAGCGCGGAAACACTGTCTGGTGGTGAAGCTCAGAGAATTCGTCTAGCAAGTCAAATTGGTGCTGGGTTAGTTGGTGTTATGTATGTGCTAGATGAGCCATCAATTGGCCTCCATCAGCGCGATAATGAACGTCTACTGCAAACTTTGGTTCACCTCAGAGATTTAGGTAATACCGTGCTTGTCGTTGAGCATGATGAAGACGCGATCCGTTGTGCTGACCATGTTATCGATATCGGCCCTGGGGCAGGTGTTCACGGTGGCCACGTGGTTGCAGAAGGTACCATGCAAGACATCATCGAAAACCCGAACTCTTTGACAGGGCAATACCTCAGCGGTGCCAAAGAAATTGCGGTACCAAAACAAAGAACACCTATCGACAAAAAGAAAGTCGTCGAGATCGTTGGCGCAACGGGGAACAACCTAAAGAATGTGACCGCGACGATTCCTGTTGGTTTGTTCAGCTGTATTACGGGTGTATCAGGTTCAGGTAAATCAACACTAATCAATGACACTTTCTTTAAAGTCGCCCACACTCAATTAAACGGTGCAACGACTGCAGTTCCGGCACCGCACAGAAAGATAAAAGGCTTAGAGCATTTCGATAAAGTGATCGATATTGATCAAAGCCCTATCGGTCGCACCCCTAGATCAAACCCTGCGACTTACACCGGTATTTTCACTCCTATCCGAGAATTATTTGCTGGTACACAAGAATCACGATCTCGTGGCTACAAGCCAGGTCGATTCAGTTTTAACGTTCGTGGTGGTCGTTGTGAAGCTTGTCAGGGAGACGGTGTAATCAAGGTGGAGATGCACTTCTTGCCGGATGTGTATGTACCGTGTGATGTGTGTAAAGGTAAACGCTATAACCGTGAAACTCTTGAGGTTCGCTACAAAGGCAAAACCATTGATGAAGTGCTAGAAATGACGGTAGAAGATGCCCGCGAGTACTTCAATCCCGTTCCGGTTATTGCGCGTAAGCTGCAAACTTTAATGGATGTGGGCCTTTCTTATATTCGACTAGGGCAAGCGGCGACAACCTTATCTGGCGGAGAAGCGCAACGCGTTAAATTAGCGCGTGAATTGTCTAAACGAGACACGGGGAAAACCTTATACATTCTTGATGAACCAACAACAGGCCTTCACTTCCACGATATTCAGCAGCTATTAACGGTACTACATCGATTGCGTGATCACGGCAATACGGTTGTGGTGATTGAGCACAACCTCGATGTCGTCAAAACAGCAGACTGGATCCTAGACCTTGGTCCTGAAGGGGGTCAAGGGGGCGGTGATATTGTTGCAGAAGGTACACCTGAAGATGTGGCGTTAGTCGAAGGTTCACACACTGCTCGCTTCCTTAAGCCTATGTTAAATTTGAAGTAGGTGTAAAATAGCGCCCTGCGAGCAGACATAAAAATGTTAAAGTAACAGAGCTTGTTTCAGAAGGAACAAGCTCTGTTTTTATAAGGTTAGGGATTTATGGCAACAATACACACTAGCGGTACCCAGCTAGAAAATCAGGTAACTCAGCTACCACTCAATAAAGCATTTCTGACTTCTTTAGCTCTTGTATTCTTGTTAGCCATGCATTTTTTCATGCCTAATCCTGGAGGCTCAGGCCTTGCGTTATCATTTAATCCAACCACTTGGTTAGCTCTTAGCTTTACGTTAGCAATTGGCTTCTACCAACTCGCGACTAACCGTGTACTCAAATATTCCAAGTTAACGGTTGGCTTGCTAGTAAGCTGTCTTATTCTTACGCTACCCATTTTATACAGTAATGCCGCACCTCAAGGAGCTGCAGGGCGCTTACTTGGATTGTGGGCTGGCTTTGCCTTGTTCGTCGTACTTCAGCAATTTAAGTTCAGCAATAAACACAAGCAACGCATGTTGTGGTTCATTGTGCTTGCTGTGGTTATACAAGCACTCTTTGGTTACGTGCAATATTTCCTACTGGAACCTGGCAACCTGTTTGGTTACAACACAACGGCCAATCGACCTTACGGAATATTCCAACAACCGAATGTAATGGCCAGCTTTTTAGCTACTGGTTTTGTGCTTTCAGCATATCTTTTGGCGAGGCAACCCGCGAAATATAATCACAAAATTAGCGAATCGATTTTACTTTATTTAACCCCAACCTTAACCGTGCCGCTATTAATTATTATTGCATCACGGACTGGCTGGTTGGCCGTCGTAATAGGGTTGATATGTATTCTGCCTTACCTATACAAGTTCTCGACCAAGAAACGCTTCTACGGATGGTGCGCATCAACCCTACTTGGGGCTGTTATTGGTTTTACCATAATTAGCTTGCAGTCTGTAGATAGTTTAGCAAGCCAAAAAGCCAGTCGTTCTCATTTAGAAGATGCTCGAGGATATATATTCCCACAAGCTCTAGATATGATGATCGAAAAGCCATTTACAGGGTATGGCTACGGGAAGTTCGAATCCGAGTACACGCTATACACAGCTCGCCAGCATCAACTCAACCCAAATTATCATCCCGGCCTTCCTTCAATGGATCACCCGCACAATGAGTTCCTGTTTTGGGGGGTTGAAGGCGGAATAGTACCTATCGTTGGAATTTTAATTGCCGCGGTGTTAGTCCTGTCACGTATAGCAAACTCAGCGAAGGGAACACGTCTAGCACTGCTCGCGCTATTTGTACCCATACTCTTGCACTCTCAGCTCGAGTATCCTTTTTATCATTCTGCGATTCACTGGATAACATTCATCATCTTGATTTACTGGGTAGATCAACGCTCTTCTCGGCACTATCAACAGCCGTTTAGTATCGTTAGTAAAACCCTGTTTAGAGTGTCTAGCTTGGTGGTTCCGATCTTGGTGAGTTTCTATATGTTGAGCGCGCTGCATACCAATTATGTGCTGACTCAATTTGAACTGTCTAAGCCTAAGAATCCAGATATTCTTAAGCAGGTAACGAATCCCGTAGTTTGGAAAGATCGCTATGATTGGGATGTATACAGCACATATCTAAATATTGGCCTCTACAAAGCTGATCCTAGCCTGATCCAACCTTATATAGATTGGTCGTTAGAGATCATAAAGAGTAAGCCAAGGCCTGCTTTCTACAGCAACCTGATTCTCGCGTATCAAGGATTAGGCGATCACAGCAAGGCAGAACAAATTCGTAGCGAAGCGATCTTTTTATTCCCAAATAGAGACTTTTCCAAGGTTCAATATAAGAAAATATCAGAAGCTGAAAACAACATCTCTTCTGCTAAATGATGCCAAGGAATCTAGAATTAATTCACCCTATTGGCGTTTAGTCTAGACACAAAAAAGCGCACGTTCTCTCGTGCGCTTTTCTTTTTAATTTCAGTTTATTGTCGCTACTTCAAAACGTCTTGCAACGCTTTTAAGCACAATGCGACATTCTCTTTTCGAGCACCATAACCCATTAAACCAATACGCCAAGCCTTCCCTGCTAAAGAGCCAAGGCCTGCACCGATTTCAAGATTATACTCTTCTAACAGCTGTGTTCTTATTTTGGCTTCGTCAATCCCTTCAGGGAAGTAAAGCGCATTCAATTGAGGCAAGCGGCTCTCTTCATCAACGACAAACTTTAACCCCAAAGCTTCTACACCAGTTTTAAGCTCTTGGTGCATCGCGTAATGACGTGACCAAGCGTCGTCTAACCCTTCATTTTTCAGTAAAACCAATGACTCATGCAAAGCATACAGGCTGTTCACGGGGGCTGTGTGGTGGTAGCTACGCTTACCTTCTCCACTCCAATAACCGAGTACCAAGCTCTGATCTAGGAACCAGCTTTGTACTGGAGCTTGACGCGCCTTCATCTTCTCAACCGCACGTTGAGAGAAAGTCACAGGAGACAGACCAGGAACGCAAGATAGACATTTTTGACTGCCAGAATAAACCGCATCAAGCTGCCATTCATCAACCAACAGTGGTACACCACCTAATGATGTCACTGCATCAACAATCGACAATGCATCAAATTGACGAGCTAATGCGGAAATGGCTTTAGCATCCGATAACGCTCCAGTCGACGTTTCTGCGTGTACAAATGCGACAGCTACAGCATCAGGGTTTTCTAATAACGCTTTTTCTACCTTTTCAACGGAAACGGGTTTACCCCACTCGTCATCAACAAGGATCGCTTCGCCACCACAACGCACAACATTCTCTCGCATACGTTCACCGAAAACACCGTTGCGACAAACAATCACTTTCTCACCGGGCTCAATCAGGTTAACAAAACAGGTTTCCATACCTGCACTGCCCGGAGCTGAAACGGCAATCGTCAACTCATTTTCAGTTTGAAAAACATATTTAAGAAGTTGTTTCAGCTCATCCATCATTGCGATAAACAGCGGATCGAGGTGACCAATAGTTGGACGGCTCAAGGCCTGTAAAACTTGAGGTGAAATATCTGAAGGCCCCGGCCCCATTAACGTTCGGTGTGGCGGATAAAAGCTCTCGATAGCAGTAGTGAGTGTTAAATTAGACATGTACATCCCTTACGTTAATGGTGTGAACATTCCACCCTAAAGCAAATCGATACCGTCAGCAATTAGCCAAAAGTATTGAGGTCACACCAGTGTCACATAATTGTTAAAATTATTTTTTAAATATCTCCAGTTACGGATTGACATTGTTAACGCAAACACGTTCAATGAAATGGCTATCTAGCAGAAGAGGAGCACTGCCCAGGCAGATGTTTTGTGGAACCGCATTTCCAATACAAAACATTAATGGGGAGCAGTGCCGAGATAATAAAAGGATGCAGGACCTTTATTATCGGTTGAGCGGGCTGAATCCCGGCAACTGTCGCCATTTCTATATGGTGAAGAGCTTCTGAGGTTACTATTCTAATAATTCCTCTCTTTTTGCTCTAAATACTCTCTTCGAAAAACATCGGACGTTGGATTACCCAACCGTAATTTTATTTTAGGAAGTCGTGGGAGATATATCGTGAGTGCATCTAATGTAGCTGGTTCTTTTAATGTCGCTAAGTTTGGTGGAACAAGTGTTGCCAACTTTGAAGCAATGAGCCGTTGTGCTGCCATTATTGAAAATAACTCGAATACTAAACTGGTCGTGAGCAGCGCATGCTCAGGCGTCACTAACTTGCTTGTTGAGCTAGCGAATGGTGTCCAAGACAAAACTCGTCGTCAGGAATTAATGACGCAGTTGGCTGACATTCATAACGCGATTCTTGATCAACTAGCAGACCCAATCAGCATTGAAAAAGACGTGCATTGTATTCTCGACGACATTGCGAGCGCTGCAGAAGCGGCATCATTCCAAACAAGTACCAAACTCACCGATCACCTAGTGGCATGTGGTGAGTTAATGTCGACACATATTCTGGCGCAGATCATTCGTGAACGTGGGACACCCGCAGTTCGTTTTGATATCAGAGAAGTGATGCGCACTAATGATGACTTCGGTAAAGCAGAACCACAGCTAGAAGATATTGCAGCTCTAGCGCAAGAAAAACTCATCCCACTTTGCCAAAAACAAGTTGTCGTGACTCAAGGCTTTATCGGTGCCGATAGCGAAGGTAACACCACAACGTTAGGTCGTGGCGGCAGTGATTATTCAGCCGCACTGATTGCCGAATCGGTACAAGCTATTGGTTTAGAGATCTGGACTGACGTTCCAGGGATCTACACCACAGATCCACGCATCGCATCGAAAGCATCTCCTATCCCAGAGATTAGCTTCAGCGAAGCATCAGAAATGGCAAACTTTGGTGCGAAGATATTACACCCTTCGACTCTAGTCCCTGCATTACGCCATCAAATCCCTGTTTTTGTCGGCTCATCAAAAGCACCAGAGCTCGGTGGAACATGGATTCGTCAACAAGTTGAGAGTTCTCCTCTGTTTAGAGCGCTTGCCCTACGTTGCAACCAAACCATGGTTACACTGCGTAGCGCTAATATGTTCCATGCCTACGGCTTTTTAGCTAAGGTGTTCGAGATCCTCGCTAAGCATAAGATCTCTGTCGATCTTATCACTACCTCAGAGATCAGTGTCTCACTGACTCTTGATCAAACAGATACATCGGGTGGTGCTCCTCAGTTACCAGAAGCCGCTCGAATTGAGCTTGAAGAGCTGTGTTCTGTAGATATTGAACACGACCTATGCCTTGTTGCTCTTATTGGTAATAACATGAGCGAAAGCAAAGGCTATGCGAAGCAAGTATTCGGCACGCTTGAAGACTTCAACCTACGTATGATTTGTTACGGAGCAAGCCCACACAACCTATGCTTCTTGCTAAATGAGTCTGTCTCCAAGTTAGCGATTCAAAAGCTGCATCAAGAGCTGTTTGAATAAAACGACGGTTACTCGATTAGTTTAAAACTACCAAACCACAGATACAAAAAGGGTTGCTCTTGAGCAACCCTTTCTCTTTTTTACTTTACGAGTCAATGCTCGTATAGCCTAAAAGCTAGTTAATGTTTGGGCCTAACCACTTCTCAGCTTCTAACATATCCCAACCTTTACGGTCGGCATAGCTATCCACTTGATCCTGTTGAATCTGGGCAATCGCAAAGTATCGAGAATCCGGATGTGAGAAGTACATACCAGATACTGAAGCACCAGGCCACATTGCGTAACTCGTGGTTAACGACATGTCGATCGCTTTTTCAACGTCCATCAACTCCCACAACGTGCCTTTCTCTGTATGTTCTGGGCAAGCAGGGTAACCCGGAGCAGGGCGAATACCTTGGTATTTCTCTCGAATCAAATCGTCATTAGACAAATCCTCATCAGGTGAGTAGCCCCAAATGTCCTTTCTCACTTCTTTATGCAAGTATTCAGCGAACGCTTCCGCCAACCGGTCTGCAACCGCCTGAATCATGATCGCGTTATAGTCGTCGCCTTTCGCTTTGTAATCATCAGCGAGCTCTCGCTCACCAATACCACCCGTTACTGCAAAACCACCAATCCAGTCTGCTTTACCGCTGTCTTTCGGCGCAATGTAATCTGACAAACAGTAGTTAAAACCTTTTGGCTTCTCGGTTTGTTGACGAAGATTATGCAGAACCTTTAATACTTCAGTACGCGATTCATCGGTATACACTTCAATATCATCGCCAACACTGTTTGCTGGGAACATGGCACACATACCACGAGCTTCAAGCAATTTATCTCTCTCTACACGATCGAGTAAATCGTTAGCATCCTTGAAGAGGCGTTTCGCTTCATCACCTACCTCTTCATGATTGAGAATTGCTGGGTACTTTCCGACTAATGACCATGTCATAAAGAACGGAGTCCAGTCGATGTACTGACGTAAAGTAGCCACATCAAAGTCCTTGAAGATGTGTACTCCCGGCTTAACAGGTGCAGGGGGAGTATACGCATCCCAATCGATAGCGACTTTATTGGCACGCGCTCTCTCAAGCGTGACCGGCTTAGTACGAGGCTTTTTACGATTGTGCTGATCGCGAACGCGATCGTAATCGATATCCAACTTCTCGACAAATGCAGGTTTCAGTTCGTTAGATAATAGAGAGGTACACACACCAACAGCACGTGAAGCATTGTTTACGTACACAACAGGTTCAGAGTAGTTCTGTTCAATCTTAACGGCTGTATGCGCTTTAGATGTGGTTGCTCCGCCAATAAGAAGAGGCAGCTTAAAGCCTTGTCTCTCCATCTCTTTGGCAACATGTACCATCTCATCAAGAGAAGGAGTAATCAGCCCGGAAAGACCAATAATGTCGACATTCTCTTCCTTAGCGACCTTAAGAATTTTTTCACATGAAACCATCACGCCTAAATCGATAATTTCGTAGTTATTACATTGCAAAACCACGCCAACAATATTCTTACCGATATCGTGAACATCACCCTTTACAGTCGCTAGTAAGATTTTGCCGTTAGTTGCACCAACGTCTTTGGTTGCATTAATAAATGGCTCTAGATGGGCTACCGCCTGCTTCATAACACGGGCAGATTTCACCACTTGAGGAAGGAACATTTTACCTTCACCAAAGAGATCACCAACCACATTCATGCCATCCATTAATGGACCTTCAATCACCTCAATAGGGCGAGAGGCATTAACACGCGCCTCTTCTGTATCTTCAACGATGAAATCAGTAATGCCTTTAACCAAGGAGTGCTCTAAACGTTTCTCTACTGGCCAAGTGCGCCATTCTAATGCCGATTTATCTTCAACCTTTCCAACCGCACGCTCTAAGTATGCAGTCGCAATATCCAATAAGCGCTCCGTCGAGTCATCACGACGGTTAAGTACCACGTCTTCAACAGCTTCTCGTAAATCCTCAGGCACATTATCGTAAATCTCTAATTGACCTGCATTTACAATGCCCATATCCATACCGTTTTTAAAACAGTGATATAGGAATACCGCGTGAATAGCCTCACGAACGTAGTTATTACCGCGGAAAGAGAATGAAACATTCGACACACCACCTGAGATCATCGCATGCGGAAGATCGCGTTTGATGTCCCCTACTGCTTCAATGAAGTCGACCGCATAGTTGTTATGCTCATCAATACCCGTAGCCACTGCGAAAATGTTCGGGTCAAAGATAATATCTTCTGGCGGGAAACCTACTTCATCAACAAGAATGTTGTAGGCATTGGTACAAATCTCAACTTTACGCTCTCGGGTATCAGCCTGCCCTAGTTCATCGAACGCCATCACAATGACAGCAGCGCCATAACGACGAACCAGTTTAGCTTGCTCGACAAACTTCTCTTTCCCTTCTTTCAATGAGATAGAGTTAACGATGCCTTTACCCTGAATACATTTCAGACCCGCTTCGATAACTTCCCATTTGGAAGAGTCGACCATGACTGGCACTTTCGAGATCTCTGGCTCAGACGCACATAGATTGAGGAATTTAACCATACACGCCTCAGCGTCTAGCATCCCTTCATCCATGTTGATATCGATGATCTGAGCACCGTTCTCAACTTGCTCTCGAGCAACACTCAAGGCTTCATCGTAAAGCTCTTCTTTAATCAATCGCTTAAATCGAGCAGAACCGGTAACGTTAGTACGCTCACCTACGTTCACAAATAGAGATTCTTTGGCAATCGTTAATGGTTCCAAACCAGATAAACGGCAAGACACAGGCAAATCAGGTAATTGACGTGGCGTTACGCCTTCAACGGCCTCAGCCATTTGGCGAATATGTTCTGGCGTCGTACCACAACAACCGCCAATTAGGTTCAAGAAACCACTTTCGGCCCATTCCTTAACGTGTTCAGCCATCTCTTCAGGAGAAAGGTCATACTCACCGAACGCATTAGGTAAACCCGCGTTAGGGTGGGCGGAAACGTTACATTCTGAGATACGAGACATCTCACCAACGTACTCTCGCAGTTCGTCAGGGCCTAATGCACAGTTCAATCCAAATGAGATAGGTTTAACATGACGAAGGGCGTTGTAGAAGGCTTCTGTTGTCTGCCCTGAAAGCGTACGACCTGATGCGTCAGTAATGGTACCGGAGATCATCACAGGAAGCGTGATGCCTACCTCTTCAAAAACAGATTCAACCGCAAAAGAACATGCTTTTGCATTTAACGTGTCGAAGATAGTCTCGATAAGAATAAGATCTGAGCCACCTTTGATAAGCGCTCGTGTCGATTCGGAGTAAGCTTCAACCAGTTCATCAAAGCTAACATTACGATAGCCCGGATCATTAACGTCTGGGGAGATAGAACAAGTTCGGTTAGTTGGACCTAACACACCCGCCACGAAACGGGGTTTTTCTGGGGTCTTTGCCGTCCATTCGTCTGCAGCTTCACGAGCTAACTTTGCAGCTGTAAAGTTAATTTCTTCGCTAAGGCTTTCCATATCGTAGTCGGCCATAGCGATGGTTGTAGAGTTAAAGGTATTGGTTTCGAGGATATCAGCACCGGCTTCCAAATACTCCGTATGGATATCTTTGATAAGCTTAGGTTGTGTAAGTACCAAAAGGTCATTGTTACCTTTTAAATCACTATGCCAATCAGCAAAGCGCTCACCACGATAGTCTTGCTCTTCCAATTTATAATCCTGAATCATGGTACCCATGCCACCATCAATCAGTAAAATTCGTTGCTTCAACAGAGCGTCAATCTTTTGCCTTACATTACTTCCCACGGTACAGCCTCATTCCTTTAATTATCTCTCCATCCTACCACACATTAAAAAGGAGTCTAGACGTCTAAAAGGTGAAATTGATTACCAAGTCATGACAAAAAAATGTTTGCTATTTGAGCATGAGACAACGAAAATTCATATTCATACTTTGTTACATGTTGGGATCCCAATGTCGGTCTATTACACCTTATGCTTCTTGTCCGCAGCTGCCATGCTTATTGCTTTCGTGAATACCAAAATTGGTAAAATGCAGACAACCATCGCCATTACAGCTGGCTCAATGATGTTATCTCTATTGATTATCATTGCGGGACAAAACAATTGGTTCCAATTGGCTGACATCGCCTCAGAAACCGTTGCCAGTATCAACTTTGAAGATTTCCTCTTAAAAGGAATATTGGGATTCTTACTCTTTGCCGGTGGTTTGGGGATTAAGTTACCTAATCTAAAAGATCAGAAATGGGAAATAACGGTACTCGCTCTTGGCGCTACACTGTTTTCGACATTCTTTATTGGCTTTGTACTGTATGGGTTCTGTCAGTTTATCGGTATTCAATTTGACCTAATTTATTGCTTACTTTTTGGCTCTCTAATATCTCCAACCGACCCAATAGCTGTATTAGCAATAGTGAAGAAGCTCGATGCTCCCAGACGAATCTCTACTCAAATCGAGGGAGAATCTCTATTCAACGATGGTTTTGGCTTAGTCATCTTCGTTACCCTATTTACCATTGCGTTCGGTACAGAAGCACCGACAGTGGGTAGCGTGACCATGTTGTTCGTCCAAGAGGCTATCGGCGGCATCGTCTATGGTTTCGTTCTAGGTTTAATATTCCATTACCTAATCAGCAACACCGATGACCACTCGATGGAGTTGCTATTAACTATCGGTATTCCAACCGCTGGTTATGCCTTTGCTGAAGTCCTACATGTATCAGGACCGTTAGCAATGGTGGTATCAGGTATCATGATTGGTAACTGGACGCGCTTTATTGGATTCTCGAAAGAAAGTGAAGATCACCTAGATCACTTCTGGGAATTGATAGATGAATTCTTAAATGGTGTATTGTTCTTATTGATCGGTATGTCGATGCTGTTATTCAAATTCCACCAAGAAGACTGGATTTTGATGGCTTTCGCAGTTCCTCTAGTACTAAGCGCACGCTACCTAAGTGTTTTCTTGTCTTATATAGGGTTCAAGCGCTTTAGAACTTACAACCCATGGTCAATCAAGATCTTAACTTGGGGTGGCTTGCGCGGTGGCTTAGCTCTAGCAATGGCACTTTCAATCCCTTCGGGTATCTGGGTAATTGAAGACAAGGCAATAGATGTTAAAGAGATTATCCTTGTTATGACATACGCTGTTGTTGTGTTCTCAATCTTAGTTCAAGGCTCGACAATCACTCCTATGATAGAAAAAGCGAAGCAAGCTGAGAAAGAGCTAGATTAGCATCTCAAAATATTAACCCGGCTGCCTAATTTAGGTGGCCTTTTTTATACCTAATAAAAGTCAGATTCGCAGGTTTCCTCACTAAAGATCTAGCTGAAAGGTATACATGAACAATAGAACTTACCTCGGCGTTTAATGCACTGTTATTGAAGCAACCAAAAGCCTTTAGTTGGGTAAACATTAGATTTAATCGGGACTAAAGCGAAGACGAATGGTGTTTAATCACGCTGCCGACGACATGATAAAATGCTCTTAGCCAGCAATCTTTCCGGAAAAATAATGAGACTCAAGACCTAACAGGTCTAGCTTTAGTCACTACCAGAAACTACGAAGCGAGATGGTGCTGAACAGAAAGCTCTAGTGTTCGACTAAGCCTTTAAATACGGCAAGGTTGTAATTTAGTAAGTATTAAGCGATTCGATTAAATAGGGGGAGCTAAAGGAGCACTTAATATATCTAGCGTTACGTTAAAGGTGACAGGCATAAAAAGGCTCCAGCATTTCTGCCGGGACGCGCAGTCTAGAGTCTTAACTATCGCAGGGTGGACTGAGCCGGCACTCCGGAGATTAGACCGGGCTGGCGATCCAGCTCCCAACATTGCTTCGTAGAAGCAACAGATGCAAAAAAGCCTCAGCATTTCTGCTAGAGCCTTGAATATGGCAGGGGTGGAGAGATTCGAACTCCCAACACGCGCTGTTTTGGTAAGTCGGGGAATCCGCTGCTCTGCTAATGGTGTACATTAGATTCAGAAAGTAAAAAGGCCCTAGCATTTCTGCTAGAGCCTTGAATATGGCAGGGGTGGAGAGATTCGAACTCCCAACACGCGGATTTGGAATCCGCTGCTCTGCCAATTGGAGCTACACCCCTAAAACTTTTTATTTCTTCAGATTCGAAAAAACCTC
>NZ_MCUN01000003.1 GCF_002873455.1 Vibrio splendidus | reverse complement strand
TAGTTTTGAAGTCAGTATTCGTTGAGTCACAAAATCTTAAATTGAAGAGTTTGATCATGGCTCAGATTGAACGCTGGCGGCAGGCCTAACACATGCAAGTCGAGCGGAAACGACAACATTGAATCTTCGGAGGATTTGTTGGGCGTCGAGCGGCGGACGGGTGAGTAATGCCTAGGAAATTGCCTTGATGTGGGGGATAACCATTGGAAACGATGGCTAATACCGCATAATGCCTACGGGCCAAAGAGGGGGACCTTCGGGCCTCTCGCGTCAAGATATGCCTAGGTGGGATTAGCTAGTTGGTGAGGTAATGGCTCACCAAGGCGACGATCCCTAGCTGGTCTGAGAGGATGATCAGCCACACTGGAACTGAGACACGGTCCAGACTCCTACGGGAGGCAGCAGTGGGGAATATTGCACAATGGGCGAAAGCCTGATGCAGCCATGCCGCGTGTATGAAGAAGGCCTTCGGGTTGTAAAGTACTTTCAGTTGTGAGGAAGGGGGTAGCGTTAATAGCGTTATCTCTTGACGTTAGCAACAGAAGAAGCACCGGCTAACTCCGTGCCAGCAGCCGCGGTAATACGGAGGGTGCGAGCGTTAATCGGAATTACTGGGCGTAAAGCGCATGCAGGTGGTTCATTAAGTCAGATGTGAAAGCCCGGGGCTCAACCTCGGAACTGCATTTGAAACTGGTGAACTAGAGTGCTGTAGAGGGGGGTAGAATTTCAGGTGTAGCGGTGAAATGCGTAGAGATCTGAAGGAATACCAGTGGCGAAGGCGGCCCCCTGGACAGACACTGACACTCAGATGCGAAAGCGTGGGGAGCAAACAGGATTAGATACCCTGGTAGTCCACGCCGTAAACGATGTCTACTTGGAGGTTGTGGCCTTGAGCCGTGGCTTTCGGAGCTAACGCGTTAAGTAGACCGCCTGGGGAGTACGGTCGCAAGATTAAAACTCAAATGAATTGACGGGGGCCCGCACAAGCGGTGGAGCATGTGGTTTAATTCGATGCAACGCGAAGAACCTTACCTACTCTTGACATCCAGAGAAGCCAGCGGAGACGCAGGTGTGCCTTCGGGAGCTCTGAGACAGGTGCTGCATGGCTGTCGTCAGCTCGTGTTGTGAAATGTTGGGTTAAGTCCCGCAACGAGCGCAACCCTTATCCTTGTTTGCCAGCGAGTAATGTCGGGAACTCCAGGGAGACTGCCGGTGATAAACCGGAGGAAGGTGGGGACGACGTCAAGTCATCATGGCCCTTACGAGTAGGGCTACACACGTGCTACAATGGCGCATACAGAGGGCAGCAAGCTAGCGATAGTGAGCGAATCCCAAAAAGTGCGTCGTAGTCCGGATTGGAGTCTGCAACTCGACTCCATGAAGTCGGAATCGCTAGTAATCGTGAATCAGAATGTCACGGTGAATACGTTCCCGGGCCTTGTACACACCGCCCGTCACACCATGGGAGTGGGCTGCAAAAGAAGTGGGTAGTTTAACCTTTCG
>NZ_MCUN01000002.1:416-3051 GCF_002873455.1 Vibrio splendidus | reverse complement strand
AAAGCTGCTTCTCTATTTAATAGAGCTATAAAAGTTTCTCTTCAAACTCATTCAAGGTCTGTCTTTCTATTGAGTCCACAAAACCCCTTGGGTGTTGTATGGTTAAGCCTCACGGGCAATTAGTACAGGTTAGCTCAATGCCTCGCAGCACTTACACACCCTGCCTATCAACGTCGTAGTCTACGACAACCCTTTAGGACACTTATAGTGCCAGGGAAAACTCATCTCAAGGCTCGCTTCCCGCTTAGATGCTTTCAGCGGTTATCGATTCCGAACTTAGCTACCGGGCAATGCCATTGGCATGACAACCCGAACACCAGAGGTTCGTCCACTCCGGTCCTCTCGTACTAGGAGCAGCCCCTTTCAATTTTCCAACGCCCACGGCAGATAGGGACCGAACTGTCTCACGACGTTCTAAACCCAGCTCGCGTACCACTTTAAATGGCGAACAGCCATACCCTTGGGACCGACTTCAGCCCCAGGATGTGATGAGCCGACATCGAGGTGCCAAACACCGCCGTCGATATGAACTCTTGGGCGGTATCAGCCTGTTATCCCCGGAGTACCTTTTATCCGTTGAGCGATGGCCCTTCCATTCAGAACCACCGGATCACTATGACCTGCTTTCGCACCTGCTCGAATTGTCATTCTCGCAGTCAAGCGGGCTTATGCCATTGCACTAACCACACGATGTCCAACCGTGTTTAGCCCACCTTCGTGCTCCTCCGTTACTCTTTGGGAGGAGACCGCCCCAGTCAAACTACCCACCAGGCACTGTCCGTAATCCCGATTCAGGGACCAACGTTAGAACATCAAAACTACAAGGGTGGTATTTCAAGGACGACTCCATCACATCTAGCGACGCAATTTCATAGTCTCCCACCTATCCTACACATGTAGGTTCAATGTTCAGTGCCAAGCTGTAGTAAAGGTTCACGGGGTCTTTCCGTCTAGCCGCGGGTACACTGCATCTTCACAGCGATTTCAATTTCACTGAGTCTCGGGTGGAGACAGCGTGGCCATCATTACGCCATTCGTGCAGGTCGGAACTTACCCGACAAGGAATTTCGCTACCTTAGGACCGTTATAGTTACGGCCGCCGTTTACCGGGGCTTCGATCAAGAGCTTCGACCGAAGTCTAACCCCATCAATTAACCTTCCGGCACCGGGCAGGCGTCACACCGTATACGTCATCTTACGATTTTGCACAGTGCTGTGTTTTTAATAAACAGTTGCAGCCACCTGGTATCTGCGACTCTCGTCTGCTCCATCCGCAAGGGACTTCACTGATAAGAGCGTACCTTCTCCCGAAGTTACGGTACCATTTTGCCTAGTTCCTTCACCCGAGTTCTCTCAAGCGCCTTGGTATTCTCTACCCGACCACCTGTGTCGGTTTGGGGTACGATTCCTTACAATCTGAAGCTTAGAGGCTTTTCCTGGAAGCATGGCATCAATGACTTCACTACCGTAGTAGCTCGACATCGTATCTCAGCGTTAGTAGTGGTCCGGATTTACCTAAACCACCCGCCTACGTACTTGAACCTGGACAACCGTCGCCAGGCCCACCTAGCCTTCTCCGTCCCCCCATCGCAATTGTAAGAAGTACGGGAATATTAACCCGTTTCCCATCGACTACGCCTTTCGGCCTCGCCTTAGGAGTCGACTTACCCTGCCCCGATTAACGTTGGACAGGAACCCTTGGTCTTCCGGCGAGGGAGTTTTTCACTCCCTTTATCGTTACTCATGTCAGCATTCGCACTTCTGATACCTCCAGCAGCCCTTACAGACCACCTTCAACGGCTTACAGAACGCTCCCCTACCCCACATACCCTAAGGTACGTAGCCGCAGCTTCGGTGTATAGCTTAGCCCCGTTACATCTTCCGCGCAGGCCGACTCGACCAGTGAGCTATTACGCTTTCTTTAAATGATGGCTGCTTCTAAGCCAACATCCTGGCTGTCTGAGCCTTCCCACATCGTTTCCCACTTAGCTATACTTTGGGACCTTAGCTGGCGGTCTGGGTTGTTTCCCTCTCCACGACGGACGTTAGCACCCGCCGTGTGTCTCCCGGATAGTACTTACTGGTATTCGGAGTTTGCAAAGGGTTGGTAAGTCGGGATGACCCCCTAGCCTTAACAGTGCTCTACCCCCAGTAGTATTCGTCCGAGGCGCTACCTAAATAGCTTTCGGGGAGAACCAGCTATCTCCAGGTTTGATTGGCCTTTCACCCCTAGCCACAAGTCATCCGCTAATTTTTCAACATTAGTCGGTTCGGTCCTCCAGTTGATGTTACTCAACCTTCAACCTGCCCATGGCTAGATCACCTGGTTTCGGGTCTAATCCTAGCAACTGTACGCCCAGTTAAGACTCGGTTTCCCTACGGCTCCCCTAAACGGTTAACCTTGCTACTAAAATTAAGTCGCTGACCCATTATACAAAAGGTACGCAGTCACACCACGAAGGTGCTCCTACTGCTTGTACGTACACGGTTTCAGGTTCTATTTCACTCCCCTCACAGGGGTTCTTTTCGCCTTTCCCTCACGGTACTGGTTCACTATCGGTCAGTCAGTAGTATTTAGCCTTGGAGGATGGTCCCCCCATATTCAGACAGGATATCACGTGTCCCGCCCTACTCG
>NZ_MCUN01000002.1:0-389 GCF_002873455.1 Vibrio splendidus | reverse complement strand
TCATTAAAAGCTTAAGGGCTAATCCAATTTCGCTCGCCGCTACTTTCGGAATCTCGGTTGATTTCTCTTCCTCGGGGTACTTAGATGTTTCAGTTCCCCCGGTTTGCCTCCTGTTGCTATGTATTCACAACAGGATACTTACTTATGTAAGTGGGTTTCCCCATTCAGGAATCCCAGACTCAAAAGGTTATTACTACCTAATCTGGGCTTATCGCAAGTTATTACGCCTTTCATCGCCTCTGACTGCCAAGGCATCCACCGTGTACGCTTAGTCACTTAACCATACAACCCGAAAGGGTCTTAGTGTATGGCAACTAACCAAGGTTTTTGGTTGTCATCAAGAAGGGTTAATTCTTAATGACTGTTTGCCGGACTCAATTGTGAATCAA
>NZ_MCUN01000001.1 GCF_002873455.1 Vibrio splendidus | reverse complement strand
ACTGATTTAGGCAACAACGCCATAACAAAACATTAATCGTTGAAACTTGTTCATTTCATGACACTCACGTAGACGACAACGGATTTATTAGTTTCTCCATAGAAAATGAAGATATTTTAATAGAAAAGCACATTTGGGAAGGCAGTCATTTCACTAGTTTAGAGAAGAAAAGAAGAAGTGATATAATAGATTCTAGCTCTTTGTACTTTAATGGGTTTAAAGTAAAGGATAGTTACTATGAGATGTTAGTTGATGTCGGTACAGGCTTCTCTCATCCTGAAAAAGACGAACTTAACATCCATGATATTTTCATATACCAGAATGTTAAAAACATTGACTCAAATTCAACTACAACTATTAGACGAGAAAGCTCTAGAGATGTTTTTTCTAGGTATCCCGACGATAATATTGCTCTATCAGGAGAAGAAAGCACAGGTAAAACCTCGCTTTTAAAGAAGCTTTGCCTTGATACATTAAGTGATGGTAAGTTTGCTGTATTCTTAGATGGTTCAGAAATAAAGAGAGCAGATAGATTCAAAGATAATAAAATAGAAGAACATATAAAAAAACAATACGAAGATTTTAACTTCGATAGACTATTATCAACTAATCAAGATAGATATATTTTCATAGACAACTTTAATTTAGTAAGGGGGGACGAAAATTCATTATCAAAGCTAATTCAAACCCTAAAAAAATATTTCACTAAGTTAATATTGACTGTTTCTGACTCATACACATTAAATCACGACAAGATAAAAGGCGATGGCATATTAAATGATTCATTTACCAAACTAGAGATACTGAAGCTAGGCCATGCTTCACGTTGGGAACTGATAACTAAGTGGAACAACTTAAAAAATGAGTGTAGAGAGTCAACACAAGAATTAATAGTTAGAACAGATTATGCTAATAAAGAAATCAGTCGTGTAATAGGAAAAAACTATATACCTTCAACTCCTTTTTTTCTATTGACAATGTTGCAGTCTATGGATACCAGCATAACCGCAGAATTAAATACTAGTTCTTATGGTCATTATTATCACTACTTAATTACATGTAGTTTAGGTCTTGCTGGTGTAAAAAAAGATAAGCTAGATGGAATATTTACCTATATTACAGAGATGGCTTATTTTTTCTATAACTCAGAACATAAGGAGCTATCAAGAGACGAACTATGGGAATTTAACTCTAAGATCAATGAAGAGTATACGCTAAAGATAGATTGTGACAGTAGACTAAATCAACTTATTTCTGCTAAAATAATCAAAGAAAATAACGATTACTATTCATTTAGATATCCCTATGTATATTATTACTTCTTATCTAAATACTTATCTGACAACCTATCGGATGATGGAATTCAAAACATTGTTTCAAACCTTATATCAGGTTTAGATAAAAGAAAAAACATGAATACATTAATGTTTTTAACTCATCACTCAAAGGATAATAGTATACTTAATGGTATAGTTTGTTACTCAAAGACTATACTATCCGATTGCAATACATCTCGACTAGACGAAGATGTACTCTTTATTAACAACATAATTGATAAATTAAACTTAGAAGAATTTGTTTTTGTTGAAGGTAATGTTCAAGAAAATAGGATTAAGGCTGCCAAAGAACAAGAAGAATATGAAGATATTCAACACAATCATGAGGCAGAGTTTGACGATAGCGTTCATGAGGAAGATAGTCATAAACCAGATTCATCATTAAACAACCTATTGCGTGATTTTAACCTCACTTTCAAATCAGTTGATTTAATTGGGCAACTTACCAGAAACTATCATGAATCTCTAAAAACCGAACCAAAAGTAAACCTTATAACAGAAGCTATAGAAGCACCATTACGAGCACTAGAAGCAATTCTAAAGATAATGCGTGAAGATCATGAAACACTTATAGATATGCTCAAGAAAAGGATTCAAGAAGAGTTTGAAGTACCAGATAAGTCTAAAGATGATATTGATTTAATAGTCAGACAGCTTTTATTCAACATGGTTAGGGGTATATCATATTCAATAATAAAAAAAATATCTTCTGCGATTGGAAGTCGAGATCTTATCCCTCTTATAGAAAAGGCTTACAGTAGTAAAGACAAATCTAATGCTATCAGATTAATTGAACTTTCAGTTCAATTAGACTTGGGTAATTTAGGTTCCATAGATAAAATAAAGAAAATGAGCAAAGATTTTAAAATCAATACCGTATCAGGCAATATATTAAGGGATCTAATTGCTGACTATCTATACATGTTTGAGGATTCAGAACGTAATAGGAAAGCTGTTTGTTCTGCGCTTCAAATAAATTACATCCCAATGCAAAGCCATCAACAACAAAAGTTGATATCAAAAACTTCATAATACATAAAACCCGCCATGACATATTCATGGCGGGTTGTAGCGAATCAGATTAGCTACTTTCTTATATGACTCAACTATTAAACCGAAGTTTATTAGTCTCCTTGCATAGATTGAACCTTAATGATCTGTACCATCAATGGTGTACGCCAAACTAAGCAACTGTTCATACTTGAAATTACTCATTTTTTGCTAATTTACTTAACAACTCTAAACGATTTCTGTCCAATTGTGAGTTTAAGAACCTGAACAACTCTCGCACACAACAAAACTTACGAGCTTCTTCAAACCAATGGGAAGTAGGTTTAATGGTATGAGACCTAATTTGGTTTGCTGAACGCAGCCATAACCCCTCGCTCCAACACCCCATAAGCTTCTACGTGTTTTCACTGTTCTTCCAGCCACGAAAACGTTTGTCTCCATTAAGTTCTAAACTATAACGATTAATTACACTTCAGCCCTTGTTTAACCTTTTATTGCCTCCATATTTTCCATACAATCCTAAGCGATTATAAATAAAAACAATTTCAATTTCGGAGTCCTCATGAGCGACGTAAAGCACTGTAATTTATTGATTCTTGGTTCTGGCCCTGCTGGCTATACAGCTGCAGTTTACGCTGCTCGTGCAAACCTAAACCCAGTACTTGTTACAGGTATGCAGCAAGGTGGTCAGCTTACAACCACAACAGAAGTAGAAAACTGGCCGGGTGATCCTGAAGGTTTAACGGGTCCAGCTCTAATGGATCGCATGAAAGAGCACGCAGAGCGCTTTGAAACAGAGATCCTGTTCGACCACATTAACGAAGTAGACCTTTCAAACCGCCCTTTCCGTCTTAAAGGCGATTCTGGAGAGTACACGTGTGATGCATTGATCATCTCAACGGGCGCATCGGCTAAGTACTTAGGTTTAGATTCTGAAGAAGCATTCAAAGGCCGTGGCGTTTCTGCTTGTGCTACATGTGATGGTTTCTTCTACCGTAACCAAAAAGTGGCGGTTGTGGGTGGTGGTAACACGGCTGTTGAAGAAGCACTTTACCTGTCTAACATCGCGTCTGAAGTTCACCTAGTTCACCGCCGTGACACATTCCGCGCTGAAAAGATCCTAGTGAAGCGTTTAATGGACAAAGTAGAGAACGGCAACATTGTTCTCCACACTGATCGCACGCTAGACGAAGTTCTAGGCGACGACATGGGTGTAACGGGCGTTCGTATTAAAGATACTCAGTCTGATAAAACAGAAGACATCGAAGTAATGGGCGCATTCATTGCTATCGGTCACCAACCAAACACTGAAATCTTCAAAGGCCAAGTCGACATGAAAGATGACTACATCATCGTTCAGTCAGGTCTTGAAGGTAACGCTACGCAAACCAGCATCCCAGGCGTGTTCGCTGCAGGTGATGTAATGGACCACAACTACCGCCAAGCAATCACTTCTGCTGGTACAGGTTGTATGGCTGCACTGGATGCTGAACGCTTCCTAGATGGCCTCAACGATAAGTAAATCTGAGATTGCAGATTTAATTGTCGTCGCTTTAACGCTAGCAACCCCTGCCCTAACATTGATAGATGCAGGGCGTCATCACAATTTGTTGTAAATCCTTAGAGCCCAGCGGTATATCCACTGGGCTTTCTTTTGTATACTACCCGCCCTCAACAAATAATAATTATCATTAAGCCTTCATAATGGATAAGAAAAAACAACGCAGCTTGAACAAGTGGCTTAAACAGCAAAGTAAGTTAGCGAAACGCTGGCTTATGATTGCGATTGGCCTTGGCGTACTTTCAAGCGTGTTCTTAATTGCTCAAGCAGCGCTCCTCGCCTCTATTCTTCACCAGCTGATCATCGAGAACGTCGATAAATCTGAACTGGTTGGTCATTTCGCAGGCTTGGCACTATCGGTCGTTGGCCGTGCTGGGTGTACATGGGGACGTGAAATCGCAGGTTATCGCTGTGGTGAACAAATCCGTGTCTACATTAGGCAACTCATCTTAGACAAATTACGCGAGCTAGGCCCTGCCTATATCAAAGGTAAGCCAGCGGGTACGTGGGCAACGCTGTTGCTAGAACAAGTAGAAGACATGCAAGATTTCTTCTCTCGTTACCTGCCTCAAATGTCTTTGTCGGTAATGATTCCATTCATTATTTTAGTCGTGGTGTTCCCGGTTAACTGGGCGGCGGGTCTTATCTTCTTAGTGACCGCTCCTCTGGTACCGTTATTCATGGCACTAGTTGGAATGAAAGCCGCTGACGCCAACCGCAAAAACTTCAAAGCTCTCCAGCGTCTATCTGGTCACTTTTATGACCGTTTGCAGTCAATGACGACTATCCGTCTATTTGATCGCACCAACGCTGAAACAGAAGTACTTAAAGGTGCTTCTGAGGTGTTCAGAACACGCACCATGGATGTATTGAAAATCGCTTTCTTGTCTTCCGCTGTACTTGAGTTCTTCACGTCGATTTCTATTGCGATGACTGCGGTTTACTTCGGCTTTACTTATATTGGTGAATTAGATTTCGGCCACTATGGCGCAGGCATTACGCTATTCGCAGGTTTGTTTATCCTTATCTTGGCGCCAGAGTTTTACCAACCTCTACGTGACTTAGGTACTTTCTACCACGCGAAGCAACAAGCGGTTGGCGCAGCCGAAAGTATTGTCGAGTTCTTAGAAACCGACATCACTAAGGTTAAATCAGGCGACACTCAGCTCGATTCGGCTCAAGGCATCAATATTGAAGCTAACGACCTAAAAGTGTTAAGCCCTGAAGGCGTTCAATTAGTTGGTCCTATCTCGTTCGCATTGAACACTCGCCAATCGACTGCGTTAGTTGGCCCAAGCGGTGCGGGTAAAACAAGTTTGATCAATGCCATCCTTGGTTTCATGCCTTATGAAGGAAGCTTGAAAATCAATGGTATTGAATTACGTGACCTCGACTTAGCCTCTTGGCGTAAAACCATTAGTTGGGTTGGACAGAATCCATTGCTACTGCACGGCAGTATCCGTGACAACGTCACTCTTGGTAAGCATGATATCGCTGACCAAGTTGTCGAGAATGCACTTAAGCAATCATTTGCTAGCGAATTTGTTAATGAGCACGGCTTGGATTACATGATTTCTGATCGCTCTGGCGGCCTGTCTGTTGGTCAATCTCAGCGTTTAGCTTTGGCTCGCGCAATGATTCAAGACGGTCAGTTCTGGTTGCTCGATGAACCAACTGCCAGCTTAGATACTCGCAGCGAACAGTTAGTGATGAAAGGCATCAATAGCAATATTGAAAGCCGCACTGCCCTACTTGTGACGCACCAACTCGCTCCTCTTAGATCAGTCGATAATATTCTGGTTATGCGCGATGGTGGTCTGGTTGAACAAGGTCATTACTCCCAGCTTTCGACTGCGGGTGGTTTGTTTGAAGAGATGCTGAACGCGAACTTAGCTCAACAAGACAATAAGGGTAATTTAGATGCGTGATTTACTGCCTTACCTGAAACTCTATAAAAAGCATTGGTTTGGCCTATCGCTAGGCATGCTATTGGCTTTTGCGACTCTGTCGGCTTCTATCGGTTTGTTAACGCTATCAGGCTGGTTCATTTCAGCTTCTGCAGTTGCAGGCCTTACGATTGCGCGTGAAACCTTCAACTACATGCTGCCGGGTGGCGGTGTACGTGGTTTGGCAATGAGCCGTACTGCGGGTCGTTGGGGGGAACGTGTTGTCAGCCACAATGCAACATTTAAACTATTAACCGATCTACGTATCTTCTTCTTCAAGAAGCTGGCTCCGCTGATCCCAGGTCGTATTTCAAACCTTCGTGATGCTGACCTACTGAACCGTTTGGTTGCCGATGTCGATGCCATGGATCACGTCTACTTGCGTTTAGTAAACCCTGTGACGGTTGGTGTGTTCGGGATTTTCTTCCTAACTCTGTTCTTGATGTGGTTCGATACTACCCTTGGTTTGATCTTGGGCTCTATCCTTCTGATCATGCTGTTGGTTTGGCCAATCTTGTTCTACAAACTGGGCAAGCGTAACGGTGGTGAACTGACGCAAAACAAAGCTGATCTTCGTGTAACTACGCTAGATTGGATCGAAGGCTACAGCGAACTGACTCTATTCGGTGCAGAAGAGCGTTACCGTAATGCGATTCTAGATACGCAACAGAAGTTGATGGCTAATCAGTTTGTGAATGCCAACCTAACCGGTATGGCTTCAGCTGCGCTAATGCTGTTCAACGGTTTGACATTGGTTCTTATGCTTTGGCTTGCCGCAGACGGTGTGGGTGGTAATGCACCCGACCCGTTCATCGCGCTAATGGCATTCGCAACCATGGCAAGCTTTGAGCTATTAATGCCAATTGCAGGTGCGTTCCAGCATTTAGGTCAGACTCTGTCTTCAGCACGTCGCTTGAACGAAGTTATTTTGTCGGAGCCTGAAGTTCAGTTTGCTGAAGAGAAACTTGACATCAACAAGCCGCTTGATATTACGTTCTCAAACGTGACGTTCAACTACCCTGATTCTGAGCGCAGTGTTCTGAACGCTGTTGACCTAACGATCCCTGCAACACACAAGGTTGCGATTGTTGGTCAAACGGGTTCAGGCAAATCGACTCTGATTCAGCTTCTGACTCGCTACTGGGATCCTAAGAAGGGTTACATCTCAATCGCGGGTATTGAACTGACGCAGTGGAACGAATCACAGCTTCGTGAATCAATCAGTGTAGTAAGCCAACGTGTCGACATTCTAAATGGTACTTTGCGTGACAACTTGTTGATTGCAAAGCCAGAAGCGACCGATGATCACTTAGCGAACATCTTAAAAGATGTTGGCCTAGAAAAGCTGCTTGAGAATAACGCACTTGATAGCTGGTTAGGTGACGGTGGTCGTCAACTGTCTGGTGGTGAGAAGCGCCGTATTGGCATCGCACGTGCCATTCTTCATGATGCCCCTATCCTGCTTCTAGATGAGCCAACAGAAGGCTTAGATAAGCAAACCGAGCAAAGCATCATGACACTGTTCGAAAAGCACTTCGAAGGCAAAACGGTTATCTTCATCACTCACCGCTTGATTGGTCTAGAGTCAATGGATTCTATCGTTCTGATTGAACAAGGTGAGATTGTTGAGCACGGTTCTCATGAGAAGCTGTTAAACGAAGCAGGACGTTACTTCCAACTTCGTCAGGCAATCTAGCGCCTTCATAGGTTCTACTTAAGCTATAAAGAAAACCATTCAAAGCCCGAATTTATACTCGGGCTTTTTTTGTGTCTTTAATTCTCCCGAACTACACCCTTCTTCAATCAAGTTTAACCCGTCACTTCCAATAGATACTGACCTTGATGTAACTTCCAAAACAACTTAACAACGACAAGCTAGCACCTCTGCGATGGTTAAAGTTATGGAGCAGTACTTCCCTACTCGTGCAGCCCTTAAAGCTAAATTCCCAGGCTACCCGAACAACTAGTTGGAGTTCATAACTCTAAATAGCAGGCACAAAAAAGCCGAATGTGATAATCACATTCGGCTTTTAAATTATCTGTTAGCGCTTAAAGCTTGAAGCGGCTGATTTCGCTTTCTAGTTCGTGAGACAGTTCAGATAATTGAGAAGCTTGCTCTGCAGCTTGGTGTGCTTCGTCTGCTAGCTCGTTAGATACGTCACGGATTCCTTCAGTGTTACGAGTAATCTCAGACGTTACTGACGCTTGCTCTTCTGCAGCAGAAGCAATTTGAGTCGCCATGTCACTGATACGTTCAACAGCAGAATGGATTTGCGTTAGGCTTGCAGCCGCTGAGTTAGCGTCATCAACACTGGTTTCAGCAAGCGTACGGCTGTCATTCATGATGCTAACCGCTTTACCTGTTGTACCTTGAAGCAATTCGATAGTTTGCTGAATTTCTTGTGTTGAACCATGTGTGCGTTGGCTTAGAACTCGAACTTCATCAGCGACAACCGCGAAACCACGACCTTGTTCACCGGCACGTGCAGCTTCAATCGCGGCGTTAAGTGCAAGTAGGTTCGTTTGTTCTGCAATACCTTGAATGTTAGACAAGATAGCGTTGATGCTGTTGCCGTGTTCTTCAAGCTCTAGGATAACGTTCGTTGCGATTTGAACTTCTTGAGCAAGGTTTTGGATAGAACTTTGAGTCTGTGTCACTTGACCAGTACCGTGCTCACATGCGCCAACCGCTTCAGATGAATTTTGTGCAGTGTGGTCTGCGTTACCCGCGATCTCTTGTGTTGCTGCAGCCATTTCGTTAACGGCTGTTGCGACCATGTTGATTTCGTCTTGTTGCATCTGGATGCGAGCACTACGTTCTTCAGCTTGAGAAGCCGTTTGACGAGCTTGGTTACCCAGCGCAGCAGATACTTCGCTTAGCTTGATCACCATGGTGTGCATGTTGCCCACAAAACGGTTGAAGTTTTCAGCAAGCTTACCAATTTCGTCGTCGCTCTTAGGCTCAAGACGTTGGGTTAGGTCGCCCTCACCTGAAGCAATTTCTTCAAGTGCAGCTGAAACGCGGTTTAGGTCGCGGAATAGGAAACTTACTAACCAAGACACTAATACGATTACGATCAGCGTAATAATGACAGCCGTTGTGATCAATTGAGTAAGAAGTGTTGAGTGGTTCGCTTCTTCTGTTGCTTTGTCCATCTGAACCGCGAAGATCCAGTTAGTATTAGGCACCTTCGTGAAGTAAAGCAGCTTCTCAGCACCGCGTTCTTTGATGATCTCGATGCTACTCGTGCGCACTGCGTTCTCGATAATTGGCATAGAGATGTCATTTGAAAGCTGGCTTACCGGCTTCAGGCTTAGTGCTGAATCTGGGTGCGCTAAGAATGTACCGTCAGAGGCATCAATCAGCATTGCGTAAGCGTTGTCACCAACATCAAGGCTGATTACATCATTAACCAGCTGGTCGATAAGTACGTCAGCACCAACAACGCCAACAAGCTTGCCGTTGTGGCGAACAGGTTCAGCAATCGTTACAAGAAGTGCTTTGGTGATTGCATCTTGGTAAGCAGTGGTGATGATTTGCTTACCTGCAGCGTTTGCTTCTTGATACCAAGGACGTTGACGAGGATCGTAATCTGCACGATTACGTTCAGGATGTGAACGGTACATTCCGCCTTCTGGAGTACCTAAAAAGATATCGTCAAAGCCACCCGCTACACGAGCTTGCTTAAGAAAAGGAACAACATCACTTTCTCGTGAAAAATCATTAAATGCTGATGCGATATCGGTGCGGATATCAATCCAGTTTTTAATACCTTCAGATGCTGCTTCAGATACGCTCTCAGCTCGTAGGTATACGCCATTACGAGTCTGTTCAAATAATTGGTTTGCTGATAACCAAGTCAACGCCGTTGCCATTACGACAACAGCAGATAAGCTTGCACCTATCAACTTCTGTTTAAGTGTTAGTTTCATTCTAAGCTTCACGAGTGGTGGGAAATCCCGCGCATACTACCCAATATGAGTATTAAATTCGAGCAATTTTATAATTTAATAGCGGAATATAATATTAGGCAAACCATTGACTTAGATAATGCCAATTACTTGGCTTTTCGCCAAATTAAAGGCGCTATTTTGAGTGTAATTCAACCGAAATATACAGATCGTCACACTATAAAAATAACCATTCACACAGAAAAATAGACACAAAAAAGGCAGGAGAGTTTCCTCGCCTGCCTTCGTATTATTTATCGTCCAACCGCATATAAAACACGGCTGATTAAGCCATAGGTCTTAGCGCTTTTCTGTACGCATACCCATTAACAAACTCACACACATCAATAATAGAATGATGGTGAATGGCAATGCCGTCGATATTGCGCCCGCTTGCAGAGCCTGTACTGCTTCAGTACCGCCGACCCACAATAGAGCTACAGCAATCGCGCCTTCAAGGAAAGCCCAGAAAACACGTTGAGGAACAGGAGTATCAACTTTACCACCCGCGGTAATGCTATCGATTACCAATGAACCTGAGTCAGATGACGTAATGAAGAACACGAGAACCAATATCACTGCGATGATTGATAGCAGAGTACCAAACGGCAGTGCATCAAACATTTGGAACATTGCTAGTGATACGTCTGTAAGACCATCTTGACCAAGAATACCAACGTTGTTTACGATTTGATCAATCGCCATGCCACCAAATACTGACATCCAAATGATAGTAACAGTCGTTGGAACAATCAGAACAGCTGTGATGAACTCACGAACAGTACGGCCTTTAGAGACACGTGCGATGAACATACCTACGAATGGTGACCATGAAATCCACCAAGCCCAGTAGAATACCGTCCAGCCGTGCATCCACGCTTCATCTTCACGACCATGAGGGTTACTCAAAGGAATGATGTTTTCAACGTATGCCATAAAGGTGGTTGGGATAGAACCTAAACTCACCGCATAGCCGATTAGAGCCACTAAGATGAGCAGTAGAAAAGCAACCAACATGTTGATGTTACTGATAACTTTAACACCGCCATCAATACCGCGAAGCACTGACACGACCGCTAATAACGTTACTACGGTAATAACAACAACTTGTAACCCTAAGCCAGCCTCGATTCCGAAGACATGTTGAATACCACTTGCTGCCTGTTGTGCACCTAAGCCCAGCGACGTCGCCAAACCAAACAGCGTTGCAAGAACCGCCAGAATATCAACAATGTGACCAGCCCAACCCCACGCTCTATCACCCAAGATTGGGTAGAAAATAGAACGAATAGAAAGAGGCAATCCCTTGTTGTAAGAGAAAAACGCAAGTGACAGTGCTACTACGCCATAAATCGCCCAAGGGTGTAGGCCCCAGTGATACATGGTTGCACCTAACGCCAACTTAGCAGCTTCTGGTGTGTTTGGTTCAACACCTAACGGGGTTTCAAACCAACCCGTGAAGTAAGCAGCGGGTTCCGCCACACTCCAGAACATTAGGCCGATACCCATACCTGCTGCGAACAACATGGATAGCCAAGACATGAATGAGTAATCCGCAGTTGCATCAACACCACCAAGGCGGATTTTACCATACGGAGAAACAATCAAACCTAAGCAGAAAATAACAAAAATGTTACCTGACCAGATGAACAACCAATCAAATGAATTGATGATTTGGCCTTTCACGCCATCGAGTGCCGCCTTTGCTGATGCAGTATCTGTGATAAGAATACCGATCAGGAACAAAGCAATAAGTCCTGCACTGATACCAAATACTGGGTTATGAACATCAAAACCCCATTTTTGGACGTTATCTTGACCGACAGTGTAATCCGTACTGTCGATACTGTATTTATCTATACCTTTAGTCATTATCCCTCTCTACGGAATATTAATAGGGTCTGTTGACCAAATATCCCTTACTTACTTGTGACTGAATCACAAATTCGAACACACGATCCAAGTAATACAAGCTGTTGTCACAATAATTCAAATACTTGGATGTCTGAAGTTTAGCAGGTTAACTTATTGTTTTCAGTAAACCAGAATCGGTTCGATTGGTTTTCATCCAATATTTACGTAATTACCCAAGTTACTGGCGAAAAAAAGGCCGAACAAGTCGGCCGTTATTTCAATAATACTTTTAACTCAAAGCATTTTGCTGCTTAACCAATTGATTTTCTGTTCGCAAACCTAGCAATAAGCTTAGGCACATAAGCAATAATATGAACGCAAATGGTAGCGCCATTGATACCGTTCCAGCTTGCAGTGCTTGAATGGATTCCGTACCGCCAACCCACAATAGAACCGCTGCAATCGCACCGCCCATCAACGCCCAAAATACACGCTGTGGCACCGGTGCATCGACTTTACCACCAGAGGTAATACTATCGATAACTAACGAGCCTGAATCTGACGAGGTAATGAAGAACACCATAATCAAACCAATCGATACCACAGAAAGCACTGAACTCATTGGTAGCGCATCATAAGTGTGGAATAGAGAAAGCGTAATATCTTGCAGGCCATTAACGCCAATCTCACCCACCTTGTTCGCCACTTGATCAATCGCGATACCACCGAAAATAGCCATCCAGATGATGATTACTGACGTTGGGATGAACAATACAGCGACGATAAATTCACGAATTGTACGACCTTTAGAGATACGAGCGATGAACATGCCTACGAATGGTGACCATGACATCCACCATGCCCAGTAGAATACCGTCCAGCCTTGCATCCAAGTTTCATCGTCACGACCATGAGGATTACTTAGAGGAATAAAGTTTTCAATGTAGCCCATTAGTGCCGTTGGAATAGCTTTAATACCCGCCATGCCACCAGCGATCGTCACAAAGATAAGCAAAGCCAAAGCAACCAACATATTGATGTTACTCAGAACCTTTACGCCACCGTTAATGCCGCGAATTACTGACATTGTTGCTAAGAAAGTAACCACTGCGATAACAACCAGCTGCATCCCAATACCACCATCAGTACCAAACACATGGTTAATACCACTTGTCGCTTGTTGTGCGCCTAGGCCCAGTGATGTTGCAAGGCCAAATAATGTTGCCAATACCGCAACGATATCAACAACATGACCAAACCAACCCCAAGTTCTATCGCCGAGTAATGGGTAAAAGATTGAGCGAATTGAAAGCGGTAAGCCTTTATTGAATGTGAAGAAAGCGAGGGCTAGAGCAACAACAGCGTAAATAGACCAACCGTGAAGACCCCAGTTGTAGATGGTTGCACCTAATGCCAACTTAGCCGCTTCAGGAGAATAAGCTTCAACACCGAGCGGTGTTTCATACCAACCAGTAAAGTAAGCGACGGGTTCAGCCACACCCCAGAACATCAAGCCAATACCCATTCCTGCGGCGAATAACATCGACATCCAAGATAGGTTTGAGTGCTCTGCTTTGGCATCATTGCCACCAATACGTATCTTGCCATACGGGGAGACAATGAGGGCAAAACAGAAAATTACGAAGATGTTGGCTGCCCACATGAAGAAACCATCGAAGTTACCGATGACTTTCCATTTGATTCCATCCAGTGCCGCTTTTGCGGTTTCTGGGTCTGCGACTAGAAGTGCAAGCAAGAAGACAATGATCGCTCCTGCACTGATCCCAAATACTGGGTTATGAACATCAAACCCCCATTTCTGAACGTTATCTTGTCCTACTGTATAATCGGTATTTTCAATACTATACCTATCTTTTACAGGCTCCATGTTTCCTCTCTAATCTGTAGCGCACAGTTTGCAACATTACATTCGGCGCTTAAATTTCGAAAAGGAGGATATCAACCTGTCGCAAAAATACTAAAAAAACCGCCAAAAATCAGGCGCAAATTGCAAGTTTAGTAATTAAATTACACATTTAATGTAATTTAGCGTAAAATCACTCTACAAGCCCAGAATTAACAGCATATTTAGCTAGCTCTGCCGTAGAGTGAATATCCAGCTTATGCTTAATGTTTTGTCTATGAGTTTCGACGGTTCGATAACTGATATTCAGCGCCTTCGCCACCTCTTTACTGCTCTCCCCTTTCGCCACCAATTTCAACACGGCTTCTTCACGTCTGCTCAATGGATTTTTTACAGATTGCGTGGGAGTAATCGGCTGAGTAAACAAATTCTGCGTCACTTTTTCACAGAAATAAGTCGAGCCTTGATTGACCGTTTTAATCGCCTGTACCATTTTTTCAGCCGAAATCTCTTTCAACATATAGCCGACGGCGCCCGACTGCATCACCTTCATGATGTATTCACGGTTGTTATGCATGGTCAGCATCAACACCTTCGCTTCAGGGTCTTCTTCTTTAATCAGATGAGTCGCGTCAATGCCGTTCATGATAGGCATGCTAATGTCCATCAACACCACATCAGGACGCAAAGATTTCACGACCTCTACCGCCTCTAATCCATTACTGGCAGTACCTATCACGCTAATATCTGGCTCGAGTTCCAATCTCGCCATAAAGCCATCCAATACCACTTGGTGATCGTCAGCGATCACAACTCGAATAACTTCACTCATTCATTAATCCCTCTAGTGTCAGTAACACTGTAATTTCCGTTCCAAGGCCAATCTCACTCATCAGCTCAAAATCACCACCAATGAATTCCACTCGCTCTCTCATGTTACGCAGACCGATCCCTCGTTTTTCCATCGCTTTATAGGTATTGAAACCGACACCGTTGTCTTGGATTAGAAGCTGTAATACGTTGCCAATTTGCTGCGCGATAACCGTTACTTTGGTCGCTTGTGCGTGTTTCTCTATGTTATTCAGGGACTCTTGTACGACTCTATACAAGGTCGTCGCTGCCTCTGATTTCAATTTCCCAGGCTGAGTACTAAACAAAGTTTCGACCTCAATACCCGAATGCGCCTGAAAATCTAATAACAACGAAGACAACGCCGCTTCTAAGCCGATATCATCCAAAGAACTTGGGCGGAGTTGATGCGAGATGTGCCTCACCTCTTCGATCGCTCGCATCAATGAATGCTGCGACTTATTCAAATGCGCTTTGAGGTCTTCACTTTGTAGCTTATTGCCGAGTAGTTCTAAGTGACAACGACTCGATACTAATAATTGATTAATACCATCATGTAACTCACGTGCTAAATGCTTCTTCTCGTCCTCTTGAAACATCACCGTTTTATGGGCGAGCTCTTTTAAATTGTTATCCGCGATTCGATGTTCATGCATGTTAATGGCCAAAGTAAGTACGATGATAACCGCCACCGTCACGCTAAGAATCACAACAATCGAAAAGAACGTGGTTTCAATATTTTTGTTGATCGCAGCCTGCATCGAGGCCACTTCTTGGTGCACGTCTTCAATATACAAACCCGTACCAATCATCCAATCCCAACGCTCTAACCAAGCGGCGTAGCTCAGCTTAGAGACCACCTCTCCGGTTGACGGCTTCTGCCACAAATATTGGTGAAACCCTCCTCCAGTTTGTGCCTCTCTAAGCAGCGCTTCTATCAGAAAGTCACCATCTTCATCTTGCAGATGAAGTAGGTTTTGCCCAATCAATTCGGGTTGGATAGGATGAACCAAGTTGGTTCCGTGTCGATCATATGCGAAGAAATAACCATCTGAACCATATCTAAGTTTAGACAATATGGTTCGAACTTCTTTTTTGGCCTGAATCTCTTGGATATCAGGATCGTTATAGATGTGTTCAATGGCGTCGAACGCGAGATCGACAGTGTCTTTGAGGGCATTTTCACGCGACTTGATTAAGCTGTCTCTGAAGATCTCAACCTCTTTCGCACCCAACGTCTTGGTTTGGTGTAACGAGATCCAGCTAATACTCGCCGTTACTAGCAACAACGGGAGCAGCGTCAGCAAAATCAGCTTGGCTTTTAGAGGCATTCCTTTTCCTCACAAAAAACGGCCTATTGAACATCAATAAGCCGTTTTATTTTAGCAATTTATCGTTAACCGTTGAAACATATCATTCACATTCTTGGCTTCACTCACATTCCATAGAAAGAAGGGAAAGCGAGAAGTGATCCAAGTACGAGGATTTGAATCAGAATGAACGGCATCACACCACGATAGATGTCTTTAGTTGTTACCCCTTTCGGTGCCACTCCTTTTAGATAGAACAGGCTGAAGCCAAACGGCGGCGTTAAGAATGAGGTTTGTAGGTTCATCGCGATAAGGATAGCGAACCAAGTCATGTTGATGCCCATCAGTTCAGCAACAGGCGCAATGATCGGAACGATGATGAAACAAATTTCAACAAAGTCGATGAAGAAACCAAGAATCAGAATCACCAACATAGTAATGATCAAGAAGCCCCATTTCTCACCTGGCAACTGCAACATCCACTCTTCAACCAGATAATCACCGCCAGTATAAGTAAACGCCATCGAGAATGCCGTCGCACCAAGCAAGATGGCAAAGACCATCGCGGTCACTTTAACTGTCTCTTTCGACGCAGCAAACACCATCGACCAACTAAACTGACCGTATAACAGTGCAAGAACCAATGCACCAGCACCACCTAACGCTGCCGATTCAGTTGGCGTTGCCACACCCGCAAAGATAGAACCCAGTACAACAATGATCAGCGCTAATGGGGGAAGAATCGCTTTAAGCGCATTAAACACTTCTTGCTTGCGGCTAATAGAGTCATCACGTTCAATAGGTTGAGCAGATTCAGGGTTGAGCTTTGCGTATATCAAGATATAGACAATGTAAGCACCCACTAGCATCACACCCGGCCAAATTGCCGCTTGGAACAAGTCCCCAACAGGTACACCCAATACATCACCCAATAAAATCAAGACGATGGATGGCGGAATGATTTGCCCTAACGTACCAGACGCACAGATGGTGCCGCAGGCTAAGCCTTTGTCGTAGTTGTACTTGAGCATAACGGGCAGAGAGATAAGTCCCATAGCAACTACTGAAGCACCGACTACACCCGTTGATGCGGCAAGCAGCGAGCCCACCAGCACGGTCGAGATAGCAATACCACCTCGAACACCACCAAACAATCGCCCCATTGACTCAAGTAACTGCTCAGCAAGCTTGGTCTTTTGTAGAACAAGCCCCATGAAAACGAACAATGGAACGGCCATCAGCACCGTATTTTCCATGATCGATTGAATTCGATATGGCATGAAGGCAAACATTTCGATGCCTTCAGCCCAAACACCAAAGATTAACGCGATACCACCAAAGGTGAACGCAACCGGGAAGCCAAGTAAAAGTGCAAACAAGGCTACGAAAAACATTACTATTCCAATCATGTTCAGCCTCTACTTATTGTTTGTATGAGTATTATTTGCATGGATAAGGTGCGGATTAAAAATCTTGTTGAGCGAGTGCAGGATCAAACCGACGCCGCTGAGTGCCATCAAGAAAAATGAAAGTGGAATCATCGCTTTAATGATCCATCGGTAAGGAAGGCCTCCGGGATCGCCCGACGTTTCACCGAGGTTATAACTTTCTTTCGCAACATCGATTCCAAACCAAGCAACCAACAAACAGAAAGGAAGCAGGAAGACAACGGTGCCTATCAGGTCAATAATCGCTTGCGCCTTGAAGCTGAGTTGTTCGTAGAAAACATCAACTCGTACGTGGCCACCCGCTTTGATGGCGTAAGGAACACCTAACAAGAATACGGCTGAGAAAAGGTGCCATTCCATCTCTTGGAAGGCGATAGACACATCGTTAAAGGCGTATCGCATCACAACGTCATACACAACGTTAGCAACAAGAAGGATAAACAACATACTGGAAAGCCATCCCAGTGCATCACCGATACGATTAAATAGGCGTTCAATATAAATTAGACTTCGCATTCCCGACTCCATGGAATTTGAAAAGACATCGCGTATTAGAGTTAGTGCAGCTACAACGAGTAGCGCTAACAAAACGCACGACGTAGAAAGGGTTCTTGAGCGTATTACAGGATTTATCCTGCTTAATTATTATGGTTAAAATGAACCCGCTGCTTATCTGCTTATCTGCTTATCTGCTTATCTGCTTAGATACTTAGATACTTAGATACTTAAGCCCTTAGGCACAAGTGATATAACAGTGCATCTGCTTTGGGTTCATTTAACTTTTAGGTCAATCGCTGTCGACTATTTCGCTTGGCTATTTAAATAAGCTCTGTGTGAAATATCCGTCCATGAGCGCACTTGCTCTAGGTAGCTCGCTTGTGAAGCTTGGATCTCTTTTGCCAGTGCATCTTTCTCAGCATGTGCTGCAAGTAAGCGATCGTTCGCTTCTTTCAGTGCAGACATAACCTCTGGCGGGAAATCTTTCACTTGTACATCTGGGTATTCTGTTTTCATTGAAACCCAGTTTTTGCCACTTTCATGTGTTGCTTGTGTGTACATGTCGTAAGCCGCTGTACGCATTGCAACACGCAAGATTTCTTGTAGGTCTTCAGGTAGCTTGTTCCAAGTTCGTTTGTTCACTAGGAATTGAAGCTCTGAACCTGGCTCATGCCAACCTGTGTAGTAGTACGGCGCGATCTTGTGGAAGCCCATTCGTAAATCAAGTGATGGACCTACCCACTCTAGTGCATCGATCGTGCGACGCTCTAAAGACGTGTAAAGCTCACCTGGGGCAATATTGGTAGGTTTAGCGCCTAGCTCAGCCAGAATCTCACCAGCAAAGCCTGGGATTCGCATTTTCAGACCTTGTAGGTCTTCCACGCTGTTGATCTCTTTTTGAAACCAACCGCCCATCTGGATATCCGTGTTACCACCAGGGAACGACATCAAGTTGTGTGGAGAGTAAACCTGCTCCATCAACTCCATACCACCACCGTGATAGAACCACGCGTATTGTTCTGCAGGCGTCATACCGAAAGGCATAGAAGTGAAGTAAAGAGTGTTTGGAACTTTACCTTTCCAGTAGTAAGAGCCTGAGTGACCCATGTCGTATTGACCAGACTTAACCATGTCAAAAACGCCAAGTGGTGCTTTGTGTTTGTTCGCTGAATCGATTCTGATTTGCAGTCGACCATTCGACATTTTCTCAGCCATCGCAGCCATGTTCTTCGTCGCGTCACCAAATACAGGGAAGTTTGGTCCCCATGTTTCAGCAAGCTTCAAGCGATAAACCTTATCAGCAGCAGTTGCACCGGTAGCGACCAAAGCTAAACAAGCCGCTGCAGTTACCGCAACGTTTTTAAAAACTCGTGTGAGGGAGTTAGAAATGAGACTCATGTTCACGTCCTTTTGTTGGGTTAACACTCTTTCTTTGAGTATTTTTTATGATTCAACATAAGAGTGCACCTTGATGAGGCAACTAGATATCAGGGAGAGCACGCACGACGGACCCACACAAACTGCGTATTAGACCAAAGGATTACGTAGAACTACGTAGGAGATCATCAAGTAATGTCGATTTTAAAGGACTCACCTTATTCACTGGAGGAATGCTTATTGATAAATACCTAAGTATTAATAATTAAACACCGTTAACAATTGATTGCCATTTCGTGATAAAGCCCTATTTTCACCACACACTCAATATGCATACAGGTGCTTTTAATCCATAAGAATCAAGGTTTCAGAGAATTAGACGCCCTACTTTGGTGCTTACTGATTCGAAACATGGGACACGCGAAACACAGATGAAAAACGGAAGGGGTCAGCCGATTGGAAATAAAGCTTCTGGGGCTAAGCGTGAATGTTAGGTTTGAACATGAACATGAACATGAATATGAATATGAATATGAGCATGGGATTGGGATTGGGATTGGGATTGGGATTGGGATTGGGATTATCCGTCAGATACAAAAAAGCCTCGATAATCGAGGCTTAAAAACTTTAACGAAGCGAATGTAATCCCGAGGGATTAGATAGCTTTGTAGATAACCTTGTTACCTGCAAGTTGCTCTTTCGCTACTAGGTTTTCTTCAAGAAGTTTTTTCAATGCGCCTGTTGCCCATGAAGCTGCTTTCGCGTCTTCTTGACCAGCTGCTAGGCCGATACCTTTAGGGTTAATGCCTTCAGCATTGCTAACAACGATATCTAGAACTTGTTGTTGCTTAGGAGTCAGTGCTACTGCAACTTCTTTCGTTGCTGCTACTGCTTTCTCTACCGCTGGTTTTGCTGCTACAGTTTTTTCTGCTACAACTTTCTCTGCGACAGGCTTCGCTTTTTTCGGCGTTGCCACTGCTTTAACTACAGCCGCTTTAGTGCGTTTCTGCAGTTTAGCCTGCACCTTACGCTTATGAGCAAGTCTCATTGAATATTTCTCCAGTTCACTGCTCTTTTCGCAGTGGTGAAAATTTGAAGCGCGATTTATACCAAAAAACGGGAGCTATTTGTAGAGTGAAGCGTCGAAAGTCGACGAAAAATACCGATATTGTCTACTACCGTCTATTATTTAAACATAGACTTATCAATTTAGGGTCATATACACTGGTTATCCATCCAGACAAAAATATGAAAACTTGGTGTTGCCTATGGACACTCGTCACCTTACAAATTTCTCTTTGCCTGCATTTACGCAATCATATCGAATTATCGCCATCATTTTAGGATTCGCTTGCCTTATCATGGCGTTATACATTGATAACTCAAAATTACTGATCGTGGGTGCATTTTGCATTAGCGCGCTTTTGGGCACAGGCTATTATTTGATGCTTCGTAGCAGAGTGATGTTCACGCTCACCCCCACTCACTTTCAACAGCATTTTTATAAAGGTGGATGGGTTTTAAAGTGGAGCAATATTGAAAAGATTGGCATGTGTACCTACGAACAAGAAGGGTGGCATCAACCTCTCCCTTGGGTCGGCATTAAAATGAAAGATTACTCGCCTTACCTTGACTCTATTTGCCCCAAAATAACCTGCGAATTATTGCTGAGCCAGCGAGCACTTTTGTATCTAGGAGCGAAACAAGCGGGTAAAGAATCAAACTTTGAAGATATGGTGCTCGACTCATCGCATTACCACGCTCGCTGTACCGAGAGTGGCTGTGTTGAATTGAGCCAATATAAAGAGTCAGAGAATATCGACGACGATAACGTCAGTGATTACCAACCACAGACTGCCCTTGATTCAACCAATGAATCGAACACTCAAAACGCGTTGATTAAGGATTATTCAGGATTACAGGCGATGCTTGCGAACAGGATGAAATATCAAAGAGGGTTTCACGGCTACGATATTTTTATATCAACCCATGATCTGAATATCAGTGGAGAGGAGTTTATTGGACTGGCTCGACGCTACTTGGCGGCTGCCGAGCGCTTTTCTGATTAAAAACAGACAAGTTTAGAAATAAACTCGCACGCTAATCCACGATGAACCATAAAAAAGCTTAGCTTTCATAAGAAAAGCTAAGCTTCATTTTCAATCGTTCTTCTATTAAATCAGAGACCTAGTACAGAGGCATTTCATCCGCTACAAACGGGTTTGATGCGCGCTCACGGCCAAATGTAGACTCAGGACCATGACCCGGTACGAATGTCACGTCACTGCCTAGAGGCCAAAGCTTAGTCTTGATTGAAGCAATTAGCGTGTTGAAGTCGCCTTGTGGGAAATCCGTTCGACCAATAGCACCATTAAATAAAACGTCACCAACAAACGCCATGCGAGCTTGCTCGCTGAATAGTACGACGTGACCTGGTGTATGACCCGGAGTATGAATCACATCAATCACTTGGTTACCAAAAGTAACTTTGTCGCCCTCTTCTAACCATATGTTTGGTTCAAAAGCTTTGCACAGTGGGAAACCAAACATCTGGCTTTGATTCTCTAAACCTTGAAGCCAAAAGTTGTCTGCCTTATGTGGGCCAACAATGTTCACGTTCAAGATTTCAGCAAGTGGTACTGTTCCGCCCACATGGTCTAGGTGACCGTGAGTCAATACCAAGTTCACCACTTTAACACCTAACTCTTCGATGATAGCAGCCAGTTGCTGAACATCACCGCCCGGATCGACAACGATGCCTTCCATTGTCTCATCACACCACACAATTGAGCAGTTTTGAGAGAAAGAGGTAACAGGGACAACTTGATACTTAAGAGACATATACAAACCTTAGAGGGCAAACTGAAATTTGGGCAAACTATGACATTGGATGTCTACTTTGACAAGTACCTAGCATTCGCTCGCAAATTCAGCTCAACGTTACCAACTGCGTACTGGACCAGTATCAATATGGATAAAGTTGCTACGCGCATAATAACCGACACCACCCGCATTCAGGCTTTTGGCTACGTCTCTTAATTCTTTTAGGTTAACGCCATCAATACGGAAATCGATCGCTTTGCCTAACATGTGGTAGCTCTTCTTGGCTACGCCACTCGACTTAGAGCGCAATGCTTCATTGGTCGCTGGAGAACGGTAACCAGAGATGATTTGAACTTCTTTTTGAATACCCAGAACATTTTGAATCTGTGTGATCTGATCAAACAGGTTCTTGTCCATTGGATGAATCTCGTTGCGGCGGAAATCACGGCACAATTTGCTTAAACGAGCCATTTCATCACCAACATAGTTAGTGCCATCGAAATAACAGGTCTCTAATCGTTCACCAGTGTGAAGATTGTTCATGCTAATCGTTCTTGGTTGATCAGGGTATGAAGCAAAAGCGATAGAAGGAGTGATTGAGGCGACAACAGCGGTACCACCAGCGTAAGTCAGAAACTGACGGCGTGAAAATAAACTTTGAGACATACAGCAAAAAAACCAATTAGATCGAACGAAAAATGCACGATACATAATGGAAATTGCTGCGTCAACGTACAAAAACCGCCCAAAAGGTTAGTATTTGTAACCTTTGCACGGTTAGTTATTGATCCACATTATAATTTTATCAATAGAAGCTTCGTTGTCATTTTTTGGTCAAGATCACCCTTATTGGCTTCACTGATAATTAACCACCCTCTTTATCATATTGATAGATGTCACCACGATACTGAATGCCGCCTTCTTCAAACAACACGGTTTGATAGATGATATGCACAGGGATTCGCTTCTTGAGGCGAACTTTAGTATTAGGAGCAAGGTCATCATTCTGGTTCGGTACTTTCCTTACCTGGGTGGCAAACAACAACTCAGCCAATTCCTCTGCATGTTCGACACGTATGCAACCGGAGCTATAAGCGCGGAAGTCGTCATTAAACAGGCCTTTACTTGGCGTATCGTGCAGATAGATCGCTCGCTTGTTAGGAGTATTGAACTTGTACAAACCTAATGCATTACGCGAGCCTGCTTGCTGACGCATTCGATATGGGAAAGAATTGAAATTAATGGTCTGCCAATCGATCTCTGTGGTGTCGACCGTCTCCATAGTGCGCCAACCGTCAATCACTTGGAAGTTGTGTGTTTCTAGGTAGCTTTCGTCCGCTTTTACCTTAGGCAGGATGTCTTTGACCATGATTTTCCATGGCACGTTCCAAGTCGGGTTTAGAATGACCGAATCTAGGTTTATCTCTAAAAGCGGTGTTTTTCGCGACTTTCTGCCCACGACAACTTTGGACTCAAAGACTTCTTCACCATCTTCCCAATACTTCATATCAAAGCTAGGTACGTTAACGACGATGAGTGAGTCTCTGTCTCTTGGCCACAAACGAACACGCTCGGCATTCAGAGCCAATGAAGTCAATCGATCATCAAAGCTCATGTTGATCCATTTAATCGTGTCTGGCCCAACGATCCCATCGTCTGTAAGGCCGTGCATGCGCTGAAATGATTTAATCGCCGTTTGCAGATCTCGATCGAACTCGGGAAAATCGATCGCGATCATCGAGGTATTAACACCAACCAAAGCGATACGTTCGACAAGAATGGTTTTGTCTGAAAGCTGGTCACCCAAGCGTTTCAAACCTTTCTGTCTATAACGTTCAATATTGAGTTTAGACGCGGTTTCTAGCACTGAATAGGTTGCCTTGAATTGGTCAAAATCCCCTACAGGAGGTGCATAAGAGAGCACCATCTCCATCAAATAATCATCGGTAACACTACTTTTTAGTCTCATCAGAATATGAGGTGAAGGCGCAGGCAATTTAGAATGTAACTTACCTGAAAAATACCATTCTTTACCAATTAGGGGCGCATTCTCAACGTAGCTTAGATAATAGATAAAGGTGTCAGTTAAAAGAATATCCAACTCTTGCCATTGCCCGCTAGATTGATACTGGCGTATTTGGTTAAGTTGTCGCTCAAAAAGTGGCGCCATTTGAGCTTGTTCTAACAATGAAAGCTGAAATTCAAACGCGTTAACAAGCTCTGGCGAATCCCAGAGGATAGGAAAAGAAGAGTCTTGGTAAATACTCTGAGTTAGCTCGGGATAGATGAGCATGAAAGAGAGTTCTGAATCAGCCGGAATAAATCGGCTCTCGTCAGAACTCGTATAGCTCCATGCATGCACAGACACTAAAACCAATAATCCACAGAAGTATTTCGCTAACATGCTTAACTCCAACACCAACAATCTCATAAGTATGGCAAAGAAATTGGAGTAAGCATGTTATTTTTTAAGGAGTTTTATGAATCAAATTGCACTCCAATGATTATCCCACTGGACCGATGATTGCTGAGCTGATTTCTCATAAGGCTTACGTTGGCTCACCACGCTACCTGCACCAGAGCTTAATCTAAACTCACCATCAAGCAACACCGCACCAGACGCATCTGATAACGCTGAGAGTTCTACGAGCTCTTTAGTCTCTTTAGACCAAATGCCGTAGCAATTCCCTCTTGGTGAGGTAGCGATAATCCAATCATCTGAAGCCGCAATACTCGCGATATAATGATTGAACCTTGCCCATTGCTCTGGTTCCGCATTCAACAATTCAAACTGCCCGCCTTTAGTATGCATCGCCAAAAGTGAAGGATACTCATCCGGCTCACCACGATACTGCTGACCACAAAGCACGGTTTCAGCACCATCATGGGCTAAGTGTCGAATGCTTAACTTCTTATCCAACAATTCGACCTGATCAAGTAGCACTCCTTCAGATGAAACGTAGCTCAAACTCGGTTGCATCGAATCAAGGTTTTTAGGTGTTCTACCATCTGTATGAACGCCACCGACACCGATCGCGAGATTACCGTCCGGCATGATGATCACTTCATGTGGTCCAATACCAAAACCGGTGAACTCTTCGACCTTGCGATATCCTTGCGCGACATCGTAAACGCCAATCACACCTTGGCTGCTGTCCGTTTTCCCTTCAGTGGCATACAGTAACTTGCCATCTAATGAGTAAACGCCATGGCCATAAAAGTGACGGTTCTTACCTTTCACAACTAACTTGATTTGGTCACCGCTTTTATAGTCAAACACCATAAAATAGTCACCAGGACGACGAGCAAATACCACCGCATGTGATGATGTTGGGCAAATCGCGACGCCATGACCACGATCTGGGATCGGCAGCTGGTTCAAAGGCATTCCATATTCGTCAGCCACAACCGCTGAATATTGACCTCGCCCATTCAGCGCACAACCGATTAATTGAGGCTCACTGGATGAGCTAGAGCGACTAGCGCAACCAAATGGGAGTACTGGAACAGCTGCACAACCCAGTGCAGCCTTGAGCAACGCTCTACGTGTATTATCAGTCACCATCGGTAGCATTAAATCCTATTACGACGCCAAGCTCTATCGCCACTTCTTCATGAATGAGATACTTCAAACGTTCCAATTTGTTGTATTGAGTCAGCACCTCTCGGTAACCTTCTTTACTCTGCAATAACTCAAACAAGCTTGATTCTGTAGGCCAAGTATCTAGCGTCAATGTGAACTGGTCAGCAACACGATCTGCAAGGTCGTTTAAGCCCTTCTCTCTCAACAAGCCGTCTAGGCCATTACCATCTGCAAGGTACAAATTCTGAAGTGCTGCTACATTGGCTTTTAGTTGAGTCATCGAGATTTGTGCACGCCATGATTCAGAGAAGTAAGGACGAGGGTGACCGATTTTAGCCATTGGGCGACTCAGCTTTTTCATACTGTAATCAAGTTGGTTGGTCAATAAAGCGATGTATTCTGACTCCCAACGAGTCTCGTCCAGTGCTAACCAAGGGTTAACTTGCCATGCCTGTGCTATCGAAGAAGACTTAATCGCTAAGTTCTCAGTAATCGCTTGTGATGATTGGCAGCCTAGCGCTTTGTCTTGAAGCAGTGGCGATTGCTCGTCATAAAGCGACCATTCCAACGCACCTAGCCCTTGCACTGTAACACTCTGCTGCGCGATTTCGCCTTGAGTCCAAGCTTTGTTCTGCTGAGTTAGCTGACGCATCTTAAGACCCGTCGTGTTCTTTTTGTCTGGCCAGAATTGAACATTCCAGCTCTCTTCAAGCGCCGCTGTTGGACCTCTTTCTTGCCCTTGCAGTGCCATCCAGCTGTTCATAGCTAGCTGCCACTGAGCTTTCAAAGCATCTAACTCAACACTGTTGGTTTGGCAGTAACCCTGCATCAAGACTTCTAGCTCATTGGCTTGCTTGGCGAATAAGACTGCCGAATCAAACTCTTGCTGATAGACACCACGGCTGATGTGGTTAGTCGAATCTGCTTGATAAGACACACCGTTAACCTCGGATGAAGCAGTTTGCTCACCCGTTGATTGGCAGCCTGCCATGATTAATACCGACAAAGGCATTAACAAAAATTTATGTGTCATGCTGTTACCTTACTTCCTAATTTTTCTTTTAATTATATGAGTTCGTTAAATACGAAACGACCGCTGGCCTCGTATTCCTACAAGTTCAGCGGTAGTGTGCTGTTGGTTAGTTCAGTAGTCGAGCCACCGAATCTCAGACCGACTATAACGAATTCAAAAACGCCAGTAGTGCTTCACGCTCAGTGGCATTCAAAGACAGAACGTTTTGTTTCGCCATTTCTGCTTCACCACCGTGCCAAAGAACCGCTTCCATAACATTTCTAGCACGACCATCATGAAGCAAGAACGTGTGACCATTCACTTCTTTGGTATAGCCTAATCCCCATAAAGGTGTTGTGCGCCACTCTTGACCGTTAGCAAGATACTCAGGGCGATTATCCGCTAAGCCTTCACCCATATCATGCAACAACATGTCTGTGTATGGGCTAATTAGCTGTTTAGACAAGGCAGGTAAACCTTCTCGCTCTGCTGTGCGGATTTCAGCTTGGTGACAACTTTGGCAACCAATGTCTTTGAACAGTTGTTTACCTTGAACAACCGCAGGGTTATCAACGTTACGACGAATAGGTACCGCTAGATGCTGCGAATAGAACTCAACGAAGTCTAAAATGTTATCGCTGACTTCTGGCTCGCCGCCATTCGGGAAATCGTCACACGTTGATTGCGCTGATGTACAGTTTTCATTTGGAAATAGACGACTCGTTAATCCCAAATCACCGTTAAACGCCGCCGCATTTTGCTGCATTAAATTTGGCTGCCCCGCTTTCCAACCAAAACGACCCAGCGTCATTTCATTGGTTTTAACATCAAGAACATGATTGGCTTTACCTGAGATACCTTGCTTGTCGGCCAGTTGTTGCTCAGCAAATCCGAGAATCGTTTCTTGCGGGATACTTTCAAGTAAACCGAGACCAATCATTGGCGGCGCGACACGAGCAGAAAATTCTGTTTTAGGGTGCATTTCGCCGAAAGCAAGTTCGGTAATCTTTAAGGTTGGTTTACGCAAAGTGACGACGGTGCCGTCTTTGAATTCAACCGGAACATCTGTGTAGCTGATGTTCACTTTACCCTCAGGTTTCACGCCTTGAAGCGCGAAATCTTGTAGCTGACCACCATAAGTTGGTTCTGGAATACCACCATCGCGAATGAAGGCTTGTCTCTGCTCTGGCGTTTCAGCAGGAATGCTCAAGCGAACCAACATGGATACCGCGTTCTCATCGCCTTTTTCAGGCGCATGACCACGACCATCTTTAATATGGCAGTTTTGACAACCGTTGGTGTTGAATAGTGGGCCTAACCCATCACGCGCATCGGTTGATGAGGGTGCAGGTACCCAAGGGTTTCTAAAGAAGCTGTTACCAACACTGAAATCCAAGCGTTTGCTCATTGGTAGATTGGCTGCAGGAAGAGAAAAAGCATTCGCTCCCTCTTTCTTCACAGTCGTTTTACCACCAGAGTAAGTTTCATGGGCATGTAATGGAGATAAGAAAAACAGTGCGGTTAATAGTGAGGCTGAGAGATACGACTTCATACATTGCCTTGCTGTGTTTTTGATTTTAGTTTTTATGTGGGAGTAACTTTCATGAGTAGCAAACAATTAAGGGCTCAATGAGAGCCCTTATATTGGTTCTATACCAATCACAGTAAGTAAGTGATCAGAAATAGCGCAGGAAAAAGGCTTGAGAACAAGGCGTAATTTTCTGATAAGTAGTTATTCTACAATCAAAAATTACAACGCAGTTATCGAGCGTTTTAACTAGCTAGGCTGACCAGTTATTTACTACGATTGGTATTAACCTCAGGTTCTTAGAACTCGTGATCAGCCGTGTCTGGGTTAAGGCTATCAATACCAATAACACCAGCAGCACGCTCAATCGCAGCGGTTTGAGACACTAGAGCAACAATTGTTTTGTTTACTAGTGCATTACCAGCAGCGTTGTCAGCAGCAATTAGCTGGTCGAAGTGCTGGTTGTTTTTTTCTGCAGAAACAACAAGTTGACCAACTTGTGCACGTGCTAGGTCAAACTGCTTTTGAATCTCTTTTGCAGCTTGCTCGTCTTTTTGTTCAACTAGGTCAAACAGGCTTGGGCCTGAAAGTAGAGAGCCATCTTCACGCTTGTACAAGCCAGTGTATACGTTGTAGATACCTTGCTCGTTGTAGTAGTGAGAGTTGTGCGTGTTATCAGAGAAACAATCGTGCTCGTCTTCAGTAGAGTTTGCTTCTAGTGCAACCTTCATACGCTCACCAGCTAGTTCACCTAGAGACAGTGAACCCATGCCGAATAACATTTTACGTAGGCCGTTTTCGCTAGAATCAGAAAGAAGCTCTTGACGGTAGTTGCCTTTCTCGCCTTCAGCCCACTGCTTTTCCATCCATTCTAGGTCTTGGATAAGAAGTTCAGCTGATGCTTTCAGGTACGCGCCACGACGGTCACAGTTGCCATTAGTACACTCTGCGCCAACAACGAAATCAGTGTAAGCACGCTCGCCTGCACCGCTGTTTGTGCCGTTTAAATCTTGGCCCCAAAGTAGGAATTCAATCGCGTGGTAGCCAGACGCTACGTTCGCTTCAGAACCGCCGATCTCATTTAGATCTGCAATTAGCTCGGGAGTAATATTGGTTGCGTCTACTGTCGTTTGACCAATTTGGAAAGTTTTGTTCGCAACGATGTTTGCGCTAGCGCCTTCGTTACCAAGCTCATATTGGTAGTCAGAAGATACGTAATCGATCAGGCCTTCATCTAGTGGCCATGCGTTCAATTGGCCTTCCCAATCATCAACAACAACGTTACCAAAGCGGAATACTTCAGACTGTTGGTAAGGTACACGAGACTCAAGCCAAGCTTGTTTTACTTGTTCAAAGTTACCAGCAGAAGGAGAAGCTAAGAAGGTATCAATAGAAGAGTTCAACGCTTTTGCTGTAATTACTGAATCTGCAAACACGGCATGAGCAATATCTGCGTAATGTTCTACAACTTGATCTTGAGTTACTGCTGCGAAAGAAGAAGCAGAGGCAAAAATGAGTGACGAAGTTACGGCTTTAGTCACTAAAGATTTAATGGTCATGAAGCATCCTTGTTGAGCTTTAAATTATTATTCGTAGTATTATTCGTAGTAATAGTGCAAACCATTATCATTTGCACTACGAATTTGAATAATACAAACTTACAATTTTATTGCAAGATAAATACAAAAAAACCTCACATTTGTGAGGTCTTTAAACATTTTTATGTTATGCGCAACAATGGAGGAGAATCAGATATCCAGGTTATGCTTACCGTGTGAGACTTTCGCTTTAAGGTAGCTTTCATTACCCGACTTAACATGAGCAGAGGTGTTCACCACTTCCTCAATCTCAATACCAAAAGATTTCAACTCATTGATTTTTTTTGGGTTGTTAGTCACTAGGCGAATTTTTGTGGTTCCCAAAGCACGAAGCATTTCTGCTGCCTCTGTAAAATCACGCAAATCATCACCAAAACCTAGGTGGTTGTTGGCTTCGTAAGTGTTCATACCTTCGCTTTGCAGTCGGTATGCATCGATTTTGTTATACAAACCAATACCACGACCTTCTTGGCGTAAGTAAAGAATCACTCCACCCGTCTCACCCATAATTCTTATGGTTTCGTCAAGCTGCTCGCCACAGTCACAGCGAGAGGAATGGAACACATCACCAGTAAGGCACTCAGAGTGCATACGAACAAGAGGTATGTCTTGTGTCTTATCGGCTGATTTAAATATCACAGCAACATGCTCTTTGTCTGTTTTCAATCCATGAAAAGACAGAAGTTCAGCATCGATACTGCTTGTTACCCCTACTTTGAAATCTATTCTGGCACGCACTTCCGCCATAGCTATACTCACTTGAAAATTCGATGTATTTAACAACACTACATTATACGTCTAGGCAATATTTTGTAGCTAACTATCTAATGATAGACACTATGAGGCTGTTAACAATTTTTTTCAAGGTCGACCATGCACTAATTGTTATATTATAACAATTATTTTTCAGGTAACAAAAAACCCCACATTGGGATGACCAACATGGGGTTATAAATTAATCAGTTGCGGCTAAAGCTACGATTTTTTTACAGAACGATCAACTTACTTGAGTTTGCTTCCAGATGATAAGTTGAACCCAAGCGTTCTCTAATTCAGTTAGCTCTTCTTGAGTAAGCGTAGAAATGCTCGACTTTGCACTGTATTTTTCTGCCCACTTGTCAGATCGGACATGAGTATGGAACTCTTTCTTTAAATTTGAGATTACGTTATCCACAGATACATCCTTATATAACAGTGCTTAGCCTTTATAATCCTTTAATGTTACAAAATACAGGTCAATTGGTAAACAGTAATACATAATTTTTATGAGCTCTTTCTAACACTTTTTACTGATAAATATATAAATAGCAGAAATAATAGGCTCGGAAGTAACCAAAGTAATAAGTTTGAAACACTCATTGTCGGTTTATAGAGCACAAATTCACCGAACCTTTCCGTCATATATTGAGTAATTTCATTATTACTCTTTCCTGCTTTTACCATATTGAATACAACGAGGCGTAAGTCTTTTGCTATCGGGGAGTTCGACTCAATCAGGTTTTGATTCTGGCATTGCGGACAACGTAGCGTTTTTGCCAACGTAATAGCGCGCTGCTGCTGTTCTGGGTTTTCAAACTCAAACAGTTCAACTTGAATACTCGTGTCCTTGTTACTGGCTGTAAACAGATCTTCTGCCAAAGTCGGAAAACTAATAACCATAAGCGTAGACAGCACAACGAGTGCTTGTATTAAAGGCTTCATCATCCATTCGCACCATCAAAATACATCGCAAGTTCTTCTTGCCACACGGATTCGTTGATCACGCCCAGTAACTTCTTAATGATTTGGCCGTCAGCGTCGACCAGATACGTTTCAGGGGTGCCGATTACACCCAACTCTAACGCTAGCTTACCTTGAGGATCACTGATCACAGTCGAGTACGGATTTCCGTCGCTCGATAACACATTGATTGCTGCCCCGGAATTATCTCGATAATTGAGCCCAACAATTGGAATACCTTTGCCGTGAAGTTTGAGCAAAAAAGCGTGCTCAGTTTTACATATGCCGCACCACGAAGCCCATACATTAACTAATTGGTAAGGATGCTGAGTGATATCAGTCAACGTGATTTCCTGTTTGCCGCTGATGTCTTCACTATTCGCTAACGCAGTAGATATGAATTCTGGAAATGCCCTTTTCTGCTCCGACACAGTCGTCGATTGTTGCTTATTATTGAGCGCAAAGGCGAACCCCAACACCACAACAAATGCCAATACAATTAACGTGATGAGTTTGTTACGAACGCTGGTATGCATACTGTGACGCCTTAACGGTTTTCTTCTTACGATGAGTCAATGAAAGTAAAGCACCGAGAATGGAGAACAACCCACCAAACCAGATCCAGCGCGCATACGCCTTGTACTGCACTCGAAACGCATAAGCGGTAGAGTCTACTTTCTCGCCCATGGTGATATACACATCACCATGCCAGAACCACTTCATAGCAGGCTCACTCATGTTCATGACACGAACTTGGTAGTGTCTTCTTTCTGGCGCGATGGAAAAGCTTTTCTCACCAGTATCTAGGTTCAGTATCGCCTTCTCTGCGGTAAAATTTGAGGCGACATAAAGCTCAGTATCGCGATGAGAAAGCGTCCAGTCCATGAATTCCACTTGTGCGCCAGGGCTTAGTTTATAGCTGCGCTCAAACGAGTGATAGCTATTCATTGCAGCACCTACGGCGAGTACCGCAACCCCGACATGAGCAAAAGTCATCACCCAGACTTTGCGTTGGAACTTGGAACTGCGCGTCACCACTAAGCCATAAACATGGGTCATTAACACCCAAAACGCGAGTCCCCAAGTAACAGCCACCATCACTTGTGCTTGCGCCTGTTCTACTTGCCAAGAATAACAAGCATAACCAAGTACCAATGACGCCACAGCTAGCGATGAAATAACACCTTTAGTCGCTTGAGGTTTGATACTCAGCAAAGGGGCTAAGCCGACGACGGCCAACGCAAGCAAAGCCAAAGGTGCAATCAACAGATTAAAGTAAGGCGCACCTACCGATATGTTCCCCAGTCCAAGTAACTCGAATACCATTGGATAAAAAGTGCCGAAAACAACCACCGCTGTCGCCAGTACAAAGATGAGTACCGCAACTAAGCTCAAAAAGCTTTTGCTGGCGAAGCTGGTAATCGGGTTAGATTCAAAAGATTCGCCTCTCACTATAAGCAGAGAGAAAGAGCTCACCAGCACCAACACCAATATAAGTAGCAGCGCGATACCTTTGGTTGGGTCAACAGCAAAAGCATGCACCGACGTTAGTACGCCAGAACGAACGATAAAGGTACCTAAGATACTCAAACAAAATGTAATGAAAGCAAGGCTGAGAGACCACTTCAGAAGCTGTTGCTTGCCCTTAGCAACGCCTAGGCTGTGCAATAAAGCTGTTGAAGTAAGCCATGGCAACAAGCTGGCATTTTCAACAGGATCCCAGAACCACCACCCGCCCCAACCCAATTCGTAATACGCCCACCAAGAGCCAAGAATGATCCCTGCGGTTAAAAAGATCCAAGCGACCAAACACCAACTCCGACAATGAGCAACCCAATCGAATTCAATGGGATCAACCAGCAAAGCGGCTACAGCAAATGCCAACACCACAGAAAAGCCAACATAACCAAGGTAAAGTAATGGAGGGTGAAAAATCAGCCCGACATCTTGCAACATTGGGTTAAGATCACGCCCTTCTAGCGGCAACGTCGAGTTCATTTCAAATGGGTTTGATGCAAATAACGTAAACCAAGCAAATATCGCGAGCAGTAGATTCATTACCCACAACACACGGCTTTGGTATTCATTCGAATAGTGTTTTTGTAAGGCGATAACGCCAGACCAGACGCTGATCGTCAGTACCCAAAATAACAAGGAACCTTCATGGCCTGCCCATACGGCTGCAAGCTTAAAAAATGAAGGTAGTTGAGTATTTGAATGTTCAGCGACATAGAGGATAGAGAAGTCATCACTGACAAAGGCATAGCCAAGCAACGCGACAGAAGTGAGAGAAAACAGTGCACCTGAAAGAGAGAAACTGCGGATTAAACCTATATTTTGCGCCCGCTTTTTTAGCATTTGATAAAACGAATGCACACCAATAATGCTACTGAGTACAGCAACCAACACTAAACTAAACAGCCCCAAAGAACCGACCATATCACCTCAATAAGGCTCCGCTAGAGCAGAGCCGATTTGAACACGCATCTCATGTTGACTAAAAGCATGTTCATTAATAAGCAGATGTTTAGTATCCAACACCTGCTCACTAATAAACTTGAGCAAAATTAAGCTATCGTTAACTGTCCTGCATACAGGACAAAAGTTCGCAGCATTAATACGCCCATTAGGCTTAGCGAAGTCACGGAGAAAATATACACCGAGCTATGGCGGATTGAGGTTGGTGTAACGGCATTTAACAGTAATGGTAGCACCATACCGACACCGATCACGCCATACCAGAACCAACTTGCCCAGAAACCACTACCAATCGCGTTCCATACTGCTTGCTCACTTTGACCACCAGCGAAGATAAGCCCAGTAAAGAAAGTAATAAGAACAAACAGCTCAAACATCACAACCGGACGTTCAAATCCATGTATCCAAGAAATACTCGGACTGTGTGGCGACTCTTTGAAGACCAATACACCAAACAAAATACACGCAGCCGCGCCCGAAGATAGACTCGAAAACAAGAATAGAATCGGCAAAACTGGGTTATTCAATAATGGGAAGGTATTTAAAGCTGAAAGCAAAAAGCCCGTATATGCAGCAAGCATCAATGCGAGAACCGCTAAGAATATTTCCAGAGCATTCTCAAACACCTCTAACTTACCTATCCATTTTCCAACAAAGTCGAGGCGCCCTTTCAACCATGCTTGGTCGTTCAAGAACACGACAATTTGATCTCGGAAAATAATACCGATCCAAAGGAACAAGATCACCATATACACTTGGAATAAGATCACACCCATCGACATCACAGACGTTGGGTTATAAAAGATCATGATCTTCCAAAATGACAAAGGCTTAGTTAGATGGAAAACTAAGATCAACAGACCTGCAATGATCCCAAACGGAGCAAGAAAAGCCGTAGCCTTTAATACACCATTATGAGCCGGATCACCTTCAATAACCTTGCGCTTAAGATAAATGGAGATCATTACGGCACCCGCCGACATCCCCGCGAGAAATAGATAGATTGCAATAATCCAGTCCCATACCACCGTACCAGACTGAAAAGCTGTATCCCATGCACTCATAATCAAATCTCCCCTTTTTGGTGTGGCACTTTATAGAGTTTTGGTTGAGTGCCCAGATAGGCTTTATCTCTGTAAACCACCTCAGATTGAAGTACTTGGTTTATCTCACTCTTAGGGTCATTCAAGTCGCCGAATATCAGCGCTTTGGTTGGGCAAGATTCTACACAAGCAGGCAACTTCCCTTGTGCTAGATTGGTATCACGACAGAAGTTACATTTATCGGCTGATTTGTTCTCTGGATGGAAAAAGCGCACTTGATATGGGCACGCTAACAAACAGTAACCACAACCGACACACTTATCTTTGTGGACATCAACAATGCCCGTTTTTTCATCTTTGTAGGCAGCACCTGTTGGGCAAACCATGACACATGGAGCGTTATCACAATGTTGGCAAGAGTTACGAGTAAAACGGTAATCAACATTTGGATATTCGCCTTGGGGTTCGCTCTTAATAATTTCTAAGCGCGACACGCCTTCAGGTACTTTGTTCACTTCACGGCATGCTTCTGTACAAGCAGTACAACCAATACACGCGGTTTCGTCATGAATCATTCCATAACGTTTAGCACCATCTTCTTGGACATTGGCTAATGTTTTACGACTTGTTACCGCCGCCGTTCCTGCAACGCCAGTAGTAAAGATAACGGCACCCGCGCCCGCTAAAAAGTTTCTTCTTGAGCAGCTCATAGATTACTCCCCTTCTTTCTTCTGGTTGAAGTCTGAATGGCAATCCACACACAGCTTAATGGTTTGCTTTTTATCTAAGCCCAACACCTTCGCTTCAGTCGCATGAACATCATGGCAGTTTGAACACGTTAAGTTTTGCGCGTGAACATCGTGGGTCCAACTCGCTTCACGCAGATCATCAGGCTTGTGACAATCGATACATTGACTATTGGCATCTAAAATTAAGCTAGGGTCTAGGAAAACCTTTTCGGTTCCCGGTTGTGATTGAGCCTCACGATACTTCACCACTTCAGGTGCACCTTCACGGTGATCGGGGCTAATAGAACTATGACAGTCGGTACAATTTACTTCGCGGCCAAGCAAAGCGTGTGCACTTTCACCATGTGAACCCAATACCGTTTCTTTTGAATCTTTATGGCATTGAACACACTTGTAGTCTTTGTCACGGAATAATTCGACTTCATGTCTTGTTGATTCTCCTACTGGCGTAACAGCAGGCTCAGCAACAGCATGAATGGAATAACCATAGAGGCAGAATGCTAGAAGGGATTTAAGCATTATGACTATGGCCAATTTAATATTGCCCATTTTATCCTTTCCTTATACCGGAATTATTTAACTCTCAACTAAACAATATTCCGGTTAAACAAAAGTACCCTTAAACGATATTATTACCGTTTAAATGATATCAATTCTTATTTTGGATAAGCCACAACGCTTTCTATAATTAGAATATACCTCTAATTAGGTAATACGAAATTTGAATGGGTTAATCTGTGAACGCAATCACCCTATTTATACCATGGTCAATTTAGGTAATTGATTGTTATATATGATAATAATTCTCAATTGAATTTTAATAACCCTACCCACCAATACCCCTTTAGGGGTATATAAACTTCAACGTGATTGAGGTCACTACCATTAATTGATCTAAGACAAGCTATATCCAACACGTAACAAAATGTGTTTGTTTATGAATTAATATAAACAGGAATTCTCCAGTTCTTAATTTGAATAGCAAACTCACAACGCTTGGTATAAGAATCAGTATATTGGAGATATCACTGTGAAAAAGCATTGGATACGTAATTCGGTCACAGCACTATTAATGGTTAGCGCATCACTAGCAAGCGCGACCAGTTTTGCTGCGTCTGAACAAAAAGAAATTGGCGACCCTCGTAACGACCAGTTCGAGCAAAACCACCCAGATCAATATCATTCATGGAGACAGACTTCAGAAAGCGAAGTTATTGAAGACGCACTAAAAGAAGATCCGAACATGGTCATCATGTGGGCTGGCTACGGCTTCGCAAAAGACTACAACAAAGCACGCGGCCACTTTTATGCCATTGACGATGTAAGACAAACACTTCGTACTGGTGGCCCAACGGACGAAAACTCAGGCCCGATGCCTATGGCATGTTGGAGCTGTAAAAGCCCTGATGTCGCTCGTACTATAGAAGAACGTGGTGAAGATGGTTACTTTGAAGGCAAATGGGCACGTTTAGGTAATGAAATTATTAACCCTATCGGTTGTTCTGATTGTCACGATACCAAAAGTGAAGGGTTCAAAAATGGCGAACCGGCACTTAAAGTTACTCGCCCATACGTTGAACGTGCATTTGAAACAATTGGTAAAAAGTTTGATGAGCAAAGCCGTTTAGATCAACAAGCTTCTGTTTGTGCTCAGTGTCACGTGGAATACTACTTCACAGGGCCAACCAAAGGTGTGAAATTCCCTTGGGACCAAGGTACAACCGTTGGCGACATGGAACGTTACTATGATGCAATCAACTTTAAAGATTGGACGCATAAAGTATCGAAAGCACCAATGTTGAAAGCACAGCACCCAGGTTTCGAAACATGGCGCGAAGGCATCCACGGTAAGAACAAAGTCGTTTGTGCTGACTGTCATATGCCGAAAGTGACCAAAGAAGATGGCACCGTTTATACCGACCATAAAGTGGGTAACCCATTCGACCGCTTCGAAGATACGTGTGCAAACTGTCACACTCAAACTAAAGAAACCATGCGTAACATCGTTTCAAGCCGTAAAGCACAAGTGCTGAACATGAAGCTGACTGCTGAGAAACAAATCGTTGCTGCTCACTTTGAAGCAGGCGCAGCATGGGAAGCGGGTGCGACAGAGCAAGAGATGGAACCTATCCTACTGGATATCCGTCACGCTCAATGGCGTTGGGACTACGCTATCGCGTCTCACGGTATTCACATGCACGCACCTGAAATCGCTCTAGAAGTGCTAGGTACTGCTGTTGACCGCGCCGCGGATGCTCGTACTAAGATTGTTCGTCTACTGGCGAAGAAAGGCATCACCGATCCAATCGAGATTCCAGATATCTCGACAAAAGAAGCGGCTCAAAAAGCGCTTGGAATGGACATGGATAAGATGAACGCTGAGAAACAACACTTCTTAGACACGGTTGTTCCTAAATGGGAAGAGCAAGCTGAAAAGCGTGAAGCCAACTACGAATACTAGTTTCTTCAATTAGACCATTAAGTAAAAACCAGTCACACTATTGTTGTGTGGCTGGTTTTTTAGGTTTTGGGGGAATACACATCACTATCGATACCCAGATCCACTCGCCAATTAAAGGATTAAACAATGAAAATCTTACTTTCGCTTACGGCATTATATATTGCACTACTCAGTTCAAGCGTTCATGCCTCTGAGCGTGCTGAGACAGGGTGGGAGTTAATAGAGAAAGGCGCATTAGTCGTTGATGTCAGAACACCTGCAGAGTTCGAACAAGGGCATCTAGACAACGCCATCAACTACCCTCTTTCTGAAGTGGCTACTCACTTTGCTAAGATAGATAAAGACCAACCCATCGTGTTGTATTGCCGCAGTGGCAATCGTTCAGGGCAAGCTTATCAATTCTTGCGCGCTCAAGGGTTTACTCAAATCCATAACGCAGGTGGCTTAATCGAAATGCAGGAAAACCAATAGTCTTAGAGATGAGCTCTTAAGTAAGATCGCCTCTTTAGCAATTAGCCAGGCTTAACGGATCATCTGTTTGGCTTGGTTGATCGAATGGATTATAGAGACACGATCAATGCCCTTCTGATTGGAATCTAAGATTTGAGTCCACGCATCGATCGCTTGTTGATAGCGCATGCTGATGAAGTGATCGGTCGCAATCAACATCAATGCCGTACGATCATTGGGATCAAGCTGCATTGAGTGCTCCAACAACGCATTAACATTATCACTCATGGCTTGAGAACTAAGATAATAAAGTGCAGTTGCTTTGGCAGCATAGAGGCCAGAAGGTGCTTGAGGGTCTAAGCGAATAGCATAATCATAGCAGGTAAACGCTGCATCAAACTCCGCTTTCTGCATGTACACGCCACCAAGCTTAAACCACAAGTCAGATTGATTCGGGTCTTGCTCAAGGCTCTGCTGAAGCTCATCTTCGAAATCTGTTGCCGTGTAGTTATTGTTATCATCCAAAGGCAGTTGAGGTAACTCTTGTTTCAATTGAGACCAGACAAGCACGCTTAAAGCCACAGCAGTAAATGAAATCATCACATTGCCTTTTAGATGACTGCCATTGTTGTTCGCGGCAATAACGATCACAATCAAAAACAGGCTCATTAGTATCAACGCAACCAACAACCAGATATCCATTCCACATCCCTTTTATTTAGATCTATCCCTACTCTATCGTTTTCGCCCTGCCTCGTTATTGATCAAAGTTTAGCGTTCGAGATTTAGTGCTCAAACTTTCGCATAAAGCGACGGGTTAAGGTTGGTGCTGAGACCTAAGCCATAAGCCATAAACCAAATGAGAAGAGAAGAGAAAAAGAGTGAAATGACAGGCAATAAAAAACCGAGCACTTAGGCTCGGTTTTTTCATTGGTAAGCTTAATTACTTAACGTAATCGAGATTACTCAGTGTCTTGCTCGCTATCACTTTCAGAGTCAGAAGCATCTGATGCTTGCTCTTCACTTGATTCAGAAACAACAGCCGTTTCAGCATTTACTGCGTCAGCATTTGCTTCTTCAGTTTCTTCGCCTTCAACAATCTCCGCTTCTTCTACTTCGTCGATACGTTGTAGACCTACAACATTCTCGTCTTCAGCAGTACGAATCAGTGTTACACCTTGAGTGTTACGACCAACCTGGCTTACTTCCGCTACGCGAGTACGTACTAGTGTACCTGCGTCGGTGATCATCATCATTTCATCGCCTTCTTCAACCTGAACAGCACCAACTACTGGGCCATTACGATCAGAGACTTTGATAGATACTACACCTTGCGTTGCACGGCCTTTCGTTGGGTATTCAGCTAGCTCAGTACGCTTACCGTAACCGTTTTGAGTCACAGTTAGGATATCGCCTTCGTTTGAAGGAACAATCAGTGAAACCACTTGATCGTCTTCTGAAAGCTTCATACCACGAACACCAGAGGCAGTACGACCCATTGGACGTACTTTGTCCTCGTTAAAGCGAACAACTTTGCCCGACTTCGAGAACAGCATGATGTCGCTATTACCGTCAGTAATATCAACGCCAATCAGTGAATCATCGTCACGTAGGTTAACTGCGATTAGGCCGTTAGCACGTACGTTTGCGAATTGATCCAGTGATGTCTTCTTAACGGTACCGTCGCCTGTTGCCATGAAGATGAATTTCTCGTTAGAGAACTCAGAAACAGGCAGGATAGCCGTAATACGCTCACCTTCTTCTAGAGGAAGAATGTTAACGATAGGCTTACCACGAGCGGTGCGGCTTGCTTGAGGCAGTTGGTAAACTTTCAAGCGGTACGTTTTACCACGAGTAGAGAAACATAAGATGTTATCGTGAGTATTAGCAACAAGCAGACGCTCAATGTAATCCTCATCTTTCATCTTAGTTGCACTCTTACCTTTACCACCACGACGCTGAGCTTCGTAGTCGCTTAGGATTTGGTACTTAACGTAACCTGCGTTAGAAAGCGTTACTACAACGTCTTCTTGAGCAATTAGCTCTTCCATGTCGATGTCATGAACCGCTGCTGTGATTTCTGTACGACGCTCGTCGCCATAGATATCACGTACCGCTTCAAGTTCTTCACGGATCACTTCCATCAAACGCTCAGTGCTTGCAAGAATATGCATTAGCTCAGCGATCTCTTCTAGAAGTGCTTTGTATTCGTCTAGAATCTTCTCGTGCTCAAGGCCAGTTAGGCGGTGAAGACGAAGTTCTAGAATAGCTTGCGCTTGAGTTTCCGTTAGGAAGTATTGACCATCACGGATACCGTATTGGTCTTCAAGCCAATCTGGACGAGCTGCATCAGTACCGGCACGTTCAAGCATTGATGCAACGTTACCAAGATCCCAACCACGAGACACTAGACCAACTTTAGCTTCTGCTGGTGTTGGTGCGTTCTTGATCAGTTCAATGATTTCATCAATGTTTGCAAGCGCTAAAGATAGAGCTTCCAAGATATGTGCACGATCGCGCGCTTTCTTCAATTCGAAGATAGTACGACGTGTCACAACTTCACGACGGTGATCAACAAAACACTTCAACATATCTTTAATGTTGAAAAGTTGTGGCTGGCCGTTGTTCAGAGCAACCATGTTGATGCCGAAAGTTGTTTGCAGTTGAGTTTGTGAGTAAAGGTTGTTTAGTACAACTTCACCGACAGCGTCACGCTTACATTCAATAACAATACGCATACCATCTTTATCAGATTCGTCACGCAGTGCACTGATGCCTTCAACTTTCTTGTCTTTTACAAGTTCTGCAATCTTCTCGATCAGACGAGCTTTGTTCACTTGATATGGAATTTCAGTAACGATAATTGTTTCTTTACCGTTCTTTTCCATTTCAATGTTCGCGCGCGAGCGCATGTAAACTTTGCCACGACCAGTCTTATATGCATCAACAATGCCCTTACGGCCACTGATTAATGCTGCTGTCGGGAAGTCTGGACCAGGGATGTAGTCCATTAGCTCATCAATAGTGATGTCTTCATTATTGATAAAAGCTAAACAGCCATCAACAACTTCGCCAAGGTTATGTGGCGGGATGTTGGTAGCCATACCTACTGCGATACCAGAAGCACCGTTAACCAATAGGTTTGGTATTTTTGTTGGTAAAACTGCTGGTATTTGCTCGGTTCCATCATAGTTAGGAACGAAGTCAACCGTATCTTTATCAAGATCCGTTAATAGCTCACCAGCTATTTTTGACATACGAACTTCGGTATAACGCATTGCCGCAGCTGAATCGCCGTCAACCGAACCAAAGTTACCTTGGCCATCGACTAACATATAGCGTAGTGAAAACGGCTGAGCCATACGAACAATTGACTCGTATACCGCACTATCACCGTGTGGGTGATATTTACCGATTACATCGCCTACTACACGAGCAGACTTTTTATATGCTTTGTTCCAATCATTACCTAGTACATTCATCGCGAACAAAACGCGGCGGTGTACTGGTTTTAGGCCATCACGCACATCTGGAAGGGCACGACCAACGATGACGGACATCGCGTAGTCTAGGTATGAACCTCTAAGCTCATCTTCAATATTTACGGGCGTGATCTCTTTCGCTAGATCGCTCATAGAGCCATTTTCCCTCTATAGTCAGATCGTATTTTTGAATACGTATAAGACCGAAAAATATAACACAAATTTACCTACGGAGGCATCACTTTCCCTCTCCTTTTACCATCTTGTGACCCTTGTAGCCAATCTATTGATGAGAAATTGCACCTCAGCGTCATATCTTGCTGAAACATGGTCACTTTACACCCAATAAACTAGCAAAATTGTAGATCTTCTGGTCAGCAGGAAAAGGCAAGTTATAATGCCTGCAATTTCATGGATGCATTATTTAACTTGGAAATGCCGATTATGACTAAATCACAAAACGTAGACCCAGCAGAAATCAAAAAATTCGAAGACATGGCGTCGCGCTGGTGGGATCTAGAAGGCGAGTTTAAGCCACTACATCAAATCAATCCGCTGCGCTTAAATTACGTGCTAGAGAAAACCGAAGGCCTTTTTGGCAAGAAAGTTCTCGATGTCGGCTGCGGCGGCGGTATTCTGGCTGAAAGCATGGCTGTAGAGGGTGCGAGAGTCACAGGCCTAGATATGGGTAAAGAACCACTAGAAGTCGCTCGCCTACACGCATTAGAAACCGGCACCAAGCTCGATTACATCCAAAGCACCATTGAAGACCATGCCGAGCAAAACCCGCAATCTTATGATGTGGTGACTTGCATGGAAATGCTAGAGCACGTTCCTGACCCACAATCGGTTATCTCGGCTTGTTCAAAGTTAGTTAAACCGGGTGGCCATGTGTTCTTCTCGACATTGAACCGTAACTTTAAGTCTTACCTTTTCGCTATTGTTGGTGCAGAGAAGCTACTTAAGATTGTGCCAGAAGGTACTCACGACCACGAAAAGTTCATTCGACCAGCTGAACTCATCAAGATGATTGACAATACGCCTCTGCAAGAATTAGGCATTACTGGGCTGCATTACAACCCACTAACAGATACGTATCGTTTAGGGTCGAATGTCGATGTGAATTACATCGTCCACACTCAAAACTTAGGCTAAAAGATATCGGTAGCCCCACCGTAAAATATTTTGTAAAAATGACGAATGAAAAGAGTTGCAATTAACATAAGTTTGCGACTTTTTTCAGTCTAAATTTCGTGCGCTAGCTTCCATTTTGAGCACCTCGTTTTAAATTTAATCACCCAAAATCCATCGCCTGTTTTGCTCAAAGATCAAGGGATTTTTTTTTATGAGCGTGCAAAAATAAAGCATCATTAAAAGCCGACTTTTATACAATCAAGTCACATCTATCTTCATCAGTTAGTGGTCACTTACAGTTTTTTTTCAATTCACCACTTATCCACAAGTACTCCCATTTCTTTACCTTGAAAAATATCAGTTGTAGCACTATCTTGTAACCCAACAAACAAATAACCCCTACATGTAGTGTTTGAGCTACAATATATGGGTAGACCAAGATCACAAAGCCGAAACGTAATTTACAAAAATTACACAGAAACACACAAAAACACGGCCTTGTTCAGTTTTGTTAGGGAAATTAAGCAGAATGAACCAACAACTTACTGTTACTAAGCGTAACGGACGTAAAGAAACCATCGATTTAGAGAAAATCCATCGCGTGATTACATGGGCAGCTGAAGGCTTGCACAATGTTTCTGTATCACAAGTAGAATTGAAAGCTCACATTCAGTTTTACGATGGCATCACCACGACTGACATTCATGAGACAATCATCAAGTCAGCAGCGGATTTAATCTCTGAAGAGACTCCTGATTACCAATATCTAGCAGCACGTCTGTCTGTCTTCCACCTACGTAAAAAAGCGTACGGTGAATACGAGCCGCCTGCACTTTATGACCACGTTGCAAAACTGGTTGATATGGGTAAATACGATAGCCACCTAATGGAAGACTACACGAAAGCTGAATTCGAAGAGCTTGACGCGTACATCGACCACAAGCGTGACTTAAACTTTTCTTACGCGGCGGTTAAGCAGCTTGAAGGTAAATACTTCGTACAGAACCGTGTAACAAAAGAAATCTATGAGAGTGCTCAGTTCCTTTACATTTTAGTTGCTGCGTGTTTATTCGGTAAATACCCGAAATCGACTCGTCTTGACTACATCAAACGTTTTTACGACGCCTCGTCTACGTTTAAGATTTCTCTACCTACACCAATTATGTCTGGTGTACGTACGCCTACTCGTCAATTCAGTTCATGTGTACTGATTGAGTGTGGTGACAGCCTTGATTCAATCAACGCAACAGCAAGCTCAATTGTTCGTTACGTATCTCAACGTGCTGGTATTGGTATCAACGCAGGTCGTATTCGTGCGCTTGGTTCTGAAATCCGTAATGGCGAAGCGTTCCATACTGGCTGTATCCCTTTCTACAAATACTTCCAAACAGCTGTTAAATGTTGTTCTCAAGGTGGTGTTCGTGGCGGTGCAGCAACGGTGTTCTACCCACTATGGCACGGTGAAGTTCAGTCTCTATTAGTACTGAAAAACAACCGCGGCGTTGAAGAGAACCGTGTTCGTCACATGGATTACGGCGTACAGCTGAATAAGCTTATGTACTCTCGTCTTGTTCAAGGTGGCAACATCAGCTTGTTCTCACCTTCTGACGTACCTGGCCTTTACGACGCGTTCTTCGAAAACCAAGAGCGTTTTGAAGCACTTTACGTGAAGTACGAAAACGATCCTTCAGTGAAGCGTGAGACTGTTAAAGCCGTTGAGCTTTTCTCTCTGCTAATGCAAGAGCGTGCTTCTACTGGTCGTATCTACATTCAGAACGTTGACCACTGTAATACACACAGCCCGTTTGATTCTGAAGTAGCACCTGTTCGTCAATCGAACCTATGTCTAGAGATCGCACTACCAACTAAGCCGCTTTCTAACGTAGAAGATGACGAAGGTGAGATTGCACTATGCACACTGTCTGCGTTCAACCTAGGCGCAATCAACGAGCTAGACGACTTAGCTGAACTTTCTGAACTGGTTGTTCGTGCACTTGATGCACTACTTGATTACCAAGACTACCCGCTTCCAGCAGCTCGTAAGTCGACAATGAACCGTCGTACTCTAGGTGTAGGTGTAATCAACTACGCATACTACCTAGCGAAGAATGGTGTTAAGTACTCTGATGGCAGTGCAAATGCCCTGACTCACCGTACTTTTGAAGCAATTCAATACCACTTGCTAAAAGCGTCTGTTGACCTAGCGAAAGAGCAAGGTCGTTGCCCATCTTTCCACGAGACCAACTACGCGAAAGGCCTACTGCCAATCGATACTTACAAAAAAGATATCGACTTAGTATGTGAAGAGCCACTGCACTATGATTGGGACACGCTACGTGAAGAGATCATGGAGCACGGTCTTCGCAACTCTACACTGACAGCGCTTATGCCTTCTGAGACTTCGTCTCAAATCTCGAACGCGACTAATGGTATCGAGCCACCACGTGGTTATGTATCAGTTAAAGCGTCGAAAGACGGCATCCTGAAGCAGGTTGTTCCTGATTTCCTAAATCTTAAAGAGAACTACGAGCTACTTTGGAACATTGGCACTAACGATGGTTACCTGCACTTAGTAGGTATCATGCAAAAATTCGTTGACCAAGCTATCTCTGCAAACACTAACTATGATCCAAGTGTTTACGACAGCGGTAAAGTACCAATGAAGCAACTGCTTAAAGACTTGCTAACAGCGTACAAGTACGGTGTTAAGACACTTTACTACCATAACACGCGTGATGGTGCTAAAGACGACCAAGGCGATGCAGTTCAAGTACCGGAAGAAGATTGTGAAGGCGGCGGTTGTAAGATCTAAACCGCAATAAACATTAAGACCCCAGAGAAGTTATCTTCTCTGGGTTTAAAGCATTAACAGGGTCCGTTTTATTGCGGATCTTTAAAAGATTTGAGGCATTTATGGCTTACAGTACTTTTTCTCAACAAAAAAATGACCAACTAAAAGAACCAATGTTCTTAGGTCAGTCGGTAAACGTGGCACGTTACGACCAACAAAAATTCGAAATCTTCGAAAAATTGATCGAGAAGCAACTTTCTTTCTTCTGGCGTCCAGAAGAAGTAGACGTGTCTAGCGACCGTATCGACTACAACAAGCTTCCTGAGCATGAAAAGCACATCTTCATCTCTAACCTGAAGTACCAAACACTTCTAGATTCAATCCAAGGCCGCAGCCCTAACGTTGCCCTACTTCCTTTGGTATCACTGCCAGAAGTTGAAACTTGGATTGAGACATGGTCATTCTCTGAAACGATTCACTCTCGTTCATACACGCACATCATCCGTAACATCGTGAATGATCCAGGCGTAGTATTTGACGATATCGTTGAAAACGAAGAGATCCTGAAACGTGCGAAAGACATCGCGTTTTACTACGACGACCTAATCAAGCTGACTGCTGACTACCACCGCTACGGCGAAGGTAACCACAACATCAACGGCGAAGACGTTAAGATTTCACTTCACGACCTGAAGAAGAAGCTTTACGTATGTCTAATGTCTGTAAACGCACTGGAAGCGATTCGTTTCTACGTAAGTTTTGCATGTTCATTCGCATTCGCTGAGCGTGAGCTGATGGAAGGTAACGCGAAGATCATCAAGCTAATCGCTCGCGATGAAGCACTTCACCTTACTGGCACACAGCACATGATCAACTTGCTGCGTAATGGCCAAGATGACTTCGAATTCATGCAGATCGCAGAAGAGTGTAAGCAAGAGTGTTTCGACCTATTCAAAGAAGCGGCTGAGCAAGAGAAAGAGTGGGCAGAATACCTATTCAAAGATGGCTCTATGATTGGCCTAAACAAAGATATTCTTTGCCAATACGTTGAATACATTACGAACATCCGTATGCAGGCTGTTGGTCTAGGTACCGCTTACCCAGAAGCAACATCGAACCCAATTCCATGGATCAACGCTTGGTTGTCTTCAGATAACGTTCAAGTTGCTCCACAAGAAGCTGAAATCAGTTCTTACCTAGTTGGCCAAATCGACAACGAAGTAAAAGCTGACGACTTTGAAGGATTTGAGCTGTAATGCCAACAATCAAAATCAACAAGCTGACTTCGATTGAATCTAACCCGTCGAATACTCTATTGGAAACGATGGAACAAGCGGGCTTAGAACCAGAATACAACTGCCGAGATGGGCACTGTGGCGCTTGCCGCTGTACGTTGGATTCGGGTGAAGTTGAGTACGTTGGTTTTGCTATGGCTTACACACAAGGCGATGAAATTTTGCCATGCATCTGCAAAGCAAAAACCGATTTATCGCTGAGTAACGTGATTCACAGAAGTAAACAGAAACGCGCATAAGCTGTTTTTATTTACCGCATTATTGATTTAAGTTCTTCTTATTTAAAGAATATAAGAACTAAAAAGGGTCCGCCTTCTCTTGGAATGCGGACCCTTTTTCTATTTATGTCTTTAGGTATTTGATACGACTCGCCTATCACCAAACCAAAGTCATCCTTGTGGCTTCCATCTCGCGAAACCTGACGTTTACTGCCGAATAAGGTTCAAAGTCACTGAGCCAATGTAACAAGCGCTTCGACACTCTCCACAGCCATTACACTTGTCTTTATCTAAAGTAGGCAACTCCCCAGCTTCGATTTGAATCGCACTTGCTGAACAAGCGGTTTGGCACGTATTACAATCCATTTGCATGTAATTGTTACAGCTATCAGCAAAGCTAGGCTTGAAGTCGATATAAGGCGTGACCGTTGGATGAAGTGCGCCAGTCGGGCACACTCCACTGCACTTATCACACAGCGAACAACTGTTGTAATCCAAATTCAGCAGCGCACTGCCCTCTAGCATCTCAATAACACTATTTGGACACGCTTGTTCGCATAAACCACAACCGTCACAGAGACGCTCAAACAGCACCTCATCGACCGCTCTTGGTGGCCTTGCATACAAGCGCTGTGACTTCTCTTCATAGTTCACTGCAGCTGTAACCGGTTTGGAAAGTCGAGTTAAGAAGCCACGTCTATTTGAATTTATTTGTTCAGGCATTAGTCGATATATAACGTTTTAGGAACAACGTTTATTTTATATTCAGATGTTAGGTATTTAAGCCAGTCTATTACATCAGTTGATAGCTTCTTATAAAAAGATAGTTCTGATGCTGTATTTAATCTTTCTAAATAAACAGGAGACCAAGTTAATAAATGGGATCCTAACAATTCACACGCTGAATCAATATTATTATTTTCTAACAAATACGCATGGGCGAATAGCATTAAACCAAATTGATCCTCTGGCTCTCTTAATCCAGTGTCTAACTGTATCTGATTCAATTCCAAGAACTTGCGATATTCTACAGTCGATGCGCCAAACACAACGCGGTCTTTATCTAAATATACCGAACCCCAAGGTGGCGCAGGCATGTCGCCAACGCCTTCAAACAGGCGGCTAAACTCTACAACTAGCTCATCTTCCTGCTCACTTTTCAGTGCCAGTAAACATTCTTCTGATAGTACTTCACTCTCCACCAAAGCTTCGACAATGGTGATCAACAGTTCTTTACTTGTCGCTTGATAAAATAGCGAACCCAATAATTTGTGCGTATCGATAATCATTATTATTTATACCGTAATTGGTTTTAACGATAATTATATTAATTAATCCATTTCATTCTTTGATCTAATTTATACATTTAATTCATAAGGTTTAAATTCAACACTTATTTGATGCCTATCAATCCATATTTAAAAATTAAAACACAAAAACAAAACTACCTATAAAGTGCTAGCCATCAATAACAAAAGGCATCTTAGAATGACGAATAAGAAAGAATCTGGGGTAATGAATCTTACTCGAAGAGGCTTCATGAAAGCTTCTTCTGCGGTAGGTAGCGCAGCCGCACTTGCGGGCGGTATCGCTTTACCTTTCAAATCCAAACCAGTAGCGGCTGCTGTTGCTGAGAATGTGGATGAGAAAATCGTATGGAGTGCATGTACTGTAAACTGTGGATCTCGTTGCCCATTACGTATGCATGTGCAAAACGGCGAAATCAAATACGTAGAAACCGACAACACTGGTACTGACGAATACGGTCATCACCAAGTTCGTGCTTGTCTACGTGGTCGCTCTATGCGCCGCCGTGTTTACAACCCAGATCGCCTGAAATACCCAATGAAACGTGTTGGTAAACGTGGTGAAGGTAAATTCAAACGCATTAGCTGGGAAGAAGCTTACGATGAAGTTGCTGGCACCATGCAACGCCTTATCAAAGACTATGGTAACGACACCATCTACCTAAACTACGGTACAGGCACGCTTGGCGGCACGGTGACTAAGTCTTGGCCACCAGCACAAACGCTGATTGCCCGTCTCATGAACCTAAGTGGTGGTTACCTCAACCATTACGGAGACTACTCAACGGCGCAAATTGCGAAAGGCTTGAGCTACACCTACGGTGGTTGGGCAAACAACAACTCTTTCTCTGACTTAGAGAACACGAAACTTAATGTTCAGTTTGGTAATAACCCTGCCGAGACCCGTATGTCTGGCGGCGGTCTGATCCACCACTATGTAGAAAGCAAAAACAAGTCGAACGCAAGAACGATCATCATTGACCCTCGTTACACCGATACTGCTGGCGGCCGCGAAGATCAATGGATCCCAATTCGTCCATCTACTGATGCTGCATTGGTTGCAGGCCTTGCGCATGTGATGATTACAGAAGACCTTGTCGATCAACCGTTCCTAGACAAATACTGTGTCGGTTACGATGAGAAGACATTACCTGCATCAGCGCCTAAGAACAGCGACTACAAATCTTACATCCTAGGTTTAGGTGAAGATGGCGTAGTGAAAACACCTGAATGGGCTTCTAAGATCACGGGTATTCCAGTTGATACCATCGTTAAGCTTGGTCGTGAAATGGGCACTGCAAAACCATGTGCAATCCATCAAGGTTGGGGCTTACAACGCACTGCAAACGGTGAGCTAGCTTGTCGTGCAATCGCAATGCTGTCGCTGCTAACAGGTTCTGTTGGTGTATCAGGAGGTTCTACAGGTGCTCGTGAAAGCGACATCAACATTCCTTTTGTTCGCTTCCCTACAGTGCCAAATCCAGTTGAAACTTCAATTTCAATGTTCATGTGGACTGACGCTATTTACCGTCACCATGAAATGACTGACGTGACTGATGGTGTTCGCGGTGCAGAGCGCCTTAAAAATCCAATCAAGATGATCTGGAACTACGCGGGTAACTGTCTTATTAATCAGCACTCAGACATCAATAAAACTCACGCTATTCTTCAAGATGAAAGTGCGTGTGAAATGATTGTTGTGGTCGATAACCACATGACGTCTTCTGCGAAATACGCTGACATCATCTTGCCTGATTTAACAACATCAGAGCAAGACGACTGGTGTATGGATGGTAAAGCAGCGAACATGCCTTACTTCATCTTCGCGCAGAAAGCGATCGAGCCTCAATTCGAAGCGAAATCTATCTATGAAATGTGCTCTCAATTGGCGAAGCGCATGGGTGTGGAAAAAGAGTTCACTGAAGGTCGTACACAAGAGCAATGGGTTGAACACCTTTACGCTGAAACTCGTAAGAACGACCCAACACTTCCAACCTTCGAAGAGATGAAAGAGCTGGGTATCTACAAGCGTAGCTACGACCACCACTACATCGCTTACGAAGACTTCCGTAACGATCCAGAAGCGAACCCACTGACAACACCAAGTGGCAAGATCGAGATCTATTCTGAGCAGTTAGCTGATATCGCGAAGACTTGGAAGCTGAAAGAAGATGAAGTGATTCACCCACTTCCGATTTACGCGGACTCTTTTGAAGGTCATAACGATCCACTCGCAGAGAAGTACCCACTTCAGCTAACCGGTTTCCACTATAAGGCTCGTACTCACTCAACTTACGGCAACGTTGCAGAAATCAAAGCAGCAGCACCACAAGAATTGTGGATCAACCCAATCGATGCAAAAGAACGTGGTATCGAAAGCGGCGACATGGTGAGTATTTTCAACGACCGTGGCGAAGTTCATATTCCAGCGAAAGTGACACCTAGGATTCTTCCTCGAGTTGTCGCACTAGGCGAAGGTGCATGGTATGCACCAGATGGTCAGAAGATCGACCATGCGGGCTCTATTAATGTGCTGACCACTCAGCGCCCGAGTCCACTTGCTAAGGGTAACCCTCAGCATACAAACCTAGTTCAAATCAAAGCGCTAAACAAAGCATAAGGTAGGTTGGAATGAAACAATACGGCTTTTACATTGATTCAAGTAAATGCACGGGTTGTAAAACCTGTCAGCTTGCTTGTAAAGATTATAACGATCTAGACATCAAAACGAACTACCGCCGCGTATACGAATACGCCGGTAGTGGCTTCACTCAAGATGGCTACACCTGGGTTCAGAAAGATGTCTTTTCTTACTACCTTTCTATCGCTTGCAACCACTGTACTAACCCAGCGTGTGTGAAAGTGTGTCCTTCGGGCGCAATGCACAAGCGTGATGAAGACGGTTTGGTTGTGGTTGATGAGAGCGTTTGTATTGGTTGTCAGCACTGTAGCAATGCGTGTCCTTACGGCGCACCACAATACAATGCTAAGAAAGGTCACATGACTAAATGCGATGGTTGTTACCAACGTGTTTCTGAAGGCAAACAGCCTATCTGTGTTGAGTCTTGCCCACTTCGTGCATTGGAGTTTGGCGAAATCAATACACTTCGCGAGAAATACGGTTCTGGGGCGGATGTGGCGCCACTGCCATCTTCAACAGAAACGCTGCCAAACATCGTGATTAAGCTGAACAAAAACGCGAAGCCGACTGGCGATACCAGTGGTCACCTAGCAAACCCGAAGGAGGTGTAAGATGATTTTTCATGAGTGGTCTTTAATCTTCTTTACGGTGCTAGCACAAACTGCGGTTGGTGGTTACTTACTGATTGGCGCACGTGCACTGGTACTTGGGCATGACGAAGAGAAGCTGAACAGCTACAAGGTTCCAATGTTCATTCTATGGGCACTGATGGGGCTTGGCTTCATGTTCTCGACAACACACCTTGGCTCCCCACTGCGCGCGTTTAACGCTTTTAACCAACTAGGCTCAGCTTGGTTGTCTAACGAAGTGTTCTTCGGTGCAGCATTTTTTGCTGTCGGTGGCTTGCAATGGCTATTGTCTGTGCTTAAGAAAGGTGGCGTAGCGATCCAGAAAGCACTGATGGTTGGCGCGATGGTGTTGGGTGTTATCTTCATGTTCGCGATGATCAACGTATACATGATCAATACAGTACCTACGTGGGACAACATCTACACGCCATTGAGCTTCATCATGACCATGGTTGTGGGCGGCTTGCTGCTCTCTCAGTTTGTGATTGTATTCGCAAATGACAGCCGCTTTACGGTTGACCGAAACATCACCATGCTGGCTGTTATCGCAGTTGCTATCAGCTTGCTTGTGACAGTAGGAAAACTGAACCTAATCGGTGACATCCAAACTTCAGCGGCAAAAGCTTCTGAGTTAGTCGATGGTTTAGGTAGCTATGTGATTCTTCAAGTGGCATTGCTGATGGCAAGCTTGTTGATTTGGATTCTACCTATGCTGAACAAAGCAAAAGTGAACCCAGTTAACCTTGGCTTAGCATTAGCATTGTTCTTGGCTTCAGAGTTAGTCGGCCGTGGTTTGTTCTACAGCCTACATATGACAAGCGGTTTGTAATCAAGTTCTTACAGACATGAGTTACGTGTAAACATCGCTGCTTGTTTGATTATCTAGAAGGCTAGATAAACTAAAGGCCCAACACCTATTTGGATGTTGGGCCTTTTTATTTGTTCTGATCTAACGTTGGTTCAGAAAACTAGGTAACTGACAAGACCTGCTTACTTGATTATGGCGGAAGGAATAAACATGTCTTTCAATCGCTTAACCGAAGAGTAAGTGCCAAACATCGGTTTATTGTCTAAATGCCTTCTCAGCATATCGGCGGCAACTGTCTTAATCACGTTGCGTTGGTCTTCACGCGAGTACTGGCGATAAAACTCAAGTACCTGACCCCACTCTCCCGCTTCAGTCGACAATGCAACGCTGAATGTATTGCCTTCCAACTTGCCAGTAACCAAAGCCAGTTCAGTTCCGCACTTCTCTCTTGTTGCTCCAGCCAGTGCAAAGGTTGCGGCTAATGGATCGCTTTTTTCAAGTTCGCTCTCTTTTGGCTCGGCCATAACCCACGAATGCCCGAAGCAATCTTCAACCTGCTCATTCAATTGCAGCCACGCTGACAGAGCACCTTTGGTCGACACCTCAGACACTGATAACGTCTTCTTTTTCTCAGCCATAATATGGCCAATATGGTCAATCATAGGTTCATCAACACTGACGACATTGCTCTCTAGCAGCTTGTAAACCATTTGCAGTAACTTAACCCGAGTCTCTAAGTCCGCCTTAGGACCAAACAGTTTGACCTCAATAAACGGCAGATAAGAACGGTAGCCAAGTTCATAGCCTACAGGAAGCTTAAGCTGATCTAACACATCAGAGATGCCCGATTCAGACAACCCAAACGTAAACAGTCGACTGCATTCAGAGGCAACCACTTGAGGATAGATACGCGACAAATCAGGAAGGATCTCAAACGTCACCATACGTTTGAATTCACTCGGCACACCCGGTGTGAAATAGAAAGTTGCATCGTTGATTTTTAATTTAAAGCCGCAAGCAGTGCCCACTGGATTATCGACAATCTCTGAACTCACGGGTAACAAAGCTTGTTTAAGGTTGCTATCAGGCATCGGCATACCGCGTCCGGAAAACATCTCTTCCATACGAGTTAGCCATTCAGGAAACATGACGAGTTTCTGCTCTGAAGCTACCGCCGCCGCCGCCGCACTCATATCATCAGTCGTAGGCCCTAAACCACCATTAACGATAACCACATCATAGTTAAAACTCAGCATCAGCAGTTCTTCAACTAGAGCATTCATTTGGTCACCCACAGTCGAACGTTTCGCTAGGGCAAAACCGTGCTGATAAAACTCAGCAGACATCCAAGCGGCGTTTGTGTCTACAATGTCTCCATGAAGAACTTCTTCACCAGTGCTTAACATTGCGATTTTCGTCATATTTCTATCCTTTGTGGTCATAAAAAGACACTGCATTATTTACAAACTGGTCTATGGTTGAGTTTGAGACATTTCACCTTTTCACAAATATTAATAATGTTAAATCTAAGGTTTTCTTAGGAAAAGCAATAAATTATTAGTTCCCTAAATCAGGCATTTAATAGATAATTGTGACTCGGATCAATTCTTAACTTCTCATGGAGACCCTTGTGGCCAAATCACCGTTACTAATGAAGGTTACTGCTGCATTTTCAATGCTAATGTCAGTTAACTCGGTTGCAAGCCAATACGACTTCGACCAGCCAATCAACCTTTCTTACTCGGATGAATGTGCTCAAGATTACTGTGTTAATGAAAGCTTGTACACCTACAAGCCTAGCAAGAACTATGCACTAAGCGAATCAAGCGATCAGTACGATCTAACAATCGACAAACAACCAATCTACCTGACTGTCAGCGATGGCAAAGATTGGGATTACTTGATGGGCCAAACCTACACCATTCTTGGCTTAAGTGTCGCAACCGTGGGTCTAATGACTCTGTTACCTGAAAGTATCACTAAGTGGGATGATGACCAACGTGATATCAGCGCACTAGGTAAAAAGTGGAAAGATAATGTTTCTGAAGGCCCAGTATGGGACCGTGACGAACACTTCCTAAACTACGTAATGCACCCGTATTTCGGTGGTGTTTACTACACCGCAGCTCGACATGCTGGTTATGACGAGTTTGAGTCGTTCTTATACTCTTGGACAATGTCGACCTTCTTCTGGGAATACGGCGTAGAAGCGTTTGCTGAAGTACCTTCATGGCAAGATCTCTTCATCACACCTTTCTTTGGTGCAGTTGTTGGTGAAATGATGTTAGAAGCGGAACAAGATATTGTCTCTTCTGGCGGTGAGGTGATGGGTTCTCAAACTATGGGTGATGTTTCTCTATTCTTCCTAAACCCTGTTGGCCATATCCACTATTGGGTAAGTGACGCTTGGGGTGGTGACGCAGAAGTTAATCTGAATACTAACCCTTGGTGGGATAACCAAGATGCCGCTAGATTTGCCTACGATGCTGGCGCACGATACGATTCTCAATTTGTTGGTATGAACTTTAAAGTAACGTTCTAATTCGACTTTCAGTCTCGGAGTTATAAGTTACTGCGTTCCTAATAAAAGCGACAACATTTCTAAAAAGCGGCTCTCTAGCCGCTTTTTTTGTGCCCTACTCTTCATTCTCTTTTTTTGTATCACAGCTTAGTTTCAAAAATTGACGCAGGTCAAACATTGTTCGATGTAAACTTCTACACTGAAATTAAAGAACTTTATCGCGTGATATCAAACATTTAATTAACAACGATTAATTGAGACTTTGGGGGCTGATATGAACAGTACATTTATCGTAAACTTTATCGGAAAAGCATCACCAGCAACAATCAAGCAACTTGCTGCGGTTACTCACGAAAACGACGGAAAATGGCTCATCAGTAAAGTTAACTTTATTGAAGACCAAGTCGCAGGCGTACTAAAAGTTCAACTTCCAGCCATCAACGAATCGGTAGTGAAAGACGCCTTTAGCGCCAACCCTGACCTCATTGTACAGTTTGTCGATTCAGACCATATACATAATGTTCAAGATACAATACATCACTTACGACTCGATTCTAACGACCGAGCAGGCATCGTCAACGAAGTGACACATGTCCTAGATAGACAAGGTATTAGCATTCTCGATATGGATTGTCACCGAGTCTTCATCGCCGGTGGTGGTGGCGTTAGCTCAAGCCTATTTACGTCCAAGATCGCTGTTAAACTGCCAATTGAAGTTCTAATAGATGACGTGGTCAATGAACTAGAAACCCTCAGCGAAGACACTCGAGTGATGATTGAAAGTTAAGTACTAGTGCCCAGCTGTTGTAATTAACGTTTGTTGTCGCTGACGGTTTGTTGTCACTAACAGTTATATCCAAAATCAAAAAGAGCAGCTCATCGGCTGCTCTTTTTATTGTTCTGAACTTATGGCTCAGCTACTTAACTGACCACTGTGACAGAGAACGTTTGAAGTCTTCATAGCCAAACTCATTCAACTTTTGAACGTCGCCATTGCTTCGCTCGCAGTAGATTGAAGGCATTTTAAGACCGTTAAACCAGTTCAGTTTCACCATGGTGTAACCAGCACTGTCCAACAGATGCAGCTTTTGACCAATTTTCAGCGGCTCATCAAAGCTCGCTTCGCAGAACTGGTCGCCAGCCAAGCATGAACATGAACCAATCACATAGTCGTGACTGCCTGTTTCTGAGGCTTCTAATACCGATGCTGGTTCATTATAGATAAGCGTATCAAGGCGGTGTGCCTCGGTAGCTGAATCCACAATCGCCGTTTTCTTCACATTCTCTACGATATCAACCACTGTCACAACCAAGTCAGTTGTTTTAGTGATGATCGCTTCACCCGGCTCAAGGTACATCTGCACGCCGTGCTTTTCAGAGAAGGCTTTTAGCGCAAGACCAAGCTTTTCAATGTCATAGCCCGGCCATGTGAAGAACACACCACCGCCCATGCTCACCCAGTCCAATTTATCTAAATGCTCACCAAATTGTTCTGAGATTGAATCAAGCAAACCAATAAAGGCATCGACGTCTTTGTTCTCACAGTTCATGTGGAACATCACGCCATTAATCTCATCAAAGATTTCAGACTTGATATGGTCAGCTTGTACGCCCAAACGCGAGAATTGACGCGCAGGGTTTGCCAAGTCTTGTCCTGCGTAGCTTACGCCCGGATTTAGACGTAAACCCAGCGACGCTTTGCCTTCAACAATATGACGGTAAGCTTCGAATTGGCTTTGCGAGTTGAAGATCATCTTATCGCAGATGTCAGCAACTTCTCTCACGTCATCTTCGCTGTAACCGACACTGTAAGCGTGCGTTTCACCACCGAAAGTTTCATGACCAAGCTTCACTTCGTATGGACCAGAGCTTGTCGTGCCATCGAGGTAAGGTTTGATGATGTCAAACACACCCCATGTCGAGAAACACTTGAGTGCCAATACCAGCTTCACACCTGAAATCTCTCTCAGCTGTTTAGCTATCTCTAAATTCGTAATCAACTTTTCTTCGTTGATCATGAAATAAGGCGTTTTTAGTTCGTTGTTTTGCATGTTAATACCTTACGGCCCTCGAGTTCACGAAGGCACATGATAATCGAACAAAGCCGACGCAACGGCATCGGCTTGTAATTATACGTTCTCGTCAATCATATGACTTTGAATGGAATTCGCAGAGCTTTGACCTTGTCGCTAGGACATCGCGCGGAGTTTACGAACGTAAATGAGCACGATGGACAACGCGACGAGGGCAAAGAGCCAGAAATTACTTCAAAGTATGGATCAGAGGCAGACCTTGCGTCGGCTCTAGCTCTTGAACGTGCCAATCTAGACCGATTTCCGGCATGGTTGCTAGGAACGGGTCTGGGTTTAGCTGTTCCATGTTGAACACGCCTTTATCAGCCCATTCGCCACGGAAGAACTGAAGTGCAGCAGTAATCGCAGGAACACCCGTAGTGTAAGAGATTGCTTGGTGTTCTACGTCTTCGTAAGCCACTTCGTGGTCTGCGTTGTTGTAAATGAACACGCTACGCTCTTTACCGTCTTTCTTACCTTGAACCCAAGTACCGATACACGTTAAACCCGTGTAACCCGGAGCTAGAGACGTTGGATCTGGCAGTAATGCTTTAAGAACATGTAGAGGCTGAACCACAGTGCCATCGTGCAATGTTAGCGGATCAGGGCTAAGAAGGCCGATATCACGCATGCAGTTGAAGTAGTTCAGGTATGCATCACCAAAGCCCATCCAGAATTCGATACGCTTAGCTGGGATGAACTCTTTCATTGAACGAACTTCATCGTGCGCCATTGAGTACACTTTGTGAGAGCCACAGTTCGGGAATTCAAACTCAAGCATACGAGAGTGACAAGGTACTTGTTTCCACTCTTCATTTTCCCAGTAGAAAGAGTCGCCTTGGATCTCAAGCATGTTGGTTTCTGGGTCAAAGTTCGTCGCAAACTTCTTGCCGTGGTCGCCAGCATTCACGTCCATCACGTCAATTGAATCAATCTCATCGAACAAGTGCTTAACCGCGTACGCAGCAAAGATTGATACCACACCTGGATCAAAACCAGCACCAAGAATACCAGTGATGCCTGCTTCAGCGAACTTCTCACGGTAACCCCACTGCCAATCGTAAGCTTGTGGTACTTGTTGGCCTTCAGAACATAGGTCAACCGCTACCGATGTATCTAGGTAAGAGACTTTAGATTGGTAACACGCTTCCATGATTGCCATGTTTACCCAAGGAGGGCCAGCGTTGATCACAAGATCAGGCTTAACTTCTTTAATCAAAGCAACAAGCGCATCAACATCGTCAGCGTCTACTGAACGTGCTTCTAGTTTCTTAGTTGAATCTTTCAGGTTGTTTTTACCTTTGATCGATTCGATGATTTTTTCACATTTCGCGATTGTGCGAGAAGCGATTGTAATATCACCCAGTACTTCGTTATTTTGTGCTGCTTTATGTGCAACAACCCAACCAACGCCGCCTGCACCAATTTGTAGAATAGCCATAGTATTAATTACCCTTGTTGTTCTGCTAGCTCAGTCGCTAGAGTTTGAATTTTGTTAATTAGAGATTTGAAATCTGATATCTTTAAGCACGGGTTCAAGATAGTAAATTTCAGCGCGCTTTTACCATCAACGACCGTTTCGCCAAGAACGGCAACGCCACGAGTCAGCGCCTCCAGTCTTAACGTCTGATTCAGTTTGTCTAAATCAAGAACGCTGTTTGCTGATTGCCCATTGCTAGGCACCGAACGGAACAGCACAGTCGACAGTGACGGCTCAGCAAGCAACTCGAAATCGTCATGCTTCTGAATCAGATCGGCAACTTCAAGCGTCTGCTCTAAGAGATGGTCGTACATATAGCCCAATTGCTTTGGCCCAACGCTTTGCATCGTCATGAAGACTTTCAGTGCATCGAAGCGCTTGGTGGTAGCAATGGATTTATCGACCAGATTCGGTAGTTCATCGTGCTCGCGGTTCAAGTAATCTGCGTGATGCAGTAAGTACTTAAAGTTCGCTTTGTCTTTGAGCAACACCGCACCACAGCTGATTGTTTGGTAGAAAAGCTTGTGGAAATCGACGCTCACTGAGTCTGCTTTTTCGATGCCTTGTAGGCGAGCTTTATGGCTACTTAAAATAAGCGCGCCACCGTATGCACTGTCGACATGGAACCAAAGATCTTGCTGGCTTGCGATGTCTGCAATCGCATCAAGGTCATCGATAGCACCATGATCGGTTGTGCCCGCCGTACCAACCACAGCAAAAGGAATCAAACCTTGTGCTTTCAGTGCTTTCACTTCTGCATCTAACAAATCAGCTTTGATGGTGCCGTTTGCATTGGTATCGACACAGCACACTGCCGCTTCGCCTAATCCCATTAGAGATGCGGATTTTTGAACCGTGAAGTGAGATTTCTTTGAACATAAGATACGCAGTTTGCTCGCGTACTCTGGCAAACCTAACTTTTGGATTGAGTGGCCATTGTACTTATCGGCAACCCAGTCTCTCGCAAGCAATAAGCCCATTAGGTTACTTTGCGTACCCCCGCTTGTGAAAACACCGTCAGCTTGTTCACCAAGTTGGTATTTCTCACACATCCAATCAACCACTCGCTGTTCAACATAAGTCGCTGCAGATGCTTGGTCCCATGAATCCATTGATTGATTCAACGCCGCGATAATCGATTCCGCAGCTACCGAAGCCATAAGAGGAGGAGTGTGAAGGTGCGCAATGCAGTCTGGGTGTTGCACGAAGATGGAGTTCGCAGCGACAAGATCTGCAGTACTATCTACAACATCAACCAAAGCGTGTTGATTGTTATCGAGATCAACAGCATTGATAGCAGCTTCTAGCACTTTTGGATCTAAACCCGAATAAGGGGTTTCAACCTGTTCAAAAACCGCTTTCATCGCTTGAGTGGTTTGGTTCATCACGCTAGCAAATTCGTCGCTACCGCCTAAACCTGTCTGGATGAAATGCTTATTCCATTCTTGGTTAGTTTGTTCGCTATGTGTTTGGTCTTGTTGTAAACCACCACCCGCTGCGATGATCGCTTCTTCCATGACGCGCAGTGCAAAGTCGATCTGCTCAAAAGAGATAATCATTGGCGGAAGAAAACGAATTACCGAACCATCACGACCACCCTTTTCAACCATCAAGCCGCGCTCTAATGCAGCTCGTTGAATCGCTAGGGTTAGATCGCCGTCTGACTGTGGTTCGCCAAACTTGTTTAGCTCACCATTTGGTTGCTTGATCTCAGTGCCAAGCATTAAGCCTTTACCTCGGACTTCAGCAATACAGTTCACACGCGATTGAATCATCTCAAGCCCATGACGTAAATATTGGCCTGCGATGTTCGCGTGCTCAACCAAACCATCACGTTCGATGATTTCCAACGCCTTAGCGCCAGATACCATAGCTAATTGGTTTCCACGGAATGTGCCGGTGTGTTCACCCGCTTTCCAAGTATCAATGCTCTTATCGAATACAAGCAGCGACATAGGCAGCCCGCCACCAATCGCCTTCGACAAGCATAAAATATCAGGGTTAACGCCTGATTCTTCAAACGCAAAGCGATGGCCGGTTTTACCCACACCACACTGTATTTCATCAAAAATCAGTAGGATGCCATGCTCATCACAGATGCGACGTAAACCTTGTAGCCAAGATGCCGGAGCTGGAATCACACCGCCCTCACCTTGTACAGGCTCAACGATCATCGCGGCAGGTTTCATGATGCCAGATTCGTCGTCATTCAACATACGTTCGATGTAACGAATACTCGCGTTGGCACCTGCTTCACCACCAATGCCAAACGGGCAGCGAAGGTTGTATGGGAAAGGCATGAAATGTACGTCAGACATCAAGCCGCTACGACGCTCTTTAGTGCCAAGGTTACCCATCATGCCCATGGTGCCGTTCGTCATGCCATGGTAAGCACCACGGAAAGCAAACATGGTGTTACGACCTGTTGTTTGCTTGGCGAGCTTGATAGCCGCTTCCACAGCATCAGCGCCAGACGGGCCACAGAATTGAAGAACCGAGTTAGTTGAAAAGTTTTGAGGGAGAAACGCTTTAACTCGCTTGATAAACGTCTCTTTTGCTTGAGTCGTTATATCAAGAGTCTGGTATGGCAAACCTGAATCGAGTTGGTCTTTAAGTGCTTGGTTGATTTCAGGGTGGTTGTAACCCAAAGAAAGTGTACCGGCACCGGCTAAGCAATCGAGAAAGAGTTGGCCACGAGTATCTTCAACTAAAACACCACATGCTCGTTTAATAGCAATAGGTAGGCGTCTTGGGTATGAACGAACATCCGATTCATGCTGCTCTTGTTCAAGCAAAATAGCGTCAGGTGTTAGGTCGTAAGTTCCCTCAACGATAGGAACCAAAGTTGAAAATGAATTTGCGATATTATTAATATCGACTTCAAAGGCGGTAGTCATAAAAATCCCCTTGAATGTGTTCATACTCACCTCCATCAGACGCAATTGCACACCGTCCCTCTATTGATTTAGAGAGAATTCATAGTGAAACACGCGTATTGTCTAGAAATGAGATATAGCTGTACGCTCGCATAAGTCAAATGACGAATACGAAATTAGGCCGTCTTAGGACAGCAAAAATTAGTTAGCGCGAGCTCAAGGTTCAGTAATGCTACTGTTTTGAAGAATTGGACATTTTTGCAGTATCGGACAGCTATGAAGAACTGGACCTTTTGGAAATGCAGAGCTGATTAGCAATGTTGTTATTAGTGTATTCAATGTTGGGTTTCCCATTAGCATGGCGAATTGCGCCATAAGTATCCCGTCTATCAGCTAAAGGATTAGCCGATACCTACCCTACGTAATGTCCCAATCAGCAAGAATGGTCACTACGCGTATCCCCCAGAAGCAATCACGGCTCTTTTTGAGCATCCGCCATTCCGAGATTGCCCGAAAAATAACATGAAGTGAAATCAACTATCAATAGTTTTTAATAATGGATTAAGAAATAGGAACAATGATTGAGGAATTGCTGCAATTATCACCGACTGAATCTTTAAAAAAGATCCCCGGTCCGCTCGTTCCTCACGCCCGAGGATGACGACGCGGGTATACAAACGTTGCTAGTGGGCTTTGAGATCTCAGCACCCTTTCGTCATTCCCTAGTACGAGGAACGAGTTCATAGGGAATCTCGCTTCTAAAAGCTAAGTGATATAAACGAATTTGATAGCGAAGGTTTTGAGATAGGAATCAAATTTGAGTGCGGGTTCGAACAAGCAAAGTACTTACACGTAAAAGCTAAAATCCAGAAACCAAAAAGCCCGAACATTTCTGTTCGGGCTTTTTAATTTGGAGCGATACATCGGGTTCGAACCGATGACCTCAACCTTGGCAAGGTTGCGCTCTACCAACTGAGCTAGTATCGCATTTGCTACATCCGTTAAGATGTAGACTTTAATAGATGGTGCCCCGGGCCGGACTTGAACCGGCACAGCGCGAACGCCGAGGGATTTTAAATCCCTTGTGTCTACCAATTCCACCACCAGGGCACGCAATTCTTTATTGCGATGCCGATTACTGAAAAGTAAAACACCATCTTAATGTCGAAGCCAATCAACATTACAAATTTTGGAGCGATACATCGGGTTNNGCCACTCTGCCAAGGCGCCTTAGTAACTCCAATCGAATTGCTTATTGCCATCCTCTTGGGTACGGGATGCATTCTACGGATTCAGAGGATTGAGTCAATATTATTTTTGTATTTTTAATTCGTTTGAATAGATTTCATACGAAACAGGCTAAATAGCTGACTTTGTGTGCAAAGGACTTTGTGGACAGGCCATTCAAAGGCGATCTATATCACATTATATATCCACTATTGATAACTTAACCTTAGGTTAAAGATCAAAAAAGCGAGCCTCAGCTCGCTTCTTCATCAATGATGTTTTTCGTCTAACAAATCATCTTTGGCGGCCATCAAGTATTGCGCCATTGACCAGTAAGTAAGAACAGTTGCAACATAGAGTGCAATGTACCCCACCCAAACCATCCAGTCGTCGTATCGCCAGATAAGCACCCAAAGAGCAAACATCTGAGAAACGGTTTTCACTTTACCAACCCAAGATACCGCAACGCTTGCACGTTTGCCGATTTCAGCCATCCATTCACGAAGCGCCGAGATGATAATTTCACGACCAATCATGGTCACCGCAGGAATAGTCACCCAGATCGAGTGATAGTGCTCGGTAACTAAGATAAGAGCAGTAGCAACCAGCACTTTATCCGCTACAGGGTCAATAAAGGCACCGAAGCGAGACGTTTGCCCGAGTTTACGAGCCAGCATGCCATCTAGCCAGTCAGTAAAACCCGCTACCCAAAACACCATTGCAGCAGCAAAAGGAGCCCATTGGTAAGGTAGGTAAAAAACAACAACGAATACTGGGATCAAAAATAGTCTCAGTAAGGACAAAATGTTAGGTATATTCAAACGCATATTATTGGGCTCTTATTAATTGCGCTTTAATGGTGCGGGATTTTTACTATTGTTTCAATGCTTGATAAATGTTTTCTGCCAAAGAATGACTAATGCCCGGCACTTTGGCTATTTCTTCGACAGTTGCACGCTTAAGTTCTTGTAAGCCACCCATATATTTTAGTAAAGCTTGACGACGCTTAGGCCCTACTCCTTCAATTCCTTCCAGTGCACTGGTTCTCCGCGTTTTACCACGCTTCGCTCTATGCCCCGCAATCGCATGATTATGGCTTTCATCACGAATATGTTGAATAAGGTGCAGTGCTGGCGCATCACTTGGTAAATTAAACTCTTCACCTTCAAGGGTCACCAAGGTTTCCAAACCGGGTTTACGTGTTACCCCTTTCGCAATACCCATCATTCTTGGTCTAAACGGCCAATCACCCCAATATTTGGAAACAATCTCATGGGCACGATTCAACTGACCTTTACCGCCGTCGATAAAAATGATGTCAGGAATTTTGTCCACATCGAGTTGTTTTGAATAACGCTTTTCAAGCGCCTGAGCCATTGCAGCGTAGTCATCACCACCAGTAATACCTGTAATGTTGTAACGACGGTACTCCGGTTTAACTGGCCCTTCATGATTGAATACCACACAAGATGCAATCGTACTTTCACCCATGGTATGACTAATATCGAAGCATTCCATGCGCTTGATGGCATCCATCGACAGCACTTCTTGAAGCTCTTTAAAGCGCTGATTAATCGTCATCTTGTGGTTAATCTTGGTGGTAATTGCGGTTAATGCATTGGTATTTGACAGTTTAAGGTAGCGACCTCGAGTTCCAGAAGGATTGGTATTGAAGTGAATCTTTCGACCAGCGACTTCACACAGTGCTTCTTGAATCGGTGTGACATCTTCGATCAAATCAGCATTAAGAATCAGACGAGTTGGGATAGTTCTTGCTTCATTATGCGCTAGATAATATTGGCTTAAAAAGCTCGAAAAAACTTCTTCTCGTACCGTATTGTTTGGAATTTTCGGAAAATGGCTTCTACTGCCTAAAACCTTTCCTTGTCGAATCATCAAGATGTGAATACAAGCGACGCCATTTTCTTGAGCAAAACCCAAAACGTCCATATCTTCCATTGAGTCGTCAGATACGTACTGTTGCTCTTGCACGCGTCGAATCGCTTGGATCTGGTCACGGAAAGCAGCAGCTTGCTCAAAGCGAAGCTCTTGGCTTGCCTTGTCCATTTTGTCGATGAGTGTCTCAAGAACTAGCTTATCTTTCCCTTGCAGGAACAAACGAACGTAGTCGATAAGCTCTCTGTATTCTTCGTCAGAGATGATTGAGCTAACACATGGCGCAGCGCAACGACCAATCTGATACATCAAACACGGGCGCGTTCTGTTGGCATAAACCGTATCTTCACACTGACGAGCAGGAAAGATTTTCTGTATTAGGTGCAACGTCTCACGCACAGCGCCGGAATCAGGATAAGGACCGAAGTATTCTCCCTTTTTCTTCTTAGCCCCACGATGCATCGACAAACGAGGATGTTTGTGACCGCTAATAAAAATATAGGGATACGACTTATCATCACGCAGAAGTACGTTGTACTTAGGCAAATACTGCTTGATATAGTTGTGCTCAAGGATAAGAGCTTCTGTTTCCGTGTGCGTTACAGTGACGTCAATTTTGGCAATATTACTGACCAAAGCGCGTGTTTTTTCACTGTCGACTTTTTTGCGGAAATAACTAGAAAGGCGTTTTCTGAGGTTCTTAGCTTTACCGACGTAAATAACAACAGCCTCGGCGTTATACATTCGATAAACGCCAGGCTGCTCTGTTACTGTTTTGAGAAATGACACTGAGTCAAACAAGTTGGTCACTATACGATCTCAGTGTTAAAGGGTCTCAGTGTCTAACATCCCATGTCTAATCGCTAAATGCGTCAGCTCTACATCGCCATTGATATCCAATTTGCTGAACAAACGGTAGCGGTAACTGTTGACTGTTTTAGGGCTTAGATTGAGTTGTTCTGAAATATCCGTCACTTTCTGACCTTTGGTAATCATCATCATGATTTGAAGTTCACGCTCAGATAAGTCTGCGAATGGATTTTCAGACGCAGGCGAGAATTGGCTCAAAGCCATCTGCTGCGCAATTTCTGGTGAAATGTATCGTTGGCCACTATTAACCACTCGAATTGCATTTACCATTTCATCTGGACCTGCCCCTTTAGTAAGGTAACCAGCAGCTCCAGCTTGCATCACTTTAGTTGGAAACGGATTTTCCGTATGAACAGTTAAAACGATGATTTTAACATCAGGGTTGAAACGCAAGATTTTCTTGGTTGCTTCTAAGCCACCAATACCAGGCATATTCATATCCATCAAAATAACGTCAGTATTATTAGTACGACACCATTTTGCAGCATCTTCACCGCTTTCAGCTTCCCCTGCTACGTTCATTCCACGGACGTCTTCAATAATACGTCGTATCCCTGTGCGAACCAGCTCGTGATCATCTACAAGGAAAACATTTATCAAACTTGTATCTCCACACTATTAATTGGCTCTGCAACCACTGTGTCGTTTCATCTGTTTGAAACAATTGAACAAAAAAACAGTGGATCGCAGCATTGAGTACATCTTAACTTAATTACTAAAAAAAAGCTCTGTTGAATATGTGCTGAAACACGAACTTTAGCAAGTACTTATTAACAAATAAGCTGACTAAAACAACAAGCTTTTTCTAAAAATCAATCAGTTAAAACAACACCCAATAAAATTACACAAGATAAAGATATTTTCAATACCATTGAATAACCATTCGTAACAATTTCACTTATTTGCTTATTGAATCCCGTTATTTGCCTCTATTAACTAGAATTTAGTTAGTATTTTGGCTACCTGTTGTGCGCAGAGAGCCGCTAGATGGTAGTATTCGATTCCCCATTTCAATAGGTTACTACATTGGATATTCAGCAAGGCTTTGTACTCACAAGACAAGCGAGAGACTTTTCAGGGCGTACCCAAATTGACTTGTGGCTCAGCACCCCTCAAGGCCCAACTCTGCTGACGATTCAAAATGAAAAACCTGTCTTTTTCGTCGCTCAATCTGATGTTGAAGAATGTCAGGTAATCGCAGCGAAAGAGTCGATCGATTGCCAATTCAAGCCACTGCAGCTAGCCACATTCGAGCAAACTCCTCTCGCCGCATGTTACACCTCATTATCGAGAAGTAGCTTTGGTTTAGCACAAGCTTTTCACAGCGAAGAAATTCAGACCTTTGAAAGCGATATTCGACTCGCCGATCGATATCTGATGGAACGCTTTATCAAAGGCAGCATTGAGTTCACTGGGACTGCCGTCCAAAGAAGTCAGCATCTTAGAGTCTCCAATGCAAAATGCAGAGCGGGCGATTACTTACCCAGCTTAACTGTGGTTTCACTTGATATTGAATGTTCAGAAAAAGGCGTGCTTTATTCCATTGGCTTAGACAGCCCAATGGACAGCCGAGTCATCATGGTCGGCGAACCACAAGAAGCTGACACAAACGTCCAATGGGTCTCTAATGAGAAAGCTCTATTAGAGGCGATGATTAGATGGTTTTCTGAATTTGACCCTGACATCATCATTGGTTGGAACGTCATCGACTTCGATTTTAGGCTGCTGCACAAACGTTCAGAATGGAACGAAGTAAAACTCAGTATTGGTCGCGACAATCAACCAAGCTTCTTTCGCAGCTCCGCACAAAATCAACAAGGCTTCATTACCATTCCAGGACGTGTGGTTTTAGATGGCATCGATATGCTCAAGACGGCGACCTACCAATTCCGCTCGTGGTCTCTTGAATCAGTGTCACAAGAGTTATTAGGCGAAGGCAAAGACATCCATAACGTTCACGACCGCATGGATGAAATCAATCGAATGTTTAAGTTCGATAAGCCTTCACTTGCCAAATACAACCTTCAAGACTGCGTGCTAGTAAACCGTATATTTGAACACACTCACCTACTCGATTTTGCGATTGAACGTTCTCGATTAACTGGTGTTGAACTCGATCGTGTTGGTGGCTCTGTTGCCGCCTTTACCAATTTATACATGCCTCAGATACACCGAGCGGGTTACGTCGCACCTAACTTAGAGCCTGAAAATTGGATCGCTAGCCCCGGAGGCTATGTGATGGATTCAATCCCCAACCTTTATGACTCTGTGTTGGTGCTCGACTTTAAAAGTCTGTATCCATCGATCATTCGTTCATTCTTGATTGATCCGATGGGGCTAATTGAAGGATTAAAGTTAGAGTTAGGATCTGAAGAAGACCAAGCAGTAGCGGGGTTTCGTGGGGGGCAATTCCACCGCTCTAAGCACTTTTTACCAGAGATGATCGAAAACCTCTGGGCTGCGCGTGATGTTGCAAAGAAAAACAATGAGAAAGCTTTTTCTCAAGCGATTAAGATCATCATGAACTCTTTCTATGGCGTACTGGGCTCTTCTGGTTGCCGTTTCTTTGATACTCGGTTGGCGTCATCGATCACCATGCGCGGACATGAGATCATGAAGCAAACTAAGGTTCTGATCGAAGACAAAGGTTATCAAGTGATCTACGGGGATACCGATTCAACTTTCGTGTCTCTTAATGGCAGTTTTGAGCAAGAACAAGCAGACGAGATTGGTCACTCCCTTGTTGCTTACATCAACGACTGGTGGACGAATCACCTGAAAGAGGTCTACAACCTCACCTCGATACTTGAATTGGAATACGAGACCCATTACCGCAAGTTTCTAATGCCGACCATTCGAGGCTCTGAGACAGGCTCAAAGAAACGTTATGCAGGTTTAATCAATCAAGGTGACCAAGAGAAGATCATTTTCAAAGGCCTTGAGAGTGCCCGAACCGATTGGACGCCCCTCGCACAGCAGTTCCAACAAACCTTATATGAGATGGTGTTTCACGACCAAGATCCAAGCGACTATGTTAGACAGTTTGTCGATGAAACATCCGCAGGCAAACACGACGATCTACTGGTTTATCAAAAACGCTTGCGCCGTAAGCTACACGAATATCAAAAAAACATTCCGCCACAAGTTCGCGCAGCAAGATTGGCCGATGAGATCAATACCCAGCTTGGTCGCCCGCTTCAATACCAAAACAAAGGACGCATTGAATATTTGATTACGCTGAGTGGTCCCGAGCCCAAAGAATATTTGAAGAGTGGTATCGATTATCAGCATTACATCGACAAGCAAATCAAACCTGTCGCAGAGGCTATTTTGCCCTTCATTGGTTTAGATTTTGAAAGAGTTAGTGGGCAACAGCTAGGTCTGTTCTAGATTTAGTTCTCTTTTCTAGGCGACATTAGACTCTAAATACCAATTAAAACTCGAGCCAGACATTAAAACGAAAAAAGCAGAGAAGTGCTGTGTTACTCAGCCTGCTCTGCTTTTTAGTATTCATTGGGAGGTTACGAATCTCTATCCGATACGAAACTCTGTTTTCTGGTACTGCTTAACCAGCCATTCGCCAAAACCATCAAGAATTCCTATCACCGAACGTTTAGGAATCGGTCTACCAGTAAGTAAAATGCCTAACCTTTGGATTTCGACGCCTTTATCTGGGTGATACTTCAAGAACTGTTGACCACACTCTATTGGGTCATCGAACCAATATTTGTCACGATACATCACCAAAGAATAACTCGCTCGCAGTAGCTTCTTGGCAATAATTACCTGCGCGGCTACTTGTTGTTCTGGCGTTGTTGCTCGGGCAACTTTGTTGCGATAAACCGCCAACCAATTTTCAGCGTCCATATTCCAATGCTTGGCAATTTCCCAACTCGTTTCGAAATCACCATAGCAGTCTGATAAATCTTCGCCATACACACACACGGCTAAATGCTTGAGCATAAAGCCCCACGTAAAGATGTTGTCGAAATCAACTATCTCGCTCACCAAAGTAGTTTTGATCGCCACTTGCGAGACCTGAAGGAAGCTCTTTTGGAAGCGCCATTTGATGGTATTTAGCAGCGTAGTTCGTTGATCCGGGAAAGGACGATGGGTAACCACAACCACATCTAGATTCGAGCGACCAACAACAGCTTGTTTGCGTGCCACACTGCCATAAACATAGACACTGTGCAGATTAGAACCTAACCCACCTTTTAGAAAGGTAATCAGATCGTTAACCACAGGTTGAAATTCAGGTTGAAATGGCTGGGTTGGGTCAATAACAGGTAGCTGCATAGGTCGTTTCGGTAAATAAAATAATGATTTAACTGTCTCTCTATGATCGCTTAGGTGACTTTATGATTCAAGCTATTCCTATTTATAGCGTCTACGAGATATAATCACCGGATAGACCCAATAAGGACAAACACAAAATGCCTAGAGCAAGTGAGATTAAAAAAGGTTTTGCGATCAACGTTGATGGCAAAACAGTACTCGTTAAAGATATCGAAGTGACAACACCAGGTGGCCGTGGCGGTCAAAAGATTTACCGCTTCCGTGGTCACGATGTAGCAACTGGCGTTAAAACAGAAGTTCGCCACAAGGCTGACGAAATCGTTGAAACTATCGACGTAACTAAGCGTGCGGTGATGTTCTCTTACGTTGACGGCAATGAGTACATCTTCATGGATAACGAAGATTACACACAGTTCATCTTCAACGGTGAAATGATCGAAGACGAACTGCTGTTCATCAACGAAGAAACTCAAGGTGTGTACGCAATTCTTATCGATGGTACAGCTGCAACTCTTGAACTTCCTTCTTCAGTTGAGTTAATTATCGAAGAAACAGACCCTTCAATCAAAGGCGCATCTGCTTCAGCTCGTACTAAGCCAGCTCGTCTGTCTACAGGCCTTACTGTTCAAGTTCCTGAGTACATTGCAACTGGCGACAAAGTTGTTGTGAACACAGCTGAACGTAAATACATGAACCGCGCAAGCTAAGATAATTATTATGACCGAAGCTAACGACCTAATGTCTTACGACGATGCAATTGACACTGCATACGACATCTTTCTAGAGATGGCCCCTGATAACCTTGAACCAGCAGACGTGATCCTATTCACGGCTCAGTTTGAAGATCGTGGCGCTGCAGAGCTTGTTGAAACTGGTGACGATTGGGTTGAACATGTTGGCTTTGAAGTCGACAAAGAAATCTACGCTGAAGTTCGCATTGGTCTTGTAAATGAAGCTGATGATGTCTTAGATGACGTATTCGCTCGTCTGCTGATCAGCCGTGACCCTGAACACAAGTTCTGTCACATCTTGTGGAAACGCGACTAGGCTCTTCTTAAATCAGCTCAGAGTACTGAGCTGATTTTCTTACGACTTCATAGCCTCATCACTTTACCAAACTGCAACTCTACAAAATTATGACCAAAGCAAAGACAGATACCCTATCCAAAGGCTATGCCTGTGTTGGATTAGTAAACCCCAAAACACCTGAAAATGTTGGCTCAGTAATGCGAGCGGCTGGTTGCTACGGAGCAAACTCTGTATTTTATACTGGCACCCGTTATGACCACGCTCGACAGTTTCATACCGACACCAAAGAAAAGCACCTTGAGTTGCCATTAATTGGTGTTGAAGACCTGAAAGACATTATTCCAGTTGGCTGTGTACCAATCGCGGTTGATTTAATAGAGGGCGCTAAGCCTCTGCCTGATTACAAGCACCCACCTCGTGCTTTTTATATCTTCGGCCCTGAAGATGGGACTCTGAAAAAAGAGATCACGGATTTTTGTCGTGAAACCATCTACGTTCCGACCAATGGCTGCATGAACCTTGCTGCCGCGGTAAATGTCATTTTGTACGACCGCATGGCAAAAGGTGACAACTTTTCTAATCATTTAAAAGTGACCTAATACCAATCGTAGTAAGTAAATAGCTAGTTACCCTAACTAGTTAAGCACTGCTAGTTGGTTAAGCACCTCTATCTGATCAAGCACTTCCACATGATTTGAACTGCGCCATATTCAAGACATAAAAAAACCTGCTAAGTTAGCAGGTTTTTTTGTATTCAAAACGTTGGATTAAGCTTTAAGCTTAAGAACTGTAGCAACTACTGGTGTAATTACTTACGTGATCTTGGCTTAGCCGGTTTAGCCGGGCGTCCGTTGTTCAGTTTAGGCTTTTTAGTAGCCTGAGGTTTGCCATTGCTCGCTGGAGCACTACGGCCTGAATCAGGTGTTGTAGTACCGCGAGTTGCAGGCTTCTTACGCTTAGTCTGGTTACTACGGCCTTTGGGAGCATTTGCACGCTCTTCGTGACGCTTAACAGCACGACGAATTTTCTGGCTACGAGAACGCTCACGCTTACGAGAAGTGTTTGCAGGATCAAGATCCAACAATGTCTCTTTTTCTGGTTGAAGCTCAACAAGCTCACGCAAGTAGTTTACTTCTTGAAGATCTAGCTCTTTCCAACCGCCACGAGGTAGTTTCTTATCAAGGTAGATATCACCGTAACGTACACGTTTCAGACGGCTTACTGTTGTTTCTTGTGATTCCCAAAGACGACGAACCTCACGGTTACGACCTTCGTTAATCGCTACGTAGAAAGTATGGTTCATACCTTCACCGCCAGCGTAAACCACGTCTTCGAAACGAGCCATACCATCTTCAAGTTGAACGCCACGAGTCACGTTCTTAACTTTTTGCTCTGTTACTTCGCCAAATACACGTACTAGGTACTCACGTTCAACTTGACGGCTTGGGTGCATTAGGCGGTTTGCTAGTTCACCATCGGTTGTGAACAACAGTAGGCCTGATGTGTTTGCATCAAGACGACCAACTGAAATCCAACGAGAACCACGGATCTTAGGTAGACGATCGAAAACAGTACGGCGACCTTCAGGATCGTGACGAGTACAAAGCTCACCTTCCGGCTTGTAGTAAGCAAGTACACGACAAACCACTTCTTCAGAGGCTTTGCCTGTAATAGTGTGGCCATCAATACGGATCACTGAGTTCTCGTCTTCAAGACGCTCACCCAATTTCGCAACTTGACCGTTAACACTTACACGACCAGATTTGATTAAACCTTCTAGTTCACGACGAGAACCATGACCAGCTCGCGCTAAAACCTTCTGTAATTTTTCGCTCATTTACTCTTTTCTACCTAATTGTCGTCTTCACAGACGTCGAATGAATTTTTCGCGACCAAATCGCGGTCGCGTATTATCGCAAATAACCTGCCAAAAAGCACTTGTTATTTACTCTGGCAGGTTTGCTGTTTCGTTACAGACTGTTAATCAGTAACGCTATTATTCAAACGGCGCTGGATCACCGGCACCACGACGTAAAACAACGGCGTCATCGTCACTGAAGTCAATAACCGTAGTCGGTTGCTCACCTAAGTAGCCGCCATTCAAAATGACATCAACCGCATGCTCTAGGCTGTCGCGAATTTCTTCTGGATCCGATTCAGTTGTCTCGTTACCCGGAAGAATTAGAGACGTCGACATCAATGGCTCACCCATTGCTTCCAACAGGTCAAGTGCAATCTTGTTGTCTGGGACACGAATACCAATCGTTTTACGTTTCGCGTTCATCAAACGCTTCGGCACTTCTTTGGTTGCTTTGAAGATAAACGTGTAAGCACCGGGCGTGTGCGCCTTAAGTAAACGGAAAGCAACGTTATCAACTCGTGCATACAGTGACAACTCAGAAAGATCACGGCATAACAACGTGAAATTGTGCTTATCATCGATTCGACGAATTTTACAGATGCGTTCAAGTGCTTGTTTATTTTCAAGCTGACAGCCCAGCGCATAACCGGAATCTGTTGGATAAACCACCACACCACCACTACGAATAATCGCAACAGCTTGAGTAATTAAGCGCGCTTGTGGGTTATCTGGGTGTACATAAAAAAACTGGCTCATTGTTGATCCTCGTTATCGAATCTCTCGACTCTATCATCAGAAGGAGCTGGTTCACCTAAATACTGTCATCGGTATCAATTGGTGAAACCGTTTGAAACTCCCAATCTTTCCATACTTCTTCGACCCCAGAAGGTAGCCAGAGATTACGTCCAAGCTCCATCCATGGGGATGGATAATGGAAGTCACTGCCTTGGGAGGCTAATAGTTTGTATTGTATAGCATAATCCGCAAGTGTGCGTCTTTCTTGTTGCGCTTGCTGAGGCTGAGCGACTTCCATAGCGTCACCTTTTGCTTCAACAAATGCAGCTAACAGACGCTTAACCCACTTAGCTGTTAAGCCATATCGGCCGGGGTGAGCTAATACGGCTTGACCACCAGCAGCATGAATTGCAGTTACAGCATCACTCATTGAACACCACGTTGGCGGCACATAACCTGGGTTATTGCGAGTCAGAAACTTTTTAAACACCTGCTGCATGGTTTTTGCGTAGCCGTTATCGACTAACCACTTAGCAAAGTGAGCACGAGTGATAGGCGCATCACCAGCTATCAACTTAACTTCTTCTAGCAACCCTTCACGAGTCGCTTTCTCGAGTCGTTGAGCAATCATCTCTGCACGCCCAATACGATGAAGCTTTTGTTGTTCTATTAACGCTTTCAATTCTGGTGATTCAGGATCGACGTTTAACCCAACAATATGGATATCTTTGTTTTGCCAAACGGTTGAGATCTCGATGCCGTTAATCAACTGGATAGGAAGGTTGTTATCAGCAATATAGCTGCGTGCTTCAGCAAGCCCATCAGTCGTATCATGATCTGTAATCGCTAACGCTTCGATGTTAAAGCCTAGCGCTCGGTCAATCAGTTCAGGTGGAGTAAGTCGGCCATCTGAGGCTGTTGTATGACTATGTAGATCAATTCTCATATATTCTTTTTCATTGTTTTCAATTTTTATCGTTATATTTGTGTCAACGCACTTGACCTGCAAGCGCAAAACTAGTTAACTAGTACACAAATACGAAGTATCACATTTGATAGGTTCACCATGTTACAAGAATTTAACCAAAACCATAAAGATAAAGTTTTAGAACTTTCTTCAGTAGAAGCAAGTTCAGAGCTTAATTGGTGGCGCACTTGGACAAATTCTTGGTGGGCTAACGTGTACTTCTAGTTAAACAGTTTGTTTATAAAAAAGTTATCACTAAGCCCGCTTTAATAGCGGGCTTTTTAATTTGTCGAACATCTCACATTCAACTGACTAACAAATCATCGAATTGACCATATTCTAGATTGGGTGAAAGGTATCTTTATGCGACTATGTACGGCAGGAAATTTAAAGAATCATAAAGGAGGTCTTGTGAACAAGGCCATTGAAATCAAAAAGCTGGGAACCATTGAGGTCATCAATTCCTTAGTTCCTTACTCGCAAGATCCAACCAGCGTTTTTCATACTTTGTGTGAAAACAAAACAGACAGTCTGTTGTTGGAATCTGCTGAGATTGAATCTAAACAGAACCTGACAAGCCTACTCCTTATCGACTCTGCTGTTCGCATCGTATGTCGCGGACATGAAGTAACCTTCCAAGCATTGACTGAAAATGGTCAAGCGCTTATCGAACATCTCACTCAAAACGTTAAAGCAGAAATTGAATCTGACCTTACCGATAACGTTTTGACGCTGACTTTTGTCGAGCCAAGCAACGAATTAGATGAAGACTCACGTTTAAGAGAAGCTTCTTCATTCGATGCACTGCGTTTGGTTCAACACAGCTTTGAGCAAGACGCTGATAACAAGCACGCGTTATTCATGGCGGGCCTATTCGCTTACGACATCGTGGCGAACTTTGAACCGCTAGGCGATGCAGAAGCAACCAACAACTGCCCTGACTTTGTTTTCTACGTTGCTGAAACACTATTGCGTTTCGATCACCAAGAGAACGAAGGTCTGCTTCACGCCAGCTTGTTCACTCAAGATGAAAACATCAGAACACAATTAACTGAGCGTCTAGCTGACATTCAGACACAATGTCAGTCACTGAAAGCCATCACAGAAGTAACGCCGCTCGACAATGTTGAAGCTGTACCAAGTGTTTCAGATGAAGACTTCTGCCAAACTGTTCGTAACTTAAAAGAGTACGTCGTTAAAGGCGATGTATTCCAAGTTGTACCTTCACGCCGCTTCACGCTGCCTTGCCCTGCTCCACTAGCAGCGTACAAAGAACTCAAGCAAAGTAACCCAAGCCCTTACATGTTCTACATGCAAGATGAGCTGTTTACTTTGTTTGGTGCATCTCCAGAAAGCGCGCTGAAGTACGAAACTGAAACCAACCAAATCGAAATTTACCCAATTGCTGGTACTCGTCGTCGTGGTAAGCGCCCGAATGGCCAAATTGATTTCGACCTAGATAGCCGCATTGAACTTGAACTGCGTACCGACAAGAAAGAAAACGCTGAGCACATGATGCTAGTCGACCTAGCTCGTAACGATGTGGCACGTATTGCAGAAGCCGGCACTCGCCACGTAGCAGACTTGCTGAAAGTTGATCGCTACAGCCATGTAATGCACTTGGTTTCTCGTGTTGTTGGTCAGCTACGTGAAGACTTAGATGCTCTGCACGCTTACCAAGCTTGTATGAACATGGGCACGCTAACGGGCGCACCAAAAATCCGCGCAATGCAGCTTATTCGTGACGTAGAAAAAACGCGTCGTGGTAGCTACGGTGGTGCAGTCGGTTATCTAACCGGTGAAGGCACGTTAGATACGTGTATCGTGATTCGTTCTGCTTACGTTGAAGATGGCGTAGCACAAGTACAAGCGGGCGCGGGCGTGGTGTTCGACTCAGACCCACAAGCAGAAGCAGATGAAACTCGTGGCAAAGCTCAAGCGGTCATCTCAGCGATTCAAGCTGCACATACTAAAAGCATCTCTAACAAGAAGGAGTCGTAATCATGGCTGATATTGTATTCATCGATAACTTCGACTCGTTCACTTACAACCTTGTAGACCAATTTCGTTCATTAGGTCACAGCGTAAAAATTTACCGTAACAACATTCCTGCAAAAGTAGTTGAAGCGGCGATCAACGAACTAGACAACCCTGTTGCACTGCTTTCACCAGGCCCTGGCGCTCCAGCGGATGCGGGCTGCATGCCTGAGCTAATTCAGCTGCTAAAAGGCAAAGTGCCAATGATTGGTATTTGCTTAGGCCACCAAGCGATTGTTGAAGCCTACGGCGGCACCGTTGCAGGCGCTGGCGAAATCATTCATGGTAAGGTGTCGATGATGGAACACCAAAACCATGCGACTTACCAAGGCTTACCTTCGCCGCTGGCTATCGCTCGTTACCACTCTTTAGTGGCAACGCATGTATCCGATAGCCTAACAGTGACCGCTGAAGTCGATGATTTGGTAATGTCTGTAGTTCAAGAACAAGACAAGGTTTGTGGATTCCAATTCCACCCTGAATCGATTATGACGACCTACGGTGCAACGCTTCTAGCGAACGCTATCGAATGGGCTCTTGAGAAACCTCTTCATCTAGAGAAAAGCTCTACTCTTGATAAAAAGACTAACTAGGAAACGATCATGGAACAGATTAATAAACTTTACGAACAACAGTCTCTTACTCAAGAAGAAAGCCAACAACTGTTTGATGTGATCATCAAGGGCGAACTAAACCCAATTTTGATGGCTTCCGCGCTAACTGCACTAAAAATCAAAGGCGAAACGCCCGATGAGATCGCTGGCGCAGCAAAAGCACTGCTTGCCAATGCAAACCCGTTCCCACGTCCTGATTACGATTTTGCAGACATCGTAGGTACAGGTGGCGACGGTCATGACACCATCAACATTTCTACAACTTCTGCATTTGTAGCAGCAGCGTGTGGTTTAAAAATAGCTAAGCACGGCAACCGCAGCGTATCGAGCAAATCAGGCTCTTCTGACTTACTAGATTCGTTCGGTATTAACCTAGCAATGACAGCAGAAGACACTCGTACTGCAGTCGACGAGCTTGGCGTTGCATTCCTATTTGCTCCGCAATATCACGTCGGTGTACGTCATGCGATGCCTGTTCGTCAAACTATGAAAACACGTACTATCTTCAACATCCTTGGCCCACTGATTAACCCTGCTCGCCCTAACATCGAGCTAATGGGTGTTTACAGCAAAGAGCTAGTACGCCCTATCGCGGAAACCATGCTGCAAATGGGCATGAAGCGTGCTGCCGTTGTACACGGTAGCGGCCTTGATGAAGTGGCTATTCATGGCGAGACAATCGTTGCTGAAATTAAAGATGGCGAGATTCACGAGTACACAGTGACACCGGCAGACTTTGGCCTGAACACTCACCCTCTTGAAGCAATCAAGGGCGGCGAGCCAGAAGAGAACAAAGCCATCACAACAGATATCCTGACGGGTAAAGGCACAGATGCTCAAGTTGGCGCTGTGGCAGTCAACGTTGCTCTGCTGATGCGTCTATTTGGTCACGAAGATCTAAAAGCCAACACACAGCAAGCGATTGACGCGATGAACTCTGGCAAAGCGTACGAGCTTGTACAAAAGCTTGCTGCACACGCCTAACGAACGACGAGACAAAGAACATGACACAGACTACCGATAAATTGTCGACCCACGTTTCAGTCAAAGAAGCTGAAATGGCGGAAGTATTAGCAAAAATCGTTCGTGATAAATACCAATGGGTTGAAGCGCGTAAGCAGACTCAACCATTGGACGAGTTTAAAGCGGCGTTAACCGCAACTGACCGCAGTTTTTATGATGCTCTGAGCGGCGAACAAACCGTTTTCATCACTGAGTGTAAAAAGGCATCTCCGTCAAAAGGTTTGATCCGTGACGAGTTTGATTTGGACTACATTGCATCGGTGTACAACAACCACGCCAACGCAATTTCAGTGCTGACAGACGAGAAATACTTCCAAGGTGACTTCGAGTTTTTACCTAAGGTTCGTAGCATTGCTAAGCAGCCTATCCTATGTAAAGACTTCATGGTTGATACCTACCAGGTTTACTTAGCTCGTCACTACTCTGCTGATGCTATCTTGTTGATGCTATCGGTATTGGATGACGAAGAGTACAAAGCACTGGCGGAAGTTGCTCACTCACTCAACATGGGTGTACTAACTGAAGTCAGTAACGAAGAAGAGCTTCACCGCGCAGTCGCTCTAAACGCTAGAGTGATCGGCATTAATAACCGTAACCTACGTGACCTTTCGACTGACTTGAACCGTACTAAAGAGCTGGCTCCGCTTGTTCGTGAGTTGGCACCCAACGCGGTGGTGATTTCAGAATCGGGCATCTACACACATCAACAAGTACGTGACCTTTCAACATTTGCAGATGGCTTCCTAATCGGCAGTTCTCTGATGGCTGAAAAGAACCTTGAACTCGCAGTGCGCAAAGTAACGCTCGGTGAAAACAAGGTGTGTGGTTTAACTCACTCTGACGATGCAGCGAAAGCGTATCAAGCGGGTGCAGTATTCGGTGGTTTGATTTTCGTTGAAGCGTCTAAGCGTCATGTGGATATCGAAGCTGCTCGTTTAACCATGAGCGGCGCACCTCTGAACTACGTGGGTGTGTTCCAAAATCATAGCGTTACTGACGTTGCTAACACAGTTTCTGAACTAGGTCTGTTTGCGGTGCAACTGCACGGCGATGAGTCTCAAGCATTTGTCGATGAGTTAAAACAATCACTACCTGAAAACGTTGAGATTTGGAAAGCTTACGGTGTTGCTTGCAGTACTGAAAACGGCGCTGAAAGTGCGCTACCAGAATTACTTCAAAGCAACGTGACTCGTCACCTGTTAGATACTAAAGTGGGTTCTCAAACGGGTGGTACAGGCCAAGCGTTCGATTGGAGCCTAATCAACAACCAAAGCGCAGTCATGTTAGCGGGTGGCCTAAACCCAGAAAACGCTAACCAAGCGGCTAAGTTGGGTTGTTTAGGGCTAGACCTAAACTCTGGCGTTGAATCGGCTCCAGGTAACAAAGACGCAGACAAGCTGCAACGCGCTTTTGCTGCGATTCGTAATTACTAGTCCGGCTTCTAGAACTTAAACCTGGAACCCAGAGCTTAGAGCTTAGAGCTTAGAGCTTAGAGCTTAGAAAATAGAAAGCTAGAAAGCAGAGACGAAAAACAAATTTGTGAGCTTTGCCTTTTGCGAAGCTCAAACAAGATTAAATGACTTGGTGTGAATACACATCGATAGAATTGAAGGAATAACACAATGGCTAAACTCGATGCCTACTTTGGTGAATACGGTGGTCAATACGTACCGCAGATCCTAGTGCCAGCACTAGACCAACTAGAACAAGCATTTATCGATGCACAAGCTGATCCTGAGTTCCGCAGCGAATTCATGACGCTTTTGCAAGAGTACGCAGGTCGTCCAACGGCACTAACGCTAACGCGTAACCTGACTAAAGGTACAAAAACCAAACTGTACCTAAAGCGTGAAGATCTCCTTCACGGCGGCGCTCACAAGACAAACCAAGTTCTTGGCCAAGCATTGCTAGCAAAACGCATGGGTAAGCAGGAAATCATCGCTGAAACTGGCGCAGGGCAACACGGTGTAGCAACAGCTCTAGCATGTGCTCTATTAGGTCTTAAGTGTCGTGTTTACATGGGTGCAAAAGACGTTGAACGTCAAAGCCCTAACGTGTTCCGTATGAAGCTAATGGGTGCAGAGGTTATCCCTGTTCATTCTGGCTCTTCAACACTAAAAGATGCATGTAACGAAGCGCTACGTGACTGGTCTGCAACTTATGAAGACGCGCACTACCTATTGGGTACTGCAGCGGGTCCTCACCCATTTCCAACGATTGTTCGTGATTTCCAACGCATGATTGGTGAAGAAACGAAGAACCAAATCCTAGCTCGTGAAGGTCGCCTTCCGGATGCGGTTATCGCTTGTGTTGGCGGTGGTTCAAACGCTATCGGTATGTTCGCTGATTTCATTGAAGAAGAATCTGTTCGCCTGATCGGTGTAGAGCCTGCAGGTAAAGGTATTGATACCGACCAACACGGCGCGCCACTTAAGCATGGTAAAACCGGTATCTTCTTCGGAATGAAAGCACCACTGATGCAAGATGAGAATGGCCAAGTAGAAGAGTCTTACTCTGTATCTGCGGGTCTAGATTTCCCATCAGTTGGTCCTCAACACGCGCACCTAAATGCTATTGGCCGCGCAGAATACGACAACGTGACCGATGATGAAGCGCTAGAAGCCTTCCAATTGATTGCACGCAAAGAAGGTATTATCGCAGCACTAGAGTCATCTCATGCTGTGGCTCACGCTGTTAAAATGGCTCACGACGACCCAGAGAAAGAACAGCTATTAGTCGTTAACTTATCTGGTCGTGGTGACAAAGATATTTTCTCTGTACACGACATTCTTAAAGAGAAAGGAGCATTATAATGGATCGCTATCAATCACTCTTCACTCGCTTAGCTGAAAAGAATCAGGGCGCATTTGTACCATTCGTAACGGTTGGCGATCCTAACCCTGAGCAGTCTCTTAAGATCATGGAAACCTTGGTTGAAGCGGGTGCTGATGCTCTTGAGCTTGGTATTCCATTCTCAGATCCGCTTGCAGATGGACCAACAATCCAAGGCGCAAATATTCGTGCGTTAGATTCAAAAGTAACACCCGATGTGTGTTTTGATCTTATTGGTCAAATTCGTGCTAAATACCCAGAGCTACCAATCGGCCTACTGATGTACGCAAATTTGGTTTACGCACGTGGTATAGAAAATTTTTACGAACGCTGCGCAAAAGCAGGTATCGATTCAGTACTTATTGCTGATGTACCAACCAACGAGAGTGGCGAGTTTGTTGCGGCAGCTAAGAAGTTTGGCGTTCACCCAATCTTTATTGCTCCACCAACAGCAAGCGATGAAACACTTCAATCAGTTTCTGAGCTAGGTGGCGGTTACACATACTTACTTTCTCGCTCAGGCGTAACGGGTGCAGAAACAAAAGCAAACATGCCTGTGACTGCCCTACTTGATCGTTTGAACAAGTTTGATGCGCCACCAGCACTGCTTGGTTTCGGTATCTCTGCTCCTGAACAAGTGAAAGAAGCGATTGTAGCTGGCGCTGCAGGTGCTATCTCTGGTTCAGCGGTTGTGAAAATCATTGAAAACAACGTTGAACAACCAGAAGCAATGCTTAAAGCACTTGCGGAGTTCGTAACGCCAATGAAAGCCGCTACGCAGAAATAATCGACGGTCATTAAATAGACGCTCGTAATCAATGGTCATTAAATAAAACCAATGACTCAAATAGTAAAAGGTTCCACAACTGTGGAGCCTTTTTTATTGCTTTTCATTTGAGCCAATCACTCATCGGCTTTCATCGCTTTCTTGATTGCTGCCTCATTGAGTGTCGTTTTGATCGGATCGGTTATCTTCTCGACCAGGTCGATCGGCATTGGGAATATGATTGTAGAGGTTCGCTCATTGGCTACTTCTGTTAGTGTTTGCATGTAACGTAGCTGAATCGCATTCGGCGCTTGATTAAGAACCTCTGCAGCCTCTTTCAGCTTGGTTGATGCTTCTAGTTCCCCTGTTGCATGGATCACCTTAGCTCGACGTGAACGTTCCGCCTCGGCTTGCTTAGCTAGAGCTCGCACCATACTGTCATCCAGATCCACATGCTTGATCTCGACATTGGCAATCTTGATCCCCCAATTATCGGTATGTTGATCCAAGATCGCTTGTAAGTCTCTATTGAGTTCTTCACGCTCAGATAACAGCTCATCCAACTCATGCTGACCAAGCACCGAACGCAGCGTCGTTTGTGACAGTTGACTGGTCGCTTCAAGATAGTTCTCCACGTTGTTGATCGCCATCTTCGGATCCAGTACTCGGAAATACACCACGGCATTCACCTTGACCGACACGTTATCGCGTGTGATCAAATCTTGTGTTGGAACATCCAACACGATAGTTCGTAGATCCACTCGTACAATTTGTTGGATAAAAGGAATGATGATAATCAACCCCGGCCCTTTGACACCGTAAAAGCGCCCAAGGAAAAACACCACTGCACGTTCATATTCGCGCAGTACTCTGAACATGCTGGCTATCAACAAGATAACGAGCACAATGACAATACCTATAGTGTGTATAAACATAACCGCCCCCTAATGGTAACGATGGTTAAGCAATTAATAATTCAATAACGTTTGTCCTAGCATTCCACACTAACAGTTCGTGCTAACCAGATTTCGATGATGTCTCATCGGGCAACACCTCAACATCCAAAGATAGCCCAGTCAGCTTGGTCACTCTAATAAGCTGCCCCGCTTGCAATTCACTCGCGCATTTGGCTTGCCAGATCTCACCTTCAACCAATACTCGACCCGCACCGGGGAAGCCGCTTACAACTTTGCCTGTGTCGCCGACAACCGCTTCCATCCCCGTAGTCACTGGCTTGTTTCTCACTCGAACTAACATGGATATAGTTATGACGATAAAGGCGACAGAGAACAAACTGATCCCAATGATTAGCGGCAATGCAATTTGATAACCCGGCACCTCAGTATCCATCAGCATGATTGAACCGAGCGTAAACGCAGCGACGCCACCTAAACCGAAAATACCGAAGCTCGGGCTAAAGGCCTCTGCGACCATTAAGGCAATTCCCAATAGGATTAAAGCAAGGCCTGCGTAACTCACCGGTAGCATTTGTAAAGAATACATCGCTAGTAACAGACAGATCCCTCCCAATACACCGGGTAAACCGACGCCGGGGTTATAGAATTCGAGTAACAAGCCATAGATACCAATCAGCATCAAAATATATGCAACGTTCGGGTTCGTGATCACCGAAAGCAAACTAAAGCGCCAGTCTTGTTCTCGCTCGACAAAAGCAACACCACTAAGTTGGACTTCCTGACTGACACCGTTGATGGTGACGGTGCGTCCGTTGCTCAGCTCAACCAATTGCTGAAGGTCGCTGGCAATAAAATCAATCACGTTAAGCGAGAGTGCATTCTCAGAATCCAAACTCGCCGCTTCTCTTACCGCTTTTTCTGCCCATTCTTCGTTACGTTTGTGCAGTTTAGCCAAACTGACAATGTAAGCCGCTGCATCATTGATGACTTTCTTTTCCATCGCAGTGGTGGCTGTTACTTGATCTGAGTTCTCTTGTTTCGTTGCGTCTTGCTCACTCGCAGAAGTGTTGTCGTCTTTATTGGTATCATCTTGAGGTGATAAGGGATTAGTCGGTGCTTTACCGCCACCAAGAGACACAGGGGTTGCTGCACCTAGATTAGTTCCGGGCGCCATGGAAGCAATATGGCTGGCAAGTAAAATATAGGTTCCGGCGCTCGCTGCTCTTGAACCCGCAGGCCCAACCCAAGTAGCTATCGGAATCGGTGACGTGGTGATGGATCGAATAATGTCACGCATCGACGAATCTAACCCACCGGGCGTGTTCATTTTCAAAATGATGAGCTTGGCTTGCTCATCGTGAGCTTGTTCTATTTCTCTAGTGAGGTAATCACTGGTCGCCGGACCTATCCCTCCGTTCACATCAATCACCCAGACATCATCGGCCTGAGCGAACACAGAGCTGAACAACAGAAGAAACGCAAACAAGTACTTTAATATAAAAGTCATAGCCCCTCTCCTTACAACTGAGATGCTAGATAGACGTTTTATTTAAAGCGCAGAGGTAACATCTTGGTAATAAATAGATACCTTAAGCATAGTTCAGGTTAAATTTCACACAACAAACATCTCATATCCTCCCTTTCTAGGTTTGTATGAAAAGTACTCATCAATGAAGATTAAATGTTAATAAAAATGAGTTATCAGAACCTCACGAAAAGCATTCACAAAATCACATCGATCAAACCTTTTATAAATTAAACAAATAACGCATCAACCTAAAACCAAGGCAAACGTTTGCTTTGGTATAAAAAAACACCTAATAGCGATTCAGCTCCGGTTTTTAAGAGACTTTCATCTCCACTCATATTGATAAATGTAAAGGATACGTGTAAAACTCGTCGCGAAATATTAATCCAATGGTACATCGTACATTGGTGAGTAGTTCTGGGATTTTTATATTTAGTAGCACAGAGGTTATGGAAGTGTTAAAAGAAAAGAGTTTACTAAGCAACATCGGCGTTCAAGTCGTTATTGCAATGATCATCGGTACCGCTGTCGGCGCGATGATGGGTGACAGCGCAACAATGTTCGCTCCACTGGGTGCTATCTTCATCAACTTGATCAAGATGCTGGTTATTCCTCTAGTCGCGGTTGCCTTAATTTCAGGTGCTGCTGGTCTAGGAAATAGCTCATCGGCTGGCAAAGTCGGTGTAACAACACTGGGTTACTTCGCACTAACGTCTGCACTTGCTGTAGCACTAGCGCTTGTAATGGGTGAAGTGTTCGAACCAGGTCGTGGTATCGATGTGTCTGGCGTTGAAGGTATGTTCTCTTCAGAATACGCTGCGAAAGGCGAGCTTCCAACGTTCTGGGCAACCATCACTGGCATGATCCCTACCAACGTTTTCCAATCATTGAATGAAGCAAACATTCTGCAAATTCTCGTTTTCTGCTTATTCTTTGGTATTGCGATTTCTAAACAAGCAAAAGAGAAACGTGACCCTATCATCAACGGTGTAAATGCTATCGTTGACGCTATGGTATGGATGATCAACAAGGTTATGATCATTGCACCACTTGGCGTATTCGGCCTAATGGCTGAAGCAGTAGGTACGTTTGGTTTTGGTGCGCTTATGGTCGTGTTCAAGCTGTTCATTGTTTACATCGCTGCGATTCTTATCTTCGGCTTTGTTGCTTATCCACTGATGATTCAAATCTTCACTAAGACTTCAGCTAAGAAGTTCCTAGTGGCAATGAAGAAGCCTCAAGCGGTTGCACTATCAACAGCATCTTCAATGGCGACACTACCAGTAACAATGGAAACGGTAGAGAAAGAACTTGGCGTTCGTAACTCTACGGCTTCATTCGTTCTGCCACTTGGTGCGACGATCAACATGTCTGGTAATGCAATTTACTACGGCCTAGTTGCTATCTTCTTCGCACAGCTGTTCAACATCGACCTATCTATGGGCGCTTACGTTGCTATCATCGTAACGTCAACTCTAGGCGCAGTTGGTCAAGCAGGTGTTCCAGGCCCTTCTTTCCTAGTGGTTGCGGTTCTTCTAGCAGCTGGTATCCCTATTGAAGGTCTACCTCTGTTGTTCGCTCTAGACCGTATCTTCGACATGATCCGTACTGCTCTAAACATCACTGGTGATGCAGCATGTGCAGTCATCGTTGATTCTCTAATCGAAGACGAAGCGAAAGAAGCTGAGCTACAAAAACAGCAAGCGTAATATTAAGCTTCAGTTTGATTGATAAATAAAAACCGCCTTCATGAGGCGGTTTTTTATTACGTGGCGATCAATATTCAGCCGGTAAATCGTACTCTTGTAAGGTTAATTGATTAATCCAAACGCACGAGGCAGAGCCAGACTAATTTCAGGAATAAAAGTAATGGCCAACAATGTGACGATCAATACGGCACAAAACGGCATGATACTTCTTATAACATTCTCAATCTTGGAACCACTGACACTACAACCTACAAATAGCGCCGTGCCAACGGGTGGCGTTGCAATACCAATACATAAGTTGAAGATAATCATCATCGCAAAGTGAATTGGATGCATACCTAAATGCTCAGCAATCGGCATAAAGATAGGGGTAAAGATCAATACGGCGGGCGTAAGATCCATAAACATACCCACAATCAGTAGAATCAGGTTCATCAGAATAAAGATGATAATCGGATTATCTGAAATAGAGAGCATCCAATCGCTGATCATGGTTGGTAGACCGGTAAACGCCATTGCCCATGACATGATGGTAGAAGCACCAATCAAGAACAGCATAATGCCAGTGACCTGAACCGTTTCTCTACAAATTATCGGGAAGTGCGCCCATTTGAGGGTTCGGTAACAGAGTGACAGTATAAAAGAGTATAGAACCGCTATACATGCCCCTTCTGTTGCAGTGAAAATACCACCAATAATACCGCCAATAACAACAACAATAAGCCCTAAGCTTGGCGTTGCTTGCCAAACAATATTCAGCACATCTTTTGCTGTGAAGCCGTCATTCGCACTTGTTTTGTAGCCTTTCTTTTTAGCGATAAAATAGGCGACGACCATACAACTTAAGCCCATTAAAATACCTGGAACATAACCTGCGATAAACAGCGCCGCAACGGATGTTCCGCCCGATACTACTGAAAATACGATCAATGAATTACTCGGCGGTATTAGTAAGCCTGCCGGGCAAGATGCAACGTTTACTGCTGTTGCTAAGTTTTTATCATAGCCATCTTTTTCTAATTCAGGGCCTAAGGTTTTGCCAACCGCAGCAGCTGCTGCAACGGCTGATCCTGAAACGGCGCCAAACATCATATTGGCGAAGATGTTCACGTGAAAAAGTGATCCCGGAATCCAACCAACCAAGAGCTTTGCAAGATTGATAAGCCGACTCGCGATGCCGCCCACATTCATTATATTCCCAGCAAGGATAAAGAAAGGGATGGCTAATAAACTGAAACTATCGATACCGGTAATGATTTTTTGACCCGCAGTAATACTGGCGACTTCAAACGGTAAGATGAAATACATGATCGTTAAAGATGACATGGCAATTGCAATCGCAATGGGCATGCTAATCGCGATCATGAATAAGAATAGGCCTAGCAGCCAAACACCAATGGACAAATCCATAATATAGAGTCCTTTTAAAACTTACTTTTTGTTGGGTTCACAAAAAAGATCAAACGTATTCATGACCAAATAGATGAGGATAATAACGGCTGAAATCGGCAATATTGAATAAACCGTCGACATCGGTAATTGCAGTGCTGGAGAGAGTTGTTGTGTGGTTCTTCCCATTAAGGCGATGCCACCTTGAAGCATTGCTAGAAATACAAATGCGCCAGAAATGAAATTGATGAGCACATGTAATGCGATATGTGCTTTACCCTTAAGATAACCATCCAATAACGTTATTGCTAAGTGTCCTTTGATACCGAATAAGTAGCTTGCTCCTAATAAGCCAAGCCATACCATCGCATAACGAGCAAGTTCATCAGTCCAGTTACTTGGATCATTCAAAACATAACGACTAAAGACCTGCCAAGTGACAGTAACGACAAGTAACATTAGTGCAAAAGAAGAGACAAAAAGAATCAGCCTATCAAGTAGGTTTCTGAAAGTTGCTAACATGGTGTGATACCTCAAAAAATTTTGCCTTAGCAAAGCCAAGGCAAAATTATATTTTCACTAAGACTGATTAAAGAGCTTCAATTTTTTCAATGAATGGCGCTAGTTTTGGATCTTTTTTCGCCTCATCAATCATAGGTTTAACAGCGGCACGGAAAGGGGCTTTATCAACTTCAACAAACGTTACGCCTTCTTTCATTCCTTTCTCTTTGTTCATGTCATCTGTTGCGTCCCAGATTTTGATCTGCTCTTCAAGAGACTCAGCAGCAGCTTCTTTTAAGATTTTTTGCTCTTCTGCCGTTAATGAACCCCATTTGTATTCAGAAATGATGATCACATCAGGCGTCATCATGTGCTGGTCCATAGAATAAAATTTGGCAACTTCACTGTGCTTCATTTCAACTAAGCTAGAAATATTATTTTCAGCACCGTCAATTACGCCTTGTTGCAGCGCCGTGTATACCTCATTGAAGGGTACAGGCGTTGCTTTACCGCCCAATAGGTTGACCATTTCCATCATGGTTGGAGAACCAGGAACTCGAACTTTCATGCCAGCTAGATCAGCTGGTGAGTTAATGGCTTTTTTAGCGTAGAAGCTACGTGTGCCTGAATCATAAAATGTAAGACCGATGAAGCCTTTACCTTCACTTGAAAGCAACATCTCTTGTGCTGCTTCACTTCGCATGAACGTTCTCATATGTGGAACGTCACGGAATAAGAAAGGCAGTGCATTAACTTTAAACGTTGGTTCAAAAGACTCAGCTAACCCACCATTGATTTTAGCCATATCAATCGCGCCAGTAACAACTTGCTCCGCTTGGTCACGTTCAGAGCCTAATTGACCGTTTGGAAAGATCTTAATCGTAAGGTCACCATTCGATTTTTCTTTAACTTTATCAGCCATGATCACCATGCCTTGGTGAGCTGCGCTTTCTAGTGACATTGCATGCCCTAAGGTCAAAGTTTTTGCTTGAGCGCCAAATGCCATAAGAATTGAAGCCGCTGCAATCGTCAGTAGGTGTTTTTTCATGTTCTTCTCCAGAATCCATTTTTGTAAGAGGTACAGTTTGTATATGGCGCGTTATAGCTGAGCTTGAAATCTAACGTTCAATTGCATATTGCTCATAACTGTAACGCTTCATTACAATATTCTTACCTTTATGGTTTTTGTATTACAATAAGATGTGACAATAGTGTGGTCTGAAGCTCATTAATCAATCAGAGAGATGATTCGATTGTGATATCAATCAAACTTGTTATATGAGACCGCAAGCTCGATCGTAAAACGACCTAATTTCACAATAATTTTTGATTTTCGTTGTTTTTTGAAGCAGACCAAAAAAAAGACTTAGTTACAAATAGCACAATAGCTTTGTGTTATTTTAAGACTTTATTTGTACGAATTATCTAGAGGTATGGCATAAGTTGGAAAGGTTTCTAACTAGAAACAAGCTGGTTAGATCTAGCTTGAAATAGAAAATCAGTTGAAGATTAAGCTGAAAAGTACTGATTTAAACTTGCTGTTCAAGCCAGAGTTAGCATTCCGTAACAGAGCAGCAGAAGACGTCTTGTCATGTTTAGCTATCCATATTTGGCCATATAGATAGAATAAAAAATCCGAGAGCTAACTTGCCCTCGGATTAAGTTCTCACAGAAAAGGTTTCAATCAACTGAAACCACCCTATTCATTATGTAGTATCTAAAAGAAAGCTGTCTCATTTGTCGCTATAAATCACTGCCATAAATATCAAACGTAAAGTACTTAGCCGCAATTTTGTCATAAGTACCGTTCGCTCTGATCTCTTCAATCGCAACATTGAATTGTTTAGCCAGTTTTGAATCCTGCTTTCTTAGTGCTAACGCCGTACCTTCACCAATGTAGGCTTTGTCGGTTACTGCTTTACCTTTAAATTCAAAGCCCTCACCTTCTTTCTTGTCTAAGAAAGCCAATGACAGTTGATCTGAGTTGCCGAAGGTTAGATCTAGACGGCCGTTTTGGAGATCCAGATAAACTTCATCTTGGCCAGTGTAACGCTTGATGTTTGCGACATCGCCAAACTTGTCGGTCACGTAACGATCGTGAATCGTTCCTTGTTGTACCCCAATGGTTTTACCATCAAGACCTTGCTTATCAATATCAAACTTTGCACTTTTAGCGGCAACAAATACAGCAGGTGTTTGGTAGTACTTATCGGTGAACAAGATTTTGCTTTTACGTTCTTCGGTAATACGCATCGACGCCATAATCACGTCTGACTTTCTTGCTAACAAGCTAGGAATTAATGAATCCCAGCTTTGTGAAACCCAAGTACACTCTAGTTTAGCTTGATCACACAGTGCATCAGCTATCTCAATATCAAACCCGACAGGCACACCGTCACTGTTTTTATAGTTGAATGGCGGATACGTAAAGTCTGACGCCAAACGGATTTCTTTCGCCTGTACCGTTGTACCAAGTAAAGCGGCCGCACAAGCGAGTCCTAGTATTATCTTTTTCATCATTGCCATCCTAGATATGATCTTTATCGAGTTGAGATTGAGTTTCTTTATGTTGAGATTGTTGAATTTGTTTGTCTTGCTGATTCTTTCTTATTTCGGTTTGGTAGCGTGAAAGCGACGCTATCACTTCCGCCATACTCTCTTGGCTACCAATACTGATTCGAACGCAGTTACGTAAAGCCGGTTCGTGATTTTGGTTCCTGGTCACAATGCCATCCTTCGCCAATACACCGAACACTTCATGACCCGATTTTTGACGTAGTAAAATGAAGTTGGTCGATGACGGATAAACATGTTCAACGAAGTCGAACTGCATTAACTCCGCAGCAAACTGATTACGAATCTCTACCAGTTTAGCGGTCGCCTGTTTCATCACGGCAACACGCTCATCAGATAAAGCTTCTAACACAATCTGAGAAGAGCAATCTGGCATTGGGTATGGGGGAATCAGCTTAGATACGTATTGCATCACGTTAGGGCTAGCCAAAATAAAGCCACAACGTACGGCTGCGAGTCCAAACGCTTTAGATAAAGTACGAATAACGACGAGATGCGGATAACGCTCAATAAGGCTCACAGCCGATGTTTGAGGTTCAAATTCAATATACGCTTCATCGACCACGACTAGCGATTTGCCCACGGTTCCTTCCAGTACCTCAATAAGGTCAGCTTTTGGAATTACGTTGCCCGTTGGGTTGTTTGGTGAACAAAGAAAGACAAGATTAACCAGTTCAGACTTCTGCACAATATCACCGATATCAAGGCTAAAATCTTCCTGCAACGGAGAATCCAAGATATCGATCGCCAATGAATCGGCACAAAACTCATACATTGCGTAAGTTGGGGAACAAATGAGGATTTTGTCTTGTGCTGGTTTGCAAAAGGTTCTGATCAGCAAATCAATCGCTTCATCTGCTCCTCGAACGGCAACAGTCGCGGCATCAGTGCCGCAGTAATCTTGGTAAGCCTTAGCAATATCTTGTGGTAAGAAGTCTGGGTATCGGTTGTAGCTTATTTCTCCTTGAAACAGCGAGCTTTCCAATTCGTTGGCGTTTAGCCAGACACGACCATCGCCGCCAATTCTTCTTGCCGATTGATAAGGTATTAATTTTTTTACAGCCTGTGGCACTAAGCTATCAATAAAAGATGTCAAGAAGCTATCCCTTTCATGTAATTACGATTCCTTCACCACTGCCTTCATATTCAAAATATGTGGCTTATACACATATTGAATCAAAAATGATGATTAAGTATTTACATTCAAACAGAACACTATTGATAAATGAATCGAAATAATCACATAATAGCCATGATAAAAAGTCATAGGTAAAGTATGAATAAAACTCTCCCTTCAACAAAAACACTGCTCGCGTTCTTGTCTACAGCTAAACACCTCAACTTTACACGTGCAGCACATGAGCTCAATGTCACGCAAGGTGCGGTAAGCCGTCAAGTGCTGTCGTTTGAAGAAAGTCTCGGGTGCGATCTTTTCTACCGACATGCTCGCGGGTTGTCATTAACACCCAAGGGAGAAGAACTGGTTCCGCTGATTCAAGATACCATCCAACAACTGCAATCGGCGTTAAATCAAGTTGCAAGCTCTCCATCGAAGATCAAACTCAACGCACCAAGTTGTATCACCTCTTGGCTATTGCCTAAGCTGATGTCATTTCAACAAGCCTTTCCTGAAATTGATGTAGAGTTGACCTCAACCATTAAGCACGTTTTTGAACCAAGCTTTGATCCGTTCGACGCCGTAATCACCTATGGTAAGAAACCAAACCAACAATCGATTGTTAGCCAGTTATTGTTCAACGAGCAGCTGGCTCCGGTCTGCCAAGCGCAAAGTATTATGCAGAGCCATCTTGTAGGTGACGCGTCGACCATCATCAAGCCACATAAGCTCGCTCAATACACTTGGCTACACGCAAACAATGAGCAGAGTGATTGGCGACTTTGGTTAGAGCACATAGGAAGTCATGACCTTTCAAGTAAGAACAATCAACAATTTGCGACACTCGATCAAGCGATGAATGCCGCAATACAAGGTTTTGGGATTGCGATAGGCGACATCACTCTCGCTAAGCAAGACATCGACTTAGGGAGATTGGTTAAGGTGAGTGAAGGAAGCATATTTTCGGGCAACGGTTATTTTTTACTGCAGCCTAAAAACCGTCAAAACCCTTCCCTATCAACATTGGTTGACTGGCTTGTTGACTCACGGCCTATAACAATTGCCCATTCAGAAGCATCAAGGCCCAAGTAGCTAGTCATAATGAGAATTTTACGATTCTCAAAATAAAACTATTTTACGTTAGCTTCGTATTGGTATTTAGAGATCAGAACGGACGTTCCTTTTAACTATTTGAAAAGAAGTTCAATTCTATTTGGTAGGGAAATTGTTCTGTTCAATTCGAGAAAATGGCATTCGAATTGCTTTGTCATAGATAACCCAACCAATATACAGCAGGTTGCAAAGATGTAACTGCAACTTGTCACGGAGGATAGGCTATGACCTTACAAAGACATACATATTACGGCTTAATTCACCACGGAATCAAAACCTTGTTAATGGACAGAATTGGTCACTTCACAGAGCGTGAATATCACGAGTACCTTGACCTAACGACAGGCAAATCGACATGTTTTGCCATGAGCGAACAAGAACTCGAAAACACCTTGGACAGCTTAAAGAGCGAAGGTTACCTTGAAGATATCAAGAAGCTGATACCTCGTTACCAAACCGCATCAATGCGATAACGTGGTTCAACTCAATGATGAAAAGCTCCGACTCGTTAAAGCGATTAGATGAAATTAATTAGCACCCAATTGTCTCGGGCTATTTAGCATCGAGACAGTTTTCGTTAGACTGTCTGCAACTCAACTAACTGGATAGTCAGTGCCACATGAAGCAAATCCTTGATTTCATTCCTCTCATTATTTTCTTTGCGCTTTACAAGATGTATGACATCTACACAGCGACAGGTGCATTGATTGTTGCTTCCGCAGTACAAATCGTTTTGACGTACATCATCTACAAGAAAGTAGAGAAAATGCAGATCATTACATTTCTGATGGTTGCCGTATTTGGTGGCATGACCATCTTCTTGCATGACGATAATTTCATTAAGTGGAAAGTGACCATAGTTTATGCGCTATTTGCTATCGGCCTGACAGTCAGTCACCTAATGGGCAAATCAGCGATTAAAGGCATGTTGGGTAAAGAGATCTCTCTTCCTGAAACTGTATGGGGCAAGATCAACTGGGCTTGGACTCTGTTCTTCACATTGTGTGCTATCCTCAATGTTTACGTTGCTTTCAACCTGCCATTAGATGTGTGGGTCAACTTCAAAGTATTCGGCCTTCTCATCGCAACCTTTGCATTTACCTTGCTTACGGGTGTTTATATCTATAAACATTTACCAAAAGACCAGCTTCAATCAAAAGACCAAACTCAACAAAACGATAAGCAACAAGAGCTCTCAGGTAAAAATACCGACGAGAAGTAACCCTTAGGGATGAGTCCTGATCCCCTTTTTGATACAATTATTACCAATATGCTATTTAACAGTGGCCAATGATACTCGTGATCATTGGCCACTGATTGTTTGTGTTCGGTGAATACGTTAAAAATACGACCACCGCGAGTCCCGCAAACACATCTATTTAAATTTAAAACAATCAATACCATTAAGAGTACAACAATGACTATTCAATCAACTTTGAACCCGATTGGTTCTTTACTTCTTCGCACTTTGGCGATGCCCTCTGATACCAATGCAGCAGGCCAGATTTTCGGTGGTTGGATAATGTCTCAACTCGACCTTGCTGGCGGCATACTGGCAAAAGAGATCTCTAACGGCAAGATTGTCACTGTTTCAGTATCGAGTATCGAGTTCAAACAACCGGTTTCAGTAGGTGATGTGGTGTGTGTTTATGGAGACTGCACTAAAATTGGCCGTAGCTCGATGAACATCGATCTAGAAGTATGGGTTAAACCTGTACTTGATCACGGCATCGGGGATCGTTACAAGGTGTGTGGTGCAACATTTAACTACGTTGCTGTAGACGAAGGCGGTAAACCTCGTCCAATTAACAAATAGTACTTTTCACCAAGCTGTTAATGTAGATGGTCTTTAGTTTCAGTGAATGAAATCGCTAAAGACCATACTGCTCTCCCGCACCATTTCACAATTTCTTATCATTAGCTCTTCCAATACCAATTAGTTCGCGTAAATTAGCAAGATAGCGAATTTAAACGCCCTCAATTTAGTGAAGTAAAATAAGGATATCTCAATATGTGGTACGTGATTTTTTCTCAAGACGTCGAAAATTCATTAGAAAAACGCCTAAGTGTTCGCCCACAGCATCTAGAACGCCTACAAACACTTCACGATGAAGGTCGACTTCTAACAGCAGGCCCAATGCCAGCTATCGATTCAGATAACCCTGGTGAAGCGGGTTTCACAGGTTCTACTGTGATCGCTGAGTTCAACTCTTTAGAAGACGCGCAAGCATGGGCTGACGCAGACCCGTACATTGATGCTGGCGTCTACCAAAACGTCATTGTAAAACCATTCAAGAAAGTATTTTAACGTGAAAAAATGGATTATTGGCTCACTGGCAGCGGTTCTGCTTGCAGGCTGTGCTTCAAGCGAGCAAGACAAACAAAGACAACTTGAAATGATGGCACAACACCGTGCTGGCGTTTTATCTGCAGGCCTGCCGATTGAGTATGGCCCACTGTCAGTCATGCGTGTACTTGCGAAAAACACCGTGATTGAGATCATGATGATCTACAACCAAGATGCAAAAGGTGCTAAGCCTTTAAACCGAGTTGTAGATATGAGTGTGAATAGCTACTGCACCAACTCAGAAGTAAGAGCAAACCTAGACATGGGCTTGGCTTACAACATCAAGATTCGCAATACACGCGGACAATTGATGGTTGAGAAGCTGATCAGCAAAGATACTTGCCAAAGCAGCAGCTAGATTCGAACAAACATCAAGCAGAAAGGCCTCGCATTTGCGAGGCCTTTGTTTTTTGAGAGTAATAAAACCCTAACGTTAGCTAAGCTTAAACTCCTGCCGACTCCCACTCTTTACGCAGTGTCTTAGTGGCCGAAACTAAGTTAGTTAGTGCCGCTTCTGTCTCTGCCCAGTTACGAGTCTTTAATCCACAATCTGGGTTTGCCCACAAACGTTCTGCTGGGATTTTTTCTGCCGCTTTCTTAAGTAAATCCACAATCCACTCTTCTGAAGGAATGTTTGGCGAGTGAATATCGTAAACACCGGGGCCAATCGCATTCGGGTAGTTGAACTCTTCAAATGCTTTGAGCAGTTCCATGTTCGAACGAGAGGTCTCAATGGTGATCACATCGGCATCTAGCGCAGCCACTGAATCAATGATCTCGTTGAACTCGCTGTAACACATGTGTGTGTGGATCTGAGTCTCTGGCTTGGCACTCGCGGCTGAAATCTTAAAAGCATCCACTGCCCACTCTAAGTATTCTGCATGGTCACGTTTTTTCAGCGGCAAGCCTTCGCGAATTGCAGGCTCATCGATTTGAATAATGTTGATCCCTGCGTCTTGTAAATCCGACACCTCATCGCGCAGCGCAAACGCCAATTGGTTGGTGATCTCTTTACGTGAGATATCTTCACGCGGAAATGTCCAACACAAGATAGTCACTGGCCCAGTAAGCATTCCTTTCATCTGCTTTGACGTCAGAGATTGAGCATAGGTAGACCATTCCACCGTCATCGGTTTTTCACGCTCAATATCCGCAACCACGATTGCTGGTTTCACGCAGCGAGAGCCATAACTTTGTACCCAGCCAAACTTAGTCGTTTGGAAGCCGGCTAGGTTTTCTGCAAAGTATTCCACCATGTCATTACGCTCAGCTTCACCATGCACAAGCACATCTAAATCAAGGGCTTCCTGACGTTTGACCGCATCCGCGATATGACCTTTTAGTGCGTTGGTGTATTCCACTTCACTCAATTGACCAGTGCGGTAAGCACTACGCTGAACTCGGATCTCACCTGTTTGTGGGAATGAACCGATCGTTGTGGTTGGTAACAACGGTAAGCCGAGAACTTCAGACTGATGCGCCGCACGTTCTGCATAAGGCGCACTTCGCTCTGCTAACGCTTTAGTGATGGTATTAAGGCGCTCTTGTACCTGAGGCTTATTCACATGAGTCGCACTCTTACGAGCAGCAATTGGTTGGCTGTACGTCTCACACGCTAAAATGGCATTATGATCGCCATCTAACGCAGCCCCCAATAAACTCACCTCGGTGACTTTCTGTTTAGCGAAGGCAAACCAACTCTTCACTTCTTCGCTGAGCGAGTCTTCTAATTCAAGATCAACCGGGCTGTGCAGCAGTGAACATGAACTTGCCACCCACAGTTTGTCTCCTAGCTTCTCTTTCACTGGCTGTAATCGCTCCAGTTGCGTGGCCAAATCAGCACGCCACACATTGCGACCGTTAATCGCCCCTGCAGAAAGTACCCAATCTTCCGGTAACTTATTTACCACTTCATCAAGTTGCTGCGGTGCTGCAGCCAAGTCGATGTGTAAGCCGTTGACAGGCAGTTCTACGATTTTATCTAGCGTGTCAGTCACCGAATCAAAGTAAGTGGTAAGCAGCAGTTTTACATCGCCTTGAATCACTTGATAAGCCAGTTTGAATGAATCTACCCACTTAGTTTCAAGTTCCAGAGAGAGAATGGGTTCATCGATTTGAACCCACTCAACACCCAGCTTGGCGAGTTTTGCCAAAATCGCTTGGTAAGCGGTAAGAAGACGTGGAAGTAGAGATAAGCGGTCAAAGTCCTTTTCTACTTCTTTGCCTAAGTACAAGTAAGAGAGTGGTCCAAGAAGTACAGGTTTAACTTTGTGTCCTGCTTTTATCGCTTCGTTCACTTCATCAAACAGTTGCGGCCAACTTACTTCAAAAGAGTCATCTTTGCTGAACTCAGGAACAATGTAGTGATAATTGGTGTTGAACCACTTAGTCATGTCAGAAGCCGCTGAGCTGTCTTTTGTGCCACTTTCCAAACCATGTTGACCACCACAACAGGTTGGCTGCGTTTGAGATTGTATTTGAGTTTGAGATTGACCGCGCCCCACACGGAACAAGGTATCTAAATCTGGGAAAGCTTTTTCATCTTCAGAACCACCAGCATGGCGCTTTGGCACGTGGCCTAGAAGTAGAGTCGTCGTCAGAACATGGTCGTACCATGCGAAGTCACCCGCAGTTGCAAAGCTAAGATTCGCGTCGGTTTGTACATTCCAGTTACGCTTTCTTAGCTCGCTGCCGAGCTGCTTAAGCTCTGATTGGTTAATCTCACCGCGCCAGTATTTTTCTAGTGTAAATTTAAGTTCGCGTTTTTCACCAATGCGTGGGTAACCAAGAATATGAGTTGTTGTCGTCATGAGTCTGTTCCTTATTCGATAATTTTAATTTCCGGTCAGACTGCCTGTGATGATTGTATTTTTTACAAAGGCGTCTGGATGGCTAAACTATCGCCTTAATCCGATCTATGAACAACGTCCAAATATTCATCTTGTTTATTAATAATATTCATCTTGAATCATCCAAAGATGAACAGTTTAAATCCATCTGGACATCTAGACGTTTACAAGAGAGCAAAAACACCGTAGGGTGATTATTAAGAAATATTGAATTGGCTTAGGGAATATGAGGAATACTCATGATAGAGCTTAAACACCTTCGAACATTGACCACCTTAAGAGACAGCGGATCGCTTACCGCAACTGCGACTTCTCTTCATCTGACTCAGTCGGCGCTTTCGCATCAATTGAAAGACCTTGAGGCTCGTATTGGCGGTCAGCTTTTCCTGCGTAAAACTAGGCCCGTAAAATTCACCTCTGAGGGTGAGATCTTGCTTAAGCTCGCAGATGAGATACAACCACGAATCGCCAAAGCAGAGAACGAACTCGCGAGCCTGAAAGAGGATGTGAATGGTCGATTGCACATGGCGATCGAATGTCACTCCTGCTTCCAATGGTTAATGCCCGCTTTAAAGGAGTACCAAGTTGCTTGGCCAAGCGTGACGCTCGACTTTTCATCAGGCTTTGGTTTTGAACCTTTACCAGCTTTGATGGCTGGGGAACTCGATTTGGTGATCACATCAGACATTCAGCCGCGTTCAGAGGTCCATTACGAACCGCTCTTTGATTTTGAAATGCGTTTAATCACCGCTATTAACTCCCCTTTGGCGGAAAAGCCAAGCATCGATCCGCAAGATCTTAGCGATATCACGATGCTCTCTTATCCAGTTCAAAAGCAGCGTCTTGATGTTGTGAAGCACTTTTTGCAGCCGGCAGGCGTAGAGCCTAAAAAATGGAAACAGGCAGACAACACATTAATGTTGGTACAAATGGTATCGGCGGGTTTAGGTGTTGCAGCCTTACCAAACTGGGCGATCAGTGAGTTTTCAAGACAAGGGTTAATCGCCAGTAAACCACTGGGCAACGGGCTTTCAAGAAGACTGTTTGCAGCAGTAAGAAATTCAGAAAAAGACAAACGTTACCTGCAAGCTTTCTTTAGCACAGCAAGACAACAGAGTAAGAGTCATCTAGATGGGATTGAGGTCGTTTAAGAGATTCTCTATGAGGTTAATTCAAGTCTGAGTGAAGACTGAGTGAAGACTGATAGATAAACGCCAGAAACAAAAAAGTCACAGATAATCTGTGACTTTTTTCTTTTAGCTTTAGTACCGGCAATGGCTGTACTTGTATATTCACGATACTGGCTCACAGTCGATACCTGACTCACTCTCGATAACCAAGTCACAATCGACAGAAGATGCGCCAGTTTGCTGCTTATCTTGGATAAGACTTAAACTGGTTAGTTAATGGATCGTATTGATAACCAAGCATATCGAGCTTACCGACGACACTTTCTATATCCATTTCATACATGCTGACCAACTCTTCAAAACTATCGCATTCCAAACGAAGTTTTTCGTTGACGATCCCGAGCAAGATAATGCTATCGAAACCTTTGACGTTGCTTAAATCCATCCCGAACTCCTAACGAACACACCGACTAGATTTAAGTTTAGAACGCTTACCAATGCCATGCCAAAAAACTGATCACACTTCTTAATGAGAGTACGTGATTAATGAGAATGCGTGATTAATAAAAGTACGTAATTAAAGTGCCCAAACTGGCGTTAAACCAACAGCCGCGGCCAATAACATCAACAATGAAATCGTCAGCTGAAGCTTTTCAGGCGTTTTAACGAACAGTAGATGCCAACACCACACCACGATAGATGAGATAAGCAAAGCAAAGCTAAACAGCAGAGTTGAAATCACAGGCTCTAATTGAGCTTCAGAAAGGGAGTAAACATTAACGACCGTCGCCAGTACCACTAACATACCTGTTAACACACCCACAACAGGCAGAACGCGGTGAAATGCTTGTAAGCGCGTTCTTGCGATAGTCAGCAGTAAATGTCCGAAAGAAGCACCCAGTAAAGCTACCAGCAATACAGTTGCGATCATACCTACGGGATTTACCTGTTCGCTTGCTTGGATAGCGACGTATGACAGCGCCAAACCACACGCAAGATACATCACCCAGATAGGGCCAGAGTCACGTGTCTTCTTAGTTTGAACTTGAGAATAGAAGTAAAAGATAGCGAATACGATCAGAAACGCTTCAATTCTTAATGAAGCAACAGCGAGCCAAAGCACGCCAATCGCAGGTAACATCTTGTGAATACGGCCACGTTGGCCAGGGCAAATATCACCTTTCACTAAGATTAAAGTTAAGATCAGTTGGGCTCCTAATAGCATGGGAGCAAATTGTACTAATAATGATTCGACCATTGTGGATCTACTTGTTCAGACTTATTTTCGCGAATAATATCAAAAACTGGTGCGAACACTAATCAAAATCACAAATTAGCGACGTTATTCAAGGCTTCAACTATGCTGTTGTATGGCTCTTTAATCACTTTTAATCGTAATATAGCGAAAGACACCAGAACTAACAGGGGCATGTTCTACTGGCTAGTCTAGCCTCATGCCGCTATAATTCCCGCCTCAAAAATCAGAGGTTGAAATATGTACAGCGATATCACTCCTATTCACGAACACAAAAAATACTGGGCCGAGTGCTACGGAACAGCACCCTTTTTGCCTACCAGTAGAAAGGAGATGGATGCTCTTGGATGGGATAGCTGTGACATTATTATTGTAACTGGTGATGCTTATGTCGATCACCCGAGCTTTGGTATGGCTATCATTGGCCGTTTGCTTGAAGCTCAAGGTTTCCGCGTGGGCATCATTGCCCAACCAAAGTGGGACAGTAAAGATGCCTTCATGGAACTGGGTCAACCTAACCTATTCTTCGGCATCACAGCGGGTAACATGGATTCCATGATCAACCGCTACACCTCTGATCGCAAACTTCGTCATGACGATGCCTACACACCAAACAATGAAGGTGGTAAGCGTCCTGACCGCGCAACTCTGATTTATTCTCAACGTTGTCGTGAAGCTTATAAAGGCACACCAATCGTTCTTGGTGGTATTGAAGCGAGCTTACGCCGCGTTGCGCATTACGACTACTGGTCTGATAAAGTTCGTCGCTCTGTATTGTTTGATGCAAAAGCAGACATTCTTCTTTTCGGTAACGCTGAGCGTGCACTGGTTGAAGTCGCACACCGAATTGCCGACGGCGAAGATATGTCAACGCTGACAAATATTCGCGGTACTGCAATCAACCTGCCTGCAGCGCCTGAAGGTTACAAAATTATCGATTCTTCTCGTATCGAAAAACCGAACAAAGCCTACGTTCCGGTTAACCCGTACGAAGTAGAAACGCAGTGTGATACCAAGAAAGATGAAAAAGAAGAAGTAAAGGCGCAGCCAATTACTATTCGCCCTTCTCGTCACGATGCGAAAACAACCGCTGTTCGTATTCCTGGTTTCGAAAAGTTAAATAATGACCGTATTCTTTACGCTCACGCTAGCCGTATTCTGCACCTAGAGACCAACCCGTATTCAGGTCGTGCTCTTATTCAACGTCACGGTGACCGCGAGCTATGGGTAAACCAAGCGCCAATTCCTCTTGCAACTGAAGAGATGGATTATGTGTTTGGTCTTGCTTACAAGCGTGTTCCTCACCCTATGTATGGCAAAGCAAAGATTCCCGCATACGACATGATTAAGACTTCGGTTAACATCATGCGTGGTTGTTTTGGTGGTTGTTCATTCTGTTCAATCACAGAGCACGAAGGTCGTATAATCCAGAACCGTTCGAAAGAATCGATCTTGGATGAAATCGAAGACATTAAAGATAAAGTACCTGGCTTTACCGGTACCATTTCTGACTTGGGTGGCCCAACGGCGAACATGTATCGCCTAGGTTGTTCTGATCCTAAAGCTGAAATTAACTGTCGTCGCCCATCATGTGTGTTCCCTAAAATCTGTGAAAAACTGAACACAGACCACCAGCACACCATTGACCTTTATCGCTCAGCGAGAAAAGTTCCGGGCATCAAGAAAGTGATGATCGCATCAGGCGTTCGTTATGACCTTGCGATTGAATCTCCAGAATACGTACGTGAACTTGTGACTCACCACGTTGGTGGTTACTTGAAGATTGCTCCAGAGCACACTGAAAAAGGTCCTCTGGATCTGATGATGAAACCGGGCATGGGCACTTACGATCGTTTCAAAGAGATGTTCGAAAAGTACAGCGCTGAAGCGGGTAAGAAACAGTACCTAATTCCTTACTTCATCTCTGCTCACCCGGGCACGGAAGATGAAGACATGCTTAACCTTGCGTTGTGGCTAAAAAAGCATAACTACGAGTGTGACCAAGTACAGAACTTCTACCCATCGCCAATGTGTAATGCAACGTCGATGTACTACTCAGAGACTAACCCTCTAAAACGCGTGAAATACAAAAAACGTGAAGATGTTCCAGTGCCTAAAGGCGATCGTCAACGTCGTCTGCATAAAGCATTGCTTCGTTACCACGATCCTGAAAACTGGAAGATCATCCGTGAAGCGCTGATCAGCATGGGCAAAAAGCACCTAATTGGTGACAAAATAAACTGCCTAGTGCCAGAAGAAGATTTTGAAGCTCAGACACCAGCACAGCGTCGTAAGTCTGGTCGTCACGGCTCACAACGCTTTGCAACTAAGCACAGTAAAGCTCAACCGGGTCTTGGCGGCGAAAGCCCACGTAACCATTCTAAGCCGGGTGGCAATAAGCCTAAACCGGGTGGTAAAAAGCCAACAGGTAGCCAAAGCAACGGCAATCAGGGCAACGGAAAGCAGAACAGCAATGGTAATAAACCAGCGACTGGCTTCATCAAAAAAGCACCTGCTAGTCAGCAATCGCAAGGCAACGGTGGCGGAAATGGCAAGCCCAACCGCAACAAAGCGGGCAATGGTCAAGGTGGTAAACCTGCGGGTAACGGAAAGAATCGCCAACGCGCAACACAGCGTTAATATAGCGACTTCATTTACTTGGTCATCATAAAAATACAAAGCGCAGCTATTTAGCTGCGCTTTTTTGCACCTGTTACTAATGAGCTACCCAAAGGTTTCACTTGGTTATGTGATTACAGGAATTCTAACGGGTAAAGACCCAATATTGACTAAACAGATAGTTAGTGACCATACCCACCAAGATACCAACCGCCATGGCAATAAATACAACACCAGTAAACACTGGCAGTAATTCCGTCATCAACTTAAAGCACAGTAAATTAGGTACCGCTGATATCGACGCTGAGAACATGAACTTTTGCCACTGAATCAGTTTTTCAGACCAATTACCCTGCCCTTTGAACTCAAAGGTCAGCACTCGATTGCCAAACCACGTTGTCGTTGCAGCAGCAATGAAGGAACCAATTCGCGCAGTCATTAAAGGCAACCCAATAACGTAATGGAGCAATGTAAAAACTAAGCAATCAACAACAAACCCGCCAACACCAACCATAGCAAACCGAACCATCTTGTGATGGGACTGAAGCCTTTGGCTTTGTGTCTGAATCATTCGCAGCCCTGAGTTAACGCTGAACATCACTTTCACTTCGAGTATGACTCAACGACAAATTTGGTTTGATGTTTTGGCTATGACAGCTGAATAAGTCGCGCTTTATTGTGACTGTCGGTTCCAAAATACACGTTAACGCGTTGTCTTTAATCTTGGTTTCTACTTCCGCTCTTTTACCAATCAGATAGAACTTATCAATGCCATCAAGCTGTTCGATATCAAGTAGTCTTTTTGCTTGCCCATGGCTATAAAACTGCCCTGAGAATGGTCGTTTACCCACGTAAAAGCTTGGCGCAGAATCCGTAATTTGTTCGAAGATAATACGGTCACTTTTCTCGTTCGCTTTACCGAGATTCAGGTAGACCATCGCAATCATTAGCAGCACAGGTAGAACCAAAGCCACGCTCGAAAACCACTTCTTATCTTTTTCCACTACGAGCATAGCAATCAACAAGCCAAGGGCCGGAATACCTGGCAGGACGTAAGCTGGGAGAATATTGCCCGCCATAGTGAAAAGAATCAGAGGTGAAATCAACCAGCACATTAGGAATGAAAACAAGCCATGATTTTCATTATTAATTTCTGTAATTTTCTGGCGTCGAGTAAACGCCAAAATAGGCAACACAATCGACCATGGCGCAGCCGCTTGAAGCCAAAACAGCCAAATCATGCCTCTCGCCTGGTCATGGGCTGAACCGTATAAATCGCCCTCCCAACCACTCACAACAAAACGTTTAAAGTGTTCACCAACAATAAAGTAATCAATAAAACCCGGTGTTGCCATTTCGGCCATGATGTACCAAGGCAAGGCAATCGCCAGCATTACACCTAAACCAGACAACAATGGAAAGCGTTGCCAAAGCACTTTAAAAGCGCCAAAAAAGCCATGTTGTAATACTAACCAAGGGAAAACTGCGATACCCATAATCACAATCGCTACAGGCCCTTTTGCAAGCAAGCCTAGTGCTAGTCCAATGAAACCGACATAGCCCCAAACTCTATTGGGTTTCGAACTTCCTTCTCTTTCCCTATCCTCTCCTCCTAGCCAACATAGGTAAAAACCCAGCATCGCAATAGTCATGGCTAACGTTAATGCCATGTCTGTCATGACGGCACCCGCCGCGACAGAGAAAATACTGCATGTCGCTAATACAACCGCAGCGACCAAGGCACTTTGACCCGTTCGCTTAGCCATGTAAGCAACCAACAAAATTGTCGCGAAACCAGCTAACCAATGCGGAGCACGCACAGCAAACTCACTCAAGCCGAACAACTCAATGCCAACTGCACTCATCCATGTGAACAACGGTGGCTTGCCCCAGAAAGGAATACCGTAATCAAACTGTGGGGTTAACCAATTACCAGTTTCCACCATCAAACGAGCCATCTCCCCGTAGCGTGCTTCTGTGGTGTCCATTAATGGATACGTCGCTAAAGATAAGAGCCTTAGAACCAGTGCAAAAGCCAACAAATACCATAGGTGCGTTCTGTTCAGGCTCATGCTGACTCCTCTAATTTAAAATGTGTTTTCAATGCAGGAGTATCGACGACCGATTGGATCAGATACAGAGGACGATTCTTGGTTTCAATGAAAATACGACCTATGTACTCCCCCATTAAACCAATGCTCAGAAGTTGAATGCCGCCTAGGGCAAGTTGCACCACCATCATTGACGGGTAGCCCGTGATAGGCTCGCCAAACATCATGGTTTTGAATACGATGAAGACGCCATACACAAAAGCAGTAAGAGCCACTAAACCCCCAATGGCCGTCGCAATACGCAGTGGTCGGATAGAGAATGATGTGATGCCATCCATCGCCAAACCGATAAGCTTTAGGTAGTTCCACTTGGTTTCACCACAAAAGCGAGCATCTCGCTTAAATTGGATCATCGTTTGTCTGAAACCCGGCCAAGAAAATATGCCTTTCATGTAGCGGTTACGTTCTGGAAGCTGATTAATATGGTCGACAACTTCTCGGCTTAACAATCGAAAATCACCGACATTTTCGGGAACATCAATCTTCGCAGCTACGTTCATGACTTTGTAAAAACTTGCGGCTGAAAACTTCTTAAACCACGTCTCACCGTCACGTTGACTGCGCTGCATATTGACCACATCATAACCTTCACGCCATTTGGCAATCATTTGCGGGATAAGCTCAGGCGGGTCTTGTAAGTCGGCATCGAGCAGAATAACCGCTTGTCCACGGCAGTGCTCAAGACCTGCACTCATCGCTGATTCTTTACCAAAGTTACGGCTTAAACCAATAACAGAAATTGAGCTGTTGATTGAAGTAAATGAACTCACCAACTCCAAGCTGCTGTCTTTGCTGCCGTCGTCGACATAAACGATTTCATTGGTGATGGGCAAGCTATCAAGCACTTTAGTAAGGCGAGAGTGGAATTCTTCCAGTACTTCTTGTTCATCGTAAAAAGGCACAATGATAGACAGAGAAACCGCAGGGTTGATCTGCGATGTAGATATCTTAGGGCGGCTTATATGGAGTTCAGACATAACACGTTCTTCTATTTTTTTAATCTGAAGCCAATCTACCCTCCCACAAGTGAAAGTTATGTTATTGACATATTTTTCACACTCACTCAGGATAATGTTACCGTCTATTTCTGTATGAGAATCAAAATGAAACGAGTTCTATTAGTCGAAGATAACCGCGAAATCGCTGGTGTCTTATTTGATTATTTTGAATGTATTGGTATGGAACTCGACTACGCGGACAACGGCGAGCTTGGCTTGCAACTCGCAATGGAGAATGCATTTGATATCATCATATTGGATCTGATGCTGCCACGAATGGACGGCCTAACGGTTTGTAATAAACTGCGGGACCAAGGCAACGCAACGCCTATTCTAATGCTCACTGCACTAGATAGCCGAGATGATATGTTGAAAGGGTTTGAGCATGGTGCCGATGATTATCTCACCAAGCCTTTTGATTTGGATATTTTGGAAGCCAGAATGAATGCGCTTATTCGTCGTTACCGCGGGAAAGTGGCCTCTTCAAAACTTCAGTTTGATGAACTCACCATCGACCAAAAAACTCGTAAAGCCTACCGTAAAGATAAACTGCTCGCGCTTAACCCTACCACTTACACCATACTTGAAATGCTGTGCCAAAGCGCACCTGATGTGGTAACACGTGAAGCTATCTCATATAAATTATGGGAAGAAAACGAGCCTAACAATGATGTGCTACGCAGTCACATCTATCAATTACGTAATCAGCTCGATAAACCTTTTGATACCCAGATGTTGATTACGGTCCCTAAAGTGGGATTCCGTCTGGAGCCATCGAATTGATTTCAAATGTTCTGACAAGCACCAAAACCCTCACCGGTCGCCTAGCGGTTTTCTTTGGATTAATGGCCGTGATTGTGTCTGCATTCGTCTATGTCGTTTTTGTTGCCGGGTTGTATATGTCAGAAGACCGGGTTGGTGAAAGACGCATCCTGATTGACCGCAACTATGCTATCGAACTCTTTCAAGCAGGAGAGAGCGGCGCAATACGTATTGACGGTCTCACCATGGCATACAATGACCTCTCATTTGTGCCAAAAGAGTACGCGCCTTATATAGAGGGTAAGGATAACTTTCTTGGTGAAGCCGGCGACGAACCGGAATCACGAATGATCTATGTGGGAGAGTACTCTCATGAAGGTAAAACTTACCCGATCATCCTAATGTCTGAGATAGATCGCGTCGAATTTGATACCTATGAGTTGGTATACGCCATCTCGTTTGTGTTGGTACTGCTATCCATTTTGATATTTAGCTTTGGTACCTTACTCTCTCGTCTTTCTAAACGACTTATTGAGCCTTTCAATTCCCTATCTGAGCAACTCAATTCGAATAAACTCGATCTAGGGGAAGAGTTTGGTGTCAGTGAAGGTGCTGCTGTTGAGTTTCGTCAACTGACCGATCAACTCAATCAATATCGTCGAGAAATAAATTCCCTGCTTAAGCGTGAACAAGCCTTTGCTCGTTACTCGAGCCATGAATTGAGAACCCCGCTGACTGTTGCTCGAGGGGCAAACAAATTACTACTTCGCAGTGAGACGACCGAGTTTCAATCTCGTCAAGTTGAGCGCATTGATGAAGCCATAGTTCAAATGTCAGAAATGGTCGATGCCCTGCTCGGTTTAGTCCGTTATGAAAGAAACAGTGACGATGCGCCGCTGCGTTTGTTTAGTCAGCAAGAATTAGAAGCTATCGTTTCCAAAAATTCATTACAAGCGGATGAGAAGCAAGTCGAGATATCACTACACATTCAATCAGAGCCGATTATTCAAGCCACCAGCGCGATCATGAACATGTTGGTCGGCAACTTGTTGAGAAATGCGATTGCAGCAACCAATAGCGGCACTGTAACCATCACCCTCTCCCAAGACAATCTTGTGATTGAAGACCAAGGTGAAGGCTTGCAAGAACAATACAATCCAAATGGTCATGGGTTAGGCTTGTTGATTGTCGATGACTTGTGTCAGCGCTTCCATTGGGACTTTGAATTGTTCAATCGTAGCTGTGGTGGTTGCACCGCGAAAATTGCCTTTCAAACCGATTCATCCTTGTCCATATCAGAGCAAATAAACTCGTAGTACTAAGCTCAATATCCAACGAAAACTTGATTTAGTTGGTTTACAGCGCTGGCTAGCTACTAGATACTCGTTGGCCCTATTTGATTTAAAAATGCAGGCTCTTTAGTCAGCATTTTGTCTAAGTGCGATGAAACTAAATAATAGCCCTGTAACTCAGCATCAATACAACAACCACACCTTTTTCTTAAAGCGTGACGACCAGCTTCACTCCCACTTTTGCGGCAACAAAGCCCGTAAATTCATGAAGCTGTTGGAAGACGAGCACCCAGAAACCACTACCTTGATCAGCTATGGTTCTGCGCAGGCGAACTCTCTGTTTTCACTCTCCGCACTCGCAAAGATTAAAGGCTGGACGCTTGAGTTTTATGTAGACCATATTCCTCAATGGCTACAAGAACGTCCTATCGGTAACTACCGTGGCGCTGTCGACTTAGGGGCTAAAGTGATTTCAGTTAAAGAAACTGGAGCAGAGCTGCACCCAAAAGCATACATTGAGCAAGTTAGAAAACCCGACTCTCATTGCATTGTGTTGCCGGAAGGCGGACGCTCCCAACTTTCGGAGTATGGCGTGAAACAACTGGCGATGGAGATACTCAGCTGGACTCGCTTCGAAAACAAGTACGATTTTGTGGTTGCACTACCAGCAGGCACAGGCAGTACTGCTCTGTACCTTCATAAGCATTTAAAGATCCACGACATCCCTGTAATAACTTGTGCGTGTGTTGGTGGGAGTGAGTATTTAACACAGCAATTCAATGAACTTGGCGAAACCGATCATCCACAGATCTTACCGCTCAAAACCAAACACCATTTTGGTAAGCTGTATCAACAGGATTATCAAACTTGGTTAGATCTACAAGAACAAACCGACATTGAATTCGACCTGCTATATGACCCATTAATGTGGCAGTGCCTAAAACAGTGGCAACAAGACAACCCAACCAAAACCATCATCTATATCCATCAAGGCGGCATCTTAGGTAATGAATCGATGTTGCCACGCTATCAGCGAAAATACCCAGAGATGAGTATCAGCAATACCAAAACCAACGCATCTTGGTAGATGTTTTCCTTTATTCCCCAGTTTTAGCTATTCAAATACTGGTAAGCTGAGAACATCACAAAACAGCCATCGCATTTCATCGTGATGGCTGTCTAGTGCACTTCAACTTTATTTTTACCTTCACCTATATTTTTTACCTTCACCCTTACACTTCAAAATTAGAAACAGAAATCTGGCGAGAATCATCGCGTTATCTATACTTTCGAGTGAAACGTCAATTGTCATCGAAAGGAATCACTCATGCGAAAACTCACTACGCTCGGCCTGTTTTCAGTTTTACTGCCCTTCTCCGCGATTTCAGGAGAAAACGTCACGTACCAAGTCGATGGTATGGATTACGAAGGTTATTGGAGTGAAGCCAGCGACCAAGCGCCTTTGGTGCTATTAGTACATGATTGGGATGGATTAACCGATTACGAAAAGAAACGTTCTGAGATGCTCAATGAACTCGGTTACAACGTATTCGCCATCGACTTGTTTGGTAAAGATATTCGTCCAACCGAAGTGAAAGATAAAAAGCAACACACTGGCGAATTGTATAAAGACCGAGAAAAGATGCGTACGTTACTCAATGCTGGAGCAATGGAAGCAAAAAGACTAGGCGGTAACTTAGATAACAACGTGATGATGGGATACTGTTTTGGCGGAGCAGCTGTGTTGGAAGCCGCGCGTGCGGGCATACCTTCGAAAGCTTATGTCACCTTCCATGGTGGTTTATCAACACCGAAAGGCCAAGATTACTCTCAGACAAAAGCTCCTGTTGTCGTGTTCCATGGCACAGCAGATTCGATGATTACAATGGAAGACTTTGGAAACCTAGCAGCCCAACTCGAATCGACCAAAGTTCCGCATGAAATGATCACCTACAGTGGTGCGCCGCATGCCTTTACTGTATTCGGCTCAAACAACTATCAACAAGAAGCTGACCAAAAATCATGGGATCGCTTTACTCATGTATTAGAAACCACCACCCGATAGACGCTCAATACTGAGCCGTACACCATTAACCCCATTCTAAACTCAAGAATAGGGTTAATGGGATATCTACCGTTATCTTCCCTCAATTACAGATAACGGTAGATACTCAAGTCATCAGTTTTAATATCACTAGCTGAGCCACTAACCACGCTTGCCAAGATCTTTCCTGAGCCACATGCCATTGTCCAACCTAGGGTCCCGTGCCCCGTATTAGTAAACAGATTCTTTATTGGTGTTTTGCCGATAATAGGCGTGCCATCAGGGGTCATTGGCCTTAACCCAGTCCAATACTCTGCCTTAGAAAAATCACCCGCTTGAGGAAAGAGGTCTTTGACCACCATATCAATCGTGGCTTTACGTTTTTCAGGAATGAGATAATCAAAACCTGCGAGTTCTGCCGTTCCTGCAATACGAATACGGTCATCAAAACGAGTCATCGCTACCTTGTAGGTTTCATCCATCACGGTAGAGGTTGGTGATTTGTCTGCATTCACGATAGGCAATGTGAGTGAGTAACCTTTTACTGGATACACTGGAATAGACAAGTCGACTTGTTTCAACAAATCTCGGGAATAACTGCCCGAAGCGACCACATAAGCATCGGCTTTGAACTCACCCTGGGTGGTAGTAATACTCTCAATGGTTTGATTCTGCTGATTCAGCCTCACCACTTCGGTGTCGAACACGAACTGAACTCCAAGCTTTTGGGCTTTTTCGGTCAAGGCTAAACAGAACTGATGGCAATCACCGGTTTCATCGTGTGGTAAATACAGGCCACCCACCAGCTTATCTTTCACGTCCGCTAAACCTGGTTCAATGGATAAGCACTGCTCAACATCAAGCAACGAATGCTCAATTCCGCTATCTTTAAGCAGCTTCATATCCTGCTGAATGAAATCCAATTGTTTCTCGCTTCGAAACACTTGCAGTGTCCCTTTCTGACGACCTTCATAAGCCAGTTCTTCTCTGGTTCTCAGGTGAGTCAGACAATCACGACTGTAATTTGCTACTCTCAACATGCGAGATTTATTCTGTGCGTATTTGGCTTCATTGCAGTTAGTGAGCATCTTAGTCGCCCAAGAGACCAATTCAGGAGAAAGTGACGGTTTCACTTTTAGTGGCGCATGCTCTTGGGTTAACCATTTCATGGCTTTCAATGGAATACCAGGAGCCGCCCATGGTGAAGAATAGCCGTAAGAAATCTGCCCGGCATTAGCAAAACTGGTTTCCTTACCACTGCTATCTTGACGATCAATAACTGTGACTGAATGACCTTCTTTCGCCAGGTACCAAGCACTAGTCAACCCAATAACACCGCTACCAATTACAATTACTTCCATTATCTTCCCCTAATGCCCAACAAAGCCAAAACCTGTCGAACACAGCTATCTGTTTAAAACTCGTTTCGTTAATGATTTGTAACTTATTCTGCACATGTTGACTTAACAATAGGGATGGCGTTGACAAAAGATCAATTACACTTAAAAACGAATTCGGCGGTTTGGAACTGTGATGTTGGAGGTATTTGGAAGCCTGGGAGGGGTTATTCCATAAATTTACTATTCCTAAATATTGTAGGCGTCATGACTCAAGAAAGTGGCGTTTTCAAGTAAGAAATCTAACAAGGTTTCAGCCTGTAGCGTGAGTGCGCGGCCTTTCAAAGATTGAACCTTAACGGTTGCCTTAGATAACATCTCCAAATCGGTCGCAACCACTTCAATCTGGCCAGCCTTGATCTCATCAATCACGGTGAGTTTGGGCATAAAGGTTACGCCCAACCCCGCAGAAACAAAGTTCGTCAGTGCGGTTACCGAATTGGTTTGAAGCTTTGGCTGCAAGGTAAGGTGGGAAATTTGCTCGGCCTGCTTTACCAGCCTACCCATACCTGTCGAGTTATCGATCAAGGCGAGAGAAGCGTCTTGAATATCTTGCATTACCACAGGCGCCTCTTTCATCGTAAGGAAATGTCCCTTCGGAGCAATCAATTCGAGCGGATGGCTGCGTTCAACGTGGGAGTGTAGTTTGGGGTGCGGTGCGGAAGCATAGGTAATTGCAAAATCTATCTGTTGATCTTCAAGCATTTTGATCGCGTCTAACGCTCCAGCTATCTCAATCGATAGATTGATATCTGGATAACGAGCCATGAAAGTTTGCATCGGCTTGGAAACCAAGTTGGTAATAAACCCTTCACCGATGGCAATACTGACATTGCCTCCTTTGAGGTTTTTAAGCTTGGTTAATCGAGCAAGCACTGCAGCCTCTCCACGAACAATTGAACGGTAGTAATTCAACAGTTCATTACCCGCTTCGGTTAACAGTGATTGGCGGTTGTTGCGCTCCCACACTTTCATTTCCGCTTGCGCTTCTAGCTGTGTCAGCATTCTGCTCATCGCCGCTGGGTCAACGTTCATCATCTTAGATGCCTTACGCAATGACCCATATTTTGATAACGCGTTTAAATAATCAAGAGCACGGATATTAAAGTGGTGCATTCAACTTCCTTGTGATTCAACTGATACTGGTTCAAGCGTCTCACAAATTTACTTCGAACACGTATCCCAATTTATCGAGATCGAGTCTACATTAGCTAACTTGTGCACCGAGTCACTCCCAAACCAAAGGCTCAGGAAGATTCATGTTATTTGGTTTGCTGTAAATAAGACAAAGGCGACAACTTTCGTTATCGCCTTTGAGTTGATGCTTCTTATAGAGCAACAATCATTTTCATTGATGAACTTAGGCATCAAGTAAAAGGTTCGGTCGAATCAAGTCATAAACACAAGCAAGTTCACTGCTGAATTCAAACTGTTTGTTGATAATGCCGCCAGCCATATGAGGGTGCCCGCCGCCAAAACCAATCCCTTTTTCATTAAGAGCCCTTCTAACTATCTTCGCGACATTGTTTTTTGAACACTCTGAACGAAGAGAGATAAAGGTTTTCTCTCTATTTCTAGCCGTGAGGACGACAATATCGAGCTCATCAACGCTCAGCAGGAAATCTCCTAATACGCCAAGCATATTTTTAGGGCCCCCCTCAGGAAGCACAGCAAATGCTGCATTTTTTTCACGACGTAAGCTATCGAGCATTGAATAGAAAAGTTTTAATTCGTGAAACTCTACTTGATTACGACAAATTTTGTTAACCATATCATTGTTGGCCTTCACCTGAAGATACAACAGTGCTTTTAGGTCTGCAGTTCCTACTCCTCGGGTAAAGTTTGCGGTATCAAAGCTCAAACCAACCAGCAGTGCTGTTGCAATATTCTGTGGCATCGACAAAGAAAAATAGCGGTAATATTCAACCAGAATGGTTGCAGTTGATCCATAGTTTGAGCGTATATCGGAATACCATACAAAATCAGGCGCTTTCACTTGATGGTGGTCTATGACTCCCACCTCTATCCCAGGAAAATCGATAACATTTTTCTCACCAATACAACCATCAACAACAATAATCTTATCATCCGGTTGCAATTTTAAATCTTTTGGCTCGTAGATTGGAATATCTATCCAATCTATTAAATTTCTGAGTGACACTCTATCTATATAACCATGAAACGTAATAAACGGGCGCAACCCTTTCTTTTTTAATAAATATGCAAGAGCGTATGCGGAAGAGATCGCATCATGGTCAGGGAAGTCATGAGCTTGAATAATGATTCTCTTATCACCCTTAAGCCGCTCTAGAAAGCTTTCGAACTTTAAATTTGCCATAATCCAACTGCTAATAAGGTTCTAGCTTCGTAAAAAGCTAGAACTGATGTGTTAATGGTTAACTCTTATGAATTAAACGATATTCTGTGTTAGACAAAATAGCTTCTTCTAAAGCATCAACACCTAGCGTACTGTAACCATAGAAATTAGGTTTAGCATTCAAACGTAAAGACTGTACGCTCTCTACTACATTTTCATCCATAGTTAACGATTCAACAACTTCGGCAAGCAGTTTTCGATTACCCTCTGTCATTGATGAAATGAATTCACTCGCACCACTGATTGAAGAATATAAATAGCCGAATTCACCGCCGTTATTTTCTTCAATATAATAGTTACCCGTTCTCGCGAACGACGCTCGTATGTCATTGACACTTTCGATAGCATTAAAAGGCTGATTGAAAAAATCACTACCACCAGCATGCTCTAATGTTTCAGGCACAAAACCTTCATCTGGGAACACAAGATAAGCGACAATGGCGTTATCCCTAGTAATAGATGAAAGAATGAAGTTGTCGTCTTGATAATACTTGATCACATCGTTCGTTGTTGCGCGCTTAATATATACAGGTGCACCAAATGTTTGATCTAACGTTTCAGCAGATGAACGAATATAAATCTTATCCAGCTTTCTATGTGATGGAATATCCGTCATTTGAGAAAGACCAAAATCAAACATCTTTTCTAATGCATCGAAGCTATCATTAAAACCGCCCAAAGCAATTGAAATAACTGAGACCAAACCAATGGTGCGCGCTATCCCTCCCTTCTTTTGCTCTTCTAACAGTGACTCTTGCGTATCCTGAAGTTCTTGTATATCTTTTTGAATACTTGTGCTTTGTTCTTGAGACATTATTAACCTTTAATCTCGTCGATTTTACCCATTAAAGCGTCTGTGCCGTCTTCGGCTTTTTCTTGCACTCGCTCAAACGCATCGGTATCCATGATGCTTTCAATTTCATCGCTGTAATTAAGACCAAGGTAAATACCAACACCGATAAACGCTAACGCGAAAATTTTTAACATAGTTACTCTCTACTCTTCCACTAATAGAAAAGTACATGCCAACAACATGTACTTATTTTTGCTCTAGTTATCTCATTTATGACTTAATTATCACTTATACAATGCAATACGACTGTTTACTTTCTTTAAGTAGTTCTTGGTTTCGTCGTATGGCAGGTTAGCAACCAGTTGGTCATAGACTTCTTGTGGCGTCAGTTCATTAATCACCTTAGAAGCTTTACCAATACTGGTAGAGCGGTCTTTATTAAATGCTCTCGCCACGTTGCCCGCGCCCGTGTTATACGCCGCAATCACACAGTACAAACGACTTTCGTCATTCTTGACCTTACGTAGGTATTTGCTGTTCAAGATATCTAGATAAGCCGTTCCGGTTTCTACGTTAATCACAGGTTGATACAAATCAGCCACTTTCATCGGCGCATCAATATTGCGAACTTGCTTGTTCACATCATGCCCTGCACTGGTTGGTACCACTTGCATCAAGCCAAATGCTGGAACGTGCGATTTCGCATCAGGACGGAAAGCCGATTCCGAGTGCATGATCGCCATGATCAATGCCGCATCAATTTCCCAGTTTTTACTCTCTTTCTCAGCTAAAGCACTGTACTTGCTTGCGCGCGCTTTTAAGCTGTTTTCAGGAAGTTTAACTTTGTAGGTCACCACCTTTTTCGGTTTCACTGGTATAGCAGCCACTTCCACTGCAGGCACAGGTTTTACGGCTGCCTCAAGTTTCACAGCGTTAGTTTCAGGTACTTTTTCAGCTGCGTTCTCTATGGTCTTTTCAACCACTTTCGAAGGCTGCTTTGGTTCTGCAACTGGCTCTAATTTAGCGACTTCCTTAGGAGATTCTACCTTTTCAACCGGTTCAACGACTTCTACCTTAGGCTCTGGTCGTGTCACTTCAATTCCGTATTTAGCACGCATTTCGTCGTACAGCTCAGTCTGTGCTGCAATACGCTGTTGCGCTTTGCTCAGGAGTGCCAGTTTTTTGTTGTGAGCACGCTGATAAATGAATGAATCTGGAATGCCTGTATTTGATTGAATAAGACGCTCAGCTTGAACATCAAGCTCATTCATTTGACTTTGTGTCTGTTCGATTACAAAGTCCTTTTCTTGTTGCTCTTTTTTCAACGAATATAGAACAGCATGGTCTTCAGCTTTCAATTCGGCCAGTTCAACACTTTGGCCTTCCACTTCAACAGGAATATCTTTTACAAGCGCTTTTATCTTTTCAGGTGTGCTGTCTTCATCAACCAACACAGATACCGTCGCAGTATTACTTTCATAGTCGACGGCAGTCTTCACTTGATCATCTTGTGAATACTCGACCTGTTTGGTTTGAGATGAAACCTCACCTTCACCCCAATTCTTAATCAGATCGCTACGGCGCTGATCAAGTTTGTTGGTGTATTCGTCACGCCATGCTTCGTACTCATCTAAGTAAGCATTTACGTAAGCGTGGAACTCTTTGATTTTGTCTTCTTGAGACTGACTGACTTTAACAATCGCGTTGTCTAGTTGCTGCTTTTGGTCTTCTGATACAGCCAGAGCTTGAGTACTGACTGCGGCTGAGATGACTACAGCCAATACTGTCTTATTGATCATTTTGTGCATAGTTCACTCCAAGAGCGTAGAGAAACAAAAGGCCACTCAATTGGCGGCCTTTTTCACTTTTACTCACTGCAATTAAGCGGTTACTTTTTCAATGCTTCGAACGCTGCTGCAAGGTCTGCAGCCGCTTTTTCGTTGTTGAATTGATCCCACAGTGCAGAATCTTCACCAGCAACTTCGTCGATAACTTTATTCATGTTTGCATCGTATGCTGCTTGGTCCATACCGACTAGAACATACAGACCACCCGTTGGGCTTGCTTGGCTCACGATGACACGACTGTTGGTTAGTGTTTTGTTGACAACCGACTTAGTGATGTTTTCGAATGTCTCTTTAACATCTTCAGTGACAACAGTTACCCCCCCAGCAGCTGAAGTTGACGTTACGCCCTCTGTCGCCGCTTGGAACAAGTTGCTTACGTCAGTTTCAAACTCAGAAGCAAGGTTCACACGAGCATCGTTGACCGCAATTTTTCGCATCACACTCATACCCGCAGCGCTTTTCTTGGCATAGCCCTTGGCAGCTGTAGCTATATCTGTAGGAATCACATCACAAATCCAACCCGGAGCCGATACGGTTGGTGCATCAGGGAAAGTACATGGCGCAAAGTTTTGCGCTTCCTTAACTGTCACATTGTTGCTCTGACAACCAACTAAAATCGTCACTAGTGATGTTGCAATAAGTAGTTTTTTCATAAATTAGATGCTATTCCTAAGGTTTTTTTCGTGGCATTCTAAATCGGTAAAGTCGCATTGGATGCTTGATGCATCTACCTTACCCATAGTGCCCTTTTTCACTTTTAGTGAAAGTTCTTCATCGATCACGATCCAAGAATGTTTGTCAGTTACGGCATTAATCTCGTTGTTTACAACGTAGCCTTCGCCGATTGGGTAAATTTCGGTTTCGCCTTCCATCGATTTCATCGCGTTCGAAAATAATATGTCCGTTCCCGGTTTAATTTTTTGTTGTTTACCCATCGCAACACGTACTTGAGTACCAGCTGCACATTGGCGCATCTCTAAAACCGGTGCACTTGCCGCCAACATCTTGCTCAAATCAGTAGAATGATCTACTGCTTCTGCGGCTGCTTTAGCTGCCATTGAACCGTAGCCTGACTCACTTACCGGACAACGAGAATTACTAGTCTCTGAAGATGAATAAAAATCGCCTTCAAGTTTAATGCGCTTCATCACTTCCATACTTGGTAACGCGACGACTTTTGCAATCGCTTCTACATCGAAGTCGTAACTACATGACGCTGGAACTACCTTAGTTTCACCTTCATCATTCTCGTAAGTACGACGCTCGCTGAATGAAGTACTCAAATCAGCACGCGTAATTTCTGTGATAATTGCGTAGTCTGCGATTGGCACGCCTTTGCTGCTTAGTCGACCACTTTGCTCTGCTAGCTTGATTTCGCCTTTTACTTTGTTGGCAATTTTACGATCAACGAGATTTGCGCCGGTTTCATCAATTTGTGTTTCTAACGCATTTCGCATCGCTGACTGCATTTTTTTCGATGCCGAGTTTTTAAACTCAAGATCAACTGGAAGAACAACCACCTTGGTGTCGTCTGAAGACGGGAGCTGGATCTCAGCCGCTTCAATTTCTACACGTGTATCAGGTGTACATACTTCGCTCACTGACGCACAACCAGACAAAGTTGCAAGTACAGCACTAGCCATTAACGTTTTCTTTAACATATATTCTCTCCGAACATGTTTATTTTATTTTTCTCAGATCTGGGGTTTGCTATTTAATTAAGCCTAATGCTGTCCAAATCCCTTGTTCTTTTACTTGCTCATCGAAGTGACGAGCAGCACCTTCATCAGCATATTTATAGCTAGTGACCGAATTACCCGTCGATATAATTTCACTACGAGATACTGTTTTCGATTTCATATTTACGACTTCAACATTCGATACCAGTGTAGAAATAAATGCATCACCAACCTTGTTTCTACGGCGCTCAGATGCAACTTTTAGAATATGCGTTTGATTTTTGTTCTTAGATATCGATGTGGCAATATTAAAACCAGAAAGTTGGTTGCCTAGTAACTGGACGGCCTTGCGCGATTCTCGATCAGATGAAAGGCGAATATTGATCTCGCTACTTACTTTTTCATGTGTAATAACCAGTTTTTCAATAGAACTGACGTCGACTTGATAGCTCGGCTTTAAAGACGACAACATCGCAATGCGTACAGAAGCTTCATGCTGCATTTGATATGAATTATGGTTATCAAGCCACCAGAGCAGTTTGTCTTCATGCTGCAGTGCTGCGATTTCTCTTTGAGATTTTCGGTTAAAATCTTGGATCTCACGTATTAACTGCTGAGTGACCAAAGACTTCTTAATTTTAACTTCGACAAATGCACCGAGATCATTCTCTTCCATATGTGCGTATTCAATACCATTGAGGGTCAATGATTCGGTTTTTGTGTTTACTTTGTTGTCTACTAGGCTATTTGAAAACCCGGTACCATTCGTTTCGCGCGCGGTTTCACGCATATAGAAAGAAGATTCAACTTGAGTCCAAAGCTTCTCATTAATGTTGTTCACTGCAATTTTTTTTGCGTGAGACAAAGTTCTTGCCTGTGCCACCGCATAGATATACTCGTTAGCATCTGCTTGAGGTTTCGAATACCAAGTTGGCTTAGTTGACTGACAGCCAGTAGTTAAAGCAATTGCAAAAAATACAAAAAATGCAAGATATCTTTTTAAATTTGTAAACATATGGAATCAAGGTCTAATAAATTTGCCGGCATGTTATATCTTCATTTAATAACATTCAAATCACCACACCGGTAGAATGGTTAATTTTCGATCGAAAATTTATACTTTTAATTTTTCTCCTGTTCAATTAACACTCATCAAGAAACACAAATGACAAAAACAACAATATAACCAACTGTTAAAACTAATTTAATTTCTCAAGCAGAAAATAAAAAAAACCGTAAAATTTAATTAATTATATTTTTTATAAGTGTGATAAGAAACATAATAAATAGAAACATGGTTGAAAAACAAACTATTTCAATGTCCTAAAAAAAGAAACCAGAACAGAAATTTAACTGAAATATTTATACTAAAGACTTAATTTGTGATAATTATTTATACTGATGATCATCGGAATTTAAAATTAATTTACATACAGTAAAAATCACAGATATTATAAATATGGTTGTCAAAGACTTTTATCACAGGCAAGTCAACCTCGTTTAAATATTACGGGTAAAAAAATAGAAAGGAATAATTAAGCGGTGTAGTAGAATAGGTTCACCTCTTCATTTAAGATATCAATTGAGGCAAAACTCGATGAGAAGCAGATGGGGTAATGAAAGGTATGATCGTATTTGAAGGGTTTGTAACAAGGCAATAAGTAGCTTACTCTATTGAACAAGCTACTAGTCATCGACTCTTGCGAATCACTTGTTTAACTTACATCCCTACAAAAATAGCTAATCACCTGTGCATTAATCAAATCAACAAAGAAACCACACAGCAAAGGCACTACAATGAAAGCTTGTAGGCTTTCACCATAACGATGAGTTACTGCGGTCATGTTAACAATTGCTGTTGCTGTCAAACCAAGAGAAATAGCACCGAAGCCTGAACATATCACTACCGTGTCATAGTTGCACCCCATCAGGTAATAAACGACGAATAGCGTAAACAGAAGCGAAAGGAGGATTTAGATATCCATCACCACAGAGATATAACCAAACAGTCCATCGAGATCCCAGATCCGCAGCCCCATAAACGCCATAGTGACTCAATTCAGTGCGTGTTTCGCTTTCTTGAAATGCACCAACCGTCACATCTTCTTCATTCGACGGGCTAATTTTATGTTTATTAAACAAGTCGTTGGAAATTGAGCCACCAATAACACACGCCGCTATCAAACCAACCGTATTTGACACCACACCGATCTCGAACGCGTTAGCAATACCAAACTCTTCCACAAACATTGGTGCCCAAGCCAACGTTGTACCTACGCCACCTATTGAGCTCATAGAGCCCGACAACAAACCAGCTTTAGTGTCTATTCAAAGCCAGAAGCAACAGCCAATCCAATCACGTTTTGCAACACGACAAAGACGGCAGCAAGAAACAATAGAGAGAACAACGGTCGCACGCCTTTAATCAGTGTTTTAATGTCAGCTTGGAGCCAGATGCCAGAAAAAAAGTAGAGAGGCAGAGAGGTAAAAAGTCTCTGACATCTAGGCTAAAGGTGATTTGGATTTCAAAAATATAATGGTCTTAGCATAAATAAAGCCACCAATAACAGACTCTGGTAGTGAATACTTCAGATCATTCAATCAAACCTTTACCAATAAACAGTAACGAAATCGCCATAGTAAAATTGAACATTGGAGAAACTAGGGATGGATGCAAATGAAGTAGAATATGAGGGGCTCTGAAACGAGAAAACCCCAGCATTTCTGCTAGGGTTTTGAATAGTGGTGGAAGGATGGGGATTTGAACCCCAGATACGCTATAAACGTATACTCGCTTTCCAGGCGAGCGCCTTAAGCCACTCAGCCATCCTTCCACAAATTGTGTGTTGAGCTTGTTACTCAACGAGGCGCTACTTTATTGATTCTGCTTGCTTTGGTCAAGAGGCATTATCAAAAAAAGTGCCTTTTTCAGTTTGTTCGATTACAAATTAACTCATTAGATCAAAAACAAACCAAATTTCATTCTTTCGCTGCACTTACGCTTGTTGCTTTTCTTAAGCTTGTTGATAGTAGCCCGGAACTCGAAACCATTTACGGCACATATCTAGGAAGTAGCCATAAAGTACGCCCATTCCACACGAGATAACTGCATTACTGGTTACAGCCGTAACGATCTGGTCGCCTGAAGCACCTACCGCCAACAAAATACCGGCATACACAGGTGATTGGAACAGTACATAAGCTAAGAGGTCAGATATATTCTTCATCAATGAACTTTGTGAAAGCTTTGCACCATTGCGCAAGAACCAATCACGAAAAACACCATAAGGCCAAGCGATAGCTATGTTTACCGGAATAGATAACGTTCGAGAAGCAAGAGATTGCTCAAACGTCATACCAGAAATAAACACTTCTACGATCATGCCAGATATAAAGCAGAAAACGACCATAGCAAATGTATCCGCCGCTGCGTTTCGAATACAAAATGGACCACGAGACTTCATTGATGCTAAACCTAAAATATATCACTGCTTATTGAGTGATTTAGTAACACATAAACAAGGCATATTCACGCCCTACCAGTTAATGTCGCCATTAAACCACAAGATTAGCAGTCATACATTCTAAATTAAAAATCAAGTTGTAAATTAACAACCAAAAACCACTTAAAAAGCAGTTACTTCAACCAAAAAACATTGTCGAGGTCAAATGTTGGACAATTCGTTGTTTACTTTCTGTAATTAAACAACATCTAGGCCATGGGTATATTTACAGTAATGATATTGATAACATCTTGAGAAGGACGCCGTCCCAGAGATACCTGTTCTAATGCTTTATCAACTTGATAGGTAAGTTCTGTATTGTTCATAGGCTTGACGTGAACGCGCAGATTTTCTAACGCAAATTGAATCAACTCTAGATTATTGTCTTCGAGTGCCACGTAAAGCGTGACTAGAAGTTCTTCTGTATTGTCTTTGTTTCGCAGATCAGGCTTAGGCAGTGACTCGCTTTTACTTTTTGAATCATGTTTTTCTACTTCTTGGCTTTCAAGATCATGCTCTTTTACTTCATGGTATTGGTAGAGCTTGTTTGAATAGCGAAACAACGCATCATCGAGTTCACGTTCATCAATCGGCTTAGCGATAATATAGTCCACGCCCGCACCAAGCATACGTTCGCGAGTCTCTTTAAAGACATCAGCCGTACAACCAAATACAAGTACCGATGATACATCGCCTATCAAAGCACGAATCGCAGTGGTTGATTCAACACCGTCCATCACCGGCATATGATTGTCCATAAGTACCAAATCAAAACGCTCGGCCACCACGGCCTGTATCGCTAGCTCACCATTCTCAACGCTCTTACAGGTGAAGCCTTTACTGCTCATGAAGGTTTCAATTATGACCGTATTGGTTCGGTTGTCCTCCACAATTAGTACTTTTAAGCCAGAGTAATCTAACTTCTTGTGTGGCAAGCTCTCTATTTCTCCAGGTTGGCATGGCTGAATCTTCAAACGTACATCAAAGCTCGTGCCTATTCCCTCTTCACTGGTAACGGTGATACTACCATCCATTAGTTGGGCAATTTTCTTCACAATCGCCAAGCCAAGGCCTGTACCACCAAAGCGCCTTGTTGTGGAAGACTCCGCTTGTTCGAAAGGTTTGAAAATACGCTTTTGAGCTTCTTTAGATATACCAATTCCGGTGTCGCGAACTCGAATACTAAGGTAGGTGTCACTGCCCTCTACGACTTCTTTCAGGTACACCTCGACAAACCCTCTGGAGGTAAACTTCACCGCGTTGTTCAATAAATTAAACAAGATTTGTCGTAGACGTGCTTTATCTGAGAAGTACCAACGACCAGAAGGCACCTCAGAGTACACTTTGAATTGAAGCCCTTTCTCGGAAGATAGTGTGTAGTAAACACTGTTGATACTGCCGATGATCGAATCTAATGGGAAACGGGTCTCATCAAGATCCAATCTACCCTGCTCGATCTTCGAAAAGTCTAAGATCTCGTTGAGCAAGGTCATCATGTGATCACCAGACTCATACAAACTCTTAAGATGCTTCTCTTGTTCAGAATTTAGAGGTGTTTTTAATAGGATCTGAGCAGTACCCAATACCCCATTCATAGGGGTGCGGATTTCATGTGAGAGAGTAGCAAGAAAAGCAGTTTTAGCATTGGTGGATGCCTGAGCTTTAACCTTTTCCGCTTCAAGGTAAATAGTCTTTTCGTTGAACGTTTTAATCAAATGACCAATCTCGTCATCACTTGAGTAGTCAACATCTATGATTTCGCCTGCTTTCGAACTATCCACTTTGACGGCAATCGTTGTAATTGGGTTAATCAAATAGCGGTTCAATAAGTAATAGCCCGCCATCACACACAACAGTAGTAGCGGCACAATACCGCCTTCAATGCTCATCACCTGACGAAATACTTCGTCTGCTACAAGTGACTTGGAGTTCACCACATCCACTTGCCAACCAAAGTCACCAAATTGGTTGCTACTGATGTAGATCCCTTCAACGAGATTGAAGTTATGAGAAACCAACACTTGATTGAGTTTATCTCTGAGCGTAATGCCAAGATTGTATTCTTCGGCGTGGTTCTTGATAAAACCTAGTAACTCTTCGAGCGAGAGATCCACCGTCGCAACGCCAGCAAAAATGCCGTCGTAATAATAAGGAGATGAAGCAGTAATCATTCGAACGTGTGTGTATGGGTCGATATACACATCGCTCCAAGAGATCGTTCCTTGTTTTTTTTCGACGACAGAGGTGTACCAATACTCTTCTTGATAAGGGGTATTCTTAGGATTGTTGTAAGAGAACAGCTGATCAATTTTTCCATCGTCGGCTTTATTGAAAAAGTGGCTGTTAAGACGCTTTTTAGAGTCAAGCCCAAAAGGTTCAGGCCAAATTCCGGCACTGACGATCGTATCATCGCTCGCCGCTAACATGGACTTGAAGAGCGGAACAACGTCATCACCGTTGCGATGTGCTTGAGCAAAGCCAACTAGACTATCTACAAAGCCTTCTGAGCTGCTGAGTGGCTCTGTAATCAATGCGGATAAAAGTTGGGTACGTAAGTCGAGGTTTTGTTGTAATTTCCCACGCACAGGGGATTCTACGACGTAATACGTCACACTACCGACAATGGCAATAAACATCGCAAGGTAGAACCCAAGCGCTACCATACTTTTTTTCTTTAAAGACGACCGTATCTGCATAATTCTTTTATTGTTTTCTTTTCTGTTAAACCTAGTGTTTATCATCCATGACATCAAGCCTTTTTAGATTGAAGCTTGATTGGCACAAGTTCATTGGTACTATAAGCGCAAATATGTTCCCTTTTACGGTACCTCACTTTGACTTTACAAGATATTCTTGCGCTTCCAGAGTTGGAAGGAAAGCTAATCACAGAACACAAAACAATGGGCTTTGTCACTGCAATGGCAGCTGCACCTAATGTGTTAACCCCTCATGAATGGCTACCGTTCTTATGGGGTGGCGAAGAAGTCGCGCCTTTTACGGACGGTGAGCAGCTAGAGAGCTACATTGAAGTTATCATCACGCTTTGGAATAAAACGCGTCCTGAGCTAATTGAAGGAACGTGGGTTTGGCCTGAAGCTTGCCAATTGGATGATGCAGAAGTGGTGAATACCGCGGCTCGCGACTTCTGTGAAGGCTTACTTCAAGGCTGGCAGATCGCCCGTGATGATTGGGAAACACTGATGCCAGAAGACAGCGAAGACAACGCATTAATCGGCGGCGTGTTGCTTTCACTAAGCATGCTTTACGATCCAGAAACTTCCATTGCTACACTTGCTGAACAAGGCATCGAAGGCCTTGAGCAATTTGAAGAGATCTTTAACGCTGTTCCTGTAATGCTTTGCGGATTAACGCAGCGTGGTATTGCACTGGCTGAAACTCAATAAAAGTTAGCTTTATACAGACCCAAAAGGCCTCACAATGAGGCCTTTTTCGTTGTTGGGCGAGATTAAAATAATAGATTTAAAAACCTTTCCAATCGAAGTCATCAATTCGCTCGTCGGCGATATAAAATAGTTTAGTACCGCTGCTGACAACTTGGTCTAGTTCTGGGTTAAGTTCAATACCATCCCCCGTATCAATCGCGATCAGCGTTGCTTTGTACTTCTCTTTAAACACAGAGAAAATAGGCGCGACGGTGACAGGATCGGCGCCTTCAGGGAAATACGTTGAATACTGTGTCATACCTCTTGTTGAGCTCAATAGCTCTTGATGAAGCGCACTTGAACCTGGGTCTACCGCAGCCTTTGCTAGCATCTCTGCACCCACAGCCGGAATACATTCAGAGTTTGGACAATGTTTGTGTAGTAGGTCGCTCAACGCTTCATCTTTAAAATAAACCAGTAAGTGAGCTTTCGGATTTCGGTTAGCACAGTAAAGTGCTGCAGACAGGGTAATGTCGTCTTCTGGGTTATCAATCAGGATGCAACTCGCAGACTCAATACCCGTTTTCTCCATCTCTTTGCCATCTGTGTAGCTGTTTACTTTGACGAAATTGATTTCACCGGGTAACGGGTTTTCGATATCTGAACGAGTACATAATACGATTGGTCGCTTACCCGTTTCCTCGTGTTGCAGCATGCGGATGAGGTGAATAGTTCTTTGTTCATTCCACCCCAACATCAAAATGTGGTTGTCCACTCTAACTCTCCTTTTCCCTAGCAAGCCCGCTCGCCAATATTCAACACCTTCTGTCGCCACCTTACCCAGTAACGCAGCAAAAAGGCTCAACCCACCCGGAATCACAAATAGAATGACTATCCACTGCCCCGCAGCCGTGCTCGGTGACAAATCACCATAACCAACTGTAGAAGCCGTCACCACCAAGTAGTAAGCGAATATGGTAACCGAACTGGTTAAATCTGTTTCACCTGCCAAATACAGCATCAACCACGATAGAACTATGTAGCCAAGAAAAGTGAACAGTAGGTTTTTGCCATTCAAAACAAAGATATTCGCTTTGACCCAACGTTTGAGTTGTAACCAGATTATCATTAGAGCCTCTAATCCATTTCTCTTAGTTACATGCTAGAAAAAATAAATGATATCAACAAGATGTATCTTAAGAAAAAGGCACATGAGCCCCAAATAATGCCAATAGTCCACATTTAGGTACAAAAAGACTTAGAAATATATACAAACAATTTCTGGAGTTAATCAAGCTTGGCGAGGTTCGCGTACCAATGTATAAACTTTACCTTGCTTAAAAAAGAAATACACACATAGATTTAGTGCTTCACCAAACGCTTTCTCTCCGCGTTCACACAGTTTAAAATGTGCCTCGCCTTTATCCATATCGACACTCATTAACTTTGAGTCGCTGAACTCTAAATAGGTCTTAACATAGGGATAGATGGCTTTAAAAATACTCTCCTTAGCGGAGAACACTAAGGTGACAAACCATTGAATGGGAAGGTGAGTCCCGGCTAAGTGCTTTCTTTCTTGAGGACTAACAAACATAGGCATCAGTGACATAACCAGGTTTTCATTGATGAGCTCTTCAACATCCAAACCAACAAGGCTCACGTCACCTAGTGAACTAACAGTCGCTACCGCTAGATCATCAGTATGAGAAATACTTCCAATCCAACCAGCGGGCCAAACCGGCGATCGGTGTTTACCGATGGGCAGCTCAAGACAATCGCAACCTTCAATGCGTAATGCGTGCAATGCAGCCCTTCGACCGGCAATAAACTCAGCTTTTCGCTTAGTCATTGCACGCTTCATTTCATTTGGTAACGCGATGTCAAGTTCTTGAAAAAGGCAATCTGTATACCTTTGTCGATCAAAGTGGTACTGCCAAACCTTTACATTTTTCGAACCAAAAGTGAGTAATTGCAAACCTGACAAAAAAGTCATATGAGTTACCTCCCCAGAGGCACAATCAATGGAGTATGACTTACAGGATCATCAATAATAACGCTATCTAAGCCAAACACTTGCTTAACGAGTTTTGCGTCAATTAAAGACTTAGGTTCGCCTTGTGCGACAATTTCTCCACCAGCAAATGCAATCAGATGATCCGCATAACGACAGGCTTGATTCAAATCATGCAGCACGGCAACGATGGTGTGTTTTTTTTCTCTATTGAGGCTACGGAACAACTCCAACAAATCAATCTGGTGTGCGACGTCCAAATAAGTTGTCGGCTCATCAAGTAATACTATCGGTGTCTTTTGTGCTAATACCATGGCGATCCAAACTCGTTGTTTCTGACCTCCTGAGAGTTCATCGACCTGCCTCTCGGCCAAATCGGTGACACTAGTATCTTCCATCGCTTGGGAGACCGCCTCTTGATCATCTAAGCTCCACTGCTTAAACAGTTTTTGATGCGGGTAGCGACCTCTTGCCACCAAATCAACGACTCGAATCCCTTCAGGTGCTTGTGAACTTTGCGGCAGTAACCCTAACTCTCTCGCCAACTCTTTAGCTGGCAACTTTTGAATATTCTGACCATCAAGGCAAATTTGACCTTGAGAAGGCTTCAACAAGCGGCATAAGCTTCTCAATAAGGTAGACTTTCCGCATCCGTTAGGTCCGACAATCACCGTAAATTTATCTTCAGGAATATAAAGCTCGAGATTTTCACAAATAACGCGATTCTCGTATGCAAGTTTAAGGTTATTTCCGTTTAGTCGAGAGGTAATGTTGGATTTAACCGGTGTCGATAGGCTCATAAGCTTCTGATTCATTTAAGTTAAACAATATCCCCTAAGTAACCTTTAGCTATTTTCTTATTTAGCTAATTAGCTGTTTGATTACTTAACTAATTAGCTCTAGCTATTCAGTTACTTGGGAAAGCGCAGCATCAAGAATAGACTTGATGCTGCTCAAGGTTACGCTTGGTTTCTTACACAAGTAATCTACCGACAGTTTTATAATATTGCGGGTTCAACCACACAGTCTTTGATTGCGTCGAGCAACTGATCACCCTTTGAGCTTAGAGCAAATTCTGCAAACAGAGCTCTTAGTGTGTCACACAGAAGATTAACCTGAGCTTGACTGTAGTTTTCAGTAAGGTAGCTCATCATTACACGTAGCACCTGCTCATCATTGACGGTTTCTTCTAACACTTCGAACTGAAGTCCTAAACCAGATTCGCTTCGATCTGAATCAACCTGCTGGAAGTTGATTTTGTCACCATTAGACAATTCGAAAGCACCACTAAATTTACTTTTGGCGTGAAGTTGAATAAAGACTTCGAACATGTGCCCGTCCACATCGGGATCCCCCCCAACCAAACCTTCTTCAATAAGGTCGATAGGAATATCTCCATATGGCATAGAATCATTAATCGTATGTTTCACTTGGGCTACCAGTTCAGCCACCGTACGGACGCGTTCAAAATTCACTAAATGCGCCACTACGGTGGTGAAGTAACCTATCGTGTCGTAATACTCAACGTCTTGTCGGCCCGAAGCCGAGGTTCCTACTATGAGCTTATTGGGCGCACCAACAGCATTGAGTGCCGCTGCGATAGATGCATAAACGACATTGAATAGCGATGCGCTTTGCTGCTTGGCAAGTGCATATAGCCCATCCCTTACGTTATCTTCAATTTCAATGATGACCCAACCACCTTTAGCCCCTTGAGGATCGGCCTTCTCTGATAAAGGGTGATTCTTTGGGAAGATAGGAGTAGACCACGGCACACCTTTTAGATTATCCAACCAATAATCGAGGTGCTTCTGATGTGTTCCAGAACCTCTCTGCATGCGAGCATACTCGTGCATTGGAAGAGCTTCATGTCTCCATGCTGGTGGTTGACCTTGAACACGTAGTTTATAAGCTAAACTAAGCTCATCCATCATCAAATTCACTGACCATTCATCTTGTACAATATGGTGGAATAAGAAGGACAAGAACTGCTGCCCCGTCTCCTTGCAACGGATGAACCTAACTCGAAGAGGGAACTCCTTCTCTAAATCAAAGGGATGGATTGCCTCTTGTTTAAGAAACTCATCCCTATCTTCGGTTTCACATTCATCTGAAGTCCAAAACCATTTGTAATTGCCAATGTCACTGACATCAACCACTTGTTGACATGGATTACCATCATGTTCATAGAAATGGCTTCTTAGAGTGGCATGACGAACTAGAATATCGCGGCAAGCTTCCCCAAAAGCCACTTCATCCAATTCATCGAAAAAGCGTAAAACAAACGGCAAGTTAAAAATCGTATTGAGTCCAAATTTGGCGTATTTTGGGATCGCCTTCCACAGAGAGTTCTGAGCGAGTGACAATGGAGCAAGCGGAGAACCAACATCGGTAAGAGATGTCGCGGGCTCAAGAAACTCGGTACTTTTCGGCACAGCTTGTTCGGCAAGCGATTGAGCCGTCGGGTTGCCAAAAAGATCGTTAATACTGATTTCAATACCATGATGAGTCAGCAAGCGCCCAATAACTCGAGTTGCTATCAATGAGTGCCCGCCGAAGTCAAAGAAATCGTCCGTTGCTGTCATTGTCTCCGAAGCCAGAGCCTCTCTAAACTCAACCAAAATAAGTTCAGCCGTAGAATTTAGCTCAGAAACGGGACTTGATACTTCAACTGATGCCGGCACAACCGGGGAATTTGTAGGCTTAGCGCGCTTCGCCAGCTCTGCCGCAGTTCGGTAGGTAAATAAGTCTTCAATGCTCACTTCAACCCCATGATCCTTCAACAAACGACCAATGACTCGAGTACCAATAAGCGAATGACCACCAAAATCAAAGAAGTCATCGTCTTCATTCATGCTTTCTATCGAAAGTGCATCTCTAAACTCAGCGAGTATTGTCTTTTTAAAAATTGAAACTGGCTCGGCTCTTTCATTCACCAACGGTGCCGCTTTTACATCCTGCTTTGCCAATGCTGGTTTAGTGACTTTTTGACCATCAATATAGGCAATAAACTGCTCAAATAGAAACGCTCCTAAGTGAGGAGAAACCGTTGCCCCCGTAACTAACTCAAATGACAGGGCACCTTGTCGGTCAATGCCAACCGCAAGAGAGATTTCAAACTTCGGATAAAGCGGTGCGGTCGGTAATTTCTCTGCCTCCACATCGTCAAGAGACAAATAGTCAGCTGGGTCTACAAGCCAAGTAACTAAGGCTGCTGATTTAGAAAACTCTGTTGACTCGATGGTCTGAGACTGAGCAGAGGTTAGCTTCATAGTAAGGTCGCCAACAGCTTGGCCTAAGTCTGAAATTGGCTGCCCTAAACGGAGATAAGTCAAATCGGTCTCAATCATCGCGCCATTGATTTCTCGATTTTTCTGACTGATATCAACCGGCATGAACACATCAAGACTATCGAGATCATTAGACTCTGTGATGTAACGAGCGAACAGCACCGCAGTAGCTGAGAGGATTTCTACTTCGTTCATCGTCCTCCCGAGGCGATCCTCGAAGATCTCTCTTTGAATAGAAGTCGTAAACTTACGTGGTACTGATGCCTGTAAATACGAACAAACATTTTCACTGACACCGGTTTGTACTAAGTCAATATCCCGTGTAGAACGCTTAATCCATGGCAAACAAGATGTCGAAAGAGCTTCAAACTTTTGAATAGGCGTGAAGCCGCCCATATTTGTAGGCTGCTTTTTCTGGTCTACGGTACAAAGGCCATGATTATATAGAGCACTCACAACTTCGAATATTTCTTTCCAGCACACTTCACCACTCAGGATTTGGTGAGAAACAACACCCAATACCACATCTTGCTCTGCGCAAATGTAAACGGTAAATTGAATTCCTGACTGAGATTCCAGCGCTATAGGGATTGATTGATTAGCTTGCAGGTGAGAAATTGCGTCTTGAACCGAATCAACAGCTTCAATATGAATCGATTGAGAAAACGCATTATCTTGAAATTTAACTAAACCTGCATTCTCATCAAATTGATAACAAATATTAAGAGATGGCACGAATTGAGAAAGTTTACTCAACGAAGAAACCAATCGACCAATGTTGACTTCCCCTGTTAGACGGTACGCAGCTGAGTATTGAGCAGAATCATCATGCTGCTGATGGTGCATCCAAACTCGTTCTTCAAAATCTGTCACTGCGTTGCCAAATCCACTCTTTTCCTTCGAGTGATGCGAGTTAAATATCATGTTCCTTTCTCCTGTCTGAAAGAATTCAGAACTGTCCTTTTTGAAGCTAAAGCTGGCTTTAAAGTACAAGTATTCTGGGGGGGGGCTCTAAGCTCTACGCTTATTAAAATCAGTGGCTTACTTTATTCTCAATAAAACTTAATGTAAAGCATTCTCATTTGCATTAATTGAGATATGTGTACCTATGCTTAAAACTGGCGAGATCGAGTCAATAGCCAAATCAAATATATGCCACCAACAATGCCCGTCATCCGGCCTATTGGCACGCTTGCTTGAAAAGGCAACCATTGAATTAAAACGTCCGCAGTCAAAACCAACAACGCGCCCATAAGAGCTGAGGAGAACAACGATAATGCTCGCGATTTTCTCAATCGGCCAACTAATTGCGGAGCAGCAAGGGCAATAAAGGCGATAGGCCCCGCAGCCCCTGTCGCGAATGCGGCTAAGACCACAGCAAAGAAAATCATAGAAAGACGGACTCGCTCGACTCGGATACCCAACTGGGTTGCGATGTCATCCCCCATCTCTATCATGACAAGCGCACGCTTTAACATCACCATAAAAGGGAGGAGGAGAAATACACCTATGAGTACAGGATAAACATGTGTCCATGTCCTAGCATGCAGTGATCCTGCAAGCCATAGATTAGCCAAAATGGCATTGTCCAAATTACCCTTAACTAACATCAAGCTGTTCAGCGCACTCAAAATGGACCCGATCCCAATACCAGTGAGTATTAGGCGATACCCTCCAACCACTCCTGCTTTTACCGCAAGTAAGTAAACGATAACGGCCGTGATTACTCCGCCGACTATCGCCGCTATCGCCACTTCGATAGCCCCTTGCTCAAACAAAACTATTTGAGCAATTGCACCGGTCGCAGCCCCCGTAGTGAAGCCAATGACATCTGGAGAACCAAGAGCATTTCTTGATACCGATTGAAATACCGCACCAGAAATGCCTAAAGCAGCCCCAACAAAGACCGCAGTAAGAACCTTAGGCAGTCTTATGTTAAGAATTATTCGATCTTTTACGCCCCCCTCTCCAACCCCAAGAATGATATCGGCCACTTGAGGCAACGAGATATTAAACTTACCCAGTGTCATGGAATAAGTTGCAATAGCGCAAACTGATATCAACAAAATTAAAGCGACAAGTATATGAGGCGGTTGATAACGGAAAGAAAACTGACCGAAGCGTACAACACTTCCCGAGCCAGAGTTTTGAAGAGTATAAGGCTCAATCATCATAGGAGAGATATCTTCCAACGTTTCACTAAGAATACAAAGAATGGCCCGCCGATTAGAGCAATCATAATGCCTACACTGATCTCATTGGGATAACCAACGATCCGGCCTAGCACATCGGCGATAACCGCCAGAATGGATGCAATCAGTAAAGAGAAAGGCATCAACCATTTATGATCCGGCCCCACCGCCATCCTTGCAATATGAGGGGCAGTAAGACCAACAAAGCTGATAGGGCCAGCCGCAGCAGTAGAGGTCCCCGCTAAAACCACAATAGCAATAGAAGCAAAACACCATATTTTGATCGGGTTAACACCTAAGGCGTGACCAATATCGTCCCCTAACGAGACAGTATCTAAGGCTTTACTTAATGAAAATGCGATTACTAATCCAATGGCTATTAACATGGCAGCCGGGATCAAGACATCGTAACCTCGCCCTTGAAATGACCCCACAGCCCAATGTCTATATTGTTCAAACACCATTTCATTGCTGTTTATTGTGATCATATGAGTCAGTGCAAGCAACACAACCGACAAAGCTGTTCCTGCCAATACAACTCTTACAGGGTTAACACCTTTATTTACCCCAGCAAGGGCAAAAACACCCGTTCCAGAAACAGCTGCCCCAAATAAACCAAACCACATCACATAGGCCATATCATGGATGCCCAGAAAGGCTATCGCTGAGACTATGGCAACTGTCGCCCCCGCATTTACACCGAGTATTCCAGGGTCAGCTAATGGGTTACGAGTTAAGCCTTGCATGATAACACCTGCAACACCAAGCGCACCGCCAACAACTAAAGCTAACAAGGTGCGTGGAATTCGAAGGTGGACAACCAATAGATGATCACTGTTGGTTGGATCAAAAGAAAAAATCGCATCCAGAGTCACTACCGGCGATATGTAATGTGTGCCGATGAAAAGGCTAAAACACGATGCAAAAAATAACAACACGATTCCCGCCATCAGCCATCGTCGTCGTTGTCGTTGTCGTTGTCCATTTCTTATCTGTTCAAATGCTTCGGCAGGGCCAACAATACTTGTCATTCCGGACATCCTTTACCTATTTACCATTGGTATTAACCATTAGCCTGCATTTTTATCTCGTTCAAAAATCTGAACAATGTCATTAACGATTTCAGTGGCACTATACATATCGATACGAAACGAATTCTCACCTAAACCGAAGACTTGTTTATTCTGGACAGACGGAAGGTTGATCAGGATTGGGTCGTGCATGAATCGATTAGCGCTATCGTCACTCGCTTCTAGCAAAAATGTCGTATCGGCTTTAAGTTGAGTCAGCAGTTCAAAGTGGACGCGCATAAAGTCTGATAAAGGCACTGTGTTGTCATGCCACTGACGATTTTGCACTTCCATTTTGAAACCGAGGTCAGTGAGCAAGTTCGCATGAACACCGTCCTCTAAAGCGATAGCATTGGTAGCTCCAGGTCCAAAATACGCCACAATATTTGTTTCGCCTTCGGGTATCTGTAGTTTATTTTTACTCTGGTTAACGAACGACTCAAACTGGCTAATTTTTTGTTGGGCTTGTTCTTCTAACCCTGTCGCCTGTCCAAGCCTCAAAGCCAAGTCTTGCCATGATTGTGCGGTGTAATCCAAAATAATGGTTGGTGCTATTTGCTTAAATTCAGCTATTTGGTCTCTCGCCGAATCACCACCGCGCCATGCTACAACAATCAAATCAGGTTCATAGATATAGGCAGACTCTAAATCAACGCTGCCGGCTGGCCACGCCTTTTCCACGCTTCTCTGTTCAGCAATATCTGCCCATTGACTAAAAAACTCCCCTTCATAAGTGAGTGCAGTAGCGGCTAATGGAGCATCAATAGCCAGTAGCGTCCCACTAATTGTCACCGAGGTAGACAGGATTCGAGTCGGTTTAGATGGGATAACTGTCTGTGACCCATCCGCATTAACGAAAGTCTTGGGATAAGTATTTTGAGATGTCATTTCGGTTTCTGCGAAAACAGAAGCCGAATCTGAAATCAAAAAAACAACAATGATTTTAAAAATTATATTGATTCTCATTTACTATTTACACTTCATTTGGTCTGCGTTTAGTGAATTAAATGGTCTTGCTACTGGGAATTTGAGTCTGAATAATTTTTCTGAATTAAGCCATTAAGCCATTAAGCATATGCTAACTATATTCATATAGAACAATCAAGATAAATCCTGTTCTCGCTAGCGGATACATTAACATAATTTCATATTAAGTGATTGATAAATAAATAACTTAAACAATCCAACTAGCGTACGTCGCACTGTTAAATCGACATGTAGTAACCTTTGCATTTCGTGACCAATAAAAAATTAACTTAACGGGCTAACAGGACAACACTCTCTCCGTATAAATGAAATAGCCGAACTTTATACGCTCGGCTTTCTCTGGGAGGCTTATTAGAGTGATTATAAAATCTCGTCGGCAACCTCTTTAGCGTTCCGACATTTAATCAACTTGCGTGTAAACACCTTACGCTCAAACGTTTTACTCAGTTTCTCTGCAACGTCTTTTAGGTGCGATGGCTTTAGACCAAGTGACAGAAACGCACTCTCTTCACTGAAACCTTCTAAATGTTTTCCCGTTGCTTGCTCATAAGCTTCGATAATCACCCCAAATTCTAATGTCGTTAACGTCGTTTTAACGTTGTTCTGTTTCTCATTGTTCTGAGTAACAGAAGCAGAAGCGTGTTGTGGAGAGCTCACCATCTGAGTCATTGAACTAACCAACTCTTCCCGCGCTTGAATCCGGTCAAACTTTCCATTTCGAGAGAGAGGCAGTTTCTCTAATTCAAGTAACTGAGAAGGTACATGGGAGTTTGGTAAGCATTGCTGTGCAAAATCACGAAGAGCAGCAGCATTAGCGACTTGGCCATCCGCCACTTTATAGATCGCACCTAACGCTACGTCTCCATTACGTTCGGTATAGTCTACAATCAAAACTTGCTCAATCAGTGGGCAGCGATTTAACTCTTTCTCAATATCGGGTAACGACACACGGACGCCCCTAACCTTCACATAGCCATTAACCCGACCAGCAAAAATAATGGTGCCATCTTCACGATAATAGCCTAGATCACCGGTTCTAAACGCTCTGACCTCACTACCTAGATCATCAATTATCGTCACAAAATCAGTTTGTGTAAGCTCTCCATCAGATAAATACCCTGACGCAAGGTTTACTCCTACTGTCATGATCCGACCTGCTACTCCTTGTGGAACATGTTTACCCAATCCATCCATAATAAAGTACTGATTTGCAGGGAAAGGCCTGCCATAAGGAATAACCGATTTGTCTTCGTCGGTGACAAAGTGCCAGATACTCCATATCGTGGTTTCGGTAGGACCACCAATTGAGACAAGGCGAATATCTTGCTCCAGCGCTCTAAGTTCATCAATCGTTTTAGGTTTAACGTAATCCCCCCCTTGGCAAACTAAGCGTAGAGATTTGAGTTTTTCACCCTGCATACAAGACAACAACATTTCCATCAATGCCGGAACTGACTGCCAAATAGTAATACGGTGCTTCTCAACCAATTGATTCCAACGAATCGCGTCTTTTTCTTCACCAGCCTCTGGTAATACAATGGTTGCCCCGCAAGTAAACGAAGCATAAATATCAAACACAGAGAGATCATGATGGAACGGCGTTACGCACATCAACACATCTTCAGACGTTATTTGCCAAGCTTTACACGTTTCCCCGATGACATTGGAAGTTGCTCTGCTGTTCACTACAACGCATTTAGGTTTACCTGTTGTTCCCGATGTATACAGATAATAAGCACCATGCTCACTTTGACTAAGCACCTCTAAGTCCGTATTGGAGAGTGATGGATAAGCCTGCTCAACAGGTTGCAATAGTGCTTGATAGAGCACTGAATTTTTACGCTGTGACGTTTGGTTAGTTACCACTAAATTGGCATTGCAATTACTCAGTAGGTAATCCAAACGCTCTTCTGGTGATGAAGCATCGATAGGCACCCATATAATCCCTGACAATGAACAGGCAATCGTCATCACTAAATGCTCAGGGCTCTTTGGCAAACAGATGGCCAACACATCACCTTGCTTCAAGCCAAGGTGAGCAATATGCTGCATCACCTTATGGACGTCCTCCCCAAATGCCTTGTAGCTGATATGCCGTTCACCACAAATGACCGCGATATCATCACTCGCATTTTCCGCAAGATTACGCGCTATCTTGGATAAGAACTTGGAGCATTCAAACTCTTTTACATCACAGTTCAATTTATAGTGTTCAAGGTTGAGTACCTTATGTGAAGGGATGTCAAAATCATGGGTCTCACATACGGTCTCAATGTGACGCTCTATCGATTCAAGTATGGAGACAACCACTCGTTTATCTAGTGCGTCAACCGCATAGTCAAAACTCAATACTAGATTTCGCCTTTCATCAAAATTAAGGCGGATATCTAACGCGACTTGAGGGGTTTGGGTTATACCATCAAAGAAGACGAGTTCATCGTCATCGGATAATGCATCCCAAGTTAGACCATTCGTCACTACAACAGGTAAAGCCAATGAACTGGTTCGCGAAGTCATTAACTGACGATTGATATCAACACCAGAAAAGTCGAGATGATCAAGCGCCTCAAACATATCATTTTGCATACCCTGTGCTCGCTCTAGCAAGCTGCCTTTATTCTTTCGGTACTCCAAAATCACGAACGTCGAACCATTACCAAGAGGTTGATCGCTTTGTGGGATCGCTACCGGAAAACCAACTCTCATCTCTTGTTCTGTCGTCCAATACGACATCCCTTCAAGAACAAGAGCAGAAAGTGCTGAGTTCAAAAACAAGCTGTTGGCTGCACTCGCCATCGTTAACTGAGTTAATGCAGTTTTGTCTATAACAATGCTTTCTCGCTGGTAACGCGAAGCCTTTATATGATCCAATCGCTGTTTCCATGGAAGTGAAGGTGGCGCGCACTCTGGGTCAAGCTTACTTTGCCAGAACGACATATCTGCCTCCCTTTTGGCAGTGTCATGTTCACTATCAAAGTGATTGGTCTCAGCGCTGTTAGCACAGAGCTCATGCAAATGCCCGCTATTCTTTTTCAATAATTCAGAAAGAATCAGGGAGTGTGTTCTACCATCAACAATTAATGCATCAAAACTGGTAAAGACAATGGTCTGATAACCGATATCAGAGTCAGGCAATTGAATAACAGAAACACGCCATGGCGACTTCGACAGGTCGTGCATCGTGTGATTACTCACTTGACGAATTTTACCAACTCTCTCTAGCGCTTGCTCAATCGACAAGTGTCGAAAGTCATGGGAGTCAAAATTCAAAGTCACCTTAGACGACACCTGCTGAACAAGCTTGTTCTCATCGATGTGCATCCGTAACGCATCGTACTTTTTTACCAATGATTCGAGGCGAGACTCAACTAAGCTCGATTCTATTTTCCCTCGGTATTCCCGGAATTCATGCATCGCAGTGCCACCCATAGGGATATGAGTAGAGCGACCGAGTAGGTAAGATTTTTGTAGCTCTGTTAAAGGCTTTGGACAAGAGGTAACTAAGGGTAACGAAGGACATGCATAACCTAACTGAGCGAGCGTACTTTCCAAAGAGTTATGTATGCTATTAGGTTCATCAGCTAAAGATTGAACAATCGCAATAAACTTGTTAAACAAGGTATCGACAAAGCCTTTAGGGAACACGTCCATTCGCACATCCCAATTGACAAAAATACCTTCGTACGCAGGCGCGATTTGTGCATCTAATGTAACCTGAGCACCTTGAGAGATTACCCAGTTCATTTTTCCGAAGACTTTTGTGACTGCCTCAGAGAATAAATCATCACCTTCAACATCCATTCCCGATGTAAATACGATAGGCGATGCTTGCACGGTCCCATAGTAACGCGATAAATCTCGCATCACCGTTACACCAGAATAGCTTTCATGGTTGAGTAATTGGTTCAGTTGATTGGCAGTACGACGACAATGATTAAGCGTTGATTCTTGAGCTTTCAAGCTAGCGCTGTAGATCAGCAAGTTCGAGAAATCACCTATCGTTGTCTCTGCATCGTTCGTATAGAAACCGCGGTGAAAAGTCGGCACATTCAATCGAAAATTAGGGCTGTTACAAGAGCTACCTACGGCTTGAGAGAAAAGCGTTAGAAAAAGTTGGGTTAAGGTTAAGTGGTGTTTCTTGGCTAACTCTTCGATCGAAGACCGTTGCTCTTGAGTCAACTGATGTGTGAACCGCTGACTGTGCCCATGCTGACGATCAATATCCCCATTAACATACGGAAACTCAGGTGCTCCAGCGATGTCTGGTAATCGTTGTTGCCACCATGTCTTATCAGACTGTCGTTTAGCTACGAGGTAATTGTCCGCCGCTTGTTTATCTAAATATTCAAAGAACGAATTCTTCTCTTGTGTCTCGTTGCCTTGATGTTCATCGCTATAGAGCTTAGCCAACTCTTCGACTAAGATTCGGAAGCTCTGTGCATCCACAGCAATCATGTCTACGTCTATATGCAAACGGCACTGCACTTTAGAATGACGTGTGATACCGATCTGCGCGGCCTGCCCATTGTCTAAATCCAGTTTCTGGTCAGTAATAGCAGTGCGCTTCTCTATTAAAAAGTCACGGGTAGCCGATGGTGAAAGGTGTTCAATATCATCAATGATAAGTTGATGAACAGAAGATAAAGGAGCGATGGTTTGTTGACCACCAGAAGTAACTTTCATCCGTAACATAGGATGATTGATGTACAACTTCCTCACCGCACTTGCCAATTTTTCTGAGTCGATATTTTCACCATCAAATTCAGCATAAATATGAGCCGCTACGCCTCCCATCGATTGGCCTGTTTGCCTACCGACATAATAAGCAGCCTGTACAGTCGTCAATTCTCTCATCTTCATTTCCACACTCATTCATCCATTTAATGTGCCACGAGGCTTATTAAACTAATGTAATACACCAGCTTAAGAATAAACTCAAACATTAATGATAAGCGTTATCATTTTTATTTAATACCAAATAATATGAGTTGATGTACTGATTGTATTGGGGGTGATCTCACTACATCACCCAACAATAAGCTTGACAACACCTAGCTCCTATTTCAATAATCCTCAAAATCAAATGATAATAATTATCATTTATTGAAATTAAATGTTTTCCAAATCATACCTGGATCGCGCATTTGATGAAGCCATAACATCAAGGAACACTTGTTTTAGGAGGAAGGATGCAAGAATTAGAGAAGCAACTTAATTCAACCACGATAGAGCCACTGCCGAGTGTGATTGATGTAACGAGTGAAATCACTCTAGACGAAAAAAGTGAACGATTTATCCGTGATAAAAGATTCGAAATCACAGAAATTTTAAATGGGAAAGATAACCGTCTGCTCGTTATCATTGGACCTTGCTCCATCCACGACCCAGAGGCTGCTTTAGAGTATGCTCGTAAGTTGGCCGAACTACAGAACAAATATCGTAACCAGCTCTTGATCGTCATGCGAACCTATTTTGAAAAACCACGAACCCGCGTCGGTTGGAAAGGGCTCATTGTCGATCCCGATTTAGACAATAGCCATAAGATGAGCAAGGGGCTGTTTGTCGCAAGAAAATTCTTAAAAGATGTTGTTGATCTAAAGCTTGCAACGGCAACCGAGTTTTTAGACACCACCGTGTACCCATATGTATCTGATTTAATTTGTTGGGGCGCTATTGGAGCAAGAACCACTGAGTCTCAAACACACAGACAAATGGCTTCAGGTATCCCGTGCCCTATTGGGTTTAAGAATGGAACGGATGGCAATGTAACGATCGCGATTGACGCAATTCACGCCGCGAAATCTCCTCACCTAGTTTATGTCTCTGGTTTTGGTAATACACCCATGTCTGCAATGACACATGGCAACCCTAACGGACATATCATTTTACGTGGCGGAAAACAGCCAAACTATACTAACGTACACGTCTGTGATGTAACAAAACAATTAGAATTAAACGGCCTTAACCCCCGAATCATCATTGATTGTAGTCATGGGAACAGTCTGAAAATTGCCAAAAATCAACTCAATGTAGCCCGAAACATTGCAGAGCAAATCATTTCAGGAGAGCAGTACATCGCCGGCGTTATGTCTGAAAGCTTCTTAGTCGGAGGGGCGCAAAATATTGATGCGACGCCACTAATCAGAGGTCAATCCATCACTGATGAATGTCTAAACTGGGCAGATACCGTTGCAATTCTCGATGTCTTTGCAAATGCAATGGTAGAGGCAACTCATAAGAAATTATCGACGGTCGCTTAACCTAAAATTTTATATGGCGCATGCGCGCCATATAACTCTATGATGTCTAGTTATCGAGCGTTGCACCACCATCAATTCGCAAGTCATGCATAGTGATATGATTAGCTGCATTAGACATCAGAAACAATATCGATTGAGCAATATCTTTGGGTTCAGCAATCTTGTTGAGCGGAATGCCTAGACGAAACTGCGTTGCATCACCAGCAATGACCTGCTCCTCACCATAATTCTCATTCCAAAGTTGCAATTGCATTTCTGTACGTGTAGACCCTGGGCTCACAATATTGCAACGAATCCCCAAAGGCGCGAGTTCAATACCAATGGATTTTACAAACATGTGTAACGCCGACTTAGATGCTGCATAAGCCCCCATATTTGCTCTAGGAGTATTAGCAGCATTCGAACCGACAACAACCATATTCCCCTTCCCCCGAGCTTTCATACACTTAGATACCGCCTGCATTGTGGCTAGAGCACCAAACGAATTGACCATAAATGTGTTTTCTATCTGCTCGAATGACATATCACATAGCGCACCTAAATGAAGAATACCAGCACAACTCACTAAGTGGTCAAACTCACCGTACTCTGCTACCCAATGATAAATACTCTGTTTTACTAACTCAGGTTTTGACAGATCCAACGGTTCAACCCAGAGCTGATCTGGATACTTTCTCGCTAGAGATTCAGATTTAGTCGCGAGGAGTTGGCTATCAATATCCGTAGCGAGCACCTTAGCTCCCGAGTCCAACAAACTCTCTAACGTGCTAAAACCAATACCTTTTGCAGCACCCGTTAATAACACTAATTGTCCTTCAAGAAATCTTTCCATATACCTAAACAACCGAATAATAAACGATCAAAATTGCGACTTTTGTATACATTTACATAAAACAAAAATCGAAGAATGTGAGCAGCCTTCAATAATGATGAATTATATTAAATAGAAATCATTATCATTAGCATTTAAATAAATGTAAATGTAATCTTACTGACCAAAATAAGCAACCCGATGAAGTGCATGACAAATGAGTTCCTTTAAGAACATCAATGTAAGTAATTGCACATCGTCATAACGATCTATACATAAAGAGGGACCTGTTATGAAACGTGAAGTCATTGGCTATTCAAAAATGGCAAGTGTTCTGCTAGATAGAGAGCTATTGTCATCTCCATTTTTCTTCGCTTCTCCCAGTAATACGATGATGGGTAAAGGTATTGAAAATGAGTTCCACCAGCCTATTGCATTTTCAGAGCTAGCCGAGAAGGCGAACGAAATGCTCCAGGCGGCTAAAAAATCAGAAGCCGATAATCCAGTGTTATTTGGTGTCGTCCCATTTAACGAAGAAAACCCAACTAAATTTATTATCCCAGAGCAATTATTCATCTCTAGTAGTACAAGATCCTTACACTCAAATCCGCTTTCTTCTGCCGATGCGCACGTCATCTCTTCCCCAACCGGTAACCATTATAAGCAAGGGGTATCCGACCTTCTTGACATGTTTGCCAACACAGAGCTTTCTAAAGTGGTTCTTTCTCGGGCTATTGAAGTAGAAACAGACGCTGATATTCAGCAGCAAACTTTGCTTCGTAATCTGTTATCAATCAACTCGAAAGGCTATACGTTCGCAGCGAATATTAATGACAACCAAAAGCTAATGGGGGCGAGTCCAGAACTCCTTGTTGCAAAAAAAGGCAGTTATCTCACCTCTAACCCACTCGCAGGATCGCGCCCACGCTCTGAACTGGACGAACAGAATAAAAGCTCTACAAATTCATTGCTCAATACCAACAAAGATCTGCACGAACATGGCCTGGTTGTAGAAGAAGTTGAGCGTGTGATGAGCAAGTATTGCCACAACCTGTACACACCTATGATTCCATCAGTCATAGAAACAAAAACTATGCTTCATCTCTCCACGGTACTAGAGGGTCAAGTCAATAACCCTCAAACTAATGTGTTGGAAGTCGCTGCTGAATTACACCCTACCCCTGCAGTTTGCGGTTACCCGCGACAGAAAGCGTATGAAGCTATCCGAAAATTGGAGCAATTCGACCGAGGGTATTTTACCGGTATGGTTGGTTGGTGTGATTCAAGAGGTAATGGGGAGTGGGTAGTGACGATCCGTTGTGCTGAAGTACAAAAACGACAAATGAAAGTTTTTGCTGGAGCAGGTATTGTTGATGAATCACATCCACAAAGCGAACTGGATGAAACTGGTGCCAAAATGAACACCATCTTAACGGCAGCAGGTATCCAACTTAAAGATATGTTGACGGCATAGGTAGACTCATAATGTCGAATGAACATATGGATTATACAGATTGGCCAACACCCCAAGCTTCTTTGTATAGAGAGCTAGGTTATTGGCAAGACAGAACTCTTTTCGATCATTTTCAGCACTCAGTTAAGCGGTGTGGTAACAACATGGCTCTGATCTGTGGTGAGCGTCAATTTAGCTATTTACAAGCCGCAGAGAGAGTGTCTCAAATGGCTTCAGGTTTTCAGTCTTTAGGGTTAATGAAAGGCGACAATGTCGTATTACAAATGACAAACGTAGCCGAATTCTATTTCTGCTACTTTGCCTTGTTACAGAAAGGTATTCGACCCGTTTTAGCTCTTCCCGCTCATCGCTTCTCGGAAGTATCTTATTTTTGCCAACACGCCAAAGCCAAAGCTTACATTGTAGATGGGAAACATACTGGCTTTAATTACCAAGCCTTAGCTAAGCAAGTGTTAGATGAAAGTAATGAATTAGAACATATCATCGTTCGCTGTGATGCTACGGACTTGGCAGACCCAAGGTTCACATCGCTTGATGATGTCACGGGACAACCCGACGATAAGCAAGAAGCAAAAGCATCTGAACTGGCATTTTTCCAATTGTCAGGTGGAACAACCGGTACTCCAAAACTGATACCTCGAACCCACAATGACTATGCTTATAGCGTGATTGGCAGTAACACTATCTGTAAGTTTACTGAAAACACTCGCTACTTATGTGCGCTGCCGGTTGCACATAATTTCCCATTAAGTTCACCGGGAGCTTTAGGGGTCTTTTTCGCTGGAGGTACGGTTGTTCTTACGCATGACCCTACCCCAAAATCAGCGTTTAAACTAATTGAAGAGCATAAAATTACCGTTTCGGGCTTAGTTCCCCCACTAGCACTGCTGTGGATGGAGCAGGCTCAATCCACTACTCATGATCTTTCAAGCTTAAAGTTAGTTCAAGTCGGTGGCGCTAAGTTTAGCCAAACGGCGGCTACAGACCTACCAAACAAGTTAGGTTGTCAGCTTCAACAAGTCTTTGGTATGGCTGAAGGGCTAGTGAACTACACTAGATTAGATGATCCTATGGAAGTTATTGTCTCTACCCAAGGACGCCCTATTTCACAACATGATCGGATTAAAATCGTGAATGAAGAGGGGGAGTCAGTATCCTGCGGAGAGGAAGGTTTTCTTCTCACTCAAGGTCCTTACACCATTCGCGGCTATTACCAAGCAAAAGAACACAACCATCTTTCATTCGACCAGCAAGGGTTTTATCACACTGGTGACATAGTTAAACAGACTAAGGACGGTAATATCATTGTAACAGGGCGAGATAAAGACCAGATTAACCGAGGGGGGGAAAAGATTGCAGCAGAAGAGGTCGAAAACCACCTAATTCGACACGATGGGGTTCATGATGCCGCTCTCATCGCGATACCTGACGACTACTTAGGAGAACGAAGTTGCGCTGTAATCGTTAAAGTCGAAGGGGCAGACATAAATCCCTTCAAACTAAAATATTTCCTACGTGATTGTGGCGTAGCTGATTACAAAATCCCAGATTTAATCAAATTTGTCGATTCATTGCCCAAGACACCTGTCGGCAAAGTGAATAAGAAACGCCTTCGAGAGGCGTATGCTTAAGCACCCAGAAGGTACTAACAAAAACCGATCTCATGAGATCGGTTTTTGTTTTCTAGAACAGCCAGGCTAGTACTCTTCATCCATAACTTCATGGCGTTCATCATGGTATGCTTCTTCATCCTTACCTCGTTTCCAGTAAGGAATCGCATACATATCTTTTCTAGACAGTTTGTACTCTTGTTTAAGCGCTTTACGACACGCAATCACGCTTTCATTTTCACCCGCAATGAAAGCCGAAAGCGAGTGAGAGCCATTAGGTGCAATTAAGTCGGAAATAGCTTTGCTCAATAGATATTGATCACTCTTTTCGTCTCTTATTAGCCACTTCAAAACCAGACCTTGCGGATGCTTCATATCATGTTTATCTGCAGCATCCTCTATCTCGATAAATACATAGCCTTGAGTGTCAGAGGGAAGGCTCTCCAAAATAGCACTAATGGCTGGTACTGCTGTTAGGTCTCCCGCAATAATATGCCAATCTGCAGGTTCAATTAATGGCTCAGGCCCAGCAGGGCCTACAAGGCCAATTTGGAAACCTTGTTCTGCTTTAATCGCCCACCCACCGCCGGGAGAATCGGTTCCGTGGATAACGAAATCGATATCAAGCTCATTCACATCGGCTCGATACTTTCTGACGGTATAGGCTCGAGGCTCGGGTTTATGCTCAGGCCAAATCACAGTTTCACCTTCTCGATAAGGTAACTGCAATATCCCGCTCTCCCTATTAGGAAAAAACACTTTTATGTGTGTACCATTTTGATCTTCAGGGAACCCTTTTAAAGAGTCGCCCGTAACAGTCACTCGCAGTAGATGCTTTGAGATCTTCTCCTTACGAACAAAGTCCAACAACATCGGATGTAAACGCACTGGTTGATCGCTCATCAATTTACCTCTTAAGAAATTCTATAAATAATTGGCGCTAACTTGCGAGCAGTTATGCTGGTACTTCTTCTGCGTGGTTTTTCAGTGTCGCTTCGATTGCTTGCCACCACTCTTGCAATGAAACCGCTTCAATGAGCTGAGCGAATGAGATATTTGCGCCCTGCTTATTCCACTTCTCTACAAGTGTCATCGCTCGCATCGAATCTAGCCCCATGAAGATTAGATTTTCATTCACATCAATCTCTTCATAAGAAACACCTAATGTTTCGGCCACGTCAGACTGCAAAACATTGAGGCTAAGAATACTCTCTTCATTTGGGTTGATTTCCGCTATAGCTTTATCGAGTGTTTTAATGCTTCCCGTTCGGCCTGATATGTAATTGAGAGTGTGGATATGGTCTTCACGCGAAAAATCCGCGATCGCATCACCGATAATAAAGGGCTGAACATCCAACATGAATGCATCCAAAGCAGTCGATAAAATGCCAATGTGACCGTAAATACCAGAGATGATCAGCTGAGTTTTTTGATTGTCTTTCATATAATCAAGTAATGGGGTTTTCTTAAATGCACTGTAACGCCATTTAACATACTCAATATCATCGCTTTCTGGAGCGAGCGTTGATACGACAGGAGTATGATCGCCGTTTAGCCCTGGCCCCCAAAAGTCAGTTAACAAGGCTCTATCTTTTGGGTCTTGATTCGCGGGTTGTGCGGTATACACAACCGGGATTCCCGCTTGTTTCGCTACGTGTTTTAATTGCTGAATGTTCGTTAAAATGTCCGCCATAGGTGACGAATCAGCCTCATAGTAGCTCACAAAATACTCTTGCATGTCGTGAATTAAAAGTACGGCTTTACTAGGTTCGATCGTCCAGTTCGTTCTGTTGTTTGGAAACTCATGGTGTTCCGGCAAGTCGTAACTCGCTATTTTCGGTATAGTCATTTGTAATTGTCCTTAATACTCTAATCAGCACTGACGCTCTCTTCTGTCATCTGATCAATTAAATCTTTGGCGCTTAGTAATCAAAGTGGTGCTCCAACATGAACATGTGTAACCCTCTAATACATACTCAACGGATAAGTTCAAAACACTCTTATCACATTGCCGTATTTTCGGGTTCTTCTGCTGAAAGCCCCCTTTCGGTACGCCAATGTTTAATTTGCTGATTAATGTACCAATGAGTGATACTGGAGAATAACGTTTCGACATACTCACTACTCATCCCGGCCTCTTCTGCCCATTTTTTTCGGTCTTCTAGCATTTCAGCGACACGCTCTGGTGCCGGAATACTCTGCTCACTGGGCTTAAATTGTGCGGCGGCTTTGACATACCCTAACCGCTTAGAAAGAATATGAACGATCTCCTTATCAAGGGTATCTATTCCGATTCGTATATCATTGAGACTTTCGCAAACTTCTGGCTTCTTTATAGATGACACGTTGATTTCCTTTAGTCTTTGTTCCCTGTAATGACCCATTGAAGAGTGTAATAATAGAAGCACCTTTCTCAGGCTCGACGACAAGTCATCCTTCTAAAGCACTCTCGATTCAATCAATAGGACGTTGTTTATCGACAATATAGAGCTACGGTAAGCAGCTCGCGTTAGTTAAACTGGCGTATTAACCCAAGGTTCACCGCTTGGACCTAGCACTCGCTTTTTATCAATTTTACCTACCGCTGTTTTGGGTAGATTAGAGACAATGAGCAATTCGTCTGGCTGTTTGAAAGAAGCCATCCCTTGGTCTTTTAGGAAGGTGCGTAGCTCTTGCAAATTTGGGGAAAGCCCCCTTTTCACGACAGCGACTCCGATCCTTTCGCCTAAATGTTTATCAGGCACCGCAACCACGGCGACCTGTGCAACATTAGGATGCATAAGTAAATGCTCTTCAATTTCATCGGTAGCAATACACTCACCGGCTCGGTTTACTACGTCCTTAATTCTGCCAGTCACAACGATATATCCCTTATCATCAACAATGGCTCGATCCCCACTTCGGTAGAAACCATCTTGAGTAAATGAGCGTTGGTTGTGTTCCTCTGCGCGATAATATCCTCTTAAGGTGTAGGGACCGCGAGTGAGTAGTTCGCCTTCTTCACCCATTGGAACAGTGTTCCCCTCAGCATTGACTATGCGAACCTCATCCCAGCTACTTACAGGTCGACCTTGTTTCGTCGCAACCAAGGCTTCATCATCCCCTAACCGAGTACAGGCGATCAGGCCTTCTGCCATACCAAAAACTTGTTGGAGTGCGCCGGGAAAGGTTTTTTGTACATCAAGAGCATCAGAATAGGCTAGCTTCGAACCACCGACTTGCATCAGCCTTAGGCTAGATGTATTCGCACTTTCCCATTCTTTAGCCGCATTCCATAGCTGCGCAAGCGCAGGAACCAAAGCTGTCGCCGTCACTTTATTTTTCTCGATAACATCAAAGCAGTAATCAGGGCTGGGGTTGGAACTGAAAATAACACTTCCTCCAACATCAAGCGCTCCTAATAAACCGGGACAACCCAAAGTAAAATTATGCGCGGCAGGTAACACTGCGAGGTATACCTCCTCGGACGACAACTCACTTGCTGCTGCACAACTTTGGATGTTGAGACGATAATCGTTATGACTTCTAGGAATGAGCTTAGGCAGTCCCGTAGTTCCACCGGAGACTAAGAATAGAGCAGGATGATTTGGGTTCGGCCGTTCAGGAACAAACTGGTCATTATTACCCAGAGGTAAAGACGGATACTTCCCAGAGTCTCCCACGATATAGATATGGTTTAATGAGAGGGACTCTTCCGACAGTGAGTCTGCTATGTGTAGCGCTCTTCCATCGTTTTCTAAGTTAGAACCGAAGTAGGCCCTTGCGCCAGATACTTTCATGAAATGGCGGATTTCAACAATACCATGTGCCGGCAGTGCCAATACCGGAATCAAGCCAGCTCTTTGTAAAGCAAAAAACACTTTTGCGAAATAAATGCTGTTAGACACCTGAAATACGACCCGGTCTCCAGCTTTTAACCCGACCTCTTTTAAACCCGCGGCTATTCTGTCTGCTTCAGACAATAGCTCTTCATAAGTAAGGCTACCCATCGGATCGGCTAATGCGGGTTTAGTTGGATGCAGATCAACCCCTTCACTCAAAATTGCCCATAAAGGTGTGTTTAACCATAAGTTGTTCTGTTCAAACTTCTCAGATTGACGAGCTGGTTGATCAACAAAGCCATATAACAAGCCATCTTGACAAAGCTTCTCCTTGAGCACAGTTTCCATGTCATTCCTTATTGTATGTTGAAGTGCTAAGAGCAACGCTTGGAAGTATTAAGATATCCAAATCGATTCAGCACAATTGACGCCTATCAATACACTCAAATGCTAATAATAATCATTTGTATGTAACAATCAAGTGGTGATATGGTGTATAGCGAATTTGAGTGAAATATTGGAAGTAGAAGATAAACTTCCGAAAGAAAAGGAAATTATTTTGTCTAAGCAAGAAGCAAATATTGATCTGGTAGAGATAATCAGTCAGGTATTAAGTGTTCCAGTCGAAGCGGTAAAGCCGGACGTTAACCTCATCGAACTCGGTTTGGATTCAATCAGTATGATGCGCCTAACAGGCCAACTAAGAAATGCAGGGATAAACATTAGCTTTGCCCAATTAATGGCGACGCCAACACTAGAATCTTGGCAAACGATTATGGCTTCTACTGAAGCTTGTGCCTAAGTTAAGGTTCTGACTTCTAGTACCTTAAACATTTCGACAACCGTTTTTAGATCATTAAACGCCTTGCTTTGAGCAAGGCGTTTTTATTATATCTAACCGATTAGAAGTACAATTCTACTGAACCACCAATTTGGCGAGGTGCTTGCTTCGTAATGTCGTCGCCACCAAAATTGAAGGTTTCTTTCTGAGAATCAAACAAGTTTGTAGCGAATAAAGACATACGTCCATTACTAAATACGTAGGCAATTTGTGCATTCGCAACCCAGTAAGCATCAATGCTTTGATTCGCTGAGTTTTCAACGTCACTGAAGTAATCTCCAGTATAATTCGCATTACCACTCAACTCGAAATTCTCAGCAAACATGTATAAAGCACCGAAGCTTGCAGTCAATGAAGGAGCACGAGCGAGCTCTTTTGAGTCATTAGCATGATCTTTGTAGCTTGTTTTTAACAAACCAAGAGAAGCTAATAGCTCTAGGTTAGATGTTGTTAACCAACGGCTTCCTAGCTCTGCACCATAAGTATATGCCCCATCAACATTATCAACTTTCACATCACCTTGCGATGAAGTCTCCAATACTTGGAAATTATCATAGTCGTTATAGAAGACATTAGTGGTTAACTCAAGTTCATTGTCTAGCAGACTATGGCGAGTGAAGAATTCATAATTCCAAACGTATTCGTCTTCATACGTATATGAAGAAAATGCCCACGTTTGATTATTAAAACCAACGCCTCCACCTCCAGAGTTAAAGCCTTTAGCAGCTCGTATACCCACGGTTTGATTTGATTCTGGCTTATAGGCAACTTCAAGCTTAGGAAGGAATACATTTGATGTTTCATCATAATCTAAGCCGAAAGGACCTGGGGCAACATAACGTTTCTTGTCTTCGCGCTCGAATCGCCCTGCCGCTACGACTTCAATGCTCGGCATCACCAAGTACGTCACTTCAGCGAATGCCGACATAGAACGATTTTTGCCTTCCATTGGCGTAGATGAACCAGTCTGTTCAAATACGTCGTCATCTTCAGATTTAAAGTAACGTAAACCAAACAAACCCGACACATCTTCGCTGAGCGAATTAAATCGAACCAAAGGCTCTATTTGGAACTCTTTACCCTTGGATTTGACATCCTGCTTTCTTCCTGCTGGATCGGTAATTCGATCATACGTACGATCGGTATAAATCAAATTGTTTTCAAACACTAACGTATCGGAGATGTCATAAGATACATCCCAAATGCCGCTTGTTGATTGAGTTTCGTAGATAGCTCTATTAGAAAGGGATTGCTGAGATTCTGATTGAGGTCCGCGGGTATCCATGTGAGCGACCGCTAAAGTGGTTTTGAACCCCGGGAAACCTACTGGCTCGTATAAAAACTTACCACGAGCTGTCGTCATCTCAATGCGATTAGGGTCGCCAACAGGTTCATAAGCGGTAAGGTCTGCATAACTACTGCGTTTTTGTTGATCAACACTCAATCTGAAGGCCAGTTGATCTTCTAGTATTGGCGCTGAGATAACCGCAGCGGTTTGAGAATAGTCTTGCTGACCAATAGCCGCTTTTACTTTGCTCTCAAAGTCATAAGTCGGGTCATTAGATTTTAAAACGATAGCACCCGCAGACGCATTTCGGCCCTGAACGTAGCTTTGTGGTCCAAGGTAAATTTCCGCTTGCTGCATATCCCACAAAGAGCGAGGGCCAAATGCAACTTCAGAATAGCTGAGCGATCGTCCATCAACTGATAAGTTCAACCTTGGTACAGATCCACCAAAAGCAGCTAACCCGCCAATAGAAGGTCCAGAACCATCAACACCACGAACAGAAGGTAGGTTATTACCCTGACCTGAATCTACAATGTTTGGTGTTAGCTGTAACAAGTCATCGACCTCAGATACGCCAGGAGTACTCGCGATACGATCTTCATCATACACATGCACGCTTGAGCCCGTATCATAAATCGAACGTTCTATTTTTTCGCCATACACGGTGACTTCAAAAATAGTTTTGTCTTCGCTAGCGGTAATTTCATTATTATTGTTTGTCGCTGCAAAAGATTGACTACCTACACAAAGTCCCATGATGATTGCAGATAAAGTGCGTAGCTTGAATCTGCTATTTCCTAGCTCATTCACTGCCGCGGGGCGTAATGCTGCCATTTAAAATTCTCCTTGATTAAGCATTAACTTTAGGTGGACTCATGTAACGGCATTTATAAGGAGAACGAGGGAAGACATTCAAAAGGTTGAAAATGCAACAACTCAAAACGAGTATAAGCTGTACTTCCTTAGCTCCTTATCGATCACTGCTTTTAATACATGAGCCAAAATTCCGACTAAAAATCGTCACATTGGACAAGCCCTGAAATCACTCAACGAATAAGCTGAAAAATGATTATCCTTTCAATGACCTGACGAATTTTCAACCGTACTTTATCGGTTGCATATTTAAATGTAAAGCATTCTCATTTTAATATTGATAGTAATTATCATTATAATTACCCTCTTGAGCCGAGAGTTCTGATTTTTGATGGTTAGGACAGCTCATGAGTGCCCTATTCATGAAGGGGGATTGAGACAGAATTTGAAAAATAAGACAGAGTTAAGCTTATGCAAAGTTAATCTAAGACAGATTTAAGAGCTTTAGAGAGATACTTTAGTAAATGATTGGCATGCTGAGTTAGTTCATGCTGTTCAAAGAGGCGGCTTTCTGCCTCTATCTTTAAAAACATGTTTTGTGCTTGCCTTGAGCTACGAAAGGTCACGTTAAAACCGTCCGCAATTCCACCAGCAATAATTCGACGTCTCGTGGAACACCCGTGAAATTCTGTAGGCTCAAAGGGCAAAATATTAATAAATGGTGAAAGAAAATAATGTCCCTCTGATGTGCATTTGTTCTCTACTCGATACCGCCCATGGCAATAATTCCCCCTAAGGTCTTTTACTGCCCTTTTAAGATAGGCTCCCACTGACTCATCATCGTTAATCTCCCCTATATAAGGGATAGTATTGACCATTAATGAAGGTAGGTTTGCACAAGGGTTACCCATTCTATTCATAAACGGTAACCACACTGGCAAAGGAAAAGACGCTTGTTCGTTCGGGCTCCAATGCTTATAAAGATACGCAGTACAAAGCAAGGTGAGAATGTCACTCCAACCAATCATTAATTGCTTGGATACAGTAATAAGGGAACCACCAATCGACTCAGGAACCTCCTTCTCACAATAGACGGTATCAGAGACCGAAATATCATCCTGACTAATTTTCAAATTGGCTAAGTCGAGATAATTATTCCAATAAGATCGGTCAACATCAAAACGTTTACTTTGTAAGTAATCAGTATTTTCTTTGAGGTAAACATCAAACGTCTTAAAGCGGTGAGTTGGCTCAGTGTTATTCACTAGCCACAGATAGAGCTCCGAACAACGTTGTTCAATTAAACTCATACTGTAACCATCGACCGCAATATGATGAGTTCTCAGATACCAAAGCACCTTCTGTGATCCAGCAACATAGAGCTGTGATTTTGTAATCACATCATTCTCTAAATCAATAGCCTTTTCTACGTCAGAACGTAAACATGTATTTACTTGTTCTTGTACGTCTTCTTCACCGCGTAGATCGATGACCTCCACTGTAGGTTTTCCGTCAAAACAAACCGTTTGAACTGGATAGTGCTGATTTTCCAATCGTCGAAACCGAAGACACAAAGCTTCCGCTTCTGAAATAGTTTGATTAATGGCATCGGCTAATTTTTTGAGGTCAATAGAGCCTGAAATTTCCAAACAATGGGCTACTGTCGATAAAGGCCTATCTGGATGTTGAACGAATTCGTCCCAATATGCCTCCTGCGCATTAGTCAGCGGATACCAATCTTGGCTAGTCATTATTCATTTACCCAATAGATTAAATTATTCGTTAGCCGCACGCATCTGCTTAAAGAGCGAAGTGCGTTCTACTTATTATTGCCATGTTGCGACAGAAAGCGCTTGATCATTGAACCTACAATGTCAGGGGCTTCTTGATGTGACGCATGTGTTGTCTGTGGAATATTGGCAAAACAACTGCCAGAAATTTTGCCTTTTAAAGCCACAGCCTCATCAAGAGAAAATATAAAATCGTTATCCCCTCTAATAATCAATGTTGGACAACGAATCTGTGCCACTAAATCACAAGGGTAACCTGATGCCGTCTTATCAAACCAAGCCTCTTTAACCGCATCGACCAGCTTAGGAAAATCTGGTTTCGGATTCGTAGCTTCGTACAAAGAAACGTCGTCAGAGAACCTGTTGCGCCAAAAATCTGGAGTTAAACTGGATAATAGTTTCATAGATGGATCATCAATATTCACCTGCCATTGTGAACCGAGAGTCACCAAACAAGAAACCCTACCCGGTTCTTGAGCGGCCAAGCGGTAACCTACAATACCGCCATCACTGAAACCAAATATCGAATATTGCTCAATTCCTAAAGCGCCTAGTACGGAATGAGCATCTTGTTGATACTGGCTGTAACTGAGTCGTAAATACCCTAACTCCGACTTACCATGTCCACGTAAATCGAGACTTATTAATTGATAGTTGTCGAGTAAGTATTTATGTAACGGCTCTAATTCATGGATTGATCCGAGGCCACCATGAAGCATCAACAGCGGTTCCCCTCTAAGATTACCCGATATTTCGTAATATATAGTTGAGCCATTGACGTTTATATAATTACTTGCATTTATCATTTTTCTTCCACTTCAAACTCTTTCAATTAATTTAACTGATAATGAGAATCTTTTCCATTAATGCTTTTATTGAATTTATATCAGTTGTATATTTGATGTCCCGTGCATTGTAGCCAAACTAAAAAGCCACTTTATGAGTACTATTAAACAGTTATTTGTATTAAACGCTGTCTGTATGACAGCAATGATGTCGATCATTCCAGTGATCGGTCCGATTATTCGCGAAGTTAGTTTAATGGAATGGCATGGTGGCTTGGTGGTCGCTATGTCGGGGATAGCTTGGCTTCTTAGCGCAAAAAAATGGGGAGATGCCAGTGATAAAAAGGGACGAAAACCTGTATTACTGATCGCTACTTTAGGCTATGCGTGTTCGTTTATTCTCATGACGATATGGCTAGACCTATCCCTGAATACAACCTTTCATTCACTCATCATACTCATAGGAATGATCGTTGCACGCACATTAGTAGGTTTCTTTTTAGCCGCTATCACTCCTATTAGCAGTGCGCTATTAGCAGATATTACCACGCCCAAAGAACGACAAAGTGCCATGGCAAGTATTGGTGCGGCTAGTGCCATAGGGCTCGTTGCAGGGCCAGCTTTAGGTGGAGTGTTATCTCAATACTCTCTGACACTCCCTTTATACGTATTGTCAGTATTCCCATTCATAACTTGGGTTATTATCAAGCTCCGCTTACCAGACACACCGAGAAACCATGAGCCTCTCGAGAACACCCTCAGCTTTTTTGACCAACGGCTTCGTTTCCCAAGCCTCGCTATGTTCACTTGTATGTTTTCGGTTATAACAGCTCAAATCATCATTGGTTTTTTAATACTCGATCGCATCCGAGAGACATCGGAGCAAGCAGCTCAACTGTCTGGTATCGTTTTGACTATCACTGGAATCACACTAGGCATCACACAAGGTTTCTTAGCCAAACTGAAAAACAACGTATTACTAAAAAGTTTCATGATGGGTCCAATTGCGGCATGTGCCGGCCTCTGTATTGTGTCAGTAGCACACTCTGCTCAGGCTCTTATTACAGGCTATATGTTCATGGCAATAGGATTAGGACTCTTGTTCCCTGCTATACAAGCTATTACCGCCAATTCAGTGGGAATGAACGAACAAGGTGCTGCTGCTGGTACAATTTCGGCTATCCAAGGGCTATCTTCCATTGCGGGGCCGATCACCGCGACGCTACTTTACCAATACAACCAAAGCCTCCCATATTGGTTTGCCGCCTCGCTGATGGCCGGGCTGTTTCTGTTCGTACTCATGAATCAATCTAAATTCAATTCCCAATTTGAACACATTGATACAGAAATAGCGTAGGAAAAATGCTTGAGAACAAGGCAGCTATTTTCTACAGGAAGTTTCGATAAGTAGTTATTCTACGATTCTAACGGCGTCATCAAGTGTTTCAACAAGCTAAAATGAGCAGTTATTTACTACGATTGGTAGTATCTAGTGCAAACAGCAACAGCTAATGAGATTATATTAAAGCTAGTATTCAGGTACAAAAAAACCAGCACTATCGGCTGGTTTTTCTCTTGATGGTAAAAGCAAAACAGTGATTAAGCTGGACTGCTTATATCATCACGACAACTAGGCAACTAAATTAAGCGTTGCCTTTAACCTGTAGGTTAAGTTGTTCAGCGAAATCTAGCATGCGGTTCAGTGGGATAAGAGACTTAACGCGCAGTTCTTCAGAAACGAAGATCTCGTGTTGCTTACCACCATGTTCAAGTGCATTTTCAATCGCTTCAAGGCCGTTCATTGCCATCCAAGGACAGTGTGCGCAGCTGCGACAAGTTGCACCAGCACCCGCAGTCGGCGCTTCAATCAGCTCTTTTTCAGGAACCAGTTGCTGCATCTTAAAGAAGATACCTTTGTCGGTCGCGACAATCATCTGTGGATGAGGAAGCTCTTTCGCTTTCTTGATCAGTTGGCTTGTTGAACCCACAGCATCAGCCAGCTCAACCACGCTTGCTGGTGATTCTGGGTGAACCAAAATAGCGGCTTCTGGATATACCGATTTCATTTTCTTCAGAGCATCAGCTGAGAACTCATCATGAACGATACACTCACCTTGCCAAAGCAACATGTCAGCGCCGGTTTGATTTGCAATGTAAGAACCGAGGTGGCGGTCTGGCCCCCAAATAATGGGTTTGCCTTCAGCATCTAAGCTTTCAACAATTTCTAAAGCGATACTCGACGTAACTACCCAATCTGCACGAGCTTTAACAGCCGCAGAGGTGTTCGCGTATACAACCACTGTGTGGTCAGGGTGAGCATCACAAAATTCTGCAAATTTGTCAGCCGGACAACCAAGATCAAGTGAACATTCAGCTTCAAGCGTTGGCATCAAAATACGTTTTTCAGGAGTAAGAATCTTTGCAGATTCGCCCATAAAACGAACACCAGCGATGATCAAAGTGCTTGCTGAATGGCGGTTACCGAACTTAGCCATTTCTAAAGAATCGCCAACGAAACCACCAGTTTCTTCAGCCAGAGCCTGAATTTCAGGATCCGTGTAGTAATGTGCAATTAGAACTGCATCTTTTTCTTGAAGTAGTTTTTTGATGTTCGCGATGTGGGCCTGTTTCTGAGCGTCGCTCAATGGAACTGGCTTAGGCGGAAACGGGTAAACTGTATCGATTTTATCTAGTATATGACTCATTGCTCTTGCTCTACGCAACTTCTTCCGAGGATTAGAGTATTCTACACAGGACAGCGATTGGGATCAAAAAGGATTGGTTGCAAGCGGTGACTAGCTAATGCTTAAAACGTATAAACAAGGTGATGCATTGGCATCAAAAAGCAGACAAGTAAATACTAAACGGAAGTGATCAGGTATAAAAAAGAGGTACCTAAGTACCCCTATTTTGTTTTACAAGTGGGTTTTAGCCACTTTAGCCGAAGCACTGTTTGGATGCTCGGTAACGACTTGTTGGTAATATTTCTTAGCCTGCGTCGCATTGTTGTTGCGTGCAGCTATGTCACCAAGCTTAACCAGTGCATCTGCTCGCTTATTTGAATCTTTGTATGACACAACAGCGGCAAAGCTCTTCACGGCTTCTTTATCTTGCTTTTTAGCAAAATAAAGCTGACCTAACCAGTAATGTGAGTTAGGTGTGAAGGTTGAATCTGGGAAGTCTTTTTGAAACTTTTGAAATGCTGCTATAGCACCCGTGTAGTCTCGTTGCTTTAGAATCATATCTACAGCATTTTGATAAGCGGTTTGCTCATCCACATCAGTACTGAACGTACCAGAAGCGTCTTTAGAGCCTTCGCTCGCCGCCACTGCTACCGTTGCTGTTCCTGCTGCTTTCACCTCGCCTCTCACACGATCCAGTTCAATGAACAGTTCGCGTTGGCGCTCTAGCATTTGCTTCATATCGTAGCTGTTTCGTTCCAGCTCACCACGAAGTTCACTGATCTCCAGTGCCATGTCGTCGATTTGCTGTTGCATCTGAAGCTGAACGAGATTTCGATTTTGAAGCAGGCGCTCTAAACGCTCAATATCTGATTCGTTAGATGCAGACGCTGCTCGAGAGGAAGATGATGAATTGGTTGCGGTGCTATTGAGATCGGATACTGGAGCTGGTGCAGCGAACGTTGTGTTCGCTGCACTTGCCAGTAACGAAAGCAAAATGACTCGCTTTGTGTTACTGAACATGAGGCAATTCCTCAATTATATAGCCTACTAAAATTAGTAAACTAGTACTGCGCGACGGTTTTTAGCGTACACATCTTCAGATTGACCTAGAAGAAGTGGCTTCTCTTCACCGTAGCTTACGATAGAGATTTGGTCTGCTTGAACACCTAGAGCTTGTAGGTATTTCGCTACAGCTTGTGCACGACGCTCGCCAAGTGCGATGTTGTACTCAGGAGTACCGCGTTCGTCAGCGTGACCTTCGATAGTAACGTTCATGTCAACGTTGTTGCTTAGGTAAGCTGCGTGAGCTGCTAGAATTTCTTCGTAGTCGCCAGCGATAGTAGAGTTATCGAATGCAAAGTAGATTGTTTGAGTTTCGCGTAGCGCTTGCTCTTTAAGCTCTTGCTCAGACAGTTGACCGTTAGCGTCAATTGGCGTTACAACAGTTGTGTCTACGTTGCCTTCTGAACCTGAAGTTGTTTGGTTGCTTTCAGTACCAGATGTTGCAGATGTCGCTTCATCAGTTGAGCTACATGCCGTTACTGCCATCACTGGTAGTGCAATCATCAAGCCTTTAAGAACTTTGTTAAGTTGCATCTTTTTTTCCTTACGTTATCAAACTTAGTTTCTACAGCGACTAAGTGCTATAGATAGTTAATTGCCACAATAGTTAACACTATCAATAGCTAAAAGAATGTATCACTTTGACTAGAGGAACGGTGACCATGCAGGCGCTCTTACACGTCCGTTAGTTGCCGGTAATCTAGCTTTGAAACGGCCATCGATAGAAACCATCGATAATACGTTTGTTTTGTTGTAAATAGAGCTATAGATAACCATACCTCCATTCGGTGCAATACTTGGAGATTCATCTAACAGTGTTTTTGTTAGCACCTGAACTGCACCGGTTTCCAAATCTTGCTTAGCCAAGTTAAAGCCTGAGTTACTACGATTCACCATGATAAGGAATCGACCATCAGGGGTGATCTGGCCACCTAAGTTTTGGCTACCTTGCCAAGTAATACGAGAAGTCGAATTATTGGACAAATTTACATTATAAATCTGAGGTTTACCACCACGATCCGATGTGAAAATAAGAGACTTGCCATCTGGGTGCCAAAACGGTTCAGTATTATTAGAACGACCGCGGGTAATTTGAGTCAGCTTACGGCTAGCAAGGTCAAGTGTGTACACTTGAAGGCTGCCTGTTTTCGACAATACCAATGCCAATGTCTTACCGTCTGGAGAGAATCTTGGCGCGCCATTGTGGCGAGGGTATGACGTCACCTTCTCACGTTCACCGGTGTAAATATTCATAATGAATATTTCAGCTTGGCCATTTTGGAAGCTTACATAAGCAAGTTTCTTACCATCTGGAGACCATGCTGGTGACATAAGAGGCTGCTTAGAACGAAGTACTAAACGCTCATTGAAACCATCATAATCAGCAACACGAAGTTGGTATGGGTATTTATCTTTGTCGTTCACTACCACGTAAGAAATACGAGTCAAAAACGCGCCTTTCTCACCAGTCAGTTCTTCATACACTAAATCTGAGATGCGGTGAGCGTACTCTCTCAAGCGTTTGCCCGGAACCGTCGCTTTCTTATTGAACAAAACGTGGTCTTTAGAAAGTACCAGTTGGCCTTCATCGCTGAGCGCTCTGCTTTGCCCTTTGGTTAACTGACCACGAACAATGTCGATCAATTGGTAGTTAACCACATACTGCCCTTCGGCGTTCTTAGTGATGCTACCAGTTAGCAGTGAATCAACGCCTAAGTCAGTCCAAGCATCAAAGTCGACCTCTGCTTCGCTGTAAGGCGTTTGAGGCATTTTGCTTGTTGCAACTGGGCTGAATTTCCCACTACGTTGTAGGTCAGAAGCAATAACCGCTGATACATCGTGTGGCAAAGGTCCTGCACCTTCCCAACGAAAAGGTACAATAGCGATCGGTCTTGCGGAGTTAATACCATCTGTAATAACCAGCTCCAGCGCTGCATGTGCAAACTGGCTGCTTGTAGCTATTAAGAAAACAAAACTCAGTAATAGTTTCTTTAACACAAGTTCGTCCTTTTACTCTGGTGATACAGTTAAGTTAATGTCTTTCAATGATTTCACAATATCTGGATCTTTCGGCAGTGGGTAAGATTGTACTTGTGCCACCGCACGCTTCGTTGCTGCACATAAACGGCTATCACCATCTAAGATACTCAAGCTACCCAAAATAGCATTTGAGCCTGTTGGAATAAGCTTTAGGTTTACTCGACATGAGCGTCCTCTATAGCTGTCTTCTAACAACAAATTCTGCTGAATCAGTTGAGTATAAATAGCGCCGTAACGCTGTGCTTCATCACTAATAAATTGTTGTTTAGCCGAAGAGTTTTGAGTCGTCTCAGTTTCGAGCCCAGCAAAGATATCGTTCAATGCCGCCTCTTGTTGTTTACGCTCTTTTTCGGCTCTTGCTGCAGCTTCTTTTGCTTTACGGGCCTTTTCCGCTGCTGCTGCCGCTTCTTTCTCTTTCGCTATACGCTGCTTTTCAGCACGTTCAGCGGCTTCTTTTTCTTTGCGGGCTTTATCTGCAGCCTCTTTCGCAGCTTTTTCTTTTGCCACGCGCTCTTGTTCAGCTTTAGCTATCGCCGCTTCTTTTGCTTTGCGTTCACTTTCCGCTTTCACAACCGCTGCCTCTTTCAATTTACGATCAGCTTCTGCTTTAGCGGCTTTCTTTTGTTCTTGCTTTAAACGAGCCTCTTCAACTTTACGTTGTTTTTCATTTTCAACTCGACGCTTTTCTGCTTCGCGAGCCGCTTTCGATTCTTTAGCTTGCTTTTCTTTCAGCTTTCGAATGTTTTCTTCTTCAGCTTTACGATTTTTTTCAAGTCGTTCGCTTTCACGTCTTAGTTTGTCTAGACGCTCTTGCTCTTTCTTGCTCGCCGCTTCTCTTTGCTGGCGAATCTGCTGAGCTTGTTGGCGAACCAACTGAGGATCAATCACCACGGCTTGAACCATCTGCCCAGTAGGCTTTGGTTCCGACATCGTGAAATCCGCCCCCCAAATAAGCGCAACGAATAAAATGACGTGCAGCCCAAGTGAAATAAAAAGCGGTGATCTGAAATTATTGGATTTTTTATTATTCGCTTTCATGAATGCTACGGAGCTATTCCCTTATATCCGTTAATAGGCCAACCTTTGGCACACCTGCACGGCTTAATTCATCAAGTAATAAAACTACTTCAGCGTAAGGCGTTGCGGCATCACCACCAACCGCCACTGGAGAGTTTGGCTTAAGAGACAATTCGGCTTTCACTCGGACGATAATGTCTTCCATTGATAAACCACGCTGTACTTCTTCGTTATTCACACTCAAACCAAGCTCACCGTCTTTGTTCACTTCAACGATAATAAAGCTCGCATTGTCGTCACCCAATAGATCTTGTGCAGATTTAGCCGTTGAAGCCTGGGGCAATTCGACGTCTACGCCTTGAGTAACGAAGGGAGAAGTCACCATAAAAATGATCAGCAAAACGAGCATAACGTCGATGTAAGGTACAACGTTAATCTCTGCTGTCATTTTGCGTTTTTTAGGTTGGTATCCGGCCATCTATTATTCCCTGCCAGCCATCGCTTGACGGTGAAGAATACTGTGGAACTCTTCAGAGAAAGTCGCATAATTGTGTTCTAGCTTGCCGACTCGGCTACTAAAGCGGTTGTAAGCCATAACAGCAGGAATCGCTGCAAATAGGCCCATTGCTGTTGCGATCAACGCCTCTGCAATACCAGGAGCAACCATTGCTAATGTCGCTTGCTTCACTTCACCTAATGCGATGAATGAGTGCATGATGCCCCAAACTGTACCAAATAGGCCAATGTATGGACTGATAGAACCAACGGTTGCTAGGAAAGGTAAATTGGTTTCTAGCTCATCAACTTCGCGAGCAACCGCAACACGCATTGCACGACCAGTGCCTTCCATAATGAAGTCAGGTGATGTTGCATTCGATTTACGAAGGCGTGCAAACTCCGTAAAGCCTGCGTAAAAAATTTCTTCAGTACCAGAAAGCTCGTCTTTGCGCTTGTTGCTCTCTTGGTACAGTTTTGCAAGATCAACGCCTGACCAGAACTTGTCTTCAAATACGTCAGTTTGTTTAGAAGCCTGAGATAATACTTTACTTCTTTTTATGATCATCGCCCAAGAAACAACAGACATGCCCATAAGAATCAGCATGACCATCTTAACTAGTAAGCTAGCTTCTAAAATTAGGCCTAAGATTGAGATTTCAGCAGTCACTATTCGTTAGCTCCGTGAGAATAAATGTTGGCATCGCTTTGGGTTTCATTTTTTGATTATCGATACATGCTACCTTAACCATTGCTTTACACAATGCCTTGCCATCAGGATTTACGATCTCTTGACAGAAGACCAAGGTAGCTCGCTTCAACTCGTAAATATTTGTAATGACTTGTAAAGAATCATCAAGGCGTGCACCTTGAACAAAATCAATGTCCATATGTCGGACCACAAAGCCGATGTTTTGTTCTAACAAGACTTGCTGAGATACGCCAATTGAGCGCAACATCTCAGTTCGAGCGCGTTCGAAAAACTTAAGATAGTTTGAATGATATACAACACCACCAGCATCGGTGTCTTCGTAATACACTGTCACTGGCCATGTAAATGGCTTAGATAATCCCTGCAATTTGATACCACAATTCAAAACGATAAAGATCTCACTATAACCTAACTCCTTATCATTAATAGTATATCGCTGTGAATTTTTTGATTTAAGAGACGAAAAAAAAGGCCATCTGTATAAGATGACCTCTTTTTGACTAAAAACCCAACAAGTATATAGGTTCACGTCGTTATGAACCTAGATCCTTTACCTTTTATAAAAGGCGTAACACTGTTAGGTAGAGCAAAATTGTGAGTGAAACGTATGGGCTAAACAGTAGCTGCCACATCCAAGCTCTCGGCTTAAATCCGATACCATAAACCATGCTTGAGCATACTGCCCAAATGAACATTGGCCCGATGATCGCGTTAAAGCCACCGATGCTTGTCGCATACGCTTCAGGATCCCACATCACTAAACCAACATGCATGAAACCCAATACGAGGGATAAAACTCGTAACAGAGTCTTATCCATTGGTTGATGCAGTTTAGCGATTTGCTCCGCGAGATTACTCACTGTCTTTATCCATCATTTCTGAATGCTCTAACCATAGAGCATTGATGATGCCGAATGCACATGCTAGAAGTACACCCAAAATCCATGCAAAATACCACATAAAATTTCTCCTAAGTTATTTAACTTCTAGCTTAGTAAGCTGAAACGTCGTTATCTTCGATGTGTTTCTTATCTAGACGACCGAACATTTTGTAATATGTCCAAGTGGTGTAGCCAAGAATCACAGGAACCATTACCGCCGCAACTCCAGTCATAAGACCAAGCGTCAGCTCACTCGCTGTTGAATCCCACATAGTTAAACTATGGCTAGGGTTCAGGCTTGATGGCATTACGAATGGGAACATTGCAAAACCAGCCGTTAAAATAACACCAGCGTTAGATAGGCTTGAGAACAAGAATGCGAAACCACCACGCTCAAAGCGAGATGCAATTACAGCAAGCAGTGGCATTGCTACACCAAGAATCGGCGCAGCCCACATTGCTGGATACGTTTCGAAGTTTGTCATCCAAGCGCCAACTTGAAGTGATACTTCTTTGTTTAGTGGGTTTGAATCAGCAAACGTGTCCATCGTGCTTGTAATTACGTAGCCTTCGATAGATTGAACCCAGAAGCCACCAATAACGAACAGAGCAATAGCAATTAGGCCAGTAATCTGAGCAACGTTGCGAGCACGATTGTGCAGTTCTTCTGTTGTCTTCATTTGAAGCCATGTTGCACCTTGCATCACGAACAACATCAGAGCCAACACACCACAAAGCAATGCAAATGGGTTTAGTAGGGCAAAGAACGTACCATGGTACTTAGACATCATAAATTCGTTCAGATCAAAGGGTACACCTTGTAACAGGTTACCAAATGCCACACCGAAAATGATTGGAGGTACTGTGCCACTAAAGCAAAGCGCGTAGTCCCAAGTTTTACGCCATTTTGGGTCTTCGATCTTAGAACGGTAATCAAGAGCAAGTGGTCGTAACCAAAGCGCTGCTAACGTCGCGTACATTGCGAAGTAGAAACCAGAGAAAGACGTCGCGTAAACCAAAGGCCATGCAGCAAACAGTGCACCACCAGCCGTAATCAGCCAAACTTGGTTGCCATCCCAGTGAGGAGCAATCGTGTTGAGCATAATACGACGTTCAGTGTCGTTCTTACCGATAACAGGTGAAAGAGCAGCAACGCCCATATCGAAGCCATCAGTTACGGCGAACCCAACCAGTAGAACACCGATCAATACCCACCAAATAAGTCGTAAGCTTTCGTAATCAAACATAATATTCCCTCACTTATACTTCGACTGAACGGCTAACTTTGTCTTCAACAGAGTTATCGTTTTGTTCGAAGTGGTAACGGCCTGTCTTTAAGCTACTTGGACCTTTACGTGCGAATTTCAGCATTAGGTAAACTTCAGCAATTAAGAACACTGTGTACAGTGCCAGAATAGCGAATAGTGAAGTCCAAAGCTGTTCAATAGTTAGTGCTGATGCAGCAACGTTAACCGGTAGGATTTCACCAACCGCCCATGGTTGACGACCAAATTCAGCAACGAACCAACCCGCTTCGATCGCAATCCAAGGTAATGGGATTGAGAATAGCGCTGCTTTAAGTATCCATGGTTTCTGTTCGATCTTCTGACGACACGTTTGAACAAACGCCGCACCGAATACAAACAGCATGATGAAGCCACAAGCAACCATCAGACGGAATGACCAGAATAGAGGCCAAACTGTTGGAATAGAATCATCCGCAGCCATTTGGATTTGGTCTTCTGTTGCATCAGCAACTTCGTCTGTGTAGCGCTTAAGAAGCAGACCGTAGCCTAGGTCACCTTTTACTTCATCGAACGCTGCCATGTTTTCTTCAGACTTGTCGCCTGAACGTAGCTTTTCAAGCAGCTCGTATGCGTACATACCAGTACGGATACGATCAACGTGATCATCACGTAAGTCACGCAGGCCCGTTACTTCAGTATCAAGCGAACGCGTTGCGATGATACCCATTACGTAAGGGATTTTAATTGCGTAGTCAGTATTCATTGTTTCTTGGTTTGGAATACCAAAAACAGTAAATGCTGCTGGAGCTTCTTCAGTGTGCCACTCTGCTTCTACCGCAGCGAGCTTCACTTTTTGAACTTCACCAAGCTCGTAACCAGATTCATCACCTAGTACGATTACTGACAAGATCGCCGCCATACCGAAAGATGCTGCAATCGCAAAAGAGCGACGAGCAAAGGCAAGGTCACGACCTTTAAGAATGTAGTATGAGCTGATACCAAGGATGAACATTGCACCCGTTGTGTAACCAGACGCCACTGTGTGTACGAATTTAACTTGTGCTACTGGGTTTAGTACAACTTCAGCAAAGCTCACCATTTCCATACGCATGGTTTCAAAGTTAAATTCCGCACCCACTGGGTTTTGCATCCAGCCGTTCGCTACCAAGATCCAAAGCGCTGAGAAGTTAGAGCCAAGTGCTACTAACCACGTTACCGCTAAGTGCTGACGCTTTGACAATCTGTCCCAACCGAAGAAGAAAAGACCAACAAAAGTAGACTCTAGGAAGAATGCAACAAGCGCTTCGATAGCCAGCGGAGCACCAAAGATGTCGCCAACATAGTGAGAATAGTAAGACCAGTTAGTACCAAACTGGAACTCCATGGTTAAGCCTGTCGCTACACCAAGAGCAAAGTTAATACCAAACAATTTACCCCAGAACTTGGTCATGTCCTTGTAAATTTGTTTGCCAGTCATTACATATACTGACTCCATAATGGCAAGAAGAAATGCCATACCTAAAGTCAGTGGAACAAATAGGAAGTGATACATCGCTGTAAATGCAAATTGCAATCGCGACAGATCAACAACATCAATCATGGTAACTCCTTTGTGTCGGCTGAATGACACTTGTGTGATAATTCACCGCAAAAATCCATGTTAAAACAATTTGTGCAATTGTTATTACAAATTGAAATTTGTAGCAAAAACGTACCGTTATAGTTAGATTATTGTTAAGCATGAGCTAATATAGCTGGCGCTAATATTACTGGTAAAATCAGTATGTTTCAAAAGGTTTATAGGAGAACCTTGCGTTGATTTGTATCAATTTTATTCGAGCAAATTAGAGTTATTTTTGTACAGTTATGATTGAAATCACACCAATTTAGCCCCTGTTAATAACAGTGCATGATATCTGTGACAAAAGCTCAGCACCACCTCAACATATGAATTACAACTACCTATAAAGTGTTAACAAAAAATATGACAATTTATTTCATTTTTTGCTAGCCAAATCAAACCCGCAATCAAAGTTTTCATTTTTGACAGCAGCTATTCGGCCTTTTTATCGAATAGCTCAAAGAGTTGTTATTCAATAAAACGCAAAAAATCCCAGCGCTTATGCAACTGGGATCTTTAGAAATGAATAAGTTAACGATTAGACGGTTTATCTATTCCAAAGTGTAAATACGCTCTGTCGGTCGCGATTCTACCTCTTGGCGTTCTTTGTAGGTAACCTTGCTGAATCAAGTAAGGTTCCAACACATCTTCAATGGTGTCTTTCTCTTCACCAATCGCAGCTGCCATGTTGTCGATACCAACCGGCCCGCCACCAAATTTTTCCATAATCGCGAGCAGAAGCTTTCTATCCATGTAGTCAAAACCTTTCGCATCGACATCTAGCATATTTAGTGCTTTGTCAGCGACATCTGGGCAAATATGTCCATCGGCTTTCACTTCCGCATAGTCACGAACACGGCGTAGTAAACGGTTAGCAATACGCGGTGTACCACGAGCACGACGAGCAATTTCTAATGCCCCATCCGACTCCAGTGATAGTCCAAGGCAATCAGCACTGCGCTGAACGATATTTTGCAAATCTTCAACTTTGTAGTATTCAAGACGCTGGGTAATGCCAAAACGGTCACGTAACGGAGACGTCAATGAGCCAGCGCGAGTGGTTGCACCAATCAAAGTGAAAGGAGGAAGATCAATCTTGATAGAACGTGCTGCGGGACCTTCACCAATCATGATATCTAATTGGTAATCTTCCATTGCTGGATACAACACCTCTTCAACCACAGGGCTTAGACGGTGGATCTCATCAATGAACAGGACATCATTTTCTTCAAGGTTAGTCAGTAGCGCCGCAAGGTCACCTGCTTTCTCGAGAACAGGACCTGAAGTGGTGCGGATACTCACATCCATTTCATTGGCAACAATGTTCGCAAGCGTGGTCTTACCTAAACCCGGAGGGCCAAAAATCAACAGATGATCCAGAGCTTCATTTCGCATTTGAGCTGCTTGAATGAAAATCTCCATCTGGTTACGAACGTGGTCCTGGCCTTGATAGTCGGCAAGTGCTTTAGGGCGTATTGCACGATCAATGACATCTTCATCTTTAAAGACCGGATTATCAGGTGCAATCAGGCGATCGGCTTCAATCATAAATTCTGTTATTCCTAACTCTGCTCTTCCTGGTTCTGCGCTTCTTGACTCTGTGTAAAGGCAAAGTGAATGAGTCTATTTTGTAGAAAAAGTATATGAGGTATTAAACCATCGACTTCAGTGCTTCGCGAATCAATTGTTCACTTGTCATGCCATCTTTAGCCACTTGAGCAACAACTTTAGAGGCTTGAGTTGGTTTGTAACCCAGAGCAAGTAGTGCGCTTACGGCTTCTTCTTCAGCATCGTGAACCGTTGGCATCGAGTCCATTGGCGCTGCATCCGTTGCAGGCGTAAACAGATCACCTGCGCCCCACCCTTTCAAGCGGTCTTTCATTTCAACAACCAGACGCTCTGCCGTTTTCTTACCCACACCCGGCAGTTTAACCAATGTTGAGATATCTTCGCGTTCAACGCTCTGAACGAATTGGCTAGCGGTCATGCCTGAAAGAATCCCAAGACCAAGTTTAGGACCAACGCCGTTTGCTTTGATGACTTCACGGAACAGAGCTCGCTCTTTTACCGTATTGAAACCATAAAGTAACTGCGCATCTTCACGTACGACAAAGTGAGTGTAGATAATTGCCTCTTCGCCAACGTTTGGTAATTCATAAAAACAGCTCATTGGCATTTGTACTTCATAACCAACACCACTGACTTCAATCAATAATTCTGGTGGCTGTTTTTCTATTAATGTACCGCGGAGACGTCCGATCACAATTCACTCTCTTGATGGAATTTAATTTGAGGGACAGAATATAAAAGAACTGGATGCTTATCCAGTTCTTTGTGTTTTTTGAAGTGAATTATTTAGGCTTGCTTGGCTTGCGAGACCACGCTGTTCAAGCTCGCGACCAGTTCTTTAACCGAAGTTACATGACCTGTTAGTTCAGAACCATAATTCGCGACTAAGCTTGACACCGATTTAGTTTCCGCAACGCTTTGGGCGACTTCTGAACTGGCCAGATCCAGCTCTTTCAACGAATTCATCTGCATTGCCATAATATTGGTGAGCTGATTAACATCTGTTGAGATGGTTTGCACCTCTGAGATAATACCGTTCATCTCGCTCGCCGTGGTTTCGATGATTGCTCTACCGTTTTCCACTTCTTCTTTACTGCGGTCTAACAAAGTTCGAATTTCTATCGCGGAATGACTGCTTTTTGCAGATAGCTCTCTTACCTGATCAGCTACCACAGCAAAGCCTCGTCCTTGTTCACCTGCACGTGCTGCTTCGATTGCCGCGTTGAGTGCTAATAGATTGGTTTGCTCAGCAACCGAAGTGATCAAATCAGCGACTTTCATGATCTCTTGATTACTTTGAATGATCTGACTGATTGCATCTGTTGAAGCTTCTAGTGACTCAGAGCTCTTTTGCGCTTTAGTGCCAACCGCTTCGCTACGCTCTTTCAGTTCACCTACAAATGAATTGGATTCTTCGATGCCTTGAGTCATTTGATGGAGTTGTTGGCTCATCTGCTCTGCTGCACTTGCCTGAGATTCGCAATTGATATTCAACACCTCAACTTGAGCATGCAGGTCTTGCGACTGCTGGTCTAAATGAACAGATACGCCCTGTAAGCTTTCAGAGTTTGAGTTAGCTTGGTCAAGCACCACCGAAAGTCGTTCTTCGCTTTGCATCGCTTGGTTGGCAACTTGTTGGCTTTCTGAAATCGCATCCTCTGCCATTTCAATCGCGACCTCTTTTTGCTTGGCTGTAAACGCTTGAGCAATGCAGATCACCACCAGCGGCATGATCACACCGGACCACGTTTCAACCACCACGGCTTCAGGAGTAAGCAATAACTGCGGAAATTCAAAGCCTTCAAGATGAGCCGACGTCATCATCAATGAAACGCCAATCACTAACCCACTCCAAACTAAGGCGACAATTCGTGTTCCTGATAAGAAAAAAGCGACCACTAACAAAGGAACCCAATAAGCCTGAGTAGACTCAACCACACCACCACTTTGATAAATAATGTTGAGTGCGTGTACCGCCATGCCAACAAAGCCAAAGTTCAATGCCAGGCTGGGGTTGCGTGTCATGCGCAATAAAAGTGCAGATACCAGTTCAAATACGATAAGAAGTATAGATGTGGCGACTAGCAGTTGCTCTTCGTGCTTAGTCCACTTGATCAGACTATATACACCTACAAAGAATGCGATAAAAGTGAATAGGAGTAAGATATCCGCTTGTCTGACTTCGTTACTATTCCATCCATTAGTTTTGGGTAGAAACAACGCGCGCCACAGCTTGATAGGGTTCATCAGTGATCATCCTTGATTAACTTGTTAGACCTCCGACCAATGTTAATAACATGTTAAATAATGCGCAATATTATTATCTGGGTTCTGTTCGAAAGATCTCATTTCATCAAGGATTTAGGCGCGTATTGTTATGATATGAGCCAAACAGAGCGTAAGGCTCATCGAATGAAAACGTCTAGAAATCGGTGGGTGAGATTAACGGTAGCGCCCTTTTCTCGCACCTGTTGCTTTACCTGCCAGTGCGACCAAGGTTTTATTGGTATTGGCGTGAGTGATTGCTACGCCTAGAGCATCCGCTGCGTCGGCTTGTGGCTTAGCGGGTAGCTTGAGCATACTCATCACCATATTCTGAACCATCGACTTATCAGCACCGCCATTACCTGTTACCGCTTGCTTGATTAGTCTTGCCGCGTATTCATGTACGGGCAAGTCAGCGTTCACAGCTGCCACTATCGCACTACCACGAGCTTGACCAAGCTTAAGTGCTGAATCGGCATTCTTCGCCATGAACACTTGTTCGATCGCAAACACGTCTGGCTGAAACTGAGTAATGATCTCACTCACACCCGCATAGATCTGCTTTAAGCGACCTGGCAACTCTTTTTCTGAGGTGCGAATACAACCGCTACCTAAATAATATAGGTGGCGGCCATTTTGACGAATCACACCATAGCCGGTAATACGAGAACCAGGGTCAATCCCTAAGATAATAGACATAACTTTAATACTGATTATTTATACATGCTTTATGAGCTTAGTATATCGAACGCAAAAAAAAATGCCCGTCAAATTAACGGGCATTTCGTTGTTCTATGAAAGCTAAAGTTTTATCTGAAGCTTAATCTCTATCAAAGACTCAAGCTCTATCAAAACTATTAGCTTAATTAGAAAGTTGAGCTTAATCGCTTGATTAGTCTTCTTTCTTCGCTAAATTAACAGCGATTGCTAGCTCTTCCAGTGATGCTGGGTTTGCTAGGCTTGGCGCATCTGTTAGTAGACATGCTGCAGCTGTTGTTTTCGGGAATGCGATAACGTCACGGATGTTCTCTGTACCACAAAGAAGCATTGCTAGACGGTCAAGACCAAATGCTAGACCTGCGTGTGGTGGCGTACCGTACTTAAGTGCTTCAAGTAGGAAACCGAACTTCTCTTGTTGCTCTTTAGCTTCAATACCTAGGATACCGAATACAGCCGTTTGCATTTCTGCGCTGTGAATACGTACCGAACCGCCGCCTACTTCGTAGCCGTTGATTACCATGTCGTATGCATCAGAATTAGCTGCTGCTGGGTTTGCTTTTAGCTCTTCCGCGTTCACACCAAGTGGTGATGTAAATGGGTGGTGCATAGCGTGTAGGTTGCCTTCACCATCTTCTTCGAACATTGGGAAATCAATAACCCAAAGAGGAGCCCACGCTTTCTTATCTGTTAGCTCTAGGTCATCACCTAGCTTGATACGAAGAGCGCCCATTGCTTCAGCAACGATGTTCGCTTTATCCGCACCAAATAGGATGATATCACCAGATTCAGCTTGAGTGCGGTCTAGAATACCGTTGATCACATCTTCGCTTAGGAATTTAGCCACTGGAGATTGAATACCTTCCATGCCTGCAGCACGGTCGTTAACCTTCATCCAAGCTAGACCTTTCGCGCCGTAGATACCTACGTGTTCAGCGTAACCGTCGATTTGCTTACGAGTTAGCTTAGCACCGCCTGGTACACGGATAACCGCTACGCGACCTTTTTCGTCGTTCGCAGGGCCAGAGAATACTTTGAACTCAACGTCTTTAACCAAGTCAGCAACGTCAACTAGCTCTAGTGGGTTACGTAGATCTGGCTTATCAGAACCGAAACGACGAATCGCTTCAGAGAAAGGCATTACTGGGAATTGACCTAGTTCAACATCTAGAAGTTCTTTCCACATATCGTGAACAAGCTTCTCAGTCACGTTACGCACTTCTTGAGAAGTCATGAAAGATGTTTCGATATCGATTTGAGTAAATTCAGGCTGACGGTCAGCACGTAAATCTTCATCACGGAAACATTTAACGATTTGGTAGTAACGGTCAAAACCAGACATCATCAGCAGTTGCTTGAACAGCTGAGGAGATTGAGGAAGTGCGTAGAAGCTGCCTTTATGAACACGGCTTGGTACTAGGTAGTCACGCGCGCCTTCCGGTGTCGCTTTCGTTAGCACTGGTGTTTCGATGTCTAGGAATAGATTCTCGTCTAGGAAACGACGAACGAAGCTAGAAGCACGTGCACGCAGCTTAATACGATCGCTCATTTCTGGACGACGAAGATCGATGTAGCGGTACTTAAGACGCTGTTCTTCAGAGTTCGTTTGGTTGAAATCTAGTGGAAGCGCTTCTGAACGGTTGATGATCTCAAGACCAGTCGCGTAAAGCTCAACTTCACCCGTTGCCATATCTTTATTTACTTGGCTGTCAGGACGAACACGTACTTCACCAGTAAATTTGATACAGAATTCATTACGCAGTTGGTTAGCGATCGGGAAGATATCTTTCATATCTGGATCGACAACAACCTGAACGACGCCTTCACGATCTCGCATATCGATAAAGATAAGACCGCCTAAATCACGGCGACGGTTTACCCAGCCGCACAATTCTACAGTTTGTCCCGCCAGGGACTTGTTCAGGTTACCACAGTAATGGGTACGCATAATGAATTTCCCAATCTCTTAATTGTTTACTAGTTTCCAAGCTGTCAGTGGTCATTCCACACAACAGAGCAAAGGAACATTTATACGCGGAAACTCGCTTAAAATCGACCTTCCACATTCGAATTTATTGTGTTTTATCTGGCTTTGCTGCTTTTTAGCCCATCAAGTGCGCAAAGATTCATCAAAACCGAAAAAATTGCGATAATTATATCTCGAAAGTACCTTAATCAGCAAAACTCTCGTAAAGTAGATTTGCGCTTCAACTATAAAACTTTTTTTGTAATGACTAACGACGCGATGACAAATAGAGTGATGACTAACGGTGAAATAACGATGGCAACTTTACCTCTAAGACTTGGATTAACCATGTGGTCGCATTCTGAGTGGCAAAGTCAGTTCTATGGTAAAGGAACAAAACCTGCTGAACGCTTAGAGAAGTACACACAAGTTTTTCATACGGTTGAAGGCAACACGACCTTTTACGCCACACCGAGTATGTCGACCGTTCACAACTGGAAAACAGCCAGTCACGATGATTTTAGGTTCACCTTCAAGCTGCCAAAGTTCATCACCCATCAGCAACAACTTAGGCACTGCCAAGCCGAGCTCAAAGAGTTTTTAATGACGATGTCACCACTGCACGACCGCATTGGCCAATGGACGATTCAACTGCCACACAGCTTTGAGCCCAGCATGCTCCCTGCCCTGCAAAAGTTTTGTACCTGGTTTCCAAAAAACATGCAGCTCGGCGTTGAAGTTCGTCACCTTGGTTTCTTTGATAAAGGCGATACCGAAAAACGTTTCAATCATTGGTTAATAGAAGAAGGCATCAATCGTATCATTATGGATAGCCGTCCTGTTTTCTCCGCACCACCAACCACAGAAGCGGTGATCGACGCACATCAAAAAAAACCACGTGTTCCCGTTCATGCGATTGCGACCGCCGATAACCCTATGATTCGATTTATTGGTCACCCAGATCAAGAACCTAATATTGAGTTTTTTAAACCTTGGTTTGCCAAAATTCCAAGCTGGCTTAATGAAGGCAAACAACCCTATTTAATGATCCACACCCCAGACAATAATCACGCACCTGAACTCGCTATTGCTATTTATAAGCAGCTGCAAAAGCAAGTGTCTGAAAATACATCACTTATATTGCCTGATCTCGCTCAATTTCCAGCACAAAAAGGCAATCACCAAATCTCGATGTTTTAACCCCTCACCTATCAGTGACTTCGAACCTTGAGCTAAATCTCAGTTTTCGTGACAGCCGCGCTTTTTTTACGTAAAATACGTACCCTTTTATTTGGTATGAGTTTTGTACCAATTACGCTGACTGTCGAGAGAAAATGCCATGAGCAATACAGACAATATCTTTTCCGCTCCTATTGATAAAATTGGAGACTTCACCTTTGATGCAAGAGTTGCTGAAGTATTTCCGGATATGATTCAACGCTCGGTACCTGGCTATAGCAACATTATCTCCGCAATCGGCATGCTGGCTGAGCGCTTTGTAAAGCCACATTCAAATATTTACGACCTTGGCTGCTCTCTTGGCGCGGCGACACTTTCGATGCGTCGCCATATTAAGCAAGAAGGCTGTACCATTTTCGCTATTGATAATTCACAAGCAATGGTTGAACGCTGCAAGCTGCACGTTAATGCTTACCGCAGTGACACGCCAGTAGAAGTCATTGAAGCCGACATCCGTGAAGTAGAAATTAAAGACGCCTCAGTTGTGGTTCTTAACTTTACGCTGCAGTTTCTGTCTCCAGACGACCGATACGCTTTGCTTGAGAGAATTTACGCAGGTTTGCGCCCGGGTGGGATCTTAATCCTGTCAGAAAAATACGTATTCGAAGATGAGAGTTCAAATGAACTGCTTATCGACCTGCACCATGATTTCAAACGTGCCAATGGATACAGCGAGCTTGAAGTCAGCCAAAAACGTAGTGCGATCGAAAACGTGATGCGTCCAGACTCGATCCCTGTCCACAAGGAACGCTTTGAAAAGATTGGTTTCTCAAGCAGCGAAGTCTGGTTCCAATGCTTTAACTTTGGGTCGATGTTCGCTATTAAATAGCGCTGAACCACAATTGGCCAAAGTCTGAAGCTTTCATACTTTAGCCATTAATTTCCTGTGTTATGGCTATAAAGCTGTACACATTATGAATTCCACAACGGTTAATATTACCCATGTTTAATTTTGCTAATTTTTATCAACTTATTGCCCAAGATACTCGCCTTCAGCCGTGGTTAAATGTTCTGCCACAACAACTGACAGATTGGCAAAATGCAGAGCACGGCGACTTCGACCGTTGGTTACGTGCGCTAAACAAAATCCCACAAGCTTTACCAGACCAAGTTGACCTGAAAAACTCAGTAACCATTGGCAGCTCGACACCATTTCACACAGGTGAACTTAAAAAGTTAGAAAGCTTACTAAAGACCTTCCACCCATGGAGAAAAGGGCCTTATACCGTTCACGATATTCATATCGATACTGAGTGGCGCAGTGACTGGAAATGGGACCGTGTCCTTCCACATATTTCTCCATTGAAAAACCGCTCTGTGCTTGATGTGGGTTGTGGTAATGGTTACCACATGTGGCGCATGCTAGGTGAAGGCGCTCGCCTAACGGTGGGTATCGACCCTTCTCACCTATTCTTAGTTCAGTTTGAAGCGATTCGTAAGCTAATGGGCGATGACCAACGAGCTCACCTATTACCTTTAGGTATTGAGCAACTGCCAAAACTAGAGGCCTACGACACTGTATTTAGCATGGGTGTGCTGTACCACCGTCGTTCACCACTGGATCACTTGATTCAGCTGAAAGACCAATTGGCATCTGGCGGTGAGTTGGTTCTTGAAACCTTGGTAATTGAAGGTGACGAGAATGCGGTATTGGTCCCTGTTGACCGTTACGCGCAAATGAGAAATGTGTACTTCTTCCCTTCTGCTCGCGCACTGAAACGCTGGCTTGAACAAGTTGGCTTTGAAGACGTGCGTATCGTTGACGAAAATGTCACGACTATTGGCGAACAACGCACAACAGAATGGATGACACACAACTCTCTTCCAGATTACCTCGATCCGAACGATCCAAGTAAAACGGTTGAAGGTCACCCTGCGCCAAGACGTGCCGTTCTTGTAGCAACGAAACCGTAATTTCTATAGAACCAAGTCATAAATTCTGTGGTCACGAAGTCTTAGTTATTTATATGTGTAAGTTTTGATTAGCAAGAGCATGAATTGTATAAAAGTTACGCTCATGTTTAACAAATAAACGAACTAATATCACAATAATTTTCGTAGCGCTCACATAGCGATTCAATATGACCAGACTCTTACAATAGGATGCTTCACGCGTCCTTTTTTGTGGGATAAACTACTAAATAGTCTGAACTATTCTCTAATTCTCAAAGGTTTTTTATATGTTTAAGCGATTATCGCCTATCGTGGCGGTTGGTTTGCTCTCTGGTTGTACCCTCACGAACGGTGCTACCTACCACCAAGAAACTCTCGACGCTATTGCCCGCTCAGAGACAAACATCGCAAATAAGGTTCAAAATCTTGAACTACAACTAAGTAATCAAAGTGATTATATTGAAAGCTTAGAAGACGAAATCACCACTCTTTCTAGTCAATTAGATGTTCACCTAACCAGTATGGAACACAAGGTTATTGAAGAGCTAGAGGAAAAAGAACCCGTCGTCGTAGCAGCGACTCCTATCACGACTACGTTACAACCGACCATCCTTGGCGGAATCGAAAAAGTGTCTATCGACTCGATCAAACAAAGCTTTGATGCACGCGTTGATACTGGCGCAACCACTTCTTCTTTAAATGCTGTCGATATCAAAGAATTCGAACGTAACGGTAAAGACTGGGTGAGATTCCATTTGGCTGATAAAGCACAAGCTGTAGAAGACCAAAAATGGATTGAAGCGCCCGTTGTGCGGTATGTAAAAATCCGTCAGTCAACGAATGACCAGACAGAACGTCGAGCTGTGATCGAATTATGGGTAAAAGTTGGAAAAATCCATGAAAAAGCGCAATTTACATTGGCGGATCGCTCTCAAATGAGTCACCCTGTATTACTAGGGCGCGAATTTATCAAAGACATAGCGCTAGTAGATGTAAGTAAAAAGTACGTACAAACGGAAGTTAAATAACAATAGTAGGGTAAGCTATGACGTCAAGAATTCCATTTTATATCTCTATTTTCCTGCTCATCGTGGCAGGTATAACACTGAGTATGTTCAGACATACCACCTACGGTGTACCTTGGACTCCAGGGGAAACCAGGCAGGTTTGGGACGTTGAAGCTCGAATCGAGTTCAATGCGGTTGGTAAAGAAGCAAAAGTTTCATTAGCGGCTCCTCACACTCAGTCTAATTACACCCTTATTGGTGAGTCAGCTTCGTCACCAGGTTACGGCATCTCTTACTTGAATACAGATTCAGGTCGCCGTGCAGAATGGTCTATTCGCCACGCAGATGGCCCGCAAACCATCTACTACAAGACTCAATTCCTAGTCGATAACCAAGCAAAAATTGATGCGATCCCACCAGAAGGTGAAATTACGCAACCAAGTTTTGATGGCCCAGAAGAAGCGGCAGCGTTGGCATTGATTGACCGAGCAACCAAACGCTCAGCAGACAACATCACCTTCACTCGCGAACTTATCAAAACGCTTAATGATCCAGACAGCCAAAACTCTGCGTTGATTCTGAATAACATGAGCAAAGTTGAAGCGACACACAAGCTACTTTCAGCAGCAAATATCCACAATAAAGTGGTTGGCGTTATCGAGCTAGAAGATGGACGTCGTCGTCAATCTATCCAGCAAATGAACCAAATCTGGGATAACGACCAGTGGGTTTTATTCTCTCCTGAATCAAGCGAACAGCAAGTTCAGCCAAACCTGCTAATTTGGGATGAGTCAAATGTATCTCTATTAGACGTGGTTGGCGGTCAGAACAGTAAAGTTCACTTCTCTATGATTGCTCAAGAGGTTACTCCCACTGAAGCAACCAACAGTAAAGTCTCTGCCGATCAGCTGTTAAACCTATCCATTCATAGTCTGCCGCTAGAAGAGCAAGCGATGTTTAAAACCATCATGCTGATTCCTATCGGTGCTCTGATTGTAGTGTTCCTGCGTGTCATCATCGGATTGAAAACGTCTGGTACGTTCATGCCAGTGCTGATTGCGGTAGCTTTTGTACAAACACAATTGGTAACGGGTATTGTCGGTTTCCTACTTATCGTAGGTACCGGGCTTATTATTCGAAGTTACCTGTCCAAGCTCAACTTGCTACTGGTCGCCAGGATATCCGCCGTAATCATCACGGTAATCATGATTATTTCTGTGTTTACTGTAGTGGCGTTTAAAGTCGGTCTAACTGAAGGTCTATCTATTACGTTCTTCCCAATGATTATCCTATCTTGGACTATCGAACGTATGTCTATCCTATGGGAAGAAGAAGGTGCGAAAGAAGTCGTGCTACAAGGTGGTGGTTCGCTATTTACCGCGGTACTTGTTTACTTAGGCATGACTAACCCGTTCATCCAACACTTAACGTTTAACTTTATTGGTTTACAGCTTGTTATTCTAGCGACCATCTTGCTACTAGGTAACTACACAGGCTACCGTCTAACCGAGCTTCGTCGCTTTAAACCGCTAGCGGAGGACTAAGTTATGTTTGATCAATTTACTTCGCCGTTTAAGTTGAAAGACAAAGGCATAATGGGAATGAACAAGCGTAACCATAGCTATATTGGTCGCTACAATGATCGTTCCAAGTATCCACTCGTTGATGACAAGCTTAAGACTAAGATTATTGCTGAACAAGCTGGTGCAACTGTACCAACACTGATTGGCGTTATTAGTCACCAAGCTGAAGTAAAAACAATCCACAAGATGGTTAAAGAGTGGCCGGGGTTTGTAATCAAACCCGCTCAAGGCAGTGGTGGTAAAGGTATCCTTGTTGTTATTTCTCACAAGGATGGTGTTTATACCAAGCCATCAGGGTCGACTATCAATGAAGAAGACGTAGAGCGTCACATCAGTAACGCTCTCGCGGGTCTTTTCTCACTGGGTGGTAAGAACGACGTAGCTGTGGTTGAAAACCTCATCAAGTTTGACGAGTGTTTTGATGGCTTCAGTTATGAAGGTGTGCCAGATGTACGAATTATCGTATTCAAAGGCTACCCAGTGATGGCTATGATGCGTCTTTCTACTTCAGCTTCTGACGGCAAGGCAAACTTGCACCAAGGCGCTGTGGGTGTGGGCATCTGTATCGCTACTGGTAAAGCCGTTCGTGCAGTTCAATTTGACCACCCTGTGACTCACCACCCAGACACGGACAAAGAGTTGGCACAACTTCAAGTACCGCATTGGGAAAAGCTGCTAACGCTAGCATCAAGCGCGTGGGAAATGACCGGCCTTGGTTACATGGGTACTGACATGGTTTTAGACCAAGAAGAAGGCCCAATGGTACTAGAGCTAAACGCTCGTCCAGGACTAGCAATACAGATTGCAAACGGTGCGGGTTTATTACCTCGCTTGCATCATATTGAAAACCTAGGCACGCCAGCTGAATATCCAAAACCTGCAGAGCGCGTTGCTTACGCCGCTAAGCAATTTGGTGTTCACGGTAACGAACTCGCTTCAAACTAGGTGACTACCTAGGTCATTTGACATCGAGTCTAGCTCAATCAATAAAGCCGCATAACTTTGAGAGTTACGCGGCTTTTTAATGCCTGTCGTTAATTAGCTTAACGCTCGGAACTAAGCTTCTATTGCTTCTGTTTCAGACTCAAGAATCGGGTCAATGCGCACTGCAGCCACTTTAAATTCTGGGATCTTAGCGTGCGGATCGGTTGCAGTCGTGGTTAAGCGATTCACTGGAGATTCGACAAAATGGAATGGAATAAAGACCACGCCCTTTTGCATTCGTTTGGTCACAAATGCCGCGATTTCAATTTCTCCACGACGGGTTGATACTTTGAGCATCTGGCCATTTGAGATACCTAACGCTTCGGCATCATGAACACTCACCATCGCACGCGGTCCTGCTAAGTTATCAAGACCTTTGGTTTTACGTGTCATGGTTCCGGTGTGGAACTGCTCTAGGATGCGACCTGTCGTTAACACTAGCGGGTATTCAGCATCAGGAAGCTCTGCTGCGTATCTAAACGGAATCGCTTCCATTTGACCACGCCCGCGAGTGAACTGAGTCTGGTGCATGATACGCGTACCGTCAGGGTTATTCTTGTTACTTGGCCATTGAACACCATTAACCGTAATGTTCTCCCAACGTAAACCGCCGTATTGTGGAGTCACTCTTGCTATCTCATTGGTGATGTCGGCAACAGTGTTATAATCCCAACCGCCGCCCATTGCGTTGGCTAGCATTTGAATAATCACCCAGTCTTCCTTCGCTTCACCAGGAGGATTAACCGCCGGGTTAATGCGCTGAACACGGCGCTCGGTATTAGTAAAGTGGCCAGACTTTTCGGCAAACGAACAAGAAGGCAGAACCACATCGGCATACTGAGCGGTTTCGGTTAAGAAGATGTCTTGAACGACGAGGAAATCCAACGCTTCAAGGCCTTCAATCACGTGCGCTTGATTCGGGTCACTCAACACTGGGTTCTCCCCCATGACATACAGACCACGAACATCTCGATGGCACGCTCCATCAATAATTTCGGTGAGCGTTAACCCCGCTTCCGCTGGTAAGTCAGAAACACCCCACTCCATCGCGAATTTTTGACGAACTATCGGGTTATACACTTTCTGATAACCTGGAAGGTTGTTCGGCAATGCACCCATATCACACGCACCCTGAACATTGGATTGACCACGTAACGGGTTTATACCACCGCCTTCAATACCAATGTTGCCACACAAGAGTTGTAGATTAGCGATTGAACGTACGTTGTCGTGACCTGTAGTGTGTTGCGTAATACCCATCGAATAATACACTGCGGTGCGTTCTGCAGTACCAATCAAGCGAGCCATCGCGAAGATATCTTCCGCTTTCACGCCAGTCACTAATTCAACTTTATCAAGTGAGTAGCTTGGTGACATGACTTCTTGCAATAAGGTATCAAAGCCGTCAACACGATCATCAATATAGTTTTGATCGTACCAACCGTGTTTGATGATCTGCTGCATCACGCCGTTAATCAGCATCACATCGGTGCCCGGTCGGTGCGCTAAGTAAAGCTCAGCATGGTCAGCAATATCGATTCGTTTTGGATCAGCAACGATCAATCGCGCTCCACTATGCCTCACCGCTTGTTTGATGTGCGAGCCAATAATTGGGTGTGCTGAAGTAGTGTCTGAACCAATAATAAAGATCACATCTGAGTGCTTGATACTTGGAATATCATTGGTCATTGCACCACTGCCTAGCGAAGCCTCTAAACCTGTAACAGTAGAAGCATGACAAAGACGAGCACAGTGATCGACGTTATTGGTGCCTAATTCACGGCGTATGAATTTTTGAAAAGCATAGTTATCTTCATTGGTGGTTTTCGCCGACGAGAAGCCCGCCAAAGCATTGCTACCAAAGCCCTGTTTAATCGCGGTAAATTTATCAGCAATGAGCTTAATCGCTTCTTCCCAGCTTGCAGGTTGCAACCAGCCATCTTTACGAATTAATGGTGTAGTTAAACGCGCTTCACTGCCCACAAAATCGAAGCCGAATCGCCCCTTAACACACAACATGCCTTCATTAACCGGAGAGTCACCGCCTTCGATATAACGGATTTTGTTTTTCTGTTCATCGATATGCATCGTTAGCTTACAGCCCACACCACAATAGGTGCAGATGGTATCGACTTTCTTGAGTAGGTCTGTGTCTCCCTGCTTTCTATCACGAGCATCCACCATTGCACCAGTTGGACATGCCTGAATACAAGATCCACATTGAACGCAGTTTGAATCGCCCATTAAGGTCTTGTCTGCCCCAAAATTAGGACGACATTCAGGTCTTGATGCAGGCTTGCCATCAGATTGATTCATGAAGCTTAAAACGCCATGAACATTCTGTTCGCGACACGCTTGGATGCACTGCCCGCAACTGATACAGCGGTTGGCATCAAAGATAATAAACTCTGAACTGTCATCAACTGAAAATTTTTGTCTTGTTAAACCGACCTTCGCTTCTTCTACGCATATCGCCTGCCAGCTATCATTCGAAGCCACATCGATTTTGTATTCTGGATGTGTTTGCGTTGCCTTATATTCGGTCGAGTAGTCTCGTAGATCGCAATCGGTGTTGGCTTGGCAGCCACATTCTAGACATCTTGCAGCTTCCGCAATTGCATCGGCATTATCAAAACCTGTTTCGACTTCATCGAAGCTTTGTTCACGCTGCTCGGGCGTTAACTCTGGCATGATCTTACGCGCCATACGCTGTATGGATTTGTATTGCTCAGGATCCACCGCTTTAAGCTGCTTGTGCTTTCTTGAGTTAAACGGTTTGGCCGGAATATTTTCCATATCACCGTGGAAGAAGCGATCTATCGCCTGTGCAGCAATACGCCCATCTCCAACAGCTTCCACTGCGGTTGCAGGGCCGCGTCGAAAATCACCGATACTGAAGATATTGCCGGTACCGGTATGCATGGTTTGCGGATCGGCATCAGCGGTATTCCAACGAGTAAGAGGAATATCAATCGCTTCATTGTCCATAAAGCTCAGATCAGGCTTTTGCGACACGGCAGCAATAACCGTATCAAACGCTTCAACAAAGAACTCGCCAGTTGGTTTAGGGCTGCGACGACCTGAAGCATCAGCCGGCCCCAAAGCCATACGTTCTAGTCGTATTTCTGAAACATGGCCGTTTCCATCGGCTATGTTTTCTGCTGGGTTAGTCAAGAAGTGGAACTTAACGCCTTCATGTTCAGCTTCTTCAATTTCGTAATCTTCTGCAGGCATTTCATCTCGAGTACGGCGGTAAATCAGCGTAGTATCAGCGCCATCACGCACCGCAGTTCGAGCGCAATCAATGGCGGTATTACCACCACCGATCACTGCAACCTTCTTGCCAGTGACATAATGCTGATCGGTCACGTAATCTTTTAGATAATCCACACCTAGATAGCAGCCGCCAAGCTCGCTACCTGGATAGTTCATTTCAACCGCTTGCGATGCACCAACCGCCAAACAAACCGCATCGAAGTCGTTGCTTAAATCCGACAATGTAAAATCAACGCCCAACTTTTTGTCACATTCAACGGCCATCCCGTTACGACACATCAGCTCAATTTCTTTATCTAGAATCGACTTTGGTAAGCGATATTCAGGGATACCGTAACGCAGCCAACCACCCGCTTTAGGCATCGACTCATAAACACTGACGTCATAGCCCTCATTCGACAAATAATAGCCTGCCGTAAGACCACCGGGGCCACTACCGACGATTGCTACGCGCTTGCCTTTATTTGGCTTCTTAGGAGGCATGTAGCTCTCTTGAGCGGCTAGATCCGCGTCCGCTGCATGTCGTTTGAGTTGGCGAATCGCGATGGATTCATCGACCAAGTTACGACGACATTCGGTTTCACAGAAAGCAGGACATACACGACCAATTGAAAGCGGCATCGGTAGCGTCTTTTTGATCACCTCTATCGCTTTGATGTGATCATTTTGAGCAATATGATGTAGGTAAGATTGGATATCGACCCCAGCTGGACACGCTGTTTGGCATGGCGCTTCACAGTCGGCGTAATGGTCTGTCATAATACGGTTCAGCGCTTCTTGTCGATGATTCGTTAGCTGTTTTGACTGAGTCGTAATACTTAATCCGTTAGACACTTCAAGTTCACAAGAACGAGTAACGCCATCGACTTCGACTTCGACAACACATAAATCACACGGTACTTTATCCGCTGTTTTATTCAAACCACATAAAGATGGGATCTCCAAACCACATGTTTTTGCCGCCTCAAGAACGGTTTGTCCTTGTTCGACAATTCGATATTTCCCATCAATAACGATTTGAATCATACCTAAGTCCTACCTTTACCTTTCGCACACGCGAGTTATCAATAATTAAAAATTCAAGTAATACAATATTATTAATATTATTAAATCTATGTCATTACCATACATTATTTGTGGTTTTGTGCGTGTGACCTCAAACAAGTTCCACTGATAATAACCATAAGGTATGAGTGGTCTTATCAGTAACTATGAGAGTGGATTGGATGAAGAGTTTGAATGCAGAAAATTAGATTCGAGATACGAAAAAGCCCCTAATGATTAGGGGCTTTGAATAAATATCATTGAGTCGCTTTCGAGCTTATAGCTCAGCTATCAAGGTTATTGCTCGGCTATCAAAGTTATTGCTCAGTTTCTTCGATAAGCTCTTGAACTGGAGATACTGGTTTATTTTGAGCAAAACCACGCAAGCCAACTACATGAACGTGTTCGTGGTCTTTAAAGACCTTACGAACCAGTTTGTAGGTTGTACCTTTCTCTGGGCTAATATTTTCAGGTGCTGCAATCAGAAGTTGCATGCCTAAGCGGTCACACAGTTCAAACAGCGTAGAGATCGACTTAGAATCCAAACGTGCTGCTTCATCAAGGAACAACAAACGACATGGAACGATATCTTTACTACGAAGTCGACGAGATTCTTCTTCCCAGCTCTGAATAACCATCAATAGGATTGACTGACCCGTACCGATCGCCTCACCCGTAGACAGTGCGCCCGATTCCGCTTGCAACCAACCATCTGAACCACGGTTAACTTCAACACTCAGCTCTAGGTAGTTACGGTAATCCAGTAGCTCTTCACCAAGAACTTGCGGAGAACGTTGACCCATATCGATATGCGGGTTCACTCGTTGGAACAACTTCGCCATCGCTTCTGAGAAGGTAAAGCGCGTTGATTCAAACAAGTCTTTATGCTGCTCTTGTTGAGTCGCTAGCCCTGATAGCAAGATCTCGTGGCTTTCACGGATCTTAACGTTCAAACGCACGCCCTTAACCTGACCAAAGTAGATGTTCGACAGACCTTGGTTCAGCATACGAATACGGTTCTGCTCACGCTGAATCGTTTTCTTGATGATGCTTGCTACTGACTCAGAGCTGATCGCTAAGCGGTTTTCACGCTGCGTCAGTTCTTCTGTTAGTCGAGCTAGCTCAACTTCCATCTCTTCGATTGCTTCAACCGGATCATCCGTATGAATGATGTCTTGGCGAATGCGCTCACGAAGGTGTTGGTAAACCGCAATGTAGAACAGAACTTTACGCTCTGGATGCGCGTTGTCTTCAGATAGACGCAGCGAATCACGTAGGTCTTCATTGTCAGACACAGCCAAACGCAGTGCACCCAGTGATTTATCCGACATAGAGCGAAGCTCGCCTGCCGTTAGGTAAGCCAACTCACGTTTATGCAGACGACGTTCAACATCATTCTCACGCGCTAAACGAAGTACTGAACACCAACCCGCTTTCGCTGCAACAACGAAGGTTCGAAGCTCGGTGTACTCTTTCTGTACTTTCTTAAGACGCTTAGCCAGTGCTTTCATCTCAAGTTCAGTCGACGTAATGGTACGCTCGTATTCACTCTTACGACCACGTGAAGTGTGCAAACGCTCATGCAATTCATCACGACGACGTACAGCACGTTCTTCAGCGCCTTCATCTGCATTTACGCCAAACTCTTGAAGCTCTTGTTTAAACTCTTGAACCGTTTCTTGTTTCGCTTGATGTGAGCTCTTCAGTGCTGCCAATACTTGGTTGTACTGGTTCATCTGTTCGCGAGCTTGCTTCAAGCCATCACGGCCTTTGGTTCTTGCTTGTTCTGCTTGAACCAACTTCGCTTTCAATTGCTCGCTCAGTTCGCTGCTCTTGTTTAGAAGATCAACAGAATCCGCGTAAGCAAAGTAGTGACGACGTTCGATTAAGTCAGACAGAGCAAACACTTTGCCTTTCAAGCTTTGTAGAGCTTGGTCGGCTTGTTGGTATTGCGCTTCTAGTGCCTCGAACTGTTCAGGGTCAGCGTCGAGTGCTGAAACGATCTGCTCTAGCGAAGCCAATGCTTTACCATGGTTGTTCAAGTACGACTTCGCTTCACTCAAGCGCTCTAGTTGCGCTTCCAATTCAGCAAGACGTTCAACCAATGTTTCGTCTTCTAAAATACGAACCATTGGTGCTAATTTGTCTAGCGCACCAATTGCCTGCTTGCTTTGTAGAAGCTGGCTACGTTGTTGTTGCTCTTTAGAGTTTAATTCAGCCAAAGAACGTACAATCTGGTTACGCTTGTCACGAATAGACACTAACGCCTGTTCAGGGTCTGCATTGAATGCAACGTGTAGGTGCTTAGCAACAAAGCTATTGAATGCTTGGTATAGGCGATTCAGTTTCTGTGAATCGAATGCTGCTTTCGCGTGATTCTCAACCACAACATCACGCTCTTCACGCAATTTCTCTAATCGTTGTTCACGAGCCGCACGGCCAAACAGTGGGATCTCAGGGAAACGAGAATAACGCATTTGGCGATCGTTTAGCTGAACACAGACTGCGCCCTCTAACTCATCAGCATTGAATGAGCTATCATCAAACGCATCGACATCGCCTTCAAGGATGTAAAGGTCATCTGGACAATCTTCAAGATCCACCAGCTTCTCTTTGATACCATCCAGGTCAGAGACGACAATCGCGTGACGAGCAGGGCCATACATCGCACTGAAATATGGCGCATCACCAATGGTAATATCATCGTAGATCTCAGAAAGCAGCACACCACCAAGGGTATCCGCTAGACCTTTCAAACGAGGATCATTAGAACCGCCCGGAGACGCTAAACGTTCAATCTCTTGCTCAAGTTGCGCACGACGAGTCGCCAATTGATCTTTAGCGACTGATTGAGACTTTTCGTCTTCCAGCACTTGTTGCATTTGAGTCATCACCGCTTGGCTATCTTCTAGCTCAGCGTTTGTTTGATCTCTTAGTGCTTCAAGGGCATCGTTCGCTGTAATCCATGCAGGAGCAATTGACTCAAGTTTTTGGATCTCTTGATCGTGGTTTTGTTGCACACGACGTTGCTCACTCTTCGCTTCACGCAGTTCTTCTTGAGCGTACTCAAGAGACTCGATCTGCATAGCATGACGTTCGCGTTCTTCATCAAAGATCGCTTCATCCGAGAGTAACACGTTGTGTTGCTTTTGGTATTCGGTTGCAAGCTCTTTAGCTTGACGCTGCTGCGCTACATCACGAGCCATATCGCGGTGCTGTGCACGCCATTGCTGTTCGTTTTCAACAACATGTTTTGCGCTACGGCCTTTCTCTAACGCTTGTTTAGCGCTGTGAGAAGCGTCTTTACGCTCAACATCGCCAACAATGCTTTTAACAAGAGCTAGCGCTTTGTCGAACTGCGCAGACGCAGCAGAAGACATGTCTAGCTTGTGTTTAGTCGACAGTAGCGTTTGAGTGCTTGATTCTTCTTGTGCTTTTAGCTCAGAAACCAGAGTTAATGCGCTTTCTGCGGTAATAGAGTCATCACCCAGCAACTGCTTAGTTTTTTCTAACGCTTGAACGGCTTGTTGGTATTGAAGTGCACGAGTCTGCTGAACATCCAACGCTTGTTGGTAGTCAGCAAGCTGAGTTTTTAGGCTATCCACTTCTTCTTCAGTAATGGTTGCCTGCTCTTCAGCAAGAAGTACTCGTTCTTGAGCTTCTTCAACCACCATCATCTGTTCTTCTAGACGCTCGTTAAGCTCTTCTAGATCTTCACTGTAGCGAGCAATTTTCTCTTGCTGACGAAGTGCAGTTTGAACCAACTGAAGATGATCCGAAGCCGCTTGATAATCTTGCTCAAGTGCAGATTCTTGATCAACCAATTGCTCCAACTCTTCTTGAACTTGATTCAACAGGTTGTTTTGATTAAGCAAGGTTTCACGCGAACCAAACAATTCGCCACGGAACTTCATGGTTTGATCAAGCTTATTACGGCGATCATTCGCATGGCGCATGTAGTCAGCTGCCACGTAATTGGTCGATTCTGTGATCAAGTGTTTGAACAAGTCACGATCCGACTGAGTCGTTTTGATCGCTTCAAGTGTCATGCGGTTTTCGCGAAGTGCTGATTCCATGTCTTGGAACGCTTTCTTCACACCACCATTTTGAGGCAGAAGGTAGTCACGCAGAGAACGTGTAATTGCACTAGAAATACCACCGTAAAGCGATGCTTCAATCAAACGATAGAACTTAGAACGATCGCTGCTGTTACGCAGTTTCTTCGGTACTACGCCGTATTCAAACATTTGTGAATGGTAATCTACAATCGAAGAAAACGCTTTAAAATGCGCGCCTTCATATTGTGCAACCGCCGCTTTCACGTCGTTCAGTTGACATACACGTGCGTGACTGTCTGAAACGTTCTGAATCAATACATCCGTTGGCTTGACATGGCTTGGAAGGCCTTGAATCACAAACGGTTTGATGTCGACTTTCTTATCACGACCCGCTACTTGCTGCAGTTTTACTGCAAACAGTAAGCGTTGATTACGAGAGTTCACCACATCTAGCGCGGCGTAACATGCGCCAGGTTGAAGTTTACCGTAAAGGCCTTTATCACGAGATGACTGTGAGCTACCCGCTTCCGTGGTGTTACGGAAATGCAGAAGGCTTTGGTCAGGGATTAACGCCGTGATGAATGCCGCCATTGTGGTCGACTTACCCGCACCGTTACCGCCAGAAAGCGTTGTAACCAATCCATCAATATCAAAAGTACGCGCAAAGAAGCCGTTCCAGTTGATCATGGTTAATGATTGATACTTACCTCTTTCAATCATGCATCACCTTCTACTTTGTTCTGTTCGCCAAGGTTTGATTCATCATCAAAGCCGGCTTGATCGTTAAAAATGTCTTGCTGACCGTTTTCGTCTACGTCTAGTTCAGATACAGCTTCTGCTTGCTCTTCATTTAGCAAGCTGCCTTGGTTTGGCTCTTGTGTGTGAACCACGGCTTCACCATCACGGATAAGACGTAACTGAGCTTCTTTCATGTCATCGCCAACACGAACATCAGCACCAAAACGGAATACCGCTTCACTGATTCGAAACTTGCCCGTTTCACCAATCGCAATCAGCATGCCGATACGACGTAAACGACGTAAAGATGTGCGTACTTTTTCAAAGAGCTTTTCTTTATCCAAGTCAGAACCCGAAGCTCGGTTGGTCGCCAGTTTCATGAGTTTTTTCTCATCCGCTAGCGAAATCAACTCATCAAATAGCTCTTGATTGGTAAAAATACCTTCGTGGGCTAAACGCTCTGGGCTTAGGTATAAGAAACACAATACCTTGCCAACAAGCATGTCTAGCTCAGACAACACACTACGACCAATCAGAGACGTAGAACGCGGACGCAGGTAGAAGAAACCTTCCGGCGCTTTCACGAGTTCCGTGTTGTAGCGTTGATAAAAATGCTGAAGCTCAACTTCGAAATCAGAAAGCAACGCGTGGTTGTCTAGGTCTTCTGTTGAAACATGCTTACCTGAGCGCAGCATGCTGTCTAGCGCAGGAAACAACGGGTTCGCTATCGCTTTTACCAGTTTCTCTGGCATGTAATCATCAGTACTTGTTAATGACATTTGCTTGTACCTTTGCACCGAAATCGTTGATTGCCTGCCAATCTGGCTGAATAGCCTGATAGTCAGACGCTGAGTAACCTAAGCGCACGGCTTGGTCGACAACAATTCTGGCTAAATCAAAATGGTGTGTGCGAGGGTGTGCTGCGAGGTAATCGCGTAACACAAGACCAAGATCAATTGGCGCACCTTGCTGTTTGTGAGCTTTTAACATCTCTGCTATTCGGTCTGAAAGCAGGTCGTTCACTTGCTCGAATTCTTCGTACTCTACGTCGATTGGCGCTTGCCCCATCACCTCATCATCACGGAGCACCAAGGCTTCGTCACGAAGATCGGTCAGCTTGTCAGCATCGGCATACGTCAGCAGCCAAGGCGCATCAAAGTAGTCAGTGACCGACTGACGCAAGCGTTGGCTAAAGGCACGGTTTTTATCCATATCAATCGCGGTACGGATAAATTTATGTACATGGCGGTCATAACCGATCCATAAGTCGATCGCTTGTTGGCCCCAACTTGTGATTCGATCAAGTTTCATTTGCAAACCAAATAAGGTTTCGCCAACAAACTCCAGTTCATCATCACCGTACACAATTTCTTGAATATCGAGGATTTGTGTTTGCAGTTCGTCACCAGCCGCTTGCAAGGTGTCTTGCAATTCTTTTAGCGTGGCGGAGGTTTCCGATAGCAAAGATTCACAGTTATTGATCGCTTCTCGCCAATCTTTATTAAGCAGATCAGCGATTTGCTGTTTGACGGTTTGTTGCTGCTCGTCCATCACACGCTGGTTTAAATCGATCTGATCGAAGATCTCACCCACTGAGTATTTCAAAACGCCATAAACGTTCTTTTGCCAGTGACCAGGTGTTCCGCCTTTTTGCGCAGCTTCAATCGCTTTAGCCATCTCATCTGCAACCATCGAAAGTTGAATCGACAATTTTAACTTAGAGAATTGACGGTGGCGTAAATAATAATCTGAGATACCAACGGCCAACGGTGATAAGCGGTAGATGCTCGCACCATCAGTAATTTCACTAGTAAAACGGCTGATCAACTTCTGTTTAACTAGCTCATTGATAGCATTGTTGGCACGAAACGCAGACGCTTCGCCAGTATCTTCAAACAGTCGAGTGACAATGGTAAATGCATCGTGCAGTTCACCTTCGCCTAACTCTTCATCGAACCTTTCATTGCTTAGTACTGCGATAGCAATCAAAAAGGCTAAGCGTTCTGGTGGCAAGTTTAATGAAAAATCATGCTGCTTGACCCAGCCCACCAACTCATCAATTGGCTGCTCTTCGGCAGTTTGAGTCATTTCACTCATTGTGGTTCCTGTTACTGTTCTTCGTCATATCGAACGTATTAGATATGACGCCTATTTCTTTATGACGCGGGCTTGTTACGATTGCATAGCGCATGTTGTGGCTTCTTTTACCACATTCACCGCTGTTATTGCGCAGGTTTTTGAGCCCAAACGTGAATATAACGGCCTAGCGACAGATATGGCTCTTGGCGACATAGCTGTTTTTCTAGTTCCAATACATCTTCAAATTGGTAATCGCCCATGTACTCCATATTACCTATGTAGTCACTAAAAGAGCGAATGCCTGATTTACCACAGATTTCTAGACCAGCGTCTTCTATCCATTGATAAACCTCTTCAGGCTTTAAGCCTTTTTGTGGTTGCAGCTTAAACCGTTTTCGATGTGGCATCCCATTCAATACATGAGGAATGTTGCCACAAATCACATTTTTCAGGACTAATCCGTGGTGGTTGTAAAACATTATCGAGGCAACGCCACCGGGTTTTACTTGTTCCAACAATAAATCAAGCGCCTCTTTAGGGTTCGCTAACCACTCCATCACAGCATGAAACATCACAAAATCGACTTTCTCATCGAGATGTTCCGCCACATTCTGAACTGGAGAATGGATAAAACGATACTGTTCTAGTAAACCCGCCTCGCTGATGCTTTGTTCTGCTAGCTTCAGCATTTCAGAAGAGAGGTCACACAGAGAAACTCTATGCCCAAGCGACGCAATTTTTTGCGACATCTGCGCAAGGCCACCTCCGGCATCAAGCACATGCAGCGGCGAAGCTGATTGCTCAAATTTTCTCAAAGCTTGTTCTAAATCTTCCCATACGATGATCTGACGGATCTCTCCTTTGTCAGAGCCGTAAATATTTTTTGCAAATTTGTGGGCAATATCGTCGAAATTACGGTCTTCAGTCACGGCTACTTGAGTTATTATGTCCTATCGTGCCTGCTATTCTGTCACAGGAATTTCAGGAATAAAGAGGCGATGTCTCTTTTTACTACTAAGTGATGTTTTTTCGGACTATTCGGATATGTTTGAGCTGAAAAAAGTAGTGTCTTCGTTACTGATGCCACTGCCAGCAATGTTAATCCTCGCTTTTCTGGGTTTAGCCCTAGTGATGTTTACTACCAAAAGGAAGACGGGTTGCCTAATTACCCTTTCAGCCCTCTGTGGTATTTTCTTAATCGCTTTCCAGCCAGTTTCTAGTCAACTTTTAATGCCAATGGAAAGGCAACACACCGCTTTTTTACCCGTCGACGAAAACGTAGATTACGTGATGGTTCTCGGAAGTGGTCACGTCGTCGACGACCAAATCCCACCCACATCAGAGCTTAGCCGCACCGGCCTGATGCGTTTAAGTGAAGGAATTCGTATTCTACGTCTTTATCCTGGTGCAAAACTCATTTTGTCTGGCTATGGCGCAGGCACTGAAGTGAGCAACGCTAGAATGATGGCAAAAGTTGCGTTAGCACTAGGTGTCGCAAAACCCGATATCATTCTGCTTGAAACAGCAAAAGACACGTGGGAAGAAGCCCGCCAAGCCGCTGCGTTCGTTAAAAATAAAAGAATGATACTGGTAACTTCCGCTAGCCATATGACTCGTGCATTGAATGAATTCCATGCAGCTGGTATGAAGCCATTACCAGCCCCAACCAACTACCTTGCACAAGAAGGCATTGTTGAACCTTGGAATAAGTACATGCCGAAAGCTCTTTATCTTGAGCAGACTGAGCGTTACTGGCACGAAACTATGGGGTTGATGTGGCAAAGCCTGCGAGATTGGCTAGATACCAGTGCTGACAATATTGAAGAACCAATTGTTGTTCCTGAAACTTCTCGCTTAGTTGAAGGTGACGGTGACGGTGACGGTGACGGTGACGGTGGTATTTCTGCGGCGCAGCCTCAATAAATGCAAGCGAATCAGTAACTCTGCCGAGTAAGTAAAACTGAGTAACCTAGCAAGTTGCAGGTGTTCAATTCATTAACTGTAAAAACACCAAATAATAAAAAGCCGAGACATCAATGATGTCTCGGCTTTTTTAGTTCAACTTGTTGTAGCTCCCTAAGGGAATCAGTCACCAGCGAACATATAACCTTCACCGTGAACCGTTACAAATATTTGTGGATTCTTAGGGTCAAATTCCATCTTCGCACGCATACGGCGAATTAACACGTCGATAGTGCGATCATTAGGCGCATCCACACGGTGGCTAATCATGTTCAAAATACGTTCGCGACTTAATACTTGGTTGGGGTAAGAAGAGAGTGCGACTAGCAACTCATACTCAGCCTTAGTCAGTTTAACCGGCTCACCATTTTTGCTTAGCGCTCGGCGAGGAATATCAAACGTCCACTCACCAAAACGAACAACAGACTCATCTTCTGCTTGTTCCACCACTCCCGTCGCTGTTTTACGAGCAGCAGCAATACGCCAAAGTAAGTTTTTAACTCGAACCAATAACTCGCGAAGTTCGAAGGGTTTAGTAACGTAATCGTCAGCGCCCATTTCAAGGCCAACGATTTTGTCGATGCTATCCGTGCGTCCAGTAACTAAAATAATTCCAATGTCTGATTGACTGCGTAATTCGCGAGTTAGCATCAATCCATCTTCGCCTGGTAAGTTGATGTCCAGCATAATGAGATCAACGTTGTTTTCTTCTAACACGTTTCTCATTTGAGCGCCGCTTTCAGCTTCGCTTACGGTGTAACCTTCGTTCTGGAAGTATCCAACCAGTTTACTGCGGGTTACCACATCATCTTCTACGACTAATACGTGATAGCTCATCTACACCACTTTTCTTATTTAATAGTTTCAGTGACTATTCTATTCATAACTCGTAACAATTCTAGTGGTACACAAGATAAAAGCCAGAAACATGGATGTTTTTTGATACAAGACAATCTTAAACCTTGCTATTTATCGTCCATCGCAATTCAATATAGACATTACTACTAACGAGTAACTTTGCGTTTCGCAAATAACCTTGTTATTCAGACTTGGTGTGCTTATGTCCAAGTGACTTCAAGATGCATATAAGTAACACCACAAGACTAAATCAGGATCTAAGAAATGAAAGATACGAAAGCGTTCAACGAGCAAAGAGCAGAAATATACTGGTGGCTATCAAGCTTATTCGCTAAAGAGCTCACTCAAGAAGAACTCGATCACTACCACTCTGTTGAAATTCGTTCTTTCCTAACTGGTTTAGGCGAAAATGAAACACTCAAGCCAGCGATCGATAGCTTAGTGGATGCGCTAAACCGCCTACAAACACGTGAAGATGCTCAACTAGAATTGTCTGCTGACTTCTGTGACTTATTTTTAAAAACAGATAAGCATGGCGCACTTCCTTACGCTTCTATGTATATCGGTGAGACTGGTCTGTTGAATGATAAGCCAGCAAAAGATATGGAAGAGATCATGGCTAAGCACAACTTAGTGGTGAACCAAGATCTTAAAGAGCCAGCTGACCACATCGCTATCGAACTCGATTTCCTTGGTAACTTGATCATCCGTTCTAATGAAACTGAGCTTGAGGAAGATCTAGAAAAATCGTTCATTGTTCAACAGCAATTTATCGAACAACACCTTCTTACTTGGGTACCAAAGTTCGACGTTAAATGTCATGACGTTGACGAATTCGGTTTCTACGCTTCAGTCTCATCCTTTCTGCTCGCATTCTGCAAATTGGACACCCAATACCTCGCTGGTGAATAAGCTTATTGGATGACTCGTTAAATAAATTCAAAAGAATGTGACAATTCACCCGGATTTCCGGGTGAATTTTATTGCGAGTAATTTCTAGTCAGTCTAAAATTGTGACCGCAAACGATAAAATATGAAACATTCACGAAATGCTATGCTTATTATAGTTTTGAGCATTTCGGTGTTAAGACAAGCCGCTCAATAGCGGTTTTTTGTTTTTTAGCACTTTAGTACCCAAAGAGCCCTACAAATTTAAGCTCTTAGTTAGGTAGCTTAACGGCTACTTCATTCCGTACTTTGGGAAAGTAGCTTCTAATAGGATAAAACCATGGCCACTATAAAAGATGTCGCTCGCTTAGCAGGCGTATCAACAACAACCGTTTCTCACGTAATCAACAAAACTCGCTTTGTTGCAGAAGCGACTCAAGAAAAAGTAAATAAAGCCGTAGACGAACTGAACTATGCACCAAGTGCCGTTGCTCGTAGTTTGAAGTGCAATACAACCCGCACTATCGGCATGCTAGTTACTCAATCAACCAACCTGTTCTTCTCTGAAGTTATCGATGGTGTTGAAAGCTACTGCTACCGTCAAGGCTACACTTTGATCCTGTGCAATACGGGCGGTATCTATGAGAAGCAACGTGACTACATTCGAATGCTTGCAGAGAAACGTGTAGATGGCATCTTAGTCATGTGTTCTGACCTAACTGAAGAACTGAGAGGCATGTTAGACCGTCACGCTGACATCCCTAAAGTGATTATGGATTGGGGCCCTGAGAGTTCTCAAGCGGATAAGATCATCGATAACTCTGAAGAAGGCGGTTACCTAGCAACCAAATACCTCATTGAGCACGGTCACTCCAAAATTGCTTGTTTAAGTGGCCACTTAGACAAAGCTGCATGTGTTGAACGCATCGCGGGTTACAAACGCGCACTCAACGAAGCTAAGATTGTAGCCGATGATAATATGATCATTGAAGGTAACTTCGAGTGTGATACAGCAGTTCTTGCTGCAGAGAAAATCATTAAGATGGTAGATCGCCCAACGGCAGTATTCTGCTTTAACGACACGATGGCACTCGGCCTAATGAGCCGACTGCAAGAGAAAGGAATTCGTATTCCTGAAGATATTTCAGTGATCGGCTATGACAACATCGAGCTGGCTGAATACTTCTCTCCGCCGTTAACAACGGTCCACCAACCTAAGCGTCGTGTTGGGAAGAATGCATTCGAAATTTTGTTGGAACGAATTAAAGATAAAGACCATGAAAAACGTGTGTTCGAAATGCATCCTGAAATTGTTGAGCGAAGCACAGTTAAAACGTTAAATTAATTGATAAATTCAGTTTAATTTAATTAAGCGCACCTTTGGGTGCGCTTTTTTTATCAACAACATTAATGAACCTAGTATCATACTAGAAAGATCATTAATTGAAGCGATATCACATTTTGAAATAACAAGTGTGAGCCTCATTCAACAAAAACTTTATCCTATTCAATCAGTCACGCACAGGGCAAATCACTTGAAAGAGTGAGACGCAAAGCTTCCGGCCTAAACCACTCGTTGGTATGGTAGCGGGGTTACCGATGGCAAAATGCAGTAACTACTAATAATTTAGTAATTTACGGCTTATTGACAATTTAATTGCAACATTTTGCTAATCTCTCGGACCTGCTTATTTGGTGGCGTAGTTCAAATACACCGAGATAAATAACATGGATAAACCGATACTAAAGGATTCAATGAAATTATTTGAATCCCTAGGAAAAATAAAATCACGCTCGATGTTTGGTGGCTTCGGTCTTTTTGCTGATGACACTATGTTTGCTCTGGTTGTAAATGACCAGTTGCACATACGAGCAGACAAATGCACAACGAAACAGTTCGAACAACAAGGGTTTCAACCGTACGTTTACAAAAAACGTGGTTTCCCTGTCGTTACTAAATATTTCGCTTTACCTGAAGGCCTGTGGCGAGACCAAGAGAAAATCTTGCAGCTCGCAACTACGTCTCTGGGTTTTGCTAAAGAAGAAAAAGCTGAGCAATCTTCAGCTAAGCCTACTCGACTCAAAGATCTGCCCAACCTTCGACTCGCCACTGAGCGTATGTTGAAAAAAGCAGGGATTGATTCCGTAGAGCGTTTATATGAATCTGGCTCTGTAAACGCATTTAACGCCATTAAAGAATCACATGCGTCTTCTGTCAGTATTGAACTACTTTGGGCGTTAGAAGGCGCGATTAATGGTACACATTGGTCTGTTATACCGCAGCAGCGTCGTGAAGAGCTTATCAATCGCGTCAATTAACATTGTCAGTACAAACTATTTAGATAACTAAGCCGCATTTACTGCGGCTTTTTTTATAAGATAAATCTAGCTCTCTACAGACCTAAAGAGCTAACGTAATGAACATTATAAAGACGGACGGTAATTGTATCTGTAATCAACTTTAACCATAGGAACAAAGCTTATAGTACCCGAAGAATCCAAGAACTCTTTCACTTCAACAGAGCCATTCCTTAGTTCAAACGACTTGACGTCTACTCTGTCATTGGATTGGAGAAGAATTTGACTCAATTCGAAAGACTTTTTGTCGCTTAAGTCACTCCACATCTTTTTGCCATCTGCATAAGCTTGACTTTGTGTAGATACGATTTCCCCTTTAATCATCTTGGATTCAACAGCTGTGCTGTTGTAAAAGCCGGCTCCTGACGCCTGAAAGGAGATAAGACTTGCAGTAGCAATAGCAGCAATCAACGATAAATTTTTCATAGCTAACTCCTTAGTTCTCTGCTTGAATCATTATCTTAACAATCGATACTCCTAGATTGTTAAGTATACAGAACGAACCAAGACCAAATGTATTTCAATTTTTTATCACTTTTTGTACTATTTAAATTTCTGCAATAGAATTTGTTCAAACAAAACAATCTCCTACCCTCGAAAGAAAAATACATCTGATTCTGTACGCTTTATGACGAAGTAGTAAATAAGCAAACTGACAGTTTTTTATATCTGTTGAAAGTTAATCTATGCTTTGCCTGTCTAACTATACTAATGGTATGCATTGAAAATTTAGAGGAAGTATCAATGAGTAAGAAAATGATATTAGGTATTGTATTGGTCGTAACCATCGTCTTATTGGGCGTCAATTTCGGCCAATATTTAACGCTTGAAAATGCCAAGGCCCAACAAGCCGTTTTAAATGACTACATTGATAGCAACTTCATTGCTGCCGCTGCTATCTATTTTGTCGCGTATGTAATGATCACTGCTTTCTCAATTCCCGGAGCTGCTGTTGTGACCCTGTTAGGGGCTGCGTTATTTGGGTTTTGGAATAGTTTACTGTTGGTCTCTTTCGCCAGCGCCATTGGTGCAACCCTCGCATTTTTAAGTAGCCGTTACCTTTTGCGTGACTGGATCCAAACTAAGTTTGGTGACAAATTAGCAACGATTAACAAGGGCGTTGAAAAAGACGGAGCATTTTACTTGTTTTCTCTGCGTCTGATTCCTGTATTTCCATTTTTCCTTATCAATCTGTTGATGGGGCTAACACCTATGTCGGTGAGTCGTTATTACATTACGAGTCAAATTGGGATGTTACCGGGAACTGCGGTTTTCTTGAATGCTGGTACTCAACTCGCAGAAATTGATTCACTTTCGGGCATCGTCTCCCCTTCAGTACTATTGTCATTTGCATTATTGGGGATATTCCCAATTGTTGCTAAATGGTTAATGAATAAGTTTCGTTCAGCACCTGTAGCTGAATAAAGTATATAGCTGACTAACTTATAATAACTAAATAACGCATATAGCCAAATAAGGTTCTATTTCAATGAAAATCTTCAGTGCGTCGAATCCGACAGAAGCTCATATCATCTGTGGATTGTTAGAAAGTGTGAATATTGCCTGTGAAGTACGTGGTGAGGGGTTATTCGGTTTAAAAGGGGAAATCCCATTTACCGAAGAAACTGACCCTTACATATGGTTATATGACCCGGAATTGGCGAACAAAGCCCGAGCAGTTGTTAATGACTACCAGAAACAGCAAGATTCGATCATTTATGAAGAGTGGCGTTGCGGAGAATGTCATGAGGTCAACGAAGCACAATTCGGCTCTTGTTGGCAATGCGGTGCTGCTTCACCTGAATAGCAGGTTTTGAAAGGAAAAGTGGCTCCAACGGCCTTATAAAACAACTCGGTCAGATACCTCCTCCAAACAAAAATGGGAAGCTAAAATTAGCTTCCCATTTTTATTTCAATTCTATTCGAGCATCTGTTCTGGTAAAGAATAGAGAGAATCACTGAATTTGCTTTTGAATAAAAGCGATAGATCGTTGATTGAATTCTTCAGGATTTTCTACGTTACACACATGCCCGCAATTGGCTATTTCTACCAACTCACTCGACTTATGCGCTTCTACCATTTCTTTTACTGGCTTGATGAACATGTAGTCACGCTCGCCCATCAAATACAAAGTTGGAATCGGCAACTCTCGGTCTTTGAAATACTTCATCAATGGGTTTACATCAGCCGTGAGGATAAACCAGCGTTTAAACTCTTTTTGGCACAGCTTTTTGGCTTCGCGTATAAACAGGTGACGTGATTCTTTTTGGCTTTTTTGTGGCATCACAACGTAAGCAAAAAGGCTGTATAACCACATATAAGGAATGACGTGCTTACTCAAGTTACCCAACTTGATTAAGATTTGAGAGCGAGTGTTTAGCTTAGTCACGGCACCGCCCAGCACCATTGAACGTACACGGCCAGCAGCTAACTCTGCGACATTACGGACAATAATCGTGCCCAAAGACATGCCGACAAAGTGTGCAGAACGAATTTTCAGATGGTCTAACACCTTAAGAATATCGAGCGTTACTGCTTTGAACGTATAACGATTCGAAATCAACTCTTTGAGGATGTTGTCTGATTTACCATGCCCTCTCAAATCAATGAGAAGCAAGTTGAAGTGCTGTTTATACGCTTTGATCTGCTTAAACCAAATGGAAGAACTGCCTCCTGCGCCATGCACAAATACAACCCACTCATCGCTCGTAGGGTGAGTAAATGTTTTATGAAATAGTAAACTCTCAGACATACCTATCGCTTTAATTATTGGAATGTAGCTCTGCCTCATCACAAGGCAATGGCTAAGGATATCACGCAATCAAGAAATTTAAGTGATAATAGTGTCAAACCTAACATTAGTCATGTGAATACCTACCCCACCTTTTCTACCTGACTAAAATGAGTTTGCAAGTTTTGTCTTCCTAAACGTGATGTAATCTGACCAGAAAACAAAAAGGCACTCTACTATCAGAGCGCCTTCTACTATTAAGTTAGGTTGTTACATATCAGCTTATTTTAAAGCTAATTCAGTACGTTAAAATGCTGAATGGTACATCGCAAGGTATTCTTTTGCCGCATCTTCCCAACTAAAATCTTGCTGCATCGCGTAAAGTTGAACACGCTTAACTTCTGCGGGCTTTTGCGCATAAAGCAATAATGAACGATGCAATACTGCCAGTAACGCTTCCGGCGTTGGCTCTTCAAAAGCAAAGCCAGTCGCTACCTCAGGATCCTGATCGTAATCATTCACACTGTCTTTTAAACCGCCCACAGAGCGAACAATCGGTAACGTACCGTAAGCCATGCTGTAGATTTGGTTTAAGCCACAAGGTTCGAATTCAGAAGGCATCAAGAAGAAATCAGAACCCGCTTCAACTAAGTGAGCAAGCCCATTATCATACGCTTCTACAAACGAGAACTTGTCTGAGTGAAGGGCCGACAGCTCTTTCAATTGGCTCGCTAACACTGGGTCGCCAGTACCGACAATCACTATCTGAAGATCGTTTTTCAAGAACTGTTCGATGATAGGCAGTAAGTAATGAACACCTTTCTGATTAGTCAAACGGCAAACCATGCCATAAACCGCACAATCGGTGACGGGCAGTCCAACATCTTGTTGCAGTTTTTGCTTACAAGCTGACTTCCCACGAACCATGCTGTGCTTCGTCGCTTTGAATTTACGAGGAAGGAAAGCGTCCGTTTCTGGGTTCCAAGCTCCGTAATCACAACCATTCAATATACCCAAAAGATCCGCTGACCTGTGTTGGAATTCGGCTGCCATACCGTGACTGCCTAATTCCGTTTTCAACTCTTCGGCATAAGTTGGGCTTACTGCGTTCACCTTATCAGCGCACATAACGCCGGCTCTCAGCATAGTGACATGCGTGTCACTCACTGAAGCTTCAGACACATTGTAGCTATGCATCTCTGATAGGAATTGCAGCTCATCGTATGAGAACACACCTTTGAAAACCGCATTGTGAACCGAGAGAACACTGCGTGTATTTTCAAAGAAATTATGTTGTTGATAACGTGATTTAAGCAAAAAAGGAACAAAGCCTGTATGCCAGTCATTTGCATGAATGATATCAGGTTGGAAGCCAAGCTTAGGAAGCATATCAAGACAGGCAGCACTGAAGAACGAGAAGCGCTCTCCGTTATCAGCGTAAGCTTGATTATTTTCTGCGTACATTTCTGGACGGTCGAAATATTTGGCACATTCAATACCAAAAACTTGAACACCTTCTACACTCAGTTTTTTGACTTGGTAAGCGGTATGAGGCCAATGATCGAGCTCGGTCGATAAAATGACCTCAGCTGAATCAATGTTTGAAATGTTTTTATACGCGGGGATAGTCACTCGAACGTCCTGTTCGAGTGTTTGTAACGCTTTCGGCAGTGCCTTGGCTACATCAGCCAAGCCACCACTTTTAATCAAGCCTTCAACTTCAGACGCTACAAAAAGTACCGAGAGAGTTTTAGTAACCAACTCGCGCTCCTTTAGAAATCACAACTACACCATCGTCAGATACGTGGTAATGCTTTTTGTCTTCTGTCAGGTTTACGCCAATTTGTGTGCCAGGTGCAATGTCCGCATCTTTATCAATGATAACGCGACGAAGTATACAGCCCTCGCCCACCTTCACATCACCTAATAAAATACTCTCACTAATATCACATGCTGATGCAATATTGCTGCGGAAGCCTAGTACACTCTTTTCAATACGCGAACCACGCACATAACTACCGCTACACACAAGGCTATCAATGATCTGAATTCGACCATTAGCCGAGTCAGTAAACGTAGCTGGTGGTAGTGGCGGATAGTAAGTGTGTAGAGGCCATTTGCGGTTGTATAGCGAGAATGGCGCATCTTTTTTAAGAAGATCCATATGCGCTTGCCAGTACGCATCAATCGTACCTACATCACGCCAATAAACTTCTTCTTTCTCACCAGTAATGCGGTTGGTGCTGAAATCATAAACAAACACATCACCACGTGGGAACATGTTTGGAATAATGTCTTTTCCGAAATCATGTGAAGATTCAGGTTTATCTGCATCTTCCGTTAGTTCAGCAAAAAGTTCTTTTGCTTCGAACACGTAGTTGCCCATTGACACAAGCGCTGACTCTGGGTCTCCCGGAATCGACTTAGGATTTGCAGGCTTCTCTTCAAAGCCAATCATGCGGCCTTCAGCATCAACCTCGATAACACCGAACTCTGATGCTTCAGCAAGCGGCATGCGCAGTGCAGAAACGGTTAACGCTGCTTTCTTCTCTTTATGGAAATCAAGCATCTGTTTGATGTCCATTTTATAGATATGGTCAGAACCAAAAATACAAACTTGATCAGGTTCTTCCAGCTCCATAAAACCCATGTTTTGGTAGATAGCATCTGCTGTGCCTTCATACCAACGCTTTCCTTTACGCATTTGCGCAGGAATTGGGTCGATAAAACGGTCTGTTATACCACTGATATTCCAACCTTTTTTCATATGGTGGAACAGTGACTGTGACTTAAATTGTGTTAGTACGTAGATCTTCATCAGATCAGCATTAACGAAGTTGTTCAAAGCGAAATCAATTAAGCGGTAACTACCACCGAAAGGAACCGAGGGTTTGCTGCGAGATTCAGTCAATGGTCTTAAGCGAGAGCCTTCACCACCAGCAAGAATCATTCCCAATACACCAGCCATTTTATTCTCCATATATCTATAGCTTGTCGATGTCAGTACTCGTAGAGGTATCTTCCTCTGGGGGATGAGCACTAACACTTATTTCGGTACTTAACGAATATTCATTCACATACAGTGACAATATCCTAAGCCAAACGTTGTTATGCGTGCACTATTCTTTGCACTTGGTTTTATATACGTTATCGACTTTTCGGTCGATTTCAATTTTTAATACGCCATTCTGTGCTATGTAGGCTGATTGCTTTCCTAAGACTTAAAGCAGCTCACACTACACCGTTCGGGCGAAACATTACATTAACACCCGTCACACATCAGGTATACAACTAAACACTGTTCTTTGAATTACAATATTTTAATAAAGTTACATTCTCGTTAAAGTTGCATAAGAAGATATAATTAATTGCTTTCATTTATTTTACGTAGTGAATTTAATAAATTCTCGCAATCGACCCACCAAATCAATCAGTTGCATAATTAGTCGTATTTTAGTCAAAAAAAAGCAGCCTAATGGCTGCTTTTCATTCAAATTACGTTCAATTACTTCTCTTTTGGCTTTTTACGTTTGTCCGTAACTTCCCACTTACCATCAATGTACAAAGCAGTCCAACCAGATGGTTTACCATCCGCTTCAGTACGAACGTAGTTCTCTTTTGTCTTACGACTAAAACGAACGACTGTTGGCTTGCCATCAGGATCAGCAACCGGTGCTGACGTCAGATACTGGAACTTAGGTGAAATACGGTCTTTAAAACGCACCAGCTCTTCCACTAATGGCGCACGAGTTTCTCGTGATTTAGGAAAGTTGCTCGCAGCCATAAATAGACCAGAGGCACCGTCACGAAGCACAAAGTATGCATCTGAGTTTTCACATGGAAGTTCAGGGAAATGCACTGGGTCTTCTTTAGGTGGCGCTACTTCGCCATTTCTCAGAATCTTACGAGTGTTCTTACAATCTTCACTCGTACAGTCCATGTATTTGCCGAAACGACCATTTTTCAGAACCATGTCAGAACCACACTTGTCACACTCAACAAGTGGACCATCATAGCCTTTGACTTTGAACTCACCATGTTCAACCACATAACCTTCACAGTTAGGGTTGTTACCACACACGTGCATCTTACGCTTATCATCAATCAGATAAGCATCCATTGCCGTTTCACAAATAGGACAACGCTTTTTCGCTCGAAGTGCTGCTGTTTCAACGTCTTCTTCAAGAACGTTGATAATACCTTCTTCATCACCAAGGTTGATTGTTGTCTTACAACGCTCTTTTGGTGGAAGTGCATAACCAGAACAACCTAGGAATACGCCTGTCGAAGCCGTACGAATACCCATTTTACGGCTACAAGTTGGACACTCAATATCGGTTTCCACGATATGATTTGGCTTCATGCCACCAGCGTCTTCGTCTAAATCCGCTTTTTCCAAGTCGCCAGTAAAGTCTTCGAAGAAGTTATCTAGCACGCCTTTCCAGCTTGCTTCGCCTTCTGCAATTTGGTCTAACTTCTGCTCCATACGAGCAGTAAAGTCATAGTTCATTAGATCATTGAAACTGCCATCTAGACGGTCAGTAACAATTTCACCCATCTTCTCAGCATAGAAACGACGCTGTTCAACTTTTACATAACCGCGATCTTGAATCGTCGAGATGATTGATGCGTAAGTTGAAGGACGACCGATGCCGCGCTTCTCAAGCTCTTTAACTAGCGCGGCTTCAGTGAAACGAGCCGGTGGCTTAGTGAAGTGCTGTTTAGGGTCGAGTGCGATTAAGTCTAGCTTTTCACCAACCTGTACAGCTGGAAGAATGGTATCTTCATTTTTGCCCATTGGACGTTGAACGCGAGTCCAGCCGTCAAACTTAAGAATACGGCCTTTCGCTTTTAACGTGTACTCATCCGCTTTAACACTTACTGTCGTTGAATCGTATTGCGCAGGTGTCATTTGACAAGCAACGAATTGATTCCAAATCAGTGAATATAGCTTATGTGCGTCTGCGTCTACGCCGTTTAGGTCTTCCGACTTAACATCTACACTTGAAGGACGAATCGCTTCGTGGGCCTCTTGAGCGCCCTCTTTGCTGCCGTATACAAGTGCTTTAGGTGGAAGATATTGCGCGCCGTACTCAGAACCAATGTATTCACGAGCGGCTTCTACAGCTTCTGAACTCAAGTTGGTGGAATCAGTACGCATATAAGTGATGTAACCCGCTTCATACAAACGTTGAGCCAACATCATGGTTTTCTTTACGCCGTAACCAAGACGCGTACTCGCTGCTTGTTGCAGCGTAGACGTGATGTAAGGTGCAGACGGCTTACTCTTGGTTGGGCGGTCTTCACGTTTACATACTTCGTATTGTGCTTTTTCTAAAACGCTAACTGCAGCTTGTGTTTGCGCTTCATTATCAGGTTTAAACGCAACACCGTCTTTTTGAGCGACTTGTAGTCTGAAATCTGTTTTTTCTGCCGTTTTTGTATCAGCATGCACATCCCAGAACTCTTCAGGGATAAAAGCGTTGATCTCACGCTCACGCTCAACCAACAATTTTACAGCGACTGATTGAACACGGCCAGCGGATAGGCCTCGTGCTACTTTCTTCCAAAGCAGAGGTGACACCATAAAGCCCACAACACGGTCCATAAAACGTCGTGCTTGTTGCGCGTTTACGCCGTCAATATTTAACTCACCTGGAGTTTCGAAAGCTTGTTGAATAGCATTTTTGGTGATTTCGTTAAAAACCACTCGTTTGTATCGCGTTTCATCACCACCGATGATCTCACGAAGGTGCCATGCGATAGCTTCTCCTTCGCGGTCCAAATCGGTTGCGAGATAAACATGGTCTGCGTCCTCAGCCAGTTTTTGCAATTCAGCAACGACTTTTTCTTTACCAGGTAGAATTTGGTAGTTCGCTTCCCATTCTTGATATGGGTTGATACCCATTTTTTTAATAAGCGCTTTGCGATCTTTTTCTTTCTTGATACGAGCTTTATCTTCTGGGCTCATACCCTTGGTTGAAACTGCAGCAGCCTTTTGACCAGTACTTTGACCTGCCGTTGGTAAATCACGTACGTGACCTACACTCGACTTAACGACAAAGTCTTTGCCAAGATATTTATTGATAGTTTTAGCCTTGGCTGGCGACTCCACTATAACGAGCGATTTACCCATATTGACTCTAACGTCCTTAATCACGATGCTTCAGCACCAACAATTTAGCTTGTGGGCTTTTACGCATGATATTCTAAATTCATTGCTTCTTTTTTTACTATTGTGCGAGATTACTAGAAGATCAACCGCTTTTTTCAAAATTGGATCTGATCGCTCGACAATTCGACGACTCATAGAGAAAAGGGTCACAATATAAAGAAGCTATAAAGTACTCACTGAGAATACTTGCAAGAGCCTATTCATCAGGCATTACGTCTAAACGCGCTCATACTAAGCTTGTCGGCGAATCTAACGCGAGCCCCATTCAATTATTTTTGTCATAAATCACAAAATAAATTGTGGATGTTTGAAAAGACTCTCTTAATTGGTTGTCAAATCATTGAATTTCTAGTTCGACACCATAAACTCAACGTTATATTCAGTTATCAGAGATAAACTCATGACAAAAAAAGTAATAGCAGAATTTGATTTACTGCTTATCGCAAACCAAATTATCCAATCACATGATGACTACATTGAAGGCATGCGCGCAAATAGCGTAGTAGAAAAAGACGATGTACTCATTTTCAAAGGTGAATACTTCTTAGACAACAATGGAATGCCGACAGAAAATACAACCGCGGTGTTTAACATGTTTAAATACTTAGCGCATCACCTTTCGAAAGAATTTACAATTCAGCAATAATTAAAAAGCTTGCCATTTTGGCAAGCTTTTTAAGTTCTTGAACCTTTATATCCTGAGTATTTTTATATACTTAGCATTTTCAGCTTATCGAAGTAGTCAGGGAATGTCTTTGACGTACAACCTGGATCGTTAATCGTCACCGGCGTATCACTCAAGGCAACCAACGAGAAACACATCGCCATACGGTGATCATCGTAAGTATCAATCGCCGCGTGTGTCAATTCAGCAACGGGGGTAACAATAATGTAGTCTTCCCCCTCTTCAACTTCAGCACCTACTTTACGTAACTCTGTTGCCATTGCTGCCAAACGGTCTGTCTCTTTAACGCGCCAGTTGTAAACATTACGGATTGCCGTTGTTCCTTTCGCAAACAAAGCCGTTGTCGCGATAGTCATCGCTGCATCTGGGATATGGTTATAGTCCATATCAATGCCTTTCAGCTCACCACAACGAGAGATAACGTAGTCGTCACCCCATTCGATTTCGGCACCCATTTTCTCAAGCGCATTAGCGAATTGAATATCACCTTGGATACTGTTTTTACCAATACCCGTTACTTTAATCTCACCGCCTTTAATCGCTGCGGCAGCAAGAAAGTATGACGCAGATGATGCATCACCCTCAACCAAGAAATCACCCGGTGCTGAGTAAGATTGCCCAGTAGGAATTACGAACTCTTGGTAATCGTTGTTGATCACATCCACACCAAATTGTTTCATAATGTGTAGCGTGATATCGATGTAAGGTTTAGAAACCAATTCACCCTCAATTTTGATTGTTACCTCACCTTCAGCTAAAGGCGCTGCCATCAAAAATGCCGTCAAGAATTGGCTAGAGATAGAACCATCGATTGAAACCGTACCACTCTTGAGCCCAGTACCCGTGATCTTCAACGGAGGGTAATTTTCGTTCTCTAGGTATTCAACGTCGGCGCCAGCTTCTTGCAGTGCAGTCACTAAGTGACCAATTGGTCGCTCTTTCATGCGAGGCTCGCCAGTCAGAACGTATTCACCACGACCCAAACAAAGTGCAGCAGCCAGCGGACGCATCGCCGTACCCGCGTTACCTAAAAAAAGCTCTAGGGCTTTGTCACTTGAGAATGCACCACTCACTCCCGTCACTTCACAAACAGTTTTGTCGGCAGACAGCTGATAATCAACACCTAATTGCGTCAAAGCATTCAGCATATGGCGAATGTCATCACTGTCTAGTAAGTTTGTTAGACGCGTGGTTCCAGTTGAAAGTGCAGCCAAAAGAAGCGCACGGTTGGAGACACTTTTTGAGCCAGGTAGGTTAACTTCCCCGCTCACTTTTTGAATTGGTTGTAACGTAAGGCTTTCCATTAAATCTTATAGTCCTTGTACCACCCGAAGTCATTGGCGCGTATTTATTTTCGGGTGATGAATAATTCTTCGTACTTGCAGACTAACGAACTTTCCCAATGAACTCCAGAGCTAATCCCCTCGATAAAGGTGATTAATTAGCCAACCAAACATATTTATATACTAGTACACGAGATCCACTCTTACACCATCTGAAAAATAGAGAATTCGCACATCATCACCTCGGTTAAACAACATCGAGTTATCGACGTCTTGAATAATGTTAACCAACTTGTCATCTTTAGTTTTGACCAACAATTCAACGAGCCTATATTCCACTTTGTATTGTGTGTTACCTCGATTGCGAGCAATCCCGGCCCCCGCCACAGCACCGACGGCCGTAGCGACTTCTTTACCGGTACCGCCACCAAATTGATTGCCTATCAAGCCACCAATAGCCGCACCTAACAAGGTTTCCCAACCATTCGCTTTCGACTCTACGATCTCTTGCGGGGTAATGTATCTGACCGTATCAATCTCACCATAAACGACCTCATTGACTGGTCGAGCTTGGTTTCTGTTGTAAGCTGCATTTGCCAACATGGGTAAAACAAGTAAAATCCAAAGCAACTTTTTCATGGTAAAACTCCTAAAGACCTCTTGGTCAGTGATTAATCTGTAACGCGGTACTTATGACTATATACCTAACCGAACTTGATACTACTAGTATAGAGTTTCCTTCGCCTTTCGACGCGCTTGATGAACCCAACGGTCTGCTCGCCTTCGGTGGTGATTTGTCACCCATGCGAATTTTAAACGCTTATAGCCAAGGTATATTTCCATGGTACGGCCCAGGGGAGCCTATACTTTGGTGGAGCCCTGCACCACGAGCGGTATTTAATCCTAAGACATTCGAACCGTCAAAAAGTCTTAAAAAGTTTCAAAGAAAGCATAATTACCGTGTCAGCATCAACCAAGCGACAGACAAAGTGATTGGCTACTGCTCCTCGCTAAGACCCGAAGAAGAAACTTGGCTAAACGGTGACATGCAGTCAGCGTACCGCGAACTTGCTTCATTAGGCTTCTGCCACTCCGTTGAGGTTTGGCAAGGCGACGAGCTTATCGGCGGACTTTACGGCTTACAAAGAGGCCAAGTCTTTTGTGGTGAATCGATGTTCAGCCTGAAGACCAATGCCTCTAAAATTGCGCTGTGGTACTTTTGTGAACACTTTACACAATTCGGCGGACAACTGATTGATTGCCAGGTCATGAACCCTCATTTGGAATCCTTGGGCGCTATCGAAGTAGAAAGAGATGAGTTCCTTAGTGCTTTGAAAATACTTAAAGAAAATCAACTTAGCGATGGATGTTTTAAATCACAATGGCTAAAGGAAATGCCTTAATGAATCCAGATTTACAACAAATCAGAATTGGATTGACAGACAATCACGCTTGTAGCTATTTAGCTCACCTTGAAGAAAGGGTGGCAGTTACGCTTGATGAACACATGCACACCTCAGATAACTATGAAGTTCTGCTCGCGAATGGGTTTCGTCGCAGTGGAGCAACCATTTATAAGCCGCATTGCGATAATTGCTCAGCGTGCCAAGCGATTCGACTTTCGATTCCCGAGGTCAAGTTCTCCAAAAGCCAGCGACGGGTCCTCAACAAAGCCAAATCACTACGTTGGGAATTGAAAGACGAGATGGATGACAACTGGTTTGACTTATATAGTCGCTATATAACCGCACGTCACCGTTCGGGAACCATGTATCCCCCAAAAAAAGAAGAGTTTCTACAATTCTCTAAAAATGAATGGCTTGCCACAAAGTTCATGCACATCTATGATGATAGTCAGTTAGTAGGCATCGCCGTCACTGATGTGATGTCTCACTGCACAAGCGCATTTTATACCTTCTTCGATCCTGATATCGACATCTCAATGGGAACACTAGGTGTTCTGTTTCAAATACAGCACGCACAGAAAGAACAGAAACAGTGGTTGTATTTGGGTTATCAAATCGATGAATGCCCTGCGATGAACTATAAAGTACGATTTCAACGTCATCAAAGGCTAGTAAATCAGCGGTGGCAAGGGTAGAATACGCGACAACTTTACATATTTTGATTTTAACGGCACAATCAAGCCGTTGAAAACCGCCAAATTTCGAAAGAGGATTAGATGGCTAAAGAAGACGTAATCGAGATGCAAGGCACTGTCCTTGATACTCTACCAAACACAATGTTCCGTGTTGAGCTTGAAAACGGTCACGTAGTGACAGCACACATCTCTGGTAAAATGCGTAAGAACTACATCCGTATTCTTACTGGTGATAAAGTAACTGTTGAGATGACTCCATACGACCTTTCTAAAGGCCGCATCGTCTTCCGTGCTCGTTAATTTTTAATTATCGAATACGATAAGAAGCGGAGCTTGATGCTCCGTTTTTTATCGCCTGAACTTTTTACCACTCCAACAACACCAACCTCGCATCTCGCATCTCGCATCTCGCATCTCGCATCTCGCATCTCGCATCTCGCAAGCATAAAAAAACGCACAACCGAAGTCATGCGTTTATTGTCGTGAATTAGCTGTACCGCGCTCTCAATAAGCAGTCAGCAACAGCTTAAGCTGTTAAGAAATAGGCTTAATGCATAACCTCTTCTTTAGCACCAACATAGATGAAATCTAGATCGTCTTTTATCAGGGATACTTTAACCGTACCGCCGTCAACCAAACTACCAAACAGCAACTCATTGGCAAGAGGCTTTTTAAGCTTCTCTTGAATCACACGTCCCATAGGACGGGCACCCATGGTCTTGTCATAACCTCTTTCAGCTAACCAATGACGAGCATCCTCAGAAACTTCTAAAGATACGCCACGGGCGTCCAGCTGAACCTGAAGCTCAACAATGAACTTGTCGACAACTTGGTTAATCACACTTGGATCAAGGCTGTTGAACCAAATGACATTATCAAGACGGTTACGGAACTCAGGTGTAAACACCTTTTTGATTTCACCCATCGCGTCTGGCGCATGATCTTGTTGGATCAAACCGATCGATTTCTTCTCAGTTTCAGCGACACCAGCATTGGTCGTCATCACTAGGATCACGTTACGGAAATCCGCTTTACGACCGTTGTTGTCAGTTAGCGTGCCGTTGTCCATCACTTGTAATAACAAGTTAAAGATGTCTGGGTGAGCCTTCTCGATCTCATCAAGTAACACAACTGAGTGTGGATTCTTGATAACAGCATCGGTCAGAAGGCCACCTTGATCATAACCAACATAACCAGGAGGAGCACCGATCAAACGGCTCACTGAGTGACGCTCGCCGTACTCAGACATATCAAAGCGCAACAGTTCAATCCCCATCAACTTAGACAGCTGTACAGTCACCTCTGTTTTACCTACACCAGTAGGACCAGCGAATAGGAATGAACCAACAGGTTTATTGTCTGCACCTAATCCTGCACGAGTCAGCTTAATCGCTTCACTCAATACATCGATCGCAGGATCTTGTCCGAATACCAACATTTTCATGCGGTCATCCAGTTTCTGCAGCGTATCTTTGTCTGAAGATGATACTGACTTCTCAGGAATACGAGCCATTTTCGCAACCATTGACTCAATATCAGCCACGCTTACCGTTTTCTTACGACGGCTTGCTGGTGCCAAACGACTACGAGCGCCGGCTTCATCAATCACGTCAATTGCCTTATCTGGAAGGTGACGTTCATTAATGTATTTAGCTGACAACTCCACAGCGGCACGCAACGCTTTGTTGGTGTAACGCACTTCGTGGTGAGCTTCGTATTTTGGTTTCAAACCGATCAGAATCTTGGTTGTGTCATCTAACGATGGTTCAATAATATCAATTTTCTGGAAGCGACGAGCTAAAGCACGCTCCTTCTCAAAAATGCTGCTGTACTCTTGGTATGTCGTTGAGCCGATGCAACGTAATTTACCGCTGCTTAGTAGTGGCTTAATTAAGTTTGCCGCATCAACTTGACCACCCGATGCTGCACCTGCACCAATAATGGTGTGGATCTCATCAATGAATAGAATTGCGTCTTCTTCTTTCTCTAGTTGCTTAAGAATCGCTTTAAAACGTTTCTCAAAGTCACCACGATATTTAGTCCCAGCGAGAAGTGAACCAATATCTAAAGAATAAATCACACTACTTTGAATAATTTCAGGTACTTGCCCTTCAACAATACGCCATGCAAGGCCTTCAGCGATTGCGGTCTTACCCACACCCGCTTCACCCACTAACAAAGGATTGTTTTTACGACGACGACATAGAACTTGAACCGTACGTTCGAGTTCTTTATCACGCCCGATAAGTGGGTCGATATTACCTTGTTTCGCTACTTCGTTAAGGTTAGTTGCAAAATTTTCTAGACGATCTTCAGAGTTAGCTTCTTCTGCACTTTCTGCACCACCAAATGAATCAGACGGTGATGAACTATCACCTTCGTTACTGGCTTTGGTAATACCATGAGAAATAAAGTTAACGATATCTAAGCGACTAATGTCGTTCTTCTTGAGTAAATATGCCGCGTGTGATTCTTGCTCACTGAAAATAGCCACAAGTACATTTGCACCTGTAACTTCGCTACGACCTGAAGACTGAACATGAAAAACAGCGCGTTGAAGTACTCGTTGGAAGCTCAGCGTAGGCTGAGTCTCACGAGTCTCGTCACTTTCTGGGATAAGTGGGGTTGTTTGATCGATAAAAATATCGAGCTCATTGCGAAGAGCATCGAGATCAGCCTGACAAGCTTGGAGCGCTTCCTTGGCCGCATCATTTTCTAATAATGCTAGTAGGAGGTGTTCGACAGTCATGAATTCATGTCGCTTGTCTCGCGCACGAGCAAATGCACCATTTAAACTCGTCTCTAATTCTTTATTTAGCATAAGTACCTCCTAAGGGAACAACAGTGTTGTTCGAGCAATTTATACTTGCTCCATTGTACATAGTAGCGGATGCTCATTTTCCTTTGAGTACATCTTTACTTGCGCTACCTTTGTTTCCGCTATTTCAGCACTGTATGTGCCGCATATAGCTTTACCTTCATAATGAACCTTGAGCATCACTTCCGTTGCTTGTTCGATATCTAGTGAGAAGAATCGCTCTAGGATCTCGATTACAAAGTCCATAGGCGTATAGTCATCGTTATTCAATACAACGTTATACATCGCCGGTGGCTTTACTTTTGTCTCTTCTTTCTCCAGTAAATCTGAGCCTGGAGATGCCCATTCAAAGTTTTTGCTCATATCGCTTTGCTAAGAGTTATTTTTCGGAAGTCGTGAGTGTTACGCCATTCAAATTTACCACATTCACGCATTACGGTGTACTAAGAAACTGCACCGAGAAACAGTACCAAAAAATATTCCTCTATACTGAGCCTAATCCACCATTTCCATCGCTGCAAATAAAAGATCTCTATTAACAAGATTAACATATGTGATTGATTAAAAAGACACCATAACTATTGATGCTAACGATAAGATTACCGCTAAGTTACTATTTAGTTAATAGTTTGCAGTTAATCTCGAATGTGATTTGTTATTAAAATTGATCACTTTTATACCAATTTACTATTGACTGCGCTCAATCATTAGCTACATTGGAGCTAAAAGGTTTTCTGATACAACTTTATAACAAGATTTAAAACCGAGTAATACGCGTTAAGAATGAACAATAAGGAATAATTACGCAGGGTAGCGTTAATTTCCGTAAGCAATGTATGAGATTCAAGCTATCAGCTGAAATTCTTTAGTTGGTAGGAATGATATCAATCGCACTTACAACAATTGATATAACAACGTTAGTAACAAAATGCATGAGGGATGTATAGCATGGCTACAGGTACAGTAAAATGGTTTAACAATGCCAAAGGGTTTGGCTTTATTTGTCCAGAAGGTGAAGACGGCGATATTTTTGCGCACTATTCCACAATACAGATGGATGGTTATCGAACCTTAAAAGCGGGTCAGCAAGTCGACTATGAAGTAGAAAGTGGACCTAAAGGCTCCCATGCTAGTTCCGTTGTTCCTGTCGAAGGCAGCGCCGCTAAATAGGCGATTGCCAAATCATGTAACCTCCATCAGTCTTAATTAACGGCTGACAGGTAAGCAGAATATTGAAACCGCTCATTTGATACCTTTAATACAGGATTAAATGAGCGGTTTTTCGATCTAGAAGCTATAACGTTGCTCACAATAGATTCGATCGAGGATGTTTGCCCCCAAGGTAGGTCTAGGAAAGCATTATGAATAAAAAAAAGACGCTTTAACGTTATCGTTAAAGCGTCTTTCTTTTTGTCTTGGTCTATGACTGACTGTCAGACCAAGCAACTCGTTAGTAAATCATGACCATAATTTGCTAACGGTGAGTCTAATCACTATGCGTCAATGAATGCGTTCAGTGTTGAACTTGGGCGCATTAGTGATGAAACCAATGCATCATCAAGTAGGTAATAACCACCTAAATCACCTGCTGGACCTTGAGCATTGTTTAGCTCAGCAACGATAGCTTCTTCACTTTCAGCCAATTGACTTGCCACACCTGCAAACTCAGCAGCAAGGTCAGCGTCAACCGTTTGCTCAGCAAGCGCTTTAGCCCAGTATACTGCTAGGTAGTAATGGCTACCACGGTTATCAAGCTCACCAACTCGACGTGAAGGAGATTTGTTTTTATCTAGGAACTCACCCGTCGCTTTATCAAGCGCGTCAGCGAGAACTTGTGCCTTAGCATTGCCAGTGACTACGTTTAGGTGCTCTAGAGATGCCGCTAATGCCAAGAATTCACCTAAAGAATCCCAACGTAGATGGTTTTCTTTCTCTACTTGTTGCACGTGCTTAGGAGCAGAACCGCCAGCACCTGTTTCAAACAGACCGCCACCGTTCATTAGCGGAACAATCGATAACATTTTAGCTGATGTACCAAGCTCTAGAATTGGGAACAAATCTGTTAGGTAATCACGTAATACGTTACCTGTAACCGAAATAGTATCTAGACCTTCTTTGATACGAACCAGTGAGTATTGAGTTGCTTCAAGTGGAGCAAGGATCTTAATTTCAAGACCATCAGTATCGTATTCAGGAAGGTAAGCTTCTACTTTCTCAATAAGTTGAGCGTCATGTGCGCGAGAAGCGTCTAGCCAAAACACCGCAGGAACACCCGATGCACGAGCACGAGTAACCGCTAGCTTAACCCAATCTTGAATTGGTGCATCTTTAACCTGACACATACGGAAGATATCACCTTCCTCTACGTCTTGCTCAAGAAGCACTGAACCTGAAGCGTCTACAACTTGAACCTGACCAGCTGCTTCAAGGATGAAAGTCTTATCGTGAGAACCGTACTCTTCAGCTTTTTGAGCCATTAGGCCAACGTTTGGTACACTGCCCATCGTTGTAGGGTCGAAAGCACCGTTCTCTTTACAGAAATCAATAACCGCTTGGTAGATGCTCGCGTAGCTACGATCTGGAATCATTGCTTTCGTGTCTTTTTGCTTACCTTCTGGATCCCACATTTGACCTGAAGAACGTAGCATTGCAGGCATCGATGCATCAACAATGATGTCACTTGGAACGTGTAGGTTAGTAATACCACGGTCCGAATCAACCATCGCTAGTGGAGGCTGAGTTTCGTATACTGCTTGTAGGTCAGCTTCGATTGCTTGTTTTTGCTCTTGAGGAAGTGCAGCGATTTTTGCGTATACATCGCCAATGCCGTTATTTACATCAACACCTAACTCGTTGAACAGTTGACCGTGCTTAGCGAATACGTCTTTGTAGTAAACTTTAACCGCATGGCCAAAAATCACTGGGTCAGACACTTTCATCATCGTTGCTTTCATGTGAAGTGAAAGCAGCACGCCTTGCTCTTTAGCCGATGCGATTTCTTTCTCAAAGAACGCAACCAAAGCAGCTTTATTCATCACTGACGCATCAATGATCTCTTTATCTTGCAGTGCAAAAGCTGGCTTCAGTGTTTTCTTCGCACCATCTTTGCCAACGAATTCGATGCTCACTTCTGTAGCACCTTCAATCGTTACTGACTTTTCACTACCGAAGAAGTCTTTGTCATCCATGCTTGAAACGTGCGACTTAGAATCTGCAGACCATGCGCCCATTGAGTGTGGGTTCTTCTTCGCATAGTTCTTAACAGAAAGTGGAGCACGGCGATCCGAGTTACCTTCACGCAGCACAGGGTTTACTGCACTACCTTTGATTTTATCGTAAGTCGCTTTAACGGCTTTCTCTTCGTCAGTGTTTGCTTCTTCTGGATAATTAGGAAGTGCGTAACCTTTTGACTGTAGCTCTTTGATCGTTGCTTGAAGCTGAGGTACAGATGCCGAGATGTTTGGAAGCTTGATAATGTTCGCTTCTGGTGTCTTAGCCAATTCACCTAGTTCTGCTAATGCATCACCAATACGTTGCTCTTCGTTCAAATAGTCAGGGAAGTTGGCAATAATACGCCCTGCAAGTGAAATGTCGCGAGTATCAACGTTAATACCAGAAGAAGCTGTAAAAGATTGAATGATTGGCAGCAGAGAGTAAGTTGCTAGCGCCGGAGCTTCGTCTGTAATGGTATAGATGATCGTTGGTTTTTCAGTAGGCATGAAATTTCCCTATAGTTCTTACAAGCTCATATAAAGTAGTGAGCATGTTATAAATTGACCAGTAAGCCACTCAAAGAGTGAAAACTGCTTACTCGAAAGTCGTACTCTATCTTATTTTTCATGCAATCTTGATGACAGCATGAACCAAATCCGTGAGTGCATTGTTTTAATAAAAGAGCCAGTTATAATAAAACACGAAAGTATAATTAAACAAATCAGGCTTAAGAGTCCATCAACTTGTTCTATTTTGTGTCTTTTAGGCGCGCAAATGATAGCTCAATTCCGTTTCAGTGAAAACTTTTCAGCACACTTCGTTTACATTTTTGCAAGGTAGTTAACATGTCTACTCGCTCACGCAGCGCATCTCGCTCAGACAAACCAGCTCGTTCTGAAGGAATATTAAAACAAAGCGGTAATAGGCAGAACCGAGGCAGTGATAAAAATAGCACTGGCAATTCGCACAAGAAACCTCACTCAAGTAAACACCGTTACAAAGGTAAACCTACTAACGCAAAGCCCAGGGTATCACTTGAAGATCGCAAAGTGATTTTGTTCAACAAGCCTTTCGATACTCTCAGCCAGTTCACTGATGGCGAAGGCAGGAAAACACTCGCAGACTTTATTCCTGTTAAAGATGTTTACGCGGCGGGTCGACTTGATCGCGACAGTGAAGGGTTAATGGTCTTGACCAATGATGGCATCTTCCAAGCCAAATTGACTCAACCAAACTCAAAATCACCAAAAACTTACTGGGTACAGGTTGAAGGCGCACCTTCTGAGGAAGATTTAGATAAATTGAGAAAAGGCGTGGAGCTAAAAGACGGCATGACACGGCCTGCTCAGGTTGAAGTGATGTCTGAACCTGTTGTGTGGGAAAGAACCCCCCCAGTACGCTTCAGAGCCGCGATACCGACAACTTGGTTAGCTATCACAATTATCGAGGGGCGCAACCGTCAGGTCAGACGAATGACGGCAAACATCGGCTTCCCTACCCTGCGACTTATTCGCTATTCAATGGGCAACATGAATGTCGGTGAGCTTCAGCCTGGGGAGTGGAAAGAGATTTAACTCATAGCAATTTAACAAAAGCGAGACAGTTATTTAGTCTCGCTTTTTTGTACCTGAAGGATGATTACTCTTGGTCAATCATCCATTTACGGAATTCTTTGCGCTCTTTTTTAGAAGATTTTAGATACCAAGCTTTCAATTGCTCGACACTTTGAGCTTCTGTTGACGCAGTTTTCGTTTGAGCTTTAGCTTCATTTTCTACAACCATTCTTGTTGCCACAGGAACTAAAACCACGGCGTCGGCCGGTTTATCAAGCAACACACCATCCTTGAAGTAGATCGCATTACTTTCATTATACTCAACCAACCGGGAGTCTAGCCCGCCAAAAGGTACAAAACCAGGTTTACGCTCAATGATATCCTGTTGATATTTGATTGCCACTTCATCTTGCATAACATTCCATGAAGGAGTTCCACTTTCGAAGACCTTCTCTGCTTCAATATAACTACGTGCTTTTGGGGACTTAATTTTCACTCCATCACCAGTAACATCAAAGCTCAATATATAAGGTGCCGAAGAGTAGACTCCACTATTACCAAACTTTTTATCAAAACGAACAACGACTTGGTTAAAACCCTCATTGATTTGATTCTCACTGATTTTGCTTTCAGCTTGTTGTCCATTAATGAATAAAATTGACACCCCTTTCTGCGGAGTTAAAGTCGCAGCACTTACACTGCCTACAAGCGTAGTAAATAAGCCCAAAACTAACCATACTTTCATCACCGCATCTCCCTTTAAAATCTAATAAACTGTTATTTATTCTAACAAAAAAGCCACCCTAAGGTGGCTTTTACTAAGAATCGACTAAGATGTCAATTAGAATGATGCTTCAACACCAATAGCTAGACCAGAGTCTGTTTTGTAATCAGTGTTGTCTGAATCGATACCACCCACTTCTGCATATACTTTAGTGTTTGGTGCGATTGCGTAAGTTGAGTTAACAAACCAACGGTCTTCGTCTTTAACGTCTACGTCGTGGTCACCAATTGAGTAACCAGCGTTGAAACCCCAAAGACCCATAGTGTAACCAGCAGCAAATGCAATCACAGAATTGTCATCGTTGTCAGCGTCAGAAGCTACACCGTAATATGCTGTAGATAGGTATACGTTTTCAATACCAGAGTATACTAGCTCAGCACCGTAACCTTGGTGATCAGCGTCTGCGCCCTCAGCGTTAAGGTTAGCCACAAATGCTGAGATATCGAAATCAGTCAAACGGTAGCCGATACGAGCATCAATATATTCTACGTTAGAACCTTCAGCTTCTGCGTTATTAGAACCGTCAACTTTATCTTGAACGTAACCTAGCGTAGCGTAAAGATCACCATTATCGAAATCGTAACGAACAGCTTCGTCAGCACATTCTTTAGTTTCGTTGTCTAGAAGCGTAGAAATACCAAATGCTTCATCGCTACCGATACCTAGATCATCAACAGCAGTACATAGGCGACCAAACTTGATTGAACCAAAAGTATTGTGGTATGCCGCTACGTATGTATCGCCGTTTTTAGTGTTTTCAGCGTTTGCGTTAGTAGAACCGTTAAATTCCCAGTAAGCGCCAACTTTCCACTCATCGTTCACCATATATTTTACATCGAAGCCGAAGTCCGCATCTTCGATTTTTTGTTCCATCGAAGAACCTTTTTCGAATTCGTTGCTGTAAACAACTTCAATGTCGCCTTTAAGATCAACAGATACGCCATCTTGGTTGTAAATTTCGATAGCTGCGTTTGCTGAACCTGCTGCAGTCATTACTGCTAGCGCTAATAGAGTCTTTTTCATAATAAATCCACTGCCTTTTCTAAGAATGGGAGATCCTTGCCCGGTTCCCTTTTATTTTTATGACTGGTCATTACCACTCTTTGTTGGTTAATCACCGTCACTAAATTTCGAGGTCTAGATTGCAAAAGATTATCCTGCGTGTCAAATAAACTAAAAATACACCTAAAAAAAACACAAACAATTCAAAATCAAACACTTACATTTTTTTTCATCATTTTACGAGCAGCTTATCCTTAGTTTTATCAGGAAATATAATAACTATAAAAAACACCAAAACAGAATATAAAACCAATAAAAACACTAAAGGCAACCTTAAAATAGAATTTAACACCTGTAGGTCAGTCTTTTTTGATATGTATATTTCACAAGATAAATAAAATCGTTAAGTTCCTGATGGTTCAGTTTTTTTTTGTGAACGAGATCTACCTTTGATTCAAAAGCAAGCTATTTTGCCGTAAATGTACCGACTAGTGATATGTGCTACTATCCTCGCTCCGTTACGTAGGTCACAGTATGCTAACTACTAAAATTCAAAATTCTATTCGCACCAGTTATCAAAACCTCCAAGATCAGTTGGATAACTTTGTACCTCGACGTGCACAAAACTATCTAGTTGCCGAGATCGCGAAAACACTTTGTGGTCAATACCACAAAAGTAATCGCATAATTGTTGCTGAAGCGGGGACAGGGATCGGAAAATCTCTAGCTTATTTAATGGCAACTATTCCCGTTGCGGTTTTAAATAATCGAAAAATCATCATTTCGACCGCAACCGTCGCGCTACAAGAACAGCTCATCAATAAAGATCTCCCTCTATATAGAAGACTTACCGACAGAGAGTTCTCTTTTATATTAGCGAAAGGTAGACAGCGCTATTGTTGCTCAGAGAAATTAGCAGCGGCTTGTGGTGTTGATGGTGGACAAATGGCTATGTTCGAATCTAAGCCAAAGAAGAAAGACATTGAACAACTTCAGACCATGTATCGTAGTTTGGCTCAAGGTAAGTGGGATGGCGACCGTGACTCATGGCCTAAACCAATCGACAATATGATTTGGCAGATGATTGTCAGTGATAAGCATAGCTGTAATAACAGTATGCCTACGCATAGAGACTGCCCTTTCCAAAAAGCTCGCTCAGAGCTAGATAAAGCAGACGTGATTATCGCCAATCACAGTTTAGTGATGGCTGATGCAGACCTTGGTGGCGGCGTGATACTGCCCGAGCCAGAAAATAGCATCTATATATTCGATGAGGCTCACCACTTACCGCATGTAGCCAGAGATCATTCCTCTGCTGCCGCAAGCTTAAAAGGTGCCGCCTCTTGGTTAGAACGTTTGAATCAATCGATCACTAAGCTTTCGGGGTTGGCAGACGAAAAGCGCGTTCATCGATTTAGAAATGAGTTGCAAGACTCAGTGCAACAACTGATCCCTACTCTTACTCAAATGAGCAAACAGTTTGACGCTAGCCACTTTGAAGATGGTTTGTATCGCTTCGAACATGGCGACTTGCCTGAGTGGCTAGAGAATGAATCTAAAGATCTCAAGCAACTCACACAAAAAGTGAGTCAAGCCGTTGCAAAAATTGCCGACCTGATTGCAGAGCGAGTTAAAGACGGAGAGCTTTCTGCCAAACTTGCAGAGCCTGCGCTCGCCGAAATTGGCTTCTATATACAAAGGACAGAAAACCTTGCTCAGGTTTGGCGCTTAATGGCTGAACCTAAGAGAGAAAAAGGTGCACCTTTGGCGCGTTGGCTTGAACTGAATAAAGAAAGTGAAGGCGATTTTGTTGTAAATGTTTCGCCATTGGAAGTGGGTTGGCAACTGGATCAGCAGATCTGGAGCCGTTGTGTTGGAGCTGTGTTAGTTTCAGCGACAATGAGAGCACTCAACTCCTTCAACTTTTTCTGTCATCAAGCTGGTATCAGTCAAAAAGCCGAAAATGGAGTACAATTTCTGGCTTTGGCATCGCCGTTTGATTATCAGAACCAAGCTGAGCTGATTGTTCCAGCAATGAAGTACGAACCACAAGCACCTCAGTTTACTGAATATCTTATCGAAATATTGCCTAAGGTAATAGAAGACAACAAAGCCAATCTCGTTTTATTCTCTTCTTACTGGCAAATGAATCAAGTTGCAGAAGCTTTAGCAACAGATTTCGTTAAAAAGTCGTGGGCATTGCAGGTTCAAGGTGATACTTCACGAACCGAAATCCTAAAAAAACATAAAAAGCTGATAGACCAGGGTAAAACCAGCGTCCTTTTTGGAACGGGTAGCTTCTCTGAAGGTCTTGATCTGCCTGGTGAGCTTCTTGAAAACCTCGTTATTACCAAGATTCCTTTTGGTGTTCCTACCTCTCCTGTAGAGCGAGCACATTCAGAATATATTGAATCACGCGGCGGTAATCCTTTTATGCAGATTACTGTTCCAGAAGCGAGTAAAAAGCTTATTCAATCTGTGGGTAGATTGCTGCGTAAAGAACGAGATTCTGGTAGAGTCACGATCCTTGATAGACGCATAGTCACGAAGCGATACGGGAAATCCCTACTCGATTCGCTACCACCTTTTAAAAGAACAATAAAATACTAATTTTACTGCCCTCAAGGTAGTTATGGGCCTGTCATCGCTAGGCCCTTGCATTCACAACATGACTAATCCATCGATTCTTCATGTGGCTGCCCTAACAGCCGACAACGAGAACACTTGCTATTTATGGAAATGATTGAGCCAACCATGTTGGTCATACTTGCCTTGGTTGCATTTGCAGCAGGCTTTATTGATGCTGTCGCCGGTGGCGGAGGGATGTTAACCGTCCCAGCTTTGCTATCGCTTGGTTTACCGCCACACATTGCACTCGGAACTAATAAGCTGGCCGCAACGTTTGCCTCATCAACTGCCGCTTTTACTTACTATCGTAAGAAACTGTTCAAACCTGAATGTTGGACCAATGCATTCATATCGACATTAATAGGTGCAACAATCGGCACCCTGACTGTTGATGCCATCAGCACAGAGTGGTTAGAGAAGGTATTGCCATTAGTTATTCTTGCCGCTGCTGTCTATACCATTTTTCATAAGACTCCAGACGTGAGCCATGATGTGTCTCCTAAACCATGCCCGGTACTTAAGAGAAAACAAAAATATCAAGGCTTTATTCTTGGCTTTTATGATGGTGTTGCCGGTCCAGGAACCGGCGCGTTTTGGACGGTAAGCTCTATGGCACTTTATCGTCTCAATATCTTGCTTGCTTCTGGTCTATCTAAAGCCATGAACTTTACCAGTAACTTTACGTCTTTGGTGACCTTTGCGATTCTTGGTCATATTGATTGGGTTCTAGGTTTAACCATGGGGCTTTGTTTGATGGCTGGTGCATTTGTTGGAGCACATTCTGCTATTCGCTTTGGTGCTACATTTATACGACCTGTCTTTGTGACGGTTGTAAGTGTCCTTGCGATTAAACTGGCCTACGAAGCGTGGTTTGTAAACTTATAGCCACCAGCCAATGGGAAGCGAAATGAATCAATTTTCAAAGCTAAAAAGCGTCATTGATACCTTGGTTGGTCATTGCTCTCAGGTTGATAAAGCACGCGGCGCTTATCATCAAGCCTTGTTCGACCGGACTCTATTCAAGTCTAGGGCATTTATTTTGCTTCCTTATGCGCTCGAAGCTCAGACCACTTATCACACCGTATTGCGCGAACAAGCGACAAATCAACTCACAGCATCTCGGGCCAACTACCTGACGGAAAAACTAACTAACCAGATAGCGGCAATCCAAAGAGAGCTTGCCAACCATGATTTACGCCTAGATAGAAAAAGTAAGTCAGAAAAAAGCCTTAACGACCTATACAACGAACTCGCTCAGCACCAAGATTGGCAAAAGCGATTAATCGATTTAGTACGAGTACGAAAGTTAGCGTTTGATTCTGCGCCTCGCCACAGTAAGAAAAAAGCGGATGAGGCTTGGCAATTAGCAAAAGAACGATTAGAACGCTGTGAAGACTCAATGAAAAATATTGAGAGACTGATTAACTTAGAGAACCCTAAGCGAAATGAACACTGATAACCCATCATCACCACTGGATAATGCGCCAGAAGAAGTTAAGTTAGCTGTCGACCTGATCTATCTACTCGAAAGCAACGAAATCGACCCAAAAGTAGCGTTAGAAGCAATTAAGATTGTCCAACAAGATTTACAAGCCAAACTAGCATCTAGCATCTAGCATAAAAACATACAGGATTCACATGTACCAACTTAGCTTTTCTATGCCCGAGTTTCTTGAAAACTACTGGCATAAAAAACCAACCATCTTAAAAGGTGGCTTCCAAAACTTCGTCGACCCAATTTCGCCGGAAGAACTTGCTGGTTTATCGATGGAAGAAGAAGTGGATTCTCGCTTTGTCTCTAACCTCGACAACCAATGGACTGCAGAACATGGTCCATTCTCCGAAGAGAAATTTGGCGAGCTAACTGAAACACATTGGCAATTGATCGTTCAAGCGGCGAACCACTGGCACCAAGGTGCAAATCAGCTAACTGAAGCGTTCCAAACGTTACCAAACTGGTTATTCGACGATCTAATGATCTGCTACTCAGCACCAGAAGGTGGCGTAGGCCCACATATTGATCAATACGATGTATTCATCATTCAAGGTCAAGGTAAACGACAATGGAAGGTTGGCGCGAAAGATGTTGGCCAATACAAAGAGACAGTCCAAGCTTCTGCACTTCGTCAAATAGAAGGCTTTGAGCCAATCATTGATGAAACCTTAGAGCCAGGCGATATTCTCTATATCCCACCGGGCTTCCCACATGAAGGCAACACCTTAGAACCGTCAATGAGCTACTCCATTGGCTACCGCTCTCCTAAAGAGCAAGAGCTGATCAGCAACTTCGCCGACTTTGTACTTGCTCATGATATGGGTGACGTTCATCTGCACGATCCAGAGTTCAAAACGCAAGATGGTTACGGCAAGATTCGTTCATCGGATTTAAGCAATCTAACTGACATGTTGAAATCTGCATTAGAGCAACCTGAAACCATCAGCGAATTCATGGGATGTTTACTAAGCCAATCACGCCACCAGCTTGATATCGTCGCTCCTGAGCCATTATGGACAGAAGAAGAGATCGCTCAGCACTTAGAGTCAGAAGGCGAGATCTGTCGAGTATCGGGCTTAAAAGCGCTATATCATGAGAATGAAAGCAACACGGCTTACATCAATGGTGAAGTCGTTAAAGTTGAACAGGCTGATTCATCGCTACTTAACGTACTGTGTGATGACACGTTGATTAACTCAGCAACAAATCTTACTCCTTCAGGTGTCACTGTCGTGACTGAATTGGTAAACAAAGGTTACTGGTTTATCGAAGACTAACTTGGTTAATCGGTTTTCGGGGGATATCATCGAACCCTAGAATCTAATAGCCAAACAACCTAATAACCTTAGAAAAACAGAAAAGGGACAAATGAAATCTTCATTTGTCCCTTTTTCGATTCAACCGTTAACTAAACTTAAATAGCTAAACCGTGACCATCTAGGCCTTGAACTACTAGACCTTGAACTGATTCACCAATTTCTGTTGCTGTTGAGACAGTTGCTCGATTTCGCTGCCCACTTGCTCAGAAGCTGCAGCTTGTTCCAAAATCTTCGCACTTAAGTCGCGAATGTTAACCACACTTTGATTCACTTCACCGGAAACCGATTGCTGCTCTTCAGCTGCTCTCACGATCTGGCTATTCATATCGCTGATCTCTTCAATTGAAGTAAAAATCGAACCAAGATCTTCAACTGCATTTTGAACATGTAACGCAGTATCGTTGGCTAAGATATTACCTTCTTGTATCGCTTCGACAACATCTTGAGTTCCAGCATGAACCTTGTCGATCACCGCTCTGATTTCACCAACCGATGATTGCGTACGACTTGCTAAGTTTCTTACCTCATCAGCTACAACAGCAAAACCTCGCCCTTGCTCACCCGCCCTCGCCGCTTCAATCGCCGCATTCAATGCTAGTAAGTTGGTTTGCTCAGAGATCCCTTCAATAACACTTAAGATTTCGGTGATGTTACCGTTATTTTTAGCTAACTCTTCAACAATAGGAACAGCGCTCGACATACGTTCCACCAGCTTTCTCATTTCTCCAGCTGAGAGTTCGATGACTTGTTGCCCTTGTCGAGCAGAACGGTTCGCTTCACAAGCAGCATCAACTGCAACTTCTGCATTTTGTACCACTAAGCCGGCAGTCTGAGTCATCTCTTCTGCGGCTGTTGCCACAAGATCGACTTCTTTAAATTGAGACTCACTGCTTTCTCGAGTGCTTGAAGCCGATGCCTTAGCTTGACTGGTTGTACTCGCTACTTGTTCAGTGGTTTGAATCACTTCTTTAATCGTGTGCTGAAGCTTGTCTAAGAATAGGTTAAACCCTTGCGATAACTGACCTATTTCGTCTTGAGACTTCACTTCTAAACGCTGAGTAAGGTCCCCCTCACCAGAAGCAATATCATTGAGCCTTTCGACTACCTGTCGGATAGGCTTAACAATAGACAATGAAGCAAACGCGATAATAGCTAAACCAAAAAGAATAAAGATGACGCCAGCAATGACTTCCGTTTGGATACCTTCGCTTACTTTAGTACTAATGATTGAATCCAATCGGTTAGCATCGGCAATCACACTCTCACGCGGGATCTCAAACAGCACGCCCCAAGTTTGGTTTGCCGCGGTAACAGGAGCAAATGCGAGTAACCACTCACCATTCTCACTCCACTGGGTCGTCACTTCACCACCAAAGATAAAGTCGGTCATCAAATCGCTGTTTGTATTGTCACTTTGGAAGCTTGAACCAACCGCAATACTTGAGTCATCTGAAGCAATAACCGATCCGTCTAAGCTAACCACATACACGGCACCTACACCGTCAAACAAGCTTTGATCAGATTGAGTTACAACATTGGTCAAGCCATCTAGCCTTAGGTCAATACCCAAAAAACCAATAGCAACGTCGTCAACTAAGATAGGTACCGAAATTGAAGAGGTAAGTAATGCAGTTCCACCACTATTCACGACTCGTGGGGTACTAATACACGTTTGCCCTGAAGACAAAGGACAATAAAAGCGTTCGCTATTGCTATCATCGCTCAAGATAGGTTCTGACAGAACGTTCGCTAGAACATTTTCGCCATTATCTGCCACCTTCCAATAAGGAGCAAAACGACCTTTTTCATTGGATCCAACATAGTCAGCATCGACATAATTAGCATCTTCACCATCAAGTAAATCAGGCTGGAAGACTAAATACGCCCCTTGAATAGAATCAAAATTCAAAACTGAGCGACGAACCATTTCATCTAATGCGGTACGAAGCTCTTCACTTGGCGTAAAGTTTTCGTCTGCATTGTTTTTTAGAAACTGAGCACTGGCCGCTAACATCTCTGCGCGATAAACAGCTTCGTCTACATAGCGTTGGGTTTCTTGAGCATTCAACTGAGAAACAGACGCTAACAACTGCTGGGTTTTATTAATAACCGATTCTGAACTTTGAGATTTTATGACTTGTTGATTACTCGTCGCGTTGTAGATCGAGAAACCAATAAGAGACAGTGAAGTAATGATTAGACAGCAGCCTGCAAGCAGGGTGATTTTCCACTGTACTGATAGTGAGCGCATTTAATATCCTTATTTAAGCCAAAAGACTTCCATAACCGTAACTACCACATTGATATGAATTGAATAACACAATGTAAATAAGTTTGACGAATAGCTTAGCGGATAATTACAGCACAAATTGCCCCCATATAAAACGAAAGTTTATATAAATGTTAATAAGCCGTGTCATTTGTCTTTTGTTTATGCGACTTCAAATAATATGCTCATACAACCATGGGTTATGTGACTATTGACTTAGCACTTTAAGCATAACCATCGCATCGATATTTCAAGGAAGCCGACTCTCCCCTTTTATTTCTAAATCGCAATAAATTTAGATTAGTTTTTCTAATCCAAGTTATAGATTTTTATCTTGATCAACTTCACACTTTTTGATTGCTAAGTCGCTATTCAAGCTCTAATATCTCGCGCCTAGATTCCCTGAATACTTTATTTGTTTGGCTCTCCTCAATGGAGCGCTAAGATTTTTTACGTCTTAATTTTTGGAGAGATACGCAAATGTCCGCCTCATTTCCATTAGCGAAACTTACCTTTTTAATCGCTATTCTGACAGCCGTAGGTCAAATGACTCAAACGATGTACGTGCCTTCTATCGGTCATATGGCGGGTGAGTTCTTGGTTTCTGCGTCTTCACTTCAAGCTGTGATGGCGTGTTACCTAATCCCTTACGGTCTGTCACAATTTGCCTACGGCCCGCTTTCTGATCGCCTAGGTCGTAAACCGATCATCGTTGTCGGTTTGATCATCTATATCATCGGTACTTTAGTAGCATTGTTCGCTCATGAATATGAATGGTTTTTAGCGGGTAGTTTTATCCAAGGTTTAGGTATCGGTTGTGGTGGTGCGATGTCTCGTACATTAACTCGTGACTGTTTTGAAGGCGCTGAACTGCACCGTGCAAACAGCTTGATAAGCATGTGTGTCATTTTCTCACCATTGATGGCTCCTGTATTGGGTGGTTACCTAACAGAAGCTTTCGGCTGGCGTTCTAGCTACTTATTCCTTGCGCTGTTTGGTATCGCTGTTGTAATCACCATGATGACAAGCATGATGGAAACGCTGCCGAAAGAACGACGCAAACATGAATCGGTTGCCAACAGTTACAAATTCGTTCTGTCTGACAAACGTTTCCAAGGTTTCTTATTGGTATTGGTCGCAACCTTTGCTGGCGTAGCCGTATTCGAAGCAGCGGCAGGCGTGCTGCTTGGCGGCGTACTTGGCTTACCTGCGACTACAGTAAGCTTGTTGTTTGTCTTACCCATTCCCGGTTACTTAGTAGGTGCAGGCCTATCTAGTTACATCGCACAACGTCGTAGTGAGCGCCGCGTACTGAATGTTGGTCTAGTTGCTATCTTGGCAGGCTCAACAGTGGTGTTGATACCGGGTCTATTCGGTCAAACAACAGCATTAACTTTGATTGGCGGTGCAACCATTTACTTCTTAGGCGCTGGTATCTTATTTCCAGCAGCAACAACGGGAGCGCTTTCGCCATTCCCATTCCACGCAGGTACGGGGGGCGCGATCCTCGGTGGCATGCAGAACCTAGGTGCAGGCATCGCAACACTATTAGCATCGTTCTTTCCTGCTCAAGACCAATTGCCACTCGGTTGCTTGATGATTGCAATGTCATTCATCGCCATGCTTGGTTTACGTTGGGTTAATCGTAAACCTGACCATTCAAACGAAATGCCATTGGCTATTTAAAGTAAAACGCAAATCTTGACTACACAAATTGAGGGACATGCTGAAAAGTGTGTCCCTTTTTTATTACCCGTTTACCCTCGCCTAGTGTCTACCACCAATTTCATTTAACATTACTTTGATTTTTTAAAAACAATAACAGACACTTACGCTGAAAGTGCATATCCAGAATCTAATTATAAATAACATCACTGGAAGAACACCAACGTACCAGAACTCTCACAACAAAGGATGCTGGCATTAAAACGAGTAAGGTACACACTAAGGATATAAAGATGCGTTTCGTTCTAACCACATTAGCCGTATCGGTCACGCTTGTCGCCGGATGCAGCAATCAAGGAATACCAACCATGAACCAGTACTCTCAATCGCAACTTATCGCTCAGCAAACCAAAGCCCCCGTTGCTAAGAAAGTCCCTCATGCAATGACGATTCATGGTGACACCCGAATCGATAATTATTACTGGATGCGCGATGACGAACGCCAAGATCCAGAGATCTTGCAACACCTTGAGCAAGAAAATCAGTACGCAGAGACCGTGTTGAAACACACTAATGCATTACAAGAACAGTTATTTGATGAGATCAAAGGCCGAATCGCGAAAGACGACAATTCGGTACCGGTTCGTAAAGGCAGCTACTTCTATTCAAATGAAGTCACGGGTGACAACGAATACGAAGTTCACTTGCGTGCAAAAGACTTTGCAGGCACAGACAAGCAAGTCATCTTAGACGTTAACGCACTGGCAAAAGAACATGAATTCTTCAGTATTGGCGGCTTGACGATCAGTCCAAACGAAAACTTGTTGGCCTATGGCGAAGATACGCTGAGCCGCCGTGTTTACACCATTAAGATTAAAGACCTCACGACCGGTGAATATCTAACTGATGAAATTGAAGGTGCCTCGAGTTCAATTGCCTGGCAAAACGACAACCAAGCCTTCTATTACATCAAGAAAGATCCACAAACGCTATTGGGTTACCAAGTTTTCCGCCATGTCTTAGGCACACCTCAGACAAACGATGAGTTGATTTACGAAGAAACCGACACAGCTTACTACACTGGCTTAAGTAAGAGTAAAGATGGCCAACAGGTATACATTTGGCACTCGAGCACAGAAACCAGCGGTGTTTCAGTCATCGATGCCAGCAACCCAAACGCGAAAGCAGAACTTTTTTACCCAAAGGAAACGGGCATTGAGTACAGCATCGCTAAACTGGGTGACTGGTACTACATCTACACCAACTACCAAGCGGTCAACTTCCGCTTAATGAAAGTCAAAACCGAAGACATGCATGACCGTTCAAAATGGGTCGATGTCATCCCAGCCAATGATAATACTCAACTTGTCGATTTCGAGTTGTTTAATGACCATCTTGTTTATGAGCAACGTGAGAATGGCTTGTCTACCGTGAAAGTTCGCCAACTATCTACAGGTAACGAGTTCCAACTTGACTTCAACGACACCGCCTTTGCCGCTTACCTAACGAGTAACTATGAATTAGATAACTCAAAGGTTCGCATCTATTACAGCAGCTTAACCACACCGGGTACTTACTATGATTTCGACCTAAGTACAGGTGAATCCGAAATCAAGAAGCAAACACCAGTATTGGGTGATTTCGAAGCAGGTAACTATCAATCAGAGCGAATCATGGTTACGGCTCGCGATGGTAAGCAAGTACCTGTCTCTTTGGTTTATCGCAAAGACTTGTTCAAGAAAGACGGCACTAATCCAATCTACCAATATGGTTACGGATCTTACGGATCTACTATTGAACCGACCTTCAGCTCAACTCGCCTAAGCCTACTGGATAGAGGTTTTGTTTATGCAATCGCACATATCCGCGGTTCAGAAATGCTTGGTCGCCCTTGGTATGAAGATGGCAAAAAACTGACCAAACAAAACACGTTCAACGACTTTATAGATGTAACCAAAGGGCTCGTTGAAGAAGGCTACGGCGCAAAAGATAAAGTATTTGCCGTTGGTGGTTCTGCTGGCGGTCTATTGATGGGCGCAATCATCAACCAAGCACCAGAACTGTACCGTGGTATTGGTGCACACGTTCCGTTTGTAGACGTGGTAACAACCATGCTTGATGAATCAATTCCTCTAACCACAAACGAATATGACGAATGGGGCAACCCCAACGATAAAACCTACTACGATTACATGCTAGGTTACTCGCCATATGACAATGTGAAAGTTCAAAGCTACCCGAACATGTTAGTAACAACAGGCCTGCATGACTCACAAGTACAGTACTTTGAACCAATGAAGTGGGTGGCGAAACTGCGTGAAATGAAAACAGACAACAATGTACTGCTGTTCAAAACCGATATGGAAGCTGGTCACGGCGGCGCTTCTGGTCGATTTAAACGATTGAAGGAAGACGCACTTGAATACGCCTTCTTTTTAGACTTACTAAAAACTCAGTAGACTCAGCGTAAATGTACGTATTCAAACAATTTTACGTCGCCATTTAGTCACTACAAAATGGCGACAGAAATTATTAAGCATGGTTAAATACGATGAACCATGAAATCAACCAAATCAAAAAACCTTTAGAACAAGCAGTGACAAAGGTTTCCGAGAGGTATAAAAACAAATGAAAGTAATTAGTTTCAACATCAATGGCCTTAGAGCCCGCCTTCACCAACTGCAAGCAATTATCGACAAACACCAACCTGACGTGATTGGTCTTCAAGAGATAAAAGTACACGATGAAGCCTTCCCGCTCGCTGATGTTGAAGCGATGGGCTACAAGGTTTACTTCCACGGCCAAAAAGCACACTACGGTGTGGCAATGTTGTGTAAGCAAGAACCTATCTCTGTGCAGAAAGGGTTTCCTACTGACAATGAAGACCATCAAAAGCGCATGATCATGGCGACGTTTGAAGACGAAAACGGTGAAAAAGTTACCGTGCTTAATGGCTACTTCCCTCAAGGGGATAATATCAAGCACGAGACTAAATACCCATACAAACGCCAGTTCTACAAAGACTTAATGGCGTACCTGAACGATTACCACAACAAAGATGAACAAGTGATCGTAATGGGCGACATTAACATCAGCCCTATCGACGCAGACATCGGCATCGGAGAGCCTAACGCGAAACGTTGGTTGAAAACAGGCAAGTGCTCTTTCCAACCAGAAGAGCGTGAATGGTTGAAAACATTGATGGACTGGGGTTTTGTGGACAGCTTCCGTTTACTACATCCAGAAGTGAACGACCAATACTCATGGTTTGATTACCGCTCGAAAGGTTTCGTTGACAACCGCGGCTTACGCATTGACGTGGTACTGGCGACTCAGAAACTTGCTGATAAATGTACTGAAGCAGGCATCGACTACGAACTGCGTGGCATTGAAAAACCGTCTGACCATGCTCCGATTTGGTCGACGTTTGAGTAGTTACCTATTAATAGCCACCATTCTGTAAACGAAGTACAGAGGTTGCTAAGTAAGCTATTGGTCGAGTTCAATGGAACAACCATCGAAACACAAGACGGTGATATTGAAGTGGTTGGAAAAGTAGTGACCGAGACAAGGAAACGTTAATCATGACTCAGTTTACAGAATTAGTTGGTATGAAGTCTTGCTTTCAGAAACACCTTAACGATCCCGTAAACTGGGTAGCATTCATCAAATGAACATAACATGAGCTTAGAAGAACAAAAGTACTGGCGAGATCACTTCAATTTAGAACACCTCTTTGAAGGAGAACTTGAAGCGTAGAGCTAAAAACAAATTCGTTGTGCTTGCAGTTCTTTCGTAAGCATAACTCTATTCAGTATGAACAGTGCAAAACCACTCGCAGAAGTGGCTCAAAGCGCAACGTTAAAATAACTAAAATTGGCTAGGTAAATGTAATGGATACAAACGTAATAATAGCTCTCATAATATTTTTTCTTCCCTTAGTTTTGCTTCTCATTTCTCGTTCAAAAAGCAAAAAAACACAACAAAATCTTAATTCAAAATTAAAAGAAACAGAGCATTTACTTAGGAAAATAGAAATTGAGAGCAACAAGCAGAAACTAGAAAACTCAAAACTAAACGAAAAGTACTCTCCTATCACAGATATGGAAGCGCATGCCAATGAACTATTAAATGATGCCGAGGAAAAAATTAAGCGATCTAAAGCTGAAGTAGCAAGAACCATCGAAAAAGCCGAAAAGCTTGAAGAGTCAGCGATTCTAAAAGTGTCAGAAGCTAAACGAGAAGCTCAAAACATTAAAATGTCGGCTAATGATGAACGAATCAAAATTTTGGATGAAGCTAAGGTTGAGTCAAAAAACATTACAGCGGAAGCCCGTGTAAAGCTAGCCAATTCAAAAGAGAAAGCTGAAGAGATCAAGTTAGAAGCTCGTGAAGAGGCAAGCAAAGTCATTAGTTATGCAGAAGCCAATGCAAAAGAAATTGCTGGTGATGCATACGAGGCAAAAGCAAAAGCTGACTCTTATGAAACAGCGATTAAGGCGATGAAAAACACCATAGAAGGCTACAAAGACGATTACATTGTCCCTAACCAATCCGTTCTCGATGACCTTGCTGAAGAGTTCAGCTTCAAAGAAGCGGGCGAAGAGCTAAAAGCTGCACGTAAGCGTGTAAAAAAGATGGTTAAAGATAACTATGCTGGTGCATGTGATTACGTAGAAGCTCACCGCAAGACCTATGCAATCCATTTTGCTGTCGATGCATTCAACGGAAAAGTAGACAGTGCCCTGTCAAAAACAAAGCACGACAATTTTGGAAAGATTCAACAAGAAATCATTGACGCTTTTGCACTGGTAAACCACAACGGTGCACCTTTCCGAAATGCTCGCATTAACCAAGAATACCTAGATGCTCGTTTAACTGAATTAAAATGGGCAGTTGCAGCATTCGAACTTAGAAAGATAGAAAAAGAAGAACAAGCCGAAATTAAAGCTCAGATTCGAGAAGAAGAGCGTGCTATCCGTGAAATGGAAAAAGCACGTAAGGAAGCAGAGAAAGAAGAAAAGATGCTGCAAAAAGCATTAGAAAAAGCACGAGCTGAACTAGGCCAAGCAAGCGAAGAACAGAAAGCTGAGTTTGAGGCTCAACTTGCAGAACTTGAAAGCAAATTACAAGAAGCCGAAGAGAAAGGTCAACGCGCCCTATCAATGGCGCAACAAACGCGCCGTGGCCACGTATACATAATCAGTAACGTAGGTAGCTTCGGCGAAGAAGTATTTAAGATTGGTATGACTCGTCGTTTGGAACCAATGGATCGCGTGAAAGAGTTGGGTGATGCATCAGTTCCTTTCTCGTTTGATGTCCATGCAATGATTTACAGCGATGACGCTCCAACCCTTGAGAAAGAACTCCATAGAAAATTCAACGAGCGGTCAGTTAACAAGATTAACCCACGTAAAGAGTTCTTCAGAACTACAGTAGCGGAAGTGAAGCAAGCCGTAGAGCAACAAGGTTTAAATGAGGTTCACTGGACTATGAAAGCTGAAGCTGCTGAATATCGTGAAAGTATTGCTATTGAGAAAGAGCAACAAGCTGAAGCCGTGGCTTAACCAATAGTTTCTATTATCTAGTTAACAAAAAAGGTACCTCACCCAGGTACCTTTTAAATTCTAGTTCATCGTGTCAGCCAGCTAGCACGGAGGTCAGGGCTAAGACCAATATAAGATAGCTCTAATAAAACAACACATAGAACGAGCCACTTAACACCAGAACCAGTTTGGCACTTTCAGCGCCGCTACCACCTCCGCATCCTAAAAGTGATAGGGCGATAACACAAAGAACAAAATTTCGATGAGTCTATCTATCGCCAAACCTAAAGCAATCAATCTCATGAATGCGTGAGTTTAATTTGAAGCAAGGTAACTATTTCGTTGGGATGTAGCTTCTCGAAAGTTCGTGGAATTCAAAAGCACACGACTTGTTTAATGCTATTAAAAACGACGCTATGAAAGCGCCGTTTTTGTATCAAAGAATTAACTTCTCAGAAAATTAACTAAGTGGTCTTAGGTAAGCTAGGAAACGTTTCTCTGCGAATTTGAAAATCGCAATAATGATAAACGTTAACCCCATGTAGAACAGGCCTGCCGTTAGGAACGATTCAAATGGTGCGTAGTAACGTGAGTTAACCAAACGGGCAGCACCCGTTAGATCCATAATGGTTACGATACCTGCTACCGCTGAGCCATGAAGCATAAAGATAACTTCATTACTGTAAGCCGGTAATGCTCGGCGTAATGCACTTGGCAGAATGATACGGCGGTATGTCTTCGGTGTGCTCATGCCATATGCTTTTGCTGCTTCAACTTCGCCTTTTGGTAAACCGTTAATCGCACCACGGATGATTTCAGCAGTATAAGCCGATGTGTTAAGAATGAATGCCACCAAAGCACAAAACCATGCATTTTCCCAAAGTGTGTCTTTTACCGGGAAGAACTGATCCATTCCGTAGTAAATCAGGTACAACTGCACCAATAATGGCGTACCACGGAAGAAATAGATGAACGACCAAGCAGGAGCGTTAATCAGCATATTTGGGCTGTTACGAGCAATAGCTAATGGTATGGCTACACATAAGCCAATGATCAAAGCGACGCAAACCATCCAAGCCGTTGTCCATAAACCACTAAGGTAAATCGGCAGGCTTTCAATTATCAATGAAAAGTCCATAACTACCTCGCGTGGATACTGAATTTACGTTCAACCAACTTAAGCAAGCCCGTCGAAACACTGGTGAAAAATAAGAAGATAATCGCCACTGTCATATAGAAGGTAAATGGCATTTTGGTTGAACCTGCAGCCAACGCGCTAACACGTACCATGTCTTCTAGACCGATAATCGAAACCAACGCGGTGGTCTTAAGTAGAACCAACCAGTTGTTACCAAAACCCGGCAGTGCGTGACGAATCATTTGAGGTAATAAAATACGGCGAAACGCTAAAACGGGCCCCATACCGTAGGCCTTTGCCGCTTCCATCTCACCGCTGTCGACAGCCATGATTGCACCACGGAAAGTTTCAGCCATATAAGCGCCAAAGATGAAGCCAATGGTTAAGACACCAGCTATAAATGGGCTGACATCAATATAATCTGGTAAGTAAGCGGTCCATTCGTGGTTAGGATCACTTGATGTGAACCATTCATTTAGCCACTCATTGATGGAATACAAACTGTTGTTTAAAAGGATTTGTCCACCAAAGAAAATCAACATCATCAAGACGAGGTCAGGAATGCCTCGAATAACGGTTGTGTAGAGGGTTGCGATAGCACGAGCCCAGCGATAAGGCGCAAGTTTTGCTAAGGCACCTAGCATACCAAGAACCATAGCTAAAATTAGCGACAGCAAGGCAACTTCGATTGTAAGCACCGCCCCTTTCAGGATCGAAGCTTCATATCCTTGTAAATCAAACATAATGAATTCCAACAGAACTGCGAAAAAGTTGGTAAGACAGGGAGAAGAGAACCTCTCCCTTAAGAATTGACGCTAGATATTACTGACCGTATACGTCGTAGTTGAAGTATTTAGCCGCGATATCTTGGTAGATGCCTTTTTCACGTAGTGAAAGGATTGCCGCATCTAATTGCTTAGTCAGATCTTTGTCTTGCTTACGTAGAGCAATACCAAAACCATCGCCGAACCATTTAGGATCTGTCAATGATGGACCAACAAACTCGTAGTCTTCACCACCCGCTTTGTTTAGTACACCTTCTTCTAGAGCAGATGCATCACCCAATACAGCAGCAACACGACCGTTAGCTAGATCAAGGTAAGCTTCATCGAATGAACCGTAACGAACGATTTCTACTGTGTCGCCGTAGTTGTCTGTTAGGTACTTATCGTGAGTTGTTGCACGTTGCACAGCAATCTTTTGACCACTTAGATCATCGAAGTTAAGACCTGCACCTTTTTTAGCGATGAACTTGTTTGGGATAAGTGCGTATTTACCAGTGAAATCGATCTTTTTCTTACGCTCTTCCGTGATAGACATTGCCGCGATGATCGCATCATATTTACGAGCAAGTAGAGAAGGAATAATGCCATCCCAATCTTGTGCGACGATCTTACACTGCACCTGCATTTCGGTACAAAGCGCGTTAGCCATATCAACATCGAAGCCTTTTAGTGAACCGTCAGCTTCTGTCCAGCTAAATGGAGGGTAAGCACCTTCAATACCGAAACGTACTGTTTTCCATTCTTTTGCTTGAGCTACGCCCGTTGCAGCAGTTGCAGCAAGTGCCGCGACTAATAACCACTTTTTCATATCCCTACTCCTGTGATTTAGGTTTTTATGTTTTGCTAATTTTAATATTGTGTTTGTTGTTGCTTATTAACTTACTTGTTGTGTTTTATTGTTCATACCGTCGCCATTTTCCTTAGCGACGGTATTTCAATCTTGATTCGTCTGAACGCTTTGCTTTGTCTTTAAGAAGCTATCTATTTTCTTCTGATCTACTGCGCTCTATTGCTAGAAGCCCATCTAACGTTTAGAACATTAATAGATAGAAGAGATAAATTGTTGTAATCGCTCAGATTCAGGTTCTGTAAATAGTTTAGCTGGATCGCCCTGTTCTTCCACTAGACCTTGATGTAAGAACATCACATGGTTCGATACGTCACGAGCAAAAGCCATTTCATGTGTTACCACAAGCATGGTTCTGCCCTCTTCTGCTAGATCGCGCATTACACCAAGCACTTCGCCGACTAACTCAGGGTCTAGTGCCGATGTTGGTTCATCAAACAGCATAACTTCAGGATCAACCGCTAGCGCTCGCGCAATAGCAGCACGTTGTTGTTGTCCGCCGGATAAGTGCCCTGGGTAGTAATCTTTACGCTCATACAGGCCTACTTTTTTCAGTAGTAATTCTGCATTTTCAATCGCTTGTGCTTTAGGTACACCTAAGACGTGAACAGGCGCTTCGATAACATTTTCGAGAACGGTCAGGTGAGACCACAGATTGAAACCCTGGAAAACCATCGCCAGGCGAGAACGGATTCGCTGTACTTGTTTTTCATTGGCAGGAACAGAAACACCTTGGCGGTTGTTTTTCATTTGAATTAATTCGCCATTAACCCAAATTTCGCCTGCGGTAGGAGTCTCTAAAAGGTTGATACATCTAAGGAAAGTACTTTTGCCCGACCCAGAAGATCCGATAATCGAGACTACATCGCCTTTATGCGCAGAAAGTGAAATTCCCTTTAAAACTTCATTTTGACCAAACGTTTTGTGTAAATCCTTTATATCCAGCGCTGGTACATCTTTCATGCGCTTTCTCTCCCAAGTTTGTGAAAATGCAAGGTACTCCGACCTTTTCATGCGATACAAATTAGCACCACACGGAATAACATGCAACAAATTATTAACCTAATAATTTGGAATAAATAGCGATTCACTCTGACTTATTATGCAAAAGGTAGCGTTTTCACCTCAATTTAATGAATGAGTTCTATCAATAAGTCGTAATTACCACTCTTACATTGTTTAAATAAAGTTAATCAAAATGAGATTCTCGTAGCCTGATGCCTCACAAGAAAAACATGTTTTGTGAACTTAGAAACATCGCAGTCGAAGAGATATAGCGAGAGCATTCAGCACATCCTCTCACCATCAATCACAATTATGTTTGACGTTATTACATTGTAGGTATTTCAAAAAGAATGAATGACAATCGAATAATAGTGAAATAACTCAGTAGGCTTTAAGCATTCAGCTCATACCATAACGGGAGAGACCCAAAGAAGATTGGAAAACGTCAATTTGTGAAAACAAATTACACTTTTTATCAACGGTACGTTAATGAATCGCTGCGTTTTGTAGCTTTCTTTCACATACACTCATAAAGTGATCAAGATCAATCACCCTAAAGGGTAAGCTTGTTAGACTCCTCAATACAAAATAAGGCATTAAAAATGCCAAACATTTCTTTTAACTTAGCTGCATAAGGCACATTAAAACCGTGCAACATAATGTTAATAAGTTATAACTAAGAAATAACGCAATTACGCGATCTTATTTAATTCAATTTTAGAATTACTAACATAAAAATATGAGGAATCTATGTCAGACGTTGTGAATAATGCGAACTCTGAAGTAGAAGAGAAAAGCTATAAAGAGCTACATCGTCCTGCTTCGGAATTTGAAAGCCGCTCAGATTATCTAGATCACGAACTTCAAATCATGAAGCCTCGCCGCTTCGGTTTAAACCTTCCAGGTCGTGACTTCCGCTTCGAACTTGAAGACCTTGTTCCTGCACTTGCTGGTACCATCGGTATCATCGCGATGTATTCAGCAGTAATGATGTCTTGGGCTGATGGCCTAACTCAAGCTTGGGACCACGTAAACCTAGGTAAAGACTTCGCAATTGAAGTTGCTCGTGTAGAAATGCTTATTCCTGCACTGCTATTCTGTATTCTTGCTTCTGGTTTCTTTAACCCTAAAGCAAACCTTGCCGGTAACCACGGCCCAATGATTCCTCTTATTGGTACCATCGCTCTCGCTGGTGCTCACCCTCTTGCATTGGCAATCCTTATCGGTGTCTTCGGTCTAATCCTAAGTTTCCTAAAAGGCGGCTCCAAGCTGGTTAACCTGACTTCTGAAGGTACCGCTGGTGGCTTGCTCATTTTCTTAGGCCTAACAGGCACCATGAGCCAAATTAACTCTATTCAAGCATGGGCGGTTGGTCTTCAATCTTCTACTGTTGAAGCGGGCAGCATGGGTTATGTTGGTTTAATCGTTCTTGCTATTACGATTGCTATCTACGCTTTCTTAGCAAAAGTGAACAAGCGTTGGTTGGCTATCCCAGTTTGTGCATTCACAGGCCTTGCTATTGCATTAGCACTAGGTGCTGGTTTCGATATCGTATTCGAAACTGAAATGGGCATTCCAAACCTAAACCCAGTTTACTGGTGGGGTTCTACTTCTGAAGGTTGGATGCTTGGCTTGCCAAACGTTGAACACTTCATTGCTTCTTTACCATTCGCAATTCTTGCCGTAGCAATGTGGTCGCCAGATTTCCTAGGTCACCGTATCTTCCAAGAACTGAACTACCCTAAACGTTCTGAAAAAGTTCTGATGGATGTTGATGACACAATGACTATGTGTTCTGTACGCCAAATGGTCGGAACTGCTGTTGGTGGTGGTAACATCACTTCTTCTTGGGGTACTTACATGATCCCAGCAGCAATCGCGAAACGTCCAATTCCTGGCGGCGCAATCTTGCTTGGTTCTCTATGTATTATTGTTGCGATTCTTGGTTTCCCAATGGACGTAGCTGTATGGCCACCAGTGATGCGTGTTGCGCTGCTTGTAGGTGTATCTCTACCTCTACTTGAAGCAGGTATGCAAATGGTTAAGGATTCAAAAGATTCTCAAGCAGCGGGTATCTGTATCTTCGGTTCAGCGGTTGTTAACCCAGTATTAGCATGGGCACTAACTATGCTTCTAGATAATAACGGTCTAATTGGTGATAAAGAGCGTGCGAAGCGTCTATCATTTGTAGACAAGATTGTTATCCCAGTTGGCGTTTTAGTTATCTGTTTAGTAGCAATGCTTGCAGTTGGTATGCTAGAAAGTCAATATGGCCTAAAAGCTTGGCTATAATGGTTCTAACTACACAAAAGTAGTATTAGGATTAAAAAAAAGTTTGGGTGGCAACCCCTGTCACCCATTTTTTTTCAACTTTTTTTGGCATTTATTGATTTAGTTTAAGGTTTACAGAAATTTTTTAGCGTAGTCTTGAATACATAGAGTAAAGACAACATATAAAAGGTAGTGACAATATATATAACCATATGATGCGAATATGCTCATATATATTGTTATTAATAAGAGTGTACTACCCTTACGAGGGGCGCTGGCTCAACAGTGTTAATGTACGTATTTTTTCTACTAAAAAGGTAGGTATGTCATGGCAGAGCAATTTGCTAAAGCTTGGGAAGATTTTGCTGCAGGTGAGTGGCAAAGCGAAGTAAACGTTCGTGATTTCATTCAAAAGAACTACACGCCGTATGAAGGCGACGAGTCTTTCCTAGTTTCTGAGGGTACTGAAGCAACTAACAAGCTTTGGTCTTCGGTAATGGAAGGTATCAAACAGGAAAACGCAACTAAAGCACCTGTAGATTTCGATACTTCTGTTATCTCTACCATCACTGCTCACGATGCAGGCTACATTGAGAAAGATCTTGAGACTATCGTTGGTCTACAAACTGAGAAGCCACTAAAACGTGCAATCATCCCTAACGGTGGTGTACGTATGGTTGAAGGTTCTTGTAAAGCATACGGTGAAACTCTTGACCCAATGGTTTCAAAAATCTACTCAGAATACCGCAAAACACACAATGCTGGCGTTTTCGATATCTACACTCCTGATATCCTAAAATGTCGTAAGTCTGGTGTTCTGACTGGTCTTCCTGATGCTTACGGCCGTGGTCGTATCATTGGTGACTATCGTCGTGTTGCACTTTACGGTATTAATCATCTAATGAAAGACAAAGCGGCTCAATTCGCATCTCTACAAGAGCGTTTCGAGAACGGCGAAGATCTTTCTGAAACAATGCAATTGCGTGAAGAGATCTCTGAGCAACATCGTGCTCTAGGTCAAATCAAGCAAATGGCTGAGAAATACGGTTTCGATATCTCTGAGCCAGCTCAAACTGCTCAAGAAGCTATCCAGTGGACTTACTTCGGCTACCTAGCTGCTGTTAAATCTCAAAACGGTGCTGCAATGTCTCTAGGTCGTACTTCGACTTTCCTAGATATCTACATCGAGCGTGATATCGCTGCTGGCAAAATCACAGAAGACCAAGCACAAGAAATGATCGACCACTTCGTAATGAAGCTGCGTATGGTTCGTTTCCTACGTACTCCTGAGTACGATGAGCTATTCTCTGGCGACCCAATCTGGGCAACAGAGTCTATGGGTGGTATGGGTATCGACGGTCGTACGCTAGTAACGCGTTCAAACTTCCGTTTCCTAAACTCTCTATACACTATGGGTCCTTCTCCAGAGCCAAACATCACTGTTCTTTGGTCTGAGCAACTACCTGACGGCTTCAAACGTTTCTGTGCGAAGGTATCTATCGATACTTCTTCTATCCAGTACGAAAATGATGACCTAATGCGTCCTGACCTTGATTCTGATGATTACGCTATCGCTTGTTGTGTATCTCCAATGATCGTTGGTAAGCAAATGCAGTTCTTCGGTGCTCGTGCTAACCTTGCAAAAACTATGCTTTACGCAATCAACGGCGGCGTTGATGAGAAGCTTAAGATGCAAGTTGGTCCTAAAGAAGCTCCAATGACTGACTCTGTTCTTGATTACGATAAAGTAATGGATCGTCTAGATCACTTCATGGATTGGCTAGCTAAGCAATACGTGACTGCACTAAACAGCATTCACTACATGCACGACAAGTACAGCTACGAAGCGTCTCTAATGGCTCTTCATGACCGTGACGTTCGTCGTACTATGGCTTGTGGTATTGCTGGTCTATCTGTTGCAGCTGACTCACTGTCTGCAATCAAATTCGCGACTGTTAAACCAATCCGCGACGAAGATGGCATCGCAACTGACTTCGAAATTGAAGGCGATTACCCTAAATACGGTAACAACGACTCTCGTGTAGATGACATTGCTTGTGAACTCGTTTCTACGTTCATGAACAAGATCCGTAAGCTTAAGACTTACCGTAACTCTATCCCGACACAGTCAGTTCTTACTATCACGTCTAACGTGGTATACGGTAAGAAAACGGGTAACACTCCAGACGGTCGTCGTGCTGGCGCTCCTTTCGCTCCTGGTGCTAACCCAATGCACGGTCGTGATGAGAAAGGTGCTGTAGCTTCACTAACGTCTGTAGGTAAACTACCGTTTGCTGACGCGCAAGATGGTATTTCTTACACGTTCTCTATCGTGCCAAACGCACTAGGTAAAGAACAAGACAGCCAACGTGCTAACCTTGCAGGCCTAATGGATGGTTACTTCCACCACGAAGCTGGCATTGAAGGTGGTCAACACCTTAACGTTAACGTTCTTAACCGCGAAACTCTTGAAGACGCAGTTAAGCACCCTGAGAAATACCCTCAGTTAACAATCCGTGTTTCTGGTTACGCTGTACGCTTTAACTCTCTAACTACAGAGCAACAAGCTGACGTAATCGCACGTACATTTACTGAATCTCTATAAGCCTAAACGCTTAAGCTGACCATTCAGTAATAATAATTAGCCTCGCCAATGTGCGGGGCTTTTTTATATCTGACATAAATCGAACTGACTTCACCAGTCTCTCAAAATGTTAGATTGAGCAGAAAAATCCCTCCTCTATTCACTTTTTTTCCACAAATTTGCGCAAACTACGGTACTATCTCGGTTCATAATTTTAGAGTAACCGCTACATGAAATACCTTCGTTGTTTACCACTGATTCTTCTCTCTTTTTCATCATTGGCATCTGAACGCTCTACGTTAACTTTTGCGTTAGACAACGATGGCATCTTTGGTGTCGACCAAGACTATACCAACGGTTTATTCCTGGGTTACACATCATCAAGTATTACCCCATACGATTGGGTCAAGCCATTAAGTCTTTCCTATTGGGGCGCAAGCTCCTTAGATAAGTGGGAAATCACGATTGGCCACAAAATGTATACGCCTTCTGACATTGAGTTAGAAACGCCATCGGCTAATGATCGTCCATACGCAGGTTACTTGCACACGGAATTCAACTACATCAGCTTGAACCCACAGCAAGCCCAACGTTTTAACATTACATTTGGTACAACGGGCGAGCGCGCACTTTCTGAAGACGCTCAAAAGCTGGTTCACTCGATCACTAAATCAGACGAGCCTATGGGTTGGGAATACCAAATTGATGATGAGTACGCAGGTAGCGTTGGCTATTTGAGCCATTTCAACCTAATGCGTAATCAAGCGCTAGCAAATACTGACTTCGAGATCTCTAACGTTTCAGAGATCAACGTGGGTAACTTTAGAAGTGATATCTCGACTGGCTTTATGTTCCGTTGGGGTACTGACTTAGGCGGCAACTTTGGTGCAGCCAACATAACCACGGAAAACCCATTCAAACCGGGCATGATCGGCGCATCAAACAGCGGTTGGTTTACCTATGCTGGCCTTGAGGGTCGTTACCGATTCAACGACCTGACTATTGAAGGCGATCGCTCAGGCGTTGACGAGTACGCAAATAAAGAAGACCTAGACCCGGCTATCTACGATGTGACTTTAGAGAACATTCAGGCTACTGCTGTGCTTGGTGTGGCTTGGTATAACCAATACGTCGGTGCATCCTTCGCGCTAACCGCAAAAACACCTGATTACGAAGAAGCAAAAGAGTCGGTGTACACCACTGGCGGTATCACAATGTTTGCTTTCTTCTAGCCACTAGCAAGGGCTTTTGTCCTTTACTTTTCAAGTTTAATAAAGGCAATCATCTTCACCGATGATTGCCTTTATTTTTAAAGGTCTCGTTACCATTTGACCCTATTTTATGTACCGTTTTTGTAATAAAATAAACGATATAAATTCCTCTACGAGAATAGCTCATGTCTACAACTGGTCGCATTCACTCATTCGAATCTTGTGGTACCGTCGATGGCCCTGGTATCCGCTTCATTGTGTTTCTTCAAGGCTGCTTAATGCGTTGTATGTACTGTCATAACCGCGATACATGGGATCTTCACGACGGAAAGGAAGTAACGGTCGAAGAGATCATCAACGAAGCAAAATCATACCGTCATTTCATGAAAGCCTCTGGTGGTGGTATCACCTGTTCTGGTGGTGAAGCGATGCTACAACCTGAGTTTGTTCGTGACTTTTTCCGAGCAGCTCAAGCTGAAGGCATTCACACTTGTCTTGATACAAATGGCTACATTCGTAAGCACACTGAAGTGGTCGATGAAGTACTAGAGGCCTCTGATCTAGTCATGTTGGATCTAAAACATATGCGAGACGAGATACACCACGATTTCATTGGTGTATCAAACAGACGTACTCTGGATTTTGCACGCTACCTGCACAAAATCGGTAAGAAGACTTGGATTCGTTATGTGATTGTTCCTGGCTACACGGATACGCCTGAAGATGCTCACCTTCTTGGTGAATTCATCAAAGACATGGATAACATCGAGAAAGTAGAACTTCTTCCATACCACAAGCTTGGTGCTCATAAATGGGAAGCTCTGGGTTACGACTACCCGCTTGAAGGCACAAACCCGCCAAGCAAAGAGAAAATGGACGAGATTGTGGCAGTTCTAAGTCAGTACCATTCAAATGTAAAGTATTAGTACTGGCTAGAATACGAATACTGACGACGTTAAACCTCCACTTCAAACGCCTCAATTTCGATTGGGGCGTTTTCTTTTATGGTTATACCAATCGTAGTAAATAATAGGTCATCCTAGCTGGTTAAAACGCTCAATAACTTCGTTAGAAATTTTGATTGTAGAATAACCACTTATCGAAACTTTCTGCCTTGTTCTCAAGCTTTTTCCTGCGCTATTTATGATCACTTACTTACTGTGATTGGGATTAAAACAACCCTTTCACTTTTCTTTACAACTTTTGTTTATCAATTCAAAAAATCATATTAAATCCGTGTTGAGATCATGTTTCCACTCGTAGGAATGCTGTTACTCTTACTGCAACAAAAGAATATAACATTTAGTTTTTAGTGAGGCTCCTCCCATGGAAATGACCAATGCTCAGCGTCTAATTCTATCAAATCAATACTACCTAATGTCTCAAATGGATCCTGAGAACTCCGCTAAATACCAACGTCTACAAACGGTTGTAGAGCGTGGTTACGAACTTCAAATGCGTGAACTTAACAAAGAATTTGGCTGTTTGACTGAAGCCGAATGTCGAGAAGTTATCGACATCATGGAGATGTACCATGCCATGCAAGAGTCAAACAAAATGCTAGCAGAACAAGAACGTGCTGAAGTTGATCAACGCCGCCTGCAATTCCTAGGTTTCGATATCGCTTCTGAAGCGCAGATCGTACATTACGTACGTTTCCTTGTTGACTCTGAAGGTCTTTACCCTCAATTTGACAAAGCTGATCACCACTTCAACAGCCAAATGCCAATGCTAGAGAAATACCGCCGCATGTTAACAACATGGCGTAATTGCCCTCGCCAGTATCACCTATGTGCGACAGAGCTATCTCAAATCTTTAGTGCTTAAGCTTTGTGCTAACCGCATAAGGTTTCAACTACGAAAATTGATGTAAAAAATCCGTTTTTACAAAAAGGGTTACTCATAATGAGTAACCCTTTTTCTTGCTCGATTTTTTAATAATTAAGTGCGTTATATAGCCTTTTATTTAAGGCCAATCCATAAGGCTCAATTATCATCTAATCCACATAAATCCAGTACGGAAATTGGAAAGCTTCCTAAAATCATAAAACAAACGCCCAGCCCCCTCGAATACAAAATAATTTCATTCGACTCAGCTCAAGTTACGCATTGCTTTGACGATGCTTCTCATACCCAAAATTGTAAATAAATGCATAATTGTTAAGCAAAATTGTGGAAGCGGGTCTAATCTTAAAATGTAGGGAGAGCCTAATTCAACCGCTCGTCAGTTTTGACTAGTTTACAAGGGGAATGTGACTATGAGTATTTTTGACCACTATCAATCACGTTATGAAGCAGCCAAGGAAGAAGAGCTGTCATTGCAAGAGTTCTTAGGGCTGTGTAAAGACGATAAAAGTGCTTACGCTAACGCTGCTGAGCGCTTACTACTGGCTATTGGCGAACCGGAGGTTATAGACACCGCTCAAGACCCCCACCTAAGTCGTATTTTCTCAAACCGTGTCATATCGCGCTACAGTGAATTTAAAGATTTCTACGGCATGGAAGATGCGATTGAACAGATTGTTTCTTACCTAAAACATGCTGCGCAAGGTTTAGAAGAACGCAAACAGATCCTTTACCTACTAGGCCCTGTGGGCGGTGGTAAATCTTCTCTTGCTGAAAAGCTAAAAGCACTGATGCAAAAGCTGCCAATCTATGTGCTTTCTGCAGATGGTGAACGAAGCCCTGTGAATGATCACCCCTTCTGTCTATTCGACGTAAACGAAGATGGCGATCTTTTGAAGCAAGAGTACGGAATAGAGAAACGTTACATACGCTCAATTATGTCCCCGTGGGCAGCGAAACGCCTCCACGATTTTGGTGGTGATATTTCCAAATTCAAAGTCATCAAGCTGCGCCCCTCTATTCTCGACCAAGTTGCGATCGCCAAGACAGAGCCTGGTGATGAAAACAACCAAGATATTTCGTCTCTGGTTGGTAAAGTCGATATTCGTAAACTTGAGCACTTCTCTCAAGATGACCCCGATGCCTACAGCTACTCTGGTGCATTGTGTAAAGCAAACCAAGGTGTGATGGAATTCGTGGAGATGTTCAAGGCGCCAATCAAAGTCTTGCACCCACTTCTAACGGCAACGCAAGAAGGTAACTTCAACGGTACCGAAGGACTTTCTGCACTACCATTTGACGGTATGATTCTGGCTCACTCAAACGAATCCGAGTGGCAGACCTTCCGTAACAATAAAAACAACGAAGCCTTCCTCGACCGTGTGTATATTGTAAAAGTCCCTTACTGTCTACGTGTCTCTGAAGAAGTTAAGATCTACCAAAAACTGCTTGAGCACAGTGAGCTATCCAAAGCCCCTTGTTCGCCAAGCACACTCGATCTTCTATCTCAATTTAGCATCCTGTCGAGACTGAAAGAGCCTGAAAACTCTTCTCTGTTCTCTAAAATGCGGGTTTACGACGGTGAAACTTTAAAAGACACCGATCCAAAAGCAAAGAGCTACCAAGAGTACCGAGACTACGCTGGTGTTGACGAAGGCATGTCTGGACTATCAACGCGTTTCGCCTTTAAGATCTTGTCTCGTGTGTTTAACTTCGACCAAGCCGAAGTAGCCGCGAACCCGGTACACCTATTCTACGTGATTGAACAACAAATCGAACGTGAGCAGTTCCCTCAAGAGACCGCTGAGAAGTACCTTGAGTTCTTAAAAGGATACCTAGTACCTCGTTACGTCGAGTTCATCGGTAAAGAGATTCAAACCGCTTACCTAGAGTCTTACTCTGAGTACGGTCAGAATATCTTCGACCGCTATGTCACCTACGCAGACTTCTGGATTCAAGACCAAGAGTACCGCGATCCAGAAACAGGCCAGCTATTTGACCGCGCTTCTCTGAATGGTGAACTAGAGAAAATCGAGAAAACAGCCGGTATCAGTAACCCTAAAGACTTCCGAAATGAGATTGTGAACTTTGTGCTTCGTGCCAAAGCCAACAATAACGGTCAAAATCCAGTTTGGACGAGCTACGAGAAACTGCGAACTGTGATTGAGAAGAAAATGTTCTCTAACACAGAAGAGCTGCTTCCTGTTATTTCATTCAATGCTAAGACCTCAACGGATGATCAGAAAAAACACGACGACTTCGTTGCTCGTATGATGGAAAAAGGCTACACAGAGAAACAAGTGAGATTGCTATCCGAGTGGTACCTAAGAGTTCGTAAATCCTCATAACCAAACCGTACTGAGCTGCTCAATTGGGCAGCTCGTACAAACCAATAACTTTTATACCTTAGTAAACCAATAACTCTTATACCCGTATAAAAAGTAGGATCGCGACATCAGCTGAGAGGGAGTTCTTATGGCACAATTTATCGATCGGAGGCTCAATGGCAAGAATAAGAGTGCTGTGAATAGACAGCGTTTCTTACGACGCCATAAAGAGCAAATCAAAGAATCTGTGGCCGATGCAGTCAACCGACGCTCAATCACCAATACTGAAACCGGTGAAGACGTCACTATTCCCCATAAAGACATCAAAGAGCCAAGCTTTCACCAAGGTCAAGGCGGCGTAAGAGAACGCGTTCACCCAGGTAATGACCAGTTCATCACGGGCGATAAAATTGAACGTCCTAAAGGTGGCGGTCAAGGTGGTGGCGCAGGCCAGGGTGACGCAAGCCCTGATGGCGAAGGCCAAGATGAATTTACATTCCAAATTTCAAAAGATGAATATCTTGATATTCTCTTTGAAGATTTAGCTCTTCCTAATCTAGAGAAGAATCAGGTCAACAAAATCACCGAATGGAAGACACATCGCTCTGGTTATCAAAGCGCGGGGATTCCTTCCAACATCGCAATCGTGCGTTCACTGCAGCAATCTCTGGCTCGTAGAACCGCGATGACAGCAGGTAAAAAGCGCGAGCTTAACCTACTGATGGAGCAGCTTGACCAAGTTAAAATGACGGAACCAGCACAACCCTTTGAAGAAAGTCGTTTAAAAGAAGAGATTGCCGAATTACGTAAAAAAATTGAAAGCGTGCCATTTATTGACACCTTCGACCTACGTTTTAAAAACTACGAGAAGCGCCCTATTCCATCTAGCCAAGCCGTTATGTTCTGCCTAATGGATGTATCTGGCTCAATGGATCAAGCCACGAAAGACATTGCGAAGCGCTTTTATGTCCTTCTGTATCTGTTCCTAAATCGCACCTACGAAAACGTCGATGTTGTGTTTATTCGTCACCATACTCAGGCTAAAGAAGTCGACGAACATGAGTTTTTCTACTCACAAGAAACTGGCGGCACGATCGTTTCTAGTGCACTGAAACTAATGAAAGAAATTGTCGCAGATCGTTATCCTGCTAATGAGTGGAACATCTATGCAGCACAAGCCTCTGATGGCGATAACTGGGCTGATGACTCTCCTCGTTGTAAAGAGCTATTAGTCAATACACTTCTGCCAACTTGCCAATATTACTCTTACATCGAAATAACACGCCGCTCTCATCAAACACTTTGGCACGAATACGAAAAACTCGAGAGTAGCTTTGACAACTTCGCCATGAAAAATATTAAAACGGTGGATGATATTTTTCCTGTGTTTAGAGAACTGTTCCAGAAAGAGACAGCGTAAGGGGGCTTGCCATGACAGCGAAATCAAACGTTGCAGAGAAATCAAACATTGCAGATAGAGATAAAGCGACACAGAAGAGAAACGACAAGATGCTGCCTGATGGTCCAGATTGGACATTCAACCTCTTGGAACAATATCACGTAGAAATCAAGCGTGTGGCGCAGCATTACCGTTTAGATACTTACCAGAACCAAATTGAAGTGATTACTTCTGAGCAGATGATGGATGCTTACTCGAGCATCGGTATGCCGATCAATTACAATCACTGGTCATTTGGCAAAAAATTCATTCAAACCGAGCAAAACTACAAGCATGGTCAGATGGGATTAGCGTACGAAATCGTGATCAATTCAGATCCTTGTATCGCATATCTGATGGAAGAGAACACCGTCACGATGCAGGCGCTCGTAATGGCTCATGCCTGTTACGGCCATAACTCTTTCTTTAAAGGCAACTACCTGTTCCAAACTTGGACCGATGCCAGTTCCATTATCGACTACCTATTATTCGCTAAGAAATACATTATCGACTGTGAAGAAAAATACGGTGTTGCCGAAGTCGAACAACTTCTCGACTCTTGCCATGCCCTCATGAACTACGGCGTAGACAGATACAAGCGCCCAGAGAAGATTTCAATCGCAGAAGAAACCGCAAGACAAGAAGAGCGGGAAGCGTATCTGCAATCTCAAGTCAATGAGTTGTGGAGAACCGTGCCTAAAAATCAAGATAAGGAAAAAGAGACCAAAATCCGCTTTCCTAGTGAGCCTCAAGAGAACATCCTCTACTTTATTGAGAAGAACGCACCACTGCTTGAACCTTGGCAGCGCGAGTGTGTTCGCATTGTTCGCAAGGTGAGCCAATACTTCTACCCTCAAAAGCAAACTCAAGTAATGAATGAAGGCTGGGCAACCTTCTGGCACTACACCATTCTTAACCACCTTTACGACGAAGGCTTGGTCAGTGATAAGTTCATCTTAGAATTCTTACACAGCCACACCAGCGTAGTCGCACAACCCGCCTACAACAGCCCTTATTTCAGCGGGATAAACCCTTATGCGCTTGGCTTTGCGATGTTTAGAGACATCCGACGCATCTGTGAAGAACCAACCGATGAAGACAAAGAGTGGTTCCCTGAGTTAGCCGGGAGTGATTGGTTAGAGGCGGTGCACTTTGCGATGCACAATTTCAAAGATGAAAGCTTTATCAGCCAATACCTTTCACCAAAGATCATTCGAGACTTTAAACTGTTCTCTGTGCTAGACGACGACCGTAAAAACACGATTGAGATAAGCGCTATTCACGATGACCCGGGCTATCGCTTGATTCGTGAAAAACTTGCGGCGCAATACAACCTAAGTAACCTTGAACCGAATATTCAGGTGTTTAACGTCGATGTTCGTGGTGATCGCTCAATGACACTGCAGTATGTGCCTCACGGCCGAATCCCGCTTGATAAAGGCTACGACGAAGTGATGAAACATCTCTATCGCTTATGGGGTTTTGATGTCATTTTGGAGGAACTTAAGGACACAGGTCATAGAGAAATTCTGACCACTTGTCCAAAACGTAATGATTATGGAGCCAAGATTTAATACCAATCACAGTAAGTAAATATGTAAGTGACTGGTATAAAACTCCGCTCCCCCTACAACATAGTGGTTAAACCCGCTCGGAAGTGGAGTAATAAAAAAGCGCATAAGTCTGATGACTGATGCGCTTTCTTTTTAAAGCTCAAACGTCTTTAATAAACGTAAGGCGCTGAACCTAGAACTAAAACTAAAACTAAAACTAAAACTAAAACTAAGTAAGCTTAAACAATCGGCTTTTGACCACGTTCAATCAGCTTCATCAGCACGCTGTCTGCAGATTTACCCGCCACGCCCGCTAGTTTGTCTGACAGCTTTTTCTTCTGTACGTAGTGAATCGCTAGAACTGTCTTGTCCTTACATGCCGCTACGACTAAATCATCAGAAGTGCTAATCTCATCCACCAGCCCAAGTTCATGTGCTTGTGTACCAAACCAATGTTCACCCGTAGCAACCTTCTCAAGGTCTAGTGCTGGGCGGTGATCTCGAATGAAATCTTTGAATAAGCCATGCGTCTCTTCTAGTTCTTCTTTAAACTTCTCACGTGCTTTATCGCTGTTCTCACCAAACATAGTTAACGTGCGTTTGTACTCACCCGCCGTTAGCTGTTCGAACTCAATATCGTGCTTTTTAAGCAGTTTATTAAAGTTGGGTAATTGAGCGATAACGCCAATAGAACCAACAATAGCAAAAGGTGCAGATACAATTTTGTCTGCGATACATGCCATCATGTAACCGCCACTCGCCGCGACTTTGTCTACCGAGATTGTCAGAGGTAAACCTGCTGCTTTAATACGGTCAAGTTGAGAAGACGCCAAACCATAGCCGTGAACCATGCCACCGCCAGACTCAAGCTTAAGCAATACTTCATCACCTTCACGAGCCACGGCCAGCACAGCCGTTACCTCTTCACGTAGCGAAGCCACTTCTTTCGCATCAATGCTACCATTAAAGTCGAGAACGAATAGATGTGGTTCACGCTTGCTGTCAAGTTCACCCTCTTTCGCTGCTTTCTTCACTTCTTTGCCACGTGATTTCACTTTCTCTTTTTCCGCTTTCTTTTCTGCTTTATCACGGGCTTTGATGAAAGCATCATCGTGTAGATGGTGCTCTAATTGTTCAATCGTTTGTTTATGGTGTTCAGATAGGTTCGTGATTTCCAGCTCACCTTTAATCGCGCTTGATTTTCCACCCACCGATTTAGCAATCACTAAAATTGCAATGATGGCGATTACAACGGTCGCAATCTTGGCTAAAAACAAGCCGTAGTCCAACAAAAATTCCAATGTCATATCCCCTATTGTATGAATTAGTGTATTGTAACCATCTTGTCACGATTACCAAGAATTTCTCATCATTCCTGCGTTTATCTGTGTGATAAAACACCAATGGAATGACGAACATAATAAAAGAAAGAAGGATAAGCACAGTGGATTACCCAATCTCTACAGATGCCCTCAAAGATAAAGTAATTTTGGTTACAGGTGCCGGTGCTGGCATTGGTCGCCAAGCCGCACTAAGCTTCGCTCAACATGGTGCAACTGTCATTCTGTTAGGCCGTAACGTAAAGAATCTTGAATTTATTTACGATGAAATTGAAAGTGCTGGTTACCCTCAGGCTGCGATCATTCCGCTAGACCTCAAAGGGGCAACAAAACAGAACTACATTGATATGGCGGAAACCATTGAATCACAGTTCGGTCGTTTAGATGGTCTACTTCATAACGCTGGTGTTCTCGGCACTCTGAGTCCGTTTGAGCAGATTGATGAAGAAACGTTTGATGGCGTCATGCAAATCAACGTCAAAGCTGAGTTTCTAATGACTCAAGCATTACTGCCTGTCATTAAGAAAGCCGAAGCTGGTCGCATCGTATTTACCTCTTCAACGGTTGGTCATTCTGGCCGTGCATTCTGGGGCACTTACGCGATTTCTAAGTTTGCTACCGAAGGCATGATGCAAATTCTAGCTGACGAGCTTGAAGACACCAACATCCGCGTAAACGCGATCAATCCCGGCGGTACTCAAACACGCATGCGTGCAAAAGCGTACCCAGGTGAAGATGCGAACAAGCTGAAAACGCCACTCGACATCATTCCACTGTACCTACACTTAATGAACCCAAGTGTGACAGACATTAATGGTCAATGTATCGATGCCCAACCTAAGTAACTGATATCATTAACCAATAATAAAAAGTCGCTTCCATAGCGACTTTTTTTGTATCTAAATCAATCAACTAACGCTTACTTCCGCTATTTTTAATCATTTTGCTTTGCATCTTTTTTATTGTTAAATATACTGTATAGATATACAGGTATTTAATTATGCATGAACTAATAAAAAACTTACAAGACCGCCAGCTAATCTGGACAGGGTTACAATCAACAGCGCAAGGAAGTACCACTTCAACAGGCTATCCTCAATTGGATAAACAGCTTGATGGTGGCTTTCCAACACACGGTGTTATTGAGGTTGAATCTCAGCAAGGGATCGGTGAACTTCGCCTACTTACGCCTTATTTAGCTCAACAAAACTCACAAAAATTGGCCATATTCATTAACCCACCGGGGAAGGTCTGTGCCGAGTTTTTTAACAGCCAAGGTATTGAACTAGAGAATATTCTCGTTATCCAGCCTCAACGTGACCTCGATGCATTATGGGCAGCAGAGCAGTGTCTTAAAAGCGGTGCCTGTCACTCTGTATTGCTATGGGGTGCCGATTTAGAAATTCACCAAACCAAGCGCCTACAAGCAGCAAGCGAAACCGGTAAGTGCCTGCAATTTCACTTTAAGGCCACCAATCATAATCAGTTGTCCCTACCTGTTTCTTTAAGCATGAAGCTATCTGCTCACGCCCAAGGATTAAAAGTTGAGGTCACGAAAAGAAAAGGCAGTTGGTCATACGGCAGCTTTATTCTAGACATGAGCCACAACTGGCCGTTACTCACACAAAAAGTTACTCAGGAAGTTAGCTCAAATCGTGCTTTGTCGGATAACACTGTGCTTACTTTCCCTATTGCGAAACAAGGCTAACGTATGTTGTGGCTTTATCTGCACTTTCCATCTCTGCAGTTGGATACATTGTTTAGCTCTAATGAATTGAGTTCGAACGAAGAATCACACGATCAACCTATTATCATCGTGGATGAAAAAGATCACCGTGTGCTGCAAGCTAACCAAGCTGCACTACAATCGGGAATTTTGCTTGGCATGGGATTAGGGTCTGCGGCGGCGATCTGCCATAACTTACACGTCCACCCTTACAGTATTGAGCTAGAAAAAAATAAGCTGAAAGAGATCGCTCAATGGGCTTATTTGATCACTTCCGACATGGCTTTACTACCACCCAATGGCTTGTTGATTAAAGCTTCTAATATGCTGTCACTTTACGATGGGCTAGATAACTATTGGCATGAGCTCAAAAGCCACTTAGAAACGCTCAATATCCAGTTCAGCTTCGCTACGAGCTACTCGCCACTTTCTGCGATCCTTTTGGGCAAGCAATCCATCAACCAAGTCACTAATAATGTTGAGCAAATGAAAGCATGGGTCAATCAACAAGCATTGAGTTCTAGTGAGTTGCCAACTAAGCAAGTGGAGCGTCTGAACCGTGTCGGCATTAACTTAGTGGAAGATCTATTAAAGCTGCCTTTGCAAGAGGTCGCACGTCGCTTTGATATCGACTTGGTGAATTATGTAGGTCGTCTTAACGGACAGTTCAAGCACCCAATTGATTTCTATCACCCACCAGAGAGTTTCCAACAATATTTGGAGCTGTTGTTTGATATTGAAAACATCCTTTTCATCGAAAAGCCTTTGCTGAAATTGTTGAATCAGCTCGAGTGCTTTTTGAGGTTACGTGACCGAGTGGCTTTCGAGTTAACGCTGACTTTGCATCTAAGGGATAAAGACGATCATCATGTCTCTTTTTATTCAGCGCAGGGCGATTATCTTGCCAGCAAATGGGCGAACCTTACGCATCTCACCTTAGAGTCACTGAAGATCACAGCACCCGTTCAAGGACTCACTCTCTCGTTAACTCGTCATGGTGAGCCTCAAATGGCCTACCATGATCTTTTTGATGGAAATACCGGAACGCTTGCTGCGTTAGATTTGCTCTCACTACTGCAAGCCAAGTTAGGGCAAGCCTGCATTCAAACACCGAAAATACAACATGACCCAAGGCCAGAAAAAGCCAATCAGTACTCGCTTCCAGCACTAAGTAAGTCTGTGGCAAAGACGCAAGTTTACCCAGAAATCGTGCAACAAACAGCAACTCTCAACATCAACCAAAAACGACTCAGGCCGAGTATTCTACTGCCCGAGCCCGAAGCCTTAACCGAGAGTGTCACCCTATCTCAAGGCCCTGAACGCATTGTTTCTGGATGGTGGGATGGCGAGAAAATCATTCGTGACTACTTTATTGCTCACAGTGAAAACGGTCGGTGGCTATGGGTATTTAGAACGCCAGATAAACAATGGTTTTTACACGGCTTATTTAGCTAGTCTGTAAGAAAGTAAGTCCGTAAGAAATTTCGTTAGCTCGTCCGTTCTACTTGTTCAATTTCAACATCCCTTTTCAATCATGTTCACTCGCAATGGTTAAGTGAGATTACGTTATGTCTCAGCAATACTCAGAGCTATTTTGCCAAAGTAATTACTCCTTCCTTGAGGGAGCCTCACACGCAGAAGAGCTTGTTTTACAGGCCGACTTCTTACGTTACAAAGCACTCGCTGTTACTGATGAGTGCTCGGTGGCGGGCATCGTTAAGGTTCACTCTGCTATCAAACAACATAAGTTGTCGCTCAAGCAAATTGTCGGGAGCATGTTCTGGCTAAATGAAGAGTGCCAAGTAGTCTTGTTGTGCCCCAACAGAAAGGCCTACGCAGAGCTGTGCCGTATCATTACTAACGCGAGACGTCGTAGCAGTAAGGGACATTACCAACTCTCTGAGTGGGATATCATGTCGGCTAAACACTGCTTCATTCTTTGGCTTCCTCAACAAAAAAATGAAGATGCACATTGGGGGCAATGGCTCTCCCAACATCACTCAGGTCGGCTATGGATCGGCTTACAACGACACCTCAAACAAACCGACCAGCAGTACATCGATTACTGTGTCGAGCTGTCTCAACATCACCACCTGCCGATAACGGCTTGTGGGGGCGTGTTGATGCACAATGCTAACCGCTTACCTTTGCAGCACTCATTAACTGCGATTAAGTACCAAAAACCCATTACCGAAGTGGGCAGTCACTTACTTGCGAATGCCGAACGCTGTTTACGAAGTATCAATAAGCTCTCTCATATCTTCAAAGCTGAGTGGCTAGAAGAGAGCAACCAAATCTCAGAGCTGTGCGAATTTGACTTAGACAGCTTACGTTATGAATACCCAAGTGAACTGATTCCTCAAGGTGAGACGCCCATGAGTTACCTGCGCATGTTGGTCGAGAAAGGAAAACAAGCTCGCTTCCCGCAAGGTGTACCTAATGATATTCAACAAATCATAGATAAAGAACTCGGACTGATTGATAAGCTCAATTACCCTTTCTTTTTTCTCACTATTCATGACATCGTCATGTTTGCCAAAAGCCAAGGCATTCTTTACCAAGGTCGAGGTTCTGCGGCCAATTCGGTGGTCTGTTATTGCCTAGAGATCACCTCTGTCGACCCAAGACAGATCTCGGTGCTATTTGAACGATTCATCAGTAAAGAGCGTAATGAGCCACCTGATATTGATGTCGACTTTGAACACGAACGCCGCGAAGAAGTCATCCAATACATCTACCAAAAATACGGTAGAGAACGCGCAGCGCTTGCTGCAACTGTCATTTCTTATCGTTTTAAAAGCGCGGTCAGAGATGTAGGCAAAGCATTAGGACTGCAAGAAACTCAGCTCGATTACTTCATTAAGAACACCAATCGCAGGGATAAAAGCCTAGGCTGGCAAGCCCAATTAACTCAATTAGGGCTACAACCTGATTCCTTGAAGGGGCAACAGTTTATCCACTTAGTTAATGAGATCATCGGCTTCCCACGTCACTTATCTCAACACGTTGGTGGCTTTGTTATATCTTCAGGGCCTTTATATGAACTGGTTCCTATCGAGAATGCTGCGATGCACGATCGAACCATTATTCAATGGGATAAGGATGATCTAGAAACCTTAGGCTTGTTGAAAGTCGATGTGCTTGCACTGGGTATGCTCTCTGCGATTCGTAAATGTTTCGATCTGATCAAGCGCATCCATGGTCGCTCACTAACGATCGCAGAGATCACTCGCCTTAAGGATGATCCTCAGGTTTACGGCATGATTCAGCGAGCAGACACGGTCGGGGTCTTCCAAATTGAGTCACGCGCGCAAATGAGCATGTTGCCAAGGCTTAGGCCGAGAACTTATTACGACTTAGTGATTCAAATTGCTATCGTGCGTCCAGGGCCTATTCTGGGCGACATGGTGCATCCGTTTCTAAAACGTCGAGATGGCATTGAACCAATCAGTTATCCATCTAAAGACGTGGAATCGGTACTATCGCGCACTTTAGGCGTGCCGATCTTCCAAGAGCAGGTGATTAAACTCGCGATGGTCGCTGCAGGGTTCACTGGCGGAGAAGCAGATCAACTCAGACGAGCGATGGCCGCTTGGAAGAAAAATGGCAACGTCTTTAAGTTTAAAAACAAGCTCATCGAAGGCATGCAAGAGCGTGGCTATGAGACAGGGTTTGCTGAACAGATCTTTAAGCAAATATGCGGCTTTGGCGAATACGGTTTTCCTGAAAGCCATTCGGCTTCGTTTGCGGTATTAGCGTATTGCTCTGCTTGGTTGAAATGTTACTACCCCGAATGTTTCTACGCTTCTTTGCTTAATAGCCAACCCATGGGCTTTTATAGCCCCTCACAGTTGGTACAAGATGCTCAACGGCATAATGTGGTGATTCTTCCGGTATGTGTCAATGCCTCACAAGACAACCACATAGTCGTTGAACATCAAAACGGTTTAGCTATTCGCTTAGGATTACGACAGATAAAAGGCCTGAGTGAACATGGTATTCATAGTGTGCTCGCCAATCGCCCACAATCCGGTTATCGCCACCCGAGTCAGGTGAAGCAATTGTCGATGAGTAAAAAGGACATTGAGTTACTCGCGTCAGCCAATGCGTTGCACAATGTTTCTGGTAACCGATTCCAAACACGTTGGGCAATGATGGATTCTGCATCTGACTTACCGTTATTTAGTCAAGTTCACGACGACATAGAACACTCATGGCATCAGCCCAGTGAGATGCAAAATTTACTAGAAGATTTCAGCAGTATCGGAATTTCATTGAACAAACACCCAATCACTTTGCTCGAAGAAGCCAATCGATTAGGCCGATTCACACACATGAAAGACTTAGCACAACAAAGGCACAAATCCATGGTCACCGTTGTCGGGTTGGTCACGGGTAAGCAATCACCCGGCACCGCAGCTGGTGTCACCTTTGTCACATTGGAAGACAACACCGGTAATATCAATGTTGTGGTATGGGGAGCCACCGCACGCGCTCAACAGCAAGCTTATCTCACAGCCAAGGCTTTAAAAGTACAAGGGATATTAGAAAAAGAAGGGGAAGTCGTGCATGTGATAGCGGGGAAGCTCATCGATATTACCGAGGACATTGTTGGCTTAAACACCAAGTCTCGGGATTTTCATTAGCAGTGTAAGTTTCATTAGCGATATACACCGCTATTGTTCTAAACACTCTTCTAAATAAACTGAGATAGAAAAACAAAAAAGGGAAGCATCAGCTTCCCTTTAATTCAATTTGTTGAGTTATGACTCAACTTCAGCTTCCGTACGTCTTTTCTTAAATTCCCTATATAGTAATAAGCTCAAAGTCATTACGACTTTAGAAGTCAACCATATCATTAAGAGGAACTACCTTAAATTGTGTGTGAAAAGTTACGCTAGTAGTTGAGCATATTTCGTTAAAAAAATATGCTGTATGAATATTAGCAAACACTTTCCATAAGGTCACTCAAAATAACCGTACAGCAGTATTAATTACAAAATCTGACGCATTCGCTCTTGAGTCACTTCAACCAAGAGGTCCGGTTGGAACTTAGAAATAAAGCGATTACACCCTACTTTCTCAACCATGGCTTCATTAAAACTTCCACTTAATGAAGTATTTAGCGTAATAAATAGGTCATGCATTCTTGGATCCGTACGCACTTCATGAGTCAGTTTATAGCCGTCCATTTCAGGCATTTCGGCATCGGTGATCATCAATAGTATTTCTTGGTTAATGTCTTTACCTTCATCACACCAACCCTTAAGTAAAGTCAGAGCTTCTAAACCATCACAACATTCGATAATGTTCAAACCCAGTTGCGACAAGGTACCTTTAATCTGGTTACGCGCGGTCGAAGAGTCATCAACGATAAGTACATTGCGTCCAACCATTTCATTGGCAAGTTGCTCATCTAAGACACCGTCAGAAATTGAAACGTCATAATCGATGATCTCAGCGAGTACCTTCTCAACATCAATGATCTCAACGATCTTGTGCTGCTCTTCTTCTTGAATATGCGTGATAGCCGTCAGGTAATTGGCACGACCCGTTGTCTTTGGAGGCGGCTGAATTTCAGTCCACGTCGTATTCACGATATTACGGACTTGTCCAACCAAGAAACCTTGTACGGTTCGGTTGTATTCCGTGATGATCAAATTATTTTCTTGAGTCTCATCTCGTGACGGTGGAAAGCCAATCGCGCTGCGCAAATCGATAACAGGCACCGATTCACCACGTAAAGACGCAACACCCGTAATATGATGGTGAGAGCCCGGTAAGCGAGTGAGTACTGGCACTTTTAGGACTTCTTTCACTTTAAATACGTTAATCGCAAATAATTGACGACTGTTTAAGCTGAATAACAAGAGCTCCAGACGGTTTTCACCGACCAGTTTGGTTCTCTGATCAACCGAATTTAAAACGCCAGACATACAACACCTTAGTGACAAATAATAACTGTGGCTACAATAGCCTACTTCAATAGGTTAAAGCAAAGCGCCAATGCACAGAATACTTAAACTAAGTACAACAAATGATGTTATACAAAGCTTAAGTGCATGGAAAGGTTCAAGGTAAGACTACAAGATGAGAAAAAAGGGGTTAGCCTTCAATCACTTTCATTAACAGTTGGCCATCATATAAGGCTTGCTTCACAAGCGCTGCACCAGGCATGGTTGCTTGTTTATAGAACCGAGATTCAACCAGCTCTAGATCTTGATGGTAAACCGATAAACTCTGCTCTTCGATACACTTTTGAATCGCAGGGTACAACACGCTTTTAGCCTGATTGATAACACCACCCACCAAGACTTTCTCAGGGTTGAAAAGGTTAATCACAATCGCTATCGCGGCACCCAAGTAACGACCTAACTGTTCAATAACTTCAACAGCCAATGGATCACCATCAGCCGCTGCAGCACAGATCTGTTCAATAGTGACATCTTCAAACACAGTTAATGACGATGCTTCACCATTAGCCAATCGTTCTTTCACTTGATCACGGATCGCCTGAGAACTCGCGACCGTTTCTAAGCAGCCTCGGTTACCACAATGACAAAGTTTGCCCTGCTTATCGATCTGGATATGCCCAAGTTCACCGATATTGCCGTGGCGACCTTGCAGCACTCGGCCATCAAGAATGATCCCGGCACCGACACCATGGTGAATCGAGATAAGAACAGAATTATCGTTATCTTGTGAGTGACCAAACAACTTCTCTGCCAATGCCCAAGCTCGGGTATCATTGGCGATAAAGACTGGTAGACCCGTTTCTTTGTAGATCTCAGGACCCAACGCTAAATTTTTAACGTTGTAGTGCGGCATCTGCAACACAATACCTTGCTCAGAATTCACAAGACCCGGTAGCGTAACCGCAATGCTTGTCACCCTATCGAGTTGCTCAGCATAGGTTTGGAAAAACTCATCAATTTCATGTAGAAGACGCGCAAGCACATCATCTTGGTCACGTTCATGAATATCAATCTTAGTATCGATAAGCACGTCGCCGCCCAATTCATGGAGCGCGATCGTCAAGTATCCACGACCAAGACGCATCGACAGAAACTGCCAACCTTCATTATTGGTTTGCAGACCGACAGCAGGACGCCCACGAGTCGTGGCTTCTTGAACCGTCGTTTCGTGAATAAGGTGAGCTTCAATGAGTTCACGGGTAATTTTAGTAATACTCGCCGGAGCCAACTCACTTTGCTTGGACAGATCGATACGAGAAATAGGACCTTTAAGGTCAATTAGTTTATATACACGACCAGCATTGACCTGTTTGATATGATCAATATGGCCCGGTTGAGCCATGTACATTTTACGCTCCAGAAATCATCAACGAGGTAATTTTTTTACTTTGCGAAGTAATTGTGAAGTCACTTGGTATATCGCCGTGACCAGTATCACGTATATACATGAATCTTTGTGTATCGAGTCAAATAGTTCGAGAAAAATTAACACCCACATCGATAAATTGAGACTTAATTTTCTGAATAAAACATCGTTATTGAGCCCTGAATTCAATAATTAGAGCCAAATAAAGAAATATCCTCCTAGCTCCCAATAAATAATCAATTAATGCATATACTTAATTCAGTCTTTTAAAAGATTACTTGGCCTCACTCTAGGAGTATTCATGACAGCCGAATTAAGAAAAACGAAAATCGTCACCACGCTAGGCCCTTCTACCGATAAAGGTAACGTGCTTGAAGAAATCATCAAAGCCGGTGCCAATGTCGTCCGTATGAACTTCTCTCACGGCACCAGCGACGACCATATACAACGCGCAGAAAACGTCCGAGCAATAGCAAAAAGACTCGGCACTCAAATCGCTATTCTAGGTGACTTACAAGGTCCCAAGATTCGTGTGTCGACATTCAAAGATGGCAAAATCCAATTAGCCGTTGGTGATCAATTTACTCTCGACAGTAGCCTAGGTTTAGGTGAAGGCAACCAACAAGCCGTTGGCCTTGATTACAAAGAGTTACCTAACGACGTATCAGCCAGCGACATCCTGCTGCTTGACGATGGCCGTGTTCAGCTGAAAGTGACCAAAGTGGAAGGCTGTCGCGTTCATACCGAAGTTATCATTGGCGGCCCACTCTCGAATAACAAAGGCATCAACAAAAAAGGCGGTGGCCTTTCCGCAGAAGCGCTGACAGATAAAGACAAGCGCGACATCGTTACCGCAGCCAAAATCAAGGTGGATTACCTCGCGGTATCTTTCCCACGCAACGGCGCAGATATGCACTACGCTCGTCAGCTCGCACGAGAAGCAGGTTTAGAAGCTCACCTTGTAGCAAAAGTAGAGCGAGCAGAGACGGTAGCCACTGTTGAGAACATGGATGACATCATAATGGCTTCAAATGTGGTCATGGTGGCTCGTGGTGACCTCGGAGTGGAGATTGGTGACCCTGAATTGGTCGGAGTGCAAAAACAGCTTATACGCCGTGCTAGAGCGCTTAACCGAACAGTCATCACCGCAACTCAGATGATGGAATCAATGATCTCAGCACCCATGCCAACCCGTGCCGAAGTAATGGACGTTGCCAATGCGGTACTTGATGGAACAGATGCAGTCATGCTCTCTGGTGAAACCGCAGCAGGTGATTACCCCGTTGAAACGGTAAAATCGATGGCAGAAGTCTGTATTGGCGCAGAGAAAATGGCGGGCATTAATAACCAATCTAATTACCGTATTGACCGCACCTTTGTTACCGCCGAAGAAACCGTGTCGATGGCAACCATCTATTCTGCAAACCATATGGAAGGCATTAAGGGCGTAGTCACTCTCACCGAGTCAGGTCGTACCGCACTGATGATGTCTCGCCTAAGCGCTGACATGCCTATCTACGCGCTGTCTCGTAACGAAGGAACGCTTAATCGCTGTACCTTGTACCGAGGTGTGACACCTATCTATTTCGAAACAGCAGCCGAAGATAGTTTTGACATTGCATTATCTACGCTCAGTTGCCTGAAAGAAAAAGGACACCTTAAGTTTGGCGACCTAGTGATCGTCACTCAAGGCGACATTATGGATGTGGCGGGATCAACCAACTGCATGAGAATCCTACCTGTCACCTAACGTCTTACTACTAAGGTTGGGATTCATACATAAAACAAAGTACACAAAAAAGGGTTATCGAACCAAGTTCAATAACCCTTTTTCATTTCAGAACATTCTTCGCTAATGACATGATCAATTAACGGCATGACCAATCAACGGCAGAATACACTAACGACATAGTAAACTAACGACATGCTAACTCATCAACTTGAAGTGTTACTTATCAACATCAAGCATTACTTCTCAGCAGCGACGCTTGCCAACTGTGGCATATGTGAGCTACGAGCATTTTCCGTAGAGGTGTAGGTTTCTACAAAACGGTAGCCAGCTTCTAGACCCAATTGGTAATCGTGCAATAAGTCTTCTTTATCACTCATTAATGAGCTCGATTTTAGCGGTTGGCTAGGTGCTATCTGAACCACGAAGGCGTCATCGGGAGGAGAGTTGAGGAAGTCCTGAGTCAACGAGTAGGTTTGGTAATGGACCATCAACATATCAGCCAAGCCCGAATCAAATTTATCACCAATCAAGTGACTTAAACGATAGATATCATCTGCGCCAAACAACCATCGACCACCATTTAAAAGATCCAAATGCACCCTGTCGCGCTTTTGCTCTTTTGAACTCAAAATTTGTTGTTGAAAGAACGAGCTCCAATCGGTTTTCCATTGATCTACTTTTTGTTGCCAATGACCTTGAACATTATTCAATGAGTCACGAAACCATTCAAGTTCTTCTAAAGAAGCCCTGTTGTTCTTCGCTAAAATTGGCTTCTTTTGATCCTGAATGGGTAAATCAACATTCGACTCAAAGGTAGGTTCTGTTCTAATAACAACAATAGATCGTGCCTGACGACGCCAAGCTTCTTGCACAGGAATAGCAGCCGAAACACCGCCGTCTACGTATGTTCCATTATCGATCAGTATTTCATCATTGTATAAACGAGGGATGGCACACGTTGCAATCATCACTTTATACCAATCTTCACCCAGCAAAGGAAAGTAATGGTCTTGAAGATCTTTTGAGTCGGTTACCGCAGCAAAGAGTTGACGATCGCCCAGGGTTTGTCGCCCCAAATCAAGATCAAGCTTGTATGGGTACGCCATGATCTGCTCTAAGGCCCATTCTAATCCTAGGTTCTTTCTGTGCCGTATATAAGAAAAGAGATTGAAGAATTCTGGTGAAGTCGTGAGGTCGAGAACGAAAGAACGGCCAAGGCCCTTATCGCGGCACAGATAAGCGCATAAGTTGAGAGCGCCCGCTGAAGTGCCAAAAAATTCATCGAAGGGATCAAAATTAGAAAGAAGAAAGGCATCCAGCACTCCAGAAGTGAAAATACTTCTCTGTCCGCCACCTTGAGCGACCAGTGCTGTTTTTCCAGCAATAAACTTAGCGTAGTAACCCAAGTCTATTGCTGTATCAATATTGGTTATAATCCCACTATTCATTATTCCCTGAGTATTAAAACCCAGCCTCGCGATAGATGGTATTAACTACCAATCGCAATAAAACCAAATGAAAGAATGATGGTATAGATGATCACTGTTATTTGTAGAGCATTTTTCAGATTATGGTCCATAGACACCTCTGGCTTATTATTAATTTGTCGAGTCTCTATTTAAGTTTTATCAGGTGTGTGAAGTATCTTCAAGAATCGTCGAAATTAGTCGCACAATATTGATGTAACCATCACAATTAGTAAGTGTATGGACAAGGATATACTCATGAATAACAAAGCAAATATGATGGCACTGATTGCATTTTTCTCCGTTTCGAGTGTGTATGCTTCTCCGGAGATCATCATAACCCCAATGGTGGGTTATACCGGAGGCGGTAGTGTCGAAGACCAGGATGGTAAAACGTATGATATGAAAGGTTCGGAGAACTACACCTTTGCGATTGAAACGCCACTTGAAAAAGGGCGCATCGGCTTTTTCTATTCTAACCAGAGCTCTGAATTAGAAACGCTCAACCTAAGCTCTTCCATCCAATACCTTCACTTTCAAAGCAGCATCTACTACCCTGCTTCCTCTGTGTTGTCTGGCTATCTAGGGCTCGGCCTTGGGGCTTCTTACGTTGATGTAGACTGGGCAAAGGATAAATATGGCTTCTCAACTTCTATCTTTGGTGGCTTAGAGTACAAATTTAGTAATCGCTTAGCGTTAAATACACAAGTGCGTTGGCTAGGTACTGTGGTCGACAACGACACCTCTGGTGTTTGTAACGTACCGAGCAATGGTCAAGACTGCATCATCCGCTTTGATACTGACTGGATGAATCAATTCCAAGCCAATGTTGGATTGAGTTTTACCTTCTAGGTTGAGTCCCTATATTGGATCAATAAGTCTTTAGACTAGAAGTATTCTAACGAAATGAAAAAACCAGCTTGATGCTGGCTTTTTCATTATAAAAACGGTTTTATTTCAATTTAGAACTTGTAAGTGACACCCAATGCACCACCCACTTGCAACTCAACACCTTTATACATGTCGAGCTCAGGGTGAACTTGTGCGTAAGCATTCCAACCTTCGTAGAAATTCACTTTCACGCCTAACGGTAAACGCAAACCAAAGTCGTCGTTCCATTCAGCCCAAGCACCAGCACCCACGTACCAGCTCAATGGAGCTTCAGTCTCAAATTGACCGCGTTTCCAGATATAGTCAAATGCAGCGCCGTCATTGCCAATCGTAGCCCGGTATTTCTGATCAAATTCCACAACGACACTCAGGTCTTGGTCGATAGCTAGTCCAACTTCTAAATCTGTGGCTTCAGAAGCATGAGCAAACGAGGCCCCGCTGCAGCACATAAGGCCGATCAAGTAACGATGTTTCATAATATTCTCAGACTGTTTTGAAAAACGGAAGATTACTTGAATCATAGCTATAGATGTCATCGCTTGGTTAAAGATCGCAACCATTAGAAGCTCAAAAACGAGCATCAACACATCAAGTTGAGTGGTAACTCACGGAGTTAAAAAAGATGAAACGTAGAAAGATCTTTATGTCGCAGAAAACAAAAAAGGAGGCCTTTCGGCCTCCTTTTAATTTATTGAATCAGTGAATTAACCGTTGTTACGGATCCACTCATCCATGTCTGTTTTAAGATTGTCAGACTTAGTACCGAAGATAGCTTGTACGCCACCAGCAACTACAACAACACCTGCAGCGCCTAGTTTCTTCAGTTTGTCTTGGTCAACAGCTTCTGTATCAGCAACTGCAACACGTAGACGAGTAATACAAGCGTCAAGACCAGTGATGTTCGCTTTGCCACCGAATGCAGCAACTAACTCACCAGCAAGCTCTGTACCAGTTGCAACGATGTCGTCTTCTGACTCGTCTTCGCGACCTGGAGTTTTAAGGTCAAGTGCTTTAATCACAGTGCGGAATACGATGTAGTAAATTGCAGCGTAACCAATACCACATACAACCATTAGGCCCATCTTAGACGCGTTGCCAGATAGAACTAGGAAGTCGATTAGACCGTGTGAGAAAGATGTACCGTGTACAAAACCTAGAGTGTTAGCAAGAACGTAAGCAGAACCAGCTAGTAGAGCGTGGATTGCGTACAGTACTGGAGCAACGAATAGGAATGAGAATTCGATTGGTTCAGTGATACCCGTTAGGAATGAAGTCAACGCAGCAGAAGCCATGATGCCCATTACTTTAGCGCGGTTTTCAGGTTTAGCTGAATGTGCAATTGCGATTGCAGCAGCAGGTAGACCGAACATCTTGAACATGTAACCACCAGCTAGCTGACCGAAGCCATTGCCCGCTGCACGAGATGCGTCATCAGCAACTAGGTAACAAGTAAGAACACCGTTTTGAGTTTCGCCAGCGGCGTTTACACAAGTACCAGCTTCAAAGAAGAAAGGTACGTTCCAAACGTGGTGAAGGCCAAATGGAATTAGAGAACGCTCAACGATACCGTAGATACCAAACGCCACTTGTGGGTTTTGGTGAGCAGCCCAATCAGAGAACGCAGAGATAGCGCCGCCAACTGGTGGCCATACTACAGATAGTAGGATAGCTAGACCAATCGCAGAGAAACCTGTGATGATTGGCACGGCACGCTTACCAGCGAAGAAGCCAAGGTACTCTGGTAGTTGAATACGGAAGAAACGGTTGAATGCCCAAGCAGCAACACCACCGACTAGGATACCACCTAGTACACCAGTATCGATTTTATCAACGCCCATTACACCAGCCATTACGCCAAGTGTAGCAGTCATGATGCCGTAACCAACGATAGCAGCTAGACCAGCTACACCGTCGTTATTAGTAAAGCCAAGTGCTACACCTACTGCGAACAGTAGTGCCATTTGACCGAATACTGAACCACCCGCTTGTTCCATTAAGTTTGAAACGATTTCTGGAATGAAAGGAAGGTCTGCTGCACCGACACCTAGCAAAATACCCGCAACTGGTAAAACTGATACTGGTAGCATCAGAGACTTACCAACTTTCTGCAGGTTAGCAAAAAGGTTCTTAAACATGTTTATGCTCCTGATAAAGATAAAATAATTATATGGGTTCTAACGGCACACCCCCGTAGCCTATATGTTAGCACCCAGTGAAAATGTAACCATGTATTGCATTATATTTTCTGCCGCTAAATATATATTGATGGGGAACTAACTTTCTAGTCACTTACGAAATTTAGTTTCAAAATACGTCTTGGATCACATGTCAAATCTAGAAATGCAATGCTTTACAGGCCCATAAGCAATTGAAAATAATGGTTATTTTTTAATTAGGGTATTATTTTACTGGGTAAATAAAATAGGAGCTAATGTTATTTTTAGTAACAAAATTACAAATGTTATAAATAGTGCTCTCAAGTTCAACATAATTCGTAAACATTAAAAAAAAACGTACTTTTGGTGATCAAAAACACAAAAAGGGAGCTTTCGCTCCCTTTTGTTTGTTTAGTTAGTTTTTTATCGCAAAAAAAGTTTTTGGTAATTTCTGGTCGTTTGTTCAGCAACTTCTTTCATTGACAGCCCTTTCAACTGCGCAATATAAGCCGCTACTTCGACCACATATGCAGGCTGATTCTGTTTACCTCGATATGGAATCGGAGCCAAATATGGCGAATCTGTCTCGATCAGCAACCTATTTAGAGGTAAGTTCTTCACAACATCTTTAAGTTCTGTGGCTTGTTTAAAGGTCACAATACCTGAAATCGAGATATAAAAACCCAGTTCCATTGCCGCTTCAGCGAACGCTTGATCTTCGGTAAAGCAATGAATCACACCGCCACACTTCTCTGCTCCACCATCGCGTAAAATAGCTAACGTATCTTCACGCGCGTTACGCGTATGGATGATCAAAGGCTTATTTAGCTCTACTGCCAGCTCTACATGTTGCTTGAACCTAAGCTGTTGCAGTTCTGCCGTCTCTGGCTGGTAGTGATAATCTAAGCCTGTCTCACCTATCGCCACAACCTTTGGGTTGCTCGCATACTCACGCATTCTTTCCAGACAGAAATCGCTCTCTACATCGAGAGGGTGAACGCCACAAGAGGCTTTAACGTTATCGAACGGCGAGATCATCTCAAGCATATTTTCAAACGAGTCTAATGTCACACCGACAGAAAGCAGTTGGTCTACGTTTGCTGCCTTCGCCTTATTAACCACGTCTTCTACGCTGGTGTGTAAATCTTGGTAATCCAGTTTGTCTAAATGACAGTGGGAATCTACGAACATGTTTCCTCGCAAGTAGCAATTAGCCAATTCATTATAAGCAGCTCCGTATTGAGCCCAGGGTGTTGCTTTAACTGCTCAATCAATATCAACAGTTTATTCGATGCTGTGTAAGCACTTTGATAAGACATTACCTCAGAGAGTGCGCTGGCACTCGGGGTGATCGCCTTGCTCGCTAAACCAAAATGCAGCTTTTGCACGTCAGACAATAAATGCCATAGCCAACCTAGTTGAACCAGAGGCTCCTTACTCAGATTTGCAGAGAACTTTAGCATGTCTGGTTGGACACCTTTGATAACATTGACAAAGCCATCGAGCACTTTTGTTGAGGCTTCAACACCGCCTTGCTCAAACATCGCTTTGGCTTTCAAAGGTGCGTTGTCATTCAATGCCAATATGTACTGGGGAACCGTTTTACCGACTTCTCCATCTAACCATGCCGATCCCGCATCCAATTGTGGGCACACCACATTAAATTGCTGACAACGGCTAAGAATAGTCGGCATTAAACGATTACTATTGCGCGTCGAAAGAATGAAAATACAGTTACTCGCAGGTTCTTCCAGCGTTTTCAACAGCGCATTAGACGCCGATTCGTTCGTCGCTTCAGCTGGATTCAGCAAGATGACACGAAGGCCACCTAACTGAGACGATTGTTGAGCCCAACGGTTACTCGCACGCACTTGGTCAACCGTAATCGATTTACCTTCTTTCTCAGGTTCAATCACATGGAAATCCGGGTGACTCCCCGACTTCATCAGTTCACAGCTGTGACAAAAGCCGCACGACTCGCTTTCGTAATTAGTACACATCAATGCATCGGTAAGTTGGCTAATCAGCGCATCAACGCCGAGCCCTTCCGGTGCATTAACAATCATAGAGTTAGGAAAGCGCTCTGCATCGAGACTTTTTTTCCACTCACTCCATACCGGTGTGAGCCAAGAATACACTTCAGCCATAAATACCTACTGTTTATTAAGCCAAGCACTGAGCGCGACTTTAATATCAGCGGCTACTTGCTCAATTTCTTGCTGCGCATTAATCACGAGTACAGAATCGTCTTGCCCTGCGATTTCTAGATAACGCTCACGCGTTCGGTCAAAAAATGAGATATCCATCTTTTCAATTCTATCAAGCTCACCACGACCTCTGGCACGCTCTAGCCCTACTCTAGGGTCTAGGTCCAAATATAGCGTTAGATCTGGTTTAAAGCCGCCTAGCGTGGTTGCTTTCAGTGATTCCATCGTAGTGCGGGCTATCTGACGACCACCACCTTGGTATGCTTGAGAAGACATATCATGACGATCACCCAATACCCATTTACCGCAGTCTAGTGCGGGCTTGATGACGTTTTCTACTAATTGAACACGTGCTGCGTACATCAACAGTAGTTCCGTCATATCTTGAAGCTTCTCACCTTCGTGTTCTTCTTTTACCAATGAACGCATTTTTTCCGCCAAGACCGTGCCACCCGGCTCTCGAGTATTGACGATATCTTCAACACCCGATGCTTTTAATGTCTCAACGATGGCATTGATTGCTGTACTTTTGCCAGCACCTTCAAGGCCTTCAACTACGATAAATTTCGACTGATTCATAATTATTTCTTTATTTGTTTTTTCTTAATTGCTTTAAGTAAGCTCGTACTGCACGGTTATGCTCAGTCAAACTCTTTGAAAATACGTGACCGCCTGTTCCACTCGCAACGAAATACAGGTAGTTGCTCTTCTCTGGATTCAGCGCAGCATTGATAGACGCTTTGCCCGCCATTGCAATAGGCGTCGGTGGTAAACCACTCATTGTATAAGTGTTGTATGGCGTTGGAGTACGTAAGTCTTTCTTACGTATATTGCCTTTGTAACTGTCGCCCATGCCGTAGATAACCGTTGGGTCAGTTTGCAGACGCATACGCTTGTTCAAGCGATTAACGAACACAGAAGACACACGTTCACGCTCTGATGCTACTGCAGTCTCTTTCTCAATGATAGACGCAAGAATTAGGGCTTCATATGGCGATTTAAGAGGCAGTTTCTCGGCTCTATTTTCCCATTCATCATTGACTACGTTCATTAGATCTCGGTGGGCACGTTTCAACAAATCTAAATCCGTTGTGCCGTAGGTATAGTGGTATGTTTCCGCTAAGAAAAGGCCTTCTAGCTTTTCATTTTCGATACCAAGCTTTTGTGCGATCTCTTTTTCAGAGACATCATTCAACGTCTGCTGAATGAATTCGTTGTCTTTTAGCTGAACAAGCCACTCGTCAAAACGACTGCCTTCTACGAAGGTAATGGTAAATTGGTGCTCTTTCCCTTCTACAAGCACTTGTAGCGCCTGCTCTAGGGTTAAACCGGGTTCAAGCAGGAATGTACCCGCTTTTACGTCTACAAGCTCAGGATGTAACTTACGGATTAATTTCTCGTAAGGAGAAGCTTCAAAAAGCCCCTCGTTAATCAACTGTGCTAGAACACGGTTAAAGCTGCTGCCTGAAGCAACGGTAACCACCTGCGGTTTTTCTAATTGAATAACTTGTTTCAGGTTATCTTGCGCTTGGTTGTAAACATAAAAACCAGCAGCAGCGGCTGCGATTAAGCACAAGATAATAAAAATAAATAACTTTTTGATCACGAGTTTAGTTGTCCTTGAAGGCTACGAGTAACGGTTCCAATGTTGAATTGGGTATCACTAATACGGGTAACTGGGGCAACCCCTAAGATGGAGTTGGTCATGAAAATCTCATCAGCTTGCATGAGTTGAGATAAGCAGTAGTCACTAATTGTAACGGAAAGTTCAGCTTGATTCAGCGCGGTTAACACTTGCTTACGCATAACCCCTGCCACACCACTTTGCGTGAGTTGAGGTGTATATATCATCTGACCTTTTCGCCAAAATAGATTGGCCATGGTGGTTTCAATCACATTGCCCGAGATATCAAGAACTACACCATCAGCTTCATCGGCCTGATCCATTTCATCTTTCATCAAGATCTGCTCAAGACGATTATTGTGCTTATGGCCTGCGAGCAGTGGGCTCAAACCTAATGCTTGTTGGCAGATACCGAGTTCTACACCAGAATCTTGCCACGCTGAATAATGACGAGGGAAATCAAATGTACTGATGGTTATCGTTGGCTTGGCGATATTCTTGGCACTGTAGCCACGACCGCCGGCCCCACGGCTAACGTGTAGCTTAATCCCAGCTTTTTGATTATGAGGCTTGTTTGTATCATGGAGGATCTTTGAACCATAAAGGCTCTTTGTTCCGTGAAGATCGTTATCTTGGATATGTTGAAGTGCATTATCGATCCAAAGGCTAACAACATCCCAATCAAGTGTCGGAATACGTAACGCTTTAAGGCATTCGTCGACACGACATTGATGATCATAAAAATGTTGAACCTGACCCTCTTGGACAAGCATGGTGGTAAAACAGCCATCCCCGTACTGAAACGAGCGATCCAAGATATCGACTGTTTGCTGGCTTTCTCCATCAACCCAAAACATGTTTTTCCCCATAAAAAGAAACGGCTCAATGCTAAAGCATCAAGCCGTTTAAAAACAAGTCTAATTATGACTATCTACGAATGTTTACATCTTTAATAAGATGATTAAATCTTTTTGAAGATCAAACAGCCGTTTGTACCACCGAAACCGAATGAGTTACATGCAGCATATTCCATACCGCTAACTTTACGCGCAGTGTGGGGTACTAAGTCAATATCTAAGCCTTCTTCAGGATCATCTAAATTGATTGTTGGTGGAACAATTTGATCAATTAGAGACATCGCTGTGATGATCGCTTCAGCAGAACCAGCAGCACCTAGAAGGTGGCCTGTCATTGATTTCGTAGAAGAAACCAAGACTTGCTTGCTGCCTGCTTCGCCAAGAGCACGCTTGATGCCCTTAACTTCAGCTACGTCACCTGCAGGAGTCGAAGTACCGTGTGCGTTAACATAACCGATTTTTTCACCAGTAATGCCTGCATCACGCATAGCCGCTTCCATTGCTAGTGCACCACCAGAGCCATCTTCACTTGGAGATGTCATGTGGTAAGCGTCACCCGACATACCGAAGCCAACTAGCTCACAGTAAATCTTAGCGCCACGAGCTTTAGCATGTTCATACTCTTCAAGAACCATCATGCCTGCACCGTCACCAAGAACGAAGCCGTCACGGCCTTTGTCCCATGGGCGAGAAGCTTTTTGAGGCTCATCGTTACGAGTAGAAAGTGCTTTAGCCGCACCAAAACCGCCCATACCTAGTGGTGTAGATGCTTTTTCAGCACCGCCCGCTAGCATTGCGTCAGCATCGCCGTATGCAATCATACGAGCCGCGTGGCCAATGTTATGTAGGCCAGTCGTACATGCTGTAGAGATCGCGATGTTTGGACCGCGTAGGCCACGCATGATAGACATGTGACCCGCAATCATATTCACGATCGTCGACGGTACGAAGAACGGGCTGATTTTACGAGGGCCTTTTTCAGTTAGAGCCTTGTGACCGGCTTCGATCAAACCAAGACCACCAATACCAGAACCGATAGCAACGCCAACACGAGGGGCGTTTTCTTCAGTAATAGTTAGGGCTGAATCATCTAAAGCTTGAATACCTGCTGCGACGCCGTACTGGATGAACAAGTCCATCTTACGAGCATCTTTTTTAGTCATATACTCTTCGCAGTTAAAGTCTTTGACTAGACCTGCAAAACGAGTTGAGAAATTGGTTGCATCAAAATGATCGATATTAACGATACCACTTTGACCAGCTAGCAGGGCTTTCCAAGAAGATTCTACAGTGTTGCCTACCGGCGACAACATACCCATGCCAGTGACAACTACACGACGCTTGGACACGATATTACACTCCGGAGATTGAGGTGATTTAAGATGAGGATAGATAAGTTAGATAAAACACAGGCGGTCAAGGTGACCGCCTGGGAGAGATTATTACTGAGCGCTAGTTACGTAATCGATAGCAGCTTGAACAGTAGTAATTTTCTCAGCTTCGTCATCTGGGATTTCAGTGTCGAATTCTTCTTCTAGAGCCATTACTAGCTCAACTGTGTCTAGAGAATCTGCACCTAGGTCATCAACGAAAGAAGCTTCGTTTTTAACTTCAGCTTCGTCTACACCTAGCTGTTCAACAATGATTTTCTTTACGCGTTCTTCGAGGTTGCTCATTTTTTCTTTTCCTTTACAGAGTTCGCTTTATGCGATGTTTTCCGTAGTTTATTCAATCTATTGAAAGTTGCAAGGTCAACTTTTCTGGTCAAACCACAATTTTCACGATTTTAACCGAAATTACGTATGATCTTGACTTAAATCATGCACAAATGTTGCACATAATTTACACCATGTACATACCGCCATTGACGTGAAGTGTTTCACCTGTGATATAAGCTGCCGCAGGTGACGCCAAAAATACCACAGCTTCAGCGATTTCGCGAGGGTCACCTAGTCGACCTGCTGGTACATTCGCCAAAGTTGCTGCACGTTGGTCATCATTTAGCGCTTTAGTCATGTCTGTTTCAATGAAACCTGGCGCTACAGTGTTCACTGTAATACCACGAGACGCAACTTCACGAGCCATTGATTTAGTGAAACCAATTACACCAGCTTTTGCTGCTGCGTAGTTAGCTTGACCAGCGTTACCCATAGTACCTACTACAGAACCAACGTTTACGATACGTCCTTGGCGCTTCTTCATCATGCCACGCAATACAGCTTTAGACATGCGGAAGATAGGCGTTAGGTTAGTATCGATGATGTCATTCCATTCATCGTCTTTCATACGCATAAGAAGGTTATCACGAGTGATACCTGCGTTGTTCACTAGAATGTCAATCGCACCGAATTCATCGTTGATGGTTTTCAGTGTAGCAGCAATTGAGTCAACATCAGTGACATTAAGAGCAAGACCTTTACCGTTCTCACCAAGGTACTCGCTGATTGCAGCAGCGCCGCCTTCAGACGTAGCAGTACCGATAACTTTAGCACCACGCTCAACTAAAAGCTCAGCGATTGCACGACCGATACCACGGCTTGCGCCTGTAACTAGTGCAACTTTGCCTTCTAAATTCATCATAACTTCTCTATTAAGTGGTTATTTACTTAGCAGCGTCTAGTGATGCAGTATCATTAACTGCAGCAGCTGTCATAGTTTTTACGATTCGTTTTGTTAGACCAGTAAGAACCTTACCTGGGCCTAATTCTAGTAGCTTCTCAACGCCTTGCTCATTCATCGCTTGTACGCCTTCAGTCCAACGAACTGGGCTGTAAAGCTGACGAACAAGTGCGCTTTTGATTTTTGCAGGGTCTGTTTCAGCAATAACATCGACGTTATTGATAACAGGCAGTGCCGGCGTGTTGAACTCCAGAGCTTCTAGAGCAACCGCTAGCTTGTCTGCTGCAGGCTTCATAAGAGCACAGTGAGACGGCACAGATACAGGTAAAGGAAGAGCACGTTTCGCGCCTGCTTCTTTACATAGAGCACCAGCACGCTCTACTGCCGCCTTGTTACCTGCGATAACAACTTGGCCAGGAGAGTTAAAGTTAACTGGAGACACAACTTCGTCTTGCGCAGCGTCTTCACAAGCTTTAGCAATCGCTTCATCATCTAGACCGATGATTGCGTACATTGCACCAACGCCAGCAGGAACCGCTTCTTGCATTAGTTGGCCACGTAGCTCAACTAGCTTGATCGCTTCTTTAAAGTCGATAACACCCGCACACACTAGTGCAGAGTATTCGCCTAGGCTGTGGCCTGCTAGGTTTGCAGGTTGCTCTAGACCAAGCTCTTGCCATACCCGCCAGATTGCAACAGACGCAGTGAGTAGAGCCGGTTGAGTACGGAAAGTTTCATTTAGATTTTCTACTGGACCATCTTGAACCAATGCCCATAGATCGTAACCAAGTGCTTCTGAAGCTTCAGCAAATGTCTTTTTAACAACATCATACTGTTCGCCTAGGTCAGCAAGCATACCGATAGCTTGAGAGCCTTGGCCTGGGAATACGATAGCAAATTTGCTCATTGTAATTTTCCTTTAAGCAAAGCAAAAATTGAATAAGGCACATAAGTTATGTGCCTTGTTTGTTGATTATCGCTTGGGGTTAGAATTTAACTAACGCAGACCCCCAAGTGAAGCCGCCGCCAAATGCTTCAAGTAGAAGTGTTTGACCACGTTTAATTCGCCCGTCGCGAACAGCCTCATCAAGGGCCGTTGGTACGGTTGCTGCCGACGTATTACCGTGCTTATCAAGAGTAATCACAACTTGATCAAGCGACATCGTCAGTTTTTTAGCGGTTGCCGAGATAATACGGTAGTTCGCTTGGTGTGGAACTAACCAATCAAGCTCTGACTTATCCATATTGTTCGCAGCTAATGTGTCTTTAACTAGCTTAGAAAGCTGAGTTACCGCCACTTTAAATACTTCGTTGCCCGCCATGTGCAGCCATTTGTCTGCATCACCGCCACGCTCTGGAACTTCTAGGCTTAGAAGCTCACCATATTTACCATCAGAGTAAATGTGAGTAGACAAAATACCTGGCTCTTCGCTCGCGCCTACAACCACCGCGCCTGCAGCATCACCAAATAAGATGATAGTAGAGCGGTCAGTCGGATCACAGGTTTTTGACAGCGCATCCGCACCGATTACCAAAACGTTTTTACACATACCCGTCTTGATGTGTTGATCAGCAACAGACAGTGCATAGACAAAGCCAGAACACGCCGCAGCTAAATCAAACGCAGGGCAGCCTTTGATACCAAGCTTACCTTGTACCTGACATGCCGAAGACGGGAATGTATGGCTACTGCTGGTTGTCGCAACGATGATTAAATCAATATCTTCTTTGTCAATACCTGCCATTTCAATGGCATTCTCAGCAGCGTAAAACGCCATATCCGCAACGGTTTCGTTTTCCGCTGAAATACGACGCTCTTTAATACCTGTTCTAGCAACGATCCACTCATCGCTAGTCTCTACCATTTTCTCTAAGTCTGCGTTAGTACGCACCTGAGATGGCAAGTAGCTGCCAGTACCTAAAATTTTGCTATACATGAAGACTAATAATGCCTCTCGAGTAAAACCGCTTCCAAACGATCGCTAATGCGGCTGGGGACTTGTCGTTTGACCTCGTGTACTGCTTCACCAATCGCGTTGACGACTGCAGACACATCAGCACTTCCATGACTTTTAATGACAATGCCGCGCAATCCTAACAAACTTGCGCCGTTATACTGGTCGGGGTTCAAGGTTTTTAATTCAGTAAATAGCTCAGAAAACAACTTTCTGGCAATCCAACCCTTTATTGTTGAAGCCATCATGCGCGTTTTTAGCTTATCAATAAAGAGCTGGGCCGTACCTTCGCACGTTTTTAAGCAGACATTGCCCACAAAACCATCACATACGACGACATCAGCAGCATCTTGAAGTAATTGATTACCTTCAATATAGCCTATGAAGTTCACAGACTGAGTATTAGACAACATTTCCGCGCATCGTTTCACAAGGTCATTGCCTTTGATTTCTTCTGCGCCGATATTCAAAATAGCGACACGTGGAGCGCGGCCTAAATGTTGTTCCGCTAACGCACTGCCCATTACAGCAAACTGAAACAGTGAATCTGCGTCACTGGAAACGTTCGCCCCTAAATCAAGCATCCATGTACGGTTGCCAGAAGCGGTGGGCAAAGCTGAAACCAATGCAGGCCTATCAATACCGGGAAGGAGTTTGAGTCTGAAACGAGATAACGCCATCAGTGCGCCAGTGTTACCACCACTCACACAAGCATCAGCTTGTGATTCGGCAACCAGATCGATAGCAGCACGCATAGAACTACCCTGACTATTACGTAAGGCTAGTGAAGGTTTTTCAGAATTGGAAATGACTCGATCACAATGCTGGATACTCAAACGAGAATCAGGCATTCGACCTAATGAAGATAATTGAGATGTGATCGCATTTCGATCACCTATGAGAATGACTTTTAGCTCTGGGAAATACGACAGTGCCTGCACGGCGGCAGGCACTGTTACACGAGGACCGAAGTCCCCGCCCATTGCATCAAGCGCAACGGTTAGATTTTGCAAAGGTCAACCTTACTTGTTGATAACCTTTTTGCCGCGGTAGAAACCTTCGGCAGTCACGTTGTGACGTAGGTGAGTTTCACCTGAAGTTGCGTCTACAGAAAGTGCAGCTGTAGTTAGCGCATCGTGTGAACGACGCATGCCACGCATTGAACGTGATTTCTTGCTCTTTTGTACGGCCATTGACCCTACTCCTATGTAAATTCTTAAAGATACTTACTAATAAGTTACTTCTTTAAGTTTTTTAAAACATCAAATGGATTCGGCTTTTTATCTTCCTCAATTTCTTCAGGAAGTTCACCAAACACCAAGTTATTTGAGTTAACGCTACATTTCGCATCGTCGTGCATTGCTATTTGTGGCAATCCAAGGATGAACTCGTCTTCAACTAATTGAATCAGGTCTAACTCACCGTACTCGTTCAGATCTACCAAATCGTACTCTTCCGGTGCTTCCTCTTCACTTTTCTCGCTGTAAACAGGAGTATAAGTAAATTGGACATCGCACTCATGTGCGAAAACCTCATTACAACGTTGACACTCTAAATCGACTTCGACGTTAGCTTTACCAGAGATAACGACTAATCGTTGTTCATCAAGCCCAAATGACATTGAGACTTGCGCGTCACGTTTTACGCCTTCAGTTGTTTCAGTTAAACGCTTCAAAAGACTGACTTGAATGATACCATCCATATCGAGTCGTTTTTGAGCCGTTCTTGCCGGATCAACTGTACGCGGTATTTTTTCCTTTTGCATAGGGCGCGAATCTTATCTTCCAAATCGTGTTTAGTCAAAGGAAATAGCAAAAAAAATGTACTTTCCTACCTTTCCTGTTCAGAGCATTATGAATAGCAGGATAAGTTACGTTATCCTGAACTAAATGCTTACACGAATTGTAAATTAAAATGAGAAATTACCAACTAGTTTTAGCTTCTACCTCACCATTTAGGCAAGAGATCCTCAAAAAACTACAGTTAGACTTTATCACAGCGAAGCCTGACTGCGATGAAACGCCACTTCCAGAAGAGACTCCTCAACAATTGGTAATGCGTCTTGCTGAGACGAAAGCCAAGTCTTGTGTGATTGAAAAACCAAGCTTAGTGATCGGCTCTGATCAAGTGTGTGTGATTGATGGAGAAATCATTGGTAAACCACACACTCGTGAAAAAGCGATTGAGCAACTATCTCGCCAAAGCGGTAAAAGCATCACTTTCTATACTGGGATAACCGTATGGAACAGTGAAACCAATAAAGCCGACACTCGCTTAGATACCTTCATCGTGCGTTTCCGTGATTTAACACAGCAGCAGATCATTTCTTATGTTGAGAAAGAACAACCTTATTACTGCGCGGGCAGTTTTATGTGTGAAGGGTTAGGTATCGCGCTATTTAAACAGATGGAAGGTAAAGACCCGAATACCTTGATCGGTTTACCTCTGATCGATCTCGTTGATATGTTAGAAGCGCAAGGAATGAGCGTACTATAACGGATACCCTCTCTTTGTTAGAGATTCCCTACTCCTTCGTCAGTCTTAGGAATGACGAAAATAGCTACATTATCCAATCATCCCATGATGTAAAACCTGACTTTTAAAAAAAGTCATCCTCAAGAGCGAGGAACGAGCGAGTTGGGGATCTTCTACAACAGATAAAAACAAAAAAGGTTGACGAAATTCGTCAACCTTTTTTGTTAGTAGATAGGTAAGATTATAAACAGCTAACCCTTTCTTATCTCGTATCTTCTTAGAGCTTACGTAGACCAGTAAGTGCTCTCTCTAGCCTTTTTTCCATTGGAGCCGAGATATCCATCTTCTCTTCGCTACCTGGGTGGGTAAACTTAATGTTGGCGGCGTGTAAGAACAAACGATTCAATCCTACTTTACCCGTGTAAGCATCAAAACGACGATCACCGTAACGGTCATCCCAAGCAATTGGGTGGCCAGTATACTGAGCGTGTACACGGATTTGGTGTGTACGGCCGGTAATTGGGCTTGCCTGAACTAACGTCGCATCTTGGAATTTTTCCAAAACCTTAAAACGAGTTTCAGAAGCCTTACCATTCGGGTTAACGCGAACAATGCTGTTTACTTCGTTTTTCAATAAAGGGGCATTAACCACTTTACAGCTGTTCTTCCATTCGCCCATCACTAAAGCGAAGTAGTATTTTTGAACCGTTTTTTCACGGAACTGTGCTTGAAGGTGTCTTAGCGCAGAGCGCTTCTTAGCAACAAGCAAAATGCCAGACGTATCTCTATCAATACGGTGCACTAATTCAAGAAAACGAGCATCAGGGCGAAGTGCACGCAATGCTTCAATCGCGCCAAACTTTAACCCGCTACCACCGTGAACGGCAGTCCCCGACGGTTTATTAAGAATCAGCATGTGATCATCTTCATAAATGATGCACTGTTCTAATTCAGAAACCTTATTGAGTTTCGTGCTTGGTACGTTCTCTTCTGTTTTCTCTTCAATAGTGACTGGCGGGATACGAACTAAATCACCTGCTTTTAGTTTGTACTCAGCCTTGATGCGTTTTTTGTTTACGCGGACTTCACCTTTACGCACGATTCGGTAAATCATGCTTTTCGGGATGTTTTTTAATTGGTTGCGTAAGAAGTTATCAATACGCTGACCAGCCATATCTTCGTCAATGTCGACAAATTGGACTTGGGTTCTAATTTCGCTCATTGGGCCATTGTATCACTGTCACTTTTGATAATTGAGATTTTCTTAACTCTATTCTGAACTTATTTATCTATAATCCCTGCCGATCTATCCTTAAAAGGTCATTGAAGTTCTATATTTCTTTGATTCTTCGAACAAAAAAGCACCAAACTTCCTGCAAATTAAAATATCAATTGATAAATTATTTATAGACAGTGAGTTAGAGCTATCAAAACCCAAACAAAAACTGTTTTTTTTACCGCATTACGACAAAGCAGATTGCTGTGTTTACCGACCACTGCTATAGTTCACAGCTGCTATCAGTGGATTGACTAATATTTAAACAGCTAACCATTCATAAGCAAGTAAATGAGTAGATGACTCAGATTAGACAGTGCTGCAATCGGCGTAAGACACGGTCAACTGAGTTCCTTATCGCTCTACTCACGTACACTCATGTTGAGTATTCACCGCCACATCGCGGATCATAGGCTAACTCCCTATGATGACTGACGTGCCCCAGAGCATCCCTCTCCAGCCGGGAGGCTGCACCGATAAAGCCATGGGATCTGGCACCATGAGAAACGAATAAAGCGATAAGACCAATGATGAAAATAAGAAAAGACAATGAGAATTTCTAAATGAAAAGAATGTTAATTAACGCAACTCAAAAAGAAGAGTTGCGTGTCGCTTTGGTTGATGGCCAGCGACTGTTCGATCTAGATATCGAAAGTCCAGGTCACGAGTCAAAGAAAGCGAATATCTACAAAGGACGTATTACCCGTATTGAACCAAGCCTAGAAGCGGCATTTGTTGATTACGGCGCAGAACGTCACGGTTTCCTCCCTCTTAAAGAAATTGCCCGCGAATACTTCCCTGAAGGTTATACATACCAAGGCCGTCCTAGCATTAAAGAAGTGCTAAGAGAAGGACAAGAAGTAATCGTACAAGTTGAGAAAGAAGAACGTGGTAGCAAAGGCGCTGCACTGACAACTTTCATCTCTTTGGCTGGTAGTTACTTAGTTCTTATGCCTAATAACCCTCGTGCTGGCGGTATTTCTCGTCGTATCGAAGGTGATGAACGCACTCAACTGAAAGCAGCATTAAGCACTCTTGAGCTTCCTCAAGGCATGGGCTTAATCGTGCGTACAGCAGGTGTTGGCAAAAGTGCAGAAGAGCTAGAGTGGGACTTGAACGTTCTATTGAATCACTGGGGCGCTATTAAGCAAGCTTCTGATTCAAATGCAGCTCCTTTCCTTATTCACCAAGAAAGTAACGTTATCGTTCGCGCGATTCGTGACTATCTACGTCGTGATATTGGCGAGATTCTAATCGACAGCAATACTATTTTTGAACGTGCACAAGCGCACATTCAATTAATACGCCCAGATTTCATGAATCGCGTTAAGAAATACGATGGTGAAGTGCCACTATTCAGCCATTACCAGATTGAAAGCCAGATCGAATCTGCTTTCCAACGTGAAGTTCGTCTTCCGTCTGGTGGTTCTATCGTGATCGACCCAACAGAAGCTCTAACTTCTATCGATATCAACTCTGCTCGTGCAACAAAGGGCAGCGATATTGAAGAAACAGCGCTAAACACTAACCTAGAAGCAGCCGATGAAATTGCACGTCAATTACGTCTACGTGACCTAGGTGGTCTTGTTGTTATCGACTTCATCGATATGACTCCGGTTCGCCACCAACGCGAAGTTGAAAGCCGTCTACGTGATGCCGTTCGTTTAGATCGTGCACGTGTTCAGATTGGTCGTATTTCTCGCTTTGGTCTTCTAGAGATGTCTCGTCAACGTTTGAGCCCATCACTAGCAGAAGCAAGCCACCACATTTGTCCTCGTTGTACAGGTACTGGTGTTGTTCGTGATAACGAATCGCTAGCACTTTCTGTTCTACGTTTGATTGAAGAAGAAGCTCTGAAAGACAACACAGCACAAGTACTTGCTGTTGTGCCTGTTCCAATCGCCTCTTACCTTCTGAACGAAAAACGTCGCTCAGTAAACCACATCGAGAAGAACCAAGAAGTTAAGATCACTGTTGTTCCTAACTCTGACATGGAAACACCACACTTTGAGGTTATCCGTGTTCGTGAAGGTGAAGAGTTCGATCTACTCTCTTACTTGCTGCCTACCAAACTAGAAGCTTTAAAAGAAGCAGAAAGCAAGGAACCAGTAGAACAGACTATTCGTCCTAAGAAGATCGAAGAGCCTGCTCTGAAAGGTTTCGCGGCTCCAGCTCAATCAGCACCTACTCCTGCACCAGCTCCTAAAGCTGTTGAAGAGAAGAAAGTTGAACCAGCTGCAACACAAGAACCTAGCCTAATTGGTCGTTTCTTCAAAGCTATCGGTAGCTTCTTATTTGGCTCTTCAACTCAAGAAGAGAAGAAAGAAGAAGAGAAGCAAGAAGAAAAACCTAAGAACAATCGCAACAATGGTAACCGTCAACGCCGTGATCGTAACGACAACCGCCGTCGTAACCAACGTGGTGACCGTGGCGAACAACGTAACGAGCGTGGTGACCGTAGCGAACAACGCAACGAACGTGGTGACAATCGCAACGAAAACCGTGACAACAAACGCCGTCGTAAACCTGTACGTGATGAGAAACCTGAAGAGCAAAAAGAAGCAGCTCCTCAGCAAACTCGTCAGCCTCGTAAGCCTAAGCAAGATCGTCGCAATAAGCCACGTGATGAGCAGAAGCAACAAGAAGAGCAAGTACCATCTAAATTAGCAGAAGAAGGTCTACAGCTAGCGGCAGAAGCTCAAGCTGATAAACCAGAAGCGCCGAAGGCTAAGCCTGAAGCTAAAGCTGTTAAGATCAAAGAGCGTCGTCAACGTCGTAAGCTGAACAAACTAGTTCGAGTTAAAGACCAACAAGCTCAAGCAGAAGCAGATAGCAACGCAGACAGTTCATCAAATGAACAGAAAGCGTCAGCTGCGACTCAAGTACAAGCAGCAGCTAAAGACCAATCAGTAGCACAAGAGCAGAAAGTTGCGGAACAAGTAGAAGCAACTCAAGCAAACTCAGAGCAAACTGAACAGGAAGAGCCGAAGCAACGTCGTAACCGTCGTTCTCCACGTCACCTACGTGCAAGTGGTCAACGTCGTCGTCGCGGTCGTGATCGTCGCCCTAACCCATTCCGCCTGCGTAAAGGTGGTGTAGCTTCTCCAGAGATGGCTATGGGTAAAGTGATGCCTCGCTTCATTCCAAAACCTCACCATAATCAGGCAAAACCTGAAATGGACGTTGCTGTTGAAACTCAAGTTGTTGTTGAAACTCAAGAACAAAATACAGTTCAAGAGAATGCACCTCAGAGCAACGTAGTGATGGCTGGCGGTTTTGCTTGTCCTGAATTAGCTATGGGTAAAGTAATCATCTCTCGTGAAAACGCAGTTGTTGCTGAAGAAACTCACTCTGAAGCTCAGGTAACTGAAGCTCCTGTAGTCGTTGCAGAAGCACCCGTGGTCGTTGAAACTGAGAAAGTTGAAGCTCCAGTGATTGTAGAAGCAACGAAAGTCGAAGCGCCTGTTGCAGCAGAAGAGACAACACCAGTTGTTGAAGCTGAAGCACCTAAAGCTGAAAGTGCAAAAGTTGAAGAAGCGCCTGTTGTAAAAGCAGAAGCTCCTCAAGCTGCACCAAAAGCAACGGTTGCTAAGAAGCAAGCAGGCTCACCAATGACTAAAGCTCCTGGTCCACAAGAGATCAAAGAGATTGAAGTTGTTGCAGCTCCGTTCCGCACTGAGCGTTTTGTATCGAAAGGTGCAGGCAGTCAGGCAGCGTCGAACAAAGCTGGCGCAGGTATGACTAAGCCAAACTACTAGTGATTACTAATAAATAATTACAAGTAAACAGAATCAAAGGCTGCTTATTAAAGCAGCCTTTTTCATATCTACTAATCGAATAAAAATTAACAGATATATTACTCAAAGTTAGGTTCAACCTTGAACTTAGTCACATTTTTGGGTAGCATTCGCGCACTTATCTTTTCGACACTTAGCTATTGCCGCTCTTTTCCATCACTGTTTGGCTACGCAATACACTCGTGTCGGTAAATCCATTTTTAGCATAGCTGAGCAAACATGTTCGAATTCCCACAATTTTCAAAGCACTCTGTAAAGAATGACGTGCTTTCAGGTCTTACAGTAGCCCTAGCTCTGGTACCTGAAGCCGTAGCATTCGCCTTTGTTGCTGGCGTTGACCCAATGGTTGGTCTTTACGCAGCATTCATCGTAGGTTTAATCACTTCTGTCTTCGGCGGTCGTCCAGGTATGATTTCTGGTGCAACTGGCGCAATGGCTGTTGTAATGGTGAGCCTAGTAGCAACCCATGGCGTTCAATACCTATTCGCAGCCGTTATGCTGGCTGGTCTTCTGCAAATTGCAGCGGGTGTATTCAAGTTAGGTAAATTTATCCGTATCGTTCCACACCCAGTCATGATTGGTTTCGTGAACGGTTTGGCGATTGTGATCTTCCTTGCTCAGCTTGGTCAATTTAAAGCGCCAGACGTAACGGGAGCACTAACTTGGTTACCAAGCGGCCAAATGACACTGATGCTAGGCCTAGTAGCACTCACTATGGGTATCATCCACTTCCTACCTAAAATCACTACAGCAGTACCTTCTTCACTGGTTGCTATTGTAACGGTAACGGCTTTGGTTGTAGGACTTGATCTCGAAACTCGTACTGTTGTTGACTTCCTACGTACGATGTCTGGTGACGAAGCCGCTACGCTAGCGGGCTCTCTACCAACTTTCTCAATTCCTGCAGTTCCGTTTTCTTTCGAAACACTGCAAATCATCCTGCCATACGCAATTATCCTTGCAGCTATCGGCCTGATCGAGTCTCTACTGACACTAACGGTACTAGACGAGATGACAAACACTCGTGGCCAATCTAACCGTGAATGTGTTGGTCAAGGTATGGCTAACGTAACGTGTTCTGTATTCGGTGCGATGGGTGGTTGTGCGATGATCGGTCAATCGATGATCAACGTAAACTCAGGTGGTCGTGGTCGTCTTTCAGGTATCGTAGCGGCAGTTGCACTACTGATGTTCATCTTGTTTGGTTCTGCACTGATTGAAATGATTCCTCTAGCAGCGCTAGTGGGTGTTATGTTTATGGTTGTTATAGGTACGTTTGAATGGGCAACCTTCAAGCTTGCGCGTCGCGTTCCTAAGCAAGATTTCTTTGTTATCGTTCTGGTTACCGTGGTAACAGTACTAACGGACCTTGCGGTCGCTGTTGGTGTGGGTGTTGTCGCTTCGGCACTCATGTTCGCATGGCAACATGCTAAGCACATCTACGCAGACAAATCAGTTAACGCTGAAGGCTCTAAAGAGTACAAAGTTAATGGTCCAATCTTCTTTGGTTCAACCGCTAACTTCCTTGAGTTGTTTGACGCATACAACGATCCACAAGATGTTATCGTTGATTTTGCCAACTCACGCGTAACAGACCACTCCGCAATTGAAGCGATCGACACGATTGCTGACCGTTACGCTGCACTAGGTAAAACACTTCATCTTCGCCACCTAAGCCAGGACTGTGTTGCTATGCTGCACAAAGCCGGTAGCTTAGTTGAAGCGAACGTTGCAGAAGACCCAATCTACAAAGTAATGTCTAAGTAAGCTTAGTCATAACTTAAAGCTAGATTTAGAAAGGCCGGCATTGAATGTCGGCCTTTTTTATACCTATAAGCCAGCCCTTAGACTTATTACCCAACAACAAACATTGCCCCCATACTACATTGAGCGCAATATCGCTTCGCTAGACTCTTCAATCAAATCCAACGCTAATTCAAAGCCATTTCCCTCACCATAATAAGGATCCGGTATCTCTTGATATTGTGACTCTCCAAAGCTCAAGAATAGCGCAAGTTTGTATTGAAAGTGGGCTGGACACTGATTCGTTAAATCATCTAAATTCGCCTTGTCTGCGGCTAGTATTAAATCAAACTCATCAAAATCATTCATCACTACCTTGCGAGACGTAATACCTTTGAAGCTGTAGCCACGATTTTCACCTGCTGACTTAGAACGTGAATCTGGTGGGTTACCTTGATGGAAGCCAATCGTCCCCGCGGAGTCGACCGTTACATCAATATCCATCTGCTGGGCCTTCTTTCTGAGCACCGCTTCACCAGTTGGCGAACGACAAATATTCCCCATGCAAACAACGAGTATCTTTTTCATCCGTAATCACCTGTTCTTCCGATGGTTTTTGCTATCGTTAAGTTAGGCTATGATAGGCACAATCACAACTTAAAAGGATTTGTTATGTCGACCGAAGACAACAAAGAACAACGCCATAAAGCAAGACAACAGAAAGTAAAAGAACAAGTCGATGCACGTGTTGCAGCAGCGCAAGAAGTGAAAGGACTATTGTTGGTTATCACTGGTAATGGTAAAGGAAAATCAACATCCGGTTTTGGTACCATTACACGCGCAGTCGGTCATGGTAAGAAATGTGCCGTTGCACAATTTGTTAAAGGGACTTGGGATAACGGCGAAAAGAACGTTCTTCAAAAGCTGGATGTGGAATTCCAAGTCATGGGCACAGGCTTCACTTGGGAAACCCAAAATAAGGCTCAAGATATCGAAGCCGCACAGCGCGTGTGGAAAGAGTGTCAGCGCATGCTAGCCGATGAGTCGATCGATGTGATTCTGTTTGATGAGCTGACTTACATGGTGAGCTATGGCTATATCGAACTGGATGAAGTGGTAGAAGCTCTGAATAACCGTCCTAAAATGCAATCAGTAATCATTACTGGGCGTGGCGCGCACCGCACTTTAACGGACATGGCAGATACTGTTTCAGAAGTACGTAACGTAAAACACGCTTTTGAATCTGGGGTCAAAGCTCTGCAAGGCGTGGATTGGTAATAGTCTTCAATCAGAGGTTCTAGACTCGGTCCTCGTCCGCTCATTGGGCCTCACACCCTTAAGTAAAAGACGAGCACCTATCTTCAATCCCTAGAACGAAGAGCGCCCCTAGAACGAGGAGCGAGTCTCATAGGGAATCTCTTTGCTTGCTAAGCCAGGATAATAATCAGAACCCAAAAAAAAAGCGCCATTCCTTCAACAGGAATGGCGCTTCGTTTATATGCGAGTTAGAAAGGTTTAGTTAAAGAAGCCTTTCAACAAACCATCAACCGCTTCTTTGGTCTTCTCGTCTTTGATCTTATCCGTTAGCTTATTCACACCACGGTCGATCTCTTTCTGTGCTTTTTGTTTCAACACATCATCAAAAACAAGCGCAAATTTCGGGTCAGCCCATTGGCCTGTCACCTTAATTGGGATGGTCACATCTTTCAGGTCATCAATGTTCTTACCGCCCTGACCTTCAAGCGAACCAACAATCGATGTACGAACAAGGAAGTCGACCGTTTCATTGATGAAGTTTGCTTTACCTTGGCCGGTCACACGTAGCAGTGGTGACTGTGCCGATAAGTCGTTCGTTGAAACCCAACCCTTATCAACTTTCAGTGTCGCTTTCATTGCACTGAAGTCAGTCTTTTGAGTCTCATCTTTGCTTTCGACTTTTTCGCCTTTGATCTTAGCGTAATTTTCTCGAATCAGTTGAGCAACGTTGATGCCATTTACCGCACCGTCTTCAAAGTTAATCGCGATGGTTCCAACTAGGTTCTTCTTGATTCCAGTTGGCGTCAGGCTCTTACCTTTAACGTTAACATCGATATTACCGGTACCTTCCAGCATGTCGTTATTCGCTACATCAACCAGTAACGGTTGAACCTTAACGCCTTTAATTTTCTTCTTAGCCGTGTAAGTCGCTGGTGTTTTACGAGCGTCTAGCTTAGCGGTAGCAGAAATAGAGCCTTGGTAAAGATTCGATGTGAATGATGTTAGCTCTGCGATACCACGGTTTACCGAAAATGCTGTTTTAACGTTCTGCATTTTCGCATTGCTCGCCTTGAACTTATCAATCGTGATATCACCTTTCACGTCGAGCGTTTTCAATGCAGAAAGGTCAGGTTCGACTTCTTTCGCCGGAGCCGAGCTGCCAGCACTTGAAGTTGAGCCACCAGCAGAATCTGAAGGCGCGGTGCTCGCAGTTTCTGTTGAGTTGCCTAAACCTAAGAATTCATCTAAATCAATGTTCGGGCTATGGAGAGAAAAACGAACCTTTGGTATTTCAGATAACGTTACATCAGCTTTACCGTCTAATGCGATAGCGTTAGCCTGCAGCTTCTCTAAAACAAAGCTCAGATGGCTCTTGTTAAGATCAAAGCTTAAGTCAGACAGCATATCCACTTTCATTGGTGATTGAGGAAGCGTATCGCCTTTGAATGTTGAGTCTAACGTTAGCTTATTCAGTGTGACTTTTGAGATCGCGCTATCAAAGGTAAGTTCACCACCACCTTTCAGATCAAGGTCAAGGCCAGCCGCATTACCAACCACAGCGTAAGTCAGTTGGTTTACCTTATCGAACTCAAACGTATTCAAGCCAATCTTTGCTGACTCAATCGAGGTTGCTGGATCATTGAACTGAGCGTTTAGGTCAATATTGCGCAATGCGTAACTTGCGAAGCCTTCAGCTAACTTGAATTCTGCACTACCTTCCGCAGAGAACTTCTGTTGGTTGTTTTCACCAGAAGCAGCAAACGTGGCAGTTGTCCATGTATCAACAGCAAACTCAGAAAGATTCAAAGACACATCGTATAGCTTAGTGAATGAACCCGCTTGCTTGTCGTCCATTTCAAACAATGCATTTGATACAGTTACGCCTGCAAGGTTGATCGTCCAACCAGATGCGTCTGTTGTACTTTGCTCTTGGGGCGCAGGTGTTGATTCAGAATTTGTGTCTACTACAGAATCAGACTCTTGAGGCGTTGACGCTTGCGTTAGTGCATCAATGTTCTTGCGACCATCTTTAAGCGTTTCTAAATAGAATTCTGCACCATCTAGAGTAATGTTACCGATCTCTAGTTGGTTGCTAAATAGCGGGGTAACCGAAACATCAACGCCAACGGTATCAACCTTAAATAGGTTTGGTTGGGTGAATCCTTCAGGGTTACGTAATTCAGTTTGACCAAGTTCGAAGCCAATAGATGGGAAGAATTGCCAGCTGATATCACCCTCAATCACGAGCTCTAGGCCTGTGTGTTTTTGGGCTTGTTCGACAATTAGTGGCTTAAATTGGTTAGGGTTCACTAACAGCACTAGTGCCAGAATTGCTGCAATAACAACAAACACTGGTACAGCTATGAAAATGAGTAGTTTCTTCATCCGCATATTCCTTGCTTAGATTCCAAAAGAAAGTGGCACTATAAAAGTGCCACTGATTCGGTAAAAAATAAAGCTAAGTGAGTCACTTAGGCAAAATTTTATTCGATTAAGACTTCAACAACTTCGCAATGTGCGCTTTTAGCACGTCAATCGCAATACGGTTTTTACCACCACGAGGAACGATGATGTCTGCATGTTGTTTTGAAGGCTCGATAAACTGCATGAACATTGGACGTACTGTTTCTTGATATTGCTTAAGTACCGTGTCCATTGTACGACCACGCTCTTCTACATCACGCTTAACACGGCGTAGTAGACAGATGTCTAACGGTGTATCCATAAACACGCTTGCGTGCATCAGTTTACGAAGACGCGGGTCTGTCAGAAGCAGAATACCTTCTAAAATGATCACTTTCTTAGGAGTAAGTGTAGTCGTTTCAGAAGTACGTGTATGCTCTGTGTAGCTGTATTCAGGAACTTCTACGGCATTACCACTCATTAGCTGCTGTAGATGCTCACATAAAAGGTCATGATCCAGTGCATTTGGGTGATCGTAGTTAGTTTTAACACGCTCTTCCATACTCAAGTGGCTTTGGTCGCTGTAGTAGCAATCTTCCGTGATAACACCAATTTGATGGTCGCCTACTTTCTCGCGCAACTCATTATAAATTGTACTAGCAATCAGACTTTTTCCTGATGCTGAAGCGCCAGCGATACCTACGATGACACATTGATTATTATCAGACATTAATTTTGCACCCGATATGGTTTGGTGGTGGGAAGAGATAAACCGCCTGATTATAGGGGCTAAACAATATAGATTCTAGTCGCCATTCTTGCTAATTACAGTCAAATTGATGTTATCTATACATTAAATGAATATAATCGTTTGCTTTCGAATCACTAGCGTACAACTATTTGCACAAACCTATTGGCTATCTAACCAAATACAAAAGCTATTTATCTCACCCAAACATTATTTATACGGCTTTAAGGCTGATCTACTCTAATCAACCATAGAAAAGTTAATCGCGTCCGGTCTCGCTTTTCCCGTCCAGAACATTTTCGCAGCCACATTTTCAGCCAATTCAAGGTAGTGACGAGTGTGTTCGCTGTCCGGACGACGTATAACGGTTGGGCAGCCCGCATCGATGTCTTCTCGCACATCAATATGCAGTGGAATCTGCGCCAAAATATCAAGGAAGAATTCTTCCGACATAGCTTCCGCGCCACCAGCACCGAAGATATGCTCTTTCTCGCCACAGTGACTACAGATATGGTAGCTCATGTTTTCCACTAAGCCTGCAACCGGCACGCTCACTTTATCGAACATCGCTACGCCTTTACGTGCATCGGCTAAAGCCAAGTCTTGAGGTGTCGTCACGACTACCGCGCCCGTAACTGGGATCTGCTGCGACAACGTTAGCTGAATATCACCCGTGCCCGGTGGCATGTCGATAACAAGGTAATCTAAATCAGGCCATACGGTTTCGTTAACAAGCTGACCTAAAGCCTTCGCTGCCATAGGGCCACGCCAGATTGCCGCATCGTCTTTCGACACAAGATAGCCAATAGAATGAGTAAAAATGCCATGAGCTTCGATTGGCATCATCCATTTGTTATTCTGTACTTCTGGTTTTGCGTCTAGTTGACCAAGCATCATAGGCACAGATGGACCATAGATATCCGCATCCAACAAGCCCACTTTTGAACCTGACTTAGATAACGCAAGCGCAAGGTTTACAGAGGTTGTGGATTTCCCGACCCCACCCTTTGCCGACGTCACGGCGATAATGTTCTTAACGCCCTTCAAAGGTGTCGCGACTGTTGTTTCTAGCGCAGACGGTTTCACTTTTACTTCAAACTGAAAAGCGCTAACAAGTTGCTGTTCAATCTGAGAGTGGATCCACTGTTCCAGTTCAACCGCAAGCTGATTGGCAGCAAAAGGCAAGGTAATAACAAATGACCCACGAGGATCAACCGATACAATATTTTGGTGTAGCGCCCACTCTGGTATGAGGATTGGTGACTCAAACTCATTCAACCATGAACAGAAATCTTGCTTAGAAGTAAAGTTACGCATTGGGGCTCCTTTTTTTATTTATGCTATCACCCACGAGATGAAGACTGAACCCCTAAAAAACTAGGGGAATCCTTTGTCTGATAACTTGGCGTATCACACGTTATAAAGTAGTATTACCTCTCAAAATTTATACCTATCAAAAAAGCGAATTATTAAGTATGGCAACTGATCCAAGACAACTTTTGGTAACTTGTGCGCTTCCGTACGCTAACGGCTCTATTCACCTTGGTCATATGCTTGAGCATATCCAAGCTGATATCTGGGTTCGATACCAGCGTCTACGTGGCAACACTGTAAACTTCATCTGTGCTGACGATGCTCACGGCACGCCAATTATGCTTAAAGCTCAACAGATGGGTATCACGCCAGAAGAGATGATCGCTGCTGTTAGTGAAGAGCACCAAAAAGACTTCGCTGGCTTTGATATCAGCTTTGATAACTATCACAGCACACATAGTGAAGAGAACCGTGAACTGGCTTCTCACATCTATCTAGAACTTAAAAAGAACGGCTTCATTTCTAGCCGTACTATTTCTCAGCTTTTCGATCCTGAGAAAGAGATGTTCCTACCAGACCGCTTTGTAAAAGGTACTTGCCCTAAGTGTAAGTCAGAAGACCAGTATGGTGATAACTGTGATAACTGTGGTGAGACATACAGCCCAACTGAGCTAATTAACCCTAAATCAGCGGTTTCTGGCGCAACTCCAGTAATGAAAGATTCTGAGCACTTCTTCTTCGACCTACCTCAGTTCGAAAGCATGCTTAAAGAGTGGACTCGTTCTGGCTCTCTACAGAATGAAACTGCAAACAAAATGCAGGAATGGTTCGAGTCTGGTCTGCAACAGTGGGATATCTCACGTGATGCACCTTACTTCGGCTTCGAGATCCCAGGTGAGAAAAACAAATTCTTCTACGTATGGCTAGACGCACCTGTTGGCTACATGGCTTCTTTCAAGAACCTATGTGACAAGCGTGACGATCTAAACTTTGACGAATACTGGAAGAAAGACAGCACAACTGAGCTTTACCACTTCATCGGTAAAGACATCGTTTACTTCCACAGCCTATTCTGGCCTGCAATGCTAGAAGGCGCTGGTTTCCGTAAGCCAAACAACGTATTCGTACACGGCTACGTAACGGTGAACGGTGCGAAGATGTCTAAGTCGAAAGGCACATTCATCAAAGCAAGTACGTACTTAAACCACTTAGACCCTGAGTGTCTACGCTACTACTACGCTGCGAAACTAAACAGCCGTATTGATGACCTTGACCTTAACCTTGAAGACTTCACTCAACGTGTAAACGCTGACGTAGTAAACAAAATTGTTAACCTAGCGTCTCGTAACGCTGGCTTCATCACGAAACGTTTTGAAGGCAAGCTTTCTGCTGAATTTGCAGAACCTGAGCTATACAACGAATTCGTTGCTGCTGCTGAGCGTATCGGTCAGCTATACGAAACTCGTGAGTTCAGCCGCGCTATCCGCGAAATTACTGCACTAGCTGATAAAGCGAACCAGTACATTGACGAAAAAGCACCTTGGGTTCTTGCGAAAGAAGAAGGCAAAGAGAAAGAGCTTCAAGAAGTTTCTTCTGTAGGTATTAACCTATTCCGCGTACTAATGGCTTACCTGAAACCTGTTATGCCAGAGCTAGCGGCTCGCACTGAGGCTTTCCTAAACGAAGAGCTAACGTGGGAAGCTATTACAACACCGCTCACTGATCACGAAATCACTAAGTTCAAAGCGCTGTTTAGCCGTATTGATCCGAAGAAAGTGGAAGCAATGATCGAGTCTTCTAAAGAAGATGCAGCCGCAGAAGCCGCTGCGAAAGAAAAAGCAGAAGCTGAAAAAGAGCAAGCAAGCCAAACTGAGCTAGACAAAGAGCCAATCGCAGACGAGATTGAGTTCGATGCATTTGCAGCAGTCGATATGCGTATTGCTCGTATTATCTCATGTGAAGAAGTACCAAAAGCGAACAAACTACTGAAGTTCCAATTGGACATCGGCGGTGAAACTCGCCAAGTATTTTCTGGTATCAAGTCAGCGTACAAACCTGAAGAGCTAGAAGGCAAGCTAACGGTAATGGTAGCAAACCTTAAACCTCGTAAGATGAAGTTTGGTATGTCTGAAGGCATGATCCTAGCTGCTGGCCCTGGCGGCAGCGACTTGTGGATCCTTGAACCACACGAAGGTGCTCAACCTGGTATGCGTGTAATGTAACTCTGGCTTCAGTCAGATAACGAGCACTCATAACGAAATCCCTAATGCACTTTTAACTTGAATGAGTTAACAAGCATTGGGGATTTTTTATATCTACCGAAAATAAGCGTTCTCTGTTAGAGTCGCCGTCAACTATGCTATGTAGAGTAGAAATTGGTTTGTCGACGATAACGGGCTAACCAGCACCTCTTTACTCTCCAAACCCTTTTTAGGAATCCCCAGTGACTAACAACGAAATTTTGCGTCGTATTCAACACGCGCTAAACCTTAAAAATGCACAAATCATCAAAGCTATCGAGCAAGCTGATGTGACCGTTGCTCATGACCAAGTAATCAACTGGCTAAAAGACGACAACGACAAGTCATGCTCTAAGATGAAAGATAAAGAGTTAGCGGTATTCCTAAATGGTTTCATCAACCTTAAGCGTGGTAAAAAGGAAGGCGAGCAACCTAAACCTGAAGTCGCACTAACGAACAACATGATTTTCATGAAGCTGCGTATTGCGTTGAACATGAAAGCAGAAGATGTATTAGATATATTAGAAGTGGTAGGCATCAGCCTAAGTAAGTACGAGATTGGTGCCTACTTCCGTAAACCAGAGAACAAGAACTACAAAGTATGTGAAGACCAACTACTTTGCGATTTTCTAAATGGCGTGCAATTTACTAACCGTCCAGACTCAGAAGAGTTTGCAGGTTGAGTTACTCATCATAGATAGTGACTACTTGTAGATAAGTTGCTGGCCACTAGTAACTTACTGCCTATTGATAAGTTTTCACCAACTATCGATAAATAAAAAGCGGCGAGATAATTTGATTATCTCGCCGCTTTTTCGTTTTCTTTACGTCGTTTACTTAATAAGTAAACCAACCTAACAGGACTTTAATGAAAAGACTTAGCTGTCGTCTTCAGTAAAGTTTGTTGGTAACGTTGTTTTCATCTCGTTCCAAATCTGTGCGCTTGCGATACCGTAGTTACGAATCACAAGTGGCAAGTTTTCACGCTCACCACTTTCACAAATAACAAACAAGTCTTTGTAGAACTCCATGGCTAAGCGACGAGCTTCTGGATTAGAGAAGTAGTAGCTGCCAACACGGTCGTACAATTTACGAACACCGTTGAAGATCAGACCATAAATTTGGTTACCTGAATGGAATGCTAAACGTTGGAAAAGCATGTAATCGTAAAAGTTAAAAGTTTTAGCAACTAAGATCGTTTGACGCTTCGTTTCATCTTTTTCTGCGTCTTCTTTCACTGATTGTTTGATCTTATCAGCGTACGGGGAAGACTCTAGGAATTCATCCCATGTCGGTGCCGCAAGTAAAGCTTCACAGGATTCGATCACATTAGTAATCGTACGCTCAGAAGCTTCTTTATTTGCTTTAAATGCATAACGCATAAAAATAGGGCTGATATTGGTGCGTGCAGCGAGTAAGTCTTCTACCATTTTGCTTGCGTTATCAACATCCAACGTCATTAATGTATCAAGAATATGAAGACCTGACGTTTCCATAAACTGGTTAACTTTAGTTGGCTTACCGTGTTGGATTGTCAACCAACCATCACGAGCAAGACGCTGAAGTACTTCACGAAGCGTAGTACGTGTAACACCAATCAGCTCAGAAAGCTCACGCTCTGCGGGCAAGATAGAACCTGGAGCGAAACGGCCATTCCAAATACTTTCAATGATATACTTTTCTGCAAATCCTGCCGGGCTTTTAGCCTTAATGACCATCTACACTTCAATCCAATTTAATTATTCTGTTCTAATTTACTCATCATACCACTAGTTCACACCTAGCGGAAACACCCTCAAAAATTTTACTCCCCCAAAACACTAGTAGAGTTAAAACTCTAAAGTTCAGCACACGTTTGCACCCTAGGTTTGAAAAGCAAGCATCGATAAACCACCATTTCAACAAATCATTAACACAACAAATTTTCTTTAAAATCAATGAGATTGGTCATGATTTTAAAGTTACTAATTTGCAATATTAAGTTGTAATAATCATATATAAACCGTCGTTATTCTGTTAATTTCAATCATTTCGCTGAAATATTGATTCTAGTCGGTTTTTATCACATTTTAAGTGGTATGCTTGCGCTACTTTGATCGCGTTTCTCAACAAAAAAGAGGTATTTTTAGGGCTACAGGGGTTTTCCTGTTGACTAAATGTTATCTAAGAGTAGAGTTGCGCTCAAAAATTAGCAGTGCTTGAGTTTCTAAGGGAGTGACTTGGCAAGACCACAGAACATTACATGGAATGTAGTTTTTCTAAGTCACTGTTAGTTATAGTTTTTAACAAACTCTATAGCTCGATTCTCAAATGTTGTATTGCTTGTCTATTCATAATCAACATAAAAGAGTATTAACATGCCGATGTCTCTCGGAAACGCTTTTATCAAGAACTTCCTTGGTAAAGCTCCTGATTGGTATAAACTTGCCATCATTTCCTTTTTAATCATCAACCCGTTTGTTTTCTTCCTAGTTGACCCATTTGTTGCGGGCTGGCTATTAGTGGTTGAGTTTATTTTCACTCTAGCTATGGCTCTAAAATGCTACCCTCTTCAACCGGGTGGTTTACTGGCAATTCAAGCCGTCGCCATTGGTATGACCAAACCAGAAATGGTTTATCACGAGCTACAAGCAAACCTTCCAGTATTACTCTTACTTGTATTCATGGTTGCTGGCATTTACTTCATGAAAGAACTGCTCCTGTTCATTTTCACGAAGATCCTGCTCGGTATCCAATCAAAAGTCTTACTCTCTATTGCTTTCTGCATTGCAGCTGCTTTCTTGTCGGCATTTTTAGATGCTCTAACAGTAATCGCCGTTGTTATTAGCGTTGCGGTTGGTTTCTACTCTATCTATCACAAGGTTGCGTCAGGTAAGGGCACAACGTCAGCGCACGATCATACTCATGATGAAGAAATCTCTGAGCTGACTCGTGACGACTTAGAAAACTACCGTGCTTTCCTACGTTCATTGCTTATGCATGCCGGTGTTGGTACTGCACTTGGTGGTGTAATGACCATGGTAGGTGAGCCTCAAAACTTAGTTATTGCTAAACAAGCAGGGTGGGAATTCGGTGAATTTATCATCCGTATGCTGCCTGTAACACTGCCTGTTTTCTTCTGCGGTATTCTAACTTGTGCACTTGTAGAAAAATTCAAAGTGTTTGGCTATGGTGCGAAACTGCCAAATAATGTTCGCCAAATTTTAGTTGAATTTGACAACAAAGAGCGAGCAAACCGCACAAAACAAGACGTAGCAAAACTATGGGTTCAAAGTGCAATCGCAGTTTGGCTTATTGTCGGCCTTGCACTTCACGTCGCTGAGGTTGGTTTGATTGGTCTTTCAGTTATCATCTTAGCAACGGCGTTTACTGGTGTTATTGAAGAGCACTCTATGGGTAAAGCCTTTGAAGAAGCATTGCCATTTACTGCTCTTCTTGCCGTCTTTTTTGCGGTCGTTGCTGTAATCATCGATCAAGCACTATTTAAGCCAGTAATCGATGCAGTACTTCACGTTGAAGATAAAGGCGCACAGCTTGCGCTATTCTATGTAGCCAACGGTATCTTATCGATGGTTTCAGACAACGTGTTCGTCGGAACGGTTTACATCAACGAAGTGAAAACAGCACTGGTTGAAGGCATCATCACTCGCGACCAGTTCGACCTACTTGCAGTTGCTATCAACACAGGTACGAACCTACCTTCTGTCGCTACACCAAATGGCCAAGCTGCATTCCTATTCCTATTAACATCAGCACTTGCTCCGCTAATTCGACTGTCTTACGGTCGCATGGTTATCATGGCTCTGCCATACACCATCGTATTAGCACTTGTTGGTCTTGCAGGTATTGTCTTCTTAGTCGAACCGATGACAGCATGGTTCTATGATGCTGGTTGGATCATTCAGCGTACTGGTGAGGTTATTGCTCCAGTTATCTCTGGTGGTCACTAATTCGATTTTGTGTTGCAAGGCACAATAAGTGTATTTAGGGCGTGTTGACCTTTCGAGCTGATTTTTGCAGCGAGTTGCTGGGTATTTATACAAGGCAGAGGCGTCGATGTGTAGCTAGCCTACATGAGAAGCCGATAACGTAGTAGAAATGACCAGCAAACGCTGCCCGAAGGGTTCGGCTAAAAGCGTTTTACTCTTTGTTGAGGGGAATTTGCTTAGAATAACTAGGCTACTTTCCCCTCGCCGCGATTAAAACGCTTTTATCTCGAACAAAATTTAACCGCGAAAGGTTAACACTCCCTAGCTAATCAAAAATATTAGTTGATTAGGAAACTTATCCAAGATAAAAAGCTCTGAGTATTCAGAGCTTTTTTATTTTATAGACGGGATTAAATTCGTGAACTTTTTTGCAATGCTCAAAGACTTCTCTAAGGGACGTTTATCTTGGCTTTTACTGCTGGCTTTTATTGTCTTTTTTGAGGCATGTGCTCTCTTCTTTCAACACGTGATGATGCTCGGCCCTTGTGTGATGTGTATCTATGAGCGCGTTGCTATGCTTGCTATCGGTGTCGCTGCAATGATTGGTGCGATTGCTCCGAACAACCCGATATCACGTTGGTTAGGCCTTGCTGGTTGGGGATTTGGCGCCTACAAAGGTTTGACGTTGGCTTTAGAGCACGTCGATTACCAGTTTAATCCGTCTCCTTTCGCAACCTGTGATTTATTCGTTACTTTCCCGAGTTGGGCACCTCTAAACCAATGGGCTCCGTGGATGTTTGAAGCTTACGGTGACTGTAGCAAGGTGGTATGGCAGTTCTTAGAGCTTTCAATGCCTCAATGGCTAGTGATTATTTTTGCGGGTAACTTGGTTGCTTTCGGTTTTGTGGTTATATCTCAATTTGTAAAATCGAAAAACGATTAACACTAGATCATCTAAATTAGAACAACAAAAAAGTTGACCACAAGGTCGACTTTTTTATCGCTTAAGCTTTTTATCACTTAGAGGAAATCTGTTACTCACTCAAGCTGAGTTACTCAAAAAACCTTTATTAGTTGTTTTTGCCGCAGCACTGTTTAAATTTTTTTCCGCTTTCACACGGGCAAGGATCGTTTCGACCGATACCTTTAAATGGATTCACACTCTGTGACTTATTCCCTAACATTGCCTCGTCCGCAGCCAACGCTACTTCTGAAATCATCAGATCTATCTGATCGATTAAATCGGCAAGCGATGGTGGATTTTTAAGTCCAGCTGCGACCATTTGTTGCTGAGTCTGCTCTTCATCAATCCCAAGCATCAAGGTTGTTAGGAGTGCTTGCAGCATACGTAGAGTGCCATCAGCCATCGTCACTGTTTGCCATTGCTCTTCAACCGTTGGCCAAACCATCATAAAGCCTTCAGCAAAATCCGAAAATTGCTCGTTAAAGTCACCACCAACCAGTACGTCTATCAGTAAGTACTCACTACGCTGAATCAAATTGTGCTGGCGATTAATCTGTTCAGTCACAATGGTTACAAGATCTTTACCTGTTTCAGGCGCAACGATAGCTAACCACTCTTCTGGATCAAGTGGCTTGGTCGCTAAGTTGGAAGCAAGGATTGAACCTTCAATGAACTGTGGAGTAATGTCAGTGATTGATTCTGGTAGGCTTAATAATTGATATGTCATGAAAGCTCTGAATATTGGGGCATTTTCGATATTATAACGCCATACTCACCAAGATGTCGCTATTAAGCGAGAAACCATCATCGCGCCAGGTAAGCACACTCAAGACAGGCAAACCATACTCATAGTGACAATCCTGTATGCACACCGTACAATCACGCCTCGAATTTTTAGGTCCACTCAGTTTAGGTAAAGCAACATGCGAGTAATACTTGGCCCTATGGAGGGCGTACTAGACCACCTAATGCGTGAGATTCTTACAGAGATCAACGATTACGATCTCTGTGTGACGGAATTTGTGCGTGTAGTTGATCAACTTCTTCCTCCACATGTGTTCCACCGTATTTGCCCAGAATTGCATCAAGGCTCTCAAACTATGGCAGGTGTACCAATCCATCTGCAACTTTTAGGGCAACACCCGAATTGGATGGCTGAAAATGCTTTTCAAGCGGCCAACTTAGGCGCTAAAGGCATTGATCTTAATTTTGGTTGTCCGGCAAAAGCGGTAAACAAAAGTAATGGTGGCGCTTCATTATTAAAAGAACCTGAACTCATCTATCAAGTGGTGAACGCCTGTCGAGAAGCAGTACCAGCACATATTCCAGTATCCGCAAAAATTCGATTAGGTTGGGAGCATCCGGAAGAATGCTTTGAAATTGTCGACGCTATCGAGCAAGCAAAAGCTGACGAACTCACAGTGCATGCAAGAACCAAAGTTGGCGGCTATAAAGCCAGCGAAATCAAGTGGGATTACATCAATCAAATAAGAGAGAAAACTTCTCTGCCGTTGATTGCTAATGGGGAAATCTGGAACTACCAAGATGGTCAAGATTGCATAAAAGCCACAGGCATCGAGTCATTGATGGTCTGTCGCGGCGCTTTCAATATTCCAAACCTTGGCAACGTCGTTAAGCACAACCACCAGAAAATGCCGTGGGATAAAGTCATTGAACTTTTATTGCGCTATTCAGAGTTTCAAATCAAAGGGGACAAAGGCATGTACTACCCCAATAGAGTGAAGCAATGGTTTGTTTATTTAAGTAAAGGCTACCCTGAAGCGAACGAGCTATTTAAAGAAATTCGTACTTTCAAGAAAGCGCCACCCATTGTAGAGCGCCTTCAACGTTATCAAGAAGAACACAGACAACCCGTTTGAGTTAGTTCCTCCTATCGCGGTATAGAGCCTCAATAGTGTGGCTAAAATACGATCCGGTCTTTACCCGTAGTCTTAGCCACGTACAGTTTTTCATCGGCGTATTTAAATATCTCTTCAAAGTTAAGCTTGTTCTGCTCTGTTTCAACAATACAAACACCGCCAGATACCGTAAACCCATTCGGAACAATGTCGGCCGAGTTCGCGCAGACCGCATTTTTTACTCGTTCTAATGTCCTTATTAGCGTCTCACGATTATCGCCTTTCAAATAAACGACAAACTCTTCTCCGCCAAACCGAGCTGCCACATCACTACTTCGAACACTGTTACTAATTTGACGTGACATATAACGAATCACATCATCACCTTTATCGTGGCCATAAGTATCGTTAATTGACTTGAAATCGTCGATATCAAATACCGTTAAGGCAAACAATTGATCGTGCTCTACGCTGCGCCAGAACGCTTCTAAGCCTCGTCGATTCAATAACCCTGTCATTGAGTCTTTAGCTGCCAGTTCTTTGAAGTAACCACGTTCAATATTGGAGTTAACATAAAAGAAAATCGTAACCGAGAACAAATACACGATAATAGCGACGATTAAGCTGTCTTTTTCATAAACGAAAAAGTGCTCCACTTCATTAGCAAGATCCAACTCGTAGTAAATCGCATGATGAGACGCGACCCCTTCGAGTTTAATTTCGTGATAGAACGCGGCCGTATCAATCGGGTTAGCTAAAATCGTATCAATAATATCGATCCTACCCGCTAGATGCTCATTGGAGCTCGCGAGTAACCTGTCAGCATCAATATCAACTGAAAGCATCCCTTGGTGCACTCCTTGATGGAATACGGGAATCGTCATGCTAATAATTCGGTCAAAGGAATCAAACCGATATGCAGGACCAGATAAAGTCAGTAGATCGGGGTTGTTAGCAGTTCTTTGCCAATACGGACGACTTTTGATGGTCGAAAGTAATTCCTTCCCTAACCCTTTGGCAAAATCTTCTGGTGACGAAATAACGTACCCGCTTTTATCAATAAAGTGGACACCATCGTGGTATTCATCAAGTTGAGAGAGAAATGAAAGAATAGGTGCGAGAGCTATTTTCTCGGAAGCACTTTTATAGGCACTACTTGTTTTTGTACACAAAGATTCTTCGCCGACCAGCATGTAATCAATATCAACAGAAGGAATGTCGGTAGTTTTTCCATCGGCCAGAAGCAGGCTATCGATAGGCCAAATACGGCAAAGACCATCAACCACCTGCTTGTTGTGGTCGAGGAAAAGAGGATTACCGGATTTGTAGTAATTTGAGAAACTGTAGTCCAAGGCGGTAACAACTTTAGTGGTTCCTTTGAACACCTCTTCAATACGGTTGAATTCGCTGCTAATGTCTTTTTCTACCGCGTCAAAGTGATTCTTTCCTATTAGGCCAAGTAACATCGCGGCGATCACTGCGGGAAATCCGAAGACAAAGGTAAGGCTAAAGTGCCTATTTACTTTCATATAATGTGCTCTTAGCGCTCAACTATTTTCATTTATACCATTAATATTATGGCATTAATCAACAATCCTCTCGATGTAAAATAATGTAAATTGATATTAACGGTATGACTAATAGTTAGATAACTGCTTAAAAATGAATAAAATAGAGAGCAAATAGCATTTAGAGTAGATTAGTTTTGTTCATTAATTGTTTTAAAGCACTGTGAACAACAGTAACTTATAGATAATAGTTAATTGAAACCTAATGTTGTTCAACGGCTAACTATCGCACGATCGATCACAGACTGAGGCAATGTGACACCAAGCTCACGAGCAGCATCCAAATTAACAACCAGTTGCGAACTCTGTGCAGTTTTAACATTCAGTTTTCCGGGTTTTTGTCCGTTCAGAATAGCAGCTACATAATCGGCGGTTTGCACCCCAACGTCATAGTAATCTAGACCTAAGCCAGCTATCGCCCCCTTACCTACGTAAGACGTCGCTCCGGCAACCACTGGCTTTCCGGCCCGGTTCGCAGCATCTATAAGCCCTTCGATACCACTTGCAACAGTGTTATCTGTCAATGCGTAAATAACATCAGACTTCCTAGCAACAGACCCTGCTTTTTCTTCTACGTCATCGATGGTTAACGCTTTTTCAGTGTGCAAAGTAAAACCAAAGTCTCGTGCAGACTTCTTTAATAGCCCAACTAACGCGACGGCATTTGCCTCGGCGGGGTTATAAACCACCCCGATTGAATCTGCATTAGGGAGTAGTTCTTTAATAAGAGATACATGTTGAGAAATCGGAGACAAATCAGAAAGACCGGTGACATTTCGTCCCGGTTTGTCCAATTGTTTAACAAGCCTTGCGCCGATTGGATCGGTAACTGCTGTAAAGACAATGGGGATTGAACGAGTTGCGGAGACTAAAGCTTGTGAGGTCGGGGTAGCAATACCTACTAACACATGGGGATTTTCGCTCACTAACTCTCTCGCAATTTTGGCCGCTTGAACTGGACTGCCATTGGCCATTTCATAGGAGAACTCTAAATTTTTACCGGCTTCATAACCTTTTGCTCTCAACCCTTCGATAAGTCCTAGGCGTGTCGCATTCAGATCTGGATGGTCAACAACTTGTGAAACCGACACTTTAGCGACGTTCGCCATTACGTTGCCAGTCCACAGCAACAACAGACAGCTTAAAACCACTGCCAATACCTTTCTTACAGAACTCATTATCGCTCCCTAAATCAAGCTCTACTCATTATTAATCGCTCGAAGAGAACAACATCAAAAATCACTATTGATACTATTACCAGTAACTACTGATAAGTTGAAGTGATATTTAACAAAAATACAACAAGGTTCGAATTATGCGGGGATAAGCAGGTTTGTTTGATTTAAAAGCTAAGAAACTCAATGAATACAAAATAAGCAGAGCACATAAAGACAAGGCTAAGTGGATAAAGGAAAAGCGAAGTAAATAAAGAGCGGTGAAACAATTAGAAAAGAGGATCAAATCTGAGAACGAGCTAGCAATGATGTATGACTGTTCTCAGACTAAAGGGAAGATGAGACGAGCTTTTAGAACCAACGTTCCATGGAAGATTTATCTAACTGGCGGAATGCACGATTCAAAATGATCGCCAATTCTTTATAACGAGGGCGTGGTTTCATCGGTTCCAACGCAAAACCCGTTTCGCTGATCTTCTCATGCAATTCGCGATACCAAGATACTAAGGCGGGCGGAAGCTGAGTTTTTGAACGATTGCCCAACCACCACATACCTTGAAGCGGCAAGCTGATCGCAAACAGTGCCATAACCACGGCCTGCGGCATCGCTTGGTAATTATTAAAGACCATTTGTGTAAGGACGCTTATAGCAGCTATTGCAGGCATCACCTTAACACCAAAACGCGTCGCTTTAATGATGCGTTGCTCAGGGAAAATAGCGTTTAACTCTTTTCGGACGGGCCAGAGATCCATGTACTTTTGGCCATCTTTTAAACTACTCGCTAAACCAACTCTATTACTCATATGAGTCTCCCGTTAAAAAAAAGTTGAAATCATCAACTAAAAACACAAAAATTTGACGAAAAATAATATTCTTTCAAATTTTTTTGTTATATTTGCACAATATCGCTATTATTTGCAGACCTCAATCTCATTGTTGCCCTTATTTACAATTTAAGCAACTTTGAGAAGACTTCTGCAAGGAATGCACAAGCCTCTTTTTTGATAAAGAGCGCTTTCACTTTATACGGAAATTAACGTTTTTTTGACCAAGGTTAGTACGCAAGCCCATGTGCTTCGACTATTCTTGAGATTAATTTTCATCCTTAACTGATTTCGATCAGAAAAATAAACAGGTAGTCATTAATGTCTAAGCTAGTTTTAGTTTTAAACTGTGGTAGTTCTTCTCTTAAATTCGCTGTTGTTGATGCAGAAACAGGTGCAGAGCACCTAACTGGTCTTGCTGAGTGTCTAGGTCTTCCAGAAGCTCGTATGAAGTGGAAACTTGACGGCAAGCATGAAGCACAACTAGGCGCGGGCGCAGCTCACGTAGAAGCACTGTCTTTCATGGTAGAAACTATTCTTGCTTCTAAGCCTGAGCTTAAAGCTAACCTTGGCGCTATCGGTCACCGTATCGTACACGGTGGCGAGCAGTTCACTTCTTCTGCACTTATCACTGATGAAGTTCTTAAGGGTATTCAAGACGCTGCGACTTTCGCACCTCTTCATAACCCAGCTCACCTTATCGGTATCGAAGCGGCTCAACAGAACTTCCCTGGTCTACAAAACGTTGCTGTATTTGACACTGCGTTCCACCAAACAATGCCTTCTGAGTCTTACCTATACGCTCTACCGTACAACCTGTACAAAGAGCACGGCATCCGTCGTTACGGCATGCACGGTACTTCTCACCTGTTCATTACTCGTGAAGTTGCTGGTCTACTAAACAAGCCAGTTGAAGAAGTTAACATCATCAACTGTCACCTAGGTAACGGCGCATCTGTATGTGCTATCAAGAACGGTCAATCTGTAGATACTTCTATGGGTCTTACTCCTCTTGAAGGTCTAGTAATGGGTACTCGTTGTGGTGACCTAGACCCTGCGATCATCTTCCACCTACACGACGCTCTTGGTTACTCTGTTGAAGAAATCAACAACATGCTAACTAAAGAATCTGGCCTAGCTGGTCTAACTGAAGTGACTTCTGACTGTCGTTTCGTTGAAGACAACTACGGTGAGAAAGAAGAAGCAACTCGTGCAATGGACGTGTTCTGTCACCGTCTAGCTAAATACGTTGCTGGTTACACTGCAACTCTAGAAGGTCGTCTAGACGCAATCACTTTCACTGGCGGCATCGGCGAAAACTCTGGCCCAATCCGTGAAATGGTTCTTAACCGCCTAGGCATCTTCGGCATCGAAGTTGACAGCGAAGCTAACCTTAAAGCACGTTTCGGCGGCGAAGGTACTATCACTACAGCTAACAGCCGTATCCCTGCAATGGTTATCTCTACTAATGAAGAGCTAGTAATTGCTGAAGACACTGCGAAACTAGCAGGTCTTTAATTGATTTTTCTGACTAGCTTCACCCGAAGCTAGTCAGTTTTTCATACTACGAAAATGGGGCTCAACTTCTATTCCTACCCCAATTTAAATGTCGGTAGGAACAGAAGTTGAGCTTTTTTTATTTCCAATAGTCAAAGGTGTTCGTCAATGTCCCGTACTATTATGCTTATCCCTACAAGCGCTGGTGTTGGTCTTACTAGTGTTAGCATGGGTGTTCTTCGCGCTATGGAGCGTAAGGGCGTAAGTGTTTCTTTCTACAAGCCAATCGCTCAACCTCGTAGCGGTGGTAACCAACCTGATTTAACGTCTACTATCATCAGCGCAAACAGCGACATTAAGATTGGTGAGCCAATCGCAATGACTAAAGCTGAAGCTTTGATCGGTAGCGAAAAAATGGACGAGCTTCTAGAGTCCGTAGTTGAGCAATACAACAAGATCAACAAGGACGCAGAAGTAACGCTTATCGAAGGTCTAGTACCTACTCGTAAGCACCCATTTGCTAACCAAGTGAACGCGGAAATCGCTAAAACACTAGGCGCAGAGATCGTATTCGTTGCGACTCCGGGTACATACAACCCTATTCAGCTTAAAGAGCACATCGAAGTAGCATGTTCTAACTTCGGCGGCACTAAAAACAAGAACATCTCAGGCGTTATTATTAACAAACTGAATGCACCTGTTGATGAAGCTGGCCGTACTCGCCCCGACCTTTCTGAAATCTTCGATGATGCAGATAGCGCTCAACAAGCGAACCTTGAAGTAATGCAAATCTTCAACTCTAGCCCTATCCGTGTTCTTGGCTGTGTGCCATGGAGCATCGACCTAATCGCTACTCGTGCGGTTGATATGGCTAAACACCTTAACGCTGAAATCGTTAACGAAGGCGAAATCTCAACGCGTCGTATTAAGAGCATCACTTTCTGTGCACGTTCTCTACCGCACATGATTGAGCACTTCAAGCCAGGTTCACTGCTAGTAACTTCTGCAGACCGTCCTGACGTTATCGTTGCTGCGGCTCTTGCTGCGAAAAACGGTGTTGAAATTGGCGCAATCCTACTGACTGGCGGTTACGACATTCCAGAAAGCATTGCTAACCTTTGTGCACCAGCATTCGCTTCAGGTCTACCTATCTTCAAGGCTCAAGGTAACACTTGGCAGACGTCTCTTAACCTACAGAGCTTCAACCTAGAAGTACCTGCAGACGATAAAGAACGTATCGAGTTCGTTAACGATCACGTTGCTAGCCACATCGATGGCCCTTGGATTGATTCTCTATCTGAAGGGACTCAAGGCATTCGTCGTCTAAGCCCACCAGCATTCCGTTACCAGTTAACTGAATTTGCTCGTAAAGCGGCTAAGCGTATCGTTCTTCCTGAAGGTGATGAGCCACGTACTGTTAAAGCAGCTTCTATCTGTGCTGAACGCGGTATCGCAACTTGTGTGCTTCTTGGTAACCCAGACGAAATCCGTCGCGTTGCTGCACAACAAGGTGTTGAGCTAGGCGCTGGCGTTGAAATCATCGATTCTGCATCTGTTCGCGAAAACTACGTAGCCCGTCTAGTAGAACTTCGTGGCGCTAAAGGTATGACTGAAGTTGTTGCTCGTGAGAAGCTAGAAGATTCAGTATTCCTAGGCACTATGATGCTTGAAGCAGGTGAAGTTGACGGCCTAGTTTCTGGTGCTGTTCACACAACGGCGAACACAATCGTTCCTCCGTTCCAGATCATCAAGACGGCTCCTGATGCTTCTATCGTATCTTCAATCTTCTTCATGCTTTTGCCTGATCAAGTGCTTGTATACGGTGACTGTGCGATCAACCCTGATCCAACAGCTGAGCAACTTGCTGAAATCGCTATCCAATCTGCTGACTCTGCAGCGGCATTTGGTATCGACCCACGCGTTGCTATGATCTCTTACTCTACTGGTGAATCTGGTAAAGGTGCAGACGTAGATAAAGTACGTGAAGCAACGAAACTTGCTCAAGCGAAACGTCCTGATCTAGTGATCGACGGTCCTCTTCAGTACGACGCTGCTATCATGGAAAACGTTGCTGCTTCTAAAGCACCAAACTCTCCAGTAGCTGGTAAAGCGACAGTATTCGTATTCCCAGACCTAAACACGGGTAACACGACTTACAAAGCTGTACAGCGTTCAGCAGACCTAGTATCTATCGGTCCAATGCTTCAAGGTATGCGCAAGCCAGTAAATGACTTGTCTCGTGGCGCTCTAGTAGACGATATCGTTTACACAGTAGCTCTAACGGCTATCCAAGCAGACCAAGCGGCTCAAGCTGAAGAAAAAGTGATTAACTAATTTTTCTTTTGTAGAAAGCAAAAAACCCTAGATTCTTATCTAGGGTTTTTTTATGTCTAATGCATAAGGTTATTTGATGATCTTAGATTTATCTAACCTCGCCCGTGGGCTGATTCTAAATCTAGCGTTGGTCCTTTTGGCACAACTTGGGTTGGGTTGATACCTGTGTGGCTGTAATAGTAGTGACGTTTGATGTGGTAAAAATCGGTCGTCTCTTTAATGCCTTCGATCTGGTAGAGCTCTTTTAAGTAACCTTGAATATGGACGTAGTCTGAAATTCGCTGCTTGTTACACTTAAAGTGGCCAACATACACTGCATCGAATCGAACCAGAGTGGTAAACAACCTCCAGTCTGCTTCTGTGACGTCATTACCCGCGAGATAACGATGTTCACTAAGATGTGCATCTACTTTGTCTAACGCCTCAAATAACGCGTCATACGCTTCTTCATAAGCTTCTTGTGTAGTTGCAAAGCCAGTACGATAAACACCGTTGTTGATGCTTGGATAGATATAGTCGTTCCACTCATCAATCTTCTTGGCTAGCTCCCACGGATAATAATCATCGGTGTTGCCTGTTAACTCATTAAATTCTGAGTTGAACATGCGGATAATTTCAGAGGACTCGTTACTCACGATGGTATTGGTTTTCTTGTCCCATAGCACTGGAACCGTTACTCGGCCTGAGTAGTCAGGTTTGGCTTGAGTGTAGATTTGGTGCATACGAGTATGACCAAACAAAGGTTCAGGCAAACCCATTTGCCAGCCTTCGCTCATCATATCGGGGCAAACCACTGTCACGTCAATATGATCGGTTAGGTCTTTTAGCTCTCGGAAGATCAGAGTTCGGTGCGCCCAAGGACAAGCTAACGATACGTATAGGTGATAACGACCACTTTCTGGCTGAAACTGCGCACCAGCTTTGTTCTCGATCCAACTGCGAAAGCCCGCATCTTCACGAACAAACTTACCACCGCTTTCTTTGGTGTCGTACCACACATCGTGCCAAACACCTTCAACTAACTTGCCCATATCCAAACCTCTGTCATCCAAAATTTTTTATACCAATCACAATAAGTAAATGTTCAGAAATAGCGCAGAGAAAAGGCTTGAGAACAAGGAAGAATTTTTATGTTAGTAGTTATTCTACAATCAAAAATTCTAACGCCGTTATCGAGCGTTTTAACAAGCTAGGATGAGCAGTTATTTACTACGATTGGTATTAGTATAAGAAAAGCCCACTTTTTCAAAACTAGAAGAAGTTGGCTTAGTTGTTCAAATTATTTGAAGAAGGTTGTTTTAGAGGAATCTTGGACACAAAAAAAGCGCAACTCATAAAAAAGTTGCGCTTAAGCCTGTCACAGGCTGAACCGTTTTAAATGGGTTCTAGACTTGTACGTGCAAGCAAGATACTGCGTGTACGTCATCGCCTTGAATGGTTGGCTTGGTTTGCGCACAGGCCTCGGTTGCTTCAGGGCAACGAGTACGGAACACACAACCCGATGGTGGATTAATTGGTGATGGGAGATCACCCTCCAGCATCTGAATCGTTTTGCTACGCTCTAAGCGTGGGTCTGGAATCGGAACTGCAGACATCAATGCTTTGGTATATGGGTGTTTAGGGTCTGAGAACAAGGCATCTGATTCACCTAGTTCAACAGCATTACCTAAGTACATCACTAATACACGGTCAGAGATGTGTTTAACCACTGACAAATCATGCGCGATGAATACCAAAGACAAACCTAACTCTTTCTGTAGTTCCATAAGAAGGTTAACTACTTGAGCTTGGATAGAGACATCCAGAGCAGAAACCGGCTCATCACAGATGATCATCTTAGGTTTCAAGATAAGTGCACGTGCGATACCGATACGTTGACACTGACCACCAGAGAATTCATGTGGGTAACGGTTGATTACGTTTGGTAGAAGACCAACCTTTGCCATCATCTCTTTAACTTTGTCTTTCACTTCCTGTTTAGAAAGCTCTGGATAGAAAGTTTGTAGAGGCTCAGCAATGATATCTCCAACTGACATACGCGGGTTAAGCGATGCTAGCGGATCTTGGAAGATCATCTGAATCTCTTTACGAGTCTCACGACGCTTCACTTCCTGCATTTTAGTTAGGTCTTGACCTAACCACATCACTTCGCCTTCCGTTGCCTCAACTAAACCAATAATTGCGCGCGCAAATGTTGATTTACCACAGCCAGACTCACCTACTACACCCAGAGTCTCACCTTCGTAAAGGTGAACATCCACACCATCAACCGCTTTAAGGTTTGATGGTTTAGCCCAAGGCCAAGCAGACTTAGCCGCGATGCTAAAGTGAACCTTAAGGTTTTTAATATCTAATAGTAATTCTTTACTCATTTTGTCCAAGTCTCCCAATCAGAAAAACAAGCACGCTGACGATCTTTTGCAAATGGCTGCAAAATCGGTGCTTCTTGCTTACAACGGTCCATTACACGGTGACAACGGTCTTGATAAGGACAACCGGTTGGTAGACGAAGTAAGTTAGGTGGGTTACCTGGAATCGTTGGCAGAATTTCACCTTCGGTATCCAAACGAGGAATTGCTTTAAGCAGGCCTTCCGCATAAGGGTGGCTTGGCTCATAGAAGATTTCGTCTACTGTGCCGTATTCCATGGTACGGCCAGCGTACATCACTAGAACTTTGTCACAAGAACCGGCAACGACACCCAAATCATGGGTGATCATGATGATTGCTGTATTGAACTCATCTTTAAGCTCGTTCAGCAATTCCATGATTTGCGCTTGAATGGTTACATCCAACGCCGTTGTTGGTTCATCAGCAATCAATAGCTTTGGACGACATAACAGAGCCATTGCGATCATCACACGCTGACGCATACCGCCAGAAAATTCGTGTGGATACATGGTAATACGTTTACGTGCCTCAGGGATTTTAACCGCTTCCAGCATGCGTACTGATTCTTCGAACGCTTCCGATTTGCCCATGCCTTTATGCAGCATAAGCACTTCCATCAGCTGATCACATACTTTCATGTAAGGATTTAGTGACGTCATTGGATCTTGGAAGATCATCGCGATCTGTTCAGCGCGAACTTTGTTCAGTGCTTTCTCTGGTAGATTGAGAATCTCATTACCTTCAAACTTTGCACTGCCTGAGATGATGCCGTTCTTAGCCAGCAGTCCCATCAGTGCAAATACCGTTTGAGATTTACCCGAACCCGACTCACCAACAATACCCAGCGTTTCGCCTTGGTTGAGTGAGAAGTTCAGGTCGTTTACTGCGGTTACCGTACCATCTTGCGTGGTAAATTCGACGCGCAGATCTTTGACATCTAATAAGCTCATTATTGCTTCCTTAATCTTTTATAGCTTTTAATTGCTATTTCTTTATCTGTCTTTTGGATCAAGCGCGTCGCGCAGACCATCACCTACGTAGTTAAAGCAGAACAGCGTAACTACCATGAATGCCGCTGGGAATGCCAATTGCCAAATAGCAACTTCCATTGTTTGCGAGCCTTCTTGTAATAGCGCGCCCCAACTTGTCATAGGCTCTTGAACACCAAGACCAAGGAAAGATAAGAATGATTCTGTAAGGATCATGCTCGGGATAAGTAGCGTTGAGTAAACCGCAACAATACCCAATACGTTCGGTACGATGTGACGTGTAATGATTTTCCATTTGCTGACACCACATACGTGCGCAGCCTCAATGAATTCTTTACTACGTAAACTCAACGTTTGTCCACGTACAATTCGCGCCATATCGAGCCAAGCAATCGCGCCGATAGCAACAAAAATAAGTACGATATTACGACCAAAGAACGTCACCAGTACGATCACGAGGAACATGAAAGGAACCGCGTATAAGATCTCCAGGATACGCATCATCACTCGGTCAGTACGACCACCAATGAAGCCTGAAGCTGCACCGTAAAGCGTACCAATCAGTACCGCTACGAATGCGCCCATCACACCAACCATAAGAGAAATACGGCCACCGATCATCGTACGAACGTATAGGTCACGACCTAAACTGTCAGTACCAAACCAGTGATCAGCATTTGGGCCTACGTGCATTGCGTACCAGTCAGTATCATCGTAAGCATGCTGTGCCAACATAGGTAAGAAGATTACCGACAGCACCATAACAATTAGAATGAACAGACTGATCATTGCGGCTTTGTTGCGCATAAAACGAATACGCGCATCCTGCCACAAGCTACGGCCTTCAATTTCCAAACTCTCAGAGAATTTTTCGATCGCTTCTAAGTTTTCTTTTTTCTTCAACATAACCATGCGTCCCTGCTAGTAGCGAATTTTCGGGTCAATAAGCGCTAGTAAAATATCAACGATTGCGTTGAACAAGATGAATAGGAAACCAATCAAAATGGTTACACCCATTACTAACGAATAATCACGGTTAAACGCGGCGTTAACAAACAGCTTACCGATACCCGGTAGGCCGAAGATGGTTTCAACAACAACTGAACCTGTAATGATACCTACGAACGCAGGCCCCATGTATGAAACAACAGGTAGCATTGCTGGCTTAAGCGCATGTTTAAGAACGATATAACGGTAACTTAGACCTTTAGCACGAGCTGTACGGATAAAGTTACTGTTTAGGGTTTCGATCATGCTACCGCGAGTGATACGAGCAAAGGTTGCTACGTATAGAAGAGACATCGCGATAACGGGTAGGACGATGTACATGTACGTACCACCGTGCCAACCACCTGCTGGGAATATATGCCAGTGTAGAGAGAATAGGTAGATAAGCGCTGGTGCCAACACGAAGGATGGCATCACCACCCCGAGCATGGCGGTCGACATTATAGTGTAGTCGATCCAGGTGTTGTGCTTCAAGGCGGCAATGGTTCCTACCGTTACCCCCATCAATAATGTGAAGATAAAGGCAACAAAGCCTACCTTCGCAGATACTGGAAGTGCAACCGCAATCAGCTCATTTACTGTGTAATCTTGGTATTTAAAAGATGGACCAAAATCACCCTGAAGGATGTTGGTCAAGTACGTGGTGTACTGTTCAAATACAGGTTTATCTAAGCCATATTTAGCTTCGATGTTAGCCATAACTTCTGGCGGTAATGGACGCTCGCTTGAAAACGGGTTACCCGGTGCGAAACGCATAAGAAAGAAAGATATAGTGATCAACACCAACATGGTTGGAATCGCTTCAAATATCCTTTTCATAATGAATTTAAGCATAAACTCACTCTTTCAGTCTGTGACAATTAAAATTAGAAAGACGCTACATGCGCGCCCTGCGCATGTAGTGTCTGTATCGTTATAGTTATATTAACTTTTTAGAATCGAAGCGTTTATTATTCAGCTTTGATGTAGAGATCTTTTGAGTAGATTTTATCTTCCGCATTATTAGTTGGGAAGCCACCTACATGTGGGTTAAGTAAACGCGTTTTAACGTACTGATAGATAGGAGCAATAGGCATATCGTTCGCCATTAGCTTCTCTGCTTCTAAATACAGTTCGTTACGTTCTTGTTCTGAAGTGGAGTTAATAGCCTTGTCTATCAAAGTGTCATAATCACGATTTCCCCAATGTTGGCCGCCTGTCGTATTAGCACTTACCATCAAGGTCAAAAATGTAGACGCTTCATTGTAGTCACCACACCAACCTGCACGAGCTACTTCAAAGTTGCCAGTATCTTTAGAAGATAGGTAAGTTTTCCATTCTTGATTTTCAAGTGTAACCTTAAGACCCAGTGTCTTCTTCCACATAGAACCTAGTGCTACAGCAACTTTCTTGTGATTCTCATCAGTGTTATATAGGAGGGAGAACTCAAGAGGATTGTCTTTTCCGAAACCCGCTTCTTCAAGAAGGCGCGCCGCTTCAGCATTACGTTCTTTTTGAGACATTTTACCGTATTGAGGAAGCTCAGGTTCGAACCCAGCAGTAATTTCCGGCGTGAGGAAATACGCAGGTTTCTGTCCTTGCCCCATGATTGCACCAGCGACTATGTCACGATCAATCGCATAAGAAATAGCCTTACGTACACGAACATCATCGAAAGGCTTTTTCTTAGTGTTAAATGAGTAGTAGTAGCTACAAAGGTTACCCACAACGGATAGATCTTCTGGATGTTCTTTTTTCATACGCTTGAAATGCTCAATTGGCAGATCATCTGTAAAATCGATTTCACCAGATAGGAAACGGTTCATTTCCGCTACTTGGTTTTCGATTGGCAGGAACGTTACTTTGTTTAGAACAGTCTTATCATTGTTCCAGTATTGGTCGTTACGCTTAAGTACTAGGCGTTCGTTAACAACCCATTTATCAACAGAAAATGCACCATTACCAACAAAGTGATCTGGCTTAGTCCATTGGTCACCGTACTTTTCAACAGTTGCTTTATGTACTGGCTTAACTGTTGTGTGGCCCATCATCATTACGAAGTATGGCACCGCTGTTTCTAATTCAATAACAAGTGTGTTCGCATCTACAGCTTTAACGCCTAGCTCACTCTTGTCTTTCTTACCCGCGACGATGTCTTTCGCGTTCACCATCTTGGTATATTCCATATACCAAGCATATGGAGAAGCAGTGGCAGGATCGACTGCACGTTGCCAGCTGTAAACGAAATCTTCAGCTGTTACAGGATCGCCGTTAGACCATTTTGCGTCTTTGCGTAGGTGGAAAGTGAATGTTTTGTTGTCTGTCGTTTCCCAGCTTTCGGCTACACCTGGGATTGTATTACCTTCGCCGTCTTGGTTCACTAGACCTTCTAGAAGATCACGAATTACGTGAGATTCTGGTACACCTTGAGATTTGTGTGGGTCGATAGTCGCAACTTCAGTACCGTTACCGCGAACAAGTTCCTGAACTTTTGCTAGTTCTGTACCTGCTGGAACTTCAGCAGCGATAGAAAGAGTAGAAGTGGCAGCCACTGCCAAACCAGCACCTAGAAGAAGGGCCTGAGTGATTTTATTCTTGTACATTTAATAAACTCCAAGTTTTACGTATTGCATCCATGACTTCTTTGCTCAGTTCACTGAACGGCAGTGATTTAGATTTATTTAGCTCAAAATTTAAGCATGAAAATCTAAAACCTTACAAAGATTGAGGCACACACTATCAACCATTGAAGTAATTTGCCATAAACAAGTCGCAAAAAATCGGATAATTCTCCGATTAACTCAAGGTAATAGTGTAAATCTCTAATAAAAACCTAATGCATAGTGAGTTACACATAGGGATTAATTAAAAAACAGCCTTTAGTGTTGATGTATCTGTGTTGATACTTTTTTTTAGCATCTTATGCTAGAACACTGTCGGCAAATTAACATTAATGCCACATGAAATCTAATTGCACATCACATATCCCCTAAATAGACTCCACTATTTGTGAGGGTTATCACTTTATACAAAACAGCATAATGCACTGCACCAAAACAGATTTAGAAATGCACCAAGACAGACAAAATCACGCGCCGAATTTATATGCAACTTGAGTGATTAACCATTTATTAATGCACCTTTTATTTATAGATAGCTTTGTAGCATCCACAAAAAAGCCGACCTCAATAGTCGGCTTTCTTACTATCTACGTCCCAACCTGAAATACACTTTCACGTTAAGAGCGAAGCACGCTAGGGAGTGGATTATTTCTCCCAACGCTCCGCTGCTTTCGCGTCGGAGTCTCGGGAGTCAACCCAACGAGTCGCCTCAGTAGTACGTTCTTTTTTCCAAAACGGCGCTTTGGTTTTCAGAAAATCCATAACAAACTCACACGCTTCGAAGGCAGCGCCACGATGTGCACTGGATACACCAACGTAAACAATCTGGTCACCGATATCTAGGTCACCAACGCGGTGAATCACTCGCATCTTCTGGATAGGCCAGCGCGCTTCAGCTTGATCACAGATCTCACTCAGCGACTTCTCTGTCATACCCGGATAGTGCTCTAGAGACAAACCAATCACGTTGTCGCCAAGGTTCATGTCGCGAACTTTACCAACAAACGTCACAACCGCTCCCGCAGATGTGCCTTGAGCTAGATAATCGTATTCGCCACCCACAGAAAAATCTTCAGCAGTAACTAATACTCTTGGATCAATAACTCGAGAGTCATTCATGGCTAACCTCCAGTAACAGGTGGGAAGAAAGCCACTTCGTCGCCGTCTTTCACTTCAGTCGTCAAAGGTACGATTGATTGGTTAAGCGCAGCCAGAAGCTTGCCCTCTTCCAATGCGATATCCCATTTGCCTTCTTGTGTTACAAGGTGGCTGCGAATCGCTTCAATCGTCTTGAACTGCGTATCAACTTCAACGCTATCAACACCGACAAGTTCACGAGTTTGAGCAAAGAACAGTACAGTAATCATGATTCCACCTTGAAGTGACCTGATTTACCGCCGGTCTTCTCTAATAGGCGTACATTCTCGATGACAATGTCTTTCTGAACAGCTTTACACATATCGTAAATCGTTAACGCAGCGACAGAAGCAGCCGTTAGCGCTTCCATCTCTACGCCTGTCTTACCTGCAAGCTTACATACTGATTCGATGCGAACCTTGTTTTCAGACTCGATTGCCTCAAGCTGAACTTCGACCTTAGTCAGCAGCAAAGGATGGCACAGTGGAATCAAGTCCCACGTCTTCTTCGCCGCTTGGATGCCAGCAATACGTGCCGTTGCGAAAACATCACCTTTATGGTGGCTACCAGAAACAATCAGCTCTAGCGTTTCTGCTGACATTTGGACGAAAGCTTCTGCTCTCGCTTCACGTACTGTCTCTGCTTTAGCCGATACATCGACCATGTTCGCTTCGCCAGACGCGTTAATATGGGTAAATTGGCTCATGCTCAAACCACCTTATACAGAAAGATGTGGCATGAAGTTGCAAGGACGGTGGCTAGCATCCATCTGTTGCTTGATGATCTTAGTCCAACCTGTACGGCAAGCACCTGTAGAACCTGGCATCGCAAAGATTACTGTGTGGTTAGCAAAACCCGCAATCGCACGAGATTGAATCGTCGATGTACCAATCTCTTCGTAAGACACTTGGCGGAAAAGCTCACCAAAGCCTTCTACTTCTTTGTCGAATAGTGGTTCAAGTGCTTCAGGTGTGCTGTCACGAGATGTGAAGCCCGTACCGCCAGTGATCATAATCGCTTGAACGCTTTCGTCAGCAATCCACTGAGATACGATCGCACGGATCTTGTACATGTCATCGATAACGATTTGCTTATCAACCACGTTGTGGCCTGCTTCTTTAGCATGCTCAGCTAGGTAACCACCTGACGTGTCATTTTCTTCAGTACGAGTATCTGAAACGGTTAGTACTGCGATGTTTGCTGCTTGGAATTTGCTTTCTGCGTGACCCATTTGTTCACCTATGTAAATTTTTCAATGATTAGACTGATTCGCCCAACTTAAAGAAGCTGAGCGATAAAATGCTTTAGAGTATGTATAGCGGGTTAACCGCCGATTGACGCCAAGTTTGGAGTCATGCCGCTGTTGCCATCATGCAAGAAGTGGCTAACGGACTTGGTTTGAAGCTGAGCCTGAATTCGATCAATGAGCTCTTGCTCTTGTTGATCTTCTTGAATCAGATCTCTCAGTTCAACACCGTGGTCGCCAAACAGACATAGGTGAAGTTTACCAGTCGCAGAAACGCGCAGTCGGTTACAACTCTCACAGAAGTCTTTCTCGTAAGGCATGATCAAACCAATTTCACCCTTGTAGTCTGGGTGGACAAACACTTGTGCTGGGCCATCGTTAACAGCTTTGACTTTTAACAGCCAACCGTTAGCAATAAGCTGATTGCGAATCGCAACGCCAGATACATGGTGTTTATCGAACAACTCGTCCATCTCGCCGGTTTTCATCAGCTCGATAAAACGTAATTGAATAGGTTTGTCTTTGATCCAATTAAGGAAGGCTGGTAATTCCTGACTGTTGAGGTCTTTCATCAATACAACGTTGACTTTGACTTGTTCATAGCCAACCTCAAACGCTTTATCAATGCCTCGCATAACCTCAGTAAACTTATTCTCACCAGTGATCTGATGGAACATACGTGAATCTAAACTATCCACGCTCACGTTTATATGGGTTAAACCAGCATCACGCCACTGCCCTACTTGTTTCTCCATGCGGTAGCCATTAGTTGTCGTGGCTACTTTTTCGATGCCTGGAGTAGAAGCAACGGTATGTATGATTTCAGGAAAGTCTTTACGCAGACTCGGCTCTCCGCCTGTAATGCGGATCTTTGAGGTACCACAATCTGCAAACGCTTTTACAACGCGTTTGATCTCGGGAACACTTAAAAAAGACGAGTTTTTTTGCCCTGACGGTTTATAACCATCTGGCAAGCAGTAAGTACATTTAAAGTTACAGACGTCTGTAACCGACAAGCGCAAATAATAAAATTTGCGATGGAATCTATCTTCGAATTGTTGCGCCACGGAACACCTTTCCAAACACGGGAGGCATAATCATTTCCAATTAAGCCCTTGTGACAACATGTCACTGGCTCTTGATGCGTATCGGTACAGCAAATACCACTGTGCGACTTAGCATGCGAGAGCTCGGAGTTATGGCAACTGCGCGTTATATTCACACGTGCAGTAGCTGCGTAATAAAATACTTAATATTTGTACGTGAATCTAGCTTTGATGACAAAAAACGGGTCACATCGGCAAAAAAAAACGCATCAAACCCTCAAATTAACTCTTGTTGGGTATCTGACAAGAAGCATTTAACCTAAATTATAGTTGGTAATAATCTAACAAGAACAAAAAATGAACATTTACTCTTCAAAGAAAGTCGTCGCAATTGGTGGTGGCCATGGCTTAGGTCGTATGCTTGCTGCATTAAAAGACTTTGGAAACAACGCAACTGGCATTGTTGCGACCACAGATAACGGTGGCTCAACCGGACGTATTCGAGACTGCCAAGGTGGTATCGCTTGGGGAGATACTCGTAACTGTATCAACCAATTGATCACTGAACCTTCCATCAGCTCGATGATGTTTGAGTACCGTTTCCGCGGTCAAGGTGAGCTGGATGGTCATAACCTCGGCAATCTGATGCTTACTGCCTTAGACAACCTTTCCGTTCGCCCATTGGAAGCAATTAACCTAATTCGAAATATGCTCAAGGTCGATGTCAATATCGTCCCGATGACCGAGCACCCTTCCGATCTCACGGCGCTATCAATGGATGGTCGTTGGGTTACGGGTGAAACCAACGTTGACGACATGACAGAAAAACTGCGCATGATGGATCTGTCTCCAGAAGTGCCCGCAACCAAAGAAGCCGTTGCAGCCGTCGAACAAGCCGACTGTATCGTTCTTGGCCCTGGCAGCTTTCTGACCAGTGTTATGCCCCCACTTCTTCTGCCAGAAATTGGGAAAGCCATCGCAGAGAACACCAAGGCTAAGGTTATTTTCATCGAAAACCTTTCGCCAGAGCACGGTCCTGCAGGAAAAATGACGCTTCAAGAACAATTGGAGTGGTGTGAACGTACCTGTAAGGCAAGAAAAATAGACATTGTACTGGGCAATGAACCACACCCTGAATTAGAAGGGCAATGGAATTGTGTGACCACTGATCTTGCCTCTCCTAATCGAGATTGGCGGCACGACCGTTTAAAGCTTCAACAAGCGATTCGGGCTCAACTGGCTTAATGCTTGTAGCTTAGGCTAAACGACGGAGACCAGTAAAAACAAAAAAGGAGCATCATGCTCCTTTTTTAGTTTCCGTAACAACTAGTCGCTTTAGAGATCTGTCATCAATTGCTGATATTCAGTGTACGTTGATAACAGTAGTTCTTGCATATCTTGGAAATCAACCTCTGTTACAGGTAATGCTTGCTTCACTTTTGCGTCCAAGCTAATCGCAAAACTACACAAAGAATCTGCGCCAAAACTCGCTGCGCTACTCTTAAGTGCATGACTTATATCAGCCAAGTACTTAGATGTATCCGACTCTTTATTTATCTCTAGGTGTTCGTAGTAGCCTTTCAACTCACCTAAAAAAATCTCCAGTAATACCGGCACATTTTCTTGCCCTATTTCACCGGCGAGCTCATCAACCTTTTGCTGATTTAATACTATCGTCATTATTATTTTCTTATAGTTTGGTGATTACTGCTTAGCATTCCACGTTTGTAACTTACGGTATATCGTCGATGGGCTAACATCCAAAAAGCCTGCCGCTCGAGGGATGTTGCCGTCACACGCTTTGATGGCCTGTTCAATTGCCGTCTTTTCAGTGATCCACAATGGGAAAATATCTTTTACCGTGATGTCTTCGCTCTGTTTCTCTTTCAAGCGCAGGCTGTTTTCAATCGGCTGGTTCAATGGTGGCGGAAGCATGTTAAGAGTAATCTCTTTACCATTATTCAATACCACCACGTTCCGTAATACGTTTTGTAGCTGACGAACGTTACCCGGCCACTCATATTGATTAAAGCGGTCAAGTACTTCCTGAGCAAAACGCACAAACGCCTTACCTTCCTCAACCGACATGTAGCCTAGTAATGAGTATGCAATCTCGATGACATCTTCCCCGCGCTCGCGCAATGGTGGCAAGTGCAGTGGAATCACGTATAAACGATAGTATAAATCTTCTCTAAAGCGACCTTCTTGCACTTCTTTCCAAGGATCTCGGTTGGTTGCACATACGAAACGAACATCAACACTTTTCATCTTTGAAGAGCCGACTTTTTGAAAAGTACCGGTTTGAATGAAACGAAGTAGCTTAGTTTGCAGCTCTAAGTCCATTTCGCACAATTCATCGAGGAATAGTGTTCCGCCATCAGCAAGTTCAGCTGCTCCTTGGCGGTCGGTTGCAGCACCGGTAAAGGCGCCTTTCACGTGGCCAAACAGCTCACTTTCAATCAGATCTTTAGGGATAGCCGCACAGTTAATCGCGATGAACGGCTTGTCACCTCGCTTACTCGCCGCGTGAATAGCTTCTGCACATACCTCTTTACCCGTACCACTTTCACCGGTAATGAAAATACTGGCTTTACTTGATGCTGCAGAGTCGATAGTTCGGTAAACCTGCTGCATGGTTTGGCTACTGCCAATGAAACCTTGATAGTTTTGGTTTCCCGGATGTTCCGAGCTGTTTTTAAGTTTGGTGGCTTTGCGGATCGCGTTGTTCACCGTAATACGGAGTCGGTCGGCTTCACACGGTTTGATAAGGAAATCTTGGGAACCATGGCGCATGGCTTCCACAGCAGTATCAATAGAGCCATGAGCGGTCATAAAAATAACGGGAACTTCAGGGTATTTTTGTTTTACGGCAAATAACACGTCCATACCCGTCATATCAGGTAGACGTAGATCTAATAAAATAAGGTCTGGGATTCGATGATTCAAACTCTCAATTGCATCGCGGCCAGTGCCAACAATGTTGATATCAATTTCGAGCGGTGTAAGATACGAGCGATATAAAGCTGCTACCGAAGCGGTATCCTCTACCATCAACAAATATTTCGATTTGTTGTCTAGCGTTTTTGATTGCATATCCTAGCCATTTATAATTTGCATTTCTTACTATAATCGCATTCCGCTTTGCATTATGCAAATTAGCCACAATATTTGTAGTGTGTTTTTTTACTTACTTCAAACAATCAATGTTTTATCTATATGGCACGAACGATGCAAAGATACAAATGACCTTCGGGTCACCTAGCCAACTGACGTTGTTAGTGGACAGAGTGTTCACAAACGTAAGCCAGTAGATCATTTACTACTGGCTGTTTTTTTGTCTGAAACACTCTCAACTATTGTGTTTTCGAGAATGAACTTTTTGAGCAAGAAATGAGATTAGCTGAAGCGAGATTAGCTGTTGGTAATGAACTGATTTCTCAGCTGCTCGATCTCATCACGCTTTTGCGCCGCCAATTCAAATTCCAAATTTTGAGCATGTTGATACATCGCAGCTTCTAGCTTACTGATCTCTTTATCAAGCTGCTGTGGAGTAAGCACAGTGTAATTTTCAAAAGGCTCAGCAACTTTAGACAGCGGTACTTGCTTAGATTGTCGCTGTTGTTTTGACTTAGTTAGGTCGCCCAACTCCATAATATCTTTGATATTACGTTTAAGCGCTTGCGGCGTGATGCCTTGCTCTTCATTGTAAGCCTGTTGTTTCTCTCTACGACGGTCGGTTTCATCAATCGCTTTTCTCATCGACTTAGTAATTGAATCTCCATACAAAATCGCGCGACCTTCCAAGTTACGAGCTGCACGACCAATGGTTTGAATCAGAGAACGTTCAGAACGTAAGAAACCCTCTTTGTCTGCATCAAGGATTGCCACTAGCGATACTTCAGGCATATCTAGGCCTTCTCGAAGTAAGTTAATGCCCACTAACACATCAAACTCGCCCAAACGTAAATCTCGAATAATCTCTACACGCTCAACGGTATCAATATCTGAGTGCAAATAACGAACTTTAACGCCATGCTCACTCAGATATTCAGTTAAGTCTTCTGCCATTCTCTTAGTCAACGTCGTGACCAATACGCGCTCTTCTTTCACGGAACGTATTCTGATTTCAGATAGTAAGTCATCAACCTGAGTCGCAACCGGACGTACTTCGATAATAGGATCAAGCAAACCCGTCGGACGCACCACTTGATCAGCAATTTCACCGTCTGATTTTTCAATTTCGTAATTGCCCGGCGTGGCCGACACAAAAATAGTTTGTGGCGCGATTGATTCGAACTCTTCAAATTTCATTGGGCGGTTATCCAATGCAGAAGGCAGTCTAAAGCCAAACTCAACCAAGGTCTCTTTACGAGAGCGGTCACCTTTATACATAGCGCCAATTTGCGGGACAGTTACGTGTGACTCATCGATAATCAGCAAACCATCATCAGGCAGGTAATCAAATAACGTTGGAGGCGCTTCCCCTTCATTACGTCCACTCAAATAGCGAGAGTAATTTTCAATACCCGAGCAGAAACCTAGCTCCGTCATCATCTCAATATCAAACTGAGTTCTTTGAGAAATACGCTGTTCTTCGAGAAGCTTGTTGTTGTCTTTTAAATATTGGGCCCTATCGCGCAACTCATCTTTAATCTTCTCAATCGCTTCAAGGATTTTTTCTCTTGGAGTGACATAGTGAGTTTTTGGATAAACCGTAAAACGCGGCAAGTCTCTTTGCTTAACAGCACCAGTTAATGGATCAAAAATACTGATACAGTCCACTTCGTCATCGAACATTTCTATTCGAACTGCATCTTGGTCAGATTCAGCAGGGAAGATATCAATCACTTCACCACGTACACGAAACTGACCACGTTCAAATGCGACATCGTTTCTCGAATATTGAAGCTCAGCCAAGCGACGTAAGATATCACGCTGATCCATGACCTCACCGCGACTCAAGTGAAGCATCATCTTCAAATAAGACTTTGGGTCACCAAGACCATAGATAGCCGATACAGACGCGACGATAATAGCGTCTTTTCTTTCCAGTAAAGCTTTGGTAGCCGACAGCCTCATTTGTTCGATATGAGCGTTCACAGACGCATCTTTCTCGATAAATGTGTCTGTGGTTGGAACATAGGCTTCAGGTTGATAGTAATCGTAGTAAGAAACAAAATACTCAACGGCATTGTTTGGGAAGAAAGACTTCATCTCGCCATACAACTGAGCCGCCAACGTCTTATTCGGCGCTAACAGGATTGCTGGTCTTTGCGACTGGGAAATGACGTTGGCAAGCGTGAAGGTTTTACCAGAGCCCGTTACCCCTAATAGAGTTTGATGTGCCAAACCAGAATCTAATCCATCTAATAATCTGGTTATCGCTGTCGGCTGGTCACCGGACGGGCTGTAGTCCGATACCAAATCAAAGAGTTTACTCATAGGTTGCCATTTCCATACTGTGTATTTAATCAGGTCATTGTCACTCTAGGAGCCATGTCGTTGCAACTATTATCTAGAGAAATGCATCTTAAGATTAGATATCAGTGATAGCTTTTACTTTTAGAACTTGGTATTATCCGTGCCCTTGCAAGATCTCTTCAGCTCAATTACTCAATTTTTAATCCACTACTTTTCCCCAAAAAATCTAAAAATAGCACTTGTTTTACTGTTCAATCTATAACCTTTAAAAGTTATACAATCATGACATTTTGATAAAAGCCTTTTAAATACATCACATTAACTTAGATTTTTACATTTTCAGATTTATCCCAATTATTGTTGTTAAAGTTTCACACACACACTTATCCACAATTTTGGTGGATAACTAAAGCAAAGCTAAATCCGGTAAGGCGTCCAAGAAAGTAAAGTTTTTTATATTGTTTTTTTCTGCTATTTTTTATTGACAGAAATTCAGACTATTATTAGAATTCGCGTCGCTAACAAGCAATTCCCCTTTAGTTCAGTTGGTAGAACGGCGGACTGTTAATCCGTATGTCGCAAGTTCAAGTCTTGCAAGGGGAGCCAAATTCAGAAAAAAGCTCAATCGAAAGATTGGGCTTTTTTCGTATATAACTGAGACTAACTTGTTCCACGTTAATGTCACACCCGAATCGCCGGGTCTTGCTAGCCGCCCGCGTTCAAGTCTCGACAAGGGGCCAAATTTAAAGAAGCCGCATCAGAACTCGATGCGGCTTTTTGCGTTTTAGTGCTTTGGGGGCGTATTCGACTCGCCTCTTTCCTTCTCTTTTTGATAGTTCTGAGTACTAAAACCCACAAATATGACCCTATTCGTAGGAAGCAGATCGAGTTCAATTCAAGAATGATCTTGTGAAAGATCCAGCCCAACCACTCCGATAAACTTGTCTAACCAAGTAGAAATTGGCGGCTATACTTACCGTAACTTTAATAATCAAACGATTACCTGATGTTTTTTTCACCAAGTGTCTAAATCCCTAGTGATCCTTGGTTGTTATTAGGTGAGCAAAGCAGGATAATATCGGGATCGGAATCTCAAGAATTAATCCATTATGACCGAATACCTTTTGTTGTTGGTTGGCACAGTGCTGGTCAATAACTTTGTGCTAGTGAAGTTTTTAGGGCTATGTCCTTTCATGGGAGTCTCCAAGAAACTGGAGACTGCGATTGGCATGGGCCTCGCGACGACTTTCGTTCTGACGTTAGCGTCGGTATCTGCATACCTAGTAGAAACCTACATCCTTACCCCTCTGGGTATTGAATACCTGCGTACCATGAGCTTCATCTTGGTTATCGCGGTGGTTGTTCAATTTACGGAAATGGTCGTTCACAAAACCAGCCCTACTCTATATCGCCTGTTGGGTATCTTCCTGCCTCTTATCACCACCAACTGCGCGGTGTTAGGTGTGGCACTTTTGAACATCAATGAAAACCACAACTTCATTCAGTCGATCATCTATGGTTTCGGCGCGGCTGTTGGTTTCTCTCTTGTTCTGATCCTATTTGCTGCGATGCGTGAGCGTATTGCGGTTGCTGATGTTCCAATGCCATTTAAAGGCGCATCAATTGCGATGATCACAGCAGGCCTAATGTCTTTGGCATTTATGGGCTTTACTGGGTTGGTGAAATAAGCATGAGTACCATTTTAATTGCGATCATTGCGCTAGCCGTTTTAGCCGCTGTTTTTGGCGCTATTTTGGGCTTTGCTTCTATCCGCTTTAAAGTAGAAGCCGATCCTATCGTTGATCAAATCGATACCATTTTACCGCAAACTCAATGTGGCCAGTGTGGTTACCCTGGTTGTCGCCCATACGCGGAGGCGATCGCTAACGGCGACAAGATCAACAAATGTCCTCCCGGTGGCCAAGCAACCATTGAAAAACTAGCAGATTTGATGGGCGTAGAAGTTGAAGACTCAGCTCATGACTTAGATAACAAAGTAAAAACCGTTGCCTTCATTCATGAAGATATGTGTATTGGCTGTACCAAATGTATTCAAGCCTGCCCTGTCGACGCCATTGTTGGTGGCACCAAGGCACTTCACACAGTAATCAAAGATGAATGTACAGGTTGTGATCTATGTGTCGCACCGTGCCCTACTGACTGTATCGAAATGATTCCAGTGGCAACAACGACTGAAAATTGGAAATGGCAGATGAACATCATTCCTGTTACTGATATCACTAACCAAGCAACTGATGCGACCGCGTCAGAGCCTAAGGCATAGGGTTAGCATGATCTCTTTAATTGAACAAATTCGCACGGGCTCTATTTGGAACTTCCCGGGCGGTGTGCACCCTGCTGAAAACAAGAAACAGTCGAATACTACTGACATCGTGCATGCAAGGCTCCCAGAAGAAATCGTTCTTCCAGTGAAACAGCACATCGGTAAGCCTGGTAACTTGTTGGTTGCTGTCGGTGATGCCGTACTCAAAGGTCAACAACTGACGGCCTTAGAGACTGGTTTTACTTTGCCAGTACATGCACCAACATCGGGTGTGATTACCGCTATCGAACCACGAACCACAGCTCACCCTTCAGGCCTGAGCGAAATGTGCGTGGTTATTAAACCTGATGGCCTCGACGCTTGGGTTGCAAAACACCTGGTTGACGATTTTTCTACAAAGACATCCGATGAACTGCTTGATGTAATTCGCCAAGCTGGTATTTCAGGCATGGGCGGCGCAGGCTTCCCTACGGCTAAGAAGCTTCAATCAGGTCTAGGTCGCACTGATATTTTGATCGTCAACGCTGCTGAGTGTGAACCTTACATCACCTCAGATGACAAGTTGCTGCAAGAGCATGCCGAAGAAGTATTGAAAGGCATCGAAGTGGTTGAACACATCCTTCAACCAAAGCTGACGGTTATCGGCATTGAAGACAACAAACCAGATGCGATAAAAGCACTTGAGATTGCTGCGAGAGACAAAGATATCGTCATTCGTGTTATCCCAACCAAATACCCTTCCGGTGGCGAGAAGCAACTGATCAAGATCCTCACCAATAAAGAGGTTCCAGCTGGCGGTATTCCTGCAGATATTGGTGTTTTGGTTCAGAACGTCGGTTCTCTTTATTCTATTAAGCGAGCGGTAATTGACGGTGAACCTGTGGTTAACCGTGTGGTGACTTTAACCGGTAAGACCTTTAAGCAACCTCGTAACGTTTGGGCGCTACTAGGCACACCAGTACATGAGTTACTTGAAGAGTTTGGCTACAAAGCCGATAAAAAACTGCCGCGCTTGATTTTGGGCGGCCCTATGATGGGCTTCACCTTGCCACATGCTAATGTGCCAATTACCAAAACATCGAACTGTATTTTAGCGCCAACGCGCCGTGAGATTTCACCAAGCACTTACGAGATGGAATGTATTCGATGCAGTGCTTGTGCCGAGGCTTGCCCCGCATCACTTCTTCCTCAACAACTGCAATGGCATGCAAAAGCCAACGAGTTAGATAAGTGTGAAGAGCTAAATATTAAAGACTGTATTGAATGTGGTGCTTGTGCGTTTGTCTGCCCAAGTGAAATCCCGCTAGTTCAGTACTATCGCCAAGCGAAAGCAGAAATCAAAACGAGAAAAGACGAAGCGACGGCCGCAGAACGCGCCAAGATTCGTTTCGAAGAGAAAAACGCTCGTATGGAGCGTGACAAAGCAGAACGTGAAAATCGCTTCAAAAAAGCCGCGGATAATCGTCGTAAAGACATGAAATCAGCCGACGGTGACGATGCGATTGCTGCTGCGATTGCTCGTGTTAAAGCGCAAAAATCAGCGACAGACCAAACACAAAATGCAGAGCCAACCGTGAAACCTGCGGTTGCTGCTGCGATTGCTAAGGCAAAAGCAAAGCAAGCCGCAGCTCAAAAAGCGAATGACGCTGAACCAGATAACTCTGAAATGTCGAAACTACGTGAAGAACGTAAGAGACAAGCACGAGAGCGCAAGGCACAACAAGCAGCTACTGATAATCCAACAGAAAGCTCTGGCGATGCTAAGAAAGATGCTGTTGCTGCAGCTATAGCTCGTGCTAAAGCCAAGAAAGCACAACAAACAGAATCAGCTTCTGAAGCTCCGGTTGAAAAATCAGGTGACGCTAAGAAAGGTGCGGTCGCTGCAGCTATAGCTCGCGCTAAAGCCAAGAAAGCACAACAAGCAGAATCAGCGTCTGAAGTTTCGACTGAAAGTACTGACGACGCTAAGAAAGATGCAGTCGCTGCAGCTATCGCTCGTGCTAAAGCCAAGAAGGCTCAGCAGGCGGAATCAGCGCCTGACGCTCCAGCTGAAAGTACTGGCGATGCCAAGAAAGATGCTGTTGCTGCCGCAATAGCTCGCGCTAAAGCAAAGAAAGCACAACAAGCTGAATCTTCTACTCAAGCAGAAAGCACAGCTTCAGCAGAAAGCTCTGGTGATGCAAAAAAAGATGCAGTCGCTGCCGCTATTGCTCGCGCTAAAGCGAAGAAAGCACAGCAAGCTAAGCAGGTCGAAGCAGAAGCAATCGCTCCTGAAATAGAAGTGGAAGCTGAAATTCAATCAGAACCAGTGGATCCTAAAAAAGCTGCTGTTGCCGCTGCAATAGCTCGCGCTAAAGCAAGAAAGGCACAGCAAGCGAAACAAGATGAGTCAGCAGAAACACCTGAATCTTTGGTTGAACCTGTAGTTGAATTAAAGGCTGAAACTCAACAAGAACCAGTCGATCCTAAAAAAGCAGCAGTTGCTGCCGCAATTGCTCGTGCTAAAGCAAGAAAGGCGCAGCAAGAGCAAGACAAAAAGAATAATGAGGAGAAAGAGTAGTGGCCTTCTTTATCGCCAGCTCACCGCACGCGCACAATCGTAGAAGCACCCCTGATCTCATGAAATGGGTGGCTATTTGTGCATTGCCAGGTCTACTAGCTCAAACCTACTTCTTTGGATGGGGTACGCTCATCCAATTAGTATTTGCTATTGCACTTGCTGTTACCTTTGAAGCCGCTGTAATGTTGCTAAGAAAACGTCCGCCAGTGATGGCATTGCGTGATTACAGTGCGGTTGTTACCGCTTGGCTGCTGAGCGTCGCGATTCCCCCACACTCTCCATGGTGGATTCTAGTCATAGGTATGTTTTTCGCGATTGTTATTGCGAAACACCTCTACGGTGGCCTTGGGCAAAATCCGTTTAATCCCGCGATGGTGGCTTACGTTGTTTTGCTGATCTCATTTCCAGTTCAGATGACCAGTTGGAATGCACCTACTAGCTTAACGGCTGAAGCAACGAGCTTTGTTGACTCATTCTTGATGATCTTTACGGGTTTCAATAATGAAGGATTATCTCTTCAACAAGCACGTCTTGGTATTGATGGCACTACGATGGCGACGCCACTCGATGCATTCAAAACGGCATTGACTGCAGGCAACACGGCTTCTGAAGCTCTGTCTCAGCCACAATTCAGCTGGTTAGCTGGTGTGGGTTGGGAATGGGTAAACCTTGCTTACCTAATCGGTGGCCTAGTACTCATTAAGCAACGTGTGATCCAGTGGCATATTCCGGTCGCCTTTATTGGTAGCCTTGCGCTGTTTAGCTTGGTGTTCTTGATCCTAACTCCGGGTGAAACCGCATCTCCAACCATTCACCTATTGTCTGGCGCAACTATGCTTGGTGCATTCTTCATTGCCACTGATCCGGTTTCAGCCTCGACGACAGTAAAAGGTCGCTTGGTATTTGGTGCCCTGATTGGCGGGTTAGTCTTTATTATCCGTAGTTGGGGTGGCTTCCCTGATGGCGTGGCGTTTGCTGTATTGTTAGCCAATATGTGTGTTCCATTGATTGACTACTATACCAAACCTCGTACATACGGCCACTAAGGAGCAGATACCATGCTAAATGCAATTAAGAAAAACGGCCTTGTACTCGCGATTTTTGCGTGTGCTTCGACAGGGTTGGTCGCGGTAACTCACTACCTGACCAAAGATCAGATTAAGCAACAAGAACAGGCTCAATTACTGTCTGTGCTTAACCAAGTAATCCCGCACGATCTACACGATAATGAACTGTTTTCAGCCTGTACTCTGGTTCAATCAGAAGAACTGGGGACCGAACAAGCGATGCCGGCTTACATTGCTAAACTTAATGGTGAACCTAGCGCGATTGCGATCGAGGCGATCGCGCCAGATGGCTACAACGGAGCTATTAAGGTTATTGTTGGGATGAAAATCGACGGTACTATTTTAGGTACTCGCGTTCTTTCCCACCAAGAAACTCCGGGGCTGGGTGATAAGATCGATTTACGAGTGACTGATTGGATACTCTCATTTGCGGGTAAACAAGTCACTGATTCCAACGTTGACCGTTGGAAAGTTCGTAAAGACGGTGGCGATTTTGACCAATTTACCGGCGCAACAATTACGCCAAGAGCCGTCGTAAAATCAGTAAAACAAGCGGTTCAATACGTTAACCAAAACAACCAAGCATTGCTTGCTCAACCTCTAAATTGTGGTGGTGAATAATGAGTGACCATAAAACATTAATTAAAAATGGTATGTGGGCAAACAACCCTGCCCTAGTTCAGCTTCTCGGGTTGTGTCCATTGTTGGCTGTCTCTTCAACAGTGACGAACGCACTTGGCTTAGGTATTGCTACCTTGCTTGTATTAGTCGGTTCGAACATTTGTGTCTCTTTAGTTCGTAACCATGTACCAAAAGAAGTTCGCATCCCAGTATTCGTGATGATCATTGCGTCACTGGTAACCTGTGTTCAACTTCTGATGAACGCTTACGCTTATGGCCTTTACCTATCTTTGGGTATCTTCATCCCACTGATCGTAACCAACTGTATCATCATTGGGCGAGCTGAAGCCTTCGCATCTAAAAACGAAGTGCTGCCTGCTGCTCAAGATGGTTTTTGGATGGGCCTTGGCATGACATCGGTACTGGTTGTATTAGGTGCAATGCGTGAAGTTATTGGTAACGGAACCCTTTTTGATGGCGCAGACCTGCTTCTTGGTGATTGGGCTTCGGTGTTACGAATCCAGATATTCCAATTTGATAACAGCTTCTTATTAGCTCTACTTCCACCAGGTGCCTTTATTGGTGTTGGTTTCTTGATTGCTTTGAAAAATATCATCGACAACCAATTAAAATCTAGACAGCCAAAACAAGAAAAACCAGCCATTGAACGCGCTCGCGTTACCAATGCCTGATAAGTTACAGTAGCTTAAACCCTGCTGAGTAACTCAACCACTCAGCAGGTAAATAGATTAACCAAGTACACATAATAATGACGCTCATTAGAGCGCGTAACCGATGATAAAGCCTGAACCATTGCGGAACTTGTTATTTTAAAACGAGTAAGTTTGAAAGAACTTCGCCGGAACTCAAGCCCTAACTATTTGAAAGTAATGTCGCTATGAACAATGTAAAACGAGTAGAAATACTTGAGCGTTTAAGAGAAAACAATCCAAAGCCAGAAACTGAGCTTAACTGGAACAGCCCTTTCGAGTTGCTGATCGCCGTGCTCTTATCTGCGCAGGCAACCGATGTCAGCGTCAACAAAGCCACTGATAAGCTTTATCCAGTTGCTAATACACCACAGGCTATTTTCGACCTAGGTGTCGATGGCCTAAAAGAGTACATCAAGACCATCGGCCTATTTAACTCAAAAGCAGAAAACACCATCAAAACGTGTCGTATGCTGCTTGACCTACACAATGGTGAAGTACCTGAAGATCGCGCTGCATTAGAAGCCCTTCCAGGCGTTGGCCGTAAAACAGCCAACGTAGTGTTAAATACTGCATTCGGTTGGCCAACCATTGCCGTTGATACTCACATCTACCGTGTATCAAATCGCACTAAGTTAGCGATGGGAAAAACGGTCGACGATGTCGAACAAAAGCTATTAAAAGTCATCCCAAAAGAATTCAAACTAGACGTTCACCATTGGCTCATTCTTCATGGACGTTACACCTGTGTCGCACGTAAACCACGCTGTGGCAGTTGTATCATTGAAGACCTATGTGAGTTCAAGGAAAAAACAGACGTCTAAGCTCTCAGTCTAAGCTAAGGACTAAAGAGCTAAGAAGCTAAGAAGCTAAGAAGCTAAGAAGCTAAGAAGCTAAGAAGCTAAACAATGCCGTACTTTTTTAGCGGCATAAAACGAATTACAAAACGTATACATAGTTAAAGCTAGGAGCAAATCATGTCAAACGGTCGTATTTTACACACCATGCTGCGCGTGGGTGATCTAGATAAGTCTATCGAATTCTACACAAACGTAATGGGCATGCAGCTATTACGTAAGAACGAAAACAAAGAGTACGAATACACACTGGCTTTCGTTGGCTTTGGTGACGAATCTCAAGGTGCTGTGATTGAGCTAACGTACAACTGGGGTACGACTGAATATGACCTTGGCTCAGCTTTTGGTCACGTTGCTATCGGTGTTGATGACATCTACACAACGTGTGATGCGATTAAAGCGGCAGGCGGTAATGTGACGCGTGAAGCTGGCCCTGTTAAAGGTGGTTCAACTCATATCGCATTCGTAAAAGACCCTGATGGTTACATGATTGAGCTTATTCAGAACAAACAAGCAAGCGCAGGTCTAGAAGGATAACCCTTCATTAACCTCTGCAATATTTAGCTTAATAGCACAATAAAAAAAGAAGCGAGCACTATGCTCGCTTCTTTTTTATGTTTCCACTTATGACCAATACTCTTCGCCAATTATTATTAACAATCTCGCCAATGAAACTTTACATGATAATGATTATCATTTAAATTAACCACCTATTGATTAGTGAGGTAACACAATGATTAGCGAATGGGAAAAACACACGTTACTTGCCGATACTGCATTGCAGCTCGACGATCCTGTACGAAGTATTCTTCACTATCAGCAAGCGTTAAACTTAAGCGAAGAAATTACTGAACGTACCGATATTCAGGCTGACGAACGCCTATTGATCTCGGTGATTTCTTGCCACAATCTCGCTCAATTTTGGCGATGGGCTGGTGATACAGACTACGAACTCAAGTACCTACAACTTGCTTCAGAAAAAGTGCTGACATTGATTCCGCAGTGCCCGAATACGCAATGTTCTAGCTTTATAGATTCTATTGGTTGCTGTAAGAAAGCGCTTATCGATTTCATGAAACGCCATCCCAACCCTAAAATTGCCTCTATGGTGGAAAAAATTGATACCGCAACTAACTGTGAAATGATTGCTCGGTTCCGCTTGAATTAATGGTTGCCTCAAATAACCACATCAGATCCAAATCGACATATTATTTAAACAAAAATGCCCATCACACAGATGGGCATTTTTATCTTTATCTAGACAAGCTATTCAACTTAAACCTGAGTACGACCTAAAGAGATCACAACGCGTCGGTTCTTGTCTTTACCAATTGGAGAGTTGTTGTCTGCAATAGGACGACGTTTACCGTAACCTTGTACTTGAATGCGGTCTTCTGGCAAGCCTAAAGATTTAAAGTACTCTCTTAACGATTCCGCTCTGCGCTCTGAAAGGTTCTGACTAATACCTTTGCTGTCTACAGAATCGGTGTACGTTGCCACCAACACAAGGTCGATATCTTGGTTATAGCGAACATAATCAGCAATCTGGCTCAGCCTTTTACGAGACGACTTGTTCAGCTGATCACTGTTACGATCGTAGTGCAAGATAGTAAAAGAGATATCTTCAAAGCTGTAAGGCAACAAGTTAGCAATACAGTCGCTAAACACATTGTATTTTTCTTGAAATAGCACCGATGACAACGACACTTCGATTCGCTGATCTCGGCTCTGCCACTCTTGGTAACTGAATGTCGGGTAGCGGCCTTTTTCCAACTCACTCAAGATCCCCCAAGCCGTTTGACCACCGACATAACCATCAAATTGTTGGAAGAATTTAATTGTCGTCATGCGATCGGCACTTTCACCTGGACGCCAAGGTGGCGGCATAGAAATCAAGCTGACATTACGCGTAGCACCCATTGGCCGACGCATTTTAAGCTCAAAGTCCAAAATGATTTTTTTACTCGCACGAGATGAAAACTCAGCATCACCAAAATTTGGGATAGGGTGAACCAAGCGGCATTCTAGTGGCGTGTTAGCCACCATCTCCCATGTCGACTGTTGAGGAGATGCTCCATAACGCTTTTCTTGCGCCAAAACCGATGGCGACATAAGTAGCGAAAATAGCATTGAACCTGTTATGAGTTGTTTCTTCATAAAGTGGAGTATCTCTTAAGCAATTCGTTTAACAATGCAGCCAATTGCCGCATTTTTCTCTCACGTTTAAATATGCAATTATCAAGCCGGGATGGGGTGGCTAATTTTTGATTTATTGCCCTTTCCTAGTTTTTATCACCGCTATTATCTGCAATAATGCAGCCTTAATCACACTTATTTGGGCTAACATGACTGTAGAAAACGAAGCTCTGACCCTAAAAAAACGCTTTCGTGGCTATTTTCCAGTGGTCATCGACGTGGAAACCGCAGGGTTTAACGCTGAAACCGATGCATTATTAGAGATCTGTGCCATTACATTACAAATGGATGAGAACGGAGATCTGCACCCTGCATCAACGCTTCATTTTCACATTGAGCCTTTTGAAGGCGCAAATATAGAGCAGGCAGCATTAGACTTTAACGGAATTAAAGACCCATTTAGCCCATTACGTGGTGCTGTGTCAGAACAAGAAGCCCTTAAAGAAATCTACAAGCTAGTGAGAAAAGAACAAAAAGCTTCAGATTGCAGTCGCGCAATCATGGTTGCTCACAACGCTACATTCGATTTGAACTTCGTAAATGCAGCAAGTGAGCGCTGTAAGCTTAAACGCGTCCCTTTCCATCCGTTTGCAACTTTTGACACTGCAGCTCTTAGTGGTCTTGCCTACGGTCAAACCGTTTTGGCTAAAGCTTGCCGCACTGCTGGGATGGAATTTGACAACAAAGAAGCACACTCTGCTTTGTATGATACGCAAAAAACCACAGAGTTATTTTGCGGCATAGTAAACAAATGGAAAGCCCTTGGTGGTTGGCCTCTTGTTGACGAAGAATAAAAAATAGAGTCGGTAAACGTACACTCGTATTGCCTTCATAAAAACACAACATCTCGAGAATAATATGAATCCTGTTGTAATTTCAGTTTGCATCATGCTTGTTTTAGCATTGATGCGCGTAAACGTTGTCGTGGCTCTCACGTTCAGTGCAATTATCGGTGGCGTAGCCTCTGGTATGAGTGTGAACGACGCAGTAGCGGCTTTCGAAAGTGGATTAGGTGGCGGTGCAACTATCGCTCTTAGCTACGCTATGCTTGGTACCTTTGCTGTTGCTATCTCTCGTTCTGGTATCACAGACCTACTTGCTCAAAGCGTTATTAAGCGTATTCATGGCAAAGAGAACAGTGCGGCATCAAATGGTCTTAAATACGGCATTCTAGCGTCTTTGATCTTAGTGACCATGTCTTCACAAAACGTGATTCCTGTACATATCGCCTTCATCCCAATCTTAATCCCACCTCTACTTGGCGTATTCGCAAAAATGAACCTAGACCGCCGTCTAGTTGCGTGTGTACTAACTTTTGGTTTGATTACCCCTTACATGGTATTACCGATCGGTTTTGGCGGTATCTTCTTAAACAACATCCTGCTTAAAAATCTTCATGACAACGGTCTTGAAAATGTTGTAGCAAGCCAAGTACCAATGGCGATGTTATTACCTGCAGCAGGTATGATCTTCGGCCTTCTTACGGCGGTGTTCTTTACTTATCGTAAACCGCGCCAATACAAAGAAACGTCACATACTGTTGTTTCTACAGAACTCAAAGAAATCAACAAGAAGCACATCCTAGTAGCTGGTGTTGGTATTGTTGCAGCACTTACGGTTCAACTATCGACGGGCTCGATGATCATCGGTGCACTCGCTGGCTTCATGGTATTTACCTTCGGTGGTGTGATTGCTTGGAAAGAGACACACGATGTCTTCACGAAGGGCGTTCACATGATGGCAATGATCGGCTTCATCATGATTGCAGCAGCAGGTTTTGCAGCAGTAATGAAGCAAACGGGTGGCGTTGAGTCTCTAGTTGAAGCACTTTCAACAAGCATCGGCGACAATAAACCTCTAGCGGCTCTGCTTATGCTAATCGTTGGTCTGTTGGTAACAATGGGTATTGGTTCTTCGTTCTCGACGATTCCAATCCTTGCGACTATCTACGTTCCTCTAGCGGCAGCATTTGGTTTCTCACCAATGGCAACAATCGCACTAGTGGGTACCGCAGCGGCGCTAGGTGACGCGGGTTCTCCTGCTTCTGACTCAACATTAGGCCCAACGTCTGGTCTTAATGCTGATGGTCAACACGAGCACGTATGGGAAACCGTAGTTCCTACTTTCTTACACTACAACATTCCACTGATCGTATTCGGTTGGATCGCAGCTATGGTTCTGTAATTAGGTTCTTTAGCTAAGAAAGACATTATAAAGACCGCCTCGTGCGGTCTTTTTTTTTCCTAGAATTCACTCCCCCTTTCTTACCCTCTCAAATGAATCAATTACATCAGACAAAAGAAAAGGCTTACTCTTATGAGTAAGCCTTAGACATAATTTGTGTTAATACAGACAGCTCTCGCTGAGTTATGCTGCGGGAGCGTTATTCACAAGCACTTCACGAATAGACTTAAGCGTCGCTTCCGTTGAATGGTAATCCAATTCTACTGCCGTAAAAATACCATTTACTTCAAGCATTAACGTCGGGTAAGAATGCACACCGATCGCTTCTTTAAAGCCTAACTGGTCATCTAATTCGCTTTCCAATAACTTACTAGAAAGATCATTTTCAAACTGTTGTACATTCATCCCTAGCTCTTCAGCTAACTGCAAATGCGTTTCTTGGCTGTGTGGCAACATCGCACGAAGGTAGTAAGCGTGTTGAATGGCTTCAAGCATCGCTTCGTAGTGGTCTTGAAAGCCCGCCGCGATCACGGCGCGACATGCCGGGTAAGTGCTGCGAACAGGTTGACACTCTGTCCAGAATTCGTGGTTGAACTCAGTGCCCAACTTCGCTTCGATCTGCTTCCAGATAGCTTGCAGCTTGCCCTTCATATCTTCTGACATTGGCTCATCAGAATCAGGAGCCAAACCGCCCACTACGTAATTAAACTCAATACTCGCAGGTAGCTGCTGTTTTAAAAGTTCTAATGTTGGCTTATAGCCCCAGCACCAACTGCACATTGGGTCATGCACATAATGAAGTTTTACATCCATTATTCATTCCTTATCGAGTCTTTCGAACTATTCAAACAAAAAAGGAGCCTCATTAAGGGCCCCTTCCATTCAATATTTAAGCGCAAAGGCTTAAAGCTTACTCAGCGTCGTCGCCAGCTACTTTAGCAGCTGCTTCTTTAACGATTGGCTGAAGCTCACCTTTTTGGAACATCTCAAGAATGATGTCACAACCACCGATCAGCTCACCGTCAACCCAAAGTTGTGGGAACGTTGGCCATTGTGCGTAAGCTGGAAGCTCTGCACGAATGTCAGGGTTTTGTAGGATATCTACGTAAGCAAATTTTTCGCCACACGCCATTAGTGCTTGAGATGCTTGAGAAGAAAAACCACAGCTTGGCAGCTTAGGAGAACCTTTCATGTAAAGTAGAATGGTGTTTTCTTCAATTTGCTGTTTGATTTTATCGATAGTTTCCATTGCTTCCTCGTTAATGGATTACGGCTTTTATTGCCTTTATTCTACCCCAAACCAAAAGAATAAAAACCATATAAAAAAAGCGGTTTACGAGCTAAGCTAACAATTCACATAAAAGTGATGAAATAAGCTTTTAATAAAGTAAAAACTTGCTAAACTATATCGCAAGTCAGCAAATTGACCGTGGTTGGCCTCATAGCGAACCATGAATAATAATATCACTGGAAGCAATCGAAAGAGTTAACTCTTTCATATCAATGGAGAATTGAGCAATGGCATTTGAACTACCGGCTCTTCCTTACGCGAAAGACGCACTAGAACCACACATCTCAGCAGAAACGCTAGATTTCCACCACGGTAAGCACCACAACACTTACGTTGTTAAGCTAAACGGTCTTATCCCAGGTACTGAGTTTGAAGGCAAAACACTAGAAGAGATCGTTAAGACTTCTACTGGTGGTGTTTTCAATAACGCTGCTCAAATCTGGAACCACACGTTCTACTGGCACTGTCTTGCTCCTAAAGCAGGCGGCGAACCAACTGGCGCTGTTGCAGAAGCGATCAACGCTGCATTCGGTTCTTTCGAAGAATTCAAAGCGAAATTCACTGATTCAGCAATCAACAACTTCGGTTCTTCTTGGACTTGGTTAGTTAAGAAAGCTGACGGTTCTCTAGACATCGTTAACACTTCTAACGCTGCTACTCCTCTAACAGAAGAAGGTGTTACTCCACTTCTAACTGTTGACCTATGGGAGCACGCTTACTACATCGATTTCCGCAATGTTCGCCCTGACTACATGGCTGCATTCTGGAACCTAGTAAACTGGTCTTTCGTAGAAGAGAACCTAGCTAAGTAATTATTACTTACGCTGCGCTATTTATAGCGAGTTATCTATTGAAAGCTCATGCCTCGGCGTGAGCTTTTTTGTATCTGTCGTATTCCACAAAATCTAGACCTTTCTTAGCCTAATAGCCAGTTAACCGATCAGCCAAGAGAACTTACTTCTCGACCAACTCCTAGCACTCTTCCCCGCCCTGCATAAATTCTCTATTTGCCTGTAATTAAACACTAAAGTTTGCCGACTCCATGCCGTTAAAGGTGTATCCAATGAGAGGCAGCATGCAAATACATACTTTAGACAAAGCAGGAATCATCAACGAACTGAAGTTCGGCATCGGGATCAGCCAAGCGGTTGAGCAAGGTCGCCGTGCAGATTTCGCGTTGCTGTTATCTATGTTTTCTAATGACGTTCGTGATTGCACGCCGATTGACACCATTGAAGTCACAGAGACAACTGAAGATCGCCTGCGTAAACACTTCGGCGTTGCAGAACCGCAGCAGCTGCGTTCGAACCAATCTTCGTATGAGATTTCAGCTCAGCAATCTAATCATTTTCATCAAGCTAGCCTTGCCAGTGCAAAACTCAGCCATTACTTGAAACCTGAAGCACTTGCATTCATGCCTGAAGATACAGCTGATTTACCCGAAGAGGTTTACCAAAACCTTTCAGGTCATGATCGACGTAAATTGGCAAACAAGCAGTTACCTGATTTGCCACTTGCTACGCTCTACAATGAACTATCAACTGCCCAGCGTCAGTATCAAATACAAGCTCAAGTATAGCTGTCATCTACCTTTCCTCGTTTTCCCCTATATTCTTAATTAGATCACGCCTCTTAAGTATTCACATGAGTAATATGAACCACCAGCCTTGGGTGAACATGAATTACGAGTTACCGATTACTACTTGAAGTTACTGCGAAATGTGAGCTGCCACTAAGTTCATAAAAACTTATCTATTAGCACGCCTTAGTTTGAACCTCTTCACACCCATTGTATGAAATTTAACCCATCCTTATCCTTCATGGACGATTTATTTAGGTGTTGGGATGGAAATAAAAAGCTCAATCATATTGGTGACATCTGCAGGTTCGCGCCTCGGAGGGACAATTGCGAACCACTTTGTTAACCTTGGAGCCACCGTCATCCTCTGTGATAAAGACACGGAAGCACTTCAAGCGACCTATTTACAATGTGCCCGTTTTTCTGACTCGGTTTACCATTACACACTCAAAAGTAATGACAACCAATCGATTCTCAGCGTGTTTGATTTTATTCAAACCACCTTCAACACTACGCCCGATGTATTGGTCAATAATTGGATAAGCTCCCCTATGCCAAGCCTAATTGGCGATCAGCCTGTCAGTAGCTTTATCAATGATCTTTCTTCTATGGCTACGACTCTTTTCGCATTTGGGCAAATCAGTGCTGAACGCTTGCGAGAAGAGGAGAAAGAAGGCGTGATTGTGAATGTGATATCTCATGATGACTTTCATGATGTGTCCGGCTTAGAGAGTGCGAACTCAATGATTACCGGCTTTACCCATAGCTGGGCCAAAGAACTGACTCCATTTGGTATTCGAGTTGGCGGTGTTGTCCCTGCTGTCCATAATTCCGATGGCAAACTCAACCGATGCCACTGGGCGCAGCTGCAAGATGAACTGACCAGAACAACGGAATACATCGTCTCTAATGATTACTTTAGTGGACGCGTGGTGGCAGCCGAAGTTTAGTCTCTCCCCTATTCAATGTCCGCACAAAAGCTTGGAGTCGATTGAAGGTCGAGCTTGCCCAATGCCAAAACGCTAAAACGCTAATCGAACAATAGCTTTTCACTCAGAACAACTAGACATACGAAACAAACATAAAAAAAGCCCCAGTCTCTCGACTGGGGCTTTAAACTTTTCCCGATAGATAAGGTTCGTGCTAGCGAAAACTTATCTCAAAACTGAATCTTACTTATGCTTCAGCTTTTTCTTTCTTAGCTTTTGGTGCTTTCGCGTCAGCTGGCTTTTGGTCAGCTTTCTTAAGAATCACTGTAGTGCCTTCGAAAGTTTCACCTTCAACGTAAGGAGTACCGAAGTAAGACGTTGTTAGTACTTCTTTTAGCTCAGTGATTAGTGGGTAACGTGGGTTAGCACCTGTACACTGGTCATCGAACGCTTCAACAGCTAGCTCGTCTAGTTTAGCGATGAAGTCAGACTCGTTAACACCCGCAGCTTGAATTGACAGTGGGATGTCTAGGTCGTTCTTAAGCTCTTCTAACCAAGTTAGTAGGCGTTCAATCTTCTGAGCAGTACGGTCACCAGCTTGGCTTAGGCCTAGGTGGTCAGCAACTTCAGCGTAACGACGACGTGCTTGTGGACGGTCGTACTGAGAGAATGCAGTTTGCTTAGTTGGGTTATCGTTCGCGTTGTAACGCACAACGTTTGAGATAAGTAGTGCGTTAGCAAGACCATGTGGTAGGTGGAACTCAGCACCAATTTTGTGAGCCATTGAGTGACACACACCTAGGAATGCGTTCGCAAAGGCAATACCAGCAATCGTTGCAGCGTTGTGTACTTTTTCACGAGCGATTGGGTCTGCTGAACCGTTTTTGTAGCTTGATGGTAGGTATTCTTTAAGCATCTTAAGAGCTTGTAGAGCTTGACCATCTGAGTATTCGTTCGCAAGAACTGATACGTAAGCTTCAAGAGCGTGAGTTACGGCATCGTAACCACCGAACGCTGTTAGAGACTTAGGCATGTTCATTACTAAGTTAGCATCAACAACAGCCATGTTTGGCGTGATTTCGTAATCCGCTAGTGGGTATTTAGCACCAGTCTTGTCGTCAGTAACAACGGCGAAAGGCGTAACTTCTGAACCCGTACCTGAAGTTGTAGTGATACATACAAGCTCAGCTTTTTTACCCATTTTAGGGAACTTATAGATACGTTTACGGATATCCATAAAGCGCATTGCAAGTTCTTCGAAGTGAGTTTCTGGGTGCTCGTACATAACCCACATGATCTTAGCAGCATCCATTGGAGAACCGCCACCTAGAGCAAGGATTACGTCAGGTTGGAAGCTCTTCATTGCTTCAGCGCCTTTCTCAACAACAGACAATGTTGGATCCGCTTCTACATCAAAGAAGACTTGAACTTCAATACCTTGAGATTTCAGGATTTGCACTACGTCATCTGCGTAACCGTTGTTGAACAAGAAACGGTCAGTTACTAGGAATGCGCGTTTCTTACCTTCTAGGTCGCTCATTGCGATTGGAAGGCTGCCACGACGGAAGTAGATAGACTTAGGTAGTTTGTGCCACAACATATTTTCAGCTCGCTTCGCTACAGTTTTCTTGTTGATAAGGTGCTTAGGACCTACGTTCTCAGAGATAGAGTTACCACCCCATGAACCACAACCAAGAGTTAGAGAAGGTGCAACGTTGAAGTTGTACAGGTCACCGATACCACCGTGAGTAGTAGGGATGTTGATTAGGATACGAGCCGTTTTCATCTTGTCACCGAAGTAACGAATACGATCTGCGTTTACGTCTTGGTTAGTGTAAAGACCAGACGTGTGACCGATACCACCGATTTCAACCATCGTTACCGCTTGAGCAACAGCGTCTTCGAAATCGTCTGCACGGAATAGACCCAGTGTTGGAGACAGTTTTTCGTGAGCGAATTCGTCATCGTAAGAAACTTTACCAAGACCTTCACCTACAAGAACTTTAGTATCAGCAGGAACTTTAACACCCGCCATTTCAGCGATTGCTGGAGCAGGTTGACCTACGATTTTAGCGTTTAGGTTGCCGTCGATAAGAAGAACTTTACGTACTTTATCTGCGTCAGTTTTAGATAGAACGTGAGCTTTGTGAGAAGCAAAACGCTCTTTAACTTCGTCATATACTTCGCTAACTACGATTGCAGCTTGCTCAGAAGCACATACTACGCCGTTATCGAATGTTTTAGACATAAGAATAGAGGCTACAGCACGTTTGATGTCAGCGGTTTCATCGATAACAACAGGAACGTTACCAGCACCAACACCGATAGCAGGCTTACCAGAAGAGTATGCTGCTTTAACCATGCCTGGACCGCCAGTAGCAAGGATAAGTGCAATACCGTCGTGCTTCATAAGTGCGTTAGAAAGCTCTACAGATGGTTGGTCGATCCAACCGATGATGTCTTTTGGAGCACCCGCTTTAACAGCCGCGTCTAAAACAAGTTTAGCAGCATCGTTAGTTGAGTTCTTTGCACGTGGGTGTGGCGAGAAGATGATGCCGTTACGTGTCTTAAGAGAGATTAGAGATTTGAAGATTGCTGTAGAAGTTGGGTTCGTTGTTGGAACGATACCACAGATGATACCTACAGGCTCAGCGATAGTCATTGTGCCTAGGCTTTCATCTTCATCAAGAATGCCACATGTTTTTTCGTCTTTGTATTTGTTGTAGATAAATTCAGATGCAAAGTGGTTTTTGATAACCTTATCTTCAACAATACCCATTCCAGATTCAGCAACTGCTTGTTGAGCAAGTGGAATACGAGCGTGGTTAGCAGCAAGAGAAGCTGCACGGAAGATTGCGTCTACTTTCTCTTGAGAGAATGTTGCAAACTCTTCTTGTGCTGCTTTAACGCGAGCTACTAGAGCATCAAGTTCCGCTAAGTTAGTTACAGGCATGGTGGATCTCCTAAAATAATAAATATTAAAAACTTTTTATTAAATTCGCTGCTTGCCTTTAACCTTAAACATCAGCGTTCTTAGTAAATTGCTTTCAGGACTGAGTATATTATTTCACTGTGTGAAAAAAATTGACCCAGATCAGTTAGCCAAAAAGAATTAACCAAAAAGTAGTAAGTCAATCGCAAAAATCAACTTAAGAGCATGATTTACATAGATTAAAATCACACTTCTCGTTAGCGCAAAAAATAGGCAAACAGACAACTTTTTTCTACATAGCGTCATAAACTGTAAAAAAGTTTCATTTTTAGTCCGTTAAATTACATGTATACAGCTATATTCGTGCTACTGAGAGTATATCCATACCGTTGCATCGGCTAGATTCTGACATAATTTTTATTAAATTCGTGCGATGGTTAACATTTACTCAATAACAAGTTACAAAATGAAACACTGGTAACTAGCTTTCAACAAGGCGAATACAAAAGTGAGATTCAATTAGTTTTTCTAAAAAAAATCCCCTATTTCAGGTTAGTTTTTTTCATTCGTGCAAATTCAGTTTGTCCCTTACATTACGCGCCTAGACTATTCACAGATCAACCCTTCAACCTTAAAGTACGCTAACTGGAGATCGCTCTCATGCAAGGCTTAGAACTCGCAATTTTTATGCAATTCTTCCTTGGGCTTGTTGCTGCCGTAAACCCTATCGGCATCATGCCTGTTTTTGTTTCTCTTACTGCTCATATGCCGCCAGAGGAGAGGAACAGGACAGCCTTACAAGCAAACATTGCTGTTGCCGTTATCCTGATTGTATCGCTTGTTGCGGGGCAAATGCTGCTTGATATGTTTAGCATCTCGCTAGACTCATTTCGTGTTGCAGGTGGTTTGCTATTACTGAGCATCGCATTTTCAATGATGAGCGGTAAGCTCGGTGAAGATAAACAGAACAAACAAGAGAAATCTGAATACATCAGCAAAGAGCAAATCGGTGTTGTTCCACTGGCTATGCCGCTAATGGCAGGTCCGGGTGCAATCAGCTCGACCATTGTTTATGGGTCTCGCTATCCAGCAGCCATTGATACCGTAGGAATCGGCATTAGCATCATCGCGTTTGCAACGTGCTCTTGGCTTCTGTTCCGTTCTGCGCCGGTTATCGTTCGCTTTTTAGGTCAAACAGGTATCAACGTGATCACTCGTATCATGGGCTTGATTCTTGGTGCATTGGGCATCGAGTTCATCGCCAATGGCCTACGTAACCTGTTCCCAGGTTTGGCATAACGTTTAAGTCCATTTCGGTTGCTCTATAAAAGGTAACCAAACTGAACTATAGGCGAGGCGAGTAAAGCAATTAGGCTTTCACTCGCCTCGTTATTATGAAGCTTGTATAATGACTGTTAATGCATTTAACAAAAGATGAACCTCTCCTTATGTCACGCAAGCCACTCAAACATCATTTGTACGTTATTATCTTTGGTACCCATACTCCAGCTGGGCGTGCGTTTGATATATCACTGATCGTTGCAATCTTGGCTTCGCTGTTGGTTCTTATCTTAGAGTCCATCCCTAATGTGATGACCGAATGGTCACAACAGCTGCGTTATATCGAATACACTTTTACAGCCCTCTTTACTCTCGAGTATTTGTTGAGACTTTATTGCTCTCCAAAACCAAAATCCTACGCCACCAGCTTTTACGGTGTCGTTGATCTATTGGCGATTCTTCCGACCTACCTAGCGATCATCTTCCCAGGAGCTTCATTTATGGGTGTGGTGAGACTGCTGCGTGTGATGCGTATCTTCCGAATCCTGAAACTGGTTCGCTACCTGCAAGATTCTAATATCTTGTTGCGCTCACTGTTGATGGCACGACGAAAGATACTGATCTTTTTCAGTACAGTGGGTATCTTGGTCGTTATCTTCGGCGCTCTGATCTTTGTTATTGAAGGGCCAGAAAATGGCTTCACCAGTATTCCCCACAGTATTTATTGGGCAATTGTAACCATCACTACAGTTGGCTACGGTGACATGATCCCCCAAACCGCGTTGGGTAAAGCGATCGCTTCGCTTACCATGCTATTGGGTTACTCTATCTTAGCGGTGCCAACCGGGATCATTACCGCAGAACTCAGTAATGAGATGAACTCACACAAAGAGTTGGTTAAGTGCCCGAACTGCAACCGAGCCGGCCATGATTCGGATGCCATGTATTGCAAGCACTGTGCAAGTGAGTTAGCAGATCCAGACAAACGAGTAGTGACCGACGAGATAGAATAAAAAAAAGCGCCCTAAGGCGCTTCTTCGTTAATTATTCTAAAAAATGAGGCAGTTACGCTTTCTCGGCAAGGATAATGCGTAAAGTACGACGTAGTGGTTCTGCAGCACCCCAAAGTAATTGGTCACCAACAGTAAACGCGTTTAGGAAGTCGTTACCCATAGACATCTTACGCAGACGACCTACTGGTACAGACATAGTGCCTGTTACTTTCGCTGGTGTCAGCTCTTGAGCAGTAATGTCACGCTCATTAGGAACCACTTTAACCCAATCATTGTGAGTCGCGATGATCTCTTCAATTTCGTCCATTGGAACGTCTTGCTTAAGCTTAATAGTGAGTGCTTGAGCATGACAACGCATTGCACCGATTCGTACACAAGTACCATCAATCGGGATTGGCTGACCATCTAGGCCAAGAATCTTGTTCGCTTCAACACCTGCTTTCCATTCCTCTTTGCTTTGACCATTTTCACGCTTCACATCGATCCAAGGGATTAGTGAGCCCGCAAGCGGAGCACCAAATTGGTCTGTTGGGAATGAAGATGAACGAATGGTATCAGCGACTTTTTTATCAATATCAAGGATGGAACTTGAAGGGTTTGCTAGTTCTGAACTTACGCTATCGTTGATCACACCCATTTGTGAGATCAGTTCACGCATGTTCTTAGCACCTGCACCAGAAGCCGCTTGGTAAGTCATGGCACTCATCCACTCGACCATACCTTTCTCGTAAAGGCCACCCAAAGCCATAAGCATTAAGCTCACAGTACAGTTACCACCAACGAAAGTGTTAGTACCGCCGTGAATGCCTTGCTGGATTTGAGCCAAGTTAACAGGATCAAGAGTGATGATTGAATCAGCGTCCATACGTAAGGTAGAAGCCGCATCAATCCAGTAACCTTTCCAACCTGCTTGACGCAATGCTGGGTATACTTTTGATGTGTAATCGCCGCCTTGACAGGTAATCACAGCATCAAGCTGTTTTAGGCTATCAATATCAAAAGCGTCTTGAAGTAGACCCGCATCTTTACCACCTAGAACAGGGGCAGGAATACCAATCTGAGATGTGCTGTAATAAACAGGCTCAATCAAGTCGAAGTCTTTCTCTTCAACCATACGTTGCATTAGTACAGAACCAACCATACCGCGCCAACCAACTAGACCTACTCTCATCGCTCACTCTCCATGTATAAATTAAAAATTGCTCTCCCCCATCTATAAGTTTTTCAGAAACAGAACTCAAGCGCTTTTTGTCAAAAAGTGTAACTTTTTCGTTTCTTTTAAGTGAACGTAATGAATCGTGCAGTTATCTCTGTATCGACATTCAATGTCTGGACCATTGTTAAAACACCCATTATCGTCAAATTCAAACATTTACATCGCCAAAACCGCTTGAATCGACACTCATCACAAACAGTAAATCCCACTTTTAAACCAAGGTTAATCAGAATTATATTTTACAAAACGAAAACAACACGCGACAAACCTCAACATGTAGCAATCATGAATTTAACAAAATTTCAGATTATGAAACCACAATTGATTGAGTTAACAGTCAAATATCACAACTTGGGCGTATTTTTTCGATATAATAAACTAATTACTGTAGTGTCCGTTTTGCACCACACACTATAACGAAGCACTATAAATGCTCGAATTAACAAGAGGCTTTTATGAAGCAGAGTAAAACTCGCCTACCGAACCTATTACAGGTATTCATCGCGTTAGGACTATTTCTATCCCTTGCTTTTTCCTTTACAGCAAAGCTTGACCTTCCAATTCAACTTGCCTTGTATATTGGTTGGTTCATTATCATGGTTCTTGGTATTCGTCTTGGCCACGAATACAAAGACTTAGAAAAAGCAGCACTCAAAGGAATATCCAATGGCTTAGGCGCAGTTTTAATACTTTTAGCCGTTGGCGCTCTTGTTGGTACTTGGATCTCAGGCGGGATCGTACCTACTATCATTTACTATGGTCTGAAAGCTATCCACCCTTCTATCTTCCTTTTAGCGACCATGATCATCTGTTCTCTAACCGCATTGGCGACCGGTACGTCTTGGGGTGCTGCGGGTACTGCAGGCATCGCGATGATGGGTATTGGCCAAGGCTTAGGTGTTCCAGCACCAATTACAGCGGGTGCGGTGCTATCAGGTTGTTACTTCGGTGACAAGATGTCTCCACTTTCTGATTCAGTGATTCTGGCTTCTTCAATGTCTGGTGTCGAAGTGGTTGAACACATCAAAGGCATGCTGCCTGTTGCGCTAATCAGCTACATTATTACTGGCATCATGTTTACTGCGTTTGGTTTCCACTACGCAGGTAATGTTGACATGAGCCAAGTAGATTCTGTCATCAAAGCAATGGAAGTTCAGTTCTACATCACGCCTTACTCATTCGTTCCAGTACTTATCGTGCTTGGCCTATTGGCTTTCCGCATGCCCTCATTCCCAGTAATCAGCTTTGGTTCTCTGCTGGGTATTATCTGGGCAGTCATGATCCAAGAGATCGACTTCCTAACGGCATTCAACACTGCTTGGGCACCGTTCTCTATCTCATCTGGCGTAGAATTCATTGATTCAATTCTTAACCGTGGTGGCATGTCTTCAATGCTTGGTTCGGTTGCGGTTATCGTATTTGGTCTAGGTTTTGGTGGCTTACTGGATAAAGTGGGTGTACTAGAGACAATTGCTAAAGTGTTCGAGCGCCGTGTAAACAGCGCAGGTTCTCTAGCAACGAGCACAATTGGTACGGCTTTCATGGGTAACGTGTTCGGTTCTGCGATGTACGTATCGTTAATCCTTACGCCAAAAATCTGTGCGAAGAACTACGACCGCTTGGGCTACAAACGTAAGAACCTATCTCGTAATGCTGAGTTTGGTGGCACGTTAACGTCAGGCATGGTTCCTTGGAGTGATAACGGTATCTACATGGCGAGTATTCTAGGCGTTGCAACGCTCTCTTATGCACCGTTCATGTGGTTGAGCTTCATCTGTATCCTCGTGACTATCGTAACGTCTTACATGGGTTGGTTCGTTGATAAGTGTGAGCCAACGGCACCAGCAGTTGAAACTGAAGAAGCGGCAGAGCTTACTAAGCAGCAAGCATAAGTTAATGCCTCAGAGCTTTAGAAAGTAAGTACAAAGACGTTAATGATATAAATGCAAAAAGAGCGCCCTAGAGCGCTCTTTTTTTGATCTACTGGTTCATCTATTTATTTATGGTTCGCTTACCCAGCCAGTAACCGATGCCTAACGGTGCAAAGAACACCACTAAGATAAACAGGATGAAGTAGATAATCACACCTTTGATTAAGTCCATAAGTTTATCAATCGCGAGTACCACCACCTCTTGAGATACGCGGTCAAGGTCTTGCGTAAACAACTCCCTTTCTGAAGTCACGATACCTGCAATCTCGATGCGCTCTTTCGCAATCATATCTACCAGAGCTTCTCTTTCACGTGTCACCATTTTTTCTAACGCCACACGCTCTTCAGTGAGCATCGCTAATTTTTGGTCTGTCTTGTCGCTAAGGTCGTTTAGCAATGGCTGCATTTCTGTCGACATAATAGAAGCCAGCGTTTGCATGTACTCCGGATTATTTTCAATGAAGTCTTGCATGCTTGCCGACGTTTGACGAAGGCTTTCTAATGTCATAGACAAGTCTTCACCCGTTAGTGAGCTGTTCAGAGCGACTAACTCCGCTTTCCAAGACATCAATTTTGGTGTTTGATCTGCCATCAAGCTTAAACGGTCTGATGCATCGTTCATCGCCTCTGGCATGGTTCCTAAGCTCTGGACGATTTGTGACTCGTCTTTACCAAGATAGGTCAGCCATTCACGGTAAGCGGGTGTGCTTCTGAATGTGAGATCTTTAAATGGGTGGCTAGCAGCAAACTGCGCAACGAACGCTTTGCTGTTCTTGAAATCACTCGAGCTCAATACACCCTTTGCCAGTTTCTCTGCTTCTTGTTCCAGAAAGTGAGCCGTTTTTACCGCATCATCCGTCGCGAACAGGACAGCACCATCACCTTGGCGATAAAACTGATTCATTTGGGCAGTGAACACCCACGAGTCGATTAAGGCAGACATCGGTGAAGTTTGATAAGCAGCTTGCTGTAAGCCCTGCTCTGAATGAATCTTCCAAAGCAACACATAAGATTGATGTAAGGTGTCATCGGCAGGGTAAGATTGAGCGATGAGATCTGCGGAGTCTTCTACTCGCGTAAAAAACATTTTCGCGTATTCACGCGTCATGATTCGAGCATTCAGCTCTTGTTGACTAAGAGGTGTCGTTTGACTATCTAACTTAACTTCTAAGAGAGAACAACCACTTAGCAAGATACTAAGCACCAACACCATCCAACTTCGACTCGAAACTCGTAACATGTAAACCTCTGACAAAGACTAAGGCCGCGGATTGTATGAGCACTTCGTCAGAGTATTGTCAAAATTCCTACAAAAGTTAACGCTGCTTATCTAAATATTCAAACGCGGCATCTATAGAAGCTTTTATTGCTGCCTCTAGCTCTTTTAAATCGTGTTCACTAATGGCTCTCGACTGTTTCATTGTCATTTCTATAGTCGCTGCAATGATAGCTAATCGAGACGCTTTGATACTACCAGCTACGCCCTTCAAGCTATGTACAATACGAGCAGCAGAGGTTTCATCTTTAATGAGAAGAGATTTGAACTTCGTGTAGTCATCAGCGTGATCTTGTACAAAGACGCCGAGCAGCAATTCAACAGACTCAGCATCACCATCGAGCGTTTCTAACATGTCTTCAATATCTATCGCAGGCTTTGAATCTGTCACACTGGGGATGTGTTTCTCTGCCACTGGAGCTTCCTCAGTGTTCCGCTTAACAATTTGCTGAACTGTAACGTTCACGCTCTTTTGAGGTTGAGATTGAGATTGAGAGGCGGAATGTGTGCTCATTGGCGTAACACTCGATACGGAAGCGTCATTACTTGATTGTTTCACCGCAGAAGAAGCAATGTCGTAGTGAGAAGCTGTTTTATTGCGAGAAGCAGTATTGCTACGAGAACCATTATTGCTACGAGAACCAGTTTTGCTACGAGAACCAGAGAGAGCATTTTCCCTACTTGAATCGGTTACTGATTCAGGACTCTGTTTTTTGTCTGCTTGTTGAACCAATTTTTTCGATCTAACGCCCCACAACACTAATGTGATCATCGTGACCAAGCTTAAACCTAGCATCACTAGCAATAGGTTAAACTGACGGTCATGAAATTCAGCTTCAAGTTCAATAATCTGTTCGTTCACCGAGTTTTTCTTGATTTTATCGACCAAATAATTGAGCTGAGCGTAATCACTCAACAACGCTGAAGCATCAGCTAATAACTGTTGCAGTGCGTCTTGCTCTTCACTCTTCAATGAATAAGATTTTTCTAAGATAGAATCAAACGCACGATAAGTGGCTGATGAGCTTTGGTTATCGGAATACATCGCTTCAAAAATAACGACTCCGAATTCGTTGAGTAGCGGCTTTAGCTTAGGGGAAAGTTCGGTATCCGCGCGTAATACCTTAATGTTATCGACAATATCTTGAACCTGACTTTCTATAGGAATGAATTCATCAAATTTTTCTAGAAATTGATCAGCCACGTAAAGCAGTTGGTTTACATCAGGGCGAAACAAGGCGTGTTGGAAATCAGATTCGATCTGCAGTCGGATCGAATAAACCAACTGAGCATCAAGTGCTAATTCATTGATACGAGAGACTCGCAGCGGCTCAGAGAAGTAAAGCGATTGCCTTAATTCATTGACGCGAATACCGAGTTCTTCAATTTGAGCAAGAGAATTAGTGTAGGAACGGCTTAGATTAAGAAGAGCCAATGAAGGAAGTAGCCACAGAGCCAAGATAACAACCAAGAAAGTGGCCGGTTTTTTAAAACGTTTGGGCTTTGTTACTGATTGTTCCATCTATATTCCTTGTGCGTGTTAACTTGAAGCCATGACACTTGCTAAAAGACTAAGCACAAAACAAGCGACAGCATCTTGCTGCCGCTTTTACTCGTTAACTTCGGACTATGACTTATTGCGAGTCAGTTGGTCACGTAAGTTAGGCGGTGTGCCTTTAATCGTTAGCGTGTCTGTCTCCGGGTCGTAAAAGATACGTTCGCCTAGAAGCAGACTATCAAAACTAACATTCAAACCGCCACCAGCACCAACAAATTTTGTTAGTTTACGCATAGTTGCGCGATCAGCGGGAAAACTATCTTCTAACTCGTAGCCTTGCTCACTAGTATAGTCAAAGAAGCTTGTACCATCAGTGCTTGCTGGCAGTTCTCCAGAAAGTTCACGAACTTGAACTTCATCGCCCGCTTTTAGCTGTTCGTTACAGTAATCCGCAACCTGCTTTTTATAGCTGATCGCTTCTTCTTTTTCTAACTTAGAGTCTGAAACGAAATCTTCTACCGCTTGCATCAGTACTTGGTTTTGCTGTTTCGCATCCAAACCGACTTCAGCTTGTAAGAAATCTAAGAAGAAATCCGCGACTTTACGACCAACACGTCCTTTAATGTAAGTTAAGTAACGGTTTGACTCTTTGTCTGTGTCGTATGTTGAAAGGTCAAGGCGCGCCACAATATCCATCTTTGAGATATCAAGGTAATCAGTCGCACTGATGTCTAGCCCTTCAGTCACTTTCAAACTTTGGTTCGAAGGCAGTAAACCGATGAAAAGGTAGTCTGTCGCCAGTGATTGGTATTCAGCGAGTACCAAAGTGCCTTCGTCAGCAAATGGGTATTTCGATAACTCATCTTTTAGACGTAGCGCACTTTTTTGAGAGAAATCATAGAAACTTTGCTCTCCCGCTCGAAATTCATGCAACGACTGCTGGAATTCGCTGTCGGATTTGAAAGAACCAAACCCTTTGCCTGCTTTTGAATTAAAAACACGGTGAAGTTCAGCAACTAGGCTTTCAGATGAAGCATCGTTCTCTAGAGATTCAGCACGATAGTTAACAATCAGTTCATCCTGATCGTTCTTGCTCAGCTGGTGTAAAATTACGTTGGAAAGGTGAAGGCTCATAGTGAAAATATTACCGTTCAGGTTTCAGTTGTCGTGCATAGTAGGTTATCATAAGCCGCTTTTACTATCATTATTAGAGTCCTTATGCCGATTATATCTAAATACACAGATGATCAAGTTGAAAAAATCCTAGCTGAAGTAGGTGCTGTACTAACAAAGCACAAAGCTTCACCAGAACTTTCGCTGATGATCGCTGGAAATATCGCAACCAATGTCTTAAATCAGAATGTTGCTGCTTCACAACGCAAAGGAATTGCTGAAAAATTTGCCGAAGCTTTAATTTCTTCTCTTGAAGATAAAAAGTCTCACTAAATTTGATTGACGGATAAAAGAATTATAAATGGTAGACAGCGCAAACTCATATAGCGATCGCGTATCTCGACTTGTTGGTTGGGGTCACTGGTTTGCATTTTTCAACATCATTGCTGCGATGTTGATTGGTACTCGTTATATTACTCAATCTGCTTGGCCAGAAACCCTATTGGGTCAATTTTATTTGGCTGCATCATGGGTTGGTCATTTCGGCTTTTTAGTATTCGCGCTTTATCTATTAGTGCTGTTTCCGCTTACTTTTGTTCTTCCGTCGAGGAAGTTATTACGTTTGGTTGCCGTTTGCTTTGCAACCATAGGTTTAACTGTCCTACTGATTGATACCCAAACGTATCAAAATATAAACCTCCACCTGACACCTGTCGTGTGGGAGGTTTTATTCAGTGGAGAGGAGTCTGCATTCACGTCTGATTTGCAACACCTCTTCATTGTTATGCCGCTTATCTTCTTGTTACAGCTAGGTCTGTCTGAGTGGGTTTGGCGTAAGCAACGTAAACTGTCTCATAAACACATTGGCCGTCCAATTACTGCCGTCTTCTTCTTGTGTTTTATCAGTAGCCACTTGACCTACATGTGGGCTGATGCGTATTTCTACAACCCAATTACTAGCCAGAAAGCGAACTTCCCACTGTCATACCCAATGACAGCGAAAAGCTTTATGGAAAAACATGGCCTATTAGACCGTGAAGAATATTTACAGCGTTTAGAAGCCAACAAAGAGAACGTAAACTTAGTTAGCTACCCGCTCGAAAAAATTCAATACAACCGCCGCAGTGACGATCTTAACATTCTGATGGTGAGTGTGAACAACCTTCGCTCTGATGCACTCAATGCCACAGCGATGCCAAACAGCTATGCCTACGCACAACAATCGACCAACTTCACCAATCACTACAGTTCAAGTAACGATATGTTTGGTATTTTCGGCTTGTTTTACGGCCTGCCGAGCAGCTACGCGAGTAGCATCGAAGCACAAGGGTCAAGTGCAGTACTGTTAGATGTATTAGATAATCACAATTATAAGTTTGCTGCTTTCAGTGGTGATAACTTTGACGACACACTTTACTCGGATATCATCTTCCGAGGCCGTGATGTGATGCCAGAGCAAGCAACGCATGATGACCAGAGTGCAATCAAGGCTTGGTCTGACTGGATTCAATCACCGCAAGCTAAACGCCCTTGGTTTAACTTTATTGAACTGACCACACTGGATAACTTCGCTAGCTACGATTCAAGTTCAGAGTCAGACTCAACGTTAACCATAGCGGAACGTTTTGCTGCAGACTATCAAAAGTCAGCTCACGCAGCCGATACTCAGCTAGCAACAATCTACGCTGAACTGGAACGCTTAGAGCTAACCGACAACACGGTGGTTATCATTACCTCTAATCACGGTACTGAGTTTAACGAAACTAAAACCAACAGCTGGGGCGCAAACTCCAACTACAGTCGCTATCAGTTACAAGTGCCACTTTTTATCAACTGGCCTGGTAAGTCTGCTTCTGAATATACTCACCGTTCGAGTCACTTAGATGTATCTGTCACACTGATGCAAGAACTGCTGGGTGTATCTTCAAACCCAACAGACTTCAGCAGCGGTCGTAGCCTGTTTGATGAACGTAAGAGAAAATGGATACTAGCGGGCGATTCTCGTGAATTGGCGCTTGTTACCGAGAAGCAAACGACGGTGTTAGATAAATTTGGAAACTACAAGCTGTACGACCAAAACTACAAACGCCTAAAAGATGTAAGCCCTCGCTTACCTGTATTAATGCAAGGCCTGACTGAGCTACAGCGTTTCTACACAAAAAATGACTAAATGATCATCAGTTAAAAAAGGGAAGCTCATTGCTTCCCTTTTTTATTGCCGCTAATGACTAGAAAATAAGCAACCAAACAAGATTATGATAATAAAGGGTTTACAAGGAACTCTCCCCCTTATATTATGCACGCCACTGGAGGGATGGCTGAGTGGTCGAAAGCACCGGTCTTGAAAACCGGCAACCGTTAATAGCGGTTCTAGGGTTCAAATCCCTATCCCTCCACCACATTAAAGAAAGCCGCTGAGAAATCAGCGGCTTTTTTGTATCTAGCGTATGGTCATCGAACCTAACGTTTGAGTCTAACCACTAACCATTCCCGAAACCGCATTTTAGTTAACTGATTGAAGCCTGTTCCCCACTACCTGAAACCTTTCATCAATATATTATTATTTGAATATCACTAACTCCAACGTAATAAATACTCTTCGTATTCAAACCACAGACTTAAGCATTAAGCAATTCGGCGCTACGTACTGAAAGGTATGAGCAAGCTAGCGATGAATGTCATTCAAGCACAGAAGTTCACTTGAAAGGGTCGAATTCAATGACGTGATTTAGTCGTGTCTAAACTCTCGTCATGAAGCCATAAAAACAAAAAAAATCCAGAGGCTTCATCGAAGTCTCTGGATTCTTAAATTTTGCTTGAGCGTTGCTTTAATTAAGCGTTTTCTTGCTTAGTCTCTTGCTGCTCTGCTTGTTTCTTTTGTTCAGCTTCTTTTGCTTTTTCTTCGTGGTTTGAACCACCACATCCGCCACAACAGCTCATAATCATGCTCTCTTTGATTGTATTTAAATAACTCACTCAGGTCATAATATTAAAGATGCATTTTAAATGCAACTTTAATATTGGTCGAATTACCTACTTATTATCTTGGAGTATTTAAGCCTTTGGTTTTATTAGAATTGGTAAGTACAACACAACGAAACAACTGTACGCGACAACCCACAGAGCACTGGATAAGGTGATGATAGAGACAATATTATTGGTAAAGTATCCACCAAACACTCGAACAATAAAGGCAAAAATAATGGCGACTAACGCCGCAGTCATTATATTACCAATCGCAATAGTTCGACCGGTATGTCCTAAAGACACACGTGAGATCATTGATAAGATCATCACACCCATTCCACCAACGGTTAAGGCATGAATGGCTTGTGATTGCGTGACCAATGGCGAAATGATCGAAACGCCAAATAAGATCAATCCTAACGAAATTGCCCAGTAGCTTAAATGTAAAGACCACACAAGGGGAGTCTTAAAAGCCACCCATACTTTCCACCTTACCGCCCTAATCGCATTTGCCAAGCCACTGACAATAAACACGAAAGCAACAAGATTTTGGGGGACTGGAAGTATCTGAAAGCTCAACACAACAGCCAAAATGGTACTCACAATGCTCAGCTTTTCGAGCCATGGTAATGCAGGGGTTCGTGGCGTCTGTGTGCCATTCGCGGTAAACATAGGAAAGACTCGTCCACCCATAATGCACATCACTAAAGTGACCAATAACACCATGCTTGTGCTAGCTTGTGAAATTAAGAGTGGCTGCTGAAATAGAACACCATAGTGCATAGCGGCATTGGCAAAAGTCATAAGCAGCAGAATAGGAATGAACAGCAGATTTCGCCAAAGCTTCACGCTGACAATATTGTGAGCAAGATAAATTATAGCGATAGGCAAAAACAGTAAATCGAGTCCAGCTACCAACCAATGGCTTAGCACATCAGGTAGGAGCATCGCTATTCTCGCACACAACCAGATAGCCAAAAGTATCATTAACCCACGTCCGTTAATACTGCGGACACCCGTCCAGTTTTGTACGGCCGTCAGTAGAAAACCAACCACTACAGTGGCTGCAAAGCCAAATAACATTTCATGAATATGCCACCACATTGCACCTCCATAAACATTTAGGCTTGTGCTGCCATTCCAAAAAGCAGCCCAACCAACTAATGCTGCAATACTAAAAAGTGATGCAAACAAGAAAAATGGTCGAAACGCGAGTTCGAAAAATGCCGTCATTGAAACGCCATTGTTGGGGTTTTGATTTAAATCTTTCATCATCGTAAACCTAGTGAGTAAACAAAACTTGCTTACTTTTAAATAACTTCAACCGCCAAGAGTTGCCCTAGCTTGTAGCTGTGCCCTTCACCGAGGAGATCTTGCAAGCTATAAGCGTCTAAGCTCTTGTAAAAACACTCTTGAGCTTCAGCAAAGATAGTTTTCAATTGGCAATTTGGTGTAATGACACAGTTATTATCCTCGCCAAAACATTCAACCAAATTACGTTTGTCTTCTAACTCTCGAACTAACGTACCTATGTTGATCTGACTTGGATGGCAACTGAGTTTCAAACCACCATTTTTTCCTCTTGTGGCGATCAGATGTCCTTTGAGGTTGAGTTGCTGAACGATCTTCATTAAATGGTTTTTAGAAATACCATAACTGTTAGCAATGTCGCCGATGGTGCTAAGAGATTGGTTGTTGATCGCTAAATAGATCAGAACTCGTAGGGAATAATCAGTGTAACGTGTGATATGCATGGTGGATATTTCACTCTATAAGATGCATTCATTATGAATCTTATAGACAGCAAAGGCAAGTTAACCCTAATGAGGAATGGTGGCTACACACCAAAAGCTAAGGCTTCGGTCCTAATTACGTTCCTCACATCAGTTGTATTAGATCCTTTCTCCATTTTCCTTCCTCAAACGATACCTAATCCCTTAAGTCGAAACGATCAGGAACATTTTTCGATGTATTTTCACTCTAACCATATAAAAATGCACAAACTTGTTCATAAAAAAAGCAGTCAGTTCATAAGGGTATTTACAAGCGAATCACACCCCTATATTATTCGCGCCATTGGAGGGATGGCTGAGTGGTCGAAAGCACCGGTCTTGAAAACCGGCAACCGTTAATAGCGGTTCTAGGGTTCAAATCCCTATCCCTCCACCACATTAAAGAAAGCCGCTGAGAAATCAGCGGCTTTTTTGTATCTGGCGTTTACGTAAAGAGCTTACGTAGTTTCTACTACGCCACCTTTCGGCTCACTTCAAAGCGTCCAATCAATTGGTCTAAGCGGCTCAATGCATTGCCCATCAAAGAAACTCGACGTGCGAGTTGCTTAGTAGACAGTTGTAAGTCAGATATTGAACGTTGGGCTTTATCTGCCGTTTGTCCGTTTTTCTGACTGTTCTCATCTAGATTAGACATCGTGGTAAAGAGGTCACTCACCGCTGCTTGAATTTGTTCACTGCGGGCGTTTGAGTCTACTGTTAAGTTTCCCTTACTCACATTTTCCACGCCTCGCTCCATAGACTCAACAGCACTGCGAGACTTACTATGCAACTCTTTCATTAGGTCACTAATATGGTTCGCAGCTTGTGAGGTGCGGTCAGCCAGTGTTCTTACTTCAGAAGCGACGACAGAGAACCCTCTCCCGTGTTCACCTGCTCTTGCCGACTCGATTGCCGCATTCAAGGCCAAAAGGTTAGTCTGCGCGGTGATGTCAGTAATGATATCTATAATGTCAGACACTTTGGTCATTTCATTATTCACCTCATTCACACTATGTGCCGAGCTTTCTACGATATTGCGAACAATCTCCATGCCTTCGACGGACTGATTGTACTCCTTCTCCGCGCTCAGGACGGCTTGTTTCATCACCGTGTCCATTTGCGTTGCTGAAACACTCGCATGAGTAATTTCACTCTGTTGATACTGACTCAACTGAAGCATATTGCTTAACGCTTGTGATGCATCATCGCTGGTTTGCTTCATCACGACACTGCGACGAAACATCGATTCCGAAACCTCTCTAACTTCGTGACTCGCATGGATCAACTCACTCACCGTGTTATCTAAATTGTCGATAAAACTGTTAGTCCAGCGCCCTAAGTTGCCAAGTTCATTATGACTGAATGTGGTGGGATCAAGTCTCCGACTTAAGTTGCCATCACCTTCGGCTAAGGTCTGCATTACCCCGGTCATTTCGTGAATCTTCTTCGCTAGTGGTTTGGCGCTAACTAAACGGAATAAGCCCAATGAAAGCAACGCGCAAGCGAACATAATGCCACTCTGCATAAAAGGTGTGAGTGTATAAAGGTTGGCAAACAGTAATGGAATAAATAGAGGCAGTAGCATGCAGCTGATGAAGTGTTTAGATAAGGTATAACTTAGGCTTCGGTCTCTGTAGACCTCTTCTAAATCGGACTCACACATCATGCCAAAGGTATCTGGTGAACCATCCAATTGAAAAGTGATACCTTTGCCAATAACGGGTATGTGGCGATAGTCAGAATACCCCGGATAACCAATAAACAAGTTATTGCCATTTTTAATGGTTTCTCTTACGCCTGGGTGAAGTTGATTAGTGGCTGGATCTGTAAAGCGAATCTCAAATTCGGTGTGCTGCTGAATCTTAACCGTTCCCCAATCAGTATGAATCCCCTGCTTTAAGTTCTCGCCGTGTGAAAAGGTATTATCTTCAAAGCGAGAACGAGAGAGCGCAACACCCGGCTGAGTATGAGGATCATGAATGGAGTCGACCATAAAGATATAGTTATCACCCGACTCACTATAAATATGCCCCGCTTCTCTCTGAATAATGTCACCAATAACATCATTTGGAACCCGGCCACATAAGAACTGCTGTGGCCCTTCATCCCGAGAAAAGGGGACATAAAACATCAGCGTCACTTGGTCATGGAACGATGAACTCGAGGCCCCTACGTTCAACGTGCGTGGATCCATATACGGCCCATGAAGATAACGCTTTGAAGCACCTTCGGCTAAAGCCTTCTTATCTGCGAGAGTGGCTCCGATATGGTCGTGATAACTCGATGCTTGCGCGATACCTTTAGAATCGACGATCGCCAACTCAGAAAAATCCGTACTGCGTTTAAGAAGGCTAGCTAACGTCCCCTGAGCTTGCTCTTCCGTTCGACTTGCCAAATAAACAGCAGAGTCTTCTAAAAAATCCCATTGATTCTTGACCCAGTTATGCAGAAGTTGAACTCGCGTGTGAGCAATACTTTCAAAAGCTTGTTCAAGTTCCTTCGTCCTACTTCGATTGAGGAAACAAGCTCTGCGCATAGCCAGTTTTCCTGTTACGCCAAACCAATTAAGCCAACTACGTTCCTTGTCCGTCAGGTTCATTTTTATCCCTTGTGTTTTTATATACACATGGGTAAAGCAATTTACAGACCACAATTAATCATACAAATACCCAACTAATTAATAAAAAAGTACTTTATATAAATCACAATGGTGCAATCGTGTCTTTTATGGTGCAAGAGGCGCTTATTTCACACCATCATTTCAATGAGCTATCAGGCGCTAATTTGAGAGGTTAACCGTAAACATGATAAGCCGCTTTTAACAGCTGCATATGAACCGGAACCAGATCTTGGTGCTGAGTACGATACCCTCCGCCCACTACGCACGCCATTGGAATAGACTCTGATTTCGCTAATTCAATCATGAAACAGTCGCGTTTAAATATCCCTTGCGTCGAAACGTTCAAGTAGCCCAGTTCATCATCTTGATGGATATCGATCCCTGCATCATAAATAATCAGATCAGGTTGATGGTGAGCAATCGCTAACTTAGTGACTTGTTCAAAACAACGCAAAAACTCTTCATCTTCTGTTTCACGACTTAACGGAACATCTAAATCAGACAACGGTTTTCGTGCAGGAAAGTTTTTGTCGCAGTGGAATGACAGAGTAATGATGTCGTCATTCTCTTGGCAAAGAGTCGCTGTACCATCACCATGATGAACATCGCTGTCGACGATCAGCACTTTATCGATATGTTCAAAGGTCAGCGCATGTTTTGCTGCTAACACCAGATCGTTCAACAAACAAAAGCCGCTACCAAAATCATGATGCGCGTGATGATAACCACCACTCAAATGAATCGCTAAACCACTCTCTATTGCCACTTCAGCGGCCAAGCAGGTTCCACCACTTGAGTAGAGTGTTCTCTCAATAAGTTGTTCACTCCAGGGGAACCCGATGCGTCTCATCTTTGCTGCGGGCAAATTACCAGAAACAAGCAAATCCACATACTCACTATCGTGAACCTGTTTTACCTGTTCAACCGAAACAGGCTTTGGTTGGAACACTTCAAACTGACTCTTCCATAGAGGATCGCTATCCATTAACGCTTCAACAGCACTGTGTAACAACTGATATTTATTAATCGGGTAACGGTGCCCTTCAGGTAAGGGTAACTGTGAATAAATTGGATGGTAAATTAAAGGGATCATAATCAAGTTAATTGCGTAGCTTTCTCAAAATCATAACAGTCTCAGACTTGGCGACAACCTTAATTAATGATAATAATTATCATTAGCTTTATTTTCAAAAAGAGACAGCAATGAAAAACCTAATACTCATCTTTGGGGTGATCTGCGGCTCAATGGCAGCAGTAATGATTTTTGTAGGAATGCTAATGGCCAGTTGGTGGAGCGTTGATTTTCTCGTGTTAAGCCATCAGACTTAACTAATTGAACTAAAAAGGAACCACCATGAACGTTATTTTCATTACTGGAGCAAATCGCGGTATTGGCTTAAGCCTGACTCAGCAATACTTAAAAGGGAATCACAAGGTATACGCGACCTATCGTGATGCCAATTCAGCAAAAGAACTGCTTTCACTCGCAGGCCACAACACCAACCTGACCTGCATTCAATTGGAGATAACCGATTACCAAGCAGTAACCCAACTCTCTTCGAAAATAGAATCGATTGATATCTTGATCAACAACGCTGGCTACTATGGCCCTAAAGGCTACGGACTGGGTAATACCGATGTCGAAGAGTGGCGCCGTGTATTCGAAGTCAACACCATTGCTCCACTGAAGCTTGTCGAGGCTCTATTACCTCTTATACAAATTAGTGACGTCAAAAAGATCGCCTGCCTGTCTTCCAGAGTCGGTAGCATGTCCGAGAACACCTCAGGAGGCGGCTACATCTATCGCTCCTCCAAAGCCGCTCTAAACTCCGTTGTGAAGAGCTTAAGTAACGACTTAACCGATAACGGCGTTACGGTGCTAGCTCTGCATCCTGGTTGGGTACAGACCGAAATGGGCGGCCCTAATGCTCTGATCGACACCGACACCTCAGCTTCTGGTCTTATAAAAGTCATCGAGTCTGCGAATACTGAAGTAAGTGGTCACTTCTTCAATTTCGATGGCAGCGAAATAGACTGGTAACCCGTAGATGAATGATGGCCCTCTCTCAAACCTAGTTAAACACTCAACACTGTTTTGTCTGACGGTGATGATAGCGGGCTGTTTCAGTGATGGCCCCGGAGGCTTATTCGACGACTACCAAACTAAGATAGCCAGAGTACAAGGTGCCGACGAGATAAAAGATGAATGGGAATTTGAAAGCCTACCGAGAAAGCGAGAACTGCTGCTTGACGTGCCCTCGCTTTCTATCGGTCTCATCGACAGTTACCAGCTTCGACAATGCGGATTATTCAACCTAATTGCAGAAAAAAATTCGGTTCTGGGGAAGGTCGCGGATGAGTTTCGTAATTACGATTATCAAGTCGCCCTACTTGCAGGTGTTGGGAAATGTTTATCCGGTAGCGAATCAGACCCTGAGGTCGTAGAACTACTGAAAGAAATCGAGCAGCAGAAACTCGCACAGTTTCCGCGGCACCAGTGGAATCTAATCTATGCCAGCGATGCGATGCAGTCTCAGATGCGTGGTAGTCAGTGGTTACGTGCTGATATAGGCGATCAGGTACGACAAACCAGTGATGCCTTAGAACATATCAATCAAGCGTTAAACGTTCCGCTCGTTTCGGGAAAGACTACTGAGGTTCAAGAAGTCTTAGAAAAGAGCTCTACGCTCGGGGATTTATACTACTCGCTCACGCGAGCTTCGGCCGAACTTGATACCATCACCAAACAGCTGACAACTTTTGATCACAATATCATCTGTGGTAAACAACGAGACACGACCAAGTTTCGTTATCTCAACAATGTGTTCGAACAGCAATACATAGACAAAGTTCAGCCCTACATGGCGCAATTGGATGGCTACTATCAGCAGTTAGCCCCGCAACTTGGGATGTTTGACGCACAACCTGAACTACACAGTTATTACTTTCCCATCAAAGATGCACATCACGCCTTTCGGTCATCCACGCGCCGCCATGTAGATTACTGGCAGCAACTATTTAAGCGTTGTGGGCGTAAAGTCGGACGGTAATTCCGATACCTCCAATGGATAGCTTTTAGTTCTTAGTTCTTAGTTCTTAGCAATTAGCTTTTCGTACCTTTCTTAGCATACGTTTTCTTTTTAGCACTACCGCCTTTACGGCGCTTGAACGCTGGCCTTTCGACTTTAGGAAGATGACGCAGAGACTCAGGAACTTCACCCGTTTTTACCTTGCCCATCAAGCCGTCGATCTTGCTTTCTAGCGCTTGCATGAAGGGTTGATACGCTTGGTTTCGTTCAGCCATACCTTGCAACTGATGCTCCCAGTGAGCCGTCATGTCTGGAAAAGTCGAGTCCTCAGGTAAGGCATTAATCAAACCTCTTCCCGCAGGGCTGCTATGAATACTCTTGCCTTGTCGCGTTAACAGTTGTCTTTTGAACAAAGTATCTAGAATACCCGCACGAGTTGCCTCGGTTCCAAGGCCATCGGTCTCTTTCAAGATAGCTTTGAGATCTTTATTTGCTACAAAGCGCGCAATACCAGTCATCGCTTGTAGCAACGTCGCTTCCGTAAAGTGCTTTGGTGGTTCGGTTTTCTTATCACCAATAATGCCTTCACGACACGTCAACACAGTTCCTTTTTCCAATGGAGGAACCGTATCTGTGCCATCACCTTTCTCTTCAGTATCCGTTTTCCCCATCAACAATTTCCAACCTGGGTTGATAAGCTGACGCCCTTTTGCGATGAATACGCCACCAGCAATATCAAAGACTAACTTGGCATCGGCAAAAATCGCAGGTGGGTAGAATTGCATTAAATACTGACGAGCGATTTGCTGATAGATTTTCATCTCGTTGGCAGACAGGCCGTTCACCGATGACTTTTTCGGAGTAGGAATTATCGCGTGGTGAGCATCAACCTTGCTGTCGTTCCATGCTTTGGATTTAAGAGAAAGATCCGCACCTTGAGCACCACTTTGCAGCTCTTTCGCATTGTTAGCGATAGCATCCACTACCGACTCTCTTTGTGAATAATGATCTTTAGGTAAGTAGCGGCTGTCAGAACGCGGGTAAGTGATGAGTTTGTGTTTCTCGTACAACGACTGACAAGTGTCGAGCACCTGTTGAGCACTCATGCCAAATCGCTTAGACGCATCAATCTGCAAAGCTGACAACGAATAAGGCAGTGGTGCGGCTTGTTTACTTTGCTTCTGCTCTGATTCCGTCACCGTCGCGGGTTGATTCGTAATCCGGTTAGCCACGTTCTCAACCAGCTTTCGGTTGAGCACGCGACCTTCTTCATCTTGCCATGGCTTACACGCTTCGCTCGGTTTCCAACGCGCGCGAATATCAAAGCTCTGGCCGTTATTTTGATAAGGGATCAAAGCGTGCAGAGTGAAGTAATCTTTAGGAATGAAGTTCTCAATTTCTTCATCACGTCTTACAACCAAACCAAGTACAGGCGTTTGCACTCGCCCTACCGACAACACACCTTGGTAACCCGCCTTCTGACCAAGCAAGGTATAAGCACGAGTCATGTTCATGCCATACAGCCAATCGGCTCTAGAGCGTGCTAAAGCAGAAATAGACAGTGGAATAAAGTCTCGGTTACTGCGCATTTGAGAGAGCGCACGCTTCACGGCTGGTAAATTCAAGTCGCTGATCAGTAGCCTGTCCATCGACTCTTTCTTGGCCTTAGACACCTTGCAGTAATCGATCACTTCATCAACCAGCAGCTGCCCTTCTCTGTCTGGGTCTCCGGCATGGACAATTTGGGTTGCGTCTTTCAATAGCTTTCGGATCACCGTGAGCTGTTTGCTTGACGTCTTACGAGGTCTTAGTTGCCATTGCTCAGGCACAATAGGAAGATCGGCTAAGTTCCACTTCTTATAACGGTCATCGTAAGCGTCTGGCTCAACCTGCTCCAATAAGTGTCCAATACACCAAGTCACCACATCTCCATTGCCACATTTGATAAACCCTTGGTCTTTCTTCTGTGGGTTCGGTAATGCGGCGGCAATTGCGCGGCCTAGGCTTGGTTTTTCAGCAATAATAAGACGAGACATGTTTTTCCAGACGCTACAAACAATTAGGGCCACATTATCTAATGTGGCCCCTAGAAATCAAGGAAAACTGGTTGTTTATACAGTTAGCATTCAAAAAACTACTGACTAGTAAGTATGCATTGCTAAATACTTGCCTGATATAAGCTTTCGTTACTAGCTTCCTTGTTTTGAGTCTTCCAATAACTATTCGGCTACTACCTGCAATGACTCTATAAAAAGCAACGATTTTGACACTATATTATTGGTTTTATTTATTTTTCCTAAAGAGAGAACTAACGTAATAATAATGAATTTATCTTGGTCAGCCTGAGGATTTTATTGACCTAAATCAATACTCAAAGTTGGTGGTTCTCGTTAAATACGAGAAAATATAGCAGGTAAATAGTATAGAAAAGCACGCTATATTGTTCAGTTAAAATCAAGCAAGCACAACATATCGTGGTAAAGGAAAGTCAACTTAAGAGAGGAATAGAATGACAAAACACAGGCAATAAAAAAGTCCACATTAATGTGGACTTATTTATCAGTATCACGCACGTTGCATTAACAAAGTTTGAATCCTTCTCCTACAAAGGGCACAGACTTCTGAACAATGATTACGATTACTAATTTCACGACGAATCATATCAAAGTTTGAGTTAAAGACAATGTGCAATTCTTGACACAAAGCGAGAGCATAAAATATGTTTCAAAAACTAACTAATTTGTTAGATTTTATCGAATCAGTCTTAGCAATTATAGATTTCTTAGTTGCTGATGAATTTCAACTACCTACGGCTATTATAGCTTTTATCGCAAGATTCAGTTTGTAAGTCGAATCGGGCAGCTCTTTGTTGGGCTGCTTTCAAAGTATCTATAAGAACTCGACGAACTTTGAGAAGTCACGCTCTGGGGCTTTCATTGGAGTACAACCCGGCGTACCTAGATATAAGAAACCAACAATTTCATCATCGCCTTCTAGGCCAAATGCTTGGTGAACCTCTGGGTGGAACATCCATTTACCTGAGCGCCAAAAGCCTTGGAAACCTTGCGCGACTGCGGCCATTTGCATTGCTTGTGCAGCGCAACCTGCAGAAAGATGTTGTTCGAATGCCGGCACTTTGTCGTGTTCAGTCACTTTTGCGATGACAGTGATAACCATAGGTGCTCGAAACGGCGCTTTCTTTACTTTCTCAATCACCGCTTCTTCGCTTTCATCGGCTTGTGCGGCGCGCACCAAGATGTCTGAAAGCTTTTGTAGACCAGAACCTTGCGCGATAACAAAGCGCCATGGTGTTAGAGCTCCATGGTCTGGAGCTCGTAAGCCCGCTTTGATGATATTTTCTAACGCCACACCTTCAGGTGCTGGATCAGAGAGTTTTGCAATAGAGCGTCTGTTGAGCAATAGATCCAAAGCATCCATTTGAAGTCCTTACTAATTTTTATTGTTTGTATAGTTGAACTGTAGCACAGATTACAAACGATAATAAATCTCAACGGCTATCCATTTGAAGCAATGTTTTAAACGGTACCGGAAACAACAAAAGCTCCTAAATCTATGACTTAGGAGCCTTATTTACTTTTCCACTTCAAGCTAGTTCAGCAAAAACATTTAACTATGTTCTAAGGCTTGATAATCCGCTCTACAGTTTAATAGCTAGCTCAACACCTTGGCGAATCGCACGCACGGCATCCAGTTCACCGGCATAGTCAGCACCGCCTATCACGTGCAGTTTGCCACCAAACTCTTGCCACATGTCTTCGAATGGACGAACCGAAACTTGGCCCGCACACACGATAACGGAATCGGCATCGAGTACCTGATCTTTCTTACCAACGCTGATGTGCAGACCTTGGTCGTCAATCTTGTTGTAGCTCACGCCACCAAGTAAGTTCACACCACGTTTTTCTAATGTGCGTTTATGAATCCAACCTGTAGTCTTACCCGGACCTTTACCGACACGACCTGCTTTACGTTGCATCACCCAAACCGTTTTATCACTGAACGAATCAGGGTAAGGATAAAGTCCACCTGGGTGTTCCATATTCTTATCAATACCCCACTCATGCAGCCAGTCGTCCAAGCCGTGAGAAGTCGGCTCTGTCAGCATGGTTGCCACATCAATACCTATACCACCAGCGCCAACAATCGCAACTTTTTCGCCTACAGGTGTCTTTTCACGAATCAAGGTTTGGTAATCGACTACGTTTTCTTGGTCAATCCCTTCAATATTAAGCTTTCGGGGTTCAACACCGGCAGCCATCACGACTTCATCGTACTTCAACAACATTTCAAACGTCGCTTCAGTATCCAGTTTTAAGTTCACGCCGGATGCATCAATTTGATTAGCAAAGTAACGAATCGTTTCTCTGAATTCTTCCTTACCCGGGATCTGCATTGCCAATCTAAATTGCCCACCGATACGGTCACTTTTCTCTAGTAAGTCAACAGTATGACCACGCTGTGCTAATGTCGTCGCGCAGGCTAAACCAGCAGGCCCAGCACCAACAACGGCAATAGTTTTGGTCGCTTCCGCAGGTTGAACAACAATTTCAGTCTCGTAACAAGCTCTAGGGTTAACTAGGCAGCTCGCTCTTTTGCCTTTGAATACGTTATCAAGACAAGCTTGGTTACAACCAATGCAGGTATTAATGAACTGAGCTTGGTCTTGAGCGGCTTTATTAACGAAATCAGGGTCAGCCAAGAATGGACGAGCCATAGACACCATATCAGCTTGTCCTGAACTGAGGATACGTTCGGCCTCTTCTGGCGTGTTGATGCGGTTACATGTCACCACTGGAATCGACACGTATGGTTTAACTTTTTCCGTCACCCAAGAGAAAGCGCCACGTGGTACCTGAGTCGCAATCGTAGGGACACGAGCCTCATGCCAACCAATACCAGTATTGATAATGGTCACGCCAGCTTCTTCTAGCTTCTGAGCCAGAAGCACAACATCTTCGAACGTGCTGCCTTGCTCAACCAAATCCAGCATCGATAAGCGGAAAATAATGATGAAATCTTTACCCACCGCTTCGCGAATCGATTTAACGATCTCTAATGGGAAACGCATGCGCTTCTCATAAGAACCGCCCCATTCGTCATAACGCATGTTGGTACGTTTACAGATAAATTGGTTAATCAAGTAGCCTTCAGAGCCCATGATTTCGATGCCGTCATAGCCAGCAACCTGAGCTAGTTCTGCACTATTGGCAAAGGCACCAATGGTTTTTTTAATCTGACGCGGGCTCATCTCGCTCGGCGCGAACTTAGCAATTGGCGCTTTAATACCCGAAGCACTTTGCGCGAATGGGTGCATTGCATAGCGGCCAGCATGTAGCAACTGAAGGGCAATTTTACCACCATGCTTGTGCACGGCTTCGGTAACAACTTGGTGAGCTTTTGCGTGCTTAACTTTACTGAATTCAGCACTAAATGGGGTCAATCTGCCACGTAAATTAGGAGAGAAACCACCGGTAACAATAAGGCCAACGCCTCCTTTTGCTCGCTCTTCATAAAACGCGGCAAGCTTGTGGAGGCCTTCTTTATTTTCTTCTAAACCCGTGTGCATTGATCCCATCAATACACGGTTACGTAACTGAGTAAATCCAAGATCGAGTGGTTCGAGTAAATGTGGGTACATGGCAGACATCACTTCTATTATTATATCCTTGTGGTCTGACCACAATATAACTCAATCACCAAAAGTTCAAACAACCGTTTACATTTTTGTAACACCGATCATAATGCTGAAGGTATTAATCGTTCAGAAACCCTTAATTTGTCTACACTTAATGAGAATATATATCGATTAACAATTCTTGGTGTAGTTTGAGCTAGGGAATTATCGTAGGATACTAAGCAGTTCATATTATTGAGATTAATAGTACTGTTGCTTGTTAAAGCCACGTGATCTCACTGCGGAGACATAATGAAAAAGATATTCAAATTTATAGGTATGATCTTTAAAGGGATTTGGAAGCTCATCACGTTTGTGCGTCTTGCGCTCGTTAACCTCTTCTTTTTACTCAGTATCGCCATCATCTACTTTGTATACTTCCACTCAGACACAACTCAGCCCACTGTTCCACAGGAATCGGCTTTAGTACTTAACTTGTCTGGTCCTATCGTGGAGCAAAGTCGCTACATCAACCCGATGGATTCGGTCACGGGTTCGCTGCTTGGCAAAGACCTTCCAAAAGAGAACGTCCTGTTTGATATTGTTGGAACGATTCGCTACGCCAAAGACGATGACAACGTTACTGGTATCGTTTTAGCACTCAAAGAACTGCCAGAAACCAATCTGACCAAGCTTCGCTACATTGCTAAAGCACTCAACGAGTTCAAAGCAACTGGCAAACCAATTTATGCTGTGGGTGACTTTTACAACCAAAGCCAATATTACTTAGCCAGCTACGCCAATAAAGTCTTCCTATCACCCGATGGTGGTGTTCTCCTTAAAGGCTACAGCGCGTACTCGCTTTACTACAAAACCTTATTAGAGAAGCTAGACGTGAACACACATGTGTTCCGTGTCGGCACTTATAAGTCTGCAATCGAACCTTTCATTCGTGACGATATGTCAGACGCAGCGAAAGAATCCGCTTCTCGTTGGTTAAGCCAACTTTGGGGTGCGTATGTCGATGACGTGAGCAACAACCGTCAGATCGACGCTAAAACCTTGAACCCAAGCATGGACTCTTTCTTAAAAGACCTTGAGTCGGTTGATGGCGATATCGCAAAACTGGCAGAGAAGCTTGGTTTAGTTGACGAACTGGCAACTCGCCAGCAAGTACGACTAGAACTGGCTGACGTCTTCGGCAGTGATGGTCAAGACAGCTATAACGCGTTTGGGTACTACGAGTACCGTACAACCATGCTTCCTGACCTAACAAGTGAATCGCACGATGTTGCTGTAATTGTTGCCAGCGGCGCGATAATGGATGGTAAGCAGCCACGTGGCACCGTTGGTGGCGATACCACAGCAGCACTACTTCGCCAAGCTCGTAACGACGATCAAGTAAAAGCCGTTGTACTTCGTGTAGACAGCCCAGGTGGCAGCGCCTTTGCATCTGAAGTGATTCGCAACGAAGTCGAAGCGCTTAAAGAAGCCGGTAAGCCGGTTGTTGTATCGATGTCTAGCCTTGCCGCTTCGGGTGGTTACTGGATCTCGATGGGTGCGGACAAGATCCTGGCTCAACCAACGACCTTAACTGGTTCGATTGGTATTTTCAGTGTTATCACTACCTTCGAAAAAGGGTTGAACGATATTGGTGTTTACACTGATGGCGTTGGTACGTCACCTTTCTCTGGTCTTGGTATTACAACTGGGCTTAGCGACGGCGCGAAAGATGCGTTCCAAATGGGTATTGAAAACGGTTACCGCCGTTTCATCAGCCTAGTTGGAGAGAATCGCGGCATGGAAGTCGATGCTGTCGACAAGATCGCTCAAGGTCGAGTATGGACTGGCCAAGATGCAATCCAGAAAGGTCTAGTCGATGAAATTGGTGACTTTGATGATGCGATTGCAGCTGCTGCTTCACTTGCAGAGCTTGAAACCTACAACATCTACTGGGTAGAAGAACCACTTTCAACGACTGAACAATTTATTCAAGAATTTATGAATCAAGTTCAGATGTCGATAGGCTTTGATATTCAATCAATGATTCCAAGCAGTTTACAACCTGTTACTCAGCAGTTAGCTCAAGATAGCCAGCTGTTAGGCAACTTTAACGACCCACAAGGCCGATACGCTTTTTGCTTAAATTGCCAAGTTCAATAAGATAAGCTCAACGCTTTGTTATCTAGAGGTGCCTCTGTGTGAGGCGCCTCTTTTTATTGCATGATAATTCGCTATAATCGCCCCCCTGTTCCCTATATCACACTAAGTATTAATCGCCATGGAAAGAAAACACATCTATATCGCGTATACCGGCGGCACAATTGGCATGCAGAAGTCTTTGGACCACGGCTATGTCCCAGTCGCAGGTTTTATGGATAAGCAGCTAGCTGGCATGCCTGAATTCCATCGCCCAGAAATGCCTGAGTACACCATTCATGAATACTCTCCATTAATGGACTCTTCAGATATGACACCACTTGATTGGCAGACTATCGCTGATGATATTCGCGCGAACTACGATAAGTACGATGGTTTCGTTATCCTACACGGTACAGACACAATGGCTTACACCGCCTCAGCTCTGTCATTCATGTTGGAAAACCTCGGCAAACCTGTGATTGTTACGGGCTCTCAGATCCCATTAGCAGAATTACGTTCAGACGGACAAGCAAACCTGTTAAATGCTCTGCACATTGCAGCGAACTACCCGATCAACGAAGTGACACTGTTCTTCAACAACAAGTTGATGCGTGGTAACCGCAGCACAAAATCACACGCTGATGGCTTCAATGCATTTACCTCACCAAACCTAACCCCATTGCTAGAAGCGGGTATCAATATCCAGATCAGCAATAACGTAAAGGTAAACGAGCAACCTGAAGGTGCTTTCAAGGTTCATAACATTACTCCACAACCGATCGGTGTAATCACTATGTACCCAGGTATCTCACATGAGGTGATTCGCAACACGCTACTTCAGCCTGTTAACGCAATGATTCTGCTTACTTTTGGTGTTGGTAACGCACCACAAAATCAAGAGCTACTTCAGCACTTAAAAGATGCATCAGAACGAGGTGTCATTGTAGTTAACCTAACTCAGTGTTTGGCGGGTAAAGTCAACATGGGTGGTTACGCGACGGGTTGTGCACTAGCAGAATCGGGAGTTGTCAGTGGTTACGATATGACACCAGAAGCGGCACTGGCGAAGTTACATTACCTGTTGAGCCAAAACTTAAGCTACGAACAAGTGAAGGATCAAATGCAACAAGTGTTGCGCGGTGAGATGAGCTTATAAGCTTGTTTTGCTATTCATTGAACCAAGATGTTCGTGTTAGTAATAATTTGCGTTGTTAACCGGAGCTTTCGTAGTTAGTAATAATGTTCATAGCTAACAAGAGCTTTCATCATTAGCAAAGCCTTCGCATGAGCTGAACCCTCACGTAAATCAAAAGGTTTAACGTGAGCTGAATCGTTTAATTGCTTATAAATAAACAGCTTAACAATAAAATGGGTGGCACAGTGCCACCCCTTTGTTGTAATTTAAGCTCAATGATTCGGGTTAACCCTAACAATATCGTCTTGGTCTGATTTAAACTGTTTTTTTAGTTCAGACTTGGATTTAAAGCTAATTTCACCACCAGCTGCAATTGTCATATGTTGAGCTTCAGAGTTATGTTTAGATTGATATAACATAACAGCTTGCATACACGAGTCGCGTTGTTCTTTAGAGAGCGCTGTACCTTCTGGCCATTTTCCAGTTTCAACTGCGAAAGTTAGACGGTCGTAGACCTCAGGTGTCATTGCGCTAAGAAGTTGTTCTGCATCCATGATAAAGCCTTAGTTTTAACAATTTTCACCAGAAAATAACCCGTAACAGAATTGAGTCAAGAACCTGACCGATAATAAGTGCATTTGATCACAAGTGAAGGAATATGAAAATTATGAAATGGTTGGCGATTAGCCTATTACCTTTCACTCTGGTTGGGTGTCTTGAAGGAAATAAAAATACCGATCAACTCTGCCAAAGTAATCCTGGGCTGCAGTGTGAACAATTGAATATGAACGATGGACAATGTCGCGTCGCCCGTACTGATCTCATCTGGCATCGATTTGAAGTTCAGAAGCAACCCTCCGAAACCAATAAGATTAAAGAGTTCAAATTAATCTCGGCCTACAAAAAGTGCCTAGAGCTTGCGGCGCAGATCGAGACGATTGACCAATCTAAGCTGCAAGAGCGTCGCTTTACCTCTTTAATGCACAGCATCGAAGAGTCTGAACGTATTGTAGATGAATTGTCTCAAACCAATACACCGGAAACGCTTTACTTCTTGTGGTCACAAACCGGGGACACCAACGCCAGACGCAGTTTCCTACAACTAGAAGGTAAAGAAGCGTTAAATACTGCAGAAATGCAATATGCCTTAGCCACCTTCTATACCACTCGCGATCATGCAAAAACGCTTAAGCTACTCAATAATGCGTTAACGCTTTCTAATGGTTCGGTCGTCAATACTGAAATCTTCAAGTCGATGGCCAGTATCAACCACAGCCTTGGACATATGGAAAAAGCGTACGTGTGGGCAATGGTTGCCAAAGACTTTGATGTACCCATAGCTTCTGAAGCTGAGCTCACTGTGTTGTATCGTTTCGACAAGTCGATGTACAAAAAACTGAATAAAGACGCAGACAACATCGTCGGAGCTATAGAGGATGGGATTTACCGCCCTTCAATCGTCCCTAATTACTGATCGCACCATGTATTGCTTTCTAACCTAAGCTTCCGATCCATCAGCTTAAAAAAAACAGCTACCTTTCTGGTAGCTGTTTTTATTTGTACTAGATTTAATTCTGAAATCTTGGGTTGCTCTGTAGTCCTTAATCGACAAGTACGACCTGTAAGGATTAAACAATAGTTACAAGTTATTTCGTACTTTTGTCATTTTTGTTGAAAATTAACGACACAGAATTAACACAGAATCGCTCACCTGTTGTCTGTGGACCATCAGGAAAAACGTGACCTAAATGGCTATCACATGCGGTACAACGGATCTCCACACGCTTCATTCCGTGACTTAGATCCTCTATATAGCGTACCGCTTCATCACTTACTGGGGCATCAAAGCTTGGCCAACCGCACCCAGAATCATATTTGTTATCCGACAGAAACAAAGGGCTTTCACAGCATGTGCAGCTATAGACACCCGTCTTATGGTTGTGCAGTAACTTACCGCTATATGGGGCTTCAGTACCACGTTCACGGCACACAGCAAATTCGTCGTCCGTTAGGCGCTCACGCCAGTATTCATCAGGCTTTATCATATTTCCTCCCTTTTGAACCACGTTAATATATCTCCACATTCTCAGTTATTATATTTACTTTTTTCTATAAAGGCTTGCATATGAGTCGTTTTGTAGCACATACTTTCTCACCAGGAAACATTGTACATATACACTCATAAGTGAATCATCATTTAGGGGTATTTTACCCAACTGGAAGGGTACAGAGCCACTTGCAATGGTCAATTTTCAACCACTTACGCCCAATTGTTAAGAAAAGCGTCGCTTTTTTTTGACATTAAACAAGTTAAGTCGGATTATCTATTGCAGATGTATACTGGATTCTGTAATTTTACTACCAGTTATCTTTAATCAGAAATTAAGTTGTGGAGCAACTACAATGACTATCAAAGTAGGTATTAACGGTTTTGGCCGTATCGGCCGTTTCGTATTCCGCGCAGCTCAAGAGCGTGCAGACATCGAAGTAGTAGGTATTAACGATCTAATCGACGTAGAGTACATGGCATACATGCTTAAGTACGACTCAACTCACGGCCGTTTCAACGGTACTGTTGAAGTTGAAGGCGGTAACCTAATCGTTAACGGTAAAACTGTACGTGTTACAGCTGAGCGTAACCCAGAAGATCTTAAGTGGGATGCTATCGAAGTAGACGTAGTTGCTGAAGCAACTGGTCTTTTCCTTACTGACGAGACTGCACGTAAGCACATCACTGCTGGCGCTAAGAAAGTAGTTCTTACAGGTCCTTCTAAAGATGCAACTCCAATGTTCGTAATGGGCGTTAACCAAGCATCTTACGCTGGTCAAGACATCGTTTCTAACGCTTCTTGTACTACTAACTGTCTTGCACCTATCGCTAAAGTACTTAACGATAAGTGGGGCATTGAGTCTGGTCTTATGACTACAGTTCACGCTACTACAGCAACTCAAAAAACTGTAGATGGCCCTTCTGCTAAAGACTGGCGCGGTGGCCGTGGTGCTTCTCAAAACATCATCCCATCTTCAACTGGTGCTGCTAAAGCTGTAGGCGTTGTTCTTCCAGAACTAAACGGCCTTCTAACTGGTATGGCTTTCCGCGTACCAACTGCTAACGTATCTGTAGTTGACCTAACTGTTAACCTAAAAGAAGCTGCATCTTACGAAGAAATTTGTGCTGCAATGAAAGAAGCTTCTGAAGGCGAAATGGCTGGCGTTCTTGGTTACACTGAAGACCAAGTAGTATCACAAGATTTCATCGGTGAAGTTCAAACTTCAGTATTCGATGCTAAAGCTGGTGTTGCTCTAACTGACAAATTCGTTAAAGTTGTATCTTGGTACGACAACGAAATCGGTTACTCAAACAAAGTTCTTGACCTAATCGCTCACATCTCTAAGTAATTTCTTTTTAGAAATCGCTTTAGATAAGCATTAGCGAAGACTGTTTTGAGCAGACTTTGAAAAAGGCGACCTTAGTGTCGCCTTTTTAATACCTGCTATCTTTTAAACAACGTCTATCTCGTTCGTCACAATGCCTTGGCTAGTCAAACACTTAACCTAAAACTTAAGTCAAAACGCAAGATTCAATTCCAATTCTGGCTTTGCTTGTCATACCCATCGCAAGCATCATTCTAGTCAGCATTTGAATTCAATTTCCTTAGAAGGATCATGTAATGGATTTATCTACTCTACCTACACTGACAGTACTTTCTGACAACATCACTATCGTTGAACACGAAGGTGTAAAACTGGTTCGCGTTATCCACGATAAAGCAAACGCAGCGATTTCATTGTTTGGCGGCCATGTGGTGTCATTCCAACCTCAAGGTCAAGAAGACCTGATTTGGATGAGCCAACAGGCTAAATTCGACGGGAAAACAGCCCTACGTGGCGGTATTCCAGTATGTTGGCCTTGGTTTGGTCGCATTGCAGCACCGGCACATGGCTTTGCACGTTCAAGCGAATGGCAACTAGTTGAGCACCGTGAGAGCGAATCTGGCGTTATTGTAAGCCTAGGTCTAAAGCCTAGCGAAGCGACCCTGGCAGTATGGCCGCATCAGTTCGATGCACGTTTGAATGTTGAGATTGGCGATCAACTAAAAGTTACCTTGGATGTAAAGAACACTGATTCGCAACCATGGACTTTCTCTGGAGCACTACACACTTACCTAAATGTTGGTGATATTCACAGCACAACCACAACAGGTATGGGCGCTGAGTACATAGACAGCCTACAAGGCGGCAAGATCTGCCAAGGTGGTTCTGAACTTGTCCTGGCCGACACGATTGACCGTGTTTACACACAACCAGAAGCGCAGATCTTTGTTGCTGACAAAAAGCTGGATCGCACACTAACGGTTGAAAACCACGGTCATAATTCTGCAGTACTGTGGAACCCATGGGCAGAGGGCGCAACAGCTATGGGCGACATGCAAGACGACGGTTATCTAACCATGATGTGTGTCGAGTCAACACTGCATGCACCAAGCCTAGAAGCGGGCAAAACGTTGCAACCCGGCGAAAGCCACCAGCTAATTACGGTGATCACCTCAAACTAGTCGTCTAGCGAATTTAATTAGAATCAAAAATGCAGCTAACCGAGCTGCATTTTTTATTGTCCCTAACCTCACACGAACCGCCCAGCAGTCAACATCTTCACACAAGCTCATAGCCCATCGCCTCTTCGTTAAAATCCACACCACTTAGCTCTCATCAATCTAGTTTATAAATAAAACCACCAATACATTAATTATTATCAATTACCGCCGATACATAAGTACCTATGATAGAAAAATCAATAACAAACGTCCTTTAAACCACTTAACAACACCTCAATAAAGACAGGATAGTGAATTAATGTTCGAGAAATACAAAAATCAAAGTGTTGGCTTCCAACTTAAGTTGGTCATTTTACTGTGCTTGCTTATCGCCTTTGGCTCCATTGCAACACTCGTGTACCGCAATGCCTCACAGGTATTATTAGACAACACGTTAAAAGAACATCAATCCAAAGTAGAAGCGATGGCCAAAACCATCTCAGGTCAATTTGATGCCTACCTGCATACCGCCAAAGTTTTAGAATCCACCTTTCGTAACGGTTACCTAGCAGGTGTTTATGTTGAAAGTTATGACATTGAGTTCAACGGTCATTCAATTCCTAACATGACTCAGTATGGTGAGAGCCTAATCAATGACACCAAGCTCGTCGATAGCTTTACTCGCGACACCGGCGCAGTAGCTACCCTATTTGCCCCATTTGGCGACGACTTTATTCGTGTGTCTACTTCTCTTAAAAGACCGTCTGGCGAACGAGTCGTTGCGACCACGCTAGGGAAAAATCATCCAGGCTATAACAAGCTCAAAAGTGGCCAGCCTTATTACTCTCAAGTTAAGCTCTTCGGCCAACGTTACATCACCTACTATGCGCCTTTAACCAATGCTCAAGGCAAAGTAAACGGTGTCTCTTTCATTGGTCTGCCAGTAGAAGAAGCAACTCAAAGCCTGTTTGAATCTCTACGCTCTGTTTCTTGGGGGGATACGGGATACACTATCATTGTTGACAACGAGAAAGAGCATCAAGGCCAATACTTACTGCACCCAACTAACGTTGGCGGTGGTAAATCGATTGTTGATGTGGCTGACTACGACGGCAACAAACCTTTCAATCAGATCTTTGAACAATCATCTGGGCTAATTCGATACCCATACAAATTTCAAGAAACGGTTGGTGAAAAATACCTTGTATACACCGAAGTTCCAGGTTGGGACTGGAAACTGCTTGGCGGCACTTTTATCAAGGAAGTGACCAAAGGTAGTGACGAACTGTTGAAACTTATCGCTATTATTGCCACCTTGATTGCTGCCGCTACCATCGTCGTATTAACCTTCGTGTTAAACCGCACATTGACGCCGCTTACCACCTTGAACGGATACATGCTGCGTTTAGGAAAAGGCGAAGTCAGCTTACATATTCCAAATAATGGCAAGCAGACGAAAAACGAGATCAGCAACCTAAATACCGGCGTTGCGAACATGGCAGCCCAGTTGAATACATTAGTAGGTGAGATTCGTGCGACCAGTGATCAAGTACAGAATAGCTCAAGCAGTGTGTCACAAGATGCCAGCCACAACTTGAGTCAATCTGACCGCCAGCAAGCGCAGGTAGAGCAAGTCGTTACCGCCATTGAAGAAATGGCCACCTCTGCAGAGTCTGTAGCGCAACAAGTAAACAGCATTGCTGAAAATGTGCGCCTTGCAAATGAAGACAGCCAGAAAGGTTTAGAAGTGGTTGAAGGTGTGTGTATTGATGTTGCCCAACTGAATGATCAATTAGACAAATCAGCATCGGCCATCGAGCAAGTGAGTTCTGATAGCGAAAGCATTCAAACCGTCACCAAGATGATTGATGACATCGCAGAACAAACCAACTTACTTGCGTTGAACGCTGCGATAGAAGCTGCACGTGCGGGTGATCAAGGACGTGGCTTTGCCGTTGTGGCTGACGAAGTAAGAACATTGGCTCATCGCACACAAACATCAGTACAAGACGTAGTGAGCATCATCGAGAAGTTAAAATCTTCCACTAACAATGCCGTGAACCTGATGACGCAAAGTCAATCGAATGCCAACCAAGTACTCGATAAAGCACAAGAAGCAGGAACGGCTCTAGAATCGATTGCCTCTCAAGTTGAATCTATTGCTTCTCAAGCCGAAACCATTGCTGCGACATCAGAAGAGCAAGCTCAGGTTTCTCAAGAGATAGCAGCCAACGCACATGCGATCAGCGATCTAAATCAGCAGAGTCGTGAAACCAGTGCTAAGACCTCTCACAGTGCAGACGAGCTTCAAAAACAAGCGGAGTCGTTGAAAAATCAAGTTAACTTCTTTAGCTAGAAGCTGAGTTTACTATTTTATCAGTGACTTGCTCATAACCAATAGAGCCAACCATACGTTGGCTCTATCTGTTCACTGACTGGCTCTATTATTCACGGATTGCCGTTAGCTAAGACAACTGCGTTTATTCTAGCGCCCCACTATGCTTCCTGTTAAAATTTTGGACTTGAAATTTCTATCTCGAGTTCGCAATGACTTACCAATGCCCTTTGTGTCACCAACCTTTATCTCAAAACGATCGCACGTTTAAATGTGAAAAGAACCATCAGTTCGACCTAGCGAAAGAAGGCTATGTTAATTTGATGCCAGCGCACCACAAACGCTCAAAAGATCCAGGTGACAACAAAGAGATGATGCAGGCACGTCGTCGCTTCCTCGAAGGCAACCACTACGATCCAATGCGCCAAGCCGTTGTTGGTTTATGCTCTAGCTATCTGCCAGAAACAGCCCCTAGCCTATTAGATATTGGTTGTGGCGAAGGTTACTACACCAACGAAATTGCGGTAAATCTTCAAGAAAAGAACGGCGCTACTTTTGGCCTAGACATTTCTAAGATTGCTATCAAATACGCGGCTAAACGCTACCCTGCGGTCGATTTCTCTGTTGCTTCGAGTCATCGCCTACCCTTTGCTGAAAATAGCTTAGACGGCATTCTGCGCATTTATGCACCATGTAAGGCTGAAGAGTTACAGCGCACCATCAAAGACAATGGTGTGGTGATAACCGTGACACCAGCCAGCCGACACCTGTATCAGCTACGTGATGCGATTTATAATGGCGTTCGCTTGCACGATGAAGACCCAGAAATGATCGAAGGTTTTACTCTTGAGCACCAAGAACAACTAAACTATACGATGGAACTATCGGGGTCAGACGCATTCGACCTGTTACAGATGACGCCGTTTGCTTGGAAAGCGAGTGAAGAGTTTAAACAACAACTCACTAATGCTGAGCAATTCAACTGTGAAGCTAACTTTATGCTGCGAGTGTACCGCAAACAAATTTAATTGATATTGATTATCGTTTGCATTGAAATCTCATCTTGCCTCCTTTAGTATGCGTGTTCTTCAAGGAGGTATTTCATGCAACGTATTATTCTTATCGGATTAGCTACCCTGCTTACAGCTTGTGCTAATCAACCTTCAAACAACACTTCTCAAAAAGTGGCTAACACGCAAACGCAAGCCGTTTCCACATTCTACGACTACCAATTCGCGTCTCCACAAGGCGAAGCGCTTTCTCTCAATGCATTACCTAAACAGCTGATTGACGCTGATGTGGTTCTTATTGGCGAATGGCACACTCACTCGGCAATCCATCGCTTTCAAACCGACTTCTTAAAAGCGCGCCGCAATGCCACATCAAACATTGCGCTTTCAATGGAACAATTCACTCGAGAGCATCAAAACACATTAAACCAATATCTAAATGATGAGATTGGCGAACAAGTTCTTATGTCTCAAGCGGCTGCTTGGCCAAATTACGAAAGTGATTACCGCGCATTAGTGGAGTTCGCTAAAACCAACGACGTCGATGTCATCGCTGCAAACGCACCAAAACCCTTTGTACAGTGTATCGGCCGTAAAGGTTTAACTTATCTAGATCAGCTATCTTCAGAGCAACGAAACTGGGTTGCATCCGAAGTCGATACTGGAGATAGCCCTTACAAAGAAAAGTTCATGGCTTCGATGCATCACGGCACGCCAGAGCAAACAGAAAAGCAGTTTGCGGCTCAAGTCACCTGGGACGAAACTATGGCTGAATCGATTGTTGATTACCTAGCATCGAACCCTGAACAACAGGTGATCCATGTAGCTGGTAAATTCCATACCGAAGGTGGTTTAGGCACTGCAGCATCGATTCTACGTCGTAATCCTGATTTGAAAATTGCCATCATCAGCCCAGTTGAAGAAATCTCATCGAATAGTAGTGACTATCAGCTTGAAGTGCTTTCGCCACCGACTCGCTTTGTTCAAAAAAAGAACCGAATGAAAGCATACAAGCACCTATCTAAGCGCGGATCCGATATCAAATGCGATTAAACTCGCTCTCCATACTTAAGCTTTGTTTGAGTTGAAGTCTGGTAAGCTAGAAGCCTGGTAAGCGAGAAACCTAGTCCGCTAAAGGCTTCTTCAATCGCGCCCTAAGATAAATATTGTTATCGGCATAGGAATTGCTTAATTACCAAGCAGTTTGACTAAGCAGACGAAAATGTAATGTGCGGATAAAAAATCATCACCACGATGATTAATTGCACAAGTTTTTCACACCTCTGCCGATACTATATTTAAGGATAGGTAAGGAGAGCGATATGACGCCAGTAGGAACGAGTAACACTCAGCTGTATTCACCTTCGCAAATGAACGCACAAGCTAAAAGCACTGAAGCTGAAAAGCCTGCACCTCTTAAGGTTGAGCAAAATACCGTTAAGCTTTCCGATGAAGGCAAAGCCCTATTATCTGCCCTTGAAGAAATAGATAAAGAAGCGAAGAAAGTTGCAGCGGAGAATGAAACCGTAACGGATAAGGTTGAGTCATTTGCTCATGGTGCGCTTGGTATGGATCACCCAGATAAGATTGAAGAAGAGGAAGATAACTCTTATTCAGCAGGGCAATACTTATCCGCAGCGGCAACGGTTGGTGGCATCCTCCTCGCGCTGATTTAACTTTACCTTCCTTTGCTGCATTCCTTTCACTACACCAAGTGCATTTCCCCTATTGCACTGAGCCTCTTTCATTGCAAAAAATCGATTTGTCGTCACGACAACAGACCCGATTTGTCCTAAAAAACGAGTTCACGACATAATTCCGCTCTCATTTTAATGGAATAATACTCGTGAAAAACTCCTTTGCGCTTATTGATAAGCCAACCTTTTTTGGTGCGATAGCACTCCTACTCACGATCGTCTTCCCGCTGATTATGTTCCCGACGCAAGGAGCAGACTGGATTGCGGTAGCTAAAACATTTATGACAGACCAACTCGGTTTCTTGTACCTAGCGCTTGGACTCGCAGCTTGTGCCTTCATGGTTTACGTTGTGTTCAGTGACATGGGACAAATTAAACTGGGCGAAGCTGATGAAGAACCTGAGTTCAAAACCGCATCATGGGCAGCAATGCTCTTCTGTGGTGGTATCGGGGCAAGTATCTTGTACTGGGGTTGTATTGAGTGGGCTTACTACTATCAATCACCACCTTTCCAGCTAGAACCTGGCAGTGAAGAAGCCGTTCGTTGGGCTGCAACCTATGGTTTGTTCCACTGGGGTCCGATCGCTTGGTCTATTTACCTAATCCCTGCCATTCCTATTGCCTACTTTTTCTATGTACGTAAACAACCTGTACTAAAAATTTCTAGCGCATTGATGCCAGTATTGGGTGAACACCATAGCCGCGGTGTTGCCGGTAAAGTTGTCGATATCCTATTCATCTTTGGTCTATTAGGTGGTGCTGCGACAACATTAGGTTTAGCTGCCCCTCTTATTACTGAAGGTCTTAACCACCTATTCGGCTTACCGAAAAATAACCTAACTCAAGTTATGGTGCTTCTGGTTTGTACTGCGATATTCGCTTACTCATCATATGCTGGTTTGGAAAAAGGCATCAAGATCCTCAGTAACATCAACTTCTGGGGTGCCATGGGATTATTGGTATTCGTATTAATCGCTGGCCCAACGATTTTCATGCTTGAAACGGGCTTAGACTCGATTGGTCGCCTATTGTCTAACTTCTTCGTGATGGCAACGTGGGCTGAACCATTCGGCGGCTACGGTACGTTCGAAAACACGCATTTCCCACAAGATTGGACCATTTTTTACTGGGCATGGTGGCTAGTTTTTGCACCAAGCATGGGCTTATTTGTTGCGCGTATCTCTCGCGGCAGAACCATTAAACAAATGGTATCAGGCTCAATCTTCTTCGGCTCATTAGGTTGTTTCTTATTTTTCATGATCTTAGGTAACTACGGTTTATCCCTCCAGTTATCTGGTGAGTTAGATGTCGTCGCAATCCTAAACGAAGAAGGCGCAACCAAAGCTATCTTCTCAATGCTGGCACAACTGCCAATGAGCACACTAGTTATCGCTGTGTTTACCTTGCTGTGTATTATTTTCACTGCGACTACATTCGACTCGATTTCTTACATTCTAGCGTCAGTAGTACAAAACAACGTAACGGAAGAGCCAATGCGTTGGAACCGTCTGTTCTGGGCATTTACCCTATCATTCCTACCGACGATTCTAATGTTCCTTGGTGGTTTAAGTACGCTTCAAACAGCTGCGATTGTTGGTGGTTTACCTCTACTGGCTATCTCTGTGATGTTGATGATCTCAGCCGTTCGTGCAACAAGCCTCGATTTACGTCACCAAGAGAGTTACATCGAGCCAACGATTAACATCGAAGAGCTGCCGGACATGGATCCATGGTCGGCAGAAGGTATGGCACTGGCACAGTTCGAGAAAGAGAAAGACGCAGCACAAGATGCCGCAGAGCTTGAACGTAAAGCTTACAAAGCCCTTGCCGTAGTGAAAAAAGAAATCCGCGCTTATGTTCTTGAACAGGGTGCACAAATGGAAACACATGAGCTTCCTGAAAACCTACAACAAGCCCTTGAGCAGGCTGAAAACAACCTAAGCACTGCTCAAGCGAAAAAAGTAGAGTTATCAGAGCAAGCTCAGAAAGCTCGAGTCGCGTTCAATCAGGTGGTTGCTGAACTGCCACTTGCTTGACATTAGCCATGACACAGTCCATTTATTTGGACTCTCCTTAATACGACAAAGGCTCACAGAAATGTGAGCCTTTTTTTATGCTTTTCTGAAAACTTGAGTTATTGCTCAAATTCATATTGATGAAACAAATATGAAACGACTTTGACACAAATCGGTGTTCTAATCATCCCGCTTATATAAAAAGGGATAACTAATGAAGCACCTTATGAAACCAATTATTACCGCAGTGGTAACCTCTACACTCTCATTCAACGTACTTTCAGCAGAAATCAAAAATGTCATTCTGATGATTGGCGATGGCATGGGACCTCAGCAAGTTGGCTTATTGGAAACCTACGCAAACCAAGCGCCAAATTCTATCTATAAAGGGAACAAAACTGCCCTTTATCAACTTGCTCAAGAAGGGGTTATTGGTTCATCCCTGACTCACCCAGAAGATGCGATTGTGGTGGATTCGGCTTGCTCTGCAACCATGCTTGCAACGGGTATTTACAGCGGTTCAGAAGTGATTGGTATCGACTCTCAGGGTAACCATGTTGAGACAGTACTTGAGAAAGCGAAAAAAGCAGGCAAAGCGACCGGCTTAGTTTCAGACACGCGCTTAACTCACGCGACTCCAGCTTCTTTTGCCGCTCACCAACCTCACCGATCTTTAGAGAATCAAATCGCATCCGATATGCTTGCAACTGGCGCTGATGTGATGCTATCTGGAGGGCTACGTCATTGGATTCCTAAATCGACCAACGACAAAGGTGAAACCTATAAGCAACTTGAGAAACTGACTCAAGGTGACGTTTACCTAAAATCAAAGCGTAAGGACGACCGTAACCTTCTTACTGAAGCAGAGAAAAACGGCTATCAACTGGCATTTAACCGCAACATGCTAGACGACGCTGAGGGCGATAAACTACTTGGCTTGTTCGCCTACTCAGGCATGGACGACGGCATTGCATACAGCAACAAGAAAAAGAATGGCGAACGAACTCAGCCAAGCTTAAAAGAGATGACACAAAAAGCACTCAACGTTCTATCCAAAGATGAAGACGGCTTTTTCCTAATGGTCGAAGGCGGCCAAATTGACTGGGCAGGCCACAGTAATGATGCAGGAACCATGCTGCATGAACTGCTTAAGTTTGATGAAGCAATCCAAACTGTGTACGAATGGGCGAAAGATCGTGAAGATACGATCGTGATTGTAACTGCAGACCACGAAACAGGCTCTTTCGGTTTCAGCTACTCGTCTAATAACCTACCTAAACCACAGAAACGTTCTGGCGAAGCCTTCGCTGATCGCGACTATGCACCCAACTTTAACTTTGGCGCATTCGATATTCTTGATGGTTTATACAATCAGAAGCAAAGCTACTACGGCATGATTAGCAAATTTCAGAAGTTAGATAAAGCGCTGCAAACACCTGAAAAACTGGCTGAGATCGTCAACAAGAATAGTGAGTTCCCGATCACAGCTGAACAAGCGAAAAACGTATTAGCCAGTAAGCCGAACCCATACCGATTGGCTCAGCACAAATACCTATCGGCAGAAGAGGTGCCTGCTATCAACGATTTCGATGCTTTCTTCCCATATAACGATCGTGGCAACCTACTTGCTCGAGAACAAGCAACAGGTCAAAACATCGTTTGGGGTACAGGTACACATACTCACACACCAGTGAACATGTTTGCTTGGGGCCCTGCCGAAAAGGTATTGCCAGTTTCGAAAATTATGCACCACTCAGAACTGGGTGAGTACATTAAACAACAAGTAAACTAGCCTGAATCTTTTTTGCTCGTTTAACTTTAGCGCCCTCCGGGGCGTTTTTTTGTTCTAGTTGTTGGGTTTAGTTTTTAGTGCCATCGAATAGCAAAACAGCCGCTCAAGAGCGGCTGTTTTAGAATAACTAGCGATTCGGATGATTCAAGATGTGGTCTTCCCAATCGACAACATCGATTTCGTATACCACTTTGTTACGAACACTTTCACCAGCAGCATGCATCTCTGATTTAGAGCCCGTAATCAATGGGTGCCACTCAGGAATCGGCTTAGATTCTGATAGAAGACGGTAAGCACAAGTATCTGGTAGCCAATGGAATTCATGAATCTTGTCACGAGTCAGCTTCAAACACTCTTCACCTGAAGTGAAGCGGTTCGGGTAGTCTTTACACGAACATGTTTTGTCGTTTAACCAGCTGCACGCCACGTTGGTGTAGTAAACTTCATCGCTATCTTCATCCATTAGTTTATGCAGGCAACACTTACCACAACCGTCACACAGTGATTCCCACTCATTCTCGGTCATTTGCTCTAGTGTCTTTTCTTGCCAAAATGGATTCGTCATAGGATTACTTCTTACTCTTTTACTGGGGTGCGTGTTATACCGCTAGCCCATAAAAAGTTCAAGGATAATAATTGTTCATTCTTTGATTCAATCAACAGCTGTCACTCTCATCATTTTTTGCTACTATCGCGCACCCTGTTATTTAGTGAGTTTAATTTGATGGAATGTCGCCTAGGTTGTGGAGCATGCTGTGTCGCTCCAAGTATTACATCTGCTATTCCTGGAATGCCAAATGGCAAGCCAGCTGGGGTGCGTTGCATTCAATTAAATGAGCAAAACCTCTGTAAGCTATTTGGTCAGTCTTCACGCCCTAAGGTGTGTCACCAATTTAAAGCTTGTCCTGTCATCTGTGGAAAAACAGATCAAGAAGCACTTGATAACTTGATCGAATTAGAAGCCATTACCTAAGAGTATTTGCCCTTTTCTATCACCTATATGCCCAAGATTTCACAACTTCGCTAAATCTCAACTATCTTATTGATACTGGTAAAGATTAATAAGGATTGTTATGAATAGATATATCGCAGAGATGTTTGGTACATTCTGGCTGGTGTTAGGTGGGTGTGGTAGTGCCGTCTTGGCAGCCGGTTTCCCCGATGTGGGTATCGGTTTACTTGGCGTTTCTCTCGCCTTTGGTTTAACCGTGCTCACCATGGCTTTCGCCCTTGGGCATATATCAGGCTGCCACTTAAACCCAGCTATTACTATTGGACTTTGGAGCGGCGGACGCTTCGATGCCAAAGACGTTGCCCCTTACATCATCGCTCAGGTGATTGGCGGCCTTATTGCTGGGGGAGTTTTATACGTTATCGCATCTGGGCAAGCTGGTTTCGACATAGTTGGCTCTGGTTTCGCGGCCAATGGTTATGGTGAACACTCACCTGGTGGTTATTCACTTACCGCTGCACTCGTCTGTGAAGTGGTCATGACCATGGTGTTCCTGTTCGTGATTATGGGCGCAACCGATTCAAAAGCACCAGCCGGGTTTGCACCTATCGCGATTGGTCTTTGTTTAACTCTAATTCACCTTATTAGTATCCCCGTGACGAATACCTCTGTAAACCCTGCGCGAAGTACCGGCGTAGCTGTGTTTGTCGGTGATTGGGCTGTGTCACAGTTATGGCTATTCTGGGTTGCACCGATTGTTGGTGCCGTAATTGGAGCTGCGATATACAACGCCGTGCGTGGCTCTGATTAGTCGTTTGAAAAGGTTTTAGAGTAACGCGTTTCAGAATAGAGCTTTATGACAAAAAAGAGAAAGCCGCTTAGTGATAACTCACCAAGCGGCTTTTTTAGATCTTATGACGACCGAGTAAAGAGTGCGAAAGCGTGGTGCCATCCACTAGCTCTAACTCTCCACCAACAGGAACACCGTGAGCAATACGGCTCGCATTCACCTCATGTGCATGACACAGTTCAGCAATATAATGCGCAGTCGCTTCACCTTCGACGGTTGGATTGGTCGCTAGAATAACTTCGTTGATATCACCACGACGTAAGCGATAGTCCAAGACATCAAGACCGATATCACTTGGACCAATGCCATCAAGTGGCGAAAGGTGCCCCATAAGCACAAAGTAACGACCGGAATATTGACCAGTGGCTTCAATAGCTGCAATGTCTGCAGGGCTTTCTACTACACAAATTTGACCGTTATCCTGACGCTTAGGATTGGTACAAATGTGGCAGGTCTCTTCCTCAGTAAAAGTACGGCACTCATTACAATGACCAATTTCAGTCATTGCTTGGCTAAGAGCTTCAGCCAACTGTAAGCCGCCTTTTCTATCGCGCTGTAACATATGAAAGGCCATACGCTGCGCCGACTTGGGACCAACCCCAGGTAGACAACGTAAGGCCTCCATCAAATGCTCCAGCATATGACTGGTACGCATATTTAACCGTTCTAACTTTTAAAGTAACGGCCTATTCAAAATAGGCCGTTGATAGAGACAAGTCTCTTATAAACAAGTCGCTTAGAAAGGCATTTTCATACCTGGTGGAAGTTGCATCCCACCAGTTACGCCAGCCATTTTCTCTTTTTGAGTCTCTTCAACACGACGAGCTGCATCGTTGAAAGCAGCTGCGATAAGATCTTCAAGCATCTCTTTATCGTCTTCCATTAAGCTTTCATCGATATCAACGCGACGAACACTGTGACTACCAGTAATCGTAACTTTTACAAGGCCAGCACCTGACTCACCTGTAACTTCCATATTTGCGATTTCTTCTTGAAGCTTTTGCATGCGCTCTTGCATTTGCTGGGCTTGCTTCATCATGTTGCCCATACCGCCTTTACCAAACATGTTATTACTCTCTGGTCTAATTGGTTTATTAAAATCATTTAAGCTACTAAGGGCTTAAATGGGGGTTAAAGCACTGTGATTCAACCCCACGAGTTCAGTTCTCTGATTTACTTTCCAAGGATGATATGCCCATCACTAAATGAAAGAGATTCTATCTTAGAAGAGCGCTATATTGGACGAACGCTATCTCTATCAAGCTCGGCAGCAAAACGTCTTTCGATAAACTGTACGTTGGCATCATTTTCCAAACTGGAAAACGCGTCTTTCAACTTACTTTGATACAGTCTTTCTCTTAATTCTAGTGGTGTTTCCCCACCATCACCGATTTCCACACTCAAATGACACTCTTCTCCTAGCACAGCATTAAGCGACTGTAATAGTTCGCTTTGTGCACGGTCGGTATTCAAGTGAGCTTGGCTTGCTCTCAGCGTTAAGGCAATCGAAGTGCCATTTTTATCGAACACTGAGTTCAACGCTAACTGTTCAACAAGCTTCGCGGTCTCTAGCTTTTGAATCGTGGCAGACCAGTCATCTTGAGCAATAGATTCTTTGAGCAATTTCTCGACCATTTCTGGTGTCTTGATATGCTCAAGCGCGCGCTTGATCTGAGTAGGTGTAAGCTCTTTGCTGACTTCTTTTACTACAGGTTTAGACGGTTTCCAACGATAAGGTTCATTATCATTGGTAACATTTTCTGTCGAAGAGGTCTTTAAAGAAGCTGGCGACACCCGCTCAGAACCACCGTGTTGCTGAGCAACTCGGTCAAGAACTGAAGTTTTAGCTGGTGTCGCTTTAGCCTTTTTTGGCGTTGAACCTTTGCTTTCCGGTGCTGCGTTACCTCTGCGTTGAGAACGCAGTTGGTGACGTAAACCACTCACTGGCGATGAAGAACGTGTTGGCTGTTCTTGTTGTGTCGGTTCAGCGCTGGCCTGTTGAGGGTGACTCTGATTCGTCGCTTGATTCTGCTGTGGTGGCATTTGCTGAGTCGCAGGACTCATCGCTTGCTCTGCACCGTAGCTAGGACGTTCGTCATAAGCAGGTGGCGCATCATACTGACTGTGCGGGTAATCCTGTTCTGGATAACCTTGGTTGCCTGAATGCTCAGCGTAACCTTGCGAATCTGAATATTGTGCCGGGTTCTGTTGTTGCTGTTGCACAGGCTGCTGAACAGGAGCTTGTTGAGGCGCTTGTTGCTGCACTTGAGGCTGTGAAACCACAGGAGCCTGAACTGACTGTCTCGGAGCTGCCATTGGCGCTGGCTGGCTCACAGGCTGAGTAACACTCTGAACCTGGTTCTGAACCGGATTCTGAGCTGCAGGCGCTGGGCTAGTCGACTCAGTCGAGATAGCCGTAGCAACAGTTTGCTCAGCAGGTCTGAATGCCAACATACGCAGAACCACCATCTCAATACCAACACGAGCGGTTGGTGATAATGGTAAATCTTGACGCCCTTTCAGCACAATCTGATAGTACAGTTGGATATCTTGTGGGCTTAACGCTTTGCTAAGCAGTTCTAGCCTTTCAGCATCAGGCTGAGCTTTGTCTAAAGTAGACGGCAGAGCTTGATACATCGCCAAACGGTGCAGTTGAGTCGCAAGTTGGCTCAGCAATCCATCCCACTCCACACCATTTTCAGCAAGAGCTTGAATACAAGCCATCGCTTGCTGCGGCTGTTTACTGCTAATCGCTTCGAGCAAGTGGATAGCTTGGTCGGTATCCAGCGTGCCAAGCATGTGAGCAACAGTGTCTGTCACTACATTGCCATTACCTAATGCGATAGCTTGGTCTGTTAGGCTAAGAGCATCACGCATACTGCCATCAGCAGCATGAGCAATCATGCCAAGCGCACGAGATTCAGACGTTACATTTTCTTGTTCAAGAATATGATCGAGCTGCTCGTGGATATTATCAACGCTAATCGGCTTCAGATGGAACTGAAGACAACGTGAAAGAATCGTAACCGGAAGCTTTTGTGGATCCGTTGTTGCGAGCAAGAACTTCACATACTCAGGCGGCTCTTCTAAGGTTTTTAGAAGCGCGTTGAAACTGTGCCTAGAGAGCATGTGTACTTCATCGATCAGGTAAACCTTGAAGCGACCACGCGCAGGCTTGTACTGGACATTGTCCAAAAGCTCGCGGGTATCTTCTACCTTTGTTCGTGATGCCGCATCAATCTCGAGCAGGTCAACAAAACGACCTTCATCGATCTCTTTACAGGTTGCACACTCACCACAAGGAGTTGAAGTAATGCCTGTTTCACAGTTGAGTCCCTTAGCAAACAAACGACCGATGGTCGTTTTACCGACACCTCGTGTGCCGCTGAACAGGTATGCGTGATGCAACCTATTCTGGCTAAGGGCATTCTCTAATGCTGTTAAAACATGGGCTTGACCAACCACTTCTTTGAATTTGGTTGGTCGCCATTTTCGCGCTAACGCAAGATAGCTCATGAATAATTCCGAAAAGGATTAGTGACCGTCGAATTCGCAGATGCTAAACACTTCTAGACCTAAGCCTTGTAAGCGCTTCTCACCACCGATTTCTGGAAGGTTAATAACAAATGCAGCGTGTTCTACCACACCACCAAGCTGACGAATCAACTTTGTTGTTGCTTCAATCGTACCACCTGTCGCAAGCAAATCGTCAACCATAAGTACTTTGTCGCCTTCAACGATAGCATCTGTATGAATTTCTAATGTATCTGTGCCGTACTCAAGTTCATAAGATTGAGCCACAGTTTGGCGAGGCAGCTTGCCCGGTTTACGAACAGGGATGAAGCCGACACCTAGCTCAAGCGCAAGAGGTGCACCAAATAAGAAACCACGTGCTTCAGTACCAACGATCTTAGTAAAGCCCATATCCTTGTAAGTTTCAGCTAACAGATCGATAGTCGCTTTATATGCGGCAGGATCTTCCATCAAGCTCGTCACGTCACGGAACAAAATACCCGCTTTCGGGTAATCAGGAATGCTTTTGATGCTTGCTTTGATCAGAGAGATTTTTTCTGTGTTCATAATCTTATGCACTTCATTAGGCCTCTTTCCAAATTCCTGTTAACGAATCAAACATCAACGCTCGGAATTAAGGAAAGGTACGATTGGTATTCATTGCAACGAGAGTCATAACTCTGATTGCTGAAATAATAAACGCCCGCTATACAAGCAGGCACACTGGCTTAATGGTAGTGATTTTCTTTGCTGTCAGCAACCAACTCATGGGTTGGAAGTCGCATAAACCATGTGAGAAGAATAACAAGTACGCAAATTAGGAAAGCCTTGACCCAAATGATCGGGGCAAAGTAGATGGATAACGCAAAACTCAACAAAATAAAGAATACGCCACGCGTTTTAACTTGTTTAGTGACAGCGCCGTGTTGATACCAATTGTTAAGCAAAGGACCCAGCGTTTTATGCTCATGCATCCATTTATGAACTTTTGGATTACTTCGCATGAAGCAGGCACTGGCAAGAAGGAGAAAAGGAGTGGTTGGCAGAACGGGTAAAACTATCCCTAAAACTGCGAGAAATATACAAAGGCCACCAGCAATATTGAGGCTTAAAACTCGAACGCTAATTGTGGCCTCCCTAAATTAATTACGATCAGTTAGCTATTATCGATAAACGAACATCGCTTAGCTAACATCGCCTAACTAGAATGTTGCGTAACCATTGAATACACGGATCAACGTAAGTGTTGCTGGTAGTAATGGAATCGCTAAAAATGCGGCTAAAAATCCTAAAAAATAGAATACATTAAACGGGTCTTGAAAGTCTTTGTTATCTGCCATGATTGCTTCTTGTTTTTGTTAGTAAAGGTAAGTATCTGGCGAACCAAACCTGCTTTGCTAAATCAACATTTAACAAAAAAGGCATAGCCACACCATTTGCGCAACTATACCTTAATCAATTATTCACAAAAACCGAGGAAATATAGGGTTAATCAGTGGACCCTTGGTGTATGTCTAAACTAAAACTTGCCGATCCAAGCAGGCTCAATGATAGCTGGCAGCCCTGTTCAATCGGAAGATCCCGTGTAATGAAGTTCTTCTTACAATTTTCACCCAAGCGCTCTCCCGCTGCAATATGTTGATTCAATTCGCCATTCGACCATTGTCCATCTAAACCCGCAGGTAAAATAGAGATAGTTCCCACAGCAAGATCAGCAACACCAAACAAGGCATTCACAGGGGTTGAACATTTAGAGCAACGAATCCCCTTCTCCAAAATCTCCGCAATATCTTTGAGATCAACGTTAAAATCTTTTCTATTTCTTATGTAATCGTGGAATAACGCTCTCACCAACAATGTGGTTGCTGAGCCGCCGTTATCAGAAGACGACGAATCAACGAGGTAAAAAGCAAACTGCCCGTTCATCATCCACGCGTAATCAAACACGAGTGGCATCATCTCTGTTGATTGCAGTAAACGGTAACTACAACGCCATGAGCCTTGTCGTGTGTCTTTCTCTGGCAGCAGCGCGTGCAATAAGTCTCTTGCAGCACTGGGGTTATCTTGCAGGTAATTTAGATGCCAATGCAGCTCTTGGTCTTCAGGGATCTCGCCACCGTCATCAACGCAGAACCATTGGCTTGAAAAATCTCGTTGGTCTGAGATGTTATCGAACGAGTCTGTTAATGTGTTCGCAATCGCACTTCCTAGATGACCGTGATCCTCTAGAGGTTTCGCTAAAAAGTCTTTGATACCAAATCGTAATGCTTTCGCCACATCAGACATATCATCAGTGCCAGACACAACGATCATAGGCATTGACGGATACTCTAAACTGAGCTCTTCTACAAGCTCAATGCCATCCAGTATTGGCATTGATAAGTCACACACAATTAAATCTGGCGCTGAATCTCTGAGTTTTTGCAGAGCGTCCAGTCCATTTTCAGCCTCAACCACTTTATAACCAATCTTGTCTAGATACGCGCTGGTTATCCGGCGAAAAATAGGATCATCATCAACCAACATAACGCATTTTGGATTGAGAACTTCCTGAGCCGAGGTCATAACTGGCTGACTGTGAGTTTTGTACATAATATCTAACCTCACAAAACTAAGTCGAATTATTATTGTTATCTGTTTTAAGAACTAATATAAAACTTAGTAACAAAATGCTAAATACACAAATGTGCACTCTTTACTGGTAATTCGTGACAAGGGTTGGAATACTTGTAAATAGTGCAACGAGTTGACGTAACGCAAACATTGATCTCACTGTTACGTATAAATTAGATGAGATTGTAAACAAATGTGTCTGGATTTATGAAATTAGATGATTTAAACCTCTTTCGACTCGTCGTTGAAAATGGGAGCTACACCGCAACATCACGCAAGACTATGATTCCGGTTGCGACCATCACACGACGCATCCAAGCCTTAGAGGACTCTTTGAACCTTAGGCTTCTTAATAGACACGCGCGTAAACTCTCTTTAACAGAGGCAGGCGAACGTTTTTTCAATGAATGCTCTCCGCTATTGCAACGTCTGTCTTCTACTGCAGAAGAGCTCACAGACGTGTGTAAAGGAGCTTCCGGTAAGATTCGTATTACAGCGCCCTCAAACCTGACCAAGCGCATGATGATGCCGATGTTCAGTGAATTCATGACTCAATACCCTGATATCAATATTGAGCTGATGATGAACAACCAAGCTGATCAGCTTGATCCAACCGAATGGGATGTAATTTTCAGAGTGGGTCCGCAGCGTGATTCAAGCCTAATCGCAAGAAAAATCAGTGAAGTGAAAGATATTCTTATCGCAAGCCCTGACTACTTAGCGAAGAACCCGGCACCAAGTCATGCAGAAGAGTTGGCAAACCATTCGTTACTTAAAGGCTACCCGCTGATTAAGTGGCAGCTGAGTAACTCTAATGAAGAGACCGTCGTTAACAGCGAGAAAGGTCGTTTCAACGCGAATGCGCTTAATGTCGTGAGACAAGCCTGTTCTGAAGGTTTAGGTATCACTCTGATGCCTGACGTGATGATCCGTGAATACATTGAAGATGGCAGCTTAGTACAAGTCTTAGAAGACTGGAGCGCTAACCCTCGTGATATTTACATGCTTTATAACCACAAAGACCACCTGCCAGAGAAAGTTAGACTGTTTATTGATTTTGTGATCGCATACCACATTCATTAGAGTCACTCCCTCCTCCACAAACAAAAAAACCAGAGCCGATGCTCTGGTTTTTTATTGCTCAAATCTTATTCTGAGCACGCTAACTATAGTGATTCATTGTTAGCGAACTGCTTTGTTACTAGCGAAAACATCCTATTACTAATAAAAAGTTTATTACTAGCAAAAGTTCTATTACTAATAAAAAGCTAAGCGCCTTCGTTATGTAACTCTAAGTTAGCGAGGTCTTGTTGGATTTCACGCTCAACCTTTGAATCATCATTACGTAAAGAGTCTAGGAAATCTAAGTACGCTTGGTCGATATCGCCCGTTACATACTCGCCGTTGAATACTGATGTATCAAAACGAGAGATGTCTTGATTGCCCATACCTACTGCAGAGATTAAGTCTGGTAGCGTTTGGAAAATCAAAGCGTCTGCGCCAATCTGTTTACAAATCGTTTCGTTGTCACGACCATGAGCAATAAGCTCCGTCGCGCTCGGCATATCGATACCGTAAACGTTCGGGAAACGAACTTCAGGAGCAGCAGAAACCATGAAGACTTTGCTTGCGCCAGAATCACGAGCCATCTCAATGATCTGTTCTGATGTTGTACCACGAACAATTGAGTCATCAACCAATAGAACGTTCTTACCTTTAAACTCAGAACGAATCGCATTGAGTTTACGGCGAACTGACTTCTTACGTTGTTGCTGACCCGGCATGATAAACGTGCGGCCAACGTAGCGGTTTTTCACGAAACCCTGACGATATGGCTTATCAATCGCTTGAGCAATTCGTAGCGCTATATCATTTGATGTCTCAGGAATTGGAATGACAACATCAATGTCTAAGTCTGCGTACTCTTCTTTAATACGCTTGCCTAACATCTCCCCCATCTCAACGCGTGCGCTGTAAACCGAAATTTTATCGATGAATGAATCAGGACGAGCAAAATAAACAAACTCAAAAATACATGGGTTTAGTTGTGGGTTGTCTGCACATTGTTTAGTGAAAAGCTCACCATCGAATGTTGCGTAGATAGCTTCACCAGGAGCAACATCGCGCATGAAATCAAAACCAACAGCGTCTAACGCTACTGACTCAGACGCAACCATGTACTCTGTTTTACCGTTAATTTCACGCTTACCAAGACACAGTGGACGAATACCATGTGGGTCACGGAATGCGATCATACCGTGGCCGATGATCATCGCTGTCACTGCGTAAGCACCACGAATAGTACGGTGCACGTTTGCAACTGCGCGAAATACATCTTCTGAAGTCACATTACCTTTAACAGTATCGATCTCATGAGCCAATACATTCAGTAGAACTTCAGAATCAGAGGTTGTGTTGACATGACGACGATCTTTTTCGAACAACTTCTCACGAACTTCACTTGCATTCGTTAGGTTGCCGTTGTGCGCCAGCGTGATACCAAAAGGAGAATTTACGTAGAAAGGCTGAGCTTCAGAAGCACTCGAACTTCCCGCAGTAGGATAGCGAACATGACCAATACCTACGTTACCTTGGAGGCGCTGCATGTGTTTTGCTTCAAAAACATCTTTAACTAAACCGTTCGCCTTACGCAGACGGAAACGATTGCTTTCTATGGTACAAATACCAGCGGCATCTTGGCCACGATGCTGCAATACCGTTAAAGCGTCATAAATAGACTGGTTTACAGGTGTTGAACCCACGATTCCAACAATACCACACATGTCCTAATCCTCGATTTTCGACATTAACTGGCGCTAAAGCGCGCCAGATAAGAAACTAGATGTTGCTTGTAAATGCTCGAAGAACGGCGCAATGATTCGACTAAATTCCGGAACCAATTGCGAATTCTTCCACCACTCAGAACTTGGGAATGCAGTAAACGCATCCATGAAAAACAACACTGCAGAAACAATCAAAACACCACGTAAGCCGCCAAAGACGACACCGAGGATTCTGTCTGTACCCGACAGGCCTGTTTTCTGAACTAGTTGCCCGATGACATAGTTAACTAAGGCACCAACAACTAACGTTGCAACAAACAATGCTGCTATCGCAGTTCCGTTTCGAAACATCTCATCTTCGATATTGGTGAAGTACATGGCTAATTTAGCGTAGTACTGGCTAGCAATAAAAAATGCTCCAAACCAAATGACAAGTGACAACGCTTCTTTAGCGAAACCGCGAACTAAACTGATCACGGCAGAGAAGCCGATCACGCCTAAAATGACAAAATCTAACCAATTCATGAATTCTTCATCTTAAGTTGGCGCGCATTTTAACAGAAAAAATGCTGACGCAAACGTTTTCTTATGGATTTAACGGTTTAAATTTGAGCAATTGGCCTTTTGAACCCGTAATTTTTTCTAATTCCTTAATTTGTCGCTCAAGTTTGGATTTAGAGACATCGGGACCAATAATTACTCGCGTAAATGTTTTTTCTTGCTTGGTGTGAGCTTGATAACCACGCTTTTGTAAATCCTTAACAACATTTTTTGCGTTGTCAGCATTCTTCAAAGCCATCAATTGAATGATCCAAGCACTGTCTTGGTATTCATTTTTTTCTGGTACAGGCTTCACCACCACAGCCACTTTGTCAGCTTCTTTATTGTTTGAAGCAGACGCGGTTTGCGTATCTGAATTATCACCAACACCACTTTCAACCACTTGCTCAACCGGAGAGTCCGGTAGCGCTATTTGATCTTCAACGGGATCGAGTACTTCAAAAACTTCTACATTACTATCAAGCTCTGGCTTAATCGGAATGCTTGCAAACTCTTCTTTATAATGGAGCTTCTTACCATCCAGCACATCGGGTAATACAATCACGCCAATGGCCACTAAAATGATGGTGCCGACTAATCGGCTTTGGAATTTACTTGCCATTTAGTTTCCTTTTTTCTGCCAATGCTCCAATACTTCACCCACAGTATGGAAAGAACCGACCACCAGTACAACATCGTCACCTTTAACAGAAGCTATAGCCGCTTCAAACGCTGCTACAGGGTTTGAATACTGCTCTACGTCTTGAGGTAAGCTTTGACACAATTCAGCGGCTGTCGCGGCTCGTGGGCCATTCAGTGATGCTGGGTACCAATGAGTTGCGATTGGTGCTAATACTTCCAATGTCGCAGGGATATCTTTGTCGTGAAGCATCGCGACTACAACGTGTAAATTTTTACCTGCATACTTCTTCGTTACTTGCTGCGCAAAGTATTCAGCCGAATGCGGGTTGTGCGCAACATCAAGCACAATCACGGGTTGCTCGCTAATTTGCTGCATACGCCCAGGAAGCTGTGCGTTCTTCATACCATTAACTACGTTCACATCGCTAATGCTAAGTTCTGAAGTACCCAATGCCATCAATGCTGTTGCTGCGTTCGGTAACGGCAGGCTTGGAATAGGCAGTGATTCTAGTTGGAATGCACCACTGCGCCAGTTCCACGTATCGCCGTCCACATCGTAAGTGTATTGAATACCCACTTGATAGAACTCAGCCTTTATGTCGTCAGCGTGCGCAGCAACGGTAGCCGGTGGTTTAGGTTGACCACAGATAGCCGGCTTACCGCTACGATAAATACCTGCTTTCTCAAAACCAATCACATTGATGTCATCACCTAGCCAATCAACATGGTCGACAGCCAAACTGGTAATCACAGAAACATCATGCTCAACGATATTGGTCGCGTCTAAACGTCCGCCTAGACCCACTTCTAACAATACAACGTCAACCGCTTCGGTTTGAAATGCTCGTAACGCCGCTAAAGTGCCATATTCAAAAAAGCTAAGGCTGATTTCGCCGCGTTCTTTCTCAATGAAATCGAAAGACTGAGCCATTTTTTCATCAGATAGATCTTGGCCGTTGATACGAACACGTTCGTTATAGCGAATTAAGTGAGGAGAGCTGTAAACACCAACTGAGTAACCAGCATCCAATAGAATAGCTTCCATCAGTGCACATGTTGAGCCTTTGCCATTGGTTCCAGCAACAGTAATAACATGTTGAGCAGGTTTAGTGAGGTTTGCCTTAGAGGCGACGGCCTGAACTCGGTCTAATCCAAGATCAATAGCGCTTGTGTGGATGTTTGATAAATAATCAAGCCACATCTCCAAAGAGGATGTGGCTTGAGGAATAGGTTGTTGACTCATCTAACTCATAACCATAATTAAGTTGGTTTGTTAGAAGGTACTTTACCCTTTTTCTGGCGCTTCTGGTACTTCATAAGTAGCTTCATTCGGTGAATCGTTCACAGAAACTACTAATGGTGAAGGCTGGTTGGTCATTTTAGCAACAAGGCTTGCAACGCGCTGGCGCATCTCACGACGGTCAACGATCATGTCGATAGCACCATGGTCTAAAAGGAACTCACTGCGTTGGAAACCTTCTGGAAGGTCTTCACGTACAGTTTGTTCGATTACACGACGTCCGGCAAAACCGATAAGTGCTTTTGGCTCACCAATGTTGATATCACCAAGCATGGCCAAACTTGCAGAAACACCACCCATTGTTGGATCAGTCATGACTGAAACAAAAGGTAGACCTTTCGCAGATAAACGCTCTAGAGCAGCACTGGTTTTTGCCATTTGCATTAGAGACATAAGCGCCTCTTGCATACGTGCACCACCACTTGCAGAGAAACAAACTAAACCACAGTTGTTCTCAATCGCCGCATCTACCGCTTTAACAAAACGAGCACCAACAACAGAACCCATTGAGCCGCCCATGAATGAGAATTCAAAAGCACACGCTACGATAGGCAAACCAAGCAGTTCGCCTTTCATTGCAACTAATGCGTCTGTTTCACCACTGTTCTTTTGAGCAACAGAAATACGTTCTTTGTAACGCTTAGAGTCTTTAAACTTCAGCTTATCTTGTGGCTCAAGATCAGCACCTAGTTCAACACGCTCACCTTTGTCTAGGAAGGTATCCAGACGGCGACGTGCTTTCATGCGCATGTGATGGTCACATTTTGGACACACTTCTAGGTTACGCTCTAGTTCAGCATGGTAGAGAACCTGCTCACAAGAAGTACATTTAGTCCAAACACCCTCAGGGATAGACGCTTTACGAGATGTTACGATGTTGCTTTTTTCTAAAATCTTTTCAAGCCAACTCATGGAAGACCTTTTTGTTTCGATTCCTCCGCTTGATTGCGAAAGAAATAAATTTGGGAATTATGCGTGGGAATTAAAGCACATAAAACAGCGACTGTAGATAAAAAACTGGTTGTACCTATTTTCTGGGACTATTTTACGCACTAAACCGTAATGATTTTTGAACCTAAGTCTCACATTTAGTTCAAATTATCCGGCAAAAATAGAGGACCAATAGGCTCTCGTGGTAACTCAAAATGTTCAGGATAATCAACATCTACCAGATACAAACCTTCCGCTTTTGCAGTTGCGCCGGCTACTTTTCGATCTTTAGCCTCTAAAAGCCACTGGATCCACTCTGGTTTCTGCTCACCTTTACCTACTGCAATAAGGCTACCCGTAATATTCCTCACCATATGGTGAACAAACGCATTCGCTTTAATATCAATCACAATGTAGTGTCCATGACGAGTCACATTTAAGTGAATCATGTTTCTCCATGGACTACGAGATTGACAATGTGTCGCTCTGAATGAAGTGAAGTCGTTCTCGCCTAACAAGTACTGACCCGCTTCATGCATCTTTTTCTCATCAAGATGACCATGGTAATGGCTCACGCCCGAATTCAGAATGCCTGGGCGTAGTGCATGGTTAAAGATGATGTAGCGGTAACGGCGTGCAGTTGCTGAGAAACGAGCATGAAAATCCTCATTCACTTCTGTTGCCCAACGAACCGCTATATCTTTTGGCATGTTGGCATTTGCGCCCATTGTCCATGCCACCATTTTACGATCGACATTAGTTTCAAAGTGAACGACTTGTCCCGTACCGTGAACACCGGCATCTGTACGACCCGCGCACATAACCTCTACAGGATGATTCGCGACAACTGAAAGAGCCTTTTCCAATTCTTCTTGGACACTTTTCACGTCTCGTTGGCGCTGCCAACCAAAGTAGTGGGTACCGTTATATTCAATACCTAAAGCAATTTTCATGTTTTTGTTCTCTTTGAAAATGGGCGAGAAGTATATACGGAAATGAGTTTTAGCCCAAATACGATGGGGCTAAAAATGCAATAAACAATCACTACCGCCCTAGACGGCGGTTTAAGAAGCTAAATAAAACAAAGGCGCTTAGGCTCGTCCAAAAATAAAGGGTAGCCAACGCTACCCTTTATGATTTTTAAATTTATCGGCCGTTTAACGTATCGATAAGATTCTTTGCCTCTCGACGAATATCATCGCTCCCGTCAACTATCGCCTCTTCTAGAAGCTTAATTGCACCTTGCGAATCACTCATCTCGATATAGATTTTAGCCAAATCGAGCTTGCCAGCAGCTTCTGCATTGTTGTCGACATCATAGTTGCCGATATCACCGATAACATCAGGGAATTCATTGAGGCCAACATCCAGCTTCAACTCTTCATCATCTGGATTAATGGCTTCTTCGCCTTCTTGCTCTACTTGAGCCATCAATTCGTCAATCGTCATGTATTGCTTATCACGACTGTTGCCTGACTCTGTTAGGTTATCTTGTTGACCCCAATTCTCTTCTTTAATTTTAGGTTCAGCTTGTTTTTCAGCCGATGCCCAAATCTCTTGTTGATCGTCAGGAACACCATTGTGCATGCTTGATTGCTGCTCTGGAGCTAAGTTAAAGCCTTTCCAATCTTCACCGCCAACTTCAAGCATCGCATCGATATCGAGCCCTGCACTGTCAATCGACGTTGCATCTAATGGCTTCTCAAACATATTGTCGACTGAGTCTTGTACATCTTCTGAGAGCAACTCAGCCAATGCTGTTTCATCAAAATCGTCAAAGCCTTCTAGTGGTTCGTCTTGAACCGCTGTAGGTGCTGAGTTTGATTCTAAAGGCGTTGAATTTAATCCTGAAGATGAACTCGGTGTATCATCTGGTTGTGCGAACGCTGCCAGTTCAGGTTCTTCTGCATCTGAGAACCCTGCTTCGTCCGAGAAACCCTCTGTATCGGAGAAGTCGTCAGCGTGACTAAAGCTTTGCGGGTTTGAGAACAAATCATGCAACGCATCTTGCTCTTCACCTTGAGGACTAAAAGAAGTCAGTGGTGTCGGCTTCTCTGCAAATGCATCTGAGATGGCTTCGTCTTCACCGTATTCAGGCAAATCAAGCTCATCGAACTCGACGCCTTCTTCTTCCGCTACTGGCTCTGCGCTGCTTTGCTCAATATCATCTAAAACAGAGTCTGCTTTTGCGCTTTCTTCGTCATATTCAGGAAGATCAAGCTCATCGAACTCAAACTTTTCTGCCTCAGGAGCGAGATCTTGCTCTAATTGAGCTTCATCAGGCTCACTAACGACTTCCGCCAATGCGTCTTCTTCACCAAACTCTGGCAGTTCGAAGTCATCAAACGAGAACTCATCTTCTTGTCCTAGAACTTCAGCTTGTTCCGTAGTTTCAATTTGCGGTGCCGTTTCTGCTTGAGGTTCAGCGTCTAGTT